>NZ_JAPEPC010000001.1:3830000-4650000 GCF_026340465.1 Streptomyces sp. NBC_01306
GAACCAAGGTGGTAGTAGGTAAGCGATGGGGTGACGCAGGAAGGTAGTCCAGCCCGGGCGGTGGTTGTCCCGGGGTAAGGGTGTAGCCCGTTATCCAGGTAAATCCGGATGACATGTGGGTGAGACCTGATGCCGAGCCGATTGTGGTGAAGTGGATGATCCTATGCTGTCGAGAAAAGCCTCTAGCGAGTTTCATGGCGGCCCGTACCCTAAACCGACTCAGGTGGTCAGGTAGAGAATACCGAGGCGTTCGGGTGAACTATGGTTAAGGAACTCGGCAAAATGCCCCCGTAACTTCGGGAGAAGGGGGCCATTCTTGGTGATTGGATTTACTCCATGAGCTGGGGGTGGCCGCAGAGACCAGCGAGAAGCGACTGTTTACTAAAAACACAGGTCCGTGCGAAGCCGTAAGGCGATGTATACGGACTGACGCCTGCCCGGTGCTGGAACGTTAAGGGGACCGGTTAGTGATCTTTCGGGGTTGCGAAGCTGAGAACTTAAGCGCCAGTAAACGGCGGTGGTAACTATAACCATCCTAAGGTAGCGAAATTCCTTGTCGGGTAAGTTCCGACCTGCACGAATGGCGTAACGACTTCTCGACTGTCTCAACCATAGGCCCGGTGAAATTGCACTACGAGTAAAGATGCTCGTTTCGCGCAGAAGGACGGAAAGACCCCGGGACCTTTACTACAGTTTGATATTGGTGTTCGGTTCGGCTTGTGTAGGATAGGTGGGAGACTTTGAAGCGGCCACGCCAGTGGTTGTGGAGTCGTCGTTGAAATACCACTCTGGTCGTGCTGGATGTCTAACCTCGGTCCGTGATCCGGATCAGGGACAGTGTCTGATGGGTAGTTTAACTGGGGCGGTTGCCTCCTAAAGAGTAACGGAGGCGCCCAAAGGTTCCCTCAGCCTGGTTGGCAATCAGGTGTTGAGTGTAAGTGCACAAGGGAGCTTGACTGTGAGACCGACGGGTCGAGCAGGGACGAAAGTCGGGACTAGTGATCCGGCAGTGGCTTGTGGAAGCGCTGTCGCTCAACGGATAAAAGGTACCCCGGGGATAACAGGCTGATCTTCCCCAAGAGTCCATATCGACGGGATGGTTTGGCACCTCGATGTCGGCTCGTCGCATCCTGGGGCTGGAGTCGGTCCCAAGGGTTGGGCTGTTCGCCCATTAAAGCGGTACGCGAGCTGGGTTTAGAACGTCGTGAGACAGTTCGGTCCCTATCCTCTGCGCGCGTAGGAATATTGAGAAGGGCTGTCCCTAGTACGAGAGGACCGGGACGGACGAACCTCTGGTGTGCCAGTTGTCCTGCCAAGGGCATGGCTGGTTGGCTACGTTCGGAAAGGATAACCGCTGAAAGCATCTAAGCGGGAAGCCTGCTTCGAGATGAGTATTCCCACCCCCTTTGAGGGGTTAAGGCTCCCAGTAGACGACTGGGTTGATAGGCCAGATGTGGAAGCCCGGTAACGGGTGGAGCTGACTGGTACTAATAGGCCGAGGGCTTGTCCTCAGTTGCTCGCGTCCACTGTGTTAGTTCTGAAATAACGAACGACCGTGTTGTATCCGGTGTTGGTTAATTTCATAGTGTTTCGGTGGTCATTGCGTTAGGGAAACGCCCGGTTACATTCCGAACCCGGAAGCTAAGCCTTTCAGCGCCGATGGTACTGCAGGGGGGACCCTGTGGGAGAGTAGGACGCCGCCGAACAATTTTTAGCCTCAGCCCCGGACCGTTATGGTCCGGGGCTGAGGCATTTTTGCGTCCACGTGCAGTTCAAATTCGTGTGCAGTCCTGCGGGTCTGTCTGGCAGGATCCCGGCATGGAAGACGTCATACGGCCTGTGCGGGCTGATGAGTGGCTCAAGGTCAAGGAGCTGCGGCTGGTCGCGCTCCAGGATCCCGCAGCGCCCATTGCCTATCTCGAAACCTATGAAGCGGCCACCGCCCGCCCGGATTCCTTCTGGCAGGACCGGGCGGCCGGGGCCTCGCACGGTGGTACCGCACGGCAGTTCATCGCGGAGGGGCCCGACGGGTCGTGGTCCGGTACCGTGGTCGTGCTGGTCGAACCCGTCGGGACCGAGGGGATCTTCGGGGAAGTGAACTCCGTATCGCAGGCACATCTGGTCGGTGTGTACGTGCGGCCCGAGTTCCGTGGAGCGGGTCTCACCCAGGAGCTCTTCCGGGCGGCGATGGAGTGGGCCTGGTCGCTGGACGAGCCGCGGATCGAGCGGGTGCGGCTCTTCGTGCACCAGGCCAACGGCCGGGCTGCCGGCTTCTACCGCAAGATCGGTTTCGTACCGACCGGTTACTCCGTCCCGGCCCCCGGCGACGCGGGGGACCGTGAGCTGGAGATGGTGGTCGACCGGCCGGTGTGACGGGCCGTGCGGCGTACGAACAGGGCGCCGAGTCCCAGTATCAGGGCCCCCGCCCCGCCCGCCATCAGCGACGTCCCGGCCGAGCCGGGTGTCGAGCCGGCGGACCCGGCGGCCGCGGTGGCGCGGGTCGCGGTGTGGTGGGTGCCGGTGCTGTCGGCGTAGCCTCCCGCCTCGCCCTTCTTCGCGTACTGCGAGCCCGGCAGCTTGTCGCCGTACGCCTTGTGTACTCGGTGCCGGTACGCGGCGAGTGTCGTTCCGCGGGCGCCGACCGCGTGTACGGCCTCGGTGTCCAGGGGCAGGATCCGCGTCCCCTTCATGACGTACCAGGCGTTGATCTGCGGCTCACGGAAGACGGTGCCGCCGGGCAGTTTCGCGGCGCCCTTCGCCGCGTAGTGCGTCTCGTCGTCGCCGGTGGCGATGTTCACGACCTGCCAGGAGGCCCCCTGCGGGACGGTCCACACCGATGCCTTCCGGCCGTCGGCGGAGACCGCGGTACTGGCCAGGAAGTCCAGCCGCGCGACAGGGGCGCCGGAGCGGGCTGCGACGAAGTCCGGGGAGAGTGTGTAGACGGGCACGGCCGGGCCCTTGATCTGCGGGGCCGGGCCGGAGGCCGCCGACGGCGTTGCGGGGTGAGTGCCCGAGTCTGCGAAGAAGCGTGCCAGCGTGTGCAGAGTGGCGGGGGATGCCGCTGCGTGCTGTGCGGCGCTGCGGCCGGCCGCGGAATCGGTGAGGTGCGCGGTGGGGCCGGTGGAGTGGTCGGCCGCGGAGGCCCCGGGGGCGAGGGCGAGTGCCGCGGTGGCCGCGGCTCCGGCGAGGGCCGCTCGCAGGAGGGTGCGGCCGTACGGGGCGGGGCGTGTGAGGCGTCTCTGCATGGTGGTCACGCCCCGATCCGGTAGAGCGAGTGGGTCCAGGAGAACTCGTTGTTGCTGACGTACCAGTCGTGGGCGGCCCAGTTGTAGCGGTTGTCCGACGGCCAGGGGTCGCCCCAGTAGACCCAGTCGCCGGCCGTGTCGTACCCGTAGACGACATTCATGTGCCCGCCGCCGCTCGACCACTGGATGCGGTCGGCGATGGGGCGGCCGGCGTTGATCTCGGTCTGTACGGTGGACGACTGGAGCCAGCCGGTGACATAGGAACCCGGGCTGATACCAGCCCAGTTGAGGCCGTCCTGGACGTTGGCGAGGGTGGCCTGGTCGTTGGGGCAGTTGCCGTTCTGGCTGCGGCCGAACGCGGCGTTGCAGAACTGGTTCTGGCTGTAGTCGCGGCCGTACCAGCCGGCGATGGTGTTACCCGTCGCGGCCCAGCACCAGTTGGTCTGCTGCTGCTCCTGCATGGTGATGTTGAGGCGTTTTGCTCCCGCCGCCGCTGGCACGGTCGTGGGGGTGGCTGCCGCCGTGGTGATGGGCAGGGCGAACAGGGCTGCCGCGGTGGCGATGGCGGCAAGGGACAGCCGTCTCCTGTGGGTGCGCATCGTGTTCCTCCCGGGGTGGGGGTGGATTGGAGGAGCGCGTCCGGACGCTGTGGTGAGCATCGGGTGTTGTTGCGTGCCGGTCAACGCGGTTGAATACGCGACGGCACGGCACTGTGAATGGCGCGTGGCCGGTTGTGAACGGCCCCCTTCTCCACCTGCACGGTCGGCTCCGTCCGCTGCGCTGCTCCGCTGTCCGCCGTGAATGTTCACCGGAACCGGAGGGGCACTGATGGAACGGATCACGGGGCGGGATCCGGTGGCCGCCGCCGGTTCGGAACTCGACCTGGCCCTGCACACCGGCCCTTTCCATCTCGCGCTGCGTACTGCTCTCGCCGTGCGGGGGCTGCCGCTGCACCGGGTCCAGCATCATCTGGCGAGCCGGGGGATCAAAGTCGGTGTAACGAGCCTCAGTTACTGGCAACAGGGGGTGCGGCGGCCCCGGCGGGCCGAGTCGCTGCGGGCGGTGAGCGCACTGGAGGAGGTGCTGCGGCTGCCCGCCGGTTCATTGGTACGGCTGCTTGCTGACGGGGGCGGCGGGCCTGCGGGTGGTGGGCCACGCGGTACGAGTGAACGGCCGGCCGGTCGTTCGTACCGTTCGCTGGTCGCGGGTGCCGCTGTGCTGGAGGGGCTGCTCGCCGGGATGGGGAGCCCGGCGGACGGCGGGCTCCACACAGTGGGTCACCACGAGTCGGTGCGGATCGGGGCCGACCGGCGGCTGGTCGGCCGCTCGTCGCAGCATGTCGTCCGCGCCCACCGGGACGGGGTGGACCGCTATGTGGCCATCCACCACGGGGATCCTGGATGCGACCCCGGGCGGGTGGAGGTCCTGGCCGGGGAGAACTGCCGTACGGGGCGGGTGCGGTGGGAGCGGGAGACCGGGGTGGTCGTCGCGGAGCTGCTGTTCGACGCCCGGCTGCGGGCCGGGGAGACCTATGTGTTCAGGTACGGGTTCGAGGACGGCACCGGGGGGCCGAGCAGCGAGTATGTGCGCGGATTCAGTTTCGCCGGTGGGCAGTACGTCCTGCAGGTCCGCTTCGACGAACATGCGCTTCCGGTGCGGTGCCGGCGCTTCGCGCAGGCCACGGCGGGGACGGTACGGGGAGCCCGGCGGGATCTGACGCTCAGCGGTCTGTACCGGTCCGTCCATACCGTGGAGCAGGAGGTACGGCCGGGGCGGGTGGGGATCGACTGGGACTGGGAGTAGCGCCCCTCGCGCCGGCGCCTTCGGATGGCGCCTCCCTCTGGCGCCTTCCCCGCTCCTTCCGGCGTCTCCCGTACGGAGGTTGAGCGCCGTCAGAAGGGTGTGGCGTCGGGCAGTTCCTGGTGGGGCCAGCGGTTGCGCGCCTGTTCGCGGGAGCGGAGCAGTGCCAGCGGGTGCAGACCCTGCTCGTGGCCGGATGTGAGCAGCTCCGGCAGATACGGGAACGGGGCCACCGCGGCGACATCGTCCAGGACGAGCGTCATTGGTGGGTCGAGCCGACCGTCAGTTGACCGTGCGGCCAAGCGGCGGCCGTGCTCGACCACGCTGGAGGCGAGTGCGGTGAGAAACGGCATGGCGCCGGGGCGCGTGCGCGGGTCCTCGATTGCTTCACCCACCACATAGAGAGTGCCCCCCTCGTGGATGAATGATTCCAGCGTGACCGTATCGGTTCGGTTCGGTGTGCAGGCTTCGCGGATGTGGATCGAGGAGAGTGCGCTCAGTGCACGGGCCGTCAGCTCCTGGGCGACCTCGCGGCGTTCGGGGTGGGCGGTGAGCGCCGACTCCAGCAGGCCCGCTGATCCGGAGCGCGCCCGTGCGTGGGTGCGCAGGATGCGTACCGCCTCCTGGGCCTGGCCGGCGCCCTGGGCCCAGCGGTGGACCTGCCGGAACGGGCGGCCGTCCACGGCTGCGGCGTGCAGCCAGCTGCTCAGGAGCGTCTCGGCGGTGTCGGCCATGGTCGTGTCGATGCGGGCGGTCGGACGGACCGGTGCGAGCAACGCGACGGCGCGGGCTGCGGCGGTGTCGGCGTCCTCGCAGCCGCTGGTGGGGGACCAGTGGAGGCGGGCGGGGGTGTCGCAGAGGTGGCCGGGGTCGTAGACGAGTACGGGTCCGAGCTTGGCCCGGGCGTCCTTCGTCTCCGACCAGACAGCGGGTGAGGAGGTGACGACGAGTGCGGGGCCGGCAGCGTCGCTCACGGCCTGGACAGCGGCGGCCCGGCGTACCGGGGCGGGCCCGAAGCGGACCAGGGGCACCGGGAGGAGGGCGTCGGCGGCAGCCGGGGCTGGGGCGATCGGGTCGGGGGTGGCTGTGGGGGCCGGTGCGGGGGTGGCCGGCGCTGTTCCGGCGGGGCGGTCGGTGGCGCCTGTGGGGGTGGCAGCAGCCTCGGCCAGCAGGCCGGGCTGCATGAACTGGTCGGTGTGCTCGACCTGTTGGGGATGCTGAGGCTGTTGAGCTTGTTGAGGCTGTTGGGTCTGCTCGGTGGGGACGGTCTGGTCGGTGCTCTGTGGCGCGGTCCGCTCCGGTGACCTCGGGGGCGCGACGCGTGGTGTGCCGGCTGTGGCTGTCCGGCGGGCGTTGCGTACCGCGCGCCAGCGGGTGAGCGTGCCGAGGACGAAGACGGTCAGCACCAGCAGGACCAGGACTTCGCTGATGAGCAGGCCCCAGAACAACCCGTACCCGGAGAGCCGGCCCGGTGGGGTGTCCGGCCAGGCGGCGGCGAGGTCGTGCGGGGACGCGGCCAGTTCGCGCATGGCCACCGGGGTGTGTGTCACGGTCACGCCGTCCGGCCAGGCGCCGTGGGCGAAGACGGCGGCGAGGCCCGTGGCCAGCCAGACCAGGAGGGTCAGGCCGAGCAGGAAGACGATCAGCGCGATCAGCAGCCCGTCCGGGATACCGCGTGACTGTGGCTGGGACGGCTGCTGGTGCGCTGGGTGGTGCCGGTTGTGGTGCTCGTGCTGCTGGTGGTGCCCATGGTGCGGGGTGTCGTGCATATCAGGCCACCGTCGACTCTGAGGACTCGTTCAGCTGCCGCTCGATCCTGGCCGCTCGTTCCTCCGCCTCCGTCTCCAGTTGGAGGGTCAGCGCGTCGTCGGCTTCCGGGGTGGACGACTCGGTCATGGCGCGGTCGGTGAAGACGAGGGGGCGTTCGGCCTCGGTGATCAGGTGTTTGACGACCTGGACGTTGCCGTTGACGTCCCAGACCGCGATGCCCGGGGTCAGGGTCGGGATGATCTCGACGGCCCAGCGCGGCAGGCCCAGGACGCGGCCCGTCGCCCGTGCCTCGTCGGCCTTCTGGGCGTAGATGGTCCGGGTCGACGCCATCTTCAGGATGGCCGCCGCTTCCCGGGCGGCGGCGCCGTCCACCACGTCCGAGAGGTGGTGGACCACCGCGACGAACGACAGGCCCAGGCGCCGGCCGAACTTCAGCAGGCGCTGGAAGAGCTGTGCCACGAAGGGGCTGTTGATGATGTGCCAGGCCTCTTCGACGAGGAAGATGCGCTTCTTGCGGTCGGGGCGGATCCAGGTGTGTTCCAGCCAGACACCGACGATCGCCATCAGGATGGGCATGGCGATGGAGTTGCGGTCGATGTGCGACAGGTCGAAGACGATCAGCGGGGCGTCCAGGTCGATACCGACCGAGGTCGGGCCGTCGAACATGCCGCGCAGGTCACCGTCCACCAGGCGGTCCAGGACGAGGGCGACGTCCAGGCCCCAGGCCCGTACATCGTCTATACCGACGTTCATCGCCTCCGCCGACTCCGGTTCGGGGTGGCGGAGCTGCTCGACGATGTCGGTGAGGACCGGCTGGCGGTCGGTGATGGTCTCGTTGACGTACGCGTGCGCCACCTTGAGCGCGAAGCCCGAGCGTTCGTCCAGGCCGTGGCCCATGGCGACTTCGATGATCGTACGGAGCAGGGCCAGCTGGCCCGTGGTGGCGATGGCCGGATCCAGCGGGTTGAGCCGGATGCCGTGGTCGAGCGCGGCCATCGCGTCCAGCCGGATGGGGGTTATACCCAGCTGCTGGGCGATGAGGGCCCATTCACCGGCGCCGTCCTCGCCCTGGGCGTCGAGGACGACGACCTGGCGGTCCTTGAAGCGCAGTTGGCGCAGGACGTAGGTCTTCTCCAGGGAGGATTTGCCGTTGCCGGATTCGCCGAGCACCAGCCAGTGCGGGGCGGGCAGCTGCTGTCCGTACAGCTGGAAGGGGTCGTAGATGTACCCCTTGCCCGAGTAGACCTCGCGGCCGATGATCACGCCGGAGTCGCCGAGGCCGGGGGCGGCCGTCGGCAGGTAGACCGCCTGGGCCTGGCCCGTCGACGTACGGACGGGGAGGCGCGTCGTCTCGACCTTGCCGAAGAGGAACGCGGCGAAGGCGTCGGTGACGGCTGACATCGGATCTCGCATCACAGGGCCCCTATCGGCGGATGCCGGTCGCGAACGGCAGCGTATTCACAAAGGCGCGGTGGTGCTCGCGGTCGCACCATTCGAGCTTGAGATACGACTTGCCGGCCGATGCGCGGATGGTCCGCTTGTCGCGGGCCAGTGCTTCGGGTGAGCGGGACGAGACCGTGATGTACCCGACCAGGTTGACGCCTGCCGCACCGCTGGCGAGGTCTTCGCCGCGCTGGTCGAGGCGGCCGTGGGTGGCGACGTCGCGTGGGTCGACGGTCCGGTTCATCTTGGCGGCGCGGGATGCTTCGGCCTCGTCGTTGGTCTTCTCGGTGAGCATGCGCTCGATGGCGACTTCGGTCGGTTCGAGGTCCATGCAGACCGCGACCGTACGGATCACGTCCGGGGTGTGGACGAGCAGCGGGGCGAGGAAGTTGACGCCGACGGGGGTCATCGGCCACTCCTTCACCCAGGCGGTGGCGTGGCACCAGGGTGCGCGGGTGGAGGACTCGCGGGTCTTGGCCTGGAGGTAGGTGGGTTCGACGGCGTCGAGCTCGGCGGGCCAGGCGTTGCGCTTCGTCATGGCCTGGATGTGGTCGATGGGGTGGTCCGGGTCGTACATGGAGTGCACGAGTGAGGAGAGCCGTCCCTGGCCGAGGGGCTGGCGTACCCGGATGTCCGCCTCGGCGAGGCGGGCGCAGATGTCGGTGAGTTCGCGGGCCATGACGACGGCGAGGCCGGCGTCCTTGTCGAGGCGGCGGCCTGCGGCGGGCCGGGCTGCGCGGGCCATGGCGTGGGCTTCGGAGGCCAGTTCGCGGGTGAAGTGCATACAGGCCACCAGGTACGCGCGGTGCTGCTCGCTGGAGGTGGAGACCATGGAGGCGAGCTGGTCGTACGAGTCCTGGAGCCAGCCGGGGGCGCGGGGGTCGCCGCGCTGGGCGACGTCCTTGGCGTGTGCGTCCGGGTCGGCGGGGAGGGTGCGGGCGAGGATCTGCAGGCGGGTGACGAATCCGTCGCCGTTGGCCACGTGCTTGAGCAGGGTGCCGAACCGGTCCACCAGGGCTTCCTGGTCCTCCGAGTCGCGCAGGCCGACGCCGGGGCCCTCGATCTCGATGGCGGCGGTGACGGTGCGCCGGTCGGCGTGCAGGAGTACGGCGATCTCGTCGGGGCCGAAGGGGGCCGCCAGCCAGTTGATGCGGCCGATGCCGGGCGGCGGGCCGATCTCGACCTCGCGGCCGTCGAGTGCGATGCCCGCTTCCATGGTGGGGGAGCGGTAGGCGGTGCCGCGGCGCAGGGAGCGTTTGTAGCTGCGGTTGATCTCGAACCACTTGTAGAACGTGCGGTGCTTGTACGGGACGTACACCGCGGCGAGTGCCAGCATCGGGAAGCCGGTCAGCGTCACGATGCGCAGGGGCAGGACGGGGACGAGGAGTCCGCACATCATGCCGAGGAAGGCGCCCGCGATGATCAGTGCGATCTCGCCCGTCTCGCGGTTCTTGCCGACGATCGCCGATGGCCGGGCGCGGCCGATCAGATACGTGCGGCGGGGCGCGACCGGCTGGGACTGGGTCGTCAACGCCCTCCTCCTCCTGTGCCGTTGTTGCGTGTGCTGTGGGTTCCGGAGCTGCTCGGCTTGTTACGGGGCGGGGACGCGGCGTTGGGGATCTTTCCGCCGGTTCCGCCGCCCTGGCCGCCCTGGCCGCTCTGTCCGCTGGAGCCGCCGCGGCTGCTGTGGGCCGCCACGCCTCCGGAGATGGGGTTGGCGGGGCGTCCGCCGCCGCCTCCGCCGCTCCCGCTGTCGTTTCCGCCGCCCCCGCCGCGGCTGCTGTGGGTCTTGATGCCCTGGGACACGAGCGCGGCGGGCGAGCTGATCATGGCGGCGGCCTGGGCGCCGTCGGTCGCGGACTTGCGGTTGGTGCGGGAGGCGGCGACCTCGTCACCGAAGCCGGGGACGAAGCGGTAGATCATGCCGCTGGCGAAGATGGCGAGCAGGATGATCGCGAGGCCGGAGACGACGGCGGAGAAGGAGTCGGGGCCCTTGCCGGAGGAGAGCGCGCCGGCGAGGCCGAGCACGATCACGATGACCGGTTTGACCATGATCACCGCGATCATGATGCCGGCCCAGCGGCGGACGTGGCCCCACATGTTCTTGTCGACGAGGCCCGCGTAGACGACGGTGCCGAGGAGGGCGCCGGCGTACAGGAGAGCGGCCCTGATGACGAGTTCGAGCCAGAGGACGCCGGCGGCGAGGATCGACACCAGGGAGGTGACGATCAGCATGATGGGGCCGCCGCCGATGTCGGAGCCCTTCTTGAGCGCCTCGGCGAAGGCCCCGAAGAAGACGTCGTTCTTGCCGCCGGTGGCCGATGCGATGACCTCGGTGACGCTGTCGGTCGCCGAGACCAGTGTGTAGAGGATCAGCGGGGTGAACGCGGAGGCGATGACGGTTAGCCAGAGGAAGCCGATGGCCTCGGAGAGCGCGGTGGTGAGGGGGACGCCGCGGACGGCGCGCTTGGCCACTGCGAGGAGCCAGAGGACGAGCGTGAGGATGGTGGAGGCGGCGAAGACGACGGCGTACTGGCGGAGGAAGGAGCTGTTGGTGAAGTCGACGTTGGCCGTGCTCTTCACCGCGTCGGAGAGCTTGCCGACGATCCAGGCGGCGGCGTCGGCGCAGCCCTTGGCCAGGGAGGAGAGGGGGTCCAGGGAGTCGGCAGGGGGGGTGTTGCTGGCTCCGCCGCCCGCGGTGCCTTCGCAGCGGTCACGGACGGGGCCGATGAGGAGGCTGCAGTCGTCCTTGCCCGACGACGACGGTGAAGGCGTCGGTGAGGGGGCGGCGAACGCGCGGGCGGAGAGCAGCACCGCCGCTGTCTGTACGGCGGCGAGGGCTCCCGCGACGGTGAGCGCGCGGCGTGGGTTAGCGGGCATAGGTGAACCCTCCGTACTGCTCGACTGCCTTGGCGATCTCGTCGGCGGTGGAGGCCTTGCTGTCGGTGTTCACCGGGGCCGGGCCGTCCTTCTGGGTGAAGCTCTGGACCTTCCAGTTGTCGCTCACCCACTGGAGCTTGAGCGTCATGGTGAACCAGTCGCTGGTCACCGGGCTGGTCGAGCCCACGCCGGCTGTGCCGAACACTCCCGTGCACCAGACCGCGACGGTCGCGGTGTCGCCGGACTGCTGCGTGACTTTGGTGCCGACGGGTGCGGTGCGTGAGACATAGGTCAGGCCCTTGCCGGCGTTGCCGTTGGCGTCGAGCCCGATCTTGTCCAGGAGCTGCTTGTCATAGGCCTTGTCGAGCTTGTTCTTGAACGCGTCGACCTGGTCGGGCACGAACACCTTGTTCACGATGTCCCCGCGGCGGGCGGGCTTCATGATGTCGGCCGACACCAGCACCACCGCATAGTTCGCCGCAGCGCTCTGCGCCCCCTGGCTCGTGTGGGCGAAGCCGGATGCGATGCCGCTGTTGCTGCCCGTGACCGGTTTGACGCCGGAGGCCGCTGTGGCGTTCGAGCCGGGCCGCTTCGCTCCGTTGCTGTCGTCGTCCGACGAGTCGCTGCTGCTGCCGTTGCCGCGGTTGGCGAAGGCGATGGCGGCGATGAGCAGCACCACGACGCCCACGACCGTGATGAGGGAGCGTGAGGCGCGTACGGGGCGTCTGGCGCCGCCGTACGGGTCGCCCTCGCCCTCGGGCAGGCGTGTACGGGTCTGGCCCGAGCCGCCCATGCCGTCGGAGCGGCCCGCGTCGCTGCCGTAGTTGTTCTCGTCTCCGAGACTCATGCCGCGGACGCCCCCTCAACCGTTTGCCGTGTCGTCGTGCAGTACGACGGTAACTGTGCTGGTTCCCGCGCGGGCGGGCTGTGGTGACTCGACATCAGGGATGCGCAACCTCTGGGTGGGCCGGGCACGCCCGGGGAGTGCGGGACGGATGATGCGGGGTCAGACGGCCATCCCGTACACGATGGTGAAGACGGTTCCCAGCGAGCCGATGATGAATACGCCGGTGAGCCCGGCGACGATCAGGCCCTTGCCCTGTTCCGCGCTGAAGGTGTCCCGCAGCGCGGTGGCGCCGATACGCTGCTTGGCCGCACCCCAGATCGCGATGCCGAGGCAGAGCAGGATGGCGACCGCCATCACGACCTCGACCATGATCCGTGCCTCGTTGCCGAGGCTGCCGAACGGCCCCCAGTTGGGGGCGATTCCGCCGATGATGGTGCTGATGTCGCCCTTGTCGGCTGCCAGGTTCATGTAACTCACCGCCCCTATCGGGTAGTTCGTGCCCATGCTCCAGTGCACGGGTCACGTCCTATCTTCGCTGATGAAACAGCCCCCGTGTGTAACCCGGCGGCTCTCTTTACGCACATGCCCGCGCATTTGTCCGAACATGCTGCTCTGACCTGCGACGCGGACTCGTGCTCGGTCGAACATGCATGGTTACTCTGTGTATCACGGGGGGTGACGCCGGGCAATGATGCGGCTGTCGGGGAAGAGGAGCCGTCCTGTTTGCGCCCGGCACAACGGCTGACGGCCCGTCTATTCCCTCCCGGGGCTGTTCTTCGGCCGTGCGGGTGCAGGCGTCCCGGTCCGGCCGTGTGCCTCGCACCGTGCCGTACGGGGGTGTGCTGAGGTGCCCGCGGGGCTGCCCCGCTGACCGGTCCGGCGGCCCTGGTGCCGCGGCACTCGTCACCGCGAGACTCGGAGGACATCCCATGGCTGAGCAGTCCCGGCGCACCTTTCTCCGGCAGGTTTCCGCGGGCGGCGCGGTAGTGGGTGCCGCCGCCCTGGTGCCCGCGCTGCTGCGCCGGGCGGAGGGGGCTGTGTCCGAACGGCCTGCCCGGCCCGCACGCCCCGTCCCGCACGCCGGGCCGGCCCGCAGCGCGGCGCACCGGTTCGCCGCTCCCGGTGTGCGGTACGCAGTACGGGTCAACATGCCTGCCGGGACGGTGCGTCAGCTGACTGCTTCCGGCCACCGGCTGCTGATGTTCAAGGCCGTGCAGAGCGAGCAGAGCACCGGGGGGCTGCCCGTCCTGTGGAGCTCCACGAGCACGTACACGACCCGGACCGAACTGGCCTGGACCGAGCAGTACTACGCCTTCGTCACGCCCGGTGATACCCCGGACGGTGCCCGGCTCGCGGGGGTGGACCTCACCCGGGTCTCGCCGGGGCAGACCCTCGATGTCGGTGCGGGTGCGCGCTCCACCGTCATCGGCGGGGGTACGCCCGGGGCTGTCACCATCTCGGACACCACCGCGACACCGCTCTCGTGCGGTCTGGCGCAGCCCGCCCCGGAGGGGGGCGCTCCGGTGCCGGTCTGTGCGCTGCCGCTGGCCGGACAGGGGCAGAACGTCGTCTTCCCGCTGGGGCAGGTGGTCCTGGCCTTCGCCGCCGGCCCGTCGGCGCCGGGGTCGGTGGTGGAGTCCGCTCCCGGGCCGGCGGTCCAGGTGGACCTGGACCGGATGAGCCCGGCCGACCTGTCGTACGACGTCGAGTCCGGCTGGTCCTGGGACGGTGACTTCGCCGCGGTGGTCCCGGGCGACGGATTCGTCGCCGCCCTCGTCCACCCCGCGCCCGGCGGCCGGCTGGGCGGCGGTACGGGCAGCGGTACGCGGGTCAGCGGCATCGTGCTCCGGGCGGTGCGGGAGCCGGTGGCCGCGCCGGGGGCCGAGCCGGGCTCCACCAAGGACGTGGCCGCGGCCGGCCCGCCGGCCGCCGCCGCCAGGACGGGCACCGAGACCGGTACGACGCTCACCTGCTCACTGGACCCGGACAGCCATGTCGTCCTGCACGGCACGTACGTGGTCGAGTACCGGCGGCCCGGCCGGAGCGCCGGCCGGGCGGGCGGTGAGCGGTTGCTGGTCAGGTGCACCTCTGTGCCGGCCGCGCGGGGTGGCGCGTACACCTTCAAGAAGCTGCGGCAGGGCGGCGCGGGCGGCCGGTGACGGGCAGCCCTGTTGCCGGTGTGCGGGTGCGGCGGTGACGGGGCGTTCGTGACGGCCGTGAGGTCCAACGCCCCTTGATTGGCGCCGGGTCGGCTGAAACAGTGGGCCCAGTGGACGCACTCAGACCTCACGACCCGCCGCGGATAGGCGCGCACGCACTGCTCGCCAGGCTCGGAGCGGGCGGCATGGGCCAGGTCCATCTGGGGTGTTCGCCCGGTGGGCGGCTGGTCGCGATCAAGGTCATCCGGGACGAGATCACCGACCATCCCGAGGCGCTCGGCCGCTTCCGCCGTGAGGTCGAGACCGTACGGGCGGTGCGCAGCGCGTACACCGCGAACCTGATCGACGCCTCGCTGGCCGAGCCGCCGTACTGGCTGGCGACCGAGTATGTGTCGGGCCCGACGCTCAGTCATGCCGTACGCCGTCGTGGGCCGTTCCCGGTGGCGACCTGCCGCGGAGTGTTCGCCGCGCTCGCCGAGGGGCTGGCGAGTGTCCATGCGTACGGAGTGACGCACCGGGATCTCAAGCCGCAGAACATCATCCTGTCCGCGCAGGGTCCGCAGCTGATCGACTTCGGGATCGCCCGCGGCACGGGGGACGCGGCGCTCACCGAGACGGGGCTCGCGCCCGGGACCCCCGGTTTCGCCGCGCCCGAGGTCCTGATGGCGCATCAGGTCGGACCGGCGGCGGATGTCTTCGCGCTGGGCTCGACGATGGCGTACGCGGCGACCGGGCGGGCGCCGTTCGGGGGCGGGCAGCCCGCCGGGATCGGCTACCGGGTGGTGCACGAGGAGATCGACCTGGGCGGCGTCGAGCCGGAGCTGGCCGGGCTGATCGGCCGCTGCGTGGCGAAGGACCCGGCGGCCCGCCCCTCGCTCACCGAGGTCATCGCGGCCTGCTCGGTGCGGGCGGCGCTGGTGGACGACGCGTTCTACGGGGCGCTGGCGGGGCTGGGCGAGGCGGCGCCTTCCGGGCCGGTGGATCCGGTGGTTCCGGTCGGGCCGGTGGAGCCGATCACGTCAAATCAACCCCAACGGACTACGCCAGCATCAGCTGTTCGGGTTTCCGAGTGAAGTAGGCAGTGAACCGGGGCCGAATGGGGGAGGGTTGAGGGATGCGCAAAGTCTTGGTCATGGGTGGGATCGGGTTCGGGGCGAGTCTGGGCTTCATCGGCCTGCTCGTCGTCGGAACGTACTCCGCCGCGGCCGGAATCGACAGGACCGGTTCCACCGTCGCGCTGGCCAAGGGCGCCGTGCCGGCCGCCTACCAGGCGACCGTGCAGAAGTGGGGCAACCTCTGTCCCGCGCTCAACCCCGCACTGCTCGCGGCGCAGTTGTACCAGGAGAGCGGCTGGGATCCGACGGCCAAGAGCCCGGCGAACGCGCAGGGGATGGCCCAGTTCATTCCCGGCACCTGGGCGACGCACGGTGTCGACGGCAACGGCGACGGCAAGAAGGACATCTGGGATCCGGCCGACGCGATTCCGTCAGCCGCGTCGTACGACTGCGAACTGGCCAAGTACGTGAAGAACGTGCCGGGCGATCAGAGCGACAACATGCTCGCCGCGTACAACGCGGGGTCGTACGCCGTCATCCAGCACGGCGGGGTCCCGCCGTACCGGGAGACGCAGAACTACGTCAAGGTCATCCGCACCCTGGAGAAGAGCTTCGCCAGGCCGGTCAACGGGGTGGCTCCGTCGCAGCAGGCCGCCGCGGCCATTTACTACGCGCAGCAGAAGCTCGGTACTCCGTATCTCTGGGGCGGGACCGGCACCGCGAGTCAGGGCGGGCGGTTCGACTGCTCGGGGCTGACGCAGGCCGCGTACCACAGCGTCGGGATCACGCTGCCGCGGGTGGCCAACGACCAGTACAACGCCGGGGAGCATCCGTCCCGCGATCAGCTGCTGCCGGGGGATCTGGTGTTCTTCTCGAACGACCTCTCCAACTCCCGTGCCATCCACCACGTGGGGCTGTACGTGGGCGGCGGTTACATGATCGACGCGCCGTACACCGGGTCGGTGATCCGCTTCGACAAGATCGACTCGCCGGACTACTTCGGGGCCACGCGCGTCACTCAGGATGGCGCAAATGCACTGCCCAAAAACGGATCGAAGGCCTGAGACGGTCCGTCGCCTGGCTTGAACTCGCTGTGACTCCGGCCCCTCTGAGCTGCGACGATGAGTCACTCTTCGATAACGGCCTGGTGATCATTCGGTAGAGAGCGGAACGCCGCGGGTGTGCCGGGCGTTCCCTTGTCCGGGACACCTACAAGAGTGCGCACTGACCGCGGGGGTTGGTACAGCGGCTTACACGGACGTACGCCGCGCAGTGGAGCGAAGGCAAAGGCAAGGGGCAGCGAATGGCTGGGCTCACCAACGATGGGTCGAACCTTGATGTCCAGCTGCTCTACGACATCAACGGCCTCGCGAAGTCGGCCCCCGGCTGGGCGGACCGGACCATGGAGTTCATCGGCGAGTACGGGATCCTGCTCGCGGTGGTGCTGCTGGTGCTGGGGTGCTGGTGGAGCGTGCGCAGGCGGCCGGACACCGAGTCGGCCGTGACGGCCGTCGCCGGGATCATCTGGGCGCCGCTGGCCGCCGGGATCGCTGTTCTGGTGAACGTACCGATCCGCGGATTCGTCCACCGGGCCCGGCCGTTCGTCGAGCATCAGGGGCTCGACGTCCTGGTGAAGGGCAAGACTGACTTCTCGTTCGTGAGCGATCACGCGACGCTCGCGATGGCGGTCGGGGCCGGACTCTTCGTGGCGCACCGGAAGTTCGGGCTCGCCGCGATCGGGCTCGCGCTGGCCGAGGGGTTCTGCCGGATCTTCATGGGCGTGCACTATCCGACGGATGTGGTCGGCGGGTTCGCGCTGGGGACGGCGGTGACGCTGCTGCTCTCGCCGTTCGCGATGGCGCTGCTGACCCCGGTGGTGCGGGCCGTCGCCCGGTCCGAGCGGGCGTGGATGCTGGTGCGGTCGCGGCGGACGCGGACGGTGGCGGCTGCCGCGGTGGAGATTCCGGAGGCGCGGTCGGAGTCGGGGCGGAACGATCTGGCCGCGTGACAGGTTCCGGTGCGGGGTGCGGGGTGCCGGTTGGCTGCGGGTTTTCGGGGCTCTGCCCCGGGCCCCGGTCCTCAATCGCCGGACGGGCTTGGTTTCGCCGGGCTTGAGTTTGCCCGGCTTGAGTTTGCCGGGCTTGAGTTTGGCGCGCGGGTATCCCTTGTCAGTTCCGCGTTGAACTGGGCTCCTGCCAGCAGGGCCAGGTTGGAGAGCCAGAGCCAGACCAGGAACACGACGACGCCGGCCAGCGATCCGTACAGCCTGCTGTACGTGCCGAACCCCGCCGCGTACGCCGTGAAGCCCGCCGACGCCATGAGCCAGAGCAGCGCCGCGAGTACGCCGCCGGGCAGGCCGCGGTGGGAGGTCCGGGCCGCGGGTGGTCCGGAGCGGAAGAGGAGCAGGACCAGCAGGGCCACACAGCAGAGCAGGGCCGGCCATTTGAGCAGGTTCCAGACGTCGGTTCCCGCGTTGCCCAGGCCCAGCGCGTGGCCCAGCGAGGCGGCCAGGGAGCCGCTGAGCACCAGGGCGAGCGCGCTCACCACCAGCAGCCCGAGCAGGGCCACGGCCGTCAGCAGGATGCGGTGCGCCTTGCGCAGGACGGGGCGCTCGTCCTTGACCTCGTACATGGAGTGCAGGGCGCGCCGGAAGACCGCGAGGTAGCTGGAGGCGGACCACAGCGCGCTGAACGAGCCGCCGATCAGGACGGTCAGAGCGGCGGAGCGCTGGCCCGCGACATGGCTGAGCGCCTGGTGCAGAGCGGTGCCGGATTCGGCGGGGGCCCAGGCGGTGACGTCGGCGATGAGTTCGTCGGTGGTCGTGGGGGCGACGAGGCTGATGACCGAAATGGTGACCAGGAGCGCGGGGACCAGCGCGAGGATCGCGTAGTAGGTGAGGGCGGCGGCCCAGTCGGACACGTCGTCGTTCCACAGGGAGACGGGGGTGCGGCGCAGCGCCGTCCCTCCACGTGACCAGGCGTCGGACACCGGGCGTGGGTCAGGTGCGCGGCGGCCGGGGCGGGGGATCCACGGAAGGGCGGGACTCTCGCCGGGCTCCGGTGCGGCCCGTCGCTCCATGCCCATGCATGCCTCTCCGCCGTCCGGTGCCGGTACCGGTGTTGATCCTGGTGCTGACAGTGGTGCCTACCGCTGACTCCTGCCCCCGGCCTGGGGGTTTACCCCGATCCGGCGTGGCCGGGTCAGTCGGCACAGCACAGCACAGCACAACACAACACAACACGGCACAGCGCAGCACGGCACAGCGCAGCACGGCGGGCCCGGCGCCGGGGGCGCCCCTGTCAGAGCGCCTGCGGGAAGTCGAACAGCCGCTGCGGGTCGTACTGCTTCTTCAGCCCGGCGAGTTTCGGCGCCCCCGCCCCGTAGTACGCCGACCGCCAGTCCGTCAGCTTCGGGTCGATGTAGTTCTGGTAGGCGCCCCCCGACGCGTACGGGCCCATCGCCCGGTGCGTGTCCTTGAGCCAGGCCTGCTGGGTGGTGCCCGCGGTGCCGGGCTGCCAGGACGCTATGTACTGGGCCAGCATCCGTGAACGCCGGTGCACGAACGCGGTGGCCGAGGGGGAGACCCGGTTGATCGCACCGCCGAGCGCGGTCAGCGCGACCGAGCCCGCGCCCTGGGTGGTGCCCGGACCGGCGACGGCCCGGGTCCTGGAGAGCAGGGCGTCGATGCCGTCCGCGGGGAGGATCCGGTCGTAGAAGTCCGAAGCGGCGGCGTACGTTTCGCGCCGCAGCGTTCCCGCGGTCCGGCGGCCGGGCGTCGGACCCGGCAGATGGCACTGGTCCTCGCTGAGGCTCGCGCAGCCCGCGTAGACGAGCATCGCGTCCTCGTAGCCACGCCTGCGCAGTGATACGGAACTGGCCGGGGCGCCCACCTGGTCGGCGAGGCGGTCGACCGCGTTCTGGAGGTCTCCGTACGTGCCCAGCGAGAACGCCGCGACGGAGACGCTCGGGGTACCTCCGCCCGAAGCGGCTTCCAGATGTGCCGACGACCAGATCTCGTCGGCCTGGTCGGGGCCCCACTTCTGCCAGGCGTCGATGACCGCGTGCGCCTTCGACCAGGGCCAGGACATATAGGCGGAGACGGTCCGCGGTGCCGCGTGCGTACGGAAGGTCATGGAGGTGACGACGCCGAAGTTGCCGTTGCCCGCGCCGCGCAGCGCCCAGAACAGGTCCTTGTTCTCCTTGGCGCTTGCCGTCAGGCGCTTGCCGTCGGCCGTGATCAGGGTGGCGGAGGTGAGGCTGTCGCAGGTCAGGCCGTACGCACGGGAGGCGACACCGTGGCCGCCGCCGAGGGTGAGTCCCGAGATGCCGACCGTGGGGCAGGAGCCGCCGGGGATGGCGCGGGAACTCCTGCCGAGGGTCTCGTACACGTCGACCAGCTTGGCGCCCGCGCCGATCGTGCCGTCGGCCGATATATGGGACAGCTTCGACACGTCGATGACGAGGCGGCCGTTGCCGGACGACCAGCCGGCGTAGGAGTGGCCGCCGTTGCGTATCGAGACGGGTATGTGGTGCGCACGCGCGTAGGCGAGGCACTCACGGATGTCGTCCTCGCCCGCGATGTACGCGACGGCTGCGGGCTTCAGGCTGTCGTACCGGGTGTTGTAGAGCTGACGGGCCGTGGGGTAGTCGGCGTCGCCGGGGCGGATGAGTTTGCCGTCGAGCCCGTGGGCGAGTGCGGTCCAGTCGGCGGCCGCGCGCGGCATGGAGCCGGAGCCGGTCGTGCCGGGCGGGGTGCTGCCGGGTGTGGTCCTGGTGGTGGTGGAACCGGTCGTGGAGCCCGGCGGCTTCTGGTCTGAACTGCCCGTATTGCCCGAACTGTTCGTGTTGCGGCAGGCAGCTGCGGTGGCCAGGACGGGTACGGCGGCGAGCAGAGTGCGACGTTGCATGAGTGAACCTCCCGGCGTACGAGACGAGTACCCCGGGTGTACGGGTTCCATGACGCGACCGTCCGTTCGGTCACCGGGCGGTGGGGGCGGGGTGGGAGCGGACGGGCCGACGGTGTCTCAGGTCTGTGCCGTGTGCTCCGCCGCGTCCGTACGGGCGCGTTCGCGCGAGCGGCGGGCCGGGCCGGTCCAGCCGCAGACACAGCGGGCCGTGCAGAAGGAGCCGCGTTCGGAGGTCGTGGTGGTGTGCTGCCGGGGGTTCCGCAGGGGGTCGTCGTCGCGCACCCGTCCACGGTACTGGGGCGTGACGAGGGTTCACGGAAGTCGTTAGGCGAAGGAGGCGGGCGCGGACGATTACTGGCCAGGCGTTGGGGGTTGGCAGGCGATGGTGGAGCAGTACAGAGGCAGGGCCAGGGCGCTCGCCGGTGCCGCGTTCGCTCTGGCGGGGGTGGTGGGGGCCGGTGGCTGTACGGCCGGGACCGGGGCGTCGGCCGACGACCGGAACGGCGGGCCGGAGGCGGTGCGGGAGGCCGCGCACGTCCTGGCCGGGGCCGGCAGCTCCCGGGCCAGGACGGCGATGACGATGGCGACCGGCGGGACGCGGGTGACCATCCGGGGCACCGGCGGCTTCGACTTCAGGCGGCGCAGCGGCCGGCTCCGGGTCGTCCTGCCTCCGGATGCCGCGGGGGCTGAGGAGCATCCGCCGATCACCGAACTCCTGACGCCCGCCGCGGTCTACATGAAGAACAGGGGCGCCAATGTGCCCGCCGGTGAGTGGGTACGGATCGAGCCGGCGAAACTCTCCGACGGGAACCTGGTGACCAACGGGGCGACCGATCCGCTGGTCGCGGCCGAGCTGCTGCGCGGGGCGCGCGGGGTGGCGTACGCCGGTACGGAGGAGCTGGCCGGTACGCGGGTGCGGCACTACAAGGGGATTGCCGATCTGTCGGTGGCCGCCCGGAACGCGGCGCCGCAGGCCAGGGCGGTGCTGGCCGCGGCGGCGAAAGGGTTCGCCGGACCCGGTGTGCCCTTCGACGCCTACTTCGACGCCCGGGGCCGGCTGCGCAAGGTGCGCGAGATGTTCAGCTTCGCCAACAAGGGGCAAACGGTCCAGGTGGCGTCGACGACGCTGCTCTACGACTTCGGCGCACCGGTGTCGGTGACGCTGCCGCCGCTCGGCGACATCTACGCCGGGAGCGTCGAGTAGGAGTCGGGCGGGGGTCGCGTGGGGGCCGAGAGGAACCGTCAGGAACCAGTGGGAAATGGTCCGTCCGTGCCATGCGCGGCGTGTACGCGTTTCCCTACGCTGGGAAGTCGGCTCAGAAAGGGGTGATGGCCATGGCCGGAGTGCTGACCGTCCAGGACCGTATCGCCCTCGTCGAGATCGAACTGTGCGGAGAGTTGATGATCGCGGCCGCCGCTTCGCTGGAGGAGCGGCTCAGCCAGGCCCGTATCGACGAGGTGCTGATGGTGAGGACCGCGCGGCCCGCGCGGACCGCGCCCCCGGAGGGGTGCGCCGGCACCCGCCGGGACCGCGAACGCGACCGCTGAGCGGGACGCGGCAACCGGAGGACGCAGGGTGGCCGGGGGCAGGGCTCCCGGCCGCACCGACTGCCCGGCGGCTCTGGCTCCCGCGGTCGCAGCGGTCGCAGCGGTCGCAGCGGTCGCAGCCGGGGGCAGCGGCCGCCCTGACCGTACCGACCGACGATTTTCAGCCACCGCCGACCACCACCAGTCACCGCCGACCATCACCAGTCACCACCGGCCACAGCCGGCGACCACTGGGCGGAGCGGGGGCTCAGGTGCGCAGCAGCCGGGCGATCGCCTTGGTGGCTTCCTCGACCTTCGCGTCGATCTCCTCACCGCCGCGGACCGCCGCGTCCGCCACGCAGTGCCGCAGGTGCTCCTCCAGGAGCTGGAGCGCGAAGGACTGCAGGGCCTTGGTGGAGGCCGATACCTGGGTGAGTATGTCGATGCAGTAGACGTCCTCGTCCACGAGCCGCTGGAGCCCGCGGATCTGGCCCTCGATCCGGCGCAGCCGCTTGAGGTGTTCGTCCTTCTGCTTGTGGTAGCCGTGCACGACGGGCTCGGTGCCCGGCTCCTGGCCCGTACGGTCGGGCGCGCCGGCCGCCTCGGTGGTTGTCATCGCGTCCTCCCGTTGTGGAACCGTTGTGAATGATGGTGTCTCGCTGTCCAGAAAGGTTCTTGATACCCCTCGTGGGTATATAGTACCGATCCTTCCGAAAATCGGGGCGGGCCCCGTGCTGATCACTGTGCCCCATGGGCGACACTGAACAACGCCGGTTAGCCGTGGCCGGATGATGCGCCTAGCATCAGCCTGACCGAATCCAGAGCCCCGAGGACCCCACGTGCGCTTTCGTCTGACCCCCAGGGAGACGAGCTTCTACGACATGTTCGCCGCATCCGCGGACAACATCGTCACGGGCTCGAAGCTCCTCATGGAACTGCTCGGCGCGGACGCATCCGGCCGGGTCGAGATCGCGGAGCGGATGCGGGCAGCGGAGCACGCGGGGGACGACGCGACTCACGCGATCTTCCACCAGCTCAACTCCTCCTTCATCACGCCGTTCGACCGCGAGGACATCTACAACCTCGCCTCGTGCCTCGACGACATCATGGACTTCATGGAGGAGGCCGTCGACCTCGTCGTGCTGTACCAGGTCGAGGAGCTGCCCAAGGGCGTCGAGCAGCAGATCGAGGTGCTGGCCAGGGCAGCTGTGCTGACCGCTGAGGCGATGCCGAGCCTGCGGACGATGAACAACCTGACCGAGTACTGGATCGAGGTCAACCGGCTGGAGAACCAGGCCGACCAGATCCACCGCAAGCTGCTCGCCCACCTCTTCAATGGCAAGTACGACGCCATGGAGGTCCTGAAGCTCAAGCAGATCGTGGATGTGCTGGAAGAGGCTGCCGACGCGTTCGAGCACGTGGCCAACACGGTGGAGACCATCGCGGTCAAGGAGTCCTGAACCTCGTGGACACCTTCACTCTGATCGTGACCATTGCTGTCGCGCTCGGATTCACCTACACGAACGGCTTCCACGACTCCGCCAATGCCATCGCGACCTCGGTGTCCACCCGGGCGCTGACGCCGCGTGCGGCTCTGGCGATGGCCGCTGTGATGAACCTCGCGGGCGCCTTCCTGGGCAGCGGGGTCGCCAAGACCGTCAGTGAAGGGCTGATCGCCACGCCCACCGGGCAGAAGGGGATGGGCATCCTCTTCTCCGCGCTCGTCGGCGCGATCGTCTGGAACCTGATCACCTGGTACTTCGGGCTGCCGTCCTCGTCCTCGCACGCCCTGTTCGGCGGACTGGTCGGCGCCGCGCTCGCGGGCGGCACGATGGTGCACTGGAGCGGGGTGGTCGAGAAGATCGTCATCCCGATGTTCCTGTCCCCGGTCGTCGGTCTTGTGGTCGGCTATCTGGTGATGGTCGCGATCCTGTGGTTGTTCCGTAAGTCCAACCCGCACAAGGCGAAGCGCGGATTCCGTATCGCCCAGACGGTCTCCGCCGCGGGCATGGCGCTCGGCCACGGTCTTCAGGACGCGCAGAAGACCATGGGTGTCGTCATGATGGCCCTGGTCATCTCCGGGCACGAGACCTTCAGCGACGCGATCCCCGTCTGGGTCAAGCTCGTCTGCGCGCTGATGCTCTCGCTCGGTACGTACGCGGGCGGCTGGCGCATCATGCGGACCCTCGGCCGCAAGATCATCGAGTTGGACCCGCCGCAGGGCTTCGCGGCGGAGACCACCGGTGCCGCGATCATGTTCGGCTCGTCGTACCTCTTCCAGGCGCCGATCTCGACCACGCACGTCATCACCTCGGCGATCATGGGTGTGGGAGCGACCAAGCGCCCGCGCGCGGTGCGCTGGGGCGTGGCCAAGAACATCGTCCTCGGCTGGTTCATCACCATGCCGGCCGCCGCGGTCGTCGCTGCCCTCAGCTACTGGGTCGTCCTGCTGCTGTTCTGACCGCCGGCGCACTCGCCCGGGCGGCCGTACGAAGTGGGCCCGCCCCCCGGAATCCACGGGGGGCGGGCCCTTTTTTCTGCCTTGCGGTGGCACCGCCATGCAGCACCGCAAGCCGTGGCGTCTATCCGAAGCGGCCCGAGATGTAGTCCTCGGTCGCCTGGACTGACGGGTTCGAGAAGATCCGTTCGGTCTCGTCGATCTCGATGAGCCGGCCCGGCTTGCCCACCGCCGAGAGGTTGAAGAAGGCCGTGCGGTCCGAGACGCGCGCCGCCTGCTGCATGTTGTGCGTCACGATGACGATCGTGAAGCGTTCCTTCAGCTCGCCCACCAGGTCCTCGATGGCGAGGGTGGAGATCGGGTCGAGCGCCGAGCACGGCTCGTCCATCAGCAGGACCTGCGGTTCGACCGCGATGGCGCGGGCGATGCAGAGCCGCTGCTGCTGGCCGCCGGAGAGCCCGGAGCCCGGCTTGTTGAGGCGGTCCTTGACCTCGTTCCAGAGGTTGGCGCCCCGGAGCGACTTCTCGACGATGTCGGTCAGCTCGCTCTTGCGGTACGAGCCGTTGAGGCGCAGGCCCGCCGCGACGTTGTCGAAGATCGACATGGTCGGGAAGGGGTTCGGGCGCTGGAAGACCATGCCGACCGTACGGCGTACGGCGACGGGGTCGACGTGGCTCCCGTACAGGTTCTCGTCGTCCAGCATCACCTTGCCCTCGACGCGGCCGCCCGGGGTGACCTCGTGCATCCGGTTGAGGGTGCGCAGGAAGGTCGACTTGCCGCAGCCGGACGGGCCGATGAAGGCGGTCACCGAGCGGGGTTCCACGGTCATCGAGATGTCCTCGATGGCCTTGTGGGAGCTGTAGTAGGCGGTCAGGCCGCTGATGTCGATTCGCTTGGCCATGAAAATCAGCTTCTTCTCTCGGCCTCAGCGGCCGGTCTTCGGGGCCTTCCAGCGGGCTATGCCGCGGGCGACGAGGTTCAGGATCATGACGAAGGCGATCAGCACCAGTGCCGCTGCCCAGGCCCGGTCGATCGCGGGCGGCTCGCCGAGCTTGTACTGCTCGAAGATGTAGTACGGCAGGGAGGACTGGCCGTCCTTGAAGGGGTTGGTGTTGATCATCTGGCTGCCGAACACCAGCAGCATGATCGGCGCGGTCTCCCCGGCGATGCGCGCGATGGCCAGCATCACACCGGTGGTGATACCGCCGATCGCGGTCGGCAGGACGACCTTGAGGATCATGCGCCACTTCGGTACGCCGAGGGCCAGCGCCGCTTCGCGCAGCTCGTTCGGGACGAGCTTGAGCATCTCCTCGGTGGAGCGGACCACGACCGGCATCATCAGGATCGTCAGCGCGAGCGAGCCCATCAGGCCCGAGGGCGCGGTGTCGGTCATCAGCATGATCGACAGGATGAACAGGCCGGCGACGATGGACGGGATGCCGGTCATGACGTCCACGAAGAACGTCACGGCCCTGGCCAGCGCGCCCTTGCCGTACTCCACCAGATAGACGGCCGTCAGCAGGCCGATGGGGACGGCGATCACCGTGGCGATGCCGACCTGCTCCACGGTGCCGACCAGCGCGTGGTAGACGCCGCCGCCCTGGTCGGACGAGAGGACGCCGACCATCGAGTGGGTGAGGAAGTTGACGCTGAGGTCCTTGACCCCGTGGCCGACGGTCGTCCAGAGCAGCGAGAGCAGCGGGATGACGGCCAGGATGAAGCAGACCCAGATGATGCTGGTCGCGAAGCGGTCCTTGGCCTGGCGCTTGTTCTCGACCAGCGCGGTCGTGACGTAGGAGAGCGCGAGGAAGGCGACGACGGCGATCAGGCCCCACTGGACCTTGCTGCTGAGGCCGGCGGCGGTGCCGGTGCCCACGCCGATCACGATCGCGGCGGCGGCGAAGCCGGCCGGCGCCCAGCGGGGGAGGCTGCGGGCGCTGAGGCTCGGAGCCGCGTGCACGCGCGGCGTCTGCTCCTGCCCGGTCTCTACGGCTGTGTCGCTCATGCGTTGGCCCCCGAGTACTCCTTGCGGCGGGCGATGATCAGCCGGGCCGCGCCGTTCACGAGCAGGGTGAGGACGAAGAGGACCAGGCCGGACGCGATCAGGGCGTCACGCCCCAGCGGGTTGGCCTCGTCGAACTTCGCCGCGATGTTCTGGGCGAAGGTGCCGCCGCCCGGGTCGAGCAGGTGCAGCGAAATCACATAGCTGGGCGAGAGGACCGTGGCGACGGCCATCGTCTCGCCGAGCGCCCGGCCCAGGCCCAGCATGGAGGCCGAGATGACACCCGAGCGTCCGAAGGGCAGTACGGAGAGCCGGATGACCTCCCAGCGGGTGGCGCCGAGGGCGAGCGCGGCTTCCTCGTTCATCCGCGGGACCTGGAGGAAGACCTCCCGGCTGACGCTGGTCACGATCGGCAGGATCATGATCGCCAGCAGGATGCCGACGGTCAGCATGTTCCGCGAGACGCCGGGCTGCGTCTGGTCGAAGATGTACGTCCAGCCGAAGTACTGGTCGAGCCAGACGTTGAGGCCGCCGAGGTAGGGCACCAGGATCAGGGCGCCCCAGATGCCGTAGATGATGCTGGGCACCGCGGCCAGCAGGTCCACCACGTACGCGAGTGTGGTGGCCAGCCTGCGCGGCGCGTAGTGCGAGATGAAGAGCGCGATGCCGACGGCGACGGGGACCGCGATGACCATCGCGATGACCGAGCTGATGACGGTGCCGACGAGCAGGACCGCGATGCCGAAGACCGGCGGTGTCTGCGAGGGCAGCCAGTCGAACGTCGTGAAGAAGTTGCCCTGGTCCTTCGAGATGGCGATGGAGGCGCGGTAGGTGAGGAACCCCGCGATCGCTGCCATCACCACGAGGAGCAGGACGCCCGAGCCTCTGGAGAGGCCGAGGAAGACCCGGTCGCCCAGCCGGCCGGTGGACGGGCCCGACGGGGTGTGGAGGGGGGTTTCCGGTGGAGGGGTGTCTATCTGTGCGGTGGTAGCCATGGTGGTCTTTCCGGTCTGTGTGGGGGAGCTGTGGCTCCCCTGGCGGCGGTGCACCGGATGGGGGGGCGGTGACCGGCCCGGAGGAGCGCTCCGGGCCGGACGCCGTCACTGCTGTGGAACGTGGGGAACGTGGGGAACCGGACTACGAGATCGTGGCGAGCGTCTTGCGCACCTTGGCGTTGATCTCGGTCGGGATCGGCGCGTAACCGGCGGTCGAGAGCTGCTTCTGGCCCTCGTCGCTCGCCGTGTAGTTCAGGAAGGACTTGACGGTGCCGAGGGTGTCGGACTTGTTGCCCTTGTCACAGACGATCTCGTACGTCACCAGGACGATCGGGTACGCGCCGTCGGCCTTGGTGGTGTAGTCGAGCTTGAGCGACAGGTCGGAGCCGGTGCCGACGACCTTGGCCGCGGCGATGGCCTTGGAGGCGTTGTCGGAGGTCGCTTCGACGGGGGCGCTGGCGCCCGTGTCGATCTTGACCGTGGAGATCTTCTGCGAGGTGGCGTACGAGAGCTCGAAGTAGCCGATCGAGCCGTCGACCTGCTTCACCTGCTGGGAGACACCGGCCGAACCGGCCGCGGCCTGGCCGCCGGGCGCGGGCCACGACTTGCCGACCGGGTACTTCCAGTCGCCGGGCGCCGCCGCGGTCAGGTACTTGCTCAGGTTCTCCGTGGTGCCGGAGTCCTCGGCGCGGTGGAAGGGCTGGATCGCCTTGGACGGCAGCTTCGCGCCGGGGTTGAGCTTCTTGATCGCCGGGTCGTCCCAGGTCTTGATCTTCGCCGAGAAGATCTTCGCCAGCGTGGGGGCGTCGAGGACCAGGTTGTCCACGCCCTCCAGGTGGTAGCCGACCGCGATGGGGCCGCCGACCATCGGGAGGTCGATGCCCTGGCCGCCGCCGGTGCAGACCTTCTTGGAGTCCGCGACCTCGGCGGGCTTCAGCGGCGAGTCCGAACCGGCGTAGCCGACCGTGCCCTGGTTGAAGGCGACGATGCCCTCACCGGACGAGGACGACTTGTAGTTGATGTCGACACCGGGGCAGGCGGCCATGTAGCCCTTGGCCCACAGGTCCATCGCGTTCTTCTGCGCGCTCGAACCGGAGGCGCGCAGCTGGCCCTTCGCACCGTCGCACTTGACGTCGGATGCGGCGTTCGTCTTGGTGCCGGTGCCTCCGGTCGAGCCGCTGTTGTTGTCCGAACCGCACGCCGTGAGGACCAGGGCGCCGGATACGGCGAGGGCGCCGAGCGCGGCGGCGCGAAGCCGGGTCTTGCGCTGCTGAAGCTTCACTTCGGGTGTTCCTTCCAGGAGCCGCCGGGTTTCGATTCGTTGTACGGCGGCGTGCGAAGAGGTGACCGGTGCGGCGGGGTGCCGTGCACCGTGTAAGGCCGAAATTAGGCAGATCAGGTGAAGTGGCCGACGGGGGTGAGTGAACGGAGAGTGAACCTCGGCGGACGACCGGGTGCGGGGTCCTGTGCGGTGACCGCAGGGTGACGCACCGTCCGCCGCCACAGGCCCCGTACGCCCCATGCCTCTGTACGGCACCGCTGTTTCCAGCCCTTCTGCGGCGCCTCTGTGGCCTCGCGGTGGCCCGTTGTTTCCGGGCGTTTCCGGGCCTCCTGGGCCGGTCCGGTGCGGTCCGGTGGCGTCAGCGCAGCGCGGCGTGCAGTGCGTCGAGCAGTTCCCGGTCGCGCTGCTGGGTGAGGCGGGCGCGGGCAGCGGCCGGGGAGAGCCAGCGCACCCGGTCCACCTCGCTGTTCGGGGTGAACTCTCCGGCCGTCGCCTCGGCGGCCCAGTAGCTGACCTCCTTGGGGCGGCCGTTCGCCCGGTACCGCACGGTGGGGAGGCGGGCGCCGGGGGCGCAGTCGTGGCCGGTCTCCTCGTGGACCTCGCGCAGTGCGGCGGCCAGGGTGTCCTCGCCCGGTTTCAGCTTGCCCTTCGGGTGCGACCAGTCGTCGTACTTCGGCCGGTGGACCAGGCAGATCTCCAGCCCGCCGGCCGGGGCGCGGCGCCACAGCACGCACCCCGCCGCCCGTACGGGAACCTCCGCGTCACTCGTCATGGAGCGCTCACCGCCGTGCGCTGCCAGGTCTGCTGGAAGGTGTAGCGGGCGGCTTCGACCTCGTGGCGCTGGTCGGCGTGGAGCACCCCCAGTGCGTACGCCGTCGCCGGGGCGATCCGGGGCGTACGGGCCGCCGAAGCGGCCGCCCCCGCGGCCTCGGCCGCTTCGCGGTGCTGGTCGAGGGCCTGGCCCGCGCCGTAGAGCCGCAGGTCGGGGCCCGGCCGGTCGTCCTGGCCGGCGTGCAGGGCCTCCTGCGCGTAGCGGTGCAGCCGCAGCAGCAGTCTGACCTGGTGCCAGGGGGCGTCCTGGGCGTCGCTCAGCCCCTCCGCGTTGTACGGGTGCGCGGCCCGGTGCAGCGGCAGCGCCGCCACCGCGTCCGAGAGTCTGCGGCCCGCCGTCTCGGCCGCGGGCGGCAGGGTCTCGGTGGCGTACGTGGTCGCGGCGGGCGCGAACGGCACGTCCGACGCCAGCAGGGCGACGGCGTCCGCGACCGCGTGGAAGCGGGAGGAGCCCAGCGCCTGGAGCGCCGCCGAGTGGGCGCGGGTCCTGGCCAGGGTCAGCTGCCGCTCCAGGAGCGCGCCGGCGCGCGCGGCGCCCATGGCGAGCGCGGGGTGCGGGGCCGTCCCGTCGCGCGGCCCCGGCAGCGAAGCCGTACCGGCCGAGAGCCTGCCGAGTGCTTCGAGCAGCCGGGCCAGCCGCTCGGCGTACGCGTGCTCACGGGCCAGCGTGCCGGAGAGCCAGGCCAGTTCGGACCGCAGCTGGTCGGCCCAGGCCGCGTCGAGGTGGCCGCGGAAGGTGTGCAGGGTGCCGCTGATACGGCGGGCGGACCGGCGCAGCGCGCGGGCGGCCTCCTCGTCTCCTTCCGAGTACGTGCGCAGGCTGCGCAGGAACTCCGCGGCCTGGTCGTGCAGATAGCGGGCGAGGAGCTGGCCCGCGGTCGCCGTCGGGTCAGGGCGTGGCACGACTGCGCCTCCGGGGAGCGTCAAGGGGTGGTCGCACGGCGGCGCCTCCGTGGGGCATCAAGACGCCTCCGTGGGGCGTCAAGGGGGGCATCAAGGGGTCGCACGGCGGCGCCTCCTGGCGTCTATCAGCATTTCCTGCACATGGCGCAGCGGCCGTCCCTCGGCGTCGGTCGCGTGACGCGTCCAGTTGCCGTCGGCCCCCAGGTGCCAGGAGGACGTGGTGTCGGACATCCCGGTCTCCAGGAGCCGGCTGAGCGCGGCGCGGTGGGCCGGGTCGGCGACGCGGACCAGCGCTTCGATCCTGCGGTCGAGATTGCGGTGCATCATGTCGGCGCTGCCCAGCCACACTTCGGGTTCGCCGCCGTTGCCGAAGGCGAACACCCGGGAGTGTTCGAGGAAGCGGCCCAGTATCGACCGGACCCGGACGTTCTCGGAGAGGCCGGTGACACCGGGGCGTATCGCGCAGATGCCGCGCACCCACACGTCGACGGGCACGCCGGCCTGCGCGGCCCGGTAGCAGGCGTCGATGACCGCTTCGTCGACCATGGAGTTGACCTTGATGCGGACGTAGGCGGGGCGGCCCGCGCGGTGGTGCGTGATCTCCTTGTCGATCCGGACGACCAGGCCGTCGCGCAGTGACTTGGGGGCGACGAGCAGCCGCCGGTAGGTCTCGCGCCGCGAGTAGCCGGAGAGCCGGTTGAACAGGTCGGAGAGGTCGGCGCCGACCTGCGGGTCGGCGGTGAGCAGCCCCAGGTCCTCGTACAGCCTGGCCGTCTTCGGGTGGTAGTTGCCGGTGCCGACGTGGGAGTAGCGGCGCAGCGTGTCGCCCTCCTGTCGTACGACGAGCGAGAGCTTGCAGTGCGTCTTCAGCCCCACCAGGCCGTAGACGACGTGGCAGCCCGACTCCTCCAGCTTCCTGGCCCACTTGATGTTGGCCTGCTCGTCGAAGCGGGCCTTGATCTCGACCAGGACGAGCACCTGTTTGCCGGACTCGGCCGCGTCGATCAGGGCGTCCACGATCGGTGAGTCGCCGGACGTCCGGTACAGGGTCTGCTTGATGGCGAGTACGTCCGGGTCGCCGGCGGCCTGTTCCAGGAAGGCCTGGACGGAGGTGGAGAACGAGTCGTACGGGTGGTGCAGCAGCACGTCCCGTTCCCGCAGGGCGGCGAAGATGTCGGGCGCCGAAGCGGACTCGACCTCGGCGAGGTCGCGGTGGGTGCCCGCGATGAACGGCGGGAACTTCAGCTCGGGCCGGTCCAGCGTCGCGAGGCCGAAGAGCCCGGTGAGGTCGAGCGGGCCGGGCAGCGGGTACACCTCGGCGTCGGAGACCTTCAGCTCGCGGACCAGCAGGTCGAGGATGTACGGGTCGATGGACTCCTCCACCTCCAGCCGGACGGGCGGCCCGAAGCGGCGCCGCATCAGCTCCTTCTCCAGGGCCTTGAGGAGGTTCTCGGCGTCGTCCTCCTCGACCTCCAGGTCCTCGTTCCTGGTGACCCGGAACATGTGGTGCGCCAGCACCTCCATCCCCGGGAAGAGCTCCTCCAGATGCGCCGCGATGATGTCCTCGACGGGCACGTACCGCTGGGGCGACGCCTCCAGGAACCGGGTGAGCAGCGGCGGCACCTTGACCCGGGCGAAGTGGCGGTGGCCGCTGACCGGGTTGCGGACGACCACGGCGAGGTTGAGCGAGAGACCCGAGATGTACGGGAAGGGGTGCGCGGGGTCGACGGCCAGCGGGGTCAGCACGGGGAAGATCCGCTGCCGGAAGAAGGTGAAGAGCCGGGCCTTCTCCTTGTCGGTCAGGTCGTCCCAGCGGATCAGGTGGATGTTCTCGTCGGCCAGCGCGGCCGAGACGTCCTGCTGGTAGCAGGCGGCGTGCCGGGCCATGAGCTCGCGCGACCTGGTCCAGATCTGCTCCAGCACCTCGCGGGGCTGGAAGCCGGATGCGGAGCGGGTGGCGACACCGGTCGCGATACGGCGTTTGAGGCCCGCCACCCGGACCATGAAGAACTCGTCGAGGTTGCTCGCGAAGATGGCGAGGTAATTAGCCCGTTCGAGGAGGGGGGTCGCCGGATCCTCGGCCAGTTCGAGGACCCGTTCGTTGAAGGCGAGCCAGCTCTGCTCCCGGTCGAGGAACCGGCCGGACGGCAGCTCGGCGCCGGCGCCGTCGGCGGACTCCTCGTACGCGTCGACGTCGGCGTCGATGCCCGGATCCAGGTCGGGAACGGCTGCCGCGACGGTGTGCGGACGGTGTGCTGCTATGGAACCGACGGAGGGCTGGAGGTGCTTGACCGGGACCTCTGCACTGGGCTGCTGGCTCATATGCCCATTGTTCCGCGCGGGAGGGTCGGCGGGCGCGGTGACGGGTTGCATTCCGAGAGGGTCGCAAGCGCGTCTGAATGACGGGTAACGAGGACATGACGTCCGGGAGGCGCGCCATGACGTCCGGGAGGCGCGCCATGACGTCCGGGAGGCGCGCCATGACGTCCGGGAGGCGCGCCATGACGTCCGGGAGGCGGGTGCCGGTCGGTTCGCACCGATGATTCTCCGCCCCCGGCGCAGTCAACATCAGTATCGGCATCGCGTCAGCAGCAGGAGGACCGGTATGCGCACCCTCGCGATCACCCAGAACATCACGGTCGACGGCTCGGTCGAGATGCTCACGGACTGGTTCGACCCGCAGGGCCAGGGCGCTGTGGACATGAGCGACCTCATGGAGGAGAGCCACCGGCAGGACAGCCGGGCCGACGCCCTGCTCGTCGGCCGGCGGACCTTCGAGGACTTCCGCGGCTACTGGCCGCAGCAGACCGACGACACCACCGGCATCACCGACTATCTGAACCGGGTCCAGAAGTACGTGGTGTCCGCCTCGCTCACGGATCCGCGGTGGGAGCACACGACGGTACTGAAGGGCGACCCGGTCGAGGAGGTGACCGCGCTCAAGGCGCGGGAGGGTGGCAAGGACATCGTGCTCACCGGCAGCATCACCCTGGCGCACACGATGATCGCGGCCGGCCTGGTCGACGAGTACCGCTTCTTCGTCTACCCCGTGGTCCAGGGCCGCGGCCGCCGTCTCTTCCCGGAGGGGTACGGGATCCCGCGGCTGCGGCTCCTGGAGTCGAGGGCCTTCCGCAGCGGGATCACCCTCCAGCGTTACGCCCCGGCCCCTGAGGGCTGACCCGGCGTCGCGGCGTTCAGACCGCCATCCGCTTGACGACGCGGAACACCACCAGGGCCAGCACGGCGGCCAGGGCCAGCAGGATGCCGGTCTCGACCAGCTGGAGCGGCCAGAAGTGGGACACCGGGTGCGAGGAGCGGAAGTAGCCCGCCAGGTGGTGGGCCGCCTGGCACTGCTTGTCGTCCACACAGATCGGGTCGGCGACGTGGGCGCCGCTCGTCGTGACGGCGCCCTCGCCGGTGACCATGCCGTTCATCGCCGGGTAGCCCGTGGCGAGGCTGGTGCGGACGGTCACGACCGGCCAGAGGTGGCCGCGTACGGCCTCAAGCACACTGGATACGGCCGCGGTGGCGATCAGGCTCGTCACGATCGCGGGCACGGTGCGGCGGATCAGCAGGCCGGTCAGGGCGCCGAGCGGGACCACGAGCAGGGCGGTGGCGATGCCGATGGGGCCGATGGCGTGGTAGACGCTGTCGGAATACCAGTTCAGGGCCACGTCCTCGTGCCGGCTGGTGCTCCACACCCAGCGGTAGAGGCCGTCGAGTACGACCGAACCGACGAGGGCCAGTGCGGTCGGCACGGCGAGCTTCGCCGCGAACCAGCGGACGGGGGAGACGGACTGCGTCCACAGCAGCTGGTGGGTGCCGGACTCCAGCTCGCGGGCGACGACCGGTCCGGCCACGAAGGCGGCGATCAGATAGGGGAGCAGTGCGATCACCGATGCGGCGTTCTCCACAATCCGGGTGTCCGTCCAGTACCCGCCCGCCAGGCCGCCGCCCCAGACGCGGATCGCGATCAGCAGGAGCACGGCCAGGACGAGGAGCCCGGCGGCCCCCTGGAGGGTGGATCGGTGCGTCCGGGCGGCGACCCAGTACGGTCCGCGCAGCCGCTGCGATCCGGTGCCGGCGTTGGTGTCGGCGGGGGTGCCGGGGTCGGTCACGGTGTTCTGGTGCAGGGTGCTCATGTCCTTGCCTCCGTACGGTGTTCGGCGCTCGGTGTCAGCAGGGCGGGTGCGTCGGGTGACCGCAGATGGGCGAGGAGCAGCTCCTCCAGGGACGGTTCCATGGCCTGCCAGTCACCCGACACCGGCCCGTCCCGCCGTACCAGCGCCGTCAGTTGGCGTCCTGTGGTGCGCGACTCGATGACGGTGTGCGGGTCGAGGGATGCCACAGGACCGGTCAGCAGGGTGTGGACGGCGAGCAGGTCCTCGGTCTCGCCGCCCAGCCGTACCCGGCCGGCGTCGACCAGCAGCAAGTAGTCGCAGGCGCCCTCCAGTTCGGCCAATACGTGGGAGGACATCACGATCGTCGTGCCGTGCTCGGCGGCCTCGGACATCAGAGCGCCCATCAGCTCGTGCCGGGCGAGCGGGTCGAGATCGGCCATCGGCTCGTCCAGCAGCATCAGTTCGGGCCGCTTGCCGAGGGCTAGTGCGAGGGCGACGCGGGTGCGCTGGCCACCGGAGAGGGTGCGGATGGTGTCGTTCCGGTTCAGCTTGCCGCCGGCGATGATCCGCTCGGCGGCCGCCGCGTCCCAGCGGGCCGGGTTCAGCTCGTACCCCATGCGCAGGGTCTCGGCGACGGTCAACTGCCCGACCAGCGGCTTGCTCTGGGCGACGAAGGCGATCCGTTCACGGGCGGCGGCGGCCGACGTCCCGAGCACCTGTACGGCGCCCTCGGTGGGCCGCAGCAGCCCCGCGGTGTGGGCGAGCAGCGTCGACTTGCCGGCGCCGTTGGGGCCCACGAGTGCGCAGACCCGCCCGACGGGCAGCCGGAAGGAGCAGCCCCGCAGCGCCCAGCCGCGCCGTCTCCCGTAGGTCTTGCCGAGCCCGGAGGCCTCGATGGCGGTGTCGGTCATGTGTGCATGTCCCCCTTGGAGCGGGCTGCGTCGGTGGTGGCGCGGGTGTGGATGTGGGTGTCCGAGGCGGCGGTGGTGCCCGTGGAGCCGGTGGTGGCCGTAGCGCCGGTGGTGCCGGCGGTGTCCTGGAAGCAGTCGTCGAGTACGGAGGCGCAGAGCGCTGCCGCGTCGTCCTTCTCCAGTCCGGCCGTACGGGCCCGGGCGGCCCACTCGGTCAGCTCGGCCCGCAGCGCCGAGTCCGCGGGCGGGGTGTGCCCGAGCGACTTGCGGATGAAGGTGCCCATGCCGCGCCGGGCCTCGACCAGTCCCTCGCGTTCCAGTTCGCGGTAGGCCTTCAGGACCGTGTTGGGGTTGATGGCGGTGGACTCGACCACCGCGCGTGCGGTGGGCAGCTGGTCACCGGGCTGCAACAGGCCCAGGCGCAGAGCCTGTTTGGTCTGCTGGGCGATCTGGAGATACGTCGAGACGCCGCTGCGCCGGTCGATACGGAACTCGATCACATGCCCACCCCCCTTTCACTAGTTGAGTAGTGAAAGGGTGATGCAAGGTCGGAGGCATGTCAACTCCGTGATCGGATCCGTGCTCGGATCCGGGATCGGAAACGCCCTCCCCGGGCGGCCGGGGAGGGCGGTGTGCCGTGCAGTGTTTCCGCGGGTCAGGACTGTGAGTTTCCGCAGGGCGGGGCTGTGGGATTCCGCGATTTCAGGGCTCCGGGTCTCCGTGGGTCAGGACTCCGAGCGGTACATCAGGTCGACCTCGTGCGTGGTGAAGCCCAGCCGCTCGTACACCGTGACGGCCGCCGTGTTGTCGGCGTCCACGTACAGCATCGCCGTGGGCAGCCCCTCGGCCGCGAGGTGGCGCAGCCCGGTCGCGGTCAGCGCCTTGCCGAGGCCGCCGCCCTGGGCGTCCGGGCGGATGCCGACCACGTACACCTCGCCCAGCTGCTCGTCGGCGTGCACCTTCGTCCAGTGGAAGCCGACGATCTCCCCGCCGGGGCCGCCGTCCGCATCCGCGTCCCGTACCGCCAGGAAGAACCCCTTCGGGTCGAACCAGGACTCCGCCTTCCGGTCGTCCAGGTCGCGCTGGCTCATCGACCCCTGCTCGGGGTGGTGGGCGAAGGCGGCGGCGTTCACGGCGAGCCAGGCCGCATCGTCCTGACCGGGTACGAAGGTCCGTACGGTGACGCCGTCCGGGTACACCGGCTCGGGGATGTTCAGCGGGGCCAACGGGCGCCGCAGCTGGCGCAGTTCACGGAACTTGGCCAGCCCGAGCACCTGGGCGAGGTGGCGGGCCGCCGCGTGTCCGCCGTGCGCCCAGACGCGCAGCCGCCGCCCGGAGGCGGCCAGCAGTGCGGAGCCGAGCGCGCGGCCGTTGCCCTGTCCCCGGTGGGAGGGGTGGACGACGAGTTCGGCGGCGGGTGCCTCGACGGGGTCGGTCGCCTCCAGCTGGGCGTACCCGGTGAGCGTGTCACCGACGCTGACCAGGAAGTGCTGAACCCCTTCGCGCCGCCCTCCGCGCAGCTGAAGCCGTCCCTGCTCGGAGACGGCCTGCTGCCCATCGGTCCGCGCGGCCTCGGCGAGCAGCGCGCGTACGGCTTGCTCCTGGTCGGCGGTGAGGGCGTCGAGGGTCTGGATCTGCCGGCCGGGTGCGGGGTCTGCGGGCGCATTCGTCATGGGGGCGAGCGTACAGACGCCGGGAACGTGACCCGGCGGGAAGCGACTGGATCCGACCTGACCTCTGGCCGATGCCGGGTGGCTCGTACGCCGGCTGCAACGCGGCGGCCGGCACCCGGTGGCGTCGGTCAGGCGCCGCCGGACGGCTTGCGCAGGACGTCGTCCGCGATGCGGGAGAGATCCTCCGCGCTGGGCAGCAGCCCTTGTACGCGCTCCGGCAGCCCGGCATAGGTGCTGACTGCCAGGGGTTTGCTGTATCCGCGCAGCGCGTACTCGACCATGGAGCGGTCCCGGCTCTCGGCGATGAGGATGCCGACGGTAGGACCGTCGACTTCTTTGTCACGGACCAGGTCGTCGACCACCGACACATAGAACCCGAGCTGTCCGAAGTGTTCTGGGTGGGCCTTCCGGGTCTTGAGTTCCAGCACGACGTAGCAGTGCAGTTTGCAGTGGTAGAAGAGCAGGTCGATACGGAACTCGGTGTCGCCCACCACCACGGGGTACTGGCGCCCCACGAACGCGAAGCCGACGCCCAGTTCCGTCAGGAACCGGACCAGATTGGCGACGAGCGCATCCTCCAGATCGCGCTCCGCAGGACGTCCGGTGAGTTCGGTGAAGTCGAGCCGGTAGGGATCCTTGAAAACCTCCTTCACCGCGTCGGAACTCTCGGGCAGGCTGACGTCGAAGTTATTGGCGGCGGCTCCCTTGGCACGGTGCAGCGCGGTGTGGATCATCGAGCCGAGATGGTCGCGCGACCAGCCGTGGTGGACGGCGTGCTGGGCGTAGAAGTCCAGCTCGAAGCGGGTTTCGCACTTGTCCATCAGGAGCTGGAGGTGTCCCCATGGCAATTGGGCAGCAGCTTGCTGCCCAAATTGTTCGGGCCATGTTCGAGCCAGCTGCCGCATGTACTTGACGTTGCGCGTACTGAACCCTCGCTGGTTCGGGAACTCGGTGCGCAGCTCGGCCGAGATGCGTCCGATGATCCCCGTGCCCCACTTCTCGTCCTGTTGCCGTGCCAGGATCGTCCGGCCGATCTCCCAGTACATGAGGAGCATCTCTGTGTTGACCTTCAGCTGGGCGCGGACATGGGCGCCACGCACGATCGCCTTGAGGTCATGCACCAGGTCGAAGAAGCCGGGCGGAAGAGCGGAGGCCTGGGCGGGCAAGACGCCCCTGGCCGTTTCGTCGTTCATCTGGACAGGCTCGCGCTGACCTGCGGTGCTGTGACGTTCCTGCTGATATCAATCCACCGAACGGGTGACTCCTACGGACTGCGGCCCCCGCTCGCCTGGTCGGCGGACGGGGGCCGCAGCCCGTGGCGGAAGAGCGAGATCAGGGCGCGGGGATTTCCTTCGTGATGTGTGAGGACCAGGGGCACCAGACCAGGCCGGGCAGGAAGGGGCCGCCCGCCTCGTCCAGGTGGTCCTCGACGTACGCGGGGTGCGCGTCGCAGACCTCGATGGCGTAGTCGAAGAAGCCGATGCTGTCCGGGCGGAGGTTGTAGCTCCAGCGGGGGTTGTACGGCGCGGGCCGCTTGTCGATCCGCCCGATGACGTGGGGCCTCTCGGTCGTCGCGCCGCTCACCAGGTCACGGGCGTGCTGGATGTCCTCGGGCTTGGTCAGCTTGATGATCCAGGTGCTGCGGTAGTCATGGCCGTTGGCCACCTCGAAGTAGGCGGCGTCGCCCGCTGCGGCGCGGGTGGTGGCGGTGTCCGGCTGGGCAGTGGCGGTGGCGGCGCCGGTGAGGGTGAGCATCAGGGCCGAGGCAAACAGGCCGATCTTGGTGACGCGTCGCATGGGTGCAGAGGTCCTTCCGGGAAACGCGGCCGTCCACACGGCCGCTGCATCGCTGAAAGTAGCGGATTGGCTACTCAAAGTGAGCAATGTGTGGATCTTGGTCTGAGTGGTGTCGGCGAGGGGCCGGCGTCCCGGCGCTCGGTTCTCGGTGTGCGGTTGGCGGGGCGGAGACCCGACGGGCCCTGACGGCTCGCCGCCCCTTCTTCTTTCGGCTGTCAGCCTTCAGCTCCCGGATCGGGAACTGTCAGGTCAGTCACCCGTGTTGGTCGCCCAGACGGGGCGGTGCTCGTTGTTGTAGATGACGACGTTGCCGTCGTCCTGGATGGCCAGGTAGGCGCCCTTGTGCCAGGTGCCGGACGCCCACACGGGCTCATTCGCGGAGTTGTAGACGACGAAGTTGCCGTCCTCCTGGAACACGGCGCAGTTCCCGTGCGACCAGGTGTGGGGCGCCTGCCAGGCCGGGTGACCGTCCTTGTAAAGGACGAAGTTGCCGTCCTCCTGCATACGGAGGATGGTCCGGCCGTTGCCCGACGTCCACGCACCGTTCTTACAGATCTGCGCACGCGGCCGGATGATGGTGTCACTGGTGGGACGCGCGGCGGCAACCTTGGCCGCTCCGGCCTGGCTTGTGGTCAGGGCGGGAGCCGCGAAGGCACTACCCGCACCGAGGATCAGCGAGGCCGATACGGCCGCGACACACAGAGAATTACGGAACTTCACCAGATGCTCCTTGGCGCTGACGGGTCACTTGAATAAGTAACCCTCCGTAGCCATAGGTATACAGATCGACTGCTTCGAGCAGAAGATCAGCCCGGGGCATCCACTCCAACGAGCTACGGAGTCGGCCTGCGTTGCCGACTGCACGCGCCGGAGCGTCGCATCGGTCCGAGTATGGGAAAGCAGCAGGTGAGGAGGGGCGCGCGGCGCTATCTAAGCTCGCCGGTCCCGGTCCTGGCGAGTGTGAACCAGACGGCCTTGCGGTCCGGGGTGCAGCCGCCGAGGAGGGTCCATCCCCAGGCGAACGCGAGTCGGTCGAGCAGTAACAGTCCGCGCCCGCACTCCAGTTGATCGTCCGCAGGTGAGGGAGCGAGTGCGGGAAGGAACCAGGGCGCGTTGTCCGCCACGGAGACGGTGATCTGCTTGCGGTTGACGGTCGCGTACAGCTGGATCCGGGGCGTACGGGTGTGGCGATGGGCGTTGGTCACCACCTCCGCGACGCAGAGCCGCGCGTCGTCGGTGAGGTCGCGGTGACGGCTGACGGTGAGCAGCGAGGTGACGAAGTCCCGTGCGATGCGGGGTGCGTTGGCGGTGTTGGGCAGGGCGATGCGGTAGAACTCGCCGCCCTGTGGGGGGCGTGGTGCGGCGGGGGTCATGAGGGTTCTCCCTACGCGATGCGATCCGAAACGGGTGCGCCGCTCGTTGTCCGTGGCAATGGCCGGATCGGCGCGCAGGACTCAAGGCGCGCTGAAGCGGCTGCACTTCGGGCTTGTCGACGTCGATGACGACGTTAGTGCACGAGGCTAATTAGTGTGACCAAGTCGACTCATTCACTCAACGAGGTGGACTGTCGAATGGGCACGGGCCACACTGGGTTCCGACTTAAGGAGAGGTCGATGCCATCGAGGAAGGCGCCCACGGCGCGGCAGCGCCGTCTGGGCACTGAGCTGCGGAAGATGCGTGAGCACGCGGGGTTGTCGCTCGCTCAGGCCGCAGCGCTGCTCAGTACGGACCGCACTGCGATCAGCAACACCGAGTCAGGCCGATTTGGGGTCAGTAGTGAACGGGTGCGGACCTGGGCCGGCCAGTACGAGTGCCCTGACGTGGCCTATATCGATGCTCTGGCCGACATGGCGTCGGAGCGCATAAGCGGCTGGTGGGAGGACTATCGCAACGACTTCTCCAGCGGTGCGCTCGACCTGGCCGAGCTGGAGCACCATGCCGTCGGGATCCGCTCGGTGCACATCATGTACATGCCTGGCCTGCTCCAGAATGAGGACTACGCCCGTGCCGTGTTCGCGGAAGTGGTGCCGCCACTGAGTCCGGCACGGCAGCGGCGGCAGCTGTCCCATCGGCTGAAGCGTCGAGACGTGCTCGACCGTGAAGCACCGCTCGCCTGCACGTTCCTCATCCATGAGGCCGCTCTGCGGATGACATACGGCGGCCCGAGCGTGGCCCGTAGTCAACTTGCCCATCTGCTGAAGGAATCGGACCGGGACAACGTCACTATCCGGGTGATCCCCTTCGCGGCAGGCGGTTTCCCGGAGCCCGGCAGTTCGACACAATACGTCTACGGCTCAGTCCCGCAGCTCGACACCGTTCAGATGGACACTGCGACCGGGCCTGCATTTCTGGATGCCGAGACTCGTCTCGTGAACTATCGAGCAGTGCTCGACCGGACCGAGGAGCGGTCGCTCGATCCGGAGAGTTCCCGGGACTTCATCCGAAGAATCGCACAACAAGCATGAAGGCGTGAGAACCATGGAAATCCAGTGGCGCAAGTCCTCGAAGTCGTCGGGTGCGGAGGGGAACAACTGTCTCGAACTCGCCGAGCAGGGGGGCGAGATCCTGATGCGTGAGAGCGACAACCCCGGTGTGGTCATCCACACGACCCGCGCCAAGCTGCGTGCCTTCCTCGGGGGTGCGAAGGAGGGCGAGTTCGACGACCTGGCGTGAGTCGGGCCCACTTCCGCTTCGGGCGGCCCCCACCGGCGCAGGTGGGGGCCGCCTTGTTTTGTTCCGTAGCACTCATCCGGGCGACTGGTATCACTCGTTAGACGTCAAACGCTTGATACGGGGTGGGTGCAACCGCTAGCTTCATATCGCGCCGCCAACGGGGCTACTGGTGACCTGTGTTCATGCAAAGGCGCCACAACTCCCCTTCGGTCTGCGCCGATTGAGGGGGCAAGAAGGGGCCGCCCCCTGCCTACAGCTCGTCACGCCGGCAGTAGGCAGGGGGCGGCCCCGACGTCGCGTCAGGAGGACACATCATGCGTGTCGCGCACCCCACCCGCGCCTTCTGGTACGAGCGGATCACCTACCGCACGATGGACGCCGACGACGTGGCGGACGTGGCGCGGTACGCGGCCACCGCACCGGCCGAGGCGATCCGCCGTATCCGAGCGGACGTACGCGAGCTGGCGCACGCCCTTCCGCCCATCGAGCGCCACCGCGCGCTGAGTTGGGTCGACGGAGGCGGCTGTGTCGGTGCGATCGGCGCACTGCACCGGGGTGAGCCGTGCGGGTTCTCGCTGAGTCACCGGGGGCGGTGGATCGAGTGGTCCGTGCGCCCGTACCTGGAATTCCGTGTCGACGGCGGGGCGCTGATCCCCGTCCTGGGCAGCACGTGCGGGCCGTACTGAGGTGGGCCGGTCCGGCATGGGAGCGGTTACGGGCAAGGCTTCCGGGGCCGACTGCTCAGGTGAGGGTTTCGCCGCCGTCGACGGTGATGACCTGGCCGGTGACGTAGTTGTTGGCCATGAGGAAGAGGGCCGAGGCGGCTGCTTCCTCAGCGGTGCCGAAGCGGCCGAGGGGAGTGGTCGATCCGGCGGTGGCGATCGCGTCGTCGGAGTCCAGGCCCGGCAGCGAACGCAGCAGCGGTGTGTCTATCCGGCCGAAGCGGACGGTGTTCACGCGCAGCCGTGCGGGGGCCAGCTCCACGGCGAGAACCCTGGTGAGGGTCTCCACGGCACCGGCCACCGACAGCGGGGCGGCCATCCCGGGAACGGGGCGGACCACGAGGATCCCCGAGCTGAACGTGAGCGAGCCTCCTGCCGGGAGCCGGGTCGCCGCCGTGCGGGCGGTGGTGAAGGCCGCCTGGAGCCGGGAGTCGAAGGCCGTGCGGATGTCATCGGCCGACAGTCCGGTCAGGGGGCCGATGCCGTTCATGCCTCCCGCGGTGACGAGCACATGGTCGACGTGACCCGCCCTGTCGAAGGCATCGGTGAGGGTCTGCTCGTCGCCGCCGTCGCCGGGAACGGCCAGCACGGCATCGTCGGGAGCCCCGGCCGGGCTTGCGCTGTGCAGCCGGTGGACGGCGGCCTTCAGCCGGTCGGGGTCGCGGCCGACCAGCACGACACGGGCGCCGACCGAACGCAGCAGGGTGCCCGCCGCCAGGCCGATTCCCGAGCTTCCGCCGACGAGGACGACCGTCGTACCGGAGAGGGCGCTCGGCAGCGGTGAGCGAACGGGGATGGGGGTCGGGACGGGAGTCGCAGTGCTCATGGGAGAGCCTTCCGTGAATAAACCATCTGGTTGTTTTACTCTTGTGTTCATACTGCTGCCTGGACAGAGGGCAGTCAACCGGATGGTTTAATTTGTTCATGGCCTATGACGCGGAAGACACCAGGCGGCGCATCTTCGCCGCCGCCGTCGCCGAGTTCGCCGAGCACGGTCTGGCCGGGGCCAGGGTCGACCGGATCGCCAAGGCCGCCAGGGCCAACAAGCAGGCCATCTATCTGTACTACGGCAGCAAGGAGAAGCTGTTCACCGCCATCCTCCGGGCCAAGCTGGAGGAGGTCCGGCTCTCCGTCCCCGTCGATCCCGACGCGATGGCCGAGGTGGTCGGGCAGCTCTTCGACTGGTACCAGGAGCACCCGGAGCTGATCAGGCTGCTGCTGTGGGAGGCGCTGGAGGCGGGCGACGAACCCGAGAGTGAGCAGGAGCGCCGGGACGGTTTCCGCGAGAAGGCTCGCCATCTCGTGGACGGAGGCGTGGCCCGCCATCTGCCCGAGGACGCCCGGGTCCGCGCTGCCCAGGACCTGCTGTTCACCATCATGGGGCTGATCGCGTGGAACTTCGCGGTGCCCAGGATGGCCCGCATGGCTCTGGACGAGGAGACCGACGAGGCCGCCTTCGCCCGCCGCCGCGAGACAGTGATCGAAGCCGCCCGCACACTCGCCGCCAACGCCGGACGCCCCCGGGGCGGGGTCTCGGAGTAAGGGCCGCTTTTCCATAGGGTTCTTCTTCGTTCCTCTTCGAGTTCTATTGATTTTCCGTCGGGGAATTGTGGCGCTGAGAGGCGTACTGAGAGGGTGCGTTGAGGGAAGTGCCGAGAGGCTGGGAAAGTTACTGTCGGGGGCTTTCCGGAGCTTCGAGGAATGAAGTAGTGATGTCGGGGCACTCGATGCTTCGGAGGTTAAAAAAATGATTCCTGTTCTTCTTGTTCTTGTCCTTGCGGTGATCCTTTTCGGTGCTGGTTTCGCCGTCCAGGCCCTGTGGTGGATCGCCGCTGTCGTGCTGGTCGTGTGGCTGCTGGGATTCGTCATCCGTCCCGCGGCGAGCGGTGGAAAGCGCAGCCGCTGGTACCGGTGGTAGACGGCGCCCGCCGAACAGAGTGACGCGTTGGTTTCCTCGGCAGGGAATGTGTGAAGTGTCGCGCGGCGGGGCACCCGGTGTTCCGGAGATCATTTCGCCGCTATCGGTGAATGTTTTCCCGGACTTCTGGTCCGGGGTCGCAGTAATTCGAATGAGGGAGCAGTTATGTGAGTGACAGCATCCGGGGCCGCCCGAAGCCGCGGCCGCCCCTGGCTCACTGTGTCCCTTCACCGAAGCGGGGCGGCCAGACTTTTTCTGGCCGCCCCGCTTCGGGCTGTGACCGGCCTAACATCCGGCGGTAGCCGACAAAGGGTGCAAAGCAGGGTGCTACCCCCGGTACGACTTGCGTTCGGGGGGCGCACGCGTGGTGGGATGAGCCGATGCGACCCCCCACACGCATACCCCCGCATCCGCGTAATCCCTACGACGAACTGGCACAACTCCGCGATCCGGAGCCGGGCTTCGAGCCGTACGGCTACGACGAGCGCGACCCCCTCGGGCTGGGGCTGAAGTCCGATGGCGACGAAGCCGACGGTTACGACGAAGCCGACGGTGTCGCCGGCGAGAGCCGTGACGACCCCGATGACCGCTGGTCGCCGCCCAACCACCGGGCCCGGCGCCGGTTCGCCGCCGTGTCCACCGTGGTGAAGGTCGCCGTCGCCGCCCTGGTCTGCACCGGATTCCTCTTCCTCGCCGACCGGTTCGCCGAGCTGTACGCGCAGAACAAGGCCGCCGAGAAGCTCCAGCAGTCGATGCACCTGGTGACCAGACCGGAGGTCGACATCCACGGCTTCCCGTTCCTCACCCAGGTTCTCGACAAGCACCTCGACCGGGTCGACGTGGCCGTCCCCGACGTCCCGGCCGACCGGGTCTCCCTCGCGGAGGTGCACGCCACCGCCAAGGACATCCGGATCAACGGAGACCTCCCCAGCTCCATCAAGGGCGCCGTGGTCGGCTCGATGGACGGCGACGTCTTCCTCTCGTTCGAGGACATGAACCGCGAGCTCGGCGCCTCCCAGGTCAAGTTCACCGACGAGGGGCACGACTCGATCAATGTCCACGGCGGCCTGCCTGTTGCGGGCACCGAGGTACGCGTCCAGGCCAAGGCACACGTCCAGCGGGACGGCGGCCGGGCGGTCTCCACGACGGTCGACCACATGCGGATCGAGGTGCCCGGCATCGCGACGTACACGCCCGGCAAGGACCGCGCGCACTCCGGGCTGCGGCTCGCCCCCGAGGCTGCCGCCCGGATCGCCCGCGAGGAGAGCCACATCAAGGCGCTGCTCTCCGTACCGTCCATCGTCCAGCGCATCGGCGTACCGCAGAAGCGCGTGCAGCAGGCGTTGCAGAGCGACGACCAGCTGCACAAGCTGACCGGCACACCGCGCTTCGCCCACCAGCTGATGCAGGTCAACCTGGTCGACGAGGTCGTCGCCCACCCCTGGCTGCTGCAGAAGGCGGGCATCGACCCCAAGCTGATCGCCGCCGTGATGAGCCTTCGCCCGCCGGAGCTCTCCAGTCAGTTCTCGCTCTCCTTCAAGCTGCCCAAGGCGCCCGGCGACATCAGCCTGCGCCATGTGGTGGTGGAGAAGGACGGGATCAGGGCGGACCTGGCGGGCTCCGGCCTGCACTGGGGCAAGCAGCGCTGAGGACGGGCGGGGCCCCGGTCGCCCGATGGCGGAAGGACCGGGGCCCGGTGGGGTGACGTCCGGTGGCGCGGAGCCCGGTGGGGCGGGCGCCTCACGCCTCTGCTGAGGGCGGCGCGTCCGGCGGTGGTGTCGCGGCGCCCGGGATCCGGATGACCGCCTCGGTGCCGCCGCCCGGCGCGGGGTTGAGCTCGATGTCGCCGCCGGACTGCTGGACCGTACGGGCCACGATGGAGAGGCCGAGGCCCGAGCCGGGCAGGGAACGGGCCGACGAGGACCGCCAGAACCGCTCGAAGACGTACGGGAGGTCGTCGGCGGGGATGCCGGGGCCGTGGTCCCGTACCGTCAGCCGGCCCTCTCCCAGGGTGACTTCGATGGTCCCGCCGGGCGGGCTGAACTTCACCGCGTTGTCCAGCACATTGATCACGGCCCGCTCCAGCGCGGCCGGTTCGGCCTGTACGTACCAGGGCCCGAGGTCGGCGGTGAAGGTCAGCTCCGGGCCGCGCAGCACCGCCCGGTCCAGCGCCGACTGCGCGATGTCGTGCAGCGCGACGACGTTCAGGGTCTCCGGCGCATGGGTCGCCTCGTGGCGGGACAGCTCCTGCAAGTCGCCGATGAGCGCGGCCAGTTCGGTCATCTGCGCCTTGACCGAAGCCATCAGGGCCTTGCGGTCGTCGGGCGGGATGGGGCGGCCGGTCTCCTCGCTGCGGGCGAGCAGCTCGATGTTGGTACGGAGCGAGGTGAGCGGGGTGCGCAGCTCGTGCCCGGCGTCCGCGATGAGCTGCGCCTGACGGTCGCGGGATTCGCCGAGCGCGGCCGTCATCGAGTTGAAGGACCGGGAGAGCCGGGCGATCTCGTCCTCGCCCTCGACCGGGATCCGTACGGTGAGGTCCTCCGTACGGGCCACGTGCTCGACGGCCTCGGTCAGTTCGTCGACCGGTTTGAGCCCGGCCTGCGCGATCCACAGGCCCGCCGCGCCCGCCCCGATGACACCGACACCGGAGACAGCGAGAAGCAGCAGGGCCAGTTCGCTGAGGGTGCTGCGGGTGTCCGCCAGCGGGTAGGCGACCATCTGCACGATGTCCGGGTAGGGCACCCCGGGCTGGTAGAGCACGTGCGCCGTGAGGATGCGGACGGCGTGCCCGTCGGAGTCCGTGCCGTTGCGGTACCTGGGCAGCTTGGTGTTGCCGGCTTTCGCCAGGGAACGGTCGCCGGCGGTGACCTTGATGGTGCCCGCGCCACCGCGCACACAGATGGTGCCGTCCGACTGCACGAGCTGCGCGTAGTACGGGGAGGTCTGCTGGCCGAAGTTGCCGGGCGGCTCCGGTGCGCGGCAGTCGTTGAGGTTGTTGCGCAGGGTGGTGGGGGAGACGGTCTGGGTGTAGATCTGCCCGGCGAGCTTCGAGTCGATCTCGTCGTACAGCTTCCCCTGCACCAGGAACCAGCAGATCACCGAGACCACGGCCACCGCGAACGCCACCGCGGCCGCCGTCAGCATCGCCAGCCGGGAGCGCAGCGGAAGCCGCCGGAACCAGCGCACGGGCTGGGGGAAGCTCACTCGGCGCTCCCGGTCCGCAGCGCGTAGCCCACGCCCCGCACCGTGTGCACCAGACGCGGTTCGCCGCCGCCCTCCGTCTTGCGGCGGAGGTACATCACGTACACGTCCAGCGAGTTGGACGACGGCTCGAAGTCGAAGCCCCACACCGCCTTGAGGATCTGCTCGCGGGTGAGCACCTGGCGCGGGTGGGCCAGGAACATCTCAAGCAGCGTGAACTCGGTACGGGTCAGCTCCACCCGCCGCTCACCACGCGTCACTTCGCGCGTCGAGAGGTCCATCCGCAGGTCGGCGAAGGACAGTACGTTGTCGTCGGGGGCCTCGCCCGCGGCCGCCGTGTACGAACTGCGCCGCAGCAGTGCGCGGATACGGGCGAACAGCTCGTCCAGTTCGAACGGCTTCACCAGGTAGTCGTCGGCGCCCGCGTCGAGTCCGGTGACCCGGTCGCCGACGGTGTCACGGGCGGTGAGCATCAGGATCGGGGTGGTCGACCCCGACGCCCGCAGCCTGCGGGCCGCGGTCAGGCCGTCCATGCGGGGCATCTGGATGTCGAGGACGATGAGATCCGGCGCGTACGGGGCCGCCTTCGTCAGCGCGTCCAGACCGTCGACGGCGACCTCCGTCCCGTACCCCTCGAAGGCGAGACTGCGGCGCAGCGCCTCGCGTACGGCGGGCTCGTCGTCGACGATCAGGATGCGCTGCTGGTCGTGGCCGTCCTCGGCGGGGCTCATCGGCTCTCTGTCCTCGTTTACTGGGGGGCGTCGGTCTTCGGCGTGGCGTCCCTCAGCCTCGCACGGCCGACCGTCGGCGGCGCGCGGCACGCCCCTTGGAGCGGGCGGGGGAGGGGGCGGAGGAGGCGGAGGCGGGGGCGCGTACCTCGGGGGCCCGTGCCGCTGCTTCCTGTCCGGGCTTCCCGCTCTGGTCGGTCTTTCCGGCCTGCTCGGTCTTTCCGGCCTGGTCTGCCTGGGACTGGGCCAGCGCGAGGGGGAGCCCCAGACCGGCGGGGTCCGCCCAGGAGATCGCGGTGAGCAGGGCGTGCCTGGCTCGGTTGATGGTGATGGTGACGGTGGCGGTGCCGTGCGGAGTTGCGGTCACGGGGTCCTCCTGGGTGGCGCCGGCGCGAGTGCGGCGCCGACTGGTGGTGCTGGGTGGTGCTGGTTCACGCGGGTCGCACTAGTTGCTGTTGCTGCCGCCCGCGCGCAGGTGGGCGAGGTCGGCCTTGACCGTGTTGATCGGGATGGCGAAGCCGAGGCCCACGCTCCCGGCGTCGCTCGAACTGTCGCTGCTCTGCGAACTGGCCGAGTACATCGCGGAGTTGATGCCGATGATCTCGCCGTCCATGTTGATCAGCGCACCGCCGGAGTTGCCGGGGTTGAGCGAGGCGTCGGTCTGGAGCGCCTTGTACGTGGTGGTGGAGTTGCCGGTGTCGCCGTTGAACTGCCGGCCGCCGAACTGGAACGGCCAGTTCCCGTCGCCGCCGCCCTGCTGCCCGTAGCCCTGCCCCTGGCCGTCCTGGCCCTGGCCCTGGTCCTGGCTCTGCCCCTGGCCCTCTTCCTTGGCGACGGTGACATCGCGGTTCAGCGCCGAGATGATGCCGCTGGTGACGGTGCCGGTCAGGCCCTCGGGGGAGCCGATCGCCACGACCTGGTCGCCGACGGCGACGTTGGACGAGTCACCGAGCGAGGCGGGCTTGAGGCCGGACGCGCCCTGCACCTTGATGAGTGCCAGGTCCTTGCCGGGGTCGGTGCCGACCACCTTCGCCGTGTACGTCTTGCCGTCGCTCAGGGAGACCTTGACCGTGTCGGCACCCGAGATGACGTGGTTGTTGGTGACGATCTCACCGGCGGCGGTGACGATCACGCCGGCCCCGGTGGACTGACCTGCCGTGGAAGTCGCCTTGACCTCCACGATGCTCGGTGAGACGGCCTGGGCGACACCGGAGACCGTGCCCTTGCTCGACTGCGAGACGGTGGTGCCGCTGACGGTGCCCGCGGGGTTCGCGCCGTTGCTGCCGTTGTCCATCAGGGACTCGGCGAGCGCCGCCGAACCGCCGCCGACGACCGCGGCGATGATGGCGACGGCGGCGAGGAGGGCGATCGGCCGCTTGGCGCGCCTGGAGGTGACGTGGTCCGCCGGGGCGGCCGGAGCCGGCGGCGGCCAGGCCGCTGACGGCTGGTGTGCGGGCGGCGGCGGGAAGGACCGGGCCGCGTACGCATCGTCCTGCTGCGGGTTGGGGTACTGCTCCGGGTTCTCGGTCATGTCTCATAGCCTTGCCACCGACCATGAGAGTTTCCTGAGTGCCCGCTGAGAAGCCCGACAGAACCCCGTATGCCCGATATAAAGGCCCGACATAATGGCCCGACGGGCCTGTGCGCGGGCGAGGTTGGGTGTCAGGGCCGGGCGGTCAGGATCCGGCGTCAGAACGGGGCATCAGGACCGGGCGTGAGGACCGGGCGTCAGCCGCAGCCGCAGGACCGGCGCACGACGAGCGCCGACGGGAACTGCTTCAGCCGCTCCCGCCGCGACCCCGCGACCCGGAGCGCGTCGTCCAGCACGAGATCGACCGCGGAGCGCGCCATCGCCGGGCGGTCCGAGTACACCGTCGTCAGCGGCGGGTCCGTGAGGGCCGCTTCCTTGACGTCGTCGAAGCCGGCCACCGCCAGCTCGGTGGGCACGTCGATCCGCAGCTCACGGGCGGCCCGCAGGACACCGATCGCCTGGTCGTCGGTGGAGCAGAAGATCGCCGGGGGCCGGTCGGGGCCCGCCAGCAGCTTCAGCGCGACCTGGTACGCGTCGTAGCGGTTGTACGGAGCCTGGAAGAGCCGGCCGTCGACGGAGCGGCCGGACTCCTGCATCGCGCGCCGCCAGCCCTCGACGTGGTCGGCCACCGGGTCGCCGACGGAGGGCGTCGATTCGAGGCCGCCGAGGCAGGCCACGTACGCGTAGCCGTGCTCCAGGAGGTGGCGGGTGGCGAGCTGCGCGCCGCCGATGTCGTCCGTCACGACGGCGACGTCATCGATGGCCTCGGGCCGCTCGTGCAGCAGCACCACGCGGGCGTCCCACGCCTCTATCTCCGCGGCGGCACGCTCGCTCATGCCCTGGCTGACCAGGATCAGACCGGAGACCCGCATCCCGAGGAAGGCCCGCAGATAGTGGACCTCGCGCTCGTCGACGTAGTCGGAGTTGCCGACGAGCACCATTTTCCCGCGCTCGGATGCGGCCTGCTCGACGGCGTGCGCCATCTCCGCGAAGAAGGGCTGCCGGGCGTCCGGCACGATCATCCCTATGAGATCGGTGCGCCGTGAGGCCATGGCCTGCGCCACCCGGTCCGGCCGGTACCCCAGCTCTTTGATCGCGTTGACTACCCGCTCGCGCGTGGCCGGGGCGACCGGCCTCGGTCCGTTGTTGATGACATAGCTGACGACAGCGGTCGAAGTCCCCGCCAGTCGCGCCACATCGTCCCGCGTCACCTTGGCCACGCGCGGCAGTCTACGCGGATGGACCTGCCGTTGGACCTACCGTTTTACGGGCCGGACGGCAGCCTCCCGGGAGCCCGCCGTGTCCTCCGTCCGGGTCAGTGCCCCGGAGGCCTGTTCGGCGGCCTTGGCCTGGGCTTCTTCGGCCGCGCGCTCCACCTTCTCGGGGGTGACGAAGCGGTAGCCGACGTTACGTACGGTGCCGATCAGCGACTCGTGCTCGGGGCCGAGCTTGGCGCGGAGCCGCCTTACGTGGACGTCGACCGTGCGCGTACCGCCGAAGTAGTCGTACCCCCACACCTCCTGGAGCAGCTGGGCGCGGGTGAAGACCCGGCCCGGGTGCTGGGCGAGGTACTTGATCAGCTCGAATTCCTTGAAGGTCAGGTCCAGGACCCGGCCCTTGAGCTTCGCGCTGTACGTCGTCTCGTCGACCGAGAGGTCGCCGATCCGGATCTCGGTCGGGGAGTCGTCCGAAGTGATCTGCTGGCGGCCGGTCGCGAGCCGCAGCCGCGCCTCGACCTCGGCCGGGCCCGCGGTGTCGAGCAGGACGTCGTCCACGCCCCAGTCGGCCGTGACGGCCGCGAGGCCGCCCTCGGTGACGACGAGGATCAGCGGACAGCCGGGTCCCGTGGAGTGGAGCAGCTGACAGAGACTGCGGACCTGGGGAAGGTCGCGGCGCCCGTCCACGAGGATCACATCGGCACCCGGGGTGTCGATGAGAGCCGGGCCTTCGGCGGGAGCGACCCGCACACTGTGCAGCAGAAGTCCGAGGGCGGGTAGCACCTCCGTCGACGGCTGGAGGGCGTTGGTCAGGAGCAGCAGAGAACTCATCGCGCTCCACCTGCCGTGGTCGTCATACGGTCGTGCATATATCGCTCGCCCATTACGTCGGTTCCTCCTCGGTCCCTGCGAGGACGTATGTGGCACTGCTTTTTTTCTGCGCATACCCCGCGCCCGGGGTTCGCTGCGCGGCTCCGGCGGGTTTCGTATACAACCCACCGAAAGCACAAAAGGACCTGGGGGCAACTTTGCCCAGGTCCTGATCCCCCCAGAATAGCCCACATGAGTTCTGCGTCAGAAGAGCCTTTCCGGAATGCCTCTGTTCCCTTGGTCACTCCGGGCGACCTCAGGGTGATCCTTCGTACCCGGGACGGAGTACCGGTCGAGGCGCGGTACGAGCCGTGTGTGAAGGGTCCGGGCGACACGGCGATCGTGGTCGCGCACGGGTTCACGGGGTCGGTCGACCGGCCCGCGGTGCGGCGCGCCGCGGGGGTGTTCGCGCAGCGTGCGGCCGTGGTCACGTTCTCGTTCCGGGGGCACGGGCGGTCGGGCGGGCGCTCGACGGTGGGCGACAAGGAGGTGCTCGACCTGGCGGCGGCGGTCGAGTGGGCCCACAGCCTCGGGCACAGCCGGGTGGTGACGGTCGGCTTCTCGATGGGCGGCTCGGTGGTGCTGAGACATGCGGCGCTGCACGGGGACGGGGCGGGGGGTGCCGGGGGTGCCGGTGTTGACGGTGGTGCGGGTGGGGCTGCTGGTGCCGGCTCTGCCGGGTCGCGTTCTGCCGAGTCCCGTTCTGCCGGGTCCGTGCAGGCGGTGGCCGCGGTGAGTTCTCCCGCGCGGTGGTACTACCGGGGGACGGCGCCGATGCGGCGGCTGCACTGGGTGGTCACGCGACCGCTGGGGCGGCTGGTGGGGCGGTTCGGGCTCCGGACCCGGATCCACACGGAGGAGTGGGACCCGGTACCGCTGTCACCGGTGGACGCGGTGCCGATGATCGCGCCTGCGCCGCTGCTGATCGTCCACGGGGACCGGGATCCCTACTTTCCGCTGGACCATCCTCGGATGCTGGCCGCGGCGGCCGGGGCGGGGGCCGCGGAGCTTTGGGTGGAGCCGGGGATGGGCCATGCGGAGAATGCGGCCGGGGACGAGTTGTTGGGGCGGGTGGGGGAGTGGCTGATGCGTCCGGAAGGTGCCTGACCCGGGCCGGTCTCAAGCGTTCAGGCAATCCCGTACTGCCTCGATGAGGCGGGTCGCGCGGGCGTCGCCGTAACCGATCATTTTGGTGGAGACGTAGGCGAAACCCACCCCGAATTCGTCGTCCCCGAATGCGAACTGGCCGCCCGCACCGTCGTTGCCGAAGCTCCGGGGGCCGAGCAGGGGACGCGGGGCCGTCGAGTCGAGCAGGAAGCCCGAGCCCCAGCGCTGGCCCGTGTCGAAGCCCTGCCAGGTCGGGCCCGCCGACACCTCACGTACCGCGTCCGTGACCGTGGCGGGCGTCAGCAGGCGGGCCGAACCGTCCACTCCCGTCACCGCGGCCGCGTACAGCGCGGCCAGGCCGTTCGCCGAGGAGACCGCGCCGGCTCCGGGGATCTCGGCGCTCAGCAGCTCGGGGTCGTTCCAGCCGTGGGGCTCGTCCAGTCCGGGGAAGGCGAACGCCCCGTTCATGGTCACCATGCGCATGATCAGCGATCCGGACACGCTAGGCGGCTCGGTCGGCCGGTTCCAGCGAATTCGGGGCGGGCCGGAGCCGGGGGTGCGACGGGCAGCGGCGCGGCCGCCTCTCCGCACCCGGCATCATGGACCCGCGCGACGTAAACCAATGAGGAGTACCCATGCCCGCGGGAACCATCCGCTACTGGGCCGCCGCCAAGGCCGCCGCAGGCACAGCCGAGGAGCCGTACAGCGGCGCCACCCTGGCCGAAGCACTCGACGCGGCGCGCGAGCGGCACCCCGGTGAGCTGGCGCAGGTGCTGCGGCGATGCTCGTTCCTCGTCGACGGTGATCCCGTGGGGACCCGCGGCCATGAGACGGTACGGCTTGCCGAGGGCGGCACGGTCGAGGTGCTCCCGCCGTTCGCAGGAGGGTGACCCCCCACGATGAGTGATCAGCCATATCCGTACGGGCAGCAGCAGCCGCCGCAGCAGCCCGACCCGCGGTTCTACCAGGCCCAGAACGGGCACCAGGATCCGAACGGGCACCAGGATCCGCACCCGGATGATCCGTTCAACCAGACCTGGAACGGGCAGACCTGGGACACCCAGTTCCAGCCGGTGCAGACGCCGGTGCGGCCGGACCCGGCGCAGCAGCCGCCGACACAGGACCCGTACGCGCAGCAGCAGGCTCCGTACCAGCAGGCTTCGCAGGACCCGTACGCCCAGCAGCAGGCTCCGTACCAGGAAGCCCCGTACCAGCAGGCCCCACAGGACCCGTACGCGCAGCAGCCTCCGTACCAGCAGAACCAGCAGAACCAGCCGTATCAGCAGAGCCCGGCTCCCCAGCAGCCCTACGCGTCCCCGCAGAGCCCGGCGCCCCAGCAGCACGACCCGCGGCAGCCGTACACCGGGCCCGAATCCACCTACCTTCCGCCCGCGTCGCTCCCCCTTCCGCCGGAGACGCCCGCCCCCGCTCCGTATGCCGCGCGGCCCGCGCCCGCGCCCGCCGCCGCTGAGGCGCCCGCCGCGGCGTCGCCCGCCGACGGCCCCGCATACAGCGCCCCCAGCACCGTCGGACAGGCGCGGATCACCGACGCGCAGCGGGCCCGCGCCGAGGGGCGGTCGCCGATCATCCCTCCGGGCATGCAGCCCGCCGTGCTGACGGCCGGGCTCGGGATCGTGCTCGCTGCCGCCGCGTTCGGCGGGCGGTACGCCGTGGTCGTGCCGCTGCTGGTGCTCCAGGCCGTCACAGCCGCCGGCTGGTTCCGGCTGAACGGCATGTGGCCCGCCCGGCAGGGCATCGCGCTCGCCTTCCTCGGCGGTGTCGTCGCGGACATCGCGCTGCTCGTCGCGGGCACCGGCCACGGGCCCGCCGCGATCATCGGCACGCTCGGCGTCTGGGTGCTGCTCACGCTCGTGCTCCAGCTGCGCAGCCACGCACCGGCCGACGAGCGGATGGCCGGACTGATGGCCACCATCGCCTCCTCCGCGCTCACCATCGTCGCGACGGGCATCCTCGCGGCGTCGACGGACGCGGTGACGGTCGGCTGTACGGCCGTGGCGGTCGCGGCCGTCGTCCGCGCACTCCCGCTGCCGGGCCCCGCCGGGCTCGTCGGCGCCCTGGTCGCGGCGGCGGCCGCCGGAGCCCTGGCGGGCACTGTCACCGGACTCGGGATGCAGGGCGCGCTGCTCGGGCTCGCGGCCGGCGGCTGCGCCCTGATCGGGCTGCGCGTCGCGAGCTACGACTACCCGTCCCGGTTCGTGCACATGACGGCCGGAGTGGCCCTGCCGCTCTCCGCCGCCGCACCGGCGATCTACCTCATCGGCCGACTCGTCGGCTGATCACCCCGTTAGGCTCGGGTCCGTGCCACCGGCACGGATCAGGACTCGGGTACGAGCAGAGGGACGACCGGCCATGCGAGCACTGCGGACACTGCTCATCGTCGTCGTGGTACTGGGCGGCCTCTTCGTCCTCGCCGACCGGATCGCGGTGCATGTCGCGGACAACAAGGCGGCGGACCGAATACGCAGCAGCGAGAGCCTCTCGGCCTCCCCCGACGTCGACATCAAGGGCTTCCCGTTCCTGACCCAGGTCCTCGACAAGAAGCTCGGCCGGGTCGACGTCACGCTCAAGGGCGTCGACGCGAACGCGTCCGGCCGCCACCTGCGGATCAGTGAAGTCCGGGCCGAACTGCACGACGTCACGGTCTCCAGCAACTTCAGCAGCGCGGTGGCAGCGCGCGCCAGCGGCAGCGCGCACATCTCGTACGGGGACCTCACCAAGGCCTCCGAATCCGGTGCCAAGGTCGCGTACGCGGGGAACGGCAAGGTCAAGGTCACCGGCTCGGTGGCCGTTCTGGGGCGCACGGTCAGCCGCAGCGTGATCTCGACGGTGACCATGGTGGGGACGGACCGGATCAAGGTGCACGCGGACGTGGTGCCCGGGGAGGGCATCCCCGGTCTGGAGGGTCTGGTCCGGCAGCAGACCGACTTCGACAGCGCGGTCGGCGGGCTGCCCGCCGGGCTGAAGCTCAGCGAGGTGCGGGCCACGGCGGACGGCGTCGACATCGGCGTCACGGGTACGAACGTCGCGCTGGCCGGGCAGTAGGAGGGGCGGCGGCAGTACGGGGCCGGCGGAGAGACCCATCGTGACCGGATGGTGAGACGGGGGAGTCCGGTCCTCAGATGGTGGGCAAGTACGGAACCGTGGGAATCCCGGGCCGTACGCGCGCCATTGGCACATTGTCTCGCATCGCGGACGATCGCGTCTCAGTGTGCGATACGGCGGTGACATCTCCGCCCGTACTTCCCTACGATCGACCGTATGAAGCAGCAGGCGGATCTCACGAAGCGGCGGGCAGTCGACCTGTGCCGTGTCTCCGCCATGCTCTGTCGCGCCTTCTGAGCGGGAGCTCCGACTCCCGTATCCCCCGGGTCCCCCGACCGTCTGTCGGGGCCGCCCCCCGCGGTGCCGGATGCGCTCTGTCTCCCGGCCTCCGTGGATCCGTACGCCGACACCATCGCACCATCCCGCCGCACGTCCCCGGGCTCCGCAGGAGCAGGGGATTCCCCATCCCCGGAGGAGATTCCGCATGAGCCGCAGCGACGTTCTGGTAGACGCAGACTGGGTCGAGGCCCACATCGACGACCCGCAGGTCGCCATCGTCGAGGTGGACGAGGACACCTCTGCGTACGAGAAGAACCACATCAGGAACGCGATCCGGATCGACTGGACCAAGGACCTCCAGGATCCGGTCCGCCGTGACTTCATCGACCAGGCCGGCTTCGAGAAGCTGCTGTCCGAGAAGGGCATCGGCAACGACACGACCGTCGTGCTCTACGGCGGCAACAACAACTGGTTCGCCTCGTACGCCTTCTGGTACTTCAAGCTGTACGGCCACAGCGACGTCCGGCTGCTCGACGGCGGCCGCAAGAAGTGGGAGCTCGACTCCCGCGACCTGGTCGACGCCGTGCCGTCCCGCCCGGCCACCACGTACAAGGCCAAGCCGCAGGACGAGTCGATCCGCGCCTACCGCGACGACGTGGTGGCCGCGATCAACAGCAAGAACCTGGTCGACGTCCGGTCGCCCGACGAGTTCAGCGGCAAGCTGCTCGCCCCGGCGCACCTCCCGCAGGAGCAGTCGCAGCGCCCCGGCCACGTGCCGAGCGCCCGCAACATCCCGTGGTCGAAGAACGCCAACGACGACGGCACCTTCAAGTCGGACGACGAGCTCAAGGCCCTCTACGAGGACGAGCAGGTCGACCTTGCCAAGGACACCATCGCGTACTGCCGCATCGGTGAGCGCTCCGCGCTGACCTGGTTCGTGCTGCACGAGCTGCTCGGCCAGGAGAACGTCAAGAACTACGACGGCTCGTGGACCGAGTACGGCTCCCTCGTGGGTGTGCCGATCGAGCTCGGCGCCAACAAGTAGTACCGACCTTCACCAACCTCTCAGGCCCCTCAGGAGAACAGCATGTGCGGAGCGAAGGCCGGCGGCCCGGACGCCTCGACGATCAAGCCCGGTGAGACCACGATCCAGGGCAGCGTGACCCGTGACGGCGAGCCCGTCACCGGTTATGTGCGCCTGCTGGACTCGACCGGCGAGTTCACCGCCGAGGTCCCGACCTCGGCCACCGGACAGTTCCGCTTCTACGCGGCCGAGGGCACGTGGACGCTGCGCGCCCTCGTCCCGGGCGGCACGGCAGACCGTACGGTCGTCGCGCAGACCGGCGGCCTCGCGGAGATCGCGATCGCTGTCTGACCGAGCAGGAACCGAGCAGGATCCGAGCAGGACCTGATCTGGCCGGAGGGCCGCACCCCAGGGGGTTGGACGCCACTTGGACCGGGTGCGGCCCTCCGCGCCGTCCGGGGCAGGGAAGTTCCCGAGCTCCGTCCGGGGGCGACGAGTTGCCGATCGGTCTTACGCTGGATGCATGTACTCGCGACGTCGGCGCGGCTATTTTCTGTTGATGGGCGGCTGTCTGCTGCTCTTCGTCTCAGCCTGGGCTTTCGTACGTCTCTGGTCGGTGCCTGCCGCCATCGCCATGTGTTTCGTCGCGATGGTCATCCCGCCGGTCGCGGCGATCGTCGGCAACCGGCGCGGTCCCGATGACCGCTGGTGGGACGAGCCGCCGCCCGACAGCGGGTCCGCCGACAGGCCGACGGGCAAGTCCACGGACAGGCCGACGGGCAAGCGCACGGACAAGCACTCGGACCTGCCGCCTTCGGGGGACCGTACGTCCGACGAGTGGTGGGACGAGCTGGACGGGAAGAAGCGGCGCCGGTAGGCGGGGCGGCGCACCCGGCAGCTGCCGGTCGTCCCAGACCTCAGTAGACGAGTGCCTGGACGCCGTCGGCCATCGCTTCCTGTACGAAGAGCTGGGCGCCCGCGATCCGTACGCCCTCCAGTACGTCCTGCTCCGTGATGTCGCGGCGGGCCGCACACTGCGTGCAGACGGTGATCTGCCCGCCCGCCCTGATCGAGTCGATCAGATCCGGCAGCGGCGCCGCGTGCGGCAGCTCGAACTCGGCGGCCCGGCCCGGCAGGGCGAACCACGACGACTCACCGGTGAGCCAGAGCGAGACCTCCACCCCGCTGGCCACGGCGACCGCGGCCACGGTGAACGCCTGGGAGCACCGCTCGGGGGCGTCGGATCCCGCAGTCACCTTGATCACTAGCTTCTTCTGGGCCATGGCCGAACTCTAATCGTCGGCCGCCGCCGCACCTCGCAGAGAGGGCTCGGCCCCCACCCATTAGGCTGGGACCCGGCCCTTCCTGCTTTTCACGTTCACGCGGCCGCCGTCGTCCGTGCAGTCGCTCATACAAGGAGCACCTCGTGCTTGACGCCATTTTCATCGCTCTGCTGATCCTGGTCTGCGTCGGCGTCATCGCCTTCGCCGGTCTTTCGGTGAAGAAGCTCTACCAGGGCCAGCGCTGACCGCTCGGCAACTGGCAGCCGGTAGCCCGAACCCCTCTCACAGATCGTCTGAGCCCTCATGATCGAGATTCCGTCGGACCTCCATCCGAGCCTCGTCCCGCTGGTCTTCCTCCTCGGTAAGTGGACCGGGGCCGGTGTCGCGGACTTCCCCGGTGAGGAGAAGTGCAACTTCGGCCAGGAGGTCGCCTTCACCCACGACGGCCGCGACTTCCTTGAGTACACCTCGCACACCTGGGTGCTGGATTCCGAGGGCGTGAAGGTCAGGCCGCTGGAGACCGAGTCCGGGTACTGGCGCGTGGACGAGCACCGCAAGGTCGAGGTCGTGATGGTGCGCGACCAGGGCGTCGTCGAGATCTGGTACGGCGAGCTCGCCGACCAGAAGCCGCAGATCGACCTGGTGACCGACGCGGTCGCGCGGACCGCGGCGTCCGGCCCGTACAGCGGCGGGAAGCGGCTCTACGGCTATGTGAACAGCGACCTGATGTGGGTGGGCGAGAAGGCCACGCCCGAGGTCGAGCTGCGGCCCTACATGTCCGCGCATCTGAAGAAGTCCGTCGACCCCAGCGAGTGGGCGAAGGATCTGAAGGACCTTCCTGACGACGGAATCGCCTTCTTCAAGTAGGCCGCTCCTACACTGGAGGCGTGGTGACCACTGACTGGCAGAGCGACCTCCGCAGCCGCGGGTACCGGCTGACCCCGCAGCGACAGCTCGTGCTGGAGGCCGTGGACGCGCTGGAGCACGCGACGCCCGACGACATCCTCACCGAGGTGCGGAAGACGGCGGGCGGCGTGAACATCTCCACGGTCTACCGCACCCTGGAGCTGCTTGAGGAGCTGGGCCTGGTGAGCCATGCCCATCTCGGGCACGGTGCTCCCACGTACCACCTCGCCGACCGGCACCACCACATCCATCTGGTCTGCCGGGACTGTACGGACGTCATCGAGGCCGACATCAGTGTGGCCGCGGACTTCACCGGGCAGCTCCGCGAGTCGTTCGGCTTCGAGACGGACATGAAGCACTTCGCCATCTTCGGGCGGTGCCGGAAGTGCGCGGCCAAGGCCGCCGAGGAGCAGCCCCAGGGGCAGGCCGAGGCTCAGGCCCCTGCTTCCGGCGGCGGTTCGTAGCCTTGCGGCGGGCGGTCGTACGCTTGCGGACATGAAGAGCCCGCTGTTGTCACTGCCCGGTGCCGTCCCCGCCGAAGGCCGGGACGAAGGTGTCGCCGCCCACTACGGAGACCTGTTCCGCGAACAGCGTGCGCTGTCGGACGGTACCGGCCTCGTGGACCTCTCCCACCGCGGCGTCATCACGGTCACCGGCCCTGACCGGCTGAGCTGGCTGCATCTGCTGCTCACCCAGCACGTCAGCGAGCTGCCGCAGGGCGTGGCCACCGAGGCGCTCATCCTCTCGGCCAACGGCCACATCGAGCACGCCCTCTACCTCGTGGACGACGGCGAGACGGTGTGGGCGCATGTCGAGCCGGGCACGCAGCAGGAGCTGATCGCGTACCTGGAGAGCATGAAGTTCTACTACCGGGCCGAGATCGCCGACCGCACTGAGGACATCGCGGTCGTGCATCTGCCGGCCGGTTCGATCGCCGGGGTGCCGGACGGCGTGGTCGTACGGGAGACGGCGCACGGCCGTGATCTCTTCCTGCCCCGGGAGCAGCTGGAGGCGTATGCGGCCGAGCACGGTCCGGTCGCCGGGCTCCTCGCGTACGAGGCGCTGCGCATCGAGGCGCACCGGCCGCGGGTCGGTCTGGAGACCGACCACCGGACCATCCCGCACGAGCTGGGGTGGATCGGCACCGCGGTCCATCTGGAGAAGGGCTGCTACCGGGGCCAGGAGACGGTCGCCCGTGTCCACAACCTGGGGAAGCCGCCGCGCCGGCTGGTCTTCCTGCATCTGGACGGCAGCGAGGTGCTGCTGCCGGGGCACGGTACGCCGGTCCGGCTCGCATCGGACGGCGCCGAGGGCCGCCAGCTGGGCTTCGTCACCTCGTCGGCCCGCCACCACGAACTGGGACCGATCGCGCTGGCACTGGTGAAGCGCAATGTGCCGGTGGACGCGGAGCTGCTGGCAGGGGACACCGCGGCCGCCCAGGAAGTCGTCGTGGAGCCGTAGAGCCGTGGAGCCGTGGAGCCGTGGAGCCATAGGGTTCCTGGCGGCCGGGCTCAGATCTCCAGCAGGACCGTGAACGGGCCGTCGTTCGTCAGCGAGACCCGCATGCTCGCGCCGAACCGGCCCGTCCCGACCGTCGCGCCCAGGGCGCGCAGCTGGTTCACCACCTCGTCCACGAGCGGCTCGGCCACCTCGCCGGGGGCGGCCCCGTTCCAGGTGGGACGGCGGCCCTTCCGGGCGTCTCCGTAGAGGGTGAACTGCGAAATCACCAGCAAAGGTGCATTCACGTCCGAGCACGACTTTTCGCCCGACAGGATCCGCAGCGACCAGACCTTTCGGGCTAGTTGCGCCGCTTTTTCCGCAGTGTCCTCATGAGTGACCCCCACAAGCACGCACAGACCCTCCCCGGAGATCTCACCCACGGTCTCACCAGCCACGACGACGCTCGCGCCGTCCACCCTCTGCACCACTGCACGCATACGGGCCAACCTATCCGGGGCCGAACGGGCGCGGAGAGCCAGCAGCGGCACCATCCGGAGTGGCACCATGCACGAGAGGCGGTGCACCGCACCGGTCGAGGGGACGGAATACGCATATGAGTACATCTGGCGCCGGGCAGTCGCCCGGTCCCGTATCCATGACCCGGATCAGCTCCGTGCCACGAGCACCCGCGCAGCGCGCGGGCGCCGCGCTCCCGGCGGCCACCGAGCACGACATCGGCGGGCTGCGCCTGCCCGAACTGCGCACGCTGCGCAGGGATGCCCAGCGGGACGAGGCCGACCTCAGCTACGTACGCCGGATGCTGCACGGGCGGATCGACATCCTCCGCGCCGAGCTGTCCCGGCGTACGGGACCGGAGTCCCCGGTCGTCGAGCGGCTCTCCGAGATCCTGGCCGACGTGCCGTCCTCGCACCGCTCGTCGGCCCGCCATGTGACGCTCTCGACGCCGCGCAGCGCGGAGAACAGCAAGCTGGCCGCCGACATGCTCGCCGAGGTGGAACTCTCCGACCTCTGCGCCCGTACGGACGAAGAGCTGCACACCGGAATGGGCCGCCTCGTCCGCTACGAACAGCAGGTATCCAGCCGCCGACAGCACCTCCAGCGGACCGCCGACGATTGCAGCGCGGAGATCGCCCGCAGGTACCGTGAGGGCGAAGCGCAAGTAGACGACCTGCTCACCTGAGGCGATCCTTCCGGTGAGCGGGCCCCGTTCCCGGAAGGCCGACGATGACCGCCAGCACCACCGCCCCTGTATCTCCGGTCCTCGCCGAGGTCGTGCGTTCCGGCTTCGTGGAGGGCCGGCACCGGGGCTCGCTGGTGGTGCTCGCGGCCGACGGGAGCGTCGATTACGCGCTCGGTGACCCGTCGCTGCCCGTCTTCCCGCGCTCCAGCAACAAGCCGATGCAGGCGGCCGCCATTCTGCGGGCCGGCCTCGACCTCTCCGGTGAGCGGCTGGCACTGGCCTCGGCGAGCCACTCGGGCGAGGAGTTCCAGCGGGCGCTGGTGCGCACGATGCTCAGTGAGTACCGGCTCCAGGAGAGCGATCTCCAGTGCCCCGCCGATCTCCCGCTGGACCCGGTCGAGGCCGAGGGGTATCTCGCCGCGGGCCACGGGCGTGAGCGGGTCACCATGAACTGCTCGGGCAAGCACACCGCGATGCTGGCCGTCTGCGCGCTGAACGGCTGGCCCACCGACTCCTACCTCGACCCCTCCCACCCGCTCCAGCGGCTGGTGCTGACGGTGATCGAGGAGGCGGCGGGCGAGCGGGTGGCATCGGTCGGTACGGACGGGTGCGGGGCGCCGCTGATGGCGATCAGCCTGGTCGGCCTGGCCCGTGCGTTCCGTACGTTCGTGCTGGCCCCCGAGGGGTCGCCGGAGCGCCGGGTCGCGGACGCGATGCGCGCCCACCCCGAGTACGTCGCGGGGACCCGCAGGCCCGACACATGGGTGATGCGGGCGCTGCCGGGCACGCTCTCCAAGATGGGAGCCGAGGCGGTCCAGGCGCTGGCGCTCCCCGACGGCCGGGCGCTCGCCTTCAAGGTCGACGACGGTGCGACCCGGGTGCTCGGTCCTGTGCTGGCGCGGACCCTGGAACGGATGGGCGTGGAGAGCCCGGTGCTGGCCAGGCTGGCGGACGCGCCGCTGCTCGGCGGCGCCGCGAAGGTCGGCGAAATCCGCGCGGCGGTCTGAAAGCGCCGGTCTGAAAGGACCGGTCCCGGAAGGGCTGTTCGGGAAAGTGGCTGTTCCGGAAGGGCCATTCCGGGAGCGGCAGTCCGCTGGGGCAGTGCTGCGGCGCAGTCCGGCGGCACCAGTCCGGCGGCGGCAGTCCGGTGGCGGTTTCACAGGCTCCGGTCCGAAATTCGCGCGACAGTCCGAGGAGGGGTGCTTACCGTGGCCACCATGGCAGTTGACGTCCGTACGATCTCCGATTCCGAGTACCCCGACTGGCTCCGCGCCTGTCACACCGGCTTCCTCCAGCCGCCGTCGGCCTCCGACGAGGAGGTGCGCAGCCGCCTCCCGCACACGGATCTGGCCCGCACCCGGGGCGCGTTCGACGGCGGGCGCTGTGTGGCGACCTTCCGGTCCTTCGCGCAGGAGGTCACCGTCGTCGGCGGAGCCTCGCTCCCGTCCGACGCGGTCACCCACGTCACGGTCACCCCGACGCACCGCAGGCGCGGTCTGCTCAGCCGGATGATGGCGGTGGATCTGGCGGCGGCGAAGGAGCGCGGCGAAGTGCTGGCCACGCTGATCGCCGCCGAGTACCCGATCTACGGCCGGTTCGGCTTCGGCCCGGCGACCTGGGCCACCGACTGGACGGTCGACGTGCCGCGCGCCGGACTCGACCCGCGCTGGGCCCGCCCGGAGTGTGGCGGCCGGATCGATCTGGTCGACGGTGCGGACGTACGGAAGCTCGGCCCCGAACTGCACGCCCGTTTCCGGAAGTCGCAGCCCGGCGCGGTCAGCAGGAACGAACGCTGGTGGGCCCTGCAGACGGGCCTCGACCAGGTGCCGGGCCGGCCGTGGACCGAGCCCTTCTACGCGGTGTACCGCTCGCCCCGGGGCGAGATCGACGGCCTCCTCGCGTACAAGGCCGACGACCACTGGGGCCCCGCCAAGCAGCCGCTCAACACCGCGACGGTGGAAGATCTGATCGCCGTGTCCCCGGCCGCCGAGCGCGCCCTGTGGCACTTCCTCTGCTCGGTCGACTGGGTCACGACGGTGAATGCCGGGCACCGGGGTCCGGACGATCTGCTGTCGTCGCTGCTGCCCGACCCGCGCGCGGCCAGGCTCACCCAGCACGCGGACTTCCTGTGGATCCGGCTGCTCGATGTCGTACGGGCGCTGGAGGCCCGTACGTACGAGGCGTCCGGCACCCTGGTCCTGGAGGTCACGGACCACGACGGGCTCTCGGCTGGCCGCTACCGGCTGGACGCCTCGCCCGACGGTGCGACCTGCGCGCCGACCTCCGAAGCGGCCGATGTCACGCTGGACGCGGGGGAGTTGGCGGCGCTGTATCTGGGTGAGGCCTCGGCGGTCCGGCTCGCCGCGCTGGGCCGGATCTCGGAGGAGACGGCTGGTGCGGTCGCCGTCACCGAGGCGCTGTTCCGTACGGCCGTCCGGCCGTGGTGCCCGGACGGCTTCTAGGACGACACGGCCCAGGGGTCCCGTTCAGCCTCAGCCGATCAGGGCTTTGACCTGGACGAACAGCATGAAGGCGCCCAGGCAGCTGCACGGGACGCTGCCTGCCTTCACGCCGACGGTGAGCATGCCGAATCCGACGAGACCTGCGATTCCGAACGCGGACTGAACGGTCTGCTCGATGACGAATCCGAGTCCTGCGACCAGGAGAGCTGCGGTAGGCATGGGGTTCCCTCCTTCGGGATGGTGGGGGAGCACCAGTTGCCTGCACACCGTTGTATCGGCTCGTGCCCCGTGGAGTGGTTCTCCGTGGAGAGGTTCTTGCAGTCAAGTACCAGACAAGTTGGCCTGGTTGGCCTGACGGTGGTATGCCCGCTGGTTACATGTCCGTAAACTTGTCTGGTGACTGGCCTGGTTGGTTGGCCGGAAAAGTGACCCTGCCTGTTGGGTCCTGTCTGTTTGGTCCTGTCAATTACGCCGAGGTGCCCGGTAGTTGTACGGTGGTGCGGTGGCCCCACGTGACGCAGGCAGCACAGACAGCAGGAAGTTCCAGGTCATCGCGGACGACCTGCGGACCGAGATCGCCGACGGCGTCCACCGGGTGGGCCGCCAACTGCCCTCGCAGCGCGAACTCCAGGCCACCTACGGCGTTTCGCGCGAGACCGTCGGCCGGGCACTCGAAGTACTCAGGGCCGAGGGGCTGATCTCGTCCAGCCGGGGCCGCCCCGCGACCGTGACCGAGGGCCCCGGTGCGGCGGCCGCCGCGCACCCCGTACCGTCCGCGCAGCCCGCGCAGGTCACTCTCCAGCCCAGGCTGCGGGCCGCCTTCGAGGCCGAGGAGATCACGATGGACGTGCTCTCGCTGACGTCGGAGACGATGGCCCAGCACCTCGGCGCACAGGTCGCCCGGATCAGCGACGGCGAGATCCGGCCGCAGAGCATCGCGCTGCGGCTGATGCTCCCCGACATCACCGGGATACGGCTCGCCTTCCCGCGGGGGGTCGAGGACCCCGATGACGACCGGCCGCGCAAGCGCCACCGCGACATGGTGATCAACCACGCCAGGTCGCTGCGCCACTCGCTGCTGCGACTGCGCCACCAGGGACTGGTTCCCGAGGTCTCGGTGCAGATCCGGACCGTGCCCTTCACCCCGCCGCTGAAGTTGTACCTGCTGAACAAGGACCAGCTGCTGGAGGGCTACTACACCCTGGAGCAGTGGACACCTGAGCCCATCGACGGCGTGGAGGTCACCATCCTCGACTCGCTCGGTGTGGGCGCGACGCTCTTCCCGTACACCAAGCCCGGACAGGCACTGAAGGTGGAAGCGGCGCAGAAATTCTTCGACTCCTACTGGGACCAGCTGGCCCAAGATGCGGATTTCGGCGACTGACGTGCTGCCCTCCTCCGATGCCACCTCCACCTCCACCTCCACCTCCACCTCCACCTCCACCCCTGTCCCCGCCCTCACCCCCGCCGCCGGGCTGCGGGCGCTGCTCTCCCGTGCCTCGCTGGTCCTCTGGGACTTCGACGGGCCGGTCTGCGGGCTGTTCGCCGGGCTGCGCGCCCCGGCGATCGCCGCCGAACTGCGTGCCATGGCCGCCGTGCGACTGCCGCACTGGTCGGAACCGGACGAGCCGCACGATCCCCTCGCGGTGCTCCGGCGTGCGCACGACGCCGTCCCCAGCGACCCGGACGGACTGGTCTCCGCCCTGCGCAAGCGGCTGGAGGAGCTGGAGACGGAGGCGGCGGCCACCGCGGAGCCCACGCCCGGCGCGTTCGACCTGATGGAAGCGCTGCTGGCGGCCGGCAAGCAACTGGTCATCGCGACCAACAACAGCGAGGCCGCCGCCCGCGCCTATCTCGAACTGCACGGAATCGAGAAGTACTTCGGCGCGGTCGTGGGGCGGCACGACGATCCGCGGCTGATGAAACCGCATCCGTACTGCCTGGAACGGCTGCTCGCGGAGACCGGTACGGCCGCCGCCGACGGGCTGATGATCGGGGACTCGCCTGCCGACGCTCGCGCGGCCACCTCGATCGGCGTTCCGTTCGTGGGGTACGGCACCGGGTCCGTGAAGCTGCTGCGGCTCAGGGACGCGGGCGCGGAGTACTTCGTGGCGGACCTGGCCGCCATGACGGAGGCGGTCGGGGGCTGACCCGCCCCGGCGCGGCCGGCCCGAGCGGCGGGCGCGCTGCACGGCCGGCGACTGAACTCCGGCTCGGGCAAACGGAATTGCTACGCAGGAGGCATATGCCGGTACTCCTGTCGATCCCCCCTGGGCGGGACGGCGCTTCCAGCCGAAATGCTTCCGGCGGAGCCACTCCCGCCCTCACCCCGCAAGCAGGCAGGGATCAAAACATCGATTTACTGGCTTGTTAGGTATTAAGACAAGCATTCACCCCCTTTGAAGGTCCGTCCCGGCCCGGATGATTGCACCCAACACAGGCTCTACGGAGGGTGGTTCGGCATGGCGGATTGGGTGAAGGTGGCGGGCAGTCTCACTGCCATCTCAGCGGGGTCCAGGACGACGGTGTGGGGCGTGAACGCGGCGGGCGCCATCTACCGGTACACCAACTACGACGCCACCCCCTGGATCAACATCCCCGGGGGCCTGAGTGACATCGGCGCGGGCGCCGACGGCACCGTGTGGGGCGTCAACAGCGGCAACCAGATCTACCGGTACACAGGCGATCAGAACGACCCGGGCCCGTGGAAGGGCATCTCCGGCAGCCTGGTCCGCATCGACGCGGGCTCCCGGACGAACGTGTGGGGAGTGGACTCCGCCAGTGCCATCTACCGGTACACGAACCACGACGCCAACCCGTGGATCAAGATCCCGGGGGCGCTGAGCGACATCGGAGCGGGCGCGGACGGCACGGTGTGGGGAGTGAACGGCGGGAACCAGGTCTTCCGGTACACCGGGGACCAGGACGGCTCGAACCCGTGGAAGAGCGTCAACGGCAGTCTCAAGCGCATCGCGGTGGGCTCCCGGACCAATGTGTGGGGTGTCGATCCCGCCGGCAGCATCTACCGATACACCAACAACGACGCCAGCGGCGGCAACCCGTGGATCAAGATCCCCGGCACTGCCACCGACATCGCCGCGGGCGCCGACGGCACCGTGTGGCACATCAACAGCGGCAACGAGATCTACCGGTACACCGGCGACCAGCCGAGCTGACCCCCACCCTGTGATCCCTGCGGGCCCCGGCCGGGAGGCCGGGGCCCGCAGTTGGCACAACTCCCTTTCATCCCGAGGGGTTTGAGGCCATCAGTACCCTTGGGTATGAAGGTGGGCAGCGGCCAGGGACGGCCCGCCGGCGAGCTTCCGGTCACGAGAGCGCAGGAGCCGCATGCCTGATGTAGCCCGCGGCGCCTCCGGCCGTACGGCCGACAGCTGGGACCTGCTGTACCGAGCCGCCGGTGAGGGGGAACCCCTCAGCGGCTACTACCACCGGAACTACCGCGTGGGGCTGCCACCCGACCTCGCCGCCGCGGTGTCGCTCCCCGCCGGTACGCCCGTGAAGGTGCGCGCGCCCATCCCCGAAGCGGTCCAGTTCAATCTGCGGATCTGGCCGGAGGGCGAACTGCTCCGTGCCATCGCGGGACGGGTGGACGGCAGCCCGCGGGTGCTCGCCGACCGGCCGGGCTTCACCGTGCACTCCTTCGCGCAGGGCGTGCCGCTCTCCGGCCGGTACGGGGCCGGCCGCCGCCCCGGGCGCGGCTACACGGCGCGACTGGAGGCGCTCTTCCGGCAGACGGCCGCAGTCCCGTCCCACGCGCTGCCGCCGCTTCCCGGCGGCTGGCCGGCGGACGGGGACTGCGGCGGGTTCCTGCGTACGCTCGTCGACTTCACCGAGTCCGAGGTCAAGGGCCGCAGCAGCCGGGCCCACCAGGAGCTGTTCGCCGCGCTCGGAGTGGGGGACGGCGCGCTCGGGAGGCTGCGGGAGCGGGCGGCGGGACTGGGCGAGCGGCCGTTCACGCTGCTGCACACGGACTCCCACGCCGGGAATCTGATCGTGGGGCCGGACGGAGAACTCTCTCTGATCGACTGGGAGTTGGCGCTGTACGGCGACCCGGTCTACGAGATCGCCGCCCATCTCGGACGGATGCGGTACGCCACCGGCCGCCGGCGGAGGGCCGCGCTCCGGGCGTGGCGGTCGGCGGTCGCGGTGAGCTGCCCCGGCGCGCTGAGCGGCCACCGGGGCGCGCTGCGGGTCTATCTGGACTTCGAGCGGCTGCTCTCCGTCCACATCGATGTGATCCGGCTGACGCTGGCCCTGCCGCACCGGGCGGGCCCGGTGGAGCTCATGGCGACCGCGGAGCGGATCCTCGTTCTGCTCGCCGCCGCGCGGGGGCCGCTCGGGCTGCGCAGGGTGCCGGACGCGGAACGGATCGCGGCGGCGTGTGCGGTGTGGCAGCGGAACGAGAGGGATGTCACCCGGATGTGGAACGGCCGGGCGGAGACTGGCGTCTTGACGTACGGACAGACGCATTCGCAGAGAAGTTCGCCGAGCGGTCCGCAGCCAAAACGGAACGTGGTGGAAGAGCCGCGGAAGTGGTTCGATGCAGTCAGGACCGCGAAGGGTCCGGACCTGGGGAGCCTGTCCGAGTGACTTCAGATGCGACTGACACGACTGAGACAGCCAACGCGGCTGACCCGGCTGACACGACGAGAAGCGAACAGGCGGTATCCGTGATCCGTGAGAACCTCCGAGACCGGATCACCTCGACACGGTATGTGCTGTTCGGCTTCGACGGCCCGCTCTGCCGGCTGTTCGGCCCGAGCGCCGAGCGGGCCGCTTCCGACGGGATGCGGACCTTCCTGGAGGAGCGCGGGATCACCGCTCTCGCCCCGGACGCGGACCTCGGCGGGCTCGCCGGTCCGCTCGACATCCTGCGTACGGTCGGGACGCTCCACCCGGACAGCGATCTCGTGGCCGACCTGGAGGAGTGGCTGACGCGCCAGGAGCAGCGCGCCGCCGCCGGGGCGTGGCCCACGATGTACGTGGACGGCGTCGTCCGCACCTGGGCGGCGACCGGCGGCCGGCTGGCCGTCACCACGAACCACTCGCCCCGTGCGGTGCGCGAGTACGTGACGGGCCGGGGCCTCGACGAGTGCTTCGGGCCGCACATCCACGGCCGGGCGGCGGCGGACCTCCAGCTGCTCAAGCCGCATCCGCACATGCTGGAGCAGGCACTGACGGGGCTGGGCGCGGACCGCGCGACGACGCTGGTGATCGGCGACTCGGTGCCTGACCTGCGGGCGGCCCAGGAGGTCGGCCTGCCGTTCCTCGGCTACGCCACGAACGACGCGGCCGTCGACGAGCTCGCCTCGGCGGGAGCCGACCTGGTGCTCAACACCTGGGAGCCGGTCCTGGACATCCTGTGGGGCCGGTAGCCGGTAGCCGGTAGCCGGTAGGCCGGTCCGTCGGCTGGACCCGGTGCGCTGCTGGGAGCTGCCCGCCGAACTCGCGGCTCCTTCGCAGGGGCCGGGTGCACCCCCGGAAGCAGCTATGGCGCATATTGAGGACCATGGTTGAGCAGGCGGAGGAAGAGGCCGGTCACGTGGAGCAGGCAGCGAAGGGGCGCGGGAAGGCCGCGTCCCCGTGTGCCCGCCGGTTCTCGCCGATGTCTGCGGGTGCCGGAGACGGTGCCGGTGCCGGAGACGGTCATGTGCCGGCCGTGTGAGTTCGGCCGGGTGAGTGCCGGGGACGGCCACCTGTTGGCTGCGTGAGTTTGGCTGCGTGAGTGGGGACGACATTGGACATCGTGGTGGAGTTCGACCGGGCGCCCCGGGCGGAGCACCTGTTGTGGCAGGAGCTGTGCGCCGGGCTGCCTGCCGGTACCCCGGCGCCCGGTGGGAGCCGCCCGCACCCCGGGACACTGGGCGTCGCGACCGCCCGCTCGGGCGACGGCACACTGCTCGGGTGGGCTCCCGTGTTCACCGGCCAGGATCCGGAAGCGGCGACCGTCGAGTGGCTGCTCGTCACCCGGGAGCGCGAGCGCATCGTCCAGGGCAGTGTCGCCGAGCCGGCCGGTACCGGTGACGAGGAAGCCGTCCTGGTCGCCCTCTTCCGCGCGGCGGCCAACGCGGCCCGCACGGCCGGATACCGTGCGCTGGACTGGCTGGACCGGGGCGACACCGGTGCGGAACTGGATGCCCGCGCGGCGGCCGAACTGGAGGCTTCCATCCACCGGGAGCTGGGCCGGAAGTGGGGCGTATCGGCGCTGGCCCGCTGGCAGCGCCCCGACGGTCTGCCGGCCGTACGGACCCGCCGGGCGCCCCGGGGCACGGGGTGGCAGGGCCTGGAACTGCTGACGGCCGACGGGCGCACGGCGGCCCGGATCGCCGCTGTGGTCGCGGGTCCCGAGGTGTACGTGGAGAGGGTCGGCCACCATGGCGTCGAGGGGCCCGAACTGGGCTCCCTGGTGGCGGACTTCGTGGAGCAGATCCGTGAGGACCACCCCTCGGTGGAGTCCTTCCGGGTCCGCGAGCTGGACGACGAGGTGCTCGGCGTAGCACTCAAGTCGGCCAAGCTGCGGATCAGCGAACGGTGGTGGCAGTACCGGCTGCCGCTCTAGCCGGGGTTGCCGGGCTCGGACACGCCGGGCTCAGAGCTTCCCGGACGTGACGACGACCCCGTAGAGGTCGGTGATCGTCGCGAGCGCGCTGTGGTGGATCTGGTCGGCGCTCAGCTCGGTGCCCGCTCCGGCACCTGCTCCGGCACCTGCCGGGCGGAGGGGGCGGGTGGCGCAGGCGTCGGCGACGACGGTGGGCCTGTTGCCGCGCAGGAAGGCTCCCTCGGCGGTGAACGTCACGCACATATGGGTCATGAACCCGGCGATGATGACGTCCTGGTGGCCTGCGGCGTCGACGTGCTCGCCCAGGTCGGTGCCGACGAAGGCGTTCGGGGCCGTCTTGACGACGACGGGCTCGCCCTCGACCGGGGCCACGGAGGGGTGGATCCGGCCGGTCTCCGCCCGGATGTCGTACGGGGTGCCGGGGCCGCCGTCGTGGATGACGTGGATGACCTTCGCGCCGGCCTCCCGGGCCCGCCCCAGCAGTGCGGCGGCGGAGTCGAGCGCGGCCCGCCAGCCCGTCAGCTCCATGACACCGCTGACGTAGGTGTTCTGGTAGTCGACGAGGATCAGGGTCGCATCGGCGAGCGAAGCGGGCGTCTCGTCGAGACCGTTCAGCTCGCGCAGAGTCGTCGTAGCCATGGAAGTACCACCTCAGCTGTCGTATGCGGTGTCGTACGGGATGTCGCGCTCTCGGTGAGCTGCGTCCAGAACGCTACGGTCGCCTGAGGGTGTCGGCAATGTCATCTAACATGCAGATCCAGACATCACGGCATCGCCATTGCCGTCGCTATCGCTATCGCCATTGCTGCGGCCCTCGCGGGCCGGCCGGACCGGCTGACCGGGTGGAGACCCCCATGAGCGCCCTCGCACGGCTCGTCGTCATCGTCCTCTTCGAGGGCGTCGACCTCCTCGACATCACCGGACCACCCGAGGTGTTCTCCCTCGTGCAACGGGAGACCGGCGGCGCGGCGGGATACGAGGTCGTCCTCGCCGCCGAGACCCTGGACCCCGTCACCACATCGGCGGGTGTGCGCGTACTCCCCGACATCACCTTTCAAGAGGCGTCCACGCGGAGCATCGACACCCTGCTGGTCCCCGGCGCGGTCGAATCCGACAGCCACCGCCGTGTCCACGCCCTCACCGACCCCGCCGTGGTCGGCCGGGTGAGGACGCTCGCCGCCAGGACACGGCGGGTCACATCCGTCTGTGTCGGGGCGCATCTCCTCGCCGCCGCCGGTCTGCTCGACGGCAAGCGCGCCACCACCCACTGGTCGACCGCGCAGCAGCTGGCAGCCGATCACCCGGAAGTCGAAGTCGACGCCGACCCGATCTTCATCCGCGACGGCGACGTGTGGACCGGCGCGGGGATCAGCGCCTGCCTCGACCTGGCACTCGCCCTGGTCGCCGACGATTTCGGCGAGGCCCTCGCACTGCGTGTCGCCCGGCAGCTCGTGATGTATCTGAAGCGGCCGAGTGGGCAGAGCCAGTTCAGCGTGCCCCTGGAGCCGGTCTCCACGACACGGCGCGTGGATGACCTCCGGCACCACATCATGCGCAACATCGGCGAACCGCTCACCGTGGCGGACCTCGCCGCGTACGCCCATGTCGGCGAGCGGCAGCTCACCCGGATCTTCAAGGCCGAACTCGGCACGACCCCGAGCGCCTATGTCGAGTCGGCGCGCGTCGAAGTGGCGCGCAACCAGCTCGAATCCACCGACGCGACCCTGGAACGCATCGTGTCCAGCTGCGGGTTCGGCACGACGGACACGCTGGTACGGGCATTCCGCCGGCGACTCGACACGACACCGACGGAGTACCGGCGCCGGTTCCGCGCCGACGTGGGCTGACCCGTACCACCGCGGGCCGAATCCGGCAGCCGAGGAGGTGAGCCACATCACGTTCTTTCAAGTCAGGGGTGTTCGCGGTGGCTTCTCCGCTGAGCCGTCCGCCGGTCCGTCCGCCGGTCCGTCCGCTGGGTCTGACAGTGCCGGGCGGTAATCTGGAACCCATGAAACCGCGTGATCTTGAGAACCTCGCGCAGCTGCGCCGGGCACGGGATCTGATCGACCGGGAGTACGCGCGTCCGCTCGACGTCCCGGCGATGGCCCGGCACGCGCTCATGTCGCCAGGACACTTCTCGCGGCAGTTCCGGGCGGCCTACGGCGAGACGCCGTACAGCTACCTCATGACCCGCCGCATCGAGCGGGCGATGGCGCTGCTGCGCGGCGGTACGAGTGTGACCGACGCGTGCATGGAGGTCGGCTGTACGTCGCTCGGCTCGTTCAGCTCGCGGTTCAGCGAACTCGTGGGGGAGTCGCCGACCGCGTACCGCGCCCGCGAGCACGGCGCCGTCACGGCGATGCCCCCGTGCGTGGCGAAGGTACGCACCCGCCCGGTCAGGATTCGAGAAGCGGGCCCAGCGGCGGCCGCCTAGCGTTGGTCCCATGACCATCGCGCTCCAGTACTGCCACATCACCGTCAACGACGTCGACGAGTCCCTCACCTTCTACCGTGACGCGCTCGGCCTGGAGGTGCGCAACGATGTCGCGTCGGGCGGCTTCCGCTGGGTCACCCTCGGCAGCGCCACCCAGCCCGGCCTGGAGATCGTGATCTCGGAGCCGCACGCCGGCCGGTCCCAGGCCGACGGCGACACCCTGCAGGAACTCCTCACCAAGGGCGTCCTGCCGAACATCGGCTTCCGCTCCGACGATCTCGACGCGACCTTCGAGAAGATGCTGGAGTCCGGTGCCGAGGTGCTCCAGGAGCCCATCGAGCAGCCCTGGGGCCCGCGCGACTGCGCGTTCCGTGACCCCTCCGGCAACATGGTGCGGATCTCCCAGACGCCGAAGGCGTAGCCGCGCCGAAGCCTGGCAGCAGCCCCTCAGCAGCAACTGGGCGCCTGCCAGCGGCCGATGGCAGGCGCCCATGGCAGACTCAGCGGGTGCAGATCAGGATGCTGGGTCCATTCGAGGTTCGCACGGACGACGGCGCCTTGGTCGACGTGCCGGGCGCGCGGTTGCGCGCAGTGCTGATCGCCCTCGCCCTCAAGCCGGGCCGGGCGGTCCCGAAGGCGTCGCTCGTCGACTGGATCTGGGGGGAGCGCCCGCCCGCCGACGCGACGAACGCCCTGCACCGCTTGGTGTCCCGGCTGCGGAAGGCGCTGCCGTACGGGGTGATCGAAGGGCATACGGACGGCTACCGGCTGGCGGTGGAGCCCGACACCGTCGACGCCGTACGGTTCGAACGTCTCGTCATCGCGGGCCGGGCAGCCCGCACCGAGGACGTTTCCCGGCGGGTGCGGCTGCTGCGTGAGGCCCTTGAGCTGTGGCGCGGTGACGCCATGCAGGACATCGGTCTGCGGGACAGCGACGCGTTCGACGCCGTGGTCGTCCGGCTCGACGGGTTGCGCCTGACCGCCGCCGAGGAGAGGTTCGAGGCGGAGGTCGCCATCGGGCGCGGTGCGGAGGTGGTCGCGGAGCTGACCGACCTGGTGGCCGCGCACCCGCTGCGGGAGCGGTTCGTCGCCGCGCTGATGCGCGCCCTCGCCGCGGTCGGCCGTGACAGTGAGGCGCTGCTGGCGTACCAGCGTGCGAGGGAGGCCCTGGACGACGCGCTGGGTGTCGGCCCCTCGCCCGAGCTGGCCGCGCTGCATGTCGCCCTGCTGCGGGGCGAGTTGAGTCGGGGCGTGCCGGGGCGCGCCGAGGCCGGCCGGGGAGAACCGGGGCCGGGAGAGGCGGGCCGCGGAGAACCGGGCGGCGGAGAACAGGGGCCGGGAGAGCTTGGCCGGGGGGAAGCGAGCCGTAGGACCAACCTGCGCGCCGAGCTGACCACCTTCGTCGGCAGGGGCGCCGATGTCGCAGCGGTCCGCGAGCTCATCGCCGAGCACCGGCTCACCACCGTGATCGGACCGGGCGGCTCGGGCAAGACCAGGCTGGCCACCGAGGCCGCGCGCACCCTGCTGGGCGAACTGCCGGACGGGGCCTGGCTGGTGGAGCTCGCCGCCATCGGCGCGGACGGCGAAGTGGCGCAGGCGACGCTCGCCGGACTGGGCCTGCGGGACGCCCTGCTCGGCGGGCCCCCGAACGCCGAGCTGACGGACCGGCTCATCGCCGCGATCCGCGGGCGGGAGATGCTGCTGATCCTGGACAACTGCGAGCATGTGATCGAGTCCGCGGCGGTGTTCGCCCACCGGGTGCTCGGGGAGTGCCGGCGGCTGCGGATCCTGGCGACGAGCCGGGAACCGCTCGGCATCACCGGGGAGGCGCTCTGGCAGATCGAGCCGCTGGCCCTGCCGGGGAGGGACGCGGGCCCGCGGGAGATCGAGTCCTCACCCGCCGTTCAACTGCTGCGGAACCGGGCCGGGGCGGTGCGCCGGGACCTGGTGGCCGACGACCGCACGCTGGCGACGATGGTGCGCATCTGCCGGGCGCTGGACGGGATGCCGCTGGCGATCGAACTGGCCGCGGCCGGCTTGCGCACCATGTCGGTCGACCAGCTCGCCAACCGGCTCGACGACCGGTTCCGGCTGCTGACCAGCGGAAGCCGTACCGCGCTGCCGCGCCACCGTACGCTGCGCGCGGCGGTCGACTGGAGCTGGGAACTGCTCACCGACGCCGAGCGTGCGGTCCTGCGCAGGCTCTCGGTGTTCGTCGGCGGCGCGAGCCTGGAAGCGGCCGAACGGGTCTGCGCGGGGGACACCGCGACAGACGCCGCGGGGGGCGGCGCGACAGACACCGCGGGGGACACCGCGAGGGACACCGCGAGGAACGCCGCGAGGAACGCCGCAGGGGACGTCGTCGAGCAGGGGCAGGTGCTCGAACTGCTCACCGCGCTGACCGAGAAGTCGCTGCTGCTCGCCGACGGCGACAGCGCCCCGCGCTACCGCATGATCGGCACGATCAAGGAGTACGCCGGGCACCGGCTCGCCGAGGCGGGGGAGTCGGACCTGGCGCGCCACGCGCACCTGGCCTGCTTCACCGAGCTCACCGAGACCGCGGAGCCGCACCTGCGCCGCGCCGAGCAACTGGACTGGCTGGCCACGCTCGAAGCCGAGCACGACAACATCGTTGCGGCGATGCGCGGCGCACTCGCGGCGGGCGAGGCGCAGGCGGCGATGCGGCTCGCGGCCGGCGCGGGCTGGTACTGGTGGCTCGGCGGGCGCAGGACCGAGGGCATCGAGCTGATCACAGCGGCCATCAGGACGCCGGGCGAGGTGACGGACGACGTCCGGGCCATGGTGTACGCGCTGGTCGTGCTGTTCGTGAGCTCCGGGCGGGGCGACGAACACCAGGCCGCGGAGTGGATCCACCAGGCGTACCGGTACAGCCGGAGCGGCGGACACAGCCGCCGCTACCCGCTGCTGGGGCTCGTCGACGCGCTGGAACGGATGTTGCAGGAGCCCGGCGCGTTCCTGACGGCGTTCGAGCCGCTGCTCGACGACGAGGATCCCTGGGTGCGCGCGCTGGCCCGGCTGCACCTGGGCAAGATGCGGATCATGGCCGGTCAGGGAGGTCGAGACGCAGACACCTACCTGGAGATGGCGCTCGCCGAGTTCCGGGCGCTCGGCGAGCGGTTCGGGATCTCGTTCGCCCAGACCGAGCTGGCGGACCGGATGGCCGTGCGCGGCGAGTTCGCCGACGCGTGCGCGTACTACGAGCAGGCGATCGCGGTCGTCACCGAGGTCGGCGCCACCGAGGACGTCATCCGGATGCGGTCCCGGCAGGCGCAGCTGTACTGGCTGCTCGGCGACGAGGGCGCCTGCGCGGCCGCCATCGCCGAGGCGGAGCGGTGCGCGGAGCGGGTCACCTGGCCGGACGCGCTGGCCGAGCTGGCCCTCGCGAAGGCGGAACTCGCCCGGTGGAGCGGCGATGCCGAGGAAGCGCGCCGGCAACTTGACTTCGCCACAGCGGAGTTGGGTGAGGAGGCGCGACATGCACACCATCGCGCGGTGGCGCACGACCTGCTCGGCTACCTCGCCGACGACCTCGGCGAGGCCCGGGCGCACCGCGCGGCGGCCTGCGAGGCGGCGGCCGAGGCGGGACACGTACCGCTGATCGCGCATGTGCTCGTCGGGGCCGCGGACCTGGCGCTGCGCCGCGACGAGCCCGAGCAGGCGGCGCGGCTGCTCGCGGCGAGCGCGGACGTACGCGGGCTTCCGTACCGCTCTCACCCGGACGTGGCCCGGATCGAGCAGGCCGCGCGGAGCCGCCTCGGCGACGCGCGGTTCGCCGAGGCGGCTCTGGAGGGGACGCGGTCCGACTGGTCCCAGCTGGTCGAGGTCACGCTCGCTTCTTGAACGTGGAGACCGCCCACACGTATCCGAGGACGAGGAATCCGACGCACCAGGCGAGGGCCGCGATCGCGTCGCCGCCCGACGGGTGGCCCGCGAGGAGACCGCGCAGCGTCTCGATGATCGGCGTGAAGGGCTGGTACTCGGCGAACTGCCGCACGCCTGCCCCCATCGAGTCGGCGGGTACGAACGCGCTGCTCAGGAACGGCAGCATGATCAGCGGTACGGCGGCGAGACCCGCCGACTCCGCGGTCTTCGCGGCCAGCCCCAGGGCGACGGTGAGCCAGCCGGCCGCGAAGCTGAGCAGCACGATGAGACCGATCACGCCGAGCCAGTCGAGGGCGCTCGCGTCCGGGGCGAACCCCATCGCGAAGGCCACCCCGATGATGGCCGCGCAGGCGACCAGGCAGCGCACTGCGGTGACGATGACGTGCCCGGTCAGCACGGCACCGCGGGAGACGTCCATGACCTTGAACCGGTTGATGACGCCCGTCGTCATGTCGGAGTTCACGGCTGTCGAGGTGGCCCCGAGCCCGTAACTGATGGCCATGACGAGCAGCCCCGGCGTCGCGTAGTCGATGTAGTCGACGCCGACGTCGAACGCGCCGCCGAACACCTTGACGAACATGAGCATCATCACGATCGGGAACAGGACCGCGTTGAACACCGTGGTCGGGTTCCGCAGGTTGTGCTTCAGGTTGCGGCGCAACATGATCGCCGAATCGGCCAACGGCATCGGAACAGTACTCACTGGGCCATCTCCTCAGTAGTCGCGGCGGTGTTGGTGTCGGTGCTGGTGCTGGTGCTGGTGCTGGTGCTGGTGCTGGTGCTGGTGCTGGTGCTGGTGTCGGTGTTCGCGTTCGCGTTCGCGTCCGTGCTCGTGCTCGTGTGCTCGGTCAGGGCGAGAAAGACGTCGTCGAGGTCCGGTGTGTGTACGGAGAATTCCGCGGCGTCGAGTGCGTGCTCGTCGAGCCGGTCGAGGAGCGCCCGCAGCGACCTCGACGTACCGTCGCCGGCCACCCGCAGGGTCAGTTCCTCGTCGTCCCGCGTGGACCCGGCCAGGACCCGTGCGGCCGCGTCGAGTTCGTGCAGGCCGGCGAACCGGAGCCGGACATGGGTGCCGGGGATCTGGCGCTTGAGCTCCTCGGGGGTGCCCTGGGCGACCAGGTGACCGTTGTTGAGCACCGCGATCCGGTCGGCGAGCTGGTCGGCCTCCTCCAGGTACTGGGTGGTGAGGAAGATGGTGGTGCCGTCGGCCACCAGCTCGCGGACGATGCCCCACATCGTGCGCCTGCTGCGCGGGTCGAGACCCGTCGTCGGCTCGTCCAGGAAGATGATCTGCGGGCTGCCGACCAGCGTCATCGCCAGGTCCAGCTTCCGGCGCATACCGCCGGAGTACGTCGACACCATCTTCTGCGCCGACTCCACCAGATCGAACCGTTCAAGGAGCCGCGTGACCACCCGGTCGCCGGAGCGCACGCGCTTCAGATCCGCCATCAGCTGCAGGTTCTCCCGGCCGGTCAGCAGCTCGTCCACCGCCGCGAACTGACCGGTGACGCCGATGAGCGGGCGTACGTCCCTGGTCGCGGTCGCCACGTCGTGCCCGGCGATGCGCACCGTCCCGGCGTCGGCTTTCATCAACGTCGTCAGGACGTTCACCGTTGTTGTCTTGCCCGCCCCGTTCGGGCCGAGCATGGAGAAGACCGATCCGGCGGCGACATCGAAGTCGATGCCGTCGAGCACGACTTTGTCGCCGTATGCCTTCCGCAGGCCTGAAACCGCAATCGCCGAAGTTTTCATGCCTCTACGGTCCCCACCGGGGCTGTCACCGGCCTGTCACGCCGCTGACACGCCCGCTGACACCGCTGACATCCCTCGCTGACATGGGCGGTACGCGGTACCTGAGGACCGCTGGTCCTCGCTGGTCCTGCCGGTCCGAGGCGGCACTTTGACGACAGCCCTAGGTGTATTGCCCTGTGAGGTTGGGGACGCGGGTGGCGGGTGGTTTGCCCTTGAGCGCGGTGTGTCCGCGGTGGTGATTGTAGGTGTGTAGCCAGGCGGGGTAGGCGTCGCGTCGTTCTTGTTCTGACTGGTAGGGCTTTGCGTAGGCCCACTCGTCGAGGAGGGTGCGGTTGAGGCGTTCGACCTTGCCGTTGGTCTGTGGCCGGTAGGGCCGGGTTCGCTTGTGGGCGATCCCGGCTGCCGTCAGGGTCTCGTGCCAGAGGTGGGACTTGTAGCAGGCGCCGTTGTCGGTCAGGACGCGTTCGACGGTGATCCCGCACGAGGCGAAGTAGGCGTGTGCCCGCTGCCAGAACCCGGTGGCGGTCTCTTTCTTCTCGTCGGTGAGGATCTCGCTGTAGGCGAGGCGGGAGTGGTCGTCGACGGCGGTGTGGATGTAGCTGTATCCGGTGCCGGAGCGGGTCTTGCGGCCGGCCGGGCGTCCGAGGGTCTTGTGGCCGCCGCCGTTGGGGATGTTGCCGAGCTTCTTGATGTCGACGTGTACGAGTTCGCCGGGCCGGTCGCGTTCGTAGCGGCGTATGACGCGGCCGGTGGCCCGGTCCAGATGGGCGAGCCGGGCCAGGCCGAAACGGACCAGTATCCGGTGCACGGTCGAGGGCACCAGGCCCAGCAGGTGCGCGATGCGGGCCGGTCCCCACCTTCGTGAGAGGCGGACTTTGATGACCCGGCGTTCGGTCCGGGTCGGAGTGCGCCGGGGGCTGCGGTGAGGGCGGCTGGAACGGTCACTCAGCCCGGCCTCGCCGAGTTGGCGGTAACGCCCGGCCCATCGCTGGGCGGTGGTCGGCGAGACCTGGAAACGCTCCGCTGCCCGGCGCAGAGGCCATCCGTCATCGACCACGCAGCGGGCCACCCGCAGACGTCCGGTCTCGGTCAGAGGTGCATTACGGTGAGGCATGAGGGCCTTTCGGGCTGGTGTAGACGTCGCAATCCACACCGAACCCGGAAGGCCCTCCCCCTTCAAGATCCCTTAGCCGAGATCTCGCTCACCCGTCCACAACCTCCTCGGACAGAACACCTAGGGGCGTTGTTCGCCGACCTTGCGTACGTGTGACGTCGTTGCCGTGACGGGCCGGCCGCTCCGGTCCAGCACGTGGAAGCGCGGCACTTCCCGTCCGTCGCGGTCGGTCAGGACGGAGTGGTCCTCGCCGGGGGCGAAGGCGTGGCGTTCTCCCCACTGCCTGAGCGCGGCGATGATCGTGAACAACTCGCGTCCGGCGTCCGTGAGTTGGTACGTGTGGCGCTTGGCTCCGGGGGGAGTGCTCGTGGCGAGGATGCCGTGCGCGGTGAGCTTCCGGAGCCGGTCGCTGAGGATGTTGCGGGCGACGCCGAGGCGGCCCAGAAAATCGGTGAACGACGCCGCGCCATCCATCGCGTCACGGACGATCAGCAGGCTCCACCGGTCGCCGACGAGATCGACCGCGCGCGCGACCGGGCACGCCGGGTCGGTCCACTTCTGGTCGGTCCACTTCTGGTCGGTCCACTTCGGGTCGGTCCACTTCGGGTCGGTCCGTTTGAGGTCGGTCCCCTTCTGGTCGGTCGGCACCGCGTCCATCATCGGACTCCTCCGGAATGAGTTGCAGATCAAAACCATTATGCCCTACGCTCCAAACGGTTTCAGATCGCAACCAATCGATGGGTCAATGGGGGTGGGCAGGGATGTCGTCGACGATCACAAGCGGTCAACGTCTGGTGCTGGCGTCGGTGTGCGCGGTGGCGGTGTCCACGATCTACGCGATCCAGCCGGTGCTGGAGGGTGCGGGCAGCGACCTCGGGCTGGCTGAGTCGACGCTGGGATGGCTGGTCGCGATCGGCCAACTCGGGTACTTCGCCGGGCTCGTGCTGCTGGTTCCCCTCGGGGATGTCCTCGACCGGCGCAAGCTGATCGTCGGGCATCTGATCCTCGCCGGCGCAGGTGCGACGATCACGTCTCTCGCGCCCAGCGGGGTGATCGCCGGGGCCGGTCTGGCGGTGGCGGGCCTGTTCGCGGTGGTGGTGCAGATCACGGTCGCCTACGTCGCGGCCACCTCGCCGGCAGGCGAGCGCGGCCGCAACATCGGCACGGTCACCTCGGGGGTGGTGCTCGGGATTCTCGTCGTCCGTGTGCTCGCGGGCGTGCTGGGAGACAGCGTCGGCTGGCGGGCCGTCTACGCCGTACTCGCCGTGCTCTGCATCGCCCTCGCCCTGATCGCGCACCTGACCCTGCACCCCGACGTCCGGCCTGTGCGTGCCCGCTACCGGGACGTCCTCGCCACCCCGGTACGCCTCGTCGTCACCGACCGGCTCTTCCTCAGCCGGGGACTGATCGCGTTCTTCCTGTTCGCGTCCTTCGGCACCCTGTGGAGCGGGCTGGCGCTGCCGTTGGGGGCCGCACCATGGCATCTCGGTACGTCAGCCATCGGGCTGTTCGGCCTTGCCGGCCTCATCGGCGCGGTGGCCGCCTCGCGGGCGGGCGTCTGGGCCGACGCGGGGCACGCCCGGACCGTCACCGGCTGGTCGCTGGCGCTGCTGGCCGCGTCCTGGATGCTCACCACACGGACGACACCGACTCTGTGGCTGCTCGTCATGGGCGTCGTACTGCTCGACTTCGCGGTCCAGGCCGTGCATGTGAGCAACCAGCACCTCCTCACCGCCGCGCATCCCGAACGCTCCAGCAGCGTCATCGGCGCCTACATGGCCTTCTACTCACTCGGCTCCGCCCTCGGCGCCACCACCACGACCTGGGCGTACACCTCTGCGGGGTGGTGGGCGTCCTGCGTGCTCGGCGCTGTCTACGCCGTCGCCGCGCTGGCTGTGTGGGCGCTCGCACGGCACGCCACTGCTTCCCCCCTCACCACCCCGGTCCCGGAGGAGTTCGCAGGACCATGACCCCGTCACCGTCACCGGAACCGTCACCCCGTCCGGAACCCACCGCGTCCGCGCCCCCACCCGCGATCGGACCTCCGCGCTCGCTCAGCCGGTGTGAAGGACCCGGAAGCGACCGGGTTCCGCCGGATCCCGGTCAACGACCTGGACCGGCGTCCAAGCCCATTGCCACACGCTGATGCCGGGCGTACGGGAGAACTGGATCGGCCCGCGGGTGCCTTCGACCGCGACGCCCGGCCAGGCTTCGGCGGTGCGTGCCCGGTCCGCGCCGTGCGAGCGCAGCACATCGGCGAGGACGGTGACCGTGTCGTAGCCCTCGAAGGCGACGAAGGACGGCGCTTCGCCCAGTCCCTCGCGGAGGGCCGTCCCGACCCGCACACCGAGTGGGCCGAGGCGCTCGGGCAGGTAGCGCAGGAACGGAATCGCGGCGCCGTCGTCGCCCAGCAACGCCGCCCATTCGGCGAACTCCGGCTGCCCGGCCGGAGCACCGATCATGATCTCGGCGAGGCGCTGGTCGCGGCGGACCGACTTGACGATCGGCACGGCCGGGTCGGGGTGGCCGACCAGAAGAAGGAGGGCCGTCGCACGCTGGTCGACGAGCGCGTCGCACAGGGCCGCGGGGGCGAGCGCGCGCGCGTCGAGTTCGGTGACGGTGCCGCCGCGCGGAGCGAGGTAGTCCCGCAGAATGCGGGCTCCGGACGCCCAGTAGACACTCGGCTCGGCTGCTATGGCGATGCGAGTGTGGCCCGCGCCGAGGAGGAAGTCCGCGTAGATCTGCCAGCCGTGCGACTGCGCGGGGGCGAGGCGCGCGACCCATTGCGTTGGCTCTTCGGTGAGCGCGTCGAGCACCGCTGACGAGCAGAGGAACGGCAGACCGAGGGCGTCCGCCCTGGCGGCAGCGGCGCGAGCGACGACGCTGTGGTACTCCCCGGCCACGGCAACCACGCCCAGCCGGGCCAATTCATCCACGGCCGCCGCGGCCCTCTGCGGATCAGCAGCGGTGTCCCGGACCACCAGCTCCAGTGGCCTTCCGAGGATCCCGCCGGCGTCATTGACTTCGCCAACGGCCAGCTGGAGCCCGGCGAGCAAGTGCCGGCCTGCCTCGACCCAGCCAGGCCGAGTCAGCGGAACGAGAGCGCCGATCCGGACCGATGACCCGTCAGCCCGCCCTGCTTCGGGCGACATTGGCAACGGCGATGACGACGAAGACGGCGACGGCGACGGCGACGGCGACGGCGACGACGGCGATGGTGGCGTATTCATGCGCTGGTGTCTCCTGAGTGACGATGCGGTCAGTGTCCCGATCAACCGTAGGCTGCTGCCTTTTGGACCGCGCATCAGAAGCCCATCGACTGTCCGGAGGCGGCATGACCTTGCAGATGAAGTTGAGCGCGATCACACTCGACTGCACGGATCCGTTGGCTCCTACTGCTGGAGTTCCCTGACGTCGGCGACCACGCAGCTCACGTTGTCGGGGCCGCCGGAGCCGTTGGCGAGGGCGATGAGTTCGCGGACTGTCTGCTCGGGCGCCCCGGTCCCGGAGATCACCCGGTGGATCTCTTCGGCCGGCACGACGGTCGACAGGCCGTCGGAGCAGAGCAGGTACCGGTCCCCCCGCTGGACGTCGTGCAGGCGCATGTCGGGGGTGCCGTCGGCTCCCTGGCCCAGAGCGCGTATCAGCAGTGACCGCTGGGGGTGGGAGGCGGCTTCTTCCGGGCTGAGGCGGCCTTCGTCGACCATCGACTGGACCATGGTGTGGTCGTGGGTGATCTGGAACAGCTCTCCGTCGCGCAGGAGGTAGACGCGGGAGTCGCCGATGTGGACGAGGGCGAGCTGTGATCCGGTCCAGAGCATCGCGGTGAGTGTGGTCCCGGCCTGTCCGGAGGAGGAACCGGTCCCGGCCACGCCGCGCACGGCCCGTCCGGCCTGTTCGATCGCGTCTTCTAGGACGTTGAGCAGACTGCCCGCCGGGATGCTGTCGGTTTCGAGGTGCTTGAGCGCGTCGACGGCGGCTGCGCTGGCGGGAGCTCCCTGGCTGCCGCAGCCGTCGGCGACGGCCAGCAGGCGGGGCCCGGCGTAGGCGGTGTCCTGGTTGCTCTCGCGGACGAGGCCGGTATCGGAAAGGGCGGCGTATCGGATTCCCAGGGGCTTCGCGGTCGGAGACATGACTGGGTCCTTCCAGGTCAGATGGTCGATGAGGAAGGTGGCCAGGTCCCGCCGTGTGGCGGTGTCGGCTTCGGCCTGGGCCCAGAACGCCCGGACCTCCTGGGCCGCCGGGCCTGCCTCCAGCGTGCAGATGTGCTGGATGCGGGCCAGAGGCATTCCCAGCCGCCGGAGCCAGGCGACCAGCCGGGCCTGATCCACCTGTTCCGGTGCGTAGAGCCGATAGCCGGTCACCGGGTCGACGCGAGCGGGGGTCAGCAGGCCGAGCTCGTCGTAGAGACGCAGCGCCTTCGGCGACAGGCGGGACGCCTTCGCGAACGTCCCGATGGTCAGAAACCCCATGCTCGCTCCTCCTCGTGCCGAGCACATCGCCCGGCCCCACCGATGCTGTGGCCTCCCCCAAGGTGAAGGTCAACGGCCACCCGGCCACCCGGAACCGTTCGTCCGCCGGCTGACGAGTTCCGGGGCACCCTCGGTTCGTTCGGATCAGCCCTTGACGGCCTCCGCGATCCGCTGGGCGGCCTGGGCGGCCGTGAGGTGCGTGGTGTCGACGACCTCGGCCTCGGCGTGCAGCCAGGTGCGGGCCGCCTCTGCGTACGGCTCAAGGTATTGGAGACGGAACGGGGAGTTGGGGCCGAGAACAGTGTCGTCCGCGATGCGCCCGCGGAGGGTGTCCTGGTCGGCGTGGAGCACGAAGTGCCGTACTGGAATGGCGTGTTGGGCGAGACCCGTGCTGATCTCGCGCCAGTACTGCTCGACCAGGACCGTCATGGGCATCACCAGAGTGCCGCCGGTGTAGTCGAGTACGTGGCGCGCGGTCTCGACCACGAGAGGCCGCCAGGGCGGCCAGTGCTGGAAGTTGCCCGTCCAGGGCAGCCCCGGTGTGATGTCCATGAGTGTCTCGCCGACCTTCTCGGCGTCGAACACCCGGGAATCCGGAATCAGTTGCTGCACGAGCGCACTGGTGGTCGTCTTGCCTGCGCCGTGGGTGCCGTTGAGCCATACGATCATGCGCCCAACGCTAAGGGTGGGCCGGCCGCGGGCGGGCTACGGCCACGTCACAGAACCGTATTGCCAAACCGGCAACGAGACTCGCCACGTCCGCGCCGTTGCTCGCATGATGGGGTATCGATCTTGGCGCAGGGCAGATCGAGAACCTTGGAGGATTCATGTCGCAGCAGGCCGCCACGGACGTCACGCACCGGCTGGTCTCCACGCCCGCAGGCCGGATCCACGTGGTGGAGCAGGGCGCAGGGCCGCTGGTGTTGCTCGTGCACGGTTTCCCGGAATCCTGGTACTCCTGGCGCCACCAGCTGCCGGCCCTGGCCGCGGCCGGGTACCGCGTGGCCGCGATCGATGTCCGCGGCTACGGCCGTTCCTCCAAGCCCGGCGACCCCGGGGCGTACCGGATGCTGGAGCTGGTGGAGGACAACGCCGCCGTGGTGCACGCCCTGGGCGAGCAGTCCGCGGTGGTCGTCGGCCACGACTGGGGGTCGCCCATCGCCGCCAACTCCGCCCTGGTCAGGCCGGACGTCTTCCGCGCGGTGGGGATGCTCAGTGTTCCCTACGCGCCGCGCGGCGGGCCCCGGCCCAGTGAGGTCTTCGGGCGGTTGGGTGGGGACGACGAGTTCTACGTCTCCTACTTCCAGGAGCCCGGCCGGGCCGAGGCCGAGATCGAGACCGACGTGCGCGGCTGGCTCGCGGGCCTCTACGCCGCGCTGTCCCCCGACACCGCGCCCGGGCCCGACGCGCCCGACCCGCACTTCGTCAGCAAGGGCGGCAGGATGCGCGACCGCTTCCCCACCGGTCGGCTGCCCGGCTGGCTCGGCGAGAGCGACCTGGACGTCTACGCCGGGGAGTTCGAGCGGACCGGCATGAGCGGGGCGCTCAACCGCTACCGGAACATGGACCGGGACTGGGAGGACCTCGCCGACTTCGACGGCGCCCCCATCACCCAGCCGTCCCTGTTCATCGGTGGCGGCCAGGACGCCTCCACCATGTGGATGGCCGATGCGATCAAGGCGTACTCCACCACCCTGCCCGGCCTGGTCTCCTCCCGGATCCTCGACGACTGCGGCCACTGGATCCAGCAGGAGCGCCCCGCCGAGATCAACCGGCTCCTGACCGACTGGCTCGCCTCGCTGCCCGCCTGAGGCTCTCCGGGAACGGGAGCCTGGACAGGTTCCCGTAGCCCGTGGGCCCGAGCACGAATGCCGGGTGCTGTCTCAACTGGTCCGGTCCGGCTCGGCTGTGGACTGACGGCGTGCGAAGAGGACCGCACCTGGAACGCTCTCGTCGGGCTCGATCAGCATCTGGGCCTCGACGGTGTCGTAGGAGGTCCGGGTGTCTGCCAACCAGCGGTCCGCGTTCATGGCTCGGCAGAGTAGTGCAGTGATCAGGATGACGAACCAGATCAACTGAGATCAACGGCGAATCAGACCAGGTCATATGAGACGGTGTCAGGTCCTTCGGGACGGGACAGCTGGCCTCCCACCCCCCACCTGGCCTTTCTTGAAGCGCTGCCCAGCCCGGGAAGCGGGCGATGTCAGGACTGCGCGGTCCGGAACGCGAGATACCGGCTGAAGGCTTCGTGGCTGTCGGGGGTGAAGCGCCACTCCAGCAGGGCCGACCGCAGCTCCGGCTCGGTCAGCCAGCCATGCCAGGCGACCTCATCAGGATCGGCGGCCACGGTGTCGGGCACCACGGCTTCGTGCACGCCGAGCCAGTGAGGGCTCAGACCGCTGCGGTTGAGGAACGTGAACAGCAAGCGCGGCAGCACACGGAGGCCCAGCTCTTCGGCCAGCTCCCGCGCGGCGGCCTGTTCATAGGACTCACCGACATCCACGGCGCCACCGACCTCGACCTCGTAGAGCCCGGGGAAGCGCGACAGCTGCTCCGACCGCCGGTGAACGAGGATCCGCCCGCGCTCATCACGGCACACCGTCACGGCGACCCGGTGCAGCCAGCCCTCCCGGGTGGCCTGCCGGCGGCTGACCACCACTCCCAGCACACGATCTTGATCGTCGACACGCTCCACCAGTTCGTCCGGTTCGTCCACGACGCACACCCTGGCAGAGCCCACTGGCGTGCTCGGGCTCAGCCCGGGGCAGGAGTGGCATGACACACTTTTGCAAGCGCCTGCTTGCAAAAGTTAGCAAGATGAGTGCAGCATGGCCCTATGGCATCACTCAACGTCGGCAATCTCGGTGAGTACCTGCGCGAGCAGCGGCGCACCGCGCAGCTCTCCCTGCGCCAGCTTGCTGACGCGGCCGGGGTGTCGAATCCGTATCTGAGTCAGATCGAGCGCGGCCTGCGCAAGCCCAGCGCGGACATTCTCCAGCAGCTGGCGAAGGCGCTGCGGATCTCCGCGGAGACCCTGTACGTCCAGGCCGGGATCCTTGATGAGCGGGAGCGGGACGAGCTGGAGACGCGCGCCGTCATTCTGGCCGACCCCTCCATATCCGAGCGCCAGAAGCAGGTGCTGCTCCAGATCTACGAGTCCTTCCGCAAGGAGAACGGGCTCGAACCGGATGCGCCCCGCACGGCGGACGCCGGCCGGGCGGACGGCAGTGATGCCGCGCAGCCGCCACAGCGCGCAGCGCACGCAGAACACGAAGTGCAGCAACACGAAGTGCATGAAGAAGTACGTGAAGTACGCGAAGTACGCGACGACCACGAACAGAACTGATCCGGGAGGAACCACAGTCATGGCCATCACCGATGACCTGCGTAAGACCCTCACCGACCCGACCCCCCTCTACTTCGCGGCCGGCACGGCCGACCTCGCCGTGCAGCAGGCCAAGAAGGTGCCCGCGCTGCTGGAGAAGTTCCAGGCCGAGGCGCCCGCGCGTATCGACGCGGTGCGCAACACGGACCCCAAGGACGTCCAGGACCGCGTGACCACGCAGGCCAAGGAGGCCCAGGCCACCGTCACCGCGAAGGTCAATGAGGTGATCGGGTCGTTCGACACCGATCTGAAGAAGCTGGGCGAGACCGCGCAGGACCTGGCGCTGCGGAGTGTGGGCGTGGCCGCGGAGTACGCGGTCCGGGCCCGTGAGACGTACGAGAAGGTCGCCGAGCGCGGTGAGCAGTCCGTACGGCAGTGGCGGGGCGAGGCCGCCGATGACATCGTCGTGTTCGGCGCCGTCGTCGAGCCGGATGCGCCGGCCAGGCCGAAGCCGGGGGCCAAGGCGTCCGGCAAGGCCAGGACGTCCGGCTCGACGACCGCTTCCAAGCCCAGGACCGAGACCAAGGCCGCGCCGAAGCCGGGAGCCAGGACCGAGTCGGCCAGGGCCGAGTCGCGGATCGCTCAGCCCCGGACCGCAGCCAAGCCGTCCGCGGCCGCGCCCGCCTCTTCGCCCGCGGCTTCCCCGAAGTCCGAGGTGAAGGCCGAGGCCAAGCCCGCCGCGGCCAGGAAGAGCGCCGCGCCCCGCAGCACGACGGCGAAGAAGAACACGCCGCCGGCCGGGAAGTAGGACCTCGGGAAGTAGGACCTCGGGAAGCAGGACGACGTCCGTTCGCTTCGGACGGATTCAGACTGATTCGCGACGGATTCGGACGGATCAGGCCGAGCCGGGCACCTCCTGGGTGCCCGGCTCGTTCTCCCGGTAGCTTGGCCGTGTTGATGGCCGGTCGAACAGGCGGTGGTGTGCAGTGTTGATGCAGGGTTTCGCAGGGTTGATGTCGCTGTTGAGTCTGGCGCTGATCCTCTTCAGCGGCTTCGCGCTGGTGGACGCGGTGATCCGCCGGGAGGACGCGTACCGCGCTGCGAGCAAGCAGACGAAGCCGTTCTGGCTGATCATCCTGGCCATCGCGTTCGTGGTGAACTGGCTGTTCCCGATCCTGTCGTTCCTGCCCGTCATCGGGCTGGTCGCGACGATCGTCTACATGGTGGACGTGCGTCCCGCGGTCCGGCAGATCTCGGGCGGTGGCCGCGGCCGCAGAAGCGGCGGCTCCAGCAGCGACGGACCGTACGGGCCGTACAACGGCGGGCGGTAGCCCCTACCCGGCTTGTCCCCACCCCGGCCGTAGGTGTGCCGATCCGTCCTACCGGCTCGCACCCCGTCGGCGCTCCAGCAGCAGCACCGCCACGTCGTCGGTCAGCTCGCCGCCGTTCAGGTCGCGGACCTCTGCCACCGCCGCCTCCAGCAGACTCTCGCCGCTCAGCCCCGCCGTCAGCTGCCGGTCGATCATCTCGACCATGCCCTCCTGGCCGAGCCGCTGCGTCCCCTGGCCGACCCGGCCCTCGATCAGGCCGTCCGTGTACATCAACAGATTCCAGGCGCCGCCGAGTTCGACCTGGCGGCGGGGCCAGCGGGCCTGCGGGAGCAGACCGAGCGCCGGGCCGCCGTCCTCGTGCGGGAGGAGCTGCGCGGTCCCGCCGTCGCGGGAGACCAGCGGGGCGGGATGGCCCGCCAGGCAGAGTCCGGCGCGGCGGCCGTCCGGGGCGATGTCGACCGTGCAGAGCGTGGCGAACAGCTCCTCGCTCTCCCGCTCGTGCTCCAGCACCTGCTGGAGCGTGGAGAGCAGCTGGTCCCCGCACAGTCCGGCGAACGTCAACGCCCGCCAGGCGATGCGCAGTTCGACCCCCAGCGCGGCCTCGTCGGGGCCGTGCCCGCAGACGTCGCCGATCATCGCGTGAACGGTCCCGTCAGGCGTCCGCACCACGTCGTAGAAGTCGCCCCCGAGCAGCGCGCGCGAGCGGCCCGGCCGGTATCGCGCGGCGAAGCGCAGATCCGAGCCCTCCAGGAGCGGCGTCGGGAGCAGGCCGCGCTCCAGGCGGGCGTTCTCCTGGGCGCGCAGCCGGGACTCGGCCAGCTTGTAGTGCGCGATGTCGGCGCGCTTGCGCTCCACCGCGTACCGGACGGCACGGTTCAGCAGCCTGCCGTCCAGCTCCTCGCGGAGCAGGTAGTCCTGCGCCCCGACCCGTACCGCGTCCGCCGCGCTCTCCACATGGCCCGACGTGGCCAGCGCCAGCACGGCGTGGCCCGGCGCGAGCTTCAGGACATGGCGGAGTACGGACAGCTCGTCGTCCGCGTCCGCTCCAGGCAGTGCCAGGTCGAGCAGGATGCAGTGCACGTCGTCCGTGAGCAGCCGCTCGGCCTCGGTGAGGTTCCGCGCGGTACGGACGCGTACCCGCGTCCCGGAGGCGTCGAGCAGCTCCGGGACCGTGAAAGTGCCCGCTGGATCGTTCTCGATCACCAGCAGCGTCAGGTCGGTGCTGCCGGTGGAGTCCGGTCCCCTGGTCTGGTGGGGCAGAACGGTCTGACCGTTCTCCATCGCTTCGGTTTCCTTCCCTCCCCCCGAGGGCACGGTGGAGCGCCAGTCGACGCACCACCAGACGGGGACCTTAGCGGTTGGCGGGGCCACAGCGGAATGGCGCCGGAGAAACCACCGGGGTCATATGCCCTCTCCAGGCCCGCATCCGGCGGTTTGACGGGGTGCCGACCCATGACGAACGTCACTCGTCTGCCCGGCCGGCCGGGGGTGACGCACGCCACGGACAGCGGGAAGGGGGGGGGGCAGCCGGGAAGGGCGGCGGACACGGCGGGGAAGGGCGGGGGATGCGACGGTACGACGAGCGGCGGGGAAGGGCGGGAGGTTACTTGTCGGGCCGGACCACGCCGAGGATCGGCATCGAGCCCGCACCGCCGATCGTGACGTTCCTGCCGGGCCGCGGCGCGTTCACCATCGCCCCGTCCCCGATGTACATCCCGACATGGGTCGCGTCCGAGAAGTAGATGATGAGGTCCCCGGGGCGCATGTCCTTCACCTGGACGTGCGGCAGCTGCTTCCACTGCTCCTGCGAGGTGCGCGGGATGGGGTCCCCGGCCGCCGCCCACGCCTGGGAGGTCAGCCCGGAGCAGTCGAACGATTTCGGCCCCGCCGCGCCCCACACGTACGGCTTGCCGATCTGGTCCGTGGCGAACTTGACGGCCTTCTTGCCCTCGGTGCTCGCCCGGTTGTTGATCTCCTTCAGGATGCCCGAGCTGAGCCAGGCCGTCTGGGCCTTGAACTCCTGCTCCTCCTCAAGCTTCTTGAGCCGTTCGCGTTCCTTCTTGGCCAGGCTCGATTCGAGCTTCTTGGCCGCCTCGATCTTCTGCTGGATGTCCTTCTTCTTCTTGGCCTGCTTCTTGCGGTTGGACTCCAGCTTCTGCCACTGGTCGCTGGCGTCCTGGGTGTACGCCGTCAAGTCCTTCTGGGTCTGGTCCATTTCGGCCAGCAGGTTCTTCTGCGCCTGCTGCCCCGAGCGCAGCCGGTCGGCGCCGTCGAGGAAGCTGTCCGGGTCGCCGCTGAGCATCAGCTGCGCCGCGGGCGGCAGGCCGCTGTCCCGGTACTGGGCACGGGCCTCGGCGCCCGCCTGCTTCTTCAGCGCGGTGATCTTCGACTGGCCCTTCACGATGCTCTGGGCCAGTTTCACGATCTCGGACGACTGCTTCTCGGACTGCTCCTTGGCCAGGTTGTACGCGTCCGTGGCGGACCCGGCCTGGCGGTAGAGGTCGTCGATCTTCTGACGGACGGCTTCGAGACGGTCGGTACCGGAACTCGAAGAACCGGAGCTCGAAGAACCGGAGCTCGAAGAGTCGGAGCCGCCGCCGGAACCGGACCCGCCGCCGGACCCGGACCCGCCGGATCCGGAGTCCGGAGACCCGGAGTGCGATGGCCTGGGATCGGCGTACGCGGCAGTCGGCGCGGTCAGTACGGTCACCGCGCAGACCAGCGTGATCGCGGCGGCGACACAGCGGCGTCGGTTCACGAGCTCCCCCTCCAGAGCTGATTTACCGTCAGTAACTTAGGTGGCGCTGGCGCGATAGTGCCATGCCCTGCGCGAATGCGACAGAGGCGTACAACAACTCCCCGGCCCCACCCGTGCCCCGCGTCACTCCCTGCCCGGTCCGACGAACGGACCCGGGTTCAAGTTCCCGGAAGCGGGGCCAGCGCCGCCCAGTTCACGGTGATTTCACCCTGGCGCCACCTGCGGACGTCGTCGGCCAGCGGCCAGTCGGCCGCGAGGGAGCGCACGGCGGTGATCCACCGCTGCCGGGCGCCGAGCGAGGCGTACGGGGCCGCCGCGGCCCAGGCGCGGTCGAAGTCGCGCAGAAAGGCGTGCACCGGCTCGCCGGGGACGTTCCGGTGGATCAGCGCCTTCGGCAGCCGCTCCGCCAGATCGGACGGCTGGTGCAGCGAGCCGAGCCGGGTCGCGAACGTCACCGTGCGCGGCCCGCCCGGCCCGAGCGCGACCCACACATGCCGCCGCCCGATCTCGTCACAGGTGCCCTCGACCAGCAGCCCGTCCGGTGCGAGCCGCGCGCACAGCCGCTGCCAGACGGCGGCGACCTGCTCCTCGTCGTATTGCCGCAGCACATTGGCCGCCCGGATCAGCGAGGGGCTGCGGCCGTCCAGCGGCACTTCGAAGCCGCCGTGCCGGAAGGACAGCCCCGGCCGCTCGTACGGCTTCGCTGCCGCGACCCTGGCCGGCTCGATCTCGATGCCGACGACCTCGGCCGCGGGCGCGGCGGTACGCAGCCGCTGGAGCAGTTCCACGGCGGTCCAGGGGGCCGCCCCGTACCCGAGGTCCACCGCGAGGGGATCGGCCGAGCGCCGCAGGGCGGGCCCGTGCACGGCGGCGATCCAGCGGTCCATGCGGCGCAGCCGGTTGGGGTTGGTGGTCCCGCGGGTCACGGCCCCCACTGGACGGGCACTGGCCGGACGGGCGCTGGCCGGACGGGCGCTGGCCGGACGGGCGCCCGCCGCACGGACTCCGGACCGGCTGCCGGCAGAGCTGTCACCGGGAGAGCGGCCGTCGTCGGAGCGGCGTGGGGAGGGTCGGGCCATGCGCCGAGGGTATGTGAGGGGTGTCAAGGTAATTATTCGGCAAAGCGGAAATGCGGCAGGGTATCCCGCTGTTCCAGACCTCAGACGGGGTGCGCCTGCCCTGGAGTCGACCGTGCACGCGCGAGGAGAGGACCGTCCACGTGAGCCAGTACGTGTCCCGGCTCGGGGGCCGGATCACGGGACCCGCGCGGCCCCCCAGGCTGAAGTTCGCCGGGCACCGCAAGCCGCGCAGGGTCGCCATGCTCAGCGTGCACACCTCGCCCCTGCACCAGCCGGGCACCGGCGACGCGGGCGGCATGAACGTCTACATCGTGGAGCTGGCGAAGCGGCTGGCCGCGATCAACATCGAGGTGGAGATCTTCACCCGCGCCACCGCGGGCGGCCTCCCGCCGCTGGTGGATCTCGCGCCCGGCGTGCTCGTACGCCATGTCGACGCCGGTCCCTACGAGGGCCTGGCCAAGGAGGAGCTGCCCGCCCAGCTCTGTGCCTTCACCCACGGTGTGATGCAGGCCTGGGCCGGACACCGCCCGGGCTACTACGACCTGGTGCACTCCCACTACTGGCTCTCCGGCCACGTCGGCTGGCTCGCCGCCGAGCGCTGGGGTGCGCCGCTCGTCCACGCCATGCACACCATGGCGAAGGTCAAGAACGCCGCGCTGGCCGACGGTGACACGCCCGAACCCGCCGCGCGGGTCATCGGCGAGACGCAGATCGTGCGGGCCTCCGACCGGCTCATCGCCAACACCGATGAGGAGGCCGACGAGCTGGTACGCCACTACGAGGCCGACCCCGGCAAGGTCGCCGTCGTCCACCCCGGCGTGAACCTCGACCGCTTCCGCCCCGCCGACGGGCGGTCGGCAGCCCGGGCCCGCCTCGGGCTGCCGCAGGACGCCTTCGTACCGCTCTTCGCCGGCCGCATACAGCCGCTCAAGGCCCCCGACGTCCTGCTGCGCGCGGTGGCCGTCCTGCTCGACCAGGACCCCTCGCTGCGCAAGCGCATGGTGGTGCCGGTGGTCGGCGGCCCCAGCGGCAGCGGCCTCGCCAAGCCGGAGGGCCTGCAGAAGCTGGCCGCCCGCCTCGGTATCTCGGACATCGTCCGGTTCAACCCGCCGGTCGGCCAGGACCAGCTCGCCGACTGGTTCCGGGCCGCGTCCGTGCTGGTCATGCCCTCGTACAACGAATCCTTCGGTCTGGTCGCCATCGAGGCCCAGGCGGCCGGCACCCCGGTGGTGGCCGCCGAGGTCGGCGGGCTGCCCGTCGCCGTACGCGAAGGGACGACCGGGTTCCTGATCCCCGGCCACGACCCGGCGCGGTACGCGGTGGCGCTGCGCCGCTTCATCGAGAATCCGCAGCTGGTGGACGAGATGGGCGGGGCCGCCGCGCGCCACGCCGGACGGTTCGGCTGGGACACGGCCGCGTCGGCGACCGCGGACGTCTACACGGCCGCGATGCACGAACACCGCCGTCGCGTACGCTCGCACCATGGCTGATCAGGCTGGCGAGGCTGACGTACGAGAGGTCCTGGAGCAGGCGTTCAAGGACGCCGAGCTGGAGTGGGAGAACCCGGAGCCCGGCTCCTACGTGGTGAAGCTCCCCGGCACCCGGAAGCTCTCCACCACGTGCTCGCTGATCGTCGGGAAGCATTCGCTGTCGGTCAACGCGTTCGTGATCCGGCACCCCGACGAGAACGACGCCGGGGTGCACCGGTGGCTTCTGGAGCGCAACCTCCGCCTGTACGGCGTGAGTTACGCGATCGACTCGCTCGGCGACATCTACCTCGCCGGGAAGCTGCCGCTGTCCGTGGTCACACCGGATGAGATCGACCGGCTGCTGGGGGCGGTCCTTGAGGCGGCCGACGGGCCCTTCAACACACTGCTTGAGCTGGGTTTCGCGAGTGCGATCAAGCGGGAGTACGCGTGGCGGGTGTCGCGGGGCGAGCCGACCCGGAACCTGGACGCGTTCACGCATCTGACCCGCGAGGCCGAGGGCGGGAACGGAGCCGAGGGCTGACGTCCGCGCCCGTCGCGGGGAAACGCCCCGCGACGGACGTGCACACCGGCCCCGGCCGGGCCGGCGGGACCGTCAGGAGTGGGTCCTGTTCAGGACCGTGAGGATGTCCGAGCTGGTGCCGGTCTCGGCGATCCGGGGGAAGATCTTCTCGACGCTGTTGCGGTGGGCGGCCCCGTCGCTGTCGGTGACGGCGTCGGTGGCCACGGTGACGTGGTAGCCGTGCTCGTGGGCGGCGCGTGCGGTGGACTCCACGCCGATGCTGGTGGCGACCCCGGTCAGCACGATCTGGGTGACGCCCCGGCGGCGCAGCTGCATATCGAGGTCGGTGCCGTAGAAGGCCGACCAGTTCCGCTTGGTGACCGTGATGTCCTGGTCGTGGCCGGTGAGGGCATCCACGACGTGGTCCCAGCCGGCCGGCGGGGTGTAGCCGGGGCTGGGTGTGTCGGTGCGTCCGGGCGTCCTGTCGGAGCCGTCGGCGGCGAAGGTGACGCGGACCAGGACGACCGGAAGGCCGCGGGAGCGGAAGGCGCCGGCCAGGTCCACGGTGCGGGCCAGGACATCGCCGGTGGTGTAGGGGTCACCGGGCACTGCCATGACCCCGTTCTGCAGGTCGATGACGACCAGGGCGGACTTCGGGTCAAGGGTGGTGACGGTCATGGGTGGGGCCTGCTTTCTTGACGAGCGTGCGGTGTTGAAGGGGAACAGGGGGCGGGGGACGTGGGACAGGGAACGGGGAATGAAGGGCTAGCGATTGTCCTGGCCCTGGCTGTCCTGGCCCTGGCTGTCCTTGCTCTGGTGGCTGTCCGCATGGCTGTCCGCGTGGCTGTCCGCGTGGCTGTCGTCACCGTGCCCGACGCGGGACAGCGAGCGGTCGGCCGCCGTGACGACAAGGAACAGCCCGGCGACCGCCAGCAGGAGCCAGCTGAGGTGGTGAAGTCCGCCCGTGGTGGCGCCGTGCTGGTAGAAGGCGGCGTTGGCGGCGGAGGCCAGCAGCGCGCCGACGTACATGAAGGTGCGCAGGAGACCGGCCGACGAACCCATGCGGGCCGGATCGGCCTGGGCATAGAGGGCGTTCTGGTTGGCCAGGCCATTCAGCCCCTGCGGGATGCCGACGGCCGCGCCGACGAGGGCCAGCAGCCAGACGGGGCTGGAGGTGTCGAGCAGCAGCAGTGCCGCGCAGGCGATGATCTGGACCACGGCGCCCGCCATCAGCTTGCCGCGGATTTCGGGCCTGCGACCGGTGAGGGCCGTCACGGTGACGGCGGCGGCCGACATCGGCAGCAGGAGCAGCCCGGCACCCGATGCGCTGAGGGAGCGGCCCTCCTCCAGCCACTGGGTGAAGCCGTAGAGGAAGGCGTACGACGTGGTGTAGGCCAGCAACTGGCGGCCGTAGGTGGCGAGCAGCGGCGCGTTGCCCCGCAGGATCCGCAGGTCGATGAACGGCTCCGCGCACCGCAGCTCCCGCCGGACGAACCCCGTACCCGCCGCGGCGGCGATCACCAGCAGGTACCACTGCGCGAGGCCGGGGTTCATCAGGAACAGCATGAACGCGGTGAGCGTCCCCGCGAAGAGGCCCATGCCCCAGGCGTCCAGCCGCTGGACGGGCTCGGGCGGTGCCCCCTGCTCCGGCTTCCCGCGCCGCGGCAGCCGCAGCGCTCCCAGGACGAGACAGGCCGCGGAGAGCGGCACGTTGACGCCGAAGATCAGATGCCAGCCGCCCGCGCCGATCAGCAGACCGCCCAGGGTGGGGCCGATCACCGCGATGACCTGGTTGGAGAGCGACAGTGCGGCCAGGACGCCGCTCGGGCTCTTCATGCCGGTGCGCGCCGATTCGGACCGCAGCAGGTACATGGAAGCGGGGTACGCCGCCGACGTACCGAATCCCAGCAGGACCCGGGAGACGATCAGCACTCCGAGGTTCGGAGCGAACACGCCGAGAAGCCCCGCGAGACCGACTACCGCGGTGCCGGTCAGGTAGAGAGGGCGCGCGCCGTAGGAGTCGACGAGCCGGCCGATGACCGGCTGGCCTATCGCCGTTGCCAGATACAGCGCCGATACCAGCCACGCCGTCTGCGACGGTGCCGCACCGAACGCCTTCCCGATCGGGATCAGCGCCACGGCCAGCATGGACGAGTTGATCGGGTTCAGGATCGAACCCAGGATCATCGGTGTGACCAGCTTGCGGTTGAACCCGCCGGGACCGGCCTCCCGCCGGCCGCGCACCCGCTCGGCGATGGTCGTCACGACTGTGCCACGTCGTCCAGCACGGCCATCGCCGCGATGACTGCCTCCAGTTGCTCCGGTGTCGCCTGCTCCTGAAGGGCCCGCGCGAGCCAGGTCTCGCGCGCCCGCCGGTCTCCCGAGCGCTGCTTGCGGCCCAGCTCGGTCAGGGTGATCAGCTGGCGGCGGCCGTCGTCGGGGTCGGGGTGCCGCTCCACGAGGCCGCCCTGTTCCAGCGTGGCGACGATCTTCGCGATCGACTGCGGGCGCACCCGCTCGGTCACGGCGAGATCGCTCGCCGACGCCGGTCCTTGCTTGTCCAGCCGCATCAGTACCGATGCCTGTGCCGATGTCAGATCGCCCTCGCCCTCGCCCTCCAGGGCGATGAGCCGACGGCGTACGCGGCTGGTCACCACCCACACGTCGCGCGCGGCCCGGCGTGCCGGTTCGGAGATGTCCTCGCTGTTTCCGGTCATGCGGCCACCGTAGAACGACACCCCAGGGTGTGCAACCCGAGGTGCGCAGTTTGGGGTGTTGATTTGATTCTGGGCGACTCCGCGCACGCCTCTTCCCCGCCTCCTGGCTCCCGTGGCATGCTCAGGATCGACGCACTCATGAACTCTGTTCACAGACATGAACATCCATGAAAGAGGCGGGCACCATGGGGAACATCAGCAGACGCGCACTGCTCGGCAGCGCCACGGCCGTCGCGGCCGTCATCGCGACGGGCGGGACATCCACGGCCGCACCGCGTGGCCGGACCCCGTCCACCACCCCGCTCTGGCGGGAGTTCACCCGGACCCCGTACACCCACCCGCAGATCCCGTACATCGGCGGAGCGGGCCGGCGTACGGGCGAGCGCCGCTTCCCCCGGCTCCCCGTCGTCGCCGACGTCCGCGAGTACGGCGCGGTCCCCGACGGCTCCGCCGACTCGGCGCCCGCGATCAACCGTGCCATCGCCGCCGCCGGCCGACGCGGCGGCGGCACGGTCCTCATCCCGTCCGGCACCTTCCGTATCGACGACCTCATCCGCATCGGGCACAGCAATGTCGTGCTGCGCGGCGCGGGCAGCGGCCGCACCACGCTGTACGCGACGAAGAGCCTCACCGAGCTGATCGGTCCCTACGGCTCCCGGTACGGCGGCAACAAGTCCTCGTGGTCCTGGGCGGGCGGGCTCATCTGGCTCTGCCCCGAGGCGCGGTTCGCGAGCCTGACGGCCGCCATCACCGCCGCGGCCTGGCCCTTCGAGGGCTGGACGGGCAACAAGCGCGACGAGTGGCGCACCCTCACCACCGTCGCCCCGGCCCGGCAGGGCGACCGCACGGTCACCGTCGCGGACACCGCGAAGCTCGGCCGCGGCGACCTCGTGCTGCTCCGGCTCGCGGACGACGCGGGGCACACGCTCCTGGAGCACATGTCGGGCGGCGGACCGGGCCCCGAGGCGTACGAGTGGGACGACAAGACCAAGCTGACCTCGTACGTCCCGTACGAGTGGCCGGTGCGCATCACGGCGGTGCACGGCCGCACGCTCACCCTGGAACGACCCCTCCCGCTCGACATCCGCCCCGAGTGGGACCCCCGCCTCACCACGCATGTCGCGCCGCTGACCGGGTCGGCCGTGGAGGGGCTCACCCTCCGGGCGGTCCTCACCCCGCAGTCGCCGCATCTGCTCGACAAGGGGTACAACGGCGTCGCGTTCCAGTGCGCGTACGACTGCTGGGCCGACGACGTCGTCGTACGTGACGTCGACAACGGCTTCGGGCTTGTCGCCGCGTCCGCGACCACCCTGCGCCGTACCCGCGTCGAGGGCCGGGGCTCGCACCACCCGTACTTCTGCCGGGAGGGCTCGCACGACAACCTCGTCGAGGAGTTCACGATCGCCGAGCGCACCGTGCCCGCCCCGGCGGGCACGCAGCTGCACGGCATCAACGTCGAGGGGCTCTCCAGCCACAACGTCTGGTCGCGCGGGGTGATGGAGATGGGCACCTTCGACTCGCACCGGGGCCTGCCGTTCGCCAATGTGCGGACCGACATCACCGTCAACAACGACGGCCAGCACGGCGGGGACGCCTCGGCGGGTCCGCTCTTCGGTGCCCGGTTCACCCACTGGAACATCCGGGTCACCAACGGCCGCGAGGGCCTGATGAAGATCGACGGCCTCGCCCCGTACAGCGCGAGCGTCGGGATCAGCACGGTCAGGCCGTTCGGCCAGATCGATGTGCCCGACTTCACCGGCGATCTGCATACGCGTCTTGAGGCCTACGGCGCGCCGGAATCCGTACACCCGGCCAATCTGCACGACGCCCAGCGGGCGCTGAACCCGTAGCGCGCACGCGCCCGTCCGGGGCCGGGCGTCCCCACTGGCGGGATCCCCGGTCCCGGTGGTCCGGCGTGCGAGGTCCCCGGCCCCGGTGGACTATTCCCTCATGAGCGACAAAGGGGATCCCTCCGCCTCTCCTGCGGCCACCGCCGGTAAATTCGCGCCGAACCAGACGCTGACGCTGGCCGCCATGCTGTTCGCCGTCTCGATGACGTTCATCGACCAGACGATCGTGGCCATCGCGGCGCCGGACATCATCCATGAGCTCGGCCTCTCCGCGTCCGGGATGCAGTGGGTGGTCAACGCCTATCTGCTGGCCCTGGCGGCGTTCTTCGCGCTCGGCGGGCGGCTCTCGGACATCTTCGGACACCGGCGGATTATGGTGATCGGCACGCTGGTCTTCGCCATCGCATCGGCGCTGTGCGGTGCGGTTCCCAAGGGCGGGGGCGCCGAGACCTGGCTGATTGCCTTCCGGGCGGTCCAGGGGCTGGGGGCGGCGCTGATGTTCCCCGCGGCGCTCGCCGTGGTGGTCGCGGTCTTCCCGGTGGAGCGGCGGGGACGCGCCCTGGCGCTGTTCTTCGGGCTGTCCGGCGCCCTGACGTGCGTCGGCCCGCTGCTGGGCGGCTGGCTCACCGACTGGACGTGGCGGGCGATCTTCTGGGTCAACGTACCCGTCGCCGTCATCGCCCTGGTCCTGACGGCCAGGGCCCGTATCCCCCGTAACGCGACCCGTGAGCCGCTCGATGTGCCGGGCGCGGTGCTCGTGGCCGTGGGGATGGGGCTCAGTGTCTTCGGGCTCCAGCAGGCTTCCGCCTGGGGCTGGGACAGCGCCGCCACCTGGCTCTGCATCGTGGGCGGCCTGCTGGTCCTGCTGGTGTTCGGCGCGCTGGAACTCCGCACCGGGCACCCGCTCATCAGGCTCCGGGTGTTCCGGGACCGGGCCTTCACCGTCGATGTCGTGGTGCTGTTCTTCGCGATGATCGCGTTCGTCCCGGTCTTCTTCTTCGCCTCGGTGTACGCGCAGGTGTCGCTGAGCGCGTCACCGAACCAGGCGGCCCTCTTCCTGCTGTATTTCTTCATCGGGTTCGCCATCGCCTCCCAGTGGGGCGGGCGCATCCTGGACCGGCGCGGCGCCCGCCCGGCCCTGAAACTGGGCTGCGCGCTGGGCGCCGTCGGATTCGCCCTGTGGGCGCACCGGATGACGGACCTGTCGATGCACGACCAGTGGCCCTATGCGGCCCTGGCGGGGGCGGGTATCGGATTCCTGCTCGCCCCGGCGTCCACGGACGCGGTGAACCGCGCGATCGACGCGTCGTACGGGGAGGTCACCGGGATCACGCAGACGGTGCGCTACTACGCGGCGAGCGTGGGCCTCGCGGTGTTCGGCACGGTCCTCACCCATGTCACCACCGACCGGGTCGCCGACACCCTCCGCGCCAGAGGCCTGCCGGACCGGACCGCGAAGAGCACGGCGCACAGCATCGCCGAGGCCGTCACCGGGCAGGGCGATGCGAGCGGGCCGACGGGCAGCGGCCCGGTCGCGACCGCGACCCGGCACGCGATGGGGGCGATCCGGCTGGACTTCGCCGAGGCGAACCGGGCGGTCTTCTACGGGATGGCCGGCGCGCTCGCCATCGCCTTCATCTGCTCGTACTTCCATCCGGGCACCCGGGTGACGGCGGAACCGCGGACGCCGCAGAGCCCGCAGACGCCGCAGGCGCCGCAGAGCCCGCAAGGGACCGGGGACGACGTGCGGGTGTGAGGGACCGCGGGCCGGCCGACTCCGTCCGCACCGCGGACCGGGGCGCCGCACCGCGGCCGGGTCCGCCGGGTCCGCCGGGTCCGCCCTGCGGTGGCAGCCCCCGCATCAGCACCCCGTACCCGAGCGCCGCCACCGTGCCCAGCACCGCGCACGTCCCCCACAGCCACTCCGCCCCGAACCGATCGATGATCACCCCGGACATCAGCGGGGCGACCAGCGCCGCCACCGCCCAGGACATCGTGTACATCCCCTGGTAGCGGCCCCGGCCGTGGACGGGGGAGAGGCGGACCACCAGCCCGGTCTGGGTGGGGGCGTTGACGATTTCGGCGAGGGTCCAGACGCAGACCGTCAGCGCGTACAGCCCCACCGAACCGGCGAACGCGGTGAGCCCGAACCCGTACCCGGCCACCACCGACGAGATGACCAGCAGGCGGCGCGGGTCGCGGTGCTCGATGAACCGGGTCACCGGGATCTGGAGCACCACGATCAGTACGCCGTTGACCGCGACGGCCATGCCGTAGTCGGCGCTGCTGAAACCGTCCTTGCCCATCGCCACCGGCAGCCCCACCGATGCCTGCTGGAAGATCAGCGCGACCACGAACGACAGCCCGACGACGCTCATGAACCGGCCGTCGCGCAGAACCGTCCCCAGCCGGACCGCCGATTCGGTCGCCTGCTCCACGGCCGTACGCACCGGACGGGACTCGGGCAGCTTGAGGAAGACCAGCACCGCGCAGACCAGGGTCAGGGCCGCCTCGCCCAGGAAGCCCGCGAGATAGCTGTACTGCGCGACGAAACCCGCGCCCGCCGACGAGACCGCGAACCCCAGGTTGATCGCCCAGTAATTGAGGGAGAAGGCGCGCACCCGGTCCTCGGGCTTCACGATGTCGGCCATCATCGCCTGCACGGCCGGACGCGAGGCGTTCGATGCCATGCCGACCAGGAAGGCGACACCGGCGATGGCCACCGGGTCCCGCATGAAGCCGAGCAGCGCCACCGAGAACGCCGTCGAGACCTGCGCGACCAGCAGCGTGGGCCGCCGGCCGAGCCGGTCGGTCATGACACCGGAGCCGAGCGAGGACACGACACCGCCGAGGCCGTGGAGGGAGGCGACCAGACCCGCGTACGAGGCCGAGTACCCGCGGTCCAGCGTCAGATAGAGCGCCATGAAGGTGGCGACGAACGCACCGAGCCGGTTGATCAGAGTGCTGGTCCACAGCCACCAGAACGCCCGGGGCAGCCCCGAGACGCTCTCCCGTGCGGCGCGTCTGACCCCGGTGAGACCGGCTGCGGACATCGTGTATTCCCCCTGGCTGAACTGGACGTGGACGTGAGCGCCGCACGGTTCGGATGTAAGCGGTGCTGTATATCCACGGACATTACGTTCGGCCTGTTCCGGCCTGCCACTCAATTGACGGAGGGCGTCAATCAGCGGCCGTCCTGCCGTCGATTAGGCTCGGGGTCATGGCCGACGCACCGTACAAGCTGATCCTCCTCCGCCACGGCGAGAGCGAATGGAACGCTACGAATCAGTTCACCGGTTGGGTGGACGTCAACCTGACGCAGAAGGGCGAGAAGGAGGCGGTCCGCGGCGGTGAGCTGCTCACGGACGCCGGCCTGCTCCCCGATGTCGTGCACACCTCGCTCCAGAAGCGCGCCATCCGCACCGCCCAGCTCTCGCTGGAGGCGGCGGACCGCCACTGGATCCCCGTGCACCGCTCCTGGCGGCTGAACGAGCGGCACTACGGCGCGCTCCAGGGCAAGGACAAGGCGCAGACGCTCGCCGAGTTCGGCGAGGAGCAGTTCATGCTGTGGCGCCGTTCGTACGACACCCCGCCGCCGGTCCTGGAGGACGGCGCGCCGTACTCGCAGAGCGGCGACGCGCGGTACGCGACGATCCCGCCGGAGCTGCGCCCGCGCACCGAGTGCCTGAAGGACGTCGTCGTCCGGATGCTGCCGTACTGGTACGACGGCATCGTCCCGGACCTGCTCGCCGGCCGCACGGTCCTGGTCGCCGCACACGGCAACTCGCTGCGCGCGCTGGTCAAGCACCTCGACGGCATCTCGGACGCGGACATCGCGGGCCTGAACATCCCGACGGGCATCCCCCTCGCGTACGAGCTGGACGCCGACTTCAAGCCCGTCAACCCCGGCGGCACGTACCTGGACCCGGACGCGGCTGCCGCGGCCATCGAGGCCGTCAAGAACCAGGGCAAGAAGAAGTAAGAGTAGCGATCACGCCCCTGGCCTGCGCTCCTGGCGCAGGCCAGGGGCTCTCGTTTGCTCTGAGCCCGCTGGGGCCCTCAGCGCGGCGGTTCGTCCGGCCGCAGAGCCTTGCCGGGAGGGAGGCGGTTAGGGGAGAACTCCCTGCCCCCCGGCGCCTCCCTCAGCGCGGAACCGGGCCGAGCGAGGCATTTCAGAGGGGAGCCGCGACCCCCTCTACCGGGGGCTTGCAGCAAACTGCTTACTTCTTCTTGCCCTGGGTCTGGGGGACCCGGCCTGGGAGACGACCTGACGGCGGTCACCGTGAACGCGGAATTGGGTGAACACGTCCAGCATGCTGCCCGGCCCCGGCCCCGGCCCCGGCCCCGGCCCGGCCCCGGCCCGGCCCCAGCCCCGGCCCGGCCCGGCCCGGCCCGGCCCGGCCCGGCCCGGCATCGGCTGAAAACGGGAATCTGACAGCCTCCTGACACTCTCTCCGTACCCTCCACCCCATGCGCTACCTCCCAAGCCCGTTCCGTCGGTCAACCCTCCGTCCGCGGCGCATCACCGCGGCGGCAACCGTAGGGATGTCTCTGCCGGCCGCGGCCCCTGCCCACGCGGCGGAACGCCCCGCGGCAGGCCAGGTTGCCATCGTGGGAACCGTGGTCGGCGACAACACACAGGGCGGGTTTCTCGACACCGCGGGCGCGTCCTGCGTCACCTCCTCCCACGACGGCTGCCTCCGCTACCTCGTCGGTCCGCAGTTCGGTTCGGCGATCACCAAGCCGTTGTACGACCGGGCTCAGCGGGCCTGAGTGGCGCCCCAGTCCCCCTCCGGAAGGGGTGATACGTCGAGCCGCGCGGGCAATCGCCCACCGCTCATTCCCGCCGACTGCCTCGGCGCATCGAAAGCCATCGAAATTCTCGACATCTACCTTCCACATTGGTTAGGCGAATATGAAACTTGGACGCACAGCGCGTGCGAAGTTGCTGCTGCTTGCCGCGCCCGTAACAGCCTGTGCTGTTTGGTTCACCTCGACAGAGGCGTTCGCTGCCGCCGGTGGGTCCAGTACTCAGCCTGCGCGGCAGGGGGTGAGCGAGGTGCACTACAACCTGGGCGACGAGGCCTTCCCGCCGCCCAAGTCTCTCGGATACGTGGGCAACAACGAGCTGGACGGGGCTGTTTACTACCCCGACGACATATCCTCCGGCACCCACCCTCTGATCATGATCGAGCATGGATTCTGGGACACCTGCGCCGACGCCGACGCCTCCACGTCACTCACCGCGGCGCAAGCCGCGCTGGCGAAGGACGAGCAGAGCGGTGACACGGCCGACGCGGCAAAGCAGGAGGCGATCATCAAGGCCGCCTCGGACCGGCTGTCGGCCTGGCCGTGCGCATCTGGGGTGCGGCAGATCCCCAGCTATCTCGGATACGACTACCTGGGCCGTGATCTGGCAAGCCGGGGGTTCGTCGTTGTCTCCATCGGGGCGAACGGCATCAACTCGACGTCTCCCGGCCAGGCCGACACGGTGTATCAGGAGCGCGCGGCACTGATCAACGCCCAGTTGCGCATGTGGCAGCAGTTGTCGTCAACGGGCGATGGCCCGCTGCGCGGCAGCTTCGTCGACGCCAGGTCCGGACGTCCGTCGCCGGTGAACTTCAAGAACCATGTGGACTTGCAGAACGTGGGGCTGATGGGGCATTCCATGGGCGGCGGCGGAGTGATGCAGGAGATCGCCGACAGCAGCCGTGGCACATGGCCCAAAGGCGTGTCCATCAAGGCCGCGTTCGCTCTCGCACCCACCGCAACCTGGGACGTCGATCCCATCACCAAGACATCGTTTGCGGTGATGTGGGGCACGTGCGACCAGGTGAACACCGGGGAGTACTTCAACTGGAACAAGGACGACAACAGCGCACCGATAGCCCAGTACACGGTGCACGGCGGTGTCCACGACTTCTACAACAAGCAGTGGTCACCCAGCAGCGGCCAGGTCAGCGCACATGACGACGCCGTTCCCGGGAGCAAGCCAGGCACCTGCAAGTCCCAGTTCCCCGGCGCCACCGCCCCCCAAACCGATCAGAAGGAACTCCCGGAGCAGCGGCAGCGCCTGATCACCAAGGATTACGTGAGCGCCTATTTCGCCGACCACTTGCTCGGCCGGACGCAGTACGAGCCTTACCTGACGGGCGAGAAGTCGTTCCCCGGTACGGGCGGTGCCGTCAGCACCCAGTTCGACGGGGGCAACAACTGAGCACTTTCCCACCGGGTTGACGGTCGGGTGAGAGTGAAGGGGAGCCCCGACGCTCTTGAGCCTGAGGGCCCCACACCCACACCCACACCCACACCCACACCCACACCCACACCCACACCCACACCCACACCCACACCCACACCCACACCCCAGCGCCCAGCAGAAAGCCCCCCGCCCCACGGAGACTCCGCAGGCAGGGGGCTTTTTTGCTGCACTGTGCCGTCCATGGGCCGTCAGGTGCTCGATCGAGCCGTGCCAGACCCCGAGAACGGACAGCACCCAGCTGCCGGCACCCAGTCGGGCAGGGCCGGTCTTCGGTATCAGGGGCCCACGCGCCGCCGCCCGAGCCGGTTCTGTGGGCCGTCTGCGGCAATGTGGCCCGTGCCCGCTCGCGCCTGCTGCCAGGCCCACACACCACGCTGAACACTTGGCCTGGTCACACCGCAGAGACGTGCCTGAGCGACATCGAGGGGAACGACCGATGGACAGGGCCGGACGGCCGGATCGTAGAACGCTGCTTGTCGGCGGGCTCATGGGCGCCACCGTCGCGCTTGCGGGCTGCTCGTCGACGAGGACCGCCGCGTCGACGACCGGCGCTTCGCCGGAAGCTCGGCCCACCACACCGGCCGCGGCATTCGCGAGGCTGATGGAAGGCAACAAGCGCTGGGTGAGCGGAGACCTCCAGCACCCCGACCGGGATCCGAACCGGCGTCAGCTCGTGGCTCAGGAGCAGGAGCCGTTTGGGTCGATCCTCTCGTGTATCGACTCCCGAGTGCCGCCCGAGCTCCTCTTCGATACCGGCCTGGGTGACCTTTACGTGATGCGCACGGGTGGAGAGGCGGTCGGCCCGGTGGTCACTGGTTCCATCGAGTACGGGCCCATGACGAGTGACACCCCCCTCATCGTGGTCCTCGGGCATCAGCGCTGCGGCGCCATCAAGGCGGCGTACACGTCCCTTCGTGACGGTAAACCACTGCCCGGCAACCTGCAGGCGATCGTCAAGGCCCTGCAACCTGCGTACGAGCAGGCAGTCCGGGAGGGTGGCGCCGACCCGGTCGAGACCATGGCCCGCGCCCAGGTCAGGTTGACCGCGGCCGATCTGCGCTCCAACAAGGACCTGGCCCCACTCGTGGCAAAGGGCGCCCTGGCCGTGGTCGGCGCCTATTACTCGCTCGACACCGGCAAGGTGAAGGTCCTGGCCGGCGCACCCTCCTGACCGGTCGGACGAGTCGAACGGGAGCTACGGGCGCTATCAGCGCGGTGAGGAGTGGCCGGACTGCTCCCCGTAGCGCTCCGAAACAGCTGACAGTCGGCTCCAGTTCGGCGGCGCGGCCAGCCCTGGCGGCCCTTGTTCAACTGCTTCCGGTGCTGGGCCGCCTCCCCAGTGGTGACTCTCATTTCCAGTCGGCTCTATCGGCGGCTGTGTCGTTGGCCGGGATCGGCCTTCAGCCGCAGCCGGACGCCCCGTGCCCCAGGCGTGCGCCGTTCCCACCAGTTCCCCACGCCGGGCGCCCGGTTCCCGCCGCGCAGCGTCGAGGTCGATGAATGACTGGTCCCCCCCCGCCACTGACGACTAGTCAGGCCAGTCAGGGGCAGGGGGCTTTTTTGCTGGGCCGGGCAGGTCACTGTGGCGTCTGGCACCGCCGGGGGAGAGTCACGCTTCCAGGCTTGTGCTCGAACGTCTTCATCACCAGCCACTCGTCCAACTCAGGATCGTAGAGATTCTGGATACCGAATTGCAGTACCTGCCAGAACGTCCCGCGATTACGTTGGTCGACGTAGATGTCGCCGAGCGCGAGCGGGAATCGGAGGAATTTCCCCGGAGGGCGCTGCGGCTGGACGGCGCCGACCCTCCAGTGGTTCACGTACCGCCGCGGGTTCTGCTCCAGGATCTCCCGCCCGACGAACCGCGCGGTGCTGAACACCTGGTTCAACTGGTCCAGATTGACACCTGGAATCTTTGAGCACGAATGATCGTTCAAGCCGGGCCACTTGTAGGTCAGCGTGTAGAGCGTGTTGTGGTAGATCAGATTGGTGAACCAGATGGGATATTGCGGGCCTCCCGCAACCATCTGGCTTTCGCCGTTCCTGCCCTGCCACGTGAACGGCACTGTGATGCCCAGATCCCGGACGACCCACTTTCCCTTTCCCCGGAAATTCCGGGGGAGTTGAGGCGGCTGGGGAGCGGCCCCGACCGTCCCGAGCGACGGTGCGGCCTCGGGCCGCGTGCCGGTGGCGGCCGGTGACGGGGCCGCCGCGACGACGGCGATCGCCCCGGCGACGGCGATGGAGACTGCCGCCCGACGTGTGCGTGTCCAACCCATGGTCTTCCTCAGCTGTCGTGTCGCGCGCCGTCGTGGCAGAGCCCAAACGCCGGACGCACCGGATTCCGAGTGGCGCCGCGCAGGGGCGCGGGGACGCACCGGCCCCCATGGCACTCACGGGGCCGCACCGCGATGGTCCCCCCGGTAGCGCGTGTCACTCCGTGCGGCTGCGCGCGTCACTTGTTCCGCCTACACCGTTCCACCCGCTTGATCTAAGGAGGCCATGCCCAATGGCCGGGCTGAAGCGTCCCTGTGCCGAGAAGCCAGTTGGCGAATTCAGGGCAAGAAGAAGTAATTCCGCTCGGCCGAATCCCTCTGCCTGCGATGTCCTCGCAGGCGGGGAGCTTCATGTGCGATATGCCTCTTTCATGATGAGAGAAGCACTAAAGAAGCCTTTTGCTCGTTCTGTTCCCACTGTCGTGGCGGCCTCCACCACGGCGGCGGCGCTGGCCGGGGTGCTGCTCATGTACGCCTCCGCCGACCGGGCCGGCGCGGCCCCGCCGGGGACGACCAGCGCCGGACTCGTCCAGCTGAACATCTCCGACGTGGGGCCGCTCGACCTCTCGCAGTTCGACGGGACCTACGGAACGGCCGGCTCACCGCCGCTCAACGGAGACGAGGACACCGGCGACTTCTCCGACCCGGACGGGGTGCGCGCCTATTACCAGGACGGCACCCACGCCGTCGTGACCTCGAACACCGACGCCAAGCACTACGCCAAGGTGGATGCCGCCGGAATCGAAGTGAGGCTCCATGGCGCGGACTTCATCTCGACCACCCCCAGCGGCGCGATCGGCTCCCTGAACACCTATGCGGAGTGCACCCCGCCGCCGTTCGGCCCGTACTCCCTCGGCTACGCGCACACGGACGGGCAGCAGATCGCGGTTCTTGGCCACCGGGTCGACATCGGCACTACCGATCTCACGGTCAGCGGGGCCGATCTGAACGAGCCTGACACGTTGGGGGACAGCACGCTGCGCGTGACCTTCACTCAGCACGTCGTACCGGCCGATGAGATCCAGACGCCCGGAGCGTACGAGGCCGAGGCCTGGTTCGACGTGTCGGTGGCGGGGGTGCTGCGCGACCCGGCGGGCGAGGTGGTCTACGACGGGCCGATCGCCGGGGCCCGGCTGGGCGAGGTGCACGCCCGGTGCCATCAGGAGTCCCCGTCGCCGTCGCCTTCCCCGACGGACACGGAGTCGCCCACGCCGTCGCCTTCCCCGACGGATACAGAATCCCCGTCGCCGTCGCCCACGGATACGGAGTCACCGACCCCGTCGCCCTCGCCCACGGACACCGAGTCGCCCTCGCCGTCCCCCACCGACACCGGCTCGCCCACCCCGCCCCCTTCGCCCTCCCCCTCGGACAGCGAGAGTCCGACCCCGCCGCCTTCCCCCACCGCCACCGACGGCACGAGCGGTGGCACGAGCGGCGGTACCGACGGCGGCACGGGTGGTGACACAGGCGGCTCCGACGGTGGAACCAGCGGCGGAACCAATGGCGGCAACACCGGCGGCACCACTGGTGGTGGCGGTGACAGTGACGGCGGCGCGTACGGCGACGGTGGCACCCACGGCGGCGGGCACGGCGGTGCTGGTGGCGAGCTTGCCGACACCGGTGACCAGATCGCCCTGGTGAGCGGTGCCGCCGCCATCCTCACCGCTGTCGGTGGAGTGCTGTTCGTCCGCCGCAGGCGCAGCTAGCAGGGACGTCCCTGAACCGCAGCTACCAGGGACGTCCCTGAACCCCGCGTACGGAGTCAGCCCTGCGTCGCGAAGTCGTGGATGCTGAGCTCGTCGATCTGCCCGGTCCAGCCGGTGTGCCGGACGGCCTGTGCAGGGACGGCCGCTTCACGCCGCCCGGCCGGTCGGCCCAATGACAGTGTTCCCTCGGCGGAGTCCAGGTGATCCGTTGCGATGGTGCTCACCTGGCCGTCGACGGACAGCGAGAGCTGGTTGCCACGTCGCACAAGACGCACCTCCGTCCACTGATGAGGGCGCAGGGGCCGGGGGTTGCACAGCTCCGTACGGCTGAGGCCGGTGCTCAGGCATCGGGAGGCCGGGTCCAGGAACAGCCAGGGCGCGCCGTCCATCTGCTGGAGGATCACCTGCCGTCGCTCGTTCGTCCCGGACAGGCCCGGCCGCAGCCGGCAACTGACCGAGAAGTCGGTCGTGTTCGGGTCGAACGGCGCAGGCAGGTCGACACCGCCCGCCCCGTCGAAGTCCAGGCACCCGCCATCGGTCCCGTCCGCAGTCCAGACCGCGCCGTGGATCGATCCGTCCCGGCCGAAACCGGATGAGTCGACAGCCACGCCGTCGTCGCTCCTGGTGTGGAAACGCCACCATCCGATACGCGCCGGAAGGAACTCCAACGAGACGTCGTCGACGAGGAGGGCCGCGGGGGAAGGCGCCTCGATCAGCAGAGTCGCCCGTTCCAGCTCGCCCGCCCAGGTAAGCCGGCGGGTGCCCGAGAGGAGGCTGTAGCGGTCGGTCCGGGTGTCCGTGACCGGCAAGGGGAAGCGGACGGGTTCCCGGCTGCCCGAGCTTTTTACCTCGACTGTCACGGTGGGCCTGGTCACTACCCCGTCCATGGCCCTGATCCAGGCTCCGAACAGGTACTCGCCCGGACCGCCCCCCAACAACGCGCGGGTGATGTCCTGGGCAGCGCCGACGGGTCCCGTCGCGGAGGTGAGGGAGAGCGCACGGTCTCCCCTGTGTACGGGCCGGCCGACAGGCGCAAGACGCGAGCCCGGGCGGGCGTTCCAGTGCTGGGTGCCCCGTTCGAAGCCGCCGTTCGCTGTGAGCGGCGCGGGCGACGGCCGAACATTTTGCGGGCCGTGGAGAAGGCCCCGCGCGTGGAGAAAGCCGTCCACCTGCCGCATTGTCTCGTAGTAGTAGCGGTTGTAGGTGTCCTGGTAGTTGTAGAAGCCGTGTTGCTGCCCGTCGTAGGAGATCAGGGTGGCGTCGTTGCCGAACGACCGCGCGGCGTTCGTGAAGCGGAGGGAGTCCTCGAATGCGACTGTCGTGTCCCCGGTGCCGTGCATGAGCAGCATGGGTGGCGCGTTCCGGCCCAGGTGGTGGAGTGGCGAGTGCGCCCTGGCCTGCTTGCCGGTGAGGAACAGCGCACGGACGGCGCCGCGGGTGGTGTCGGTGACGGGATTCCACAGCACCAGCGCCGCCGGGAGGTGGGGGTGTGCGCCGACCTGCCGATCGAGCAGAGCTGTAGCCAGCGCGAGTTGGCCGCCGGCTGAGCCGCCTGCGGCCACGATCCTGTCCGGGTGGATCCCCAGAGCGGAGGCGTGCTCGACCACGTAGCCCATCGCGTCCACGGCGTCCTGGGTGGCGTTCACGGGCCCACTGGTGCGGTACTCGACCGAGATCGTCACCATGCCCCGGGCGGCGAAGTACTCTGCCTGCTCCTGTAGTTGTTCCCATTTGCCGAGGAGCCACCCGCCTCCGTGGTAGAGGACGAGGGCGGGAAGGGCGCCGCCTTCCCGGCCCGCCGCGTCTCTCCCGTTCCCTCCGGCTGTCGGCCGCCAGACCTGCAAGTGGAGCCGCTTGGCCAGTACCCGCTTGTAGACCACGGCCTCCGGGCCACTGACGCCGGCGAACGCTCCTGTTCCGAAGGGGTGGCTCGTGGTCGCCGCAAGGGCTTGGGGCCCGGTCGCAGCAACCGCTCCCGCCGCGATCAGCCATGTGAGTACCGCACGTCGGGTGTGCCCCTGGGACACAGGTGTTGGGACGCTCACGTTTCTCTCCAGATCTGTGAGGACGGTTTCAGGTGTCAGCTGCGCGCCAAGTCCGCCTCGCGGGCGGCCACATCACGTACGTAGGGCCGGTACAGGAGGGTGAGGAGGAGGCCGTTGACGGCAACCAGGACGACGCCCACCCACAGCAGCGCGGCCCGCAGGCCCAGCGCCTCCCCGAGCCAGCCGACCAGTAGGGTCATCAGCGCCCACCCCGCCGCCTCGGCGGACAGCATCAGTGCGAAGGCCGCGCTGCGCAGATCCGGTGGTGTGACGGCCATCAGCACCGGCCGGTTGATTCCGGGATTGAAGCCTTGGAACACGCCCATCAGGCCGAAGAAGACAGCGAAGACGGCGAGCGAGGACCAGGCCGGCTGTGTGGCGAGGAAGGCGGAGGCGGCGTAGGCGAGAGTGGCTGCCTGGAGCACGGTGATCCGGCCGGTGCGCGGGAAGCGTCGCCGGACCCGGTCGGTCACGTAGCCGCCGAGAACATTTCCGAGGAAGTAGGCGAGGGCGGCCGGCGGAATCACCAGGGAAGCCTCGGCGTTGCTGAACCCGCCCACGTCCACCAGGAAGACGACGGTGAAGCTCATCATCACCAACTGGCCGTTCAGTATGCGCTGCACCAGCACCATGACGACGCTGCGGATGCGGAGCAGTTCGCCCGCCCGTCGCAAGGTCAAGGGCCGCGTGCGTGCCCTCAGCGCCGTGTCGTCGAGCTCGGAGAGCTGCGGTTCGGCCGCGCCGACGCCGGGGTCGTCGAAGAAGCGCAGGACGAGCACACCAAGGACGATGTTGGACGCACCGGCAGCGAAGAACCCGTACCGCCAGCCGTCCTCGACCTGCGAGAGCTGCCCGAGCAACGGTCCGGCGACCGCCGTGACCAGCGCTATCAACCCGTACATGTATCCGGCGGCGCGACCGCGCGCGGAGTCGTCGAAGAGGTCGGCGAGGATCCCGTTGATGAGCGGGCCGCCGCCGGCGAAGCCCCCGGCGGCGATGGTGAAGAGGATCAGCAGCTGCGAGAAGTTCTGTGCGAGGCCGACCGTGATCGTCCATATTCCCCACAGGCCGGAGCAGAGAGCCAGCACTCGCTTGCGGCTGTAGCGCTGGGCGAGCAGGACCCAGAGAGGCCCGGTGACCACACCCACCAGTTTGGATACGGCCATCAGGATGCTGAGCGCCGACAGCGGCAGGGCCAGCGCGCTGCGCAGGGCGGGGAACATCACCGATACAACGCTCTGCTCGGTGTTGTCCATGCTGTTGGCGGCGCTGAGCAGCGCGAGTTGCCGCCACCGGCGGCCCTGTCCCTGTGCGCCGCCCCTTCCGTCCATGGCCTGTTTCCCGCCTTCGGTGGGCCTGTCCCGAGCCGGGGCGTCCGGTGTGCCGGTGTCCGGTCCCGCTGGCCGGATCGCGTCGTGCGACATGTCGGCGCCTCCTCACGGATCGCATTACTCGTAGGTGGGGCAGCTTGACGCCGTAGCCGATGTACCGGCCGGGCCCCTCCATCCAGCGGCGGAGGTCGTAGCCCGAGAAGCGGCCGACCGCGAGCAGCCGAGAATGTCCTGACCGAGTTGCATGGCGGCTCACTATATTCGCAGGTATATACGAGGGGTGCCGCTTAGAGTGCGACCGGTGCTGGTCGGCTGTCAAGGTCAAGCGCAGCGGAACCCGGTGTTGCCACCCGATGTGTCGGCATCATTCGCGGTGCGGGGCGCCACTCGGCAGCGAGTGCAGTACGAGCGGTCGCCGGACCGACCAGCACGCTTACCGGGGGTGATCCCGGTACGCCCGGCAGTGGTGTGATGAGGAAAGGGGTCGGTGTACGGGGATGCTCGGTGCGCCGGGGCGCACGGCGGGCGGGCGGGACCCGCCATCGGTGCCGGACGAGTGCCGGGGTTCTGCTCGCGCGGAGCCGACGAGAGCGATGCTATGTGCGAGCGTACATAACCTCGGGGAAGTGGTACGACGAGATCATCCACACTCCGCTTTTCGTGCGGGACCCGTGCAGCCCGGACACGTGCGGCGAGCGGAAGCGCCGAACTGTCACGGTCCCACGAACCCGGGCGTCACTGACCGGCCGGGCACGTCTGCGCAAGCGGCGAGGGCCCCGTCCGCTCCACCAGAAGTGGTGGCGGGACGGGGCCCTCGCAGTCGTACGGAAGAACGGCCCGCGTCAGTGGCAGCCACTGCACTGGCACGGAGCACCGGACTGGCAACCACAGCCGCAGCCCGGACCGCAGCCGCAGGCGCCGAGAACGCGCAGATGGTGCACTTCGACGGGGGCTTGCTGCTGGGGGTCGGTGACGGGGGAATCGGCCATGATTTCCTCCTGCTCGGCATGCGAGGACGTACTGCCTCCGGCCATCCCATACCCACCCCGGTGGGGCGCATCAACGGCGCATACGCGCAAGCGCGCCGTTCACGCCCCCTCGACCTGCGCCGGAGCGGACTGAATCTCGTCGGCGTGCTCGCCCGTCACCAGATAGACCACGCGCTTGGCCACCGACACCGCGTGGTCGGCGAACCGCTCGTAGTAGCGGCCGAGGAGCGTCACGTCGACCGCCGTCTCGATGCCGTGCTTCCACCGGTCGTCCATCAGGTGCTGGAAGAGCGTCCGGTGCAGCAGGTCCATCTCGTCGTCGTCCGTCTCCAGCTGGAGCGCCAGGTCGACGTCCATCGTGATGATGACCTCCGCCGCCTTCGCCATCAGCCGCTGCGCGAGCTGCCCCATTTCCAGGATCGTGGCGTGCAGATCGTGCGGAACGGCCCGGTCCGGGTAACGGAGCCGGGTGAGCTTCGCGACGTGCTGGGCCAGGTCGCCCGAGCGCTCCAGGTCGGCGCTCATCCGCAGCGAGGTGACCACGATGCGCAGATCGGTGGCGACGGGCTGCTGCCTGGCCAGCAGGGCGATGGCCCGTGCTTCGAGGTCGTGCTGGAGGTCGTCGACCTTCTGATCGGCGGCGATCACGCTCTCGGCGAGCTTCAGATCGGCGTCCAGCATGGCGGTCGTGGCCCGGCCGATCGCCGAACCGACGAGCCGGGCCATCTCGACCAGGCCCTCGCCGATCGAGTCCAGTTCCTCGTGGTACGCGTCCCGCATGGGAGTCCCTCTCTTGTACGGCTGATCTTGTGCGGCAGGTCTTGTGCGCGCAGGTCTTGTGCGCGCAGGTCTGTGCGGCAGGTCTTGTGCGGCCGGTCGTGTACGGCTGATCTTGTGCTGCCGGTCCTGTCGCGGTCGGCCTTGTCGCAACCGGCACAGCGGCACGGCCCGGAGGTGCCCGACAGGTGTCCACCTCCACGCTTCCACGGTCGGTGCGCCACGCGTCCGTTTCCGTCATCCCAAGTGAACCGGCCCTATCCCCTCGGTGAACTCTGGGCGACGAACGTTCGAGCGGGCACCCGTATGGCTGGGGATGTGTCGGTGGAGCCGCATAACCTGGACACATGGACGTGAACGCGGCGGTCGCCGCAGCAAGCGCGATCGCCGGGCTGTGCACCGGCGTCATCGGCGTGCTGGCGTTCCGCTGGAGCGAGCGCGAGCTGGCACGCCCCACCCGGACCTCCCTGCACACCGGCGACGTGCTGCCGCCCGGCGTGGACACCGTCCTCTCCGTGCTCAGCTCCTCGGCCGTGGTGCTCGACGAGAGCGACTCGGTGGTCAAAGCCAGCTCGGCTGCGTACGCCCTGGGCCTGGTCAGGGGCGGGAAGCTGGCCGTCGAGCCCATGCTGCACATGGCCCGGGACACCCGGCGCGACGGGGAGATACGACAGGTCGAGCTCGACCTTCCCCGCCGGGGCACCGGCCGTGGCGAGGCACTCGCGGTCTCGGCCCGGGTGGCACCGCTCGGCTCCCGACTGGTGCTGCTGCTGGTCGAGGACCTCACGGAGGCCCGGCGTATCGAAGCCGTACGACGAGACTTCGTCGCCAACGTCAGCCATGAGCTGAAGACCCCGGTCGGAGCGCTCTCGCTGCTCTCCGAGGCGGTCACGGGAGCGTCGGACGACCCGGAGGCGGTCACCCGTTTCGCGGGCCGGATGCAGATAGAGGCGACCCGGCTCACCAATCTGGTCCAGGAGCTCATCGATCTCTCCCGGGTCCAGAACGACGACCCGCTCGAAGACGCCGAGCCGGTCCGGGTCGACGTCCTGGTCGCCGAGGCCATCGACCGCTGCCGCCACCAGGCGGGCACCAAGCAGATCACCATGGCGGCCGGCGGCACGGCCGACCTCCACGTCTGGGGCAACCGCTCCCAGCTCGCCGCCGCGCTGGGAAACCTTGTGGAGAACGCGGTGAACTACTCACCGGCCCGCACCCGGGTCGGTATCGCCGCCCGCCGCACCTCCGCCCCCGGCGGAGGGGGCACCTCCCAGGCTTTCGGCTCTGGGGGACTCATCGAGATCGCCGTCACCGACCAGGGGCTCGGTATCACCGAGAAGGACCGCGAGCGGATCTTCGAGCGCTTCTACCGTGTCGACCCGGCCCGCTCGCGCGCCACCGGTGGCACGGGGCTGGGCCTCGCCATCGTCAAACATGTGGCCGCCTCGCACGGCGGGGAGGTCACGGTGTGGAGCTCGGAGGGCCAGGGCTCCACCTTCACCCTGCGGCTGCCGGAAGCCGGTTCCGTACGCAATCGCCGCGGCCGCACGGATCCGGCGGCCGACCCCGCACAGCACCACACCGGCTACGCCGAGCCCGCAGATCCCACTGACGCTGTCGACGATGACGACGACCAGCCCTTCGCGAACTTCCTGTCCTCTGAACCAATTCCTGCCCCGGAGGTCCTTCCGTGACCCGAGTGCTTGTCGTCGAGGATGAGGAATCCTTCAGCGACGCCCTGTCCTACATGCTCCGCAAGGAAGGCTTCGAGGTCGCCATCGCGGCCACGGGCCCCGACGGCCTCGACGAATTCGAGCGCAACGGCGCCGACCTCGTACTGCTCGACCTGATGCTGCCGGGACTGCCCGGCACCGAGGTGTGCCGCCAGCTGCGCGGCCGCTCCAACGTCCCGGTGATCATGGTGACCGCCAAGGACAGCGAGATCGACAAGGTGGTCGGCCTGGAAATAGGAGCAGACGACTACGTCACCAAGCCCTTCTCCTCACGGGAGCTCGTCGCCCGTATCCGCGCGGTGCTGCGCCGCCGCGGTGAGCCCGAGGAGGTCTCCCCGGCGGCACTGGAGGCCGGACCGGTCCGGATGGACGTGGACCGCCATGTCGTGACGGTCTCCGGCGCCAAGGTCGACCTGCCGCTCAAGGAGTTCGACCTGCTGGAGATGCTGCTCAGGAACGCGGGCCGGGTGCTGACCCGGATGCAGCTGATCGACCGGGTCTGGGGCGCGGACTACGTCGGGGACACCAAGACCCTCGACGTCCACGTGAAGCGGCTGCGCGCCAAGATCGAGCCTGACCCGGGCGCCCCCCGGTATCTGGTGACGGTCCGGGGGCTGGGCTACAAGTTCGAGCCGTAAGCCGCGAGTACGACGCGCGCGAGTCGCGGTACGACCCGCGCGCGAGCCGCGTACGAAAAGGAGGTGCCCCCGCCGGAATCGGACTTCCGGCGGGGGCACCCCCGTATGCGCTCTGCTGCGCTCTACGCGCTGTCTGCGCTCGGTGCGCTCGGCGCGCCCGTGCGGTTCAGCTGCTCGGCGAGCCCGTGACGGAACCGGCCGGCGTCTTGTTGGCGCCCGGCGTGGTCTTGCCGCCCGGAGTCGCCTTGCCCGAAGCGCCCGGGGTGGCCTTGCCCGACGCGCCCGGCGTGGACTTGCCCGAGGCCGGTACCGAAGGAGAGGGCGTCACGGGCAGGCTGCTCGGGCCGAAGCCGTGGAAGTAGCTGGTGGCCGGGACGACGAGCGCGGCCAGCGCCACCCGACCGGTCTCGCTGAACTGGAAGACCAGGTTCTGCGTGGAGCCGTCGGCGGCTGCGGCGCGGCCGTCGGCGAGCACGGCGGCGGCGTTGTTCTTGCCGCCGATGGTGATCGAACCGTGCGCGGGCACCGAGATCGGACCCTTGCCCGTGGCCGGGGTGAGCTTCACGGCGGAGCTGGAGCCCGCGAGCTTGACGTCCTGGAGCGTCTGGTTCGTGTCGCCGTTGTTGAAGAGGGTCGCCGAGATGACGGCGGGGCCCTTGACTGTGGCCTTCGGCTGGGTGATCACCGTCGCGTTCTGGACCTTGATGACACCGACCGACGTAGCGGCGTTGTCCGGCTTGACCTCGATCGTCGCCGCGTTGTTGCCCGCGCCACAGGCGGACAGGGCGGCGATCGAGACCACGATGGCAGAAGCGGCGAGGACGCCGCGTCGAAGGCTGCTGCTCACGGCGGCGGCTTCTCCTAGGACGTACGGACAGGACGGACAGGGGGCGGGAGGGGGGTAAAGCCTCCCTAAGGGTGTGTCAGCGGCCTCAGGTTACCGAGCCGTGCTCACGGCCCCGCACCCGACCCGCCCCGCGGCCGGTACCGGTACCTGAGGGGTGCCCGGGGGCCGTCCGATCTCGTGGCGCCGTACGCATCGCTTCGTACGCCGTTCACATATCGCGAGTGATCAATTCTCTCTGCCGCTCTCCACCGCCACGTATTCCTTACGGAAAACCCTCTTCCGGCGCACAGTGATCAATTCCCGAATGCGGCCGTATGGGTGATCGACATCCGAACTGGGGTCGCGAAGTTCACCGTTTCGAATGCCGCAAATCGGGACGTTAGCCGCCTGTGGGAAGCCTTCGGAACCGTGTGGCGCCTGCGTTTCTCTCCGTACGCACAGCCGCTCCGACCTGCGAATACCGCCCCGGGGGGGCCGTCCGCAGCACGTTCGTGTTGCTGTTGTCAAGCCCTGAGATATGCCCTGACCTGCGAAAACGTCATTCAGAACAAGCGGTTCTCGTGTTAGACTGGATAGCCACGGAAGGGGTACCTGTCACATGACGTTCAAGGTTGGCGACACCGTGGTCTATCCCCATCACGGGGCCGCGCTGATCGAGGCTATCGAAACTCGCCAGATCAAAGGCGTGGACAAGACCTACTTGGTGCTCAAGGTCGCTCAGGGCGACTTGACTGTTCGTGTGCCGGCGGACAATGCGGAGTTCGTAGGCGTGCGTGACGTGGTTGGTCAGGAAGGGCTGGACCGGGTCTTCGAGGTGCTTCGTGCACCGTATGCCGAAGAGCCCACGAACTGGTCCCGTCGCTACAAGGCGAATCTTGAGAAACTCGCCTCCGGCGACGTCATCAAGGTGGCCGAAGTAGTCCGTGACCTGTGGCGTCGTGAGCGTGAGCGCGGACTTTCCGCTGGTGAGAAGCGCATGCTCGCCAAGGCCCGCCAGATCCTGGTGAGTGAGCTCGCTCTCGCGGAGAACACCAACGAAGACAAGGCCGAGGCTCTGCTCGACGAGGTTCTCGCGTCCTGAACCGCTTGACCCGTTTCATCTGCTCGACGCTTTGAATGCCGTGGTGCCCGCTGACCACATGGACTGTCCGTATGGATCAGTCGCCATGTGTCGCCGGGCGCTACGGCATGCTGTTTTCTCCCACAGCTCTTCCCGGTCTTTCGCGTTCTATCCCGGGCTCTATCCCCGTTTTTCCGCCACGGCCTCATGTGTCTCACATGATCCCTGCCGGCGGGGCCGAGTCTGCTGTGCGTCTGTTTTTCATGGAGCGATGCTGCGTGAGCGGTACCTTGACCGGTACGTGGTGTGCCGGGCCCGGGATGCCGACTCGACCAGTCGTCACGGAAGGGGCCGGTCAGGGCGTCGCGCCCGGCACTCCCCCAACCTACGGTCGGGGGCACCCCCAGGCCATACCCATGTCGGCTGAGGACACAAACCCTGAACGCGCAACCGATGTCAGACGAGCCCGGGACCCCGTCCCGTACCGGCTCCACCGCCGGATCCCCTGCCGCCGCTGCGGCCGGATCCAGCCACACCACCGCCGCGGTGATTCCCGCCGCCGGCCGCGGTGTCCGGCTCGGCCCCGGAGCCCCCAAGGCGCTCCGCACCCTCAACGGGACCCCCATGCTGGTCCACGCCGTACGGGCGATGGCCGGATCACGTGCCGTCTCGCTCGTGGTCGTCGTGGCCCCGCCGGACGGTGCCGCCGAGGTCGAGGCCCTGCTGGCCGAGCACTCCTGGCCGCCGGGCACCGAGCTCCTGGTCGTACCCGGCGGTGACACCCGTCAGGAGTCCGTCCGGCTCGGGATCGGCGTACTCCCCGAGAGCGTCACCGCGGTGCTGGTGCACGACGCGGCCCGCCCGCTCGTGCCCGTCGACACCGTGGACGCGGTGATCGCCGCAGTACGGAACGGTGCCCCCGCGGTCGTCCCCGCCCTGCCGCTGGCCGACACCGTCAAACAGGTCGAGCCGCAGAGCGGCGGAGGCCCCGAGCCGGTCGTCGCCACTCCGGAACGGGCTCTGCTGCGCGCCGTGCAGACCCCGCAGGGCTTCGACCGTGCGCTGCTCGCCCGCGCGCACGCCACGGTCACCCATGACGTCACCGACGACGCGAGCATGGTCGAGCAGCTCGGGGTGCGGGTCGTGGTGGTGCCGGGACACGAAGAGGCGTTCAAGGTGACCAGGCCGCTGGACCTGGTCCTGGCCGAGGCGGTTCTCGCCCGCAGGAGGATCAACGATGGCTTCTGAGCATGATGAGCATGAGCAGTCCGATGACGAGCGGTCCGAGTACGAGCAGTCCGCGCACCGGCAGTCCGGGCGTGCACAGCCTGTGGACGAGCAGCCCGTGCGGCCGTCCGTGCCGGTGATGCCGCAGGTCGGTATCGGGACCGACATCCACGCCTTCGAGGAGGGCCGCGAACTCTGGTGCGCCGGGCTCCGCTGGGAGGGCGAGGGCCCCGGGCTCGCCGGGCACTCCGATGCGGACGTCGTCGCCCATGCCGCCTGCAACGCGCTCTTCTCGGCCGCCGGGATCGGCGACCTCGGCGCCCACTTCGGCACCGGCCGCCCCGAGTGGTCCGGGGCCTCCGGGCTCACCCTGCTCACCGAGGCCGCCAGGATCGTCCGCGCCGAGGGGTTCGCCATCGGCAACGTGGCCGTCCAGGTGGTCGGCAGCCGGCCGAAGATCGGCAAGCGCAGGGACGAGGCGCAACGGGTCCTCTCGGGCGCTGTCGGCGCACCCGTCTCGGTCTCCGCGGCCACCAGCGACGGGCTCGGCTTCACCGGCCGGGGCGAAGGGCTGGCGGCCATCGCGACGGCCCTGGTGGTACGTACGTAACGACGGCCCTGGTGGTGCGTACGTAACGACCGTCCTGGTGGTGCGTACGTAACGACCGGCCCTGGTCCGTGGATCCGCGCGGCGCGGGCGGGAAGCCGGGACAGGGCCGCGCTGTTTGGGGTAGGGATGGGGGCGCAAGCTCTTCCGCACGCCCTCTTCCGCACCCTGTTCAGCGAACCGGAGGCCAAGCCCGTGTCTGCCGTACTCAGCGACAAGCTCAAGGAACTCCTCGACAGCCCCGTCTTCGTCAACATCGCCACCATCCAGCCCGACGGCAGCCCCCAGGTGAGCCCGGTCTGGGTGAAGCGGGACGGTGACGATGTCCTGATCTCGACCACGGTCGACCGCCGCAAGGAGAAGAATCTCCGCCGCGACCCCCGGGTCACGGTGCTGGTGCAGCCCGCCGACGCCCCCTACTCGTACGCCGAGATCCGGGGCACCGCGACGCTCACCACCGAAGGCGGCCAGGACCTGATCGACGAGCTGTCGCTGAAGTACCAGGGCAAGCCGTACGCCGAGTTCAACCCGGACTCCGCCAACGACGCCCCTCGGGTCGTCGTCAGGATCACCCCGCGCAAGGTCGTCGGCCGCATCTGACGCCCGGGTCCCGGGGGAGAAGGGCCTGATTCCCGGGGAAGTGCCCGCCCGAGCGCCCGTTCAGCGGCTGTTCACCGGCTGCCGGACGGGCGCTCCGGGGCACTGTTGCGTCACACTTCCCTGCCCCGTCGGCCAAAGGGTCGCGGGGCACTGGTATGGGGCCACTACCCTGGTGCAGTGACTATTCGTCTGTACGACACCAGCGCCCGGCAGATCCGCGACTTCGTCCCGCTCACCGCGGGCTGTGTCTCGATCTACCTCTGCGGCGCCACGGTGCAGGCGGCCCCGCACATCGGGCACATCAGGTCCGGGCTGAATTTCGACATCATGCGCCGCTGGTTCGCGTACCGCGGCTATGACGTCACGTTCATCCGGAACGTCACGGACATCGACGACAAGATCATCAAGAAGGCGGCGGAGCAGAACCGCCCCTGGTGGTCGATCGGCTACGAGAACGAGCGCGCGTTCAACACCGGGTACGACGTGCTCGGCTGCCTGCCGGTCACCTACGAGCCGCGTGCCACCGGTCACGTGACCGAGATGATCGAGATGATGCGCGTCCTCATCGAGCGCGGCCACGCCTACGAGGCCGACGGCAACGTCTACTTCGACGTGCGCTCGTACGACGGCTATCTCCAGCTCTCCAACCAGGACCTGGACGGGCTGCGCCAGCCCGCCGAGGACGGTGTGACCGGCAAGCGCGACCCGCGTGACTTCGCCATGTGGAAGGCCGTCAAGCCCGGCGAGCCCTCCTGGGAGACCCCGTGGGGTCCCGGCCGGCCCGGCTGGCACCTGGAGTGCTCCGCTATGGCGCACAAGTACCTGGGCCGCGCCTTCGACATCCACGGCGGCGGGATCGACCTGATCTTCCCGCACCACGAGAACGAGATCGCGCAGTCCAAGGCGTACGGCGACGACTTCGCCGCGTACTGGATGCACAACGCCTGGGTCACCATGAGCGGCGAGAAGATGTCCAAGTCGCTGGGCAACTCCGTGCTGGTCAGCGAGATGGTCAAGCAGTGGCGCCCCATCGTCCTGCGCTACTACCTGGGAACCCCGCACTACCGGTCGATGATCGAGTACAGCGAGGAGGCACTGCGGGAGGCCGAGTCGGCCTTCGCCCGTATCGAGGGATTCGTCCAGCGGGTCATCGAGAAGGCCGGCGGTCCGGTCGCCCCGGCCGCCGAGGTGCCGCTCGCCTTCGCCGAGGCGATGGACGACGACATGGGTGTGCCGCAGGCGCTCGCGATCGTGCACACCACGGTCCGCCAGGGCAACTCCGCGCTGGCCGCCGACGACAAGGAAGCCGCCGTCGCCAGACTGGCCGAGGTACGGGCGATGCTCGGTGTCCTCGGTCTCGACCCGCTCGACGAGCAGTGGGCGGGCGAGGGGGACCGCGGCGAGGACCTGCACGGGGCGGTGGACACGCTCGTCCGGCTCGTGCTCGAACAGCGGGAGGCCGCCAGGTCCCGCAAGGACTGGGCCACCGCGGACTCGATCCGCGACCAGCTCCAGCAGTCCGGCCTGGTCATCGAGGACGGGCAGAACGGTCCCCGGTGGACTCTCGGCCCGCGGTGATGCCCGCCGTGACGCCCGCGGTGAGCGCCGCGCCGCCGTTCGCGGCACACTTTCCTATACGTAGTACGTACTGAGCAGCAGAGAAACAGGTAGGTCATGGCCGGGAACAGCCAGCGCAGGAACCGCCGCACGTCCAACAAGAAGGGCGCGCAGGTCGGCAGCGGGGGCCAGCGACGCCGCGGCCTGGAGGGGAAGGGGCCGACGCCGCCCGCGTCCGAACGCAAGGGGCACAAGAAGAACCGCATCGCCGGCGCCCAGGCGCGGCAGGCCGCGGCCCGCCGCCCGGCGCCGCGCCGGGGCGGGGTCAAGGGCACGTCCGAGATGGTCGTCGGCCGCAACCCGGTCTTCGAGGCGCTGCGCGACGGCGTCCCGGCGGTGACCCTGTACGTACAGCAGTACATCGACAACGACGAGCGGGTGCGTGAGGCGCTCCAGCTCGCCGGGCAGCGCGGCAACATCAACCTGATGGAGGCCCCGCGCCCGGAGCTGGACCGGATGACGAACGGCCTGAACCACCAGGGCCTCGTCCTCCAGGTCCCGCCGTACGAGTACGCGCACCCCGAGGACCTCACATCCGCCGCGTACGACGCCAACGAGGACCCGCTGATCGTCGCCCTCGACGGGGTGACCGACCCGCGGAACCTGGGCGCGATCGTCCGTTCGGTCTCGGCGTTCGGCGGCCACGGCGTGGTCGTCCCGGAGCGCCGGGCGGCCGGGATGACGGCGGGCGCCTGGAAGTCGTCCGCGGGCACGGCCGCGCGTACGCCGGTCTCCCGGGTCACCAACCTGACGCGGGCGCTGGAGGGCTACCAGAAGGCCGGCATCACGGTCGTCGGCCTCGCGGCGGACGGCGAGCACGAGGTGCAGGACCTGGAGGCGCTGGGCGGCCCGGTCGTCATCGTCATCGGCAGCGAGGGCAAGGGCCTCGGCCGGCTCGTCGGCGAGACCTGCGACTACCGGGTGCGGATCCCGATGCCGGGCGGCGCGGAGTCGCTGAACGCGGGTGTGGCAGCGGGCATCGTCCTGTACGAGGCGGCGCGCCGCCGGGCCTGATCCGGGACCGGAAGCGGGACCGGAACCGCAAGCGGAACCGCAAGCGGGGAAGAGCCAGAACGCGGCCCGGTGCGCATCGTCCGTCACGACGGACGGTGCGCACCGGGCCGTTGTGGCTGCCGCCGCTGTTGTCGCCGCTGTTGTCCCGGGTGGGCTGCCCGGGTGGGCTGCTGTCGGGAGGGGGCTGCTGTTGCGGCTGGTGGGGGCTCCGTACCTGAGTGCAGGGGCGGTCCGCCGGGCGCTCGGCCGGGTGGCGCTTCGCCTTACGGGTAACGCCTGTTGACGGGTCGCGGACAGATCCGGAGTGTCAAGGCAGTGTCCTAAACCTGTGTCACTCGGTTAGATGAGCGTGGACACCAGAACACCCGGGTTCGACGACCTGCCCGCGCTGAGCATGGTCAAGGTGCCGTGCGATCCCGCACAGGTCGTCGTCAACCACGCCAGCTTCCGGGTGCAGCTCGCACCGAACTCGATTCTGCGGCCCGCCGGTTCGGGCCTGAAGGACACGGCAAGGATCCCCGCGGCTTCCGGCGCGGGCGGGCGGCGCCGGGCGCCTGTCGTGTGGAGTGGGAAGTCCGCCCCCGACGACACCGGGGCCATCAGACTTCTCCAGGCCGTGCGGAACTCCGGCGTCCAGGAGGTCGGTTACGCGTCCGGCCACGACGCGGGAGCCACCCAGGTCATCCCCCGTATCGACGTCGACGGCGCGGACGGCCCCCCGCGCCGCGGCCCCGGGGGAGAGGGCCCCGGCACGCAGTTGCTGCCCCGGATGCGCGGGGCCGTCGGCGCGTACGACGAGCAGGAGCGCTACTCCGGCGGCCCGTACGCGGATACCGGTGACGATGCCGACGACGCGTTCGACGACGGCCTCGGCTACGGCCCCGACGGCAGCGGAAACCGCACGGACACCGAGCGGTCCGGCTCGGACGGCGTCCGCCACGCCTACTACCCCGACCGCCGGATGAACCTCGGCGTGGTGCTGCTCCCGCTCCGCGTGTTCCTCGGGTTCATCTCGATGTACGCCGGCATGGGCAAGCTCTGCGACCCCGTCTACTTCGACGGCGGCGAACGCGGCTCCATGGTCAAGTGGCTGCACTCGCTGCATCCTTGGGCCCTGGCGAGCCCGCTCCGTGACTTCGCGCTGTCGCATCCGGTGGGCGCCGGGCTGACCATCGCGTTCCTGCAGGTCGTGGTCGGGGTGCTGACCGTACTCGGACTCTGGCAGCGGGTCGCGGGGGTCCTCGGCGCGCTGCTCTCCGCGGCGCTCGTCGTCACGGTCAGCTGGCGGACCGTCCCGGTGTACGACGCGCCGGACATCATCTACCTCGCCGCCTGGTCGCCGCTGATCATCGCGGGCGCGCCGGTCTACTCGATCGACAGCCGCCTCGCGGGCGAGGCCTGGCGCACGCTCGGTCCGCGCTCCGAACTCGCCGAGCTGCGGCGACGGGTGCTGCGGCGCGGCGCCGTCGTCGCCTCGGTGGTCGTGGGGCTGACGCTGATCATCGGCGCGGTGCTGGGCGGCGCCGTGCGCTCCGCCGAGGTCGTGACCGTACCGGGTCCGAACACCGATCCCACCAACCGGCTGCCGGGACAGCCGCTGCCGCAGGAGCCCGGCGCATCGGGCAGCCCGTCGCAGCAGCGCACGTCGCGGGCGCCCGCACCGTCCGCGAGCGGCGCCGCACATCCCTCGGCGAAGTCGTCGACGCCGGGCACGGTCCGGGAGAGCGCGACCGTCGGCTCCACGGGCCGGCACCAGCCCAGCGCGACTCAGGGCACCGGCCAGCAGCAGCCGCAGCAACAGCAGCAGCAGGCTCCGCCGCCCCCGGCAGCGACCAGCGCGGGCCCCACGGCGTCGGGCGGGACGAGCACCGGCGGGGGCAGCGCCAGTGGCGGCTCCGGTACGTCGGGCGGTGGCTCGGGAGGCAGTTCGTCCGGCGGGGGAAGCAACAAGAACCCGATCGGCGGCCTTCTCGGCTGACGGAGGCGTAAGTAAGGGGCGATCGCAAAGGCGGTCGCCCCTTACCTGTGGCTGTCTCCGTGTCTGTTCGGGCGGGCGCGGTACGGGGGATTGCCGGGCCCGGCAGCTCAGTTGGGGCTGTTGTGGCTGCCGAGCTCTTTCGCTGCCTCGGTGAGGTCCTTGGCGGTGTCGATGGCCCGCCAGTACGCACCGTGCGGAAGCGGGTAGCCGGCCAGCCTGCGCTCGCGGGCGAGCCGGGGGAACGTCGACCGCTCGTGGTCGCCGCGGTCCGGGAGAAGGGACGTGAAGCCCGCGGAGAAGACGTAGATGCCCGCGTTGATGAGGTACGGCGACGGGGGCGACTCGATGAAGTCCAGCACATGCCCGAACTGGTCCGTCTCGACCGCGCCCCACGGGATCCGGGGCCGGGCGAGAGCGAGCGTGGCGACGGCATCGCGCTCGGTGTGGAAGGCGGCCATCTCGCGCAGGGAGAAGCGCGTCCAGATGTCACCGTTCGTCGCGTACCAGGGCTGGTCGGGGTGGGGCAGATGTGCGGCGGCGTATTTGAGACCACCGCCGCGGCCGAGCGGTTCGGACTCGACGACGGTCGTGACCCGCAGGGGCAACTCGGTGGAATCCAGCCACTCCTGGAGCACTTCGGCGAGATGGCCGCAGGAGATGACGGCGTCGGTGACACCTTCGGATGCCAGCCAGGCCAGCTGATGGCCGATGATCGGCGTGCCGGTGCCCGGGATCTCGACCATCGGCTTGGGCCGGTCGTCGGTGTACGGGCGCAGCCGGGAGCCCTGGCCGCCCGCCAGAACCACGGCCTGCGTGGGCAGCGCGTGTGCGTGAGGATCAGCGGTCGTCGTCATGAGGCGCACCCTACGACCTGGTGCGCCTCATCACGTCGGTGCTCAGCCGACGTCGGTACCGGGCGGACGTCCGTACTTGACCGATTCGTACGGACCGATTCGTACGGACCGAGCCGTACCCGGGTGTGGGTGGAGTCAGTGCTGGTGCGCGACTCCGTACGCGAAGGAGGTGTCGCAGACCGGGCGGGAGAACGACTGGGCGCGCGTCGGCCCGTACCGCTCGACGGCGGCACGGCCCAGCGAGCGGGCGATCGACATGCAGTGGCTCGCCAGGGACGGCCGGCTCTCGACCTCGCGCTGGAGGTGTGTGAGCGCCTTACCCGGATCCTTCTCCTGGAGCTCGGTGAGGAGCTTGTCGCGCAGAATGTCCTGCGGGGTACGGGTCTTGGCGCGCACCGACACCTCCTTGGTGGAGGCGGTCAGCATCTGCGAGCCGTTGGAGGTGCCTGCCCACGGGACGCGGGTGACCGCGAGCGTCCCGGAGAGAACCAGGACGACGGGCAGGACGAGTGCGAGAGTTCGGCCGATTCGGCGGGCTGTGTGGGTCACGCTGTGGAGCGTAGCGGGCGGTGATGATTTGGCGACATTTAGTCACTCGTGCGGGGGATGGTTCGAGTTTGCTTTTCGAATCAGGTGTTGACGGACCGCTGTGAAATGCCCGCTCTGCCGGGGTGTTTACCGGGAACGCGCTGCGGCCCCGCACCTCCGGGTGAGGGAGGGCGGGGCCGCAGCGCGTGGGTGATCCGTCAGTCGCCGAGGAGAGTCTCAGTCGCTGAGGCGCTCGCCGGTCGAGGTCGAGAAGACGTGGATCTCGCCGGTGCGCGGGACGACGTGGAGCTTGGTGCCCTTGTCCGGGACCTTGCGGCCGTTGACACGGACCACGAGGTCCTTGTCCACGCCGTTGACCTCGGCGGAGCCGTAGACGTAACCGTCGGCGCCGAGTTCCTCGACGACGTTGACGGCGACGGCCAGACCGGCCGGGGCGTCGGCGCTGTCCTTGGCGAGCGACTTCGGGACCTCGTCGTGCTCGACGACCTCGAAGTGCTCGGGACGGACGCCGACCGTGACCGTGGTGTCGCCCTTGTCGGCCGCGGCGGCGAGCGCCTCACGGGAGACCGGGACGACGCTGTTGCCGAACTTCACACCGCCGTCGGTGATCGGGACCTCGACCAGGTTCATGGCCGGGGAGCCGATGAAGCCGGCGACGAAGAGGTTGTTGGGGCGGTCGTACATGTTGCGCGGGGAGTCGATCTGCTGGAGCAGACCGTCCTTGAGCACCACGACGCGGTCGCCCATGGTCATGGCCTCGACCTGGTCGTGGGTGACGTAGACGGTGGTGATGCCGAGGCGGCGCTGGAGCGACGCGATCTGCGTACGGGTCGAGACGCGGAGCTTGGCGTCGAGGTTCGACAGCGGCTCGTCCATGAGGAAGACCTGCGGCTCACGGACGATGGCGCGGCCCATCGCGACACGCTGGCGCTGACCACCGGAGAGCGCCTTCGGCTTGCGGTCCAGGTAGTCCGTGAGGTCGAGGATCTTCGCGGCCTCTTCGACCTTGGCGCGGATCTCGGTCTTGTTGATCCCGGCGATCTTGAGCGCGAAGCCCATGTTGTCCGCGACGGTCATGTGCGGGTACAGCGCGTAGTTCTGGAACACCATCGCGATGTCGCGGTCCTTCGGCGGAAGGTGCGTGACGTCACGCTCACCGATGCGGATCGCGCCGCCGTTGACGTCCTCAAGACCCGCGAGCATCCGCAGGGAGGTCGACTTGCCGCAGCCGGAAGGACCGACGAGGACGAGGAACTCGCCGTCCTCGACATCGATCTCCAGCGCGTCCACGGCGGGCTTGGTGGATCCGGGGTATATCCGGGTGGCCTTGTCGAACGTGACTGTTGCCATGGGTGTGCGCTCCTTCACCGGCAGGAACGTGCCGGACGATCCGAGTAAAGGTGAGTGGTGTAGTCCACACGGGTGAACTGCAACGAGACGCTACCTGGCGGTTTGCGGTCTGTCAGTAGTTCGGGGCCGGGCAAATTCCCGACGAGGTCACGCCCGCACTGCGGTTAGAATGCTCCGACACGCCTCCTTAGCTCAGCTGGCCAGAGCAACGCACTTGTAATGCGTAGGTCATCGGTTCGAATCCGATAGGGGGCTCTGTGGGACCCCAGGTCGCGTAGCCCGTGACTTGGGGTTTTTTATGTTCGGGGCGCGACGGTCCGCACGACGGGGGCGCCGTGGAAGCGCTCGCGTGAGGGAACGCGCGGAGCGTCGCCTTGATGAGCACCCGCCGAACCGGCCGATGACCTGTGCCGCCCGGCGGCGCAGTCCCTGATCCCGCACATGGCCGCAGGCCCGACCGGAGACTCCGGTCGGGCCTGCGGCATACCCTCACCACCTCAGCTGGTCAGGCGCAGCAGCCACCGGACGGGGTCGGCTCGTCGGCGTCCACGGCAGTGTCAGGCGCGGAAGCGCAGATCTGCACCAGAGTGGGCGTCGGAGCGCAGCAGCCGCCTCCGTTCGCCTGGTCGGCGGCCGGTTCGTCGAACAGTCCGGCGCCGCCGCGGACTCCCGTTCCGGGGAGGGCGAGTTCGACGCGGTCGGCGGATTCGGTGTCGCCCGCGATGGCGGCGGTGACGGAGCGGGCCTGCTCGTAGCCGGTCATCGCGAGAAAGGTGGGGGCGCGGCCGTAGGACTTCATCCCGACGAGGTAGATCCCCGTCTCGGGGTGGGACAGTTCGCGGTGGCCGTGCGGGTGGACGCTGCCGCAGGAATGCTGGTTCGGGTCGATCAGCGGGGCGAGCTCAGCGGGGGCCTGGAGACGCTCGTCCAGGGCGAGGCGGAGCCCGGACAGGCCAGGCGCCGCCCGGCTCGTTCTGGGCATCGAGGATGATGAAGTCGAGTTTCTTGCGGCGCAGGTGGTAGCCGGCGGCGAGTTCTGCCTGCCCGCCGCCGATCACCACCACGTCCACCGTGCGTGTCACGGGGCCGCCGTCACCGCGTCGGCAGCGAACTTCTTGCGCCAGGCGAGTGCGACGTAGACCAGGCCGATCAGCACGGGCACCTCGATGAGCGGGCCGACCACGCCGGAGAGGGCCTGGCCGGAGGCGACGCCGAAGGTGGCGATGGCGACCGCGATGGCCAGCTCGAAGTTGTTGCCCGCCGCGGTGAACGCCAGCGTCGCGGTGCGGTCGTAGGCCAGTCCCAGGCCCTTCCCGAGGAGGAAGGTGCCGAAGAACATGATCCCGAAGTAGACGAGCAGCGGAGCTGCGATCCGTACGACGTCCAGCGGCTGCGAGATGATCGTCTTTCCCTGGAGGGCGAAGAGGATCACGATGGTGAAGAGCAGCCCGTACAGCGCCCAGGGGCCGATCTTCGGCAGGAACTCTGTCTCGTAGCGCTCGCGGCCCATCTTCTTCTCACCGAGTGTGCGGGTGAGGAACCCGGCGAGGAGCGGGACGCCGAGGAAGATGACGACGTTCAGGGCGATCTTCCAGGGGGAGATGTCGAGGCTCTGGCCGTCGCCCAGGCCCAGCCACTTGGGGAGCAGGTCGAGGTAGAGCCAGCCGAGCAGGCCGAAGGCGATGACCTGGAAGACGGAGTTGAGGGCGACGAGGACGGCGGCCGCTTCACGGTCGCCGCAGGCCAGGTCGTTCCAGATGATGACCATGGCGATGCAGCGGGCCAGGCCGACGATGATCAGGCCGGTGCGGTACTCCGGCAGGTCCGGCAGGAAGATCCAGGCCAGCGCGAACATCACGGCCGGGCCCACGATCCAGTTGATGACCAGCGAGGACACCATGAGCTTCTTGTCGCCGGTGACCGAATCCAGCTTGTTGTAGCGGACCTTCGCCAGGACCGGGTACATCATGATCAGCAGGCCGACGGCGATAGGCAGCGAGACTCCGCCGATCTCGACCTTGGCCAGTGCGTCGTTCAGGCCGGGGATCAGGCGCCCCAGGCCCAGCCCGAGCGCCATGGCGATGAGGATCCACACGGCCAGGAAACGGTCGAGCGTGGAGAGCTTGGCGACGATCGAGCCGTCGCCGTCCCCCTGGGGCGGTGCGGTGGTGGTCGGTTCAGCGGAGGTCACGGACAGGCCCTCTTGTTCGCGACGGCAGTACGAGCAGAGGCAGCCAGGTCGGCGAACTGCTCGGACAGGCCGGCCAGGACCTCGGGGCGGAGCTTGTAGTAGACGAACCGCCCGCAGGGTTCGGTCTCCACCAAGCCGGCCTCGCGCAGCACCTTCATGTGGTTGGACAGGTTGGTCTGCTTCGCACCTGTCTCCTCGACCAGGTGTGTCATGCAGAGCGTCTCCCGCGCCAGCAGGGCCACGATCCGAAGGCGGAGCGGATCGCCCAGCACCCGGATCACATCAGGATCGACTGAAGTCAGCATGCGCTGATACTCTCACATCAGTGCCTGCTGATGCCAGCATGCGCTGATGTCAGTGGTGGCTGGTGCCATCGTGAGACGAGAGAGCCCCCATGCCTGAGACTCCTGGCAAGCCGTCCGTCCTGTTCGTCTGCGTCCACAACGCGGGTCGCTCCCAAATGGCAGCCGCCTGGCTGACCCATCTCGCGGGAGACCGCGTCGAGGTTCGCTCGGCCGGGTCCCATCCCGGCGATGCGGTGAACCCTGCTGCCGTCGAGGCGATGGCCGAGGTCGGTATCGACATCTCTGCCGAGACCCCGAAAATCCTCACCGTCGATGCGGTCAAGGAGTCGGACGTCTGTATCACGATGGGATGCGGTGACACCTGCCCCGTCTTCCCCGGCAAGCGCTACGTCGACTGGCAGCTCGAAGACCCGGCCGGACAGGGCGTCGCAGCCGTGCGCCCCATCCGCGACGAGATCAAGACGCTGGTCGAGGGATTGATCAACGAGATTTCCCCGGACGGATCGCCGCCGGTGAGCAGGTGCGGTGGCTGAGCCGCCGGAAAGCCACCGACATCGCTCTGCCCGGGAACGACTTCTGGCTGTTTGACTCCCGCGTCGTACTCGTCAACCATCTCGACGGTGAGGGCGGGAACGTGGAGCTGGAGTTGGAGCTCAGCGAAGCACCGGACTTGGCGAAGCTCTGGGAAGCGGCCTTCGAGGCCGTGTGGCAGCGTGCCACGCCGCAGGCCGCACGCCACACGCCGAGTTCCGGCTCTGGCACGGCGATCAGCACCGTCTCAGCGACATGACCTCGCCATCTTCGAGCGTCCAGGAAGCACGCAAGGCCCTTGGCCAACGCCTGCGCGACATCCGGAGCGAAGCCGGACTCACCAAGCGGGCGTTGGCCGCGCTCCTGGGCTGCGGGCGCTGCTGCGCAAGGGATACGGGCTCCTCGACTACAAGAACCGGCCGACCCCGGAGACCCCGTCCTTCGGTGTCTTCGCCAACCTCAAGGACGCGGCCTCACGCAGAGGCTTCTGGGGATCTACACCCGCCGGAACACACGGGATACCCCGTGAGCGTCGGAGACGACCAGATCGTCAAGGAACTCTCGCGCTACATCCACGGCTATCCCGCCGAGATCCGCGACCTCTGGACCGAACCCGGCAGCGAGGGCCCCTTCCTGGTCGACGTCACCAGAGCCGAGCCCGAATACGGCCCTCGCATCAAGGTCGGCTTTCGCTACCTCTTCCGTGCCTACTCGGGGGCCGTGTTCCCCACCGTGATCGAAACCGGGGCAGCCGCATGGGTACCCCTCGCCGCAATCGGCATTCTGTCCGTCCGCAACCGCCTGCAGGGCCACTTGATCGGTGCCGTAAAACGCTTTGGCCTCCTCCATGGTGAAGAGGGTCGCCTCGGTCTCATCCACGGCTGGTGGATCCACAAGGGTGGCGTCGTTTTCCACGATCATCCGGCACCGGTGTGCAATCTTCAGAGCCCGCGACAGAATGCGGTGCACCTTCAGCCGTGCATCTCCTGCGGAACGCCTTCCGCCTTGCGGCCTGCCAGGATGGGGACGAGATCGCCAAAGCCCTCAAACCCATCTACACGGCGCCGACCGAAGACACCGCCCTGGAACGGTTCGCCGCGTTCGCCGAATTCTGGGGCAAGAAATACCCGGCGATCATCAGGCCGTGGGAGAACGCTTGGGAGGAGTTCACACCGGTCCTTCGGTTCGGTACCTCCTTCGGTTCGGTACCTCCTTCGGTTCGGTACCTCCTTCGGTTCCACACCGAGATTCGCCGGATCGTCTGCACCACCAGTGAATGCGGCGGGGATGTCGTGCGCGGGCCACGCGGCTGTCGACGGGCTCAGCCGATCGTGGCAGGTTGCTTTGTCCACGATCCGTGGTTCTGGCTCAGGTTGTGTGGTCCGGGCCCTGCGAGTCACGGCTGAACTGCCGGAGGCATCTCGGGAAGTTGCCGCAAACGGGCAGTGTCAGGAGTGACTGCCCTGACAGCTCGGGCTGTGAAAGAGGACTTGCCCGGCTGGAGTTGCTGTTCCCGTCGATCACGAACATCGCGGTGATGTCGGTGGACGTGAACATCGCGATTGCGTGTTGATGTGCGGGTGCTTTGCCGCAGGTGCCTCGCGTCCGGGGTGCGGGACGTGGTCCGATCGGGTTCATGGCTCCTGCTGCGGTTCCCGCTGATGTGCCGAGCGCGGGGCAATCCGTAGTACTTGAGTTACGGATCCGTCGTGTCACTTCCCGGAACGCCGAGTGCGGACGCCGCACGTTCGTCGAGCAGATACCCGGCTCGACCCGAAGCCACTGCCGGCGGACCGGGCGACTGCGCTCGCCCCTGGCCGCGACCGGGCTCGCCCTCGCGGGCTGGGCCGCCGCCCGCCTGGCACCGTCGGCGCGCCGGTCGGCCGCCGCGCAGTCGTGCGGCTGATTTCTGACAGGGGAACGCTTGATGCATCATTTCCATATTCGGTTTCCGTTACCGGGGAACTCACTTCCGAAGAAACAATTCTGCCATTAAGAAGAAACAATTCTGCGTCAAGAAGAGACGATTCTGCATCGTCTAGGATCGTCGCGAAGGTCTGAAGCTTGGTGTTATCTGATTTCTATAACTCCTCGCGAAATGCCTGAAGAAGCCTGGACTCGCTCCAATCTTTTAAATTCCGCGACCCCTTCGATGTGTAATATGCGGGCGACATACGACGGCTTCCGGGAAACCCTGAAAGGCTCGGAAGTCGCCGCCGCTCAAACAGAAATCGGTTTCTGATGAAGCTCAGATCTACTGAGGCTCCACGACGGCGCACTGTTTCGGCCTGGCTCACGGGAACATTCACGGCGGTTGTTGCCGCCGGGATGGTGGCTGTGGCGCCGGCCCAGGCGTTCGCCACCGCCACTCCCGTGCCGCTGGGTACGGCGGACAGCTTCGCCGTGCTGGCGGGTCAATCGATCACCAACACCGGCCCTTCCGTGATCACTGGGGATATCGGGGTCAGCCCTGGAACGGCCATCAGTGGATTCCCGCCGGGAATCGTGAACGGGGCCCAGCACTCGGCGGACGCCGTCGCGCTCCAGGCCAAGTCCGACCTGGTCGCGGCGTTCAACAACGCAGCGGGTCAGGCAACGGACGCCGCGCTTCCGCCGGACGCCGGAGGGCTGACGCTGGTACCCGGCGTCTACACCGCCTCCTCGACCCTGGGCCTCACCGGGACGCTCACCCTCGACGCTCAGGGCGACCCCAACGCGGTCTGGGTCTTCCAGGTCGGCTCGGGGCTGACGACGGCGTCCGCCAGCCGCGTCGCACTCATCAACGGCGCGTCACCGTGCAACGTGTTCTGGGAGATCGGCAGTTCGGCCACGCTCGGCACCAACTCGACCTTCGTGGGCAACATCCTGGCCCTGACCTCGATCGGAGCCACCACCGGCGCCAGCATCGACGGCCGGGCGCTCGCACGTAACGGCTCGGTCACCCTGGACACCAACCGCATCACGCGGCCCGCCTGCTCCACCGGAACCACGGGCGGGACGACGACCGGGACGACGACTGGGACGACGACCGGTACCACGACGGGCGGCACTACCACTGGCACCACGGCCGGAGTGCTGGGCGGCGTACTGGGCGGAGTTCTGACCGGCGGTACGACGGGCGGCACTTCCACGGGTGGAGTGCTGGGCGGCGTGCTGGGCGGAGCCCTGACCGGCGGCACCATCGGCGGAACGGGCGGTGGCACCACCGGGAGCACCACCGGGAACATCGCAGGCAACACCTCAGGGAACGTCGCCGGTAACACCACGGGTGGCGGAAACGCCGGCAACACCACGGGTGGCGGAAACGGCGGCAACACCACGGGCGGCGGACACGGCGGCAAGCCCGGCCACGACCACGGCGGCAAGCCCGGCCATGACCATGGCGGCAAGCCCGGCCACGACCACGGCGGCTACGGCGACGACCACGGCGGCAAGCCCGGCCACGACCACGGCGGCTACGGCGACGACAACGGCGGCTACGGCAACAAGCCCGAGCAGCACGGCGGCTACGGCGACAAGCCCGAGCAGCACGGCGCCTACGAAGGCTAGTTGGCAGCGGCGGCTCGCGCGCTGCCAACTTAACGGCGCGTGGTGGGGCATCTCCTCCTGGCCCCGCCACGCGCTTCCACGAGACGCACGACAAGAAGAACAGGGCGAGCAGTGCTGGGCGGAATCGAATCAGAGCAAGGGCACATGCGAGGGCAGACCACCGGCCCGGGGCTGGTCATAGACCACACGCACGGAGAAGAGGAAGAGCAAGGCGAAATCCACAGGCCGCCCAGAGCCCAACGGGTGGTGCGGGGAACGTTGAACACCGCTGTGGTCCTCTGTCTCGTCACGGCCCTGATGCATGTCGTCATGGTGTTTCTGCACGTGGCGCCCTCGAACGTCGTCTCACAGCGCTACAGCCGACAGGTGAACGCCTGGATCTACCCCCTCTTCGAACAGAACTGGCGGCTGTTCGCCCCGGACCCGGACTCCGTCAACCGGACGATCTCCGCGCGGACCGCACACACGGCCCGGGACGGGTCGGTCCAGGTCAGTCCCTGGGTCGATCTGACCGCCATGGACGAGTCTGCCGTCAAGCACAACGTCTTTCCGAGCCACACCTCGCAGAACCTGCTGCGCCGTTCCTGGACGTCCTACGTCGAACTGCACGGTGGAGACGACAGCTCGCACTCGCCCCGGGCCGAGATGATGCGGCAGTACCTGCGCAACATCGCCGCCGACCGGATGACCGACCGGGACGGCAAAGCGTTCGAGTTCATCCAGCTCCGGGTGGTCACCCGGCCCATTGCCGCTTCAGGTACCGCGGGCAGTGACCGCCGTGCCACGTCCGCGAATGCCGAAACACGGCGTCTGCCCTGGTGGAAGGTGGCCTCCGATGTCTCCGACGGGAAATGACATGATCCGGCCCTCGGCAGCCCAGGACGGGACGACCGGCCGGCGGCTGCTCGGACGGCTGACCGATCCCGCACACGGTGCGTGGGCGCTCCTGACCGGACGCCCTCTCTCGCTCTACGCGGTGTCGGTGCTTCGAGTCGGATACGGCCTGCTCTATCTCGTCTTCCTGCTGCGCGAGTTCCCGCACCGCGACGAGATCTGGGGTCCCGATTCACCGTGGACGCCCACGCTCGCGCGGCAGCTCTTCGCCCAGACCGGGTGGGCCAGTGTGCTCACCCTGTCGGACAGCCGCGCCTACTTCGAGATCTGTTACGCGGCGGCACTCGTTGTCTGCGCCTTGTTCATGCTGGGCTGGCGGACCCGTGCCGTGTCCGTGCTCTTCGCTGCCGTCGTCACATCGTTCCACGCGAGGGCGATCTTCATGACGGACGGAGGCGACAACCTCGTCCTCCTGATGGCGCTCTACCTCGTCTTCACCGCATGCGGACGCCGCTGGTCCCTGGACGCCAGACGGGCCCGGCGCAGGCCCACCAGGAGGGAGCCCGGCCGATGGCGGTCCGACGTCGCACTACAACTACGCGAGGCACGGAAGACCTTGGTCACGGCCGTGCACAACTGTGGTCTCCTCGTGATCGCGGTCCAGGTCTGCTTCCTCTACGGCGCGGCCGGTCTGTACAAGGCACAGGGCGGAACCTGGGGTGCCGGAACCGCGCTGCACTATGTGCTGAACCTCGGGCTCTTCCAGCCATGGCCTGGGCTCTCCCACTGGGTAGACGGTCAGCAGGTCACCATCGCGGTGGCCGGCTATCTGACCGTGCTTCTCCAAGTCGCCTTCCCCTTCGTCCTCTTCGGCAAGTTGAAGTACCCGGTTCTGACCATGCTGCTTTGCATGCACATCGGTATCGCAGTACTCATGGGGCTGCCGCTGTTCTCCGGCGCGATGATCATCGCAGACGCTGCATTCCTGCCGGATCGCTTCTACGTCGCGGTGCCAGACCTGTGCCGACGGGTCTTGCGGCGGCAGAGTGCGCCGCGCACCGCGCCAGGCACGGAGGCAGGGGAAGGTGTGGTGCCCAAGCAGGCCGGCCCTGGATCCCTCGTACGCGGCCGCCCCTGAAAGCCCCTGCGTGGTCGCAGCAATCGGCTCATCCGCGACGAGGAGAAAATGCAGATGCAAGCTGTACTTGTCTATGACGGGGACTGCGGTTTCTGTGCCAACTCGGTGAAGTTCGCCGAGCGGCGTCTCCGCCCCCGTTGCGCGACCACACCGTGGCAGTTTGCAGATCTGGGGGCGCTTGGTATCACGCAGCAGCGTGCTGAATACGAAGTCTTGTGGGTGACACCGGCAGGGGCGGTGCACGGCGGATGCCAGGCAGTTGCCAAGCTGCTTCTGCATGCACACAGTGGATGGCCGTTGTTGGGAGCGTTGCTGACCCTGCCCCCTGTGCGATGGGCGGCCTGGGGGGTCTACCGGCTCGTGGCGAATAATCGTCAGCGGATGCCGGGCGGAACGTCGGCGTGTGCGCTGCCGGCCCGGCATAGGACGTATACGTAGTCGGATTCGCCTTGCCCGACTACCAGTAGGCGATGGTCAGGATGGCGGGACTCGCTTGCGGAGCAGGGAAACCGGAGCGGCCGAACACGTGACGCTTGGGGTGCACGCGTTGCCCGCGTGCGGCCGAGGTCTCTGTGCCGACCGTGCGTGAGTCCGGCGAAGGCGTGGTCCGGGTCCACGGTCACGGAAGTGGCTGCTGTGTGCGGTGGTTGGAGTACCAGAAGGTGCGCCGGTAGGCAGTGGGCGTGGTGTCGAGTGCGCGGCGGAAGTGCAGACGCAGGTTGGCGGCTGTGCCCAGCCCGCAGTCGCTCGCCACCCGGTCCACCGGGTGGTCCGTGGTTTCCAGCAGTTCCCGTGCCCGGCCGAGCCGGGCGTTGAGCAGCCACCGCAGCGGGGTCGTGCCGGTCTCTTCGGCGAACCGGCGGATGAGGGTGCGCTGCGACAGGCCGGCGTGGCGGGCGAGCGCCGGCAGTGTGAGTGGCTCTTCGAGTCGTTGCAGGGCCCATCCCCGGGTGGCGGAGAGGGAGGCTTCACCGGCCACCGCGACCGGAGCGGGTACGTACTGAGCCTGTCCGCCGTCCCGGTGCGGGGCGGCGACAAGGGCGCGGGCGATCTCGTTGGCGATCCCCGCTCCCAGGTCACGGCGCACGATGTGCAGGCAGAGGTCGATGCCGCAGCACACCCCGGCCGAGGTGAGGACGTCACCCTCGTCGACATACAGCACGTCGCGGTCGACCGTGACGGCGGGGAAGTCCCGTTCGAGTTCCTCGATGTGCTTCCAGTGGGTCGTGGCGTGCAGACCGTCCAGGAGGCCCGCCGCGGCCGGCGCGAAGGCTCCCGTACAGATCGACACCACGCGCCGACCACGGTCGCGGGCCTCGGCCAGCGCGGCGAGCACGGCGTCCGGAGGCCGGATGACCGGCTCGAATCCCGGCACGATCACGGTGTCGGCGGCGCGCACCTGCTCCAGGTCCCCACCGGCGACCAGCGCGAACCCTGCGCTGGTGGTCACCTTCGCGCCGAGCGCGCACAGGGTCATCTCGTAGGGCGTTTCCGGCCGGGCGTTGAAGATCTGCGTCGGGATCGCCAGGTCGAGCGGGGTGACCCCGTCCAGCGCCAGGACCGCGACTCGATGCACTGCCATGGCAAAATCCTATCGAAGTCAGGGATTTTTGCCACTCGCGGGGTCGGTGGGGGCGCGGCCACGATGAAGTCATGACCGAACCTCCCCACGAGGCGGCCACCGGCCTGATCACACTGCCCGGCACACCTCTTGCCGACGCCGTCGTGAAACTCATCCGGCCGGTGCACACGCCCTCCGTGTTCAACCACAGCGCCCGCACCTATCTGTTCGCCAGACTGGTGGCCGCCCGCCTCGGCCTGGCCGCCGGCCGGGACTACGACGACGACCTGCTGTTCGCCGCCTGCGCGATGCACGACCTCGGCGTTGCGTCCGATGGCCCGCACCGTGAGCGTTTCGAGGTCGAAGGCGCCGACCGGGCTGCCGAATTCCTCATGCAGCAGGGGACGTCCACCGCCGACGCCGACCAGGTCTGGCAGGCCATCGCCCTGCACACCTCTCCTGGCATCGCGGAACGCCGCGGCACGCTCTGCGTACTCGTCCGGGAGGGCGTCGCGCTCGACTTCGGCGGCCCGCTGGGGGCCCGGCATGTCGACGCTGTCACCGACGAGCAGGCCGACGCCGTCCACACCGCCTATCCACGGCTGGAAATGGTCCGCTCACTGACCGACGCGATCGTCGCGCAGGCAGCGAAGGACCCGAAGAACGCACCCAGGTACTCCATTCCCGGCGAACTCCTGCGTGAACGCGACTTCTTCGGCCGGACCCGGCTGGAACATGCCTGCCGTTCCTCCCGGTGGGGCAACTGAGCCCGCCGGCTCCACGACCGAGCCGGAAACGAAGCCCAGTCAACGAAAAAGGGAACTCATCGCCATGACCACCTACACCGTCGAGGTCCCCGAGGACTCCGAAGTCTTCGGAGAGACCACCGGCGCCTTCGCCCGCTTCGGCTATTCCGCCGCGGTCCGCGCGGATGGCCTGCTGTTCATCGCCGGAACCATCGGCCGCCGCGCCGACGGAACCATCCCGGACGCCATTGAGGAGCAGACCGAGATCGCCATCCGGCGCATCGAGGAGATCCTCCGGCTGGAGAACCTCGACCTGACCGCCCTCGTCGATGTGACCAGCTACCACGTCGACATCCACCAGCACCTGCCCGGCTTCAGTGAGGCCAAGCAGCGCCTCATCAAGGCGCCCTTCCCGACCTGGTCGCTGATCGGTGTCAGCGGCCTCGCCAGCCCGGGACTTCTCGTCGAGATCCGTGCGACCGCCGTCTATCCCGGCGCGTCCCGGTAGATCACAGCTCCCTGGGCCGTCCCCGGCCCAGGGAGCCGAACCCTTTCTGGCCGCGAGCCACTTGACGGCCCGTCCGTCCTCCACTTGACGACTCCCTTCCAGGAAACTACTTTCCTCTTAGGAAAGTAGTTCCGGTTGAAAAACACCAAGGAGGACGTCATGACCCGACACCCCACACCGGCCGAGGCATCCCGTGCCCTGCAGGACGTCCAACGGCGACGGGAGGAGGCCCTCGGTTCGGCGCGGGACTCGCGCTGGGTGGCTGTCCTCTTCGGCCTCGCCGTCTTCGCTCTGCTCGCGGCGCCCGACTTCTTCGGGCAGCGCGTCGAGTCCGTGGTGAACATCGCCTTCGCCGCCATCGCCGTCGCCTATGCGGTGCTGCTGCGGAGCAGGCGCGGCTCCGCCGTGCTGGGGCGGCCGACCAGGGTGCGGCACGACGCGGTCTCGCCCCGGTTCGCGCTGTGGAGCAGGGTGGCCATCCTGGCGGTGGTGGTCCTCGGGGCGGTCGCAGCCTTCGTGCCGCACCAGGACCTGTCCGTCCCGTACGCCCGGACGGTCATCGGCGCCGTGCTGGGCGCGGTCCTGATCCTCTTCGGGAGCCGTCTCCAGCGCGGTCTGGCCTCTCTTGCCGCGGGCGGGGAACGTGGACGGGCCGGGGCGCTCGATGGCTCGTCCTGACTTCGACCCGGTGCTGCTGGAGCCCACCCGCCTGTCGATCGTGTCGTTGCTCGCCGGTACGGAGTGGGCGGAGTTCGGCTGGGTGCGCGAGGCGGCGGGGCTGTCGGCGTCCGCACTGTCCAAGCAGGTGGGGACGTTGTCCTCGCACGGTTACGTGGAGGTGCGGAAGGGCTACGTGGGCAAGCGCCCCCGTACTTGGCTGAACCTCAGTGCTGCGGGCCGCGAAGCCCTGGAGCGTCAGGTCGCGGCGCTGCAGCGAATCGTCGACGGGCATGCGCCACCACCGTCCGGCGGTGTGGTTTAGCTCTGCTCAACCTGGGCTTACACATCGGGCGTTGTTCGAGGGGGCGCCGGATGTCAGCGTGGAGGCGTTGGCGGTTGGTCGACGTCTGCATGCCGGGCGTCCGTGCATCCGCGTATCCCCCTTTCCCGAGGAGCCCCGCTATGCCCCTGTGTGAACAGGTGCGCTTCATCAGCGATACGGCCGAGCTCGCCGGTCATCTCTTTCTGCCCGACCCCGACCCCGACGGCGCCGGCGCGGTCCGTCCGGTGGCGGGCGTCGTGGTGGCCGGGACGTGGACCAGCGTCAAGGAGCAGATGGCCGACCGGTACGCCGAGGAATTGGCGCGGCGCGGCTATGCGGCGCTGGCCTTCGACTTCACCGGTTACGGCGAGTCCGAAGGCGAGCCCCGTGACTACGAGTCGGCGGAGCTGAAACTCCGCGATCTCCGGGCGGCTGCGGACTTCCTCAGCGCCCAACCGGCGGTGGCCGACGGGCAACTGGGCGCGTTGGGGGTGTGCGCCGGGGCGATGTACGCGAGCGCCTTCGCCGCCGATGACGCACGGGTGGGGTCGCTGGCGCTGGTGGCGCCGTGGCTGCACGACCGGCGTATCTGCGAGCAGAACTACGGCGGGGCCGAGGGCATCGAGGCGAAGAGGACGGCGGCGGCCGCGGCGCGGCGGCGGTACGAGGAGAGCGGGGAGGTCGTCTATGTGCCGGTGGTCAGTGGAAGTGACCCGGACGCGGCCATGCCCTTCGACATCGACTTCTACCTCAACCCGGAGCGCGGCGGGATCGCGCAGTGGCCCAACCGGTATGCCGTCATGGCCTGGTCCGAGTGGCTGGACTTCGACGCCGTCGCGCTCGCTCCGAAGGTTTCCGCGCCCGTGCTGCTCGTGCACAGCGAGGACGCCGCCATCCCGGACGGGGCCCGCCTCTTCTACGACGGCCTCACGGGAGACCGGAAGTTCCTGTGGACCGGGGGAGTCCAGTTCGACTTCTACGACCGGGCGCCGCAGGTCGGCCTCGCCGCGGATGCGGTGGCGGAGCACTTCGCCCGCACGCTGTGAACACCCGTACTGGCGACAGGAGATCACCCGTCATGTCCGAGTCCGTCGAGTCCGTTGAGTCAGTCGAGTCAGTCGGGTCCGTTGAGTGCGTCGGGTCCGTTGAGTCCAAGTACGCGGTCGCCGAGATCTGCACGCGGATGGCCGTGCACGCGGATCGCCGTGAATGGGAGCTGCTGCGCGGGCTGTTCGCCGAGAAGGTGCTGCTCGACTACACGAGCCTGAGCGGCGGTGCGCCGGCCCAGCTCACCCCGCAGGAGATCGCCGACGCCTGGTCGGCGACGCTCGGCGGCTACGACGCCACCCAGCATCTGATCGCCAACCAGCTCGTCGAGATCGACGGGGACCGCGCTGTCTGCACGGCCTCCTTCCAGGCCACGCACCGGCTGGCCACCGCCCATGGGGCTCCGCTGTGGACGCTCGGCGGCGACTACCGGTGGGAGCTGGCCCGGAGCGGTGGCCGCTGGCTGATCCACACCGTGGTGATGACCGCGGCCTGGGGCGACGGCAACCAGGACCTTCCCGCACAGGCGGCTGCCCGACGATGACCACCTCCGCTCCCGCCTCACTCGCCGCGGCATCGCCGTCCGCCGCCCGGGGTGGACCTCGGGTGGTGCTCGGCGCCGCCTTGCTGGGCTTCTTCCTCATCTCGCTGGACGCGTTGATCGTCACCGTCGCGCTGCCCGGCATCGGGCGCAGCCTCGGCGTGGGAATGTCCGGTCTGCAGTGGGTGGTCGACGGCTACACGCTGATATTCGCCGCGCTGATGCTCTCCGCGGGCGCGCTCTCCGACCGTATCGGGGCCCGGCGGGCGTACGGCGGCGGTCTTGTGCTCTTCGCGCTGGCCTCTGCCGCATGCGGACTGGCGCCCGGGATCGGCGTGTTGGTGGTCGCCCGGCTGGTGCAGGGGGGTGCGGCGGCGGTGATGATGCCGGCGTCGCTCGCGCTGGTCCGCCAGGGCTTCCCGGACCAGGCGAAGCGGGCGCGGGCGATCGCCGTCTGGACCGTGGGCGGCGCGGTCGCGGTGGCGGCCGGGCCGGTGGTCGGCGGGGCGCTCACCGCTTCCGTGGGGTGGCGGTGGATCTTCTTCGTGAACCTGCCGGCGGGCCTGCTGGCCCTCGCTCTGCTCGCCCGGGTGCCGGCCTCCCCGCGGCTGCCCGCGCGCTTGGACGCGGTCGGGCAGGTGACAGCGGTGGTCGCGATGGGCGCGTTGACGTACGGCGTGATCGAGGGCGGCGACAAGGGCTTCGGCCGGCCGTTCGTGGTGGTGTCACTGCTGGTGGCTGTGGCCGCTGCGGCCGCCTTCCTCGCCGCGCAGGCCAGGGGCGCGCATCCGATGCTTCCGCTGCCGCTGTTCCGCTCGCGGGTGGTGGCGGTGTCCCTGGTGGTCGGCTTCATGCTCAACGCCGCCTACTACGGCGGGGTGTTCATCTTCAGTCTGTACCTCCAGCAGGAGCGCGGGCAGTCCGCGCTGCACGCGGGCGTGATGTTCATTCCGATGACGGCACTGGTCGCCGTGGTGAACCTGGCCTCGGCGAAGCTGGCCGCACGGTTCGGGCCGCGGATGCCGATGGTGTCGGGACAGCTGGTCGGGGCGGCCGGGCTGGTGGCGCTGACCACGGTCGGCGCGCATACGAATGTGTGGGTGGTGGCGGCGCTGATGGTGCCGGTCGGCCTCGGCGGGGCGCTCACCGTTCCGGCGCTGACCGCGCTGCTGCTCGACGCGGTACCCGCGGAGCGGGCGGGCACCGCGGGCGCCGTACTCAACACCGGCCGTCAGGTGGGCGGGGCGATCGCGGTGGCGGTCTTCGGGGCGCTGCTCGCGGGGGCGGGCACGTTCCTGGCCGGCATGCGGTGGAGCATGCTGCTCGCGGCGGCCGGGCTCGTACTGACGACGGGCGCGACGCTGATGCTGCCGCGCGGCGGCGGGCGGCGGGCCGCGGGGGCGTAACTGCCGGTTCAGGCCGGGCCGGTCGGGCCCGCTGGTTCAGGCCTGGCCGGCCGGACGCGGGGTGAGTTCGAGGACGGTGTCGATGAAGGCCCGGATTCCGGCGGACTGACCCGCGTCCCGCCACATCAGCGCGTAGTCGACCACCGACTTGTCGTCGAACGGGATATAGGTGACGTCGGGGCGGCCGTGGTAGTCCCCCGCTCTGACGGTGGCCACCGTGGCGCCCTTGCCCGCCCCGACCAGCGAAAGCACCTCCTGCCACCCCGCGGCGGCCGGGCCGTACGAGATGGGGTGGCCCTGGGGGGTGCGCCGGGGATAGAAGGCGTCGCGCCAGGCTTCGGAGACGCCGGCGGCCGTGACCAGCGGCAGGAGGGCGAGGTCTTCCCGCGACACCGTTTCCTGTGCGGCCAGGAAGTGGGTGGCGGGCACTACGAGGGCACGGCGCTCGGAGATCAGCACGGGGCCGACGATGATGCCGGGCTCCACCACAGGAGGTTCGGCGATCACCAGGTCGACCTCTTCGTCCCGCAGCGCCTCGATGGCGGCGTTGAACGTCACCTCCAGCAGCTCGACGGCGCAGCGGGGATGGCGGGACTGGAACCTCTCCGCCGCCCGCACGATGAGGTCGCCGCTCCATGGTGCGGTGAACCCGACGCGCAGCACACCACTGATATCCGCACAGGCCGCCGACGCCCTGCCGATGGCTCGCTGAATCTGCCGGTACGCGGGGAGCAGCTCGTCGCGCAGCTGTCGTCCGACCGGGGTGAGGGCCACGCGACGGCTGTTACGTTCGAACAGGGCGCCGCCGATACGGCGTTCCAGCGCCTTGACCGTTTGGCTGACCCGGCCGGGAGAGACGCGTAACCGTTCAGCGGTGCGCGCGAAGTGGAGCTCTTCCGCCAACGCCAGAAACGTCTCGATCTCGTACCGCTCCACCAGGCCCCCACCCCACTGGCGCCGCGATGTACGTACCGCAGCAGCCCCTCCGCCGTCGTTGCAGGCCGTGGCCCCGTCGAACATTAGGCCGCGGCGCGGGGGCGGTCCAGGCCGGGTGCGGGTCCGGTGCGCGGGCGCTCGGGGGATGAACGCCAGGCCGTCACCCGCGCCTTCGGCCTGCTCGAAAACGGCTGGCACGCGGTATCGCGGCCAGCCGTCGAGCGTGTCGTCGGCCGCCTTACTCCGGTGGCACGTTGAGGTGGAGCGATGCCGACGCGAGGCGCGGGGTGGTGCGGGCCTGGAGGATTCTGATCCGGATGCGGTCGGTGCTCACCGGCTCGGGCAGCGTCAGGATGCGCGCGTAGCCGATGGTGGTGCCGGTCGCGGTCTGCTGCCAGGCGGTGCCGGTCCAGATGTCGACCGCGAACCCCTCCACCTGCTGGCCCCTGGTGATGTCCTCGCCGAGCCGGATGCGGTCGAAGGCGCGGGTCCCGGACAGCCGTACGGTGACCTCGCCCGTGGTGGCCCCGTGGGACGGTGACCAGGCGGTGGTGAGACGGCCGTCGGTCAGGGTGCGCAGGACGGGGTCGCGGTGGCCGCGCCCCGCCGTCAGCAGGTTGCGGCCGTACGTCGCGGTCACGGAGTCCCCGAACGAGGTGAGGGAGCCGACGTCCGGCGCGGCGATGCGGCCGTCCCGGCCGGGCGGGACGTTCAGCAGGAGTACGGCGTTGCGGCCCACCGACTCCTCGTAGATCGTGACCAGTTGCTGGGGTGTCTTGGGCTTCTGGTCGGGATGGAAGAACCAGCCGGGGCGCAGCGAGACGTCCGCCTCGGCGGGGAACCACTGGAGGTACTCGACCCCGGATGCGGTGATCTTGTCGCGCGAGCCGATGTCGGCGGCACTGGCGCCGTCCGGGAGCAGTCCTTCGCCGTGTGCGGTGGCGGGGTCGGCGGTGGCGGGGGTGACGCTCCACTCGGTGGTGCGGCCCACCCCGTTCTCGTTGCCGATCCAGCGGGTGCCCTGCGGGCCCGCGAAGGTGACGGTGTCGGGGGAGAGCGCGTGGATCAGCCGGAACCAGGCGGTGAAGTCGTACTTCTCGGTGATCCCGGCGTCGGTCCAGGGGTTGGCGCCGTCGAGCCACAGCTCGTCGATGGGGCCGTACTGCGTGAACAGTTCGTAGAGCTGGTTGAGGTAGTACGCGTTGTAGTCGTCGGCCCGCACGGTGAAGGACGGGATCCGGTGCGCGGCGAGCGCGTCGGCCCGGTCGTCGTCGGGGACCAGGGTCGGGATCGTACGCCGCACGACCGGGCTTCCGCTGCCGTAGCGGCCCTGGCCGCCGGGGGCGCGGTCGCCGTCGTCGACCGTGGCCTGCTCCTCGATGCTGAGCGACTGCCCCGATGCCTGTTTCGCGCGGATCTCCTCGACGTACTGGGCGTGCCAGGCGTGCGGCTGTTCGGAGCCGTCGGCGGGCGAGAGGTAGACGCCCACCTTGAGGCCGGCCCGGCGGGCGGCCTTGAGGTAGGTGCCGAGGATGTCGCCCTGGGGGTTGCGGCAGCCGGCGTTACGGGCCCGCCAGTAGGCCGCCGGGTCGTCGGAGCGGTGGGCCTCGGCCTGTGCGCGGGCCTTGGCGGTGGCGTTCCGCTCGGCGTCGGAGCAGCCGTCGGTGCGGATCCACCAGGGGCTCGCGATCACCGAGTGGTTGGAGTAGCGGGTCGGGAAGAGGACGAAGCCGTCGTGGTGCTTGGCCGTGAACATCACCTGGCGGGCGCCGGCCGCCTTGTACGCGCGCATCCACTGGTCGGCGTCCATCCCGGACGGGTCGAACGTCGCCTCGTCCTCGGCGCCGGAGCCCCACTCGCGGTTGGTGAAGGTGTTCATGCCGAAGTGGGTGAACGCGGTCACCTCCCGCTGCTGCCAGGCGACTTGGGAGGGCCGGGGGATGACATGGGCCGCCTTGCGCACGATGGTGTCCGGGGTGTCGGACGGGTCGATGGCGATCAGCGATGCGGGAGTAATCCGATCTTTTCCGGGCGGCGCGGTGGCGGCGCTGCCCTTTCCGGGGGAGGCGACTGCGGGTGCGGCGGGCAGGAGTGGCAACGCTGCGACGCCTACCCCTATGGCCAGTACGGATCGTCGCCCGACAGGCGTTCCCATGAGTGCTCCTTCGGTCCGTGGACGCAGAGTGGAACGAATGGTCTACGAAGGTCTACGAATGGTCTAGACATCCAATGTCTAGCCGTCGGGCAGCAGTCTGCTGCGCGTCCGGGGGCGTTGACAAGGGTCCGTACGTGAAGAGGCAGACGTGAGGGGCGGGGCTGGAGACGGGGGCGGGTCCCTACCCCGGCCGTTCCGTCTGTTGCGACCGGATGTGACGGGAGCGCGCCAGGCCCTCCCAGCGGCGTGCTGCCGGTGCGCTCAGGCCGAACTGGTCGAGTACCCGGCTCACCACGTGGTTCACGAGGTCGTCGATGGAGGCGGGCCGGTTGTAGAAGGCCGGCATCGGCGGCACGATGCTCGCGCCCATCCGGGCCAGCGCCAGCATGTTCTCCAGGTGGATCTCGTTCAGCGGTGTCTCGCGCGGTACCAGGACCAGCCGGTTGCGCTCCTTCAGTACGACGTCGGCCGCCCGGCTGATGAGGTTGTCGGCGTATCCGCTGCGGATACCGGCCAGCGTTTTCATGCTGCACGGGATGATCACCATCCCCGCGGTGCGGAACGAGCCCGATGACAGGACGCTCCCTTGCTCGCCCGGCCGGTGGTGGAAGTCGGCGAGGGCGGCGACCTCGCGCGCCGTGCAGGGGGTCTCCAGCTCGATGGTCGTCCGGGCCCAGGTGCTCATGATCAAGTGAGTCTCGACATCGGGCAGTTCGCGGAGCATTTCGAGCAGCCGCACCCCGAACGGCGCGCCGGTCGCACCCGACATCGCTACGACGAGTCGCATCAGACCTCTCCTCCGTACGCGCTCCGGAGCGTGGCGAGCGCGGTGGCGGTGCGCTCCCACTGCTCGATGCGGGCGATGCGGGCGTCGGCGCGGAAGCCGAGCGGGGACAGCGGGATATCGAGCGAGGCCGCGGTGTGGGACTCCACCGCGAAGGCGCATCCCAGCACGCTGCCCGTCCCGCCGTTCGTCCCGCCGTCCGACTCGCTGCCCGCCCCGCCGTCGTACGCGTCGCCCGGCTCGCCGCTGATGAGCCGGGACCCCACCAGGCGGAGTGTGAGGTGGCTGCACACCGTGCCGTGCACGGCTATCAGCCCAGCCCGCCCGTCGCGCTCCAGGTCGGCCCGGGTGCGCGTGCCGCTCACGACGGCCAGCAGCAGCCCGGTTGCGGGCGCCGGTTCCAGTTCCGTACGGGACAGCAGCGCGCTGTGCGGATAGCCGTGGCCGTCAACGGTGAGGAAGGGGAAGGCCTGTTCGGCACCGGCATGAGCGACAGCGGCACGGATGTCTGCATCGGGGGAGCCCCGGAGCAGCGCTGCGACCTCTTCCGGCAGGCCGCGGGCCGCGTTCACAGGCCCAGAGCGGTGGCCCACCGCTCGCGGGTCCGGGCCCGGTAGGCGTCGGAGAAGCGGTTCGCGGCGGGGAATTCGTCCTTCCAGGCGAACGGCTTGCACGCGTCGATCAGTACGATGCCCATCGACAGATCGCCCTCGGCCCGCTGTTTCGGCGACAGCATGGGGTCGATCGCGGTGGTCGGCGTCCGCACCAGATGCAGCGAGTTGGCCGGGTCGACGCGGGTGAACACCGCCCACAGGACGTGGTTGATGTCGGTGATGTCGATGTCCTCGTCGACCACGACGAAGTAGCGCTCCATCCCACCGGTGCGCTTGCGTCCGGCGGCGGCGAGCAGTGCGTGCATCGCGTCCCCGGCACCGGTCTGCTTGATGGACACCACGATCATCAGCTGCCGTGCGTACGCCCACACGCCCTGGATGTTCTGCACCCCCGAGTTCTCCAGGTGGTCCCAGGTCACGGACGCGGAGTAGAGCGGCACCGCCTGGTCGCCCGCGGGGACGGTCGGGATCATCGGCGGGGCGCCCAGGATGATCGGGTCGTCGCGGTGCAGGATGCGCTTCACCCGGACCACGGTCTCCTGGCCGGAGTGGGTGTAGTAGCCGGTCCACTCACCGAACGGGCCCTCCAGCACGGACTCCTCCGAGAGCGGCGGCATCTCGCCCTCGATCACGATCTCGGCGTGGGCGGGTACGGGGATGTCGCTGTCCGGCGGGTAGAGGACCTCGACTCCCTCGCCGCGCAGGCCCCCGGCCAGGTCGTACTCGGAGACGCCGGCCGGGGCGGCCATCGCCGCCGCGGTGGACAGGATCGGGTCCTGTCCGACGACCACGGCGATCGGGCAGGCGAGGCCGCGGTCCCAGTACTTCGTGGCGATCTCCCGTGCGTGGCGGTTGCCCAGCATCCATACCGAGAGCCGGTCCTTGTCCTGGACGCAGCAGCGGTACGTACCCGCGTTGACCCAGCCGGTGTCGGGGTCCCGGGCCAGGACCATGCAGGCGGTGCCGATGTAGCGGCCGCCGTCCTCGTCGTGCCAGCGAGGTGTGGGGAAGACCGTCAGGTCGACATCGTCACCCTCCAGCACGTTCTCCAGTACGGGCCCGGTGGCCACCTCGACGGGCGGGACCGGCTCGATCCGCTTGCTGATGTTCTGCCAGGCACGGACGATGTCGAGCTTCGCGCTGTCCGGGGGCAGCCCCAGCGCCACGGCGGTCCTGGCGGCCGTGCCCATGAAGTTGGTGAGGACCCGGCGTCCGGCCGGGTATCCGGGGATGTTGTCGAACAGCAACGCAGGGCCCTCCGCCTCGGCGAGCAGTTCGGTGATGCAGCCGATTTCCAGGTCCCAGTGCGCGCCGTCGACGACGCGGACCTCGTCCTCGCCGAGGGTGTCCGTCAGGTGATCGATGTACTGCCGCAGATCGCGTATCGCTGTCATGCCGAGGAGGATCTCCGCGGCAGGGACCGGCGCTCAAGCAGCCCTTTCCGATCTGACGGTTCTCCGCGCGAGTACGCTTCTGAAGCGTGGAAACCCTCGACCGGCAGCTCATCAATGCACTGAAGAACGACGGTCGGGCACCATTCCGACGGATCGCCTCGCAGCTCGGGGTCTCGGACCAGGTGGTCGCCCGCCGCTACCAGCGGCTGTGCGGGAGCGCGGGCCTGCGGGTGCGGGGCCGGGTGAACGGCAGGCGGCTGGGGCAGGCGGAGTGGCTGATCCGGTTGCAGTGTGTGCCGAGTGCGTCGCGCGGCGTCGCTCAGGCGCTGGCCCAACGGGACGATACGCACTGGGTGCGGCTGGCGTCGGGCGGCACCGAGGTCATCTGTCACGTCCAGGCCCGCAGTACGAGTGAGCGCGACGCGCTGCTGCTCGACCGGCTCCCCGCCACGCGTCGGGTCACGGCGATCAGTGCGCACCAGGTGCTGCGCCGGTTCCGGGGCGGTCCGGTCACCTGGCAGGTGCCGATGGCCGCCGTACCCGGCCCGGAGCGGGCCGACGCCGACGGGCCTGCGGTGCGACAGGGCGGCCGGGCGGCGGCGCGACAGGGCGCGGAACCGGTGGAGCTCGACTCCGGCGACCTCGCACTGCTCGGCGCGCTGGCCCGGGACGGCCGGGCCTCGCACGCGCTGCTGGCCGCCGAACTGGACCGGCACGAGTCGACCGTCCGCCGCCGGATCGGGCAGCTGCGGGCGGACGGAGTGCTCTACTTCGATGTGGACTTCGACGAGGCGGCCGTCGGCTATGCCGACAACGCCGTCCTCTGGATCTCGGTCGCGCCGTCCGAACTCGACGCGGTGGGAAGGGCGTTGGCCCGGCTGCCGGACGTGCCGTTCGCGGCGGCCACTACCGGGCAGTGCAACCTGGTCGCGACGATGCTGAGCGCCGACCACGACGGGCTGTACGAGGGCATCGCGCACCGCGTCGGGTCGCTGCCCGGTATCCACGACATCCAGACGGCCCCGGTGATCCGGACGGTCAAGCGGGTTGGGGAGATCGGCCGGGCTCTCCAATGAGAGGGGGGCCTCCGGGCGGCGGCTCCCCTCTCGGACTCCCACCGGTCTTCCCGCCGGTTTCCGGGCTATCCGCCCTGCTGGAGTTCCGGTTGCAGCTCCGGTTCCGGTTCCACAGCCCGCTGGAAGCGGCGCGGTACGAGGCTGAGGAAGCGCTCCGTGTGGTGCTCCTCGTGCAGGTCCACCCGGCGGGCTTCGAGCAACTGGCGCAGGCTCAGCAGCCCTTCGAGCCGGTCCGGGTCGTCCCGGTCGACTATCACGACCCGGGTGACGTGGTGCGTGGCCATGCGGTTGGCGATGGTCCGCAGGGTCTCGTCGGGGTACGCGGTCACGGCGGTCCTGGCGAGTTCGCCGAGCGGGGTCCGGTCGTCGTGGGAGCTGAACAGGAAGTCGGAGCGGGTGACGACGCCCGCCAGATGCCCCGCCGGGTTCATCACGGGGTAGAGCCGCTGGGCGAGGAATCCGTCGACGTCATGGCTGCCGTGCGGGGCGGACAACTCCCGCTTGATGTCGGCCACGGTCTGATCGGTGCGGAACGTGGCGGTGATGGGGGATTCGAGCTGCCGTACGAGATGGACCTCCAGCGGGTCCACCGAGTACTCCCGGGTGAGATGCAGCCCCCGGCGGGCGAGCTTCTCGGTGAGGACGGACCGCTTGAGGACGATCACCGAGAGCAGATAGGCGGAGGACGCGGTGATCACCATGGGGAGCATCGCGTTCATCTCATGGGTCAGTTCCAGGCAGAAGACGATGCCGGTCAGCGGGGAGCGCATGACTCCGCCGAGGACTCCGGCCAGCGAGACCAGGGCCCAGAAGCCGGGGCTCACGGTCGGGAAGATCAGCCCCTCGGCCGCGCCCAGCGCACCGCCGATCATGAACATCGGGGCGAGGACACCGCCCGAGGTGCCCGAGCCGAGCGACAGCCCCCAGATCAGGGTCTTCACCACCAGGATGCCGATGATCAGGCCCACGGTGGCCCGGCCGGTGAGGAGCTGGTCGATGACGTCGTATCCGACGCCCAGCGCGCGGGGCTCGATCAGCCCGCCGGCGCCGATGATCAGGCCGCCGATGGCGGGCCACCACATCCAGTGCAGCGGCAGCTTGGCGAACATGTCCTCGGAGAAGTACACGAGGGCGGTCGCGCCGAGTGCGAGCAGCCCGGCGCCGAGTCCGGAGACCAGGCACAGGCCGTACGCGGAGAGGGGCAGCGTGGCCGGGACGTGGGAACCGCCGAAGAGCGGGGCGCTGCCCAGGATCGGTTCGCGGACCAGGGTCGCGGTGACCGCGGCGACCGCGACGGGGATGTAGGAGCGCGGGCGCCACTCGAAGAGCAGCAGCTCGACGGCGAGCAGGATGGCGGCCAGCGGCGAGTTGAAGGTGGCCGCCATACCGGCGGCGGAACCGGCGACCAGCAGCGTCTTGCGCTCGTCGGTGGTGACGTGCAGGAACTGGGCGAGGATCGAACCGACCGCACCGCCGGTCATGATGATCGGCCCCTCGGCGCCGAACGGCCCGCCGGTGCCGATGCCGATGGCCGACGAGACGGGCTTGAGCACGGCCAGCCGGGGCTGCACCTTGCTGCCGCCGACCAGGATCGACTCGATGGCCTCCGGCATCCCGTGGCCACGGATCTTCTCCGATCCGTACCGGGCCATCACGCCGATGACCAGCCCGCCCACGATGGGCATGAAGAGGATCAGCCACCAGTGCGAGGTGGAGCCCGGTGTGGTGGTGCCGAAGGCGAACTGCCCGTGGAAGCAGAGGTTGGTGAACAGGTTGATCAGCTTGAGCAGCCCCACCGCGACCAGGGCGGCGGCCACGCCGACCGGTACGGCGAGTACGGCGATCAGCGCGACCCGGGGCGGGACATGGAAGTCCCCCAGGCTCTTGACCTTCTGCGGGGGTATGAGCCGGGCCGGTTCCGGTTTCGCGGCGGGGGTGGGCGGGGACGCGGACGCGGTCATGGGATTCCTCCGTTGGTGGCGCAGGCAGGGGCAGTGCCGTCACGGGCACACGGAAGAAGGGCCGTCGGCGTTCCGCGGGTGAAGCGGTGCCGGCGCCCCTGCGTACGAGTGGCTTACGCGATGGCGGTGTAGGGCGTCATTGCCCTGGGAGCTGCCGATGCCCTGTGCGGAGGGCGGCAGTGGCAGTAACGGGGCGGGGCGGTCCGTGGCGTGGGAGGCGCCAGGTGCGGATGCCCGGATACTGGAGCGGTACGGATGAGCGAGCGGGGCTGTGATGTGTGACTGGGGAGCGACAACTGCTGAGCGGTAACTATTGATCGGTAACTGTGGAGCGGGACCCAGACTACCATTGCAGACTGCAATGATTGCTGCGGCTTCATGAACAAACTGTTGAACAAGCTGGTGGCAGCCTGCTGAACGGCCTGATGAGCAGCCGGGCGGCCCCCGGCGGACAGGACCGCCCGGGTGGAGAGCCCGGCGGTCGGAAACGGTGGACGGACCGCATGACGGGCGAGCAGACGGCTGCGGGCAGCCCCGCCGGGGACGTGACCGGCCCCACGGACGGCCCCCCTGACGAGACCGATGAGGTCACCGCTGCGGTGATGGCCGCCGCACGGCTGCTGGTCGGGCTCTCGGCGCGCGCGCTCGCCGAGGTCGGCAGCACGCTGACCCTTCCGCAGCTGCGGACGCTGGTGGTGCTGGACTCCAGCGGGCCCGTGAAGCTGGCGGCTCTGGCGGCCGTCCTGGACGTCAACGCGTCGACGGCGATGCGGATGGTGGACCGGCTGGAAGCGGGCGGTCTGGTCGACCGCAAGGTCAATCCCGACAACCGGCGGGAGGTCGTCCTGCGTACCACCGACGAGGGCGCGGGGCTGGTCGGGACGGTCCTTGAGCACCGGCACCGGGAAGTGGCCGCGCTGGTGGGCCGGCTCCCGGTGGACGTACGGGCCGGGCTTGTCGTGGGGCTCAGGGCGCTCACGGTCGCCGCCGAGAACCCGGCGCCCGCCCGGGACGTGCTCACGGACGGCACCGGGTTCTGAGCCGGTGCCGCCCGCGACGGCCGGTGCGGATACGGGTGCTGGTACGGGTCAGGACGTGTAGCCCGAACCGATTCCCTGCACCACGTACGCGCACTCCGTGTACGTGTAACCCGGCCGGATCCTGGCCGTGTTGCTGCCCGAGGTGGTGTTCGAGGTGTTCAGGGACTTGTGCAGGAAGTACGACGTGCCGGGCGGCAGCGAGATCGTCCGCTTCGGGTAGCTCTTGCCGCCCTTGCAGGCGCTGGTCTGCGCCGTCACGTCACTGGAGTACGCCGAACAGCCCTTGCACGCCTTGAGCTTGAAGCTTCCGGTGACCGGGCCGGTGTAGAGGATCTCGACCTCGTCCGGGCTGTCGTTGCTGATCGTGACCGGGATGCTGCCGCCGGACGCCATCGACGGCAGGTGTCTGCCCGCCGCGGCCTCGCTCTGCGCGATCTCCGCGGCTATGGCGATCTTCTGGGCGCGGGCGTGGTTCTTGTCGCTCCGGTAGGCGCTCACGAAGTCGGAGAGCGTCTTCTGCGCCCCGGAGAAGTCGCCCTTCTTGTACTCGTCGACACCGCAGGCGTACGTACCCGACTGGACCTTCTTCCCTGCGGTCGCCGCGTCCTCGCGCAGTGCGTCGGTCAGGGCGCTGTCGACGCCCGCCTCCTTGCCCGGCAGTCCCACGGCCTGTCCCTGGAGGATCTTCAGGCGCTCGTTCGCCGCGCACGGCTGGGAGCCCTTCAGATCGCCCGCGGCCTTGTCGATCTCGGAGCTGACGGCCGGTTCCACCTTCGCGGCCTGCTTCGACGAGGGGAACGTCGTGAGCAGTTCACCCAGGTTCCCGCTCGGTGACACGACGTCCTTCCCGGTGCCGAGGCCGGTCACCCCGCACTCGTACAGCGAGGTCGCGAGCTTGTCGTCGGGCCACCCGGCCAGCGCGCCCAGCTGCTTCCTGCCGTACGTCCCGGGCACCGTCCGCAGATAGGTGAGCGGTTCGACGGCGTCGCAGTACTTCTTCTCGCCGAACGGCGTGGCGACCGTCTCGTAGTACGTGTTGAGGGAGGTCGGGACGCGGCGGGCTGCCCGGGAGCCCGGGTGGTGCGCGTCGAGGTCGTGGTACGTGGTCAGGGCCTTGCTGTAGGACGCACGCGCGAGGGTGAACTGCTGGCCCTTCGCCTGCGTGACCAGCTGGTCCGCATCGGCGAGCCGGTCGAGGAGCATCTGCTGGGTGGCCTCGTCGCGCGCCCCGTCGTACAGCACGACACCGCCGACGGGCGCGGCCAGCAGCACCAGGCCGAGCACGATCGCGACCGGCGACCGCGGCGGCCAGATGACGCTGTGCCGCAGACCCCGGTAAGCGCCGTGGGCTGCGGCCAGCACCAGGACGGCGAGATACGCGACGACCGCGCCGGCGGGCACACCGTCCGGGTCCGCGGGCAGGGCGATCGCCAGCAGCACGCCCGTCGCCACCCAGCACACCGCCAGGGCGAGCCAGCGCCTGAGCAGCAGATAGCCGAAGCCCAGGCCGCTGAGGTTGAGCAGCGCCACGGCCGCGGCCCGCAGCGGATCGGCCGGTGCGGGCGGGGTGGGCGGCGTGGGCGGGACGGTGGGCATCGGGGGCGGGGGCGGCGCGCCGTATCCGCCGAACCCTCCGGGGCCGCCGGGCGCGGAAGGTGCGCCGAACCCTCCGAGGCCGCCCGGCGCACCGGCCCCGGAGGCCGGGTCCGCCGCGCCGAAGCCGCCGGACGCCCCCAGCACCTCGGGCGGTCCGAATTCGCCCGAGGACTCGGATCCGCCGCCTCCCCCGCCGGACCCGCCGCCTCTGGCCGCCTCGTCCTGCTGATCTCCGGACATGCCGCATACCCCCCGGTCGCCGGTCTCCGGGCCGATGCGCCCGGAGACCGTCACTGTCGAAACGCCAAATGCCAAATGCCAAATACCGAGCACCGAACGTCAGAACGCCAAGTGCCGGAGCCCCACCGCGAAAACTTTGCGCTCGCTGTGTATCTACCACGGACGGGCCGACTGTGAACTCCCGATTACCGTCAGTGCGACCGGACTTGGGGGAGTGCTGGTGGAATCAGCGGCCCGCGATCCGGTCCGCGATCGTCGCGATCCGGTCGGTGGCCGTGCTGCGGGCGGTGAGTTCGCGGGCGTCCGCCGCCCGGTACGCCCGGTACATCCCGTGCACGCCCAGCCAACGCAGCGGCTCCGGCTCCCAGTTGCGGACCTTGTGGTTCACCCAGGGGAGCGTGGTGAGGTCGGTCGGGCCCGACTGGCCGGAGTCCTGCTGGATCAGGTCGCGCAGCGTACGGGCGGCCAGATTGGCGGTGGCCACGCCTGAGCCGACGTAACCGCCCGCCCAGCCGAGGCCCGTCGAACGGTCCAGGGTGACGGTGGCGCACCAGTCGCGCGGGACGCCGAGCACCCCGGACCAGGCGTGGTCGATCCGTACGCCCGCCGTGGCCGGGAAGAAGCGGACCAGGATCTCGCGCAGCGCGTCGATGGTGGCGGGCTCGGTGCGCCCGGCGCGGTCGGCGCGGGCGGCGCGCGAGCCGTAGCGGTACGGGACGCCGCGTCCGCCGAGCGCGATCCGGCCGTCGGCGGTGCGCTGCGCGTACATGTACGCGTGTGCCATGTCGCCGAGCGTCTCGCCGCCCTCCCAGCCGATGGTGTCCCAGACGGCATCCGGCAGCGGTTCGGTGGCGATCATCGAGGAGTTCATCGGGAGCCAGCTGCGGCGGGCGCCCTTGAGGCCGGCCGTGTACCCCTCGGTGCAGCGCAGGATGTAGGGCGCGCGGACCGTTCCGTACGGCGTGACCGCGTGCTTGGGCCTGATCTCGGTGACTGGTGTCGACTCGTGGAGGGTGACGCCGAGCGCTTCCACCGTCTCGGCCAGGCCCTGGACCAGCTTCGCCGGGTGGAGCCGCGCGCCGTGCGGGGTCCAGGTGGAGCCGACGGCCCCGGTGACCCGGATCCGCTCGGCGGTCTCGCGGGCGCCGTGCAGGGTGCGGTCCGTCTCGCCGAAGGCGATCTCCACCGAGTGGAAGTCCTTGAGTCGCTGCAACTGGGCCGGGGTGTGGGCGACTTCGAGGACACCGCCCTGCTGGATGTCGGCTTCGATCGACTCCTCGGCGGCCGTCTTGACGACTTCCGCGACGGTGTCGTTCATGGCCTGCTGGAGGCGGACTGCCGCGTCGTGCCCGTGCAGCTTCGCGTACCGGTCGCGGCCCGCGATGCCGTTGTAGAGCCAGCCGCCGTTGCGGCCGGACGCGCCGTAGCCGCAGAACCTGGCTTCCAGCACGGTGATGTTGAGGAACGGGACGGCCTTCTTGAGGTAGTACGCCGTCCACAGCCCGGTGTACCCGCCGCCGACGATCACCACGTCGGTGCTCGCGTCGCCCGGCAGGGGCTCGCGGGCCAGGGGGGTGCCCCGGTCCGCGTACCAGAACGATATGCCGCCGTTGACGGTGCCGTTGCCTGTGCCACTGCCGGTGGAGCTCATGGGGACCTCTGCCTTCTGGACCGGTCCGCCGGATCGGACCGCTTGATCAGGGCCGTTCGGTGTTCCTCCGGCGGTTGCCGGGAGCGTAGCGCCGCAGGGGGGCCAGCAGACCCATCGGGTTCCACGGCGGTCCGCCGAGGCCCCGGGTCAGCGGATAGCAGGCGAGGCCGATGAGGACCGAGGCGAAGTGGCCCAGGTCGGTGAAGGTGCGGTCGGTGAACAGCGGCAGACCGAAGACCGCGAGGACACCGGCCAGATACACGTACCGCCAGGGAGGGGCGATCCGGTAGGTCAGTACGGCGACGACCCCGGCGAGCGCGTAACTCACGCCCACGTCCAGGGTGTTGACGGCCGATTCGGGGGCCCGGTGGTGGTGGATCGCCCAGAGCAGGGCGCCCTCGCTGATGAAGGAGGCGAGGACGTGCGCGAGGACGGCGACGGACAGCCAGCGGAGCGTGCCGAGCCAGCGCTCGGCCTGTGCGTGGAAGATCGTGTAGAGAAAGGCGTACGAGATCCAGCCGCCGCCGTCGATGTACATCGCGCTCTGGATCAGCACCCGGACGGGGTGCGTGGACAGTTCGTGGATATTGGTGGAGCGTCTGCCGAGGTAGTGCCGCTCGAACCCGGGCGACATCTGGTGCAGCGCGATGGTGGTGCAGAAGAGGATGGCCAGCCAGACGTAGGTGCCCGGAGCGCTGCGGATGTACGAGGCGACGGCATGGCGGGCGCGGTTCATGCGCCCGATTCTGCTGGTTGGCTCCCGGGGGCACGGGGGTCACCGCGCCGTGCGGGGGCGGGGAGTGGGCGCGAGAGCGGGGAGCCGGAGTGCGGGCGGAACCGGAGTGCGGACGGAAGGGGAACGCGGCGTGAGTGAGCCGGTGGACGGCGGGGCGCGTCCTGCGGCGGACCGGGCCGGGGAGTTCCTGGCGCGCTGGGGACTGCGTCAGGAGGGGCCGCCGATGCGCGGCCGGGTCGCGGTTGTCCTGCCCGTGGTCCGTACGGCCGACGGGGCGCGGGCCGCGCTGAAGGTGCAGGAGGTGGACGCGGAGACCGCGGGGGAGCCGGTCGCGCTGCGGGTCTGGGACGGCCGGGGCGCTGTCCGGCTGCTCGACCACGACCCGGCGACCGGGACCATGCTCCTGGAGCGGCTGGACGAGGCCAGGCCGCTGGCTTCGGTACCGGACGTCCTGGCGGCGACCGAGGTCATCGCGGAGCTGCTGGCCCGGCTGACGTCCGTGCCCGCGCCGGACGGGACGCGGTGGCTCGGGGACATCGCGGCCCGGATGCTCGACCGCGTACCGGGTGCGGTCGAGTCCCTGGCGGACGAGGCGGACCGGCGGCTGCTGAAGAGCTGCGCGGCGGCCGTACGGGAGGTGGCGGGTGAGCCGGGGGACCGGCTGCTCCACTGGGACCTGCACTTCGAGAACGTCCTGGCGGCCGGCCGCGAACCCTGGCTCGCCATCGATCCGAAGCCGCTCGCGGGCGATCCGGGGTTCGAGCTGATGCCCGCGCTGTGGAACCGCTTCGGGGAGGGCAGACTGCTGCGCCGGTTCGACCTGATGACCGATGTGCTGGGGATGGCGGGGGACCGGGAGCGGGCACGGGCCTGGACGCTGGGGCGCGTCCTGCAGAACAGCCTCTGGACCGTGGCGGAAGGCGGCCGGCGGCTGAGCCCCGAGATGGCGGAGATCGCCCGGACGCTGCTGGCACCGGGGCGGTAGGCGGTTCTCCCGGGGCTCCGGGGCCGGCTCCCAGGGCTGTCCGGTACTCGATGGGCTGCACCGACGGGCCGTCCCGGCCCTGACCCCGGCAGCCGTCCAGCGACGAAGCGTACGGTGCGCCGCCCGGCTTTGTCCGCCGTGTCGAAAGCCCCGGCGCATCGCCGCTCATAGCCTCAGGGTCCTTCCGACCAGAGGTGACAACGATGAACTGGCTCATCCACGACTACCGCGAGGACGACCTCGCATCCGTCGTCCATCTGATCGACAGCACCGCCGAGCTCGGCCAGGAGTCGGTGTTCTCCCTGGCCGAGTGCATCGGGGCGCTGACCTCCCGGCAGCCGGCCGTGGTCGCCATCAGCGGCGGCGTGCCGATCGGGGCCGCGCTGGCGACGGTGTCCGGGACCAGGGCCTGGGTGATGCGGATCGCCATCGTCCCCGGGCTGCGCGGCCAGGGCCTGGCCAGCGCGCTGCTGAAGGAGCTGGAGCGGCGGCTGGTCGGGGCCGGGGTGCGGACCATCGCCTATGTGCTGCCGGAGGAGGAGCTGCTCGGCGAGGGCCTGCACAACGCCGGCTACGACCGCCGTCCCGCCGTGGCCTACTTCGAGAAGTCCCCGGCGCGCGGAACCACCCGGGGCCGTCTGGAGGAACTCGGCGGCCGGCTGCTGGACAACGATCTGTGGGCCGCGGTGGCCGGGATGGAGCAGGAGAAGCACCTGATCGAGGCCCGGGTGGTCCGTCCGCTGGCGGAGCCCGAGCGGGCGGCCAGACACGGGGTGCTGCCGCCCAGGGCGATCACCCTGTTCGGCCCGCCCGGGACCGGCAAGACCACGTTCGCCCGTGCGATCGCCTCCCGGCTGGGCTGGCCGTTCGTCGAGCTGCTGCCCTCGCGGCTGGCCGACGAGGGCAACCTCGCCGCCGCGCTGCGGGCCGCGTTCGCCGGTATCGCCGAGCTGGAACGGGTCCTGGTCTTCATCGACGAGGTCGAGGAGATCGCCGCCGAGCGCGGCAGCGCGGAGCGGCCGGGGATGCACGGGGTGACCAATGAGCTGCTGAAGCTGATACCCGGCTTCCGGGAGGGCGAGGAACGGCTGCTGGTCTGCGCGACCAACTCGATCCGCTCACTGGACCCGGCGTTCCTGCGGCCCGGACGCTTCGACTACCTGCTGCCGATCGGGACGCCCGACGCGGTGGCGCGCGAGGCCATCTGGTCCCGGTTCACCGTGACCAGGACCGATGTGGATGTACGGCGGCTGGTCGAGGCCAGTGAACTGTTCACCCCCGCCGACATGGAACATGTCGCACGGACGGCGGCCCAGGCCGCCTTCGAACGGGACCGTTCCGGCGGGGAGAACGGATCGGTGGGCGCCACCACCGAGGACTACCTCGCCGCCCTGGCCCTGGCCAAGCCGACGGTGACGCAGGGAATGCTGGAGGACTTCAGGGCCGACATCACCAGGCACGCCCGGATCTGACGCCGCAGCCTAATGGCGTCCTCCGGCCCCGGAGGACGCCATTAGGCTGCGCGCATGATTCGCAACGCCATAGCTGCCGACGTTCCCGTCATCCACACGATGGTCCGTGAGCTCGCGGAGTACGAGAAGGCCCTGGACGAGGCCCGCGCCACGGAGGCGCAGTTGCACGAGGCGCTGTTCGGCGAGCGCCCGGCGGCGTTCGCGTTCATCGCGGAGACACCGGAGGGGGAGGCCGCCGGGTTCGCCCTGTGGTTCCTCAACTTCTCCACGTGGCGCGGGGTTCACGGGATCTACCTGGAGGATCTCTACGTACGCCCGGAACTGCGCGGCGGCGGTTACGGCAAGGCCCTGCTGACCGAACTGGCGCGGACCTGCGTGGAGCGCGGGTACGAGCGCCTTGAGTGGTCGGTGCTGAACTGGAACGAGCCGTCGATCAAGTTCTACGAGTCCCTGGGCGCCCGGCCGCAGGACGAGTGGACGGTCTACCGGCTCACCGACGAGGCGCTGGCGACGCTGGGTACGGCGGAGTAGCGGGCGGGACCTGGACCGGTACGGCTCCATGGCGTGCCGTACCGGCCGGACGGGGCAGGCGGTCTCACTCTCCCGGCTCCGGTGACGCGGCGGCCCCGGGCCCGGTGCGGTGCCTATGCTCGGCGACGTGACAATTCAGCGGATGGACAACGTCGGCATCGTCGTCGACGACCTGGATGCGGCGGTCGCGTTCTTCACCGAGCTCGGCCTGGAGCGTGAAGGTGCGGGGCAGGTCGAGGGCCGGTGGGCGGAGCGCACCGTCGGGCTCGACGGTCTCCGGAGCGAGATCGTGATGATGCGGACCCCGGACGGTCACAGCAAGCTGGAGCTGGCCAAGTACCACGCCCCCGCGGTGCTGCGTCCCGAGCCGGAGAACCCGCCGCCCAACACACTGGGCCTGCACCGTGTCATGTTCGCCGTCGACGACATCGACGACACCATCGCCCGGCTGCGTGCCCACGGCGCCGAACTCCTCGGCGACGTCGCGCAGTACGAGAGCATCTTCCGGCTCTGCTACCTCCGCGGTCCCGCGGGCATCATCGTCGCCCTGGCCGAACAGATCGGCTGACGCGGGCCCGCCGCGTGCCGCGCGGACGGGCGCTTCATCAGCTGCGACGCCCGGTCGGTCCACCGCCCCGCCGTCACCCCGGCGTCCCCTCCGCGCTCGCGTCCGCCTCCGCGTCCGCTGCCTCGCGCTGCCGGGGGGAGCGCGCCGTCACCATGAGGTACGCGACCACTGAACCCACCACCATGAAGCCGGCCGCCCACCCCGTCGCGATGTTGAAGCCGTGCACCACCGCGGTCTTCGAGAGCTGCGCCTGCTGGGACTTGCTGATGCCGGGCCGCATATGGCTGGCGAGGTAGCTCGCGGTGGTGGTCGTCGCGATGGTGTTGAGCAGGGACGTACCGATCGATCCGCCCACCTGCTGGGCCGTGTTGACGGTTGCCGACGTAACGCCCGAGTCCTGTGGGGCCACGCCCGATGTGGCCGTCGCCATCACCGGCATGAAGACGAGGCCCATGCCGAGACCGAGCAGCATGGTGCCCGGCAGGATGTGCTCGACGTAGTTGGAGTGCGGACCGATGTAGGTCAGGGCGAAGAGGCCGCCCGCGCCGATCAGCATCCCGGGCGATATCAGCAGGCGCGGCGGTATGTAGTGGAGCAGCCGGGCCGAGATCTGCGTCGAGGCGATGATGAGCATCGCGGACATGGGGAGGTAGGCGGCGCCCGCTCGCAGGGGGCTGTAGCCGAGGACGTTCTGCAGGTAGTACGTCAGGAACAGGAAGAGGCCGAACATGGCCAGCGTCGCCGTCCCCATGGCGATCATCGAGCCGCCGCGGCTGCGTTCGCTGACGATGTGCAGCGGCAGCATGGGGTGGGGGGCGCGCTTCTGCCACCAGGCGAAGACGGCGAGCAGCGCGCCGCCGACGATGAGCAGGGTGATGACCAGGACCGAGGACCAGCCCTTCGACTCGGCCTCGCTCACGGCATAGACGATCGCCACGAGGCCCCCGCAGCCGAGGATCGCGCCGGGGATGTCGAGGTGGCTCTCCTTCTGTCCCTGGCGGTCGCTGAGCAGCGTGAGGGCACCGAAGACCGTGATGGCCGCGATGGGCACGTTGACGTACAGGCACCAGCGCCAGTCGAGGAACTCGGTGAGGATGCCGCCGAGGAGCAGCCCGATGGCCGCGCCCGCGCCCGCGATGGCCCCGTAGATGCCGAACGCCTTGGCGCGCTCCCTGCCCAGCGAGAAGGTCGTGGTGAGCAGGGAGAGCGCGGACGGCGCGAGAAGGGCGGCGAACGCGCCCTGGAGCGCGCGGGCGGCGAAGAGCATGGAGCCGTTCACCGCCCCGCCGCCGAGTGCGGATGCGGCGGCGAAGCCGATGAGGCCGATGATGAACGTCCGTTTACGGCCGACGAGGTCGGCGACGCGGCCACCGAGCAGCAGCAGCCCGCCGAACGCCAGCGTGTACGCCGTGATGACCCACTGGCGGTTGCCGTTGGTGAGGTGCAGGTCGTGCTGGGCGGACGGCAGGGCGATGTTCACGATGGTGGCATCGAGCACCACCATGAGCTGCGCCAGCGCGATGACGGCCAGCCCCCACCAGCGATGGGGGTCGGGCTGGTCGGGACTGGTGGGCTCCGGGGTGGATATCGCCGGCTCGCTCATCTGCCCAGAGGATCACAGAATGGGGCTGTTCGCTCTTTAGTGGGGGTTGTTCGTGTTTGGTGCGGATTGCGTACGCGAGGGGACCCGGCCGTTCAGCCCCCAGTGGTTCGCGCCGCTCCCGCCGCTCCCGCTCCTCCCGCGGCTTACGGGATCAGCACCACTTTTCCCGTCGTGCCGCGCGTCTCCAGCGCGTGGTGGGCCGCTGCTGCCCCGCTCAGCGGGAAGCGCTGGACGGCGGGGCGCAGCCGTCCGGCGGCGGCCTCGGCCAGGGAGAGGGTCTCCAGGGTTCGGATGTCGCCGCCCGCCCTCTCGATCATCACGGGGCCCAGGACGCCCTGGGACGTGATTCCGCGCGCCGCCAGCTCCTCGTCGGTGAAGGTCAGGGGTTCACCGTCGTGCGGCCCCTTCCCCGACCAGCCGAAGACGAGGTGCCGGCCGCCCCTGGCGAGCAGGTCCACGGCGGCGCGGCCGGTGGCCCCGCCCACCGAGTCGAAGACGACGGTGGCGCCCCGGTCGCCTAGGTGGGCGCGGACCTCGTCGGCCCAGCCGGGCCGGGTGTAGTCGACGGCCAGGTCGGCGCCGTTCTGCCGGACGCGGGCGACCTTGGCCGGTCCGCCCGCCAGGCCGACGACGGTGGCGCCGAGGTTCTTCGCGTACTGCACCAGGAGCGTCCCGATGCCGCCCGCCGCGGCCGGGACCATTGCGACGCTGCCGGCGGTGAGATCCGCGAACTGGAGGATGCCCAGCGTGGTGCGCCCGGTGCCGATCATGGCGACGGCCTCGGCCTCGTCCAGGTTCTCCGGGATCTCGTGCAGCCTGGCCGCTTCGGTCACGGCGAGGGCGGCGTAACCGCCCGGGTTCATGCCGAGGTGCGCGACGACGCGCCGGCCCAGCCACTGCGCCCCGGTCCCCGGGCCGAGCCGGTCCACCGTGCCGGCGACCTCGCGGCCGGGGACGGTCGGCAGCTCGGCGGAGGCCGGATACGGGCCCGGCATCCCCTGGCGCAGCGCGGTGTCCAGGAGGTGGACACCGGCCGCCGCGACGGCGATACGGACCTGGCCGGGGCCCGGTTCCGGATCGGGGGCGGTGTCGTACGTGAGGTTCTCGGCGGGCCCGTACTCGTACAGTCGAATGGCTCTCATGGGGCTACGGTGCGACCTCAAGTCCGCTTGAGGTCAAGGCCAGGGCGGCGGCCTCGATCGCGCTGTTGAAGGAGACCTCGGCGAGCATCCCCGGCGCGGCGGTCTGGTCGCCCGCGAGGAACACCCCGTCGCCGCGCCGGATGGCGGGCCGGTCGCGCCAGGTGGTACCGGGCGGGTCGACCGCGCCCGTGCGCCCCTCGGCGACGGACGAGCTGCGCCAGGTGAGACGGTCGCGCCAGCCCGGGAAGCCCAGGTCGAGCAGGCGCTCGGCGTGGGCGATCCCGTCCGCCTTCGACTCGTCCGGCCCGATGGGCAGTTGTGCCTGGATCAGCTGCTCGCCCGCCGGGGCCAGGGTGGGGTCCTGGGCGGTGAAGCGTTCGATCCAGCCGGGGGCGTCGAGGTCGGAGATCACCCAGGCGTCGCCGCGCCGGGTCCTGAGCGCGATGTCGACCAGCGTCGAACGGCCGCTGGGCCAGCGCAGACTGGACTCGCCGAGCAGGTGGCGGGCCGCGTCCAGGGAGGTCGCGACGATCACCGGCCCCTCCGCTGTGGGGAGTTCGCTGACGCGGTCGCCGGTCTCGATCCGTACGCCCAGGTCCCGGGCGCGGGTGGCCATCCGGTCGATGAGATTGCCCCAGCCGCCCCGTACGAAGTGCGCCTCGGGCGGCAGCGAGGCGGCACGGCGCAGCCGGGCGTGGACGAACGCCGCGGAGAGCGAGCCCGGGTCGTGGTGGTAGAGGGCGACCCCCGTGTAGTGGGCGGCGGCGCGGGCGCCCGCCTCACCGACCTGGGAGGTGGCCCAGGAGAGGAAGTCCTGCCCGACGGGGGCCTGTCCGGCGGGCCGCCGTGCCAGCTTGAGCAGTGCGAGCGGCGGTGTCCTGCGGAGCTGCCCGCCGAGGTGCAGCCTCAGCCGGGTGGCCTCCAGGGCCGGTACGGCCACGACCGGGCCGAGCAGCCCCTGCTGCTTGAGCCAGGCCCAGTGCGGGCCGCCGCTGTAGATGGCGTGCGGTCCCTCGTTGGCGCGGTACGGGCCTTCGGCCGTGCGGGCGCGGCCGCCCAGGGTCCGGTGCGCCTCGCGCAGGGTGACCCGGGCGCCCGAATCGGCGGCGGTGATGGCGGCGGTGAGCCCGGCGAAACCTCCGCCGACAACGGTGATGCGGCGCATGATCCGACCCCTTTTCCTGTCCTGTCCTGCTGTCCTGTCCTGCTGTCCTGTCCTGTGTCTGATCCGGAGGGCGACCGCTCTTTTTCGGACGCTCTCTGTCATCAGGACGGATGGACCGGACGCAGATGTGACATCCGGGAAGGTTCGATGTCAGTGGTGTGGGTCACCATGAAGACATGGCAGCACGGAACGGCACGAAGAGAACCCCACACGTACGACGACCGGAAGTGCGGCTTCCGCCACTCAGCCCCTACACCGGGATGGGCCTTGAGCCCGATGGCGACTATGACGGACTGGAGTTCACCGGCGAGGACTTCACAGGACAGTCGGGCCGCGGGGCCCGCTTCATGGACTGCTCGCTGCGCGAGTGTGTGCTGGAGACGACGGAGCTGGTGCGGGCGCGTTTCATCGACTCCGTACTGACCGCGGCGCGAGGCGTGGGTACGAACCTCGCGGAGGCGTCCCTGCGCGATGTCGAGGTGGTGGACGCACGGCTCGGCGGCGTTCAGATGCACGGAGCCGTGCTGGAAAGGGTGGTGGTGCGCGGCGGGAAGATCGACTATCTGAACCTGCGGGAGGCGCGGCTCAAGGACGTCCTCTTCGAGAACTGCGTCCTGACGGAACCGGACTTCGGGTCGGCGCGGCTGGAGCGGGTGGAGTTCACCGGGTGCACGCTGCGCGGGGCTGACTTCAGCGGAGTGCGGATGAAGGACGTCGATCTGCGCACGGTGGCCGAACTGCACATCGCCCGCGGGGTGGAGCGGCTGGCGGGGGCGGTCATCAGCCCGGCCCAACTGCTGTCGCTCGCACCGGCGTTCGCCGCGCAGATCGGGGTGCGGGTGGAGGTGCCGGGCGAGTAGCGCGGAGGGGCTGCTTCCGGGGCACCGCCATGCCCTCGCTCCCGTCCCGCGCCGCGCCCTTCTCCTTCGCTCCTCACCTCTGCCGGGGCTCTCCGGTCCTCCGGCTCTCCGGCTACACCCGGGGGAAGCGCCCCTGTAGGTCCCAGATCACCGGATTGTCCGCAAGGCCCTCGTGCATGTCCCCCAGATCCGCGATCAGGTCATGCAGGAAGTCCCGCGCCTCCCGCCGCAGCACCGTGTGCCCGAACGTCAGCGGGTCCTCCTCCGCCGGCATCCAGTCGGCGGCGACATCGACCCAGCCGAACCGCCGCTCGAAGAGCATCCGGTCCGTCGACTCGGTGAAGTCCAGCTCGGCGTGTTGCGGACGGGAGGCGCGGTTGCCGCGCGGGTCCCGGTCGATCTGCTCGACGATGTCGCAGAGCGCCCACGCGAAGTCGAGCACCGGAACCCATCCCCAGGCTGTGGATACCTCGCGGTCCGCCTTGGTGTCGGCGAGGTAGACGTCACCGCAGAAGAGGTCGTGCCGCAGCGAGCGGACGTCCGCGCGGCGGTAGTCGGTCTGCGGGGGATCCGGGAAGCGGCGGGAGAGGGAGTAGCCGATGTCGAGCACGGGTCGATGGTGTCACGGACGGCGGTGTCACCGGCGGCGGTGTCCTGGCGCGCACCTGGCGCGCACCTGGCGCGCACCTGGGGCGCCGCCCGGCGTGCGCCGGGACGCTCCCTACGGTGCGGCCTTGCATGCGCCGGGACGCTCCCTACGGTGCGGCCCTGCGTGTACCGGGAGGCTCCCTACGGTGCGGCCCTGCGTGTACCGGGACGCTCCCTACGGTGCGGCCCTGCGTGCACCGGAATGCTCCCCGCGGCGCGTGGCTACGGCCCGGGGCGCCCGGTGAGCCGTCGCCACGCCTCGCTCATAAGATCGGGACGTGGACCAGCGCCGACGCCGTACAGCCGTACCCGCAGCGGTGGGGGCAGCCCTGCTGCTCCTCTCGGCGTGCGGCGGGGGTGTGCAGGGGCAGCCGGGCGGCGACCGGCTGCACCATCCCGACCCGTACTTTCCCCGGCTCGGCAACGGCGGGTACGACGTCAGCCACTACAGCCTGACCCTCGCGTACGACCCCGACTCGGGCCGGCTCACGGGCACCGCCGACATCACCGCCCGCGCCACCCAGGACCTGTCCGCGTTCAACCTGGACTTCACCGGGATGACCGTGCGGGGCGCGACCGTCGACGGCCGTTACGCCCCCGCCAACCGCGCGGGCACCGAACTGACCATCCGCCCGCACCACGACCTCGCGCGGGGCGAGACCTTCCGTACCGTCGTCCGCTACGCGGGCACGCCCAGGACGATCACCGACCCGGACGCGTCCGAGGAGGGCTGGCTGCCGGACGACATGGACGGCGCGCTCGCCCTCGGGGAGCCGACCGGCTCGATGGCGTGGTTCCCCGGGAACGACCACCCGTCCGACAAGGCGACGTACGACATCGCGGTGACCGTCCCGGCCGGGCTCCAGGCCGTCTCCAACGGCCGGCTGACCTCGCAGCGGACCAGCGGGGGCCGCACCACCTTCCACTGGCACGGCGACCGGCCGATGGCGAGCTATCTCGCGATGCTGGCGATCGGCCGGTACCGGACCCACTCCTTCAAGGCGCCGTCCGGGCTGCCGGTCTTCACGGCGGTCGCCCCGTCGGAGGTGAAGAGCAGCGCGTCCGTGGTGGCCAGGATCCCCGAGATCATCGCCTGGGAGAGCAAACAGTTCGGCCCGTACCCCTTCGACTCGACGGGCGCGGTCATCGCCCCCGTCGGGGCCGCGGGCTACTCGCTGGAGACGCAGACCAGACCGGTGCTCCCCGGTGACCAGGCGAGCCTGTCGACGCTGGTCCACGAGCTGTCCCACCAGTGGTTCGGCGACGCGGTGACCCCCGCGTCCTGGCGCGACATGTGGCTGAACGAGGGGTTCGCGACGTACGCGACCTGGCTGTGGGACGCGGACCACGGCGGCGAGAGCATCAAGGACCACTTCAACGACGCCTACGACTCCGAGGGCAACTGGGAATTCGCGCCGGCCGACCCGCCGGGCCCGAAGCAGATCTCGGCCTCGCCGGTCTACGGGCGGGGGGCGATGGTGCTCCAGATGATCCGCAGGACGGTCGGCGACGACGCGTTCTCCGCCCTGGTACGGGGCTGGGTGCGGGACCACCTGTACTCCAACGCCACCACGGCGGACTTCACGCGGTACGCGGAGAAGAAGACCGGCAAGGACCTGAGCGCGGTCTGGAAGAACTGGCTGTACGGGAAGGGGAAGGGCAAGCCGGCGAACCCGTACACGTCGTAGGTGCTGTCCGGCCGCCCCGTACACGTCACGTCGTAGGTGCTGTCCGGCCGCCCCGTACACGTCACGCCGTAGGTGCTGTCCGGCCGCTGCCCGCGTCACAGCTGCCGGGCCGCGGCCACCGCCTCGCGCATCCCACGGGCCGACCGGATCCGCTGCACCGCCAGCAGTTCGACCGCGCGGCCCAGCCACTCGGCGTCGGCGAACCGGCGCGCCTCGCCCTCGCGGGCGGTCTGGCGCAGCAACTCCTGGAACCACGACAGGTGAGTGAGGTTGTACCAGCGGGGGTGCCGGTCGAAGGTGGCCATCCAGTCCTCGTACGGGTGCCGCAGCGTCAGGTGCAGATAGCCACGGCCACGGTGCTTCCAAGGGCCCGGCAGGCCGCCGAGCAGGCCCCGTGGGGTGTACGAACCCATCGAGGGGTACCTGGCGCCCAGCGAGAAGCCGCACAGCATGACCCGGGACCAGGGGATCAGCTGTTCCTCGATCCGCTTCGAGCGCCCCGCGTGCTGGTACAGCCCGTCAGCGCGGAACTCCAGCCAGGCGCCGCCGGGCCGCTGTGAATCGCCCACGGCCCAGCGGCCGTTGACCCGTTCCAGCGGCCCGAGAGACGCGTTTATGTCGCTCATCCGCCTATTGGAGCACGGCTGTTGGAGCACGACTGTTGGATCACGGCTGTGGGAGCACGGCGATGTCGAGTTCCCGCAGGCGTGCGGGGTCGGCGATCACGTCGTACGCGGTGATCATGTCGTCCACGACGGTGAAGGTCAGCGCCAGCAGCAATCGGCCGCGCGGGGCCAGGACGGCTCCCACGGTGCCGTTGACCAGGGCCAGTTCGGCGAATTGTGACCGGCCGGCGAGGGCGGCTGTCCCCTCGGCCACGGCCCGCGCGCCACGGACTTCGGCAGTCCCGCCCGGTGGCACGGCCGCGGGGTCGGCGCGGCGCACCACGTCGGGGGCGAGCACCGCGCGGATCGCGGTGAGGTCACCGGCGCGCGCGGCGGCGAGGAACGCCGAGACGACCTGCCGGTTCCCGGCGAGTTCGGACGCGGGGACCAGCGGGGTGCCCCGCACCTTGTGGCGGGCCCGGCTGGCCAGCTTCTTCGTGGCGACAGGTGTGCGCTCCACCATGGGGGCGATCCGGTCGAACGGTACGGCGAACATGTCGTGCAGCACGAACGCGATCCGCTCGGCGGGACTCAGCGTGTCCAGCACCACGAGCAGCGCCCGGCTCACCGAGTCGGCCAGCAACGCCTCGTCCTCCGGGGGGCTCCACCGCCCCGGATCCGACAGCTCGTCGAGTACGTGCTGCTCGGCCAGGTCCTCCCGGCGCGAGGAGCGGGAACGCAGCATGTCGAGACAGATACGGGTCACCACCGTCCGGAGCCAGCCGGCCAGGTTGTCCACATCGCCGGCGCAGGTCCGGTGCAGCCGGAGCCATGCCTCCTGCACGGCGTCGTCCGCCTCGTCCAGCGAGCCGAGCATCCGGTAGGCCACCGCACGGAGCATGCCGCGATGCGTCTCGAAGAGGCCCGCCGCCTCCGGCTCATCGGGCCTCTCCACTGGTCCGCCTGGTCCGCCTGGCTCGCCTGGTCCGCTTGGTTCGTGTGGCTCTCGCTCGTCCACCGGTCACCTTCCGCCGTTCCGTTCCGTCACCCCTCTGACGAACGCGACACGGCTGAGGTGACAGCCGGCGCGACAGCGGAGAGGCACAAGTGACAGGAGAACCGATGACTTCCTTGCTGCATCTGGATTCCAGCGCCAATCGTTCCGCCGAGTCGGTCAGCAGACAACTGACCGCCTCGTTCGCGGACACCTGGCGGGCCGTGTACGGCTCGGCCGGATATCGGTACCGGGACCTGGCCGCCGACCCGGTGCCTCCGCTGGGCACCGCCTACTGCTCCCTCGGCCGGCGCGTGGAGCAGCACGGCCTCCGCCCACCGGCCGGGGTGGAGTCGTTGATCACGAGCACGGCCGAGAAGCGGGAGTGGGAGCTGACCCACCCGCTGATCACCGAAGTGCTGGCGGCCGACACCGTTCTGATCGGCGCTCCGATGTACAACTTCTCGGTGTCCGCCGCACTGAAGGCATGGATCGACCGGGTGGGGTTCCCCACGGCGTTCACCGATCCGGCCACCGGGGACAGCCTGCTGCGGGCGACCCGGGTCGTGGTGGTCAGTGCCCGGGGTGGGGCCTACGGTCCGGGCACGCCGCGCGAGGCGTGTGACTTCCAGACGCCTTATCTGCGCGCGTATTTCGGCGGGCTCGGCGTGACGGAGATGCATGTCGTCAGCGCTGAGATGACCGTGGCCGGATTCGTCCCGCACCTGGCTCGCTTCCGGCCACTGGCGGCGAGCTCACTGGACGCGGCACGGGCCGAAGTGACCGCGCTGGCCTCCGCACCTGCTGAGTCGGGGAGCCGCGCGATGCCGTAGTCGCAGGGGCCTGTAGCTGTAGTCGCCGGGGTGCGAGCACGTGGTGGTGCGAGCACGTGGCGGTGCGAGCGGGTGGCGGTGCCGGGGTGGTGCCCGAACGGTCCGGGCCCCCGGCAGCCGCCGGGTGCCCGGACCGTGGTGTCACCCGGGTGTCAGACCGTGACGCCGAAGTCCTGGGCGATGCCGACCAGGCCCGATGCGTAGCCCTGGCCGACCGCGCGGAACTTCCACTCCGCGCCGTTGCGGTAGAGCTCGCCGAAGACCATGGCGGTCTCGGTGGCGGCGTCCTCGCTCAGGTCGTAGCGGGCGATCTCCGCCTCGCCGGCCTGGTTGATGATGCGGATGAAGGCGTTGCGCACCTGGCCGAAGTTCTGCGAGCGGTTCTCCGCGTCGTAGATCGAGACCGGGAAGACGATCTTCTCGATGTCGGCGGGCAGACCGGCCAGGTTGACCTTGATCTGCTCGTCGTCGCCCTCGCCCTGACCCGTGACGTTGTCACCGGTGTGCACGATGGTCTGGTCCGGCGTCGCCTTGTTGTTGAAGAAGACGAAGTGGCCGTCGGAGTAGACCTTGCCCTCGGTGTTCACCGCGATGGCCGAGGCGTCGAGGTCGAAGTCGGTGCCGGTGGTCGTACGGACGTCCCAGCCGAGGCCCACCGTGACGGCGGTCAGGCCCGGGGCCTCCTTGGTGAGGGAGACGTTGCCGCCCTTGGACAGGCTTACAGCCATGGGGATGTCCCTTTCCGTTCTGTGCCGGGCTTCGTGTGGTCACGACGCTACCGTTACCCGCCATAACGTCGGCAGGGGACCGAGAGGTTCCAACTCTCTTCGCCCTCTTTACTTTCTTTACCCGGGGCGCGGTCATCTGTGGCGGACCGGCCACGAAAAACGGGTGACGCGCCGGTCGGGACCAGCGACCATGGACACATGTCCGGTCCCTACGTCGTCCGTGGTGCGGTCTCCCTGCCGGAGGCCGAACTCATGTGGCGCTTCTCGCGCTCGTCAGGACCCGGTGGCCAGCACGTCAACACCAGTGACACGCAGGTGGAGCTCCGCTTCGACCTCGCGAACACGGAGGCGCTGCCACCGGTCTGGAAGGAGCGCGCCCTGGAGCGGCTTGCCTCGCGGCTGGTCGGCGGGGTGGTCACCGTACGGGCGTCGGAGCACCGGTCGCAGTGGCGCAACCGGGAGATGGCGGCGGTGCGGCTCGCGTCGCTGCTCGCGGAGGCCACGGCGCCGCCGCCGAAGCCCCGGCGGGCCACGAAGATTCCCCGCGGGATCAACGAGCGGCGGCTGCGGAACAAGAAGCAGCGCAGCGACACCAAGCGGGGGCGCACCGGGCGCGGCTGGGACTGACCGGCTGCGGACCGATCCGTGCGGTGCGGGATCCAGCGGGACCCCGGCCCGCGTCTCCAGGGACTCAGCCCAGCCGAAAGGCCCCGGCTCAGCCGAAAGGCTCCGACTCAGCCGAAAGGCCCCGGCCCAGCCGAAAGGCCGCAGCCCCCGCCCTTCAGTCCCCGACCCTCAGCCCCCGACCTTCAGTCCCCGACCCTCAGCCCCCGACCTTCAGCCCCCGCCCCCTCAGTCCAGCCGCCGGTACCGCCCCCGGAAGTACGCCAGCGGGCTGCCCTCCGTGTTCGGCAGGTCCGCCGTCAGGACGCGGCCGATCACCAGAGTGTGGTCCCCCGCCTCCACCCGCTGCTCCGTCACGCACTCCAGCGTCGCCAGCGCGCCCCCGACCAGCGGCGCCCCCGACGCCTCGCCGCGCGTGAACGGGACGTCGGCGAACAGCAGGTCGTCGCTGATGCGGCCCTTCATCGCGAACCGGCCCGCGATCTGCCGCTGACTCTCCGCCAGGAGCGAGGCCGCCCAGTACGGCTGCTCCGCCAGCAGGTCGTCCATCCGGGAGCCGTTCCGTACGCTCACCATCGCCAGCGGCGGATCGAGTGACACCGACATGAAAGCGGTCGCCGTCATCCCGACATCGGCCCCTCGCGGGCCGCCGTCCGCGTCATGGGCCGTCACCAGCACCACGCCTGCGGTCAGCCGGGACATGGCGGCGCGGAAGTCGTCGTTGCTCACCCCCTCAGGATGGGGGATGGGCTCGGAGCGCGGGGTGGGGATCGTCTGGAACACATCAGGAACGCTAACTTCGGCCCCCGTACGCCCGCATCGGGCCACAGGACCAGACGAGTCCTAGGACCGGTACCGCGAGGGGCGCGGCTGACCCGTCCTGACCCGTTACTTCTCATTCAACCCTTCGCACCCTGTTGTGACTTGAGTCACGACCAGCATAAATTGTTGACCCTGCGTACCTGGTGGGCAGCTCGCTGTGATTCAGTGGCGGGGACACTGCACCAAGAGCGCCGACACAGAACCCTGGAGTTGCTGCCGAGGTCTCGGGGAGAGCGAACGATGGAGAGCGAGTCGGAGCCGTACGTCCGTCTTGCGACCCTGCGGCAGTTGCACCAAGCGGTAGCCAATCTCAACCAGGCCCGCAGCCTGGCGGACACCCTTCAGACCGTGGCGGACGGCATCGTCGCCGGTCTCGGCTATGAGATGGCCTGCGTCAATCTGGTGCGCCCGGACGGCGACCTCATGGTCGCGGCCCTCGCGGGGGACGACTCCGCCGCCGCCCTGATGACCGGCCGGGTCGGCTCCCGTACGTCCTGGGAGCGCAGGCTCTCGATGGGCGTGGGCTGGGGCGACCTCAGGTTCATCCCGTACACCGAGGGCTGGGTCCTCGACGAGGACGATGTGCCGCAGGTCCACAACGACGGCCCCGAGCCGCGCTTCGAGGACGAGTGGCACCCCTCCGACCGGCTCTTCGCGCCGATGTACGCGACCGACGCGTCCGGCGGCGAGCTGATCGGCGTCATATCCGTCGACCGCCCGCGCAACGGCAGGCACCCCGGGGCCTGGGGTCAGGAAGCGCTCCAGATGTACGCGTTCCAGGCCGCCATCGCGATCACCAACGCCCGGCTGCGCGCCAACATGCAGCGCGCCCTGGTCCGTCTGGAGCGCGAGCAGCAGGCCCTGCGTGCCAGCGAGGAGTCCTTCCGGCAGGCCTTCGAGTACGCGCCGAGCGGGATGGCCATCGCCGAGATGGGCGGCGACCAGCACGGCCGGCTGCTCCGTACCAATGACGCGCTCTGCCGGCTGCTCGGGCGGCCCGCTTCCGCGATGCGGCGCTACTCCTTCGCCGACCTGGTCCACCCCGAGGACGTCGGCACCCTGCTCCGGACGTCCGCCGAGGGCGGCCGCGCCGAGCTGCGGCTGCGGCGCCGCGACACCTCGTACGTCTGGGTCTCGCTCCGCAACTCCGTCGTGGCCGACACCACCGACGGCCCCCGTTTCCTGCTCACCCACGTCGAGGACGTCGAGGAGCGCAAGCGCCATGAGATCGCGCTCGCGCACCGTGCGTCGCACGACTCGCTGACCGGGCTGCCCAACAGCGCGGAGCTGCGTGCCCGCCTCAGCTCCCGGCTCTGCGACTGGCCCGACGCGGTGGGGGAGACGGCCATCGAGGCGCTCGACGCGGCGTACGAGCAGGGCCCGGCGGGGACGGGCCGGCACTACGCGGCCAACCCGCTCGCCTTCGGAGGCGGACCGGGCAGCGGCCTCTACGAGCACGTCCACACGGCCGCCCCGTCGAGCGAGACGGGCGACGGGACCGGGCCGGGGCCCGAGGCCGACGACGGCACGAAGGGCCTCGCGGTGCTCTTCTGCGACCTCGACGGCTTCAAGTCGATCAATGACCGCTTCGGCCACCACACCGGGGACGCGGTCCTCATCGAGGTGGCGCGCAGGCTCACGTCGGGCGTGCGCGACGGCGACACGGTCGCCAGGCTCGGCGGCGACGAGTTCGTCGTCCTGGCGGACGGCCTCGGCTCGGCGGACGCCGCCGACCTGGCCGTACGGCTGCGCAACGCGATCATTCCGCCCATCCGGGTGGACGGCAGGGCGGTCCGCGTCGGGGCCAGTTTCGGCATCGGCTGGGCCAGCTGCGGCATGACCGTCGAAGAGGTGCTGCGCTCGGCCGACCAGCGGATGTACGTGGAGAAACGCTCCAGGTCGAAGCTGCACAGACGGGCGGGGTAGGCGGTACCGCCGGGCGGCTGTGCCGGGGCGGGGCCGGGGTCTCCGGTATGCGTACTGGCCGGACTGTTCATCCGTACGGGGTAGGCTCGCCCGGGTCAGCGATGTGTGAGGAGTGCAAGGGATGACGGCCGGCAACAACGGCACGAGCACGCCCGAGGACGACGATCCGTTCGGCTATCTGTACGAGGACGGCCGCGCAGCAGGTGCCGTTCCCCCGCCCGGTGGCGGCGGATACGGCTACCCGGGTCCGACGTCCGGCGGGCAGCCCGGGGTGCCCCGGACGTCGTACAACCATGTGCGGACGGTCGGCGAGCGCCAGTACGGGCAGCAGGCACCTCAGCAGCAGTACGGCCAGCAGCCCCAGTACGCCCAGCAGCAGGCGTACGGCCAGCCGACCGCGCAGTACGCGGCGCCGGAGACGTACCCCGGCGGCCCTCCCGTCCAGCAGCCCCCGCGCCAGCCCGGCAACGGCGGCAACGGCGGCCCGAACCACAAGGGCCTGCTGATCGGCGCGGTCGCGGTGGTCGCGGTCGTCGTCATCGGCATCGGTGTGGCGCTGGCGACCAGCGGCGGCGACAGCTCGAAGGACAAGAACGCCGGCTCGGACAACGCGGGCGGCGGCCAGACCTCCGCGGAGACGACCAAGCCCAGCCACGCCGCGTCGACGCCCCCGAAGGCCGACCTGCCGAAGCAGGACGCGGCGACGCTGCAACTCGGCGGTGCGGCGACGACGGCCACGGACGTGCCGGGTGCCAAGGGCTCCGGCGGTTCGTACGTCGTGCTCAACCAGCCGGGCGACTCGGCGACCTGGACGGTCAAGGCACCGTCCGCCGGTTCCTACCGGCTGTCGATCAACTACGGAGTGCCGGGCAAGGACGCCAAGACCTCGCTCACGGTGAACGACGCGGCGAAGCCCACGGTGATCAACATGAAGAACTACGCCAACGCTCCGGACGGTGACGCCTCGAAGGGGTGGACCAACACCTGGAACTTGGTGAACCTCAAGAAGGGGCCCAACACGATCAAGATCTCCTGTGAGACCGGTGATCAGTGTGGGGTCAACCTGGACCAGGTCATCCTGCAGACCCAGGACGGGAAGTCCTCCTGACGACTCCCCGTCGGCAAGGGTGACGACATGGCCCGGCTAGATGGCACGGCCCGGCTGGACAGACACGGCCCGGCTCAGGCCGGAGGCGTGTGCTCAGTGACGAGGACCTGCGGAAGCAGGTCCTCGTACGCTTCCCGGTCGAACTCGCCCGCCGCGGGCGCCAGCACCGTGGCCGCCGAGAGCGCCACCGCCCTGGCCAGCCGGTCCGGCCACGGGAGTCCTTCCACCAGGCCCGACAGCAGTCCGGCCACCGCCGAGTCGCCCGCGCCCGTCGGGTTGCCCTCGAAGCGGGCCGGGGGCAGGGCCTGCCAGGTGCCCTCGGGGGACGCGGCCAGCATCCCTTCCGCGCCCAGTGAGGCGACCACCGCGTGCGCGCCCCTGCGGCGGGCGTCGCGGGTGGCGCGCTGCGGCTCGCGGGAGCCGGTCAGCTGGGCCAGTTCGTCGGCGTTCGGCTTGACCAGGTCGGGGCGGGCGGCGATGCCCCGGCGCAGCGGTTCGCCGCTGGTGTCCAGGAGGACCGGGACGCCCGCGCCGCGGGCCTGCTTCACCAGCTGGGCGTAGGCGCCGACCGGGACGCCCGGCGGCAGGCTGCCGCAGAGGGCCACCGCGTCGGCGTCGGCCAGCAGCTTCCCGTACGCGGTGAGGAAGGCGTCCCACTCGTCTGCCGAGATGGCCGGACCCGGTTCGTTCAGCTGGGTGGTGTCGCCCGACGCGGCGTCGACCACGGCGATCGTGCGCCGGGTGGTCCCGGCGACCGGGACGAGCGCGTCGGTGGGCGGTAGCCCGGCGAGCAGTCCGCGGAGCACCTCGCCGGTCGTCCCGCCGGCGAAGCCGGTGACGACCGTCTCATGGCCGAGTGCCGAGAGCACCCGGGCCACGTTCAGGCCCTTGCCGCCCGCACGCTCGGTGACCGAATCGACTCGGTGACTGGCGTGCGGGATCAGCGCGGGGATGTGGTAGGTGATGTCCAGGGCGGTGTTCAGGGTGACGGTCAGCAGCACTTGATTGATCATGCCAAACAGAGAGCGGCACGCCCAGCCCTTGACCTGCCACTTCCTGTCATTTCTGCAAGATTCTGCTCAGATCTGCTCAGTTCTGCTTCGGTTCGATCACCCAGGCGCCCTTGCGCATCACACCGGCCAGCCCGAAGTCCGCGTCCAGGACGACCAGGTCCGCGTCCTTGCCGGGCTCCAGCGAGCCGATCCGGTCGTACAGGCCGAGCAGCCGCGCCGGGTTGGCCGAGAGGGACCGTACGACGTCGTCCACCGGCAGCTTGTCGATGGTCACCGCACGCCGGAAGGCCGTGTCCAGGGTGAGGGTGGAGCCCGCGATCGAGCCGCCGTCGACCAGCCGGGCGACGCCCTTCTTGACCTCGACCTCCAGCGGGCCGAGCAGATACACGCCGTCGCCGAAACCGGCGGCGTCCATCGCGTCGGTGACGAAGGCGACGCGCGCGGAGCCCGCCGAGCGGTACGCCAGCTCCAGCGCGGCCGGGTGCAGATGCGTGCCGTCGTTGATCAGCTCGACGGTGACCCGCTCGTCCTCCAGGAGGGCGGCGATGGGCCCGGGGTCGCGGTGGCCGAACGGCGGCATCGCGTTGAAGAGGTGGGTGGCGACGCTCGCGCCCGCCTCGATGGCCTCGACCGCCTGCTCGTACGTGGCGTCGGTGTGGCCGATGGCCGCGATGACGCCGTTCTCGGCGAGGAGGCGTACGGAGTCGATGCCGCCCTTCATCTCGGTGGCCAGGGTGAACATCTTCGCCGTACCGCGCGCCGCGTCCATCAGCTTGCGGACGTCGGACGGGTCGGGGTCGCGCAGCAGCGACGGGCTGTGCGCGCCCTTGCGGCACGGGGAGATGAACGGGCCCTCGAAGTGGATGCCGGCCAGGTCGCCCTGCTCGACCAGTTCGGAGAGGACCGCGGCCCGCCCGGCGAGGAAGTCCATCTCGCCGGTGACGGTCGAAGCGACCATCGTCGTCGTGCCGTGCCGCCGGTGGGTGGCGATGCCCCTGAGCACCTCATCGGGGGTGCCGGAGGTGAAGGACGCCCCGCCGCCGCCGTGCACATGCATGTCGACGAACCCGGGGACCACCCAGTGCCCCGCGAGGTCGATGACCGCCGCGCCCTCGGGAGCGCTCCCGGCGATGCGCGAGCCCTCCACGATGACCCGGCCGCCCTCGACGGTCCCGGTGGGCAGCACCACGTGGGCTCCGGCGAGGACTGTGCTTGCTTCGCTTCCGGCCATCAGGCGGATACCTCCGTGGAGAGTAGATCCCAGGCGAGCAGCCCTGCGCCCAGGCATCCAGCGGTGTCCCCGAGGGCCGCCGGGACGATGTGGGGCAGCTTCTGGAACGTCACGCGTTCCTCCACCGCTGCCTTCAGTGGTACGAACAAGGTTTCCCCGGCCTCGGCGAGCCCGCCACCGATGATCAGCGTGCGCGGGTCGAGCAGGGTGAGCGCGGTGACCAGACCGTCGGCGAGTGCGTCCACCGCGGTCTGCCAGACGGCGACCGCCCGCGGGTCGCCGGACTCGACGGCCTTGGCGCAGTCGGCGGCGTCTGCTTCCGGGTCGCCGGACGCCTCGGCCCAGGCCAGCGAAACGGCGGAGGCGGAGGCGTACCGCTCCAGGCAGCCGCGCTGTCCGCAGCCGCAGTCGACGCCGCCCGGCCGTACGACGATGTGGCCGATCTCCCCGGCGTATCCGTGGGCGCCCGCCTCGATGGACCCCTCGATGCCGATGGCGCCCGCGATACCGGTGCCGAGCGGCATGAAGAGGAAGCGGTCGGCGCCCTTGCCCGCCCCGATCCGGCCCTCGGCGAGCCCGCCCGTGCGGACGTCGTGGCCGAGCGCCACCGGGACTCCGTGCAGCCGGGCGCTGAGCAGTTTCCGCATCGGGACGTCACGCCAGCCGAGGTTGGAGGCGTAGACGGCGATGCCGTTCTCGGCGTCGATGATGCCGGGGACGGCCACGCCCGCGGCTGACGCGGTCCGGCCGAAGTGCTCCTCGCCGTACGCGCGCAGCTCGGCGGCGAAGTCGAGGATCGACGCGACGACGGCCTCGGGGCCGCGCTCCCGGCCGGTGGCCCTGCGCGCCTCGTGGAGCAGGGTGCCGTCCGCTCCGACCAGGGCGGCTTTCATGCCGGTGCCGCCCACGTCGAGGGCGATGACGTGGTTTTCGGCCGGGAGACCGGGGGTGGTTCCCCGGGAGAATGCAGTCACCCGGACAGTGTGGCTCGGATAACCGAAAAAGGTCTAGTCCACTCTGTTGGATTGTTGCGCATCCATACAAAGTCCGGGCAAAGATCCGGGCAAAGAACCGGCGCGACGCCGCCCCGTAACGCCTGATGCCCCTGCGACCCGTGTTGCCGAAGCGAGACCGCAAGGCTGTGGACCAGTAGATGGCCGTACGGGAAAATCGCAGCCACGTGCGACGGTACGGCACGGGGGACCGGCTGGAACATAGTGCAACAAGAGGGTGGGAAAAGACTGTGCAGCGGCGCTTCTTGGGGCTTACTGCGGCGGTTGCCGCGCTCGGTATGACGGCAGTGCTCTCCGGTTGCGGAGCGGACAGCGGATCGGGGGACGTCACCCTGAAGGTCGTCGCCGCCAACTACGACCCGAACGACGGGCCCAGCAACCAGCAGTACTGGGACAAGCTCGCCGCGGCCTTCGAGGCGAAGAACCCGCACATCAAGGTCGACGTCTCCGTCTACTCCTGGAAGGTCATCGACGCGAAGGTCGCCGAGATGGTCAAGTCGGGGCACGCCCCCGACATAGCCCAGCTGGACTCGTACGCCGACTACGCCGATCAGGGCAAGCTGTACAGCGCGGACGACCTGCTCTCCATTGAGGTCCAGTCCAACTTCCTCACCTCGCTCTCGGACGCGGGCGAGCAGGACCGGGTGCAGTACGGGATGCCGTTCGTCGCCTCGACCCGGCTGCTCTTCTACAACGAGAAGATGTTCTCGGACGCCGGCCTCAAGGCACCGAAGACCTGGGCCCAGCTCAAGTCCGACGCGGAGGTCCTCAAGGCACGGGGCGTGAAGTATCCGTACGCCCTTCCGCTGGGCACCGAGGAGGCTCAGGTCGAGGCGACCCAGTGGCTGCTGAGCGGCGACGGCGGCCTCACCGACGGCGTCGGTACGTACACGATCGACTCGGCCCAGAACGTCAAGACCTTCGACTGGCTGAAGAACGACCTGGTCGGCGCCAAGCTGACCGGACCCGTCGCCCCGGCCGAGTTCGACCGCAGGCAGGCGTACGCGGCCTTCACCCAGGGCCAGGTCGGCATGCTCAACGGCCATCCGCAGCTGGTGCAGCAGGCGGAGAAGAAGGGCATCAAGGTCGGCATGGTCCCGATGCCGGGCATCAGCGGTCCGACCAAGTCGGACATGGGCGTGGCCGACTGGATCATGGGCTTCAAGCAGAGCGGCCACCGCGCCCAGATCGGGGCGTTCCTGGACGACGTCTTCAGCGACAAGAACGTCCTGGACCTCACCCGCCAGTACAACCTGCTGCCCACCACCACATCGGCGTCCGGCACGCTCGCCGACGACCCGCGCCACAAGTCCCTCAAGACCTTCCTGAACGAGCTGCCCGACTCGCAGCTGGCACCGGTCGGCAAGACGTCCTGGTCGGAGGTGAGCGACGACATGAAGAAGGAGATCGGCAAGGCCGTGCAGCCGGGCGGCAACCCGGCGAGCGTCCTCAACCAGATCCAGAGCGAGGCGGCAGCGGCACAGAACGCGGAGTAGCGGAGCAGCTGAGCAGAGCCCGGCCGGTCCGGTACTGGAGTGGCCCGGTCGGCGGGCTCCCCAGTACGTTGGCTCATATGACTGGCGACGACGCGCACGGCCCCGCGCTCCCCGAGCGCGACCGCGCCGTACTCGCGCTGGAGCGCCGCTCCTGGCCGGGCGCCGGCGCCAAGGAGCGGGCCATCAGGGAGCAGCTCGGCATCTCACCGGTCCGCTACTACCAGCTCCTCAACGCCCTGCTGGACGACCAGGCCGCGCTGGCCCACGACCCGGTGACGGTCAACCGCCTGCGCCGGGTCCGGGCGGCCCGCCGCGAGCGCCGCTGAATCACAGAGCCTCGCCGCTGACCGCCGCTGACCGGCTGATCCAAACGAAAGGCCACAGCCCCGGTACCCCGCTAGGGTCGCCCCATGGGCAGCTCACCGAACACCCTGCCGACCCCCGCCACCGCCGCCGGCCGTGACGGCCTCGCCGCTTTGCTGGCCGGACCCCGGAAAGCCGTCGTGGCCCTCGACTTCGACGGCACGCTCGCCGACATCGTCCCCGACCCGGAACAGGCCCGCGCCCACCCGGACGCCGTCCCCGCACTCGTCGCGCTCGCGCCGGAGGTCGCCTCCGTCGCGGTCGTCACCGGGCGCCCGGCCGAATTGGCCGTGCGGTACGGGGGGTTCGCCGGCGTCCCCGGTCTGGAGCACCTGGTCGTGCTCGGCCACTACGGCGCGGAGCGCTGGGACGCGGCCACCGGTACGGTCGACGCCCCCGCCCCGCACCCCGGTGTCGCGGCGGCCCGCGCCGAACTCCCCGGACTGCTCGACACGGAGGGCGCCGGACGCGGCACCTGGATCGAGGAGAAGGGCGGCCGGGCCGTGGCGGTCCACACCCGCCGCGCCGCCGACCCCGAAGCCGCCTTCGAGGCCCTGCGCGCCCCGCTGGCCCGGCTCGCCGCACAGCACGGCCTGATCGTGGAGCCCGGCCGGCTGGTCCTTGAGCTGCGCCCGCCGGGCGTCGACAAGGGCGTGGCGCTGACCGCGTACGTACGCGAGACGGGCGCCGCGGCCGTCCTCTACGCCGGGGACGACCTCGGGGACCTGCCCGCCTACGACGCCGTGGACGAGCTCCGCACACAGGGCGTGTTCGGGCTGCTGGTGTGCAGCGGCGGCGACGAGGTGCCCGAACTGGCCGCGCGGGCCGACCTGGTGGTGCCGGGACCCGGCGCGGTGGCCGGCCTGCTCGCGGCCCTCGCCCGCGCCATCACGGCGTAAGCCCTGGCAGTCCTGTCACCGTGTCCCGGCGGCCGGGTCCAGGGCGTTCAGCTGGTCCAGGAACCACTGCTGCGGCGGCAGCGCGGTCGCCGCGGCGGCCAGCCGCTTGCTGCGCTCGGCCCGTTCGCCGTCCGGCAGGGTGAGTGCCTCGTGCAGCGCGGCGGCTGTGGCGCTCACGTCGTACGGGTTCACGGTGATCGCGTCGCGCCCCAGCTCCTCGTACGCCCCGGCCTCCCGCGAGAGCACCAGCGCGCACCCGTGGTCGGACACCACCGGGACCTCCTTGGCGACCAGGTTCATGCCGTCGCGGATCGGGTTGACCAGGGCGACGTCGGCGAGGCGGTAGGCGCCGAGCGAGCGGGCGAAGTCGTCCTTGAGGTAGAGCGCGACCGGGGTCCAGTCCGCCGTCCCGTAACGGGAGTTGATCTCCTCGGCGACGCGTTCCACCTCGGCCATGTAGTCGCGGTAGACCGCGAGGTCCTGCCGCGAGGGGTACGCGAACGCCATGTGCACCACCCGGCCGTGCCACTCGGGACGGGTGTCGAGCAGCTCCCGGTAGGCGAGCAGCCCGCGCACGATGTTCTTGGACAGCTCGGTCCTGTCCACCCGGACGATCGTCTTCCGGCGGCCGTCGGGCCCCTCGCCCGTGCCGCCGCCGATCCGCTCGCGCAGCGCCGCCATCCGCTCTTCCACATCGGGCCGGTGGGACCGCGTCCGCAGGAAGTCCGCGTCGGCGCCGAGGCCGTGCACCGCGATCTCTGTATCTCCGGTGCCGCCGAGGACCGCGGTGCAGCAGGCGACGAAGGCGTCGGCCCAGCGCCGGGTCAGGAATCCGGCCCGGTCGGCGCCCAGGATGCCGCGCAGCAGCTCCGCGCCGATGTCGTCGGGCAGCAGCCGGAAGTACTCGGGGGGCGCCCACGGGGTGTGCGAGAAGTGCGCGATCCGCAGGTCGGGGCGGAGTTCGCGCAGCATCCCCGGCACCAGGCACAGGTGGTAGTCCTGCACCAGCACGGCGGCGCCTTCGGCGGCCTCGGCGGCCAGCGCGTCGGCGAAGGCCCGGTTGTACGTACGGAACGAGTCCCACTGGCGCCGGAACTCCGCGTCGAAGACCGGCTCCAGCGGGGTCCCGTAGAGCATGTGGTGGATGAACCACAGCACGGAGTTGGCGATGCCGTTGTAGGCGTCGGCGTGCACCTCGGGGTCGATGTCGAGCATCCGTACGCCGTCCTCGGCGATCCCGCGCCGCACGGCGGCCCGGTCGCCGTCACCGAGTGCGGCGCAGACCCAGAGCGATTCGGCGTTCCCCTCGATGGCGGAGAGCCCCGAGACGAGACCGCCACCGCCCCGCTTCGACGTGAGTTCACCGTCGTCGCGGAGGGTGTACGAGACGGGGCCCCGGTTGGAGGCGACGAGGACGCGGGCGGCGTGCGGAGAGGCCATGACGCGAACCTAGCCCGTGCCGCAAACACTCAAACGTGCCGCACCGGCGGGGCCGCGGGGGGACGCGGCTCCGCCGGTGCGGCGCTGACGGCCGCAGGGGATACGGCCGTCAGCGGGCGCGGCGCGGGCCCGCAGGGGGGTGCGGACCTCAGCGCGGCGCGGGATCAGTGCTGGACGGGGGCGCTGTCCGTCGCCGGGGCGAGGTCGTCCTCGGGAACGGAGATCACCCAGTGCGTGGCCTGCCGGGGCCGGAGATACAGCGCCCAGTAGAGCGCCGCGGCGGCGACGATGACACCGGTGATGACCAGGCTCTTGACGCTCTGCTGGTACAGCACCCAGGCCAGGACGACGATCAGCAGGGCGGGGATCGCCGGCCACAGCGGCATACGCCAGGCCAGCCGGTGCTTGTGCTCACCGCGGCGCGAGACCAGGGCGCCCAGGGCGACGAAGACGTACATCGCGGCCACCGCGACACCGGTGACATCGCTCAGCGTGTCCAGATTGACGAAGCACAGCACCGCTCCGGGGACGCCGACGGCCAGCGTCGCCGCCCAGGGGGAGTTGTAGCGCTTGCCGATGTGGGAGAGGACGCGGTTGGCGGCGGTCGGCCAGGCCGCGTCACGTGCCGAGGAGTAGACGACGCGGGAGTTCTGGATCACCATCACGATCGCCGCGTTGATGATCGCCAGCGCGATGCAGAGGCTGACGAAGGTGCCGACGCCGGAGTTGCTCCAGGTCTGCACCATGCCCGCGACGTTTCCGGCGGCGAGCGTCTTGAGGGACGGGGCGCCGAGCGTGATCGCGACGACCGGGATCAGGACGACGGCCGCGCCGATCCCGAGCGTCCACAGCACGGTGCGGGAGACGTTGCGGCGCGGGTTGTCCATCTCCTCGGCCAGATACACGGCGGTCGAGAAGCCCTGGAGGATGAAGAGCGCGGTGGCGAGCCCGGTCACGATCAGACCGGCGGTGACGGCCGAACTCTGGCCGTGCCCTGCGTCCATCACCGGGTGGATGAGGACCGAGGCGGACCGGCTGGTGTGGGTGAAGCCGAGGAAGGCGACGACCGCGCAGGCCACGACTTCCAGGACCAGGAAGATGCCGGTGATCCAGGCGTTGGCGCGCAGGTCGAGCAGGCCCATCGCGGTGGCGAGGAGCATCACACCCGCCGCCGTGTACTGCGGGTTCAGATGCACGATCGGCGCCAGATAGTCGGCGGTGCCCAGCGCGATGATGGGCGGCACGATCATGACGACGATCAGTGAGAGGACGAAAACCAGCCAGCCGGCGAGCCGCCCCATGAGGGTGCCGACCATGGCGTACTCGCCACCGGAGCTCGGTATGAGCGTGCCCAGCTCCGAGTAGGTGAACGCGACACCGATACAGAGCAGGCCCGCGATGGCGATGGTGAGGGCCGTTCCGGTGCCCAGGGTGGCGAACGAGTCCGGCACGATCACGAAGAGCGACGATGCCGGGGTCAGACAGGAGAGCGTCAGCAGCGTCCCTCCCACCACACCGATGGACCGGGTGAGCGTGGGGGCTTCCCCTGCCTTCGCGGCACGGGTGTCGGCTTCCGGCTTCCCTGGGGGCGCGGCAACGTTCGTGTCGGGCGTAGGGGTCATCCGTTGTCCCATCGGTGCTGGCGGCATGAGGCTGGCGGCATGAGGGGCAGGCACCTTCGATGAAGTTCAATGAAGTTCGATGAAGAGTGCCGCACATGCGGGGCGGACCGCGACGACGTCCACGCCGCTCCGGTGACCGAATACAACTCCCGACGACGATTCCCGTCAAGGGTTCGTTAATGCGTCACCGCAACGAAATCCGTTGTTTGTTTACGGCATCGCAGTGCTCATTACTGCTCTGAGTGCGGTGGCTGCACGGATATCGCGGCTCGATGGAAGGTTCGGATTCTCGTGCCAACGATGGCCAAAACCTTTCCATGGACAGCCGTCGGTCACGGGTCACGGGTCACGGGTCACGAGTCACGCGGCAGCGGTCAGGCCGCCCGGCGGGCCGTGTACTCCCCGACGCTCCGCATCGGGGGCCGCTCCTCGGTGTCCACCGCGTACGTCCGCGGCACGAACCCCTCCACCCCCCGCTCGAACTGCGTCAGCGCCGGCCGCACCAGTTGCCCCCGCGACAGCCGTAGCTGCGCCGTGCGGTAGATCGCCGCCGCCATCCGTCCCAGCGCGAGCCCGTCCTGGTGGCGGTGTTTGCGCGAGCCCACGTCGACCTGCGCCAGCGCGTCGAGCCCCACCGTGTGGAGCGCGTCGACCAGCAGGCCCAGCTCCACTCCGTAACCGACCGGGAAGGGCAGCTGTTCGAGCAGCGAGCGCCGTACCGCGTACTCGCCGCCCAGCGGCTGGACGAAACCGGCCAGCTGCGGCCAGTGCAGGTTCAGCAGCGGCCGCGCCACCAGCTCGGTCACCCGACCGCCCTGACCTGCGGCCTCGCCGAGCGGCCGGTCGTACATGGCCTTCACGAACTGCACATCGGGCTCGGTCAGCAGTGGCCCGACGATTCCCGACACGAAGTCCGCCGAGAACTCCCGCAGGTCCGCGTCCACGAAGCAGACGATGTCGCCGCCGGTCACCAGGAGCGAACGCCACAGCACCTCGCCCTTGCCGGGCACGGCCGGAATCCGCGGCAGGATCTCGTCCCGGTGCACCACCCGCGCGCCCGCGGCAGCGGCGGCCCCGGCCGTACGGTCGGTGGAGCCGGAGTCGATGACCACCAGCTCGTCCACGAGCGGCACCGGCAGGGCGTCCATCAGCTCCCGCCTGATGGTCGCGACGATCGCCCCGACCGTCGCCTCCTCGTTGAGCGCGGGCAGGACGACACTCACCTTCGTGCCGCGTTTGGCGGCAATCAGCCGGTCCAGCGGACGGTCGGCTGCCGACCAGGAACGCCTGGCCAGCCAGCGGTCCACCTCTTCCAGCACGGCGCGTCTCCTTGACTGTGAGCCATCTCGCGGTTCGGACGACTATCTCAACTGTCACTGCCTTCGGTTACAGTCTTGAACAACGCAAATGGCCACGGGATGCCGGGGTCAGCACGTGCGGACAAACACGCCGGGCCTCAAGGCCCGCGTCATAAGCGCTCATCCAGAGGGACTGAGGGAACGGCCCGTAGAAGTCCCGGCAACCCTCCCGCCGACCGCGAGGTCATGGTGGGGAAGGTGCCAATTCCGTCTTGCGGCGAAGTACGTCGCGAGGAAGATGAGGAGAGGACCTCGCCACCATGGCTGTGCAGACCGTCACCAGCACCAATGACTCCACCGGGGCCGTCGATCTCGGCCCCGCCGCCGCACTCTCGTGCCGCGAGTGCGGAGAGCGTTTCCCGCTCGGCCCCCTCTTCGCCTGCGCGTCCTGTTTCGGGCCGCTCGAAGTGGCGTACGACCTGCCGAGCGGCTCCCCCGACGAGCTGAAGAAGCGCATCGAGGCCGGCCCGAACAACATCTGGCGCTACGCCCCGCTGCTGCCCGTCCCCGCCGGTGTGGCCGACCAGCCCAACCTGAACCCGGGCTTCACCAAGCTGGTCAAGGCCGACAACCTCGCCCGTGAGCTGGGTGTCACCGGCGCTCTGCACATCAAGGACGACTCCGGCAATCCGACGCACTCCTTCAAGGACCGTGTCGTCGCCATCGCCGTCGAGGCCGCCCGCGCCTTCGGCTTCACCACGCTCTCCTGCTCCTCCACGGGGAACCTGGCCGGTGCCGTCGGCGCCGCCGCAGCCCGCGCCGGCTTCCGCTCCTGCGTGTTCATCCCGCACGACCTGGAGCAGGGCAAGGTCGTGATGGCCGCGGTCTACGGCGGCGAACTGGTCGGCATCGAGGGCAACTACGACGACGTCAACCGCTTCTGCTCCGAGCTCATCGGCGACCCGATCGGTGAGGGCTGGGGCTTCGTCAACGTCAACCTCCGCCCGTACTACGGCGAGGGCTCCAAGACCCTGGCGTACGAGATCTGTGAGCAGCTCGGCTGGCAGCTGCCCGACCAGATCGTCATCCCGATCGCATCGGGCTCCCAGCTCACGAAGATCGACAAGGGTCTCCAGGAGCTGATCAAGCTCGGCCTCGTCGAGGACAAGCCGTACAAGATCTTCGGCGCGCAGGCCGAGGGCTGCTCGCCGGTCTCCACCGCGTTCAAGGCCGGCCACGACGTCGTACGGCCGCAGAAGCCGGACACGATCGCCAAGTCGCTGGCCATCGGCAACCCGGCGGACGGCCCGTACGTCCTGGACATCGCCCGCCGCACCGGCGGCGCCGTGGAGGACGTCAACGACGCGCAGATCGTCGACGCGATCAAGCTGCTGGCCCGTACCGAGGGCATCTTCGCGGAGACCGCGGGCGGCGTGACCGTCGGCGTGACGAAGAAGCTCATCGAGGCCGGTCTGCTCGACCCGTCGCTCACCACCGTCGTACTGAACACGGGTGACGGCCTCAAGACCCTGGACGCGGTCGCCCCGACGTCCGGCCCGACCGCGACGATCCGTCCGACCCTGGACGCGTTCCGCGAGGCCGGTCTGGCCACGGGCGCCTGACCCGGGCTCTCCGTACGCAGGCTCTCCGCCCCCACCGCCCGTTCCGTCCGACTCGTCCCGCCCCGGACTCCTGGAAGGCAATCCGCATGAGCGTCAAGGTCCGCATCCCCACCATCCTCCGCACCTACACGGGCGGCCAGGCCGAGGTCGCCGCCGACGGCGGCACCCTCTCCGAGGTCATCGCCGACCTGGAGAAGAACCACACCGGCATCGCGGCCCGCGTCCTGGACGACCAGGGCAAGCTGCGCCGCTTCGTGAACGTGTACGTGAACGACGACGACGTGCGCTTCGAGCAGGGCCTGGAGACGGCGACGCCGGACGGCGCGGGCGTCTCCATCATCCCGGCCGTCGCCGGCGGCTGAGCAAGCCCCTGAGACGCCGCGGCGCGGCCCCCGGCGCTCCCCGGCACTCGGGGCCCTGCCGTCGCCCTGCTGTCCGCCCTGCCGTCTGCTGGACCCGTTGCCCTCTCCGCGTACAAAGCGGAGGGGGCAATTCAGCATGATTGAACACGGTAGAGTTGGGGCAGCCCCCTTGATCCTTCTTGATCGACCGTGCCGCGAGCAGCTGAGCACGCGTCAATGTGTGGGCAATGTGTTCGATCTCTTTGCGTCGTAAGTGCCCTTTGCCCGGCCCGACTTGCCCGGGGATCCCCGGAAATCCGCCCAATGGGGCGTTCAGCCGCGCTCAGAATTCTCGTCCGATTGACCTGTTGCAGAGGGCAGTTGGGCAGATACATTCAGCCGCGGTCGACGCGTTCCGGCGCAAGGTCTGACCCGGATCCCGCGAAGTGCGGGCTCTGTGCAAGGGCCAGTAATAGGGGAGTTAGGCATGGCTCAGGGCACCGTCAAGTGGTTCAACGCGGAGAAGGGGTACGGCTTCATCGCGGTCGACGGTGGTGCGGATGTTTTCGTCCACTACAGCGCGATTCAGATGGACGGCTACCGCACCCTTGAAGAAGGTCAGCGAGTTGAGTTCGAGATCTCGCAGGGCCAGAAGGGTCCGCAGGCGGACATGGTCAAACTCGCCGTCTGATCTCGGCGCGATCGGCCACCCACCCACTCACGCCGAGAGGCCCGCACCCCACACAGGGGCGCGGGCCTCTCGTGCGTCCGCGACCGCCCGCGCGTACGGCCGGTATCGACCGAAGGCGCTTGCCCTCCCTACCCCCGGACTTCGTCCGGGAGGTGCCCTCACTCCGACCACCGCCCCTGGCTGGGCCTTCTTCGAAGGCGCTTGCACTCACAGGGGTCGAGTGCTAATCATTGGCGTTAGCACTCTCCCAGTGAGAGTGACAGAAAGACCGGGTTGGCGAGGCCCGCGGGCCGGGTGGGGCAAGGAACCACCGGGCAAGCAGGCCGTCCGTCGCGGGCGCCGCCAGGTCTGACGCTTCCGCCCACCCCCGGACTTCGTCCGGGGGGACCCCCAGTCCTGGGAGGACCACTTCACATGGCCAAGATCATCGCGTTCGACGAGGAGGCACGGCGCGGTCTCGAGCGCGGGATGAACCAGCTCGCCGACGCCGTCAAGGTCACCCTCGGCCCCAAGGGCCGCAACGTCGTCCTTGAGAAGAAGTGGGGCGCCCCCACGATCACCAACGATGGTGTTTCCATCGCCAAGGAGATCGAGCTTGAGGACCCGTACGAGAAGATCGGCGCCGAGCTGGTCAAGGAGGTCGCCAAGAAGACGGACGACGTCGCCGGTGACGGCACGACGACCGCGACCGTCCTCGCGCAGGCGCTGGTTCGTGAGGGCCTCCGCAACGTCGCCGCCGGTGCCAACCCGATGGCCCTGAAGCGTGGCATCGAGAAGGCCGTCGAGGCCGTCTCCGCCGCTCTGCTGGAGCAGGCCAAGGACGTGGAGACGAAGGAGCAGATCGCTTCGACCGCCTCCATCTCCGCCGCTGACACCCAGATCGGCGAGCTCATCGCCGAGGCGATGGACAAGGTCGGCAAGGAAGGCGTCATCACCGTCGAGGAGTCGCAGACCTTCGGTCTTGAGCTTGAGCTCACCGAGGGCATGCGCTTCGACAAGGGCTACATCTCGGCGTACTTCGCCACCGACATGGAGCGTATGGAGGCGTCGCTCGACGACCCGTACATCCTGATCGTCAACTCCAAGATCGGCAACGTGAAGGACCTCCTTCCGCTGCTGGAGAAGGTCATGCAGTCCGGCAAGGCGCTGCTGATCATCGCGGAGGACGTCGAGGGCGAGGCGCTGTCGACCCTGGTCGTCAACAAGATCCGCGGCACCTTCAAGTCCGTCGCCGTCAAGGCTCCGGGCTTCGGCGACCGCCGCAAGGCCATGCTCGGCGACATCGCCATCCTCACCGGTGGCACGGTCATCTCCGAGGAGGTCGGCCTCAAGCTGGAGAGCGCCGGTCTCGACCTGCTCGGCCGCGCCCGCAAGGTCGTCATCACCAAGGACGAGACCACGATCGTCGACGGTGCCGGTGACAGCGACCAGGTCCAGGGTCGCGTCAACCAGATCCGCGCCGAGATCGAGAACTCCGACTCGGACTACGACCGCGAGAAGCTCCAGGAGCGCCTCGCGAAGCTGGCCGGCGGCGTGGCCGTCATCAAGGCCGGTGCCGCGACCGAGGTCGAGCTCAAGGAGCGCAAGCACCGCATCGAGGACGCCGTTCGCAACGCGAAGGCGGCCGTCGAGGAGGGCATCGTCGCCGGTGGTGGCGTGGCCCTGCTCCAGGCTTCCGCGGTGTTCGAGAAGCTTGAGCTCGAAGGCGACGAGGCGACCGGCGCCAACGCCGTCAAGCTCGCGCTTGAGGCCCCGCTGAAGCAGATCGCCGTCAACGGTGGTCTCGAAGGCGGAGTCGTCGTCGAGAAGGTCCGCAACCTGACGGTCGGCCACGGCCTGAACGCTGCGACCGGCGAGTACGTCGACATGATCGCCGAGGGCATCATCGACCCGGCGAAGGTCACGCGCTCCGCGCTGCAGAACGCCGCGTCGATCGCCGCGCTGTTCCTCACCACCGAGGCCGTCATCGCCGACAAGCCGGAGAAGGCCGCCCCCGGCGGCGCCCCGGGCGGCATGCCCGGCGGTGACATGGACTTCTGATCCTCGGCTCTCAGCGAGGATCGGCTGCTCCAGCAGTAGCACGCGAGCCGTAAGAAGCAGTACGGCGAGCGAGTACGGACCGAGGGCGGTACCCCTTCTCGGAGGGGTACCGCCCTCGGGCGTTCTCCTGGGGGGCGTCGTCAGTGGGCGTAGTCCTTGAGCTTCCCGGTCTCCAGCGTGATCGAGACGGGCGTGGGAAGCGTGACCGTGGCGCCGTAGGCGTGGGATGTGCGGGTCAGGTATTCGCCCCGCTCCGGCTCGCTGTAGACGACGAGCTTCTCCGTGTCCCGGTCGACGAGCAGGTAGACCGGGATGCCTGAGGCCGCGTAGCCGTCGCGCTTCTCCACGCGGTCGCGGAGGTCGGAGTCGGAGTCGTGCGAGGTGACTTCCACGGCCATGAGGATGCCTCCGGGGTGCGCCCACTCTCCTTGCCCCGAGAAGTGGCCGGTGGGGGCCAGCGCGCCGTCAAGTCGGGCTCGGCCTTGCCGATAGGACTCGACCTTGACTCCTTGCTCCGGATACAGGCCCAGTTCAGGTCGCTGCTGGATGCACTGGCGCAGCAGCCACATGATGATTTCTCCGTGGTCGCCGTCCGGCACGGGCTTGACCCCAAGCTTTCCATTGATGAATTCCAGTGCCACTGTCTCGGGAGCGTGGCGGGCGAGTTCCTCGAAGTCCTCTACGGACATCTGGGCGTGGTCCTGGGCGTGATCAGCGGTGCTGGGGGTCATGGCGTCGCCTCCTCCCCTACATCGTGCCCTGCTCGGGGGCCGAGTGAGCTGAACGGTCATGTGCGGGTCCTTTCGGGCTGTCGGGTCGCTGCCGCCGCGCGGGCCTGTGCCGCCCGGGTGTGGACCTGGGCCGGGGTGAGCGGTGCGGGGCGGCGTACGGGCCTGCCCCGGCACTCCGCGCACTCACCGCCGGGCAGGGCTTCCGGGCGCCCGGGGGCCCCGCACTTGCCGCACTCCAGGATCCGCAGCGCCGGGCGGGCGACGCATGGCGCCGGGCGGGGCGGGCGCTCGGGCGGGAGCTTGTCGGTGAGCCGCCTGCGGACGAGTGAGGACGCGCGGTGTACGGGGGTGGGCAGCCCGGCGGTCAGGGCGTGCAGCATCTCGGGTTCCGTGGCGCCACGGTCGAACCACGTGGCGGCGAGGGGCTCCAGCGCGGCACAGTCCGCCGCCGACAGGCTCAGCGAGGGCGCGGTGCGGCCGAGGGCGGCCAGCAGGATGAACGCCCTTGAGCGGGTGGGCCGTTGTGGTGGAGGTGCGTCCTCCGGTACGCCTCCGGTGGTGAAGGCGGCCCACCAGGCGTCGTCGCGGGCGGTGCGGGAGAACCACGTACGGGTCACCCAGCGGGCGCTGTCCGACCCGATCAGGTGCTCGCTGCCCCGGCGCAGATGCCCGGCGCGCTGAAGGGCGTTGAGCGCGGTGCGCAGGGCGCACTGCCCGTACGGAAGGACCTTGGCCAGCGTCTTCACCGAGATGTCGGCCCCGTCCGGCAGCCGGTCGATGTACGCGGCGATGGCCGCTTCGCGCGGCGGCAACAGGGTGAAATCTGTTGCGGAATGCGGGCGTTGACCGGGAGCGGAGCGCTTTCCGTACCCCGGATTGGCCATCGGGTGAGGGGCCCCGTGTGTCGGGTACAGGGCAGGATTAAGGTGGCTGTCAGCCATGGATCGAACCTCGATGCTTATCGATCTGGATGGTCAGGCCCCGGAGCCGGTGTTGGCGCACCGACCGGGGCCGTTCACGTTCTGTGAGCACGCTAGAGCCTGGCAACTGCCTGTGGCAAGTCGGTCACGAAAAGTCAACAGGACGCGCGGGGAGGGTGGTTGGGGTGGGATATAGGGCCCTCCACCCGATCACTGTTAAGAGTGCTCGGGGCGCGGGACTTGAGCCCCGGGGCCGCGCTGCGCGGCACGGAACCCTCCATTGCGCCGCTCGCGGGGTCACTGGTCCCACCAGTCTCCTGCGCAACATCTCCACACCCTGACGTGGGCGGATCGGCGGTCGTCGGCATCACACAGGTAGGTCGCTACGAAACGCGCTACCGCTACAGACCGGCGTGCCCGCGCCGGAAGGAAGGAGCGACATCCATGGGTTCCCACGCCCGCCCCAACCGGATACACCGCACGGGGGTTCGCATCGCGACGGCCGCACTGGTCGGGGTCGCTCTGCCGCTCACCGCCGCCGGCCTCGCCGAGGCGGCCACCCCCGGTGCCACGCACTCCGCCGACGACAATGGCGCGCAGGGCAGCGAGGCCACCACCCCGGCCGGCCAGAACCAGCATGTGCAGCAGCAGTCCCGGACGGCCCGGACGGCGCAGCACGCCGTCAAGGTCAAGACCGCCGCCCAGGACGCCCAGGACGCTCAGGACGCCCAGGACGCTCGGGTCGCTCAGGTCGCCAAGGATCAGGCCGGTCCGCAGATCAGCGCCGATCACGCCTTCCTGCTGGATGCCCGCGACGGCAGCCAGGAGCGGGAGATGTGGGCCGGGGCCAAGGCCGACGAGAGCGTCCCGATGGCCAGCACCACGAAGATCATGACGGCGCTCGTGGTGCTCAAGCACCCGGAGTGGCTGAACCACCGGATCACGGTGAAGCAGGCGTACCGGGACTACGTGCAGAAGGCGGGTGGCAGCACGGCCGACCTCCAGACCGGTGACACGCTGACCGTCGAGCAGCTGATGCACGCCATGCTGGTCCCGTCCGGTGACGACGCGGCGATGGCCCTGGCCGACAACTTCGGTTCCGGCGCCACCCAGGACGCGCGGATCGCGGACTTCGTGAGCCAGATGAACGCCGAAGCACAGCAGCTGGGCCTGACCGGCACGCACTTCGACACCTTCGACGGCATCTCGCACGGCAACAACCACAGCACCGCCCGCGATCTGGCCAAGCTCGGTCAGCGCGCGATGTTGCAGCCGGTGTTCGCCGACATCGTGAAGGACAAGCAGTTCAAGACCGAGGCCCCGGCGGCCAACGGCCACACCCGGTACTACACCTGGAACACCACCAACGAGCTGCTGGGTACGTACGACGGCGCCCTGGGCGTCAAGACCGGCAGCGGCCCGGAGGACGGCTACTGCGTCGTCTTCGCCGCCAAGCGGGACAACCGCACGCTGGTCGGCGCGATCCTCAGGGAAGACACCGACAAGGCTCGCTTCGACGACGCCGCCAAGATGCTCGACTGGGGCTTCGCCCACTGATTCGACCCTGATCGGACAGTGCCCCCGGCATTGAACGCGTACCGCGTCATTCCGCGTGCGGCACCCGAAGGCCCCTGCCCCGTCCCCACGGCGGGCGAGCGGGGGCCTTCTGGGCCTTCAGTCTTCTGGCGAAACCGTTGTGTGCGTGGGGAGTTGCGTCGCTACTGTTGAAGCGAGTGTGCGACCGGGCCGAGGGGGACGCGGTGGCGGATGCGGCCAAGGCACTGAACGCCTCGGCTGCCGCCTCCTCCGACGACACCAGTGGAGAGCCTGACGGCGTCGGCGTACAACCGTGACCGCGCTGTCCGGGCTCGGCGTCCGGGTGCTGCTCATCGGTGCGGGCGCCCACGACGCTCACCTCCTGCCGTGCCGTGCCGCGTCCGTGATCGTCGTACTCGACTGCTGCTTCTCCGGCCGCGCCGATCTCGGCAGCCGCAACCCGTCGACCGTCGCGCTGCCGCCCGCACACGGCATGTACGTACGCAGCTCCGCCGAACAACTCGCACTCGCCCCGCAGGACGCCGAGTACTCCGCGTTCACCGGTGAACTGATCCGGCTCCTCGATGAGGGCGACCCGCTCGGACCGCCTCATCTGACGCTCGACGCGGTGTACGAGTATCTGTTCCGCACCACGGGGCCATCGGGACCTCCGAGTGCGGGAAGACCTGGTCTCCGCGGCGTTCGGCCCGGACGGCGGAACTCTGGCCCTGACGATCAGATCGACGCCCGGTGCGTCCACCGGTACGGTCGACAGCCATATCGCGCTCTGGGACGTCGGCAAGCCGTCCTCCGCGCAGCTGCTGGGCACTTTCGCGTACGACGAGGACTTCGAGAGCTCCCCGCTCTCCTACAGCAGTGCCGCCCAAGGGCCCCCGCTGCTGGCCTCGATGGACGCCCCGGCGACCGTCTGGAACACTGATCCCGCGTTCATGATCAAGGTGATGTGCCTCAGCGCCGGCGACGTGATCACGCGCGACGAGTGGTCCCGCTACGTCCCGAACGCGCCGTACGCGCCCCCGTGTTCGTAGGGATGCGAGGCCCGGATCAGGCGGCGGGGGACACCTCAGGACGACCAGCGACCGGGTGCGTGAGCACACTGCCTGATGGTCCGGTTTCCCCCGCCGACTGGAAGATCAGCGCCTTGCGATACCGCGAAGACGCCTGGCGCTGCTCGCGAAGACGCCGGGCGCTACTTCCGGGTGGAGCAGGGGTCGCAGCAGGAGGGGGCGGGTTCGACGCAGACGCTGACGGTGTCGGCGTTGTTGGTGGTGTCGGGATCCTTTTCGTTGCCGGTGGCGGTGGCGGTGTTGTTGATCAGGCCGGCCTTGGTGGCCTTGGCCCGCAGCACGAGGGTGGCCGTGGCGCCGTCGGGCAGGTCGCCCACGGCCCACTTACCGGTGGCCGGGTCGTAGGTTCCGGGTGTGCCGTCGGCGGACAGGAAGGTGAGGCCGTCCGGGAGCTGGTCGGCGACGGTGACCCCGGTGGCCTGGTTCGGGCCGGCGTTGTGCACGGTGATGCGGTACGTCACAGTCTGACCGACGGTGACGGTGGTCGCGTCGGCTGCCTTCGCCACGGTCAGGTCGGCAGCCGGTTTGACCTGCGTGACCTGCTCGTTGGAGGTGGACGTCAAGGTCTCGGGCTTGTCGCCCAGCCGGTTCTCGTACGAGGCGGTCGCGGTGTTGCTGATCTGCTTGCCGCCGCTGGCCCGCTCGATGACTGCCCGGTACTCCACCGTCGTTCCTGCTGGCAGGGTCCCGGTGTTGGGCAGACTGCCTCCCTTGACGCCGGAGGCGCCGTTGCCGAGATGGAAGACGACCTTGTCCGCCGCAGCGTCGTAGGAGGCCTGGTCGTCACCTTGCGCGTCGCTCTTCGCTCCGGCATTCGGGCCTTCGACGATCCGCAGTGAGCCGGGAAGGTACGTCGTGCCCTGCGGGACGACGTCGGTCAGGACGAGGTTCTCGGCCCCGCCGCCGCCTTCGTTCGTGGCGGTGATGCGGTAGGTGACGACGTCGCCCACCTCCAGCGGCCCGACGGGAATGGCGGTCTTGGTGAGCACCACGTAGGGAGCGGTGCCGAAGAAGATGCCGTCGAGGAAGTTGCCGATGCTCTGGTTGCCACCGGCGGCGGAGACGGAACGGAAGGCGAAGCGGGTAAGCGTCTGGCCCGCCGGGACGGTGTAGGTGCCCGTGTAGTAACCCCAGGCCGTGTTGCCGTCGGTGAAGCGCCTCTGCTCCACCGTGGAGTTCGGCGCACCGATGTCCAGCGCCATGGTGTCGTCCCCCTGGCGGCCACGGTGGTACAGCCGCCAGTACAGCTTCGTGCCGGGCGTGGTCGGCAAATCCTGGTAGAGAGTGGAGACTTGATTCGCATTGAGCTCGGCGAACTGGGTGCCATCGGCCGCCGGTACACCGTTGAAGCCCGAATGCCACAGCTCGATCCTGTGGTCGGATGCGGTGGTGAGCCAGCCCGGGACCCGCTTGGACGCCTGTGTCTGCGAGGCGTCCGGCAGGATCTCCACACCGCTGACGGTGGGCTGTTCGAAGCTCCCGTTGGCCAGGGCGACCCGGAGCGGAGCAGCAGGAGACGTAGCCATTGTTCTTCCCCTCGATCGATGCTGCTGGAGTGCACCGCCGACCGGCCGCACCTCTACGGACCGTGACGGAGCCGAAAACCCCTGAAGCGCACCTCATTCATATGGCTACGTAAAGTGACACTTGGGTATGACCGGCCAATCCCGTCGGGTGGGTTTACGAAGCGGGCTCCCGCACAACTCCCGCCCCCTCGTAGCCCGTACCGACGTCGGCATCCCGCCCCCGCCACACCTGCCTCCCCGCTCTCTCCCTCCCATCGCGTCATGACTCAAAGCCCCCGTAACGCCTCTGGTACTCGCCACTGCGCAGGGTGAATCAGCCGCCGCCGAAGTTGACGTTCCCGGTTCGTTCCGCCGGGCGAACTCGCCGGTGGGCCTCGTCGGGAACCGGACGTCGATCGGCGTCCGTGCCGGGCGACTCGGGGTTCGATCAGCTGAGCCATCCCCACGATCACGGCGGAGAACATCGCTGCATGGATCGAGACCGGATCAGCACTCGTCAGCACTCGTTCAGCACTAGTACGGGCGAAGCATCGGACGGGAGTCCGCCACACGAGGCGGGACCCCGTTCAGAGGATCGGTGGGCGCCCCAGCCTGGTCATGCGCCACACCGTGCGCCACTTCATCGGGTTGCGTGAGCCGCACGGCGTCCGCACACCTTCGGCGAAGCCGCCCCACCATGCCGTGAGGCCGGCCAGAGAACGGACACGCGCCAGGGTGAGCAAGATCCACACGCCGAGATAGACCGGGATCAGGAGGGCCGGGAGCCTACGGCGGGCGAGCCACACCCGATTCCGGGCGGTGAAACGGTAGTAGACCGGATGTCGCGCCGGAGAGGTCGCCGGATGCTGGAGGACGAGCTCCGGTTCGTAGAGGATCTTCCACCCCGCGTCGAGTGCGCGCCAGGCCAGATCGGACTCCTCGTGCCCGAAGAAGAACTCCGCCGGCCACAGCCCGACCTCTTTGAGCATGGGCATCGAGAAGGCGTGTCCGCCACCGAGGAACGCGGTCACCGGGCCGCGCCGCATCGGATCGCCGGCGCGAAGCCGCGGAACCCAGCGCCGCTCCGTGCGGCCGTGTTCGTCGGCGACCCGGAACCCGGTGATCCCCAGCCGCGGGTCCGCCGCGAACAACCGCTGAACCGTGCGGAACACGTCGTCCTTGATGAGCAGGCCATCGTCATCCAGTTCGAGGACGACATCGACCTCGCCCGACTCACGCAGCATCTCCAGTCCGACATTGCGGCCGCCCGGGCAGCCCAGGTTCTCGGCGAGCGGGACCTTGGTCACGTTCGCCGCCACGTCCACATCGGTGAGGGGGGTGGCGTTGCCGATGAGCACCACTCTCGCCGCCCGCACATCCTGCTTCTCCACCGAGGCGAGCAGCGCCTCCAGCTCCTGCGGGCGAGTGCCCATCGTCACGATGACGACTCCGAGGCGCGGCAGTGGCATAGCGGCAAACTCCAGTGGTCGGCGAAGCCGCTGATGCTAGCCGGGAACCGGATCAGAGACCGAAGGCGGACGGGTCAGTGGCGAGGGACCGGAAGTACTCGCGCGGATTCTCCACGAGCTTCCGTGCCGTGAGGTCCATCAGCCCGGCCACGGCGGTCACTTCGGCCGCTACAGTTCCGTCCGCCTTGCGGATCACCTGCTCGATCCGGAACGTCTTCCGCTCGCCGAACACGAAGGCGCAGGTCGCCTCCACTTCATCCCCGGCGCGGAGTTCACGCCGGTAGCGGATGGTCGTCTCCAGTGTTACGGGGCCGACACCCTTGTCCAGCAGGTCACTCTGCTGGATGCCGCCGTGCCGCAGCAGCGACCATCGGGCGTGCTCCGCGTACTGGAGATAGACGCTCTGATTGAGGTGGCCCTGCGTATCGGTCTCGTATCCGCGCACGCTGATGCCCACCGCGAACGGCTCGGCTGCCATGACGTTTCCTCCGGGGGACAGTGGGATCAGGGGTTCGTGAGGTCCGTTACGAACGTGGCCCAGGCGGGGGCCCGGAACACGAGCGCCGGGCCGCCGGGGTTCTTGGAGTCGCGAACGGGGACGATGCCGGGGAAATGGTCGGCTACTTCAAGGCAGTTGCCGCCGTCTCCGCCGCTGTAGGTGGACTTACGCCAGGCCGCCGCACCGATGAAATCGCGGGCGATCTCTACGCAGTTGCCGCCACTGCCGTCGCTGTAGCTGGACTTCTGCCAGGTGGCCGTGGACAGGTCGTAATCAGAGGTCCTCTTCATGCTCGTAATCCTCCGCCACCGATTCGATGAGGGCCAGGGATTCTTGTGGTGACAATGCGCTGGCTGCTACCAAATCGTAGGCAAGCTCATGGCGTGCAACGGCCGCTGGATCGTCCAACAGTTGTCCCGCGCCTGAGCCTTCCAGATACGCCAAGGGCGGTGCGTCCTCGAACGCCATGAGCTTGACCGCCCCGCCCATGGCCGCGTGCCCGCCCGCCGAGAACGGCAGCACCTGCACGATGACCCGGTGCTTCCGCACCAGGGCCGCCACGTGCCGCAGCGCACGTGCCGCCACCGCCGCCCCACCTACCTTCCGACGCAGCACCGCTTCGTCAAGTACGACCCACAACAGGGGGGTTGTTGGATCCGTCAGCAGGTGTGCCCGTTCCAGTCGCGCTGCGACCAGGGCGTCGATCACGTCCTCCGTGGCCGTCGGCTGGTACGCCCAGAACACCGCCCGCGCGTACGCCTCCGTCTGGAGCAGCCCCGGAATCAGCTGCGGCGCGTACTCCTTGATCGTTGTCGCGTCGGCCTCCGCCTCGGCCGCCGCGGCGAAGTGGTCCGGGTACTTGGACTTGGCGGCAGCCATGCAGTTCCGTACGAAGAAGCCCCCCGTGCCCAGGATCTCGTCTATCTGCCGGGCGTACTCCAAGTGCATCCGCCGGGTGCCCGCCTCCAGCTGGCCGATGAACGAGCCGCTGACGAAGAGCGGGGCGCCCAGTTCCTCCTGGCTGAGGCCCGCCTGCTCGCGGGCGAAGCGGAGTTCGGCGCCCAGGAGGGCGCGTGGGGAGGAGGACGGGTCGAGATTCTTGGGGCCTGGCATGACAACTCCCGTTCCACGGGTTGGCTTGTTGGGCCTTGAGTACTGTTCAGGCTAGCCCGAGTTGGACACGCTGAGTGAGGAAAGCGGAACACTCAGTGTGAGAGGTAGTGGTCATGGCGCTGACACAGCAGGAGCGGGTACGGGCGGCCGAGCAGGCCGTGGAGGATCTGCGGGCGGGGTTCAAGGAGGTGGGCGTCAGCCTGCCGTCGTTGCGGGTGGACCCGGTGTCGTGCGCGAACGCCGAACCGTTGCCGCTGGTGGAGCTTGGCCGGTGCAACCTGGATACGGCGCTGCGGCTGGCCGCCGTACTCCAGCAGGCGCGGTCATGAGCGGGGCGGCCGAGTACGTCATCGACTCCCGTAGCGGGCGGGTCGGGCAGGTCATGGCGCGCGAGGGCGGCTCCGTACAACTGCGGCCGCTGGGCGGCGGGCGTGAGTGGGACTGTCCGCCGGATGCGGTGGATCCGGCGCTGCCGGGGGAGGTGTTGCGGGCCCGGGTCGCGGAGTTGAACCGGGCGGGGCGGTTGCCTTGATACGGAGAGAGCCCCGCAGCGGCGGTCCTGCTGCGGGGCTCGACATGCCGCTGCCGTTACCGCTGCGGCAGGCGGTCGATGATCCAGGAACCGAGTTCTTCGGTCATGAGGGAATGCGCCTCGTTCTGGGAGGCGAGCTTGAAGTCGTCCAGGCCGCTGTCGGACGGTTCCAGGTCGTTCACCGGGCTGTACAGCTCGTCGTGGGTGGCGACGCCCTTGATGTCCACGGCGCTGACCGCCGGCACGAAGCAGTGCTCGCGGATGAGAGCCTCCGAGGCCATACCGGCGTACGCGGGCAGGGCGTTGAGCGCGTCGGCGAGGATGCCGAAGCCCTCCAGGGTGCCGCCGGGGGCGCCGTCGATGTCGGGCAGGCCCGAGGTGCGTACTTGAGGCTTCTTCAGGGTCACGACCCGCAGCTGGGCGACAAGTTGGTCGTCACCCTGCGACTGGGCGTACAGCTCGGTACCCGTGATGGCCAGGCCCTTGCCCCGGAACGCCTTCGCGCCGGGCTGGATGCCGTTGCCCGCGCCGGTGCCCACGCCGTTGGCGACGCCGATCTTCCGGGGCCGCATGGGCCATCCGCCGACGCGCTCCAACGCGCGCAGGAACTCCTCCCTCAGCGGGCTCGGGGCGGGGGTGTCCTCCCACGTGTCGATGTGCTGGCTCAGGAGCTGCTGGGCGGCCGGGCTGTTCATCTGGTCCGAGAAGCGGCTGTCCAGCTTCCGGATGTAGTGCGCGAACGCCTGGAGCGCGATGGGGATCCAGGCGCCCCGGTGCGGGCTGTCGTAGGAGAAGTACAGCTCGGTCTGGTGGTCGATGCTGTCGCTCTCCATCTTGGCGAGGGCGTAGCGGGTGACCAGCCCGCCCATGCTGACCCCACCGACGACCAGCGGGGTGTTGCCACGTCGCTCCGCGATCGCTCGCATGATGGCATCGGCGGCGATCCTGGCGTTGTCCAGGATGGAGGCGCTGCGCTCGTCGAAACCGAGCAGTACGACGTCGGTGCCCCTGTTGCGCAGTTCGGTGAGGAACGCGTACGCGCCGTTGTCGAAGTGGTTCCAGAGCGGGTCGCGCTCGCTGGGGCCGGAGTTGAAGCCGTCCGCCAGGATGAACGGGCGGGTCAGTCCCTGGTTGCCGTTGCCGTAGTACACCCAGGCGGTGCCGCCGTGCAGCTCCCATGTCTCGTCCGGCTCGGGTGCGGCCTTGACGGCCTCGGCCACGGGCCGGGGGGCCAGCAGGATCGGCGCCGCGTTCGTCAGGGCTTCGGCGAGCTGCTGCTCGGTGGGTGCGTTCTGGTCGGCCATGGAGGCGTCTCCTCACGAGAGTTGATGACGTTCGGTGTCATCTTCGCTACGTGAGGTAGTCGCGAGGGTGCGGAAGCCGCATTCCGAACTGGCGTCGGGCAGCTTCCGGACAGGGGGTGGGTGGACGCATCTGTCCGGAATGCGTACGGCAGTGATCGTCGGAATCCGCGGTGGTGGCCCGCCCGTCCGGTCGGCGCACGGCGCAAACCGGACAACCCCGTGGTCGCGCCGCCCGGCGAAGTCTGTCGGGAAGGCGCCCGTGATCACGCGGGCGGGAGGGGTGGCTGGTGCCGAGGCTCCGTCAGGGATTCAGGGATTCCTTTGGGAGGTGGGCGAGTTGCCTACGGGGACATTGACACGCGCGGGGATGCTGGGAGCGGCCGTTCGAGTGAGGGTAGTGTGTTCATAGGTTGAAGATGCCTGTATGCCCTCGTGATGTGTCGTGATGCCTCGTGGTGGCGATCGCGAGGGCAGGTCGTCCGTCCGAGCTCCCGCATGTGACCTCTGAAAGTGGCACCGATGAATGTGTCGACCGGCGGACGGCTGCGAGGCCGGGCCACCGTAGCAGCCCTTGTCTGCGCGATCGCCCTGATACCCGGGCCGAGTTACGCGGCTCCGAACGACCCCGGGCCGCGGAACGACTCGTCGATCGAGCGAATCCGTACCGAACTGGACGGCCTCTACCGCCAGGCGGAGGTGGCCACCGAGGCGTACGACGCCGCCAACGACAAGGCGACCAAGCAGACGAAGCGACTGGCGTCGCTGCAAACGGAACTCGCCCGCGCCGAGGGCCGGGTGGACGACCTGCACGACCTGCTGGGTGCGGCGGCCCGGACGCAGTACCGCGGGGGCTTTCTCGCCTCCACGGGCGTTCAGTTGCTGCTCGGTGACCACGCCGACCAGGCGCTGAACGAGGCCTCCCAGACCCGCCAGGCCATGCAGGGCATCGCCAACGCCTCCGAGGCCCAGAAGTCCGCCCGCGCGGAGCTCGGCAGGCGCACCGATGCGGCCGCGAAGGAGCTGCGCGATCTGAAGCGCACCCGCGCGGACAAGGCCGGGGCGAAGAAGGAGATCGAGAAGAAGATCGCCGAGGCCGAGCGGATCGAGTCGGGGCTGGAGGAGAAGGACACCCGCAAGCTGGCCCAGTTGGAGAAGCAGCGGGCGGATGCGTCCAAGTCCAAGTGGCCGGGATCCGGTTCGGGTGGCGGCTCGGGCGACGGGACGAAGGTGAGCGGCGCAGCCGGGAAGGCCGTCGGCTTCGCCATGGCCCAGATCGGCAAGCCGTACGTGTGGGGCGCCGTGGGCCCCTCGTCGTACGACTGCTCGGGACTCACCTCCGCGGCGTGGGCGGCGGCCGGGCACCCCATCCCCCGTACCTCGCAGGCGCAGTGGCAGGGACTGACCCGGGTCAGCCTGGCTTCCGCGCGGCCCGGCGACCTCATCATCTACTACGACGCCACGCACGTGGGCATGTACATCGGAGGCGGACAGGTCGTCCACGCCCCACGGCCCGGACGCACGATCACGACTGCGCCGGCCGCCTCCATGCCCATCCTCGGCGTCGTCCGACCCGGAGTCTGAGCAGATGTCCCACTCGCTGATGCCCCGTGATGAGGGGAACCTGCCCGCGCTCAGCGCACCGCCGCTGATCCGTCTGGACGCGTACGTGGCCGAGGACGGGTCGACGGTGGTCAACGGCCATCTGCTGGAGATGGGCGGCGGCGTGCGACCGCCCAACGAGGCGATTCTCGATGCCGTCACCATGTTCGCCCGCACCCTGGGGGCCCCGGTGGCGGCGACCGTCATCGACCGCAGCGTGCAACAGGTGGCGCGGCTCCGGGTGTACCCCGACGGCTCCAGCCGGACCATCGCCGAGGAGGAGGACCTGCCGCCCGGACCCGAGCGGACCGCCGCGGAGGAGGAGGCGTTTCCTCCGCTCGCCCGCGTCGAGCGGATCATCCAGCACGCGCGGCGCGAGGAGCTGCATGCCGCGTTCGTCATGGCCAGCGCGCTGCGGGAGCATCTGACGCTGCGCAGGGGCGCGGAGGACGAACTGTCGATGGAGGCACGGGCGATCGAGGCGTACATCGCCTATCTGCGCGGCGACTACATGATCTCCACCGTCCTCGCGCTGACCGTGGCGCGTATCCGCTGCCGCACCGACCTGAGCCGGGCCGCGCCCGAGGTGGCCCGTGCCACCGCGGCATGGCAGCGGATGTCGGGCGAGGGGCAGGTGGGGACCCGGGGGCAGGAACTGCTGCACATGTGGGAGCGGTTGGCCGCGGAGGGCCATTTGCAGGAAGCGTCTCACCACGCCATGGCCCAGGCCGTCCGGAGCCGGCTCGAACGGGGCAGCCAGTACCCGCACGGGCCGGCCGCTCCCACCTCGGCACCGGCCCTGACCGCCGCTCAGGGACCTTCCCAGGGGCCGGCCCAGGGGCCTCCCCAGGGTCCGGCTCAGGGACCGGTCGCCCCCGAGGACAAGCCTCTCGCGCCCACCCGGAGGGGGTTGCGGCGTTTCACCAGGTGGCCGGGCCGGTCAGCCGGCTGAGGCGGTGTCCCCCGCCCCGGCGGCCCCGGCGGCACAACCATCCGTGCCGTTCGCGGGTCACATCAAGTGGGAGCAAACCGCTCTCGGGGACGCAAGGGGGAAATATGAGAATCGCGCGTAATATCGCGGCTGCCGGGGCGCTGACCGCACTGGCGGTGGGCGCCACGACCGCGCTCGGCACGACCGCCTCCGCCGCACCCAACGTCACACCCCAGGGCGCCTGCGGCAGCGCCTACAAGACCGTGAACTCGGCGCCGATCGGCTCGCGGGGCACCGTCTACCTCACGTACAACTCCTCGAACGGCAAGAACTGTGTCGTGACCATCCGCTCCACCCCGGGCAAGGCCACGTACATGTCCACCTACATCTCCATCCCCGACAACGACGCATGGGCCGGGGACTCGGGCAACTACACCTCCTACGCCGGACCTGCCTACGCCTACGGCAAGGGCTACTGCGTGAGCTGGGGCGGCACCATCGACAACGTGTCCGTGTCGGTCGAGCACTCCAACTGCGCCGCGCTGAAGGAGCACCGGGTCACCGCGATCCGCTGACCCGGCATCGTAGCGCTGAGCGGCCCGGCTCGGGAGCCGGGCCGCTCAGCACATGACCGGTATCGGGCCGGTCAGCTGCCTGCCGTGCGGGCGCCGGCCGTCAGGGCCGCTGACCGTCGGGCCCGACGGCCGTCAGGCCGTGCTCGGTGCGTTCTCCGGCTCCGGGGCCGTCGGTCCGGGGCCTGCCGGGGTGGCGGCCGGGGCCGTTGCCGGTGTGGTTGCCGCTTCCTCCGCCTCGGCGTTGAGCTCCGCCAGCATCGTCCTGCTGAAGCCGAAGAAGTACGTCGCCACGAAGCCCGCGACGTAGCCCGCCAGCAGGCCGCCCGCGTAGATCGCGATCGACGTCGTCAGTGTGTGGTCGCCCTTGAGCAGCGGGAACAGCGCCCAGCCCGAGGGGCCGATCGCCGTGGAACCGACCGTGGTGCCCAGCTGGTTGAAGAGGCCGACGAAGCCGCCGCCGAATGCGCCGCCGACACACGCCGTGATGAACGGGCGGCCCAGCGGGAGCGAGACGCCGTAGATCAGCGGCTCGCCCACGCCCAGGAAGCCCGCCGGAAGCGCCGACTTGATCGTCGTGCGGATCGACTTGTTCTTCGGGAGGCGCAGATAGACCGCGATGGCCGCACCGACCTGACCCGCGCCCGCCATGGCCAGGATGGGGAGCAGCACGGTGTAGCCCTGCTGCTGGATCAGCGTCGTGTGGATCGGGATCAGCGCCTGGTGCAGCCCCAGCATCACCAGCGGCAGGAACAGTCCGCCGAGGACGAAGCCCGCGCCCGCGCCGCCGTGCGCCAGCAGCCAGGTCGCGAAGGTGCCGATGGCGGTGGACACCTGACCGGCCAGATACATCAGGCCGAAGAGCGTGACCAGGCCCGAGGCCAGCACCGTGATGGTCGGGGTGAGGAGTACGTCCAGGGACTGCGGCATCCAGCGCCTGCACCACTTCTCGACGTACACCGCCAGTGCCGCCGCACCCAGTGCGCCGAGGACGCCGCCCTGGCCGGGGGAGAGCTTCTCGCCGAAGGCGGTCACGTTCGTCACGCCCGGGAAGACGATGATCGCCGCGACCGCGCCGCCCAGGATGGGCGTCCCGCCGAACTCCTTCGCCGTGTTGTAGCCGACGAAGACGGCGATGAGCGCCATGAAGCCGGACGCGATGGCGGCGAGCGCCGGGGTGACGCCGGGCAGCCAGCCCGCGTTGACCAGCAGGCCGTTGATGCCGGCGATGATGCCGCAGCCGATGAGGGCGGGGATCAGCGGTACGAAGATGTTCGCGATCTTCCGCAGGAAGAGCTTGAACGGGGTCGCGTTCTTCGCCTTCCGCGCCGCCTTGATGGCCGCGCCCTGAGCGGCCAGCTCATCGGCGGTGGCTGCTCCGCCGGCGGGGGCGCCGGTGGCCTCGGCGGAGAGGGCGGCGGCCGGGGCGGCGGGTGCTGCCTCCGGCGCCGCCGCCCGGCCCTCCGCCACCAGCGCCTCGAACTCCGGCGTGACCCGGGCGACCGCGCCGGGGCCCAGCACGATCTGGTACGTGTCGTCGTCGACCACGCCCATGACGGCGGGCAGCGCCTTCAGCGCCTCTTCCTGCACGAGCGAGCGGTCGGCCAGGCCGAGCCGCAGCCGGGTCATGCAGTGGACGGCGGAGGTGACGTTCCGCGCGCCGCCCACGAGGGGGAGGATCGCGGCGGCGGTGGCGCGGTTCTTGTCGCCGTTCTTGCCGCCGCGGTTTCTGTCTTCTGGCGTGCTGGGAGTGCGGGGAGTGTTCATGGTGCGTGGTGCCTCTGGGTTCAGGTGGCGCTCCGGTGGAGCGGGAGTTCCAGAGTCAACTGGTGCGGGCCGTTGACTGGAGAGCGGCGCGCAGATGTCCCCCGGTCTCTTCGAGAAGGTGCGCCGCGGTGGGGGCGTCCACGGCGCCCAGGACGATGAGGATGGCGGTCTTCACCTCGCCGTCGGCAGCGGCCAGCGCCTGCTCGATCTCGGCGTCGTCGGCGCCTGTCGCGAGCGCGACGATGCGGCGCGAGCGGGCCCTGAGCTTCTCGTTCGACGCCCGGACGTCGACCATGAGATTCCCGTACGTCTTGCCGAGCCGGATCATGGTGATGGTCGAGAGCATGTTGAGGACGAGCTTCTGGGCGGTGCCCGCCTTGAGCCGGGTCGATCCGGTGAGCAGCTCGGGTCCGACGACGACCTCGATGCCGTGCTCGGCGGCGTCCCCCAGCGCGCTCTGCGCGTTGCAGGAGATCCCGACGGTGAGGGCGCCGCGCGCACGGGCGTGCTCGACCGCGCCGATCGCGTACGGGGTGCGGCCCGACGCCGAGATGCCGACCACGGTGTCGTCGGCGGTGAGGTGCAGCGCGTCCAGGTCGGCCGCCGCGAGCTCCTTGGAGTCCTCTGCGCCCTCGACCGCCTTGACCATCGCGGACGGGCCGCCCGCGATCAGGCCCAGCACTTCGGAGGGGTCGGTGTTGAAGGTCGGCGGGCACTCGCTGGCGTCCAGCACGCCCATCCGGCCGGCGGTCCCGGCGCCCGCGTAGACGAGCCGGCCACCGCGTGCCATCCGCTCGGCGGTGGCGTCGATGGCGGCGGCGATCTGCGGGAGCTGCGCGGCGACGGCGGCCGGCACGGTGGTGTCCTCACCGTTCATCAGCCGGGCGATCTCCTCGGTGGGCAGCTGGTCGATCTCGGCGAGCTCGGGCCGGAACGCCTCGGTGGTGAGGGTGTCCAGCTGGGCGCGCAGCGCTCCGTAGTTGTTGGAGGCGGTGGAGGTCATGGTGTGCGGCTCTTTCCGGTTCAGCGCTTCTGCGGTCATGCGGTGCGGTGATGCGGGGTGGCTCTGCGGTGATTCTCGGGAGGGTGCTCAGCGGCTGCTGTTGGTGCGCGGGGTGTGGCGGTGGGCGAGTGCTTCGTACGAGGCGGAGAGCGCGGGGGCCGCCCGGTCGTACGTCCGCTGCATGACCCCGATGAACAGGCAGTCCACGACCAGCAGCTGGCTGGTACGGGAGGACATCGCGGCGGGCCGCAGTTCGCTCTCGCGGGCGGTGGACGTGGTGAGGATGTGGTCGGCGTACTGCGAGACGCGGCCGTCCGGGCGGCCGGTGATCGCGATCGTCGTCGCCCCGTGCTCGAAGGCGGTGTGCAGCGGCTCTATGACGTCACCGGTCGCGCCGGAGTGGGTGATCGCGATGGCCACGTCGCCGGAGCGGAGTTGCACCGCGTTGGTGACGGCGAGGTGCGGGTCGCTGTGCGCGTGCGCTATCAGGCCGATGCGCAGCAGCTTCTGGGCGAGGTCCTGGCCGACGAGCGAGGAGGCGCCGACGCCGTAGATGTCGATGCGGCGGGCGGTCGAGAGCGCGGAGACCGCGGCGCCGAGCTGGACGGTGTCCAGGGCGGCCGCGGTGTCGGCGAGGGTCTGCTGCTCGTCGTAGGCGAGCTTGGCGACCACGTCCGCGATCGGGTCGTCGACAGCGATGTCGGCGGTGACGGCGGGTGCCCGGCCGGACTGCTGCTGGGCGGCGAGTCCGGCGAGTGCCAGGCGGAGGTCCCGGTAACCGGGGTAGCCGAGTATGCGGGCCGTACGGACCACGGTGGCCTCGCTGGTGCCGGTGAGTTCGGCGAGACCGGTGACCGTGAGGGCCGCGCAGCCTGCCGGATCGCCCGCGACGGCCTCGGCGACCAGCTGCATCGAGCGCGTCATGGAGGGCGCCAGGGTGCGGACCTTGGCGGCCAGGGCGGCGGGGGCAGGAGGGGCGGAAGGGGTGGAAGCGCCGGTGAAAATTTCCTTCACGTTGTTGGTCACATGTGAAAGATATTTTCGGACGCAAGGGGCGTCAACCCCGCGTGGACCTCCCTCCGCACCTCCCTCCGAACCTCCGTCCCGTCCGGGCTCTCCGGGCGGTCTTCACCCGCAACCGGCCGGCCGGTTCTCTCGCCGACCGGGGACAATGGAGGCATGGATCCCGTGACTCCCCTCGAACAGTCCCTGCACGAAGCGCGGGCGCTGGTGCTCGCCGACCTCGCGTCCCGCGATGTGGCCGAGGCCGATGTGGTCTCGCTGGTGGAGGACGCGGTGACGCATCGCCGCTGGTGGGTGGAGCAGTGGCCGCAGGGCGCCGAGTTCGTCGCCGGTCTGGTGGCCCAGGACGTCCAGGACGCGCTCCTCGAACGGTACGGCCGCTGGCCGCTCTGCCCCGTCTGCCAGGACCCGCACGCACTGGAGGTCGAGCCGGAACTGGGCCCCGACCCGCACTGGGTCTGCGCCAAGGAGGCCGTGATCGTGGCCCCGGTGGGCGCGCTCTCGTGACGCTGTACATCGACCCGCCGACCTGGCCGGGCCACGGCAGAATGTGGTCGCACCTGGTCAGCGACATCTCGTTCGAGGAACTGCACACGTTCGCCGCGGCGATCGGCTGCCCGGCCCGTGCCTTCGAACGGGACCACTACGACCTGCCGTCACACCGGTACGCGGACGCGGTGGCGGCGGGAGCGGTCGAGATCGGCTCGAAGGAACTGGTACGCAGACTCACGGCGGCCGGACTGCGCCGTCCGAAGGGGCGCCCGGCGTAGGAGGGGCGGAGCGCTGTGCTGGTCGGAGCCGGGGCGCCGGGCCGCTCAGAGAGGGAAGGCGCCCGTGTCCAGGACTCCGCCGAAGGGGTCCGGAAGCTTCACCTGGTCGCCGAACGGGATGCGCTCGCTGTGCTTGTACGCACCGGTCAGGGGCGCGCTGAAAAGCGTGGTTGTCGGGCCGTGCTCATCGAACCGGTCGATCAGGAGATAGGCGGGCACGGGTGCGTGCGCGTAGGCCCAGAGCTTCTTGGTCCGGTCGTCCTTGGCATTGCTCCTGGACGTGATCTCGACAACCAGCAGCGCTTCGGCGGCGTCCACGGGGTCGCTGGTGTCGGGATCAGCGGCAGCGATCAGCGCAGCCGGCATGACGACCAGGTCGGGTACGTACAGCTTGTCCAGCCGGGCGATGTGGATGCCCAGCGTCTGGTAGATCTCCAGCTCTTCGGACAGGGTCCGATACAGCGACCGCTGCACCTTGGCTGCGATGCCGTGGTGATGTGCGTGTGGCGGCGGTACGACGAGGATCCGCCCTCCGTCGATCTCGGCGCGCCACCCCTCGGGCACGCCCAGCTCCCGCCAGGCCCGCAGCAGGTCGTCCCAGGGACGACGGTGCGGCATCCGGTCGTTCTCGGCCATCGCGGCGGTCATCGCGACTCCCTTCTTCGGTGGCCCGGCCGGGGCGAGCGTAGATCGACAGCGGTGTCACCTCGCACCGTTTCGCTCAGCGTTCCAACGGACGAGTGAACACCGCAGTAACCCTGACCCCTGCTCCGGACGGAAGACCCTGGGTCAGACGTTCTCCGCAGCCACTGCTCCCGCCTCCGCCGCCGGGGCGAGGTCCGAGGAGCGGGCCACCACCCGCGACTGGGACCTGTGCAGCCGCAGTGAGGCCGTCACCGCGATGATCGCCACCACTGTCATGGCTGCGCCCGCCCACGCCGTCGCCGCGAAACCGAAGCCTCCGCTGATCACCGCGCCGCCCAGCCAGGGGCCGCCCGCGTTGCCCAGGTTGAAGGAGGCCGTGGTGGTGGCGCCCGCCAGGGTGGGGGCCGCGCCCGCCACGTTGAACATCCGGGCGTTGAGCGCCGGGGCCGTGTAGAAGGCCGAAGTCCCCAGCAGGAACGAGAGGACCACCGCCGCGGCCGGGTTGTGGGCCAGCAGGGCCAGGGCCACCAGGAAGACCGTCGAAGCCGCGATGCCGGTCAGCAGGACACCGAAGAGATGGGCGTCCGCGACCCGGCCGCCCACCGTCGTACCGACCAGCGCGCCCACGCCGAAGAGCGCCAGCACCGTCGGAACCCAGCTGTCGGCCAGCCCCGCCACATCGGTGAGCAGCGGTGCCAGATAGCTGAACGCGCAGAAGACACCGCCCGCGGCGAGCGCCGTGATGACGATGGAGAGCCAGACCTGACGGTCGCGGTAGATGCTCAGTTCGGTACGGAGCCGGGGCCGTTCGGCGGGCAGCGGGATCCGGGGGATCAGCGTGGCCACCCCGACGAGGGCGATGGCGGAGGCCGCGCCGACCGCCCAGAACGCCGAGCGCCAGCCCAGGTGCTCGCCGAGGAACGCGCCCGCGGGGACCCCGAGGACGTTGGCGATGGACAGGCCGCCGATCATCACCGCCATGGCGCGGGCACGGGCGTTCACCGGAACCATCGCGATGGCCACCGCGGCGCCGACGGCCCAGAAGCCCGCGCAGGCGAAGGCGCTGATCACGCGCGAGGTGAAGAGCAGTGCGTAGTTCGGGGCGAGCGCGCCCGCGACCTGGCCCAGGCCGAAAACGGTGATGAGGGAGATCAGGGTGGTGCGGCGGGGCAGTCGCAGGGTGGCGACGGCGAGCAGCGGAGCACCGACCACCATGCCGATCGCGAAGGCCGAGATCAGCAGGCCTGCCTGCGGGATGGACACGTTCATGTCGTCGGCTATGTCGGGCAGCAGCCCGGACAGCATGAACTCACTGGTACCCAGCGCGAAAACCGCGAGCCCCAGGATGTGGACGGCGAGCGGCATACGGGCACGTTCGGTGGTAGCGGGCATACCAGGTGCCAACGATGGTGCAGTAGATGACATTCCCGCGTCCGGGCCCGTGCCGGGGACCGTGCGGAGGCCAGCGCGGGAGCCCAGGGCCGGGGGGCCGAAACTCTGGTTCGAAACCCTGGTGAGCGGTGGTGCGAGGGAGGGGAGTGAGAGGACGGGTGCGGGTGGGGCTGTGGTGGCGGGGGATGGGCTCCGGTGTGGCCGGATGATGTGGCTGTGTGGTGCAGGTCTGGTGTGCCCAGGTGGTGCGGGTGGGTGGTGAATGGTCACGCTGTGCATGTCACGGGGGAGTTGGGGGAGGAGGACAGGCATGACGGTGAGCACAGATGCCCAGGAGGCGGACGACGGGCCGGTGAACGGCGCGTACGTCATGGACATCAGGCATGGGCAGGTCGGCGAGGTCATCGGGCGCGACGCCGGGTTCGTACGATTGCGGCCGCCGGCGGGCGGCGTCGAGTGGGTGTGCCCCGAGGACGCACTCCGGGCGGTCACTGCACGTGAGCAGTTGATCGCCCGCAACGCGCTGGCCAACGCGCGCAGCCGGGGCGACGTCTGCCGGTGACCGGTCGCCCCGGGTGGCCGGATGCGTATGGGCACGTACGGTCAAGCAGGCCAAGTAGGGCCATATGCAGGGCCGTGTGGGACCACGTACGGCTCCGTGCGGCCGGTGGGTGTCCGGCTGTCGCCGACCGCGGCCGGATTGGTGTGTACGGCGGTCGTGGCGGTTGCCCGGCAGGGGGCCGGGGGGCCTGTCGCGTACGGCTGGTATACCGGGGCTGTGTGCCGGGGCGGTCTGCCGCGTAAGCGGGCGTCCCCTTGGAGCGCCCCTCAGAGCGTCAGCAGTTCCAGTTCCGTCGCCAGGTTCTGGCGTGCCCTCGGCTCCCACTGCGCCTGTCCGTGATCCGTGTGGAACAGCCTCGGCAGGCCGAGCAGTTCACGCAGGACCGCCGAGCGGCCCTCGCGGAAGGCCTGGTCCGGCACGAACGCGTACTCCTCCCGAACAGCGGCCGCGTACTGCCCGTACGCGGCGGGGGGCGCGGCAAGGATCGCCAGGTCGGCGTCGCACAGCACCTCCCCGTTGGTGTCGCCGGGCTGCGGATCGTGGCCGACGGTCAGCCGGACCAGACGGGCCACCTCCGCCGTGCGGGCCTCCGGCACCCCCGCCTCGGTGAGCGCCCGCTCGGCCAGCTGGGCGCTGCGCTCCTCGTTCTCCGAGCGGTCCGGCCGGTACACCGCGTCGTGGAACCAGGCGGCGAGCCGCACGGCCGCCGGGTCGGCCGCGTGGTCGGCGAGGGTGTCGATGTGATCCAGCACGGCGGTGAGATGGGCGGTCGTGTGGTACCGGCGGTGGGGCTCGGCCCAGCGTGCGAGCAGGTTCTCGGCGTACGGCCCCGGGTCGGGCGCGGTGGCGCCTTCGCGGGCGGCGGTGAGGGCCTGGTGCCAGCGGGTGGCGAGAGCGTGGGGCGCGTCCTGGGGCATGGGGGCCATTGTGCCGGTGCCGGTCCCCGCCCCACGTAGCGCCTTGGGCCGCCTTCTCGTACGCCTCCTTGTGCGCTCTGTGGAGCCGGATACGGGTGCGGAGGCGCGGGGCCGGGCCGTAGGGTGTCAACTGGACTAGACCTGTAGCCCGCGAAGCCCGTGGCCCTTGAAGAAGCCCGTGGCCCTCGAAGATGGGGAATTGATGAGCAACCGTGCAGTTCTGGAGGTGATCGCGCTCTCCGCGGAGGACGCGGTCGCCGCCCAGGCCGGTGGTGCCGACCGCCTTGAACTGGTCGCCGACATGGCCGCCGACGGGCTGACACCGTCCCGTGAGACGTTCGCGGCGATCCGCGCAGCCGTCGACATCCCGCTGCGCGTGATGCTGCGCCTCACCGACGGGTTCGCCGCCGGCGACATCGGAGCGCTCGTGGCGGCGGCTCGGGATCTGCGGGCCGAGGGCGCCGACCAGTTCGTGCTCGGTTTCCTGGACGCCGACGGCAACCCCGACCTGGTGGCGGTCGAGCGGATCGTCGCCGAGATCGAGGGCTGCCCGTGGACGTTCCACAGGGCGATCGACCGCGCGGCCGACCGCGACGCGCTCCGCAAGGAGCTTGCCGACCTGCCGGGGCTCGACACCTTCCTCACGGCGGGCTCGGCCATCGGGGTCTCCGACGGTATGCCGACCCTGCTCGCCGAGGCGGCGCGCAGCGGCCGGCCGGGGTACGAGGCGCGGATTCTGGTGGGTGGCGGGCTGAGGCTCGAACACCTTCCGCGGTTGTTGGAGGCGGGGATCGACGCCGTACACATCGGCGGCGCGGCCCGGCCCGGCGGCTGGGAGCTGCCGGTCGACGCGGACGCGGTGCGGGTGTGGCGGGCGGCGCTGGACGGCTGAGCCCGTTCGGGGTCCGGGGGGAGGGCGCCCGAGGGGGCTGGGGAAAAGCCCCCTCGGCGGGTCTCAGCCCAGCTGCTCCGGCAGCGGCAGTGTGTGCGTCACGATCAGGCCCGACACCGCCCTGGTGAGCGCAACGTACAGGCGGCGCAGGCCAGTTCGCAGGTCGGGCTCGCCCGCCACCACCGCCGCCGGTTCGTCCAGGACCACGTAGTCGTACTCCAGGCCCTTGGCGAGCGAGGCCGGCACCAGGGTCAGCCGGGAGTCGGCGCTGGTCTCCTGCCCCGGCTCCAGATGTGCGAGGCCCGCAGCCGTCAGCGCCGCCGACAGGGCGGGGATGCGGGCGTCGGCCGCGATCAGGCCCGTCGAGCCCTCGTGGCGCAGCGAGTCCCGGCCGGCGGTGACGGCAGCCGCGTCCAGATCCTCCGTCGTCCGCACCTCCAGCGAGCCCGGGTTCTCCCGTACGGACGAGACGGGCGCCAGCCCCGGCGACATGTGCGGCAGCAGCCGGGACGCGTACGCGATGACCTCGCGCGGTACGCGGAAACCGGCCGTCAGCTCCTCCACATGTGCGTCGCCCTTGCCCAGATGGTGCAGCGCTTCGTCCCAGCCCGACGTCGCCCAGGGTGTGGTGCCCTGCGCCAGGTCACCGAGGATCGTCGCCGAACCGGTCGTGCAGCGGCGGCCGACCGCGCGGTACTGCATCGGGGAGAGGTCCTGCGCCTCGTCGAGGACGACATGGCCGAGCGAGTGCGTACGGGCGACCAGATCGCCCGCCTCGTCGATCAGTACCGCGTCCGCCAGGGACCACTTGGCGGACTTCACCGACCGGGCCGGCTTCGCCCAGAGGATCGTCCGCTGCTCGTCGTCGGTCAGGACGCCCTCCGCGTGCGCGGCGAGGAACTCCGCGTCGCAGAGCAGCCGCAGCACCAGCTTGTCCGGATCGACCTGTGGCCAGGCCGCCTTGACCACGGCCTTCACCGCGGGGTTGCGGGCCACCGCGTCCTGCACCCGGTCGTCGGGCGCCTCGCCCGCCTGCTCCATCCGGACCAGGACGGCGTGCGCGATGCGCTGCGGGAGCGCGTCGCGGGCGGCGCCGTAGCGGATGTCGCGGGCCAGCAACTCGCTGACGATCTCCTCCAGTTCGTACGCCGGGATCCGCCAGCGGCGCGAGCCCCGTACGACCATCGCGGGCTCGGCCGGCAGCGTCACATGCGAGCGCAGGGCCCGCCGCAGCACCTCCGCCATCCGGGCGTCGCCCTTGATGACGGCGGCATCGGCGGTGTCGGTGCCCCTGATCTCGACGCCCGCGACCAGATCGTCGACGGTAGCCTGCTTGACCTCCAACTCGCCCAGGGCGGGGAGGACTTGCTCGATGTAGTGCAGGAAGGACCGGTTCGGCCCGATGACCAGGGTGCCGGTGCGGGCCAGCCGCTCGCGGTGCGCGTACAGGAGGTACGCGACCCGGTGCAGCCCGACGGCGGTCTTCCCGGTGCCGGGGCCGCCCTGGACACATACGGTGCCGCCGAGGTCGGACCGTACGATCTCGTCCTGCTCGGGCTGGATGGTCGCCACGATGTCCCGCATCGGTCCGACACGGGGCCGCTCGATCTCGGCCTGGAGCAGCTTGCTGGTGGTGTGCTGGTCGGACGCGGCCGGGGCGGTCAGGTGCTCGTCCTCGTACGCGGTCAGCTCACCGCCGGTGTAGCCGAAGCGGCGGCGCAGCCCGATGTCCATCGGGTTCTTGGTGGACGCCCGGTAGAACGGCTGTGAGACGGGGGCGCGCCAGTCGATGACCATCGGGTCGCCGTCGGCGTCGTGCACATGGCGGCGCCCGATGTAGAAGCGCTCGCCCTCCCCGCCCTCGGCGAGGTCGGCGCCGGGGGCGTGCTGGTAGTCGAGCCGGCCGAAGAAGAGCGGGGTGTGCGACAGGTCGGCGAGCGCCTTGATGCGGTCCTCGATCTGCGCTTCCAGGACGGCGGCGTTGACCCAGTTCGCGGTGACGTCGCGGATGTCGAGCCCCTCGACGTCCTCACGCATCGCGCGCAGGGCCGCGCGGGAGCCGGTGAGGTGGGCGCGCTCGCGGGCCAGCGGGTCGGCATGGGCGCTGCCGGCCTGGGTTTCGGCGGGCGTGCTCTCGGCCGGCGTGCTGTCGAGTGCGTCGTCGGGAATGTCCTGTGTGACGTGCGTGGGCACGGTGTGGCCTCCGGGCGGGTACGGCTGATCGCGGCGTGACGGCCTCCGGTACCGGCCGGACGGCGACGCTCCCTGGGGGAGGCGGGGAAGCGACGATTGTAGTCATCCGGCGGGGCGGGGTCGAACGGTTTTTACGGGCCCTGGTCCGGACGCCGAGCGGAGCCTGGACCGGCACGCCGCGCTACAGCCATCCCCGCCGCCCCGCCTGGACCCCCGCCTGAAATCTGCTCGCCGCCCCCAGCCGCCCCAACAGCACCGACATCCGCCGTCGCAGGCTCCGCTCGCTGATCTGGAGCTGACGCGCGATCGCCTCGTCCTTCAAACCCGCCGACAGCAGCGCCAGCAACGCGTCATCCGGCGCCGGCGCAGCCACCACGTCGCCACCGCCGATCCGTGTGCCGTCTCCCGCGCTCAGCGGAGCGCCCCGCTCCCACAGCTGCTCGAACAGGGCCACCAGCGCGTCCGTCAATGCCGAGTGCCGCACCAGCACCGCGCTGTCCATCATCCGGTCGGCATGCGTGGACAGCGGCAGCAACGCATGGCGCCGATCCGCGATCACCAGCTTCACCGGCACATCCGGCAGCACTCGTATCCGCTCGCCCAGCTCCGCCAGCCGCCGCGCCTGCCGCCAGCCGCCGTCCGCGGCCAGTACCTCCGTGGCGTGCACCGCCCGGCACTCCACGCCCCGCTCCAGCAGCCGCTGCATCGGGGCCAGGCTGTTGTCCGCCGGATCCAGGAACGGCGGGCCGACCAGCGTCAGCAGCTCCTTCTCCGTGCCGGCCAGCAGATCCTGCACCCGGGCGTACTGCGCCGTGCCCCGCACGACTTCGGTCAACCGCGCGGGATCGTCCCGTAGTTGAGCCTCGCGGTACTCGGCGGACAGCTCGTCCACCGACTTCCGCATACGGTCCAGTTCTGTGCGGCGGCGGCGGAGCAGCGCGCCGAGCGCCACCTGGGGATCAGCCGGCAGCCACGCTTCGCTGCCCGCCCCCGCCCTCGCGGCCTGGTCGCCGTCACCCGCGCCGTCGGCCGAGACCAGCCCGAACCCGGCCAGGGCCCGCAGCGCGGCCCGCACCTCGGACTCGGCGAGGCCCGTTTCCGTCACGCACTCCCGGGCCGTGCCCCTGCCGAGCCGCACCAGCGCCCGGTACACGCGCTCCTCGGCTTCGCCCAACCCCACCGCTTCCCACACCTTCGTAGATTATCCGGCCACCGCCGGGTCCGACAGAATCCGGCGGCGGCCTGTGGACAACCCGTCGGCCACAGCGTTCAGCCGTGCCTCAGTCGCTGGTCAGGGCCAACGAGGAGGCCTGGGGCAGCCCGGCGGCGTCCAGCGTTCCGGTGGCCTTCCCGGCCCGCAGGTCGATCGGGGTGATGCCGGCCTGGTTCTCCTGTGCCTGGAACAGCTGCTTGCCGTTCGGCGCCAGCGCCAGCGTGCCGAAGGAGTCCGGCACAGCGATCCGGCGGGTCTTCAGGGTGCGGGTGTCCACCACCGAGACGCTGCTCTCCGCGGTGTTGGCCACGTACAGGCTCTTGCCGTCCCTCGACAGCTGCGCCTTGAACGGCTCCCCGCCGACCTGAGCCTGACGGGGCTTCGCCGCCGGGTTGTCCGCCCGGTACACCGAGACCGTGCCGCCGTAGTAGTCGGTGGCGTACAGCGTCTTGCCGTCGTGGCTGAGCAGCACTTCCCGAGGGGCCTGGCCGCCGGTGTAGGAGGCGGTGACCTTGTAGTCCGACAGGTCCATGCGGTCGATCCGGTCCCTGGAGTAGATGCCCAGGTACGCGGTCCTGCCGTCGGGGCTGATCACCACGCCCTGCGCCGGCGCGCCCAGGTCGACGGTTCTGACGACCGTGCCGGTCGTGAGGTCCACCACCGAGAGCGACTGCATGATCATGCTGGTCACGTACGCCGTCCTCCCGTCGGGGGAGAGCGCGATGGCGTCGGCGTCCACGCCCAGCGGGATCTCTTTCACCAGCTTGTGCCCGACCAGGTCCGCGACCGACAGGGTGCCGCTGTGGTGGTTCGCCAGGTAGGCGGTGTGCTGGTCCTTCGACAGCGCGATCCCCCAGGTCTCGGCCTCCTGACCGATGCCGAAGCGCGCCACCTCCTTGCCGGTCGCGGGGTCGACGCCGACCAGCTCGGTGTTGTCGTCCTTGCTGACACTGCTCGGCGTGGTCCACAGCACCTCGTGCCCGCCGTGCCGGTGCGCGTGATGCCCGGGGTGGCCGTGGTGCGGCCCGGCTGCGGCCTGGGCGCTCATGGGCGCCGCGCAGACCAGCGCCGCCGCGAGCGTGGCGGCTAAGGCCAGAGTGCTTCGACGTGTACCTGTCATGGGGTTCCTCCGTCGGTGGGGTGGAAATCCGGGGTGGAGAAGTACGGGGTGAAGTCCGGGGTGGAAATCCGGGGTGGAAGTCTGCCCCGCACGCTAGACAGCGCGCTGACGCCCTGTCGACGGTTCGGCGCCACCGGGCCTGGCCGTAACCGGTCTTCGGCCGTACCCGGCCATGGCCTCAGCCGTGTGCCTGCTGGGCGTGCTTGGGCAGCAGGCCCACCAGCAGCAGCGTCAGGAAGCTCAGGCCCGCGGCGATGCCGAAGACCAGCTCGGCGGCGGCGAAGCAGGAGTGGACGGACAGGTCTCCGGCCCGGGCGAAGAACACCGTACCGAGGGCGGCGACGCCGATGGCGCCGGCGAACTGCTGGACGGCGTTGAGCAGGCCCGCGCCGGTACCGACTTCCTCGGGGGTGGCGTCGCCGATGATGAAATCGACCAGCGGGACGAACACCAGCCCGGAGCCGAAGCCGGTGAACAGCAGCGCGGGTGCCAGGTTCCAGACGGTGATGCCGGTGCCCCAGTGGGCGACGGACCACCACAGGGCCAGCAGGCCGACGACGGAGATGGCCAGCCCCAGATGCAGGGTGGTGCGTCCCAGCTTCTCGGCGAGCACGGCGCCCGCGAGCAGGACGGCGACGGCGGTGCCGAGGGCCCAGGGGATCAGCGTGAGGCCGGTGTGCAGCGGCGTCCAGTGCAGACCCTGCTGGAGCAGCAGGTTGATGACGAGGACGAACGCGCTCAGCGATGCGTAGAACCCGGCCACGATGACCAGGCCGACGACGAAGCTGCGCTTGCGGAACAGCGACGGTGTGATGACCGGGTGCGCGCTGTGCCGCTGGGAGACGACGAACAGTCCGAGCAGGACGACCGCGGCGGCCATCATGACGTAGGTCCAGGCGGGCCAGCCGAGGTCGCGTCCCTGGATGAGCGGGACGATGAGCAGCGCCGAGGCCGCGGTGAGCAGGCCGACGCCGGTGAGGTCGAGGCGGGCGGCCGGATCCTCGCCGCCGCGGCGGGGCAGGACCCGCCAGGCGAGCGCGGCGGCGGCGACGCCGAACGGGACGTTGATCAGGAAGATGGAGCGCCACTGGCTGCCGAACAGGTCCAGGTGGAGCAGCCAGCCGGCCAGGATGGGCCCGGCCACCATGGTCAGGCCCATCAGCGGGCCGACCGGGGTCAGCGCCTTGCGCAGGTGCTGGGGCGGGAACACCACCTTCACCAGGGCCAGCCCCTGCGGGATCATGACCGACCCGCACAGGCCCTGCACCGTGCGGGCGACGATCAGGAAGACCGCGTGCGGGGCGAGGCCGCAGGCCAGTGAGGCCAGGGTGAAGCCGGTCATGCCGAGCAGGAACAGCCGCCGGCGCCCGAGCAGATCCCCGAGCCGCCCTGAGGTGACCAGGCCGAGCGCGAAGGCCGCGGTGTAGGCGCTCAGCACCCACTGGACCGTCACCTGGCCGCTGCCGAGATCGGCGCGGATGGAGGGGCCGGCGAGGTTGGCGATGCTGGAGTCGATCAGATCCATGATGTCGGCCAGAACCACGACGACCAGGACGAGCCATGCGGTGCGCATGGGCAGTGCGGTGGTGGCGGGCGCTTCGGATGTGCGTTGGGTAATGGACACGAACACTGTTCTACATCAGAACACTGTTCTTGCCAACACGAACACTGTTCTGCGTGATGTAGAACACCGTTCTTCGACTCGCTAGACTTCCCCGTATGTCACCGACTCCGCAGCAACGGCGCGCAGCGCGGCACCAGCTCGGCACCGGCTCAGGCGCACCCGCGGCCCGGCGTGGACCGTCCGCCGGGCGCAAGAAGCCGATCACGGTCGACGCCATCATCAGCACCGCGTTCGGCATCGTGGAGAGAGAGGGCTACGGCGCCCTGACGATGCGGCGCGTGGCCACGGTGCTGGAGACCGGGCCGTCGTCGCTCTACGCCCATGTGGTCAACAAAGAAGACCTGGACGAACTGCTCATCGGCCGCCTGTGCGCCGAGGTCGACCTGCCCGAGCCGGACCCCGCTGTCTGGCGGCAGCAGCTCATCGGCGTCTGCACCCAGCTGCGCGACCAGTATCTGCGGTACCCGGGAATCTCCCAGGCGGCCTTCGCCGCCGCTCCGTCCAATCTGGACACGCTGCGCTTCAGCGAGGGAATGCTCGCCATCCTGCTCGCCGGGGGCATTGAGCCGCAGGCTGCCACCTGGGCGATCGACTCGCTGTCGCTCTACGTCAACGCGTACAGCCTCGAAGTCTCCCTGGCCAGCAAACGGATCAGCAGCAGTGACGACAACTGGGTCGTCAGCCGTGACGAACTGTTGCGCCGATTCGCCGCACTGCCCGACACCTTCCCCCAGACCAAGCGCTACGCGGCCGAACTCACGGCCGGAACCATCCACGACCGCTTCGACTTCACGATCGGCCTGATGATTGACGGGCTCCCGGGCGTACGGCGGGATCCGCATTGATCAATTGATCACGGGGTGACCGAGGCCCTCTTCCGGGGACGTGCGGACAACCGGTCCAGTGCCGACTGGCTCTCGTCGTCCGCGGCGCGGTAGATCACCAACCGCTGGTCCGGATCCTGAAGTGGCATCAGCACTTCGAAATGCACGGTGATCACACCGGCCTCAGGATGCCGCAGGACCTTGCTCCCGCGGCCGTTCACCTTGATGTCCCGCTCGGCCCACAACCGCGCGAACTCCTCGTCGCGACGGGTGAATTCGGCGATGAGGTCCGTCAACGCCCGATCCTCCGGGTGTGCGGCCCACGCGGCACGCAGGTGGGCGATCCCCTCCCGTACGACGCGTTCGCGGTCGACATAGAAATCACGCATCTTCGCGTGCATCAGACACAGCCACATCGCATTGCGCTGCACCGGCGGCAGGGTGTCGAAATCCAGTAGCAGCCTCGCCATTTCGTCGTTCCAGGCCAGGATGTCGTAGCGGTGGTTCAGCAGCATGGCCGGCAGCGGTGACAGGTCGGCGACCAGGCGGGCCAGTGGCGGCGCCGCGGTGGTGGCGGGGCTGTCGGCGTTACGGGGGCGCTGCTGGGCCAGGTTGAAGAGGTAGGTGCGTTCGTCGGGGGCCAGGCGCAGCGCCCCGGCCAGCGCCTCCACCACGTTCGCTGAGGGCCGCAGCCCCCGGCCCTGTTCCAGCCGCACGATGTAGTCGGTGCTGACCCCGGCCAGTTCGGCGACCTCTTCGCGGCGCAACCCCGGGGTCCGCCGGGCCTGCCGACGCGACGGCAGGTTGAAATCGTGCGGGTCCAGGCCTTCGCGCCGGGCCCGCAGAAACGCGGCCAACTCCTGTGTCGTGTCCACGGTCCGGGTCATCACGTTCGATCAACAGCCAGGGTAGGACCGGCATTCCCAGGAAGTTCTCTCCCTTATCCCGGGCTCGCGGCGGTCACAGACTTGATTCCGGCAACGGATCACAAGCACAAGCACAGGAGGACACGATGTCGCTCACCCTCGACACCTACCGGCTGCTGGGCCGCTCCGGACTGCGGGTCTCACCGCTGGCGCTGGGCGCGGCGACCTTCGGCACCGAATGGGGCTGGGGCGCTGAACAGGCCGAAGCGCGCAAGCTGTTCGACCTCTACGTCGAGCGCGGCGGTAACTTCATCGACACCGCCAGCACCTACACCCATGGCAGCTCCGAGCGCCTGCTCGGCGAATTCACCCGCGACAACCGCGAAAGCCTGGTGCTGGCAACGAAATACTCGACGCTGCGCCGGCCCGGCGACCCGAATTCCGGGGGCAGCCACCGCAAAAGCCTGTTCGCGTCGGTGGAATCCAGTCTGCGACAGCTGAATACGGACTACATCGATCTGCTCTATCTGCACATGTGGGATGCCACGACGCCGGTCGAGGAGATCCTGCGCGGCATGGACGATCTGGTCCGGCAGGGCAAGGTCCTTTACGTGGCTATCTCCAACGCCCCGGCCTGGCAGGTGTCACGTATGCAGGCGGTCGCCGACCTGCGCGGCTGGTCGCCGCTGGTCGCGCTGCAGATCGAGTACAGCCTGATCGAGCGGGCCGGGGAACGTGATCTGATCCCCATGGCGCGTGAGATGGGGCTGGGGGTGGCTCCGTGGTCACCGCTGGCCGGCGGGGTGCTCACCGGCAAGTACAGCCGCGACGACCTCCTGGCCGCGAAGGGCGTCGCGTCCGGCGACGGCACCCGCAAGAGCGTCACGATCGCCAAGGGCGCGCTGACCGAACGTAATCTCGCCATCGTGGACGTCGTGAAGGAGGTCGCCACGGAGCTGGGCCGTACCGCCGCCCAGGTCGGGCTGGCCTGGACCCTGCGGAACCCGGGCGTGACGGCACCGACCATCGGCGCCCGCACCCCCGCACAGCTGGAGGACAATCTGGGTGCCCTGGAGGTCGACTTCACCGCCTCCCAACTGGCCCGCCTCGACGAGGTCAGCGCGATCGAACTCGGCTTCCCGCACGACATGCTCGCGAGCGACGTGGCCCGCACGCTGATCCACGGCGGCCTGAAGGTCGAAACCCGCCGCTGATACCCGGCCGAGCGCCGGGGGTGGATCGCGGAGTCAGCCCAGCACTCCGGTGACGGCGCGGGTGAGCACGGTGGCGAACCGGTCACTGGAAGTGCGCTCGCGTTCGGGCTGGGGGTCGGCGAGCAATGCGGAGATACGGGGGTGGGCGCCGGCGGTGGCCACGTGGCGCAGGTAGGACGACTGGCGCTGGGCGCCGGGGTCCGCGGCGGCCAGTTCATTCTGGACGAACAGCGCGGTCAGAGCGTTCAGTACGGCGAATGCCTCAAGTTTGTGGGCGGGTTCGGCCGGATGGTCGGCGAGTACGTCGAGCAGATGCTCCAGCAGGTCGGTCCCGTACGGGCCGAGGGCGGGACGCGTGACGACGAGGGCCGGCAGCCAGGGGTGGCGTCGCATGATCCGCCGGGCCTGGTGGGCGATTTCCAGCAGGTCCGCCTGCCAGTCGCCGCTCGGGGCGGGCAGACGGTACTCGCCGGCGGTGCTGTCGGTCATCAGGTCGAGCAGGTCGTCGCGGGTGGCCACATAGCGGTAGAGCGAGGCGGCGCCGGTGCCCAGGGCCGCGGCGAGGCGGCGCATGGAGACGGCGTCCAGGCCCTCCAGGTCGGCCAACTCCACTGCTGCGGCGGTGATTTCGGCGCGGCTTCGCTCGGCCGGGCGTCCGACCGGCGCCTGTTCCGGCCGCAGCCAGATCACCGGCTCTCGCTCTCCTGCCACTGTCACCTCCCGCGTTGCCGCCACTCTACCTTTCCGAGTACGGTGTTCGCGAACGCTGTTTGCGAACACCGTCCGCGAAGCGAACGGCGTACGCAACCGACGTACGCCACGACGTACGCAACCGACGAGAGGGAGTCGCCATGCCGCGCTTCGCGTACAACGACGGAATCCGGATCGCTTTCGAAGACCTCGGCGGCGCGGGCGGCGACCCGCTGCTGCTGGTGATGGGGCTGGGGACCTCGCGGTTCTGGTGGCCGGACGGGCTGGTGGACGAACTGGTGCACCGCGGCTTCCAGGTCGTGGCCTACGACCAGCGCGACGCCGGTCAGTCCACGCATCTGCCCGCCCGGCGGGTCGGCCCGCCGGTGGCAGCTCTGCTGCGCCCCACGCCCCCGGCCTACAGTGGTGAGGACCTGGCCGACGACGCGGTCGCCGTTCTCGACGCGCTCGGCTGGGAACGCGCCCACCTCTTCGGCCACTCCATGGGCGGGCTGGTGGCGCAGCGCGTCGCGATCCGCCATCCAGAACGCGTGCGGACGCTCGCCACCTCCTCGGCGGTGCCCAGCGATGTGAAGGGGCTGAGCGTGCTGCGCTACGTGCGCTTGGCGCCCCTGGTCCGTTTCGCCAGGCTGCACTACCCCGAGACCCCGCAGGGCGACATGGCCCTGGCCGTGGCCGTCGCCCGCATCCTGGCCGCGCCCGGCCGGCGCATCGACGAGTCCGATGTGCGCGAGTTCGTGGACAAGGAGGCCGCGCATCAGATCGCCGGCTTCCGCGACCAGAAGGCGCAGAGCCGCCAGGTCGGCGCGAAGTGGCACGGCGGCCCGCTCGCCAGGATCACGGCGCCGACCCTGGTACTGCACGGATCGCGGGACCCGCTGCTCCGCGTATCGGCCGCACGCGACATCGCCGCTGCCGTCCCCGGCGCCCGCCTGCGCATCGTGCCAGGCGCCGGACACTTCCTCGCGGGCGACGTCTGGGCCACGTACGCGGACGAACTGCGTACGGTCGCCGACCGTGTCACCGACCAGCCGCGCACCGCCTGCGAAGACTGAGGGCGCGCACCGCACGTGACATGACGTACCTGGTGCGCGACGAACACGAGCTGGATGGTGTCCCCGTCGTGGTGGCGGCATGAAGCCGTATGGAGCGGTAGCCGGAAACTTACGCGCAGTCGTGGTCTGATCGCTCACGGTTATCATTGGCCTGCGCGGGGCTGAGCCCCATGTCTGTCACCAAGGAGCCGATATGCACGCCAGTAAGGGCGACCGACTTGTCGTCCACGGCCGGGTCGTGGGCCGGCAGGACCATGTAGTGGAGATCGTGGAGGTGCTCGGCCCGGACGGGGCACCGCCCTACCGGGTGCGCGCCGAGAATGGCCACGAGACGATTATGACGCCCGGTCCTGATGCGGTCGTCTCCCACCGCGACGCATCCGACCACTGAGTTCGGCCAGGTCAGGAACCCTCCGTGAGCGCGGTGGCGTGGTCGGTGGCCCACTGGTGAAACGTTCGCGGCGCCGCCCCGAGGATGTCGGCCACCGTCGTGGTGACGTACGCGGGCTGTCCGACCGCCGCGCTCCACGCGGCGAGCAGCATGTCGATGACCGAGCCGGGCGCCGTGCCCTCCGACAGGTTCCGGAACTCGTCCGGCGTCATCTCCTCGAAGGCGATCCGGCGCCCCAGGGCGTCACCGATGACGCCCACCTGCGCGGCCTGGGTCAGCGACTCGGGGCCCGTAAGGACGTAGTCGCCTCCGGCGTATCCGTCCTGAGAGAGCGTCCGTGCCGCGACAGCTGCGACATCGCGGTCGTCGACCGGTGCCGTCTCGGCAGCGCCGTAAGGCCACCGGACGACCTCGCCGGCCCGGATCGCCGGCCCCCACCAGGCCAGCGAGTTCGACGCGAGCATCCCCGGCCGGATGATCGTCGACTCAAGTCCGGTGGCCGTGATGAGCCGTTCGATGTCGGCGTGCAGCTCCGCCATGGGATTGGGCTGCTGGAAGAAGGGGTGCGGCGTCCGGTGCGGGGAGGAGAGGAAGACGACCCGCCGTACGTGGGCTGCCAGCCGCTCGACGACTGCCGCGGCGGTCCGAGGCGGCGCGGTCCACACGAGGAAGACCGCACCGGCGCCCTTCAGCGCCGGGTCGAGCGACTCGGGCACGGTGAGGTCACCGGTGAAGACCTCGACCTCCGCCGGCAGCGTCGCCGCCGCCTCGGAGCGATGGGTGAGGGCGCGGACCGGCACGTCCGCGTCGAGGAGTTGGTCGATGACGACCCGGCCGATCCGGCCTGTCGCCCCGGTGACGAGCGCGGGAGGGATGTCTGTCTGATGCATGCCGCCATGGAAACGTTACTCGGTTAAAAAAGCAACTCGGTCACAAATGTTACGCTGGTCCGATGAGCGAGCCGACGGGACTGCGGGCCCGCAAGAAGGAACGGACGCGCGACGCCATCGGCGACGCGGCCGTCGCGCTGTTCCTGGAGCGCGGCTTCGACCGCGTCTCGGTCAACGACGTCGCCGCGGCGGCCGACATCTCCAAGCCGACTCTCTTCCGGTACTTCCCCACCAAGGAAGACCTGGTGCTGCACCGGTTTGCGGACCACAAGGGTGAGGCGGCACGCGTCGTACGTGACCGCAGGTCCGGCACCAAGCCGGTGACGGCGCTGCACCGGCACTTCCGGGCCGGCCTCGATCAGTACGACCCCGTCACCGGCCTCAACGACCACCCCGAGGTGGTGGCGTTCCACCGGCTGGTGTTCACCACACCGAGTCTGGCGGGACGGCTCACGCGGTACCAGCTGGAGGACGAGGAGGCGCTGGCGGACGCCCTCGGTGAAGGCATCCAGGCACGCCTGCGAGCCGCCCAGGTACTCGCGGTCCAACGGGTGCTCGCCCGGACCAACTGGCAGAAGATCGCCGACGGCCGAACCGCGCACGACGTCCACCCCGAGGCCGCAGCCGACGCCGACCAGGCATTCAGCCAACTGCGGTGATACGGGCCGGCCGTCTCCGGCGCGGCGCCGTGCTCGTCCCGCCGGGCACCCCGGCCCCACCGCCCGGGGCGCCCGCCCGGGGGCATCTCCTGGCCGGCATATCGGCCCGGCTGCTCCCTACCAGGGCACCGGCTGGTTCTGGTGGTTGAGGTATTGCAGGCCCGGCTCGCCGCTGTGGCGGTCGATCGTGTCCACCACGCCCGGGATGGACTGGTCGATGCTCAGCGGTGCGTCCGGGCCGCCGAGATCGGTGCGGACGTGCCCGGGGCAGATCAGCAGGAGGGTGTGCGCGGCTTCGGCGTACCGGGCGGCGTAGCTGCGCATCAGCTGGTTCAGAGCCGACTTGCTGGCCCGGTAGACATCCTGGCCGCCCTTGGTGTTCAGACCGATGCTGCCCTGGCGCGAGGACATGACGCCGATCGTGCCCGTCGGCGCGACCAGCGAGCGCAAGGACTCGACCACGCGCATCGGGCCGAGCGCGTTCGTGACCATGACCTCGACGAACATCTCCTCCGGGACGTCTCCGACCGGAATGTTGCCCCGTGTGATGCCGGCGTTGACGAACAACAGGTCGAGGGTGCGTCCGGCCAAGCGGTCGCGCAGCGCGGTGATCTGCTCCGGACGCGTCATGTCCAGGGACTCGACCGTGACGCTGCCCCCGGACTTCTCGGCCAGCTCGTGCAGACCGGTACGGCTTTCGCCCCGTACGGTTCCGATGACGTCCCAGCCGCGGCGCGTGTACTCGGCGGCGAGGGCGAGCCCGAGGGTGCGGGACGCCCCGACGATGAGAGCGGTCTTTGCGCTCATGCCTGCACCACCGGCTTCAGGACCTCTTCGCACCAGGTGCGGAAGGTGGTCGGGCTCGCGGTCGCGGGGCTGCGCCGTACGCCGTCGTCGAGGCCGTCGTCCTTGGCCCGCGCCATGTCCACGTAGCCGGCGGCGATCGCGTCGCCGATGCCGTGTCCGGTGAGCGTGGCGCGGAAGTCGTCCAGCGACTGCCGCTCGTAGCGGACCGGGCGGCCGAGCACGTCGGACATGATCCGTGCCATGTCGTCCGCCGACAGGTCCTCGGGGCCCAGCACCGGGACCTCTCCCGTCCCCGTCCACGAGCGGTCGAGCAGCAGGCCGGCGGCGGCCGCGGCGATATCGCGGGTGGCGGCCGCCGGCGCTCTGCGGTCGGCGGTGACGGTGTCGGTGAACACGCCGTGGTCACGGATCGATGCCGCCTGCCGCAGCAGGTTGTCCATGAAGGACGGGTTCGCGAGCGCCCGGTAGGCCACGCCCGTACGCGCGATGAGGTCGTCCATGGCCAGCGACGCCGTCACGTGCCCGGCGCGGCCGGCGGCCGGGGTCCCGCGGCCGAGCGCCGAGACGCCGACGACGTGTCGTACGCCGTGGGTCCTGAACGCCTCAGCCGCGGCGCGGGTGAACCCGGAGTACAAGGCGTCCAGGCTCGGTGCCGCTGCGTTCGACGGAACGAGCCAGAAGACGGCGTCCGCGCCGGTGAAGGCCCGGTCGACGACCTCGGCGTCGTCGTGGGAGCCGGTGATGACGTCGACGCGGGCGCGGGCCGCTGCGGGGAGCCTTCCGGGGTCGCGCACGATGACGCGCAGCTCTTCGCCGTGGGCGGGGGCCTCGTCGAGCAGGATGTCCAGCAGCCGGCTGCCGATCTGGCCGGTGGGAGTGGTGATGACGATCATGCATCGAGTCTCGGCGCCGACCGGTCGGCCGTCCAATACCCTTCCTGGCTATTGATACCTTGACGGCATGGATCTCGATCTGCGCAAGCTCCGCTACTTCGTCGCGGTGGCCGAGCAGCGTCACTTCGGCCGGGCGGCGGAACAGCTCTACATCACCCAGCCGGTTCTGAGCCGCCAAGTCAAGTCGCTGGAGCAGGAGTTGGGGTGCGACCTGCTCGCGCGGACCACCCGCAGCGTGGAGCTGACCGCTGCGGGGAAGCAGCTCTACGAGGAGGCGCAGGGGATCCTTGCGGCCGTCGCGACAACGGTGCGACGCGTGCACGACGTCGGCCTGGGCGTCCAGCGGCTCGTGGTCGCCTTCGCCCCGGGACTGCATGTGTCGGATGCGATCAGGGCGTTCACGGCGCGGTACCCGCAGGTCGAGACCGACGTTGTCCCGGTGCGCTGGTGGGAACCGGACGCACCACTCCGGGACGGCCGCGCCCAAGTCGGGTACCTGCGGCGGCCGTTCGACGAATCCGGGCTGCGCACCCTCTCCATCGGCCTTGACCCCAGGGTCGCCTGTATGCCCGTCGAGCACCTGCTGGCGAGCCGTGACGAACTCACCTTGGCGGACCTCGCCGACGAGCGGATGCTCGACGCACCGAAGCGGCGGACGTCGTCACTGGAGGAGAAATTCGAGCTGATCGCCTCCGGGCACGGCATCGCACTCGTCCCGCTGAGCATCGCGCGCTCGTACTCCCGACCGGACCTCACTCACCTCCCGGTCACGGACGCCCCAGGATTCGAGACGTGCCTGGCCGCCCGCGAGGACCGGCGGGACAAGCTGCTGCGCGACTTCCAGGAGATCGCCACGGCGGCGCTGCGGCGCGCCTGAGCCAGCAGTTGTCAGACGGTGCCGGCCTCGCCGCGCTTGGTTACAACCGTCGGCTCGATGAACTGGAGGCGTGCAGGCCGTGTAGTTCAGGGCCCGACTCGTGAACGATCGTGCGCCCGGAACCAGTTGGAGTCGTCAGCGGTGCAGTGGGCCAACCACGTCCTCGACGGTCCTCAGCGCTTCCTCGCTGCGTACGAGTTCGGTGATGTGTTCCAGGTCGGCGTGAAAGGCCCGGTCCTCGGTGACGGTCGGTACGGTTTCCCTGATCTTCGCGCGCAGCGCGTCCGTGGCGGGTGAGGGGGAGAGCGGCGCAAGCAGGTCGAGTGCTTGCACACCGCACATCAACTCGATCGCTATGACGTAGCTGAGCTTGCGCGCCGCTCGGTACGCCTTCAGCGCCGCCAGGTAGGCGTTGCTGACCGCGTCCTCCTGGCCGGCCGAGGTGGGGACCGTGTCCGCCGACGCTGGCACCGCCAGTGAGCGCAGCTCCATGGTCAGTGCGGCCGCCGTGTACTGCGCGATCATATAGCCGCTGTGGAGTCCCGGCCGGGGCGTCAGGAACGCGGGCAGCTCGCTGAAGTTGCTGTTGACCAGGCGGTCGGTGCGGCGCTCGGACACCTTGGCCAGTACCGTCATCGCGTTCACCATGGAGTCGGCCTGGATGCCGACGTACGTGCTGTCGCAGTTCGCCCCCATCAGTGCCACCCCGTCCTCGCCCTCGGGGTGGATGACCGGGTTGTCGCCCACCGAGTGCAGTTCCTCGACGATGACCTCCCTGGCCTGCGCGAGCGCCCGCTTCGCACCGCCGTGCATCTGCGGAACGGCGCGCAGGGCCAGGCTGTCCTGGAGCCGGTGGTCGATGAACTCGGCGCTGAGCGCGCTGGATTCGGTCAGTCGCCGCAGGTTCTCGGCGACCGCGGCCTGCTCGGGGTGGCGCTTGCGCTCCTGGAGGCGGGCGTCGAAGGCGCGGACGGTGGCCTTGAGTGCCTGCACCGACAGACTCGCCGCGACATCGGCGGTGACCGCCGCGACCCCGGCGTCATAGCCGGCCAGGACGGCGATCGCGGTCACCGAGTGCGTCCCGTTGGTGAGCGAAAGCCCTTCCTTGCAGGCGAGCCGGGTCGGCTGCTCCCCGATCCGGGCCAGTGCCTCGTCCCCGGGCAGCAGTTCGTCGCCGTACCAGGCCCGCCCCTCGCCCAGCAGCACCAGCGCCATATGCGCTTCGGGGGCCAGATAGCCGACGGAGCCCTCGCCGGGGACGTACGGCGTGACCCCGGCGTTGAGCAGTCGCCGGATCAGTTCCAGGGTCTCCAGCCGGATACCGGAATAGCCTTCGCCGAGGCCGACCAGCTCCATCAGCGCGATGGCGCGGACGATCTCGGCGGGCAGCGGTTCGCCGACCGAAACGGCGTGTGAGCGCACGATGTTGCGCTGTAGCTGTTCGGCGTCCTCCGGGGCGATCACCTTCGTGACGTTGTCGCCGAATCCGGTGGTCACGCCGTACACCAGGCGGTTCTCGGCCAGGAAGCGCTCCACGAGCGCGCGTGACGTGCGTACCCGGTCGACGTACGTCGCAGCGAACTCGACCCGGGCTCCATGGCGGGCGACCGCGACGAACTGCTCGATGGTGATCGGCTCCTCACCCAAGGTGACAGCGGCAATCTCGCGGGCAGACATGGAGGGTCCTCTCGGATCGGTCGGAGCGACCGTCCGCAGCGGGCTGCGTCAGCTCGACGGCCGTATGCATCGCCTTATGCTTGGTATGCATTCATTCACTCGCCAGGTTAATGAATCATTTTATTTAGACCTTGGCAAGGGTGGTTGTAAGCCCTCAGGGCTGGGCGTCGTTGTCGCTGTCGAAGTCGGGGATGTCGGCGGACAGCAGGTGCTCGGCGCCGTGTTCGAGGAGCTCGGCCGTCTCGATGGAGCGGGGGAGCATGGTCTTCTCGTACGCGCGGACGGCCTCGTCCACGGTGGCGGCGTTCGTGAGGGCGAGGGCGAGTTCGCTGGCGTCGAGCATGGCGAGGTTGACCCCGACGCCGAGCGGCGGCATGAGGTGGGCGGCGTCGCCGAGCAGGGTCACCGTCGGGTTGTGTTGCCAGGTGTGCGGAACAGGGAGGGCGAAGAGCGGGCGGTCGACGTAGGTGGCGTCGTTCTCGGCGATCATCCGGCGCATGCGCGGTGACCAGTGACCGTACTTGTCGAGCAGTACGGCGCGGATGCCGTCGGTGTCGTCGGGGGTCAGGCCGCTCGCGCTGATCCAGTCGGCCGGGACGCGCTGGATGATGTAGACGCGGATGTGGTCTCCGCTGTTGCGCTGGGCGAACAGGCCTCGCTCGCCGTCGGCTGCGTGGGCGCCGCCCGGACCGACCAGTTCGGCGATCTCCGGGTGCCGCTTCTCGACGTCTGAGAACCGTGCCTCAAGGAAGCTCACCCCGGTGTACTCGGGGACGGCGGGGGAGACGGCGGGGCGTACCCGGGAGGAGGCGCCGTCGGCGCCGATGACCAGGTCGGTCTCGATGGTCGTGCCGTCGGCGAAGTGCAACTGCCGTGGCCCGTCGGCGGGGCCGCTGACCGCGTCGAGGGCGCGGCCCCAGTGCACGGTTCCCGGCCGCAGGGAGTTGAGCAGCAGATCGCGCAGCTGACCGCGGTCGATTTCCGGCTTGAAGAGTTCGTCGGGCGCCGGGACTTCATGGGCCGTGATCGCGCCGGCCGGGTCCAACTGGCGCATTTCCTGCCCTTCGGGGCGTGCCAGCTCGAAGAACTCGTCCAGCAGGCCGGCTTCGCGCAGGGCGATCTGGCCGTTGTCGGCATGCAGGTCGAGGGTGCCGCCCTGGTTGCGCGCATCGGGGCCCGGGTCGCGTTCGTGGACGGTGACCGCGATGCCGTTCCGCTGGAGGATGCGGGCGCAGGTCAGCCCGCCGGGTCCGGCGCCGATGATGCTGATGCCGGCACGGGCGGGTGCGGGGGAGCTCATGGGGGTTCCTTTCGAGCGGTGCAGATGGTCGTCATGGGTCGTCGTGGGTCGCTACGGGCCGCATGTCGCAACATCTATAAAAACAAACCCAATAGAAAAGTGCAACGGTTCTACTTAGCTATGGGTTCGACTATCGGATACGCTCGCGTCATGACCGTGCCCGTGCCCCCCGTCAGCCGCCGCGAACGCAAGAAGGCGGCCACCCGGCAGGCGATCGGCGACGCCGCGCTGCAACTCTTCCTGGAGCGCGGCTACGACCAGGTGGGCATCCGTGACATCGCCGACGCGGCCGACGTGTCGACCGCCACGGTGTTCAAGCACTTCAGCGGCAAGGAAGCCCTGGTCTTCGACCAGGACGAGGACCGGGAGTCGGAACTGATCGCCGCCGTGCGGCAGCGGGCCCCGGGGCAGAGCTTCCTCGACGCCCTCCAGCAGCACGTCCTGGACACCTGGCTGTCGATCGCGGCGCATCCGCAGCGGGCCGAGTTCGTCAGTCTGGTGGAATCCACGCCGGTGCTGCGCGCGTACGCCGAACGCATGTGGACCCGCCACACCGACAGCCTCAGCGCGGCGATCGCCGACGAGATCGGCGTGGACCACGACAACCTCGCGTGTGTGGCTCTGGCTCGGTTCGTACTGGACATCCCGACCCTCGCCCGCGGCCGGCAGGACCCACGCGCCGCCGTCGAGGAAATCTTCGGCATCCTCGCCCACGGCTGGAAACCGCCGCGCGAACCGTCCGCGCCGTAGCGGTCGTCCCGTTCCCCGAGTCCGTCCCGTTGCGCGAGTCAGTCCCGTTGCGCGAGTCCGTTCCGTTTCCCGAACCTGTCCCGTTGCGCGAGTCAGTCCCGTTTCCCGAACCTGTCCCGTTTCCCGAGCCCGTCCCGGCTCACACCACGCAGAACTCGTTGCCCTCGGGGTCGGCCAGCACCAGATGGTCCGGCCTGCCCTGGAGCGTCTCCTCGCGCAGCACCCTCGCCCCGGCGGCGGTCAGCCGCTCGGCGGCGGCCAGTACGCGCGGCCACCGCATCTCCCAGGGGGTCTCACGGCCGCCCCCGGCCTGCACGTCCAGGTGCAGCCGGTTCTTGACCACCTTGCGCTCCGGCACCTTCAGGAAGGACAGCCCGGGGCCGGTCCCGTCCGGGTCGCGGAGGTAGGCGCCGTCGTTCCACTCGTCCTCGGGGACGCCGTGGTGCAGGAGCCACTCCGGCCAGTTCGCGAACCCCTCGGGCGCGGGCCGCTCGACGTAGCCCAGTGCTTCCGCCCAGAACCGCGCCAGCGCCGCCGGGTCCGCGCTGTCGACGGTCAGACTCCACCTGGTCGCCACGGGTGCCTCGCTCTCCTCACGTCCCGAGCCCCCATCCCGTAGGGGGTCGCATGGGTCTTGAGTCGTACGTGTCCGCCCTGCGCGTTCCGACCACAGCCTGACGCCTCAGGACTGCCGGAAAACCATCATGGATACATGACCACAGCAACCGCCACCGCGGCCCGTACCTCCGCGCCCCGTACCTCCGCGGTCCGTGCCCCCGCGGCCCACCCCGTCCGCAGCGCCGTCCGCGCGGTCGGGGCCTTCGCGTCCGCCGCCTTCAGCGTCATGATCCTCGGCGAACACGGCCGCCGCTGAGCGGGCTGTTGAGGCAGCTCGCTCAGCCGACTCGCTGAGCCGGCCCGCTCAGGAAGCGTCCTGAGCCGTCCCGTCGTCCGTGTCCGAGTCCTTCGTGTCCGAGTCCTTCTCCGCCAGCAGTTCGTCCGCGTCCACGATCCGGTACGCGTATCCCTGCTCGGCCAGGAACCGCTGCCGGTGCGCGGCGAAGTCCTGGTCGATCGTGTCCCGCGCCACCACCGAGTAGAAGCGCGCCTCGTGCCCGTCCGCCTTCGGACGCAGTACCCGGCCCAGCCGCTGCGCCTCCTCCTGACGTGAGCCGAAGGTCCCCGAGACCTGGATCGCGACCGTCGCCTCGGGAAGGTCGATCGAGAAGTTCGCGACCTTCGAGACGACGAGGACGCTGATCTCGCCCTCACGGAACGCCCCGAAGAGCTTCTCGCGCTGGGCGTTGGTCGTCTCGCCCTTGATGACCGGCGCGTCCAGATGCTCGCCCAACTCGTCGAGCTGGTCGATGTACTGGCCGATGACCAGGGTCTGCTCACCCCGGTGCTTGCGGACCAGCGCCTCCGTGACCTTCCGCTTGGTCGCCGTCGTCGCGCAGTAGCGGTACTTCTCCTCCGCCTCCGCCGTGGCGTACGCGAGCCGCTCGGTCTCCGTCAGATTGACCCGGACCTCCACGCAGTCGGCGGGCGCGATGTAGCCCTGCGCCTCGATCTCCTTCCACGGCGCGTCGAACCGCTTGGGCCCGATCAGCGAGAAGACGTCCGACTCGCGGCCGTCCTCCCGTACGAGCGTCGCGGTGAGCCCGAGCCGCCGCCGGGCCTGGAGGTCGGCGGTGAACTTGAAGACGGGCGCGGGCAGCAGATGCACCTCGTCGTAGATGACCAGCCCCCAGTCGCGCGAGTCGAACAGCTCCAGGTGCGGGTAGACACCCTTCCTGCGGGTCGTCAGCACCTGGTACGTGGCGATGGTGACGGGGCGGATCTCCTTGCGCGTACCGCTGTACTCGCCGATCTCCTCCTCCGTGAGGGAGGTACGTTTCACCAGCTCGTGCTTCCACTGGCGGGCCGAGACGGTATTGGTGACCAGGATCAGCGTCGTCGCCTTGGCCTCGGCCATCGCACCGGCCCCGACCAGGGTCTTTCCCGCGCCACAGGGCAGCACGACCACGCCGGAGCCGCCGTGCCAGAAGTTCTCCACGGCCTGCTGCTGGTACGGCCGGAGCGCCCAGCCTTCCTGGTCCAGATCGATCTGGTGCGCCTCGCCGTCGACGTACCCCGCGAGGTCCTCGGCGGGCCAGCCCAGCTTCAGCAGCGTCTGCTTGATCTGCCCGCGCTCGGAGGGGTGCACGGCGACCGTGTCGGGGTCGAGGCGCGCGCCGACCAGCGGGGCGACCTTCTTCGACCGGAGGATCTCCTCAAGCACGGGCCGGTCGGTCGAGGTGAGCACCAGGCCGTGCACGGGGTGCTTGGAGAGCGTGAGCCGGCCGTACCGGGCCATGGTCTCGGCGACATCCACGAGGAGCGCGTGCGGCACGGGGTACCGGGAGAACTCGACCAGCGCGTCGACGACCTGCTCGGCGTCGTGCCCCGCGGCACGCGCGTTCCACAGACCGAGGGGGGTCAGCCGGTAGGTGTGGATGTGCTCCGGCGCGCGCTCCAGCTCCGCGAACGGTGCGATGGCGCGACGGCAGGCGTCCGCCTGCTCGTGGTCCACCTCCAGGAGCAGTGTCTTATCGCTCTGGACGATGAGAGGTCCATTCACGCCATGAGTCCCTTCGCGCCGTGAGCTTTCGGTAGGGCCAAACCACCAGTGTCGCGCATTCCGGCGGGGGTACACGCTGCGTCATGGACTCCGAACCGCGACTGCAGCGCCGTACGTGGGGCTCGGCAGTGCTGCGCACCCTCGTGTTGTTGATCGCTTTCGCCTGCATGGTCGGCTTCGCCGTCGCCCTGGCCAAGGTGACACTGGAGCCTTCCGCGGCCTCGGTGGACCTCACGCATACGAACCTCACACCCGGTGATTCGATCCGTACGTACGTCGACCAGCCGGCCTTCCGCGACACGGTCAAGCAGATCGGCGGCAATCTGCTGCTCGGGGTGCCGTTCGGGGTGTTGCTGCCCATGCTGATCCCCAAGGCGCGCGGGCTGCTGCGGGTGGTCCTGGTGACCGCCGTGGTGATGCTCCTCGTGGAGACGGCGCAGGGGCTGCTGATCACCGGGCGCGCGTTCGACATCGACGATGTGATCCTCAACACCACGGGTGCTCTGCTCGGCTATCTGCTGCTCGGGCGGCGGCTGGGGCGTGCGCTGCATCCGCGGCGCACCCACTGGTGGCAGCGGACTGCCCGAGCCGAGCGGTCGGCGGCCCGAGCCGAGCGGGCCGAACAGGGGTCCCCGGTGAAGAAGTCCCCCGTGAAGAAGGCTCCGGTGAAGAGGTCCTCGGCGAAGAAGGCTCCGGTGAAGAGGTCCTCGGCAAAGAACTCACCGGCGAAGAAGTCCCCCGCCAAAAAGCCTCAGGCCAGGAAGCCCCAGCCCAAGAAGCCCGCGGCGCGGAAGTCTCCCGCCCCGAAGGCGGTCGCCGCCGTGTCCCGTTGGTGGTCCGGCGTCAGGACGGGTCGTCGGTCAGTTCCGCGACGCCCGTGATGCGGTGCAGCGGATACGTGCGGACGTCGTCCGCGGTGTGGTCGTACGCCGTGACGAAGCCGCCCTCGACCCGTACCGGCGCGATCACGCGCCTGCTGGCCGCGCCGTCCGCGTTGACGTAGCCGATCCAGAGCGCCGCGCCAGTCATCGCCGCCGCCTGCACCGTGGCCAGCGTCTCGGCCGACGGGGTGCGCGGCAGGTCGCCGTGTTCCGGTACCGGGGCGTGCACCACCGTGGCCGCCGTGTCGCCCGCCCTGATCGCCCGCAGCGCCGCGCCCAGCAGGACATCGTCCGGGACCGGCGGGCCCTCGGGGACCGGGGCGGGCGCGCTGCGTGGCGGGGTGCGGTAGGCGTGGGCGCGGGTGATCAGGACGTCGCCCTCGGCGGACTCGGCGGCCGGGGCGAAACCCATCGAGCGCAGCCCTTCGAGCAGCCCGGCCGGGTCGGCCATGGAGGCCAGCACCGTGGGCGCGAGGCGGCGCAGCCGCAGTGACTGGGAACGGGTGTCGGCCAGGATCTCGCTGAGCACCGCGTCGTCGTCGCAGCGTACGTACGAGGAGGCCGCGCCGACCCGGAGGTGGCCGTGCTTCCGCGCCACGTCGTCGATCAGATACGTGAGCGGCTGCGGGACCGGCGTACGGCTGTGGGCCGCGAGGAAGGCGTGCAGGTCGGCCGCGGTCTGTCCGGCGTCGAGCGCCCGGCGCACCGAGCCCGCCGTGAAGCGGTAGACGGTGGCGCCGCCCTTGGACTCGACGTCGGCGGCGACCCCGAGCAGCGCGGCGAGCGGGCGCTCCAGCGGGCCGGGGGCGACGGCGGTGAGGTCGGCCTGGAGCAGGACGTGGTCGAGGGGTTCGGGGATCAGCGGGGTGATCGCGTCGGCGGCGCGGGTGCGGGCGGCGGCCAGTTCGGCGGGGGTCGGGGCGGGGAGTTGGGCGCTGCCGGGCGTGGTGTCGCCGAGGAGCGCCCTGCCGTGCGTCGAGAGGGCGCCGCGGCCGGTGATGCCCAGCAGTTCCGTCTCGTTCATCGTCCACTGGGCGATGCGCGAGCGCAGATCGCCAACGGCGCTCGCGCCATGGGTGTGGCGGGCCGTCGGGATGTCCGCCGTCGCGCCGGGACCCGTACTGCGGCCGGACGCGGTGCCGCGCACCGGGCGTTCCCAGCGCAGCCGGGTCAGCAGTGAATCCGGGTCGGGCGCTGTGCCCTCCGGGAGGGTCGCCATCAGGGCCAGGACTCTGCGGCGTACCTCGGGGGCGGCGGCGCGGTCCAGCTCGGGACCCAGGGTGGACAGGGCGCGGCCCTTGGGGTCGAGGCCGCCGATGAGTCCCGGGGTACGGGTGGCGGTGAGCCAGGCCGTGACCAGGTCGGCCCAGCGCTGCTGGGCCGGCGAGTCGAGCCAGAGGTCGTACGCGGGGGTGGCGGCGAACCGTTCGTCGGCCTCGCCGTCGGCCGCCAGCAGCCCTGCCGCGTAGGCGAGTTCGACCCAGAAGGCGGCCAGCTGCTCGCTCATGTCCAGCGCGGCGGCGGTCCGCTTGAGGTCGCGGACGCTGAGGCCGCCGGAGCGCAGCACGGCGGGGCCGCCCTCGTCCCAGTCCTTGAACAGGTCCTCGATGGTGGAGAGCGCGGTGAACGCCTGGCCGGCCGCCGCCGCGTCCACAGCCTGTGGACCGTATTCGCGGGCGGGCAGCACGGCGGGCGGCCGTGGTGCCGCGCTCTGGTGTGCGCGCCCGGCGCGCAGATGCAGCGCGGCCTCCCGGGGGAGTACCACCGTGCGTGCGCTGGCGGGCAGCAGCAGCCCGTGGTCGCGGAGCCACTGCACGGGCCGGGTCGGCGCGGCGGCCACTTCGCCGTACGGCGGGCCCCAGACGAGCCTGCTCAGCACGTTCAGCGACTCGGTCGGCGCCTCGTCGAGCAGCGCCGACATCCGGGTCCGGTCGGTGAACAGCGAGGTCAGCGCCGCGACAGCGGAGACCGAGTCATGCGTACCCGCGAGGCCGACCGCGGTGACGATCTCCTGGACGCGGCCCGGGGACATCCCGACGGTCGCCTCCGCCACGGTCGGCCCGAGGCCGGTCGGCGAGGGGTGCGTGGGGGAGGGGGCGAGGAGTTCGCGGGCGGTGCGGACGAGCCGGAGCCGGTCGTCCGTGCCCCAGAGCAGCGCCTGTTCGCGGAGCCGCTCGACCGCGCCCGGCAGTGCGTCGGCGACCTCCGGATCGCAGTCGTCACCGGCCATGAGGGCGAGGAGCGTCTCGTACGGGGCGGGGTCGGGCGCGACCGCCAGCGCCTCCGCGGTCTGGAGCGTGAACCGGTCGAGGTGTTCCAGCGCCCGTACGACCGATGCGCGGGTGCCCGCCCGGGTCGCGAGCTGGCTGAGATCGCTGGGCACCGGCGTCAGCAGATCGGGCCGCGCCCGCAGCAGCCCGGTCAGGGATGCGTCGTCGCGGGTGCGCAGGGCCTCTGCGAGGGTGCGCGGTGGCGTGCTGCGTGTTCGTTCCGGCACGTGCGCCTCCCATAGTGCGGACGGGTCCCCATCCGGCCCACGTTACTGAGATTTACGGGCAGATGGCGCACCGCCCCACGTTGGACCCGATGACTTCGCTCCCGTACGGGCGGGCAGGACACCCGGGGGAGCACCGAGAGAAGGGCCGCGGGAAGGGCCCGGAGGGGGGCGGGCGAGGTGCGGGCGGGGTACGGGCGAGGTGCGGGAAACGCCCTGAGGAGCGGCTGCGGGAGGGCTGCGGAAGGGCCGCGGAGCAGGGGCCGTGCACGGGCAGGAGGGAGGGCGCAGGGGGACGGGCTGGGGGAAAGGCTGGGGAAAAGGTCGGCGAAGGAGCCCGGGGGTGCGGACGGTGCGCGGTGGGGGCGGCTACGGTCGGTGCAGAGCGGCGTGAAGGGGTGCGAGTCCGTGGGGATCGAGAGCGATCAGCTCGTCTACGACTATCTGAGCCGGGTCGGTGACCTGGCCCAGCGGCAACTGACCTCGGCCGACCGGATGCGGCTCGTCGCCTCGCTGCGCGGCGAGATCGACCGGCAGCGTGCCGGGGCCGACGCGGGCGGCGAGGCGGCCGTGCGCCGCATCCTCGGCCGGCTCGGCACACCGGCCGAGCAGGTGGCGGCGGCGACGGGCGGCGGCCCCCCGCCGGGCGCGGCGGAACCGGACCCCGACCCCGTACGGGACCGGGCGCGCCGGATGCCCCGCCCGCGCCGGAACGATCCGGCGGGTGCGGAGCAGGACGGCAGCGGCGGGTCCGCGCCGGGCCGGACCGGGCTGGGCAAGACCGGGCTGGGCAAGACGGGACTGGGCAAGTCCGGGCCCGGGGGCGGCAGATGGGGGTTCGGCAGGGGCGAAAAGCCCGAGCCGCAGCCCCCGCGTTCGACGGCCGCCTCACCGCCGCACCTCGCGGGCGAGGACGAACTGGGCCCGTCCGGCGCCGAACCCGACTGGTGGCGCATCCAGTCGGGACCCTTCGGAGCCGGTGACTCGGTGCCCGGCTTCACCGGCGGGGTGGAGATCCCCGAGATACTCAAACCGCCGCCCGGCGCGGAGTCCGGGGACGGCGATGACGGTCCTGACGCCGGCGGCGAAGCCGAAGAGGACGGCGCCGACGGTGAGTTCGTGGAGGCACCGCCGCGCCGCGGGCGGTCGCTGCTCGGCCGCAGGCCGCCGGCCGGTGAGGGCGGCGGCGGGGTGCGGGCCGTGGCCGCGGGCTTCTCCAGCCCGTTCCTGCTGCTCGCGGCGGCGCTGCTGGTCGTCGGCGCCGTGCTCGGCTCGCTGATCGCGCTCGGTGCCGGCTGGCTCCTCGCGTACGTCTCGCGCAGGCTCAGCCGCGCCGAGGCGAAGTGGGCGGTGCTCGGCCTGCCGGGGCTGGCCCTGACGGGCGGGATCGTCTGGCTGTGGGGGCGCTCCAGCGGGCGCTGGGGCACGCCGATCCCGGCGCACGGGATGGGTGACGCGATCTCCGGGGTGTGGCCGGTCGTCCTGCGGGTGGCGGCCGGTGCCTCCGCGCTGTATCTGGTGTGGCGGGCGCGGAGGCGGCTGCCGTAACGCCCCTCGGTCGAGCCCCTCGTGGGCCTGGCGGGGGCCTGGCGGGGGCCTGGCGGCAGGACTGCCTCCGCCGCGGCCGGTGCCCGCTGTGTCCCCGTTTACGTCTGTAGCAGGCGTGTTGCCTTCCCGTGACGATCTTGGGCCGGTGTAGCGGGCAAGCTGTTCGCAGACAGGGGTTCGGCGGGCCTGCCGGCCGGACCGGGAGCTGAGAGAAGGAGAGCTGGCCATGGGTATGACTCGCAAGTTCGTCGTGACGGTCGCCGCCACCGCCCTGGCAGGGGCCGCCGGGGTGGGAGTCGCACAGGCAGCCACCGCGTCGCACTCGTCTGCCGCGGCCGGCGTCAAGGTCTCTTCCTGCCGCCCGGCGAACCACACGGCGAAGATCACTCCGGATGCCTCCAGCGCCGGGCACCGCCACTACCGGGTCACGCTGACCGCGGCACCCGGCACGGAGTCCTGCAAGCTGGCCGGTTCGCCCACCGGGGTGAAGTTCTACAACCACGGTTCGCTGGACGGCGTGACCGCGAAGTCGTACGGCGGCCAGAGCACCGCGGTCACCCTCAGCCCCGGCCACCCGGTCCACTTCGACATCCAGGTGCCCAGCAGCACCAAGGGTGCGTCGGCCAACGAGGTCTCGTTCACGCTCCGGACCCCGGGCGGCGGCACGATCCCCGGCGAGTCCTCCGCGAACGGCTCGCTCTCGGTCGACGCCGGTACCCAGATCGGTGCCATGCAGGCCGGAGCCTGAGATACCCGCGTAGCCGCGTGACCCCGGCACGTCATCGTGCCCCCTGTGCCGCCGTTCCCCCGAGGGACGGCGGCACAGTGCTGGGCGGCCGGGCCGGTTACCGCTGGGTGAGATCCCGCTGTAGTTCATCGAGGATCGTGTCGGCGGCCGTGTAGCCGATGCCCTGGATCCACAACTGGTCGTCGACCCCGAACGACTTGCCGTTCTTCACCGCGGTCAGGTTCTTCCACAGGGCGCCGCGCGTGGTCTGGGTTTCCTTGGCCTTCGCCGGGTCGCCGTACGTGGAGTGGAAGAGCACGTCCGCGTCGGCGAGGTCGATCCGCTCGGGGCTCACGTCGTACGAGAAACCGTCCTTGGCCTTGTCGGTGATGGCCGGGCGGCCGACGCCGAGGTCCGCGAGGATCGTGCCGATGTAGTTCTTCCTGCCGTAGATCCGGATGTCGGCGCCTTCCACGAACCGCACCATGCTGACCTCCGTGGCGGCCGCCTTCGCGGGTCCGCCGAGCGCGGCCACGACCCGCCGGATGTGCGCGGTGTACGCGGCGACGGTCTTCTTCGCCTCAGCTTTCCTGCCGAGGGCGTCGGCGTGCACCTGGAAGTTCGCCTTCCACGGGTAGCCGGTGTTCTCCGTCATGACGGTCGGCGCGATCGCGCTGAGCTGGCTGTACTTGTCGCCGTGCCGGATCTTGCTGGTGAGGATCAGGTCGGGCTTGAGCGCGGCGATGGCCTCCATGTTCGGCTGGAGCATCGCGCCGACGTCCTTTATCCCGGCGACCTCGTCCTTGGGCAGGTAGTCGAGGAACCCGGACTTCACGTCGGCGTGCGTGGAGCCGACCGGTTTCACACCGAGCGTGATGGCGGAGTCCAGCTCGGCGGTGTCCAGGACGACGACCCGCCGGGGGTGGTCGGGGACCCGTACGTCACCCATGGCGGTCTTCATGGTGTGGGTGGCGGCCGACCCCGTGGACGGCTTGCCGCTGGTGTCGGCGGAGCCGCACGCCGTGAGAGCCAGCACACCGGTGAGCGCGAGAGCGCCCGCGACGGCACGGTGGAGGTGGCGGCGGTGCCGGTGGGGTGCGCGCTTCATGAGGATCCCTTTCGACGGCGTTCCGTTCGGACGGCGTTCCAGCAGAGTCTCAGGCGTCAACTATGTTGTTTTGGGCCGGACTTCACCGGACTTCACCGGACTTCGCCGGATTTCACCGGGCGGGCTTCACTCGACTTCAGGGAAGGTCCGCGGGCTCGGACTCCGGCACATCGGCGGATTCGGGAACATCCGCGTGCGCAGCCCACGGCGCCCCCGCCACGACCAGCGGCGACCCGGTCACCGGGTCCGGGATGACGACCGACTCCAGGCCGAACACCTCCCGTACGAGTTCCGCCGTGACGATCTCCGTCGGGTGCCCCTCGGCGACGATGCGGCCGTCCTTCATGGCCACCAGGTGATCGGCGTACCTGGCCGCCTGGTTGAGGTCGTGCAGTACCGCGACGACGGTCCTGCCGCGCTCCTTGTTGAGCTGGCGCACCAGGTCAAGCACCTCCACCTGGTGGGCGATGTCGAGGTAGGTGGTGGGCTCGTCGAGCAGGAGCAGATCCGTCTCCTGGGCGAGCGCCATGGCGATCCAGACGCGCTGGCGCTGCCCGCCGGAGAGTTCGTCCACGGCCCGCTCCGCGAGCGCCGTGATGTCGGTGCGCTCCATGGCGCCGGTGACGGCGCGCTCGTCCTCGTCCGACCACTGCTGCCACCAGTGCTGGTGCGGCTGGCGGCCGCGTGCCACCAGGTCGGCGACGGTGATCGCCTCGGGCGCCGAAGGGGACTGCGGGAGCAGCCCGATCGACTGCGCGATCTTCCTGGTGGGCGTGCGCGCCAGCTCGGCGCCGTCGAGCAGCACCGCACCGCTGCGCGGCTTCAGCAGCCGTCCCAGGGCCCGCAGGGTGGTGGACTTCCCGCAGGCGTTGGGCCCGACGATGACGGTCACCTGCCCGTCGGGCACGGCCAGGTCGAGCCCGTCGACGACGGTGCGGTCGTCGTACGCGAGCGTCAGCTCACGGGCCGTCAGTCTCGTCTCCGGCGTCGGCCTGCTGGTCATGAGTTAGTTGCCTCCACTACGGCCGCGGGCGCCGTGATTCTTCGCGATCAGCCAGATCAGATACGGGGCGCCGACCGCCGCCGTGAGGACGCCCACCGGCAGTTCGGTGGGCGACAGGAGCTTGCGGCCGAGCAGATCGGCGAGTACGACGATGAACGCGCCCATCAGCGCCGAGCAGAGCAGCGGGATCTGCGCGGTCCTGGTCATCCGGCGGGCGATCTGCGGGGCGAGCAGCGCGACGAAGTCGACGGGCCCTGCGGCCCCGGTCGCCACCGATGCCAGCACCACGCCGAGCAGCACGAGACCGAGCCGCACCCGCCCGAGCCGGATGCCGAGCGCGGTCGCGGTGTCGTCGTCCATGGAGACGGTGCGCTGGGCGTACGCGGCCCACAGCATCGCCGGTACGAGCGCGAGCAGTACCCAGCCGACGAGTTCGGCTTGGTCCCAGCCCCGGCCGTTCAGCGAGCCGGTGAGCCAGATCTGGGCCTGCTGGGCGACCAGGTAGTCGCCCTTGGTCAGGAAGAGCTGGGTGACCGAGCCCAGTGCGATGGCGAAGCCGATGCCGATCAGCACGAACCGGGTGGCGTGCAGCCCGCCGCGCCAGGCGAAGGCGTACACCAGGGCGGCGGCGGCGATCCCGCCGATGACCGAGAGGTACGGCAGGACGGCGGTGGAGGTCACCCCGAGCGACATCGCGGCGACGGTGAGCGCGCCCGCGCCCTTGCTGATGCCGATGATGTCGGGGCTGGCCAGCGGGTTGCGCGCGACGGTCTGGATGAGCGCCCCGGCCACCCCGAAGGCGGCGCCGACGAGCAGCCCGACGACCATGCGGGGCAGCCGCAGGGTGCCGACGACGAGTTCGTCGGGCGAGGGCCTGCCGAGGATGACCTTGACGACCTCGCCGGGCGCGATGAAGTCCTCACCGACGCAGAGGTACGCGACACAGGTGACGGCCAGCAGCACGGCGAGCGCCACGGCGACGGCCGCCGCCCGCCGGTGCAGCAGGAACGTCCCGCGCCCGGCCCGTACGAGGGAGTACCCGGCGGGGCGCATGGCCGCCGCTGTCGTGGTTGTCGTGGGGACGGGAGCAGCCGATGTCACGCCGGGACCGCCTTCCGGCGTACGAGGGTCACCAGGAACGGCACCCCGATCAGGGCCGTCATCACTCCGGCCGGCACCTCGCTCGGCGGGAAGACGACCCGGCCGATGGTGTCGGAGACCAGCAGCATCACCGGGCCGATGAGGGCCGCCATCGGCAGCACCCAGCGGTGGTCGCTGCCGACGATCGCGCGGGCGATGTGTGGCACCGCGAGTCCGATGAAGGCGATGGGTCCGGCGGCGGCGACGCCGACCCCGGTCAGTACGGTGGCGCCGATGCCGCCGATGATGCGTACCGTCGCGACCTTCTGGCCGAGCCCCTTCGCCATGTCGTCGCCCAGCGCCAGCGCGTCGAGACCGCGCGCGACCGAGGCCACGAGCACCACGCCCACCAGCAGGAACGGCCAGATCTGGCCAACAATGTCGGTGTCACGGCCGCCGATCGAGCCGACCTGCCAGAAGCGGAACTCGTCCAGCGCCGAGGCCTTGGTGGTCAGGACCGCCTGCACCACGGAGACGAGCAGCGCGTTGATCGCGGCGCCGCCCAGCGCGAGCTTGACCGGGGTGGCGCCGCCGCGACCCCGGGAGGCGATGGCGTACACCGCGACGGACGCGACCGCCGCCCCGGCGAAGGCGAACCAGACGTACCCGGTGAGGGTGTGGATCCCGGCGAAGGCGATGGCCAGCACCACACCGACGGAGGCGCCCTGGCTGATGCCGAGAATGCCGGGATCGGCGATGGGGTTACGGGTGATGCCCTGGAGCACGGTCCCGGCCAGGGCGAGCGCGGCGCCCACCATCAGCCCGATGAGGGTGCGCGGCACCCGCAGCTGGCGTACGACTTCGGCGGTGTTGCTGTGGCCGCCGTGCAGCAGCGCGTCGATCACCGCCGATGGTGCGATGGCCCGTGCCCCGACCGCGAGGCTGAGCAGGACCGCCAGCAGCAGGGCCACGACGGCGGCGGCCGTCCAGGCTGCGCGGCGGCGGGCCACGGGAGTTGACATCAGGACATCAGACCCATTCCGAAGGTTGGTAAGGCTTGGCTAAGCCTAAGCTGAGCCTCTTCGGGCGAATCGGCCAGGTCGCGCGTGGGGGGAGGATGGAAGGCATGTCTTCACACCCGCTGACGGTCGGCTTCGACCTGGATATGACCCTGATCGACTCCCGGCGCGGCATCCACGCCGCCTACCAGGTACTTTCGGCCGAGACCGGGACGTACATCGACGCCGACCTCGTGGTCACCCGGCTCGGTCCGCCGCTGGAGACGGAGCTGGCCGAGTGGTTCCCGGAGGCAGAGATTCCGGCGATGCGGGACCGCTACCGTGAGATCTACCCCACATACGCGATCGAGCCGTCCACGGCGATGGCGGGCGCCGCCGAAGCGGTGGCCGCGGTGCGGCGGCTCGGCGGCCGGGCGATCGTCGTCACCGCCAAGAACCAGCCGGACGCCGTGCGCCACCTGGTCCACCTCGGCATCGAGCCGGATGCCGTCATCGGCTGGCTCTGGGCGGAGGCCAAGGCGGAGGCGCTGCGTGAGTACGGTGCCTCGGTGTACGTGGGCGACCACGTCGGCGACGTGCGCGGGGCGCTCACGGCGGGCGCGCTCTCCGTCGCCGTACCGACCGGTCCGATCAGCGCGGACGAACTGCGCGCGGCCGGAGCCGATGTGATCCTGACGGACCTCACCGAGTTCCCCGCGTGGCTGGAGGGCTACGCCGCCGGGGTCACCGCGGGCGCCTGACCCGCCATCGCGGCACGCGCCCGGCGGCGCTGGTCCGCGATGGAGCGCAGCAGACCGGCCGCGGCGACGATGAAGCCGACGCCCATCAGCATGCACACGGCATACGCGATGGACGGGAACGGGTGAGTGCCGAGGAACAGCGGGGCCACCGTGACCAGGGTGGCCACGGCTCCGATGAAGAAGATGATCGCGCCGGTCTGGACGAGACGGTCACCGGCACGGGTGTCGTCAGGGACCCGGGCAGGGGCGCCGGCCGATTGGGTTTCATTGCTCACCCGGCCAGGGTAGTTCCCTGCGCGGAGGAACTACGAAGTGACGTCTTATTACCGGTCCCCACTGGTCTTCGGACCACTAGCCTGAGTTCCGGCGGGTCGAGTGACCCGCTGCAGTGCTATCCAGAGCCGTTTTCTACGACTACGAGGACGAGGACAGACGGTGCCCACCGGCAAGGTCAAATGGTTCAATTCGGAAAAAGGCTTCGGCTTTCTTTCCCGCGACGACGGGGGCGATGTCTTCGTCCACTCGTCGGTGCTCCCGTCCGGAGTCGACGCCCTGAAGCCGGGGCAGCGCGTGGAGTTCGGCGTTGTCGCGGGCCAGCGCGGCGACCAGGCGCTGACCGTGACCATCATCGATCCAACGCCGTCGGTGGCCGCGGCCCAGCGCCGCAAGCCCGACGAACTGGCCTCCATCGTGCAGGACCTGACGACGCTCCTGGAGAACATCACGCCGAGTCTGGAACGCGGCCGCTACCCCGACAAGGCGGCCGGCGCGAAGATCGCCGGCCTGCTGCGGGCGGTCGCCGACCAGCTGGACGTCTGACCCCGGCCGTACGGAACGGACACGGTCTCCCGGTGGGCCGGGGCGGGGAACTCCCCGCCCCGGCCCACTTCCGTACCGCTCCTCAGCCCTGATCCCCAGGGCACTCGGGCACACTCAGGCGAAGCTCAGCGCCTCTGGCGGCAGTGCCGGTACGAGACCTTCCGCCGCCGCCCGGGTGAGCAGCCCGCGGACCGCCGCGTAGCCGTCCTCGCCGAGATCCGCCGTGAACTCGTTCACGTAAAGACCGATGTGCTGGTCCGCGACCGCCGGGTCCATCTCCTGCGCGTGGCTCAGCACATAGGGCCTGGACACCTCGGGGTCGTCCCAGGCCTGCCGGACCGACGCCCGGACCGTCCGGGCCAGCTCCCGCAGCCGCTCCTCGCCCAGCGAGCGCTTGGCGATGATCGCGCCCAGCGGGATCGGCAGGCCCGTCGTGGACTCCCAGTGCTGCCCCATGTCGGCCAGCGAGTGCAGCCCGTACTCCTGGTAGGTGAACCGCGCCTCGTGGATGACAAGACCCGCGTCGACCTTGCCGTCGCGCACGGCGGGCATGATCTCGTTGAACGGCATCACGAGGATCTCGCCGACTCCACCGGGCACCACCTCGGCCGCCCACAGCCGGAAGAGCAGATACGCCGTCGAGCGCTCGCTCGGCACCGCGACCGTCTTCCCGGTGAGGTCCACACCTGCTTCCCGCGTCAGGACCAGCGGCCCGCAGCCCCGTCCGAGCGCCCCGCCGCACGGCAGCAGCGCGTACTCGCCCAGCACCCAGGGCAGCACCGCGTAGGACACCTTCAGGATGTCGAACTCGCCGCGCTCGGCCATTCCGTTGGTGATGTCGATGTCCGCGAAGGTCACATCGATCCGGGGCGCCCCCGGCACCCGGCCGTGGGCCCAGGCGTCGAAGACGAACGTGTCGTTGGGGCACGGCGAGAACGCGATGTTCAGCGCGTCGGTGAGCAGCGGTGCCTCGGTTGCTTCGGTCATGTGCGGGTCCAGCCTTCCAGTACGGGTGCGAGCTTCCCGAAAGCCGTGGTGAGCGCGGTCAGCGCGTCGCCGATGCGCCAGGCGTCGCGGTCGCGCGGGCCGACGGCGTTGGAGACCGCCCGGATCTCCAGTACCGGCAGCCCGGCCTGCGCCGCCGCCTCGGCCACCCCGAAACCCTCCATCGCCTCGGCCACGGCCGCGGGGTGGGCGGCCAGCAGCCCGGCGGCCCGCTCCGCGGTGCCGGTGACGGTGGAAGCGGTGAGTACGGTGCCGGGCGTCGCGCCGGTGGCGTCGGCCACGGCCCGTACGAGGTCGGCGGGCGGCCGGTGCTCCACCGTGCCGAAGCCGAGACCGGTGACGGACACGAAGCCGTTGGGGGTCTCGGCGCCCAGATCCGCCGCGACGATCGCGTCGGCCACGAGCAGCGAGCCGGGCGCGGCGTGGAACCCGCCGCCGATGCCCGCCGATACCACCAGGCCGTACGAGCCGAGCGCGAGCGCGGTCGCCGTCCCGGCGGCAGCGGCGGCCGGGCCGACCCCGGCCGCGATCACGTCGTAACAGCCGGTCCCCGCGCCCTGGCCGGTGGTGCCCCCGAACGCGCGCGTGACCGCGTCCCGCTCAGCGGGGACCGCGGTCACGATGAGTACACGCAAGGCGTCAGTCCTTCTTGAAGATGAACGACCAGAGCCCGAAGACCTTCGTGGTGCCGTCGCCCTCGGCGATGGCGACGGTCGAGGAGTTGCCCTTGGCGCCGTACTGGGAGTTGAAGAAGACGTTGCCGGGGACCGTCGTGTAGGTCTTCTTGCTGACGGCGGTCAGCTGCTGGCCGTTGAGCAGCAGCACCCAGCCCTTGTCGGCGATCTTCGGGTCCACGCCGATCCGCACGGTCTTGTCCGGGTCCACCTTGATGGACTTGGTGCCCTTCTTCTGCGAGGCGCACGCCTTGGACGCGGCCATGTCCAGGCTCTTGCCGTCGTTGTAGCAGGCGGCCTCGGAGTGCACCGAGTTCGTGCCGACCGTCACGGTCGCCAGCGGCGTCGGCTTGTCGCAGGCGGACAGGACGAGGAGTCCGGCGGACACGGCACCGAGAGCGGCGGCGGTGCGGCGGCCCTTACCAGTAAGAAGCGCAACGGTCATGGGCCGAAGGCTATCGCCCGGCGCAGGTCACGCCACGCGGGGGTGCGGCGAGCCGCGCCGTGCGGCCGTCAGGAGCCCCCGTACGGTCGTGATCGCACCCACCGCGACCAGGGCGGCACCCACCGAGGCGCCCAGCATCCCGTTCAGCGGCAGGGCCATCGCGATGGCGCCGCCCACCACCCAGGCCAGCTGGAGCACCGTCTCCGAGCGCGCGAACGCCGAAGTCCGTACGGTCTCCGGCACATCCCGCTGGATCATCGCGTCCAGGGACAGCTTGGCCAGCGCCTGCGCGAACCCGGCGACCGCGGCCAGCACCACCACCATGAAGGAGACGAAGAAGACGGCCGTGAGGACCGCGGCGCCCAGCGCCACCCCGAGCAGGGTGGCGATCATGATCTCCGGCCCGCGCGAGCGCAGCAGCGCACCCACGGCCGTGCCCAGCGCGTTGCCCCCGCCGGCCGCGACGGCGACGATGGTCAGCGACACGGCGGCGTTCTGCCCGGCCATCGGGTGCTCGCGCAGCAGGAAGGCCAGGAAGAAGATCAGGAAGCCGGAGAGCGAGCGCAGCGAGGAGTTCGCCACCAGGCCGTTCAGGACCGAGGGGCCGACCGTGCGCAGCGACGGCCTGGGCTCGTCGGTCCGCTCCATCAGACGGGCCTTGCCCTCGCCCTTCGCGGAGTCCACCTTGCGGGGCAGCATGAAGGCCAGGAACGTCCCGAACAGGAAGACGGCGGACGCCCCGTAGAGCGGCCAGGCGGGGCCGATCCTGTGCAGCCCGGCCCCGATGGGCGCCCCCACACCGGTGGCGAGCAGCCCCCCGAGCGTGACCCGGGAGTTGGCTCTGACCAGCGAGAACCGTGGTGGCAGCAGCCGAGGGACCACCGCGCTGCGGACCACGCCGTACGCCTTCGACGCCACCAGCACGCCCAGCGCCGCCGGATAGAGCTCAAGCCCGCCGGTGGCCACGGCGCCCGACATCACCAGCGCGAGGACCGCCCTGGCCAGCATCGCGCCGGCCATCGCGGCCCGGCGGCCGTGCGGCAGCCGGTCGAGCAGCGGGCCGATCACCGGGGCGAGCAGCGCGAACGGCGCCATGGTGACCGCCAGATAGAGCGCGACACGGCCGCGGGCCTGATCGGTCGGTACGGAGAAGAAGACGGTCGAGGCCAGCGCAACCGTGATCATTACGTCACCCGCGCTGTTCACGGCGTGCAGCTCGATCAGTTTGCCGAGGCCCGACTCGCCCGCCCCATGGGCGTTCGTCGCCCGTCTGATCCCTTTTGCGGTACCAGTGAACGGCCGATGGAGGGCATGACCGACGGCCCGCCCCACCCTGCGCGCCGGGCTGAATCCGTCGGACGACCTTGCGGTGGTCACCCCGTCATAGTGCCCCAACCCCGTACGACCCGAACCGGGATTCGGACGCGCAGGTGGGACGAGAGCCGGAGAAGGGGTAGCGTGCACGGAGGCTGCCGACCACTCCCGGGCGGGCCCGCGACGCCTGTCACCGCGCCTCGCTGCGTAGTCGGAACCGCCCAGTGACTTCGGTTACGGGGGCGTTCTCCGCCTTGCGATGCACGGTGTCAGACGCCGCGGGCTCCTCCGCCCGGGTGTGGCCGACAGCCTCCAGCGCGCCACCGGCGGTTGCCCTTGGCTGTGCGCCTCTCCGTTATCCCGCAGAATGGGTGGGAGAAGGTGCGCCCCCGGGCATGTCGGGCGCGGACGTTGACGCGGTCCTCTGGTCCGCTCCGCCCGTTGCTCGTACGCGAAGTTCGTCCGGCGCACCCGTGAGACGGCGTAGGAGAGAAGCGAGACCTGTGAGTGCTGCGACGACGAGAAGCCGTACCCCTGACCGCCTGTGCGCCGAGGCGGTCGGCCTCGCACGCGAGGCGGCGGAGGAAGCTGCCTTCCCCGGGGTGGTCGGCGAACACGTCTCTGTGGTGGCCGAGGGTGACCGGGTGGTCACCCACTACTTCGAGTGCAAGGAACCGGGCTACCGGGGCTGGCGCTGGGCGGTGACGGTCGCCCGGGCATCCCGGGCGAAGCTCGTCACGCTCGACGAGACGGTTCTGCTGCCGGGCTCGGACTCGCTGCTGGCCCCCGAGTGGGTGCCGTGGAGCGAACGGCTGCGCCCGGGTGACATGGGGCCGGGCGACCTGCTGCCCACCGAGGCGGAGGACCTGCGCCTGGAGCCCGGCTTCTCGGGCGAGGACGCGCCGCCGCCCAACTCCGTGCTCTCGGACGAGCTGGCGGAGCGGGTCGAGGCGGAGGACGCCGAGGTCACCGACCGCACATCGGTCCCGGCCCGCGGCACGGTCGCCGCGGTCGCCGAGGAGCTGGGGATGCGGCGGGCGCGGGTGCTGTCCCGCTACGGCCTGCACCAGGCGGCGGACCGCTGGGACGAGGAGTACGGCGCGAAGACCCCGATGGCCCAGGCGGCCCCCGCGTCCTGCGTGACGTGCGCCTTCCTGGTCCCGCTCTCCGGTTCACTGCGCCAGGCCTTCGGGGTCTGCGGCAACGAATTCGGCCCGGCGGACGGCCACGTGGTGTCCCTGTCGTACGGCTGCGGCGGCCACTCGGAGGCCGCGGTCATGCCGAAGCCACTGCGGCCGGCGCCGCTGGTACTGGACTCGACGGCCGCGGACCCGTTCGCCCTGCGCCCGGACCCGGAGGGCGGCTCGGTCTCGGCGGAGGCGGCTTCGGGGTCGGACGATCTGGGGCATTCCTGAGGGGTGAGGGGTGGGGTCGTCCCCGCCACAACGCCTCCCCCGGCTCCCGGGCCCTGCTGCTCCATCGCGGAGCCGACAGGGTCACAGGGGCCTGTTCACGCCTTCACTCCGCTACGGACACTTCGGGGTGCGCCGGGACGGGTGAGCGGGTATCAAGGTTGGAAAAGGTTCGGTCCGTCCTCAGCAGGAGGCATCTGCCGGGGCCGGTCGTAACGGGCCGTTCTGTGCGGGCCTGTACTCCATCAGCAGCTGGCTGCCCCGTGGGCCGACCGGGCGAAAGCCTGCCTTGCGCCATGCCCTGATGGCTCGGTGGTTGGAGGCTTCGGGGTCGACGGTGACCCGGCCCCATCCCAGGACGGTACGGAGGTGCCGGACGAGGGCGCGGGCGGCGTCGGGGCCGTACCCCTGGCCCTGTGCGTGAGGCAGGAGCACCATGTCGATGCCGCCTTCATGAGGGCCGGTGGTGACGTACTGGGCGTACCCCACGGAATCGACGCCCCTGAGGACCAGCAGCGACACCACAGCGGGACGCCGCCTTCCGGTGTACTTGGCGGCCACTTCCTCGCGGGTGAGAGGCCGCCCGCCCCAGTTGCGGACGAACCCAGGGTCGGCGAACCACTCGGCGAGCAGCGACAGATGCTCCTCCGTGGCGGGAATGAGTAAGGTCGCCTCGCCCGCGATGCCGCCCTCTGGCGTGTCCTTCATGGAATGCCGACCCTTCGTGCGCGTGTTCCGCCCATCGTTCCAGCCCGGGGGAGGCGGGGGCTCACGGTGTTGGTGAACCACCCGAAGCGCTGGTGAAGCACCCGAATGTCCCCTTGCCCGCCGTTGTCGGGGAGACCGGGTTACGGAGCTGAGCGAGTGCGGTCCGAAGCGCTTCCAGCTCAGCGATGCGTTCCGCGTTCCGCTCGGCGAGTGCTGCGTTCAGCCCTGCGAAGAACCGTGCGCGGTACGCGAGGTCCGTCTCGATGTGCAGAAGTTCCGCGAACAGAGCGGGCTGCTTGGGGCGTTGACGGGTGAGTACGAGCAGGATGCGGGGGAGGCGTCGCCGCATGAGGACCTGGAGCGCCCCGGCGACGAGAGCCAGCCGGACCAGCGAGTACGTCACTCCTGCTGCCCTCCGTGGTCGGTCTGCTGGTGGCGCCTGCGCAGGACCCGGCAGTCGGTCTCCCTGCTCGCGTCGTGCTCGGCCCTGGCGACTGCTTCGGCGAGGTCGAACTCCTCGCACTCCCGGCAGGACGCGTCGTCGGTCTGGGCGGTCACGGTTCCAGCCTCCTGCGGCTGCGGGCGTTGATGCGTGCGATCTCAGCGGTCAGCAGCTCTATGCGAGTCGGGGTCCGTACCTGCTCGGGGACGGCCTCCCATTCGGCGCCACCGTTGACCGGCCGCAGTGACCAGTACGGGCCGGCCAGTCCCCGGAACTCCCCGGTTCGGTTGCCGTGCCCCGTATCGACCATGAGCGCGCCGAGATCCGGGGCGCGTGAGGGTTCCCGCCTATTCGGGGTGTTATGTGCGGACACCACCGCTCCTCTCCGTAGTCATTTCACTACCAAGCGGGCTCAGCGTGGCCTAGAGTCAGGATCCCTTCAAGTAATCTGGAACGAAGGATGAGTTGAGGCGACCGGATGGTCAATCGCAAGGAGTTAGACCCCGAGAGCAGCCCCGCTGCGGCCTACGGAGCCCGTATGCGCAGGTTGCGGGAGAAGCGTGGCTGGAGCCAGGAAGACCTGGCGGGGAGCCTGGAGTGTTCGAGCCAGCATGTTTCGGCTGTGGAAACTTGTCGTAAGCCGCCGACCCTTCCCTTCTCGCGCAAGGTCGACCTTGCCCTCGGTCTTACCGGATCGACCGACTCGTTCGAGCGCGAGTGGCGCGAGATGCGACGTGGCTCCCTGTTGGAAGGGTTTCCGGAGTACGTCGGCTACGAGGGTCGCGCAGTGGAGATCCGGCTGTTCGAGGTCGGGCTCATCCCTGGCCTGCTCCAGACATCGGAATACGCAAGGACACTGGCGAACGGTGACGTACAACGCGGGGCCATCACGCCCCAACAAGCTGATGAGCGAGTGTCGCTCCTCGCGGAGAGGCAAGCGGCGCTGGTGAGGCCGACGCCACCCATGGTGCTTGTGGTGATGGACGAGAGCTGCATCCGTCAGGCCATCGGTGGCCCCGAGGTCATGAAGGCTCAGCTTCAGCGTCTGGTCGAGGTCGCTGCTCTGCCCAACTGGGTGTTACAGGTTTCGCCCTTTGCCGTAGGCGCGCGGCGCTCGTTCAATCTGCCGGTCAATCTGCTCACCCTGGCCGACCGATCGATCATCGCGTATGCGGAATCGCAGGCTCAGGGGCATATGGAGCGAGAAACCACTGCGGTGGTACCCATGTTGACGGCTTACCATCAGCTACAGGCCGAAGTGCTGTCCCAAGCTGCTTCTGTGGCCATGATTCAGCAGGAATGAAGGGAATGTCCGTGACTAACGAGCCCCGCTGGTACAAGTCGTCCTACAGCTCGAACGGCGGTAACTGCGTCGAGGTCGCCCCTAACCTCGCCGCCCTGCGCGGCATCGTCCCCGTCCGCGACTCCAAGAACCCGGGCGGCCCGGTCCTGTCCATTCCCGCCAGCGCGTTCGCCGCCTTCGTGGCAGGCGTCAAGGGCGGAGAGCTCGGCGGCGTCTGAGCGTTCCCGGCCCGAGGTGTGCCGGTTCAGGGCTGATCCACCATGCGGTGGCATGCGCTCAGTGCGGCCCGTGCCACCCAGGCAGCGACTCTCACCGGCCCGCCCCGCCCCGTCACATCCGCACGCGCAACTTGCCCATGTGAGGGTGGAGTTCGTTCCAGACGCGTTGCCGTGACCGGAAGGACCGCGCCTCGGTGAACAGGAGCGGCGGGTCGAAGGTGTGCAGCTGTGTGCCCCAGCCCTTGGTGAAACGGATCACGGCGGACAGCTGCGATCCGTCGGCGGCGGGTGCCGTACGCGGGAGGTCCGGTAGCCGGGGAAATCCGCGGACCTGGGGGCCGCGTCGCGGAAAGCGTCCGGCCCCGCGCCGGAACTCGGCGGTGGCCTCGGCCGCGAACCGGCGGTACTGCTCAGCATCGCCGGTCACGAGGAGCAGCACGTGCGGTGGGTTGCGCAGGCGTACGGCCTCGCAGAACCGCCATATGTTCTCCGCCCCCGGAACGGCCACCGCGATCACCAGCCACGCATGGACCAAGGCGGCGGACACCATGGGGCGGGTGTCGTCCGCCGGCAGGCCGAGGCGGGCCCACCGGCTGCCGGGCGCGGGGTCGTCCGCCGGGCCGACGGCGACGAATTCCCCGTACCCCGGGAACCATTTCTCGACGGCCCGGTGCGCTGGCTCGTCCCAGCCGGGGAGGCCGGTCCCGGGATGCAGGAGCAGCACGCTCTCCTCGGTGTAGATGTCCTCGGGGGTGCGGGGGCGGCGCCGGTAGGCGGTGGTGCGGCGCAGGGTCACGCGGAACCAGTACACGCCCAGGGCCACGAGCACGGGGCAGGCCCACAGCCACATAAGGGTGCCGTAGTGCGCTGCGCCCAGGGGTGTGAAGGCCGCCAGAGCCGTCATTCCGTAGAACCATAGGGACCACTGCCGGTGTACGTAGGACCGCGTCGACTCGGTCTGCGGGGCGGAACGGCTCTCCCGCTTGTCCGGGGGCGCGGCCGGGGCGACATCCGGCGGCAGTATCCGTACCCCGTGGTCGAGTTCCTGTTCACCGGATTCGAGACGTGCTTTCACGTAGCCGTAGAAGAGCAGCAGGGGCAGGGCGATGAAGACGGCCTTGGTGCCGGGGCTTCCGTGTCTGCCCTTGCGTATGAAGTCCGTGTACGGGAGCCAGAGCGAGAGAACCAGGAACATCCAGCGCAGCTGCCGGGGAACTCCCCAGGGCCTCACGGCCCGCCCCGGGAGGCGCAGTTCGAGTCGGGCGATGAAGCCGCGGACCGCCCGTCGCACGGCCAGCCGCGGCGAGAGGCGGGCCACCGCGTGTGCGGATCCGGTCAGCGGGGCGAACTCGGGCTCCCGGCCCGCCCCGAACACGATCGCGCCGATGAGAGGGGCACGCCTGGAGCGCCGGGCGGACCGGGCGGGCCGGGTGGTGGTCCGGGTGATCTCGCGGTGGTCGGGCAGCGTCGGGACTGGCGGTAACCGCTCGCCCTGTGACGCGAGTTCGGGGGCGCGCCGGTCCGCGTACGCGGCCGTCAGTCTCCGGAAGCGGTCATAGCCGTCCGGGTCGTCGAGAACGATGAGTACGAGCTGCTCGGCCGGCAGCAGGCGTACCGCTTCCGTGTACTCCCACAGGGTGCCTTCGGCCGACTCGTCCGGGCTGATCGACGCCACCATGACGACGAGCCGGGACCGGCGGATCGCTTCGGAGACGGTGGCCCGCCAGTTGTCGTGGGAGAGATAGAAGCGGGCCGCGCCGAGCCGGGGCAGCCTCTCGCCGGGCTCGCCTACGCTGATCACACGGCCCAGGCGCAGGAAGGGCAGGACGATGCGTTCCTCCCAGGTGCGCTGGGAGTCCACCGACGCCAGGCCGGCCAGCGCCAGCGTCCAATTCCACACGCCGCGCACCGGCTGGGTGGTGCCCAGTTCCTTGTCGCGGCCGAAGGCCCGGAGATACAGCACATAGGTGTGGTCCTCCAGGTGTTCGTGCAGTGCGGCGCCCTTCAAAGGACGCGAGGTCAGGACGCGCCTGGTGTACTGGAGGGTCTGCCGGGACACCGACTCCGCCCTGACCGCCATGAAGAGCGCGACCGGCGCCACGGCGATCTGCCACCAGACGATCGAATTCCCGGACACGGCCTCGGCGATGGCCGCCAGACCGAGCGCGAGCGCCAGCACCGCTGTGCAAGTGCCCAGGATGCCGGTCGTCAGCGACAGCCGAAGTCCGTCGTTCTCCTTTTCCCTGTTCCCCTTCATGCTCCCCCGTGGATGAAAGATGACAGGCATCCACTGTTCCACGTGGCCGGCAGGTGTGTGTCAGATTGTTGTGTCAGGCGGTCCTCCGTGCGAAGGCTCACTCTCCTGCTCACGCACCGGGTGTTGAATGAGGCCATGTTCGATCACAAGAAGCTTGGCCGGACCGGGATTTCCGTTGCGCCGCTCTGTCTGGGCGGCAACGTATTCGGCTGGACGGCCGACCAGGAGCAATCGTTCGCCGTACTCGACTCCTACGCCGCCGCGGGCGGGAATTTCATCGACACCGCGGACTCGTACATGTACCACTTTCCCGGTAACGAGCCCGGCCAGTCCGAGAACCTCATCGGCGAGTGGCTCTCCGCGCGCGGCAACCGCGACGACGTGGTCATCGCCACGAAGGTCGGTGACCACCCGGAGCGCAAGGGACTGAAGCCCGCCAACGTCACGGCCGCCGCGGAGGATTCGCTGCGACGTCTGGGTACCGACCGTATCGACCTGTACTACGTCCACTTCGACGACGAGTCGGTGCCGGTGGAGGACATCGTCACGACGCTCGACGCACTGGTGCGTGCCGGAAAGGTGCGGGCCCTCGGGGCGTCCAACATCAGCCCGGCACGTCTGGACGCCATGCTGCGGTTCGCCCACCGGGAGGGCCTGGCGGGCTTCCAGGTGCTCCAGCCCCAGTACAACCTTGTCTCCCGCGACACCTACGAGGGCGAACGCCTGGACATCGTCCAGCGAGAGGGGCTGGCCTGTGTCCCCTACTTCGCCCTCGCCTCCGGATTCCTGACCGGGAAATACCGGCCGGGCCGCGCGGTGGACAGCGTGCGCGACCTGCCCGGCCTGGCCGGCGGGTACGCCGACAGCGAGCGCGGCACCGCGGTTCTCGCCGCCATGGAGGAGATCGCGTCGGCGCACGACGCGCAGATGGCCACCGTCGCCCTGGCCTGGCTGGCCCAGCAGCCGACAGTGGTCGCGCCGATCGCCTCCGCCCGGGTGGTGGACCAGGTGCCGGCCCTCGTCGCCCTGGCTGACCTGCGCCTCTCCGATGCCGAACTGCGGTCCCTGGAAGCCGCGTCTGCCTGACGGCAGCCGCACGTGTCTTGACGGTAGCCGCCTCGCCTTGCCGGCAGCCGCACGCAGCGCCCCGTCTCCGGTCAGGTTCGCGGGCTGATTCCCCGTACGATCAGGGTGAGCAGGCGGTCCGCTTCGGCGCCCGGGTCCGGGTGATGTTCCGTAAGCTCTAAGGGAGTTGGGGTCCGCACCTGCTCGGGGACGGTTTCCCATTCGACTCCGCCGTTGACCGGGCGCAGTGACCAGTACGGGCCGTCGAGCCCCCGGAATTCCCCGGTTCGATTGCCGTGCCCCGTATCGACCATGAGCGTGCCGAGGTCCGGGACGTAGGAAGGTTCCTGCCCATTCGGGGTGTTCTGTGCGAGCACCGCCGCTCCTCTCCGTAGTCATTCCACTACCAAGCGGGCTCAGCGTGACCTAGGGTTGGACTGGCTTCAACTTGCGTTTGTTGTCAAGGGAGTTGAGTTATGGCCTTTGAACAGAAAAGAGTTGGACCCCGAAAAGTCCCCGAAGGCGGCGTTCGGCCAGCTTCTGCGCAGACTGCGGGATGAGTGCGGTTGGACGCAGGACGAGCTGGGGGAGCGTACGGGGTGTTCCGGGACGCATATTTCAGCTGTCGAAACTGGTCGCCGCCCTCCAACTCGCCGCTTTGCAGCAAGTGCTGACCGGGCGCTCGGTTCGGGGGACCGGCTCCAACGCCAGAGCCAGGCCGTTCGGCAAACGGCACTGCTGGAGGGATTTCCGGAGTACGTCCGCCATGAGGGTCGCGCGGCGGAGATCCGGTTGTACGAAGTGGGCGTGATTCCTGGTCTGCTTCAGACGCCCGAGTACGCATCAACGCTCGGGGAGAGCACCGTGAAACGGGGCGTCACCACGCCCGGCCAGGCAGACGAGCGAATTGCGCTCGTTGCAGAGCGTCAGGCCTCGCTGATCCGGACGCCGCCCCCATTGGTCTTCGTGGTACTGGATGAGAGCTGCCTCCGACGACCCATCGGGGACAGCGGCGTCATGGACGGTCAGTTGGCCCGGCTGATCGAGTTCGCCGAGCTGCCGAACACCGTGCTCCAAGTCGCTCCGTTCGACATGGGAGTCCGTCGTCCGCTCAGCCTGCCGGTAACCGTGCTCACGATGCCGGATCGGTCCCTCATGTCGTACGCCGAGTCCGCCCAACGGGGCCATCTCGAAAGGGAAAGTACGTTCGTGCTGCCCATGCTGACCGCCTACCATCAGCTACAGGTCGAAGCTGTCTCCCAAGCGGCATCCGTGGCCATGATCGACCAGTTACGAAAGGGCACCCGTGACGACTGAAACTCCCCGTTGGCTCAAGTCCTCGTACAGCGGCAACGGCGGTCAGTGCATCGAGGTCGCCTCCCACCTCATCGCCTCGCGCGGCGTGGTCCCCGTCCGTGACTCCAAGAACCCGAGCGGTCCGGTTCTGGACATCCCCGCCACCGCGTTCGCCTCCTTCGTGGCGGGTGTCAAGACCGGAGAGTTCGGCACCGTCTGAACCTCCGGCCCGTGAATCAATGAGCATCGCGGCTTCCGGGGCGGGTGCCCGTCCGGGGTGCGGGTCCCGGCTGCGTGCCCGCCGGGTTGGCGTGTCAGACCATGGCGAGCCGGTCCACCAGCAGCTCCACCCTCTGCTCGGTGTCCTCCGGGGGCAGGCGTCCCGACCGGCCCAGGGTCGCAAGGCCGTGCAGGGCAGCCCAGAACACCTCGGTGAACAGCGCCGGGTGGACGTGGTCCCCGGCGACCTCGCCGAGCGTCTCCAGTAGCGCGGCGAAGGCGTCCTTGAGTGGTTCCGGGGTGTCCTCCTGCGCGAACGCCAGGCCGCCGTCGAGCTGGAAGATGGCGTCGTAGACCGCCGGGTTGCGTGCGGCGAAGTCGAGGTAGGCGCGGGCGAGGGCGGTGACCCGGGCGCGGGGGCCGTCCACGGCGGAGGTCGCGGCCCGCAGCGCCGCGGCCATCTCGGTGGAGCCCTCAAGGGCGACGGCGCCGATGATCTCCCGCTTGCCGCGGAAGTGGCTGTAGAGGACGGGCTGGCTGTACTCGATGCGCTCGGCGAGCCGGCGGGTGGTGACCGCGTCCCAGCCCTGCTGCTCGGCGAGTTCACGGGCCGTCGCCACGATGAGACGCTCGCGGCCCGCCCGTTCACGCTCCTTGCGTTCCTGTACCGACATGATTCGATTCTAGCACCGCTAGACAAGCGATCGGCACTAGTACTAGCCTTGCTTCATTGGCTAGCAACGCTAGATTTCGGAGGGATCGTCATGCTCGATGCGCTTCAGGTCGTCACCACCGTGGCCTTCGGACTGATGGTGGGGGTGGAGTTCTCCGTCGCCTTCGTCATGAACCCGATCTTCAACGCACTTCCCGAGGACAGCGCTCAGCTCGCCCGCAGCCACGGGGGCCGGATGCTCGGCGCCGTGATGCCGTTCTGGTACATCGGCTCACTCGTCCTCGCCGCGGTCTGGGCCATCGCCGGATGGCACCACCACGGGACCGGCCTCGTCGTCACCGCCGGCGCGCTGCTGCTCGTCAGCGTGGTCATGTCGCTCCTGCTGCTCGTCCCGATCAACAACCAGGGCAAGACGTGGACCCCCGAGAACCGGCCCGAGGACTGGAAGGAGCAGATGCACCGCTGGGACCGCTTCCACTATGTGCGCGTCGCCATCCTCATCGCCGCCTTCACCCTGCTCGTCGCCGCCCTCGTCTGAGCCCGCGGGCCGGCGCCACAGGACTCAGCAATCCCACGAAGCTCACCGAGCTGACGAAGCCCCGCAAGGAGAAGAACAGTGTTACTGAAGAAGATCAACACCGTCCTGGCCGCCGCCTTCATCCTCTTCATCCTCTGGTTCGGGACGGAGTTCATCCTGAGTCCGGAGACGGCGGCGGCGGGCTTCGGCCTGCCGAGCCCGCCCGCCGGCGACGGTGGCGGCTTCCTGATCATCAAGGGAATCCGCGACGTCGTCCTGGCCCTGGTCCTGGGCATCCTGCTGGTGACGGGCCACCGCCGGGCGCTGGGCTGGGCGCTGCTGGTGGAGTCCCTCGCCGCGTACGGCGACATGACCACCGTGCTGGCCCACCACGGCTCCGTGGCCACTGCGCTCGGCGTCCACTGCCTGACCGCGACACTGATGGTGGTCAATGGCCTGCTGATCATGCGCGAGACCCGCAGGGCCGTGGCCGCTCCGGCAACGCCCGCCCTGCAGCCCGCCTGACGCCACCACCTTGCCGTGTGCCGGTATCCGCCTGTCAGCGTCAGACGTTCTCCGACGACGTTCGGGGGCGTGGGCCCCGGCTCACGTAAGCGGCGAATCCCGCGACGGCGAGCGCTGCCGCGACCATGGCCGCGGGCCGGCTGTCGGGTGCCTGTGTCTGCCAGGTCAGTGCCTCACCCGCAGTGCCCGCGCCCGGGAACATGGCCGCGCCGAGCGTCCACCCGAGTGGCAGGAACCACGCCCGAGCGGTGCCGGTCGTGGCCGCCCCCAGGGCGGTCAGGCCCAGCAGGCCGGCCGTGTCGCGGACGGCACATCCGAACGGCCCGAACCGCGTACCGGTGAGCAGCGTGGCCACCAGGAGCATGACCATGCATCCCAGGGCCGCGGTCAGGTGGGACATCCGCAGCCACCCCCACGGCCTCGCCGCCGTGCGGTCCAGGGTGTCGTCGGGGCCGCCGAGCGTCGTGGTGACGACGGCCACGAGGAGCAGCGCCGTCAGGGCGAGTACGGAGCCGCTCACCTCGCGCGCGTCGCTGAAGACCGTCGCAAGCAGCCATGCGATGGCGGTGGCCGCGACCGCCGCGCCGAGCGCGGCCGGTGCCCGGCGCGAGCGGACGTAGAGCGTCAGCCCTCTCATCGGGCGCTCCGCGTCAGGAGGTTGGTGGTGTCCTGGCACTTCTGGGCGGCCCGGTGGACGGCGGTCACCCGGGTGCCGGCCTCGGCCTGCGGCAGTGCCTTCAGACCCTTCCAGAGCTCGACGGCCTTCGGGTCGGCGAATTCGAGGCCATCGGGTCCGACGGCCGGCTCCCGGTCGAGCAGCCAGTAGGCGGCAGCGGTGGCGACCTCGAAGTTCCCGGTGTCCGCGCAGCTGAGAGGTCCGGTGAACACGCCGGTGAGCAGGGTCGGTTCGAGCCGGCCCGGGTGGGCGAGGTGACCGTCCTTGCCGACCGCGATCGTCATCAGCGCGGTGTCGGCCCTGGACTTCGGCGAGGTGGGCGGGAAAAGCGTGCTGGTGTCCTCGTGCGCCGTGACGACCGATGTCTTCGACAGGAGTCGCAACGCGTGCCGGGCTCTGGAGGCCACCTCGGGCAGCAGACCTTCGTGCGCCCGGCTGACGCAGACCCGCGGGGTGTCTGCGGTGCACACCAGTTCCTGGGCGACCGGGTCGAGCGTTCCCCGGTCGTAGGCACCGCCGGTCGGCACGATCAGGGCCGTGGCTGTCGCCCCGATCGCCAGCGGCAACAGCGCGGCGAACGCGAACTTACGTTCCCGTACGGCGAAGAGCACGACGCCGGCCACCGCGACCGCGACCAGCCAGAGGCCCTGGGCGACGCTGACCCCGCCGTTGACGGTGTCGTAATCGCTGAACCTGCTCAGCCCCATCGGGGAGAACGCCGCCATGTCTCCGCCGTCCGGCAGGGCGTGGGGCGCGAAGACCAGCAGCGCGAAGCCGGTCACGGCCAGCGCGGGTGCGGTGGCGAGCGCCGGCACCAGGCGCCCGACGGCCAGCCCGATCCAGACCGAGGCGATCATCGCGATCAGCCCGACGGCCACGACGGCAAAGGCGGCCGGCGGCAGGTAGCGCGCCGTGCCGGCGATCCGTGGCGCCGCCGCGAGGAGCGTGACCAGGTACGCGACGAGAACCGCCAGCGCGGTCGTGACCAGGATCGGCACGATGCGCCGCGTTCGTGGGCGGGGCACGCTGGCGAACAGCTCGGCGACGTTCGCCCGGTGCTCGGAAAAGGACTGCCAGGCACCGGCGGCCATCGCGAGGGGCGAGAGAGCCGCGAGGTATTCGCGCTCCGTCATGACCAGCGCCATCCACCCGGCGGACCAGCGCCCCGCGGTGGCGTGGAGCACGATCGTGCCGGTGGCGGCTATCAGGAGCGCGGCGCCGAGAGCGGCCGACCGCCGGAGCTGGATACCGAGGATGCGGATCATGCGTTGCTCCGCCGGTGCTGACGCAGGAGCGCCGAGTAACCGCGCTCCGCCGGGCTGTCGCCCGCGTCGTTCTGCCCGCCTCGGGCGATCAGGTCGTCGGGGGTGCCCTGGAAGAGGAGCCGGCCTTCGTTCATGAGGATGACGTCGGTGCAGGCGGCGACGACGTCCTCGACGAGGTGGGTGGAGACCAGCACACAGCTGTCGGAGCCGAGGTCACGCAGCAAGTCGCGGAAGTCGAGCCGCTGTTCGGGGTCGAGTCCGACGGTGGGCTCGTCGAGCAGCAGCAGCTCGGGGTCGTTCACGATGGCCTGAGCGATGCCGGCCCGGCGCAGCATGCCACCGGACAGCGCCTTCATCCTGACGTCGGCCTTGCTGGTGAGACCCACCCGCTCGATCGCGCGTTGCACGGCGTCGGGTACCGCGGTTCTGGGCATTTCCTTGAGCCAGGCCATGTACTCGACGAACTCGCGGACCGTGAACCGCGGGTAGAAGCCGAACTGCTGCGGCAGATACCCCAGTCCGCGACGTACCGCGCGCAGGTCTGCGCGGCCGTCGACCTGCGCGCCGAGCAGCGTCAAGGAGCCGCCCGCGGGCTTGACGACGGTGGACAGCGCGCGCATCAGCGTGGTCTTTCCGGCACCGTTCGGGCCGAGCAGACCGTGCACGCCGGCTTTCAGGGTCAGGTCGAGGCCGTCGACGGCCAGGTGCCGGCCGGCCCGCACACGCAGTTCTTCCGCGTGGATGAGCCAGGGATGAAGGGTGGGGGCCATTTCGGCAGCACTCACCTGTCGCACGGGGTCTCCTGTCCTGGGGTCCGGGGTTCAGTTGCCGCTGGTCAGGCGGCGGAAGTGCGGGGCGGCGAACAGGGTGACCGCGGCAAGGGCCACGGTGATCACCGCCCAGACGGCATCGCTGCCCGGCTGTAGTACCGGGGACAGGGACCGGGCCGCCACGCTCGGCAGCAGCACGGCCGCGGACCAGGCCGTCCCGAGTCCGATCGCCGCACGCCGCACGCCGATGAAGGCGCCGAGCGCGAGGGTGGCCGCGGTGAACGCCAGGCACGGCAGCAGGATGAGGACCAGTGAGGTCCCGGTGCTGACACCCGCCACCAGCAGCGCCGGAAGTACGACGACGAGCACCGCGAGCGTGTGCCGCAGCACCATGGCCAGGCCGGCTGCGGGAGTGGTGGCGATCAGTTCCCAGACCGGGTCGGTCCGCCGGCTCCAGGCCACCGCGACGCCGGGCAGCGGAGCCACCGGGGCCAGCAGCAGTACGAGCGAAGGCAGGCTGGGTTCGGCGGAGTTGAGGAGCACCCCGCAGCCCAGCACCGCGACGGTCACCGCGAGCCAGGGTGCCAGCGCCCAGGCAAGCCGGCGTCGGTGCACGGCCACTGCGTATGTGCCCACTGCGTATGTGCGTCGCCTGGCCGGGAGCGGGCTCGTATCGATCGCCCGGTCGAGCGAGACGGCGACACGGCCGAGCACATCCGTCGTGGCCGGGGTGACGTTCCTGGCGAGTTCTTCACGGCAGTCCCCGCACGTGTCGAGATGGACCTCGACGGACCAGAGCGCGGCGTCGTCGAGCCCGCGCCCGCCGTCCGCGTAGCGGGCCAGAACCATGGTGGTGGGGTGAGTCATGAGAGCGCCTCCCGCAGCGCGATCCGGGCCCGCCGTGCGCGGGTCTTCACCGTGCCCTCCGGCATACCGAGCAGCACGGCCGTCTGCCGGACCGAAAGGTCGTCGAGCACCATCGCCTGCATCACCTGCCGCAACTCCGGTGGCAGCCGCAGCAGTGCCTGTTCGAGGTCCTGGTCGACGCGGGTGCCCAGCACCTCGTCCTCGGCGGCCGGCACGGTCGTCTCGGCCAGGGCAATGCTCGGCACCCGCTCCTGCCGGGCGCGCCGGCGGAATGCGTCGACGAGACGGTTCGCGGCGATCGTCCAGAGCCAGCCGACCGCACTGCCCTTGGTCACGGAGCCCGCGTAGCTGCCGGCCGCCCGCCAGACCGCCAGATAGGTGTCCTGGAGCACGTCGGCGACGACGTCGTCGTCACCGCAGCGGCGGCGGAGCCGCACCGTCAACCAGGGAGAGGTGCGCCGGTACAACTCGTCGAACGCCGCCCGGTCCCCGCGGGCGACGCGACGTACGAGCTCTGCCTCGTCGAGGTCTGCCATGCCTTTCACGTACAGGGAGACGATACGACCGTCGATTCAGGTTCTCGGACGGTTCGGCGCTGACCCGGAACCGGAAGGGAGGGGAAAGGAAGAGAGAGGGGGAGAGGGAAGGGAACAAGCCAGCCGCCGTCGCCCCCGCCCCACCCGCACCCGCCCCCCACCCCTCTCACGCGGTACCTTCAGCCGGGACCGGGACGGTCCCCGTACCCCCGCCCACAGAGGAGCACAAGCCGTGATCGTGGAAGCGACAGACGCAGCCGATCCCTTCGGGACGGCCCGCCTGAGGCGCGGCGTGCTCGATGCCTGGGCCACCACCCCCGCCCGATTCCGCGAGGACGCCAACGCCGAGGAGGACCTCGCGCTGGGCGGTTACCGCGACCGCCTCGTCGTCGAACTCGCCCAGAACGCCGCAGACGCGGCGGCCCGCGCCGGTGTGCCGGGCCGGTTCCGGCTCACGCTGCGGCCGGGCGAGGGCAACGATCCCGCCGTACTCGTCGCCGCCAACACCGGCGCCCCGCTGGACGCCACCGGTGTCGAGTCGCTGAGTACGCTGCGCGCGTCCGCCAAGCGACCCGGCTCCGAAACAGCCGACACCCACGCGGCGGTCGGCCGCTTCGGGGTCGGATTCGCCGCCGTCCTCGCGGTGAGCGACGAGCCGGCGGTCGTCGGCCGGCACGGCGGCGTCCGGTGGTCCCTCGCCGAGGCCCGCGAACTGGCAGCCGAAGCGGCCGCCCGTACGACGGAAGGGCAGCCGGACACCGGATCCGACGGCCTCGCCGACGAGTTGCGGCGCCGCGAGGGACACGTACCGCTGCTGCGCCTCCCGCTGCCCGCCGAAGGCACCGCCCCCGACGGGTACGACACCGTCGTCATCCTGCCGCTGCGCGACGCCGGCGCCGAGGACCTGGCCCGGCGGCTGGTCGCCGCCATCGACGACGCGCTGCTGCTGACCCTGCCCGGCCTGGCCGAGATCGTCATCGAGACCCCGGACGGCGTCCGCACCCTGACCCGCTCCGAGCACGGGGCCTACGTCCACATCGACGACAGCGCGGCGGGCGGCGGGATCCACCGCTGGCGCACCGTCGCCCACCACGGCCCGCTGGAGCGCGCGCTGCTCGCGGACCGGCCCGTCGAGGAGCGGCTGCGCCCGCACTGGTCGGTCACCTGGGCCGTCCCGGTCGACGGCGACGGCGCCCCCGTGCGCCCCGCCACCGCCCCCGTCGTCCACGCGCCGACCCCGACCGACGAACCGCTCGGCGTGCCCGCGCTGCTCATCGCCTCGCTGCCGCTCGACACCGCCCGCCGCCACCCCGCGCCCGGACCGCTCACGGACTTCCTGGTGCAGCGGGCGGCGGACGCGTACGCGGAGCTGCTCGGCGGCTGGGAGCCGGTCTCGGTCGCGACCATCGACCTGGTGCCGGGCCCGCTCGGCAAGGGCGAACTCGACGGCGCGCTGCGGGCCGCGATCCTGGAACGGCTGGCCCGCGTGGCGTTCCTCGCCCCCGCCGCACCGCTGGAGGACGTGGGCGGCGAAGCCGAGGAGGAAGGCAGCGAGCGGCGGCACGCCCTGCGCCCCTTCGAGGCCGAAGTCGTCGAGGGCGCGGGCGAGGACACCGTACGGGTGCTGGCCGAAGTGCTGCCGACGCTGCTGCCCGCCGGGCTCGAACGCCGCGCCGAGCTGCGCACGCTGGGCGTCGGCCGGCTCCCGCTCGGCGACGCCATCGACCGCATCGGCGGCGCCGAACGTGCCCCGTCCTGGTGGCGGCGGCTGTACGAGACCCTCGCCGGGGTCGACCCGGACCGGCTCTCCGGGCTGCCCGTGCCGCTCGCGTCGGGCCGTACCGCCGTCGGCCCCCGGCAGGTTCTGCTGCCGCTGGCCGACACCCCCGCCGACCTGGCCCGCCTCGGTCTGAAGGTCGCCCACCCGGACGCCGCGCACCCGCTCCTGGAGAAGCTGGGCGCCCTGCCCGCCACCCCGCGTGCGGTCCTGACGACCCCCCAGGTGCGGGCGGCCGTCGCCGCCTCGATGGACGCCGGGGAGATCTGGTACGACGAAGAGGACGAGGGCGCACCGGACGCCGACGAGCTCGCCGAGGTCGTGCTCGCGCTCGTACGCGAGGCGGAGCTGGAGCCCGGCGACGAGCCCTGGCTCGCGGCGCTCGCCCTCCCCGACGAGGACGGCGAGACCGTACCGGCGGGTGAACTGGTCCTGCCCGGCAGCCCGTTCGCCGCGGTCATGCGCGACGGCGAACTGGCCCTGTGCGACTCCGAGCTGGCCGAACGCTGGGGTGAGCAGCCGCTGACCGCCTGCGGTGTGCTCGCCACCTTCGCCCTGGTCCGCACCACGGATGTCGTCCTGGACCCCGACGAACTCGAACCGCGCGAGGGCGACTTCGCCGAGCCCGACGACGCCGGACTGCTCGACGCGGTGGACGTCTGGTGCGAGGACGTGCTCGACCAGCTGCCGCAGGGCCCGGTGCCGCCGGTCGCCACCGAGATCGTCGCCGTACGGGATCTGGAACTGGTCGACGACGACAGCTGGCCGCAGGCCCTCGCGCTGCTCTCCCGTCCCCCGCTGCGGGACGCCCTGACCCAGCCGGTGCGGGTGCTGCTGCCGGACGGTACGACCGAGTCCGTACGCCCGTACACCGCCTGGTGGCTGCGTGGTCACCCGGTGCTCGACGGCCGGCGCCCGGCCGGGCTGCGGGCCGCGGGCGGTGACCCGCTGCTGGCCGGTCTGTACGACGAGGCGGACGCGTCCGGTTTCGACGACGAGCAGGTGCTGCGCGCGCTGGGCGTACGGACGTCCGTGGCCGCCCTCCTCGACGAGCCCGGCGGCGCGGCCGAGCTGCTGACCCGGCTGTCCGACCCGGACCGGGAGGTTTCGGCACGGCAACTGCACGCGCTGTACGGGGAGTTGGCGCGGCTCGACCCGGAACAGGTGACGCTGCCGGACGAGTTGCGGGCGGTGGTGGACGGCGAGGTGCGGGTGGTGGACGCCGCCGAAGCCCTGGTCGCCGACGCCCCCGACCTGCTTCCGCTGACGTCCGGCGCGGCCCTGCTCCCGGTGGCCCCCGACCGGGCCGCCGAACTGGCCGAGCTGCTCCAGGTCGGGCGGCTGAGCGAGAGCGTGGAGGCCGAGGTGACGACGGCGGGGGATGAGCACCAGGTCCCGGAGGCGGTACGGACGCTGCTCGGTCCCGGCACTCCGCGTACGTACGTCGAGCATGAGGAACTGCTCGCGAACGGCGTCGAACTGGACTGGCACCGGACCCGTGACGGGGTGCTGCACGCGGCCACCCTGGAGGGGGTGGCGGCGGGACTCGCCTGGGCGGCGGGGCAGTGGCCGCGCCGTTTCGAGGTGGCGGCGCTGATCGAGGACCCGTCGCGCACGGAGGAGCTGGAGCGGGACCGCTGGTTCGACTGAGGGATCCCGGTCGGGCCAGACGGTTTCAAAATCTTCACATCACGCACAACCTTTCACCCAGGTCGCTTGTCTGGTCTGTGAAGTCACCAGGCTTCACCGACCACATGGGCCACGCGGATGGACGAAACCTCCGCCGGTCCCCTTCTCCACTTGGGGAACAAAACATGCGTATACGTGCCACCGTGGCCGCCGTCACCGGTGCCTTGGCTCTTTCCGCTTTCATCGTCCCGGCCGCCGCCCAGGCGGACGGGGCTCCCGGGGCGGGTGTCCTGGATGCCGCCCGCTCCGTGTTCAAGACCGCGCCCCACGGCGTGCAGGCCCACGTCACCCGGGCCGCCGTCGACACCAGGGTCAGCAGCGTGACCGTGAACGGCGGCAAGGACATCGTCCTCGGCACCACGGTCGCGAAGACCATCACGGCGAGCGTCACGGCCACCGACAACTCCGGTATCCAGGACGCCGTGGTCTTTCTCTGGCACGGCAGCAACATCGACAGCGACGTCGACGGCTACCTGGGCCCGAAGGTGGACGACAACACCTCGCAGGTCTCCAAGTGCACCAAGGTGAACGCCACCACGTCCACCTGCAAGGTCTCCTTCAAGGTGGACCCGCGCTCGCAGAACGACCTGTACAAGAACAGCCTCGCCGGCACGTGGAAGGTCTACGTCTCCGCACTGGCCAAGGACGGCGAGTGGGTCGAGTACAACGCGTACAAGTCCCAGCACGTCCAGCGCGCGTCGACCCAGACGGTCAACGCGGCCCCCGAGCCCGTGAAGAAGGGCAAGACCATCACGGTCACGGGCAAGCTGGCCCGCGCCAACTGGGAGAACTACAAGTACCAGGGCTACACCGGCCAGCCGGTCAAGCTGCAGTTCCGCAAGAAGAACAGCAACACCTACACCACCGTCAAGACGGTGAAGACGAACGGCACCGGCAACCTGACGACGACCGTCAAGGCGGTCGAGGACGGCTACTGGCGCTACAACTTCGCGGGCACGACCACGACTCCGGCGGCGATCGCCACCGGTGACTTCGTCGACGTGAAGTAGCACCGTCCGCGGGGTCCGTCCGCAGGGCATCCAGTCCCGCGGGCGGACCCCCGGCCCCGCTACCGCCCCGGGTGGTGCCGGTCCACCCACCGCCAGACCACCTCGATGCCCGCCGACGCGACCACCGCGATCCCCACGCCCGTCCACGGCATGGCCGCCCCCACCAGCTTCAGCGCGAAGAAGTGCTGGAGCGCGGGGACCACCATGACCAGCAGGAACGCCCCGGCCATCGCCAGCACCAGACAGACCCGCCACCAGGTGTAGGGGCGGGCGATGATCGCCAGCACCCACATCGAGACCAGGAACAGGGTCAGGGTCGCGACGCTCGTCTCGGCGTCCAGGGACCCGGCTCCCACGTAGTAGTGCCGGGCGATCATGTACGCCACGAAGGTGGCGACCGCCGCGATGATGCCGCACGGGACCGAGTACCGCAGCACCCGCCGTACGAAGTGCGGTTTCGCGCGTTCCTTGTTCGGGGCGAGGGCCAGGAAGAAGGCCGGGATGCCGATCGTCAGCGTGGAGAGCATGGTCAAGTGCCGTGGCAGGAACGGGTACTGGATCTGGAAGCAGGACACCAGGATGGCCAGCAGCACCGAGTAGACGGTCTTGACCAGGAAGAGCGTCGCCACCCGGGTGACGTTCCCGATCACCCGGCGGCCCTCGGCGACGACCGAGGGCAGCGTCGCGAAGCTGTTGTTGAGCAGCACGATCTGCGCGACCGCCCGCGTCGCCTCCGAGCCCGAGCCCATGCTCACGCCGATGTCGGCGTCCTTCAGGGCCAGTACGTCGTTGACGCCGTCCCCGGTCATCGCGACCGTGTGACCGCGCGACTGGAGCGCCGCGACCATGTCGCGCTTCTGCTGCGGCGAGACCCGGCCGAAGACCGAGTGCGAGTCCAGCGAATCCGCCATCTCCTCCTGATCGGTGGGGAGTTGCCGGGCGTCGATGGTGTCGGCGGCACCGGCCAGGCCCAGCTTCGCGGCCACCGCGCCCACCGACACCGCGTTGTCGCCGGAGATCACTTTGGCGGCGACGTCCTGGTCCGCGAAGTACGCCAGGGTGTCGGCGGCCTCGGGCCGCAGCCGCTGTTCGAGCACCACCAGCGCGGTCGGCTGCGCCCCTGCCACGACCTTGCGCAGGTCACCGCCGCCGTCCTCCTCGGCGTGTGCCTCACCGTCGTCCAGGCTGCCCGCCGCCTGTGCGAGAAGCAGCACCCGCAGCCCCTCCTCGTTGAGCCGGCCGACCTCCTGGAGTGCCGGGTCCCCCTCCGGGAGCAGCACATCGGGGGCGCCGAGCAGCCAGGCCGAGGACTCGCCGTCCCCCTCGCCGAAGGCGGCCCCGCTGTACTTGCGGGCCGACGAGAAGGGCAGCGCGCGGGTGCAGCGCCAGCCCGAGGTGTCCGGGTAGGCGTCGACGATCGCCTGGAGGCTGGCGTTGGGCCGCGGGTCGGACGCACCGAACGCGCCGAGCACCTGCCGTACGTACGCCTCGTCCGCCCCGCCCAGCATCCGCAGCCCGGTGACGTTCATACCGCCCTCGGTGAGCGTGCCCGTCTTGTCCAGGCAGACCACGTCGACCCGGGCGAGGCCCTCGATGGCGGGGAGTTCCTGCACCAGGCACTGCTTGCGGCCGAGCCGGATGACGCCGATGGCGAAGGCGATGGAGGTGAGGAGGACGAGCCCTTCGGGGATCATCGGGGTGATGCCGCCGACGGTCCGGGCGATGGAGTCCTTGAGGTCGTGCCGCTCGTGCACCAGCTGGCTGATGATGAGCCCGGCCGCGGTCGGGACCATCATCCAGGTCACGTACTTGAGGATGGTGGAGATACCGCTGCGCAGCTCGGAGTGGACGAGCGTGAAGCGGGACGCCTCGTCGGCGAGCTGCGCCGCGTACGCCTCCCGGCCGACCCGGGTGGCGGTGAACGCCCCGCCGCCCGCGACGACGAAACTCCCCGACATCATCGGGTCGCCCGGCTTCTTGTGCACGGGGTCGGCCTCGCCGGTGAGCAGCGACTCGTCGATCTCCAGGCCATCGGCCTCGACGGTCTCGCCGTCCACGACGACCTTGTCGCCCGGGCCCAGTTCGATGAGGTCGCCGAGGACCAGGTCGGATGTGGAGACCTCGCCCGCTGTTCCGTCGCGCCGTACGGTCGGCTTCGCCTCGCCGATCACGGCGAGTCCGTCGAGGGTCTTCTTGGCGCGGTGCTCCTGGATGATGCCGATACCGGTGTTGGCGATGATCACGTAGCCGAAGAGGCTGTCCTGGACCGGTGCGACGAACAGCATGATTACCCAGAGCACGCCGATGATCGCGTTGAACCGGGTGAAGACGTTGCCCCGGACGATGTCGGCGGTGGACCGGCTGGACCGTACGGGCACATCGTTGACCTCGCCCCTGGCCACCCGCTCGGCCACTTCGGCGGTGGACAGCCCGGTCGCGCGGGCCGGTTGTGGCAGCTCGACGGGGTGGACGGGGTCCAGCTCGGACCCCGCGTCGATATACGGCCCTTGCGTCATGGATCCGACGTTAAGGCCAGAACCACACGATTACCCGGCGAGATACCGGAAGATCCGCCCTCGGGAGGAGACGGGACAGGACGGGCCTCATCCTGCGGCCGTAGGGACCCGGAGGGGGGCGGTGCGACGAGTGTGCCCTGCACGGAGGGCGTGTGCCTCGCGCGGAGGCCAGGTGCCCTTACGCGGAGGACGTGCCCTGCGCGGAGGGGCGTGTGCCCTACGCGGAGCCGGGCGTGGCGTCAGGTCCCTGGCCGGCCTCCGCCTGGGCCGCCGCGCGCTTGAGTGCCGCGTCGCGCCCCCGTACGTACCAGATCCCGACAAGCCCGAGAGCGGCGCCGGCCGCGCAGGTCCAGAGCCACCACAGATGCCCGTGGTCGTCGAACCAGCCGTAGAAGGGCAGCTGCACCAGGAAGAGGACGAACCAGATGATCGTGCCGCCGGTGATGGTGGCGACGACGGGCCCCTCCAGGGGCTCGGGTGCCTCATGTACGGGTGTCCACTTCGCCATGACCGACAGTCTATGCGGGGGAGTGCGAGGCGATGCCGGGCCAGGTGGCCCAAGGCTCTACGCGCGGAGATAGCGATCTTCGACTTATGTATTCATACTGAAACGGCTTCCAATTGGCTCGTTCCTTTCGTTTAAACGTCCAAATATGGCCGTTTCTCATCACATGACACTTGAGGTCGCGCGCATGTCACCCTCGGCCACCGCTCCGGTCGACGCTGTTCCACCATCGCCATCCGGCGGGCCGCAGAATGCCTTTGACCGCTATTTCAAGATCACCGAGCGCGGGTCGAGCGTCGCCCGCGAGATCCGCGGCGGTTTCGCGACCTTCTTCGCGATGGCCTACATCATCGTGCTCAACCCGATCATCCTGGGCAGCGCGCACGATATGAACGGGCATCAGCTCAACGGCGGCCAGCTGGTCACCGCCACCGTGCTGACCGCCGCCTTCTCCACGCTGCTCATGGGCGTCATCGGCAATGTGCCGATCGCGCTGGCGGCCGGGCTCGGCGTGAACACCGTCGTCGCCCTCCAGCTCGCACCCCGGATGACCTGGCCGGACGCGATGGGCATGGTCGTCCTGGCGGGCATCGTCGTGATGCTGCTCGTCGCCACGGGTCTGCGGGAACGCGTGATGAACGCCGTACCGCTCAGCCTGCGCAAGGGCATCGCGATCGGCATCGGCTTCTTCATCCTGCTGATCGGGCTGGTCGACTCGGGCTTCGTCTCCCGTGTCCCGGACACCGCGCACACCACGGTCCCGCTCCAGCTCGGCTCCGACGGCCATCTGCACGGCTGGCCGGTCCTGATCTTCGTGATCGGCGTGCTGCTGACGCTGGCGCTGATCGTCCGCAAGGTGTCCGGCGCGATCCTGATCTCCATCGTGGCGATGACGATCGCCGCGATGATCGTCGACGCCGTCGCCACCGTCCCCAGCTGGGGTCTGACCTCCCCGCACTGGCCGGGCAACCCGGTGGCATCGCCGGACTTCGGTCTGGTCGGCCAGGTCAGCCTGTTCGGCGGATTCCACAAGGTCGGCGTGCTGACCGGCGTCCTCTTCGTCTTCACCGTGCTGCTCTCGTCGTTCTTCGACGCCATGGGCACCATCCTCGGTGTCGGCGACGAGGCGAAGCTGACGAAGCCGGACGGCACCTTCCCCGGCATCAACCGGGTGCTGTTCGTGGACGGCATCGCGGTCGCCGCGGGCGGTGCGACCTCGTCCTCCGCCAACACCTGCTTCGTGGAGTCCACGGCAGGCGTCGGCGAGGGTGCCCGTACGGGGCTTGCGAGCATCGTGACGGGTCTGCTCTTCACGGTGGCGCTGTTCCTCACGCCGGTGGCGACCATGGTCCCCTCGCAGGCGGCCACCCCGGCGCTGCTCGCGGTGGGCTTCCTGATCCTGGCGGGCTCGGTCAGGGACATCGACTGGTCCGACTTCACCGTCGCGATCCCGGCGTTCCTGGCGATGGTGATGATGCCGTTCACCTACTCGATCACCAACGGCATCGGGATCGGCTTCATCTCCTTCACCGTCCTGCGGATCGCCGTCGGGCGCTGGCGCCAGGTGCCCGCGGCGATGTACATCGTGTCGGCGGTCTTCGTCTTCTACTACGCGATGCCGGCTCTCGGCCTCACCTGAGGCCCGGCCGGCCGTTGGCAGGGGCGTCTACGTACGCCCGTAGAACTTCTCCGTCTCGTCGACGGCCGATTGAAACCGTTCGTCGAAGTCGTCGCGAATGAGCGTCCGGACCACATAGTCCTGGACGCTCATTCCGCGTTTGGCCGCGTGGTTCCGGAGCCGGGCGAGCAGCTCCCCGTCTATGCGCAGGCTGAGCACGGTCGATCCCATACCCGACAGCGTCGCGGGACCGGCCGCCGCCGCGCGTCACTTTCGTGCCTCGCCTCACTCGTATGGGTGATGTCGCTCACCGGATGGCATACCGGGTTGGTCTTTAGCATAGGTAATGAGTTACGCTAACAAACATGCCTGACCTTTCGCCCGCCGACAAGGCTGCCGCCGTCGACTCACTGCGCTCCACCGTGATGCGCCTGAGCCGTCGGCTCAAGCACCAGCGTGTCGACGAGTCCCTGAGCCCGACCGAGATGTCGGTGCTGGCCACCCTCGCCCGCTGTGGCTCCGCCACCCCTGGTGAGCTGGCCCGCAAGGAGCATGTGCAGCCGCCCTCGATGACCCGCATCGTGGCGCTCCTGGAGGCCAAGGGCCTGGTCAGGCTGGAACCGCACCCCGACGACCGCAGACAGAAGGTCGTCAGCCAGACCGAGGAGGCGCAGGAGATGCTCGTGGAGAGCCGGCGCCGCCGCAATGTCTGGCTGGCCGAGCTGGCGGAGGGGCTGAACGAGGACGACTGGGTGAAGCTGCGAGCTGCCGCCCCCGTCCTGGAGAAACTCGCCCAGCTCTGACCCCGCACAAGGCCACCCCTCCCGGTGGCCTTGCCCTTGTCCACTCCGGCCCCCACCATCCGCACCGGCTCCCTCCACTGATCCCGGCCAATCCCCACCGATCCACACCAATCCGCACCTGTCCACACTTGTCCACACTGTCTACGCCCAGGAGGCGACCCCTGTTGAGTTCGGGACCCGGAGCAGACTCCGCCCCCGCACCGCACGAAACTGCTACCCGGACTTCGATGTTCAGCTCGTTGAAGGTCCGTAATTACCGGCTGTTCGCCACCGGTGCCGTCGTGTCCAACACGGGCACCTGGATGGCACGTATCACCCAGGACTGGCTGGTCCTGAGCATCACGGGATCGTCCGCCGCCGTCGGCATCACGACGGCCATGCAGTTCCTTCCGATGCTGCTCTTCGGCCTGTACGGCGGAGTCATCGCCGACCGCTTCTCGAAGCGGAAGCTGCTCTTCTGCACCCAGGGCGCGATGAGCATCGGCGGCCTCTTCCTCGCCGCGATGACCCTCACGGGCAACGTCCAGGTCTGGCACGTCTATGTGACCGCCTTCTTCACCGGTCTGGTCACCGTCATCGACAACCCGACCCGGCAGTCCTTCGTCTCCGAGATGGTGGGCCCGGACCAGGTCCGCAACGCCGTCAGCCTGAACTCGGCGAACTTCCAGTCCGCCCGGCTCATAGGCCCCGCCGTCGCGAGTGGACTCACCGCGGCTGTCGGCCCCGGCTGGGCGTTCCTCGCCAACGGCCTCTCCTTCCTCGCACCGCTCACCGGACTGCTGCTGATGCGCAGCAGCGAACTGCACCACACGCAGCGCACCCCGCGTGGCAAGGGGCAGCTCCGCCAGGGCCTGGACTATGTCTCCAAGCACCCCGATCTGATCTGGCCGATCGTCCTGGTCGGCTTCGTGGGGACCTTCGGCTTCAACTTCCCGATCTGGCTCAGCGCGTTCGCCAACGACACGTTCCACGGCGGCGTCGGGATGTACGGCCTCTTCAACACCCTGATGGCCATCGGCTCACTTGTCGGCGCCCTGCTCGCGGCCCGGCGCGGCACGTCCAGGCTGCGCATCCTGGTCGGGGCGGCGATCGCCTTCGGCGCCCTCCAGGTCATCACCGCCTGGTCTCCGTCGATCTGGATGTTCGTCCCGCTGATCACCGTGATCGGCATCCTCGGCCTGACGGTCAACGTCACCGCCAACTCCTCGGTGCAGATGGGCACCGAACCGGAGATGCGGGGCCGGGTGATGAGCCTGTTCATGATGGTCTTCACCGGCGGCACCCCGCTGGGCGGCCCGCTCTTCGGCTGGCTCACCGACTCGTACGGCGTCCGCGTGAGCTTCACGCTGGGCGGCGCGATCTGCGCGGTGGCGGCGATGGGCGTCGGCCTGATGCTGGCCCGCGCGGCCAACCTCCGCCTGGAGGTCGACCTCAGGCGCGGCCGCCGCCACGTGGGCTTCGTCCCGCGCGAACAACTCGCCACGGCGGCGTGAGCCTCGCGGCGTGAGCACGGACGGTCCCGCGAACGGGCCGGGGCGGACAGCCCCGGCCCGGCGGGACCGCGTACACCGGCTTCAGTCGCGGGGGAAGTCGCCGGTCTCCAGGGTGAGGCCGACGGCCGTTCCGGTCAGGTCGATGGGGTAGCCGAAGTCGAGTGTCACCGTGCCGTGGTACTCGTCGTCCTTCGGCAGCGTGTGCAGCTGCCACCTGCCGGTGTACGGGTCAGCGATGACGTACACGGGAACACCGGCGGTGGCGTAGGTGGCCTTCTTCGGCCCGTAGTCGTTGGCGGCGGTGTTCTTGGAGATCACCTCGGCGACGAACTCGATGTCCTGGTAGCGCCAGTGCCCCTTCTCGTCCTTGGCAGCCCCCTCGACGAGAGCCACGACGTCCGAGGCGAAGCCGTTCAGCAGCCCGGGAAAGTCGATGCGCACATCGGACTTCACCCGCTGACGGGGGTACACGGCGCGGAGCTGCTCGACGATGTCCAGGATGATGTCCCAGTGCGTGTCCCGCTGCGGTGACATGAAAATGTTCCCCCCGACGATCTCGACCTTGAATCCCTCGGGGGTCGGCTCAAGCCACTCGAACATCGAGTCCAGAGTGCGCTCGTCGCTGGTGTCGGCCATCTCGATCCTGTCGTCGACGACGGTCATCGTGGCGCTCCTCCCCACTGCCGCAGGGTGCGGGCAGTCGCGCGGTACAACGATACGCACGGTGACCGGGGTACGCCGGGAACGGGCCAGGAGTGCGGCCGGTCTCAGTCGCTCAGTCGCGGGGGAAGTCGCCGGTCTCCAGGGTGAGGCCGACGGCCGTTCCGGTCAGGTCGATGGGGTAGCCGAAGTCGAGTGTCACCGTGCCGTGGTACTCGTCGTCCTTCGGGTACGTGAAGACATGGCAGACGCCGGTGTACGGGTCGGCGATCAGATATACGGGGACTTCGGCGGCGGCGTACGCGGCCTTCTTGGGCCCGTAGTCGTTGGCGGCCGTGCCCTCCGAGATCACCTCGGCGATCAGCTCGACGTCCTGGTACCGCCAGCGGCCCCGGGCGTCCTTCGTCGCGTCGGCCCGCAGTTTGGCCACGTCGGGGGCGAAGCCGTTCAGATGGCCCGGGAAGTCGATCCGGACGTCGGACGTGACCTTGACGTCCATCCCGAACGCGTCCTCCAGCGCCCGCACGATCCTGCGGATGATCTGCCAGTGCGCGTCCCGCTGCGGCGACATGTGAATGGTTCCCCCGACAATCTCGACGTGGTAGCCCTCGGGGACGGACTCCACCTGCTCGAAGAGCAGGTCCAGGCTGTCGGCCATCTCGATCCTGTCGTCGACGACGGTCATCGTGGCGCTCCTCCCCACTGCCGCGGGGTGCGGGCAGTCGCGCGGTACAACGATACGCACGGTGACCGGGGTACGCCGGGAACGGGCCAGGCCGGTTCCGTCACCCGGGACACTGGGCCGCATGAGGCTTTTCGTGGCACTGCTGCCGCCGCAGGAGGCGGCCCTTCAGCTCGGGGCGCGGGTCGACCGGGCGCGGGCGCTGCCCGGCGCCCGGCGGCTGCGCTGGACCGAACGGCCCGGCTGGCACTTCACGCTCGCCTTCCTGGGCGAGGTGGACGACGACCTCGTCCCCGCCCTGGAAACACGGCTCGCGCTGACCGCCCGGGACCACGCGCCCTTCGCGCTGCGCATCGCCGGTGGCGGCCGGTTCGGGGACCGGGCGCTGTGGGCGGGTGCCGCCGGGGGCGTGGACGCGATGGGGCGGCTGGCCGCCGGGGTGGAGGCGGCGGTGCGGGAGGCGGGCGCGCCCATGGAGCGTGAGCACCCGTACGTGCCCCATCTCACCCTGGCCCGCGGCGACGGCCTCACCGGCCTCGGACCGTACGCGGAGACCCTGGCCGGCTTCGAGAGCAGCCCGTGGACCGTGCGGGAGCTGGCCCTCGTACGCAGCGGGCGGCAGCCCCGGTACGAGGTGGTCGCCGCCCGGCCGCTCGGGCCCGGCAAGTAACCTCGGAGCGTGGACCCGAAAACCAGGAACCGGATCATGGCCGGTGCGCTTGTGCTGCTGTTCGTCGTCGTCGCCGTGGCGGCCGCCGTCGGACACTGACGGCGGCCGCCACCGGCTGCTGATGTGCGCCCACCCGAAGGGTGTGCGTTTACCAGGCGAACGCCTCCGGTGACGGGCCAGGCCCCGGGAAGATCTCCTCGACCCCGGACACCACGGCCTCCGGCAGCTCCAGCTCGACCGCGCGCAGCGCCGATTCCAGCTGCTCCGCCGTGCGCGGGCCGACGATCGGGCCCGTCACACCCGGCCGGGTCAGCAGCCAGGCCAGACCCACCTCCCCGGGCTCCAGACCGTGCTTGTCGAGCAGGTCCTCGTACGCCTGGATCTTCGCCCGTACGGCCTGGTCGGCGAGCGCGTCCGCCGAGCGGCCCGATGCGCTGCGCCCGGTGCCGCCGTCCCGCTCCTTGCGGATCACTCCGCCGAGCAGCCCGCCGTGCAGCGGCGACCACGGGATGACACCCAGGCCGTACTCCTGCGCGGCCGGGATGACCTCCATCTCGGCGCGGCGCTCCATCAGGTTGTAGATGCACTGCTCGCTGACGAGGCCGACCGAGCCGCGGCGGGCGGCCAGTTCGTTCGCCTGCGCGATCTTGTAGCCGGGGAAGTTCGACGAGCCCGCGTAGAGGATCTTGCCCTGCTGGATCAGTACGTCGATCGCCTGCCAGATCTCCTCGAACGGGGTGTTCCGGTCGACGTGGTGGAACTGGTACAGGTCGATGTGATCCGTCTGGAGCCGCTTGAGCGAAGCCTCGACGGAACGGCGGATGTTGACCGCGGAGAGCTTGTCGTGGTTGGGCCAAGCCTCACCGTCGGCACCCATGTTCGCGTACATCTTGGTGGCGAGCACGACCTTGTCGCGCCGCTCGCCCCCCTTGGCGAACCAGGTCCCGAGGATCTCCTCGGTGCGGCCCTTGTTCTCACCCCAGCCGTAGACATTGGCGGTGTCGAAGAAGTTGACGCCCGCGGCCAGCGCGGAATCCATGATCGTGTGGCTGTCGGCCTCAGTGGTCTGCGGCCCGAAGTTCATCGTGCCGAGGACCAGTCGGCTGACCTTGAGTCCGGTGCGTCCAAGCTGCGTGTACTTCATGAGCCTCAGCCAACCGCTTGGAGCGCGCTCGAATCAAGGATGTGCGGGCCATTTGAGGGGGGGCAGGAGGAGGGCAGGGGGGGGCAGACCGCCCGGCCCGGGGCCGAAGGCGTACGGGAACGCGGTCAGTTGGCGGCGACTGCACAGCCCACTGGCATCAGCCAGTGGGCACCGGACCCCGCTGAGCCGGCCGGGGGCTTGCGGCGTTACGCCGTGTGCCCGTGCTCCGTCTCGTCGTCCACCGTCTGCTCGGCCGCCGGGGCGTCCATGGACATGACGCGCCGGGCGTTCTCCTCCGCGGCGACCTCGTAACGGTCGGACGGGTCGGAGACCTTCAGCCCGTTCCCGTTGTCCGTACCCGCGACAGGACCCTGCCGCTGCTGGACGACATGCGTGAGTTCATGGGCCAGGGTGTGACTGTCGCTGCCGCCCTCACCGATGACGATGTGGCTGCCGGACGTATAGGCGCGGGCGCCCATCTCCTGCGCCGACTTCTTCGCGACCGCGTTGTCATGAATCCGTACGTCGCTGAAGTCGACGCCGCCGAACCGCGCCTCCATGTCCTGCAGCTGCGCGCCGGGAAGGGGCTGGCCGGGCATGCCCAGCACATCGTGCGCGGCCATCCGGCGCTGCACCGGAGCCTCTTCCTCCGGCAGGGCCTCCTGATGTCCGCAGGACGCCCCGTGAGCGTGCCGCTGGACCTCCAGCATGTGGGCGACCGCGGCATTTCCCACGGAACGCTGCAACGCCATGACGGCCTCCGGCGACTGCCGGCCCGGCAGCTGCCCGGCCAGGGCGGCCGCCGCCGCGTGGTGCTCCGGATGCGGCAACGCAGCGGGCTTGCGCAGCTCGTTCCCCTGCCGCTGCGCAGCGTTCACATCCTGCTTCCGCTCCTGCACCCACCCACTCCTTCGGTACTTCGTGCCGCATGTCGGTTACCTGTCTAGGCGACATCGGTGTCGGGGGGCAAGAGGTGGAAGGGCATACCGCACGTTCTTGCGGGTACGTCAGGTGGCCCCGCCGGGCAATCCGCGCGCCGGCCGCCTCAGCGCTGGGGCTGCAGGGGTGCGTTCCGCAGCACTTCCCGCGCGTGGGTGTTCCACTCGCGGAGGGTGTCGGACATGGGTATGGAGCCGGGCATGAGGAGGGAGTTGCGGCGGTAGAGGACCGTCTTCCCCTCCGGCTCGCGGTACCGGTTCTGCCAGCGCACCAGTTCGTCCTGGTCAAGGGCGGTCTGCGCCGGGTCGGTGTTCAGAAGCCGCTCGATCTGCCCCGCGAGTTGGAGGAACTCGTGGTACAGGGTGCTGCGCTCTGCGGCCTTCCCCATGTTTTCCTCACAGTTAAGTCAGCGAACTCGCATTCTATTCACAGTATCCGCACACGGGTTCGGCGCCTTCGGGCGGCCCGTCCCGGGCCGGCCGGGTGTGGCACCGCAGGGGCGCAGGAGGGAAGGCGACGACACCGTCGTCACCGGCTGTTGGTGTCGCGAACCTGCCGGACACCGGGCGGGGGCTGTCGCTGAACTGGCTTTCACCGAGCAGGTGTTGCCCGGCCGGTCGCGGCTCCGTCGTCATGCTGGGGCCGATATCGGGGCCCGTCGGGGCCCGCCGAAGCCGGGGCATCTCGGGCGGGCAGCGAACTCTGCCCTCACGGTTGTCCTCCCCGGCCTGGAAGTCGCAGCGCCGGAGCGGCCACACTGGGTGTCCCAACACCTCACGCCCGGGGCGTGTCGGACACGAGGAGACCATCGATGCCGGAGCACATCGCAGACCAGGCCAGGGCTGCGAGCGACAAGCGCGGAGCGACGCCGGTACGGCGCCGGCCGGCCTCGCCGTCCGCTGCGTCCACGGCGGAACTCCCGGCCCCCGGGCTCCCGCTCGGCCCGGCCGCCGTCACGGCGCTGCAACGCTCCGCGGGCAACGCGGCGGTCTCCCGGACGGTGGGCAAGCACACCCCCGGCCACGCGCACGGCGACACCCACGCCCACGCCCATGGCGCCGGTCACGCCCCCGGTCGCGCCGCCGGTTCCGGCCGCGCCGCCCCGGCTGTGCAGCGTGCTCCCCTGGGCATCTCCCACGCAGGGCCCTCCGGAGGAGCCCGGCAGCCGCTGGACTCCGAGGACGTGGACAACGTACGGGACTACGTCTTCACCTCGCTCGGCAAGGGCAACCACGAAGCCGTCGACCTGCTCCTCGACCGCCTGAAGGGCCTGAACCCACCGCCGGACTACCTCGACGACCTGCGGAAGCAGGTCGAGGCGCTGCGTCCCGGCGACGGCCCCGAGATTCCGTCCCAGGTCCATTTCATCTGGATCGGCGGAGCCATCCCGCCTGCCGCGCTCAACAACATCCTCGCGTGGGCCGGCCGGGCCACCAACACGGGCTGGACCATCAACCTCTGGACGGACCACAACTCGTCCCTGGGCACCATGAACCAGGCGCGGATCCGGACCACGAAGGGCCTGCAGCGCAAGTTCATCGAGGACGCCATCGACCCCCGCCTCGCCGAGGCCTACACCAAGGCGACCACCGGCAAGCAGAAGGCGTATCCGTTCGCATCCGACATCGCCCGGTACAGCATCCTCAAGAAGCACGGCGGGGTGTACGCCGACGTGGACCTGGGCTCCGGAACGGTCAACCTCAAGGAGAACACCCCCAAGCTCGCGGAGAAGGACGTCCCCGTGCTCGGTCCGCTCATCCGCGACAAGCAGAGCCTGAACGCGACGTTGAGCCAGGCGGGTGCCGAGCGGGCGACCGGAAAGCCGACCGCGGCCCAGATCCGCGCCGCGGTGACTCATCTGCTCGAAACCGGGGGCTACGGAAACCACTTCATCGCCGCACAGAAGGATTCCGCGGTCATGGAGAAGATGATTGTGAAGATCGCCGCGAAGATCAAGGGGATGGACGCCGACGAACTGCACATGGCCGGTCCGGCGGCGTCCGGACCGTTCCCGCTCCTCCAGGTGGTGGAACATCACTTGCAGGAGGAGTTCGGCATCGAGGGCGGTCTCAACAGGGGCGAGTACGGCAGGTTCCAGGGCCAGGGACGCCACTTCCACGACAACATGGAGTGGCTGACCCCGGAGAGCGAGAACCAGAACTACTGACCGGGCGGCTCGTTGGCCGACTGGCTGACGCCGTCGGAATCAGTCCGTCCCGGCCCGGCGGGCGCCGGTCGGGCGGACGGGTGGCCGTACCGCCACCCCCGCACCGCCACCCCTGAGACGCCGGCCCACCCGAGAGGAACGACACCGTGCGCGAATGGCAGCTGACGGAGACATTCCGCAGCACCTCCGGCGACGTCCGCTGGAACCGCCTCGGGTCGCCCGGCCACGATCCGGTCGTCCTCCTCCACGGCACGCCCTTCTCCTCGTACGTCTGGCGCGCCGTCGCCCGCGCGCTCGCCCACAGCCACGAGGTGTTCGTATGGGACATGCCCGGTTACGGTGCATCCGAGATGTCGGACGGTCAGGATGTATCCCTCGCCGCCCAGGGCCGGGTCTTCACCGAACTGCTGGCGCACTGGCGGCTTGACGAACCCCGCGTGGTGGCCCACGACTTCGGCGGTGCGGTCGCCCTGCGGGCACATCTGCTGCACGGCGCCCGCTACCGCGCGCTCGCCCTGGTCGACCCGGTCGCGCTGGCTCCGTGGGGCTCCCCGTTCTTCCGGCTGGTCGGCGAGCACTCCGGGGTCTTCGAGCAGCTGCCGCCCGCGCTCCATCAGGCCTTGGTACGCGAGTACGTGAGCTCCGCGAGCAGCCCCGGGCTGCACCCGGCCGTCCTCGACCGGCTGGTGGAACCCTGGCTCGGCGACCTCGGACAGGCCGCCTTCTACCGGCAGATCGCTCAGGCCGACGAGCGCTACACCGACGAAGTGCAGGACCAGTACGGAGAGATCGGCATCCCGGCACTGGTGTGCTGGGGCCAGGACGACACCTGGATCCCCGCGGCGAAGGGCCGGGAGCTCGCCGCCCGCATCCCGGGCGCACGGCTTGAGCCGATCCCCGGTGCCGGCCACCTCGTACAGGAGGACGCCCCCGCCGAACTCACGGCCGCGCTCCTCGCCTTCCTGCGACAGCCGAGCTGACAGGCGGAGCGCCGCCGTCCGGCACGGCGTTGACCCCAAGCGCGGTTGAGGCGCCAGGATCGGCCCATGACGAGCCGGCCGGACCACTTCGACATCAGCACTCTCATCAGCCTCTACTTCCGCACCTTGGACGAGCGGGAGTTCCCGGAGAACTGGGCCTGCGCCTACTTCACGGACGACGTATGGACGGTGACCCCGATCGGCACCTCCCAGGGCATCGACGCCATGTGGCACACGCGGGAAGCAATCGAGCGCTACGCCCGTACGCAGCACATGTCGTCCGATGTGCTGGTCCACACCGACGCCGCCTCGGGCAGGACCACAGCGTCGTGGAACGCGCTCATGAGGCATGTGCACCACGGATCCACCCTGCAAGCCCTCGGCCCGGACACCCAGCCCGTCTTCACCGTGGGCGGGGTCTACCGGGCCGAACTGCGCCGGACGCCGGACGGCTGGCGCATGGCGCACATGGAGGTCACCGCGATCTGGACCACGGGCACGCCACCTCACCTTCCGTCAGCCCCTCAGCCGCCGACGTCGTAAGGAGACGGATACTGCTGGGGCCAACCAGCCGTCCCGAGTTGGGCTCGTTCGGGCCCGCCGTCCTCTCGACGTAGGCCAAAGGTGGGGGTGTTCGGTCACGGGCCGGGGAACGAGCATGGAGGGATGGCGCCTCCCCCCTTCGACATCGATGCTTTCCTCAGCCGACCGCTCACCGCGCGCGTGGCGACGGACGGGCCGACCGTGCGGCCGGTGTGGTTCCTGTGGGAGGACGGCGCCTTCTGGATACTGACCGGGCCGTGGACCAGGCTCTTTCACCGGGTGAGTGCCGATCCGCGGATCGCTCTTGTGGTGGACGAGTGCGACATCGCCACGGGCCTCGTCCGCCAGGTCGTCGCCCGTGGACGTGGAGAGCTTGTTCCCTTCGATGTGACACGTGGGAGCCGGAAGTTGGCCCGGTACCTGGGCCCGGACGAGTCCCGGTGGGACACACGCTTCGTCCACTACCTGCGCGATGACCCAGAGGCGCGCGGCACGGTGTGGCTACGGCTGACGCCCTCGTCACTGACAGCTCGTGATCTGAGCTATGCGGTCCTGGACGATGAGGAGCCCACATCCACATCCACACCCACATCCGTACCCACATCCACGCGACGCCATGGATGAACTGGTGGGGCGGGTCGACGAACAGGGCCGGGTGCTGGCCGTCGTCGACCGCGCGGAGGCGATTCGGGAGGGGCGCTGCACCGCGCGTACGACCGGTACCGCGCCCTGGGCGCCACCCCGCCTCGTCAGGACGGCGTTTGAGGCCGAAGTGTCTGGCTGCTGTTGCCGCTGCCGCTGCCGCTGCCGCTGCCGCTGCCGAAGTCGCCGACGTACCACTTCTCGTTGATCTTGACGGCTTCCACCTTGGCCTTGAAGGACTTCGGGTCAACCCCGTGCGAGCGGGACAGCATGATCGCCCGCAGGGGCTTTCCATCAATGATGATCTTGGCCGCCGGGACGACCGCCTTGTCGCCCTGAGGGGTGGGGGCGTTGACCTTCACCGTTGGCTTGCCGGAGGCGTTCTGCGGCGTGAACGCCTTGCTCATGGACTTCAGGCCGACGGCCATCTGCTGCGTCGTCGTCGCGTCGCACGTCTGGGGGGTCATGGCCTTCGCCGGAGACGAGCCGCTGCCCGGCTCGGCGGAGACCAGACATGCCCGCTTCGCGTCCTTCGCGATGACCGCGTCGACCCAGGCGCCGACCGCGGAGGACACAGTGGGCTGGCCGCCCGTCTTCGTGCTGGAGCCACCGTCCGACGACGCGCCGGAGTTGCCCGATGCGCTGCTGGAGGGTGAGGGGTCGGTGCTGTGGTGCGAGGCGGAAGAGGAGTGCGAGCTGCCCGAGCAGGCTGCCAGGAGCGGCGTCGCCGCCAGCAGGGTGGCCGCCATGGCCCAGCCTATGATCCTCGTACCGGACTCCGGTCGTGCCATGACGTGCAACTTCCTATTCCTTCCGCATGCGGTGTCCTGGTCGACTCGATGCGGCTTGTTGCCCCTTCGAGTGGCCATCACGAAGCCGGGAGCAGGACAATTGCGCAGAACGCTACAACGCCGACCGGAGTGATCTTCAACGAGTTGGAGGTCATCTCCTGACCTTCCTCGGTATCGTCACCCGTCGGTTACCGAAGTCTCACCAACGGAAACGACACCTTGAGGCGGTGCCCTACCTTTATGGCCGGCGTCGGATATTTCGCCCTGGAAGGGGTGGGTATTATCCACGGAACAACCGACCATGCGAAACTTTTCACATGGCTCTTGCGCTCCCGCTCCGTAACAGCGAAGACTTCCGCCGCCGCGCCCAACTTGGCGCCGTCGTCGCGTCCTGCGTGCTGGTTCTGTCCGCGTGCGGATCCGGGTCCAAGGTGGGCAGTTCCCAGGGCTCGCGGTATGTGACGAGCGGCGATGGGATCGTCATGGCTGCGAAAAGCAGCCGTGAAAGAGCGCCAGACCTCTCCGGTAAAACGCTGGAGGGGGCCGCGTTGGACGTGAGCTCCGCCTACAAGGGGAAGGTCGTCGTCGTTAACGTCTGGGGCTCGTGGTGTTCGCCCTGCCGTGCCGAGGCCAGGAATCTTGAGAAGGCCGCGAAGGAACTCAAGCCGAAGGGAGTGGAGTTCGTCGGAATCAACACCAGTGATCCCTCCACGGGTCCTGCGAAGGCGTTCGAGAAGTCGTACGGCATCACGTATCCAAGCCTGTACGACCCGGCTGGAAAGCTCGTTCTCCGTTTCCCTGCGGGCAGTCTGAGCCCGCAGGCGATTCCCTCCACGCTGGTCATCGACCGGAATGGGAAGATCGCCGCACGTAAGTTGAGCGGGGTCGAAGAGGGCACGCTGCACAAGATGATCGACCCCGTGCTGGCGGAGAAGTGATCCGGCCGGGGACGTCGTCGCCGCGCTGATCGTGCCGGCACGCAGGCAGCGTGCCAGTGGAGCCCTGGCGGTATTGGTGGGCCGGGCATGGCCGTCAAGCGGTTGGACGGCTGACCGTTTCGCTGTGAAAACCAGCTGCGGTCTCCCGCCAAGTCGCCTACCGTCGGGGAGATTTCCGCCGGGACGCTTGAGACGTTGGGGATGATGGTGCGATACCGCACAGTGGGACGTAGTGGGCTGTCCGTGTCCGAGATCGGTTACGGAGCCTGGGGTATCGGTGAGTCCAGCTGGGTGGGGGCCACCGAGGACGAGTCCGTCCGGGCTCTGCACCGGGCCGTCGACCTCGGTGTGAACTTCATCGATACCGCGCGCGGCTACGGCGAGAGCGAGCGGATCGTCGGCCGTGTCGTGCGTGAGCGGGCCGGTGACGAGGTGCGTGTCGCGACCAAGGTGCCGCCCAGGAACGGGGTCTGGCCGCCGCCCTTCGGGCTCGACCCGGCCGACGTGTATCCGGGTGAGCACATCCGTAGGACTCTGGAGACCAGTCTGCGGGCCAGCGGCCTGGACCACTTCGACGTGCTGCAATTCCATGTGTGGAGCGACGACTGGGTCGGCCGGGGCGACTGGCTGGAGACGATCGCCGCGCTGAAACAGGAGGGGAAGATCGGCCTGTTCGGCGTCTCCATCAACGACCACGAGCCGGACAACGCACTCGCGCTCGTACGCAGCGGGGCCGTGGACAGCGTGCAGGTCATCTACAACATCTTCGACCAGTCGCCCGCCGACGCGCTGCTGCCGGCCTGCGAGGAGCACGGCGTCGGGGTCATCGTGCGGGTGGCGCTGGACGAGGGCGGTCTCACCGGCCGTATCACCGCGGACAGCACGTTCCCGGAGGGCGACTGGCGCCACCGGTACTTCCGCGACGACCGCCCGGCGCAGGTCGAACAGCGGGTGGCGGCGATCGTCGCCGACCTCGGCATCGCGCCGGACGAGATCGCGGAGACCGCGCTGCGTTTCGTGCTGAGTTCGCCGGCGGTCTCCACTGTCATCCCCGGGATGCGGACCGTACGCAATGTGGAGCGCAACACTGCTCTGAGCGACGGGCGGGTGCTCACCGCGGACCAGCTCGCCGTGCTGGCGAAGCACCGGTGGGAGCGGAACTTCTATTCCTGATGCCGGATGCCTGATGTCCGACGCCCGGCTCCGGTGTGCGATGGGCGGGCGCCGGCCGTCGGGGCGGCGGGGCGTTGTCAGACCCGGCTGGCAGGCTAGGACTCATGACGAGTACGAGCACTGAACGACCGATGCCGCCCCTGAACGCGGACGAGCGCATGAACCTGGAGAGCTGGCTCGACTTCTACCGGGCCACGCTGGCCATGAAGTGCGAGGGCCTCACGGAGGAACAACTGCGCACGGCCTCCGTGTCGCCTTCGTCCCTGACGCTGCTGGGGCTCGTCCAGCACATGGCCGAGGTCGAGCGGAACTGGTTCCGCCGCGTGCTGACGGGCGAGGACGCACCGGCCATCTACGGCCAACCGGTCGGTACGGAGGGGCACGACGAAGGTTTCGGCCTCGCCGATGACGCCTCGTTCGAAGCGGCGCGGAACACCTGGGAGGACGAGATCACCCGGGCCCGCGCCAACTGCGCGGCGCGGTCGCTGGATGACACCTCGCCGTTCATGGGCAGCGAGGTGAGCCTGCGGTGGATCTACACGCACATGGTCGGCGAGTACGCCCGGCACGACGGGCACGCGGACTTGATCCGCGAGCGGATCGACGGCAGCACGGGGGTCTGAGGCCCGGGGCCCCGGGTCCGGGCCCTGGACCCTGGACCGTGCGTCGACGTAGCTGTACGAGGTGGGCGAGGAGCGCGTCAAGTGCCTTCGCCAGGGTGAGCGTCCCGTCACCCCACGTGCGCCCGCCCCGTCGTTCCAACAGCGGTGGCCCGCGCGTCGTTACGCAGGCCGCCGCTGAGTGTGGGTGCGAGCGCCTACCCGGTCGCAGTGCCGGCGAGTCGTGAGCCGTGAATCGTGAATCGTGAATCGCTCAGGAATCCTGCAAGCCACTGAACGAGTCGAACCAGACGGTGGTCCGCCCGACCTTTCCGTTTTCCTCCTGGACCGTGCGGTTCGCATACGGGGGGTTGAGGATCCACGGCATCTTGTGGGGGCCCCAGCCCGTCTGCATGGATTCGATCTGCACCGCCCCGTAGGTGGCCACCGCGAGCTTCCCGGTCTCCCTGAACATCTGCACCTGCTTGGTCAGATAGTCCTTGTTGGAGGCGAACCACGGACTCATCGTGAGGAAGTCCTCCCACCTCTCCTGAGGGAAGGGCTTCTTGATCGCGTTGCCGATCACCTGCCACACGCGGGTGTTCGGGGACACGTGGTACTTCGCTGCGTAGGCCGCCGGGATCGTGTCGCCCATGTGTTTCTGCCAGAGCAGTACGAGGGAGAACTCCGTCGCGAGGAACCTCTTGCCCTTGTCCAGGCGGGACACGACGTACTGGACGTATTGGCCGGCTGCCTGGAGGGAGTCGACGTGCGGATGGATGTCGAGGCCTTCGATCTCCGGTTTCCTGTTGACGAAGGCGACCCACCGCTCGGTGGCCTGGGTGCGCGCTTCCTTCCTGTCGAGGTGGTTGAGCGCCCCCATGTACAGGCGGGTCCTGCACCCGTGCGGGAATTTCTTCGTGCGGTAGGCGATGACGTGCTCGGCTATGTACTCGTAGAACACATTGAGCCGTGCGTCGCGCTCGTCCTTCATGGTTTCGAGGAAGGGCTCGTTGCCGATGGTGAGGATGTCCGTTTTCCCCATGACGGCGTCCAGCACCCGGTCCACGCGCTTCAGTTGCGTGTCCATCTCCGGGCTGCCGACCTTGGGCAGTGGCTGCCCGGCGGTCATGAAGGGGAACTTCATCGAGAGAATCGTCCTGAAGTCGTTCCCGTTCGCGTCGAGCAGCTTGGCGACGGCCCGCTGCTGGGTCGCGGTGTTCGCGTCGAGATCGTCCGTCATCGGGACGAAGCCGCGCACCCACTTCGCCGAAAGCGTCTTCATCTCGGCGAAGTCCAAGTCGGACGGGTCCTCGTTGAAGTTCACGCCGAGCGCGCCGTCCGGGGCCTCGCCCGTGGGTGCGTCGCTGCCCGTCGGGGTCGGCTGCTTGCTCCCGCTCCCGCTGCTCCCCTTCCCGCTCGGGTGCTTGTCCGTGGCACTGCACGCCGCGGTGAGGAGGGCGGCGCCGGACACCCCCAGCAGCCGGCGGCGCGAGGTCGGCCTCGCGGAGGAGGGCGTACCGGACGTGTCGGTCCGTTCGGACGACTCGTACCGCATTGCTGTTCTCCGATTCTGCTGACGTCGTTGCCGGCCGTCGTCCCCGACCGGCGTCGTCCGTGGAGCGCCGGCCGGGCGGAGGTCGCTGCACCCTCTTTGCTGACAGGAGGCTCATCCTCGGTGGCGACGCCCGGCGTTGGTCCGTGCCTGATCAACGTAGTTGATCGGAATCGGAGCACGGGCCCGGACCCCTCCTGACCGACCGCGCCGGTCGAGCGTCGGGTCAGTGGGTCAGTGGGTGAGGACCGGGGCGTGCGCCCACCGGAAGACGTGGGCGAGGGCTGGGGCGACGATCGAGGTCGGCAGCTCGGAGTCGAACCAGCGGTCGACGTACGTCCAGTGGTAGGGGTGCAGCAGGTACGCGCCTGTCAGACCGTCGACGTCGGCGAACTCCTGCTCCCAGACATGGGTCCAGCGTGAGGACTCCACGGTGGCGTCGACACGGCTCAGTGCCCACGAGTGGATGGTCGCGATGTGATCGGGCATCGCCATCAGATCGGCCTCGAAGCGGGCCACGGTCTCCGGCGGAGTGCCAGGTCGCACCGCGAGCGCCAGGGTGCGCTTCACGCGTGGCCCGGACAGCTCCACCTGTCGCGAGGCCACCGGCGCGAGCGGTACGGCGTCGACCTGCGCATCGGCCTTCGCGTCGCCTTTCGTGTCGATCGTCGCGTCGCGCAGGAGCGACCGCACCGCGGACGCGGACAGCTCCCCGTCGGTGGTGAGGTCCCCGCTCAGGCCCAGGCCGCCGAAGCTGCCCGGCAGATCGGTCCCCGCTGAGCAGGCCCGGACGCCGGGCAGCAGGGCGGCCGCCCGGTCGAGGCCGGTGACCGCTTCGGGCGTCGACGTGAAGATCACCCAGCGGGTCATGCGATCCCCTCCAGAGGCCGGCTCGCCCGGCGGTCCCGCTCGACGGCGAGGGCGTCGGTATACGCCCAGAAGGCCGCGACCTCGGGATCGGCGGCCGCGGCCGCGCGCATCTCGTAGAAGGCGTACGGGCTGGGGAGCGTCCACGCCACGGACAGGGCGACGGTCCCGGTGCCGGTGTGTGCGCGGTACACCCCCCGCAACGTCATCCCCCGCGTCCGGGCGCGGGGGAGATAGTCCTCGCGCCAGCGTTCGAGCCAGGGCCCGGCGTCATCCACCTCCAGCACTACGCGGTCGTGTACCTGGACCTGCACCTGTACCTGGGCCCGTGCCTGCACCTGTACGTCGGTCACAGTTTCTCCAGGATCTCGTCGCGGTACCGGTCGATCTGTTCGCGCAGCCCCTCCAGGCCGCGCGGCCCGAGCAGCCCGTCCGCGCCGCCGATGCGCGGCGACATCACCAGCCGGTTCGCCCCGGCCCGCACGTACTCCCGCACCCAGGCGGGGTCGTTCCTCGCCCGCTCCGCGTCGCAGGACCCGGGCCAGGCCGTGAGGTCGACGGCGTCCTCCGCCCGTCCTGCCGCGCGGGCACACCGGCGCAGCAGGTCCGCCTGCCGGGCGAAGTCCTCGGCGGTGATGGTGTAGGGGAACCAGCCATCGCCGCAGCGGGCCGCCCGCCGCACGGCGGGGTCGCTGTTGCCGCCCAGCACGATCGGCACCGCGCCCGACTCCGGCCGGGGCAGGCAGTGCACCCGGTCGAAGGACACATGCTGTCCCTGGAAGCTCGCGGGGGCCTGGGACCACAGCGCGCGCATCGCCTCGATGCACTCGTCCAACCGTGCTCCTCGGTGCCGGTACTCCACGCCGACGGCCGCGTACTCCTCCTTCTGCCAGCCGATGCCCAGGCCCAGCATCAGCCGCCCGCCCGAGTGGCGGTCGATCGTCGCCGCCCGCTTGGCGAGCACTACCGGGCTGTGCAGCGGTGCCACCACCATCGCCGTGCCGAACCGCAGGGTGCTCGATGCCCCGGCGAGGAAGGCGATCGTCTCCAGCGGGTCCGGCATCGGTATCGCGTCGGGGGCGCTGGGCATCTGCCCCGAGCGCGCATAGGGGTACAGCGGCTCGTAGGCCTCGGCCATGACCACGTGCTCGACCGTCCAGAGCGACTCGACGCCGCACTCCTCCAGCGTCCCCGCGAGATCGCGCAGGAAGCCGCCCGAGGTGATCAGCCCGTCCGCGAACGGCGCCATCATGCCCAGCCGCACCATCGTCACCCCTCCCTCACCGCCCCTTTCTAATGGGAGCGATTAAGTAATTGGAGCGATTAATATCGGCTCGTGGCAGAGAAGACAAGACCTGGAACGACGGCGACACGGCAGCGCCTGCTGCGCGCGGCCGAGGAACTCTTCGCCGAACGCGGGGTGGCCGCCACTCTCACCAGGGAGATCACCGAACGCGCGGGGCAGGGCAACTCCTCAGCGCTGCACTACCACTTCGGCTCCCGCGAGGGGCTGCTGAACTCGATCCTGTCGGAGCATCAGCAACGGGTGGAGGCGGCACTGGGCCCCGCGCTGGCGGAACTCGACCGCGATGCCCCGCTGACGGCGCTGACCCGGGCGTATGTCGCGGCTGAGGACGCCGAGTTGGCACACGACAGCGGCCGCTACTGCCTGCGGATCGTCGCGCAGCTCGCCCACGAGACCGGCTTCCGCGACGGCGCACCACATCAGGCCCTGCGCGACAGCCTGCTCTGGCAGCTGTTCGAACGCGTCGACGCACGCTTGGTCCAGGACCTCGGCGTGCCACCCGACCTCGCCAAGGAGCGCGTCGAGTCGATGGTGATGCTCGTCGGTGCGGCGTTCGCGGACCGCGCACGCCAGGTGCAGTCCGGGCGTCGGCAAGCGGTGGGCGGGGCGAGGTACTGCGCGGACCTGACCTCGATGCTCACCGCCATGCTGGGCGCCGCGGGCGACGGCTGCTTCATTGACGAGGACGGGGCGGCGGGCCCGGACGCCGAAGCGTAGCGCCGGCTGCGGGGCCGATCCCCCAGCCCTGGTGCAGTGCGTCCGCGAAGGCGCCCGCCAGTTTCCGTTCGCCGCTGTCGTTCGGGTGGGTGCCGTCGTACGTGTCGGTGTGGATGTCGTACGTCTCGGGCCGCGAGGCCAGCAGGAGCGGTGAGCGTGGTTCGTCCAGGTCCGCGAGGGTCTTCGCCAGCAGTACGTTGAAGTGGGCGACTTCCGCCGCGAACGGCGCGTCCGTCTCGGCGCGGATGTTCGGGATCACCGGGAGGAGCACCGCGCGGATGTGCGGGTTCGCCTCGCGTGCCTCGGTCAGGAAGCGGCGGGCGTGCAGCGCGGTCTGTTCGGCGTCCGTGTAGAAGCCGAGGTCTATCAGGCCGAGGGAGACGAGCAGCAGGTCCGCCCGGTGTGCGGCCGCCGTCTCGCGGATCACCGGGGCCATGTGCTGCCAGCCCTTGCCCCAGCCCGACAGATGGCGGCGGGCTCCGGCGGGGAAGGCGGGGTCCGCGTACGCCGTGCTCGACTCGTACAGCTCGGTGCGCGGCCCGACGATGTCGCAGCTGTCGCCCAGGTGCTGCCACATGCGGTAGCGCCAGGTGTAGTCGCCGGCGCGGCCTATGGTCATCGAGTCGCCGACGAACATCATCCTCAGACGCATCCCGTCATCATCGCCGATGGTGCGGGGGTGGCAGTCTTGGGGGCATGCGTTCGCTTCAGTACGTCGCCGGGGCCGCGGCCACCGTCCTGTTCGCCCTTGTTCCGGCCGGCCCGGCGGCCGCGGACGACGGGGGCTTCACGATCAAGGATCCCCGGATCACGGAGTCCAGCGGCCTGGCCGCGAGCCGTCTCCACCCCGGTATCTACTGGACCCACAACGACAGCAGCGACGGCCCGTACGTCTACGCGGTGGACTCGAAGACCGGGCAGACCGTGGCCCGGGTCACGATGCGCGGGGTCGGGGCGCCGCGCGACGTCGAGGCGATCTCGATCGGGCCCGACGGTGACATCTATGTCGGGGACATCGGCGACAATCTGGACGGGAGTTGGGACCACGTCTGGATCTACCGCTTTCCCGAGCCGAAGCAGCTGAAGAAGGAAGAGACGGTCCACGCCACGCAGTTCACCGTCAAGTACGCCGACGGGCCGCGCAACGCGGAGGCGCTGATGGTCCACCCGAAGACGGGCCGCGTCTACATCGCGTCGAAGAACCAGACCAAGGGCGGGCTCTACGTGGGTCCCACGAAGCTGTCGGCGTCGAAGACCAACGTCTTCCGGCGGATCGACGACGTGCCGTGGGTGACCGACGGCGCGTTCTCCCCGGACGGGAAGCAGCTGACACTGCGGGGCTACCTGGGGGCGGAGTCGTACGACTGGAAGCCCGGCGGCGGGCTCGGCACCGAACACGAGCTGGGCGTGCCGTTCCAGGGCCAGGCCGAGTCGGTGACGTACACACCGGACGGATCGGCGCTGATGATGGGCTCCGAGGGGGCGCAGAGCCGGGTGCTGCGCTTCCCGGTGGAGAAACCGAAGGGCTCGGACGGCGGCAGCAAGTCGTCGTCCGGCAGCGGGAGTTCATCAGGCGCGGGGGATGACGGGGCCGGTGGCTCCGGGGGGTCTCCGACGGCGTGGGGCGTGGGTGTCTTCGCCGTGCTGTTCCTGCTGTTCATGGGGGTGAAGCGGCTGTTCGGGAGGGGGCGGAGGTGAGAATGGGGCCCACCCTCTGCGCGCCCGGTGGTCCGGGCGGGCTCAGTCCTTGGCGCGGACGGTCGCCCCGGCCTGAAGGACCGCGGCGACATCGAGGGTGACGTCACCGCCGATCGAGGCGGGGAGCGGGGCTTGCTGGCCCGCGGCGAAGATCTGGTGACTGGCGTAGTCACTTCCGACCGGCTCGGTGAGGACGTGGACGCGGTTGTGCTTGCGGTTCACGATCACGTAGACGGGGATGTCGGCCTCGGCATACACGGACACCTTGGCGCGCAGATCCTGGTTGTAGTTGCTCGACGTGACTTCCAGGACGAGGCGGAAGGCAACGGGGTCGTAGCAGTTGTGCGCGATGAGATGTGCGGCGTAGTCGCCATCGACGATCGCGAGATCGGGGATGGCGTAGTCCTCCGCTCCGCGCGGAAGCCACAGGCCGATGCTCTGAAGGACTTTCGTTTCCTCGTTGTGCAGCCCTGCTGAGAGGAAGGGGACCATGAGCGTGGTCAGTACTTCCGCGTGAGGGCCGTCCGGGGGCGGGGTCACGGTGAGGATGCCTCCGATGATCTCAACGCGGTAGCCGGGCAGCTGCTCCATGAGGAGGTCGGCCTCTTCGAGCAGGGTCGGCGGCTCGCCGTCACAGGGGTGCTCGACTGCTGCGGCAGACATGAGGGCCTCCTGGTGGCTGGTGTCGAGAACATCATGGTAGGCCGGGCGCGGCTGCTGGGCGGGCTTGCGAAACGGTTGCCCGGACGAGTGAGGCAGGGTGCCCGGGTTGCCGGGGGCCGGCTCTACGGGCCCCAGTGGGCCGGTCTGGTCAGTGACGGGGGGAGCCTGGTCGTCGTGTCGCCCTTGGCCGCGTTCAGCTGGGGCTGGGTGAGGAAGAAGCAGCCGGTGAGGTCCGCGCCGGTGAGGTCGGCGTCGCGCAGGTCGGCGCCTATGAGGTCGGCCAGGCGGAGGTCGGCGCCGGTGAGGTCGGCGGCTATCAGATAGGCCCCGCGCAGCGTGGCGCCGTGCAGGTCCGCGCCCCGGAGCCGGGCGCCCATGAGATCGGCGCCGCGGTGGTCCTTCTGCGCGTGGTTCTTCGTCGCCTGGTCCTTCTTCGGCCGGTCCTTCTTCGGCCGGTCCCTCTTCGGCCGGTTCCTCTTCGGGCCATCCGCCTGGTGCGCCTGGTGCGCCGTCGCGCGGACCAGGTCGCTGGTGCGGAGCAGCAGCTCGTTGACCTTCCGGCGGTGGGCCCCGACGTCCAGGGCGGCCAGTTCGTCCGGGCCGAGCAGTGTGAGTGCCTCGGTGGCTTCGAGGAGGTCGCGGAGGCCGGAGTGGACCGGGGCGGCCGGGGCGAGGGTGAGCGCCTCGGTCAGGTACCAGAGCAGTTCGTGGAGCTGGCGTATGACGGGGAACGTGGCGAACATCCGCTGCGCGGTGTCAGGCGCCTGCCGCCAGTCCCGGCCGCCGAAGGTGACCTGCGAGACCTGCTGGCCCGCGCCGAAGCAGTCGTACACGGTGCAGCCCTGGAACCCCTTGTCGCGCAGCCGGGTGTGAATGCCGCACCGGAAGTCCGACTGGAGGTTGGTGCAGGGCTGACCCGCGCTTTTGCTGACCGCGAAGTCGGCGGACGCGGTGAAGGGGAGTGCGACGCAGCACAGCCCGAAACAGTTGGCGCAGTCGCCTTGCAGGCGCGGACGCAGCCGTATGTCGTCGGGCACGGGGAAGGAGCCTCCGGGGTGGGGCGGGCGGTGCTGCGTGGATGGGTGATTCATTTTATGCGGCGCGGGCGGGGGCCCCGATGTCGAGTTCGGTCGCGGGCCAGGCGTTCCGTGGAGGGCGGGCCCGTACGGATCGGGCCGACCTGTGACGGTATGCCGTGCGTCGTCCTACACTGCTCGCGTGACTGCTGCGTACGACTACGAGGACATGCACCACTTGGTGGACCGGCTCACGCCGCCCCAGGTGCGTCGCCTGCGGCTGCTCGTCACCCAGGATGCCGAGCTGGCTCACGTTGCGGAGTCGCTGCCCACTGCGCACTCGGCCGATGCTGCACCCGAGGGGCTGGCTGCCCTGATCGGCAGCGTCGACGGGCCCGCAGACATGGCGGAACGGCATGACGACCACATCCGCGAACGGATGCGCGAGCGCTTCGGCGACCAGGCGTGAGGGCCACGGTCCTGGACACGGGACCTCTGGCAGCAGCGCTGAACGCGAACGACCGTCGACACGCTGAGTGCGCATCGCTCCTTCTTTCGCTGAGCGGCCGTCGACTGCTGCCCAGCCCCGTCCTTACCGAGGTGTGCTGGCTGCTGGAGCGCTGGCCCAAAGTTGAGGCGGCCTTCCTCGCCGAGGTTGCCCGGGGGACGTTCGAACTGGTCCATCTCACTCCGGCCGACCTGAACCGCATGGGCGAGCTCGTCCTTCAGTACGCCGATTTCCCGCTTGGCGGGGTCGATGCCTCGGTGGTCGCGGTGGCCGAGCGTTTCGGCGTCGGTCATGTGGCCACGCTCGACCGCCGGCACTTCAGCGTCATCCAGCCGGCGCACGTCTCCGCGCTCACCCTGCTCCCGTAGGTGGCCCTGCGTACTCTCGCCGGATGCGCACCCCGATGAACGACCCGAGCGCCGTCCCTGCCCCTGGCTCCGCCGCCGCTCCGGCGGCCATGCGCACCGCGCGGCTCGATCTGCTGCCGCTCCGTGTGTCGGATGCCGAGGAGATGGCCGTAGCGCTGTCCGATCCGGGCCTTCACGCGTTCATCGGCGGCAGCCCCATGGACGTCGACGAGCTGCGGGCCCGGTACGGGCGTCAGGTCGCCGGGTCGCCCGATCCTGCGGTGGTCTGGTGGAACTGGGTGATCCGGTTGCGTACGGAGGAGTGCCTGGCCGGGACCGTGCAGGCCACCGTCGCAGGGCCCGTCGCCGAAGTCGCGTGGGTGGTGGGGGCGCCGTGGCAGGGGCGGGGGATCGCCAAGGAGGCGGTGGCCGCGCTGGTGGCGTGGTTCGGGGAGGTGGGCGGCGTACGGGAGGTGGTCGCGCACATCCATCCGGATCATGCGGTATCCGCTGCTGTGGCCAGGGCAGTCGGGCTTGCTCCCACCGAGGAGTGGCAGGACGGCGAGGTGCGGTGGCGGCTGGTGCTGCCGCCCGCTCCCGGCCACCCTCGTGCCTGAGCCTGTCCGCTCCGCCTTCCACTTGAGGCCGTCCCCCTCTTCCTTCCGTCCGGGCCTTGGGGGGGGTGCACAGGCGTTTACCCTAGGGGTGAACGCCTGTGCACCCCTGGCATCACGCACGGGCCCCACGCCACACCGCGAGCCCGACGGAGAGCCATGTCCCCAGCCATACCCAGACCCGAAGCACCCGCAGGCGCACCCGCCGAAGCGGACCAGGCACCCCACCCCCGCATGTTCGTCGGTGTGCTCGCCTTCTGCGGTGTCGTCGTCGCCGTCATGCAGACGCTCGTCGTGCCGCTGCTGCCGCACGTACCGGCGCTCACCGGCTCCACCCCGGCCGCCGCCAGCTGGCTCGTCACCGTCACGCTGCTGACCGGGGCCGTCTGTACGCCCGTGCTGGGGCGGGTCGGAGACATGTACGGGAAGCGGCGGGTGCTCGTCGCCGCGCTCGGGGTGCTGGTCGTCGGATCCGTGCTCTGTGCGGTCAGCTCCGACATCGGGGTGCTGATCACCGGGCGCGCGCTCCAGGGGGCCGCGCTCGCCGTCGTACCGCTGGGGATCAGCATCATGCGGGACGAACTGCCGCCCGTCAGGGTGCTGTCGTCCGTCGCCCTGATGAGTTCGACGCTGGGGATCGGCGCGGCCGTCGGGCTGCCCATCGCCGCGTTCGTCATCGAGCACTCCGACTGGCACACCATGTTCTGGGCCTCGGGCGCGCTCGGGGTGCTGGACATCGTGCTGGTGCTGACATTCGTCCCGGAGTCCTCGCTGCGTACGCGCGGCCGGTTCGACGCGCTGGGCGCGCTCGGGCTGAGCGCGGCGCTGGTCTGTCTGCTGCTCGCCACCACCCAGGGCGGCGAGTGGGGCTGGGGGTCCGCCCGGGTCGTCGGGCTGTTCGTCGCCGCCGTCGTGATCGGGCTCGTCTGGGGCCGTTACGAGCTGGGCGTCTCATCGCCCATGGTCGACCTGCGGGTCTCGGCCAGGCCCTCGGTGCTGTTCGCCAACCTGGCCGCGCTGCTCATCGGCTTCGCCTTCTACGCCAACTCCCTCTCCACCGCCCAGATGGTGCAGGAACCGAAGAGCACCGGATACGGTCTCGGCGCCTCGATCGTGGTGGGCGGGCTCTGTCTGCTGCCGGGTGGGCTCTCCATGGTGGCGCTCTCGCCGGTCTCCGCACGGATCTCCGCCCGGTACGGGCCCAAGGTCACGCTCGCGCTCGCCTCGGGTGTCCTGGCCGTCGGGTATCTGGTGCGCTTCTTCACCAGTCACAGCCTGTGGCTGATCATCGTGGGCGCCACCGTGGTGGCCTCCGGCACCGCCCTCGCGTACTCCGCGCTGCCCTCGCTCGTGATGCGCGCGGTCCCGGTGAGCGAGACCGGGGCGGCCAACGGGCTCAACACTCTGATGCGCTCGGTCGGACAGGCTTTCTGCTCCGCCGTGGTCGCCGCCGTACTCGCCAACGTCACCTTCCGGGTCGGCGGCCGCACCGCGCCGACCCTGCACGCGTATCTGCTGGTCTTCCTGATCGCGGCGGGTGCCGCGCTCGCCGCGCTGGCCGTCACGCTGTGCATCCCGGGCAGCTCGGCGGTCCCGGCCGGTAGCGTCGGGGAGCGAGGTTCGAAGGTGCCTGTCCGGGAGGATGCATGACCGTTGGCGGTACGGATGCGGGTACGGGGACGGGTGTGGGTACGAGTTCGGGCACGGGCACGGGTACGGGTACGGGTGCCGACGTGGGGACCAGTGGGCGGGATGCCATCCTGCTCGCCGCCCGGCGCGCGTTCACCCGGCGCCCGTACGCCGAGGTGACCATGCGCGGGATCGCCGCCGACGCGGGTGTGAGCGCCTCGCTGATCGTGAAGCGGTTCCGGACGAAGGAGGAGCTGTTCAACACGGTCACCGACTTCGGGCCGGCCGCCGACGAGCTGTTCGACGCACCCCTCGGCTCGCTCGGCCGGCACATGGTGCTCTCGCTGGTACGGAGCCGACGTGCCCAGCAGGCCGACCCGCTGCTGCGCGTCGTGTTCTCCCTCGGCAACCGTGACGAGCGCTCCCTGATCAATGAGCGCTTCCGCGACCAGGTCACGTCCCGGCTGGCCGCCCGCCTCACCGGCGACGAGCGCGAACTGCGCGCGGAGCTGATCGCCGGGCAGCTGCTCGGCATCGGCGCGGCCCTCAGCCTGCACCGGCCCGGCGCCGGTGAACTGGCCACGCCCGAACGGCTGGCCGAGCTGTGCGGGCCTGCGCTCCAGCGGCTGATCGACGGTGCCTGAGCCGAAGTTCTAGCCGAAGTTCTGACGAACGCCGGGCCCCACCTGGTGTGGGCGACCGTCAGCTTTCGGTGTCGAGGTGGATGTGTTCGATGCCGTTGTCCAGGAAGGCGGCCAGGTCCTGGGCTTCGGTGTGAACGGCCTCCTGTTCCAGGGCGGTGAGGGGCCGTAGGGGGCTGATGCGGAGTTGGTGGTCGCGCACGGTCCAGGTGGCGGTGACGCGTCCGTCAACGAGGACGGTGCGGTGGCCCGCGACGGACAGACCGAGGTGGGGGGCGTCGATGATGCGGCTGCGGTCGTGGTAGCCGAGGATGGCGTTGTCGAAGGCCGGAAGGAACCGGACGGGGGCCGGGGTGTCGGGGTGGGGGCGGGGCGCGTCGGGCAGGTCGAGCAGTTCGCGGCCGCGTTCGTCACGGAAGACGACGAGCTCCTCCCGGGCCGCTCTGACGGCGGCGGGAAGGCCGGTGAGGCCGCACCAGGCACGCAGATCCGCGCCGGCCGCGGGCCCGTACGCGGCGAGGTAGCGGTGCAGCAGTTGCCGTCCGACGGGATCGCTGCCATCGGCGGGAAGGGGATCGATGTCCTGTTCCAGCCAGGTACTCAACGGCAGGTTGCGTACGCCGGCGGTCTGGTGCCACAGGCCGCGGGGCGGGAGTTGGGCCATGGGGATGAGGGCCGCGACGAGCAGCTCGCCCAGGGCGCGGCGTGGTGGGCCGGGCCAGCGGTCTTCAAGAGTCTGTACGAGCTCGGTCATGGTGCGGGGCCGCTGGTCGGCCATGACCGCGCGGCCGGCGGCGGCGACCTCGTCCACGTCGATGCCGGCCAGTTCGCGCCGGTAGGTTCCCAGCACTCGCCCGCGCAGCATGGTGTCGTGGCGGGCTCGCCAGGTGAGCGCGTCGCCGGCGGTGACGAGGTGGACGGTGCGCCGCATCAGGTGGGTGCGGACCACCACGCGACCGGTCAGCGCAGCGTCGAGTTGCCCGGGTTCGAAATCGGACAGGCGGGACCACAGCCCGGTGAAGGGTTCCTGAGGATCCTGCGCCTGCAAGCCGCACAGATGGGCCACTGCCTCCGGCACGGAGCTGTCGCTGCGCGTGAGCAGGTGCTGGCGGGCGAGGGTGGCGCGGTTGAGGGCACGGGCATCGAGGACAGTCATGGCATTCTCACGCGGCGGCTCGCTCGTGGGACGGGCGTCGGCGCAGTTCCGTGTGGGTGAGGGAGGGAGGCGTGTAGGACACGTCCAGCGGGCCGATGTCGGTGCCGGGCGGGACGATCGCGTCGATCTTGTCGAGGATGCCGTCGCCGAGGGTGAGGGTGGCGCCGGCGAGCACGTCGTCCAGCTGGTCCATGGTGCGCGGGCCGATGATGGCGGAGGTGACGTCGGGATGGCCGGTGGCGAAGGCCATGGCCAGGTGTGTGAGGGAGTGGCCGGTTTCTTCGGCGAGGGTGAGCAGTTGCTCGACCGCGTCGAGCTTGCGCTCGTCGGTGAGGTGCCGGGAGACCCAGTGCATGCGGGCGTTGTCCGGCCGCGGCGCGTTCTTGCGGTAGCGGCCGGTGAGCAGGCCCATGGCCAGCGGGCTCCACACCAGAACGCCCAGGCCGTAGCGGTGGCAGGCGGGCAGGATCTCCCGCTCGATGCCGCGGTTGAGGAGGGAGTAGGTGGGCTGCTCGGTGCGCAGGCGGTGCAGTCCGCGCCGCTCGGACACCCACTGGGCTTCCACGATGTCCGAGGCCGGCAGGTTGGAGGAGCCGATCGCCCGGACCTTCCCGGCCCGCACGAGGTCGGTGAGCGCGGAGAGGGTCTCCTCGATGTCCGTGTACGGGTCCGGGTGGTGGATCTGGTAGAGGTCGATGTAGTCGGTCCGCAGCCGCTTCAGCGAGCCCTCGACTGCCTGGACGACCCAGCGCCGGGAGCTGCCGCCGCGGTTGGGGCCCTCGCCCATCGGTCCGTTGAACTTGGTCGCCAGTACGACCTCGTCGCGGCGTCCCCTGAGGGCCTTTCCGACGATCTCCTCGGTCTCGCTGTAGCCGTAGACGTCGGCGGTGTCGACGAAGTTGATGCCCTCGTCCAGCGCCCGGTGGATCATGCGCGCGCAGTCGTCGTGATCCGGATTGCCCATCTTGCCGAACACCATGGTGCCCAGGCAGTAGGCGCTGACTTCGATACCGGTCCGTCCCAGTTTCCGCATTCTCACGGTGGCCCGTCCCCTTCCGCTGCTGTACGTGGTCGGCGCCTGCGCCGTCCGGGCCGCCCGGGTGGCTGCGGCGGCCCGGACGGCGCAGGCGAGTCGGGTCGGCTCAGCCGTTGTACGGAGCGGTGACGTCCAGGACCCAGGTGATGCCGAAGCGGTCGGTGAGCATGCCGTACAGCGGCGCCCACTGCGCGGGCTCCAGTGGGCTGACGATGGCCGAGCCCTCGGCGAGCTTGCCCCACAGGGCGCTGATCTCCTCGGTGTCGTCGCCGCGCACGGAGACGAAGAACGGGTTCTCGCCCTGGTTCCAGGGCAGATGCGAGGGCACGTCGTAGGCCATGACGTGGAAGCCGTTGTCGCCGGCCACCTCGCCCCACATCACCCAGTCCGCCTCGCTCTCGTTCCGTACGGCGCCCGCGTCCTTGTAGGTGACGGCGACCGTACGTCCGCCGAAGACGGACCGGTAGAAGTCCAGCGCCTCACGTGCGGTACCCCGGAAGTTCAGGTGAGTGGTGGTCGTGACGGACATGACCTGCTCCTTGCCTCGATGTGACACCTGTGCGCCGTCGGCCGTCGGCCGTCGATGCCGAGCGGCGGCAGCCGTGACCAGGGGGCCATGCCTCCCGAACGGCTCGTATGCCACGATGGCAGGGGTAGAGGACAGGGTGTGTCCGGTACTATCTGGCCGGTACTCCAGGGGGTGTGGGTGTCATGCATAAAACGTCCGCCCGGCTGCTCGCGCTGCTCTCGCTGCTTCAAACGCCCCGTGACTGGTCAGGCGACGATCTCGCCGAGCGGCTCGGCATCACCTCGCGCACCGTGCGCCGTGACATCGACCGCCTGCGCGAACTCGACTACCCGATCACGACCGTCAAAGGACCGGCCGGCGGCTACCGCCTGGAGGCCGGCACCCACCTGCCGCCCATGCTGTTCGACGACGAGCAGGCCGTCGCCCTGGCCGTCGCACTCCAGACCGCGGCCGCCGGCACCACCGTCCCCGAAGACGCTTCCCGCGCGCTGGCCACCCTCCGCCAGGTCATGCCGCCCCGCCTGCGCCACCGCATCGACCTGTTGCACATCACCGCCGTCCAGCCGCCCGCAGCGGCCGGCGACACCCCCCGGGCCGACGCCCAGGTCCTGGTGGACCTGAGCCGCGCCATCCACGCCCGCGAGGAACTGCGCTTCGACTACACCCCGGGCCCCGGCACCCCGGCCGATGACGCCCGCCGCGTACAACCCCACCACCTGGTCACCTGGCGGCACCGCTGGTACCTGGTGGCCTGGGACCTCCACCGCGAGGACTGGCGCATCTTCCGCGTCGACCGCATCCGGCCCCGCACACCCACCGGCCCCCGCTTCGCCCCGCGTGAACTCCCCGGCCGTGACGTCTCGACCTTCGTCACCAGCCGGTTCCGCGGCAACGACGGCACCACCACCGACTGGCCCTGCCGGGGCGAAGTCGTCCTCGGCCTCCCGGCCGCCGATGTCGCGCCCTTCGCCCAGGACGGAGTCGTCGTGGAGCTCGGCCCCCACCGCTGCCGGCTCACCCTCGGCTCCTGGTCATGGACCGGCCTGGCCGTCGCCATCGGCCGCTTCGACACCGATATCGAGGTCATCGGCCCGCCCCAACTGGCCACCGCGTTCGGGGACCTCGCCGCCCGCTACGCCCACGCCGCGAGAACCCACGACTGAGCAAGCACCTGTGACGCGGTACGGCGAAGGGCCCCTGCCGCCGGGCTTCGGCGGGAGGGGCCCTTCGTCATGCGGGCCGTGGCCCTGACAGCCGTTCGGTTACAGCTGCTCGATCACGTAGTCGATGCAGGCCGTCAGCGCCTCGACGTCCTTCGGGTCGATCGCCGGGAACATCGCCACCCGCAGCTGGTTGCGGCCCAGCTTGCGGTACGGCTCGGTGTCCACGATGCCGTTGGCGCGCAGCGCCTTCGCGATCGCGGTCGCGTCGATCTCGTCCGCGAAGTCGATCGTGCCGATGACCTGCGAGCGCTTCGCGGGGTCGGTGACGAACGGGGTCGCGTACTTGGACTGCTCGGCCCAGCCGTACAGGGCGCGCGCGGACGCCGCCGTGCGGCTGACCGTCCAGTCCAGGCCGCCCTGGGTGTTCATCCAGGTCAGCTGCTCGTTCAGGAGGAAGAGCGTGGCGAGGGCCGGGGTGTTGTACGTCTGGTTCTTGAGCGAGTTGTCGATCGCCGTCGGCAGGCTGAAGAACTCCGGGATGTGCCGGCCCGACGCGTGGACGCGCGCCGCGCGCTCCAGCGCCGCCGGGGAGAACACACCGATCCACAGGCCGCCGTCGGAGGCGAAGGACTTCTGCGGGGCGAAGTAGTAGACGTCGGTCTCGGTGATGTCGACCGGCAGGCCGCCCGCGCCCGATGTGGCGTCCACCAGGACGAGGGAGCCCTCGTCGGCGCCGGTGACGCGCTTGATCGGGGCCGCGACGCCCGTCGACGTCTCGTTGTGCGTCAGCGCGTACACGTCGACGCCCGCTTCGGCCTTCGGGTCCGGGTGGGTGCCCGGGTCGGAGGCGATCACGGTCGGCTCGGCCAGCCACGGGGCCAGCTTGGAGGCCTTGGCGAACTTGGACGAGAACTCACCGAAGTTGAGGTGCTGCGACTTGGACTCGATGAGTCCGTGGGTCGCGACGTCCCAGAAGGCGGTGGACCCGCCGTTGCCCAGGATCACCTCGTAGCCCTCGGGGAGCTGGAAGAGGTCGCGTACGCCTGAGCGCACCGCGCCGACCAGGTTCTTCACCGGGGCTTGGCGATGGGAGGTGCCCATCAGGGAAGTGCCCGTCGAGGCGAGGGCGTCCAGCGCCTCCGTACGCACCTTGGAGGGGCCCGCGCCGAAACGGCCGTCGGCGGGCTTGATGTCAGCGGGAATCCGGATCTCAGCCACGAGACCGGAGCGTAGCCGGTTCCGGGCGTTTGCGGACAGAGGGTCCGGCCGGTGAGACAGGGGCCACGGCGCGTGACGGCAAGGGGGCACGGCCGCCCGGGACAGCACGTCCCGGGCGGTGCCGTCCCGCACCCGGTGCCGTTCAGCCGCCGAGTTTCACCGGCAGGCTGAAGAGGTCGTTCTGAGTGACCACCGGCTTGTTGCGCAACTCCGTCGGGGGGACCGCCAGATGCAGTTCGGGGAAGCGGGCGAACAGCGCGGGCAGTGCGACGCCCGCCTCCAGCCGGGAGAGCGCGGCACCCGGGCAGACATGCGGGCCGTGGCCGAAGGAGATGTGGCGGTTCGGGGTGGTGCGGGTGATGTCGAAGTCACCCGCCGTCGGGCCGTGCGCCTCCTCGTCGCGGCCGATCGCGCCGAACGAGATGATCAGGCCCTCGCCCTTCGGCAGGACCGTGCCGCCCACCTCGATGTCCTCGGACGCGAAGCGGATCAGGACGTGCGAGGTCGGGGTCGACCAGCGCAGCGTCTCCTCGATGACGTTCTCCCACGGCACCTCGCCGGCGAGCACCATCCTGCGCTGCTCGGGGTGGGCCTGGAGGGCGACGACCGCGTTCACGATCAGGCTGATCGTCGTCTCGTGGCCTGCGGCGATCATCAGCTGGAGGGTGTTGGTGATCTCCTCGGTGGTGAGGTGATCGCCGTTCTCGGACGCCGCGAGCAGCGCGCTCGTCAGGTCGTCGCCCGGGTTGGCCCGCTTCGACTCGACGATCTTCGAGAAGAGGGTGCCGAGGTCCGCCATCATCTGCGGGACCTCGTCCGGCGGCGTCTGCGTCGAGAAGAACTTCTCGAAAAGGGTCTTCAGCCGGGGGTGGTCGACGGAGTCGACCCCCATCAGCTCGCTGACCACGTTCATCGGCAGCGGGTACGCGAACTCCGCCTTCAGGTCGATCGTCTCCCCGGCCGGCACCTCCGCCAGCCGGTCCAGCATCCCGGTGGTGAGCTTCTCGATACCGGCGCGCAGCCGCTCCACCCGGCGCACAGTCAGCGCCTGCGCGACGAGCGTACGGAGCCTGCGGTGCTCCGGGCCGTCGACCGTCAGCATCGAGCGGCCCGGATTGGCCAGCCCGATCAGCGGCCAGTCCAGCGGGATCTCACCGCGCTGCCAGGCGCCCCAGATGGTGATGTCCTTCACCAGACGGGAGTCGGTGAGCAGCTGCCTGGCCTCGGCGTGCCGCGTCACCGCGTAGCAGGCGACCCCGCCCGGCAGGACGACACGGGCCAGCGGGCCCGCCGCGCGCAGGGCGGCGCTCTCACCGTTCAGATCCTGGACGAACGGGTCCAGGGCGATGCTCTCGGCGTGGCTTCCGTGGTCGACCGGGCAACTCATCTGTGCCTCCTGGGGCGGGAACGGCCGCGCTGCGAGGGTCTTCGAATCACAGCGCGGAAACCGGAGTGAAGGTGACGGGCAGGGTGGACAGGCCGCGCAGCCAGGGAGAAGGGCGCCGGGTGAGGCTCTCCCCGGGGGTCGCGAGGTCGACGTCGGGGAGGCGGTCGAGGATGACCTCGATCCCCGTACGCGCGATGACCTCCGCGATCTCCTGGGCCGGGAACGGGCAGCGGTGCTCGCCGTGGCCGAAGGAGAAGAAGGCGTTGTTGCCGCCGGTCAGCGCCGAACCGTCGGTGCGGACCTGCGGGTCGGAGTTGGCTGCCGCGATACCGAGCAGCAGCATGTCGCCGCTCTGGATGTGCCGGCCGCCGAGGTGGGTGTCGCGCGAGGCCCAGCGGCCCGCGACGTTCTGGGTGGGGGTGTCCTCCCAGAGGACCTCGTTCATCGCCTCGGCGACACTGTGCCGGCCGCCCGAGAGCGAGGCGGCGAACCGGTCGTCGGTCAGCATCAGCCGCAGCGAGTTGCCGATCCAGTCGGCGGTGGGCTGGTGGCCGGCGGCCATCATGACCATCAGGTCCTGGGCGATCTCCTCGACGGTGAAGCCCGCCTCGTTGCCCAGCATGTGCGAGGCCACGTCCTCGGCGGGCGACGCCTGCCGGGCGGCGAGCAGGCTCATCATCGACTGCCCGAGGTACTGCTGTCCCGCCAGGGCGAGTTCACGGCCGTCGATCATGTCGTTCATCGCCTTGACCAGGGCCGGGCCCTCGTCGTCCGGGAAGCCGTACAGCCGGGCGAGCACCCGGACCGGCAGCAGCATCGCGTACTGGCCGATGATCTCCGTATCGCCCTTGCCGCAGAACGAGTTGATCAGCTCGTCGGCGAACTGCTCGGCGATACGCCGCAGTTCGAACGGGTCGACCGACTCCAGGGCGTCGCCGATCATCGCGGCGCGCTCGCGGTGCCGCTGGCCCACGGTGTAGAGGATCGACGGCTGCTTACGGCCGATCATCGGCAGCATCGGCCAGTCGTCGGGGATGCGGTCCCACTGGTTCCACAGGTCGGAGTCCCGGCTGAACAGCACCGGATCGGCGGTGACCTGGTGCAGCTCGCGGTAGTCGAGGACCAGCCAGGCCGGTACGTCGCCGTCGAGCAGCACCGGCGCCACCGCGCCGTGTTCGCGCCGCATCTCCCGGTAGAGCTGGGTGGGGTCCGTCTGGAATCGCGGGCCGCTCAGCGGAGTGGGCGCGGTGGACGGGGTGTCGGTGGTCATGTGGTGCTTGGCTCCCGTGCGGACGTCGCGGCAGTCGTGGAGGACGCTGAGGTGGCTGAGGACGCTGTGGACAGGGCGTGCAGGTGCTGGAGGAGCGTGATCAGTACGTACTTGCTCGACGTGCGGTCCCGGGCGTCGCAGTCGATCAGCGGGATCTCGGGGGAGAGGTCCAGCGCCTCACGGAGCTGCTCCAGGGAGTGGACCGGGCCGCCGAAGTCGTTGCAGGCGACGATGAACGGCGTGCCGTGGTGCTCCAGGCGGTCGATGGCGTACCAGGAGTCGGCGAGTCTGCGGGTGTCGACCAGGACGACGGCGCCGAGCGTGCCGGAGAACAGCCGGTCCCAGAGGAACCAGAAGCGCTCCTGGCCCGGCGCGCCGAAGAGGTAGAGGATCGTCCGCTCGTCGATGGTGATGCGGCCGAAGTCGAAGGCGACGGTGGTGGCGGTCTTGGCCTGCACGCCGTCGAGGTTGTCGACGGCCGCTCCCGCCTGGGTCATCGTCTCCTCGGTGTTCAGCGGGCGTATCTCGCTGACCGACCGGACCATGGTGGTCTTCCCTGCGCCGAACCCGCCGACGATGACGATCTTGAGACCGTTGTCGGCGGTGCGGGCCAGGGCGTTCTGGTTAGAGGTTGCGGAGTCCAACGAGCACCTGCTCCAGGATGTGAGGGTCGGGAAGGCTGTCGGCGCCGCGTGCGGTGCGCGGGTGGCGGGCGCTGATCCGGCCCGTGTCGAGCAGGTCGCAGAGCAGGATCCGGGTGATGGACACGGGCAGCTTCAGCCCGGCCGCGATCTCGACGACGGCCGTGGGGCGGCCGCACATCCGCAGGATCGTGGCGTGCTCGGACTGCATTCCGGGCGTCGGGTCGCACTCGCCGACGACCAGGGTCACCAGGTCGAACGCCGTGGCGTCGGATCTGCTGCGCCCACCGGTGACGGTGTAGAGGCGGTCCGGGTCGTCGTCCCGGCCAGGCCGGGGCCTGGGCACGGGGGCGGTCACGCGCGTGGCTCCGCACTGAGGTGTTCGCCCAGCTGCTCGACCAGTTCGCTCATGTTGTGCCCGATGAGGCCGACGTCGGCGGACTCGTCGGCGACGACGGAGAGGTGGGCGCCGTCACCCGCCTCGACGATGAACAGCACGCCGCCGTAGAACTCGGCCATCGCGGTCCGCACGCCGCCGGTGCCGTCGCCGAACTCGATGGACGCGCCGTGCGACAGCGACTGGATACCGGCCGAGATGGCGGCCAGCTGGTCGGCCTGGTCGACGGAGAGCGCCGACGTACGGCAGAGCTTGAGGCCGTCACGGGAGAGAACCAGGGCGTGCCGGGCGCCCGGGGTGCGCTCAAGGAGGCTCTCCAGGAGCCAGTTGAGCTTCTCGTCGGTGGTGGTCGTGCTCATGAGCTGCTGCCTTCCGGGTTCGGGGAATCGCCACGTACGGCCTGGCGGAACGTGCTGAACCTGGCGGCGGATGTCGTGGAGGAGGTCGAGTCGACGGGCTTGGCCGATCCGGGGATCCCGGTGCCTTCCGGATGCGCCGCCGCCATGGTCTGGCCGCGCCGCCGCTTGGGCAGGCCGCTCTCGCCCAACTCGGGTGAGGCGTGGTGGGGTTCGGGTTCGGGCTCGGGGGTGGGCTGCCCTGTGGTGCTGGGCTCCGCGCCTGCTTCCGTGGGTGGGGACGCGGGCGCGGATGTGGCTGCGGGGGTACGCATGGGCAGCGGGGCCTCGGTGGCCTGCGCCGCCTCGGCGGTCTGCGAGGTGAGCAGGGCCTGGGTGGCGGACGGGGACAGCGGGGACGGCGCGGCAGCCGGCCGGGTGTGCTGTGCCGGGGTGGCCAGAGGGGCCGGTGTGGCCAGGGGTGCCGGTGTGGTCGGCCGGGGTGTGCGGGTGATCAGCTCGTGCGGGAGCAGCACCAGGACACCGGTGCCGCCGCGCGCCGACGGGCGGAAGGACACGGTCAGTCCGTGCTTGCGGGCCAGCCGCCCGACCACCGCGAGGCCGAGCCTGGTCCCGGAGAGGCCGGCGAGGTCGGTCTGCTGGGTGGTCTCCGATGTGACGGCCCGCTCGGCGCGGCGCAGCTGGACGTCGCTCATGACCAGGCCGCTGTCCTCGATGGTGACGATGACGCCGGCCGGGACCTCCTCGACGTACACATGCACTTCGGCGGTGGGCGGCGAGAAGTTCGCCGCGTTGTCCAGGAGTTCGGCGAGCGCGTGCATGATGCCCTCGGCCGCGTGGCCCGCGATGGCGATCTCGCTGGTCGAGTGGAGGCGTACCCGCTGGTAGCCGGCGATCCGGCCCATCGCCCCGCGCAGGATCGACTCCATGACGATCGGCTTCGCCCAGCGGCGTCCGGAGCGCGCACCGGCCAGGACGGCGATGGAGTCGGCCAGCCGGCCCGCCTGGGCCGTGCGGTGGTCGAGGTGCAGCAGATCGCCGAGTACGTCCTCGTCGGTGTGCCGGTGCTCCATCTCGCGGAGGTCGGCGAGCATCCCGGTGGCCAGGGCCTGCATCCGGCCGGCGGCGTTGGCGGCCGCCGACAGGGCGGCGGAGCGCACGGACTCGGCGCGGCTGATCCGGGCGTTCAGCTGGGCGGTCCTCGCGTTGTACTCGCCGGTGAGCCCGGCGGCGGTGGCTTCACGCTGCCCGATCAGCTCGGCTTCTCTCGCCTCGTGGGCGGCGGTGAGCTGGGTGATCCGGGCCTCGTACTCGGCGGTGAGGCGGGCGGTCCGCGCGCCGAACTGCGAGTTCTCCCCCGTGAGTTGATCGATCCGGGCGCGGAGGTCCCGCGATGTTCTGGTGGCGTACGACACCGCGTGGACGGCGATGGCGACAGCGGCGCTGAACAGCAGGGCTGCCCCGGCCGAGCACCAGGCGAGTGGGGTGCGTATGTGGTCGGGGGCTGCGGCCACCGCCCATACGCACAGCAGGCCCGAAGCGATCACGGAGATCAGCAGAGCCAGCGCGGTCGGGCGGAGCGGGGGGCGCTCTGTCATCTGGCGGAGTCCTCATGGACGGATAGGTCAGAAGGGGTAAGGGTGGAGTAAAGCGGTCATGAATGGGTTAAAGGGACACGAGTATTCCTGCGTAACGCCTGTCAACTATAGGAGGGTTGGTGATCGGTTTGGGAAGTTGCACGTGCGGAAATTGTTGACTCAGGTACACACTGTGCACAGGGACATGCTGGAGCCATGGGCGAGCACCGGGACGGGCAGCAGGACGGCCAACGGGACGGCCGGAACAGCGGTCTGAGCAGCAGTCGGAGCGACGGTCAGGGCGGCAGCCCGAGCAGCGGTCCGGCCGGCATTCGGACCGGCGGCCCGATCAGCAGTCAGAGTGGCGGTCCGAGCAGCAGCGAGCTGGAGCACGCGCTGAGCCGCCGGGGTGTGCGGGGAGACATCGAATTCGGGGCCACCGCCCGCTCCCTGATGACCATGGACGCTTCCAACTACCGCCGGGTGCCCCTCGGAGTCGTCGCCCCGCGCGATGCCGACGACGTGTCAGCCGTACTCGATGTGTGCCGCGCCCACGGGGTCCCCGTGGTGCCGCGCGGCGGAGGTACGTCCATCGCGGGACAGGCCACCGGCACCGGCGTCGTCCTCGACTTCACCCGGCACATGCGCGCGATCGTCTCGCTGGACGCCGAGGCCAGGACCGCCGTGGTCCAGCCCGGCGTGATCCTCGACGACCTGCGGGCGGCGGCGGGCGCGTACGGACTGACCTTCGGCCCCGACCCGTCCACGCACAGCCGCTGCACGCTCGGCGGGATGATCGGCAACAACTCCTGCGGCTCGCACTCGGTCGCCTGGGGCACGACGGCCGACAACGTCACCGCCCTGACCACCGCCGCCTACCAGGGCGGCACCCACCGGCTCGGCCAGGGCTGGGACGGCGCACCGCCCGGCCTGCGCGACCTCGTCGGATCGCACCTGGCGCTGTTGCGCACCGGCTACCCGGCCGGTCTGCCGCGCCGCATCTCCGGGTACGCGATCGACGCCCTGCTGCCCGAGAACGGCATCGATCTGGCCCGCGCCTACTGCGGCAGCGAGGGCACGCTCGGTGTGCTGACCGAGGCGACCGTACGGCTGGTCGAGGCGCCCCGCGCGCGGGCGCTCGCGATCCTCGGCTACGCCCATGAGGGCGACGCGGCCGACGCGGCGGCCGGACTGCTCCCGCACCGTCCGCTGACCGTCGAGGGCATGGCCGCCGACCTGGTGCGCGAGCCCGCAGGCCTGCCGCGCGGCGGCGCCTGGCTCTTCGTCGAGACGGGCGGCGCCGACCGGGCCGAGGCTCGCGCGCGGGCCGACGGGATCGCGCGGGCGGCCGACGCGCTGGACGCCCTGGTCATCGACGACCCGGCGGCCCAGCGCGCCCTGTGGCGCATCCGCGAGGACGCGAGCGGCACCGCGACCCGCACGATGGACGGCTCGGAGGCGTGGCCCGGCTGGGAGGACTGCGCGGTGCCGCCGGCCCGGCTCGGCGCGTATCTGCGGGAGTTCCGCGGGCTGCTCGCGGCGCACGGGCTGCGGGGCACGCCGTACGGACACTTCGGGGACGGCTGCATCCATGTACGGATCGACTTCGACCTGCTCACCCCGGGCGGCGTCGCACGCTTCCGTACCTTCTCCGCGGAACTGGCCGCGCTGGTCGTCGCGCACGGCGGCTCGCTCTCCGGCGAACACGGCGACGGACAGGCCCGCGCGGAACTGCTCCCCACGATGTACGGGGACGAACTGGTCGGCCTCTTCGGCCGGTTCAAGGACGTCTGGGACCCGGCGGGCGGGATGAACCCCGGGATGCTCGCCAGGCCGCACCGGCTGGACGAGAACCTCCGCTTCGCGGTACTGCCGTCGAAGCCGGTGGACGTGGAGTTCGGCTACCCGCACGACAAGGGTGACTTCTCCGCCGCCGTACGCCGCTGTGTGGGCGTCGCCAAGTGCCGTACGGAGACGGCATCCGGGGCCGACGTCATGTGCCCGTCGTTCCGCGCCACCGGCGACGAGCAGCACTCCACGCGCGGACGCGCCCGGCTGCTGCACGAGATGCTGGCGGGCGAGGTCGTCACGGACGGCTGGCGCTCGGAAGAGGTGCGCGACGCCCTCGACCTCTGCCTCTCCTGCAAGGGCTGCCGCAGCGACTGCCCGGTCGGCGTCGACATGGCCACGTACAAGGCGGAGTTCCTGCACCACCACTACGCGGGCCGCCGCAGGCCCGCCGCGCACTACGCGATGGGCCGGCTGCCCCGCTGGCTGCGCGCGGCCGCACCGTATGCCCGCGCGGTGAACGCGCTGGCCGGGGTGGGGCCGCTGGCCTCCCTCGCCAAACGCGTCGGCGGGATCGCCCCCGAGCGGACCATCCCGGCGCTCGCACCGCAGACGTTCCGGCGGTGGTTCGGCACCCGGGTACAGCCACCCGCACGGGTCGTCCTGTGGCCCGACACCTTCACCGACCATCTGTCCCCGCAGGTGGGGCGGGCGGCGGTACGGGTCCTGGAGTCGGCGGGGCTCGGCATCGCACTGCCGCCGGACGGGGTGTGCTGCGGGCTGACCTACGTCACGACCGGGCAGCTGGACCAGGCCCGTGCGGTGATGCGCCGCACACTCGACCGGGTGGAGCCGCTGCTCGACGCGGACCTGCCCGTCGTCGTACTGGAACCGAGCTGCGCGGCCGCGCTCAGGACCGACCTGCCGGAGCTGCTCGGCGACGACCCGCGCGCGCACCGGCTGGCGAAGGCGGTACGGACCTTCGCGCAGGCCCTGGAGGAGGAGGCACCGCAGTGGCGGCCCCCGGTGCTGGACCGCGAGGTGGCGGGCCAGACCCACTGCCACCAGCACGCGGTCCTGGGCGACGCGGCCGAACGCCGGCTGCGCGACAAGGCCGGCCTGACGGGCGAACTGAGCGGCGGCTGCTGCGGCCTGGCCGGCAACTTCGGCTTCGAACGCGGCCACTATGAGGTGTCGGTCGCCTGCGCCGATGAGCAACTGCTGCCTTCGGTACGGGCGGCGGGACCCGGCGCGGTGATCCTGGCGGACGGCTTCTCCTGCCGCACGCAGCTGGAACAGCTGACCGGACAGGGCGGCCGGCCGGGACGGCACCTGGCGGAGGTACTGGCGGAGGGGCTGGGGGAGGGCGGGACGCCCCGGCCGGGGCCGTGAGCACCTGGGAGCCATGGGCGGCGCCCGTGATCCGTGCGAGGCGGATCCCGTAAGAGGGGAATACCGCTCCGGGCCCTTACTGTGGACGGCATGGATCCGATCGCCCCCGCCGACGCCAAGGCCCTCGACAGCGCACTGACCGCCCCCTCCACCACGACGAACGCAGCCCCGGTCACCGCCGGCGCCCCGGACACCGGCGAGACCGGTGCCTCCGGGGTCAACGGGCTGCGTGGTCGGCTGGGGCCGCTCGGTCTGGTGCTGGCCGGGGGGATCTCGGTGCAGTTCGGGGCGGCCGTGGCCGTCTGGCTGATGCCCAGGGCCGGGGCGCTCGGCGTCGTCTCGCTGCGGCTCGGCGTCGCCGCGATCGTGCTGCTCATCGTGTGCCGGCCCCGGGTGCGCGGGCTGTCGCGGACGGACTGGGGCACGGTCCTGGTCTTCGGGATCGCGATGGCCGGAATGAACGGCCTCTTCTACCAGGCGGCCGACCGCATCCCGCTGGGCGCGGCCGTGACCATGGAGGTCCTCGGCCCGCTCGCCCTCTCGGTGATCGCCTCGCGGAGGCTGGTGAACCTGCTGTGGGCCGGGCTCGCCCTCTGCGGAGTGGTGCTGCTGAGCGGCGGTGGCTTGGGTGGCCTGAACCTGGCCGGTGTGGCGTTCGCGCTCGGGGCCGGCGCGATGTGGGCCGCGTACATCATCTACAGCGCCCGCACCGGCGCCCGCTTCCCGCGTGCGGACGGACTGGCGCTGGCGATGGCGGTGGGCGCCCTGCTGATGCTGCCGCTGGGCATCGCGGACGCGGGCTCGAAACTGCTCGTGCCGAGCACGCTGGGCCTGGGCGCGGCGGTGGCGCTGCTGTCGTCCGTACTCCCGTACACGCTTGAACTGCTCGCCCTGCGCCGGCTCCCCGCATCGACCTTCGCGGTCCTGATGAGCCTGGAGCCGGCCATCGCGGCACTGGCCGGCTTCCTCGTCCTGCACCAGGCGCTGTCCGCGTTGGACGCGCTGGCGATCGCGCTGGTGATCGTGGCGAGCATGGGGGCGGTACGGACGCAGATCACGGGGAAGTGACGCGGGGGTGGCTCAGGGGGTGGCTCAGGCGGTGGCGGGGGTCATCCGGTGAGGGGGCAGCCGGTGGCTGCCCCGTGCCGGTCCTGTGGGTCGCCGGTGAAGTGCGTCACAGAGCCGTGAGAGGACGCGTCCGTACTCTCACGGCTCGGTGCCGGTAACAGCCCGCCCCTGTCGGCGGATCCGGGTGCGTCCCGTCAGTGGGCCGGGCGGTGCGTCGTGCCAGGCTGTCGTGGGGCGGCTTAGGTCACCCTTCCCTGGTGCGGTGGGCGACTGGTACAGATGGTGAGGATCTGCCCGTACATCGGAAGTCTCGCCATGAACCCGGACAACACCACCGACCTCACCCCCTTCACGATGGACCTGACCTTCGACGAATCCCGGCGACGGGCCGAGGTCGTGGCTGCGCTCGGGCCCGAGTGGGACCCGGTGGAGGCCCTCCGGGGTGAGGACGAGGCGTACGCCCTTCTCTACTCGGGCCTGGATGCGGAGCAGCAGCGCGCCTACGACATGCTGGTCGCGGCCGGTGTCCTGCCGGGGGAGGAGCCGGGCCGTGCGGCTGCCCATTGATCCGCAGGCGGATTCCAGCCGTCGCGCCTGGGTGGCCTGCCCCGTCTGTGATGACGCCCGCCACTGCGCGACCTGCGCGAGCCGCCGCAACTGCTTCGAGCACTGGCGCTATCTGATCTCCAACAAGGGGCCGGTCGCCCACCTCCAGTGCCCGCGGTGCACACACATGTGGTCACTGAACTCCCGGCCCGGCGTCACCGGCCGCGGCAACGGTGCTGCTCGCTCCTGACGCGGCCGGTTCGATCCGCTTCATCTGCCGCTGACCGCTGGCCGCCGGCCGCTGGTGACTGGTGGTGGGTGGCGGGTCACTGGCCACCCGCCTCACCCGCCGTCCTCTTCGGTGGCGGGCGGCCTCGTGCGCCCTCCCGTAGTAACTGATCGATGATTCAGTAGCGCACTCGTTGACAGGGTCGCTCGTGCCTCCAGATACTGACTGACGGTTCAGTAAATCCCTTCTGCTGCCGTCTCTGTCTGGAGGCACCATGTCCGAGCTGCCGGCCGAACTGGTCCCGCTCACCGTCGATCAGCGCGACATCGTCGAACTCACCCGGACCTTCGCGCGCGAGGAGATCCGCCCGAGGGCGCGCGCCGTGGACGAAGCCGATGTCGAGACGCCCTGGGATCTGTGGCGCAAGGCCGCCAAGGTCGGGATCACCGGCTTCATGCTTCCCGAGGAGTACGGGGGCGGCGGATTCACCGACGTCTTCACCCAGTGTCTGGTCCAGGAAGAGCTGTGTGTCGGTGATCTGGGCATCGGCAACCTGCTCTGCTCCAACGGCTTCTTCGCCGACCCCCTCCTCGCACTCGGCACCGAACAGCAGCAGTGCGACTGGCTCACCCCGCTGGCCGGTCCTGACACCCCGATGACCTCGCTGGCCGTCACCGAGCCGGGCTCGGGGTCCGACGCGGCGTCCATCGCGACGACGGCGACGCGCACGGACGCCGGGTATCTGCTGAACGGTCAGAAGGCGTGGATCTCCAACGCCGGAGAGGCCGAGCAGTACGTGGTGTTCGCCAAGACCGACCCGGCTCAGCGCTCCCGGGGCGTCACCGCCTTCCTGCTCCGCAAGGACACCGCGGGGGTCAGCTTCGGTGAACCGATGCGGAAGATGGGCCAGCGCGCCATCGTCTGCCGGGAGATCTTCTTCAGCGACGCGTTCGTGCCCGAGTCGGACCGGCTCGGCGCGGAGGGGCAGGGCTTCCACGGCCTCATGCGCACCTTCGACATCTCCCGCACCGTGCTGGGCGCCGCCGCGACCGGTGTGGCCAGGGCCGCATACGAGTACGCCCGCGACTACGCGAAGACCCGCCAGCAGTTCGGCAGGCCGGTCATCGAACACCAGGCGGTGGCCTTCCGCCTCGCGGACATGCGTACGCGTGTCGAGCAGGCGCGGCTCATGACCTGGCGGGCCGCGAAGCGGCTGGACGCCGGCCTGGACGCCACTGCGGAGGCGGCCATGGCCAAGCTGACCGCATCGGAGACCGCCGCGTACTGCACCTGGGCGGCGGTCCAGACGCTCGGTGGCTGGGGCTACTCCCGCGAGTACCCGGTGGAGCAGTGGATGCGCGACGCCAAGCTGGAGGAGATCGAGGAAGGCACATCGGACATCATGCGCCTCGTGATCTCGCGGGGGATGTGAGATGGGCGAGCACAGCGCACCCCGCGTCCCCGGCGACGCGGACCGCCCCGGCGCTCCTGAGCGTTTCGGCCCCGAGCCGGCGATGTCCGGAGGCGAGGCGATCGTCAGATCCCTTGTGGCGCACGGCGTACGGGAGGTCTTCGGCATCCCAGGCACCCACAATCTGGAGATCTACCGGCATCTGCGGCGGTACGACATCGGGAACGTGACACCCCGTCACGAACAGGGAGCGGGTTACGCGGCGGACGCGTACGCCCGGGTGAGCGGCCGGCCCGGGGTCGCGATCACCACCACCGGGCCCGCGTTGCTGAACATCGCGGCCGCAGTCGGGCAGGCGTACTCGGACAGCGTGCCGCTGCTCGTCGTCTCGCCCGGGATGCCGCTGCGGCATCCCCGGCTGTCCAACGGGCTGCTGCACGAAATGCGCAGCCAGACGGACGCGATGCGCGGTGTCGCCGCCTTCAGCCACCGGGTGTCGTCGGTCGACGAGATCGGTGCGGCCGTGGCGCGGGCATTCGCGCTGTTCACCTCGGGCCGGCCGCGGCCCGCGCACATCGAGATACCGCTCGACCTGCTGGAGGCCGCCGAACCGGTGAGCGGGATCCGGCTTGCCCCGCCCGCCGCGCCGGCGGTTCCACCGTGCGCCGAGGTGGACCGGGCGGCGGACGCCTTGCGCACGGCGCGGCACCCGGCGATCGTGCTCGGCGGCGGTGCGCGCGGCGCCGGCGAGGAGTGTCTGGCGCTCGCCGAGGAACTGGGCGCCCCGGTGCTAACCACCGCGAACGGCAAGGGAATCGTCGCCGAGACGCATCCCCTGTCGGTGGGGGTGTCACTGCACAGCCCGGCCGTCCAGAAGTGGCTGGCGGACCGCGACGCCGTCGTCGCCGTCGGCACGGAGCTGGCCGAGTCGGACCTGTGGTCGGCTCCCCTGAAACTGAACGGCACCCTGATCCGGATCGACGTCGACCCGGCCCAGATGTACGCGGAGCCGGCCGCCGGCCATCCCCTGGTGGGCGACGCCCGCGCGACGGTGGGCGCCGTGATCGACGCGCTACGGGCGAGTGGTGGAGCCGCCGCGACCGGTACGGACAGGGGTGGAGCCGCCGGCGCGACCGCTGCCGCCGCGACCGCTGCCGCCGCGACCGGCGCTGCCGCGACTGCTGCCGCCGCGACCGCTGCCGAGCGGTTGCCGTCCGTGTCGCCGTCCGTGTCGCCGTCCGTGTCGCCGTCCGTGTCGCCGTCCGTGTTGCCGGAGGGGGACGCCGCCCGCACCGTCGCCGCCCTGCGCGTCGCCCGCGATGACGAGACCCGTGTCCGGGATGCCCGCTGGGTTCCCTATCTGCGGGCCGTCCGCCGGGTGCTCGCCCCCGACGCCGTCATCACCTCCGACAGCGCCCAATGCTGCTACTACGGTGCGCTGCCGCATCTGCCGGTCGGTCCCGAGGGCCGCTATCTGCATCCCACCGGGTTCGGCACGCTCGGCTACGCCCTGCCGGCCGCGATCGGCGCGAAGACCGCCTGCCCGGGCCGGCAGGTCGTCGCTCTCAGCGGCGACGGCGGCCTGCAGTTCTCCGTCCAGGAGCTGGCCATCGCCGCACAACTGAGGCTTCCGCTGCCCGTCGTGGTGTTCGACAACGGCGGTTACGGCGAGATCCGCGACGAGATGACCGCCCGTGGCGACACCCCCACCGCCGTCGACCTTCCGTCTGTCGACCTGCCCGCCCTCGCCCGCGCCTACGGCGGTTACGGCGAGCGCGCCCACTCGCCCGAGGAGCTGGCCGACGCGCTGACCCGGGCGCTGACCGCGCCGGGCCCGACCCTGATCACCGTTCCGGAGGAGACCCCCCGATGACCACCCAGCCGAGCCGTACCACCACCTCCCTCACCTCTTCCACCCCCGCTGCCCCGCTGATCTCGCTGACCTGGACCGACCATGTCACCGGCCGCACAGGCCACTTGGTGGTCGACCGGCTGGTGCGCGGTGTGTCCAGCGGTGGCCTGCGGATGCGCAAGGGCTGCACCCTCGACGAGGTCGCGGGGCTGGCCCGGGGCATGACCATGAAGGAGGCCCTGCACTTCAACAGCGATGACCCGACAGCCCGTTACATCCCGCTGGGCGGGGCCAAGGGCGGCATCGACTGCGATCCCCGGAGCCCCGAGGCGTACGGCATCCTGGTGCGGTACCTGCGGGCCGTGCGGCCGTACATCGAGAGGTTCTGGACCACCGGCGAGGATCTGGGGCTGAGCCAGGACATCGTGGACAAGGCCGCCACCGAGGCCGGCCTCGTCTCCTCCATCCAGGCCGTCTATCCGCTGCTCGACGACGAGTCGACGGCCCGGCAGCGGCTGGCGGACGCCTTCGCGGTCGAGGTGGAGGGCATCGGCCTGGACGAACTGGCGGGCGGCTGCGGCGTGGCCGAGTCGGTGCTCGCGGTTCTGGACCGCGCGGGCGTCCCGTACGAGGGGACGCGGGTTTCCGTACAGGGGCTCGGCACGATGGGCGGGGCCACCGCGCGTTTCCTCGCCGCTGCCGGTCTGCGGATCGTGGCCGTGGCCGACATCAAGGGCACCATCGCCAACCCCGACGGGCTCGACGTGGAGGCGCTGCTGCTCGCGCGGGACTCGTACGGGGCAGTCGACCGGACCGCTCTCGGACCCGGTGATGCGGAGCTGCCGGGAAGCGACGCCTGGCTCTCAGTGGACGCCGAGGTGCTCGTTCCGGCTGCCGTCTCCTATGCCATCGACACCGCCAACCAGGCGCAGATCACGGCGCGTTGGATCGTCGAAGCCGCCAATATGCCGGTGCTGCCCGGTGCGGAGCTCCTGCTCGCGGAGCGCGGCATCGCCGTACTGCCCGACGTGGTCGTCAACTCCGCCACGAACGCGTGGTGGTGGTGGACGCTGTTCGGTGACATCGGCGCCGACGCGGACGAGGCGTTCGCCCACATCCGCCGGTCGATGCGGTCCCTCATCGACCAGATGCTGGCCCGGTCGGAGGCCGACGGTACGACGCCGCGCGCGGCCGCCCACGCGATCGTCGCGGACCGGCTGCCGGTGATCGCCGAGCGCTTCGGGTGGTACGGATGACCACAGAACGCATGGTGACGACCGACGCTCTCCGTGTGCTGTTCGACCCGGAGTCCGTCGCCGTCGTCGGGGCCTCGGGCAACCCGGAGAAGTGGGGCTACTGGCTCGCGTCCGGCGCACTCGCCGGGCGCCACCGCCGCACCGTTCAGCTGGTGAACCGGCGCGGCGGCGTCCTCGACGGGGTGCCGTTCCTGCCCGGCCTCGCGTCGCTGCCCGTGGCCCCTGAGCACATCGTGGTGGCGGTGCCGCCCCCGCAGGTGCGGGGGGTGGTGGCCGAGGGGCTGTCCATCGGAGCCCGCTGCTTCACCGTGATCACCTCCGGAGGAGCGGGATTCGGTACGGGTGGCGGTGCAGCGGATGCGGTAGATCCGGCCGACTCGGCGGCCGATGCCGAGCGCGGACTCGCCTCGCTCGTCACCGCCCACGGGGCCCGGCTCCTCGGTCCCAACTGCATGGGTGTGGTCGACACGACGAGCGAACTCCGGCTGAGCTGGGGCGACTTCCCGTCCGGCCAGGTCGGTCTGGTGTCGCAGAGCGGCAATCTCGCCCTGGAGATCGGCCGGCTGCTGGCCCGCGCGGGACAGGGCTTCTCCCGCTTCGTGTCGCTCGGAAACCAGCGGGACATCGATGCGGCGGACGCGCTCGACTCCCTGATCGCGCACGACGCGACCCGTGTGATCGCCGCGTACGTGGAGGACTTCCGGGACGGGCGCCGGCTCGCCCGTACCCTCGCCGTAGCCCACGCGGCGGGCAAACCGGTGCTGTTGCTGACCGTCGGCCGCAGTGAGGCGTCCGGCCGTGCCGCAGCCTCGCACACCGGTGCCCTGGTCAGCGCCCGCGCGGTGGTGGCGGCGGTGTGCCGGGACTCGGGTGCGCTCCTGCTCGACACGGCAGGGGAACTGGTCGACGTCGCACTGTGCCTGCTGGCGGCGGGGGCCCGGCCGGGCTCCGGGGGGCCGGTCCCCGGAGGAGGGGCGGCCCGGATAGCCGTTGTCGGGGACAGCGGGGGACAAGGGGCCCTGGCTGCCGATGCGTTGAGCGCGAGCGGTCTTGAGGTGCCCGCGCTCTCCGCCGCGACACAGGCGGCCGTCGGCGCGTATCTGCCCCCGGGCGGCGGCTGCGGAAATCCCGTCGACCTCGCGGGCGCCGGTGAGTCGGACATCGGCAACTACGCCCGTATCGCCCGGTCTCTGCTCCTCGCGGGCGAAGCCGACGCCACCGTCCTCACCGGCTACTTCGGCGACTACGCCACCGCCAACCCCGCCCAGGCGGCCCGCGAGTGCGATGTCGCCCGCGAACTGGCCGCTGCGGTACGGGAGTCCGGACGTACGCTCGTCGTGCACACCATGGCCCGCGACACCCCGGCCCTCGCCGTCCTGCGGCAGCACGGCGTCCCGGTGTACGAGCGAATCGAGCAGGCGGCGACCGCGCTCGCGGCCACGGACCGGCTGCGACGGACCGGACTGCCGCAGCCCCCGTCGCCCCTGCCGATCGGCACCGCTCCGCACCGGGTTCCCGACGGGGGTTATCAGACCGTCCGTGGGCTGCTCTGCTCCTACGGGATGGTCTTCCCGGCGGCGGAGTTCGTCAGCATGGTGGACGAGGCGGCCGACGCGGCGCACCGCACCGGATATCCGCTCGTGCTCAAGGCGATGGGCCTGGCGCACAAGACCGAGGCGGGCGGGGTGGCCCTCGGTATCGACGACGAAGCGGCGCTGCGGAGGGCGTTCGCCCGGATGCGGGAGGCGACCGGCGCCGACCGCTATGCCGTGGAGGCGATGGCCCGTCCTCCGTACGCGGTCGAGCTCATCGCGGGCGTACGCCGCGATCCGGCCTTCGGACCCGTTGCCATGGTCGGCATCGGCGGGGTCACCGCCGAACTGCTCGCCGACACCGTTCTCGCCATGGCGCCCCTCACCCCCGGGAGGGCCCGCGAACTGCTGCTCGCGCTGCGCCACGCACCACTGCTCACCGGCTGGCGGGGCGCCCCCGCCGCCCACCTCGACGCGGCCGCCGGCGCGCTCTGCGCGCTCGCGCGTGCCGCGGTCGAACACCCCGAGCTCGCCGAGCTCGAAGTCAATCCGCTGCTCGTCCACCCGGGCGGCGCGATCGCCCTCGACGCACATGGAGTCCTGGCATGAATTCCGGTACGAGCCCCGAGCGCCGTGAACAGCCCGCGCGGCGCGAACAGTCCCTAGAAGCGGGCGAGTTCTCCGGTCGTACGTACATCGTGACCGGTGGCGGCAGCGGCATCGGCCGGGCCGTCGCGCTGGCCCTGAGCGACCGGGGCGCGCAGGTCGTCGTCGCGGGCCGCACGCCCGAACGGCTGGCCGAGACCGTCGCACTCGCCGAGGCGAAGGGCGGCCGGGCCCTCGCCGTACCGACGGACGTCCGCGACCCGGAAGCCGTCGACGCCCTCGTGGCCGCCGCCGTCGACCACTTCGGCCCGGTGGACGGCCTGGTCAACAACGCGGCCGGCAACTTCGTGGTGCCCGGCATCGATATGAGCCCGAACGGCTGGCGAGCGGTGGTCGACATCGTCCTCAACGGCTCGTACTACTGCACACGCGCCGTCGCCCGCCGACTCCGCGAGCAGGGCACCGGCGGCTCGGTGCTTTCGGTGATCGCCAGTTACGCCTGGCACGGGCACCCGGGGACCGTCCACTCGGCAGCGGCGAAGGCGGGCGTGCTGGCCATGACGCGCACCCTGGCGGTCGAGCTCGCACCGCTGGGTATCCGCCTCAACTGTGTCGCCCCCGGGCCGACCGAGACGGAGGGGGCGGGCGCGGCGTTGTGGGCGACGGACGAGGCGCGCGCCGGGGTGCTGGAGACGGTCCCGGCGGGCCGGTTCGCCGACCCGGCGGAGATCGCGGACGCGGCGCTGTTCCTGCTGGGCGACAGGGCCGCGTACGTGACCGGCGAGTGTCTGACGCTGGACGGCGGTCAGTGGCTCGGCAAGCAGGTGTACGGGCGCACGTCGGTCCAGGTGGAGGTGTAGGTCTGCCCGTACTGAACCCATGAGGATCGCTGAACCCATGAGGATCGCCGTGTTGGGCCTGCTCGGTGCCGGGGCGGGCTCAGAGCCGGACGATGACGAGGGCTGTGTCGTCGATGGCGCCGTCGGGTGGGAGGAGGTCGAGGAGGATCGCGTCGGCGAGGGCTTCGGGGTCGGCGCCCCGGTGGCGGGTGAGGGCATGGGCGAGGCGGGCGATGCCCGTATCGATGTCTTCGTGGCGACGTTCGATGAGTCCGTCGGTGTAGAGGACGAGGGTGTCGCCTTCCGTGAAGCCGGTGCTGGCCTCGGGCCGGGGGGTGTGGTCGGGGCGCGCGCCCAACGGGGGGTCGGTGGCCTGGTCGAGGAACTCGACGCCGCCGTGGGCGCGCAGCAGGGCGGGCGGCGGGTGGCCGGCGCTGCTGTAGGTGAGGGTGTGGGTATCCCAGTCGATGCAGGTCTCGACGGCGGTGGTGGACTCGGCGCCTTCGACGGAGCGGGCGTACAGCCCGAGGACTTCCAGGGCCTGAGCGGGCCCGCCGGCGACCCGGGACGCCGCGCTCAGCGCGCTTCGCAGCAGGCCCATGACGCCGGCGGCGCGCAGACCGTGGCCCACGACGTCGCCGACGGAGACACCGATCCGGTCGCCGGGCAGATCGACCAGGTCGTACCAGTCGCCGCACACGTTCAAGGAGCCGACGGCCGGCTGGTAGCGCACGGCGGCCCGGTGGTGGCCCACATCGGCAGGGGCGGGCAGCATGGCCTTCTGCAGGGCGAGGGCGACCTCACGCTCGTGGGCGTGGGCCCGGCGCAGACGTTCGTTGACCTCCTGCAGTTCCCGGGCCCGGGTGTAGAGCTCGGCCTCCAGGGCCCGGGTCCGGCTGCCGTCGGCGCCGCCGCGGGCCTTGATGAGCTGGGTGACCTCCTCCACCCGGTGCACCAGCAGGACGACCTGGCCGTCGGGGCCGAGGATCGGGGCGTTGACCGGGCTCCAGTAGCGTTCCTCCCACTCGCTGGGCCGCTCCGTGGACTGGACGTCGTAGCGTTGCAGGGCCATGGTGTCGCGCTCACCCGTGCTCAGGACCCGCTGGAGCGAGGCATACAGGTTCCGTGCACCGCTGGCGCCGGGGTCGTGGGGGTTGTCGGGGAACACGTCGAACAGGTACCGGCCGATCAGCTGCTCGCGGCTGCGTCCGGAGCCGCGGAGGTACTCCTCGTTCGCGTCCACGTACACCAGCTCGGGGGTCAGCAGTGCCACCATGCTGGGCAGTGCCTGGAGCACCGCCGCGTAGTCGATCGCCGCATCCGTCATGCCCAGCCTGCCTCAGCGCCTGACACCGCCCGTGACCTCCACCATAGTGCCGGGCGGGTGCCCTCGCCGGGCAGCCGCCCGGTGCCGGTCAAGGCACCAGGTCCAGTTCTGTCCTGTTTCCGGGGTGATCGACACGGTCACTCCGGAGAACGTCTACGGCGGCTCGGTTCCCGCAGCGCCAGTACCTCCGTGGCGGGCGGCCCGCACGAGGAGGCGGCCGAGCAGCACCGGGGCGCAGACGGTGTCGAAGCGGCGTGCCGTTCCGACGGGCAGGAGGATGTCGGTGTGGGCGGCGACCGGCGCGAAGGAGCTGTCGGTGACGGTGACGATGGTCAGGCCCGCCCCCCGCGCGTAGGCGAGGGCCTCGACGACCTCGTGCGGGTGCCGGGGCATGGCGAAGCACAGCAGGGCCGATGCGCCGACCCGTACGGCGTCGTCGACACGGTTGGTCAGCGTGGTGCCGCCCTCGTCGAGCAGCCGGATGTCGGGGTGCACCGTACGGGCGGCATGGGCGAAGTCGCCGGCCTGGGCGGCGGCGGCCCGCAGACCCAGAACCAGCAGCGGGTGCGAGGCGGCGAGCAGGTGGGCCGCGCGGACGACGGACGCCGGGTCGGTGAGCGCCGTGGACAGGTCGCGGAGGTTGTCGATCTCGGCCTGGACCAGCTTCTGGTAGGCGTTCGCCGGGGCGGCGGCCGGCCCCGGCCCGGCGGTGGCGATCTCCCGCAGGTGGCGGCGCAGGGCCGGGTAGCCGTCGAAGCCCAGAGCTACGGCGAACCGGGTGACGGACGGCTGACTGACGCCCGCCAGCTCGGCCAGCGCGATGCTGGAGAGGAACGGTACGTCGTCCGGGCGGCGCAGCATACTGTGCGCGATGCGACGCCGGGCGGGAGTCAGCCGGCAGCCTTCCAGTAACTGCCGTAGCCGGGTGGCTACGGGGCTCGGGGCGTCAGCCCGCTGGAGTGCCGGCACGGCCGTTCCGTCCCCCGTCGGATGGGCTCGTGCCCCTGTGTTCCACCGGTCACAGGCCGGGTGAGCGGGGGACCGGGGTCAGGGTGATGACCGCCGCCGTCCCTTCGACACGCACCGTCCCTTGGGCAGGCACCTCCCTTTCGACACGCACCGGCTCTTCAACAGGCACCGCGCCGACGTCCTGGCCGGAGAGCACGGCCGCGTCCAGCCGGTCGAGGACCACACCCGGCTCCTCGAAGGCCACCGTGCCCAGCAGGGCGATCACCAGGACCAGCTCTCCACTGCGGGGCGCGGGGGAGAAGTCCTCGTGGGCCATGCGGACATGAGCCGTCGCCCTGGTGCGCCGCGTCATCACGTTGAGGTCGCCGATGGGACCGCCGAGCAGCCGGCAGGTGGTCATCGCGTCGCCCGGAAAGGCGAAGGGCTGGTGCGGTGCGGCGATCGTGTGCGGGGCCCCGTCGACCGTGAGCTCCATCCCCGGCCCCTCAACGAGGGTGATGACCCGGTCGACACCGCTGAAGGAGGAGAACGGTCCGCCCTGCCCGACCTCGGCCAGACTCACCCGCCAGGAGAAGTCGTCCAGTCCGGCCCCGGCAGGGCCGGCGGCCACCTCGCGGGTGATGCCACCGCCGTTCTTCCAGGGCGCCGCGGACCGGTCGTGCGCCCGGAGCACGCTCCACCCTCCGGGCACGGTGGACGCTCCGGAGACTCCGGGCTCCGCGGACTCCCTGGTCATGCTCGCTTCTGCGGTCACGCTCGTTCACTTCCTCGTGTGCCGGTACCCGTTCCGGTACCTGTGCCGGTGCCGGTGCTCGGACCTGTGCCGGTGTCTGCTGCCGCTGCTCCGGCCGTCCCGCGCGCTGTCAACCGGCCCCTGTTCTCCCTCAATTGACCGGAGAGTGCGGTCTGCTCCTTCAGCGCGGCTTCGGTGAAGACCCGGTAACCGGTGTCAGGCCGGTATCCGTGGATCTCGCGGGTGTCGAGGGCTTCCATGTACCGCAGCACCTCCTTGTTGATCACCTGTCCGGGTACCAGCACGGGGAAGCCCGGCGGGTACGGGGTGACGAAGGTGGCCGAGACGACCTCGCGGCCCCCGGCGACGGCCTCGCCGACCTCGTGCGACGGCAGGTACTCGCACTGGGTGTCGTCGTAGGCGAGGAAGAACGCGGTCCGCAGGTCGCCCTCCGGGGTGTGCACACCCGGACGGAAAGCGGCGTGGAACTCGCTGAAGTCCGGCAGCGCGGCCGAAGGGTCGTTGAGAGCCGCCCTCCGCCTGCGGTGCACGGCCCGCTCGCGCGGGTTCATCTCCTCGATGTTCTCCCGGAGTTCCTCGACGATCTTCACGAGGACCTCGATGAGATAGGCGACCGCGCTGCGCGTGGTGCCGATGGTGGTCATGAACAGCAGCGTGTTCCGGGTGGTCTTGTTGACCTGGACGCCGTACCGGTCCATGAGGTGCTCGTGCTTGAAGGTGTCGCCGTCGATCCCGGTGCGGCCGATGTGCAGCGTCGCCCGGGTGGGGTCGAGGACGAACTCGTCGTCCTGCCAGGCGGCGGACATCCGGGCGAGCCCGGTCCGCAGGGGCTGCTCCACGCCGGAGGAACGGAACCGGGCGGGGACCAGCTCGGGTGTGGTGAGGAAGTGCAGGTAGCGACTCAGCAGCGGATGCTGGTCGATCGCGTCCCGCAGCACCCCCGCCTGCTCCAGCTGCTTCTGTACGAGTTCGAAACCCTCCAGCTCGGCCTGCCGGCGGCCGAGGTCGAGGGAGGCGAGGATCTGGTAGTTGGGCGAGGTCGAGGTGTGCGTCATGTACGCCTCGCGGAAGGTCTCCGCGACCTTGTGCCGGAACTCCTGGTCGAAGACGTGGATCATCGACCCCTGGCGCAGTGAGGTGAGCGTCTTGTGCGTGGACTGGGTGGCGTACACCCGGACCCGCACGGTGTCCGGGTCAGGCATCAGCCGGCTGCTGAGCAGGGTCTCCTCGTCCGGTTCAGCGCCCAGCTCCCGGCGGTGCGCGGCGTACCGCTGGGCGTAGTCCGCGCTCCGGTAGCGGTCGGTCAGCTCGCGGGCCGCGGCCATCGCGGTGCGGCGCCGGTAGACGGGGTGGAAGCGGGCGAAGGCGAACCACGCCTCGTCCCAGAGGAACGCCAGGTCCGGCTTGAGCGCCAGGCATTCCTCCATCACCCGGGAGGGGTTGTAGACGATTCCGTCGAAGGTGCAGTTGGTGAGGAGGAGCAGCTTGACGCGGTCCAGCAGGCCCTCGCGCCGCAGCATCAGCAGCTTCCGCTTGATCTCCTCGATCGGCACGGCGCCGTACATTCCGTACTGGTCGAGCGGGTACGCGTCGAGGTAGACGACATGGGCGCCGGCCAGCATCAGCCCGTAGTGGTGGGACTTGTGGCAGTTGCGGTCCACGAGCACGACGTCGCCGGGCCGCACCAGGGCCTGGACGACGACCTTGTTGGCGGTGGAGGTGCCGTTGGTGACGAAGTACGTCTGCCGTGCGCCGAACGCACGGGCCGCCAGGTCCTGGGCCTCACGCAGCGGTCCGGTCGGCTCAAGGAGCGAGTCCAGGCCGCCGGAGGTGGCGGAGGTCTCGGCGAGGAAGATGTTGAGGCCGTAGAAGCGGGCCATCTCCGGGATCCAGTGCGAGGTGACCACGGAGGTGCCGCGCGAGATGGGCAGGGCGTGGAAGACACCGGAGGGCCGTCGGCTGTGGGCCCGCAGCGCGGTGAAGAAGGGCGCGCGGTACCGCTCGCCGATGCCGTGCAGGATGGACAGGTGCAGTTCGAGCAGGCCCTCGCGGGCGTGGAAGACCCGGGCGAAGCGGCGGCTGAGCGAACCCGCTGTCCGCTCGACCGAGGCCTCCGTCATCAGATAGAGGTCCAGTTCAGGCCGGAGCGCGAGCAACCGGTCGCCGAGCAACTGCGCCCGCTGCTCGGGCTGTCGGCCGCACGGGATGTGCTGCCCGGCGTCGCCCTCGAAGAAGCGCCGCAGTACGTGCAGGTCGTGCGCGGACCGGTCGGCGAAGCGGTGGCGGATGACGACGGCCTGCACGCTGGAGTTGACCAGCGCGGTGACGACCGCGTCCTCGAAGCTGGGGGAGATGACGAGGCTGTAGACGAACTCGTCCTCGTCACGGCGCTGCCGGCGCAGTTCGTCGCGCAGCGCCTGTTCCTCCTGGTCGTCGAGTTCGCCGACGACCAGGACCTCGAAGTACGGCTTCGATGCCGCCGCGCCCGGGTCGTACCCCGCTGTGCCGTCGGCCTCCGCCGGTCCGTCGTGCGGGGCCAGGGGGGAGGGGGTGTGGTGGTAGGAGCCGGTGCTCAGCGCCCGGTTCAGTTCCTCCGCGCGCTGTGACAGCCTCCGGTGGTCGCCCGTCTCGTGCAGCCGGCGCAGTTCGGCGAGGCCGGCCTTGCCGGGGAAGGCCCAGCAGTTCTCGATCGGGGTGAGCAGCTGGAACAGCTCCTCCAGGCGCCCGGCGTCCTGTTCGCCGGGCGGCCGGTGCGTGAGTTCGCCCAGTGAGCTCCAGGCGTCGGCACGCAACTGGCGGACGCTGTTGTGGACGGTGGCCGTCAGCGGACCCGTGCCGGTGCCGGTGCCGGTGCCGGTGTCCGGCTGGTCGGCGGCCGTCGGCGGATCGGTGTCCGGTTGGTCGGCTGCCGGTGAATCCCCTGAGCGCGTAATGGCGTTCACGGCCGGCGCCGGTGAATTCCCCGCGTGCGTACCGGCGTTCGCGGCTGCCGGGCCGGCGGCCTGGTCGCCCATCTGAGTGGTTCCCTTCGGGTGAGGTCGTGCGGCTCGCCGCGGTCTGCCGCTCACGAGGCGTCCGGGTGGCGCCGGCCCGCCTGCCACACGGCGGAGACCAGGGGTACCCCGGGCCGGTAGGCGAGGTGGACATGGGAGGGGGCGTCGAGGAGGGCGAGGTCGGCGCGGGCGCCGGGTGCGAGGCGGCCGATTTCGTCGCGGCGCAGGGCCCGGGCGCCGCCGGCGGTGGCGGCCCAGAGGGCCTCGTCGGGGGTCATGCCCATCTCCCGTACGGCGATGGCGATACAGAAGGGCATCGAGCTGGTGAAGGAGGAGCCGGGGTTGCAGTCGGTGGACAGGGCGACGGTGGCGCCCGCGTCGAGGAGCCGTCGGGCGTCGGGGTAGGTGGCGCGGGTGGAGAACTCGCAGCCGGGCAGCAGTGTGGCGACGGTGGTGCCGTGGGCGAGGGCGTCGACGTCGGCGTCGGTGAGATGCGTGCAGTGGTCGGCCGAGGCCGCTCCGAGTTCGACGGCGAGCTGGACACCGGGCCCGTAGGAGAGCTGGTTGGCATGGACCCGGGGGAGGAGGCCCTTGGCCAGGCCGGCGGTGAGGATCGCGCGGGCCTGGTCGCCGTCGAAGGCGCCCTTCTCGCAGAACACGTCGATCCAGCGGGCGTACGGGGCGCACGCGTCCAGCATCGGTCCGGTGACCAGATCGACGTACCCGGCGGGGTCGTCGGCGTACTCGGGCGCGACGATGTGCGCACCCAGGAACGTCACCTCGTCCGTGTGCTCCCTCGCCACCCGCAGCGCGCGGGCCTCCTGCTCGGGGGTGAGGCCGTAACCGGACTTCGTCTCCAGCGTGGTCGTTCCCTGCCGGAGCGCCTCGGTGAGGTAGCGGGCGAGGTTGGCGCTCAGCGCGTCGTCGCTCGCCTCGCGGGTGGCGGCGACGGTGGTGCGGATGCCACCGGCGGTGTAGGAGCGGCCCGACATACGGGCGTTGAACTCCTCGGTGCGGTCGCCCGCGAAGATCAGGTGGTTGTGCGAGTCGACGAAGCCGGGGATGACGGCGCGCCCCTCTGCGTCGACGCGGTGGTCCGCCGCCGGCGCCGTGCCGGCGGGCCCGACCCAGGCGATGTCCGTGCCCTCGATCAGGACGGCGGCGTCGCGGAGCAGCCCCAGGGGTCCTGCACCGAGCGAGGGATCGTTGGTGACGAGGCTGCCGATGTTCGTGACGAGGGTGGTGGTCGCATGTGCCATGTCTCCATGTAGCCCCAGGCGGAGGCCGTACCGCCACGGCGGCCGAGTACCTACCGTCTGGCATCCGAGACACGTTGCGGTTGTGGTCACGGCGGCTGCACTCGGCGCGCGTACGCTCGCGATATGTCCACTGTGCCCGCCGCCGCCCAGGTGTTGGCGATCCTGCGCTATCTCGCACGTCAGGCGGGCCCGGTGCCCGCCGCCGCCATCAGCCGCGATGTCGGGCTGCCCCGGTCGACGACGTACCACCTGCTCGACACCCTCGCCCGCGAGGACTTCGTCGCCCACCTGCCGGAGGAGCGCCGTTACGGGCTGGGTGTCAGCGCCTTCGAGCTCGCGTCGGGTTACAGCAGGCAGGCCCCCTTCGAGCGGCTGGCCCGGCTGCCGCTCGCGCAGCTCGTCGACCGCACCGGGCACAACGCGCACCTCGCGCTGCTGCACGGGCGCGAGGTCCTGTATGTGATCGAGGAGCGCGCGCCGGGCCGGGCGCCGCTGGTCAGCGATGTGGGGGTGCGCCTGCCGGCCCACCTCACCGCCAGCGGCCGTGCCGTGCTCGCGCGGCTGTCCCGGGCGCAGGTGCGGGCGCTCTTCCCCGACGCGTCGGCGTTCGTCTCCCGTAACGAGACCGGGCCGAACTCGCTGTCGGCGCTCCACAACCTGCTGGTCGGGGTGCGGCGTCGTGGTTACGCGACGGAGGAGGGGGAGGTCACCCGCGGCTTCTCCTCCGTCGCCGCCGCCGTGCTCGACCACAGTGCTCACCCCATCGCGGGCGTCGCGGTCACCTTCCCCGGCGCCGCGGTGGGCCCGGAGGAGCGGGAGCGGATCGCGGGCCACGTCTCCCGTACCGCCCGGGAGCTGACCCGCCGGGTGGGCGGCGTGCTGGAGGCGCCACCGGGCGTGGAAGAAGGGCCGGCGCGCGGCGTTTGAGCACCACCGGGCGCGCCGGCCCTTCGTATGGGGGCCGGCCGGTCCGGACCGTACGGGTGCTGCCGTACGGAACGGACCGGCCGGACGCGGTCAGCTGAGCCGGCCGACAGCCGACTCCGCGGCGGCCACAGCGGCGCCGTCGGCGACATAGCGCACGGACGCCTCGATCTCGGGGGCGAGCCAGCGGTCGGGGCCGGGGCCCTCGACGGTCTGGCGCAGTGCGCCGAGCACCGCGGCCGTCCCGGGCGCCGGGGTCAGCGGGGCCCGCAGGTCGAGCGCGCGCGCAGCGGTGTAGATCTCGACGGCGAGGACGCGGGTGAGCCCGTCGATGGCGCGGCGCAGCTTGCGGGCGGCGGACCAGCCCATCGAGACGTGGTCCTCCTGCATGGCGCTGGAGGGGATGGAGTCGACCGAGGCGGGCGCGGCCAGCCGCTTGAGCTCGGAGACGATCGCCGCCTGCGTGTACTGCGCGATCATGTGGCCGGAGTCGACGCCCGGGTCGTCGGCGAGGAACGGGTTCAGACCGTGGTTGCGGGCCACGTCGAGGAAGCGGTCGGTGCGCCGCTCGGAGATCGACGCCAGGTCGGCGACGGAGATGGCGAGGAAGTCCAGGACAGCGGCGACCGGTGCGCCGTGGAAGTTGCCGTTGGACTCCACGCGTCCGTCGTGGGTCACCACCGGGTTGTCGACGGCGCTGGCGAGCTCGCGGGAGGCGACGGTCTCGGCGTGGGCGAGGGTGTCGCGGGCCGCGCCGTGCACCTGCGGGGAGCAGCGCAGGGAGTACGCGTCCTGCACGCGGGTGCACTCCGGGCCGCGGTGGCTGGCGACGATGCCGGAACCGGCCATCAGCGCGCGCAGGTTCGCCGCGCTGTCGGCCTGGCCCGGGTGCGGGCGCAGCGCCTGGAGGTCGGCGGCGAAAACGGCGTCGGTGCCGAGCTGGCCCTCGACGCTCATCGCGGCGGCGATGTCGGCGGTGCGCAGCAGCTTCCGCAGGTCGTGTGCGGCCAGCACGAGCATGCCGAGCATGCCGTCGGTGCCGTTGATGAGGGCGAGGCCCTCCTTCTCGTGCAGGGTGACCGGGGTGAGGCCCGCCTCGGCCAGCGCCTCGCCGGCCGGCTTGCGCACGCCCTGCGCGTCCCGCACCTCGCCCTCGCCCATGACGGCGAGCGCGCAGTGTGCCAGCGGCGCGAGGTCGCCGGAGCAGCCGAGGGAGCCGTACTCGTGCACGATCGGGGTCAGGCCGGCGTTGAGCAGCGCCGCGTAGGCCTCGGCGGTCTCCGTGCGCACTCCCGTACGGCCGGTGGCCAGCGTCGACAGCCGCAGCAGGACGAGGGCGCGCACCACCTCGCGCTCCACCTCGGGGCCGGAACCGGCGGCGTGCGAACGCACCAGGCTCCGCTGGAGCTGGGCGCGCAGTTCGGTGGGGATGTGCCGGGTGGCCAGCGCGCCGAAGCCGGTGGAGACGCCGTAGTGGGGGACCACGTCGTCGGCGAGGCTCTCGATCACCTCGCGGCTGCGCGCGATCTCCTTGAGGGCTTCCGGGGAGAGCTCGACGCGTGCGTCGTGGCGTGCGACGGCGACGACATCTTCGGCGGAGAGAGGGCCGATACCTACAACAATGTTCATGTCTTCCATGAAGCCGCATGTCAAGGCCGGACGCGACAGGTGGCGGGACAGATATGTCCGGGATCCCAGACAGTGTGAAGTCTGGGATCCCGGACACATCTGTCCCGGCGCGCGCCTGTCGGTTACCGGCGGCCCGCCGGAACGGTCTCCGGCTCGGGCGCTCCCGCCTCGTCACTGCGCCGGCGGGCTTCGAGGCGCGGACCCACCCAGAGCTGGTGGACGCCCGCGAGCAGCGCCAGCCACACGACACCGACGACCAGGGCGATGCGGGTGCTCCCGTAGAAGCCGAGTACCACCAGGACGCCGACCATGAAGACGATGGCGGCGATCTGTCCGTACGGCCACCAGGGGACGGGGAACTTCAGGGCGGACTGTTCCTCGCCGGGCATGTCCCGCCGGGCCTTCACCTGGGTCAGCAGGATCATCAGCCACACCCAGACCGTGGCGAAGGTGGCGATCGAGGAGATGATCAGGAAGACCTTGCCCGGCATCAGGTAGTTCATCAGGACGCCGAGGAGCAGCGCTCCGATCATGATGAGGGTGGTCACCCACGGCACGCCGTTGCGGCTGAGCCGGCGCATGACCGCGGGCCCCTGCCCGCGCTCCGCCAGGCCGAACATCATGCGCCCGGCGGCGAAGATGTCGCTGTTGATCGCCGAGAGGGCCGCGGTGAGGACGACGGCGTTCAGCACGGTGGCGGCCGACTTGAGGCCGACGCCGGTGAAGATCTGGACGAACGGGCTGCCCGATGTGCCGACGTGCTGCCAGGGGTTGACGGACATGATGACGGCGAGGGTCAGGACGTAGAACAGGATGATGCGCACGGGGATCGAGTTGACCGCGCTCGGGATGGTCTTCTCCGGGGAGTCGGCCTCTCCTGCCGTGACACCGATGATCTCCGTGCCGCCGAAGGCGAACATGACCACGGCGAAGGAGACGACGAAGCCGTGGGCGCCGTGGGCGAAGAAGCCGCCGTTGTCCCAGAGATTCGATATGCCGACGTGTTCGCTCCCGCTGCCGAGACCGAAGGCGATCACGGCGATGCCCCCGAGGATCATCGCGACGATGGCGATGATCTTCACCAGGGACAGCCAGAACTCCAGCTCACCGAAGACCTTGACGCTGACGAGGTTGAGCGCGCCGATGACGAGGACGGCGGCCAGCACCCAGATCCACCGCGGCACACCGGGGAACCAGAAGCCCATGTAGACGCCGACCGCGGTGATGTCCGCGATACAGACGATGACCATCTCGAAGGCGTAGGTCCAGCCCGTGGTGAAGCCGGCCAGCGGGCCGAGATGTTTCGTGGCGTACTCGCCGAAGGAGCCGGCGCACGGGGAGCTGACGGCCATCTCGCCGAGCGACCGCAGGACGAGGAAGACGGCGGCGCCGCCGATGAGATACGCCAGGAGCACGGCGGGCCCGGCTGCCTTGATGGATTCGGAGGACCCGTAGAAGAGTCCGGTACCGATCGCCGAACCGAGTGCGATGAAGCGTATGTGCCGAGAAGTGAGACCTCGGCTCAGCGTCGCTTTTTCGGAAGCCAACTGTGTCCTCCCTTGGGACCAGCGGTGATGGGGGGTGCGGGCCTTTGGGGGAGGTAGGGCGGAGTGGGGACTCTCCGAGCCCTGAGCGCCGCGCACCGTGGGGAGCACCCTGTATATTCCTGTATATACAGGTGTTGTCAAGGGGTGATCCAATGAGTGAACAGGGGGCTGCACAGGGCCCGGCGTCGAGCACATCGCCCGCCGTCGGCCGCGCGCTGGACATCCTGGTGTACCTGGCCGGGCGCTCGGGACCGGTGAAGACCGCCGCCATCGCCCGCGACATGGACATCCCGCGCTCCTCCGCCTACCACATCCTCGCGGTGCTGGCCGAGCGCGGATTCGTCACCTACCTCCCGAAGGAGCAGGCGTACGGCCTCGGCATGGCCGCCTTCGAGATCGGCTCCGCCTATCTGCGCCACGAGCCCCTGGAGCGGCTCGCCCGCCCCGTGCTGCGCACCCTCGCCGCCCGGCTCGGCCAGACCGTGCACCTCGGCATCCTGCACGGCGCCGAGACGGTCTACCTGCTCAAGGAGCGCCCGTCGGCGGGCCGTTCCGGCGATGTGGACGTCGACCTCGTCACCGACATCGGCGTCCGCCTGCCGGCCCACCTCACGGCAAACGGCCGGGCCATCCTGGCCCACTCCGAAGCGCAGGTGCGGGCCCTCTTCCCGCGGCCCGGTGACCTCATCACCCGTACGGGCAAGGGGCCGCGGTCACTGGCGGAACTGCTGGACCTGCTGGCCCGGGACCGGGAACGGGGCTGGTCGGAGGAGACCGAGCTGGTCTCCCGGGGCTTCCGCTCGCTGGGTGTGGCGGCCTTCGACCACCACGGGCGTCCCGTCGCCGCGCTCAGCAGCACCTGGCACGTGCACCACAGTCCGCACGACCCCGACGAGGTGCGGGACGTTCTCCAGCAGGGCGCGGCCCGGCTGACGTCCGCCGTCTCCGGCCGGGCACCCGAAAGCCCGAAGCCGGCGCCGCGCGCGGGTCTTCCCGGCCGGGGGCCGGACGGGGGTCACTCCGCTTCGAAGGCGCCTTCGAGCCGGTAGCGCGAGCCGGGGTGCAGCAGGCGCGCGATGCTCACCAGGGCGCCCCGCGACCAGGTGCGGCGGTGTATGAGCAGACAGGGCTCCGACGGGGCGACGCCGAGCAGGGCGCACTCCTCGGCGTTGGGCAGTACCGCCTCCACGATGTGCTCCCCGTGGTCGAGCGGGGCGACGTCGGAGAGGAAGGCGAACGGAGTCCGCGCGGTGAAGTCCTGCTCCAAGTACCCCGGTGCAAAGGCCGGGTTGACGTAACGGTCCTCCAGCTGGATGACCACGCCGTTCTCGCTGTGCACGACCCGCGAATGGAAGACGGGCCGCCCCGCGGCGACCCCCAGCTCGGCGCCGGCCCTGCGATCGGCGGGCTCGGCACCGACCGACAGCACCTGGGCGTCGTAGCGGTGGCCCCGCCGGCGGACCTCCTCGGCGATGTTCTGCACCTCGACAAGGCCCGAACTGCCCTTGGCCAGGGCCACGAAGCTGCCGACGCCCATGACCCGCCGGATCAGCCCCTGCGCCGCCAGTTCGCGCAGCGCGCGGTTGACCGTCATCCGGGACAGCCCGAGCGAGGCGACGAACTGGCTCTCCGACGGCAGCGAGTCGCCCTCCCGCCAGCGTCCGCTGCGGATCTGCTCCGCCACCAGGTCCTTGATCCGCTGATACGCCGGGGTGGCCCCGGCCGCGCGCTCCCCGTACAGACGGGCCAGGTCCGCAGCCCTCACGGTCAAGCCGCTCACCATCCCCTGTCACCGGTCCGTCCCCGCGCCCCCACCGGGGAAATTCTCCGCGTCCCCGCCGGGGAAATCCCCCGGGCCCCCGCCGGAGAAATTATAGGTGAGCCGGATTCCCGGTCTCGGATCCGAGAATCCGGGACAGAAGGCCTGGCCCCCGCCCCGCCCGCCGCCTGTTATGGGAGCGCACGCCGGTGCCGCATCACCGGCGTTCCCCCCTCAGACCCTTCCCCAGGAGCCACCATGACCAGCGTTTCTCCGGAGGCCCGCCCCCGGACCGTCCACGCGCCCCGCGGCACCGAACTGACCTGCCTCGGCTGGCAGCAGGAGGGCGCTCTGCGGATGCTCATGAACAACCTCGACCCCGAGGTCGCCGAGCACCCGGAGGACCTGGTCGTCTACGGCGGCACCGGCAAGGCCGCCCGTAACTGGCCCGCCTACGACGCCATCGTCCGCACCCTCAAGACGCTCAAGGACGACGAGACGCTGCTGGTGCAGTCGGGCAAGCCCGTCGGCGTCATGCGCACCAGCGAGTGGGCGCCGCGCGTGCTGATCGCCAACTCCAACCTGGTCGGCGACTGGGCCAACTGGGAGGAGTTCCGCTCCCTGGAGGCGCGCGGCCTGACCATGTACGGCCAGATGACGGCCGGTTCCTGGATCTACATCGGCAGCCAGGGCATCCTTCAGGGCACCTACGAGACGTTCGGGGCCGTCGCCCGCAAGAAGTTCAACGGCACGCTCGCCGGGACGATCACCCTGACCGCCGGCCTCGGCGGCATGGGCGGCGCCCAGCCGCTCGCCGTGACGATGAACGACGGCGTCGCGATCTGCGTCGACGTCGACCCCACCCGTATCGAGCGCCGCATCGCCCACCGCTACCTCGACGTCGCCGCCGACGACATCGACCACGCGCTCCGCCTCGCCGTCGAGGCCCGCGACGCCCGCAAACCACTGTCCATCGGCCTGGCGGGCAACGCCGCCGAGGTGTTCCCCGAGCTGCTGGAGCGGGGCGCGCCCATGGACATCGTCACCGACCAGACCTCCGCGCACGACCCGCTGGCCTACCTGCCCGTCGGCGTGAGCCTGGAGGAGTGGCACGAGCAGGCGGCCAAGGACCCGGCGGACTTCACCGAGCGCTCCCGCGCCTCCATGGCCAGGCACGTCGAGGCCATGGTCGGCTTCCTCGACGCCGGCGCCGAGGTCTTCGACTACGGCAACTCCATCCGCGACGAGGCCCGCAAGGCCGGCTACACCCGCGCCTTCGACTTCCCCGGCTTCGTCCCGGCGCACATCCGCCCGCTGTTCGAGGAGGGCCTCGGCCCGTTCCGCTGGGCCGCCCTGTCCGGTGACCCCAAGGACATCGAGGCCACCGACAAGGCCATCATGGAGCTGTTCCCGGAGAACGAGCACCTGCACCGCTGGCTCAAGATGGCCGGTGAGCGCGTCTCCTTCGAGGGCCTGCCCGCCCGTATCTGCTGGCTCGGCTACGGCGAGCGCCACCGCGCCGGCCTGCGGTTCAACGAGATGGTCGCCTCCGGGGAGCTGTCCGCCCCGGTCGCCATCGGCCGTGACCACCTCGACTCAGGATCCGTCGCCTCGCCGTACCGCGAGACCGAGTCGATGCTCGACGGATCCGACGCGATCGCCGACTGGCCGCTGCTCAACGCCCTGGTGAACACCTCGTCCGGCGCGTCCTGGGTCTCCATCCACCACGGTGGCGGCGTCGGCATGGGCCGCTCCATCCACGCGGGCCAGGTCTGCATCGCCGACGGCACCGAACTCGCCGCCCAGAAGCTGGCCAGGGTGCTCACCAACGACCCCGGCATGGGTGTCATCCGGCACGTGGACGCGGGCTACGACCACGCCACCTCCGTGGCGCGCGACCGCGGGGTGCGCATTCCGATGACCGAGGAGAACGATCGATGACGGCGACCCGCACACCGCCGTTGACGGTGGATGTGGCCCCCCGCCCCTGGACGGGCCGCGACGACGGGCCCGGTACCGACAACCTGCGCTGGCACCATGTGACCGGCCTCGACCCCGACCGGGCAGAGCCGGGCGACGTGGCGTTCGTCGGCTTCCGCAGCGACGAGGGCGTACGCCGGAACAAGGGCCGCCAGGGCGCGGCGGACGGGCCGCGTGAACTGCGCGCCGCCCTCGCGCCCATGGCGCTCCCGTGGCCGGTCCGGGCGCTGGACCTCGGCGACATCGAGGTGGCCGACGGCCACCTCGAAGAGGGGCAGCACCGACTGGGCCAGGTGATCACCCCGCTCGTCGACCGCGGCCACCCGGTGGTGGTGCTCGGCGGCGGCCATGAGGTGGCCTACGGCAGTTACATCGGGCTGGCCGGTACGCGCGCGGTGCGCGAGGGCGGCCGCCTCGGGGTGCTCAACCTCGACGCCCACTTCGACCTGCGCGACGACGTACAGCCCAGCTCCGGCACGCCGTTCCTCCAGATGGCACACGCCGAGCGGCAGCGCGGTGAAGAGCTGAACTACTGGGTGCTCGGGGTGAGCCAGCCGAGCAACACCGAGCGGTTGTTCCGCACCGCCGACGAACTCGGCGTGCGGTACCTGCCGGACACCCAGTGCCGCATGTTCGACCTGCCGCTCGTCGACGGGTTCGTCGACGCGTTCCTGGCGAGCTGCGACGTCGTCCATCTGAGCATCGACCTCGATGTGCTTCCCGCCGGCGCGGCTCCCGGGGTCAGCGCCCCGGCCGCCTACGGCGTGCAGATGGAGATCATCGAGCACGTATGCGCCCGAGTGGCGGCCGCCGGAGCTCCCCTGCTGGTCGATGTCGCCGAGCTGAACCCGGGCCTCGACGTCGACCACCGCACGGCGCGGGCGGGCGCCCGTCTGATCCACCGCATCCTGACGTCGGGGGGCACGCCGCGTACGTGACCGGCGCTGAGAATCCGGCGCTGAGGAAGAGCTGAGGAAGAGCTGAGGAAGAGCTGAGGAAGAGCTCGGGACGAGCGGAGGCAGCCGCCGGGTCAGTCGGTCCGGGCCTTGAGGTGGGCCCGCTCGCCCTGGTGCCCGAAGAGTACGAGCAGCTCCACGGGCCGGTCGTCGTCGGGGCCGAGCCAGTGCGGTACATGGGTGTCGAACTCGGCCGCCTCACCGGCTTTCAGCGTCAGGCGCTGCTCGCCCAGGATCAGCCGCAGCCGTCCGGCGAGCACGTAGACCCACTCGAAACCGGCGTGCGTCTTCAGCTCGGGATCGTTGCCGGGCCTGGGCGGGATCAGCAGTTTGTGGGCCTGCACGCCGCCGGGGCGGCTGAGCGGCACATACGTCATGCCGTCCCGGGTGACCGGCTGGAGATGGATGCGCGGATCGCCGGTGCGCGGTGCTCCGACCAGTTCGTCGAGGGGGACCGCGTAGATCTCCGCGAGCGGCAGCAGCAGCTCCAGGGTCGGTTTGCGGTCGCCGCTTTCGAGGCGGGACAGGGTGCTCCCGTTGATCCCGGTCCGCTCGGCCAGCTCGGCCAGCGTCAGGCCGCGCCTGTGCCGCAACTCCCGCAGGCGTGGCCCCACGGCGTCCAGCACGTCCTTCTTCACGGCGACCATGCCCTTCAAGATGCCGAAACAGCATGAACCTTTGCAACCCCGGCCGTGGACGGCGCAGTGTCCTCACCGCAGGCCGCACCGCGCGGACCGCCCCGTCAGAGAGGCCGTGCCCATGAACAGCGCCACCGACTCCGCATCCTTCTGGGAGAACCACTACGCGGCCCTCCCCCCGCAGTGGGGCACCAGGCCCAACGCGGTCCTGGCCGGACTCGTTCCCGTACTGGCGCCCTTTCCGGGAACGGCGCTGGACCTGGGCTGCGGGCACGGCGGTGACGCGTTCTGGCTCGCCGCACGCGGCTGGGACGTCACCGCGGTCGATGTCTCCGCCACGGCCCTGGACCGGGTGGCCGCAGGTGCCGGAGCCGCCGGTGCGGCCGACCGGATCCACCCGGTCCGGCACGACCTGGCCGAGACGTTCCCCGAGGGCTCCTTCGACCTCGTCAGCGCCAGTTACTTCCACACACCGGTCGAGATCCCCCGCGACGAGGTACTGCGCCGGGCCGCCCGTGCGGTGGCGCCGGGCGGGCTGCTGCTCGTGGTGGAGCACGCGTCGGTGGCGCCCTGGTCCTGGCAGGCCGGTGAGGACGTGCAGTTCCCCACCCCCGATGAGGTGCTGGCGTCTCTGCGGCTCGACGGCGGCTGGCACACCGAGCGGTGCCACGCACCCCGGCGGACCGCCACCGGGCCCGAGGGCCGGACCGCGACCGTCACCGACAACGTCATCGCTGTACGGCGCACGCCCTGACACGCCGTGGGCCGGGCCCTGGACGGTTCCGGATCCTGGACGGTTCCGGCCCTATCCCTTCGCCCGGCGGGTCTTCGCTCCCAGCGCGTAGAAGACCACCCCGACGGCCAGGAACAGCGCGATGGGCACGGTCTGGGTGAGGGTGTACGCGAGGCGCTGGCCCGCGAAGGACTTGGGCAGGGAGCCGGACGGTGAGCCCGAGGTGCCGAACCAGCCGACCCCGAAGCCCGGCCAGATGAGCACGATCACGGTGAACGCGACCAGTCCGGTGGAGAGCACCGTCACCGTCCACGCGCCGACGCGTCCGCCCGGCACGGAGTAGGGGCGCGGGGCTTCGGGGTACTTGCGGCGCAGCGCCAGCAGGCTGGGGAAGGTGATCACGTACGAGATGAACGTCGTGGAGATCGTCAGGCTCAGCCCGGCCGCGAAGTACTTCTCGCCGTTGCCGCCGGTGAGGTTGAGCGCCACGACGAAGAGGACCGACGCGAGTACGGCGGAGAGCAGGTTGACCCGGACCGGAGTGCCGTGCTTCTCGGAGATGGTGCCGAGCCAGGCAGGCCCGGCACCGTCCGCGCAGGCGACCGCCTGGGCGCGGTGGGCTCCCATCGCCCAGGTGACGCCGGAGGTGAGCAGCCCGATGATGAGCCCGGCCGCGGCGATTCCGCCGAAGACGGCACCCGCCCCGGTGAGGGTGACGGCTCCGTCGGCCGCGATGTGCCCGCCGTACACGGTGAACACGGCCTTGCAGGCGTCGATGAACCCGCCGAGGCTGCCGATCTCCTTGCCGGGCAGGACAAAGAGGATGCCGAGGATGGGGCCGCCGTAGAGGACGAGGGAGGCGAGCCCGGAGCGGAGGATGGCGAGGGGGATGTCGCGGCGCGGGTTGGTCATCTCCTCGGCGGCGGAGCTGGGCAGTTCGAAGCCGACGTAGTTGAAGATGAGCACGGGGACGAGGGCGACGAACCCGGTGTACGTGGGGGTGAACTCCCCTGCGGGCAGGCCGTGTACGCCGTTCTCGGCGGCGAAGACCACCACGGAGACCAGGAAGAAGCCGAGCAGCACGATCCGGGCCACGGCTCCGGCGATGGGCACCCACTTGCCCACCCGCACGGACTGGACGATGGCGAGGGTGCCGCCCCAGATGAAGACGAGGCCGGCCGCGTACTTCCAGATGCCGGGCAGCGGCGTGAAGAACTCCTCCCACGTCGTCAGGGCGATGATGCACAGACTGCCGCCCACCCAGACGGGGTTGGACATCCAGTAGAGGATCTGGTTGACACCCGCCGTCAGCCGCCCGAAGGCGAGCCGGGTCCAGACGTAGGGGCCGCCCTGGACCGGGAAGGCCGAGCCGAGTTCGGCGACGAGCAGTCCGTACGGGAGGAAGAAGGCGAGCGCGAGGATCGCCATCCAGGTCAGTCCCTGCGGCCCCTGCGCGGCGACCGAGCCGATCGTGTCCAGGCCGACGAGAGTGCAGATGAGGAAGAACAGGACGTCGAGACGGCGAAGGTCCTTGCGCAGCCGGCCCCGTTGCTCGCCCCAGCCGGTGGACAGGTCGGGGGTCTCCGGGGCGGGCCGGGAGGCTTCGGTGGGCGGTGCTTGGGTCACGGAGGGACTCCTACGGCGGTACGGGAGCGTACTGGCGCGGCACATGTAACTGACTGAATGGCCAGTCAGTAGGGAGACTGTGTCCCCAGCCGTGTCCCGGTGTCAATACTCCGTCGGCCCCTGTCTGGACCGCCCGTTGGGACCGGCCGTGTGCAGGGTGTGCCGTGTGCAGGGTGTGCGGAGACCGTCCGCGTACGGAGGGCCGTCCGCTCCGGAATAGGGTGACGGCATGGCGAGAGTGCGGTTGAGCGTGGAGGAGCGGCGCGGGGAGATGCTGCGCGCCGCCGTCGAGCAGATCGAGGCGCGGGGCGTGCCCGCCGTGCGGATCGCCGATGTGGCCTCGGCTCTCGGGGTGAGCAACGCGCTGGTGCTCTACCACTTCTCGACCAAGGAGAAGCTCGTGGCGGCCGCGTTCCACCACGCCGCCGAAGGCGACCTCGCCCAGCTGCGGAAGTTGCTCGGGCGCCGCACGCCGGCGGTGCACCGGCTGCGTGCGGCGGTGCGCTGGTACGCGCCGACCGGGCAGGCCAAGGGCTGGCGGCTGTGGATCGAGGGCTGGTCGGCGGCGCTGCGGGACCCGGGCCTGCGCGAGGTGACCCGGGATCTCGACCAGCAGTGGAAGGCGGCGCTGACCGAGGTCATCGCGGAGGGCGTCGAGGCGGGCGAGTTCCCCTGCGCGGATCCGGCCGCCGCGGCGTGGCGGCTGACCGCGCTGCTCGACGGGCTGGCGGTGCAGATGACGTCGTACACCGGCTACACCGGGGCGCTCACCCGCGCCACGATGCTGGAGTGGACGGACGACGCGCTGGCGCGCGAACTCGGCATCGACCGCGCGGCGCTCACGAGGCCACCGCAGCAGCAGTAACCCTCCCGGCGCTGTCGCCCTGGTCGCCCTTTTCGCCCTTGCCGTCCCGGACCATCGAATCGAGGATGGTCCGGACCGTTTCCTCGGTGATGCCGGGGTGGAGGAACGCGAGCCGGGCGACCGTTTCGCCCTCCCAGACGCTCGGGGTGATGAAGGCGACGCCCGACGCCAGAAGCTCCTTGGACCAGGCGTAGTAGTCCGCCGGCTGCCAGCCCGTACGACGGATGAGGACCACGGTCAGTTCGGGCTCGCGGAGCAGTTCCAGGCCGTCGTACTGCTCGACCAGGCGGGCCGTGCGCTGCGCGATGGCCGCGCCGTGGGCGACCGCGTCGCGGTAGGCGTCGGTGCCGTGGACGGCGAGGGAGAACCACAGCGGCAGGCCGCGGGGGCGCCGGGTCAGGTGGTAGGCGTAGTCGCTCGGATTCCACTCGCCGCCCTCGTCGTCCCCGTGGATGGCGTCCAGATACGAGGCGTCCTGCGTGTGCACGGCGCGCGCCGTCCTCGGGTCCCGGTAGAGCAGGGCGCCGCAGTCGAACGGCGCGAACATCCACTTGTGCGGGTCGACCACGAGGGAGTCGGCGTGCTCGATGCCCCGCAGCCGTTCCCGCAGTTCGGGAACGAAGAGCGCCGCGCCGCCGTACGCGGCGTCGATGTGCAGCCACAGACCGCGGGCGCGCGTCTGCCCGGCCACCCCCGCGAGGTCGTCGATGATCCCGGCATTGGTGGTGCCCGCGGTCGCGACGACGGCGACGACGGGTGCTCCGCCGTCCCGCTGCGCCGCGTCCAGGGCGGCGGTGAGTGCCTCTCCGGTCAGCCGGTGGTCGGTGGTGGGGACGACGAGGGCTTCGACGCCCAGGATGCGCAGGGTGTTGCCGACCGAGGAGTGGACCTGGTCGCTCACCGCGATCCGTACCGGGGCGCGTTCGTCGAGGCCGAGGCGGTCGCGGCCGGTGTCGCGGGCGACGACGAGGGCCGAGAGATTGCCGGCCGAGCCGCCGCTGACGAAGCAGCCGCCGGCGCCGGCGGGCAGGCCGGCCAGGTCGGCGAACAGGCGCAGTACGGAGTTCTCGGCGGCGACCGCGCCGGATGCCTCCAGCCAGGAGACGCCGTGCAGGGACGAGGCCGAGACCACCATGTCGAACAGGGCCGCGGCCTTGGTCGGGGCGCCGGGTATGAAGGCGAGGAAGGCCGGGTGGTCGCAGGAGACGACGGTCGGTTCGAGGTCCTCGGTGTAGGTGCGGAGCACGTCGGCGGGGTCCCGCGGGGCCGCTCCGATGGTGTCCTTCAGGGCCAGGGCCAGCTCCTGGTGGTCGCCGAGGCGGCCGAGCGGTGGCGGGTCGAGCCGGAGCCGGTGCAGGAGGTGGTCCATGACCTGCTGGGTGAGGTCCTCGTCGTAAGAGTGCACGGGGCGTCTCTCCTGTCGCGCGCTGCCGGTGGATATGCGAAGCGTTCTCATGGGCGATCTAATTGGGTCTCTGGCGGACCCAATTAGGAGCCTAAGGGCCACCCCCGTCCGCGTCAATCACGTTCGTCGCGAGGTGCGAGGTGCGAGGGGCGAGGGGCGCGGGGGGCGAGGGGTGCCAGCGGGGCGCCGGCGCGGAACGCGAGTGCGGAACAAGTGCGGCACGCGAGCGCGGCAGTGGCCTGAGCGGTCCGAGAGCGCCCCGGTGGCCCGGTGGCCCGGTGGCCCGGTGATCCGGCGTCGCGGTGATCCGGCTCGCGGTGGGTCAATCGTCCGAGGCGAACTGGCCCAGCAGGGCCAGGAACTGGCGGTGCGAGGCCCGCAGATGCTCCAGCATCCGGGCCTCCGCGGCATCACCGTCACCGGACAGCACGGCGAGCGCCACGCCCTCGTGCTCCTCGCGGAAGGCGCAGCCGAAGTCCCGGCCCGCCGGGTACACCCGGGTCCAGTCCGAGCCGAGCCACAGGGCGTTGCCGCCCACGAACATCTCGGTTCTGGCCCGGGTCACCGCCTCCGCCAGCACTTCGTTGCCGCCGGTGGTGGCGATGCCGAGGTGGAAGGCGGTGTCGACGCGGTGGTACGCGCCGAGGTCCGCCACCTCGGTGTCGAGCAGCGCCACGAGTTCACGGCGGGCGGTGCCCGACCCGCGCTCCGCGGCCAGCCGCGCCGCGAACGGCTCGATCGCCTGCCGGTACTCCATGTAGTCGCGCAGCGAGGCCCGGATCCCGGCCGTGATGGTGGCGCGCGCCCGCTCCCGGCCCGGCCGTACGGCCTCGACCCGGGTGCCGCCCGAGCGCCCCAACGTCGTGCTGACCAGCCCCTCTTCGGTCAGCTCGCGCAGCGCCTGCCGTACGGTGTTGCGGCCCACGCCGAAGACGCCGGCCAGTTCGCGCTCGGTGGGCAGCCGGTCGCCGGGGGCGAAACCGCCGAGGGCGATGCGCTGGCGCAGCGCCTCGGCCACCACCGCGTGCGAGGCTGCCTGTTTCGCGACGGCTGCTCGCTCGTCACGATTTCCGCTGCTGCTCACGTGCCCTCTCCCCGGTCGCGGGCCGGGCGCCTGCCGCCGTACCCCTGAGGGCCATGTTATTGGACCTGGCGCGGATCCTATTGACACTCCGATCTCGGCGACTTAGCGTCACCCCATCGTTTTTGGGTCTCACGCAAGCCCAATGGTCGGCCGTGAAGGGCCGCCCGTGAAGGAGTACGCGCATGAGCACAGCCCCTGGTGCCGGGACGGCACCCCTGAGCAGGTCCAACCCGTGGAAAGTCGCCGGGGCTTCGATGATCGGGACCAGCGTCGAGTGGTACGACTTCGGCATTTACGCCACCGCTGCCGCGCTGGTGTTCCCCGAGCTGTTCTTCCCGGAGATGAACCGGGCGCTGGGCACCCTCATGTCGTTCACGACACTGTTCGTCGGGTCTCTGGGGCGCCCGCTCGGGGCCATTGTCTTCGGCCACATCGGCGATCGCTTCGGCCGCAAGAGGGCTCTCATCTGGTCGATGACCCTGATGGGCGGGGCCACCGTCTGTGTCGGCCTGCTTCCGGGCTATGCGTCCATCGGCGTCGCCGCGCCGATCCTGCTCGTACTGATACGGATGATCCAGTCCCTCGCGGTCGGCGGCGAGTGGGGCGGGGCGGTCCTGTTCGCCGTCGAGCACGCCCCGCCGCGACGCAAGGCGTTCTTCGGATCCTTTCCCCAAGTCGGCGACGGCGTCGGGTACTTCCTCTCCACCGGTGTCTTCGCCCTGATGGCTCTGGTCGGCCACCGGGCGCTGGTGGACTGGGGCTGGCGCGTCCCCTTCCTGCTGTCCGCCGTGCTGGTCCTCGTCGGCCTGGTCATCCGCAGCAGCATGGAGGAGTCCCCCGAGTTCGAAGCGGCCCGGCTCGCCGAACAGGCCGAGGAGAAGCAGGCGGCGCCCTTCGTCGCCGTCATCCGCGACGCCTGGAAGACCTGGCTGCTGGCCTCGGGCGCCTTCCTCATCACGGTCGCCGGCTACTACATCGTGGTCACCTTCATGTCGACGTACGCCGTGTCGGACCTCGGGTTCACGGACTCCCAGGTGGCGGGCGCCGGTACGGCGGCCTCGGTCGTCGTCATCATCTGCACCCCGCTGGCGGCCCTGTTCGCCGACCGCTACGGGCTGCGCAAAGTGACGCTCACCGGGATCCTCCTCCATGTGGTGGTCGCCTTCCCGATGTTCTGGCTCGTCGACACCCACTCGGTGGCCGGGCTGTGGCTGGCGATGTGCCTGCCGATGCTGGCCAGCACGATCGCGTACGCCTCGATCGGCACACTTGTCTCCGGCTGGTTCGCCCCGAGGGTCCGCTACACGGGCCTCTCGATGAGCTTCCAGACGGCCGGCCTGGTCGGCACCCTGGCCCCGGCCGCGGTGACCTGGCTGTACAGCGACTTCGGCAACTCCTGGACCCCGGTCGCCCTGACCTTCGTGGCCATGGCGCTCGTCAGCGCGGTCTGCCTGACGGCGTGCGACCCGGGCCGTACGGCTGCGAACACCTCCGGAAGCGACGCCGGGAGTGTCAAGGAGAAGGAGAAGGTGGAGGGGGTGGACACACGGGCGGCCGGTGAAGCGGTCGGCATGTGACGGGCCGCCTCCGCCGGGTACCACAACCCGTGACGGGCGCCCTGGGGCGGTCCGGGCGGCCGCTCCCCTCCGTAGTCGCCCTGGTCAGCGTGGTTCGTCTGGCACTCACCCTGTGGCAGCTCGCGAACCCGTAGCACCGCTGTGCAGCGGCAGTCCGCCCTCCAGCTTCACAACGCCCCCGCCCGGCCTCGCGCTGGGCGGGCACCTCTTTGTCGATTCGGTTGGTGCTTCCTGCCACGTAGCCCTCTACACGCACCGCGCACCCTCTGTACCGTCATGAGTATGAGTCCGACGGATGGAGTCCGGATGCGTTGCCGAACGCTTGCAGGCCGTCGGCGCCTCGCCGCGAGGGGCGCGCGCTGATGTTGGAAGAAGCCGAGGAGATCGGCCGCCGTGCCCGCCGCGCCCGGCTCCGTCTCGGAATGCCTCAGGCAGACCTCGCCGCCGCCCTCAGGAAGTCCCAAGGGTGGGTGTCGAAAATGGAGAGCGGCAAAATCGAACTCGACCGTGTCGGCCTGCTCAACCAGGTCGCCGCCGAGCTCCACGTACACCCCAACGACCTGATCGGTCGGCCGTACAACAGTTCGCCCGACGAAAACCAATGGCAGGTTTCCGCGTCATCCATCCTGCGCGAACTGCGCCGGTACGACCTTGCCCCCGTCTTCGAAGGCACCCCCCGAACGGCCGGCCAACTCTGGCAAGAGACGACCCGACTGCACCGCCTGCGCGACGCCGCCGCAAACGTGGCGATCATCCAAATCCTGCCGGACCTGTTCCGCGAGGCCCGCGCCCTCGCCGAAGTGGCCACCGGTCACGAGCGCGAAGAGGCATTCGCTATCTACGCAGTGTGCTGCAAGTTCGCGCATACCTCCGCGCACGCCCTCGGACACCCCGAGTTGGTCGCCATGGCGTGCGAACGGGCCGCGTGGTCGGCTCGGCTGTCGGGTGACCCTGTCATGCCAGCCGTGGCCGACTGGATGCGAGTATGGGACATGTGGGCCACCGCGGATTGGGAGGACTCCATGGCCCTTTCCGATCGGGCCATTCGCAGTGTCCAGCAGGGATACGACCAAGGCGAGCCGCTCGCCTTGCGCGCGTGGGGGTCTCTGCAACTCCGCGCGGCTGTGTCCGCGGCGCGCGACTCCCGTACGTCGGAGGCCGAGGACCGCATCAACCACGCCAAGACAGCCGCCGAACGGTTGGGTGAGTACGCGGGGCCCCCGGTCTACGACCGGCATTCGCTCACGTTCTCTCCCGGCAACGTCCAGATTCACGCAATCAGCGTCGCACTGGAGATGCGCGAGCAGCGGAAGGCACTTGCCATAAACCGGCGAACGTCCCGACATCTGGTCGCTGCGCTCCCCAACTCCCGCCAAGGACAACATCACATGGACCTCGCCCGAGCGTGGCTGTGGGACGGAAACCGCGACAAGGCGTTGACGGAACTGGAAACAGCCGAGCGCATCGCGCCGCAGCTGATCCGCAACCACCCCATCGCCCGGTCAACCTTGCGCAGCATCGTCTACGCCGAACGAGCGGCTACTCGCGAGAAGCTGCGCCGCATGTCAGACCGCTTCCACCTCGACGGATGAGGGTGGTATTCCTCCGATTCATATTCGGCCTTTCGCTCCCTCCTAGCTTCGGAGCATGGCCCAACGAATCTCGAAGGAACTCACCCCACATAGCATCGAGTTAGATGCGGACGCGCCGTATCGTCCACGACTTGGCGACCTTGTCCGCGACCTCGCGAAGGGCGGGCAGATCGGGGTAGTGGTCGACCTGCCGAACAACAACTCGGCGTCGTACCAACTGCGTTTGCCCGGCGGTGCGGGCGACTGGCGAGCAAGCTCCGACAGGGGCACCCTGCTTCCCGTCGCCGTTGCAATCACACACGTCACCCCCGCAAAAATGGGTGACGCGGTGTACGACCACCGGGCGCAGCAGGCAGCGCTACCCATCACGCTTCACCACGAGGACGGGGGCACATCAGAGTCAGTGCTCATCCTCACTCCCTCGCAAGTTGAGCTGTACAACATGCAGTTCGCACAGCTCATCAAGAGGCGGGAGAGTGCACGGGGGCGGGCCCTGTGATCGCGCCCGCGTTGCCGTACGCGCCGATCAGTACTTCGACCGTGCAAGCCGCCCCGTCATCGCGTACAGATGTGAGTCGACCGCCAGAGGCCTCGCAGGTACCGGTGAGGTCATCCTCGGTCACTACCGCGCGACGTCGCCGCGCCTTGCCGCACGGCGGCTCAGGGGGCAGGCCGAGCACCTCCACGCGTCAAGCTGCCTGATAACTGCCGCCCCCGTGTTCCAACGGTTCCCCTGGCGCGGGGGCGGTGCCAAACCACCTGTCCGGAGTCGCACCGCCCAAGACCAAGGGAAGTGAGTCCATGGAACAGTTCGAGCGCGCCCGCCTCGATTCCTACTTCGCTCGAATCGCAGCTGCGTTCGCGCCGGCCGAGCGGCCGTCGTCCTTCCTGATCACGCATCTGCTGGCCGAACGTCCGTCGTTCGTACGAGCAGTTGGCACCGGGACCAAGCTGCGGGCCGTCCTGCCCAAGCCGAAGTCCATCGACCCCGCCACGCGCCGAGAGATCGAGAAGGTGACGCAGTGTGACACTCTGTCGCGCGGACTCTTCGAGGACGCCGAAGCCGCAGTCGACTACGTCGAATCGCGCGCCGCCGGCGAGGACGTCGTCTTGTGCGATGTGGGCGGCTACTTCGCTCCCATCCTCGACGATCTGTGCGACCGCTTTTCCGGCCGAATCCTCGGCGTCGTCGAGGACACCGAGAACGGACACAAGCGGTACGCGGAGCGCGACAAGCTGGCGTCCCGTCGTCTCCGTCGCCCGATCACCGCTCAAAGACCCCGAGGACTTCCTGGTCGGTCAGTCGGTCGTGTTCTCCACCGAGGCTGTCATGCGCGGGCGCGGCGACATCCTCCACGGTCGGCCCGCCCTCGTGATCGGCTTCGGTAAGCTCGGCTCTTCCATTGCCCGGCTCCTGCACGCCAAGGGCGTCCAAGTCACCGTATTCGACATCGACCCCGTACGCCGCACCCAGGCCCTGTCCCAGGGCTTCACCGTCGCGCGAGACCGCGAGACCGCGCTCACCGGCGCCGGGCTGGTGCTCTGCGCGACCGGCGCGGTCTCCCTGCGCGGCGAGGACTTCTCCCACCTGCGCAACGGCGCCTACGTTGCCACCGTCACATCCAGCGAGGACGAACTCGACCTTGCCAGCCTGCCGGACGTCTACACCCGCACGGTCGTCGGCGACCACGTCACCCGCTACCAGACCACCGGCCATTACTTCTATCTGGCGAATGGCGGAAACGCCGTCAACTTCCTGCACGGCGCCAGCGTGGGCCCGTTCATCTTCCTGGTACAGGCCGAGATACTCGCGGGTGTCCGAATGCTGGCCCGTGGCGACCTCGGACACGGTATGCACGAGGTAGACGCCGACGACCGGGCGACCATCGCGGCAACTTGGCTCAACTACTTCAACCGATAGGAGTCAGCACCCCATGCCGATCACGGCGCAGCATGTGCGCGAGACCCTCGACACCTACCTCGCCCGCCATCCGGAAGAGAAAGACAGCTTGTCCGTCCTCTCCGAGGTACTCGACAAGGCGGGCGACTCGATCGCCTCGCGCAGGGAATTCCGCGGACACGTCACGGCCGGGGCTGCCCTGATCCGTCCTGATGGTCGCGTGCTTACCATCGAGCACCGCGCGCTCCGTAAATGGCTGCTGCCCGGCGGACACGTCGAAGTGAGCGACACGACGCTTCTCGACGCCGCCCTGCGGGAGCTGGCCGAGGAAACCGGTATCAGCCCGGACCAGGTCGAGCCGGACAGCAGCGCACCGCTCCACATCGACACACACCCGATCCCGGCGAACCCCGACAAGGGCGAGGACGTCCACCAGCATTTCGACTTCCGCTACCTGTTCCGCACCACGGCCGACCTGGTCGAGTTGCAAGAGGAAGAGGTCACGGCCTACTCCTGGCAGTTCGCCGACATGCTGACTACCGAGCCCCTGCGCTCCCGAGTTGTGGCCGCCACGCGTTCGTAGGCCTCGTGCGAGCCCGATGGCCCACCCTGCTACGGCTCGTGGCCTGGAACGAGCAACGCGCCAGCCGGGATCTCTTCCCGGCCGGGGCGCCTTGAATCTGCTGAACTCCCCGCGGGGCGCCCTCGGTGCGGAATCACTCCTGCACCGGGGCGTTCTGCTGCCCGCCCTCGCCCGGGTGAGAACCTGAGCGTCTGGTGCGTTGAGGATGGCCCTGCTGACTGTCAGGATTCGGCTGGGCGTTGGCCCATTTCCCCAGTCGCTAGGCAATAGACCAATGCGGATTGTTCGACACTATCCAGGGCGGTGTCGTGTTGGACAGCGAACGTAGTTCACTCTCTAACCTGCTGAAGGAGAACAGTGGACCTGATCACCATTGCCCAGCGTGATGAGTTGTTCAACAGCTTCGAGCGCAGCGCCTTCCACCTTGAGCTGAGGGACGACTACGGTTCGCCCATTGAGGACACGCCATACGCACGATGGCAGAGGGGCGAGCCGGACGACTACGCGTGGCTCGGCCCGTGGATGACGCTCATGAAGCGGGTGACCGGCGAGGGCAGGACGGTGCGGCGCGTACGCGTGGTCACTGAGCCGCATTCTCAGTACGTGGGCTGGGAGAACTCGCTCACTCACCTGAACCTGGCGGCCGGCGAGGACATCAGGTGGCTCCCGCGGCACCAGATCCCGGACGGACTCACCTTCCCCATAACCGGCAATGACTGGTGGCTCTTCGATGACCGGCTCCTGGCCGTAGGGCACTTCGATGAGGAAGGGCGGGTCCTCGGGTCTGAGCTGATTGAAGACCCCGGAACCGTGTCCGAGTGCATCCGCGTTCGGGACCTGCTCTGGGCCTCCGCCATCCACCACGCCGAGTACTGCTCGCCGAACGGGCCCTGTGCTCCAACTTCGGTGGCCAGGAGGTAATGAGAGGACAGTTGGACCGCCTCCTGGCGGATCGGGCTCCCACGGCTCAGCCTGGGCTTCATTCCCCGGTCTGCGCCACTGCATATCCGCCCCGGCAATTCGTTTTCGATGTTTGACGACACATGCGAAACCGGGGCGCCTCCCGGTGAGGGGCGAACCGTGAGGCGTACTGAGGAAGACGACTCGGTGTGATGGACCGGGTGGGCGCGAAGCCGGAGAAGACCCAGGCGGCCGGCTGACGGTCACCGGCAGCCTTCGTCCTCGCAATTCTCGCTGGGCAGAGGCACTTTCCGCCTGGCGGCTGCCAAAGGCCGTACTGCCGTATCCCGGTCAGCGGGAAGAAGCTCTGTCGTTCAGGAATCGTGATGGATACGGTCCCGGCGACGGCCGGGAGGGACGCCCGTGCCCGTATCCCGCCGTGGGAGACGGGTCTCGCGCGATCCCCCAGGGCACGGCTGTTCCCGGAGAATTCCCGCACCCGGAAGGCCGCGAGCATGTCTGTGAACCTCGACGTACGCCGTGTCACCGACCTGTTCCACGTCTACGCGGATGCCCTGGACCGCCGCGACTGGGCCTGGCTGGACGATGTCTTCCTGGAGGACGTGCGCGCCGACTACAACGGGACCGAGGTCGTCGCGGGGCGGGCGGCGCTGACCGGGATGATTCGCGGATACCTCGACGGCTGCGGCCCCACGCAACACCTCATGGGCAACGCGCGCGTCGTGGTGGACGGCGACCGGGCCGAGGCGTCGGTCAAGATGCGGGTCCACCACGTCGGCGCTGCCGAACGCGCCGAGCTCACCTACGAGTGCTTCGGCTGGTATCACGCCGAACTGATCCGGACGGCGCGCGGCTGGCGGGTCGCCTCCTGGCGCCAGGAAGTCACACACCAGCTGGGCACGTTCGACGTGTTCGCCCGCGTCTGAGCCCCGTATCCGCGATGCCGAAACCCCATGAGGCCGAAGCCCCACCAAGCTGAAGCATGAACGGAGCGCGACATGCCCGAAAGCCGTGACAGCCTGCACGACTTCGCCCAGCAGTACGGACCGAGGGCGCTGATCACCGGTGCTTCCGAAGGGACCGGCGCCGCCTTTGCCCGGCAGATCGCCGCTCAGGGCATCGACCTCGTACTGCTGGCACGCCGTCCCGATCCGCTCCGGACACTGGCGGAGGAGATCGAGTCGACGTCTGCCGTCCAGGTGCGGACGGTCGCCGCCGATCTCACCTCCCCGACGCTGCTCGATGACATCGCGGATGCCACCGACGGCCTCGACATCGGGCTGCTGATCCACAACGCGGGCGCATCGGTCGGCAACGGTCTGTTCGCCGGCCGCCCGCCGGGCGACGCGCTGCACCTGCTCGATCTGAACTGCCGGAGTGCGGTCACGTTGGCTCATCACTACGGCCGCCCGATGATCGACCGGGGCCGTGGCGGGATCGTGCTCATGACGTCGCTGGCCTCGGCGGCCGGGAACGGCTACAACGCCGCGTACAGCGCCTCCAAGGCATTCGAGCGGGTGCTCGCGGAGGCCCTGTGGGTGGAGTACGGACAAGCCGGGGTGGACGTACTCGGGGTGGTCGCCGGTCTCACTGACACCCCGGCTGCCCGGCGGGAGGGACTCGTCCGGCCGGACGGTTCAGGCCTCGGCGGATTCACCCCCATGCACAGCGACGATGTCGTACGGGAGGCCCTGGCCGCCCTGGGCAACGGTTCACCGCTGCACACGCCGGGCGAGGCCAACCGGGCCGCCGCGCAGGCGATGTGGCCGGTGCCACGGCGCGACCTCGTGATGACGATGACGGACAGCAACGCGGACCTGTACGGATTCGACCGGCTGACCGCGCCGTAGCCCCGATGACGACGCGGCGGTCTGCCGCGTCGACTGCCCCTGACACGAGGTGGTCGACCGCCCCTGGCACGAGGTGGGAACCCGTCCGCACGCCGAAAAAAGAATGCAAGCACGCTTGCTTGTTTTCTTGGGCGCTGCCATGCTCCCGGACACGAAGCCGTGCCCCGGAGGGAGCGTTCCGTGTCCGATGCGAGTGCCGTGCTGGATGATCTGGTCGGTGAGAGTGCCGAACTAGATCTTCTCGTGGCGGAGTTGGGCGGTGAGCGGTGGGCGCTTGCCACCCCCGCTCCCCGGTGGACCGTCGCCCATCAGATCGCCCATCTCGCCTGGACCGACCGGGCCGCGCTGCTGGCCGTTACCGCGCCCGACGCCTTCGGGGCGGAGGTCGAGAAGGCGCTCGCCGCGCCGGAGACCTTTGTGGATGACGGGGCGGAGGAGGGCGCGGGGCTCGATCCGGCCGTGCTGCTCGCCCGTTGGCGTGAGGGCCGTGAAGAGCTTCAGCGGGCGTTGCGCACCGCCCCGCCCGGCGCGCGCTTCCCCTGGTACGGGCCGCCGATGAGCACCGCCTCCATGGCCACCGGGCGGCTGATGGAGACCTGGGCGCACGGCCAGGACGTGGCGGACGCGCTCGGGGTGAGGCGTGCACCGACCGCACGGCTGCGGCATGTGGCGCGGATCGGCGTGCGCGCCCGGGACTTCGCCTTCGGGGCGCGGGGGCTGGACGTGCCGGGCGAGGAGTTCCGGGTCGAACTGACCGCGCCGGACGGGGAGCTCTGGGCGTACGGGCCCGCCGACGCGGTCCAGCGGGTGACCGGGCCCGCGCTCGACTTCTGCCTGCTGGTCACCCAGCGCGCGCACCGCGACGACCTGGCCCTGCGCGCGGCGGGCGCCGACGCCGACCGGTGGCTCGGGATCGCGCAGGCCTTCGCCGGGCCGCCAGGCGCCGGACGTACGCCGAAGGGGACACCTCCGGGACCGGGGCGTACGCCGAAGGGCGCCGCGTGAGGCCGCTGCGGGTCGGGAACGCATCCGGCTTCTACGGCGACCGGTTCGGCGCGATGAAGGAGATGCTCACCGGCGGCAGCCTGGATGTGCTGACCGGGGACTACCTCGCCGAGCTGACCATGCTCATCCTCGGCCGCGACCGCCTCAAGGACCCCCGCACCGGCTACGCCAGGACCTTTCTGCGCCAGCTGGAGGAGTGCATCGGTGAGGCCCACGACCGGGGGGTGCGGATCGTCACCAATGCGGGCGGCCTCAATCCGGCCGGACTCGCCGATGCGGTAAGGGTGTTGAGTGAGCGGGTCGGTGTCCCGGTGCGGGTCGCCCACGTCGAGGGCGATGCGCTGCCGCTGCCGGACGGCGCGCTGACCGCCAACGCCTATCTGGGCGGCGCCGGAATCACCGCGTGTCTGCGGGGCGGGGCCGATGTGGTGGTCACCGGCCGGGTGACGGATGCGGCGCTGGTCAGCGGGCCCGCCGCCTGGCACTTCGGCTGGGGTCCCGACGACCTCGACCAGCTGGCGGGCGCGGTGGCCGCCGGGCATGTGCTGGAGTGCGGGACCCAGGCGACCGGCGGCAACTACTCCTTTTTCACCGCGCACGACATACGGCACCCCGGCTTCCCGGTCGCGGAGATCGGCGCCGACGGATCGGCCGTGATCACCAAGCACGCCGGTACGGGCGGGGTGGTCGACATCGGGACGGTGACCGCGCAGCTGCTGTACGAGACGGGCGGCGCCCGGTACGCCGGTCCCGATGTCACGACCCGGCTCGACACCGTACGGCTGACGCAGGACGGGCCCGACCGGGTACGGATATCCGGCGTACGGGGCGAGGCACCGCCCCCGACGCTCAAGGCCGGGGTGACCCGTATCGGCGGCTGGCGCAACGAGGTCGTGTTCGTGCTCACCGGCCTCGACATCGAGGCCAAGGCTGCGCTGGTCCGCGACCAGGTGGAGGACGCCTTCGGGACAGCGGCCGGGGAGCCAGCGGAATTCGGGGCGACCCGCGGGCCGGGCAAGTCCCGCCCGGCCGACGTCCGGTGGGAGCTGGTGCGCACGGATCGCGCCGACGCCGACAGCGAGGAGTGCGCGAGTGCGCTGCTCCGCCTGGTGGTGCGTGATGCGGAACGGGAGGCGGTCGGGCGGGTGGTGAGCGGCGCCGCGATCGAGCTGGCGCTCGGCAGCTACCCCGGGTTCCATGTGACCTCCCCGCCGGGCAAGGGCGCGCCGTACGGAGTGTTCGACGCGGTGTACGTGGACCGGGACGCGGTGGAGCACGTGGCCGTACTCCCGGACGGGGCACGGATGGTGGTGCCGGATCCGGCCCGTACGTCGGTGCTCACGGCGGTCGTTGAGCCCGCCCTGCCCGAGCGGCTGCCTGACGCGTTGCCCGGGAACAGTGCCGTACGGCGTATCCCGCTCGGGCGGGTCGCCGGGGCGCGCAGCGGGGACAAGGGCGGCGACGTGAACGTGGGCGTGTGGGTGCGGACGGACACCGCGTGGCGCTGGCTGGCGCACACGCTCACCGTCGAGCGCTTCCAGGAGCTGCTGCCCGAGACACGGGACCTGGTGGTCTCGCGCCATGTGCTGCCGAATCTGCGGGCGTTGAACTTCGTGGTGGAGGGCCTGCTGGGGGAGGGCGTCGCGGCGCAGGAACGGTTCGATCCGCAGGGCAAAGGGGTGGGGGAGTGGCTCCGGAGCCGACTGGTCGACGTGCCGGCGGAGGTCGAAATGCCGGGATATTCCGCCGATTGAGGCCACCGAGCCGTCCCGCGCGCTCATCTCCCGTCCCCACCCCAGGAGCACCGGACCTGCACCCCAGGAGCCCCCGATGACCACCCTCCGTACCGCCATCGACCCCGCGTCCCCCGAATACACCGCCCACCGCGAGTCCATGCTCACCAAGCTCGCCGACCTGGAGGCCGAGCACACCAAAGCGCTCGCCGGCGGTGGTGAGAAGTACATCGACCGGCACCGCAAACGCGGCAAGCTCCTCGCCCGCGAGCGCATCGAGCTGCTGCTCGACCCCGACACGCCCTTCCTCGAACTGTCCCCGCTCGCCGCCTGGGGAACCGACTACCCCCTCGGCGCCTCCATGGTCACCGGCATCGGCACGGTCGAAGGCGTCGAGTGCCTGATCACCGCCAACGACCCCACGGTGCGTGGCGGCGCCAGCAACCCCTGGACGCTGAAGAAGGCCTTCCGGGCCAACGAGATCGCGTACGCCAACCGCCTCCCCTGCATCAGCCTCGTCGAGTCCGGCGGCGCCGACCTCCCCTCCCAGAAGGAGATCTTCATCCCGGGCGGCGCGCTCTTCCGCGACATCACCCGGCTCTCCGCCGCCGGGATCCCCACCGTCGCCGTGGTCTTCGGCAACTCGACGGCGGGCGGCGCGTATGTGCCGGGCATGTCCGACCACGTGATCATGATCAAGGAGCGGTCGAAGGTCTTCCTCGGCGGGCCGCCGCTGGTCAAGATGGCGACCGGTGAGGAGTCCGACGACGAGTCGCTCGGCGGCGCCGAGATGCACGCCCGTACCTCCGGGCTCGCCGACTACCTCGCGCTGGACGAGCCCGACGCGCTGCGCCAGACCCGCCGCGTCATCGCCCGCCTCAACTGGCGCAAGGCGCAGCCGGATCCGCCGGGCCCCGCCGTGCCGCCCCGGTACGACGAGGACGAACTGCTCGGTATCGTGCCCGGCGATCTGAAGACCCCCTTCGACCCGCTCGAAGTCATCGCGCGCATCACCGACGGCTCGGACTTCGACGCGTTCAAGCCGCTCTACGGGCCGAGCCTGGTCACCGGCTGGGCCGAACTGCACGGCTACCCCATCGGCATCCTCGCCAACGCGCAGGGCGTCCTCTTCTCCGAGGAGTCCCAGAAGGCCGCCCAGTTCATCCAGCTGGCCAACCAGCGCGACATCCCGCTGCTCTTCCTGCACAACACCACCGGCTACATGGTCGGCAAGGAGTACGAACAGGGCGGCATCATCAAACACGGCGCGATGATGATCAACGCCGTCTCGAACTCGAAGGTCCCGCACCTCTCCGTCCTGATGGGCGCCTCCTACGGCGCGGGCCACTACGGCATGTGCGGGCGCGCCTACGACCCCCGGTTCCTCTTCGCCTGGCCCAGCGCCAAGTCCGCCGTCATGGGACCGCAGCAGCTGGCGGGTGTGCTGTCGATCGTCGCCCGCGCCTCCGCGCAGGCCAAGGGGCAGCCGTACGACGACGAAGCGGACGCCGCGCTGCGCGCCATGGTCGAGCAGCAGATCGAGTCGGAGTCCCTGCCGATGTTCCTGTCCGGGCGGCTGTACGACGACGGGGTGATCGACCCGCGCGACACCAGGACCGTGCTCGGCCTGTGTCTGTCCGCCATCCACAACGCACCGGTCGAGGGCGCCCGTGGCGGCTTCGGCATCTTCCGGATGTGAGGACAGAGATGACAACGAAGATGATCACCTCCCTCCTTGTCGCCAACCGCGGCGAGATCGCCTGCCGTGTCTTCCGTACCTGCCGTGCCCTGGGCATCGCGACCGTGGCCGTCTTCTCCGACGCGGACGCGGACGCGCTGCACGTACGGGAGGCGGACACCGCCGTACGGCTGCCGGGCACGGCGCCCGCCGACACCTATCTCCGCGCCGACCTCGTCGTCGCGGCGGCGCTCGCCGCGGGCGCGGACGCCGTCCACCCGGGCTACGGCTTCCTCTCCGAGAACGCCGGATTCGCCCGTGCGGTCACCGGGGCCGGGCTCACCTGGGTCGGCCCCTCCGCCGACGCCATCGAGGCGATGGCGTCCAAGACCCGCGCCAAGAAGCTCATGGCCGGGGCCGGAGTCCCCCTGCTGGCCCCCGTCGACCCGGACAGCGCGACCGCCGCGGATCTGCCGCTGCTGCTCAAGGCGGCGGCGGGCGGCGGCGGGCGCGGGATGCGTGTCGTACGCGAACTCGGCGCGCTGGAGGGCGAGATGACGGCCGCTGTCGCCGAGGCGCGGTCGGCCTTCGGGGACGGCGAGGTGTTCGCCGAGCCGTATGTGGAGCGCGGGCGCCATGTCGAGGTGCAGATCATGGCCGACGCGCACGGCGCGGTCTGGGCGCTGGGCACCCGGGACTGTTCCCTCCAGCGCCGCCACCAGAAGGTCATCGAGGAGGCCCCGGCCCCCGGCCTCCCCGACACCCTGCGCACCACGCTCCACGAGGCCGCCACCGCCGCCGCCCGAGCGGTGGAGTACCAGGGCGCGGGGACCGTGGAGTTCCTGGTCGCGGAGGGCGGCGACCGGGCGTACTTCCTGGAGATGAACACCCGGCTACAGGTCGAACACCCCGTCACCGAGGCGGTGTTCGGGCTCGACCTGGTCGCGCTCCAGCTCCGTGTCGCCGAGGGCGAACCGCTCCCGCAGGGCGGCCCCCCGCCGCCGCGCGGCCACGCCGTGGAGGCCCGCCTCTACGCGGAGGACCCGGCCGCCGGATGGGCCCCGCAGACCGGCACCCTGCACCGGCTCGACGTGCCGGGCACCGGCGCCTTGGAAGGCAGCACACCCACGGGGACACCCACCGTCCGGCTGGACACCGGCTACACCGGCGGCGACACCATCGGCATCCACTACGACCCGATGCTCGCCAAGGTCATCGCCCATGCCTCCACCCGCACCGAGGCGGTGCGCACCCTCGCGTACGCCCTCGAACGCGCCCGTATCCACGGCCCGGTCACCAACCGCGAACTGCTCGTACGGTCCCTGCGCCACCCGGACTTCACCGCGGCCCGGCTCGACACCGGCTTCTACGACCGGCACCTCCCCGGACTCACCGCCCCCGCCCCCGATCCGCTCGCCGCGCTCGCCGCCGCCCTCGCGGACGCGGCGCGGGCCCGGACCGGCGGCTGGCGGAACGTACCGTCCCAGCCGCAGACCAAGACCTACCGCTCCGAACCGGACGGTGAGGTGTACGAGATCCGCTACCGCCTCACCCGGGACGGTCTGCGCGCCGACGGATTCCCCGGCGTACGGCTGCACGCCGCCACGCCCCGGCGCGTCTCGCTCGAAGCCGGCGGGGTGCTGCGGCACTTCGACGTCGAGGTGCACGGCGACCGCGCCCACGTCGGCCCGCACACCCTCACCCGGCTGCCCCGCTTCCCCGACCCGGCCGCCCGCACCGTGCCGGGCTCGCTGCTCGCGCCGATGCCCGGCACGGTCGTCCGGGTCGCCGACGGACTCGCGGCCGGGGACGCCGTCACCGCCGGGCAGCCGCTGATCTGGCTGGAGGCCATGAAGATGGAGCACCGCATCACCGCCCCGGCATCCGGCACCCTCACCGCACTCCACGCCGCCCCGGGCCGCCAGGTCGAGGTCGGCGCACTGCTCGCCGTCGTACAGACCGCACAGGACACAGCACGTACACAGCCGGACACACAGGAGGCCCTGGAGTCATGAGTACTGGCACTGGCACTGGCACAAGCGTGAGCACCGGGAACACCCCCGTCGAAACCGAGGAGCGCGCGGCCCTGCGCGCCGCCGTGGCCGCCCTCGGCAAGCGTCACGCCGGCACCAGCCACCGTGACTACGACCGGCAGGCCCTCTGGGCCGCTGCGGCGAAGCTCGGCTACCTCGGTGTCAGCCTCCCCGAGGAGTACGGCGGCGGGGGCGGCGGCATCGCCGAACTCTCCATAGTGCTGGAGGAGTTGGGTGCCGCAGGCTGCCCGCTCCTGATGATGGTCGTCTCGCCCGCCATCTGCGGCACGGTCATCGCCCGCTTCGGCACGGACGCGCAGAAACAGCGGTGGCTCCCCGGCCTCGCGGACGGATCACTCACGCTCGCCTTCGGCATCACCGAGCCGGACGCCGGGTCAAACTCCCACCGCATCACCACCACCGCCCGCCGCGACAGTGGGGGAGACTGGCTGCTCACCGGGCGGAAGGTCTTCATATCCGGCGTCGACCTGGCCGACGCGACCCTGATCGTCGGCCGCACCGAGGACGCCCGTACCGGACGCCTCAAGCCCTGCCTCTTCCTCGTACCCCGGGACGCACCCGGCTTCCGGCGCACTCAGATCGACATGGAGATCCAGGCGCCGGAGAAGCAGTTCGAGCTGGTCCTGGACGACGTGCGGCTGCCCGCCGACGCCCTGGTCGGCAGCGAGGACGCCGGGCTGCTCCAGCTCTTCGCCGGGCTGAACCCCGAGCGGATCATGACCGCCGCCTTCGCGATCGGGATGGGCCGCTACGCCCTGGCGAAGGCCGTCGACTACGCGAAGACCCGGCAGGTCTGGAAGGAGCCCATCGGCTCCCACCAGGCGATCGCGCACCCGCTCGCCCAGTCCCACATCGAACTCGAACTCGCCCGGCTGATGATGCAGAAGGCCGCCGCGCTCTACGACGCGGGCGACGACCTGGGCGCGGGCGAGGCGGCCAACATGGCCAAGTACGCGGCGGGCGAGGCCTGTGTGAAGGCCGTCGACCAGTCCGTGCACACCCTCGGCGGCAACGGCCTCACCCGCGAGTACGGCCTGGCGGCACTCATCACCGCGTCCCGGGTGGCCCGGATCGCGCCGGTCAGCCGGGAAATGATCCTCAACTTCGTGTCCCACCAGTCCCTGGGTCTCCCCAAGTCCTACTGACAGCAGCGATTCTGGTGCGATCGCCCAGGCATCGGCCCGCCCGCACCGGGCCACGCACACGTCGCGCGTCGAAGGGGACTGGCATGAAGCGGACCGGCATGAAACGGACTGGCGTGCAGGGGACCGGCATGGTGTTCCACAGCGAGTACGAGGATGTACCGGTCCTCAACCAGCCCATCCACGAAGCGGTACTCGGCCGGGCGCACGAGTACGGCGACGCCCCCGCGCTGATCGACGCGGTGGACGGCACCACCGTCAGCTACCGCCAACTGGACGCCCGCCACCGGTCGGTCGCCGCAGGACTGACCGCCGCCGGTGTGTGCAAGGGCGATGTCGTCGCCCTGCACAGCCCCAACAGCATCGCCTACCCGGCGGTCTTCCACGGCGCGAGCCGGGCGGGCGCCACGGTCACCACGGTGCACCCGCTCGCCACCCCGGAGGAGTTCGCCAAACAGATACGGGACTCCGCCGCGCGGTGGATCATCACCGTGTCACGGCTGCTCGACGTGGCCCGACGGGCGGCCGAACTGGTCGGCGGGATCGAGGAGATCTTCGTCTGCGAACGGGCCGAAGGACACCGCTCGGTTTTCGGCCTGCCGGGGGCGGCGGGACCTGCCCACGGCATGGCGATACCGATCGACCCCGCCGATGACATAGCCGTCCTGCCGTACTCCTCGGGCACCACCGGCACCCCCAAGGGCGTCATGCTCACCCACCGGTCCATCTCCACCAACCTGGCCCAGCTCCACCCGTTCGCCCGGATGGGACCCGGCGAGCGGATCCTCGCCGTGCTGCCCTTCTTCCACATCTACGGACTCACCGCGCTGCTCAACGCACCGCTGCGGTACGGCGCGACGGTGGTGGTGCTGCCCCGGTTCGAGCTGGGCCAGTTCCTGGCCGCCATCGAGAAGTACCGCATCAACGGGCTGTACGTGGCCCCGCCGATCGTTCTCGCCCTGGCCAAGCACCCGTCCGTCACGCGCTACGACCTGTCCTCGCTGGAGTACATCGTCAGCGCCGCGGCCCCGCTCGACTCGGGTCTCGCCGCCGCGTGCTCGGCCCGGCTCGGGCTGCCGCCGGTACGCCAGGCGTACGGCATGACGGAGCTGTCGCCCGGCACCCACGTCGTCCCGCTCGACGCGGAGAACCCACCGCCGGGAACGGTCGGGAAGCTGTTCCCCGGCACGGAGATGCGCATCCTCTCGCTGGAGGAGCCCGCACGCGGTCTGGGCGTGGGCGAGGAGGGCGAGGTCGCCATCCGCGGGCCGCAGGTCATGAAGGGCTACCTCGGCCGGCCCGAAGCCACCGCCGAGATGATCGACCAGGACGGCTGGGTGCACACCGGGGACATCGGCCGGGTGGACGAGGACGGCTGGCTGTTCATCGTCGACCGCGTCAAGGAACTCATCAAGTACAAGGGCTTCCAGGTGGCCCCCGCCGAACTGGAGGCGCTGCTCCTCACCCACCCCGCGATCGCCGACGCGGCGGTCATCGGGGTGTACGACGAGGACGGAAACGAGGTGCCCAAGGCGTTCGCCGTCCGGCAGGCGGGGGCGCAACTCACCGAGGAGGAGCTGATGGCGTACGTCGCTGAGCGCGTCGCCCCGTACAAGAAGATCCGGCGGGTCGAATTCATCGGCACCGTCCCGCGTGCCACCTCGGGGAAGATCCTCCGGCGTGAACTGCGCGGCCGGGAGACAAGGGGGCAGAGGACATGACGTCGTCCGTACGCGGCGTGATCGGGACGGTCCACGACCGGGGGATCACCACCCTGACTCTGGACGCACCGCAGAGCCGCAACGCGCTCTCCGCGCAGCTGGTGGCGGAGCTGGAGCGGGCCCTGTCGGCGGCAGCCGGTGACGACTCCGTACGCGCGGTGGTCCTCACCCACACCGGGAACACGTTCTGCGCGGGCGCGGACCTCAAGGGGCCGCCGGACCCCGCCGCGTTCGTCCGGCTGATGCGGGCGATCGTCGCGCACCCCCGGCCGGTGGTCGCCCGTGTCACCGGTCATGTCCGGGCCGGCGGGCTCGGGCTGCTCGGCTCCTGCGACATCGCGATGGCGGGGCCGGGGGCCTCCTTCGCCTTTACCGAGTCCCGCCTCGGCCTGGCTCCCGCCGTCATCTCGATGCCGCTGCTGCCGCGCATGGACGCGCGGGCGGCGGCCCGCTACTACCTCACGGGCGAACGGTTCGACGCCGCCGAAGCCGCCCGTACGGGACTGATAACGGGCGCGGCCGACGACGTGGACGCGGCGCTGGCCCCGGTCGTCGACGGACTGCGCAGGGCCTCCCCGCAGGGCCTGGCCGCATCGAAGTCCCTGGTCACCGCTACGGTGCTGGAGAACTTCGACCGCAAAACGGAGGACCTCATCGCCCACTCGGCGGCCCTCTTCGCGTCCGCCCAGGCGCAGGAGGGCGTACAGGCCTTCCTCGAACGACGGGATCCCGCATGGGTGTTGTGACGGACGGCAGTGCGGCCGGTACTTCCGGGGACAGCGCTGGTGGCATCGGCCGGGGCCCCAAGCAGGACCGCAGCCGCGCCACCCGGCAGCGCCTGCTGGAAGCAGCGGTCTCCTGCCTCGCCGAACACGGCTGGGCAGGCTCCACCGTCTCCGCCGTCGCGGAACGCGCCGGAGTCTCCCGGGGCGCGGCGCAGCACCACTTCCCGACCCGCGAGGACCTGTTCACGGCGGCGGTCGAGTACGTGGCCGAGGAACGCTCCACCGCCCTGCGCACCCTGCCCCCACAGGACCGCCGCACCGTGGTGGCGGCCCTGGTCGGCCTCTACACCGGCCCGCTGTTCCGGGCCGCACTGCATCTGTGGGTGGCGGCGTCCAACGAACCGCACCTGCACGCCCGGGTCACAGAACTGGAGGCCCGGGTGGGCCGAGAGTCGCACCGGATCGCCGTACAGCTGCTGCGGGCGGACGAGTCCGTGCCCGGCGTACGGGAAACGGTGCAGGGCCTGCTGGACATGGCACGGGGGCTGGGCCTGGCGAACCTGCTCACGGACGACGGGGAGCGCCGGGAACGCGTGGTGGAGCAGTGGGGCGCGCTGGTGGAGGGGGCGCTGGGGTGAGAGGGCGCTGGGGTGAGAGGGCGCTGGGGTGAGAGGGCGCTGCCTCGGTTCAGGTGGCCCTGAGCAACTCACGGAGGCGGCCCGCGTGAGCCCGGACCGAGTCTCGCTCACTTCGGCAGGTCGGCGGAGAGGAACGGAGCAAGGAGCGCGAACAACGCGTCGGGGCGGTCCAGGGGGATGATGTGGCCGCAGTCCTGGAGATGGTGGCCGACCAGGTCATCGGCCAGGGGCCGGAGTTGGCGTTCGAGGCCGGGGCCGACGGGGTGAGAGCCGACGGCCATGGTGGGCATGGTCAGCCGAGCCTTCGCGACGGCGTCCTGGAACTGCTGCGCGCTGGTGGGCAGGGCCCGGTAAGAGGAGAACGCGCAGCGCAGGGCCTCACTCCCGGTGTACGCGTGGACGAACGCCGCACGGATCTCGTCGGGTACTCCTCGCCCGAGCGTTCCCGAGTCGAGGAACCAGTCGATGTACGAGGCCTCGTTACCGGCCAGGACGGTCTCGGCGAGGCCGGGGACGGCGTGGAAGCCGAACCACCACGGGGCACCGCCCGCGACGACGTGCTCCGCTCCGGGCAGGCGGCCGAGCAGTGCCTCCATCACGACCAGGCGCCGGACGAGATCGGGTCGACGCAGCGCGAGCAGGACGGCGGGGGCGGCACCCGCGTCGATGCCGACCACCGATGCCGAGGGCTCTCCGAGTGCGTCGAGGAGCCCTTCGACGTCGGCGGCGAGGGTGCCTGCGTCGTAACCCTCGGCGGCTCGCGTACTGGCACCGAAGCCTCGCAGGTCCGGGGCGATCACCCGGTACTGCCCGGCCAGTCGGCCCATGATGCCGCTCCAGAGTTGCCAGGTGTGCGGGAAACCGTGCAGCAGGAGTACCGCAGGTCCGGCCCCGGCGATTGCGACGTTGAGCTGGACCCCGTTCGTCGCGATGCGGCGTAGTTGGTGTGCGGTGGTTGCGGGCAAGACGGCTCCCCGGGGTGGTTACTATTGGTGACCACCAAACGATAGGTAACTGTCCAACCACTGCCTAGACGGCACTTTCAGGGAAGGTGGTGAGCCACAGGTGACCACCCGAGGAGGCCGGGCCGCCGGTCGCGGCGTACGCGGCGATCTGTTCGATCCTCAGTGCCCGACACGGCAGTTGCTGGATCGCATTGGTACGAAGTGGACGTCCATGGCCGTCAAGACGCTCGCCGACGCCGCACCGGACGAGGTGCGCTTCGCGGAGCTGAGACGCCGGATGCCCGGCGTCTCGCAGAAGATGCTGTCCGTGACGCTGCGAACCCTGACCCGCGACGGGCTGGTGTCGCGCCGGGTCGAACCGACCGTGCCGCCGCGGGTGTTCTACCGGCTCACCGGACTCGGGCTGTCCCTGGAAGCCGCGCTTGCGGGGCTGCGGACCTGGGCGGAGGAGCACATGACCGCGATCGACCGCGCCAACGAGGCCGCCGACCAGGAGGTCGATGAGGGATAGGCGGGCCGGTTCCGCCCGAAGCACTCCAAGTTGAGGTGCACGACCCGGTACGGCGACGCCCACGCATCCGCCCGGAATGGGAGAACCGTGAGCACGGGCTGCCGTGGCCTGGTCATCCTCGACCGGCTGCCCCCGGCTGCTACCAGGCTCGTCCCCCGGGCAGTTGACCGATGCCGGGTGTGGACAGGTGCAGTACCTCGTAGCGCTCGGTGGCCGCCGCGTCCGGTGCGGAAGTGTCCCGCCACAGGACGAACCGCATCAACTGCCAGTGGTGCGGGTCGAATGCCAGGGCGGCGGTGTGGACGTCATCGTGGCGGGCGAGGTCGTGGAGCTCTGCGACCTCCTGCTCGATCCGTGCGGCCAGGTCCAGGCCGGTGGTGTCGGAGCCGGGGCCGGTGGCGATGGGGGTGAGACGGCGCGAGGCCGACCGGGGGAACGTCGTGCGGGCGGGGCCCGCGTGGCAGGCGATGCCGGTCCAGTGGCGTACGACGGGGCGCCCGAAGTCGCGGACGATGTTCTGGAATCCGCCGCCGCCGACGAGGAAATGGGCCATCGCGCCGGGGTCGTTCCACAGGTAGAAGGGCGCGTACTGGTTGACCGGCGAACCGTCGGTGCCGCGTTCGCGGATGACGTACGCCTTCAGGCCGAGTCCGGCGCGGTCGTCGAGGATGTGGCCCCCGTCGGCGACCCGCTTGCGGATGATCTGCATGTCGTAGTCGGCGGGCAGCGTGATCTCGTACTGCTTGGCGTACACGAAGAGTGGTGCCTTTCCGGGTGAAGGGTCCGGGCCGGCGCTGAACGCATCGCGTCGGCCGTCATCAGTCTGCCGCTTCGTTGTTCTGAGGCAGCCGCAGGCCCGTAGGTGGCCCCTTCGGCAGGTGGCCTGGGCGACCGTCCAGCCGTCGATGCTGTCGCGTACGCCTTCCGGATCAGGGGTGTCGTGGGCCTGTGACAGACTGCGCTGATCGAGCGTGGACCGGGGGGTCGTGATGCGTGTGAGTCTGCTTCGGTGGCGGGCGGTCCTGAGTGCTGTGGTGATGGCCGGGACGCTTGCGGCATGTGGTGGCTCGGGAGGCAAGCCCGCGCCGGCAACAGCCACCCATGCCTCCGAACCGCCGGTATCCGTCAGCGTGAAAGCTGTCGACACCTACGCGCATAACCGCGACGGAATCCTTGGCCTCTGGCTGGCCATGCACGGGTCGGCACCCGCCCGGGCCGAAGTCACGGTGAAGTTCGACGTGCCGACCGGTAAGAAGCTGACGGCCTACTACGAAACGCCGAAGAGTGAGGACTGGGACCACTGGCCACGCCTGAGTCTCACGTCGTCACCTGGCCCGAAAGCCGGTCTCGACACGCTGACCGGAAGCTACTCGGTCCCTCTGGACAGGGACATGTGGCGTCTCCTGGTCAAGCCCCAATACGGGCCGTCCACGGAGCCGGAGACGGTGCCCGTGCACGCATCCCTCACCGCAGGCGGGCGCACCCTGGCGACGGACACCGGCCATGCTCCACTGGCCGCAGTCACCGTCGCCCCGAGCAACGGCACGACAAGCGGCGGGGCTCTGCACCGCAACGGACACTGGACCGAAGCGGATTACACCGTCACCAACGACTCCACCCGGCGCATGTCGCCGGTGTACGCCGGATTCTGGATTGACCAATGCAACCAGGACGACATCTCATGCGACTCGGACCCCAGCCTGCTGGAGGACTTCGCCATTCAGAAGTACGACGGCCACCGCTGGATATCCCTGCCACGCTCTCACCGCACGGCCCGACGTGTTCTCAGCACCTCGCTCGAAGCGGGCGCCGAGGCGAAGCTTCGCCTCCGGTTCGCCCCCACTGCTGACCTCGGTAAAAGCGTCGACGGGGCGACTGTCTACCTTGGGTGCACCGGGAAGATGACCGGCGCGAAGCGCGGCTCGTACAACGTCGACTCCCAGAAATACGACATCAAGTGACCGCCTGGACCGGCCACGTCGACCGACCGCCCGCTGCTGTGGCGAGCGTGATGTGGAAGTTCTCCAGCCGGATGCGCCGGTCGATGTACAGCAGGCCGAGGGTCAGGGGGGTCAGCGGTGCCCTGAGGGTCGCGGCGGTCACAACGGCGAGTACGACGATGGCGGCCGGAAGGACGAGGTCGGCGGCTGACAGTGGGAACGACTGACCGCTGCGGGTGCCGTCGAGCGCACCCAGGGGGGCGAGCTGTGTCGCGATCGTTCCCGCCACGGTAGTGATCAACTGGGTGGCTGCGTAGCCGATCATCCGCGCCAGGCACGCAACGCCGACACCGCGCCACCAGGCACCGTGGCTGAGCGTCCAGGCCCGGCGCATCGCGGCGGCCGGGCGCTTGTTCTCCAGGACCGTCACCGGTACGGCGAGGAGGAGCCGCCCCCCTGCGTAGAGGGCGCCGAGCAGACCGGGGATGAGCAGGAGCAAGCTGAAGGCCGCGGCGGTGGTGCTGTGCAGGATGGTGCCGAGCAGGATGGCGGGCAGCGTGGAGGCGAGCAGAATGGCCACGGTGGTCAGACTGATCAGAAGCTGGGTGCCCAGCACGCGCCACAGGTGGCGTCGGCTCTCCGCCCATGCTTGGCGGGCTGACAGGGGCCGGCGGCCGAGTACGGCGTAGTGGCCCAGCACGGTGGTGCCGAGTGCCGCGTTGGCGGCGTAGACGACGGTGGCGAGGACCAGCAGGGGGAGAGCGGCCACGGCGATGACCCCGGCCACCTCCAGCAGGTGATGGGTCGTCATCCGGGCGCCGGACGCGGGCAGTGGCGTGATCAGGGCCCAGGCGGCGAAGGCGCAGCCACTGAGCAGCACGGTGAACCCGAGAGCGAAGGAGAGCAGCGGGAGGTAGAGCGGCCTGGCGTAGCGCGGCAGGGTGGTGAGGACGCCGCGCATGATGTCGCCGGAATCCAGCGGGCGCAGGGGCACGATTCCGGGTTGGGGCGCGGAGGGTGCGTACGCCCAGCCTGTCGGCGCGAAGGCGCTGACGGGTAAGCCGCCGGATCCCGCTGCCGCCCACTGTCCCCCGTTGGCTGTCATGGCCCGTCCTCCTCGCGTGCGGCGTCACACTGCTTCGAGAGTATGGCCATGAAGTGCCTTTGAGTAACGGCAAGTTGGGGCCACTTGTTGCGTGGGGAGACCGCACGCCGGTCCGGGCGGCGTGCGGCACGTTGTCGGTGGGCTGTCGGTGGATGTCGGCGCCGTATCGGTCCGGTGTCGGCGGGGACTGACACCTTTCCAGAGGTCCGGCCGGGTGGTCGCCCGGCAGTGACTCCGAAAAGGGGAATGTTTCATGCACGACGTAGTGATCGTGGGCGCGGGCCCGGTCGGTCTCCTCCTCGCCTGCGAGCTCGGCCTTGCGGGCTGCTCCGTGCTGGTGCTGGAGAAGGAGTCGGAGCAGGACTCGCCATGGAGGACGCAACCGCTCGGGATGCGCGGACTGTTCGGCTTCTCGATCGGGGCGTTCTACCGTCGCGGCCTGCTGGACGCGATAGTGGACGCATCTTCCTTCCCCGACGGACGTGACGTCCGTCCCCAGCCTGATGGGCCGTCACCGCCACGTGCGGTGGGCCACTTCGCCGGTATGGTGCTCGACCCGGCCAAGGTCGACATGGCCGACCTGCCCTTCTGGCTGCCCAGCCCGGGCCCGGACTTCACGATGATCAGCCTTCAGGCCGTCGAGTCGTTGCTGTCCGAGCGGGCGGTCGAACTGGGCGTCGACATCCGGTACGGCGTGACCGTGGACGCGGTCGAGCAGGACGAGGACCGCGTGGTCGTGTCCGCGGGTGAGGTCGGCTTCGAGGCGCGCTGGGGCGTCGGCTGCGACGGCGGGCGGAGCGCGGTGCGACGTCTCGCGGGCTTCGACTTCGACGGCACCGAGCCGGAGCTCACCGGATACACCGTGGTCGGCACGCTCGCCGATCCGGCGAAGCTGCGCCCCGGGATCAATCTGACGCCGACGGGCATGTACATCCGGATGGCCGGCGATGGGCACATCGCCATGCTGGACTTCGACGGCGGCGCGTTCGACCGCTCGCGGCAGCCGACCCGCGACCATCTTCAGACGGTGCTGCGCCGTGTGTCGGGCACCGACGTCACCCTGAACGACGTCCGGCTCGCCTCCACCTTCACCGACCGGGCCAAGCAGGCGACGACCTACCGGCAGGGACGCGTCCTCCTCGCGGGCGACGCCGCTCACATCCACTCACCGCTCGGCGGCCAGGGCCTGAACACCGGCATCGGCGACGCCGTGAACCTGGGCTGGAAACTCGCGGCGACCGTGCGGGGGCACGCTCCGGACGGACTCCTCGACACGTACAGCCAGGAGCGCCACCCGATCGGCGCCCAGGTGCTCGACTGGTCACGCGCCCAGGTGTCGATCATGAGGCCGGACAGGCACGCCCAGGCGATCCAAGGTGTGGTCCGCGACCTGCTCGGCACCCGGGACGGGACGACATATGTCTTCGAGAAGGTGTCAGGATCGTCGGTCCGCTACGACCTCGGCAGCGCGCATCCACTGGTGGGCCGCAATGCTCCCAACTTCCGGTTCGGTGACGGAACGTGTCTCGGCGAGCTGATGCGGGACGGGCTGGGCGTCATCCTCGACTTCAGTGCCGACGGCCGGCTGAGCGGCCCGGCAGCGGCCTGGCGGAGCCGACTGCGTCACGTGGCCGGGGCGCCGGCGGACGACCTGGGACTGGGGGCCGTACTGGTCCGACCGGACGGCACCGTCGCGTGGGCCGACGACCACGACTTCTCCGCAGACGAGTTCGAACGAGCAGCCTCCCGGTGGTTCGGCCGCCCGCAAGCCTGAGCAGGCCACCAGCCTTCATCTGTACCAACTTTATGGAGCACTCATGACCATCACCCTCCGACCGGGCAGCACCGTCATGTTCACCGGCGACTCGATCACCGACTGCCAACGCCGGGAGAGCGAAGACGGTCTCGGGTTCGGCTATCCGATGCACATCGCGGGCCAGTGGGGGCTCCGGCACCCGGAGCGCCCCATGACCTGGCTGAACACGGGTATCGGCGGCCACAAGGTGAGTGACCTCGAAGCACGCTGGAAGACGGACGTGCTCGACGTACGCCCCGACGTCGTGTCGATCCTCGTCGGCGTGAACGACATGGGCTGGCACACCCTGGACCCGAAGGGCCACGTGATCACGGCCGAAGAGTTCGCGGCGGGCTACGACCGGCTGCTCGCCCCGCTCGCGGAGGAGGGCACCCAGCTCATTCTCATCGAGCCGTTCCTCCTCCCGGTCGACGGCGTCATCCAGGCCGGTGCCGCGCTCGTCGGTGACAAGGAGCGCAAGGAGTGGCGCACGGACCTGGACCCGAAGATCCGGGTCGTCCGCGAGCTCGCCCGCACCTACGGGGCGCATCTGCTGGCCGCCGACGGCATGTTCGCCGAGCTGGCGGCGACGACCGAGCCGGGGCATTGGTCCACGGACGGCGTGCATCCGTCTCCGGCCGGCCACGCCGCTCTCACGGCGGCCTGGCTGCGTCTGGTCGCCTGACCGGTGCGCCGCCCGGCCGGCCCTGCGCGGGCGGGGCCCGGCCGGGGCGGCGTGAGGTCGCCGCGGGCCGTGCCGTTCAATTGCGCGGTGCCAGCGCTTCCAACTGCTCCATGATGGGCCGGATTTCCCGCTTGACCAGGCGGCGCAAGGTCAACCAGGACGGCATCCGCAGCGTCGTCGGGTCGAAGCGGGTGAAGGCGGCCTCCCAGCCCGGATCAAACACCACCATGCCTTTGAGGGCGAAGTCCCAACGCAGCCTCTTCCGGCCCCCGTTGAGCCAGATCTCCCAGCGTGGACGCGTGGGGCGGGCCGGAGGCGGATAGTCCGGCAGCGCGGGTAACGGCGGCCACGCGGTGCCTGCTGGCGGCTCGGTCCGCGAACGCCGCTCGTACTCCACGGCGACCGCCTCGCGGAAGCGCTCGTAGGCGGCGGCATCGCAGTAGACCAGCACAACCAGCCTCGTGGCCGGTTGCAGGAGGCGCACGGCTTCCGTGAACTCCCACACCGTCCCCGGACCGAGGCCCGCCGCCATCAGCACCACCTGAGCTCCCTCGATCAGCGAACTGACGGTGGGCTGCCAGTCATCGAGGGGCAACTGCCCGCGCACCGCGCCGATCGGAGGGAGGCGCTCCCCGGGCCTGCCGACCGCGATGACGCGGCCGAGCAGCCCGAAGCGGTGCACCAACTGCTCCTCGCGGGTCAGCCCGGAGAGGAAGAACATCGCCCCCAGCTCGGTCCCGCCGCCCTGGATCTCGGTTTCCAGTGCGGACATGTCCGCATCATTCGAGAACGGGCGCAGATACAACACGTAGCGGGTCCCCGCCAGAGCGCCGAACGAGTCGATGACTTCGGCCGTGTACCGCTTGCCCTGCACCACGAGGCGACGACCGGCCCCGAAGACCGTCAGAGCGACAACGACCACCACCAGGCTGCCCACCCCACGCAGCCACCAGGCCGGGTGGAGCATGTTTGGCAGCTGATCGCTGGTCAATCCCGCCCTGAAGGCCACCCAGCCGCTGACGCCCAGCACCGCTCCCGCCAGCCTCAACGCCCACCCGGCCACCACGAGCCGACGCCCCTTGGGCCAACGCTCATCGACGTGGGACAACAGCTTTCCGGTGCGCACAGGCCCTCCGTAGGTCCTCCGTCCTCCGGTAGGACTCTGCCCACGATCGACCGTAGCCACCGCGATCCGCCCCGGCTACCGCTGTCCCGGCCAACTGCGGGCGCCGGCACGGGAGGGCGCCGCCACCCTCACCCGGTGATGCTGTCGTACCCCTCGATCTCGCGGGTGTCGCGCGTCCCCGGCCCCACGTACAGCGCCGAAGGCCGCACCAGCCGCCCCGTGCGCTTCTGCTCCAGGATGTGCGCGCTCCAGCCCGCCGTGCGGGCGCACGTGAACATCGACGTGAACATGTGCGCCGGGACCTCCGCGAAGTCCAGCACGATCGCCGCCCAGAACTCCACGTTCGTGGCAAGCACCCGGTCGGGGCGCCTGGCGTGCAGTTCCTCCAGAGCCGCCTTCTCCAGCGCCTCGGCGACCTCGAAGCGGGGCGCGGCCAGCTCCTTGGCCGTACGGCGCAGGACCCGGGCCCGCGGGTCCTCGGCGCGGTAGACGCGGTGGCCGAAACCCATCAGCCGCTCGCCCTGGTCCAGCGCCCGCTTCACGTACGCGCTCGCGTCGCCCGTCCGCTCGATCTCCTCGATCATCCCGAGGACCCGCGACGGCGCACCGCCGTGCAGCGGCCCGGACATCGCGCCCACCGCACCCGAGAGCGCGGCGGCGACATCCGCGCCGGTCGACGCGATGACCCGCGCGGTGAAGGTGGAGGCGTTCATTCCGTGCTCGGCCGCCGACGTCCAGTACGCGTCAACCGCCTTGACGTGCTGGGGGTCCGGCTCACCGCGCCAGCGGATCATGAAGCGCTCGACGACCGAATCCGCCTTGTCGATCTCGCTCTGCGGAACCATCGGGCTGCCCTGGCCACGCGCCGACTGGGCCACGTACGAGAGGGCCATCACCGCCGCGCGCGCCAGATCGTCGCGCGCGGTGCGCTCATCGATGTCGAGCAGCGGTTTCAGGCCCCAGACGGGCGCGAGCATCGCCAGCGCGGACTGCACATCGACCCGGATGTCACCGGAGTGCACCGGGATCGGGAACGGCTCGGCAGGCGGCAGCCCCGGATTGAACGCGCCGTCGACCAGCAGACCCCAGACGTTCCCGAAGGACACCTGGCCGACCAGATCCTCGATGTCGACGCCGCGGTACCGCAGCGCGCCGCCCTCCTTGTCCGGTTCGGCGATCTCGGTCTCGAATGCGACGACTCCTTCGAGTCCGGGTACGAAAGCGGCAGCGGCGTCAGACATCGGGCGGCTCCTCGTGATGCGTTTCGACCTACGGGTTCGGCTCGGTTCGATTCGACGGCGGTTCGGCTCGGTTCACACGTCTGCTGACATGTCCGGGTGCGGAGGCACGAGTCTGACGGCTCCCGCCGGTGCGGGGAAGCGTGACATCCGGCACACAGCCCCTTTGCGGCAGGATGGTCCCGTGCCGAACCTTGATCTGAATCCCGCCGTGATGCGCGAGCAGTACCGTTCCTCCGTCCTCGCGGAGGAGGACCTCGCCGCCGCTCCGATGGACCAGTTCGCCCGCTGGTTCGCGGACGCCGTCGCGGGCGGCCTGCACGAACCGAACGCGGTGATCGTCTCGACCGCGACCCCGCAGGGCGGCCCCTCCGCCCGTACGGTGCTGCTCAAGCACTTCGACGCGGACGGCTTCGTCTTCTTCACCAACTACGGATCCCGCAAGGGCCGTGAACTGGCAGCCAACCCGCAGGTCTCGCTGCTCTTCCCCTGGCACCGGATCGCCCGCCAGGTCATGGTCACGGGCACGGCGTCCCGTATCGCCCGCGAGGAGACGGTGGCGTACTTCCGCACCCGCCCGCACGGCTCACAGCTCGGAGCATGGGCGAGCGCCCAGTCGTCGGTGATCGCCTCACGGGCGGAACTGACCAGCCGTTACGAGGAGTTGGCGGCCCGCTACCCGGAGGGCACCGAGGTCCCGGTGCCGGAGGACTGGGGTGGTTACCGGGTGGCTCCTGACACGGCCGAATTCTGGCAGGGCCACGAGAACCGGCTGCACGACCGGCTGCGGTATGTGAGTACGGAGAGCGGCGAGACGGACTCCGGGTGGCGCGTGGAGCGGCTCTGCCCGTGAGGGCATGAGGGCGTACGTGCGGGCGCGTCCGGGGTCTATGCACGCAGAAACCCGCGGGCTCTGGTTCCTCCTTGCGGAGGAGCCGGCCGGACTTACCGGCGAGCCCGCGGGTCGGTGACTGCTTGGGATTTCGGCCGGCGGTCTGCCGGCACTGCACAGAGTGCGACGACGGGCCGTCAGCCCGCAGCCACCTCGCAAGTCCGAGAAGAAATCACTTCCGGAACACCTCCCTTCTAGCGTGCGACCGACTTTAGGAGCCCCTCCGGACCGGATCAACCGAATTAATCAGAGGGCCGGGGCCGGGGGAGAACAGCCGGAACCTGACGTCCCGGCCGTATGGACTTGCCGTGGCCGGAACTTATTTCCGGAAGTCGGGTGTGGGCTGCGTCACGTTCGCGTTGAATGATCTGACGTGCGGTACATGCAGTACATGCGGCGGACGCGTCCTGTTGGGGGTGCCGGATGAGTGGTTCCCGGATCGAGGCAGCCAGTGCGCTGGGGCCCGATGAGCCCGAGCCCGGTGGGGAGTCGGGGGCGGGAGGGGTTCCTGGTCCCGGTGCTCCGCGCGGGGCTCCCGACGGCGCCGGTGGTTCCGACGGCGCCGGTGGTTCCGACGGCGCCGGTGGGTCCGGTGACCCGGGCAGTGCGGGGTCCGATCTGCTGGCGGCCCTGCTGGACGGGATGGACGCCGCGCTCTGCGCGTTCGACGCGGACGGGGTGGTCACGCACTGGAACCGCGAGGCCGAGCGGATTCTCGGCTGGTCCGCCGACGAGGCCGTCGGGCGTACCGGCTTCGCGGGCTGGGCGGTACGGGCCGCGGACGCCGGTGAGGTACAGGAACGGCTGATGGCGGCGATGGACCGGCCGGGCCGCCAGGTCCACGAGTTCGCGCTGCTGCGCAAGGACGGCGGGCGGGTGCTCGTACGGACCCAGTCCTCCGGGGTGCGCGGCCCGGACGGCACACCGGCCGGGGTGTACTGCGCGTTCAGCGAGGTCCATGCGCAGATCGATCTGGAACGGGCGATCGCGCTCAGCGAGGCCATGTTCGACGACGCGTCCTGGGGGGTCGTCCTGGTCGATGTCGATCTGCGGCCGACCGTCGTCAATGCCCATGCCGCGCGGGCGCTTTCGACGGGGCGCACCACGCTGCTCGGGCGCCCGCTGGGTGACCTGATCGTGCAGGGCGCCGATGAGCTGGAGGGCGCGCTCCAGCACGTACTCGCGGAAGGGGCGCTTTCCGCGCCCGCCGAGATGTGGGTGACGCTGCGTACGGCGGAGGGCGAGCGGCGGCGCTGCTGGCGCAGCGGGTTCGTGCGGCTGGCCTCACCGCTTGCGGAGGAGCCGGTCCCGCTCGGGGTCGGCTGGCTGTTCCGCGACATCACCGCGGCCAAGCAGGCCGAGCAGGAGGCCAGCCGGCTCCGCTTCCGGGGCACCCAGCTGCACCGCGCATCGCGGACGGCCGCCGAGTGCGAGGACCCGATGGAGGCGGCGACTTCGTATCTGGACTTCGCCCTGGCCGGGTTCGCCGACCATGCGCTGATCGATGTGTCCGCCGATATATCCGCTGACCTGTCAGCTGACCTGTCAGCTGACATATCCGGTGGCATGTCTGGTGACGGGTTTGCCCGTTCCTCCGGTTCCCCGGCATCGGCCGAGCGGCTTGTACGGGTGGCCGAGACGCCGTCCGGAGGGGCGTCCGGGCCGTGTCTGCCGGTGGCGGGTGCCGTCCTGCCGGTGCGCTACCGGGCGGGCCATCCGGCGCTCCAGGCGGTGGCCAGGACCGGAGCGGTACGCACCAGCGCGGCGGCCGCACCACGGTCAGCTCCGCCTTCTGCTCCGGCTCCGGCTTCTGCTTCTGCTTCGGCCTCTGCTTCGGCGGAGGGGGCAGCCAGGGACGCGGCCGCCGTGTGGGCGTCGGAGCGGCAGTGGCCGCCGGGCACCGTGCACGCGCTGTGCACGGTGCTGCGGAGCCGGGGGAGGACGCTGGGGGTCGTGACGTTCCTGCGCGGAGCGAGCCGCCTCGCCTTCGAACGGCCCGACGCGGTGTACGCGGAGAGCGTCGCCGTACGGGTGGCTTCCGCCATCGACCTCGCGCGGGCGCTGGGGCGTCATCAGGCCTGATCCCTCCCGATCCAGCCTGATCCCTCCCGATCCAGCGTGATCCCTCCCGATCCAGCCTGATCAGGCGTGATCAGGCGTGATCAGGCCTGATCCAAACGGAAGGCCCCGGCCTCGCTCAGCCTGCCACCGGCTCCTGGGCGAGCCGCCGGGCCGCCAGCTCCGCGTACACCGCGGCACCGTCCGCCAGGACCGCGTCGTCGAACTCGGCGAGCGGGGAATGGTTGTTGGCGCTGCGTTCCGGGTCGGCACCGGCCGGCGGGGCACCCAGCGTGAGCATCGCGCCGGGGACCTCGGCCAGCACCCGGGAGAAGTCCTCCGAGCCGTGCAGCGGCTGCCGCAGCGCCGCATAGCGTTCCTCGCCCAGCGCGTCACGCACCACATCGGCCACGAAGTCCGCCTCGGCGTGGTCGTTGACGGTCACCGGATACAGCTCGGCGAAGTCCGCGTCCACGCCCACCCCGAACGCTGCCGCGATGCCACGGCACACCTCGACCGAGCCGTCCTTGATCCGCGCCTGCGCCTGGGGCGAGAAGCTTCGTACCGTCGCCTCGAAGACCGCCGTGTCGGGAATGACGTTCTGCTTGGTCCCGGCGTGGAAGGAACCGACCGTGAGGATCACCGGGTCGAAGACGTCGAAGGTACGGGTGATCCACACCTGAAGGGCGCTGACCATCGAACACGCCGCCTGGACCGGGTCCTTGGCGCGGTGCGGCATCGAACCGTGCCCGCCCTCGCCGCGTACGGTCACCCGCAGCACATTGGAGGCGGCCAGTGCCGGACCGCCGCGGGTGCCGAAGACGCCGCTCGGCAGCCCCGCCGACATCACATGGATCGCGTACGCCGCGTCCGGCCGCCGGCCGGACGTCTCCAGCAGCCCCTCGGCGAGCATGTGCCGGGCCCCGTCGAAGCCCTCCTCGCCCGGCTGGAACATGAACAGCACATCGCCCGCCAGCCGGTCCCGGTGCGCGCTGAGCAGCTTGGCGGCGCCGGTGAGCATGGTGGTGTGCAGATCGTGGCCGCAGGCGTGCATCCGGCCGGTGTCCGCCGCGAAGTCCAGACCGGTCCGCTCGGCGACGGGCAGTGCGTCCATGTCGCCGCGCAGCAGCACCGTCGGGCCCGGCTGCGCGCCGTGCAGCACCGCAGTCACCGAGCTCAGCCCGTCGCCCGTCCGCACTTCAAGGGGCAGACCGTCCAGCTCGGCCAGTACCGCTTCCTGGGTACGGGGCAGCTCCAGCCCCACTTCGGGGATGCGGTGCAGCGAGCGGCGCAACCGTACGAGGTCGTCGGACAGGGCACGGGCGTCGTCACGCAGGTTCATGGAAGCTCCTTCGGAGGGGAGGGGAGGGGAGGGGAGGGGAGGGGAGGGGAGGGGAGGCGACGGAGATGCGTTGACGGAGAAGCGCGGCGGGGTCAGCCGGTGGTGGGGCCGCTGCGCTCCGGGAAGCGGATCAGGAGTGTGCCCAGGAGGGAGACGGCCGCTGCGCCGGCGGCCCACCAGGGCACCATCGTCAAGTGGCCCGCCCTGCCCATCGCCTGGGCCAGCAGCGGGAACGTACCGCCGAAGAGGCCGGTGGCCACCGTGTACGGCACACCCATCGCCACCACCCGCACCGGCACCGGGAACAGCTGCGCGAACAGCACGTTCGTCAGGCCGATCGGCGCCGCGATCAGCAGCAGATAGACGATCGTGACCACCCACATCGGCAGCGCCCGGTGCGCCAGCGCCACCATCAGCGGCACCGTCGCCAGGGCCAGCAGCGCCAGGCCCGTACGCAGCGTGCGCAGCGGCCCCAGCCGGTCGGCGAGCTTGCCGACGCCGACCATCGCCGCGATCAGCAGGAGCAGCGGCAGCAGCATCGACGCCGACGACTCGGTGTCCGATGCGACGCCCAACTGCTGGGCGTACTGCGGGAGGTACGTCGTTCCGAAGTAGTAGCCGATGGTCGCGCCGACGCTGATCAGGAAGACGGCGGCGATGTTGCGGGCACTTGCGCGGTACAGGGCGCGGCGCCCGGCCGCCGTACTGCCGGGTCCGGCCGCCGCGGCCTGCTCGGCGAACTCCTCGCTCTCCTCGGCGCTGCGCCGGATCCACAGGGCCAGCAGTCCGAGCCCGGCCGCCACCAGGAAGCCGATGCGCCAGCCGCCGCCGCTCACCCCGTCCTTGCCGAGAGTGGCCAGCAGCAGCGTCAGGACACCGAAGGACAGGATGTTGCCGATGACGACACCGGAGTAGGAGATCGAGCTGTAGAGGAAGCGCAGCCGGCGAGGCGCGGTCTCGGTGACGTATGCGGCGGCACTCGGGTTCTCGCCGCCCATCGACACGCCCTGGACCAGCCGCAGCAGTACCAGCAGCACCGGCGCCGCTGCCCCGGCCACGCCGGCCGTCGGCAGGATCGCGATCAGCACGCTCGCCGCCGAGATGACCGCCATGCTCAGCGTCAGCCCGAAGCGGCGCCCGCGCGAATCGCTGATCCGGCCCATGACGTACGAACCGAAGGGCCTGACGACGAAGCCGACCGCGAAGCCCAGATAGGCGCCGATCAGGGCGGTCGCCGGATCGTCGCCGGGGAACAGCTGGGTGGCGAAGAACGGTGCCAGGACGGCGTAGATCGTCCAGTCGAAGGACTCGACCACGCCGCCTACGGTGGCGGCCAGCAGCGCCTTGCGCCCGGCCGCACCGGCCCGCCGCCCCTCACTCCGCGCCGCGGTGTCCGTCGTGGGCGCGTCCGTCGCGCCGGTGATTGCGGTGGTGCTGGTGCTGGTGCTGGTGCTGGTGCTGGTGCTGGTGGCCGTGGTGGTGCCCGTGCTGGTGGCCGTACACCGGCCTGTGCCGCGGCCGTCGCCCGCCGCGCTGTCTGCAACCGCTGAAGTCATCGCCAACCTCTTCCCGATGGGCCCGGTGAATCCGGTGTCCGGCGGTGCCTGGATGGGACGACATGCTGCTCAGTGCCGCTGCCGAGGAAAACGGAATACGCTGGGAACGCAGGAAAGCCTCAGCAAGGCGGGCGCCATGCAGGAATCCGATGTCATCTCGGGACTCGACGCGCAGCTGGTGCATGCGCTGCAAATCGCGCCGCGCGCGTCCTGGCAGACCCTCGCCCCGGTCCTCGGCATCGACCCGGTCACCGCCGCCCGCCGCTGGAAGGGGCTGCGGAGCGCGGGTCTTGCCTGGGTCACCGGCTATCCGGGCCGCCGTCTCATCGAGCGGCTGTGCACCGCCTTCGTCGAGGTCGACTGCCGGGCGGGCAGCGTCGAATCCGTCGCCGACACCCTCGTCGCGCTGCCGCAGGTCGCCACCGTCGAGCACATGGCAGGCGGACGCGACCTGCTCATCACGGTCTTCGTCCCCGGGCTCGGCGAGCTCTCCGAGCTGCTGCTGCGCCGGATCGCCGCGCTGCCCGGCGTCACCTCCACCCGCGCCTCCATCGGCACCCGTCTCTACGGCGAGGGCAGCCGGTGGCGGCTGCGCGCGCTGACCACGCAGCAGAGCGAACGCCTGCGCCTCACCTCCCCGCCCCCGCGCACCGGCTCATCGGCGGGGCTCGACGGACCTGACCGCTCGCTGCTGCCGGAACTGTCCCGCAACGGCCGCGAGAGCGCCGTGGAACTGGGCCGGGCCGTCGGGCTCAGCGCCCCCACCGTCCGCCGCCGGGTGGGCCGGCTGGTCACCGACCACGATCTGGCGCTGCGCTGCGAGGTGGCCCGCGAGCTGACCGAGTGGCCGGTGTCGGCGACGCTGTGGGCCGGCATCCCGGCGGACCGGCTGCCGGAGGCGGTCCGTGTCCTGCTCACCCTTCCCGAGGTACGGCTGTGCGCGTCGGTGACCGGGCCGCAGAACCTGCTGTTCACGGTCTGGCTGCACTCCATCCAGGATGTACAGCGGCTGGAGACCCAGCTCGGCGAGCGGCTGCCGCAGCTCCGGCTCAGGGACCGGTCGATCGTGCTGCGGCAGACCAAGCTGATGGGCCGCCTGCTGGACGGCAGGGGACGGGCGGCGGGCGCGGTACCGGTCGATCCTTGGGCGCCGGTGACGCCGGTGCCGCCGGTGACTCCTGTTACGCCTGTTACGCCTGTTACGCCTGTTACGCCTGTTACGCCTGCGACGTCTCCTGGACGATGAGGTTGCCGTGCGCGTCCAGCCGGGCCAGTTCGCCGGTGCGGTAGAAGCCGTCAGAGGTGAAGGCGCGGGCGTTGTGAGCGTCAGCCTTGTAGTAGCCGCGGAAGGTGTGCGGGCCACGGGCCAGCAGTTCCCCGGGCTGCCCGGTCTCTCCTTCCTGCGCTGCACGCCCTGTCTGCCCGGCGGGCGCGTCGATGCGGATCTCGTCGGCGGGCGACACGGGCCGCCCCCGCGTACCCAGGACGGTGTCCTCCGCGTCGTCGAGGCGGGTGGCGGACAGGAGCACTTCGGCCATGCCGTACACCTGCTGGATCCGGCAGCCGAACCCGGGCGGCAGGCGTTCCGCCGGCGCGTGGTGCAGCGGTGCTCCCCCGATCTGCATCACTCGCAGACTCGACAGATCCTCCGTCGCGGCGGGCAGGGCGTCCCGCCACTGCGCGGCGATGCCCGGTGTCAGGGACGTGAACGTCACGCGTTCGCGTTCGATGGCGCGGAAGGCCTCCGCGGGTCCCGGGTTCTCGATCAGGACGACGGTCCCTCCGGCGGCGAGAGTGCCGACGATGCCGGGGCAGCCGAAGGCGAAGTTGGACTCCGCCGGCAGAGTCGCCAGATACACGTCCTCCCGGGAGAGCCCGAGGAGTTCGCCGGTGGCGCGGGTCTGGTACGCGTAGTCGTCATGGGTACGAGGGATCAGCTCGGGCCGTACGGCCGTCCCGGCGGACAGCGGGGAGCCGGGCGGCGGGGAGCCGGGCGGCGGGGAACCGGACGGCGGGGAACCGGACGGCGGGGAACCGGACGGCGGGGTGTCGGCCAGCGGGGAACCGGCCAGCGGGGAACCGGCCACCAGGAAGAAGGCCACCGACCCGGCGTCGAGCGGCGGGTCGGGCTCCGGCGGGGCGTCGATGGAGCTCAGCGGGAAGGATAGGCACCCGTCCGACGACACGGAGAATCCGCCGGCCGGCGTACCGGTCCCGGACCAGGTGAAGACGCGCCGCAGGAAGGGGAATTCGGCTGAGATCCGCGCAGCCATCCCGGCGTGGTCGAAACCGCCGTAGGACGTGGGACCGACATAGCCGACAGCCCCGGTCGTACGGACGAGATGGCCGATCTCGGCAGCACGGTGAGCGACGGGGGCGAACACCGGGATCGCCCCGGTGCGGAAGAGCGCGAACACCGTCACGACGAACTCGGGCACATTCGGCAGTTGCACCACCACCCGGTTTCCCGGACGGATGCCGCGCAGCCGGAGACCGGCGGCCGTGCGGTCCACCCGCCGGTTCAGCTGCGCGTACGTCATGCGGCTGTCCCCGTGCACCAGGGCGGTCCGCTTGCCCTGTTCACGCGCCGGGTCCCGCAGCAGATCGCCGAACGTGCGGCCCTGCCAGTACCCGGCCCGCCGGTAGCGTGCCGCTTCCTCCTCGGGCCAGGGGGTGAAGCCGTCCAGCATCTTCCTGTCCTCCTGCGGGCGCGGGTGCGGTGATCCCGACGGGCGGACACTCCACAGTCCCGTGATTCCGTAGGTCCACGGTCCCGTTCCAGGAGGTCGGCCAAGCGCCGCGGCCTGCCGGCCCACCGTCGGTCTCGGCGCGAACCTATGGCCGAAACGCGGTGCACTCAATGAGAGTTCCGGTTGATATGTACGCAACTCGGCTGGACGAAACCACAGTTACGGGTTCCCTCAGTTCTGGTAGAAGATCCGGTCGCCGTACTCCGCCAGCACGCGGCCGTTCCACTCGGGCCCGCCGTCGACGTTGCCCGAGCGCAGCAGCGGTGGCTCGATGCCGCGGCGGGCCAGTTCGCCTGCCGCCGAGGCCATCATCGCCTGCATCAGCGCGCTGGTGACGACGGTCGACGCGGGCGCGAAGGGTGCCTCGACGCCCTCGGCGGTGAGCTCCGCGTCGCCCACCGCGATCCGGCTGTCCAGCACGATGTCGCAGTGGTCCTTGAGGTACGTACCGGAGGAGTGCCGTGACGAGGTCTCCTTCGTGTACGCCACCGATGTCACGCCGATGACCTTGAGGCCCAGGGCGCGGGCGCTCATCGCCATCTCCACCGGGAGCGCGTTGCGCCCGGAGAGCGAGATGATCACGAGTACGTCGCCTGCCGCCGCGGGACTGGAGTCGAGCACGGCGCTCGCGAGACCGCTGACCCGCTCCAGGGCGGAGCCGAGCGTGGCCGGCCTGACGTCGACGCCGAGGGTGCCGGGCACGCCGAGCAGGTTCATCAGCGCGAGGCCGCCCGCGCGGTAGACCACGTCCTGAGCGGCGAGCGAGGAGTGGCCCGCGCCGAAGGCGAAGAGGCGGCCGCCCGCCTGCACGGTGTCGGCTATCGCGGAGCCGGCCGCCGTCACGTTCTGTGACTCCTCGTCCCGTACCCGCCGCAGCAGACCGATCGCGGCGTCGAAGAACTCGCCCGCAAGGCCGCTGCTCCCGCTGTTCTCGCTGCTCATGCGCATCACGGTGCGGTCCGTACCAGGGCAGTGTCAATACCGCCCGCGTCCTGTGCGGGCCGGTTGTCGGAGGTATGCGTCAGAATTGGATGAGGGCCATAGCGGTAGCGGAACATAGGGGCACGTATGAGTGGGCTGATCGACACTACGGAGATGTACCTCCGCACCATCCTTGAGCTGGAGGAGGAAGGTGTGATTCCCATGCGGGCCCGGATCGCGGAGCGGCTCGACCAGAGCGGCCCGACGGTCAGCCAGACCGTGGCGCGCATGGAGCGTGACGGCCTGGTGGCCGTCGCGAGCGACCGGCATCTGGAGCTGACGGAGGAGGGCCGCAGGCTGGCGACGCGCGTCATGCGCAAGCACCGGCTGGCCGAGTGCCTCCTCGTCGACGTGATCGGCCTGGAGTGGGAGCAGGTGCACGCGGAGGCGTGCCGCTGGGAGCACGTGATGAGCGAGGCGGTGGAGCGGCGGGTGCTTGATCTGCTGCGTCACCCCACGGAGTCGCCGTACGGCAATCCGATCCCGGGCTTGGAGGAGCTGGGCGAGAAGGCCGAGGCGGATCCCTTCCTCGACGAGGGCCTGCTGAGCCTGGCCGAGCTGGATCCGGGCCCCGACGGGAAGAACGTGGTGGTGCGCCGGATCGGCGAGCCCATCCAGACCGACGCCCAGCTGATGTACACGCTGCGTCGCGCGGGGGTGCAGCCCGGCTCGGTGGTGAGTGTCACGGAGTCGGCCGGCGGGGTCCTGGTGGGCAGCGGCGGTGAGGCGGCCGAGCTCAACCCCGAGGTGGCTTCGCACGTCTTTGTGGCCAAGCAGTAGCCAGAGCGGCAGCAAGAGCGGTAGCAGTATCGGTAGCAGGAGCAGCAGTAGAGCTGGAGCCGGGGTCCGCCCGGCGCCGGGCGGGCGGCTGCGGCCGGCCCGCGCAATGGTGCGGGAACGGCCCCGGCCGTACGTAACCCGTGCGAGGCTGAGGCCCTAGACCTGACGACGGTGCCGGGTCCGGACCTGATGCGGTCCGATGCGGCCCGCCCGTCCGGTACGGAGGGGAGCAGGTGTATGCGTCGGTCGCGGACTCACCAGGTCCCACAGCGGGGCTCGCGCCGAGTGGTCCTCCAGCGGGGCTCGCGCCGAGTGGTCGCACAGCGGGCATCGCGCGGAGTGGTGGTCCCGCACCCGGTCCCGTGCCGGGCGGCTCACGCAGAGGGCCCCGGCGCTCGGAAGCGCCGGGGCCTGACCTCCCCGCGCCGACCTGGAGCCCCGAGCTCTCAAGGTCGGCCTGGCCGGACCCTCATCCCCGAGTGGTCCGCCCCCCGCACGAAATCTCCCCCGGGCAGCAACCCTCAACCCTTGGGGGTTGTCACTCGAAGGTGGGGTGTTGAGCGAGGGAAGCGCATTTTCGAATGCGAGTTCGATAGCCTGTGTGGTGCGACACCGATCTACTGAAGCGACACGGATTACCACTGAGCGGCCTGCGAGCAGGTGCGGACCGACCACCCGGGGACTGAAGGGGGTGCCAGAACATGGTGCAACGCATCGACGTGACCGGACCCGACGGCGTACGCCTTGCTGCCTGGGAGTTCGGCGACCCGCCCAAGGAGACCGACGGGGACGCCGAGCGCCTGCCCGGCGTCTTACTGCTGCACGGGCTGATGGGCCGCGCCTCGCACTGGGCCTCCACCGCCCGCTGGCTCTCCGAGCGGCACCGCGCGGTCGCCCTCGACCAGCGCGGCCACGGCCGTAGCGACAAGCCCGCCGAAGGCCCGTACACCCGGGACGCCTACGTGGCCGACGCGGAGGCCGCGATCATTCAGCTGGACCTCGCTCCCGTTACGCTCATCGGCCACTCGATGGGCGCCCTCACCGCCTGGCAGCTCGCGGCCAAACGGCCGGACCTGGTCCGGGCCGTGATCATCTGCGATATGCGGGCCTCCGCCCTGGGGATAGCCTCCCAGCGCGAATGGGAGGACTGGTTCACGTCCTGGCCCGTCCCCTTCGCGACGCTCGCCGACGTACGGAAGTGGTTCGGCGAGGACGACCCGTGGGTGGAGCGCCCGAATCCGTCCCGGGGTGAGTTCTTCGCCGAGGTGATGGCGGAGAGCGCCGACGGCTGGCGGCCGGTCTTCTCCCGCCGCCAGATGCTGAGGTCCCGCGAGACCTGGGTCTTCGACGCGCACTGGGAGGAGCTGGCGCAGGTGCAGTGCCCGGCGCTGGTGGTCCGCGGTCTGGACGGCGAGCTGGGCCGGGCGGAGTCGCAGGAGATGGTCCGGGTGCTGCCCCGCGGTGAGTACGCGGAAGTGGCCGACGCGGCCCATCTGATCCACTACGACCAGCCCGAGGCGTGGCGCGCGGCGATAGAACCGTTCCTGGACGCGGTGCTCGCGCAGTAGCGAGGGGCGGGGGGCGGAGGCCGGCTCCTCCCTGCCCCACAGCTCACCCCTTGCTGACCGCCAGCAGGATCTCCGGCAGCCGGCCGGCCGCCTGGGGTGCGGCCGCCCGCAGGCCGGCCCAGGCCGCCGCCGCCCCGTACACCGCGCCCAGCGGCAGCAGGATCCACAGATACGGCTCATGACCCGTGACATGCAGGGCGATCAGCAGGGCGATCACCGGCGAGCAGAGCAGCGCCGCCGAGACCATGCCGCCGAAGATCGAGATCCAGGCGAGCCCCGCCTGCCCCGGGGCGACGTTCTTGTGGGCGTTGTCCTGCGGGATCGAGTACGGGAAGCGGGCCGAGGTCACGGCGCCCGTCCCCAGCATCGCGCCGAGCAGGGCGAACGCCAGCCCCATGGCCTCGGGCAGTGCGCCCCAGTCGCCGAGCAGCCCGGCGGTGACCACCGTGACCAGCGCGGTGTACGGGACGGTGATCAGGGCGAGCGCCAGGGCGCGCGACCGCAGTTCGGCGAACGCGTCCCGGGGCGACGAGATGGTCTGCGCGACCATCCAGAACGCCGAGGTGTCCTGGCCGAACTGGTTGTACATCTGGATGCCGAGCATCCCCGCGGCGAAGCACGAGAAGTAGATGGAACCGCTGCCCTGCACCGCGTTGAGCAGCGGCACGATCAGCCCGATCGCGAGCGAGGCGATCCACGCGGCCTTGGTCTTCGGGTCGCGCCAGATGTAGCGCAGGGTCCGGAGCATCACCGTGCCCGTACGGCCCTCGGGCAGCAGCCGCGAGAAGCCCCCCGCCGACTCCTTGCGGTTCGGCCCGGCCGCCGCGAGTGTCGAGCCGTCCGGCGAGGTCATCAGCCGGACCAGGGTGCGCCGCCAGGCGCTGAGCATGATCACCAGGAAGGCGGCGGCGATGGCGAGTTGGGCCACGGCCGCTCCGTACGAGCCGGCGCTCGCCGAGTCGACGGCGCCGATCGCGGAGGCCGGCGGCAGCCACCGCACCACGTCCCCGGTCGGGTCGAGCGCGGAAAGCCCGCCGGCCCTGCCGAGCCGCTGGGCGCCGAAGTTGACCGCCTGAATGCCGATGGCGATCACCAGACCGCTCAGTACGGCGAGGTCGCGGCCCTTGCGCGAGGTGAGCAGCCGGACGTTGGCCGCGGCCACCGCCCGCGCCAGCGCCACACAGACCAGCACGGTCAGCGGAACGGCGATGACGGCGGCCACCGCTGCCGCCGCGTTCGTCGCCACGGCGAAGGCGGAACCGGCCGCCAGGCAGAGCGTGAACAGCGGTCCGATGCCCACCAGCGAAGCGGCCAGCAGGGCCCGTACGAGCGGTTCCGGGCGCAGCGGCAGCATCACCAGACGGCTCGGGTCCAGCGTCTCGTCCCCGCCGGGGAAGAACAGCGGCATCGCCGCCCACCCCACCGCGAGGACGAGCGTGAGGATGACGGTCAGGGTGCCCGCGTGCGCATGGCCGTGCAGCAGGACGAGGCCGAGGAGCAGCAGCGCGGCGAAGAACAGGGAGACGGCGACCGACGCGATGTACGCGGCCCTGCGGCCCGACGACTGGCGCAGGCCGTTGCGGAGCAGGGAGAGCTTCAGCCGGATGAAGACGGAGGTGAGGGAGGGGGCGGGCAGCCGGGCGTCCGGGGCGGTGGCGGTCGGCGCGGTCATCGCGGGCTCCCGCCCAGCCAGTCGAGACTCTCCCCGGCGTGCCTGCCCTGCGCGCCGACCAGTTCGAGGAACGCCTCCTGGAGGGAGGGTGCGGTTCCGCGTACCTCGGCGAGCGGGCCCTGCGCGCGGATCCGGCCGCCCGCCATCACCGCCACCCAGTCGCAGAGCGACTCGACCAGCTCCATCACATGGCTGGAGAAGACGACCGTCGCGCCGGAGTGGGTGTAGCGCTCCAGCACGCCGCGGATCGTCTGCGCGGAGACCGGGTCGACGCCCTCGAACGGCTCGTCCAGGAAGAGCACTTCGGGGTTGTGCAGCAGCGCGGCGGCCAGCCCGATCTTCTTGCGCATCCCGGTCGAGTAGTCGACCACCAGCTTGTGCTGGGCGCCTGCCAGGTCGAGTACGTCCAGGAGCTGGGTGGCCCGTTTGTCGACCTCGGGGCCGGGCAGTCCGCGCAGCCGTCCGCTGTACGCGAGGAGTTCACGCCCCGACAGCCGCTCGAACAGCCGCAGCCCCTCCGGCAGTACGCCGATCCGCGACTTGACCGCGACGGGATCCTGCCAGACGTCGTGGCCCGCAACTTCGACGGTGCCCTGGTCGGGCCTGAGCAGGCCCGTCACCATGGAGAGGGTGGTGGTCTTGCCCGCGCCGTTGGGGCCGACCAGGCCGATGAACTGGCCTGCGGGCAGATCGAGATCGATCCCGGCGACCGCGATCTGCTCCCCGAACCGCTTCCACAGTCCCTTTACCCGTACGGCTGCCTGGTCCGGCATGGTGCAGCGCCTTTCGGAGTCCCAGCTCTTGCGCCCACCACCCTACGGTCGACGCCGCCCGGCCGGGCCCCGCACCGGGACCCGGTGCCCGGCCGCCCGCCCACCGGATCCATCTCGCCACCGGCGGGCGGCTATCGGCGGGGCTGCTGCCTCCATCGGACTGCCTGCTTACCGGCGTCCGTCCCGGGTTTCCTGGCCGCAGGCGTACGCGAGAGGGCCGGTCAGCTCGTCCGCGTCGGGCAGCCAGCGGTTGGCGGCTGTCGGCCGCCGCGCCCACTGCACCGCCCCCGCGGCCCCGACCCGGGTGGGCGGCGCCGCGACGTAGTCCCCCTCGCCGCGCACCGCCAGATCGATCGTGGACGGCGCCCACCCCAGCCTCCGTACCAGATCGGGCACTTTGGCCCCGGCGCCCGGCAGTACGAAGAAGAGCATCCGGCGGTGGGGCGTGCGGGTCACCGGGCCGAGCGTGACGTCCAGCCGCTCCATCCGGGCCAGCGCGAGGAAGCCCGCGGTCTCGGGAACGTCGATGGCGTCGAAGGTCCGCCCGGTCGGCAACAGGATCGAGGCCTGCGGCTGCTTGGACCACAGGGCGCGGGCGGCTGTGGCGCTGCCGGTGGCCTCGGCCGTCCAGTCGGGGCGCGTGGGGTGTGCGCCGGGCGCGAAGCACGCGTTGTCCCCGCAGGAGCACCGCTCGACGCCCTCCCTCGCCTCCAGCCAGGTGCCGGGGAGCACGTCCCAGTGCCGCTCCTCCGCGTACCGTACGGCGCTGTCCAGCAGCAGTTCTGTGCGCTGCCTGGGGATCTGTGCGGCCTGCGTGCCCGTGGTGGTCTCTTTCACGAACAGCTCAACTCCCGCCGCCACCTGGGGTTACGGGGCCAACACGCCGGGGAGAGCGGCGGGTTGACGGCATACGGGGCGCATGGAGGCATGGGCGGGGGCGCGCAGGCGAATGCACCCCCTGGAGCGGGTATTCCTCAGCGGGGCCTGGGCCGTGTCCACGGAGCCGCGTGTCGCCCGGAAGGCAGCGGCTCTGTGGACACGGCCCAGGAGAATGCCGGGATTACTCCCATCTTTCACCGCATTTTCCCGACATTTCCCGGGCAGTGATCGACCCGACCGGATCAGTGATCGCCGCACGTCTCAGGGGGTATTCATGGCCGCCAGGCCTCTCGTCGCCCGTCAGCCCAACGAACGGCTGCAGGCACTCATCCAGGAAGCCGGCTGTTCCAACGCCGGCCTGGCCCGTCGCGTGAACATGGTGGGGGCGGAGCGCGGTGTCGACCTCCGCTACGACAAGACGTCCGTCGCGCGATGGCTGCGCGGGCAGCAGCCGCGTGGCCGGGCGCCGGGCATCATCGCCGAGGCGCTGGGCCGCAAACTCAGCCGTACGGTCACGATCGACGAGATCGGGATGGCCGACGGGAAGAACCTGGCCTCCGGGGTCGGGTTGCAGTTCTCGCCGACCGTGCTCGGCGCCATCGAGCAGGTCTGCGAGCTGTGGCGCAGCGATGTGGGGCGCCGCGACTTCCTCTCCGGATCCACGGTCGCCGCGTCCGCGCTGGTCGAGCCCAGCCGCGACTGGCTGATCACCGGAGCGGACGCGCAGGTGGCGCGGGCCGCCGGGGCGCGGGTCGGGCTGTCCGACGTCCAGGCCGTACGGGCGACGACCGCCGCGCTCACCGAGCTCGACCACCGGTTCGGCAGCGGCCATGTCCGGCCGATCGTCGTCCACTACCTGAACAGTGTGGTGTCCGGGCTGCTGGCCGGTTCGTACCGTGACGGGGTGGGCCGCGAGCTGTTCGCCGCCGTCGCCAGGCTGACCGAACTCGCCGGGTACATGGCCGTCGACACCGGTCAGCCAGGACTCGCCCAGCGCTACTACATCCAGGCCCTGCGGCTGGCCCAGGCGGCGGGCGACCGCGGCTACGGGGGCTATGTGCTGGCCGCCTCGATGAGCCATCTCGCCGCTGAGCTGGGCACCCCGCGAGAGATCGCGCAGCTCGCGCGGGCGGCCCAGGAGGGCGCGCGCGGGCGGGTCACGCCGCGCGCCGAGTCGATGTTCTACGCGGCGGAGGCGCGCGGCCATGCGCTGATGGGCGACGCACGGGCCACGGAGGCGGTGGCGGGCCGGGCCCTGGCGGCGATGGACCGCGCGGAGTCCGGTACGGACGCGGGCGACGACCCGGAGTGGATCGCCCACTTCGACGGCGCGTATCTCGCGGACGAACTGGCGCACTGTCACCGCGACCTGGGCCAGGGCGCGGCGGGCGCGAGCCGCGCCGAGGAGGCCCTGGCGGGCCTTCCGGAGACGAAGGCCCGGCGCCGGGGGATCGGTCTGGTCCTGCTGGCCACGGCGCAGCTCCAGCAACGAGAGGTGGAACAGGCCTGCCGGACGGGGACCCGCGCGGTGGAGCTGCTGGGCACGGTGCGGTCGGGCCGGGGGGCGGACTATCTGGACGACCTGCGGGGGCGGTTGGAGCCGTTCGGGGAGGAGACGGCGGTCCGGGAGCTGGGTGCGCGGATGGACATCCTGGCGGCGTAGTGGCTCAGGCGCTGGAGGAACTCGGGCGCTGGAGGAAGGAAAGGAGGGGTGGTACGGGCCGGCCGGTGCCCAGGAAGGGGAAGGTGCGCGCCGGCCCGTACTGTCCCCGCGCATCCCGCATCCCGTATCCCGCAGTCCCCGTGCCTGCCCCGCCCCTGCCCGACCGTGTCCGTCCGTGTCCTGTGCGCGGGCTGTGGAGACCCGCGTACGGGCAGGGGCGGGAGGGGCGAGAACAAGCCACCCGGACCCGTACGTGTACCTCCGACGCCCCAAGAACAGCGCCGGGCACCCCACATGTGTTACATCGCACACCCCCATCCGCCGCCCCGTGGCAGACGCGTCCGTTCACCCGGTAGCGTGAACCGACGATTCCGTAGGTCCACGTGCAGTAGGAGTCCCGGTGACGCAGAACGGACAGGGCGACGAGCCGCAGCTTCCAGCTGTGCGGCGCGCGCACGAAGGTGTCGTACTGCCGTCCGACGGGAGTGGTCCGTGGATCCCGGAAGTCGCGGGCGAGCACACGATCCCGGCAGGTGGCCAGCCGTGGGGCCAGCCCTGGGGGCCGCAGGACGGCGGGCCCCAGCCGCCCCAGCAGCAGCCTCCGCACATACCGCAGCAGCCGCACCAGCAGCAGCTTCCGCAGCCGTACCAGCAGCAGACGCAGCAGCAACCGCACCAGCAGCAGTTCCAGCAGCCCATGCCGCCGCAGCAGTTGCCGTACCAGCAGCAGCCACCCGCGGCGCAGCCGCTGCCCCCCGCCGCGCAGTCGTCCGGGGGCGGTCACCGGCTCCCGCAGCACGGCGCGCCCGCCCCGCAGGCACAGCAGTATCCGTCGCACGGGCAGCCGCAGAACATGGCACAGCCCCCGGCGCAGATGCCGCAGCAGATGCCGCAGCAGAACTCCGTGCACCACCCCGCACACGGTGCACCCGGTTCATCGCAAACCCCTTCGTTCGCACAGCCGTTGCCCCCCGAGGCCGTTCCGGGCGCGGGCGACAGCGACGCGACGCAGTTCATCGCCCCCATCCCCGCGCAGCCCGAGAACCAGGCGGAGTCCACCCAGTACCTGGGCTACCACCAGCAGTCCGGGCCCGCCCCGGCCGCCCCCGGGTCCGACGCGGACCCCACGCAGTTCCTGCCGCCGGTCCCGCCCGCGCCCTCCGGTGCTCCGTACGGCATCAGACCCGGCGCCCCCGAGGACCGGCAGCCGCCCGCCGAGTTCGACAACCTCTTCCGTACGGACAACGCGGCCGGGCCGCAAGCTGCCGGTGAGACGCAGCAGTTGCCGCGCTTCGACTCGCAGCCCCCGTACGGCAACGCCCCGTACGGCGGCGGCGCCCCGCACAACGCCCCGCCCGGCAACGACCCGTACGGCCGGCCGCAGCAACCCGGCGCGCAGCCGCCGCAGTACGCCCCGGAGCCGGTCTCCCGGGCCGGCGCGGGGGCATCCCGGCGCAAGTCCCGTACGCCGGTCATCGCCGCTGTCGTCGTCGGCTGCGCCGTCATCGGCCTCGGCGCCGGCGCGCTGCTCAGCGGGGGCGGATCCGACAAGAAGGACGACCAGCAGCCCGCGGGCGCCACATCGACCGCCGGTTCGACCGCGCCCGAGGCGGCGAAGGCGGACCCCGCTCAGCCGCAGGCCGTGGCGCTCGACAAGCTGCTCGCCGACAGCAACAACAGCCGCTCGGCGGTGATCGCGGCGGTCGGCAGCATCCGCTCCTGCCAGAACCTGCCGAAGGCGGCGTCGGACCTGCGCGGCGCGGCCAAGCAGCGCCACGATCTGGTGACCAAGCTCGGCACGCTCTCGGTCGACAAGCTGCCGGACCACGCCAAGCTGACGTCCGCGCTGACCACGGCGTGGAACGCCTCGGCGACCGCCGACGAGCAGTACGCGGCCTGGGCCCACGCTGTCGCGGCCAACGGCAAGAAGGAGTGCAAGCACGGCCACGCCAAGCGGACTGCGGCGGCCGGCCGCGGGGACGCGGCCAGCGGCCAGGCCACCGCGGCGAAGAGAGAGGCGTCGACCTTGTGGAACGCCATCGCGGACAAGTACCACCTGACACAGCGCAGGGGCGACCAGCTCTGACGGCCGGGAGACGGCGGGAGACGCCAGGGTGGCCGGGCGGCAGCCGCAAGGCAGCCCTGCCGCCGCCCAGCTGTCTCACTCCGACCGTGACGCCTTCTCCAGCGTCGGCCCCACATCCACCGCACCCTTCCGCAGCGCCACCAGCCGCCCCCCGCGCACCACTTGGTAGGTCACCCGGTGGTTCACCAGCCGGGGGAAGTCCCGCGAGGCCAGCATGTCCTGGAAGCGCCACCGCAGGGTGGGGGTGAGCCCGCCGGTCCGTACGGCGAGCCCGCCGTCGAGCGTCCGGGTCAGGTCGTCCGCCGTGATGTGGTCCTTGCCGAGCGACTCGATGACCTCCTTCAGCGCGGTGTACGCGATCCAGGTGGTCTCCACGCCGGCGTCGGCCGGATCGATCCTGTTGTCGTTGAAGGCGTACGTGTCGATCACGTCACGCATCGGCCGCCAGCGCGGATCTCCCGCCACCGGGTACCAGCCGGTGACGTACGCGCCCTCGTACGGGCCGTCCTTGCCGCCCGTGCTGTCGACCAGCCCCTGCCCGACGCTGCCCAGCACCGAGGTGATCCGCACCTGCCGGCCCGGCCCCTCCGGCGGGCCGGCCCCCTCCTGCCGCCGGAACGAGTCGACGAACGTCTGCGTACGGTCACCGAGCACCGCACTCACGCACCCCGTGCCGCCGCCGTTCCCACTGCCGGAGGACAGCGCGCCCGGCGCCTCCGTCCCCGGACCCACGGCCCTGAGCGCCGCGGCGGCCTGCGCGCCGTACTCACTGGCGTCCTCGGTGGTCGGGATGTCGGTGGCCGGGCCCCGGCCGCCCTCGCCGAGACCGGCGTTGAGGAGGATCGGCAGCTCGTCGCCGTCGACGGTCTCGGGCCTGACCAGCGAGACCCGTTCGCAGTCCCGGGCGAGCTGCCGCCCGCTGCCCGCGAGCAGGGCCGCCTGGCCGCCGTTGACCGGGTAGGAGAGCGCGGAGTTGAACTCCTCGCTGGAGACGCCGTATCCGCCGATGTACGGGATGCCGGCCGCTTCGAGCGGCGGCATGAACGACTGCCCGTAGACGCTGTACGAGCCGACGACCGCGACCACGCCCTCCTTGACCGCCCGCTCGGCGCAGTTCCCGGCGCCGATCAGGTCGTTGTGGTCGTTGCAGGTGAGGACGCGGAGCCGGTGGCCGTCGATACCGCCCCTGGCGTTGACCCAGCGGGCATAGGCGGCGGCCATGGCGGGCATTCCCGGCATATTGGTCGCCCGGGTGGACTCGGGGGCCCAGGTCATGACGGTGACGGTGCCCCGGGACCCGCTCCGCTCCCCGGGCAGTGACCCGCAGCCGGCGACCAGCGATGAGGAGGCCCCGACGGCTGTGCAGAGCGCGAGGACGGTGAGGGGACGTCGCCAACCGGTCATGGTCAGGAACCCTGCCGCCCCGCGGGTAACGCGGCGGTGGTCCGTCCTCAACGCTGGGTGACGGCAGGGTGAATTACGGGGGTCCGGCAGACTCCGTCCGGCGGGAACGTACGATCGAAATCGTGCAAGGTTCCCCGAACGCTTCCCGCCGCGGCCGTCGCTCCACCACCATGGACGGCATGCCGTTGACTGACATGCCGTGGTGGCGCTGGCGCGCCAATGTGCGCTCCGCGCTGCATATGCTCTCCGATCCGGCCTTCCACCAGGAGTGCTGGCTGGCGGGCCGTGCGGAGTACGGGGACATCACCGACGCCGTGTACCGGCTGGTCGAGGACACCTGGCTCGACAACTGGTCCGCCGAGAAGTACGTCGGGACGGTCTTCCGGGACTCCGGGGAGGCCGCACTCGTCGACGTGGCCGTGCTCCGTGTGCTGCGCATCATGCATCAAGTCGGGGCAGATGCTCCCGTATCGGTCTATATGGAGCACCACGGCTGGCCGGAGGCGGTACGGGCCGCGCGCGAGGCCCATGTCCGGCTGGCGGCCGCCGACGGCGACGACCCGGATGTGGCACCGCGCACCCTGGAAGTGCTCCGCATCGTGACCAGGGCCGCCTGACCGCGGACGGTTGTGGCACCCTGCTGTCATGACCGACCAGTACGTCCTCACACTCTCCTGCCCGGACAAACAGGGCATTGTTCATGCCGTGTCGAGCTACCTGTTCATCACGGGGTGCAACATCGAGGACAGCCAGCAGTTCGGGGACCGGGACACCGGCCTCTTCTTCATGCGGGTGCACTTCGCAGCCGAGCAGCCGGTGTCCCTGGAGAAGCTGCGCGCGAGCTTCGCCGCCGTCGGTGACGCCTTCGACATGGACTGGCAGCTGCACCGCGCCGAGGACCGGATGCGGATCGTCCTGATGGTCAGCAAGTTCGGCCACTGCCTGAACGACCTGCTCTTCCGGTCCCGTACGGGCGCGCTCCCCGTCGAGATCGCCGCCGTGGTCTCCAACCACCCGGACTTCGCCGAACTGGCCGGGTCGTACGGCATCCCCTTCCACCACATCCCGGTGACCAAGGACAACAAGGCGGCGGCCGAGGCCGAACTGCTCGACCTGGTCCGCAGGGAGAACGTCGAGCTGGTGGTGCTCGCCCGCTATATGCAGGTCATCTCCGACGACCTCTGCAAGGCGCTGAACGGCCGGATCATCAACATCCACCACTCCTTCCTGCCGAGCTTCAAGGGCGCGAAGCCGTACCACCAGGCGCACGCACGGGGCGTGAAGGTGATCGGGGCGACGGCGCACTATGTGACGGCCGACCTCGACGAGGGCCCGATCATCGAGCAGGAGGTCGAGCGGGTGGGCCACGAGGTCACCCCCGACCAGCTGGTCGCGATCGGGCGCGACGTGGAGTGCCAGGCGCTCGCCCGGGCGGTGAAGTGGCATGCGGAGCACCGGATCCTGCTGAACGGGCGCCGCACGGTGGTGTTCACGTAGGCGCTCGGGAGCGCCGTTACATCCGGCTGAGCGACGCCGCGGCGAACAGCACGTCCCGGATCGCCTCGCGGTCGCCCTCCTGTCCGGCGACCGCCTCCTCCGGCTCCACGTGCCCCGCCGCCAGCTGGCAGAACTCCACGCCGTCCAGGGCGACATGTGCCACCGTGTGGTCCGGTGAGCCCTGCACGGCCGGCGAGTCCAGTGAGATGTACCAGTCGCCGCCGCCCGCGCCCTCGATCTCCAGCCGCAGCGAACGGCCCGGCGGGCCTTCCGGCACCGGTCCGCGGGCCGTGCTCGCCAGTCCGGAGCGGCGGCGGCCCGCCAGCGTGGCGGGCAGCGTCCGGGCCGCCAGGTCGATCATGAGGTGGAGATGGGCCGAGGTCGGCGGGTCGTACGGATAGTCCACGGCGTCCGCGATGTCCCCGGCGTGCACCCAGCACTCGAAGGCCCGGTCCAGGAGTGAGTCCCGCAGCGCCAGGCTGAAATCCCCGTACGGTACGGAGATCTCCGGGACGTCCTGGCCCGCGAAGGAGACCGTACGGATCAGGGTGTGGCTCTGGTCGCGCCACGGCTCGCGGATCGTACGGCCCGGGGGAGCGGCGAGCGCCCGCCAGTACTGCCGGGTGCGCTCCGTGGGGGAGGACGGCGGCTCGCTGCCCAGGATGCCGTCCAGCCCGTCATCGAGGCCGAGCGCGGTCGAGACCAGGCCGTCGACGGTCAGCAGATGCCCGATGACGCCGGCGACGGTCGTCCGCTGGGAGGTGGCGTGCTCCTCCTCGTACCACTTCAGCCGTACCGGGGCGTGCCACTCGGCGTGGCCGAAGTCGTTCAGCAGGGAGTCCAGCCTGGCGGTCTCCGCGTCGTACGGCGCCGCCCACTCCGGGACCGGGATCCGGGCCGGCCTGCGGCCCAGGCAGCCCTGGAGGACCCGGGACCGCAGCAGCGGGTCCAGGTCGAGGTTCCGCTCGGTGTGCAGCAGCGCCACGGCGTCCCGCAGCCGCAGCGCCTCGTCCGCACAGGGCGCGCAGTCGGTGAGGTGGTCCTCGACCGCCTCGGTCTCCTCGGGGGAGCAGGCCGACAGCGCCCAGGCGCCGAGCAGCGACTTCAGGACCTTGTGCGAGAGCTTCACCGGCGGCGCCGGAAGGAAGGCCAGGTCGTCGGCGGCCTCGCGCGGTCCCGGTATCCGCGCCGGAAAGTCCTCATCGGGGCAGCCGGCCGGCTCCCCGGCGGCCCCCGTCACAGGGCACGGCCGTATCCGGGCGGAGAGGCCCCTTCGGCGGGCCGGGTGTTGGCCGTGGAGAGCAGCTGGAGCCCGAGCCGGAGCCGCCGCCGGGCCTCGTCCTCGGTGACTCCGAGGTCGGCCGCGGTCTGCCGGTAGTCCCTGCGCTGGAAGTACGCGAGCTCCAGCGCGGCGCGCAGCGGTGCGGGCATGGAGGTCACGATGTAGTCGGCGCGGGCCGCCGCTGATGCCTTGCGCACCTTCTGCTCCAGCTCTTCCGTCTCCTCCGTGGTGGATTCACCCCGGGCGGCGAGGGACGCCGTCTCGGCCTGGCGCAGCCGCTTGACGGCCTGGCGGTGGGCGAGTGTGGCCACCCAGGACCGCATGGAACCGTGCTTCGGCTCGTACTCCTCCGGGTTCTCCCAGACGTGCACGAAGACCTCACGGGTGATGCGGTCGGCCGCGTCGTCGTCGTCCAGCACCCGGTGGGCCAGGCTGTGCACGAGGGAGGCGAACCGGTCGTACAGCTCGCCGAGCGCGGCTGCCTCACCCCGCGCGAGCCGCTGCTGCATCCTGCGGTCCCAGCGGGGTGGCGCGTCCTTCGGCATGAGTCCCCCAAACATCTGCCCCTCGTACCTTTCGACAGTAACCGCAGGGCCTGCCGAGTGCGCCTGTTTGCACCAAGTGCGGTCGCGGAGGGGGTGGGGGTGGTAGAGCGGTGCCAGGTCCGGCGCTCGGTTCGGCGCCTGGTCCGGCGCTCGGTTCGGCACTTGGCTTCACGCTGCTGATCCGGCCCCGATGTGATCTCTGATCTGATCTTTTCTGTGCGAAATCGTCCGGGTGTTTATGGTGGGGACGGTGTTTCATGAGGGATCGCTGGGGCAGCCGCCCGTGTGGAACGCAAACTTCCGGATCTTCCGGACCGGCAGACCGACAGCGGAGAGGTCCAGTCCCGTGATGCTGAACGTGATCGAAGCCGAACGCGGTGCATGGCTCGTCTTGCGCATATCGGGCGAAATGGACCTGGTGAGTTCCCCCGAGGTCCGGCAGCGGGTCCATGACGCGGTGGCTGTCGGCTGTCACGACGTGGTGCTCGACCTGTCGGACGTGGTGTTCTGCGATTCGAGCGGAGTCGGCGTCCTGATCGCGGCCCGCAGACTGATGCGCTCCTGCCAGGGCCGGCTGCGGCTGATCCTGCCGGGCAGCGGCGGAGTGGACGGCATGTCGGGCCAGGGCGGCGCCGCACACGTGAACAAGGTGCTGGCAGCGCTGGGCGTCCGGCGGCTCTTCGAGGTGTACGCGGACGTGTACGACGCCACGGCGGACGACGCGCAGCCGATCTCGGCCTAGGTCCTGTCCGGCCGTGACGCGGCAGCCACCGCCGCGCCCCGACGGTCACGACCGTCGCCGAGCCCCTCAGCCGTACAACTCCCGCAGCTTGTACTTGAGTACCTTCCGCAGCGCGTCGTTGCGCGGCAGGGCGTCCACCACCTCCAGCTGTTCCGGCAGCTTGTGTACGGAGAGGCCCTCGCCGCGCAGGAACGCCGACATGGCGGCCGGCGTGAGGTCGTCGGTGCCGGGCCGCCGCTCGATCACCGCGCACACCCGCTCGCCGCGCTCCTGGTCCGGGAGGCCGATGACCGCGGCGTCGGCGACCGCCGGATGCTGGTGCAGCAGGTCCTCGATCTCCTTGGCCGAAATGTTCTCGCCCTTGCGGATGATGATGTCCTTCATCCGCCCGGTCAGCACCAGATGGCCGGTCTCCCTGAGGTGGCCGACATCGCCGGTGACCAGGAAGCCCTCGGCGTCGAAGACGCCCGCCGCCTGGCCCGGGTCCGCGTACCCCTGGCAGACCGCCTCGCCGCGCAGCCGCACCTCGCCGTCGACCCCCGCGGGCACCGGCTTGCCCTCCGGGTCCACGATGCGGATCTCCATCCCGGCCGGTGGACGGCCCTCCGTGGTGGCGAGGTTCTCGGCCGTATCGTCGGGGGCGCCCATGGTGATCATGGGGACTTCGGTCATCCCGTAGCCGTGGGTGAGCTGGACGCCCATCTCCCGTACCACCGCGTGGTAGATCTCCGGCGGCTTCGGCGCACCGCCGCCGGCCAGCAGCCGCAGGGTGGGGACCAGCCGCTGTCCCGGCGCCTTGCGCTGCTCGGTGAGGAACATCGAGTAGAACGCGGTGGAGCCGCCCGCGACCGTCACCCCGTGCCTGCGGTACTCGGGCAGCGCCGTGTCCATCGCGAAGTGCTCGAACAGCACGGCCGGGAAGCCGTACAGGAGCAGCATCACCGTGTAGTCCGGGCCGCCGATGTGCGCGAAGGGGAAGGCCATCGAGCCGACATCGTCCGCCGTGAGGTGCAGGGCGTGGGCCAGGCAGGAGCCGCCCGCGATCAGTGAACGGTCGGTGTGCAGCACGCCCTTGGGGTCGGACGTGGTGCCGGACGTCCAGTAGATCCAGCGGACCGCCGTGCCGTCGGCGGGCGGCGGCGGGAGTACGGCGGGATCGCCGTCCGGGAGCGTTCCGTACGCCTCGAACACGCCCCGGGCGCCCAGCCGTTCGGCCATGGCGGTGTGGTCATGACCGCGCCAGGTGCCCGGTACGGCGAAGAAGTCCGCCCGGGACTCGCGCAGCGCGAAGCCGACCTCGCGGTCCCGGTAGAACGGGATCACCGGCGACTGGACGGCGCCGAGCCTGGCCAGGGCGAACGAGAGCAGCACCGTCTCGATCCGGGTCGGCAGCTGCCAGGCGACCACGCTGCCCGGCCGCACCCCCATCCCGTACAGACCGGCGGCGACGCGCTCGGCGCCGTCCCGCAGCTCTCCGAAGGTCAGGGTGCGGTCGCCCTGGAGCAGCACGGGCCGGTCCGGGGTCAGTCCGGCGCGGCGGTCGACCAGCTCCCACAGCGTGCGGGATGCGCCCAGTGCGTGTGCGGTCTCGTCCATGCCCCGAACTCCCTCATGCTCACGAGTGAGCTGTAGTCGGCGGGTGGTGGCTGACGTACCTGACGGTTAGTCAGATCGTGTCGAGAGCGTAGAGCCCAGCGCCTTGTCGGTCCAGAGGGTCGGGGCTAGCCTGGATTCTGACGGCCCATCAGATGTGCGTCGGATGCCTGTTCTGCCGGACATCGGGCCACCGGACAGCCGGAAGGGACACCCTGATGGACCTCAGGTACACGGAGGACGAGGAGGTCTTCCGCGGGCAGCTGAAGGAGTGGCTCGCGAAGGCCCTCCCGGCGCTGCCGCCCGCGCCGGACCCGCTGGACTGGCCGGGACGGCGCGCGTACGACACCGCGTGGCAGCGGATGCTGTACGAGGCCGGGTACGCGGGGCTGCACTGGCCGGCCGACGCGGGCGGGCGCGGCGCCACCCCCACCCAGCACCTGATCTTCCTGGAGGAGACGGAGCGGGCCGGGGCACCGTACGTCGGGGCGAACTTCGTCGGGCTGCTGCACGCGGGCCCGACCATCGCGGCCGAGGGGACGGCGGAGCAGCGGGCGCGCTGGCTGCCGCCGGTGCTGCGCGGGGACGAGATCTGGTGCCAGGGGTTCAGCGAGCCCGGCGCCGGTTCGGACCTGGCGTCGCTGCGGACCAGGGCGGTACGGGACGGCGATCACTATGTGGTCAGCGGATCCAAGATCTGGACCTCGCACGCCGAGGTCGCCGACTGGTGCGAGCTGCTCGTCCGTACGGAACCGGTCAGCGACACGGTGCCCAAACACCGCGGGATCACCTGGCTCGCGATGCGGATGGACGCCCCGGGTGTGACCGTACGGCCGCTGCGGACGCTCGCCGGGTCCACCGAGTTCGCCGAGATGTTCCTCGACGACGTGCGGATCCCGGTCACCGACCGGGTCGGCGCCGAGAACGACGGCTGGCGCGTCACGATGGTCACCCTCTCCTTCGAGCGCGGCACCGCCTTCGTCGGCGAGGTCGTCGCCTGCCGCCGCACCCTGGGCGAACTGGCCCGTACGGCACGGGACAACGGCCGCTGGGACGCCGACCCGGCGCTGCGCCGCAGACTGGGCCGGCTCGGCGCCGAGTTCGCCGCGCTGTGGCGGCTCACCCAGTGGAACGTGAGCGAGTCGCAGGGCGGGAGCAGCGGGGACAGCGGGAGCGGCGGAGGCGGGGGCGGTTTCGGGGTGCCGGGGATCGGCGGCTCGGTCTTCAAGCTCCGCTACTCGCAGGCCCGTCAGGAGCTGTACGAGACGGCCGCCGATGTGCTGGGCCCCGACGCCCTCGACCTCGCGCACCCCTGGAACCAGGACCGGCTGTCCTCGCTCTCGTACACGATCGCCGCGGGCACCTCGCAGATTCAGCAGAACATCGTCGCCGAGCGGATCCTCGGCCTCCCCAAGGAGCGCTGATGGAGTTCCGGCTCACCGATGACCAACTGGCCCTGCGTACCGGCTTCCGCGCCCTGCTGGACGGCCGCTTCGGCCGGGACGAGCTGCGGGCAGCCGTGGAGCGGCCCGTCATCGACCGCGCCCTGTGGCGGGAGCTGGGCGACGCCGGGCTCTTCTCGCTCCGGCTGCCCGAGGCGGACGGCGGGGTGGGGCTCGGGCTGCCCGAGGCCGTCCTCGTCTTCGAGGAGGCGGGGCGGGCACTGCTGCCGGGCCCGCTGATCGCCACGCATCTCGCGGCGGGCACGGTGCCGGGCGCCGACACCGGGCGGACCGTCGTCGCGGCATCGGACGGGGCGCTGGTCGAGTGGCTGGCGGAGGCCGACGAGGTGGTGGGCGAGGCCGGCGACGCCCGCCCCGTACGGTCGGTGGACCCGCTGACACCGCTGCACCGGGTGTCCGGCGAACGCGCCGACCGCCCCGCCGCCGCCCTGCTCACGGCGGCTCTCCAGCTCGGCAGCGCGGCGCGCACCACCGAACTGGCCGTCCAGTACGCGAAGGAGCGGGAGCAGTTCGGCCGGCCGATCGGAGCCTTCCAGGCCGTCAAGCACCTCTGCGCCCGGATGCTCGTACGGACCGAGCTCGCCAGGGTCGCGGTGTACGCGGCGGCGGTGACAGCCGAGGGAGGGGACGGCGTGAGGGCGCCGGATACCGATGTCGCGGGGGCCAAGCTGCTCGCCGACGACGCGGCCGTCCGTAACGCCCGGGACTGTATCCAGGTACACGGCGGCATGGGATTCACCTGGGAGTCAGATGTTCATCTTCATCTGAAACGGGCCTGGGTGAGGGCCAACCAGTGGATCACCGAGGCCGAGGCCGAAGAGCTGATCGCCGCCGCGCTGTGAGAGCTGCTGTGCGGCCTGCCGCTGGGGTCACCGGGGTGTCACCGAGCGTTGATACCTGGTTGTGTCCTTCGACAGGGCCGTCACGGGCCGGAGTCGGCGTCGCGCTCCGGTACGCTCCGTGAGATGCGAATGACCGTGTTGCGCGGATGCCCCGTTGGCACCTCTGAGGTGACAGCGGGCCGGGGAATGCGCGCCGTTCGCACCGTACGTGGGTGCGAGAGGCGCCTTCGTTCGACTGTCCGCAGCAGGCGTCGCACAGTATGCACCACGCCTACTCCTTCGCGCTGGAATATGCCTGAAGCGCTTGTTGCGGTGACTGTACGTCAACCATGCTGTCTCTCAAGGGAATCACGTTCCGTGACCCCTGAGAGGCGCTAGGCGATGTTCCCCCGGTGCTTGGAAAGCCCTGGGGGGTACCCCCGGCCGGTTCGGATGGTGTGAGCGGTGCAGGTGCTTCAGGTTCAGCTGGAGGTCGGACCCGATCCCGCGGAGGTGGGGCGGGCCCGCAGATGGGCGCGGTCCAGGCTCGTGGGATCCGGGATAAGGGTTGACGAACCACTCGCCGAGACGCTGATTCTGCTGATCTCGGAACTGGTGACCAACGCCGTGGTGCACACCGGGTGTCCGGCGGTGCTGCGGATGCTGTTCGGCCCGTCCGACGACGCCGGCACGGTCCGGGTGGAGGTGGCCGACACCAGCGCCTGCCCGCCCCGGCCCCGGCACGCGGAGGGCGAGGACACCAACGGCCGTGGTCTCGAACTGGTTGACGGGCTCGCCGACCGTTGGGGCTGGCAGCCCGAGGGGCACGGCAAGTCCATCTGGTGCGAGGTCGACCGGGGTGCGTGTCCGGCCGATCAGGGCGGGTGCGAGGCCGGACTGGGGGCGTGCGAGGGCGATGCGGGTGTGCGCGAGACGGACCGGGGCGTGCGCCAGAGGGAACGGGGTGTGCGCGAGATCGCCGGAAGTGCGCCGGAGCGCATGGAGGTTGTTCGCGAGACCGGGGCATATGACCCCTCGCGCGCCGTCACATTTCGGGTGTAACTCGCAAAGCCCTGCCCTGGTGTTGACGCGGAGTGGTGACCTGATCACTCTTGCAGGAGCGGTCCACCTGTCGGGGGACGGGACACCGAGGATGCCGGGGGGTGTGGGGGCTCGGATCTCGGTGCGTACGGATCGCGTTCGGCGCCGGCCTCTCTCGGGCAGGGAGGGGCGGGCGCCCAGGCCGTTCCGGGTGGCGGCTGCCGTGACGCCGCCACCCGGAACTCAGGCCCTGGCCCGGCGGGGTGGCCGGGCGAGCGCGCGGGCTCGGTTCAGAGAAGCGCCACCGGTGCGACCGGCGCCCCCGTGCCACCCGTGAAGGGCTCGGGGGTCGCGGAGAGCAGGAAGCTGTACCGGTCCGCTTCCGCACAGGCTGTGGACAACTCCTCAAGATTCCAGTTCTGCCCCTGCGGCATCCCCATCTCGACCAGATGCAGGGCGTGTACGGGCATCCACAGATCCTCGTTCTCGGGCGGGAAGATCTCGAAGGTCACCGTGTCGTTGGCGACCGCCGCCACATCCCTGGCGTGGAACCACTCCGGGGTGCGGATCGAGAGCCCGGGTGACGGATAGGTGTAGCCGTTCCGGTCGCCGCTGAGGTACACCTGGATCTGCCCGGTCCGTACGAGCACGATGTCCCCGGCGCGCACCTCCGTCCCCGCGAGTTCCTGTGCCGCCTCCAGGTCCTCCGGTGTCACCGCCCGGTCGCTCTCCAGCCGGTCCACGCCCCTGGCGCGCGCCACGTCGAGCAGCACCCCCCGCGACACGATGTGCCGCACCGTGCCGATCCCGCTGAACTCCGCTCCGCCGTGGGCCGTGATCGAATCCGCCGGGCGGCCGTTGTAGAGCTTCCCGGAGTGCGACGCGTGGGTGAGCGCGTCCCAGTGGGTGCCCGTCTGCAAGCTCATGGTCACGATGTCGTCGCTGGTGGCCACCGTGCCCGGACCGAAGAGCTCCTGGTTGATCTGCACCATCGCGTGCAGCGGATTCACCCGCCCCGGGATCATCCCGGTCTGTACGCCGTCCTGTTTCAGGGCTATCGCCAGCGGGATGCGGCGGCCGCTCCGCACCGTCGCCGCGGCCTCCCGTACGACCTCGTCGGTGATGAGGTTCAGGGTGCCGATCTCGTCGTCGGCGCCCCAGCGGCCCCAGTTGTTCACGCGTGTGGCGATGTCGTGGAATGCGGCCGGCAGTGACATCGGGCCCTCCGGGGGTCTTGTGCTCGGCTGTCTGACTACCCGTAAAATCTAACGGACCGTCAGAAACCGCGGGAAGGGGCCGGACATGGGGAACTTCTTGGCAGGCAAAGTCATCGCTGTGACAGGCGCGGGGCGTGGCATCGGCAGGGCGGTCGCCCTCGCGGCCGCGGCCGAGGGCGCCCGGGTCGTCGTCAACGACTACGGCGTACCCATCGAAGGCGGTGAACCGGAGAGCGAAGTCGCGGCGTCCGTCGTCAAGGAGATCGTCGCGGCGGGCGGCCAGGCGGTCGCGGTCGCCGACGACATCTCGACGATGGCGGGCGGACAGCGGATCGTCGATGTCGCGCTGGCGCAGTACGGGCGGATCGACGGGGTCGTCTGTGTCGCCGGGATCCTCCGGGAGCGGATGCTCTTCAATATGTCCGAGGAGGAGTGGGACCCGGTGGTCGCCACCCATCTGAAGGGCACCTTCACCGTCTTCCGGGCGGCGTCGGCCGTGATGCGCAAACAGGGCAGCGGCACACTGATCGGCTTCACCAGCGGCAACCATCAGGGCAGCGTCGCGCAGGCCAACTACAGCGCGGCCAAGGGCGGCATCATCTCGCTGGTGCGCAGCGCCGCGCTCGGCCTCAACAAGTACGGCGTGACGGCGAACGCGGTGGCCCCGGTGGCCAGGACCCGGATGTCGGCGAACGTCCCCATGGAGCTGAAGGAGATCGGCGAACCGGAGGATGTGGCCGCGCTCGTCACGTACCTGCTCTCCGACCGAGCCCGCGCGGAGAAGATCACCGGCCAGGTGTACACGATCGCGGGCCCGAAGATCGCGGTCTGGGCCCAGCCGAGGGAGCTGCGCGCCGGGTACGCGGAGGGCGCGGCGTGGACACCCGAGCGGATCGCCGACTTCCTGCCGGGGACGGTGGGGGTCGACCCGATGCCGATGCTCGCGCAGCTGGAGGCGATGGCGCGGGCGGCGGCGGCCAAGGAGCGGCCCAATGGGTGACGGCCGGTGTGCAGTTGGCGCTGCCCGTCCCGGCCCCGGCCCTCAGGTGGCCGCCCGTCCCGGCCCCGGCCCTCAGGTGGCCGCCCGTCCCGGCCCCGTCCCTCACGCAGGGGAGGCGCGGCGTGGATTTTTCCCCCGGGCCTGACGACGCCGCGTTCCGGGCCGAGGCGCGGGACTGGCTGGCGGAGCACTTCACCGGCGAGTTCGCCACCGCCGGAGCCACCGGCGGCCCCGGCAGCGAGCACGAGGGCGCGGAGCTGCGCCGGGCCTGGGAGCGGGAGCTGGGCAGCGGCGGCTGGATCGGCATCGGCTGGCAGGGCGACTTCGGCAACCGCCGGGCCACCCTGACCCAGCAGGTCGTCTGGGCCGAGGAGTACGCGGCGGCCCGCGCCCCCGGCCGGGTCGGCCACATCGGCGAGAACCTCCTCGCGCCCACCCTCATCGCCTTCGGCGACGACGAGCAGCAGGCCCGCTTCCTGCCGCCGATCGCGCGCGGCGAAGCGCTCTGGTGCCAGGGGTACAGCGAGCCGGGCGCCGGCTCCGACCTGGCGGCGGTGCGTACCGCCGCCGTCCGCGACAGCGACGGCACATACAGCGTCACCGGCCAGAAGATCTGGACCTCGCTGGCGAAGGAGGCCGACTGGTGCTTCGTGCTGGCCCGTACGGAGCCGGGCACGCGCGGCCACCACGGGCTGTCCTTCCTGCTGGTCCCGATGGACCAGCCGGGCCGGATCGACGTACGGCCGATCCGGCAGATGTCGGGCACCAGCGAGTTCAACGAGGTCTTCTTCGACGGCGCGCGGGCGGAGTGCGTGGTCGGCGGCGAAGGCAACGGCTGGCAGGTCGCCATGGGCCTGCTCGCCCTGGAGCGCGGGGTGTCGACCCTGGTCCAGCAGATCGGCTTCGCAAGGGAGTTGAAGGAGGTCGTGAACGCGGCGGTCGCGTCGGGCGCCACCGGCGACCCGGTGCTGCGCGACCGGCTGGTACGCCAGTGGGCCGAGCTGCGCACCATGCGGTGGAACGCGCTGCGCACCCTGGGGCGTACGGACGACGCGGGCGCCCCGAGCGTCGCCAAACTGCTCTGGGGCGGCTGGCACCAGCGGCTCGGAGAGCTGGCGGTGCAGGTGCGCGGGGCGGGCGGCGCCGTCGGGCCTTCCGGCTGGACGCCCGGGAGTCCGTACGAACTCGACGCACAGCAGCGGCAGTTCCTGTTCAGCCGGGCCGACACGATCTACGGCGGCTCCGACGAGATCCAGCGCACCATCATCGCCGAGCGGGTGCTCGGCCTACCGAGGGAGCCGAGATGAGGGGTGTCGTCTTCGACGGCAAGCAGGCCCAGGTGGTCGACGACCTGGAGATACGTGATCCGGGACCGGGCGAGGTCCTGGTGGACGTCGCGGCGGCCGGTCTCTGCCACAGCGACCTGTCGGTGATCGACGGGACGATTCCGTTCCCCGTCCCGGTGGTGCTCGGCCACGAGGGCGCGGGTGTGGTCGAGGCAGTGGGGGCGGGGGTGAAGCATGTGGCCCCCGGTGACCATGTGGCGCTCTCCACGCTCGCCAACTGCGGGGCGTGCGCCGACTGCGACCGTGGCAGGCCCACCATGTGCCGCAAGGCGATCGGGATGCCGGGTCGGCCGTTCTCACGGGGCGGGAATCCGCTCTACCAGTTCGCGTCCAACTCGGCATTCGCCGAACGCACCGTCGTCAAGGCGGTGCAGGCCGTGAAGATCCCCGCCGGCATCCCGCTCACCTCGGCTGCGCTGATCGGGTGCGGGGTGCTGACGGGGGTCGGAGCGGTACTGAACCGGGCGAAGGTCGACCGCGGCGACTCGGTGGTCGTCATCGGCACCGGCGGTATCGGCCTCAACGTCCTGCAAGGCGCGCGGATCGCCGGTGCGGCGGTGATCGTGGCGGTGGACGCGAACCCGGAGAAGGAGGCGGTGGCCCGGCAGTTCGGGGCGACCCACTTCCTCACGTCGGCGGAGGGCGTCCGGGACATCCTCCCGAAGGGCGCCGACCACGCCTTCGAGTGCGTGGGCCGGGTGGAGCTGATCCGCCAGGCCATCGACCTCCTGGACCGCCACGGCCAGGCCGTCCTGCTGGGCACCCCGCCCGCGACGGCGGAGGCGTCGTTCCTGGTGTCGTCGATGTTCCTGGACAAGTCCATCCTGGGTTGCCGGTACGGGGCTTCGCGGCCGCAACGGGACATTCCGCTGTACGCGGGGCTGTACGAGCGGGGGGCGCTGCTGCTGGACGAACTGGTGACGCGGACGTATCCGGTGGAGGACTTCGCGGGGGCGGTGGCCGACGCGGAAGGGGGGAAGGTGGCGCGGGGGGTGCTGACGTTCTGAACGGTGACGCACCGTTCCACGGGGCTCCGCCGGAGTGCTGGGCGGAGCCCCCGCGAACGGTCAGCCGTCCTCGACCGGCGCGCGCAGCGTCCGTACCTGGGGCGACAGCAGCGCCCCGAACGTGGCCAGCACCGTAGCCCCCGCGCACCCCGCAAGCGCTGCCCTGGTGCCCACGGCCGCCGCGATCGGACCCGCCACCAGGAGTCCCAGCGGCGCCAGGGCGAGGGAGCCGAACCAGTCGTAGGAGCTGACCCGGGACAGGACCGCCTCGGGGATCTCCCGCTGCATCGTGGTCTCCCAGAGCGCCCCGAACACATCGGTGGACAGGCCCGAGCAGAACATCGCCAGGCAGATCACCCAGACCGGCGCATGGGCGGCGAGCAGCGCCATCGGCACCGCCACCGGGAAGATCGCGACCACGGCGACGAGAAGGGGGCGGCGCACCCGGATCCGTACCGCGAAGGACGCCCCGGCGACCGTACCCACCGCCTGCGCGGCGACGATCGCGGACCAGGCACCGGCCCCGCCGAGGTGCTCCTTCGCCTCCAGCGGTCCGAGCACCCCGGACGTCGAGGCGACCGCGGCCACCATGACCGCTGCCTGGCAGACCACGGCCCACAGCCACTGCCGGGAGATGAACTCCTTCCAGCCATCGCGGAGATCGGCCCAGCCGGATGACGCCGCCCGCACAGCTGTCGTCAGCCGCAGCCCCCTGATGAGACCCGCGCTCACCACGAAGGACGCGGCGTTCAGGGCGAGCGCCCAGCCCGCGCCGAACGTCGCGACGGTCACGCCGGAGAGCGCGAGCCCGAGCACCATCGAACCGTTCATACCGACTCGCAGCAGGGCGTTGGCCTGCTGGAACTGCGCGGCGGGGACGATCTGCGGGACGACGCCCGACATCGCGGGGGCGAACAGCGCGCTGGCTGTTCCGGCCACCACCGTCAGCAGGCACATCGCCGTCAGCGGCGCGTGCCCGGTGAGCACCATCGCGGCGAGGACCCCGTACGCGGCGGCCCCCAGACAGTCCGAGATCATCATCAGCCGGGAGCGGGACATCCGGTCGGCGATCACTCCGCCGACCAGGATGAGCACCAGCTGCGGCAGCGCCTGGCAGGCGAGCACCAGCGACAGCCGCCCGGGGGTGGCGCCCGGCAGCGAGAGCACCGCGAACGCCAGCGCCACCCGGGCGAAGCCGTTGCCCAGGACCGAGATGGTCCGCGCGGACGCGAGCAGCACGAACCGCCGGTCGTGCCAGAGCGACGGCAGCGGTGCGGCCCCGGGCGGGGCAGCCGCAGGGCCGGGCGTGGGTCCGGTGCCGGCGTCGGTGCCGGTTTCGGAACCGGCTCCGGAGTCCGCGCGGGTGGGGGCCGGGATCGTGCCGGAACCAGCCGCGCCGGAGGCCGGGACGCCGGCAGCGCCGGGGGCCGCGGCAGCGGCAGCGACCGGGCCCGCGGGGGATTCGGCAGCGGAGCCCGCGGGGGGTCCCGAAGCCGCGCCGGCAGCCGAACCCGCAGGGGGCCCCGAAGCCGCGCCCGCCGGAGACTGCGCGGTCGGGTCCGCGGTGGTTCTGGAAGGGTCAGAGGGAAGCGCCATGGGCGGTCACCTTACGAGAGCCGGGCGGCCGGGGCGGCCCTTCCCGCTGCCCATTCGGGCCAACTTTCCCTCTCGTACGGAGCAGTCGCGATCCGGCCGGAATTCAGCTGGCCGCCACCGTCCGGATCCCGTACAAGCCAGCTGCCCCAAGGGCTCTGGCGCTTCCCGGCGCTGACGGTCCGACGCTTTCGGCAACTGTCATGCGCACGATGCGTGGCGTTCAGCCCCACGGCCACCTCGCCCTGTGAACCTCAAGCGCGACAAGAGACCCCATAGGAGCCAGGGAGTCAATCCGTATGTCCGCAGACGACGCAGCACGCTCCGCTCTCACCGGCCGCCGCAGGTTCCTCGCAGGATCGGCCGCCGCGCTCGGCGTGGCCGCCGCCGCCCAGCTTCCGCTCTCCGGCAGCGCGTCCGCCGCAACGCCCGCCCCGGCCCGCACCGCCGTGTTCACCGGATCCGCCGCGGCCCCGAAACTTCCTGCCGGACTCTTCAGACTCGGCGTCGGATCGGGCGATCCGCTGCCCGACGCGGTCGTGCTGTGGACCCGCCTCGCGCCCGACCCGCTGAACGGCGGGGGTATGCCCGACGCCCCCGTCACCGTCGAGTGGCAGGTCGCCGACGACGCGAAGTTCACCAAAATCGTCCGGAGCGGCACCGAGCAGGCCGTGCCCGCACTGGCCCACAGCGTGCACGCCGACGCCAAGGGCCTGCAGCCCGGCCGCAAGTACTGGTACCGCTTCCGCTGCGATGGCCAGATCTCGCCCGTCGGCCGCACCCACACCGCGCCGTCGCCGCTCTCGGCCGGCGGCACCCTGCGTATCGCGCTCGCCTCCTGCCAGAACTGGCAGCACGGCTATTTCACCCCGTACGCCGACATGCGCGCGCAGGACCCCGACCTGGTCCTCTTCGTCGGCGACTACATCTACGAGTCCGCTCCGGCGGCCGGCTCCGTGCGGCTCCACACCGGCAAGGGCGAGCCGTACACACTGGACGAGTACCGCAACCGCTACGCCCAGTACCGCACCGACCCGGACCTCCAGGCCATGCAGGCGTACGCGCCCTGGGTGGTGACCTTCGACGACCACGAGGTCGACAACGACTTCGCGGGCGAGGTGCCGCAGGACCCGGCGAAGCAGTCGCACACCGCGTTCGTCGCCCGGCTGACCGCCGCGTACCAGGCGTACTACGAGCACATGCCGGTCCGGGCCACGGCGGTGCCGCACGGCCCGCACATCCAGATGTACCGGCGCTTCGACTACGGCGGGCTCGTCCGGCTGAACGTCCTGGACACCCGCCAGTTCCGCACCGACCAGGCGGCGACGCAGGCGGGCGCCGAGGACCCGTCCCGCACGATGCTGGGCGCGGCCCAGAAGGAGTGGCTGCTGAAGGGGCTGACCCGGTCACCGGCCCGCTGGAACGTCATCGCCTCCCAGATCATGATGGCCGAGACCGATCTCATGCCCGGCAAGGGCAAGCTCTGGTACTACGACGCGTGGGACGGCTACCAGGTCGAACGGAACGCGCTCATGCGGCAGTTCCAGTCGGTGCGCAACCCGCTGGTGCTCTCCGGTGACCGCCATCTGACGATGATCAGTGACCTGAAGAAGGACTTCGCCGATCCGAAGTCCGCCGTGGTGGGGGCGGAGTTCGTGGGTACGTCGATCTCCAGCAACGGGGACCAGGACCAGACCGTGTTCCACGAGCAGTGGGACCCGCTGAAGAAGGACAACCCGCACTGGAAGGTCATCGACGCGCACCGCGGCTACCACCTCTTCGACATCGGGGAGTCGTCGGTGGACGCCCAGGTCCGGGTGGTGGACACGGTCCTCAGCAAGAAGGCGAAAGCCAGCACGCTCGCCCGGCTCCAAGTGCGGTCGGAGCGGCCGGGGGTGCAGGTGGTGAGTTAGGGCCTTCCGTTCGGGTCAGGCCGGATCAGGGAGCGGGGGCGATGTCCGGTGGCGCGCGGGGCCGTCCGGTCCGCCCCGGCGCGTCACACGGTGGTCCGTGCCCGGAACGTACGCCGGTAGACCGTCGGGGGAACCCCCAGTGCCGCCGTCAGGTGCTGGCGCATGGACTGGGCCGTACCGAAACCGGCGTCCCTGGCCACCTGGTCGACCGACAGGTCCGATGACTCCAGCAGGTACCTGGCCCGCTCGACCCGTTGCCGGGTGAGCCACTGGCCGGGGCTGATGCCGGCCTCCTCGCGGAAGCGGCGGGTGAAGGTGCGTACGGACATCGACTCCTGCTCGGCCATGTCCCGCAGCTGAATCGGCTCGTGCAGCCGGGCGAGCGCCCAGGCACGGGCGGCGGTCGTCGTCGCCGACCGGTCCTCGGGCAGCGGCCGTTCGATGTACTGGGCCTGGCCACCGTCCCGGTGCGGCGGTACGACCGTCTTGCGCGCCACGTCGTTCGCCACCGCCGTTCCGTGGTCGCGGCGCACGATGTGCAGGCAGAGGTCGATTCCCGCCGCCACGCCCGCCGATGTGAGGACGTCCCCGTCGTCGATGAACAGCACGTCCGGGTCGACCAGGACAGCCGGGAACAGCTGCTGGAAGTGCGCGGCGGACGCCCAGTGCGTGGTGGCGGGCCGCCCGTCCAGATATCCGGCGGCGGCCAGCACATAGCCGCCGGTGCAGATGGAGACCAGCCGGGTGCCGGGCCGGATGCGGGCGAGCGCGGTGGCCAGTTCGTCCGTCAGCCTGCCTTCCTCGTACACCGGGCCCAGTTCGTACGAGGCGGGGACGACGACGGTGTCCGCGGTGGCCAGTGCCTCCGGGCCGTACTCGGCGACGATCGAGAAGTCGGCGTCCGTACGGACCGGGCCCGGCGGGCGCACCGAGCAGGTCACCACCTCGTACAGCGGGCGGCCCGCCGGGTCGCGGGGACGGCTGAAGATGCGGTGCGGAATGCCGAGTTCGAAGGGGAGCAGCCCGTCCAGGGCGAGCACGACGACGCGGTGCGGGCGCGGGTTGGGGCGGGGCACGGGGTCCTCCCTGGGACAGAACGGGCGGCACTGGCCTGTCCGGCCTCTCCGGACGGGGCGGTGGCCCGATCATAGCGAAGGCTGTCCTCCGGGCCACTCGTACGACCGGTGCTGCCCCGGTGATGCTGGCGGAGTGACACAGACATCGGAACCACTGGGCCCTGTCCCGCAGCCCGTGCAGCAGGAGCAGCGGTCGCAGCCCGTGCAGCAGGAGCAACGGCCTGTGCCGCAGGCGGGGTTGGCGCCGTCATCGCTGCCCGGCGGGCGCCGGCCGCGCCTGCACCGCGCCTGGTTCGTGGCCGCGGTCACCTTCGTGACGATCATCGGCGCCGCGGCCTTCGCCTCGCTGCCGGGCCTGCTGATCGACCCGCTGCACGAGGAGTTCCACTGGTCGCGCGGCACGATCGGCCTGGCGATCTCGGTGAACCTCGCGCTGTACGGGCTGACGGCGCCGTTCGCGGCGGCGCTGATGGACCGCTTCGGGATCCGCCGCGTGGTGGCCGTCGCGCTCACCGTCATCTCGGTGGGCTCGTTGCTCACGGTGTGGATGACCACCGCGTGGCAACTGGTCCTCTACTGGGGCGTGCTGGTCGGCATGGGCAGCGGCTCGATGGCGCTGGCCTTCGCGGCGACGGTGACCAACCGCTGGTTCGTCGCCAAGCGGGGGCTGGTCACCGGCGTCCTCACGGCGGCGAGCGCCTCGGGCCAGCTGGTCTTCCTGCCGGTCCTCTCCTGGCTCGTCGTGCACCATGGCTGGCGCCCCGCGGCGGTCACGGTGGCGCTCGCGGCGCTGGCCGTGGTGCCGCTGGTGTGGCTGCTGCTGCGTGACCATCCGGCGGACGTGGGCCAGTCGGCTTACGGGGCAGCGGAGTTCGTACCGAAGCCGCCCCCGCTGACCGGCGCGGCCCGGCGGGCGGTCGGGGTGCTCGCCAGGGCTGTCAGGACGGGCCCGTTCTGGCTGCTCGCAGGGACGTTCGCGATCTGCGGCGCATCCACCAACGGCCTGGTGAAGACCCACTTCGTCCCGGCGGAGCACGACCACGGGATGCCGGTCACGGCCGCTGCCTCGCTGCTCGCGGTGATCGGGATCTTCGACATCGTGGGCACGATCGCGTCCGGCTGGTTCACGGACCGCTTCGATCCCCGCCGCCTGCTGGCGGTCTACTACACGCTGCGCGGCATCTCACTGCTCTTCCTGCCGATGCTGCTCGCGCCGTCCGTCCATCCGCCGATGGTCCTGTTCATCGTCTTCTACGGCCTGGACTGGGTCGCCACGGTCCCCCCGACGATCGCCCTGTGCCGCGAGCACTACGGCGAGGACAGCGCCATCGTCTTCGGCTGGGTACTCGCCTCCCACCAGGTGGGCGCGGCGCTGGTCGCGTACCTGGGCGGCGTGGTGCGGGACGTCTTCGGCTCGTACGACGTGATCTGGTACGCGTCGGGTGCGATGTGCGCGGCGGCGGCACTGATGGCCCTGGTGCTGAGGCCCCGGGCGGCGGGAGTCGTGCGGGTGGCGGGCGCCGGGGGCTGAGCAGCCGGTTGCGGCGGTCCCGGCCGGATGAACACACGTGTCCTGTGCGGGAGATGCCCCCGGGGTTGCTCAGGCCGTGAACCGGCCGAACGCTCCCCGGTGGAACAGCAGCGGTGCGCCATCGGCCGAACCGCCCAGCGTCTCCACCCGGCCGACCACGATCAGGTGGTCGCCGCCCGTATGGACGGCGTGGATGCGGCAGTCGATCCAGGCCGGTACGCCGGTGAGCAGCGGCGCACCGGTCGCGGGGGCCGGTTCATGGGTCACCCCCGCGAACTTGTCGGCGCCGCTCACCGCGAAGGCGCGGCACAGCCCGCCCTGGTCCGCGCCGAGGATGTTGACGCAGAAGGCCCCGGCGCGGGCGATGCGCGGCCAGGTCGTCGACGTACGGGCCACCATGAACACGACGAGCGGCGGCTCCAGTGAGAGCGAGGCGAAGGACTGGCAGGCGAAGCCGGCCGGGCCCTCTTCGTCGTGCGCGGTGACGATGGTGACGCCGCTCGCGAAGTGGCCGAGTACGCGGCGGAATTCGCCCGGGTCGACGGGCATCCGTTCGTCGTCGCCCACCGCCCGCAGATCCGGGCGCGGGAGTGGATCGACCGGCCCGGTGGCCGTCGGGGCGCCTACCGACCTGAGGTATCGGACGGCGGTGGCCGCCATCCCTGCGTGTCCCATCATCACCCCATTGAAGCTGACGGAGCGTCAGATAGGAAGGGTGTCACCACCTTCTTCCGGCCTGGCCTGCCGCCCTCGGCGCTCCCGCATACCGCCCCCGGCACTCCGGCCTACCGCCCCCGGTACTCCGGCGTCCGGCGCTCCACGAAGGCCGCCACGCCCTCGTTCGCGTCGGCCGTCGTCATGTTGATCTCCTGGGCGGCGGCCTCGGCCGCGAAGGCGGTGCTGCGGTCCGACTCCAGTGAGGCGTTCACCAGTTGCTTGGTGAGGGCCAGGGCCCGGGTGGGGCCCTGGGCCAGCCGGGCGGCCCACTCGTGGGCCGTCTTCAGCAGGTCCTCGTCCGGGACCACCCGGTTGATCAGGCCGATGCGTTCGGCTTCCGGCGCGGGGAGCGCGTCGCCGAAGAACATCAGCTCCTTGGCGCGGTGCGGGCCGATCAGGCGGGGCAGCAGATACGCGCCGCCGCCGTCGGGGACGAGGCCGCGGCGGGCGAAGACCTCGATGAACCTGGCCGATTCCGCGGCCAGTACGAGGTCGCAGGCGAGGGCGAGCTGCGCGCCCAGGCCGGCGGCGGTGCCGTTGACCGCGGCGATCACCGGCTTCTCGCAGTCGAGGACGGCCGCGATGAGGCGCTGCGCGCCGAGCCGGATCGTACGGGCCACGTCGCCGGTGACGCGCTCGGCCGGGGCCTGCGGGCCGCCGCCCCGGAGGTCGGCGCCCGCGCAGAAGCCGCGGCCGGTGGCGGTGAGGACGACCGCGCGGATGTCGGGGTCGGCGGACGCGGCGGCCAGGAGGCCGATGACCTGTTCGCGCTGGTCCCAGGTGAGGGCGTTCATCGCGGCCGGGCGGTTGAGGGTGATCGTGGAGACGCCGTCGGTGGTGGTATGGAGGATCGCGTCTTCTTCGGCTTCGGGCGAAGGGGTCATGGGGTCGCCTTTCGGAGCTGAGGAGGCTCTCAAGCCCCTGCTGGGGGTCCCCCGGACGAGGTCCGGGGGGAGTTTGAGGAGCGGGGGTCCGGGGGGCTCAGCGGCAGACCGCCAGTGCGTCCAGGGCCACCGCGCCCTGCCCGCGGCCCAGGACCATCAGGGGGTTCACATCCAGTTCGGCCAGCTGGTCGCCCAGTTCCAGGGCCATCCGCTGGATCCGCAGCACCACCTCCACCAGCGCGTCCACATCCGCCGGCGGCGCGCCCCTGACGCCGCCCTCCAGCAGGGCGTGGCCCCGGAGTTCGGTCAGCATGTCGCGGGCCTGGTCCTCGCCGAAGGGCGGGACCCGTACGGCCGTGTCGTCCAGCAGCTCCACCAGGACGCCGCCGAGCCCCACCGTCACCGTCGGGCCGAAGAGCGCGTCGGTGGTGACGCCGACGACCATCTCCACGCCCCGCTCCACCATCTGGCAGACCAGGATGCCGTCCAGGTCGACCGATTCGTACCGGGCGATGTCGGTCAGCTCCCGGTACGCGTCCCGCACCTGGCTCGCCGAGGTCAGGCCGACCTTCACCAGGCCCAGTTCGGTCTTGTGGCCGAGCTGGGCGCCGGACGCCTTCATGACGACCGGGTAGCCGACCTGCCCCGCCGCCCGGACCGCCGCTGCCGCGCTGGTCACCAGCTGTTCGCGCGGGACGCGGATCCCGTACGCCCGCAGCAGCTGCTTCGCCGCGTGCTCGCTCAGCTGCTGGTGCGGGCGCATCAGGGCCTGGGCCTTGCGGAACGAAGGGGACGGGGTCCGGGGGGCCTCGTCGAAGGGGGAGCGGTAGCCGGTGGTGAAGCGGTGGTGGTCCAGGTACGCCTTGACCGCTGTGACGCAGTTGCCGAACGTACGGAAGGTCGCCACCCGTTGCGAGCCGAGCAGCGTCGTGCGGTACGCCTCCTCCGTGCCCACCGGCGACCCCCACACCACGCACACCAGCTTGTCCGTGGCCTCCGCCGCGTCCACCAGGTCCTGGGCCAGCTTGTCGCTCATCGGCGGGAAGGGGCCGGTGATCGGACAGATCAGGACCCCCACACCGGGATCCGCCAGAATCGCGTCGATGATCTTGCGGCCGCGCCAGTCGCCCACCGGGTGACCGCCGTTGTCGACCGGGTTCGCGACGTTGAGGTACTCCGGTATCCAGGTGTGCAGTTCGGCCTGTTTCGCCTCCGAGAGGACCGGAAGGCCGATCCCGGCCGCCGTCGCCAGGTCCGCGAAGTGCGCCCCCGTGCCGCCGGAGATCGAGTACACCACCACGCCGTCGGCCTGCGGCTTCTTCGCCCGGGCCAACAGGGCCGAGGTGTCCTGGAGTTCGTCCAGGCCGTTCACCCGGATCACCCCGTACTGCCGCATGGCCGCGTCGACCACCTGGTCCGCGCCGGTGAGCTTCCCGGTGTGCGAGGCGGCCGACCTGGCCCCCGTCTCCGTACGGCCCACTTTCACCGCCACGACCGGCACCCCGGCCCGCGCCGCACGGTCCGCGGCCAGCAGGAAGGACCGGCCGTCCTTGAGGCCCTCGACATAGCAGGCGATCGCGCCGACCTCGGGGCGCCCGGCGAAGTACGAGATGAAGTCGGAGGTCTCCAGGTCGGCCTCGTTGCCCGTGGGGGCCCAGTGCGACAGCCGGATGCCCAGTTCCTGCATGGCGAAGACCGGGCGGCCCTGGTGTCCGGACTGGGTGATCAGGGCGACCGCCGGGCCCTCCAGGTCGTCGCGGAACTTCTCGAAGGCGTTCAGGTTGGTGTTGGGGCCGAGCATCCGCAGCCCGGAGCGTTCGACCGCCGCCGTCAGCCGGGTCTGGGCGTCGGCGCCCTGCTCGCCCGTCTCGGCGAAGCCCGATGCGAAGGCCACCGCGAACTTCACCTTGGCATCGGCCAGTTGGGGGATCAGCGGCAGCGGATCCGCGACCAGGAGTACGGCGAGGTCGACCGGTTCGGGCAGGTCGGCCACGGTGGGGGAGCAGGGGAGGCCGAAGACGGCCGTACGGGTCGGATGCACCGGGTGCAGGGTCGCGCCGACCCGCTCCGACCAGGCGATCAGCTGACGGGTGATCCCGGTGTTCGGGCGGCCCTCGGCGTCGGACGCGCCGATGACGGCCACCGAGCCGGGCCGGAAGAACCGGTCGAGATCCGGCACGGAGGCGTATACCGGGCGTCCGCTGACGTCCAGATCGCCTTCCGCTGCCGCTGTGCCGTGAACGGCGGCGGGTGGCTGCTCCCCGCAGGCCACCACGCGCGCATGGAAGTCGGTGGTGAGGGTGCCGTGAGTCGATCCAAGCATCGTTTCCGCCCGCTCCTGCTCGATGGCCGAAGTACCTGACACCTAGTCAGATTACTGAACTGACGGCCCGTCAGGAACACTGCTGCAAGCAAAGACTCGCGATACGGCACTTCCCACCGCGTCACCGGCCGATACCGCCGCAGGGCGCTGTCGGCCGGTTCTCGCCTACCCGGCGTCGGCCGGAGCCGCCCGCCGGTGCCCGCGCAGGGCGTGCAGGCCGGCCAGGACGGTGCCGACGCAGAGAGCGGTGGCGCTGAACCCCAGGGACGCGTGGACGCCGATGGCGGCGCCCAGCAGACCGACGGTGAAACCGCTGCCCGCGCGCAGTCCGTTGGCGGACATCCCGTACACCCCGAGGACCCGGCCGCGGTCGGCGGCGGGGGCGAGCAACTGCACGACCGTCTGGCCGATCGACATCGACGCGAGGTTGGCGACGCCGCCGACGAGCAGCAGCCCGAGCGCCAGCGGATAGCTGGTGGTGAGGGCGAAGAACAGGCTGGTCACGCCGTAGATCGCCGTACTGATGACGGCGGCGGGCACATGCGGTTTGACCCACCCGGTGGCCTCCAGCACGATGCCGCCGACGACCCCGCCCGCGCCGTTGGCGAACAGCAGGACCCCGTACGCGGTCCCGGCGCCGCCCGCGCCGAGGTCATGGGCGAAGATCGGCATCGAGGACTGGAGCGAGGAGCCGACGAAGAACGAGCCGAGGCCGCCCAGGATGATCATGCTGACCAGGGTGCGGTTGGAACCGATCTCCCGCAGGACGCGCAGCGACTCCAGCACCCCCACCCGTGGCCTGCTGTGGCGGTCGCGGGTGTGGCCGGTGAACCGGGTACGGAAGAGGAAGAGCGTCAGCGGCAGGTAGAAGGCGACGTTGGCGAAAATACCCGCCGTGGGGCCGAGCCCCAGCAGCAGCGCGGACCCGACCACGGGGCCGAAGAGGACGCCCAGACTGCGGAAGGTGGCGTTCAGGCGTACGGCGCTGGGCAGTTCGGCCGGTCCGACGAAGTCGTGCAGCATCAGCTGCTCGCCGGGGCCCCACAGTGACCCGGCAAGGCCGTGCAGGACGAGCAGGACGCACGCCTCCCACATGTGCAGCGAGTCGGTGAGGAACAGGACGCCCCAGGTCACGGAGACGGCCATGAACAGGACCTGCGCGGCCTGGATGATGCGGCGGCAGTCGTAACGGTCCGCCAGGGAGCCGAACCACATCGAGAGCAGCAGGAACGGCACCCAGTGGCTGATGACCTGGAAGCCGGTCAGGGCCGGGGAGTGGAACGTCTGCCACAACACCCAGTAGGTGATGACGTGTTCGATGTTGTCGGCCATCATCGCCAGGGCCGCACCGAACAGGTACGGGCGGCAGTCGCGATTGCGCAGCGCGGCGAACCTCGGAGGCGGCGGGGCGACGGGCGGGCCGCCGGACGTCTCTGGAGCAGCGCCGGCGGAAGGGCCGGTGGGTGGGGTGGTGGTTGGGACGGTGGCCGGGGTCGCGGGCTGCGCCTCGGCGGGCGCGAACGCTTCAGCGTCGGCCAGGTGGGTGGGTATGCCGCAGGCTGCGCACATCCTTGATCTCCCCCTCTTCGGTACGGTCGCCGGGCCGGGGGTTCCGGCTCGGGGAGAACCCCGGCCCCCGGCCCGTGCGGTGAGCTGTGAGTCCGTGCGGTGAGCCGTGACTCCGTGCGGTGAGCCATGGCCCCGACCACGGCAGTGTGCACCGTGAGCCACGTGGCTGAGGACTCAGGTGGTCGTGACTCGGGTGGCGACGCGCGTCGTGACGTAGATCGTGACGCGGGTCGTGCTCAGAGGCGGCAGCTGATCTCCATGCCGTCCTCGACGGGGAAGGGCACGCTCCGGTAGCCGTTCGCCGGGGTGCGTACGTACTCCAGGTACGGGCGCAGGCTGCTGAGGTTCACGTCGTCGGCGACCACGAGTGTGCCCGGCGCCAAGTGCGGTTCGAGCAGGCGCAGTACGGGCAGGCACAGGTCCTTCCAGCCGTCGAGCAGGACGAAGTCCGCGGGGGCGTCGAGGCTGCCGAGTGTCTCCCGGGCGTCCCCCTCCAGCACGGTGATCACATCGTCCAGGCCGGTCTCGGCGAAGGTGCGACGGGCCGCGGCCGCCTTGTCCCTGTTCAGTTCCGTGGTGACGACGCGCCCGGCGCCGTTGTCCCGCACGGCGGCGGCCAGATACAGGGTCGAGATGCCGAAGGACATGCCGAACTCCACGACGGTGGCGGGCCGGGTGGCCCGCACCAGGTTGTAGAGCAACTCGCCGCCCGCTGCGGAGATCGGCATGTAGATCTCGGCGGTGGCGTCGGCGAGTTCCTGCGGTGTCGTCGGCTCGGGGCGGTCGGGGTGCTCGGCCCGGGTGCGCGCCGAGGTGGCTTCGTCGAGCGCGGCGAGGTCGAACATCCGGCTGAGTGCGGTCTCGACCCTGGGGTCGGCGAGCGTGTGGGTGAAGGTCATGCCGTTTAGAGTAGACGCACCGTTGCGTTTAGTCTAGAACGGCTGACTATCCTGGGGGCAGAGGGAGGCACCATGGGAGCTGAGGCAGGAACCGCTGAGGAAGGGGCCGTCGGCGCGCCGGGCCGACGGCACCACGGCAACCGGCACGGGCGCAGCGAAATCGCCCGGTTCGCGGTGCTGGAGGCGGCCGACGATCTGCTCGCCGAGAAGGGCTTCACGGGCGTCACGATGGAAGGCATCGCGGCGCGGGCCGGTGTCGCCAAGCAGACCATCTACCGCTGGTGGAGCACGAAGACCGACGTCCTGATGGATGCCTTCCTGCAGGACGTGGCCGAGGAGCCGCCCTCGCCCGATCACGGCGATGTGGCGCGCGACCTGAGCGACCACCTGGGCCGCCTGGGCCAGTTCCTCAGTGGGTCGGACCCCGGAGCCGTCTTCAAGGCGCTGATGGCCCAGACCCAGCACGATCCGGCGTTCGCCGAGGACTTCCGGGCCAGGTTCCTCGACGAGCAGCGCCGCCGCGACCAGTTGCCGCTGGAGCGTGCCGTGCGGCGGGGAGAACTGCCCGCGGACCTGGACGTGGCGGCCGAGACCGACCAGATCGTGGGTCCGCTCTACTACCGGGTGCTGGTGACGGGCGAGCCGATCGGCCGGGACTTCACCGACCGGCTGGTGCGGTCCTTCGTGAGCCGCCTGGGCTGACGCCGCCGGGGGGTCGCCGCGCGCGGCGGCCGGTGGCTCCGTGCGATCGCCGCGTCCACCCTCGCGGTCAGCGCCCCGCTGGCTTCCCTGCTCAGCACACTGCTCACTGCCCTGCTCGCTGCCGTGCTCAGCACACTGCTCACTGCCGTGCGATGACCGCGGCGATCTTGCGTGCGTCGATCGCCAGCTCGCGGAACATCCCGCTGATGGGGTTGGTGAAGCCCGTGAAGAACAGTCCGGGCGCCTGTGCGGGGGTTCGGCCGCCGTGCACCACGGGTTTGCCCCGCGCGTCCAGGACGTCCAGGTGTCCCACCAGCGGCTCCAGCGCCCGCCGGTACCCCGTCGCCGCGATCACCGCGTCCGGTGAGATCCGGGTGCCGTCGGCCAGGACGACCTTGCCGTCGTCGAAGGAGTCCACCGCCGCGACCGGCTCGACCCGGCCGGTGCGGACCGCGTCGATCAGACCCACGTCCTGTACGGGGATCGCGCCCTCGCGCACCCGGGAGTAGAGGCCCGTGTCGGGGCGCGGCAGGCCCTGCACGGAGAGGTCGGGCACGGAGATCTTGCACAGCGCCTCACCGGCCCGGTCCACCAGCCGGGTCGGCAGTCTGCGGACCAGGATGCCGGTGCGCTGCGCGGGCCAGCCCGCGGTGGAGCGCCGGATGATGTGCGGGACGGTGCGGATGGCGATGCGTACCCGCCCGGCGCCGCCCTCGACCAGGTCGACGGCTATCTCGGCGCCGGTGTTGCCGGCCCCGACCACGAGCACGTCCCGGCCCGCATACGGCGAGGCGTCGCGGTACGCGCCCGCGTGCACCAGGTCCCCGTGGAAGGTGTCCGTACCGGCCCAGTCGGGCAGCCTGGGCGTGTGGTTGTACCCCGTGGCCACGACCACCGCGCTGCCGGTCAGCTCCCGCCCGCCGGTCGCGTGCAGCAGCCAACCCGGGCCGTCGGCGCGGGCGATCCGGGTGACCTCGACCCCGGTGACGATCTCCAGGCCGTGGTACTCCGCGTACTTCTCCAGATACCGCACGACGTTGTCCCGCGACACCCAGCGCCCGAAGGAGCGCGGCATCGGCAGCCCCGGCAGCCCCGAGAGACGCCGGGTGGTGTGCAGATGCAGACGGTCGTAGTGGTGGCGCCAGGAGGTGCCGACGTCGTTGGACTTCTCCAGGATGACGGCCCGTACGCCCCGCTCACGCAGCGCGGCGGCAGCGGCCAGTCCGCCCGGTCCCGCACCGATGACGTAGACGGGCCGGTCGTCCTTCGTGTCGTCCATGGAACGGAGCGTAATGGCCCGTTCGCTTGATAGGTCTCGGTCAAGGCCAGAAGCGATTGCGAATTGATCACGCCTGCACACCTCTTGCGCACAGTGGCTTCCATCCGCTGAACTGACGTACCGTCAGAAACCTATGGGGCAACGAGCGAGGGGACCCGATGCATTCGATCTGGCTCAGTGGCGCCGAGTGGCTCGCCGTCCTCCGAATCGGACTCGGCCTGTGGTGGCTGGAGAGCTGGCGCCACAAGGACAAGAAGGCCTGGTTCGAGCGCGGTACGGGCATCACCTGGGCGGCGGACGTGGCGGGCAAGCACAAGTGGCCGGTGGTGAAGCGCGGCTTCGAGCGCTTCGTGGCGCCCCGGCCCCGGCTCATGGCCCATGTCGTCGTCTACGCCGAACTCGCCCTCGGTCTTGGCCTGGTGGTCGGATTTCTGACCCCGGTGGCGCTGGTCGCCGGGTTCCTGCTCAACCTCCTCTACTTCGTGCTGATGATCCACGACTGGGCCGAGCAGGGGCAGAACGCGATGATGGCGCTGATTTCCCTGGCCGCCTTCGGCGCGATGGCCTGGCAGACCTGGTCACTCGACCACGCGATCGGACTCTTCTGATGACAGATCCCGCACCCGTCACTGCTGCCCCTGCCGCATCCCCGAGGTTCGATCTGCCGGAACCGGATGCCTTCACCGCGCCCTACTGGGCGGCCGCCGCCGAGGGCCGGCTGCTGATCAGGCGCTGCGGCGGGTGCGGAAAGCCGCACCACTACCCGCGCGAGTTCTGCCCGCACTGCTGGAGCGACGACGTCACCTGGGAGCAGGCGAGCGGCCGGGCCACGCTCTACACCTGGTCGGTGGTGCACCGGAACGACCTGCCGCCCTTCGGGAAGCGTGTCCCGTACGTCGCGGCGGTGGTGGATCTGGCCGAAGGGCCGCGCCTGATGACGGAGATCGTCGACTGCCCGGCGGACGGGCTCCGTATCGGGATGGCGCTCGGCGTCACGTTCCGCGAACTGACCCCGGGAGTCAGCGTGCCGGTGTTCCGCGCCGACAGGCCCTAGGGCCGGGTCACAGGCGGAAGTCCGGGGACACCTCCGGTAGTTCAGCGGTGACGGCGCGGATGGTGTCCCGGAGCCAGCGCTGTCCCAGGTCGCCGTCCAGCCGGGGGTGCCAGGCCATCTGGTAGTGCAGCGGGCGGATCTCCTCGGGGGCGGGCAGGATCCGGATCCCGGGGTCCGGGCGCTGCTCCGCGAGCAGCCGCGCGGGCAGCGTGAGGATCAGCCGGGTGCCCAGGACCGAGAGCGCGGCCAGCGAGTGGTAGGGCACGGTCAGTCCGGCCCGGCGGGGCGTTCCGAAGTCCTCCAGGCGCCCCTCGATCGCGGTCTGGCGCTCGTCGGTGGTGCCGACGATCACGTGGGTGGCGTCCAGGTACTCCTCCAGAGCGATCTCCGGACGCCCGGCCAGCGGGTGGTCGGCGGAGAGCACACACATGAACCGGTCGTCGAAGAGATGCTCGGTGTGCAGCGCGGTGACCGGCTCCGACCTGGCGTAGAACATCAGGTCGACGACGCCCCGGTCGAGGTCCTCGTGGATGGCGTCGTGCCAGGTGCGGAAGTGCACCGTGGAGCGGGGCGACTCCCGGAAGACGCGCTGGAAGACCGCGGGGGCGAACACCCGGGCGTAGTCCGTCCCGGCAACCCGGAAGGCCTCGGCGGCCTCCGCGGGGTCGAACTCCTCCGGGGCGAACAGGCCCTCCAGCCGCGGCAGGACCGCCCGCAGCTGGCGCTGGACGCGCTCGGCCCGCGGGGTGAGCCGGTATCCGCGCGGCGTGCGCACCAGCAGTTCGTCGCCGAGCGTGTCCCGCAGCCGCTGCAGCGCCCGGCTCATCGCCGGCTGGCTCATCCCGGCGACTTCGGCGGCGTGCGAGACATGCCGCTCCTCCAGCAGCGCGGCCAGCGGGGCGAGCAGATTGAGGTCGACCCGTTCAATATGCGCCATGTGGATAACCTAGATAGTTGTGATGCATTAGACAAATAATCACACGCGGCGGAGGGTTGATCCCGTCGCCGGGCGGACCGCCCGCGAACTCGCCCACCGCACCCGATCGGAAATCCCCCATGACCCGCCGCCAGCTGGACGCCGTATCCGACCTGTTGCTGAACTCGCCTCTGGACCTGGGCGGCGACGTCGAGAAGATGCGCCGCGTCTTCGACGAGATGCTCGGCGGCGCGCCGCTGCCCGCCGACGTCCGCACCCGGACCACCGAGCTGGGCGGGGTGCCCGCCGTGGAGGTGCGCGCCGGCGCCGCCGAGCCGACGGGCCGCACCGTGCTGTACTTCCACGGCGGCGCCTACGCGATCGGCTCGGCCGCCGCCAGTGTCGGCCTGGCCTCCGAGATCGCCCGGCGCACCGCGGCCGACACCTTCTCCGTCGACTACCGGCTCGCCCCCGAGCACCCCTTCCCGGCTGCCGTGGACGACGCCCTCGCCGCCTACCGTGCGCTGCTCGACCGAGGCGTCCCGGCCGGATCGGTCGCCGTCACCGGCGAGTCGGCCGGCGGCGGTCTCGCTCTCGCCCTGCTGCTGGCGATCCGGGACGCGGGGCTGCCGCAGCCGACGTCCGCGACCGTCCTGTCCCCGTGGACGGACCTCACCCAGTCCGGTTCCACCATGACTACCCGGGCCGACGAGGACCCGGCGCTCACCCGCCGGGCCCTGGAGACCCGGGCCGCCGACTACCTGGCCGGGGCGGATCCGCGTACCCCGCTGGCCAGCCCGCTCCACGCCGATCTGCGCGGACTGCCGCCGCTGCTGATCCAGGCCGGCGGCCGGGAAATCCTGCTCGACGACGCCCTGCGGCTGGCCGCGCGGGCCGCACGCGCCGACGTCCCGGTCACCCTGCAGACCTTCCCCGGGGCGCCGCACGTCTTCCAGGGTTTCGCCCCGGCCGTGGACGAGGCCGCGCAGGCCCTGGACCACGTCGCCGCCTTCATCAACAGCCTCATCAACAGCCATGTCCAGCAGGAGGGTTGACCATGAAAGCCGTACGCTTCCACCGCTACGGAGACATCGACGTACTCGGTGTCGAGGACGTAGAACCGCGCCCGCTCGGCCCGCAGGACGTCCTGGTCCGGGTGCGGGCCGCCGGGATCAACCCGGGCGAGGCCAAGATCCGCACCGGGGCCCTGCACGGGCAGTTCCCGGCGACCTTCCCGTCCGGACAGGGCAGCGACCTCGCCGGCACCGTCACCGCGACCGGGGCCGCGGTTGCGGGCTGGGTGCCCGGAGACCCCGTAATCGGCTGGTCCTGGGAGCGGTCCAGCCACGCCGAGTACGTCGTCGTCCCGGAGGACCAGCTCGTCCGCAAGCCCGACGGGCTCCCCTGGGCCGCCGCAGGCGCCCTCTACGTCGCGGGCAGTACCGCATCAGCGGCGGTCGCCGCGGTCGCCCCTCGGGCCGGCGAGACGGTCGTGGTCAGCGGGGCCACCGGCGGGGTCGGCACCCTCACCGTCCAACTCCTGCGCCGGCGCCGGGTGAACGTGGTCGCGGTCGCCTCCGCGCGGCACCAGGACTGGCTGGGGTCCCAGGGCGCCGCCCTCGTCGGCTACGGGAGCGGGGTCGCCGAACGCCTCCGCCGGGCGGTCGAAGGCGACGCGGGCGGCACCGCGCACGCCTTCCTCGACTTCCACGGCGGCGACTACCCGCGGATCGCACTCTCCCTGGGGGTGCCGCCCCGCCGGGTCAACACGCTCGACCACGGTGCCGCCGCCGCGCTCGGCACCCGGTCGCAGGGCAGTGCCGAGGGCACCGACCGGGCAGTGCTGACCGAGCTGGCCGAGCTGGCGGCGGCCGGCCGGATCGAGGTGCCGATCAGCCGGACCCACCCGCTGGTCGAGGTCCGGGCGGCCTTCGCCCACCTGGAACACGACCACCCGTTGGGCAAGGTCGTCCTCCTCCCGGACGCCGCCCCCGCGCGCTGAACCGGCCGACGGCCCGACCGTCCCGCCGTGCGGAGCGGGCGGATCGCCATGCGGCGCCCCGCCCGCGGACGCACCCAGCGGGTCAACGGGCGCCGCGCCCACCCCTTGAGCGCGACCGCCGAGCCGCCCCCTCGGCAGCTCCCCGACCCCCCCGCGTGTTGAATAGCCGCATGACCGACATACGGACCCAGCCGGAGGTGCACGGCCTCGGCCTGAGCCTGCGCCCCTGGGATGCGGCGGACGCCGAGGTGCTGCTGCGCGGTGTCACCGACCCCGAATATCTGCGCTGGAACACTCCGCTGAGGGCCGTCACCGACCTGGCGGACGCCCGCGCCACGATCAGGAACCGCAGTGCCGGGTGGCTGCGCGGGGAGCTGGTCCAGTACGCCGTCACCGAGGACGGCGAGATCGTCGGCGGCGTCGGACTCTCCGGCATCAACCGCCACATGTGCCAGGCGGCCGTGGGTTACTGGGTGCTGCCCGGACTGCGCGGCCGGGGCATCGCCACCCGCGCGGTGGAGCTCTGCACCCGCTGGGCCTTCGAGCAGGAGGGCATCCACCGCATCGAGCTGCGCCATGCCGTGGACCACACCGCGTCCTGCCGCGTCGCGGAGCGCTGCGGTTACGCGTACGAGGGCACCCGGCGCGACGGTATGCACCGGGCCCAGCGGCCCGGCACCTACCGTGACGCCCATCAGCACGCCCGGCTGGCCACCGACCCGTACCCCGACCCCAGTCCCGATCCCACCCCACGGTGACGGGACGACGGCAGCCCGTGCCCGTCGGGTAACGAACCCGGGGGCTCGTACGCAGGAAAAGATGACGAAGGAGGTCCGCTATGGGCGCTGGGCGTGGACTGACGGTAACTGGGTGGGTATTGGGCAGTCTGGGCGTCGTGCTCCTGGCCGCCGGCGCCCTCTGGGGTTTCCGTGGGTACGAGTCGGTCAGCGTGAACGACGACTCGATGGTCCCGGCGTACGCCAAGGGCGACCGGGTGGCCATCGAGAAGAGCGACGGCGGCGGCCTGCACCACGGTGAGGTGGTGCTCTACCGCACCCCGGACCGCTACGACGGCGCCGATGCCCTCCAGCGCGTCATCGCGCTCGGCGGCGACCACCTCGTCTTCGACGGGAAGCAGCTGGTGCTCAACGGCGAACCGCTGGACGAGCCGTATCTCGACGACGGTGACGAGGGCGCGTCGGACGCGTACGACGTCCTCGTGCCGCACGGCCGGATGTTCACCCTCGGCGACAACCGCGCCGACGCGCTGGACTCCCGGAACTTCCTGGCCGTCCAGTCGGGCACCCTGCCGGTGAAGGCGGTCCGGGGGCGGCTCATCGACAACCCGGCGATGCCGCTGCTGCTCGCCGTGAGCGTCCTCGCCGGCACGCTGCTGGCGCTGGCGGGCGCCGGGTTCGGGCTGGCGGGCCGCGTGGTCCGCCGCCGCCGGCTGGCCGCGCTCACGCCCTACGGCCAGAGCAGTTCACGCGCCCAGTCCCGGCTCTCCGTACGCCGGTAGCGCAGCCGGACATGACGGCGGCGCGTGTCGCCCTGGAAGAACTCCACCTCGTCCGGGTCCAGCACATAGCGCGTCCAGCTCGGCACGGGTGCCTCCGGATCGGCCTGCGCACGCTCCCACGCGGCGGCCGACGCCTCCTCCAGCTCGCCCAGTGAACCCAGCACTTCACTCATCCGCCCGGTGAGCGCGGCCGCCAGCGCCCCGGTCGAGCGGGCGTGCAGATCGGCCTGCCCCTCGGCGGCGGGCGCGGCGGTCACCGGCCCGCGCAGCCGGACCTGCCGAGCCTGCGCGGGCCAGTAGAACCCGAGCGCCGCCTCCGGACGCCCGGCCAGCTGGCGGCCCTTGGCGCTCCCGGAGTGCGAGGCGAAGTGCCAGCCGCGCGCATCGGCGCCGTGCAGCATCAGCGTCCGTACGTCGGGGCGCCCGGCGGCATCGGCGGTGGCGAGCGTCATGGCGTGCGGCTCGGGCTGCCCGGCGGCCGCCGCGGAGCGCAGCCACTCCCGGAAGAGGGGGAGGGGATCCGCGGGCGCGGTGTCCGGGTCGAACTCCGGCAGTTCGGGCAGGTCCCAGACCCGCAGGGTGTGCAGGAACTCGGTGAAGTCGTCCATGCGGACCATTGTCGGCTGCGTCCAGGCCCCCACCGCCCCCACGCCTACTCCGGCTCGCGGCAGAGCTGCGCCGTGACCACCGCATGCAGCAGTTCCGGGTCGACGAACTTGCCCTCCACGGGCGGATCGCAGCGCCAGTGCAGCGGATACGTGTTGCCGTCCGGCGCGGGAATCCCGACGTACTGGTCCCGTGCGGACGGCCCGTAACAGGTCACCCCCGGCGGCCAGTCGAACTCGTGCGACGCCCCCGGCGGGATCAGGAAGTACGTCCACCTCCCCCCGGCCACCTCCCGTACGACGGGCCCCGGCAGCCCGTCGGTGAGCGTGGCGAGATGGTGCAGTACGGCCTCGCCGCGCACCCCTCGGACGCGGATGGCATCGAAGTGCACTCCGGTGAGACGGAGTTGGTGGCCCGATGCCGGTACCCAATCGGGGAGGTTTTCAGTCGTCATGCCTACGAGCATCGGCATGATTGCGTAGCGTGACCAGAGGAATGGGGTGCACATCGGGACGATGTGGAAAGGCAGGGCGATCTTGTGGCAACCAGTAAGCCGAGCGAAGTGAACGCGGCGCAGCCGTCACCGGCACGGCGGCACGTAGGGGACCTGATCAGGAACTTCCGCTCACGGGCAGGCCTGACGAGACAGGACATGGGTGATCGGCTGCTCATCTCGGAGTCGCTGGCCGGGGCGTACGAACGGGGCGAGCGCATCCCGACGACCAGTTTCCTCAAGGACGCCGACGGGGTGCTGGACGCGCGGGGCGCGCTCAAGTCGTGCATCCCGCTGATGGAGGACGAGAAGTACCCGCGGACTTTTGTGGGGTGGGTGCGGCTGGAGAAGATCGCTTCCAGCGTCAGTGCGTACGAGAACATGTTCTTCCCGGGGCTGCTCCAGACCGAGGAGTACATCCAGGCGCTGTACGAGGAGCGCGTCCCGCAGTTCTCGGAGGCGGAGATCCAGAAGCACGTCGAGGCGCGGCTGGAACGGCAGGCGGTACTCAGCCGGGACCCGCTGCCGATCGTGGCGTACGTCATCGAGGAGTCGGTGCTGCAACGGCCCATCGGCGGGAAGTCCGTGCTGCGCAACCAGATGCTGCATCTGCTGAAGTGCACGCAGACGATGAATCATCTGATGGTGCAGGTGATGCCGACGGTGAGGACTGCGCACGCGGGGATGCAAGGTGCGTTCGCGTTGGCGAGCACTCCGGACGGTCGCAACTGGGGCTACGAAGAGGGGCAGTGCGAAGGTACGTTGATCTCCAAGCCGCAGCAGGTCAACCAGCTCATCGACCGCTTCGGGATGTTGCGGGCGCAGGCGCTCACCCCCTGGGAGTCCGCAGAACTCATCGAAAGGATGGCGGACCAGCTATGAGCAGCGAACTCGCGTGGTTCAAGAGCAGCTACAGCAACAACGAGGGTGGCGCCTGTCTCGAAGTCTCCTACGACTGGCGCAAGTCGAGCTACAGCGGCAATGAGGGTGGCAACTGCGTAGAGGTGGCAGCCCACCCCCGCGCCGTCCACATCCGTGACTCCAAGGTCCCCGAGGGCCCGACCTTCACAGTCGCCCCGGCCACCTGGACGACCTTCCTGGAGCAACTGCCGGTCTGACCCTCGTCGCACGCATGTTGTAGGGCGCCGCCCAGTCCAGGCGGCGCCCTTCGGCGTTCCTCAGGCGGTCCCGGGCGGGCGAAGGGTCCGGCGGACGGCGTCGCGGAGCCAGTGGTGGGCTCCGTCGGCGGCGTGGCGGGGGTGCCAGGCCATGCCGATGGCCAACGGCGGCAGTGGCAGGGGGATGTCGAGGAGGCGCAGGCCGAGGGTGGTCGCGGCGTCGGTGAGGGGCGAGGGAGCCGCGCCGGGGAGTGCCGTGGGGACGAGGCAGACGACGTCGCTGCGGGCGGCGAGGGTCATCGCGGCCAGATGGCTGGGGAGGACGGCCGTGACCCTCCGGCGGAGGTTGTGCTCGGCCAGGGCGGTGTCCAGGGGCCCGGTGAAACGGCCGCGGCGGCTGACCGTGACGTGCTCGGCGGCAGCGAGCCGGGCCGGGGTCAGGCTCTTCTCGGTCAGCGGATGGCCCGGCCGGACAGCCGCCGCCATCCGGAGGGCGACCAGTTCCTCGACGTGGGTTTCGGGGTCGACATGGTCGATGGACCCGATCTCCAGGTCGATCCGGCCGTCTCGCAGGGCCGGTCCTGCCTCCAGCTCCTCGGCCCGGAACCGCAGCGAGATCCCCGGCGCGTCCTCCCGGGCCAGTCGCAGCAGTTCCGGGGCCAGCGCCGCACCGACCAGGTCGGCCGCCTGGAGGGTGAGGGTCGCGCGCAGGGTGGCGAGTTCGGCGCCGGTTCCCGGAGCGAGCAGCGCGCCCAAGTGACGTACCACTGCGGCGACTTCCTCACGGAGGGCCTGAGCCCGGGGAGTGGGGACCATGACCTGCCCGGCCCGCACCAGGAGGGGGTCCTGAAGGGTACGGCGGAGACGGGCGAGGGTGCGGCTCATGGCGGCGGGGGAGGTGTGCAGGCGCGCGGCGGCGCGGGTGACGCTCTGCTCGGCCAGCAGGGCGTCCAGTGCGACGGCGAGATTGGCGTCGATGGGCGGGGTCGGACTGTTCACCAGCGTCATTCCATTTCAGGCAATGATCCCTTGCCGAAGTTCCTCTTGTGGCAACTCCGTGGTCCTCCGCAGGATGACAGACGTACTCATCCGCCACACCCACGAGGACCTCATGATCGTCATCACTGCGCCCACCGGGAACATCGGCCGCCAACTGCTGCCCCTGCTGCTGGAGTCCGCCCCTGCCCACGGTGAGGAACTGCGCGTCATCGTGCGTGACCCCGCCCGGCTTCCCGACGCGGTGCGCGAGTGCGTCGAGGTGGTCACCGGCTCGCACGGCGACGCCGACGTGGTCGAGCGGGCCTTCGAAGGCGCGGACGCCGTGTTCTGGCTCGTGCCCCCGGACTCCTCGCTCACTCCGGAGGAGGCGTACACCGGCTTCACCCGGCCCGCTCTCAAGGCGCTCGCCGCGCACGGCGTCGGCCATGTCGTGGGCGTTTCGGCGCTCGGCCGCGGCACCTCGGTGGCCGCCCACGCCGGACTCGTCACCGCGTCCCTCGCCATGGACGACCTCCTCGCGGGAAGTGGCGCCGCCTATCGCGCCCTGGCCAACCCCTCCTTCTTCGACAACCTCCTGGAGGAGGCCGACTCGATCCGCGAGAAGGGTGTCTTCACCGACGCCGTCGCCGCCGACCGCAAGGCCCCGCTCGTCGCCGTCGCCGACATCGCGGCCGTCGCCGCAGGTCTGCTCCTCGACCGCTCGTGGTCCGGCGCCGGCAACGTCCCGGTCCTCGGGCCGGAGGACCTGTCACCCAGCGACTTGGCCCGCATCATGACCGAGCAGCTCGGCCGCCCTGTCCGCTACGAACGGCAGCCGCTCGGCGAGCTGTCCACCACGCTCGTCGGCTACGGACTCAACGAGGCGTTCGTCCGGGGCATCGTCGACATGAAGCAGGCCAAGGACAACGGCCTGGACGCAGGTGTCGCCCGTACCCCGGAGACCGCCACGCCGACCACCTTCGAGCAGTGGTGCGCCCGCACCCTCAAGCCCGCCGTCCTGCGGTGAACGACCGCCCGTCACCGCGATTTCCGACACTCACCGCACCGACACCCACCGCGCCGAGACCACCTGCCACCGTGGAGGCACCTGTCATGTCCGCTGAGGAAACCGCACCGCCGGTCACCGCCTTCATGCTCATCAAGACCATGCCCGAGTGGCTGGCCATGACCCCTGAAGAACGGGTGAACGCCTTCGTCACCGAGGTCGTGCCCGCGATCAAGGCCAAGACCACCGGTGTCCGCTCGCGCTTCTACGACACGGAGTTCTACTCCACCCGCGTCACCGATGTCTGGGTCTGGGAGGCCGACGACCACGCGGCCTACCAGCTCCTCATCGACGCACTGCGCGAAACCCCGTTCTGGGACCGGTACTTCGAGGTCGTCGACCTCCTCGTCGGCACTGAGAACGGCTACTCCCGCACCTACGGCACCGAGGCCGTCACCACCATCAGCACCTGAGAAACCGACCGACCCGCAGGAGGCCGAAGACCTCCGGCGCCCAGCAGCCGGAGGGCACGGACCGGGAGCGCCACCGGCCACGTGTCGCGACGGTGGCAGCCGTCAGGCTGAGCGGAGGCATTCCTCGGGCGGGCTCGGGAAGGGCAGGGCTGGTGTTGAATACGGCTTCATGAGCAAGAGTGCACGTGGCGCCAGCAGGACAGCGGTGCTGGTCTGCCAGGGGCGGGCAGCCGCGGACGGCAGGGCTGCTGCCGGCCGGTTCGCGGATCCGGTGGCAGCCCGGCTGCTGAGCGTCGCGGAGCGTGCGCCGGTGGACGAGGTGCACTCGGGCACTCCGCCGCAGGGCTGGCGGGCACGCACCACGTACGAGAGTGTGCGGGCGTGCGCCGAGGTGGTCGTGCCACGGACGGTTGCGATCGATGAGGCTCTGCGCGCCCGCGTGACCGGCCAGCTCGTCATCCTCGGCGCCGGTCTGGACACGCGTGCATGGCGTCTGCCCGAACTCTCCCGGACAGATGTCTGGGAGGTCGACCATCCGGCCTCTCAGCAGGACAAGTGCGCCCGCCTCGACGAGGCCGCGCGGGTGGCCGGGGGGCCGGAGGAAGAGGCCGGACTGCCGGCGCTCGCCCGGTCCGTGCGGTTCGCGCCGGTCGACTTCGCCGTCGACGACCTCGGTGCGGTGCTGGACGCCGCCGGGCACGACCCCGCCGCGCCGACGACATGGCTGTGGGAGGGCGTCGTCCCGTACCTCACACGCGACGAAGTGCGCGCCACGGTGGCCGCGTTCGCCGCCCGGACGGTCCCGGGAAGCACGCTCATCGTCAACTATCAGGCGCCGTCGGTGAAAGCGGCCGCAGGACGGCTGCTGACACGCGTGCTCGGCAGTTCCATCATGGCGGCCGAGCCGTGGCGCTCGCTGTGGAAGCCGCAGACGATGGGCGCACTGCTCGCGGAGTACGGCCTGCGGGTGGTGTCGGACGACACCCTCCTCGCCCTTACGCACACGCTCGCCGGCCCTTCGGGGGGACGGGCATCGCTGCGGTCGGGCCGGGTAGCGATCGCTGAGAGCCACTGACGCGAGGCAGGCCCCAGGGCCTGTCGTCAAAGTGCCGCCTGCCGCGCGGCGTCTGGCACGCACGCTCGCGGTGTTGCCGAAATGCCCTAGTAGCTCCGCTACGAGAACATTCCGGCGCCTTGCGAGCGCACGCACCAGACGCCGCGCGGCCGCCCTTCGGGCAACGACGGCACTTTGACGACAGGCCCTACCCCCGCCCCAGCACCACCGTCCCCGACGAGCAGAACCATCCGCCCGTCCCCGAAGCGACCGCCAGTTCCGGCAGTCGGCCGCCCGCCTTGTGCACCTGGCGGCCGTCGCCCGCCTCGCCGCGCAGCTGACGTACCGCCTCGACCAGCAGGAACAGACCGCGCATCCCGGGGTGGCAGGCGGAGAGTCCGCCGCCGTCGGTGTTGACGGGGAGTTCGCCGTCGCGCAGCAGCCGTCCCTTCTCCACGAACGCGCCGCCCTCGCCCTTCGCGCAGAACCCCAGATCCTCCAGCGTCACCAGCGTCATATAGGTGAAGGCGTCGTAGATCTCGGCGAGGTCGATCTCCGCCGGGCTGACCCCCGCCCGCTCGAAGGCGAGCCGGCCGCTGACCGCCGCAGGGGAGACCGTGAAGTCGTCCCACTCCGACATCGTGGTGTGCGAGACGTGCTCTCCGGCGCCCAGCACCCACACGGGAGCCTTCGCGCAGTCCGGTACGTAATCCTCGGCCACCAGCAGCACCGCGCAGCCGCCGTCGCTGCGGATGCAGCAGTGCAGTTTGGTGAACGGGTCCGCGATCATCGGCCCGCCCAGCACCTCGTCCACGGTGACCGGATCGCGGTACAGGGCATCGGGGTTGCTCGCCGCGTTCGCCCGCGCCTGCACCGCCACCGAGGCGAGCTGCTCCAGTGTCGTGCCGTACTCGTGCATGTGGCGGCGGGCGGCCATCGCGTACTTGGCGATGAGCGAGTGGCCGTACGGGACCTCGAACTGGAGCGGTCCGCGTGCGCCGAAGGAGAGGTTCGACGTACGGCGCCGCGCCTTGATGTCGGCGCGGGCCGTGGAGCCGTACACCAGCAGTACGGCGTTGGCGTGGCCCGCCGCGATGGCGTCGGCGGCGTGGGCGGCCATGACCTCCCAGGTGGAGCCGCCGACGGAGGTGGAGTCCACCCAGGTGGGTTTCAGGCCCAGGTACTCGGCGACCTCGACCGGGGCCAGGGTGCCGAGGCCCGCCGATCCGAAGCCGTCGATCACCTCGCGGCCGAGGCCCGAGTCCGCCAGCGCGCGGCGCGCGGCCTGGGCGTGCAGGGCGTACGGGGTGGCGTCGTCGACCTTGCCGCAGTCCGACAGGGCGACACCGGCGACGGCGACCCGCCGCCGCGGCCGGGCAGATATGACAGAGGATGACATGAATCTGACGGTACATCAGATCGGTTGCATGGCAATGGCGTCGCACGTCTCCCGTACCGGCTCTGTGCATCTGGATCTGCGCGCTCTACTATGACGCGCCGTCAGATCAGGAGAGGGGCCCGCCCATGGATGCCGCCTTCACAGCGGAGCAGGACGAGATCCGCCGTACCCTGCGCGAACTGCTGACCAAACGCTGCGGCCCGGACGGGGTCAGGGCCGCAGCGGCCACCCCGGCCGGGTACGACCACGAGCTCTGGCGCACCCTCGCCGGACAGCTCGGGCTGCCCGGCCTCGCGATCCCCGCGGAGTACGGGGGTGTGGGGTGCGGCCCCGCCGAGCTGGTGCTCGCCTGCGAGGAGACGGGGCGGGCGCTGCTGCCGTCCCCGCTGTTCGCGACGGCGGCGCTCGCCGCGCCGCTGATCACCGCACTCGGCACGGAGGCTCAGCGCGCGGAGCTGCTCCCGGGCATCGCCCGCGGCGAGCTGACCGCCACGCTGGCGGCGCCGCTGGGGCCCGCGCTCGGGCTGCTCGGTGACAACGCGGGCGACTGGGCGGGCGGCGGCCGGGCCGGTGGTGTCCAGGCGCGGCCCACCGACGAGGGATGGCGGCTGTACGGGCAGGCCGACCAGGTGCTCGACGGCCACAGCGCCGGGGTGCTGCTGGTCGCCGCGCACACCGGGGGGTTCGCCCGGAGCCGCACGCTGCTCTTTCTCGTACGGGCCGACGCCGCCGGGATGTCCCGGGTGCGGCAGACCGCGCTGGACGCGACCCGGCCGCAGGCCCGTATCGAACTGCGCGACACCGCGGCGGAGTTGCTCGGCGACAGTGCTGAAGAGGGGACTGACGTGCCGGGGGCGCTGGCCCGTACCGGGTGCGCGGCGGCTGCCGTGCTGGCCGCCGAGGCGGTCGGCGCGGCGGACCGGGCGCTGGAGCGGACGGTCGAACATGTGCGGCAGCGCGAACAGTTCGGGCGCCCCATCGGCTCGTTCCAGGCCGTGAAGCACCGCCTCGCCGAGCTCTATGTGCAGGTGCAGGCGGCCAGGTCGGCGGCGTACTACGCGGCCTGGGACCCGGCTGCGGGCGGGCTCGCGCTGGCGCAGGGCCTGGAGGCGCTGCGCAGCGCCGCGTCCGAGGCGGTCCAGCTGCACGGCGGGATCGGCTTCACCTGGGAGCACGACATCCAGCTGTACTTCAAGCGGGCGTCGTCGGACGAGCTGCTGTTCGGGCCGGTGCACGGGCTGCGCGCGCACGCGGCGGAGCGCGCGGGGCTCTTCACCGGGCGAGCGGCGGTCGCGGTCTGATGGTGCCCGGAACACGACTGGTGCAGAGGGTGTCGTCCACCCGTACGTTCGCCAGGATCGCGCCGCACGTCATACCGGCGATGGACCGTACGGTCCACCGGCTGACCCGGGGGAGGGTGCTGCTCAGCGCGCAGATGCTGCCCGGGGTGATCCTCACGGCGAAGGGCGCGAGAAGCGGTCTGCCGCGCGTTACGCCATTGGCGTGTATGCCGGAGATGACGGAGGGGGCGCGGCCGGACGGTGAAGGGGGGCGGGGGCCCGTTGGCGGCGGGTCCGGGCCGTGGCCGCGCAGCTGGATCCTCGTCGGGTCGAACTTCGGGCGGCCGGGCCATCCCGCGTGGACGGCCAACCTGCTGGCGCACCCGGACGTCGAGGTGAACTGGAAGGGCCAGGACATCCAGGTCAGGGCGCGGCTCCTGGAGGGAGCGGAGCGGGCGGGTGTGTGGGCCACGGCGCTGGGGTTCTGGCCGCCGTACGCCGCGTACCAGGCGAGGGTGGACCGGGAGATCCGGCTGTTCCGCCTGGAGCGCCGCTGACGCGCGCACCGGGCCGGACGGGCCGGGCTGGGCTGAACCGGGCTGGGCTGCGCCGGCAGGCGTGTGCCGTGCGGGGGCCGTGCCGGTCGTGCGTGCTGTGGGTGCCGTTGCGGGGGCCGTGCTCGTGCGTGCTGTGCGCCGTGCTCCGCGATCCGCGCTGCGGGTACGCGGACGGCGGACCACCTCGGTGGTCCGCCGTCTGCGCGACAGGACGAAGGACGTGGTGGCGCCCCGCGGTTACTTTGTCGGCTTCTTGCCCGTGATGCCCATGTGGACCAAAAGGGCGAGGTTCGGCCGGAGTTCGGCCTGTTTGACGCCCCAGGTCTGGAAGCCCTTCTGGTGCGCGGCCACCGCGGCCAGCATGGCGACCAGAGAGCCGGCCATCGCCGCAGGGCTGACGTCCTTGTCGACCCTGCCCTTCGCCTGTAGCTCCTTGACCGAATCGGTCAGGGAGTTGGTGACGGAGGTGAGGATCTTCATGCGGATCTTGTAGAACCGCTTGTCGCCCTCCGCGGCGCCGAGGTCGACGACGCGGAGAATCGCGTCGTGCCTGCGCCAGAAGTCGAGGAATCCCTCGACGAGTTCTTCGGCCGTCTGCCAGCCGGCCTTTCCGGTCCAGGGGCGTGCGGAGACCAACTCGGTGAGCCCCGCACCCTCCTTGGCCATTTCCTCGGCGATTTCGAGGACCGCGCCCTCGACGTCCGGGAAGTACTGGTAGAAGGTCGCGGGCGAAGTCCCGGCCTTCCGGGCCACGTCGATGACCTTGACGTCCCGGTACGGCGAGGAGCTGAGCATCTCGCTGAGGCAGTCGAGCAGCTTCTGCCGCGTCGCCTGGCCTCGTCGACCGGCCACGCGGCCGTCGACGGTGCGCACTTGTCCTGTCATGCCGTCAGCTTACCGAGGGGTGATCGGAGCGCGATTCGGCCGACTGCAAATGGGGTCCGGGCTGGTAATGGAGCGGCTCGCCGGGCGCGGAAGAGCGACGAAGAGTGAGGAGGTGCTGGAGGGCGGGATTGATATTGTTATCAACAGGCTGTGGATAACTTCCGTGGACAACTCGTCCAAACAACTTTCGGCTGTGATGGGCGCCACATCCGGCCGCGTCTCACCGTACAAGAGCGGCCGTTCCGGCCCGCGCGGCCCGCAGGCCCCGCGCGGGCACCGGGTCCGGCCCCTGTGCGGGCCGCGTATCAGGCCCCGCATGGGCGCCATGTCCGGATCGCGGTGAGACACCCCGATCCGCCCCCGGGTTCGCAACGAGCACGCCAGCCAGGAAGAATCGGGGTGCGCACCGCCGGGTGGTGCCCAGTGGTGAGACGCTGAACTCAGCTGTATTTCGCGGACCCCCTTCCCCGGGGCCCGACGGGGAGGTGGCAGGCGCGTGGTGGAGCAGCTGACGCAGCACGATCCGAGGCGGATCGGCCCGTTCGAGGTGCTCGGGCGGCTCGGGGCCGGCGGTATGGGGCTTGTCTATCTGGCGCGTTCGGCCTCGGGCCGGCGCGTGGCGATCAAGACCGTACGGACCGAACTCGCCGAGGACCAGCTGTTCCGTGTCCGCTTCTCCCGTGAGGTGGAGGCCGCCCGGGCCGTCAGCGGCTTCTACACCGCCGCCGTGGTCGACGCCGACGCCCGCGCCGCCGTGCCGTGGCTGGCCACCGCGTACGTTCCCGCGCCCTCTCTCGAAGAAATAGTGAATGAGTGCGGGCCGATGCCGGCCCAGGCGGTGCGCTGGCTGGCCGCCGGTATCGCCGAGGCCCTCCAGTCGATCCACGGTGCCGGTCTGGTCCACCGGGACCTCAAGCCGTCCAATGTGCTGGTGGTGGAGGACGGGCCGCGCGTCATCGACTTCGGTATCGCGTCCGGGGTCTCCAACACCCGGCTGACCATGACGAACGTCGCCGTGGGCACCCCCGCGTACATGTCACCCGAACAGGCCAAGGACTCGCGCAATGTGAAGGGCGCGAGCGATGTGTTCTCGCTCGGGTCGACGCTGGTCTTCGCGGCGACCGGCCATCCGCCGTTCCACGGGGCGAACCCGGTCGAGACGGTGTTCATGCTGCTGCGCGAGGGCCCCAACCTGACGGGCCTGCCCGATGAACTGCGGCCGCTGATCGACGCGTGTATGCAGCAGGAGTTCACCCAGCGGCCCAGCCCGGAGGACCTCCAGGCGCAGCTGGCACCGCACCTCTTCGCGTCGGGCGGCGACGACAGCGGCACCGCGTCCGCCTGGCTGCCGGCCAGGGCCACCGCGATGATCGAGACCCGGCGCGGCGGCCGCCCGCCCGCGGTGCCGAGGCCCGCGAACCCCTCGCCGCCGCCGAGACCGGCCTATGAACCGCCGCAGCCGCCGCCCCAGCAGCCCCGGGCCCAGCCGCAGCCCCTCCACCAGCAGCCGCAGCAGGCCCCGGCGCAGCAGAGCCAGGCTCAGCCGCATCCCCAGCCGCAGGCGCAGTCCGGGTGGCGGGACGGTGCCGTGCGGCTGCCCGGCGCCCAGGTGCCGATCGGCCCCGGGCCGCGGGTCGCGGAGGCTCGCGCCCACGCCGCCGCTCCCGCCGGGCCCGCGACGGGCTGGGTACGCGCCCCGGGGGGCCGGCAAGCGGCGGAGGCGGCGCCCCCGGTGGCCGCGCCGCCCGCTCCCCGGGCCCCCGATGAGGCCGTCCGCTGGCGCCCCTGGCGTTTCCGTATGTCGAACGACGTCTGGGGGACCCCGGCTGTCGACGGCGATCTGCTGTACGTCACCTCGTTCGAGGTGCACGCGCTCGATGTGGGCAGCGGGCGGCGCCAGTTCAAGACCAAGGACGTGGCGTGGGCGATGGCCGTCTCGGGCGGCCGGATCCACGCGTCCGACGGGCCGACGCTGTACGCGCTGGACGGCACCGACGGCACCGACCGGTGGCGGCTGTCCACCGAGGCGTGGGTCTACTCGCTGCAAGCCGAGCGCGGCACGGTCGTCACGGGCACGCGGGGCGGCGGCGTCCAGGCGTGGGAGGCGTCCAACGGCGAGAAGCTGTGGGAGCTGAGCGGGGCCCAGACGGATTTCGAGACGCCGGAGTCCGGGCCCGCGATCCACGGGGACACCGTGTACGTCTGGAAGGACGCCCGCCTCTTCGCGCTCGATCCCCGGACCGGCGCCGAGCGCTGGTCGTACCCGGTGGGCGACGCGGCCGCGTGCGGGGGAGTGCCCGTCCGGGTGACATCGGCCGACGACGGCCGTGTGTACATCGCGGCCGGGACCCGCGTCCTGTCCATCGACCGCACGACCGGCCTGGTCCACTGGCACTTCGAGGCTCCCGCGGTCTTCCTGTCGGCCCCGGCCTTCGCCCCCGGTCCCGCGGTGGCCGGAGGGGGTGTCTACCTCGCCGACTACCTCGGCACGGTGTACGCCATCGACTCCACGACCGGTAAGGACCGCTGGCGCATCGCCACCGAGTCCCGGCAGTCCCTCCACCCGCTCCTTGTCGCACAGGGCAACATCCATGTGGGCAGCGGGAGCGCGCTCTACACGCTGGACGCGGTGACGGGCACCCCCAAGTGGCGCTTCGCGGCGGCCGGCGAGGTGGTCGGGGCGCCGGTGGTGGCGGACGGCAGAATCCACTTCGGCTCGGCGGACCACTGCCTCTACACGCTGGACGCGGTCGGCGGCCAGCTCCGCTGGAAGCTGGCCACGGGCGGCGAGATCACCGGATCCCCGGTGGTCCGCGGTGGAGTCGTCTACGCATGCAGCAAGGACCGCTGCGTGTACGCCCTGGACGCCATCAAGGGCACAGGCACGGGCCGGGCAGGCTGAGCCCCCGAGAGGCGGTCACTCACCAGAAGGCCGGGCCCGCGTGGCCCCGCCCCGCTCCCCCGGCTCCTCGGGAGCTGTCAGCTCCGCGGGCAGATCAGCCGTACTGAAGGACAACGTGTCGTGCTCGGCCCCCGGCTCGTACGGCTGGTCGATCGGCGGCCCGTACGAACCCGGGGCAGGGTGCTCGTACGCCGGCGCGGCCGCATGTGCTCCCGTACCCCACGCCTCGGGTGCATATCCGGGCCCGGGAGGCCCCGGCACCGGCTCGGCCTGAGGCACGGACGCAGGCGCAACCGGCCGCCTCCGCCGCCCCCACATCAGCCCCGCCCCCAGCAGCATCAGCACCCCGCCGATCAGCGCGTACCCGACACCGGGCCCCAGCCCCGTGCCGTCGGAGCCGATCGTCAGGCTGTGTTCCGCCATGCCGACGCGGACCATCCACAGCACGGTGAAGCCGATGGTGATCAGGCCCGCCAGCGTCACCAGCAGGCGTGAGCGCAGCAGAATGCCGATCAGGGTGATGAGGGCCGCGAAGGCCAGCGGGATCAGGACGGATCCGCCCGCGTCGCCCGGCTTGGTCGCCGTGATGCCGTTGAACAGGTCCTGGATGCGGTACTCGCTGCCGTGGCGGCCGTCGTACCAGTTACGGAAGGGGCTGTATACGGCGGCCGCCGCTCCGACGAGAGCGACGAGGGAGCCAAGGACATTGCGGATAATCATCGGTTCCTCCGACGGATCTCGCCTTCGACGCTACGCCGGGGCCCAGGCACCTGCCACCACAGCGCCGTGCCTGCTGTTACCGTGTCCGCCGAATGGGGGAGATGACATGATCATGCGACGTCTGAGGTTCGGAGCCGTTCTGGTGGGGGTGGTCCTCGCGCTGACGGGCTTCTCGCGCCACAGCAGCCACAGCCACAGCCACAGTTCCAGCGGTGGCGGCTGCTCCAGCAGCAAGAGCCACAGCAGCTCGACCACGAGCCACCACCACTACTACAACGACAACAACAACAGCTACGGGTCGTCGAGCGGTTCCACGACAGGCTCCACGAGCGGTTCACGCAGCAGCACGGCCGCGCCCACCGCCACCGGCACCGTGGTGACCTGTGCGAAGAAGGGCGCGACCGCCGCCACCGTACGGGTGTCGGCCAGGGCGGCGAGCGGCAGCCACAGCTACCGGGTCACCATGAGCTTCCTCGACGCGGGCGGCTCCGTCGTCGACACGGGCAGCGCGGCCGTCCAGGTGTACGGCAGCTCCAGCGCGACGGTGAAGGTGCCGATGTCGGCGCCGTCCGACGTCGGCACGGTCACGCGGTGCCGAGTCGACTCGGTGCGGCCCCAGAGCTGAGGCCGACCACACCCGCACTGCCGCACGCCATCCCGCGCACCGCCGCGATCACCGGCTTCCAGAGGTCGTTGGCCTTCGGGCCGATCGCGATCAGCGGGTCGTCGACGGAGTAGGGGGACTCCGGCTGCGGCACCTCGGCCGAGCGGTCGATCCCGGTGCAGAAGGCCCGGGTCCCCGCGCCGGTGACGACGACCGCCCGTACGGAGGTGTCGAAGCGGAACTCCCGCCAGGCGGCGGACAGTTCACCGGCGGTGTCCAGATCGACGGCGTTCAGCCGGTCGGGCCGGTCGAGGGTGACGACCGCGACGCCGGTCTGCCGGTTCCTCTCGACGCGCAGGCTCATGGCCGCTCCAGCAGCCAGCGCGGCACGGTCATCCCGTCGTCCTCGGTGAAGGCGACCTGCACCCGGGCGCCGATCCGCAGCCGCTCGGGGGCCACCGAGTTCAGCGGCGCGTCCGGCGCGGCGACCACATTGCCGACGAGCCGGATGTGCGGGGCGTCGGCCAGCTCCACCACCGCGACACTGCGCAGCCTGTAGGTGCGGAACCGGGGCCTACAGGCTGCGTACGCAACCGACCTGCGTCCCCCTGACACCCTGACAGTGACGTGTCTCACATGCTATTACCTTCCGCTGAAGGCCCATCAGGGCGAATCGGGCAAATGTCAAATAAAAGCACGCCGCTTGCTACCTGAGGTAACCGGAGTGTCGAACGGTAAAAATAATCCCTACCAAACTGTGTTCTCCATGTGATTAACTTGTGCACTGCACGTGGTGGAGTCGTTTTTATTTGACGCAGGGGGGTCTTGCTTGTCCACCTTCGACGGACGCGAGACCGCATCTTTCGCGGGAAGTGGGAAGTTCATGAGGGGGCAGCCTGAATTCCATTAGTTTATTTATTTCCTTGTGTTTCCGAGACCTGCAGGCTCAAAGTCATCGGTGACAACTTTGAGCACGCCTGCAGGAAATTGCTAAAAGGTGATATAACCACGAAGTTGTCGATTTACCCTACGGGGGGTGGATTCTTCCATTATTGATTAGTGGGGGATTTAAGAGCGTTAACGGGTAATTCTGCGATCGGCGCCGCCCACAATCCGGGCAAGTTTTGACACTTCGAAGGACATTGAATTCTACGTTGCCGCCGGGAGGTGTCCTTCCAAATAAAGTTCCTACGTAGCTAAAGCGCACCCCGATGCAAACTTCTTCGCAGTCCTTTGTCGGATAGTGAAGGTGTGCGCGTGAAGGAGGCCATCATCGTCTTTGAAGTCCGTCTCGGGAGCCCGCCCTCCCTCAAGAGGCCCGGTCTTTCCCGCCCGATCTCCGCTCAGCTCAGTTCGGCACCGGAGAAGAAGCGGGCCAAGAGGTGTCCGAAGGTACCCATCACCGAAGAGAAACGGGAACACTTTCTGTGAGACCCAAAAGACGAACCCGCGCACGGCTTGCTGCCAGCTTGGCCTGCATGGCTGTGGCTGGGATTATGCCGGCGGCCGTGCCGGCCGTCGCCGCACCCAGCGCCAAACCCTCCCCGCAGCAGCGTGAAGCCCCACTTACTCCCGGACAAATCTCTAATCCGGACGCAAAGCTGGGCACGGGCTGGAAGACCAGCACCGACCGCGCGGTAGCCACCGCCGCGGACACTGACGGTTTGAGTGTCCTCGTCGCCGACCGCGCTAAGGCGTACGCGTGGAAGTCCGCAGCCGTGCTGAGCGAGCCGGGCCTGCCTGCGGACTCCTGGATCGGTAACCAGTGCACCATGGACCACGATCATGCCGCCGTGGTCTACGCTCCTCGGACATTCACGAACAAGCCTGACCTGATGCAGGGCGGTGCGTTCACCGCAATTGTCGACCTGAACACCGGCCGTGTGACAAAGCTACCGTTCACCGCTTCTCTTGCATACTTCGATCCTTCCTGTAATCCGCAAACACACACCGCTGCCTTCACAGCATTCCGTGACATGAATGCCCCTGTAGACACCAAAAGCCGGGTCGTGACTGTGAGCACTGCGGGCAAGACACTCACCAAGGCGGCTGCAAAGGGCGAGATCACCAGTGCCGTTCCGACTCAGCACGGCACCGTCGCCGCGCTCGGCCGGAACTTGATCAGCCTCAGCGCCTCCGGCAAGGTCAAGAAGTTGGTCGCAGCCGCTGGCACCCCGTTCGACATCCAGCCGGTCGAAGGCGGGGGCGTGGCCTTCATGGAGCGCCAGAGCTCAACCAAGGTGCGAGCGCGGATGTGGCACGGGAAAGACGAATCTGTCACGATCGCCACAGGGAAGATCGGTGACTTGGAGCTGAAGCGAGGTGGCTCTAGCAAAGTGTTCCTCACCGGCCACCCCTTTGGCACGCCTGGAAACCAGAGCACGGGTGTAACCCGCATCCAAGCAGATGCCGACGCCGATGTCTCCAGTCAGGGAAAACTCGCAGTCAATCCCGTTCTGACGCCGGGAATACGCTCGGGCCTCGCGCACATCGGGAACGCGGGCAAGAAGTTCAGCAAGTCCCAGCCCACGCCACAGTATGACGGTGCCGAAACTGCTGAAGCCAACGCACCAACGACAGTGACCTCGACAGTTATAGGTACGGGTGCGGCCATCAGGCAAACGCTCACCAGCCCCAGGAATTCTGCTGGGCAGAGCACCCTCTCCCCAGCACTCGGCGGTGGCCATAGGTCGGCTCCCGCACCGGGCAAACGACCCCGGGCCACACTGACTGCGACGGATAGTGCGCACGATCCCACCGATCCCGACCGCTGGTGCGCGGTCTCTCGCAACGACGTTAAGGCTCAAGCGCTGCAGCCCACCCCCAATCAGGTTGAGTGGGCAGTCGACATGGCTGTCCGTGGCGACCTGCATGCCCAATATCTTCGGCAAGGCGGTTACCGTGACCAGGCTGGGTTGGGCACGATCGACCCCCAGGGACTCTTCCCACCCCCGTCGCTGACAGGAGGCGGCAGGATTCCCGCGAACGTGATGCTGGGCATCATGGCTCAGGAATCCAACCTGTGGCAGGCCGAGTCCGGCGCAATTCCAGGCCAGATGGGCAGCCCGCTTGCGGCCGTAGATGGCTACTACGGACACCAGATCGATCCTGGCAACCCGGACGCCTACTGGAACATCAACTGGGACAAGTCAGACTGTGGCTACGGGGTCGGTCAGGTGACCGATGGTATGCGTATGGCGGGCCACGAGAAGAAGGGGGAAACCAGCCTGTCCCCCTCCGTGCAGAAGGCAGTGGCAATCGACTACGCGACCAACATCGCCGCGTCCATGAAGATTCTTGCGGACAAGTGGAACGAGGTTCACACAGCCGGCCAGAAGGTCACCGTCAACAATGACGACCCCTCCCGCGTGGAGAACTGGTTCAGTGCCGTGTGGAACTACAACCTCGGATTTAACCCGCCCTCCGACGCGTCGAAGAATGACGGGCACTGGGGGCTCGGCTGGTACAACAACCCGGCCAACCCGATCTACAAGAAGAGCTGGGGTCATCCGTTCATGGACACGGATGTGGATGGCACCGAAGCTAATCACGACGCCGCACACCCGCAGGACTGGCCCTACGAGGAGAAAGTGATGGGCTGGGCGGCCTGGTCCATAGACACCGGCTACTCCTACAGCACTGACGGGCGTCAGGACTGGAAGGGAGAATCCGGATTCTCCTCGGCCGGTTTCAGGCCGGCCTGGTGGACCAGCACCGGCCAGCGGAGCCAGGTGTCGCCGCCGCTGAGCGCCTTCTGTAACAGCGACAACAACTGCGACCCGGACACGCCGCCCAACTGTGGGACGGAAGCCTGCTACACGCAGTACTGGTGGAACAAGCCCAACACCACCTGGAAAACGAACTGCGACAACGACTGCGGACACGAACTCATTAAGTACGAGACGCTGGTCCCGGAGCCGGGACGCGGCTACCGCCTCAAGAACGGGACCCCTGTCTGTTCCGGAGCTCCCGCTGGTTCCCACGTCGTAGCCTCCGTGCCCAACGGCACCGAAACATGGGGTGAATGCGGGCAGACCACCTCGTCGGGCAGCTTCCAGTTCACTTTCAATTCAGACACACTGGGCACCCACTATGAAGCGAAGGCGGACCTTCACCAGATCGGTGGCGGCTACGGCGGACATTTCTGGTACACCCATACCCGCAACGAAGATCATCTGGGTGGCGACGGTGGACTGATGACCATCGACGGCACCTGGACACTCGGCGAGAGCATGGACCTGGCCCAGGTGTGGGTTCACATCCCAGACACCGGAGCACAGGCCAAGGACGCACACTACGTGATTCGTGGCGCCCTCGGCGGGCCGTACGACCGGTACGTCGACCAGAACGGCAACAACGGCAAATGGGTGCCCCTGGGTGCCTACAAATTCACCTCCACTCCAAGTGTGAGTCTGTCGAACTACACGCCAGACGGTTCCGCAGACTCCGACGTGGCTTTTGGCGCCGTCGCTTTCCAGCCCATTAAGGGCACATACGCGTCGGACAGCGTCGAGGCGGATGCATACTTCGACGAGGACCAGAACATCGATGTCCGGCCCGAGAGCCAGATGTTCAACACCCCGTTGAAGTCGCGACAGTCACTGCATGACTGGGCATTGGACGTATCCCAGAAAGTCATTGCTCTCCCAGCCTGCGCCGACGGCGTACCTTCGTCGCGGTGCACCATGCCGGTCACGAAGGCTGCCGTTCAGAAGTGGAACAGCGAGGTCACCACAGCGGGCACGAGCACCACGGACCACCCCGACGGCCATAGCATTCCCGAATGGATACACTTCTCCAACGCGTTCGACAAGCGGCCTACCTCGGACAGCAAGCCATCCTGGTTCGGCACTGACGATGCTGCCTACAAGATGTTCGACCGAGCCACGGTGTCATATGTGAAGACCGCGGACGGGAAGATCATTAATGGTAGTGAGAGTGTGTCGTACGACGACCGCACCGCCGACACCCACATGCCTGACTTCGTCCGTGACTTCTTCACGAATGTCAGCAAGGAATACGGCATCGCGCCACCGGGCCTCTCCTACATCGCGAAGGACCTCAACGTCCACGACGGAAAGCTGACCACGACAAACACGAACAAGGACGGGATACTCCCCGGGCGTGCCTACAAGTCGATCGGTGTGAAGCCAGTCATTACCGACAACAACGACAACGTGGTCACCGATGATTCAGGAACCTGCGTTGCGGTCATGCATACCGCCGGCGGGTCCATCGGCTACCGGCCCGCTCTTGCGGACACGCACCTCACGGACAGCGTGGCGAACTGGGTGGACCAGGTCTCGGCTGCAACCGGGGCATCTCACCCCGTCACGAAGATGGCTGAAGAGATCCGCAACATGTTCTTCAAGCCGGGCCTCACCGGGTCGATCTTCGGTCAAGCTCCCCCAATATGGCAGGAGTTGGACTTCAAGGCTTGCACGGACGGAACTATCAAAAAGGTCAGTGGTGCACCGGTCTTGCGTTCCAGCTACATGCCGAGCCAGTACCTCTATCGCAACGGCAAGGCCATAGACCTGAACGGTGCCTTCACGAATTCCAGCTCACCGGTGACCACTGGCGACTTCTACCACTTCAGCGGGCCTGCCGCCCCGCCCAGCACCGAAGACCCATACGCGAACTGCACGACGGTCGGCGGCCACTCAGGGAACCCGTGGGACATTCCCGTGTATGCCTCACCGAACCCCGGCGTTGACCCAGGAACGGCGCACTTCTGCAACGCCCCAGACAAGAAGCCCGACCCCCTGTACAGCCGGTAGATTTGTGGTGGGGTCCCGATCCGGGGCCCCACCCCTTTGCCGCAAAAGAGAGGTTGTTCCATCATGGCGGCGGGTTCGCTGCTCATTGGCTTTGCGATATTTTTCTTCTCTCCGGTTGTCCCATGGGTTCTGTTCCCGTTCCACAGAAAGACGGGGGCCGCTGTCGCCGCAGTGTGGGGATTGCTTGCCGGGCTAGGCTTCTTCTTTTGGGATGGGGCGCTTATTGCTTCAGCGACTCTTGCCGAGTTCTCATGCTTCGTCCGAATAATTGTGGAAGCATCCGGAACTCTGGAAGAGCCACGTGCCCGACACTGGGAGCGCAAGCGAGTAAAGCTATCGGCTGAACGGAGCCCCTGACCGTGAGTATTGCTGGCGTGATCGAGTTACGCATCGGAGTGGTTCTGTTCATGATTTTGGGTTCTGGCTCAACTTCGACCATGTGCAAAGTTGTGTGAGGCTTGTAGTGTTTTCGGGCAGGTTCCCGAAAGTGATCGGCTGTAGTGTTTGCGTGGTAGGCAGCTTTGCGTCTGATGGAAACAACACCCCACTCAACGGGATCACGGGTGGATTTTCTTGAGGCACTCCCAGTAGTTGAGGCTGCAGAAGGAGTGGACGAAGGCATCGTAGAGATCGGTTAGGTGTCCCCAACTTTCGATCATTTCCAGTGATCCGTTGCGGGGGGCCACGTAGAAGACCCGTCGGTGCCGAGCTCATCGCGGTAGACGTTGGGGTCGTAGCCTTCGCCTCCGAGCACGACTTCGGGTCCGTGACGGGTGGTATCTGGTCGATCGGGGCCAGGATCTGGGCGAAATCTTTGACGTTGGAAAGCGGTCGTGATGCCCTTCAGTCGGTTGCCGCATCCGCCGTGGAGCAGGCAGTACTTACTGCCCGTTTTGTCGCGCGGATGCGGGAACTGGCTTTATCTGCATTGGTTTTGTTCTCTGAGCTTTTTCCGCTTTAACTCGGCATGTGGCGAGCGACGGTTGTATCTGATAGATTGCACTGGCCTCGGAATTCAGAGGGAAAGCTAAACCTGGAGGGGGAGGGGCTAATGCGGAAGAAGCTGGCCGCGGCGGTGTCTATATCGGGTGCGTTGATGGCGGTCTTGGCTGGGCAAGGACCGGCGATGGCGGCGGAGGGTTACGGGAGCCCTGCTTACGCTGCTTGTACGCCAGCCGGTGCAGCAGGAGGCTTTACAGAGACGGGTTGGACTGGTGCCAAGGCATCTGTGAAGCTGGAATTGTATGTCTCGGACATCAGATCCGATGGCCATCATGTGGCAGTTCGGTTCCTGTCCGTAAACTCTTATCTGAAAATCAAATATTGGGCCTGGCATTCGAACTATGATGGTCTGGATCACACGTCTCGCTGGAATACGACGGCGAGTGACTCCGAGGGCTTGTATTACACCGGAGTTCAGGTGGCTACGCTCGAGGGCAGTAAGATCATTAGCTATTGCACCGATTGGGCTAACATCCCAGGTGATCCGCCTGGCGCGACCTGAGAGTGTTCCTGGCTCCGTCACTTAAGGCGAGCGGCTCTAACTGAGGGCCGGATGGTCGAGCCAGGATTCCAGGTTCTGTGACGGTCAGCATCTGATTTCCGATGCTGACCGTCATTCGTAATCCCCACGTTCGGTGGTTTTGACGTAGCGTCACGCGAGATGACATTCTGGACACCTACGTGGTGCATGACTTGTCGTCAGGACCGATACGGTTACTTTCCATTCGGGAAAAGGGGGCCCGGCGGCGATCGCGGCGCTGCTATTTTCGTGGGTAGCAGCCTGCCATTGCAGTACCGGGCACCCAGTAACCAATAGCGTCTCGTTCCGCCCGCTCGGCGTGAGGCGACTGGGTGGCCTGCTTCTTCGTGTACGGGGAAAATTGCCTTGTGGGGCGTCGTAGTGCACGCACCCACCCGCCGCCCCGGTCAACGCACCCGGAAATCATTGCTTCTGGCGCCGAACAGCGCCGACTGCCGGTCCGGCGGCAGATTGCCGAGCGCCACCAGATGGGGGGCCTGCGCCAGAGCCTGCGCGCGGGCCCCCTCCTTCGCGGCCCACACCGCCCGTACCGTGCCCTGCACCGCATCCGTCGGATACGAGGCGATCGTCTCCGCGCAGCCGACCGCGGCCGCCAGCTCGTCGCCGGGCGCGGTCACCTCGCTGACGAACCCCGTCTCGTACGCCCGCTGCGCCGAGATCCGCTCGGCGGTTCCCATCAGCGCCATCCGTGCGACCTCGCCGAACGGCATCCGCTGGGCGAGGTAGATGGTCTCGTAGGCGCTGACCATGCCGTACGACGTGTGCGGGTCGAAGAAGGTGGCGTCGTCGGCCGCGATCACGAACTCCGCCTCGCCGAGCAGATAGAACGCCCCGCCGCACGCCATCCCGCGCACCGCCGCGATCACCGGCTTCCAGAGGTCGTTGGCCTTCGGGCCGATCGCGATCAGCGGGTCGTCGACGGAGTAGGGGGACTCCGGCTGCGGCACCTCGGCCGAGCGGTCGATCCCGGTGCAGAAGGCCCGGGTCCCCGCGCCGGTGACGACGACCGCCCGTACGGAGGTGTCGAAGCGGAACTCCCGCCAGGCGGCGGACAGTTCACCGGCGGTGTCCAGATCGACGGCGTTCAGCCGGTCGGGCCGGTCGAGGGTGACGACCGCGACGCCGGTCTGCCGGTTCCTCTCGACGCGCAGGCTCATGGCCGCTCCAGCAGCCAGCGCGGCACGGTCATCCCGTCGTCCTCGGTGAAGGCGACCTGCACCCGGGCGCCGATCCGCAGCCGCTCGGGGGCCACCGAGTTCAGCGGCGCGTCCGGCGCGGCGACCACATTGCCGACGAGCCGGATGTGCGGGGCGTCGGCCAGCTCCACCACGACCGTGTTGTACGGGGCCTGGGCCGCGTAGTCGGGCAGCAGCGGCGGGTGCGGGAAGACGTACGACCAGATGCGGCCGCGCCCGGACATGAGCTGCCACTCGCTGTCGAAGGACTGGCACTGCGGGCAGCACGGGCGGGGCGGGAAGCGCAGCGTGGCGCACTCCGCGCAGGACTGGACGCGCAGTTCGTGCCGGGCGGTGTACTCCCAGAAGGGCGCGCCGTCCTCGTCGGTGACTGGCTGGAGCATCGGGACTCAACTCCTCAGCAGGATCGCGGATGTGGGGACACACTCGCCCGCCGTGACCAGGCAGGTACTGGCGTCGGGCACCTGGGCGGTGGAGGTGCCGCGCAGCTGTTTGACGCCTTCGGTGATGAGGTTGAAGCCGTGGACGTAGGCCTCGCTGAGCCCGCCGCCGCCCGTGTTGAGCGGCAGCCTGCCGCCGATCTCCAGCGCGCCGCCCTCGGTGAACCCGGCGCCCTCGCCGCGCCCGCAGAAGCCGTACCCCTCAAGAGAGAGCGGGACGAGCGGGGTGAAGGCGTCGTAGATCTGCGCGACATCGACGTCGTCGGGGCCGAAGTCGGCGTGCTTCCACAGATGCCGGGCCGCGGTCCAGGAGGGGCCGGTCAGCGGTTCGTCGTTCCAGTAGTTGACCATGCCGTGGTGCTGGGCGGGCAGGCCCTGGGCTGCCGAGTGCACGTACACGGGTTTGCGCCGGCAGTCGCGGGCGCGGTCGGCGGAGACGATGACGACGGCCAGTGCCCCGTCCGTCTCCAGGCAGTTGTCGAAGAGGCAGAGCGGTTCGCTGATCCACCGCGAGGTCATATACATGTCGCGGGTCAGCGGGCGGTCGTACATGATCGCGGCCGGGTTCTGGTTGGCGCGGTTGCGGCAGGCCAGTGCGACGTTGAAGAAGTGGTCGCGGGTGGCGCCGTACTCGTGCATGTACCGCCGGGCCAGCATGCCGATCTCATCGGCGGGCCGCAGCAGGCCGAAGGGGCGGGTCCACTGGGCGGGGGCCGGCAGCTGGACCGTCGTGTTCTTCCAGGGGCGCGGGCCGCTGCCGCGTTTGCGCGCCCGCCAGGCGACTCCGACGTTGGCCTGTCCGGTCGCGACAGCCGCCGCGAGGTGTGCGATGGTCGCGCAGGAGCCGCCGCCTCCGTAGCCGACCTTCGAGAAGAAGGTCACGTCGCCGGCCCCGACGGCCTTGGCGACGTCCACCTCGTCGGTGTCCTCCATCGTGTACGAGGAGAACGCGTCCACCTCGGACGGTGCGATCCCGGCGTCGTCCAGCGCGGCGAGGATCGCGCGGCAGGCCAGCGCCTTCTCGGATTCGGGGAGTTGCTTGGCGAACGCGGTCTGGCCTATCCCGACTATCGCCGTTGCGTCTTTGAGCGTCGCCACTGCCATCGCCACCTCCGGGGACGTCATGACTGCTGACAGCGGGGAAGGCTACAGCTAATCTGACGGATAGTCAGCTACTGGTCGCGGGAGGCATACGATGCGCGGGGACATGGAGTGGGGCAGTATTCCGGCGCTGGTGCGGTCCGCTGCCGAACGGTACGGCGAACGGGAGGCGGTCGTCGACGGCCGTACCCGGATCTCCTACACGGAGTTGGGCGAGCGGGTCGAGCGGGCGGCCGCCGCGTGCATCGCGTCGGGGGTCGACGCCGGTGACCGGGTCGCGGTCTGGGCGCCCAACACCGTCGACTGGATCGTCTCCGCGCTCGGCGCGGTGACGGCGGGCGCGGTCCTGGTCCCGCTGAACACCCGCTTCAAGGGGGCGGAGGCGGCGTACGTACTGGAGCGCAGCCGCGCCAAGCTGCTCTTCGTGACCGGCACCTTCCTCGGCGCCTCGTACGTGGCGTCGCTGCGGCGCGCGGCCGGCACCGGGAGCGGAACCGGTCCGCTGCCCGGGCTGCCGCAGCTGGAGCAGGTCGTGGTCCTGTCGGACGACGCCCCGGAGTCCTTCCGTACCTGGAAGGACTTCCTGGCGGGCGGCGAGCACATCTCCGACGCGGCGGTACGGGCCCGCGCGGACGCGGTCGACTCCTCGGCGCTCTCGGACATCATCTTCACCTCGGGCACCACGGGCCGCCCCAAGGGTGCCGTCATCACCCATGCGCAGACCCTGCGCTGTTACGGCATCTGGTGCGAGCTGGCAGGGCTGCGCGAGGGCGACCGCTACCTCATCGTGAACCCGTTCTTCCACACCTTCGGCTACAAGGCGGGCATCATCGCCTGTCTGATGCGGGGCGCGACGATGGTGCCGCAGCCGGTCTTCAACGTGGACACCGTGCTCGCCAACGTCACCGCCGAACGCATCTCGGTACTGCCGGGCCCGCCCACCCTCCACCAGTCCCTGCTCGACCACCCGGCCCGCGACCAGCACGACCTGAGCGCGCTGCGGCTGGTGGTGACGGGCGCCGCGGTCGTCCCGCTCCAGCTGGTCGAGCGGCTGCGCTCGGAGCTGCACATCGCGACGGTGATCACGGCGTACGGCCTCTCCGAGGCGAGCGGCATCGTCACGATGTGCCGCAGGACCGACACCGCGGAGGTCGTCGCCACGACATCGGGCCGCGCGATCCCGGACACCGAGGTACGGGTGTCGGCCCCGCCCGGCGAGCCGGGGGAGGTGCTGGTGCGCGGCTTCAACGTCATGCGGGAGTACTTCGAGGCCCCGGAGGCGACAGCGGAGGCGTTCACGCCGGACGGCTGGCTGCGCACCGGGGACGTGGGCATCCTGGACGCGGCGGGCAATCTGCGGATCACCGACCGGATCAAGGACATGTTCATCGTCGGCGGCTTCAACGCGTACCCGGCGGAGATAGAGCAACTGCTCGGCCTGCACCCGGACATCGCGGACCTGGCGGTCGTCGGCATACCGGACGGCCGCCTGGGCGAGGTCGGCAAGGCGTACGTGGTCCGGCGCCCGGGCGCGACCCTGACGGCGGACGACCTGATCGCATGGTCCCGCCGCGAGATGGCCAACTACAAGGTGCCGCGCGAGGTCGAGTTCGTGACGGAACTGCCCCGGAACGCGAGCGGGAAAGTGGTGAAGGGGGAGCTGCGGGGGCGGAGTGGCGGGCGGGGGTAGCGAGCCGACCGCCATGAGCGCCGGGAGAGTCTGCTCGGCACGGGTGCTGGTGCGGTCCGTCTGACGCCGGGGGGATGCGGCAGGGCGTGCCGCATCCCCCCGGCCGACGGGTGGCGTCACGCCGCGCGGGACTCCAGCGGGGCCGCGGTGATGTGGCCGTTGTCCGGGCCCACCGTGGCGGCCCGGACCTGGGCGGTCGACGGGTCGGTGTCCGTCACATGGCCGTTGGCCAGGGCCGGTGTCGCGGAGGCTGCCGCGGTGGCGAGCACTAAGGCGGCAGTGGCGAACAGCTTCTTCGTCAGCGTCATGGCAGCTCTTTCGTTACGGTGGGTCGGATGGGTGCGGACATACGGCAGTGGCCGTGGTGGCTCCCCCTCCGGGCCGCCACGGCCACTGTTCCCCCGGTTCCCCCGTGCCCCGTCGTAAAGGTCTCAGATCACGCGGGCTTGTCGGTGACGTGCGCGTTGTCGGGCTGCACCGCGGTCGGCTTGTCGGTGACATGCGCGTTGGCGGGCTTCGCGACGGTGGGCTTGTCCGTGACGTGCGCGTTGTCCGGATCGACGGTGGTGTCGTTCTGCGGCTCTGCGGCCATGGTGGTCAACTCCCCTGTTCGTGATGGTCCGTGGTGCTGAAGCCCGTCCGGCTGCTCCCCCGAGCGCGGCCGGACGGACGTTCCGCAGGCCGCTCACCTTAGTTCGCCGGTGCGGGGCCCTCCTGACGACCGCCTGCCCCCCGACGCGACGGGTCGTCGTGGAATGAGAATGTCGGGTCGCGATAAACAAACGATGAACGCCCGATACGAGGCAGGGACAGGCTCGTCCGCGGCTCGGACTCAGGCCGCCGGCAGGGGCGTCAGCAGCCTGCGCACCTCGTCCGCCTCCGGTGACTTGAGCTCCTCGTAGATGGCCAGGGCCTCCAGCCAGCAGACCCGCGCCCGGCCCGACTGCCCTATGCCGTTCAGGGCGCGGCCCAGCACGGCGAGGACGTTGCCGCGCCGCCACTCGCCGCCGATGCCGCGCAGGACGGTCAGCGCCATCTCCGCCTCGGCCGCCGCCTGAGCACAGTGGCCCGCCGCGATGTCGACCTCGGCCAGCCGGAAGAGCGCCATCCCCTCCCAGAGCCGCTGCCGGCTGTCGCGGAAGACCTCCAGGGCCTCGTGCAGCCGGTCCGCCGCCGCGGCGAGGTCACCGCTCTGGGTCAGCGCGACCCCCAGCGCGTAGCGTCCGTTGGCCCCCTTGAGGGCGTGGCCCAGGCGGTCGTACGTCTCCATGCCCTGCCGGGAGAGCGCCACCGCCTTGTCGACGTCCCCGGTGACGAGGTGCAGCCGCGACAGGTTGCACAGCGCGCTCGCCTCGCCCGCCATGTCCTCGCAGTCCCGGAACCCTTCGACGGCCCGGGTGAGATGGGCCTTCGTCGTCCCGACGTCGAAGTGGCCCTGGTAGAACTTCAGGATGCCTCGCAGGTTGGCAGCCCAGCACGCCGACAGCCGGTCCCCGGTGTGTACCGCGAGCCGGTCCGCCTCCTCTGCGTCCTGCCCGGCCAGGTCGAACCGGCCCGCCACGTGGTGGACATAGGCCAGCGTGATCGCCGCCCGCCCCTCGGCGTGCTCGTCCCGTGCGGTCCGCGCGGCGTCCCGCAGGAGACCGGCCGCGTAGCTGTACTCCTTCGAGTTCGCCCCCGACTCCGCCAGATCGAGCGCGGCCCACAGCAGGTCGACCGCCCGCCGCAGTGTGCCGGTCGCGCCGGCCGACTGGCGGACGCACGCCAGCAGTGACATCGCCTCCGCGTACAGCCAGTCCTGGGCGTCGTGCCGGTCCGTGAAGGCCAGGCCCTCGTACGTCGTCGGCTCCAGGTGGTCGACCAGCCGGTCGCCCGGGCGCTCGATCGCGTACACCCGGGCCGCGGTCGCCAGATAGAAGTCGAGCAGCCGCGACAGCGCCAGCTCCCTTTCCACCGGCGGCTGTTCGTCGCGCTCGGCGCAGGAACGCGCGTAGAGCCTGACCAGGTCGTGGTAGCGGTACCTGCCGGGCGCGGCCGATTCCAGGAGCGAGGTGTCGACCAGTGACTCAAGGAGGTCCTCCGCCTCCCGGGCCGGCATGTTCAGTACGGCGGCGGCCGCGGCCAGCGAGAGGTCCGGGCCCTCCGCCAGGCCCAGCAGCCGGAACGCCCGTGCCTGCTGCGGCTCCAGCTGCCCGTACCCCAGCTCGAACGTGGCCTTCACCGCCAGGTCGCCCGCCTGGAGTTCGTCCAGCCGGCGGCGCTCGTCGGCGAGCTTCGCGGCCAGCACCGAGACCGTCCAGGTACGGCGGGCCGCGAGGCGCGACGCCGCGATACGGATCGCCAGCGGCAGGAAGCCGCAGGCCGCGACCACGTCCAGGGACGCCTGGCGTTCGCTGCCGACCCGCTCCTCGCCGACGATCTTCGTGAAGAGCTGGAGCGCCTCCTCGGGCGACATCACATCCAGGTCCACCAGATGCGCACCCGCCAGATCGACCATCCGGGCGCGGCTGGTGACCAGGGCCGCCGACCCGGCCGTGCCGGGCAGCAGCGGGCGGATCTGCGCGGCGTCGCGCGCGTTGTCGAGCAGGACCAGGACCCGGCGCCCGTCGAGCGCCGTCCGGTAGAGCGCGGCGCGCTCGTCGAGCGAGTCGGGGATGGCCGAGTCGGCCGTACCGAGCGCGCGCAGGAACGCGCCGAGCACGGTCTCGGGCTCCGCCGCGCGCGACCCCGCGCCCTGGAGGTCGACATACAGCTGCCCGTCGGGGAAGTGCGACCGTGCCGCGTGCGCCACATGCACGGCGAGCGTCGTCTTGCCCACTCCGCCGATGCCGGCCAGCGCCGACACGGCCATCACCGACCCCTCGGCGGTGCCCAGCCGGTCGCCCAGCTCCCGTACGAAGGCGGTACGCCCGGTGAAGTCCGGCACGGTGGCGGGCAGCTGTGCAGGCCTTACGGCGGTGGGCGCGGCTGGCGCCGACTCCTCGGCCGGCCGGGCCAGTTCCGCGTCCGCCTGGAGGATCCGCTGCTGGAGCCTGGCCAGTTCGGGCCGGGGGTCCACCCCCAGCTCGTCGGCGAGCAGTTTGCGTGTGTCGGCGTACACGGCCAGCGCCTCCGCCTGCCGCCCGCTGCGGTACAGCGCCAGCATCAGCAGCTCGCGCAGCCGCTCCCGCAGCGGATGGGCGGCGGTCAGCGAGGTCAGCTCGGAGACCGCCTCCGCGTGGCAGCCAACCTCCAGGTCCATGTCGAGCCGCGACTCGGTCAGCTGGAGCCGCCACTCCTCAAGGGCGGCCCGCTGGGTCTCGGCGTACGGCCCCGGCACGTTCGCCAGGGGCTCGCCGTCCCACAGCTCCAGCGCCTCGTCGATCAGGGCGCGCGCCGTGGAGCGGTCGCCGCTGCCGGCGGCCTTCTCGGCGTTCGCGGCCAGCTGCTGCGCGCGGTGGAGGTCGACGGACTCGGCCCGTATCCGGATCGCGTACCCGCCCGACTCGCTGACCAGGACCTCCGGGTCCAGGACCTTGCGCAGCCTGGAGGCGTACGTCCGTACCGCGGCCAGTGCCTGGGAGGGCGGGTCGTCGCCCCAGATCGCGTCGATCAGCTCACCCGCGGTGGCCGTGCGGCCGTCGCGGGTCAGCAGCGCGGCCAGCAGGGCGCGCTGCTGCGGCGATCCGGGCGGCAGCGCCTCACCGTCCCGCCAGGCGCGCACCGGCCCGAGCACGCTGAACGTGAGCCTGCCGTCCCGGCTCTGCTGCGGAGTCCGCTGCCCCGGTACGCGCGGCCCGCTGTCACGGTCCATAGCTGCCCCTGCCTCCTGCCCCGTGCCTGCTGCCCGTGCCTGTTGCTTCAGGTGGTTGTCCGGTCCTCACCTGTCCGCACCCGTCCGCTCGTATCGCACGGGCCAGTTTGCCTTGTTCATGGCGAGTACGTCAGCTCTGGGGGTGCCTCTCCACAAGCTCTCCGCCAACCGGCGCGCCGGACCGGCGCCGCATCTTTCGGCAGGGAGAGCCGCACCAGTAGCTGACGGTTCGTCAGATGGGCGCTACGGTGGAGAACATGGAGACTTTCCCGAAGATCATCTCGGTGGACGACCACACCGTGGAACCTCCCCACGTCTGGCAGGACCGGCTCCCGTCCAAATACCGGGACACAGGTCCGCGTATCGTCCGGGCGCCCCTCAAGTCCATGTCCTTCATGGGCGGCAAGTTCGCCCCGGTGATGGGCGCCAAGGGCGATGACGGGCCGATCGGCGACTGGTGGATCTACGAGGACCTGCACCGGCCGCTGACCCGCCTGGACACGTCGGTCGGCTACGACAGGGACGACATCAAACTCGAAGTCATCACCTACGAACAGATGCGGCCCGGCTCCTTCTCGGTGCCCGACCGCCTCGCCGACATGGACGTCAACCACGTCCAGTCCGCGCTCTGCTTCCCGACCTTCCCGAGGTTCTGCGGCCAGACCTTCACCGAGGCCACCGACCGCGAACTGGCCCTGCTCGGCGTCCGTGCGTACAACGACTGGATGGTGGAGGAGTGGTGCGGGCCCGAGGCGCACGGGCGCCTCATCCCGCTGCCGATCGTCCCGCTGTGGGACGCGCGGCTCGCGGCGGACGAGGTCAGGCGCAACGCCGCACGCGGGGTGCGCGCGGTCGCGTTCTCGGAGATACCCCCGTTCCTGGGGCTGCCGTCCATCCACACCGACGAGTGGGACCCGTTCCTCGCCGCGTGCGACGAGACCGGCACGGTGATCGGGATGCACATCGGCTCGTCGTCGAAGATGCCGTCCACATCGGCCGACGCACCGCCGGCGGTCGGCTCCACGATCACCTTCGCCAACTGCTGCTTCTCGATGGTCGACTGGCTGATGAGCGGCAAGTTCGAGCGCTTCCCGAACCTGAAGATCATGTACGCGGAGGGCCAGATCGGCTGGATCCCGTACATCCTGGAACGCGCCGACGTGGTCTGGGAGGAGAACCGCGGCTGGGGCGGGGTGGCGGACAAGGTCCACCGGCCGCCGTCCGAGCTGTTCACCGACCATGTGTACGGCTGCTTCTTCGACGACGCCTTCGGGCTCAAGAACCTCGACTCGATCGGGGTGGGGAACGTGCTGTACGAGACGGACTACCCGCACTCCGACTCCACCTGGCCCAAGTCCCGTGAGGTCGGCGAGGCCCAGATGGGGCACCTGGCCCCGGACGTGGTGGACCGCATCGTGCGCGGCAACGCGATCGAGCTGCTCGGTCTGACAGAGGACGGCCTCTGGGCCGGGTGACGCTCCGCGCCCGGCATGAGCACCGGAGCGTGCGAGGTCCTGTTATTTCCTGCCACTTTTCACAGGGCGCACAGGAGGAGTCCCACCCATGACAAGGGTCTTTCCCGAAGGGCAGCTCGTCTACGGGATGCAGTTGCCCATCCAGTCCCAGAGCACCATCTACGCGGAGGCGTGGGAGGCCGCCGCCACCCCGCACGACCTCGCGGAGATCGCCCGCACCGCCGACCGCACCGGCTTCGCCTACATCGCGGGCTGCGACCACGTGGCCATCCCGCGGCGGCTCGCCGAGGCCATGGGCACCGTCTGGTACGACCCGGTCGCCACCCTCGGCTTCCTGGCCGGGATCACCCGGCGGGTACGGCTGATGAGCCATGTCGCAGTCCTGGGGCTGCGGCACCCGCTGCTCACCGCCAAGCAGTACGCGACCCTGGACCACCTCAGCGGCGGCCGGCTGATCCTGGGGGTCGGGGCGGGGCACGTGCCGGAGGAGTTCGAGGCCGTCGGGGCCGACTTCCCGGGGCGCGGCTCCGTACTGAACGAGTCCATCGACGCACTCCGGTCCGCACTCGGCCCCGACGAGTACCCCGAACACCACGGCGAGCTCTACGACTTCGAAGGCCTCGCGCAGCTGCCCAGACCGGCTCAGCGCCAGGTGCCCGTCTGGGTCGGCGGGTCGTCGCCGGCCGCTGTGCGCCGGGCCGCCGAGCGGGCGGACGGATGGCTGCCGCAGGGTGACCCGCGCGACCGGCTGCCCGCACAGATCGCCCGGCTGCGCGCGCTCAGGGAGGCGGCCGGGGTGACGGACCCGATCGAGATCGGTGCCATCACCGAGCCGCTGTACGTGGGGGAGCCCGGCCGGCCGGTCGGGCGCAGGACCCTCACCGGCAAGCCCGACGCCATCGCCGATTCGCTGCGGGAGTACGCGGCGATGGGCGTCGACCAGATCCAGGTGCGGTTCCGCAGCCGGAGCCGTACCGAACTCACCGACCAGATGGCGGCCTTCGCCGCCGACGTCGCTCCGCACCTCAATCAGTAGTCAGTCAGTTGCTCCGCACCTCAATCAAGGGAGAGCGGTTATGGGCAAGCTCGACGGGCGGGTCATCGTCATCACCGGCGCGGCACGCGGACAGGGGGAACAGGAGGCGCGGCTCTTCGTGGCCGAAGGGGCGAAGGTCCTGCTCGGGGACGTGCTGGACGAGCAGGGAGCGGCGCTGGCCAAGGAGTTGGGGGAGTCCGCCGCGTACGTACGGCTCGACGTGACCCGGGAGGCGGACTGGAGCGCCGCCGTCGAGGCGGCCAAGGAGACCTTCGGGAAGATCGACGGGCTGGTCAACAACGCCGGGATCCTGCGCTTCAACGAGCTGGTGACGACGCCGCTCGACGAGTTCCAGCAGGTCGTACAGGTCAACCAGGTCGGCGCCTTCCTCGGCATCAGGACGGTCGCACCGGAGATCGAGGCGGCGGGCGGCGGGACCATCGTCAACACCGCCTCGTACACCGCGCTGACCGGGATGGCGTTCGTCGGCTCGTACGCGGCGACCAAGGCCGCGATCGTCGGTCTGACCCGGGTGGCCGCGATGGAACTGGCGGCGAAGGGCATCCGGGTCAACGCGATGTGCCCCGGCGCCATCGACACCCCCATGAGCAACCCCGCCCAGCTCGACCCGGACGCGGATCCGGCGGAGTCGTCCGCTGCCCTGGACGAGCTCTACCGGAAGCTGGTGCCGCTGGGGCGGGTGGGCAGGCCCGAGGAGGTCGCCAGGCTGGCGCTCTTCCTCTCGGGCGAGGACTCCTCGTACATCACCGGGCAGCCGTTCGTCATCGACGGCGGCTGGCTGGCCGGGGTCAGCATCTTCTGACGCACAGCTTCTTCCGACGCACAGCTTCTTCCGACGCACAGCTTCTTCCGACGCGCAGAACGCGCAGAGCACCTTTCTGACGCACAGACCCGCATGTGACATGTGTACCTGACTCATCGTCAGGTATTGACGCTCCTCGCGTGCGGTGCCACAGTCGACTTCACCGCGATCTGACGATGTGTCAGATAAGCGGCAGAGACCTAGGGACGGTGAACCCCTTTGGAATTCGGGCTCTTTGTACAGGGATACGTACCGAAGCAGCGCGCCCAGGCCGATCCCGAGGCCGAGCACAAGGCGCTGATGGAGGAGACCGAGTACGTCATCCAGGCGGACAAGTCCAACTTCAAGTACGCCTGGGCCTCCGAGCACCACTTCCTGGAGGAGTACTCGCACCTCTCCGCCAACGATGTGTTCCTCGGCTACCTCGCGCACGCGACGGACCGCATCCACCTCGGATCCGGCATCTTCAACCCGCTGGCACCGGTCAACCACCCCGTCAAGGTCGCCGAGAAGGTGGCCATGATGGACCACCTCTCGGAAGGCCGCTTCGAGTTCGGCTCGGGGCGCGGTGCGGGCAGTCACGAGATCCTCGGGTTCATGCCGGGCATCACGGACATGAACCACACCAAGGAGATCTGGGAAGAGACGATCGGCGAGTTTCCCAAAATGTGGCTCCAGGACGAGTACGTCGGCTTCCAGGGCAAGCACTGGTCCCTGCCGCCGCGCAAGATCCTGCCCAAGCCGTACGGGAAGGCGCACCCGGCCATGTGGTACGCCGCCGGGTCCCCCGCCTCGTACGCCATGGCCGGCAAGAAGGGCCTCGGGGTGCTGGGGTTCAGCGTCCAGAAGGTCTCGGACATGGAGTGGGTCGTCGAGTCGTACAAGAACGCGGTGAAGGAGGCCGAGCCGATCGGCGCCTTCGTCAACGACAACGTCATGGTGACCTCGACCGCGATCTGCGCCGAGACCCACGACAAGGCGGTCGAGATCGCCGTCAGCGGCGGGCTCAACTACCTTCAGTCGCTGCTGTTCCGCTACCACGACACGTTCCCCAGGCCCGATGGCATACCCGAGTGGCCGGAGCTGCTGCCCGAGTACAGCACGGAGATCATCGAGCTGCTCATCGCGGAGGAGCTGATGATCTGCGGTGACCCCGGCGAGGTGCTCCAGCAGTGCAAGCGCTGGGAGCAGGCGGGGGCGGACCAGCTGTCGTTCGGGCTGCCGATCGGGATCTCGTCCGAGGACACGCTCAACACCATCAAGCTGATCGGTGAGCACGTCATCCCGCAGATCGACACGGACCCGGTCCACCGGACGACCCGCTTCCGGCAGACCGGCGCGTAGGGCCTGCCGTTCGGATCAGGCCGGACCGCCACCTCGGGGCGGACGGCGGCTCCATCCCGGACGGCTGCCGTCCGGTTCCGGCCGGTGCGTACGGGGGAGCGGCCTTCCCGTATGCACCGGCCGGAGCCATGCGCCCGGCCCGGCCGACCGGGACGGAACCGCACCCGGGCCGGATCCGGTCCGCCGCGCCGCCCAGAAGAGATACAGAGAAGGGACCAGACCACATGCTCGACCACCTCATCCGCGGAGCGACCGTCGTGGACGGCACCGGTGCCCCCTCGTACGTCGCGGACCTCGGCATCCGGGACGGCCGCATAGCCGTCATCGCGAAGCCCGGCACCGTCACCGAACCCGCCGCGACCACCGAGGACGCGACGGGCCTCGTGCTCGCCCCCGGCTTCGTCGACCCGCACACCCACTACGACGCACAGCTCTTCTGGGACCCGTACGCCACCCCGTCCATGAACCACGGCGTCACTACCGTCGCGGGCGGCAACTGCGGCTTCACCCTCGCCCCGCTCAACCCGGACCACCCCGGCGACGCCGACTACACGCGCCGCATGATGTCCAAGGTCGAGGGCATGTCGCTGGTCGCGCTCGAAGAGGGCGCCCCGTGGAACTGGTCGACCTTCGCCGAGTACCTGGACGCCCTGGACGGCCGTACCGCCGTCAACGCCGGCTTCATGGTGGGCCACTGCGCCCTGCGCCGGCACGTCATGGGCGCCGACGCGATCGGCGGACAGCCCACCGGCGAACAGCTCGCCGAGATGCTGCGGATCTTCCACGAGGCGATGGAAGCGGGCGCCTGGGGGTTCTCCACCACCCAGTCGTCCACCCACTCCGACGGCGACGGCGAGCCCGTCGCCTCCCGGCACGCGAGCCCCGCCGAACTGCTCGCCCTGTCCAAGGCGGTCGGCGAGCACGAGGGCACCCAGATCGAAGCGATCGTGGCCGGCTGCCTCGACCAGTTCAGCGACGAGGAGGTCGACCTCTTCGTAGGGATGAGCGCGGCAGCGGGCCGCCCGCTCAACTGGAACGTCCTGACCATCGACGCCGCCGTACCCGAACGCGTACCGCGCCAGCTCAGCGCCAGCGACCGCGCGCGCAAGGAGGGCGGCCGGATCGTCGCCCTGACGATGCCCATCCTCACCCCGATGAACATGTCGCTCGGCACGTTCTGCGCGCTGAACCTGATACCCGGCTGGGGCGACATCCTGGGGCTCCCGGTGCCGGAGCGGATCGCCGAGCTGCGCGACCCCGACGTACGGGCCGAGATGCTGCGGCACGCCAACAGCAAGGAGGCGGGCGTCTTCCGGCGGCTGGCCAACTTCGGGCGGTACGTCATCGGTGACACCTACTCCGAGGCCAACGAGGGGCTCAGCGGCCGGGTGGTGAAGGACATCGCGGCCGAGCGCGGGCAGGAGCCGTTCCACTGCCTGGTGGAGATCTGCGCCCACGACGAACTGCGCACCGTGCTCTGGCCGATGCCCAGCGACAACGACCCGGACTCCTGGGAGCTGCGGCGCAAGACCTGGGAGCACGAGGACGTGATGCTGGGCGGCTCCGACGCGGGCGCGCACCTGGACCGGATGTGCGGGGCCCCGTACACGACGCGCTTCATCGGCGACTGCCTGCGCGGCCGCAAACTGGTCGGCCTCGAAGCGGCGGTGAAGATGCTGACCGACGACCCCGCCCAGCTCTTCGGGCTGCGTGAGCGCGGCCGGATCGAGGAGGGCTTCCACGCCGATCTGGTGCTGTTCGACCCGGAGCGGATCGCGGCGGGCCCGGCGACGCTCGTGCACGACCTGCCGGGCGACAGCCCCCGTCTCGACTCACGGGCGATCGGCATCGTGTCGGTACGGGTCAACGGCGTCGAGACCATCCGGGACGACGAGATCACCGGCGCGGTGCCGGGCACGGTGCTGCGGTCCGGCCGCGACACCAGGACGGTGGCGACCCGTTGAGCGCAGGCCAGGAGCAGCGGGTGAACGCACGCCAGGAGCAGGGGCTCTTCATCGACGGCGAGTGGGTCGCGCCGGACGGCGGGCACTACGACGTGATCAACCCGGCCACCGAGGAGAGCGTGGGACCCGCGCCCGAGGCGAGCCGCGAGCAGGTGTACGCGGCGGCCGCCGCCGCCCGTGCGGCCTTCGCGGGCTGGTCGCGGACGGCGCCGGAGGAGCGCTCCGCGATCCTCGCCCGTGCGGCCGGCATCATGCAGCGGGAGTTCCTGCCGTACGCGGCGCTCGCCCAGGCGGAGAGCGGCGCCACCACGGGGACCGCGCGCGGGATGCAGGTCGGCGTGGGGGTGGCACGCTTCCGGCGTTACGCGAAGGGCGCCCTGGAACCGGTCGAGCAGGGCCTGCCGCCGCAGATCAACGAGGCGGGCCCGATGGGGAAGGCAGGCGTCTTCGGGGCGCTCGCCGCCCGCCGGCCGGTGGGAGTGGTCACCTGCATCACCTCGTACAACAACCCCTGGGCCAACCCGGCGGGCAAGATCGCGCCCGCGCTCGCCATGGGCAACACCGTGGTCGTCAAACCGGCCCCGCAGGACCCCCTCTCCGTCTTCCGGATGGCGGAGGCGCTGACCGAGGCGGGTGTGCCGCGCGGGGTGGTGAACGTGGTCAGCGGGACGGGTACGGAGGTGGGCGAGGCGGCCGTCGACTCACCGGACGTCGACATGGTCAGCTTCACCGGCTCCACGGTGGTCGGCAGGCGCATCGCCGAGGTCTGCGGCCGCGGTATGAAGCGGCAGCTGATGGAGCTGGGCGGCAAGGGTGCGGCGCTGGTCTTCGACGACGCGGACCTGGAATCGGCGGTGTCCGGGATCGGCACGACCTTCTCCTTCTACAGCGGCCAGATCTGCACGGCGCCCACCCGGGTACTGGCCCAGCGTGGTATCTACGACCGTCTGGTCTCCCAACTCGCCGCATACACAGGGCACTTGAGGGTGGGTGACCCGGGTGAACGGGGCACGGTGGTCGGACCGGTGATCTCGGCGGCCCACCGGGACCGGATCGAGTCGTACGTGGAACTCGGCCGGAAGGAGGGCGCGACGGTCGTCGCGGGCGGCGAACGGCCGTCGTTCGACAAGGGCTTCTACACCGCGCCCACGCTGCTCGCCGACTGCACCAACGACATGCGCGTGGTCCGCGAGGAGATCTTCGGCCCGGTCGTCGTGGTGGTCCCCTTCGACGACGAGGAGGAGGGCATCGCCCTGGCCAACGACAGCGACTACGGCCTGCTCGACTACGTCTGGTCGGGCGACGTGGCACGGGCGTTCCGGGTGGCGGCACAGCTGCGGGCCGGAGGGGTGGGGGTGAACACCATCGGCCGGAACATGGAGGCGCCGTTCGGCGGGTTCAAGCAGAGCGGAGTGGGCCGGGACGTCGGCTCGTACGCCCTGCACGCGTACAGCGAGCTCCAGTCGATCGTCTGGCCGGGGTAAGGGCAAGCAACACGTCTCACGCGTAAGAGGGGCTGCAAGGGTCGCTGAAGACCCTTGCAGCCCCTCCGCGCGATCTGCCACCGCGCCGGCAAAGACAGCCAGAGACAGCTGGCAAAGAATAAAGACAAGGAGAGCACTCTCCTTGCCACTCTCAACTTATAGCGCGACGGGGGGCTTGCCGCAAGGCCCCCGTCATGGCGCAGAATCGTCGGCCGGTGCCTCGACCTGCGGAAATGGGAGGGGGCGCCACGACGTGTGGGGGACGCGGTGACGTCGAACCAGTGGTGGGATCGGCAGTGCAACGGAGCCCGGCTGCCTCGGAAGGATCGCAGTGAGTGAGCAGTACGTATTGGATCTTCAAGAGGCCGACGAGACACAGGTAGCGGTCGTCGGTGGCAAGGGCGCCCACCTGGGCGGGCTGTCGCGGATCGAAGGCATCCGCGTGCCGGGTGGCTTCTGTGTGACGACGGACGCCTTCCGGCGGATCATGGCGGCAGCGCCGTCGATCGGTGATCAGCTCGATGAGCTTGATCAGCTCGATCAGCTGTCGCGCTCGACTCGCTCTGCCGGCGAGGGGGACGACCGGGAGACGATCCGCACGCTCAGCGCGCGGATCCGCCGGACCATCGAAGGGATTGCCATCCCGGACGATCTTGCGGCGGCGATCACCGGCGCGCTCGCCCGGCTCGGTGAGCACACCGCCTGCGCCGTCCGGTCCAGCGCGACGGCGGAGGACCTGCCGACGGCCTCCTTCGCCGGCCAGCAGGACACGTATCTGAACGTCGTGGGGCCGGAGGCGGTCCTCCAGCACATCAGCCGGTGCTGGGCCTCGCTGTTCACCGAGCGGGCCGTGACCTACCGCCGGCGGAACGGCATCGACCACCGTACGGTCCACATGGCCGTGGTCGTGCAGCAGATGGTCTTCCCCGATACGTCCGGCATCCTGTTCACGGCCGACCCCGTCACGGGCAACCGGAAGGTCGCCACCGTGGACGCCGGCTTCGGTCTCGGTGAGGCCCTGGTGTCCGGCCTGGTGAACCCGGACGTCTTCAAGGTGCGGCACGGCGAGGTCGTCGAGAGGGTGATCGCCGCCAAACAGCGCGCCGTTCACGCCCTGCCGGCCGGAGGTACGCGGGAAGTGGCGGTCGACCCGCAGCGGCAGGAGCAGCCGGCGCTGACGGATGCGCAGGCCGTGCGGCTCGTGCAGCTCGGCCGGCGGATCGAAGCGCACTTCGGCCGCCCGCAGGACATCGAATGGTGCCTGGCCGACGACGACTTCCGGATCGTTCAGAGCCGGCCGATCACGACGCTCTTCCCCATCCCGGAGACCGGCGACGTCCTCGGGTCCGGCGCCCAGGAGAACCACGTCTACCTCTCCGTGGGCCATCAGCAGATGATGACCGACCCCATGAAGCCCCTGGGGATCTCCATGTGGCAGCTGACAGCGATGGCGCCGATGCACGAGGCCGGCGGGAGGCTGTTCGTGGACGCCACCCGGCGCCTGGCCTCGCCCGCGAGCCGCGCCGCACTCCTGGACGTCGTCGGGAGAGGCGATCCGCTGATCAGGGACGCTCTGGAGACCGTTCTCGGCCGCGACGACTTCGTCCCGTCGCTCCCGGACGCGGCACCCGCCGGACCGCCCGCCGGCGGTGCGTCCGCTCCGGCCGAGCCCGATCCGGCCATCGTCCCCGAGCTGATCGAGCGCAGCCGGACGTCCATCGCCGCCCTGGAGCGCGACATCCGGACGAAGACCGGACCGGCGCTGTTCGACTTCCTGCTGGAGGCCTTCGACGAGCACAAGCGGGGCCTCGGTGATCCGCTGAACTTTCAGGCGATCATGGCGGGGATGGAGGCCACGTGGTGGCTCAACGACCAGTTGCAGGAGTGGCTGGGTGAGAAGAACGCGGCTGACACCCTCACCCTGTCCGCCCCCGGCAACATCACGTCGGAGATGGGACTTGCGCTGCTCGACGTCGCGGACGTGATCCGCCCGAAGCCGGAGGTGGTGGAGTTCCTGCGGGGCGTCGAGCACGCCGGGTACGCCGAAAACACGACCTTCCTGGACGAGCTGGCGAAGCTCCCGGGCGGGACCGGAGCACGCGATGCCATTGAGGCCTACCTCGACCGGTACGGGATGCGCTGCGTCGGCGAGATCGACATCACCAGGCCGCGCTGGAGCGAGCGCCCCGCCACGCTCGTGCCCGTGATCCTCGACAACGTCAGGAACTTCGAGCCGGGCGCCGCCGAGCGGCGCTTCGAGCACGGGCGGCAGAAGGCCCAGCAGAAGGAGCAGGACGTGCTGTCCCGCTTGCGGGCCCTGCCGGACGGGGACCGGAAGGCCGACGAGGCCAAGCGGATGATCGACCAGGTCAGAACCTTCATCGGGTACCGGGAGTACCCGAAGTACGGCATCATCAGCCGCTACTTCGTCTACAAGCGGGCCCTGCTGGCGGAGGCCGGGCGCCTGGTGCGGGCCGGTGTGCTTCCTGAGAAGGAGGACGTCTTCTATCTGACGTTCCAGGAACTCCACGACGTCGTGCGCTCGAACCAGGCGGACGGCCGGCTCATCCAGCAGCGCAAGGATGCGTTCCGGTCGTACCACGCACTCACCCCGCCCCGGGTGCTCACATCGGACGGTGAGGCCGTCAACGGGGCGTACCGGCGCGATGACGCGCCGGCCGGAGCCCTGATCGGTTTGCCGGTCTCCACCGGGACCATCGAGGGAAGGGCCCGCGTCATCCTCGACATGGCGGAGGCCGATCTTGAAGAGGGCGACATCCTGGTCACGACCTTCACGGACCCCAGCTGGTCTCCGCTGTTCGTCGCGGTCGCGGGGCTGGTGACGGAGGTGGGCGGCCAGATGACCCATGGCGCGGTGATCGCCCGGGAGTACGGCCTGCCGGCCGTCGTGGGCGTGGACCGGGCCACCCGGCTGATCCGGGACGGGCAGCGGATCCGCGTGCACGGAACGGACGGGTACGTCGAACTCCTGCCCTGACCGAATCCATCCCTGACCGAATCCATCCGTGCCCGAATCCTGCACTGACTGAATCCTGCCGTGACCGACCACCCCGGGAAGCCCCGCGCGCAGCTTCCCGGGGCCGTCGACCCGCCCCGGCGGCCCCGCCCGTCACGCCCCCAGAAACACCGGATTGGTCAGCGCCGCCAGCGCCCCCGGCAGCCCCGCAGCCGCCGGGGCGTGCCGGACCTCCGCGCGTACATAGGTGGCGTACGCCGGTGTCGTGTGCCATTCCACCGTGCCCGCACCCGACTTGGGCAGGGACGTGGTGTACAGCGTGCCCTGGTCCGTGACGAAGTTCGCCGTGCAGCCGGGGGCCCCGGTGACGTCCAGGCGGACCGTCACCGGGGTGTCGGCGGGCACCCGGAGGCGGTCGCCGATGCCCGCGTGGGCCGCGCGGCCACCGGCGGCGCCGAAGGTGAGCGAGATCGCCGAGGACTCGGTGATGTACGAGTGGCCCGCGCGGATGCCCGCCAGGATGGCGTCCCTGCTGAGGTCGTCGGCCAGTACGACCGTCTGCGGGGTGCCGATCCGGTCCGGGTCCTTGTGCGCGTCGCTGTTGCCCATCGCCGGGGTCCAGTCCCGGCCGCCGCTGACCAGGGTGTTGTCCCAGTCCGCCACGGACACCTCGTCGTCCAGGGTGTAGGGCCCGTTCCACACCTCCACCGCGTCCGCCTCGCCGAAGCCGAACTTCCAGTTGCAGCCGATGCAGGTCGCGTGCGGGTGCGCCGGGACGACCAGGCCGCCCGCACGGCGGATCTCGCGGGCGTAGTGGCCGAAGCGGTTGTCCCGGGCGCGGTAGCGCCAGTCGACCCAGGTGCCGTGGTCGGTGGAGATGCCCAGCACATGGCCGTTGCGCGTGGTGATCTCCTCACCGGTCAGGATGAGCAGGTCGTCGCCCCACAGCCCGTCCCACGCGCGGTGCCCGGAACTCGTGTTGTGCTCACTGGTGTTGATGAAGTCGAGCCCCGCCGAACGGGCCAGCGCGGCGATCTCGGCCGGGGTGCGCTTGCCGTCCGAGTGCACCGAGTGGATGTGGCAGTCGCCCCGGTACCAGGCCCGCCCGCGCCCCTTCGCGCGCACCGGCGGATACACCGGCTTCGGCGTCCCGGGCGTCGGGCCGAAGCGCAGGGTGATGGTGACGGTGTACGGGAGCCCCTCGGGGGCCGTGGTGTACGGGCCGAGCGCGATGTTCCACCGGCCCGCGCGGACCGGGCCCGGCAGATAGCCGGGGGTCGCCGCGTCGCCGCGGATGAAGAACTCGCTGCGCGCGCCGCCCGACCAGCCGCGGAACCCCGTCCCGCCGAGGTCGGTACCGCGCTCGTCGAAGATGCCGATGTCCAGGGCGTTGCCCTGAGTGCCCGCGGGCACCACCGGCTTCTCGTACGTGTACGAGACCGCCAGCTCGCGGACCCCTTCGGGAACGTCCACCGGCAGATAGACGTAGTCGGGCGAGCCGGGCGGCAGCGTGCCGCTCACCGTCCTCGTCCGGTCCTGCGGTGTGCCTCCTGCCGGTGGTGTGCCGCCCGGGGTGCTGTCCTGCGGTGCGCCGCCACCGCCGTCCGCCGCGTTCGCGAAGCTCACGCTTCCCAACGTAAGCGCGGCGGCTGCTCCCGTCACCAGCAGTCCGCGCCGGCCCAGCTCGCCGGGGGTCGGGTCTCCAGGGTTCATGCCAACGGCTCCAGGGGTCTGTGGGGACACAAGGGGTGCAGCTGAACCCTGGTATTCAGCCGTGAACCGGGCGAGAAGGGAAGAGGGCGGGACAGAGACCGTGACACGGCGCTCGGATTTTCGCCCCGGACGTCATAACCTCTGCGCCCACGGCACGGATACACGAGCGCGAATGAGGGCTGATGTCATGCGGCTGGGCACCACGATCTTTCTGACCGACCGGACCGTCACCCCGGTACGGCTCGCACGGGAGCTGGAGCAGCGCGGGTTCGCCGGGCTGTATCTGCCCGAGCACACGCACATCCCGGTCGAGCGGGCCACTCCGTACCCGATGGGAGGCGAACTGCCCGCCGAGTACAGCAGGACGCTCGACCCGTTCGTCGCGCTGGGGCAGGCCGCCGCGGTGACGGACACCCTGGCCCTGGGCACGGGTGTCACGCTCATCGCCCAGCACGACCCGATCGGCCTGGCCAAGCAGATCGCGACCCTCGACCACCTCTCGGGCAGCCGCTTCACGCTCGGTCTCGGCTACGGCTGGAACAAGGAGGAGGCCGCCGACCACGGGGTGGAGTGGACGCGCCGCCGCGATCTCGGCCGGGACCGGATGGCGTTGATGCGGGCTCTCTGGGCGGCCGAACCCACCTCGTACGAAGGAGAGTTCGGCTCAGTACGGGCCAGCGAGGCGCATCCGAAACCGCGGGGCGGCAGCGTACGCACCCTGATCGGCGGGGCCGCCGGACCGAAGCTCTTCGCGCACATCGCGGAGTACGCGGACGGCTGGATGCCGATCGGGGGCCGGGGGCTCGGTGAGTCGATGCCGGTACTGCGCCAGGTCTGGCAGGACGCGGGCCGCGACCCGGCGGCGCTCCACGTCGTCCCGTACGCGGTGCTGCCGACCCCCGGGAAGCTGGCGCACTACGCGGAGCTGGGCATTGAGGAGGTCGTACTCCAACTGCCGTCCGCGGACGAGGCGTCGGTGCTGAAGGTGCTGGACGAGTACGCGCCGTATCTGGCCGCCTGAGCGTCCGCCGTGCCGGATGCGCCTACGGGCTACGGAGCCACGGAGCGGGGGAGCGGGCTCCCCGACGTGCGGTGACCCGCGACCGGGCGGAAGCTGGTTGGTGTGCTTCAGGAACCGAAATACAACGGCCGGGCGGTACTGGCCATCCACAGCCATGTCCTGCCGGTGGCAGCCACGCTCGCCTTCTCCGCGCACGGCTGCTCCGGCGTACTGCGCACGCAGATCATCTCCGACGACGACCTGGATTTCCCCGCGGAGCCTGTGCCGCTCAGGCTCCTGCAGGAGCCGAAGGGGGAGGTCTGGGGCACGGTCTCGGTCTGCCGCGTGACGCCGGAGGGCGCTGTGTCGATGAAGTTCGAGGGCGTCTGAGCTTTCGAGGGCGTCTGAGCTGCGGCCCCCGCCTGAGCCGATTCCCCCGCCTCCGCTGCTTCCCCGCCTGTGCTGCTTCCCCGCCTGTGTTCCTGCCTCCGCCTGCGCTGCTGCACCGCCTGAGCCGGTCCTGTCGGCAGGCACCCTCCCCGGGGTGCCGGAACGGCGGAGCAGGAGCACGCTGGACGTATGAAGATGCCGGTCATTGTCTACCCGCCGGACCCGTCCGGCGGCCGTCGTGTGCGAGCCGGTAAGGAGACCCTTGGCGTAGCCCACAGCCAGCGGGATGTCGTCGAGCTGCTGCGCGGGGCCGGTCTTGCGGGCGTCGACGAAGCAGAGATCCCGACCACGTCGCTCATCCAGTGGCACGGCGGCGGTCCCGATGTGTGGCCGGCGCCCGGGTGACCGGCGACCTGGCCGGAACGCGCCGTACTGCCGGGATCCGCAGCGGGGCCCGCAGCGGGGCCCACCGTGGCTGATCGGCCCGGCCGGCTCGCTCCGATGCTGGCCGGCGAGGCCCCGCTCCCCAGCGACCTCGGCGGCTGGGCGGCGGAGGTCAAGTGGGACGGAATGCGCCTCCTCACACACATTGACGCGCGTGGTGAGGTGACGGTGCAGGCCCGCTCAGGGGCGGACGCCACCGCCAGATACCCCGAACTCGCCTCACTGGCCGGGCTCGTGGACGACGCACCCGTCGTCCTGGACGGGGAGGTCGTCGCCCTGGACCCGGCGGGTCTGCCGTCCTTCAGCAGGCTCCAGCAGCGGATGATGCTCGCCGGGCCGGCCCGGATCAGGACCGCACGCGCACAGACCCCCGTCACGCTCATGCTCTTCGACATCCTGGTTCACCACGGCACGACGGTGACGGGCCGCCCGTATCTGGAGCGGCGCCGGCTGCTGGAAAGCCTCCCCCTCCCCGGCGACGGCACGGTCGTCGTACCGCCCGCGTGGACGGACGACGCGTCGGCCGGGATCGGCTGGACCCGTGACCGGCAGCTGGAGGGGGTCATCCTCAAGCGCCTGACCTCGCGCTACCAGCCCGGCCGCCGGTCCCCGGACTGGATCAAGGTGAAGTTCCGCCCCTCTGCCGATGTCGTGATCGGCGGCTGGTCCGCCGACGCCCGTGGTGAGCCCCGCTCGCTGCTCGTCGGCGTACCCGGACCCGAGGGCCTGCGCTATGCCGGCGCCGTCGGCTCCGGCCTGTCCACCGACCAACGGCGCTTTCTGCTGCCGCTCCTCACGGCGGCCGCCGCCGACACCCCTCCCTTCGCGGCAGGCGCACCCCAGCCCAAGCCACCGCCCGGCGTCCACTGGGTGCTGCCCCTCCTGGAGGGCGAGGTGCGGTACGCCGAGCTGACCCCCGACGGGATTCTCCGGCAGCCTTCGTGGAAGGGGCTCCGGGGGATCGTCGGGGAGTAGGCGGGACTTCTGAGACCGGACAGCCCCTAAGACACGACCTGCTCCCAGGGCCACTTCGCGTCGCGACCCGACTCGATGAGCGGGATCGTGCGGAACGCCTGGTCGGTGAGGCCGCCGAACGTGTGCCGGAACCCGCTTCCCGACGGGGCGTGCCCGGTCTCGTATCCGGCGAGGTTCCACGTGTACATCGGAGTCTGCGCCGGGACGGCCTCGGTGACCTCCTGGGCGTCGTGGCCGTGCTGCTCGTCCGTGACGATGACGACCCGGTCGTGGCCCCGGAACGTCTCCCGCAGCGCCGCCGCCGTGTCCGTGCCGCCGCCCAGGAACCAGCCGCCGTCCCGCCACTTCCGTACGTCCCCGATGAGCGAGCCGCCGCGCGTCAGCGGGAACGCCTTCACCTTCGCTCCGGGGCTGTCGTTCACGTAGTAGCGCGCGGAGGAGAACGACACGACATCCGCAGCGCCGCACCGCCGGCCGATGGCGACGCCGAACAGGGCCGCAGCGTCCCAGCGCATCAGCGTTCCGTCACGGGAGAACGACGACTCCATCGAGGTCGAGGTGTCCACCAGGACGAGGGTCCGGCCGCCGAGCCGGGGAATGTTCGACAGGGACGCGGTGAGCGCCTTGTCGAGAGCATGTCCCCACCGCAGCGACGGGGCCGCGTTGAACGCGGCGTAGAAGCGCATGGGCAGCTGCCGGGAGCGGGCGACCTGCTCGGGGTCGGCGAGCTTCGCCGCGACCTGTGCGGCCGTTTCGTCGCAGACGCCGGCCTCGTCGAAGTTCCGGAGGTTGCGGAGCAGCGCCATGTACCCCATCGACGGGATGACCGCCTCCCAGGCAGTGGCGTCCATCGGGCCCTGGAGCCACCCGGTGAGCGCCTCCCAGGTCATGCCCGCGCGCCCCAGCAGCTCCGGGTGCTCGGTGAGTACGGCGCGGCGCCGGTCGGCCGGGGTCGCCATCAGCTGCTCGCGCGCCCGGAGCGTGGTCAGCGGGGCGGGAATCTCCTCGTCCCGCTTCTTGCGCCGGTCGATCGCGTGCTTGAACAGGTCGCCCTGCCACGGCTTGTCGGCCGCGGGAATGGGGTGGACCAGGTTGAGGACGTCGCCGAACCGGTAGCCCTTGCTGTCGGTGTCGTACTTGAGGAGCGACCGCTCGGTGTAGAGGCGCTGGACGGCGTCGGCTGTCCCCCGCTTCACGGGCTTCGGGAGCGTGCGCCCGTACTGGGAGGTCCAGTAGCCGAGGAATTCGCCGGGCTCGTCGGCGCGCTGGAGCACGGAGTCGATGACCTGCCGCGAGTGTCCCGGAGCTTCCCGCAGCAGCCGCTCGGCGGTGAACTCGGCCGCGCCGACCAGGGCCGCGGTGCGCAGCTGGGCGTCGTTGCGCAGCCAGGACAGCAGCGCGGCGACCCAGACCGGATCGTCGACGGCGAGCTTCCGGACGAGCCGGGCGTACCGGTCGTCCCGCCGGCCGCCGGTCTCGTAGAACGTGTCGGTGCCGACGGTGTTGGCGACGGCGAGGAGGAAGAGCTCCGACCTGGCGTCGCGGAGGTGGCCGGCGCCGCCCTGGTGGGTGGCTGCCCGCTCCCCGGTGGACGTCACGGGAGAGGCGGCGGCCGGGCGGGCGCCGCGCTGGTTGAACCTGGACATGAGGAACCCCTCGCGTGGAGGGGAAGCTCAGCAGGAGGGTGCCCGAGATCAAGGTCGGTGACGGGAAACAACGCGCTCTGGGCCGCTGAGCTACGGAGGTCCGAAGCCTCCGACGGGATTCGAACCCGCGTCTCGCCTGTGGAAGAGGAAGTATCCGTCTCCTGTCGCACCGGGCACCCCCGACGCTGTGCCTCCCGAGATCAAGTCGGCTGTGGTTGTGCGGGTATCGAACCCGCATGCCCGAAGGCAATTCACCCAAAGAAGTAACCACGGCCCGCGCACCGGGAGGTGCATGAAGTGCCCTCACCGTACATGTCATGCCCGCGGCCGATCACTCGAATTATCGGGAGCCGGAGCGGAGTTGGTGCCCCGGTGGCCCGCACCGCCGGGGACGCCGTGCGTTACCTGGCGTAACGGGACGTCACGGCTGGCCAGGCGCCGCAGACAGTGCGAAATCGCGCTCGTATGCTCGGTCCATGACTGATCCGCAGCCCGCAGCACCCACCGCAAATGCCATGCGCCGCGCGCTCAGGCGGGCCAGGGACGGCGTGGCCCTCGACACGGCCGAGGCCGCCGTGCTCCTCCAGGCGCGCGGCGACGACCTGCGCGACCTCGCCGCATCGGCCGCGCGCGTGCGGGACGCCGGGCTGGAGGCGGCCGGGCGGCCCGGAGTCATCACGTACTCCCGCAAGGTGTTCATCCCGCTGACCCGGCTCTGCCGGGACAAGTGCCACTACTGCACGTTCGTGACCGTGCCCGGCAAGCTCAGGCGGGCCGGCCACGGCATGTACCTGTCGCCCGACGAGGTGCTGGAGATCGCCCGCCAGGGCGCCGAACTCGGCTGCAAGGAAGCACTGTTCACGCTCGGCGACCGCCCCGAGGAGCGCTGGCCCGAGGCGCGTGAATGGCTGGAAGCCGAAGGGTACGACGACACGCTGGCCTATGTACGCGCCATGGCCGTCCGGGTCCTGGAGGAGACCGGCCTGCTGCCCCACCTCAACCCGGGCGTCATGTCCTGGACCGACCTCCAGCGGCTCAAGCCGGTCGCCCCCTCGATGGGCATGATGCTGGAGACCACGGCGACCCGGCTGTGGAGCGAGCCGGGCGGCCCGCACCACGGCTCGCCCGACAAGGAGCCCGCCGTACGGCTGCGCGTCCTGGAGGACGCCGGGCGTTCCAACGTCCCCTTCACCACCGGGGTGCTGATCGGGATCGGCGAGTCGTACGAGGAGCGCGCCGACGCCTTCTTCGAGCTGCGCCGGGTCGCGCGCTCGTACCACGGCATCCAGGAAGTCATCGTCCAGAACTTCCGCGCGAAGCCCGACACGGCGATGCGCGCGATGCCCGACGCCGAGCTGGAGGAGCTGGCCGCCGCCATCGCGGTGGCCCGGCACATCCTCGGCCCGTCCGCCCGCCTCCAGGCCCCGCCGAACCTGGTCGACGCGGAGTACGCGCTGCTCATCGGCGCCGGGATCGACGACTGGGGCGGGGTGTCGCCGCTGACGCCCGACCACGTCAACCCCGAGAGCCCCTGGCCGCACATCGACGAGCTGGCCGAGCGCACTGCGGACGCCGGCTTCCAGCTGCGTGAACGACTCACCATCTACCCGGAGTTCATCCAGCGCGGCGAGCCCTGGCTGGACCCCCGGCTGGTGCCGCACGTCCGGGCGCTCGCCGACCCGGAGACCGGTATGGCCCGCGAGGGCGTCAAGCCGTCCGGGCTGCCCTGGCAGGAGCCCGAGGAGGGCTTCACCGCCACCGGCCGCACCGATCTGCACACCACCATCGACACCGAGGGCCGCACATCCGACCGCCGGGACGACTTCGACGAGGTGTACGGGGACTGGGACGCCCTGCGCGAGCAGGCGGCCCCCGGCATGGTCCCGTCCCGTATCGACACCGACGTCAAGCAGGCCCTCGACCAGGCGGCCGCGGACCCGACGCGGCTCACCGACGACGAGGCGCTCGCCCTGCTGCACGCGGACGGCCCGGCGCTGGACGCACTCACCCGGATCGCGGACGACCTGCGGCGGGACGTGGTCGGTGACGACGTCACGTACATCGTCACCAGGAACATCAACTTCACCAACGTCTGCTACACCGGCTGCCGCTTCTGCGCCTTCGCGCAGCGGCGCACGGACGCCGACGCGTACACGCTCTCGCTGGACCAGGTCGCCGACCGGGCCGCCCAGGCGTGGGACGTCGGCGCGGTCGAGGTGTGTATGCAGGGCGGCATCCACCCGGACCTGCCCGGCACGGCGTACTTCGACATCGCGCGGGCCGTACGCGAGCGCGTCCCGGGGATGCATGTGCACGCGTTCTCCCCGATGGAGGTGGTGAACGGCGCGACCCGCACCGGTCTGTCCATCCGCGAGTGGCTGACCGCGGCGAAGGAGGCCGGGCTCGGCTCGATCCCCGGCACGGCCGCGGAGATCCTGGACGACGAGGTCCGCTGGGTCCTCACCAAGGGCAAGCTGCCGACGGCGACCTGGATCGAGGTCATCACGACCGCCCACGAACTGGGCATCCGCTCCTCGTCCACGATGATGTACGGCCATGTCGACCAGCCCCGGCACTGGCTCGGCCACTTCCGCACCCTGGCGGAGATCCAGCAGACCGCGCTGGCCAAGGGGGTGGAGGGCTTCACGGAGTTCGTGACGCTGCCCTTCATCCACACCAACGCCCCGGTGTATCTGGCCGGGATCGCCCGGCCGGGCCCGACGGCCCGCGACAACCGCGCGGTCACCGCGATGGCCCGGCTGCTCCTCCACCCGTACATCCCCAACATCCAGACCAGCTGGGTGAAACTCGGCGCGGAGGGCGCGGCGGAGATGCTGCGCTCCGGGGCGAACGACCTGGGCGGCACGCTGATGGAGGAGACCATCTCCCGGATGGCGGGCTCCAGTTACGGTTCGTACCGCTCGATCCAGGACCTCATCGCCATCGCCGACCTGGCGGGCCGCCCGGCCCGCGCCCGGAACACGCTGTACGGGCCGGTGCCGGAGGAGCGGATGCAGGCGGCCGGCGCTTCGGACGGGCACCTGCCGGAGCTGCTGCCGGTGCTGGACTGAGCCTTGCGCAGCGCCTGGTGAATGGACGCCGGGCCGGCCGGTCACAACGCCGGCCGGCTTGGCGCGGTTTGGCTCGGCGCGGCTCGGCGCGGTGTGGCGCGGCGCGGGTCAGCCGTGGCGTCGGAGGCGGGGGATGCGGAGCCTCCGCCTGCGGGGCCGGTCGCCGTCCTCGCTGTCCCTGCCCTTCTCGCTGTCCCCGGTGTCGTCCCCGGTGCCCTTGTCGTGGGCCTGCCGCCACTCGGCCACGGCCTCGTCGATGTCGATCAGCGGGCGGCCGAGCGGCGGCCCCGGCGGTGGCGTGCGCAGGTTGGCGGCGATCTTCTCGTTGACCGGCTCCAGGAGCTCGCGCACGCGCCGCTCGTACGGGGCCCGGGCCGCCTTGGCCAGGACGTCCTCGATCTCCTTGCGCAGCGCGAGGGTCGGGTGAAGGATCGCCGCGGAACCCTCCTGGGCCATCTTCTGCTTGATCCACCACAGCTCGTCGTACGGCGCGTTCAGATTGGGCAGCGGCTTCCCCGCGCCGGGCAGGTGGGCGAAATCGCCACGCTGTTCCGCCTCGCGGATCTGCCGGTCGACCCAGGACTCGAAGCTGAGCCCCGGGGGCTTTCGCTCAGTCATGACGCCATTCTCCCACTCCCGGCATCCGCCGGACCAGGGGGACCGGCGGATGCGGACCGAGTTCCTGGTGGTGGTCCACCACCGCCAGGCCGGCGGCCGGGGGGTCCGGACCGGGCTCCGGCGGGGTGACGGTCAGGACACCGGAGTGAGCATTCCCTGGGCCACTGCCGCGTCCCTGATTTCCTGGTACAGGGCGGTGAGGGCCTCGCTCACCTGGATGCGCGGCAGTTGGAGCCGGTCCAGGGCCTCGGCGTCGGCGCCGACGTCCTGCCAGCCCTGACCGGTCAGGAACCGCATCAGCGCGGGGTTGAGCCGGTCCACTCCCCGTACGATCCGGGCCTCGGGCGTCTGTCCTTCCTCGTACTCGTGCCACAGGCCCAGGAACTCGGTGCCGAGCCCGTCCGGGAGCGGCGAGAACCGGCGTTGGGCGACCTCCTCCTCGATCCGGGCCTTGTCGCCGTTGTGCTGGGCCGTCCAGGCTGACGGGTCGCCCGCGTCGATTTCCACGAGGTCATGCATCAGACACAACTTGAGCATTTTCTCCAGGTCGAGGGAATGGCCGCATTCTCTTTCGAACTCGCGGTGCAGGATCCAGCTGACCAGTGCCAGGTGCCATGAGTGTTCGGCCACGCTCTCCTTCCTGGCGGAGGTGGCATTGTTGTGCCGGTCGACTTCCCGCAGGCGTGCGGTGAAGGCGATGAAGTCGAATACTTCCCGGAGGTTGCCGTCCATGGCATCTGCCTTATTTTTCGTGGAATTGATATCCAAGGATTCCTGTGGACTTTAGCATCGGTGATGCGCAGGGGTGCATTTTTCAGCCAGGTGGATCCCTCCTGATCTGGCTCGGAGGAGCTGCTTGGGTCCGTCGAGACTGTCCAGAATTAATCGTTGACCGGTGTGTTGCTCGGTTCTAGTTTCGTACTGGCATAACCGTCGATCAACAAGGAGAGTTCTCATGGCAAAATTCTATGCGGAGTCGGAACTCGACGGCACATTGGCGGGATTTCGATCGTGCGGCCCCGCGACACTGAAGGAATGCCTCGAACCGGGAACCCTGTGGCAGCCGGTATTCCAGGTCACGATCATGGCGAATTCCGAGAACGGCCCCAGTGTGCTGACCGGCACACGAAGGGCCGAAAGTAACCCCACCCACCCCAACGTCATCAGCACACCGACCAGCATGCTCCCGTTAGAATTCGCCCGATGTTACGTCGAGAGCATGACGGCGTCGGCGACGGAGCTGAAGCCGGTCCATCTCACAGACCTGCGGGCCGACGATCTGAGGATCGTGGCCCGCTTTCGCGAGTCGGAGCAGCGGACTGTGGTCCCCGACCCGTCAGCGGCGTTGCCGTACCTGGTGGGTGACCTGCTCGCCCGCAAACTCGGCTGCGAGAGCGCCATGGAGGCAGCCTCCCGGGAGAAGCCGCTGGGCGAGTGCCGCATATCCATGATCGGGGCCGGCTTCAGCTATGTCGCAGACCGCCCCACGGAGGACCCCGAGACCGTCGAGCCGCTCTACGAACCGCTGTTGATGTTCGGTGCGATCCTGGAACTCAAGGACCCCGCCGTCATACCGGAGCACACCTCCTCGTACAAGGATCTGTGCTGGACAGCGCCCGAGGACTTCGCCGAGGGCGTCCGCACCAAGCGCATCGAGAGCTTCAACCCGAAGTTCCTGGACGAGGCCGACCGGGCGGACAGCGACAGCGTCACCGTGTGCGCCCGCGGTCTGTGTCTGCAGACCACCGACAAGGTGCTGGCAGAGCTTGCCACTGGTGCCGCCGACGGTGCATCCGCATGACGGCCACCAGCACACCCCAGGCGCTGGACCTGGCCCGGATCCGCTCCGACTTTCCGATCCTGCACCGAAGTGTCGAGGGGCAGCGGCTGGTCTACCTGGACTCCGGGGCGACCTCCCAGCGGCCGGTCCAGGTGCTCGACGCGGAGCGGAATTTCTCGGAGACATCGAACGCGGCAGCGCACCGGGGAGCGCACCAACTGTCCGAAGAGGCGACCGCGGCCTACGAGCAAGCCCGCGCCCAGGTCGCGGGTTTCATCGGTGCGGACCCCGGAGAAGTGGTGTTCACCAAGAACGCCACCGAAGGCATCAACCTCGTCGCGTACGCGATGAGCAATGCCACCGCATCGGGTGATGAGTCCGCGCCATTCCGTGTGGGTCCTGGCGACGAAATCGTGGTGACCGAGATGGAACACCACGCCAACCTGGTGCCTTGGCAGGAGTTGTGCCGACGCACAGGCGCGACGCTGCGCTGGCTCGGTGTCACCGCCGACGGCCGGCTCGATCTGTCCGACCTGGACGACGTGGTGACGGCACGCACCCGGCTGGTCGCCTTCTCGCACCAGTCGAATGTGCTCGGCACGGTCAACCCGGTGGGGCGGATTGTTGCCAGAGCCGCGGAGGTGGGTGCATTCACCGTGCTGGATGCCTGCCAGTCCGTACCGCACTTCACCGTCGACTTCCACGACTACGGCGTGGACTTCGCGGTCTTCAGCGGCCACAAGATGCTCGGACCGACCGGAATCGGCGTTCTGTACGGACGGCGCGGACTGCTGGAATCCATGCCGCCGTTTCTCACCGGCGGTTCAATGATCGAAGTCGTCGGAATGACGGAGTCCACCTATGCCGCGCCGCCCCAGCGGTTCGAGGCGGGTGTCCCCATGGCCTCCCAGGCGGTCGGACTGGCAGCAGCGGTGCGATACCTGACAGCCGTGGGCATGGACCGTATCGCCGCCCACGAACACGTACTCACGGAAGCCGCGCTCGCCACCCTGGGTGGCATCGACGGTGTACGCGTCCTCGGCCCCACCGCGCTGACCGATCGTGGCAGCGCGGTGTCCTTCACCGTCGACGGCGTACACCCGCACGATGTCGGCCAGGTCCTGGACGCGCGAGGCGTCGCCGTCCGGGTCGGGCACCACTGTGCCTGGCCGCTCCACCGCCGGCTGGGTGTACCGGCCAGCGTGCGCGCCAGCTTCTACCTCTACAACGGGCTGTCGGACATCGAGACGTTGGCTGAGGGAGTCAAGGAGGCGCAGTCGCTCTTCGGGGTCGGCGTGCCGGGCTTGATGACTGCCGGGGAGCTGTGACGTGCGCCTGACGGCAGAACACCAGAAGATCATCCTCGCCCACTACCGGGCTCCGCACCACAGCGGGCTCCGGGAGCCGTACGACGCGGAGGTCAAGCAGTTCAACCCGATGTGCGGGGACGAGATAACCCTGCGCGTCAGCCTGACAGGAGAAGGGGACGGGGCAGCCATCGACGATGTCTCCTACGAAGTGCAGGGCTGCTCGATCAGCCAGGCGTCGGTCTCCGTCATGACAGATCTGGTCATCGGCCGTCCTGTACGGGAGGCAGCCGAGTTGCATACGGAGTTCGCTTCGCTGCTGCGCCGACAGGCCCAGGGACCCGTTGCCTGGCCGCCTCATCTGGCCGACGCCGTCGCCTTCAGTGACGTGTCCCACCACCCGGCGCGGATCAAATGCGCGCTGCTCTCCTGGACAGCACTACGGAGGGCCCTGCAGTAGGGGAGCCGAGGGCCGCGTTCTTCACGAGCAGCGGTTCTGGCTCGGGCGACACCGACGCGTCAACGGCCCTGAACGCTGGGGTCGTTGACGCGTCCGTGTATGGGCGGGTGGGTTCAGCGACCGGCGGCGAATCCCACGAAGGCGGCCCAGGCCGAGTCGGGAAAGACCAGCGCCGGGCCGGTGGGGGCGGCCTTGCTGTCGCGTACGGGGATGATGCCCGGGTAGTTGACTGCGACCTCGACGCAGTTCGTGTCCCCACCGTCGCTGTAGCTGGACTTGTGCCAGGTCGCGGTGGAGAGGTCGGTCACGAGCTCTGCCCCCGTACGTTGTGGATGAAGGCCGTCCAGGCAGCGACCGGGAAGACGAGTGCGGGGCCTGCGGGGGCGGCCTTGCTGTCGCGTACGGGGATGAGCCCAGGGAAGTCGTGTGCGACCTCGACGCAGTTCGTCTGGCCTCCGTCGCTGTAGCTCGACTTGCGCCAGTGAGCGGTGGAGAGGTCGGGCGTTCGGTTCATGATCTGTGCTCCTCCAAGACGCCCCTGATAAACGTCAGTGAGTCCGACGGGGACAGCGCCAGATCTCGGACTCGATCGTAAGCCAGGCGGTAGCTGGTGACCTTGTCCGGATCATCGATCAACTCGCCGAATCCATTGCCCTCAACGTAGGCAACAGAGCTGCCGTCCGGCTGCCACAAGACGGAGAGGTGGCTTCCCATGAGGCCGTGAACGCCCGCGTTGAACGGGAGTACTTGCAGGACGACCGAGGGAAGCTGCGCGACCTCGTTCAGATGCTTCAGCTGTTCCTCCCACACCTTCGGGTCGCGCGACCGACGCCGAAGCGCCACCTCGTCCAGGATGACCCGCAGATGCGGCGCCGGGCTGCGGCGCAGTATTTCCTGGCGGCTCATCCGGGCAGCGACCTGCTCCTCGACCAACTCCGCCCCGCCCTCGGTGGTCTGGGCCGCCGACAACACCTCGCGGGCATAGTCCTCGGTCTGGAGGAGCCCTGGAACGGCCAGCTGGAACATCCACATCACACAGGCCGAGTTCTCCAGCCGCATGAACTCCTTGTACTGGTCCTTGAACACCTCCCTCCGCGCGACCTTCCACAGCTGCACCAGCAGCCCACCGGTCCCGTAGTACCGGTCCAGGTCCTCCATCACCGCGAGCTTCGAGAGCCGCTGGCTCACTTCCAGCCGGTACAGGTAGCTCTTGTCGTACCGTGTCTCGGCCGCCAGCTGGCTGAGCGTCTTGCCGGCCTTCTCGCGTAGATAACGCAGCGCGCGGCCGAGCGCCGCGCGTCCCGACTCCTCTTCCGCTTCGGCGAGTTCGGACATCGGTCCCCTCCTGTTGCCGTGCGCGAAGGCAATCGCGCGTCCCTTTCCGAGCGTAGGGCCAGGACGTAATCATCGGGACACGAACGGTAATCACCGCTCGTCAGCCAAGAGCCGAACCTTCGATCCCCCCATGTGAGGCGCTGATCATGCCCGATTCCCTGCTCCGGCTGCTGCCGTGGATCTCTCCCGAGGGCAAGCCGTGCTACCTCAGCACGGACAACCCGCGCAGCCTGCTCTCCCGCCTGGCCGACGATCTGGAGGATCAGTAGATGGACTCGGCGGAAGCGGTGCTGGCCGGGTCGCGTGCGGTGCTGGCCGATGCGGTGGCGGGGGAGCGGGCCGTACGGTTCGCGCTCACCCGGGCCACCGAGTCGCTCGGGGACGTGCTCCGTATCGCGTACAGCAGGGGCGGGCGGATCGAGGAGGGCGGCGGGGGTGGCTGTGTCGAGGATGCGTAGCGCGCGGCGCGCGGGTCGTGCGGAAACCCGCTCGCAATAGTCCCTGTAGCCCTCGGCGGCGCGATACCCAGAGAGGACGGAATGGCCCCTCTGGTGGACTGTCGGTCGAATCATTCAGGGGGGATCGACTGTTGAAGAGTTCGGGGCTCTGCGGGCTATTCAGGGGCCTTGTGGCCCTATTGCCTGTGGTGAGGTTCGGTAGGCTGAGGGCGTCTCGGCGTCCTGATGGGCGCCGGGAATCGCGGCCCGGAGGGTCCTGTCCAGCCTGTCCGCGGCCGACTCGTATCCCGTGACCTGACCGCTCTCGCACTCCGGTGCCGGGGCGCGGCTTGTCGTGCCCGAAAAGAGAGCATCTGTGACTGAATCAGGCATCCACGCCACCCCTGCTGCCGCCCACACCCTCGCTGGCATCCCCGCCCGGCAGAGCGACGCGGCTGTACCTGTCGCGTACGACGCCAGCGCGATCACCGTCCTGGACGGGCTCGACGCGGTGCGCAAGCGGCCCGGCATGTACATCGGCACGACCGGTGAGCGCGGTCTGCACCACCTGGTTCAGGAGATCGTCGACAACTCCGTCGACGAGGCGCTGGCCGGGGTGGCCGACCGGATCGAGGTGACGATCCTGGCCGACGGGGGCCTGCGGGTCGTCGACAACGGGCGGGGCATCCCGGTGGGGATGCATCCGGTGGAGAAGAAACCGGCCGTGGAAGTGGTGCTGACCGTGCTGCACGCGGGCGGAAAGTTCGGCGGCGGCGGATACGCGGTCTCCGGTGGCCTGCACGGTGTGGGTCTGTCAGTGGTCAACGCACTGTCGACCCGGCTCTCCGCGGAGATCCGGACTGACGGCTACCGCTGGACCCAGGACTACAGGAACGGTGCGCCCATCGCGCCGCTGGCCCGCCACGAGGCCACCCCTGCGACCGGTACGTCGCTGACCTTCTGGGCGGACGGTGGCATCTTCGAGACCACCGCGTACTCCTTCGAGACGCTGTCACGGCGCTTTCAGGAGATGGCCTTTCTCAACAGGGGCCTCACTCTCACGCTCACCGACGAACGCTCCTCCGCGCGGGCGACCGCCACGGCCGACGAGGCCGGATCGGACACCGCCGAGGGGCAGTCCGCGAAGGCGGTCACCTACCGCTACGACGGCGGCATCACCGACTACGTCGCCCACCTCAATGCCCGCAAGGGCGAGCCCGTCCACCCGTCCGTCGTCGCCCTGACCGCCGAGGACACCGAGCGGTTGCAGTCGGTGGAGGTCGCGATGCAGTGGAACGGCCAGTTCGCCGAGAGTGTCTACTCGTACGCCAACTCCGTTCACACGCACGAGGGCGGTACCCATGAGGAAGGTTTCCGTACCGCGCTGACCACGGTCGTGAACCGCTACGCGCGGGAGCGGAAGCTGCTGCGTGAGAAGGACGACAACCTCACCGGTGACGACGTCCGCGAGGGCCTGACCGCGATCATCTCGGTGAAGCTGGGCGAGCCGCAGTTCGAGGGCCAGACCAAGACCAAACTCGGCAACACCGAGGCGAAGACCTTCGTGCAGAAGGTGGTGCACGAGCACCTCACCGACTGGTTCGGCCGCAACCCCAACGAGGCGGCCGACATCGTCCGCAAGGCGATCCAGGCGGCCACCGCCCGGGTCGCCGCCCGGAAGGCCCGCGACCTCACCCGCCGCAAGGGGCTGCTCGAATCGGCGGCGCTGCCGGGCAAGTTGTCGGACTGCCAGTCCAGCGACCCGGCGCGGAGCGAGATCTTCATCGTCGAGGGCGACTCCGCCGGCGGCTCGGCGAAGTCCGGCCGCAATCCGGAGTTCCAGGCGATCCTCCCGATCCGCGGCAAGATCCTCAACGTCGAGAAGGCCCGTATCGACAAGATCCTCCACAACCAGGAGGTCCAGGCCCTCATCTCGGCCTTCGGCACCGGGGTTCACGAGGACTTCGACCTCGGCAAGCTCCGGTATCACAAGATCATCCTGATGGCGGACGCCGACGTGGACGGCCAGCACATCAGCACCCTCCTGCTGACGTTCCTGTTCCGCTTCATGCGCCCGCTGATCGAGCACGGGCACGTGTACCTGTCCCGCCCGCCGCTCTACAAGCTCAAGTGGAGCCGTGACCACATCGAGTACGCCTACTCCGACCGGGAGCGCGACCTGCTCATCGCACGCGGCAGGCAGGACGGACGACGGGTCAAGGACGACTCCGTCCAGCGGTTCAAGGGCCTCGGCGAGATGAACGCCGAGGAACTGCGCGTCACCACCATGGACGCCGATCACCGCGTGCTGGGTCAGGTCACGCTCGACGACGCGGCAGTGGCGGACGACCTGTTCTCCGTACTCATGGGCGAGGACGTCGAGGCGCGGCGCTCCTTCATCCAGCGCAACGCCAAGGACGTCCGCTTCCTCGACATCTGACCCCCGCACGCCGTTCAGGAGAGCACCCGCGTGAGCACCAGACCGCTCGCGCATCGACAGGAAACCATGACAGTCCGGCCATATGGCCTGCTTCACATGGCGCCGGCTCACTCCTCCCCGCGGTCGATCTCCTTCAAGTTGGCCGCGTAGACGTCCTCGCCGGTGCGGTCCCCGTGCCGTCGGCACTCCTGGACGGCTCTGCGCGTCCAGGCCCTGGCCTTGTCGCGTTCGCCCGAGTGGAAGTGGTTCAGCCCCAGCAGGCCGCAGAGTTTGCCCAGGAAGCGGCGGGCGGACGCCTCGGCGGGGAGTGCCTCCAGCTCTTCGAGCAGTCGCAGCAGCACCTGGGTGCTCTCCGCGAACCAGGCCCGGTCGCTGAGCTGTTGTGCGTGCGTCAGGGTGTCCCGGCAGGCACCGAGCCGGTGTCCGTCGGGCGTGCCGCGCCGCAGTTCGCGGGCGGTCACCAGGTCGTCGAGGATGGCGGCGGCTCTCGGCGCGCCCCGGTCTCCCGTGCGCAGGGCCAGGTCGTACGCGCGGCGGCCGTGCTCGATGGCTGTGTCGAGGTCGTCCTGCTTGGCCGCGTGTGTGGCCAGGCGGGAGTGGATGACCGCTGCCCGGACGCCGTCGGCCGGGACCTCGCCGAGTTCTTCGCGGAGCAGCGCGCCGGCGGCCTCGAACTCCCCGTCCTCGGCGAGGATCTCCGCCTCGTGAAGCCGGTCCGCCGAGTGTTCCGGTGAGGGGCCCGGCTGGTCGGCTCCCGACATCTGGCGCAGGGCGCCGGGGCGGCCCAGCCCGTCCAGTTCGCGGGCGATCCGCTCGACCGTCATCGGGTAGGGGCGCATCGCGTTCATGTCCCGGCGGAAGCTCGCCCGCAGTTCCGGGGGGACCCGTAGCCATTCACCCCGGCGGGCGTCGAGTTCGGCGGCGTGCTGGCGGCACAGTGCGCTGAAACCGGCGTGGTCCCCGCCCCGGTCGGCCACGCTGAGAGCGCGCAGCACACGTCCCAGCTCCCCGTCGACGAACTCCCCCACATGCGGCACCTTCACAGGGGTCGTGGGCTTCATCGGGTTCGTAGGATTCATCGGACCGGGGCTCCCCACTGCAGCAGATGTTCGTACAGGTGCATGTACAGGAGCCCGGCCGGGTGCTCGTACCCCGCGCCGTACCCGGACAGGAGGGCGCTGTGCGGTGCGCCGGGCGACACATCACCGACGACCTGCGCCACGTTGTCGGCGACGAAGTCCAGGGACACGGTGATGACCGGGAGGCGTGCCTCGTACACCACGCGGCACAGCGCCTGGCCCACCTCGTTCGCCACCGGCCCGGACTTTCCCACCACCACCCACACGTCGGCCCGGACGGGCTTCGCCCGCAGCCGCCCGTACGGCAGGTGCCCCACGGGGACGGGGTCCAGCGCGGTCCAGCTCCCGGAGACGACCGTGACGTGCAGGAGCCTCTCCAGCTCCGGGTGGTGCCGTCGTACCCAGGACGAGATGAGGACGGCTTCCCCCTCGCATTCGGCGACGACCGCGACGTGACAGGTCGGTGCGGCGCCGCCACCGGCAGCGACCGGCCGTTGCGGGACGTGCCAGTACGGGGTTACGTCCGCAGGTCCGGCGTCGGCGTGCCCGTCCTTCACGTAACCACCGAGGTTGAGACCGGCCCACCCGTCGAGGGAGCCGATCACCCGGACCGGCCGCTTGCCCTCGACCGGCTGGGACCCCGTGTAGTCGGGTGCCGGAATCAGGACCTGGTCCTCTCCCATGTCCGGCAGCGGAACCACGCCCGTGGCCAGGGCCTGCCGGCTCCTGCGGCCGTTCGGTACGGCGAGGGAGAGCATCCGGTCGTAGAGGTACGGGAGGTCGCCCGGGTCCGCCATGGACAGTCCGAGCCGGCGCACACACTCCTCGCGCGTCTGCACCCGGAACAGTTCGGTGTCCAGCAGCCCGCGCCACATGACGAGTTGGCGGTCTTGCACGAGGCTGCGCAACGACTCGGCCTCCGTGGTGGGGCCCGTCGGCCGCGCCGGTCCGTCCGTGAGCAGTACGTCGGGGGCTCCGCCCATCGTGAGCACCAGCGAGGTCGTTGCCTCCAGGCTGCACCAGGCCCGGCCCAGATAGTCGGCGACGTCGTCCAGCAGCACCAGGGTGCGCCCGGCGAACTGCAGCAGGGACAGGGATTCGAGTGTCCGCCGGAACAGCGCTTGTTCCTCAGGGGTGCGCGGGGCCTGTGGCACGCAGCTGTAGTCGTACCAGAGATGGATCCGCTCCAGCAGCGGCCGCAGCGAGGGCAGAGCGTCGATCAGGGCACGCAGGCGCCGCAGGCCGACGTCGCCGGACGCCTGGGCCGCACCGAGCTCGACCGCGTCCACACCGACCCGCTCCACCTCCTGGGCCACCGGTACCAGTGAGGTGTCGTCCAGCGTTTGCCTCAGGACCCCGACCAGCAGGCACTCCGTCAGGTCCGAACCGGCCATGCCGACGGGCATCCCCATCGCGGCGTGAGCCACCCGGCGAGGAGTGTGCAGCCCACGCCGGTGGGCGACCAGGACCGCCTCGCACAGCGACGCGAACAGATGCCAGGCGACCAGTCGCGCCTGGGTGCCGTCCGGGTCGGGCTGTTCCGTATCCAGCCAGCGGTGCGAGACGAACACATGGTGCCGGCCGGGGAAGACTCCGCGCGCCAACCTGGACGCCGCCTCGTGCATCGTGGGGAAGCGCGCGTACCCGATGAGTTCGTCCAGCGGCAGCCAGCGCGACTCGGTGAGCTGCCGCCACACCGACATGGTGGGCTGGGGGCTCATGTCCCGCGGCTCGGCGATCGCGTCCAGAGTGCGGTTGGGAACCGCCAGTGGGAACCTTCCGGTGACCTCGCCCCCGGGTTCGGCCATGGTGTAGAGCAGCCCTCGCTCGATGCCGAACCGGGACCGCCCGTCCTGAGCGACGAGCCGCCGGTGGGCCAGGAAGTCGTGCTGCCCGCCGAGCCGGACCAGGTCGGCGGGCAGTCCCGCCCGTTGCTTCCGGCGCTCACGCACCGCCAGACCCGCCAGGGTCTCGACGCCGAGGTAGGGGACCTGCGGGCAGGCGCACAGGTAGCGGTAGGCGATGTCGTCGTACGTCCGCTCGCCCTCACTCGGGCCCTCGCCACCGCCCTCGAACCCGCCCCCGCCCCCGCCCCCGCCTCGCGCGTAGGCCAGCGCCTTGGCGGCCGCCTCACTGGCGCGCCGGACGTGCAGCAGCCGGGGATGCCTCCGTAACTTCTCCGGCGGGATCGGCAGCATGGCCTCGATGCCGTCGGTCGGCGGTTCGCTCGGGGACAACCAACTCACCTCTCTTCAAGGGGTGTTGTGATGTGCCCAGTGTCGCAATAAGTTGCGTAATGAGACGGCCCTTTGGCGCTGTGGGTCCGTACATGGCGAGTTGGCCGAGCGGATGGCGCCCGAGGCGCGTTCACCGGTGTCGCGCTGAACAAGCACTCTCCAGCATGTGGACGTGGTCACGGCAATGGCTGAATGTGCACCACGCGAACCGGCGTATCCGTCGTGGGGAGTTCGCGGTCGCACTTCGGGTGACTGAAATTCGATCTTACTGACCTGTAACTTCGGCTCTTGTGCTGATGCGTCCTTCAACAAACTGTTGCCTGGGCTACTCGAAGCGGCTAGCGTTCCACTCAGTTGGGATCAAGAGCCGGGGCGTGGGATCTCTGAGGGGAATTCGATTGGACGCGTATGCGTTAGTGCAGCACCCCGGCCGAATGGCGATCGGTACTTTGGCAGTCCTATGGTGAACGGGGTTTTCATCGCAACGGTTTTCGCGATGGTGGCCGCGCCCGGACCGTCATTCATGGTGTTGGTGAATGAGACATTGCGCCGTGGACGCGGGGCCGGTCTGGTGACCATCCTCGGCAGCAGTACCGGGCTGCTCATGTGGGCGGCGGCCTCCGCCCTCGGGCTGGCCGCGCTGACACAGACCTCCGAGCTGGTGTTCACCGTCTTCAAGCTGGCGGGCGCCTGCTACCTCTGCTACCTCGCGGTCATGACCGTGCGCAACCGGCGGAACTTCGGCCACCAGCAAGCGGAGGCGGTTGAGGAGCACGGCACGGCCGGCCTCTGGCGGTCCTACCGGTCAGGGCTGGTCACCAGTGTCGCCAACCCCAAAATGGCCACCGTCTACCTGGCGTTGATCCCGCAGTTCCTGCCCACCGGCGGCGGTTCGCCCGCCGACGTGGTCACGCTGACCGCCGTGCAGATCATGATCAGCGCCGCCTGGTACGTGGTGGTGATCGCCCTCGTAGGCCTGGCGAGACGGCTGCTGGTCATGCCGAAGGTACGGGTGGGACTGGCCTGGGTGAGCGGGGCGGTCCTGCTGGTGCTCGGGCTGCGCACCGCGGTGATGACGGGCCCCATGGTCTAGCTGACAGGACTCCGGACGATGGGCCCCGGAGATGACGGCCCCGGAGACGACGGGCCCCGGGCGGAACTGTCCGGCGGAACCGGCCTGCCGGAAATGGTCTGCCGGAAATGGCCTGGCGGAACAGGTCCGGCGGAACGGCCGGAATAGCGAAGAACTGTCCAGGGAAGAGGGATTGTCTTGACGTCTCCTGAGAAAGTTGAAACTCAGGTGTGCGGGATCATCAGAGCCGCACTCGGCCCGTCCGCGCCGGCCGAGATCGGGCTTGATGACGACCTGCACGGACTCGGTATCGAATCGCTGACGATTCTTGAAATCGTCGTCCGCGTGGAGCAGGAATGCGGCATCACGATCGGCGACAGCGAGATATTCGAGGCCGCGCTGCGGCGGGTCGGCGATCTCGTGAAGCTGGCCCAGTCGCACGTAGGAAACTCCTAGAAAGAGGACCGGAACCAATGGTGCATTCGGCAGAAGCCTCGCTGACCGCTGAAGAAATCGTTCCCACGCACTGGTACAACGTGCTGTCCGACCTCACCGGCGTCGAGGACGCGGCGAAGCTGCGCCAGGCCAGGCCGGAGACCCGCCAGGACGGCGGCGCGGTCACCCCGCAGATCCCGTTGTCGATGTACCGGCAGAGCATGGGCCGGGAGCGCTTCGTGGAGATCCCGCAGCCGGTGCGTGAGGAGTATCTGCGCTGGCGCCCGACCCCGCTCAAGCGGGCCCGTGGGCTGGAGCGGCTCCTCGACACCCCCGCCCGGATCTACTACAAGTACGAGGGCACCAACACCACGGGCAGCCACAAGCTCAACACCGCGCTGGCACAGGCCTATTACTACAAGCAGGCCGGCATCACCAGCCTGACCACCGGCACCGGTGCCGGCCAGTGGGGCTCGGCCCTCGCCGTCGCCTGCCGCATCTTCGGCATCAAGTGCACGGTCTACATGGTCCGGGTCAGTTACGAGCAGAAGCCGTACCGCCGGATCATGATGGAGATGAACGGGGCCGAGGTCATCTCCAGCCCCAACAAGAACTCCGAGGCGGGCCGCGCCGCGCTGGCCCGCGACCCGAACACCGACGGCAGCCTGTCCATCGCCAACGCGGAAGCCTTCGAGCACGCCCGCCAGGTGGAGCGCTGCAACCTCTCGGTGGGCAGCGGCGAGAACCACGTCCTGCTCCACCAGACCGTGATCGGCCAGGAGGCCGTCCGGCAGTTCAACGCGATCGGCGACTTCCCGGATGTGGTGATCGGCTCGGTCGGCGCGGGGAGCAACTTCTCCGGTATCGCCCTGCCGTTCTTCCACGAGAAGGTGCGCCAGGGCCTGGACACCCGGTTCGTCGCGGTGGAACCGGAAGCCTGCCCCAAGCTCACCAAGGGCCGTTACGCCTGGGACTACAACGACTACACCGGCATCACACCGATGACGAAGATGTACACCCTGGGGCACACCTTCGTCTCGCCCGGCATCCACGCCGGCGGCCTGCGCTACCACGGCGCAGCTCCCCTGGTCAGCGCGATGTACCACCAGAAGCTGATCGAGGCGGTGGCCTACCCGCAACGCCCGGTGTTCGAGGCCGGCATCACCTTCTCCAACGAGGAAGGCATCATCCCGGCCCCCGAGTCGGCGCACGCCATCCGGGCCGCGATCGAAGAGGCGCTGGTGGCCAAGAAGGAGGGCAAGGAGAGGGTCATCCTCTTCAACCTCAGTGGCCACGGGCTGCTCGACCTTTCGGCCTACGAGCAGTTCCTCAGCGGGAACATGACCGACATGGCGGCATCGGACGAGTTGATCGCCGCATCGCTCGGCCGTCTGCCGGCCATGTCCGACCTGGGCGCGGAAGCGCGCTGAGGACGGACTCCAGGGAGGGGGTGACAGGCCGTGCGACACCTGACCGACAAGGTGCTGGACGTGGCGATCGTGGGCACCGGTCCACGCGGGATCTCGGTGTTCGAGCGGATCGCGGCCAATCTGACGGCCGAACCGGAGCCGCGGAGCATCAGAATCTGGCTGATCGACGCGGTGGAACTGGGGGCGGGCCGGATCTGGCGGACCGACCAGGAGACCTGCTTCCTGATGAACACCGTGGTCGGTGAGATCAGTATGTTCTCCGGGGTCTCCGACGGTGAGCGCTGCCGGCCGGGCGCCGGCCTGTCCTTCCTGCAGTGGCTGCACTCACAGCCGGACCCGGCGCTGTCCGTTCTCGGCCATGACGACTACGCGCCGAGGTACGCCTACGGCAGGTATCTGCGGTACGTGTACGCCTCGGTGGTACGCGGTATGGCCGGGCTCGGCGAAGTGGTCGAGACCGTCGGCAAAGTGACCTCCTTACGGGAGAACGGGCACAGCTACGCACTCCGGGTGTCCACCGTGGAAGGGGAGTTCACCGTCACCGCCGACGCGGTGGTGATCACCACGGGGCACGCCCCGGCGGAGCTCTCCGATGACCAGCCCGAACTGACGCGGTTCGCGCGGGACAGGCCCGGACTCCGCTATCTCAGCGGGGATTCGGCCGCCGACCTGGACCTGGCCTCGATCGAGCCGGACGCCGCTGTCGGTGTCGTGGGCCTCGGCCTGTCCTTCTACGACATCCTGATGTCCTTCACGCTCGGCCGTGGCGGGACGTTCGAGAAGAGCGCCGACGGGGCGCTGTCGTACGTACCGAGCGGCAAGGAACCCAGAGTGGTGGCGGGCTCGCGCAGCGGACTGCCGATCCGTTCGCGCGGCCGCAACCAGAAGCACGTGACCGCCCGCGCGGCACCGGAGTTCCTCACATCGGCCGCCGTCGGCCGGCTGCGCGAGCGCAACATGGCACACCGGGGCAATCCGGCTCTGGACTTCGACCAGGACGTGCTTTCCCTGCTGGCGGCCGAGATCAACCATGTGTACTACACCACCCAGGCCAGGACCCAGCACGGACCGGAGTGCGCCGATGCCGTCGCCGCCGAACTGCGCGCACGGGGACCGGAACTGGCGAGCTGGCGCGAGGTGGCGCTGCGCTACGGACTACAGGACGTGGAGCCGGTCGACCTGGACCGGCTGTCCAGACCGTTGCAGGCCAAACGGTTCGACTCCGCCGCCGGCCTGGTCGCCGAGGTCAGGCGCATCCTGCTCGCCGACATCGCGGAGGCCGGCCAGGGCAACAGGGACAGTCCGCTCAAGGCCGCGCTCGACGCCATCCGGGATTCCCGCGAAGTGCTGAGGCACGCTGTCGACTTCGGCGGCCTGACCCCGGAATCCCACCGGACCGACTTCCTCGGCCGGTTCGTCACCCGGACCTCATCGCTGTTCACCGGCCCGCCGCTGGAACGCACCGTGCAGTTCCTGGCGTTGATCGACGCCGGAGTGCTCGAAGTGGCCGGTCCGGACGTGGTGTACGGATGCGACACCGGGCGGGGCCGGTTCTTCCTGGAGTCCCCGGCCGTCGAGGGCTCGCGCCGACACTGCGATGTCCTGATCGACTCGCGGATCCCGGCCGCCGGCCTGGTCCGCAACACCGATCCGCTGATGCGGCAGCTGGCCGACGAGCGGCTGGCCGTCGGGTTCGTACACGACGATGCCGGGGAGACATTCGAAACCGGCGCACTGCACATCACCCCGGCCGAGCGCCGGGTGATCGCCGCCGACGGCCGGACGCACCGGGCCGTCTACGCGCTGGGCATCCCGACCGAGGGGGTGTGCTGGTTCACCCAGATCGGCAACGGCCGGCCGGGCGTACCCACCTCGTTCTCCAGGGACGCCGACGTGATCGCACTCAGCGTGCTGCGCCGGGCCACGTCCGACACCTTCCAGTGACCAACGCCTGTCACTGAGCAACGCCTGTCACTGATCACGCCTTCCAGTGACCAACGCCTTCCAGTGACCGAAACCTTCCGGCGGTCAACGCCTTCCACTGATCGGGGACAAGTTGTCCGGGCAAGACGATGCGTACCGGGAGTTCCGGGACGCGCGGGACCTTCTGCTGCACCACGCCGACGACCAGGACGCCGCGCGTGCGGCGTTCACGTGGCCACGGCCCCGGTGGTTCAACTGGGCGATCGACTGGTTCGACCGGATCGCCGAGGACAACGACCGAGTGGCCCTGCGCATCGTCGGCCAGGGCGAGCTGACCTTCCAGGAGCTTTCCCGGCGTTCCGACCGGGTCGCCGGCTGGCTGCTTTCGCAGGGCGTACGCCGGGGCGAGGTGGTGATGCTGCTGATGGACAACCGGATCGAGCTGTGGGAGCTGATGCTCGCACTGATCAAGATCCGGGCCGTCGTCGCACCCGCCTTCATCACCATCTCGCCCGAGGAACTGCGTACGAGGATCGGCAGGGCCGGAGCGCGGCATGTGATCGCCGACCACCGGATCGTGCCGGGACTCGCGGTGGACGGCCTCGTGGACGGTCTCCAGGCGAAGATCATCGTGGGCGGGGAGCACGAGGGCTGGACCGGCTTCGCCAACTCGGAAGACCACGAGGGCGGTTACGTACCGGAAGGCCCCACCGAGGCCGACGAGCCGCTGTTCTACTACTTCACCTCCGGCTCCACCGCACGGCCGAAACTGGTGGTGCACACACACGTCAGCTACGCGATCGGGCATCTGGCGAGCATGTACTGGAACGGGCTCAAGCCAGGGGATGTGCACCTCAACGTCTCCGCCCCGGCCTGGGCGAAGTACCCATGGAGCTCACTGTTCGGGCCCTGGAACGCCGAGGCCACCGTGGTGTCCATGGACAGCGCCGACGCCACCCCTGAGCGGCTGGCGGAGGTGTTGCGGAGCGGGACGGTCACCAGCTTCTGTGCGCCGCCCAGCATCTGGAGGGCACTGATCCGGACCGGGCTGCCCGACGGCCTGCCCGGGTTGCGGCACGCGGTGAGCGTCGGCGAGCCGCTCATGGGCGACGTGGTCGAACAGGTACGCAAACTGGCCGGGGTGACCGTCCGCAACGGGTTCGGGCAGTCCGAGGTCACCGCGATGGCCGGGGTCACCGCCTCCTCACCGGCGGCCCCGGTCTCCATGGGCTACCCGCTGCCCGGCTACGAACTGGTGGTGGTCAAGCCCGGCACCGACGAGCCGGCTCAGGAGGGAGAACTCTGCCTGGACCTGTCCAACAGTCCGGTCGGCATGATGAGGGGCTACCTGGACCCGGAGGACAACGCCACCAGCCACACCCCGGGCGGCCTCTACCGGACTGGTGACCTGGCCCGGTGGGACAGCGACGGATCCCTGGTCTGTCTCGGGCGGCGCAAGGACGTGTTCGACGGGCCGGACGGCGTGCCGATCGCGCCCCTGGAACTGGAGCACGTGCTGGTGCTGCACCCCGCCGTCGCCGAACTGTCCGTAGTGCCGGTGTCCGAGGGCACGGCACTGCTGCCCAAGGCGTACGTCGTGCTCGCCGCCGGGTGGAACGCCAGCCGGGCCACCGCCGAGGTGCTCTTCGCGTACCAGCGGGAACAGCTGCCCGCGCCCAAGCTCGTACGGTTCGTGGAGTTCGTGGACGACCTGCCGCGCACCGAATCGGGGAAGGTCCGGCGAGAGGCCGTGCGGTCGCTGCGGAGGTCCCGGAACGTCGAGTACACCGCCGAGCTGCCGACTGCCCAGGCGTAGTTGATCAACGTAAGGATCGCGCTCTTAAACGGTCGCCCCTGGTCGATTAGAGTGCTCCGCCATGAGCGCATCAACCACTCCCCTCTGGGGCCGCACCGAGCAGCAGGACTTCCGCAGCCGGGTGCGCGGATGCCTGCTGGGCGGTGCGCTGGGCGATGCGCTCGGGGCGGGTGTCGCGGGGCAGGGGCTCGACGCCATACGTGAGACCCATGGGGCCGGCGGCCTCACCGACTTCGCCGCCGTGTACGGCAGACGCGGGGCGGTCACGGCCGCGACCCAGCTCTCCCTGTTCACCGTCGACGGTCTGATACGGGCGCAGGTCCGGCGGGACACCGGTGCCTGGCATCCGCCCACCGATGTGTACCGGGCCCATCTGCGGTGGGCGGCGACCCAGCGCGACTGGGGACCCGACGAGCGCCGCACGGACAACGGCTGGCTCGCCTGCGAGGAGTGGCTGTACACCCGCCGCGACCCCGAACGGAGCTGTCTGACGGGGTTCGGCGACGAGGTGATGGGCACCCTGGACAAACCCAGGAACCCGGAGGCGCGCGACGCGTCGGCCGTCAGCCGGTCCGCGCCCTTCGGGTTGCTCGTCGGCTGGGAGCCGGGGCTCGTCTTTCAACTGGCCGTCGAATGCGCCGCGCAGAGCCACGGCCACCCCACCGGCTACCTCAGCGCCGGGGCGCACGCCGTCATCGTGCACGGGCTCGCGCGCGGCGAGAGCCTCGACGCGGCGGTGCAGCACGCGCTGGGCCAGCTGACCCCTCGCCCCGGCCACCAGCCGGTCACCGACGCCCTCCAGCACGCGCTCGGCGCCGTACGCCAGGGGATGCCCAGCCCCACCCGCGTCGAGTCGCTGGGCGACGGCGAACTGGCCGATGAGGCACTCGCGATCGGGGTGTACTGCGCGCTGGTCGGCGAGGACGTACGCCATGGGCTGCGCCTCGCCGTGAACCACAGCGGCCCGTCCCAGGCCACCGGCGCCATCTGCGGCAGCCTGCTGGGCGCTCTGCACGGCGAGACCGCGCTGCCGCCGGGCTGGCTCGCGGAGCTGGAGGGACGTGCGACGGTGCTCCAGCTCGCCGACGACTTCTCGATGGAGATGACCCAGGGCCCGGCGCTGCACAGCCCGGCGCTCACCACACCGGCCTGGCTCTCCCGCTACCCGAGGGGCTGACGGGCTGAGCCGACCGGCCGGGCGGACGCCACCGCGTACGTACAGCCGCGCCGCGCCCCCGGTCAGCCGTCAGCCGTCAGCGCCTTCGCGCCCCCGCACCTTCGCGTCGGCCGCGCCGCCCTGCGCCGGTACGGCAGCGGCTGACGCCGTGTCCGGGCCGTCGCCGTCCATGTTGACCTTCGCGATGATCGCGTCGCGCTCCGGTGTGTCCTCCGGCTTGATGAAGCCGATGAGGATGTAGAGCACCAGCGAGATCGCGAGGGGCAGCGAGACCTGCCACTCCAGGGCGACGTCCGTGTTGGTGGAGCCGTCCAGGTGGTAGTTGGTGAAGTAGAACGCGAGCAGCCCCGCGGCCCAGCTGACCAGCGCCGCCGTCGGCCCGGACTTCCGGAACGAGCGCAGCAGGCCGAGCATGAACGGGATCGCGATCGGGCCCATCAGACCGGCCACCCACTTGATGACGACCGAGATGATGTCCTTGAACGTGGGCGAGTTGATCTGGGTCGCCAGCGCCATCGACAGGGCGAGGAAGCCGAGCGTCGAGATCCGCGCGGCCAGCAGCCCGGTGCGGCTGCTCCACTCGCGGGCCGACTTGGACATGGCCGGGGCGATGTCCCGGGTGAAGACGGCGGAGATGGCGTTGGCGTCCGACGAGCACATGGCCATCGTGTGCGAGAAGAAGCCGACGACGACCAGGCCGAGCAGGCCGTGCGGCAGCAGCGACTCGGACATCAGCGCGTACGCGTCCGACGCGTCCGGCTTCTGCGCGTGCACCAGCAGCGGCGCGCACCACATGGGGAAGAAGAGGACGGCGGGCCAGACCAGCCAGAGGACGGCGGACAGCGTGGCCGAACGAGTCGCGGAGCGCGGGGAGTCGGTGGCCATGTAGCGCTGGGCCTGGTTCCACATGCCGCCGTTGTACTCGAAGGTCTTGATGAAGAGATACGCCAGCAGGAACGTCATCGTGTAGGGGCCGGCCGTCGGGTCGGTGTGGCCGCTGGGGAGCTTGTCCCAGACCGTCCACAGCGTGCTGAAGCCGTCGAGCTTGCCCATGGCGGCGACCAGCATCGCGACACCGGCGACCAGCTGGATGATGAACTGCCCCAGCTCGGTGAGCGCGTCGGCCCACAGACCGCCGACCGTGCAGTAAATGGCCGTGATCACACCGGTGATGAAGATGCCCTGGGTGATGGTGATGCCGGTGAAGACGGCGAGCAGGGTGGAGATGGCCGCCCACTTGGCACCGACGTCCACGATCTTCAGCAGCAGCCCGGACCAGGCCAGCGCCTGCTGGGTCTGGATGTTGTAGCGGTCCTTCAGGTATTCGAGCGGTGAGGCCACATGCAGCCGGGAGCGCAGCCGGTTCAGCCGGGGCGCGAAGAGCTTCGCGCCGATCCCGATGCCGATGGCGATCGGGAGCGACCAGGTGACCATGGATGTGAGTCCGTACTGGTACGAGATTCCGGCGTACCCGGTGAACATCACCGCGCTGTAGCCGGACATGTGGTGGGAGATGCCCGACAGCCACCACGGCATTCTGCCGCCGGCGGTGAAGAAGTCGCTCACGTTGTCCACACGCTTGTGGGACCAGAAGCCGATCGCGATCATCACGCCGAAGTAACCGATGAGCACGGTCCAGTCGAGACTGTTCATGTGCCCCCTCCAGGGGTCCGCCTGTACTGAGTTCATCTCGATGAACCGCGATGGAACCTCGATGAACGGGAAACGCTTCGCCAGTACGTCGATCGGGCGGCGCCCCCGTGCGGGACCGGGGGCTTCACGGATTGAACCCTCTGTGCCAAGGGCCGGTCAAGGGTTCAGCGATCACAAGTATGAACAGGGGTCAGTAAGTCGAACGATTTTGCGTCCTCTTGACTCACGGACCCGTTGCTCTCGGAGTGACGGGGGCCACACCATGAGCGGGCACTTCGCCAGCGGCAGCCATCCGGAGGCAGAACGGCAGGACCGCACGGGATGCGGGTCCCGTGCGGTCCGAGAAAAGGAGGTCCAACTGAGCTGTTCAGCGCATCAGTTCACCGGCATTGACTAGCAGCGACTGCCCGGTGATGGCCCGCGCGCGGTCGGAGGCCAGGAAGATCGCGGCGTCCGCCACGTCACCGTCCGTCGCCAGCTCGGGCAGGGCCATCCGGCCGGTCAGCCGGCTGAGCACCTCCGCCTCGGGGACGCCCTCGGTGTGCGCGGTGAACTGGACGAACGCCTGCACCGGCGGCCCCCACATCCAGCCGGGCAGCACGGTGTTCACCCGGATCCGGTGCGGCCCCAGCTCGCGCGCCATGGAGTACATGGCCGAGGTGAGCGCGCCCTTCGACGCCGCGTACGCGGCCTGGTGCACCTCTGACGGTGCGGCCACCGCCGACTGCGTCCCGACGATGACGACCGATCCGCCCCGCGCCTTGAGCCCGGGCAGGCAGGCCCGTGTCATCCGCAGCGTACCGAGCAGGTTGACGTCGATGACGCCCTGCCAGGTGGTGAAGTCGGCGTCCTCGATCCCGCCGAAGTAGCCGTCCCAGGCGGCGACATGGACCACCGCGTCGATCCCGCCGAACCGCTCGATCGCCAGCGCGGCGAGGGCGTCGCACTGTGACTCGTCGCCGATGTCCGTGGGCAGATGGGCGGTCCGGGTGCCCGAGGGGTCGATCTCGGCGGCTGCCTTCACGAGGTTCGCCTCGGTGCGCGCGCCGAGTACGGCGTTGCCACCGTCCCGTACGACCGCCGCGGCCACCTGGTGGCCGAGCCCGGCCCCGACGCCGGACACGACGACGGTCTTCCCCGCGAGCGCCGCGCCCTGCGATTCCGTGGGGCGGGATTCCGTGGCACGGCTTTCCATGGTGGGGCCCTCCGGACTCTGGCAGTTTTCCTGACGGAGCGTCAGAGTAGGTCCGTCCAGCGGTGGAACGGAAGAGGGAGGACGGGGTGCCGATGAGCGAGAAGTCAGGGAGCGGAAGCGGAACCGGGAGCGGAAGTGCGGCGGTCGGCGGGGGTGCGGGCGGCGGGCAGGCGGCCGGTGGCACCCGGAGCGAGGTGTACGGCGAGCTGGCCTCGGTCGGGCCGTACGGGGTGCGGCCCGGCCACGCCCTGATCACCATGGTGGAGCCTCATCCGGGCCATGAGTACGCGTACAACCGGTGGTACGAGGACGACCACTTCTACGCCGGTGCCATGGCGATGCCCTGGATGTACTCGGGCCGCCGCTGGGTCGCCACCCGGGAGCTCCAGGAACTGCGCTACCCGGAGAAGTCGGCGGTCGCCCAGCCGGTGACGGCCGGCTGCTACATCACGACGTACTGGGTGACCGAGGGCCGCTACGACGAGCACATGAAGTGGACCGTCGGCATCAACAAGCGGCTGAACCGGGACGGCCGGGTCTACCAGGACCGTACGCATGTCTTCACGTCGTTCCAGGACCACGAGGCGACGGTCTACCGGGACGGGGCCGCCGGGCCGCGCGACTTCCACGCGCTCGACCATCCGTACGCGGGTCTTGTCGTCGAGGTGGTCGACGCCGAAGGACCCGAACAGCGGGCCGAGTTGCTGGAGTGGCTGCGGGCGAAGCATCTGCCGAAGCGGCTCGCGGGCGGGCCGGCGGCGATGGTGACGATCTTCCGGCCGACACCGCTGCCGAGCGACCGGATGGCGTATGTGAAGCAGGTGGAGGGGGTGGATACCCGGCTCACGCTGCTCTGGTTCCTGGAGACCGACCCGAGGGAGGTCTGGGAACAGTCCTTCACCGGGCTCGACGGGGATCTGGCCGAGCGCGGGCTGGGGCGGGTGGAGCTGGTGGCACCCTTCGTGCCGACCGTGCCGGGAACCGACCGCTACGTCGACCAACTGCGCTGACCGGGGCGGCTGCGGCGGCTGTTCAGGACCGGCGGCTTCGGCTGGGGCGGGCGGCCTTGTCCGGACAAGCGGCCGGTCATGGCCGGGCCCGCCCGGTCATGACCGAGCCCCCTCGGCCGGGACGGCGATCCAGTCGAGAGGGCTCTTGTTCAACGAGCGGGGTGACCATGGGGGCCGGGGATCAGTCGAGAGTGAACGCGCCCTGGCCCACTTCGCTCACGAAGCTGTTCCACGAAGCGGGAACAAAGGTGATCGACGGGCCGTCGGCGACTTTTGAGTCCCGCACGGCGATGGCCTGCGTGAGCGGTGACTTGACCTCGACGCATGCACCATTACCCGTGGAATACGAAGACTTGGTCCAGGACTCGGTCGCACCCTGCTGAATTGCCATGTTCGCTCCGGTATGCAGTGGTCGTGTGCGCCGCCGTTCTCGGTGGCGTGGTCGACGCTACTCGCGAACTCTGCTGTCCGAGACGGCCGTTCACCCGACCGGATGGCTTATGCCTGTTCAGTCTTCCGCTCCGGGGCGGCTGGGGTGTACCGTGCCGACCTTGAATCCAGGAATCGGACATAGCTGGCTATTCAGCGTGCGTAGCCCTTGGCGATATCCATGATGAACTGCCGCGTCTGATCCACGTTGAGGGCCTGCGCGCGCAAGTGCTCATACATCACGCTGTACTTCTGCACATCGTGCGCTTTCTCCAGATAGAGGTCGCTGGTGACGCCCTCGATGTAGACCACGCTGGAGTCCGCCGCGTCGGGGAATTCCAGAATGGCGTACTGGCCGTTGATGCCGGGGTGCGCGCCCACGGCGAACGGCAGTACCTGCACCGTGACATGAGGGAGCTGGGACAGCTCGACGAGGTGTTCCAGCTGGGCGATCATCAGCTGCTTGTCGCCGATGACCCGGAGCAGCGCGGACTCGTCGATCACGACCCAGAGCCGCAGCGGGGACTCGTCGGCGCTGACCCGTTCCTGGCGGCGCAGCCGGACCTGGACCCGCTTCTCGATGTCGGTCACGGCGGTCTCCGGCAGCGCGCCGGCGATCAGGGCCTCGGCGTACTGCTTGGTCTGGAGCAGCCCGGGGACGACCTGCGGGTCGTACACGCGCAGGCTGGCCGCGTCGGTCTCCAGGCCGATGTAGACGCTGTACGGGATGTCGCCGAAGGCGTGCCACCAGCCCTGCTGGCGGGAGTCCTTGGCCATTTGCATCAGCGAGTCGACGATCCGGACGTCCTCGACCTCGTACACGCCGCAGAGGTCGCGGACATCGCGCTGGCTGATGGAGCGGCGGCCGTTCTCCAGGCGGCTGATCTTCGACTGGGAGACGAGCAGGCGCTCGGCGACCTCTTCGGCCGTCATGCCCTTGAGCTCACGGAGCCTGCGCAGCTCCTGGCCGAGCCGGCGCCGCCTGACAGTGGGATTGACGTTGGACGCCACGGGAACTGCACCTCCGGCATTGACGTACTGAGCCCTACCGCGATGTGCCCGGTAGGTCTTACTGCTCAGCAGATTGCCACCAATGCAACGCGCTGCGCTGGGAAATGGCCAGAGAGTGAGCGCGCGGGGCCGGCGACGTGCCGGCCCCGCGCGCTCGTGTTGCGGCTCCCGAACCGGGTCTTGGGGACGTCGGTGCGGCGGCTCTGATGCTCGTTCGTGCTCGTGGTGCGGTTGAGCTCACCCGGTGCGGCTGGGCTCAGTGCGCCGCCACGCGGGCCATGGACCCGTGGTGCGACTGCATCGGCGCGGCGTTGCCCGGTGCCGGTGCTGCTCGGCGCGGCTGTGCCACCGCACCGTTCTGGACGTCCATGACGGCGTGCGCCACGAGACCGCCCATGGGGTCGTGTCTGATCAGGTCCCGGAGGCGGGAGCGTGATGAGCGCCCCTCGTTGCCGGGGTAGAGGTGCTTGCCGAGCCCCACTGCGTGAGCGAGCGCGGCGAGCGCCGCGGTCCGCGGGTCCGGCGGTACGCCGGTGCGGATCGCACTGTCCAGCCGGGCCCTGATGTCCCGGCTGATCGCTGTCTCCGTCGCCTGGTAGCGAGTCGTCGGCAGCACTCCGCACATCTGGCCCGCCACGGCATGCACCATGCCGCACCGCTCCAGATGAGCGAGGTAAATCTGGCGGAGCCCCAGCCGGGGCCCGCCGATCCAGTGAACTGCCCGGACCGGGCTGCCGCGCCTGCGCAGCAGTTCCAGTGCGGAGTCCAGTGTTGGATCTCCTGTCGGCCGTGCCATCACCACGGCGATACGATCCCCGTCCGGGGCTATCCGTCCTGCCAGAGCCAGCTCTACTAGCTGGGCTCCGGCCAGGCCGAGGTCGAGCGACTGCGGCTGCGCTGTGGTACCCGTGGTCGGGTCCAGAGCGAGCAGTAGAAGCTCTTCCGGAATCGTTCTGCGGCTCCTGCCCATCCATGCCTCCCCGCGTGGATGAGTGACAGGGTGACCCCTCTCACATTGGTCTGTCGAGAGCGCCTGGGTGTTTTGCACCGGAATCTAGATGTATGTCGTTCTCGTCCGGTGCAGCGGTTAAGCGCCCACACAGGACACTGGTAGATGGTTCGGACAGGCGGGAATTCCCGCGCGGCGTATCCAGGAGGCATCGGTGGCGGGCGAGTCCCCCGACAAGTCGGAGCAGCGGAAGTCGTCAGAGGGAACGGCTCCCGGTACGAGCGATCCGAGGCTTGCGGTCTTCCGCTCGGTGCCGGATCCGGAAGCGGGCGCGGTGTCCGGGTCGCAGTCGGGCGACGCACGGCTGCGTGAGGCGGTGGCCGCGTGGGTCGCGGCGGCGGACGAGCCGGCGGGTGACCCGTCGGGCGAGTCGGCGGACGGGCCGTCGGACGGTTCGTCGGACGGGAAGGATCCGTCGGGCGCGGACGGTGCGGACGGTGTGGCTGGTGCAGCCGATACGTCCGGTGCGGACGGTGCGGAAGGTGCGGAAGGTGCTGCGGAGGAGGCCTCGAAGACCCACGTGATGGCCGGGCCCCCTGCCGACACGCCCGAAACGGCCGACGAAGACGAATCCGACTCGAACGCGGAGTCGACGGGTGAGGGCGCTCAGGGCGCTTCCGGGGCCGCAACCGCGTCCGAGGCGCCCCAGAGCGCCCCGGAGGGTGCGGGGGCGCGCACGGGCGCTTCAGGCGGCGCGGACGCCCCCGCCGAGGCGAACGGTGACGCGGATTCCGACGATGCGCCGGAGAGCGCGGCGATCGGGACGGGCGGAACGGGTACCGGCGGCACCACGAGCGACACCGCAACGGGCACCACGGACGCGAAGGCATCCGAGGGTGCTGGGTCTGGGTCTGGGTCTGGCTCTGACGCGGACTCCGGCGCCGATGCGGATGTGGATGCGGCCGACGCCGACGCCGAAGCCGACAAGCCGGCTGCGAAGCCTGCTGCCCGTGCGGACGCAGAGTCCGACGCCGACGGGAAGACGGACGCCGACGCCGAAGCGGATGCCGCGACCGCCGACACCACCGCCGGGGACACGCCCGGCGCCACGTCGGACGCGAAGCCGGAAGCCGAGCCCGACGTCGCAAACGCAAAGTCCGCCCCGAAGGGCGATGCGAAGGATGACGCGAAGGCCGAAGCGAAGGCCGATGCGAAGGCCGATGCGAAGGCCGAAGCGAAGGGCACCCCGAAGGCCGACAACGAGGCCGACGGCGAGGCCGTCGATCAGCCCACCGGTATCTTCCGTGTCCCTTCCCGCCCCGTGATCGACCGGCCCACCACCACGCTGAAGCGCAGCACCTTCGTGCCGCTGCGCCCCGACGACGTACCCGGTGAGCGGAAGAAGCAGCCCGCCCCGGTCCCGTCGCCCGCCAAGCCCCCGGCCGGGATCCCCGCCGCGAGCAGCACCACCAGCGCCACCGGTCCCACCGCCACCGCGGCCGGTGCCGGTGCCGCGCAGCCGGGCGTCGTCGAGCCGACCCGGCAGCTGGCGATGCCGCCCAAGCCGCCGCTCGACCTGCTCGCCGAGCTGACCAACAAACCGGCCCCGCCGGAAACCCCGGTGCGGACCGTCGTCCGCCGGTTCAAGATCTGGACACCGCTGGTGATCCTGCTGCTGATCATCTTTGCAGTCGTACAGGCGGTCCGGCCGCTTCCTGATCCGAGCCTGTCCCTGACCGCCGCGCCGTCGTACTCGTTCGGCGGGTCCAAGGTCACCCTGCCCTGGCCGAGCGAGGGCCAGGGGAAGATCTCCGTGGCGGGGCTCGGCACCGTGGACGGTTTCGGGGACGAGAAGCCCGTGCCGATCGCGAGTATGGCCAAGTCGATGACGGCCTACCTGATCCTGCAGGACCACCCGATGAAGCCCGGTGCGAAGGGCGCGTCGATTCCGGTCGACGCCACGGCGGAGAAGGAAGGCCACTACGACAAGACCGGTGGTGAGTCCACTCTCAACACCATCAAGAAGGGCGACGTCCTCTCCGAGAAGGACGCGCTCAGCGCGATCATGATCCCGTCGGCGAACAACGTCGCGCGGCTGCTCGCCCGCTGGGACTCGGGCTCGGAAGCGGTGTTCGTGAAGAAGATGAACGACACCGCCAAGAAGCTCGGCATGACCAACACGAAGTACACCGACCCCTCGGGGCTGACCGCCTCCACGGTCAGCACGGCTGCCGACCAGGTGAAGCTGGGCCAGGAGCTCGTGAAGATCCCGGCGTTGATGGACATCACGAAGCTCCCGAGCTGGACCGACCCGTCGGGCAAGACCTGGGGCAACTACAACCGGCTGGTCCCCTACAACGGTGCGATCGGCATGAAGACCGGCTCCACCACCAACGCCGGTGCCAGCCTGCTCTTCGCCGCGGAGCAGAAGGTCGGCGGCACGACGCAGTACATCGTCGGAGCGATCCTCTCGCAGCACAAGACGCCGATCATCGACACGGTGAACGCGGTGAGCAAGACAGCGCTGCTGGCCACCGAGTCCGCGCTCACCTCGCGGAACGTGGTGAAGAAGGGCGAGGTCGTCGGGTACGTGGACGACGGGCTCGGCGGGCAGACCCCGGTCGTCGCCACCAGGGACTTCGAGGCGGCCGGCTGGGCCGGTCTGAAGGTCGACATCAAGATCGGCAACAGCAAGACGATTCCGCACTCGGCGAAGGCCGGGACGGTCGTCGGCCAGCTGACCGTCGGCTCCGGACCGGGCAAGGTCTCCGCCCCGGTCGCCCTCCAGAAGGATCTTCCGGAGCCCGGCTTCGGAGCGAAGCTGACCCGCGTCGGCTGAGCGCCCGACCGGGCACCTCACTCCGGCATCCATCAGGCGCCCGACCAGGCGCCCGACCAGGCGTCCGAGTGAGTATCAGGGCTGCCGCCTCCGGCCTTCACGACCGGCGGCGGCAGCCCATTTCGTACGTGTTAGCGTCGCTGGGCAACTCTGGGCGCGGGGACTGCGTCCTCCTTCGCAGGAGAGCGAGCCTTGGTGACCACAGCAGACCCGACACGTGAAGAAGGCAGAGGGAGCCCCCGCGCCGGGGGCCGTACCGGCCTGCTCTCACGGGGTGACGGGCCGGGGCAGCGGCCCTCGGACCGGATGCCGTGGACCTGGCCGGCCGCCCACCCCGTCGTCACCGCGACCGCCGTGGCCGCCGTCGCGCACATCCTCTGGTTCTTCTTCTTCGCCAACAGTGGTGGCGACCTCGCGGCGCAGGACGCCTGGGCCGAGTTCGTCGGCCGCCACCCGGCGTCCGCGTACAACCTCGCCTGGTACGGCGGGATGCACCCCGTCTCGTACAGCGTGGTCTCGCCGTATCTGATGTCCGTGCTCGGTGTCCGTACGACGATGATGATCGCCGGGACGGTCTCGGCCGCGCTGACCGCGCTGATCCTCGTGCGGCTGCGCGCCGTCCGTAATCCGCTGCTGTGCGCGCTCGCCGCCGACTTCGCGTTTCTCTGCAACGCGCTGTCCGGCCGGGTCACGTTCGGCCTCGGCACGATGTTCGCGCTGGGCGCGGTGGCCGCGGTCTTCTGCTGGCCGCACCGCTGGCGCACCCGCCGCTGGGCGAAGGCCTGGGTCGCCGCCCCGCTCGCCGGGCTCGCCACCGCGAGCAGCCCTGTGGCCGGGCTCTTCCTGGGTGTGGTGGCCGCCGCGCTCTTCCTCAACAAGCGGCGCCCCGGCGCCTATGCGCTGGGGCTCGCACCGGTCGCCGTGGTCGCGCTGTCCGCCTGGCTGTTCCCGTTCTCCGGCACCCAGCCGATGTCGGTGGGGACGGCTTCGCTCCCCCTCCTCTACGGGGTGTTCGTCCTCTTCCTGGTCCCGAAGGAGTGGCGCACGGTCCGTACGGGCGCGGCCGTGTACGCGCTGGGCGTGGTGCTCACCTGGCTGATCAACTCGGAGATCGGCTCGAACATCTCCCGGCTGCCGATGCTCTTCGCAGGGGTGGTGCTGCTCGCGGCGCTGCCGTACACGGTGCCGAAGTCGCGCAAGTGGTACGCCCTGGTGATCGCGTTCATCGGGCTCAATGTGTGGATCGGCTTCAAGGGCGTCGACGACGTGGTGCGCACCGCCCCCGCCGCCTCCTGGACCCGGGAACTCGCCCCGCTGGTCAACCAGCTCCAGAAGAGGGGCGCGGACAAGGGCCGGGTCGAGGTCGTCCCGGCCAAGAGCCACCGGGAGGCCTCCGCGCTCTCCCCGTACGTCAATCTGGCCCGCGGCTGGAACCGCCAGGCCGACATGGAGCGCAACCCGATCTTCTACGACGACACCCTCGACTCGGTCAACTACAAGGCCTGGCTGGCCCGCTGGGCGGTGCGGTACGTCGTACTGCCCACGGGGGCCCCGGACACCGGGGCCGGCCAGGAGGAGAAGCTCGTCCAGGACGGCCTGCCGTATCTCAAGCGGCTCTGGGGCGACGACAACTGGCAGCTGTTCGCCGTCGACCGGCCGACGCCGATGGCCGACCCGCCGGGCACCGTGGAGCGCGCCGAGGAGGGCGGGCTGACCGTCCGGGTGAAGCAGCGGGGCCGGGTGCTGATCCGGATCCCGTACTCGCCGTGGCTGGGTCTGGTCGACGACAAGGGCAAGAGCGTCGAGCCGCCGCAGGAGACGGAGGCGTCCAAGGGGCGCGGCGAGGGCGAGCCGAAGGCCTTCGCCAACACGCACGGCTGCCTGGCGAAGACGGACAAGGACGCGGACGGCGACGAGTGGACGGAACTGCTCGCCCCGAAGGCCGGTGTCTACCGGCTGGCTTCGCCCTACCGGCTGCCGCGCGGGACACCGTGCCCGGACGAACTGAAGGACACCCTGCCCGCGGGCGCCCCGGACCAGCGGGTGGCTCCGGGCCACCCCTGAGCGTGGGCGCTCCTGATCCTGGGACGCCCCAGTCTCCCGTGGTTCCTGGGGTGTCCCTCCCTCAGATCCGCTTCGCGCTGCGCAGTGTCGCCGCGTAGTAGCCGTTGCCGTCGAGGCGGGAGGTGCCGCCCTTGTCGCCGATGGTCGGGCCGTTCACCTCTTCGCGGCTGGAGACGAAGATCAGGTGGCCGTCCGTGTCGTGGCCCATGTACATGCCGATGTGGTCGAGCCGCTGCCCGGTCCGCTGGTCGAGCTTGAAGAACACCAGGTCACCGGGTTGCAGGACATCGATCGAGGTCGGCCGGTCCGCAGGCGTGATGCCCTTGAGCGGGATGACATCGGCGCCCAGCTTGGAGCGGCCGATGCCGTTCGCGGTACGGGGCAGACCGTCACCCTGGCCGTCCAGCGGGGCGAGCGGGTAGCGCGCGCGGTAGCCGAAGATCGTCCGCATGAAGCCGGAGCAGTCGATCGCGCGGTACCGCGCCTTCGAGGGCTGCCGGGTGACACCGTTGCGGAAGGTGTACGGGATGCCGAGGTAGTCGAAGAAGTCCGACTGTTCGAGGCGCAGGTCGTTGCCCTCGCTGCCTTCCGGGTTGATCGGCCCGAAGTTCGCGTCGCCCGTGTACGGGACGCCCTCGTCGTCCTTCTTGACCGGCGCCCCTTCCACGTACTGGAAGGCGAACGCGAAGAGGTCGTCCTCCTCGCTGCCGTAGTACTTCTTGAACCAGTCCTGGAACCACTGCTGCTTCTCGGCGCCCTTCTTCCACTTCTCGGGCATCAGCCGCACCCAACTCTCCGTGACCACACGGGACTTGGTATTGGCCGGCTCCGCGAAGGTGCGGGACGGGCCGGTGAGCGTCGCCGTGCGGGCCGCGTCGGTGAAGGTGGCGAGCACCTTGCCGTCGGCGTCGCGCAGGACGGTACGGGCAGGCGAGTTGAGCCGTTCCCAGGTCTTCCCGGTCTTCAGCGAGTCGCCCGCGGTCCGCAGACCGGGCTTGTCGGTGACGGCCTGGACGGTGGGCGCCTTGGCCTGTTCGTCCTGGCGCAGCTCCACCGTGAAGTACGCGCTGCCCGCGAGCAGCGCGAGGACGGTGGTGGCGTGCAGGACCGTGCGGCTGCGCTTCGACTTCTTGGTACGCGGAGCGGTCATGGGATCACCTCAGGCAGACGGGAGAGCGCCGAGCAGGATGCCGGCGGTCAGGACGACGTAGGCGAGGAGCGAGACCGAGCCGGTGGCCAGCAGCGTCGCCCCCTTGGGCTGGCGGACCAGCTGGTAGGCGATGAGGCCGGGAACGATGAAGCCGAGCGTCTGGTTCGCGTACATCAGCGGGAACTCCACCTGGAGCACGATCATCACCGTCGCCTGGAGGATCACCCCGGTCAGCACCACGGCGGAGAAGAGCCGCTTGCCGTAGAGGATGACGACCTTCTGGAGCATCAGCACGGAGACGTACGTGAGGACGGTGACCCCGACGACCATCGCCGCCCGCTGCAGATCCTCGACGAGCGTCAGCGCGAGCCAGCCGGGCGTGATCATGCCGCCGGGGGAGAGGTTGGTCGTCAGATAGCAGACCAGGGAGAACATCAGGCCGAGAGCGATACCGATGGCGGCGATCTCGGGCGTCAGGACGGTGGGGATCAACGGGGGTCTCCTGCGCTGTTCTGCCGGCTCTGCTGGTACGGGTCGTGCGACGGATGCGGCTCGTGCGGCTCGTGCTGGTGCTGGGGCTGGTACAGGACGACCGGGTACTGCGGCTCCGTGTATGCCTGGTCGGGGTGCGCCTGGTCGGGGTACGGCGGCTCCCGGTACGCCTGCTCCGGGTGCGCCTGCTCCGGGTACACGGCCGGTTCGAACATGCCGCGGGGCTGCTGCCGCGATTGCTGCGATTGATGGGGCTGTTGAGGCTGTTGGGGCTGCTGTTCCTGCTGGTACGAGTACGGCTGGTGCTGCGGCTGGTAACGGGTCTCGTACGCCTCCGGGTAGGGCGCGTACGGGTCCAGATGCGGCCGGTACTGCTGCCCCAGCGTCTCGTCGTGCCGGGGGTGGTGCGGGTGCTGCGGACTGCGCTGTTCCGGTATGGCGGGCGCCTCGGCCGGGGGCGTCTCGTCCGGGGTCTCGTCGGGCGGGAGTTCGGCGAGGTGCTCCAGGAGCAGTTCGCCCTGGCCGTGGATGTTGCCGATGGCGATGAGCGAGGAGTCGGGGCCGAGCTCCCCGAGCAGCGCTGCCATGAACTCGTCCGGGTCGCGCCGGTCGCCGCCGAGGTCGACCGCACGGTCTCGCCACTCGGCGGGTATCGCGTCGATGGCGCTCTTCGCGGGGTGGCCGATGACGAAGACCTTGTCGGGCCGGAGATCGGGGATGATCTCGCCCATCTGCCCGTTGCGCTCGACGCGGTCGGGACGGCAGTTGATGACGACGTGCAGCGGACGGTGCACGGCGCCCAGGTCGAGCAGCTGGTTGACGTTCATCAGCGTCGACTCGGGGTCGTTGGCCGCGAAGACATTGGCGAACCTGAGCTTCTTGCCGTCGGGCGTCAGATACCGCTCGACGGAGAGGACGCCCGGGTCCGGCGGGGCGTCGTACATCCCCTTGAGGGCCGTCTCCCGTTCCACGCCGAGGAGTTCGGCGACCTTCAGCGCGATGGCCACGTTCTCCTTGAACGTGAACCAGCTGAACCCGCGCAGCTCCTCGTCGCTGACCGTCTCCGGATCGGCGTAGACCAGCTCGCAGTCCCGTGCGTCGGCCTCCTCCTGGAGGATCGCGAACCGGTCGACCTCAGCGGTGACACAGATACCGCCCTCCGGCATGGAGCGGCAGAGCGAGCGCGCCACGTCGTCCAGGGTCGGGCCCATCTCGGCCAGATGGTCCTCGCGTACGTTGCAGAGCACGCCGATCGTGGAGCGGATCAGCTTGGACTGGTTGATCTCCTGGAGCGCCGGCATCACCGCCATGCACTCGATGACCAGTGCCTGCGGATCGTAGGACGCGGCCCGGCGCACGATGCCGATCTGCTCGACCACGTTGGCAAGGCCGAACTTCCGGTAGACCGGCTCCTCGGTGGCGTCGGGGTGGATGAACCGGGCAGCGGTGCCCGTGGTCTTGGCGACCGTCACCAGATCCCCGCCACGCAGTGCGCCCGCGCAGAGCCGGGTGATGGAGGACTTGCCGCGGATGCCGTTCACCAGGACCCGGGAGGGAATGCGCTCCAGGTTGATGAAGTGGCGGCGCTGCTCGACGATGCCCGCAACGAGCAGGATCGCGCAGCAGACCACCAGCACGGTGTAGAGGAACAGCACGTCCGGTCAGGTCCTTTCGGCGTGGGTCGCGGGCGCCGCGGGTGCGCTCGGCGCGGTGGGCGCGGTGGGCGCGGTGTCGCGCTTCGGCTGCGCCGGGAGCTGCTGGCGTACGAGCTCCAGAGAGCGGGTGACGGCGCCGACCTCGTCGTGGTGGCGCGGGTACAGGACGGTGCGGCGGTCTCCGCCGGCGAGGGCCTCGGCCTGGTCGGCGAGTGCCCGCAGCGGGCGTACGACGACGATGTGCAGCCAGCCGAGGCAGGCGGCGACAGCGGCCATCCCGAGCAGCCCGCCGAGCACGGTGAGGTTCTGTCTGCGGTATTCGGGGATGGCCAGAGAGCGTGCGGGCTGCTCGCTGACCACGGTCCAGCCGAGGGTCTTCGCCGCTCCTCCGCCGACGAAGGGCGCGGCTGCCGCGATCTGCACGGAGCCGCCGTCGCGGTAGAGGATGCCGCTGGGGTGCGGGCTGATGCCGGTCTGCTGGTTGGTCCCCGCGACGAGGGTCCTGAGGCGTTCGTTCGGGAGCCGGTGGAAGGCCCGGTAACCGGTGTTGCCGCCGATGACCCGCTGGTCGGCGTCCACGACCCGGACCTCGCCGAGCCCGGGCCGCTTGAGCAGCGCGTTCAGGAACTCGATCCGGAACTCCCCGATCACGGTGGAGCCGCTGCGGCTGGGGATCCCGGCATACCCGACGATGAGCGGCTTCTTGCCCGAGTGGTTGAGCACCCGGATCGAATGGCCGGCCTTGGCGCGGCTCACCGGCTGGTGGGGGGTGTCGCCCGCGTGGGCGACGACCTTCCCCGACGGGTCGACGACGTACAGCGACTGGTAGCGGTCGTGCTCCAGGCGGGTGCGCTCCAGGACGGTGTGCATATCGGCGGGCGAGGTGTCGCTGCCGATCAGTGTGGCCACCGAGAGAAGGTCGGCCTGGCCCTCGTTGAGGGCGCGGCGCACCCGGTCGGTGAGGGTGTCGGTGCGCTCGCGCTGGTCGTTGACGAGCTGCTGCGGTACGACGGCGGTGTCGTCGGCGCGGTTGAGGAGCAGCAGCATCGGCGCGCACCAGACGAGCAGCAGCGCGCCGCAGACCAGGACGAGCCCGCGGCTGCCGAATTCGCCGGTGCGCGCGAACCTGCCGCGCCGCTGGGGAGCGGCCGCCCCCGCGGGTTCGCCGAGCAGTTGCCGGCGCAGCCGCTCAAGGGCGCGTCCGATCCTGGCGGCCTCCCCGTACGCGGGGGAGCTGACCGGGCGGGTCAGGTCGCCGCGGGTCAGCCTGCGGCTCTCCAGGAAGAGCCGGAGCAGCGGGCGTTGGACGGTGCCGAGCAGCAGCGCGACGGCGAGGGCCCCGATGACGACCAGCGCCCCGGCCGCGATCAGGCCGAAGAGCGGTCCGGCGACGGCGGTGGGGTTCTCCGAGACCGGGACCATGGCCACGACGCTGAGGCCGAGACCGGTGGCGATGGTCGGCTCACCGGGCTGCGGCCCGGCGAGCGAGGCGTATCCGGCGATGCTCCGGTCGCCCGTGTGGACGGCGCCCACCAGGCTCCCGCTGACACCGGGGAACCCGCCCGAGCCGGGCTCCCTGGCCGAGATGGGGTTCCGGCGCACCTTCACCGCGGCTGTCTTCGCGAAGCTCTTGAGCTGCCTTTCGGCCCGTTTGGCGTCGGCGCGCTGGGTGGCGGTGCGGACCTGCTCGGGCTCGGGGATGCCGTCGCTGGAGAGGATCTCCGCTTCGTCGTCGATGACGGCGATGGAACGGAACTGGCCCAGGCTGATGCCGGGGAAGCGCAGATTGCTGGAGGCGACCAGGAGTTGCTGCGGGGTGCCGGGCCATGACAGCACGGCGAAGGAGAGCAGCCGGGTCTCGCCGTTGGCGAGCCGCACCATGCGCGGGCTGAGCCCGTCCTTGGCGCGGAGTTTGGTGGTGTCGACGGCGGTGAGGGGGACGTTCTCGCCGCGGGCCGCCAGCAGTTTTCCGGAGGAGATCTGGACGACGGCCGTGCCGGTCCACTTCTGGTAGACGCTGCTGACCTTGTCGAGCACGGCGTCGGGCGACGCGGGCGCTCCGGCGTTGAAGAGGTTCGCGGTCCGGCCCAGGTCGGTGAAGCTCTCGTCGATCGAGGCGCGCAGCGCGATGGCGCCGTCCTCGGCGAACTGCTGCTGCGAGGTCAGCACCGCCTTGGGGACGGGGTCCTGCACCGTACGCCCGAGGTTGAGTGCCGTGATCCCGGCCAGGGAGAGCAGCAGGACCGAGAGGACCGCGATGGGCGGTCGTATGCCACCCAGCAGCGACATGTCGGCCCGGCGGCGGACCTTGTGTCGCCGCTTCGCAGGCGTGGCGGCCATGAGCGTTCCCTTTCTGGGACTTCTTCCCGGGAGTTCTTCCGGGACTTCTGGGTCGGGCAGGGCGGGGTGGGGCGGGGTGGACCGGATGGCGCGGGCCGTGCCGTCGGAACTGTCCGGGCCGGAACTGTGTGTGTCGGAACGGTGAGTGATCGGAACGCGGTCGCGAAAATGCATGACACGTTCGAATTGAGAACGGTTGTAAGGAAAGTGGCGGGTGTGACTCAGCGCACACAGCTGACTCACAGCGTCCGCCGTGCCGGTCCACCCGGCAGACATCCGGGGGTGTCTCTCCGGTAACCGCGACGTCTCCCGGGCGCCCCCGCCCGTTCACCGGCCGGCCGCTGCCGCCCGGACCGCACCGCAGGTCAGCCGGGCAGACTCTCCAGCGGCTTCAGCCCGTCCTGCGCCGCCCCGCGGTTCAGCATCGTGCCCTCGGTGCGCTCGAACGCCAGCCGGTAGCGAGCCTTTTCCTCCGCGGTCAGCTTCCCGCTGTCACGCAGCGCCGCCGCCACATCGATGAGCCGGTGGTCCTGCACCGCGTCGGCGGCCGGCGGATTCGCCGCGTCGGACTCGGGCGGGATGGAGACGAGCGTCGGTACGTACCGTGCCCGGACCTCCCACTTGCCGCCCCGCTTCTGGAAGTCGAACCAGCCGATGACGCCCTCCTCGGTCAGCCCGGACGGCACCTCGTGCCGTGCGACCTGATTGCCGAGCCCGTACGCGATCCAGGTCCCGTCGACCTTCTCCATCGGCTGGACGACATGGGCGTGATGGCCGATGACCAGATCGATGCCGGTCTCACGGGCGATCCGGCGGGCCAGGCCGATCTGCCCCGAACTCGGCTCGGGGTGGTGTTCGCGGCCCCAGTGGATGCTGAGGATCACCACATCGGCGCCGGCTTCACGGGCGCGCAGCTCGGCCTTCCTGATCCGGTCGAAGGCCGTCAGGTTGGCGAGCCAGGGCTTGTCCGCCGGGACCTCGCGCCCGTTGAACCCGAAGGCGTACGAGATCTGTGCGACCTTGACGCCCTTCACGTCCATGATCAGCGGCCGGTCGGCCTCCGCACTGCTGCGGGCCGAACCGGTGTGCTTGAGCCCGGCCTTGTCGAGTGCGTCGAGCGTGCGCTTCACGCCGGGCGCGCCGTGGTCGAGGGTGTGGTTCGACGCGGTGGAGCAGGTGTCGTAGCCGATCTGCTTGACCGCGGTGGTGATCTGCGGAGGCACCAGGAAGTCCGGGAAGCTGCGGAAGGGGCCGTTGGGCTCGCCCACCACCGGCTCGAAGTGGCAGATCGCCAGATCGGCCCGGGAGATGACGGGTTGCACCCCGGCCATCAGCCGGTAGAAGTCGAGCCCCTGCTTGCCTTCGGCCTTGGCATCCTTGCGGGCCTGCTCGATGAGCGGCGGATGGATGAGGATGTCACCCGCAGCGGCCACGGAGAACGACTGCCCGCCGCCCTTGCCCGATGCGCCGTGGCCCGATGTTCCCGACGCGTCCGAACCGTCGCCGCCGTTCAGGAGCGAGCACCCCACCGCAGCCAGTGCGAGGAGAGCCGTCGCTGCGGCGCGGGTTGTGAAGGAGGCGTAAGGGTGTCGTGTCACCCGTGTATTTTTACTTCAATATGACGAGTCCTTGGGCCGGTAAAAAAGTGATCTTTGCAATATCGCTGGTCACAGCGTTGGTGGCGGTGGGTGTGGTGCTCGTCACGTCCAGCGGAGGAGGCGGTTCCGCCAAGGACCGGCCGCAACGTGCCCGCCCGCGCGAGCAGGTCGACCTCGCCGCACGGATCGATGACTTCACCCGGCAGACGATCCGCCGCAGCGCCTTCCGCCCGCCCACCGCCCTGGAGCGCCGTGCGGTCGCCGACGGCGTCGGCCTGTATCTGGACGGACGCCGCGCGGAGGCCGGGAGGCGCCTGGCCGAGGTCGACTTCGGCGTCTCCGCTTTCACCGACACGGCCACCGGCCGCCCCTTCGCCGAATTCGCGGACCGGGCACGGGAGTCCACCCGGGGATGGGGCCGGGTGTACGTGGACCTGCCGCAGGCCGGGCGGCCCGCGGCGAAGTGGTCCGTGCAGGTTCCGCACCCGGTCGCCGATGCCGACAGCGAGAAACTGGGGGTGGGGGCGTGGCGCGCCACACCCGGTGGGGTGCTGGTGCTGGCGGGCGCCAACCGCAGGGCGGGCAAGGACGGCGCGGCGGATGTGGCCCACCGCCGGGACACGGTCTTCCACGCGGTCTGCGCCGAACTGATCGCCCGCCGGCTGCCGGGCATCCAGGTGCACGGCTTCGCCGACTCCACCGAGCCCGACTACGACGTGATCGTCTCCACCGGCCGGGGCGACCACGGCCGCACCTGGGGCGAAGGCCTGGCGGCAGCGCTGTCCCGGCAGGGCTTCGACGTCTGCCGGGTCTGGGTGCGCCGCTGCTCACTCGAAGGCCGTACGAACGTCCAGGGGCGCGCCGCGGCCGACGCCGGACTCCCTTTCCTGCATGTGGAGTTCAGCCGCACGGTGCGGAAGTCCCCGGAGCGGATCACCCGCGCGGTGAAGGCGATCAGGGAGGCGGCGGGGCCGGCCGGCGGGGCTGCGCGGCCGGGGGCTGGCGCGCGTGCGGGGGCGGGTGCGCGGGCGGATGAGGGGACAGGTATGAGTGCGGATGCGAACGAGGGCGCAGTTGTGGGGTGAGCGCGCAGTGGTGGTGTGCGGGCGCTGTCGACCGGTGCGGTGGGCCGGCCGGGGGCGAAGTTCCGCCACCCGGTGCCGTGTTGAGTGGCAGGATCCCCGTATGTGAGCCACGACCGCAGCGCGTTCATGACCATCGCGAGGACCGCAGCCCCGCTCTACGTCACCACCCTGGCCGCGTCGGCGGGTTCGCTCGTCGACACGGTGCTGCTGGGCCGGCACGCGACCGCCTCACTGGCCGCCTTCGCGGTGGCGGTGGCGGTTTTCGGGCCGGCCACCGCCACCGTGGCCGGCGCGCTGCGCGGGGTGATGCCGTTCATCACGCCCCACCGTGAGAATCCGGACGAACTGCTGCCGCTCGTACGGAGCGGGATGTGGCTGGCGTTCGCGGTGGGCGGGGTGTGCGCGGCCGTGGTCGCCGCGGTCCCGCTCATCGGCGGACTCTGGGGCGTACAGCCTGCCGTACTCCACCAACTGGGGCTGCTGCCCTGGCTGCTGGCGGGCAGTGTGCTGCTGATTGCCGTCGGCGGATCGGCGACATCGGTCCTGGTCGCGCTGGGCCGCTCCGCGCAGGTGATGCGTTCCGGTCTGGTGGGCACCGCCGTATCCGTCACGCTGTCGATCCTGCTGGTCGGCGGCCCGGGGCCGCTCCCGAGCCATGGACTGACCGGCGCGGGCGTGGCCATGCTCGCCTCCAGTCTGATCAGCACCGTCCTCAACCAACTGGCCCTGCGGCGGCGGACGGTACTGGCGGGACGGCCGCTGCGCCCCGGCCGGCCCGACCCGCGGCGCGTGCTGCGGCTGGCCGCGGTGGGCATCCCGCTCGGCGGCACGGTCCTGGTGAAGTTCTCGGTGCTGGGCATGCTGACGTTCGCGGCGGCCCGGATCAGTACGGACGCGGCAGCCGTGCACGGCGTCTCGGAGTCGCTGGTGAACGTCATCTTCACCGCGGCGGTCGCGGTCGGCCAGTCCACGGTCCCGCTGATCGCCGACTACGCGTCCAAGCGTGACCTCAGGAGGATCCGCCGCAGTGTGGGGGCGGGGGTCAGGGTGGCCCTGAGTGCGGTCACCGTGCTGGGGGCGGTGCTGCTGGCGCTGCGCGGCCCAGTGGTGGGCCTGTTCACGACGGACGACTCGCTCAGCCACCAGGTGATGAGACTGCTGCCTCTGGTCCTCGCGGTGGTGGTCGCGGACGCACTGCAGGCGGTGGCGGGCTTCGCCCTGGTCGGACTCAGACGAACGGGCCCGAGTCTCGTGTCAACGGTGGTGTGGTTCGGGGTACTTGCCGCTCTGGCGGTCCCGGTGGCCGATACGTACGGTCTGACGGGCCTCTGGGCAGCGCTTGCGGGTGCGAACCTCCTGCAGGCCGGAACCAAGTCGCACTCATTCCTGCGGCACAGCTCCCGCCTGCGGACGCAAGGGGTCGCCGTAGCCCGTACGGGTGGCACCAGTGAGTCCGCAGGACGCACCACGCCCGGGGTACAAGGCTGAGGGGTGAGCCGAGGAGTGACCCATGGTGCTGACACCGCCGCAATGCCCCCACTGCCGTGACCCCCGTCCGCTGTGGAAGGACACCAGCACCACCGGGCCGAAGGTCCCGGACGGATGGCGCTGGTACTGCACAGGATGCAGACAGGTGTGGGAACCCACGAACGACCACAGGGCGAGGTACCGGGCCGTCGCACCGAACGGGCCGGGCGTATATGCGGGGATCCGCTGAGCCGGGCGTATGTGCGGGGACCTGCTGAGCCGGGCGTATGTGCGGGGACCTGCTGAGCTGAGGTACGCGCGGGGATCCGCTGAGCCCGCGTGCGCGCTGGGCTCCGCTGAGCCGGTGCGTGCAAGGGCCTGCCGTGCTGTACTGGCAAGGTGGAGCGAAAGCACTCATTGGCAGCGGTCACGCACCTGAGGCGCCCCGGCGGGGCGGCTTCGGACAGTGCGCGGGACCGGCGGGCCGAGGAGATTCGTACCCGGGTCCGGCTGATGATCGAGATCACGGCGCGGGCAGGGGCGTACCGGAAGGGCCTGGTCGCGGCCGCCCGCCGGCTCAGCCCGGAGGAGGCGACGATCCTGTCGGATCTGGAGCGCCACGGACTGCAGGTGCCCCAGCTGCACGACGTGCTGTGCGGTGGCCATGTGCTGGTCGACGACCCGCAGTTGTACGAGGACTGGCGGTTCGCCAAGGTCAGCCACGAGCGGCTGTCCAGCCACCACCGTGACATCGACAAGACGCTCTATCCCGACATCGGAATGCGCGGGGACGTGGTGCGGGAGAAGCTGCACGGGCGTACCGCCCAGGGCACCTGGGTGCAGCTGGAGAAGACACCGGCCGCGTTCGGCGGGCGGAAGCTGCCCAGCGTGAGCGACCTTCGCCACCTCATGGACTACGTGGTCTACCGGATCACGCGCAGCAATGTCGGGCCCTGGGGCCTGTCCCGGATGACCGAGCGGCGCCCGATGTATCTGGCGCCGTTCCTCGCCGTGCCGACGTCCCTGACGCCTCCGGTCGCGCGGTTGCTGACCCAGGCACTGCGCCGGATCGAGGAAGCCGACGACGTCACCGCCGTCTCCGCCGACCTGGCGGCCCGGTTCTTCCCGCCCCCGGACCGGCAGGACCTGGCCGGCGAGCTGGGACAGTCGCTGTCCGGCAGGGCGGGCCGTGGGCTGTTCGGCAGCTCCGGGGTATGGGTGACCGAGACCCTCTCACGCAGCGCCGCCGCGGTTCTCCGGGAGAGCCGTGTGCCGCCTGCGGTGGACATTCTGCAGCCGGGAAGGCCGTCATGAGCGACGAGCAGCGCGATGTTCCCCCTCCGACGCCGTCGGACGCGGGGTCGGACGGATCGGACACAGGGTCGGAGACGGGGGAGGCGTCCGTCCCTTCGGGGCTGGTGTCGGCCGTGGTGAACCTGGTGAACACGGGACCGGTACTGCTCGGTGCGTACACCATCGCGGAGCTCACCGCCGTGGACGCGATCGTGGACTTCCTGGAGGCCAGGCCGTCGGACGACGTGATCGCCGAGGCCGTCCGCTCGCTGGCGGCACGCCAACTGCTGCTGGCGGGGGATACGGGCGAGCAGGTCCAGGTGCAGGGAGACCTGGGCATCGCCGTGGCGTTCCAGCAGAGGGCCCGCAAGGTACTCGATGCCCGTACGACCGGGTCGGGCCCGGGTGAGCCCTGGCGGATCCTGTTGCTCCCCCAGCCCGAGCGGATCTGTCTCATGGTTCACATCGACGCGCTCGGCGTCCACCAGCTGGGCCTGTACAAGCTCGACGAGGCCCTGAACATGCTTACCGAGTGGCTGCCGCGAGGCTCGTCGGCGGACCCCGACGAGACAACGGACCCCGAGGCCGTGCTCGCCGCATCGGAGCGCTCCGCGCTGATCACCGTCACCGACTACACGGCAGAGGGATCGGCCGAGACCGCGGGCACCAGCAGGGATCTGGTGCTGGCCCGCAGCGGCGGACGGCTGCACGCCCTCGCCCGGGACCCCGCCGACCGGGAGAAGCTGGTGCCGCACCCGGAAGCGCGCAGGGACAACGTCCGTGAACGGCTCATCGATCTGCTGGGGTAGACAACTGAACTGCCGGGGCCCGGGCACCGCTCACGCAAACGGCTCCCGCAGGCCACTCACCGCCCTGCGGCAGCGTCGCTCTGCTCGGGTGCTTCGGCGGTGCTGAGTATGGTGCGGATCGCGGTCACCACCGCGGAGTTCTCTTCGTCCGGCACCTTCCGGATCTCTGTGCCGGGGGCGTGGATCATGGAGTCCAGGAGCCCGTCCGCCAGGCCGAGTACGAGTTGTTCGGCGGAGGCGTGGGGGAAGAGGCTGTGGGTGAGGGCGACGTTGCCGTGCAGCCCGGCCCACAGGGTCTGGGCGAGTTGCTCCACAGGGAGGGTGAGTGCGTAGCCGTCGTTCTTGCAGCGGGTGACGGCCTCCCGGAAGCGTTCCGAGACCAGCCTGGCGGGGTGGCGTCCGATGCGGTCGGCGTCGACGGCCGGCTGGCGCATCTCGTACATGAGCCGGTACTGACCCGGTGCGCGGAGGGCGAAGCGGCAGTAGGTGTGCACCTGGGCCCGCAGCCGGGCGAGCAGGTCCGCCCCCTCGGCGCGGGCGGTTTCGTCGGCGGCGCGCATCTGGTCGGCAAGGTCGCGGTACTTGTCGGCGAGCGCTTCCCAGATCATCTCGGTCTTGTCGGAGAAGTGCAGGTAGAGGCTGGGTGCGGAGACCCCTACCTCCTTGGCCACTGCTCGGATGGTGAGCTTCTCCGTGCTGCCCCACTCGACCAGCAGCCGGTTGACCGCGTCCAGGATCTCCCCGCGGAGCCGTTCGCCCTCTCCCTTGCGGGAACGGGCCCGTTCGGTGGCCGGTTGCCCGGGTTCGGTCGGCTGCGCGCACATGGTCGGTCCTTTCCTTCTGCGCGCCCGAGCCTACGCGCGCCGCAGGCCCCGGCCGCGCCGGCCGTGTCGGGGCTGCCCCAGGTGGTCGTGGCGAAGGCCGGGGTCGATGGGGGTGGGGGTGCCGGACGGCTGCGGCCGGGCGGCCGGGCAGTCGGGTGGCCGTCCGGCACCGCGGACGGGCGGGGTCAGCGGGTGACCACGGGCTAGTGCCACGGCAGGCAACGTTTGCCCCGTCGCGACGCCCGGCACACACTCTCGCCGCACCGGCCGAAAGCCCAAGTACGTCCAGTACAAGGGCTTCCGGCCGGCACGCCGAGAGCACGCACCGAACGCCGCTCCTTGACGGGCAAACCTTGCCTGCCGCGGCACTAGTAGGGCTTGGTCAGGTCAGTACGAGCGTGGGTATGTCGCGGTGGCAGGTGGGGCAGGCGCCGGCCCAGACCGCGAGGAGTATCTGCAGCTCGCGGACGACTTGGTAGAGGCTCAGACCGGCGCCGTGTCTTTTGGGGCTCTGGCCAGTCGTTGCAGGGTGCAGAAGGCGTGGGCGACGGAGACGAGTGTGACGTGGTGGTGCCAGCCGTTGAAGGTGCGGCCCTCGAAATGGGTCAGGCCCAGGGCCTGTTTCATCTCCCGGTAGTCGTGCTCGATGCGCCAACGGAGCTTGGCGAGGCGGACCAACGTGGTCAGTGGAGTGTCGGTGGGCAGGTCGGAGAGCCAGAACTGGACCGGTTCGGGTTCGTTTGCCGGCCACTCGGCCAGCAGCCAGCACTCCGGCAACTGCGGGCCCTGGACCGCCTGACGGATCTCGCGTCCGGCGGGGCGAATCCGCAGGGCGACAAACCGCGAGTACATGCGCTTGAAGCCGCTGCGGCTGGTGCCAGGCCGCGAGCCCTCCCGCCATTGCACGGGTTTGGCCGCCTTCCGGCCTGCTTCCATGGCCAGTTGTTTCACCGACTGTGGTTTGTCCAGATACTTCACAACCGGTGGGCGTCCGGTTCCGGAGTACGGAACGGCCACGGGAACGGCCTGGCCGGGGTGGGCCGTGAGCGTCGTGGAGATCCCGACGACGTAATTCAGGCCGCGGGCCTGAACACCGAGCCGGAAAGCGGTGGCGTCGCCGTATCCAGCGTCCGCGATGGCCAACGGGATCTCAATGCCCCACGAGCGCGTCTCGTCCAGCATGTCCAGGGCCAGCTGCCACTTCTCCACGTGCCCGACATCGTCGGGAATGCCACAGGAGGCGCGGCGGGCGACCCTGTCCGGGTTCGCCTTCGGCGAGGCCGCATCCCACGTCTCGGGCAGGAACAGCCGCCAGTCCACCGCCGAGGAGGCGTGATCGGAGGCCAGGTGCAGCGAAACGCCCACCTGGCAGTTGGTGACCTTGCCGGCGGTGCCGGTGTACTGCCGCGACACACACGCCGAAGCATTTCCGTCCTTGAGGAAGCCGGTGTCGTCGAAGATCAGCGCGCTCGGCTGGATCGCCGCCTCCATTTTCCACGCCAGCCGGGCCCTGATGTGTGAGGGGTCCCACGGACTGGTGGTGACGAAGTGAGCCAGCGCCTGCCGGTTCCCCTCCTCCCCGAGGCGGGCCGCCATCGGCTCGACGGACTTCCGCTTGCCGTCGGTCAACAGCCCGCGCAGGTAGACCTGCCCCCAGCGACGTTGATCCTTTCTCGCGAACGGCTCGAACACCTCCGCCGCAAACGTCTCCAACTCACCACGCACACAGGCAATCTCGTCCGGAGTCACACCCTCTCAACGCCGGACCACACCCAACGGACACGCTCCACCACCATCAACATGACCAAGCCCTACTAGTGGGTGACCGCGAGCTAGCAGGTGTCCACGAGCCAGCAGGTGTCCACGAGCTAGTGGGTGACCATGAGCCAGCGAGAGACCATGAGCTAGCGGGTGACCATGAGCTTCTTCACCGCGTAGTTGGTGCCGTATGTGTCCATGGGGACCTCATCGGCGGGCACCGCGAGGCGCAGATGAGGGAAGCGGGCGAAGAGCCGCGGCAGCACCGTCTTGAGCTCGGCGCGGGCGATGTTCTGGCCCAGGCACTGGTGGACGCCGTAGCCGAAGGCCAGGTGGCGGGTCATCCTGCGGTCGAAGTCGGGGGTGTCCGGGTTGTCGAAGACGCGCGGGTCGCGGTTGGCGGCGGGCATGGCGACGACCACGAGGTCGCCCTTCGCGATCTGCTGGCCGCCCAGTTCGAGGTTCTCCTTGGCGACGCGGCCGAGGCCGAACTGCACGATGGTCAGGTAGCGCAGCAGTTCCTCGACGGCCGGGCCGGTCTTCTCCGGCTGGGCGGTGAAGTCCTTCCGCTGCTCGTCGTGGGTGAGCAGGGTGAAGGCGGAGAGGCCCAGCATGGCGGCGGTGGTGTCGTGCCCGGCGAAGAGCAACAGCACCCCCATGCCGATCAGTTCGTCGTCCTTGAGGAAGGACCCCTCCGCGTCGGCGACCTGGATCAGCTCTGCGAGCAGACCGTCGGCCGCGCCCGTACGGCGCTTCTCGGCGACAAGATTCGTGATGTAGTCGATGAGCCACTTCGCGCCGCGGTCGCGCTCCTCGCGGGGGTTGGCCATGTCCATCATGGCCTCGGTGGCGTGGTGGAAGCCGTCCCGGTCCTCGTAGGGCACCCCGAGCAGCTCGCAGATCACCAGGCAGGGAATGGGCAGCGACATCGCCTGCACGAAGTCGAACGTCTCCGGGCCGGCCGCGATGGCGTCCAGGTGCTCGTCGACGATGCGGTCAATGTAGGGCTGAAGCCGCTTCTGTACGTTCTTCGGTGTGAAGCGGCCGGTCAGCAGCCTGCGGTACTGGCTGTGATCGGGTTCGTCCATCATCACGAACGTCGGGTTGAACGGCGCCTCCTGGTCGGCCTCGGAGACTTCGCCCTCGGGGGTGTCGTGCCGGGGGCGGCGGGCGCTCATCCGCGGGTCGGAGAAGACCTGACTGCCTTCCTCGAAGCGGGTCACCAGCCAGCCGGTGGAGCCGTTGGGGAAGCGGACCCGGGTGACGGGCTGCTCCTCGCGCAACTGGTCGTACTCCAGCGGCGGGTCGAGCGGCCGGGTGCGCTGGACGGGCATGGCGGGAAGGGGCGCGGTCATCGCTTCTCCGTGGGGGTGTGGTCGGATGCGGTGTGGTCGGGTGCGGTGGTGTGGGCGGCCAGGGCTGCGGTGACGCCCTGGTAGGTGGCGGTGGCGTTGCACCAGCCGACGTACAGCGCCAGGTGCAGCACGGCCTCGTGCAGCTGCTCCGGGGTGAACTCCCCGTTGGCCAGGGCGCCGGCGGTCTGGATCTGGATCAGGTCGGCCCGGCCGGTGGACGCGGCGACGCCGAGGGTGAGCAGCCGCCGGTCGCGTACGGACAGTTCAGAACGGCTCCAGACATCCGCGAAGAGGTAGTCGACGGTGTCGGTCGTGAAAGGGTCGGCGGGCTCGCCGACGCGGTCCGCCAGTTCGGGGCCGTAGACCCGCTTCATCATTTCCACGCCCCGCTCACGCCGGTCCTGCGGCAGCGGCGTGAGCGGCCGTGCGGGAGCGTCGTCCAGTCCGAGGGTCTGCCGGGCGCCCTCGCGGGTGACGTCCACCAGAGGTGTGTCCACGCCGAGCGAGGCGCCCAACTCCTGTGCCGCGCCGAGGTCCTTGACCATCAGGGTCTCGACCTGCCGCAGCAGCGACTCCGGTACGCCGTCCTGCTTCATGTGCAGCAGCTGCAGCAGGGTGGCACCTTCGGGGTCGGCGCTCTCGATGACGGTGGCGAGCGCGCCGAGGTCCACACCCGCCGCCTCCACCAGCGCGGAGGCTTCGGCCACGGTGCGCCAGCTGCCGTACGTGACGACATTGCGGGCGATCTTGGTGGCCATTCCGGCGCCGGAAGGGCCGCAGTGCACGACCTTCTTGGCCCAGTCCCGCAGCACCGGCATCGCCTGTTCGACGGTTGCGTCGGCGCCGCCGACGATGGCGACCATGCCGTGCTCGGCGGCCTTGTCGCCCGGGGTGACCCCGCAGTCGAGGAACCCGACGCCCGACTCCCGGCAGGCGGCGGCCAGTTCGCGGACGGCGGGCAGGTCGACGGTGCTGAGCAGTACGACCGTCAGGTCCGGATGGGCCGCGGACAGCAGCCCGCCCTCGCCGCAGATCACGTCGCGGGCCTGTGCGGCATTGACGACCGCCACCATCACCACGTCGCTGCGCCGCGCGACCTCGGCGGGCGAGGACCGGGGAGCCGGTACGCCGTCCAGCAGGTCCGCTGCGTCCGGGCGGATGTCGTGGACCACCGGGGTCCGGCCGCTGCGGGCCAGGCTGACGGCAACCCCACCGCCGATCATGCCGAGCCCCACGACGCCGGCCCGCGGCCTACCGGCGCCTGTGGCCGATCGGTCTGCGTCCGGTCCGTCTGCGTCCGATCCGTCTGTGCCCGGCCCGTCTGCGATCGATCCGTCTGCGCTTGCACGGTCTTCACCTGCACGGTCTGTGCTTGCACTGTCTGCGGGCATCAGCGGGCCCTTCCGGTCGTTGCGGGATTGCTGTCGGAGGACGTGGATGACGTGGCTGTCTGCGCCTCCGCAGCTGCTGCCAGGGCCTCGTCCCACGGGGTGCGGGCGGCCACGAGGGCGCGCAGGGCGCGCAGCGGGCGGAGCATGTTGACGCCGACCGCTGCGCAGACCCGGCCGCCCTTTCCGTAGAGAGCGGTGAACTTCCGCTGCTCCAAGGAGCCGTCCACGAGCGTGAATTGATCGGCTCCGCGGGTGAGCCCATGGATCTGGATCTTCAGGTCGTACTGGTCGGACCACACGTAGGGCACCGTGCTGAACGGCTTCGCGGCGCCGGGCCCGGCCAGCAGGTTGCGCGCGGCCGCCAGTCCCTGTTCGGCGGCGTTGGTGCGGTGCTCGATCCGGATACGCGTCCCGGTGACCGGATCGGGCCAGGAGGCGACATCGCCCGCGGCCCAGACGCCGTCCCCGGCACAGAGGGTGGCGTCGCACTCGACACCGTTGCCGAGCGGGACGCCGCTGCCCGCCAGCCATTCGACGTTGGGCTGTGCGCCGATGCCGACCAGCACCGCACCGGCGCTCACCGTGCGGCCGTCGGACAGGGCGACGCCGGTCGCCCGCCCACGATCGCTCAGGACCCGCTCGACGCTCACACCCGTCTCGATGCGCACCCCGTGCTCGGCGTGCACCTGGCGCAGCATGGCGCCGACGTCGGAGCCCAGGGCGTCACTCATCGGTTGCGGAGTGTCGGTGACCAGGGTGACCTCACAGCCCAGGCCACGCGCGACGGCGGCGGCCTCCGCGCCGACGAAACCTCCGCCGACGACCACCAAGTGCGGCGCGAGCGCGAGCTCCGCTTTCAGCGCGAGGGCATCCTCCAGGGTGCGCAGTACATGCACCCCGGTCACCTCCTCGGTGCCGGGCAGACGCCGGGCGCGAGTGCCGGTGGCGACCACGAGCGCCTCGTACGCCACCCGGGAACCGCCGGCCAGCACCACCTCACGCGCCCGGGTGTCCAGTGCCGTGGCTGCCGAGCCGGGCCGCAGGTCCAGGTCCAGCCCCGACAACACATCGGGGGTACGCAGCGCGAGACGCCCGGCTTCCCAACTGCCCGACAGCAGCTGCTTGGACAGCGGCGGCCGGTCGTACGGAGTGTGCTCTTCCTCGCCGAGCAGTGTCAGCGTGCCGTCGTAGCCCTGGCGGCGCAGCCCTTCGGCGGCGGCGAGACCGGCCGCCGAGGCGCCGACGACCACGACGGAGCGCGGCCACGTCACTCGCGCACCTCGATGGCGGCTGCGGGACAGACGGCCGCAGCCTCACGCACGTTCCCGTACTGCTCCTGCGGCGGGTCCTGGTCCAACAGGACGACGATGCCGTCCTCGTCCCGCTGGTCGAACACCTCCGGCGCCACCAGCACGCACTGGCCGGCCCCGCAGCACTTGTCCTCTTCGATGGCGATCTTCATGGGGGGATACCTCCGGCGCGCCTCTGGAAACGAGGCAGCGCGGTACAGGGCAGCAATATCGCTGCACCAGTCACCTAACTAAGTTCAGTCACGGACGTTACGACTCTGCCGGTCCCGTGTCCAGCCTGGTTTCGGGGGTGTGCGAGGAACGGGAGCGGGGAGGGGGGCCCGCGGCCGAACCCACCGCGACGAGGTTGGCGGCCGCACGTGCGGGAATGGTCCCCACGGGCCACCGGGGAACCAGCCAGGACGTGGCCGACGCGGCACTCTTCCTCGCCTCGGACGAGTCCGCGTTCATCACCGGCGTCATCCTGCCTGACGACGGCGACTTCACCCTCCGGGCAGGAACCCACTGAACGCCCCGGCCTGCAAGGCATAAACCGATCGTCCACCGTCTCGCCCACCATCGCCGCAGCCTCGCGCCTTGCGAAGATCGCTCACGCAAACGGCCCCGGACGAAGTCCGAGGCCGGGCCGAGCCGCTACCTGAGGGAGAAACCCCAGGTGAGCGCGGTAGTACGTTGTGCCCCCGGCAGGATTCGAACCTGCGACGCTCGCTTGAGGAGCGAGGTTGGGCGATCCGGGGGCCGAGCTACGGGAGGCCTACTCCAGCGGTGGAAGTACGGCGGTCCGGCCGCGATGGCGGCTGTGAAAATCGCTGTCCGATTGTCGGAACGCAGTGGTAGAGGTTCAGGGTGACAATGACACTTGAGTTCCCCGTTCTGCTGCGACAGATCGACGAACGGTCGACCGCCTTCCGCGCCGCGGTCGCCTCCGCGCCCAGCCTCGACGTACAGGTGCCGACCTGCCCCGAGTGGACGCTGTTCGATCTGGCGCAGCACATCGGCGAGGGGCGCCGTGACTGGGCCGCCACCGTCGCCGCAGGGCCTGCTCCGGCCAAGTCCGCAGCGGAGGGCGCCCCGGCTGCGCCTCGGGAACGGGAGGCTCTGCTGGCCTGGTTGGCGGAGTCCACGGAGCAACTGCTGGACGCACTGCGGAAGGCCGGCCCGGATCGCGGTTGCTGGACATGGTGGGAGACGTCGCAGTCGCCGCAGATCTCCGGTGCCGTAGCTCGGCACCAGCTCCAGCAGATGGCGGTGCACACGTACGACGCCCAGATCACCGTGGGCGACCCGCAGCCGCTGCCGGCCGAGGTGGCGCTCGACGGTGTCGACGAGTTCCTGTCCACCTGCGTCGCAACGACAAGTGCCTGGCCGCACAAGCCCGCTGTCGTCGACTTCCACGCCTCCGAGGGCCGCTCATGGCGCCTCTCGCTCTCCGCCGACGGCGCACGGACCGCCCGCCTCCCCGGGCCCGGCACCATGCCGGCCAACGCTGCCGGCCAGGACCCGGACGCGGCCGCCGCCTCCGCCTGGGGCACGGCCGACCAGCTGGTCCTCATCCTGCACGACCGTATCCCGGTCAACTCCCTGAAGCTCGACGGCGACCAACATCTCTTCGAGCAGCTCAGCGCCTGGGACCCGGAAGAGTAGAACGTGACGAACTTGTCCGGCGCGGGCTGGTGGCCGTAGGTGCCGACGCCTTCCTCACTGCGAGTAGTGGTTGGGAAGGATCACAGAGGCGGGTCACGGGGCGCTTCGTGCGCCGTTGCGTTGATGAAGTGTCAGGGGGTGCCCGCAGGACCGTGGAGCCGGGCCCAGTCTGGTCGGCCGGCGGCAGTTGGTGGGAAGATGGCCGACATGACGATCACCAGAAAGGCCGATGCCGCGTAGACGGCCTGGCCGCGTCCGTACCGAGCTTCCGCGCCGGCCTCGGATGCAAGAAGACATCACGACCATCCATGGTCTGTCCTCGGCAGCACTCGCTGAAGTTCGACGAATTGAGCGCCAGAAGAAGTACCTCTGGCCGGGCTTGATCGGGTCGGCCATGGTGCGCTGGCGAAGCTTCGTCCACCAGCCGAACCATCGCTTGTGGGACTACGAGAGCGGCGGCTGCACGGAATGGGCCTGCTGCGGAGACCCCAGGCAGGCCCGTGAGCACCTCGAAGCAGTGATGCTGTCGATGTCCCGACGACGGGCTCGCGAGCTCCGCAGCCTGGTTGAAGCCCTCGACAGACGCTATTGACGCGAAGCGGACACCACCGTCACAGCTCGGGATTAAACGACCAAGATCAAGTGCAAAGCGCCAACGGCTGTACCGCTGGTCCCTAACGCCGGTTCCCAAAGACGCGCGGCACCCACTGGTCGAGTTGGGTGCCGAAGGCCGCTGCTGATTTGATGCCGAACGCCGGTATCGGTCCACCGTCGTCGAGGCCGTCGAAGTAGTCCACGTCGGCCCAGCCGCCCCGGAACAGCACCACGGACAGTCCAGCGTCCTCCGGGCCGGAGATGAGCACGCCGACGGAGTCGGGATCACGCACGAGAGTTCTGTCAGTCTCAAGCTGCTGAGGCCACGGCGCGGCTCCGCCCCGCCACGTCACCTGCCCGACCGCGAGGCCGGCCGCCAGCCATCGTGCAGTCCGCTCAGCGATTGCTGCGGCGGCCTGATCAAGATCGATGACGCGCTCCATGAGCGGATCATGCCCCACTCCGACGCACCGTTCCACTGACTTCCACACACCCTCCGGTCGGACCGCACACTACTGAGCCGACTCAGGTGCTCTCAATTCGCAGCGACATTTTCAGAGTGCCCTGCCATCAACCGCTCTTGGAAGACACCGACAAACGCTCTCCGGCCTTACCTACGCAGCCAGCTACTGGACGGTCGGCGCTAAGCTGCTGTTCCTGTGCCGCCCGACTTGGCGAACTCGTAGTCTCCAGCCCATGGAATGGACAGCGCTAGTTGCCACGGCAGTGGGTGCGGTTATCGGGGTGGGCAGCACCCTCGCCACAGACCGAGTGCGTTGGCGACGGGACATGGGCGAGCGTGACAGAGACACTCTGCGCACGGTGTCTGCCCAGTTCCTGGAGGCCCTGACTGAAGCGCGCGATGCGATAAGCGATGCCAGCCGATCCGGACACCTACCAGCGAATGAGCGAACCGAGCTCGCTCGCGCCGGCATCCTGGCCCACGGCGTGCACTCGAAGCAGTACCAACTGGAGCTACTGGCCACGCCGGAAGTGGCTCAGTCTGCCAAGGATGCCGCCTACCAGCTGCTCCTCTACCGGGACGTGGTGGTCGCCGGACACCTGCGTGACGATCCTGAGTGCGCACAAGTACGCCGCGCCTTCCGGGACGCGCGCCAGAACCTCATGGCTGCCATGCGGTCGTCGCTGGCTCGCCCCTGAGAGCCCTGACCGCAGCTTTCCCTTCCCGAGCGAATTCCTGCCGGAGGTGGACAAGACCTTGCGCACTTCGTCGGCCCCGGGAGTAACGGAAGGATCTATCAGCACATGATTAATGGCCGTGACTGAGAGATCGCAGGCCGCCTGGCGCGATGATCCGTACGGCGCGGGGCGAAACGGACTCATAGCGGTCTTTGCGGCGCGTGTGTGGCATGGCCGCGATCATGCAGAAGGGCCAGTTCTGGAGGATCATGCCTCAGAACTGGCCCTTCATCGTGTGCCCCCGGCAGGATTCGAACCTGCGACACCCGCTTTAGGAGTTCGATCCGGGCCCGCCCCAGATGTCTTCGTTGTCTGGTCCGACGGTTGTTCAGAGGTGGGGGCGCGTGCCGCCGTCCGGCCTCGTTGATGTCAACTTTGGATGTCAGGAATCAGGCTCGACGCGGCATCGGTCGTGTGGGCACTCGTCGTCTCGCTGGTGCGACTGTCGGAGGTTGTCCAGTGCGGCGCTGGGGAAGTCGTGCTGGACCCATCTCTTCCGGTAGCCGGCTTCGCCGTGGAGCCGCAACACCGTCTCGGCAGCCTCCATGACTACATGGCCCAAAGAGCTACGCGGCTGTGTCGAGCTCCAACAGGGGATGCCCTGATCATCGGGCGCGTTCCAGCTCTCGGACACGTCCGGGAATTGGGAGATGGTGATTTCCACGTTCGCTTCGTGGCGCCGGAGCCTCCACCTGACTTCGACAGGTTCAAGGTCGAAGGAGACCCGCTGGACAGCGTCTGTCTCGTAGAGCCCAGCGACCGCGTACAAGAGGTCGGAGAGGGCGTTGGTGCAGTAGCTGACGGTGTCCTTGCGCTCCGACATGCCGTCTGCGATTCGGTACGTTGCCCACCCGCTGCCGCTCAGTTCCCAGGTGAACTGGAGGTCATCCTTCATTCCGCCCCTCCCGCGTCCGTTCAATGACGGTACCGCCTACGTCAGTGGTCTCGACGGTGGATGGGGATCTCGTAGACGATCTCGCAGTGAGCGGCGGGCACGATGATGTCCGCGGTCTCCACGGGCCGTCCCTCGTCGCTGTAGTAGGTCCGTCGGATGTGTGTGACAAGTGCGGCCTTCTGGATACCGAGGAGAGACGCCTCCTCGGTGGTCGCCTGCCGCGGCTCCGGCTGTTCCACCGCGTGGCAGACGGTGATGCCGATCTGGGCCATGCGGTTCACAACACCTGCCCCTGCGTGCGGCCCTCCCTCGGGGAGGACGACGAGTGTGCCGGCGGTGAGGTCATACGGTTCCCAGCTCGTCGACAGTTGCACCGGTCTGGCGTCGGCCAGGAACTCGTACACGGTGCGGACGCACAGGTCGCCTTCGGCAATACCGAGCCGAGCCGCGATGTCCGTCGGTGCGGGGACCTTGGCCTCGGTCCTGCTCTCCCAGTCCCCTTGCCTCCCCACGGCCTTCATGTCCGCGCGGAACGGGGAACCGTCGCGCTGCTCGCGCGCCGTGGAGCGGACCACTCGCACGCGCTGGCGGGGCTCGTCAACGTACGTGCCAGAACCGGCGCGGCCCTCCAGAACTCCCTGGGAGATCAGTAGCTCCTGAGCCCGCCGGACCACGTTCTCGCCGACGCCGCATTCCTGGGCGATCTGGGCGCGCGAGGGCAGCCGGTCGCCCGGCGTCCACTCGTGATCCGCGATCCGCTGCCGAAGGGTGTCGGCGATGCGGAGATAGGGCGGCTGCTCAGGCATATGGAAAATCTAGTCCACTAGCTCTAATCTAGTTAACTAGCTTCACGTACTGTGATCACCTGGCGACGGAGACACCTGTGCCCGCTTCCGAACTGAGCGCCGAGAACATCGCCGCCCGGTTGTCCGCCGCCGGACTCACCCCGCGCGTGGAGCAGCACGCGCGACACACGTCGATCGAAGTGGAGGTGCCGGACGACTTCCCCGCCGGCTCATGGAGGGAGGTCCTGGAGGTGGTGGCGGAGGCCGATCGATTCGGCCTTCTCGCCAGCAACGTGAACGGCCGCACCTTATGGGCCGCCGTTCGCAGAACGGTCCCCGCGACGGGCGATGTCCGGGGACCTGGCCATCAGCGATAGGAGCTGATCAGCGTGTTCAACCGTATCCGCCGTGCCCTCTCACGCACCAGTGAGCGGTGCCTCTCGAAGAGTCTGCACAGCCGCCCCTTAACACCCAACCGAACGAGAGTCGTTCACCTCACCGCCTTCAATCCGCCCTCGCTGCCGACAGGACGGTCCCAAGGCCACACCGAGGTTCCCGCCGGGGAGGAGACGGAGCTCGTCCGCCCATATGTGCTGGCCAATGAGGAACGGAGGCGGCGACACCAGGCAGCTGTACTGCCCGCCTCCCTTCTCCGCCCCCGGCTCACCGCGGCGGAGGCCCTTTGATGCCCGCTCGTCAGCAGCCACGCGTGGCGATGAAGGCGTCCCCCTACAAGTCGAGTTCGTGCTCGATCGGTACTCACCGTGAATGCGCGCACTCCTCTCCGGCCGTGGCACCGGTCGGAGTCCCCGTGATCTACGAAGCGTGCGAGTGCCCCTGCCACCCGACCGTCGTACCGACCACCCCGAGGGAGGTGGCCACGTGAGGAGATGGACGCCCAGCGTGGTTACCGCAGTCAACGTCGAGATCACCTCGGCCAGCGTCCAGCGCGGCGACGTCATCCAGATCGGCGGCCAACCATGCCGCGTGGCCGACCTCTTCCAACTACCGCTACGCGCAAAGCGCCTTCGTTTCGAGTCCGGCGAGCTTCTCACCATGCACTCGCGGACCCGGCTCGTCGCCCTGCGCATGTCGGGAAGGTGGTGACAGTGCCCGTGGCTTCCCGCCGTCAGGTCATCGCCGACGATCTCCGGGAGCAGATCTCGACCGGCCGCATCAAAGCCGGCGAACGTCTCCCCTCGGAGGCACAGCTCGCCACCCGCTACACGGTCAGCACACCAACCCTGCGGAGTGCCCTGGCGGTCCTCCAAGGGGAAGGGCTCGTGGAAAAGGTTCACGGCAGGGGGAACTTCGTCCGGTATCCCCTGCGCAGAATCACGTACGTCGGCGGCGGTCGCACATCCGATATGGCAACCGCGATGCCGGCATCTCTCCGCATCAACGTCTGCGACCCAGCTTCAAGCGCGAGGGGAACTGGCCAGTCTCATGCGCGTGCCGGCAAGTAGTCCGCTGACGGAATTCCTCTGCCTCTGCCACGACGGGAACTCACCGCACAGCCTGGCCCGCATCTATGTTCCTCGCGACCTGGCGCCCGTTGAGGGGTACGACGAGTCGCTCTGGCGCGAGGGGGTGGATTCCCGGCTTGCTCACCTCCGCCCGCCTTTGGCCGAGGTCCAAGAACAGGTCACCGCGCGCTTCCCGACACCATCGGAAGCAGCGACTCTCCGAATCAGCTCGGCCTTGCCAGTTCTCGCGATAACTCGCCTGGCGGCCGACACCACGGGACGCGTCATCGAGGCGGCACTCCTGGTGCTTCCGGGCGACCGGGCAGACGCCCTGTTCACCAGCCACGCGACGACCGAAGAGAGGGGAACGGAAGGATGATCACCCATAACGAGCTGCGGCTCCTCCCGTGGTCGGGCCCCGAGGGCAAGCCCTGCTACCTGAGTACCGACGACGCCAACGGCTACCTATCCCGCCTGGCCGACAGCACCGAAGCGGTACAACTCGGCCTGGCTGCCGAACTCCTGGAAGCGTCGGATGTACTCGGCGATAGGGACGCGGGCCTGAAGGAGCTGCGTGTCCTGGCGGGGGACTTGACGGGAGCTCTGCGCGATGTCCTCCGCGTAGCGATCAGCAGGGGGCACCGTCTGTCTGCACCGGAGTTCGGTGATGGCGAAGAGGACGGCGAGGGTCCGCGACTCCCGGCAGCAGCCTTCGGCTAGCAGCAAAGGCACCTCCAACGCAGGGGTGCCCCAGCCCCCCGTCTGGGGCTCCCCCGCACCGATCCACCAGCTCGACATACACCTCAGCGCATAGCAGAGGCGGGGGTTTTTACACGACCTCTTCGTCCCGAAGCAACTCGGGTGCCCGTTGTCCTTGGGCTGCTGCACCTGTCACCTGCGCTGATGGTCCGCTGGCGTACACGGTTGTTCGCGAGTGTGCGTCGCGGTTGTCACGCAGTTAGACACTCAGGCGTCATGCGGTCCCTCACTCCTCGCCGGGCGGTTCGAGTAGGTCGCGGGCGAGCCGAGGGCCGGGCCGTACCGGAAGTCGACTTCGTCCCACCTGGTGGGTGCTGCCCAGTCGACTGCGAGGAAGGAGTCTTCCCTCACACGAGGTGCCGCGTCGTTCGGGTTGGCCGCCCTGTCTGCGTCCCACTGCCAGTCAGATGACGTCGGCCTGCCCCTGATGCGGCTGTTCCAACTGTTGTTCCCGCTTGCGCTGCTCCACCCGCAGCATCTCTACGTTCTCCGCGAACCTCTCCAGGTTTACCGCCGAGTCCGCATCCGAGTATGGCGTAATGCCCAGATCGAAGGCCGTGGCGTGCTGTTCTACCTGGTCTGCGGTCTGCTGAAGGTTGTATGCCCGCTCACGGAATTTGAAGTAGCCCGTCACCGCGGTTGCGAACGCGAGGAACGACCCCAGCACGATCAGGATCGTCTTACCCGGCTGCGGGGTATCCCAGAAAGCCGTAGTTGCCGTGGTCCCCACGGACGCGAAGAACACCCCCCACTGGAACCAGTTGTGAATACGCCGATAGAACCTTGTATCCCGCCTAAGACGCTCTACCACCCGCGGTAGGCGCTCTCGGTAGCCGTCCCTATGCTCCCTCGTGGGGCGCGCCTTTGAGGCGTTGAGGATCCATCGGTCATGGATTATCTCCAGATCTCTGCGGAGCAGGAACACCGACTGGACACCGTGTTTGTCGTCCTTCACCCGCAGAATGAAGCCGACCAGGAACACCACTACTAGGACCAGCATCACCGCGATGGTCACGATGTTGAACGTGCGCAGGTCCGGCACGTCTTCCGGCCACAGGTTTCCCCACCCGACCACTGCCAGAACCAGCAGCATCACCACAAGCGGTACCAGCCGGAGCCACCGTGACAGAAGAGCCCTGCGTATACGGCGCTCCGTTGTCGCGATGTCCCGCCGGTAGGTGATAACGCTGTTGGCATACTCGTGCTGTCGAGCGGGCTCTAAATTCCATCCGTACTCTCGTTTTGGGTCGTTGAGGTATTCAATGACCTCCTCAACGAGGCTGCCCCAGGTGGAATTTGATTCCGCGGTGAAAACACTCTCAAGTCGTACGTACCGCTTGTATCGATCAGGTGACCCATACTGTTGGTGGAAGACGTATGCACCGTCACTGGTGTATCTGACCTGTCGGGCTATTTGAACGAATAGAGTCCATTTGAGTTCTTCTCTATCGGTTTTCCAAGCGGCGGAGAGGATCGCGTCTACGCCCTCCCAGGTCAATACGAAGTCTTCGGGGAGGGGGGTGAGCATGTCGGCCTCGGACAGCCGCTGGTCTTCGTGTGCGAGGTGACGCAGGACATCACCCACCCACGGTTTGTAACTGCCGGCGGTCTCGGGTTCATGTTCGCGCGGCACGTCAGTGAGGCCAGACATCGTGGAGTGCCTCCCGGTCAAGGGTGGTGGTGTGTCGTCGACGGCACGCTACCGCCGCCCTGTCTTCCATAGACAGGTAACCCTTTTGCCTGGAAGTGGAGTTGACCGCCCCTACCCCTAGAGAGCGCTGGCCTCGCGCTTGCACGTTCGCTCAGCCCACCACTTATCCCAGCTCCCATCCCGTCCGCCGTCGACCCACGCACCATGGACCACGTCTGCTCGGCTCTGCCTGGGTCGACGGTGGACGGGATGGGAGACCTCCCCACGCTCACCACGATGTGCCTGCGGCCGGGAACGGCGCCACCTCCTACCCGGTGCCGGCCGATCCCCCGCCGGAGGCATCGTCCTTGAGCGCGGAACGGGTTGGCCCGAGTCCTATCCACACGTGGACGAGTGTTCAACGCAGGTCGAGCAGAAGGCAGCCGGTGCTCGGCCCCGTCGTAGTGCTGTGCTGTTCAGCCACAACTGATCACTGGTGGCCGGGACCTGCGGCCGTCTTATCGATCAACGCTCTGAACTGCGGTGCAGTCGTCGCCAGTTGTCAGCGCTGGTCACCAACGAGTGCCCTTCCGCGGCCCCAGGACGGCCCGGGAGGGCGTTCGTGCGTTTGGCCCCGTTGTCGATGCTGCTGTCGTCATGCGGCGGTTGCGCTGCACTTGGGCCATGGTGACGTGCGCGAACCCTGTGCTCTGTGCACAGAGTTGGTGCTAACGTCCAGTCACGACACCTTCATCACATTTCCTTCACATCGAGGGGCGGTTGCTGTGAGCGACTCGGGCGACATGAGGATCTGGGGCAGGGATCGCGAGGACGAAGAGAGCTCATTCTTCGTACGCGAAGCGCGGACATCAAGAACGGGCCGCGAGTCTTCAAGCAAGTCACCCTTTCAACGTTCGGCAACCCGGATACAGGTGAAGTCAGGAACGTGCAGCTTCAACTCGCCACCTATCCAAAAAAGTTGGGCGATAACGGGTACGACTTCGAGAATCCCACGCAAAAATGGCGATGTGAAAATAGCGAAATCGAGCGCCTTGTAGCATTCCTGTCGGATGACGTTAGGGCCACTGGTAGGTACCGCATCGTTGATGCTGCATCAGCGTCTACTGCCATGCTCACGCTGCTGGAAAATGGTGATGTTGACCCGGCCGCGTTGGGTGCGGCTCTCTCGGAGCATAGGGATCTTTCTGCTGTTATCGCTGCGTTGACTGCAACGACTGCTGGTCTGTCTGCTGCCGAGGCGGCAGTGATAGCTCGGCGGAGAGCTGTTCTGAATGAACTGAAAACCCTAGCTGTGCGAGAAGGTGTTACTGAGACAGATATGCAGAAGGCGATGGAGCGGCATCACTGGCTCTTTGGTGGCCAATATGTTGGAGTAGCTCACAGGCAAAGTCTAACTATGCTGGATCGCCATGACATTCCGCTCGTTGGGGCGAATGGGTCGCTGCATATAGTCGAGCTCAAGGGGTCCAATATCGAGTCGTTGGTCAAGAAGTACAGGAGCCACCACATTGTCGGGAGCGAGGTTCATGAGGCGACTAGCCAGGTTATGAATTATCTTAAGCATCTAGACCAGCAAGGCGCCAGCATGGAGCAAACTTTTAGGAATAATCATGGAGTGGAATATGATACGAGCAGACTCTGCGGAACGGTCGTTATGGGGCATTCTAGATTTGTTCCGGGTGTAGGTAGGAAGATAATTGATCAGACACTGCGTACCTTCAACTCGCACCTGAGCCGAGTTGAAGTTATGACCTATGAAGATGTGCTTGACAGGGCGGAAATGGCGCTTCGTTTCGAAGAAAGCACAGCTGACGACCAATAGTGCCGCTTAGCGATTTACGGGTAAGCGAAGTGCGTGCTCAATTTTCTTCGAGGGGGAGGCATGCTGCACCGTCTGCGCAGTTTGTGGCGAGAAACACCGTCAGTCACAAGACGCCTCTGCGTCGTCATGCCTGCGACGGGTGGTCTGCTGATTGCAGTGGGCCTGGCTGGTGACGCAAAAGGTTGGTGGGAGGGGTACAGCTTTCTCACCAACCTGGTATCCAGCCTGACTGGCCTCATGTTTGCGGTGCCGTTCGCCCTCGTTGTTCTTAGTCGACTTAGTGAAACTCACGCGGAACTGGCCGAGCGGCGAGCCGCAATCCGCTTCGGTGAGCGCACCGTCCGAAATTTCTTGGCAATTCTTGTGCCAGTTAAGAGTGCCCTGCGTGATGAGCTGATGGCATTCGTTCATCCGGACCGGTCCGACATGCAGCAGCTGCTTGACGAGATTAAGGAAAAGCTGCGTCAGTATGACGCCATTCTGGAAAGTGTCGAAGAGCGCTGGCGGGTCGTAAGTGACCAAGCGATGCCTAGGCTAGCTGAGGTTGGTATGCGGCTCGAAATGGAATCTTCTGCGACTCGCTATGTTCAGGCGGTTGGGAGTCTCTCCCAGCTGAAGAGCTATGTTGCTGACATCCACGTTGCGCCGCCCGGTAGTTCGGGCACGCATCTCGTCCATGATGGAGGCCGTGGAGTGGTCGGCAGTATAATTGCTGCTATTGACGAATTGCCCACGTCGGCCCGATTCCGTTTTACGGAAGATGGGTCTTGAAAGTCCGACTTGGAGGTTAAAGCACGACGTTGGGCCATGATCTTAGAGACTCGCCCCAAAGTGGCTGCCTAAAGCCGTGGAGCCGACCGCCCCAAGCCATAGAGGGTGTCTTCCTGGCCTTCCCCGCATGCACGCAGCGGGCCGCCGGGCCCGGCCAGCCGGGGCGGAGACATGAGGCAGGCCGGGCCCGGCGGCCCGCGCCCGCGCCGTGCGCGGGCCTTGATGAAGTAGAGAAACTCTTACCGCACCAGCCACTCGGACGACTTGGGCGCCCCAGCGCCTCAGAGAGCGATTGGCCTGTATGTCAACGCTCGGTCGACAATCTTCTCCGCCGTCAGGCCCGGCTCGAAGTCCCAGAAGGTGTAGTCGCTGACGTGAGGACATGCCAGGACACGCACCAACACGTCGAGCAGCTGGCCCGCCTCCGCCCCAGTCGCGGTGTCGGTTCCATGGGGTGCCGTACCAGTCGGACCGCTTCCTCACGGCTCATCCGACGCACCGGGTCCGTGTTCACAGGGTCTTGATTAGCCGGCGCCCGTCATGGCTGCGCATGTGGGGGCCTGCCCCGTCCAGCGCGTCCAGGAGGCGGATGGCGTAGACCTCGGCCATGCAGTCCTCGACCTCTGAGGGGGTGAGCCAGGCAACCGCCGAGGACTCGTCGGAGGTTCGCTCGTATCCTCCTGACGGCTTGCACCGGAAGACCAGGGCGACGATGCCGCGGGTGGTGTTCTTGTAGACGCCGGTCTCCGACACGGTCCAGGCCCTCAAGCGGCACCGTGTCCAGCAGGACAAGGACCGCGAGGAGTGGGGGAGCGCCTGGGTGGAGACCGGGAGGGTCTTCACCCGCGAGAACGGCGAACTACTCCACCCTGCCAACATCACAAGGCGGTTCATCGACCTGTACGAGGAGATCACCCTCCCGCCGGTCCGGCTCCATGACCTCCGCCACGGTGCCGCGACTCTGGCTCACGCGGCCGGTGCCGGCCTGAAGGACATCCAGGAGATGCTCGGCCACTCCTCGATCACCATCACGTCGGACACGTACACGAGCCTGCTCCCCGAGGCAGATCTGGCAATCGCGGAGGCCGCGGCCCGGCTCGTGCCGCGAGCGCACGCCACTCCTGGGAACGCCGGTTCTGGGACGGACGCCCGGCCGACTGAAGCGGACGAGTCCGTGTCGGACGGTGCTGATCCGTTGGGAGCTATTTCGGAGATCAACTCTCCGTCCGCTCACGCAAACGGCCCCGGACGCGAAGTCCGAGGCCGAATAGAGCGCCTTCCTGGGGGAGAAGCCCCAGGTCAGCGGGGTAATGCACTGTGCCCCCGGCAGGATTCGAACCTGCGACACCCGCTTTAGGAGAGCGGTGCTCTATCCCCTGAGCTACGAAGGCGAGCCGTCAGCCACTGACCGACCCCGACAGGGTACCGGATGCGGAGTCGGCGGGTCTTGTGCGTCCTGCCTTCGCCGTCCGCGGCCCGTTCAGTGGCGGGGCCGGGGCGGTGAGGGGGACGCCACTGGGCCCTCTCGGTGGGGTAGGCCCAGTGTGCGGTGCGTGGTGTGCCCGGGGCTCGGGGCTGGTGGCGACCGGGTGCACCACACACCGCTGTGCGGATCGTGGGTGCGGGTTACTCCTCGACCAGCATTCCGCTGCGCAGGCTCTTCAGGATGCGCGACAGGAGGCGGGAGACGTGCATCTGGGAGATGCCCAGCTTCTCGCCGATCTGGGACTGAGTCAGCTCCTCGCCGAAGCGCATCTCCACGATGCGGCGTTCGCGGCTGTCCAGCTTGCTCAGCAGCGGTGCCAGGGCGTGCAGGTCCTCGACCGTCTCCATCGCCGGGTCGGCCTCGCCCAGGACGTCGGCGAAGGTGCGGCCGCTCTTGGTGGCCTGGCCGTCGCCGGTCGACTCGTTGGGCATGTCCAGCGAGCCGGCGGTGTAGCCGTTGCTCGCGACGATGCCTTCGACGATCTCCTCCTCGGTGAGCTGGAGGTGCCTGGCTAGTTCGGCGACGGTCGGGTCGCGGTCGAGCTCGACCGCCAGCTTTTCCTTCCCCTTGGCGATCTCGACCCGCAACTCCTGCAGCCTGCGCGGGACATGGACCGCCCAGCTGGTGTCACGGAAGAAGCGCTTGATCTCGCCGACGATGTAAGGAACGGCAAATGTAGTGAATTCAACTTCGCGAGACAGGTCGAACCGGTCGATGGCCTTGATGAGACCGATCGTGCCGACCTGGTTGATGTCTTCCATCTCGCCGCTGCCGCGGTGACGGAAGCGGCTCGCCGCGAACCTCACCAGCGAAAGGTTCATTTCAATAAGGGTGTTGCGGGCGTACTGGTATTCGTGCGTGCCCTCTTCGAGGACCTGGAGCTGGTCGAAAAAGATTTTGGAAAGCGCTCGTGCGTCCTTCGGTGCGACCTTCCCCGCATCCTCGATCCAGGGGAGATCTCCCACCTCCGGCGGCGCCGGTGCGGCAGCGGTAAGTGCCGGCTCGGCAGATACCGGCTCAGCAGGTGCCGACTCAGTCGTGGCGGCATGAGCGAATGTCTGCGTCATGTCTTTCAGCCTCCCCAAGTAGCGGACCCCGTTCAATGTCCGCTCCTGCCCGGAGGTCGCGGTTTCAATCCCCTCAGGGCAGGAGCGGATAAGGGTGTGGTGGTTTGTCCGGGTATCTCCCTTAGGTCGGCCCCAGGTTCGCTTCGCATCTGTCTCGTTCGCTGCCCCCCCCGGTGCCGTCGTGCCTCAGGCGGCTGGGGTCTCTGGTTCCCTGCCCTTTCTGCTCCATGCGTGTTCCTGCATGTGAGTGAATGGCGGGCATTTCCGCTGGATCCTCTCGGCTGGGGTAAGCGCGCAGCTACACGGAGATCAACAGACGCGCCAAGAAGGGCGTTTCTATAGGCGGGTGAGTCATATGCATCAGGTGCATCAGGAATTCGGCGAGCGGAGCCTCGGTGTCGGTGTCGGTGTCGGTGTCGACGTCGATGGCCGTCAGTCCGTCGACTGGATCTGTCAGCCGCGTCTCGCGGCCGATGCCCGGGAGGCTGCCTTCAGGTTTCTCGCCGGGCTGCATCCCGCGCCGCCCGCGCACGTGTCGCAGAATCTGGTCCTCTTGGTCTCCGAACTCGTCACCAACGCCCTGCGCCATGCCGGAGGCGTGACCGTCCTGCGGCTCAGGGCCGACCGGTGCAGTGTCGAAGTCGCCGTCGTGGATCCCAGCCCGGCTCATCCGCAGGACCGCACCCCCGACCTGGCCGGGCGTAACGGTGGGTTCGGCTGGCCGATGGTCCAGCGGCTCGCCCGTACCGTTGCCGTGCGCAACGAGGTCGGCGGCGGGAAGGCGGTCTGCGCCACCCTGACGCGGTGACGCGGTGACGCGGATTTCCTTTGGGCGGTGGGGTGCTGGAGGCCGGGGTGTGCTTCTTCTTGACCCGGTGCAGATGCGGGCATAGCGTCCCAGGGGACTGAGCAAGCGCTTAGAGAGGGACTTCAGTGCCGCAGACCGAGCCCCCCACTGCTTCGCACGACCCCGCCGCCCAAGCCGTCCCTGCTCCTGCTTCCGGCCCCGGCCCCGCCGCCGTCGAAGCGACGCTGTGTGCTCCCGGCGCCCCCTTCGCCGTGGTCGCCGCGGAGGACGGTTCTCCGGTGTACGCGAGTGGGCCCCGCACCCTGCGGGAGTTCGTCGAAGCCGTCTGGGCCTTCGGGGACCAGCCGTTCCTCGTCGCCGAGAGCGGCACGTACACCTATGGCGAGTTCTTCGCGGCCGCCTCCGCGCTCGCCCGGCGGTTCGTGGACGTGTACGGGCTCCTGCCGGGTGACCGTGCGGTGGTCGCGATGCGGAACCATCCCGAGTGGCAGATCGCCTTCTGGGCCGCAGAGTTGGCCGGTCTCGTCGCCGTACCGCTCAACGCCTGGTGGACCGAGGACGAGTTCACGTACGCCCTGGACGACTGCCGGCCCCGTGTCCTGCTGGTCGACGGTGAACGGCTGGGGCGGGTCCTGCCGTGGGCCGAGCGGCAGGGGGCGGAGCCGGACGCGGACGCGGGGCCGTGGATCGTCGCCTTCCACCACGATGGAACCGGAACCGGAACCGGAACCGGAACCGGAAACGGAAACGGAACCGAGACCGAGACCGCGTACGAGCGTTTTGAGCGCTACGTCGAGCTGCCCGCCGCCGACCCCGCGCTCGGTCCGCCCGACGTGGAGGTCCGCCCCGAGGACGACGCCACGATCATCTACACCTCGGGCACCACAGGCCGCCCCAAGGGCGCGGTGGCGACGCATCTGGCGCAGGTCGGCGCCATGATGAACCCCCTCTACCACGCTGCCGCCTCCGCACTGGCGCGCGGCACGGTTCCCGGTCAGGGGCCCGCGCCGGTGGCACTGATGACCTTCCCCTTCTTCCATGTGGCCGCCTTCACCAGCGTTTACGCGGCGATGTCCGCCGGCGGCACCCTCGTCCTGATGCGGAAGTGGGACGCGGAGAAGGCCCTGACCGCCATCCGTGCGCATGGCGTCACGTTCTACGCGGGCGTGCCCGCCACCGCGCTGCAACTGCTCGACGCGGCCGAGCGCAGCGGCGACGGCCTGGAGAGTCTGGTCATGCTCAGCACCGGAGGTGCCGCCGCCCCGCCCGATCTCGTACGCACGGTCGTGGCCCGGCACGGCGGGCGGATCGAGCCCCGGAACGGATATGGGCTGACGGAGACCTGCGGCGGCGTACTGGCGAACTTCGGAGCCGAGTACCGCGCCCACCCGGAGAGCGTCGGCCGCCCGACGCCCGCCACCGAGGTGCGCATCGCGGACCGGTCGGGCCGGGCGCTGGGCGACGGCGACATCGGTGAGCTGTGGCTGCGCGGGCAGGCGCTCGTCCGCGGGTACTGGAACGCCCCCGAGGCCACCGCGGCCGCCTTCCAGGACGGCTGGTTCAGGACCGGGGACCTCGCGACCGTCCACGAGGGGCGGGTCAACGTCGTGGACCGGATCAAGGACATGGTCGTCAGGGGCGGCGAGAACGTGTACTGCGTCGAGGTGGAGGCCGCTCTGCACGCGCATCCCGATGTGCTCGACGCGGCCGTGCTCGGGGTCGCGCACCCGGTCCTCGGCGAGGAGGTCGCCGCCGTGGTGCAGCTGCGGGACGGCAGCGAGGCCACGCCTGACGTGCTCCGGGCGCATGTCGGGGAGACGCTGGCCGCTTTCAAGGTTCCCGCGTACGTCTTCGTACGGGCGGAGCCGCTGCCCCGCAACGCGACGGGCAAGGTGCTCAAGCGCGAGCTGCGCGGGCCCGTCCAGGAGCAGGTGTCGCAGGTGTCGCGGGCCGACTGATCCGCCGCGAAGGGGGGTGCTGGGGGAGCGGTCGGTCAGGTATGGCAGGGCGCGTCAGGAACGCCAGGTGCGTCAGGAATTCAGGAACGTCAGGCGCGTAGGTGCGTCAGGTGCGCGTCAGGAGCGGGTGATGCGTACCCGGTAGTCCCCGGACTTGTCCTTGCCGGTGATCTTGATGATGATCCCGTGCGCCGCGTCGGTGAAGGTCTGGCCCACCGTGTACGGGGCGTCCGACAGTTCGGCCTGCACATTGGCGCGCAGGGTGCAGCCGCCGCTGTCCGGGGTGCTGTCCCGGACGGAGACCGGGCCCTGGCCGGTGTCGACGTCGCCGTCGACGCGGTAGACGAGTACCCCCGGGCGGCACACCGCGTCGTCGTTGCCCGCCCGGGTCCTGACCTCGACCACATAGGCGGCGGACTCGGACATCGGGATCACCGCCAGCTTGGTGCCGCCGCGTTCCTCCAGCGGGGAGAGCGCCGCCTCGTGGGTGCCGGGCGTCGACGCGCAGCTGACCTGGTTGTCGTCCAGCCAGCCGAGCTTCCACTTGTGCCAGCCCAGCATGTCGTTGTTGGCCCCCCAGTCCTCGGACATGATGTCCCAGTGCCCGACCGAGCCGCCGCCGCTGGAGGTGTAGAGGTCGGGGAGGCCGAAGGTGTGGCCGTTCTCGTGCGGCAGGACGCGGTAGCCGGTGCGGTCGTACGAACCCGATCCGTCGTCCTGACGGCTGTAGATGAACGACATGTTGGAGAGCTTGACGCCGTCCGCGACGGGCGCCTCGTCGTTGCCGGAGAACGTCACCGAGAGCACGGTGTCCAGCGCGGAAGGGCCCGCGTTCGGGGTGGCCAGCACGTTGATCAGGTCGTACTTGCGGAAATCCACCTGCCGGTCGGCGGCCTTCGCGATGTCCTGGGCGAGCCGACGGTAGCCCGGCTGGTAGGGGGAGCCCCGCTGTATTCCGTACGAGCTGAACGGCGACGGCATCCGCAGCCAGCGCTTGACGGGGGCCTCGGGGTGGTAGTTGAGCCGCCCGTAGGAGCTCGTGCGGTACCAGTTCGAGGTCTGCGGGAAGAACTCGCCGTACCGCTTCATCGCGGGCTCGGACCCATGCGCGTCCGGGAAGTCGACCATGAGCGTGAGGGCGTGGATGGAGCCGGTCGAGCGGGCGTAGCCCGGTGCGGTGGGCAGTCCCTCGGACATCTGGACGCCCAGCGCGCCGCCGATCCGGCACGGGCCGAGCGATACGGCGGAGTCGGCGCGTACGGCGAGCCGGCCGGTGGTGGCCGCGGGGCCGCCCGGCGGGGTCCGCTGGATCAGGGTGGTGCTGCCCGAGGTCAGCGCGGCCAGTGCGAGCGCGGCCAGGGTGACGACGGCCAGCGGACGGCGGGGGGAACGTATCCGGTAGCGGGGGGTCTGTGAACGGCCTGAGGGGCTGCCGCTCGACCTGGGGCGGGTCTGATGCATGCCTTCGCCTTCGGGCCGCGGCAGCCGACGGTTCCGAGCTGCACTCGTTCGATCACCCTGTGTCGGGCACGGCGGAGGCGCGCGCTGGGTGGGCCGATCGGGGACATTCCGGGCACTTGGGGCGTGATGCGGGTCACACGTGGCGCGGGAAATAACTGGGGACCGTTTCCCCGTTTGAACCGGTGTCACAGCGAACCGGGGACACCCTCCCCGGTTACGGGAACCAGAACTGTCCGGGAACGAACCGGAACCGTCCGCGATTGATCGGGGACGGGGATGGATCGGCAGAAACAGACCGGGATATCGGGAAAGGGAAGGGAAGCGCCGTGGAAACCGCCACCGCCGTCCGGCCGCGCACCAGGGCCGACGCCCTGCGCAACCGGGAGCGGATCGTGTCGGCCGCGCGTGAGATGTTCGTGGAGTACGGGCCGGATGTGCCGCTCGACGAGATCGCCCGCCGGGCCGGCGTCGGCAACGCCACGCTCTACCGCAACTTCCCCGACCGGATCGAACTCTTCCGGCATGTGGTTCTCTCCGTCATGGCCCGCGTCGCGGACCAGGTGGAGGCGGCCATCGCCGAAGAACCCGACAGTTTCGCCGCTCTCCGTCGTTTTGTGCACGCGGCGGCCGAAGAGAAGATCGGTGCGCTCTGCCCGATGCTCTCGGACGGCTTCGACCGCGCGGACACGGAGATCATGGCGGCGCGCGACCGGCTCTCGGAGTCCGTGGAGGACCTCATGGGCCGTGCGCGCGAGGAAGGGCAACTGCGCTCCGACGTCGCCGTCGGGGATCTGTTCGTCGCCCTCTCCCAGCTCACCCGGCCACTGCCGGGCGCGGGCTGCCTGGGTCTCGACCGCTTCGTCCACCGGCATCTGCAGCTGTTCCTCGACGGGCTTCAGGCCTCGGCGCGGACGGTACTTCCTGGGTCACCGGCGACTCTTGAAGACCTGCGTCGTCCGTCGTAACGCAGCCGTAATGCCCGGGCTCCACGCTTGAACCCACGCTGAACACCAGCTTGAACACCCGCTTGAACACACCGAAGCCTGCACGCTGTTTGAACACGATGCTCGATCTCGACGTTTGATCACGACGCCTGAACAGGACGCCCGATGCACGCCTGACCTCGATGCCCGACGCCCGCGTACGCCCCTGAAGCGCACGCCCGGAGCGCACACCCGCTAGACGTACACCCGTTGAACGCCCACGCGTTGAACGCGCACCCGCGAGGCGCACGCCCGCGGGGGCTCTCTCGACTTCCGTTCCGACCTCTCCGCACCTAGGTGGCTACCACCATGTCAACTTCCATGTCGAAAACTCCCGACATATCACTCCCTGATCCCAATCGCTGGAAAGCGCTTGTCTTCATCGCCCTGGCGCAGCTGATGGTGGTGCTCGACGCGACGATCGTGAACATCGCGCTGCCGCACGCCCAGGTCGACCTGGGCATCTCGGACGCCAACAAGCAGTGGGTCATCACGGCCTACGCCCTCGCCTTCGGCGGGCTCCTGCTCTTCGGCGGCCGCATCGGCGACCTGTGGGGCCGTAAGCGGGCCTTCGTCATCGGGCTGCTCGGCTTCGCCGCGGCGTCCGCCGTCGGCGGTGCCGCCGCCAACGAGGCGATGCTGCTCACCTCCCGCGCCGCGCAGGGCGTCTTCGGCGCGCTGCTCGCACCGGCCGCCCTGTCGCTGCTCGCCGTGACCTTCACCGATGCCAAGGAGCGCGCCAAGGCGTTCGGCATCTTCGGAGCCATCGCCGGTGGTGGTGGCGCCGTGGGCCTGCTGCTCGGCGGATTCCTCACCGAGTACCTGGACTGGCGCTGGACGTTCTTCGTGAACATCCCGTTCGCCGCAGTCGCCGCGCTCGGTGCGTACTTCGTGATCCGTGAGCCCGCGGGCGGCCGCAACCGTTCGCCGCTGGACATCCCCGGCGTCCTGCTTTCCACGACGGGCCTGGTCTCGCTGGTGTACGGCTTCACGCGCGCCGCGTCCGACGGCTGGTCCGACCCGGTCACGATCGGCCTGTTCGTCGCCACCGTCGTCCTGCTCGGTGCGTTCGTCGCCGTCGAGTCGAAGGTCAAGGCCCCGCTGCTGCCGCTGCGCGTGGTCGCCGACCGCAACCGCGGTGGCATCTACGCCTCGCTCGGCCTGGCCATCATCGGGATGTTCGGTCTCTTCCTCTTCCTGACGTACTACCTCCAGGTCGTGCAGGGCTACTCCTCGGTCAGGACCGGCTTCGCCTTCCTGCCGATGGTCGCCGCCATGGTCACGGGCTCCACGCAGATCGGCGCCCGGCTGATGACCCGGGTGCCCGCCCGGTTCCTGATGGGTCCCGGCTTCGCCGTCGCGGCTGTCGGGATGCTGCTGCTGACCCGTATCGAGGTCGGTTCCTCGTACGCCACGGTGATCCTGCCGGGCGTGGTGCTGCTGGGCCTCGGCATGGGTACGGCGTTCATGCCCGCCATGTCGCTCGCCACGCACGGCATCGCACCGCGTGACGCGGGTGTCGCGTCGGCGATGGTCAACACCTCGCAGCAGGTGGGTGGCGCGATCGGTACGGCGCTGCTCAACACGATCGCCGCCTCCGCCACCACCGCGTACCTCGTGGGGCACGCGGCGGCCGGCGGCAACCCGAAGCTGATCCAGGCCCAGGCGCTGGTGCACGGCTACACGAACGCGATCTGGGTGGCGGTCGGCATCCTCGCGATCGCCTCGGCGATCGCGCTGACGTTCATCAACGCCGGTCGTCCCTCGGTCACTCCGACGGCATCGGGCTCCGGTTCCGGGGACTCCGGCGCGGTCGAGGACGAGGTGCGGATCCCGGTGATCGCGCACTGAGCCAGGTCGCCGCCCGGCGCGGGAGGTCTGATCCGGTACGGAAGGTCTGACCCGGTCGGAAGGTCTGATCCGGTACGGAAGGTCGTCCGACCCCGTACGGGAGGTCTGATCCGGTACGGAAAGTCTGCCCTGGTTCCGCAGGCACGTCTCAGCAGTGGAGGCGTCAGCGGAGCCAGGGCAGATCCGCGTCCTCACCCTGTGGCTGGAGTCCTTCGGCCATCACCCGCATGATCTCGCCGAGCTGGCCGATCTGTTCGGGCGAGAGCCGGTCGAACAGTGCCTGCCGTACGGCATCGACATGGCCGGGCGCGGTCCGCTCCAGCACCTTCGTACCGGCGGGCGTCAGGACCGCGTTCTGGCCGCGCTTGTCGGACGGGCAGTCCTCGCGGCGCACCCAGCCGTTCCGCTCCAGCCGCGCTATCGCGTGCGAGAGCCGGGAGCGGGTGATCTTCGCGTCCATCGCCAGCTCGGTCATCCGCATCCGCCGCCGGGGCGCCTGGGAGAGCTTCACGAGGAGCCCGTAGTAGATGTGCGGCATCCCGGCGTCCCGCTGCAACTGGCGGTCGAGGTGATCCTCCAGGAGCGTGGTGGCATGGAGGTACGCGCGCCAGATGCGCTGCTCCTCGTCGCTGAGCCAGCGCGGTTCGTCAGGGGGCGGTGCCGAGGTCATGTGCTCCACTGTACGACTCTTTCTTGAATATTAAACTAGATGCGGCTAAGGTCTGGTCCCGAGTAAGTGCTTGAGACTTCAATTAATGGAGTTGTCGCCCATGACCGCCATCGCCCCCGAACGTATGCCCGCCCTCTATCTCTCCCATGGCGCGCCACCGCTCGCCGATGATCCGGTCTGGCCGGGCCAGCTCGCCGACTGGTCCGCCGGTCTGCCACGCCCCAAGGCCATTCTGATGGTCTCCGCACACTGGGAGGATGCCCCGCTGGCGCTCGGTGCGACCGAGACAGTCCCCCTTGTTCATGACTTCTGGGGATTTCCCGAGCGGTACTACGCGGTGCGGTACGACGCTCCCGGTGCGCCCCTGCTGGCCGAGAACGTACGGAAGTTGCTGCGCGGCGCCGGTCACCCGGTCCAGGACGTCCCGGACCGGGGCCTCGACCACGGTGCGTACGTCCCGCTGGTCGAGATGTTCCCGGACGCCGGCATACCCGTACTCCAGATCTCCATGCCGACGCTCGACCCGCGGAAGCTGATGGACATCGGGCGCAGGCTCGCCCCGCTGCGGGACGAAGGCGTGCTGATCGTCGGCAGCGGCTTCTTCACCCACAACCTGGCCGCGCTGCGACACGAGGGCGTCCCCGGCTGGTCCGCCGAGTTCGACGCCTGGGGGCGGGAGGCGATGGCGGCGCAGGACATCGACGCGCTGCTCGACTTCGAGCACAAGTCCCCGTCCGGGCGGCTCGCCCATCCCCGTACCGAGCACTTCGCGCCGCTGTTCGTGACGCTCGGGGCGGCGGGGGACGGGCTGGAGAGCCGGCGCGACGTGATCGACGGCTTCTGGATGGGGCTGGCGAAGCGGTCGGTGCAGTTCGGGTAGGGGCTGCCGGCCGGGATCGGGGTGTGGGGGCAGGGGCCGGGGGCGGCCCGCGTCGAGAGCCTGCCCGGCCGTTGAGAGTGCCCGGCCGTCGAGAGCCTGCCCTGCCGGGGTGCCTCGGGAGGTAGCCCGGTTCCTGCCCGCCGGGCCGGGCTACCTCCCGCCGAGCTCCTTCTCGTACCAGGCGACGTCGTGGTACACGCCGAACTTCCGGCCGACCTCGCGGTACGTGCCCACCGGCGTGAAGCCGAAGCGGGCGTGCAGTGCGGCGGATGCCTCGTTGGGCATGGTGATGCCGGCGTACGCCCGGTGGACGTCCTCGTCGGCCAGCGCCTCGAACAGCGCCTTGTAGAGCATCGTGCCGATTCCGCGCCCCGCCGTGCCGGGGGCGCAGTACACGGTCACCTCGACGGACGTGGCGTACGCGGCCTTCGGCCGGAATGCGCTGCTGGTTGCGTACCCCAGAATTCGGGCAGACGGTACCTCCTGCGCAACCAGCAGCCGGTGTGGGCCGTCTTCAGGGTGGGAGAGCAGCCACGGACGGCGTTCCTCGGGGGTGAAGACATTCGTGTCAAATGTGATCGCAGTCTCACGGACGTAGTGGTTGTAAAGGTCGGTGAGGTCCTGGAGATCCGCCTCCTTGCCAGGCCTGACCTGCATTTCCGTACCCTGCGCAGGCATCTGCTCTCCCTTGGTGGCCGGACAGGGTACTGCATGATCACTAAAAACAGAGCGCGTCATGGGAATTCTGTCCGGATTCCAGTCGTTGTTTCCATCAGATGCAGGACACCGGAGAGGGTGTTCCGCACCACACCGAGCCACTGATTCGCGACCTCATCACGTTACTCACGTTAGGGAGCACGCATGGCAACCCGTGCCGTCGCCCGTCGATCCGACCGGGCAAGCAGCGTTCGCGCCGTAGGCGGGGAGATCGCCGACCGCGACCTGGTCGGCATGTACCTCGACGAAATCGCACGTACGCCACTGCTCGACGCCGAAAAAGAGGTCGAGCTGTCCCAGACCATCGAGGCCGGGGTGTACGCCCAGCAGGTTCTTGACGGTTCCGTGCAGAGCGAGGCGGGTGGGGCCTCGCGTGAGGAGCTGGAGGCGCTGGTTGCCGCCGGGGAGCGCGCCAAGGACGTCTTCATCCGGTCCAACCTGCGGCTGGTCGTCGCTGTGGCCCGCCGCTATCCGCGAGCCGGTCTGCCGCTGCTCGACCTGATCCAGGAGGGCAACGCGGGTCTGGTGCGCGCGGTCGAGAAGTTCGACTACGCCAAGGGCTTCAAGTTCTCCACGTATGCGACCTGGTGGATCCGGCAGGCCATCACCCGGTCGATAGCCGATCAGTCGCGCACCATCCGGCTCCCTGTCCACCTGGTGGAGGAGCTGGGCCGGATCCGCCGTGTCCAGCGCGAGTTCAACCGCGAGCACGGCCGCGACCCGGAGCACGAGGAGATCGCCGCTGAGCTGGACGCCAAGCCGCAGCGTGTGAGCGATGTGCTGGACTGGGCCCGCGACCCGGTCAGTCTGAACATGCCGGTGGACGACCAGGGCGAGACGCAGTTCGGTGACCTCCTGGAGGACACGTCGGCGGTGTCGCCCGAGCAGTCCGTGATGACGCTGCTGCGCAGCGAGGAGCTCGACGAACTGATCGGCAGGCTCGATCACCGCACCGCTTCGATCATCAAGATGCGCTTCGGTATCGACGACGGCCGGGAGCGGACGCTGACCGAGGTCGGCAAGGAGCACGGGCTGACACGTGAGCGGATCCGTCAGATCGAGAAGCACGCGCTGCTCGAACTGAAGAAGATGGCCGACGACGTGGGCTTCGACGCGGCGGCGTGAGCTGCCCGCCCGCCTGCCCGCACCGTCACGCTGTCACTTGATGGATGGCCGATCGCCGGACTGCGCCTGCTGTGGCGCCGTCCGGCGATCGGTTGGATCTGGGCCGGCTCATGCCGGCCGACTCATGTCGGCGGCTGTTCGCTCAGATGCTGAGCGCCGGTTCCGCTGAGGCCGGTTCCCCGAGGGGCCCGCCCGCGTCGGACTCCGCGTAGAGGTCGTCCCCCATGATGCCCGGGGTGGTGTCCCCGTCGATGCCTTCGTTGATGTCCGCGCCGATGTCCTTTCCGCTGCCCGCGGGCGCCCGCTTCGGCAGGGCGAACATCAGCAGGAAGATCACACCGAGCACCCCGACCACCCACCACAGCGAGTGCATGAACGCGTGGACGAAGGCGGGCCCGGCCGCACTCGGTGCCGGCCGGTCGCTGATCGAGCCGAAGAACACCACGGACACCAGACCGAGCCCCAGCGCATTGCCCATCTGCTGCACGGTGTTGATCAGCCCGGAGGCCGACCCGGCGTGTTCCTTCGGGACGTCCGCGAGCACCGCGTCCGTCAGCGGCGCGACGATCAGCCCCATGCCGATCCCCATGACCACCAGCGGCAGCGCCATCTGCCAGGACGCGATCGCCGTCCCGTACCGGTCCGCCTCCCAGATGTAGAGCAGCAGTCCGGCCGCCATCAGCAGCGCGCCCGTCTGGAGCACCTTGCGGCCGAAGCGCGGCACCAGCTTCTGTACGGAGATACCGGCGGCAGCCGAGACCGCGACCGAGAACGGGATCCCCGTGGTCCCGGCCCGCAGCGCGCTCCAGCCGAGGCCGATCTGCATGTACAGCGTCCAGACCAGGAAGAAGATGCCCAGCGCCACACCGAACGTGGCCTGTACCGCGATACCGGCCGCGAAGCTCTTCACCTTGAACAGCTCCAGCTCGACCAGCGGCGAACCGTCCTTCCGCGCCTTCACCCGCTCGTACGCGACCAGCCCGCCGAACACCACGACGCTGCCCGCCATCAAGACGTAACCCCAGATCGGCCAGCCGAGCTCACGGCCGCGCGTCAGCGGATAGAGCAGCATCAGCAGGCCCACCACGACGAGCAGCACACCGACGATGTCCAGCCGGAGGGCCTTCGGGGCCTTGGACTCGCTGATGAACCTGCGCCCGAGCAGCAGCCCGATCAGCCCGACCGGCAGGTTGATCAGGAAGATCGGGCGCCACTCCAGACCGGCGATGTTCCACTCGGTGAGCAGCGCGCCGAGCAGCGGGCCGGAGACCGCGCCCAGGCCGATGACCGCGCCGAACAGCCCGAAAACCTTGCCGCGCTCCTCCGCCGGGAAGGTGGCGTGCACGATCGAGAGCACCTGCGGCACCATCAGCGCCGCCATCGCGCCCTGCAGGATGCGTGAGGCGACCAGCATTTCGGGGTTGGCTGCGAAGCCGCACAGTGCGGAGGCCAGCGTGAAGCCGCCTATCCCGATGAGGAAGAGCTTCTTGCGGCCGTGGATGTCGCCGAGCCGGCCGCCCGTGATCAGCCCGGCGGCGAAGGCGAGCGCGTAACCGGCGGTGATCCACTGGATCTGGCCGAACGAGGCGCCGGTGTCCTTCTGGATGGACGGGATCGCGATGTTGACGATCGTGACGTCGACGAGGTCCATGAAGGCCGCCGTCATCACGATGGCGAGAGCGAACCATCGGCGGCGGTCCGCCCTGAGGACGGCCTGCGCGGCCTGTGCGGCCTGTGCGGCTTGCCCGGCCTGTGTGGCGTGCGCGGCCTGCGCCGTCTGCGGGTGCCGTACGTCCGGCGCATCCTCTGCAACCGGTGCATCCTGCGCGGTGGGCTGGGGTGTTGAGGTCATGCGGGGAAGTTAGGCGGCATATAGGTCAACCTGTGTCCCAGTTCCGGGGCATCCTGACTGCCATGACGGACACTCCGGTACGGCTGCTGCACCTTCTCTCGCTGCTCCAGACTCCGCGCGAATGGCCCGGCGGTGAACTCGCCGAGCGCCTCGACGTCAGCAGGCGCACGGTCCGGCGCGACATCGACCGGCTGCGCGACCTCGGCTATCCGGTCCAGGCCACGATGGGGGCCGAGGGCGGCTACCGGCTGGTGGCGGGCAAGGCCATGCCTCCGCTGGTCCTCGACGACGAAGAGGCGGTGGCCATCGCGGTCGGGCTGCGCGCCGGGGCCGGGCACGCGGTCGAGGGCATCGAGGAGGCCTCCGTACGGGCCCTGGCCAAGCTGGAACAGGTGCTGCCGTCCAGGCTGCGCCACCGGGTCGCCACCCTCCAGGCCGCGACGATCCCGCTGACCAGCGGCGACGGCGCGACGGTCGACCCGGGCACGCTGACGGTGATCGCGGGCGCGGCCACTGGGCCCGAGCGGCTGCGCTTCGGCTACCGCGCGGGGAACGGTACGGAGACGAAGCGGCTGGTCGAGCCGTACCGGCTGGTCTCCACCGGGCGCCGCTGGTACCTGGTGGCGTACGACATCGACCGCGAGGACTGGCGTACGTTCCGGGTCGACCGGGTGAGCCGGCCGTTCGCGACCGGGGCGCGGTTCGTCCCGCGTGAGCTGCCTGTGGGTGACGCGGCGGAGTTCGTCAGCCAGTCCCTTTCACGGCGCCAGCTCTCGGTGGATCTCGACGTCACTTTCGAGGCCCCGGCCCAGTACGTGGCGGCCCGGCTGCCGAACGGGATGGGCGCGCCCGAAGTGCTGGACGAACGGCGCTGCCGGCTCAGGGCGCCGGTGGCGGACTCGCTGGAGTGGCTGGGGCTGCGGCTCGCGGTGGTGGACGCGGAGTTCACCGTGCACCACCCGCCCGAGCTGGTGGACTACCTGGCGGAGCTGGGGGCCCGACTGGGCCGCGCGGCGGGAGCAGGGGGCCGGCCGACGACGGGGTGAGCGGGGATGCCGAGCGAGGGGGCCGGGCACCCGGGCACCCGGGCACGCCGAAGGGCTGGGGCTCACGGTGCTGGGGCTCACCGAGCTGGGCTTACGGTGCCGGGGCCTGCGGTGCTGGGGGTTGCGGTGCTCGGCTTACGGTGCTGGGGCCTGCGGAGCCGCCGTGGTGCGGGGCTCGGCGGAGTTCGGCGGGGCTCAGCGCACGCGGGCGCGGAGCTCCATCGCCGCGCGGGCCTCGCTCTGTGACGCGTACACCTCGCACATATGGCGTCCGTCGGGCGTCGCCGTGTGCTCGACCTCCCAGAGGCTGATCTCCCGGCCGTCGAGCAGCAGAAAGGCGTGTTCGTAGAGGGTGAAGGCCGCTGGGCCGACGCTCTCGAACCGGCACTGGCTGCCGAGGGCCTGGCTGATCTGGTGGGCGAACGCCGAACGCAGCAGCCGGGCGACGTCCTCACCGGGGCAGTCCGGGTTCTCCGCGCGGCGCAGCACCCGGCGGGCGTGGTCGGCCGACCGGTCGGCCGCATACGTCCTGGCCACCGCGGGCGGCGGCGCCGACTGGAGCGCCGTGAGGATCCCGAGATCGTCCTCCGGGTCGTCGTCGGGGAACATCGCGGCGGCGTCCGCCCCGCGGATCCGGGTCACGGCGAGTCTGGCCTCCGCCTCGCCCGGATACAGCTCGTACTTCGGGCCCTCACCCGTACCCGTCTCGTACACCAGCTCCCACAGCGCCAGATCGGTGCCGTCGGAGAGGAGGAACGTGTGCCGGTACGTCTCGCGGTGCAGCCCGGCGCCCGAGCTGTGGTGCGAGGAGTGCAGCGCTGTGCTGTGCGCCAGCGCGAAGCCGAGCCGCTCGACGGTGGCGTCGGGCAGCTCGAAAGCGTTCAGTGCGCGGCCGAGGAGTCGCGCGAGGTGCTCCTCGGTCGTCTCATGCGAATGGCTCAAGGTCTCTCCAGGCCGTCGCGGCAAGTCATGGGGTCGGAACTCAACGTAGTCCCTGGGTCTGACAACGTGGCCTTCGTTCGGCAAAACGAAGGGGGCGTGCGGAAAGTTCCCGGGCGCCCCGCCAACTCACTTGTCCGGTAAGTCAGTAGATGCTGTGTCAGTTCGGATCGGTTCCCGCCCCCGTCCCGTACAGATCGCGGTGGGCCGGGAACCACCCGCCGGGGCCGTCCACCGATTCCGCTGCCCGGACGGCGCGCACCACGGCCCGGCTCAGTGCGTCGGCGCCCGCGGCCAGTACTTCGTTGAGGACACCCAGGTCGGGGCGGTGCCCTGTGCCGGTGGCAAGTGCGAAGACGGTATCGCCGTCGTGCAGGAGGTGGACGGGCCGCACGGCACGCGCGAGGCCGTCGTGCGCCGTGCCGGCCAGCTTCTGCGCCTGGGCGCGGGTGAGTTCGGCGTCGGTGGCCACGACGGCGATCGTGGTGTTCAGCGGGGGGCACGCATTGCGCTCGCGCGCCAGAGCCAGCTGCCGCTGCGCCTCCTCGTGAACGGCGGCGGTGGGGTATTCGGGCCGCCCCTGACCGTACTCGCCGTAGAGCACGCCCGTCAGCGGATCGACCGGCGAGCCCACCGAGTTGACCACGGCGAGGGCGCCCACGGTGACGCCCGACGCAAGCGTGATGCTCGCCGAGCCGACGCCACCCTTGAGTCCGCCGGCCACCGCACCCGTACCGGCGCCGACGCTGCCCTGCTCGACCGGTGTGCCCGGTGCCGTGTCCGCCGCGGCTTCCACGGCCGCGCGTCCGGTCGACGCGTCCGGCCTGGCCCGCCAGTCGCCGCCGCGGCCCAGATCGAAGACGCACGCGGCGGGTACGACCGGGACGACCTGGGCGGGGTCGGGCCCGACCTGGAAGCCGCGGCCCTGCCCCTCCAGCCAGGCCATCACGCCGGATGCGGAGTCCAGCCCGTACGCGCTGCCGCCCGTCAGGACGACGGCGTCCACGCGCTGCACCAGGTTGCGTGGATCGAGGGCGTCCGTCTCCCGGGTGCCGGGGCCGCCGCCGCGTACATCCACTGCGGCGACCGCCCCGCCCGGCGGAGCCAGGACGACCGTGGTGCCACTCAGCGCACGCTCCCCGGCGACCCGTGCGTGTCCGACCCGGAGGCCGTCCACATCGGTGAGCGAGTCCGAGCCGGAGTCCGAGCGGGAGCGGGAGCCCGAGCCGGAGCCCGAGTCGGAGTCCGAGCCAGGCCCAGGGGCGGGTGCAGGGGTGGGTGCAGCCCCAGGGCCGGAGCTTGAGTTCGCGGGCGGGTGTGCGGGTGTGCCGTGCGGGGCCGGGTTGTGCGAGCCGGCTGTGCGGGCCGCGTCAACAGGGCGCTCTGACGGGGTGTCTGCTGCGGTCATGCCCCCATGGGACCACTGCTGCCTGTGATGTGTGAGGTGACGCCCCTTGTTCTGCCCGCCGTTACCCCTGCCCCGTTGCCCTTGCCCCTGCTGTCATTGCGCTGAAGTGCAACCTCTGCTGCGACCGCACCGCGTACGGTCTCGCCCCCATGCGCGCCACGGTCTGCCCGACCGGGGCGCTGTTCTACGGAACGCTGGAGGAGCTCCAGGCGGAGCGCCCCGGCGTCCAGCTCGCCGATTCCTTCGCGTTCGGCGATGTCGTGGTCAAGACCGGCGTCGCGATGGTGGTCCCCGCCGAGAAGGTCCAGTGGCCGGTGCCCGGCGGGCTTCCGGTTGTCGAGGTCAATGGAGTCGATGTGAGAGAGACACCGGGTGTCGGTGGCCCCGGTGGTGCGGGGAGCGGGGGCGGCGGGCGATGAGCGTTACCCAGCAGCCGCCCGGCCAGCAGCCACCGGGCCGGCAGCCACCGGGTCAGCAGCCCCCAGGTCAGCAACCGCCCGGCCAGTCGTCGCCGGGTGGCGACTCGATGGACAACGGCGGGGCCCGTGAGGCGCTGCACGACCGGATCAGCGCGGACTCGCTCACCACGCGCCGCGACTATCTGCGGATCGTCACCACCGTCTCCGGGGGCCTCGCCGTCGGCGGCCTCGGTGTCGCCGGGGGAGTGCTGAAGCGGCACGGCGACAGCGAGACCGCCCCCACCCCCAGGAAGGTCACCGACCGGTTGCTGCCCGGTGAGTCCGTTGCCTTCCGCTTCCCGGCGACGAGGACCGTGCCGTGGCCGTACGTCTCGCGGACGGCACCCTCGCCGGCTACTCCGCCGTCTGCACACACCTCGCCTGCGCCGTTCTGTGGCGCTTGGACCGCGGTGCCGAGGGGGAGCTCTACTGCCCCTGCCACGAGGGTGCCTTCGACGCCCGGACCGGTGAGGTCACCGCCGGTCCGCCCCCTCGGGGACTGCCCCTGGTGCTCCTCGTGGAGAGAGATGACGGCAGTGTCTGGGCTCTTGCCACCGCCCGCTCCGGTGAGGACATCAAGCACGCGGTGTGCCGGCAGTTCAAGGACTCGGAGCCGGAGTCGACCGCGCGGATCGGCTGTCCCGGTGCGACGGGGGCGACACGCGAGAGAGGGGAGCAGACATGAGCGACCAACCACCGCAGCCCGAACCACCGCAGCCCGAACCACCGCAGCCTGAACCACCGCGCTCCGAACCACCGCGCTCCGAACCACCGCGCTCCGAACCACCGCAGCCCGTGCCACCCCGCCCCGAGTACCGGCCGGGCAGTGTTGAGCCCCGTCTCAACCGGCCGCTCGCCGAACGGTATCCGCAGATCCGCGCCACCAGCGGGTACGGCGACCCGTGGATCCGGCACACCGGCCCCGGCCCCGGCGCGGGGAGCGAACAGGAGTCTGAACGCTCCTCCAAGCTGACCGCCCGGCTCGTCCTGGCGATGACGGTCGTGATCGGCCAGCTCTGGGCGCTCACGATCACCGTCAACGAGTGGATGGAGGGAAACACCGGCACCGCATGGTGGGGCGCCGGTTTCCTCTGTCTGTCGTTTCTGGTGGTACTCGGGCTCTGGCACCTCGACCCGAAGGACCGGTGAAGGGCAGGGCGGGCGACGGGCCACACCTGGCACAGGCCCTGGTGGGGGCAGGCGGAGCCGTACGGCAGCCGGGCGCCGTACCCTTGCCGTATGAGCACTGCCCCCGCTTCCGGCCCCGGCCCCCGTGACGACGAGGACCGCGACCCCGCGGCCCCCTCCGGCGCGACGCCACCGGAGCCCGGGCCGAAGCCCACGCCGGTGTCCAAACCGGTGTCCAAGCTGGTCTTCGACGATCCGCTCGATCAGCAGTCCCCGGACGACACGGACCACGGCTGGGGCGACCGGCCGTCCGGCGGGAGCAGTGCGTCGGATCTGGCCCGCTTCCTCGACGAGAAGCCGCCGCACCACATCTGACCCGCCCCTGGGTGCACCGGACGCGGAACGCTCCGCTCCGTCACCTGAGGCGCTGCACCACCACGAAGCTGTCCAATTACCCCACTCCCGCAGGGGATATGACTGGGCATCCGTGCTGTTCGGCTCACGGTTCAGCACAGCCGGCGCAGGCTTCAGCACTGGATTCAGCACAGCGTTCAGCACAGGGTCACCGCCAGTTTGGACGTGGCTCCGGCGCCTGCCAGCGCGGTCGCCGTCGAGCGGGGCACAGTGAGCACGACGAGCGCTCCGGCGTCGGGGGAGGCGTCGTCCGAGGCGCCCGCATCCGGCACGTCGGTCACCCGTACCCCCGTCGCGACCACCCGCGCCGCTCGGGCGCTTCCTGGCGGACCTGACCCCGCCGAGGCGCCGTCGGCTGTGGCATCACCGGCCGAGGCAGAACCGATCGCGATGACATCGACGTGGTCGCCGGGGGCCAGCAGCCGTACGGTCGCCGCGTCGGCAATCCGTACCGGCGCGGACACCGGAGCCGACACCGGAGCTGCGCGGTCCGAGGCCGCAGAGGCGCCCGGCGCACGGGCCCGCCCGTCCGCAGCGTCGGCCCGGGGCTCCGCCCGGACGGCAATAGACGGCCCCCCGCCCCCGACGTCGCGAGGTGCCCAGGCGGCCAGGGCAGCAGTCACGAGAACCAGTCCCGCCACCACCGTCCGGCGCCATCGACCCAGAGCCCGCCGAATACGGTGCCGTCCCGGGCGCACCCGCAGCGGGGCGAACTGCGGCACTCCGCGCGGCTCGGGCGCGGATACGACAGGTACGGGCATGGGGATCATGGCAACCACCGCCTGGTCAGAGGAGTCCGTGGCGAACTCCTCCCACGATCCGGCGTTCCGCGACATCCTGCTGAGAGCTGTGGATTACTCGCGAGTTGTGGACAACCCGCTGCCCCGCTGCCCCGCCGACCCGCTGCCCAGCCGACCCGTTGCCCCGCGCTCATACCCCTGGCGGGAAGGGGCGGAAAGGAGCGGGAAAGGGCGGAAAAAAAGGGGTGGGTTGAACCGCGATCGGGCTGCTAGCTTTCAGTCGACCGCGACACCGGCCCGACGCGACACCGTCCGGACCGATACACCGTCCCGAGGAGGTGAGACCCATGAACGCCGTATCCACGTGGGTGCTCCCCCTCCCGTCACGGTCAGGCGATTGACGCAGGTGTCGCCGGGAGCGCCACGACAACAAGGCACTCCCGAAAGGCAACACCTATGCGATCTCTACAGTTCACCGCCGAGTCGTCACGGAACGGCCTGCTCGAACGCGACTTCACCGTCCCCGGAGTCCCCGGAGTCCCCGGCGTGCCCGGAGTCCCCGGAGTCCCCGGAGTCCTCTGGTCGCCGGCCTCCGCCCCCGCCGAGCCCGCGCCCCTGATCCTGATGGCCCACGGCGGCGGCAACCACAAGAAGCATCCCGCGATGTCCGGCCGCGCCCAGCGCGTGGTGACCGGCTGCGGCTTCCACGTCGCCGTCATCGACGCGCCCGGTCACGGCGACCGGCCCCGCACGGCGCACGACGAGGAAGAAGTCGCCGAGCTGTTCCGGGCCAGGGCGGCGGGCGAGCCGGAAGGCCCGATCGTCGTGCGCTACAACGACCACCTGGCTCAGCTCGCCGTGCCCGAGTACCGGGCGACCCTGGATGCCCTCCAGGAACTCCCGGAGATCGGCGCCGGCGGTCCCGTCGGTTTCTGGGGCATCAACATGGGCACCGCGATCGGCGTACCGCTGGTGGCGGTCGAACCCAGGATCACAGCCGCGGTATTCGGCCAGCACTGGCCCGATGTCCTTGCCGAGAAGGCGAAGCGGATCACCGTCCCGATCGAGTTCGACCTGCAGTGGGATGACGAGCACATCTCGCGCGAGGAAGGTCTCGCGCTGTTCGACGCCTTCGCCTCGAAGGAGAAGTCGTTGCACGTGAACTCGGGCAAGCACAAGGAGCTGCCCAGGTTCGAGGCAGACAGCGCGGTCCGGTTCTTCGCCCGGCACCTCGGCGGCGCAGTCACCGCACCGGCCTGATCCGAGCGGTTGCGGGCGCCGGGCCGGCCGGCCCGGCGCCGCGCAGCCTCGGCGGGCATCTCCTCGGATGCCCGCCGTCCTCACCACTCAGCTCGGATGCCCGCCGTCCTCACCACTCGGCGCCCACGGCTCAGGGCCTTCCCCCTCAGCCGGCCCCACCCTTCAGGGCAGCGTGATCCCCGGGTCGACCCCGTCCAGCGCACGCGCACAGTGGCACGCCTTCGACTGCTCCGCAGGCAGCCCGGCCACCGCGTCGAAGAGCACCGTGCGCAGCCGGTCCACATTGGCGGCGAAGACCCTCAGCACCTCGTCGTGGGAGACGCCCTCCCCTGCCTCGGCCCCCGCGTCCAGGTCCGTGACCAGCGTCATCGACGTGTAGCAGAGCCCCAGTTCACGGGCGAGGACCGCCTCGGGGTGCCCGGTCATGCCCACCACGGACCAGCCCATCGCCGCATGCCAGCGCGACTCGGCCCTGGTCGAGAACCGCGGCCCCTCGATGATGACCAGAGTCCCGCCGTCCACCGGCTCCCACTCCTGCCCGCGCGCCGCCGCGAGGGCGGCCTTGCGGCCGGCGGAGCAGTACGGGTCGGCCAGCGACACGTGCACCACGTTCGGGATGCTGCCGTCCGGCAGCGCCTGACCGTCGTAGTACGTCTGCGTGCGTGCCTTCGTACGGTCCACCATCTGGTCCGGTACGAGCAGCGTCCCCGGCCCGTACTCCGGCCGCAGCCCGCCCACTGCGCACGGGCCGAGCACCTGCCGTACGCCCACGGACCGCAACGCCCAGAGATTCGCCCGGTAGTTGATGAGGTGCGGGGGCAGATGGTGGCCGCGCCCGTGCCGGGGGAGGAACGCCACCCGGCGCCCGGCGATCTCACCGAGGAAGAGGGAGTCGCTCGGCTTCCCGTACGGGGTGTCCACCGCGACCTCGGTCACGTCCTCCAGGAAGGAGTAGAAGCCGGAGCCGCCGATGACCCCGATGTCCGCCGTGGGGGCCGCGGTGTCTCCCGCGGTTGCCTGGTCTGCCGAGTTCGCCACATTCACCATGCCGGTCACACTATCCGGGGTTCCGGACGGGCCCCGGCCACTCCGGACATGCCGGAAACCCCACCGTCGGACGACGGCAGGGTTCCGGGGAACCGGTATCAGGCGGCGGAGCTGCCGCTGGAGGAGCTGCTCGACGAGGACGCCGACGATGCCGAGCCGCCGGACTTCGAGGCACCGGCCTTCGCGTCGGAGCCCGAGGAGCCGGACGAGCTCGAAGAGCCGGACGAACCCGAAGACGAGTCCGACGAGGACGACGACGAACCGGCGGGCTTGGAAGACGCCGCCGTGCTGCTCGACGAGGAGCCGCGGCTGTCGTTCCGGTAGAAACCCGAACCCTTGAAGACAATGCCGACCGCCGAGAACACCTTCTTCAGGCGTCCATCGCAGCTCGGGCATACGGTCAGGGCGTCATCGGTGAACTTCTGCACCGCCTCAAGGCCCTGGCTGCATTCGGTGCACTGGTACTGATAGGTCGGCACTTGCTCCTCCTGGCACTCTCACTCAGTGAGTGCTAACGACGTTCTATAGTGACGTATTCCGCTGGATCAGTCCACTGAGACCGGCACTCGGTGACCCATCCCACGCCCTGCGCCACGCTTGATGCCACGGCCGGCGCCCCGCGCGGTGTCGTATTCCGGGCCCGCTTCCGAGCCCTGTTCCGTGCCCTGCTCGGTGTCCTTCTCCGTGCCCTGTTCCGTGCCAGGTCCCGCGTCGCGGGGCGTCAGCCGCGACCGCAGCGCCAGCAGGGTGAGCAGTGCCAGTACGGTCCCGCCCATCGGCACCAGGAATCCGGCGCTGGAGCTGAACGAGTCGGTCAGCTCGCCCGCCACCGATACGGCCGCGGCCTGCCCCAGTGCCACCGAACCGGTCAGCCAGGTGAAGGCCTCGGTGCGCGCCGAAGCCGGCACCAGGGTGTCCACCAGGGTGTATCCGCTGATCAGCGCGGGTGCGATGCAGAGTCCGACCAGCAGTCCGAGTCCCGCTATGAGCGGCACCGTGTGCATCGCCCAGAGCCCGGACGCGGTGACGGCCAGCGCGGTGTACGCGACCAGCAGCCGGGACTTCGGCGCGATCTTCCAGGCGATGGCCCCGCAGACGATGCCCGCGAGCATGTTGCCGGCGGCGAAGACCCCGTACAGCACGCCGTTCACACCGGGCCGGCCGATCTCCTCGGCGAACGCGGTCAGTGAGACCTGCATACCGCCGAACACCGCGCCGATCCCGAGGAACGCCACGGCGAGCACCCGTACGCCCGGCACCGACAGTGCGGAGATGTGCCGCTCGGAGGTGTGGCTGTTGTCACGTACGCGGACGGACGGCTGGGTCCGGCGCTGCGCCGCGAAGACGAGGCCGCCGATCAGGGTCAGCGCGGCCTCGGTGATCAGCCCGGCCGCCGGGTGGATCCCGGTGCACAGTGCGGTCGTCAGCACCGGGCCGATGACGAAGGTGAACTCGTCCGTCACCGATTCGAAGGCGGCGGCCGTCGACATGAGGGGCGAGCCCTCCAGTTTCGCGGCCCAGCGGGCCCGGACCATCGGGCCGACCTGCGGCACCGACGCACCGGTCGGCACAGCGGCGATGAACAGCGCCCACAGCGGCGCGCCCGCCATCGCGAGCACCGTCAGGGTGATCACTGAAGCGGCGTGCACGAGGACACCGGGGAACAGCACGGCGCGCTGTCCGAGCCGGTCGGCGAGCTTGCCGCTCTGCGGCGCGAACAGCGCCATGGAGACACCCGTCACAGCGGCGACGATGCCTGCGTTTCCGTACGAGCCCGTCGTGTGCTGCACCAGCAGCACGATGCCGATGGTCAGCATCGCGAAGGGCTGCCGCGCGGCGAAACCGGGCAGCAGGAACGTCCATGCGCCAGGTGTGCGCAACAACTGCCCGTACCCCGGACGGGTCTCGGAGACCGCGGACACCACGGCCTAGCCTTTCTGCCGCCTGGTAGCACTCCCCTTGGTGTACAGGCATACGAAGGCATGCGTACGGGAGCTGCCGAGAGCTGTCCTCTTGCGCGGAACTGCGGTAGGCCGGGCCGTTTCGTCGTGCGGAACTCCTGCGCGGATACCGCGCACGCACCGCGACGGGGGGTGCCTCGACCGCCATACGGTCGCGCCAGCTCTGCATCAGGCAGAGTTGGTCGATCAGGTCAATCAAGTCAATCGGGTCAAGCCGATCGGTTCATGGTACCGCTACTCGCGAGCCATCCCGCCAGCTTGCCTCCCTGGCCGATCGCCCGCAGCCGTGCCTCGGCGGCGTCGCGCACCGGATTGGTCGCCACCACGAGCAGTTCGTCCCCGCGCCGCAGCACCGTCGAGGGCTGCGGTACGAAGCTCGTGCCGTCCCGGACGACCAGGGTGACGGCGGCGCCCTTGGGCAGCCGCAGCTCGCCGACCTCGACGCCGTGCATCCGGGACTTCTCCGGGATCGCCACCGACAGCAGATGCCCGCGCAGCCGCTCCAGGGGTGCCGATTCGATGCCCAGGTCCGCCGCGGCGTCGGCGCCGTCGCCGAGGCTGAGCTTCCTGGCCAGCCAGGGGAGCGTCGGCCCCTGCACCAGTGTGTAGACGACGACGAGCACGAAGACGATGTTGAAGACCCGGGAGCTGCCGTCGATGCCGGACACCATCGGGATGGTCGCCAGGATGATGGGGACGGCTCCGCGCAGCCCGGCCCACGACATCAGGGTCTGCTCCTGCCAGGGCACCCGGAACGGTGCCAGGCTCAGCAGTACGGAGACCGGCCGCGCCACCATCGTCAGGACCAGGCCCACGATCACCGCGGGCCAGAAGTCGCTGCCCAGCTCGTGGGGGCTCACCAGCAGTCCGAGCAGGACGAACATGCCGATCTGGGCGATCCAGCCGAGACCCTCGGCGAACCCGCGGGTGGCCGGCCAGTGCGGCAGCTTGGCGTTGCCGAGCAGCATCGCGGCGAGATAGACGGCGAGGAATCCACTGCCGTGCGCGATGGCACCGGCCGCGTACGCCGTGATCGCGATGGCCATCACGGCGATCGGGTAGAGGCCGGAGGCGGGCAGCGCGACATGGCGCAGCCCCCACGATCCGAGCCAGCCGACGGCGAGGCCGATCGAGGCGCCGATCGCCAGCTCCAGGGCGATCTTGCCGATCAGTACGTACCAGTGGTCGACAGGACCGGCCGTCGAGAACGCGATGACCAGGATCACCACCGGGGCGTCGTTGAAGCCGGACTCGGCCTCCAGTACACCCGTGATCCGGGCCGGCAGGGGCACCTTGCGCAGGACGGAGAAGACGGCGGCGGCGTCGGTGGACGACACCACGGCGCCGATGATCAGGGCCTGGCGCCATTCGAGACCGACCAGGTAGTGCGCGCCGGCGGCGGTGATCCCCACGCTCACCGCGACGCCGGCCGTCGACAGCACGACGGCCATCGGCAGGACCGGTTTGATCTCTTTCCACTTGGTGCCCAGGCCGCCCTCGGTCAGGATCACGACCAGCGCGGCGTAGCCGATCACCTGGGTCATCTCGACGTTGTCGAACTTGACGTTGAAGATGCCGTCCTGGCCTATCGCCATCCCGATGCCGAGATACAGCAGCAGGCTGGGGAGGCCGCTGCGCGACGAGATGCGCACGGCGGCCACGGCGATCAGCAGGACGAGTGAGCAGATCAGCAGGAGCTCGTTGAGATGGTGGACAGTCAGTGGCCGTTCCTTCCCTCGTACGCTGCAAGTACTTCGTTACCCTACCTAATCCTTGACGCTTCCTTGACGCTTCGCTTACTTGTGCGATGCCGCTGGGGATACCGCGTCCGTAACGCACAGGCGCTGCGCCTATGGTTGCTCCAGCGCTCCGTCGGACCTACAGACCACCCTGCCCCTCGAAGGACAGCGATGCCCGCCGCCACCACCACAGCCGTCCCTTCCGGCACGAAATCCGGCACGAAATCCCGTAAGAAGAAAGGGCGTCGCGCCAGGCTGATCGTGATCGTCGTGGTGCTGGCGCTCGTTGCGGGCATCGGGTACGGGTCGTACTGGGGCGTGAGCACCGTGCGGGCGTCCCTTCCGCAGACGACCGGTGAGATCAAGGTCCCCGGCCTCTCGGGCAACGTCGACGTCAAGCGGGACAGCTACGGCGTACCGCAGATCTACGCGGACACCGACGCCGACCTCTTCCGCGCGCAGGGCTACGTCCAGGCCCAGGACCGTTTCTACGAGATGGACGTCCGGCGCCACATGACGTCCGGCCGGCTCTCCGAGATGTTCGGATCGAGCCAGGTCAAGACCGACTCCTTCCTGCGCACGCTCGGCTGGCACCGGGTCGCGCAGAAGGAGTACGACACCAAGCTGTCGCCGGAGACGAAGAAGAACCTCCAGGCGTACTCGGCCGGGGTCAACGCGTATCTGAAGGGCAAGGACGGCAAGCAGATCTCCGTCGAGTACGCGGCTCTGAACCTCACCAACGACTACAAGCCCGAAGCGTGGACGCCCGTCGACTCGGTGGCCTGGCTCAAGGCGATGGCCTGGGACCTGCGCGGCAACATGCAGGACGAGATCGACCGTTCGCTGATGACCTCGCGGCTGAGCGCCCAGCAGATCAGTGACCTGTACCCGTCCTACCCGTACAGCCGGAACAAGCCGATCGTGCAGCAGGGCGGCATCGACCCGGTCACCGGGAAGTTCGACCAGGACGCGAACCCGGGCGGCACCGTGGGTGGTTCGGACACCGCGACCGGCGCGGTCCAGGGCATGCAGTCGCAGCTCTCGTCCCTCTCGGACACCCTGGACAAGATCCCGACGCTGCTCGGCCCGAGCGGCAGCGGCATCGGATCCAACTCCTGGGTGGTCTCCGGCGACCTGACGACCACCGGCAAACCGCTGCTGGCCAACGACCCGCACCTGGCGCCGCAACTGCCGTCCCTCTGGTACCAGATGGGCCTGCACTGCCGGACCATCTCCAGCAGCTGCCACTACGACGTCGCGGGCTACACCTTCTCCGGCATGCCGGGCGTGGTCATCGGTCACAACCAGGACATCTCCTGGGGCTTCACCAACCTCGGCGCCGATGTCACCGACCTCTACCTGGAGAAGGTCACCGACAACGGCTATCTGTACGACGGCGAGGAGAAGCCCTTCACGACCCGCAAGGAGACGATCAAGGTCGCCGGCGGGAAGTCGCGGCAGATCGTCGTACGGGAGACGAACAACGGCCCGCTGGTCTCCGACCGGGACACCGAACTGGCGAAGGTCGGCCAGAAGGCACCCGTGACCTCGGCGGCCCCGGACCGCGGCGACGGCTATGCGGTGGCCCTCAAGTGGACCGCGCTCCAGCCGGGCAATTCCATGGACGCGGTCTTCGACCTGGACAAGGCCAAGGACTGGTCCGGCTTCCGGGCCGCCGCCAAGAACTTCGACGTCCCCTCGCAGAACCTGATCTACGCCGACACCAAGGGCAACATCGGCTACCAGGCGCCCGGCTCCATCCCGATCCGCTCCAAGGGCGACGACGGCACGATGCCCGCTCCGGGCTGGGACCCCAAGTACGCCTGGAAGGGCACGATCCCCTTCGATCAGCTGCCCTACGAGTACAACCCGAAGCGCGGCTACATCGTCACCGCCAACCAGGCCGTGATCGACCCGAAGAAGTACCCGTACCTGATCACCGAGGACTGGGGCTACGGCACCCGCAGCCGGCGGATCACCGACCTCATCGAGTCGAAGACCAGGGACGGCGGGAAGATCTCGACCGAGGACATGCAGAAGATGCAGCTGGACAACAGCAGCGAGATCGCCAAGCTGCTGACCCCGATGCTGCTGAAGCTGAACATCAAGGACCCGTACGTCCGCCAGGCGCAGAAGCTCCTCGAAGGCTGGGACTACACCCAGGAGTCGGACTCGGCGGCGGCCGCGTACTTCAACGCCGTCTGGCGCAACATCCTCAAGCTCGCCTTCGGCAACAAGCTGCCCAAGGAGCTGCGGGTCGAGGGCCAGTGCCTCAATGTGCCGCCCGCCGACAGTGCTTCGGGTCCTGCCGACAAACAGGACAAGCTGGTACGGGAGTGCGGCGAGCGCTCGGCCGACTCGGCGCAGCCGGACGGCGGCGACCGCTGGTTCGAGGTCGTGCGCAAGCTGCTCGACAAGCCGGACAGCGACTGGTGGAAGACGCCGAAGACCCGTCTGGACAAGCCCACCCACAACCGTGACGAGCTGCTCGGGCGGGCCATGAAGGACGCCCGCTGGGAGCTGACCGCCAAGCTCGGCAAGGACGTCGACACCTGGAACTGGGGCCGGCTGCACCAGCTGATGCTCACCAACCAGACGCTCGGCACCGACGGCCCCGGCATCCTCAAGTGGCTGCTCAACCGCGGCCCGTTCAACCTGGGCGGCGGCGAGGCGGCGGTCGACGCCACCGGCTGGAACGCGGCCGGCGGGTACGGCGTCGTCTGGGTCCCCTCGATGCGGATGGTCGTGAACCTCAAGGACCTCGACAAGTCGCAGTGGATCAACCTGACCGGGGAGTCGGGGCACGCGTACAGCGCGCACTACACCGACCAGGAAGGCAAGTGGGCCAACGGCGATCTGCTCGACTGGTCGTTCAGCAAGGCCGCCGTGGACAGGAGCACGGTCGACACCCTGGTGCTCAAGCCGTGACGCGGGCGCGCCGGCTGTGACGTGAGGCGCCGGTCGCGCAGGGACAGCTGCGCGCCGGCGCCTGCCGGAGCCTCCGGTTCATGCGCCGAACCGGCGGACTCCTTCCGGGGTCACCACTGCCTGTACGGGGTGGTCGTGCGGTTCCTCCGGGACCCGTGCGACCACCTCGTCGCCGTACAGCAGCACCACCAGGGCGGGGTGCGCGTCCGCCCGTGCGAGCCGGGCGAGGACCCGGTCGTAGCTGCCGCCGCCGCGCCCCAGCCGCATCCCCCGTCCGTCGACGGCCAGCCCTGGCAGCAGAACGGCGTCCGCGTCGAGCACCGCGTCCACGCCGAGCCGTGCGCCGTCCGGCTCACGGAGCCCGCGCCCGGCGGGCACCAGCGAGTCCGCGCCCTCGTACGCGCCCCAGTCGAGGTCGTTGTCGGGCAGCAGCACCGGAAGCAGCACCCGGACCCCGCGGGCGCGCAGCGCGTCCAGGAGCGGGCGGGTGCCCGGCTCGCGGCCGACCGAGACATACGCCGCGACCGTGCGCGCCCGCGCCAGCTCCGGGAGCGCGACGGCGTGCCCGGCGAGAACCGCGGCGGCCGATTGCACGTCCTCAGTGGGCAGGAGGGCTCGCGCGGCCAGGAGTTGCTGCCGCAGGGACGCTTTGTCGAAGTTTGCGGGCACCATGGGAAGTTCGCAATCCTCTCGTAACCTCGGGTATGAGGATCTATTAACCGGAGCATCATCTTCCGCCTCGAAGTCAGCGGATATGGTGCTACGTATGACTCAGTTGCCACCCAGGATCAGCAAGGCTGTCATTCCGGCAGCGGGCCTCGGCACCCGGTTCCTGCCGGCCACCAAGGCCACTCCCAAAGAGATGCTGCCCGTGGTGGACAAACCAGCCATCCAGTACGTCGTCGAGGAGGCCGTCTCGGCCGGTCTCTCCGACGTACTCATGATCACCGGTCGGAACAAGCGTCCGCTGGAGGACCACTTCGACCGCAACTACGAGCTGGAGTCGGCGCTCACCCGCAAGGGCGATGCCGAGAAGCTGGCCAGGGTCCAGGAGTCCAGCGACCTCGCGACCATGCACTACGTACGCCAGGGCGACCCCAGGGGACTGGGCCACGCCGTCCTGTGCGCGGCCCCGCACGTCGGTGACCAGCCCTTCGCGGTCCTCCTCGGCGACGACCTGATCGACCCGCGCGACCCGCTGCTGGCACGCATGGTGGAGATCCAGGAGCGCGAGGGCGGCAGTGTGGTCGCCCTCATGGAGGTCGAGCCGGCCCAGATCCACCTGTACGGCTGCGCGGCCGTCGAGCCGACCGGTGAGTCGGACGTGGTCAAGGTCACCGACCTGGTGGAGAAGCCCGCGGTGGCCGACGCCCCCAGCAACCTCGCGATCATCGGCCGTTACGTCCTGGACCCCGCGGTCTTCGACATACTGCGCAAGACCGAGCCCGGCCGCGGCAACGAGATCCAGCTCACCGACGCCCTCCAGCAGCTCGCCCACGACGAGAAGGCGGGCGGCCCGGTTCACGGTGTCGTCTTCAAGGGCCGCCGCTATGACACCGGCGACCGGGGCGACTATCTGCGTGCCATTGTCAGACTCGCGTGCGAACGTGAGGACCTGGGCCCGGACTTCAAGGCCTGGCTTCGCCGTTATGTCACCGAGGAGATGTAGCACGTGAGCAACACCCCGATCTGGTCGGTGGACGAGCATCTGGACGACATCCTCGCGGCCGTCCGCCCCCTCGAACCGATCGAGCTGCAACTGCCGGACGCGCAGGGCTGCGTCCTCTTCGAGGACGTCACGGTCGAGATCTCGCTGCCGCCCTTCGACAACAGCTCGATGGACGGGTACGCGGTCCGTACGGTCGATGTCGAGGGTGCGAGCGAGGAGTTCCCCGCTGTCCTCACGGTCATCGGGGACGTGGCGGCCGGGATGGCCGAACTGCCCACGGTGGGGCCGGGCGAGGCCGCCCGCATCATGACGGGCGCGCCGCTGCCGCCCGGCGCACAGGCCGTCGTACCGGTCGAGTGGACCGACGGCGGCACCGGCGGGGGAGCGGCCACCACTATGCGGGCCGCGAGCGGCGCACCCGAGGGCGCGAGCGGCGAAGTCCGCGTGTACCGCCAGGCCAGGCCGGGCGAACACGTCCGCGAGTGCGGCAGCGACGTCCGCTCCGGCGACCTCGCGCTCGAAGCGGGCACGGTGCTCGGCCCGCCGCAGATCGGGCTGCTCGCCGCGATCGGCCGGGGCTCCGTGCGGGTACGCCCGCGTCCGCGCGTCGTCGTGATGTCGACCGGCAGCGAGCTGACCCAGCCGGGTGAGGTGCTCGCCGAGGGCCAGATCTACGACTCCAACAGCTTCGCCCTGGCCGCGGCGGCCCGGGACGCGGGCGCCATCTCGTACCGCGTCGGAGCGGTCACCGACGACGCCGACGCGCTGCGCGCCACCATCGAGGACCAGCTGGTCAGGGCCGACCTCCTGGTCACCACCGGTGGCGTCAGCGTCGGCGCGTACGACGTGGTGAAGGAGGCGCTGTCGTCCGTCGGCGACGAGGACGAGCACGGCAGCGGTATCGACTTCCGCAAGCTGGCGATGCAGCCGGGCAAGCCCCAGGGCTTCGGCTCGATCGGCCCCGACCACACCCCGCTGCTCGCCCTCCCCGGCAACCCGGTCTCCAGCTATGTCTCGTTCGAGTTGTTCGTGCGCCCCGCGATCCGCGCCCTGATGGGCATGAAGAACGTCAGCCGTCCGACGGTGCGCGCCACCCTGGAGACCGGCAAGGCGATCAGCTCGCCCGCCGGACGGCGCCAGTTCCTGCGCGGCCGGTACGACGCGGAGAAGGGAACCGTCGCCACCGTCGGGGGTTCCGGCTCGCATCTGATCGCGGCTCTCGCTCACGCCGACTGCCTGCTCGTCATCCCCGAGGAGACCGTCGTGGCCGAGTCCGGCACGGAGCTCGAAGTGGTCCTCCTGGGGTGAGGGCGGCGCCGTGGCGGTACCGTGTCTGACCACACAGGCCAGACCGGGAGCACCACAGCAATGAGTAAGCAGCAAGGGCTCACGCACATCGATGAGGTGGGTGCGGCCCGCATGGTCGACGTCTCGGAGAAGGACGTCACCGCACGCACCGCACGCGCGAGCGGTCGGGTTCTCGTCTCGCCGCGCGTCGTGGAACTGCTCAGGGGCGAGGGAGTCCCCAAGGGAGACGCCCTGGCCACCGCCCGGATCGCGGGCATCATGGGAGCCAAGCGCACCCCCGATCTGATCCCGCTGTGCCACCCGCTCGCGGTCTCCGGGGTGAAGCTCGGCCTGACCGTCGCCGACGACGCGGTCGAGATCCTCGCCACGGTGAAGACCACCGACAGGACCGGCGTCGAGATGGAGGCGCTGACGGCCGTCACGGTCGCCGCGCTCACCGTGATCGACATGGTGAAGGCGGTCGACAAGGGCGCGGTCATCACCGACGTCCGGGTCGAGGAGAAGACGGGCGGCAAGTCCGGCACGTACCGCCGCCCGGACCCGGAGGGGACCGGAGCATGAGTACCCCGACCACCCCGCCCACGGCACGGGCGTACACCGCACTCGTGGTGACAGCGTCGAACCGCGCGTCGGCCGGCGTCTACGCGGACCGGGGCGGCCCGCTCATCGCCGAGGCGCTCACCGGACTCGGCTTCACGGTCGAAGGACCGCAGGTCGTCCCGGACGGAGACCCGGTCGAGCAGGCGCTGCGCGCCGGGGTGGCGGCGGCGTACGACGTCATCGTCACCACCGGCGGTACGGGCATCTCGCCCACCGACCGCACCCCCGACGCGACCCTGCGTGTCGTCGACCGCGAGATCCCGGGCATCGCGGAGGCGATCCGTGCCGAAGGCCTGGCCAAGGTCCCGGCCGCCGCACTCTCACGGGGCGTCGCCGGGCTGGCCGGCACGACCCTCGTCGTCAACCTCCCCGGCTCCACCGGCGGGGTCCGCGACGGACTCGCCGTACTCGGACGGCTGCTGGTGCACGCCGTGGACCAGATCCGGGGCGGCGACCACCCCAGACCCGCCGGGAGCATGAGCTGAACCTCTCACCGTGGCCCGTGGAACTGGCAGAAGGCCCCGTCGCCCTGCGCCCCATAAAACTGCGGGACCAGAAGGTCTGGCGCGAGGTGAACCGGCGCAACCGCGACTGGCTGCGCCCCTGGGAGGCGACCGTTCCGCCGCCCGCACCGGGCGGCCCGGTCGCGCAGCGCCCCACCTACCGGCAGATGGTCCGCCATCTGCGCTCGGAGGCGCACGCCGGGCGGATGCTGCCGTTCGTGATCGAGTACCAGGGGCGGCTCGTCGGGCAGCTGACCGTGGCCGGGATCACCTGGGGCTCGATGTGCTCGGGCCATGTCGGTTACTGGGTCGACCGGGAGGTCGCCGGGCGGGGTGTCATGCCGACCGCGGTGGCGCTCGCCGTCGACCACTGTTTCCGTACCGTCGGGATGCACCGCATGGAGGTCTGCATTCGCCCGGAGAACGAACCGAGCCGGCGGGTCGTGGAGAAACTCGGATTCCGCGAGGAGGGGCTGCGGCCGCGTTATCTGCACATCGACGGGGGCTGGCGTGACCATCTGGTCTTCGCGCTGACCGCCGAAGAAGTCCCTGACGGGCTGCTCAACAGGTGGCGCCGGGCGCGTCCGGGGACGACACCGAAGCGGCCGTGAGTCTGTTCGCAAGCTGCCCGGGAGTGTTCCTGGCAGCTTGTCAGAAGACCCCGTAAATAAAATAAGTGTTCGAAATTGGCGCCCAATCGGGCATCATCCGTAGTGAACACGCCCACATTCGGAGACTGTTGATCCGAACAATCACAAAAAAAGTTCGAGATATCAGCCGGATCGTGCGACACACCGGGCCAATTGGCAGATGGCCCCATGCGGACCCCTCTACGGTGTGAGGGTGAGCAGCAGTGGCCTCATCTACGCAGTCATCGTCGGGGCCTGGGCCGCCTACTTGGTGCCGATGTGGCTCCGCAGGCAGGACGAGCTGAACGAGGCCCGTCCGACGGAACGCTTCAGCACCGCCATCCGGCTGCTGTCCGGACGGGCGGGAATGGAGCGCCGGTACGCCAGGGAGCTTCAGGAGCGCGCAGCCGGTGAGGGCGTTCCCGACGATGCGGTGCCGGACAGTGCGACGGATTCCCCGAGTTCCGTCGACGTCCGGTCTTTCGCCATGTCCTCGGAGGACCCGGACGTGCCCGTGGCCCACCAGGAGCGGCCCGCTCCGAAGGCGCGCCGTGCCGGGCCCGCCGACGGCCCGGCCGCCGAGCGCGCCCGGCGCCTGAAGGTACTCGCGCGCCGCAGACGCACCACCGTGCTGCTCTTCATGGCGTTCACCCTCGGCGCGATCGTCGCCGCGGTCGGCGGTCTGGGGCTCCTCTGGGCGCCCGCCGCGCCCGCCGTGCTGCTGAGCACGTACATCGTGTACCTGCGGACCCAGGAGCGGCGCCGCTTCGCCTTCACGATGGACCGGCGCAGGGCCGAGGCCGCCGCGCAGCGGCTGCGCGAGAACCGCCCCCGCCGCCCCGGCGCGGGCGCGGCCGACCAGCGCGCCGACACCGACGCGCGCCACCCCGAGCCCGAGCCCGCCCCGGCCGTCTCCGCACAGGAGGCCGGCCGCCGCGCCCTGGTCGAGCAGACGGACCACGCGGAGTGGGTCGACCAGCAGCGTGAGCGCGGCCGGGGCCGGGGCGACAGCTGGGAGCCCGTCCCGGTGCCGCTGCCGACGTACGTCACCGCCCCGGTCGCACCCCGCGCGCCGGGCAGTATCGACCTCGGCGCCCCTGACACCTGGAGCTCGGCCCGCTCGTCCAGCGTGCCCGAGCCGGCGTCCGACGAGACCCCGGACCCCGCCCCCGCCGATGACCGGAAGAACCCGGCGGCCCGGCGCCCCCGCGAGCGCGGGCGCACGCCGCTCTTCGACCAGTACGAGGACGAGGACCGGCCGCGCGCGGCCAATGAGTGACCGGCCGGGACCGGCCTCCGTGACCAGCGGGGGAGCGGATTTCCGAGCACCCCGGCCGGGGTGCTAAAGTTTCACTCGTTGCAAGGGCCTGTGGCGCAGTCTGGTAGCGCACCTCGTTCGCATCGAGGGGGTCTGGGGTTCAAATCCCCACAGGTCCACCGCAAGGACCGTCTCCGGGTTCATCCCGGAGCGGTTCATGAAATCCCGGTCAGACGGTTTCCGTCCGGCCGGGATTTCGTCGTTTCCACGGCCCTGCGGTCGCAACGTTACGGCGGCATGAATTCGCCCCGCCGCTGGGGACCCGGTTCGCGACGGTGCGCGCACCTCGCCCGGCCTGGTGAAAAGCCGCTGCTCAGAGGCGATTTCACGGTGCGGCGGCGGTGCTGCCGCAGGCCCCGCGCAGACGCCGCTTCAACCGCTCCCGCGCACCGTCCGGCAGGCGGAGGGCCCTTGACGCGGACGGAAGGGCGCTGGAAATCTCCGGATCATGTTCGCGACGGCCGTTCCCGACGCGTGGCCCGCCCACGCCGCCCGCTCCGCTGTGCGGGCGGCGTGTCCGGACCGCTGTCGCTGTACCGCCGTCTGACCGGACGGCCCGGCCGCGTCGCCCCGTAGGCCCTCAAGGCCGTGGGCCCATCGCCCCGTAGGCCCGTAGTTCCGCAGGCCCCATGGCCCCAGGTGCCGGCTTCGCGGTCCGGCGGCCGCGATTCGCTCCCGACGCCACAGTCCCCGTACGGCTCTCTGCCCTGTGCCGCCCCGGCTCCGCCGCTCGGCCTTCCTATTACTTCCTCTCCAGGATCAATCACCGGATGATCTTGGCTTTCGAAGGGAATCCCGCCATGTCATCGGCAACCACCGCCGCTGCTTCCGCCTCCGCCACCGACAGGCCCGCCACCGAGAAGCCCCGCGCCGGGAAGTCCGGCGCGGATGAGGTCACCGTCCAGAAGCTCGGCGGCCGTATCGGCGCTGTCATCTCCGGGGTGCGCCTCGGAGGCGACCTCGACCCGGTGACCGTCACCGCTGTCCGGGACGCGCTGCTGGCCAACAAGGTCGTCTTCTTCCGTGGCCAGGACCACCTGGACGAGGACAGCCACGAGGCGTTCGGCCGGCTCCTCGGCACCCCGGTCGCACACCCCACCGTCCCGTCCGCCGACGGGCGCTACTCGCTCGGCATCGACTCCGACCACGGCGGCCGGGCCAACCAGTGGCACACCGACGTCACCTTCGTCCCCGCCTACCCGGCCTTCTCGATCCTGCGTGCTGTCGTCATCCCGCCCTACGGCGGCAACACCCTGTGGGCCAGCACCGCGGCGGCCTACGCCGGGCTTCCCGAGCCGCTGCGCGCCCTCGCCGACACGCTGCGCGCGGTCCACTCCAACGACTACGACTATGTGGCCGTGCGCCCCAACGCCCGGCCCGAGGCACTCGCCCAGTACCGGAAGGTGTTCACATCGACGAAGTTCCTCACCGAGCACCCGGTGGTGCGCGTCCACCCCGAGACCGGCGAACGCGTGCTGCTCCTCGGCAACTTCGTGCAGCGCATCAGTGGTCTGACCGGCCGCGACTCCCGCGCCCTCGTCGACCTGTTCCAGTCGCACATCGAGCGTCCGGAGAACACCGTGCGCTGGCAGTGGCAGACCGGTGACGTCGCCATCTGGGACAACCGCGCCACCCAGCACTACGGGGTCGACGACTCCGACGAGCACACGCGCAAGCTCCGCCGCGTCACCATCGACGGGGACGTCCCGGTCGGTGTCGACGGCCGCCCGTCGACCCTCATCAGCCCCGAGGAGGTGCCCGACCCGGCCTTCGGTATCGCATCAGGCGCATCAGGTGTATCAGGCGCATCCGGCACCCGGGTGCCGGAGACGGCCGGCGCATGAGCGGCTCCGCCGGGCGACCCCGCAGGTGATCGGGGGCGAAGGGGCGGGGGGTACGGGCTCGCGTCACTGCCCGAGCCCGTACTCCACAGCCGGCCGACGTCCGAGGCGCAGTCGCCCACGATTCGGCCTTCGCCCAGTGGATCCAGCCGTACGTTCTCTCCGGTGAACTCGCCCCGCTCCCAACGGCGTTGATAGAGTCGCTCGCTCTCGGCCCGGTCGTCGGTGTCGCCCGCCGCCGGCTCGCGGTACCGACGACGTCGATCTCGGCGAGGCCGCCCGGATCCTTCCGGAGCGGTATCTGGCTGTCGCCGGCCCCGTGACACGGGCCCCCGGCAGTCCCGGACCCCTGATACGTGCCCTCCACCGGGAGAGCCACGAGGAGAGCGCGCTGTGCGCCGCACCATCGCCACCCAGCCCTTCGATGTGGAAGCGCTGCTGCCGGAGTTGGCCGGGCTCGCCCGGGGGACCACGCTGCTGTATCCGAGGCGCGGTGAACCGGGCGTCCACGACAGCTCCGTCGGCGGTCCCCTGCTCTGGCCGGCCGCCGAGCCGTGGCCGCGCTGTGCGGATCCCGGGCACTGGAAGCCGCTGCGCACCCCGACCGAGGTCGTCGGGCCCGACCCCGTGGCGATGGTGCCGGTCGTGCAGCTGTACGCACGCGACGTGCCCGAACTGCCCTTTCCCGAGGGCCGGGACCTGCTCCAGGTGACGTGGTGCGCACTGATCCACGACGACGGGCCCGCGACCGTACGGCCGAAGCTGTACTGGCGCAGCGAGCGGGAGACCGTCACGGGCGGGGTGCTCGCAGACCGGCCGCTGCCGTACGAGTGCGACGAGGAGTTCACGCCCCGTCCCTGCACGGTGAGTCCGACGCGCGTGGTCGAGTACCCGAACTCCGACCTGCCGGCGGCTCTCGCGGCCGAACTTGGCGGACGGTTCGACCAGATCGAGGAGGAACTCGGCTGCTCGTACTACGACGTGGCCACCGTCCTGCAGACGAAGGTCGCCGGATACCCGTGCTGGACCCGGCGGCCCGCCTGGCCCCGGTGTTCCTGCGGCCGGCGGATGGAGCACCTGCTCAGCATCACGGCATCGGAACCGGCGGGCGGGCGCTGGCTGCCGCTCGACGAGCACCGGCCCGGCAGCCGCGAGCCGTTCCTGCGGTCGGACGCCGACCCGGCCGTCGTGGACGACATCGGGCACCACATGGTGATGGGGGGCCTCGGCGGTGTGTACCTCTTCGTCTGTACGGCCTGCCCCGGGATGCCGTACGCCCACCGCTACGACTGCTGACGGGGCGCGCCGCCGGGCGGCCCCGACTACCGTGGGGGCCCAGTGAGCCCAGCGATTCGAACATCCGAGGAGCGTTCCGTGACCGCCGGCAGTGACAGACCCCTGAGTGACACGCCCCTGACCGACAGGCCTCTGGTCGACACCAGCAGACCCCACCCGGCGCGCGTCTACGACTGGCTCCTGGGCGGCAAGGACAACTACCCGGTCGATCAGCAGGTCGGCGAGAAGCTGCCGCCGGAGGCGCGCGCCAACGCGGCGCGGAACCGGGCCTTCATGCACCGTGCGGCGGCCTGGCTGGCGGGGAACGGCGTGGACCAGTTCCTCGACGTCGGTACGGGCATCCCGACCGCGCCCAACCTGCACCAGGTGGTCCAGACGATCACGCCCACCGCCCGGGTCGTCTACGCGGACAACGACCCGATCGTGCTGCGCCACGCGGAGGCCCTGCTGATCAGCAGCCCGGAGGGTGCCACCGACTACATCCACGCCGATGTGCGCGAGCCGGAGCTGATTCTCGACCGCGCCCGTGAACTGCTGGACTTCGAGCGGCCGGTCGCCCTGTCGCTCATCGCGCTGATGCACTTCCTGCCCGACGACCAGGATCCGTACGGCATCACCCGCACCCTGGTGGACGCGCTGCCGTCCGGCAGCTGTCTGGCCCTCTCGCACGGTACGGCGGACCAGCATCCGGAGCTGGAGGACGAGACCAGGACGGCGTACCGCAAGGGCGCCATCTCGCTGCGGATGCGCACCCGGGAGGAGGTCGAGCCGTTCTTCGACGGGCTCGATCTCGTCGCGCCGGGGCTGGTGACCGCGACCGAGTGGTACCAGGACGGGCCCGCGCCGGAGAAGGAGCGGAGCGGGTTCTACGTGGGGGTCGCCCGGAAGCGCTGAGCTACCGGCGGCGGCGCTGTGCGGGGGCGCGGGTCACCCGGCGGGCGGGGTGAGCGGCTTCGCGAAGCAGCGGCTGGTCTCGTACTCCCGGTAGTGGCCGAACTTCGAGCAGGGCGCGTAGCCGCTCGATGTGTACAGCGCTATCGCCTCGGGCTGCCGGTTGCCGGTCTCCAGCACCATGCGGGTCCGGCCCGCCGCACGGGCGCTCTCCTCCAGGGCGGCGAGGATCCGGCGGGCCAGACCCAGCCCGCGCGCCTCGCGGACCACGTACATCCGCTTCAGCTCGGCGTCTCCCGCCGAGTACCCCTGATCCCCGGCCTCGTCCTGGTTCCGCCAGCCGCCGGTGGCCACCGGACTGTCGTTCTCGTCGTACGCCAGGAGGTAGAGCCCGGCGGGCGGGTCGAACATCGTGGCGTCGAGCGGGGTGATGTCGCCGTCGTCGCCGTAGCGCTCGACGTATTCGAGCTGGACCTGGTCGTTGAGCTTGACCGCGTCGGGGTGGTCGTAACGGACCGGTCGTATATTCATGCATTGCATAGTACATCTATGCGGCAATCGGAGTCGGGGACCGGAGGCCAGGGGTCAGGGACCGGAGGCCGGTAAAGTGCCCTGATGCTCACTGTGACAACCGTAAACGTGAACGGGCTGCGCGCCGCCGCCAAGAAGGGCTTCGTGGAGTGGCTGGCGGGGACCGACGCCGATGTGATCTGCCTCCAGGAGGTACGGGCCGAGCCCCAGCAGCTGACCGATGAGGTCCGCGAGCCGGAGGGCTGGTTCACCGTGCACGCCCCGGCGGCCGCCAAGGGGCGCGCGGGTGTCTCGCTGTACTCCCGGCGTGAGCCGGAGCGGGTGCAGATCGGATTCGGCAGCGCGGAGTTCGACGGCAGCGGGCGGTACGCCGAGATCGACCTCCCCGGTGTGACGGTCGCAAGCCTGTATCTGCCGTCGGGCGAGGTCGGCACGGAGCGGCAGGACGAGAAGCTGCGGTTCATGGCGGAGTTCCTGCCGTACCTCCAGGGGCTCAGGAAGCGGGCGGCGGCCGACGGCCGGGAGGTCGTGGTCTGCGGCGACTGGAACATCGCCCACCAGGAGGCCGACCTCAAGAACTGGAAGGGCAACAAGAAGAACTCCGGCTTCCTGCCCGAGGAGCGGGAGTGGCTGACGAGTGTCTTCGCCGGGGACGGCGCGGCCTACGTCGACGTGGTGCGCGGGCTGCACCCGGATGTGGAGGGCCCCTACTCGTGGTGGTCCTACCGGGGACGGGCCTTCGACAATGACTCCGGCTGGCGCATCGACTATCAGGTGGCGACCCCGGGGCTGGCCGCGAAGGCGGTCAAGGCGTGGGTCGAGCGGGCCGCCACGCACGACGAGCGGTGGAGCGACCACGCGCCGGTGACGGCGGTGTACGAGCTGTAGGGCGCGGCGGCGACGGCCCCGCCCGGCTGCCGACGGAACGGCAGACGGGACGGGGCCGGGCCCGGGCCGGGCCCCCTCGGCCCGACGGGGCGGGGCTCAGTCCTGGTGGACGACGTTCGTACCGGGGCCGCCCGAGAGTGTGTCCTTGCCGGGGCCGCCGTACAGCTCGTCGTTGCCGCTGTTGCCGTACAGGGTGTCGTCCCCGCTTTCGCCGTACAGGATGTCGTCACCCTTGCCGCCGTACAGGAAGTCGTTCCCCGTACCGCCGTAGAGCCGGTCGTTGCCGTCGTCGCCGGAGAGGTTCTGGTCGCCCGCGCCGCCGTGGATCACGTCGTCGCCTGCGCCGCCGGTCACGGAGCTCCCGTCGCCGTCCGCGTAGATCGTGTCGTCGTCCGCGCCGCCCTGCACGACGGCCCCGCCGCCCGCGGCGTGCACCGTGTCGGCGCCGTCGCCGCCGAGTGCCACCGCGTCGGTGCCCACCGTGAGGTCGTCGTCGCCCGTGCCGCCGATGACCGAGTTGCCGTCGACGTCACCGGTGTCGGTCACTCTGTCCGCGCCTGCGCCGAGGTCGACCGAGGCGAAGTTGTAGGTCTGGCTGGTGGCGTTGTCGTAGGTGAGGACATCGTTGCCGTCACCGAGTTCGATCCGCAGGCTCGCGTACGGGTCCTGGCTGTCCACCGTGCTGACCGTGCAGCGGACCTTCGTCCGGTCCGCGCTGTCCGGGTACGCGCATCCGGCCCCGGCGTCGATCGGGACGGTGTCGTCGATGACGTAGGCGATATCAGCGGAGCCGTCGGCCTTCGACGCGGTGACGGCCGCCTGGTTGGTCTGGCCCGCTGCGGCGGTGTAGCGGATGGTCCGCCCGGTGTCGTCGAGTCCGGCGCTCGCCGCCGGGGTGGCGGCGCCGGCCGGGCCGGTGAGGAGGAGGGGAGCGGTGAGGCCGGCGCCGATGGCCAGCGTCAGGGCCGATACGGCGCGTACCGTCCGGCGGCGGGTGAGGCGGGTGAGGTGGCTGGGTCGGGTGGGCTGGGTGAACTGAGCGGGCTGGGTGAACTGAGCGGGCTGGGTGGGCACTTCGTGGCCTCCGTGCGCGGTGGGTGGTTCTGGCGTCCCACAGGTGACGGGTTGGGCTGCCCGGTGGTTGCCCTGCGCGGAGGAGGCCCGTTCGGCCGCGCGTATGCCATCTGGCCTGCGGTGATGGGGAGTTGGATCGCGGCCGTACAGCTGGTCGTCGGACACTCGTCGACGAGAGTTCATGCCGGGTAACGGCGGCTACTCCGCCTCCGGGTCGCTCTTCTCCGCCCGTATCCGCCGGTCCACCGACATCGAGAGCTCCGCCTCCACCACGTCCTTCGCCAGTGGCCGCACCCGTTCCATCGCGCTCGCGAAGTCCTCGTCCTTCAGATGGGTGTGGACCAGGGTGGAGAAGAGCTCCGTGAGGGCTTCGGTGTGCTTGCGGACCTCGTGGCCCGCCGCCAGGACCGAGGCCAGCGGGACGCCCTGGCGTACCAGGGCCGCCGATACGTCCAGCAGGCGGCGGCTGATGTGGATGATGTCGTCGCCGTCCGTGGCGAGATAACCGAGGTCCAGGGCGGATGCCAGGTTCTCCGCCGTGACCTCGCCCTCGAAGTAGTCCGCGAGCTGCTCCGGAGTGAGCCGGACCGGCTCCTCCTCCGTCCAGGCCGGCGGCTCGGTGGCGGCCAGGCCCAGCAACTGGCCGACGTCCCGGCCGCTCTCGAAGGCGGTGGCGAGATCCGCGATGCCGCTGAGTGTGTGGCCGCGCTCCAGCAGGGCCGAGATCGTGCGCAGCCGGGCCAGGTGGTGCTCGTCGTACCAGGCGATGCGGCCCTCGCGGCGCGGTGGCGGGATCAGCTTGCGTTCGCGGTAGAAGCGCAGGGTGCGCACGGTGATCCCGGCCGCTTCGGCCAGCTCCTCCATGCGGTACTCGCGCCCCGTTCTTTCCTCTGCCACGGCGGAAGCCTATGCGGTACCGGCGCGAACTTTCCTGGGCCTGCCCCCTACCCATGAGTACGAAGCTGCTCTACTCTCCAACAGTGCCAGTGATTACTGGCAGAGTCAGGGCACTGCGGGAGGCGGCAGCATGGCCGAACACGAGCACGTACGAGTGGCGGTGATCGGATCCGGATTCGGTGGCCTGGGGGCAGCCGTCCGGCTGCGCCGCGAGGGGATAACCGACTTCGTCGTCCTGGAGCGGGCCGGTTCGGTCGGCGGGACCTGGCGCGACAACAGCTATCCGGGGTGCGCCTGCGACGTGCCGTCCCACCTCTACTCGTTCTCCTTCGCCCCCAACCCCGACTGGCCGCGCACGTTCTCCGGCCAGCCGCACATCCGGGCCTATCTGGAGAACGTCGCCGACACCTTCGGGCTGCGGCCGCACATCCGCCTCGACCACGAGGTGCGGAAGATGCGCTGGGACTCCGGCGAGCTGCGCTGGGAGATCGAGACCGCGCAGGGGACGCTCACCGCCGACGTGGTCGTCTCGGCGACGGGGCCGCTCTCCGACCCGAAGCTGCCCGATGTCCCGGGACTCGACTCGTTCGAGGGCAAGGTCTTCCACTCCGCGCAGTGGGACCACGGCTACGACCTGCGCGGCAAGCGCGTCGCGATGATCGGGACCGGGGCGTCCGCGATCCAGATCGTGCCCGCGATCCAGCCCGAGGCCGGGCGGCTCACCCTCTTCCAGCGCACCCCGCCGTGGGTCATGCCCCGGATGGACCGCGCCATAAGCGGTGCCGAGCGGTGGCTGCACGGGAAGGTGCCCTTCACCGCCGCCGCCCGCAGGCGGCTGTTGTGGAGCATACGAGAGCTCCAGGTCAGCGCCTTCACCAAGCGCCCCAACGAGCTCGGTCTGATCGAGTCGATAGGCAGGGCCAACATCGGCCGGTCGATCAAGGGCCCGGCGCTGCGGGCCAAGTTGACGCCCTCGTACCGGATCGGGTGCAAGCGCATCCTGCTCTCCAGCTCGTACTACCCGGCGCTCGCGCAGCCCAATGTGGACGTCGTGGCGTCCGGGCTCCAGGAGATCAGGGGAAATACGCTGGTGGCGTCCGACGGAACCGAGACCGAGGCGGATGTGATCATCTTCGGGACCGGTTTCCATGTGACGGACATGCCGATCGCGGACCGGGTGGTGGGCGCCGACGGTGCCACGCTCGCGGAGTCGTGGAAGGACGGGATGCAGTCGCTGCGCGGTGCGACTGCGGCCGGGTTCCCCAACTGGATGACGATCATCGGCCCGAACACCGGTCTCGGGAACTCCTCGATGATCCTGATGATCGAGTCCCAGCTGAGCTATCTCGCGGACTACATGCGGCAGTTGAACATCCTGGGCGGACGCGTCGCGCTCGATCCCCGGCCGGCTGCGGTGGACGCGTGGAACGTGCGCGTCCAGGAGCGGATGAAGCGGACCGTCTGGAACACCGGCGGCTGCACCAGCTGGTACCTCGACGCCAACGGGCGCAACACCACGATCTGGCCGGGGACGACCGCCGAGTTCCGCAAGGCCACGCGCGGGGTGGACCTCGGCGAGTACGCGGTCGTACGGGCCGGGGCCGACCGGCCGCTGGTACGCCAGCGAACCGGCGACCACGACCGCGTCACCGAGCGCGAGCGCGGGACTGCCGATGAGCAGGGCCGCGCCGCCGGCCAGGGGCGAACCGGTGACCAGGGCCGCGCCGCCGACCGGGAGTCGGTGTGAGCGGCGTCGGAGCGCGGGAACTGATCGCCGTCTCCGCGGACGGCGCGCGGATCCATGTCGAGGTGTACGGGCCCGACGGCGCCCCCGCCGTGGTGCTCTCGCACGGCTGGACCTGCTCGACCCGGTTCTGGGACGCCCAGATCAGCGAGCTCGCGGGGGATCACCGGGTAGTGGTGTACGACCAGCGCGGGCACGGGCGTACGCCCGGCGCGGACCTGCGCGGCTACACCACGGACCTCCTGGCCGACGACCTGGAGGCGGTGCTCGCCGCCACTCTCGCCCCGGGTGAACGGGCGGTGCTCGGCGGCCACTCCATGGGCGGGATGACCATGATGGCGGCCTCGGGGCGGCCCCGGTTCCGGGAGCACGCGGCGGCGGTGCTGCTGTGCAGTACGGGCAGCTCGCGGCTGATCGCCGAGTCGACAGTGGTGCCGCTGCGGGCCGGACGGCTGCGGACCCGGCTGACGGGCGCGGTGCTCGGGGCGCGCGCCCCGTTCGGGCCGGTCACGCCCGTATCGAAGCGGATCCTCAAGTACGTGACGATGGGCCCCGGTTCGGCCCCGGACCGGGTGGCCGCCTGCGCGCGCATCGTGCACGCCTGCCCCCGGGCCGCGCGGGTGGCCTGGTCGCATGTGCTCGCCGGGCTCGATCTGGACGCGGGCGTACGGGAGTTGGCCGTACCCACCGCAGTGGTCGCCGGGACGGCGGACCGGCTCACTCCGGTGGTGCACGCACGGGCGCTGGCCGCCGCGCTGCCGCACTGCACCGGACTCACCGAGCTGGTGGGCGTCGGGCACATGACACCGGTGGAAGCCCCCGAAGCGGTCGGCGCGTTGCTGCGCGAACTGGCCGCCGCACATGTACCGGTGGACCTGGCCACCGGCAGGCGAACGGACAAGGAGGAGGCCGTATGAGCAGGAACAGCCTGGAGGGCCAGGTCGCGGTCGTCACGGGAGCCGCGCGCGGGGTCGGCGAGCTGCTGGCCCGCAAGCTCTCGGCGCGCGGCGCGAAGGTGGCGCTGGTCGGCCTGGAGCCGGACGAACTGAAGGCGGTCTCCGGGCGGCTGCACACCGAGAGCGCGCACTGGTACGCCGACGTCACCGACCACGAGGCGATGGCGGCTGTCGCGCGGGAGGTCAAGGCGCACTTCGGCAAGGTCGACATCGTCGTGGCCAACGCCGGGGTGGCGTCCGGCGGGCCCTTCGTGGACTCGGACCCCGAGGCGTGGCGGCGGGTCATCGAGGTCAATCTGGTGGGCGGGGCGGTGACCGCGCGGGCGTTCCTGCCGGTGCTGATGGAGAGCCGCGGGTACTTCTTGCAGATCGCGTCGCTGGCCGCGATCACGCCCGCGCCGATGATGTCGGCGTACTGCGCGTCCAAGTCGGGTGTCGAGGCCTTCGCGCACTGCCTGCGGGCCGAGGTCGGCTACAAGGGTGTGCGGGTGGGGGTCGGCTATCTGTCCTGGACGGACACGGACATGGTGCGCGGGGCCGACGAGGACGACGTGATGCGGGAGTTGCGCCAGCGGCTGCCGTGGCCGAGCAACCGCACCTATCCGCTGGGCCCGGCCGTCGACCGGATCGTGGCCGGGGTCGAGCGGCGGTCCTCGCACGTGTACGCGCAGTGGTGGCTGCGCGGGATGCAGTCCGTACGCGGGTATCTGCCGGCGCTGATCGGCACGGTCGGCCAGCGCGAGATGCGGCGCTTCGAGCCCCGGCTCGCCGGGGTCGGCAGGGGCCTTGTGGGCGCCGGCGGGGTGGCGGACGAGAAGGCGCGCACGGAGCGTAACTGATCGAAATGCGGCGAATGTTCCCTCGTGTAAGTCTGGTCGAGGCCTGGAGGGCACAGCTCTCCATCCCCTCACACTTCACTTGGGAGTGAACCTCATGGGTATGAAGGACCAGTTCAAGGACAAGGCGCAGCAGCTCGCCGACCAGGGCAAGCAGTCGAAGGGCGGTGCGCAGGACGAGGCTTCGGAGCGGATGGCCCGGCCTGAGGACGAGGCCCGTGCGGGCGAGCGCGGCGGGAGCATGGGGGACCGGGCGCGGGAGCGGGGTCAGGACGCGGCGGACCAGGTCCGGGACCAGTTCGACTCCTGAACGCCTGGTCCGTGAGAGGGCGCGTCTCCCTTCCGGGGGGCGCGCCTTTCGCGTGGCGGTGCGGGTGCGGGTGCGTGTGCGGGCACCGTGTGCACGGGGGCGCTGCCCCCGGACCCCCGGTCCTCAAGCGCCGGACGGGCTTGGATTTTGCCCACCTTCGGTGTGATCGGCATGGTGCCGACGGCGATGAGCGCGTCCCCGCAGGCGCCCTACCGTGGCGGCAGTTGCGGGCGCCTCTTGTCCGGGACCTCCGTGTAGCCCGGTGGTTCCGCCGCCGGCCTGGCCGCCAGTAGGTCGAGCGCTGTCCAGACCGCGTCGTCCAGTTGGCCGTGGCGGCCCTCCGCCCAGTTCAGCGGGGTGCGCAGGGCCTCGATGTCCGGGTCCACGCCGTGGTTCTCGACCGACCAGCCGTATGTGTCGAACCAGGCCGCGTTCATCGGGACCGTGATCACCGTGCCGTCGCCGAGGCGGTGCCGGCCGGTCATGCCGACCACGCCGCCCCAGGTGCGCTGGCCGACCACCGGGCCCATTCCGAGCAGCCGGAACGCCGCTGTGATCATGTCGCCGTCGGACGAGGTGGCCTCGTCGGCGAGGGCGACCACCGGGCCCCGGGGCGCGTTCGACGCGTACGAGACGGGCTGGGCGTCGCGGGTGAGGTCCCAGCCGAGGATCGTACGGGTGAGCTTCTCGACCACCAGCTCGCTGATGTGACCGCCCGCGTTGCCCCGTACGTCCACGATCAGCGCGGGGCGGGACACCTCCAGGCGCAGATCGCGGTTGAACTGGGCCCAGCCCGAACCGCCCATGTCGGGGATGTGCAGATAGCCGCACCGGCCGTCGCTCAACTCCCGTACGACAGAACGCCGTTTGGCCACCCAGTCCTGGTAGCGCAGCGGGCGCTCGTCGACCAGCGGGACCACCGCGACCCGGCGGGAGCCGCCCTCCCGGCCGGCCGGGTTGAACGTCAGCTCGACCGTGGTGCCGCCCGCCGCCGCGAGCAGCGGGTACGGGCCGGTGAGCGGGTCCACCGGGCGGCCGTCGACATGGGTCAGTACGGCACCCTCGCGGATGCCCGTACCGGCGAGCGGGGAGCGCGCCTTGGAGTCCGACGAGTCGCCGGGCAGGATGCGCTTGACCACCCAGGCGCCGTCCCGGCACACCAGGTTCGCGCCCAGCAGGCCCATCACCCGCTGGTAGTGCGGCGGTCCCTCATTGCGGCGGGCGGCGGTGACGTACGCGTGCGAGGTGCCCAGCTCGCCCAGGACCTCGCGGAGCAGATCGGCGAACTCGTCGGGGGACGCGACCCGTTCGACCAGCGGGCGGTACTGCGCGAGGATCGCCGACCAGTCGATGCCGCACATGCGCGGCTCCCAGAAGTAGGCGCGGATGATGCGCCCCGCTTCGTCGAACGCCCCGCGCCACTCCGACGGCGGGTCGACGTCGTGCAGGATGCGGCGCGGGTCGAGATAGGCCGTGGTGTCGTTGTCGCCGGGCTCGGTGGCGGGGACCGCGCGCAGCTCGCCCAGGTCCATGACCACCAGCCTGCTGCCGTCGCCGCTGACCGCGAACCAGTCCAGGTGGTCGACCAGTTCGGCCTTGCGGGCCCTGGCGATGGCGAAGTGTTCGAGTGTGGGGCGGCCCGAGGTGTCGGCCGGGTTGACGAAGGTCTCGCCGAGCGCGCCCGAGATGGGCCAGCGCAGCCAGACGAGGCCGCCGCCGCTGACCGGGCAGAGCGAGGAGTACTTCGACGCGGGCACCGGGAACGGCGTGACCCGGCTCTCCAGCCCCTCGATCTCGACCAGCACCTTGCTGCCGTCCGCGCTGTCCCCCGGATCGTCCGCCGGGTCGAGACCGCCCGCCGCGGGGCGCCCTTCGGGGGAGAGCGCGAAGGGCGAGGGTGTCGTGGAGGTGAGCGGTACGAGGTAGGGGCGGCAGCCCAGCGGGAACGACAGGTCGCCGGTGTGGACGTCGTACACCGGGTCGAAACCGCGCCAGGACAGGAACGCCAGATAGCGGCCGTCGCTGGTGAAGACCGGGTTCTCGTCCTCGAAGCGGCCGTTGGTGACGTCGACGACGGTGGGCGACATCGGCCCGGCGATCTTCGCCATCTTGATCTGCCGCAGCGAGCGGCCGACCCCGGGGTGCGACCAGGTCAGCCAGGTGCCGTCGGGGGAGAAGGCCAGATCGCGCACCGGGCCGTTGAGGGAACGGATCAGCTCCGTGACCGCACCGGCCGGCCGCTGGTCCCCGGGCTGCTTCGCGGTCTCCTCCGGCGCTTCCCCGCCCGCTGTTTCACCGTCCGGGGCGGTACCCAGGACTTCCTCCGGTACGTCGTCGGCGACCGTGAGGAGCAGCAGCCGCCCGTCGTGCGAGGCGATGGCCAGCTGCTCGCCTTCGGGGTCCGAGACCATCTCCTGGACGCGGCCCAGCTCGCCGGCGGCGAACCGCCGGGGCGGCAGGTCGCCGCTGGCGCGTGGCATGTACGCGATCTCGACCGCGTCCTCGCCCTCCGCGTCCGTGACGTACGCGATCCGTCCCGCGCTGCCGAGCATTTCGGGGAGGCGGACCCGTACCCCCGGGGTGTCCGTGATGGTGCGGGCCGGGCCGTCGCGGTGGGTGAGCCAGTACAGGCTGCCGCGCACGACGACCGCGCTCGCCCGGCCCGTCTCGTCCACGGACAGGCCGTCGACGTTGGTGGACGCCGGGACCTGGTAGGCGCGCCGCCCGGTGCGCGGGCTGCCGATGCGGACCTCCAGCTTGCGCGGCACCGCGCCGGGCGACAGGTCGTCGGCCAGCCAGATGTCGCCCGCGCACTGGTAGACCACTCGGTGGCCGTCGGTGGACGCGTTCCTCGCGTACCAGCTGTCGTGGTCGGTGTGGCGGCGCAGATCCGTGCCGTCCGGCAGACAGGAGTAGAGGTTGCCGATGCCCTCGTGGTCGGAGAGGAAGGCGACCCGGCCGTCGACCAGCATCGGGCAGGCCAGATGCCCCTCGATCCCGGCGAGCAGCCGCTCGCCGTGCAGCCAGAGGCGGCCGGTGGCGCCGCCCCGGTAGCGCTTCCAGGCGGCCGGTTCGTGCGGCGGCGTGCCGGTGAGCAGGAGCGTGCGGCGCTCGCCGGCCACGTCACCGATCGCGATGTCATGGACCGGGCCCCAGGGCAGCTTGGCTCCCGGTGAGCCATCGGTGGCCACCGTGTAGGCCCAGCTGAAGTGCGAGAACGGCTGGTTGTGCGAGGCCACGGCCAGGATGTCGCCCTCCGGCGTCCAGCCGCGTACCCGGGTGTCGAGCGAGCCCCAGTACGTCAGCCGCCGGGACGGGCCGCCGTCCACGGGGGCCAGATGGATCTCCGGGTCGAGGCTGCGCCAGGACGTGTACGCGATGTGCCCGCCGTCGGGGGAGAACCGCGGCTGGCCCACCCGGGTCCGGTCGGCGGTGATCCGCCAGGCGCGCTCGGGGCGCCCGGCGCCGCCGTCGATGGGCGCGACCCAGAGGTCGTCCTCGGTCACGAAGCACAGCAGATCGCCCTGGAGGTTCGGGAAGCGGAGGTACGCGGCGTCTCCCGCATCGGCTTGGCTCACCCCTCAATGCTTTCCGCGCTGAGGAGGCCCGGCAACTCGTGGCGCCGCCCCTCCGGCCACCGGCACCTCCCGTGCGGCGGGTGGCACGTGTCATGCCGCCTCTCGTGCCGCCTCCTGTGCCGCTTCTCATCCCGCTTCTTATGCCGGTCCGACAAGCGTGATCGAGTCCACAAGCGAAACGTTGTCGTTTCGCTCGGGCCCGGCGTACCGTCGTGGTGTACGAAACCGTTTCGCTCGGGAAGGCCGGGGATGGCAAGCAGACTGACGCCGGAGCGCGAGAGTGAGCTGTACGCGGCCACCCTCGATCTGCTGCGTGAGGTCGGCTACGAAGCCCTGACCATGGACGCCGTCGCCGCCCGTACGCGGTCCAGCAAGGCCACCCTCTACCGCCAGTGGGGGAGCAAGCCGAAACTGGTCGTCAGGGCGTTGCGGCACAACAAGCCTGTCCGTATCGACCAGGTCGACACCGGTTCCCTGCGCGGGGACTTCCAGGTCATGGTGGCCCGCGAGGACGACTGCGAGATGGAGCGGAACTCCGCCCTGATGCGGGGTCTGATGCATGCCGTGCATGAGAACCCGGATCTCTTCCAGGCCCTGCGCGAGCTGCTGATCGAACCCGAGGTGACCGGGCTCAACCGCATGTTGTACCGCGCGGTGCAGCGTGGCGAGATCAGCGCGGGCAACCCCGCGCTGCATTTTGTCCCGCACATGATGGTCGGCGCCTTCGTCGCCCGTCAGCTACTGGAGGAGCAGCCTGTCGACCAGGCATTCCTCTCCCGTTATCTGGACGCCGTGGTACTCCCCGCTCTCGGCGCCCAGCCACCGATCACGGTCACCCCGTGATCCGTATCAACGACCGGTGTTCACCATGACCACCATCTGAGCCATCGCCTGACACACCTGAACATCTCTCCACCTGACACGCCGCTCTCGTCGTCGGGCTGGTTCCTTACGCCCTTTTCCACCCGACCTGACCGGGAGACGCCCTCGTGGCCACGTACCTCTACAAGCTCGGACGGTTCGCCTTCCGGCGCCGCCGTTATGTCGCCCTGGTGTGGGTGGCGCTGCTGGCGCTCGCCGGCTTCGGCGCCTCCTCAGCGGCCACCGCGACCGCAAGCTCCTTCTCGATACCCGGCACGGAGGCCCAGAAGGCCTTCGACCTGCTGGGGCAGCGGTTCCCCGGGCAGAGCGCCGACGGCGCCACCGCCCGGGTCGTCTTCAAGGCCCCGTCCGGCGAGAAGATGACATCCGCGGCGAACAAGGCCGAGGTCAAGAAGGTCGAGGGGGAGCTGAGCTCCGGCTCGCACCAGATCTCTTCGGTGACGGACCCCTACCAGGCGAAGGCCGTCTCCAAGGACGGCAGCACCGTCTACGTCCAGGTGTCCTACAAGGTCAGCTCGATGGAGCTGACCGACCAGGCCAAGGACTCGCTCCAGAACACCGTGGACAAGGCGCAGCACAACGGGTACACGGTGGAGGTCGGCGGTGACGCGCTCCAGGCCATGCCGGAGACCGGCCCCGGCGAGATCATCGGTGTCGTGCTCGCCGCGATCGTGCTCATCGTGACGTTCGGCTCGCTGATCGCCGCCGGGCTCCCGCTGCTGACCGCCCTCATCGGCGTCGGCATCGGTGTCTCGACGATCACGGCGCTGGCCAATGTGCTGGACCTGGGCAACACCACATCGACGCTGGCGATGATGATCGGCCTCGCGGTCGGTATCGACTACGCGCTGTTCATCGTCTCCCGCTTCCGCGCGGAACTCGCCGAGGGCAGGGAACCCCAGGAGGCCGCGGGCCGGGCGGTCGGAACGGCCGGTTCGGCGGTGGTCTTCGCCGGGCTCACCGTGGTCATCGCCCTGGTCGGCCTGGCCGTCGTGAACATCCCGATGCTCTCCAAGATGGGCTTCGCCGCGGCCGGTACGGTCGTGATCGCCGTCCTCATCGCGCTCACCCTCATCCCCGCGCTGCTCGGCTTCGCCGGAAAGCGCGTGGTGGGACGCAAGGCCCGCAAGAACCCGCCGGTGCCGGGCGCCGAGGTCAAGGCCAACGGCGGCACCCGCTGGGCGCGCGTCGTGCTGCGCCGCCCCGTTCTGGTGCTGCTCGTCGGTGTGATCGGCCTGGGCGCCATCGCCATCCCGGCCGCCTCACTGCAGATGGGCCTGCCCGACGACGGGGCGCAGCCCACCAACACCACCCAGCGCCGTGCGTACGACCTGCTCTCCGACGGCTTCGGCCCCGGGTTCAACGGTCCGCTGACGACGGTCGTCGACGTCAAGGGCGTCAGCGGCGGTACGGCAGCGGTCGACGAGGTGCACCGGAAGATCGCCAAGCTCGACGGCGTGGTCTCGGTGGCGAAGCCGTTCTACAACAAGGCGCACGACACCGCGACGATCAGCGTCATCCCCAAGGACCGGCCCTCGTCGGTCAAGACCGAGGACCTGGTCCACTCCATCCGTGACGCGGGTGCGCAGGTCAAGTCCGAGACCGGCGCCACGGTGCTGGTCACCGGCGCGACCGCGATGAACATCGACTTCTCGCAGAAGATGAACGACGCGCTGGTCCCGTATCTGGCGCTCGTCGTCGGGCTCGCGTTCCTGCTCCTGATGGTGGTCTTCCGCTCGGTGCTGGTGCCGCTCAAGGCGGCGCTCGGCTTCCTGCTCTCGGTGGTCGCCGCCCTGGGCGCAGTCGTCGCGGTCTTCCAGTGGGGCTGGCTCGGCTCGCTCTTCGGGGTCCAGCAGACCGGCCCGATCATGTCGATGATGCCGATCTTCATGGTGGGTGTGGTCTTCGGTCTCGCGATGGACTACGAGGTCTTCCTGGTCACCCGGATGCGGGAGGCGTACGTGCACGGGGAGAGCCCCGGGCAGGCCGTCGTCACCGGCTTCAAGCACGGGGCGCGCGTGGTCACCGCAGCCGCCGTCATCATGATCGCGGTCTTCTCCGGCTTCATCGGAGCCAGTGACTCGATGATCAAGATGATCGGCTTCGGCCTTGCCATCGCGGTCTTCTTCGACGCCTTCGTCGTACGGATGGCCATCGTGCCCGCCGTCCTGGCGCTGCTCGGCAGGCGGGCGTGGTGGCTGCCGCGCTGGCTGGACCGGGCACTGCCGAATGTGGACGTCGAGGGCGAGGGCCTGAACAAGCACATCGAGGAGCGGACACAGCGGGAGCTGATCGACGCATAGGTCTTCCCGGGAAGACCTGTCCGGCTCAGGTCCGCAGCGGCCCTCCATGCCCCACGGCATGGGGGGCCTCCTGCTGCTCCTGCGGTGCCTCCTCGCGGAGTGCTTCCCTGCGGGCGGCCCGCTCGGCCCGTTCGGTTTCCTGGGGGATCGCCGCATGGGTCCTGCGCAGGAACCGGATCAGCGGCGCGTTGTCGAACTGCACCACCGCCACCCCGTCCGCCGCCGAGTAGAACTCAAGGACCACCTGGGCCCGCCCGCACGGCCAGATCCCGATGTCGCCCGAGCGCCGGGGCGTCCGCAGCCCCGATTCGAGCAGCTCTCTGGCGAAGACCCATTCGCGGCCGCCGGGGAAGAGGAAGCGCACGGCGCCGGGATCGCCCTCGGGGTCGTACTGGAGCGCGACGTAGACCACCGACCACTGGCCGGGGACGTCCGTCACCACATGACCTCGTACGGGCACCTCGACGGCGGGGGACATGAGCGCTCCCTTGATCAGTGGTCCAGCGATCCGGTGACATGCGCACACGGGTAACCTTCTGGGCCTAATTTTCATCTAATGTCCCATATTTTGACAGGGATGCCACCGCCCGGCCACCGCTGTGCCGCCGCAGCTGGGACTGAGGCGCTCTTGCGAACCATTCGCAACAAGGCTCTATCATCGAACGGTTCACCACCGCCGGTGCGCCATCGCGAGGAGAGAGTCACCACATGCATGTCCCCGACGGATTCATCAACGCCCCCGTATCGGCGGTGACCGGTGTAATCGCCGCGGGCGCGATCGCCGTGAGCCTCCGGGGCGCGCGCCGTGAGCTGGACGAGCGGACCGCGCCGCTCGCCGGCCTGGTCGCCGCGTTCATCTTCTCCGTGCAGATGCTGAACTTCCCCGTCGCCGCCGGCACCAGCGGCCATCTGCTGGGCGGCGCGCTCGCCGCGATCCTGGTCGGCCCGTACACCGGGGTGCTCTGTGTCTCCGTCGTCCTGCTGATGCAGGGCATCCTCTTCGCCGACGGCGGGCTCACCGCCCTCGGGGTGAACATCACGGACATGGCCATCGTGACGACCGTCGTCGCGTACGCCGTCTTCCGCGGTCTGGTCAAGGTGCTGCCCCGCCGCCGCAGTTCGATCACCGCCGCTTCTTTCGTCGCCGCGCTGCTCTCCGTACCGTGCGCGGCGCTCGCCTTCACCGCGATGTACGCACTCGGCGGCACCACCGATGTCCCGGTCGGCAAGGTGCTGACCGCGATGGTCGGTGTCCATGTCCTCATCGGCATCGGCGAGGCCGCGATCACCGCACTCACCGTGGGCGCCGTGATCGCCGTCCGCCCCGACCTGGTCTACGGCGCCCGCGGCCTGACCGCGCCGCTCAAGCTCCGGGTCGGCGGCGAACTCATCGACGCGCCCGCGGCCGAGCCCGTCCCGGCCGCCGCCCGGTCCGCCCGGTCCACCCGGTCCACCCGCAGGATCTGGGGCATCGGGCTGATCACCGCCCTCGTACTGGCCGGGTTCGTCTCCTTCTACGCGTCCGCCAGCCCCGACGGCCTGGAGAAGGTCGCCCACGACAAGGGCATCGACGCCAAGGAGCAGCCGCACCGCACCGGGGACTCCCCGCTCGCCGGGTACGGCGTCAAGGACATCTCCGACGCCCGGCTCTCCGGCGGTCTCGCCGGGCTGATCGGGGTCGGCGCCACGGTCGTCGTGGGCAGCGGTGTCTTCTGGGCGGTCCGCCGCCGCCGTACGCAGGCCGCCCCGGCCGGCCCGAACGCGGAAGCCGTCTGACATGGGCGCCGGTCACGCGCACAAGCTCTACCGGCACGGCCACTCCCCGGTCCACGACCTGCCGCCGCACTGCAAGCTCGCCGCCGTCTTCACCTTCGTGCTCGTGGTGGTCTCCACCCCGCGCGAGGCGATGTGGGCGTTCGCGCTGTACGCGGTGCTGCTCGCGGGGGTGACCGCCGTGGCCCGCATCCCGGCCGGGTTCCTCCTCAAGCGGCTGCTCATCGAGATCCCGTTCGTGGCCTTCGCGGTGCTCATGCCGTTCGTCGTCCCCGGCGATCAGGTCCACGTCCTGGGCCTCTCGGTCAGCGAGCCCGGACTCTGGGGCGCCTGGAACGTCCTGGCCAAGGGCACGCTCGGCGTCGCCGCGTCCGTACTCCTCGCGTCCACCACCGAACTGCGCTCGCTGCTCCTCGGGCTCCAGCGGCTGAAACTCCCGCCGATGCTGGTGCAGATCGCGTCCTTCATGATCCGGTACGGCGACGTGATCACCGACGAGATGCGCCGGATGTCGATCGCCCGCCGCTCACGCGGCTTCGAGGCACGCGGCGTACGGCAGTGGGGGGTGCTCGGCAAGTCGGCCGGGGCGCTCTTCATCCGCTCCTACGAACGGGGCGAGCGCGTACATCTGGCCATGGTCAGCCGGGGATACACCGGGACCATGCCGGTCATCGACGAAGTGACGGCGTCGGGAGCGCAGTGGCGGTCCGCCGCGGCACTCCCCGTCGCCGCGCTCTGCGTCTGTCTGCTGGGATGGACCCTGTGACTACGACCCGCACCGCACCGCCCTCCCTTGAGATCGCCGGCCTCGCGTACGCCTACCCCGACGGCCACCAGGCGCTCTTCGGGGTCGACCTGGCCGTCGAGCGCGGCCAGCGGGTCGCCCTGCTCGGGCCCAACGGCGCGGGCAAGACCACGCTCGTCCTCCATCTCAACGGCATCCTCACCGGCGGCGCCGGCACGGTCTCGGTGGCCGGGCTGCCGGTCGCCAAGGCCAACCTCGCGGAGATCCGGCGCCGCGTCGGCATCGTCTTCCAGGACCCCGACGACCAGCTGTTCATGCCGACGGTCCGCGAGGACGTCGCCTTCGGCCCGGCCGCCGCCGGGCTGCGCGGGCCTGAGCTGGAGGCGCGGGTCGTCGCGGCGCTCACCCAGGTCGGCATGGAGTCCTACGCGGACCGGCCCCCGCACCACCTCTCGTACGGCCAGCGCCGCCGTGTCGCGGTCGCGACCGTCCTCGCGATGGAGCCGGAGATCCTGGTCCTGGACGAGCCCTCGTCCAACCTCGACCCGGCATCCCGCCGTGAACTCGCCGACATCCTGCGGTCGTTGGAGGTGACGGTGCTGATGGTGACGCACGACCTGCCGTACGCGCTGGAGCTGTGCCCGCGCGCCGTGGTGCTCAGCGACGGTGTGATCGTCGGCGACGGGGCGACCGGCGACATCCTCGCGGACGAGGCGCTGATGCAGGCGCACCGGCTTGAGCTGCCGTTCGGCTTCAACCCGCGCGCGGCGGTCTGAGCAGAGGGCCTGTCTCCGGGCCGGACACCTGCTCTGAGCAGAGGGCCTGTCCACGCCGGACAGACCCGCGGCGATCAGGTGCCGCCGCCCTCCCCCGTACGCCGTCCGGCCGCCAGGCTCACCAGTACGGCGAGGGCCAGCAGCGCCACCGCGCAGCTGAACACCTCCCCGGCCGGCCGCAGGCTGGAGACGTGGATCAGTACGCCGACGCCGATCGAGGGGACGGCGAGCATCGTGTACAGGATCGCGAAGAACGTCGACACCGCGGCGCCCCGGTGCTCCGGATCGCTGCGGGTGGTGATGGTGCCGAGTCCGTAGCCGATGGCGATACCGGTCGCCAGACCGTTCACCGCGGCGCCGACGATCAGCGGGGCCAGGGTCTCGGTGACCATGGCCGTCGCGATGAGCGCCGCCGCGGCGATCAGCCCCACACAGGCCACGGTCAGCGCCGGCCCGGACCCGATCCGGCGGATCAGCAGCTGGCCCAGCGCGGTGCAGACGAACGCGGTGAAGACGACGGCCCCGGTGAGCGTGTGATCCGTGTCGTGCAGCACGTCACCGAGGAACAGCCCGGTCACGGCGGTGAGCACCCCGAGCACCGCGAAGCCCGTCCCGGTGACCATCGCCGACCGCAGGAAGTCCGAACGGATCTCCGCCGGGACGTGCAGCGGCTGGAACCGGAAGGTGAATCCGGTGCGGTGGCGCGCGGTCTCCGGGGTGAGCGCGAGACCGGCGAGGGCGAGCGCCGCGAGGACGAGCGAGACGACCCACGGCGTACGCAGCGGGGAGGGCGCCGTATCGGCCAGCACCCCGGCGAGCAGCGGGCCGCAGGCCAGCCCGCCCATGTTGGCGAAGAGCGCCACTGTGGCGGGGCGCACCCTGCCGTCGGGCGGCATCAGCTCGGTGAGCGCGGCCGTGCCGGCGCCGGTCACCAGCGCCGCAGAGAAACCGGAGAGCACCCGTCCGAACAGCAGGACCGGCACATTCCCGGCGACCAGGAAGACCACGGCGGCGCAGACGGAGAGCACGGTCGCCGCCATCAGGACCGGGCGGCGCCCGATCTGGTCCGACAGGCGCCCGAAGGTCAGGAGCCCGACGACCACCCCGATCGCGTAGACGGCGAAGATCACGGTGACCATGATGGGCGAGAAGCTGAAGTCGTTCTCGTACAGCGGGTACAGGGGCGTGGGCACGGTGGTCCCCACCATGGTGATCCAGAAGGCGAAGGCCACCACGGGCGCCGCGAACCGCGGGGTGCCGCCCGGCTTCCCTGCCGGGGAGGCCACACGGTCGGATGGAGTCGGCATGGCGGGACCTGCTTTCCTGCTCTGGCGCTTTTCCTGCTCGGTGCTTCTTCTGCTCGGTGCCTTTCCTGCTCCGGGCTTCCGTGCTCGGGGCTCCCCTGCTCGGGACTTTCCCGCTCCGGGCTTTCCTGTCCGGGGCTCGCACGCTCATTCGCAAGATCGTCCGGCTTCACGGACTCTAGGCCTCCGTCCCGCCGCGGGGATCCCGCCACAGGGGCGCCCGCCCCTCCGGTCACACGGAAGACCCACCCCCCGGCACTGACCGGCAGGCCGCACCCGCACCATGGACCTTGTACGCCAGTCCGGGCGTACTGCTAGATGTGTGGGAGCGCGACGTGGTGGACGTCCAGGGCACAGTGGCGGACGGATTCGAGGCGGTCCGGGACGCCTTCATACGGAACTTCACACACCGTGCGGAGCGCGGCGCCGCCGTCACCGTCTACCGCGACGGTCACAAGGTCGTCGACCTCTGGGCCGGTACGAAGGACGTGGACGGCGCCGAGCCCTGGGCCCTGGACACCGCCCAGGTCGTCCGGTCCGCGACCAAGGGGGTGGCCGCCGCCGTCCCGCTGCTCCTGCACCAGCGCGGCCAGCTGGACCTCGACGCCCCGGTCTCCACGTACTGGCCGGAGTTCAAGGCGGGCGGCAAGGAACGCGCCCTCGTCCGGCACTTCCTGGCCCACCGCACCGGCGTCCCCCTCATCGACAGCCCCCTCACCCCCGCCGAGGCCATCGACGGGGTGTCGGGCCCGCGCGCCGTCGCCGCCCAGCAGGCCGTCTGGGAGCCCGGCACCGAGCACGGCTACCACGCGCAGACATACAGCTGGCTGCTGAGCGAACTCGTCCGGCGGGTCACCGGCCGCACCATCGGCCGGTGGATCGCCGAGGAGATCGCCCGCCCCCTCGACATCGACTTCTGGGTCGGCCTGCCCGCCGAGGAGGCGCACCGTGTCGGCCGGATCGGCAGCGTCGCCGCGCCGCCGGTCGGCAGTGGCCTCAAGCTCAAGCCGAAGCGGTCCGTCAGCGAGGCGTACCAGGACCCCTCCTCGCTGACCAGCCGCGCCTTCGGCGCCATCGAGCCGTTCCCCGACGAGAACGACCCCGCCTACCGCGCCGCCGAACTCCCGGGCTCCGGCGGCATTTCCACCGCCCGCGCGCTGGCCCGTGTCTATGCCGCGATGATCGGTCACGTCGACAACGGCAACCGCCTCTTCGCCCCCGCCACCCTCGCCCTGGCCCGCAGCGAGGAGTCGTCGGGCCCGGACCGCGTGCTCGTCGTCAACACCCGCTTCGGCCTCGGCTTCATGCTGCACGGCCCGTCGGCCCCGCTGCTCGGCCCCGGCTCGTTCGGGCACCCCGGCCGGGGCGGCTCGCTCGGTTTCGCCGACCCCGAGTCCGGGGTCGCGCTGGGGTATGTGACCAATGCGCTCCAGAAGGGCGTCACCGCCGATCCGCGCGCCCAGGCCCTGGTCAGGGCGGTGCGCTCGGCGACATGATCGCCGTATGGATATCACGAGGCGGTTCGAGGGTTACGCGGTCCTGATCACCGGCGCGGGAAGGGGAATCGGCGCGGCCACCGCCCGCCGCTTCACCGACGAGGGCGCCCGCGTCCTGGTCACCGACCTGGACGGCGGCCGCGCGGAGAAGACCGCGGCGGCGCTGCCGGGCGCGCTGCCGTTCACCTGCGATGTCACCGACCGGTCCGCCGTGGAGGCGGCCGTGGCGTACGCGGTGGGGGAGTTCGGCGCACTCGACGTCCTGGTCAACAACGCGTACGCCTGCTCGCCCGACGCGCCGCTCTTCGAGGACGAGGACGACGAGTCCTGGCACCGCGATCTGGACGCGACGCTCAGTGGCGCGTTCCGTGTCTCGCGCGCCGCCATGCCGCATCTCGCGGCGGCGGGCGGCCGGGGCGCGATCGTCAGCGTCGGCTCGGTCAACGGTGCCCAGGACTTCGGCAACCACGCGTACAGCGCGGCGAAGGCGGGCCTGACGAGCCTGACCCGCACCCTCGCCGGCCACGCGGCGCCGCGCGGGGTCCGGGTCAACCTGGTGGCGCCGGGCACGATCCACACGGACGTATGGGCGGCGCGCGGGGTGGAGGCGACCCTCGAACAGGCCGCGAAGCACTACCCGTTGGGCCGGGTCGGGGTGCCGGAGGACATCGCGGCGGCGATCGCGTTCCTGGCGTCGCGGGACGCCGCGTGGATCACCGGGGTGACGCTGCCGGTGGACGGCGGCCTGCTCAGCAGCAACCTGGGGCTGCGCAACTCGCTGGGCTGAGCCGCGGTGGGATCAGCCGGGGCGGGCTGAGCCGGGGCGGAACGAGCCGGGCCGGTCGGGCGGGCGCCGGCGCGGGCCTCGCCCCGGGTTCGGACAGGACAGCGGGCCCGGACGGGATTACCGGTCCGGGCCCGCTGCGTTCGCGGTGCGGTGTTCACGTCGCCGTGGTCACCGCGTGGCCCTCGCGTGCGCGCAGAGCCGGGTGGTGCGGGTTACTTGGTGAAGGCCGCGGTGCCGTTCGGCGTACCGAGACCGGTCGGGCCGTCGTAACCCTTGCCCGCCTTGCACAGGTAGTCGCTGCACGACCCGTTGGCCCCGGTGGTGACGTCGTTGAGGGAGCCGGTGTGGGCGTACGGGTACGAGGCGGGGGTGTCACTCGCGCCGGGGGCGCCGGCGAGAGCGTAGACGCCCGCGATGAACGGCGAAGCGGCGCTGGTGCCGCCGTAGACGTTCCAGCCGCTGGCCTGGTAGGTGTCGTAGACCGCGAGGCCGGTGGCCGGGTCGGCGACGGACGACACGTCAGCGACGGCGCGCTTGGCGCAGTTGGCGTCCTTCTGCCAGGACGGCTTCGCGTCGTACTGCGAGCAGCCCGAGCCTGCTCCCTCGCCGCCCGCGCTGGTTCCCCAGACGGACTCGGACCAGCCACGCGTGCTGCTGTCCTTCTTGAGCGAGGTGCCGCCGACCGCGGTGACGTACTGCGAGGCGGCCGGGTACTCGACGCCGTAGCCGCTGTCACCGGAGCTCACGGTGATGGCGACGCCGGGGTGCTTGAAGTACTGGTCGTCCGACTGCGTGTCGCTGGCGTCCTCACCGCCGCCGTAGCTGTTGGAGACGTACTTGGCACCCTGCTTGACGGCCTGGTTCACGGCCGCGCCGAGGTCGTCCATGCTGGCGGAGTTGGCCTCGACGAGCAGGATGTGGCACTGCGGGCAGGCCGAGCTGACCATGTCGACGTCGAGAGAGATCTCTCCGGCCCAGCCGGCGTCGGGTGCCGGGTAGTTGGAGCTGCCGTCCTGGTCGATCTTCTTGAAGCAGCCGTTGTCGGTGGTGCAGGCGGGCAGACCGTACTGGGACCGGTAACTGCCCAGGTCCGCCTCGGCGTTGGGGTCGTCGTTGGCGTCGACGATCGCGACCGTCTGGCCCGAGCCGCCGTCCTTGGGGAGGTTGTAGGCGGACTGTAGGTCGCTGGGGCCGAAGCCGGAGGGGGCGGCGTTGTGGCCGAGCGACTTCTGCTGCTTGATGTCGGTGCGGGCCACGGCGTTGCACGCCATGTAGCCGGGCTTGGTCGGCTGTGAGCAGAGCCGGTGCGTGTGCACCGTCGATGCCGGTGCCGCGGAGCCCGTCGTCGCGAACGCGGACGTCTGGGAGGCGGCGAGGAGGCCGCCGGATATGAGTGCCACTGCTGACAACAGGGCCGGTGCGCCGCGACGCAACAGGCCGTTTCGATGAGACTGCAAGGAGCTGCCCTCCGTGGGGGGTTGGGTGTCCGAACGGACATCCGGGGGCATTCATGTCAAGTGCATGACAACGCACATGACAAGGAATTTATCCGGACAGAACGTCGCGGATCCTGAGGGTGGCGCTGTTCGCTCGACTACTGCCACCCCGTTGAGTGGTGGCTAATAGAAAGCTATTCAACTGCTTGCCCAAGTGGCTACCGGGCGTTGGTAAAGCCTTTCCCTCGACCCGTGCTCTTTGGCATATACCTTGTCTTGCCATGGAGTTGGAAGAAGGACCGATCAGCGATCTGGTGGCGCTCGGCTTGGCCCGGTACGAGGCGCGTGTCTATCTCGGCCTCATCAGGCGTGATTCGTACACGGCCGCCGAGGTGGCCCGCGAGGCGGACGTACCGCGCCAGCGGGTTTACGACGTCCTGGACGCACTGGTACGGCGTCGGCTGGTCACCACCCACCCCGGGCGGGTCGCCACATATTCCGCCGTCACCCCGGAGCTTGCCGTGGCCCGCCTGATGGCTCTTCAACGCGAGTCCGTGGACCGGTTGGAGCGGGTCTCGGAGGGGCTGGCCGCCGTGCTGCAGCCGCTCTGGTCCGACGGGCGGGTGCACACCGACCCGCTGGACTACATCGAGATCCTGCGCGATCCGAAGGCGATCGCCGAGCGCTTCGCCGACATCCAGCAGCAGGCCCAGCACGAGCTGTTGACCTTCTGCAAGCCCCCGTTCGTCGCCCCCGAGGAGAACACCGAAGGCATCAAGGTCGTCCGCCGGCTGCACCGGGCGGGCGGCACGGTCCGTGCCATCTACCTCGACGACGCGCTGGACAACCCCGGGACCGTGGAGCACATACGGCGCTTCGCCGACGCGGGGGAGCAGGCCCGCTTCACCCCCGAACTGCCGCTGAAGCTGGTTGTCGCCGACTCTTCTCTGGTGCTGTGCGACATGCCCGACCCGGTGGCCGGCGCGGGCTCCACCACCACCTTGTTCATCGAGCACCCGGCGCTCGCGGGATGCCTGCGGCTGGCGTTTCTGACGGTCTGGGAGGGCGCCAAGGAGCACCGCCGGCCGGCCTGAAGCCTTGCTGACCGTGGCCCCGTCGGGTCAGGCGGCCGAGGGCGAGGACGGGGCCGCCGCCGGGGTGCCCGCCGGGGTGGCCTCGCCCTCCACCGGCGGCGGGTTGAGCCGTGCCGACACGACATGGCAGACCACCACCGCCACGATCACCAGCGGCATGACAGTGAGGCCGTCATGTCCCAGCAGCAGCGTGGCCAGCAGTACGGAGGTCATCGGCAGCCGGAGCAGGGCCACCGACATCGCACCCATCCCCATCGCGGCAGCCGAGACGAACGGCAGCCCCGGAAGGTGCGACAGCGCGATCCCGCCCGCGGCGCCGAGGAACAGCGCCGGGAAGATCGGGCCGCCGCGGAAGGCCGCCAGCGACACGCAGTACGCGAGGCTCTTGCAGACGAGGAGCAGCACCAGTGCGCCGAGGGAGTACGAGGTGGTGCTGAGCAGGAGGTGCGGCAGCGCGCTCTGCCCGGAGAACAGCACGTCGGACGTTGCCTTCCCGGCCCCTTCGGCGTACGCGATGGCCAGCCCCGCCACGGCCAGGCCGATCACCGGTGTCCACACCATCCGCCGCCGGTTCACGCCCGGTTGCAGCCGCAGCGCCATGCGGCGGACCCCCGCACCGAGGGTCGCGGCGGCGATCCCGATCACCAGGGCATAGCCGAACTGGGCGATGTCGGGGCGCTCCACATGGGGCAGGTTCGGGATGACGAGCGTTCCGGCGCCGACACCGGCCCAGGTGCCGAGCCCGGTGAAGATCAGCGAGCCGATCCCGGCGGCCAGCAGCCCGGGTACGAGCACGATCCCGAGCATCGGCCCGCCGAGCCCGGAAGCCTCCATCAGCAGAAAGGCCCCCACCAGCGGCGAACCCAGCAGCGCACTGATGGCCGCGAAGCTGCCGGCCGCCGCCACGAGTCCCTGCTCCCTCGCGGTGGATCCGGGCCGCAGCAGCCGGAACCCGTAGAGGGCGACACCACCACCCAGCGCGATCATGGGCGCCTCCGGCCCGATGACCGCACCGAACGCGAGGGAGGCGACAGCGGCCAGCAGGATGCCGGGCAGCTCGGCGGCGGGGGCGGCGCCCTTGGTCTTGAGCCCTTCGGCGGGCTGATGACCGCCGTTGCCCGGCAGATACCGCACGGTCAACGCGACCAGCAGCCCGGCGATGACGAGCATGGGCACCGGCCACCAGACAGGAACGCTGTCAAGCCCGAGCCCGTGGGGCAGGTCGGTGAAGACGGCCTCCTGGAGGTAGTGGACGGCTTCCAGAAAGCCGTAGGCACCGGCCGAGAGCACGACACCGAAGAGCCCGGTGACGACGAGAAGCAGGTGATAGCCCCTGCTCCGCAACGGCCCGAACGGATCGGCGAGCAGGGCGGCTTGCTGGTCTGCGGCTGGCTCGTCCGCTGACATCAGAGCGTCTCCTCAGGGCTGCTGCCCGGGCTCTCCGGGACGGGTCGACTGCCTGACGATAATGCCAGCAATGCGGATATTTCCGGGTATTAACGAGCTGCTGGGCCGAGCGGCTCGGCGCGCGCATCCCTAGGATCGGTTCCATGGAGCGACCTGAACGTGTTGCTGTCATCGGAGTGGGCATCCTCGGAGCCTGCGTGGGCTGGAACCTGGTCCGGCAAGGCGCCAGGGTGGTCTTCATCGATGCGGGCCGGCCGGGCGAATCCGTCACCAACTGGTCTTTCTCGTGGGTCAACGCCAGCAACAAGACCGCGCGCAGGTCCTACTTCGACCTGAACGTCGCGGGTATGGCGGCGTACCGGGACCTTGCCAGGACCATCGGGCCGGACTCGTGGTGGCATCCCAGCGGCCACCTGCGCTGGGCGGACGATGCCGCAGCGGAGACGAAGCTCCTGAAAACAGCCGAACTACTGACCGGCTGGGACTACCGGGTCGAGGTGTCCACGGGGGCAGAGGTGCGCCGCCGCCTCGAACCCGCTCTCACGCTGCCCGGCGAGGTTCCGGTCGTTTTCTACCCCGACGAAGCCTGGGTGCATGGCCGTCATCTCGTCGGCCGCCTGGTCGGCCGGGCCGTCGCATCGGGCGCCGAGCTCCGGTCCGGCACGGCCGTCCGTGACATCGGCACCGGCGCCGACGGGAGCGTCAGGACGGTCGCTCTGTCCGACGGGAGCTGTCTCGACGTCGACGCCGTCGTGAACGCGGCAGGTCCCCGCGCCTCCCACGTCGCCGGGTTCGTCGCACGGGACTTGCCGATGCGCCACGAACCCGGCGCCGTCACCCGGATCAGCTGTGCCCACGTCCCGGTCCGCCGGGCCATGCACGCGCCGCACATCGAGATCCGCCCTGACGGAGACGCTTCGGTGGTCCTCCACAGCCGCGAGATCGACGCACTCATCGACACCGGCGAGGAGCCGGCGGAACTCGCCCGGCTGCTCCACGAATCGGCGCGGCACGTCATTCCCGAGCTGGGCAACTCCCGCATCACCGAGACCCGGATCTCCAACCGGCCCATCCCGGCCGACGGATTCCCCTCAGTAGGAGCGGTGCCGTCGGTGCCGGGCTACTACGAGGCCGTCACCCACAGCGGCATCACGCTCGGCCCGGTCATCGGCCGACTGCTCGCTTCGGAGATCGTCAGCGGGAAGAGAGAGGCGATGCTGGCGGACTTCCGCCCGGAGCGGTTTTCCCTGTGACGGCCCAGTTGATTTTCAGAAGCGGAAGATCGTTGAGAGGGGCGGCATTTCACCAGTCACCTCGAACATGCCGACGTAGACGTTCTTGGCATCGATGGGGTCGTGCGAGGCGAACGTGCGGGCGTTGCGCCAGAAGCGGTCGAGGCGGTACGCGTTCGAGGTGCTGCGTGCTCCGGTCACCTCGTGCATACTTCCGGCTGCCTCAAGGGACGCTTCCACGCAGGCGACCTTGGCGCGGAAGCACTCCACCGAGGTAACGGCAACGTTGTCGTCGGCGGCGGCCTCGATCCGGTCGGCCGCGGCGAACAGCAGCGCACGGGATGCGGCCAGCCGGCTCGACAGATCGCCGACCCTCCGCAGGATCAGGGGGTCCTCGGCCGCGGTGGCGTACTGGGGGAGCGCGCCGCGCTTCATCGTGCGGACGTACTGGATCAGGGCGTCGAGGGCGCCGTCGCCGATGCCCTGCATCAGGCCGGAGTGCAGGAGCATCACCGCGCCGAGGAATGCCGGGGACGGCGTGTGCGCGGCATAGTGCCAGCCGTCGGGTACGAAGACGTCGTGATAGGTGATGGTCTGGCTGCGGGTACCGCGCTGGCCCATGTTGTCCCAGTCGCCGTGCAGTTCGACGTCGGGGTGGCCCAGTTCCACCAGCACGTGATGCGGGCCGGGCTGCTCTCCTTGCAGGACGCATCCGACGTTGGCGATCCCGAGGCCGCCACTGTTGGTGTTGAAGGACTTGGTCCCGCTGAGGATCACGCCGCCGTCCACGGGCCGGGCGGTGACCTTGCCGTTCACGCCCGTCTCGGCGTTGGACGCGACGAGCCTCAGGCCCTTGTTCAGCAGCCGGTCGGCCAGCTCCTTGCGGGTCTCCTCGGGCAGGGCGCTGCTCTCGTCGAAGATCTCGCGGCTGACGAGTCCGGTGGTGGCCCAGTTCTGGCCGGTGGGGCCGTCGCCGGCGCTGATCTCAGCGATGGCGCGGGTGAAAGCGCCGATCCCGCCGAGTGCCGTCCCGTCCCACAGACCGCCGTAGGCGGCGGGTACGAGTATGCGGGCGGCGCCCAGCTCCGAGAGGAGCGCCAGGTTGTCGGAGGGATCGGTGTTGTCCCGGTCGCTCCGGAGCCCGGTGTCGGCGAGGTCCTGGCGCCGTGCGCGGATGGCTGAGAGGAGCGTAGGTATGTCGTGGGGCGCGGTGGATTCGGCGGTCGTCATGTATGCACCTCTCCGGGAGGGAACAGAGCAAGACCGAACACCCTGACAACCGGGTCCCGGGCCAGGGCTGTTCGCGTTACGGGGTGATGCGCCCATTCTTCACCGCGGAGACGAACGCGGTCCAGCCTTCGGCGGGGAAGGCGAGGGCCGGGCCGTGGGGGTTCTTGGAGTCGCGGACGGGGATGTTGGCGTATCCGTCGGCCACTTCGAGGCAGTCGCCCTGATTGGCGCCGCTGTAAGTGGACTTGCGCCACCCTTGCAGGAGCCCGGCGTCCGATATGACCTGCTCACTGTGACGCATGTGCGTATTCCTCCGCTACGGCTCTTACCAGGGCCAGTGAATCTTTGTGCGACAGGGCGTCCCCCAGTGCCAGATCGTAAGCGGTCTGGCATTTGCTGACCAACGCCGGATCATCCATCAGATGACCCGTGTGCACACCCTCCGAGTAGGCAATCGACGGGGCATCAGCGAACTTCATGAGGTAGAGCAGCCCCTCCGTCAGTGCGTGGTTCCCGAGGCTGAACGGCAGTACGTGCAGCCGTAGGCGTCCGGCTTCCGCCATGTCCGCGATCTTGTGGAGCTGATCGGCCATGACCTTCGGACCACCCACCCTGCGGCGGAGCACGGCCTCGTCCAGCAGGCACCAAAGTACGGGCCTCGACGGCTTTTCGAGCAATGCAGCCCGAGCCTGGCGGATGACGACATCCTCGTCCAGTTCATCGTCCCGATAGTTCGCTGAGCCCTCACGGAAGACCGCACGTGAGTACTCCTTGGTCTGGAGCAAACCGGGGACGAGCGAGATCGAGTAGTGCCGGAGTTCGGTCGCCTGTTGCTCCAGCTCAGCTGCGGGTGCGAAATGTTGGGCGTACTTCGTATCCAGGTCCTTCAGCCAACGGGCGAAGAACCCGTCCGTCCCCAGGACCAGGTCCAGGCGCTGCGCGTCGTCCGGGGTCGGCAGGCGGCGCCCCGCCTCCCAGTGACTGATCAGCGTCGGGGAGCAGACCACCCCCTCGCTCACCGCTTCCTGTGTCAGCCCGGCGGCGATGCGCCGGATCCTCAGTTCCTCGCCGTACTTCTGCCGGATCGAGCGCGACTTGGGTGCTCCGGACACGGGACCAACTCCTGTACTTGAAGCTCGCGTTGTCAGGTCGAAACCCCTAGAAGCGTAGCGACGCAAGCCACAGGCTGTGAGTTATTCGTCACAGTGCGACAGGAACGCACGGGACCCCCGCGACCGCAGCAACGGTCCGGGGGCGTGGCCAACGCCAAGCAGGAGCGTCAACATGCCCAAGTTTATTGCCCGTCTCGTCGGCCCGGTGGTCCGATTCCTGAATCTGTCGGCCAGGCGGCGGCCCGCCCCGCCGCCCCCGATCGTGGTCCGTCGGCGCCGTCTCCTCGTATGCCGGGCGTATCTGCCACTCGGTCACCAACTCCGTCCCAATCTCGGCTCGTTCTCCGCCCTGGCGTACGAGCGGCTGGAGTACAGCCGGATCGCGTGGTTCGACCTGCACGGCGTCGAGGTCGGGCCGCCCTGCCCGCTGCACGGTGTGGTGGTGCGGTGATGGAACGGACCGTCAGGAACGCCGAGAGTGCAGTCGTACGGCGGTGGAGCCGGCACCCCGCCTGTGTCGCTCGGGCGCGTACGGAACTCCGTACCGCGCTGGAGGGTTGGGGCCTCGCGCCGCTCGCGGACGCGGCTTCGCTCGTCCTCTCCGAGCTGCTGACCAATGCCGGGCGGCATGCCGTGGTCTCACCGGGGCGGGAGATCGAGACCCGCTTCCTGCTGGACGAGCGCGGACGCGGCATCCGTATCGAGGTGCACGATGCGTCGTCCGTGCCTCCCCGCATGGCCGATCCGGACCAGGACGCGGTCGGCGGGCGGGGCCTGTGCCTGGTGGACGCGGTCGCCGACGCCTGGGGATTCGGCGAGCGGGTCGGCCCCGGCAAGGTCGTCTGGGCGGAGTGCGCTCTGGGGGAGGAAGAGGCATCCCGCTGAAGCGGCCGGTTCCCGCTGGTCATGGGCTCCACTGCGAGGTGCCCACCATAAGGCGTCCGCCTTAATGGTTCGTGTACGTTGGTGAGGCAGTCGCCTTACTTCTGGGCACGCGAAGGAGCAAACCATGTCCCGTACCTATCTGGTCACCGGAGCCTCCTCCGGCATAGGCAAGGCCACCGCGGCCCTCCTGCGTACGCGGGGGCACACCGTCATCGGGGCTGATCTCAAGGACAGCGACATCTCCGCCGACCTGTCCACGGCCGAAGGCCGGGCCGTACTGGTCAGCCGGGCCCGGGAGCTGAGCGGCGGGCGTCTCGACGCCGTCATCGCCTGCGCCGGCGTCGCACAGCCCGATCCGCTCACCATCAAGATCAATTACTTCGGCGCCGTGGCCACGCTGGAGGGGCTGCGCCCGCTGCTGGCCGCCGGTACCGATCCGAGGGCCCTGGTCATCAGCTCGATCGACTCCGTCCACCCGACCGACTCCGCGATCGTGGACGCAGCCCTCACCGGTGACGAGGAGGCGGCGGTGGTCGCCTCCCGGGCGGCCGTCGACCGGGGGGAAGGGCAGCTCGTCTACTCCTCCTCCAAGGCCGCGGTCTCCCGCTGGATCCGGCGTGCGGCCATCACCGACGACTGGGCCGGGGCGGGTATCCCGCTCAACGCCGTCGGCCCCGGCGTGATCGTCACGCCGATGACCCAGCCGATGCTCGACGACCCCGCCATGCGGAAGCTCGTCGAGCAGAGCGTGCCGATGCCGTTGCACGGCTACGCCCGCCCCGAGCAGATCGCCCCGCTGATCGACTGGCTGACCTCGCCCGAGAACACCCATGTGACCGGACAGGTCGTCTTCGTCGACGGCGGTGCCGACGCGGTCCTGCGCGGTGACCGCACATGGTGACCGCCCGTGACGAGGAGACATCCATGACATCCATGACCCCCCGGACGCTGGAGCGTTCCACCGTGCTCGCGGCCACCCCCGACCAGGTGTGGGCGGCCGTCGGCGACTTCGGCGGCCTCGCCGACTGGCACCCGTACATACAGCCGTCCACCATCGAGGACGACGCCGACCCCGGAGTCCCCGGTGCCGTACGGGTCTTCTCGGTCGACGGCGAGATCGTCGCCCGTGAGCGCCTGGTGGCCCGCGACGCCGACGCCCGGTGGTACCGCTACGTCCTGCTGGCCCCGGTGATGCTGCCGGTCGGCGAGTTCGTGGCGACGCTCGCCGTGCACCCGCACGCCGACGGCGCCGAGGTCCGGTGGTCCGCCGATTACCAGGGCGCGGACGAGGTGGTGCCGCAAGTGGAGTCGATCTTCGGTGACGGCACGTACGGTGCCGGTCTCGACGCCCTGCGGAAGCGCTTCTCCGAGGGCTGAGCCGGTGGCTCCCGCTCACCGCGGTCTGCGCGTACGGAAGGCGCGCCGCGGTGAGTTGCTTCCCCCTTCATCTCTGCTCTTCTCGTCTCGGTTCTTCGCCATATAGGCCAGTAGATGACCGACATGGCCTCTAGCGTGGTTCTTGGCCGAAGGAACAGGGACAACGGAAGGCAGAGCCCCATGACCGTCAACGAGCCGACCAACCAGCAGGACCCGGCAGAGGCGCCCGCTGCGACGGGGGAGAGTGCCGACCTGTTGGAGGCGCTGGCCAAGCAGCGGCACTTCCTGCGCTTCACCACCCGCGACCTCACGGACGAGCAGGCCGGGCTGCGTACCACCGCGAGCGAACTGTGCCTGGGCGGCCTCATCAAGCATGTCACCGCAGTTGAGCAGGGCTGGGCGGCCTTCATCCTGGAAGGCCCCTCGTCGATGCCCGACTTCACCAAGATGACCGAGGCGGACTTCGCCCGGCGGGCCGACCAGTTCAAGATGCTGCCCGGTGAGACGCTGGCCGGTGTCCTGGCCGAGTACGCCGATGTGGCCCGCCGGACCGACGAGTTGGTCGCCAAGCTGGCCGATCTGAACGCCAGTCACCCGCTGCCGAAGGCTCCGTGGTTCGAGGCCGAAGCGCAGTGGTCGGCCCGCCGGGTGGTGCTCCACATCATTGCCGAGACCGCCCAGCACGCCGGCCACGCCGACATCATCCGCGAGACCCTGGACGGCGGGAAGAGCATGGGCTGATCAGGGGTTGATCGGGGGTTGAACGGGGGTTGAACGGGGGTTGAGGACGGTCCGGACCCGGGGGCTGTCGCGAGGACCTGCTCGCGAAGATCTCGGGTCCTGCCGTGGAACGGCACCTCGTGCGGGGCATGGATTGGCGGAAGAAGCCGCCTTGACCTGCACCGACGGGCAACCTGTCGGGCGGTGGACGCGTCTGACAGGAAAACGCCGGTCGTGGAGAGAAGGACGCTGTGGACGAGTTTCTGGTGAGGACATTCGGGTGGTTTGCTCGCGGTGCGGGGCTTTCCCTCGACTACTTGAGCCAGCGTCCCGGCCTGGGGGCACTCTCCGGCATGTTCGGACGCGGCCGCCAGAACCCTTAGCGCTCGGTACGGGGCTCGGTACGGGGCTCGTGCGACAGGGCGGCGATCCAGGCATTGGCCGCGTTGACGAGCGCCTCCCGGGGGATGTTCTCGAAAGCCTGGAGCTTGAGGAAATGGCGGGCGATCGTGAGCCCGAGGATGCTGCTGACGACCATCGCGGCCCTCAGCTCGGCGTCCTCGCCTTCGAATGAGCCCTTGAGGTTGTCGACCCGCTCCCCGAGGAAGTCCCGCATGGACGCTTCTGCCTCCGGGACGGTCAGCATCGAGCGGACGAGCGCCCGGGTCTCCGGGGGGAGTTCGCCCATGCGGACGTCGAGGACATCGAAGAGGTGGTCCGAGGCCGCCTGCTGGTCGTCATCCGGAAGCTGGACGGCGATCGTGAAGAGGGACGCCTTTGAGCCGTAGTGCTGCATGACGAGCGATGCGTGCACTCCGGCCCGGTCCGCGATGGACCGGATCGTCGCGCCCTCGAAGCCGCGAAGAGCGAACTCCTCCTGGGCGGCTTCGAGTATCCGTTGTGCCGTCTCAGCTCGTTTCGCGTCCCTCGTCTTCCCGGTCATGCCCTCCACTATACGAGCGTTTAGCGAGCGTGTTACCGTCTTTGCTAAACGTCTGTTTAGTGGACCTGTGTCAGATACTTTCAGGTGCTTTCAGGTACGGAGGCTCGGTCGTGGCCGTCATCGGCATCGAAGAACACTGGACGACGCCGCAGCTGGCGGCGGCACTGAAGGCACTTCCCGAGGAGGACCGGGACGACAGCCTGGCGTTCAACGAGATGGGCGACAACCTTGAGCGCCTGGAAGACATCGGTGAAGCGCGCATCGCGGCCATGGACGCACTGGGCATCGACATGCAGGTCCTCTCGCTGGCGCCCCCTGCGACAGGTCCGCTCGCTCCGGCCGATGCGGTCTCGCTCAGCAGGGACACCAACGACTTCGCCGCAGAGGCGGTCCGCCGTCACCCGGCCCGTCTTCGGGCGATGTCGACGTTGCCGATGGCCGATCCGGCTGCCGTCGCCGGAGAGCTCGAACGCGCCGCGGGCCTCGGGTTCGTGGGCGCCATGGTCTACGGACGGACGGGCGGGACCGCGCTCGATGATCCTTGCTATGACGACCTGTTCGCGACCGCCGCGGCCCTCGGCCAGCCGATCTTCATCCATCCGCAGATTCCGTCGCGAACCGTCCGGGACGCGGCCTATGCGGGCTTCGACCCGATGACCTCCCTCGCCCTGTCCACTTTCAGCTGGGGATGGCACATCGAGGCGGCCCTCGCCGCGTTGCGTCTCATCACCAGGGGCATCTTCGACCGCCACCCCGCCCTGCAGATCGTCCTCGGCCACTGGGGCGAGCTGCTGCTGTTCTGGAGTGACCGCACCGACAGCCTGTCCCGCATCGCGGGCCTTCAGCGGAAACCGTCCGAATACATCCGTACGAACGTGCACATCACCAGCTCCGGGATGCTCAACCCCGCCCTGCTGCGTCACGCCCTGGCGGCCACCACCGTCGACCGGCTGCTGTTCTCCACGGACTACCCGTTCCACCGGCCGGGCGCGACGGACGTCCAGAAGTTCCTCGCGGAGTTCGAAACCGACGAGGACCGGGACAAGTTCACCGCCGGCAACGCGCGGAAACTCTTCGGAATCGACAGTCCTGACGCCTGACAGGACGAGACCGCTTCAGAAGCCCCGGCCGGGTGTGACCGCGCCCGTCAGCGGGCGGCCCGCGGCGAACCCGGCGACGTTGGCCTCGACCCGTTCCGCGAGCCCACGCCAGTACGAGGAGCGCGGGTTGGCGCAGTGCGGGGTGATCAGGGCGTTCTCCAGGTCCCACAACTCATGCCCCGCGGGAAGTGGTTCGGGGTCGGTGACATCCAGTGCCGCTCCGCCGATCGTGCCGTTCTTCAGTGCGTCCACCAGGTCGGCGGTGACGACCAGCCCGCCCCTGGCGACATTGACCAGCCAGGCGTCCCGGCGCATCAGGGCGAACTCGGCCGCCCCGAACATCCCACGGGTGTCAGGGGTCGTGGGCGCCGCGGCCACCACGAAGTCCGCGTCGGCAAGTACCTCGCGGAAGGCGGCGCGCGCCACTGTCCGCTCCGCGCCCGGGACCGCGCCGCTGTCGGACACGGCCAGGATCCGGCAGCCGAACGGCTCCAGGAGCCGGATCAGCGAGCGGCCTATGCCGCCGCAGCCGACAACGGCGACGGTTGAGCCCGCGAACTCCCGGGTGCGGCCGTCGCCCCACTCGCGGGACCGGGCCAGCCGGTGCAGCCCGCGCGCGGCGGCCAGCATCAGCGCGAGAGCGTGCTCCGCGACGGCCTCCCCGTACGAACCGGTGGCCGCGGTGAAGACGGGGTGCGCCCGGATCACTCCGGCGTCCGCCCAGCGCTCCACCCCCGCGTGGGGCAACTGCACCCAGCGGATGCCTTCGTGGATCATGCCGTCGACCTCGGCCGGGTCGTCGTTGCCGAAGTAGACGATGGCTTCGGCCTCCGCCAGGGGCACAACCCGGCCGCCCCCGGCCCGTACCGCTTCGAGCAGTACGGGCACGGGGTCGGGGCCTACGTGAACGGCGGGCGCGGCGCAGGCGGGGGTGGTCATCGTGAACCTCCAGGGGGTCGCGGAGAAGTCCGTCTTCGTCTCTGGTTCGCCTGTCGGCTCCGTGTGCACCCGGCCATTGACAGGGACGAGCCATGCCCACACCATTGGGCCTATCATAGCACCATTGAAATCCGGTGTGCATGAGGCGCACCTGCCTTCAGCGCGGCGCACGTTGCGCATATCGCACACCGGCAGACCGGACGGAGGGGGACCGATGAGCCCCGATCAGGACAGCGTCGTCGGCAGGGGCGATGACGGCGGCCTGGAGCGCGACACCATGAACCGGGTGACCAGGAGGCTGATGCCGCTGATCGTCATCTGCTATCTCGTCGCGTACATCGACCGTTCCAACCTCTCCGTCGCCGCCCTGACGATGAACGACGCGATCGGTCTGACAGCAGCCCAGTTCGGCCTGGGCGCCAGTCTGTTCTTCGCCACCTACGTCGTCTTCGAGGTGCCCAGCAATGTGCTTCTCGCCAAGCTCGGCGCCCGCCGCTGGATAGCCCGCATCATGATTTCGTGGGGCATCGTCTCCGGCTGTATGGCCCTGGTCGGGGGCGCGCACTCCTTCTACCTCGTACGGCTGTTCCTCGGCGCCGCCGAGGCGGGTTTCACGCCAGGCGTCATCTGGTACCTCACCCGCTGGTTCCCGGCCAGTCACCGGGGCCGCGCGATGGGCCGCTTCTATGTGGGCGCCGCGCTCGCCACGGTCATCGGCTCCCCGCTCAGTGGCCTGGTCCTGAAGATGGACGGTGTGCTCAACACCCCGGGCTGGAAGTGGCTGTTCGTGGTCGAGGCAGTGCCCGCCGTGCTGCTCGGGTTCATCGTCCTGAAGTCACTGACCGACACCCCGGAGGACGCCGCGTGGTTGCCCGAGCGCAACCGGCGGTGGCTCACCGGCCGGCTCGCCCAGGAGCGGGCGGAGATCGCGGGGCGGCGCTCGGTCTCCGTGCGTGAGGCGCTCACCAGCCCCGGAGTGCTGCTGCTCGCCCTCTTCTTCTTCCTGTACTCGTTCGACAGCATCGGCCTGACCCTGTGGATGCCGCAGGTGATCCAGGGCGGCTTCGGGGACCCGAGCGACTTCGTGACCGCTCTGCTCACCGCGGTCCCCTATGCCCTGGCCGTGGTCGCCATGGTGATCGTCGCGCGCTCCGTCGACCGGCGGGGGAAGCACGCGCTGCACATGGCCGTACCGATGGCCGTCTCGGGCGTACTGCTCGTCGCGAGTGTGGCGGCGGGACCCGGAGTGCCCGGCTTCGCGCTCCTCGCGCTCTCCACGGGAGCGGCCTGGGCCGCGGTGCCCGCGCTGTGGGGGAGCGCGACGGCCTTCATGACCGGCGTCGCGGCGGCGGCCGGGGTCGCTTTCATCAATGCCTTCGCCAATGTCGCGGGGCTGGCCGTCACCCCGCTGATCGGTGTCATCAAGGACGCCACCGGATCGTTCGACGCACCCCTGCTCGTGATCGCCGGGGCGATGCTGCTGGGCGCCGTGGTGGCGATCGTGTCCGGGCGCTTCACCGCACCGGGCCGGCTGGCCGCCGAGACGGCGAAAACCACCGGCGACGGTGCGGCGCCGGTGGCCGTGCGGCCCGAGGGGTGAGTCAGCCGGTGGGGAGCTGAACCGGCCGGGAGCTGAACCGGCCGACGGACTGAACCAGCCCGGGAGCTGAATCAGCCGCCCAAGGCGCAGGCCGAGCCGCCCTCAAGGAGCTGCTCGACCTCGCTGCGGGCGGCCTCCACGACCGTGCTCACCGCGCGGGCCGCATCGGTGGCGCGGCCCTCGGCGATGGCGTCGGCGACCTCCTGGTGCCGGCGCACCGACGCCATGTCCACCTGCTCGGGCATCAGCAGCAACTCACGCCGTGCCACCAGGAGTTCTTCGGTGACCTCGGAGAGCTGGGCGAACATGCCGTTGCCCGAAGCGGTGAGCAGCGCCCGGTGGAACGCCGCGTCAGCTGCGATGAACCCCTTGCTGTCACCCGCGTGGGCAGCGCCCGCCATCGCCTGCGCGTGGGCGCTCAGGGCACGCCGGGCCTCGTCGCCTGCTGCCGTCGCGGCGAGCGCGGCCGCCGACGGCTCCACCGCGGCCCGCAGTTCGGCCAGTTCGCGCAGCTGGGTCTCACGGCGCGGGGATGCCAGGCGCCAGCGGATGACCTGGGGGTCGTACAGATTCCAGTCGGTCATCGGCCGTACGGTGATGCCCACCCGGGGACGGCTGGTGACGACCCGCTTCGACTCCAGGACCCGGACGGCCTCGCGGGCCACGGTGCGGGAGACGCCGTACCGCTCCTGTACGTCCTCCAGGCGCAGCACCTCGCCCGCCCGGATCTCGTCCGCCGCGAGCGACTGGCCGATCCGGTCGACCACCTGGCCGTGCAGGCCCTGAAGCTCCACGTCGTTCCCCGTCTGCCGATGCGTCTGGTCCGGTGTGGTCAGCGGGCTGCCGCCAGGCGGCCCAGCAGGGTGGTGACCCGCTCGCCCGCCGCCTGTGCGCCGCCCGAGGTCAGTGCCGAGCCCATGCCGCAGGCGACGGCGCCGGCCGCGATCCACTCCGGTGCGTTCTCGATTGTCACACCTCCGGTGGGGATCACGGGGGCCTGGGGCAGTGCGGCCCGCACATCGCGCAGCCAGGACGGGGGCACGGCCGACGCGGGGAAGAGCTTCAGCGCGTCAGCGCCCTCCTCCAGGGCCCGCACCATTTCGGTCGGGGTGGCCACACCGGGGAAGACGGGCACGCCGTAGCGGTGTCCCGTACGGATCACCTCCGGGTGGAGGCTGGGCGAGACCAGGAACCGGGCACCTGCTTCCACGGCCGCCCGCGCCGCGGCCGCGTCGAGCACGGTGCCCGCTCCGATCAGGGCGCCGGGGCGCCGGCCGGTCAGCTGCGCCACCGCGCGCAGGGCGCCCGGGGTGGTGAGGGCGATCTCCACGGCGTGCAGCCCGGCGTCCAGTACGGCGTCGGCCGCGGCGACGGCCTCCTCGGGGCCCGGGGTGCGGACGATGCCGAAGACGCGCTGGGCCGTGACGGCCCGGACGGTCTCCCAGCGGTACATGTGATCCATGACGGTGCTCCTGGCGAGAAGGGGACGGACTGGCGGGAGAAGGGGGGAGGGGAGAGGGGCGTCAGCGGTGGACGGTTTCGGCGCCGTCGGTGAACGCGGCGAGTGCCCGGTCCAGACCCGTCCGGTCGGGCAGCCCGTCGGTGTCGGTGGCGCACTGCACGACCAGCGCCGCGACGGCGGCCGCCGTGCGCAGGCACGCGTCGTACGGTTCGGCGCGCAGCACCCCGGAGAGGAACCCCGCGACGAACGCGTCGCCCGCGCCCACCGGGTCGGTCACCGGGACCCGGAAGGCCGGCTGCTGCCAGTGCCCGTCCCCGGTCAGGCAGGAGGCCGACTTGTCGCGGTGCTTGACCACCACGGCCCGCGCCCCGGCGGCCAGCAGCCGCCGCGGGGCCGGCCCGCCGAGCAGTTCCAGCTCGTCCTCGCCCGCGAGGACCAGATCCGCCCGTTCCAGGAGCGGTGCGACGACCTCGCGCCACCGTTCCGGACTGCCGAGCTTCAGCCGTACGTTGGGGTCGAAGGAGACGGTCGCCCCCGCCTCGTGGGCCAGTTCGAACAGCCGCAGCGTGGCGAGGTGCGCGGAGTCCGAGAGCATCGGGGTGATGCCGGTGAGGTGGACGATCGCGGCGCCGCCCAGCAGGTCCGGGGTCAGCCCGTCGGGCGCGAGACGCGAAGCGGCGGAGCCCGCCCGGTGGTACTGCACATCGATCGCCCTGGCCGGGTGGCTGTCGCGCAGCAGCAGACCGGTGGGCGCCCCGGGGTCGGTCACCGCGTACGAGGTGTCGATGCCGTCGGCACGCAGCTGGGCCAGCACGGCCCGCCCCGACGGGTCGTCGCCGACCCGGCCGAGCCAGCGCACCGGGTGCCCGAGGCGGGCCAGGCCGGCCGCGACATTGGACTCCGCTCCCGCGACCGAGCGGCGGAAGGCGGTGGCCCGCTCCAGCGGGGTGCCGGGCTCGGCGACCATCAGCAGCATCGCCTCGCCGCAGGTGACGACAGCGGGGCCGGCCGTCGCACCCGCTCCCGCACCGGGGCCGGTCATCGCGCCAACTCCGGCAGCAGACCGGTGAACTCCGGCAGCAGATCGGCGAACTCCGCGCAGAAACGGTCGATCATGCGCAGCTCCTCCTGGTCGAGGCGGTATCCGGGGGCGCGGCAGTGCGCCGAGCCGAACCAGCCCCGGCGTACCGAGATCTCCTTCTCCGCGGCGACGATCAGCTCGACGCTCTGCATCCAGTACGAGAGGTACGGGGTCATCCGGGTATGTAGGGCGACGCAGCCGTCCTCGTCGCCCGCCTCCCAGCGGCGCCACAGCTCGACGTACAGCTCGGTGAAGGAACACCCGGGCTGCACGCCGACCGCGCCGCGCCGCAGTGCGTCGGGCAGCTGGAGTCCCGCGTAGCCCACCAGCGCCGGCAGTGGCCGCGTCCCCGCCGCGAGAGCCGCGATGAGCCGGCCCGGCGGCGCCGATTCGACCTTCACCCAGCGCAGGTTGGCGTGCTCGGCTGCGAGCTGGTGGAGCGTCGGGGCGTCCAGCGCGGTACCGGTCTGCGCGGGCGCGTACTGCACGACGACCGGCAGCGGGTCCACTGCGGCGAGCACGGCCCGTACATGGGTCAGTACGGCTTCGCGCGAGGGGCCGAGAAAGTGCGGCGGCAGCACATTGAGCGCATCGGCGCCGCGCTCGGCGGCCCACTCGGCCTGCGCGACCGCATGCCGGGTCGCGTGGTCGGGCACGGACACGATCGCGGCGACACCGGGCTCCTCGCGGGTGCGGTCGAGCAGCATCCCGGTGAGCAACTCCCGTTCTCCGTAGTCGAGTTTATGGAACTCGCTCGCGAAGCCGGGGAACATCACCGAGCTGACGCCGGTGGCCAGCACCCGGTCGACGACGGTCGTGAAGCCCTCCGGGTCCAGATCGCCGTTGTCGCGGAAGGGCACTTCGAGCACGGGCGAGACGCCGCGGACCAGTGCCTCGGTGTTCTTGGGTGTGTCGGTCATGGCGGACAGCTCCTCAGAAGGCCTGGCGCGGCGGGGCGGAGTCGGTCGAGCCGACCAGGAAGTCCAGGTCGACGCCGGTGTCGGCCTGCGTGACGTGCTGGGTGTAGAGGTACGTCCAGCCGCGCTCGACGGGCGGCTTCGGCGCCGTCCAACCGCTCCTGCGCCGTGCCAGCTCGGCATCGTCCACCAGGACGTCGAGACGACGGCCCGGGACATCGAGACAGACCTGATCGCCGGTCCGTACGAACGCGAGCGGGCCGCCGACGGCTGCTTCTGGCGCTACGTGCAGCACACAGGTGCCGAAGGCGGTCCCGGACATCCGGGCATCGGAGATACGGACCATGTCGCGCACGCCCGCGTCGAGCAGCTTCTTCGGCAGGGCGAGGTTGCCCACCTCCGGCATACCGGGGTAACCCCGGGGGCCGGTGTTGCGGACGACCAGGACGGTGTCGGCCGTGACATCGAGATCCGGGTCCTCGACGACGTCCAGATACTCCTCCAGTGAGTCGAAGACCAGAGCGGGACCGGTATGGCTGAGCAGCCGCGGCTCGGCTGCGGACTGTTTGATGACGGCGCCGTCCGGGGCGAGATTGCCGTGCAGCACGGCCGTCCCGCTGCCCGCGGGCAGCACCGGATTGCCGAAGGAGCGGATGACCTCGCGGTCGTACACCTCGACGCCTTCGCAGTTCTCCAGGAGAGAGCGGCCGGTGACGGTGACCGTGTCGCGGTGGAGGTGTTCGCGCAGATCGTTGATGAGGGCGGGCAGGCCACCCGCGTACGCGAACTCCTCCATCAGGAAGCGGCCGGACGGCATCAGGTCGATCAGCAGCGGAAGTTCGGCGCCCAGCCGGTCGAAGTCGTCGAGGCTGAGCGGCACGCCGAGCCGTCCCGCGATGGCGAGCAGATGCACGACGGCATTGGTGGAACCGCCGATGGCCGCGTTGACGCGGATGGCGTTCTCGAAGGCGTTGCGCGTCATGATCCGCTGGGGGGTGAGGCCGCTCGTCGCCAGCTCGACGGCGCGGGCGCCGGTCTCCTCGGCGAGCGTGCCGCGCCGGGCGTCGACCGCGGGGAGACCCGAGCCGCCCGGCACCATCATGCCCAGGGCCTCGGCCAGACAGGCCATGGTGGATGCGGTGCCCATGGTCATGCAGTGACCGGCCGAGCGGTTCAGCGAGGACTCGAACTCGGTGAACTCCTCCTGGGTGATCGTCCCGGCCCGCAGCTCCTCGGTCATCCGCCAGATGTCCGTGCCCGAACCCACGTTGCGGCCCTTGAAGCGGCCGTTGAGCATCGGGCCGCCGGTGAAGACCATCGAGGGCACGCCCGCGCTGGCCGCGCCCATCAGCGCGGCCGGCGTCGTCTTGTCGCAGCCGGTGAGCAGGACGACGGCGTCGATCGGGTTGGCCCGGATCTGCTCCTCTATCTCCATCGCGGCCAGGTTGCGGTAGAGCATGGAGGTCGGACGCAGGAACGGCTCCCCGAGCGACATCGCGGGAAATTCGAGGGGGAACCCGCCGGCCTGGAGCACCCCGCGCTTCACCGCGTCCGCGAGGAGCTGGAGATGCCCGTTGCAGGGCGTCAGCTCGGAGAAGGTGTTGCAGATGCCGATGACCGGCCTGCCGTCGAAGTTGTGGCCGCCGCGCCCCATGGCCCGCAGGTGATGGCGCGAGATGAAGCCGTTCTTGCCGCCGTCCCCGAACCAGGCGCGGCTGCGCAGCTGCGGTGCCATGTGGTGGTCCCTTCAGTGCCGTCATCTATGCGGTGGAGAGCGCTGACCCAGCCGTTCTGTGACCTAGTCGTGTCGTGCCCGCTCTTAATGGTGCTATCAAATCACGATACGGTCCATGCGTGTCCCGAGGACGCACCGAAAGGGTCAATGATGATCGCCACACCCGGGAGGAACGCCATGGAGACCGGCCCAGAATCCGGCACGGAGACCGGCTCAGAGCCCGGTATGGAGACCGGCCCAGAGTCCAGCACGGAGACCGGCACGATGAAGGCGGTGACCTGGCGGCTGATGCCGTTCCTGGTCCTGCTCTATCTGGTCGCCTATGTGGACCGCTCGAACATCGGCTTCGCCAAGCTGACGCTCCAGAACGAACTGGGCCTGTCCAATGCCGCGTTCACCCTCGGCCAGGTGGGGTTCTTCGTCGCCTACGCGATCTTCGAGGTGCCCAGCAATATCTTCCTGGAACGGTTCGGGGCCCGCCGCTGGTTCACCCGCATCCTGATCAGCTGGGGCCTGGTCACCGCCCTCACCGCGCTGGTCAGCACCGGCTGGCAGTTCTACACCGCCCGGTTCCTGCTGGGCGCGGCCGAGGCCGGCTTCTATCCGGGCGTCCTCTACTTCCTGACCAAGTGGTACCCGTACCGCTACCGCGCCCGGATGACGGGCTGGTTCATGATGTCCACACCGCTCGCCTTCATCATCGGCAATCCGCTGATGGGCGCACTCGGCGGCCTCGACGGCGTGCTCGGCATCAAGGGCTGGCAGTGGATCTTCATCGCGACCGGTGTTCCCGCGGTGCTCCTCGGCTTCCTCACCCTGCGGGTCCTGCCCGACGGCCCCGAGCGGGTCGGCTGGCTCAAGGACGGCGAGAAGAAGTGGATCGCCGACGAACTGGCCGTCGAGAGCAGCACGCTGGGTGGCACCCATGAATCCCCGCTGAGGACCCTCCGCGACAAGCGCGTGGTCCTGATGTCCCTGTACTTCCTGTGTTTCCCGCTCGGTGCGTACGGACTCAGCTTCTGGCTGCCGACGATCGTGGACGGCTTCGGCGGGCTGTCCGGGACGGCCGTCGGCTTCGTCACGGCCATCCCGTACGTCTTCGTGGCCATCGGCCTGTACGTCGTTCCCAAGCTCGCCGACCGCAGCGGCTCCCGCTACCCGTGGATCGCCGGTAACGCGGCGGTCGGCGCCGTCGGGCTCGCGGGCTCCGCGCTGGTCCCGGCGGGCGACCATGTGCTCCAGATGGCCTTCATCAGCCTCGCCGCGATGTGTATCTTCGCCGGTCAGCCGGTGCTCTGGTCACTGCCGTCGCGGTTCCTGACCGGGGTGCAGGCCGCCTCCGGCATCGCCATGATCAACGCGGTCGGCAACCTGGGCGGTGGATTCGGCCCGATGGGAATCGGTGTGATCGTGGACCGCACCGGGTCCGCGGTGGCCGGACTGTGGTTCCTGGTGGCCGCGATGGTGGTGGCCGCGGTGGCGACGTACGGCATCAAGCGGCTGATCGAGAACGGCAGGGTCGTCGACCACGTGCCGGACGTGCCGGTGGAGAGCGGGCTGTAGCCGAGGAGGCTCAGGCCGTGTCCGCCGGTGCGCGCCCGGCGCGCGGTCGGGCGTGATCCACCGGACAGCCCCTAAGCCGCCGTATGCAGCATCAGCCCGATACCGACCACCATCAGCCCGGCCGCCGCGATCCTCGGCGCCCCGAACTTCTCCTTGAAGAAGAGCGCGCCGATCGCCGCGCCCACGATGATGGACGACTCCCGCAGCGCGGCGATCGGGGCGAGCGGGGCGCGGGTCTGGGCCCACAGGACCAGCCCGTACGCGACCACCGACATCGCCCCGCCGACCAGCCCGGTGGCGGCGTACGGGCGTAGCTGGGCGGCCAGTTGGCCACGGCGCCGGTACAGCGCGTACGCCGGGATGGCGATTCCCTCCAGGATCATCAGCCAGGCGATATAGCCCAGCGAGGAGCCGGAGTCGCGGACACCGACGCCGTCGACCGTGGTGTACGAGGCGATGGCCAGGCCGGTGGCGAGGGCCGCGATGATCGCCGGCCACTGCGGGCGGGACCCCTTCAGGCCCCAGAGGGCCACCCCGACGAGTCCGGCGCAGGCGACCGCCACCCCCGCCAACTGCCAGCCGTTCGGGATCTCATGGACGAAGACCGCGGCCAGCACGGTCACCACGAGCGGCGCCGTGCCGCGCGCGATCGGGTACATCTGGCCGAAGTCGCCGAGGGTGAACGACCGCATCAGCAGCAGCATGTACGTGACGTGCAACGCGGCCGAGACCAGCAGGAACGGCCACGCTGCGGCGGCCGGGAAGGGGACGAACAGCGCGCCCAGCACCCCGACCAGCAGCCCGCCTCCGGAGATCAGCGCGAAGGAGACCAGCTGATCCTTGATGTGGTGGGCGATGGCGTTCCAGCTGGCGTGCGTTATCGCCGCGATGACGACGGCGAGGATGACCGTGGGGGTCACGCGGCGGACTCCAGGACATCGGTGGGGGCGGCGCCCGGGTACTCCGCTGGTTCGCGCAGCGCATCGGCGAACCGGGGACTGACAGTGGGTTCGGAAGTACTCATGGCCCGTAACGCTAACGTCCGGTGTAGGTACCACGCGAACCCGTTAACGGCTCCCGGCCGCTGCCCCCAGGACCCCGCCGCCAGAACTAGGAGCCCGCTGCGAGCACTGCCGCGACCACCGGACCCGCGGCGTCCCCGCCGTGGCCGCCGGACTGGACGACCGCTGCGGCGGCCAGGTCGTTGCTGAATCCGGCGAACCAGCTGTTGGACTTGCCCTGGGCGTCGACCTCTGCGGAGCCGGTCTTTGCGCCCTTGTACCCGCCGACCCCGGACATCGCCACGGTGCCCGTCCCGTACCCCGCCGTCGCCGTCGTGTGCATCATGTCGCGCAGCTGCTGTGCGGTGTTGGCGGGCAGGGGCTGCGCGGTGGCCGTGTCCCCGTCGCGCAGTGAGCCGGGCACGATCACCGGCTGGTGGAACGCGCCGTTGCGGGCGGTCGCGGTGACGGACGCCATGTTGAGCGGGTTCATCTGGACCAGCCCCTGACCGATCATCGCCGCCGCGGTGTTGGGGCCTGTCGTCTTCGGCACGCTGCCGTCGAAGGTCGGGATGCCGACGTTCCACTCCGAGCCGATGCCGAAGTACTTCTTCGCCGTGTCCGGCAGGGCGGTGTCCGCGATACCGCGGTCATTCAGCTTCCCGACCGGCTTGATGAAGGCGGTGTTGCAGGAGCGGGCGAAGCTCTGCTCCATGGTGCCGTTGGCTATGGAGAAGTTGTCCAGATTGTGGAACGTCTGCCCCTGCCAGGTGACCGACTCCGGGCAGAGGATGGGGCTCTTCTCGGCGGCCAGGCCGTTGTTGATGAGCATCGTGGCGGTCATGATCTTCATCGTGGAGCCGGGCGCGAGCTTGCCCTGCGTCGCCGCGTTGAAAGCGTCGTCACGGTTGTTGGCGATCGCGCGTATCTCACCGGTGCTCGCCTTGACCGCCACCACCGAGGACTCGCTGAACTTCTTCACCGCCGTCTCGGCCGCCGCCTGTGCACCCGCGTCGAGCGTGGTGTGCAGCAGCGCCGGGGTGCCTTTGGAGAGGGTCAGCAGGGTCTTCGCCGGAGCGGGGCTGTCCGAGGATGAGGTGCTGTCCGAGGATGTGGTGCCGTCCGCGGAGTCGGCGGCCCCGATGTACGTCTCGATGCCCGGTTTGCCGCCCGCCTTGTCACCGTACTTCTGCCGCAGCGCGTCGAGCACCGGCCCGAGCGAGGGGTACTTCTCCTTCGTCAGCTCGGCGCCGTTGTGGTCGACGGCCTTGATGGGCGCCGACTCCGCCTCGCCCGTGGTGAGCGTCTCGCCCTTCTTCAGGTCCGGATGGATCACCGACGGATCCCAGTCCACCAGCGCCCGGCCGGTCGTCAGCCCCCGTACGACGCTCAGCGACGACGTGTACGACCAGGGCTTGGTCTTCCCCTCGTACGAGATGGTGGCCTTCACCGTGAACGGCACCTTCGCACCCGAGGCTGCTCCGGGCGTCAGGGTCACCCTGGTGACGTGCGCGTCCGCGCGGTAACCGGCCAGCAGCGGCTGCGAGTCCGCCGCGTTGTTGGTCAGCTGCGACGCCTTGTCCGCGTCGCCCTTCGCCCAGGCGGCGAGGAAGTCCTTCGCCGCACCGCTGATCTCGTCCGCGGTCGGCGGGCCGGTGCGGGCGGGCGCGGCCTGGGCCGTATCCGTGGAGCCGCCGCCGCCGCCGTCCGAACCGTTCAGCCCGTTCCAGATGTTGTACGCGCCGTAGCCGACCCCACCGGCCACCACCACGAACGCCCCGCCCACGATGCCTATCTTTACCCCGTTGCGCACTGCCGCGTCCCCTCCCCAGGAGCCTCTTGGGACATGTCTCTTTGAACATGTTCAAGAGAGTTACGTCCAGCAGCGTACGGGACCCGGGTGGCCCCGGGGGCGTCGTTACCCGACCGGGACCATGGGGCGCACCACAGGGGGGAGTTGCCGGAAACGGGGGTCCGGACCCGGCATCAGATCCAGGTACTCAGCCACATCCGGTTGTTCCACTGGCTCAGCGGGATCGCGTCGCCGGTGAACAGGGGCCAGAAATAGATGAAGTTCCACACGATCAGCAGCACCAGCACACCCGCGCCGATCGCACCCACCGCCCTGCGCCGCTCGCTCGACCCGGGCGGCCCCAGGATCGCGCCGATCATCATGGCGACGGCCAGACACAGGAACGGCACGAAGACGACCGCGTAGAAGAAGAAGATCGTCCGCTGCTGGTACATGAACCAGGGCAGATACCCGGCCGCGATCCCGCACGCGATGGCCCCGGCCCGCCAGTCCCGGCGGAAGGCCCAGCGCCACAGGATGTACAGGACAGCGAAGCACGCCGCCCACCAGAGCAGCGGGGTGCCGATCGCCAGCACCTCACGGGCGCAGCTCTCGGTGCCCTGCGGGCAGCCGTCGACGCCCGGCTTCGGGGACTCGTAGAAGTACGAGACGGGGCGGCCCACCACGAGCCAGCTCCACGGGTTCGACTGGTACTGGTGCCCCTCGGTCAGATTGACGTGGAAGCTGTAGACCTCGGCCTCGTAGTGCCAGAAGCTGCGCAGCGACGCCGGGACCCAGCTCATGTCGAACTGCGGCAGATGGACCGTGCCGAGCACCGGCAGCTTGACGTGGTCGGGGGAGAGCCCGGCGCGCTGGTTCGCCCAGTCGCGGAAGTACCCGCCCTTGGTCACGAACCAGCCGGTCCAGGACAGCATGTACGTCACCACGGCGACCGGCACCGTCGAGACGAAGGCCGGCAGCACGTCGTGGCGCAGGACGGCCCGGTGCGGGCGGACGGCGCCCGCGGTGCGGCGGGCGCCCACGTCCCAGAGCACCGTCATCACCGCGAAGAAGACCAGGACGTAGAGGCCGTTCCACTTGGTCGCGGCCGACAGGCCGAGCAGCACACCGGCGGCGATCCGCCAGGGCCGCGGACCCAGCCGCAGCGTGCTCGCGACACCGCTGTCGGGCCGCAGCCCGCCCTCCTCGCCCACCGGAAGGGCCTCCGCGAGCCGGGCCCGGCTTCTGTCCCGGTCGATCAGCAGCGCCCCGAAGGCCGCCACGACGAAGAACATCACGATGAGGTCGAGCAGCGAGGTGCGGCTCATCACGAAGTGCAGTCCGTCGACCGTCAGCAGCGCTCCGGCCAGACACCCCAGGAACGTCGAGCGCAGCAGCCGCCTGCCGATCCGGCAGATCATCAGCACCGAGAGCGTGCCGAGCAGCGCGGTCATGAAGCGCCAGCCGAACGGAGTGAACCCGAAGAAGTGCTCGCCGATCCCGATGAGCCACTTGCCCATCGGAGGGTGCACCACATAGCCGGGGTCGGACGGCACCGAGACGTGCGAGGGGTTGGCCAGGATCGCGTTGTTGATGTTGTCCGGCCAGTGGCCCTCGTACCCCTGGTGGATCAGCGCCCAGGCGTCCTTCGCGTAATACGTCTCATCGAATATCACGGCGTGCGGGCTGCCGAGATGCCAGAACCGCAGCACCCCGGCGACCAGCGTGACCAGCAGCGGACCGCCCCAGGCCGACCAGCGCAGCAGCCGCTCCGCGAAAGCGGGGGAGAAGCCGAGCACGCGCCACAGCTGCGGGCCGGGCGAGGCGTAGGGCGGCACCAGCCGCTCGCGCAGGCCCGTCTCGCGCGGGCCCCCGTACCCGAACCGGCGCAGCCTGCGCCCCCAGGCGGGCGGCTGTTCCCCGGCGTCGTGGCCCTTCAGGGCTTGAGGCGCTGTACTCGTCACCGCGCCATCGTAGGGAACCCGACTGTGAGAGTGGTGTGCACGGGGCTGGGAGAATGGAGTCGTGACAGGAATGCTGGTACTCGCAGGGACCCCCATCGGTGACGTGTCGGACGCGCCGCCCCGGCTCGCCGAGGAACTGGCGACGGCCGATGTCGTCGCCGCCGAGGACACCCGGCGGCTGCGCCGGCTGACCCAGGCGCTCGGCGTCCAGACCACGGGACGCGTCGTCTCGTACTTCGAGGGCAATGAGACGGCCCGCACCCCGGAGCTGGTCGAGGCGCTGACCGGCGGTGCGCGGGTGCTGCTGGTCACGGACGCCGGGATGCCGTCGGTCTCCGACCCCGGCTACCGGCTGGTCGCCGCGTGCGTGGAGCAGGACATCAAGGTCACGGCGGTCCCCGGCCCGTCCGCGGTGCTGACCGCGCTGGCGCTCTCCGGGCTGCCCGTGGACCGCTTCTGCTTCGAGGGCTTCCTGCCGCGCAAGGCGGGCGAGCGTCTTGGCAGGCTCCGGGAGGTCGCGGCCGAACGTAGGACGCTGGTGTACTTCGAGGCCCCGCACCGGCTGGACGACACCCTCGCAGCGATGGCGGAGGTCTTCGGCGACGACCGCAGGGCGGCGGTCTGCCGTGAGCTGACCAAGACGTACGAGGAAGTGAAGCGCGGGCCGCTGAAGGCGCTCGCCGAGTGGGCGGCGGACGGCGTACGGGGCGAGATCACGGTCGTGGTCGAGGGCGCCCCCGACACCGGGCCGCAGGAGCTCGACCCCGTTGAGCTGGTGCGCAGGGTGCAGGTGCGCGAGGAGGCGGGGGAGCGGCGCAAGGAGGCCATCGCCGCGGTCGCCGCCGATGCGGGACTGCCGAAGCGGGAGGTGTTCGACGCGGTGGTCGCGGCCAAGAACGCGGCCCGCACGGCGCCCGGCGGCGGTCCTGTGCCACCGGGAGGCAAAGGACCCGCGTGATTGGCAAAGCGGGCAACGTGGCCACGGGCCCTTTGGCCACGAGCAGGCCAAAACCGGTCCAATAGTAGGCAGCACCTGATGCATTCCGGGAGCCGGAGGCGTCCACTGGGAAGTGGGACGGAATCGCCCCACGGAAGGCTTGTCCGTCGGACAAGAGGAGCTGGCATGAGTGAGATAGTTGAAAGCACCGCCCATGAGGCGTATTCCTTCGCCTGTATGCGGTGTGGCCATGGCTGGGAGCAGTCGTACGATATTGAGCACCACGTCGGCGCTTCCGGTGAGGCCTTTGTTGTATACCGGGCCGACGGAGAGCGTGTGCCCTCGCCCCTTTCCGATCCGAACTGTATGAACTGCGGCGGCCACGTCGTACGCATCATGAGGTCCGGTCGGGTCTCATCGGTACAGAATCTGCTCCATTACTCGGACAGCGTCACGTCCGTGCCGGCCGGAGCCGTCACGTCCGGGGCTGACCGGAGCACCGCACACCGGGGGGCCGGGTCCGCGGCGGCCGCCGCGACCGTGGGCGGGGCGACCCCCGCACCCGGCGAGCGCCACCACTGGCAGCTCCGGGACCTGCTGCACCCCTTCCATCGCGGCGAGTAGGCCGCTGCCACCGCGGCTCGGTCCCGCGCGCGGCGGCCCTCCCCCAGCCCCGGTGGGCCGGGAGGTGCCCCCATAGGATCGGGCCCATGAGCAAGGACACCGCCCCGCCGCTGCCCGCACCGCTCGCCGTGCCGGTGGCCGACTCGCACACCCATCTGGACATGCAGGACACCACCGTGGACGAGGCCCTGGCCAGGGCCTCGTCGGTCGGAGTGACCACGGTGATCCAGGTGGGGTGCGACCTGAAGGGATCCCGCTGGGCGGCCGAGACGGCCGCCGCGTACGAGAACGTGCACGCGGCGGTCGCCCTGCACCCGAACGAAGCGCCCCGCATCGTGCTCGGCGATGAGGGCGACTGGTCGCGGCAGGGGGCGCGTGCCGCGGGCGGTGACAGCGCCCTGGACGATGCGCTCGGCGAGATCGACCGGCTGGCCGGGCTCCCGCAGGTGCGGGCCGTCGGTGAGACCGGCCTCGACCACTTCCGTACGGGACCGGATGGCGTGGCTGCCCAGGAACGCTCGTTCCGGGCGCACATCGAGATGGCGAAAAGGCATGGCAAGGCGCTGGTTATTCACGACCGCGAGGCCCATGCCGACGTACTCCGCATTCTGGCGGAGGAAGGGGCTCCGGACCGCACCGTATTCCACTGCTATTCCGGTGACGCCGAAATGGCCGAAGTCTGCGCGGACCGGGGCTATTTCATGTCCTTCGCGGGAAACATGACCTTCAAGAACGCCCAGCCGCTGCGTGACGCACTCGCCGTCGCCCCGCTGGAACTCGTCCTTGTCGAAACGGACGCGCCTTTTCTTACCCCCGCCCCCTATCGGGGAAGGCCGAATGCGCCGTATCTCATTCCGGTGACGGTCCGGGCAATGGCGGCGGTGCGGAACATCGGCGAGGACGAACTGGCCGCCGCGATCATGGCCAACACGGTCCGGGCGTTCGGCCTGGACGGCGACACCGTGTGAGACCGGCGCGCGCGGGTGCGAGTGGGGTGCGAACGGGGTGCGCGCCCAGCGCGCGCCCCGGGCCCTCCGCACGGCCGTAGGCTTGACGGGTGAGCAGCACTGAACCCGAGGTATCCGAACCCGCGGCCTCCGAAGTCTCCGACGCCCTGCTGGGCCCCGCCGACATCCGTGAACTGGCCACCGCGCTCGGCGTACGCCCGACCAAGCAGCGCGGCCAGAACTTCGTCATCGACGCCAACACCGTGCGCAGGATCGTCCGGACCGCCGAGGTGACCAGGGACGACGTGGTCGTGGAGGTCGGACCCGGCCTCGGCTCGCTGACCCTGGCACTCCTCGAAGCGGCCGACCGGCTGGTCGCCGTCGAGATCGACGACGTGCTGGCGGGTGCGCTGCCCGCGACGGTCGAGGCCAGGCTGCCCGCCCGCGCCGACCGTTTCACGCTCGTCCACTCCGACGCGATGCAGGTCACCGAACTCCCCGGCCCGCCGCCCACGGCGCTGGTCGCGAACCTCCCGTACAACGTGGCGGTCCCGGTCCTGCTGACGATGCTGGCCCGGTTCCCCTCGATCGAGCGGACGCTGGTGATGGTCCAGGCGGAGGTCGCCGACCGGCTCGCGGCCGAACCCGGCAGCAAGGTGTACGGGGTGCCCTCGGTCAAGGCCAACTGGTACGCGCACGTCAAGCGGGCCGGATCCATCGGCCGCAATGTGTTCTGGCCCGCACCGAACGTCGACTCGGGCCTGGTGTCGATGGTCCGGCGCACCGAACCGGTCGCGACCACGGCCACCAAGGAAGAGGTCTTCGCGGTCGTCGACGCGGCGTTCGCACAGCGCCGCAAGACCCTCCGTGCCGCGCTGGCCGGCTGGGCGGGGTCGGCGCCGGCTGCCGAGGCCGCGCTGGTCGCCGCCGGGATCTCGCCGCAGGCGCGCGGGGAGTCGCTGACGGTGGAGGAGTTCGCCCGGATCGCGGAGGGCAAGCCGACCGCGCAGGGCAAGCCGGCCGCGCAGGACAAGCCGACCGCGGAGGGCACGGCATGACGGTCCACGAAGGTACGGGCCACGAAGGTACGGTCCACGGCGGTACGGCCCACAGCAGTACGGGGAGTACCGCGGGCGTCACCGTCCGCGTCCCCGCCAAGGTCAACGTCCAGCTCGCGGTGGGCGGCGCGCGCCCCGACGGCTTCCACGATCTGGCCAATGTCTTCCTCGCGGTGTCGCTCTACGACGAGGTCACCGTCGCCCCGGCCGACACCTTGCGCATCACCTGCACCGGCCCCGGCGCCGACCTGGTCCCGCTGGACCGTACGAACCTGGCGGCGCGGGCGGCCGAAGTGCTCGCGGCCCGGCGCGGTATCGAGCCCCGTGTGCACATTCACATCGACAAGGACATCCCCGTCGCGGGCGGCATGGCGGGCGGCAGCGCGGACGGCGCGGGCGCCCTGCTGGCCTGTGACGCCCTCTGGTCCACGGGCGCCTCGCGCGACGAACTCCTCGGCATGTGCGCCGAGTTGGGCAGTGATGTGCCCTTCAGCCTGGTCGGCGGAGCGGCGCTCGGCACCGGCCGGGGCGAGCGGCTGACGCCCCTGGAGGTGGGCGGCGCGTTCCACTGGGTGTTCGCGATGGCCGACGGAGGGCTCTCCACCCCGACGGTCTTCCGCGAGTTCGACCGCCTCACCCCGGACGCCGGCCCGCCGCAGGCGTCACCGGCGCTGATCGACGCGCTGCGCACCGGCGACACGGTGGCCCTGGCGGGCGCCCTGTCCAACGACCTCCAGCCGGCGGCGCTCTCCCTGCGCCCGTCCCTGGCGGACACACTCGCAGCGGGCACGGCGGCCGGCGCACTGGCCGCACTGGTCTCCGGCTCCGGCCCGACGACGGCGTTCCTGGCGAAGGACGCGGACGCGGCGGAGCGGATCGCGGCGGAGCTCCTGGAGTCGGGGACGTGCAGGTCGGCGCGGGTCGCGGCGTCGGGGGTGGCGGGGGCGACGGTCCTCTGAGCCGCCCGGAACCGGCTCCGCAGGGGGACGGAAGCGACAGAGGGGGATGGAAGCGACAGAGGGGGGCGGAAGCGACCGGAGACCGCCCTGGCTCCCGATCTGAAGAGGCCGGTCAGCGCCCGTAGTGGTAGCGGCAGGCGCCGATCCTGACCTCGTCGTCGACCACCTTGTAGATCAGCCGGTGCTCTTCAGCGACTCGTACTCGACCAGGGCCACCAGCACGACCGGATCGTGCCCGGCCCGGGGACGAGGAGGTGTCGCAAAGAGCCCGCCCGCGGCGCCGTACCCTGGGAGATCGATCTACCCCCGTCCCAGGAGCGTCAATGGCCGTCAACCTCGTCAATGTCGAGGCCGTCAGCAAGGTCTACGGCACCCGTGCCCTGCTGGACGGTGTCTCACTCGGCGTCTCCGAGGGCGACCGTATCGGCGTCGTCGGCCGCAACGGAGACGGCAAGACGACCCTCATCCGGATGCTCGCCCGTCTTGAGGAGCCCGACAGCGGGCGGGTCACCCACAACGGCGGCCTGCGCAGCGGTGTCCTCACCCAGCACGACTCCCTCGACCCGCAGGCCACCGTCCGGCACGAGGTCATCGGTGACCTCGCCGACCACGAGTGGGCGGGCAACGCCAAGATCAGGGACGTGCTGACCGGCCTGTTCGGCGGGCTCGACCTGCCCGGATTCGCCCAGGGCCTGGACACCGTCATCGCCCCGCTCTCCGGCGGTGAGCGCCGCCGGATCGCGCTGGCGAAGCTGCTCATCGCCGAGCAGGACCTGATCGTGCTCGACGAGCCCACCAACCACCTCGACGTCGAGGGCATCTCCTGGCTCGCGGGACACCTCCGCGCCCGCCGCTCCGCGCTCGTCGTCGTCACCCACGACCGCTGGTTCCTGGACCAGGTGTGCACCCGGATGTGGGACGTCCAGCGCGGCGCGGTCCACGAGTACGAGGGCGGCTACAGCGACTACGTCTTCGCGCGCGCCGAGCGCGAACGCATCGCGGCCACCGAGGAGTCCAAGCGGCAGAACCTGATGCGCAAGGAGCTGGCCTGGCTGCGGCGCGGCGCCCCCGCCCGTACGTCCAAGCCCCGCTACCGCATCGAGGCCGCCAACGAACTGATCGCCGACGTGCCGCCGCCGCGCGACACCTCCGAGCTGATGAAGTTCGCCAACGCGCGGCTCGGCAAGACCGTCTTCGAGCTGGAGGACGTCACCGTCCGGGCCGGCGACAAGCTGCTGCTCCAGCATCTGACCTGGCAGCTCGGTCCCGGCGACCGGATCGGCCTGGTCGGGGTCAACGGCGCGGGCAAGACCTCGCTGCTGCGGGCGCTGGCGGAGGCGGCCCGTACCCAGGGCGACGCCCAGCCCGCCGCCGGGAAGGTCGTCGTCGGGAAGACCGTTAAGCTCGCCTACCTCTCGCAGGAGGTCGCCGAACTCAAGCCCACCCTGCGGGTGCTTGAGGCGGTGCAGCAGGTACGGGACCGGGTCGACCTCGGCAAGGGCCGCGAGATGACCGCGGGTCAGCTCTGCGAGCAGTTCGGTTTCTCCAAGGAGAAGCAGTGGACGCCGGTCGGCGACCTGTCCGGCGGTGAGCGGCGGCGCCTGCAGATTCTGCGGCTGCTGATGGACGAGCCCAACGTCCTGTTCCTCGACGAACCGACGAACGACCTGGACATCGAGACCCTGACCCAGCTGGAGGACCTCCTCGACGGCTGGCCGGGCTCGATGATCGTGATCTCGCACGACCGGTTCTTCATCGAACGCACCACGGACCGCGTCTTCGCACTGCTCGGCGACGCGAGCCTGCGGATGCTGCCGCGCGGTGTCGACGAGTATCTGGAGCGCCGCCGGCAGGTGGTCGACGCCCAGACCCCGGCCGCCGTGCAGGCCGTGGCCAAGGAGGCCCCCGGTGCGGTGTCCGCCAAGGACGGCCGCGCCGCGAAGAAGGAACTCCAGAAGATCGAGCGGCAGCTGGACAAGTTCTCCGACCGGGAGAGCAAGCTGCACGCACAGATCACCGAGAACGCCACGGACTTCGGGAAAGTGGCCGAACTGGACGCCGAGCTGAGGGAACTGGCCGGTCAGCGCGAAGAGTTGGAGATGCGCTGGCTGGAGCTCGCCGAAGACGCGTAGGTCCGCCGCGCGGGCCGCGTAACGGAGGCATTACAGCCCGGTTCTCCCTTGGGCACAGGGGCGGACCGGGCCCTCTCACGCCGTTCTTCGGGTGATAGAAAGAACTCCCGCTCGACTGACGTTGATGTGTGGGATCCACACCCGATTCGCTCCATTCCGACGGCCATGGCTGCCGGAATTGCGGGGGAGGCCGGTCGGGCAGTGGACCCCGCGTAAAGAGGTATGTGCTGATGACTCAGCCGCCCGACCAGCAGCCGCCGCAGGGCGGTTTCGGGGCCCCGCAGGACCCTCCACCGGGTGGTTTCGGCGCTCCGCCGCCGCCCGCCCAGCCGCCGCAGATGCCGCCGCCGCCCCAGGCGCCGCCGGGGCAGCCGTCCACACCGCCGCAGGGCCAGCCGCAGGGACCGCCGTCCGGGCCGCAGCCCGGTTACGGATATCCCCAGCAGGCCCCCCAGCAGCCGCAGTCCGGCCCTTACGGGCAGCCGCAGCAGCCCGGCCCGTACGGCCAGCCCCAGCAGCCCGGCCCGTACGGCCAGCCCCAGCAGCCCGGTCCGTACGGACAGCAGCCGCCGCAGGGCCCGTACGGCCAGCAGCAGGGCCCCTACGGCTACCCGCAGCAGCAGTACCCGGGTGCGCCGGTCCCGCCGCAGGGCGGGGGCAAGAACCCCTTCAAGGGCAAGCCCGGCGTCATCATCGGCGCGGCTGTCGCGGCGCTGCTCGTCGTCGGTGCCGGTGTCTTCTTCGCCGTCGGCGGTGGTGACGGCGGCGACAAGAAGCCGGTCGCGAGCGACAGCAAGAACACGGACGGCAAGCCGTCCGTGTCCCCGAGCGTCGACCAGGGCGACGGAAACGGCGACGGGCGCTCCGGCGACGACAACCTCAACGCCGGACGCAAGCCCGGCGAGGACAAGGTCCTCTGGCTCCAGACCAACGACGTCGCGCTGCCGCAGGACGGCGCCCAGAACTACGGCATGTGGTTCTCCGGCGATGTCGTCGTCCGCGCGATGTACAAGAAGGTCACCGCGTACGGGGTGAACGACGGCAAGGAGAAGTGGAGCGTGCCGACGCCGCACGCGATCTGCGCGGCGCCCCGCCAGACCACTCCCGACGGCAAGATCGTCATCGCGTACAAGAGCAACGACACCGACAGGGCCGACTGCAACCAGATGCAGGTCATCAACCTGAAGACGGGCAAGCCCGGCTGGAAGAAGCCCATCCCGAAGGAGGGCGCCTTCGACATCATGAGCTCCCTGGAGCTGACGATCGCGGGCGACACCGTGACCGCCAGCCGGATGGGGCCCTCCAGCGCCTTCTCGGTCAGCGACGGGCACAAGATCTTCGGGAGCATGCAGGGCGCGTGCCAGCCCGACGCGTTCGCGGGCGGCGCCAAGCTGATCGCGGTCGAGTCGTGCACCAAGAACAGCCAGCCGGACGCGACCGAGCAGGTGCAGGAGCTCGACCCGTCGACCGGCAAGTCCAAGTGGACGTTCCCGCTCCCCGCGGGCTGGCAGGTCAAGAAGGTCTACTCGCTCGACCCGCTGGTCATCTACTCGACCAACGAGAAGAAGAAGTCCTGGAACATCTCCGTCCTCAAGAGCAACGGAACCCGGCGCTCCCAGCTGACCACGAAGGACAGCTTCCAGCCCGAGTGCGGTCTGTCGATCATCGACCGTGACCTCCAGGGCTGTGTCGGCACGGCGGCCGACGCCAACACGCTGTATCTGCCGACCGAGGTGAAGAGCGGCGCGAACGACGTGGTCGCGTTCGACCTGAACACCGGCAAGGAGAAGTGGCGGGTCCCCTCGGGCAGCGACCGTACGATGCTGCCGCTGCGGATGGACGGCTCCAACCTCATCGCGTACAAGGAGCCCTCGTACGACGGGGGCGGCGCGGTCGTCAGCATCCCGTCGACGGGCGGCAAGGCGAGTGTGCTCCTCCAGAACCCGGAGTCGACGTCCACCATCGAGAACTCCTTCTTCTCGAAGCTGGTCGACTACCGGGACGGCCGGTTCTTCCTGATGTCGGGCCAGGTCAGGGGCAAGAAGGGCGACACCACCGAGAAGACGATGCTGGTCTTCGGCAAGTGAGCTGTCCCCGGATCCCCAACTCCCCCTCAGCGAAGGCATAACGATGACTCAGCCACCACAGCCACCACAGCCGCCTCAGCCACCCAACGGACCGCCGCAGGGAGGGTACGGCGCGTCCAAGCAGTCCCCGGCAGGCGGATACGGCGCCCCGACCCCGCCCCCCAACAACCCGCCCGGCAACACCCCGCCCGGCAGCGCCCCTTCGGTCCCGCCGCAGATGCCGCCCCAGGCACCGCAGATGCCGCCGGCACCGCAGTCCCCGCCGCCCGGTGGCCCGCCCGCCGGTCCGCCGCAGGCGGGTCCCCCGCAGGGCGGCCCGGTGTACGGCTACCCGCATCCGCAGCAGCCCGCCCAGCCCGGCTACGGCTATCCGCAGCAGCAGCCCGGCCCCGCGTACGGCTTCCCGCAACAGCAGCAGCCCGGCGTACCGGCGCAGCAGCAGTACGCGACGCAGCCCATGCCGCCGCAGCGCGGCAGCCTGGGAGGCGGCGCGGGCGGGAAGTTCGGCATCGACGCGAAGATCATCACGGCCGCGGTCGTCGCGATCGTGCTGATCGTCGGTGCGGGCTTCGTCTACTCGTCCAGCAAGGGCGACAAGGAGCCCAACGTGTCGAGCGCGGGCCCGACGGGCGGCGGCGACAAGAACGGCGGGGACACCGCCAAGGGCGCGGGCGGCAAGGAGAAGGTGCCCGCGAACACCAACTCCAAGGTGCTCTTCCAGATGCCGGCCCCGAAGGTCAGCGACGTCACCGGCGTCAACGGCTCCTGGACCACCGACAAGCTGTACGTGAAGTCCGGCGTCAACGCGGTCTACGGCTATGACGCGGTCACGGGCAGCCAGGTCTGGAAGCTTCCGCTGCCGGGCCCGCTCTGCGCCGCGACGAGCCACGTCAGCAAGGACGACAAGACGGCCATCGCCTTCCAGCCGAAGGTGCCGACGAAGGCCAAGCAGTTCTGGGGCTGCTCGGAGGTCGCCGCGCTCGACCTCGACAGCGGCAAGCTCCTCTGGCAGAAGTCGTACAAGGACGGCGACGGCAAGGTCAGCGTCGACGAGGTCACCCTCGGCGGCGACACCGTCGCCACCGGCAGCACCAACGGCGGCGCCGCCTGGGGCCTGGAGAAGGGCGAGGTGCGCTGGCTGCCCAAGGTCAGCACCGACCAGTGCGAGGACGCCGGATACGGCGGCGGCGCCACCACCCTGGTCGCCGTCCGCAAGTGCGGCGACTACGACAGCCCGCAGGTCAGCGTTCAGAACCTGAACCCGAAGACCGGCGCGCCGATCTCCTCGTACAAGATGCCGTCGGGTGTCGAGTACGCCCATATCGTCTCCACCGACCCGCTGGTCGTGGCCGCCGACGTCGGTGACACCGCGGGCGACGGCAGCGGCATCTCGGACTACTTCTCCATCGACGCGAAGACCGGCAAGCTGCGTGCCCGGATTCCGGCCGACGCGGACAAGTACGCCGGCAAGTGCGACAGCACCACGGTCGAGCAGTGCAACGACCTGGTCGTCGGCGACGACCGGCTGTACGTGCCGACGGAGCAGCACGACGGCGTCGGCGACGCGATCGGCCAGACCAACGAGATCGTCGCCTTCGACCTGGCCACCGGCAAGCCGGTCCCGGGGCGTGCCGACGCGGGCGCGGGCTACTCGGCCTACCCCGTACGGATGGACGGCTCCAACGTCATCGCGTACAAGACGGGTCCGTACAACAAGGGCGGCCAGGTCGTCTCGATCAACGGCTCCACCCTCAAGCAGACGCTGCTGATGAGCAACCCGGGCCAGGAGTCGGTCCGCGGGGCCGAGTCCAGCTTCCTGGCGGACAGCGCGGAGATCCGGTTCACCGACGGCCGGCTCTATCTGGCCGACGACACACTCAGCGACTACACGTCCGACTCGGAGAAGCACTACCTGGCCATCGCGTTCGGCACCAGCTGACCGCAGCGGCCCGGGGCTCTTCCCGGACACCCGATGGGGGCGCCACCCGGTGACGGGCGGCGCCCCCATCGTCGTGCGCCGGGCGCCTTCCGGCGGCAACAGACCCTCGCACTATGCCCGTCCGGGGCGCGCGGCACCGGACAAGCGTGTAACTTGCCGGGGCAGGAAAGCCGGGCCCGCTCCCGGCGGGGGAACAGGGGGGACTGCTCCATGGGCGTGCGGTTGATGGTGGTCGACGACCACCGACTGCTCGCCGAGGCACTCGCCTCGGCGCTGAGACTCCGCGGGCACCGGGTGCTCGCAGCGGCCGCGCCCACCGGGGGCGCGGCCGACCTCGTGGTGAGCCGGGCGCCCGACGTCTGCCTGTTCGGGACGGCCGCGCCCGCCGAGCCAGGGGTGTTCGACCCGGTCGCGCGGATCAGGAAGGAACGGCCGCAGGTGGCCGTGGTGGTGCTGGGTCCGGTGCCCAACTCACCCGGTATCGCCGCCGCGTTCGCCGCGGGCGCCTCCGGCTACGTACGCCACGACGAGCGCATCGAGGGGGTCGAGCGGGCCATGGCGCAGGCGTGCGCGGGGGAGACCGCGGTCGCGCCGCAGCTGCTGCAGGCCGTCTTCACCGAGCTGCTCAACCCGGTGGCGCAGCCCGACGACGAGGGGCAGCGGCTGCTGGGTCTGCTCACCCCGCGCGAGGCCGAGGTACTGGCCCGGATCGCGGAGGGCGAGGACACCCGGCTGATCGCCGCCGGGATGTGTATCGCGCCGAGCACCGCCCGTACGCATGTGCAGCGGGTCCTGGTGAAGCTCGGCGTCGGCTCCCGCCTTGAGGCGGCCGCGCTCGCGGCCCGCACCGGGCTGCTCGACCACGCGGCGGCGCGGGGGCTGCTGACCGGGATGCCGAAGGGGCCGGACCCACGGGAGTGAAGTCCGGCCCCTCGGAAGGCCGTTGCGGGATCTCCCGCAACGGCCCGTGGCCTACGGCGTCTTCTGCTCGGCCGGTGTGGCATCCGGCGTGGGCGGCGCCACCGGGCGCAGCCACAGCCAGACCAGGAAGAACAGGCCGAGTGCGAGCATCGCGAGCCCGGTCCAGAGGTTGATGTTGATCCCCTGGGCCTTCTTCAGATCCGCGTCGGACGCGGTGAACCCGGCGATCGTCACGATGATCCCGTAGACCACGAACAGTCCGCCGATGATGCGCCGGATGTCGAAGAGGCGGGCCGCCGTCGCGGACTTCTGCTCCAGTTCGGAGACTTCGTTCTGCATTTCAGACATGGTGGGTGCCTCCGATCAGAGCGAGTAGGGCAGGTAGCAGAGGGCCGCGAGGACGATCGCGCCCCAGCCGAGCAGGGCCGGCTTGCGGTACCAGGCGTCGTCGCCCTCGGCCGGCACCTCCGGCGCGTCCGGCGACTCCGTTCCGTATACCAGACCGGCCAGTTCGGCCACCGGCTTGGGTGCGGTGAAGAGCGTGACGAGCACCATGACGACCGCACCGGCGACGAAGCCGACGATCGCCGAGACAAAGTTGGCGCCCTGGTCGGTCGGGATGTCGATGATGCCCTGCTTGTAGATCCAGAAGTAGTTGATCATCGCGGCGCTGGTACCGGCGAGCAGGCCCCACACACCGGACTTCATCGAGGCGCGCTTCCAGAACATACCGATGATGAAGACCACGAACAGCGGGACGTTGAAGAAGGAGAAGAGCGTCTGGAGGTAGCTCATGATGTTGGAGAAGCTGGCGGCGATGAAGGCCGTGCCGATGGAGGCCAGCACACCGACCGCCGTGATCATCCGTCCGAAGCGCAGGTAGTACGCGTCGGGCTTGTCCTTCTTCACGTACCGCGCCCAGATGTCCGTCGTGAAGACGGTGTTGAACGAGGAGACGTTGGCGGCCATACCGGCCATGAAGGCGGCCAGCAGACCGGTCACCGCGATGCCGAGCACACCGTTGGGCAGCAGTTCCTGCATCAGCAGCGGGATCGCGTCGTTGTACGTGAGGTCCGAGCCGGGGGTGCCGATCTTCGGGGCGATGACGGCGGCGACCAGGCCGGGGATCATCACGAGGAAGACGATGAACATCTTCGGGAAGGCGGCGATCAGCGGGGTGCGCTGGGCGGCCGAGAGGTTCTTCGCGGAGAGCGCGCGCTGCACCTCGGCGAAGTTCGTCGTCCAGTAGCCGAAGGAGAGCACGAAGCCCAGGCCCAGGATGATCGTCAGCCAGTTCGCGCCGAGCGGGTTCGCGTGGCCGATCGAGGTGCCGCCCCAGGCGGTCATGAAGTCATGGCCGTGGCTCTTGGTGAGGGTGTTGGAGAGGCCGTCCCAGCCGCCGACCCGCTTGAGGCCGAGGATGGTGAGCGGTATCAGCGCGGCGAGGATGACGAAGAACTGGAGCACTTCGTTGTAGATCGCCGACGAGAGCCCGCCGATGGTGATGTAGACGAGGACGAAGAGGCCGGCGACGACGATCGCGACCCACTGCGGCCAGCCCAGGAGCGCCTCCACGACGATCGACAGGGCGTAGAGGTTCACGCCCGCGATGAGGATCGCCGAGAAGGCGAAGAGTATGGAGCTCAGCAGGTGCGCCGACTTGTCGAAGCGGTGCAGCAGGAACTCCGGTACGGAGCGCACCTTCGACTTGTAGTAGAAGGGCATCATCACCAGGCCGAGGAAGACCATGGCGGGGATGGCGCCGATCCAGTACCAGTGGACGACGGCCACACCGTACTGCGCGCCGGTCGCCGCCATGCCGAGGATCTCGGTGGCGCCGAGGTTGGCGGCGACAAAGGCCAGGCCGGTGACCCAGGCGGGCAGTGAACGGCCCGACAGGAAGAAGTCCAGGCTCGTCTTCACGCTCGCTCTGGCGGCGAATCCGATGCCCAGGACCACGATGAAGTAGATCGCCAGAATCGTGTAGTCGAGCCCGTTCGTGGGGAGCCGGAGTCCGGCAGCCAGGTATTGCATGAGTACTCGCTTCGTTGCCAGAACTTTTCCGCTGCGGAACCTACGCTCCCGTGTTCAAAAAATGAACACTTGGCTGGTGTTCTTTGTTTGATTGTGATCGGGCTGGTTGGTATGTCCTGATGAAAGCGCTTGCTCCCGCTCCATTGACTGTTCTGTTGACTTGTGGTTTGTTGTGTGCGGTTCTGTTTGGGTAGGTAGCAGTGGGCGAGGAGCGCCAGAGTGAAGAAGACATCGACCCGTCTCGCCGACGGTCGTGAGCTGCTCTACTACGACGGCCGGGACGACGTGGTCCGCGACGCCGTGGACCGGCGCCCCCTCGGCCCTGTCGCCACCGCGTCCGAGATCCGCACCGACCCGCTGCTCGGCGACGCGGTCGCCATCTCCTCGCATCGCCAGGAACGCACCTACCACCCGCCGGCCGACGAGTGCCCGCTCTGCCCCTCGCGCGACGGACGGCTCAGCGAGATCCCGGACTCGGAGTACGACGTCGCCGTCTTCGAGAACCGCTTCCCCTCGCTCGCCGGGGACTCGGGCCGCTGCGAGGTCGTCTGCTTCACCTCCGACCACGACGCCTCCTTCGCCGACCTCACCCCCGAACAGGCCGCCCTGGTCCTGGAGGCCTGGACCGACAGGACCGCGGAGCTTGCCGAACTCCCTGCGGTCAAGCAGGTGTTCTGCTTCGAGAACCGCGGCGCCGAGATCGGCGTGACCCTCGGCCACCCGCACGGCCAGATCTACGGCTATCCCTTCGTCACCCCGCGCACCGCGTTGATGCTGCGCTCCGCCGACGCGTTCCAGGAGAGCAGCGGCGGCCGGAACCTCTTCGATGAGACCGTGGCACGCGAAGTGGCCGACGGCTCCCGGGTGGTGCTGGAAGGTGAACACTGGGTCGCGTTCGTCCCGTACGCCGCGCACTGGCCGTACGAGGTGCACCTCTACCCGAAGCAGCGCGTCCCCGACCTGCGCTTCCTCGGCGACGAGGCGCGCACAGAGTTTCCACAGATGTATCTGGAACTGTTGAGGCGCTTCGACCGGATCTTCGACGGGCCGGGCGGCGGGAAGGGAGGGGCGGGTGAGCCTCCGACGCCGTACATCTCCGCCATCCACCAGGCGCCCTTCGGTGAGCTGGAGGGATACGGCATTAACCGGGACGAATTCGCCCTGCATCTTGAGCTTTTCACCATTCGCCGCACTTCGGGCAAGCTGAAGTTCCTCGCGGGTTCCGAGTCGGGCATGAACGTCTTCGTGAATGACGTGCCGCCGGAGACCGCGGCCGAGCGACTGCGAGAGGTAGCGAGCAAGTGAGCAAGAAGTATCTGGTCACCGGTGGCGCGGGATACGTCGGCAGTGTCGTGGCCGCCCATCTCCTGGAGGCCGGTCATGAGGTGACCGTGCTCGACGACCTCTCCACCGGCTTCCGGGTGTCCGTCCCCGAGGGCGCCGCGTTCATCGAGGGCCGCATCCAGGACGCCGCCCGGTGGCTCGACTCCTCGTACGACGGGGTGCTGCACTTCGCCGCGTCCTCGCAGGTCGGCGAGTCGGTCGTCAACCCCGAGAAGTACTGGCTGAACAACGTCGGCGGCACCACCGCGCTGCTCGCCGCGATGCGGTCCGCCGGCGTCCGCACCCTGGTGTTCTCCTCCACGGCCGCGACCTACGGCGAGCCCGACACCGTACCGATCAGGGAGAGCGCCCCCACAGCGCCGACCAACCCGTACGGCGCGACCAAGCTCGCCGTCGACCACATGATCAGCGGTGAGTGCGCGGCGCACGGCCTGGCCGCGGCCAGCCTCCGGTACTTCAACGTCGCGGGCGCCTACAAGACGTACGGCGAGCGCCACGACCCCGAGTCGCACCTCATCCCGCTGGTGCTCCAGGTCGCCCAGGGCAGCCGGGACGCCATCTCGGTGTACGGCGACGACTACCCCACCCCGGACGGCACCTGCGTCCGCGACTACATCCATGTCGCCGACCTCGCGGAGGCGCACCTGCTCGCCCTGGACGCGGCCACCGCGGGCGAGCACCTGATCTGCAACCTCGGCAACGGCAGCGGGTTCTCGGTCCGCGAGGTCATCGAGACCGTACGCAAGGTCACCGGCCACCCCGTCCCCGAGCGGGCCGCGGGCCGCCGCGCGGGCGACCCGGCCACGCTCGTCGCCTCCGCCGACACCGCACGCGAGCGGCTCGGCTGGACCCCCTCGCGCTCCGACCTGGCCGGGATCGTCTCCGACGCCTGGGCCTTCGCGCAGAACACCGCGCAGAACACCCGCACATCCGCTCAGACAGTGTTGTCCGACAGTGTTGTCCGACCCCAGGGGAGTTGCTGAGGAATGAGTTTCGAGGAGCTGTACGGCGGTGCCCCCGAGGGCACCTGGGCCGCGCCCGGTCGCGTCAACCTCATCGGTGAGTACACCGACTTCAACGACGGCTTCGTCATGCCGCTCGCCCTGCCGCACACCGCCGTCGCCCAGGTCTCCCGGCGCACCGACGGCGTACTGCGGCTGTACTCGGCGGACATCGAGGGCGGCATCGTCCAGCTCCGCACCGACGAACTCGAACCGCTCACCAACACCAGCTGGGCGGCCTACCCGGCGGGCATCGTCTGGGCGCTGCGCGAGGCGGGCCACCCGGTGACGGGCGCCGACATCCACCTCAGCTCCACGGTCCCCACCGGCGCCGGACTCTCCTCGTCCGCGGCCCTGGAGGTCGTCACCGCGCTCGCCCTCAACGACCTGTACGAACTGGGCCTGGACTGCGGCCAGTTGGCGCTGATCGCGCAGCGCGCCGAGAACGCCTTCGTCGGGGTGCCCTGCGGCGTCATGGACCAGACGGCGTCGGCCTGCTGCGCCGAGGGCCACGCGCTGCACCTCGACTGCCGGGACCACTCGGTCCGCCAGGTCCCCTTCGACCTGGCGGCGCAGGGGCTGCGGCTGCTCGTCGTGGACACCAGGGTCAAGCACGCCCTGGGCGACGGCGCGTACGCGGAACGGCGCGCGGGCTGCGAGGAGGGCGCCCGGATCCTGGGCGTCCCCGCGCTGCGCGACGTGCCGTACGAGCAGCTGGCCGACGCGCTGGCGAAGCTCTCCGATCCGAAGGTGCGCGGTTACGTCCGCCATGTCGTATCGGACAACCACCGGGTGGCGCGTACGGTCGCGCTGCTCGACGCGGGCGACGTACGCGGCGTCGGGCCGATCCTCACCGACGGCCACGCCTCACTCCGCGACGACCTGCTGGTCTCCTGCGACGAGCTGGACCTGGTGGTGGCATCGGCGAACGCGGGCGGCGCGCTGGGTGCGCGGATGACCGGCGGCGGGTTCGGCGGTTCGGCGATCGTGCTCGTCGAGGAGGTGCACGCGGAGGCGGTGGCCAAGGCGGTGACCGAGGCGTTCGCCGCGGCCGGGCACACGGAGCCGCGGATCTTCACGGCCACGGCATCGGCGGGTGCGCGCCGGCTGTCCTGAGGTAAGCCTGTCGAGCTGAGAAGCCGTATTCCTCCCGGTCCACGTCAACGGCGGCGCCTTCACCACGGGCCGGCGCATGCCGCCCGGCGCGGCAACCCCACCCAGATGCGGGCCGCGCCCCCCGGTGCAATGGTGGGGTGAGACCGGAAGCGCGGGTGACGGGGGAATCTCAAGGCCGGGACGGCACGCGTCGCCGTGCGTCGCCGACGACGACGCCGCGGGCTCCGATCTCGCCGCACCGTAACGGGGCACGCACCCCGCGCACCGGCTTTTCGCCGCTGCGCGGGGACACAAGCCGACCCTCCCTCCATCCCGATGCCGCACATAAGTGCGAGGAGGAGCTGTGAGCACACCCTCCGACGTCAGACTTGCCAACACCACGGCCCTGTCGGGGGGTGACCAACTGCTCGATGTCTTCTACCGGGCGGACGACGCCTCCCTCCACCACTGGCAGTACGCCCAGGGCAGTTGGCAGTTCGAGAACATGGGCGGTCGCCTGCTGTCAGCTCCGGTCGGCATGGCGCTGCGGCCCGACTCCCTGCACCTGTTCGTCACCGAGCTGGACAACGACCTGAACCACGGCCTCTACAGCCGTACCTCAGCCGAGGGTTTCTGGGAGCCTGAGGAGATCGAAGTCAGCTGGGTCAGTCACGATCCGGTGGTCCTGCCGATTACGACGGACCGCTACGAGCTGTTCTCCGCCTCGGTCGAGGGTGCGTTGCGGCATTGGAGCTTCTCGCCGGGCACCCGGTCGCACAGGGCCGACATCGTGGGCGTCGGAGCAGAACTCGGCGCGGTCTCGCGCACCCCCAACCTGCTCGACGTGTTCTACCCCGGCGACTCCGGGAAACTGCAGCGCTCCACCTTCTCCGGTCTGGTGACCGACGACGCGCAGGCGTGGACCGCTCCGGTCGACATGGGAGGGCAGCTGGCGGGAGCGCCGGCTGTCGCGTCCTTCGGACCGGAGCGCCTCGACATCATCGGGCGTCAGCCGGACGGACGGTGGGTGCACTGGGGCTGGAACGGCGGACGGTGGTTCGGGCCGGAGAACAACGCCGCAGGCCAACTTGCCTGCGACCCGGTCGCCGTGACCCGCGTGCCGGAGCACGTCGACGTCTTCGCCCGTGACACGGACGGGTTCCCGGTGCACTGGCGCTTCAACTCCGGTTCGCAGGTGTGGGAGGGGCCGGAGCGTCTCGGCTCGGACCAGATCCTGGGATGTCCCAGCGTGGTGTCGTGGGGCCCGGACCGGCTCGACGTCTTCGCCCGCTCGGCTGCGGGCCCGCTGCTGCACTGGTGGTCATCGGACGCGGTCACCTGGGGTTCGGAGCAGCTGGATGCCTCACTCCTGCCGGCGCGCCCGCCTCCCCCGGGGCCTCGGCTACCCGATGCTCAGTTCCTTCTGGTGCGGCCCGATGACCTGGTCATTCTGGGAGTGCGGTTCTCCGGGTTCCAGCAGCAGGCGAGCCGCACAGGCGGCGGAACCGAACTCGTTTCCATGGATGACAACGCACGGCTGGTGCTCACCTTTCCGCCCCAGCACATCGGCGAACAGACCTGGCCTGCGATCGGCGGCCCCCAGGACCTCAGCGAGGGGCGCCTGGCAGGGCCCAGCCAGCTGGCGTTCTCGGTGCCGGCCGGCACCGTCGTCACCCCCACAGCCGAGCGGGTGCTCGATGTGTGCACCGCGCTGGCCCGCTCGGACGGCCAGTGGACGCCCGACGACTCGGCCGTCGAACTGCCGTGGCGGCTGCTGTCGGCGCCGGAGAGCCGCGACAGCGCGGCAGGCGTCGTATCCGACCACCGCTCGCAACCTGTCGCCACCGACGTCGGCGCCGTCGGGCTCTGGCGCAGCCGCCTGCTGGCGGTCGGCCGGGCCGACGACGGTTCGGACGCGGGGCTCGCCCTGCGCCCCCTCGACGTCGAACTCGCGTCCCACACCGACGAGTTCACGGCGCCCCTGTCGGTCGCGGAGCGGCTGACCATCGCACAGCAGGGCGACCCCGCGGCAACGCAGCGGCTGGAGTTGAGCTCTCTCGGCGGCTCTTTGACGGTCCACCAGCAGTGGGAAACCTTCGGCTGGGACCACGAAGCGGTGCTCGGCCGCGACGAAGTGGTCCGTACCGTGCAGCATGGCGTGCTGTTCCCGCTGGGGCATCGCGCCCAGTACGAGCGGATCACCCGCCGCGTCGTGGACCCCGGCTCCGGTATGCCCGCCGAGCTGGTCACGCAGCAGATCCTCACCGTCACCGAGCCGGTCAGACACGCCCCCAGCGATCCCCAGGCCGCCCGCGCGTTCCCTTTCTCCGACGTGGAGATCACCACCCTGCGGTTCACGGACCTCGAAGCCGACTGGCACACCGTCGACCGCACGGCCTCCGACGTCGAAGAACTGGAGCAGGAACTCGCGCAGGCGGACTACAAGATGAGGACTCTCAAGGCACGGATCTACGGCGGGGACATGGGCTGGCAGCCGGGCACGCCGACAGCCGAGGACATGGCGCCCGGCAGCAGCGACGCGGCCGACTACCTCAGCCAGATCGTCACGACCGACCAGCTCAACGCGGAGATCCAGGCTGCTGAGCAGCACCCGGCAACGCGTCCCGTGCCGCTGTACTTCTGGCCGCTCAGGCAGACCGGCGACGAGAGCGAGCCCATACGCTTCCCCGTCCGGTGCCAAGGCGCCGCCGGAGAGGTGCACTTCGAACTGCCACTGGTCTTCTACGCCGATGTGCGGTTCCCCCGGGGATCGGGGTACCCGGCGTTCACCTCGTTGCGGGACTTCTCCGCACAGTGCGAGGTGATCCGTGCCTACGAGAACTCCCTCCAGGGCATCGTCGAACTCCCCGGCGTCACGGTCGACCTCATCGGCGCCGCCACACCGGCCCCGGGGGACCTGCACGAGGTTCACGCCCTCCACATCGCCGGCGTTCCGGACCCCGTCGAGGACACCTTCCGGCCCCGGCTCGGGACGCCGGATCCCGACCCCTACGCGCTGCCGCCGGCCGCGACGACGGCTACGGAAACCGCCGCCGCCCAGGCCTGGGGCGTCCGCGTCGGCATGCCCGCCCTGCGCACCATCATGGGCGACGCGCCCCAGCCTCCGGCGGTCCTGGCGCAGTACGCGAAGGACACCGCCCTGTCCTACTCCAAGGACTACCTGGCGCAGGGAAGCGATGCGGTGGACGCCGTGCTGGAGGTGGCCGGAGGCACACTGCCGATCACGTTCTCGGGCGTCGCCGACCGCTCGGGCGGACTGGTGACGCCCGATCTGGTCGCCGACGGAATCTCCCGCAAGCACGGGCCCGTCCAGCTGGCCGGGCTGACCACATCCGACCCCAAGGACGTCCTCGCGGACGGCGCCACCCTGCTCGGGTTCGACCTGCGGGACGTGGTCTCGGGACTGACTGGTCCTCCACAGATCCTCTCGGACCTCACCCACACGCCACCGACGACCAAGATGACCTGGGGCGACCTCACGCTGCAGGACAAGCCCCCGTTCAAAGGCGGACCCCAGTCGACACTGGAACTCACCGTGGAGCGTTCGGCGGACAGCGTCACGACCACGTGCGACGTGACGGACTTCGACCTGGAGATGCCCCCGGGCGCGGCTGCGCTGCTCACGCTGCACTTCGGAGAGCTGAAGTACAGCCAGGTCGCGGGGAAGGCACCCGACCTGGCCGTGAACCACGTGACCGCCGCCTTCGAGGGCCAACTCCTGCTCCTGCAGAAGCTCCAGGAAGCCGTGGACCTCGGCAAGGCCGGTCCGGACATCCGAGTCACCGGGACGGACATCGTCGCGAGCTACCAACTCCCCGTACCTCCGGTGGAGACGGGTGTCTTCGTGATGGACGGGATGGTTTTCCGGGCCGCGGTTCTCGTGCCCTTCGACGGGCGGCCCGTCTCGGTGATGCTGGGCTTCGCCAGCCGCGAGCACCCGTTCACCTTGAGCGTGTTGGCCTTCGGCGGGGGCGGCTACGTCGAGCTGGAGATGGACAAGTCGGGGCTGCGGAGGCTGGAGGCGTCGCTGGACTTCGGGGCGGCCGTCGGCGTGGACTTCGGCGTCGCCCGGGGCGAGGTGCACGCGATGGGGGGTGTGCGCTACGAGTTGGCCGACGGAGAGGCCAAGTTGAGCGGGTTCTTCCGCATTGGTGGAACAGTCGAGGTGCTGGGCCTGATCTCCGTGTCCGTGGAACTGGTGGTGACACTGGCCTACGACGACACCACCAACGTGCTGTCCGGCCGGGCCACCCTCGTGATCGACATCGATCTCACCCTGTACTCCGACTCGGTGGAGCTGGACAGCGGGGTGTGGGTCCTCGCAGGTGATCCGAACGCCGCGCACCCCGCCCCGCCTCCCCTGCCACCGTCCAGGCCCGTGGCCGGCGAGCCCGGAGAGCTGCGCCCGCCGGGCGGAGCGTTCACCGAGCCGCCGACGCAGGCACGTGCCGCGGACGCGCCGAACGCGGAGGACGCCGATCCGGCATCTCTGGCCGCTTCGTGGACGGCCTATCGAGCCGCCTTCGCCCCCACCCCGACGGACGCACTCACCGACCGGAGGACCCCATGAGTCGACTGCTGTGGATCGCGGTGCCCGGCGGTGCGGTCACCGGCGGGCAGGCCACCCTGCGCATCCTGATCGTCCCGCAGCTGACCGAGGGCACGCTCAAGGACAACGGGCTGGCGGACTGGCCGGCGGTGCTGGGCCACGCGGAGCTCTCGGTGGAGGTGCGCCAGCCCGACGGCAGCGGCAGTGAGGTGCCGTACACGCTGGTGAGCAGCGGCAGTTCGGACGTGTGGCAGCAGTTCTTCAGTGCCGTCGACGTACGGGGCTGGCAGCAGCCGCCGACCTATGACCCGCCCACCGTCGAACCCTCCACGGTGCAGCACGACAACATCCGGAAGACGTATGCCACTTCCGCCAAGGCCGTCGCCACACCCGACGTCGTCCACGACCAACTGGCGTCCTGGCACGCCGGCTCCCCCGACGGGGTCGCCTCGGACGGAGCTCCTTCGCCGCCGCCGCGCACGGGGCGGAGCGACGTGGACTTCCACCGCGCCGTCGCCATGCTGCGCGAGCACCCGGCCGTCCTGCGCGAGCTCGGCCTGATCGCGGAACTCACCGTCGGCACCGGCGACAAGGGCCTGCCGCCCGCCACCCCGACCGCCCCGGGCGCCGTCCGGGTCCGTTGGCCCGCCTCGACGATCGCTCCCGAGGTGGTCTCGCCGTGGACGGCCTACGAACTCGACAGCGGACTGTTCCTGCCCGCGTCGACCGCGACGATCAGCTCAGGCCTGGTCGACCTGGACGTGAAGGACCCGGCCGGGAATCCGCGTTGGCAGGTGGCCACCGTGGACATCGACGGTGCCGTGAGCCGGCTGCGGGACGCCGCACGCACCTACGCAACGGACAGGACGGACGGGCAGACCCCGCCGGCCAACGACGCGACGCTTCCCGCCCTGCGATCGGCGGGGCTGCTGCTCATGCGGCGCGACCGGGCCGAGCACTTCGCCGCGCGCTCCGACGCGGCGCGGGCCAACGCGGCGCGCGACGACCTCAGCGACGGGCCCCCGTTGACCGCGGACGACCTGGTGCTCGGATACCGGATGGACGTCAGGCTCCATGGGGCCGGTGACTCGCTGTCACTGTGCCGGCGGAACGCAACGTACTTCCTCAACAAGAACCCGATCGGTCCGCAGCAACTTGAGGAAGGGCATGTGAAGGCCAACGCCGCCATCCGCGACGAGCGCACCGGCGAGCTGCGCGCCGACGAGGTCGTCAGCCGCTGGAGCGGCTGGAGCCTGGCGGTGCCGCGCCCGGCCCTGGGCGCACCCCTGCCCCCGGCCCCGAACCCCGCACCGGCCCTTCCCTTCGACTTCTCATGGCAGTTCGAACCCGTGCCGGGGTCGCTGCCGGAGTTGCGCTTCAACACGTCGTACAGCGTGCGGCTGCGCGTCGCCGACATCGCCGGGGGCGGTCTGGAACACGATGACCCCGCCGCAGACCGCTGCTTCAGTGACTTGACGCCGTACGCCCGCCATGAGCCGCTCTCGGCACCGCAGATTCCACCCCCCGACGGCCTCGTGGTCACCGGGGCGGACGGGAAGCCGGTCGTCCACCCGGACGCGCTGGGCCCCGGAGGCAGCATCGACCAGTTGGTCATCCGCAGTGATCTCGGAGCGACCTCCTACGTGGACAATGCCGAACGCACGCTCCTGCCACCGCGCACCACCGTCGATCTGGCCGAGCAGCACGGCAGACTCGACGGATCGGACGAGGAGACGACGGGCCTGGTGCAGCGGGCCGTGCAGGCGGACGGCACGGGACTGCCGGAACCGCTCGCCGCCGGCGTGGCCGTGTACTTCGTACGCGAACAGCCCACCGGGCAGGACGACCAGATGACGGACACGAGGGACTGGAACGGCATATGGCCGGACTTCGCCGCCAAGTCACTCCGCTTGGTCCCGGGCGCCGCCGGCAGCGATCCTGAACTGCGCTGGGCCAATGACGATGGTTTGCTGGCCCTGGCCCCCGGACGACAGGTCACCGTCGAGCTGGCCTCGTACCTGAAGCTGCAGGACCTCGACAACTTCGTGATCAAGAACTGGCTCTCCGACTCGTCGGTCCCGGATCCGCCCGGCGACCACGATTCGCCCGAATCGGCGGTCCTCAACGGCCGCCACCCGATGGTCACCCCACCCCATGTCGTGACCCTGGTCCACGCGGTACGGCATCCGCTGCAGGCGCCGGACGGCGACCTCGTCCCCGTACGCAACGAAGGAGATCCCTTCGCCGTGCTGGCACACGACCAGGCGCCGCTGCTCTCCCTCGATGCGGGGAGCACAGCACAGCTCGACATCGTCGCCTCCTGGCAGGAGGTGAACGACAGCACCGCCCCGCAGCAGGTGTCCCAGGGGCTCCCCTCGCTGGCGATCGGCCGTCGTGACTCCGAACTCGCCACGATCAGGCACGAGTTCGGCGACACGCGACACCGGCGGGTGAGCTACACCATGACCGCCGTCACCAGGTTCCGGCAGTTCTTCGCGGCTGAGGAACCCGACGACGCCTTCGTCAGGACGCAGACCCTGGGGCCGGTGAGTGTGCCGAGTTCGGCCCGGCCGGTACCGCCCCAGGTCCTCTCGGTGCGCCCCGCTTTCCTGTGGCAAGGTGAGGTGCCCGACCAATGGGACGTGGTCGAACGGACCAGGCTCGGAGACAGGCTGCGGGTCGAGCTCGCCCGCCCCTGGTTCACGACCGGGGAGGGCGAACGGCTCGCCCTGGTCGTGTGCCCCGACGCGGCCGGCGCCGGCGATCCCGTGCTGACGGTCCCGGAGTTGCTGACCTGCACGGCCAGAGATCCGCTGTGGTCCACGCCGGGACCGTCCGGGATCGTGCGGACCTCGTCGTGCGTCACACAGGCAGCCGGGGCCAGGAGTGTCCACCCCGCCGGCCGGCCCGACCTCGACGTGGACGTGGTGGGGTTCCCGGTGGCGGAGGAAGGCGGGCACTGGTTCAGCGATGTGGTCCTGCCGGGAGTGGCCGCGGCCTCGTACAGCCCGTTCGTGCAACTGGCCCTGGCCCGCTACCAGGAGGAGAGCCTGGCGGGGCTGGAGCTGTCCACGGTGGTGCGCACGTCCCTGGTGCAGCTCCTGCCCGACCGGACCCTGCGGCTCGAACGCGGCCCCGACGGAGTCCTGGTGACGCTCTCGGGCCTCGCTCCCCAAGGCCCTGCAGCCAACCGGGTCATCGCCACGCTGGAGGCGTACACCGAGCAACCGGGCGCGGGAGCTGACTCCGTCCAGCTCACCTCGCTGGCGGCGGACCCCGGTACGGCGGGCCTGCCGGCCTGGACGCGCGTCCAGGGATGCCAGGTCGAGGGAACACTGAACGAGACACTCACGCCGCTGCCCCCCGTGCCTGCCGGTCCGCAGACCGGGACGCCCTCGCGCGCGCCGGGGGCCGGGCGGCTGCGGGTGGTCGTACGCGAGGTGGAGAGCATTCCCGCCGACCGCACGGACATCGACGTCTCCGTCGAACTGACCGAACGCACGGTCTTCGTGGACGCCATCCCCCTTCCCGTGAACGTCTGACCCTTGTGAACGTCTGACCCTCGGACACCAGGAGGAGAACAGCCATGGCCACTGTCACCACTTTGGTCGCCGCAACCGTCACCGGAATGAGCGAAGCCAACGGCCTGAACGCCACAGGTTCCGTCGTGGGCCAGGAAGACACCGTCTTCGCCTACGTCTGGAACCCCACCCAGCCCAACGGCACGACCGGAACACCGACCCAGCTGCCGGCGCTGCCGACAGTAGGTGCGCCCGGGAAGGCGCGGGCCCGCTCGATCAACGCCAACGGGGTGATCTGCGGAGAGTCCGAAGGGCTCGACGCCTCCGGAAACCCGGTCACCCGCGCTGTCCTGTGGACCTCGGCGGGGATCCAGGACTTGGGGACCCTCATTCCCGACCCCGGCAATCCCGGGTTCTTCGTCGGAAACAGCCGAGCTCTCCACATCAACGACAACGGCCAGATCGTGGGGGCTTCGGATTCCGCGACGGGTGCAGAGCACGCCTTCCTCTTCGATCCCACAACGGCGTCCATGACTGATCTGGGCGCCCTGGTCCTTGCCGGGGCGTCCGGAACGACCGATACGAGCCGGGCCACGAGCATCAACAGCCAAGGTGACGTCGTGGGCGTCAGCAACTCCCTGGACACGAGCGGAACCCCGGTCGAGCGCGCCTTCCTCAGCACGGCGGGATCGGGCTTCCTGGCGGATCTCGGTACTCTGCTCCCCGACCCCGCCAATCCGGGCAGCTTCCTCGGCAACAGCAGCGCGTTCGGGATCAACGACAACGGCACGATCATCGGAACCTCGGACGGTGGAGGCGGGCTCACCGGCGTAACCCGGTTCTTCAGCGGGTCGCCTCCCGCGCCGGTGATCCCCAGCGACAGCGCAGGATCCGATGTGGGTCCCAACGACGACATCGTGGGGTCCATCGGCAGCCCCGCCGTGGGCTTCACGGAGAACAACACCAGCGGCCTGGTCGATCTCACCACTCTCGCCGCCACTGCCGGCATGACGGTCGACAACGGCACAGGCGTCAGCGCGTCGGGCCAGATCACCGCGAGCGCGACCGTCGGCGGCTCCAGCGTCGGAATCCTCATCACGCCCTGACACGGCCGCCCGACCGCGATCCATCACGGATCGAGCTGGCAGAGGGAGCCGGGCCGGAAGTCCTGAGGTACGCGGCCACCAATACCCGTCACCCACTGGCGCCCGTCACCCACCGGTGTTCGCCAATCACCGGACGCGCCCGATGTACGCCCGTACGCTGAATCAGAGTCACCGGTGGGGGCCGGTGCGCGGGCGTGGGGGTACCTATGGGTCATATCCGTGTTCTCGTCGTCGACGACCACCGCATCTTCGCCGAATCGCTCGCCGCGGCCCTCGCCGCCGAACCCGACGTGGAGGTCACCGCCGCGGGCAGCGGACCGGCCGCGCTGCGCTGCCTGGACCGGGCCGCGGCGGACGGGCGCGCCTTCGACGTGCTGCTCGTCGACGCCGACCTCGGGGTCACCGCGGGGTGGGGCGCCCGCCCGGCGGTCGTCCCCGCCGCAGGGGAGAGCGCCCCGGCGGACGGCATCTCGCTGGCCGCCGCGGTGCGCGCGGCCCGGCCCGCGCTGCGCACCGTCGTCCTCGCGGTGCGGGACGACCCGCGCCGGGCCGCGCTGGCCCTGCGGACCGGGGCTTCGGGGTGGGTCGCCAAGGACTGTTCGCTGCAGCGCCTGCTCGCGGTGGTCCGGGGTGTCCTGCGGGACGAGACCCATCTGCCGCCCGCCCTGCTCACCGGTGTCGTACGGGAGCTGACCGCGGCCCACCGGCACCGCTCCGAGGGTGAGGTGCTGGTCGAGGCGCTGACGCCCAGGGAGCGCGAGGTGCTGCGGTGCATGGTCGCGGGCCTGGGGCGCAAGGCGGTGGCGGAGCGGCTCTTCCTCTCCCCGCACACCGTCCGTACCCATATGCAGAACGTGCTGGGGAAGCTGGGTGTGCACTCCACACTGGCCGCGGTCGCCCTGGCGAGACGGGCGGGCGTGGGGCCTGCCGATCCGGTACAGCCCCTAACCGGGGATGTTGTCGAACGGGGCAGTCAACTGGCGTAGCAGGCTGGCCAGTTCACCTCGCTGGGTGCGGGAGAGCTCGGCGAGCAGGGCGCGCTCCTGGGCGAGCAGTCCGGCCAGTGCCTGGTCGGCCCGGTCGCGCCCCTCGGCGGTGAGCCGGACCAGTACCCCGCGCCGGTCGCTGGGGTCGGGCAGCCGCTCGACGAGGCCCTTGGTGGCGAGCCGGTCGATGCGGTTGGTCATGGTGCCCGACGTGACCAGGGTCTGGGTCAGCAGCTGCCCGGGGGAGAGCTGGTACGGGTCGCCCGCGCGGCGCAGTGATGTCAGGACGTCGAACTCCCACGGCTCCAGGCTGTGCTCGGAGAACGCGAGCCGGCGGGCGCGGTCGAGGTGGCGTGCCAGCCTGGACACCCGGCTGAGGACCTCAAGTGGTTCCACGTCGAGGTCGGGGCGCTCACGGCGCCACGCAGCTACCAGCCGGTCGACCTCATCCTCCATGTGGATCAGTGTAGAGGGTCTGTCGACATGAAGTCTCTTGGTATCAACTATCTCGGGAACAACTATCTTGACATCAAGAGATTTTCGGGGGAATGCTGGTTCCATGACCGCACCCACCTGGGATCCGCAGCAGTACCTGCGCCACGCGGACCACCGCACCCGCCCCTTCCACGACCTCCTCAGCCGCATCCCCGGCACCCCGGCCACCATCGCCGACCTCGGCTGCGGCGCCGGGAACGTCACCGCCCTGCTCGCCGACCGCTGGCCGGACGCCCGGATCACCGGCTTCGACAACTCCCCGCAGATGCTGGAACAGGCCCAGCGGTACGCGGGGCCCGGGCTCGGCTTCGCCCACGCCGACGCCGCCACCTGGACCCCCGCGGTCCCGTACGACCTGCTCGTCTCCAACGCCCTGCTCCAGTGGGTCCCCGGCCACGCGGACCGCTTCGCCGACTGGCTGGACGGCCTCGCCCCCGGCGGCACCTTCGCCTTCCAGGTGCCCGGCAACTTCACCGCCCCCAGCCACACCCTCCTCGCCGCGCTGCGCGAATCCCCGCGCTGGAAGTCCCGGCTCTCCGGCGTCGGCGACCGCGCCGGAGCCGTCCTGGAACCCGCCGGATACCTCTCCCGCCTCACGGACCTCGGCTGCACCGCGGACGTCTGGGAGACCGCCTACCTCCAGCTCCTCACCGGCGACGACCCGGTCCTCGACTGGGTCAAGGGCACCGCCCTGCGCCCGGTCCTCACCGCGCTCGCCGAGGACGAGGAGGCCGCGGCGGCCTTCCTCACCGAATACCGCGACCTGCTCCGCGAGGCGTACCCGCCGGGCCCGCACGGCACGGTCTTCCCGTTCCGCCGCATCTTCGCCGTCGCCCGCAGGGGGAACCAGTGATCACTGCTCTCGACCACGTACAGCTGGGCGCCCCGCCCGGTACGGAGGACGAACTCCGCGCGTACTACACAGGAGTGCTCGGCATGACGGAGATCCCCAAGCCCCCGGTGCTCGCTGCCCGGGGAGGCTGCTGGTTCCAGTCGGGCCAGGTCCAGCTGCACCTCGGTATGGAAGAGGGCCACCGCCCCTCGGCGAAGGCGCACCCGGCGCTGCGCGTCACCGGTATCGAGGCGTACGGGCAGTTGCTGGAATCCCGGGGCGCGAAGATCACCTGGGACACCGGCCTGCCGGGCCACCGCCGGTTCTACTCGTGGGACCCGGCGGGAAACAGGATCGAGTTCCTGGAGCCGGTGGCCTGACCCGGCCGCCCCGGCCCGGCTGCCCGGCTGCCCGGCTGCCCGGACGGCCGGGCAGCTCAGTGCCCTGAGCCGCTCACTGGCCGGCGCCGCCCGGCGTGGGACCGGAGTGGGTCTTCGACATGAGGGTCACCAGGTCGAAGGCCACCGTGGCTGCCGCCAGGCACGTGATCTCGGCATGGTCGTAGGCCGGCGCGGTCTCGACCACGTCGCCTCCGATCATGTTCAGTCCCTGCAACCGGCGCAGGAGGTGCAGCAGTTCGCGGCCGGTGAAGCCGCCCATCTCCGGTGTGCCCGTGCCCGGCGCGAACGCGGGGTCGAGCACGTCGATGTCGACCGACACGTAGACCGGGGCATCGCCCACCCGCCGGCGCACCGCGTCCGCCGCTCCGTCGATGCCGAGCACGTCGAGATCACCGGCGCGGATCACCCGGAACCCGAGCTTGGCGTCCTCGACGAGGTCGAGCCGGTCGTAGATGGGCCCGCGGATGCCGAGGTGGATCGACTTGTCCTGGGCGAGCAGGCCCTCCTCGGCGGCGCGACGGAACACGGTGCCGTGCGTCGTGGGAGCGTCGAAATAGGTGTCCCAGGTGTCGAGGTGCGCGTCGAAGTGGACCAGGGCGATCGGTCCGTGCTGCTGGTGGGCCGCCCGGAGCAGCGGCAGAGCCACCGTGTGGTCCCCGCCGAGCGCCACGATGCGCCGGTTCCTGTTCCCGGCGACGTCACGGGCGAAGCCCTCGATCGAGCGGAGCGCGGAGGTGGTGTCGTACGGGGTGCACGGCACATCACCCGCATCGACGACCTGGACCTGCTCCAGCGGGGCGACATCGAGGTCGACGTGGAACCGCGGCCGAAGGTGCCGTGACGCCTGACGGATCCCCATCGGACCGAAGCGGGCACCGGGGCGGTACGACGTACCGCCGTCGAACGGGACGCCCAACAGCGCGATGTCGTAGTCGGAGACGTCCCTGATCTCCGGGACGCGGGCGAAGGTTCCACGACCCGCGAACCGGGGCACCTGGGTGGCGTCGAGCGCGCCCATGGGGGTGAAGTCGGTCATGCTGTCTTCTCCTGTCGTGCTGGGGGTGGGTGTGCTGCTGCGGGCCCATGAGGATCGGCCGGACAGGCCCTAGTCGAGCGCCGCCAGTTCCACGTCGGTGTCGAAGGCGGGAGGGTCCTCCACCGCCGATTTCCTGGCCTGGTACCGCTTCATCACGAGGTAGTAGACGGGTGACGCGACGACCAGGCCGACGCACCACGAGATGTCGACACCGCCGAGCTTCGCGCCGAGGGGACCCGTGTAGATGGTCGTGACGAGGAACGGCACCTGCACCGCGGCGCCGACGAGGTAACACAGGACCGCCGGCCAGTTGATCCGGCCGTAGCGGCCGCCGTCGGCCTTGAAGAAGTCCTCGACCACGTAGTCGCCGTGGCGCACCAGGTAGTAGTCGACGAGGTTCACCGCGGTCCACGGGACCAGGGCGCTGAGCAGCAGGACGATGAAGTTGTTGTAGCTCGCCAGGAAGCCCTTCTCGCCGAGGAGGGCGATGGCCAGCGCGATCCCGCAGAGCACCGCGGCCACCACGGCGCGCTCGCGAGCCCGGGCGGACCAGCGGGGAGCGAAGGTCTGCGCGACGGTGATCGTCGACAGGGTGCTGCAGTAGAGATTCATGGCGTTGGTCGCCGCGATCCCCACGGTGAAGACGACAACGATCGGGACGGCGAAGACGCCGGTGAGCTTCGTGAGACCCGCGATCACATCCGCACCGGGCAGCGCAAGACCGACGGATGCACCGAGCAGCATCGGCAGGATGGAGCCGATGGTGCTGCCCCAGTAACTCATCCAGAAGGCCGGCTTCGCGCCGGTGCCGGCCGGCATGTAGCGCGAGTAGTCCGAGACGTACGGCGCGTACGCGATCTGCCACACGGCGGCTGCCGACACCGTGCCCATGAACCCTGCGAGTGTGGCGCCGCCGGTACCGAAGAAGTCGTGCGGCAGCGGGTGCACGAACAGGACCCACACAAAGGCGAGTGCCAGCATCGCTCCCGAAAGGTAGGTCATGATCCGGGTGTAGGCGTGGATGAGCCGGTAGCCGTAGATGGTCGCGATCAGGCTCGCGACCGCGATGATGGTGATGCCGCCCTTGGTACTGATCGGCGTGATGGTCGCCAGAGACTGCCCGCCGAACACCAGGTTCGCCACGAACCAGCCGATGTACATCACGATGACGACCAGGATGATCAGCACGGACCCGTAGGAGCCGAACTGGCCTCGGGTCTGCACCATTTGCGGGATGCCGAGGGTCGGGCCCTGTGCGGAGTGCAGCGCCATGAAGACCGCGCCGATCAGGTTCCCGACGACGACACCCAGCACCGCGGTCCAGAGCGGCTGACCGAAGAGCGTGGTCGACAGTCCACCGGTGACGATGGACAGCACCATGATGTTCGATCCGAACCAGATCGTGAACAGGTCGCGGTTCGTGCCGTGGCGCTCGCTGTCAGGGATCGGCTGGATGGTTGCCGACTCAATGGTCTTCGCCGAGTCGTGGTGAGGTTCAGATGTCCCACTGCGAGGTTCAGATGTCCCGCTCATTGCTCTGTCCTTCCGAAGCAAGGTCCATGACCTGCCGGCGCAGCTGCCGAAAACCGGTGTGGGGAGCGGCCGTTGACGTGAGCCATGACCAGGGATCCCGGTGTGCGCGCGGTGCGGATCACCCGAGCAGCGGGCGCAGGTGATCGTTGAGAAAGAGACCCCTGGGGTCGAACTGCTTGCGGATACCGATGAATCTGTCGAGCTCGGGAAACATCTGCTCCATACGAGCCCGGGTCGTGAAATGCAGCTTTCCCCAGTGGGGACGGGCGTTGTACGGCTGCAGGACGGCATCGACGTCGGAGAGGTAACCCCAGTAGTCGGTGCCTGCCGTGACGGTGATGGTGATCACCGTGTTGTCCCGCTTGTACTGCTGCGAGAGGTAGGCGTCGTCGGCGGCCACCCAGCGCACCTCGACGGGGTAGGTCTCGTTCGGGTACTTCCGGTGGATGAGTTCGCGGATCTCGCGGAAGGCGTCGAGCCCCTGCTCACGAGGTACGAAGTACTCCAGCTCGTTGAAGATGCGCCCGAAGCCGTCGGGGTAGATCCGGTAGGACCGGTCGGCACGGTGGCCCTCGGTGGTGTCGATGCCCTCCGGCTCACGGATCTCCGCGAGGTCGTACACCTTGGTGTACGCGCGGTCCGCCATGGGCCGGCCGGCCGGCGTGGGCAGCTCGAAGAGCTCGGCTCCTCCGTCCGTCGGGCACCACAGGAACGAGAAGTGCCGGTGGGCGTCAGGGTTGACGTCCCAGCCGCTGATCAGCTCGTCGACGTGCGGGTAGGTGATCGTCTCGCGCAGGTGGTACTTGGGCGACACTTCGAGCTCCACCTCGATGACGACGCCCAGCGAGCCCAGCGACACCTGTGCGGCGCGGAGCACGTCGAGGTCGTCCTCACCGATCTCCACCACATCGCCGTTCCCGTCGATGAGCCGGACATAGCGGACCGCTGCCGAGAAACTCGCGAGACCGGACCCCGAGCCGTGGGTGCCGGTGGCGATCGCACCGGCGATGGTCTGCTTGTCGATGTCCCCCTGGTTGGACAGTGCCAGTCCGGCCTCCCAGAGCGCATCGCCGAAGGCACTGATCGGAGTACCGGCCAGGGCCCGGGCCCGCCGCCGGGTCACATCCGTGCCGGTCACGCCGGAGAGATGCTTGAGGCTCAGCAGCAGGCCGCCGGTCTGCACCAGCGGTGTACTTGAGTGCCCGGTGCCGGCGACCCGGACACTGAGCCCCTCGGCGATCGCCCGGCGTACGACAGCCAGCAACTCGGCCTCGTTCGACGGCTCGGCGTACTGGGCCGGGCTGAAGACCTGGTTCTCTCCCCAGTTCTGCCAGACGATTCCGCGCTTGAGGCCGGTGCGGATGCCGCTCATCGTGCGTCGGCCCCTTCGCGTCCATCGGCCGCCGGGGCTTCCGGGCGTGACCGGTTCACCATCACGTGCTTGGTGCGGGAGTAGTCGTCGAGTGCGTAGGCCGACAGGTCCCGGCCGTAGCCCGACGCCTTGAAGCCGCCCCAGGGCATCTCGGTCGCGAACGTCAGATGGTCGTTGACCCACACCGTGCCGAAGTCGAGCTGCCGCGGCAGGTCGGCGGCGCGTCGCGCGTTCTCCGTCCACACCGATGCCGACAGGCCGTACGGCGTCGCATTGGCCGCCGTGACCGCGGCCTGCTCATCGGTGAACGTCTCGACGGTGACGACGGGACCGAAGATCTCCTCCTTCGTGCACTCGGCGCCGGCCGGCACGTCCACGAGAACCGTCGGAGGAAAGAACCATCCGGGCCCCTCGGGGGCGTGGCCGCCGATCGCCGCACGCGCGCCTTCCGCGACCGCGCGCTCCACGAACCCGGCAACGGTCCGGTGGTGCGCCTCGGACACGACGGGGCCCATCTCCACCTGGTCGCCGGCGGCGGGGTCACCCACCACGAGCGTCCCGGCCCGTTCGACGAGCGCGTCGACGAAGTCGGCCGCCACCGACTCATGGACCAGAACGCGGCAGGCGGCGCCACAGTCCTGGCCGCTGTTGCCGAAACCGGCGAAGCGCAGGGTCTCGGCAACAGCCGCGATGTCGGCATCGGGGAAGACCACGACCGCGGCCTTGCCGCCGAGCTCCAGGTGCACCCGCTTCACCGAGTCGGAAGCCGCCCGTGCGACGGCCTGGCCGCTGCGCACCGAGCCGGTGACCGAGATCATCGCGACCTGGGGGTGCCTGGCCAGCGCCTCACCCACGACAGCCCCTTCGCCCGTGACGACGTTGAGCACTCCCGGCGGTAGTACGTCGGCGAGGAGTCCGGCGAGACGGAGCGAGGTCAGGGGCGTGGCCTCGGACGGCTTGAGCACACAGGTGTTGCCGGCCGCCAGGATCGGCGCGATCTTCCAGAGCCCGGTCAGCAACGGGTAGTTCCAGGGCGTGATGGCGGCGACCACCCCCACCGGCTCGCGGACGATCATCGACGTCCGGCCCTCGGCGTACTCACCGGCGCTGAGGCTGAGCTGCGCACGGACGGCGCCCGCCATGAACTGCATGGTGTCGATCGACCCGTCGACGTCCTCGCGCGCGAGCCACAGCGGCTTGCCGGTGTTCACCGACTCAAGGGCAGCGAGCTCCTCCCGGTGTGCCTCCATCACCGACGCGGCCTTGAGCAGGAGACCTGCCCGGTCCTTGGGGGTCTGAGCCCGCCAGGTGAGGAAGGCGGCCTGGGCCGCTTGCACGGCGGCGTCGACGTCCTCCGCGGTGCCCCGGAGGACTTGGCTGATCCGGCAGCCGGTGGCGGGGTTGTACACCGGGATGGCATCGACACTCGCCCCCGAGGTGGAGACACCGTTGATGAAGTGCTTCATGGGTGCAAGCAGCTCCGTGGGAACCAGCGCCGGAGCGTCCGGTGAGGGACGGACCAGATGAGTCCCATTCGTGGTGTGCAGAGCCAGAGACATGGACGAAGCCTTTCTGCAGGTGCTGACCCCACCCGGCAGGTGAGGCCTTGCCCACGATGGTGCGCGCCACCGCGCTCATGAGCTCTGCTCAATCCGTCAAAGCGATGACATCGGATTTGTGCAGACGCACAGTCCTGTGGACTGGCTGCGGCTGCCACTTCTGTACAAATAGGTGATAACGATCGCCGCGTGAACTACCGTCCTGGCATGACGATCACCGTTGCAGAACTGCTGGAGATGCCGCACCTGCGGCTCCGTCTCCTGTCCGGCCGGGACGGGCTGCAACGGGAGGTCAGCTGGACGCACACCTCCGACCTGCCTGAGCCGTGGCAGTGGCTGACCGGCGGGGAGCTGCTGATGACCAACGGCATGTCGTTTCCGAAGACGGCCGGCGAGCAGGAGGAACTCCTGAGGCGGCTGATGGGAGCGGGCGCCAGCGCTCTCGCCATCGGCGAGAAGATGTACTGCCCACCGCTCACCGCGCGGTTCACCGAGGTCAGCGAGTCACTCTCGCTCCCGGTGCTCCTGGTGGACTATCCGATGCCGTTCATCGCGATTTCCCGCGCGGTGGCAGCCGCCAACCTGCTGGAACAGTCGGACCGGCTGATCCGGACCGAGCGAATATATTACGCACTGCAACGCGCGGTCACCGAAAAACGTAAGCCGTCCCAGCTGGCCACCGCGTTGTCGCAGCAGCTGGGCTGTGCGCTGCATGTGTGCCACCGCGAGTCCGCCGAACCGTGGTTTCCCGACAGCCCCGGACTCGACGAGAGGCTTCGCCAGGCCCTGTCGCAGGCCCACCTCGGGTCCCGGCAGGTCAGCGCCGGGGCGTTCGTCACGTATCTGGGCGACGGCCGGGAGATGCGGCTGGCGGACATTCCCACCCAGCCCGGTGCCGTGCTCGTCCTGGTCTCCGACGGGCAGAGCGTGCTCGACGCCATCCTCATGCAGCACGCCGCGACCGTGATCGCCCTGGAGATGTCCCAGGCCCTGGTGGACCTGGAGCACCGCCGCCGGCAAGGTGCCGAGTTCCTGGCCCGGCTCATCGACGGCAGCGCCGAGCCCAGGGGCGGCCGCAGCCAACTCCTCGAAGCCGGGATCGATCCGGCGTCCGCGGTCCTGTACGCCGTCTCATCCGACGACAGCGCCCGGCTGCGTGAAGTGCACGTCGCTCTGTGGCGCAACGGGATTCCGCATCTGGTCGTGCACCGCTCCGGGGTGCTCTACCTGCTGGCGCACGACAAGGAGAGGGTGCTGCGCATCGTCCATTCCCACGTCGGCCCCTCCGCGTCGGTGGGGGTGAGCAGCCCGGTCAAGACCATGGACCGCATCCCCGAGGCGGCACGGGAGGCACGCTGGGCGAGCCAGTCGGCCGAGCACAACAAGACGCCTACCTTCCGCTACGGGGAGGCCACGCCGTTCCTCGGTGTTTCCGGCATCGACGACGCGATGGCACTCGTCGACCGTGTACTCGGGCGGCTCCTGGAGCATGAGTCCAAGCACCGGGGTGAGCTCCTGCCCACCCTGGAGAGTTTCTTCGACCATCAGCGCTCCTGGCAGAAGACGGCGAATGCCTTGCATGTGCACCGGCAGACAGTGCTCTACCGGATCCGCAAGGTCGAAGACATCACCGGGCTCAACCTCGACCGCACCCGGGACATCGCCGAGCTGTGGCTTGCCCTGCAAGCGCGTTCGATGCTGCCGGGCGCCGCTGAACCGGCAGGCACCGGCAGGAACGCACATCGCGCTCGGGGGAGTGATGACAGGGCCGGGGACGACCGATGATCCCGGAACGGGGGGCACTTGACGGCCGCGTTGCGAGCTCGTATGTTCCTCGCAAGATCCGGCCATCCGCCGGCAACTCTCCGGCGGACTCCGGAAGAGCAGACGCTCAGGCGTCTCACCCACGGTGCGGGCCGCGGCATCGCGGCGAAGCTCTCAGGACCGTTCGGCACATGAGAAGTGACGAAGGATCCCGTCGCCGGCCCTGTGCTCGCATCCGCAAACCGCACCTCACTTCACCTGACCTTTCGGTCAGGCCCGACAACTCCACATCGTGCCGTTCGAACCGAAGCGGGAGAGCCCTCGCCCATCCTTGGCGAGGCGCCGAAGGAGCAACCTTCCCCAGAATCTCTCAGGCCCAACTACCGCTTCGGTGAGGCAACTCTGGAAAGTCAGGACCGCGTGTCCTGCGCCCACGGTGCAAACCGCCCGACCCGGCGGTGAAGCTCTCAGGTACCGATGACAGAGCGGGGAGGTCACCCATCCACGGCGCCGCTTCCGCGGTGCCCTCATGAGGGAGCCTCCCGCCATGACCTCACCCGGTGCCTCCGCGTCCGGAGAGTTCGCCACCCGTCACATCGGTGTCAGCGAAACCGACCAGGCCAAGATGCTGGCCGAAGTCGGTTACCCGACACTGGCCGGCCTCATGGACGCCGCCGTTCCGGGCGGCATCCGGAACACCTCCGAACTGAACCTGCCCGCCGCCGCCACCGAGGCGGAGGCACGCGCCGAACTGCAGGAGATGGCGAGCAGGAACACCGCGGCCGTCCCGATGATCGGCCTCGGCTACCACGCGACCACTACGCCCGCGGTGATCCGGCGCAACGTGCTGGAGGACCCGGCGTGGTACACCGCCTACACGCCGTACCAGCCGGAGATCAGCCAGGGGCGGCTCGAAGCGCTGATCAACTTCCAGACCATGGTCGGCGACCTCACCGGGCTGCCGACCGCCAACGCGTCGCTGCTCGACGAAGGCACCGCCGTCGCCGAAGCCGTCACCGTCATGCGCCGCGCCGTACGCGGAGGCCGCCCCCGCGTCCTGGTCGACCGCGACACCCTGCCGCAGACCCTCGACGTCCTGCGCACGCGCGCCGTCGCGGTCGGCATCGAGGTCGTCGGGATCGATGTCGACGAGCCGCTGCCCGATGGGGACTTCTTCGGAGTGGTGCTGTCCTACCCGGGCTGCTCGGGCGCCGTCCGCGACCTGCGCGAGGTGACCGCTGCGGCACGGGCCCGCGGGGCGCTGGTCACCGTGACCGCCGACCTGCTGGCGCTCACCCTGCTCGTGCCACCGGGTGAGTTCGGCGCCGACATCACCGTGGGCTCGTCCCAGCGGTTCGGTGTCCCGCTGTTCTACGGCGGGCCGCACGCCGGCTACATCGCCGTCCGCGCAGGGCTGGAACGTCATGTGCCCGGCCGGCTCGTGGGCGTGTCCGTGGACAGCGCGGGCCGGCCGGCGTACCGCCTCGCCCTGCAGACCCGAGAGCAGCACATCCGGCGCGACAAGGCGACGTCCAACATCTGTACCGCGCAGGTGCTGCTGGCCGTGGTCGCATCGATGTACGCCGTCCACCACGGCCCCGAAGGCCTGGCCGAGATCGCCCGGCGAACGCACCGGCACGCCACGCTCATTGCCGCCGGCCTGCGGACGGCCGGGATCACGGTGGTGCACCGTGCGATCTTCGACACCCTGCTGGTACGGGTCGACGGCCGCGCCGAAGAGGTCGTCGCGGCTGCGCACGGCAAGGGCCTGCGGCTGCGGCTGGTGGACGGCGACCACGTCGGCGTCTCCTGCTCCGAGGTCACGACCGAGGACCATGTCCGCCTCGTACTCGATGCGTTCGCCCGGTCCGGGGGCGACCAGGAGGAGCCGGCGGCCGACGCTCCGGTGACGATTCCGCCGGGACTGCGCCGTACCTCCCCCTTCCTCACCCATCCCGTCTTCCACCAGCACCGTTCCGAAACCGCGATGCTTCGCTACCTGCGCAAGCTCTCCGGCCGCGACTTCGCGCTGGACCGCGGCATGATCCCGCTCGGGTCCTGCACGATGAAGCTCAACGCGACCACAGAGATGGAACCGGTCAGTTGGCCCGGCTTCGCGGACCTGCACCCGTTCGCGCCGGTCACCGACGCGGCCGGGTACCTGGCCCTGATCGCGCAGCTGGAGACATGGCTGGCCGAGGTCACCGGCTACGCCAAGGTCTCCGTCCAGCCGAACGCCGGATCACAGGGCGAACTCGCGGGCCTGCTGGCGATCCGCGGCTACCACGGCAGCATCGGTCAGGCCGGACGCGACGTGTGCCTGATACCGGCAAGCGCCCACGGCACCAACGCGGCGTCCGCCGTCATGGCCGGGATGCGTGTGGTCGTGGTGGCATCACGGCCCGACGGCACGGTCGACCTCGACGACCTCAAGGCGAAGTGCGCCGAGCACGCCGAAGCCCTGGCCGCGATCATGGTGACGTACCCCTCGACGCACGGTGTCTACGAGGAGAGCATCACCCGGCTGTGCGAGCTGGTGCACGAGCACGGCGGACAGGTGTACGTCGACGGGGCCAATCTCAACGCGCTGCTCGGCGTCGCCAAGCCCGGTGAGTTCGGTGGCGACGTGTCCCACCTCAACCTGCACAAGACGTTCTGCATCCCGCACGGCGGCGGCGGGCCAGGCGTCGGCCCGGTCGCGGTGGCCGAGCACCTCGCGCCGTACCTGCCCACGCACCGGCTGCACCCCGACACCGGGAGCCGCGCCGGGACCGGACCGGTGAGCGCCGCACCGTTCGGCAGCGCCGGCATCCTGCCGATCCCGTGGGCCTACATCCGGATGATGGGCGGGGAAGGGCTGACCAGGGCGACACAGACAGCCGTGCTGAGCGCCAACTACGTCGCCCGCCGGCTCGCGCAGCACTTCCCCGTCCTGTACGCGGGGGAGGACGGCCTCGTCGCTCACGAGTGCATCCTCGACGTACGCCCGATCACCGCTGCGACGGGTGTGACGGTCGACGACATCGCCAAGCGGCTCATCGACTACGGCTTCCACGCGCCGACGATGAGTTTCCCGGTCGCCGGCACGCTGATGGTCGAGCCGACGGAAAGCGAAAGCCTGGCGGAGCTGGACCGCTTCTGCGAGGCGATGATCGCGATCCGCGCGGAGACCGACCTGGTGGACAAGGGCGTCTGGACCCTTGACGGGTCCCCCCTGCGACAGGCACCGCACACCGCGGCCGCGCTCGCCGGTCGGTGGACCCACGCCTACTCGCGCGAACGGGCCGTCTTCCCGGCGGGCGTCACACCGGACAAGTACTGGCCGCCGGTCGGCCGGATCGACCAGGCACACGGCGACCGGAACCTGGTCTGTTCCTGCCCGTCCCCCGAGTCGTTCGAGTCGATCTGACCGGTCACGGTCCGAGGGGAAACCACCATGTCCACCCTGTCCAAGAAGTCACCACTGCACGACGTCCACACGGAGCTCGGTGCGCGGTTCACCGACGTCGCCGGCTGGTCCATGCCGCTGTGCTACGCCTCCGGACCGGCTGAGCACCACGCCGTACGGACCACCGCCGGAATCTTCGACCTCACCCACCTGGGCGAGATCGAACTGTCCGGCCCCGAGGCGGGCCGGGCCCTCGACCACGCCCTGGCCGGGGAACCGTCGAAGACCGCCGTCGGCCGCACCAGCAGCTCCACGCTGGTCCACGAGACCGGCGCAGTACTCGACGACCTCCTCGTCCACCGCCTGGCCGGGCAGCGATACCTCGTCGTGGCCAACGCCGCCAACACCCTGATCGTGCTCTCCAGCCTGCGTGACCGGATCGACGGCTACGCCGCCACGATCCGGGACGCGTCCGGCGACTGGGCACTGATCGCGGTCCCGGGCCCGAAGTCGCCGGAGATCGTCAGCGAACTGGCCGACGTCGACGTGCCGTTGCTGCGGTACGACGCGATCGGACCGGTACGGCTGGCGGACCACGACGTGCTGCTCGCCCGCACCGGCCGCACCGGCGAGGACGGCCTGGAGATCTACTGCCGCCCCCAGGACGCGGTGCCCCTCTGGCGGGCCGTCAGCGCGGCGGGCGCGGAACACGGCCTGGTCCCGTGCGGCCTGGCCTGCCGCGACACGCTGCGCCGTGAGGCCGGCCTGCCGCTGTACGGCAGGGAACTCACCGTCCGCACCACGCTGTTCGACCCAGGAACCGGCCGCCCTTCCACCGCCGCCGGGCCTGACCATTTCCGGAGGGAACAACCATGAACCTGCCCACCGACCTCATGTACACCAGCGACCACGAGTGGATCGCGACCGACGGTGACCTGTCGACCATCGGGGTCACCGCCCACGCCGCCGACGCGCTCGGCGACGTCGTCTACCTCGACCTGCCCGCCGTCGGCGCGACGGTCAAGGCCGGCGACGTGTGCGGAGAGATCGAGTCGACCAAGTCGGTGAGCGACCTGTACGCGCCGGCCGACGGCGAGGTCGTCGAGATCAACGAAGACGCGGTCGCCGACCCCGGCCGGGTCAACGCCGCACCTTTCGGGGCGGGTTGGCTGTTCCGGATGCGGATCACCGGCTCGCCGGACCTGCTGGACGCCGCCGCCTACGCGGCCCTCACCGCAGGAGCCTGAGATGTCCGTACCGGACCTCGGCCCTCCCGCTTCCCCCGACGGCCGCAGGCTGCTGCGTCTTGAGGTGCGGAACAGCCGGACCCCCGTCGAGCGCAAGCCCGAGTGGGTCAGGACCCGGGCCAGGATGGGCCCCGAGTACACGAAGATGCGAGCCCTGGTGGAGTCCGATGGGCTGCACACGGTCTGCCAGGAGGCGGGCTGTCCCAACATCTACGAATGCTGGGAGGACCGCGAGGCCACCTTCCTCATCGGCGGCGACCAGTGCACCCGGCGCTGCGACTTCTGCCAGATCGACACCGGCAAGCCCCGGCCCCTGGACCGGGACGAGCCGCGCCGGGTGGCGGAGTCCGTGGCCGCGATGGGGCTGAGGTACGCCACCATCACCGGGGTGGCCCGCGACGACCTGCCCGACGGGGGTGCCTGGCTGTACGCCGAGACGGTCCGGCAGATCCGCGCACTGAACCCCGACACCGGGGTGGAGAACCTGGTCCCGGACTTCAACGGTGTCCCCGAACTGCTCACCCAGGTCTTCGAGTCCCGTCCGGAGGTGCTGGCGCACAACGTGGAGACGGTGCCACGGATCTTCAAACGGATCCGGCCCGCGTTCCGCTACGACCGGTCGCTCGGTGTGCTCACCGCGGCACGGGAGTCCGGGCTGGTCACCAAGTCGAACCTGATCCTGGGCATGGGCGAGACCCGGGACGAGATCTCGACCGCGTTGCGGGACCTGCACGACGCCGGATGCGACCTGATCACCATCACCCAGTACCTGCGGCCCTCCGTACGGCACCACCCGGTGGAGCGGTGGGTCAGGCCCGAGGAGTTCGCCGAGCTCAGGGAAGAAGCCGAGGAGACCGGCTTCGCCGGAGTGATGTCCGGCCCCCTGGTCCGCTCCTCCTACCGCGCCGGACGGCTCTACCGGCAAGCACGCGACAGGAAGCACCGGCAGGACCCGGCCGGCTGAACACCGCTGACGACGCTGCGCGGGGGGCCACGCCCACGTCGCACCTGCATCCCTTTCCCTCCGCCCACCCTTCACTTCCACAGGAGGCACCGCCATGCCCATCTCCGTCTTCGATCTCTTCTCCATCGGCATCGGCCCCTCCAGCTCACACACGGTGGGCCCGATGCGGGCCGCCCGGATGTTCGTCGGCCGGCTGAAGGAGGACGGTCTGCTCGCGCAGACGGCCTCGGTGCGGGCGGAACTCTTCGGCTCGCTCGGCGCCACCGGCCACGGCCACGGCACACCCAAGGCCGTACTGCTGGGCCTGGAAGGCCACGAGCCGCACACCGTGGACGTGGACAGCGCCGACGATGAGGTCACCCGGATCCGTACCGCCCGGCGCCTGCGGCTGCTGGGCACCGACCTCGGCGACGCCCACGAGATCGCCTTCGACCCCGACACCCAGCTGGTGCTGCACCGCCGCCGCTCCCTGCCCCACCACGCCAACGGCATGACCCTCTCCGCCCACGACCACGGCGGGCCACCGCTGCTCGACAAGACCTACTACTCGGTCGGCGGCGGCTTCGTCGTCGACGAGGACGCGGTCGGCGAAGACCGGATCAAGCTCGACGACACCGAGCTCAAGCACCCCTTCCACACCGGCGACGAACTGCTGCGCCGCTCCCGCGAGACCGGGTTGTCGATCTCCGCCCTGATGCTGGAGAACGAGAAGGCCTGGCGCACCGAGGACGAGATCCGCACCGGCCTGCTGGAGATCTGGCGCGTCATGCAGGCCTGCGTGGCACGCGGCCTGTCCCGCGAGGGCATCCTGCCCGGCGGGCTGAAGGTCCGCCGCCGCGCGACCACCTCCGCCCGCGCGCTGCACGCCGAGGGCGACGCGGCCGGCCGGGCCATGGAGTGGGTCACCCTGTACGCCATGGCGGTCAATGAGGAGAACGCCGCCGGCGGCCGGGTCGTCACCGCCCCGACCAACGGCGCGGCCGGCATCATCCCGGCCGTCCTGCACTACTACCGCACCTTCGTGCCCGGCGCCGACGACGACGGCACCGTGCGGTTCCTGCTGGCGGCCGGGGCGATCGGCCTGCTGTTCAAGGAGAACGCCTCGATCTCCGGGGCCGAGGTGGGCTGCCAGGGCGAGGTCGGCTCAGCCTGCTCGATGGCCGCCGGCGCCCTGGCCGAGGTGCTCGGCGGCTCCCCGGAGCAGGTGGAGAACGCCGCGGAGATCGGCATGGAGCACAACCTGGGGCTGACCTGCGACCCGGTCGGCGGTCTGGTGCAGATCCCCTGCATCGAGCGGAACGGAATGGCCGCGGTCAAGGCGATCACCGCCGCACGGATGGCGCTGCGCGGCGACGGCCGGCACCACGTGTCCCTCGACAAGGTCATCAAGACCATGAAGGAGACCGGCGCGGACATGAAGATCAAGTACAAGGAGACGGCGCGAGGCGGGCTCGCGGTCAACGTCATCGACTGCTGACGCGCACGGACCGCGCCAGCGGGGGGTGCGTAGTCCGGTGCAGCCGAACGGAATGCCACTGCCCCGGCACAGCTGGCCAGCTGTGCGGCTACAACTGCGTGAGAGCGTCCGTCGTGATGTCGATGCCCAGGTCGTACGGGACACCGAGCTTGAGCTGGTCGTGGTGAATACCGGTCAGCGCGTACGCCTTGGTCACCGGGTCGAGCTCGTACACCCGCACCACCGGATGCCGGCTCTCGCCGGTCATCTCCACCAGCCAGAAGTGCTCGATGCCGGCGGCCGCGTACTTGCGCGGCTTCGTGCCGCGGTCACGGGCCTCCGAGTCGGGGGAGACGACCTCGACTGCGAGCAGAACATCCGCGGCTTCGAAGCTGGTCTGCTCCGGACCGGTGACTGCACTGGCCCGGATGACGGAGATATCGGGCTCGGGACCATTGCGGCGGTCCAGGACGACCGTCATCTCCCGGCGGACCTTCAGGTGCCCGGGCACTGTGCTGCGCAGGCCGGTCATCAGGAGATCGATCATGCGGCTGTGGAAAATCCGCTGTGGACTCACGAAAACAAGGCTCCCGTCGAGCAGCTCGGTGTGCGGCGGGAGGCCGGGCAGCGTGAACAGGTCGTCCACGGTGTATCCGTCCTGGGGCGGCACGGGCCAGCGGAAGCTGTGCCCGGCGAGCGGCTCGGCGGTCATGGTTCCTCCCATAGGCGGAATTCTCGGCCTATGGCCACCACGGGAGCGGCCGAAAACCACATGAGTCATCACAACGGGTGACGCCACGGCCTTCGCACCACGGCCGGAACCGTCACCCCTTCCGGTGGCCTATCAGCCGCGGCTTCGGCTCCAGGCCGTCCAGACCGTGCCATGCCAGGTTCACCAGATGCGCCGCCACCTCCGCCTTCGGCGGCTTGCGGACGTCCAGCCACCACTGGCCCGTCAGCGCCACCATGCCGACCAGCGCCTGCGCGTACAGCGGCGCCAGCTTCGGGTCGAAGCCGCGCGCCTTGAACTCCATCCCCAGGATGTCCTCCACCTGGGTGGCGATATCGCTGATCAGCGACGCGAACGTCCCCGTCGACTGCGCCACCGGCGAGTCCCGCACCAGGATGCGGAAACCGTCCGTGTACTCCTCGATGTAATCCAGCAGCGCGAAAGCCGCCTGCTCGCACAGCTCACGCGGATGGCCGGCCGTCAGCGAACCCGTCACCAGATCCAGCAGCTGACGCATCTCCCGGTCGACCACCACCGCGTACAGGCCCTCCTTGCCGCCGAAGTGCTCGTACACCACCGGCTTGGAGACCCCGGCCTTCGCCGCGATCTCCTCCACCGACGTGCCCTCGAACCCCTTCGCGGCGAAGAGGGTGCGGCCGATGTCCAGCAGCTGCTCGCGGCGTTCCTTCCCGGTCATACGGACCCGGCGCGCACGCCGGGCCGCGGGCGGGCGGTTCTTGCCACCGCTGGTACTGCTGCCTTCGATCGCCACGTCTGTCATCATGCCGTTTCTGTGAGCGCGCTCTTACGCCGTGCATCGATACGGGAAGCCGACGGCCAGCGCACATCGGTCGCCCAGCCCAGCTGCTCGCACCAGCGGATCAGACGCGCACTGGAATCCAGCTGGCCCCGCAGGACACCGTGCCGGGCGGACGTCGGGTCCGCGTGGTGCAGGTTGTGCCAGGACTCCCCGCAGGACAGGATCGCCAGCCACCACACATTGCCCGAGCGGTCACGCGACTTGAACGGCCGCCTGCCCACCGCGTGACAGATCGAGTTGATCGACCAGGTCACATGGTGGAGCAGCGCCACCCGGACCAGCGAACCCCAGAAGAACGCCGTGAAAGCGCCCCACCACGACATCGTCACCAGACCGCCCACCAGCGGCGGAATCGCCAGCGACACAGCCGTCCAGTAGATGAAGTTCCGCGAGATCCAGCGGATCGCCGGGTCCTTGATCAGATCCGGGGCGTACTTGTGCTGTGGCGTCTGCTCCTCGTCGAACATCCAGGCCATGTGCGCCCACCACAACCCCTTGAGCAGGGCAGGGAAGGTCTCGCCGTAACGCCACGGAGAGTGCGGGTCACCCTCCGCGTCGGAGAACTTGTGGTGCTTGCGGTGATCGGCCACCCAGCGGACCAGCGGCCCCTCGACCGCCAGCGAACCCATCATCGCCAGCACGAGACGCAGCGGACGGTTCGCCTTGAAGGCGCCATGCGTGAAATACCGGTGGAAACCGATCGTGATGCCATGGCAACCGACGTAATACATCACCACGAGCAGACCCAGATCGAGCCAGCTCACACCGCCCCAGCTCCAGGCCAGCGGCACCGCCGCGACCAGAGCGAGAAACGGCACGATGATGAAGAGCAGCAGACCGAACTGCTCGACGGAGCCTTTGCTGTCCCCGCCCAGCGTCGCGCGGGGGACTACAGGTCCGGTCGGGGTCTGGGCGTCATCGATCAGATCGGGACCAATGGTCATAAGGGACGTCCCCCGTGGGGTGAGGAATGCGGCTGATGCCCGGCTACGGTTCCGTAACCTACGGCCTCGTAAGTATGTCAGCGAGCAGCCTCGCGGCAAGAGGGCTGTGGACGCCCCGGCGAGCCGGACAACCGGACACCTATCCTGTGTGCGTGTCGTCGGACAGCGCGGTCCGTTCTGTGACTTCTGGGAATGACACCCAGACCCCTTTGCCAGTCGTGCCAACACTGCAAGGAGCCGCACCTGTGAGCAGTGCCGACCTGAACTCCACCCCGACCGCCAGCCCCGAGCTGCGCGCCGACATCCGCCGCCTCGGTGATCTGCTGGGCGAGACCCTCGTACGCCAGGAGGGCCCCGAACTCCTCGAACTGGTCGAGCGCGTCCGCGCCCTCACCCGCGAGGACGGCGAAGCAGCAGCCGAGCTGCTCGGAGACACCGGCCTGGAGACCGCAGCCAAGCTGGTGCGCGCCTTCTCCACCTACTTCCACCTGGCGAACGTCACCGAGCAGGTGCACCGCGGCCGCGAGATGCGCGCCGTGCGGGCCGCCGAGGGCGGGCTCCTCGCCCGCACCGCCGACCGGCTCAAGGACGCCGACCCCGACCACCTGCGCGAGACCGTACGCAACCTCAACGTACGGCCCGTCTTCACCGCGCACCCCACCGAAGCCGCACGGCGCTCCGTACTCAACAAGCTGCGCCGCATCGCCGAGCTCCTGGAAACCCCCGTCATCGAGGCCGACCGGCGCCGCCACGACCTGCGGCTCGCCGAAAGCATCGACCTCATCTGGCAGACCGACGAACTGCGCGTCGTACGGCCCGAACCCGCGGACGAAGCGCGCAACGCGATCTACTACCTTGACGAACTCCACGCAGGCGCCGTCGGCGACGTCCTGGAGGACCTCGCGGCCGAACTCGAACGCGTCGGCGTCGAACTGCCCGCCGGCACCCGCCCCCTGAGCTTCGGCACCTGGATCGGCGGCGACCGCGACGGCAACCCCAACGTCACCCCCGCCGTCACCTGGGACGTGCTGATCCTCCAGCACGAACACGGCATCACCGACGCCATCGACCTCGTCGACTACCTCCGCGGCCTGCTCTCCAACTCCATCCGCTACACCGGCGCCACCCAGGAACTCCTCGACTCCCTCCAGCTCGACCTGGAACGCCTCCCCGAGATCAGCCCCCGCTACAAGCGCCTCAACTCCGAAGAGCCCTACCGGCTCAAGGCCACCTGCATCCGGCAGAAGCTCGTCAACACCCGCGAACGCCTCGCCAAGGGCACCCCGCACCGCGTCGGCCGCGACTACCTCGGCACCGCCGAACTCCTCAGCGACCTCACCCTCATCCAGGCCTCGCTCCGCGACCACCGCGGCGGACTCTTCGCCGACGGCCGGATGGACCGCACCATCCGCACCCTCGCCGCGTTCGGCCTCCAGCTCGCCACCATGGACGTACGCGAACACGCCGACGCCCACCACCACGCCCTCGGCCAGCTCTTCGACCGGCTCGGCGAAGAATCCTGGCGCTACGCCGACATGCCCCGCGAATACCGGCAGAAGCTCCTCGCCAAGGAACTCAGGTCCCGGCGCCCACTCGCCCCCAGCCCCGCCCCGCTCGACGCGGCAGGCGAGAAGACACTCGGCGTCTTCCACACCATCAAGCAGGCCTTCGAACGCTTCGGCCCCGAAGTCATCGAGTCCTACATCATCTCGATGTGCCAGGGCGCCGACGACGTCTTCGCCGCCGCCGTACTCGCCCGCGAAGCCGGACTCATCGACCTGCACGGCGGCTGGGCCAAGATCGGCATCGTGCCGCTCCTGGAAACCACCGACGAACTGCGCGCAGCCGACGTCATCCTCGACGAAATGCTCGCCGACCCCTCCTACCGGCGCCTCGTCTCCCTGCGCGGCGACGTCCAGGAGGTCATGCTCGGCTACTCCGACTCCTCCAAGTTCGGCGGCATCACCACCAGCCAGTGGGAGATCCACCGCGCCCAGCGCCGGCTGCGCGACGTCGCCCACCGCTACGGCGTACGACTGCGGCTCTTCCACGGCCGCGGCGGCACCGTCGGCCGCGGCGGCGGCCCCTCCCACGACGCGATCCTCGCCCAGCCCTGGGGCACCCTCGAAGGCGAGATCAAGGTCACCGAACAGGGCGAGGTCATCTCCGACAAGTACCTCGTGCCGTCCCTTGCCCGCGAGAACCTCGAACTGACCGTCGCCGCCACCCTCCAGGCATCCGCCCTGCACACCGCGCCCCGCCAGTCCGACGAATCACTCGCCCGCTGGGACGCCGCCATGGACGTCGTCTCCGACGCCGCGCACGCCGCGTACCGCAAGCTGGTCGAGGACCCGGACCTGCCGACGTACTTCCTCGCCTCCACGCCGGTCGACCAGCTCGCCGATATGCACCTCGGCTCCCGGCCCTCCCGTCGCCCGGGATCGGGCGTCTCGCTCGACGGCCTCCGCGCCATCCCCTGGGTCTTCGGCTGGACCCAGTCCCGGCAGATCGTGCCCGGCTGGTACGGCGTCGGCTCCGGCCTCAAGGCGCTGCGCGAGACCGGACTCGACACCGTCCTGGATGAAATGCACGAAAAGTGGCACTTCTTCCGGAACTTCATCTCCAACGTCGAGATGACCCTCGCCAAGACCGACCTGCGGATCGCCAAGCACTACGTCGACACCCTCGTGCCCGACGAACTCAAGCACGTCTACGCCGACATCGAGGCCGAACACGAACTGACCGTCCGGGAAGTACTGCGCATCACCGGCGGCCAGAAGCTGCTCGACTCACACCCGGTGCTCCAGCAGACCTTCGGCATCCGCGACGCCTACCTGGACCCGATCTCCTACCTCCAGGTCTCCCTGCTCGCCCGCCAGCGGGCAGCGGCCGAACGCGGCGAGGAGGCGGACCCGACACTGGCACGGGCCCTGCTGCTCACCGTGAACGGCGTCGCGGCGGGACTGCGCAACACCGGCTGACACACCCCGGCCGGGGCGGGGGGCCCGGGCGCGCACGTCGCGCCGGGCCCCCCGGTCCCGGGGACTGCTCACAGCGCGACGAACGCCGCCACCAGCAGCCCCGCGCCCGCCGCCCCCACCGCCCACGCCGTACGTGTCATCCGCAGCCCGCCCCCGATCACCAGCGCCGCCAGCAGCAGCGCGCCGCCCAGCGGCACCCACGCGTGCAGCCCCCCGGCCCAGCCCGTCCTGATCGCCTCATGGCTGCCCGGACGGACCACCACCGGCAGCCGCTCGCCCTTCTCCGCCGCCGTCGACTTGTCGATGACCAGCCCGCTGTGCGCAGCCGAACCGGCCGCCGGCACAAACGGCCCCGAACACGTGTCACCCGCACACGAGGCCACCGTCAGAGTCCCGTGGTCACGGCCCTTCGCAAGAATCACATGCTGCGCCGTCCCCCACGACGACCAGAAACCGGCCACCAGGATCAGCACCGCGACACAGCCCATCGCTGCCCGGCACGCGTACAGCAGGACGCCACGACTCCGCTTCATGGGGCGCGATCCTTGGCCATAGGACCACGCCAGGTCAACCCATCAGGGAACCCGGCAGCACCAGCCGCACAAGGAGCAGCCTCAGGAGTTGTACGTGGTCTGCGCCCGGTCGAGGCCCTCGATGATCAGCGCTTCCACCGCGTCCGCCGCCCGGTCCACGAAGTACCCCAGCTCCTTGCGCTCGGCCGACGAGAAGTCCTTCAGCACGAAGTCGGCGACCTGCATCCGGCCCGGCGGACGGCCGATACCGAACCGGACCCGGTGGTAGTCCGGACCCAGCGACTTGGTCATCGACTTCAGACCGTTGTGGCCGTTGTCCCCGCCACCCAGCTTGAGCCGCAGCGTCCCGTAATCGATGTCCAGCTCGTCATGGACGGCGACGATGTTCGCCGTCCCCACCTTGTAGAAATCGCGCAGCGCCGTGACCGGGCCACCCGAGAGATTCATGTACGACATCGGCTTGGCCAGCACCACCCGCCGGCCGGCCGGCCCCGGCGGCCCCAGCCGGCCCTCCACGACCTGGGCGCGGGCCTTGTGCGCCTTGAACCGGCCCCCGATGCGCTCGGCGAGCAGATCGGCCACCATGAAGCCCACGTTGTGGCGGTTGGCCGCATAGTCGGGGCCTGGATTGCCGAGGCCCACGACGAGCCAGGGAGCGGTCGGGTCGGGCGTCGTCATCTGCACGTCTCCATCTGCACGTGTCCGGCCACCTGTTGAGCCGGCAGGCCGGTGAAGCCGGTGAACAGCCAGCCGCCGCCCGCACCTTGCGGCACGGACGGCGGCTTCGGACACACTCCGGGACTCACTCCGGGAACTCCGGGACAACAGGACCCCGGGCCGCCGGAACAGTCGGCGGAATCAGCGCGAGGCTCAGGCCTCGGCGCCCTCAGCCGCCTCGGCGGTCTCCGCAGCCGGCTCCTCGGCCTGCGCGGACACGACCTGGATGACCACCGCGTCCTCGTCGGTCGCGAGAGTCGTGCCGGACGGCAGCGGAACATCCTTGGCCAGGATCGAGTCGCCCGCGTCCATGCCCGCGACCGAGACGGTGACCGACTCGGGGATGTGGGTGGCCTCGGCCTCGACGGTCAGGGTGTTCAGCACGTACTCCAGCAGGTTGGCGCCCGGCGCCAGGTCGCCCTCGGCGTGCACCGAGACCTCGACCGTGACCTTCTCGCCCAGCTTGACCGCGAGCAGGTCGACGTGGGTCAGGTTGCGCTTGATGGCGTCACGCTGGATCGCCTTCGGGATGACCAGCTCGGTGCGGCCCTCGATGTCCAGACGGAGCAGCGCGTTGGCGGTCTTGAGCGCCATCATGAGCTCGTGGCCCGGGAGGGTGATGTGCACGGTGTCGGCGCCGTGGCCGTAGATGACCGCGGGAACCTTGTTCTCGCGACGGATCTGGCGGGCAGCGCCCTTGCCGAACTCGGAACGGACTTCAGCGGTGAGCTTGACCTCAGCCATGTGGCACTCCTCGGAGGTGACGAAAACGGATGGGTCACCCGGCCACGTATCGCGGCCTGCTACGAAGAGCGCGTCGATAACGGAGTCCCGTACCCATGAGTACGGCCTCCCTCGCCGAGCAACTCCGTGAGTCTACCCGGCGGGGAGGCCGTCCCAGAAATCGATCTTCGGACCGCTGTTATGCCTGCTCCTCGAAGAGGCTGGTGACCGAGCCGTCCTCGAAGACCTCACGCACCGCGCGGGCGATCGTCGGCGCCATCGAGAGCACCGTGATCTTGTCGAGCTCCAGGTTGTCCGGGTCCGGCAGCGTGTTCGTGAAGACGAACTCGCTCACCTTGGAGTTCTTCAGACGGTCCGCGGCCGGGCCGGAGAGCACACCGTGCGTCGCCGTCACGATGACGTCCTCGGCGCCGTTCGCGAACAGTGCGTCCGCGGCGGCACAGATCGTGCCACCGGTGTCGATCATGTCGTCGACCAGGACACAGACGCGGCCCTTCACCTCACCCACGACCTCGTGCACGGTGACCTGGTTGGCGACGTCCTTGTCACGGCGCTTGTGCACGATGGCCAGCGGCGCACCCAGCCGGTCGCACCAGCGGTCGGCCACACGCACCCGGCCGGCGTCCGGGGAGACGATGGTCAGCTTCGAACGGTCCACCTTGGCGCCCACGTAGTCCGCCAGTATCGGCAGCGCGAACAGGTGGTCCACCGGGCCGTCGAAGAAGCCCTGGATCTGGTCCGTGTGCAGATCGACCGTGAGGATACGGTCCGCACCCGCGGTCTTCATCAGGTCCGCGATCAGCCGGGCCGAGATCGGCTCACGGCCGCGGTGCTTCTTGTCCTGCCGCGCGTAACCGTAGAACGGCACGATCACGGTGATGCTCCTGGCCGAGGCCCGCTTCAGAGCGTCGATCATGATCAGCTGTTCCATGATCCACTGGTTGATGGGAGCCGTGTGGCTCTGCATCAGGAAGCAGTCGGCGCCACGGGCCGACTCCTGGAAGCGGACGTAGATCTCGCCGTTCGCGAAGTCGAAAGCCTTAGTCGGCACCAGGTCGACCCCCAGCTGGGACGCGACCTCCTCGGCCAGCTCGGGGTGGGCGCGGCCGGAGAAGAGCATCAGCTTCTTCTCGCCGGTCGTCTTGATCCCGGTCACAGCACAGTCTCCTCAGACGTGTTGATCGCTGCTGGGCGAGCCAGCCGGCGGTATGTACGGGGGCGTATCCCGGAGTCCCGGCCCGTAAGCCGAGCATGCGTCTATCACGGTACGCGCAGATGAACGCACGTGTTTCCGGTCAGCTTTCGTCACGGGGCTGATCAGAGGCGGCCTGAGCGGCCCGCGCGGCAGCACTTCCCGGCCGCTTCCTGGCCACCCAACCGTCGATATTCCTTTGCTGGCCCCGGGCGACGGCCAGCGCACCGGCCGGCACGCTCTTCGTGATCACGGAGCCCGCAGCGGTGTAGACACCGTCCCCGACCGTGATGGGAGCCACAAACATGTTGTCCGAACCGGTCCGGCAGTGCGACCCGATCGTTGTGTGGTGTTTGTCCTGTCCGTCATAGTTCACGAAGACACTCGCCGCACCGATGTTGCTGAACTCACCGATCGTCGCGTCACCGACATACGACAGATGCGGCACCTTCGAACCCTCGCCGATCGTGGCGTTCTTCGTCTCCACATACGTCCCGATCTTGCCCCGCGTACCGAGCCGCGTACCGGGCCGCAGATAGGCGTACGGGCCCACCGTCGCGCGCTCCCCGACCTCCGCACCGTCCGCCACCGTGTTGTCCACCCGGGCGTACGCACCCACCACGGTGTCCTTCAGCCGCGAGTTGGGCCCGACCTCCGCACCCTCCGCGAGATGCGTCGTACCCAGCAGCTGCGTACCGGGATGGATCACCGAATCCGGCTCGAACGTCACCAGCACATCGACGAAAACCGACGCGGGATCGATCACACTCACACCGGCGAGCATCGCCCGCTCAAGCAGCCGGGCATTCAGCAGCGCACGCGCCTGCGCCAGCTGCACCCGGTTGTTGATCCCGACGATCTCCCGGTGGTCACCGGCCACCGACGCCCCGACCCGGTGACCGGCCGTCCGCAGGATGCCGAGCACATCGGTCAGATACTCCTCGCCCTGGCTGTTGTCGGTGCGCACCTTGCCCAGGGCCTCCGCCAGCAGCCGCCCGTCGAAGGCGAACACCCCCGAGTTGATCTCCCGGATCGCCAACTCCGCCTCGGAAGCGTCCTTGTGCTCGACGATCGAGATCACCGCGCCGGTGGCGTGGTCGCGCACGATCCGCCCGTACCCGGTGGCGTCGGGGACCTCCGCGGTCAGCACGGTGACGGCGTTGCCGTCGGTGGTGTGCGTGGCGGCGAGCGCCGCCAGGGTCGCCCCGGTGAGCAGCGGGGTGTCGCCGCAGACGACGAGAACGGTGCCTTCGGGGGACGCGCCCAGCTCTTCGAGGGCGGTACGGACGGCGTGCCCGGTGCCGTTCTGTTCGAGCTGCACGGCGGTCCGTACGTTCGCGTCGGTCTCGGCGAGATGCGCCTGGACCTTCTCGCGCTCGTGCCCGACGACCACGACGAGCTGCTCCGGCTCCAGCTCACGGGAGGCGGCGACGACATGCCCGACGAGCGAGCGCCCGCTGACCTCGTGCAGGACCTTCGGCGTGGCCGACTTCATCCGGGTGCCCGCACCGGCCGCGAGCACGACGACGGCGGCGACCGAGGGAGCCTCTCCCCCTGTTCGCGCGGATCCGAGGCCTTGGGGGGGATTGGCGCTCACGGTGGTGCCCTTCGGGTGCGGGTGGGTGGATATCCGCAGAATACCGGGGGGCCGGGGGGTGGAAATGGGGGCGGGGCTTGACCAGGTAGGTCAAGCCCCGCGTTGCCGCTCCCCCACCAGGATTTGAACCTGGACATACGAGACCAAAACTCGCAGTGCTGCCTGATTACACCATGGGGGAATATATCGAGCTAAACCGGACATCGGGTCGGGTCGCTCAATTGCCATCCAACACTATGCCGTACCACCAGCCCTCGATGCGACGGTATAGGTCAGCGCTTTGGTTCACGCGGACCATCAGGCAGCCCTGATAGTGCTCACCGATGTTCTTGCGGTTGGTCAGCGGGTTGTGCTTCTTGATGCTCGTCTTGCCGAACGAGCCGATCCCGCCCACCACATCGGCCCAGTACCGCTCGGCTGCGGAGGTGTCGGCCGTCTCGTGAATGTGTACGTGAAACTTCAGGTTGTCCGGATCGACTTTCAGCAGGCGCAGCCACGCGAGGAAGACCTTGATCATGTGGGGGTCGCTGTTGATGAAGACCACCCGCTCCTGGGGTCGATGAGGCTTGCTCTTGGTCCCTTCTGCCCAGTAGAGCGCGGTCCCCACAATCATTAGCTCCCGTTCGGACAGGGTGCCGATTTCCTCCGTGGCGGCTCGCTTGGTCCGCCGGCGCTCCACCTCGCGCCGCTGGAGCGTGACCTCCCAGCCGCGCTTCGCGATCGCCGACGCGTCCTCCCGGGTGCGTCGCGGTGGCTTCGGCAGATCCCGTACCCACAGCGAGATCGAACTCTTCGAGCACCCCAGCTCCAGCTGTATCTGGTCGTACGTCATGCCCTGCCGTCGGAGTTCGCGGGCCTCTGCCCGCAGGTCGTCCTTCGCGTTCGGGCGCTTGGTCCAGTCAGGGGCGGGCTCGCCGTCCAGCAGGCGGTTGAGGATGTCGTTGTTGTCGACGAAGAGCCGGTCGCGGATCTGGCGGCGGCTGAGCCCCTCGCGGCGCAGCGCGATGGCCTGTTCGCGCAGTCCTTCGAAGTCGGAGTACTTGCTGTTTTTGTTGCGGATACCGGTCACAGAATCAGCATCGTCCGGAATGCGGACGTCCGGTTCGAATGTCTGCTCGATTCACTGGATCGAGTGATCCGGGCGTATTGCGCGTAACCTCCCACATCGAAATTCGTGGGGCAGGGGGTGCGCCCGCCCGTACGCTGGTTGCCATGACCGCAACGGGGGCGCACGACGCCACGGCCACGGGGCTGACCGCCCGTGGCTGGTGGTGGTGGGAACGGCGGCGCAGTGCCGTGCTGGATGTGGGGCTGGGTGTTGTCTCGGCTCTTGAGTGTGCGTTGGAGGGTGTCGATTTCTCCGGGCAGGCCGGGCTTCCCGTGCCGTTCGGGGTGGTGTTCGGGCTGTTGGCCGGATTCGTACTGGTGCTTCGGCGGCGGTGGCCGATCGCTGTGGTGCTGGTGTCGATCGCCACCACGCCCGCCCAGATGGGTTTCCTGATGGGCATCGTCGGGCTCTACACGCTCGCCGCGTCCGATGTGCCGCGCCGGCTGACCGGTGCGCTGACGGTGATGGCGACGCTCGGCACGCTCATCGTGACGTTCGTGCGGCTGCGGCACGGCATGGGGGCCGAGGACGGCAGTCCGGGATCGCAGTTCGTCGTGCTCGGGTCCGTCTTCATGTCGCTGGGGCTGACGGCCCCGCCCGTGCTGCTGGGGCTGTACACCGGGGCGCGCCGCCGGCTCATGGAGAGTCTGCGGGAGCGGGCGGACAGTCTGGAGCGTGAGCTGTCGCTGCTGGCGGACCGGGCCGAGGAGCGGGCCGAGTGGGCGCGTACGGAGGAGCGGACGCGGATCGCGCGGGAGATGCACGATGTGGTCGCGCACCGGGTGAGTCTGATGGTGGTGCACGCGGCGGCTCTGCAGGCGGTGGCGTTGAAGGATCCGGCGAAGGCGTCGAAGAACGCGGCGCTGGTGGGGGACATGGGGCGGCAGGCGCTGACCGAGTTGCGGGAGATGCTCGGGGTGCTGCGTTCCGGTGAGCCGGTGAGGGCTCCGGCGGCGGTGCCGCTGGCGGCGGTCGGGGTGGCTGCTGCGGCGGCTGCTGCGGCAGCGGTGGAGGACGGGCCGTGCCTGGATGAGCTGGATGTGCTCGTGGGGCAGTCGCGGGCGGCGGGGATGGTGGTGGAGCTGCTGGTGGAGGGTGTGGCCGGGCCGTACGACGCGCTGGTGGAGCAGACGGCGTACCGGGTGGTGCAGGAGGCGCTGACGAATGTGCACAAGCACGCTGCCGGGGCGAAGACCCGGGTGCGGCTGGCGCATCGGACGGCCGAGGTCGCTCTGCAGATCGAGAACGGTCCTTCGGACGCGGGTGCGGCCGATGCGGGGCTGCCCAGCGGGGGGAACGGGCTGCTGGGGATGCGGGAGCGGGTGACCGCGCTGGGCGGGGTGTTCGTGTCGGGGCCCACGGAGGCCGGGGGGTTCCGGGTGTCGGCGGTGTTGCCGGAGCAGCGGCCGGCCGGACAGAGCTGAGCTGACCTCACCGGACCTGACCTCACCGGACCTGACCTCACCTCATCGGACCGGACCTCACCTGACAGGGGCCCTCTGTCACCGCTTCCGTTACCCCGAGCCCAGTCTGACTGCCTGGAGTCCGGTGATGAGGGTGACGAGGCCCTGGTCGATGTCGTGGCCGAGGTACCAGTCGCCGGTGTGGTCGATGCTGTAGATGCGGCCTTCGGAGTCGATGGCGAGCAGTGCCCGGCCGTCTCCTTCGTCGCCGAGCGGGGCGATCTCGGTGTCGAGTGCGCGGCCCAGGTCGGCGAGGGTGCGGGCGAGGTGCAGCCCGCTGAGCGGGTCGATCAGGACCGGAGCGGGTGCTGTCTGGCGGCCGGGTGCGGGGCCGGTGATGCGCAGTCCGCCGAATTCGGCCCAGGCTTCGACGGCCGCGGGGAAGACCGCGTGCTGGTGGCCGGCGGGTGAGACGTGGGCGCGCAGGGTGTCGGCCCACTGTTCGGCGCCCCGGATGTCCCAGCGGCCGGGCAGCCAGCCCGCTTCGCGCAGCGCGGCGTCCACGGTGTCGGGGAAGCGGGTGCTGGGGACGGCGGGTGCGTCCGGCGCGTCCTGCGGGTGCGGCGGCATCGGCGGTGGTTCAGCCCTTCTCGGTGGTGGGGTCGACTGCGCGTACGCCGAAGTGGGCGAGCATCGCCGTACAGGAGCGGCAGGGCGGTGCGTAGCTGCCGTGGAGGGGGTCGCCGTCCTCGCGGATGTGGCGGGCGGTGACTTTGGCGTGTTTGAGGGTGCGGCGGGCTTCGCCGTTGGTGAGGGGTTTGCGGGAGGCCCGTTTGGAGCGGGTGCCTTCTACGGCGGTGAGGTGGCGGGAGAGCAGGATCGCTTCGGGGCAGCGTCCGGTGAATCGTTCGCGCTGGCCGCTGGTGAGGGTGGTGAGGAAGTCGTGGACCAGCGGGTGGAGTGTGGGGGGCTGGTCGGCCTTGCCCGCGGTGGAGGTGAGGGTGTCGGCGCCGCGGACGGAGAGTGCCGCGGCGACTGTGGGGAGGATGCCGTCTCTGCGGTGGAGGAGTTCGGGCGGGCGGGTTTCCGTACTGCTCCAGCGCAGACGTGGGTCGCCGGCCGGCCCGGTCTGCGGTGACGGCGCTCCGGTCTGCGGTGACGGCACTGTGTGTGGCGTGTGCGGTGTCTGTGCGGTGTGCATGGTTGTGCTGCCCCTCCCACCCCCGCGGCGGCTGCCGCCGGTGTTGCGCCCCCGTGTTGCGGGGTCAGCCTGCCAAATGGGGCGCCGGGTGGGGAAGCTGGGGCCTGTGATCGGCGTGGTGTGTCGGCTGCGGGTCACTCGAACGTGACCGTCCGTTACGTCGGTGTGCGGGGTGCCCGACAGTGCGGTGACGGGGCGGGACCGCCTCTTGCACCACCGCATAGGCTGTCGTTCCACGCCATTCGCAGCAGGGGGCAACCGCCATGACGACAGGTCGGCTCGGGCAGCAAGCCGCGCCACCGAACGCGGCTTATGCCGGGCAGCTCGTGAGCTTCCCGGACCCGGTCCGGGCCGCGCGCCACCCCCGCGGGGTGCGGGTGGACGGGAACGGCTTCCCGGATTTCTCGCCGTACGCGCGCGCGGCCGCGGAGATCGCGGAACCCCCGGAGGGGTTCGGCGTCGACGAGTTGCGGCTGACGGACTATGTGTCGGCCAATGCCGCGCTGGCGGCCTCGGGGCACGAGCTGTGGGACACGATCCCGGCCGTTGCCACGCCGCACGGCTGGACCTGGCACCACGTGCCCGGTGCGCGCCGTCTGGAACTCGTACCGGTCGAGGTCAAGGCGCTGTTGCGGCATCACGGCGGGCTGGCGACGGCGGCCGTCGACCAGAACAAGCGGGGTACGCGTCCGCTGCAGGACACCCGGCCGGTCCATTTCGGGCTGCCCAGGGGTGCGGTGGCGGTCGGCGAGCAGCTGGTTCTGGCCGCTGAGGAGGATCTGGGGTACCGGCTGCCTGCCGCGTACCGGTCGTTCCTGAAGGCGGCGGGCGGCTGTGCGCCGGTCGGGACCGCGCTGGACGCGGAGTTGGGCCTGCTGGTGGACCAGCCGTTCTTCACGGTGCGCGACGAGGCCGCTGTCAATGACCTGGTGTACGTGAACAAGTGTCTGCGGGACCATCTGACGAAGGACTATCTGGGCGTGGGTTTCGTCCAGGGCGGGATCGTCGCCGTGAAGGTGAAGGGCGGCGCTGTCGGCACGGTCTGGTTCTGTGCGTACGACGATGCCAGGGACCAGGACGCGTGGCCGCCGGCGGAGCGGGTGGAGCGGTTGCTGCTGCCGTGCGGTGAGGATTTCGACGCGTTCCTGGAGCGGCTCGCGGGGAATCCGCCGGAGCTGGAGACAGTGGCGAACCTGATGGTGGACGGCGGCTTCGCGCAGGCCGTCCCGGTCTCGGCCGAGGGGTGAAGAGCCGATGGTGACCTTTGCGCAGGCGCAGGAGCGCGCGGAAGAGTGGGTCAACGGGGACGTGGCCGCGTATCAGCACCGTGAGGTGCGGGTACGGGAGTTCGACCTCGGTTTCGTGGTGTGGGCGGAGGACCGCGCGGAGGGCCCTTCGGGTGGTGGCGGCCGTCAGCGGCTGGTGATCGCGCGGGACGGCGGTGAGGCGACGCTGTGGCCCGGGCTGCCGGTCGGCGAGGTGGTGCGGCGGTACGAGGAGGAGTACGGGGTGGCGGGCGATGCGCCTGCGGCGCCGGAGCCGCCGCAGCGGATCGATCTGAACCAGACGTCGTTCCTGCTGACTCCGCCGGAGTGGTTGCAGGACGCGGCGGACAAGCTGGGGATTCCTGACCGGCGGTCGGGGTCCGGGGCTGGATCCGGGGATGGTGCGGGTGCTGGTGCGCCTGCTGCGGGGGGCAGTTGGGGTACGTCGGGTGGGAGCCCGTCGGCCGGCGGCGGTGCGTCGCCTTCCTGGCCGGGAGCGGGCGTGGGCGCGGGTGCGGGCGCGGGTGCGTCGGCGGGGGCCGACGTGTCCGGTGGTTCCAGTGCGTCCGGTGGTGCCGGCGGGGGCCATGCGCCCGCAGCCGTTGCGGGCGTCCCGGCGGACGGGACCCCGTGGGCCGGGACCGACACCAATGCGGCGCCGGGTGGTCCGGACGGTTCGGTTCCGCTGCCCGGGACCGTGTTCGCGCCGCCGCTGGCCGGTTCGGACGACGAGGGTGCCCCGCCGCCCGGTGTGGCGCCCGAGGCCAAGACGGCGCTGATGTCCGGTGGCAGCGGGCTGCCGAGGACGACCATCGCGCCCGCGCTGAGCGGACCCCAGCAGCAGCCCCAGCCGCCGCAGCAACCTCAGCCGCCGCAGCAGTCCCAGCAGCCTCAGCCGCCGCAGTTCCCGCAGCCCTCGCCGCTGCCTCAGCAGCCGTCGATGGGGGGTCAGCAGCCGCCGCAGTCGTTGCCGCAGCCCCCGTCGCAGACGCCGCCGGGTCCGGGTGCGCCTCTGCCGCCCGCCGCCGGTCAGGTTCCGGGCCAGGGCCCCGCTGCCGGCCCCGGTGCCGGTGACATCGCCGACGCCGCGACCAGCAAGGCCACCGCGCCCCCGCGGTCGGCGCGCGGCAGTGGTGTGACCACGCCGCCCCCGCCCGGCGCCCCGGGCACCCCGGGTGCGCGGCCCGATGCTGCTCCGCCGCTGCCGCCGGGTGTTCCGGCCGGTGGTTACGTACGTACGCAGCTGGTCTCGCACCTCGGCCCCGAGGGCCCGCAGCCGCCCGGACCGCCCGGTGCCCCGGGTGCGCCGCAGACTCCCGGTCAGCAGCCGCCCGGTCAGCCCGGCGTGCCGCAGCCGCCCGTGCCGCCGACGCCTCCGCCGCCCGGCGGAAGTACCGGTGGGGGCTCCGGTGGCGATGTGCACCAGGCGGCGACGATGCTGGCGGGTCCGAGTCTGGGCGGCCAGGGCAGTCTCGGTGGTCGCGGTCCCGGTGGCCAGGGCAGTCTCGGCGGTGCCAGGCCTGCCGGTCCGCCCGGTGCGCCGCAGCCGCCGGGTCCGCCCGGTGTGCCCGGTGCGGGTGTGCCGCAGCCGCCCGGTCCGCCGGGCCGGCCCGGTCAGGCCGCTCCGCCGACGCCTCCGCCGCCCGGTGGGAGCATCGGTGGCGATGTGCACCACGCGGCCACCATGCTGGCCGGCCCCGGGGGCACGCCGCCGCCCGGCCGGATTCCGCCTCCCGGTCCTGCGCAGCCGCCCGGTCCCGTGCCGCCGCCGCAGGGTGCCGCGTACGGGTATCCGCAGCAGCCCCCCGGCGGGCTGCCGACGGTGGGCCCCGGCTATCAGGCCGTGCTGCGCTACCGCGCGCAGGACGGTTCCGAGCAGCAGCTCATCCGCCGTTCCGCGCCCGGCACCCCGCACCCCGAGTGGCAGATGCTGCACGAGCTGCGGGCCATGAACGTGCCGCCGCAGCAGGTCATCGAGCTGCACACGGAGCTGGAGTCGTGCGAGCTGCCGGGTGGGTACTGTGCGCGGATGATCCGGGAGACCTGGCCGCAGGTCCGGATCACCAGCGTCGCCCCGTACGGCAAGGATCACGCCAGCCGCCAGCAGGGGATGCAGCATCTGCTGACCCATCAGGGCGAGTTGCACCAGGTCGCGGACGGTCCGGCGCGGCCGGCGCCGGTGCGGGCCCCGCTGCCGGCGGTGCAGCCGGCGCCGCCGGTCCCGCCTCAGGGTGTCGCGCACGAACTGGCGCAGGCCTTCGGGCCGCAGGGCGTCTTCCGTTTCGACCAGCGGGCCGTGTCCCGCCAGGGTGTGCCGGAGGCCGTGGCGCAGACGCTGGTGTGGGCGGGGCTGCCGGTCGATTTCGGCCCGTTCTTCTGGGCGCAGGCGGTGCCGGGCCAGCCGGTGCCGACGCTGGCCGAGCTGGCCGCGCAGCGCCAGGTGCAGCCCGCGTCCGACGCGGGGTCGTATCTGGTGATGGGCTCCGACTTCGGGCGGGCGATCTGTGTGCAGTACGGCACGGCGAACATCGTGGCCGTGCCGGTGGAGGCGGGTCCTGACGGCCGTCCGGTGGCGCCGCAGTTCGTGAACTCCGGGCTGCCCGAGTTCGTACGGTCGCTGGCGCTGCTGGGCCGGATGTGGCGGCTGCGCTTCGGCCTCACCCCGGAGCAGGCCGGCCGGTGGACGGTCGACTTCCAGGCGCAGTTGCTGATGCTGGATCCGGCGGCGCTCGGTTCGCCGGAGAGCTGGTGGTCGGTCCTGCTGGAGCAGATGTGGGACGGGCTGCTCTGACGTAATCCCTGGCACGGCCCCCGCACGCCGGAGGAGGCGCCCGACCGCGAGCCGCGGCCGGGCGCCTCTGCTGTGTGTGCGCACGCGTGGGGTTGCCCGGGGGTCCGTCCGTACGGCAGGTCTGTCCGTACATCAGGTCCGTCCTTACGCCGGGGTCCGTCCGTACGGCGCGGTTTGTCCGTACGCGCGGACCGTCCGTACGCGCGGACCGTCCGTACGCGCGGTCCGTGGGGTCCGAAATCAGCCGTCCCGGACGGCGATGCCGACTTCCTGCGCCGAGTGACGCATCCTGGGTGGATGGGATGGGCGGAGTGTCGCGGTATGGGCACTTCGCGATGATCTACCAAGATGTGCGCCGGGACGCGTGGGGCGGCCCGTCGCACGTCGTGTGGGAAGAGGGGCTTGAAGGATGAGTTCAGCAGCGGTGTCACCTCATGGCTTCACGGGTGTGCGGGGTCGTGGGTACCGGCCCGAGCAGGTCGACCGGTTCGTCGCGGAACTCTCGGACGACCGCGACGGGGCCTGGGAGCGCGCGGCGCGGCTGACCGTCCTCACCAAGGAGATGGAGGCCACGTCCGCCGCGCTGGCCGAGCAGGTGGCCGGGCTCGCCCCGCAGACGTACGAGACGTTGGGGGAGCGGGCCCGGACGCTGATCACGCTGGTCACCGAGGAGGCTGCCGGGCTGCGCGGCGAGGCGCTGGCGGTGGCCCAGCAGCTCCATGACGAGGCGGGCGTGGTGGAACGGGGGCTGCGGGACGCGGCGCGGGCGGACGCGGACGCGGCGCTGGCCGCGGCCGAGGCGCACGCCCAGCAGGTGCTGGCGGCCGCGCAGGGCACGTCCGACGAGCTGCGGATCGGTTCGCGCAAGGACGCGAAGCAGTGGCGCGGTGAGGCGCTGGGCGTGCTGCGGGAGATGCGGGAGCGCACGGCGGCTGCGCTGGCGGAGCTGGAGAAGGAGCACGGCGAGCGCGCCGATGCGGCTGAGCGTGAACTGGCCGCCAGGGAGGCCGACTTCGATGCCCGTCATGCGGATCTGATCGCCCGGGCCGAGGCCCGTCTGGCGGAGGCGCGGCGGGCGCTGTCGGTGACGGAGGAGTCGGCGCGGCACGGCCAGGAGGATGCGGAGGCGCAGGCGGCGGAGCTGGTTGCGCACGCCCGGGCCCGCGCGGAGCGCACGGCACGGGAGACGGATCGGGTCCTGCGCGAGAACGGCGAGGCGCAGGACGAGCTGCGGGCGCACATGTCCCATGTGAGGAGCAGCCTGGCCTCGCTGACGGGAAGGGCCCCGGCGACAGAGGGCAGCTGACCGACGGACGGCCCTGCCCTCACCGCGACAGAGGGCAGCTGACCGACGGACGGCCCTGCCCTCCCACCGCGGCAGAGGGCAGGGCGGCAGACGCGGCCGGTCAGGGGCGGGCGAAGAGTTCGTCGGCCACGCCGGCCGTCCAGGCCCGGTCCAGCCGGTCGGCGAGCGTGGTGAGGTCCGTGCACGCGGTGACGCGGGCCCGTGTCGCGGGGGCGGCGGCGAGGCCGCGCCGTTCAAGCACCCTCAGCACCGCCCCGGCCTGCGCCTCCGCGCGGCCTTCCGCGCGTCCCTCTTCCCGCCCTTCTTCGCGCCCTTCTTCGCGTCCTTCCTCGCGGACCTGCTGCGCGGCGAGTCCTGCCCGTCCCCGGGTTGACGTCACCACGTCCCCACCCCCGCAGACGCGTTCCCCGTACACCTTTTCCGGCCGGGTGGCAGCCTCTTGCGTCTCCAGCGGTGTCAGGGTTCAGCCTTCCCTGAGACGCCGTGTTCCCAGGGGTGAAACCCCCTAGGGGCCGACCCCTGCTTACGGCCGGGGCGCGTTCGTCCGGCCGGAGGAGGTGGCGAGGCGGGCTGGTCCTTAGCGTTTGTTTATGGCCGCCCGCAGTGGTGGGGGTGGGGAAAAACCCAGGGCGGATGCGGCTACGTGCACCAGTGTGCCGCGCACTCCGGATCGACAGACTTCAACCATGCCTGCTGACAAGCAAGGCAAGACCGATATAGGAGACTTACCGTGACAACGGCTGTGACCATTCCCAGGCACGGGGGTACTGGAGGGCGTACGGCCGTTGCCGCGCGAGCGCGGCAGGTCGTCAAGGCGTACGGATCGGGCGAGACCCGGGTCGTCGCGCTCGACCACGTCGATGTGGACATCGCCCGCGGCCAGTTCACCGCGATCATGGGCCCTTCGGGCTCCGGCAAGTCGACGCTGATGCACTGCCTCGCCGGCCTCGACACCGTGAGCAGCGGCCAGATCTATCTGGACGAGACCGAGATCACCGGGCTCAAGGACAAGAAGCTCACCCAGCTGCGCCGGGACCGTATCGGCTTCATCTTCCAGGCGTTCAACCTGCTGCCCACGCTCAACGCCATCGAGAACATCACGCTGCCGATGGACATCGCGGGGCGCAGGCCGGACGCGCAGTGGCTGCGGCAGGTGGTGGAGACCGTCGGGCTCGCGGACCGGCTCAAGCACCGGCCGACGCAGCTCTCCGGCGGTCAGCAGCAGCGGGTCGCCGTGGCGCGTGCCCTGGCCGCGCAGCCCGAGATCATCTTCGGTGACGAGCCGACCGGGAACCTCGACTCCCGTGCGGGGGCCGAGGTGCTGGGCTTCCTGCGCAAGTCGGTCTCCGAGCTGGGCCAGACCATCGTCATGGTCACGCACGACCCGGTGGCCGCCTCGTACGCGGACCGGGTGCTCTACCTCGCGGACGGCAGGATCGTGGACGAGATGTACGGCCCGACGGCCGACCAGGTCCTCGACCGGATGAAGGACTTCGACGCGCGCGGGCGGACGTCATGACCGTCTGGAAGACCTCGATGCGCAACTTCTTCGCGCACAAGGGGCGGATGGCGCTCTCCGCCGTCGCGGTCCTGCTGTCGGTCGGCTTCGTGTGCGGCACGCTCGTCTTCACCGACACCATGAACACCACGTTCGACAAGCTCTTCGCGGCCACCGCGTCGGACGTCACGGTCAGCCCCAAGTCCGTCAAGGGCGCCGACAACAGCACCCAGAACGGCAAGCCGGACTCGCTGCCCGCCTCCGCGGTGCGGCAGGTCGAGAAGGCCGACGGGGTGCGGTCGGCGCAGGGCGGCGTCAGCAGCATGAGCGTGACGGTCGTCAACGGCCACAACAAGGACGTGGGTTCCAGCAATGGCGCCCCGACGATCGCCGGCAACTGGACGCCCAACGAGACCAAGTCGATGGAGATCACCTCCGGCCACGCGCCGCGCGGTCCCACGGAGGTGATGGTCGACGCGGACACCGCGAAGAAGCACCACCTCAAGCTGGGTGACGAGCTGCGCACGATCACCGTCAGCGGTGACATCAGGGCCCGGATATCCGGTATCGCCACCTTCAAGGTGACCAACCCGGGCGCGGCCGTCGTGTACTTCGACACCGCCACCGCGCAGCACGAACTGCTGGGCGGTCCCGGCCTCTTCACGAACATCTCCGTCAACGCCGAGCCCGGTGTGAGCGATGCCCGGCTGAAGCAGAACGTGGAAGCGGTGCTGCACGGCCCGTACAAGTTCGAGACGCAGAAGGAGAACGCGGACGCCAACCGCTCGGAGGTCGGCTCGTTCCTCGACGTCATGAAGTACGCGATGCTCGGCTTCGCCGGAATCGCCTTCCTCGTCGGCATCTTCCTGATCATCAACACCTTCTCGATGCTGGTCGCCCAGCGCACCCGTGAGATCGGCCTGATGCGGGCGCTCGGCTCCAGCCGCAAGCAGGTCAACCGCTCGGTACTGGTCGAGGCACTGCTGCTCGGTGTCTTCGGCTCGGTCCTCGGGGTCGGTGCCGGTGTCGGCCTCGCGGTCGGGCTGATGAAGGTGATGAGTTCCGTGGGCATGGACCTGTCCACGGAGGATCTGACGGTCAAGTGGACGACTCCGGTCGTCGGCATGCTGCTCGGTGTCATCGTGACGATCGTCGCCGCGTACGTCCCGGCCCGCCGGGCCGGGAAGATCTCCCCGATGGCCGCGCTGCGGGACTCCGGTATGCCCGCAGACGGCAGCGCCGGCCGGATCAGGGCGGCGATCGGCCTGGTGCTCACCGGAGGCGGTGCGGCGGCGCTGCTCGCCGCGGCCGCCGCGAACAAGTCGGGGCAGGGTTCGCTCTACCTCGGCCTGGGTGTGGTCCTCACGCTCATCGGCTTCGTGGTCATCGGCCCGCTCCTCGCGGGTGTGGTGGTCCGGGGGATCAGCACGGTCGTGCTGCGGATCTTCGGCCCGGTCGGGCGGATGGCCGAGCGCAACGCGCTGCGCAACCCGCGGCGTACGGGAGCGACGGGCGCCGCGCTGATGATCGGGCTCGCGCTGGTCGCCTGCCTTTCGGTCGTCGGCTCGTCGATGGTGGCCTCGGCCACCGATGAGCTGGACAGGTCGGTCGGCGCGGACTTCATCATCCAGAGCGGCAGCGGCCAGCTGATCGTGCCGCAGGCCCAGAAGGCCCTGGAAGCGGCGCCGGGCATCGAGCACGTCACCAACTACAAGGCGGTCGACTCCCGGCTGACCGGGCCCGACGGGAAGAGCGAGGACCAGTCGGTCATCGCGGCCGACCCGACGTACGCACAGGACCTGCGGCGCGAGACCGTCTCGGGTGACCTCTCGGCTGCGTACGGCAAGGACGCCATGTCGGTCGGTGACGCCTACGCCAAGAAGCACCACATCAAGGTCGGCGACACCATGTCCGTCGCGTTCAAGGGCGGCCGGACGGCGAAGCTGAAGATCGCGGCCATCACCTCGGACGACACGAACGTCGACAAGGGCGCGATGTATCTGAACATCACGACGGCCGCGCGGTACGTGCCCGCCGACAGGATGCCGCCGAACGTCATCATGTTCGCCAAGGCCAAGGACGGCCAGGAGAAGGCCGCCTACGCCGGGCTGAAGAAGTCCCTGGCCAAGTACCCCCAGTACAAGGTGCAGGACCAGACCGACTTCAAGCAGGACCTGAAGGACCAGATCGGGCAGCTGCTCAACATCGTCTACGGGCTGCTGGCCCTGGCGATCATCGTCGCGGTGCTCGGTGTGGTGAACACGCTGGCCCTGTCGGTCGTCGAGCGGACCAGGGAGATCGGCCTGATGCGGGCGATCGGCCTCTCGCGCCGGCAGCTGCGCCGGATGATCCGGCTGGAGTCGGTGGTCATCGCGCTCTTCGGTGCGCTGCTCGGTCTGGGGCTCGGGATGGGCTGGGGCACGTCGGCCCAGAAGATCCTCGCCCTGGAGGGCATGGGGGTCCTGGAGATCCCGTGGTCGACGATCATCACGGTCTTCGTCGCCTCGGCGTTCGTGGGCCTGTTCGCCGCCCTGATCCCGGCGTTCCGGGCGGGCCGGATGAACGTACTGAACGCGATCGCGACCGACTGACTGACCGACGCGGTGCGCTTCTGTTCACTTCACGGCTCGGTACGCATGACTGTCCGGGATGACCGGGCCCGCTGACCGGGGGAACGGGGGAACGGGGGTACGGGGGACGACGGGGGTACGGGGGAAGATCCAGCCCCGGTTGACGCCAGGTGCGTCGGCCGGGGCTGGGCCGTGTCCACCGCCACGAGCGGGCCTGCTGTCACCAGGTGGGCGGGGGCGACCACCCGGGCGTGGTGGCCGGGGCGGTGGGTGTCGTCCCCAGCGTGCTGGCGGGCGTGGCGTCCTCCGATCCGGAGGGTGAGGCCGAGCCGGACCCCATGGACGGGCCCGGGCGCTCGCCGACCGCGGAGTGCCGGGGGCTCGGCGGCGCGGCGGGGAGTGCGGGAGCGCTGGGCTGGAGCTGCAGCACGGCCGCCACGACCCCGCTCGCCAGGACGCACACGGTGCCGGCGGCGGCCGACGCCAGGACCCGGCGCCTGCGTCCGGCGCCCCGCGCCGAGACATACGCGGCCGGTGCGGGGGTGGCTCTCCGGCCCGCCGATTCGGCGGCCTGCTTCATCGCACGGGCGAGGGCGAGGTCGGACCTGTGAGCGCCTGCACGGCCCGGCCCGTTCTCGTACGCGGGCTGGTACTCGGTCTCAGACACCGTGTTCCTCCTCGGAGAGATGCGGCGCGAGCGAGGCGCGGGCGCGGGAGAGATGGGTCTTGACGGTTCCCGCCGATATGCCCGTCTCGGCGGCCACCTGCTCGACGGTGAGGTCGCACACGTAGTGCAGGACCGCCACCCGCCGCTGCCGCTCGGTCAGCTGCCGCAGTGCGAAGACCATGGCCACGGTGCCCGGATCGGGCTCGGGCACCGTCGCGGGGCGGGCGTCGCTGTGGCGGCGCCAGGCCTCGGCGCTCCGGCCCCGCCTGCGCCAGCGGCTCACCGCGAGCCGCCAGGCCACGGTCCGTATCCACGCCTCGGGGCCCGCGTCCCGGTACAGCGCGGAGCGCCGGCCCCAGGCCCGTACGAACGCCTCCTGCACCACGTCCTGGGCCTCATGGAGGTCGCCGGTCATCAGGTAGACCTGTCCCACCAGCTGTTTCGCGGAGTGAGCGTAGAACTCCTCGAACTCCTCGACGGTCATGCGGCTCCCAGGCGTGGACAGATCTCAGACGTGGACGGTCAGCGGGCAGGACATCGGACGGGACATTGGTCAGGACATGGGTCAGGGTCAGCGGGCGGGGCATCGGCAGGGCATCGGACCTGGACGGGTCTCATGGATGAATACGTCGGGGAGGCCGGTCCGGTTGACAGGGGACGCCGACTTCTTCGTGAAGTCGTACGCTGGAGAGCCCCCGGCCCGTAAGACGTGTCGGGCCCTTCGCGTTGCATACCGCACCACCCGCACCACCTCCCCGGACGGAAAGCGTTCTCCATGAGCCTGCACGGTCTGCTCGATGCCGCCATCTCGGACCCCGCGCTCGCCGAAGCGGTGAAGGCCGCGGGCGACGGGCACCGGATGCATGTCGATCTGGTCGGCCCGCCCGCCGCCCGGCCCTTCGCGGTCGCCGCGCTGGCCCGCGAGACCCGCCGTACGGTGCTGGCGGTGACCGCCACCGGCCGCGAGGCCGAGGACCTGGCCGCAGCCCTGCGCTCGCTCTTCCCGGCGGACCAGGAGGACGCGGTGGTGGAGTACCCGTCCTGGGAGACGCTGCCGCACGAGCGGCTCTCGCCCCGGTCCGACACGGTGGGGCGGCGGATCGCGGTGCTGCGCAGGCTGGCGCACCCGCGCTCCGACGACCCGTCCGCCGGTCCGGTCAGCGTGGTCGTCGCGCCGATCAGGTCCGTACTCCAGCCGCAGGTCAAGGGGCTCGGCGACCTGGAGCCCGTCGCACTGCGCCAGGGGGAGTCCGTCGATCTGGGCGAGATCACCGAAGCGCTGGCGGCGGCCGCGTACGCGCGGGTCGAACTGGTCGAGAAGCGCGGCGAGTTCGCTGTCAGGGGCGGCATCCTCGATGTGTTCCCGCCGACCGAGGAGCACCCCCTGCGGGTGGAGTTCTGGGGGGACGAGGTCGAGGAGATCCGTTACTTCAAGGTCGCGGACCAGCGCTCCCTGGAGATCGCCGAGCACGGGCTGTGGGCGCCGCCCTGCCGCGAGCTGCTGCTGACCGACGACGTACGGGAGCGGGCGGCCGCGCTGGCGCTGGCCCACCCCGAGCTGGGCGAGCTGCTCGACAAGATCGCCGAGGGGATCGCCGTCGAGGGCATGGAGTCCCTGGCTCCGGTCCTGGTCGACGACATGGAGCTGCTGATCGATGTGCTCCCCGCCGGTTCGATGGCCGTGGTCTGCGACCCGGAGCGGGTCCGGAGCCGGGCGGCCGACCTGGTGGCGACCTCGCAGGAGTTCCTCCAGGCGTCGTGGGCGGCCACCGCCGGCGGAGGGGACGCGCCGATCGATGTCGGCGCGGCCTCGCTCCGGGGTATCGCCGAGGTCCGCGACCGGGCGCGGGAGCTGGGCATGATGTGGTGGGCGGTGAGCCCGTTCGCCGCCGACGAGGACATCGCCGACGACACGATCAAGCTGGGGATGCACGCGCCGGAGACATACCGGGGCGACACCGCGCGGGCCCTCGCCGACACCAAGGGCTGGATCGCCGACGGCTGGCGCACGGTGTACCTCACGGAGGGCCACGGTCCCGCGAGCCGTACGGTCGAGGTCCTGAGCGGCGAGGGCATCGCGGCCCGGCTCGACGCCGACCTGGCCGGGCTGACGCCCTCGGTCGTGCACGTCTCGTGCGGCTCCATCGACCACGGGTTCATCGACCCGGCGATCAAGCTCGCGGTGCTCTCCGAGACCGACCTCACCGGCCAGCGCACCACGTCCAAGGACCTGGGCCGGATGCCGGTCAGGCGCCGGAAGTCCATCGACCCGCTGACGCTGGTGACGGGCGACTTCATCGTCCACGAGCAGCACGGCGTGGGCCGCTACATCGAGATGGTGCAGCGCACGGTGCAGGGCGCGACCCGTGAGTATCTGCTCGTCGAGTACGCCCCGGCCAAGCGCGGCCAGCCCGGCGACCGGCTGTACATCCCCACCGACCAGCTGGAACAGGTCACCAAGTACGTGGGCGGTGAGGCCCCGACGCTGCACCGGCTCGGCGGCTCCGACTGGACGAAGACCAAGGCGCGCGCCAAGAAGGCGGTCAAGGAGATCGCCGGGGACCTCATCAAGCTCTACTCGGCGCGGATGGCGGCGCCCGGCCACTCCTTCGCCCAGGACACCCCCTGGCAGCGCGAGCTGGAGGACGCCTTCCCGTACGTGGAGACGCCCGACCAGCTCTCCACGATCGCCGAGGTCAAGGAGGACATGGAGAAGACGGTCCCGATGGACCGGCTGATCTGTGGCGACGTCGGCTACGGCAAGACCGAGATCGCGGTGCGCGCCGCGTTCAAGGCCGTCCAGGACGGCAAGCAGGTGGCGGTCCTGGTGCCGACGACCCTTCTCGTACAGCAGCACTTCGGCACGTTCACCGAGCGGTACGCGCAGTTCCCGGTGGTCGTCAGGGCGCTGAGCCGGTTCCAGTCGGACACCGAGGCGAAGGCGACCCTGGAGGGCCTGCGGGACGGCTCGGTCGACATGGTCATCGGCACGCACCGGCTCTTCTCGGCGGAGACGAAGTTCAAGGACCTCGGGCTTGTCATCGTGGACGAGGAGCAGCGGTTCGGTGTCGAGCACAAGGAGCAGCTGAAGAAGCTGCGCGCCAACGTCGACGTGCTGACGATGTCCGCGACGCCCATCCCCCGTACGCTCGAAATGGCTGTGACCGGCATCCGCGAGATGTCGACGATCACCACGCCCCCGGAGGAGCGGCACCCGGTGCTGACCTTCGTCGGGCCGTACGAGGAGAAGCAGATCGGCGCGGCCGTCCGCCGTGAACTGCTCCGCGAGGGGCAGGTGTTCTACATCCACAACCGGGTCGACTCGATCGACCGTGCCGCCGCCCGGCTGCGTGAGATCGTCCCGGAGGCGCGCATCCAGACCGCGCACGGGCAGATGGGCGAGAGCGCCCTTGAGCAGGTCGTGGTCGACTTCTGGGAGAAGAAGTTCGACGTGCTGGTCTCCACGACGATCGTGGAGTCCGGGATCGACATCGCGAACGCCAACACGCTGATCGTGGAGCGCGGCGACAACTTCGGCCTCTCCCAGCTGCACCAGCTGCGCGGCCGGGTCGGCCGTGGCCGCGACCGCGGGTACGCGTACTTCCTGTACCCGCCGGAGAAGCCGCTCACCGAGACCGCGCACGAGCGGCTCGCGACGATCGCCCAGCACACCGAGATGGGCGCGGGGATGTACGTCGCGATGAAGGACCTGGAGATCCGCGGCGCGGGCAACATGCTCGGCGGCGAGCAGTCCGGCCATATCGCGGGCGTCGGCTTCGACCTGTACATCCGGATGGTCGGCGAGGCGGTGGCCGACTACCGCACGGCGGTCGACGGGGGAGTCGAGGAGGAACAGCCCCTGGAGGTCAAGATCGAGTTGCCGGTCGACGCGCACGTCCCGCACGAGTACGCGCCCGGTGAGCGGCTGCGCCTCCAGGCGTACCGCTCGATCGCGTCCGCGACCACGGACGAGGACATCAGGGCGGTACGGGAGGAACTCACCGACCGGTACGGCAAGCTGCCCGAGCAGGTCGAGAACCTGCTGCTCGTGGCGGGCCTGCGGATGCTGGCGCGGGCCTGCGGCGTCGGCGAGATCGTCCTCCAGGGCTCCAACATCCGGTTCGCACCGGTGGAACTGAGGGAGTCCCAGGAGCTGCGCCTCAAGCGGCTCTATCCCCGTACGGTCATCAAGGCGGCGGCCCACCAGATCCTGGTACCGCGCCCGACGGCCGGGAAGATCGGCGGGAAGCCGGTGGTGGGCCGCGAACTCCTGTCGTGGACCGGGGAGTTCCTGGCGTCGATCCTGGGGTCGTGAGGCGGGGCTGCGGCGTTCCGCGCGGCTCTCCACGCGGCGTTCTCCTGTGCGGGAGGCGCGCCCGACAGACGGTCAAACCGGTCATTGTGCCCTAAAAAGCTATAATCACCGCATTTGTCTCGGCTGTCGGATCTCCGCACCCTCCAGGGGAACGCATGAGCGCGCAGAACGGTACGGACGCGGGAGCGACGGCGGCGCCGGGTGCCGGGGCCGGGGCGGGCCGCCTGTACCGGCTCGGCGCGTGGTGCGCCCGCCACTTCGTCATCGTCATCGTGGCCTGGCTGGTCGCACTCGGCGCGCTGCACGCCCTCCAGGGCAGCTTCGGCGGCACGTACTCGGACGACTTCTCGCTGCCGGGTACGCAGTCGAACAACGGCGCCGAGGTGCTCAGCCGCCACGACCCGGCGGCGGGCGGGATCGGCGCGCAGGTGGTGCTGCACGACGGGCAGAAGGCCCTGACCGGCTTCCAGAGCCAGATCGACCAGACCGTCAGTTCGCTGCAGAAGCTCCCGCACGTCCTGTCGGCGGTGAACCCGCTGCCCGCCTCTTCCTCGTCACCGCCCACCGGTGCGCTGTCGTCCGACGGGAAGACCGGCTACATCACCGTCCGCTTCACCGCCAACCCCACCTCGTTCGGCACGTCGTACCTCCATGGTGTCGACTCCGCGGTGGAGCCGCTGCGGGCCGCGGGCGTCGAGGTCGAGTACGGCGGACCGCTCGGGGAGCTGGCCCGGCCCAAGGCCACCGATCTGACCAGCGAGGCCATCGGGTTCGCGGTGGCCATCGTCGTCCTGCTCGTCGGCTTCGGCAGCGTCATCGCCGCGGGGGTGCCGCTGGTCACCGCGCTGATCAGCGTCATCGTCGGGCTGAGCTGTCTGGCGCTGCTCGCCGCCGCGTTCACCTTCGCCAGTGTCTCGCCGACCCTCGCCACGATGATCGGGCTCGGCGTCGGGATCGACTACGCACTGTTCCTGATCACCCGTCACCGGCAGCAGCTCATCGACGGCGCCGACCCGGTCACCGCGGCGGGGCGGGCCGTCGCCACCAGCGGCCGGGCCGTCCTGGTCTCCGGCTGCACGGTCGTCGTCGCGCTGGCCGGGCTGTATGTGTCGCAGGTCGGCTTCATCGGCAAACTCGGGGTCGCGTCCGCCGTCACGGTCGTCACCGCGGTCGCCGGCGCCATCACCCTCGTACCGGCGCTGCTCGGGCTCGCGGGGCGCCGGATCGACCGCTACCGGGTACGGAAGCCGGTCGCCGAGGGCCGGGCCGCGCCGGGCACGGAACCGGCCGCGGGGCCCGCGGGCCGGGGCAGTGACGCTGACGCCCGTGGAGGTGGCGGCTGGCACCGCTACGCGCAGCGTGTCGAGCGCCGGCCGTGGTGGTTCCTGGTGACCGGAGTGGTGATCGCCGGGGTGCTGGCGATTCCGCTGTTCTCCATCCGGCTCGGGCACATCGGGGACGGCGCCGACCCCAGCAGCTTCACCGACCGGCGCGCGTACGACCTGATCGCCACCGGTTTCGGACCCGGCGCCAACGGCCCGCTGACCCTTGTCGTCGACCAGAGCAAGGTGCCGTCGGGCGACCGGTCCGCGCTGTCGGACAGCCTCAAGAAGGCGCTCACCGACGTCCCGGGCGCGGCGAGCGTCAGCAGCCTCACCCCCACCAGCGACGGCCAGGTGCTGACGGGCACCGCGGTCTCCCGCACCTCACCGCAGGACGCCGGGACCAGCACGCTGTTCAAGAACCTCAAGAACACCATCCTGCCCAACGCGGTGGCCGGCACCGCCGCCACGACCTATGTGACCGGCACGACCGCGGCCCAGCAGGACTTCCTCGACATCATCGCCGCCCGGCTCCCGCTCATCATCGCCGTCGTCGTCGCGGTCGCCTTCGTCATCATCCTGGTGGTGTTCCGCGGGCTGTTGGTGGCGCTCAAGGCCGCCGTGCTCAACCTCCTGTCCATCGCGGCGTCCTACGGGGTGGTCGTCGCCGTCTTCCAGTGGGGGTGGGGCGGCCCTTCGCTGGGCGTGCACGGGACGGTGCCGATCGAGAGCTACGTACCGATGATGATGTTCGCCATCGTCTTCGGGCTCTCCATGGACTACGAGGTCTTCCTGCTCGCCCGGGTGCACGAGGCCTGGGTGCGCACCCGCGACAGCAGGGGCAGCGTCGCGCACGGCCTGGAGATCACGGCGCGCGTCATCAGCTGCGCGGCGCTCATCATGGTCAGCGTCTTCGCCGCGTTCATCCTCAGCGACAACATCGTGGTCAAGATGCTCGGCCTCGGACTGGCCGTCAGCGTCCTCATCGACGCGACGGTCGTCCGGCTCCTGCTGGTCCCGGCGGTGATGACTCTGCTCGGCAGGAGCGCGTGGTGGATGCCGGGGTGGCTCGACAAGGTGCTGCCGCACATCGACACCGAGGGCGAGAACCCGGGGGCTGCGGCGGCCCGCTGAGCCGTATCTAGGATTGTGCGGTCCCGCCCCCTATCTATCAGGACGGCTCTCCTTGATACGTACGCGCTCCGCCCTCCCCGCAGTTGTGGCCGTCGCCGCCGCACTCGCCCTCGGCGGCTGCAAGGCCGGCTCCTCCGGTTCGTCCGGCGCTCCCGCCGGGAAGGCGCCGCACGGTTCCGCGCTCGCCGCCGCCGACGCCCTGACCGTCAAGGGGCGCGCGCCCAAGACCGGTTACGCGCGCAAGGAGTTCGGCAGCGCCTGGTCGGACACCGACCACAACCACTGCCCGACGAGGGACGACGTGCTGAAGCGCGATCTGCGCGACGTCCGGTACAAGAGCGGTGACTGCCAGGTCGCTTCGGGAACGCTGGTCAAGGACCCCTACACCGGGACGACCATCACGTTCGTGCGCGGTCACAGCAAGGTCGACATAGACCATGTCGTGGCGCTCTCCGACGCCTGGCAGAAGGGCGCGCAGCAGTGGGACAGGGCCAAGCGGACCGCCCTCGCGAACGATCCGCTGAACCTGCTGGCCGTCGACTCCTCCACCAACCGCAGCAAGGGCGACGGTGATACGGCGACCTGGCTGCCCGCGTACAAGCCGTCGCGGTGCGGCTATGTCGCACGGCAGGTGGCGGTGAAGAAGAAGTACGCGCTGTGGGTGACGAGCGCGGAGAAGAACGCGATGAAGCGGGTCCTCTCCGGCTGCCCGTCCGAGAAACTACCCACCGGCTGACCCGGCCGCCAGGCTGACGCGGGGGCCGGCTGACGCAACCACCCGACCCCCGCGGTCAGTTCTCGGCCACCGGCACCCAGCGGATCCGGGTCGCGCACACGGAGACCAGGAGGGCCGCGGCCGCCACGGCGCCCATGCCCCACACCAGGCTGCCGGCGTTCGCGATGAAACCGATCATCGCCGGTCCGGCCAGCAGGCCGACGGTCCCCATCGCGGCGACCAGTGCCAGCGCCTCCGGGCCCTGCCGCGCGGCGGCGACGTACACACAAGGCGTCACGGCCGCCACCCCCAGGCCGACGCAGGCGAACCCGACGAGTGCCGGGACCACGCCGCCGACCAGCAGGGCGACCGCGAGGCCCGCGCCCGCCAGCACGCTGCCGGTCAGCACGATCCGCCCGTCGCCCCAGCGGGTGCGCCAGCCGTCGGCGAAGATCCGGGCCAGCACCATCATGACCGAGACGACGGCGATGCCCAGCGGGGCCACCGAAGCCGCCGCCTTGAGCACGTCCTTCATATAGAGCGCCGACCAGTCGTTCATGGCGCCCTCGGTCACGGTGCCGAACGCCATCGCGCACCCCATCCACAGCGTCATGCGCGACGGTACGGAGAGCCGGCGCCGGGCCGTCTTCTCCGCCGGTTCCTGCCGTTGGTCCTCCGTCAGCAGCCCGGTCTGGGCGAACCCGACCAGCAGGAGCAGGATCACGGCCGCCACACCGAAGTGGACGGCCAGCGACGTGGTCAGCGTGTTCACACCTGACGCCAGCAGCGCCGCGCCCAGCGACCCGGCGCTGAACGTCGCGTGCAGTCTGGCCATGGCCGTACGCCCGTACGCGGTTTCGAGCGCGGCTCCCTGCGCGTTCATCGCCACGTTCAGACAGCCGACGGCGATTCCGTCGCAGCCCACGATGACCACGGCGACCGGGTAGTCGGGCACCGCGGCCAGCGCCAGCAGGAGCAGCCCGAGGCAGAGCGCGGACAGCGACGCGAGGCGGCGGGAGCCCAGGCGTCTCATCAGCACGGTGACGAGCGGGAAGGAGACCGCCGCACCCGCACCGCAGGCCATCAGCAGCAGGCCCAGTTCCGCCTCGGTCAGATGGAGTTGTGTCTTGAGGGTGGGCAGCCGCGATGCCCAGGTGCCGTACTGGAAGCCCAGGAAGCAGAACAGCGCGGCGATCGCCACCTGCGCCCGGCGGAACGGATCGCGGACGCGGAGCAGACCGGTCCGGTGCGGTGCGGCTCCGATGTCTTCACCGGTCGTGTCGTTGAGGCTCACGTCATACCGCCTTGGACATGTACACCGCGTTCGTCCCGTAACTCCCCGGGAGTGCGATGTCGCGATGGGCCGCGTATCCGTTCGCCGACCAGAAGGTCTCGCTGCCCGCGACGGAGATGAGGGAGATGCGCTCGTGCGTCGTCGACCTGGCGGTCGCCGTGAGGTGGTGCAGCAGACGCTTCGCCAGCCCTCTGCCGCGCAGTCGTTCGGCGATGACGAGATCGTGCAGATGCAGATTGGGCGAGCGGAAGACGGTCTTCTCCGGCCGGTTCAGGTCGGGGTACTGGAACAGCGGGTAGGGCATGGCCAGCAGATAGCCCGCTGTGCGGCGGTCGACGCGGAGCACGAAGCAGGTGGCCGGTGACGGGCGGGCCCGGGACTCCAGCGCGGCCCGCCCTTCCGAGAGGGCACTGTCGGTGTACGTACGGGCTTCCAGCTCCGTGATGCCGTTCCAGTCGTCGGCGGTGATGTTCCGTATCTGAACGTCCTGGCTCATGACGGCAGCCCCTTCGTGACCGGCGCACCGGGCCCGGTCGGCAGCCCGCGTATCACGGTGTACGGAAGCGGGCTGAAACCGTTGAAGCCCTGCGTCGCGTAACTGGTGGCGTAGGCGCCGGACGACAGGACCCAGACCGGGTCCCCCGACGCGACGGCCTCGGGGACCTGGACGAGGCGGTGCTGATGGGCGTAGGCGTCGTCGCTGTCGCAGGTGGGGCCCGCGACCACGGCCGGCACGGAGGGCGCTCCCGGGCGGGAGGGGAAGACCAGCCGGTACTGGAGCTGGTCCATCTCGTACAGGCCGTTGAACTTTCCGCAGCTCAGATACAGCCAGTGCTGACGTTCACCGTTCAGCTGCTCCCTCGTGGACAGCCGCGCCACATGGGCCCGGATGGCGCCGTGATCGGCGACCAGATGGCGCCCCGGCTCCATGACGAAGTCCAGCGGGGTGCCGGACACCGCCCGCAACTGCCGCATACCCTCCCGGATCGCCGCGAAGATCTTGTCCAGCGGCGGATCCAGCGGTGTGCCCCGGCTGTCGAGATATCCGAGTGCGGGCAGCCCGCCGCCGAGATTGATGTGGTCGAGGTGAATCCCCCGGCCCCGCAGGGCCACCAGCACGCCGGCGAGGCTCGCGAACGCGCTCTCCCAGGCCTCGGCCGTCATCTGCTGGGAGCCGACGTGCACGGAGAGACCGGCAGGCGTCAGCCCCGCGTCCCGTGCCGTCTCCAGCACCCGTACGGCGTCGGTGCCCGAGCACCCGAACTTCTTGCTGAGCCCCCACAGCGCACCTTCGCCGCTGGTGGCCAGCCTGCAGAACACCCGGGCGCCGGGGGCACGGGCCGCGATGGCCGCCACGTCCTCCACGCTGTCGGTCGCGAAGTCCCGGACGCCGAGGCGGTAGGCGTCGGCGATGTTCCGGTCGGACTTGATGGTGTTGCCGTAGTGGATCCGGCCGACCGGCACTCCGGTCCTGATGGCCCGCTCGATCTCGTGGGGGCCCGCCGCGTCGAACCCGGCGCCCTGCTCCGCCAGACAGGCGAGCACTTCGTCCACCGGGCAGGCCTTCATCGCGAACCGGACGGCGACGCCCGGCAGTTCCCAGGTCAGCGTCTCGTACTGCTGCCGGATTCCGCCGAGATCGAAGATGATCCGGTCGTCGGAAGCCGCTGCCAGCGCTTCGTGCAGAGGCGCGCTCAGGGGGGTGTGGAGGTGGCTGGTGCTCTTGAAGTGCCTAGTGCTCATGGATGCCCGCTTCTCTGCTCACCCGTATCAGTGGTCCCCACGCCTGGATCAGCAGGGCGAAATCCTCCATGTCCTGCTGGGCCTCGTTGAGCAGCCGGTCGCCGCGCGCCGCCAGCTCGTCCGCGAACTCGACGTATCTGCCACCGAGTTGACGGTAGGAACGGTCGAGACCGCGCAGCCGCTCCTCGTTCTCCTCCCGGTCCAGCCAGCAGCTCTCCCGTACGAGCTCGGCCACCGTGTCCGCGCGCGGGCGCAGCCGGTCGTCGAGCAGCGAGTCGCCGGCCTCCGCCATCCGCTCGTACACCGAATTGAAATAGAGCATCGACAGGAAGAACTTCACCAACCGCAGCTGGTACGCCATGAATCCGGCGTCGGTGCGCCGCTCCCCGGTGTAGAAGTTCACGATGTGGCGGTTGTGCAGGACGCCGGGCAGTCCGGCGTCGTGGACCAGGTGCATCAGGAAGTAGTCGCTGCCGATGGTGTCGGTCGCGGGGGGCAGCGGCACGCTCTCGTACACGTCGCGGTGGAAGCTGATGTTGCACATGTCCACCCGCATGGGATCGACCAGGCCGACCGCCGAGTGATCGTGCGTGAACAGGTCGGTGCCCGCGCCCGTGAACGCCTCGGCGACCAGCTGTCGCCTGGCCTCGTCCGACCATGCGCGCGGGGCCCACAGGCCGACGACGTCATGGTAGACGGCCGGGTCGAGCTGCTGGATCTCGCTGACGTCCACGGACAGTTCGCCCACGAAGGAGGCGCCCACCAGGGACACTGTCCGCTGCGCGTGAGCAGGGTCGAGGCGTGTCTCGGACACGCCGTCCACCGCGTCGAGGGCGCGCTTCCCGAGCGACATCAGCTCGTGGTGGACAGGGAACACCGGCTCGCCGTCCAGCGCCTGATAGGTGCTGTCCGAGTCCCTGCGGTGCAGCGAATCGCAGCCGAGCGCGGCCGCGATCAGGAAGGCGCGGTTCGTGCAGGCGCCGTACGAGACCCCGGAGGGCAGCATGAGGTCGAGCAGCAGATCGGGCTTGGCCACATCGGCCAGGCTGATCAAATGCCGCAGTAAGGACCGCTGTGCCGCTTCGTCCAGATGGTGCACGACCACCTGCGGTGTTCCGGTGGCCTCGCCGGCGACTTGCGCGTGCTCGGCGAAGTCCCGCTCGTCCGACGAGTCCAGGATCAGCAGATGCACTTCGACGTCGAAGTGCGCGGCCGCGTACCGCGCCTCGGCCCGCATCGCCGATATCGTCGCGGCGCACGCCCTGTTGGTGGGAAGGGTCAGACAGATTCGGTGCATGTCAGTTCTCCGGTTGACCGCTCGGCGTTCCGGCCGCCCCAGGATTCGAGTCCCAGAAGCCTGGCGCCGAGGTCGCTCAGTTCGGCGGCGCCGTACCTGAGGGATTCGTGCAGGACCGCGTCGCCGACCAGCGTCGTGTTCCAGTCCGGTGTGCTGAGACTGCGCCAGGATTCGATGCGGGACTTCCGCATCTCCTGGTGGGTCTCCAGCGCGGGCATCATCGAGAGGTACTGGACCGCGCGGACGCCGCTCTGCGAGATGTTGCGCGCCACACCGTGGGCGAGCAGACCGTTCCAGATCAGCAGATCGCCCGCCTTGAGTTCCGGCTGTACGACGGGGAACTCGGCGCGGTCGGTGCCGGGCCTGATCGGATCCCGGTCGGCGGGCTGGGTGATCTTCCACCGGTCGAACTGCCGGAACAGCTCGGGCGAGCACTGGAATCCGCCCCGCTCCGGCTCGGTGTCGTTCAGCGCGATGATGCCCTGGACGCGCTGGGGCAGCACGCTGAGCGTGGTGTCGACATCCCAGTGGAGCTCGATGTCGAACCCCTCGTCCGTGGGCGCGATCAGCGCGCGGTCACGGTTCTTGATGTTGGGCGGGTTCAGGTTGAGCCGGTCCAGGGTGACCCACAGCTCCTCGCAGTCCCACACGTCGGCGAACGCGTCGTGGACGCGCTGCGCCTGGCGGCTGTCCCAGATGAGCTGGTGGTGGTACGCCTCCACGAAACCGTAGATGTGCAGTTCGCGGTCCAGATCCGACCGGAACTCCCGGTCCGCGTACCAGGTGTCGGGCCGGTCCGGATCGAGCCCCTGGAAGTCCCAGGTGAAGTCCAGCAGGCGCTGCGCCGCGGCAGCCGGTATCGCCTCTTTCACGACGACGTAGCCGTAGGTCTGCCAGAAGGCGAAGTCCTCTTCCGACAGCACGCGCAGCGGCTGCGACTTCTTGATGTCCCGCAACGGTGTCTGCGCCAGGTACGACTCCCCGTCCGTACTGAAATAGGGGATGTCCGATGCGGCTCGATACAGATAGGGGTCGGACGTCGACATGCAACCACTCCAGGTATGAAGGTGCTGGTTCTGGTTCTGCTTCTCGTTCTGGACAGAGGGGATTCGAGCGCGGCCGTCCGGCGGCGCGTCACGCGCGGCCGGAGCCATGGGCCGGGCCGCGGGAAGGGCGCCGTCGGCGGGACCAGTGGGTCCGGCGGGACGGCTGCGGGGGTGGGGAGTTCACCCGCGCGACGGCGGATGCGGCGGCGTTGCCGCGTACGCGCTCCGGGCCCGCACCGCACGGCGGGAGACAGTCCCGCGGGGCGGTGGGTGCCGGGGGGTGTGCGGGTGGGACGTGGTCCTGCGGATGGGGTGGGTCGGTTGGGGCGTGGTGTCCGTACGGGGGTGGGTCGTTGGGGCGTCGGGTGCGGTCAGCCGGCCAGTACTTCGGCCGCGGCCACACCCGATGCGGTGGTGGCTCCGTAGGTCGTGATGTGCACCGCTCCCTGGGCCGCGGCGGCCGGCAGGCCCATCTCGATCACGACCGAGTCGGGCCGGGCGGTCAGCAGGTGCTTGAGGGAGTCCGTCATCCAGGTGTGCCGGCAGGCGTCCCGGACCACGACGACCAGCGGACGTTCGGTGGCAGGGTCCAGCGCGTACTGGTCGAGAACGGTCAGGTCCGCCGCCACGTCCTCCTCGTGGATCCCGACCGAGGTCGTGCCGGCCAGCCGCTCGCGCAGCGGGGCCGCGACGCCCCAGGGTGTCTCCTTGGCGATGGCGAGGTTCATCGTCGGGATGAGCTCCACGACGTGCGGCGCCGCGTCGAGCGGCAGGGACCCGCCGTCCGCCACGGTCAGGCGCAGCGCGCGCCGGGCGGCCGCGAAGCCGATGTCCGACTTGATCCGGTGCGGCGGCGTGGCGTGGAAGATGCCGTTCGACCAGGCCGAGAACTCCTCGACGCGTGCGGCCGCTTCTCTCAGCCGCTCCTCGGACAGCTCACCGTTGTGGACGGCGGACACCAGGGCCGCGCTCAGCAGGCCGACCACCTCCGGGTCGGCGCTCTCGCCGCCGACGCACACCGCGTCGGCGCCGCCCGCCACCGCGCGCACCGTGGCACCGTCGATGCCGTAGAGACCGCTGACGGCCCCCATCTCGATGGCGTCCGTGATGACCAGGCCGTCGAAGCCCATCTCCTTGCGCAGCAGGTCGACGAGGAGGCGCGGGCTCAGCGTGGCGGGGAGGTCGGCATCGTAGGCCGGCACGAGCAGATGACCGCTCATGACGGCCCGCACTCCGCTCTCCATGGCCGCGTGGAACGGCGGGAGCGCCTGCTCCCTGACGTCTTCGGCGGTCGCGTCGTAGCGGGGCAGCCCGAGATGGGAGTCCACCGCGGTGTCGCCGTGCCCGGGGAAGTGCTTGGCGCAGGCGGCCACTCCGGCGGACTGGAGACCGCGGATCCAGGCGCCGGTGTGCCGGGCCACCAGATCCGGGGTCGAGCCGAACGATCTGACGCCGATGACCGGGTTGTTCGGATTCGAGTTGACGTCCGCACTGGGGGCGTAGGTCAGGCTGATGCCGGCGGAGTGCAGCTCGTGGCCGATGTCCCGGCCGACCGCTTCCGTCAGTTCCGTGTCGTCGATCGCGCCCAGCGCCAGATTCCCCGGGCGGGTGCTGCCGGTCAGCGACTCGATCCTGGTGACGTCGCCGGCTTCCTCGTCGATGGCGATGATGAGGTCCGGGTTCTCCGCGCGCAGTTGCCGGGTGAGCCGGATCAGCTGACCCGGGTTGGCGATGTTGCGGGAGAAGAGAACAACGCTGGACAGTCCCTCACCGATCCGGCGGAGCAGCCAGTCCGGTGCCTCGGTGCCCTTGAAGCCAGGCTGGAGGATCTTGTAGGCGAGGTGCGTCAGTTCACTGCTTGGTGTGCTGGGCAAGGTCAGCCGGGCCTTCCTGGCGTGCCGATAGGGGACCGAGCCGCCATGTGCTTGGCCATGCGCTTGGTCCAGACCAATTGGATAGTGGCCTGGACCAGGCGTCACGTCAAGTGCCCTGATGGTGCGTGCTCGCCCCTGTTCGCCCGAAATGACATACCGTCAAGACCGGTCACATACCTGCCCGTAGGATGTGTTACTCGCCGTGCCCCCGAACGATCTCCTTCACCTTCGCCACCGCGAAGCCCCAGCCCTGTTCGACGGTCGGCTTGGCCGGTACGGCGATCTCGTCCGGGTTCGTCAGTACGTCCAGCAGGACGGGTCCCGGCGTGCTGAAGGCGCGCTGCACAGCGTCCTCCAGATCGGCGGGGTCGGTCACCCGGATCCCGGTGATGCCCATCGCGGTGGCGACGGCGGCGAAGTCCGGGTTGTCGAGCACCGTGCCGAACTCCGGCAGGCCCACCTGCTCCTGCTCCAGCTTCACCATGCCGAGCCGGCGGTTGTCGAACACCACGAGTTTTACCGGTAGTTCATTGGTCTTGAGCGTCATCAGATCGCCCAGCAGCATGCTCAGCCCGCCGTCACCGCAGAAGGCGACCACCTGCCGCTCCCGGTCCAGGCACTGTGCTCCGAGTGCGTGGGGCATGGCGTTGGCCATGGAGCCCAGGTTGTACGAGCCGAGCAGTCGCCGCGCCCCGCGCATCTCGACGAAGCGCGAGAGCCACACGGTGGCCATCCCGGTGTCGGAGGTGAAGACCGCGTCGTCCGCGGCGAGCCGGTCCACCGCGGCGGCCAGCGCCTCGGGCCGGACCCCGTGCTCCGGATTGTCCAGAGCCGAACGGGCCCGCCCGGCCGCCCTCTTGTCGTGCTCCGGGTCGGCGAGCGCGGCCTGGCCCTCGCGCCAGGTCTCGAAGTGCTTGCGGGCATGGTCCAGATGGCCGCGGTCGCGGTCGCTCCCGGCGCCGAGATGCTTGAGCAGGTCCCGCACGGTGGCGCCCACATCGCCGACCAGGCCGGTCTCGACCGGGACACGCCGCCCTATGTGCGTGGGCTCGGTGTCCACCTGGATCACGGACTTTCCCTCCGGGTACCACTCCCGGTACGGGAAGTCGGTCCCCAGCAGCAACAGGGTGTCGGCGTCGTGCAGGGCCGAGGCGGCCGCGGGATTGCCGATCAGCCCGGTCTGTCCGACCTGGTACGGGTTGTCCGCGCCCTCGAAGCCCTCCTTCGCCTTGAGCGTGAGCACCATCGGCGCGGCGAGCCGGTCCGCCAGGGCCAGCACATCGGTGCGGGACGCGCGGGCGCCCCGGCCGACGAGCAGGGTGACGCGTCCGGCGCGGTCGAGCAGCCCCGCCGCCTCACGGGTGGCCGACTCCTCGGGCCGGGTCACCGCCGGGCCGATCGAGAAGCGGGCCCTGCGGTCGGTGCCCAGCTTCCGGTCCCCGATGTCGGCGGGCACGGTGAGCACGGCAACACCCTTGTGCCCGAGGGCGTTCCGGACGGCTGTCTCCAGCATCTGCGGCAGCTGGTCGGGCGAGGAGAGGGTCGCCCGGAAGACCGCCACATCGCTGAAGAGGGCGTCGTTGTCGACCTCCTGAAAGGCGTCGCTGCCGACGTCGGCCAACGGCACCTGCCCCGCGATCACCAGGACCGGTGTGCGGCTCTTGGCCGCGTCGTACAAGCCGTTCAGCAGATGGATGGAGCCCGGGCCGACGGTGCCCATGCAGACACCGAGGCGGCCGGAGAGCTGGGACTGGGCGCTCGCGGCGAAGGCCGCGGCCTCCTCGTGGCGACAGCCCACCCACTCCACGCCCTCGGTGGTACGGATGGCCTCGGTCACGGGATTGAGTGCGTCCCCGACGACGCCGAACACCTGGTGGACGTCCAGTTCGCGCAGGGCGTCCACGATGACACGGGCAACAGTACGGCTCACAGAAGCCTCCGGTTCGGACGGGCAGAGAGGGGGATCAAGGGCTGGGTCGGGGGATCGGAAGGGCTGAGGCTGTCTCAGACGGTGAAGCGGTCGGGGTCGGCGGCCCGCCAGTCGGCGGCCCAGGACTCGGGCGCCTCCGCGAGCAGCTGCCCGGGTGCCAGCCACTCGTACATCTCCTCGTACGAGCGCACGGTGAAAGGGTCTGTACGGCGCCGCAGCATGTGCGGGCGCAGGTCTGCCGGGTCCGCCACACCCATGCTGGCCATGATCTGCTGGGCGCTCGCCACGGTCGCGTGCTGGAAACGCTGGACTCGGAGCGTCTTGTCGCCGACGTGAAGCGCGCGGGCACGCCGGGGGTCCTGGGTGGTGACACCGGCGGGGCAGGTGTTGGTGTGGCAGCGCTGCGCCTGGATGCAGCCCACGGCGAACATCATCGCGCGCGCCGCGTTGCCGTAATCCGCGCCCTGCAGCAGCCGCTTGACCAGATCGGCGCCGGTGGCGATCTTGCCGCTCGCGCCGATCCTGATGCGGTCGCGCAGCCCGGTGCCGACGAGGGCGTTGTGTACGTCGAGCAGGCCGTCGGTGAGCGGGGTGCCGAGCTGGTCGGCGTATTCCAGCGGGGCCGCGCCGGTGCCGCCCTCGGCGCCGTCCACGATGATGAAGTCCGGTGCGGTGCCCTCTTCCAGCATGGCCTTGCACACGGCGAGGAACTGGCGCCGCGACCCGGGGCAGAGCTTGAATCCGGTGGGCTTGCCGCCGGACAGTTCCCGCATCTGCACGAGGAAGCGCACCAGTTCGCGGGGGGTGGAGAACTCCCGGTGGTACGGGGGCGAGATGACGGTCTCGCCCTGCGGCACTCCCCGTGCCCGGGCGATCTCCGCGTTCACCTTGGCCCCCGGCAGCACCCCGCCGATCCCCGGCTTGGCGCCCTGCGACAGCTTGAGCGACACGCACTTCACCTGATCGTGCGCCGCCTTGTCGGCGAACTCCTCCGGCTTGAACCCGCCGTCATCGGTGCGGCAGCCGAAGTACCCGGTGCCGATCTCCCAGACGAGGTCGCCGCCCGGCCGCAGATGGTATTCCGACAGGCCGCCCTCACCCGTGTCATGGGCGAAACCGCCTGCCGCGGCACCGCCGTTGAGCGCCAGGACCGCGTTCGCCGACAGGGAGCCGAAGCTCATCGCCGACACGTTCAGCAGCGCCATGTCGTACGGGCGGGTGCAGTCGGGCCCGCCGATCCGTACCCGGGGCGTGGTCTGCGGGACCGGGCAGGGCGCCATCGACGGCACAAGGGACTCGTAGCCCGTCTCGTAGACATCGCGCTCGGTCCCGAACGGCTCCTCGGCCGCGGTGCCCTTCGCGCGTTCGTAGACGATGCTGCGGGTGTCGCGGTCGAAGGGCCGCCCGTCGTAGTTCCGTTCCACGAAGTACTGCTGCAGCTCGGGGCGTACGCGCTCCAGAAGGTAGCGGGCGTGCCCGATGATCGGGTAGTTGCGCAGCACCGTGTGCCTGCGCTGGCTCAGGTCCCACACGCCGAGCGACCCGAGCAGGGCGAGTGGCACAGCGGCGGACAGCCACCACCACGAGACCCACCCGGCAGCTCCCCATGCGGCGAGAGCTGCAAGGACCGTCATACCGACACAGCCGATTCGTTTCACTCGGGACGGGTTGCCCGGTTCGGTTCTTCCACACCTCGGGAAACCCCCAGGGGCCCCTCAGCGACGTGTGCGATACGCCTCACCGGGCCTTCGGGCCGTCCGGGGTTCCTCCTGTGAACGCCATGGTCACCTCGCCGTTCACCATTCAATTGAAGCCTTGAGGACCGGGCTGCCTGGCTCCCTTTGCGTGCGTCCGCTTCCTGAGTTTGACTGAGACCGCAAGGAACGAATCCCCCTATAAGGATGGGAAGCGTCATGAACTCCACTGAATCGGTGACCGACCGCCTGGCAACCGACCTCGATGAGGATGTCGAGGCCGCGCTCAACCCGGGCGAGGCCGAAGGCGTCTTCCGTGACTCGCGTGAATGCGCGAGCCTGGCGCTCATCGGCGGAACAGGCGCGCTGCTGCTCTCGCCGCCGACTCCGCGCCCGAAGAAGGCGTAAGCAGTCGCACATGGACCAGTCAAGTGCGTCCTCCCGCATCGCGGGGGCTGTGCGTGACCTGGCGTCCGAGGTGGTCTTCGCTCTGCAGAGCGGAGACCACCTCTCCACGGTCTGCGGCGCCGCCGGAATCGGCGAGGACGACAGAACCGGGATCGCCGCGGTCAGGGTCATCGGGGCAGATCTGCTGCTGCCGAGCCTGCTGTACGGACGTGATCCGCACCCCGGCGACGTGGCGGTGCTCCAGCGTGCCGTGATCGACTTCCCGCCGCGCGCGGGCGGCCCGGCGGCGACCGCCTGGAGCCACTGGGCGATGGAGTCGGCGCTCGGCACGCCCCGGATGGGTGAGACGGTGGGGGAACCCGACGCCGCGTGGCTCGAACAGGCCCCGTGGCAGGCGTTCACCCACCAGCTCTCCGTGCTCGCGCCGCTCGCCCGGCCCGCTTCCGCCTCGGCGGTCAACCGGGTCGCGAGCCGCCGGCCGGCCGATGTGGCCCGCGGATTCGTCCGGGCCGTACGGCGCCGGGACTGGCTCCAGGCGGCCGGGGCCGGCCGCTGGCTGGCCACGCTCGACGGGGTGCCCGACACCCTGGGCCTGGCCGCCGGTCTGGACTTCGTCCAGCTCATGGGCGGTCAGGATCCCCGGGTGGCCCTCCATCTGCGCGCGGCCGGCCTGATCAGGTCGGGACAGGCGCGGTGACGGCCGCCCCGGAAGCGCGAACACAGGCCCCGGGCAACGGACTTGTGGACGGTATCGCGGGTGCCGCCCTGGGCTGGGTGCGGGAGAACCGCTCCGGGTTCGTGCTGCCCGACGACGTCCTCGAACCCCACACCGACGTCAACCGCACCATGAAGCCCCTGGGCGAACTGGCGCAGCTGTGCACCACGGTCCGCCGCCGCACCCGCCCCGACGACCCGCACCATGCGGCCGCCGCCGCTCTCGTACGGTTCGCCTGGGAGCAGGTCCGCGAGGGCGAACTGCTCCTCGACCTGGCCCGCAACGAGCCGTTCGCCACGTACCCCTTCGAGATCTACGCGGCCTTCGCCGGCGAAGGCCTGCGCCACGAGGGTTTCGAACGCCTCGCCTCCGTCGTCGCCACCACCCGGGGCTGGGCGCTCACCGAGCAGCACGCCAACCGCGAGCTGGGGCTGCTCAACTCCGAGCGGCGGATCGGCGTCCCCCCGCACACGGCGGCGGACCCGGTCCTGCGCCGCACCTGGCTCGGCGGGCTGCCCGAGCCGTGGACCTTCGAGCGGGCTTCCGGGTACGCCCTGACGCATGTGGTCTTCCACATCACCGACTGGGGCAACGCCCCGCACCGGATGCCTGATGACGTCGCCGGGTATCTCGGTACGTGGCTCCCGGCGTGGATCGACGGCTGCTTCGAGAACGGCCAGTGGGATCTGGGCGGCGAACTGCTCGCCGTCGCCGCCTGTCTGCCGGACCCGCCGCCGGTGGCGCTCGTGGAGACCTGGTGGCCGGTGCTCGCCGCCGTACAGGACGGCACGGGCGCGGTTCCGGAGACGGGCCCGCCGCTCGTACGGGGCGGGGGAGGGAGCCGGGCCGGCGGGCCGGGAGCCGGGGCCGCAGCCGAGCCCACCGAACCCACCGGACCCACCGAAACCCGTGAGGCTCCCCGTGAGTTCGTGAACTGCTACCACTCGACACTGGTCACGGCCTTCGCGGCCGCCCTGACCCTGGCCAGGAACAGCCCGGCGGACCCGGCCGCGGATCCCCGGCGGATCCCGGAGACCGGCGTCGCAGGGCAGCAGCCGGACCTGGTCGGCCCACCGGACGGAGGCGCCGTATGAACGACAGCCGGCAGACGGAGAGCGGCGACGCGGACGGTGTGGGCGGCGGGACCCCAGCAGGCGCGGCAGCCGGTACCGGCACGGACGCCGGCACCGGCGCCGCCACCGGCATCCGGCAGATCCACGCTGTCGGATCCCGCGCCCTGGAGTGGCTGTACGCCCACCGGGACGGCTTCCGCCTGGAGGACGACCCGGACCCCGAGACCGGCGCATTGGACCGCTTCAAGCCGCTCGGCGAGCTGGCCCTCATCGGGAAGGTCATCTTCCGCGAGGGCGTCGCGGGCTCGCAGCAGGCCACGACCGCGCGCAAGCTGCTGGACCACGCCTGGCACGAGCTGCTGGCGTCCGGGGCCAGGCTCGCCGAGGGCCAGACCCACGAGCCGCTGTCGCCGGTGCCCTTCGAGGTCTACGTACCGTTCAAGGAGCTCGGTTACAGCAACCCGCAGGTCGAGGCCGCGGCCCGGCTCAACCACCGGCTCGTCAGCCGGCAGGTGATGGAAGTGCTGCCGGTCCGCCGGCTCGGGCTCTCCGCCATGGAGCGCCGCTTCGGTCTCCCGCCCGCCGTGCCGGAGGACGAGGCCGCTGCCCGCACCTGGCTCGCCCACCGCCCGGAGCCCTGGACGGTGGAGGGCCACATCGGCTACGACATCACGCACACGGTCTTCCACCTGACCGACTGGGGTGAGAACCCGTCCGGTCTGCCCCCGGCCGTCGCCGACTATCTGGCCACCTGGCTGCCGGTCTGGCTGGACGACTGGCTCGACCTCGGACGGTGGGACCTGCTCGGCGAACTGCTCGTCGTGGACGCCTGCCTGCCGGAACCGACGCTGGACCCGGCGGCCTGGCGCGGCTTCGCGGCAGCCCAGCAGCCCGACGGCGCGATGCCCGTGCTGGGCCCGATGCCCGAGGGCGACGCGGAGCACGTCTTCGATCTCGTCTACCACCCGACCCTGGTGGCGGCGTTCGCCTCCGCGCTGGCGGTCTCCCGCGCCATGGCGGACCTGACCGCACCGGCCCCCTCATGACGGGACCGGCACCGGCACTCACGCGAACGGGGGCCGCGAGCCGGCTGGCCGCGGCCGCCCGGGCCGTCGACGCCCCGGGCATCGTGATCGCGGTGAGCCACCGTGGCCACCGCACGGTCCACTGCGGGGGCAGCGCCCCTCCGCAGGCCGTCCCGCGCGACCAGCAGCGGTACGAGATCGGCTCGGCGTCGAAGACGTTCACCGGCCTCCTCCTCGCGGAACTCGTGGGCACCGGCCGCCTCTCCTACGACGACGTGGCGGCCCACCACCTGGCGCCGGGACGGACGCCGGAATCCGCCCCCGGGAACCCGGCGACCCTGCGGCACCTGATCACGCACACCGCCGGGCTGCCCGCGCTGCCGGCCGACTTCTACCCGCAGGCGGTCCGGCACTGGTCGACCGACCCGTACGGGGGCTACCCGGCCGAACGCGTCGTGGCCGCCTACCTCCGTGCCCGGCCCCGCCACCGCCCGGGCACCCGCTGGCACTACTCCAACTTCGGCGCATCGGTCCTGGGCCACACCCTCACCGCCGCGACGGCCACCCCGTGGGAGGAGCTGATCGCCCACCACGTCCTGGCCCCGCTCGGCCTGACCGGCACCCGCCTGCACCCGGAGGGCGCGTACGGGCCGGGCGCCGACGCCACGGGGCACCGGCCGGACGGCAGCACTCCCGTACCGGGTCTGGCCATGGGCGGCTTCCAGCCCGCAGGCGCCGTACGAGCGACCCCCGGAGACCTCCTGACCTACCTGGAAGCACACCTGGACCCGGCAGGCAGCCCGCTGGAGACCGCCCTCCGCACGATCCGCCGGCCCGTGCTCCGCCGTGGGCTGGGGCACCGCCACCTCCACACGCTCACCTGGTTCCAACACCCTTCGCCGCAAGGGCCGTTGTACTTCCACGCGGGCGCCACCACCGGCCAGCAGGCCTTCCTCGGCTTCCGGCCCGCCACTCATACGGCGGTGGTGGCCGTGACCACCCGCCGTATCCGCCTCAGGGACACATTCATCGCGACGGCGTACGGACTGCTCAGCGAGGAGCCGGGCTGAGCCCCGACTGAGAATCCCACCCGCATACAGCCTTCTTGATGCAGTCGATGCAGTTGATGCACTTGATGCAGCTGCGGCTGCACTTGCAACAATTCCTGGAAACGGGCCGGTTGAGGAACACCGGGATTCGGGTGATCGCGGCCGACCGCGAGGATCAAGCCGAAATGGCCGATGGCCGGTCCTTCCCATGCCGAAAATGGCCGATGGGCCGACGGCCGGGCCCATCTGGGGGCGAGGTACCGGCTATCTGATTTCTGCTCGCAAAGAGATCCAGATCCTTGAGCCCCGCTTTCGGATCATCCGTGTGCGGGCCCTTCCGCTCACGAATCGCTGGTCCCCATCGCCGGTTCCCTGGCCGCCTATTGGTGCTCGGGTGTCGGTAACCTCCACCATGCGGAGGTTACTTTCCGAACTTGCACCATCACGTGTAGTGTTTGGCGCGCCGCTGTCGACGCGGCCGCATTCCGTGAACGTCTGCTCTGCACGCCCCGATGGGAATGAGTAGCCAATGTCCACAGGCACTTTCACAGCACACGGTCCGAACAGGACTGGATGGCACACTGTGTCAGGTCGCCCGCCGACTGACCCGGCGGTGACCGTCGAACCGATTTCCCATGGGCGATGGATGCTCGCGGCTCAGGGGTATGTCCCCGTCTCGGTGCGCCAGACATCCTCAGAGGTCCATCTCGTGTTTGCGCCCTCCCCGGAATCGGAGGCCATTCCCGGGTACATGGCTGAAAGAGCCGAATCGGCCGCACCCCCGGAATCCCTTACGGACCCCGTCCAAGTCGACCATGGTGCCCGCACGGTGCACGTAGCGGGGCGTCAACTCGAACTCCCCAAGCTGGAGTTCGACCTGCTGGCCTATTTCATTTCGCGGCCGCTCCACGTCCACGCACGCCATCAGCTCATCGCTGCGCTCTGGCCCGATTCAGCAGGCAGCGAGCGCACGGTGGACGTGCATGTCGCCCGTCTGCGCCGGCGCCTCGGCCCGCAGTACCGAAAGGTCATCGCGACGGTCGTCGGCGTGGGCTACAAGTACGTTCCGGCCCTCGCGGGGTAGCGAAGGCCGGGCGCGGAGGCTTGTGCCGGCGGCAGGTGCGGCGGCCCCCGGCTACCGGCCCTGCCCGCGCCGCCGCGCGGACGCCGCCGCCCTGGTGAGGAACGGGGGCAGGACGTTCGCCGCGAACCGGTGCAGCGGTGGGTGGCTGCGGGATGCCGTGCCCGGGCCGGCTGTGCGGGCTGTCGCGGTGCGCGAGGGCGCGCGATGGCGGGAGACGGGCTGTGGCGGGAGCTGGGCCTTCTTGCCGCTGATGCGGATGAGCGGTTCGCCCGCGACGGACTCCTCCCCGTGCCAGAGGTCCTTACGGGTCGCGAGCCAGGCCGCCAGCTCGGTGCGCAGGGCGGTGGGGTCGCCCCAGGTCCCGTAGAGCTTGGTGCCGGTGATGCAGAGGACGTGCAGCCCCCCGCTGGTCACGGCCTGCCAGGCCGCTGCGGCGACGCCGGGGCAGTGCTCGGCGCGGAAGTCGTCCAGCACGACGACGCCGTACGGCTTCAGCGCGGCCCGGGCCGTCGCGATGTCCGCGTGGACGTGTTCGTACAGATGCGAGGCGTCGACATGTACGAAGCGGCAGCTGCCGTCGGCCACCTGGCCGGGCACCATCGATGACAGGCCCTGCAGGACGGTCGGCAACTCGTCGTGGAAGGACAGGTAGTTCGCCTCGAACGCCCGCCGGGTGAGCGTGGAGTACGACTTGGCCATCTCGGCGCCGTTCGCGGAGTCGTCGGCGGGGGCGTCGAACAGGTCGCAGACGGTGAAGCGTTCACCGGGGCGCAGATAGGAACCGGTGAAGATCGCGCTCTTCCCCAGATACGCACCCACTTCCAGCAGATCGCCCGCCTCGGCGAGGCCCTTCTGCCGGGTCAGGAGCCAGTCGAAGAGCAACTGGTCCGCCGCGAAGAACCACCCCTTCACCTCGTCCAGCCCGGCGGGGGCCGGAAGCTGCTCGGTGCCGTCCGAAGGCGTGCCGTCCGAAGGCGTTGCGCCGGGTGTGCTGCTGGTCATGAGGGATCCGTTCGGAGATCGCTGAACCCGCCAGTACGTGTGCGTCGGGCGCCGGACACGCCACGCTCCGGGTTCGGCGGGCCGCGCCGGTTGCCGGAGAGCCTGGTAGCTGCCGGTGTCGCCGCGGTGAGATCCACCCGTCCGCCCCGTGAATGGGCGGTGCAAGGTCCGGTCACCCTTCACTCAACCTGTTGTCCGCCTGGCAGAACTGACCACCGTGGCGACTCCGCTCCCCACGGCCGGTGTTGCGGCGGAGAGCGGTGGTCCTGCGGCTGCCGTCGACGCAGCAGCTGCCCGTCCGGGTCCCCGGCGCCGCACCCTCCGTACGACCGCCGCCCCCACCAGCAGCGCCAGCGCCAGGCCCCCCACCGCTGACCCGATCCGCAGTCCGGGCGGGCGGAAAGTGCAGCTCACGGCTGTCGCGTTGCCGGTCAGGGGGACCGCTACCAGGCCCAGGTACGAGCGCGCCGGGTGGTCGGCCCCGTGGCCCGTGCGGCACTGCCAGCCGGAGATGCGGGGCATCGCGAATACCGCCGTTCCCCTGGACCCCGGCGGGAGCTGGGCCCGTACCGCGTCGTCCGTGACCCGGACCGATGTCGCGCCCGTCTCCGTCAGATGGCGTACCGCCGTGGCCAGTTCCGTGCGGGACAGGCAGCCCGTCCTGCCGTGCGGGTGCGGGGTGACGGCCACGCCGCCCGGCGCCCGGCCCATCGGCTGGAGTGCCGCGCGCCGGCCCCGCTGTCCGCCGCGCAGCTCCACCGGTTCGCCACTGCCCAGCCGGACGAAGCCCGTGAAGTCCGGTGCCGAGTAGAAGACGTCGGTGCCGGCCGGGCACCTGTCCGCGTCTGTGTACACGTGCGCGCCCAGCAGGAGTTCCTGGTTCCGGAACGGGGAGCGTCCGAAGTGCGGTACCGGGCCGGGCGGCCGTACGGTCACCAGCGGAGGCGCGGCCTCCCGCGTCACTGTTACCGCTCCGGCGCCCTTCCGGCCCGGCGCCGACCGTACCCGCGCGCCCACCGAGAAGATCGCGTCCGTCACCGGGTTGTCCAGCGACTGCATACTCCGGCCGCGCGAGGTCCAGCCGGCCCCGAGCGCGGCCATCGTCCGGGTGTACGGGTCCGGCGTCATGCTGCTGTAGTACGAACCGCCCTCCCCGCCGACCAGCAACGGGTCGTTCCCGGTGGTCTGTTCACGCCCCGGGTCGGTGCGGTAGCGCGGCCAGTCGTCGGCCCCGGCGACCGCCGCCGCCTCCTCGTCCAGGTGGCGGCCCCAGGGCGCGTAGTCGTCGAGCCGGTGGATCTTGACCCGGTCCGCGTACGCCGTCGTCGCGGCCGCCTGTCCCGCCTGCGCCCCCACCAGCAGCAGCGCGGCGACAACCGGCTGCCAGCGGTGGGCCCGCACCCGCCCCGCCCTCCCCAGCAGCACAAGACCGCCCACCGCCGCGGCCAGGCCGAGACCGAGGAGCGGATACGTATATACAGTCACCGTCCGCGAGAGGGCCGCGAAGGACGCCCCCGCCGCGAGCACCGCCGCCCCGCCGGTCAGGGCCCGGCCGCCCGGCACCCCGTACGAGAGCGCTGTCCAGGCCGCGATCACCAGCAGGCCGCTCAGGACGAACGTCTGCCGGTACGGGCTGCCGTTCGGTGTCGCGAACACATGCCAGATCAGATGCGTGGGCTTCCACTGCATCGACAGCGCGACCAGCACCACGAGCCCCGTCCACGCGGCCCGTTCCCGGCGCGGCACCGCCCGGTGGAAGGCCAGCGCGCAGACCAGCAGCAGGGTGCCCGCGCCGAGGAACAGCGCGGGCGTGGAGAAGCTGTAGGTGGCGGGGAGCGTGCGCGCGAACACATCCGTCCAGGAGGCGGGTGCGAAGTTCCGGGTCCAGCCCGGGTACGCGTGCCGGGTCCCGAGGAAGACCGTGAAGAGGAGCGGCGCGGCGAGGCCGATGCCGAGCAGGACCGTCCCGGCCGCCCGCAGCAGCACCCGGACCGGCCGGTGCGCCCCCGCCGCCTCTCCCTTCACCAGCAGCAGCCGGACCAGCAGCACCAGCGCCGCCCCGATCGTCGCCATGTACGCGGTGTAGAAGTTCGCGGTCCAGGCGAGCGCGACGACCACCGGCCCCAGCAGCGGTCTGCGCCCGCCCCGCACCCACTCGCCGACCAGGCACAGCAGCGGGAAGGCGACAAGACCGTCCAGCCACATCAGGTTGTACGAGGCCTCCAGGACCGACCAGCCGCAGAGCGCGTACGACGCGCCGAGCAGCCCGGCCGCCCACCAGCGGCCGGGCCGCAGGGTGAGCAGCAGCGAGGTCATCGCCGCCGCGGCCGCCGCCATCTTGAGCAGCGTGACCAGATACACCGCGAGGTCGATCCGGTCCTTCGGGAAGGCCGCCACCAGCAGCGCGAACGGGCTGCTCAGATATGTCCCCAGGTCCGGCAGGAAGGACGTGCCGTACCCCGACTGCCAGTTGAGCAGCAGCCCGCCGTGCGCACTGCCGTGCAGCAGATCCTGGAGGTGGGCGTGGAAGGGGATGTACTGGTTGCCCAGGTCGCTGATGCTCCGGTGGCGCGGACCGTAGGGGTAGATACGGGCGGCGGCATCCCCGGTGCACACGGCCAGTACGGTGAGCAGCGTGGCCAGTACGGTGGCGCGGAGACGGGGCGTCACTGCCGGACGGCGGGGTTTCATGCCCCGAATATGGCAGCGAATACGCGGAATTGGCCTGGAATATGGTGAGTTCACTCAGCCGTCGCCGGGATTTCACCGAGAGCCGGGCAGGGCCGCCGGATCAGGAGCGCGTACGCAGATGAACACCGCACGGTTGGCCTCCACCGCGAAGCTGGGCCAGCTGGTCCGCTTCGCGCTCGTCGGCGTGGTGAACACCGGCACGTACTACGGCTGTTACCTGCTTCTGCTCACACGGCTCCCGTACCTCGCCGCGCACACCATCGCCTTCTGCCTCAGCATGGTCGGCTCCTTCTTCATGAACGCCCGGTTCACCTACCGGATCCGGCCGACCTGGCGGAAGTTCCTGCTCTTCCCGCTGACCAACGCGGCCAATTTCGCGATCACCACCGGCGGGGTGTACCTGCTGGTGGACGTGGCCCGCCTCAGTGCCGGCTACGCGCCACTGATCGCGGCGGCGGCAGCCATTCCGCTCACTTTTGTCATCTCGCGGACGATCATGCTCCGCCCCGACAACCGGGAAGCTCCTGAATCGTTGGTCGAACCAGTGGCCCCCGCCACGCCAAATGCCTAACATCGATCAACGCAAGGCCTTGTGCTCCCACGCGTCGCCCGACCGCCATCCCTCACGGAGGCGCCGGGCGCCGCACCAAAGTTTGCACAGACTCGCCCGCCAGGAGGCTCCTTTGCACCGCCGCCGTCGCACTGCGCTCTCCGTATCCGCCGCGCTCGTCGCCGCAGCCCCGCTTCTCGCCGCCTGCGGCAGCCAGCCCCATCCGGGCGCCGCGGCCGTCGTGGGCAAGGACCGGATCACGGTCGCCGCCCTCCAGACGCAGGTGAACGACGTACGCGCCGCGCAGAACAAGTCCCCGCAGGCCGCCGAGCTGATCAGGAGCAGCAACAACCTCAGCGGCATGAAGCTCGGCAACATGATCTTCGACCGGGTGCTCGCGAAAGCAGCGGCGGACGCCGGGGCGAAGGTCACCCGCAAGGACATCCAGGACGCACGCGCCCAGCTGGTCAAGCAGGCGGGCAGCGAGCAGCGGCTCCAGCAGGTCTACCTCCAGCAGAACGGCATCGCCCCCGGCCAGATCGACCAGGCGCTCCAGGAGCAGGTCACCGCGTCGAAGCTGGCCGAGAAGCTGGGCGCGTCGCTCAGCACTCCGCAGGGCCAGAGCGCCGTGCTCCAGGCGATGATGAAGACGTCCAAGGCGATGGGCGTGGACGTCAATCCGCGTTACGGGGTCTGGGACGTCAAGAAGAGCCAGCTCGGTCCGTACAAGACGCCGTGGATCACCCAGGTCACCAAGGAACAGGCCGCACCGTCCGCCGGAACCGGAGTCAGTGCGGCGGGGTAGTTTCGACGGGTGACCGCTGAAAACACCCCTGATAACACCCCCGGCAACACCCGCGCCGCTGCCGCGCCCGCCCCCGCCGTCGTTCCCGAGGCGCTCGACGCGCCCGGCCGGGTCGTGCTGCTCACCACCAGCCACCGGGTCGCGCCGGGGCTGCTGTCCTGGCCGGCCTGGCAGCTGCTGCACACGGCGGACCGGGTGCTCTGTGTGGACACCGAGCACCCGCAGCTGCCGTATCTGCGCGAGGCGGGGGTGACCGTCGAGCACGCGGCGCCCAACGCGCACCAACTGGTCGAGGAGTGCGCGGGCGGCCGCACGGTCGTCGTCCTCCCGTCGGGCGAGGGCGACCAGCAGCTGACCGACGGTCTGGCCAGGCTCGCGGGCAGCGGCCGGGTGCGGATGCCGGACCTGGAGCTGCTGCCCGGGTCGTACGATCTGCCGGGCGCGCGCCTGCTCGACCTGGTGCAGGTGATGGACCGGGTACGGCGCGAGTGCCCGTGGACCTCCCAGCAGACCCACCGGGGGCTCGCCAAGTACCTGATCGAGGAGGCGTACGAACTCGTCGAGGCGATCGAGGACGGCGACCGGGACGAACTGCGCGAGGAGCTGGGGGACGTCCTGCTCCAGGTCGTCTTCCACGCGCGGATCGCGCAGGAGGGCACCGGGGAAGAAGGGGACGAGCCCTTCTCGATCGACGACGTCGCGGGCGGCCTGGTCGAGAAACTGATCCACCGCCACCCGCATGTGTTCGGCGACGAGACGGCGGAGACCGCCGAGGACGTCCACGCCCACTGGAACCGCACCAAGGCGATCGAGAAGCAGCGGGAGTCGGTGACGGACGGCGTCCCGGTCGGTCAGCCGGCCCTCGCACTCGCGGCGAAACTGACCTCGCGGGTGCGCGGCTCGGAGCTCGACGTACCGCTGCCGGCAGGGGAGGGCGTCGGCTACCAGTTGCTCGCCCTGGCCGCGAGCGCGGAGGCGGCGGGCACGGACCCGGAGGCCGCGCTGCGCGCCGCGGCGCGGGCGTACCGGGACGCGATCCGGGCCGCGGAGAAGGCACAGCGCGGTACGGCTCCCGTCGAGGAGTGACCGACCGGGGCGCGGAGAGGGCGCAGGGCGGTACGGCTACCGTCGAGGAGTGACCGACAACAGCACCGCAGGCCCGGCCCCCACCCTTTTCACCTGGGAGTTCGCGACCGACCCGTACCCCGCGTACGCCTGGCTCCGCGAGAACGCGCCCGTCCACAGGACCGCGCTCCCGAGCGGAGTGGAGGCCTGGCTCGTGACGCGGTACGCGGACGCGCGGACGGCGCTCGCCGAGCCCCGGCTGTCGAAGAACCCCGCGCACCACGCGGAGTCCCCGCACGCCAAGGGCAAGACCGGCATTCCGGGGGAGCGCAAGGCGGAGCTGATGACGCATCTGCTGAACATCGACCCGCCGGACCACACCCGGCTGCGGCGTCTGGTCTCCAAGGCGTTCACCCCGCGCACCGTCGCGCTCTTCGCACCGCGCGTGCAGGAGCTGACGGACCAGCTGATCGACGCCTTCGTGGCGAAGAGCGGGGAGCAGGGCACGGCCGACCTCATCCATGACTTCGCCTTTCCGCTCCCCATCTACGCCATCTGCGATCTGCTCGGCGTCCCCCGCGAGGACCAGGACGACTTCCGCGACTGGGCGGGCATGATGATCCGTCACGGCGGCGGACCGCGCGGCGGGGTCGCACGGTCGGTCAAGAAGATGCGGAACTACCTCGCCGAACTCATCCACCGCAAGCGGGAGAGCCCCGGCGACGACCTCATCTCCGGGCTCATCAGGGCGAGCGACCACGGCGAGCACCTGACCGAGAACGAAGCCGCGGCGATGGCGTTCATCCTGCTCTTCGCCGGGTTCGAGACGACGGTCAACCTCATCGGCAACGGTATGTACGCGCTGCTCCGCAATCCGGACCAGCGCGAGCGCCTGGAGGCGTCACTGGCGGCGGGGGAGACCGCCCTCCTCGCCACCGGTGTGGAGGAACTCCTGCGCTACGACGGGCCGGTGGAGCTGGCGACCTGGCGGTTCGCCACCGAGGCGCTGACCCTGGGCGGGCAGTCCATCGCGGAGGGCGATCCCGTACTGGTCGTCCTGGCCGCGGCCGACCGCGATCCCGAGCGCTTCACCGAGCCCGACACGCTCGACCTCTCACGCACCGACAACCAGCATCTGGGGTACGGGCACGGCATCCACTACTGCCTCGGCGCGCCGCTCGCCCGGCTGGAGGCGCAGACCGCGCTCGCCACCCTGCTGCGCCGCCTGCCGGACCTGCGACTTGCGGCGGAACCTGGCGATTTGCGCTGGCGCGGCGGGCTCATCATGCGGGGATTGCGCACGCTTCCGGTGGAGTTCGATATCCCGCCCAACTGATGGCCTGACCAGTACATGGCTGACAGGGCGTCAAGAATGTGACTTTCATGTGATCTCCGCTGCATCGACTTGTGACTGGTGTTCGAGTGCGGCTACGTTCACCCCTCGACTCATCCGTCACACGGAAGGCCACCGCATGCGCACCGGGAACGGTCGGCACCGCCGCCCCCGTCAGGCTCCAGCTCTTGTCGTAGCGGCAGGAGTTACGGGCTCGGCCATCGCCCTTCCGCTGCTGGCGTCGACCGGCGCCCACGCTGCCGACGCCACGACCTGGGACCGGGTGGCGCTGTGCGAGAGCGGCGGCATCTGGAGCACCGACCTTGGCAACGGGCACTACGGCGGCCTCCAGTTCTCGCAGGCGACCTGGGACAAGTACGGAGGCGGGCAGTACGCGGCCCGCCCCGACCTGGCCAGCCGCTCCCAGCAGATAGCCGTCGCCAAGAAGGTGTACGCGGCCGAGGGTGCGACTCCCTGGGCCAGCTGTGCGGCCATCGCCGGGCTGACGAAGGACGACGCGGACAGCGCCTCCGTGGACCCGGGCTCCCCGGACACCGCGAGCCCGAGCCCCGCGAAGCCGAGCGATTCGGCCAAGCCGACCGGTTCCGCCAAGGACCCGGCGGGCGGGGACACGGACGCGGACGGTTCGAAGCAGACACCGTCGAAGCACGCGCCGTCGAAGCAGGCGAGTCCGAGCCCGTCCGATTCCCCTTCGGGCGCCCCGTCCTCCTCATCGGCCCCGTCATCCCCCACATCTGACCCCTCATCGGACACATCAGACTCTTCCGGCGATTCAGGCACTTCGGGCACTTCTGGCCCCAGCGCATCCGCCACGCCCGGCCCCTCGGACTCGGCGGCGCCCGCCGGTCCTGCTTCCGGTGACGCCCCGGGGGCCGGCAAGCACCGGGGCGGCGAGGCCGCCGGGGGCTCCGGAGCGAGCCATGACGAGACCGGGCGGCACGCTTCACGCGGCGGGGAGGTGTCCCGCGATGACGCCCGTACGGACGGCAGCTACACCGTCCGCGCGGGTGACAATCTGTGGTCCATCGCGGAGGCGCACGATCTGCCCGGCGGATGGCCCGCGCTCTACGCGGCGAACCATCGGACCGTCGGGGGCGATCCGGACTTCATCGTTCCTGGCCAGAGCCTTGATCTCGACCGAAATCAGGGGTAGTTCGGACCTGTATGTCCGCTTCTGTTCGAGTGAGACATGGCTCTCGTCGGCGCTGCTGAATGTCCGGACTGTCCGCCCGGCGTACGCCGCACCTCACCTGCGGAAACAGGTCAGGCGGGGTCGTAAACCAGGGATTTGCTCCCCGATGTTCATCTTTGAATATCGGGGGGTCCTGTGATTACGGTCAGACCGCTCGCACCGCGGGCCTCTTCGATCGCCACGCCGAATCCTGCCATCGGTCGAAGGGAAACAGTGACGCTAAGAAGCGCCGCAGGCAGGAGCGGGGGACCCAGGTAAGCGCCGGGGCCGGCCGTCCGTTCAGAGTCAGAGAACGGCACGAACCGGGACCGGCTTGGGGTGAAGCTGTGCGCTAGGCCGCGCAGCCGGGCAACTCATTGGCCCGAACCCGACAGCTCACCTCGTAGGCGTCGGTGAGGAGATTCTTCATGCTGTTTTCCAGCAAGTCCAAGCACCGTCGCCCCTCGAAGGCCGTCCGCGTCGCCACTCTCGCCGGTGTTGCCGGTGCCGCTGTGGCCGTACCGCTGATCGGGGCGACCTCGGCCTCCGCCGCTTCGGTCTCGACCTGGGACGCCGTCGCGCAGTGCGAGTCCGGCGGCAACTGGTCCACGAACACGGGCAACGGCTACTACGGCGGCCTCCAGTTCAACAACTCCAGCTGGGCCGCCGCCGGCGGTACGCAGTACGCCCCGCGTGCCGACCTCGCCACCAAGGGCCAGCAGATCGCCACCGCCGAGAAGCTTCTCGCCATGCAGGGTCCGGGCGCCTGGTCCTGCGCCGGTGCCGGCGGCCTGACCAGCGGCGGTCCGAGCCCGGACGTCTCCACCGGTTCGAACAGCGGCTCCTCCTCGTCGAGCGCCGACCAGCAGAGCAGCCACAGCGACCAGCAGGCCGCTTCGCGCAGCGAGGCCCGCACCAGTGCGCCGGCCGCCCCGAAGCACGCCGCTCCCCGGCACGCCGCCCCCGCCAAGATCCAGAAGGGTGACGGCGAGTACAAGGTCAAGGCCGGCGACACCCTCTCCACGATCGCCAAGGCCGAGCACGTCTCCGGTGGCTGGAAGAAGGTCTTCGACCTGAACAAGGACGTCGTGAAGGACGCCAACCTGATCTACCCCGGTCAGCAGCTCCACCTGAGCTGATATCAGCTCTCCCCAGCACCCCCGGCCCGGCGCGACTCCCCCGTACGCGCCGGGCCGGGGGTCTCTCCGCCGGAGCCGCGTCCCGGTTCCGCCCGTCGGCCCGGCCCGGCGGGGACGGTGAGGTGGTCACAGTCTGGTAAATTTGGTGACTTTCACACCGTCATACGATCTTTTGGGCCCTTTTTCGTCCCAGGGTCCGGGCGCCCTGCGGGCCTATGGCTCCGAGCCGGTTAGGCTCGTGCCGCAAGGCCAAAGAGACCCTGCGCCCATAGCGTCACATCCCAGAAGGAGATGCTAGTGCCGTCCATCGACGTCGTCGTAGCCCGGGAAATCCTGGACTCCCGAGGCAACCCCACGGTCGAGGTCGAGGTCGGCCTCGACGACGGCAGCACGGGCCGTGCCGCCGTCCCGTCCGGCGCCTCCACCGGTGCGTTCGAGGCCATCGAGCTCCGCGACGGTGACCCCAACCGTTACCAGGGCAAGGGCGTCGAGAAGGCAGTCCTCGCCGTCATCGAGCAGATCGGGCCGGAGCTCGTCGGCTACGACGCCACCGAGCAGCGCCTGATCGACCAGGCGATGTTCGACCTGGACGCGACGGAGAACAAGGGCTCGCTCGGCGCCAACGCCATCCTCGGCGTCTCGCTCGCCGTGGCGCACGCCGCTTCCGAGGCTTCCGACCTCCCGCTCTTCCGCTACCTGGGCGGCCCGAACGCGCACCTGCTGCCCGTTCCGATGATGAACATCCTGAACGGCGGGTCGCACGCCGACTCCAACGTCGACATCCAGGAGTTCATGATCGCGCCGATCGGCGCCGAGTCCTTCTCGGAGGCGCTGCGCTGGGGCGCCGAGGTTTACCACACCCTCAAGAAGGTCCTGAAGACCAAGGGCCTGTCGACCGGTCTCGGCGACGAGGGCGGCTTCGCGCCGAACCTGGAGTCGAACCGCGCCGCCCTCGACCTCATCCTTGAGGCCATCAAGGAGGCCGGCTACGCGCCGGGCAAGGACATCGCGCTCGCGCTCGACGTCGCCGCCTCCGAGTTCTACAAGGACGGCAAGTACGAGTTCGAGGGCAAGTCCCGCTCGGCCGCCGAGATGACCGAGTACTACGAGGAGCTCGTCGCCTCGTACCCGCTCGTCTCCATCGAGGACCCGCTGTACGAGGACGACTGGGACGGCTGGAAGGTCATCACCGACAAGCTGGGCGCCAAGGTCCAGATCGTCGGCGACGACCTCTTCGTCACCAACCCGGAGCGGCTGGCCCGCGGCATCGAGGAGGGCTCCGCCAACGCCCTGCTCGTCAAGGTCAACCAGATCGGTTCGCTGACCGAGACCCTGGACGCCGTCGAGCTCGCGCAGCGCAACGGCTTCAAGTGCATGATGTCGCACCGCTCCGGCGAGACCGAGGACGTCACCATCGCCGACCTCGCGGTCGCCGTGAACTGCGGCCAGATCAAGACCGGCGCCCCGGCCCGCTCGGACCGCGTCGCCAAGTACAACCAGCTGCTGCGTATCGAGGAGATCCTCGACGACGCCGCGGTCTACGCGGGCCGTTCGGCGTTCCCGCGCTTCCGCTCCAGCTGACACCGCCGCAGAGCTGACACCGCCGAAGAACTGAATAAAGCGCTGAATCAGCAGCAAAGGCGCAGCCACGCGCAGCCGTCCCCGTGCCCGGTCCCGTACCGTGTCCGGGGACGGACGTGCGTGTGTAACGGGGAGGCGGCATGGCAGGGAACCGGGACCGGTTCTCCACCGCGACCAGACTCAAGGTGCTCGGTGAGCAGACCGCGGCCCGTGTCTACCGCTCCCAGTCCAGGCGCCAGGCGCGCAGGCCCCGGCTCACCGGCCGGGCGGCGATACTGCTGATGGTGCTCTGCACCCTGGTGGTGGCGCTCGCGTATCCGATGCGGCAGTACGTCTCGCAGCGCGGCGACATCGCCGACCAGCGGCGCCAGGTGAGCGAGGCGAGGGCGCGTGTCGAGGAGCTGCGGGACGAGAAGGCCCGCCTCCAGGACAACGCGTACGTGGAGCGGCTGGCCCGTGAGCAACTGCACTACGTACGGCCGGGGGAGACCAACTACACGATGGTCGACCCCGACGCCCGCACCCGGCGCACCGCCGGCAAGGGCGCGGCGGACCGGCCGTGGTACTCGAACCTGTGGGACGGCGTGGACAGCGCGGACCGCACCAAGGCCCCCTAGGCGGGGCCGGCACCGGCCGTGCGCCCCACCGGCTGCTGCCGGCCACACGTCTCACAGCCACTCAGTTCACAGCCACTCAGCTCACCGGCACTCACTTCACCAGCACTCAGATCCAAGGCAGGCATGGAAACGCCCCCTCCGCAGACCGACCGTACCGAGCCCACCGACGCGGACATCAGCGCGTTCAAGGAGCAGCTCGGCCGACCGCCCCGCGGGCTGCGCGCCATCGCGCACCGCTGCCCGTGCGGCAACCCTGACGTCGTCGAGACGGCCCCGCGTCTGGAGGACGGCACGCCGTTCCCGACGACGTACTACCTGACCTGCCCGCGTGCGGCCTCCGCGATCGGCACGCTGGAGGCGAACGGCGTCATGAAGGAGATGACCGAGCGCCTGCGCACCGACCCCGAACTGGCCGCCGCCTACCGGGCCGCGCACGAGGACTACATCGCCCGCCGCGACGCGATCGAGGTCCTGGAGGGCTTCCCGAGCGCGGGTGGGATGCCCGACCGGGTCAAGTGCCTGCATGTCCTGGTCGGTCACTCACTGGCCGCGGGGCCCGGCGTCAACCCGCTGGGGGACGAGGCGATCGCGATGCTGCCCGAGTGGTGGGCGAAGGGCCCGTGCGTGCCGCGGGCCCGCGACGGCGAGGGCTCCGCCCCGCTCGGCGACTGAGGAACCGGGCCGGGACCGGACCCCCACCCCCCTTTCACACATCCGTGAGGACACCCATATGACCCGCGTCGCTGCCATTGACTGCGGTACGAACTCCATCCGTCTGCTCGTCGCGGACGCCGACCCCGCCACCGGTGAACTCGTCGACCTGGACCGGCGGATGACCATCGTCCGGCTCGGCCAGGACGTCGACCGGACGGGCCGGCTCGCCCCCGAGGCGCTGGAGCGGACCTTCGCGGCCTGTACGGAGTACGCCGAGATCATCAAGGCCCATGGCGCCGAGCGTCTCCGCTTCGTCGCCACGTCCGCGTCCCGCGACGCCGAGAACCGGGACGAGTTCGTCAGCGGGGTGCGCGACATCCTCGGCGTCGAGCCCGAGGTGATCACCGGCGACCAGGAGGCCGAGTTCTCCTTCACCGGCGCGACGAAGGAACTGGCCGGGCAGGGCGGCGAGTACCTGGTGGTGGACATCGGCGGTGGCTCGACCGAGTTCGTCGTCGGGGACGAGAACGTCAAGGCGGCCCGCTCGGTGGACATCGGCTGCGTACGGCTCACCGAGCGGCACGTCCGCCACGACCCGCCGACGCTCGGCGAGATCACCGCGATGCGGGCCGACATCGACGCCGCGCTGGACGAGGCGGCGGAAACGGTCCCGCTGTCCGGGAACCGCACGCTCGTCGGTCTCGCCGGTTCGGTGACCACCGTCAGCGCCATCGCGCTGGGCCTCGACGCCTACGACTCGACGGCGATCCACCACTCACGGATCACCGCGGCGCAGGTCGGCGAGATCGCCGGAACCCTGCTGATCTCGTCCCACGACGAGCGTGCGGCGATCCCGGTGATGCATCCGGGGCGGGCCGACGTCATCGGCGCGGGAGCGATGATCCTGCACTCGGTCATGAAGCGGACCGGCGCCGGCGAGGTGGTCGTCAGCGAGCACGACATCCTCGACGGCATCGCGTGGAGCTGTGCGCGCGACGCCGAGTGACCTTGGTGCTGCCCGCTCTCAGATGTTGCGGTGGACGTCGCGCCGGTCGCCGACTTTGACGACGAGGATGATGAGTTCGCCGTCTTCGACCTGGCAGGCAGCCCGGTAGCTGCCGACTCGGAGCCGATAGAGGCCCGACGGGCCGGTGAGCTTCTTGATGTCGGCGTCCTCGCGGTACGGATCGTCACCGAGTGCGGTCAGCGCGGCCAGAATGCGCATGGCGGCAGGCCGGTCGATGGCTCGAAGCTGCCGTAGGCGTGCCACCCTCGGCACGGTTGATGTGGTCCGACAAGGTGTGCGCGGGCTTCCCGCACGGTCACAGTGTTCTCAGCCATGAAGAAGGTGTACGCGTAATTGTGTACACGCGCCTGGGGTGCGCCCGGGGTGCGCCCGGGAGGCCGCTCGGGCGGCCGGGAAGCACGTCCGGGAGGCCGCTCAGGGGATGACGATGACAGCGTTGTCAGGCTTCTGGGGCGCGCCCGTGAGCCGTCCCGGCGGTCGGCCGCGAGAAAGTTCGTGAAGTTCTTCACAAGGAATTGGGGCCTGTCGGCCGAAGATCTGAGGACATCGGGCCCAGTCGGGTGCCCGTAGGTCTCTGTTCCGCGTATCGCGCACGGTGTCGTACGTGTTGCAGGGGGATGTCATCGGGCAGTGGTCCAGTCGGCGCGACGCCGTGAGGGCCAGCTCAAGTGGGGTGGACAACGTCCCCCGAGGTGTGTTGGTTCCCTTGCGGAGGAGTGACCTCCGTCATGTGAGCCGCGCAGTGTAGCAGAGGTGCCCTTCGACCTTGTGAAGGGGCGCACGAGGTCCCCCCCCTCAGGAGGTGGATACTCGTTGCCATGAGCACCACGGAGCGTCCCAGGATCCTCGTAGTTGGAGGCGGGTACGTAGGCCTGTACGCAGCTCGACGCATTCTCAAGAAGATGCGCTACGGCGAAGCGACCGTCACGGTCGTGGACCCGCGCTCGTACATGACGTACCAGCCCTTCCTCCCCGAAGCTGCTGCCGGCAGCATCTCGCCCCGGCACGTCGTCGTCCCGCTGCGACGCGTGCTGCCGAAGGCCGAGATCCTCACCGGCCGAGTCACCACGATCGACCAGGACCGCAAGGTCGCCACGGTCGCGCCGCTCGTCGGCGAGGCCTACGAGCTGCCCTTCGACTACCTGGTCATCGCGCTCGGCGCGGTCTCCCGTACCTTCCCGATCCCCGGCCTCGCCGAGCAGGGCATCGGCATGAAGGGCGTCGAAGAGGCGATCGGTCTGCGCAACCACGTCCTTGAGCAGCTCGACAAGGCCGACTCGACGACCGACGAGGATGTCCGCCGCAAGGCGCTGACCTTCGTCTTCGTCGGCGGTGGCTTCGCGGGTGCGGAGACCATCGGCGAGGTCGAGGACATGGCCAGGGACGCCGCGAAGTACTACACCAACGTCAAGCGCGAGGACATGCGCTTCCTGCTGGTCGACGTGGCGGACAAGATCCTTCCCGAGGTCGGGCCGAAGCTCGGCGCGTACGGCAAGGAGCACCTGGAGTCCCGCGGGGTCGAGGTCTACCTCAAGACCGGCATGGACTCCTGCATCGACGGCCACGTGGTGCTGAACAACGGCCTGGAGGTCGACGCCAACACGCTCGTCTGGACCGCCGGCGTCAAGCCGAACCCGGTCCTGGCGCGTTACGGTCTGCCGCTCGGCCCCCGCGGCCACGTGGACACCTCGGAGAAGCTCCAGGTGCAGGGCACGGACTACATCTGGGCCGCGGGTGACAACGCGCAGGTCCCGGACATGGCCGCCCGCAAGGCCGGTGTCGAGAACGCCTGGTGCCCGCCGAACGCCCAGCACGCGCTGCGTCAGGCCAAGGTCCTCGGTGACAACGTCATCTCGGGTATGCGCGGCTTCCCGCAGGGCGACTACGAGCACGCCAACAAGGGTGCGGTGGCGGGCCTCGGCCTCCACAAGGGCGTCGCGATGATCGTCATGGGCAAGATGAAGATCAAGCTCAAGGGCCGTCTCGCCTGGTACATGCACCGTGGTTACCACGGCCTCGCGGTGCCGACCTGGAACCGCAAGATCCGCGTCGTCGCCGACTGGACGCTCGCGATGTTCCTCAAGCGCGAGGTCGTCTCGCTCGGCGCGATGGAGACTCCCCGCGAGGAGTTCTACGAGGCGGCCAAGCCGGCGCCCCGTCCCGCGGCGCCGAAGGCCGAAGCGGGCAAGTCCGACGCCGAGAAGGCCAAGGCCTGACTCGGTAGCACAGCAGGTTCGTTCAGGTCCGAGAGGCCGTCCGCCATCCGTGGTGCGGGCGGCCTCTTCGACGTACCGGGACAGATGTACATGTATCCACCACGGATTTTACGCTCCCGTTATGTGGTATTGGGACTGTGGCGGCGGGTGTTCGGTGTTTACCTACTGCTGAGCCTTTCCCATCTGTTGTACGGAGGTGTGCGCCATGGCCGACGCCGCGCTGCGGCTGACCACTCTCGCCGAGGAGCTTCTGGGAGCCCCGCTCCCGGTCCGCATCCGGGCCTGGGACGGCAGCGAGTCCGGGCCGCCGGGGACGCCCGTCCTGGTGATCCGTCACCGGCGCGCCCTGCGGCGGCTGTTGTGGAAGCCGGGGGAGCTCGGCCTCGCCCGCGCCTGGGTCGCCGGTGAGATCGACGTGGACGGCGATCTGTACGCGGCGCTCGACCTGCTGGCCGGGCTCATCTGGGAGCGCGACGACCCGGCGGAGCTCAAGAAGGCGCGCCTGCCGCTGTTCGACCCGAAGTTGCGGGCAGCCGCCCGCGGACTCCTCGACATCGGCGGGCTGCTGCCCCCGCCACCCCCACCGGCTGAGGAGATCAGACGCCGCCGGGGCCCGGTCCACACCAAGCGCCGTGACCAGCAGGCCATCAGCCACCACTACGACGTCGGCAACGACTTCTACGAGCTGGTGCTCGGCCCGTCGATGGTCTACTCCTGCGCCTACTGGGCCGAGGACTCCACACTGGAGACCGCCCAGCGCGACAAGCTCGACCTGGTCTGCCGGAAGCTGGAGCTCCAGGAGGGGATGCGGCTGCTCGATGTCGGCTGCGGATGGGGCTCGATGGCCATCCACGCCGCCCGCGAGTACGGGGCCCGGGTCACCGGTGTCACCCTCTCCCGCGAGCAGGCCGCGTACGCGCGCAAGCGCATCGCCGAGGAGGGGCTGACGGACCGGATCGAGATCCGCGTCCAGGACTACCGGGACGTCAAGGACGGTCCTTACGACGCGATTTCGTCGATCGGGATGGCCGAGCACGTCGGCTCGGTCCGCTACCGGGAGTACGCGGACGATCTGTTCGCCCTGCTCAAGCCCGGCGGCCGGCTGCTCAACCACCAGATCGGCCGCCGCCCCGAGCGGGACGAATCGGCGTACGAGATCGACGCGTTCATCGACGCCTACGTCTTCCCGGACGGCGAGCTGTCGCCGGTCGGCCGGACCGTGGAGCTGCTTGAGGAAGCCGGTTTCGAGGCCCGCGACGTCGAGATGCTCCGTGAGCACTACGCGCTGACGCTCCGGGAGTGGGTGGCCAATCTGGAGGCGCGCTGGGCGGAGGCGGTCCGGCTGACGAGTCCGGGCCGGGCCCGGATCTGGCGGCTCTACATGGCCGCGTCCGCGCTCGCCTTCGAGAAGAACCGGATCGGCGTCAACCAGGTGCTGGCCGTGAAGACCCCGGAGAGCGGGGCCTCCGGGATGCCGCGCCGGGCCCGCGACTGGCGCTGAGGGCCGCGTACCCGCCCGGCCGGCGCCGGGCACACGCAAGGGAGGCCCGGGACACTGTCGATGTCCCGGGCCTCCCCGTCTGCGTATGACCCGCGCCGGGCGGGCTACTCCGCCCGCTCCGGCTGGTCCGGCTACTCCGTCTTGATCGCCGTCAGCATGTTCAGCCGCGCCGCGCTGCGGGCCGGCCAGAGCGAGGCCAGCACTCCGACGAACGCCGCGAGCACCAGGAAGATACCGATCCGACCCCACGGCATGACCAGCACGTAGTGCGGGATGTCCGACTTGATGGTCTGGCCGACCGCCCAGGCCAGGAAGGTTCCCAGCGCGATCCCGACCACCGCGCCGAAGAGCGAGATCACCACGGCCTCCAGCCGGATCATCCGCTTCACCTTGGCCCGGTCCAGGCCGATCGCCCGCAGCATCCCGATCTCCTGCTGCCGCTCGAAGACCGACATCGCCAGGGTGTTGACGACGCCGAGCACCGCGATGATCAGGGCCATCGCCAGCAGCCCGTACATGATGTTCAGGGTGGTGTTGATCATGCCGCCCATGGCGTTGCGGATGTCCTGCCGGCCCAGGACGGAGATGGCCGGGTTGCCGCCCATCGCGTCCACCAGGGCCTGCTCACCGGAGCCGCTGCCGCCGTCCGTCTTCACGTAGATCTGCGTGATGTCCTGCGTCTTCTCGTGCGGGGCGAGCACCGACGTGGGGGCCAGGACGGAGGAGACGAACTGGTTCTCCTTGAACACCGCGCCGACCGTCAGCGAGCCCTTCTTGTCGTCCAGGTACTTCGCGGACACCTTGCTGCCGGGCTTCCAGCCGTTCTTCTCCGCCGTCTTCTGCTCGACGGCGATCTGCCCCCTGGCGAGTGAGTCCAGTGAGCCCGAGACCACCGGGAGGTTGAGCACCTGCTGGATGTCGCCGGGCTTCACACTGGAGACCGACTCGTCACTGCCGTCGATGACGATCTGGGTGCCGCCCTGCGGGGAGACCGCGGTGACGCCCTTCGCCTTCTCCAGCGCGGTGACCGTGGAGGGCGTGAGCGACATGCCGTTGGCCATCTCGACCATGTAGTCACCCTTGAAGTTGTCCGTGGTCATCCGGTCCACGGACTGGCCCACCGTGACACCGATCACCGAGAGTCCGGTGACCAGCGTCAGACCGATCGCCAGCGCGGAAGCGGTGGCCCCGGTGCGGCGCGGGTTACGGACCGCGTTCTGGCCCGCGAGCTTGCCCGACACCCCGAACACCCCGGTCAGCAGCGGCCGTACGAGCGCGATGACGGGACGGGAGAGCAGCGGGATCAGCACGATCACGCCGATCAGGGCGAGGAAGGCACCGGCCCCGATCATCATCCGGCCGCTGGAGCCGGCCGACGCACCGGCGACGATCACCGCGGCACCGGCCAGCGTGATGACGGCGCCGATCGAGTTCCGTACCACCAGGGACTTGGTCGTGGCGGGCAGATGTGCACTGCCCATCGCCGCGACCGGCGGGATCTTCGCCGCCCTGCGGGCGGGCAGCCAGGCGGCGAGCATCGTGATCAGTACGCCGACGAGCAGCGCGATCAGTGCGGTGCTGGGCGACACGATCAGCGGGCCGCCGGGCACCTTCGCCCCGAACGAGCCCATCGCGGAGCGCAGCCCCACGGCCAGGCCGATGCCGAGTCCGAAGCCGACCACGGAGGCGACCGTGCCGACCACCAGCGCCTCGGCGAGCACCGAGCGGGTGACCTGTTTACGGGATGCGCCGACGGCGCGCAGCAGGGCCAGCTCCTTGGTGCGCTGGGCGACCAGCATGGTGAAGGTGTTGGAGATCAGGAAGATCCCGACGAAGAGCGCGACCGCTGCGAAGCCGAGGAGCATCTGGCTCAGCCCCGACATCTCCCGCTCGATCTGCTTGGCCTGCTTGTCGGCGACCTGCTTGCCGGTCTGGGCGTCGGCGTTCTTCGGGAGGAGCGGCTTGACCTCGGAGAGGAGCTTCGCCTGGGAAGTGCCGGGAGTGGCCGCGATGTTGACGTCCTCGTACCAGCCGGGCTTCAGATAGAGCTTCTGCGTGACCGCGGTGTCGAAGAGGACCAGGCTGCCGCCGGCGCCGACCGCGCCGTCGTCGGTGGTGAAGATCCCGGCGAGGGTGTACTCGCGCACCGGCCCGTTCGTCGCGACCCGCACGGTGTCACCGACGTGGTAGCCGCCCTTGTCCGCGGTGTCCCGGTCCAGCGCGATCTGGCCGTCCCGTACCGGGCCCGAGCCGTCGGTGAACGCGTACTGGCCGTCCTTGCCCCCGGCGCCGGGGGAGAAGTTCCCGCCCTTGTTGGACCAGCCGTCGCCGATCAGCTTGCCCCGGTGGTCGGCGACACCGGCGAACCCGGAGACGCGGCCGGTGGCCGAGGCGACACCGTCCAGGCCCCGGATCCGGTCCAGGGTCTTCGTGCTGACTCCGGGGGCCTCCTTGGGGTTGTCCGAGTCGGAGTACGAGGTGACCGCGACAGCCACGTCGGAGTAGTTCTTGGCCGACTCGTTGCGGAAGGCGTGGCTGAGGGTGTCGGTGAAGACCAGGGTGCCGGAGACGAAGGCCACGCCGAGCAGCACGGCGAGGACGGTCATCAGCAGCCTGGCCTTGTGCGAGAGCACATTGCGCAGGGCGGTACGGAACATGGCGGGTGTCAGTCCTGAGGTGAGGAGCAGGCGGGGCGGGCGGAGTCGCCCGTACGGAGTGGGGCCGGCCGGGATGCGGACCCCGGCCGGGGCGGGGTCAGCTGGTACGGCCCCGGGCGTCGAACTCCTTCATCCGGTCCAGCACCGCGTCGGCGCTGGGCGACAGCATCTCGTCGACGATCCGGCCGTCGGCGAGGAAGATCACCCGGTCCGCGTAGGCGGCGGCCATCGCGTCATGGGTCACCATGACGACGGTCTGGCCCAGCTCCCGTACGGAGTTGCGCAGGAAGCCGAGCACCTCGGCGCCCGAGCGGGAGTCCAGGTTCCCGGTCGGCTCGTCGCCGAAGATGATCTCGGGCTGCGAGGCCAGCGCACGGGCCACGGCGACGCGCTGCTGCTGGCCGCCGGAGAGCTGGGTGGGCCGGTGGCTGAGCCGGTCCTTGAGCCCCACCATCTCGATGACATTCGCCAGCCACGCCTTGTCGGGCTTGCGGCCCGCGATGTCCATCGGCAGCGTGATGTTCTCGGCCGCCGTCAGGGTGGGCAGCAGGTTGAAGGCCTGGAAGATGAAGCCGATCTTGTCCCGGCGCAACTGCGTGAGCTGCTTGTCCTTGAGGGTGCTCAGCTCGGTCTCACCGATGCGTACGGATCCCGATGTGAAGGTGTCGAGCCCCGCGACACAGTGCATCAGCGTCGACTTCCCGGAACCGGACGGGCCCATGATCGCGGTGAACTCGCCCTGCCGGAAGTCCACGGACACGCCGTCCAGGGCGACCACCTGGGTCTCCCCCTGGCCGTACACCTTGGAGAGGTCGGATGCGCGGGCGGCCACCGCGGTGGCGCGGCGGGCGGTGGTGGTCGAGGTCACGTGGGGCTCCTGTTCGGAACGGGATGCGGGGACCTCTTCATCCTTGCGGCCGCCCGGCGGCGAAACGTCCCTCCGCGTGCCCGTTCCCGTGGCCCTCTTGAGAGTGACCGGGAGGGCGCCGCCTCCTCCTCCGGTATGACACCGCCCCTGAGGCCGTCCCCCGCGGGTACCCCGGCCCGGCGGCCGGGCCGGGGCGGCGGGGCCGGTACGGCGACTTTCCGTCAATCCCGTACGCCCCGGTACGGGGCCGCCACCACATGTGGCATGTGCCGATGGCGCATCCACTGGCTGACGCACCTTCAGGCATCAATAAAATAAGACAACATCGGGTTAAGGGTCCGCTGTCCGGGCGGCGCGTCCGGATAGTCTCTGAAACGCGAATGCGGTGCCGCGCGTCTTGCCCGGATGGTGGAATGCAGACACGGCGAGCTTAAACCTCGCTGCCCCTCGGGGGCGTACCGGTTCAAGTCCGGTTCCGGGCACCTCGCCGGGCACCGGGCTCGGCCGGTGTCACGATCGCGGAAAGATCCTTCCCAGGCACTACGCCCTTTTCTTTGCTGTCCCATTACTCTGTTCACGAGGCCACGCACGGTGGCCACTGAGGAGTGAGATGAGGAGCAGCAACCCGGTCTTCTCGCGACGGGGCTTCAGCCGCGACAACGGCTACGCGGGGTTCAACTCGGCGCTGCTGGCCGGGGACCCCTCCGTAGCGGGCAACCCGTACGCGCAGAGCCCGTCCGGCCAGAACGCGTACGCCAACCCGTACGCCGCCAATCCGTACGCGACCGACCCCAACGGCCCCCAGGCGCCCGCGCGCGCCGGCGCGATGACGATGGACGACGTCGTCTCGCGTACGGCCCTCACGCTCGGCACGGTCGCCGTCGGCGCCACGCTGGCCTGGATGCTGCTGCCGGTCTCATCGACCAGCTACGGACTGGCCATCGGCTCCGCGCTGGTGGCCTTCGTCCTGGCGATGGTGCAGTCCTTCAAGCGGACGCCGACGCCCGCGCTGATCCTCGGCTACGCGTTCTTCGAGGGCATCTTCCTCGGCGTGCTCAGTGAGATGTACAACAGCCAGTGGTCGGGCGCGCCCTTCCAGGCGGTGCTGGGCACGATGGCGGTGTCGGCCGCGAGCCTGCTGGCGTACAAGCAGCGCTGGATCCGGGTCACCGCCCGGTACGCCCGCATCGGCATGACCATCGCCATGGCGTTCCTGATGGTGATGGTGGTCAATCTGCTGCTGGTCGCCTTCGGTGTCGCCGGTGACGGCGGGCTGCGCGACTTCGGTCCGCTCGGTGCGCTCGTCGGGGTGCTGGCGATCCTGATCGGCTGCTTCTTCCTGACGCTGGACTTCAAGCAGATCGAGGACGGCATCACCTATGGCGCCCCGCGCCAGGAGTCGTGGCTGGCGGCGTTCGGCCTGACCATGTCGCTCGTCTGGATCTATCTGGAGATGCTGCGGCTGGTCGCGATCTTCACCGGCAACGACTAGAGCGGTGTCAGTGAGCACCTGAGTGAGCATCTGAAGGGGCCCGTCCGGAACACTTCCGGACGGGCCCCTTCGGGTGTACTGGTGTGGTTGGAGTCGCTTGATACCGCTGTGCGGTGCCTTGGTGCCCGGAGGGTGCCTAGAGCAGCCGCCGCGCGGCTCGTCTCAGGTCGTACTCGTGGATGATCGCCTTGGCGTGGCCGTAGGCCAGGTGGTGTTCGGTCCTGAGCCAGCTGACCTTCTCGTCGAAGCGGACGAGGGTGGGGCCCTCGTCGACGGCGCGGAGCCAGTCGGACACTTCACGGCCGGTGCACTCGGGGATGCGGGAGAGCAGGTTGCGATGGGTCTCTTCGGAGAAGACTTGGGACATCGGCGCCTCCGGAGGCATTGCGCTGAGTCGGTATTGCTGTGCCTTCACTGCACCGTGCCTCAGCATCGGCCCGTTGGCAACAGTCCGGGGCGGGCGCGTAGGGTCGCGGCGTGCTCGATACGACGCCCCTCACCGCCGCCGCCGACCGCTTCGCCGACCGGCTGCGCTCCGCTCCGCAGAGCCGGCTCCAGCGCGGCGCCGCAGCCGTCGGGCTGGCGCTGGCCAGGGAACTGTCGTCGCGCGCCCAGCGCCTGGAGTCCCCGGACGCCGCCGTGCGGATCATGCCGGACGCCGGGCTGTTCGCCGTCGCCGACCAAGTCGCCGTCGCGGCACACGACTTGGCGGAGGAGCTGCGAACGGCCCCGTCCGTCGAGCTGGACGAGGCCGTGAAGTCGGTGGAGGCGGCCGAGGCCGGTTCGGGGCTGTGAGGGGCGCGAGGGGCCTTGCGGTGCTGGGCGTTACGGCCTTGGGCGGCTGCGGCGCTACGGAGACGGGCGCTGCGGCGAGGCCCTGACGCGTCCGGTGTGACGCGGTCCGGTGTGACGCGTCCGGTGTGACGCGGTCCGGTCCTACAGCGACGCTATGACGCGGTCCGCGAGGATGTAGACGTTCTCCTCGCCGCAGGTGAAGGTCAGCGCGTACGCGCCGGAGATGCCGGAACCGCCCAGCAGGACCGGGTTGTCGCCCGCGCGCAGGGCCTCGGAGAGCCGCTCGGCGGTCTCGCGGTGGCCCGGCGTCATGCAGAGCGTGGTGCCGTCGGTGAAGACGTACACATCGAGCGTCCCGAGCGGGCCCGGACGGACGTCGGAGAGCGCGGTGCGGGTCTCGGCGAGCTCTTCGAGGCGGGTCACCATGCGCTCGTGCTCGGTCACCACGGGGGTCTGCACCGGGACGAAGTCGGGGTGCGAAGGGTGCCGGCGGCGGGCCGCGGCCAGTTCGGCGCTGTCGGCCGCGTACTCGTCGGGGCCCGGCTCGTCGTCCGCGTCGACGCCCGACTCGACGGCCGGTTCCAGCTCCGGGCCGAAGCCGGTCTCGAAGGCCGGGTCGACGCCGGTGAAGTCCGTCTGGCGCGGCAGGAAGAACGCGGCGTCCTCGCCGAGTCCGGCCAGGCCGCCCAGCAGGGACGGGGCGTCCGCCGCGTCGCGGGACTCCTGCGCGGCCCAGAAGGCGCGCGCCTCGGCCAGCTCGCGTTCACGTTCCTCGGCCAGCGCTTCCGCGACGGCCGCCCGTATCTCGGCCGCCGGGGTCTCACGCGCGGCCGGTACGGTCGCGCCCCGGGTGCTGCCGCCGGTGGCGCCGGCGAGGTCGTCACGCAGGGCGGCGATCTGGCGGCGGAGGCCGTGTGCGGCATGAAGGGACGCAGCGCCGACGGCCGTGGCGGTGGCCGTCGTCAGCAGCAGGGCAATCGACAAAGTGCTCACTGACTTACTCCCGGATTCAATCGGTCCCCGACTTCCTACATCAGCTTGTCGTGAGAGTGTGTCCGCTGTCAGTGCATTACGTCATGAATTGGACAGGTCTTTGGGCCCTGTTTTTCCCACTGATGCCGCTGTGACCTGCAGGAATGGAAGACCCTCGGGAGATAGGTCACATCCTGGGGGAGATTCGGTCACGACTGGGTGGCGAGAGGCTTGGACGGAGGGGAGTTGTGACAGTGGCGGCATCAACCGTGCCTCTCGGTAGCGGAGTTGCGAACGCCCCGACCCCTCCTGCGGGAGGGATCGGGGCGATTTGGCCGACGCAGCGTTATTCGGCGGACGCGCTGCGTGCGTGTCTGTGATTCCGCTGTGCAAGCGCTGTGTGTTGCTGTGTTTCGCTGTGGATCCGCTGTGGATTCACGGGCTGACGGATTCCGTGACGCATTCCGTGACGGATTCCGGCGGGGGCTGCGGAATCAGCTCAGGCGCTCGATGACCATCGCCATGCCCTGGCCGCCGCCCACGCACATCGTCTCCAGGCCGAACTGCTTGTCGTGGAACTGCAGGCTGTTGATCAGCGTGCCGGTGATGCGCGCGCCCGTCATGCCGAAGGGGTGGCCGACGGCGATGGCGCCACCGTTCACGTTCACCTTGTCCAGGTCGAGGCCCAGGTCCCGGTAGGACGGGATGACCTGCGCGGCGAACGCCTCGTTCAGCTCGGCCAGGTCGATGTCGCCGATCGTCAGGCCCGCCCGCTTCAGCGCCTGCTTGGACGCCTCGACCGGTCCGTACCCCATGATCTCGGGGGAGAGGCCGGTGACACCGGTCGAGACGATCCGGGCCAACGGGGTGAGGCCCAGCTCGCGCGCCTTGGTGTCACTCATGATCACCAGGGCCGCCGCGCCGTCGTTGAGCGGGCAGCAGTTGCCCGCGGTGATGCGGCCGTCGGGGCGGAAGACCGGCTTCAGGCCCTGTACGCCTTCGAGGGTCACGCCGGCGCGCGGGCCGTCGTCCGCGGAGACGACCGTGCCGTCGGGGAGCGTCACCGGGGTGATCTCGCGGGCCCAGAAGCCGTTCTTGATCGCTTCCTCGGCGAGGTTCTGCGACCGCACGCCGAACTCGTCCATGTCCTGCCGGGTGATGCCCTTGAGCCCCGCCAGGTTCTCGGCGGTCTGGCCCATCGCGATGTACGCGTCCGGCACGAGGCCGTCCTCGCGGGGGTCGTGCCAGGAGGCGCCCTCGCTCTTGGCCACGGCCTCGGTGCGCGCCTCGGCCTCGGCGAAGAGCGGGTTGTGGGTGTCGGGAAGGCTGTCGGAGTTGCCCTTCACGAACCGCGACACCATCTCGACACCGGCCGAGATGAAGACATCGCCCTCGCCCGCCTTGATGGCGTGCAGCGCCATCCGTGAGGTCTGGAGGGACGACGAGCAGTAGCGGGTGACCGTACAGCCGGGGAGGTGGTCCATCCCCATGGCCACGCTGACGATGCGGCCCAGGTTGTTGCCCTGCTCGCCGCCGGGCAGCCCGCAGCCCAGCATCAGGTCGTCGATGTCCCGGGGGTCCAGCTCGGGGACCTTGGCGAGGGCGGCCTGGATGATGGTGGCGGTGAGGTCGTCGGCGCGCAGGTCCTTCAGCGAACCCTTGAAGGCGCGGCCGATGGGGGAGCGGGCGGTTGAGACGATCACGGCTTCGGGCATCACGGCTCCATGAGGCTGAGAAAGCGGGCTGGCTGGGCGGTAGTGCTTGGTCCGGCGGCAGTTCTGGTCGGTCTGCGGGGCTGACTGGGAAGTTACCCGGACGTACCGCCGAGGTCACCGGAGAGGGTGTGTGATGCGGGACTCTTTTCTAAGCGACCGCTCAGGATGGTGGCGCGGGGGGCTGCGCAACCCCCGGCTCCCGGCCCGGCCCCGGGTCGGGAGCGACCGGCGGCCTGGGCCCGTGGCGGGGCTCCCCGGGTGGCGCGGCGTGGGCCGTTCCGGGCGGCTGGGTTTCGGACGACCGGGTTCCGGATGACCCAGTTCCGGGCGGCTGCTTTTCGGGCGGCCGGGTGTCGGACGACGGGGTGTGGGAGGGCTGGGTTTCGGACGACCGGGTGTCGGACGACTGCGTTTCGGACGACTGCGTTTCGGAGGACTCCGGCAGGCGCCGCCGCCTGCGGTGCTTCAGCAGGGCCCAGGGCGCGCGGGCGCCCGTGACCTCGGTGCCCGCCTCGGACGCGGCGGCCGACGCGGCCTTGGCCACCGGCAGCATGTCCTCGTCGCGGGTGGCGTCCAGGTGATCGGTCTCCGGCCACAGGCCCAGTACCGCGCAGAGCGTGGGCAGCACCGCCATCGCGGCCGTCGCATACCCCTCGGCCGATGGGTGGTAGTTGTCCGGGCCGAACAGCTCCCGGGGGTTCGCCGCGAACTCCGGGCCCAGCATCTCGCCGAGCGACACCGTCCGCCCGCCCTGTTCGACCACCCCGATCGTCTGGGCCGCCGCCAATTGCCGGGAGACCCGCCGGGCCAGCCACCGCAGCGGCTGGTAGACGGGCTCGACCGTGCCCAGGTCGGGGCAGGTCCCGACGACGACCTCGGCCCCCGCCGTCCGCAGCCTGCGGACCGAGGTCGCAAGATGGCGTACGGACTGCGTGGCCGGCATCCGGTGGGTCACGTCGTTCGCGCCGATCATGATCACGCAGACCTCGGGCAGTCGCGCGGGATCGGCGAGCACCAGCCCCACCTGCCGGTCCAGATCGTCCGACATCGCACCCGGCAGCGCGACGTTCCGCAGATCCACCGGCCGCTCGGCCACCGCGGCGAGACCGGAGGCCAGCAGCGCGGCCGGGGTCTGGCCCGCCCGCCGTACGCCCTGGCCCGCCGCCGTCGAGTCGCCGAGCATCGCCAGCCGTAACGGCTCCAGGTGCCCCGTGCGGCCCGCGAACGCCAGCCCGTACCGCCCGTCCGCGCTCGGCGCCTGAGGGGCCCGCCCACCGCCCACGGAGCGTTTCGCCAGCTGGACCTCCGCCAGCACCACCCCCACCGCGGCCGCTCCTACCAGCCCGATGCTTCCGCCTCCGTACGCCGCGCCCGCGGCGATCCGTCGCGCCACCCTCGCCCTCGACACTGCCACCTCCTCATAGCCGTACACGTGCCAGGCGGTGTCCGGCCGGCCAAGCCGCACATCACCTAACTGCCCGTACACCGGTGCTGCCCAATCTTGTCCAATACGCTGACCGCCATGGTGCAATTCCACGACTCGATGATCAGCCTCGTCGGCAACACCCCGTTGGTGAGGCTCAACAATGTGACCGAAGGGATCAGGGCGACCGTCCTGGCCAAGGTCGAATACTTCAACCCCGGCGGTTCTGTGAAGGACCGTATCGCCGTGCGCATGATCGAGGCGGCGGAGCAGAGCGGTGAGCTGCTGCCCGGCGGCACGATCGTGGAGCCGACCAGTGGGAACACTGGTGTCGGGCTGGCGATCGTGGCTCAGCAGAAGGGCTACAAGTGCATCTTCGTCTGCCCGGACAAGGTGTCAACGGACAAGATCAACGTGCTGCGGGCGTACGGGGCCGATGTCGTCGTCTGCCCCACCGCGGTCGACCCCGACCACCCCGACTCGTACTACAACGTCTCCGACCGCCTGGTCAGGGAAACCCCGGGTGCGTGGAAGCCCGACCAGTACAGCAACCCCAACAACCCGCGCTCGCACTACGAGACCACGGGCCCCGAGCTGTGGGAGCAGACGGAGGGGCGGATCACCCACTTCGTCGCGGGCGTCGGCACGGGCGGCACGATCAGCGGGACCGGCCGGTACCTCAAGGACGTGTCCGACGGCCGGGTCGAGGTCATCGGCGCCGACCCGGAGGGCTCCGTGTACTCGGGCGGCTCGGGGCGGCCCTATCTCGTCGAGGGCGTCGGTGAGGACTTCTGGCCTTCCGCGTACGACAGGACGGTGACCGACGGCATCGTCGCCGTGTCCGACAAGGACTCCTTCCAGATGACGCGCAGGCTCGCCAAGGAGGAGGGCCTGCTGGTCGGCGGCTCCTGCGGGATGGCGGTCGTGGCGGCGCTGCGGGTGGCCGAGGACCTCGGACCCGACGACATCGTCGTCGTGCTGCTGCCGGACAGCGGACGCGGCTACCTCTCGAAGATCTTCAACGACGAGTGGATGAACGACTACGGGTTCCTGGAGCAGCCCGGCACCGAGCCGCGCGTCTCCGATGTGCTGCTCGGCAAGGAGGACGGCATCCCTCACCTGGTGCATATGCACCCGGAGGAGACCGTCGGCGAAGCGATCGACGTGCTGCGCGAGTACGGCGTGTCCCAGATGCCCATCGTGAAGCCGGGGGCCGGGCACCCGGACGTGATGGCCGCCGAGGTCATCGGCTCGGTGGTGGAGCGCGAGCTGCTCGACGCGCTGTTCACCCAGCGGGCCTCGCTGGGCGACGCGCTGGAGAAGCACATGTCCTCGCCGCTTCCGCTGGTCGGCTCGGGCGAGCCGGTCGCCGACCTGATGGCCGTCCTGGGCAAGGCGGACGCGGCGATCGTGCTGGTGGAGGGGAAGCCGACGGGTGTGGTCAGCCGCCAGGACCTGCTGAGCTATCTGGCACGCAACGCCGAGGCCCGCTGAGGATCGCGGAGGGCCGCTGATCCGGTGGTCGCGGGCGGGATTCGCCCAAGTGGTACACGGGTGACACGCCCGCGCAGCACCGTCTTAACACTGCTGCGGCAGATTGGTGGGTGCCGGCAGGGAGACCCGCCGGCACCACGATCGGCGTCACGGACCTCCGGAGCGGCTCCCGGCCTCCAGGACGCCATGGACGCGGCACCCCGGCCCTGACCCGGACCCGCGTCCCTCGCGGGGACCGCTGTCGTCCCGGCCCCCGGTCCGCCGGGGGTGCGGCGGCCCCCGCGATCACCCTGCTACGGCGGCCGGCTGCCGTACCAGGCCGTGAGGGGCACGGCGCACGGCGACCGGACCCGCGGTCAGCCCGGCCTGCGGCAGTCCTCGCACGACCGGGCCAGCGTCAGCCCGGCCAGTGTCTGTCAGTCCGACCCGCGTCGGTCCGAACCGCGTCAGTCCTCCCAGTCGGATTCGGACGAGGACTTCGAGCGGTGACGCAGACCCTGGAACAGGCCGCCGTCGCGCGCGGCGTGGACCATGTTGACCCCCGCGATCCCCGCCCAGGTGACGATGAGGCCCGCCAGGCCCGCGTTCACCACGCCGATCGCGGACAGCGGGACGGCCAGGATCATCGTGACGATCCCGAACCCGAACCGCTCGCCGAACCCGCTCTCGGGCTGCTGCGGCCGGCTGCCGCCCCGGGCGACGACCATCTGCTGTTCGGCCATCTGCCGGCGCATCCGCCGGTCCACCGTGCTGTCGAGCCGCTGCTCGACCTTCTCCAGGAACGATTCGACCAGGGCCGAGTCGTAATCCTCGCCCAGGTCCCTGCGGGCGTGCAGGGCGGCGTCGAGTTCCTTCTTCAACTCCGGGTCGCTGGCTTCCATGGTGTCCACGGTACGAACCCGGAGCGCGGGGAGCAGTGGGGCTAACCCCCCAATTCAGTGGGGGTACTCCCACCCACCGCGCCGTCCTGCCCCGCCCTACGGGGACGGCACCTGCTCCGGTACGGGCTCGGCGGCCGGCGCCAGGATGGTGGCCGCCGGGATGTGCGAGGTGTTCCGCCGCGCCAGGATCCAGTACAGCGCCGCCGGGACCACCAGCCCCACGATCCAGGAGATGTCGGCGCCGCCGAGGTGGCTGACCACCGGTCCGGTGTAGAAGGACGTGGCCAGGAAGGGGAACTGGGCCACCAGACCGATCCCGTAGACCACCAGGGCGTCCCAGCGCCAGGCGCCGTAGCGGCCCTTCGGGTCGGAGAGGGCCGGGATGTCGTAGCGCTCGCGGGAGACCAGGTAGTAGTCGACCAGGTTGATCGCGGACCACGGCGTGAAGAAGGCCAGCAGGAAGAGCAGGAAGTCCTTGAAGGAGTCGAGGAAGCTGTCCTTGCCGGCCAGGGCCACCACCGTGCCGGCGACCATGATGATCAGGATGTAGAGCGTGCGGCCGCGCGTGGTGAGGGTCTTCTGGCCGCGGAAGCCGCTGATGCTCGTCACCATCGACATGAAGCCGCCGTAGGTGTTGAGCACGTTGATCGTGAGCTTGCCCAGCGCGATGACGAAGTACAGGACCGAGGCCATCAGACCGGTGCCGCCGAGGCCGACCACGTAACCGACCTGGCTGTTCAGGAAGGCGTCGCCCGCTGTGGCCGCCACCAGGACGCCGAAGGTCATCGACCACTGCGAGCCGAGCGTCGTGCCGCCGAGCGTCCACCAGAAGGTGGCGCGGCCGCTCGTCGTACGGGGCAGATAGCGCGAGTAGTCCGCCACGTACGGGCCGAACGCCAGCTGCCAGGAGGCCGAGAGCGAGACCGCGAGCAGGAACAGCGGGAACGAGAAGCTGTGGTCGTGCAGGACCGTGCCCAGGTCGATGCGGTCGAGCAGCCGGATACCCAGGTAGATGAAGGCGATGGCACAGATGACGCTCGCCACCCGGCCGAGCGTGTGGATGACCCGGTAGCCGATGACGGCCATCGCCGCGGTGATCACGGCGAAGATGACGATGCCAGGGGTGTCGCCGAGGTGGGTCAGCTTGCCCACCGCCTGGCCCGCCAGGACGGTGCCGCTGGCGAAGAACCCGACGTACATCAGGATCACCAGGGCCAGCGGGACCACCGCGCCCTTGACCCCGAACTGCGCACGGGACGAGATCATCTGGGGCAGTCCGAGCCGTGGGCCCTGCGCCGAGTGGAGGGCCATCACGGTCCCGCCGAGCAGATTGCCGAGCAGCAGCCCGACGATCGACCAGAGCGCGCCGCCGCCGAAGACCACGGCGAGCGCGCCGGTCACGACCGCGGTGATATGCAGGTTCGCGCCCACCCAGAGGGTGAACTGCGAGAAGGCGCTGCCGTGGCGCTCCTCGTCGGGGACGACATCGATCGACCGCTGTTCCACCAGGCCTGCCACTGGACGGCCTCCCTCTCACCACTGCGCTGTCATCACGGCGCTGCCATCGCTGGCCGGGTGTGTACCGACCGACGTTGTATCGATCTATGCAGACTGTGCCGTGATGAATGGAAGGTCAATAGGTCCAGGCGAATTAGTGCAGGTTGGTTAGCTGATTCTTCAGGCGGCGGGACTGTCCATTGGGCGTAGTTCGTCCGCATATGAGACAGAAATCCGGCGCATCAGACCGTCGTCGCTGATGTCGTACTGGCCGAGCCGCCAGAGCGGTGGCGAGTACGCGTGGATCGAGACCGCGTCGTCCGTCGCCCCGGTCAGGCGGTGGATGTGGTCCGGACCGAAGCAGAAGGAGGCGTCCGCGCCGACGGCTGTCGCGAGGTGCTTGCCGCCGATGCGCGGATTCGACTCGGTCAGCACGCCCTGGACCACCCGGACCGCGCCGGACGAGATGTCGTGGTCGTGCCAGCCGGTGTCGTTCTGCCGGGTCCAGCAGAGCAGCCAGATGTCGACGTACTCGTCGCGGTGCAGCGAGGCGTAGTGCCGGTCGGTGTCCGAGAAGGCGACCTCGGAGCGCCAGAGCTCCGGGCGGGTGGCCAAGTCGTCGACAAGTGCCCGGAGTTCACGCTTGTCGAGATTGCGGTCGGGCAGCGCGGCGTCGTACGTCACGGGGTTGCTCCTTCCAGGAGGTGGGCGGGGTTGGCGGCGCGGAGCGCGTGGACGGCCGCTTCGGCGCCGAGGTCGGGGATCACTGGGCGGGCGTACGGACGGTCGCTGCCGGTCACGACCACGTCGATGCCGACCGCTCGGACCAGGGCGTCCACCGCCCGGGTGCCGTACGAGGAGGTCTCGTAGAAGGCGTTGGAATCGACCTGGCCCCGGCCGCCGCCCCGGGCCGCGAGCCGCTCGCCGTGCAGCGGGGCGAGGCCCGCGAGGGCGGCGAAGCAGACCCGGAGCCGGGGGTGGCGCGGCCGGCCGAACGCACGGAAGGCGAACCAGGAGGCGTGCAGCTGCTGGACGTACGGCACCAGCGCGGGCCACCACGGCGGGGTGCCGGGGCCGCTGGGTGCGGCCGCGCCCGGATGGACGAAGAGCGGTTTGCCGGCGCGGGCGAGCGTGTCGAGCAGTGGCGCGCAGTGCGCCCAGCCGGCCTCGTCGAGCAGTGCGGTGGCGGGCAGTTGGAGCCCCGCGCACCCTCGGTCCAGAGTGCGGCCCAGCGCTTCGGGGTCCGGTGCGACGAGTCCCGCCGACGCCCAGACGCCGAACGGTGCGGGGAGGGCCAGCGCGCCGTCGTGGAAGGCGGCCAGCAGCGGGTCCGCTTCGGCGGGCGGCAGATATTCGATACCGAGCGGGCTGGAGAGCGAGACGAGCGCCAGCCCGAGCCCGTCGGCATGGGCGAGCGCGGTGCGGGCCGCGATGTCGTGATCGGCAGGATCGACCGCGTACGGCGGCTCTCCTTGCAGGTGGAGCGTCCAGCCGTCGAGGTGCGGGGCGGTGGTGCGGGCGCGCAGCAGCTCGGTGAAGGCCGGTGGCCAGAGGTGCTGGTGGACGTCTACAAGCAAGATTCACCTTTGCGTTAAGCGGTTAACTGATGCGGTTAAGTGAAGCGGTTAACCGAGTGGTGTGTCAAGGCTGGCTGTCAAGGCTGGGTGTATGCCTGGGTGTATGGCTGGGTGTGCTGGGCCGGCGCCGGTCGGGCCGGGCGGGGCCGGGAAGACCCGGTCGCGGGTCTGCGCAATGGCGCGGCGGGCTGTCGGGGGTGGCCGGTAGGCTTCCCGTCATGGCCAGGCCGAGCAAGCGCACCACCCTCCGCGAGGTGGCAGAGGCCACCGGCCTCTCCACTGCCGCCGTCTCGTACGCCCTGCGTGGCAAGCAGGTCTCCAAGGAGACCGAGGAGCGGGTCCGCAAGGCCGCGGCCGAGCTGGGGTACGAGGCGGATCCCATCGCCCGCGCCCTCGCCAGCGGCCGTACGAGCATGGTCGGCGTCCTCGCGGGCGACCTCCAGGACCTCTGGCAGCAGCAGCTGATGGCGGCGATAGGGCGCGAACTCCTGGCGGGTGACCGCTATGCGCTGATCCTCGACGCGGGCGGCGATCCCGCACGGGAGCTGGTCCTCGCCAAGCAACTCCGCGACCAGCGGGTGGACGGTCTGCTCGTCTCGCCGGTCGACCCATCGGCCGAGGGCTGGTCGAAGATCGCCGAGGCGGTGCCGGTGGTCTCCATCGGTGACTCGCTCCAGCAGGCCAGGACCGCCGGGGAGGTGCTCTTCGACAACCGCGCCGGGATCGACGCGGTGCTGGCGTATCTGGGCGGGCTCGGGCACCGGCGCGTGACGGTGCTGACCCCGACGGGGCCCAGCACCCCCGACCGCCCCGCCGACGTCTATGTGCGCGAGGCGGCGGACCGGCTCGGCCTCGACGTCGAAGTGGTGCCGTGTGCCCAGGAGTTGGGCGAGGCGACCGGGGTCGCGCGCGGGGTGGTGGGCGGCCGCTCCACCGCGGTCTTCTGCTTCTCGGACTCGATCGCGTACGGCGTGTACGCGGCGGCCGCCGAAGCGGGCCTGGCGATCGGCCGGGACCTGTCGGTGGTCGGCTTCGACGACCACCCGGTCTCCCGGGTCCTGACGCCCGCGCTGACGACCCTGGACTGGGGCCTCGCGGAGATCGCGGCGGAGGCGGCGCGGCTGGCTGTGGCAGCGATCGAGGGGCGGCGGGTGCGGCGCAAGCGGATTCTGTGTGCGCCGCGGCTGGTGGAGCGCGGGTCCGCCGCGGGGGCGCTGCCCCCGGGCCCGGCTTGAGTGTGGCCTCGAACTCCCCCGGCTACCGCTGGGAGGCGCCCTCAGGGCGGGCTTGAAAACCAAGCCCGTCCTGAGGGTCCCTCCGTATGAAGTCCGGGGGAGTTCGAGGACCGGGGGGCCGGGGGCGGCCCCCCCCAGCAACAGCCTGCTACGCCATCAGCCTGTGCTGCTTCAGCCACGCGTCCGCGACCCGGTCCGGGTCCTTCTTGTCCTTGTCCACCAGGCTGTTCAGCTTCGTCAGCTCCTCCGTCGTCAGCGCGTTGCCCAGCAGGGCCAGCGCCTTGCGGACCTTGCCGTCCGCCTTGCGGGCGGCGATCAGCGGGACGATGTGCTGCGCGGGCACCAGGTGCTTCGGGTCCTCCAGGACGACCCAGTGGTTCGCCGCGACATCCACATCCGTGGTGAAGACGTTGGCGACATCCACATCGCCCTTCTTCAGCGCGCCCTTGACCAGCGGGCCCGACGAGTCCAGTGCCTTGAACTCCTTGAACTCCACGCCGTACTGGTCCTTCAGGCCGACGACCCCCACGACCCGCTTCTGCATCTCGGCCGCCGCGCCGAACACCAGCTTGCCGTTGGCCTTCTTCAGGTCGGCGAGGGTCTTGAGTCCGTACTTGTCGGCCGTCTCACGGGTCACCGCGAAGCTGTCGCGGTCCTCGGCCGCCGCGTACGGCAGGACCTCCAGGCTCGCGGGCAGCACGGCGGCCAGCGCGTTCTGCATGGCGCCCGCCTCCGTCTCGGTGGCCTTCTTGTTCAGATAGAGCAGCAGACTGCCCTGGTATTCGGGGAGCAGATCGATGTCGCCCCCCTTCAGCGCGGGGACGATGATCTCGCGGGAGCCCAGGTTCGGCTTGACCGTGGACTTGATGCCCGCGGCCTTGAGCGCCCCCGCGTAGAGGTAGCCGAGTATCTGGTTCTCGGTGAAGTTGGCGGTGCCGATGACCAGCCCGCCCGAGCTGCTTCCGGCGTCGCCGCCGGAGCCACCTCCGTTGAGGGACGTGATGCCGGACGAGCAGGCGGCGAGCATCGGCGCCGATGCGCCGGCCAGCAGGGCGGTGAGTGCGGTACGTCGGTTCATCTCGGGTCTCCAGAAGTCAGCGGGCGGTGTCGGGTCGGCCGCGCAGCAGCAGCCGCTGCACCCCGCCCAGGGCCAGGTCGGCGATGACGGCCAGGACGGCGACCAGCACCGCACCGCCGAGCACCTGTACCAGGTCGCGCTGGGCGAGCCCGTCGAACACGTACCGGCCCAGGCCGCCGAAGCTGACATAGGCGGCGATGGTGGCGGTGGCCACGACCTGCACGGTCGCCAGCCGGATGCCGGTCATGATCAGGGGCAGCGCGAGCGGGAGTTCGACCTGCCAGAGGACCTGGTGGCCGCGGAGCCCCACCCCTTTCGCCGCGTCCTTGACCTCCGGGTCGACGGCGGCCATGCCCGCGTACGTGTTGGTGATGATCACCGGCACGGCGAGGGCGACCAGTGAGACGTACACCGGCCAGATGGAGAGCCCGCCCGCGAGGAAGACCAGGGTCACCAGGCCGACGGTGGGCAGCGCGCGGCCGAACGACGCCAGGTTGACCGCGATGAACGCGCCGCGCCCGGTGTGGCCGATCAGCATTCCGATGGGGAGCGCGATGACGGCCGCGATGACGGTGGCGAGCAGCGAGTACTGAAGGTGCTCGACCAGCCGGTGCGCGATGCCTTCCTGGCCGGACCACTGGGCGGGGCTGGTCAGCCAGGACGCGAGGTTCTTGAGGAGTTCCAGCATGGGTCAGGCGCCCCTCTTCATGGAATGGCGCTGCCTGGTCCAGGGCGTGCACAGCCACTGGACGGTGACGAGCAGCGCGTCCGCCACCAGCGCGAGCAGCAGGGTCAGGATCACTCCGGCGACGACCGGGGTGGGGTAGTTGCGCTGGAAGCCGTCGGTGAAGAGCTGGCCGAGGCCGCCGTACCCGATGTAGCTGGCGACGCTCACCAGCGAGATCGACATCACCGTGGAGACCCGGATACCGGCCATGATCACCGGGAGCGCCAGCGGCAGTTCCACGGTGAGCAGGGTGCGCAGCGGCCGGGTGCCCATGGCGGTGGACGCCTCGCGCACCTTGGCGGGCACCGCGTCCAGGCCCTCGACGGTGTTCCGTACGAGCACCACCAGGGTGTACGCGGTCAGGCCGGTGATCGCCGTCGTCCGGGTGAGCCCGGTGATGGGCAGCAGCAGGACGAAGAAGGCCAGCGACGGGATCGTGTAGAGGATGTTGGAGATGCCGAGTACGAAGCCGCGCAGCGCCCGTACCCGGTGGGCGACGACCGCCAGCGGGAGCGCGATCAGCAGGCCGATGAGGACGGCGGGCACCGCGGTGGAGAGATGGTCCGCGGTCAGGTGCGCCATCTCAGCGGTGTGGTCGGGGAACCAGCCCCAGTCGACGGTCATGCGGCGGAACCGGTCTTCGTGGCGTCGGTGGGACCGGTCTCCGTGGCGTCGGTGGTGCCGGTCGCCGCGGGGGTGCCGGCGGCTCCCGCGCTCGTGTGGGCCTCGCCCGCACGGTCGTGTATCGCGTCGCGCGAGGTGACGCCGGTCAGTGCGCCGTCGGCGTCCACCCGGGCCACCAGACCGGCCGGGGACGAGACGGACTCGTTGAGCGCCGACAGCAGCGAGTCGGTGTCGCGCAGCGCCCGGACGGGCAGCAGCGGGGCGTCGCCCGCCGTCCCGGCCGCCGGTGCGGCGTCCGTGTCGAGCCAGCCGAGCGGCCTGTTGTCGGCGGATGCCACCAGCTGCCAGCGGCCCGAGCCCTTCCCCTGGGATATTCGCTCATCCATCCGCTCATCGGCGCGGACGACCGGGGCAGGGGTCTGGGGTATCCCCGCGAGGGTGGAGAGGGACAGCAGCTTCAGCCCGCGCTCGGCGCCCAGGAAGTCCGCCACGAAGTCGTCGGCGGGCCTGGCGAGCAGTTCGGCGGGCTCGGCGCACTGGACGAGATGGCCGCCGGTACGGAAGACCGCGATGCGGTCGCCGAGCCGGACGGCCTCGTCTATGTCGTGGGTGACGAAGACGATGGTCTTGTTCAGGTCCTTCTGGAGCCGCAGCAGCTCGTCCTGGAGCTGGGTGCGGACCACCGGGTCCACCGCGCCGAACGGCTCGTCCATCAGCAGCACCGGCGGGTCGGCCGCGAGCGCGCGGGCCACCCCGACGCGCTGCTGCTGGCCGCCGGAGAGCTGGTGCGGATAGCGCTTGCCGGTGTCGGCGTTCAGCCCGACCGTCTCCAGGAGCTCCGCAGCGCGGGCACGGGCCTTCTTGCGGCCCCAGCCGAGGAGCAGCGGGACGGTGGCCACGTTGTCCAGGATCGTCCGGTGCGGGAAGAGCCCGGACTGCTGGATGACGTACCCGATGCCGCGCCGTAGCTCGGCGGCGTCCGCTTCGAGGATGTCCTTGCCCGCGAGGCGGATCGTCCCCGACGACGGGTCGACCATGCGGTTGATCATGCGGAGAGTGGTGGTCTTGCCGCACCCGGACGATCCGACGAGGACCGTGATCTGCCCCTCCGGCATGTCCAGGTTGAGGTCGTGGACCGCGGTGGTGCCGTTCGGGAAGCGTTTGTGCACGGAGTCGAATTTGATCATCGGTCATCCCTTGCCCGGCTGCATATGGTCATGCAGAGTTCTCGGTGTCTGAATAATTTGTCAATGGGCTGCGCTGAAACTCTGGTGGTGCCGGTCCATGAGGCAAGACCGAATGTCGGGAAAAGGAGGCGTTCGCGCATGATGTCGTACCGCACGGTGGACACCGGGACCGGCAGCCCCCGGACCACCGGCAGCTCCCGGACCGGCAGCGCCCCGACCGGCATCGTGGTCCTCGACGGTGAGTCCCTTCCGGTCGCCGACGTGGTCCGGCTCGCCCGTGGCACGGCCAGGCCCGTACCCGGTACCGAGGCGATGAAGCGTGCCGAACAGTCGTGGGACGCGGCGCGTGAGCTCGCCGCGTCGGGTCGGGTGTACGGCCGTTCCACCGGTGTCGGCGCCAACCGTAACGAGTCGGTGCCGTCCGGCGCAGCCGCCGACCACGGGCTGCGGCTGCTGCGCTCGCACGCCGGGGCCATCGGGGATCCGCTGCCGGGCCACGAGGTCAGGGCCATGCTCGCAGTACGCGCCAACCAGCTGCTCGCCGGAGGGGCCGGACTGCGGCCCACCGTCGTCACCGCGCTCTGCGAAGCCCTGGAGTCCGGCGCCCACCCCGTCGTCAACGAGTTCGGCTCGGTCGGGACCGGTGACATCGCGGCCCTCGCCCAGATGGGCCTCGCGCTGGCCGGCGAGCACCCCTGGCAGGGCGGCCCGCCGCCCGCCGCGCTGCGCCTCGACAACAACGACGCACTCGCCCTGATCAGCAGCAACGCCCTCACGCTCGGACAGGCCGCGCTCGCACTCGACGAGCTGCGCGCACTGGTCGACGCGACCCAGGTGGTGGCCGCGCTGTCGCTGCTCGCCGTGGACGGCTCCTTCGAGGCGTACGCGGAGCCGGTGCACGCGGCCCGCCCGCACCCCGGCTCGTACGCCGTCGCCGCCCGCAGCCGCCGACTGCTCGGCGCACCCGAGCGGCCCACCCCGCCGCTGGGCCGCATCCAGGACCCGTACGGCTTCCGCTGTGTCCCGCAGATCCACGGACCCGCCCAGGACGCGGCCGACCTGCTGGAACGCACCATCGCCGTCGAGATCAACGCGGCGGCCGAGAACCCGCTGATCCACGCGGAGGACATGGCGGCCTACCACCACGGCGGCTTCTACATGGCCCAGCTGGCCCTGGCGCTCGACCACTTCAGGCTGGCCCTCACCCAGACCGCCCGGCTCTCCACCTCCCGGCTCTCCGAGCTGAACGAACCCGGGTTCACCCGGCTCAGGCCCTTCCTCGCCGACGGCGAGGCGGCGTCGTCGGGCGTGATGATCCTGGAGTACGCGGCCGGAGCGGCACTCGGCGAGCTGAGCGCCCTGTCCGCGCCGGCCTCGCTCGGGCACGCGGTCCTCTCCCGCGGTGTCGAGGAACAGGCCAGCTTCGCCTCGATCGCGGCCCGGCAGGCGCTGCGGGCCGGACGCGCGTACCGCTATGTCGTGGGCTGTGAACTGGTCTCCGCCGTACGGGCGTTGCGCCAGCGCGAGCTGCGGATCGACCCGGACCTGCCGGTCGGCCGTGCCTTCGCCCTGGCGGACGAGGTGCTCGACCCGGACCACGCGGACCGGCCGCTCACCGACGACGTCGAGACGGCGGCCGCGCTGCTCGACCGGTTCCATGACCTCTGAGGGACCGGGCGGTTCAATGACCTCCGAGGGTCCGGGACCTGAGGGGCCGCCGAGGGACATCCGAGGGGCTTCCGAGGGTCCTCCGACGCGGGCGGTGCCCCGGAGCGGGCGTCCGGGAGGCGGGCGGTTCAATGAACTCTGATCTGGATGTGGAACTTGAGGGGGATGACGGCATGAGCGACAGCCCGGCCGCACGGCTGCAACAGCTCTTCGAAGGGCATCGGCTGACACCGACCCAGCGGCGTATCGCGCACTGCATGGTGCGGCAGGCTGCCGAGGCGCCTTTCCTCTCCTCCGTCGAACTGGCCGAACTGGCCGGGGTCAGCCAGCCGTCCGTCACCCGGTTCGCGGTGGCGCTCGGCTTCGACGGCTACCCGGCGCTGCGCCGGCACCTGCGGGAGGTCGCCCCGGCCGGACGTGAGGCGGACGACGACAGCCTCAACGAGTATCAGCAGGCCGTCCACTCCGAGATGGAGAATCTGCGCCGGCTCGCCGAGGTACTGGCCGATCCCTCACTGGTGGAGCGCGCCGGCCGGCTGCTCGCGCAGTCCCCGACGCTGCCGGTACTGGGGCTGCGCGCCGCCTCCTCGCAGGCCAGGGGGTTCGCGTACTTCGCTGCCAAGGTCCACCGGGATGTCCGGCTGCTCGACGAGGGCGGCACGATGCTGGCCGACCGTATCGACGCCTCGGTACGGGCGGGGGCCACGGTGCTGCTCTGCTTCGCGCTGCCGCGCCACCCGCGTGAGGTGGTCGAGGCGCTCGCGTACGCCCAGTCGGCCGGGCTGACCGTGGTGACGGTCGCCGACTCGGCCTTCGCGCCGGTCGCCCGGCACAGCGACATCCTGATCCCCGCGGCCGTCGGCACCGGCCTGGCCTTCGACACGGTGTGCGGGCCGATGCTGCTGGGGCGGGTGCTGCTTGAGGCGATGTGCGACGACCTGCCGGAGGCGCAGTCGCGCCTGGAGGAGTTCGACACACGGGCGGCGGCGCGGGGGCTGTTCGTGGAGTAGCTGTTCGGCGTGGGGTGGCTGCTCGTGGGGTAGCTGTTTGTGGCGTGGCCTCGGGCTTCTCACGGCGTACTCAGAAACCGTCGCTAATCTCCGCTCGGTCCGGAGCAGGCGTGCGGAGGGAGTACGGACGTGGGGCGCGGCAGAGCGCAGACGCAGACACAGGTGCGGAAGCAGACGCAGACGCAGGGGCAGGGGCAGGACCGGCGGCCGGAGCGGCCCGGGAAGGGTCGGCCGCGGACCGTGGCGAGGGTCGCGGTGCTGGTACGGGCCGGGGCCGCGCCGCTGTGGTGGCTGGGGCTGGTGGCCGCGGCCGCCGGGGCGCTGCTGCCCGGACTGACGGGGCGCAGGATCGGGCTCCTGGCCGGGGCCGCGCTCGCGCTGGTCACCTGCGCGCTGGTGGCCCTGGTCCGCAGGCGCCGGTTCGCCCATCTGTCGAAGTCGCCCTCGCGCGCGGGCCGTTCGGACTTCCTCCAGGACCGGGCCGTGACCGTACGGAACTGGCGGCGCGCTCACCGCTGGTGGCTGCTCGCGGCCTTCGCCGCGGCGCTCGGCTCGTCGTTCGCGCTTCCCGCCGCGGGCGGGCTGACCCTCGCCGGGGCGGGCGCCGGGCTCTGGCTCAAGGCGGTACGGCTCGGCCGTCGCGAACACGCGGACGACCTGCTGTTCTGGGTCCGTACCGACTGGATCGCGCGGGGCCCCGCGGGGAAGCCGGTCAAGGGCTACAGCTCGACGGGTGTCCTCGCGGGCGACGCCGCACCTGGCGGGGCGCGGCGTCGCTGACAGGGCCGCCGGGGTGTGGCAACGGCCGGGTCACACCTCCAGTTCGGCCTCGATCTTCTTCAGCTGGTGACGGGCCATCGCGAGGTTCGCCCGGGACTTGTCCAGCGCCAGATAGAGGAACAGGCCGTTGTTCCCGCGTCCCTTGAGCAGCCGGATCAGGTGGTACTGCTCGCCCAGGGTGATCAGGATGTCCTCGATCTCGTCCGTGAGGCCGAGGTGCTCCATGGTCCGCACCTTGGCACGGACCACATCCGTGTTCCCGGCTGCGGCCACGGCCAGATCGAGGTCCTTGCCGCCGCCGAGCGTGCCGAGGGCCATTCCGCTGGTGTAGTCGACGAGGGCCACGCCGATGGTGCCCTCGATCGAGCTCATCGCGTCCTTGAGTGCGGTTTCGGTGTTCGCCATGAGAGGCGCACTTCCCTTCTTCTGGTGGGTGGCAGAACGAGTGGTGTCCGAGTGGCTGGATTCCGATGCCGGAGTACGAGTACGAGCACGGGTGCGGGCGGCCCGGGAGCGGGGTGTGTCGGTCATGGGCTCTCCGGTCATGGGCTCTCCGGGCGTTGGCTGCCCGGGCGTGGGCTTTCCGGCCGGTCGAGGGCGCCGTCGACCAGTTCCCCGATCCGGGTGCTCGATCGGCGGGCCTCCAGATGCAGCCGGCCCACGTTGATGCGCGGCTGGGCGAGCAGGGTGAGCACCGCGGACGGCCCCGCCGCGTACGTCGCCACATAGCCGTGCTCGCCGCGGACCAGCAGCTCACGGAAGGCGCCCTGGCCCGTCGTCTCGGTCAGCCGCTGCGCGACACCGAGGGCCGCCGCGGTGAGCGCGGCGACGGACTCGCCCTCGGCCGACGTGGTGTCCTGCGCCAGCACCAGGCCGTCGGCGCTGGCCGCGAGCGCCCCGCTGATCAGGGGCACCCGGGCTCTCAACCGCCTCAGTTCTTCCAGCACTTCGGCCTCCGCGGACATCAGTTGTCTCCTCTCGGCGCGCTGCCGCAGAGCGCGGATCACAGCGTGGCCTCCAATGCGTCTCGCAGCCGGCGGAGCAGGGCGACATCCGGGTCCGGCGACACACCGGCGACCGCGCCGGCGTACCGGGCGGGAACCGCGGGCGCCTGCGGTACGGGTGCGCGCGGGGTCTCGACGGCGCCGGCGGCTGCCAGCCTGCGGACGTCGATGAGGGTGTGGAAGGCCGGGCGGCCCAGCGCCCTGGCGATGCCGGGCGGGGTGCGGACCCCGTCCACCAGGTCGAGCACGGCGCGCTGGCGCGGGGTGACCGGCGCGTCGGGGCGGCTCGGGACCCGTACCACCGGGGCGGTGTCGATGTCCGGGTACGGCCAGAGCCGGTCGAGCAGTTCCCGGCGGCGGGCGGCCTCCCGCTCCACCGCTTCGGCCGGCACCGGGTGCACCGTGCCGATCCAGTGGGCGACGCCGTAACGGAAGCGGGTGGGGCCGCTGCTGGGGGCGAGGGCGAAGTACGCCGCGTCGTGCAGGGCGCCGAGGTGGCAGATCTCCAGCTCGCCGTCGGCGACCTGGCCGCTCTCGACCAGGAACCGGCCGACCCGGCCGTGGGCCCCGGCGCGGTCCAGGGCCTGCCGCCACCCCTCGGGGTGCAGCCGTCCCGAGGTCGTCAGCAGGACGTCTATCCCGGGGGCGACCGGGCTCTCGGCGTGCACCACCTGGCCGTCGACCAGATAGAGCGTGCCGCGGTCACGCAGCAGGGCGCCGGTGGCACGTTCGCCCGCGAGGCGGACGAGCATGGGCGAGACGCCCGGGGGTCTGGCCGGAGGTCTGTCCGGCGGTCCGGTGCCGGGGCCTGTCGTGGTCGCGGCGGTCATCACAGCACCAGTCGCCCGGCCAGGTCCCGCAGCCGTAATCGGGCGAGCGCCAGATTGCCCTCGTCGCGGTCGAGCCAGAGATGCAGGAAGACGCTGCTGTCGAAGGTCGTCTCGACGAAGCGCAGGATGTGGTAACCGGTGCGGTTGGTGACGATGACGTCCTCGACCGGAAGTCCCTCACGCGGGGCGGGTGTTGAGAATCCCGGCAGCTCGCCGGTGGCCTCCGTGGCCGTGGCCGGTGCCGGGGCGAACGCGGGTTGTTCGGCGGCCATCCGGGCCAGCTCCGCGGTCTCGGCCGCGGTCGCCTCGTGGTCGTTGTTCGGTGACTCGCCGATGGTGCCGAGTGCGAGTCCGCTGGTCCAGTCGACCACGGCGGCACCGAGGGAACCGGGCAGCCGCATGGCTTCCAGCAGACACTCGTCGATTCCGGGCACGCGGAACTCCCCTCCCAGCGTGGTGCGCGTGGCCGCGGGGGCGGCCGTGCAGCAGTGACGGCCAAGTTACGCAACGTTCAGCACTCTGAGGGGAGTTCTGGCATTTTCCAGCGGAACATGCGCGGCGGGATTAGGGTCTGCGTTCCGGCTGTGCTCGCGCCTTCGGCCGGTGCGTGTCAGAGCAGCGCGTCCGTGTGCGCCCCGCCCGACTCGGCGACGATCTCCGCCACGCTCTGCGCGTCCCGCACCGTCGCGAACCGGACACCCCGCGCGCCGGACGCGGTCTCGGCCGCCGCCCCCGCCGCGAACCCGTAAACCGCGGGCCTGGCAAGGCTGTTGTACGCGTAGTGGTGCGCGAAGTAGTACGCCCCGGTGTCCAGCACCGCCACGTAGTCCCCCTGACCGAGCAGCGGCAGCTCCCGGTCCTCCGCCAGCAGGTCGCCCGCGAAGCAGGCGGGGCCCGCGATGTCCTGAGCGGTGACGGGGGCCGTACTGGGGCGGCCCTCACTGTCGTACGCGGCGATCCGCAGCGGCCAGGAAGCGGGCGCGTACACGGTGCGGGTGGCCACCTGGACCCCGGCGTGGGTGACAGCGATGGCCCGGCCGCCCGCCGACTTGGCGTACTCGACGCGGGCCAGGATCGTGCCGTGCTTGGCGAGCAGCGAGCGGCCGAACTCGGTGACCAGGCCGTAGCGGCCGTCGAGCAGGCCGGGCGCGGTCGCCTTGAGGAGCCGTGCGTACTCGGCGTACGTGGGGGTCTCGCCGTCCGACGAGAAGTTCACCGGGAGGCCGCCGCCGATGTCGATGGTGTCGATCTGCTGCCTGCCCGCCGCCGCGTTGATCTCCTCGGCCAGTTCGTGGACGGCCCGTACGCCCTCGGCCATGAGCGCCAGCGGTACGCCCTGTGAGCCCGAATGGGTGTGCAGCCGGTTCAGCCAGGGGCGGTCCAGGAAGGCGCGGACGACCCACTCGCGGGCGCCCTCGTCGCGCAGCGCCACCCCGAACTTGGAGGTCGCGGTGGCCGTCGACAGCGCGCCGATGGAGCCGGCGCCGGTCTGTGGATTGACGCGCAGGCCCAGCGGTGAGGCCGTCGGGGCCGACCGGACGAGGGCGTCGAGCCGGGCCAGCTCCTGCGGGTTGTCGGCGTTCACGGCGATCCCGATGGCGAGCGCCTCGCGCAGCTCGGCGGGGGTCTTGGCGGGGGAGTCCAGCACGGTATGCGCCGGGCGCACCCCCGCGGCGCGGGCCAGCGCCAGCTCACCCGGGCTCGCGACCTCCGCGCCGATGCCCTCATCGGCGAGCAGCCGCAGCACGGGGACGAGCGGGGCCGCCTTCACGGCGAAAGCGTGCAGAACGGAGGTACCCGGCGGGGTGACCTCCTCGAAGGCGGCCCGCAGGGCGGCCGCGCCGGAGCGGATGCCGTGGATGTCCAGGAGCCCGACGACGGGGCTCTCCGGCCCGGCGAGACCGGTCGCCACCGCGGCTCGTACGGCCTGCTCACGCCGTGCGACGGCACCCGTCTCGGAACCCGCACCGGCGCCCGTAGCCGAACCCGTACGCGAACCCGTGCCGGAGCCCGTCTCGGCGGCTGTTCCAGAACCCGTTTCAGAAGCCATGTGATCCAGCCAATCATCGACTGGGGTGGGGTGGGATGCCCGAGCGTATTGACTAGTTCTATTCATCTGGTCAAGATGTGAATAGAACGTGTAACAGTGTGGCATCGAGGAGGCAGACCATGTCAGGACCCCGGCCGGTACGAGCGCCGCGCGGTACGGAGCTGAGCACCCTGGGATGGCAGCAGGAGGCCGCCCTGCGCATGCTCCAGAACAACCTGGACCCGGAGGTCGCCGAGCACCCCGACAAGCTCGTCGTCTACGGCGGCACCGGCAAGGCCGCCCGCGACTGGTGCTCCTTCGACGCCATGGTGCGCACGCTGCAGACGCTCAAGCAGGACGAGACGATGCTCGTCCAGTCGGGCCGCCCGGTCGGCGTGATGCAGACCCACGAGTGGGCCCCGCGCGTGCTCATCGCCAACTCCAACCTGGTGGGTGACTGGGCCAACTGGGAGGAGTTCCGGCGGCTCGAATCGCTCGGGCTCACCATGTACGGCCAGATGACGGCCGGCTCCTGGATCTACATCGGCACCCAGGGCATCCTCCAGGGCACCTACGAGACCTTCGCCGCCGTCGCCGCCAAGCGCTTCAACGGCACGCTCGCCGGGACCATCACGCTCACCGCCGGGCTCGGCGGCATGGGCGGCGCCCAGCCGCTCGCCGTGACGATGAACGACGGCGTCGCGATCTGTATCGACGTCGACCCGCGTGCCATCGAGCGCCGTATCGAGCACCGCTACCTGGACGTCCGCGCGAACTCCCTGGAGCACGCCCTCCAGCTCGCCACCGAGGCGCGCGACGCCCGCAAGCCGCTCTCCATCGGCCTCCTCGGCAACGCCGCCGAACTGCTGCCCCGGATGCTCGCCGAGGGCGCGCCGATCGACATCGTGACGGACCAGACCTCCGCCCACGACCCGCTCGCCTACCTGCCGCTCGGCATCGACTTCGACGACATGGCCGCGTACGCCGCCGAGAAGCCCGCCGACTTCACGGTGCGCGCCCGCGAGTCGATGGCCCGGCACGTCGAGGCCATGGTCGGCTTCATGGACGCCGGGGCCGAGGTCTTCGACTACGGCAACTCCATCCGCGGTGAAGCCCAACTCGCCGGTTACAGCCGGGCGTTCGACTTCCCCGGCTTCGTGCCCGCCTATATCCGCCCGCTCTTCTGCGAGGGCAAGGGACCGTTCCGCTGGGCCGCGCTCTCCGGTGAGGCCGCGGACATCCACAAGACGGACAAGGCGCTCCTGGAGCTGTTCCCGGAGAACGAGTCGCTGCACCGCTGGATCAAGATGGCCGGTGAGCGCGTCCACTTCCAGGGCCTGCCCGCCCGCATCTGCTGGCTCGGCCAGGGCGAGCGCGACAAGGCCGGCGCCCGCTTCAACGACATGGTCGCCGACGGCACCCTCGCCGCCCCGCTGGTCATCGGCCGCGACCACCTCGACTGCGGCTCGGTCGCCTCTCCGTACCGCGAGACCGAAGCCATGCTCGACGGCTCCGACGCCATCGCGGACTGGCCGCTGCTCAACGCCATGGTCAATGTCGCGTCCGGTGCCTCCTGGGTCTCCATCCACCACGGCGGCGGGGTCGGCATGGGCCGCTCCATCCACGCCGGGCAGGTCTCGGTGGCCGACGGCACCCCGCTCGCGGGCGAGAAGATCCGCCGGGTGCTCACCAACGACCCGGGCATGGGCGTCATCCGCCATGTCGACGCCGGATACGACATCGCCGAGCGGGTGGCCGACGAGCGCGGCGTCCGCATCCCGATGCGTGAGGGCGGGCAGCAGTGACCTCCTCGTTCCACGAGATGTGGGCGGAGCTGCTGCCCATCGGCCGCAGCTCCGAGTCCGGCGGGTACCGCCGGCACGCCTGGACCGGCGCCGACGCCGACTGCCGCGCCTGGTTCAAGGACCAGGCGCTGGCCCGCGGTCTCACCTACGAACTCGACCGCAACGGCAACCAGTGGGCCTGGCTGGGTGACCCGCTGGGCACCGACGCCGTCGTCACCGGCTCGCATCTGGACTCCGTACCGGACGGCGGTGCCTTCGACGGCCCTCTCGGGGTGGTCTCCTCCTTCGCCGCGCTCGACGAACTCCGCCGCAGGGGAGCCGAGTTCACCAGGCCGCTGGCGATCAGCAACTTCGGCGACGAGGAAGGAGCCCGCTTCGGGCTCGCCTGTGTGGGCTCCCGGCTCGCCGCCGGACAGCTCACCGTCGACCAGGCGCACCGGCTCCGCGACGGCGACGGCATCTCGCTGCCCGACGCCATGGAGCAGGCCGGGTACGACCCCGCCGGTATCGGCCCCGACCCCCAGCGGCTCGCCCGGATCGGCGCCTTCGTCGAGCTCCATGTGGAGCAGGGGCGCGCCCTCGACCTCAGCGGCGACCCGGTCGGTATCGCCTCGGCGATCTGGCCGCACGGCCGCTGGCGGTACGACTTCCACGGCGAGGCCAACCACGCCGGGACGACCCGTCTGGTGGACCGCCGCGACCCGATGCTGACGTACGCCGAGACGGTCATCGCCGCCCGCCGCCAGGCGGAACTCGCGGGCGCCGTGGCCACCTTCGGCAAGGTCTCCGTCGAGCCGAACGGGGTCAACGCGATCCCCTCCCTGGTGCGCGGCTGGCTCGACTCGCGCGCCGCCGACCAGTCGACCCTGGACACGGTCATCGCCGGTATCGAGCAGGCGGCCAGGGAACGCGGCGAGCGGGACGGCGTGGACGTCCGCGTCACCCGGGAGTCCTTCACCCCCGTCGTCGAGTTCGAGCACGCCCTGCGCGACGAACTCCGCAAGATCCTCGGTGGCGACGGCACCGACGTGCCCGTTCTCGGAACGGGCGCGGGACACGACGCCGGGATCCTCTCCGCGTCCGTCCCGACCGCCATGCTGTTCGTACGCAACCCCACGGGCGTCTCGCACTCCCCGGCGGAGAACGCCGGTGAGGACGACTGCCTGGCCGGGGTGACCGCACTCGCCGATGTACTGGAGGGCCTGGCGTGCAGGTGACGTACTGGCTGGAACACGCCTGGCTCGACACACACGTCGAGCCGGGCGTCGTCCTGGAGACCGACCAGGGCCGGATCACGGCTGTCCGCAAGGAGGTGCCGGCGCCACCGCCCGGCGCGACGGCCCTGCGCGGCCTGACCATCCCGGGCCTGGCGAACGCCCACAGCCACGCCTTCCACCGCGCCCTGCGGTCCGCCGCCCAGGTGGGCTCCGGCACCTTCTGGACCTGGCGCGACGTGATGTACGGCGTGGCCGCCCGGCTGACCCCGGACACCTACCACGCGCTCGCCCGCGCGGTGTACGCCGAGATGGCGATGGCCGGGATCACCGTGGTCGGTGAATTCCACTATGTGCACCACACGCCGGGTGGCGCCGCCTACGACGACCCGAACGCGATGGGCGAGGCGCTGATCGCCGCCGCCGACGACGCGGGCATCCGCATCACCCTCCTCGACACCGCCTATCTGGCGTCCGGGATGATCGACAAGTACCGCAGCGCGGAGCCCGAGAAGCACCAGCTGCGCTTCTCCGACGGCTCGGCGCAGAGCTGGGCCGAGCGGGTGTCCCTGCTGAAGGACCGCGACCACGCCCGGATCGGCGCGGCCGTCCACTCCGTGCGCGCGGTCCCGGCCGACCAGCTCGGCACCGTGGCCGCCTGGGCCGGGAGCCGGCGGGCCCCGCTGCACGTCCACCTCTCCGAGCAGACCGCCGAGAACGAGTCCTGCCTGGCGGCGCACGGCTGCACGCCCACCCGGCTGCTCGCCGACCACGGAGTCCTCGGGCCCCGCACCACCGGCGTCCACAACACCCATCTCACCGACGAGGACATCCGCCTCCTCGGCTCCTCGGGGACCGGCACCTGTATGTGCCCCACCACCGAACGCGATCTCGCCGACGGCATCGGCCCCGCCGCCCGGCTCCAGCACGCGGGCAGCCCGCTCTCCCTGGGCAGCGACAGCCACGCCGTGATCGACATCCTCGAAGAGGCCCGCGCCCTGGAGCTCAACGAACGGCTGCGCTCGCGCACCCGGGGCCACTGGACGGCAGCGGCCCTGCTGCGCGCTGCCACCGACGACGGGCACAACGCGCTCGGCTGGCCCGAGGGAGGCGTCATCGAGACCGGCGCGCTCGCCGACCTCACGACGATCGCACTCGACACGGTCAGAACAGCGGGGCCCGTACCGCGCCTCGGAGCGGAGACCGCGGTATTCGCCGGCTCCGCAGCCGACGTACGCCACACGGTCGTGGGCGGCCGCCATGTCGTACGCGACGGAGTCCACGCACTGGTCCAGGACGTCCCGCACGCACTGGCCGAGTCGATCGCGGCGCTGCGTCCCTGACCCCGAACCCGTACACGTAGGAGCACACCGCGATGACGAACCCCGCCACCGCCCTCACCCACATCGGCAGTCTGGTCACCAACGACCCCTCCCTCGGGGACGGATCCCCGCTCGGTCTGATCCAGGACGCGGCGCTCGTCATCGACGGCGACCGCATCGCCTGGGTCGGTGAATCCAGCAAAGCACCCGCCACTGACAACGCGGTCGACGCGGGCGGCCGGGCGGTGATCCCGGGGTTCGTCGACTCGCACTCCCACCTGGTCTTCGCGGGCGACCGGACGGCCGAGTTCAACGCGCGCATGTCGGGCCGCAGTTACTCGGCGGGCGGGATCCGCACCACGGTCGCCGCCACCCGCACCGCCACCGACGAGCAGCTCTCGGCGAACGTCGCCGCGTACCTCCACGAGGCGCTCCGCCAGGGCACCACCACGCTGGAGACGAAATCCGGCTACGGCCTGACCGTCCAGGACGAGGCGCGGGCCCTGCGGATCGCGGCCCGCCACACCGAAGAGGTCACCTACCTGGGTGCCCACATCGTCGCGCCCGAGTACGCCGACGACCCCGCCGGCTACGTCGATCTGGTCACCGGCGAGATGCTCGACGCCTGTGCGCCGCACGCCCGCTGGGTCGACGTGTTCTGCGAGAAGGGCGCCTTCGACGGCGACCAGGCCCGCGCGATCCTCACCGCCGGGCGGGCCAGGGGCCTGCATCCGCGCGTCCACGCCAACCAGCTCGGTCACGGGCCGGGGGTGCAGCTGGCCGTCGAGCTGGACGCCGCTTCGGCCGACCACTGCACCCATCTCACCGACGAGGACGTCACGGCCCTGGCCGACGGCGACACCGTGGCCACACTGCTGCCGGGCGCCGAGTTCTCCACCCGCGCAGCCTGGCCGGACGCCCGCCGCCTCCTCGACGCCGGGGTGACGGTCGCGCTCTCCACCGACTGCAACCCGGGCTCGTCGTTCACGTCCTCCATGCCGTTCTGTATCGCCCTGGCGGTACGGGACATGGGGATGAGCCCGGACGAGGCGCTCCGGGCGGCCACCGCGGGCGGCGCGCAGGCGCTGCGCCGCACGGACATCGGCCGTCTCGTGCCGGGGGCCAGGGCGGACCTGACCCTGCTCGACGCCCCGTCCCACGTCCACCTCGCCTACCGGCCCGGTGTCCCGCTGGTCTCGGGGGTGTGGCAGCGCGGAACCCGGGTGGTCTGACCCCGGCCCGGTCTCACTCAGCCCGCGTGCCAGCTCCGTTCACGAGCGGCGTACGCGGGCTGCACGAGCGCCGTACGTGCGCCTGTACCGGCTCCGTACGCAGGTCGGCTGGACCGGGCCCCGCACGCGGAAGAGCCGGTCCCGGCGAGCGGGACCGGCTCTTCCGCCGAGGCGCTGCCCGGCCGGTGTACGGACGGACGCTCCTCGTGACGGTGCCTCACTGCTCCAGGGTCAGCCCCTTGCGCAGCTTCACCAGAGTGCGCGACAGCAGCCGCGACACATGCATCTGCGAGATGCCCAGCTCTTCGCCGATCTCCGACTGCGTCATATTGGCGACGAAGCGCAGCGACAGGATCTGCCGGTCGCGCGAGGGGAGCCCGGCTATGAGGGGCTTGAGCGACTCGATGTACTCGACGCCTTCGAGGTCGTGGTCCTCGTAGCCGATCCGGTCGGCCAGCGCGCCCTCGGACTCGTCCTCCTCGGGCTGGGCGTCCAGCGAGCTCGCGGTGTACGCGTTGCTCGCCGCCATCCCTTCGACGACCTCTTCCTTGGTCAGGTCGAGGCGCGCGGCGAGTTCCGCCACGGTCGGGGAGCGGTCGAGCTGCTGGGCGAGCTCGTCGCCTGCCTTGGCGAGGTCGAGACGGAGCTCCTGGAGACGGCGCGGCACCCGCACCGACCAGGACGTGTCACGGAAGAAACGCTTGATCTCGCCGATGATCGTCGGCATCGCGAATGTGGGGAATTCCACGCCCCTGCTGAGCTCGAAGCGGTCTATCGCCTTGATCAGACCGATCGTGCCGACCTGGATGATGTCTTCCATCGGTTCGCTGCGTGAGCGGAACCGGGAGGCGGCGAACTTGACCAGGGCCAGGTTGAGCTCGACGAGCGTGTTGCGGACATACGCGTACTCGTGCGTTCCCTCTTCGAGGGACTCCAGCCGCGAGAAGAGCGTCTTCGACAGGGCCCTGGCGTCCAGCGGGCCCACTTCGTCGTACGGCGGAATCTCAGGAAAATCCTCGATTCCGGACTCGATCCGGTGGGGCTGGGTAGGACGTGCAGTCGACGTATCGCTGCGGGATTCGTCGAGCCGGGGTGACATGGTGTCCTCCATGGTTCTCGGCATATGGCTGCCGATGCCTGTGTTCAGCGGTGTAGCGGCGCCTCCGAAGCCGGCCATGTTCGAATGATGTCGCTACTACCCCTATCGGCTTGTGACGGACAAGCGCAAGTGTTAAATGTCCGTATTGGTAAGGTTTGTTGTGGTTGTTCGGCTACCGGTCGGCGTACGGAAGGCGTAGTCTTCGTCGCACGTCAGCGACATCTCCAACACGGCGAAGAGGAACGGACATGGACCGCGAGACGGTCGGCAGCATGAACCGGGGCCGGCTTCAGGTCGAAGTCAGGTCCGTGGGCCGGAGTGAGGTCGTGACTCCGGCAGGTGAGCTTGATCACCACACTGCCGAATTGCTGAGCGAGCCGCTGGATCAGGCGCTGGAGCGCGGCCGGTCGAGACTGGTCATCGACTGCTCCCGGCTGGAATTCTGCGACTCGACCGGACTGAACGTGCTCCTCGGGGCCCGTCTCAAGGCGGAGGCCGCCGGGGGAGGGGTTCACCTGGCCGGGATGCTTCCCGTGGTGGCCAGAGTGTTCGAGATCACAGGCGCCGAGGCGGTCTTCACCGTGCACGATTGTCTCGAAGACGCGCTGCGCGACTGATCCGCACACTCTGTTGAAAGAAATGAGTGTTGTCACCATTAGGCAGGGCAGGAGTCCCTCCGCAATCTCTGTACCGCTGACTTTTTTGAACTGGTGAATCGGTGAGGTGAAGCGCTGATGAGCACCACCCGGCAGCAGCCGCCGGGGGACCTCGGCCCCGAGCGCGACGGCGCCGGACCAGCCTCTACCGTGTCCGCCGAAGGCCGCATCCGCACGCTCTCCCTGCAGAGTGCGAGCGGCATTGTTCCGCTGGCGCGTGATTTCACGCGCCAGGCGCTCTACGACTGGGCCTGGCTGCCCGCCGGGAGCGCCGACCGCCGTGCCGCGGCGGAGGACGTCCTGCTGGTCGTGTCCGAGCTGGTCACCAACGCGTGCCTGCACGCCGAGGGCCCCGAGGAGCTCCGCGTCTCGTACGGGCAGAAGGTGCTCCGTCTTGAGGTCGCCGACCGTGGCGCGGGCCAGCCCGCACCGCGCAGCCCGCACCGGGCCGGCCGGCCCGGCGGGCACGGCATGTTCATCGTGGAGCGGCTCTGCCTCGACTGGGGCGTGGTCCGTACGCCCGGCAGGCCCGGCAAGATGGTCTGGGCCGAGCTGGCCGCGCTGGCGTAGGCCTCCCACCTCTTCTTTCTCCTCTTCCCCCTGAGCGCACCGATCCGGTGCGCTCTTTGTCTTCCCTCGGCAAGGGCTCCGGCGTACCTTGAGCGCCCAATCTGATGTGTCGTCAGTAACTTAGCGGCGGCATCCGGCATAAGGGGTTTCGAGGTGTCGTACCAGAAGCGGACAGCGTTTGCGCTGGCGGCGGCCGTCGCGGGCTCGGTGGTGCTGATGACCGCACCGGCAGCCCAGGCCGACGTGGTGGACGTCAACTACCAGTGCAAAACGCCGATCGGAAACAAAGGAGCCGTCTCGCCCATCGACATCAAGGGCGTCAAGAGCGGCAGCGGCTACACCCTGACCATGTCCTTCCAGAAGGGCGTCTCGTCCAGCCCGGTCGAACTGGGCAAGGGCGCCATGAAGCCCAGCGCGCTCATCAAGCTGGGCGGCGCCGAGAGCGGGACGGTCCCGGTATCGGGAGCCACCAACTCGGCGGCCATACCCGCCAACTCACCCATCAAGATCAGTGACCTGTCGGGCACCTACACGCCCAAGAAGAGCGGCAAGGTCACCTTCACCGCGTCGACGCTGACCATCAAGGCGCTCGGCACGACGACCACCTGCACTCCGTCCAACAGCCCCAAACCCTCACTGGAACTGACGGTCGCCGGATCGGGCGGCGGCGGTACGAGCGGGGGCAGCGGCTCGACGGGCGGCGGCAGTACGAGCGGTGGCTCCGGCTCGTCGCAGAGCACCGGCGGCAGCCTGCCGAAGACCGGGCCGCTCGACTCCACGATGGCGCTCGGCACGCTCGGCGGGACCGTGCTGCTCAGCGGGGCCGCGGGGGTGCTGTGGCTGACCCGGCGGGGCCAGCGGTCCGCCTGACACCTGCCGGGACCAGGGAGGCGGTCCAAGCAACAGGGAGTTCTCTCATGCTCACGCGCAACATCCGTTCCGCCGTGCTCACGGCTGCCGTACTGCTCTGCTCCGCCGTGCCCGCGCTCGTACCCGCGGCCGCGGCCGAGCCGGCGGCCGGCGGACCCGGCTGGACGGCGGCGCCCGCGTCCGGCGCCGGCACCAGGCCGAGCGCCGACGGCCGCCCGTACTTCTATCTGGAGGGCGCACCGGGGACCGTCCTGGAGGACACCCTGGCGCTGACCAACCCGGGGAAGAAGGCCGTGACCGTACGGCTGCGGGGGGCCGAGGCGTACAACACGGCATCCGGCGGGTCCGCGCTCCGCGCCACGGACCACAGCTGGATCACCCCGGCCGCCCGCACGGTGAAGGTCCCGGCGCGCACCAGCGCCCGGGTCCCCTTCAGCGTCACCGTCCCCACCACCGCCGAACCGGGTGACCACCCGGCCGCGATCGTGGCGGCGGCGGGCGGACATGAGACCGGGGTGCGGGTGCAGCTGCGGGTGAGCGGGCCCACGCTCTCGGCGCTGACCGTCGAGGACGTCCGGATCGACAAGGGCCGGGGGCTGATCCACTACACGGTGGTCAACCGCGGCAACACCGCCCTCACCCCGCACCTCGACATACGCACCGAAGGACCCATCAGCGGCGCTCACCACATCACCGGGCGCACGCTGCCGGTGGAACTGCTGCCCGGACGGCGCGCACAGCTCACGGAGAAGTGGCCGCATCCGCCGGCGCTCGATTCGGCGTCCGTGCACCTCGCGGTCACGGCCGGGGGCGGAGCGCACGGGACGGGGTCCGCGTCGGCGGTGTTCGTGCCGTGGTGGCGCCTGGCGGGGGCCGCGGTCCTGGTGCTCGCCGGTACGGGCGGCTGGTTCGCCGTACGGCGCAGACGCCTCCGCGGCAAGGGAGACGGAACGGGAACGGGGACGGGCTCAGGACCGGACCCGTACGAAGGCGACAGCAGCACCAGGGACATGACGTACACCGACAGCGAACCGGCGACGGCGGGAGCGGCAACGTGAAGATCGAACCCGCCCGTTGGCTGCGGGCCCTCGGGAGCTGGGGGGCCGCCCTGGCCTTCCTCCTGGCACTGCTCCCCGCCCTGGTCCTGGCCCCGGCCACCGGCGCCGCCGCGGCCGGCAAGCCGGGCGCCACACTCTCCCAGCAGCAGGCGGGCAAGGGCGGCGACATCACCGTCAAGGGCACGGGCTGGCGCCCCGACGCGCTGCTCATGATGCTGATCTGCGGTCAGGCCACCCCGGCCCGGGGCGTGATCGGCGGCACCAACTCCTGCGCCAACTCCGAGGGACGCGCCGTCACCACCGACTCCAAGGGCGGCTTCAGCAAGAAGCTGCCGGTGGCCGAGCCGCCCAAACCCTGCCCGTGCGTGGTGCACATCGCGACCGTGACCGGTGAACAGGCCGCGGCCGACGTGGTGTTCAAGGTCGCGGGGCATCCGGTCGCGGCTCTGCCGAAGCCCCCGCCCGGGAGGCTGGCGGTGCTGTCCGACGCCCGGCTCGAAGGGTCGAGCGGAGTCCTCACCTGGTTCGGGGCGCCGCCCGGCCGGACCATCGTGTTCACCGTCGGCAATCTCGGCTCGACGCCCGTCAAGGACCCGCTCTTCTCGCTGGGCACCTCGCACGGCGTGTTCGCCCCGCAGTGGGAGGACCGGCAGTGGCACGGCACGGTCGCACCCGGCAGGAAGGCGCAGATCAGACTGGATGCCGAACTGTCGGCCGGCGCCCACGGCGACTACCAGGTCGCGGTGAAGTACGCCGGCAAGGTGCTGGTCGAGCAGCCCTGGGGGGTGGGGCGCCCGTGGGGTGTCACGTTCTTCTGGCTGCTGCTCTGCGTGGTCGTACCGGCCGCCGTGTTCCGTATCGGCATGGCGATCGTCGACAAGGTCAGGCCGCGGGGCGCACGCGGTACGGCCGGTGGCGCCGGCCGCCACCGGAACGCGCTGCTGCCCGGACTCACCCTGAGAATGCCCGCGTTGCGCAGGCCCGAGCGGGCGGCACCGCCCGGCGACGGGACGCACCCCTCTACGACCACGGTTCTGCCGTGGTTCACCCCGGACACCGCACCGTCTGAGAACAACCCGTCTGAGAAACACCTGTCTGAGAACCACCCGGCTGAGAAGCACCCGACGACGAAGGGAAACTCGTGATCAGACAACGGAGGATGAGCGCGGCAGGATTCGCGCTGATGCTCGGCGGTGCGGGGATCATGCTGGCCGCGGGCCCTGCCCAGGCCGCGGACGTCTCGTACAAGACCGAGTGCATACCGCCCGCGATTTCCGGGCTGCCGCCCATCGAGGGCACGACCGAGGTGGCGATCACGGCGCCCGCCACGGCGAAGGTGGGCGACGAGGTCGACGTCGTGTGGAAGACGGTCTCGGCCGCCTCCAAGAACCCCGACATCCTCGATCTGGACGCCAACACCGTGCAGCCGACCGGCACGATCAAGGTCGGCGGGGCGCAGACAGCGGATCTCGCCATGCAGGGACCCCGGACGAACCCGCCCATTCCCAAGGGCGCCCCGATGGTCCTCTCCGACATGACGGCCAAGCTGAAGCTGACCAAGGCCGGGGACGTCACGCTGACGGCCGACAAGTACAACATCAACGTCAGCAAGCCGATCTCCACGGACACCAAGTGCTCGCCCAAGGAGACGGTGAAGTCGTCGGCCACCATCAAGGTCACGGACGGCGGCGGAACCACCACCGGCGGGACCACGACGGGCGGTACGACCACCGGCGGTACGACGGCCGGGACGACCACCGGCGGGACCACCACGGGCGGTACGACGGCCGGGACGACCACCGGCGGGACCACCACCGGCGGGACCACCACCGGCGGGACCACCGCCGGGACGACCACAGGCGGTACGAGCACCGGTGGGAGCACCACCGGCGGCAGCACCACGGGCGGCACCGGGGGCGCGACCGACTTTCCCGGCAAGCAGGTCTCCGTCGCCTACGCCTGCAAGACACCCATCGGCGACAAGAACGCCACATCGCCGGTGCAGATCAACGCGAAGAAGAGCGGCGGGGACTACGGCCTCACCGTGAAGTTCAGCAAGTCCGTGATGGACAGCCCGGCCGACATTCCCGCCGGTTCGGTCGTCCCGTCCATGGACGTCAAGCTCGGCGGCTCCGACAAGGGCACGGTCCATGTGGTGGGCCCGGCCAACAAGTCGGCCATCAAGTCGGGCGCACCCATCGAGATCCCCGACCTCACCGGCACGTACAAGCCGGGCGCGAGCGGCAAGACGACGCTCAGCCCCGGCGTACTGACGGTCAAGGCGCTCGGTACGACCACCACCTGCACCCCGCCGGCGAACGTCGCTGTCTCACTGAACCTGGACACGTCGGCCCAGCCGGGCGGCGCGTCGGGCGGCACGTCGACCGGCGGGACCACCGGCGGCACGGCGACGGGCGGCTCGGGCGGCAGCACCAGCACCAGCGGTGGCCTCGCCGAGACCGGTGCGAGTGACAACGGCGCCCTGCGGGCGCTCGGCCTGGTGGCCGGCACCGTGATCCTGCTGGGCGGCGCGGTGTTCACCTTCACCCCGTGGAGGAGGCTGCGCGGCACCCGCTGACCCGGCCGTGACGGCACCGGGCCCGCCGCCGTCACGGTGAGGGCCCGGTGTACGGGGGACAGGCCCCGGAGGCTCGGCGCGTACGACACAGGCCCCGCCGCACCTGACCGGTGCGGCGGGGCCTGCGTACGGATGGAGCGGGTACGGACCGCGTCAGCGGACGTCGCCCATGAGCTCCTTGACCTTGCCGCGGTACATCCAGACGGCTATGGCCGCGACCACCGCGAGCGCCGCTTCAAGGCCGACCATGCCGGACTTGTTGAGGTTCACCCCGGAGAGCGACATCAGGCTGGTGACGCAGTCGCCGGCCGTGACGGCGAGGAACCACACACCCATCATCTGGCTGGCGTACTTGGCCGGAGCCATCTTCGTGGTTACCGAGAGGCCGACCGGGGAGAGGCAGAGCTCGCCGACGGTCTGGACGAAGTAGATCGCCACCAGCCACATCGGGCTGACCTTCGAGCCGTCCGTCGTCGACATCAGCGGCAGCATGAAGACGAAGAAGGAGACGCCGATCAGGAAGAGACCCGAGACGAACTTGACGACCGTGCTCGGCTCCTTGCCCCTCTTGTTGAGAGCCAGCCAGATCCAGGCGACGACCGGGGCCAGCGCCATGACGAAGACCGGGTTCACCGACTGGTACCAGGACGTCGGGAAGTGGAAGCCGAGCAGGCTGTTCGTCGTGGAGTCCTCGCCGAAGAGCGACATGGTGGAGCCGCCCTGGTCGTAGATCATCCAGAAGACGGCCGCGGCCACGAAGAACCAGATGTAGCCGGAGATCTTCTTCTGCTCAAGGCCGGACAGCTCCCGGTCGCGCTTCATGCGCACCAGGACACCGATCGGGATGAGCAGACCGAGCACGGTGATCGGGTAGAGCGCCCAGTTCTGGGTGAAGGCGCCGCTGAAGACCACGATGCCGTAGAAGACCGCGGCGATGATCAGGCAGATCAGGCCCTTGGTCAGGACCGAGCTGCGCTCCTGCGCCGACAGGGGCTTCGGGACGACGCTGCTGCGCTCGCTCAGATGGCGCGTGCCGATGAGGAACTGGATCAGGCCCAGCGCCATACCGACCGCCGCGAGGGCGAAGCCGAGGTGCCAGTTCACGTTCTCGCCGACCGTACCGATGACCAGCGGCGCGAAGAAGGAACCGATGTTGATGCCCATGTAGAAGACGGTGAAGCCACCATCCCTGCGCGGGTCGTCGGGGCCCTTGTACAGGTGCCCGACCATCGTCGAGATGTTGGCCTTCAGCAGCCCGGAACCGAACGCGACGAGCGCCAGACCCGCGAAGAACGAGCCCGTGCCCGGCAGCGCCAGGGTGAGGTGCCCGACCATGATGATCGAGGCCGCGATGGTGACCGTCTTGCGGGCTCCCCAGACACGGTCGCCGAACCAGCCGCCCGGCATGGTGAGCAGGTAGACCATCGCCAGGTAGATCGAGTAGATCGCCGTGGCGGTGGCGGCGCTCAGATGCGGACCGGTGCTGGACACCAGGTACAGCGGGAGCAGAGCCCTCATGCCGTAGAAGCTGAAACGCTCCCACATCTCCGTCATGAAGAGCGGTGCCAGGCCGCGGGGGTGTCCGAAGAAGGTCTTTTCCGGGGTCTCCGGTGCCTTCGTCAGGCTTGACGCCATGGTCGTTCCTTGCTTTTCGGGACGCATCGCAGAACGGTGACGCGCCCGGTGGGGGGTGGCCGGCACCGGCATGGTCCGTCCCCGCCCCACGCCTGAGGGGCCAGCCGGATGTATTCCGTACCGAAGGGGGAGACCACACAGGGATCCACGCCCCGCGCGCTTCCTCGCACACAGGGCCCGGCCGCTAGGTCATTCACTGTCCACGCGGCCGGAGTGCCAACCGCGCACAGAATAAGAGGTCTTTAGCGCGTCATGGCAGGCCAAAGAACCCGAAGTACTGCAACAGGCGTCTCGCCACCATAAAGAGGCAGCTGCGGCATTTGAAAGGGGTTGAGACATGGATCACAGGTGAAGACAGGAACCGGCCGCTGTATCGAAGGTAACAACACGTATGGCCGCCCAGAGCCGCAGCCCTTCGCGATCACCTCACGAGCACGACCCGTCGCGGTCTACCATCACCTTCATGACCCGTGTACTGCTCGCCGAGGACGACGCATCCATCTCGGAGCCGCTGGCCCGCGCACTGCGTCGGGAGGGTTACGAGGTCGAGGTGCGGGAAGACGGACCGACCGCGCTCGACGCCGGCCTTCAAGGAGGGATCGACCTGGTCGTCCTGGATCTGGGCCTGCCCGGCATGGACGGCCTGGAGGTGGCCAGACGGCTGCGCGCCGACGGGCACACCGTGCCCGTCCTGGTGCTCACCGCCCGCGCCGACGAGGTCGACACGGTGGTCGGCCTGGACGCCGGCGCCGACGACTACGTGACCAAGCCGTTCCGGCTCGCCGAACTGCTGGCGCGGGTACGGGCCCTGCTGCGGCGCGGCGCCGCCGAGACCGCCCCGCAGCCCGCCACCCACGGCGTACGGATCGACGTCGAGTCGCACCGCGCGTGGATGGGCGACGAGGAACTCCAGCTCACGGCAAAGGAGTTCGACCTGCTGCGGGTCCTGGTCAGGGACGCCGGCCGGGTCGTCACCCGGGACCAGCTGATGCGCGAGGTCTGGGACACCACCTGGTGGTCGTCCACCAAGACGCTCGACATGCACATCTCCTGGCTGCGCAAGAAGCTCGGCGACGACGCGGCGAACCCGCGCTATATCGCCACCGTGCGGGGCGTCGGCTTCCGCTTCGAGAAGAGCTGAGTCCAGGACGAGCTGAGTCCAAGGCGAGCTGAGCCCGAGAAGAGCTGAGGCCGCGGGCCGGGCCGTCGCCGGTGCGGCCCGCCCCGGCACCCGCAGCCACCCGGCCCCGAGGGCGCACCGCCCCGGCCCCGCGGGCGCCGACTGCGACACTTGGCGCATGCGCCGCCGACTCATCAACTCCACGCTCGCCGTCGTACTCGTCGTGATCGCCGTCTTCGGCGTCTCGCTCGTCATCGTCGAGACGCGCACCATCAGCAGCAGTGCCCAGGAGAGCGTGGACTCCGAGGCCCTGCGCCTCGCGAGCATCGTCGAGAGCCGGATCGTCGGCAAGGAACGGGTCACCGGGTCGGTCCTGCACGATCAGGTCGAGGCCCACCGCTACGCAGTGATCAAGATCCCCGGCCGGGACACCGTCAGGCTCGGCACCGAACCGCAGGGCAACGTCATCCGGTCCAGGGCGACCGGCGCCCACGGCGAGGAGGTCACGGTCGAGGAAGCGGGCTCCACCGTGACCCGCGAGGTCGGCCGCACCCTGCTCATCATCGGCGCGGTGGCCCTTCTGGCGATCATCTCGGCGGTGCTCCTCGCCGTACGCCAGGCCAACAAGCTCACCTCGCCGCTCACCGACCTCGCCGAGACCGCCGAACGCCTCGGCTCCGGCGACCCGCGCCCCCGGCACAAGCGGTACGCGGTTCCCGAGCTGGACCGGGTCGCCGATGTGCTGGACTCGTCGGCCGAGCGGATCACCCGGATGCTGACCGCCGAGCGCCGGCTGGCCGCCGACGCCTCGCACCAGCTCCGTACGCCGCTGACGGCGCTCTCCATGCGGCTGGAGGAGATCACCCTCACCGAGGACCTGGACACGGTGAAGGAGGAGGCGACCATCGCGCTGACCCAGGTCGAGCGGCTTACGGACGTCGTGGAGCGGCTGCTGACCAACTCCCGCGACCCGCGCACCGGCTCCGCCGTCACCTTCGATCTGGACGAGGTCGTCACCCAGCAGCTCCAGGAGTGGCGCCCGGCGTACCGCAGCGCGGGGCGCGCGATCGTACGGTCGGGGAAGCGCGGGCTGCGGGCCATCGGCACGCCCGGCGCGGTGGCCCAGGTGATGGCCGCCCTGATCGAGAACTCGCTGATGCACGGTGGCGGCACCGTCGCGGTCCGTACGCGGGTCACCGGCACCCAGACGGTCGTCGAGGTGACGGACGACGGGCCCGGTGTGCCGCCCGACCTGGGGGCGCGGATCTTCGAGCGGACCATCAGCGGCCGCAACTCCACCGGCATCGGCCTCGCCGTGGCCCGTGACCTGGCGGAGGCGGACGGCGGACGGCTCGAAATGCTCCAGCAGCACCCTCCGGTCTTCGCGCTCTTCCTGAGCCGGGTGTCGAAGAACCCGCCGCAGCAGAACAGCGCCCCGGACCCGCAGCCGACGATCCGGTGACGGGGAGACCTACTCCGGGCCGGCCTCGACCAGGGCGGGAGACGGGGCTGCCGGTTCCCGGGCGGGCAGCGTCCGGAAGACCCAGGTGCGGTAGGACCAGAAGCGGAAGAGCGTCGCGACGGCGATACCGAGGAACTTGAAGAAGTTGCTCTGCAGCGGGGAGTTCCAGTCGGCGCCGTATGTCGCCGCGTAGAGGACCCCGTTCTCTATGACCGCGCCGACCAGGCTGAACAGCAGGAACAGCCCCATCTCCCGGGCCCGGCCGCTCTTCTCACGGTCCCGGTAGGCGAAGTACCGCAGGCCGACGTAGTTGAAGACGACCGCGATGACGGTCGCCAGCACGCTGGCCCGTACCACCTGCAGGGAGGTCGTGTGGCGGAGCAGGTTGAACGCCGCCATGTTGACCAGCAGGCCCAGGGCGCCCACCGCGCCGAACTTGGCGACCTCGCGCCAGAGCCGCTGCACCCGCGTCCGCATCCCGCCGGAATCGCTCATGGTGGTCGATAGCCCCGTTCGGTCGAGTGAGTCAACGGTCGGTCGAGTCCGTCAACTCGCCCATGCTAGCCAGTGCTCCGTTCGGGTGCCCGGTCAAGGCTGTGACGTGCTGGCATGCGGGCTACGGGGCTGCGGATACCCTGGGGTACGTGACGTTCCCCGTAGTCGGCATGGTCGGTGGCGGACAGCTCGCCCGGATGACCCACGAGGCGGGTATCCCCCTCGGCCTCAAATTCAAGCTGCTCAGTGACACCCCGCAGGACTCGGCGGCCCAGGTGGTCAGCGAAGTCGTCATCGGCGACTACCGCGACCTGGACACGCTGCGCGACTTCGCACGCGGCTGCGACGTGATCACCTTCGACCACGAGCATGTGCCCGCAGGGCATCTGCGCGCCCTGGAGGCGGAGGGCATCCCCGTCCGGCCGGGCCCGCACGCGCTGGTGCACGCGCAGGACAAGGGGGTGATGCGCGAGCGGCTCACCGCGATCGGGGCCCCCTGCCCCCGCCACCGCATCGTCTCCGACCCGGCCGACGCGGTCGCCTTCGCGGACGAGGTGGGCGGCTTCCCGGTCATCCTCAAGACGGTCCGGGGCGGCTACGACGGCAAGGGTGTCTGGTTCGTACGCTCCCTCGCGGACGCCGAAGCCCCCTTCAAGGCGGGCGTCCCGGTGCTGGCCGAGGAGAAGGTCGACTTCGTACGGGAGCTGGCGGCGAACGTCGTACGCTCCCCGCACGGCCAGGCCGTGGCCTACCCGGTGGTCGAGTCCCAGCAGGTGGACGGGGTCTGCGACACCGTGATCGCCCCCGCCCCCGGCATCAGCGAGGAGCTGGCGGGCGAGGCCCAGCAGCTCGCCCTGCGGATCGCCGCCGAGCTGGATGTGACCGGCCACCTCGCCGTCGAACTCTTCGAGATCCGGGGAGCCGACGGCACGCCCGGCATCCTCGTCAACGAGCTCGCGATGCGCCCGCACAACTCAGGCCACTGGACCCAGGACGGCGCGATCACCTCGCAGTTCGCCAACCACGTGCGCGCGGTCCTGGACCTGCCGCTGGGCGACCCGCGCCCGCGCGCCCGCTGGACGGTCATGTGCAACGTCCTGGGCGGCGACTACCCCGACATGTACCAGGCCTATCTGCACTGCATGGCCCGCGACCCCCAGCTCAAGATCCACATGTACGGCAAGGACGTGAAGCCGGGGCGCAAGGTCGGCCACGTCAACACCTACGGCGACGACCTCGACGACGCACTGGAACGCGCCCGTCATGCCGCCGGATACCTGCGAGGGACGATCACCGAATGACCTCTCCGTCAGCTTCCCCGGCCCCTGCGGCTTCCGGGGCCCCCGTCGTCGGCATCGTGATGGGCTCGGACTCCGACTGGCCCGTCATGGAGGCCGCCGCCAAGGCCCTGGACGAGTTCGGGGTGGCGTACGAGGTGGATGTCGTCTCCGCCCACCGGATGCCGCGCGAGATGATCGCGTACGGCGAGCAGGCGGACGGCCGGGGGCTCCGGGTGATCATCGCGGGCGCCGGGGGAGCGGCGCATCTGCCGGGGATGCTGGCCTCGGTCAGCCCGCTGCCGGTCATCGGCGTCCCGGTGCCGCTGAAGTACCTGGACGGAATGGACTCGCTGCTCTCCATCGTGCAGATGCCGGCCGGCGTCCCGGTGGCGACGGTCTCGGTGGGCGGCGCGCGCAACGCGGGGCTGCTCGCCGTCCGCATCCTGGCCGCGTCCGACCCGCGACTCCAGGACAAGATGCGGGAGTTCCAGCAGAAGCTGAACGACGAAGCGACGGAGAAGGGCACCCGGCTGCGCGCCAGGGCGGCGGGCGCGGAGACCTTCGGATTCGGAAAGTAGGCGGTTCCCATGAGCAATCACCTCACCGAGGCGCTGGACCTGCTCGCCGAGTACCCGGTCGTGGACGGCCACAACGACCTGCCCTGGGCGCTGCGTGAGAACGTCCGGTACGACCTCGACGCGCTGGACATCGCCCGCGACCAGACCGGCCACCTCCACACCGACCTGCACCGGCTGCGCAAGGGCGGCGTCGGCGCGCAGTTCTGGTCGGTCTACGTCCGAAGCGACATGGCGGGCGAGGACGCGGTCAGCGCGACGCTGGAGCAGATCGACGTCGTGGACCAGCTGCTCACCCGCTACCCCAACGACCTGGTCCGCGCGCTGACCGCCGACGACATGGAGAAGGCCAGGAGCCAGGGCCGCATCGCATCCCTGATGGGCGCCGAGGGCGGCCACTCCATCAACAACTCGCTGGGCACCCTGCGCGCCCTGCACACGCTGGGCGTGCGCTACATGACGCTCACGCACAACGACAACATCGCCTGGGCGGACTCCGCGACCGACGTCGTGAAGGCCCGCGGGCTGACCGCCTTCGGCCACGAGGTCGTCCGCGAGATGAACCGCACCGGGATGCTGGTGGACCTCTCTCATGTGGCGGCGTCCACGATGCGCGACGCGCTGGCGACGTCGACGGCGCCGGTGATCTTCTCGCACTCCTCGTCCCGTACGGTCTGCGACCACCCGCGCAACATCCCGGACGACGTCCTCGCGCTGCTCCCGGCGAACGGTGGCATCGCGATGGCCACGTTCGTCCCGAAGTTCATCCTCCCGGAAGCGGTCGCCTGGACCGCCCGCGCGGACGAGAACATGCGCACCCACGGGCTGCACCACCTGAACACGACGCCCGCGGGGCTGAAGGTCCAGCGCGCCTTCGAGGAGGCGCACCCCCGCCCGATGGCCACCGCGTCGACGGTCGCCGACCACCTGGACCACATGCGTGAGGTCGCGGGCGTCGACCACATCGGGATCGGCGGCGACTACGACGGCACGGCCTTCACCCCGGCGGGCCTGGAGGACGTGGCGGGCTACCCGAACCTGATCGGTGAGCTGATCGCCCGCGGCTGGTCGAAGCCGGACCTGGCGAAGCTGACCTGGCAGAACGCGGTACGGGTGCTGCGCGCGGCGGAGGACGTGGCCCGCGGCCTCCAGGCCGAGCGCGGCCCGTCCAACGCGACCCTCGCCGAGCTGGACGGCTGAGCCGGGCCTGACGCGGTACGGCTGGGTCGCGCGACCCAGCCGTACGCAACAGCCTTACGCAGCAGCCGACCCCGGGCTCAGCAGGCGCAGAGGCAGAACGGGTGCCCGGCGGGATCCGCGTACACCCGGAAGGTCCGCGACCTGTCCGCCGCGTCGAGCGCCTTCGCGCCCAGCGCCAGGATCTGCTGCTCGGCCGCGTCCAGATCCTCGACGGTCAGGTCCAGATGGAACTGCTGCGCTGCGTCGTCCGAGGGCCACTGCGGCGGTACGAACCCGGGTGACCGCTGGAAGTCGAGCTGTGTGCCCGGAAGGCCGGTGAGGCTGACCCACTCCGGGTCGTTGCTCTCGACCGTGCCGCCGATAACCGCCGCGTAGAAGGCGGCGAGCGCGGCTGGGTCAGGACAGTCCAGAACGACGGCGCCGAGCTTGGCTACGGCCATGGTGATCTCCCCGGTCGGTTTGACTACCGGCCCACACCTTCGACCGGTAACGGCCACCTCATGCTCCCCCATGGGCGGACGGACCACGAGGGAGTTTCGGCTTCCGGAAGAACCTAGGCCCGCGGGCGTCCCATCGCCCGGTACACCCAGCCGGCCTCCCGCCACGCCACCGGGTCCAGTGCGTTGCGGCCGTCCAGCAGTATCCGCTCGGAGGCCACCGCGCCCAGTGCCGCCGGGTCCAGCTCGCGGAACTCGCGCCACTCCGTGAGGTGCAGGACGACGTCCGCGCTCCGTACCGCGTCCAGCGCGGTCTCCGCGTAGCCGAGCGTCGGGAAGAGGCGGCGGGCGTTCTCCATGCCCTTGGGGTCGTAGACCGTGACCTGGCCGCCCTGGAGGTGGATCTGGCCGGCGACGTTCAGCGCGGGGGAGTCCCGTACGTCGTCCGAGTCCGGCTTGAAGGTCGCGCCGAGCACCGCGACCCGCTTGCCCAGGAAGGAGCCGCCGCCCACGGCCTCCCGCGCCAGCTCCACCATGTGGCCGCGGCGCCGCATGTTGATCGAGTCGACCTCGCGGAGGAAGGTCAGCGCCTGGTCGGCGCCCAGTTCGCCCGCGCGGGCCATGAAGGCCCGGATGTCCTTGGGCAGACACCCGCCGCCGAAGCCGATCCCGGCCCGCAGGAACTTCTTGCCGATGCGCTCGTCGTGCCCGAGCGCTTCCGCGAGCTTCGCGACGTCACCGTCGGCGGCCTCGCAGACCTCGGCCATCGCGTTGATGAAGGAGATCTTCGTGGCGAGGAAGGAGTTCGCGGCGGTCTTCACCAGCTCGGCCGTGGGGAAGTCGGTCACCACGAACGGGGACCCCTCGCCCACCGGCCCCGCGTACACCTCGCGCAGCAGCTTCTCGGCCCTCCCCCAGCTACCGCTGGGAGGTGCCCCCACGCTCTCCACACCGACGACGATCCGGTCGGGGTGCAGGGTGTCCTTGACGGCGAAGCCCTCCCGCAGGAACTCCGGGTTCCACGCCAGCTCCACACCCTCACCGGCGGGCGCGAGATCCCGGAGCATCCCGGCGAGCCTGGCCGCGCTGCCGACCGGCACGGTCGACTTGCCGACGACCAGCGCGTTCGCCTTCAGATGCGGTGCGAGCCAGCGGAAGGCGTTGTCGACGTACGACATGTCGCAGGCGTACTCGCCGTGCTTCTGCGGGGTGTTGCAGCACACGAAGTGCACATCGCCGAACTCGCCCGCCTCCTCCCACGAGGTGGTGAAGCGCAGCCGTCCGGTCGCCCCCTCGATGCCCGCGACGTGCCGCTGCAGAAGCTCTTCGAGACCGGGCTCGTACATGGGGACGCGCCCCTGCGAGAGCATCTCGATCTTCTCGGGGACGATGTCGAGACCGAGCACCTCGAAGCCCAGCTCAGCCATGGCCGCGGCGTGGGTGGCACCGAGATAGCCGGTACCGATCACGGTGATTTTCAGGGCCATCAGGAAGCTCCAGGGGGCGTACGGGATCGGGTGCGCGCCCGAGCATAGTCGGGCCGTTCGATGCCTGGCCCTACCCCTGTCGTGCAGCTCACGTATCCCTGGGGGCGGGCAGCCCCTAAAATCGGGTTACTTAACGGTAGTTAGCATCTTTGGGGAGTGAGTGACCTTGGCAGGTTCGCCCGATTTCGACCTGTACCGCCCGGCTGAGGAGCACGACATGCTCCGCGACTCGGTCCGCGCCCTGGCCGAGGCGAAGATCGCACCCTTCGCCGCCGCGGTGGACGAGGAAGCCCGCTTCCCGCAGGAGGCGCTGGACGCGCTGACCGCCGCCGACCTGCACGCCGTCCACGTACCCGAGGAGTACGGCGGCGCCGGGGCCGACGCGCTCGCCATGGTCATCGTCATCGAGGAGGTGGCCCGCGTCTGCGCGTCCTCCTCCCTGATCCCGGCCGTGAACAAGCTGGGCTCACTCCCGGTGATCCTCTCGGGCTCCGAGGACCTCAAGAAGAAGTACATGAGCCGCCTGGCCAAGGGCGAGGGCATGTTCTCGTACTGCCTGAGCGAGCCCGACGCCGGTTCGGACGCGGCGGGCATGAAGACCAGGGCCGTGCGCGACGGGGACTTCTGGGTGCTCAACGGCGTGAAGCGCTGGATCACCAACGCGGGCGTCTCCGAGTACTACACGGTGATGGCCGTCACCGACCCCACCAAGCGCTCCAAGGGCATCAGCGCCTTCGTCGTCGAGAAGTCCGACGAGGGCGTCTCCTTCGGCGCCCCCGAGAAGAAGCTCGGCATCAAGGGCTCCCCGACCCGTGAGGTCTACCTCGACAACGTTCGCATCCCCGCCGACCGCATGATCGGCGAGGAGGGCACCGGCTTCGCCACGGCGATGAAGACCCTGGACCACACCCGCATCACGATCGCCGCCCAGGCCATCGGCATCGCGCAGGGCGCGCTCGACTACGCCAAGGGCTACGTCCAGGAGCGCAAGCAGTTCGGCAAGCCGATCGGCGACTTCCAGGGCATCCAGTTCATGCTCGCGGACATGGCGATGAAGCTCGAAGCGGCCCGCCAGCTCACCTACTCGGCCGCCGCGAAGTCGGAGCGCCTCGACGGCGACCTGACGTTCTTCGGCGCGGCCGCCAAGTGCTTCGCGTCGGACGTCGCGATGGAGGTCACGACGGACGCGGTCCAGCTCCTCGGCGGGTACGGCTACACGCGCGACTACCCGGTGGAGCGCATGATGCGCGACGCGAAGATCACCCAGATCTACGAGGGCACGAACCAGGTCCAGCGGATCGTGATGGCCCGCAACCTGCCGTAGCGGCCAGGGCGCTGCCCGAGCACGCACACCATCGGACAGGGGTGAGCCCCCGGACCGCGGTCCGGGGGCTCACCCCTGTCTTCGGCCGGTCCGGACGGGGCCGGACAGCCCCTAGTTGCCCGAGACCGTCACCGTGTCGTCGTCCTTCAGCTCCTGCACCAGCTGCTTGACCTTGGTCTTGTCCCAGACCAGGTTGCCGCCGGTGGAGCCCGAGATCGGCATGTTCATCTGCTTGCCGTCGCCGCCGCCCTGCACACCCTTCATGGCCCAGAACATGGACGCCAGGTTCCACAGGCTCATGTCCTTGTCCACGATCACCGTGTCCAGGCCCGCGCCCATCACCGGGTAGAGCTTGAAGGGGTTCAGGATCGTGGACGGGGTGGCCGTCTGGGAGGCCAGGGCCGACAGGAACTTCTGCTGGTTCTTCGTACGCTGGAGGTCGCTGGCCGCGAAGGCGTGCCGGGTGCGGACGAAGGCCAGGGCCTGGCTGCCGTTGAGGGTCTGCTTGCCCGCCGGGAAGTCGGCGCCGGAGTCCTTGTCCTTGAACGCCTGCGGAATGTCCAGCTGAACCCCGCCGACCGCGTCCACGATGCTCGCGAAGCCGTCGAAGCCGATCTCCGCGTAGTGGTCGATGTGCAGCCCGGTGTTGTACTCGACGGTGCGCACCAGCAGCTCCGGGCCGTCCTCCGCGTACGCGGCGTTCAGCTTCGTCTGCCGGCCGGTGTTCGGGTAGAGCTTGCCGGACGACGAGCCCTTGTACGACGGGATCGTGACGTTCGAGTCACGGGGCAGCGAGACCATCGTGTCCCCGTGGTCACCGACGTGCAGGATGATCATGGAGTCGGTGCGCTTGCCCTCGGCGGAGCCGGTGTGCAGCTTCTTCTTGTCGGCCGCGGACATGCCGTCGCGGCTGTCCGAGCCCACGATCAGGTAGTTCGTGCCCTTGCCCGATGCGGGGCGGTCGATGACCTTGGAGAGGTCGACCTCGCGGCGCAGCTTCCCGTCGGCCCAGAAGTACGTACCGATGGAGGTGCCGAGGATCGCGATGATCAGGACCAGCGCGCCGATCTTGATGCGGCGGCGCCAGTTCGGAGGGGTACCCGGACGTGCGGTGGGGCGCGGGCCGCCGGTGCCCTGACCGCCCTGGCTTCTCTGGCTGCCGGGGCCCGAGGGGCCGCCCTGCCCGTAGACCTGGCCCGTGTTGTAGCCACTGTCGTACGGGGTGTCGTACCCGCCGTCGTAGCCCTGGCCCTGCTGCTGCCCGCCGTACTGCCGCTGGCTGGGTGGCGTTGAACGCTGCACGTGCGGCATGACCCGAGCACCGTCGGGCTGTGCGTTCTCGCTGCCGCGTCCGTAGCGGTCCCTGTCGTCCATGTGGACCAGTGTGCCGTCACGGTGCGTATGTATTACAGGGCGGGTGTGGAATCGGGGCAGTGCTGTTGCAGATCTGATGCAAAGTGCTGCGGCGCGGGCCCCGCCTAAGCTGGCACGTATGACAGATCTTCCGGGCAAGCCCACCTCGGCCTCACGAACCACCCTGAGTCACATCATGACGGGCAACGACACCAATCTCCTCGGTACCGTGCACGGTGGCGTGATCATGAAACTGGTGGACGACGCGGCGGGCGCCGTGGCCGGCCGGCACTCCGGCGGGCCCGCGGTCACCGCGTCGATGGACGAGATGGTCTTCCTGGAGCCGGTCCGCGTCGGTGACCTGATCCATGTGAAGGCCCAGGTGAACTGGACCGGACGGTCGTCGATGGAGGTCGGCGTACGGGTCCTGGCGGAGCGGTGGAACGAGTCGTCCCCGGCCCAGCAGGTCGGCAGCGCCTACCTCGTCTTCGCCGCGGTCGACGCGGACGGCAAGCCCCGGGCCGTACCGCCGGTGATCCCCGGCAGCGAACGCGACAAGCGGCGCTACCAGGAGGCGCAGATCCGCCGTACGCACCGGCTGGCCCGGCGCCGCGCGATCAAGGAGCTGCGGGAGCAGCGCATCGCCGACGGCATCGACGACTGAGCGAGCGGCACCGGCTGCACCGGCCGCGCGTCCCGAGGCCGCCGGCGGCCGCTTGCCGCTACTTGCAGACCACCTGGTCGCCCGTGACCGCCGCGAACCTGCCCGGATCCGGCTCGTCCGCCCGGACCGGTGTCACCGTGGTGAAGTCCGACCCGAGCGTCACCTTCAGCGTGGAACCGATCCCCGCCACCGACCGCAGTTCCGCGTGCGGCAGCGCCGCCGCCAGCGAGCGCACCGAACGGTTCCAGCGCGGGTCGTACTCGATGACCGTGCGCTTGACGTCCGACGCCACCGGCCGGCCCGGTACCGTCGCCGCGACCGAGGAGAGGAAGCCGGTGGAGCGCAGGCTCTTGTCGGCGCGGGCGGCCAGGCCGCTGGTCGACGTGCCGTTGGTCACCTGCACCCTGATCTGGCTGGGCGGCACGTCGACCTTCTGCGCCTGCGACGCCGTCGGCCGGTGCACGGCGATCGGCACGTCCTCACGGATCTCCCGGAAGAGCTTCCCCGCCTTCACCGGGTCCCATTTCACCGTCGAGCCGATGCCCTTGACCCGGTAGTTCATCTGCCCGATGGGTACGGAGGTGAACTCCGACGACGCCGGCTTGAAGCCCCGCATCGCCTGCCCGATGGAGAGCATCTCGTCCGGGCCGAAGCCCTTGTCGGCCCGGACCGAGCCGAAGACCGTGGACGCGACATCGCGGAACTTGACCGGGTTCAGCAGGACACCGCTGCTGGTCGTCTTGGCGATGAGGGACGCCATGAAGCGCTGCTGGCGCTGCATCCGGCCCAGGTCGGACGCCGCGTCGAGGTGGCGGGAGCGTACGTACTGGAGCGCCTTGCCGCCGTCGAGCTTGCTGGTCCCCACCGGCAGGTCGAGCCCCGTGTAGGAGTCCTTCAGCGGGCGGGCGGTGCAGATGTCGACGCCGCCCAGCACATCCACCGTCTTCATGAAGCTCGTGAAGTCGACCTCCAGATAGTGGTTGATCTGGACGCCGGTCATCCGCTCCACGGTCTGCACGGTGAGCTGGGGGCCGCCCTGGGCGTACGCCGCGTTGAGCCTGACCGGATGGGCGGGGTAGCGCTTCCTGGTGGCGGGGTCGGTGTGCTCGGGCACCACCGCGTAGCTGTCCCGCGGCAGGCTCACGACGCTCACCCGGGAGCGGTCGGCCGAGACGTGGACGAGCATGATCGTGTCGGTGCAGTGGCAGGGGGCACCGCCCAGGTGGTACTTCCGCTTCTCCGCCGGTGTGATCTTGTCGCGGCCGTCGGTGCCGACGAGGAGCACGTTCATGCCGCGGCCCGGCGCGGGACGGTTCTTCATGTCCTTGAACGGGTCGATGCGGCCGATGCCGTCCAGCTCGCCGATGAGCGCATGGCCGATCCCCCCGGCGCCCAGCACCAGGACGGACAGCGTGGTGGTGATGCGCATACCCCAGCGGGGGCGGGGCGGGCGGCGCGGCGGCGGCCTTCGGCGGCGGGGCGGGGGCACGGCGGAAACTGGGACACCTCCGCGGGGGACGGGCAGGGAAGCGACCACGGTAGGCCGCTGTGATCAACATCCCGGGTAGGCCACCCGGCCGACGCGCCCGGTGTCCCTCGTTCGCGGTAACGTGACCGTCCTATGGACGCCACGCACGCCACGCCCGCCGTTTCTGTGATCATGCCGGTCCTCAACGAGGAGCGGCATCTGCGCAACTCGGTCCGCCACATCCTGGAGCAGGAGTACGACGGCGAGATGGAGGTGGTGATCGCCATCGGCCCGTCGTCCGACCGCACCGAGGAGATCGCCGCCGAGCTGGTACGGGAGGACCCCCGGGTCCACACCGTCGCCAACCCCACCGGCCGTACACCCGCCGCGCTCAACGCCGCCATCAAGGCGTCCAGCCACCCCGTCGTGGTGCGCGTCGACGGCCACGGAATGCTCTCGCCGAACTACATCGCCACCGCGGTCCGCCTGCTGGAGGAGACCGGCGCGATGAACGTCGGCGGGATCATGCACGCCGAGGGCGAGAACGCCTGGGAGGACGCGGTCGCCGCCGCGATGACCTCCAAGATCGGCGTCGGCAACGCGGCGTTCCACACCGGCGGCAAGGCGGCCCCCGCCGAGACCGTCTACCTGGGTGTCTTCCGGCGCGAGGCGCTGGAGCAGCAGGGCGGGTACAACGAGGAGTTCATCCGCGCCCAGGACTGGGAGCTGAACTTCCGGATCCGCGAGGCCGGCGGCCTGATCTGGTTCTCGCCCGAGCTGCGCGTCCAGTACCGCCCGCGCCCCTCGGTCCGGGCGCTCGCCAAGCAGTACAAGGACTACGGCCGCTGGCGCCACGTCGTCGCCCGCTACCACGAGGGCTCGATCAACCTCCGCTACCTCGCCCCGCCGACCGCGGTCTGCGCGATCGCGGCGGGCATCGTGGTCGGCGCGGCCGTCACCCCGTGGGCCTTCCTGGTGCCGGCCGGCTATGCCGCGGCCATCGTGGCGGGCTCGCTGCCCGCCGGTAAGGGTCTCCCGGCGAAGGCGCGGGTGCAGATCCCGGTGGCCCTGGCCACCATGCACATGTGCTGGGGCTTCGGCTTCCTGACCAGCCCGCGCGCGCTGGCCCGCAAGGTCATCGCCAGCCGCCGCCCGGCGGTCCGCACCGCCGTCTGAGCATGGCGAAAGGGCCGGTCCGGCCGCCGTGAGGCGGTCAGGACCGGCCCTTTCCCGTGTGGGCTCCTGCCTGCGGACCCGGGCTACCAGGTGTACGCCGGGTCGACATGCATGCACGCCGACTTGTCGTCCCCGCGCAGTGCGTTGGCGGATTCCGGCGTCTTCCCGTCGTCCGCCGTGGACTTGGGGTAGACCGTGCCCGTACGCCAGTCGCTTCCGACGACCACCGTGACCCCGGTGACCTGGGTGGACTTCTTGGCGGACTTCAACGGAACGCCCAGGGCCTTCGCCACCGCCTGGGCGTCGCCCTCCAGATCGGCGCTGGGGAAGAGCACCTCGGTGTTCTTCTGCGGATCCAGCGTCTGATCGGCCACGGCGCGCGAGAAGCCCTGCCCGGTCAGCAGCGTTGCGATCTCGCCCGCCCGGCCCTTCGACGGCAGCCCGCCGTCGCCCGCCGTGCCGTTCCGCACGGTGATGCCGATGTCGCCCTTGGGCGCCGCCGGATCCTTGGAGACCTTCTCGGCGGGCTTCTTCTTCGAGCCCTTGCCGTCCAGCGGGGTGTCGTCCCTGATCATCGCGAACAGCTTGTCCGCGTCACCCGCCTTGGGGTCGACCTTCTCCTCGAACCCGGGCCGCACGGAGTTCACGTTCGGCATGGTCGTCATGGTGATCCGCGCCGTCGGGACCTTCTTGAGCTCCCCGGCGAGGTCGTACAACGACTTGCCCGAAAGGCCGTTGTCGACCTTGAGCGCGTGGGTGGCCGCCTCGGCGAGGTCCATCAGCTTGCCGGGGTCGGTGAGCTTGGTGCCCTTGCGCAGCTGCCGGACCATGGAATTCATGTACTCGTGCTGGGCCTTGGTCCGTACGACGTCGGTGTCGGGCCAGAATCCGTACCGCGTCCGCAGCCACTGGAGGGCCTGCTGCCCCTTGACCGACGTGGTGCCCTTCTTCAGCTTGAGCCCCGAGCCGTGGCCGTCATGGGTGTGCGAGTACACGTTGGCGTCCACGCAGACCGGCACCCCGCCGATCGCGTCGGCCATGGAGACCACGCCGGAGAAATCGATCCTCATGAAGTGGTCGATGTGGATGCCGGTGAGGGATTCCCAGGTGGCGACGGTGCAGCCGGCGCCGCCGCGGCCGAGCGACTCGTTGGCCAGGGTCCAGCCCGTCGCCGGGTAGGTCTTGCCCTTCTCATCCGTGCACTTGGGGATCTTCAGCACGGTGTCGCGCGGCAGGCTGACGACCGACATGTTGCTGCGGTCGGCCGAGACGTGCAGCAGCATCTGCACATCCGCCAGGGGAGTGCCGCCGAAGGTGCTCTTGGCGCCGCCGAGCTTCTGGTTCTCCTTGGTGTCCCGCGCGTCCGAGCCGATCAGCAGGATGTTCAGCGGGGTCTGGCCCGCCGCGTTGGCCGTCGGCTTCGGGGCCTGGTGGTCTCCGAGGTTGAGGGCGCTCTTCTGCAGATTTCCGTTCAGGTGGCGGTAGTAGAGATATCCCGCGCCCGCAGTGCCGATGATCAGCAGTGCCGCTGCGCCCGCCACCCAGCGGAGTATTCGGCGTTTCCCGCGCCGCGCGCGCCGCCGCGACGTCTGCTGCCGGTGACTCCCGCCGCCGCCCCCCGGACCGGCGGGGGACGGCCGGGCGCCCTCCTGTTTGTACAGGCTCTCGTCCCAGCCGAGTTGGCCCGCCCCCGGACTGCGAGGCCGAGTCCCCTCCCCTCGCGTGCTGCTCTGTCCCACCAGGTCCCCCCTGCTACTCAGGTATAGGTATGGCCCGGTGACCTGGCGTCACCTGGCGCATATGCTCTTGTCGGCTTCGACCTTCTGTATGTCGGCCGGCGCCTTCGTCGGCGCCGCGATCGGCGTGCCGGCGGCCTTGAAGTCCGCCCCGAGGACGAGCGTCATCGGGGTGAGCCCCACGGAGTCCTTCGTGCCCGGCTTGAGCGCCGACGCGGGAAGCCCCATGATGTCGGCGAGCTTGCGCGCCTGGTCTGCCTGGTTCGGCGCGTAGGTGAGGGTCGTCTTGGCCAGATCGGGCTTGTAGTTGCCGCCGTTCTCCGACTTCAGTACGCCCTCGGAGTTCTGCAACCAGGTCAGCGTGGTCTGCGCCGATCCCGGCTGGGCCCCGCCGTTGAGCACCTTGACCCGGACGTCGGACGCGTTGGCCTGCGAACCCTTGAGGAGCGCCTCCTGCTTGCCCGCGGCCGCCTTCTTCTCCTTCTTGACCTCGGTGAGCGAGACGTCGTCGCGCATCATCGAGAACAGCGGGTCCGCCTGGGCGTGGTTCACGACGACGGTGGCGTGGACCTTCTCCGCCGGGTTGTCGAGGACCGGCAGCGTGGTGAAGGTGACGTTCTTCGGGTTCACCGACTTCAGGTCAAGCGCGAGGCTCTTGAGGCGGTCGATGCTGCCGATGCCGCTGTCGACGGTGAGCGCCTTGGTCGCCGCGTTCGCCAGGCTGTAGAGCTTGGAGGGGCTGGTCAGCGTGTCGCCCGATGTCATCTTGCGTATCAGCGAACCCAGGAACTGCTGCTGCACCTTGATGCGGTCCAGGTCGCCCTGGTTGCCGAAGCTGTGCCGGGTCCTGACGAAGGCCAGCGCCTGCTCGCCCTCGACCTTGGACGTCCCCGCCGGGAGCTTGAGATGCGACTCCTTGTCGTCCACGGGGTGCGCCACACAGACGTCGACCCCGCCCACCGCGGTGCTGAGCGTCTTGATGGCGTTGAAGTCGGCCATCATGAAGTGATCGACCGTCAGGCCAGTTATTGCCTTGACCGTCTTCATGGTGCAGCCGGGGTCGCGGTCGTCCTGCCCCAGACTGGTGTTGAAGCGGACCTGCGGCGTACCGGGGATCGTCCTGGTCGACCCGTCGGACTGCTTGACCTGGCAGTCCGGGATGTCGGTGATCAGGTCGCGGGGGATGGAGAGCGCGGTCGCGTTCGTCCGGTCCTTGGAGACGTGGAAGAGGATGTTCGTGTCGGCGTGGCCGACGCTCCCCTTGTCGCCGTAGCCCTCGTTGCCCTTGCCGGTGCGCTTGTCCGTACCGATCAGCAGGATGTTGACGGCCCGGTCCTTGGTGGAGCCCGAGGTGCCGCCGACCACATCGATCTTGTTGATGTTGTTGTTGAAGTGCTCGTAGAGCAGATACGTGGCGACGGAGCCGCCGACGAGGACGAAGGCCGTCACGCCGCCGGTCCACATCAGCGCCTTTTTCCTGCGCGACTTCTGCTGCTTGCGCTTCCGGCGGCCGGCCGCCGTCTGCGGCCCGCTCCCGGGACCGGCGTCCTGGCCGTTGCCCCCGGCCCGGCGGCTGCGCTGGCCGGGCACGTCGCGGCGCGGCGACTGCGGCGGCGACTGCTGCTGCGAGCGCCTGCGCGAGGACTGCTCGGGCAATGAATCCCTGCGCCGTGTGCGGCCGGTCGCGGGCTCGGAACCGGACGGCGATCTGTCCCCCGACTGCGGTCCGGAGGGGTTCAGTCGCAGTTCGTAATTGCCGGTTTCCGGGTTGAGCACCCACTGGTCTGCGGGGTCGATATCGTCCCGACCACGGCTATGCGCGTCCACGGTTGCCTGTGTCCTCCGTCGGTGCCACGCGAGGCGCCCTCCCCCCGGGCGCTCGGTCTTTCGTCCTGCAGTGCGCGACCACATGGCCGGACGCACCGGATCGCGTCACACTATCTGCCCGGATCAATGTCCAGCGACGTCCGGGACACATTCCTTGGCGCTTACAACTGGGCATACCACCCAATCCACATGTCCTGCGGATACGGGTTTGAGAATTGTTTACCCGCAGGCCGCGGCAGCCGCATTCGTCCCCGGGAAAGTGGCCTGCGGAGAAGGAGACGGTTTGCCCTTCCCGCCGGCGCCCGCTGCGCCTCCGGTGCTCTCCGCGCCCGGGGTCCCCGCGAAGGTGCCGGTGCTGCCCTTCGTCACGGTGACCGGGTCGTCGTCACGGAGCCGCTTGAAGAGCCGGTTCGCGTCCGGCTGTACGAGCTGGTCGCGGTTGCGGTTGGCGGTGTACGGCTCACGCGGCACTGTCAGGAACTGGACCCGGTCGGTGGGGATGCCGCGCAGCCGCCGCGTCAGGTCGTACAGGTCCTTGAGCGTGTCCAGACCGGGGTCCGTGGTCAGCGACTTGGTCGCCGCGTCCAGCACCGGGTAGAGCCGCGTCGGGTTCAGCAGGACGCCGTTGCTCTGCACCTTCTTCACCAGCGAACCGAGGAACTCCTGCTGGCGCTGCATGCGTTCGGTGTCGCTGCCGTTGCCGATGGAGTGCCGGACGCGTACGTATCCGAGCGCCTGCTCCCCGTTGAGCGTCTGGCGGCCCGCGGGCAGCTTGAGATGGGCGTCCTTGTCGTCCACCGGCTTCTTGAGGCAGACCTCGACGCCGTCGACCGCGTCGACCATGCCCTTGAAGCCGTTGAAGTCGACCACCATGTAGTGGTCGATCCGGATCCCGGTCATGTTCTCCACGGTGCGGACGGTGCAGGCGGTGCCGCCGAACTCGTAAGCCCAGTTGAACTGCACGAACTGCTTCTTCGTACGGGTCTTGTTCGCCGTGATGCAGCTCGGCACGTGCGACATCAGGTCGCGCGGCAGGGAGACCGCCGTCGCGTTCTTCTTGTCGGTGGACAGGTGCAGCAGGATCGTGGTGTCGGAACGCTGCGAACCCTCGTCCCTGCCGTACTTCTTGTTGTCGCCCGCGCGCGAGTCGGACCCGATGAGCAGGATGTTCTCGGCGCCGTTCGCGACGGGGGCGGGGCGCTCCTTCTCGTACGCGCGAAGCTCGGCGGTCGCGGTGTTGTCCGTCCTGATGTTGTGGTCGAGCTTGTTGTAGAACCACCAGCCGGCGCCCGCGGCGACGAGCACGAGGAACGCGACTCCGAGGGCGGCCCAGCGCACCCAGTGCCGCTTGCGCCGGTTCGGCGGCTCGGGGGCGGCGCTCGACGGGTCCGTGTCCTGGGCGTCCGTCTGCGGCTCGTCGTCGGGCGTGCCAGCACTGTCGGTCACGTCTGCGTCCATCCTTCACGGAGTCGGCGACGCGCTGGGCCGCCGATCGAACGGACGGGCGACTGAACCGCGCGCGTGGTTGTGCTCTCTCCTGATCATGTACCGGAGACCGCGCCTGATCCTGGGGGCTCGTCCTGCGGTGGGCCAGACGGGTGGCCGGTCAGTACGTGACGGAGTGGGTGCCGTGCCTGCTTCAGTGCCCGACCGAGTGCGTGACCCGCTTGTTTCAGTGTGCGACGGAGTGGGTGACCCGCTCGCTCTCGACGCGCTTTTCGAGGTCGCCGTCGGACAGTTGCCCGAGGTTGCGGCAGAGCACCACCGACGCGCCCGCCGCGAGCGGGGCGTAGAGACCGGTCGAGAGGCCGTCCCAGCTGTCGTACGGCCGCCCCGACAGCAGCCGTGCGCCCGGGGCGAGTCCGACGCCCGCCGCGTCGTGCATGGCCCGGTCCACCACCTGCGCACCGGACAGCTCGGTCCCGCCGACCGCGAGCGCGGGCGCGTCCGGGTCGACCGGGGCGTACGGCACGAAGCGGTCGCCCTGGCTGGGGACCTCGACCGCGTAGTCGGCGAAGCCGGCCGGCGGCTGCGGGAAGCGACCGCCGAGCGGACGCAGCGCCAGCGCCACCCGCTCCCCGCCGCAGGCGCGCGCCTGCTCCAGGGTGTCGGGGCCGCTGACCACCAGGTCGGCCCCGGCCGGGTCGCCGCCGATGTCGGCGAGTACGCCCACCGACGAACAGGCGAGCAGCCAGACGGCGCTCTGCCAGTGCGCCGGGAGCAGCAGAGCGAGCCGGTCGCCCGGCTCCGCCGACAGCTCGCCCTGGAGCAGATTCGCCGTCTTGGCCACCCAATTGGCGAAGGTGGCCACGGAAAGTTCGACGCGCTCGCCGGTCGCATCGTCGTAGAACGTGACAAGGGGGCGCGCCGGTTCCAGGGCAAGTGCGGAACGCAGCAGGTCGGCGGGGGTGTGGTCGCTGGCAGTCATGCGCGAAGCGTACGTCGCGGGGCGTGCCGGGGAGGGCTGCCTCCGCGGAATCCGTGACGCCGTATCGGCTCGTCCGACCCGCCTGTGAGCCGATACGGCGTCAGTTGCGGGATGGACAGGGACAGGTGGGTATGTCCAAATCGTAACTATGCGTGCTCCTATGACTGCCTCTGTGCTCTCCGCCTCGATCGCCGTGGCATGTGCCGCCGCGCTTGCCCTCCCGACCGCCGCACCGGCCGGCGCGGTCACGCCACGCGCCGACTCACCGGCCACGACGTTCCCCGGCTCCACCCAGTCGCTGCGCCTCAACCCGGTCTCCGCCGACCGCTCCACGGACACCTCGGCCACCGCCGGTCTGTCCAGGCAGAAGGTCAAACCGTTCTCGCTGGTCGGCGTGGTCTGGAGCGACAAGAACGCTCGCCTGAACGGCACCGTCCAGGTGCGGACCCGTCCCGTGGGCTCCACGGCCTGGACGGGCTGGCAGTCCGTCGAGGCCCAGAACGACGGCCATGCGCCCGACCCCGCCACGGCGGAGGCCGAGTCCTCGGCCGTGCGCGGCTCCACCGCCCCGCTCTGGGTGGGCAACTCGGACGCGGTCCAGGTCCGCGTACGTGCCAAGGCGCCCACCGGTTCCACCCGCGCGGCCGAGCCGCTGCCGAAGGGACTGCGGCTGGACCTGGTCGACCCGGGCCCCGACCCGAAGCCGAAGCCGAAGCCACAACCGGCTGACCCCACCGCGGCCGACCCGACCGCGTCCGGCCCCACAGCGACTGAGCCGACCGCAACTGATCCCACCGCGGCCGACCCGACGGCGGCCGATCCCACAGCGGCTGACCCCACCGCAGCCGACCCGACGGCGGCCGACCCGACGGCGGCCGACCCCACCGCAGCCCGCCCGCACACCGCCGGCTCCAAGACCGCCACCCAGCCCGACCCCACCGAACTGCCCGCCCTCAGCAAAGAAGCCACCGTCGCCGAGCTGGAGTCCACCGGTGCCAAGGCGGGCCCCTACGTCGCGCCCCGGCCGCGCATCGTCACCCGCCAGGGATGGGGCGCCGACGAGAGCGTCCGTGAGTCCGGGTTCAGCTACACGGACACCGTGAAGGTCGCGTTCGTCCACCACACCGCGACGGGCAACAACTACACCTGTGAGCAGGCCCCCGCGCTGCTGCGAAGCATGTACCGCTACCACGTGAAGAGCCTCGGCTGGCGGGACATCGGCTACAACTTCGCCATCGACAAGTGCGGAACCATCTACGAGGGCCGCGCGGGCGGGGTGACCAAGCCCGTGATGGGCGCCCACACCCTCGGGTTCAACGCCGACAGCACCGGCGTCGCCGTCATCGGCACCTTCACATCGACCGAGCCGTCCGCCGCCGCCGTCACCGCGCTCTCCCGCTTCACGGCGTGGAAGCTCGGGCTGACCGGCGCAGACCCGGAGGGGAAGGCCACCCTGGTGTCCGACGGCGGCAACCGCTACGACAAGGGCACCGAGGCGGAGCTGAACGTGATCTCCGGACACCGCGACGGATTCGCCACCGAGTGCCCGGGAGCCAAGCTCTACGACAAGCTCGGCGAGATCCGCACCGCAGCCGCCCGCTACCAGGGCCGCTGAGTCCCGGCAGCTCCGTACGGCCTTGCCCGCAACCGCAACTCCGTACGGCCTGCCCGCATCCGCACTTCACCGTCTGCATACACTGGCCAGCCGTTCACGGCCCGCCCCAGCAGGAAGCAGAGACGTCAAGGTGACAGAAGCGATTCTCCTGGTCGGCGGCAAGGGCACGCGGCTGCGGCCGCTCACGGTCAACACACCCAAACCGATGGTCCCGGCGGCGGGAGTCCCGTTCCTCACCCACCAGCTGGTCCGCGCACGGGCCGCCGGGGTCGATCACATCGTGCTCGCCACGTCGTACCTCGCGGAGGTCTTCGAGCCGTACTTCGGCGACGGGTCCGCCCTGGGCCTGCACCTGGAGTACGTCACCGAGGAGGAGCCGCTGGGTACGGGCGGCGCCATCCGCAACGTCGCGGAACGCCTGCACTCGGGTCCGGACGAGCCGGTCCTCATCTTCAACGGGGACATCCTCACCGGTCTGGACATCGAGGCCCTCGTCACCACCCACGAGACCTCGGGCGCCGACGTCTCCCTCCACCTCACCCGGGTGGAGGACCCGCGCGCCTTCGGGCTCGTCCCCACGGACGTGACCGGCCGGGTGACGGCCTTCCTGGAGAAGCCGCAGACGCCCGAGGAGATCGTCACCGACCAGATCAACGCGGGCGCGTACGTCTTCACGCGCTCGGTCATCGACACCATCCCGGCCGGGCGGCCGGTCTCGGTGGAACGGGAGACCTTCCCCGGCCTGCTCGGCTCGGGCGCCCACCTCCAGGGCATGGTCGACTCCACCTACTGGCTCGACCTGGGCACCCCGCAGGCCTTCGTGCGCGGCTCGGCCGACCTCGTACTCGGCCACGCCCCGTCCCCGGCCGTCCCGGGCCGCTGCGGCGAAGGGCTGATCCTGGACAGCGCCACGGTGGCGCCCGACGCCAAGGTGACGGGCGGCACGGTGATCGGTGCGGGCGCGGTCGTCGGCGAGGGCGCCAGGATCGACGGCAGCACGGTCCTCGACCACGCGGTCGTCGAGCCGGGGGCGGTGGTCACCGACTCGCTGATCGGGGCCGGTGCCCGGATCGGGGCCCGCTCGGTGCTGACCGGCGCGGTGATCGGCGACGGCGCACGGGTGGGCGCGGACAACGAGCTGCGCGCCGGGATACGGATCTGGTGCGGGGCCGTGCTGCCCGACGGCTCCGTGCGTTTCTCGTCGGACCAGTAGCCTCTACGGAGTGGCAGGACGTTTCATCGCCCGGGCCCCGGGCCAGTACAGCCCCGTCGACCTCGCTCTGGTCCTCGGGGTGCTCCGCCGTGGCCCCTGGGACCCCACGTACCGGACGACACCGGACGGCGCGGTGTGGCGGGCCAGCCGTACGCCGCAGGGGCCCGGCACACTCCGGATCACCGTGGACGGGGCGGAGGCCTGGGGCCCCGGCGCCGACTGGCTGCTCGCGGGGCTTCCCGGGCTGCTGGGTGAGCTGGACGACCCGTCGGACTTCGTACCGCGCCACCGGCTGGTCGCCGACGCGCACCGCCGCCGCCCCCACCTCAGGCTCTGCCGCACCGGTCTGGTCCTGGAGTCGCTGATCCCCTCGGTCCTGGAGCAGAAGGTCACGGCCGACGAGGCGTACCGCGCCTGGCGCCGGCTGCTCCGCGCGTCCGGCACACCGGCGCCGGGCCCGGCGCCGGAGCACATGTACGTGATGCCGGACCCGCGCGGCTGGTCGCTCATCCCGTCCTGGGAGTGGCACCGCGCGGGCGTCGACAACAAGCGCGCGTCCACGATCCTGCGCGCGGTACGGGTGGCCCGCCGGCTTGAGGAAGCGACGGCGATGGCACCGGCCGACGCGGCCCGCCGCCTGGAACTGATTCCCGGCATCGGCCCCTGGACCTCGGCGGAGACGCTCCAGCGCGCCATCGGAGCACCGGACGCGGTCACGGTCGGCGACCTGCATCTGCCGGGCATCGTCGGCTACGCGCTCACGGGGCGCCGGGGCGTGGACGACGACGGGATGCTGGAACTCCTGGAACCGTACGCGGGCCAGCGCCACCGTGCGGTCCGGCTGATCCTGCTGACGGGCCGGGTACCGCCGAGACGCACACCGAAGATGCCACGAACGGACATCGCGCGGCTGTGACCGCCCGCGGGGCACCACACCGCACCCCGCACCCGCGGCCCCGCACCCCGCCACAAGGCTCACCGCACCGTGATGAACGCCTCCACATCGCGCCCCGGGCGCGGAGCCGCAGGCGTGGCCGGATGCCCGACCGCCACAGCCCCCATCGGCTCCCACTCCGCGGGCAGCGCCAGCACCTCCCGCACCACGTCCCGGCAGAACATCGTCGACGAGACCCAGGCGGACCCCAGCCGCTCGCCCGCGAGCGCCACCAGGAAGTTCTGCACGCCCGCACCGGTCGCGACGGAGAACATCTCGCGCTCGGCCGCGTCCCGCCGGTCGTCCCCGTACGTGTGCGAGCCGTCGAGCACCATGCAGGGCACCGCCAAGTACGGTGCCCGCCGCAGCACTTCACCGCGGCGCACCCGTTTGGCGATGGACTCGTCCGACTTGCCGTCCCGCCGCAGATCCGCGATCCACGCGTCCCGCATCGCGTCCAGCAGCCGGGTGCGCGCCGCCGCCGACTCCAGCAGGACGAAACGCCACGGCGTCGTGTGGTGCGGGGCCGGCGCGGTGACCGCCGCGGCGACCGCCCGGCGCACCGCGCCCGGGTCCACCGGCTCGTCGGTGAAGTCGCGGACCGTACGCCGCTGGGTGACCGCTTCCCGTACCGCCTCGGACGTACCGAGCCGGAACATGTCGTCGGCGGCGACACGCACCATGGCACGGGCGCCCCCGGCAGCGTCATCACCGGCACCGGACGCCGTGACGACGTGCGGCAGCCCGCGGACCACCGCGACCGGCAGCCCCGCCGCCTTGCCCTTCACCAGGTCGCCCGCGGCGGCCAGTTCGTCGGCGGTGGCGACGACCGTGGCGCTCAGCGGGTTGCCGTGCGCGTCCGTGCCGCCGCGCAGATCGTCGAGGACCCGCACCCCGGCGGCCCCGATCGCCACATCGGTGAGGCCGTTGCGCCACGGCCGCCCGAAGGTGTCCGTGACGACCACGCCCACCTCCACGCCCAGCGCGTCCCGCAGGCCCTCGCGGATCGCCCGCGCCGACCTGTCGGAGTCCTCGGGGAGCAACAGCACGGTGCCGGACGGGGTGTTGGAGGCGTCGACCCCGGCGGCGGCCATCACCAGGCCCTGCCGGTTCTCGACGATACGGAGCGTGCCGCGCCGCGCCACCACCCGTACCGTCTCCGCGTCGATCGCCGCCTCGCGGTCCTCGGCCTGCACGATCCGGCCCTCGGCCTTGGAGACGATCTTGGAGGTGACGAGGACGACATCGCCGTCCGCCAGGTCGGGCGACGCGGTCGCGATCAGCTTGGCGAGGTCGTCGCCCTGGCACACCTCGGGCAGTCCGGGCACGGCCCAGACGCGGAAGGACGTCACGCCCTGACCTCTTCGGCCAGGGTGAGCGCCGCATGGGCCATCGCGGCGGTCGCGTCCAGGTCGGTCATCATCAGCGGCACGGCCCGGCAGCGGATCCCCGCCTCCTCGACCCGGGCCACGGACGCGGCGTCGACGGTGTCGACCAGCCAGCCGTCCAGCAGACCCGAACCGTAGTGCTCGGCCACCGCTGCCGCCGTCGAATCGACGCCGACGGCGGCGAGGACCTTGTCGGCCATCCCGCGCACGGGGGCGTCCCCGACGATGGGCGAGAGCCCGACGACCGGCACACCCGCGTCGGCGATGGCCTCCCGGATGCCGGGCACGGCGAGGATGGTGCCGACCGAGACCACCGGGTTGGACGGCGGGAAGATGACGACGTCGGCGGCTGCGATGGCGTCGAGGACGCCCGGCGCGGGCTTCGCCCGGTCGGCGCCGACCGGCACGACCGCCGCCGCCTCGACCGACGCGCGCAGCCGCACCCAGTACTCCTGGAAGTGAATGGCCTTGCGCTCGCCGTCGATGTCGACGGCGACATGTGTCTCGATCCGGTCGTCCGACATCGGGATGAGCCGCACCCCGGGCTGCCACCGCTCGCACAGGGCCTCGGTGACGGCGCTCAGCGGATAGCCCGCGCCGAGCATCTGGGTACGGACGATGTGCGTCGCGAAGTCACGGTCGCCGAGCCCGAACCACTCGGGTCCGACGCCGTACGCGGCGAGTTCGTCCTTGACGGTGAAGGACTCGTCGGTACGCCCCCAGCCCTGCTCCTCGTTGATGCCACCGCCGAGGGTGTACATCACCGTGTCGAGGTCGGGACAGACCTTCAGCCCGAACAGATGGATGTCGTCACCGGTGTTGCCGATGACGGTGATGTCCGCGTCAGGCGCGGCCTGCTTGAGGCCACGCAGGAATCGGGCACCACCGATGCCGCCGGCCAGAACCACAATGCGCATGCAGACAGTCTGTCAGGCGAAGCCTGATCCGTTGAGGGGTGGTGGTCGGGCGACGGGCGGGACTGTCAGGCGAAGCCGGAACCTTTTAGGGGCGGTGGGGGGTCACGGGCACGTGGCTGTCAGGCGGGTACGGCGTCCTGCGCGGCCGGGACCGCGCACTGCGGGCTGTGCATCGGCATCTCGGTCAGGCCCGGGTAGTAGATGTGCAGGCTGACGGCCGGTTCCAGCGAGTCGTTGACGACCTCGTGGGCGTACCCCGGCGCGAAGACGCGCTGAGCGCCCGCGGCCAGGGACCGTACGCCACCTTCGGTCCGCTCGGTCAGCGTGCCGTCCAGGACGGTCAGCACACCGGACGAACGCCCGTGGCCGTGCGGCCCGCTGCCCTGCCCCGGGACCCAGCTGAGCAGCCAGACCTCGTAGCCGAGTGACCCGAGTGACGCGGGCGGGGCCTCCCCTGCCCGGTCGGAGCCGGGAACCTGGGGAACGGTGTGCAGCCGGTGGTACCAGCGGGAGACCGCGTCGTACTCGACGAGATGGGCCCACTGGCCGCGGTCCGCGGCGATGGACCGTGCGAGCCCGGCGAACTCGGCCACCGTGGCCGGGTGCTCGCGGGCGGGCTGGAGCAGGTGCTGGACGGCGAGGATGTCGCCGGCGATCTGGAGGTCGCTGTCGCTGTTCATGGTGCGGGGGTTCCTCGGCAGTGAAAGTGCTGGGGTGTCGCAGAGAGGTGCAGTCAGGGCTGCGGAAAGACGCTGGAGCTCGGTGGCATCAACAGCTGGAACAGCAACAGCACGCCTGGACAGCGCTGCGGAACCCACGGGCGTGGGTCACGGAGAACGCTGCGGTCGCTGGCATGGGACCAGGAGAGCGGCTCTCGCCCTCGCTGTCAACCCACTGCCCGATTTGGGCGTAATGTTTCACCTCATCCGGTTACTCCGTACGGAGAGAGGTTTGTTCGTCCGCCGCCGCGGAGATGTGGCGCAACAAGCCCCACCGCAAACATCAAACATCGCAGGGATCTCGTGACCTGACTGTGATCTTGATCGCTTCGGCGGGCGGAGTGAGAACGGGACCGGCCTCGGCGGAGTCTCAGTCTGAGAGGGCATCGGTCCTCACGGGCCGGGAAGGTGCAGGTATGGGCCAGTGGCATGTGTCAGGTTTTTAGTGATTTGAACACTTTCCGCATAGCCTTGGTTCCGCAGAGTGAATAAGGGACCCAATAGCAGATCTCGGCTTGACTGGCCCGGATCCACACACTTGTAATTTCACTCGTGTCGTTCGGCCGAAATCGGTAGCGACAGCAACACGGGGACGCAAAGACGGACAAGGGGCGCACATGACCGAGCTGTTCCAGCAACTGCTGGTCGAGGACGCGGACGAGGAATTCGGCTGGCAGGAGCGCGCGCTGTGCGCCCAGACCGACCCCGAGTCCTTCTTCCCCGAGAAGGGCGGTTCCACCCGCGAGGCCAAGAAGGTCTGCCTCGCCTGCGAAGTCCGCTCGGAGTGTCTTGAATACGCCCTCGCCAACGACGAGCGGTTCGGCATCTGGGGCGGTCTGTCCGAGCGGGAGCGGCGACGGCTGAAAAAGGCCGCTGTCTAGCCACCGCTGACCACGAGCGCCGACCACGAGCGTCGGCCGCGCTCTCCGGCCGCGCTGTCCGGCCGCCCGGCCGGCGCCGGCCCAGGCGCCACATCCGGTCCGCCGTCCGTCCCCCTGGGGCGGGCGGCGGACCGCTGTCCGAGTCAGCCGTTAGTGTGGGGCCCCGTCCGCGATGCACCAACGCCCCCACGGGGCGCGTGCGTCCACCGCATCCGCACACCAGCCTTCCGGGGGGCAACGCCACCCGGACTCCGGCCGGAGGGGCCCGTACCTCGATGTCCGTGCACAGCCAATCGACGGCCCCTTACGAGGCCGCAACGCCTGCGTTCGCTCCCGCACACCCGCCCGAATTCCCGCAGCATGTCGTCACCGCCGTACTCGTCACCCACGATGGCGCCCGCTGGCTGCCCGACGCGCTCGCCGGGCTGCTCGGCCAGGAGCGCCCCGTACAGAACGTCGTCGCGGCCGACACCGGCAGCGCCGACGCGTCCGCGAGCCTGGTCACCGAAGCGCTCGGCGCCGACCGGGTGTTGCACCTCGCGCGCCGCACCGGCTTCGGTGCCGCCGTCGACGAGGCGGCCCGCACCGCGGGAGTCCTCACCCCCGAGGAACTGCCGTATCTGAAGCGGCCCAGCGGCTGGGACCCCGTGAGCCGCAGCTGGCGCGACGAGACCTATGACATGCCCGAACTGCCGCACGGCGAACCGGTGCAGTGGCTCTGGCTGCTCCACGACGACTGCGCGCCCGACCCCGACGCGCTCACCGAGCTGCTGCGCGTGGTCGACAACGACCCGCACGCCGTCATCGTCGGACCCAAACTGCGCGGCTGGTACGACCGTAAGCAACTGCTCGAAGTCGGCGTCTCGATCGCCAACAGCGGTCGCCGCTGGACCGGTCTCGACCGCCGCGAACAGGACCAGGGCCAGCACGACCAGGTCCGCTCGGTGCTGTCCGTCTCGACCGCCGGAATGCTCATCAGGCGGGACATCTGGGAGGAACTGGGCGGCTTCGACCGCAGACTTCCGCTGATGCGTGACGACGTCGACCTGTGCTGGCGCGCACACGCCGCGGGCCACAGCGTCGTCGTGGCACCCGACGCCGTACTGCGGCACGCGGAGGCATCGGCCCGCGAGCGCAGGCCCATCGACTGCGTGGGCCGCTCCGTCGCCAGCCCGCACCGCGTCGACAAGGCGGGCGCCGTCTACACCCTGCTCGTCAACACCCGCGGCCGCGGGCTGCCGTACGTCCTGCTGCGGCTGGTCATCGGCACCCTGCTGAGAGTGGTCGCGTATCTGGTCGGCAAGGCGCCGGGACAGGCGCTCGACGAAGTCGCCGGGCTCGTCGGCACCCTGCTGCGCCCCGAGCGGATCCTCGCCGCACGGCGCAAACGCGGAGAAGGCGCGGTCGAGGCGAGCGAGCTGCGGCCGCTTTTCCCGCCGCCCGGAGCCACCGTCAAGGCCACCGCCGAGCAGGTGGCCGGCCATTTCGGCGGTAGCTCCGACGTAGAGGCCGGTTCGCGGCACGGCGCCGTCGAATCCGGTCCGGGCGGTGACGACGCCGACTTCCTGGAGATCGAGCAGTTCGCCCGGCTGAAGCGGATAGCCCGCAAGCCGGCCCCGGTGCTGTTCGCCGTGCTCCTGCTGGTGTCGGTCATCGCCTGCCGGGCGCTGCTGGGCGGAGGCGCCCTCGCGGGCGGCGCCCTGCTCCCCGCGCCCGATCACGTATCGGAGCTGTGGAACCGCTACGCCGACGTATGGCACCCCCTCGGCACCGGCGGCACGCAGTCCGCCCCGCCGTATCTCGGCATCCTCGCCGTGTTCTCCACCGTCCTGCTCGGCCACACCGGACTCGCGCTCACCCTGCTGCTGGTCTGCTCGGTCCCGCTGGCCGGTCTCACCGCGTACTTCGCCTCCCGCCCGCTCACCGAGTCGCGGCTGCTGCGGGCCTGGGGAAGCATCGCGTACGCCTTCCTGCCCGCCGCCACCGGCGCCCTGGCCTCCGGGCGGCTCGGCACGGCGGTACTCGCCGTCCTGCTGCCGCTGATCGCCCGCTGCGCCGTCTCCGCCGCCGGAGTGCGCGGGGAGCGCGGAAGCTGGCGGGCCGTCTGGGCCTACGCGTTCCTGCTCACCCTCACCATGGCCTTCACGCCCGTCGTGTGGCCGCTCGCCGTCGTCCTCGGGATCGCCGTCCTGGCGCTGCACCGCGACGAGATCACCGCGTACGGGCTGCGCCTCCTCGCGATCGCCGGCACGCCCCTCGTACTGCTGGCACCCTGGTCGCTCTCGCTGCTCGCCTCCCCCTCCGGCTTCTTCCGCGAGGCGGGCATGGAGTTCGGCAAAGGCTCGGCATCCGCGCTCGACCTGCTGGGCATGAGCCCCGGCGGTCCGAAGACCGCGGGCGGGGTGCTGCTCATCGGAGTGGTGCTCGCCGCGCTGGCCGCCCTGCTGCGCGGGGAGCGGCAGTTCGCCGTCCGCGGCGCCTGGGCGGTGGCCCTGCTGGGTCTCGTCTTCTCGGTGCTGGCCAACAGGTCGGGCTGGGCCGGTCCCACCACGCTCGTCTACGGGCTCGCGCTGCTCGCGGCCGCCGTGCTCGGCGCGGAGGGCGCACGCGAGCGCGTGGCCACCCAGAGCTTCGGCTGGCGGCAGCCGGTCGCCGGGCTGATCGCCGTCGCCGCGCTGCTCGCCCCGGTGATCGCCGCCTTCAGCTGGATGGTCAGCGGTGCGGACGGGCCGCTGGAGCGGCGCGACCCGGTGCAGGTCCCCGCGTTCGTCGCCGAGGAGAGCGGCACCCGCGACCAGGCCCGCACCCTGATCCTCGGCGGGACGTCGCCGTCGGAGGTCTCGTACACACTGGTGCGCGGCTCGGGCGGCAGGCTCGGCGACGCCGAGCTGGCCCGCGCGGGCGGCAGCAGCCCCCGCCTCGACAAGATCGTCTCCAACCTGGTCGCGGGCTCCGGCGCCGACCAGTCCAGCCAGCTCAGCGGGTACGCCATCCGCTATCTGCTGGTCAGGGACGGAGCGCCGCGCGAGATGAGCCGGGTGCTCGACGCGACCCCGGGGCTGAGCCGGCTCAGCCAGCTGGACGGCAGCGAACTCTGGCGCGTCGACCGGCAGGTGGCACGCGCCACCATCGTCTCCGGTACGTCGCCGGACGCGAGCTCCGAGCCGCAGTCCGTCGCCGCCGGCCCGGTGGACATCCACACCACCGTCCCGGCCGGCAAGTCAGGCCGCGTCCTGCGGCTCGCGGACGCCACCGCGCCGGGCTGGCAGGCCACCCTGGACGGCCGCGCGCTGACCAGGACGACCGTCGACGGCTGGGCGCAGGGGTTCGAACTCCCCGCACAGGGCGGGAAGCTCGACGTCACCTACGACGAGCCCCTCACCCACACCCTCTGGGTCTGGGCGCAGGTGCTGCTCGCGGTCGTGCTGCTGGTGCTCGCCCTGCCCGGCCGCCGTGAGCGGATCGACGACGACCTCCCCGATGAGGAACTCCCCGTACCCGCCGAGCCGGTGGCGGGCGAGGGCCGCAGGGCCCGCAGGCTGCGCGCCGCCGCCCAGGCCGAAGCCGAGGCGGCGGGAGGCCCGGACGGCCCGGACGCGACGGCCGCCATGGGCACCACGGGAGCCGCGGACGACGGCCCGGCCGGCGAACCCGGCGAACCCGGCGAGCAGAATCCGTACGCCCCCGCCGGAGACCCCGCGGCGGATCCGTCGGCCTCCGCAGCCGATGACGGCTTCGCCCCGCAGTACGGGACGGAGATCCCGCAGCAGCCCGCGTACGGCGACTGGGAGCAGCCCGCGTACGCGACGGGTGACTACAGCCAGTACCCGGCCGGGCAGTACGGCAACGAAGGCCACTACGCCAACGACGGCACGTACGCCCCCGGCCAGTACGGCCAGGACGGGTACGGCGGCGAAGCGCAGTACGGCAACGAGGCGCAGTACGGCAACGAGGCGCGGTACGGCGACGACGGCCAGGGCGGAAGCGGCCGGCCGGGCCAGCCCGGCCCGTACCCCGACGGGCAGCAGCAGTACGACCCGTACCAGCAGCAGCCCGACGGCCAGTACGACCCGTACGGCTATGTCCAGCACCCGCAGCAGCCGCCCTACCTCGACGAGAACGAGCACCGCCCCGACGGGAGCAACCAGTGAACCGCACCGCCATCGCCCTCGCGGCGGCCGTCGCAGCCCTCGCGGTCATCACCGGTTTCGCCGTGGTCGCCGCACCGTCGGACGCCGCCACCACGCAGCAGCCCGCCGCCAGGCTGCCCGTCGAGCGCTCCAGCCTGGTCTGCCCGGCGCCCAGCACGTCCGATGTCGCCGAGACGTCGTACACCGCCTTCACCCCGGCCGGGAAGGGCGGCGGGTCCGCCGGGTCCGCCCAGTTGCTGCCGTCGGTCACCGGCGCCGGGACGGACGGGAAGAAGAACGCCAAGGGCAAGGGCGGCGCACCCGACCCGGGGAAGCCCGTGGTCTCGCTCAAGCAGCCGGGCAAGCCCGTCGTCGACAAGGAGTCCGGCGGCGACTCACCGGCTCTGATCGGTTCGGCGGACGGCCCACTGGCCCCCGGCTGGACCGTCCAGCAGACCACGACGGTCGACGCCGGCGGCTCACGCGGCGTGCTCGGCACCAACTGCACAGCACCGGACACGGACTTCTGGTTCCCCGGTGCCAGCACGGCGGCCTCCCGCCAGGACTATGTGCACCTCACCAACCCCGACGACAGCGCGGCCGTCGCCGACATCGAGCTGTACGGCAAGGACGGCGCCATCAAGTCCGAGGTGGGGGAGGGGATCACGGTCCCCGCGAAGTCGACGGTTCCGGTCCTGCTCTCGACACTGACGCCCGACCCCGCCGACAACCTGACCGTCCATGTCAGCACCCGTACCGGCCGGGTCGGCGCCGTGGTGCAGTCCCTGGACAACAAGCTCGGCAGCGACTGGCTGCCCGCTTCCACCGCCCCGGCCGACAAGCTGGTCATCCCCGGGATCCCGGCGGACGCCACCTCCGTACGGCTGGTGGCGCTCGCCCCGGGCTCGGACGACACGGACCTCAAGGTCCAGCTGGCCGGCGCCGACGGCACGATCACCCCGGCCGGACACGAGACGCTGCACCTCAAGGCGGGCATGACCTCCTCCGCCGACCTGGGTGCCGTGACCAGGGGCGCGGCGGGGTCACTGGTGCTCTCCCCGTCGGGCGGCAGCAAGACGCCCGTGGTGGCCGCCCTGCGCGTGGTACGCGGAAAGGGCAACAAGCAGGAGGTCGCCTTCATCCCGGCGACCGCGCCGGTGGGCGATCGGGCATCGGTGGCCGACAACCGCTCCAAGGGCTCGGTGCTTTCGCTGGTCGCCCCGGGCGCCACGGCCAAGGTGAAGGTCACCTCGTCGCCGGGCAGCGGCGGCGGTTCCTCGGCCGTCAAGACGTACACGGTCAAGGGCGGTACGACGCTCGCGGTCAAGCCGACCCCGCCGCCCGGGCTCAAGGGCTCGTACGCACTGACCGTCGAGCCGATGGCGGGCAGCGGCCGGTTCTACGCCTCGCGGATGCTCGAACTCCCGCAGGACGGGATCCCGATGTTCACGGTGCAGACGCTCCCCGACGACCGGGGGACGGTCTCGGTGCCGCGTGCCCAGCAGGACCTGTCACTGCTGGACGACTGAACGAGGAGGCCGGGCCCGCCGAACGGAAACGGCGGGCCCGGCCGCGTCCGGTCGTGTCCGTACCGTCCGTGTTGTCCGTACCGCCAGTACCGTCCGTCCGGCGGACCGTCAGTCCTGTCCGTACCGCGGATCGACCGACTCCGGTGCCAGGCCGAGCAGTTCGGCGACCTGCTCCACGACGACCTCGTGCACCAGCAGCGCCCGCTCGTCGCGGTTCTTGGTGCGGATCTCGACGGGGCGCCGGTAGACGACGATCTGCGCGGGCCGGTCCTTCTCCGCGGAGACCGCGCTGCCCAGCGGCACCGATGTCTCGCCGGGCCACTCGTCGACGCTTTCGGCGCCCTCGATCCGCGGGACGTCGAGCACCAGGAAGTCGACTTCGGAGAGTTGGGGCCAGCGCCGTTCCAGGCGCTCGACGGAGTCCGCGACAAGATCGCGGAAGGAGTCCCCGCGGCTGGTCGAGAGCGGAACCTGCGGCGGGGCCACGGGCCCGCGCATCCCCCGGCCGTGCCGGTCGCGGCGGCGCGGCCGGGGCTCGGCGGGCTGGGGCGGAAGTGAGCTGTCCATCACTGACGCAGGGTAGCTCTCCGTACGACGCGACGTGTGATGCGGCGAGGCCGACGGCCGCGGCGCAGCCGGCATGTCGCGGGATGAGCGTTCCGGACACGTTCACGATCGGTGGCCCAGCTGCTTTCGACCGGTGATCTCGCTCCGGCTGACTGGATATCGACGGGCGAATGACTGGATTCGATTCGTCACTCGCTGTATGCGCCTGTACCCGTGCAGGTCAAGCGAGTTGCCGCCGGGCCGGGCGGGGCAGGCTCCGTGCCACGACACGGTGGAGTGACGCCGGGGCGAGTCGTCGCGGCCCGCTCAAGAGTGCGGTACCGTCCAATACCGTGAGCCCTGTACGTCGCTGTTCTCGCACTGCGTGCGGCCGCCCCGCCGTCGCGACGCTGACGTACGTCTACGCCGACTCGACCGCGGTTCTCGGTCCGCTCGCGACTTACGCTGAGCCCCACTGCTACGACCTGTGCGCCGAGCACGGCGAGCGGCTGACCGCCCCGCGCGGCTGGGAGGTCGTCCGTCTCACCGACGGTTCGGCCCCCGCCAGGCCCAGCGGTGACGATCTCGAAGCGCTCGCCAACGCCGTACGGGAAGCCGCCAGACCGCACGAGCGCGCGCCCGAGCCCGGTGGCGGCGCACGCCAGGCCGCTCCGGCCGAGAGCGGGCGCCGCGGCCACCTCCGCGTACTGCGCTCTCCGGAGTCCTGACCCGGCTCTCCCTCCCCGCTTCCCGGGCCCTCGCGGCCCGGGCGGGATCCCGTGGCCCGCATCCCGTCCGGATCATTGACTTCCGGTTGCCATGAACATGAGCATTCCTCCACCCGTGAGGATCGAGGCCCTGTGTTTGTGCAGCCGCTGGAACCCATAGCCGATTCGCTCGCCCTGTCCGCCCTCGTCGCCGCTCTGCCGCTGCTCACCGTCATGGCGCTGCTCGGCGCCGTACGGATGAAAGCCCACTGGGCCGGCCTGACCGGGCTGGCCGTCGCCGTCCTGGTCGCGCTGATCGCGTACGGGATGCCGCTGGGCCAGACGCTCTCCTCGGGCGCGCAGGGGGCGCTCTTCGGTCTCTTCCCCATCCTGTGGATCGTCGTCAACGCCCTCTGGGTGTACCGGATGACGGTCCGCACCCGGCACTTCGACATCCTGCGGCGCTCCTTCGGCCGGTTCTCCGACGACCCCCGCATCCAGGCCCTCGTCATCGGCTTCTGCTTCGGCGCGCTCCTCGAAGCGCTCGCCGGATTCGGGGCCCCGGTGGCGATCTGCGCGGTGATGCTGGTGGCACTCGGCTTCGATCCGACGCGCGCGGCGGTCGTCGCGCTCGTCGCCAACACCGCACCGGTCGCCTTCGGCGCCATGGGCACACCCGTGGTGACGCTCGCACAGGTCAGCGGATTGCCGCTGGACACGGTCGCCTCGGTCGTCGGCCGGCAGACTCCGCTGCTCGCCCTCGTCGTGCCGCTGCTGCTCGTGGTGATCGTGGACGGCAGGCGCGGACTCCGCGAGACCTGGGCGCCCGCGCTCGTCTGCGGAGTCGCCTTCGCAGCCGCCCAGTTCGCCGCGTCGAACTTCGTCTCCGTCCAGCTCGCCGACATCCTGGCCGCGTTGGCCGGTGCCGCGGCCCTGCTGGCGGTCCCCGGCGCCCGCAGGCCGGTCGCTGAACCGGTGAGGGCCGCCGTACTCACCGGCGAACGCAGCCAGGACCTCGACCAGGCGGACCCGCGGCGCGAAGTGGTGCGCGCCTACGCCCCGTACGGGCTGATCGTCGTGGTCTTCTCGCTCGCCCAGATCCCGCCCGTGAAGCGGCTGTTCGACGGCGCGACCCGGCTCTTCGACTGGCCGTTCCTCAACGTCGCGGGCCCGGGCGGCAAACCGGTCCCGGGCAACGCCTTCTCACTCCCGCTCATCTCCACCGGCGGGACGCTGGTCCTCTTCGCGGGGGTGCTGACGGCGGCGGTCATCGGAGTACGGGCGGGGCCCGCGCTCCGGGAGTGGGCGGCGACCGTGCACGAACTGCGGTACGCGATCCTCACGGTCACCTCCGTCCTGGCTCTCGCCTATGTCATGAACCTCTCCGGACAGGCCGCCACCATCGGCCACTTCGTCGCGGCGGCGGGCGCCGGACTGGCCTTCCTCTCACCCGTACTCGGCTGGTTCGGGGTAGCCGTCTCCGGATCCGACACCTCGTCCAACGCCCTCTTCGGCGCACTCCAGGTCTCCGCAGCCCATGAGTCCGGGCTCTCCCCGCAACTACTCGCGGCCGCCAACAGCTCGGGCGGGGTCCTGGGCAAGATGGTCTCCCCGCAGAACCTGACCATCGCCTGCGCGGCCGTGGGTCTCAAGGGGCAGGAGGGAGATCTGCTGCGCAGGGTGCTGCCGTGGACTCTCGGACTGCTGCTGGTGATGTGTCTGATCGTCATGGCACAGAGCACGGCGCTCCTGGGCTGGATGCTGCCGTGAGGGCGCGCTTCCCCCCGGCGCGCGCCGGGCTGCCGCTCCGATGTGCGGAGAGTCCCGATTCTCCCAGGTAGTTTGATGGGTGATGGGCCCGTAGCGGACAGAGCGGATATTCAGGAGGACCGACGTGGCTGGTGCTGTCGATTTGTCGCAGGTCGTGAAGGCGTACGACGTACGAGGTGTCGTGCCCGACCAGTGGGACGAGTCGCTCGCCGAGCTGTTCGGGGCCGCCTTCGTGCAGGTGACGGAAGCGTCGGCGATCGTCGTCGGCCACGACATGCGCCCCTCGTCGCCCGGTCTGTCCGGAGCCTTCGCGCGCGGTGCGGCGGCGCGCGGTGCGGACGTCACCCTCATCGGCCTCTGCTCGACCGACCAGTTGTACTTCGCGTCCGGGCAATTCGACCTGCCGGGAGCGATGTTCACGGCCTCGCACAACCCGGCCCGGTACAACGGCATCAAGATGTGCCGCGCCGGGGCCTCGCCGGTCGGGCAGGACACGGGCCTCGCGGAGATCCGTACGCTCGTGGAGACCTGGTCCGCCACGGGCGCCCCCGAGCCCGCGCCAACTCCGGGAACTGTCACCGAGCGTGACACGTTGAAGGAGTACGCGGCCCACCTCCTCTCCCTGGTCGACCTCTCGGCGATCCGCCCGCTGAAGGTCGTGGTGGACGCGGGGAACGGCATGGGCGGCCACACGGTCCCCACGGTGCTCGCCCCGCTCCCGCTCGACGTGGTCCCCCTCTACTTCGAGCTGGACGGGACATTCCCCAACCACGAGGCCAACCCGCTGGACCCGGCGAACCTCGTCGACCTCCAGGCGAAGGTCCGCGAGACCGGCGCGGACCTGGGCCTGGCCTTCGACGGGGACGCGGACCGCTGCTTCGTCATCGACGAACGCGGAGAGGGCGTCTCGCCGTCCGCCATCACCGCCCTGGTGGCCGCCCGCGAACTGGCCGCGCACCCCGGCGGCACGGTCATCCACAACCTGATCACCTCCTGGTCGGTCCCCGAGGTCGTACGGGAGAACGGCGGCACCCCCGTCCGCACCCGGGTGGGGCACTCCTTCATCAAGCAGGAGATGGCCACGACCGGGGCGATCTTCGGCGGCGAGCACTCGGCGCACTACTACTTCCGCGAGTTCTGGAACGCCGACACCGGCATGCTCGCGGCGCTCCACGTCGTGGCCGCCCTCGGCAACCAGCCCGGCACGCTCTCGGAGCTGGTCGCGCCGTACGACCGCTACACCGGCTCGGGCGAGATCAACTCCGAGGTCACCGACCAGGCGGCCACCACGGCGCTGGTACGGGAGACGTACGAACACCGTGACGGCATCATGACGGACGGCCTGGACGGTCTGACGGTGACGTCCGCGGACTGGTGGTTCAACCTCCGCCCGTCCAACACCGAGCCGCTGCTGAGACTGAACGTCGAGGCACGGGACGAGGCGACGATGGCCGGGGTCCGCGACGAGGTCCTCGGGCTGGTACGCGGGACCGGCTGACGGCATCACCGACAGGACCGGCTGACGAGACCGGCCGACGGGGGCGGCCGACGGGACTGGCCGACGGGACTGGCCGACGGGGGCGGCACCCGCCCCCTCCGCCGGCCGCACCCCCGCTCCCACCCGCCCCACCCGAACCGCCCCGATGCCCCGCACCCGCCCCGCCCCGGCGGTACGCTGACCTGGCCCAAACCGTATGTTCGAAGGGACCACCCCCATGCCGCTCGAAGCCGGTCTCCTGGAGATCCTCGCCTGCCCCGTCTGCCACTCCCCGCTCAACGACCAGTCGGCAGCTGAGGAGAACCCGGAGCTGATCTGTACCGGTAAGGAGTGCGGACTCGCGTACCCCGTCCGCGACGGCATCCCGGTCCTGCTCGTCGACGAGGCCCGCCGGCCCGCATAAGGCGCCCCGCCCCACGCACGCACCCGTACGCAAGGCGAATCGGAGGCAGACCCCGATGCTCGACGAGTCGTTGCTCGACGCCCCGGAAGCCCTGGCCCGAGCCGACCGCCGCGGACTCCTCCGCGGCGCAGCCGAGGCCGGAGCCCGTGTCCGTACCGCCGCCCGGAACGCGGCCGAGGCCGGCCTCGCCGACCTGAACCCGGAAGGACGGCCCCGCGCCGTACTCGTCGCCGGTTCCGGCGCCGCCGCGACCGGTGTGGCCGACCTGCTCACCGCCCTGGCGGGTGCTGCGGCCCCCGTCACCCGGCTCCACCCCACGGGAGTGGCCCCCGCCGCCGGCGCACTGCGCTGGGCCCTGCCCGGCTGGGCCGGTTCCGTGGACCTGCTGCTCGTCGTCACCGCCGACGGCTCGGAGCCGGGCCTCGCGCTCCTCGCGGAACAGGCGTACCGGCGCGGCTGCACGGTCGTCGGCGTCGCCCCGCGCCGGTCGCCGCTGACCGAGGCGGTCAACGGGGCGCACGGCCTCGTCGTACCGATGGCCGAAGCACCGTACGAGGAGGAGACCGAGGTGCCGTTCACCGGGGTCGGCCCCGGTGCGCTGTGGGCCCTGCTCACCCCGCTGCTGGTCCTGCTCGACCGGGTCGGCCTGGTCACGGCACCGCCCGAGACCCTGCAGCGCGTGGCCGACCGCCTGGACAGCACGGCGGAACGCTGCGGTCCGGCCATCGCCACCTACAGCAACCCGGCCAAGACCCTGGCGTCGGAACTCGCCGACTCCCTCCCGCTCATCTGGACCGAAGGCGCCTCCGCGGCCCCCGTCGGCCGCCGCTTCGCCGCCGTACTGACCGAGCTGGCGGGCCGCCCCGCTCTCGCCGCCGAACTGCCCGAGGCCCTGCCCGCGCACGGCGCGCTGCTCGTCGGCCCCTTCGCGGGCGACGCCGACCCGGACGACTTCTTCCGTGACCGGGTGGACGACCCGCAGGCGCTGCACGCCCGGGTGGTGCTCGTCCGCGACCGCCCGGCTGGGGGCCTCACCGCGGCCCCGGCCGCCCGCGAGATCGCCCTCGCCCAGGACACCCCGATCAGCGAGCTCGAACCGGCGGAGGGCAGCGAGCTGGAATGCCTCGCGGAGCTCCTCGCGGTCACCGACTTCGCCGCCGCCTACACCGCTCTTGCCACGGCCTGAACGAGAACACCCCGGGCTCTCGCACCCGATCGCACCCCGCGCACCCCGCGCACCCGAGTGCACCCGGGCGCGAGAACCGCCGCACCCCGTACAGCACCACCCCCGAACGCCCGCCGGGCGACCCGTACCCGCCGTCCTCAGCAGCCCGGAAAGTAGCCTCATGGACCGCCTCGCCAACACCGTGCGCCCCTACGCCTGGGGTTCGACCACTGCCATCCCGGCCCTCATCGGCACCGAACCCACCGGCGAGCCGCAGGCCGAGATGTGGCTGGGCGCCCACCCCGGAGCCCCGTCCCGTATCGACCGCGGTACCGGTGACCAGGCGCTCTCGGCCGTCATCGAAACGGACCCCGAAGCCGAACTGGGTGCGCCGGCGGTAGCGAAGTTCGGCCCGCGACTGCCCTTCCTGTTCAAAATCCTCGCGGCCGGAGCCCCGCTCTCCCTCCAGGTCCACCCCGACCTCGCCCAGGCCAAGGAGGGATACGCGGACGAGGAGCGCCGCGGCGTCCCGATCGACGCCCCGCACCGCAACTACAAGGACGCCAACCACAAGCCCGAACTCATCTGCGCGCTCACCCACTTCGACGGCCTCTGCGGCTTCCGCGCCCCCGCCGAATCGGCCGACCTGCTGGCCGCTCTCGACGTGGACTCGCTCAAGCCGTACGTGGACATCCTGCACGCACACCCCGAGGAGGCGGCGCTGCGCGAGGTCCTGACAGCCGTCCTGTCCGCGGACCCCGCCGGGATGAAGACCACGGTCACCGAGGCCGCCGCCGCGGCCGAACGCCTCGGCGGCGCCCACGCCCCGTACGCCTCGCTCGCCCACCACTACCCCGGCGACCCGGGCGTCATCGCCGCGATGCTGCTCAACTACGTACAACTCCAGCCAGGTGAAGCACTGTTCCTCGGCGCCGGCATCCCGCACGCCTACCTCAACGGCCTCGGTGTCGAAATCATGGCGAACTCGGACAACGTGCTCCGCTGCGGTCTGACCCCGAAGCACGTCGACGTCCCCGAACTGCTCCGTATCGTCCGCTTCGAGGCGACCGAACCCGGCATCCTGCGCCCGGAAGCGGCCCCGGACGGCGAGGAGCTGTACGAGACCCCGATCGACGAGTTCCGGCTCTCGCGCTACGTACGCGCCGAGGACGCTCTGCCCCTCCCGCTGCCCGCGGCCACCGCGCAGATCCTGCTCTGCACGGCAGGCGCTCCGCGCGCGGGCGAACTCGCCCTGACACCGGGTCAGTCGGTGTTCGTACCGGCGGGCGAGGCCGTCACCCTGAGCGGTACGGGGACGGTCTACCGCGCCACTGTTGTGGCCTGATGCAACAATGTGCGGCCGAATAGCGGCACCAAGGCCGCGGCACCGACGAAGGGAACACGTCCACCCATGAGTGCGTCAGGTGGAACCAAGGCGATCGTGGCGGCGCTCGGCGCCAACCTCTCGATCGCGGTAGCGAAGTTCGTGGCGTTCCTCTTCAGTGGCTCGTCGTCGATGCTCGCAGAGAGCGTCCACTCACTCGCCGACTCGGGCAACCAGGGGCTGCTGCTCCTCGGCGGCAAGAAGGCCCAGCGCGAGGCAACCCCGCAGCACCCCTTCGGCTACGGCCGTGAGCGCTACATCTACGCCTTCCTCGTCTCGATCGTGCTCTTCTCGGTCGGCGGGATGTTCGCGGTCTACGAGGGATACGAGAAGGTCAAGCACCCGCACTCGCTGGACAACTGGTACTGGCCGGTCGGCGTCCTGGTCTTCGCGCTCATCGCGGAGGGCTACTCCTTCCGTACGGCGATCAAGGAGTCCAATCAGACACGCGGCACGCTCTCCTGGGCCCAGTTCATCCGCCGCGCCAAGGCCCCCGAGCTTCCGGTGGTGCTGCTGGAGGACTTCGGCGCACTGATCGGTCTGGTCCTCGCACTGGCCGGCGTCGGACTGGCCGTGGCGACCGACAACGGCGTCTGGGACGGCATCGGCACGCTCTGCATCGGCACCCTGCTCATCCTGATCGCGATCGTCCTGGCAGCGGAGACCAAGTCCCTGCTGCTCGGTGAGGCGGCGGGCACCGAGGAGGTCGACAAGATCAAGGAAGCCATCGTCGACCACGACACCGTCACCTCCGTGATCCACATGCGCACGCTGCACCTCGGTCCCGAGGAACTCCTGGTGGCCGCCAAGATCGCGGTCCAGCACGATGACACAGCGGCGGAAGTGGCCCGCGCGATCAACGCAGCGGAGGCCCGTATCCGCGAAGCCGTCCCGATCGCCCGGGTGATCTACCTGGAACCGGACATCTACAGCGAGGCGGAGGCCGCGGCGGGCGAAGACTCGAAGGCGACCCCGGGCGGCCCGTCACCGGTACCGCACCACTGACGAGGACCGGAGCCGCGCACGCCCCGGCGGCCCTGCCACGGAATCGCTCCGACGCACGGTCGGCGGCCTGTCCCGAGGCTCGTCCCGAGGTACGGATTTCAGCCGGACCCCCCGGTGGGCTGGGGGTCGCTGGGCCGATCGGTGTAGATTCGACGGGAGCCAGACGTCGCTGCTGATGGCGGTCGGGCGGTCCGTCCTGCGGACCGGCCGAGGGAGAGAGGGCCTCCGACGGACTGCGCCGCGAGCGCTCGGGCATTCGTGTGCCTTTTCGCCCGTCGCCGCAGCATCCAGCCCATCACCCTCGACCAACCTTCCGAGGAGCAGCTCGTATGACGACCGACGCCATCACCCAGGACTTCAAGGTCGCGGATCTTTCGCTGGCCGCCTTCGGGCGCAAGGAGATCACGCTCGCCGAGCACGAGATGCCGGGTCTGATGTCGATCCGCAAGGAGTACGCCGCGGCGCAGCCGCTGGCCGGTGCTCGCGTGACCGGTTCGCTGCACATGACGGTGCAGACGGCCGTGCTGATCGAGACCCTGGTCGCTCTCGGCGCCGAGGTCCGCTGGGCCTCCTGCAACATCTTCTCCACCCAGGACCACGCTGCCGCGGCGATCGCGGTCGGCCCGAAGGGCACCCCGGAGGCGCCTGCGGGCGTGCCGGTGTTCGCGTGGAAGGGCGAGAGCCTGGAGGAGTACTGGTGGTGCACGGAGCAGGCACTGACCTGGCCGAACACCCCCACCGGCGGCCCGAACATGATCCTCGACGACGGCGGTGACGCCACCCTCCTGGTCCACAAGGGCGTCGAGTTCGAGAAGGCCGGCGCGGCCCCGGACCCGGCGACCGCGGACAGCGAGGAGTACAGCTACATCCTCAAGCTCCTCAACCGCACCCTGGGCGAGAACCCGCAGAAGTGGACGCAGCTGTCGTCCGA
>NZ_JAPEPC010000001.1:4655000-6060000 GCF_026340465.1 Streptomyces sp. NBC_01306
AAGGCCAATCAAACTCCGTGATAGCTGGTTCTCCCCGAAATGCATTTAGGTGCAGCGTCGTGTGTTTCTTGCCGGAGGTAGAGCACTGGATAGGCGATGGGCCCTACCGGGTTACTGACCTTAGCCAAACTCCGAATGCCGGTAAGTGAGAGCGCGGCAGTGAGACTGTGGGGGATAAGCTCCATGGTCGAGAGGGAAACAGCCCAGAGCATCGACTAAGGCCCCTAAGCGTACGCTAAGTGGAAAAGGATGTGGAGTCGCAGAGACAACCAGGAGGTTGGCTTAGAAGCAGCCATCCTTGAAAGAGTGCGTAATAGCTCACTGGTCAAGTGATTCCGCGCCGACAATGTAGCGGGGCTCAAGCGTACCGCCGAAGTCGTGTCATTCCAGCACATACCCCTAACGGGGGCTGGGATGGGTAGGGGAGCGTCGTGTGCCGGGTGAAGCAGCCGCGGAAGCGAGTTGTGGACGGTTCACGAGTGAGAATGCAGGCATGAGTAGCGATACACACGTGAGAAACGTGTGCGCCGATTGACTAAGGGTTCCTGGGTCAAGCTGATCTGCCCAGGGTAAGTCGGGACCTAAGGCGAGGCCGACAGGCGTAGTCGATGGACAACCGGTTGATATTCCGGTACCCGCTTTGAAACGCCCAATACTGAATCCTCTAATGCTAAGGCCGTGAAGCCGTCCTGGACCCTTCGGGGAAAGGGGAGTGGTGGAGCCGCTGAACCAAGGTGGTAGTAGGTAAGCGATGGGGTGACGCAGGAAGGTAGTCCAGCCCGGGCGGTGGTTGTCCCGGGGTAAGGGTGTAGCCCGTTATCCAGGTAAATCCGGATGACATGTGGGTGAGACCTGATGCCGAGCCGATTGTGGTGAAGTGGATGATCCTATGCTGTCGAGAAAAGCCTCTAGCGAGTTTCATGGCGGCCCGTACCCTAAACCGACTCAGGTGGTCAGGTAGAGAATACCGAGGCGTTCGGGTGAACTATGGTTAAGGAACTCGGCAAAATGCCCCCGTAACTTCGGGAGAAGGGGGCCATTCTTGGTGATTGGATTTACTCCATGAGCTGGGGGTGGCCGCAGAGACCAGCGAGAAGCGACTGTTTACTAAAAACACAGGTCCGTGCGAAGCCGTAAGGCGATGTATACGGACTGACGCCTGCCCGGTGCTGGAACGTTAAGGGGACCGGTTAGTGATCTTTCGGGGTTGCGAAGCTGAGAACTTAAGCGCCAGTAAACGGCGGTGGTAACTATAACCATCCTAAGGTAGCGAAATTCCTTGTCGGGTAAGTTCCGACCTGCACGAATGGCGTAACGACTTCTCGACTGTCTCAACCATAGGCCCGGTGAAATTGCACTACGAGTAAAGATGCTCGTTTCGCGCAGAAGGACGGAAAGACCCCGGGACCTTTACTACAGTTTGATATTGGTGTTCGGTTCGGCTTGTGTAGGATAGGTGGGAGACTTTGAAGCGGCCACGCCAGTGGTTGTGGAGTCGTCGTTGAAATACCACTCTGGTCGTGCTGGATGTCTAACCTCGGTCCGTGATCCGGATCAGGGACAGTGTCTGATGGGTAGTTTAACTGGGGCGGTTGCCTCCTAAAGAGTAACGGAGGCGCCCAAAGGTTCCCTCAGCCTGGTTGGCAATCAGGTGTTGAGTGTAAGTGCACAAGGGAGCTTGACTGTGAGACCGACGGGTCGAGCAGGGACGAAAGTCGGGACTAGTGATCCGGCAGTGGCTTGTGGAAGCGCTGTCGCTCAACGGATAAAAGGTACCCCGGGGATAACAGGCTGATCTTCCCCAAGAGTCCATATCGACGGGATGGTTTGGCACCTCGATGTCGGCTCGTCGCATCCTGGGGCTGGAGTCGGTCCCAAGGGTTGGGCTGTTCGCCCATTAAAGCGGTACGCGAGCTGGGTTTAGAACGTCGTGAGACAGTTCGGTCCCTATCCTCTGCGCGCGTAGGAATATTGAGAAGGGCTGTCCCTAGTACGAGAGGACCGGGACGGACGAACCTCTGGTGTGCCAGTTGTCCTGCCAAGGGCATGGCTGGTTGGCTACGTTCGGAAAGGATAACCGCTGAAAGCATCTAAGCGGGAAGCCTGCTTCGAGATGAGTATTCCCACCCCCTTTGAGGGGTTAAGGCTCCCAGTAGACGACTGGGTTGATAGGCCAGATGTGGAAGCCCGGTAACGGGTGGAGCTGACTGGTACTAATAGGCCGAGGGCTTGTCCTCAGTTGCTCGCGTCCACTGTGTTAGTTCTGAAATAACGAACGACTGTGTTGTATCCGGTGTTGGTTAATTTCATAGTGTTTCGGTGGTCATTGCGTTAGGGAAACGCCCGGTTACATTCCGAACCCGGAAGCTAAGCCTTTCAGCGCCGATGGTACTGCAGGGGGGACCCTGTGGGAGAGTAGGACGCCGCCGAACAATTTTTAGCCTCAACCCCGAGCTGTAATAGCTCGGGGTTGAGGCATTTTTGCGTCCACGTGCAGTTCACTCCCAGGCAGCCGGTACCTGGCCGCTGGCCTTCCCCCTTTCTGGAGTCGGTCTGCTGAGCCCTTCTGCCATGCGGTCGGGCTAACTCCTTCCTGGGCCCTGTGCGCCGGCCTGGAACCCTCGTACCTCGTACCTCGTACCTCGTACACAGCGTCCAAGGTGCCCGCGCGTGCTGCCCCCGTCCGGCTCGCTGAGGTGCAGGTGTGCCTGGTCGTCGGCGATGCGGCCGCCGTATGGGACGTCTCGTCGAGGCTCCGACGACGAGAGCCCCAGCGCGCCCACTGGGGGCTTGCTGGGGCTCTTCGAAGAGGAGTGCCGGTACCGCGGCGGGTCAGCTCCCGGAGGGTTCGTAGCCGGGTACGCCCGCGGATCGTGCGAGGTCGATGTCGAGTGCCTCGCGGCGGATGCGCTGGTCGACGTAGAGGAGCACCGTCACGCCGGCGGTGAAGGGGTAGGTGAGCGCCGCCGTGAGCGTCGCGCCGATGCCGCTGATGATCAGGTACGGCCAGCCGAACTCCGGAGCCCTGCTGGAGACAAGGTCGCTGACGCTCTTGCCGTCGGCCATCGTGGCGGCCGCGTTGAACGGCAGATCGATGAGTCCCGAGACGAGGGCGGTCAGCAGCAGAGTCAGCAGTGTGATCCCGAAGATGCGCCACCAGACGCCCTTCACCAGCTTCGCCGAGCGGCGCAGCGCCGCCGCGATGCCCTGTCGCTCCAGCATCAGTGCGGGTCCGGCCAGGCTGAAGCAGATCCACAGCCAGACGACCACGACGACCGCGGCGAGCCCGCCGAGGGCGGCGAGTCCGGCACCCTCGGAGCCACCGACCAGGAGGCCGGGAAGAAGACCGACCGTCATCACCGCGGCGTAGGCGACGGGCAGCAGCAGGCTCAGCCCCACCAACCGGGAGAGCTGAGGCCTGGCCTCGCGCCAGGCGTCGGCGAGCGTCACCGGGCGGCCCAGCACGGAGCGGCTGACGACCATGGTCAGTACCGCGGTGGTGAAGATCGTCCCGATCAGCGTGATCGCGTACAGCGGTCCCAGGCCGATCAGGGTCGTCCGCAGCGAGTCCACGCTCTGGTGCAGCTGCTCTGTGGGGCCGGCCCCGCTGTCGATCTGGGTGGGCTCGGGGAGCAGGTAGTGCTGGACGAGGATCGAGCAGAGCTGGACGGCGGCTGCCACGCCGATCGTGAGGCCGAGTGCCGTGCGCCAGTGGGCGCGCATCGTCGACACCGCGCCGTCGAGGATCTCTCCCACGCCGAGCGGCCTGAGCGGGATGATGCCCGGCTTGGCCACGACCGGCTGCTGATATCCCCAGCCGTTCTGCGGCGGTCCGCCCCAGCCGGTGTTCTGCCGGCCGCCGCCGTTACCGGACTGCGCGCGCGGGCCCCGGCGGGACGTCTGCTGCGGTGGTACGGGAGCCGGGCTCGGCGGAGTCCACTGCGCGGCAGGCGGCTGATTGCTGGACCACTTCGGAGCGGCTTCTCCCTGGCCGGTCGGCTCGGCGGGGCGGGGGACGCCCGGCTCCTGTCCGTCGGAGGGGGCGGATCCGGGCGAGGCCCAGCCCGGAGAGTCGTTCATTGTCGCTCCTTCATCATGCCTGTCCGCCGCATGCCCGTCCGTGCGTCGAGGCAGCAGGTCGGCAGCCATCGTGTCATGCGGGGTGTGGCAGCGGAGCCGCTGCTGTATCTCCTTTGCACCTTCAATTGTCGGTGCCACACGGGGCAGACTGTGCGGATGGCTGATCAGGACGAGCAAACCCCGCTGGGCGCGGGGCCGCCCATGCTTCCTTCGCTTCGCTGGGACGAGCCGCCCGAGGGGCCGGAGGGGCCGGTCGTCGTGCTGCTCGACCAGACTCGATTGCCCGGTGAAGAGGTCGAGCTGGTGTGCACGGATGTTCCCGCGCTGGTCCGGGCGATCCGGACACTCGCTGTCCGGGGGGCGCCGCTGCTCGGGGTCGCCGGGGGGTACGGGGTCGCGCTCGCGGCGGTACGGGGATACGACGTGGAGGAGGCAGCGGCGCTCCTCGCGGGTGCGCGGCCCACGGCGGTGAACCTCGGGTACGGGGTGCACCGGGTGGCCGAGGTGTACCGGGCAGCTGTCCGGGGCGGTGCGGACACCGGTGCGGCGGCGGCGCTCGCCGAAGCCAGGGCGCTGCACCAGGAGGACGTCGAGGCCAGCCGGCAGATGGCGGTCCGGGGCCTGGAGCTCCTCGATGAGCTGCTGCCGGGCGGCGGGCACCGGATTCTGACACACTGCAACACCGGGGCGCTGGTCTCGGCCGGTGAGGGCACCGCTTTCGCCGTGGCGCTGGCGGCGCACCGCGCGGGCAGTCTGCGGCGGCTGTGGGTGGACGAGACGCGGCCACTGCTGCAGGGGGCGCGTCTGACGGCGTACGAGGCGGCCCGCAACGGGATGGCGTACACCCTGCTCACCGACAACGCGGCTGGTTCGCTCTTCGCGGCGGGCGAGGTGGATGCCGTGCTGATCGGTGCCGACCGGATCGCCGCTGACGGCTCCGTGGCCAACAAGGTGGGCAGCTATCCGCTGGCCGTGCTGGCCAAGTACCACCATGTGCCGTTCGTGGTCGTCGCTCCGACGACCACGGTCGATCTGTCCACGCCGGACGGTGCGTCCATCGAGGTGGAGCAGCGTGCGGGCGGGGAGGTCACCGAGTGCGGCGGGGTGCCGGTGGCGCCGTTGGGGACGCAGGCGTACAACCCCGCGTTCGATGTCACACCCCCCGAGCTCGTGACGGCCGTCGTCACGGAATCGGGGATCGCATCCCCTGTCACCAGGGACGCACTCACCGCATTGTGTGACAGGTCACGCCAGGTAACGATTAGCTAATGGGATGATGTCGGTATGAAGGGACGCGTCCTTGTCGTCGATGACGACACCGCACTGGCCGAGATGCTCGGCATTGTGCTGCGTGGTGAAGGTTTTGAGCCGTCATTTGTAGCGGACGGCGACAAGGCACTGGCTGCATTCCGTGAGGCCAAGCCGGACCTGGTGCTGCTCGATCTCATGCTGCCCGGACGGGACGGCATCGAGGTCTGCAGGCTGATCAGGGCCGAGTCAGGTGTGCCGATCGTGATGCTCACGGCGAAGAGCGACACAGTCGATGTGGTGGTGGGGCTCGAATCCGGGGCCGACGACTACATCGTCAAGCCGTTCAAGCCCAAGGAACTCGTCGCCCGTATCAGGGCGAGGCTGAGGAGGTCGGAGGAGCCCGCGCCGGAACAGCTGGCGATCGGTGATCTGGTCATCGATGTGGCCGGTCACTCCGTGAAGCGGGAGGGGCAGTCGATCGCGTTGACCCCGCTGGAGTTCGATCTGCTGGTCGCGCTGGCCCGTAAGCCCTGGCAGGTGTTCACCCGCGAGGTGCTGCTGGAGCAGGTGTGGGGGTACCGCCATGCTGCGGACACCCGGCTGGTCAACGTGCACGTACAGCGGTTGCGCTCGAAGGTCGAGAAGGACCCCGAGCGGCCGGAGATCGTCGTGACCGTCCGCGGTGTCGGATACAAGGCCGGACCGAGCTGACATGGCCCGCAGCAGCGCCGCTCCGGCGCCCGGGGAGCCGGGAGCACGGCCGGAGCGGGCTGCCGGAGCCGCGGTGAACGCGCCCCGGCTCACCGCACCGCCCGCGTCGTCAGGTCCGTCCGACGGCCGGGCGGCCGTGCTGCGCAGGTTCGGCGACCGTTTTCTGCGGGGTGGCCGGCTGCTCCAGGACGGAGCGCCCGGCGGTCATGTGCTGCGGCTCTTCGCGCGCTGGGTGCGCCGTCCGCTGCTTCCCGCTGTGCGCCTCTGGCGGCGGAACATCCAGCTCAGGGTGGTCGCGGGCACACTGCTGATGTCGCTGGGCGTGGTCCTGGTGCTCGGATTCGTCGTCATCGGCCAGGTGCGCAACGGTCTGCTGGACGCCAAGGGGAAGGCCGCGGTCAGTCAGGCCGCGGGTGGTTTCACGGTCGCCAAGGACAAGGCCAACGCGACGACGGTGTCCGACAGCGACTCCGCCGACACCGGGGCGGCCAGCAACTCCCGCCAGTGGCGAACCGACCTCGTGGCCCAGCTCGCCAGCGGCGGTCAGGGTGCGTACAACGTGGTCACCCTCGCCCCGGCCTCCGAGGAGACGGGTGCGGGCAACGGCGGGGAGCGTACGTCCGGCCAGGTGAGCCCCGACAGCGTCTCCGAGAAGCTGCGCATGAGCGTCGACCAGGGCACCGCGCCGTACAAGACGTACACGGACATCAAGTACGTCGACGGGCGGGCGCCGGAGCCCGGTCTGGTCGTGGGGCAGCGTCTTGAGGACATCGACCACAAGCCGTACCAGCTCTACTACCTCTTCCCGCTCTCGCAGGAGGAGAAGACCCTCAGCCTGGTGAAGCGCACCCTGGCCACCGCCGGGCTGTTCGTGGTGGTGCTGCTCGGGGCGATCGCCTGGTTCCTGGTGCGTCAGGTGGTCACGCCGGTGCGGATGGCCGCCGGGATCGCCGAACGGCTCTCTGCCGGGCGTCTCCAGGAGCGGATGAAGGTCACGGGCGAGGACGACATCGCCCGGCTCGGCGAAGCCTTCAACAAGATGGCGCAGAGCCTCCAGTTGAAGATCCAGCAGCTGGAGGAGCTGTCCCGGATGCAGCGCCGCTTCGTCTCCGATGTGTCGCACGAGCTGCGCACCCCGTTGACGACCGTACGGATGGCCGCCGACGTCATCCATGACGCGCGCAGCGACTTCGACCCGGTGACCGCTCGCTCGGCCGAGCTGCTCGGCGATCAGCTCGACCGTTTCGAGTCGCTGCTCGCGGATCTGCTGGAGATCAGCCGGTTCGACGCGGGCGCCGCTGCGCTGGAGGCGGAGCCGATCGACCTGCGGGAGACCGTGCGCCGGGTGATATCGGGTGCCGAGCCGCTCGCGGAGCGCAAGGGCAGCCGGATCCGCGTCGTCGGTGACGAGCAGCCAGTGGTCGCCGAGGTGGACGCGCGGCGGATCGAGCGTGTGCTGCGCAACCTCGTCGTCAATGCCGTGGAGCACGGCGAGGGCAACGATGTGGTGGTCCGCTTCGGTGTCGCGGGGGGCGCCGTCGCGATCGTCGTGCGCGACTACGGTGTGGGGCTGAAGCCGGGCGAGGCGACCCGGGTCTTCAGCCGTTTCTGGCGGGCCGACCCGGCGCGGGCCCGTACGACCGGCGGCACCGGGCTCGGTCTGTCCATCGCCGTCGAGGACGCGCGGCTGCACGGTGGCTGGCTCCAGGCGTGGGGCGAGCCGGGTGGCGGTTCACAGTTCCGGCTGACCCTGCCGCGTACTGCGGACGAACCGCTGCGCGGCTCCCCGATACCGCTGGAGCCCGACGACTCGCGCCGCGCCCGCGCCACGCAGGCCGAGGCGGGGCGGCTGGTCGCGGTGCCGGCCCAGTCCGGTGCGGACCGTTCGCCGCTGCCGCCGCTGCCCCGTGCGATACCGGCCGACCCGACGGCACTGCCGGGCAGCGGTGCCCGGGTGGTGCCGAGGGCCGGTGACTGTGCAACGCAAGCTTCGGACCGGGAGGACACCGCCCGTGGGCGATGATCGTGGGGGCAGCCGCGGCGTACGGGGACTGAGGGCGTACGCCTGGCTCGGCTGCGGGGGCGTGCTGCTGGCGGGCTGTGCGTCGATGCCGAACAGCGGGGACATCGAAGCCGTCGATCCTTCGCAGCGCAGCGACTCACAGGTCAAGGTGTATGCGGTGCCGCCGCGTGAGGGGGCCGCGCCGGCCGAGATCGTGGACGGTTTCCTGGAGGCGATGACCAGCGATGATCTGCAGTTCGCCACGGCCAGGAAGTATCTGACGAAGGAAGCGTCGCACAAGTGGGATCCGGGCGCGCGGACCACGGTGCTCGCCGACGGGCCCACGCGCCGGGCGAATCCGGCCAACGACCGGGACGCTCCGCAGGTCTCCTCCACCTTCGAACTGAGCGGCACGGAAGTCGCCGTGGTCGACAAGCAGCACGCGTACCAGCCCGACAAGGGCACGTACCGCAACTCCATCCATCTGGTGCATCAGAACGGCGGGTGGCGTATCGACGATCTGCCCGCCGGTCTGCTGCTCAGCCTCTCCGACTTCCAGCGCAACTATCACTCCGTCAACAAGTACTACTTCGCCTCGGTGCCGTCCGGGGCATCCGGGACGTCCGGGGGGTCGGGAGCGTCCGGTTCGCCCGGCGGCTCGTCCGGCCGCAACTGGCTTGTCGCCGACCCGGTCTATCTCCGTCAGGGCATCGACCCCGAGACGAGGATGGATCCACTGACGCAGACGGTCGCCTCTCTGCTGGACGGGCCGACCAACTGGCTGCGTCCTGTGGCGAATTCGCGCTTCCCGGTCGGAACGGCGCTCAAGAAGGGTGTCCGGGCCCTGACGCTCGACGACCGTAACGGCCTCAAAGTGCCGCTCAACGAGAAGGCGTCGGGCGTCGGGCAGGGGCAGTGCCGGCAGATGGCGGCTCAACTGCTCTTCACGCTGCGCGATGTGACGTCCATGCGGGTCGAGCAGGTGGAGCTGGAGCGTACGGACGGCTCGCAGCTGTGTGTGCTCAGCGCGGACCAGTCGCAGGAGTACGCGCCCGACCACACATCGGGCAGTCCGGCCGGCGAGTACTTCGTGGATGCCAAGGGCCGGCTCGTACGGATGCAGGCCATCGGCGGTGACAGCTCGGGGAAGGCGGATCCCGAGCCTGTCGAGGGTCCGCTCGGCACGGGCGCCAAGCCGCTGAGCACGGTTGCGGTGGCGCGCGACGAACGCCGCGCGGCGGGTGTGTCGAAGGACAGCAGCACGCTGTCCACTTCGTCGATCGTCTCCGGCGACGAAACGGCCGAGCAGCTGTACACCAGCCATGCGAAGCAGAAGAAGAACCGTCTGTCGGCCCCGAGTTGGGACGGATGCGGAGATCTCTGGGTGGCTGACCGGAACCCGGCGAATCCGCAGCTGCTGCGGTTCCCCGGCGGTTCGGGCGAGCCGCAGTCCGTCCCGGTACTGGGGCTGGACGGCGCGCATATCGCCGGGCTGCGGATGTCGTCCGACGGGGTACGGATCGCGCTGCTGCTGACGAAGGACGGGCATACGACGCTGAAGGTGGGCCGGGTGGTCCGGCAGGGCAGCGCCGACAGCCCGACGGTCTCCGTCGTGGACGAACTGCGCCCGGCCGCACCGCAGATGGCGGATGTGACGGCGGTGTCCTGGGCGGGGCGCAGCCGGCTCGTGGTGGTCGGCAAGGAGGCCGGCGGGGTGCAGCAGGTGCGCTATATGCAGGCGGACGGTTCGGTCTCCGGTGTGAACCCGCTGCCGGGCGCCAACCGGATCACCGCCGTCGCCGCTTCGGACGACGACAGGCTGCCGCTGATGGCGCTCTCGGACGAGGACGGAATTGTGCGTCTTCCCCCGCGTGCGAATTGGAAAACCGTGGTGGAGGAAGGGAAGTCGCCGGTCTATCCCGGATAGGCGGCTGTCCGGGACGGACCGGCTATCCGGAGGCGGCTTCCGGATAGCCGGATAGCTTCCGGAAGGCTTCGGAAGGGCTTCGGGTGGCTTCGGCATTGTTGCTGGACCGCTGCCGGATGATCGCCGGATGGCGCTGGACAGTTGTATCCGGATGACCGCTGGACAGTTGTATGCGGCAGGTGTCCGTGGCCGTCCGCCCCGGTTATCCACAGGGGTGGCCGGAAGCTCCGTTGCTTGGCAGAGTAGAGGCCATGAGGGGGTGGTGGCAGGAAATCTCCGAAGTGGTGCTGCCGAGCGCATGCGGAGGCTGCGGAAGATCTCGTACGGCGCTCTGCGCGGAATGCGCCGAGGCTCTCTGCGGCGGTCCGGTGCGCAGGGCCAGACCGGATCCCGAGCCGCCGGGGCTGCCGGCGGTGTGGGGTGCCGCGGCGTACGAGGACGCGGTGCGGGCGGTGCTGCTCGCGCACAAGGAGCGGGGCGCGCTGGGGCTGGCGGGGGTGCTCGGCCGTGCGCTCGCCACGGCGGTGCGGGCCGCGGCAGGGCGGAGCGCGGGTGAGGGGACGCTGCTGCTCGTCCCGGTGCCCTCGTCGCGCGGTGCGGTGCGGGCCCGGGGGCATGACGCGGGCCGCCGGATCGCCTGTGCCGCCTCGGCCGAGCTGCGCAGGAGCGGTACACCGGCGCGGATGCTGGGGGCGCTCAGACAGCGGCGTGCGGTGGCCGACCAGGCGGGTCTGGATGCCCCGCAGAGGCTGGCGAATCTCTCGGGTGCACTCGAAGTGGTGCCTGGGGGCGTAGGGCTGCTGGACGGGGGCAGGGTGGTGTTGGTGGACGATCTCATGACGACCGGAGCATCACTCGTGGAGGCCGCGCGTGCTGTACGGGCAGTGCCCGGCCGGGAATTCGCCGGAGCCATGGAACCGGTGGCCGCGGTCGTCGCCGCACCGCCGTTGTCTTTCGAAATAAACCGGAACTGATAGCTAACTTGCATCGTTGCAGGTAGCGAGGGAGAAAAACCACCTGAACGGGGGTACGCGTGAGTAGCAGGTGCCGATACCCGTCCCAGCGAGCTATGTTCGGTTGTGAGGAATGGCGAAAGCTGTGGCTCACTTGAATACACGGACGTGCATGGCACTTTCCGGTTTCTGCTGGTTCCGTGGAAACCCGGATGCTTGCGAGGCCGGAGGTTGGTGTGGGTGGGGATCTTCCCGACGGGGGAGGAGGAGGTGAAAGTCACCAAGTCCGAGACTCCGGTGCTCACCGGGGTCTGGTGCAAGAGGGAGCTGCTCCGCCGCTGAGCGGAGCGATCCGGGAACGGAGTTCTGCGTGGACATCGTCGTCAAGGGCCGCAAGACCGAGGTACCCGAGCGGTTCCGCAAGCACGTCGCCGAGAAGCTGAAGATTGAGAAGATCCAGAAGCTGGACGCCAAGGTGATCAGCCTTGACGTCGAGGTGTCCAAGGAGCCCAATCCGAGGCAGGCCGACCGTTCGGACCGTGTGGAAATCACGCTGCACTCCCGAGGCCCGGTGATCCGGGCGGAGGCAGCGGCAGGCGACCCGTACGCAGCGCTGGATCTGGCCACAGGCAAGTTGGAGGCGCGGCTGCGGAAGCAGAACGAGAAGCGCCACAACAGGAGGGGTGCGGGCCGCATTTCGGCGGCCGAAGTCGTCGACGCGGTGCCGGACACGGCGCCGATCAACGGCAACGGTGAGTTCACCGCCGACCTGGCGACCCAGACCATTCCGACCACCAGGATGGGTTCGCTCGAAGTCCAGGGCGAAGGACCGCTGGTGGTACGCGAGAAGACGCATATCGCAGCAGCGATGTCGCTCGACCAGGCGCTCTACGAGATGGAGCTGGTGGGGCACGACTTCTATCTGTTCGTCGACGCGGAGACAAAGGAGCCCAGTGTCGTCTACCGGCGGCACGCCTACGACTACGGTGTCATCCACCTGACGACCGACCCGCTCGCCGACATGGAGGCGGCCGGCGCCGGCGGTGCGCTCGGCGGATGACTCCATTACCCGTCGCGGTGCCCCTGGACGTGTATATGCGCGCCGGGGGCTCCGCCGTGCGGTAGGGATCGGTGCGGGGGATCGGGGCTGGGGATCACCGTTCCGTCGTTCCGGCATGAAATCATGGGCGCACGCGCCAACCGGGCTTCTGTGAGCTGCGGTTGGTGTCGTAGGTGAACGTCGTACATGAACTTCGGGCCCATGCTTCAGGGGGAGGAACGATGGCGGACCGCTTCGGTCCCGCACACGACCGGGACGAGGACCTCATGGACCATGGTGCGGCGGACCATGGTGGGGCTTCGTGCAAGGAGCCGATCCGGGTCCTGGTGGTGGACGACCACGCGCTCTTCCGGCGCGGTCTGGAGATCGTTCTCGCGGCTGAGGAGGACATCCAGGTCGTCGGCGAGGCGGGTGACGGCGCTGAAGCGGTGGACAAGGCCGCCGATCTGCTGCCCGACATCGTGCTGATGGACGTACGGATGCCCAAGCGCGGTGGCATCGAGGCCTGTACCTCCATCAAGGAGGTGGCGCCCAGCGCGAAGATCATCATGTTGACGATCAGCGATGAGGAGGCCGACCTCTACGAGGCGATCAAGGCCGGGGCCACCGGCTATCTCCTGAAGGAGATCTCGACCGACGAAGTGGCGACGGCGATCCGGGCGGTGGCCGACGGGCAGTCCCAGATCAGCCCCTCCATGGCGTCGAAGCTGCTCACCGAGTTCAAGTCGATGATCCAGCGCACCGACGAGCGCAGGCTCGTACCGGCGCCGCGGCTCACCGAGCGTGAGCTGGAGGTGCTGAAGCTGGTGGCCACCGGGATGAACAACCGGGACATCGCCAAGGAGTTGTTCATCTCCGAGAACACCGTGAAGAACCACGTCCGCAACATCCTGGAGAAACTGCAGCTGCACTCCAGGATGGAAGCCGTGGTCTACGCGATGCGCGAGAAGATCCTCGAAATCCGCTGAGGGCACCCGCTGAGCGCATCCGCTGGGGGGGCATCCGCTGGGGAGTGGATGGCCGGGGTCGCTACCGGGCCGCGTCCAGTGTCCCGGCCAGGGCCGCTGCCAGCGGAGCCCGCAGCTCCGGTTCGTTGATGCGCTCCACCCGCACGTCCGTGCACCCCACCCAGCCCGCGGCTTCGGTCAGCGCCTCGGCCATCGGCCGCACCGCCTTCCGGTCGGCCAGGGAGATCTGCCTGGCCACCAGGGTGGTGCCCTCCCGCGCGGGGTCGACCCGCCCCACCAGCTTCCCGCCGGCCAGCAGCGGCATGGAGAAGTAGCCGTGGATCCGCTTGGGCTTCGGCACGTACGCCTCCAGCCGGTGGGTGAAGCCGAAGATCCGCTCCGTACGGGCGCGTTCCCAGACCAGTGAGTCGAACGGCGAGAGCAGCGTCGTACGGTGGCGGCCGCGCAGCGGGGACGACAGCGCCTCCGGATCCGCCCAGGCCGGTTTGGACCAGCCCTCGACCTTGACCGGGACCAGGCCCGAGTCCGCGACGACCGCGTCGAACTGCTCGGCCTTGAGGCGGTGGTAGTCCGCGATGTCCGTACGGGTCCCCACCCCCAGGGACTTACCCGCGAGCGCGACCAGCCGCCGGACACACTCCAGGTCGTCCAGCTCGTCATGGAGCAGCGGGCCGGGGATCGCGCGCTCGGCCAGGTCGTACACCCGCTTCCAGCCGCGCCGCTCGGTGCACACCACCTCTCCGTACATCAGGGCCCGCTCGACCGCGACCTTCGACGCCGACCAGTCCCACCACTCGCCGCCGTTCTTCGCGCCGCCCAGTTCGGTGGCCGTCAACGGCCCCTCCGCGCGCAGCTGCTTGATCACGGTCTCGTAGGCCGACTCGGGCAGCTCGTGATTCCAGTGCGGGCGGTCGCGGTAGGCGCGGCGGCGGAAGGCGAAGTGCGGCCACTCCTCGATGGGCAGGATGCAGGCCGCGTGCGACCAGTACTCGAAGGAGCGGCCCCCCGACCAATACGCGTCCTCGACGGTCCTGCGCCCGACGGCGCCCAGCCTGGCGTAAGGGATGAGCTCGTGCGAGCGCGCCAGGACCGAGATGGTGTCCAGCTGCACCGCGCCGAGATGGCGCAGCACCCCGCGGACCCCGCCCCGCCGGTCGGGCGCGCCCAGGAATCCCTGGGCTCGCAGCGCTGTCCGGCGGGCTTCGTCGGCGGAGAGTTCGACGGCTGGGGGCGGCACAGGAGTCATGCCCCGAACGATAGGGGGCAGCACTGACAGCCGGGGGCGGGCCGGTGGATCCGGATCAGGAGCGGTGGACCTGGTCAGGACCGGCGGATCCGGATCAGGGCCGGCGGATTCGGATCAGTGGAGCAGGCCGATCGCGGTGCGGGGGCCCGGGCGCGCAGGCGGCGGATGCGGTCCGCGTGCAGGCGGCGCGGTTCACGGCCCTGCCGGAAGGTACACGTGTTCCGTGGGCAGCCCCAGGTCGGAGGGGAGTATCGCGCCCAGCCAGGCGTCTCGGCGGGTGCCCTTGTTGAGGAGGTCCGCGCGCAGCACCCCCTCGACGCGGAACCCGGCCTTCTCCGTCACCGCCCGCGACCCCGTGTTGCCGACCTCGGCCCGCCACTCCAGCCGCTCCGCGCCCAGCTTGGTCAGCGACCAGTGCGTGAGTACGGTCACGGCCTCGGCCATGTATCCGTTGCCCCGGTGCTCCTTCGCCATCCAGAAGCCGATCTCCCAGGTGCCTGCCTGTCCGCGCTGGAACACGGAGATCGCACCGATCAGCCGGACGTCCGCGCGGGCCAGCACGGCGAAGGCCAGACTGGTGCCCGCCCGCCAGCCGTCCGGGACCATCCGTACGGTGAAACTCTCCGCGTCCTCGCGCCGGTAGGGGGACGGGACGATCGTCCAGCGCTGGATGTCGGGGTCCTGACAGGCCTGGAACACGGCCTCGGTGTCAGCGGCGGTGAAGGGGCGCAGCAGCAGCCGCTCCGATGTCAGTGTTATAGGGTCCATCGGCTGATTCTGCTGCCCGTGCGGAGCAGGTGCCATGGCTTTTTCGGGGTTCTCCCGGCACCTTCCGTACGCCCCGACCGTTGTCCTGAGCGGCAGGCCTCCCGGCGCGGCGGGGTCCTCGCTTACGATGGCCGTTGCTCTACCCCGGTTTGCCGCGTGAAAGTAAGCCGGGCTCCCTGGTCGGTCTGTTTCTCCGGCCCGGGTCCGGGGGTAGCACCCCGGGAGGTTCAGACCATGAACTCGACCGCGCCAGGCCCGACCGGCAAGGAGACCAACCCCCGTGTCCGTCTTCAACAAGCTCATGCGTGCAGGCGAAGGAAAGATCCTGCGCAAGCTGCACCGCATTGCGGACCAGGTCAACTCCATCGAAGAGGATTTCATCAACCTCTCCGACGCCGAGCTGCGGGCCCTCACCGACGAGTACAAGGCGCGGTTCGCCGACGGCGAAAGCCTCGACGACCTGCTGCCCGAGGCCTTCGCGACGGTCCGTGAGGCCGCCAAGCGCGTCCTCGGCCAGCGCCACTACGACGTACAGCTGCTGGGCGGCGCTGCCCTGCACCTCGGCTATGTGGCCGAGATGAAGACCGGCGAGGGCAAGACCCTGGTCGGCACGCTCCCCGCCTATCTGAACGCGCTGTCCGGCAAGGGCGTCCACCTGATCACGGTGAACGACTACCTGGCCGAGCGCGACTCGGAGATGATGGGCCGGGTCCACAAGTTCCTGGGGCTCGAAGTCGGCTGCATCATCGCCAACATGACCCCGGCGCAGCGCCGTGAGCAGTACGCCTGCGACATCACGTACGGCACGAACAACGAGTTCGGCTTCGACTACCTCCGCGACAACATGGCGTGGGCCCAGGACGAGCTCGTCCAGCGCGGCCACAACTACGCCATCGTCGACGAGGTCGACTCGATCCTGGTCGACGAGGCGCGTACGCCGCTGATCATCTCCGGCCCGGCCGACCAGGCCACCAAGTGGTACGGCGACTTCGCGAAGCTCGTCACGCGGCTGACCAAGGGCGAGGCGGGCAACCAGCTCAAGGGCATCGAGGAGACCGGCGACTACGAGGTCGACGAGAAGAAGCGCACGGTCGCCATCCATGAGCCCGGTGTCGCCAAGGTCGAGGACTGGCTCGGCATCGAGAACCTCTACGAGTCGGTGAACACCCCGCTCGTCGGTTACCTCAACAACGCGATCAAGGCCAAGGAGCTCTTCAAGAACGACAAGGACTACGTCGTCATCGACGGCGAAGTCATGATCGTCGACGAGCACACCGGCCGTATCCTCGCCGGCCGACGCTACAACGAGGGCATGCACCAGGCCATCGAGGCGAAGGAAGGGGTGGACATCAAGGACGAGAACCAGACGCTCGCCACGATCACCCTGCAGAACTTCTTCCGTCTGTACGGCAAGCTCTCCGGCATGACCGGTACGGCCATGACCGAGGCCGCCGAGTTCCACCAGATCTACAAGCTCGGTGTCGTGCCGATCCCGACGAACCGGCCGATGGTCCGCATGGACCAGTCCGACCTGATCTACCGCACCGAGGTCGCCAAGTTCGACGCGGTCGTCGAGGACATCGCGGAGAAGCACGAGAAGGGCCAGCCGATCCTGGTCGGCACCACATCGGTCGAGAAGTCCGAGTACCTCTCGCAGCAGCTCTCCAAGCGCGGTGTGCAGCACGAGGTGCTCAACGCGAAGCAGCACGACCGGGAGGCGCCGATCATCGCGCAGGCCGGCCGCAAGGGCGCCGTCACCGTCGCGACGAACATGGCCGGACGAGGTACCGACATCAAGCTCGGCGGCAATCCGGACGACCTCGCCGAGGCGGAGCTGCGCCAGCGCGGCCTGGACCCCGACGAGAACGTCGAGGAGTGGGCCGCGGCCCTGCCCGCCGCACTGGAGAAGGCCGAGCACGCGGTCAAGGCCGAGCACGACGAGGTCAAGGACCTCGGCGGGCTGTACGTGCTGGGCACCGAGCGCCACGAGTCGCGCCGTATCGACAACCAGCTGCGCGGCCGTTCCGGACGACAGGGCGACCCGGGCGAGTCCCGGTTCTACCTCTCGCTCGGTGACGACCTGATGCGGCTCTTCAAGGCCCAGATGGTCGAGCGCGTCATGGCGATGGCCAATGTGCCCGACGACGTGCCCATCGAGAACAAGATGGTGACGCGGGCCATCGCTTCGGCGCAGTCGCAGGTCGAGCAGCAGAACTTCGAGACGCGTAAGAACGTCCTGAAGTACGACGAGGTGCTGAACCGCCAGCGTGAGGTCATTTACGGCGAGCGCCGCCGGGTCCTGGAGGGCGAGGACCTGCACGAGCAGGTGCAGCACTTCATGGACGACACCATCGACGCGTACATCCAGGCGGAGACGGTCGAAGGGTTCGCCGAGGAGTGGGACCTGGACCGCCTGTGGAACGCGTTCAAGCAGCTCTACCCGGTGAAGGTCACGGTCGAGGAGCTGGAGGACGCGGCGGGCGACCGGGCCGGCATCACCGCCGAGTTCATCGGTGAGTCGATCAAGGACGACATCCATGAGCAGTACGCGGGCCGCGAGGAGCAGCTCGGCTCCGAGATCATGCGTGAGCTGGAGCGCCGCGTGGTCCTGTCGGTGCTGGACCGCAAGTGGCGTGAGCACCTCTACGAGATGGACTATCTCCAGGAGGGCATCGGCCTCCGTGCCATGGCGCAGAAGGACCCGCTGGTCGAGTACCAGCGCGAGGGCTTCGACATGTTCAACGCCATGATGGAGGGCATCAAGGAGGAGTCCGTCGGCTATCTGTTCAACCTGGAGGTTCAGGTCGAGCAGCAGGTCGAGGAGGTTCCGGTCCAGGACGCGGCGGAGAAGCCCTCCCTGGAGAAGGACGCGGTGCCCGCGGGTGCGCGTCCGGAGATCCGGGCCAAGGGCCTGGAGGCCCCGCAGCGGCCCGACAGGCTGCACTTCTCGGCCCCGACCGTGGACGGTGAGGGCGGTGTCGTCGAGGGCGACTTCGAGAACGAGGACGGCCCGTCCCGCTCCGAGGCGGACGGGATGACGCGCGCCGAGCGCCGCAAGGCACAGAAGGGCGGCGGCCGGCGCCGCAAGAAGTAGCGGCGGCAGCGGCGCGAGCCGCATGTCGTAGGGGCCGGGCCGGACACCGCAGAAGCTGCGGTGTCCGGCCCGGCCCCTACCGTTTTCGGGTCATACGCCGACGCGTTCGCCGCCCAGCTCCACCGCTGCGCACCGCCAGCGCAGATCGCCGCCCTGTTCGAGCCGGAACGCCATCGCCTGTACGTGCTCGCCCGAGCCGATCCTGGCGAACGCCTCGATCACGCCGGGCGCCGGGACGAACTCGCCGCAGTGGCGTACGACGGGCCGCACCCCGGGCCCTCGCAGCGGTGTGCCGGGTGCCAGCAGCACGAGCTGGTCGTAGGCCTCGCCGATGGTGTGTCCGAGCATCCAGTGGACGGGCCGCTGCCCGCTGAGCACGGCGAGGAGCCGCTCGGCGAACCAGTAGTGCGGCTTGAGCCGACGGCGCTGGATCGGGGTGGTGCCTGGCCTGTGCTGGTCGTGCCGGCCCGCCGGCCTGGTCCGCTGCATGAAGTGAGTGCCCCCGCTCTGCCGGGCCCGGTTTCGATACCGGGCGGTAGCTTCTGCTGAGCCTCTTGTACGGGGGGCGGCGAAGCTGTGGCAAGGGAGCGGGCGGTGTGCGGACGGTGCTGTTCGGGATCACCTATCCGGGTGACGGGGCCGGTGCCACGGGCGGATGCGGCGTGCTCCCGGACGTCGCCGGGTGGACGCCGTACCGGGCTGCTCCCGGCGCCACGAAGGGGGACCCGGTACGTATCCTGGGACCCTCTTCATCAGGCATCACCGGGCTCTGCCGGGCCGCCTTCCGGTCCTCCGGACGGAGCCCGGGGCGCCCATCCGACGACGAAAGCGGCCGGCCATGCGTGTGTACGTCCCACTGACCCTCCCCGGTCTCGCAGCGGCGCACGCGGCGGGCGAACTGGGCCCAGGACCGCTGACCGCCTACGCCGTGACGCCCGGCCTGCGGGAGTGGTACGTCTCCGACGACATCGAAGAGCTGGAGTACGCGGCGCTCAACCGGGCCGCATCGGCCTCGCTGCGGCTGCTGGCCGGGGCCCCGGGCGTCGCCCGCCGCCGGGTGGTCGTCGCTGTCGACGTGCCGGACCAGGACGCGGTGGCCGACCCGGACCGCGGTCTCGACGCGAGTTCGCTCGGTGAGGTGCGGATCGCTTCCGCCGTGCCGCTGACGAAGGCCGCGGCCGTCCACGCCGACGCGGACGACGCCGAGCCGGACGTCGCGGCCGCGGCTGCCGCCCTGGGCGCCGCCGATCACGGTGACGACGACGCGCAGTTCACGGTGGACGGCGCCGAGGACCACGAACTGCTCTGGTTCGGTGTGCAGGAGATCCCGCATCTGATCGCCTGATCCCTGCCCGGTCACGGTCTGCGGGGTCCGTTGTCAGACCCCCCGCGTACCGTTGTCGAAGTGGGGAAAGCGGGGCACGGGCGGTGCCCCGCATGGTCCGGGAGAGGTTCGAACGGGGGGCTGGACATGAGCGGGCTGGACATGAGCGCGGACGTGGACACCGGGTCGGGTGCCGCACCGGCGGGGACGCACATCGTCTGGGACTGGAACGGGACGCTGTTCCACGACATCGACGCGGTGATCGGGGCGACGAACGCCTCGTTCGGCGAGGTCGGTATGGCGCCGATCACGCTGGAGCGCTACCGGGACCTGTACTGCGTGCCCGTTCCGCGGTTCTACGAGCGGCTGATGGGCCGGCTGCCGACGGACGCCGAGTGGGCCGTCATGGACGAGGCATTCCACCGGCACTACTGGGCGCTGGCCGAAGGGGCGGGGCTCGCTCCGGGGGCGGAGCAACTGCTCAGGGACTGGCAGGCGTCCGGGCTCACCCAGTCGCTCTGTTCGCTGGCGCCGCACGACCAACTGATACCGATCGTGCGGACACACGGGATCGAGCGGCGCTTCCTGCGCGTGGACGGCAGGACCGGCCCGTCGAACCGGGGGAAGGCGGAGCACATGGTGCGCCACCTGGCCGGGCTCGACGGTGTCGTTCCCGAGCGCGTCGTGGTGATCGGTGACGCGGTCGACGACGCGGTGGCGGCCGCGCACGCCGGGGCACGGGCCGTGCTGTACACGGGCGGATCGCACAGCCGGGCCAGCCTGGAGACCGCCGGGGTGCCGGTGGTGGACTCGCTGGCGGAGGCGGTCAGTACCGCACGCGACTGGGCACTCTGACCGGTTTCCGCACCTGGCCGAAGTGTCGAAGTGCGGGATGCCGACTTGTACAGATGCGGCCGGTGACGTCCACCGGTCCGGGGGCGATAGCCTAGGTCCCGTGATCAGCGCGATATCTCGCGGGGGCATTGACGCCTCTGCCCTGCGCCCGGAGCACTACGGTGTCCGGGTCATCGCTGGCACCCCTCACCCGGACCGGCCTTCGAAAATGGCCAATAACGTCGCGGGTATCTCTCAATGCGGCATAACGTCGACTTCGACCGGATACCTCGCGTCGTGGTCGTGGCGTTGCACCGCTTCTTTCACCTACGTCACGCAACGGCGCGCGACAGGAGCCAGAGGACATGCAGACCAAGCTGGACGAACCCAAGGCAGAACTGCTCGCACGCGCGGCCCAGGTGGCTGAGAACAGCCCGACCGGGGGGCAACTTCCGGGTGGGTCCACGAGCGGGGGGAGTCCGGACCGGGACACCGTCCTTGCGTACCTTGAGCGCTACTACCTGCATACCGCTCCGGAGGACATCGAGAACCGCGACCCCGAGGACGCGTTCGGAGCGGCGCTCTCGCACTACCGGCTGGCCGAGAAGCGCCCGCAGGGCACCGCGAACGTCCGGGTGCACACCCCGAGCGTCGAGGAGAACGGCTGGACCTGCAGCCACACGGTCGTCGAGGTCGTCACCGACGACATGCCGTTCCTGGTCGACTCGGTCACCAACGAGCTGACCCGCCAGGGCCGCGGCATCCACGTCGTGATCCACCCGCAGCTCCTGGTACGCCGTGACGTGACCGGCAAGCTCATCGAGGTGCTCGGCAAGGACGAGACCGGCGAGGGCCTCCACGACGCCCTGGTCGAGTCCTGGATCCATGTGGAGATCGACCGCGAGACCGAGCGCGCCGATCTGAAGCAGATCAGCACGGACCTCCTGCGGGTCCTCTCCGACGTACGGGAAACCGTCGAGGACTGGGACAAGATGCGTGACGCCGCCGTCCGCATCGCCGAGGAGCTGCCCACCGAGCCGACCGCGGCCGATCTGCCGGTACGCGAGGTCGAGGAGTCCCGCGAGCTGCTGCGCTGGCTCGCCGCCGACCACTTCACCTTCCTCGGCTACCGCGAGTATCAGCTGACGGACGAGGACTCACTGACCGCGGTGCCCGGCACCGGGCTCGGCATCCTCCGCTCCGACCCGCACCACAGCGTCGACGAGGAACACCCGGTCTCGCCGTCGTTCGGCAGGCTGCCCGCCGACGCCCGCGCCAAGGCCCGTGAGCACAAGATCCTCGTGCTCACCAAGGCCAACAGCCGCTCGACGGTGCACCGCCCCAGCTACCTCGACTACGTCGGCGTGAAGAAGTTCGACGCCGAGGGCAACGTCATCGGCGAGCGGCGCTTCCTCGGGCTGTTCTCCTCCGCCGCGTACACCGAGTCCGTACGCCGGGTCCCCGTCATCCGCCGCAAGGTCGCCGAGGTCCTCGAAGGCGCGGGCTTCACGCCCAACAGCCACGACGGCCGCGACCTGATGCAGATCCTGGAGACGTACCCGCGCGACGAGCTGTTCCAGACGCCCGTCGACCAGCTGCGCTCCATCGTCACCAGCGTGCTCTACCTCCAGGAGCGGCGCAGGCTCCGGCTCTACCTGCGCCAGGACGAGTACGGGCGCTACTACTCGGCGCTCATCTACCTGCCGCGCGACCGCTACACGACCGCGGTGCGGCTGCGCCTCATCGACATCCTCAAGGAGGAACTCGGCGGCACCAGCGTCGACTTCACCGCACGCAACACCGAGTCCATCCTCTCCCGGCTGCACTTCGTCGTGCGGGTCCCCGCGGGCACGGAGCTGACCGAGCTCACCGACGCCGACGCGGACCGGATCGAGGCCAGGCTCGTCGAGGCCGCCCGTTCCTGGGCCGACGGGTTCAGCGAGGCCCTGACCGCCGAGTGCGGTGAGGAGCGCGCCGCCGAACTGCTGCGCCGCTACGGCCAGTCCTTCCCCGAGGGCTACAAGGCGGACCACTCGCCGCGTGCCGCCGTCGCCGACCTCGGCCACCTCGAACACCTCCAGCCGGGCGAGAAGGACTTCGCGCTCTCGCTGTACGAGCCGGTGGGCGCGGCTCCCGGCGAGCGCCGCTTCAAGATCTACCGGATCGGCTCGCAGGTCTCCCTCTCCGCGGTGCTCCCGGTGCTCCAGAAGCTGGGTGTGGAAGTCACCGACGAGCGCCCGTACGAGCTGCGCTGCGCCGACCGTACACATGCCTGGATCTACGACTTCGGGCTGCGGATCCCGCAGATCGAGGGCGTGGGCGGCGACCACCTCGCCGACGACGCCAGGGAGCGCGTCCAGGACGCGTTCGCCGCTTCCTGGACGGGCGAGGCGGAGAACGACGGCTTCAACGCCCTGGTGCTCGGCGCCGGGCTGACCTGGCGGCAGGCGATGGTGCTGCGCGCGTACGCCAAGTACCTGCGCCAGGCCGGATCGACCTTCAGCCAGGACTACATGGAGGACACCCTCCGCAACAACGTCCACACCACCCGGCTGCTCGTCTCGCTCTTCGAGGCCCGGATGTCGCCGGGCCGCCAGCGGGCCGGCACCGAGCTGACCGACGGGCTGCTCGAAGAGCTCGACGGCGCACTCGACCAGGTGGCGAGCCTGGACGAGGACCGCATCCTGCGCTCCTTCCTCACCGTCATCAAGGCGACGCTCAGGACCAACTTCTTCCAGAGCGCCGACGAGAGCGGCGACCGCAAGGGCCGGGGCACCGAGCAGGGCACGTACCACCCGTACGTCTCCATGAAGTTCGACCCGCAGGCCATCCCCGACCTGCCCGCGCCGCGCCCGGCGTACGAGATCTGGGTGTACTCGCCGCGCGTCGAGGGCGTGCACCTGCGGTTCGGGAAGGTCGCCCGAGGCGGGCTGCGCTGGTCCGACCGGCGTGAGGACTTCCGTACGGAGGTGCTCGGCCTGGTCAAGGCGCAGATGGTCAAGAACACGGTGATCGTGCCGGTCGGCGCCAAGGGCGGCTTCGTCGCCAAGCAGCTGCCCGACCCGTCCGTGGACCGGGACGCCTGGATGGCCGAGGGCATCGCGGCGTACAAGACCTTCATCTCCGCGCTGCTCGACATCACCGACAACCTGGTGGCCGGTGAGGTCGTCCCGCCCACCGGTGTCGTACGCCACGACGAGGACGACACCTACCTCGTCGTCGCCGCCGACAAGGGCACCGCGACCTTCTCCGACATCGCCAACGCGGTCGCCGAGTCGTACGACTTCTGGCTCGGGGACGCCTTCGCGTCCGGCGGCTCCGCCGGCTACGACCACAAGGGCATGGGCATCACGGCCCGCGGCGCCTGGGAGTCCGTCGAACGGCACTTCCGGGAGCTCGGCCACGACACCCAGACCGAGGACTTCACCACGGTCGGCGTCGGCGACATGTCCGGCGACGTCTTCGGCAACGGCATGCTGCTCTCCGAGCACATCCGCCTGGTCGCCGCCTTCGACCACCGGCACATCTTCATCGACCCGACCCCGGACGCGGCGACGTCCTACGCCGAGCGGCGCAGGCTGTTCGAGATGCCGCGCTCCTCGTGGGCCGAGTACAACACCGCCCTGCTCTCGCCCGGCGGCGGCATCCACCCGCGCAGCGCCAAGTCGATCCCGCTCAACGCACACGTCCGTGAGGCGCTCGGCATCGAGTCGGGCGTGGCCAAGATGACCCCGGCCGACCTGATGAGGGCGATCCTCAAGGCCCCGGTCGACCTGGTGTGGAACGGCGGCATCGGGACGTACGTGAAGTCCTCCGCCGAGTCCAACGCGGACGTCGGCGACAAGGCCAACGACGCCATCCGGGTCAACGGCGAGGACCTGCGCGCCAAGGTCGTCGGCGAGGGCGGCAACCTGGGTCTGACCCAGCTCGGCCGTATCGAGTACGCCAGGTCGGGCGGCGACGGCACGGGCGGCAAGATCAACACCGACGCGATCGACAACAGCGCGGGCGTGGACACCTCCGACCACGAGGTGAACATCAAGATCCTGCTCAACGGGATGGTCACCGAGGGCGATCTGACCGTCAAGCAGCGCAACAAGATCCTCGCGTCGATGACCGACGAGGTCGGCGCCCTGGTCCTGCGCAACAACTACGCGCAGAACACCGCACTCGCCAACGCCGAGTCCCAGGCGCCGTCGCTCCTCCACGCCCACCAGCGCTTCATGCGCAGGCTGGTCCGCGACGGACATCTGAACCGGGCGCTGGAGTTCCTGCCGACCGACCGCCAGGTCCGTGAACTGCTCAACGCGGGCAAGGGGCTGAGCCAGCCCGAGCTGGCCGTGCTCCTCGCGTACACCAAGATCACCGCCGCTCAGGAGCTGATCACCACCGATCTGCCGGACGACCCGTACCTGCAGAAGCTGGTGCACGCGTACTTCCCCAAGCCGCTGCGTGAGCGCTACCCCGAAGCGATCGCGGGGCACGCCCTGCGTCGCGAGATCATCACGACGGTCCTGGTCAACGACACGGTGAACACCGGTGGTTCGACCTTCCTGCACCGGCTCCGGGAGGAGACGGGCGCCTCGATCGAGGAGATCGTACGGGCGCAGGCCGCGGCCCGTGAGATCTTCGGCCTGGCCGAGGTGTGGGACGCCGTCGAGGAGCTGGACAACAAGGTCGCGGCCGATGTCCAGACCCGTATCAGGCTGCACTCGCGCCGGCTCGTGGAGCGTGGTGCACGCTGGCTGCTCGGCAACCGTCCGCAGCCGCTCGACCTGAGCGAGACCATCACCTTCTTCACCGAGGGTGTGTCGAAGGTCTGGGGCGAGCTGCCGAACCTGCTCAAGGGCGACGACCTGGAGTGGTACCAGGGCATCCTGGACGAGCTGACCGCCGCGGGCGTGCCGGAGGAACTGGCCGGCCGGGTGGCCGGGTTCTCGGGGGCCTTCCCCGCGCTGGACATCGTGGCGATCGCCGACCGTACGCACAAGGACCCGATGGCCGTCGCCGAGGTGTACTACGACCTCGGCGACCGGCTGGCGATCTCCCAGCTGATGGACCGGATCATCGAGCTGCCGCGGGCCGACCGCTGGCAGTCCATGGCCCGCGCCTCCATCCGTGCGGACCTGTACGCGGCGCACGCCGGGCTCACCCTCGACGTGCTCTCGGCGGGGAACGGCGCATCGAAGCCGGAGGAGCGCTTCGAGGCCTGGGAGGAGAAGAACGCGTCGATCCTGGGCCGTGCGCGCACCACGCTCGACGAGATCCAGTCCTCGGACGCCTTCGACCTGGCGAACCTGTCGGTCGCGATGCGGACGATGCGCTCGCTCCTGCGGACGCACGTCTGAGGCGCTGAGGCGCCTGAGGCGTCGGAGCATGATGCGGGGGCCCGCCGCGTGCGTGCCCGCGTGGCTCTCGGCGGGCCCGCCGTGTGCGTGCCCCCCCCCGCGTAACCCAGGGGGCACGCGCCGTGCGTGTGCCCCCGTCGCGGCCCTGGCCCCGGCCCGTCTGTTGTCAGTACAGGCGGGCCGGGGCCGCTGCGTCTCCCAGCGGCGGTAGCGGTGGCGATTGCGGCGCCGGGCCGTGGCCTGCTGCCGGGGAGCTGCTGATGCTGCCGGGGCCCGCGCCCGTGCTGTACCGGCTGATCACCGGGAACGGTCTGCCCGCGGGCTGCCGGCCGGGTGCGGCCGCGCTGCCGGCGGGCGGGGAACGACCGGACCGGGTGCTGCTCCGGCTCCGGAGCAGCACCCGGCGGGGCGGCTGAGTACGACGGGCATGGGCCGGCCGACCCGGCGGGGCGGCCGAGCGCAATGGGCTGGGGCCCGGGTGCCCGCAGGCGTTACTTCTTGGAGGTGAACTCCTCGTAGGCGGCGACGACTTCCTCCGCAGGGCCGTCCATCCTCATCGTCCCCGACTCCAGCCAGATGGCCCGCTCGCAGGTCTCCAGGATCGACTTGTTGCTGTGGCTGACCAGGAAGACGGTGCCCGCCGACTCGCGCAGTTCGGCGATCCGGTCCTGGCTGCGGCGCTGGAACTTCGCGTCGCCGGTGGAGAGCGCCTCGTCGATCATCAGCACGTCGTGGCTCTTCGCCGCGGCGATGGAGAAGCGCAGCCGTGCGCCCATGCCCGAGGAGTACGTCCGCATCGGCAGCGAGATGAAGTCGCCCTTCTCGTTGATGCCGGAGAAGTCCACGATCTCCTCGTAGCGGTCGCGGACCTCCTCGCGGGTCATCCCCATGGCCAGACCGCCGAGGATCACATTGCGCTCGCCGGTCAGATCGCTCATCAGGGCGGCGTTGACGCCGAGCAGCGACGGCTGGCCCTGGGTGTAGACCCGTCCCGACGCGGCGGGCAGCAGCCCGGCGACGGCCTTCAGCAGGGTCGACTTGCCGGACCCGTTGGAGCCGATCAGGCCGATGGCCTCGCCCTTGTGCGCGACGAAGGTCACCCCCCGGACGGCGTGCACCTCGCGGGTGCCCGGCCGGGGTTTGCGGGAGACGATCCGGTTGAGGGCGGAGGTCGCGCTGCCCTTGCCGGATCCGGTGCCCTGGATCTTGTAGACGATGTGGAGGTCGTCGGCGATGACGGTGGGGGCACCGAGGACCACCGGTGCCGGGGCCTGGGGCACGGTGAAGGGCGTCATGGTCGGCGTCAAGGTGTCCGTCGGGGTCGGGTTCAGGGTGTTCACCGGGTTCTCAGCCACGTCCGTACTGCTCCTCTGCCTTCCAGAAGTAGATGAAGCCGCCCACGCCTGCCACGACCGCCCAGCCGATGGCCAGCGCCCAGACATGCGGCGGGAGCTGGTTGGCGTGGTAGCTGTCGATGAGCGCGTAACGCATCAGGCCGATGTAGACCGCGGCCGGGTTGGACTGGAGCCCCAGCAGGACGAGGTGCGGCAGGTTGTCGTGCGCCAGCACCTTCTTGATGCTCCACATCACACCCGAGACGTACATCCAGGTGCGCAGGATGAACGGCATCAGCTGCGAGACGTCCGGGGTCTTGGCCGCGAGCCTGGCCATGACCATCGAGATCCCGGTGTTGAACAGCGCCTGGAGGGCCAGTGCGGGGATCGCGAGCAGCCAGCTGATCTTCGGGTACTCGCCGAAGCAGACCAGGATGACGACCAGCGCGCCCATCGAGAACAGCAGCTGCTGGAGCTGCTGGACGGCGTACGCGATCGGGAGCGAGGCCCGCGGGAAGTGCAGGGCCCGCACCAGGCCCAGGCTGCCGCTGATGGCGCGGGTGCCCGTCTGGATCGAGTTGCTGGTGAACGTCCAGATGAAGACGCCGGTCACCAGGAACGGGATGAAGTCGGGGACGCCGTGGCTGGTGCCGAGCAGGACGCCGAAGATGAAGTAGTAGACGGCCGCGTTCAGCAGCGGCGTCATGATCTGCCAGACCTGCCCCAGCTTCGCCTGGCTGTACTGCGCGGTCAGCCGGGCGGTGGCGAAGGCGGTGATGAAGTGCCGGCGCCCCCAGGTCCTGCGGATGTACGTGAACAGCGGGGGGCGGGCACCGCTGATGGTCAGGCCGTGCTCGGCGGCCAGCGCGGCCAGATCCTGCGGGGGCTGCGGGGAGACCCTCGGAATCGCCGCCTCCGTGGCGGGCGCGTTCCGGGCTGTCGTGGGGATCACAGCATTCGCTTTCGACGGAGTTCGACGGGATTCACGGGATTCACAGGGAAGGGCGGCTATGAGCGCGCCCCCGACATACGTCGCAACGGATCCGTATCGTCGTAACGCCGAGGTTAGGACGGATCGACGTCGAAACGCAACCGTCTCGTCGCGACGAATAGGTAAACTTCTCCCCATGGCATCCCCTGATCCCCGTACGACTGAGCCCCGTACGACCCGCCGGGCCCCCGCCGGGGCCGCCGTGCTCCGCGAGGACGTGACGGAGGCGATCCGTGCCGCCGTCTTCGCGGAGCTGGCGTCCGTCGGGTACGCGCGGATGTCCATCGAGGCCATCGCCCGCCGGGCCGGCGTCGGCAAGACCGCGGTCTACCGCCGCTGGAAGTCGAAGCTGTATCTGGTCCTCGACCTGGTCACCGCGTTCGCGGCGCAGGGCCTGCCCGCACCCGCGACCGGCTCGCTGTACGGCGATGTGCGCGCCCTGCTCGCCGTGGCGTCGACGGCGCTGCGGCACCCGGTCGCTTCCCAGGTCATCCCCGATCTGCTGGTCGAGGCCGCACGCCAGCCGGAGATCGCGGACGCGATCAAGGCGGCGCTGCTCGACAACCAGAAGGGTGTCGCCGCCGCGGTGGTCCGCGACGCGGTGGCCCGCGGCGAGCTCCCTGCCGACGCCGACCCCGCGCGGGCGCTCGAACTGATCGTGGGGCCGCTCTACTGGCGGCTCGCGGTGGTCAGGGACGACCTGCCCAAGGGCTATCTGGACGGACTCGCGGCGGCCGCGGTGGCGGCGCTCAAGGCGTGAGGGCGGCCGCTGAGCAACGGTGAAACGAGGCGGATCGGCCCTGTACACGAGAGGGCCACCCGGCGGGCCGGATGTTCCCGGCGATAGTACTGTGCACCCGCAACGAGAGATCGCCGGCGCAGAGCAGTGGGAAACGAGTGCACAGCATGACGGTCAAAGTCAGCGTGATCATTCCGGTCTACAACCCGGGGCCCTACATCGAGGACTGCATCGCATCGCTGCTGAGACAGTCGCTGCCTGACGACGCATACGAAGCGATCTTCGTGGACGACGGTTCCACGGACGGCACCGGCGAGCGGCTGGACCGCCTCGCCGAGGCACACCCGCTGGTACACGTCGTCCACCAGGAGAACTCCGGCTGGTCGGGCAAGCCGCGCAACGTCGGGATCGACGCCGCACAGGGCGAGTTCGTGATGTTCGTCGACAACGACGACTGGCTGGGCGACGAAGCGCTGGAGCGGATGTACGACTACGGCGTCAAGCACGGCGCCGACGTCGTCGTGGGCAAGATGGCCGGCAAGGGGCGGCCCGTGCCGCGCGAACTCTTCCGCGTCAACCGGCCACGCGCCACGGTCAAGAACGCCCCGCTGATCGACAGCCTCACCCCGCACAAGATGTTCCGCAGGTCCTTCCTGGACGAGACGGGGCTGCGCTTCCTCGAAGGGCGCCGCCGTCTGGAGGACCACGTCTTCGTCACGGAGGCGTACCTGCGGGCGAAGAGCGTCGCCGTGGTCAGCGACTACGTCTGCTACTACCACGTCAAGCGGGACGACGCATCGAACGCGGGCTTCCGGCGCATCGAGCCGGTGGGCTACTTCCACAACCTCGGCGAGGCGCTCGACGTCGTGGAGAAGTACACCGAACCGGGGCCGCTGCGCGACAAGTTGCACCGCCGCTGGTTCCGCAACGAGATGATCGAGCGGATGCGCGGCGCCCGGCTGCTGGCCACGCCCGACGACGGCTACCGGCAGGACATGTTCCAGGAGATGCACAAGCTCGCCGTGGAGCGGTTCGGCCCGGGGGTCGGCGCGTCCCTGCTGCCCACCCAGCAGCTCGTCGGCGCGCTCATCAGGGCCGACCGCTACCAGGACGTCGAGCACTTCGCCCGCTGGGAGTGCGGCATCGCCGCGCACGCCGAACTCACCGGGCTCGCCTGGGAGGACGGCACGCTGAAGCTGGCGTTCACCGCAGGACTCAAGGCGGGGGACGAGCCGGTCCACTACGTCAGGGAGGGCGGCGACGAGCTGATCGGCCTGCCCGAGGGGCTGGACAGCCCCGAGGCGCTCGCACAGCTCGGGGTGAAGCCCCTGGCGGCCGCCGACCGGGCCAAGGCCGAACTGGTGGTACGGGAGCGGTCGAGCGCCGCCGAGTTCTACCAGCCCGTCGAGTTCACCAGGGAGCGGGTGGACGGCCCGCGGGCCGGCGAGTTCCGGCTGGTGCTGCGGGGAACGGCGGCGGTCACCCCCGGCACGGCGGCCGGCGGCGCACCGCTGGGCGCCGGTGTCTGGGACGTCCTGGTCCGTGTCCACCAGAGCGGCTGGAACAAGAACGTCAGGCTCGGCTCGGTACGGACCGAGGCGGTCACGGCCGGGCGGGAGCCGGCCGTGGTGGGCGAGCCCGCCCAGGTCGTCGTGCCGTACTGGACGGCGCACGGCAACCTCTCGCTCGACGTCGGCGCGACGACCGGCAGCCTCCGCAGGGAGTACCGGAAGCTCGGCGTGCGGGAGGTCCGGGTGATGGACGAACCGCTGCTCCTCGAAACGCTGCTGCCGCTGCACACCGAGGCCGCCGACGCAGTACCCGCCGAGCTCCACCTCACGGACCGGAAGGGCTCGGGCGACACCGTACGGGTGGCGGCGACGCTGACCACGTCCAAGGGGCGCGCGGGAACGGTTCTGTGCGCCGAGCGGCCGGCCGGGGAACTGCCCGCAGGTACCTGGGAGATGGCGGTGAGCGTCGGCGGCGAGGACGCGGAGCGCACGCCGTTGCCGCTGGTGCTCGTCGCTTCCGGGGCCTCCGGCGCGCTGACGGTCCGGCGCCCGCGCGAGAGCCTGGCGCACCGGCGGGCCCGGCTGATGCGGACGCTCCGGCGCAGTGCGCTGGGGCGCGTGGTGCGCAAGGTGCGGCGGAGGGCTGCGACGCGCTAGCGACGTGGTGTAGGGCGCGAAGCGCACGAAGGGGCGCGGAGGTCATCCTCCGCGCCCCTTCGTACGGTGCGGCCGCCGCGGCTCGTACGGTGTGGCCGCCGCGGTGCGGTTCAGTAGCCGCGCAGGGCCGCCAGCTCCTGGCGTACCGTCCGCAGGCCGGCGGTCCGGCCCCGCCTGCGGGCCAGTGCCGGCCAGATCCGGGAGCCGAGCAGGGCCTCGGGCTCGACGGCCTCCACCCGTTCGAGCAGCGCCTCCGGGACCTTCTGCGGGTCCGGCGTCAGCCACTCCTGGATGATCCCGTCGTACCCGTCCTTGAGGATGGTGTTCGAGCGGTCCATGCCGAACACCAGGAAGACACCGGTCGGCTGGGTGTCGACCTGGACGGTGATCAGATCCGGCCGGTGCTTGGCCACCACCGGGATGAACTTGTAGACGTCCCCGGTCCAGGGGCCGGACGGCGCGACCCGGTCGCGGACGGCCTCCGCGTTGTTGCGCGGCAGCATGTCGTCCAGGACCACCACGCTCGACCAGCCGGTGAACCGCTCGGTGTTGATGAAGTCACGCAGCGCGTACTCGAAGAGATGCATCCCGTCGATGAACGCCAGGTCGACCTGGTTGGCGCCGGTGTACGCGCCGAGCAGCGGGCGGCCCTTGCGCATGTTGCGCAGCGGGTTGCGACAGCTCATCAGATGACCCATCGGGTGCCGGCCGGCGAAGAAGGTGTCGCTGGTGGCCGTGATCAGCTGGAGGTCGCAGTGCAGCCGCGTCCGGATCTTCGGGGCCGGGTCGACCGCGATGCTGGGGACGCGGGAGAGGGCGAGGCTCCGCCCGTCGTTGGTCCCGATCTCCAGATAGGTGCGCGGCTTCAGCACCGCGTGCAGCCGCTGCAGGAATTCGTGCCTGTGCATGGGGGCTCTCTCACGTGGGGGGATGGCACATCGTGATCAAAAGGCCATGTCGGGCTTAACGAAGGCGCCATGACGCGGTTGCGCCGGAGCACATCCCGGCCGCCCGAACCACCCTTTCGGGCACACGCCGGCCCCCCCGGGCCGGTACGTAACGCCCGTCTGCCCCCGGCCCGGTACGCAGCAGACGGGCGGGTCCGCCCCCGTACATCCGGGAACGGGCCCGCCCGTCTGCTGCCTGACTCCGCTGCTGCCCGGCTGCTCTGCTTACCCGACTGGCCGTGTCCCACCTCGACGGTGGCCTACTTCACCGCGCCCGCCATGACGCCGTTGACGAACTGCCGCTGGAACGCGAAGAACACCGCCAGCGGGATCACCATCGAGATGAAGGCGCCGGGTGCCAGCACGTCGATGTTGTTGCCGAACTGCCTGACCTGCTCCTGGAGCGCGACCGTGATCGGCGGGTGCTTGGAGTCCGCGAAGATCAGGGCGACCAGCATGTCGTTCCACACCCAGAGGAACTGGAAGATCCCCAGCGAGGCGATGGCCGGACCGCCGAGCGGCAGCACGACCCGGGTGAACAGCCGGAGCTCCCCGGCCCCGTCCAGCCGCGCGGCCTCCAGGAGTTCCCTCGGGATCTCCGCGAAGAAGTTGCGCAGCAGGAAGACCGCGAACGGCAGCCCGAACGCCACATGGAAGAGGACCACCCCCGCCGTGGTCTCGAAGAGCCCGATCTCGCCGAAGAGTTTCGAGACCGGGATCAGGGCCACCTGGACCGGCACGACCAGCAGGCCGACCACGACCAGGAACCACCAGTCGCGACCGGGGAAGTCCATCCACGCGAAGGCGTACGCGGCCAGCGAGCCGATGACCACCACCAGGAGGGTCGCCGGGACGGTGATCATGACCGTGCTGAGCAGGGAGTCGGTGATGACCTTGTTGTCGAGGATCTTGGAGTAGTTGTCGAAGGTCAGCTGCGAGGGCGCGGTGAAGACCTTCCACCAGCCGGACGCCGCGATGTCGGACGAGCCGCGCAGCGAGGAGAGCAGCAGCCCGATCGTCGGCATCAGCCAGAACAGGCCGACCAGGACGAGGAAGACCCGCATCACGCTGCCGCCCGCGCGGGCCGCGATCCGGGAGGCCAGCGGCTCCTTCGGCTTCGCCGCCGGGACCGCGGGCAGCCGGTCGTCGGGGGCCCGTGGCGCGGGCACCTGGGCTTCGGTGGTCATCGGCGCCCCTCCTTCCGCATCCTGCGGATGTTGACGAGCATGATCGGGACGACCAGGAGCAGCAGCAGTACGGCGATGGCGCTGCCGGTGCCCAGATCCGCGTCCGTACCGAACGACGAGCGGTAGAGCTGGAGCGCCAGGACGTTCGCGTCGTCCTGCGAGGAGCCGGGCGCCACGATGAAGACCAGGTCGAAGATCTTCAGGACGTTGATCATCAGCGTCACCAGCACCACCGCGAGGACCGGAGCGAGCAGCGGGATGGTGATCCGGCGGAAGACCTGCCACTCACTGGCCCCGTCCACCCGGGCCTGTTCGAGGAGTTCACGCGGGAGTCCGGCCAGGCCCGCCGCGATGAGGACCATGGCGAAGCCGGCCCACATCCAGACGTAACTGCCGATGATCGACGGGGTGACCAGGGTCGGCCCGAGCCAGTTGACGCCGTTGTACGGCTCGCGGAAGTTCGAGTCGGGGAGCCGGAGCAGCGCTCCGTCCGCCTTCGCGGGCAGCGTGAACGTACCGTCGGGCGCCGCCTTGGCGCTCGCCACCACCTTGCCGCCCTTGACCGCCTCGACCGTGACGCCCTTGAGCCCCAGCTCCTTGGGGTCGATGACGTTCGGTTTGCCGCCGCCGCCCAGGGTGAAGTCCAGCCAGGCCGTGCCGGTCACCGAACCGGCCGCGGCCTTCGGGGCTTTGGCGGGCTTCGCCGACGACGGCATCTTCGTGGGCAGTACGCCGACGAGCGGCAGCCGGACCGGGGTGCCCGCGTGCACCGGCTGCTTGGTCAGGTACGAGCCACCGCCGCCGGACTTGAGCGGGGCCACCGGCAGCGGGTGCGCCCCCGGGTACCCTGCCGACTCGGCGAAGGTGTCGTGCACGCCCACCCAGACGGCGTTGGCCACCCCGCGCCCCGGATCCTGCTCGTACACCAGCCGGAAGATGATGCCGGCCGCGAGCATCGAGATGGCCATCGGCATGAAGACGACCAGCTTGAACGCCGTTCCCCAGCGCACCCGTTCGGTGAGTACGGCGAAGATCAGGCCGAGCACGGTGGCGACGGTCGGGGCGACCACGACCCAGATCGCGGTGTTCTTGATCGCGGTGCGGATCGCGTCGTCGGTGAAGAGGGTCTTGTAGTTGTCGATACCGATGAAGCTGGAGCCTGCCTGGTCGAAGAAGGACCGGTAGACCGAATACCCGATCGGGTAGACCACGAGCGCGCCGAGCAGCACCAGGGCGGGCAGCAGGAAGGCGGCCGCCAGGACTTTACGTGTGCCTGTCACGCTCTTGTGCGGCTTTCCGGCGGGGGGCGCCCCGTTGAGGACGTCCCCCGCGACAGCGGAGGTCATCGCGGCGTCAGTTCTTGTACGCCTTGGCCGCGTCGGACTCCAGCTTCTGCTGTGTCCCCGCGATGTCCTTCGGGTTCTTCAGGAAGTCCTGGAGGTCCTTCCACTCGCCCTTGCCCGGTGTGCCGCCGAAGGACTGCGGTGCCTGGTCCGACATGTCGAAGCGGATGTCGTCGCCCGCCGCGACCAGTGCTTTGGCGATGGTGCGCTGCACGTCATTGGGGTAGGCCGACAGGTCCAGGCCCTTGTTGGGCGAGACGAAGCCGCCCGACCCCGCGGCGATCTTCGCCGCGTCCGTGGAGGCCAGCCAGGTCAGCAGCGCCTGCGCGCCCTTGGAGTCCTTGAGGATCACCGCGGCGTCGCCGCCGGTCACCACCGGCGCCTTGGCGCCCACCGCGGGGAACGGGAAGACCTTCGCGTCGGTGCCCACCTTCGCCTTGGTCTGCGCGATGTTGGTCTGCGCGAAGTCACCCTCGAAGACCATCGCGCCCTTGGGCTGGTCACCACCGGTGAAGGTCTGGGTGACCGACGTCGGGAACTCGGTCTGGAGCGCACCGTCCGCACCGCCCGAGATGAGCGACGGCTTGCCGAAGAGCTGCGCGAGCGTGGTCAGTGCGGCCTTGACCGACGGATCCGTCCACTTGATCTTGTGCTGGGCCAGCTGGTCGTACTTGTCCGGGCCCGCCTGGGAGAGATAGACGTTCTCGAACCAGTCGGTCAGGGTCCAGCCGTCCGCGCCGCCGACCGAGACCGGGGTGACACCCGAAGCCGACACGGTCTCCGCGGTCTTGAGGAACGCCGGCCAGGTCTTGGGTACGGTCGCCCCCGCGTTCTGCATCGCCTTGGTGTTGTACCAGACCAGGGACTTGTTGGCGGCCTTGAAGTACACGCCGTACTGCTTGCCGCCGACCGTGCCGAGGTCCTTCCAGACCTGCGAGTAGTTCTTGTCCAGCTGCGCCTGCGCGGCCGGGCCCACCGGCTTGGCCCACTTCTTGGCCACCGCCTGGGTGATCGCGCCCACCTGCGGCATCATCGCCACGTCCGGCGGGGCGCCGCCGGCGATCTTCGTACCGAGGAAATTGACGATCGGGTCCTGCGCGGGCACGAAGGTGACCGACGCTCCGGTCCGCTTCTCGAACTCCTTCAGCACCTTGACGAAGTTCGCCTGCTCGGGGCCGGTCCAGACCGCGGCCACTTCGAGCTTCGTACCGCTCAGCTTGGGAAGCTCGACCCCGGACGCACTGCTCTTCCCCGCGGGCTTGCCGCTCCCGCTGTCCTTCTTGTTGTCGCTACCGCTGCCGCATCCCGCGGCCAGGACCAGCGAGCCCGCGGCCACCACCGCCAGAACGGTCCTGCGTGAACGTAGAGCTGTGCCTGTTGTGCGCATTTGCCCCGACCTCTCCCATGCGCGTGCGGTCGGCGCGCCCATGACATCGGCGACGCCGTTGTCCCGTGAGCACAGTCCTACGCCGGGTGACTCCGGCGCCGCAATACCGGGCCTTGGTCCAACTATTCGATTGTGATGGGCCTGTGACGTTACGTCAGGCATTCAGGGAGGGTATGGACATCGCGTCGACGGACCTCGCGGCCCGTTCCAGGGCGCTGGCCAGCAGGGCCAAGTCCGTTGGTCCGTTGCCGAGTTCGCGGACGGGGCGGCGGTCGGGCGGGTCACCCATCCGCTCCCACTCCAGGGGTACGACGGTGGGGCGCAGCGTCGCCGTACGCGGAATGCGGCCGGTCACCCTGCCGCCCTGGAACGGGGTCACCCCGCCGTCGGGGCGGCCCAGCCTGCCCCGGCCCGGTGCCGGGGCGTCCGGCGCCGGGGAGGCCGGCGGGGCGTCGAGCACCACCCGCAGCCTGCTGACCCTGGCCAGCTCGGTGTCGGCCGTACGGTCCGGCCGGGCCGAAGCGGCTATCAGATGGACGCCGAGCCGCTCACCGTCCCTGGCCACCGCCTCCAGCGCCCGGACGACCGAGCCCGCGGTGGGGCGTCCGGGGCTGCCGAGCGCCGGTGCGACCAGCGCGTCGAAGTCGTCGACGATCACCACCAGCCGGGGGAGCGGGGTGGGTCCCGGCATCGGGTCCGTACGCGCTCCGGCCGGGCGCAGCCGCAGGGTGCCGCTGGTCGGCGACTCGATGTCGCCGCTCTGCTCGGCCTGCCCCGGCTGCCGCCGGCCGACCAGCCGCTCCGCCACCTCACGGGTCCGGTGCCACTCGGCGAAGCTCCCGGCGCCCAGCAGCTCGGCCCGGCGCTTCAGCTCGCCGCCGAGCGCCTGCGCGAACTCCCGCATCCGGACCGGGTCGGACGCCACCAGATAGGTCGAGGTGTGCGGCAGCTCCGTGCAGGCCCGCAGGCCCTCGCCGCGCTCACCGCCCGCGCCGTCGACGAGGATCAGCCCGAGCCGGTCCGGCCGGGCGGCCGCCGCCAGCGAGGCCGCCGCTGCGCGCAGCAGCTCCGTACGGCCGCTGCCCGCCGGGCCCTCGACCAGCAGATGCGGACCCTCGGTCGCCAGGTCCATGGTGACCGGGCCGCGGGGGCCCGCGCCGAGCACGGCGGTCGTCTCGGCCGCCGCCGCCCAGCGGGCCATCAGCGAAGCGGGGGTGGCACGGGCGAGCCCCAGCTCGTCGAGCAGCCGGGACGACGCGGGCAGCGCCGCGGCCTGCCGGGCGGGGGTGCCGGCCGCCGACACGTCGGCCCGCAGTGGTGCGAGCGCCCGGCCGAACCGCTCGGCCCAGGCCGACGACACCGCGTCGACCACGGCGAACGTGCCGCGGCTCGCGGACTGCCCGCCGGCCGCCGGATGGATCCCGCGCGCGGTGCGCAGCAGCCGCAGCGAGGTGGCCACATCGCCGCTCAGCAGGGCGGCGGCGCCGCACTCACGGAAGGCGAGCGAGGCTGCGCAGGCCGCCTCGTAGGTCGTTTCGAGCGGAGAGGCGGGGGAGGCCGCCGCCGTCTCGGCGAGACAGAGGACATGGACCCCGCAGGCGGAGCCCGCCGACGCCAGCCGTGCGGTGGTCTCGCGCAGGGCGGCCGAGCCGGGGTCGCCGTCCACGATCAGCAGGGTGCAGGGGCCGTCGTACCGCCCGGCCGCCGCCGAGACCGCCGCCGGATCGGCCGAGGCCCAGCCGGTGCCGAGCGGACTGTCGTCCAGCCGGCGCACCAGCTCAGCGGTGCGGGCGGTCGCCTGGTCCCTGTCGTACGCCAGCAGGAGCCGGCAGTCCTGGCCGTGGGCGGGCCGCACATGTGGCAGCCAGCCGAGCCAGCCCCAGTCGGATCTGCGGGCCTCCAGCGGGCGGGCCCGGTCCGTGCTGACCAGCACGATCTCCAGATCGGTGGGCGGATGCAGCGCGGCGAGCTGGGCGACCGCCGAACGGGCCAGCCCGGCCAGCCGCTCACGGGGACCCGCGAGCCCGAGCGAACCGGCCTCGCGCAGCGAGACCGTCACCGGCACCGCGGGCACCACGCCGACCCCGCCGGGCCCGGTCCGGTCGGCGGTGCCTAGCCGGATGACGAGCGCCTCCCGGTGGTCGGGGGTGCGCTCCCAGAGCCGGGGTCCCGGTCCCAGCGCGGTGAGCAGCAGCGCGGCCGGGTCGGGCCAGGTGTCCGCGCCGGGGATTCCGGCGGCCGGGTCCGGTGGCGTGTCGGACGGATCGGCGGACCGCTCCGCCGGACTGTCGCGTACGGCGTCGGGCCGGCTGCCCGCGAGCCGCCTCGCCCAGGCCCCTATACCGCCGCGTCTGCGGGCGCTGTCGTCCGTGTCGGAGGCGGAATCGGTGCTGTAGCGAGCGCCGTTGCCCCATGTGCCGGTGTCATCCGCGCCGCCGCTGCCGTCGGCGGGTGCGGCGCCGCGGGTGCGGCCACTGCCGAAGCCGTCCGGTGTCCGCTCGTGGGTCTCCGCGCCCCGGTCGGAGCGGAGCTTGGTGCCGCGCGGGGGAGTGCCCTGGCGGCCCCGGGAGGTGAACCCGGGGTCCTGGGCGTAGGCCGCCGCGGCCTCGTCGTACAGATTGCTGTAGGGGTCGTGCGGCTGCTGCGCCCCGACCGCGCTGACGCGCCGCGAGCTCGGTCCGCCGCTCGGTCCGCCGCCCGGTCCGGCGTCAGGGGAGCCGCCCTGCTCGGGTATCCGGGCCTCGGCGGGGACGGCGGGGGCCTGGCGTGCTCCGGGAACGGCGCCGGCCGGGCGGGCGCCGGTGGCCCCGGTGGCCTGAGCGGGCACGGAGGCGTAACGGGGCTCGCCCGCCCCGTGACCGGATCCACCGGAGCCCGGACCCGCCGCGGCGCCCGCCTGCGTACCACCGGGGACGCCGGAACCGGTGCTGGAACGGGAAGCGGCGCCGGACCCGGAACCCTGAGCGCCGTCCGGGCCAGTGTCCTCGCGGGCGACCCGCAGATGGCCCTCGCCGTCCGGGACAGCCGCAAGCACTCCGCCGGTCGCCGTGGTGATCCGCAGCGCCGACTCGCCGACCCGGAGCAGGGAACCCGGTGTCATACGGACCGGGGCGTCGCCGACCCCCGAACCGTCCAGCGTCGTGCCGTTCGTCGAGCCGAGATCGGCGACGGTCACCCGGCCGTCCTGCTCCACCGTCACCGTGCAGTGCATCCGTGAGACGTCCGGGTCGTCCAGTGGGACGTCCGCGTCGGCGGAGCGGCCGACACGGATCCGGCCGCCGTGCAGCAGATGGACACCGCCCGCGTCCGGCCCGGCGACCACATGGAGCTGAGTGGCCGATCCGTCGCCCCGGTCGTCCTCCTCGGCGGGGACCTGGAGAGAGAGCACCGCTCCGTCCACCAGCGGGGGCTCACCCAGCGCGGAGCGTTGCAGGTCGAGGCGGTGCCCGCCCGCGTACAGCACCACGCTCCCGGACCCTGTGCCCTCCGGACCGGCGGCCGCCGTGGCGAGGCCTGACGCGACCGTGGCCAGCGCGGCCCCGGCGGGGGCGGTGACGAGCACGTCGCAGGTGCGCGCCTCGGACGCGGAGCGGCCGCTGCGCGGCGCGAGGACGGTCAGCCGGATCTGCATAGCCGTCAGCGGTCCCTTCTGCGGAGGGTGCCTGGCAGGAGCCGCCCTGTGATCTCCCCCACCCGGCAGGTCGGCACGGCTTCACAGGACTCCCGACCCCATAACTCCGTGCTGAAGGCATCCTCGCATCTGCCACTGACAACACGCCCGGGGGTCACCGCTAAGTGATCTTGAATGGTCGGCTCTGGACGTAAAAGTGCCTGGTTGGGATCGCACCTGACCTGCCAGGAGGTGCCGGCGGGCGTCCCGGGGCAACCAAGGGGACAGTCTTCGCGTCTTCCTTTCGAACACGGCTGGAACACAGCTGGAACACGACTGGCGCCTGGCCGGAACACGGCCGGCGGCCGGCTGGAACCGGCTCCGGAATCCGATCCCGGACACCGGCCGTCACACCGGCCGCACACAGGGAAAGCCGCTCCGGAAGATCGTCGGCCAGTGCCCCCGCGGGCGGCACTAGAGTGGGGCGGACATCCGGGCGGGGGGCCGGTGGACCAGGCAAGGGACGACGATCACAGGGAGCGCATGACGTGCGGCCCGTAGGCAGCAAGTACCTGCTCGAGGAGCCGCTGGGACGCGGCGCCACGGGCACCGTCTGGCGTGCCAGCGTGGGGGCACCCCCTGGCGCGGAGCCCGTCGGAGCCCCTCGGGGGCGGGAGACCGCGGGCGCCGAGGCGGCCGTCGCCGGTCAGCCCGGCGAGACCGTGGCGATCAAGGTCCTCAAGGAGGAGCTGGCCGAAGACCCGGACGTGGTGATGCGGTTCCTGCGGGAGCGCTCCGTCCTGCTGCGGCTGACCCACCCCAACATCGTGCGGACCCGGGACCTCGTCGTCGAGGGCGATCTCCTCGCGCTCGTCATGGACCTGATCGACGGCCCGGACCTGCACCACTACCTCCGGGACAACGGCCCGTTCAGCCCGGTCGCCGCCGCGCTGCTCACCGCCCAGATCGCCGACGCACTCGCCGCCAGCCATGCGGACGGCGTCGTCCACCGCGACCTGAAGCCAGCGAACGTACTGGTCAAGCACGACGCCGACGGCCAGATGCACCCGATGCTCACCGACTTCGGCATCGCCCGCCTCGCGGACTCGCCGGGCCTGACCCGTACCCACGAGTTCGTCGGCACGCCCGCCTATGTGGCACCGGAGTCCGCCGAGGGCCGCCCGCAGACCTCCGCGGTCGACATCTACGGCGCGGGCATCCTGCTGTACGAACTGGTCACCGGGCGGCCCCCGTTCGCGGGCGGCACGGCCCTGGAAGTCCTCCAGCGGCACCTCAGCGAGGACCCGCGCAGGCCCACCACCGTCCCCGAAGCGCTCTGGACGGTCATAGAGCGTTGCCTCAGCAAGGACCCGGGCCGCCGCCCCAGCGCCGAGAACCTGGCCCGCGGGCTGCGGACCGCAGCCGAGGGGATCGGCGTGCACGCCACGCCCGCGCAGGTCGCAGCCGCTCTCGGGGTGGCCGCGCTGCTGGCACCGGACCCCGAGCCCGCCGAGGTCCCCGGGACGCCCGGAGCCGCCGACCCCACCCAGGTCCTGCCGAACAACGCGGGGGCCTACGACCCCGCGGCGCGCACCAGCGTGCTGCCGAGCACGGGTGCTCCGGGTCCGGACGGCCGCCCCGGCCCCGGCGCCGCGGACCCGACCGCCGTGCTGCCGCCGGTGCCCGGCCGGGCACCGGACCAGCCCGAGCAGCCGCACCCCTGGCAGAACCAGCTCAGCGCGGCCCGCGACCGCAACGAGCAGACCCAGGTGCAGTATCTGGCCCCGGAGCAGGACCCCCTGCGCCACCGGCCGCAGCGGCCCCAGCAGCAGCGGCAGTACCCGCCGCAGCAGTACCCGCAGCAGCAGCCGCAGCAGTACGCGCCGCAGCAGCAGCAGCCCCAACAGCCCCAGCAGTACGCCCCGCAGCGCCAGCCCCAGCAGCGCCCGCAGCAGCAGTACGCGCCCCCGCAGCAACCCCAGGCGCCCGCCCCGCGCGAGCCACGGGAGCCGAGGCGGCGCAGCGCCAACCCGGTGAAGATCCCCGGCCTCGGCTGCCTCAAGGGCTGCCTCGTCATGGTCGTGATCCTCTTCGTGGGTTCCTGGCTGATCTGGGAGCTGACCCCGCTGCAGGAGTGGATCGGTACCTCCAAGAGCTTCATCTCGGAGATCTCCGACGGCTTCAACTCGGTCAAGGACTTCGTGCAGGGCCTGGGCGGATCCAGCGGGTCGGGCGGAACCGGAAACTGACGGCCCGCGCGGGCCGGCCGGGGCGGACAGCGCGCCATGCCCCGGCCCCCGTCCCGAGTTCCAGTCCCAGCCCGGCAGCCGGTCTGTATACATGTCGACTTCTGCGCAATGAATTACCCCCGCAGAAGTGAGGGTTCCTGCCATCCGGGGCACTGAACACCCCGATGCCCGCGTATTTTGGGAGCCGGGGACCGCCCGGAACCCGGCGCCTGTCCAGGGACGCACCCCCGGGCACGGCACAGCGCCAGCCGCTGAGGGAGCAGTCTTGGCACGGAAGATCGGCAGCCGGTACACCGCGCACCAGATCCTGGGTCGCGGGAGCGCCGGCACGGTGTGGCTGGGCGAGGGGCCCTCGGGGCCCGTCGCCGTCAAGCTGCTGCGTGAGGACCTCGCGGCCGACCAGGAGCTCGTCGGCCGCTTCGTACAGGAGCGCACCGCGCTGCTCGGCCTCGACCACCCGCATGTCGTCTCCGTACGCGACCTCGTCGTGGACGGCAACGACCTCGCCCTTGTGATGGACCTGGTCCGCGGCACCGATCTGCGCACCCGGCTCGACCGCGAGCGCCGCCTCAGCCCCGAGGCCGCCGTCGCCATCGTCGCGGACATCGCGGACGGACTCGCCGCCGCGCACTCCGCGGGCGTCGTGCACCGCGACGTCAAGCCCGAGAACATCCTGCTTGACATGCAGGGCCCGCTCGGCCCGGGCGGCTCCCACCCGGCGCTGCTCACGGACTTCGGCGTCGCCAAACTGATCGACGCTCCGCGCCGGGCGCTGCCCGCGGGTCCGGCCGGACCGGGCCGCCCGCAGGCGTCGAAGATCATCGGTACGCCCGACTACCTCGCCCCCGAGATCATCGAGGGCCTGCCGCCGCGCGCGTCCGTCGACATCTACGCCCTGGCGACGGTCCTCTACGAGCTCCTCGCGGGCTTCACGCCCTTCGGCGGCGGACACCCCGGCGCGGTCCTGCGCCGCCATGTCACCGAGACTGTCGTGCCGCTCCCCGGCATCCCCGACGACCTCTGGCAGCTGCTGGTCCAGTGCCTGGCGAAGGCCCCCGCGTCCCGGCTGCGTGCGTCGGAGCTCGGCGAGCGGCTGCGCGAACAGCTCCCGCACCTCGCGGGCATCCCCCCGCTCGACGTGGACGAGCCCGACGAGTCGGAGCCGGGGGAGCAGCCGTACGAGGAGACCTCGTACGAACCGGCCACGCCCACCGAGACCCGCCGCCGCGGCGCGGTCCCGCTCGTCCCCGGCTCCTCCGCCGACTCCAACCGCGACACCCACACGAGCATGCGCGTCCCGGCCCCCGACGAGCTGGCGGGCGGCCCGCTGGGCACGGCCCGCGCCCCCCGCTCCCCGAGCAGGCCGGGCTCCGCACGCCACCGCTCCACGGCCGAGGCGGTGCGCAGACGCCGTATCAAACTGGGCGCAGCCGCGCTGGTCGTCGCCGCCGCGGTGGGCGTCGGCGGCTGGCTGGCCACGTCGTCGGGCGACGGCGGCGGACCGGCCCCGCAGGACAGCCACCAGTCGGCGCCGTCCGGACCGTAAGGGCCTGCCCCGGCCCGTCCGGCCCGCCCGGCACCGCACCGGGCCCCGTCCCCCCGGTCCGATCGGAAGGGCCGGGGACTGCCCCCGCTCCAAGCCGTTACGCTGGTGGCGTGGCAGTCGTCGATGTATCCGAAGAGCTGAAGTCCCTCTCCTCGACCATGGGGTCGATCGAGGCCGTCCTGGACCTCGACAAGCTGAGGGCCGATATCGCCGTGCTTGAGGACCAGGCCGCGGCGCCGTCCCTGTGGGACGACCCGGAAGAGGCCCAGAAGATCACCAGCAAGCTGTCGCACCTGCAGGCCGAGGTCCGCAAGACGGCGACGCTGCGCGGGCGGATCGACGACCTGGGGGTGCTCTTCGAGCTCGCCGAGGCCGAGGACGACGCCGACACCCTCGCCGAGGCCGAGTCGGAGCTGCTCGCCGTGCGCAAGGCGCTCGAAGAGATGGAGGTCCGCACCCTCCTCTCCGGCGAGTACGACGCCCGTGAGGCGCTCGTCAACATCCGCGCGGAGGCCGGCGGCGTCGACGCCGCGGACTTCGCCGAACAGCTCCAGCGCATGTACCTCCGCTGGTCCGAGCGGCACGGCTACGGCACCGAGGTCTACGAGACGTCGTACGCGGAGGAGGCCGGCATCAAGTCGACCACCTTCGTCGTGAAGGTGCCGTACGCGTACGGCACGCTCTCCGTCGAGCAGGGCACCCACCGGCTGGTCCGGATCTCGCCCTTCGACAACCAGGGGCGCCGCCAGACCTCCTTCGCGGGTGTCGAGGTGCTCCCGGTGGTGGAGAAGACCGACCACATCGAGATCGACGAGACCGAGCTGCGCGTGGACGTCTACCGCGCATCGGGCCCCGGCGGCCAGGGCGTCAACACCACGGACTCGGCGGTCCGGCTGACACACATCCCCACCGGCATCGTCGTCTCCTGCCAGAACGAGCGCTCGCAGATCCAGAACAAGGCCAGCGCGATGAACGTCCTCCAGGCGAAGCTCCTTGAGCGCCGCCGCCAGGAGGAGCAGGCGCTGATGGACTCGCTCAAGGGCGACGGCGGCAACTCCTGGGGAAACCAGATGCGTTCGTACGTCCTGCACCCGTACCAGATGGTCAAGGACCTGCGTACGGAGTACGAGGTCGGAAACCCGCAGGCGGTGCTCGACGGCGAGATCGACGGCTTCCTGGAAGCCGGAATTCGCTGGCGCAAGCAGCAGGAGAAGTAGACCGCCTTTCCGGCGCCGCCGAACCAGCGCTTTATCGACATAGTCAGTAGAGGAACTACCGTCCTGGAGACGGTAGTTCCTCTACTGCGTCACAGTCGTATTCCCGTACGCCGGGCAAGTCATTGCATTTCAGGCATCGCGCCCGCAACGGCCTTGACGCGGTTCTTAAAAGTGGGAAAAGTGACACGCGGCATGCGTAATTCTGGGGCGCGTGTGATCGGGGGGACGGAAACACATGATCCCTACGGCCTGCCTGCCCCGTGCGCTGCACCATTGACAATGAGCTACTGGGGGTAGCAGCCAGATGACCAAGAAGACGCGGATTCGCGTAGCGCGCATAGCTGCGGGCGCAGTGATCGCCGCAGGCGCCTCGCTGACCGCCGCGGGCGCGGCACAGGCCGCAGATATTCATGTCCCGCTTCTCGGCACCGACATCTCGATCACGTCGGGCGACGACGGCGGCGCGGACGGTGGCAGCACCGACGGCGGCACCAACCCGATCGGTGGCGTCGACGGCGGTTCGTCGGACCAGGGTCAGGACGGCGGTTCGTCCGACCAGGGTCAGACGGGCGGTTCGTCGGACCAGGGTCAGGACGGCGGTTCGTCCGACCAGGGTCAGACGGGCGGTTCGTCGGACCAGGGTCAGGACGGCGGTTCGTCCGACCAGGGTCAGACCGGTGGTTCGAGTGACCAGGGTCAGGACGGCGGTTCGTCCGACCAGGGTCAGACCGGTGGTTCGAGTGACCAGGGCCAGGACGGCGGTTCGTCCGACCAGGGCCAGACCGGTGGTTCGAGTGACCAGGGCCAGACCGGTGGATCGTCCGACCAGGGCCAGGACGGCGGTTCGACCACGAGCGGTTCCACCAGCGGCTCGACGAGCGGTTCGACGAGCGGTTCCACCAGTGGTTCGACCACCAGCGGTTCGACCACCGGTGGTTCGGGCGACAACGGGGGCACCTCCGGTTCCACCGGCGGCTCCCACTCGTCCACCACGGGCGGTTCGTCCACGACCGGCGGTTCCTCCAGCACCGGCACCCAGCCCGACAACCTCGGCTCCCAGCCGGTCGAGCAGGGCAAGCCCAAGCAGGAGCTCGCCGAGACCGGTGCGGGTGACACCACGTTCCTGATCATCGGTGCCGCGACGATGATCGCCGGTGGCATCGGCTTCCGTATGCTGCCGCGTCTCGCCGGCCGCGGCGGGAACCTCGCCTGAGGTTAAGGTTCAGCACGTACGAGGAAGGGCCCCGGGTTCCAGTCGGAACCCGGGGCCCTTCCCCATGTGAGCGGACGGCGCCGTTCAGATGTCTCGTTCAGATGGTCTGGTGTGCCAGCAGGGCCAGCGCGGCCACCAGCACTATCAGCGCGCTCACCAGAACCAGCGGACTCAGCCCGCCGAAGGAACCCTCCTCCTGCTGAAGGCGCTCTCTGCTGGCCCGGCAGACCCGGCAGCGGCCTTCACTGACAGGGGACGCGCAATTGGCGCACACCAATCGGTCGTAGGTCATGCGCACTCCTCCCATGCGGCGGAGCCGTTCCACGCGCTGTCACTCCCGACAACGCCCGGCGAACCGCAACTGTTCCCCTTACCACTGTGCCAGCTCCCGCGCGTTTCGGCGCGCCCCGCCGGATTCCACCCGGTCCGTACCCGGGCTCAACGCGGACATACCACGCATCGACGGATGCTGCATGCGGGCGCACTGCGGCTTCGCGTAATGTCACGCTCACCTATTCCCGGCCGACGTGGTGCACTCGTGATCCGATTCGACAACGTCTCCAAGACCTACCCCAAGCAGAACCGCCCCGCCCTGCGGGATGTCTCCCTTGAGATCGAGAAGGGGGAGTTCGTCTTCCTGGTGGGTTCCTCCGGTTCGGGCAAGTCGACCTTTCTGCGGCTCGTCCTGCGTGAGGAGCGCACCAGCCACGGCATGGTGCACGTCCTCGGCAAGGACCTCGCGCGCCTGTCGAACTGGAAGGTGCCGCAGATGCGCCGCCAGCTCGGCACGGTCTTCCAGGACTTCCGCCTGCTGCCCAACAAGACCGTCGCGGAGAACGTCGCGTTCGCGCAGGAGGTCATCGGCAAGCCGCGCGGTGAGATCCGCAAGGCCGTGCCCCAGGTCCTCGACCTGGTCGGCCTCGGCGGCAAGGAGGACCGGATGCCCGGTGAGCTCTCCGGTGGTGAGCAGCAGCGCGTCGCCATCGCGCGGGCCTTCGTCAACCGCCCCATGCTGCTGATCGCGGACGAGCCGACCGGCAACCTCGACCCGCAGACCTCCGTCGGCATCATGAAGCTGCTGGACCGGATCAACAGGACCGGAACCACTGTGGTGATGGCCACCCACGACCAGCAGATCGTCGACCAGATGCGCAAGCGCGTCATTGAACTTGAGAAGGGCCGTCTCGTACGCGACCAGTCGCGCGGCGTCTACGGCTACCAGCACTGAAAGGACGCCATGCGCGCCCAGTTCGTCCTGTCGGAGATCGGCGTGGGTCTCCGCCGCAATCTCACGATGACCTTCGCGGTCATCGTCTCCGTCGCCTTGTCCCTCGCCCTGTTCGGTGGCTCGCTGCTCATGCGCGACCAGGTGAACACGATGAAGGGCTACTGGTACGACAAGGTCAACGTCTCGATCTTCCTCTGCTCCAAGGGTGATGTGGATTCCACCCCGAAGTGCGCCAAGGGTCCGGTGACCGAGGAGCAGAAGAAGTCGATCGAGACCGATCTGAACAAGATGACCGACCTTGTCCAGAAGGTGAGTTACGAGAGCACAGACGAGGCGTACAAGCACTACCAGCAGGAGTTCAAGGGCGCCCCGATGACGGGCTCCATCACGCCGGACCAGCTCCAGTCCTCGTTCCGCGTCAAGCTCAAGGACCCCACCAAGTACAAGGTGATCGCCACCGCGTTCGCCGGCCGGGACGGTGTCATGACCGTCCAGGACCAGCGCGGCATCCTGGAGAACCTCTTCGCGCTCCTCAACGGGATGAACGTCGCCGCGCTCTGTGTGATGGCCCTGATGCTGGTGATCGCGCTGATGCTGATCGTCAACACCGTGCGCGTATCGGCGTTCAGCCGCAGACGCGAGACCGGGATCATGCGCCTGGTGGGCGCGTCCAGCTTCTACATCCAGATGCCGTTCATCATGGAGGCGGCGTTCGCCGGTCTGCTGGGCGGACTTGTGGCCTGCGGGATGCTGCTCGTCGGCCGCTACTTCCTGATCGACCACGGACTCGCCCTGCACGAGAAGCTGAACCTGATCGACTTCATCGGCTGGGACGCCGTCCTGTCGAAACTGCCGCTGGTACTGGCGATTGGGCTGCTGATGCCCGCGCTTGCCGCTCTCTTCGCATTGCGCAAGTACCTGAAGGTGTGAGACACGCCCCGGGCGCCGTGGGGTGAACGCCCCCTACGGCGCACGGGCGTCGGTCTACAGTGGTCGCCATGTCAGGCCCGGAATTCGTTTCGCCGCCCCGCAGCCTTCGCCGCGGGGCGGCTCTGGCTTTGGTCTTCGTGAGCGTTCTCGCCACGGCGGCGGCCACCAACTCCCTGCCGGGAGACGAGCGGACGCCCCGCCCGGCGCGAACACGCGGCGCCGCGTCCACCGTCGACCGCGCCGAACTCGTCAGGGCGACATCGGACGCGGTCGCCGACGGCAAGTCCGGTACGAAGGCGGCCGAGGACGTCGTCGGCCGCAGCGGTGACCGCTGGGGCGCCGTCTACGACCGGACCGACTACGAGCAGTTCGAGGACGCGCTCGACGGCGAGTACACCGGCGTCGGGCTGTGGGCCAGGCGCGTCCGCGACGGCCGGATCGAAGTGGCCCGGGTCCAGCCGGGCGGCCCGGCGGCGCGGGCCGGTCTCCGGGCCGGCGACCTGCTCCGTACGATCGACGGCCGCCAGGTCGGCACCCGGCCGGTGACCGACGTCGTCTCGCAGCTGCGCGGCGGTGACACCGCGTCCGTCCCGGGTACCCCGGTGGTCGTCGGCGTACGGCGCGGTGGCGACACCGTGACGAGGACCCTGCGCAGAGCCAGGCTCACCACCGACCCGGTCACCGTGACGCGGCTGCCCGGCCGGGCGACGCTGATCAAGGTCACCGCCTTCACCAAGGGCTCGGGCGCCCGGGTGGACAAGGCCGTCCGGACCGCTCCCGCGGGCGGCGGCATCCTGCTGGACCTCCGGGGCAACAGCGGCGGCCTGGTCACCGAGGCCACCACGGCGGCCTCCGCGTTGCTGGACGGCGGCCTGGTCGCCACGTACGACGTGCACGGCGCGCAGCGCGCCCTCTACGCGCGCCGGGGCGGCGACACGGACCGTCCGCTGGTCGTCCTGATCGACGGCGGCACGATGAGCGCGGCGGAGCTGCTCACGGGGGCCCTCCAGGACCGTGGCCGGGCGATCACGGTCGGTTCCCGCACCTTCGGCAAGGGCTCGGTGCAGATGCCGAGCGCGCTGCCGGGCGGATCCGTGGCGGAGCTCACCGTCGGCCACTACCGCACGCCAGGGGGCCACAGCGTCGACGGGCGGGGCATCACACCGGACGTGACGGCGGGTGATCGGGCCGAGTCGAGAGCCGAGACAGTATTGAGTGGCCTCGGGGGAGGGGCTTAGTGCGAAAATGGACGCACTATGGCTAAGGAAACCGGGCGAAAAATGATCGCCCAGCACAAAAAGGCACGGCACGACTACCTCATCCTCGACACGTACGAGTGCGGGCTTGTCCTGACCGGGACCGAGGTGAAGTCGCTGAGGATGGGCCGGGCGTCCCTGGTCGACGGCTTCGTCCAGATCGACAACCACGAGGCGTGGCTGCACAACGTCCACGTACCCGAGTACACCCAGGGCACCTGGACCAACCACAGCGCGCGCCGGAAACGCAAGCTGCTGATGCACCGCATGGAGATCGACAAGCTGGAGTCGAAGGCACAGGAGTCGGGCCACACGATCGTGCCCCTGGCGCTGTACTTCAAGGACGGCCGGGCCAAGGTCGAGATCGCGCTGGCGAAGGGCAAGAAGGAGTACGACAAGCGCCAGACCCTGCGCGAGAAGCAGGACCGCCGCGAGACGGACCGGGCGGTCTCGGCGGTCCGCAGGAAGCAGCGCGCCTGACGGGACGGGCCGGCGTGACGGGCGACCTGCGGGGAATACAGTGGCACCGTCGTGCGTTGGTCACGTACGATGGCACTGCACCCCACGGGGCGCGGTACCACCTTGAAAAAACAACATGGGGATGATCGGTTTCGACAGCGGCTGTTGAAGCAGGTGAAGCGAGCCGAGGAAGCGGCAATGATCTCGTAAACCATATGTCGCAAAAAATAATCGCCAATTCTAAGCGCGATTCCCAGTCCTTCGCCCTCGCTGCCTAATAAGCAGTGACTGAAGGACCCTAAATGGGTGTCAGCCCGGGGAAGTTCCCGACCCGGATCCTGGCATAAGCTAGGGAACTAAACCACCGGTCCCGGTCACGGGGATCGGTGGGAAATCAAACAGTGACTGGGCCTGTCGGAGACTTGTTCGCGAGATCTCCGGGGCCGAGAAAATCGCAGCGAACTGCGCTCGGAGAAGCCCTGGTTCTGCACCGTTGGACGCGGGTTCGATTCCCGCCATCTCCACCACCCCATGTGTGGCTCATGCCCTGCCGGAATTTTCCGGTGGGGCATGAGCCTTTTTTGTGGTCCGGGCTGCTGTGCGGGTGCCGCGCCAGAAGCGGGATTCAGGGCCAGTCGACCAGCCCACGGAACAGCAGGAAGACAAGCAGCAGGGAAACTGGGGCGGCCAGGGCGAGGAGCAGTCGGCGGTCGTTGTTGCGCTGCTGCCGCGGCAGGGACCAGCTGGCGAACAGAAAGCCCAGAGGCAGCAGGAGGCCCAGAACGAATACGTTGAAGCCGAGAGTGGAGTTAAGAAGATCGGCCACAGCTTGTTCATCGTGTGTATTGCTGCAGACGCCGGCGGCTTGTATATGGCCGCGCGCCCCGTCGAATGCTCCGAGGAGGTAGGCCAGAAGGAGGCCGATGGCTTGGCGCAGCTGCTTCGGCTGCCCTGAGGGAAGTCCCGAGGTGCTGACCAGCTGGTTCACGGAGCGGTTGGTCCGGCGGGCGACTTTGGTGATCTCGCTGCAGCTCAGGGCTCGATGGGCTTCCCGCCATGCTGGCGTAGGACTTCGGCTTGTTTGCAACCATGCCCGCTCGGGACCGTGCCACCCGTGGTGGTATCACCCCGCGGTTACAGATAGCGTTGGGATCTTACTCAGCCTTTACCCTCCACCCTCTGGGAGTCCTCGCGTGAACCGCCCGACCCGGCTCGTGACAGCCGCGCTCACCGTGTCCGCTGCTCTGTTGCTGGCTGCCTGCGGCTCGGGGGGCGGTAGTGACTCGACCTCGGGCAAGATCAAGGGGGCTGATGACGGGACCGGGAAGGCGTCGGCTCCGGCCGGTGATGCGACTTCGGCGGCGCCCGGTGGGGCCAAGCGACCGGTGATCACGTTCCCGAGTGACTTCCAGGTGGAATTCGAGGGCTGGACGAACAGTGACCCGAAGCTTCAAGCCATCTTGAATGACGGGCGGGAGGAGCTGAAGTCCGAGTACGCCGCGATTATCGCCGCAGATTCAAACTTGGATGCGGTTACGTTCTACAATTCCGGTGAGTCCCTGACGTCAGCGCACAAGTGGATCAAGAGCTTCGTCGACGACGACAACAGCTTGACCGGTGCAATCCGGGTCTTCACTCCCAAGGCAGCTATCAGCGATACCGGTTCAGCCGCGCTCTTCTTCTGCGTCGACGAGCGGAAGTCATCCACGAAGAATCGCAAGACCCACAAGGTGGTGCACACCCCGGACGAGGCTGATTCCGTACTTCAATACCGTGCCAAGCTGCAAAAGAGTGGCCAAGGCGTATGGAAGACGGTCTATGTGGACACCATCGCCGGCGGATGTCGCTGATGCGGTTGGTTATGAAGGCCCTTGTCTGTGTCCCCGCCTCGGTGCTTACTCTCACCTTCTGCGCGTCGACGGCCTTGGCGATCGGGGAGGGTGATCACCACAAGCATCCCCCTGCTGATGGCCCGACCGGGGATGCCTCAGGCAACACCCTCACTGCGGCAGCCGGTGCCAGCAGCATCAAGGTCAGCCAGGTGAGCGGAGGTTTCGGTGGCAATAGGCCCAAGGCCCTCACACCTGTTGACCCCAATTGGAAGCCCCCGGCGTGCTGGTACGAGCCTGTCGCAACCCCCGAGCAGTTGAAGTCGGCTGTGGACCGGCTTAAGAAGGGTGGGGATCTGGTGCATGTCACCCCGACGCTCAGTTGGGGTGAAGACTTGATGGTGAGCAGCTATGAGAAGGACAAGTCGGCGGGTGCTGGTTTGCCGAGCTATAAGAACTACAACCTGGGTAAGAGCGGGATGTTCTGGCGTGGAGTCATGAACAAGGACCTGAAAGATGACCCGGAGTCCTGGTCCTGTGAACGCAACCTGTTTTGGCAGGAAGCCAATACAGTCCCCGACGACAAGCACGCCCCTACGCCTGACGTTCTCGCTGCCTACGCCTACGACCGGATCAACGTCCCGGACACGAAGTTCGAACTCAAGCCGGCCACCAAATCCACGGTGAATCTGCCGACTTGGGTGTGGTCGGACAAGGGCAGGTTCCAGGACGTCAAGGTCCGCGCTGAATTGCCGCATACGAATCTGTGGGCCGAGACAACGGCCAAGCCGGTCAGTCTCCACCTGGAGGCCGGTACGCCGGACGCGGAGACGTACCCCGCATCCGGCGAGTGCGCCATCAACGACGACGGCACTATCGGCGCCCCCTACAGCAAGGGGGACGCGGAAAAGACACCCCCGTGCGGCATCACGTACCTGCGGGCGACCGACGGCAAGCCGTATCAGCTGAAGGCATCGGTGACGTGGCAGATCTCGTGGACGGGGTCCGGCGGGGCGAACGGGGATCTCCCGGACGGGACCTTCGAGTCCACGCAGGACATGAATGTCCAGGAGATCCAGTCCGTCAATCGCTGACTCGCGGCAGGGGTGCCTCGCTACTGTTGCCGGGTGAAGCTGTAGGCGGCCACCGCCGAGGTCTTTCCGTACGGCCGCAGAGCGAGCCCCGTCAGGTCGCCTCCCTGGAAGCTGAATTCTGCTGGCTTCCCTCCGCATTCCACCGTGGGGATGTCGCCCGCGTGTGGCCTCTTGGTTGTCCGTAGCACGTCGAAGCTTCCCTCGCCTCCGCAGGCCACGACGAATTTCACTCTCTTCGCGGTGGTGGCAGGGATGGGAACGAGCACCTCTGATGCCGTGACGCGCAGCCAGTTGCTTTCGATCGGGCGCTCAGAATCCGTCGGCGGCGGCAGAGCCTTCACCGCTGCCGCTCGCAACTGCGCAGCACTGGTTTCCCGGTGGGCTGGCGACGCGTTCGTCGTCGGCTGATGCCTGCCTCCGGAGCCACCGCCCACGCATCCGGTCGCGAGGATGACGGTCCCGAAGAGGCAGCAACTTGCGCTCATGAGGCGGGATCCCGTTCCGGGCGCCATCATGCTGCCGGCCGGTAGCCCGTCAGCATTCCCAGTAGGTGGTCCATCTCCGGGCGCCAGATGCGGTGCACGTTCATCTTGGTGGGCTTGGGCTGGCCCGGCAGTTGGAGGCGGAACGAGCTCCACAGGGAGCCGCGCTTGATGTTGCTGACCGCACTCATGGCCTCGGCCGGCTGGAGGGCGTGGACGATCTCGTGTGGGCGGTTGCTCATGCGGCTGGCCTTGTGGATCAGGACGGCCTGGTCGGTCACGGTGACGAAGTAGTACGTGAGGAACGACTGGCCGATGACGCCCAGCAAGCTCATCAGTACCGGGTTCGGGCCCGCGATGGCCTGGATGGAGACGTGCGGGCGGTCGGTCGGGTTGGCCTGAGCGATGGCCGCGTTGATCTGCTCTTGGATGGTCGCCTTACGTATGGCCATGAGGCCCTCCCCCTGTGGTGATGAACGATGCAGAGTAGCGGGGGAGATCATGGGGCTTCCGGGCGGGGTGTCTGGTGGTGGCACGCCTTTCTCTGCGAACCCTCGTGCTCGTCTTTATGGTTGGCTGCGCTGAATGGCCGTGTTGTCCATCGTCGGGCTATCGGGGGCGGAAGCGGCTCTGCTTGTTCGCCTCACGGACCCTGGCGAGCAGTTCCTCGCGGCGGCGCTGCGCGGCGGATTCCTCCTTCTTCTCCTTCTCTTCCTTCCGTAACTCCTCTTCCTGTTGCTCGGGCACGCTGGTCATGTGGCACGCCGCCGCAGGACTTCCGCCAGACGCCGGGCCACATCGGGGTTGCACCGTCCGAGTTCCACGAGAGGTGGCAGATAGTCGCTGGCGAGCGAGACCGGGTCGAGCCCCAGCGATGGCAGGAGGACGTCCGCCGCCGTCAGCGCTTCGCGCAGTTCGTCCCGGGCCGACTCCGCGTCGCGTAGCTGTGCAACTGCCTTGCTGTGATGCGCCGTTCCCATGACCGTCGTGCCTTTCCCTCTGCCTGTACCTTTCACTCAAAGCATCGGTGTGTAGAGCTTCGGTCACCAGGGGTAGCGGTTTTCGGAGCGCTGGAACGAAAACGGGAGCGACTGTGCCTGCGCCGAAGGAACTCGACCCGTCCGCATCACTCGCCGCGTTGTACGGGACGAAGCTGCGCAAGCTCCGTACGTGTGCCGGTTGGACGCAGCGGGAACTCGGCGACAGGATTCCCATCGCGCACAGCCGGATCGCGCAGTTCGAGCTGGGTAACGAAACCCCGCCGGAGGACGTCAACAGGAAGCTGGACGCGTTGCTGGGCGCGGATGGCGATCTGGTTGATCTGTGGGTCCATGTCAGACGGACCCCGTTCCCCGACTGGGTGCAGACGTTTGTGACCTATGAGGCCAAGTCCAAGATGATGCGTAAGTTCTCGCAGATCATCCCGGGCCTGGCGCAGACGGAGGCGTATGCGCGAGCGGTACTGCACGCAGGACAGATTTATGACGACGGGGATCCGGAGGAGAAGGTCAGGGCCAGGCTCGCCCGCCAGGCTGTCCTTGAGCGCACTGATTCTCCCTGGGTGTGGATAGTCCTGGACGAGGCTGTTCTGTATCGCGTGGTTGGCAGCAGGATGGTCATGCGAGACCAGCTGGCGCGTCTGCTGGATTTAGGGGAGAGGCCGCGCATCCATGTGCAAGTGCTTCCCTTCGGGGCTACGGACCCCGCTGCCATGGGAGGCTCGTTCACGCTCCTGACCCTGCCGGATGGGCGCGAAGTGGGTTATGAAGAGGGAATCATCTTCGGGCGCCTTGTCGAGGACGCGGACGAGGTCATGCGGAGGGCCGTCCTTTACGATCGGCTGCAAGCCAATGCCCTGTCCCCGGCAGCGTCAGCTCAGTTGATCCGATCGGCCATGGAGGAGCACGACTCATGCGCGTCATCCGAGAAGCCTTGACGAGCGCGCAGTGGCGCAAGAGCAGCTACAGCAACGCTGCCGGCGGCGATTGCCTGGAGGTCGCCGATGGCATATCGGGTGTTGTCCCCGTCCGGGACAGCAAGAACCCCACCGGCCGTTCGTTGGTCTTTCCGGGGGCTGCCTGGACCGCGTTCATAGACGGCGTACGTCGGGATTGAGTAGCAGGTTGCGACTCGCCAAGTCCGTTGCTGTAAGCCCGCGTTCGCGCAGGTCGGCGCCGGGGCCCGGGATTCCGCGTCCCGGTCGGGCGCGCTCCTTTTTAAAGCAACGGGAGAGAACCAACTACCCAACCCCACCGCCCAACTGCCCCCGTCACACGTACGGGTGATGGCGCAGTCGGTTGTCGGATCGGTGCGGTACGGTCGGCCGCAGCGGTGCCGTTACGTACGGACCATTACCTACGCACCGCCGCGTACTCACCACCACAACCGAAAACAGACGGCCCCCGACAGGACGGCAATCCTGGCCGAGGGCCTGACCACCCTGGAAGAAAGAGCTTCCCGATGGCTGATCCGCAGTTTAGCGCTGGCATGTCCGCGCTCCCCGAGGGCGTTCCGCGTGCCGGAGTCCTCCACGTACGTCACCGTCATACCGACCGGTTCACGGTGATCGGCAACCACCTCGCCCAGCATCCGCGTCTCTCCGCGACCGCGATGGGCCTTGCCCTGCACATCCTGTCGCTCCCCGATGGCGCCTCCGTCACCGCCAAGGCGCTGACCTTGCGCTTCCCGGAGGGCGAGACGACCATCCGTAGAGCGCTCAACGAGCTTGAGAGGGCTGGTTACTTGGAGCGTCGACGGGTCCCGTTGGGTGGTGGGCGGGTCGCTACTCGTACCTTCGCCTATGACAAGCCGGGGTGCGTATCTGAGCCGGACTCGCACCCGGCTCAGGACCTCGCCCCGTCGGTCGTCGCGCGGGCCGGTCGTCGGCTGCCCGCCACCGATTCGGTGCGGCGTCCCGTCGCCCCCGTACAGCCCCGGCCGCCGTCGCCGTCCCCGCCGTCCCCGCCGTCGCCCTCCCCGCCGTCACTTCCGCCGCCGCCCGCGACCGGGCCCGCCGCCGATCTTCTGGCCCGGCTTCGGGCTGCCGACCCCAGGCTCCTTCTCTCCGCCCGTGACATCCAGCGCCTCGCCCCGGCCGTTGAGGACTGGTTCGCCCGCGATGCCGCGCCCGCCCAGGTCACGCGCACTCTCACCGCGAACCTGCCACGCGAGCCCGAGCCCATCCGGCACCCGGCCCGATTCCTGGAACACCGCCTCGCCACGCTTCTCCCCCCACCGCTTCCGGCCGGCCCCGCGCGGCACACCCTCGCCCCGCTCCACACCTGCGACGGCTGCGAACGCGCACACCGCACCCATGACCCGGCCGAGCTGTGCGCCGACTGCCGTCCGGCAGCCCGTGCGACAGCCCGTGCCGCGGCCTGACGGCTGCCCTAAAGCGAGGAATACCGCATGAGCTCCGCATGCAAGGAGGAGACACCTTGGCAGGTCAGGTCCACCCCTCCATCCCCGTTCGCCGGGGGCATCTGCGTGAGGCCGCCGAGAGCATCGAGCAGGCCACAGGCATGCGAGTCGAGATCATCGGGGGGACTCTCGTGATGCCCCCGAGCCCCAGCGGCAAGCGCGCGGGGATCGTCATCGATCTTCGGGACGCGATCAGGCCCGGTCTGGCCGCCGTGAATGAAGCGTTCGAGAATGTGTCTGTTCCGATGGCCGATGACCCCGACGACTACGCGACGCCGGATCTGACCATCGGCCCGCGCGCGTTCAAGGACGCCGACGAGTGGCTGCTGGACGCGGACGCTGTCGAGCTGGCGGTGGAGGTCATCTCCCCGAGTGAACGGCTCAAGGGCATCAACGAGAAGACCGCGTGGTACGCCGCCGCAGGTGTCGCGCGGTTGCTGCAGATCGATCCGCGTACGGGGACGTGGTCGCTGTTCACCCGGCCCCGTGCGGACACGTACCAGGGGGGCGTCCATGGTCTGTACGGCGAGCCGGTACCGCTGCCCGCAGAGCTCGGCGGAGATCTCGGCACCGGTGGGCTCTCCCGGTACGGCCCCCGCTAGATGATCGATTCCAATGGTTGGCTGCGCGTGAGACGCGGGAGCCCACAGCCAGGTTTGTGACGCCAGACATGGACTCCCTCGCGACCGCGCTTTACGTCAAGACCGACGACTTGCTGAAGGGTTCGCCGCAGCTCGCCCCGTGGCGGCCGGTGGCCGGCATGGCGCCACAGCTCGGCGATGCCGAATTGGTGCCGCTTCCGATGATGCGGCCAATGCTCGGCTACACCTCCGAAGCTCGGTGGCTGCGCCATGCCCGAGCGTATCTGCGACGCCTGTTCCCGTACCTGCCGAAGCAGCCCGGCTACAAGAAGAGGCTGCAGCTACGGTTCCGCCATGACAACTATGAAGCCCCGCACCGATCTTCGACCCCCCGGCCTGAACGTCGACGAGAAGACCACCCTGCTGACCTTCCTGGACTACCTGCGCGAGTCCGTGCTCGTGAAGGCGGCCGGTGTCCCGGAGCCGGCGGTCCGCACGGCCGGCGTCCCTTCCGGGACAAGCCTGCTCCAACTGCTCAAGCACCTGACGGCCGTTGAGCTCAACTGGTTCGTCTGGGCCTACGCCGGCGCCGACCGCGAGCAGTGGGAGGACGAGGGTACGGTGTCCGCCGACGACACCGCCTCGGACTTGGCAGACGCCTATCGCGAGGCGGTCGCCCGGGCCAACGAGGTCGTCCTCGCCTGTACCGACTTGGACCGCCCCGGTGCCCGCTCGCTGCGCGAGACCCCGGCGCCGTCGATGCGCTGGGTGCTGGTCCACATGATCGAGGAGACCGCCCGGCACGCCGGTCACGCGGACATCCTGCGCGAGCAGATCGACGGTTCGGTCGGGCGGTGATGCGGGTGCGGTAAATCAGGTGCGATCGCACCGGCCAATCGATCATCCGAGCCCTGACCGCCTGCGACCACCAAGCCCCTTGAATCGATCATCCAGAGACCGGTTCCAAGAACACGCGGGCGAGCCGGGCACGCTGTCAGAGTGGGTCTGTGCGGGCGAAGAGAGGGGTACGCAGGTCGTGGACGTAACACGCAAGGTGGTCACCCGTGATCACCTGGAAGGTGTCGCGCGCGCGGCTCTGGGGGACGGACGCCGCCTCGCCGGCGTGGCACGGCTCCGCGGTGGCAGCAAGAAGGGCGTGTACCGCCTCACCTTCGACGACGACTTCACTGCGATCGTCTATATCTGGGACGACGCCGAGAACTTCTGGCCCACCACGGATCCCGGTGACGCCGACAGCCACACTGCCGACGACCATACGGACCCGTTTTCGCACGCCTCCGGCATCGATCTGTTCCAGGCTGCCAACAGGCGTCTCGACGCCCTCGGGATCCGCACGCCCCGGATTCTTCTGGCGGATCGGAGCAGGAGCCACTATCCGGCGGACATCGCGGTCGTCGAGGACGTTCCCGGTGAGAACCTTGAGGCGCTCCTCCACCGCGAACCGCACCGTATGGAGGCGACCTTGGCGGCGCTCGCCGAGACGCTCGGCGTGATGCGGCGGCACACAGGGCCGGGGTTCGGCAAGGTCGCCCTGATCGACGGCGGCGGCGTTTCCCGGGGCCGGTCGTGTGAGCAGGGCGTCCTCGACCGCGCGCTCGACGACCTCGCCGAGGCCGCCTCGCGCGACAGCCGGATCGGACGCGTCCGCCGGCACCTGGAGGAAGAGGTTCGCGGGCTGGCCGCCGCCGTGCGTCCACGCTCGGAGTACGGGCTCATCCATGGCGAACTCGGACCTGACCACGTGCTCGTGGACCGGCTCGGGCAGCCCGTCCTCATTGACATCGAGGGCCTGATGTTCTTCGACGTCGAATGGGAGCACGCGTTCCTGCGCATCCGTTTCCGGGAGCACTACCGATGGTTCGACAGCCGGGGTCTCGATGAACAGCGGCTTGCCTTCTACACCTTGGCGATGCGACTGTCACTCGTCGCCGGACCTCTGCGGCTCCTGGACGGGGACTTCCCCGACCGCGACGCGATGATGGGCATCGCCGAGCACAATCTCCAGCAGGCGCTTGCCTTCCTGCCCTCGGGTGACTGCTGAACTTTGCTGTCTGGATGCCTTGTTGCCTGCGAGTCGAGTCCGGGGACGTACGACGGCGGAGTCTGCTCAGTGGTCCTGCTGGTGTTCGGGGTCCAGAGCGAGAAGGCTTTCAGCGACGCCGTCGCCGAACATTTCCTCAAGGTGCAGGGACGTCTCCTCGCCGGCCTGGCTCATGCGGGTGAACATGGCCTGCTCGTATTCGGCGAGGCCGGCCTCTACGTCGTCCGGGTTGGCGGCGAGCGCATTGGCGAGTTCGGCGCCGTCGTACATGGCCCTGTTGGCCCCTTCGCCGTCGGGAGCCAGCAGGTGGGCGGCGTCGCCGACCAGAGTCACTCCGGGCGTCCGGTCCCACTGGTGCCTGTCGGGCAGGGCGTAGTGCGGGCGCAGGACCGGCGGGGTGTCCGTGTCGGTGATCAGTGCGGTGAGCTGGGGCGCCCAGCCGTCGAACTCCGCCGCGACGCGGGTGGCGGCCGCGGCCGGATCGGCGAAGTCGATGCCGTCGAACCACTCCAGCGGCCTGGTGAGCTCCACATAGGCGTGCAGGGTGTCGCCGCGTTCGCGGTGGGCGTGGATCACCTTCCCCGGGGCGGGGGCGAACATCGCGCCGCCGCCGACCGCCTCCGCGACGGCCGGGTGCCGCCTGTCGGCGTCGTACAGGTAGGTCTCGACGAACGACGTGCCGGCGTACTCGGGCATCGACTCCGACAGCAGCGGGCGGACCCGCGACCAGGCGCCGTCCGCGCCGACCAGCAGACTCGTGGTGACGGTGCTCCCGTCGGCGAAGGTCACCTCGTGGCGGCCGCCGCCGAGGTTCCGCGCGCCGGTGACCTTGCGGCCCCACCGGACGGTGCCTTCCGGGAGCGCGTCGAGCAGCATCCGCCGCAGGTCCGCGCGCTGGGCTTCCGGTCGGCCGCCCGTGCCGTCGTCGGCCTTCTCGAACAGGACGGCGCCGTCCTGGCCCAGAGCACGTATCGCCTGGCGGCCCTCCAGGACGATGGCGCGGAACTCCTCCATCAGACCGGCCGCTTCGAGGGCGAGCTGCCCGTTGTAGTCGTGGATGTCGAGCATCCCGCCCTGCGCCCGTGCCTCCGGCGAGGCCTCTGCCTCGTAGACTTCGACCGGGATGTCGTGGGTGTGCAGGACGCGGGCCAGCGTGAGGCCGCCAAGTCCGGCGCCGATGATCGTGACGGGGGTGCGCATGGTGGCTCCTTCGGATCGGGCCGCCCGGTGACTTCCGGCCGGCTGTCTCTGGAACAGTGCCGGACCCCACCGACACGCTTCCGACATCCGGCCGACAGCCCTCGATGCCGCCTGACAGATGGCCGACAGGCCTCGACAGCCCTCGACAGCCCTCGACAGGCCCGGCATGTTCCGACAGCGCAGGTCAGTGCCGGTTCCCGGCGCCCGGGTCGCCTTCTTCAGCTACTCGCCCCCGGATTCCGCGGTCCGGGGCCCGCCCCGGTGCGTGGCCGCGCACAGCAGCAGGGCGATGGCTGCCGCCGATGTGGGGATCGTGTAGCCGGTGGTGGGGCTCAGGCGTTCCACTACCCAGCCCGCCGTTGCCGAGCCCGTTGCTATGCCGCCCAGCAGTGCCGTGACAGTCAGGGTCATTCCTTCGTTCAACTGGCCCTGCGGGGTGATGCGTTGCACCACCGCCATACCGGTGACCATCGTCGGTGCGGTGGCCGCGCCCGCCAGGAGCAGGGCGGCCGACAGGGCGAGCAGCGAGCCGGTCGCCGATGCCGCGATGAGTGGGCCCGTCATCAGTACGGTCATGGCGGCCAGGCAGCCGAGCAGGCGCCGCCTTACGTTGCGTGCCGGGCGCGCCGATCCGTACAGCAGGCCCGTGATGCATGAGCCGGCTGCCTGGAGTGCGAGGACCGCGCCCGCCGCCGAACGGTGGCCCTGCGCGTCGGCGAAGGCGATCGTGGTCACCTCCATCGCGCCGAAGACCACGCCGGCCGCGAGGAAGACCGCGATCAGGGACGGGAATCCGGGGGCACGGAGCGGTGAGCGCGTCGTGGTCGTACGGGGTGCCGGGGGCGGTTCCGTGGCACGTTGGGCGGCGAAGATCAGTACGCCGGTGACCAGGAGTACCGCTCCCACCAGGGTGCCCGCCTCCGGGAAGAGCGACGAGCAGAGGAACGCCGCCACCACCGGGCCGAGCATGAAGCAGAGCTCGTCCACCGCCTGTTCGAAGGAGTTGGCGGTGTGCAGGGTGTCCGGGTCGCCGCGGTGCAGATGCGACCAGCGCGCCCGGGACATCCCGCCGGTGTTGGGGGTGGTGGCGGTGGCCGCGTAGGCGGCGAACAGCGTCCAGTCGGGGGCCTCGTACCGTACGCAGAGCAGCAGGGCCAGCGAGCCGAGCGCCGCGAGCAGCGTGGCGGGTACGGCGATCCTGGCCTGGCCGTAACGGTCGACCAGGCGCGCCGTCCACGGGCCGACGACCGCTGTGGCGGCGAGACCGGTGGCGGTGACGGACCCGGCGAGCCCGTACGAGCCGCGCGACCCGGCGATCATGATCACGGCGCTGACGCTGAACATCCCCATGGGGAGCCGGGCGAGCAGATTGCCCGCGGTGAAGGCGCGGGCGCCGGGGGTGGCCAGCAGCCGGCGGTACGGGGCGAGGGCTCCGCCGCCCGCGGTGCGGGGGGTGGGGGGAGGCTCCGTGGTGGTGGGGCTGGGGCTGTTGCTCATAGTGCTGGTGGTGCTCGTGGTGCTCGTGGTGCTCGTGGTGCTGCTGGTGGTGGGGTTGGGGTTGGCCGTTCGGGGGTCTGCGCGGGTGTGTTCCGGCTCCATGCGTGTCAGGTTCTCGGGCTCGCCCTGATGTGGTCCAACACCTGTTCGGGGCCGATTGACGCAGTTCCGTTGTAAGTTCGGCGGATGCCTCAGCGCCTCCCGGATATCGACCCCCGTCTGCTGCGTGCCTTTGTCGCCGTCGCGGAGGATCTGCATTTCACCCGCGCTGCCGCCCGTCTCTATGTGGCGCAGCAGGCGCTGAGCCGGGATGTGCGGCGGGTGGAGCGGGAGTTGGGGGCCGAGCTGTTCGTACGGACCACCCGGCAGGTCTCGCTCACGGCTGACGGCGTGCGGCTGCTGCCGTACGCCCGGCGGGTGCTCGCCGCGTACGACGAGCTGGCGGCGGCCTGGACGCATGACGAGCGCCCCCTGCTGGTGGATGTGGGATCCCCGGTCAGCACGGCCTCGCGGTTGCTGGCGCGGGCCCGGGAGATCGCGCCCGATGTCGAGTTCGTGGCGCGGTTCCACAGTGGTCTGACGGGGGGAGCGGCGGAGATCGTGGCGGGCCGCCTCGATGTCTCGGCCGGCCGGATCGCCGGGCTCGCTCCCGAGGTGCTCGATCTGCTCGGCCATCGACCGGTCCGGTTCGAACGGATGGCCGTCCTGCTGCCCGAAGAGCACCGTCTCGCCGGCCTCGACGAGGTTCCGCTGGACGCGCTGGCGGGGGAGACGCTCTATGCCGCGGCGGGAAATCCAGCCACCGCGGAGTGGACCGATCTGGCAGCACGGTTGTTCGCCGGGCGGGGGATCGCGCTGGCGGAGTCCTTCCCGGAGATCGACGGGGAGGAGGAGTTCGCGCGTGTGATTCGCAAACGCCGCTGGTCGGTGCTGGCGAGCACGGTGTTCATCGGGGTTCCCGGCATGGTGCTGCGTCCTCTGGTCGAGCCCGTACCGCTGTCACCGATCTCGCTCGTATGGCGAAAATCCTTGCGACACCCGGGACTCAGTGCACTTCATCAGGCGATCGACGAGGGTGTGGCCTCTCATGGCTGGCTGGACATGCCTGCTGGGGCCTGGCTCCCTGCCGTGGACATGGCGATGTGCGGGCAGATCAGGGGCCGATATGAGCAACTGTGAACAAGCGTCCTGAAGTGGCTTGAAGCTGCGCTAGATTCGCCCACCGGACGAGCAGCGTAGGGGGCGCTCGGGCCTGGGTGGGGACTCGGCCCGGCGGTATCCGTCCGGTCAATGACGCGCAGTGAATCGACCTTGGGGGGATGTGTGGACAGCGGTGGAAAAATGGCGAGAAGGCGCCCGTTTCGGGCGGATGCATGAACCGCATGATGTGACGGTTCAACTCGATGGGCTGGGGCGGGAGTTGCCCGGACCCGGACCCGGACCCGGACCCGGCGCCGGTCCCGGGCCCGGCGCCGGTGACCGCAGCTCGGGCTCCGGGCCCGGCGCCGACCTCGTCCCCGTCCCCGTCCCCGTTCCTGGTCCGCCGACCCGCGTCGGTCAGGGGCGTGAGGTGCGTGAGGTGCGCCAGGTGCCTGAGACGGGTGGAGTGTCTGAAGCGGGCGAGGTGCGTGCGGTGCCGGACGGTGGGGACGTGCCCTCGGTCACCGACAGTCCCGTCTTCGTGGACGCCAGTGGCCGCCGGGGCCGTAAGTACCGCCGTATCGGCTGGTTTCTCGCCTTCGCCTGTGCCTCCTACGCGGTGCTGCTGGTGTTCGCCGTCGTCGGCGGGGATTCCGCCGCCCCCTGGCTGCTGATCCCCGGGCCCTCCGCCGGGAAGAAGGCGGACACCGTCAGGATCCCGGCCGGATCTGTGGCATCCCCGGCGCCGGGGCAGGGCGGTCCGGGCGTGACGCCCGCACCCGTACCGGTGGACGTGGCGTCCACCGGGGCGCCAAAACCGGTCACCGTCGTCGCCCACGGGGTACGGGTCACGCCCACGCCCCCCGGTGCCCGAAGCGCCCCGCCCAACAAGGGCGCCAAGTCAGGAAAGTCGGGTAAGTCAGGCAAGTCCGGCAAGCCTGCGCCACCCGTCCGGGGCCCCGGGGGCGGCTCCACGGATCCGGCGCCCGTGGTGTCCGGTCCGCCGTCCGGTGGCGGTCACACGTCGTCGCCGTCCGCACCGGCCCCTTCGGGCAGCGCGACCGCGCCGACCGGATCCGAGCAGTCCGCATCCCCAGAGAGCGCACCGTAAGCAATGAGAACAGCCCGAGGACCGAGGGCCGTACAAGCCAAGAGGCCCACCCGGCCGACGAAGCCAGCCCCCGCCTCCGTCTCCACCTCCGCCCCCGCCTCCGTCTCCACGCCCGCCAAGCGGACCGTCCGCCGGCGCAGGCCGCCCATGCGGTACCTCCTGCCGCTGCTCCTGCTCGTCGCGCTCTTCGGGATGCTGGTGATGCGCGGCTACGTCCACAGCGAGATCGTCGCCGACCACCGGGTCCGGCCACCGGCGCCGACCGGCGACGTCCCCGACCACATCCTCAACGGCGGCCCGGTCATCGACGCCCGGGGCAAGGGCGAGCCCACCAGCCTGCGCATCCCCGACCACCGGATCGTCCTGACCTTCGACGACGGGCCCGACCCGGAGTGGACCCCGAAGGTCCTCGACGAGCTGAAGAAGTACCACGCGCACGCCGTCTTCTTCGTCACCGGCACCATGGCCTCCCGCTACCCCGCCCTGGTCAGGCGCATGGTCGACGAGGGTCACGAGGTCGGCGTGCACACCTTCAACCACCCCGACCTCTCGTACCAGTCGAAGAGCCGTATCGACCGGGAACTCTCACAGACCCAGCTGGCCCTCGCCGGCGCCGCCGGTATCCGGTCCTCGCTCTTCCGGCCGCCCTACTCGTCGTTCGCCGACGCGCTGGACGACAAGAACTGGCCGGTCGTGAAGTACATCGGCAGCCGCGGCTACATCACCGTGCTCGACTCCATCGACAGCGAGGACTGGCAGCGCCCCGGCGTCCCCACCATCCTGCGCAACGCCACCCCCCAGGGCGGCCGGGGCGCGATCGTCCTCATGCACGACTCGGGCGGCAACCGGGCCCAGACCGTCGCCGCGCTCGGCCGCTATCTTCCCGAACTCCAGCGCGAGGGCTACCAGTTCGCCAGCCTCACCGACGCGCTGGGCGCGCCTTCCGCGCAGACCCCGGTGAGCGGGGCCGAACTGTGGCGCGGCAAGGCGTTCGTCTTCGCGGTCGGGCTCTCCGACGATGTCTCCGGCGTACTGATCGGCTGCCTCGCCGTCGTCGGCGTGCTGGTGTTCGCCCGCTTCGGACTGATGCTGGTGCTCTCCTTCGTCCACGCCCGCAAGGTCCGCGCACCGGACTTCCGCTGGGGGCCACCGGTCACCGAACCCGTATCGGTGCTGGTCCCCGCGTACAACGAACGTGCCTGCATCGTCAGTACGGTCCGCTCGCTCGCCGAGAGCGACCACCCCGTCGAGGTCGTCGTCATCGACGACGGCTCGTCGGACGGTACGGCGGACCTCGTGGAAGCGCTGCGGCTGCCCGGCGTCCGGGTCGTGCGCCAGCGCAACGCGGGCAAGGCCACAGCCCTCAACAACGGCATCGCGCACGCCCGGCACGACCTCGTCGTGATGATGGACGGCGACACCGTCTTCGAAGCGGCCACCGTGCGCGAACTGGTGCAGCCCTTCGGCGACCCGGCGGTCGGCGCGGTCGCCGGGAACGCCAAGGTCGGCAACAGGGACAGCCTCATCGGCGCCTGGCAGCACATCGAGTACGTGATGGGCTTCAACCTGGACCGCCGGATGTACGACGTCCTGGGCTGTATGCCCACCATCCCCGGAGCCGTCGGCGCCTTCCGCCGCACCGCCCTGGACCGCGTCGGCGGGTTGAGCGAGGACACCCTCGCCGAGGACACCGACATCACCATGGCCCTGCACCGCGACGGCTGGCGCGTGGTCTACGCGGAGAACGCCCGCGCCTGGACCGAGGCCCCCGAGAGCGTCCAGCAGCTCTGGTCGCAGCGCTACCGCTGGTCGTACGGCACCATGCAGGCGATCTGGAAGCACCGCCGCGCCCTGGTCGAGCGCGGGACTTCCGGGCGGTTCGGCCGGGTCGGCCTGCCGCTGGTCGCGCTCTTCATGGTGCTGGCACCGCTGCTGGCCCCGCTCATCGACGTCTTCCTGCTGTACGGGCTGATCTTCGGCCCGACGGAGAAGACGGTGCTCGCGTGGCTCGCCGTGCTCTCCATCCAGGCCGTGTGCGCCGCGTACGCGTTCCGGCTCGACCGCGAACGGATGCGCCATCTCGTCTCGCTGCCGCTCCAGCAGATCCTGTACCGGCAGTTGATGTACGTGGTGCTGCTCCAGTCATGGATCACTGCTCTCACCGGCGGCCGGCTGCGGTGGCAGAAGCTGCGCCGTACGGGAGTGGTCGCGGCGAGCACCAGCAGTGACAGCCGCCCGAGTGACAGCCGCTCCAGCGAGAACCACCCAAGTGAGCACCGTCCCAGCGAGAACCACCTCAGCGGGAACCACCCCAGCGAGAACCCGAGGCCTGTCGTATGAGCGCCACCACACCGGCGTCCGTCCCCGCTGCTGCCGACCCTGGTCCCGCCCCCGCTGCTGCCGGCCCCGCTGCTGCCGGCCCCGTACGGGCTTTTCAGCCGACCAGTCCGGCCCCTGAATCCGCACCCGCCTCCGGCTCCGGCCCTCACCCCGGCCTTCCCTCGGGCCGCGACCGCTACCTCGATCTGCTCCGGACCACCGCCCTGGTCCGTGTCGTCTTCTACCACCTGTTCGGCTGGGCCTGGCTGTCGATCGTCTTCCCCTCCATGGGCGTCATGTTCGCCCTCGCGGGCTCCCTGATGGCACGCTCCCTGAGCCGTCCCGCCCTGGGAGTGATCCGCGGCCGGGTCCGCCGGCTGCTGCCGCCGATGTGGGCGTTCGGCGCGCTGATGGTCGGGATGATGGCGTACGCCGGGTGGCGGCCCTCCGTCACGAAGGTGCTGCTCTACCTCGTGCCGGTCGGCGCCCCGCCCTACCCCGACTCGCTCGGCTCCGCGTCCGGCTGGCTGGACCAGGACTGGCCCGACCAGGCGGTGGGTCCGCTCTGGTATCTGCGGGCCTACCTCTGGTTCGTGCTGCTGTCGCCGCTGCTGCTGAGGGCCTTCCGCAGACTGCCCTGGCCGACGCTGCTCGCGCCGCTCGCGCTGACCGCGGTCGTCGGCACCGGACTGGTGACCGTGCCCGGTGAACCGGGCCTCGCCCTCACCGACTTCGCCGTCTACGGCTCCTGCTGGATCCTGGGCTTCGCCCACCAGGACGGGCTGCTCAAGAAGGTGCCGCGCTACTTCCTGGTGTCCTGCGCCGTCCCCGTCATGGCGTTCGGCCTCTGGTGGGCGCACGGCCACCTCGGGCCCGACGGCTGGGACCTCAACGACATCCCGCTCGCCCAGGCCACCTGGTCGTTCGGGGCCTGCGCGCTGCTCCTCGCGTACGCGCCGTCCTGGCGCCAACTGCCGCCCCGGCTGGCCCGGTTCGACCAGGTGATCACGCTCACCAACAACCGCGCGGTGACCATCTACCTCTGGCACAACGCGCTCATCATGGCCACCGTGCCGGTCGTCGACCAGCTGTACAACGTGCCGTTCATCGAGGGCCGGTTCGACTCCGCGCTGACCGCTACGTACAACGTGTGGATGTTCCTCGCGGTGTGGCCGCTGATCGGGCTGACCGTGCTGGCCGTCGGCTGGATCGAGGACCTGGCGGCCGGCCGCAGCCCGCGGCTCTGGCCGGACGGCGCGCGGCGCGCACGCGCTCGGGAGCAGCCGGCGGGCTGAACTGCCCGCCTGCCCGCCTGCCCGCCTGCCCGCCTGCCCGCCTGCCCGCCTGCCCGCCTGCCCGCCTGTCTGGTCTGGCCCCACGCCTCGGACTGCTGCGTCGCTTGTTCCGACGTGGCCCCGGCGGTATACCGTCGCCAGGCCCGTCACGCGCTCCTGGGAGGCCCACGCACCATGCACGACACCGCACCGCCCGAGCAGGGCCCACTCGCCGGGTTCACCGTCGGCGTCACCGCCGCCCGGCGTGCGGAGGAGTTCATCGCGCTGCTCCAGCGGCGTGGTGCCCTGGTCCTGCACGCGCCCGCCCTGCGCATCGTGCCGCTCGCCGACGACAGTGAACTCCGCTCCGCCACGGACGAGTTGATCGGCGTCGCGCCGGACATCGTGATCGCGACCACCGCGGTCGGCTTCCGTGGCTGGGTCGAGGCCGCTGACGGCTGGGGCCTCGGCGAGGCGCTGGCCGGGCGGCTGCGCGGGGCGGAGATCCTCGCGCGCGGGCCCAAGGTCAAGGGCGCGATCCGGGCAGCCGGACTGCGCGAGGACTGGTCGCCCGCCTCCGAGTCGATGGCCGAAGTGCTCGACCGGCTGCTCGCGCAGGGTGTCGCGGGCCGCCGGATCGCGGTGCAGCTGCACGGCGACCCGCTGACCGGCTTCGTGGAGGCGCTGCGGGGTGCGGGCGCGGAGGTGGTCGGCGTACCGGTGTACCGGTGGATGCCGCCCGAGGACATCGCCCCGCTCGACCGGCTGCTCGACGCGACGCTCGCCGGGGCGGTCGACGCCCTGACCTTCACCAGTGCGCCCGCAGCCACCTCGCTGCTGGCCCGCGCGGAGGCACGCGGGCTGCGGGCCGACCTGCTCGCCGCGCTCGGCCACGACGTGCCGGCGGTCTGCGTCGGTCCGGTCACGGCGCTGCCCCTCCAGGCGCAGGGCATCGACACGCTCCAGCCGGAACGCTTCCGGCTCGGGCCGCTGGTCCAGGTCCTCTGCGAGGAACTTCCCGCCCGGGCGGCCAAGTTGTCCGTCGCGGGCCACCGGATCGAGGTCCGGGGCCAGGCGGTCCTGGTGGACGGTGCGCTGCACCCCGTACCCCCGGAGGGGATGGCGCTGCTGCGCGCGCTCGCGAGCGACCCCGGCTCGGTGGTGTCCCGCGCGGACCTGCTGGCGGCGCTCCCGGGCGCGGGCCGCGACGAGCATGCCGTGGAGGCGGCGATGGGCCCGCTGCGGACGGCACTGGGACCGGCGGATCCGATCCGGACCGTGGCCGAGCGCGGCTACCGCCTGGCCATCGACCCGGCGGCGGACATGACGTACGGCGATGGCGACGGCGGCTGAGGGGCGGCAGGGCGTGGTCCGGGGCCACGGGGTGCCCCCCGGGGCCGACCCGGCGGCCGTGCGGAGGGCCCTCGGCGTTACCGTGCCGGAATGATGACCGAAGGAATCCGGCTGCGCCCGGTCGAGCTCTCCGATGCCGAAGCCCTCGCCACCGTCCTGAACCGCAACCGTGAGCACATGCGCCCCTGGGACCCGGCCAGGCCCGAGTCCTTCTACACCGCCGACGGACAGCTGGAGCGCCTCCGGGTCTCGCTGGCCGACCGCGACGCCGGGCGGGCGATGCCGTGGGTGCTGGAGGAGACCGGCACCGGGAACATCGTGGGGAGCATCACCCTCAACAACATCATCATGGGACCGCTCTGCAGCGGGGTCGTCGGCTACTGGGTCGACGCCGGCTGGACCGGCCGGGGCGTGGCGTCCGGCGCGGTCGAGGAGGTCTGCCGGATCGCCCGCGACGAGCTCGGGCTGCACCGCGTCGAGGCCGGGACGGTGCTCGACAACGTTGCCTCGCAACGGGTGCTCGTCAAGTGCGGCTTCGAGACCTACGGGGTGGTGCCCCGCTATCTGCACATCAACGGCGAGTGGCGCGACCACCGGCTCTTCCAGCGCATCCTGCACGACCGGAACTGAAGCCGGTCCCCGGCCAGGCGTATCCGATCAGGAGTACGCGTCAAGCGCGCCGGCGGCGGGGGTTACGGGGCGGCACGTCGCCGGGCACTGTAAGAGGTATGGGTTCGCACGCGTACGAGCTGCGGTTCGACTCCGGGCGCATCTGCCTGGACCTGGTGGCGACAGGGACGGATTCCGTTGAACAACTCGACTGCGGGCGGCGGCTCGCCGCCTGGCTGACCGGCGCCGGGCTCGTCCCGGCCGGCACCGCGCTCCCGGCGCTCGGCGCCGACTGGCTGCACGCCTTCACCGAACTCCGTTCGTACCTGACCGAGTTGATAAGGGCCGAGGTCGCGGGCCGCCCGGCGGAACGGGCACTGGGCGAGGTCAACGCCCGGGCGGCAGGCCCGCCTCCGGGACTGCGGGCGGTACGCGATGAGGGCGGCCGGCTCGTCAGGGAGCTGGCGGCCGCCCCCGAGCGCGACGCCCTGCTCGCCGTCGTCGCCCGCGACGCCGTCGAACTGCTCACCGACCCCGGGGCCCGCGCGCTGCTGCGCCAGTGCGCGGGCGACAACTGCCGGCGGCTGTATCTCGACACCTCCCGTGGGCACCGCCGCCGCTGGTGCTCCAGCGAGGTGTGCGGCAACCGCGAGCGGGTCGCCAGGCACCGCCGCAGAGCGGCCGTCGCGGCCCGCACCTGAGGGAAAGCCGCAGCACGCCCCGGGAACGCCGACGGAACGGCGCCTGACATACGCTCCCCGTTCGCATAAGGTTGACGGTCGCCCAATGCATGCAAGAAGGGGGCCTCAGTGGCCGCGCAGGACGCCGCTGTCGACTCGGTCAGAGACCGCGAGATCGCGACCGAGCAGGAGCACCTCGATCAGGTGTACCGACGCCTTGAGGAGAAGATCCACGAGGCTGAATTCCTCATGAACGACGCCGCCCAGCGCGGCCAGGTCGGCACGCCCGGCGCACTCGCCGAGCGGGACGCCCAGGTCTTCCGGGCCGGAATCCACCTCAACCGCCTCAACAACGAGTTCGAGGACTTCCTCTTCGGACGTATCGACCTGCTCCAGGGCAAGGACGGCAAGAAGGGCCCGGACGGCGCGTACACCGCCGTCGAGCCGGCCGACGACGCCGTACGCCCCGACGACACCGCCGATGTCGCCGAGACCCTGCACATCGGCCGGATCGGGGTCCTGGACTCCGACTACTCGCCGCTGGTCATCGACTGGCGGGCGCCGGCTGCCGCACCCTTCTACCGCTCGACCCCGGTCGACCCCGGCCGGGTCGTACGCCGCCGGGTCATCCGCTCCAAGGGCCGCAAGGTCCTCGGGGTCGAGGACGACCTGATGCGCCCCGAGCTGACCGCGGCGCTGGACGGCGCCCCGCTGGCCGTCGTCGGGGACGGCGCGCTGATGGCCGCGCTCGGGCAGGCCCGCAGTCACACCATGCGCGACATCGTCTCGTCCATCCAGGCCGAGCAGGACCTCGTGATCCGGGCACCGGCCGCATCCGTCACCGAGGTCGCGGGCGGCCCCGGCACCGGCAAGACAGCTGTGGCGCTGCACCGTGCCGCGTACCTGCTCTACCAGGACCGCCGCAAGTACGCGGGCGGCATCCTGATCGTCTCGCCGACGCCGCTGCTCGTGGCGTACACCGAGGGCGTGCTGCCCTCGCTCGGCGAGGAGGGCCAGGTCGCGATCCGCGCGGTCGGCTCGCTGGTGGACGGCGCGGAGGCGACGGCGTACGACGATCCGGCCGTCGCCCGCATCAAGGGCTCGTCGCGGATGCTCCAGGTGCTGCGCAAGGCGGCGCGCGGGGCGCTGGAGAACCCGGCACAGCGTCCGGGACGGCAGCGGACCCGGGGCGGTTCCGGCGGCCAGGGGAGAGACGGGCAGCTGTCCTTCGGCGACGCGGAAGGGCCGGAGGAGCAGGGCCCGGACCGGAGGGACACGGAGACGACAGCGGCTCCCGTCACTCCGGACCGGCTGCGGGTGGTCGCCTTCGGCGGCCGGCTCGAACTCGAATCCGACGAGCTCCAGCGCATCCGCCACAACGTCCTCGGCGGCACCGCGCCCGTCAACCTGCTGCGCCCGCGCGCCCGGCGGCTGCTGCTCGACGCGCTGTGGGCCAAGTCGGGCGGCCGGGCCAGGGGTGCGTCCTCGTACCAGGGTGACCCGGAACTGGCCGCCGAGCTGCGTTCGTCCTTCGACGACGACGTGTCGAACGAGGACAGCTTCACCGACTTCCTGGACGCCTGGTGGCCCGAGCTGACCCCGCGCGGGGTGCTCTCCGCGATGGCCGACGAGCGCAGGCTCGGCCGCTGGGCCCGCCGGGTGCTCAACCAGGGCGAGGTGCGCAAGCTGGCGCGGTCGCTCCGGCGCGAGGCGCTGTCGGTGCACGACGTGGCGCTCCTGGACGAGCTCCAGGCGCTGCTGGGCGCCCCGCACCGGCCCAGGAAGAAGCGCGAGTACGACCCGCTGGACCAGCTCACCGGTCTGGAGGAGCTGATGCCGCACCGCGAGGAGACCCAGTGGGAACGGGCCGAGCGGCTGGCCCAGGAGCGCACCGAGTACGCCCATGTCATCGTCGACGAGGCGCAGGACCTGACGCCCATGCAGTGGCGGATGGTCGGCCGCCGCGGCCGCCAGGCGACATGGACGGTCGTGGGCGACGCGGCCCAGTCGTCGTGGTCGGCCCCGGACGAGGCGGCCGAGGCTCGCGACGAGGCGCTCGGCGCCCGCCCGCGCCGCCGTTTCACCCTGACCGTCAACTACCGGAACCCGGCGGAGATCGCCCAGCTGGCGGCGAAGGTTCTCGCACTGGCCATGCCGGGCATGGAGTCGCCGTCAGCGGTCCGCTCCACCGGGGTCGAGCCGCGCTTCGCGGTCGTGCCGGACGGGGATCTGGCGGGCACGGTGCGGGAGGAGGCACGGCTGCTGCTGGACCGGGTCGACGGCACGGTCGGTGTGGTGGTCGCCATGAACCGGCGTGACCAGGCCAGGAAGTGGCTGGCCGGCCTCGGGGACCGGGTGGTGGCGCTGGGCAGCCTGGAGGCGAAGGGACTTGAGTACGACGCGACGGTCGTGGTGTCGCCCGCGGAGATCGCGGACGAGTCACCGGCCGGGCTGCGGGTGCTGTACGTGGCGCTGACCCGTGCCACCCAGCAGCTCACCGTGGTCTCGGCGGCGGGCGACGCGCCCGACGCCGACGGCGTACCGGATCTGCTGCGGGACTGATTTCCCCGCCCCTTGCCTGCTGCTTCCTTGCTCCTTCCCCGCTCCGTGCGGGGCCCTGCGACAGGTCAGGAGTCAATGTGCCGCAGGGGAATCACTTTCCCGGGTGGTTTGTTAACCTGGTCGTGACACCGGCTCGATCCAAGCCCCCGGGCCCAACCTTCGTCGCTTCGAGCGACCACTTGCCGCGAGGCGAGCATGGCGGGCCGGTGTCACTCAGTTGAAGAAGGTCCGTACCGCCCCCGGGTGGTGCGGACCTTTTCTGTTGGGTGATCCGTACGGTCCGGAGATATGACGCGCCGTGACCACCTGATGTGACGCTTCGTGATCACCCCGGATGCATCTTTCCGCGAACGAGGGTCCGCCGGGGCTTCCCCGACCAGGCGCTTTCTCGTATGGTGGAAAACACTTTCCGAATCGGAGGTCCCATTACCAGCTACTGGCTGGTAGGTGCGACCATCGGATGCGTTTTACTGAACAGCCAGGGAAAAAGCAAAGGAAGTCGGCCATGGCAACGGCGCCCAGCGTCTCGTACTCGATCACGGCGCGTCTGGAGGTTCCCGCGAGCGGGACCGCGGTCAGCCAGCTCACCACGGCCGTCGAGTCCTCCGGTGGCTCGGTCACCGGTCTCGACGTCACCGCTTCCGGCCACGAGAAGCTGCGGATCGACGTCACCATCGCCGCCTCCTCCACCGACCACGCCGACCAGATCGTGCAGCAGCTCAAGGGCATCGAGGGGGTCGAGCTCGGGAAGGTCTCCGACCGTACCTTCCTGATGCACCTCGGCGGCAAGATCGAGATGGCGTCCAAGCACCCCATCCGCAACCGTGACGACCTGTCGATGATCTACACCCCGGGTGTGGCCCGCGTCTGCATGGCGATCGCGGACAACCCCGAGGACGCCCGCCGGCTCACCATCAAGCGCAACTCCGTTGCAGTGGTGACGGACGGGTCCGCGGTGCTGGGGCTCGGCAACATCGGTCCGATGGCCGCGCTGCCGGTCATGGAGGGCAAGGCGGCCCTCTTCAAGCGCTTCGCCGGGATCGACGCCTGGCCGATCTGCCTCGACACCCAGGACTCCGACGCGATCGTGGAGATCGTCAAAGCCATCGCGCCCGGCTTCGCCGGCATCAACCTGGAGGACATCTCGGCGCCCCGCTGCTTCGAGATCGAGGCCCGGCTGCGCGAGGCCCTGGACATCCCGGTCTTCCACGACGACCAGCACGGCACCGCCATCGTCGTGCTCGCCGCGCTGACCAACGCGCTGCGCGTGGTGGACAAGGAGTTCAGTGAGGTCCGGGTGGTCATGTCCGGCGCCGGAGCGGCCGGTACGGCCATTCTGAAGCTGCTCCTGGCCGCGGGCGTCAAGCACGCCGTCGTCGCCGACATCCACGGTGTGGTGCACGCCGGCCGCACGGACCTGGTCGACGCCAAGCCCGAGTCGCCGCTGCGCTGGATCGCCGACAACACCAACCCCGAAGGCGTGACGGGCACGTTGAAGGAGGCCGTGGTCGGCGCCGACATCTTCATCGGCGTCTCGGCCCCGGACGTGCTGGACGGCGACGACGTCGCGGCCATGGCGGACGGCGCGATCGTGTTCGCGCTCGCGAACCCCGACCCCGAGGTCGACCCGGCGATCGCCCGTCAGACGGCGGCAGTTGTGGCCACCGGCCGGTCGGACTTCCCGAACCAGATCAACAACGTGCTGGTCTTCCCGGGTGTCTTCCGCGGTCTGCTGGACGCCCAGTCCCGTACGGTCAACACCGAGATGATGCTGGCCGCCGCGGGCGCGCTCGCGGACGTCGTCGGCGCGGACGAGCTGAACGCGAACTACATCATCCCCTCCGTCTTCAACGACAAGGTCGCCGGGGCTGTCGCGGACGCGGTCAGGTCGGCCGCGAAGTCGGCCGCTGTGACTGTGTCGGGGCCCACGTCCGCCTGACGCTCGGCGCGTCGCGGGACTCGCGGCCCCAAACGCCCCTCTAGGGTGGCGGGAAATGAGCCCCTGGGCGCCCACAGCCGGGTTTCACGGAGTCGACGGAGCGTCACCATCCCGGAACAGTGACGCGTTCGTGTGACTCCGGTGAGTGCCGGATTGGCTTTCCCGCCGTTGGTGGGGGCAGGATGCATATTCGGGCGCGAGGGTCTGACGTCAGACCCGGGTCCGGGGACTGTCCTAGGGCCCTGGCAGCATCGGCTTCGATCTCACGCCTTACAGGCAAGAAGAACACGGGAGTAACAACATGAACCGCAGTGAGCTGGTGGCCGCCCTGGCCGATCGTGCCGAGGTGACTCGTAAGGACGCCGACGCCGTTCTGGCCGCTCTCGCCGAGACGGTCGGCGAGATCGTCGCCAAGGGCGACGAGAAGGTCACCATCCCCGGCTTCCTGACCTTCGAGCGCACCCACCGTGCCGCTCGCACCGCGCGTAACCCGCAGACCGGCGACCCGATCAACATCCCCGCCGGCTACAGCGTGAAGGTCTCCGCGGGCTCGAAGCTCAAGGAAGCCGCCAAGGGCAAGTAGTCCCCAAGCGCAGAGCACAGAACGGAGGGCGGCCACCCGGCAGGGTGGGCCGCCCTCCGGCATGTCCGGACCGCGCCGGCAGCCTGTCCGCAGCTCTGTCGGCCGCGCCGGCAGCCTCTCAGCAGCTCTGGCCGCCGTCCTCGCGGAACGCCAGCAGGTCCACGGCCGTCAGGGACGCGACGAGGGTGGTGCGCGGCCCCTCGGCGATGCCCGGGACCGTGGGGACCGCCAGCAGGCGGCACCCGGCGGCCAGCGCCGCCGCTGCCCCCGTCGGGGTGTCCTCCACGGCCAGACAGCGCGCCGGATCCGCGCCCAGCGCTGCCGCCGCCGTCAGATACGGGTCCGGATGGGGCTTTCCGCGCGCCGATTCGCCCGAGGCCACGGACGTCGCGAACCGGTGCGCGCCCAGCGCTTCCAGCACCATGTCCGCCACATGCCGCTCCGAAGCGGTGACCAGGGCCACCGCGATGCCCAGCGCCGCCGCCTGGTCGAGCAGCCGCAGTGCGCCCGGCTGGACGGTGACACCGGAGGCCACACCGGCCGTGAAGTCCCGGTCGAGGCGGGCGGCGGCGTCGGCCACGGTCAGCCCGATGCCGTGCTCGTGGACCGCGCGTTCCGCGGCGTCGGCCACCGCGGCGCCCGCATAAGCGGCCAGGACCCCGGGCCCGGCGGGCACACCCTGCGCGCTGAGCAGCCGGGCGACGGTCTGCAACCAGGCGTGCTCGGTGTCGACCAGGGTGCCGTCCATGTCGCACAGCAGCGCCGCGGGGAGCGTCATGAGGGCTCGCTTTTCTGTTCCGGTGCGGTACGGGCCAGGGGGTTGGCCTGTGTGGAGTTGCGTACGGTGAAGACGACCGAGCCGGGGCGGTAGCGGTCGTCCGAGGTCTCGACGGGCCGCCCGTCGGCGGTGAGCGTGGTGCGCCGCACCCGCAGCAGCGGGCTGCCGCGGCGTACCCGCAGTTCACGGGCGTCGACGGTGCCCGCAGCGACGGCGTCCAGATGGTGCTCGCCGTGCGCGAAGACCAGCCCGGTGTCGTCGAGCAGCCGCTGGGTGACGGACTCGCAGTCGGCGGGCAGGGCTTCGACGGCGTCGGCAGTCCAGCCCGCGTAGACCGTCCGCTCCAGCAGGACCGGGGCGCCGTCCAGGGTGCGCAGCCGCAGCACGCGCAGCACGCCGTCGCCCGGTGCCAGTTGGAGCAGCGCGGCCTCCTCGGCGCTCGCACCGCCGCGTACGGAGTCCAGGACGAGCCCGCCCGGGAGGTGCCCGCCGGCCCGCGCCCACTGCGCGAAACTGCGCAGTTCGCTGAAACTCTGACTGGGTGTGGTGCTCAGCACAGTGTGGCGCGTGCCCTGCCGGGAGCCGAGCAGCCCTTCGGCGAGCAGCGTCGACAGGGCCTGCCGTACGGTGCCGCGCGAAACGCCGTGCACCGCGGCCAGTTCGGTCTCCGACGGCAGCGCGGAACCGACCGGAAACCGGCCTTCCGCGAGGTCACGGCGGAGAGTGTCGGCGATCTCCTGATGCCGTCGCGTCACGTCACTCCTCCTGGTGGGCCCGGGGTTCCGGGGCGGCGGCTGATCATGTCATCTGTACACACCGTCAGGCATTCCACGGAGGTTCGAGGTATGTGTCTCACCGATCCGAGCCATCTTAAACCAAAACTTATATAACGCTTCTGACCTGCACTTTTTGAGGTCGTTCGGGCTTGTTCGACGGCCTTCTTGCTGTTAGCTTGCCCAGGCTTACTGACTGATGGCTTGTCCAGACAAGTGGCTGGCCTAGAACCACAGGCCTTGAATCGCAGGAGTACAACGTGAACCCATCCCGACCGGCCCGCATCGCATCCCTCGCGGCAGCCGTGCTCGCGACCGCGACGGTGGTCAGCGGCTGTGGGGCCGCCCCCACCGCCGACGCCGCCGACAGCAAGGCGGCGAAGGCGGAATCGGCAGCGGACCTCGGCGGGATGGCGGCCCTCGCCAAGGCGGCCAAGAAGGAAGGCACGCTGAACGTCTACGCGCTCGCCCCCGACTGGGCGAACTACGGCGAGATGATCTCGGCCTTCGAGAAGAAGTACGGCATCAAGGTCAACAACGAGAACCCCGGCGGCAGCAGCCAGCAGGCCCTCAACGCGGCGGCCAAGCGCAAGGGCCAGGACCGGGCCGTCGACGCGCTGGACCTCGGCACCGCGTACATGCAGCAGGCCAAGGCGCAGAAGCTGCTCGCCCCGTACAAGGTCACCGGCTGGAACGGCATACCCGCCGCCCAGAAGCAGGCCGACGGCTCGTATCTGAACAACTACGGCGGTTACATCTCGATCGGCTGCGATGCCAAGGCCGTCACGCACTGCCCGAAGACGTTCAAGGACCTGCTGAAGCCCGAGTACAAGGACAAGGTCGCCCTCAACGGCAACCCGGGCGAGTCCAGTTCGGCGCTGGCCGCCGTCTTCGCCGCCTCGCTGGCCAACGGCGGCTCCCTCGACGACGTACAGCCCGGCCTCGACTTCTTCAAGGAGCTGAAGAAGAAGGGCAACTACGTCCCCGCCGAGTCGACCCTCGCCACCATCCAGAAGGGCGAGACGCCCATCTCGATCGACTGGGACTACCTCAACCTCGGGTACGCCGCGAAGCTGAAGGCCAAGGGCGTCGACTGGAAGGTCACGGCCCCGGCCGACGGCGAGTACTCCAACTACTACAACCAGGGCGTCAACAAGTACGCCCCGCACCCGGCGGCCGCCCGGCTGTGGATGGAGTTCCTCTACAGCACCGAGGGCCAGAACATCTGGCTGCGCGGCTTCTCCCGGCCCGCCCTGCTCGACGTGATGGAGAAGAACGGCACCGCCGACAAGGCCGCCAAGGCGCTTCCGCACGTGGAGGGCACCGCGAAGACCGCGAGCCCCGCCCAGGAGGCCAAGGCCAAGGAGGCCATCGTGCAGGGCTGGGCCAAGGCGGTCAGCTGACGATGGCCGATCAAGCCGTTGACGCGGCCGTCGTCGCCGAAGCGAAACCGGCCGTACGCCGCCGGGGCCGCCACCGCTGGCCCGTCGTCCTCCCGTACTTCGTCTTCCTCGCCCTCTGCTTCGGGCTGCCCGCGGGGACCATGGCGTACAACGCCTTCATGGTCACCGACCCGAGCGGCGCCGCCCGGTTCGGCACCGACAACGTCAGCAACTCGCTCTCCGGTGCGTACGCGACAGGGCTCACCGGAAGCGTCGAACTCTCCGTCGTCAGCGCCCTGCTGGCCACCCTCTTCGGTGCGCTGATCGCTCAGGCCGTCGCCTCGTCGGGACGCCCCGCGCTCCGCAAGGCGGTCGTCGCGGCCTCCGGGGTCTTCGCCAACTTCAGCGGAGCGCCGCTCGCCTTCGCCTTCATCGCCACCCTCGGCACCACCGGCACGCTCACCAAGCTGCTGTCGCTTCACTCCACCGGCTTCAGCCTCTACAGCTTCACCGGTCTGGTGCTCGCCTACCTCTACTTCATGATCCCGCTGATGGTGGTGACCGTACTGCCCGCGCTCGACGGGCTGCGCACCCAGTGGCAGGAGGCCGCCGCGTCCTGCGGAGCCACCCGACGGCAGTTCTGGCTGCACATCGGCATCCCGGTGCTGACGCCCTCGCTGCTCGGCGGCGCGGTCCTGATGTTCGGCACCGCCTTCGCCTCGCAGGCCACCGCGGCGGTGATGACGGGGAGTTCGGTGCCGCTGATCACCCTCCAGATCTCCAACGCCCTCAACGGCAACGTGCTGGCCGGCCAGGAGAACCTGGCGCTCGCCATGAGCCTCAACATGGTCGTGATCGCGCTGCTCGTGATGGCCGTACAGATCCCGCTGCAGCGACGGAGTGCCCGATGGCTCGGATGACGACAGCAGGCACGGCCGGGCGTACCCGCGTCCCGGTGCTCGTGCTGGCCGCGCTCTACTTCCTGGTGCCGGTCCTGGCCTCGCTCTGGTTCACGGTCGACAACGCCGACGGGATCAGCTTCGACCCGTACACCAAGGGCCTGGGCTCCGACGGGATGACCAGCAGTCTGCTGCTCTCGCTGGGGCTCGGACTCGCCACCGTCGTCCTCGGACTCGCCCTGATGGTGCCGACGACGGTCGCGGTCGCCCTGTACTTCCCCGGGCTCCGGCGCACGGTCGAGATCCTCTCCATGATGCCGCTGGTGGTGCCCCCGATCGCCCTGGTCGCGGGCGTCAGCACCGTCCTGTCCTGGCAGCAGGACCTCGCCACGACCCCGCTCTACGGGACCTTCCAGGCCCTGCAGAACAAGGACTTCCCGCTGATCCTCGTCCTGGTCTACACGGTGATGTCGCTGCCGTTCCTGTACCGCTCGCTGGACGCGGGACTGCGCGCCGTCGACCTCCGTACGCTCGTCGAGGCGTCCCGGAGCCTGGGCGCCTCGCGCACCCAGACCCTGCTGCGGGTCGTCGTACCGAACCTGCGCTCCGCGGTGATCGGCGGGGCCGTGCTCAGCCTGGCCATGGTGCTCGGCGAGTACACCGTCGCCTCCGTGCTGGGCTTCGCACCGTTCGCCGTGTGGATGGTGCAGGTCGGCGACAGTGAAGCCCAACTCTCCGTAGCCGCCGCGATGTTGAGTCTTCTGATCAGCTGGGGGCTGCTGCTCCTGCTCACCACCCTGGCCGGCGGCCGCAACCGAAGGAAGGCCACACGATGAGTGTTCCCGTACAACTCAGGAACCTGCGGAGGGACTTCGGTCCCACGGTGGCACTCGCCGGTCTCGACCTGGACATCGGTCCCGGCGAACTGGTGGCCCTGCTCGGGCCCTCCGGCTGCGGGAAGACCACCGCGCTGCGCATCATCGCGGGCTTCGAGTCCGCGGACAGCGGCGAACTGCTGATGGACGGGCGCGACGTCACCTCCGTCCCCGCCCACCGGCGCGACATCGGCATGGTGTTCCAGTCGTACAGCCTCTTCCCGAACATGACCGCCGCCGAGAACGTGGCGTACGGGCTGCGGGTGCGCGGGAAGGCCGCCGCCGAGCGGCGTACGCGCTCCGCCGAACTCCTCGAACTGGTCGGCCTCCCCGGCCGCGGGGACCACTACCCGCACCAGCTCTCCGGCGGCCAGCAGCAGCGCGTGGCACTGGCCCGCGCGCTCGCCGTCCAGCCGAAGGTGCTGCTCCTCGACGAGCCGCTGTCGGCGCTGGACGCCAAGGTGCGGCTCACGCTGCGCGAGGAGATCCGCCGCATCCAGCTGGAGCTGGCGATCACCACGGTCTTCGTCACGCACGACCAGGAGGAGGCGCTGTCCATGGCGGACCGCGTCGCCGTGATGAAGGACGGCAGGCTTGAGCAGTGCGCGGCCCCGTCCGAGCTGTACGAACGCCCGGCGACGCCGTTCGTGGCCGAGTTCGTGGGCACGATGAACCGGCTGCCCGGCACGGTGCGGGACGGGGGAGTGGTGGAGCTCTTCGGCCGCCGGCTCCCCATCCACGGGGCCGCGCCGGCCACCGGCCAGGAGGTCGATGTCCTGCTGCGGCCGGAAGGGCTCGCGGTCGGCGCGGCGGACGCGGACGGGGGGACCGGGGCGACCGTACGGGTGGCGACCTTCCTGGGGCCCACCACTCGGCTGCACCTCACCACGGATGGCGGGATCGCGCTCAAGGCCGATCTGCCGAGCTGGGAGGCGGGGAAGCTCACGGTGGGGGCCCGGTGCACGCTTTCGCCGCACGAGAATCCGGTGCTTGTGGCTGAGCGGTGAGGTGGCGGTGTGGAGCGGCGCCGAAGGGTGCGGGTGTATCGCGCAGCCTTCGGCGCGCTCGTCCTCAAACTCCCCCAGCTACCGCTGGGAGGTGCCCCCAGGACGGGCTTGTTCTGCCCGTCAGACCAGTGCCGCGCCCGGCAGTTCCACCTTTGCGCCCAGTTCGATCAGCTTGTCGAGGAAGTTCTCGTAGCCGCGGTTGATCAGGTCGATGCCGTGCACCCGTGACGTGCCCTGGGCCGCCAGTGCGGCGATCAGGTACGAGAAGCCGCCGCGCAGGTCGGGGATGACCAGGTCGGCGCCCTGCAGCTTGGTGGGGCCGCTGACGACCGCCGAGTGCAGGAAGTTGCGCTGGCCGAACCGGCAGTCCGAACCGCCCAGGCACTCGCGGTAGAGCTGGATGTGCGCGCCCATCTGGTTCAGCGCGGACGTGAAGCCGAGCCGGGACTCGTACACCGTCTCGTGGACGATGGAGAGGCCGCTCGCCTGGGTCAGCGCCACCACCAGCGGCTGCTGCCAGTCGGTCTGGAAACCGGGGTGGACGTCGGTCTCCAGCGCGATGGCGTTGAGCGGGCCGCCCGGGTGCCAGAAGCGGATGCCCTCGTCGTCGATCTCGAAGGCGCCGCCGACCCGGCGGAACGTGTTGAGGAACGTCATCATCGAGCGCTGCTGGGCGCCGCGTACATAGATGTTGCCCTCGGTCGCCAGCGCGGCCGACGCCCAGGACGCGGCCTCCAGACGGTCCGGCAGCGCCCGGTGGTTATAGCCGCCGAGCTGGTCGACACCGGTGATCCGGATCGTCCGGTCGGTGTCCATCGAGATGATCGCGCCCATCTTCTGCAGCACGCAGATGAGGTCCTCGATCTCCGGCTCCACGGCGGCGTTCGACAGCTCGGTGACGCCCTCGGCGAGCACCGCCGTCAGCAGCACCTGCTCGGTCGAGCCGACCGACGGGTACGGCAGCCGGATCTTGCAGCCGCGCAGCCGCTGCGGGGCCTCCAGGTACTGGCCGTCCGCCCGCTTCTCGATCGTCGCGCCGAACTGGCGCAGCACCTCGAAGTGGAAGTCGATCGGCCGGCCGCCGATGTCGCAGCCGCCGAGACCGGGGATGAACGCGTGACCCAGCCGGTGCAGCAGCGGGCCGCAGAAGAGGATCGGGATGCGGGAGGAGCCCGCGTGGGCGTCGATGTCCGCGACGTTGGCGCTCTCGACGTGCGACGGGTCGAGGATCAGCTCGCCCGGTTCCTCACCGGGGCGGACGGTCACACCGTGCAGCTGGAGCAGCCCGCGCACGACGCGTACGTCCCGGATGTCGGGCACATTGCGCAGTCTGCTCGGACCGCTGCCGAGCAGCGCGGCGACCATCGCCTTGGGCACGAGGTTCTTCGCGCCGCGAACGCGGATCTCGCCCTCAAGCGGGTTACCGCCGTGGACGAGCAGGACATCGTCGGTGCCAGTGCCGGTCATGAATCTCGCGTTCCGGTGGAGGAGGGGTGGACAGAGGGGCAGTCTCACAGAGTAAGGGGCGAAGACCCCCCTTCCATAAGGCAACGGGGGGCTGTCGTGCGTCATGACTTCGCTACAACACGTTCCGTACGGAATCGGTCACGGCGTGCCGCCGCGCGTCACTCCGTACGGAGCCGCCCCGGCTGCCCGCGTGGCCGAGCTTCTTCCGCGCTGAGCTGCGGCCGGGTAAGTGTTCCCGGCCCCGGGCCCCACGGAGCGCGATTGTGCGGGATCATGTGTGCCATGACGGAGGTGTCCTCGCTCACAGGGCGGCTGCTCGTGGCCACTCCCGCCCTGGCGGACCCGAATTTCGACCGTGCCGTGGTGCTCGTCCTCGACCATGACGGGGAGGGCTCACTCGGGGTGGTCCTGAACCGCCCGACCCCGGTCGGTGTCGGTGACATCCTGGCGGGCTGGGAGCAGCTCACGGGGGAGCCCGGCGTCGTCTTCCAGGGCGGCCCGGTCTCGCTGGACTCGGCGCTGGGCATCGCGGTGATCCCGGGCGGCGCGAGGAGCGGGGGCGGTGCGTTCGAGTTTCCGGGCATCGACGAGCCCACCCCCCGGCGCAGGCCGTGGGGGGACGCGGCCACGGGGCTGCGGCGCCGCGCCGACCGGGACGACCCCATCGGCTGGCGGCGGGTGTACGGCGCGATCGGCCTGGTCGATCTGGAGACCCCGCCCGAACTGCTCGCGGCGGCGCTCGGCTCGCTGCGGATCTTCGCCGGATACGCGGGCTGGGGCCCGGGACAGCTGGCCGCGGAGGTGACGGAGGGGGCCTGGTACGTGGTGGATTCGGAGCCCGGCGACGTGTCGTCACCCGACCCGGACGGGCTGTGGCGGTCGGTGCTGAGGCGCCAGCGGAGCGGACTGGCGATGATCGCCACCTATCCGGAGGACCCTTCGCTGAACTGAAGGCGGAATGAGTCAGTACCCTTGGCCCCCATGAGCACTCTTGAGCCCGAGCGCGGGGCAGGTACGGGGACCCTCGTAGAGCCGACACCCCAGGTGTCGAACGGCGACGGCGACCACGAGCGCTTCGCCCACTATGTCCAGAAGGACAAGATCATGGCGAGCGCGCTGGAAGGCACGCCTGTTGTCGCACTCTGCGGCAAGGTCTGGGTGCCGGGCCGCGACCCGAAGAAGTATCCGGTCTGCCCCATGTGCAAGGAGATCTACGAGTCTATGGGCGCCGGCGGCGACAAGGACAAGGGCGGCAAGGACGGCGGCAAGAAGTAGCGCCCCGCTCCACCCGTCCCGCTCCACCCCGTCCCGCTCCTCCGCAGGCGCACGGACCGGCCGCGGCCTCCCCCGGGAGGCCGGCCGGCGGTGCGCCTGTACGTCTGTGCTGCCCGGTGAATTGGTCTATGCCACTTGCCGTGGGTCCGGCAGGATGGGCGCATGGATCTGATTCCCGCGCCCCTCGGCGCACAGGAGACGCAGGACGGCGGCGCGTTCACCCTGGACGCCGGCACGGTCATCGATGCCGGACCCGGCACCGAGGGGGTCGCCCGGTGGCTGCGGCAGGTGCTCGGCGACGCGACCGGACTGCCCCTGGGCGCCGGTCCCGTGAGCGATTCGGGTTCTGATTCGAGTACTGATTCGGGTCCGAGTTCTGATTCCGGTTCTGATTCCGGTTCCGCGGAGGGAGCGGGCTCCGCCGGCGGGACCGTCCGGCTCCGGATCGCCCCCGTACCCGGCGCAGGACCCGAGGCGTACACGCTGTCCGTCGGCAGCGACGGCGTCCGTCTGGACGGCGGCAGCGCGGCCGGTGTTTTCTGGGGAGCGCAGACACTCCGTCAGCTGCTCGGTCCCGGCGCCTTCCGGCGGGCGCCGCTGCGGGCCGGCGCCCCGTGGCGGATCCCCGCCTGCGCCATCGAGGACAGCCCCCGGTTCGCCTGGCGCGGCATGATGCTCGACGTGGCACGGCACTTCATGCCCAAGGACGGTGTCCTGCGCTATCTCGACCTCCTCGCTGCCCACAAGCTGAACGTCTTCCACTTCCACCTCACCGACGACCAGGGCTGGCGCATCGAGATCAAGCGCTACCCGCGGCTGACCGAGGTCGGCGCCTGGCGCTCCCGTACGAAGTGGGGCCACCGCGCGTCACCGCTCTGGGACGAGAAGCCGCACGGCGGTTACTACACCCAGGACGACATCCGCGAGATCGTCGCGTACGCCGCCGAGCGGCACATCACCGTCGTCCCCGAGATCGACGTCCCGGGCCACTCGCAGGCCGCCATCGCCGCCTATCCGGAGCTCGGCAACACGGATGTCATCGACACGGCCGCCCTCACCGTCTGGGACACCTGGGGCGTCAACCCCAATGTGCTCGCCCCGGCGGAGAGTTCGCTGCGCTTCTACGAAGGCGTACTGGAGGAGGTCCTCGCCCTCTTCCCCTCCACCTTCATCCACCTCGGCGGCGACGAGTGCCCCAAGGAGCAGTGGAAGGAGTCGGCGGCCGCCCAGGCGAAGATCGAGGAGCTGGGCCTCGGCGACGAGGACGAGCTCCAGTCGTGGTTCATCCTGCACTTCGACCGCTGGCTCGCCGACCGCGGCCGCCGTCTCATCGGCTGGGACGAGATCCTGGAGGGCGGTCTCGCACCCGGTGCGGCCGTCTCGTCCTGGCGCGGTTACGCGGGCGGGATCGCCGCGGCCGAGGCGGGGCACGACGTCGTCATGTGCCCCGAGCAGCAGGTGTATCTGAACTTCCGGGAGGACGGCGGCGAGGACGAGCCGATGCCCATCGGGTACGTCCGCACCCTGGAGGACGTCTACCGCTTCGAGCCCGTACCGCCCCAGCTGAGCCCCGAGGCCGCCGCACACGTCCTCGGCACCCAGGCCAACGTCTGGACCGAGGTGACGGAGAACCAGAGCCGGGTGGACTACCAGGTGTTCCCGAGGCTCGCGGCCTTCGCGGAGGTCGCCTGGTCGGAGCTGCCGGAACCGGCGGCCCGCGACTTCGCGGACTTCGGCCGGCGGATGGCCGCGCACTACGCCCGACTTGACGCGCTCGGTGTCCAGTACCGCCCGCCGGGCGGCCCGTTGCCCTCGCAGCGGCGGCCCGCCCCCGCGGGGATGACGTCCGCGGTTCTCGGACGCCCGATCGAGGGGGCGCCCCCAAACGTGTGAGCGTGCGGGCAAGGTGTGTACGGGGTTCTCGCCTCTCCGCCACCATGTACCGCCGGGCCGAACAACTCAGGCAACAAGTGCAGAAGAGCGGTAATCGGCACTTCGCGGCAATCATGTGTGAATGCGGACGTTCAGTCTGGGAAGGGATGGATCTGCCCTTCGCGGACCCTCCCGTCGGGCAGTCCGGAAGATGTGCCAGAGTTGCCACGTCCGGGCTATGAGCACGTACCGTACGGCGCAACAGGCGGGACAGCCGGGACACCGGGACACCGGGAAGGGGCAGCTGGGTTGACCACGCACGCACCGCAGGCGGCGCAGTCCGTGACGCTGCCGACGTCGCTCGACGAGGCTGTGGCGGCACTGACGGCCATGCCTGCCGCCGTCCCCGTCGCGGGTGGCACCGATCTGATGGCGGCCGTGAACTCGGGGCTGCTGCGGCCCACGGGACTTGTCGGACTCGGCAGGATCAGCGAGATCCGCGGCTGGCACTACCAGGACGGCCACGCACTGCTCGGCGCCGGCCTCACGCACGCCCGGATGGGGCGGCCCGACTTCGCCGCGCTCATCCCCGCGCTGGCCGCCGCAGCGCGCGCCGCGGGGCCGCCGCAGATCCGTAACGCGGGCACGCTCGGCGGCAACATCGTCACCGCGGCACCGACCGGCGACGCGCTGCCCGTGCTGGCCGCGCTGGAGGCCACGCTCGTCATCGCGGGGCCGGGCGGCTCCCGCCGCGAGACCCCGGTGTCGCATCTGCTCGCGGGCCGGGACATGCTCCAGCCCGCCGAACTCGTGGGCTTCGTACGGGTACCGCTGCTGCACGCGCCCCAGGTCTTCCTCAAGGCCACCGGGCGTACCGGCCCCGGCCGCGCCACCGCTTCGGTCGCGGTGGTCCTCGACCCGGCCAGGCGCGGCGTGCGCTGCGCGGTGGGAGCCGTCGCCCCGATGCCGCTGCGGCCGATGGAGGCCGAGCAGTGGATCGCCTCGCTCATCGACTGGGACGGAGAACGCGGGCTGGCGCAGGAGGCGCTCACCGCCTTCGGCGAGTACGTCGCCGCCGCCTGCATCCCCGACGCGGCACCGCCCCCCGGAGGGGGAGAGGCGCAGCCGCTGCCCCCGGCCGTACTGCACTTGCGGCGGACCGTAGCCGCACTGGCCCGGCGAGCACTGGGGAGGGCACTGTCGTGACCACCAACGACGACCGGGGCGGCTGGCAGCCGGTCCCGCAGGGCGGCGAGTACGACGCCGAGGCCACGGCGTTCGTACAGCTCCCGGAGGGCATGGACCCGTCCGGCGCCCCGCTGGCCGCGCCCGGCCACGGGTACGTGCCGCCGATGATCCTGCCGCTGACCCCGGCAGCGGGCACGGACCCGGCCGCCACCGGGCAGTGGACGGTGCCGCAGGCGGACCCGTCTCATCACCAGCCGTATCAGACGCACCAGTCCGACCAGTCCGACCAGCCCTACCCGTCGGATCAGCCCTACCTGTCGGACCAGTCCGACCAGCCCTACCCTTCCGGCCAGTCCCACCAGACCTATCCGTCCCCGCACGCGCCGGAGACGCCGTACTGGCCGGAGCCCGCGCAGGATCCGCACTCCGGTCCGGGGTACCCGCAGGCGCCGATGGCCACCGGTCAGTGGACGTTCGGGGACGCGCAGGACTCACCCGTCCCCGAACAGCCGCACCAGCAGCAGCATCAGCCACAGCAGCAGCACGGCGGGGACCTCACCGGACAGTGGACGATCCCGGTCGCTGAGGGAGACGTCCCCGAGGAGTCCGGTGAGTACGCCGCCTCCTCGCTGGCACGCCCGGCCACGCTGCCCGGTGGTGCGCGCGCGCCGTGGGCCGTACCGGCGGAGCCCGAACCGGACCACGGGACTCCGGCCGATGGCACCCCCGTACCGCAGGACGAGCACGAGACGGGCGCCGAGCCGCCCGCCGGGGAAGGACACGGAACAGCGGCCGACGAGGCGGACGTTCCGGCGGCCGGTTACGGAACCGGCCCCGATCCGGACCCCGACCCGGATCCCGATCCCGACCACGCCGGATCTGCCGTACCCGGCGGTGAGCGTGACGCGCACGACCCGCGGGAGCCGCACGACACCGCCCAGACCCCGCGTCCCGTACCGGACGCGCATGGCGTTCCGGCCCCGCGCGCGGCCGAGTTCGACGCGGCGTCCGGGGCGGCAGGCCCGGAGACCGCTCATCCCGCAGCCGGTCCCGCCGGCACGCACCCCGATGCGGCGAACCCCGATGCGGCGCACCCCGAGCCCGCCCCCTCCGGTGCCGGGCACCCCGGCACCGGCGCGGAAGACCCCGGTGCCGAAGACCCCCGCGCGGAGCTCCCCGGTGCGGAAGTCCCCGGTGCACAGCCCGCGTCCGACGACGCGGCCCCCGCCGTCGCCTGGAGCGAGCACACACCCGCCTCGTACGTCCTGCGGGTGAACGGCACCGACCGCCCCGTCACCGACGCCTGGATCGGCGAGTCGCTGCTCTACGTACTGCGCGAGCGCCTCGGTCTCGCGGGCGCCAAGGACGGCTGCTCGCAGGGCGAGTGCGGCGCCTGCAACGTTCAGGTGGACGGCCGGCTCGTCGCCTCCTGCCTGGTCCCCGCTGCCACCGCGGCCGGCTCCGAGGTACGTACGGTCGAGGGCCTCGCCGTCAACGGCGAACCCTCCGACGTGCAGCGCGCGCTCGCCGAGTGCGGAGCCGTCCAGTGCGGTTTCTGCATCCCGGGCATGGCCATGACGGTCCATGACCTCCTGGAGGGCAACCACGCCCCCACCGAACTCGAAACCAGACAGGCTCTGTGCGGCAACCTCTGCCGCTGCTCCGGCTACCGGGGTGTGCTGGACGCGGTCAGCGAGGTGGTCGCCGGTCGCGCGGAGGCGGGCGCCGCGTCCGAAGAGGCCCGTATCCCGCACCAGGCAGCACCCGGCTCCGGCAGCATGCAGCCGGACAACCCGCAGCAGCATGACGGAGGCATGGCGTGAGCAGCGACGCGGCCACCGCGGCCACCGCGAAGTCCCCTGAGGCGGACGGCCCGGAGGAGGAGCCGCCCGCGCACGGGCTCGGCGCGTCCCTCCCGCCGGCCGACACCCGCGCGAAGACCGAGGGCACCTTCCCCTACGCGTCCGACCTGTGGGCCGAGGGCCTCCTCTGGGCCGCCGTGCTGCGCTCCGCGCACCCGCACGCGCGGATCCTCTCCATCGACACCTCGGAAGCGTCCGCGATGCCCGGCGTCCGCGCGGTGGTCACGCACGCCGACATCCCCGGCGACGCAGCACACGGCCGCGCGGTCGCCGACCGTCCGGTCTTCGCGTCCGAACTGGTCCGCCACCACGGCGAGGCCATCGCCGCGGTCGCCGCCGACCACCCGGACACCGCCCGGCTCGCCGTGGCCGCCATCGCGGTCGAGTACGAGGTGCTGGAGCCGGTCACCGACCCGGAGAAGGCCTTCGAGGCCGAACCGCTGCACCCCGACGGCAATCTGATCCGCCACATCCCGCTGCGGTTCGGCGACCCGGACATCACCGGCGAGGTCATCGTCGAGGGCCTCTACCGGATCGGCCGCCAGGACCCGGCACCCATCGGCGCCGAGGCCGGGCTCGCCGTGCCCCGGCCCGACGGCGGTGTCGAGATCTACACCGCGTCCACCGACCCGCACACCGACCGCGACCTGGCCGCCGCCTGCTTCGGCCTGGAGCCCGACCGGGTCAAGGTCGTGGTGACCGGAGTGCCCGGCGCCACCGGCGACCGCGAGGACACCAGCTTCCAGCTCCCGCTCGGCCTGCTCGCGCTGAAGACCGGCTGCCCGGTCAAGCTGGCCGCGACCCGCGAGGAGTCCTTCCTCGGCCACGCCCACCGCCACCCGACCCTGCTGCGCTACCGCCACCACGCGGACGCCGAAGGGCGCCTGGTGAAGGTCGAGGCGCAGATCCTGCTGGACGCGGGCGCGTACGCCGACGCCTCGTCCGAATCGCTGGCGGCGGCGGTCTCGTTCGCCTGCGGCCCCTATGTCGTCCCGCACGCCTTCATCGAGGGCTGGGCGGTCCGTACGAACAACCCGCCGTCCGGCCATGTCCGCGGCGAGGGCGCGCTCCAGGTCTGCGCCGCGTACGAGGGCCAGATGGACAAGCTCGCGGCCAGGCTCTCCATGGATCCGGCCGAACTGCGGCTGCGCAACGTCCTGGCCACCGGCGATCTGCTGCCCACCGGACAGTCCATCACCTGCCCGGCGCCGGTCGCTGAACTCCTGCGCTCCGTCAAGGACTTCCCGCTGCCCGCCCTGCCCAAGGACACCCCCGAGGGCGACTGGCTGCTGCCCGGCGGGCCGGAGGGCGCGGGCGAGCCGGGCGCGGTGCGCCGCGGGGTCGGCTACGCGCTGGGCATGGTCCACATGCTCGGCGCCGAGGGCGCCGACGAGGTCTCCACGGCCACGGTCAAGGTTCACGACGGGGTCGCCACGGTCATCTGCGCCGCCGTCGAGACCGGCCAGGGCTTCTCCACGCTGGCCCGGCAGATCGTGCAGGACACCCTCGGCATCGAGGAGGTCCATGTCGCATCGGTCGACACCGACCAGCCCCCGGCCGGGCCCGCCACGCACGGCAGGCACACCTGGGTGTCCGGCGGCGCCGTGGAGCGGGCGGCGAAGATGGTCCGCACCCAGCTGCTCCAGCCGCTGGCCCACCAGTTCGGGATGTCCACCGAGCTGCTCCAGATCGCCGACGGCAAGATCACCTCGTACGACGGAGTGCTCTCCACGACCGTCACCGAGGCCATGGACGGCAAGGAGCTCTGGGCGACGGCCCAGTGCCGTCCGCATCCGACCGAGCCGCTCGACGAGTCGGGCCAGGGCGATGCCTTCGTCGGGCTCGCTTTCTGCGCGATCCGCGCGGTGGTGGACGTCGACATCGAACTGGGCTCGGTCCGGGTCGTGGAGATGGCTGTCGCCCAGGACGTCGGCCGGATCCTCAACCCGCGGCTGCTGACCTCCCGTATCGAGGCGGGCGTCACCCAGGGCGTCGGCGCGGCCCTCACCGAGAACCTCCGTACGACGCGGGGCGTGGTCCGCCACCCGGACCTGACCGGTTACGCGCTCCCCACGTCCCTGGACACGCCGGACATCCGCATCGTGAAGCTCATCGAGGAGCGCGACGTGGTGGCCCCGTTCGGCGCGAAGGCGGCGAGCGCGGTGCCGGTGGTCACTTCGCCGGCCGCGGTGGCGGCGGCGGTACGGGCGGCGACCGGCCGGCCGGTGAGCCGGCTCCCGATCAGGCCGCAGGCCGCGGTGGTCACTGGCTGAGCAGGACCAAGCCCTCTAAGGCAGTTGAGGGCGGGCGGCTTCGCAGGTGGTTGCGGACGGGCGGCTTCGCAAGTGGTTGCGGGCGGGCGGCTTCGTCAGCAGTTGCGGACGGGCAGCTGTTCAGGCAGTTGAGCTGCCCTTCGCAGCACATCTGCCCCCGTCCCGCTCCCGGTTCGCGCCCGCGTCACACATATGGGCATAGTGGCATCTCCCGGAGGATGCCGTTCCCGTGCAGGGGTAGTGCTGCTCTGATCAGCGACCTCATGGGAAAGGCCGAACGTCAGTGTCAAAGCCTTTTGAATTGCCGGAGTTCTACCTGCCGCATCCGGCCAGGCTGAATCCCCATCTCGAAGAGGCCAGAGCCCACACCAAACAGTGGGCCAGGGACATGGGCATGCTGGAGGGGTCGGGGGTCTGGGACGAGCACGACCTCGACTCCCACGACTACGCCCTCCTCTGCGCCTACACCCACCCGGACTGCGGCGGACCCGAACTGTCGCTCGTGACCGACTGGTATGTGTGGGTGTTCTTCTTCGACGACCACTTCCTGGAGTTGTTCAAGCGGTCGTCGAAGGACCGGCAGGGCGGCAAGGCGTATCTGGACCGGCTGCCCGCCTTCATGCCGATGGATCTGGCCGACGGGTTCCCCGAGCCGCAGAACCAGGTGGAAGCGGGCCTGGCCGACCTCTGGGCGCGCACCGTCCCAGGGATGTCCATGGAGTGGCGGGAACGTTTCGCCGTGAGCACCGAGAATCTGCTCAACGAATCCCTCTGGGAACTCTCCAACATCAACGCGGGACGCGTCTCCAACCCCGTCGAGTACATCGAGATGCGGCGCAAGGTCGGCGGAGCGCCCTGGTCGGCCGGGCTCATCGAGTACGCGACGGGTGCGGAGGTGCCCGCGGTCATTGCGGGATCGCGTCCGCTGCGCGTACTGAAGGACACGTTCTCCGACGGGGTGCATCTGCGCAACGACCTCTTCTCGTACGAGCGGGAGATCCAGGAGGAGGGCGAACTCAGCAACGGCGTCCTGGTCCTTGAGACCTTCCTCGGCTGCACCACCCAGGAGGCGGCGGAGGCGGTCAACGATCTGCTCACCGCGCGGCTCCATCAGTTCGAGAACACCTTCTTCACCGAACTCGGCCCGCTCTTCGCGGAGTTCGGTGTGGATCCGAAGGGCGTGGCCGACACGCTCACCTATGTGAAGGGGCTCCAGGACTGGCAGTCCGGCGGCCATGAGTGGCACCTGCGCTCCAGCCGCTATATGAACGACGGCGGTGTGGTGGCGGAGGCGGCACCGGGACTTCCGCTCGCGCCGCGGGGGCTCGGCACGTCCGCCGCGGACATCAAGCAGCTCATGGGGAGGACGGGCGCGGCCCGGCTGCGCAACCATCTGCACGTGCCGCACCAGCACGTCGGACCGTCCCGGCTCCCGGACTTCGACATGCCGTTCGAGCTCTCGCTCTCGCCGCATCTGGAGACCGCACGACGCCATCTCGTCGCGTGGGCGTACCGGATGCGGATGCTCGACGACATCTGGGACGAGCGGCTGCTCACCGGGTACGACTTCCCGGTCTGCGCGGCGGGCATCGACCCGGACGCCACCGCGGACGAACTGGACCTTTCCTCGGGCTGGTTGGCCTGGGGGACGTACGCCGACGACTACTTCCCCATGGTGTACGGGCGGACCCGCGACCTCGCGGGCGCGAAGGCGCAGAACGAGCGGTTCTCGCTCTTCATGCCGCTGGAGGGGGAGGCGCCCCCGCCGTTGAACGCCATGGAGCGTGCGCTGGCCGATCTGTGGGCGCGCACGGCGGCCCCGATGGACGGCGCCGCGCGCCGCACTTTCCGTACGGCGGTCGAGAACATGACGGCCAGCTGGCTCTGGGAACTCGCCAACCAGGCGCAGCACCGCATCCCGGAACCGGTCGACTACATCGAGATGCGCCGGATGACCTTCGGCTCCGATCTGACGATGGCGCTGGCCAGGCTCGGCCACGGGCACCGGATCCCGGACGAGGTCTTCCGCAGCGGTCCGGTGAAGTCGCTGGAGAGTTCGGCCGCGGACTACGCCTGCCTGATGAACGACGTCTTCTCGTACCAGAAGGAGATCGAGTTCGAGGGGGAGGTGCACAACGCCGTCCTGGTCGTCCAGGCCTTCTTCAACATCGACTACCCGACCGCGCTGGCCATGGTCGATGACCTGATGGTGTCGCGTATGCGGCAGTTCCGGCATGTGGCCGAGCACGAGATCCCGGTCGTCTGCGAGGACTTCGGGCTCGACGACGCGACCCGCGAGGCGCTGGGGGCCTATGTGCGGGAGCTGGAGGACTGGATGGCGGCCATCCTGAACTGGCACCGCAAGACCCGCAGGTACGCGGAGGCCGACCTGCTCGCGGGCGGACCGGGCTCCCGCTTTCTGCCGCGTGCCCGGTCGGGATTCGGTATGGCGGCGCTGGGGCTGGCGGAGCTGGTCAACCGGGGGTGAGGGGGCTGGGCCCCGGGGCGGCTCGGCGTCCGGGGCGGGTGTCTGGAGGGGGTGGGTCCCGGTGGGTGCCCGCAGGGGTGGCTACCGGTGGCTACCCCTCCGGGCCTGCCCGGTACTTCCCCGGACGCCACTGCCATATGTCGCCTTTGCGGCATATTTCCTATAGTGGGCTGAGTCCTGCACCCCGATGAGGAGTCAGCCGCATGAGCAATCTGTTTGTCATCGCCTACGACGACGTGGCCACCGCCAACCAGGTCCGCGACAAGGTCGTGACGCTGAGCCGTCAGCACCTCATCGACCTGGAGGACGTGGTCGTGGTCGAGCGCCGCGAGGCCGACGGCAAGATCAAGCTGCACCAGGCCGTCAACCTCACCGCGGCAGGAGCGACCGGGGGTGCGCTCTGGGGCGGGGTCATCGGGCTGCTGTTCCTTGCGCCACTGCTCGGCGCGGCCGTCGGAGCCGCGGCGGGCGCGGCAGGCGGAGCGGCCAGGGACGTCGGGGTGAACGACGACTTCATGCGCGAGGTCAGCTCGAACCTCCGCCCGGGGGCCGCGGCGCTCTTCGCCCTGGCCAAGTCGGAGGCGGTCGACAAGGTCGTGGCCGAGCTGGCGCCGTTCGGCGGCCAGTTGGTCCAGACGTCGCTCTCGTCGGAGGACGAGGAACACTTGAAGGCGATGGTCCAGGCGGCCAGGGCCGGCGAAAAGGAGCAGCCGACGACGAGGCCGGAGGCATCCGGGGCACGGCCCGGGGGCACGGAGCAGCAGCCGACGACGAGGCCGGACTCCTGAGGGGGCTTACGTTGGGGGCGCCCCCGGCCCGGACAACGGGGGGCGACCTCTGTGCCCCCGGCCCGAACGACGGGGGCACGGGGGCGTCCTCGTACACAGAGGCCGTGGCGGGAATCGAACCCACGTAACTCGCTTTGCAGGCGAGCCCCTAAACCACTCGGGCACACGGCCAAGCCACCGGAACCGCTCCGTTCGTGCGTTCGGAACCGATCCAGTACGCCGACCGTAGGTCCCCCGCGCCCCCGCCTCAAGACCGCGGGCCGTCCCGCAACGTGACTGCCACACCCCGTTCATGGTCGTACGACCAACGGACCAGTCCGGCCCGTCCCTCCGACAGGGTTCATCCGGCCATTCGCCCCTTACTGTGGTCTCATGACCGCCCTGGAATCCCGCGACGCCGAGGTCGCATCCCCCGACCTGCCCGACGGCACTTCCGCCCCCGTGACCGGCGGGATTCTCGGCAGCGCGCACCGGGCGCTCAGTATCGGCATCGTCACCGTCGTCCTGCTCATCGCCTTCGAGGCGACCGCCGTCGGCACCGCGATGCCCGTCGCCGCGCGGGAGCTGCACGGCGTCGCGCTCTACGCCTTCGCGTTCTCCGCGTACTTCACCACCTCGCTCTTCGCGATGGTCCTCTCCGGCCAGTGGGCCGACCGGAACGGGCCGTTGCGGCCCCTCGCCACCGGGATCGCCGCCTTCGCGGCCGGACTGCTGCTCTCCGGTACCGCGTCCTCGATGTGGATCTTCGTGGCCGGGCGCGCGGTGCAGGGGCTCGGCGGCGGGCTCGTCATCGTCGCGCTGTACGTCGTCGTCAGCCGCGCCTACTCCGAGCGGCTGCGGCCCTCGATCATGGCCGCCTTCGCCGCGAGCTGGGTGATCCCCTCCGTCGTCGGACCCCTCGCGGCCGGCACGGTCACCGAACACCTCGGCTGGCGCTGGGTCTTCATCGCCATCCCGGTCCTGGTGGTGCCGCCGCTCGCCCTCGCGCTGCCCGCGATCCGCCGGACGGCCGCGGGCCCGGCCGACCCCTCCGTACCGCCGCCCGGCTTCGACCGGCGGCGCATCCGCCTCGCGCTCGGGATCTCGGTGGGGGCCGGTCTGCTCCAGTACGCGGGCGAGGACCTGCGGTGGCTTTCGCTGATCCCGGCGGTGGCGGGCGCGGCGCTGCTGGTCCCCGCGGTGCTCGGACTGCTGCCGCGCGGCACCTGCCGGGCTGCGCGCGGGCTGCCTTCCGTGGTGCTGCTGCGCGGGATCGCCGCGGGATCGTTCATCGCGGCCGAGAGTTTCGTACCGCTGATGCTGGTCACCCAGCGGGGACTCTCGCCGACGCTGGCAGGACTCTCGCTGGCGGCCGGCGGCGGCACCTGGGCGCTCGGCTCGTTCGTACAGTCCCGGCCGCGCATGGAGCCGTACCGGCAGCGGCTGATCGTCATCGGGATGATCCTCGTGGCGGCGGCCATCCTGACCGCGCCGAGTGTCCTGATCCACTCCGTCCCGGCCTGGACGGTCGCGGTGGCGTGGGCGTTCGGCTGCTACGGCATGGGCACGGTCATCGCGTCGACGAGCGTGATGATGCTGAAGCTGTCGGCCCCGGAGGAGGCGGGCGCGAACTCTGCCGCCCTGCAGATGTCCGACGGTCTCTCGAACGTCCTGATGCTCGCGGCGGGCGGCGCGGCCTTCGCGGCGCTGGGCGGGGGAGCGGTCGGCGTCCTGCACGACGGGGCCTCCGCCCCGCACCCGGCGGCGTTCGCGGCGGTGTTCCTGCCGATGGCGGCGGTGGCGCTGGCGGGGGCTTGGGTGGCGACGCGGCTGCGAGTGGCCGAAGCCTGATGGCACTACGTGGTACCGCGTAGTACCATCAGGTCATGGCTGGACTGAATCTGCGATTCACGGACGAAGAACTCGACATGCTGCGGGAGCGTGCGGCAGCAGAAGGCCGCAGCATGCAGGTCTTCGCGCACGATGCCGTCATCACTGCCATGAACGAGCATTCCCGGCTCTTCAATGAGGCAGCTGACCATGTCCTCGCGGCCAGCGCGGAGCTCAACCGCAGGCTCGCTTGATGTACTACCTGACTCTCCCCGAGCTGTTGAACCTCGCGAAGCGGCTGGGAGCGGACGAGGTGCGCGACTACGGTCTGCTCGACTCCGCCCTGGCGCGCCCGCAGTCGAGCGTGTTCGGGCAGGACGCGTACCCCGATGTCTGGCACAAGGGTGCCGCGCTGATGGAGTCGTTGGCCCGCAATCACGCACTTGTCGATGGCAACAAGCGAATTGCGTGGTACGCGACCTGGGTTTTCCTGCACATCAACGGGCACCCGCTGGAGGCCGCATTTGATGTGGACGAGGCCGAGCAGTTCGTGCTGGACGTCTGCCAGGGCATGCTCGACGTCCCCAAGATCGCCGGTCAGCTGCCCAGGTTTGCTGCGCATTGAGTCAAGCCACGGTCGTCCCCCGGTAGGGTGGCCCGGTTGTCGTACCGCCGCCCCGTGCACCTCTGAGAACCGACGGAGACCGTGACTACTACCGCCTCCCACCACCTCTCACCCGCCTTCCCCGGCCGCGCCCCCTGGGGCACCGCGAGCAAGCTGCGTGCCTGGCAGGAAGGCGCCCTGGAGCGCTACCTCCATGAGCAGCCCCGTGACTTCCTCGCGGTCGCGACCCCCGGCGCCGGGAAGACCACCTTCGCGCTGACCCTCGCGTCCTGGCTGCTGCACCACCACGTCGTGCAGCAGATCACTGTCGTTGCGCCGACGGAGCATCTGAAGAAGCAGTGGGCGGAGGCCGCGGCCCGGATAGGGATCAAGCTCGACCCGGACTACAGCGCGGGCCCCCTGAGCAAGGACTACGACGGCGTCGCCGTCACCTACGCCGGTGTCGGCGTGCGCCCGATGCTGCACCGCAACCGCTGCGAGCAGCGCAAGACCCTCGTGATCCTGGACGAGATCCACCACGCGGGCGACAGCAAGTCCTGGGGCGAGGCGTGCCAGGAGGCGTTCGACCCGGCGACCCGGCGGCTCGCGCTGACCGGTACGCCGTTCCGCTCGGACACCAACCCGATCCCCTTCGTCACGTACGAGGAGGGCAACGACGGTATCCGGCGCTCCTCCGCCGACTACACGTACGGCTACGGCAATGCGCTTGCCGACGGCGTCGTCCGCCCCGTGATCTTCCTCAGCTACAGCGGCAACATGCGCTGGCGCACCAAGGCCGGCGACGAGATCGCCGCCCGGCTCGGCGAACCGATGACCAAGGACGCGATCGGCCAGGCCTGGCGCACCGCGCTCGCGCCGACCGGTGAGTGGATCCCGAACGTGCTGCGCGCCGCCGACCAGCGGCTCACCGAGGTCCGCAAGGGCATCCCGGACGCCGGCGGTCTTGTCATCGCCTCCGACCAGGACACCGCCCGCGAGTACGCCAAGATCCTCCGGAAGATCACCGGTGACCGGCCCGCCGTCGTGCTCTCCGACGAGAAGGCGGCGTCGAAGAAGATCGACCAGTTCGCCGCCGACGAGTCCCGGTGGATGGTCGCGGTCCGGATGGTGTCGGAAGGCGTCGACGTACCGCGCCTCGCCGTCGGCGTGTACGCCACCACCATCTCGACACCGCTCTTCTTCGCCCAGGCCGTGGGCCGTTTCGTACGCTCCCGCAGGCGCGGCGAGACCGCGTCCGTCTTCGTGCCGACGATCCCGATGCTCCTCGACTTCGCGAACGAGATGGAGGTCGAACGGGACCACGTACTCGACAAGCCCAAGAAGGGCAGTGACGAGGAGAACCCGTTCGCGGAGGAGGACAAGCTCCTCGCCGACGCGGAGAAGCTGGAGGACGAGGAGACCGAGGAGCAACTGCCCTTCGAGGCACTCGAATCCGACGCGGTCTTCGACCGGGTGCTGTACGACGGCGCCGAATTCGGGATGCAGGCCCACCCGGGCAGCGAGGAGGAGCAGGACTACCTCGGCATCCCCGGCCTGCTGGAACCGGACCAGGTCCAGCTGCTCCTCCAGAAGCGGCAGACCCGGCAGATCGCACACAGCCGCCAGAAGCCGGCCGAGGAGGCCGACCTGCTGGAGAAGGCCGCCGAAGCGCGCCCGGTCGTCACGCACAAGCAACTGCTCGAACTGCGCAAGCAGCTCAACACGATGGTCTCGGCCTACACCCACCAGAGCGGCAAACCGCACGGCGTGATCCACACGGAGCTGCGCCGCACCTGCGGGGGCCCGCCGAGCGCGGAGGCGACCGCAGGCCAGCTGAAGGAGCGCATCGCGAAGGTCCAGGAGTGGGCGACGCGGATGCGGTGAGGGCCGGGTGCGCCGAGACTCCGCTCTTGTGCGCCCGCATCCGGCGCCTATTGGTGGATGGCTGCGCGTTTGTCGTGTGGTGGGTATGCCGGGTTCAGGCCTACTGGGGGTTGGTAATTCACTTCCTTCAGATGGTTGTTGAGCCTCTCGGCCATGTGTTCCATCCACTGTGTGTAGGTCTGGCCATCAGGTGGCATGAGGTCGCAACCGAGGGCCTCAACTGCCGCTTCCACGGTGTCCTCGTCGGGGCAGATGGTGAGCAGCTCGGCGATCTCATGGGCGGCCGCCGCAGTCTCATGATCGCCTTCGCTGCTTCCTGCATTGGCGTATTCGTCGAGTACAACATCGTATGGATCCTCGATATCCCGGTGAAAGGATCCGCCGAGGAGGCTGGAGAGGTTCGGCAGACGCTGTCGCCACTCCCAGTTCGTTTCGGGGACTGCGGGCTCTGCTACTTCGCCGCCTTCGGTGAAGGCTGCCAGGTGCGGAAGCATGGCGATGAGGCACTCTTCGCGGGTGCGGCCGGGCGGGGTGATCATGGGTGGCATGGAAGCCAGATTGGATGCCACATCGGCTTCGTCGAGGCCGTACTTGAGTACGTCCAGGATCTCGCGGGATACCCGGAATGCTCGGCCGGGGTAGTACGTGGCCATCCGTAGATAGCTTCGCATCGCCTTTGACGGGGCTTCATCGGTATCTGTGTAGGCGTTTTCGTATCTCACGGACGAGTACGCAAAAAGAATGAGCCGCAGTTCTGGCAGCCACTCTGCCCACGGTGCGTCATCATCGAAAATATCGGGTTGAGTCATTGAGCTTTCCCTTCAGTTGCCGCTGCTCTGCATGGATGCCCGGTCAGGGTATGGGGAAGGTGGTGAGGATGTAATATCCACCGGGCGCACTCGGATCGGCCTTCAGGACGACACGTGCGCTGCGAACCTCCCTGGATCCCTTGCCATCCTGCCAGTCCTTGCGGGACAGTGACCGGCCGGTGACCTCGCCAGTGTCCTCGATATCGAAATGCTCCGGTTTTGTTATTTTATCTTTCTTCAGCCAATTGCTGATTTCTTGTTTGTTGGAATCGATAGCCCGCTGAGCGAACCTTTGTGCATCGGCAGTGTTTTTGTACGTCGACACATTCTTGATCTTCTTCTTTTCCTCTCCGAATCGATCTCGCATTTGCTTTTCGCTGCGACCTACATGCTTGGTGACCCCATGGCCCCCGTACCCTTCGTCCTCAAGTGGGTCGGCTTCCCGGGGCTGGGGTGGCTTTGGCCCCTTGCGGCTGGCGCGATTCCAGGCGTTGTAGTCACCCTCGGACATCGCCGTGATGAAGTCGTCGAAGCCCTTGTAGGTCAGAGCGCCGCCGCCCGTGATGGCTGCGCCGCTGACGACATTCACGGGGACGCCGGCAAGAGCGCCTACTCCGGTGGCATCGAGGGCTGCGCCACCGAACTCTCCGCCAACGCCAACAGACATCAACCAGATGCCGGTTGCAGTTTCGAAGACGCCGGTGAGGGAATCAGGGCTGAAGGCCACCTGCATGACGTTGGCGACTTCGGTGCCGGTGTCTTCGAGAGGGTCGACCACCCACTTCTTCCACCAGGAGCGCTTCTTCGGCTTCGGTTCCGGCTTGGCGCGCGTGGTGATTCCGTTGAAGGCGTCAACCGGGGAAATTCCGTCGCCGAAGCCGTGGGGGCCTTTTGCTTCGTCGAACGTGCGCAGGCGCAGCTTGATCTCTGCGGACATGATGTGCAGCTCCGCGCCGAGTGAGCCGGGCAAGCCCGCGAAAGTCGAGACCGGTGCGGTCGGTAGGAGTACCCCGCTGCCGGCAGAGGTCTCTTGAACGCGCTGCAGATTCGGGTTGTGAGTAGCCTGTTGTCCGGGGTCGAGCGCTTCCTGCGCGTCGGTCAGAATCGAGCCGATGCTGCGGTGCAGCGAACTCGCACCGGCGCTCGCCTTCTCCAGATCCGCCGCGAGCTTCGCTACTTCTCCCTCATCGAACCCTCTGAATCCCATCAGTGGCCGCTCTTGTGCTTTGCGGCGTGATTGGCGCGCTCGTCGAGATTTCGTGCTTCGCTGTCCCAGCGCCGGGCGTCGGCGACGAGGTCACTGGCCATGGTGTGGAGCGTGCGACTGTGCGCTTGCAGCTTCGCAGTGGTGAGTTCCGCGTAGGGTCCTTTCCATATCGCTATTCGGTCCTTTCCGCTGCCTGCAGCCTGCTTCACCTCGTTGTCGAGATAGCTACCAAGGCCATGTGCGGCGGTACGCGCACGCCGTGCTGCTGAACGGAGTGTCTCGGCGCGCTTCTTCAACTCGGCTGCCGTTTCTGGTTCCCCCATGCCGTCTCCCTGCGTATCAGCGGGTCCGTATCGCGTGCGATCTTGAAGGCTCAATCTCGGGACATTGCCCCTTGAACAAGTCGTGCGCGGCAGAGACCTTTTGCTGTCTCTGCCGCGCACGGGTGTTGCGTTGGCTGGTGCGGCGGGCCGGGTCGCTAGCGGTGGTTGTTCGTCTTCAGGCCGGTTATGAATGCGGTCCAGGAGGTGGTGGGAAACGCCATGGCAGGGCCGTCCGGGTTCTTGCTGTCACGGACGGGGACGACGCCGGGGAATCCGTCCGCCACTTCCACGCAGTCGCCGCCCTCCTGATTGCTGTAGCTGCTCCTGCGCCAGGCGGCGACGGTCAGATCGAGACGGGACACTCGCTTCACGGTGGTTGCCCTCCATGACGGATCGGATCATGTCCAGTGACATGAGCGGGGGCAGTGCCACTGCCCGCAGTTGATCGTAGGTCACCGCAAAGCGCCCGACTTCCTCCGGTTCCTCGATCAGCTGGCCGTAGTGGGCGCCCTCCGTGTACGCGACTTCGGTGCCGTCCGGCAGCCCGAGAATCGTGAGGGAGCCACCCATCACGTCGTGCTCTCCCTGGTCGAACGGCAGTACCTGCACGGTGATATGAGGTTGTCCTTCGGCCATCTCCAATAGCCGGTTCAGCTGTGCCCGCATGACAACGGGGCCACCGACAGGACGTCGTAGGACCGACTCGTCGAGAATCGCCCACAGGTCAGGGGCATCGGGCCCGGCGAGGCGTTCCTGGCGTTCCATTCGGGCCGTGAGCCGTTCCTCCAAATGTTCCTCGCTCTTGAGGGACCGGCCGACGCTCAGTAGTGCTCGGGCATATTCCTGAGTCTGTAACAGGCCGGGCACCACATGGGCTGCGTACTGGCTGATCAGCCTGGCGCGAGCCGCGTGCCCCATGAATGCCCGCGACCAGTTGGGAAACGCCTCCCGGTACACGTACGGCCACAAGTCGATCAGCAAGTTGTCCGCCACCAGGGCGGTGTCCAGTGCCTGTGTCAGCTCCCATGTGGGTTTCGCACCGGACGCGCGCTCGATCTGGGTGATGCGGGTGCTGACCACGTGCGTCATATCGCCCAGTTCGACTTGAGTCAGTCCCGCCGCCGTACGGAGCTTGCGTACCCGTGAGCCGAAGAGTGCGGCCATCGACGTCTGGGGGTCAATTGGTCTGGCCAAGAAGGGACTTCCGTTCTTTACGACCTGGAAGGTAAGGCTTCGTCACCTTTCGAGCGTAGGGCCAACGGCCGATTCTTGAGTACGGAACGTCACGACTCCCGCACTCTGCGGGACGTGCAGGGAATCGACCGTCTGGAGAGCCGCACCATGCTGAAAGCAGTGACCGTGCCGGAGGAGGGCCCGAAGAGGGGGACGGAAGGGGCCGCGCAGTCGCACGGACCGGATTCGGCTGCCCCGGATCCTGAACTGCGGGTGCTCTCCATGCAGTTCACGTCGTCGCCCCGAGGTGCCCGGCTTGCCCGGCGGGCCGCCGTGAGGCGTCTGGGCGAGTGGGGGTTCCCGCCGATGTCGGATGCGTCGTGCACCGTCGCCCTGCTGGTCGCGGAGCTTGCCGCGAACGCCGTACAGCACGGCCGGGTGCCCGGCCGCGACTTCCATCTGCTCGTCGCTTTTGACGGGCGGGCGAGCCGGTTCCGTATCGAGGTTTCGGACGCATGCGCGGATCGGTCGCCGGTCCACCCTGTCGCCCCTGCGGCTGAGGAGGAATCGGGCCGCGGTCTGCTCCTTGTCGATGTCCTCGCCGTCCGCTGGGGCTGGGTGCCTCGCGTACCCGTCGGGAAGACCGTGTGGGCGGACGTGGTGGCGGCCGGGAGTTGAAGGTAAAAGGTCGGCATAAAGAGATTGAAGGTAAAGGAAGGTGATCCGGTCGCGAACTGCGACCCTTTCGTCATGAACGGGGCAAACCGTGCACCGACTGCCCGGATTCTGGACTTACCCTTCCGCTGAGCGGACCAGCTCGCTACTGTCCCGGCAACGCATACGCCCCGTGGCAGAGCCGCCGCGGAGCGCAGCCGGTGCCCTGGCCTGCCGGCGGCCGCTGCGCGCGCGTCGCCGAACGGGAACCGGCGTCGTGACGTTCGTGGGGAGCCGCCGCGACTACCACGTAAGGAGTGGGCGTCGTGACCGCCGAGACTTCTCAGACGCTCGACAGGGGACTCCGCGTCCTCAAACTGCTTGCAGACACCGACCACGGCCTGACCGTCACCGAATTGTCCAACAAACTCGGGGTCAACCGGACCGTGGTCTACCGACTGCTCGCCACATTGGAACAGCACACCCTGGTCCGCCGCGACCTGGGGGGCCGTGCCCGGGTCGGGCTCGGTGTGCTGCGCCTGGGCCGCCAGGTGCACCCCCTCGTCAGGGAAGCGGCGCTGCCCGCGCTCCGCTCGCTCGCCGAGGACATCGGCGCGACGGCGCACCTCACCCTGGTCGACGGTTCGGACGCGCTCGCCGTCGCGGTGGTCGAACCGACGTGGACGGATTACCACGTGGCGTACCGGGCGGGCTTCCGCCACCCGCTGGACCGGGGCGCGGCCGGGCGCGCGATCCTCGCGTCCCGGCAGGGGCTGCCCGACGGGCCCGGCTACACGCTCACCCACGGCGAACTGGAGGCGGGCGCGAGTGGCGCCGCCGCGCCGCTGGTCGGAGTGACCGGGGTGGAGGGGAGCGTGGGTGTGGTGATGCTCGCCGACTCCATACCGGAGCGGGTGGGGCCGCGCGTGGTCGACGCGGCGCGGGAGGTCGCGGAAGCGCTGCGGTGACGTGGGCGGCGCGGGAGGTCGCGGAAGCGCTGCGGTGACGTGGGCGGCACGGTGCTGCTGTGGGCGGCGCGGTGAGGTGGCAGGGCGGGTCCGGTTTGCCGCGCCCGATAGATTGGCTCCGTGCTCCTCCGTAACCCGCGCTCCCGTGTCCTCGCCGTCTGTGCCGTTCTGGTGCTTGCCCTCCTCGGTACGGCCGCCTTCGCGCCGCTGCCGTTCTCGGTGGCGCAGCCGGGGCTGACCGCCAATGTGCTGGGTGACAACAAGGGGCAGCCCGTGATCAGCATCACAGGCGCGGCCGTACGGAAGACGTCCGGCCAGTTGCGGATGGTGACCATCGAGGCGACCGGGCCGTCCACCGACGTGGATCTGGGGCAGGCGATCGACGGCTGGTTCCGTACCGACCGGGCGGTCATGCCGCGCGACGCCGTCTACCCGGGCGGCGGCAGCGACGCCCAGATCGAGAAGCACAACCTCGCCGAGATGAAGGGCTCGCAGGACGACGCGACCGAGGCCGCGCTGAACTACCTCGGCGACAGCTCCGACAAGGTCAAGGTGACCCTGCACCTCGCGGACGTCGGCGGCCCCAGCGCCGGGCTGCTCTTCTCGCTCGGCATCGTCGACAAGCTGGACGGCGACGGTGCGGGCGCCGACCTCACCGGCGGCCGGACCATCGCCGGTACGGGGACGATCGACGCCTCGGGGAAGGTCGGCGCGGTCGGGGGAGTGGCGCTGAAGACGCAGTCCGCCGCCCGGGACGGGGCCAGCGTCTTCCTCGTGCCGAAGGCCGAGTGCTCCGACGCCAAGTCCGGGCTTCCGCACGGGCTGCGACTGATCCCGGTCACCACGCTCAAGGGCACGGTGGCGGTCCTGCAGACGCTGAAGAAGGGCGGCTCGGTCCCCAGCTGCTGACCGGCCCGGGTTCTGATGCGTCCCGGCCCCGGACCCCGGCCCCGGCCCGGCCCGGACCCCGGCCCCGCTTCACCCGTTCTTGATGAAGCCCTCCTTGATCAGCCACTCCTTCGCCACCTCGTGCGGGTCCTGACCCGCCACGTCCACCTTCGCGTTCAGCTGCTGCGCGATCTGCGTCGTCAGCCTCTTCGCGATCGGGGTACGGCGGTTGAGCACGTCCGCCATGGCCAGGTGCTTGGTGCTCCCCAGCCGGCCCGCGTCCGCCAGTAACTGCTGGTAGCGGTTGCCGAGGTAATCCCGGAAATTCATCCCTCGGGGCCCTTTCCTCGGCTCGCCTGCTCCACCAAGGGGATGATCCGCAGAGGAACGGGGTTTTCCATGACGATCGCCGTGGAGGCGCGCACGATGCCATCGAAACCCACCACCAGGTCGATCACCCGTTGGAGATCCGCGTTCGACCGGGCCACCAGACGGCACAGCATGTCGCCGTGGCCGGTCGTGGTGTGCAGTTCGAGCACCTCGGGCACGCCGTTCAAGTGCGCTCGTACATCGGCCCCTTGGCCCTGTTTGATCTCCAGCGTCGCGAAGGCGGTCACCGGGTAGCCGAGGGCGGCCGGGTCGACATCGGGGCCGAATCCCCGGATTACTCCATGCGACTGGAGCCGGTCGAGCCGGGCCTGTACGGTCCCGCGCGCCACGCCGAGCCGCCGTGACGCCTCCAGCACCCCGATCCGGGGCTCACGGGCCAGCAGCACGATCAGCCGGCCGTCCAGTGCGTCGATACCCACGCTTCACTCCCGCCGCTCACAGATGCCACCGCTCGGATGTCACCGCTCCGACCCCACCGTTCCGGGCTCATCCTGCTGTGGTCGTCCTTCTGTGGTCATCTTTCTGTGGTCACCCTGTACAGATGGACTGCCCATCCTGGTCCCGTACTGCGCAGATTGCCCAGTGAAACCGCAAACTATTGCGCACCTTGCGATACGGCGGGACGCTTCCCCCATGACTGAGACCACCCAGCACACCCCGGACACCGCGCGTGAGGCCGACCCCTTCCCGGTGAAGGGAATGGACGCGGTCGTCTTCGCCGTCGGCAACGCCAAGCAGGCCGCGCACTACTACGCGACCGCCTTCGGCATGAAGCTCGTCGCCTACTCCGGACCGGAGAACGGCAGCCGCGAGACCGCCAGTTACGTCCTGACGAACGGCTCCGCCCGCTTCGTGTTCACCTCCGTCATCAAGCCCGCGACCGACCACGGCCGCTTCCTCGCCGGCCATGTCGCCGAACACGGCGACGGCGTCGTGGACCTCGCCATCGAGGTGCCGGACGCCCGCGCCGCGTACGCCTACGCGACCACGCACGGCGCCACCGGCCTCCAGGAGCCGTACGAGGTCAAGGACGACCACGGAACGGTGGTCCTGGCGGCCATCGCCACGTACGGCACCACCCGCCACACCCTGGTCGAGCGCACCGGGTACGACGGCCCGTACCTGCCCGGGTACGCCGCCGCCGACCCGATCGTCGAGCCGCCTGCCCGGCGCACGTTCCAGGCCATCGACCACTGCGTCGGCAACGTCGAACTCGGCAAGATGAACGAGTGGGTCGCCTTCTACAACAAGGTCATGGGCTTCACCAACATGAAGGAGTTCGTGGGCGACGACATTGCCACCGAGTACTCCGCCCTGATGTCGAAGGTCGTCGCCGACGGCACGCTGAAGGTGAAGTTCCCGATCAACGAGCCCGCGGTCGCGAAGAAGAAGTCGCAGATCGACGAGTACCTGGAGTTCTACGGCGGCGCGGGCGTCCAGCACATCGCGCTCGCGACGAACGACATCGTCGGCTCGGTCCGCGCCATGCGGGCGGCGGGCGTCCAGTTCCTGGACACGCCCGACTCGTACTACGACACGCTGGGGGAGTGGGCGGGCGAGACCCGCGTCCCCGTCGAGACCCTCCGCCAGGAGAAGATCCTCGTCGACCGCGACGAGGACGGCTATCTGCTGCAGATCTTCACGAAGCCGGTCCAGGACCGGCCGACGGTCTTCTTCGAGATGATCGAGCGGCACGGATCGATGGGCTTCGGCAAGGGGAACTTCAAGGCGCTGTTCGAGGCGATCGAGCGGGAGCAGGAGCGGCGCGGGAACCTGTAGGCGTCGTGTAGGGGTGCGGGCGCGGAAATCTGAAGGGCGGTGGGCGGGAACAGCGGCGCTGTTCCCGCCCACCGCCGGCCGCGTCAACGATCGTCTTCGTCCTCGTCCTCTTCTTCCTCGGCGTCTTCGTATCCCTCTTCTTCGCCCTCCTCGCCGTCTTCGTCCTCGTACTCCTCGTCGCCCTCCTCCTCGTCCTCTTCCTCGTCCTCTTCTTCGTCCGTGCCGTCGCCCTGGTCCTCGTCGTCCTCCAGACCTTCTTCGTGGCTGCGGACGACCTCCCCTTCGCGGATCTCACCGCGCCAGCCTTCTACTTCATCGTCGTCCCCGGTGAGGGTCACGTACCGCTGGAAGTGCTTGAGGTCCAGCCGCAGCCGGCGTCCCTGGGCGCGCCAGATGTTGCCCGTCTTCTCGAAGAAGCCGGAGGGCGTGTACTCGACGACAGCGACGATGCGGGTCAGGCGCGGAGCCAGTTCATGGAAGGTGATGGAACCGCGGGTCGTCCCCCTGGCACCCTCGGATGTCCAGACGATGCGCTCGTCGGGCACCTGCTCCTGCACGGTGGCCTTCCAGCTCCGGTTGGAGAAGGCGACTTTGAGCTTCCAGTCGCTCTCGATTTCGTCCGACTGCTTCACGCTGGTGACGCCCTTGGTGAATGAGCTGAATTCCTCGATCTCGGTCCATCGGTCATAGACGGTGCGCAGTGGCTTTCCGACGTCGATCATCTCGATGATGTTCGTTGCCTTCTGACTCCCGGCCTTGCTGCCGCCGTCACCGCCCCCGAAGGCGTTCTTGACCGAGTCCACCGCCTTGTCCTTCATGGATCCGGCCTTCTCGCCCACGAATGCCTTGACGGGGTTCTCGCCGCCCATGACGCGTTTCCCGACGTCGAGGAGGCCGCCGCCATCGCCATCGGAATCCCCCAGGCCCTCGGCCAGATCCGAGATCTTGCCCGAGGCGGAATCCACCAACCGCTGCCCCTGGGCGCCGATATAGGCGGACAGCTCGTCCTTGACCTTGTCGAGGGCGGACATTCCCTTGTCCGCAGATGTGTCCTCCTGCTTGGCCATGAGAGCTACCTCCTCCGGCTGTTACGGCTCGAAGCCTTCTTGGCGGCAGCCTTCTTCGGCGCTGTCTTCTTGGCAGCTGTTTTCTTGGCCGCTGTCTTCTTCGGCGCTGCCTTTTTGGCAGGCTTCTTCTTGGCAGGGGACGCGGTCTTCTTGGCCGCAGGACGCTTCGCGGGACGACGACGCGGTGGCTCTTCCTCCTCGCCCTCGTCCACCTCGTCGTCCTCCTCAGGCTCGTCCTCGTCCTCTTCCGCTGCGTATTCCTCTTCCTCTTCTCCGTCCTCGTCCTCTTCGCCCGGGGGTTCCAGCAGGGCACTTGTCCGCTGCTGGAGGGCGTCGGCGACGGATTCGAGGCGCCGGTTCGCCTGCGCCGACAGGGCGGTACGTCCGGCCGTCAGCACCTCACCCCGTACCTGCTCGATCAAGGGAGCGACCTGAGGGTTCTCCGCCAGTTTGCGGGCGGCCATGCTGATCATGTCCCGCGGACTGAGCGGCAGTTGCTGGCCGACCACCAGGGAAGCGAGGCCGATGGCCAGCTTCCCCTTCTTCGTCCGGCCAAGGACATAGCCCGCTGCCACAGCGGCTGCGAGGGAAACCTTCGTGCTGTCTTCCATGAGTGCCCCTATCGATCAGAGCTGGATCACCTTGGGCCTCCCGGGCATGGCACCGTGGCGCGGAGGCGGAGCGAGGTGCACAGAGGCGCCCACCGGGTGGGCCTGCCTCGCTGCCGCTCTCCGCACCCCCGTCGGCTGCCTGGAGACGGGAGGTCTTCCTCTACCGGACCCGCCCGCTCGGCTCGCTGTCCTCGTCCTCGTCGTCGTCCGGTCCTGCCAGGTGCACGTCGGACACCTTGATGTTGATCTCGACGACTTCGAGGCCCGTCATCGTCTCGACCGCGTCCGTCACCCGGTTACGGATCTCCTTCGCGGCGTCCGCGATGGGCTCGCCGTACTCCACGATGACGTCCACGTCGATGGCGGCCTGGGTCTCGCCGACCTCGACCTTGATGCCCCTGCTGGGGGTGGGAGTCTTCGAGACCCTGTCGCGGACCGACCCGATGGCCCGGGAGGCGCTGCCGCCCACGGCGTACACACCGTCGGTCTCGCGGACCGCGATACCCGCGATGGTCGCGACGACCGTGTCCGCGATGGTGGTCGTACCCCGGGTGCCACCGCTGTCGCCGCCCAGAGTGGTCGAGTGGGTGCTGCCTGTGGTGTCGTTACTGGCCATGGGAAATCCTCCAGCGTGAAGAGAGCCGGGCGTCTGGGAGGGCGACGGAATGCGCCCGGCCCAAGCCGGCCCACATCGCCGTGCGCGCCTCTCCTTCCAATGTCCTCTGGCCTTCGGTAAGCCGCCATTCGTGTAGATCCTGATTGAGCGTGCCGAAGACTGGTAAAAGGCGCAGAACCGCTTCCAGCCTTTCGGTCCACCCCGCATGCGGGGTGCCGGAGCGGTCCACAGAATGACGGACATGGCAGAACAGCGTGCCCGTAAATCCGGGACCTCCCGATCCGCATCCTCCGCCGCGGACAAAAAGCACGTGAAGGGCGCGGAGGAGGCGGCCGAACGCGCATGTCTGAGTCTGAAGAAGCTGATCAGTCACAGGACCGAGGGCGTCTCCGCCGTATCGCGGACCGATGACGGCTGGCACGTGGACGTGGATGTGCTGGAACTCCCCCGCATTCCCGATACGACCAGCCTGCTGGCCACCTACGAAGTGGACCTCGACGAACAGGGCTCACTTCTGGAGTACCGCAGGGTCCGGCGCTACCGCCGTGGCCAGGCGGACGAATGAGCCCCGACGCCCGAGACCAGCGCCAATCCGGAAAGAGGGTTCTCCCTTGAGCACATACAGCGAGGAGGTTGTCCGCGTTCCCCGCGCCGGCAGCCTCTACGACGTCCTGGAACTCATCCTCGACCGCGGCATGGTCATCGACATCTTCATCCGGGTGTCGCTGGTCGGCATCGAGATCCTGAAGATCGACGCGCGCATAGTCGTGGCCAGCGTCGACACCTACCTGCGGTTCGCCGAAGCCTGCAACCGGCTCGATCTGGAAAACGATTCGACGAGCAGGACCGTGCCCGAGCTCTTCGGCGGCGGTATGGCCAAGAGCGCCGGGAAGGCCGGTGCGAAGAAGGCCGCGCACTCCGTGGGCGACAAGGTCAAGAAGGCCGTCGGAGCCGGCGGTGACGACGATGACGACGAGCGGGAGGAAGCCCGCCCGCGCCGGAGCAAGTCGTCGCATTCCCGGAGCAGTGGCGGACGTACCCGCCGTCATGAGGAGGAGAGCTGACCGATGGCCGCATCAGGCATCTATGTGTACGGCATCGTGGGCGGCTCCCGCCAACTCCCTGTCGGTGCCAGGGGCGTCGGTGAACCGCCCGCCGATATCCGGCTCCTGCCGGCAGGTGACCTTGCCGTCGTGATCAGCGCGGCACCACCGGGGCTCAGGGCGCGGCGCCGCGACCTCATGGCGCACCAGGGTCTGCTGCTGACGCTGGCCGAAGCGGGGCCGGTGCTGCCGATGCGCTTCGGGGTGGTCGCACCGGACGAGGCCACGGTGCTGGGCGATGTCGCCGCGCGCCGCAGCGAGCACGCCGCGGTCCTGGAACGGCTCGACGGCCATGCCGAGATGAACGTCAAGGTCATGCCGGTGCAGGACGACCTGGAAGGACTGATCCGGGAGGACCCCGTGGTCCGCAGGATCCGTGAGGAGACCCGCCGCAGGCCCGGTTACGAGGCCAACATCCGGCTGGGAGAGGCGGTGGCGGCCGGTCTCCGGCGCAGAGCCGCGGTGGCCGCGGCCCGGCTGCCGGTCGAGTTCGCGGAGATCGCCGGTGAAATGCGGCCGGGCCCTGACGTCGAGGGCTGTGTGCTGAACGCTTCGTTCCTCGTCCCACGGGGCAGCGAAGCACTCTTCCGCGACGTCGCCGAGCAATGGGCCGCACACCACCGGGACCGGCTGGAACTGCGGCTGACCGGACCGCTGCCCTGCTACAGCTTCGTAGCCCCGGAATCCGCCCCGGCCAGGGTCTGACGTGGGGCTGATCTCCGGCGTCCTGCTCCTTCCGCTGGCACCGGTACGCGGCGTGATCTGGATCTCCGACCGGCTCATCGACGCGGCGGAGCAGGAACTCCACGACCCCGGGGTGATCCGGGCCCGGCTCGCCGAGCTGAACCGTTCCCTGGACGACGGTGAGATCGGCCTGGCGCAGTTCGAACGCGAGGAGGAGCGGTTGCTCGACCTGCTCGACCGGAGACCGCCGAAACCGGAACCTCTCCGCGGTACGCACGGAACCCGCGGTACGCACGGAACCCGCGCTGCGCAGCACGGTACGCACGGAGCCAGCGGTACGCAGGGGGCCCGCAGTACGCACAGGCAGGCCACCGAACAGCCGCCGCGGACGGCATCGAGACCTGGGAGCACCCCGTGACAGAAGTGGACAGCTGGGACTCCGCGCCCACGACGCACGCACCTTCGACGGCCAACCTGGCCGAGATCCTCGAACGCGTGCTGGACAAGGGCATCGTCATCGCGGGCGACATCAAGATCGACCTGCTCGACATCGAACTCCTGACCATCCGGCTGCGCCTGTTCATCTCGTCCGTGGAGACGGCGAAGAAGGCCGGCATCGACTGGTGGGAGACCGACCCCGCCCTCTCCTCCCGCGCCGCGCACGACGCCCTGGCCGAGGAGAACAAGCAACTGCGTGAACGCCTCGAAGTGCTGGAGGGCGACGACGACGGGCAGCAGTCCGGGCGGCCGAGGGAGGTGCGCCGCCGATGACGGTGACTCCGCAGTACCAGCCCGGCCCGGCCGACCGCACCGGCGCCCCGGCCACGTACGTCTTCGCTGTCTGCGGGCCGGACCGCCCCGCGCGGATGGACCCCGCCCACGGACATCCCGGGGGCGGGCCGCTGCGCTTCCTGGCCGTGGGCCCGCTGCGGGCCGTGGTCCAGGACGTACCGGCGGAAGCCTTCTCGGAAGCCGCCCTGCGCGAGCGGCTCACCGATCCCGCCGAACTCGAACGCTGCGCGCGGACCCACCACGACGTCGTCACCGCCGCCGCCACCGGAGGCCCCACAGTGCCGCTTCCCCTGGCGACGCTCTATCTCGGGGACGAACGCGCCGCCGCCGCACTCGGCGCCGAGCAGGACCGCTTCAGGGCGGCGCTCGACCGCATCGCGGGGCGGGCCGAATGGGCCGTCAAGGTCTATCTGACCCAGCCCGGGACCGGGAACGGGAACGGGAACGGGGCGCCCGGCAACGGGGCGGCACCGTCCGAGACGCCCCCGCCGGACGCGCCGTCCGGGACGGGACAGGGCGCGGGCCGTGCCTATCTGAACCGGCTGCGTGGCGCCCGGCAGCAGCGGGAGCAGTGTCAGGAGCGGGCACTGGCCGCAGCCGAGCAGGTGGACAGCGCCGTACGCGAACTGGCCGCGGGCTCGGTCAGGCGCCGTCCGCACGGCCCCGAGGCCACGGGCCAGGGCCGCACGCAGGTCATGAACGCGGCCTATCTGATCGCCGAGGAGAGAGGCGGCCAGCTGGCGAGGACGGTCGGGCGGCTCCGCTCCACCCCGGGTTTCGACGGCATCGAGATCGAGGTCTCGGGGCCGTGGGCCCCCTACTCGTTCACGGACGGAGGCGTTCATGCAGGACACCCGTAATCCCGTCCCCTGGCAGGGCCCGGAGGCCGTGGCCCCCATCGGGGTCCCTCTGGTCGATCTCCTCGACCGAGTGCTCGGCACCGGCGTCGTCATCAGCGGAGACCTGGTGATCGCCATCGCGGACGTCCCGCTGGTCAGGCTCTCCCTGCACGCGCTGCTGGCATCCGTCAGTGAACGGGTTCCCGCGCCGTGGGCCGACAGCGGGCCGCTGTGACCGACACCCGCGTGGACATCGACCCGCACAGCGCGGGCCGCGATCTGGCGTCGCTCGTCCTCACCGTGGTCGAACTGCTCAGACAGCTCATGGAGCGGCAGGCGATCCGCCGGTTCGACAGCGGAGAGCTCACCGAGGAGCAGGAAGAACGGGTGGGGACCACACTGATGCTCCTCGACGAGCGGATGACGGAACTCTGCGCACAACACGGTCTGCGCCGCGAGGACCTCAACCTGGATCTCGGCCCGCTCGGCACCCTGCTCTCCCACGAGTCCCGCTGACCGGTCACCCCCGGCACGGCCCTCTCCGCACCCGCTGAGGTCCGCCCCTTCCCAGCAGCCGTCCGCCGGTGCCAGGGTGGGATCATGAATGATCTGCTCGAACGACTGCGCACCGGACTCCCGGCAGAAGCCCTGATCAGCGACCCGGACGTGATGGCCTCGTACGCCAGGGACACCGCCGGTTTCTGCGACGCCGGGGCCCCCGCCGCCGTCGTCCTGCCGCGCACCACCGAGCAGGTCCAGCACGTCATGCGCACGGCGACAGCCCTCCGTACGCCCGTCGTCCCGCAGGGCGCTCGCACCGGCCTCTCCGGCGCGGCCAACGCCGTCGACGGCTGCATCGTGCTGTCCCTCACCAAGATGGACCGGATCCTGGAGATCAGCCCCGTCGACCGGATCGCCGTCGTCGAACCGGGCGTCGTCAACGCCGTGCTCTCCCGGGCCGCCGCCGACCAGGGCCTGTACTACCCGCCGGACCCCTCCAGCTGGGAGACCTGCACCATCGGCGGGAACATCGGCACGGCCGCGGGCGGCCTGTGCTGTGTGAAGTACGGGGTGACCGCCGAGTACGTACTCGGCCTGGAGGTCGTCCTCGCCGACGGGCGGCTCCTGACCACCGGACGCCGCACCGCCAAGGGCGTCGCCGGATACGACCTGACCCGGCTCTTCGTCGGCTCCGAAGGCAGCCTCGGGGTGGTCGTGAAAGCCGTTCTCGCACTGAAGCCCGCCCCGCCGCGCCAGCTCGCCCTGGCCGCCGAGTTCTCATCGGCCGCTGCCGCCTGCGACGCGATCTGCGCGATCATGGAGCGCGGTCACACACCCTCACTCCTCGAACTCATGGACCGTACAACGATCCGCGCGGTCAACTCGATGGCGCAGATGGGCCTCCCGGAAACCACGGAGGCCCTGCTGCTCGCCGCGTTCGACACCGCGGACCCCGCGGCCGACCTGGCCGCCGTCGGCGAGCTCTGTGCGGCTGCCGGTGCCACCGAGATCGTGCCCGCCGAGGACGAGGCCGAGTCCGAACTGCTCCTCCAGGCCCGCAGGCTGTCCCTCACCGCGCTGGAGACCGTCAAGCCCGCGACGATGATCGACGATGTGTGCGTACCGCGTTCGAAGCTCGGCGCCATGCTCGAAGGCACCGCGGTCATCGCCGAGAAGCACGACCTCACCATCGGCGTCTGCGCCCACGCCGGCGACGGCAACACGCACCCCGTCGTCTGCTTCGACCACGCCGACCCCGATGAGTCGCGGCGGGCGCGTGAGTCCTTCGACGAGATCATGGCGCTCGGCCTTGAGCTGGGCGGCACGATCACCGGCGAACACGGTGTGGGCGTACTGAAGAAGGAGTGGCTGGCGCGCGAACTGGGGCCGGTGGGCGTCGAGATGCAGCGCGGAGTCAAGCAGGCTTTCGACCCGTTGGGCCTGCTCAACCCGGGCAAACTCTTCTGAGATCCTCCCGCCCCGGTACGCCCTGTGGGCGCCGTCGTCGCGGTCACCGGCCGTCGTCGTCGGACTCGTCCCCGGGCCACGGGTCGCGCATCCACAGATCGTCCGCGGGCAGCGGGGTGAGCAGCGCGGCCAGGCCGTCGTCGATGCCCAGATGCGTGCTCTCCGAGCCGGGCGGCACGGCCCGCAGGGTCCGCTCCAGCCAGGCGGAGACCTGAGCGGTCGGCGCCTCCAGGAGGGCGTTCCCGTCGGGCGAGGAGAGCGCGATACAGACGACGCTCTTCGAGTTCACCTTGGTGGGCCAGATCCGTACGTCGCCGTGGCCGCAGGGCCTGAACACCCCCTCGACCATCAGTTCACGGGCGAACGACCAGTTCACGGGGGTGTCCGAGCAGATATGGAAGCTGACGTGCACGGCATAGGGGTCGGCCGTGCTGTAGGAAAGCCTGGCAGGGACAGGGATGCTGCGCTCGGGCGACAGCACCAGCTTGAGCTCCAGTTCACGTTCCACCACGGTGTTCATGGCGAGCGGTTCCTCTCCTTGTACGTACGCCCAACGGCGGGCCGTACAGGGTGAGAGCACCCTGCCCGGCATTCATTACGCGGGTTTCGAGGATGATTTGGCGATGACCGGAAAGTGGTCGATGCGACAGGACCGGTCCGTGGGCCCACGGCGGTCTGATAGATGTGGAGCCTTGAATTGCGGCTCTCAAGGAGATACGGGACCACGGTGATGAGCGCCCCAACCCCGGCAACCGGCGACGGCAGCCCCACGCCTGGCTACTACCCAGATCCATCGATTCCCGGATATGTGCGGTATTGGAACGGTGCTTCGTGGGTACCGGGCACGAGCCGCCCGGCCCCCGCCGACGGCAGCCAGGCCCTGCCGGTACCTCCGGGCGGTGCGGCAGCCTCGCCCGCCGCACCGCTGCCCGCCGTGCGCAGACCGGCCGAGGCGTCCGAGGTGCCGCAGGCCGAGGAGACCGGGCCGGTCTTCTTCGACGAGGAGCCGGAGTACGACACCCGGCAGGAACCCGCCTCCGTCTGGCAGGCCGACACCTCCCGTCAGGGCGGCTTCGGCGGCGAGCGCGACCGCCGGGTCTCCTGGGGCGGCCCGGACCCCCGAACACCGGCCGAGGCCCCGGCCCGGCCCGCCGACGCCGCGCAGCCCGAGCCCGGCCCGCCGGTCCCCGAGCCGCGCCGCGCCGAGCTGCCCGCAGGGCAGGAGGCCTCCCGGCCCGCCCTCCCCGCCGGGCGCCGGACCCCGCCGCAGGACGGCACGGTCACCCTGCGCGCACTGCGCCCCGGAAACGGCACGGGAAGCGGTCCCGGCGCCGATGCGGGCACTGGTGCGGGTGGCAGCGCGGGCGGCGACGCGGCCCGTACGAGCAGGACGGACGGCACCATGTCCATCCGCGCCGTTCGCCCGCAGCCGCAGCAGTCCGCACCGCCGCAACAGCCGGTGCAGCCTCAGCAGTTGCAGCAGCCCGTACCGCCGCAACAGCTGGTTCAGCCCCAGCAGCCCCAGCCGCAGTTCCAGCCCCCGCCACACGTCCCGCACCAGGACCAGCCCGTACCGTCGCAACAGCCGGTTCAGCCCCAGCAGCCCCACCCGCACCAGCCGTACCCGGCGGAAGCGGGTAGTCCGCAGGCGCCTTCCTGGCCGCAGCAGGTGCAGCAGCTCGCCCGGTCCGGCGAAGGGGCCGACCAGGAGCGGCTGCCGCCGTGGAAGCCTCCGGTCGAGGACCCGTTCCAGGCTGCCGCCCGCGCCCAGGCATCCGCCCGTCCGGCGGCCATCGGCAAGCGGTTCGCCGCCCGGCTGATCGACACCGTCGTGCTGGGCGCGGTGGCCGGTGCGGTCGCCGCGCCGTTCCTGACGAAGGCCGTCGACCACATCAACAGCAAGATCGACGAGGCCAAGCTCTCCGGGACCACCGTCACGGTCTGGCTGCTCGACGGGACCACGGCCGGCTGTCTGGCCGCCGCCATCGGGGCGTTCCTGGTCCTGGGGCTGCTGTACGAGGCCCTGCCGACCGCCAAGTGGGGCCGCACCCTCGGCAAGAAGCTCTGCCGGGTCCAGGTCCGCGACATGGAGTCCTACGAGCCGCCGTCCTTCCGCGGTGCGGCTGTCCGCTGGCTGCTGTACGGGGTCCTCGGGATGCTGGTCGTGGGCGTCGTCAACGTCCTCTGGTGTCTCTTCGACCGGCCCTGGCGGCAGTGTCTGCACGACAAGGCCGCACGGACGTTCGTGGCAGCGGGCTGACAGGGCCTCACTCGTACGGTCCTGACCGGATGCGGGGCCCCGCCGGGCGCGGTCGACTCGGGCCATGAGCACCGATCAGCCGCCGCCCGGACAGCCCCCCGAGGACGATCCCTTCCTCAAGAAGCCGCAGGGCGGCTCCCCGCCGCCCCCGCAGGGCGGCGGCAGCCCGTACGACAGCGCGCCGCCCCCGCCGCCACCCCCGCCCCCGGGTGGCGGCGATCCGTACGGTGGCAGCACACCACCCCCGCCGTACGATCCGAACGCCTATGGCAGCGGCAGCGCGTACGGCGGTGACCAGCCGCTCGCCGGGATGCCGCCCCTCGCGCCCAGCGGGAAGCGGGTGCTGGCCCGCATCATCGACATCCTGATCGTCGCCGTGGTCGTCTGGCTGGTCTCACTGATCTTCGGCGGGCTGAGATACAACACGGACCACATGAACTACGGCCGGTCGCTCGGGCAGAGCGTGATCGCGGCGATCCTCTACATCGGCTACGACACGCTCATGACGGTCAAGCGCAACGGGCAGACCGTGGGCAAGGGGCTGTTCCGGCTGCGGGCCGCCAATCTGAACGACGGCACCACGCCGACCACGCAGGCGGCTCTCGTCCGGGCGGCCGTGCTGTGGCTGCCCGCGGTGTTCTGCTGCGCCTGTGTGTGGACCGCGATCTGCGGCGGCTGGAGCTTCTTCGACAGGCCGTACAAGCAGGGGCTGCACGACAAGGCGGCGAAGACCGTGGTGGTGGTCGTCACGACCCCGTAGACCGGTGGTGGCCGCGAGACCGCTCAGCCGCGCAGTGAGTGGCCGCCGACCCGTTCGGCAGTGGCGGCCGGGGTGTGCGGAGCGGATGCCCGCAGGTCCGGTGGGGTGGCCGTGGCGTCGGTGGCGGCGGTACGGGCCGCACCGGATTCCTCGGCTCCGGTCAGGCCGGCCCGGCGGGCCGATTTCGGCATGGGGACGGTCACCGCGACCAGGAGACCGAGGACCAGCGCCGCCACGACGATGACCGCGACTCCGACACCCGATGAGGTGCGCGAGAGCAGCAGCATCGCGAGGGTCGAGAAGACGACGGTGGCCGAACCATACGAGAGCTGTGCGGCAGTCGGACGCGTCATGGCGATATCCGTCCTAGGGACAGCGGTGGGTGGCCGACTCGGCGGAGCATGCCGGTACATACGTCGAGCGGCACGTACGTCGAGCGCGACTCTAATCCGACGGATGCCCGAGCGGAACCATTAGTAAGCGTCGCCTAACCCACAGTGCCGGTGCATGGGGGGCGCACGGAGTCACGCCCGCAACCCGTCGGCCGGGCCGACGCGCCCGCTGACCCTCCGTGAGGTCCTCCGGAGGGCATCCGTCGGACATCCGGCTCGACCGGGCGGACGCCGGGCGGCTGCTGTGCGGACGCTGTGAGCCGTCCGCATACCGGAAACGGTGCTCTGCATAATGCAATTGGTGTGTTCAAGTCAAGATCTGTCTTTTCTGCCGCACCTCCGGTCGAATGTCGTCACTTGCGACGCGTTCGGGGAGGACAGCACCAAGTGAATATCAAGAGACGGGCAACGACCCGGGTGGCCGCAGTGCTCGTGGCCATCGCCGCGACCACCGCCACCGCTTCGGCGTACGCCACCGCCCAGGCCGACACCAAGGCCCCTGCGGGCAGCGCGACTTCGAAGAAGATCGACCGCCGTGACCCGGCGACGCAGCTCAAGGGCCAGAAACACAATCTGGACGGCCCGTTCAGCAAGCAGCAGAACAAGGAACGCCAGTCGGCGCTGCAACAGGTCATATCCGGCCACAAGAAGGTGCAGTCGCACGGCGGTTCCAAGGTGGTGCGCCTCGACGACAAGAAGTACGTCGAGCTCGGCCGCGAGAAGACCGACAAGATATTCACGATCCTGGTGCAGTTCGGCGACACGGTCGACAACACCACCATGTACGACCCGGACGGCCCCGACGGGCCGAAGCCGCCCGTGAAGAAGTACGGCGGCACGCCCGGTCCGGCGCACAACAAGATCGCTCAGCCGGACCGCAAGAAGGACAACAGCACCGCCTGGCAGGCGGACTACAACCGCCAGCACTTCCAGGACCTCTACTTCGGTACCGGCAAGGGCAAGGACTCGCTCAAGTCGTACTACGAGAAGACCTCGTCCGGCCGCTACTCCGTCGACGGCGAGGTCGCCGACTGGGTCACCGTCCCCTACAACGAGGCCCGTTACGGCTCCAACTACTGCGGCTCCAGTATCTGTGCCAACGCCGGTGACCTGGTCCGCGACGGCGTCACCGCATGGGCCCAGGCCCAGAAGGCGGCCGGGAAGACCGACGCCGAGATCAAGGCGACCCTGGCCAGTTACGACCAGTGGGACCGCTACGACTACGACGGCGACGGCAACTTCAACGAGCCCGACGGCTACATCGACCACTTCCAGATCGTGCACGCCGGCGAGGACGAGTCCGCCGGCGGCGGCGCCGAGGGCGCCGACGCGCTCTGGGCGCACCGCTCCTACGTGTACGGCACGGACACCGGCAAGACGGGCCCGGCCGACAACAAGTCCGGCGGCACGCCGATCGGCGACACCGGCATCTGGGTCGGCGACTACACGATGCAGCCCGAGAACGGCGGCCTCGGTGTCTTCGCCCACGAGTACGCCCACGACCTGGGGCTGCCGGACGAGTACGACACCACCAATACCGCTGAGAACGGCGTGGGTTTCTGGTCGCTGATGTCGGCGGGCTCCTGGCTGAGTACCGGTGACAACGCCATCGGCAACAAGCCGGGGGACATGTCCGCGTGGGACAAGCTCCAACTGGGCTGGCTGGACTACGACACGGCCAAGGCCGCGAAGAAGTCGACCCACAAGCTCGGCGTCTCGGAGTACAACACCAAGAACAAGCAGGCGCTGGTCGTCTCACTGCCGGACAAGCCCGTCACCACGACGATCGCCAAGCCGGCCGAGGGCAGCAAGCAGTGGTGGAGCGGGATGGGTGACAACCTCTCCAACACCCTGACCCGCACGGTCGACCTGACCGGCAAGTCCAAGGCCTCGCTCGACCTTTCGGGCTGGTGGGACATCGAGAAGGACTACGACTTCCTCTACGCCGAGGTCTCGACGGACGGCGGCGCCAACTGGACCGCCATCGACGGCAAGGCCGACGGCGCGCAGATCCCGCGCGACGGCGGCGACAAGCCCGCGCTGACCGGGTCGTCCACCGCGTACAAGACCCTCTCGTACCCGCTGAACGCCTACGCGGGCAAGAAGATCGACCTCCGCTTCCGTTACTCGTCCGACGGCGGTGTCTCGGGCAAGGGCTTCGCGGCCGACAAGATCTCGGTGAACGCCGACGGCGCCCCCCTCTTCACGGACAACGCCGAGACGGACGACGCGGGTTGGACCGCGAAGGGCTTCTCGCGCATCGGTGAGTCCTTCACCAAGAACTACCCGCAGTACTACATCGCGGAGAACCGCCAGTACGTGTCGTACGACCAGACGTTGAAGACGGGCCCGTACAACTTCGGCTTCTCGAAGACCCGTCCGGACTGGGTGGAGTACTACCCGTACCAGCGCGGCCTGATGATCTGGCAGTGGGACACCTCGCAGCCGGACAACAACGTCAGCGCGCACCCGGGCCAGGGTCTGATCCTGCCGGTCGACTCGCACGCCAAGCCGTTGAAGTGGGCGGACGGCACGGTCATGCGGAACAAGATCCAGCCCTTCGACGCGCCGTTCAGCTGGTACCCGACGGCCGGGTTCACGTTGCACAGCGCGGATGTCGCCCAGCGGGTCCAGCCGCAGCTCGGCCGGCCGGTTTTCGATGATCACCAGGGTACGTACTGGTACAAGGACAATGAGACCGGAAGCGTCAAGGTAACTGACACCAACACCCGGATCTCGATCCTCAAGCAGCCCCTGGATGGCTCGACGATCACGGTCCAGGTCGGCGCCTCGCACCGCTGAGTCACATCACCGCAGGTCAGAGCGTGATCGGCCGTCGCCCTCTAGCGGGCGGCGGCCGATCGTGTTTAGGTGCCTCTTGCACGGCTCTTATTGACACAACGTCTCACGGGGGAGATGAACGGTATGCCTGGTGGCGGATTCAGCAGACTTCCGAACGGCAGCGTGGTGGTGGCTCTCACCCTGCCGAGCCCGGACCGGATGACCCATGTCCGGATCCTCGTCCACGCCGCGAACCGGCCGCGCGCCCTGACCCGGGTGCGGAATCTGGGGATGCGGGCGGTGTATCTGCGCGGTAACACGCAGCCACCGACGCCGGACGAGATCACGGCCGTCCTGCACCATCCGGACGGACTGCTGTGGCGCGCGGCGCCGCAGGAGGAGGCGGAGCTCTGGCATCCGATCAGAGCGCTGCTCGGCGAAGGCGTCTGATGCGGGGGATGCAGGCGGTACGGCGGATGCGGGGGACGCAGGCGGTGCGGGGGCCTTACGCCCCCGGCTTGCCGGTCAGCTCGACGCCGGCCGCCCGCATCTCCTCCAGCGCCCGGTCCGTCGTCGCCTCGGCCACCCCGGCCGTCAGGTCCAGCAGCACATGCGTCCCGAACCCGGCCCGCACCGCGTCGAGCGCCGTCGCCCGTACGCAGTGGTCCGTGGCGATGCCGACCACATCGACCGCTTCGACCTCGCGGGCCCGCAGCCAGTCGGCCAGTGGTACGCCGTTCTCGTCGGCGCCCTCGAAACCGCTGTACGCCGCCGCGTAGGCGCCCTTGTCGAAGACGGCACTGATCGCACCGGATGCCACGGCAGGTGCGAAGTTCGGGTGGAACCCCACCCCCTCCGTACCGGCGACGCAGTGCGGCGGCCAGGAGTGGACGAAGTCCGGGTTCCGGGAGAAGTGGTTGCCCGGGTTCACATGGTGGTCACGGGTGGCCACCACGTGCCGGTAGCAGGCGGTGGACTGGCCGATCAGGTCGGTGACGGCGGCGGCGACATCGGCGCCCCCTGCGACGGCGAGGCTTCCGCCTTCGCAGAAGTCGTTCTGCACATCGACGACGATCAGGGCGCGGTGCATGGCGGGATCCTTGTCCTGGGGGGAGAAGGGGTGGCGGAAGGGCGGCGTGCGCCGGTGCGCGAGGGCGTCCCGGCAGCCGTTGCATTCCCGCTCACCTGTGGTTCATGCGTACGGGGCGGGTCCGTGCGTACGAGGCGCGTCGATGCGTACGGGCCGGGTCCGTGCGTACGGGACGGCCCGTACCGGCCTGCTCACATGTGCCCGGCGGCTCACATGTACTCGGTGGGGATGACCGGCTCGCCCCGGGAGAGCTGGAAGGCCGACATGGGCAGGGTGGCACGGACAGCGAGATGGCGCTCGCGCACCGTGTCCAGCGATTCACGCTCGACGACCTCGCCGCCCTTGATCAGCTTCACCAGCAGCTCCCGGCCCCGGAGCTCCGGCGGCACCTGGCCGGTGCCGATCACCTCGGCCTCGGCGATCCCGTCGGCGTCGGTCCTGCGCGCCGCCCACTTGCGGCCGCCGCGCGACGTCTTGGCGCCCATCGACTTCTTCGCCACCGGCTGGAGCGGGGCCTGCGGGTCGGCGGACGTGGCGCGGGCCACCAGCTTGTAGACCATGGAGCAGGTGGGGTGCCCGCTGCCGGTGACGAGCTGGGTGCCGACCCCGTACGCGTCGACGGGCGCCGCCGCCAGCGAGGCGATGGCGTACTCGTCCAGGTCGGACGTGACCACGATCTTGGTCTGGGTGGCGCCCATGGCGTCCAGCTGCTGGCGGACCTTGTGCGCGACGAGGAGCAGGTCCCCGGAGTCGATGCGGACCGCGCCCAGCTCGGGCCCGGCCACCTCCACGGCGGTACGGACCGCCTCCGCCACGTCGTAGGTGTCGACCAGCAGGGTGGTGCCCCCGCCCAGCGAGGCGACCTGGGCGGTGAACGCCTGCCGCTCGTCGTCGTGGAGCAGGGTGAAGGCGTGGGCGCTGGTGCCGACGGTGGGGATGCCGTACCGGAATCCGGCCGCCAGGTCCGACGTGGTGGCGAAACCGCCGACGTACGCGGCGCGGGCCGACGCGACGGCCGCCAGCTCGTGGGTGCGCCGGGCACCCATCTCGATCAGCGGCCGGCCGCCGGCCGCCGCGTTCATCCGGGAGGCCGCCGCCGCGATGGCCGAGTCGTGGTTGAGGATCGAAAGGATCACGGTCTCCAGGAGCACGCACTCCGCGAAGGAGCCCTCGACCCGCAGGACGGGGGAGCCCGGGAAGTACACCTCGCCCTCCGGATAGCCCCAGATGTCGCCGCTGAAGCGGTAGGAGGCGAGCCATTCGGCGGTGGGCCCGTCGACGATCTTCTGCTCGCGCAGGAACCGGAGCTGGTCCTCGTCGAAGCGGAAGTTCTCGACGGCGTCGAGGACGCGCCCGGTGCCCGCCACGACGCCGTACCGGCGCCCCTCGGGCAGCCGCCGGGTGAAGACCTCGAAGACCGACCTGCGGTCGGCGGTGCCCGCCTTCAGGGCTGCCTGGAGCATGGTGAGCTCGTACTGGTCCGTGAAGAGCGCTGTCGACGGCACATGTACCGGCAGGCCAAGGTCCGCAACGTTCACAACGGTCAACCTCGCACTTTCGTCCGGGCCGGTCCGGCTCCGCCGGCCGGGTCTCCCGGGGCTGTCCCCCGTTCGATGGGGCGTGCGAATGATGCTACCCCCTATTTCGTCAGAGTGACGAGATCTATGGGCCGGTGTGTGCGCCGCCACTCCGCGGGTGGCAGCATGGGTGGCGTGAGTGTCGCCCCTGTAGAGATCGAACGTCCCGAATCGGCCGAGGAGACCTTCGCGGTCCCCGAGCCCGACGTGCCGTGGGTGACGCTCGTCCACAACGACCCGGTCAATCTGATGAGCTATGTCGCCTATGTCTTCCAGAGCTACTTCGGCTACTCGAAGGCGAAGGCGCACAAGCTGATGCTCGATGTGCACCAGAAGGGGCGGGCCGTGGTCTCCAGCGGCAGCCGCGAGGAAATGGAACGCGACGTGCAGGCGATGCATGGTTACGGCCTGTGGGCCACCCTCACCCAGGACCGCAACTGATGGCCGGACAGTTCGAGGCGGTCCCCGGCGGTGGCGCCACCGTCGCACTCGACGAGGTCGAGATGTCCATCCTGCGCTCGCTCGCCGTGCAGCTCCTGGAGCTGGTCGGTCCCGGTGAGGAGCCGGTCGACGGCGAGGATCCGCTGGCCTCGCTGTTCTCCGAGGGGCCGAGCAAGCCGCCGGACGACCCGGCACTGGCCCGCCTCTTCCCCGACGCGTACGGGGACGAGGAGCCCGACTTCTCGTCGGAGTTCCGCCGCTTCACCGAGAACGACCTGCGCGCCCGCAAGCGCGAGGACGCGCTGGCGCTCGTACGGACCCTCGATCAAGTGGGTGCGGCGGGCGATGCCGGCGCCGACGGTGCCCACGACGAGCCCGGCGCACCCGGTGAGTCCCGCGGGGGCACCCGCAGGGGCCGCCGCAAGCGCGCCCTTCCCGAGGGCGCCGTGCAGCTCACGCTCTCGGCCGACGACTCGCGCCACTGGCTGGGTGCGCTCAACGACCTCCGGCTGACCATCGGCACGCGCCTCGATGTTTCTGATGAGGGCGGGCCCGATGACGACGCTGTCGGCGGGCTGTACCGGCTCCCGGACGACGACCCCCGCAAGCCGATGGTGATGGCCTACCTCTGGCTCGGCGCCCTCCAGGAAACCCTCGTCGAGACCCTGATGCCGTAAGGCGCCTTCGCCGGGCTCCGACCGGATCACCGTCCGCTCAAAGGACGCTCAAATCCGGATAACGATGACGTCACCGTGGCGGGCTATTTTGCTCCGCCCGGTGTTTTTCGTCCGGTTCTTCCAGTGGCGTGAGTCACATTTGGCCGGGATGATCTCTGATGCCGCCGTGATAAATCTTCACGACCGCCCGGGAACACCACCCCCGTTCCCGGGGCCGCCAGTCAGGCCGACCGCCGACAGCACTCCACCATCCGCGGGTTCTGCCCTCCAGGATCGTCACAGTCGATCCGAGCCTCGTCAGGCCGGATCGGCATGGAGAAAGGCGCAACACCATGACCTCAGTGCAGGTCGACAAGGAATACGACGGCAGTGAGGCCGAGGACTCCGAATCGGGCGAGGGATACAAGCGAGGCCTGGGAGCCCGCCAGATCCAGATGATCGCGATCGGCGGCGCCATCGGCACCGGTCTCTTCCTCGGCGCGGGCAAGGCCATCTCGAAGGCCGGGCCGAGTCTCATACTCGCCTACGCCATCGCGGGCCTGGTCATCTTCTTCATCATGCGGGCCCTGGGCGAGCTGCTCATGTACCGCCCGGTCTCCGGCTCCTTCTCCGAATACGCGCGAGAATTCATCGGCCCCTTCGCCGGGTATGTCACCGGCTGGACGTACTGGCTCTTCTGGGTCGTCACCGGGATTACCGAAGTCACCGCAGCAGCCACCTATATGACCTACTGGTGGAATATCCCGCAATGGCTCTCCGCGCTGATCTTCACGATCATCCTCTACGGCGTGAACCTGATCTCCGTGAAGCTCTTCGGTGAGCTGGAGTTCTGGTTCTCGACGGTGAAGGTCACCGCGATCATCGGCATGATCCTGATCTGCGCCGGAATCCTCACCCTCGGCTTCTCCGACGCCGGCGACACCGCGAGCGTCACCCACCTCTGGGACCAGGGCGGCTTCTTCCCCAAGGGGATCACCGGCACCCTGATGACCTTGCAGATCGTGATGTTCGCCTTCCTCGCCGTGGAACTGGTCGGCGTCACCGCGGGGGAGTCCAAGAACCCCAGGAAGGTCCTGCCCAAGGCGATCAACACCGTGCCCTGGCGCATCGCGGTCTTCTACATCGGCGCGCTGATCATGATCCTCTCGGTCGTCCCGTGGACCGAGTTCCACCCCGGCATCAGCCCCTTCGTCGCCGCCTTCCAGAAGATGGGCCTGGGCGTCGGCGCGGGCATCGTCAACTTCGTCGTGCTGACCGCGGCCCTTTCCTCCTGCAACTCCGGCATGTACTCCACCGGCCGGATGCTGCGCGACCTGGCTCTCAACGGCCAGGGCCCGAAGGCGTTCACCTCCCTGACGAAGAACGGCACCCCGCTGCTGGGCACCACGGTCTCCGCCGCACTGATGCTCGTCGGTGTCTGGATCAACTACCAGTGGCCGGGCCAGGCGTTCAACTACGTCGTCTCCTTCGCCACCATCTCCGGTATGTGGGCCTGGATCGTGATCCTCATCTGCCAGATCCGCTACCGCGCCAAGTCGGACCGCGGCGAGCTCCCGGAGTCCACCTTCCGGGCCCCCGGCGCCCCCTGGACCAGCTGGTTCTCGCTCGCCTTCATAGCCCTGGTCATCGTGATGATGGGCATCGACAAGGACACCCGCGTCTCGCTGTACGCGGCCCCCTTCTGGGCCGCGCTCCTCGGCGTCACGTACCTGGTGCTGAGGGCCCGTAACCCGGAAGGCGCGGCCTTCGCCAAGCGGAACAAGAGCTGAGCAAGGCTCCGCCAAGCGCTGATCCGGGAGCGATCCCCGCAGATTCCCGGTGCATTCTCAGCATGTGGGCCGGCCCGTACCGCACTCCGGTACGGACCGGCCCCTCTGCTTATCCTGAACGGCATGCTGACCCTTACCCAGGCCCTGTACGACCAGATCGTGGCGCACGCCCGCGCCGACCACCCCGACGAGGCGTGCGGAATAGTGGCGGGCCCGGAGGGCTCCGGCCGCCCCGAGCGGTTCATCCCGATGCTCAACGCCGCGCGCTCGCCCACGTTCTACGAGTTCGACTCGGCGGACCTGCTGAAGCTCTACCGGGACCTGGACGACCGCGACGAGGAACCGGTGATCGTCTACCACTCGCACACCGCGACCGAGGCGTACCCGTCGCGTACGGACATCACCTATGCGAACGAGCCCGGCGCGCACTACGTCCTCGTCTCCACCGCCGACACCGACGAGGCTGGACCCTTCCAGTTCCGCTCGTACCGCATCGCCGACGGCGTGGTCACCGAGGAGGAAGTGACCGTCGTTCCGTAGCCGGCCCACCCGACTGTCCGGCAGTCGGACACATTGATCCCGGATACCGAGACTGCCTCTCGGTTCGCGGGGTGGGAATCGATACGATGAGCCCATGGTTTCCCATGACGTGAGCGAAAAGACGCCGGGCGCGACGCCCGTCACGCTGCGCTCCGCGTCCACGCTCTTGCTGGGAGCCTTTGGATGTGGAGCCGCCCGGCTGCACGTCGACCTGTGCCGCCTCGACAGCGCAATCTGTCCGCGCCGCGCTGCCGTCTGAGCCGCGGCCCCGCGTAAGCACCCCGCACCACCACCGGCATTACCGGCACCACGCGCGCTGCCGCGCCCTCCGCCTCACCATCCGACAGGAGCCCAGCCATGGCCATCGAGGTCCGCATCCCGACCATCCTCCGCACCTACACCGACGGCGCCAAGGCCGTCGAAGGCAGCGGTGACACCCTCGCCGCCCTGCTCGCCGACCTCGAAACCCGGCACAACGGCATCCGCGAGCGCATCGTCGACGGCGAGCAGCTCCGCCGCTTCGTCAACGTCTACCTCAACGACGAGGACGTCCGCTTCCTCGACGGCATCTCCACCAAGCTGGCCGACGGCGACAGCGTCACGATCCTTCCGGCCGTGGCCGGCGGCATGGTCTGAGCCCCCTGATGCGATACGACTCCCCGCTCGCGGCGGTGGGCAACACCCCGCTCGTACGGCTCCCGCGCCTGTCCCCGTCGGACGACGTCCGGATCTGGGCCAAGCTGGAGGACCGCAACCCGACCGGATCGATCAAGGACCGCCCCGCGCTCCACATGGTCGAACAGGCCGAGAAGGACGGCCGGTTGACCCCCGGCTGCACCATCCTGGAGCCCACGTCCGGCAACACCGGCATCTCGCTCGCCATGGCGGCCAGGCTCAAGGGCTACCGCATCGTCTGCGTCATGCCGGAGAACACCTCGCAGGAACGCCGTGACCTGCTCACCATGTGGGGCGCGGAGATCATCTCCTCACCGGCGGCCGGCGGATCCAACACGGCGGTACGCGTCGCCAAGGAGCTCGCAGCCGAGCACCCCGACTGGGTGATGCTCTACCAGTACGGAAACCCGGACAACGCGGGCGCGCACTACGCGACCACCGGCCCGGAGATCCTCGCCGACCTGCCGTCCATCACCCACTTCGTGGCAGGCCTCGGCACCACCGGCACCCTCATGGGCGTCGGCCGCTATCTGCGCGAGAACGTCCAGGACATCAGCATCGTCGCCGCCGAACCGCGCTACGACGACCTGGTCTACGGCCTGCGGAACCTGGACGAGGGCTTCGTCCCCGAGCTGTACGACGCAACAGTGCTCACCACCCGCTTCTCGGTGGGCAGCGCGGACGCGGTGACCCGCACCCGTGAACTGCTCCAGCAGGAGGGCATCTTCGCGGGCGTCTCGACCGGCGCGGCGCTCCACGCGGCGATCGGCGTCGGGAAGAAGGCCGTCAAGGCGGGAACCCCGGCGGACATCGTCTTCGTCGTGGCGGACGGCGGCTGGAAGTACCTGTCGACCGGCGTCTACACCGCCCCCACAACGGAAGCGGCCATCGAAACGCTCCAGGGCCAGCTCTGGGCGTAGCAACAGACCGGCTCCGGGCGTAGCACCAGGGCCGGCTCCCGGCGCAGGAGACACGAGGGCGGCGGCCCGGACCGGGGAGGTCCGGGCCGCCGCCCGCCGCTCACTGTCCACCACGCCTACCCCGCCAGATGCCGCACCCGGTCCCACACCGCCGGGTCCACATCGCCCGCCCACCGGCGGAACTCCCGCACCCGGACATCCCGCAGCTCGTCCGTCTCCAGAAAGCTCTGCCGGTCCCGCGCATCGCCCACAGCCCCCGCCGGCAGCGCGATCACCCCGGGCCGCTCCTCATGGTGCTTACTGGTGATCTTGGCGACGACGGCCGCGTCACCTCGTACCGAGAGCACCAGACACGGCCGGTCCTTGCCGCCCGGCCCGTCCTCGTACGGCACCAGCGCCCACCAGATCTCGCCCGCCCGCGGCACCCGCCCGGGCCGCCCGGCCCGCTTCCGCGGCCGCCCCGCCGGCGCCCGCGGCTCCCGGCCCCCGGCCCGCCCCGGCGGACGCTGCCGCCCCCGCTGCCGGCGCCCGCCGCGCGCCCGCCCGTCGACGACCGAGGCGACCAGGGCAATCAGCACCACAGCTATCAGCGCCAGCAACCACGTCGTATCCATACCCAGGACCGTACCGGTGCGGCCCCGAGCCCCCTGCGCCCCGCCGCAAGCAGGCCCGCAGAGCCGCCCCGCCCACCCGAACCGGTGACAGCACAGGTGAGTTCCCCCACAACGGCGTCCTGTGAAGGAGCGGCCACCGCTCCCGCGCCTTAGGCTCGACGGACCGCTTCGGCGTCCTGCCGGGCGTGCGGGGCCCGGCCCGTCCACGGAGGTTCCCACTCCATGAAGCTCACCGTCGTCGGCTGCTCGGGGTCGTTCCCATCCGCGGAATCGGCCTGTTCGAGCTACCTCGTAGAGGCCGACGGCTTCCGGCTGCTCCTCGACATGGGCAATGGCGCCCTCGGCGAGCTGCAGCACTACTGCGGTCTCTACGACCTCGACGCCATCTTCCTCAGCCATCTCCACTCGGACCACTGCATCGACATGTGCGCGTACTTCGTCGCGCGCTACTACCGGCACGACGGCGGGCGCTGCCCCGCGATCCCGGTGTACGCGCCCGAGGGCGCGGCGGAACGCCTGACCACGGCGTACGCGGACACACCGTCCTCCTCGTCGATGGGCGAGGTCTTCGACTTCCGCACCCTGAAATCCGCCTCCTTCGACATCGGCCCGTTCTCGGTGCGCACCGAGAAGGTCTGCCACCCGGTCGAGTCCTATGCCATCCGGCTCGAACACGGCGGCGGCTCCCTCACCTACTCCGGGGACACGGGCGTCTGCGACCCGCTGCACGAACTGGCCGTGGGCGCCGACCTGTTCCTCTGCGAGGCGTCCTTCACGCACGGCAAGGAGGACGTCGCCGACGTCCACCTCGACGGCCGCGAGGCCGGCGCACACGCGGCACGCGCCGGGGTGGGCCGCATGGTGCTGACCCACATCCCGCCGTGGACGGACGCCAAACGCAATCTGGCGGACGCGCAGGCGGTGTACGACGGGCCGGTGGAGCTGGCCAGGCCGGGTGCGGTGTACGAGATCTGACCCGCGGCGGGCACGCGGAGCGGGGCCCGGAAGGGGAGCTGGGCCCAGAACCGGGGCTTTTCCGGGACCCGCGGGCGTCCCGCCGGTCACGCCTTGGTGACGTCGTCGACGTCCTCTTCCGGCTCGCGCCCCGGCGTCATCACATTGAACTTGGTGATCACGAACCGGAAGACCACGTAGTACACCACCGCGAAGCACAGGCCGATCGGGATGATCAGCCAGGGCTTCGTATCGAGGTGCCAGTTGATGACGTAGTCGATCAGTCCGGCCGAGAAGCTGAACCCCGCATGGACCCCCAGGGCCCAGGTGATGCCCATCGACGCACCGGTCAGCAGCGCGTGCAGCCCGTACAGCAGCGGCGCGGCGAACATGAACGAGAACTCCAGCGGCTCGGTCACCCCGGTCACGAACGACGTCAGCGCGACCGAGATCATCAGGCCCATGACCTGCTTGCGCCGCTCCGGGCGCGCGCAGTGCGCGATGGCCAGGGCCGCCGCGGGCAGACCGAACATCATGATCGGGAAGAAGCCCGACATGAACTGCCCGGCGGACGGGTCGCCCGCGAAGAAGCGGGTCAGGTCGCCCTGCACCCCGGTGCCGTCGGGCTTGGTGTAACTGCCCGCCTGGAACCAGAAGAACGTGTTCAGGAACTGGTGCATACCGATCGGGATGAGCAGCCGGTTCGCCACACCGAAGATCGCCGCACCCCAGGCGCCCAGATCGATCAGATGCTTGGCGAACCAGGTCAGCGCGTCACCGACCGGCTGCCAGAGCAGCCCGAACACCACACCCAGCACGGCACAGATGAAGGCCATCAGGATCGGTACGAGGCGCCGGCCGTTGAAGAAGCCCAGCCAGTCGACCAGCCGGGTGCGGTGGAACCGCTGCCAGACGATCGCGGTCAGCAGCCCGATGAGGATGCCGCCGAGGACCCCCGGATTCTGTGGCATCCCGGCCGGAAGCGCCTTCGTCACCGTTCCGCCGATCGGGAACGCGCCCAGGACACCGTGGTAGACGAGGAATCCGGCGACCGCGGCCAGCGCCGTCGAGCCGTCCGACTTCTTCGCGAAGCCGATCGCGACACCGATACAGAAAAGGAGCGGCAGACCGAACGCACCGTCAAGGATCGCATTGCCGCCCGCGAGGAAGACCTTGGCCGTCTTGTCCCAGAAGGCGCCGTGCAGATACGCGGTGAAGAGGTTGCCGAGGCTGACGAGCAGACCAGCCGCGGGCAGCACCGCGACGGGCAGCTGCAAACTGCGGCCGACCTTCTGCAGGCCCTGGAAAAGGCCGTTCCACCACTTCTTCGCCGGTGGTGTCTGTGGCACGGCCGCGCTGCTGGTGCTCATTCGGCGTCCTCCTGGCGTCGGCCCTGCTGGTGGTCGCCGTATATGGCTGCGGACCAGCTACGGCGCGATCAGATGCTGTGCCCCGGGCGCTGCACCAGTGATCGCCATCTTCCGAGGCGGCGCGGTGGCACGCCCGTATAAGGGGGCCAATCGTGCGTTACCTTGACGAAACGGACCGGAGCGCCGGGCCGCCAGGAACACTGCCGCCAAGAACACTCAGGAGTCAGGCATGGCCACTAAGGCTGAGAAGATCGTCGCGGGGCTCGGCGGCCTCGACAACATCGAAGAGATCGAGGGCTGCATCACCCGGCTGCGCACCGAGGTGAAGGACGCCTCCCTCGTGGACGAAGCCGCGCTCAAGGCCGCAGGCGCCCACGGCGTGGTCAAGATGGGCACCGCGATCCAGGTCGTCATCGGCACGGACGCCGACCCCATCGCGGCGGACATCGAGGACATGATGTGAACGGCTGAGACGCCGACGCCCGGGACCGGCAACGGGCCCCGCCTTCAACATCCGGCCCCGGGCAATCCTCCCGACCACCGGCCCCGGGTCTCTCTCTCCCTGCCAACGGCCCTGGGCCTCCTCCCGCCACCGGCCCTGGGCCCCCGCCCCGCCACCGGTCCCGGCCCCTCGCCCCATCACCGCCCCCGGCCCCCGCCCCACCACCGGCCCGGGCTCTCTCCCTGCCACCGGCCCCCGGGCCTCCTCCCCCCCCACCGGTCCCGGGCGGGCGTCCCTCCCCACCGTGGCCGATAGGCTCGGCCCCATGTCTCGTATCGACGGCCGCACCCCCGAAGAACTCCGCCCGGTCACCATTGAGCGCGCCTGGAGCAAACACGCCGAGGGCTCCGTCCTCATCTCCTTCGGCGACACCAAAGTCTTCTGCACCGCCTCCTTCACCGAAGGCGTACCGCGCTGGCGCAAGGGCAGCGGGGAGGGCTGGGTCACCGCCGAGTACTCGATGCTCCCCCGCTCCACCAACACCCGGGGCGACCGGGAGTCCGTCCGCGGCAAGATCGGCGGCCGTACGCACGAGATCTCCCGCCTCATCGGCCGCTCGCTGCGCGCGGTCATCGACTACAAGGCGCTCGGCGAGAACACGATCGTGCTCGACTGCGACGTCCTCCAGGCCGACGGTGGCACCCGCACCGCCGCCATCACCGGCGCATACGTCGCCCTGGCCGACGCGGTCACCTGGGCCCAGTCCAAGAAGCTCATCAGGTCCGGTCGCAAGCCCCTCACCGACACGGTCTCCGCGATCAGCGTCGGCATCGTCGACGGAACGCCGCTCCTCGACCTCCGTTACGAGGAGGACGTGCGCGCCGAGACCGACATGAACGTCGTCTGCACCGGCGACGGCCGTTTCGTCGAGGTCCAGGGGACGGCCGAGGCCGAGCCCTTCGACCGCAAGGAGCTCAACGCGCTGCTCGACCTGGCCACCGGCGGCTGCGCCGACCTCACCGCGCTCCAGACCGAGGCGCTCGGCAAGTAGCGGCACGCGCCCCGGCACGGCGCCACCGGCGCGACGAGGGGACGGACGGGGCGGGCGGTCCGCCGCCCTGTCCGCCCCCTGATACTGGACGTATGACCCGTCTGATCCTCGCCACCCGCAACGCCGGGAAAATCACCGAACTCGAAGCGATCCTCGCCGACGCGGGCCTGCCCCACGAACTGGTCGGCACGGACGCGTACCCCGAAGTCCCGGACGTCAAGGAAACGGGTGTCACCTTCGCGGAGAACGCCCTGCTGAAGGCCCACGCCATGGCACAGGCCACCGGCCTGCCCGCGGTGGCCGACGACTCGGGCCTCTGCGTGGACGTACTGAACGGCGCCCCCGGTATCTTCTCGGCCCGCTGGGCGGGCACCCACGGCGACGACGAGGCCAACCTGCGCCTGCTGCTGGCCCAGCTCTCGGACATCGACGACCCGCACCGGGGCGCCCACTTCGCCTGCGCGGCAGCCCTGGCCCTCCCCGACGGCACGGAACGAGTGGTGGAGGGCCGCCTCCTCGGCACCCTCCGCACCACCCCGGCCGGCAGCGGCGGCTTCGGCTACGACCCGATCCTCCAGCCGTCGGGCGACACCCGCACCTGCGCGGAACTCACGGCATCGGAGAAGAACGCGATCAGCCACCGTGGCCAGGCGTTCCGCGCACTGGTTCCTGCGGTGCGGGAGCTGCTGGGCTGAACCAGTGAACAGCTGAGCCGAGAACGCTGGAGGGGCATCCCGCGGTGCGGAATGCCCCTCCAGTCATGTGCGGCCTGTGGGATTCGAACCCACCTAGTCCAAACGGACAAACCGGACCTAAACCGATCGCGTCAACCAACTGCGCCAAGGCCGCAGGATGTCGCTCATGGTACTCGGCCGACAGTCGCACGGGGTATGCCGAACCCTCCGCGACTACGCGCTCGACGGCTGCTTCCGGCGATTCCGGCACCAGGTGTCGGTCAGTGCATGACAGTTCGGGCACAGATACCGGAGATTCTCCCGGCGGTTGTCGAGCCAGTCGCCATTGATGTGGTCGATGTGGAGCGTGATCGGGCGGCCCAGCCATGCGCCGGGGTTGCCGCAGGACGTGCACCGGTAGGCGACACCCACCTCTTGGAGCGCGCGGTGGAGCCTGGACCGGTTCGCGCGCGACGACCCCTGGGGCAGGACGACGAGGGTCTGCGGCGCGCTCGACCGCGGTTCCGCCGCACGCACCGACCCCCAGGTGCGGCGCTTGAAGTGGCCGGTGTCGAGCGTGAGTTGCAGCACTCTGCGACGAACGCGGCGATGGTTGGTGTCGTTCACCTCAAGGGCGAGCGCGCGCATGACGTCGGCGTAACTGGTGGCGTCCGGCACCGCAGCCCGCAGTGCGCCCTCGCTGATCGTCACTCGCGCGTTGCGGAAATGGGAGGTGTCGATGCCGTGCTTCCTGAGCATCGCCCCCAGCGCCGTGCGCGACTTGCTGTCGCCTTCGGCAAGCCCGAGCAGCCGCGCTGCCCCGCGCACGCTGTCGGCCGATGCGGCGGCGTTCCGCAGTTCCGCGACAGTGAAGGCCAGTCGGGGTTCGTTCGGGCGATTGAGGCCGGGCAGGTGACTGACGTCGATGCCGGCCGCGGCGATGCGCCGCCGGATGTGCGACAGCGTGCCGGTCGCGGGCGGAGCGCCGAGCTTCGTCACGACTTCGCGGAGCGTCGAGGACGTGCTGACGGCAGCGGCTATCGCCTCGTCCGTGTACTTGCGAAAGGGGCTGTGATGTTCGAAGTGACTGGTGTCGATACCGAGGGCGGCGGCTCTCTTCCTGAGGACGCGGTGCCGTCCGCCGCTCTTGCGGAGGCCGAGCCTGCGCATCACATCGGTCCAGTTCCTGGACTCGGCCACAGCCCGGGTGAGTGTCTCCCGCTCGTACGGGTCGGTCATGGTGGCTCACTCCGTCCCCGGTCACGCGTTCGTGACCTCGTACGGAGTAACGAACCGCTCGCCGGCCCGTCACGTGCGGGAAGTGGAGCGGCCCGTACCGGCTGGGGGCCGGTACGGGCCGTCGAGGGGAGCCGGGGTGTGGCTCCGGGGGGTGGGTCAGAAGCGGGGTTCCGGGGCCTGGGACTCGACCATCTCCGCCGCCTCCTCCTTCGTCTCCACCGAGGGAGGAGAGCCCTCCAGGGGCTGCTGGGCGGTTTCCTTCATGCAGAGCACCGCGATCACGCCCACCAGCGCGGCCCCCATCGCGTAGAACGCCGGCATCAGGTTCGTGCCGGCCAGGGTGATCAGTGCGGTGATCACGAACGGGGTCGTCCCGCCGAAGAGGGATGTCGAGAGGTTGTAGCCCACCGACAGCGACCCGTACCTGACCTGCGTCGGGAAGAGCGCCGGGAGCGCCGCCGACATCGTGCCCAGCATGCACACCAGCGAGAGGCCCAGCATCGCCATGCCGATGGTGATCGCCGGGATGGAGCCCTGGCGGATCAGCAGGAAGGCCGGGAGCGACAGGACCAGGAAGCCGAGCATGCCCGCCATCAGGAGCGGTTTCCGGCCGAAGCGGTCGTTCAGCCTGCCCACCTGGTTGATGACCAGCATCAGGACGACCATGACGCCCAGCAGGATCAGCAGGCCGTGTGTGTCGCCGTAGCCGAGCTCGTCCGAGAGGTAGGTCGGCATGTACGACAGCAGCATGTAGTCCGTGATGTTGTACGCGCCGACCAGGCAGATGCAGAGGACGAGGGCGCGCCAGTGGTCCGTGAAGATCGCCTTGAGGTCGCCCTTGGCGGTGGTCTCGACGGCGTCGGCCGCCTCCCCGGCGCCCACGTTCTCGCCGGTCAGCCGCTGGAAGGCGGGTGTCTCGTCCAGCCTGAGCCGCAGGTAGAGACCGACCAGGCCCAGGGGGCCCGCGACCAGGAACGGTACGCGCCAGCCCCAGCTGTCCATCCCGCCGGAGCCGACGAGCGTGGTCATCAGGGTGACCAGGCCGGCCGCGCCCACGTATCCCGCGAGCGTGCCGAACTCCAGGAAGCTGCCGAAGTACCCCCGGCGCTTGTCCGGCGCGTACTCCGCGATGAAGGTCGAGGCGCCGCCGTACTCACCGCCGGTGGAGAAGCCCTGCACCAGACGGAAGAAGATCAGCAGAACCGGTGACCAGAAGCCGACCGCCGAGTACGAGGGAAGCACCCCGATCGCAAAGGTCCCGATCGCCATCATGATCATGGTCATGGCGAGGACCTTCTTGCGGCCGATCTTGTCGCCCATCGGGCCGAAGACCATGCCGCCGACCGGCCGGATCAGGAACGCGACCGCGAAGGTGGCGAACGACGCGAGCAGCTGGACCGTGCTGCTTCCCCCGGGGAAGAAGACCCGGCCGATCGTGGCCGCGAGGTAGCTGTAGATGCCGAAGTCGAACCACTCCATGGCATTACCCAGGCTGGCCGCCTTCACCGCCCGCTTGATCGCTGCCTCATCCGTCACCGTGATGTCGGTGCGGCGCAGCCGCGGGTTCCTCCGGCGGTCGATGACGCGGAAGAGATCGCGGTGGCGTTTGACCGCCTCGGGGTCGGCGGCGGGCTGGTGGCCGGTGTCCGCCATGGTTGTCGTCCTCTCTGTGGGCATACAAAAACACGCAGGAGGCTCTTCTGCACAGCGATGGCGATCGCAAACCAGGGCTCCGTAGAAATGGGACCTTGGTCACGTATTTTCAGTGGATACCGGCCACTTCGGCAACTTCTCGGACCTGTTCGAGGCGTCTCAGAGGCCGAGATCCTTGATGATTTTGGCTACGTGGCCGGTCGCCTTGACGTTATAGAAAGCGTGTTCGACCTTCCCGTTCTCGTCGATGACGAGCGTCGACCTGATGACCCCGGTCACCGTTTTGCCGTAGAGCTTCTTCTCTCCGAATGCGCCGTACGCGGCGAGGGTCTCCTTGGACGGGTCGCCGACCAGCGTGACCTTGAGGGACTCCTTCTCGCGGAATTTCGCGAGCTTCTCCGGCTTGTCCGGCGAGACGCCGATGACGTCGTATCCGGCGCCGGCCAGGAAGTCCAGATTATCCGTGAAGTCGCAGGCCTGCTTGGTGCATCCAGGGGTGAGTGCCGCCGGGTAGAAGTACACGATGACTTTGCGGCCACGGTGTGCGGCGAGTGAGATCTCGTTGCCGTCCGCGTCGGGCAGGGCGAAGTCGGGGGCGGTGTCGCCGGGCTGCAGTCGCTCGCTCATCAGGCTCTCCTCGGGAGGGTCGGTGACCGTGAGGTACGGATGGGGCAGAGCGTAATAGGGGTGCCGCGGGGTGCGTTCCCGCTGGAGCTGACAGACTGTCGAGCAACGACTACCGGACACGACCACGGAGGCAGCGCAGTGTCGGATGCCACGGATGCCAGGACCCCGGCGCAGATCGAGGCGGACATCGAGACCCGGCGCGCGGATCTCGCGGACACGCTGGACGAGATCGGCGTGCGGCTGCACCCCAGCACGATCGTGGGAGACGCCAGGGCCAAGGTCACATCGGCCGTCGACCAGACCGCGGGGCGCGCGTTCGTCGCGCTGAACCGGGCGGCGAACGGCGTGCGGGCGCAGTTCGTGACGGAGGACGGCGCGCCTCGGCTGGAGCGCGTGATTCCGGTGGCGCTGCTCACGGTGGGCGTGGTGGGTCTCTGCGTAACGGCGAAGCGGCGGCGGAGCTGCTGACCCGCCCCGTCCGGCCCGGTGGCCGGCCGGTGGCCCGGGTGCGGACCCTTCGGTGAACTCCGCGCCCCGGGCCAGGTAGGTTCGAGCCTGTGAGCGAGAACACCCACGACGACAAGCTGCCCATCCGGATGCTGCACGACCGCGTGCTGGTCAAGTCCGACAGCCCGGAGGGCGAGCGCCGCTCCGGCGGCGGCATCCTGATCCCGGCCACCGCCGCCGTCGGCAAGCGGCTGGCCTGGGCCGAGGTGGTGGCGGTCGGGCAGAACGTCCGGACCGTGGTGCCGGGGGACCGGGTGCTGTACGACCCGGAGGACCGGGCCGAGGTGGAGGTCCGGGGTGTGGCGTACGTCCTGATGCGGGAGCGCGATCTGCACGCGGTGGCTTCGGAGCGGGTGTCCGAGGACTCCACCGGTCTGTATCTGTAGCTCAGCCTGCTGCTCCTGCTCCTCCTGCTGCTGACTGCTGCCCGCTGGGCACGGTTTTGCTATCGTGGGACGGACCCCGACGAGACGCGCCGTACCGGGCAGATCGACTGTAAAGACGACGCACCCTGCTGATCCGTCTCGCGGAGGTGCCGTCATGGCCTGGATTCTGCTCGTCGTCGCCGGTCTGCTCGAAGTGGCCTGGTCGATCGGGATGAAGTACACCGAAGGTTTTACGAGGCTGTGGCCCAGCCTCTTCACCGGCGCGGGCATTGTCGCGTCCATGCTGCTGCTGTCGCAGGCGGCCAAAACCCTGCCGATCGGTACGGCGTACGGCGTCTGGGTGGGGATCGGCGCGGCCGGTGCGGCGGTGCTCGGCATGGTCGTCCTGGGGGAGCCGGCCACCGCCGCCCGGATCTTCTTCGTCTGCCTGCTGCTGGTCGCGGTCGTCGGCCTGAAGGCGACGTCCGGGCATTAGGCCGTGCATGACGTCCGGGCGTTATGCCGTGCATGAGGTGCGGTCACGGGCGCCGGACCTGGTTGCGCAGGGCCGGCGCCCGGTGCCTCAGGTCGGGCGGGCCGTGAACGGTCCGCCCGTGCCGAAGGCCAGTGCGGCGAAGCGTTCGCCGATGCGACGGTGGGTCTCGGCGTCCGGGTGGAGCTGGTCGGGCAGCGGCAGTTCGGCGGAGTCCGCCTCGCCGTAGAGCTCGTTGCCGTCGAGGTAGTGCAGATGGGGGTCGTCGGCCGCCCGCTGCTCCACGATGCGGGAGAGTTCCGCACGGATGATGGTGAGCGTCAGCTTCCCGGCGGCGCGCTCGGCCGGGTCGCCGATGGCCCGGAACTCCACCGTCCCCCTGCTGAAGTCCGGGGCGCAGGGGCCCGGGGTGTCCTCATGGATGGGGCAGTGGATCGGCGAGACGACCAGCAGCGGTGTGGTGGGGTGCCCCTCGCGGATCGTGTCGAGGAAGCCGTGCACGGCCGGGGCGAAGGCGCGCAGCCGCATCAGGTCGGCGTTGACGATGTTGATGCCGATCTTGATGCTGATCAGGTCCGCCGGGGTGTCCCGCAGGGCGCGGGCCGTGAACGGGTCGAGCAGGGCGCTGCCGCCCAGCCCGATGTTGATGAGCTCCGCGTCGCCGAGCGAGGCGGCCAGCGCCGGCCATGTCGTGGTGGAACTCTCGGCGTTGGAGCCGTGGCTGATCGAACTGCCGTGGTGCAGCCACACCTTGCGGCCGCTGTCCGGCACGGGCTCGACGGGGGCGTCGGTGCGCAGCGCGACCAGTTCGGTGACCTCGTTGTACGGCAGCCAGATCTCGATGTCCTTGAGCCCGGCGGCCAGACCGGTGAACCGGACGGTGCCGACCGGGCCGGGCCGCGTCTCCGCGGAACCGGTGGCCAAGTCCACCAGCTGTACGTTGCCGCCCGTCCCGCTCGCCCGGTCGGTCAGGCGGCCGTCGACGAGCAGGTCGTACAGCCCGTCGGGGCGGGGCGGGGCGCCCTGGTAGGCCATCTTGGTGCGGAGCGTGTCCAGTTCGACGGTGGTGGCCCGGGTACGGATGGCCAGTCGCACGCCGGACGGCTGGGCCTCCGCCATGGCCAGCTGCCCGTCGGAGCACTGAGCGCGGGCCCGGGCGGGCAGCCGGTGCGGCAGGAGGCCGTGCTCGGTGCGTTCCAGGTCGAGGGCGCCCTTCATCAGGTCCGCGGTGATGGGCGTGCTGATCGGGGCGGTGTCGCTGTGCCGGTCGTTGGGCGCGTCGGGGTGCGGGGAGTTCATGATCCCAGCCTGTCAACCGGATTACTGATCCGCACACCCTTTTCCGCGCGCCTTTTCAGCCGTCGGTCTGAGCTGCCCGCCGGCGGTTCAGCCATCCGTGGTGCCGGTCGTTCAGCCACCGGTGGTGCCGCCCCCCGTGCCGCCGCCGGTGTCCGTGCCTTCGTCCGTCAGCCCGCCGATCACGCCGGGGCTCTCGCTGCTGGGGGTCTCCGACGGCTCCGGGGCCGTCGGAGAGGGCTCGGTGCTCGGCGGTGCGGACGACGGTCCGGTCGGTGCCTCGCTCGGCGATGAGGGCGAAGCCGATGCCGAGGGGGATGCGGAGCTCTTGGCCGGGGTGGGCAGCGGTTCCTGGCGCGCACCCGACTGGAGGTCGAGGTGGAAGGGGGTGCGCGGGGTGCCCGCGAGTGCGGCCCCCGTGTACTGGCCCCAGATCTGCGCGGGTGCGCCGCCGCCGTTGATGCGGGGCAGACCGAGTGCCCCGTACAGCGGCTTCTGTACCCCGGTGGTCGGGTCCTGGCCCATCACGGAGATGACGGTCGACAGGTCGGGGGTGTACCCGGCGAACCAGGCGGCCTTGTCGTTCTCCGCGGTGCCGGTCTTGCCCGCCGCGGGCCGCCCGGCGGACTTGGCCGCGGTGCCGGTGCCGCTCGCGACGACGCTCTTCAGGATCGATGTGGTGGTGTCCGCGGCCTGGCGGCTGACGCCCTGGACGGTGGTCTTCTTCGGCAGCGCGAGCTTCTCGCCGTTCTTGGTGACCTTCTCGATGAGGGTGTACGTCCCGTGCTTGCCGTGGCCCGCGAGTGTCGCGTACGCCTCGCTCATGTCCAGCACGCTGGCGGTGGCGGGGCCGAGTGCGATGGAGGGGTACGGGTTGAGGTCGGGGGTGTTCTTCGGGATGCCGAGGTCGATCGCGGTCTGCTCGACCTTGGACGGGCCGACGTCCTCGGCCATCTGCGCGTACACCGCGTTGACGGACTTGTCGGTGGCGGTGGAGACGGTGATGCGGCCGTACGACACGTCGTCCTCGTTGCCCGGCGCGTAGCCGGTCGATCCGTTCGGGCCCTGCACCGTGCGGTGGTTGGTGCCGTCGTAGATGGTGCTCGGGGTGATCCTGCGCCCGTCCTGGGTGGTCGAGCGGTTCTCCACGGCCGAGGCGAAAACGTACGGCTTGAAGGTGGAACCGACCTGGTAGTCCCGGCGGGTGGCGTTGTTGACGTACTGCTTCGTGTAGTCGACGCCGCCGTACATCGCGACGACCTTGCCCGTGTCGGGTTCCACCGATGCGCCGCCGACGCGGACGTTGCGGTCGGCGCTGCGGCTCTTGCTGAGCTTGCTGTTCACCTGGTCGTTCACCGCGGTGGTGAGCGCGTGCTGCTTGCTGCGCTGGAGGGTGGTGGTGATGCGGTAGCCGCCGGTGGCGAGCGTGTCCTCGTCGATGATCTTGTTGCTGGTGAGGTCGTCCTTGACGGCCTGGACGAGGTACCCGCGCTGTCCGGAGAGGCCGGACGAGGGCCTGACCTTTCCGGGCACAGGGAACTTCTCCTTGGCGCGAGCCCCGGGGCTGAGCCACTTCTTCTTGACCATGCCGTCGAGTACGTAGTTCCAGCGGGCCTCGGCCCGGCCCTTGTTCCCGGGGTGCACCACGACGTCGTACGCGCTGGGGGCATTGAGCAGGGACGCGAGGTAGGCGCCCTGGGCGATGTCGATGTCCTGGATGTTCTTGCCGTAGTACGCCTGGGCGGCGGCCTGGATGCCGTAGGCGTTGCGTCCGAAGTAACTGGTGTTCAGATAGCCCGCGAGGATGTCGTTCTTGCTCTCCTCGCGGTCGAGCTTGATCGAGATGAAGAACTCCTTGACCTTGCGGCTGATGGTCTGTTCCTGGCCGAGGTAGTAGTTCTTGACGTACTGCTGGGTGATGGTCGAGCCGCCCTGGGTGCCCTTGCCGGTCACGGTGTTCCAGGCGGCGCGGACCATCGCCTCGGGGTCGATGGCGCTCTCGGAGTAGAAGTTGCGGTCCTCGGCGGAGAGCGCGGCGTGCTGGACGCCGATGGGGATCTGGGAGAGCTGCACGCTCTCGCGGTTGACCTGGCCGTCGCGGGCCAGTTCGGTGCCGTCGGAGTAGAGGTAGACGTTGCTCTGCGCGGTGGCCGCGGTGTTGGCGGTGGGGATGTCGACGAGGTTGTAGCCGGCGATGAGCCCCCCGATGATCAGTACGAGGATCACCAGGACGGTGCCCAGGACCATCCGCCAGGTGGGGATCAGCCGCCGCCAGCCCTTGCGTTGGGGGCGCTTGCGCTTCTTGGCCGCTTGCTCGTCGCTCACTGTCTCTCCAGCGTCCGGCACAAAGGTGTCGTCAGGGGCGTCATCGGGCGTCATGGGGGGGCGTCGTGGGGGATATCGCGAAAGGGGTCGTAAACGGTGCTGTATGGGGTGAATCGTGTTGTACGCCCATAAAACACTGTTGGGGCGCCCGGTTCGAACTGGACGGATTATTCGGTCGCGGCGTGTGCTCCCCCTGGACTAGGCTCGTGCGCTTTGGTGCTTGCACGGGGGGAGCGGCCCGGGGCGGGCCGGACAGGGCGGAACAAACCGGGGGAGGAGGCTCGTATGCGGCTGTACGCGGTCGTGGCCGCAGGGGGGTTCCGGCGCTTCGCCACCTACCGGGTGGCCACGGCGGCGGGGGTGTTCACCAACACCGTCTTCGGCTTCATCATGGCGTACACATACATCGCGCTCTGGGACGAACGCCCGCACCTGGGCGGCTACGACCAGCCGCAGGCCCTCACCTATGTGTGGCTCGGCCAGGCGATGCTGACGACGATGGCGTTCATGGGCGGCGGCCTGGAGGACGAGCTCATCGAGCGTATCCGCACGGGCGACATCGCGATCGACCTCTACCGCCCCGCCGACCTGCAACTCTGGTGGATGGCAAGCGACTTGGGGCGGGCCGGGTTCCAGCTCATCGGGCGCGGGGTGGCGCCCATGGCGCTGGGGGCGCTCGCGTTCCACCTCGCGCTGCCGGCCGACCCTTTCGTGTGGCTCGCGTTCCTGGTCGCGCTCCTCTTCGGGGTGATTGTCAGCTTCGCGATCCGCTATCTCGTGGCGCTCTCCGCGTTCTGGCTGATGGACGGGGCGGGCGTCGCCCAGATCGCGGGGATCGCCGGGATGTTCTTCTCCGGGATGCTGCTGCCGCTGAACCTCTTCCCCGGGGTGCTGGGCGAGGTGGCCCGGCTGCTGCCCTGGTCGGTGCTGCTCCAGGTGCCGGCCGACATCATCCTGGGCCGGCGGACCGGCTGGGACCTGGTGTCGGCGTACGCCTTCCAGCTCGGCTGGGCCGTGGTGCTGCTCGGCGCCGGGCGGCTGCTCCAGTCCGCCGCGACGCGGAGGGTGGTGGTGCAGGGTGGCTGAGGGGCTGCGCGCGTACTGGCTGATCGCCGGGATGTGGATCCGCTCGACGATGGCGTACCGGGCGTCGTTCGTGATGACGGCTCTCGGCAACTTCGCGGCGACCGGGCTCGACTTCGCCGCGATCCTGCTGATGTTCTCGCACGTCAACCGGCTCGGCGGCTACTCGCTGGGCGAGATCGCCTTTCTGTACGGGACCGCTTCGAGCGCGTTCGGCTTCTCCGACCTGGTGATGGGCTCGATGGACCGGCTGGGCCGCCGGGTGCGCGACGGGACGCTGGACACCCTCCTGGTGCGCCCCGTCCCGGTGATCGCCCAGATCGCCGCGGACCGCTTCGCCCTGCGCAGGCTGGGCCGGATCACCCAGGGGCTGCTGGTTCTCGGATACGCCCTGGCGGTCGTCGACGTCCACTGGACGCCGCTGAAGGTCCTGATGGTGCCGGTGATGGTGATCAGCGGCGCGGTGGTCTTCTCCGCGGTGTTCGTGACGGGGGCGGCGTTCCAGTTCTGGGCGCAGGACGCGTCGGAGGTGCAGAACTCCTTCACCTACGGAGGGGCGACGCTGCTTCAGTACCCGCCGACGGTCTTCGCGAAGGACCTGCTGCGCGGGGTGACCTTCGTCATCCCGCTGGCCTTCGTCAACTGGCTGCCCGCGCTGTATGTGCTGGGGCGGCCGTACCCGCTGGACCTGCCGGAGTGGCTGGCGTTCCTGCCGCCGCTGGTGGCGGGGGTGTGCTGTGCGGCGGCAGGAGTGGCGTGGCGGGCGGGGCTCAGGTCGTACCGGAGTACGGGGAGTTAGAACTCCCCGGAGCTTGCCGGTCATCAACGTGTCGTCGTGATCCTGTTGTTGGCCCCGTCCGGAATCGCGTACCACAACGGCGAGCCCTGGAACGGAGAGCAACAGCTTGATTCCCGGCAAGCCCTCGCATGCCCTCGCAAGCCCTCAGCTCGACGCGAGCTGGTTGGCGATCTCCTTCTGCCACTTCTCGGCATCGGCGGAGTCGTTCAGGGACTGCGTCCACTGCTCCGTCGTCATGTGCAGGTTTGCGGGGCCTGCCTTCAGCGCGACGAGCAGTTCCCGGGCCGAGGCACGATACTCCGGCGAGGTCTGCCGACCGGCGGAGGTCTCGGGGCCCGCGGCGAGACCGTAGAGGGTGCGCGCCATGGCATCGCGCTTGCTGTGCTCGGCCTTCTTCCAGAACTTCAGCGCTTCCTTGAGCGCGTCCTGGCGGGAGGCGGGCTCGGAGGCGGCCGGGCCACCCTCTTCCGTGGGCGGGGCCCAGCGGTCGGGGTGACGGGCGCCCTCGTAGCGCTTCTTGCCGGCGCGCCCGGCCTTGTACGCGGTGACCGAGAGCAGCAGCCCTGCCGCTGTTGCGGCCAGGCCCCAGCCGGCCGGGTTGGTCGCCAGCGCCCCCGTGGCAGCCGCTGCGATCGTCACCGCGCCGCCTGCCGACCTCGCGCCGTCTCCGACCGCGCCGACGCCCTGCTTCCAGAGCTTGTTGCGCTGCTTCGCCAGGGCGTAGTCCCGGGTGGTGTTGAGGACGTTGGTGTCCTCCGCGTTCTTGAGGTCCCCGGCGGCCTTCTCGATGGTCGAGAAGGCGCCACTGGCACGGTCCAGGGCGGCGCCCAGCCGGTCCGAGAGGCCGTCCTCGTCGCCGTCGTGGGCGCGCTCCAACGCGACATAGGCCTGCGCGAGCGCCCAGTGGCTCTCCACCTCCGCCTCGCGGAGCCGATTGAGCTCGGGGTCGTCCACCTTCGGGGGCACCTCGATCTTCTTGACGGCCCGGTACTTGCGCGTCGTCAGCCCGAACCGACGCGTCGCACGGACGCTCTTGACGCCCGCGACGGCGCCGATCACCCCGCCACCGGCCTCAGCGACACCCGCTGCCGTCACGACGGCCTCCGCGGCCAGGGAGTTCTTGGCGACGCCGATGACGTCGGAGCTGTAAGTAGCCAGGTTCTGGATCGCGTCGAGCGTCTTGGAGCGGAACTTCTTGTGTGGGGCGTGGGAGGAGGCGCCCGCCGGGTTCTCCTTGGATTCCTTGTACGCCTTGCGTGCGTCGATGACGTTGTTGACCGCCGTGACGCCGTCGGTGACGCCCATCTCGGCGCCGGCCGCGGCCGAGGACGCGCCGACCTGCTCCGACAGATGCGTGTCGGCGGCCTGGGACGCGTGCAGGTTCATCTCCGCGTTGGCCGGGACCAGGCCGCGCAGGACGAAGGTGTCGAGGACGTCGAGGTGCTTGTTGGCCCGCTCCAGCGCACTGGCGATCCGCTCCCGGATGTTCAGCCCGGTACGGGACGTCTTCGCCTGCGGCTTGCCCGTCGTCCCGTCACCGGCGGCCTTCGCCGCGCTGTCCTCCGCGAGACGCTGGACAACGGCGGACGCGGCCCTGTTGCCGGCGAGCGCCTGTATCGACCCCATCATCGGTCCGACGCCGTGAAGGTGGGGCGCCCCCGCCAGGTTCTCCGGGCCGCGTGAGACAGGCCGGGGCCGTCGAACGGCCGACTGCCGGGTGCGGTAGTCGAAAGCAGTGTTACCCACCGGTATCCTTCCGTGCTCGTGCTGTCGCCGGGTGCGTGGCAAGACGTGGCAAGACGGGGCCTCCGGCGGGTCCTTGCTTTCTTCACAGTATTGACTGCCTGCCGACTCCCGCGGAAGGGTTTCTCGTCTCACATCGGTTCTATAAGCCGGTTCGTGGCCGTCGGACCGCCGATCAGGCCGTGTGGCGCTGGTGCCGGTGCCGGCACGTCGGTGGTGGCAGCGTCATCCGTTCTCAGGCCGGCTTGCGCCACACGGAGATGTGCTTCGTGGAGTCCTGGGTGAACGGCGCCCCGTCCCAGTCCGCGACGCGACGATCCAGTTCGAGCCCGGCGATCCGTGCCATCAGGTCGAGCTCGGCCGGCCAGGCGTACCGGTGCCGGGAGGTGCCGCGACGGTAGCGGCCGTCGTCGCCGTCCCGGGTGAAGTGGTGTGAGACGAGCATCTGTTGGACCAGGTCGAAGGTGTCGAAGCCGAGATGCCGCTCAGAGACGTCGAACGGCACCGCGACCTGGCCGGGCGGCAGGAACCGCAGCGGTGGTACGCCCAGCTCGATGACGAACCGGCCGCCGGGCGCCAGATGACGTGCGGCGTTACGGAAGCACTCGACCTGCTCGTCCTGCGTGAGCAGGTTCGTGATGGTGTTGTAGACGAGATAGACCAGAGTGAACTCGCCGGGGACGACGGTGGTAGCCATGTCCCCGATCGTTACGGGGAGGGTGTTCTCGTCGATCTTGCGCCGGAGCACCGCTGCCATGTGCTCGGACAGTTCGATGCCCACTACCGGCACGCCGCGTTCCCGGAGCGGGACGCCCACTCGGCCGGTCCCGATGGCGAACTCCAGGGCCCGGCCATCTCCGGCGAGTTCGGCGAGGAAGGCGAGAGCCGGTCCGAGAACGGCGGCCGAAGACGTCTCGTTCTCCTGGGCGTCGTAGCGGTCGGCGGTCGCGCGGGTCCACAGTTCGCTGCTCGTCACGGGCGGCCACTTTGCCGGGTGTTGAGGGCGCTGTCGACGTATTTACCCCCATGCATTTACCTTCCGCGTAGTTACCTTCCACCGGCTCCGGCCACACAGTTCAGGGCGGGCCGGTAGGGACGTTCCGGGGGCACTCTCTGGAGCACCACACCCTGACGTGAGGTCAGGCGCGCCTCAGGGTAAGGCGGGGGGCTTCCCCCATGGTGGCCCGGCGGGACGCGGCGGCAGGCTGGGAAACATGCAGACCACTGTGAAGCGCCCCTCGACCGTCCGCCGCGGGGCCGCCGGGCTCGCCTTCGCCGCCGCCCTCGCGGCCATGGCCACCGGTGCGGCGAGCGCCCCCGCCGTCGCTGCCGACGCGCCTCCCGCCCCCGCGTACGACTTCAGCGACTGCCCGGACATCCCGGCGGGTGTCGAAGCGGCCGACTGGAAGTGCGAAGTCCTCACCGCCACCGGCTCGTTGACCCTCGGCAGTCGCAGCATTCCGGAGCTGGCGCCGATGACCATCACCCATGCCGAGGGCCCGCTGCCCGACGGGAGCGCCGGGCAGGTCTGGGGTGCCCTGCGCAGCGCACCGTCCGCTGTCCCCGGCGGGCTTTCCGGCCACGCCTCCAGCCGTAACCCGCTGCTCTCGCTGTCCCTCCGACCGGAGTACGGCGGCCGGTCCGACTTCTACTCCGTCGGGAACAGCCTGGGCCTGTTCACCCTGCGCTTCCGCGTCCTCAGCCCCCTGCTGGCGCACAGCTGCGTCATCGGCGCCGACAACCCCGTCGAACTGCACCTGAAGCGAGCCGGTGACTCCCAGTGGGTCTCGAAGAACCCTCCGGTCATCACGTTCGACGCGTACGACGACGCCTTCACCGTCCCTGCTGCCGACGGCTGCGGGCCGCTGGGCAGGCTCGTCAACGACCGGCTGGGCCTCTCGGCGGCGTCCGGGAACGCGATCACCTTGTCCGCGCAGTACACCTTCAAGACGTACGACCAGCTTCCGCCGCGCTGACGCCACCCGTTCCCGGCCGCCCGGCGCCCGGCGATATCCGCTCGCTGCGCGAGGGCGGCCGTTGGTACGCTCGCCGACTCATGGAATGGAAGTGAACGCAATGCGGCGCCGAAGCCACCTGACCTCCGGACCAGGGGAGTCGGCCTGCCATGGATGATGACTTCATCGAACTCGAAGCCCTGGAAAAGGTCTTCGACGTACGCCGCAAGTCCGGCTTCCTGCGCAGGGAGAAACACCAGGTCCGCGCCGTCGACGGCATCAGCTTCCGGGTACCCCGGGGCGAGATGGTCGGCTACATCGGTCCGAACGGCGCGGGCAAGTCCACCACCATCAAGATGCTCACCGGCATCCTCACCCCCAGCGCCGGACGCATCCGCGTCGCCGGCCTCGACCCCTCCCGCGAGCGGACGAAGCTCGCGCAGCGCATCGGTGTGGTCTTCGGCCAGCGCACCACCCTCTGGTGGGACCTGCCGCTGCGCGACTCGTACCGGCTGGCCCACCGGATGTACCGCATCCCCGACGACCGGTTCCGCGAGAACATGGACCGCTGTGTCGAACTGCTCGACCTCGCGGAGCTGCTGGAGGTCCCGGTACGACAGCTCTCGCTCGGCCAGCGGATGCGCGGCGACATCGCGGCGGCCCTGCTGCACGATCCGGAGGTCCTCTATCTGGACGAGCCGACGATCGGCCTCGATGTCATATCCAAGGCCAAGGTCCGCGGCTTCCTGCGGGACCTGAACGCCGAGCTCGGCACCACCGTCCTGCTCACCACGCACGACCTGACCGACATTGAGCAGCTCTGCAAGCGGGTGATGGTGATCGACCACGGCCGGCTGATGTACGACGGTGCGCTGGCGGGGCTGCACGAGGTGGGCGAGAGCGAGCGGACCCTGGTGGTGGATCTGGAGCAGGAGCTGCCGCCGATCGACATTCCGTCGGCCCGCACTGTCCGGGTGGAGGGGCCCCGGCAGTGGCTGGCGTTCCCGGCGTCGGCCTCGGCCGCCCCGCTCGTCGCGGCCGTCGCCGCCGCGTATCCGCTGGTCGACCTCGCGGTACGGGAGCCGGACATCGAGGCCGTCATCGCGAAGATGTACGCGGACCGGGACTTCCGGTAGCCGCCCGCCCGCGGGAAGGAGCTGCCCGCGGTGGGTGCTGTCGGTGGGACGCTGCCGGGGGCAGACCCTCAGGCGCTGGCAGGCGCGGACGTGGTCAGGGTGTCCAGGTCCACGGTCATCGCCATCCTGCGGTACCCGGCGTCGCTCGGGTGCAGGTGGTCGCCGGAGTCGTAGCCGGGCCGGAGCCTGCTCGGGGCGTACGGGTCGCGCAGGGCCTTGTCGAAGTCGACCACCGAGTCGTAGACACCGCCCGCCCTGATGGTCGCGTTGACCTGCTGGCGTACGGCCTCCAGCCGCGGAGTCACCCCGAGGTGGCCGCCGAACGGCATCAGCGTCGCTCCGACCACATGCAGCCCCCGCGCCCGCGCTTCCTGGGCCAGCTTGCGCAGCCCGTCGGTGATCTGCCGTGCGGTCACGTTGCGCGGCAGCCGCAGGACGTCGTTGATGCCGAGTTCGAAGACGACCGACTTCACACCGGAGCGCCCGAGCACATCACGGTCGAAGCGGTCGAGGCCGCTCTGCCCCTTGCCGGCGAGCAGGACGCGGTTGCCGCTGATGCCCTCGTTCAGTACCCCGTAGTGGCCGGCGAGCCGGGTGGCGAGTACGTCCGTCCAGCGCTGGTTGGTGTCCGCGGTGGAGGTGATGCCGTCGGTGATCGAGTCGCCGAAGACCACGACCGAGCCGCGGGCCTCGTGGGTGAGGACGTCCACGGCGGTGAGGTAGCGCCAGTAGGGCGTCTCGACGGTGTGGCCGCCGAGGCTGGCGTACGAGATCTGCCGGGCGTGCGGGTGGTACGTGACCGGGCCGCTCGGCGCCGGGGTGGTGAAGGAGACCGTCACATTGCCGTTGCTGGGGATCTGGATGCGGGCCGCGTCGCTGATGGTCTGGCCGCCGGCCGGGATCGTGACGTAGTGGCGCCCGTCGAACGTCACCGCCTGGATCGAGCCGTCGGCCGAGACGGACGCCTCGGTGATCTTCAGCGGCTGGGTGCCGAAGAGGTTGGAGAGGGTGATCCGGGTCAGCGAGCCGCCGATGCTGGTGTGCACGACGTTACGGATGGTGCTCCCGGGGAGGCCGTTCGGTGTACCGGGCTCGGGCCCGACGGGCGCCGCGGACCAGGTGCCCGTCCAGTTGCCGGACGCGGGCACCCCCGACGACACCCGCGACGGGGTTCCGGCGGAGACCGTGGTGGCCGGGGATTTCACCATGGCGAAGATGCCAACGGAAACGAGCGTCACCACTGCCGCAAGCGTGGCGAGCAGGGCGTAACCACGGCTCCTGGTCATGAGCGGTCGGTCTCCTCGGGAACTCGGCGTGCGTCCCAGGAGTAGCTGAGGCAGGGACAATACGCACGGGGGCGGTACAGGTGCAGGAACGGAAACGGGCGGAACGGGCGGAGCAGGCGGAGCTGATGGAACGTACTGGCAGGGAAACGGAAGTCGGAGCCGGACCTGGGACGGAAGGCGTCACAGGCACCGCGCCACTGGGCTCCGTTGCCTACAGCGCGGCCGATGAGGAGAAGCGCCGTGGGGTCCGCCGTATGAAGACGACGGCCACCGGACTTCTCCTTCTGGTCGCTCTCATTTTCGTACTCGCCACTTGGGCTTCGCACACCGGGGCAGGGTCGTGGGCCGGGTATGTCGCCGCGGCGGCTGAGGCGGGCATGGTGGGTGCGCTGGCCGACTGGTTCGCCGTGACGGCACTGTTCCGCCGGCCACTTGGCCTCCCCATCCCTCATACCGCAATCATCCCCAACAAGAAAGACCAGCTTGGGGAGTCACTTGGTTCCTTTGTTGGGGAAAATTTTCTGTCGGAATCTGTCGTACGGGCAAGATTGCGGGCCGTCGGCATCGGCGGACGGCTCGGATCCTGGCTCGCGGAACCGGAACACGCCGACCGGGTGACGGCGGAGCTGTCGACGGCGCTGCGCGGCGCGCTGACTGTGCTGCGCGACTCGGACGTCCAGGCGGTGGTCGGTGAGGCGATCACCCGCCGTGCGGAGGCCGCCGAGGTCGCACCCGGTCTCGGGAAGATGCTGGAGAAGGTCGTCGCCGACGGGGGCCACCGGCGGGTCGTCGACCTGGTCTGCATGCGGGCCCACGACTGGCTCACCGTCCATTCCGACTCGGTGATGGACGCGGTGCAGGGCGGGGCGCCGGGGTGGACGCCGCGGTTCGTCGACAAGAGGATCGGCGACCGCGTCTACAAGGAGCTGCTGCGCTTCATCACCGAGATGCGCGACATGCCCGAGCATCCGGCGCGCGGCGCCCTCGACCGCTTCCTGGCGGACTTCGCGTCCGACCTCCAGTCCGACACCGACACCCGGGCGCGGGTGGAGCGCCTCAAGTCGGAGCTGGTGGGCCGCTCGGAGGTGCAGGACGTCATCGCCTCGGCGTGGGCCTCGGTACGCACCATGATCATCTCGGCGGCGGAGGACGAGCAGAGCGAACTGCGGTTGCGGGCCCGCGCCTCGCTGCTGTCCCTGGGCGCCCGGCTGGCGACCGACGCCCGCCTCCAGCAGAAGCTGGAGGGGTGGCTGGAGGACGCGGCGGTGTACGTGGTGACGACGTACCGCGGCGAGATCACGTCCCTGATCTCGGACACGGTGGCGGGCTGGGACGGCGAGCAGACGTCCCGCAAGATCGAGGCACACATCGGCCGTGACCTGCAGTTCATCAGGATCAACGGCACGGTCGTCGGTGCGCTGGCCGGCCTGGCGATCTACGCGGTGTCGCACGCCCTGGGGGCGTAGCCCGCCGGCCTGCCCCAGGCGCAAGGCGCTAGGCGCGGCGGGCGACCACCGTCGAGGCCACGGCGACAGCACCGGCCACCGAGAACACGGCGGGCCAGGCGCCGATCTTCTTCGCGAGCGGGTGGGACCCGCCGAACGCGGCGAGGTAGACACCGGTGAGGGCGGCGGCCTTGGCCGTACCGGCCTCCTGCTGCCACTGCCGGGCGGCGACCGCACCGGCGGCGGCGAGCGCCACGCCCCCGAGGGGACGCTTCCTGGTCCAGCGGGCCACGGCGAAACCGCCGACGAGACCGGTGGCTGCTACGGCTGCTGCGGGAATCTTTGCCATGAGGACGAGGCTAATGGCGCGGATTCGGAGGCCGGTGGCGGGGTGGGGATCGGGGGTCGAGAGCCGAGAGCCGAGGGGAGGGGGGAGGGGGCGGGCACGGTCGGCGTACGTGTGGGTGCAGAAAGGGGGCGAGGACAGGCGGCCGGTCGAGCTGCGGCGGTGGGTGGATGGCTGTTACAGCTTCCGGACAATTTCCGTCCCGGGCTCCGTGAACTCCCCCTGGAGGGCACACATCTCACTTCCTGTAAGGCGCACTGGACACGGGGAGCGCCGGACGGAGATCCGGCGCCGGAGAAGAGGAACCATGACCGCCAAGCTCACTCGCGCAGTCCGTTGCACCGCCGCCGTGCTGGCGGTCATCGCGGTCGGCGCGGGCGCCACCGCGTGCGACTCGTCATCCGGGTCGACCTCTTCCAAGGCCGGCGGGTGGTCCGGCCTCCAGGGTGGGTCGCAGGAGAAGGCGCAGGCGGCCGGGGACAGCATGAAGAACGTGAAGAAGATGGCCGAGAAGGGCTCACGCACCGACGCGGTGAACCTCGCCTCCACCGCCTCCACCACGGGCGCGGAGAGCAAGCGCTGCCACACCGGCGAACTGACCTTCAACTGGGGCGGCCCGCACGGAGGAGCCCCGGACATGCAGGCCGACTACCAGCAGATGGCCACGGTCCGGCTCGCCAACAGCGGCAACCGCACCTGCACCCTGCACGGCTTCCCCGGCGTCCGCCTGATCAGCACGACCGGCGAGACCTGGGACCTGCCCCGCTCCTCGGACAAGCCCAGCACCATGACCCTGAGCCCCGGCGACGACACCTCCATGGTCTCCATGAACATCCTGCCGCTCCCCAACGCCATGAAGGGACCCAAGCCGTTCAAGGTGAGCCAGGTCCTGATCACGCCGCCCGACGAGACCACCCACGTCACCCTCAAGTGGCCCTACGGCGGTGCCGTCCTGGACCAGTCCGGAGCCACCCGCCCCGGCACCTTCGTCAACCCGATCGGCATCGACTGAACCCACGGCGCCACCACGCCACGGCGGCGGGGCGAGGCGTCAAGCTGTGCACTGACAGGCGGGCAGGGTCAGTTGGCCCGCGCCGCCGCCCACCCGCATGTCTCCGCGATGGCCGCCGTGTCCCAGTAGAACGGCCCCGGACCTTGCTGATCCGACCGCCCCGTACCGCGACCGTCTGAAGGATCGGAAAGGCGATCTCCCGGCCGGTGGCGCGGGAGCGCGCCTCGATGCGGTGGAGCACCACGAGGGTCTCGCCGGTGGCGAGGATCTCCTGCCCGGCCATCCGGAAGGACTCCCAAGTCCGGCTCATCGCACGGAAGAAGCGGGCCATGCCGTCGTGCCCGTGCCAGGTCCCGCCGTACGGAAGCCCGGCCGCCTGATGCAGTACGACATCGGGGGCGAAGAACGGCGCCAGGATGTCGAAGCCGACCGCGTCCGGGCCGCCGGCGGCGAGATAGCGGGCCTCGGCCGCGTACATGCTCTGGAGCACGGCCAGCGGTTCACGTGCGGCTGCTGTCGCTGATGGGGTCTCTGTCATGCACCCGAGCCTGGCGGCGGCGGGCGCGCGGTGCTGGCGGCCATCGGACGTCACGTCGGCCGGATGGCGATCATCCAGTTGCCGGGGGCCGCACCGGCCTCGTTGCTGCTCACCGGAATCGGCGGCGGCACCGCCCAGGCCTCCGGCCCGTGTCGGGCTTGGACGCCCCGCACGAACTCACCGTCGAACCGGGCCCGTACCGTCTGGGCGTCCGGTGCCGGGGCCGCTCGGCGGCCCGTGCCGCTGAACTCGAAGCGATCGAGGCGGGGACGCTGCCGCAAGGGGTGGAGCGCCGGCTGGCGCGGTTGTGGCCGGACCGGTAGGAGGTACCGGGGATTTCCCGGGTGGTTTCTGCCGGTCCGGAGCTACCGGGGCGCGTCCCGGGCCGGCGCGGCGACGGCACTGTACGTACGCCCACCCGCGACGAAGTCACCGAGCGGACACATGCCGAAACCGTCCACGTGGACGCGCCATGACGCCTGGTTCTCGGCCTCGATGAAGGCGACCACGGCATCGGCCCGGCCCCCGGCGGCCTCGACCGCCAGCTCGAACAGCCCCCTGGCCACGCCGCGCCCCCGGAAGGCGGCGTCGACCACGACCGGCCCGTACATCAGCCAGCGCGACGCGCTCAGCGGCTGACCCTGCCAGCGCAGGGAGTCCTGGGCGTCGAGCAGCGCGCGTACGGGCGGCGGCGGGCTGGACAGCCGCTCGGCCGAGGACAGAGCAAGAAGCCCCACTACGCGGCCGGCGCGACCGCGAGCATCCGGATCACCCGTGCTGTCCTGGCCGTCCGCGCCACCTTGTTCACCTGCGTCATCAGCGACGAGGAGACTTCCGTCCCGGACCATCGCACGCAGGGCGGCAGCGTCAAAGTTGCCCTGCACGAATCCCTGCTCGGAGCGTTGCTGCTCGGTGAGGGCATCGCGACGGTTGGCGGCGAAGAGCTCCGCCATGGCGGGCACATCGGCCTCAGTGGCATACCGGTACTGCATGGTGCCGATGCTCCCACGGCCGGAACCGCGACGAGAAAGAGGCGGCGACGTTTCACTGACGCGTCGGCCCGCCCCAGCACACTCAGCCGTTCGGTTGTTCCGGCGGCTCGGGCCGAGGCTCGGTCTGCGGATACGGGACGAACATGCTCAGGCGATAGGTGGTCGGCGGCTCCGCACGACCGGGACCGGGATCGGGGTCGGGGTCGGAGTTGGGACCGGGATCGGGGTCGGGGTCGGGACCGGGACCGGGATCGGAGTTGGGACCCGGTTGGGACCGCGCAGCGTGTCCACGCGAAGCATCGACGCATCAGTCAGCCCGAGCTCACTCCGGATCCGCGGCACCGAACTCTGCCATTCCGCCGCGTCCTGGGTCTCGAAAACGACTTCCCACCGCCCCGCTCCGGCACCCCGCAACGGGCCGCCCCGCTGCTGATTCCTCCGCTTACGCTGCTGTCCTGGCACGGGGCCAGCATGTCCTCCGGCCCGCCCGGCAGGCAAGAAAGCTCATTGTCGGCCCGGTACGGCCGTGGGACGCTGGGCCGATGATCACAGAGCTCACCGAGGGAGATCTGCCGGCTGCCGCCGAGGCCCTGGGCAGGGGAGGTCTGGACTGGCTCGTCGGCTCGGCGCGGGACACCGGAAACGGCCTGGCCTGGACGGAGACCACGACCGACGAGGAACTGGACCCCACCCTCTACAGCGGGACTGCCGGGATCGTGCTGGCGCTGCTCGAAGGCCGGGAGCACTTCGGCGACGACCGGTACGGCGATGCCGCAGCGCGGGGCGCACTGACCCTCGCGGCAGCCGCGGAGGAGTGGGACGTCAGCTCCCTGTACACGGGCCTGACCGGAATGGCCGTAGCCCTGCGCGCGGTGCACGGACTGCTGGGGGACACGGCCGCAGGCGCGGCCGCGGACCGGGCGATGGAGCGGGTGCGGTCCCGGTTCGACGGAACGCGCTGGGACGACAGATGGTTCGACCTGCTGATCGGCAACGCGGGCATCGCTCTGGGCGCACTGGCCGTGGGAGACGACGAGTTGGCCGTACGCGCGGTGACGCCCTACCTCCGTACCGCGGAACGGACAGCGGGCGGCGTGCAGTGGGAGTCGCTGTCCGGGGCACCGGCCCGATTCCACCATCTCTCGCACGGCACGCTGGGCATCGCGCACGCACTGGCCGCCGTGGGCCGGCAGGCCGGGCGCCCCGACCTGACCGAACTGGCAGTGGCCGGCGCCTCGGACGTGGCCGCCCGCAACGAGGCAGGCCCGGCGGGCTTCCTGGTCCCGCACTCCGACCCGCAGCACGTCCCGGACCGCATCGAGCGCTACAGCTACGGCTGGTGCCACGGCCCGACGGGCGACGCCCAGGCGTTCCGGCTGCTGGCGGCGACCCTCCAGGACCCGTCCTGGTCGGCACTGGCGGACGGGTGCTGGCACACGGTCACCCACTCCGGCCTCCCACAGCGGCTGCGCCCCGGCTTCTGGGACAACAACGGCCGGTGCTGCGGGACGGCAGGGGTACTGGCGCTGGCGTGCGACCGGCACGTCGAACACGCCGACGGCCTGGACTTCGCGAACATCCTCGTCACGGACCTCGCCTCCCGGGCGATCGAGGACACGGCGGGAGCGCGCTGGTCGAACCTCGAACACCGAGCCACCCCGAGCGAACTCACACCCCACACAGGCTGGGGCATGGGCAACGCCGGCATCGTCCGCGAACTGCTCCGCTATGCCCGGCTCACGACAGGCCAGCCGACGGAGTACGCCGTCGACTGGCCGGACCACCCGGCTGCGGATGCGGATCCTGCTTCGAGTGCGGGGCCCGGGCCGGCGTGAGCGGGGGCCCGGGGCACCGGGTCCCCGGTTTGCCGAGTCCCTGGAGAAGAGCGTGGGCACGACAGCGACCGGCAACTGAGCTGCCCATTTGGTGAGGGGCCCGTGCCACACGGGATCCAAGGATCCGACCCAGGACGCCCGATGTGACGGTAGGGCAGCGACCGTTCGGCCTCTTGTCGAGTCGGTCAGCCCTTCTCGGTGCGCCGTGCCTCCGTGGTCAGGGCATCACTGCTCCGTTGAAGAACCCGACCGACGGATCCTCGGGCGTTCCGATCAGCAGGGCCCGATCGAGGAGTCCGTTGTTGTGTTCGCAACTCGTCTCGGGCAGCAGCACACAGGCGTGGCAGGCAGCGAGGTTGATGCCACCCACCCCGCTGCCTTCGGACTCGACGCAGAGCGGGTCCGCCGAGCACCACTTGGCCCGGGTCAAGGCCGAGTGCAGGGACGGCTCCAGGCGGACCGGTTCCCCCTGGGCGACCAGCCCTCCGAGGCTGCCCGCGGAATCACTGGTCGCCGTGGAGATGAGCAGACCCGCCATGGTGTCGTCCACGTACAGCCGCTCGCGGAGGGAGGCGGCCGGGTAGCCGCCGTCCAGGCTCCACTCGTTGATCAGTGCGTGCGCAAGGGTGTGCAGCAGGACCATGCGGGGACCGGCCGGCGAGTCCGGCACGGTGTGATCCTCCCCGGCACGGTCCCGCAGCATGCGCAGATGATTGGTGCGGATCCTCTCGGCTCGGGCCGCCACCGCCGCGCTTCGGGCCCAGGCATCGAGACGCGTCTCGTCGAGCCGGAGGAAGACACCCTCGCCCCGCACCTCCATGGCGGGCAGCCACCCCGTGGACGTCAGCGAGAGCGCCGCCTCGTGCACCTCGTCATGTGTGTCAGGAGTGTCCACCCGGGAGAAGGCCTTCAGCGCCCGGACCTCCCGAAGGCGCTTGACCAGCATGGGGCCACTTACCCCGTAAGGACGCAGGGGTGCCGTGGACGATCGAGGGGGCTCGCAGATGAACTCCTCCTCGCGGTCCGTCTCGCTCTCGAGACGGCCTGCGACCAGCCGCTCGTACTCCTGCTTCCGCAGGGCGGCGTAGGCATGGCCCCTGGGCTGGTCCTGATCCGGCGCCAGATCCTCCTGGTTCTCCGCTTCGAGTAGCGCGACGACCTTGTCGGTGGAGAATTCGTACTTCTCCTGCATGGTGAGGGCCTTGAGATAGATCTCGATCTCGACCCGTGTCATCGCGCGGAGGTTCTCCCAGTGATCACCGAGGCGGGCTGCGAGACCATCGCTCCACGGCGGAATCGACAACGCGGTTTTCACCAGAGGCTGCCAGGCAACGGACGAACCGCGCTGCAGGGTGCGGGGCGTTTCCGCGCAGTGTTCGGTCGGTGCGTCCTTGAGCCAGGGGCGTCGTCCGCTGCAGAACACTTTCAACCCGGACAAGGAACTGCGGCGGAAAGCTCCCTCCATGGAGACTTCAGGAATCCCGCAGGTGCAGGAGATCAGGACGGAGCGCAGGGATGCGGTCTTCCCGCTGGTCCGCAGCCGCATCTCGCCACCGCAGTGTCCCGATTCCTGCCCCTGTCGATTGTTGCGATGCGCCCATTTCCAGTACGGGAAATCGTCGATGTGACCCTTCGCGCAGGCCATGACGAAGCGCGACGGCACCAACTCCTCGTCGCAATCGCCGCAATCGTTCTTTCCCGGAGGGGAGTTGAACCCACGGACGTGCTGCAATGCGTCGCAGTTCGGGCAGGAATGCCACAGGGGGAAACGACGGACCCGGATGCCGTCCCTACTGGTGTCGTCGGAGGCCGGTGGAAGCCGGAACGACTTCACTCCCAGCACCCGTGCGAGCCGGTGCTCGTAAATGGTCGGGGCCTGTGTGACGTTCCACGAGTCGGTTCCCATCACGATGAACGACTCATTGTCGACCGCGACCAACGAGCCGACGCCGTAAGTGGTGATCACCTGCGAACGCCGTACCGCGCCGCGGCGCGGGTAGCTGCGCTCAGGCGTACCACCGCGACGGCGCCGGGAAGGGGGAGGGGTCATCGGGTTGCCTCCATGAACAGGGCCGACTCGGCATCGACGTCACGCAAACTCCACAGGGTCGACCAGGCACCCTCGTTCGGTTCGTCGTCGAAGGAGCGGAGCAGCGAAGGGGATTTCTTCCCGCGTACGGGTTCGTACGTGAGGCCGCCGTGGATCCTGGCCTCTTCCGACCACCAATCCACGAACTCGTCGAACGCGTCTGCCGTGGCCTCGTGCTCCTCCTTGTCCACCTTGTCCGCCCGAGCCAGGAGCGCCGTTCTGACGACGCGCTCCAGCTCGTCCCGGAACTCATCGATCCGGCCGGCGCCGTCGTTGGGGCGTGCTGCGGGGATCAGGATGCGGGCCAGTGCGACGACCACGGCGTGCAGTCCCCGCTCGCGAGAGCGGGAGGAGAACGGCGTCACGCTTGTCGACTCCACCTCGCGGTACAGGGCCGAGTGGAAGTGCTGAAAGCTCTCGTAGTGCGAACGGTCGCGGGACCGAGATGAGTTGAGCATGACGGCCACGAGACCGGGGTGGCGTCGTCCCACGCGACTCGTCGCCTGGATGTACTCCGCGGTGGTCTGAGGTTGCCCCATGACTGCCATCAGGCCGAGTCGGTCCACATCCACACCGACGGAGATCATATTGGTAGCAAGCAGGACATCTACGACATCGGCGTGAGGTAGACGCAGTTCCAGCTGCTTGAGTCGTGCGGGTACCTCACTGGAATTCGCCCGGCTGGTCAGTTCCGTCAGCTCATGGATCTTGCGTTGCTCAGCGCCGTCGCGTTCGGCCAGATAGGAGAGGTACGCGTCGACGTCATCGTGGACCTGAAGTTCCGCCGCGGCCAGAAGTCGAAGACTGTTGAAGTACCCGACGAGTGTCCAGTAGGCATCGCGCACCTCCGGGCTCGTGTCGGCGCGCATCGCCTGATGGAGCAGGTTCGCGTACGTGCGGATGAGCAACGTCGACTGGCTCGTGCTCGGAGTCAGCAGACCGATGTACTGGCGGGTCGCCTTGCGCTCGCGTGGGGTCTCCACGGCGAACCAGGAGTCACGGGCATCCAGTCCCGCGGGCGGGAACTGGGAGACCTCACGGGCGAACAGTGCCCTGCCCTGGTCCGAGGCGCGGCGGATCGTAGCGGTGGACGCGATGACCTTCGGCCGGTCCGCGAGCAGATCCACAGCCGTCTCGTACAGGCCCGTGAGGGTCCCGAGCGGGCCGGAGATCAGGTGCAGTTCGTCCTGCACGATCAGTTCGGGCGGCGGTGTGTCGTCCGAACTGTCCCGGTTGAAGAGGGCAGCTGTCTTCTCGCGCCAGGGCATGGCCGCGAACTTGTCCACGGTGGCGATCACCAGAGTCGGCCGGGCGTCGTACACGGCCTCGTCGACCAGATGGACGGGAAGCCCGTCACGGAAGTCGCACGAGGCGTCCGGGCAACGGACGTACATCCGCTTCGCGTCCTCGTCCACCTCGTACTGGTACGCGTCGAGACGAGCGCCGCACCACGGACAGGCATGGAGCTGGACCGGGTTCTTCTCCTGCAGGTCCTTGCCCTTGCGCAGTTCGGTCAGGCTCTCCTCGGCCACGGAGAGCTTGTTCGGTGTAGCGGACTGGCCGACCCACATACCGATGGAGATGGGTTCGGCGCCCAGGACAGCCGGGCTGTCCAGGCGGATCCGTTCCATGGCGCAGATCAGGGCGGCGGCCCGCTCGAACTGCTGCAGTGTCAGGAGGCGCAAGGTGTAGCGCATGAGGACGGTGACGCCTGCTCCATGCTCCTTGCGGCGCAGGCGACGCAGAAAAGTCGTGAAGGCGATCAGGCCGAGGTAGGCCTCCGTCTTGCCACCGCCGGTCGGGAACCAGAGAAGGTCCGCCACGTCCCGGTCCTTGTGTTCCGGGCTCACGATCCCTTCCAGACACAGCAACAGGAAAGCGATCTGGAACGGACGCCAACGTCCTTCGGTCTCGTCGGGAGCGCCTTGACGTCCGTTCTTCACCCACTCACCGCGGGAGCGCTGTTGGGCCATGGCCCGATTGGTCAGTCGGAACGCTTTCATGGCTTCCGGATCGGTGCCGAGCACCCTGATCCCATGGCGCATCCGGGCCAGCGCGGCGGAGCACTGCTTGATCTGTTCCGCTGCCGGGCCCTCGTGGGTGGTACCGGAGAAGCCCCGGGCCTCGAACTTCTTGCGCTCCAGCCACTCCGCGTAACCGGCCATCAGGTCGGTGAGTGCCGTGAGCACCTCCATCTCGGGTCGCGTCGCCAGGCTGTGCATGGCGAGCGCCGAGTCGTCGATGTCCGGGTTGGAGTCGGTCAGCAGGACCTCATGCGTGGGGACGAACTCGGTCCGTACGGAACTGATGGAAGCGACTCGGGTGTTCGGTTCACCGACAGCCGGCGGCGTCCAGTCCCAGTTGGCTGCGCAGCCGTGCCCCATGGCGAAGGTGGGGGCATGCCGGTGCAGGAGTCGGCCGGCGGCCACATCCACGTCGTCCACGCCACGCCCCGCGGGACGCTCGACGAATGCTGCGGCGTCGGACGGTGTGGATACCGTGAGACGCGGCTGGAACAGGCAGAAGGCGTCCTGCAGTTCCCGCTCGCCCACGCGCTGATCGTTGATCAGCGTGACGGTGACGGTGACAGTCCCACTCGGTCGGGACGGAGGGCGCACAAGAACTCTGAGCTTCGTCCCGCCCCCGAGATCGTCGGGGCGGCGGGGGCTCGAATCCCGGACATCGATCGTCACGGGCGGCAGATTCAGGCTGCGACGCCGCCAATGCTCGTCCCGGTCCGCTGTGCTGCGGGCCTCCGCACGCGTGGCTGTGATGGGCCGACCATCAGCGTCAATGGGGTCGTAGACCGCTGCCTCGGCATGTACGACGATGCTCGACGAGATGTCCGGGTCGACAGCGAAGGTGAGCCCCATGGACGAAGGACGCCTGTCACCCGCGAGAGGGGCACCGACGTCGGGAAGGGCATCCTCGATGTCCCTGCTGCCCCGGAGCACCGGCGTGTCATCGAGCCCTTCGTCCTCGGCGGTGTCCGCGTCGAGTTCTTCGCAGGCCCGGTCGTCCCGGGGGCGCGGAAACAGCACTCCGATCGGGTACGTGGTCATCGGCGGGTCCTGCGTCAGGATCTCGTCCGGGGCACCCGGGCCGAGCAGGTCCCGGCGCAGTTGAGCCACGAGGCCCTCGCGTACTGCGTAGTGGGCCGCATGCGTGCTTGCTTCGTTCTTCATCTGCCCACATCCTCAGGGGAGTTCCTCGCGGCGTGCCGGTACCGACCCAGCCCCGACATTCGGGGCACCATCCACATTCCGTGATCGCCCAGGCCGGCACGGGCGGCGGAAGCCGTGCTACCGGCGACGCTCTCCAGACAGTCCACCCTGAAGCCGCCGATCTCCACCGGCCAATGGATCTCCCAGTTCTTGCCGATCTTCAGCGACGAATGGAGATCGCGGCGGAAGTGCTGCGACACGACACCGACCGGTCGATCCCGGTGGAGGACGGTGTAGGGCGGGCTCTGGTCCGTCCCCATCGGCATTTTGTGCTGGAGACGGAGGACCAACTCGTCACCGGGAGAAACCGACTCGGCGAGATAGTCCTGTACAGCACCCGCCTCCTCCGTGAACCCGTCGGTTCCCGGCGGGTGCTCGCGGCACACGTCCTGTTCCGAGGCTGCGATCCCGTCGCGGACGTATGACTTCCAACCGCCGATGTACCAGCGGTCGGAGGACCTGTCCCTACGAATGAGTGCCGTGTCCGGGGAAGCGATACGGAACAGATCGTCACGGGGGCGAGTCATCGCGACATAGAGGGCGCGGGCCTCCGCCGCCGGGTCGACATAGGTGTGTTGCTTGCGAAGCTCTGCCATCGACGCGGGTTCGACCACGATCACTCGGTCGAACTCCAACCCCTTCGCCCGGTGCACCGTCGACACCACCAGGCCGGCCGGTTCGGCTGCGGCCAGGTCGTCCGGGAAGCGTCCCTCGGTGACGAGACGGCGTACGGCGGAAACATCCAGCAGGCCGCGCGGGGCGCGGGCCGCGCGCCGCAGAGAGCGCCAGATCCTTGCGCGATCACCGACGGGCGGGACGGGTGTCTCGGACAGCAGAAGTTGGAAGCGTTCCTCGTTCAATGTGCCGGCGGCTGTCCGGCGCAGGACGGACGCGACCCACGCAGGGACCGGCCGATCCTGCAGGGCTCGCTGCATCCGATGCCCCACTCCGAGGGAGAAGAGCGCGTCCGAGAGGACGAGAGCCTGCCTGTTGTCCCGGCAGAGAATCGCACATGTGCCGGGGAAATCCTGGAGGGACCCGAGCGTGAACGGGTCACCGAGTGAACCGAAGTCGGGGCATGAGCGGAGCAGGTCGGTCAGCCTGCGGTGGAGCTCCTCTCCTGCGGTGGCCGACCGGTCCGATTCCGAGGGCAGACGTTGCAACGAGGTGCCGAGGCCCAGCGCGGTGCGGGCCTCCTCCGTGCGGGCCCGGAAGTTCCCGGACAGATGCAGTTCGACGAGGTCGTCCAGGTACGACGTTCGCAGCCAGTCGAAGAAATAGTTGGTCTCCGCTGCACGCGCGTCTTCGTCCGACACCTGAAACCCGAAGATCGCCTGGGCTCCGTCACCCACCACGGTGAAACCACAGCTGTCCTGAAAGCGGTCGAGGAGCGTCTCCACCATGTCTCGTCGGTCGCCGACCAGATCCTGCACCTCATCGATCACTACATGAGCCGGTGCGCCCTGTTCCCCGGCTTCGACAGCCCCCCTGAGGATGGCATCGGTGGTCTCCCTGATTCGCTCGTCGAAACGGAGACTGCCCCATTCGTGGTCCGGCTGTTCATTTCTGAGGATCGAGTACGCCCAGGAGTCGAACGTCTGGACCCTGACCCGACGGGCCCGGTGGGCGTGTGTCGCGATCCGCTCGCGCAGTTCCCGAACGGCGGCCCTGGAGAAGCTCAGGACGAGGATCTCGCGTGCTTCGAGGGCCTCCTCCTCGCTGCTCATGAGTGCGTCGAGCCGACGCACGAGCGTATGTGTCTTGCCCGCACCTGCCCCGGCGGTCACCAGCAGTCGGGCGTCCCAGGGCTGGTCCACGACTGCTTGTTGCTCATCGGAGAGCGACGGGCCGGACGAGTACGCCTCGCTCACTTCGCCCTCCAGAGGTGCTCGAACTGGGTGAAGGCCAGAGACTTGCCGTAGTTGGTGATGTTGTCGCGTACGTTGAGGATCAGGCACGTCTCCTTGCCGCCGTTGCCGGGGCCGCGCAGACCGCGCCCGATCATCTGCTGGTAGACATTCGGGCTGTACGTGGGCCGGGCGACGACCACGGCCCTGGTGGCCGGGGCATCGAAACCCTGGGTCAGAACCCCGTAGTTGGTGAGGACTCTGGTCCGACCACTCCGGAAGTCGTCGATGCTCCTTCTGCGCTCGCCCGTCGGGGTGGCCGAGTCCACCGAAGCGGCTCTGATGTCACGGTCCTTGAGTTTCGCGGCGAGGAACTTGGCGTGCGTGACCGATGTGGCGAAGACGAGCACCGGCCAGTCGGACGGCATCGCGGCGATCTCCTCCAGGATGCGACTGTTCCGGTCCTGGTCCTCGGCGAGTCGCTGCTCGGCGGCCTTCGACAGCAGGCTCATCTGATCGGCCCGCTCCTTTTCGTCGCTGGTCAACTCGATCGTGCCACCGCGGAGTTCCCGATGCGTGACCTCGGCCAACATGCCGAGTTCCTGAAGCTCCGCATACGCGTCGCCCGAGGGGAAGATCCCGTCGTCGAGTCGTTGGGCACCAAATCTCTGGACCAGACGCCGGGTCTCCTCGTCGTTGGTATTGCGGAACGGAGTGGCGGTGAGGCCGAGCAGATGACGTCGGGTCTCACGCGCTGTCAGTCCCAGGTGAGCGAGGATCTCGGTGTACTGGGGTGAGATGGCGACATGGGCCTCGTCGACGATGACGAGGGAGGCAGCTCGGAGCCATGCGTACCCGTCGGTTCCCAGGCAGTTGCGGAGCTTCGCGTCGGTCGCGACCACCAGGTGAGGACGGCCGCTGATCGGGCCCGCCTCGTTGGTCGTCCAGAGCCTGCTGATCGTCAGTGGAGTCTCGGCGCCCACCTTCGTCCAGACGAAACTCCAGCTCTGGACGGCCTGTTCGCACAGTTCCTCGGTCTGGGCGATCCAGAGAATGGGGCCGTCCAGGTCTCGCACCTGTTTGATCCATCGGATCACGGCTTCCGCCGCGACACGTGTCTTGCCGGCGCCGGTGGGGAGGGAGAGCATTCCGCGCTGCGGAGCGAACCGGTCGAGCATCGCGAAGACCTTCGCCGCCAGCTTCTCCTGGTAGTCGTGCAGGCGAGGAAACTCGCTGGGACCGGGAACATCGACCCTCGGCGGCAGCGAGGGGGTCCTCGTGCCGGCGAACGCATCGGGGAAGCCGAACTCGGAGACGAACTTGACCGCAGGGGAGGAGCCGCTGAAGGACGAGGGGGCGTGACTCGGGTAGGCCGCCACGAGATCTCGCGAATGGACCTGGAGAACGCTGTCCCCGTGTGCGTTGTACGCCATGCGTGCGACACGAGCACCGGAGGGCTCCGCACCGTTGAGATCGGCGCGTTCGCTCTCCAACAGGCCGGGAGGCAGTCCGGCACGGAGCGCCGTGGCACCGATCAACAATTCCAGTTTCTCCTCCACGCTCCCGGCTTCTCGGACCGCGCGCAGGGACTGCTGAAGCTGTTGGTCGGCCTCCTGCCGATCCTGGGCATCGAGCACCGCTCGGCAACCGGTCTCGTGGAGTCCCCAGCGGAGCTCACGATCGGCGGCCACCAGAGCTTCCAGCCGGGACGTCGGTTCCAGGACGAGGACCGTCTTGCCGAGCAAGGCGCTGGACAGCTGCGTCGGCCATGTGCCCAACGGGGTGCGCTTCAACTCCTCCAACTCCGAGCAGCGGAGCAGGCTGTAGTCGTTGATGGCGTTACCCAGCCGCTGCCGGAGAGCGGGGTACTCGTCCCGGAGAAGGACCGGCTCGCCTTCCCCCACGTGTCGGGTCTCCTTGGTGATCACGTCGGAGTAGCGGAGCATTCCCCACGTCTTGGTCAGCAGCTCCGCGTCCTCCGGGCTCCCGGCGAGCAGCGCCGGAAGTTGCTCCGCACGAAGCGTCCGGTATTCCTCCGCTGTCCCGGCGACCGCGATTTCGCCGTCCTCCCGGGTGGTCCATTCGGAACCGACGCGGCAACGGGTGAGTGAGTTCTCGGGAAAATCCACCTCCAGCCGGGTCATCATCACGTATGTGCGCCCGACGAAGGCGTCGTCCTCGCTCTGCTCCAGTTGGGCCATCAGCTTCTGCCACTGATGCGGGGGGACGTCGGTGACGACAGCCGGAAGGCGCAGTTTGCGGGCCTTCTCAGGGCTGATGTCCGCGACACGGAGGACATCCGCGTACGCGCGCAACTGGGGTCCCACCGCCTCGGAGAGCGGGACCACACCTTGCGAGGTCGGAACCCTCCCGTAACGGCTCAACATCCAACGCAGCGGTGAGTAGATGTTCTTGCGTGTCGCCGCCTGTGCACCGATCTGCAGGGTCCAGGCGTCGATGACGCTGTCGTCCGGGAGTGCCTTGACGAACGCGGCCCTGCCCTCGTCCGACAGCTGCTGCAGGAGATGGAGCGGACCCCCGGTCGAGGAGCCCTCCAGCCGGAGGCGACCGATCGACGGGCGGGTGGCGCTGCTGCTGAGGGTTTTGCAGTAGCTGTCGTACATGGCGGTCCGGTACTCCTCGAACCAGGGAGCGCTTTCCGGTTCGTGGCCGCGTGTCGGTCGATCTCTGAGGCCGAACTCGCGGAACACGGCCATGTCGTCCGAGTGGAAGGTCATGTCGACGGCGACCGAGGTGTCCCGCGACCTGTCACCGGGGACAACGGCGCCCGGAAGGAGGCAGTCGTCCATACGGTGGAAGCGTCCGTCCACGGTGCGCACGAACAGCGTCCTCAACGGTTCGGCGACCCGGGACTTCACCTCGCCGCTCACATGGCTGCCGCCGGCGCTGTGGAACAGCTCCCAGAACCGGGTCCAGGCCTGTGGACTGTAGCCGTCGAATCCCTGGTCCAGGACCCCCACGAAACGACCACGGGCGTCGGCGTCCCTGATCCCGAGGTCGCCGAGCGCCCCGGCCAGGTCCGAATCGTCGGACAACTGGGCGTCCACGTAGACGAGATCGTCCTTGAGGCCGTCCTGCACCGTCCTGCGGAACACCTTGCCCGCGACCGGGGCGACCATGCCGTGGCCCTCGGTCAGGACAATGCGTGCCGTACGGGCTTCGGCGGCGAAGGGCGAGGACTCACGGATCATTTCGGCAAGAATGCGAATGGCGACCGCAGAGGCCTCGGCAGTCTCGTCGCCGACCAGGGCCTCCAGCCATTCGCGCACGGTGGCTCTGACCTGCTTCGTCTCCTTGAGGACATGGTCGACCTTGCCCGCGCGGATACCGACAGCCTCCACGGACGGGTGGATCCAGTCGGTGGGACGTCCGGGATAGGCGCTCCACGCCTCCAGCCAGCGCAGTTCGAGGCTTCCGCGCTCACCGAGAGTGGGGTGCAACCGCAAGTTGCGGGGGATCTGCAGGACCCCGTCCTGATCAGGGAGCGACGGGCGCTGCGCCGCCAACTTCCAGATCTGTTCGGTGAGGTATTTGTCTGCCCAGTTCAGCGTCTCGGACTCCCTGGGCCTGCCGGGGAGCAGGGGGAGATAGGCGCCGGGATCCGCGGCGGGAGCGAGCTGGGGCAGGGAATCGACGACCAGTCGGGCGGCGACCTGGATGATCTCCTGATTGAAAGGGCTGGCGTCCAGAAGGTTCTGGCGGTCCTCATTCGTCTTCCATGCACCGTTGAGTGCACCACTCAGGGTCATGGGGTACTTGGTCGGGAAGAACGACCAGAATTCGCCGCGGCCCCTCGGCGCGGTGAGCACCGTGTCGCCCGTGTAGTCCGGCACGGCCCACGCGATGTCGATCGTCCCCCGATCGTGCATTTCGCCGGCGCTCCGGCGGGCCGCCTCGGTGGGGGTGTGGGCGTGCGTGAACACCTTCCACGTGGTCTTCTGCGCCTGCCGGCCCGTCCGTGTCTCGTGGATCGTGTGCTGGGCCCCCTCGTGAGTGACGGTGATCTCACGGCTGACCAGAGGCATCGATCGGCGGTCCTCCAGGACCACGGTCCCCACATGGTGCGAGAAGAGCTGGAAGCGGGACGGAAACTCCCCCGACTGGTCCTCCTTCTGTGTGCCTCCGTGCATGTCCCGACCCAATGCCTCCGCCGCATTCGGGAGAAGGGGCAACCGGACCACTGTTGTCGCCCAGCCGAGCAACTGGTCGAGGACCGGGTCGGCCAGCCGTTCCTTGTCGGCGTCCAGAGGACGTGCCATACGGAGGACCGGAGCTTCGAAGTCGCCGCCCGAACCCGCGGCCCCCCGGACCTTTCGGATCTCCGCGTACGACCACGTCCTGTCGAATCCGAATGAACCGGATGTGCTGAAGAACTGGGGAGTGTCCGTGACCGCCAGGACCGATTTCACGCCAACTCCGAAGCGGCCGATCTGGCCACCGCGCTTCTTCGAGACGCTCATACGGAGAATGGTCTCCGCACCCTCCGGTGTGACCGCCGTGCCCTCGTTCGCGCAGTAGAGATGCGTTTCCGTGAGGATCACATGGACCTTACCGCCCGGCTGTTCGGCGATCTCGTCCGCAGCATTCTGGACGAGTTCGAACAACTGGCGGTCCCCATAACCACCTTGAGTGATACGTCGCTCGCCGTTCGCATGCTCCAGGATCAGGCCCGGGTCCACGCGATAGGTTTCCAGCACACGCGTCGACTGGTCGATGATCTTCTGGATGACGGGCAAGGAGCCCGAACTGCCCGTCGCTTCGGTGTGGTTCAAAGTGCTTCCGTCTCCTGACCATGGCTGAGCACGCGAGTCGTCAACGGCCGGCCGTTGCGGGGGTACGGCCGGCCGCCAAATGAACGATAGACGTGGTAGCTGACGCTACGTCGGTTCAATCGAACTTGAGGATGAGGACGATCACGACGGCCGGACGCGTACGCCGGTACCGCCGAAGTGCGTAACTCCTGTTCGGGGGGCGGGTGTTCGCGGTCACCCGGGGGCGGCGGGGCCCGCGCGGCGGGCGGCTGCTCCGCGGGGCCGCGCCGTCCGGAGGGGGCGTGGTGGGCCTGTTGTTCTCAGGAGGAGTCGGAGCCGCCTCCGCCGTCCTGCGGGCGGAGGCGCGCCTGCGCCGGAGGCTGTTGATGACGGGGCGCGTCAGACCGACCGTGTCGAGGAGGTCGGACTTCTGCCCCGGGTCGTCGATGGAGTCGTACTGGTCGACGATGTCGAACTCGGACATGGGTATTGCACCCCTGCTCTCGTGTGTTTGTGCATGTCGAATCGGGCGGTACCGAAAATGGCGCACGTACAGAAGGGCCGAATGCACACGAGATGGATGGTGTGAATTCTGCAGGAGGTCGGAAAAAGACGTCAGAATTATTTCCCGATATTGGAGCGGGAGTCGAATGGGTGAGTAAATGAAACCCTATTCCGCCGAATCGAGCAAGGGTGTTTGCGAATTCAGCGGGAAGGATGCGAGGAACGTGATTGTGGGCGTTCGGGCACGCGGAACCAGGGGCCGTTTTCAGCGGTGCTGCTGGAAGGGGATTACTTCTCGGCGGTTCGGACGCTACAGGCTCGGCGCCGCGCATTGCAAGGCCGTTCGTCCCGTCTTTGTCGTGCAAGTTCACAGGCGCATACCCGGTCGAACCGTATTTTTTGGCACAGGGGTACGCATTCTTCTCATGCCTCTCTTGCGGGGAGGATCGGGATATTCGATCAATAGCTTCAAGGGTTGCCCTGGGGCCCCCGACTTCCCGTCAATCAAAATTGTCGCTCCGCCGCCTGCGTCAAATTTCGGGGTGTACGGTTGACCTCTGAGCAGTGCGGCAGCTGAGGAGTGGTGACGTTGGACAGCGGCATGGATTTCGGGCCCTGGCTCGCGCGACAGCTGAAACAGTCGCGCATGAGTCAGGCCGATCTGGCTCAGCAGATCGGCATGACACGAGCCGCTGTCTCGGCCTGGATCACCGGACGCGCGACCCCGCGTGAAGAGACCATCGGGAAGATCGCCGACGCCCTCGGCACGGACACCGGGACCATCCACACCCGTACCGCGGACACCCTCGCCGGCCTGCCCGTTTCGTGGTACCACCGCCCTGCCTACGAGGACGGCGGCCGAGACTTCGGCAATGCCGCGGCCTTCGCCTTCGAAGCGGATGTCGAGGTGTTGGCCCGGGAAGCCACTCAGAACAGTCTCGACGAACGGCTGCCCGGGCCCCGTCCGGTCCGTGTTCGCTACACGTTGCACGAGCTGACGGGAGAAGCGCTCGCCCGCTTCCGGGAGGCGATCTGTTGGGACGATCTCCTCCCGCACTACGAGGCGGCGGCGGACGTCGATCAGAAGGTCGGCCGGGTCATCGCTTCAGGATTGCGTGAGATGCACGAGCGCGACCGGTTGGTCCTCTTGCGGGTCGACGACTACAACGCCTCCGGGCTGACCGGCGACGACTACGAGACCGGCCGGTTCGCCGCCGTCGTACGACGCCAGCTCGACAGCCAGAAGTCCATGACCGGCGCCGGTGGTTCTTACGGTCTGGGCAAGGCGACGCTCTGGGCCACCAGTCGACTCGGTCTCGTGATCATGAACTCCACTCTGTCCGAGCCCCACGAAGGGCGCACCGAGCGACGGCTCATCGGTCGACTCGACCTGCCGTGGCGTGAGGTCGACGGCAGAGCCTGGGCCGGGCCCGCCTGGCTGGGGCGGCCGGACCCCGATTCGGCCAATGTGAATGTGGCCCGTTCGTGGTGGGCGGACCCGGAGAGTGTCGAGCGGCTGCACCTCACTCGGGAGAGCCCGGAACCGGGCACGTCCTTCCTCATCGTCGGAGCTCATGACGTGGCGACACTCGCGGAGGCCGCCCCGGGGACGGAGGGTGAGGAGAGCGAGGACGACGACAGCGTGTATCGCATGCACAAGCGTCTCCTCCAGGCCCTCGGACGCAACTTCTGGGCTGCGATGACGATGGGCGAGAAAACACAGCCGCTGCTGGAGGCGTCCGTCCGAACGCTCCGCAACGGGGTGGAGATCATCGAGGAGGAGCGGGTCGATCCCCGTGTCACCCAGCCCTCACGTACCCGTGCTCTCCAGGCATTCCTGGACGGTACAACCGTGGACCGCCTGACCGAATCCGGGCAGGTGGCCATGGCGACGGTGCCGTTGAACGTGCCCGCTCCCGCGGGTCTGGGCAGCGGGAGCGAGCACCGCGCGGTCGTCCTGGTGACGGAGGCCGACGATCGGGACGACGGTAAACCGAACTCCGTGGTGACGATGCGAGGCAACCGGATGACCGTCAGGACCGCGCGAGTTCCCGAACTCGCTCTGGGGACAAACCCGTTCCAGGCGGTGCTGCTGGCCGGGCACGCCGCAGGTGACGACGCGCCGTTCGCCGACGAGGCCGAAGAGTTCCTCCGGACATCCGAGCCACCCGAGCACAACAAGTGGGGGCAGACGGAAGAGCTGCGGATGCGCTACTCGGCCTCCGCGTATCGCCGGATCGCCACGCTGACCCGCGACACGAACAAGGCGGTTCGTGAACTGGTCGCGGTCCCGAAGGCCAAACGGCGCGAAGGCACCGATCGGCTGCGCAAGCGACTCGCGGTGGGCGGCAAGAAGGTGACGAGGCCCACGGGAGCAGCCGGTCTGCCGACACTGGACGAGCTCGAGGCCCGGATCGACGACCATGGCGCCTGGTGCGTGACGGCCCAGGTGAAGGTTCCGGTCGGAGGCGACACCTGGCACTCGACTCCGGTGGCCAAGCTGGATGTGCGATCGGGTCCACGGCCCCTGCTGAAATGGGCAGAACTGGGCGCTGTGCACAACTGCGAACTGATCGACGGCGTACTGCACTTCACACCGGGCGCCCGGAACGCCACCTTCCGCGGAGTCACCGATGTGTCCACACATCCCGTACGGGCCGCGCTCACCGGCCTTGTCGTGGAGCTCCGCACGGACAAGGGGGGCAGGGCATGAAGGCCTTCCCGTACAAGCGCCTTCCCGGGGCGGTGTCGCTGCGCGTGACAGCGGTCGGTCTGAGAGGGCCGGGGGAGAACCGAGAGCCTCTGGACACCAAGGCGTTCTCGGTCGTCGAGCAAGTGGTCGCCCTGGGAATGACCGAGCGCGACGACTGGGAGAGCGCGCGGCTGAAGTTGTCGGCCACGGTTCCGGCCAGGGCGACCGAGTCGGACGGCTACTGGTCGGACGTGTCGGTCGTCGCTGTGTTGATCGACAAGGTCACCAATACACGGACTGTCGTCCGCCTCAAGCAGGACACGGAGGGCGGCCGGGAGTGGGGCGGGCATCTGGAACTGTGGCGGGCCGATCATCTCGACCGGGCCACTCTGTCCGTCAGTGTGGTCGCGACCGTCGACGGTGTACCGGGGCGAGTGATCGCCACATCGGAGAAGGACTGGATCGTCGACCTGACGGCCCGAGCCCCGTTGCGCGACCGCGAACTCGATGTGGTCGAGATCGGTTTCCGGGAAGGGCCCGAGTGGCTGCGGCCCTTCCGGGATGTCCCCTGGATCGTGGACACTTCCGGAGAGTTGCCCGCCGTGCATCTGAACACCGACTTCGAGGGCATCACCGATCTCGTCGGCGCCAACGGGTCCTCGGTCGAGAGCCTCGTCCGCGATCTGCTGCTGGCCCAGATGTGCACGGACGTGTGGACCGCTGTGTTCCACACAGCCATTGGGGACCTGGAGATGGAGGAGGACGGTACGCCGCTCTTCCCCCATGACTGGCGGGGTGAAGTACTGCGCGAGATGCTCCCGGACGTCGTGCCCGGCCGATCTCCGGAGGACGCTCTGAGGGATGTCCACCGGCGACGCACCGGAACATCCGGATGGACCGACCTCCAACCCCGTATCCATTTCGCAGCCACTCGCCGGGCCGAGGTCCCCAAAGCCCTGTCGACGACCATTCGCGGCCTGGACCGACTCCACCGGGAGAGCGACGTATGACCGACAAGCCGGCCTACCTGCCCCAGCGCCTGGCACTGCTCTCCGACCTGAACGCCGCCCAGTACCTCACGGAGGGGTTGCTCACGGGCAAGGAGGACGTACCCGCCATGGCGCTCAACAAGATCGCCGATCCTGTGCCCGGTGACGAGGCCCGCGCGGCGCTGGGACCCGTTCGTGATCTTGTCGAAGACGCGATGCACGAGTTCCGGGATGCCAAGCCGACCAGGGCCGACGCCTGGCTCGCCCCGCGGCTTCACGCGACCTTGCGGCTCGACCGCCGGGAGGCAGCCGACCGCCGGATGTGGAACTACCTGGCGCTGGGCGTGGCCCCCGACTACGTGGTCTGGCGTCACATGTCGGTGAAGAAGGACGACAAGGTTCCGAAGGTCGCTGCCGCGCGATTTCGCGGTATGCACTACACGCAGGCCTTCGCCAGGCTCTGGTGGGCGGCAGAGCTGTTCCGCGACGGCTCGGACTACGGACCGGTGGTGACGGCCTGCTCCCATCAGGACATGCTCAACACCGCCCTGCGATTCGACGTGGTCGACCACCGTCCGACGGCTCAGGCGATGCTTCGACTCATCGAACGTGGCACCGTGCCGGGCGGCCGTGAGATCAACGCTCTGGCGTCGGCGGTCAACGCTTCCGCGGCAACGCTGATGTACGACGTCGTCGCCCCGGACATCGAACGGGACGGCCGTCCGTTGCGGGAATGGGTGGATGCCGCCGAGTGGGCGCCGCCCGTGCCGCGCAGGGCGCTTCCGGAAGGACCGGCCGAGGAAGGAGCTCCGGAAAGCTCGGTGGCCGAGCTCGTCGACCGTTTTGCGGGACTCTTCGCCGAGGCCCCCGTGCGCGGCAAGGAAGGCACGGACGACAGTGAGGCCGACGCGGTCTGAGAGACCGACCTGCCGCCGGCCTCAGGCCTCTTCGGGAAGTGCCTCGTTCGTGGACCGGGCCGGCGGCTCCCAGTCCTTCAACCGCGTGAACCACTCCTCCTTCGGGGGCTCGCGCAGGAGGGCGATGCTCAGGATGTGGAGGGAGAGGCGTGGCGGAATGGCGTTGCCGATCTGCTGGGCCACGTCGGTGGAACGCCAGGGATACCGGGCGGGGAACGACTGGAGGAGGCCGGCCTCTTCGAACGTCAACCGGTCCAATTCCTCGCCGACTTCCTTCGTGCCCGACTCTCCTTCCTTCAGAAGATAGAGGCGGTTCCGTCGGACCTTGCCGGTGACCGTCGCAGCGGGCTCCTGCGAAGTGCGGCGGCCCCGATTCTTCGGGTCGCCGCCCGAGCCGTAATTGGAGACCATCACAAAGTCGTGGGGCCGCGTCGCCGCGAGGGCGTCCTGCATGGCCACCCAAGGCTCGACCTCGTCTCCGACAGTTGTCGAGAACAAGGTGTCGTTCGGGTCCTGCTCTTGCTCCGTCCGTTTCCGGAGCCGCTCGACCCCCTTCTGATACCGCTGGTGGGTCGGCTTGGGGAACAGAACCTTCCGCTCCACGTTGTTCGGGTCGTACTGCGCGATCAGTACGGCCCGTCGACGTGCTTGGGGCACGCCGAAGTCCTCGGAGTGCAGAACGTGTGCCTCGGCGGCGTACCCGGTCTGCTTGAGGATCTTGACGTAGTGCCTCCAGACCGGGAGGACCGTCGGTACCTGCTCCAGGACGATCACCTCGTACGGCTTTCCGCGCCGGAGAAGGGCTTCCATGATCCAGCGCAGTGGCTGGAGTACGAGCCCTGTGCGCTCGTCGGACATGGCGTCGGTCTCGCCCTTGACCGCTTTCCACGCCGCCTCGAAGGATGCGAAGTCGTCATGGCCGGCGAGGCATGTGGCCAAGCGCGTCACGTCGTCCAGGGCCTTGTGGCCCTTCCGATTACCGGCGACGGAGAAGGACTGGCACGGCGGGCCACCGGTCAGCACAGTTGCGTGGGCGACATCGGGGTCGCACGGGCCGAGCTCGGCGACGTCCTTCGCTTCGGTGGTCAGGAGACCGGCAGCCCTTCGGGTCTCCCGGGTGGCGTCGTCCCACTCGACTCCGATGCTCTCCACGCCGTCCATGATCGTGGCGGCGATGTCGAGGCCGCCGGGGCCTGCGAAGAGATCGACGATCCCGAATTTCGCAGGCGGAAGCGGTGGATCAAGTGGGCGGGTCATGAGGTGCAAGTGTAGCCGGCGTAGGAGGTCTCCGGTCCCGGCATGCGGTCCTCGCGGGCCATGACGGATCAGGCGCCCAGCGCTGCCACGATGGCGTCTCCGAGCGCCTTGCCGACCGGCGGTGGCGAGGCGTGCCCGATCTGCCGGTAGCGCGCGGTCTTCCGGCCGGCGAATCGCCAGCTTTCCGGGAATGCCTGCAGCAGCGCGGCCTGTGAGTCGGTGAGTTTGATCGGCTCCGACGGATCGTCGTCGGGACCCGGAACGTCGTCCGCCAGGGCGCCCCCGTTGACTCCCATACGAGCCCAGGCCTTCTTGCTCCCCGTCGGCCCGAGATCGGCTCCACCCCGATATTCGGAGCCACCCACCAGTGTGGGTGCCACGCTCACGGCCCGAGCTGCCCAGCTGTCGGCGCCCGGCCAGCCGCGGGACGCCATGGAACGACGCAGCGCACGGCCGACCGAGAGGTGGGTTCCGACAGTTGGGGCCGGCGGCCGAAAAGCGTCGAAGTACCGCTCCTTCATCGCCACCAGCACACCCTGCTTGCGGTCCTGCGGTACGCCGAAGTCTGCCGCGTTCAGAACGAACCAGCCGAACCGATATCCCAGGTGCTCCAGTTCCTCGCGGATGAACTCGCGGGTGGACTCGAAGTTCGGAGCATCGACCAGTCCGGGCACGTTCTCGATGAGGAGTGCGCGTGGCTGGACGGAGTGGACGAGGAGAACCGCGGCCTCCAGAAGACGCAGCTCCCCCTCGGTGTCGGCCCGTGCTGCGGTTGCGCTGGATTTCACCCGTGGGAGCCCCGCCGACAACAGGTCGACGTCGTAGGTTTCCGGATGTTCGTCCGGGACGAAATCCAGGAGGTCCATTTCCAGGACCTTCCACCCCGGGCGGTTGAGATGCAGCGTCTCGCAGGCCACGGGCTTCCGGTCCAGCAGCAGCACCGGTTCGAACCCGGCCTGTTCCAGCCCCAGCGCCAAGCCACCGGCCCCGGCACACACATCCACGAACCGCAGCGCTTTCTCCCTCACAGGTCCCCACCTTCTTGTCGTGTTCGGCGCCCGGAGCGCTTCTGATCGACGACCGCGGCCACCTGCTCGGCGATCCTGGCCGGTGACTCGTGTTCCCAGAAACGCAGAACGGTCCATCCCGCTCTTGCCATGTGTTCGGTGGTCTCGGTGTCCCGATCCATGTTTCGCTGCAGCTTCTGCCGCCACCACTCCGCGTTCGCCTTCGGCTGCGTTGCGTGTTCAGGGCAGCCGTGCCAGAAGCAGCCGTCCAGGAAGACAGCCACTTTCGCGCGGGTGAAGGCGATATCGATCGTTCGACGCGGCATGTCCGGAACGCGCACGTTGAGTCGGTAGCGGCGCCCAGAGGCATGCAGCAACTTGCGCACCGCCAGCTCGGGAGCGGTGTCCCGACTGGCTTGGCGACTCATGCGGGCGGAGACGTCGGGGGAGGAGGGCTTGGCGGTACTCATCACTGACAAGTTTCCTACTCGACGCCGTCTTCGCGATCAATGATCACGCGATCACGCTTCCCCGAGTCGATGGCGCGGAAGCGCACGCGGCGTTCCCGCTCACCGTCCTTCGGCAACGGTGCGACCAAGGAGAACGCCATCACCAGATGCCGGGGGTCGAGTGTTCCGTCGGCGAGCAGCCGAGGCTCGTCCTCGATCACGGGATACAGCACCAGGGCGCCTCGTCGCCCCCGGGTCGGCAACTCTGCCGACGGGTCTTCCGTACTGTTCGGCGCACCTGCCACGGCCAGGGCGACGCCACGGTGCTTCGGTTCGCTGACCGCGCCGAAGAGATCGCCGCGGCGCCGTGTTCGATGCGCCAAGGAGAGAGGGCGGGAACCGAAGATCCTCGCTTCGGTACGGCGGAGCGACGTCTGCTGTGGGACGATCACCAGCCAATCCTCGATACGGTCGGCTCTGCCGGCCGAGACGAGTGACGCCAGGTGCGGCGAGAAATGCGTGGGGATGGACCAGCGCAGATCACTCAGAATCCCGACCAGGGCATCGTGGCCCAGGGTGCCGAGAACAGCTTCGTAACCGCCGTTCCGGCCGTGAGTGGGGGAGACGTGCCTGGGCGTGGGGTCCAGACCTTCCAGAACGGGGCGCCAGGCCTCCGCATTGTGAACGAGGTCCGTCGGGTCGGTCGGATACGCGGTCGGCTCCACCCACTCGCCCGGCGACCGGATCTCCACCAGCTCCGCATTGAACATCTTGTTCCGTGCTGCGGGCCTGAGCCAGGGGAGGTGCTGCGACACCAGCGGTGGAATCTGCGCGGGCGTCAACTGGGGCTTTCCGTCGATCAGTTCGGCGTACCGTGCCAGCTGCCCTCGGAAATCCTCCTCGTCGCGGCAGATCGCCTCGAAGGCCTCGTACAGATCGACCGTTCCGGACTTGCCCAACGGCTCGTTTCGCCCGATGTACAGGCGTACCAGGTCGCGGTATCCCGGGCGGAAGCCGAACCATCGACCCATCTGCATCAGAGTGTCCGCCTGCTGTGTGGTGCGGCGGTAGTAGGTGACCGTCAGGCCCTCGACCGTGAAGCCACGGGAGAGCTTGGTGCCACCCACAAGGATCTTCCAGACGTGCGGGGTGCGATCGAAGTCCAGACCGAGTTGTTCGAAGTAGCGGTCCGAATCACCGTTGACGACGATCACCGGCCTGCCGCCCTGCCCTATGAGCTGGCGGGCGCGGCTGACGTACGGGCGCAGCTCGTCGTACGACGAGGGAGTGGGCAGGCCACCTGCATGCGCCTCGCTCACCCGGGAGAAGTCGTCGGCGAAAAGTGCTGCCAGGCGGTCGTGGCCCGCCATGGAGGCATAACCGGCCTCGTGCCACATGGAGTTGATACGGAGTGCCAGTTCGGCGTGATCGTCCTTCTTGACCGACTCGTGTACCAGCATGGTGTGGTGGCGGAAGGGCGCTTCGGGAGTTCCGTCGGCCGCCCGGAAGAGCTTCATGGCGCCCGAGAGGACGAAGGCGTCCATGGCCTCCTGCAGGCGGTCGTTCGACGCGTCGTGGATGCCTCGTACATGTGCCAACTCCTGCGAGTCGGCGCACGTGCGTTCGCCGTCGCTGACCGGCTTGTCCAGGTCGTGGAAGTCCTGGACTCCCATGTATCCGGCCGGCCGTGGCAGCGATATGAGGAAATCCGTGGGGAAGATGTCCTCGACATCGCTCGGGTCGATGAAGACGTTCGCGAAGGGCGTCGCGGTGTAGCCCACGTACTGGGCCCGGGGGAGGAGTTCGAGGAGTTGGGAGATCAGCGAGTTGATCGCGGTCCGCTCGGCTCGGCCCTTTTCCCAGCGCTTCGGATTGGAGGTGTTCACCGAGGCCTGATCGGACTCGTCATCGATGATCAGGACCGGGAGTTCACCGAGGAGCCCGTGGATCTGCTTCAAATCCTTGACGAGCTTGGTGAGAACAGACTTGTTCTTCTTGACCACCATCACGCGCGCGTCGGCATGATGCAGATTGCGTGGGTCGTGCAGGGGGAGGGTGTGTTCGCGCTTCTCGACCTCCAGGGCGCGGATGCCCTGAGCCAGACTGTTGTAGTCCTTGTCCCGGGTCGTCAGCCGTTCGATGTCGAAGTGCCCCAGCATCGACGGGCGGCCCCCGTGACGCACGAACGTCGACCAGTCGGGGTCGTCTCCGACGTAGTCCACACCGATCAGCGTGTCCGCGTCCGCAGGGTTCGCGCCACGCAGGATGTTCTCCTGACCGATCAGTTCCATGTCCATGCGGCGTTGTGTCTGCGCGCGGAGCAGGTTGAGGGTGCCGCCGAGGACGATGACCAACCGGTAGCCCGCGTCGATCGCTTTTGCCGCCACACCGGTGAAGTTGGCCGTCTTACCGGACTGCACGTAGCCGACGACGAGGCCCTTGGCCTGGCGTACAGCCGACTGCTCGGGGTCCGTGAGGCGCTCGACGACCGCGCGGCTCGCCTCGTCGAGGCTTGCGATCGCCGCGTCCGACCAGCCCTTCGCGCGAAGGGTGCGCTCGTAGGCCGTCCAGTAGAAGGAGTGCGCCGCCACCCGGTCGGAGGTGTACCAGGGGGTGAACTCGCGTGCGATGACAGTCGCGCCCTGCACCGTGTTCACCGGGATCGCCGCGTCAAGCACCTTGCGCAGGTCCGGGCCGATGCGAAGTCGTTCGTACGCCGCTGTACGCCGCGCGTCGGTACGGGGCGGCGTGTCCGACGCCCACCGCGGGGTGTCGGCGAAGTCCCAGGCTGTCAGGGCTCGGCTCCACAGCGCGATCAGGAGTCCGTCCCCGCCGGCGACGCACGCCCGGAACGTCTCCTCGGTGAGGTCGGCGTCGGGGTGGTCCTCGTCGGCGGCGAGCGCCGCCCACTTCGCCAGGTGGCGTGGGCTGTCCTGCATACCGGCCAGTGCGGAGGCGTGAATCTTGAGAAGTACGTCGCTCATGGGGGAAATCCTCGGAAGTTGACGGCCGGCGGTGTGCTGAGTCAGGGCCGGCTACGGAGACGGCGCTCGCGCTGTGCTCGCACTGACGCGAGCAGAATCGCGTTCCAGTAGTCCAAGCGGTCCGCGCGGGCCTTCTCCCAGCGGCCCAGCCCGAAGCAGTCCTCGACGAGTAGATAAAGGAGTGTCTTGGTCACCGGCGCGTCATTGGCGCCGCCGCGCCGCCCGTCGTTGAAGTCGTCCCGGAACTCACCGTTGAGGACGACGACGTTGTTCTCGCGGTCGAGTCGGAAGAAGCAGTCGTCGGGCAACGGGCCCCAGACGAAAGCGATGGGAGTCTCCCCGGGCTTCTCCGGTAGCTCCTCCTTCACGGCACGCTTGACCTTCGGGTCCAGGCCCTTGCCGGGAGCCGTCACTGCCTTCCGCACGATCTCGGACCGTTTGCCGCCGTCCCTGTACGCGGCTTCCGCGTCGGCGAGGTAGGCGTGGAAGGAATGTCCGGACGTGTCCGTGGCCTTGTCCATCCCCAGGGTGAACGCCGGCGTGACGGTGACGTCCTCCTTCTTCACATCCAGGCTGAACACACTGTTCGGTTCGGCAGGCAGGTCCACGGCCACCCGGGCCAGGCCGAGGTGACCTTCCGGGCCCCTCAGATCGTTCCAGCCCCCTGCCTGAACGAGACGGTCGTTGCGGTAGAAGTAGAACCCCTGCCGCTCGTGGAGCGCACCGATCTGGCGGAAGCCCGCGTGCTTGGACTTCGCCGGCCAGATGTGGGCCGTCAGCCGGACATCGCCGACGCCTTCCACCGGCGCGGTGAGCACGCGCGGGTAACCGGCCCTGCCCGGTATCACGTAGCCGAAGGGGTCCAGGGGGTCGACCGAGATGTGGTCGACCTCCTCGCCGAGTTCATCCGTGCCCGTTCCGACGTCCCACACCGCGATGTCCAGCTTCAGGCCGCGGGCGAGGAAACGGTGAAGGTACAGACCCAGGTGGGTTTCCAGTCGGGATATCGCCTTGGACAGGTACTGCTCGCTCTGCCCACGCGCGACCGTCTCGAAGGCGCGCACCTGGTCCCAACGCACAACTGTGCCGTGCCACTCGATGACGCCGTCGTAGCGGTCGATGAGGTCCTGTGCGTAGCGGGGGTCCACCGTGTCGCAACGGAAGCCGTCCTTGATCCCCTCGGCGGTGAGGCGGCGCCCCGCGGCGCGGCTGCGTTTCGTGCGGCTGACGACAGTGAGTTCGTCGGCAAGTGAAAGGGACGCGGACTTCAGCCCGGTGCCGTACATGCCCAACGCGTTCTCGCCGTAGGAGCGCAGCCGCCCCACCGTCATCGCGGCGTCCAGCCCTGCGTCGTCCATTCCTTTGCCGTTATCGACAATGAGAAGCGTGAGGATGCGGTCCGTGTCCCGCAGGAAGTGCACGACGATCTCGCCGGCAGCCGCGTCGATGGAGTTGTCGATCAGATCCGCGACAGCGGCCTCGAAGCCATAACCCTGGTTCGTGAGTGCCTTGCCGTAGTCGGCGTCCGGGGGCAGATGAGTACTGCCGCTGGTCGGTACGTCGTACTGCCAGCCGGCACCGGGCTCGTAGGGCATGTATTACCTCGCACGCGCAGCGGACTGTGCCTGCGTGGGGGACGGGCGGCAGTCGAATCACTTCTACTGTTCGTGAAGATACTGCAAAGGCAACGTGACAGTCATGCGGTCACCGATATTGCTCTCGGCGCCTGAACGGCTGTGTGCGGGCCGTTGGACTCGGGCGGTGCGCAGCTCGTCGTCGTGGGGCCTGTGCCCCATGGCGGCCCCGATGCACCAGCCCAACCGGACCCGCCCGTCGGCGAGTCGGGTAGTCCCTCGCTCCGGCCTCGGACCGTGATCTTGCTGGTTGTCAGGGTCGGCGCGGGGACAGTACGGCCATGTTGATCATCGTGACTTGTGCGGACTGACCAGGAGGCGGTGGTCGCAGGTCACAGCATGGTTGCGTGCGCGATCGGCCGGGCTTGCGCGCCGCTTTCTGGGTAGGCGCGCGGCACAGGAACACCGATCTCTCTCGGTGAGTGGCGTGCGGAGCTGATGTAGGGCCTCCCGTCGCGTTGCCCCCCGGAGGGCAGTCCCCGGCCCGGCCAAGTGGCTTGTGCGGAAGAAGTCTTGGACCGACGGCCTGGCTGAGCCGGGGCGCAGGGACAAGGGGATGTCGTATGGCCGATATATCCAACTCTCCGACTGGGTCCTCGGAGAAACCAAGGCTACGGCGAGACATGGGCCGGATCAGTCTGTTGTTCGCCGGCGTGGGGTCGATCATCGGCTCGGGCTGGCTCTTCGGTGCGCTCAATGCGGCCAAGCTGGCTGGGCCGGCCTCGATCTTCTCGTGGGCGATCGCCGCCGTGATGATCCTGCTCATCGGGCTGTGTTTCGCCGAGCTGGGGACCATGTTTCCGGTATCCGGTGGAGTGGTGCGTTTTCCGCATATCTCCTTCGGGTCGTTCGCCAGTTACACCACGGGATGGATCAACTGGATCGCCGCGGCGACGGTAGCTCCCATTGAGGTGGAAGGCGCCCTTCAATACGCCACTAAATGGGCAGATTTCACCCAGTTCCATCCGGATAGTGGGGCGCACACTCTGACGTCACTCGGTTATGTGGTCGCGGTCATCGCGATGGCGTTCTTCGTGGCGTTGAACTACTTCGGTATCCGCTGGTTCGCGCGGGTCAACAACGCGCTGGTGTGGTGGAAGCTGGCAGTCATCATCCTGGTGGTCGTCGCCTTCGCCGTCACAGCGTTCCACGGCCGGAACTTCACCGCTGCGGAGTACGGCGGGTTCGCACCGGGCGGGATGAAGGGCATTTTCACGGCCATCTCGACCGCCGGCATCACCTTCTCCTTCCTCGGCTTCCGCCAAGGCGTCGAGCTGGCGGGTGAGACGGACAACCCCAAGCGCAACGTCCCGTTCGCGGTCATCGGTTCGGTGCTGGTCACCGGAGTGATCTACATCCTGCTGGAGATCGCCTTCATCGCCTCCGTCCCGGGGCACGATCTGAAGTCCTCCGGCGGCTGGCTCAGCCTGACGTTCGCCAACGACTTCGGCCCGCTGGCGGCGATCTCCAGTGCCATTGGGCTTGGCTGGCTGGCGTACATCCTGTACGTCGACGCGGTGCTCTCTCCCGCGGACACCGGACTGGTCTACACGACGGTCACGGCTCGTATCTCGTATGCCATGGGACGGAACGGGAACGCGCCGGAGGCGCTGACGAAGACGACCTCGCGGGGAGCGCCGATGATCAGTCTGATCGTCACGTTCGTGCTGGGGCTGATCGTCTTCCTGCCCTTCCCGAGCTGGCAGCAGCTGGTCGGATTCATTACTTCTGCGACGGTGCTGTCCTTCGGTTCCGGTCCGCTCGTGCTGGCTGCGATGCGGCGCCAGATTCCGGACTGGGACCGGCCGTTCCGGGTGCCCGGCGGTGATGTGATTCCGTTCCTCGGGCTGTACTCGGCGAACCTGATCGTCTACTGGGCAGGCTGGAACACCAACTGGAAGCTGTTCGCGACCATCGGCATCGGCTTCGTTCTCCTGGCCATCTTCGAGGTCACCGACAAGGGCCGAGCCCCGAAGCTGGACTGGCGGGCGGGTCTGCCGTGGCTGGCGCCGTGGCTGGTGGGCCTGGCCATCGTCAGCTGGATGGGCGATTACGACGGGGGCCAGGGGTACATCGGGCTCGGCTGGGGCTTCCTGGCCAACCTCGTTCTCGCCGCGGTCGTCTATCTGCTGGCGCTGAGGTTCAGGCTTCCGGCGGCACGGGTGGAGCGTCATATCGAGGAGGCCCGTGCCGAGGCCCGGGTTGAAGAAGAGGAACTGGGCTGACGGAGTAGCGGGCGCCCGTCCTGCGGTGGTGAGCGGCGCCGGCCCCGGCGTCGCTCGCACCACCCCGCCCGGCGGCGAACCTGTCGCTCGCCCGGGGGAGGCCCGCGGAGGCGGGGGCGCTCCGCGTAGCGTGGCTGTATGAGTACAGGCACGACCCCCGGCACGCTGACGCTGCACATCGGGCACGAGGAAGTGGCCATCCGGCGGCGTTACGAGGTTGCCAGCATCCTCAACGACATCCTTGTCGCCGTGTGGTTCATCGTCGGCAGCGTGATGTTCTTCTCCGACGACTGGACCGTGACGGGGACGTGGTGTTTCCTCATCGGCAGCATCGAACTGCTGATCCGCCCGGTCATCCGCCTCTTTCGGCACCTGCACATCCAGCGTGTCCGTTCCTCCTCCGAGAACGGGCAGGTCACTGACTCCGCGCAGGATTTTTAGCTGGCTTATCAGCGCTGGATTACGAGGGCTGGATCATGAGGGCCGTGACCTCAGGGGCTGTCCGGCGGATCCGGTCGGAGGACAGCCCCTGAGGTCGCGGCCCGCCGCGCCGACCCACCCGTAGCGCTATGAGGAACGTCCAGCGGCGCCCTATGCCCCGTGGCACTCCCGGTAGGCGCTCCCCGACCCGCACCAGCACCCCGCGTTGCGGGCCGGCGGCCACGGTACGGCCCGGCCGCGGGCTGCCAGTGTGGTGGCGTACAGGGGGAGCAGTTCCGTCTCCGACGGGGACGCCGACTCCGAGGCTGCGAAAGCCTCGTACGACGGGATGCTTCCCGTCACGATGCCCAGGTTGGTCGTGCCCGCCGCGGACAGTTCCCGCAGTGCCGCTTCGATTTCGATCAGGTGCGTCGCGTGGGAGGGGTACTCCGACTCCAGGGCCGGGTACGCCGCCAGGAGTTCGGCGAGTTCCTGGGCCTGCCAGTGCAGGACCGCCACCGGGAACGGGCGGGACAGCGCCGCCCGGTAGGTGCCCAACTCCGACTGGAGGCGGGCGATTTCCGCGCGCAGGACCGCCGGGTCGTTCGAGCCGAGGGCCCACAGGCGGTTCGGGTCGTGGAGTTCGTCCAGGCTGATGTCGCCGGTGTGCAGGGAGTCCGCCAGGGCGTCCCAGGCGTCGTGCTCGTTGCCCAGTGCCCTGCTCACGCGGTGCCGGCCCGTGAGAAGGGCCTGGGCCGCGTACGGGACCTCTTCCGCCGGGTCGACCAGCAGGGTCAGGGCCTTGGTGAAGGTGGCGTGGGCGGCGTCCGGTTCGTCGTGGGCCTCCAGGGTCTCCGCGACGATCGCCCACGGAGCCGGGTCCTGCGGCGTGGAGGCGCGGATGCCGTCGATCATGGCGCGGGCTTCCGCCTCGTGCCCGTACTCCCACAGGTTGGCCGCCTGTAGAGCCTTGATCAGGGCGAGGTTCTCGGCCGGGCCTGTCAGCAGCCGGTCGTAGAGCGTCGTGGCGCGGGCGCGGTCGCCGGCCAGTTCCAGGTGGGCCGCGGCCTGGAGCAGCAGCGGCTCCTGGTCCTCCGGGTACTGCTCTGCGGTGCGCAGCAGCCGCTCGGCTTCGGCGTGGTGATCAGCGGGAGTGTCGGGGCGCATGCTGCACACCGTACTGCCGTACGGGACTCTGGAGACTTCTGGATCCAGCGCTTATGGTGCCGCCCGTGCAGCAGCCGATGCGGGACGCGATTCCGGTAGTGGTGCGGCGGGCGGCCTCACGGCGCCGTACCGTCCTCGCGCGCGGGCTGTGGACCGGCGCCGAAGTGACCGTGACACTGGGGTTGATCGTGCTGCTGTTCGTCGTGCAGCAGCTGTGGTGGACCAACCGCGAGGCCCGGCAGGGCGCCACCCGTCAGGTGCAGGCGCTGGAGCGGCAGTGGGACAGCGGCTCGGGGCGCGGAAGTGGTGCGGGCGACGGGGATGTGACTCCTGCCACTCCGTCGCCCCGTCCGGACGGCAGTCCCGCGGCGGGTTCCGGTGGCCGGTCGCGGCCCACGTCGGGAGGCGGCCAACGCGCGGCCCGTGCGCCCGTCTACGACAAGGCGTACGCGGTGATCCGGATCCCGCGCATCGGGATCACCGCGCCGATCGCCCAGGGGGTCAGCAAGCAGAACATTCTCAACAAGGGATATGTAGGGCATTACGTGCAGACCGCCGGGCCCGGCCAGGCGGGGAACTTCGCGCTCGCCGGACACCGCAACACCCATGGCGAACCGTTCCGTTACATCAACCGGCTGCGGCACGGCGACACCGTCACCATCGAGACCGGCAGCGCCGTGTACACGTACGTCGTCGACAAGGGGATCCCGCAGACCTCCGCGCGCGACAGCGGGGTGATCGCCGCCGTGCCGCGCAGCACCGTCAGGCCGCAGTACGGCTACAGCACGCCCGGCTACTACCTGACCCTGACCACCTGCACCCCCGAGTACACCTCACGCTACCGGCTCGCCATCTGGGCCACCCTGCGGTCCATGCGGCCTCGCTGAGCGCACCGGAGCCGGGACACCGCCCCCCAATTGCCGGTGGGGCTAAGGTCATTTACGTGCTCAGACGTCGTCCTCAGTTGTTGTGGCTGCTTGTGCCCTTTGTGCTGTTCCTGGGGGCGGTGCCGTTGGTCAATCGCGTGCGGCCCGTTCTGCTCGGACTGCCCTTTCTCTTCCTCTGGATGATCGCGGCGACGCTCCTCACGCCGCTCGCCGTCTGGCTCACCCACCGCGCGGACCGGCGTGCGGGCCGGGGCGCGGGCGGGAGCGCGGGCCGGGGCGCGGATCAGCGGGGTGGTCGTCGGTGAACGCGGCCATCGCCACGTCGATCTTCGCGGTGTTCATGGTCGCGACCGTCGTCCTCGGACTGGTCGCCGTCCGCGGCGGCCGGACCGGCGGGCTCGCCGAGTGGTCCGTCGGCGGGCGCAGCCTCGGCCCGGTCTTCATCTGGGTCCTGATGGCCGGCGAGGGTTACACCAGCTTCAGCTATCTCGGCGCGGCCGGCTGGGGCTACAACTTCGGGGCCCCGGTCCTCTACGTGGTCGCGTACATGTCCTGCGGATACGCCCTCGGCTACGTCGTCGGGCCGACGCTCTGGGCGTACGCCGGACGGCACGGTCTCGTCTCGATCACCGACATGATCGCGCACCGCTACGGCAGGCCCTGGCTCGGCGCGGCCGTCGCCGTCCTCGCGACCGTCTTCCTGCTGCCGTACATCCAGCTCCAGATCACCGGCATGGGTGTCGTCGTCTCGACCATCTCGTACGGGGCCATCAGCCTCAACTGGGCCTATTTCGTGGCCTTCGCCGTCACCACCGGCTTCGTCGTGATCAGCGGGCTCCGGGGGAGCGCCTGGGTCTCCGTCCTCAAGGACGCGCTCGTCATCGGCACCCTCGCCTTCCTCGCGCTCTATGTGCCGTTGCACTACTTCGACGGGTACGGCGACTTCCTGCACCGTGTCGTCACCGAGAAGAGCGACTGGCTGACCTTCCCCGGCCACGGCGGCTCCGGGCCGGGCGGCAGCGGTCTCGGGCAGGCCTGGTACGTGACGACCTCGCTGCTCAACTCGCTGACCGTGGTGATCTTCCCGACCACCGTCGCCGGATACCTCGGGGCGCGCAGCGCCGACGTACTGCGCAAGAACGCGGTCTGGCTGCCCGCGTACAACATCCTGCTCTTCGTCCCGATGTTCCTCGGCCTGGCCGCCCTGTTCGTGGTGCCGCACCTGACCGGCGCCGACTCCAATCTGGCGCTCTTCAAGCTGGTGGTGGACTCGCTGCCCGCCTGGGCCGTCGGCGTCATCGGGGTCGCGGCGGCGCTCTCCTCGATCGTGCCGATGGCCATCTTCATGCTGGTGATCGGCACGATGTGGGGACGCAGCGTGCTCTCGCTCGTACCGCGCTGGCAGGAGCGGCAGAAGGGCGCGTCGCAGTGCGTGGTGGTCGTCGCGGGCACGCTGGCGCTGGTGCTGACGTACGCCGCGCCCAACACGCTGGTACGCCTGTCCCTCATCTCGTACGAGGGGATGGCGCAGCTCCTGCCGATGCTGCTGCTCGGTCTGGTGTGGCGCCGGCTGACGTTGCTCGGCGCGGGCAGCGGACTGGTGGTCGGGGTGGGGGTGGTCTGTGCCTTCGTGTTCAGCGACCACGATCCGGTGTGGGGTGTGAACGCGGGGATCGTCGCGCTCGGCGCCAACCTCGTGGTCGCGCTGGCCGTGACGTACGCGGGGCCGCGGGACCGTGACCCGCGGCCGGACGGGGAACTGCTCGCCCGCGACCCGATCGGGGCCGCGGGCGGTGGCGGTGGCGGTGGCGGTGGCGATGACGGTGGCGGCGCGGGCGGAGCTGATGTCCTCGCCTGAGGCGGCCATGCGGCTTCGCGGGGGCGAGGCGTCTCAGTGGCTCGTGTCTCAGCGGTGCGCGTCTCAGCGGTGCGTGTCTCAGTGGCGCGGGCGGAGCAGCAGCATGCTGAGCACGCCCAGCGCCGTCAGACCTGCCGAGACCAGCAGCGGGGCGTTGCTGCCCGCCGGGGCCACCGCGATGACCAGCGCCACCCCGATCGACGAACCGATGTAGCGCGCCGTGTTGTTGGCGCCCGAGCCCATCGCCGCACGCTCGGGCGGGACGGACCCGACGGCGACGCGCGGCAGGGCGGCGTTCAGCAGCCCGCTGCCCACCCCGGCGATGAACAGCCCCGGCAGCAGCCGTACCAGCGAGCCCGCACCCACCGCGCCGAGCATCGTCAGCACACCCACCGCGTGCAGGGCGAAGCCGATGGCCAGCTGATGCCGGGCCTGCACCCGGTCCGCGAGACGCCGGGCCTGGAGCGCGACCAGGAAACCTGTGCCCGACCAGAGCACGAAGAGCCAGGCACCGGTCAGCGGGGAGATGCCGAGCGCCTGCTGGAGCAGTGCGGGCAGAAAGCTGAACAGCCCGATCACCGCGAGCCCCGTGAACAGCGCCCCCGCCGTCGACGCCAGGAACTCCGGGCGGCGCAGCAGCCGCAGATCGATCAGCGGTGTCGCGGTGCGCCGCTCCACGGCGACGAACACCGCCGCGAGCACGACCGCCGCGAGCAGCAGCAGGCCGACGGGGGCGCGCAGCCAGCCGTCCCTGCCGAGCGTCAGCGCGCTGACCAGCGAAGTGAAGGCGAGGCCGAGTGCGGCGGCGCCGGCCAGATCGGGGCGGCCGCCGCGCGGGGCCCGCGACTCGGTGAGCGTGCGGGCGGCGACGATCGCGCCGGCCAGGGTGGCCGCCGCGAGCACGCCGTACGTCAGCCGCCAGCCGTACGGAGCGAGCAGGCCCGCAAGCAGCGGGCCCACCGCGATACCGGCGCTGACGAACGCGCCCCACACACCGGTGGCCCGGATCCGGGCGGAACCGGCGGGGAAGGCATGGACCAGCAGGCCGAGACTGCTCGCCAGGACCGCCGCGGTCGCCGCGCCCTGGGCGGCGCGGGCGAGCGTGAAGGTGAGCGTGGTCGGGGCCATGGCGCCCAGCGCGATCGTGAGGGCCAGTCCGAACGTGCCGATCAGGAAGAGCCTGCGCCTGCCGTAGTCGTCGGCGAGGCTGCCCGCCACCAGCAGCAGCGCGGCCAGACCGAGCGGGGTGCCGTTGATCAGCCAGGCCTGGGCGCCGACCGGGGTGGAGAAGGAGGCGGTCAGGCCGGGGATCGTGAGCATGGGGGCCGTGTAGTTCATCAGCGCCACAGCGGTGACGGCGCTGGTGACGGCGAGCGTCGCACCCGAGCCTGCCGCTCTCCCGGCAGCCGGTGCGGTCTGCGTCGCCGGTGCCGCTGCCGGCCGTGCTGTCGGTGTTGCGTCTGCTGTCTGTGCCGACCGTGCTGCCGGTGTTGTCCGTGCCGCTTGCTGAGCCATGATTCCCGCCAGGTGATGTCATAGGTTCAGTGAATGAACTCACGCTATCACGGTCGGTTCATTCATTGAACCTGTGGAGTAGGGTGGGCGTATGGCACTGGGCAAGGACTACGCGGCACAGCAGTGCTCCATCGCACGGGCGCTGGAGGTCATCGGCGAGCGCTGGACACTCCTCGTCGTGCGCGACGCCTTCTACGGCGTGCGCCGGTACAACGACTTCCTCGCCCACCTCGGGATGCCGCGGGCCGTCCTGGCCGCCCGTCTCCAGGCGCTCATCGAGGCCGGTGTCCTGGAGAAGCGCCGCTACCAGGAGTCCCCGCCGCGCGACGAGTACGTACTGACCGAGGACGGCGTCGCCCTCTGGCCCGTCCTGCGCTCCCTGGGGGTGTGGGGGCGCGACCACGTCCCGGGCACGCTCCCCATGCGCACCTTTCACCACGCCGCCTGCGGTACGGAGCTCGGCGCGTACGGCGAGTGCCCGGCCTGCGCCCTGGCCGTACCGCCGGGCGATGTGGAGATGCGCCCGGCCGCGGGGCTTGATCCGGAGCCGGGCAACCCGGTCGGTCGTGCGCTCCTTGAGCCCCGGAGGCTGCTGGAGCCGATCGAAGCGAGTCGTGTATAACGGCTGGAGATACGTTTTTCAGCATCAGCAAGCATCGGCAAGCATCAGCAAGCGTTCAGAGTGCAGTGATCAGCGCATTCAGCTGCTGCGCGGACCGGAACAGGAAGGGGGTGGGAGATATGGCCGCTCGGCTCATGCGTCTGTCCCGCCCCGCCATGGCGCTGTTCTTCTTCCTCCTCGCCGAAGCACTGCTCGCCGAGAGCGGCACGCTCACCTCCGCCGTCGCACTGGCCGCCACCGCCGCGGTCGGTTCCGCGGTCGCCGCCTTCGCGCTCATCGCCTCGCGCACCGCGCCCGCCGTGCCGCGCACCCGGATCCGTACGGCCATCCGCGACCGTGAACGGCGTACGGCCTTCCTGCCGCAACGCGATCCCGACGCCTCGGGCAGGCCCAGGCCCCGAGCACCCGGCCGTCCCGTCCCGACGGCCGCGTAGGACACCCCTCCGCCCCACGTACCACCCCAGTTTCCGCTGCGGTCCGTCACGCCGACATGTCTTCCTGTCCGGCCCGCGACGAGACCCCTCGGAGGGTTTTCCCGTGTTCTCTTCCGTCTTCGCAGCGTTCGCCAGCCTGGTCACGCACCTCGCCGACCTGCTCCAGCCGCTCTTCCACGGGTCGGCGACCGCCGCCGCGATCATTCTGTTCACCGTCTGCGTACGGCTCGCCGTGCACCCCCTCTCGCGGGCCACGGCCCGGGGCCAGAAAGCCCGCACCAAACTCGCCCCGCGCGTGGCCGAACTGCGCAAGAAGCACGCCAAGGACCCGCAGAAGATGCAGAAGGCCATCATGGAGCTGCATGCCGAGGAGAAGATCTCCCCGCTCAGCGGCTGCCTGCCGAGCCTTCTCCAGATGCCCGCCTTCTTCGTGACGTACCACCTGTTCTCCAGTCCGCAGATCGGCGGCTCGTCCAACTCCCTGCTCGGTCACACCCTCATGGGCAGCCCCCTCGGCGGCCGGCTGCGGGACGCGATCGGGCACGGCGGGCTCCTCGGCGAACAAGGCGTCATCTACCTGGTGCTCTTCGCGATCGTCACCGCCGTGGCCACCTTCAACTACGGCCGTACCAAGCGGATGATGGCCGCCTCTCCGACCCCCGCCGCCGAGGGGCCCGGCGCCGGTGTGATGGGCGCGATGAGCAAGGTGATGCCGCTGATGTCGTTCATGACGCTGCTCACGGTGTCCTACGTGCCGCTCGCGGCCGCGCTGTACGTCGTCACCAGCACCACCTGGACCGCCGTCGAGCGCGCCTTCCTCTACCGGGACACGATGCCCGCCGCGGCAGCCGTCGCCAGCCCGATGTAGCGGTCCGGCCGATCCCCGTGCAGGGGGCCGTCCGACCGGGCGGCCCGGCCTCCGCACCGGCCTGAGCTGCGGCTCGGCCGGGCGCCATCGCGGAGCCCGGCGGTCCACCTTGTGAACGGGGTCTTGCGGCCTGGACCTCGAACTTGGAGGATCAGCCAATCCCCCGATGGCCGCAACCCATCGGCCGGACCGGTCCAATCGTTGGGAGACTGACCATGAAGCTGCTGCGTGTCGGAACGGCCGGGGCCGAGCGCCCCGCACTGCTCGACGCCGACGGAACCCTCCGTGACCTCTCCGCGCTGGTTACGGACATCGACGGAGGGCTGCTCGCCGACCAGGCGGCGCTCGACCGGATACGGGCCGCCGCCGCGGCCCGTGTGCTGCCCGCCATCGAAGGCGACGCGCCGCGGATCGGGCCGCCGGTCGGCCGGATCGGCAAGGTCGTCTGTATCGGGCTGAACTACCACGACCATGCGACGGAGACGGGTGCGGCCATCCCCGCCGAACCGATCGTCTTCATGAAGGCGCCGGACACCGTGGTCGGCCCCGACGACACCGTGCTCGTACCGCGCGGCAGCGAGAAGACCGACTGGGAGGTCGAGCTGGCCGTCGTCATCGGGCGTACGGCCCGATACCTCGGGTCGGCGGAGGAGGCGCTCGGCCATGTCGCCGGGTACACGATCGCGCACGACGTATCGGAGCGGGCCTTCCAGATCGAGCGCGGCGGCCAGTGGGACAAGGGCAAGAACTGCGAGACCTTCAATCCGCTCGGCCCGTGGCTGGTGACCGCCGACGAGGTGGCCGACCCGCAGGCGCTCCCGCTGAAGCTGTGGGTGAACGGCGAGCTGAAGCAGGACGGCACGACCGCCGACCAGATCTTCCCGGTCGGTGAAGTGGTGCGGTACCTGAGCCACTTCATGACGCTGTATCCGGGCGATGTCATCAACACCGGTACGCCTGCCGGGGTGGCGATGGGGCAGCCCGAACCCAAGCCCTATCTGCGGGCCGGGGACGTCGTGGAGCTGGAGATCGAAGGGCTCGGACGGCAGCGGCAGCCGCTCAAGGACGCGTAGCGGCAGGTCCGGCCGCCTGCGGGCCGTCTGCGGGGGCTCGGGCCTGTTACTGGATGGCTGCGGGCGGCCCGGTCTGTTGCTCCGGACCGGCTGCGGGCCGGTGGGCGGCCACCGGCCCGCGGGCCGCCCCCGCTGGGCGTCGGGCCCCCGATTGCACGGCCCCCGGTCGTCACCCCGCCCGGCTCAGGCCGGGGTCCTCCGGTCCGGGGCCGGCCGGCGGAGCGGTTCCGCCGGACCCTCCGCGGGGGCGCGGCGGCCCTTCGGCAGCAGCAGTGCCGGTACGGCTGCCAGGGCCAGCAGCCCGACCGCCCACCAGTAGGTGAACTGGAAGGCGTCCGCCCGTCCCGCGCCGCCCGGCGGACCGGACGGGCGGGACGCCAGCAGGACCGAGACCAGCGCCGTACCGGCCGATGTGCCGACCTGCGAGACGATGTTCAGCACCGTGCTCCCCGACGGCACGTCGTCGGGGGCCAGCCCGCGGGTCGCCACCGTGTTGACGGGCATCATCACCATGCCGACGCCCGACCCCATCACCAGCATCGCCGCGCACAGCCGCCAGTACGGAGTGTCAGGACCGACCTGCACGGCGAAGAGCGACAGGCCGAGAGCGGCCACCGCGATGCCGGAGACCACGATCAGCCGTGGGGACACCCGGTCGGTCCGCCGGGTCGCGATCTGCATCGAGATACCGACGGCGACCGCGAGCGGGATGCCGAGCAGCCCGGCCCGGGTGGCGCTCAGGCCGCGCGCCGTCTGGTAGTACATCGGCGTGAGCAGCATCGAGCCGAAGTAGCCGCAGGGGAACAGGACCATTGTGGCGATCCCCGCAGCGAAAGTACGGTCGCGGAACAGCCGCAGCTTCAGCAGCGGATACCGGGCGGTCAGCCCGCGTACGACGAACCCCGCGGTCAGCAGCAGCCCCGCGACGGCCGGCAGCAGCGCCCCCGGCGAGGTGAAGCCGGCGTGCGCGCCGCCGGTGGAGAGGCCGTAGATCAGCAGGGCGAGACCCGGCGAGAGCATCAGCAGTCCGGGTACGTCCAGCGGCTGCGCCGGCTGCGGCTCGTCGCGGCGCAGCAGCCGCGCCGCGAGCACCAGGGCCACCGCGCCGATCGGCAGGTTGACCAGGAAGATCCAGTGCCAGGACGCGGCGTCGATCAGCCAGCCGCCGAGTACCGGACCGCTCACCGGCCCGATCAGTACGGGGATGCCGAGCAGCGCCATCGGGCGGCCCATTCGTTCGCGGTCGGCGGCGCGGACGACCATCGCCATACCGACCGGCATCAGCAGCCCGCCGCCGAGCCCCTGGACCACCCGGAAGAGCACCAGTGTTTCGATGTTCCAGGAGAGCGCGGCCAGCCCGGAGCCGAAGGCGAAGAGGGCGATGGCGGTGAGATAGGTGCGTTTGGCGCCGAAGCGGCGCATGGCCCAGGCCGCGAGCGGGATGACGGCGGTGAGCGCCAGCGTGTAGCCGGTCGACACCCACTGGACGGTGCTGACCGGGGCCCCGAACGCGACGGCGAGCGGGTGCAGGGCGACGTTGACGATGGTCACGTCCAGCACGGCCATGACCGAGCCGACGATGACGACGGTGAGGATGCCGGTCAGCCCGGGAGCCGCTCCGGCGCGGAGGTCTGCGGTAGGCATGGCAGGCCCGGTCAGCTGCCGTACGGGTGGTCGGCGCGGGCGGTGCGCAGCGCGCGGCCCCACCAGACCAGCTGGTCGACCATGCCCTTGGCGGCGCCCGCGCAGACCGCTTCGTCGAGCGGCTTGCCGTCCGCGCCGAGCCCGGACCACGGCCCATGCAGGCTGACGGAGTCCCGCACGGTCATCGCGTGCAGCTCGGCGAAGACCTGCCGCAGCTGCTCGACCGCGCGCAGCCCGCCGCCGAGCCCGCCGTACGAGACGAAGCCGACCGGCTTGGCCTGCCACTGGCTGTAGTGCCAGTCGATGAGGTTCTTGAGCGAGGCCGGGAAGCTGTGGTTGTACTCGGGCGTGACGACGACGAACGCGTCCGCCCCGGCCAGCCTCGGGCTGACGTCGCCCAGCGCCGCCCGGGTCTCCGCAGAGGTGGCGGGCAGGCCGTCCCAGCCGGGCATGTGCACCGGGAGTTCCAGCTCCGCGACGTCGACGACGTCCAGCTCGATGTCCGTACGGTCGCTGACGGCGCCGGTGAACCAGTCGGTGACCGTCGGCCCCAGACGGCCGCCCCGGACGCTCCCGACGATGACGGCGACCCGGAGGGCGGAGTCCCGGCAGACGCCGCCACCGGCGGGGGCGGACCCGGGAGCAGTCCCGGCGGCAGTTCCGGTCGCAGCCCCGGTCCGGGAAGCGTTCGCCGTCTCTATGTCGGTCTCGGGCATGGGAGTCCCCCTGGGCGTCGTGTGATGGGGCCGCGTTCTGCGGCCACATCCAGTAAGCTACAACGCACGTTGTGGAAATTGCAACGCACGTTGTAGATAGGGTGATGCCCATGATGAAGGAGCGCCGATGACCAGCACGGGTACCGGGGGGAAGGCGGCGGCCGCGCCGCGCCGCGCCAGGACGAACAAGGCGGCGTCGATCTCGCACGCCGCCTGCGAGGTGTTCGGGCGGGACGGTTACTCACGCGCGAGCATCGACACGATCGCCGCCGAGGCCGGCGCCTCCACTCGTACCCTGTACAACCACTTCCCCGGCGGGAAGGAAGAGCTCTTCCGTACGGTGGTGCAGTGGAGCTCCGGCCAGGTGCGGGACGCTCAACTGGCCCTGCTGAAAAGGTATCTGGACGTGGACCGGCTGCCGCGCGCGGCGGATCTGGAGCGGGACCTGCTGGCTCTCGCCCGTGCCTGGGTCGGCCTGATGGCGGAGTTCCGCAACCACTTCTCGCTGGTGCGGCACATCTATGCGGAGGCCGGACATGTCCCGGCCGAGGTCCTGGACGCCTGGCAGGAGGCGGGGCCGCGTGCGGTGGTGCGGCAGTTCGCCGTCGCGATGGCCGCGCTGGACGCGGCGGAGCTGGTCGATGTGCGCGGCGACCCCGCACAGGCCGCCGCGCACTTCATGACGCTGACGTCGACCGACATCGTGCACCGGTCGTACTGGGGCATCAGCCCGCTGCCCCCGGAGGAGACCGACCGGATCACGGCAGTCGGGGTGCAGGTCTTCCTGCGGGCGTACGGCCGCTGATCCGGTCCGGGCCGTACGAGTGCGTCCCGGCCGGAGAGCGCGAACAGCCTTTCCGAAAAAGGGCGTTGGCCTTTGCCACCGTACGGTCGGGTGGTCAGGCGGCGCTTACAGCTCCACCGTGACGCCGTCGCGCGCGGAGGTCCGCGCGGCCTCGATGACGTCCAGCGTCGCCGCAGCCTCGTCCGCCGTGACCGGCGGCCGGCCGCCGTCGCGCAGGGCCTTCGCGACACCCGCGTAGTACGCCGGGTAGTCGCCGGGCAGGGTCGGTACGGGCGAACCGCCGCCCGTCAGCGGGGACTCGCCCGCACCGATGCGGCCCCACAGCGACTCGGGCTCCACGCCCCAGTGCGCCGTGGTCGCGGGGCGCACGCCCTCGCGCAGCGCCGCCTCCTGGGGGTCGAGCCCGTGCTTCACATAGCCGGCCGCCGAGCCGAGCACCCGGAAGCGCGGGCCGAGCTGGGCGGTGGTGGCGGAGGCGTACAGATGGGAACGGACGCCGTTCGCATGGGTGAGGGCGATGAAGGTGTCGTCGTCGGCGCGTGCGCCGGGGCGGCGGACGTCCGACTCCGCGTACACCCGGACGGCCGGGCCGAAGAGGGCCAGCGCCTGGTCGACGATGTGGCTGCCCAGGTCGTAGAGGAGCCCGCCGATATCCGACGGGTCGCCGGACTCGCGCCAGCCGCCCTTGAGCTGCGGGCGCCACCGCTCGAAGCGGGACTCGAAACGCTGGACCTCGCCCAGCCGGCCCTCGGCGATCAGCTCCCGCAGAGTCAGGAAGTCGTTGTCCCAGCGGCGGTTCTGGAAGACGGAGAGCAGTAGGCCGCGTTCATCGGCGAGCGCGGCCAGCTCGCGGGCCTCGGCAGCCGAGCCCGCGAGCGGCTTGTCCACGACGACCGGCAGCCCGGCCTGGATCGCGGCGGTCGCGAGCGGTACATGCGTCCGGTTCGGGGACGCGATCACGACCAGATCCAGCTCGTCCGCGTACGGCCAGAGCTCGTCCGGGGAGCCGGCGAACCGGACGCCGGGGAACTCGGCGCGCGCCTGCTCCCGGCGCTCCTCGTTCGAGGTGACGACGGTGTCGAGAACCAGGCCGTCGGTGGCCGAGATCAGCGGTGCGTGGAAGACGGAACCCGCGAGGCCGTAGCCGACGAGTCCGACGCGGAGCGGGTCCGCAGTCGTGCGAGCGGTCATGCGAGCAGTCATGCCAACCACTTAAGCAACGGTGTTGCCAAAGTGCAAGTGTGCCGCACAATGGGGGCGTGAACAGGAGCGAAACCGCCGGGTCCGGCGCCAACCTGCCCGCGCTGCGCAGCCATAACGCGGCGCTCGTGCTCGAACTGCTGCGTACGGCGGGGGAGGCAGGCATCAGCCGCCTCGAACTCGCCGAGCGGACCGGCCTCACCCCGCAGGCCGTCAGCAAGATCACCGCGCGGCTGCGGGCGGATGGTTTCGCGGCGGAAGCGGGCCACCGGGCCTCCACGGGAGGCAAGCCGCGCACGGTGCTGCGTCTGGTGCCGGGCGCCGCGTACGCGGTCGGGCTGCATCTGGACCGGGACCGGGTGAGCGCGGTGCTGGTGGACCTGGCGGGGGCGGTCGTCGCCGACCGGAGCACGGAGCTGGACTTCGGGGCGGGCGCCGACGCGGTGGCCGGGGCCGTGGCCGATGCGGTGTCCCGGGTGGTGGCCGATGGAGTGTCCCGGGTGAGGGCGGGCGAGGTGCCACGAGTGGCGGCCGGAGCGGTGTCGCCGGTGGGGGTGGGCACGGGCGGGACGGATGCCGTCGGCGGCCGGCCCGCGGTCCTGGGCGTCGGGGTCGCCGCCCCCGGTCCCCTCGACCACGACACCGGGGTGCTGCGCCGGGTCACCGGATTCCCGCAGTGGGACGGCTATCCGCTGCGCGACGCGCTCGCGGAACGCCTCGGCCTGCCCGTCGTCCTCGACAAGGACACCAACGCGGCCGCCCTCGGCCTGGCGCTGCGTGGACCGGGCGACTCGTTCGCCTATCTGCATCTCGGGACCGGGCTCGGCGCCGGTCTGGTGCTCGGCGGCGCGCTCTACCGGGGGCCGCGTACCGGCGCCGGGGAGTTCGGGCACCAGACCGTGCAGCTCGACGGCCCGCTGTGCGGCTGCGGCGGCCGGGGCTGCGTCGAGGCGCTCTGCCTGGCCGCCGTCGCCGGGGGCGACCACGCGGCCGCCGCGCGCTTCCTCGGTGTCGGCGCGGCCAATCTCGTACGGCTGCTCGACGTCGACCGGGTGCTGCTCGGCGGCCGTACGGTGGACGCCGCCCCGGATGTCTTCGTACGGGGCGTGGGCGCCGTACTCGCCGAGCGGGCCCGGCACGCGGGCGGCGCGGAGGCGGTCCCGGTGGCGGCGGCGGGTGGTGGGCGACGGCTCGTCGCCGAGGGGGCGGCACAGCTGGCGCTCGCCCCGGTGTTCGGGCACTTCGGGCGGGCGGCGGTGCCGTTCAACGCCCGTAGGACTTGATGACAATGGGCTGATCAGGCGGGAAGGTCCGGGGCATTCGGCGGTACGTGGTCGTGGCGGGCCCGGCGGGGCGGCGTGGTGCGGTTCGGTGTACGGAGCCCGGACCTACGCGATCAGCAAAGGCGTCCCCATGCGACTGCGCAGTGCCCTCCCCACCGGAGCGGCCCCGGCCGCCGCCACCTCTGCTCTGGCCGCCCTGCTGCTGCTTGCGGCCGCGCCACCGGCCATCGCGCAGGACGTCACCGCGCGGAATGCCGCTGTCCGGGACGGAAGCGACTCCGCGCCCGTCTGTGCCGACCGGGACGGCTCCGCCTTCCCGGTCGAGGCCAGGATCCACGGCGGTCCGACCTCGTATGTGCCCGGCGGCGCGTACGACACCTGGTCGCTCGAACTGACCAACACCTCCGACGGCGCTTGCCAGGACATCCACCCGGTCGTTGTCCTCGTCGACCGGGGCAGGGAACTGAAGGACAGTCAGATCCAGTTGGAGTTCAACGACCCCGCCGCGCACCGCTGGCGGCCCGTGCCCTTCACGACCACCGACGAGGACGAGCACATCGGCCCGTTCGGGGACGGAACCGACGGAACCGACGGGACTGATGGGACCGATGGGACCGATAAGGCGGGCAAGGCCGACGGGGCTGCCGGGACCGACAAGACTGCCGGGGTCGGCGGTTTCGACATTCCGGCGGGGCGGACCGTCTCCGTCCCGGTCCGGCTCGCCTTCGCCGATGGCACCACCCCGGACGACGTCACCGCCAACGCCGCGGTCGTCCGGCGGCACGGCGACGACGGTGACTGGGTCGGAGAATCCGACGACTACAGCTTCGCCATCGACGGCGCCCCGCCCGCCGACCCCACCAGGACGGACGTCCCCGGCGAGCGCGTACCCGGGGAACGCATTCCCGGCCGGGAACACAACGGGGACATCGGCGGCCGGATCGGCGTGGGGCCCGAGGTCGGCCCCCGTAACGGTGCCCACCGTTTCGCCGGTGAGCTCGCCAGGACCGGTTCGCACCGGCTGCGCACGCTGGGCACCATCGCCTGCACCAGCGTCCTGCTCGGCGCGGCTCTGGTCGTGGGATCACGGCGCCCGAGAATCCAGCGCCGCCGGCAGCAGCACATCCAGTAGCAGCAGATCCAGCAGCAGCGCAGCCCGTCGCGGTACAGCCCGTCGGAGTACAACAGCGGCACCACCGCCGTGGCGTGCCCGTTCACCCTGGTCTGGGACCATCGCCCCGTGGACTACCCGCACAGCCAGGCACCTGGCGCACCGATCCGCTCCGGCATCCCGGAGCACGGCCGCATCCCCAAGTACTACGCGGTCAAGGCTCATGTCTCGCTGCTCATGGAGGAGTTGGGCGAGGGCGAGGCGTTGCCCACCGAGCGCGTTCTGGCCGTACGGTACGAGGTGTCCCGCGAGACCGTACGGCAGGCGCTGCGCGAACTGGTCCTGGAGGGGCGGCTGCGGCGGCAGGGGCGGGGGACCGTCGTCGCGGGCCCCAAGCTCGAACAGCCGCTGTCGCTGGCGAGTTACACCGAGGGAGTGCGCCGCCAGGGCCGCACCCCGGGGCGCCATCTCATCTCGCTGGACCGTTTCCCCTGCCCCGAAGCGCTCGCCGCCGAGACCGGGCTCGGCCGGGGTGAGCCGGTCTGGCATCTGGAGCGGGTGCTGCTCGCGGACGACGAACGGGTCGGCCTGGAGAGCACCTATGTCGCGGTGGCCCGAGTCCCCTCCCTGGAAAGCGAGTTCGACCCCGACTCCTCCTTCTACGGCTTCCTCCGCGACCGGCAGGGCATCGTCTTCGGTGACGCCGACGAGCGGATCGAGACGGTCCTGGCCACCCCGCGCGAGGCGCTGCTCATCGGAACGCCGCCCGCGCTGCCGATGCTGCTGATCCACCGGGTCTCCCGTGACACGGAGGGGCTGCCCCTGGAGCGTGTACGGACGCTCTACCGGGGTGACCGGTTCAGCTTCACCACCCACCTCGCGCCGGGCTGATCCGGGACGCCCGCACCGCGCCCGTACCCGGGCCACTCCGGTAACAGAAACATAACGGGTCTAGTCCAGACTTGTGGGGCTGTTCACCGTGCCGTTGCCCTGGGGTCGGTACCGGGACACCCGCTCCCAGCAGCGTTGCCGTCGTGAGAGTCATCGTCGTAGGAGCCGGCGTGGTGGGAACCATGCACGCCTGGCACGCAGTGGAACGCGGCCACGAGGTCGTACAGATCGAGCGCGAGACCGAGGCGCGGGGCGCCTCGCTCCGTAACTTCGGGCAGGTGTGGGTCAGCGGGCGGGCCGGCGGGGAGGAGCTGGCGACCGCGCTGCGCGCCCGGGAGCTCTGGGAGGAGATCGGGAAGCGGGTGCCGGGTATCGGCTTCCGTGCCACCGGGTCGCTCACCCCCGTACGGAACTCCCTGGAACGGGACGTCGCGGAGGCCGCGTCGAAGCGGGACGACGCGGCGGCGCGCGGGTACCGGCTGCTGACCGCGCAGGAGGCGCGCGAGATCAACCCGGCCCTCCGGGGTGAGTTCGAGGCGGCCCTGTGGTGCGGGCAGGACGCGGCCGTGGAGCCGCGCACCGCCCAGCTGGAGCTGAAGAAGGCCCTACTGGCATCCGGGAGATACACCTACATCGGCGGGCGTGAGGTCCGTGCCGTCGTCGGCGCCGGCTCGGTGCGCGACGACCACGGTGATGTGCACACCGGCGACGTCGTCGTCCTCTGCACCGGGGCCTGGCTCGGCGGTCTGGTGCGCGAACTCGCCCCCGAGCTGCCGGTCCGGCGGGTCCGCCTCCAGATGATGCAGACCGAACCGCTCGGCGAGCGCCTCACCACGTCCGTGGCCGACGCCGACTCCTTCCGCTACTACCCGGCGTACGCCTCCGGGGCCCTCGACGCGCTCAACGCGCAGCAGGCCCAGGACCCGGTGGCCGCCGCACACCGGATGCAGCTGCTGATGGTGCAGCGTGCGGACGGCGGGCTGACCATCGGCGACACCCATGAGTACGAGCACCCCTTCGCCTTCGACGTGCGCGAAGAGCCGTACGAGCACGTCGCCCGCGTCGCCGAGTCCTTCCTCGGGCGCCCGCTGCCGAAGATCCGCCACCGCTGGGCCGGGGTGTACGCGCAGTGCACCGACACCGCCCGTGTCATCCACCGCGAGCAGGTGCGCGACGGCGTGTGGCTGGTCACCGGGCCCGGCGGGCGCGGCATGACCTGTTCCCCGGCGATAGCCGAAAAGACCGCGAACGACCTCGGATGGTGAGTGAGTTGACCGTGAACAAGCCGATCAATCTGGTGGTGCTCGACATGGCGGGCACCACCGTCGCCGACGGGGGTCTCGTCGAGCGGGCCTTCGCCGCCGCGGCCCGGCGGATGGGCGCCGAACCGGACTCGATGCTCGACCATGTCCGCGCCACCATGGGTGAGTCCAAGATCTCCGTCTTCCGGCACCTCTTCGGCGATGAGGAGAAGGCCCGGCAGGCCAACACCGCCTTCGAGGAGGCGTACGGCGAGCAGGTCGGCGCCGGACACATCGCTCCCGTCCCCGGCGCACGCGAAGCCATCGAGCGGATGCAGGGCGAGGGCCGGACCGTGGTCCTGAGCACCGGTTTCGCCCGGGCCACCCAGGACGCGATCCTCGCCGCGCTCGGCTGGCAGGACCTGGTCGAGCTGACGCTCTGCCCGGCCGACGCGGGCGGTCGCGGACGGCCCTACCCGGACATGGTGCTCGCGGCGTTCCTGCGGACCGGGGCTGTGGACGGGGTGGAGCAGCTCGCGGTCGCGGGCGACACCTCGTACGACATGCTCAGCGGCGTACGGTCCGGGGCCCGTGTGGTGGCCGGTGTCCTTACCGGCGCCCACGACCGCGGTCAGCTGGAGCAGCACGGCGCCACCCATGTCCTGGGCTCGGTCGCCGAACTGCCCGATCTGCTGGCACGGTTGGCCCCGCCGGTGCAGATATGACCAGCAGCACCAGCAGCACCAGCAGCACCAGCAGCACCAGCACCAGCGCCGGCACCACCAGCGGCATCCGCTTCGACGGGGTCTCGGTCGCGTACGGCGCCAGGGGCAGGAGCGGCGGGACCACCGTTCTGGACTCGCTGGATCTGACCGTCGAGCCCGGTGAGGTGATGGCCCTGCTCGGCCCCTCGGGATCGGGCAAGACCACCGCCCTGCGCGCCGTCGCCGGCTTCGTCCAGCCCGTCGCCGGGCGGGTCCTCATCGGTGGCCGCGACGTGACACAACTGCCCCCGCACCGGCGGGGCGTCGGCATGGTCGTCCAGCAGTACGCGCTCTTCCCGCACATGCGCGTCGAGGACAATGTCGCCTTCGGCCTGCGGGCGCAGAAGGTGTCCAGGGGCGAGATCCCGGAGCGCGTCGCCGAAGCGCTCGGGATGACGGGCATGGCCTCCTACGCCAAGCGCTACCCGCGCGAACTCTCCGGCGGCCAGCAGCAGCGCGTCGCCATCGCGCGGGCCCTGGCCATCCGGCCCGGGGTACTGCTCCTCGACGAGCCGCTCTCCGCACTCGACGCCCAGCTGAGGTCCGGGATGCTGGCCGAACTGGCCCGACTGCACCGTGAGTTGCCCGAGGTGTCGATCCTCTACGTCACACACGACCAGGTCGAGGCGCTCACGCTGGCTGACCGTATCGCTGTGATGGACCGCGCCCGGCTCCAGGACTGCGGGACCCCGCAGGAGCTGTACCGCCGCCCCCGCACCGAGTTCACCGCCTCCTTCGTCGGCAACGCCAATCTCCTGCCGGTCACGGTACGGAGCGCGGCAGCAGGCGCCGACGGCGGCGCCGTGGTCTCCTTCGCCGGTACGGAGCTGACCGTGACCGGTACGGACGGCGCCACCGCGGGCGCCACGGCCACCCTGTGCGTACGCCCGCATCTGGTCGGGCTGGGCGAGGGCCCGAACGCCCTGCGCGGCAGGATCGCCGAGGTCCAGTGGCGCGGCTCCACCCACCGGCTGCTCGTCGACGTGGACGGCCACCGGGTCAAGGCCGATGTGCGCGAACTGCGCGAGACCCCGGCGCTGGGCGACGCGGCGACGCTGCACTTCGCCGCCGAGGACGCGGTGCTGCTCACAGCAGGCGTGACAGCGGGGGAGACACCGGGCGGGTCACTGGGCGGGACGGCAGCGGTTACCGCCACACCGGACCCGACGACACCCGGCGGTATCGCCGACAGGGCCGCAGGGGCATCAACACCGGCGAACGCGGGCGCGGGAGTGTCCGATGGCTAGCGCCACAGCGGTCGCGGCGACCGCCCGGACCGCCCCCGCCGCGCCCCGTTCACTGCCCCGCTGGCTCTGGGCGCTGCCGCCCGTCACCGTGCTGGCGCTGGTCTTCCTCTACCCGCTGGCGCTCGTCGTCCAGCAGTCCTTCACCCCCGACACGGGCGGCATGTCCGTCGCCCCGTACACCCAGGTCTTCGCATCCGACGCGTTCCGCCAGGCGCTGACGACGACCGTCTGGCTGGCCGTCGGATCCACCGCCGGCTGTCTCGTCCTCGGCTTCGCGCTCGCCGTGGTGATCGCTTTCGTGCCCTTCCCCGGCGGGAAGGCGGTCGCCCGGTTCATCGATGTCTTCCTCTCCTTCCCGTCCTTCCTGATCACGCTCGCGCTGCTCTTCGTCTACGGCTCGGTCGGCATGGCCAACGGCGCCTGGACGGACATGACCGGCGCGCACCAGGGGCCGTTCCAGTTCCTCACCACGCCGTGGGGCGTACTCCTCGCGGAGATCACCTACTTCACGCCGTTCGTGATGAGGCCACTGCTCGCGGCCTTCTCCCAGCTCGACACCGCGCAGCTGGAGGTGGCCTCGTCGCTGGGCGCCGGCCCGGCCCGGATCGTGCGGCGGATCATCCTGCCCGAGGCGCTGCCCGCGCTCGCCGCCGGCGGCAGCCTGGTGCTGGTGATGTGCCTCAACGAGTTCGGCATCGTGCTCTTCACCGGAGCCAAGGGCGTGACGACCCTGCCGATGCTCGTGTACAGCAAGGCGATCCTCGAATCCGACTACCCGGCCGCGTGCGTGGTCGCCGTCGTCAACGTGGCGATCTCCGTCGGGCTCTACTCCCTCTACCGGATGGTGGCGCGCCGTGCTGGTGCATAGCCGTACGGGCAAGTGGACCACCTGGGTCCTCTTCTTCGCCCTCTTCCTGCCCCTGTTCGCCCTGCCGCTCCTGGTGATCCTGCTGGCCTCGTTCGCCACCAACTGGTCGGGGGCCCTCCCCTCGGGCGCGACCGTGAGCCATTACGCGGCCGCCACCAGCGGGGACTCCCTTCAGGCCCTGACCACCAGCCTGGTCACCGCCGTGTGCGCGAGCGTGCTCGCGCTGACCATCGGGACTTGGGCGGCGCTCGCCGGGGCCGCACTGAAGAGGCGCGGACGGCGTTTCATGGACGCCCTGTTCATGCTGCCGGTCGCGGTGCCCTCGGTGGTCGTGGGCCTCGCCGTGCTGGTGGCGTTCAGCAAGCCGCCGGTCCTGCTCAACGGCACCTCCACGATCGTGATCCTGGCGCACACCATTCTTGTCACGGCGTTCGCCCACCAGTCGGTCTCGGCTGCCATCCTGCGTCTCGACCCGGTGTACGAGCAGGCCGCGGCCTCCCTGGGGGCCCGTCCCTCGTACGTGCTGTGGCGGGTCAGACTGCCGCTGCTGCTGCCGTCCCTGACAGCGGCGGCCGGGCTCTGCTTCGCCCTGTCCATGGGGGAGTTGAGCGCCACGATGATGCTCTACCCGCCCGACTGGACTCCGCTTCCCGTCCAGATCTTCGCGACCACCGACCGGGGCTCGCTCTTCACGGGCGCGGCGGTCGCCGTGGTCCTCATGGCGGCGACGCTGCTGGTCCTGTCCGGGGTCTCCCGCATCCGGACCAGGGCGTCCTACCGCTGAACCTGCTCTGCCGGCAACCGACTTCACCTGACTCCAGAACCCAGCACCCAGAACCCAGAACCCCAGGAGACACGAAACGTTATGCGCCACTCCATCAAGCCGCTCGCCGCCGTCGCCGGGGCCCTGGTCCTCGCGGGTTCCCTCTCCGCCTGCGGTGGTTCCTCTTCGGCGTCCGACGCCAAGGTCGTCACCGTCTACAGTGCCGACGGCCTCAAGGGCGAGAACAACGACGGCTGGTACGACCGGGTCTTCAAGGACTTCCAGAAGCAGACGGGCATCAAGGTCAATTACGTGGAGGGCGGTTCCGGCGAGGTCGTGCAGCGCGCGGTCCGCGAGAAGTCCAACACCCAGGCCGACGTGCTCGTCACCCTCCCGCCGTTCATCCAGCAGGCCGACGCCAAGGGGCTGCTCCAGAAGTACGCGCCCAAGGGCTCGGGCCAGGTCGCCCCGGCCGACAAGGGGACCGACGGGACCTGGACCTCGGTCGTCAACAACTACTTCGGCTTCGTCTACAACAAGAAGGAGCTCAAGACCGCCCCCACCACCTGGGACGAACTGCTCAGCGGTAAGTACAAGAACAAGCTCCAGTACTCCACACCGGGTGTCGCGGGCGACGGCACCGCCGTACTCATCAAGGCGATGCACGACTTCGGCTCCAAGAAGGCGGCCATGGCGTTCCTGGGCAAGCTCCAGGCGAACAACGTCGGCCCGTCCGCCTCGACCGGCAAGCTCGCGCCCAAGGTGGACAAGGGCGAGATCCTGGCCGCCAACGGCGATGTCCAGATGAGCTACGCGCAGTCGAAGACCATGCCGAACCTGGGCATCTGGTTCCCGGCGAAGTCGGGCGGCGGCAGCCCGACCACCTTCGCGCTGCCGTACGCGGCCGGTCTGGTCAGCAAGGCGCCGCACTCGGCGAACGGCAAGAAGCTGCTGGACTTCATGCTCGCCGAGCAGGCCCAGAAGGAGGTCAGCGAGATCGGCGGCGGTTTCTCGTCCCGCCAGGACGTCAAGGCCACCGACGCCAACGCGACCGCGCTGAGTGCACTGATGAAGGGCGTCGACGTCTTCGCACCCGACTGGAACGACATCTCCAAGAACCTCACGTCGTACGTCGGGGACTGGCAGTCCGCCACCCACAGCTGATCACTGTGGCCACTGAACAACCGCCCGGGAACCGGGTGTTGGTGAGAACTTCACCGCACGCGTCTGGCCGTCAGCGATCTATTGCGAAAAGATAACGGGTCTAGTCCTTTGCTCAACGCCCCTGTCCCGACAGGGCCGTTGGGCTGCCCGCACCCTCAGCACCCCACCCCTCACCGGAGGATCACGTGTCTTCGCAGCTGTCGCGCCGCTCCCTCCTCATCGGCGCCGCCTCCCTCGCCGTCGCGGCGGGCCCCCTCGCCCAGGTCGCCCGCGCCGCGGACAGAAAGCCCAAGGTCCTGGTCATCGGCCTGGACGGCACCCTGCTCAGCAAGATCGAAGTGGCCGACGCACCGCACCTCAAGGCGCTGCGGGCCGCAGGTCTGACCGCGGCATCCCCGCTGTACGCCGCGCCCTTCGCCCCCACGCTCTCCGGGCCCGGCTGGTCGACGATCATCACCGGCGTCTGGCCCGACAAGCACAAGGTGATGGACAACACCTTCGCCGGCCAGAACTTCGCTCAGTACCCGGACTTCCTGACCCGCGTCGAGAACGCCCGGCCGGCCCTCGGCACCTACGCCATCGCGTCCTGGAACCCGATCACCACCACGGTCTTCTCCTCGAAGGTGGACACCCGCGTCAACACCCCGAGCGCCGAGTACGACACCGGGACCACCTCGCGGCTGGTGAGCCAACTCGCCACCGGCAACTCCGACGCGCACTTCGTCCAGCTCGACGGCGTGGACGAGGCGGGCCACGAACACGGCGCCGCCAGCCAGGAGTACCTCGACGCGATCCACGCCGTGGACACCTCGGTCGGGCAGTTCGTCGCCGCGATCGAGGCCCGTAAGACGTACGCGTCGGAGAACTGGCTGATCATGGTCACCGCGGACCACGGCCACACCGACCCCGGCGGCCACGGCGGCTCCAGCTGGCAGGAGCGCCAGACCTTCCTGATAGCGCGGGGCGCCGGGATCGGAGCCGGTTCGACGCGGTACGACATCCGGATGCCGGATGTCGCCGCCTCCGCCCTCGCCCACCTCGGTATCGCCATCGACCCCGCCTGGGGCCTCGACGGCAGGCCGCTCCAGCAGCCGGGAGACGACGCCTTCGACGCGCTCCGCCCCCGGCTGACCGGACCGGTCGACGAGAGCGGCATCGGGGCGGGCGTCATCGGCTTCACCCACACCCCGCCGCCCGGCTGGTCGGTCGACAACTCCGCGATGGGCACCGGCGGGGTCACCGAGTGGCGCGGCTGGTCCTTCACCACCGACGAGTTCTGGACGAAGGCCGAACCGGACCAGCAGCGCGAGTCCAACGTCCGGGCGCGCGGCGTCTTCGCGGTCGCCGACGGGGACGAATGGTCGGACAAGTCCTTCACGGGGACCTTCGACTCGACCCTGATCAGCCCGGCCTACCGGGTGCGGGGCGGGCACCCGGCGACCCTCACGTACACGACCTACTACCGCCAGGAGGCCCCGCAGCGCGGCGAGGTGCTGGTCAGCTACGACGGCGCGGCCCCGGTGAGCGTACGGACGTACACCGCGGACACCTCGTCCCGCGTCGAGAACCTCACGCTCCAGGTCCCGGCCGGGGCCACCAGCGCGCAGGTGCGGTTCCGCTACACCGGGGGCAACAACTGGTTCTGGACGGTCGACGGGGTCGGGGTCACCGCAGGGTGACGAGCCGGGGCGCCGGTCTCACTGAAGCGGTGGGACCGGCGCCCCCGGGTTGGCCGTCCGATCGGATACGGATACGGATACGGGGCAGTGTCCGGTCAGATGAGGTCGACCAGGTCGGCGATGGAGTCCACGACCGTGGTCGGCCGGTACGGGTAGCGGCCGATGTCGTCCCTGCCGGTCAGCCCGGTGAGTACCAGGAAGGTCTCCATCCCGGCCTCAAGTCCCGCCAGCACGTCGGTGTCCATCCGGTCACCGATCATGGCGGAGCTCTCGGAGTGGGCGCCGATGGCGTTGAGCCCGGTGCGCATCATCAGCGGGTTGGGCTTACCGACGAAATACGGGTCCTTGCCGGTCGCCTTGGTGATGAGGGCGGCCACGGAACCCGTCGCGGGCAGGGCGCCCTCCGGCGAGGGGCCGGTGTTGTCGGGGTTGGTGGCGATGAAGCGCGCACCGTTGTTGATCAGGCGGATCGCCCTCGTCAGCGCCTCGAACGAGTAGGTCCGGGTTTCCCCCAGGATCACGAAGTCGGGGTCCGCGTCGGTCAGGATGTACCCGGCGTCGTGCAGGGCGGTGGTCAGCCCGGCCTCGCCGATGACGTACGCGGTGCCGCCCGGGTGCTGGTTGTCCAGGAACTTCGCGGTCGCGAGGGCGGAGGTCCAGATGTTCTCCACCGGCACTTCCAGGCCGATCCGCTGTAGCCGCGCGTGCAGGTCACGCGGGGTGTAGATCGAGTTGTTGGTGAGCACGAGGAACGGCTTGCCGGTGTCCCGCAGCTTCTTGATGAAGGCATCGGCTCCCGGCACGGGGACGCCCTCGTGCATCAGTACGCCATCCATGTCCGTGAGCCACGATTCGATGGGCTTGCGCTCTGTCATGCGGGCTGGCTCCTGGCGGCTCGGCGGGATGGTCACCGGAGATCCGAAAGGTACGGGGGCTCCGAGCGGCCATCCTATTCACGCCGGTCCGGTGGCCGGAACGGGGGCGAACCGCTTCGGCGACATCGGCTGCGGGCGCCCCGATCGGACGTATGTGCGGCATTCCGGGATGCGCGATGGCTTCCCAGGCAGCAACCTTCGTAACAGGAGGTTCACTATGCGTCTGATACCCATCACTCTCTGTGCCGCAACGGCGGCCGCGGCTGCCCTGTTCCCCGCAGCCGCGATCGCGGCTCCGGCCGAAGGGTCCTCGGGGACGGTCACGGTCAGCCCGTCCGTCATCGCCCCCGGTGAGGAGGTGGACCTCAGAGTGAGCTGCAGGAGCGGCAAGCCGTTCGGCAGGTCCGACGCCTTCGACTCGCAGGCCCAGTTCTCGCCCGCCGCCGACCGGGGCTCCATGTACGCCGCCGCGCGAATCCGCGCCGACGCGGAGTCCAAGGACTACACGGTCCAGGTCAAGTGCGGGCGCACCGTTGTGACCGGCACGATCACCGTCGTCCGGGAGGGCGGCGACCATCACCGTCCCATGCCGCTGCGCACCCCGATCGCTCCCGTCCACGCGGGTGGCGGGGCCACCGCCACGGTCGCGGCTCAGGAAGCGGCTCCGGGTACTGGACACACCGTCGTCGGCCTGGTGCTCGCAGGGATCGCCGCCGTGGCAGTGGCCGGGCGCAGCGTCCGGCGCCGGCGCAGCAGCTGACATGTCGTCCGAAGGCTCGTCATCGGGAAGCGGCCGGCTGCTGACCGGGGTCGCCTGGGCCGTACTGCTGCTCGGGCTGTGGCTGTGGGGCCGCCAGATCACCGAAGGCCCCGAGGGGAGTTCGGGGCCGAAGACCGGCGACGTGGCCGCGGTGGGCCGCCCGCTCGGCGTCACGCTGCCACCGGCCCATGACCCGCTCGCGGGAGAACGGCCGCGGCGGGTGCAGATCCCCTCGGTCGGGATCAACGCCCCGATCGTGCCGCGGGGGCTCGACGCGCACGGTGCGGTCGACCCGCCGCCGTTCGGGGCTCCGGGCGAGGTCGGCTGGTTCGGTGCCGGCACCCGTCCCGGCGCCGTGGGGGCCGCGCTGCTGGTCGGCCATGTCGATACGAACACCAGGAAAGCGGTCTTCTACGGCCTGAGTGCGGTCCGTCCTGGCGAGAAGGTGCGGGTGACGGGCTCCGACGGCTCGGTCAGCGAGTTCACCATCGACGATGTCCAGGTCTTCCAGCGCAGCCACTTCAATGCGAAGAAGGTGTACGGGGAGCGGGTGCACGGCCGTGCGGAGCTGAGGCTGATCACCTGCGGCGGCTCGTTCGACCGTACGACGCGGGCATACAGCGCAAATGTGGTGGTTTCGGCCTACCTCACGGGTGTGCCGAAGAAGTGAGCGGCCGGAGGAGGAGGGGCTGGAGTGAGCGGCCGGGTGGGTGGCGGGCCGTTTTGGTCCGGATTCGCCCGGTCTGTTCGGTATCTGCCCGGACTCTGTGACCTGTTTGATCTACTCGGCCGAATTTGTTTCGCTCGATCCACTTGAGATCCACCGTGGGGAACACCAGAGGGGCGTCCGACGGGCGCCCCTCTGGTGTGCCGTGTGCACCGGGCCGGCGCGGGGTACGTGGGCGTGCCCCATCCGGGCCTCAACTCCCTTGTGGTGCAGGTGAGATGAAGTGGACCGGAGCCCCCGCGCTCGGGTGGCTGGGGGAGGGGAGAACGACCGAAGCCCCCCACCGCGAGGTGGGGGGCTTCGGTATCGCGTGCGCCGCCAGGGACTCGAACCCCGGACCCGCTGATTAAGAGTCAGCTGCTCTAACCAACTGAGCTAGCGGCGCCTGCTGACCTGGAGAACTTTACCGGACCGGCGGAGGTGCTCCGGACCTCACAGCAGGTCATATGTTCCTTTTCTCCCCATTCAATCCGTCAAAATGCGATTCGTCCGCATAGTTGAGAAGCTGACGACCGTGCAGATGCGTCATTGCGGAACTTCACCAACGCGGAGGGGACACGTATGACGGTTCCGGTCTTCGAGGAGTACGAACCTGCGAGCGACTGCGGCTGTGCGGGGTGCGTCGAGTGGCGCCGCTCGGCCTTCCACACCCTCTCGCTGAGAGAGGGCGGCCATCCGGCGGCCCACGGCGCGCGGCGCGCGCTCGTCCTGGCGACCGCCGCCGGAGTGGTACTCGGCGGGGGGACGGCGGCGGCTGCCTCCCCCGGCCCCGGCGGCCAGGGCCAGGAGCCGGCCGCGGCGCCCGCCGAGCCCACGAAGCTGCCCGCCACCACCAGGTCGGCGATCATCAGCCGCGCCGCGAAGTGGGTGGCGGCCAAGGTCCCGTACCGCATGGACAAGAACTGGAAGGACGGGTACCGGCAGGACTGCTCCGGCTTCGTCTCGATGGCCTGGGGGCTGGGCGGGAGCGAATGGACGGGAAACCTGGCCCAGTACGGGGTGCGGATAGACAAGAACAATCTCCGGCCCGGCGACATCCTGCTGTTCCACAACCCGGCGAACCCCAACAAGGGCTCCCACGTCACCATCTTCGGTGGCTGGACCAACTCCGCCCACACCTCCTACCTGGCGTACGAGCAGACGCGGCCGCACACCCGCGCGCAGTCGACCCCGTATGCCTACTGGTCCCACTCCAGCCGCTATGTGCCCTACCGCTACAAGGGGCTCAAGGCCGGCAGCGGCGGTTCCCGGCCGGCCGTCGCCCACCCCGGGGCGAAGTCCTTCGGGAAGGGCGCGAAGAACGGCAACGTCACCCGGCTCGGCCGGATGCTCGTCGCGCGCGGTGGCGGCCGTTTCTACCTGCAGGGCCCCGGCCCGAGGTGGGGTGAGGCCGACCGCCGGGCCACGCAGGCGTTCCAGCGAGCCCAGGGGTGGACCGGCTCCGACGCGGACGGAATGCCCGGCCCCGTCACCTGGAACCTGCTGGTGAAGGGCGGCGGCAAGAACATCCCGCCCGTCGGCAGGAAGACCTCACCCACCGGCAAGGACACCCGGCCCGCAGGGAAGGGCCGTACCGCAGGGAAGGGCCGTACCGAGGGCAAGGGCACCACCACCGGCAGCAGTAGTGCGGGGAGTCCCATCAGCACCAGCAAGCCCGCGCACACCAGCAAACCTGTCCCCACCACCAAGCCCGTCCCCACCACCAAGCCTGCCCACACCGGCAAGCTCACCAGCACCAACAAGCCCACCAGCACCAACAAGCCCACCAGCACCGGCAATCCGCCCACCGCGAGCAGCCCCGGCAGCCCTGTCGGCACCAGCACCCCCACCGGTCCGGCCACCCCTGCCGGTCCGGCCACCCCCACCCCCGCCCGTACCAAAACCCCCGCCCGTACCAGCAGCGCGGCGAGCGGCAAGGCCTTTCCCGGTGCCTCGTTCTTCAAGCCGGGGCAGTCCGGTCCCCACGTGAAGCAGCTCGGCAAGCAGCTGGTGAAGAAGGGCTTCGGCAAGTACTACAAGGCCGGTCCCGGGCCCCGGTGGTCCGAAGCAGACCGGCGCAATGTTCAGGCGTTCCAGCGGGCCCAGGGATGGACCGGCGCGGCGGCCAACGGATATCCCGGCCCCGAGACATGGAGGCGACTCTTCGCATGACCGAGACGACAGCAGCAGCCGGTGGACACGCCGGGCTCGGCGGGCAGGCCGAACCTGTGGGACCAACGGACTGGCCCACAGGGCCGATTGAGCGGTTCGACCCCCTGGAGCAGGCCGGGCAGGCTGGGCAGACCGAGTGGGCCGAGCAGGTCGAGTCCGCCGAACCGGTCGAGCCGAGGCGGTTCGAGGAGCCGGCCGGGGGTCGGCCGGCGATGCGCAGGACCTCGGTCATCATGAACGAGTCCACGACCGAGATCCCCGTCCACCTGCTGTTCCGTGACGATGCCCCCGGGTCCGTGGCGACGGCCGTACGGACAGTCGGGCGGCCCGCGGGTCGTCCGGGGGTTCCCACCGGGCCGAAGCGGCAGCCGGCCCGGACGGACGCCCGCGTCCAGGGCTCCGTCCGGCCCGCACCGTCCGTCGACCCCCGGCTTGCCGAGCGCCCCGGGGCCTCGCTGCCCGGGGCCCTCGCGCTGCTCGGCGGCGCCGTCGCGCTCGTCGGTTTCGCGGTGGTGCTGTGGAGGGCCGGGGCGGTTCCGGCCCCGTTGGCCGCACTGCTGCGGCTGGACACGGTGCCGTACGACGGGATCGGGCCCGAGGCGGGTGCGGTGCTCGCCGTGCTCGGTGCGCTGGCGCTCCTCGCGTTCGGCGGGCTCGGGCGCGGGCGGGTTGGCCACGCGTGGGTCCTCTCGCTCTTCGGCGACTACCGGGGGAGCGTGCGGCGGACCGGGCTGGTGTGGATGAGTCCGCTGGTGCTGCGCCGCCGGGTCGACGTACGGCTGCGGCACTGGCGCAGCGAGCCGCTGCCCGTCGTCGACGCCGACGGCACGGCCCTGAGCGTCGTCGTCCTGGTGGTGTGGCGGATCAAGGACACGGCCAGGGCCGCGTACGCGGTGGGGGACCACGAGGCGTATCTGTGCGAGCAGGTGGAGGCGGCGATGGCCCGGGTGCTCTCGCAGCTGCCGGCCGACGCCTTCCACGATGACGGTCCGACGCTGCGCGACAGCGAGGCGGTCGGTGACGCGCTGACCCGGATGGTGAGGGCGGAGACGTTCCCGGTCGGCATCGAGGTGTTCTCGGCGCAGCCGACCCGGATCGAGTACGCCCCGGAGGTCGCGGGCGCGATGCAGCGGAGCCGGGTCGCCGCGATCGACGCCCGGCACCGGGACACCGTGCTGACCTCGGTGGTGGACGCGGTGGACGACACGGTGACCCGGCTGACCGCGCGCGGGCTCGTCGAGCTGGACGGCTATGAGCGCAACGCGCTCGTCAGGGATCTGACGGTCGCCTTCTACTCGGGGCGCAGCGGCATCTCCTATCCGTCCTGAGCCCACTCCAGGGTCTGACCCGCACTCCTTGCGCTTCCCCGCGCTTCCCCACACTCCCTGTCCGCCCCCGCGCTACCCCGCACTCCCCGTCCGCCCCCCCGCGCTTCTCCTGCCCGTCCCTCGGAATTGGTGCAGACCTGTGTTTGATATGGACACGGCGAACTGGTGTCCATACCCTGAGCCTTGGTCTAGACCGCAGCTCGGCACATCGAACTCCCCCACGTTCCGAGGAGTGCAGTATGCGCAAGAAACTGGGTGCGGCCGTGGTCGGCCTTGCCGTGGCGGGCGTCTCCCTGCTCGCCACCGGCAGCGCCAGCAGCCACGGGTACACCGACCAGCCCATCAGCCGTCAGAAGCTGTGCGCCAACGGCACCGTCACCAACTGCGGTGCCATCCAGTACGAACCGCAGAGCGTCGAGGCCCCCAAGGGCTTCCCCGGCGCCGGGCCCGCCGACGGCAAGATCTGCTCCGGTGCGCACGACGACTTCGCCCAGCTCGACGGGGCGAAGGCGCCGGACGGCGGCGCCTGGCCCACCACCAAGCTGACGGGCGGCCAGGCGTACACGTTCCGCTGGCAGTTCACCGCCCGGCACGCCACGACCGACTTCGAGTACTTCATCACCAAGAACGGCTGGGACGACACCAAGCCGCTCACCAGGGCCGACCTCGAACCGCAGCCGTTCATGACGGTCCCGTACGGTGGTCAGCAGCCGCCCGGAACCGTCTCGCAGCAGGGCACCATCCCCACCCAGAAGACCGGCCACCACATGATCCTCTCCGTGTGGAACATCGCCGACACGGGCAACGCGTTCTATGCCTGCTCGGACGTCAGCTTCTGACGGGCGGTGCGCTTCCGGCCGTTCAAATCCCTGACGGATGCGTTCAGTTCTGACGGGTAGTCAGTTAACCTGCGGCGCCATGAGGAGCGCAGACACCTTCGCGGAGCTCGTACAGCGTCAATGGGGCGACCAGCGGCCCGGCCTGAAATCCGGTCAGCTGATTCTGAGTCACCATCAAGTCGCCTCGGGCGCTGCCGCGCGGGCCGCGCTTCTCGTGGATCTGCTCCCGGCCGGAGCCGAGCCCCACATCGGGGTGCTGCTCCACAACACCCCGGAATTCCCGCTCTGGCTGAGCGCGGCGGCCCTCGCGGGGGCCGCCGTCGCCGGGATCAACCCGACGCGGCGCGGGGCCGAACTGGCCCGCGACATCGTGCACACCGACTGCCGGGTACTGATCACCTCGCGGGAGCTGCTGCCGCTGCTCGACGGCCTGGAACTGCCGGGCGTACGCATGCTGGTCACCGACTCCGACGCCTACCGCGAGCTGCTCGCCCCGTACGCGGACGCCGTCCCCGGCGAAGCGGTCGTGGCGCCGGTGTCCCCGTCCGCACGGATGCTCCTCTACTTCACCTCGGGCTCCACGGGCGCCCCCAAGGCCGCGATCTGCACCCAGGGACGGCTGGCGGCGGCCGGACAGTCCCTGGTCACGCACTTCGGCACCGGCGGGGACGACGTCCACTACATCTGTATGCCGCTGTTCCACGGCAACGCGGTGATCGCCAACTGGGCCCCCGCCGTGGCGGCGGGCGCCGCCGTCGCGCTGCGCCCCCGCTTCTCGGCTTCCCGCTTCCTGGATGACGTACGGGCCCACGGCGCCACGTACTTCACCTATGTCGGCCGGGCCGTGCAGTATCTGCTGGCCACCCCCGAGCGCCCCGATGACCGTGCGCACCCGCTGCGGACCGGCTTCGGTACGGAGGCGGGGGCGGTGGACGCGGCGCGTTTCGCCGAACGGTTCGGCGTGCGGCTGATCGAGGGGTACGGATCGTCCGAGGGCGGCGCGGCCGTCCAGCACACCGCAGGCACACCCCCGGGCGCGATCGGCCGGGCTGCGCCGGGTGACGACCTGGCGGTGGTCGACCCGGACACCCTCGACGAGCGGCCCCGTGCCGTCTTCGACGAGCGCGGCCGCCTCACCAACGGCACTGAAGCGATAGGTGAGTTGGTCAACCGGGGGCCCAACCCGTTCGAGGGGTACTGGCGCAACGAGACCGCCGACGCGGACCGCAGACGCGGTGGCTGGTACTGGACCGGTGACCTCTTCTACCGCGACGCCGATGGCTTCCTCTACTTCGCGGGCCGTACGGACGACCGGCTGCGCGTCGACAGCGAGAACCTGGCCGCCGCCATGATCGAGAACATCCTCGCCCGCTGGAAGGACGCGGTGGCGGTCGCGGTGTACGCGGTACCCGACCCGGTGGCCGGCGACCAGGTGATGGCGGCGCTCGCCCTGCGCGAGGGCGCCGCCTTCGATCCGGTGGCCTTCGCGGACTTCCTGCGCGAACAGCCCGACCTGGGAACGAAGATGGCGCCCGCCTACGTACGCATTGTCCCCGCGATGCCGGTCACGGCGACGAACAAGGTGCACCGGGTGGGGCTGCGCCGTGAGGGCTTCCGCTGCGGGGATCCGGTGTGGCGGGGGGTAGACGGAGGCTACGGGCAGCTGACTGCGGAGGACGTGGAACGGCTGGTGGCGGAGTACGGGGCGCGGGGGCGCGCCGAGCTGCTGACCCGGTAGCGGTTCCGGCCACGCCGGGCCGGGGGACGGGCGCGGCACTGCGCCTCCTCCGTCCCGCCCACCCCGCCGGCCTGCCACCCTCATTCGCCCCGGCCCCGCCCGGACTACGCCGCCAGCTCCGCCGGAGCACCGGCCGCCTCATGCCTCACCGCGTTCTTCCGCCCCCGCAGCAGCACTACGGCCAGGACCGCCCCCGCCAGCAGCAGCACCGCGCCGCCCGCCGCCGCGAAGTGCATCCCGTGCACGAACGCCTCCTGCGCCAGATGCACCATGCCCGGGTCGCCCACGGCCCGGGCGCCGCCCAGCGTCTCCCGTACCTGGTGGGGCGCCGACGCCGGAATGTCCGCGCGGTAGACCGCCGTGCCGATCGAGCCGAGTACCGCCATTCCCATCGCCCCGCCGAACTCCTGCCCGGTCTCCAGGAGCGACGCTGCGGAACCCGCCTTCTCCGCGGGGGCCGATGCGAGTGCCAGGTCGGCGACCAGCGCCATCACGGTCACGATGCCGGAGCTGCTGACGGCTGCACCGGCCAGCAGCAGCCAGAGCGAGTGCGTACCGGTGAGGTTCAGTACGACGAACCCGGCCGCCGCGATGACGAACCCGGCGGCGACCACCGATGACCGCTGCACCCGCTGGGCGACGGCGGTGGCGGTCGGCGCGGCGATCCCCACCGAGACCGACGGGGCCAGGGACCAGAGCGCGGCCTCCATCGTGCTCATCCCGAGCACCGACTGGAGGTACTGCGTGGTGAAGTACGAGGACCCCATCATCGCGAACGCGGCCAGCGCGTTGAGCGTGATCCCGGCGCCGAACTCGCGTTTCCGGAACAGCGCGCGGCTGATCATCGTGGAGCGGCCCGAGCGCTGCCGCTGCACGAAGACCGCGCCCACGGCCAGTCCCGCCAGGACGCACAGCAGCATCGGGACGCTGAAGCCGTGCGCGGCCATCTCCTTGATGCCGTAGATCACCGGAAGCACGGACCCCATCGACAGCGGCACGCTCAGCAGATCGAACCTGCCGGGCGCCGGGTCCTTGAACTCCGGCACCAGGACGGGGACCAGGACCAGCAGCAGCACCATCGCGGGCACATTGATCAAGAAGACCGAGCCCCACCAGAAGTGCTCCAGCATGATGCCGCTCATCACGGAACCGAGGGCGATCCCGCCGGCCATGGCGCCCGACCAGATACCGACCGCCTTCGTGCGCTGCTTCGTGTCGGTGAACATGTTGCGGATCAGCGCCATGGTGGAGGGCATCAGCGTCGCCCCGCCGACCCCGAGCACGGCCCGTGCGGCGATGAGCATCTCGGCGCTCTGCGCGTACGCGGCCCCGACGGATGCCACACCGAAGGCCGCGGCCCCGAACAGCAGCAGCTTCCGGCGGCCGATCCGGTCGCCCAGCGAGCCCATCGTGATGAGCAGCCCGGCCAGGGCGAAGGCGTAGATGTCGAAGATCCAGAGCTGCTGGGTGCTGCTCGGGTCGAGCTCCCGGGTGATGGACGGGATGGCGAAGAACAGGACGGACACGTCCATCGAAACCAGCAGAAGTGGCAGGAGCAGGACAACGAAGGCGGTCCACTCCTTGCGGCCGGCGCGTGCTGTTGTCGGGTTGGGGTTCGTCGAACTCGTGTCGTTCGTCGGCTGACTCATGACGGCGACTGTACGAGCGTCTTAAACGCTTGTCTAGTACGCATGTGTAATACGACTGTCTGGATCTCAGGATGTGCGGAACTGGGCATGTGCGGATCTGGGCATGTGTGGGTCCGGGGTTCGAGTCCCTGGCCCCGAACACGAAGAAGCCCCCCGCTTTCGCGAGGGGCTTCTTCCGTCTGTGCGCCGCCAGGGACTCGAACCCCGGACCCGCTGATTAAGAGTCAGCTGCTCTAACCAACTGAGCTAGCGGCGCCTGCTGACTCGGAAATAGTAGCTGGTCCGGCGGGGTGCTCCAAACCAGGTCGGGATCGCCCCCGGAACCGGCCTCAGATGGTGAGCGAGAGCACTACGGGGGCGGCCTGCCGGTTCAGCGAGTCCGCCGCCGCGCGCAGCCGGTGGGCGTGCTCGATCGGCAGTGAAAGGGCCAGGCATCCGACAGTGGAGCCCGCCGTGAGCGGCACCGCGGCGCAGACCGTGCCCACCGCGTACTCCTGGATGTCCAGCACCGGGACCGTGGCCGGCTGAGCGTCCAGCTTGGAGAAGAGGACCCGCTCATTGGTGATCGTCTTCGAGGTGAGCCGGGCGATCTTGTGGCGCGAGATGTGGTCCCGGCGGGCGTTCTGGTCGAGCTGGTTCAGCAGACACTTGCCGGCCGCGCTGGCGTGGGCCGACGAGCGGAAGTCCACCCACTCCTGGACCGCGGGCGTCAGTGGCCCGTCGGCGACCTGGGTGATCTTCATTTCGCCGTCGATGTACCGGCTGATGTAGACGGCGGCACCGACCGAGTCCCGCAGCTGGTCCAGAGTGTTCTGGAGCTTGGCCTGAAGTGCCGCCTCGCGGGTGGTGCCGGAGCCGAGAAGGACGAGTGAGTCGCCGGTGATGTAGGCGCCGTCGCTGACCTGCTCGACGTACCCCTCGCGGCGCAGCATCAGCAGCAGGGAGGAGAGGTGGAAGGTGGGCAGGCCGGTCTCACGCGCGATGTCGGAATCGGTCACGCCCCCGCCGTACCTGGAGACGGTCTCCAGTACGCGGAGCGCGTACTGCACCGAATGGAACGGCGCGGTCGGCTCGGGCTTCAGCGCCACGGTTCCCCCTACAGGTTGTGACCGCTTGCTCGCGTACCACGATAGCCGCCAAGGGGCCGTTGTGGGGGGCCTGTTGATGACTTGCTGGCGCGCCCCGTGCCGTCAAGCTGGGGCGCGCCACCATGGCATATGCCAGAGTCCTGGTTCCGTCCGGGAGTCTCAGGTCAGAGCACTGCGCTGAGGAACTCGCGCGTACGTTCGTGCTCCGGGTCGCTGAAGATTTTTTCCGGAGAACCGGACTCGATCACCTTGCCGGAGTCGAACATCAGCACGTCGTCGGAGATGTCCCTGGCGAAGTTCATCTCGTGGGTGACGCACAGCATGGTGATGTCGGTCGTACGGGCGATGTCGCGCAGCACGTCGAGCACCCCGGCCACCAGCTCCGGGTCGAGCGCCGATGTGACCTCGTCGAGCAGCAGCACCTGTGGACGCATCGCCAGTGCGCGGGCGATGGCGACGCGCTGCTGCTGGCCGCCGGAGAGCTGGTTCGGCTTGGCGTCCGCGCGGTCGCCGAGTCCGACCAGGTCGAGCAGGCCCTTGGCCCGTTCGGACGCCTCGTCCTTGGACATGCCGAGGACCCGGACCGGGGCCTCGGTGATGTTGCGCAGCACCGACATGTTCGGGAACAGGTTGAACTGCTGGAACACCATGCCGATGTTCTTGCGCACCTCCCGTATCTGCTTCTCGCCCTTCGACGGGAAGAGCTGATCACCGTTGACGGTGATCACCCCCTCGTCCGGCTTGAGCAAGGTCATCAGAAGTCTGAGAATCGTCGTCTTCCCGGAACCGGAAGGTCCGATCAGGGTGACGTGCTTGCCCGGCTGGACCGAGAAGCAGAGGTTGTCGAGGACGGTGTTCTCGCCGAACCGCTTCGTGACGTTGTCGAAGCGGATCAGCTCGTTCGCGGTGACCGGCTTCGTCGGGGTCTTGATGACCTCGGCCGCCGTGGTGGCCGAGGTGTTCCCGGCGTTCCCGGCGTTCTCGGTGGTCTCGGTGGTCTCTGCGGTGCCGGTGGTCTCGGCGTTGTCGGCGTTGTCGGCGTTGTCGGGGGTGTTGGCGTTCGCGTCAGCGGACAAGGCGGCGCTCCAGGGCTCGTACAAGAAGAGATGCCGGGTAGGCGATGACGATGAAGGCGACGCCGACGACGGTGAGCGCCTCGTTGTACTGGAAGGTCATGCCGCCCTGCAGGCGGGCCTGACCCAGCAGGTCCAGCACGCTGATCGCGACGACCAGAGGGGTGTCCTTCAGCATCGCGATGACGTAGTTGCCGAGCGCGGGAAGCACCCGGCGGATCGCCTGCGGCAGAATCACCGCGGTCCAGGTGCGGCTGCGGGGCAGGGAGAGCGCGGTGGCCGCCTCCCACTGCCCGACCGGCACCGCGTCGATGCCGGCCCGGTAGACCTGGGCGGTGTACGTCGAGTAGTGCACGCCGATCGCGACCGTGCCGGTGGTCAGCGCGGAGAACTGGATGCCCCACTCGGGAAGCACGAAGAAGAGGAAGAACAGCTGCACCAGCAGGGGGGTGTTGCGGATGAACTCGGTGATGAAGTTCACCGGCCACCGTACGAAGCGTGTCTTCACGCGGTAGCAGAGCGCCCAGACCAGACCCAGCGCGAAGGAGAGCACCGAGCCGAGCACCAGAATCCGGAGGGTGGTGAGCAGCCCGTCCCAGAAACGTGGCATGAAGTCCGCGACGGCGGACCAGTCCCAGCTGTTCATCGGGCACCTCCGGTGGCCGTGAGGCCGAGATTGGCCCGGGTCTTGCGCTCAAGTGCCCGCATCCCACGGGTGAGTACGAACGCGATGACGAAGTAGATGACCAGGACCACGGAGTAGATCTTGGAGCTCTCCTGGGTGGCGAGCCGCACCAGGTAGGCGGCGAACGACACGTCCCCGACACCCAGCAGCGAGACCAGCGCCGTGCCCTTGAGCAGCTCGATCAGCAGGTTCGAGAACGGCGGCATCATCTCGGGTATCGCCTGCGGCAGCAGGATCAGCCGCATCCGCTGCCACGGGGTGAAGTTGAGCGCGACACCCGCCTCGCGCTGTGCGGGCGCGACCGCGTTCAGCCCGCCGCGGACGATCTCGGCGCCGTATGCCCCGTACGAGAGGCCCAGGGCCAGCACCGCGGCCCACATCGGCACCAGCGCCCAGCCGAACAGGTTCGGCAGCACGAAGAAGATCCAGAACATCAGCACGAGAGACGAGGTGCCGCGGAAGATCTCGGTGTAGAAGCCGGCCAGGAAGCGCACCACGCGGGAGCGGTGGGACCGCGCCATGCCGATGCCGAAGGCCACCACGACGGCCAGAGCGGCGCTGTATAGGGTGAGTTGGATGGTGATCCAGATGCCCGGAAGCACCCAGTGCTGCCACAGTCCGGACGTCATGATGCGCACAGCTCCTTGGCCGTCAGCGTGGTCATCTCGTCCTTGGTGAAGCCGAACGGCCGCAGCACCCGGAAGAGTTCGCCGCTCTTCTTCATCTTGTGGATCTCGACGTTGAAGGCGTCACGGAGTGAGGTGTCGGTGCGGCGGAAGGTGAACCCGCCGCCGTCGATCTTCTTCTTGCCGTCGATCGTGGTCGCGAAGGCCTTGGTGGACTCGGCCTTGTGACTCTTCTTCACCACCTCGCGGACGGTCAGCGCGGTACCGGCGAAGACATCGACCCGGCCGGACTCGACGGCGTTCAGACCTGCCACCTGGTCCTGGAGAATGACGATGTCCTTCTCCTTGTAACCGGCTGCGACGGCGTAGGCGATCTCGGCGTACGCGGTGCCGGTGGCGAACTTCGCCTTGGCCTTCACGCAGTCCTGGTAGGTGTGCAGGTTCTTCGGGTTGCCCTTGCGGACGATGAAGGCATCCAGCATCTGGTACTCGGGATCGGCGAAGATCACCTGCTGGCAGCGGTCCTTGTTGATGTACATACCGGCCGAAACGCAGTCGAACTGCTGTGAGTTGAGCCCGGGTATGAGGGAGGCGAAGTCCGTTGCCACTGGTTGAACATGGCCGACACCGAGCCGTTTGAAGATGATCTTCGCGAGTTCCACGGCCTCGCCGGTGAAGTCCCCCTGCTCATTGATGTACCCGTACGGCACCTCACCCGCGATGCCGAGCCTGACCGTGCCCTGCGACTTGAGCCTGGCGAGGGTGTCTCCGGTCGGTACTCGGGCGCAGCCGGCTGCCCCGAGCGCCCCCGCGGCGCCCAGACCCGCCATGCCGAGCAGCAGTGAACGGCGGCGTATGGTCTCGATGGGGCGAATGAGGCGTCTTGTGGTGCTTCCTGAGTCGTTCCCTGGTGGTGAAGCCATGGGCGCGCGGCTACCCGCCCCAAGCCGAGGTATGCCGGTCAATTTCAGCCCCTCGTGCGGAGAGGCGGCCTTGACCGCGTGGGGGCCCAGGGGGAAACCATGGGGGGATGAGCGATCGATTCGTGGAACTGTCCCTCGACAAGCGCGGTGTGAGCTGCACGGCGAAGCTCCTCGACGACAAGGCGCCGGTGACCTGTGTGGCGGTGTGGGACGCGCTCCCGCTGGGCGGGGACGTCTATCACGCGAAGTACGCGCGCAACGAGATCTACACCCTGGTCCCCGGCTTCGCGCCGCAGGAGCCACCACTGGAGAACCCGACGGTCACCCCCATTCCGGGGGATCTGTGCTACTTCACCTTCTCCGAGACGGTGTTGGGGACGGATTCGTACGGATACGAGACGGCGGCCGACCACCGCGGGCGTACCACGGTGGTCGACCTGGCCCTGTTCTACGAGCGGAACAATCTGCTCATCAACGGGGACACCGGCTGGGTGCCGGGGATTGTGTGGGGCACGGTGGTGGACGGGCTCGACCGGATGGCGGACGCGTGCCAGGACCTCTGGCGGTCCGGCGCGACGGGCGAAACGCTCAACTTCCGCCGGGCGTAGGTCCCTTCCGGGGGGGGGCGTGCGTTACGGAGCGGCCACCCCTGCGGCCACCCCCGCCTCGTACAGCGTGTGCGCGGCCCGCAGTACCACCGCGTCCGCGTGGCGTGCGCCCACCAGCTGTACCCCGACCGGCAGTCCCGCCGCGTCCGTCCCGCAGGGCACCGTGGCCGCGGGCTGCTGGGTCAGGTTGAACGGGTACGTGAACGGGGTCCACCCCGTCCAGCGCCGGTGCCCCGAGTCCCGGGGGGCCTCAAGCCCCGCCTCGAAGGCGGTGATCGGCAGGGTCGGGGTGACCAGCAGGTCGTACTGCTGGTGGAAGAGGCCCATGCGCCGGCCCAGCTCCATCCGTACGTCCACGGCCGCCAGATAGTCCAGCGCCGAGTACCGCTCGCCCTCCGCGACGATCTCCCGCAGACCCGGATCCAGCAGCTCCCGCTGCTCGCGGTTCAGATGCTCCGCCACCCGGGCCGCCCCGCTGAACCACAGGGTGTGGAAGGCGGCGACCGGATCGGTGAGGTCGGGATCGGTCTCCTCGACGTACGCCCCCAGCTCGGCGAGGCGGCTCACGGCGTGCCGGACCGCCGACGCCACCGCGGGGTCGACCGCGACCTGGCCGCCGAAGGCCGGCGAGTACGCGATCCGCAGCCCCTTCACCCCGCCGTCGAGAGCGGCGCGCAGGCTGCCGTCGGGCGGGGCCAGCTGCGACCAGTCGCGCGGGTCGGGGCCGCTGATCACATCCATCATCAGTGCCGCGTCCGCCGCGTCCCGGGTCATCGGCCCGACATGCGCGAGCGTCCCGAAGGCGCTCGCCGGATAGAGGGGGACCCGTCCGTACGTCGGCTTCAGACCGAAGATCCCGCAGAACGACGCCGGGATGCGGACCGAGCCCCCGCCGTCCGTCCCCAGACCCATCGGCCCTGCCCCGAGCGCCACCGCCGCCGCCGTCCCGCCGCTCGATCCGCCCGATGTGCGGGTGGTGTCGTACGGATTGCGGGTCACCCCGTGCTGCGGCGAGTCGGTGACGCCCTTCCAGCCGAACTCGGGCGTCGTCGTCTTGCCGACGAAGACCGCGCCGTGCTCCCGCAGCCGGGCCACCGACGGCGCGTCCTCGTCCCAGCTCCCGTCCGGCCGTACGGTCCTCGACCCGCGCAGCGTCGGCTCCCCGCGCAGCAGCAGGATGTCCTTGACCGTGACCGGCACACCGTCCAGCAGCCCCTGCGGCTCTCCCGCGCGCCAGCGCGCCGCCGACGCCGCGGCCTGTTCCAGGGCGGCGGCCGAGTCGATCCGGACGAAGGCGTTCACTTCGGGCTGGACCACCTCGGCCCTCTGCAGCACGGCGCGGGCCACGTCGACCGGGGTGAAGCTGCTCTTCCGGTAACCGGCCAGGAGTTGTCGGGCGGTGAGGTCGCAGAGCTCAGTCATGGCTGTGGACGTACCCACGTTTCTTATCGACCACGTTCGGCAGGGGCTCCCCGTTCGCCCACTTGTCGTACAGATCGAGGAACTGCTCGCCGAGGTCGTCGCGCCAGCCCACGGTGTCGCCGCTCATGTGCGGCGAGATCACCAGGTCGGGGACGTCCCAGAGCGGGCTGCCGGAGGGCAGCGGCTCCTCCGCGAAGACATCGAGCGCCGCGCCGGCCAGCCAGCGCTTCCCGAGCGCCTCGGCCAGGTCGTCCTCGACGACGAGCGCTCCGCGCCCCACGTTGATGAAGTGCGCGGACGGCTGCATGGTGCCGAAGGCGTGCGCGTCGAACATGCCGCGGGTGGCGTCGGTGAGCGGCGCGGCGCAGACCACCCAGTCGGCGCGGGGCAGCAGCAGATCGAGCTCGTCCTGGCCGTGCACCTGACCGCGCGCGGTCCGTCCGACCAGCGCCACCCGCACCCCGAGCGCCTTCAGCGTGGCGGTGATCGCCCGGCCGATGGGCCCCGACCCGACCACCACCGCCCGCGTCCCGGCGACGCGACGGGTCTCACGGTGCTGCCAGCGCCGCCGGCGCTGGAGCTCCAGCGTGCCGGGGAGGTCCTTGGCGAAGGCGAGGACGAGGCCCGCGACATACTCCGCGATCGGCTGGTCGAAGATCCCGCGGGCATTGGTGACCACGGTGTCCGAAGCGGCCAGTTCGGGGGAGATGAGGTGGTCCACCCCGGCGCTCGCGGTATGCACCCAGCGGGGGCGCGGACCCTCGCCCGGCCACGCTCTGCGGACCGCGTCGGAGAGGAAGTCCCAGACCAGCAATACGTCCGCGTAGGGGAGTTGGTCGCCGAGGGTGTGGGCGTCGGCGTGCACGATGTTCGCCCGGCCGGCAAGTTTCCCGAGGCGCGGAGGGGGGTCGGCGTCCAGCACGAGAAGGGTCGGTTCAGCGCTCTGTGCAGCGGGTTCGGGCATCTGCGCGGTCCTTCGACAGGAGGCGGTCGGGTTTCGTCGGAGTAAGCACATTGCAACGTCTGACATGTACGGATTGACCGGGCTCGCACCGTGACCCTACCGTCGACAGCAGAAGCACAGCGGCCTCACCCACATCACTTGGGGGGCAGTAATGGACATCTCCTTCCTCGGCGGACCACAGCCACAACGCGGTGTGGGTGTCGTCGCCCCTTTTGACTTCGCTCTCGACAGAGAGCTGTGGCGGTGGGTGCCGGACGACGTCTCGCTCCATCTGACGCGTACCCCCTTCGTACCGGTCGAAGTCTCCCTGGATCTCGCCCGGCTGGTCAGTGAACACGAGACGCTCCGCGAGGCGGTCCGTGCACTGGGCGCGGTCGCCCCGCAGGTCGTGGCGTACGCCTGCACCAGCGGCAGCTTCGTCGGCGGAGTAGCCGGAGAACGGGCCATGTGCACCGCGATGACGGCGGCGAGCGATCTGCCGTCGATCACCACGTCGGGCGCTCTCCTGGAGGCTTTCCGGGAGCTCGGGGTCCGGCGGATCGCGCTGGTCACGCCCTACACTGAATCTGTGACGTCCTCCCTGGAGGAATACCTCGGCGAAGCGGGGACAGTCGTCACCGGGCGGGCCTTTCTCGGTCTCACCAGACACATCTGGAAGGTCCCGTACCGCGATGTGGTGGACATGGCTCGACAGGCGGTGATCGGTTCGGCGGACGCACTCTTCATCAGCTGTACCAACCTTCCGACGTACGACGTGATCCCGCAGCTCGAAGCGGAGCTGCGGATGCCGGTGCTTTCGGCGAACCAGGTCACGATGTGGGCGGCGCTGCGCTGTATCGGTGCCCACGCCGTCGGTCCGTACCAGCGGCTGCTGATCGAGTCCGCGCCCACGCCCGTACCCGAGCCGGCACCGGCACCCCTGTCCGCGCCGGAGCCCGCCAGCGCAGTGGCAGAAGATCCGCCCGAAGAGCAGGGAGGCTGGACATGACAGCGGTCGGGTTCCTTTACCCGGGGCATTCCGCGGAGGACGACTACGAGCGCATCGAGCAGCTCCTGGCGTCCGACGTGAGACTGTCCGTCGTCCACACCGACATCGGCGAGGACGCGCACCGGGTGGACGCGCTCATCGAGATGGGCGCGGCGGACCGGCTCGCGGCAGGCGTCGAGGAGCTGCGGCTCGCCGGGGCCGAGGCAGTGGTGTGGGCATGTACGAGTGGCAGCTTCGTCTACGGCTGGGACGGGGCGCAGAAACAGGTCAGGGACCTGGCACGGGCGGCCGGAATGCCCGCGTCCAGTACGTCCTTCGCCTTCGCGCACGCGATCCAGTACCTCGGTGCGAAGAAGGTCGCCATCGCCGCGACGTACCCGGAGGACGTCGCGGCCTACTTCGCCGCCTTCCTGAAGGGGGCGGGTGTGGAGGTCACGGCGACCCGCGGCAGCGGCATCATCACCGCGGCCGAGGTCGGCACCTGGGGCCGGGACGAGGTCATCGAACTGGCGCTGTCGGGTGACCACCCCTCCGCGGAGGTGCTGCTGCTGCCCGACACCGCGCTGCACACGGCGGCGTATGTGCAGGAGCTGGAGCAGGTCCTGGGCAAGCCGGTGCTCACCGCGAACCAGGTGTCCGTGTGGGAGGGGCTGCGGCTGGCTGACCGGAAGGTCCCCGGGGAGCGGCTCGGGAAGCTGTTCGCCCGGACGGACCGGACGTGAACCGGCGGACATGACTCCGGTGGACATGACTCCGGTGGAGATGACTCCGGCGGACGTGAACCGGGCGGGTGTGGCCCCGGCGGTCATGGCCCGCCCGGTAGCGGTGCGGGAATAACCGGAGACCGTCCCCTGTTGCTGCGGCTGTACCTGGCCGACAACCAGAAAGGCCCAGCGCGGTGGACCCGATTCAAGGCAAGGCGGCCGGAACCGCTCCCGTACCCCTGTCCGTACTGGACCTGGTGACCGTGGGGGAGGGGCGTACCGCCACCCAGGCCATCCGTACCGGAGTGGAGATCGCGCAGCTCGCCGAGCGGCGCGGTTTCCACCGGTACTGGGTGGCCGAGCACCACTCCATGCCCGGGGTCGCCTCCTCGTCGCCCGCCGTACTGCTCGCGCACCTCGCCGCCCACACCGACCGCATCCGGCTCGGCTCCGGCGGTGTGATGCTGCCCAACCACGCGCCCCTGGTCATCGCCGAGCAGTTCGGCACGCTGGAGGCGATGGCTCCGGGCCGGGTCGACCTGGGCCTCGGCCGGGCCCCCGGCACCGACGGGGCCACCGCGGCCGCGCTCCGCCGCTCGGACCGGCTGCACGAGGGCGCCGACGAATTCCCGCAGCAGCTGGCCGAGTTGATCCGGTTCCTGGACGACAGCTTCCCGGACGGCCACCGGTACGCCCGGATCCACGCCGTGCCGGGACCGGTCCAGGGCCCGGCGGGCCGGCCGCCGGTGTGGCTGCTCGGCTCGTCCGGCTTCAGCGCGCGGCTCGCGGGCACGCTCGGGCTGCCGTTCGCCTTCGCGCACCACTTCTCGGCGCAGAACACCATCCCGGCCCTCGACCTCTACCGCGAGTCCTTCCGGCCGTCGGCGGTGCTGGACAGCCCGTACGCCCTGATCGGTGTCGCCGCCCTCGCGGCCGACGACGCGAAGGAGGCCCACCGGCAGATCCTCACCGGCGCACTGTCGATGCTCCGGCTGCGCACCGGGCGGCCGGGGCTCGTACCGACGCCCGAAGAGGCCGCGGCATACGAATTCAGCACGGTGGAGCGGGAGTTCGTGGACGGCTGGCTCGGCAACATCATCACCGGGACCGCCGACGAGGTCCGCTCCGGCCTCGACGATCTCCAGAAGCGCACGGGCGCCGACGAGCTGATGATCACGGCCAACGCGCACGGCGGCGAGGCGCGGCTGCGCTCGTACGAGCTGATCGCCGACGCTTACGGGCTGCCCGGGTAGAGCGGCACAGTGCGGGAGAGGGCGGGTGGCGGCCGGACCGGTCACCACCCGCTCTCTGGTGCCGGGCAGTTGTGGGCAGTTGCCGGCGGCGGCCGTCAGCCCCGCCGCGCGGTCGCACCCGCCACCAGGGCGCCGATTTCCTCCGGGGCCACCGCCCGTGAGTACAGATAGCCCTGCCCGGTGTCGCAGCCGATCCTGCGCAGCCGCGTCGCCTGCCCCGCGGTCTCCACGCACTCCGCCGTGACCGTGAGCCCCAGCCGGTGCGCGAGCTGGACCAGCGCCTCGACGATCATCTCGTCGGCCGGGTTCGGGTGCGCTCCCGCGTCGTAGCGGAATCCGCGTACGAACGACCCGTCCAGCTTCAGTACGGACACCGGCAGCCGGCTCAGATACGCGAGGTTCGAGTAGCCGGTGCCGAAGTCGTCGATCGCGATCTGCACGCCCATGTCGCTGAGGTCCTGGAGCGCCTGGAGGGGGCGTCCCGCGGAACCCATCACCGCCGACTCGGTCAGTTCCAGCTGGAGCAGGTCGGGCGCGAGACCGGTCTCGGCGAGAATCCCGGCGACGTCGGCCACCAGATCCGAGTCCCACACCTGCCGTACGGCGATGTTGACGCTCACGAACAGCGGTGGGCGGGTGGGGTGTTCGAGCTGCCAGGCCCTCGCCTGCCGGCAGGCGGTGCGCAGCACCCACGCGCCGAGCTGGACGATCGAGCCGTCCTCCTCGGCCAGCCCGATGAACCGGTTCGGCGTCAGCCGGCCGAACTGCGGGTGGTCCCAGCGCACCAGCGCCTCCACCCCTTTGAGCTCCCCGTCCGCCAGATCCACCAACGGCTGGTACTCCAGCACGAATTCACCGTCGTCCACGGCGGGCCGCAGGGTGGACGAGAGCGCCTGCCGGGTCATCCGGTGCGCGTTGCGCTCCGGGTCGAAGAGCGTCCAGCGTCCCTTGCCGTCCGCCTTCGCCCAGTACAGCGTGGTGTCGGCGTCCTGCATCAGGCCGGTGGCGGTGGTGCCGTCGGTGAGCCGCTCCACCACTCCGATCGACGCGGACACCGAGAGCCGCTGGCCGCCGAGGTCGAACGGCTCCTGGAGCGCGGCCAGTACGGACGCCGCCAGATCGGTGAGCTGGTCCGTACCGGTGGAGTCCTCGACGAGGAGGGCGAATTCGTCGCCGCCGAGTCTGGCGACCAGATGGCCGGTGCCGCCTCCGTAACCGGACTGGTCGGCGCAGTGGGTCAGCCGGGCGGCGACGACACCGAGCAGCCGGTCGCCGAAGCGGTGGCCGAGCGTGTCGTTGACGGCCTTGAAGCCGTCGAGGTCCAGATAGCAGAGCCCGATCCGGCCGGTGCCCGGCTGGTCGCACGCCGATGGGTCGAGCGCCGCGGACAGCCGCTCGAAGAACAGGGTGCGGTTGGGCAGCCGGGTCACCGGGTCGTGCATCTGGAGGTGGCGCAGCCTGGCCCGCAGTTCACGCCGGTCGCTGACGTCGGCGACCGAGAGCAGCACCTGGGAGCTGTCGGGGAAGGGGGCGACACTGACCTCCGCCCAGAGCGAGTGGCCGTCGGCGTGCTTGAGGCGGCGGGTGCAGCGGAAGCTGGAGCGGCGGCCCCGGAGGACCTCGCGGTACGCGTACCAGGTACGGGTGTCAGCCGCGAGGTCCACGAGGCAGGCCGCGGTCTGCCTGGCCAGCGCTGCGGGCTCGGTGCCGAGCAGTCCGCCGAGCGCGGCATTGGCGGAGACGACCAGTCCCTCGCGGTCGACGACGGCCATACCGAGCCGTGCGGTGTTGAAGGCGGCACGGTAGTCGTGCAGCTCGGCTGCGGTACGGCCGACGGTCTGACGCTCCGTGACCGGTGGCCGGACGGATCCCGGCACCGGCGACGGTCCTTCAGGGGTTCCGTTCACGGCTGGCTCCCGCGGTGCAGTCGTCTCGAACAGGTGGGGTCGGGGTTCGTCGGCCGGGCGGTGGAGGACCGCCGGATGCGCGCGTCCACATGGGAAAGTGTGCCGATCATAGAGGTTGAAGCAAGGACCGTTCCAGCCTCGTTGGCGCACGGTGATCCTTCCCGCGCCCAAGGGTGATCGTTTCTGCGCGGCTGTGGTCCGGGGTCTTTCTGACGTGATCGGTTGTGACTTTCCGTAAAGGTCCGGGGTGTCGGGTCGATCACTCGCCTGGGGCAACTGGACAGGACATAAACATATAAACCGCCCAGGGTGGTGGGGTGTCCCGCATCCCGAACCCGGAGGTTCCACGTGCAGCGTCCGCAGGCACCCGGGCGAGTGGACCGGCGCCGTCTGCGGCAGACCGCCGCCATCCTGGTCTCGTTCATGGCGTTCACCGCGACGTCCCTGGTCGCGGGGCCTGCGGTCGCCACCGTGGGCGGCGAGGGGCCGTGCGCGCTGCCGCGCACCGACGTCCACCACTCGGTCGGGCTCGACAGCTGGAACTCCGCCTACCCCCGGCCGGTCGGGGCACTCGACGCGGTCATGATCTTCCTGTCCTTCCCGGGGGCCCCGCCCGACACCACCCCGCAGGAGCTGACGGCCGACTACTTCCCCTCGACCACCACCTTCTTCCGGCAGGCCTCGTACGGGAAGTTCACGCTGCGGCCGCATCCGCTGCGGCGGTGGACCATGATGCCGAAGCCGGCCTCCGCGTACGCGATACGGCGTGACTGGAGTGCGGACGAGCGCGACGAGTATCTGCGGGACGCGGTGGCCGCGGCCGATCCGACGGTGGACTTCAGCAAGTACGACCTCGTCTACCTGATCGCCGACCCGGATGCGCCGGGTGTCGACTCGGACGCCACGAAGGTGGTCAATCTGGATACCCCGCTGCACGCCGACGGTACGGAGATCCGGCGTTTCGTCACCGGCTTCGAGCGGCATCCGCCGGACCGCGATGTGCTGGCCCATGAGACCGGGCACGTCTTCGACCTGCCGGATCTCTACCACCGCCCGTCGGACGACAAGGGCGACTGGGACACGTATGTGGGCGACTGGGACGTCATGGGCAGCCAGTTCGGGCTCGCCCCCGACTTCTTCGGCTGGCAGAAGTGGAAGCTGGGCTGGCTGGACCGGCGGCAGATCGGCTGTGTGCGCGGCACCCGGGCCCAGATGTTCACGCTGGAGCCACTGGAGGAGGTCGCGGCGCCCGGCACCGACACGGCCGGGACCCGGCTCATCGTCCTGCGGACCGGGCTGGAGAGTGCCCTCGCCATCGAGGCGCGCACGGCGGCCGGCAATGACGCTTCGACCTGCTCGGAGGGCGTCCTCATCTACCGGGTGAGGGCGGAGCAGGCCTCCGGCGACGGCCCGTTCCGGGTGGTCGACACCCATCCGCACAGCTCGGGCTGCTGGGGGCAGTCGGTCTACCCGCCGCTGGCCGACGCGCCGCTCGGGGTCGGGGAGACGTTCACGGTTCCCGGCAACGGGACGAAGGTGGAGGTGACGGACCGTACGCCGTCGGGAGCCTGGACCGTCGAGATCACGCCGGTGGTGTGAGGTGCCCCGTGGTGTGAGGCGCCCGTGGTGTGAGGTGCGTTGTGAGGTGCTGGGGGGGCACAACGAAGAAGCCCCCCGCTTCCGCGAGGGGCTTCTTCCGTCTGTGCGCCGCCAGGGACTCGAACCCCGGACCCGCTGATTAAGAGTCAGCTGCTCTAACCAACTGAGCTAGCGGCGCCTGCTGACGTCGTAGACCTTAGCACCCTGATCGGCGCGGGGAAAAATCGATAAGCCGTCCGTTCTCGTGGCCGGGGCCGCCGCCGCACGCGCCGCGCGGACACAGGCCCAGAGCATGACCTCGGGCCCCGGCAGCCAGGGATGGCGGGTATCGGGAGCCACCAGCCAGCGCGGGCCCGATCGGGGGACGGAGGAGGTCAGAGACGGTACGGTCACCGCGTCACCGGTGCCGTGGCAGAGCATCGGCGGCACCGCGTCGCCCCACTCCTCCCAGTGCAGCAGGGATGGCAGCCGCTGGGCCGTGCCGGGGGCGGCGAAGAGCAGCATCCGGCCCCGGTGACCGGCGACCGGGCCCGATCCTGGGCCCTCCGACCACAGGGTGTCCAGCATCCGGCGGCCGAAGATCGCGGGCACGTTGACCACGTCGAAGACCGAGCCGCAGTCCAGCACGGTGGGGGCGGTGGGCCGGGACTCCCAGAGCGAGAGCGCACTGCGCGGGTACGGGGCGGCGGACGCGAGCCATCCCGCGCCGGCCGGGGTGACCGCTGTGGCGTGCTGCCCGTCCTGCTCGTCGAGGATCCGGCTGAGCCCGGCCGAGGAACGGCCGCCCGGGACGTGGACGGTGGCTGAGCTCTGGATGCCGGGGCTGCTGATGCCTGAGCTTCGGGTGGCGGGGCCGATGGTTCCGGGGCTGCTGATGCCTGAGCCCCGGGTGCCGGAGTTGCTGAGCCCCGGGCCTCGGGTACCGGAGCTGCTGATCCCCGAGCTGCTGATGCCTGAGCCGCTGATGCCTGAGCCCTGGATGCCCGAACTCCGGAGATCGGAGCCGCTGCCGGAGAGGATTCCTGCGCTGTCGTCGTCTCGCTGCCATGCGCCCATGCCGACCAGGTCTACCCGGAGTGAGGGGTCCACTCCGCTGAGTTGGCCGAAACCGGGACAGGCAGGGGCGGGGAGGCGTATCTTGCCCACCGGTCTTGCCGACGGGCCCCGCCCAACGGCATATGCGCGAAGGGCTGAACGGGCTGAGCGGTCCGCGTAGGGCGGCAGGAGTTCGCCCGCCCGTCAGGTCGGCAAGCCGCGCAGCAGGTCCCGGCCGAACTCGACCATCTTCTGGGCGTAGTCCTCGGTCCACTGCGCGCGCTCGGCGATGTCCGCCACCGTCAGCCGGTCGAAGCGGCGAGGGTCGGCGAGCTGCGCGGCGGCGACCGCCTGGTACTCGACCGCCCGGTCGGTCGCCGCGCGGAAGGCCAGCGTCAGCTCGGTGGCACGGGCGAGCAGCACCGCAGGGTCGTCGATCGACTCCAGGTCGAAGAAGTGCTCGGGGTCGGTGGTGGCAGCGGAAGGCTCGAAGAGCAGCGGCGCAGGCCGCAGCTTCCGCTCGCGCTGTTCGGGCTCCGCCATGTGTGCCTCCTGCTGTGCCGTGCTGCCTGTGCCGTGCTGTGTGTGCCGTGCTGTGCTGTGTGTTGCGGTGCTGCGTCCCCCCGGAGGTCCGGCGGGGCCGGTCTCCGGGTGGTGTGCGGTGCTCGGGCCTCCGCCGTGGGATTCCGGCCACCGTCCATTGTCCCGCCCTGCGCAAGAGGACGTCCCGGGCAGCGGCAGGCACCCGTCACAGTGGCCGGTATCGCGGTCGTCGGCACCGCGTCACCGTGGCCGGTACGGCACCCGGTGTTCCGCGAGATGCGCCAGGACCGCATGGTTCGCCTCCCAGCCGTCCGGGAACTTCACTGTCACTCCCAGCTGCACCGGCTCGGTCGACGGGTGCTCGTCGAGCAGCCCGGCCACCCCCTCCCGGCACACCACGATGCAGGCGTGCCGGTGCCGCGATGCCAGGACGCAGAGCCTGCCCGTCTCCAGATGGAACGCTGTCGCGTCCGGGCGTCCGGACAGCGGATGCAGCACCACCGTGACGTCGAACTCCCGCCCCTGGAGGCGGTTGGCCGTGTCGACCGCGACGCCCGTCACCCCGAGCTCCGTGAGCGCCGACCGGACCGCGGCTGCCTGATCGCGGTGGGCCGTGCCGACCGCGATACGGTCCGCCGTCAGCGGCACCGGATCCGGCGACTGCTCACTCACCGCCGCGCCACCGCGGTCCAGCAGCCGCCGGACCACCAGGGCCACCGCCCGTACCGCCTCCGGGTCCGTACGCGGTGTGTGCCGGGCGGGCAGTTCCAGCAGGCCCCAGCCTGTTTCCGCCGCCTCGTCCAGCACCCGGTCGGGGCCCGAACCGTCCGACTCCACCCCGAAGGTCAGCCGCCGGTCACCGTGGTCCGTACCGCTGCGGAACGGTGTGTACGGGTAGAACGCGTCCGAGACCAGCGGCGCCGCCGACGCCGGCAGCCGCCAGGAGACCGGCAGCCGGTGCTGCGGCAGCTCCGGATTGTGCGCGAGCAGGGTCGAGACCGCGCTGGACGACGGGTCGTACGCCAGCCCCGCCCACTGCTCGGCGCCGACCACGCTGAACGGGTCGAGCTGGCCGGGATCGCCCACGAACAACGCCCGTTCGAACAGCCCGGCCACGGCCAGCAGGGCGTCCGAGCGCATCTGGTACGCCTCGTCCACGATCGCGTGCCGCCAGGGCTCGACGCCCTTCACATGCGCCCACTTCGCCGCCGTCGAGATCACCACGTCGAGCCCGGCGAGATCCGCGACCTTGGCGGACTTGCGAACGTTCGGCAGGTCGTCCAGCGCCTTGTCGTACGGGTCGGGGTCGCTGCTGTGCAGCCGGCCGACCGGCAGCTCGGGGTCCTTCCCGGCAAGGCGGGTGACCAGGTCGTCCACCTGGGCGTTGGTCTGCGCGACCACCATCAGCGGTCGTCCGGCGGCGGCCAGCTCACGGGCCGCGCGCACCACGAGCGTCGATTTGCCCGCGCCCGGCGGGGAGTCGACCACCACTCCGCGGGCGGTGCCGTGCAGCGTGTCATCGAGGATGGCCCGCGTCGCGCGGGCGGCCTCCGCGCCGGGATCGAAGGTCACAGCAGGTCCTCGGGGGTGACGGGGCCGGGGCTCGTCCCGGAGCCGGGAGCAGCGGATGCGGAGGATGCGGCAGTTCCGTTGGACATGGCAGTTCTGTCGGACATGGTGGACGAGCCGTCCGACGGGCCGGTGATGCCCGGCGGGCCGCCGTGTGTCCAGGGGGTGTCCTCCTGCGCGGGCAGCTCGGGTCCGCCCCGCGAGCTGTGCTCGAACAGCGTCCAGCACAGCCGGTCGCCCTTCTCCGGCACGGTCCCCGGGGCCGGATCCTTGGCGCGGCCCATGCCGTTGGTCAGCCGCAGCACCAGCGAGCCGTCCGTCTCGTACCGTACGAACTCGGCCGTCTGTGCCTTCGGCGGGTCGCCCGGGAGCGCGCGGTGGACCTTGGCCCGCTCCTCGATGTGCGGTGTGTCATCGGTCCGCAGCGTCACCAGGGGGCGAGGGCTCGGGCGCTTCGACTCGCTCCACGCCATCACCACATCCGTCACCTCACCGGTGAACGCCTCGCCCGCGAGCCGCCGCCCCGCCATCACCAGCGGGTCGTCCAGGGCCTCCTGTGCCTCCAGCTGTGTCTGCGCGGTCTCGCGGGTGGCGAGCTTCTGCGCCGCCGTCACCGCGTCGTCCCGGCGCGGCTGCGGCGGCTCGCCCGCCCGCACCCGGTCCCGGTGGCCGGTGAACGACCAGCGGTCCCGGGTCCACCGCTCGCTCGCCCTGGCCCCTTCGGGCAGCTCGCGCAGCAGCCCGATCCCGTGCCACACCGCGTCCCAGGTGGGCCGCAGCTGTCCGGCCAGCAGCCTGCGGATCTCCCGCTCGGCGGCCGTCAGCTCACCGAGCCGGTCGTCGGCCGCCGGACCGTCCTCGGCGGCGGCCAGCGCCGAACGCGCCGCGTCGTACCGCTCCACCGCCGGGGCCAGCAGCCTGTTGTCGAAGGCCGGATCGGTGGCGGGCCCGGCGGGCGGGCAGAGCAGCTGCCCGTCCCGGTCGCGTCCCAGCTCGGCCCGGAGAGCGGTCTCGGCGCCGGACGTCCCGTCGGCCGGGTCGATCCAGGCAAGCAGCGCGCCGAGGTGCTGGTCCTCCAGATTGCTCTGGCCGGTGGCCCAGTGACGGTTCAGCAGATCGGTCGCGGCGAGCAGCAGCGAGGACCCCGGGACCCGGGCGCGCTCACCGTAGTGCGTCAGCCAGCGGCCGAGCAGCGGGACGCGGGGCGGCGCCGGGTAGGGCGTCTCGGGATCCTCATCGGCCGTACGCCGGAAGCGCATCGACCGCCCGAGGAGCCGGACGAAGTCGATGCCCGCCCGGCCCGGCACGATCAGCTGCGGGGCGTCCGCGCACAGCTCGGTCTCGACCTTGACCTTCTTCTTGGTCTCCGGGTCGGTCTCGGAGCGCTCGGCGGCCTCGACGTCGTCGGCGTACCCGTCGATGTACGGCAGCACGGCCTCGGCCAGCTCGGACAGGAACGCGAACCGCAGATCCCGGTCGCGCGGCTGGGCGACGACCAGCAGCCTCGGCGCGGCGGGGTCCGTCCCGACGAGCGCCCCGAGCGGGGCGCCGGCCTCGCCAGCGGTGGTGAGGGGGACGAACACGAGCGGGCGGGCGGAGAGGTGGCGGTGCCGGACGGTCGCGGTGGGCTCCGCGCGTCCTGACCGCACGGCTTCCAGCCGGGCGAGCGTGCTGATCAGCGACATACCGGCGAGCCTTCCTGCTGGAGACTCGATGGCCGGAGACCTGATTGCTGGAGCCCCGACTCCCGTGGATCCGGCTGCTGGACATCCGCCCCCCGGAGCGCCGACTGACGGCCAGCCGACTCCCGGCCGGCCGGCTGCGGTGCCTCGGCCAGCGCCTCCGCCCGCAGCGCCGCGGCCCTGCGCAGCGCGGCCACCGTCGGATCCGACGGATCGCCCTCCTCGCCGTGCGCCGCGGCCAGCACCGCGTCGACCGTCGTCAGCCCGCCCAGCTCGCCGCGGACCCCCCGGCCCAGCGCCTCCACCGCGCCCGCGCCACGGGCCCGGTCGCGGCAGTGGAAGGCCAGCTCGCACGCGGCCAGGCACTCCGGTGCATACGCCGCGCGGACCGATTCGACCGCCGCCGTGAGCTCGGCGGGCGGCAGACCGGGGTCGAAGGTGGTGCCTTCGGGCAGGGCCGCCGCGATGTCCTCGATACGGGTCAGCCGGGTCAGCTGACGCCGGGTCACCGAGAGCTGCTTGCGTACGTCGACGGCCGAGGCCGTCGGCAGGTTGGAGAAGTCCTTCGGGCAGACCAGCAGGATCCGGTCGTGCACCGAAGCGCCGGCCGCGCCGCCCGCGCCGCCCGTGCTGTCTGTGCCGCCCGCGCTGTTGATATGGGCCGCGATCCGCTCCAGCGCCAGCACGTACACCGCGGACTGGCGGGCGGCCGCCCCCACCTTCGCCGCGTCCGCCGACGCGTCGATCATCGGGAACGACTTGATCTCGATCACCGTCCAGCGCCCGGCCGGATCCACCACTACCGCGTCCGGCTCCAGATACGCGGGCGAGCCCGCCACCTCCAGCGCCAGCATCGGGTGGTCGAACAGGGCCCACCCGCCGGCCTCCGTGGCCTCACGCAGGGCCAGTGCCGTGCGGGCCGCGCGGCCTTCGGGGCCCGCCGCCGTGAGATCGGGGACCGTCACGTCCACCGGCTCGGCCGTGCCCATGTGCTCCGCGAGGAGCCGCATCAGTTCGGCGCCGCCGTCGGCCTTGACCCTCGCCTCGAAGGCGTTGCCCCGCATGAAGGCGAACTGGGACTGGCCGAAGGCCGAGGGGGAGCCGAGGGCTTGTGCGAGAACCGTCTTGTTCACCCCGGCGCCGTCGAGGAGCGCGCGCCGCTCGCAGCCCGGGTTGGCCGCGAGGGCAGCCAGCGCGCGGGCGTCCAGCGGCTGCGGCGCGACGGACGGGCCCCGCAGCTCAGCGAGCCGCTGTCTGAGTGCCGTCGTCGGCTGTGTCGCCTGCTGACGCGGAAGAGGCGGAGGAGGTCCGCTGCCCGGGGAATCGCTCACCCGGGGAAGTCTTGCACCCGGCACCGACAATCGGGGACGGACTGTCGGCCGTACGGGAGGAGAACCGGGCCCGTACCCGGTCGGCCAGCCGCACCGCGGGCCGGGCGAGCAGCAGCCCCACACCCATCACCGCGACCCCCGCGATCGCGTCGAGCAGATAGTGGTTGGCCGTGCCCAGCACCACGAAAGTGATGGTCAACGGGTAGAGCACCCCGAGTATTCGGGCCAGCGGCGTACGGCCGTGGCGCCACAGCATCACCCCGCACCACAGCGCCCACCCCACATGCAGGCTCGGCATCGCGGCGAACTGATTGGTCATCCCGCCGAGTCCCCGCGGTGCGCTCGCGTCGTCGCCCCACCAGCCGTACGAGCTGTACTGCGCCATCGTGTCGACAAAACCCTCGGCATGGGCGAGCAGCCGCGGCGGACAGGTGGGGGTCAGCGTGAAGCCGATCAGACCGAGCAGGGTGGAGACCATCAGCCAGGTGCGCGCCAGGCGGTACTGGGCGGGACGGCGGCGGAAGAGCCATATCAGGATGCCCGGGGTCACCAGGTAGTGCAGCGACGCATAGGCGAAGTCGGCGGGTATCCCTATGGCCGGGGTGTGCGTGAACAGCCTGTTCAACGGGTGTTCGATGTTGATGTGCAGGAACTTCTCGGCACGCAGCAGCGAAAGGCCGTGGTGGACCGCGTCCTCGGTGCTGCCGCGTGCCAGCAGCCGCCCCGACGAGTACGCGGTGTAGACGACAGCGATCACAAGGAGCTCTGTCCACCAGCGGGGCCGGTCACGGTTCGCGGTGTACGGCATCCGAATGCTCTCCATCGTCTGTTCAAACGGGGCCTGTCACCCGGCGTACCACCATAGGGCGTATCGAATGACAAGTTCATTGCGGCCCCTCTGTGCGGGGCACGGTAGGAGGGACGCCGGAGGCGTCCGCCGGGTTGCTCCCGGAACCCGTGCGCGATGATGGGAGAAGCATCACCGCACGGGAAGAGAGAGCGTCATGGCACCCCGAATGCTGCTGGTCCGGCATGGGCAGACCGCGTGGTCGCTGTCCGGGAAACACACCGGCAGGACGGACATCCCACTGCTCGACGAGGGACGCGAGGGGGCCGAACTGCTCGGTGAGCGGCTGCACCGGGCGCCGTGGGACGCGGTGCCGGACGCCAGGGTGTTCACCAGCAGACTGCTACGGGCGAGCGAGACGTGCGCACTTGCCGGGTTCGCCGACCGCGCCGAGGAGTGGGACGCGCTCCTGGAGTGGAACTACGGGGTGTACGAAGGACTCACCCCGGCCGAGATCCAGGCGGTCAGGCCCGGCTGGTTCATCTGGCGCGACGGCGCTCCCGACGGTGAGTCCGTGGCCGATGTCACGGCACGCGCCGACGCGGCGATCGACCGGATCCGTACGGGCGGCCGCGACGTCCTGGTCTTCGCGCACGGCCATATCCTGCGGGCGCTCGCCGCACGCTGGCTCGGCTACGACCTGACCTTCGGCGCCCGCATCCGGCTGGCCCCGGCGTCGCTCTCGGTGCTGGGCTGGGCGTACGACGCCCCCGCGGTCGAGCGGTGGAACGACACCGGGCACCTGGAGCCGTAACAACCCGGCCCGGGACCGGAACACGTCGGTCCGGGACCCCGGTCAGCCCGGGACACCCGTCAGCCGGTCACCGGCCACTCCCGGACAGGCCACTCCGGGACAGAACCACTCCGGGCCGGAACCATTCCGACCGGGCGTCCGGGCCGACTCCGTTCAGACCAGCCGCGGGGTCGACGCGTGCCGCTCCAGGAAGGCCGGCACCCCGGCCGCCCGGCGCTCCGGGAGCAGCCTGCGGGCCGTGCCCGCGAGCATCGCCTGGATACGGGACGACTGGACCTGGTCCAGCAGGTCGAGCACCTGGTGCCCGGCCGCCGCCGCCCGGTCGGGAGCGCCCGCCCTGACCAGGTCGTCGGCGAGCTGCGCACGGTAGAGCGCCAGATTGCGGGCGAAGTGCGGGTCCTGGAGCTCCGCCGCGCGCTCGGCGTGCTGGGCCGCGCGCGGCCAGTCGCTCAGCGCGGACCAGCACTGCGCCTCCAGCATCTCCAGCTCCGCCTCGACGAAGAAGCTCATCCACTCCGGGTCGGCGTCCGACGTGCCCTGCCCGAAGAGGGACTTGGCCCGTACCAGCGTCTCCGAACAGGCCGTACGGTCGCCAAGACCCGCCCAGCCGCCCGCCTCCCGCAGGGTCAGCAGCGACAGGAGCCGGGGCGACGACAGCTGCTTCGCCGCGCGCTCCCCGGCCTGCGCGGCCCGCACGGCCTCGCGCGGGCGTCCCGCGTCCCGCGCCAGGAACGCGGTGTTGCAGAAGGCATGGGCCTCCAGCGCGGGATCGCCGGACACCCGTGCGGTCGCCAGGGCCTCCGCGTAGTGGGACCGTGCGTCGTCGAAGCGGCCCGAATCGTGCGCCAGCCATCCCACCGAGATGGCCAGTTCACCGGCGCCCGCGTGCAGCCGGTCGGCCGCGGACCGGCGGGCGGTTCCCGCGTCGAGCAGGGCGTACGCGGCCTCCAGCGGCTGCGCCGCCCGCCGGTAGAGACCGGCCGCGCCATGCCGGTCGTCGAGCAGCCGGATCTGCCGTACGGCTGCTTCGACGGCGTTGACCTCCGCCTCGCCGACACGGCGCCGGGACGGTACGGGGGCCGGGCCGAAGCCCAGTGAGACGGCGGCCAGAGCGGCGGAACCGCCGGCCATGAATGCGCGACGCAGCACGTCGCTCTCCTCGTTGTTCTGGCTGGTGTGGGGCTGGGGACGGGACTCGGACTGTCCCGGCGGCTCGGCGCCGGGACACATGCCCCGGCCGCGTACCGCCCCCCGGTCGGAGAACCCCAGGTCCTTCAGGGTCGAACCGGGGAACATATGCAGGAACACCCGCTCGTACGCATAGTTGGGACAGCGGATCTCGCCGGCCTCGACGCGCCCGATGTACCGCGCGTCACAGGCGACTTGCTCGCCGATCTCGCGCGCGGCCCGGCGGATCGCCGCCGCGAACTCACCGGGTGAGCGCTGTCCGCGCAACTGCCGGAAAGCCGGGTTGCGTACCTCCCGTGACATCGCCATGGCCGAGCCCTCTCTGGCGGATGGTGCTGCCGGCCCGGACCGCTCCGGCGCGCAAAACGTACCGTCTGTGATGAGACACACACGCCCGGTATAGCTACAAAACGGATATCTCACCCGCGATTTGCCATGAACTGCCATCCTTTACGGCGGTGCTGCGCCGTAGCCCTTGACGTCCGCAGGCGTTGAACCTTGCGGAGAACGAGGAGGGGTTGCCTTGTTGGAGACCGGTATCGAGATGAGCGGTTCGAGAACGACCGCCCGGCACACACCCAGTCAGGAGTTCAGCGCACCACCCGACGGTGTGGCCGAACCGTGCGATCTGGTAACGGTCCCTGCGAGGCAGGGGCTTGAGGCGGTGGACATCCTGCGCAGGGGAGCGGACTCGGCCGACGTCGGCCCCGTCCTGCACGACGGAGCCTGCGACACCCTCGGCTTCCTGGTGCCGCCCGGCACGGCCGACGGCTGGGACCTGCCGGGCAGCGCGTGTACGCAGACCAACGGACGCGGGCTGCGGATCCCCGAGGAGCCACCGGTCCGGGGCACCGGCTGGCTGCTGCCGCCCGAGACGGCGCCGGTCACCGATCCTTCGGTGCTCAGGGCTGCGCTCGGCGAGGCGGCACGTCTGATCGAGGCAGCGGACAACCGCCGGTGAGCAGCCCGTACCGCTGAACGCCGCCGCGGTACGGGAGGACGCGATACTGGGGGAGTGGCGAAGAACAAGCGGCAGGGCCGTTCCGCACCGGAGTCCGTCGTCGAGCAGGTGGACGGCGGGATCGCCGAACTCAGGCCCGACCGCGACCGTCCGCGCGCCTGGACCCTGCTGATCGACGGCGCCCCGCAGTCCCATGTGGACCTCGACGACCCCGCGTACCTCGACTTCGAGTACCAGCGCAGGCTCGGTCATGTCATCGACCTCGCGGGCCCGCCCAGGCAGCCGCTGCACGTCGTGCATCTGGGCGGCGGGGCGTTCACCCTGGCCCGTTACGTCGCGGCGACCCGCCCCCGCTCCACCCAGCAGATCGCCGAGGTCGACGGCCCGCTGGTGCAGCTGGTGCGCAGGGTGCTGCCGCTGGACCCCGGCGCCCGGATCCGCGTCCGCTCCACCGACGCCCGCGCCGCACTCGCGAAGATCCCCGACGGCTGGGCCGACCTGATCGTCGCCGACGTCTTCAGCGGTGCGCGCACCCCCGCCCATCTCACCAGTGCGGAATTCCTCACCGAGGTCCGCAGAGCGCTGAAGCCGGAGGGCTGGTACGCGGCGAACCTCACGGACGGCCCGCCGCTGACCTATCTGCGCGGCCAGATCGCGACCGCGGCCGCGACCTTCCCCGAACTGGCCCTGGCGGCCGAGCCGGCGGTACTGCGCGGCCGGAGGTTCGGGAACGCGGTACTGGTGGGTTCGGCGCTTCCGCTGCCCATCGCCGAACTGACCCGCAGGGTGGCGGGGGACGGGCACGCGGGGCGGCTGGAGCACGGCCGGGGCCTCACGGACTTCACGGGCGGGGCGAGGCCGGTACGGGACGCGGATGCGCAGCCGTCACCTCCGCCGCCGCCCGCGGTCTTCGGATAGCCGGCCGCAGACCCGGGGCGCGGCCACCGCACCGCGCTCCCTCAGCTGTCGTCCACCTCGACCGTCGGCTTGTGTCCGTTCCAGGTGCAGAACACCGACACCGACCGCTGCCCCTTCGTGAACGTCACCCGGATCCACTCCGGCTGCTTCCAGACCCGCATCTGCCAGCCGTCCGCAGGCGCCGCCGACACCAGCTCAGCCGAGGTCGCCCCCAGATCGAAGACGACCCGGCCGCCCGATGACGTATAGCTCCGTACGTCACCGGACGATCCGGATGAACCGGATGAAACTGAAGATTCTGACGAACCCGATGAAGGTCGCGAAGCAGGTGCCGACGCCGACGGGGACGGCGAGGACGGCGGGGAAGCGCTCCCGGACGCGTGTGCGGGGGAGGGGGAGCCCGGTGACTGCCCCGTCCCCGGGGACCCGGGATCCGGCTCCTCGGGCCGCTGGGTGGCCGACGAGAGCAGCTCCGGACTCCCCGCTGCCGGAAGCGCCCGGGGCAGGTCATAGGCCGTGCCCGCCATCACCGAATGCACCCCCCACCAGGTCAGCGTGGTCGCCGCACCGGTGGCGAGCGACCATGCCAGGGCCTGTGTCAGTCGCCGGATCATCGCGCCATACTGCCCCACCGGCCCCAGCGATGTCGCGACACGGTGAGACGCATACCCGGCTCCCCCGAATGGCGTACGGTGCCGCCCATGGCAAGTGTGCTCGTGGTCGAGGACGACCAGTTCGTACGCTCCGCCCTCATCCGGCACCTCACCGAGGCCTCCCACACCGTACGGAGCGTCGGCACGGCGCTGGAGGCGCTGCGTGAGGTGGCCCATTTCGGCTTTGACCTGGTCATTCTCGATCTTGGTCTGCCCGATCTCGACGGGGCGGAAGCGCTGAAGATGCTGCGCGGCATCACCGACGTACCGGTGATCATCGCCACCGCGCGGGACGACGAGGCGGAGATCGTACGGCTGCTGAACGACGGCGCCGACGACTACCTCACCAAGCCCTTCTCCGTGGAGCATCTGTCGGCCCGGATGGCGGCCGTACTGCGACGCGCCCGCAGCAGCTCCGGCGCCGAACCGCCGCCGCGGCTCATCCGCGTCGGCGGGCTCTGCGTCGATCCGCTGCGCAGGCAGGCGGAACTGGACGGGGTACGGCTCGATCTGACCCGGCGGGAGTTCGACCTGCTGACCTTCCTCGCCGGACGGCCCGGTGTGGTCGTACCGCGCAAGGAGCTGCTCGCCGAGGTGTGGCAGCAGTCGTACGGCGACGACCAGACCATCGACGTGCATCTCTCCTGGCTGCGCCGGAAACTCGGCGAGACCGCCGCGAGCCCGCGCTATCTGCACACGCTCCGGGGTGTCGGGGTGAAGTTGGAGCCGCCCCTATGAGGTGGGCGCTGGTCAAAGTGGCGCTGGCCGCCACCGCCATGGTCGTGGTGGCCTTCGCCATTCCGCTCGGTCTGGTCATCAAGGAGATGGCCAGCGACCGGGCGTTCGCCGGCGCCGAGCGGAACGCGTCGGCCCTCGCGCCCACCCTCTCCATCACCACCGACCGCCTCGCGCTGGAGAAGGCGGTCGCCTCCACCCCGGCGGGCGCCGCAGGACGCGTCGCCATCCATGTGCCCGCGTCGGGCGAACCGGGCAGCCGGCCGACCGAGACCGGCCACCGGCGGGCAGCGGCCAAGGACATCGAGGCGGCCCGCCGCCAGGCCATGATCACCACGGTGCCCGGCGGCTCCGCGCTCCTCCAGCCGACCGCGCTGCCCACCGGAAGGATCGCGGTCGTCGAGGTGTACGTACCGCAGGGCGAGGTCTCCAACGGCGTCGGTACCGCCTGGCTGGTCCTCGCGGGCGTCGGCATCGCGCTGGTCGTCGGCTCGGTCGCCGTCGCCGACCGGCTGGGCGTACGGATGGTGCGCCCCGCGCAGCGGCTCGCGCGGGCGGCGCACGACCTGGGCGAGGGCAGGCTGTCCGTACGGGTCGTCGAGGAAGGACCGACCGAACTGCGCTCGGCCGCCGTGGCGTTCAACTCGATGGCCGACCAGGTCGTCCAACTCCTCGACAACGAACGCGAACTGGCCGCCGACCTCTCGCACCGGCTGCGCACCCCGCTCACGGTCCTGCGGCTCAACGCGGCCTCGCTGGGCGACGGTCCGGCCGCCGAGCAGACCCGCGCGGCCGTCGAGAAGCTGGAGCGGGAGGTCGACACGATCATCCGCACGGCCCGCGAACAGCGCCCGCGGCCCCAGGGGCTGCAACCGGCGGCCGCGGGCTGCGACGCCTCCGAGGTGATCCGCGAACGGATGGCCTTCTGGTCGGCGCTGGCGGAGGACGAGGGCCGTACGGTACGGCTGGCGGGTGTGGGCCGAGCGGCACGCATCCCGGTCATACGCTCCGAACTGGCCGCCGCACTCGACGCGTTGCTCGGCAACGTCTTCCGCCACACGCCCGAGGGCACCCCCTTCTCGGTGGACGTGCACCACGCGGAGGACGCCGTCATCGTGCTCGTGTCGGACGCGGGTGAGGGCATCGCCGACCCGGCGGCCGCCCTGACGCGCGGCAACAGCGGCGGGCGGACCGGCTCCACGGGGCTCGGCCTCGACATCGTGCGCCGGGTCGCCGAGTCGACCGGCGGCGATGTGCGGATCGGGCGCTCGGTCCTCGGCGGCACCGAGGTCCGGCTGTGGATCGCCCTCGACGGCGGCCGTGCGCTGCCTGCCCGCGGCCACCGCGTACGGGGCCGCAGGCGCGGGACGCTCCGGGGGCCGGTACCGGGCTGATCCGGGACAGCGGCACGCGGCACCCTCCCCGGCAAGCCGCAAGCAAGCCCCAAGCGAGCGCAAGCAAGCCGCAAGCAAGCCGCAAGCAAGCCCCAAGCGGGCGCAAGCAAGCCCCCAACAAGCCCCGGTATTAACCGCTCCCTTTGTCTTCCTTAAGCCCACCCTAAGATCCTCGGCTTCCCTCCTGAACTGCCCAATTGTCCGGTTCGGACTCGCTAGCGTGCTGCCACACCCCCCACTTCCGTAACGCAGAGGCAGGCACGCCATGAGTACGACGACCCACCGGCGCAAGGTGAGCGGCAAGACCAAGGCGATGGGCGCGGTGGTCGCCGCAGCCGTCGCAGGGGGCGGCGCGTTCGCACTGACCGGCACGGCGCACGCCGCCGACGTTGGCGCCGCCTACACCAAGACCAGTGACTGGCAGGGCGGTTACACCGGCCAGTACGTCGTCAGCAACGACGCCGGGAAGGCGCTGACCGACTGGAAGCTGGAGTTCGACCTGCCCGCGGGCACCAAGCTCAGCTCGCTCTGGAACGCCGAGTCCACGGTCGACGGGCAGCACGTCACGGTGCGGCCTTCGAAGTGGGACAAGACGGGGATCGCCGCGGGCAAGTCCCTCACCATCGGCTTCGTCACGTCGTCGGGCGCCACCGCGGGCGACCCCACCGGCTGTGTCATCGACGGCGCCAAGTGCTCGGTCGACACCGGTGGTGCGCCCGCGCCGAGCGGCCGGCCCACCAAGCCGTCCCAGCCGTCCGATCCGTCGAAGGCACCGCAGCCGTCGGGCAAGCCCACCGCAACCGCGTCACCGACCGGGAGCGCACCGTCGAAGCCCGCGCCCACGCCCACCAAGACGACCGGCGCCGGAACGGGCACCTCGTCCGGTGCGGGCTTCGCCCCGTACGTCGACACCTCGCTCTACCCCGCGTACGACCTGCTGGACACCGCGACCAAGACCGGCGTGAAGGAGTTCAACCTGGCCTTCATCACCTCCGGCGGCAGCTGCGCCCCGCTCTGGGGAGGTGCCACGGGCCTCGGCGACGACAAGGTGGCCTCGCAGATCAGCGGGTTGCGGGCCAAGGGCGGTGACGTCCGGGTGTCCTTCGGCGGGGCCTCCGGCACCGAGCTGGGCGCCGCGTGTACGTCGGCCGACGCACTGGCTGCCGCGTACGGCAAGGTCATCGACACCTACAAGCTCACCAAGGTCGACTTCGACATCGAGGGCGGTGCGCTGCCGGACACCGCGGCCAACACCCGTCGCGCGCAGGCCATCGCGCAGCTCCAGAAGTCCCACCCGGGGCTCGACGTCTCGTTCACGCTGCCGGTGATGCCCGAGGGGCTGACCCAGCCCGGCGTGGATCTCGTCGCCAACGCGAAGAAGAACGGCGTCGACATCTCCGCGGTCAACATCATGGCGATGGACTACGGGGCTTCGTACAGCGGTGACATGGGCGACTACGCCACCCAGGCGGCGACCGCCACACAGGCCCAGATCAAGGGTGTGCTCGGGCTCTCGGACGCCGCTGCCTGGAAGGCCGTCGCGGTCACTCCGATGATCGGCGTCAATGACGTCAACACCGAGAAGTTCACGGTGGACGACGCGAAGAAGCTGGCCGAGTTCGCCAAGGCGAAGGGGCTGGGGCGGCTCTCGATGTGGTCCGCCGCACGGGACAAGGAGTGCGCCGGCGGCGCGAAGAACTCGGCCGACCCGACGTGTTCGTCGATCGTCCAGGACGATCTGGCGTTCACCAAGGCGTTCGCCGCGAACAGCTGACGCCGCCTCCTGACGGACGCCCCGGCCGGTTCACCCCCCACCCGGCCGGGGCGTTTGCTGTGTCCGGATACGGAGAACGGCCCGCCGCCCGCCCCGCATCCGTAACTCAGTGCATCTCGGGCGGAGTTCGGTAAAAAAACGCGCAGCCCGACCAGAAACGGGTTCCCCTGCCAAGCCTCGTTCACTTTCTGTGTACGCCCGCGATCCCGGTTCCGGCGCGGCCCCTGTGGGCCCGCGGCCGGGTTCTCTGCGTTCATCACCCCTCCGGCCTGCGGTGATTGAACCCGTCTCGACGGTGCGCCGAAGCTCCCCGGGTCGTGGCAAGAGCCGTGCGGGACACGTTCGCGTGACGTGCGGGACACGCTCGGGCAACGGAACCGTCTTCAACTCTTGACACCCGCCCCTCCGAGGCAGCAACCTTCCGGCATCAGCGCGCATGGGAGCGCTCCCATATCGCTCTCGCACCGCACAGGTTTTCTCCGTACGGACAGAACGGCCCGTGTCTCCCCCCTCGCACTTCCCGGCACCCGTACTCACCAGCGCGTATGCCGCGCAGTAAGAACGCCAGTCCCCCCTGGACCAAGGAGTAGTGGAATGCGCATCACCCGCACCGCCGGCGGTCGCCGCCGCAGAGCCGCGGTCATCGCCACCACGGGCCTGACGGCCACCGCCCTGTTGCTGGCCGGCTGTAGCAGCGACTCGTCGGACTCGGGCAAGTCCGACGCCAACGGGCCGATCACACTGACCGTTTCGGACTACGGGCAATTCGGCTACAAGGAGGCAGGGCTCTTCGCGCAGTACCACAAGCTGCACCCGAACATCACGGTCAAGGAAGACACCACCGCCGATGAGAAGGTCTACTACCCCAAGCTGCTCCAGGAGCTGAACTCCGGCAGTGGCCTGTCCGATGTTCAGGGCATCGAGGTCGGCCGGATCAAGGAAGTGGTCGACACCAAGGCGAACAATTTCGCCGACCTCAGCAAGGTGATCAACGTCGACGACTGGGTGTCCTGGAAGGAGAAGCAGGCCACCACGTCGGGCGGACAGGTGATCGGCGCGGGTACCGACATCGGCCCGATGTCGCTCTGCTACAACACCGACCTCTTCAAGAAGGCCGGCCTGCCGACCGACCGGGACAAGGTCGCCCAGAAGGTCGCCGGCGGATGGAGCGACTACCTCGCGCTGGGTGAGGAGTACAAGAAGCACGCGCCTGCGGGCACCTACTTCATGGACTCGGCGAGTGCCATGTTCAACGCTGTGGTGAGCTCCAACACGCAGCAGTACTACGACTCCAGCGGCCAGCCGGTCTACAAGACCAGCTCCAGCGTCAAGGACGGCTGGAAGCTGGCGTCCCAGGCGGCTTCCGAGGGACTCTCGCACGGTCTCGCGCAGTTCGACCCGCCCACCTGGCCGCCGGCGCTGCGCAAGAACAGCGTCGCCACCGTCGTCTGTCCCGCATGGATGGCCGGTCAGATCTCGACCAACGCGGGCCCGGCCAACAAGGACCACTGGGACATCACCACGGCCCCCGGCTCGTCCTCGGCCAACTGGGGCGGCTCGTTCCTCGGCGTTCCCAAGAACGGTAAGCACGTGGCCGAGGCCAGCGCACTGGTCAAGTGGCTGACCTCGCCGGCGCAGCAGGCCGCCGTCTTCAAGGCAATCGGCGCCTTCCCGTCCAACAAGAAGGCGTACACCCTTCCCGAAGTGAAGAACGCCAAGCTTCCCTACTTCAACAACGCTCCGGTCGGCAAGATCTACGCGCAGGAGGCCAGCACCATCCCGGCTGCCGTGCTCGGCCCGAAGGACGCCGACATCAAGGACGCGTTCTCCACGCAGATCACCAACATGGAGCAGCGTCACACCAGTTCCGCGAAGGCCTGGAACGACGCGATCAACAACATCGACAAGACGGTCGGCTGATCAGCACCGGTGCGGGCGGCCACCGGGCCGCCGGCGCCGGGTACCGACGCGGGCGGCGCCCTGCCGATCAGGCCGGACGCCGCCCGGACGGTACGCACATGGACCAGCGCTCCGACACCGCCACACCGGGCCGGACGGGTCCGCTCATCGCGCCGGGTCGGCGCATCCCAGGGAAAGGACTCCCGCCTGTGGCAACCTCGACCCCCACCCGGGATACTTACGCCCCGCCTCCCCGCGGTTCCACGCAGACGTCGGCCCGCCGGCAGAAGTGGCGCAGCCGGCTGTGGCGGTTCGACGACAAAGCATCCCCGTACGCCTACATCGCCCCCTTCTTCCTGGTCTTCGGCGCCTTCGGTCTCTATCCGCTGATCTACACCGGCTGGATCGCCATGCACCGGGTGGAGATGACCGGCCTCGACCAGATGCAGTGGGTCGGCTGGGACAACTTCTCCAAGATCCTCCAGGACTCCGAGTTCTGGACGGCGGTCAGCAACACCTTCCTGATCGGCGTGATGTCGACGGTCCCGCAGCTGCTGGTGGCGCTGGGCCTCGCGCATCTGCTGAACTACAAGCTGCGGGCCAGTACCTTCTGGCGCACGATCATCCTCACCCCGTACGCCACTTCGGTGGCCTCCGCAGCCCTGGTCTTCGCCCTGGTCTTCCGGGCCGACGGCGGCCTGCTGAACTGGGTGCTGCACTTCATCGGCCTCGGCCACACCAACTGGGTCAACGGGCACTGGACCTCCAAGATCGCGATCTCGGTGATCGTGATCTGGCGCTGGACCGGGTACAACACCCTGATCTATCTGGCCGCGATGCAGGCGGTGCCCACCGATCTGTACGAGGCCGCATCGATCGACGGTGCTTCGCGCTGGCAGCAGTTCCGCAAGGTGACCATCCCCTCGCTGCGGCCCACGATCCTCTTCACGATCGTCATCTCCACCATCGGCTCCATGCAGCTGTTCGGTGAGCCGCTGCTGCTGGAAGGCGGCAGGCTCGGAGCGATCGGCGGCAACGAGAACCAGTACGAGACGCTCAGCATTTATCTCTACAACTACGGCTGGAATCTGGGGCATCTCGGACCGGCCGCCGCGGTGGCCTGGGCGATGCTCGTTCTGCTGCTGCTCATCGCCGCGATCAACTGGCTCATCAGCCGCTTCGTACGCACATCCGCGGCCTGACCGGGAGCGATATCCATGACCATGACCAGCCCCGCCCACGCGCCCGGTCGCGCCACCCCGCCGGCCGCCGCGCCTTCCGCGCCCCGCCGCCGCTTCAGGCCCGGCGCGGGCCAGCAGCTGAAGGGCGGCCCCTTCTCCTACGCCGCGCTGATCGTCGTCGGCATCGGCTCGATCCTGCCGCTGTACTGGACCCTGGTGGCGGCCTCCCACACCCAGGACGAAGTACTCAACACCACACCGCCGTTCCTGCCCGGCGGGCGGCTCCTCCACAACCTCGACTCGGCCTGGAACCAGGCCCACCTGGGCAAGGCGATCGTCAACTCCGTCATCGTCTCCGGCTGCATCACCGCGGCGACGCTCTTCTTCTGCACACTGGCCGGGTACGCCTTCGCCAAGATGCGGTTCCGGGGCCGCGGCGGGCTGATGACTGCGGTCATCGCCACTCTGACCATCCCCCCGCAGCTCAGCGTCGTGCCGCTCTTCATGATGATGTCCAAGATCGGCTGGGGCGGGAACCTGGAGTCGGTGATCTTCCCGACCCTGGTGAGCGCGTTCGGTGTCTTCTTCATGCGGCAGTACCTGCTGGAGGCGCTGCCGTACGAACTCATCGAGGCGGCCAAGCTCGACGGCGCCAACAACCTCCGCATCGTGCGCAGCGTGGTCCTCCCGGCGGCCCGCCCCGCGATGATGGTGCTGGGGATGCTCACCTTCGTCCAGGCGTGGAACGACTTCTTCTGGCCCTACCTCGCCCTGAACCAGCAGAACCCCACCCTGCAGGTGGCGCTCGGCCAGCTGAGCGCCTCGTACACGCCCGACCAGAGCATCGTGATGGCGGGCGCGCTGATCAGCACGCTGCCCCTGCTCGTGGTGTTCGTGATCTTCGGCAAGAAGATCGTCGGAGGCATCATGTCCGGCGCCGTCAAGGGGTGACGCCCGCGTCCCCCGCCCACCCCGGTGCGTCCCGTACGGCCCGTGCCCGACCGCAGGCCGTACGGGACACCTGAACCCCTTCTCCTCCTCCCCAACTGCCCCTCTCCGCCCACCCCTGGGAGCGCTCCCGCATGACCGCCGTACGATCCGAGACCACCACCCGTGAGCAGGCACCCGAGACGACGGACTTCCCCGTGGGCTTCGTCTGGGGCGCGGCCACCGCCGCCTACCAGGTGGAGGGTGCCGCCGCCACCGACGGCCGCACCGCGTCCATCTGGGACACCTTCAGCCACACCCCGGGCAAGATCCGCAACGGTGACACCGGCGACATCGCCGCCGACCACTACCACCGCTACCGCGACGACGTGGCGCTGATGAAGGAGCTGGGCCTCAAGGCGTACCGCTTCTCCGTCTCCTGGTCGCGGGTGCAGCCCACCGGCCGTGGCCCGGCCGTGGAACGCGGCCTCGACTTCTACCGCAGACTCGCCGACGAACTGCTCGAAGCGGGCATCACGCCGGTCGCCACGCTCTACCACTGGGACCTGCCACAGGAGTTGGAGGACGCGGGCGGCTGGCCCCACCGGGCGACCGCCGACCGCTTCACCGACTACGCGGCGATCATGGCCGGCGCCCTCGGCGACCGCGTCGGCATGTGGACCACGCTCAACGAGCCGTGGTGCTCCGCCTTCCTCGGATACGGCTCAGGGGTGCACGCCCCGGGCCGCACCGAACCGGCCGCGACCCTGCGGGCGGCCCACCATCTCAACCTCGCCCATGGCCTGGCGACCGAGGTGCTGCGCGGTCAACTCCCCGCCACCGCACAGATCTCGGTCACCCTCAATCTCCACCAGGTCCGCCCGCTGACCGGCAGCGCGGCCGACGCGGACGCCGCGCGCCGGATCGACGCGGTCGGCAACCGGATCTTCACCGGCCCGATCCTCGACGGCGGCTACCCCGAGGACCTGCTCGCCGACACTGCGCACCTGGTGGACTGGCAGGCGCTGGTACGGGACGGCGACCAGGCCACCATCGAGGCCCCCATCGACGTGCTGGGCGTCAACTACTACACGCCGACGCTGGTTTCGGCACCGGCGACCGGCACCGGGGACACCCGCGAGGACGGCCACGGCAGCAGCGACCACTCGCCCTGGACCGGCTCCGAGCACGTCGCCTTCCACCTCGCCGAAGGCAAGAAGCGCACCGCGATGAACTGGGCGATCGACCCCGATGGGCTGTACAGCCTGCTGACGGACGTCAGCCGGGACCACCCGGGGCTGCCGCTGATGGTCACCGAGAACGGTGCGGCCTTCGACGACTACGTATCGCCCGAGGGCCGGGTCGCCGACCCCGAGCGGATCGACTATCTGCACGGCCATCTCGACGCCGTACGGCGGGCGGTGGCCGACGGCGTCGATGTGCGCGGCTACTTCCTCTGGTCCCTGATGGACAACTTCGAGTGGGGTTACGGGTACTCCAAGCGGTTCGGCGCGGTCTACGTCGACTACGCGTCCCAGCGCCGGATCCCGAAGGCGAGCGCCCACTGGTACGCCGACGTGATCCGCCGCCACGCGCTGCCGCCGGTGGACTGACCCCCGCAGCCCCGGCCCGTCGGACGGCCGGGGCCCGGCCCCTGGGCCCGGTCCGGTCCTCCGTTATGCCCTCCGTATATCCGTATGCCCTCATGTCCTCCTGCCTTCCGTTTTCCGGCGGTCGTGCCCGCCCCGTAGAGTGGGAGCGCTCCCATCGGTGGCGCTCGCGTACGGGACGGGCCCACCCCCGAGCGTGTCGAGGAGCCGGTGACCGGACTTGGTCCGGTTATCCGACATGTGAGAAATTGACCGCGAACGGGAGGCAGCCATGGCGGCAGCGCGAGTACGGAGCGGCGGGCGGCCCACGCTCGAAGAGGTCGCGGCACGGGCCGGGGTCGGACGCGGCACCGCCTCCCGGGTCATCAATGGCTCTCCCCGGGTCAGCAGCCGCACCCGCGAAGCCGTCGAAGCCGCGGTCGCCGAGCTGGGGTACGTGCCCAACCGGGCGGCCCGCGCGCTCGCCGGGAACCGTACGGACGCCATCGCCCTTGTCGTCCCGGAGCCGGAGACCCGCTTCTTCGCCGAGCCGTACTTCTCGGACATCGTCCGGGGCGTCGGCGCCGCGCTCGCCGACACCGAGATGCAACTGCTGCTCACGCTGGTCGGCAGCGACCGTGAACGCGACCGGCTCGCCCAGTATCTGGCGGCGCACCGGGTGGACGGGGTACTGCTCGTCTCCGTACACGCCGACGACCCGCTGCCCGACCTGCTCCAGCAGCTCGACATCCCGGCCGTGGTGAGCGGTCGGCGCTCCGGCCACGAGACGCTTCCCTCGGTCGACTCGGACAACTACCAGGGTGCACGCGGCGCCGTCGGACACCTGGTCGCGCGGGGGCGGCGCAGGATCGCGACGATCACCGGGCCGTTCGACATATACGCCGCGCAGTGCCGCCTCGACGGCTACCGCAAGGCCGTCGCCGCGGCGGGCAGCGACGGCGACGAAGCGCTCGTCGCGCAGGGCGACTTCTCCGAGGAGAGCGGCCGCCGGGCGATGGAGCTGCTGCTCGACCGCCGCCCCGACCTGGACGCGGTCTTCGCCGCGTCCGACGTGATGGCGGCCGGCGCCCGCCAGGTGCTGCGTGAGCGCGGTCTGCGGGTGCCCGACGACGTGGCCCTGGTCGGCTTCGACGACTCGGTGATCGCCCGTCATATGGACCCGCCGCTGACGAGCGTGCGACAGCCGATCGAGGAGATGGGCCGCGCCATGGCCCGGCTGCTGCTCTCGGAGATCGGGGTGCACCGGTCGCCGGGGACGGCCGCCGCGGAGCAGACCCAACTGGTGCTCCCGACGGACCTGGTGCCACGGCTCAGCTCGTAGCAGGGGTCACCTTCACCTCGCGGTCGCAGTCGCGGTCACCGCACAGCCCCGGGCTCAGAGTGCTCAGAATGAAGATCCCGCCGTGTCCGGCCACGGTCCGGCCGGTCACGGTTCAGCCGGATTCAGGAACGAAAGAAGCCCCTGATCAGCGTTTCCGCAGATCAGGGGCTTCCTGGAGAGGGTGAGTAACGGGACTCGAACCCGCGACATCCTGGACCACAACCAGGTGCTCTACCGTCTGAGCTATACCCACCACGACCTTGTCGTTTCCGACCGGCCGAGAAAAAGTGTACAGGGTCCGGGAGGGTGCTCGCTCCCGCCTTTCGGGCGGGTCTCCGGCAGTCCTCCCGGATCGCCCCCAGCGGTCTAATCCGCAGGCAGGACGTACTTGGCCGCGATCTTCTTCGCGGTGTCCGAGTCCGGACCGGGCTGCGGTACGAAGACGGCCTCCCGGTAGTAGCGCAGCTCCGCGATCGACTCACGGATGTCCGCCAGCGCCCGGTGGTTGCCGTTCTTCTCCGGGCTGTTGAAGTAGGCGCGCGGATACCAGCGGCGGGACAGCTCCTTGATCGACGAGACGTCCACGATCCGGTAGTGGAGGTAGCCCTCAAGGTCCTTCATGTCGCGCAGCAGGAAGCCCCGGTCGGTGCCGACCGAATTCCCGCAGAGCGGTGCCTTGCCCGGCTCCTTCACGTGCTCGCGTACGTACGCCAGCACCTGTTCCTCGGCGTCGGCCAGCGTGGTGCCGCCGTCCAGTTCGTCGAGCAGGCCGGATGAGGTGTGCATCTTCCGCACCACGTCGGGCATGGTCTCCAGTGCCTCGGCGGGCGGGCGGATCACGATGTCCACGCCTTCGCCGAGCACGTTCAGCTCCGAGTCGGTGACCAGTGCGGCCACCTCAATGAGTGCGTCGTCCGTCAACGAGAGCCCGGTCATCTCGCAGTCGATCCACACCATGCGATCGTTCATACGCCCTACCTTAGACCGGTCGGCGGGACCGGTCGGCGCTCGCGCCTGACGGAGCCGGGGGGCCGGGCCCTGAGACCCGGCCCCCGCAGGCATTCCTACGTCGCGCTCCGCTGCCCGGGGACCGTCGGGCGGCCCGGGGCGTACGTGTCCGAGCCCGGCTTTCCCGGTTCGGACAGGGCGGGGGAGCCCTGCGGCGGTGCCGGGGGCTGGGTGCCGCCCGGTGCCGGGGTGCGGCGGGACTGCGGGACGCCGTCCGCCGCCGGGGCGGCCGGTACGGGCTCGGCCCCCTGCGGCCTGCGGGCCCGGTACGCCGTCCGGTACGCGGCAGGCGACGAGCCCAGCTGGCGCCGGAAGTGGCCGCGCAGCGCGACCGGCGAACGGAAGCCGCAGCGGCCCGCGACCTCGTCCACCGAGTAGTCCGATGTCTCCAGGAGGCGCTGCGCCTGGAGCACCCGCTGCGTGATCAGCCACTGGAGCGGCGCACTGCCGGTCAGTGAGCGGAACCGGCGGTCGAACGTCCGGCGGCTCATGTACGCGCGGGCCGCCAGGGTCTCCACGTCGAACTGCTCATGGAGGTGCTCCAGCGCCCAGGCGACGACCTCCGCGAGGGGATCGGAGCCGATTTCCTCCGGTAAAGACCTGTCGAGGTAGCGCTCCTGGCCGCCGCTTCTGCGCGGGGGGACCACCAGCCGCCTGGCCAGCGCTCCCGCCGCGTCCGCGCCGTGGTCCGTCCGCACGATGTGCAGGCACAGATCGATTCCCGCGGCGGTCCCGGCCGACGTCAGGACATCGCCGTCGTCGACGAAGAGCTCACGCGGGTCCACATGGACCGACGGATAGCGCTTCGCGAGCGTCGGCGCGTACATCCAGTGTGTGGTCGCGGGCCTGCCGTCCAGCAGTCCTGCGGCGGCCAGCACGAAGGCGCCGGTGCACAGCCCGACGATGCGTGCGCCCTCCTCATGGGCCCGGCGCAGCGCGTCCAGCGCCTCGGGCGGCGGCGGCGAGGTGATCGACCGCCACGCCGGGACGACGACGGTGCCGGCCCTGCTGATGGCCTCCAGGCCGTACGGCGCCGTGAGTTCCAGCCCGCCCGTGGTGCGCAGCGGGCCTTCCTCGCCCGCGCTCACCAGCAGCCGGTAGCGGGGCACTCCGGCGTCCTGCCGGTCGATGCCGAAGACGGAGAGCGGAATCGAGCTCTCGAATATGGGCCCGCCGCTGAAGAGCAGTACCGAGACGATCTCCTTGCGGCGGCGCCCGGAGAGCTTTCTTGCGGTCTCCGCCACGGTGGTGGAGTCCTGGCCCTGACTCATGGTGCTAAGCCCCCCTCGGTGCTCACGGCTCCCTGATCCTGTCGGGACTGTCGCTCCTGCAAACTGCTTTTAATCGTCACAGCCCCTCGGTCCAGCACGAGATCCCCCCGCCCTCTTACCCAAGATCGAATCTACTGTGTCCCGTGCTGCCGGCGTGACAAGTTCGACTGACGGCGTTATGTCGACATGGCAACTTGGCGCGAAGCATTCGATCAGGAAGCGTTTCACTCAGGAAGCCCCCAGGGAAGTGGGCAGCCCACGCATGGCCCGTCCCAGTAGGGTGCGTGAGCCGCTGTTGGTCCTTTCTTCCCTGGTGGCACGGGGGTTGACGTATCGTTCCGCCAAGGTCGGGGTAGGTCACATAAGTTGGCTGAAAACGATCGGGCGCGCGGGTGGGATTCAGTCAGTGGACCGGCGTGCGCTTCTCAGACTGTCACCGCAACCTGTGCGCTCCCGGTACGCCGGGCCCGCGCGGCGGGCGAACGGCGGACGTACGCCCCCCGCCTGCGCGACGAGTGGCGGGCGGGTGACGGGCCGGTGTCCGGGAGGTGTGCCGACCGCGCGGAGGAGTTGCGGACGGAATGCGTCCGGCGGTCGGTTCCCGACGCCGGGGGCCCGGGCGGGAAGCTGTAGATACCACCAGGCATTGCCATTTACCGGCCTGCTCGGGCATGCTCCCTGGAACGCCGGACTGGATCGGCGGGCAGTGGGCAGGAGAGGAGTGTCGCCGTACTCTGGAGGGTATGGGCTTGGGAAGATGATTCCCGGACACAGCTCCGCCGGACACGCTCCACCGTCAACTGCCGTTCCCTCCCAAGAGGAACTTCTTCGCCGAGACACCGATGGCCGGTTACGAATTCTCCGAACCCGCGGACCGCAGGCAGATCGCCGATCCATCGGCCGAACTCCATGCGGCGGATCAACCACGTCACGCATGTGATCCCGCTTTCAGACACGGGGTGGTCGTCGGTTTCGACGGCTCGACCTCCAGTGAGCGGGCGCTCGCCTATGCCATCGGCATGGCCGTACGACTGGGCTCAGGCCTGATCATCGTCCATGTCGCCAACCGGCTGCCGACCACGGTCTGGGCGGGCTGCGAGCCCCCCGTCTTCGTGGACGTGCCGGACCACAGGACCGAAGTGCTCGGCCTCGAACTGGCCTGCGCGGACTATCTCGCCGACGTGCCCTGGATCCTCGTGGAGCGCGGCGGCGACATCTGCTACGAGCTGGAGGAGGTCGGCCGGGAGTACTCGGCGAACGCGATCGTCGTCGGCTCGACGCACGGCATCGTCGGGCGGATCTTCGGCTCGGTGGCCGGGCGCCTCGCACGGCGCGCCCAGCGGCCCGTCATCGTCATCCCGTAACCCGGCCCGTCATCCCGTAACCCACGCCCGGCTGCCCGCCCGGTCATCGGGGCCACATCGGCGCCGAGCAACACCGGCTGCCCCCGGGGCGCTTGCCACCGGGAGCAGCCGGGACGGCCGTGCTGCGGGCGGCTACTCGACCGTGACGGACTTCGCCAGGTTGCGCGGCTTGTCGATGTCCCGGCCCAGGGACAACGCCGTGTGGTAGGCGAGCAGTTGCAGCGGGATACCCATCAGGATCGGGTCCAGCTCGTCCTCGTTCTTGGGTACCACGATCGTGTGGTCGGCCTTCGGCTGCTCCTGGTGCGCGACCGCCAGGATGCGCCCGTCGCGCGCCTTGATCTCCTCCAGCGCCGCCCGGTTCTTCTCCAGCAGATCGTCGTCGGGCACGATCGCGACCGTCGGCATCGCGGGCTCGATCAGCGCGAGCGGCCCGTGCTTCAGCTCCGACGCCGGATACGCCTCGGCGTGGATGTACGAGACCTCCTTGAGCTTCAGCGAGGCCTCCCGTGCCACCGGATAGCCGCGCACCCGCCCGATGAACATCATCGACCTGGCGTCCGCGTACTCGACGGCCAGCTTCTCGATCTCGGCCTCCCGGTCCAGGATCTCGGCGATCTGGCCGGGCAGCTTCCGCAGCCCCGCGATGATCCGCTTGCCGTCGGAGACCGACAGGTCGCGGATCCGGCCCAGATGGAGCGCGAGCAGCGCGAACGAGACCACCGTGTTGGTGAAGCACTTGGTCGAGACGACGCAGACCTCCGGGCCCGCGTGCACATAGACCCCGCCGTCGGTCTCGCGCGCGATGGCCGAGCCGACGACGTTCACCACGCCCAGCACCCGCGCGCCCTTGCGCTTGAGTTCCTGCACGGCTGCCAGCACGTCGTACGTCTCACCGGACTGCGACACGGCGACATACAGGGTGTCGGGGTCCACCACCGGATTGCGGTAGCGGAACTCCGACGCGGGCTCGGCGTCCGCGGGGATGCGGGCCAGCTCCTCGATCAGCTGGGCACCCATCTGGCCCGCGTGGTACGAGGTGCCGCAGCCCAGGATCTTCACCCGGCGCACGCCCCGCGCGTCCCGGGCGTCCAGGTTCAGACCGCCCAGGTGCACGGTGGAGAAGCGGTCGTCGATCCGGCCGCGCAGCACCCGGTCCACCGCCTCGGCCTGCTCGGAGATCTCCTTGTGCATATACGTGTCGTGGCCGCCCATGTCGTACGACTCGGCCTCCCACTCCACGGTGGTCGGCGTCGACGAGGTGGTGGAGCCCTCGGTCGTGTACGTACGGAAGTCGTCGGCCTTGAGGGTGGCCATCTCGCCGTCGTCCAGCGTGACGACCTGGCGGGTGTGCGAGACGAGGGCCGCCACGTCGGACGCGACGAACATCTCCTTCTCGCCGATGCCCAGGACGACGGGCGAACCGTTGCGGGCGACGACGATGCGGTCCGGGAAGTCCGCGTGCATGACCGCGACGCCGTACGTGCCCTCGATCAGCCGCAGGGCCTCGCGGACCTTCTCCTCCAGCGTCGCGGCCGGCGAGCGGGCGATGAGGTGAGTGAGGACCTCGGTGTCGGTCTCGGAGAGGAACTCCACACCGTCGGCGTTGAGCCGGGTGCGCAGGTCGGACGCGTTGTCGATGATGCCGTTGTGGACGACGGCGACCTTGTTCTCCGCGTCCAGGTGCGGGTGGGCGTTCAGGTCGCTGGGGGCGCCGTGGGTGGCCCAGCGGGTGTGGGCGATACCGGTGGTGCCCGCGAACCGCTTGGGTACCCGGGCCTCCAGCTCGCGGACGCGGCCCTTCGCCTTGACCATCTTCAGCGCGGCGGACTTGGGCGAGGAGATGACGATGCCCGAGGAGTCGTACCCCCGGTACTCCAGCCGTTGCAGCCCTTCCAGCAGCAGCGGGGCCACGTCACGCCTGCCGATGTACCCGACGATTCCGCACATATCGCTCCTTGGTTCCTAGCCGTAGATCATGCGGCGCAGCTGCCGCAGGGAGAGCTCGGGCGGCGCCACTGCACGATGAGGCAGCTCGTCCGAGATCTGTTGAAAAATATCCGGGTTTGTCTGTCCGCGGGCCTGTAGCTCGCGGTGGCGCCTGCGGACGAACTCCTCCGTCGTCTCGTCGAAGTAGGCCAGCACATCGAGGACCACCCGGGCCGCTTCGCCGCGCTGGAGGGCAGAGCTGCGCACCAGGTGGTCGATGAGGTCGTCGTACGACGGGCGGGATGATGCGGCCATCCGTTGATATTGGAGTGATGCGAGGCCGTACGCAATATTTCTGCCCGATTCCGGGCAGATGGGGGCGACTGGGCTGCTTCGGATTCCGTCGTTCCGGTCGCGAGGGAGATCCGGAGTGGTCTATACCCTTGACCCTTCCGGGGGGCCCGCGATACCCATGGGGCACGTTCGGCTGCCCAGCACCACAGTTGCGAGCCCCTCCGGAGGGAATCCGCTTGTGAGACTGCACAGAACACTCGAATCCAGGTCCCTGCCCCGGCTTCTCGGTACGTTCCTCCTCGTCGCGGCCGCCGGATTCGCCGGCACCGGCGCGGCCCCGGCCGCCACCCCCGCCGCCTCCGCCACCCCCACCGTCCGCCCACTCGGCGCGATCATCCCCGCGCCCTCCTCCGTCCACGCCGGCGGAGCCCCGTACGCGATCACCGGCAGGACGCACATCCGGGCGGACTCCGCAGCCGCGCGCCAGGTCGGCTCGTATCTGGCGGGGCTGCTCAGGCCCTCCACCGGATACCCGCTGCCGGTCACCGGCGGCTCGCACGGCGGCCGGGGCGACATCACACTGACGCTCAGCTCCCGTGAACACGGCCTCGGCGACGAGGGATATCGGCTGGTCAGCTCCGCGCACGGGGTCACGATCACAGCGGAGAAGGCCGCCGGGCTCTTCCACGGCGTCCAGACGCTGCGCCAGCAGCTGCCCGCCGCTGTCGAGGCACACCGGCGGCAGCCCGGCCCGTGGCAGGTCGCGGGCGGCACCGTCACCGATGTGCCCCGGTACGCCTACCGGGGCGCCATGCTCGATGTCTCGCGGCACTTCTTCACCGTCCAGCAGGTCGAGCGGTACATCGATGAGCTGGCGCTCTACAAGATCAACAAACTGCATCTGCATCTGAGCGACGACCAGGGCTGGCGCATCGCCATCTCCTCCTGGCCGAAACTGGCCACGTACGGCGGCTCGACCGAGGTCGGCGGCGGCAAGGGCGGCTACTACACCCAGGCGGACTACCGGGAGATCGTGCGCTACGCGGCCTCGCGCCACCAGGAGGTCATCCCCGAGATCGATCTGCCCTCGCACACCAACGCGGCCCTGGCCTCCTACCCCGAGCTGAACTGCGACGGGGTCGCGCCCCCGCTCTACACGGGCACCGATGTCGGCTTCAGTTCGCTGTGCGTGCCCAAGCCGGTGACGTACGACTTCGTGGACGATGTGGTGCGTGAGCTGGCCGCCCTCACATCTCACCGGCCGACCGCGCGTACCTCGACATGAAGTACACGGCGGACACCAAGCTCGGCCTGTCCTGGGCCGGTCTGGTCGAGGTGCAGCGTTCGTACGACTGGAATCCGGCGACCTATCTGGCGGGCGCGCCGGCCGGTTCGGTCATCGGGGTCGAGGCGCCGCTCTGGTCGGAGACGCTGACCACCAGCGAGGACATCGACTACATGGCGTTCCCGAGGCTCCCCGGGATCGCCGAGCTGGGCTGGTCGCCGCAGTCCACCCATGACTGGGGCGCGTACCGGACCCGGCTCGCCGCGCAGGCACCCCGGTGGGACGCGCTGGGCATCGACTACTACCGGTCGCCCCAGGTGGACTGGCCCGCGCAGCAGTAGCGGCACGAAGTGCGCCCGGCGTACGGAGAGGACGGTCTCCGTACGCCGGGCTGTTCTCTGCACGCCGGGCGGTTCTCTCCACGACCACCGTGGACCAGGACGACCGCCGTGGATCAGGCGATCGGGTTCTTCAGGGTCCCGGAGAGCTGGAGCGCACCCGCCGGGTCCTGAAGGTCCACCATCTGCTGGTTGTTGCGCAGCTGGAGCCGGTTGAGGCACGACAGTGCGAACTCCGGCGCGAACAGGTCGTACTGGCGGAACTTGTCGGCCAGTTGGGGCACCGAGCTCTGGTAGTCCCGTACGCAGGTGCCGACGGTCCGCCAGAACTCGTCCTCGCCGAGCACGCCATCGGTCGCCAGCGTCGCGCTGAGGAAGCGGAAGAAGCAGTCGAAGACATCGGTGAACAGCGACAGGAGTTTCATGTCGTCCGGTACGTCGGCGCGGACGCGCTCGACGTCCGGCGGCAGCACCGCGTCGGGGTCCATCACCGCGATCTCCTCGGCGATGTCCTTGTAGACCGCCCGCCGCACCACGCCGTCCTCGATGACCAGGATCACGTTCTCGCCGTGCGGCATGTAGACGAGGTCGTAGGCGTAGAAGCTGTGCAGCAGCGGGGTGAAGTACGCGTCGAGGTAGCGGCGCAGCCAGACGGCCGGTTCGAGACCCGACTCGGCGATGAGCGCACCCGCGAACGAGGCGCCGTCCCGGTCGGTGTGCAGCAGCGACGCCATGGTGGCGAGGCGCTCGCCCGGTTCGAGGGAGGGCACCGGGCTCTCCCGCCAGAGCGCGGCCAGCATCTTGCGGTACGGCGAGCCCTTCACGGTCGCCTGCTCGTACTGCCGGTGGTGGTAGCCGATCGAGGCGCGCTCACGGATGATCGTCAGGCCGGTGGCCTTCAGCAGCGGGTCGCTCTCGATGAGCTGCCCGAGCCAGTCGTTGATCGCGGGCGTGGCCTCCATGTACGCGGCGGAGAGCCCCCGCATGAAGCCCATGTTGAGCACCGACAGCGCTGTTTTGACGTAGTGCTTCGCCGGGTCGCTCGTGTTGAAGAAGGTACGGATCGACTGCTGCGCGAGGTACGAGTCGTCGCCGTGCCCCAGCAGCACGAGCCGCTGCCTGGCCACCTCGGCGGCGAAGGTGACGGAGAGTTTGTTCCGCCACTGCCAGGGGTGCACCGGGATCAGGAAGTACGCGTCGAGATCCAGGCCGAGCCCGGTCATGGTCGCGGCGAACCGCTCCAGGGTCTCCGCGCCCAGTTCGGCCCGGATCAGCGACTCGTAGTCGAGTCCTGCGCCCGCGCTGAAGGTGGCGTGGTCGCGCCGGGCGGCCAGCCAGATCAGCCGGACCGGGCTCGCCGCCTCCGGCGCGTAGCTGAGGTACTCGTCCGAACCGAAGCCCAGGCGGCCGTTGTTGGCGACGAAACAGGGGTGGCCCTCGGTCATCCCGGTCTCGATGTCCTGGAAGCCGGACGCGGCCAGCTGAGCGGCGGAGACGGGGTGTTCGGCCTGCCGGGCCAGTTTGTACGCCGTGCTGGACAGCGTGGAGGAGATCTCCTCCAGATAGACCGGCAGGATCGCGTCGCTCAGCCCCAGCACCTCCCGCAGCTCGATGAAGAACTCCAGTGCGTCCAAAGGGAGTTCTTCGGTGCCGCGGTGGCGGGTGATGGAATCGGCCGGGATGTGCCAGTGGTCGAGGGCGAGGATCCGGGCTCGGAACCGGTACTCGGTCCCGCCGTCGTCACTGCGTACGGAGAACTCGCCGTGTGCGGAGGACTCACTGGGTACGGAGGACGGGGTTTCCCCTGTTCCGGCGGGACCGAGAGGGGCGGGCCCGTCGCCGAGCGGCTGAGGGGACAGCAGCCGCTCGTGCGAGAACTCCGCCAGCGCCTTGCGGATCAACTGCCGCTCGGCCGCGGCCCAGAGTACGGGGGTCAGATGGCTGCTCATCGGCGGGCTCCCTCGAACGCGGCGCGGGTGCAGACGCTCAGCAGCGCGGTCTTCTCGGGCTTCGCCAGTTCGCGCACCGCCTCGAAGCCGACGGCCTTGTTGAGCGCGTGGACCGCCGTGTTGCGTACGTCGGGCTCCACCACGACCCGGCGCGTCGCCGGGTCCGCGAACAGCTCGGTCATCACAGCCGTGATCACAGCCCGGGTGAAGCCGTGCACGGGGGTGTCGGTGGGCGCGACCAGGAAGTGCATCCCGACATCGCCGGGTTCGGGGTCGTAGAGGCCCTTGAGCTCGACGTGCGCGGGGTCGTACCGCTCCATCAGGAACGCAGGTGTGGAGCCGTGCAGTCCTATGAAGGCGTCGTGGTGCTCCGCCGCCGCTATCGCCATGTACTCGCGCTCGACGTCGGTCAGGCTGAAGCCTTGCATCATCCAGTAGACCGACTTGGGGTGGGTGACCCAGCCGTGCACCAGCTCGGCGTCGGTACGGAGGTCCAGCGGGCGGATGGTGAAGCGGTTCATGCGGTGAACTCCTGGAAAGCGATGGTCTTTTCGACCGGGTAGTACTCCTGGCCGCCGAGCAGCTCGCGGATGATGCACGAGTTGCGGTACGCGGCCATCCCGAGGTCGGGTGCGACGAAGCCGTGGGTGTGCAGTTCGGCGTTCTGTACGTAGATCGTCCGGTCCGGGTCGATGCTGTAGTTGCGGTGGACGTCGAAACGGCCCTGCTCGTCCCAGTTGATCCGGTCGTGCACCGGGGCGAGGAATTCGGGCACCCGGTACTTGTAGCCGGTGGCCAGGACGAGCCCCTGGGTGGCGAGGGTGAAGTCCTTCTCCTGTTCCTGCTGGCGCAGCCCCAGCGTGTAGGTGCCGTGGTCGTAACCAGCCGTCTCCAGCGAGGTGTTGGTCATCAGCCGGGTCGCCACCGGGCCGCGCCGGTTCTTCGCGTACAGCAGGTCGAAGATGGCGTCGATCAGCTCGGAGTTGATCCCCTTGTAGAGGTTCTTCTGCGACACGTTGAGCCGGTCGCGGGTCCGGGACGGCAGCCCGTGGAAGTAGTCCACGTACTCGGGCGATGTCATCTCCAGCGTGAGTTTCGTGTACTCCAGCGGGAAGAAGCGGGGCGAGCGGGTCACCCAGTTCAGCGCGTACCCGTGCTGGTCGATGTCCTGGAGCAGGTCGTAGTAGATCTCGGCGGCGCTCTGCCCGCTGCCGACGACGGTGACCGACTCCTTGGCCTGGAGGGTTTCCTTCGCCTCCAGGTAGCGGGAGTTGTGGATCAGGTCGCCGCCGAGGTCACGGCAGGGTTCCGGGAGGTACGCGGGGGTTCCGGTGCCGAGGACGAGTCTGCGCCCCCGGTACACGGCGCCGCCCGCGGTGCGTACCGCGTAGACCGCGTCCCGCTCCTCGTACGTCACCTCGGTCACCGACTCGCCGAAGCGGATCGCGGGTATCTTCGCGGCGGCCCACCGGCAGTAGTCGTTGAACTCCTCGCGCAGCGGATAGAAGCTCTCGCGGATGTAGAAGGAGTACAGCCGCCCGGATTCCTTCAGGTAGTTGAGGAAGGAGTACGGCGATGTGGGGTCGGCCAGGGTGACCAGGTCGGACATGAAGGGCGTCTGGAGCGTGGAGCCCTCCAGGAACATCCCGCTGTGCCAGTCGAAGTCCGGCTTGGACTCCAGGAAGAGGCCGTTCAGTTCGTCGACCGGGTCGGCCAGGCAGGCGAGCCCCAGATTGAACGGTCCGAGCCCGACCGCGATGAAGTCGTAAGGCGCGTGGGGCTCAAGAGGCGTGGACAAGGGTTTCTCCCAGGTACTGGCCGGCGTGCTCGGCGAGGAGTTCGAGGACGGCCGCGATGTCGGCGAGGGTGGTCTGCGGGTTGAGCAGGGTGAATTTCAGATAGGCGCGGCCGCTGACCGTCGTACCGGCGACGACGGCGTCGCCCGACGCGAACAGGGCTTTGCGCGCATACCGGTTGGCCCGGTCGATCAGCGCGGGGCTGGTGACATCGCCGGGGATGTAGCGGAAGACGAGGGTGGAGAGCTGAGGTTCGACGGCCACATCGAAGCGCGGGTCGGCGGCGAGGAGCTTCCACCCCTCTTCGGCGAGGTCGACCACCTCGTCGAAGAGCCCGCCCACGGCGTCGGCGCCCATCACGCGCAGCGTCATCCACAGCTTGAGGGCGTCGAAGCGCCGGGTGGTCTGGAGGGACTTGTCGACCTGGTTCGGGATGCGGGCCTCGGCGGCGGAGCGCGGGTTGAGGTAGTCCGCGTGGTACGTGGCGTGCCGGAGGGTGACGCCGTCCCGTACCACCAGCGCGCTCGAACTCACCGGCTGGAAGAAGGACTTGTGGTAGTCGACGGTGACCGAGTCGGCGTGCTCGATGCCTTCGAGACGGGCGCGCCTGCGGGAGACGAGCAGCCCGCATCCGTACGCGGCGTCGACGTGCATCCAGGTGCCGTACCGGGCGCAGAGCTCGGCGATCTCGGGCAGCGGGTCGATGGAGCCGAAGTCGGTGGTCCCGGCGGTGGCGACGACGGCCATCGGGACGGCGCCGTCGGCGCGGCAGCGCTCCAGCTCACGGGCGAGCGCCAGGGTCTGCATGCGCTTGTCCTGGTCGCAGGGGATGGAGACGACCGCTTCGGGGCCGAGACCGAGCAGTTTCGCGGACTTCTGGACGCTGAAGTGGCTGCATTCGGAGGCGAACACCCGCAGCAGGGAGGCATCGGTGGTCTTCGCCTCCTCGCGGGCCAAAAGCAGCGCCTGGAGGTTGGACTGCGAACCGCCGCTGGTGAAGACGCCGTCGGCGCCCGGACCGTAGCCGATCCGGCCGGCCGTCCAGTCGATGAGGCGCTGCTCGATCAGGGTGCCGCCCGCGCTCTGGTCCCAGGTGTCCAGCGAGGAGTTGACGGCGGAGAGCACGGCCTCGGCGACCACCGCGGGGATGACGACCGGGCAGTTCAGATGGGCCAGATAGCGGGGGTGGTGGAAGTAGACGGCGTCCCGCAGGTAGACGGTGCCGAGTTCGTCCAGGGCGGCTTCCGCGGTGCCCAGCGGCTTGTCCAGGTCGACGGAGTCCAGGACGGGGGCGAGTTCCTGGTGCGAGATTCCGGTGAACGGCTTTTTGGTGGAGGCGAGTTGGGCCGCCACCCGCTCGACTGCTGCGGTGGCAGTGAGGCGGTACTGCTCCGCTGTCGTGTCGTTGAGCAGGTGTGAGCGCATGAACGGTCCTCCGGGGAAGGGAGAAGGGGGGCGAGGGCACTGCGACGTCGTAGCCGGGTAGTCGTAGTTAGGTAAGCCTAACCTAACTAATCCGGGCGTCGCAATGAGGCCTCACCCCCCTGGGGGATGTACCGGGTCAGGCGGCGCGCGCCGCGGTCTCCCTCAGCTGTTCCTCGCTGAGCCCACGGCGCCAGTAGCCGACGAACGTGACCTGTCTGCGGTCGACTTGGCGCTCCCGTACGAGATGGCGGCGCAGCTCCTTGACGCAACCGGACTCGCCCGCGATCCAGGCGTACGGGTGCGCGCCGGGCAGCTCGGCCGCGCGTACGGCGTCGATGGCGGCCGGGGCGCCCTCGTCCCGCACGAGCCAGGTGACCCGCGCGTTCGCCTCGGTCCGCAGCGGCTGCCGGTCGGCGGCGTGCTGGACCTCAAGCCAGACCTGGGCCCTGGTGCCGGCCGGCAGCCACTCCAGGATGGCCGAGGCGGCGGGCAGCGCGGTCTCGTCCGCCCAGATCAGCACCGAGTCGGTGCCGGTGGGCGGCTGGAAGCGGACGGCCGTGTTGTGCTCGACGGCGGGCCCCAGGACGCGGACCCGCTGTCCTGGCGTGGCCTGCCGGGCCCACCGGGAGGCGGGGCCGCTCGCCGTGTCCGCGGCCGAGGGCGCCGCGCCGTGCAGCGCGAAGTCGATGTCGACCTCGTCGGGGTCGCGGCGCTGCTCGCGCACGGTGTACGAGCGCAGCACGGCCCGTACGTCATCGGGCAGCGCCCGCCACTCGGCGAACCAGTTCTCGCCGGCGGGCAGTTGGGGCTCCTGCTGCCCCGGGTGGGGCAGGAAGAGGGAGAGGCTCTGGTCACGGCCCCCGGCGGCGAAGTCCCTGAGGTCCTCGCCGCCGAACGTGATGCGGACCATCGACGGGCCGAGCCGCCGGGTCCGTACGACATGAAGGCCGAAGAAACGGAAGGGGGCGATGGCGGCCGTCGTCATGGGTCAGCTGATCTTCTTCGCGGTCTCTATCGCCTTGGCCAGCGCCTCCAGGGCCGGGGCGCACTTGTCGTAGGAGAAGATCGGGTCCGTCGTGGAGCGCGGGATGACCTGTCCGGCCTTGACCGCGGGCAGCTCGCCCCAGGTCGGCTTGGACTTCAGCGCGGACGGCTGGATGGCGGAGCTCCGGTTGTCCATCATGATGATGTCGGCCGGGTACTTGTCGGCGTTCTCCCAGCTCAGGCTCTCGAACCAGCCGTCCTTGTCGACCTTGTCCGGTACGACGATGTTGACGCCGAGCTCCTTGAAGTACCGCAGGTCGGCGGAGGGTTCGGGGGTCGAGATGTAGAGCAGATCGGCGCTGGCCGAGCCGATGAGCACCTTGATCTTCGGGTTGGCCTTCGCGGCGGAGCGCAGCCGGGCCGCGGCCTTCTCGAAGCGGGCCTTGGCGTCGGTGACCTTCTTGGCCTTCAGGTCGGCGCCCAGGGACTCGGCCAGTTCGGCGTGGCGCTGGAGCGCGGCGGGCATCGAGGTGCGGGCGACCATCAGGGCGACGCTCGGGGCCAGCTTGAGGATCTTGGACTTCGACTCGTCGGGGACGTACCAGAGGGCGCCCTTGTCGTACATGCCGGTGATCAGCAGCTGGGGGCTGAGCGCCGCGTACTTCTCGACGTTGAACTCGCCCCAGACGTTGCCGAGTATCTCGACCTTGCTGATGTCGAGATCGCCGGCCTGCACATCGGCTTTGCCGTCCTTGGTCCTGGTCGGCCCGAAGACCCCGGTGACCTCGACGCCGTAGTCGTGCAGCGCCGCGGCGGTCCCGGTGAAGGCGACGATCTTCGTGGGGGTTGCGTCGGCCTTGGCGGTGATGCCACGGTCGTCCTTGAAGGACCAGGGGCCGGAGTCCGATTTCGCAGAGCCCGAGCTCTTGGAGTCGCTGCCGCCGCAGGCAGTGAGGGCGGCACCGATACCGATGACGCCGCCCGCGGCGAGGATGCCGCGACGGGAGATGTGAGAGGCGCGGGCGTTGGGCATGGCTGGACTCTGCTTTCCGTACGTGCCGGGACGGCCACTGGGCAATTCCTGGTCAGGTTAGCCTAACCTGACCTCTTGTCCAGGGGGTGGGGGACCGTCGCCGGGTACGGGGGAACCGCTGCGGGTTCCCAGCGTTGTGTCGCTACGGGCTCCGGCTTACGGGTTCCTTCTGGCTTACGGGGTCCTGTCGGCCAGTCCGTACCGCCAGGCCCAGGCGATCAGCGCACCGCGGTCGTCCAGGGCCAGCTTGGCCAGCACATGGTTGAGGTGCGTCTTGACCGTCGCCTGGCTGACGACCATCTCCTTGGCCACCTGCCGGTTGTTGAGCCCCTGCGCCACCAGCCGCACGACGTCGATCTCCCGCCGGGTGAGGCCCTCGGCCTCGGCCGGAACCCCGGGTGAGGCCGTGACGACGGGGGCGGGTCCGGGCGCCGGAGCGGTGGAGTCCGGTTCGCTGACGACCAGTTCGACCAGGCGGCGCTGGACCGCGGGGTCCAGAACGGTGTGCCCCGCCGCCACATCGCGGACCGCGGCGAGCACCGCCTCACCGGTGGCGTCCTTGGTCAGATAGCCGGACGCGCCGGCCCGCAGGGCCGGCATCACCGCGTCGTCGTCCGCGTACGTGGTCAGGATGAGCACCCGGACCCCGATGTCCGCGGTGACGACCCGGGCCGTCACCTCGGCGCCGGTCAGCCCCGGCATCCGCAGGTCGACGAGGGCTACATCGGGCCGCGACTCCGTGGCCAGCCGAACGGCCTCGTGCCCGTCGCCCGCCTCGCCGACCACCTCCATGTCGTCGGCCGATGACAGCAGCAGCACGACCCCGTCCCGTACCACTGCCTGATCGTCCGCCACCAGTACCCGAATCGTCACGCGTCCGCCTCCCCGCCCGTGTGCGGCGCCCGGACGCCGGCTGATGTGTTCACGACCCCATCTTCCCAGCCGGGCCCGCGCCACCCCCGGCCCCCGCGACCGGTACGCGCATCTCGATCCGCCAGCCCGCCCCGCCGGGCACCGGCCCCGCGGACAGCGTCCCGCCGACGGCCTCGATCCGCTCGGCCATGCTCCGCAGACCGGTGCCGCTCCCCTGCACACCCGAGGGTCCGCGGCCGGCCGGCAGCCCGTGGTCGCGGACGTCCACCCACAACTCCCGCTCCGACCACGCCACATCCACCTCGATGACGCTCCCGGTCGCATACCGCGCCGCGTTCGTCAGGGCCTCCTGCACCGCCCGGTACACCGCGTGGCCCGCCTCGGGGCCGAGCGGGCAGGGCCTGCCGGTGACCCGCAGGCGCGCATCGCCGGGGAAACCGCCGACCAGACCCTTGAGGTCGTCCACGCCCCGCAGCGGCGCGTGCCGCAGCGCACCGACCGCGGCGCGCGCCTCCTGGACGCCGTCCCGCGCGAGGTCCGCCGCCCGGTCGATGGGGCCGGTCAGCGACGCGGGCGCGCCCTCCCGGCCGGCGATCGCCCGTACCGCCTGCAACTGCACGGACAGACCGGCCAGGCTGTGCGCCAGGACGTCGTGCATCTCCCTGGCGATACGGCTGCGTTCCTCGACGGCCGCCGCCTCCTGCAGGGCCTGCCGGGACGCCTCGACCTCGGCCAGCAGCGCCACGGCCCGGTCCCGCTCCGCCTGGAGCGCGGTGTGCTCCACGGAGCGGTCGGCGAGGAGCCAGGCGCCCACCGCGGCCAGCAGTCCGGCCAGACTGCCGGTGACCACCATGATCGCGATCCCGAACGCGGCCGACATCACCGCGACGGCGGTCGTCCGCACGGGCCCCGCGGGCAGGCGCAGCGGGAGGACGGAGACGCCCGCGAGCACCGGGAAGGAGCCGAGTCCGGCCGGCACCAGGAGCGAGATCGCGAGGCCGGAACCCATGGCGATCGTCGCGCCCAGGGCGCCCAGGACGGACGGCAGGGTCCGCCGGCCGAGCAGCATCCCCAGCGCCGCGAGGACTCCGAGCGCACCGATGACGATCCTGAGGGGCGTCCCGTGGGCCTGGAGCACGGTGACCGTCATACAGGCCACCATGGCCGTCGCGCCCCTGAAAGTGCCCCGGTCCAGCGCTTTCCAGCCCGGTGCTTCCCAGACCGGCGTGCTCCACCAGCGCCCGTTCATCTCCGCACTCCGTTCTCCGCCGGCTGCTCCGCCCCGGTCAGACGTAGGTGCCGGGGCGCGGCGCCGGGGCGGCGGACACCGACGGGGTGCGCTTGGCGCGCGCGGTGAGGAGCCCCCCGCGGACGACGATCGTACCCAGCCGGACGACGACCTCACCGAATGCCATCAGGACGAGAGCCACCACCCACGCCTGGCCGCTGGTGATGTCATGGGCGACGGAGAAGTGCGCGAGATGGGCCTTGCCGGAGGGGTGGCTGGACCAGATGGCGAAGCCCAGCCGGAAGCCCATGCAGATCACCCAGAGCGCCGCGGCGCTCACGGTGGCCTTGATGCGCACGTGCCCTTCCGCGTAGCGGACGCGGGTCAGCAGGCCGGAGACGAGGCCGAAGACGATTCCCACACCCGCGAACACCGCGATCAGTGGCAGGTCGTTCCCCGCGGTGGGGAAGGCGTCCAGGTAGTTGAAGCCCGTCCAGGCGATGATGCCCAGCGGCAGGAGGATGGTGCGGGGGGTGAGCCGTTCCTCCCGCAGCTGGCGGAGGACGATGAGGAGAAGCGCGATGTCGATGATCCAGTCGGTGAGCGTCATGGCTTCGACTATTCGCTCCGGCGCCCCGGATTCCTTCAACCCACGGGTGGAAGGGGGGTGGAACGGGGGTGGAACCCGGGTGCAGCCGGGCCTCCACCCGGGGCAGGACCCCAGGGGGGAGGGGCCCGGGTGGAGACCGGGACGGAGGTCCGGGACGGAGGTTCGGGTGGAGACTTACAGCACCTTCGCCAGGAAGGTCCGGACCCGTTCGTTGTCGTTCCCCTCGGCGAAGAACTCCTCGGGCGGCAGATCAGCGGCGATCCGGCCGCCGTCGATGAAGACGACCCGGTCGGCCACCTTGCGGGCGAAGCCCATCTCGTGCGTCACCACGACCATGGTCATGCCCTCCTTGGCCAGGCCGGTCATGACTTCCAGGACGTCCTGGACCACCTCCGGGTCCAGTGCGGACGTCGGCTCGTCGAACAGCATCAGCTCGGGGTCCATGGCCACGGCCCGTGCGATGGCGACCCGCTGCTTCTGCCCGCCGGACAGCCGGTTCGGGTAGATGTCGGCCCGCCCGAGCATCCCCACCCGGTCCAGCAGGGCGCGCCCCCTGGCCTCCGCGTCCTGGCGGGTCCGGCCCAGCACGTTCATCTGCGGCAGGACCACATTGCGCAGCGCCGTCATGTGCGGGAACAGGTTGAACTGCTGGAAGACCATGCCCATACGGGCCCGCAGCTGGTCCAGGTTCGACTCGGTGGCGCTGAGCTCGTCACCCGAGAACACGACGCGCCCCGAGGTCGGTGTCTCCAGCAGGTTGAGGCAGCGCAGGAACGTCGACTTGCCGCCGCCACTCGGGCCGATGACGGCCACGACCTGCCCCGGCTCGATGGTGAAGTCGATGCCGCGCAGCACCTCGTGATCGCCGAACGCCTTGGTGATGCCCTGGGTTTCGAGGAGTGCCATCAGACGTACACCGCCATCTTCTTCTCTATTGCATGGGTCGCGAAGCCGATGATGTTGGTGAGGATGTAGTAGAGAAGGCCGATGAAGAGATAGACGGTCAGGGCGTCGAACGTCCTGGATATGACCACCTGGCCCACCAGGAACAGCTCGCTGATCGTGACGAACGAGACCAGCGTGGAGTTCTTCGTCAGCGACACGAACTCGTTCCCCAGCGGCGGAAGCATCCGCAGGAACGCCTGCGGGACGACGACATGGCGCATGGCCGACGCGTGGGACATACCGCAGGACCTGGCGGCCTCGATCTGGCCCCGGTCCACCGATTGCACGGCCCCGCGGAAGATCTCGGTGACGTACGAGCCGCTGTACAGGCCGAGCGAGAGCACACCCGCGACCATGGGCGGCAGTTGCAGCCCGAGCTGGGGGAGACCGAAGTAGATCAGGAACAGCTGGACGACGAACGGCGTGCCGCGGATCACGGAGACATAGGCGTTGCCCAGCCAGCGCACCGGCGCGATGCGGCTCAGCTTGGCGAACCCGCCCGTCATGCCGAACAGGAGACTCAGGCACAGCGACATGAGGATCACTTCGATGCTCACCACCAGGCCGTGCCAGATCTGGCCCCAGGAGTCGATGATCGTCTGCGGATTGATGAGCGCGTGCTTCTTCGCCTTGGCCGCGCTGCCGGAGCCGAACCACTTGTGGGTCAGCTTGCCGTAGGAGCCGTCGCTCTTCATGGACTTCAGCGCGCCGTTGAACGCGGTGGTCACGGCCGCGTCCGTCTTCGGGAAGGCATAGCCGTAGTCCTCGCCCGTCAGACGTTTGCCGACCTGCTTGAGGCCGCCCTGCTGGGCGATGAAGTACTGGCCTGCCGGGGCTCCGGTGACGACTGCCGCGGCCTGGCCCAGCTTCACGGACGAGAACATCTGCTGGTTGGTCTGCACCGTGACCACCTTGGCCCGGGGCTGGTTCTCCTTGACCCACTCGACGGACTTGGTGCCGACCTGCACCGCGACCCGCTTGCCCGCCAGATCGTCCAGGGAGTGGATCGTGTTGTCCTTGTCGGCGGTGAACATCGCGAGCCCGCCGGGGTAGTACACGTCCGAGAAGTCGATGACCTTGGACCGCTCCTTGTTGATGTAGATCCCCGAGGCGCCCATGTCGATCTGATGGGCCTGCAACGCCGGGACGATGTTCCCGAACGGCATCTGCGTGAAGGTGACCTTCTTGATGCCCGCGCGCTTGGCGAGTGCCCTGACCAGCTCGATGTCGAAGCCGACCCGGACGCCCTTGGCGTCGGTGAACTCGAAGGGCGGGAACGTCGCGTCGGTGCCCACGCGCAGCGTGGCCTTGCCCGAGCGCAGCTGCTGGAGCTTCTGAGCCCCCTTGTCCGCCTGCGGCGCTGCGGCGGCGGGCGAGGCTCCCGCCAGCAGAAGGAAGGACGAGAGGAGGCCGGCCAGAACGGCTGCGGCCCTTCGTCCCACGGGTGCTCTTACCATGTTCCACTCCATTCGGACCTTGCGTGATGCACGAGTTCAGGTGACGGGGCCGCGGTGCGTAACACCGGGCGCCCGGCGCACCCCCTCGTCACCGGCGGCTCCTCGTCACCGGCGGCCCGTGGGCTGTCCCGGGCCGTCATGGCAGCGGCTCGTCGAGACGGCCGATGTCCTGTGCCGCGGCATGGGTGAGGGTGAGCAGCGCCTGGTGATTGCGGCGGCCCCGGAACTCCGGGGCCATGGTGCTGACGGTTCCGGTGAGTTGCCCCTGCCGGTTGAGGACGGGGACGCTGACCCCCCACACGCCCTCGTCGACAGCTCCGGTGCTCATGGCGTACCCCCGGTCGCGGATACGGGGGAGGTCGGCGGTCAGCGCCTCGGCCTCACGGGGGCCGATCCGGTGCGCAGCACAGACCACGGCCACGCGGGCGGCCGGAAGATGGGCGAGGATCGCCTGGGCGCTTGCCCCGAAGGTCAGCGGCTGGCTCAGCCCCGGCGAGAAGCTGCACTTGATCACCCGCGACCCCTCGGCGGCCTCGACGCACAGAACGTGCTGGCCGCTGGGGATCAGGAAGGCCGCCAGCTCCTCGGTGTCGGACGCCAGCCGGTCCAGACGGCGCTTCACGCCCCCGCCGCTGAGCATCTCGCGCCGGTAGTTCACCGCCATCTGGACCGCGAGCGACCCCGCGCAGTACCGGCCACGCGTCCGCGTCTGACTGACCAGACCCAGCTGAGTCAGATCGCCCAGGTGGCGATAGACGGCGCTGACCGGAATGCCGGTGCGGCGGGAGAGGTCCTGAGCGGTCACAGAAGTCTGCTCGGCGAGCACGGCCAGGATGGCACCGGTTCTGTGGGCGGGACCCGGAGCGGTCTTTCCGGTAATCACTCGGCAGACCTTAGGGAACAAATCCAGCCACGACGAGACCGTTGTCTCACCCACTGGGAACTTGCCTATCAATCAGTGGGAGATGTGCGATGTGACGGAGTTGTCGACCGCTCGTGTGAATTGTTCCTCACTGTACGGATATTCCCGGGTGTGAGGCGGCTGGGGGTGCGGTCGATCAGCCGGAGGGGTGGCCGGTCAGGCGCTGGAACGTGGTGTTCCGGGGCAGCCTCGACAGCACTTTTCCGGCCATCCGGTCCGTCCGAGTGGTCACGGCCGTCACTGTTGGCCACGGAGGTTACGGAGGCCACGGAGGTTACGGAGGTCACGAGGTCAGGGGGCCGACCGGCCCGTCCCCGTCAGGTCAGCTCGTCGGCCAGCAGATCCATCAGCAGCCCGTCCTGCCGGACTCCCGCCCGGTCGAGCCCGTACTGCCGCATGATCCCCACCGGCTTGAACCCGACCTTGCCGTAACTGCGGATCGCCGCCGTGTTGGCCGCTGCTGGGTCGATGGTCAGCCGGTGGTGGCCGCGCTCCCGCACCAGCCACCGGGCCAGCGCGCGTACGGCATCGGTCCCGAGCCCCTCCCCGTGCCTGCGTGCCGTCAGGAAGATGTCGATGCCCGCACGGCGGAACTCCGGGTGGGTCTCCTCCGCGAACTGGACGGCGCCGATGACCTCGCCGTCGAGGAGTACGGCGAGCATCCCCTCGTAACCGGCCGGGGGCGCCCACCACTTGGCGACTTCCGGCTCCCGCACGATCCGGTCCAGCTCCGCGCCCTCGCCGTCCGCCACGGGCCGCAGTACGACCCGGTCTCCGTGAATCTCCATGCCCTGCATTATCGAGCGCGCACGTCAGGTGGCGCGCCGTCCCGGCTGTCGTCCCGGCCGCCGTCCCGGCTGTCGTCCTGGTCGTCGGGGGAGTCCCGTTCGTCGGAGGAACCCCGTACGAGCAGCGCGGCGAGAACCGCAGCCGTGAGGAATCCTGCGGCGCCGACCGACACCGCGGTGTGCAGCCCGCCCAGGAAGTCTCCCGCGACCAGCGTGCCGAAGACCGCGACGCCGATGGCGCTGCCGATCTGGCGCGCGGCGTTGAAGGCGGCGGCCGCGGCCCCGCCGCGGCCGGCGGGGACGGCCTCCATCACCGCCGCGGTGGAGGCCGGCATGGTGAACGCGGTGCCGAATCCCGCGGCGGCCATCGGGGCGATCACTCGCCTCCGAGGAGACACGGAGCGACGACGGCTCCACGGACGTCACCACCTATCTGCTCACGCCCCGGGGCAGACAGGAACTCGGCACCTTCGGCGTCGACGTGGATGCCCTGCCACGCCGGCGTGTCACGGTCCGCTACTGCGTCGACTGGTCCGAACAGCGCCACCACCTCGCCGGAGCGCTCGGCGCCGCGATCACTGACCGGATGTTCGCCCTGGAGTGGCTCCGCCACGGAAAGTACCGCCGCGTCATCCGTCTCACGGACACGGGCCGGGAGGAGCTGCGGACGGTGTTCGGCGTACGGGGTGACCTGATCGTGTGACGGGCTGCGCCAACAGCCCTCGGGGCAGGGCCTGTTGACCCTGGTCTGATGATCCTGGCCTGCTGACCGGGGCGACACCACTGCTTGACGCCGTATCGCCTGGCCCTTAACTTGACTGGTAAAACGTCATACCAGGCCGTTGAGACGGCGCGCCGTTGAACACCATGCGTGAAATGGCCATGCCGTTAAAACGTCATACCAGATCGCTCACCGGCTCGGTGTCGAGTGGCAGCAGGTGTGCACCTGTGCGAGCCGGCCGCCTGTCCGGCTGTGACTGTGACTGTCGAAGGAGACCCAGTGGAGACAGGAGACCCAGTGGAGACAAAGGGGCCCGGCAAGGCCAAGATCGTCGTAGCCGCTGCTGCCGGAAACTTCGTGGAATGGTACGACTTCGCCATCTACGGGTACTTCTCTCCCGTTCTCGCCAAGGTGTTCTTCCCCGACTCGGACGGGCTGAACGGCTTGCTCGCGACGCTGGCCATCTTCGGTGCGGCGTTCGTGCTGCGCCCGGTCGGCGCGGTCATCTTCGGGCACCTCGGCGACAGGAGGGGGCGGCGATGGGTGTTGTCCTTCGTCATCCTCACCATGGCCGGTGCGACGACACTGATCGGACTGCTGCCGTCCTACGCCTCGGCCGGAGTCCTCGCGCCGGTCGCCCTCACCGTGCTGCGTCTCGTCCAGGGACTCTCGGCCGGCGGTGAGTTCGGCGGAGCCGCGTCGCTGCTCTTCGAGCACGCGCCCTCCCGCAAGCGCGGCGTCTTCGGATCCGCCCAGGCCGCGAGCATCGCCGTCGCGCTCGCTGTGTCGGCGGGCCTCGGTACCGCCCTCACGGCGTGGATGAGCGATGCGTTCCTCCACTCGCAGGGGTGGCGCATACCGTTCCTCCTCGGTCTTCCTCTCGGTGTCGGCGGCTGGTACATCCGCAGGAACATCGACGAGACGCCCTCCTTCACGGCCATGCAGGAGCAGGGGCAGGTCGCTGACAGCCCGGTGAAGGAGGTCTTCCGTGGCCACTGGCGCATGATCATCGCGGGGACGGGGGCGATCGTGTCATGGACGGCCGGGGGATACGTCACGCTTCAGTTCCTCCCGGCCTTCTTCGAAGGCGTTCTCGACAGGAAACTGTCCGAGGGACTCACCGCCTCACTCTGCGGGCTGACCGCGTACGCCGGATTCATCGTCCTCGGCGGGTGGCTCTCCGACCGGGTGGCGCGGTGGAAGGTGATGATGGGCGGCGCGATCGGTCTGGCCGTGGTCGCCGTCCCCTGCTACCAACTCCTCATCCACGGGGGAGCCTTCAGTATCGGCGTCGCGGTCATTCTCTTCGCCGGCTTCCTCGGGCTCACTGCGGGGCCGACGCCCGCGATGCTGTCCGAGCTCGCCCCCGACAACGTACGCAACTCGTATCTCTCGATCGTCTACTCCGTCGCCAACGCCGCGTTCGGTGGGTTCGCGCCGTACATCGTCACCGCCCTCGTCTCGTCGAGCGGCAATCTGCTCTCGCCGGCGTTCTATCTGATCGGCCTGGAGGCGCTGGCGGTCGCCGGGCTCGTCGGAATCTCCGTGCACATGCGCCATCGCGCGCTTCTCCCCGACGCGATGCCGGCCGACGCCCGGGTGTGAGACGGCCGGGTGTGAGACGGCCGGTCGGCGATGGCGGGCGCTGAAGGCCGGTCCCTGATGGCCGGTCCCTTAACGCCGGTCCCGGAAGGTCAGGGCTTGGATCAAGCTAGTGTGTGTGTCAGCCCCGGGGAGGAACACACGCAATGGCCACTCTCGTCGACGTAGCGAAGCGGGCCGGCGTATCGGTCGGCGTCGTGTCCCGACTGCTGAACGGTGACGAGACTCTCCGCGTACGGGACGAGACCAAGCGGCGGGTCAGAGAAGCGGCCGCCGAACTGGAATACACGCCGAACTACGCCGCCAGGGCGCTGCGCAAGGCCAAGGTCGGTGTGATCGGCCTGGCGGTGCATGACGCGAGCAACCCCGTCTACAGCGAGATCATCGCGGGCGCCCAGGCCGAGGCGACGAAGGCCGGTTACGCCCTCATGCTGTCGGACGTGGACGCTCTCGCCACGGACGACGTGATGTTCAAGCGTGTGGTCTCCAGCGGTGCGATCGACGGGCTGCTCCTGCAGCGGGCCGGTACCGCTTCCGACGCGCTGGTGTCGAAGATCGCGTCCGGCCAGGTGCCGACCGTACTGCTCAACGACCGTACCCGGGGGGCCATCGGCAGCGTGGCCGTCGATGACTACGCGGCGGCGCACCTGGCGGTCTCGCATCTGATCGGCCTGGGCCACCGGCGGATCGGCCTGCTGCAGGTCGACGGCCCCCAGAGCCGTGCGCTCCGCAGGCGCAAGGGCTGGGCCGACGCTCTCGCCGCCGCCGGGCTCGACGCACCGCGCTCCCGCGTTTTCCCCGGCGGCCACACCGCCGAACTCGGTTACCGCGGTATGACCGAGCTGCTCTCCGCGCGAAACCGGCCGACCGCTGTGTTCGTCGCCAACGTTCTCTCCGCGGTCGGCGCTCTCAGCGCCGCCCATGACATGGGCGTCTCCGTACCTGACGGCATCTCACTTGTCGGCCTCCATGACGTCTTCGTCGCGAATTTCCTCCAGCCTCGGCTCACTGTGGTCCGGCTGCCGCTGTTCGAGCTCGGCGCCAGAGCGGTCACACTTCTCCTCAAGCAGCTGGAGAACGAACCGGCCCGGCACGAGAGCATCGAGGACCCCGCGCCCGTCATGGTGATCCGGGAATCCAGCGCTCCGCCCGCGGCGGGCTGACCCCAACACCCTTCCCTTGAGCGGGAGTTCATCTCCCGGTTTAGCCCCGCGGGTTCGCCTCGCGGGTTCGCCTGCGGGTCGGTACGCGGCGCCGTGCGCTCCTGGTCGGCACCCTCCTCGTGGGGCACCCCTGTCGGGCCCTGACCGGTCCCCCTTCATGTCCGGAATCCGTCGGCCCTGGTCTGTGTCCCGTACGGGTTCGGCGTCTGCCCTTTGCTCGCGCCGGCGGAAAAAGCTACATTGGTAATGCGTTTTACCAACCACGTTTTACCAACCATCGGCCGCAGTGCGCAGTCGACCCGGCGGATGGCACCTGACGAGCCGGACGAGGAGCTCTTGATGCGAAGCACGACCCGGCTTCGAGGCATGACCTGGGACCACCCACGCGGCATTGACGCCCTCCGGGCCGGCAGCGATGAGTTCGAACGGCTGACGGGGGTCGCGATCGACTGGACCGCGCGCCCGCTCCGCGAGTTCGAGGACACGTCGGTGGTCGAGCTGGCCGCGAGATACGACCTGGTGGCACTCGACCACCCCTTCATCGGCGACGCGGTGGCCGCCGGTGCCCTGATGCCTCTCGATACGGTCCTGCTCCCCGCCGAGCTGGCCGAACGGGCCGATGACTCCGCCGGTCCGAGCAACTCCAGCTACCACTGGAAGGGTCGTCCGTGGGGCGGTGCGGTGGATGCCGCCTGCATGGTCAGCGCCCATCGCGCAGGGGCGGTCGACCCGGCGGGGATACCGGGCCGATGGGACGCCGTGGCCGCGTTCGCACGGCGCTGCGGACGGGAGTCCGTGCTGCTGGCGGCGAATCCGACCCATCTGTGGGGCACGGTCCTGTCGCTGTGCGAGGCCGTCGCCAACACCGCGGTCGGCCCGCGTGACGGCTGGCGCCGGAGTGGTGACGGTCGCCCGGACTGGTGGGGTGACGGCGGTATCGAACCCGCGGTGCTGGACGAAGCCGTCGACAGGGCGCTCCGTCTGCTGCCGCTGTGTGCCCCCGAGTCGCTGCGGAGCGATCCGATCACCGTGCTCGAACGCCTGGCCAGGTCCGGCGATCCGGCCATGTACACACCGTTGGTGTTCGGCTACATCACCTACGCCCGGCCCGGTGCGCGCGGTGAGCTCGTGGCGTTCAGTGACGCACCGCGCGTGGGTGATGACCCTGTCGGCACTCTGACGGGCGGGGTGGGTCTCGCCGTCTCGGCACATGCGGACTCCGGCCGGGAGGCCGCCGCCTTCGTACGTTTCGTGACGTCGGCGAAGGTGCAGGGCGGACTCTCGCACGACGCCGGAGGGCAGGCGGGCCGCCGGTCGGTCTGGACGGACGAGGACGTCAACGCCCAGGTCACGCACTTCTACCGCGACACCCTCGCCACCATGGACCGCTCCTTCCTGCGCCCCCGGTCGCCTGGTTACCCCTCCTATCAGCGGGCAGCGGCTGACGCGCTGCACCGTGGCGTCCTGAACGGTGTGGGGCGACGCGAGATCGTGGCCGAACTCGGAAAGCTGTGGTGCGTGCATGTCCAGGCCTGAATTCGACCTTACGGATCCTGCTGCCCCTGCTGCCCCTGCTGCCCCTTCGGACCACACGGACACGACTGATGTGACGGGCAATCAACCGTGCACGGTTGCAGAGCAGTTCGCGCTGGCCGAGTCCGCCTACGGCGACCACCCGGCCCTGCGGTCGGCCCCGACCGGGCCGGGCCGGCGGTGCGGCTGGCTGACGTTCTCGGAGGTCGCCGAACTCGCCGGGGCTGCCGTTGCCCACCTGGTCGAGCACGGTGCCGCCTTCGGCGACCGGGTCGTGCTCGCCCTGCCGAACAGCATGGTGCTCCGGATCCTCGACCGGGCCGTGCTCGGGTCCGGGCTCGTCCGGGTCGCGCTCTCCCCGCGCCTGCACGCACGGGAGATCGCCGACATCGCGCTCGACTGCGGTGCCCGTGCGGTGTGTTGCTCCCCCGGGGCGGCGGAGGAGATCGGTGCGGCTCTCACCGCTGTGGGGTCCGCCGCGGTCGTGATCGGCTGCGCGGACGGAACGCCGCATCCCGGCCGCCCGCCCGCGACGCTCACTCCGGCCTCGTTGGCGGCCTCGCCCCCGTCGCCTCCCGTAACCCCGCGGCCCACAGCCTCACGTACCGGCGCACCCTGGCCTGCGCCGGCCCCCTCCGACATCGCGATGCTGATGTACAGCTCGGGGACCACGGGCCGGCCCAAGGGCGCCGTCGTGACACACCGGACCTGGGTGGCGCAGACCCGCCGGGCACTTCGTGAGCTGCCGTTGACCGGACCTGGCGACGTCGTCCTGGCGGTCGCCCCGATGAGTCACTTCGGCGGATCGATCGGCCTCGACTGCGCTGTGAGCGGGGCGGCCACGGTGACGATGCCCCGGTTCGAACCCCGTGCGGTCCTTGAGGCCGTCGAGAGGTACGGAGTGACGGTCCTGCCACTCGCGCCGATCATGCTCGAACGGCTGGCACTTGCCGCCGTCGGAGTGACCGGCCCGCTGCGCGGCGTCCGGGTCGTTCCGTACGGCGGCTCGCCCATCAGCGCCGATTCGCTCGCGCTGGCCGAGAAGCTCTTTCCCGGTGCTCTCACCCAGTTCTACGGGCTGGCCGAAGCGCTGGCGCCGCTCACGGTGCTGTCGCCGGCCGACCACGCCACGGGGGTCCCCGGGCGGCTGGCTTCCGCGGGCCGGGTCTCCACCGGAGTCGAACTGCGCCTCGTCGAAGGAGAGATCGTGGTCCGGAGCGACACGGTGATGACCGGTTACTGGAACAGGCCGGAGCTGACCGCCGCGGTGCTCTCCGACGGCTGGTTCAGGACCGGCGATCTGGCGCACCTGGACCCGGACGGCTATGTCCACCTCAACGGCCGTTCCAGCGACATGATCGTGACCGGGGGGTTCAACGTCCACCCCGCCGAGGTCGAGCGAGTGCTCGCCGGGGTCCCCGGGATCCGTGACGTCGCGGTGGTGGGGATGCCCCACCCGGTGTGGGGCGAGGGCGTCACCGCTGCGGTGGTACTCGACGGCGACCGATGGGGCGCCGCTGACGACGTAGCCGACCGGGACGTGATCCTCGCGGGCATCAACCGCGCCTGCAGATCGGCCATCGCGGGCTACAAGAAGCCCGTAGCGGTGCACCGGATCCCGGAAATTCCCCGCAACGCCGCCGGAAAGACCGACCGCAAGGCGTTGCGACACCTGCTGTCCGGCCTGTCCGACCCGTACAGCACGCCCGACCCAACCGACCCGTCCGGCCGAGAGGAACACTGAGACATGCAAGCGCTTGACGCCATCCGCGTTCTCGATTTCACACAGATGATGCTCGGCCCCTTCGCCACCCAGCTCCTGGCCGACCTCGGCGCCGACGTCATCAAGGTCGAGCGGCCGGAAGGGGAATGGGAGCGGGACCTCGCCATGATGGGCGAGTACGTCGACGGGGAGTCGGCGGCGTTCCTCGCGATGAACCGCAACAAGCGTTCCGTGGCCCTCGACCTCAAGGATCCCCGGGCCAAGGACGCGTTGCTGAAGCTCGCCGCGACCTGCGACGTGGTCGTCGAGAACTTCCGCCCCGGTGTGATGGACCGGCTCGGCCTCGGTTACGCGGACTTCAAGGCAGTCAGGGACGACATCATTTACTGCTCGGGCTCCGGCTGGGGCCAGGACACCGGCTTCGCCAGGGAGGGCAGGCCCGGCCAGGACCTGCTCATCCAGTCGATGTCGGGCCTTGCCGCATCGACGGGACGCGACATCGATCCGCCGACCCCGGCCGGTACGGCCATCGTCGATCACGCCACCGCGCTCACCCTCGCCAACGGCATCATGGCCGCCATCATCGCCCGCAGCACCCACGGCATCGGCCAGCGGGTGGAAGTGGATCTGTACTCGACGGCCATCGCGATGCAGTGCCAGGAGATCTCGGCATTCGTGAACCAGGGCGCCGAGTACCGGCGGTCGGGCTCCGGCATCGGACAGCCGTGGTTGTCCGCCCCGTTCGGAATCTACGAGACCAGCGACGGCTGGATGGCGATCGCGATGGCACCCCTGGAGACGGTCGCCTCGGCCGTCGGGGTCGCCGGCATCGCCGACTTCGACGCCTGGACCGAGCGCGACGGGGCCAAGAACGCACTTGAGGCGATCATCCGGACGAACACCGCTCAGCACTGGCTCGACGTGCTGCTCCCGGCCGGGGTCTGGGCGGCAAAGGTGCGCAGTACCAAGGAAGCCGTGGACGAACTGCGGGAACAGGGGTCGGATCTGCTGGTGACCGTCGACGGTCCGGCCGGCACCCCGATCGAGCTCGTCGGCTGCCCGGTCTCGCTCAGTGGTACGCCGTGGCGGCAGCGCCTCGCGCCGCCACGGATCGGTGAGCACACCGCCGCTGTCTTCGGTGAGGTGCTCGACGACGTGAGCCTGGCGAACCTGGTCGGTGACGCCCGATGAGCGCTCAGCAGGAGCCACCCACGGTGACGGCAGGGCCGGTTGGGTATCCCCACCCGAATCTCGCAGTCCAGGATCACGCCGTCCAGGACCACACGGTCGCCGGGGCCGGCGCGGGCACCGTCCGCGTGCTGCGGATCGACAGGGAGGACAAGCTGGGTGCGCTGTCGGGCGGGCTCGTCGTGGCGCTCGGCGAGCAGGTCGCCCGGATCCGGCAGGACCCGGGGATCCGTTCCGTTGTCCTCACCGGCACCGGCCGCGGGTTCATCGCGGGCGCTGACGTGGGCGAGTACTTCGAGGTGAGTACCGAAGCCTTCATGGCGTACCAGCGGACCTCGCGCGAGGTGTTCGACGCCCTCGAAGGGCTGCCGCAGCCGACCGTCGCCGCCGTGAACGGTTACGCCTTCGGCGGTGGGTTCGAGGTGGCGCTCTGCTGCGACTTCATCATGGCATCGGAGCGGGCCCGATTCGCCCTGCCGGAGGTCACGCTGGGCCTGATACCGGGAGGCGGCGGCACCCAGCGGCTGGCGCGAGCGGCCGGGACACGTCTCACCAAGGAACTCGTGATGACCGGTCGCCGTATGCGCCCGGACGAGGCCTTCCGGCACGGCCTGCTGACCGGGATCACCGAGCCGGGAGCCTTGCAGGCACGCGCCGTCGAGTTCGCCGCTTCCCTCGCGGTCAAGGCCCCTCTCGCGGTCCGCGAAGCCAAGCGGATCATCGACGGCGGGGTGGCGCAGGAGCTGAGCGCGGCCCTCTCGGCCGAACAGTCCGCTCTGGGACGGCTCTTCGACTCCGCCGACGGACAGGAGGGAATCCGCGCGTTCCTTGAGAAGCGCGCGCCTGCCTTCACCGGCTTCTCCTCCACCGGCCTCGTCCCATGAGGACGGCTGCGTCACCACGGTCGGCCGGGCGGGCCGTACGGACTCTTCAGCACCGTACGGCCCCCCGGCACACACAAGACCCCAGGGCGGACCTCACCCCGTAGGCAGCCCCAACTCCCGTGCGATCAGCATCCGCTGGACCTCGCTCGTGCCCTCGCCGATCTCCAGGATCTTGGAGTCGCGCCACATCCTGGCCACCGGATACTCGTTCATGAAGCCGTACCCGCCGTGGATCTGTGTCGCCTCGCGGGCGTTGTCCACCGCCACCGTCGAGGAGTACAGCTTCGCCAGCGCCGCCTCCTTCTTGAACGGGTCGCCGCTCACCAGCCGTGACGCCGCGTCCCGCCATGAGACGCGCGCCGTGTGGGCCTTCATCTCCATGTCCGCGATCTTGAACTGGATGGCCTGGTTGTCGCCGATCGGGCGGCCGAACGCGTGGCGCTGCTTCGCGTACGCCAGGGACTCGTCCACACAGCCCTGCGCCAGGCCCGTCGCCAGGGCGGAGATCGCCACCCGGCCCTCGTCGAGGATGCGCAGGAACTGGGCGTAACCGCGGCCCTCTTCGCCGAGCAGGTTCGCCGCGGGGACCCGGACGTCCGAGAACGACAGCTCGCGGGTGTCCGACGCGTTCCAGCCGACCTTCGAGTACGGGGCCGCCACCGTGAAGCCGGGGGTGCCCGAGGGGACGATGATCGCGGAGATGTGCGGGCGGCCGTCCGGCTTGCGGCCGGTGACCGCGGTGACTGTGACCAGGCCCGTGATGTCCGTACCGGAGTTGGTGATGAAGCACTTGGAGCCGTTGATCACCCAGTCGTCACCGTCGCGCACCGCCGTGGTGCGGGTGCCGCCCGCGTCCGAGCCGCACTCCGGCTCGGTCAGGCCGAACGCGCCCAGGATCTCGCCCGAGCACATCCGGGGCAGCCACTCACGCTTCTGCTCCTCCGTGCCGAAGCGGAAGACCGGCATCGCGCCCAGCGAGACGCCCGCCTCCAGGGTGATCGCTACCGACGAGTCGACGCGGGCCAGCTCCTCCAGGGCGATGCCCAGGGCGAAGTAGTCGCCGCCCATCCCGCCGTACTCCTCCGGGAACGGCAGCCCGAACAGGCCCATCCGGCCCATCTCGCGGATGATCTCGTACGGGAACTCATGGCGCTCGTAGAAGTCGCCGATCTTCGGGGCGACCACATCGTGTGCGAACGCCTCGACCGTGCGGCGGAGTTCTTCGAGTTCGGTGCTCAGACGGTGGTCCATCGTTACTGCTCCTGGTGGGAGAGGGCACGTACGGTGCGGGACGGGCTGGGTCGGCCCAGTTGTCCGGCCATCCACACACTGGTGTCGGTGAGGCGGCCGAGGTCGACGCCGGTCTCGATGCCGAGTCCTTCGAGCATCCAGACGAGGTCTTCGGTGGCGAGATTGCCGGTGGCGGACTTCGCGTACGGGCAGCCGCCGAGCCCGCCCGCCGACGCGTCCACCGTGGTCACGCCGTGCTGGAGGGCGGCCAGGGTGTTGGAGAGAGCCTGGCCGTACGTGTCGTGGAAGTGGACGCCGAGCGAATCGGTGCCGACGCCGGCTTCGTTGAGGCCGGTGAGCAGGGCCTGTACGTGGCCGGGCGTCGCCGTCCCGATGGTGTCGCCCAGGCTCAGCTCGTCGCAGCCGAGGTCCAGCAGACGCCGGGCGACCCCGACCACCCGGTCGACCGGGACCGGCCCCTCCCACGGGTCGCCGAAGCACATCGAGAGATAGCCGCGCACGTGCAGTCCCGCCGCGCGGGCCTTCGCGACGACCGGCGTGAACATGGCGAGCGACTCGTCCACGGTGCGGTTCAGATTGGCCTTGGCGAACGACTCCGTCACGCTGCCGAAGACCGCGATCCGGCGGGCCCCGAGCTCCAGGGCGCGGTCGAGGCCGCGGCTGTTCGGCACCAGGACCGGCAGGTCCACGCCCCGTAGGTCCGCGAGCTGCGGGAACAGCTGCTCGGCGTCGGCCAGTTGGGGCACCCACTCGGGGCGCACGAAGCTGGTCGCCTCGATGGTCGTCAGCCCCGCGTCGGCCAGGCGGTGGATGAACTCCGCCTTCACCTCGGTCGGTACGACCGTCTTCTCGTTCTGCAGCCCGTCGCGGGCGCCGACCTCGTGGATACGGACCCGGGCCGGAAGCCCCTCCGCCGGTACGGACATGGGCAGGCCGTTGGTCATGACTCCTCCTGCGGGATTCCGGCCGGGTCGCCGATCGGGATGCTGCCCGGGAGGACGTCGGCCGGGATTCCGGCCGGGACGTCGGCGGGGGCCCCGGACGGGACGTCTGCCGGGGTGCCGGCCGGGACGTCCAGGGCGTCGGCCGGGGTGACGACCGCCAGCACCTGGTCCATCGCGACCGTCGTGCCGGGGGCGACGTCCAGTTCGGTGACGGTGCCCGCGTGCGGGGCGGTGATCACGTGCTCCATCTTCATCGCCTCGACCACCAACAGGCCCTGACCGGCGACCACTTCGTCCCCGGTGGCGACCTTGACCACGGTGACCGTGCCCGGCATCGGCGCGGTGAGCGAACCGGCGCCGCCCCGGCCCGCCGCCGCGTCCAGCGTGGTCTGTACGGGGTCGTGGTCCTGGACGTGCCAGGCGTCGCCGTCCCGGCCGAGCCAGTCCCCGGCGTGGTGGAAGGTGTGCACGGTCCCGTCGACCGTGACCGTCACCGTGTCCGGTGTGACCCGGCCCGCGCCCCCGGTCAGTACTGCCTCGTGCCCGGTGATCTGAAGCCACCGGGTCACCGGCAGGGCGGGGCCGCCCAGCCGCCAGCCGCTCGGCGCCGAGAACGGGTCGGTCCAGCCGCCGGCGTCCGGTTCCGGAGCCGCCCCGGCCGCCCGTACCGCGGCCGCGGCCGTGTACACCTCGGGCGGCACCGTGTCCGGCACCAGGCCGTCCGCCTCCCGCTCCACCAGACCGGTGTCCAGCTCGCCCGCGACCACCGCCGGATGGGCCAGCAGCCGCCGCAGGAAGCCCGCGTTGGTCGGGACGCCCAGGGTGACCGTGCCGGCCAGCGCCGCCCGCAGCTTGCGCAGCGCCGTCGCGCGGTCCGGGCCGTACGCGATGACCTTCGACAGCATCGGGTCGTAGCGGCTGCCGACCTCCACGCCCTCGCTGAGGCCCGAGTCGGTCCGTACGCCGTGCCCCTGCGGTTCGCGCAGCGCCAGCACCGTGCCGCCCGACGGCAGGAAGCCGCGCGACGGGTCCTCCGCGCAGACCCGCGCCTCGATGGCGTGCCCGGTGAGCACGATGTCCTTCTGCTCGTACGGCAGTTGCTCTCCCGCGGCGACCCGCAGCTGCCACTCCACCAGGTCGAGGCCGGTGATCAGCTCGGTCACCGGGTGCTCCACCTGGAGGCGGGTGTTCATCTCCATGAAGTAGTACGAGGACGGGTCGCCGCCCGGGACGATGAACTCCACCGTGCCCGCGCCCGTGTATCCGCAGCTGAGCGCGGCCTGGACCGCGGCCTCACCCATCGCGGCCCGCGTCGCCTCGTCCAGCAGGACCGACGGCGCCTCCTCGATGATCTTCTGGTGGCGGCGCTGGAGGGAGCACTCGCGTTCACCCAGGTGCACCACGTTCCCGTGGGCGTCCGCGAGGACCTGGATCTCGATGTGGCGCGGGCGGTCGATCCACCGCTCCACCAGCAGGGTGTCGTCGCCGAACGAGGACCGCGCCTCGCGCCGGGCCGATGCGATCTCGTCGGCCAGCAGCGCTTCGTCGCGGACCAGGTGCATCCCCTTGCCGCCGCCGCCCGCCGACGGCTTCAGCAGTACGGGCATCCCGATCTCCCGTGCGGACGCGGCCAGTTCGGCGTCGGTGAGCCCGCTGCCCGACGATCCGGGCACCACCGGGACGCCCGCGGCCCGCACCGTCGCCTTGGCGCGGATCTTGTCGCCCATCAGGGAGATCGCCGATGCGGGCGGCCCGATGAAGACCAGGCCCGCGTCGGCGCACGCCTGCGCGAACTCCGCGTTCTCGGCGAGGAACCCGTACCCGGGATGGACCGCCTGCGCGCCGGAGCGCGCCGCCGCGTCCAGCAGCCGTTCCACCGACAGATAGCTCTCGGCGGCGGGCGCGGGACCGAGCCGGACCGCGGTGTCGGCCTCCCGCACGTGCCGGGCGTCCGCGTCCGCGTCGCTGTAGACGGCGACCGAGCGGATGCCCAGCTCCCGCAGCGTACGGATGACGCGCACGGCGATCTCGCCCCGGTTGGCGATCAGAACGCTGTCGAACATTTCCACCCTCATCACATCCGGAAGACGCCGTAGCCGGGCGTTGCCCGGTCCTTCTGGGCCAGCGGGGCATTGGCGCAGGCGGTCAGCGCGAGGCCGACGACCTGGCGGGTCTCCAGCGGGTCGATCACGCCGTCGTCCCAGAGCCTGGCCGTCGCGTAGTAGGCGTTGCCCTGCTCCTCGTACTGCGCGCGGACCGGGGCCTTGAACGCCTCTTCGTCCTCGGCGCTCCAGTCGTCGCCCAGCTGGTCGCGCTTGACCGTGGCCAGCACGGAGGCGGCCTGCTCGCCGCCCATCACGGAGATCTTGGCGTTCGGCCACATCCACAGGAAGCGCGGCGAGTAGGCCCGGCCGCACATCGAGTAGTTCCCCGCGCCGTACGAGCCGCCGACGACCACCGTCAGCTTCGGCACCCGGGTGCAGGCCACCGCCGTCACCATCTTGGCGCCGTGCTTGGCGATCCCGCCCGCCTCGTAGTCCCGGCCGACCATGAAGCCAGAGATGTTCTGGAGGAAGAGCAGCGGAATGCCGCGCTGGTCGCACAGTTCGATGAAGTGCGCGCCCTTCTGGGCGGATTCGGAGAAGAGAATGCCGTTGTTGGCGACGATGCCGACCGGATGGCCGTGGATCCGGGCGAAGCCGGTGATCAGCGTCGTCCCGAACTCCGCCTTGAACTCGGCGAACCGCGAGCCGTCCGTGATGCGCGCGATCACCTCCCGTACGTCATAGGGCGTACGGGAGTCGACCGGCACCGCGCCGTACAGCCCGGCCGGGTCCACCTTCGGCTCCGCCACGGGCTCCACGGACCAGGGGAGCGGGGTGCGCTCCGGCAGCGTGGAGACGATGGTCCGGACGATGCGCAGGGCGTGCGCGTCGTCCTCCGCGAGATGGTCGGTGACCCCGGAGGTCCGCGCGTGCACCTCGCCGCCGCCCAGCTCCTCGGCCGTGACGACCTCGCCGGTCGCGGCCTTCACCAGCGGCGGGCCGCCCAGGAAGATCGTGCCCTGGTTGCGGACGATCACCGCTTCGTCGCTCATCGCCGGGACGTACGCACCGCCCGCCGTGCAGGAGCCGAGCACGGCGGCGATCTGCGGGATGCCCAGTCCCGACATCCGGGCCTGGTTGTAGAAGATCCGGCCGAAGTGCTCGCGGTCCGGGAAGACCTCGTCCTGCATCGGCAGGAAGGCACCACCCGAGTCGACCAGGTACACGCAGGGCAGCCGGTTCTCCAGGGCCACCTCCTGGGCGCGCAGATGCTTCTTCACGGTCATCGGGTAGTACGTGCCGCCCTTGACCGTGGCGTCATTGGCGACCACGACCACCTCGCGCCCGCTGACCCGGCCGATCCCGGCGATGACCCCGGCGGCGGGCGCCGACCCGCCGTACATGCCGTCGGCGGCCAGCGGCGCCAGCTCCAGGAACGGCGAGCCCGGGTCCAGGAGGGTGTCGACGCGGTCGCGCGGCAGCAGCTTCCCGCGCGCCACATGGCGGGCCCGCGACTTCTCGCCGCCGCCGAGACGCGCGGCTGCCAGCCGGGTCCGCAGCTCGGTGACGAGCGCTCCGTGCGCCGCCTCGTTGGCCCGCCAGGCCTCCGAAGCGGGATCGGCCGCGCTCGTCAGAACTGGTGCCTGCTGCATCGGTCGGGCCCCCTCTGCTCTGTGTGCTTTTCTGCTCTGCGCTGATGGCTTCTGGTCTGCGCCGATTGCTTCCGATCACCATCCCTACCCGGTCGGGGCGGTTAGTGATCGTTAACACCTGCGGCCAGGTTAACGCTCGCTAACCCCGCTGTCTAGAATGGAGCCATGAGCACCAGGACGGACGCCCCGACGCGGCGCGAGCAGATCCTCAAGGAGGCGGCACGCCTCTTCGCCGAGCGTGGCTTCCACGGCGTCGGCGTCGACGAGATAGGCGCAGCGGTGGGCATCAGCGGTCCCGGCCTCTACCGCCACTTCGCGGGTAAGGACGCGATGCTCGCGGAACTGCTCGTCGGGATCAGTGAGCGGCTGCTCGACGGCGGCCGGACGCGGGCGGAGCGGGCCGTGGGCGGCCCGGCGGCGGTACTCGCCTCACTGATCGACGGACACATCGACTTCGCGCTCGACGACCGCCCGCTGATCACCGTCCACGACCGGGAGCTGGACCGGCTGCGCGACAGCGACCGCAAGGCGGTCCGCAGGCTCCAGCGGCAGTACGTCGAGCTGTGGGTCACCGTCGTACGCGAGCTGTACCCGCACACCCCGGAGCAGGAGGCCCGCGCGGCCGTGCACGCCGTCTTCGGCCTGCTGAACTCCACCCCGCACCTGGGCACCGGCGGCCTGCCCGGCCGGACCGCCACCGGCGCGCTGCTGCGCCGCCTCGCGCACGGCGCTTTCGAGGCACTGGACGGGGCACCGGCGCCGGCACCGGCATGAGCGCCGGAGCGGATGCCGGGCGAGGCGCCGGCGGCGGGCTGAGCCCGGTCTCCGCCGATACCGGACTGACGGGGACAGGGCCTGGCGTCCACAATGGGCTCATGCCGATACCCAGCCGTGCCGAACTCGTCGACCACCTCGTCCGCACCCGGATCGCCGGGAACGTCGCCACGCCCCGCGACAACAACCTCTCCCACTACCGCAAGCTCTCCAACGGCGACCGGCACTTCTGGCTGGGGCTCGAACTCGGTGACCGCTGGGCGGACGAGCAGGACGTGCTCGCCGTGATGGCCGAGCGCTGCGGCGTCAACGACGACCCCGGGCACCGGCACGGCCAGGACACCATCGACCCGCAGCTGACGGTCGACGCCCTGGACCGGATGGCCGCCCGGCTGCGGAAGGCCGCCGAGGGCAGGGAGAGCGTGCTCTTCGCCACCGGCCACCCCGGCGGCCTACTGGACGTGCACCGGGCCACCGCGGACGCGCTGCGCACGGCGGGCTGCGAGATCGTACGGATTCCGGGCGGGCTCACCGCCGACGAGGGCATGGTCTTCCAGTTCGCCGACGTCGCCGTGCTGGAGCGCGGGGCGACCCTCTGGCACACCCACTCGCCCGAGCCGATGCGGGCCGTCCTCGACGGCCTGGAGCGCGCGGGCAGGCCCCTGCCCGACCTGGTCGTCGCCGACCACGGCTGGGCGGGCTGCGCGGGCCAGCGGGGCCTCGACTCGATCGGCTACGCGGACTGCAACGACCCCGCACTCTTCCTGGGCGAGGCCGAGGGCACGCTCCAGGTCACGGTCCCACTGGACGACCACGTCACGGACCCGCGCTTCTACGACCCGATGACGGCGTACCTGCTGGACGCGGCGGGGCTGGGCTGACGGCCGCCGGAAGATTCGCCAGGACTTCAGCAGTGGCATGCCCCGTTCCCTGCATTCAGCGCATCCCTGTCGTGGCCGAAGTCCATCCCGGAAGGATCGGCTCATTTCCGTAGCGTCGTTTCTCGGTGGTTGCGCTGTACTGGCTGGCACGGCGGGCGATACGCGCGCCGACGGCGGCGGAGGGCAGCGTGTTGGCGAGACGTCTCTTCATGGTCATGGCCATGAAGGTCGCGTTGACAGGCGGCGCCACCGCCGCTCATGCGGCGCCCGGCTCCTGGCATTGGCGCCCGACGGCACCGCCGAAAAGCCATGTTGTGGCCGGCGAGATGCGCTCGGACAAGGAATCCGTACCCGACGGGTACAGCAAGGCTGATGCCGACAAGGCCGAGACCATGGAGGCGGGAGAGGGCGTCACCGCCGACTGCCAGGTGTACTGGCCTGCGCCCTACGAGGTCTGCGGGGCCATCAAGGACAAGTACAACGAGCTCGGCGGCCCGAACAGCTTCCTTCTCCTGCCCAAGTCCAACGAGCTGACCAACCCTGACGGGTACGGCAAACGCACCGAATTCGTCAACGGTCCGATCTACTGGTCGCCGCAGGGCGGCGCGCATCCGGTGGTCAACCATTTCTTCGCCGCGTGGGCCCGCAACGGCTACGAGGCAGGTGCTCTGGGCTACCCCACCAGCGACGAGCTGGTGAATGCCGACAACGTCGGGCGGCGCCAGCAGTTCGAGCACGGTGACATCTACTGGAAGCTCAACGAGGCCTACGCCGTGCACGGCGCGATCCTGGACAAGTGGAATGAGGCCGGCCGGGACGGTGGCTACCTCGGCTACCCGATCGGAGACGAGTTCACCACACCCGACGGCATCGGGCGGGCCAGCCGCTTCGAACACGGAATGATCTACTGGACCGAGGCCTATGGCGCGCACCCGGTCAGCGGCGGCCTGCTGACCAAGTGGGAGATGTCCGGGTTCGAGGCCGGACCGTACGGCTATCCGACCGCTGACCAACAGCCGCGAGGGTCATCCTTCGACCAGGAGTTCCAGTTCGGCACCATGGGGTTCCCCACCGACCCTGTGTCGGCAGCCGATCCCGATGACGGGGACGCTGAACCTACTGTGGGCGAAGCGCGGCCGGTGACCTGGTTCGACTTCGCGGCCGACGCCCGCACGGGCAACCAGACCCCGGTCAAACAGGGCCCCATCGGCGACCTGCAGCCGTGCCAGGAGGGCGTTTCCTGCATCGAGGGCGGGGAGCCGGGCCCGCCGGGCACGGACCCGGAGGACCCTGTCATCGACGGTCCCGATACCCAGGGGTCGTTCATTCCGGGCTGGTGCACCACAGAGGCGTGGGACGGGCGCTGGCGGGCGAGCCGCAAGAACGCCTGCGCCATCTGGGACAACCTTGCCCTGAAGGTCCACAACTCCAAGGGCGCCGAGATCGGCAGCATGCCCTTCCTCGTGAAAACAGGCATCTTGAGCTCCCACAAATCCGGTGAGATCCAGCAAGAGGTCCGCATCACGTTCGGCCCCCTCGTCGGCGATGTGGGTACGCCGACCTGGCGCTACGAGCCGGACTACAACGGCCACGACAGCGATGCCTACAGCGTGGAGGGGCCCAAGAGCGGGTCCGTGATCAAACCCAACTCCACCAAGTCGATCGTCATCAAGTGGAAAGAACAGGCCATGGCGGACAACGCCATCGCATTTCCGGGCCTGAATTTCACGTACAGCTTCGGCAACCTCGGAGACGTGACTCCCAGCAACGACGGCGTGATCCGCAACAACATGTTCCGGTGCGACTCGACCATGAAAACCTCCAGCGGCAAGTACCGGCAGGGCTGTGTAGATGCCGGCAGGCCCCCGGAGTTCGAGTTGACCTCCGTCGATCCCGAACAGACCTGGCACGTCGAGGAAGCCATCAAGTCAGGTCTTCCGGGTGCGGCGGGGAGCCCGTTGCACAGGCTGGCCGACAAGAAGATGCGGGACATCAACCGACAGACCTCGTGCCCCAAGGCCGGCAAGGTACGTGATGGCCGGACGCTGGCAGGCAGGTCGTGCGACGAGTATCCATTCGCCTCGACCAAGGAGGGCGCGGCCTCTACGAAGAACGGCCGCACCATCAACGAGAACTGCCATGTCCCGGACCTGACACCCGCTACGGGACCGAACGGGTACAGCGTCTGCATGATCGACGCGAAACAGAACTCCCACAGCGGCAGCCTGCTCGGGTCCTTCTACGGCACTGAGCGGGTCATCGACGGGGACGAGTTCACCGTCACGACGTCCGGTGGCTCAGCGCCGCCCAAGCCCTGATCGACAGGTTGCACGTTGAATGCGAGGCCGTTCTCACCCTGGAGAGGCAACGCTGAAAAATGGACGCCAGGATCTGCGGGGTGCTGCTCACCGTGGCTGCCCGCCCCCGTCACCGGGGAACCCGGATCACGCCCTCCTGGATCACCGTGACCGCCAACTGCCCGTCCTGTGTGTAGATCCGGGCCTGGCCGAGGCCGCGTCCGCCGGACGAGGACGGGGACTCCTGGTCGTACAGCAGCCACTCGTCGGCCCGGAAGGGGCGGTGGAACCACATCGCGTGGTCCAGGCTGGCGCCGACCACGTCGCCGACCGCCCAGCCGCCGCGCCCGTGAGCGAGCAGTACCGAGTCGAGCAGTGTCATGTCGGAGACGTATGTCGCGAGGCAGACGTGCAGCAGCGGGTCGTCCGCCAGCTTGCCGTTCGTACGGAACCAGACCTGCGAGCGCGGCTCGCGCGGGGTGCCGACGCTGCCGAACGGCGGGGCGTCCACGTACCGCAGATCGACCGCCGCACGCGCCTCGATCAGCCGGTCCACGACCCCCGGCTCCAGGAAGTGGTCCGCGTACCGGGGCAGCATCTCGGCTGCCGTCGGCAGTGTCTCCGGGTCTGGGGCCGGCGGCATGGCGGTCTGGTGGTCGAGCCCTTCCTCGTACGTCTGGAACGACGCCGAGAGATGGAAGATCGGCTGCCCGTGCTGGACCGCGACGACCCGGCGCGTGGTGAAGGAGCGGCCGTCGCGGATGCGGTCGACCGTGTACACGATCGGCGCGCCCGGGTCGCCGGGGCGCAGGAAGTACGCGTGCAGCGAGTGGGCCGTCCGGTCGGCGGGCACGGTGCGCCCGGCGGCGACCAGGGCCTGTGCGGCGACCTGGCCGCCGAAGACGCGCGGCACGACGGCGGAGCGGCTCAGACCGCGGAAGATGTCCTGCTCGATCCGCTCCAGGTCGAGCAGATCGAGCAGGGACTCAAGTGCCTGGTTCATGAGGCCATTTCTACAAGATGTTTCTGCGGTGTATCTCTGCCTACAGACCCATGCTCTTGGCGATGATCATCTTCATGACCTCGCTGGTGCCGCCGTAGATCCGGTTGACCCGGTTGTCCGCGTACAGGCGGGCGATCGGGTACTCGTTCATGTAGCCGTAACCGCCGTGCAGCTGGAGGCACTTGTCGATCACGCGGTGCGCGACCTCGGTGGTGAAGAGCTTCGCGGACGCGGCCTCGGCCGCCGTCAGCTCGCCCAGGTCGTGGGCCTCCAGCGCGCGGTCGCAGACCGCCTCGGACGCGTCCACCTCGGCCTTGCAGGCGGCCAGCTCGAACTTGGTGTTCTGGAAGGACGCGACGGTCTTGCCGAAGACCGTGCGGTCCTGGACGTATGCCTGCGCGAACCGGACGGCGGCGGCAGCCTGCGCGTACGCGCCCACCGCGATGCCGAGGCGCTCCTGCGGGAGGTTCTGCCCGAGGTAGGAGAAGCCCTTGTGCTCCTCGCCGAGCAGGTCGCCGGCCGGCACCTTCACGTCGGTGAAGGAGAGCTCGGCGGTGTCGGAGGTCTTCAGCCCGAGCTTGTCGAGCTTGCGGCCGACCGCGTACCCCTCGGACTTCGTGTCGACGACGAGCAGCGATATGCCGTGCCGGCGGTCCTCGGGGGTCGGAGCGGCGGTGCGCGCGCAGACGATCACGCGGTCGGCGTGCACGCCGCCGGTGATGAAGGTCTTGGCGCCGTTGAGCACGTAGTGCGTGCCGTCGTCCGACAGCTTGGCGGTGGTCTTCATGCCGGCCAGGTCGGAACCGGTGCCCGGCTCGGTCATGGCGATGGCGAACATCGAGGCGCCGCTGACGAAGTCGGGGAGCCAGCGCTTCTTCTGCTCATCGGTGGCGTACGCCTTCAGGTACGGCAGGCAGAGCGCTACATGCACCGAGGAACCGCCGAAGGAGACACCGGCGCGGGCGCACTCCTCCGAGATGATGGCCTGGAACTTGAAGGACTCCTCGCCGGCCCCGCCGAACTCCTCGGGCACCTCGATGCCGAAGATCCCCAGCTCACCGAGCTTGTGGTAGAACTCGCGCGGCACCTGGCCCGCCGCCAGCCACTCGTCGTACACGGGCACGACCTCGGCCTCGATGAAGGCCCGGATGGTGTCCCGGAACGCCTCGTGGTCCTCGTTGTAAACGGTACGGCGCACGGAAGGCTCCTCTGCGGTTCTGGCGTGCCCCCGGGGTCCGATCGGCCCGGCCGGCCACTCCTGCTAAGCGCTTGCTCAGTCGAAGTTACCGGGAGGTCACCGCGACTGTCCAGGGTGAGCCTGCGCACGCTTGAGCACGTGACGGTGCGGGCCGGGGAGGGCGGCGGTGAGCAGATCCACCCGGGGCCGGTTCCGTGCCGGTGGTGAGGGACGGTCCGACGGGTCTTGCGCCCAGAACCCGGCCGCGGTGAGGGGCACGGGCCTTTGCCCTCGCGTGCGGGCCGACACCTCGCCACGGCCTGTCCGACGGAGCCCTCCCGGAGCGCCCGCTGCCGCGGTTGCCTGTCCGAACAGGCAGATCAAGGGATCGACCGGGCAGAGTCGGGTGCCCGGGTATCGTCCCCGAAGCCCTTGCGGCGCGGTCGACCCCCGCGAAAGGATGCGGCTCACGCAGCACCAGCACTCGCTGCTACAGAACCAGCCGGAAAGAGCGCAGCGTAGTAATGATCCGCGAAGTGGACGAGAGCCTCAGAATCGCACTCGCCGGCGACTCGCCGGCGACATCCGGCCTCCAGGTGCCGCCCGTCTGCGCTCCCGCTCCGGGCCGGGCAGCCCGGCGTCCGGACGCGCGATGACAGCCCCGCAAGGCGGCGAGTCGGCCGACACCGGCACCGCGTCCGATGCCGAGGACGGCGCCGCCGTGGACGGCGCTTCCGACCACAATCCCGCCCGTCCTCTGCGCGACCGGCTCGCCGCCCAGCGTGAGCGGGTCGCCGCCCTGGTCCGGGAGCGGTCCGCCGATGACCCCACGGCCGACGACCCGCTGCGCGGGCTGTATCTGTCAAAGGACGCCGTACAGCACCTTCTGGAGAAGTCCGGCCCCGAACGGGAGGATCCCGCGCAGCGCGTCGTCGTCGCCGGGCGCGCGCCGCTCGGTCCCGCCGACCGGCTCGCCGGCCTGGCCGCGCGGATGGGGCTGACCGATCTGGAAACCACGACCCTGCTCCTTGCCCTCGCGCCGGATCTCGACCGCGATTTCGAGCAGCTGTACGGCTACCTCAACAACGACGTCAGCCGTCGGCGGGCGACCGTCGGGCTGGTGCTCGACGTGTGCGGCCTGCCCGCCCTGGACGCCACAGCCCGCGAGCTCTTCCATCCGACCGCGCCGCTCTCCTGGTTCGGTCTGTTGCGGGTCGAGGAACCGGACGCTCCCTTCCTCGGCCGAACGCTGCGCGTACCCGACCGGCTGGCCGCCCACCTGATCGGCAACGACACCCCCGACGCCGCGCTGGAGGGGCATGTCCGCGCCTTGCGGGCCTCTCCCGCCGGAGCGGGCGATCCGCTGACGGACAAGTTGGCCAAGCCCCTCGCCCAACCCGACCCTCCTGTGATCTACCTGCGCGAGCGTCGGGAAGGCGACGGTCTGGCCTGCGCGGCCGCGGCCCTCACCGCCGCGGGCCGACCCGCGCTGCACCTCACCACCGCGGCGGAGACACGCTCACGGGAGACCGGCGAGCAACGCGACAGCGGCGACGAACGGTCCGGCGGTACGCACGCGCACTCCCGCAGTCCGCTGCCGCAACTGCTGCTTGAGGCCCGGCTGCGCGGCTGCGCGATCGTGGTGTACCCGCTGCCGGAGCAGCCCGCCGACCTGATCCGCTCGCTCGACACAGGCGACGTGCCGATGATCCTCATCGGAGCGGCGCCGTACGACCCTCAGTGGTGCGATCCCGACCCGCTCGTCCTGGACGCACCCGGTTCGACGTCGGACAGGGTGGGGCTCTGGGCCGCCGCCCTCGGAGTGGAGTCGGCGCAGGACCTGGGCTTCGATCTGGCCGGGACGGTCGCCACCTACCGACTGGACGGCGACCGGATTCGCCGGGCCGCCCACTCGGCGCTGGATCTCGCCGCTCTGGACGACACCGATGTGACGGCCGAGCACCTGCGACTGGCCGCCCGACAGCAGTCCGCGTCGGGGCTGGAACGGCACGCCCGCCGGATCATGCCGGCCGTCGGCTGGCATGACCTGGTCCTGCCGAAGGCTCCGCTGGAACATCTGCACGAGTTGGCCCAGCGCGCCCGGCACCGCGAACGGGTGCTCGGGGACTGGCAGCTGAGCGCCGGGGGAGGCCGGGGCCGGGGCGTCCTCGCGATGTTCGCCGGGGAGTCCGGTACCGGGAAGACGCTCTCCGCGGAAGTGATCGCCGCCGACCTCGGCCTGGACCTCTACGTCGTGCAGCTGTCGTCCGTGGTGGACAAATACGTCGGTGAAACGGAGAAGAACCTGGAGCGGATCTTCAGCGAGGCCGACCGCACCGACGCCGTGCTCCTCTTCGACGAGGCCGACGCCGTGTTCGGGAAGCGCTCCGACGTGAAGGACGCCCACGACCGGTACGCCAACCTCGAAAGCGCCTACCTGCTGCAACGCCTGGAGTCGTTCAGCGGCATCGCCGTGCTCACCACCAACCTGCGCGCCAACATCGACGACGCCTTCACCCGCAGGCTGGATCTGGTGGTCGACTTCCCCTTCCCCGATGAGGACCAGCGGCTGGCCCTGTGGCGGCACAGCCTGGCCCACGTTCCGTGCGCGGACGACATCGACCCGGCACTGTGCGCCCGGGACTTCGAGTTGGCCGGTGGCTCGATCCGCAGCGCCGTGGTGACCGCCGCCTACGCCGCGGCCACCCGCGGCGGTTCTGTCACCTCGGACGACCTGTTGGCCGGTGCGCAGAGGGAATACCGCAAGGCCGGACGCCTGGTCGTGGGCGACACCGGCTGGTGAGCGGACGGGCCCGTCGGGCCGCTTGTGCAGCCGGCCGGTATCGGCCGGCTCGTCGGTCAACTCCGCTTCACCGTGCGCCCGTAGGCCCGCCGATCCCGGTGCGCCGGGGCGTAACCAGCGAGCCCTGGAAAGGAATCCTGACGCCGCTGTACGGCTCTCAAGTGAGCGAAGTACGCTGCCAGGACTGATCGTTCGAAATCCCCCATCGCAGAGGCCACTCCATGCACTCTCATGTAGGCCCGGCAGGGGATGCCGACTGGACCAAGGCCAAAGGGCCAGTACGGCGTCCCTCGCAGGCGTTCTCTCCCCCCACCCATGCCAATGACGCGGCACAGGCCGCCGCGAGCCTGGCGCACCCCACCGCCGCGTCGATGGGCGTCCTCCAGCGCAGTGTCGGCAACGCCGGTCTCACCGCTGCTCTGAGCAGGGGGCGAGGCGGCACCACCGGCACGACGGGTGGCAACGCCCCGACGGTGCAGCGGGCCGGTAGCAGCCGGAGGAGCAGTCGCTACTCCGATGAGTACGATGAGTACTACGGTGAGTCACCCTTGTACGACCGCACGGAATCGAGCTACATCGACCGTGATTACCTGGGGCGCCAGCCCACCCGGAGGCACCCCTCCCAGAACAGTGTGATGAACAATCGCTCGGCGGCCCGTCACATGCGGGACGCCGGCGTACACCCCGGCGGCCCGGTGTCCCACCTGCACCTCGCGGCCGCCTACAGCCACGGTGACCCGGTGTACGGCACACCTCAGCGGTCATCGAACCTGGCCCCCGGCACCGATGGCACGAACCTCTCGCATCGCCGCTACGAGTACGCCAACTCGGGGCACCAGATGCCCATGGTGGATGTCCGTGGAAGCGTCCCGCGATACCAGAGTTCGCGGGTCCCGCAGTATGCCTCCCCGGTCGATATGCACGGAATTCCGATCACGCAGGCCGGTATGAGCCGACGGGTCGGCCGAAGCAGCATCTACCGTGACATGGAATATTCCATGAGGTCGCCCCATGAGCCTCTGGGTAGCGAACCGTTCTCAACCAGGCTCGATCCCTTCGACACCCGAACGGCCGCAGAGCGCGAACGGCGGGGAGATCTCCCGCACACCAACGAAATCCGCAGGCAGGCGCAGTACGCCGCGGCGCGTCAGGTGGTGTCGGGACTGGACGCCGGTGTGGTTCCGGAGTACGACGACTGGGAGCAGGATCGTTTGAGGCGGGCGAGTTCGCGCAGTTCGCGCAGCCCTTCCCTGAGTCCGGCCCGCCGACCGCGGTACCGGCGCCGGGACAGTGACGACTGGTAGAGCCCGTCACACCCCGGCCGGTCCGCTCGCGGCCCTACAACTGCGCGCGGACCGGCCCGAACCGCCGCCTTCGCCCCGCGTCAGGGGTGACAGCTGATCCCGCACCGCTGGTTGCTCGATGCGGCCGCCACCTTCGACGTTGCCGTACGACGACCTGCGCCGGCCGTTCACCGAGGCGGAGTCCGGAATAGCCTGGTCGGTCATGCTGTCCCAGCGGCACAGGGACGCGGCGGGAATCGCCTGCGGTTCGGTTCACTCCCGCCGCAGCGCGACCCACAGCTCCGTCCGTACGTCCATGTCGTCCAGGTCGGAGCCGAGCAGTGTCGCGCAGCGGCCGATGCGCTGGCGGACCGTGTTGCGGTGGATGGCCAGGGCCACCGCCGTACGGTCCCAACTGCCGTGCAGTGCGAGCCAGGTGCGCAGCGTCTCCAGCAGTGCGGGCGGTGGCGGGTCGCCGAGCGGGGCGAGGAGAGTGCGGGCGTGGGCGGCTGCCTCCGTCGGGTCGAGGAGGGCGGCGAGGCCCGTCGTGCCGTGCCGGGACAGCGGGGTGCGGGTCGCCTTCGCGTGGCGCAGGGCCCGGCCGGCCTGGGCGTCGGCCGCCGGGAGGTCCCGTAGCGCGGCCGGGGCGCTCAGCCCGAGCGTCCAGCCGGGGTGGCGGGTGACCTCGCGGTCGGCGGGCAGCAGGATGCGCACGGTGTCGGCCGACGTGTCCACCAGCGGGCTGCCGAGTGCAGGCGGGGCCCCCGTGCCCTGGGCGTGCACCACCGTCCAGGGGCCCTCGCCCAGCAGTGCTGCCACGTCGGCGGGTGCGGCGCCGAGCAGCAGCCGGACCAGCGCGGACGAGCGCGCCGCCTCATCGGCGCCCTGCCGGGGGGCGGTGAGCAGCGAGAGCAGGACGACGGCGACCCCGGCGATGGTGTGGTCGCCCGGTTCGCGTGAGGTGGTGGCCACGCCGAGCACCAGTCCCTCACCGCCCGCCACCGCGTACGCCGCGAGGTGCGCGGAGCCCGCCGTGTCGGTGGCGGACGTGGGGGCGGGGCGCGGGCCGGCCGGACCGGCCCCGGGCGTCAGGGAAGGGGGCGGCTGCGCCCCCGGCGTGCCCGCCCCTGGCGCACCTGCCCCCGGCCGTACGACCCGGGCGAGTGCCGCCAGCGCCTCGCGGGCCTCGCGCGCCCCGGGCTCCGGCTCGCGTCCCGCCGCCTGGAGCGCCGTACCGTCCGGGGCGAGCAGTACCGCCCGGCCGCCGAGCCGGGTGGCCAGCTGGCGCAGTACCGCCGGTACCGGGTCCGGGCGGGCCGCCGCCGCTGCCAGGCCCTGCTGGGCCTGGGACACCCGGCGCAGCTCGTGGTGGCGGGCCTCCGCCATCAGGCCCCACACCGCGCGGGCCACCGCCGTGAAGGGGGTCCTGGTCGGCACCTCCACCAGCGGCAGGCCATGGCGGTCGCACGCGGCGGCCAGCGCATCCGGCACCGTGTCGTACACCGGCGCGAGCCCGAAGCCGAGCGCCGCTCCGCCCGCCGCGACGATGCGGGCCGCGTACCGGTCCGGGTCGTCGGCGAGCTGCACCCCGGCGGTCAGCAGCAGCTCACCGCCGAGCAGATACGGATACGGGTCGGCCATCTCGCTGGTGTGCACCCAGTGCACCGCCGCACCGCCGCCGTCCCCCGCCGGGGGGCCCGCGACCTGGCGCAGCCCGAGGTCCCGGCGGGCGAGCAGGGCCGACAGCTGGACGGGGGCGGTGGGGGGAGCGGCGAGGTCCGGCATGTACGTTCCATCCATCGGTGGAGAGGTTCAGTGGATGGAACGTACACTTCAACGTCGCTTTCAGGCCACCTAGGGTCAACGTTCGAAAGCAGTCCGGCGCAGGTGGCAGAGGTGTTACGGCCCCCCGCGATGAGAGGGAGCGCGCATGGCAGTCGACTACGCGGTGATCGTGGCCTACCTGGCCGGAATGCTCGCCATGGGCTGGTGGGGCATGCGCCGCGCCAAGTCCAAGTCCGAGTTCCTGGTGGCGGGCCGCAGGCTCGGACCCGCCATGTACTCCGGCACCATGGCCGCGATCGTGCTCGGTGGCGCCTCCACCATCGGCGGTGTGGGCCTCGGGTACCAGTACGGCCTCTCCGGCGCCTGGATGGTCTTCACCATCGGCCTGGGGCTCCTCGCGCTCAGCATCTTCTTCTCCGGGCGCATCGCCCGGCTGAAGGTCTACACCGTCTCCGAGATGCTCGACCTGCGCTACGGCGGCCGGGCCGGGATCATCTCCGGCGTCGTCATGTGGGCGTACACGCTGATGCTCGCGGTCACCTCGACCATCGCCTACGCCACGATCTTCGACGTCCTCTTCGACATGAACCGGACCGTGGCGATCATCCTCGGCGGTGCGATCGTCGTCGCGTACTCGACGCTCGGCGGCATGTGGTCGATCACCCTCACCGACATGGTGCAGTTCGTCGTCAAGACGATCGGCGTGCTCCTCCTGCTGCTGCCGATCGCGATCGTCAAGGCCGGCGGCTTCTCGGAGATGAAGGCCAAGCTCCCCACCTCGTACTTCGACCCGCTGGGCATCGGCGCCGAGACGATCTTCACGTACGTCCTGATCTACACCTTCGGCATGCTGATCGGACAGGACATCTGGCAGCGGGTCTTCACCGCGCGCAGCGACAAGGTCGCCCGGCTCGGCGGCACGGTCGCCGGTACGTACTGCCTGGTGTACGCGGTCGCAGGCGCCGTCATCGGGACGGCCGCCAAGGTCATGTACCCGAAGCTGCCGAGCTCCGACGCGGCCTTCGCCACCATCGTGAAGGACGAACTGCCCATCGGCGTACGGGGACTGGTGCTCGCCGCCGCGCTGGCCGCGGTGATGTCCACCTCGTCCGGTGCCCTGATCGCCTGCGCCACCGTCGCCAACAACGACATCTGGTCGCGGCTGCGCGGGATACGGGGCGGCGGGGGCAAGAAGGGCGAGGACCACGACGAGGTACGCGGCAACAGGGCCTTCATCCTCGCCATGGGTGTCCTGGTCATCTGTATCGCCATCGCGCTGAACAACGTCGTCGAGGCGCTCACCGTCGCGTACAACCTGCTGGTCGGCGGGTTGCTGGTGCCGATTCTCGGCGGTCTGCTGTGGAAGCGCGGCACCGTGCAGGGAGCGCTGGCGTCCGTCACGGTGGGCGGGCTCGTCGTCCTCGGCCTGATGGTGAGGTACGGAGCCCTCGCCAACGAGCCGATCTACTACGGGCTGCTCAGCTCCCTGGTCGTCTACGTCGTCGTCTCACTGGCCACCAGGCCGACGGACGCGGCGGTACTCGCCGCCTGGCGGGAGCGGCTGGCCGGGCGGGACGGATCCGGCGCATCCGGCGCTGAAGAAGCCAACGGGCCCGGCTCCGCCTCCGATTCCGTACCGGCCCACAGCTAAAGTTCCCACGGGCCCAAAAAGCACCGAACACGCGTCAAAAGCGCAGAAATAAAGAGAAGAAGGGCACACCCATGAGCAGCACCGAACAGCCGCGCGGCCCCGTCGATTCGTCCCGCGTCCCCCGGTACGCCGGCCCCGCGACCTTCGCCAGGCTGCCCCGGCTCGACGAGGTCGGCACCGCCGATGTGGCCGTTGTCGGTGTGCCCTTCGACTCCGGCGTCTCCTACCGGCCCGGCGCCCGCTTCGGCGGCAACGCCATCCGCGAGGCGTCCCGGCTGCTGCGCCCGTACAACCCGGCGCAGGACGCGTCGCCGTTCGCGCTGGCGCAGGTCGCCGACGCGGGCGACATCGCGGCCAACCCGTTCAACATCAACGAGGCCGTCGACACCATCGAGGCCGCCGCCGACGACCTGCTCTCCACCGGCGCCCGGCTGATGACGCTCGGCGGCGACCACACGATCGCGCTGCCGCTGCTGCGCTCGGTCGCCAAGCAGCACGGCCCGGTCGCGCTGCTCCACTTCGACGCGCACCTGGACACCTGGGACACCTACTTCGGCGCCGAGTACACCCACGGCACGCCGTTCCGCCGGGCCGTCGAAGAGGGCATCCTCGACACCTCCGCGCTCTCGCACGTCGGCACGCGCGGCCCGCTCTACGGCAAGAAGGACCTGGACGACGACGCGAAGATGGGCTTCGGCATCGTCTCGTCGGCCGATGTCATGCGGCGCGGGGTGGACGAGATCACCGACCAGCTGCGCCAGCGCATCGGCACCCGGCCGCTGTACATCTCCATCGACATCGACGTACTGGACCCGGCACACGCGCCCGGCACCGGCACCCCCGAGGCCGGCGGGCTGACCTCCCGCGAACTCCTGGAGATCGTCCGCGGGCTCTCCTCCTGCCACCTGGTCTCCGCCGACCTGGTCGAGGTCGCCCCGGCGTACGACCACGCCGAGATCACCTCCGTCGCCGCCTCCCACACGGCGTACGAACTCACCACGATCATGTCGCGCCAAGTCGCTGCCGCCAGGCAGGGCCACGGGCACAGCGCGGAGGCTGGAGCCAAGTGACGCACGACCACCACCACGAGACCCCGCGGCTCACCGCGGAGCAGACCGCCGCCGCGCTCAACCCTCCGGCGGGGCGCAACGGCGGCGACCTGGTCGTCGAGACCCTCCAAGGGCTGGGCGCCACCACGGTCTTCGGCCTCCCCGGCCAGCACGCGCTCGGCATGTTCGACGCGCTGCGCCGCTCGGCGCTCTCGTACGTGGGGCTGCGCGTCGAGAACAACGCGGGCTTCGCAGCCGACGCGTACGGCCGGATCACCGGCGAGGTCGCCCCGCTGCTGCTCTCCACCGGCCCCGGCGCACTGACCTCGCTCGCCGCGCTCCAGGAGGCGGCGGCGGCCAGCGCGCCCGTGCTCGCGATCTCCAGCCAGGTTCCGACGGCCGGGCTCGGCGGCGGACGCCATGGGTACCTGCATGAACTCCGCGACCAGAAGGCGTCGTTCCGCGACATCGTGAAGTCCGTGCACACCGTGCGCACCGCGTCCCAGATCCCCTCCGCCATCGCGGCGGCCTGGGAATCCGCGCTGACCGCCCCGCACGGCCCCGTCTGGGTGGAGATCCCGCAGGACGTGCTGCTCGCGGAGACGACCCTCCCGCCCGTCACCGCGATGGACGCGACCCCGCGCGAGCTGGAGCCGCGCCCCGAACTGACCGCGGTGGCAGCGCACCTGCTCTCGCACGCCGAGCGCCCGGTGATCATCGCGGGCGGCGGTGTCGTACGGTCCGACGCGGCCGGAAAGCTGCTCGCGCTCGCCGAACGCCTCGACGCCCCGGTCGTCTGCACGGTCGGCGGCAAGGGCGCGTTCCCGTGGGAGCACCCGCTCTCGCTCCAGTCCTGGATGGAGGACCGGCACACCACGGACTTCCTGGAGGCGGCGGACGTCCTGCTGGTCGTCGGCTCCGGGCTCGGCGAACTCTCCTCGAACTACCACACGTTCAAGCCACGCGGCCGGGTCGTCCAGATCGAGGCCGACCTCGGCAAGCTGGAGTCCAACCACCCGGCGCTCGGCATCCACGCGGACGCCCGGATCGCGCTGTCCGCCCTGCTTGAGACGGTGGAGGAGCGCACCGACCCGGGCGCTGCCGACGCCGTACGCACCGTCCTCGCCAAGGTCGCGGAGCGGATCGCGGGCCAGGACCTGGACCGGGAACAGCAGATCCTGGCCTCGGTCAGGGCCGCGCTGCCCGCCACGTCGCCCAGCTTCTGGGACATGACGATCCTCGCCTACTGGGCCTGGTCCGCCTGGCCCGGCGCCCTGCACTCCGCCCAGGGAGCGGGCGGCCTCGGCTACGGCTTCCCGGCCGCGCTGGGGGCAGCGGTCGCCGACCCCACCACACCGGTCCTCGCGGTGTCGGGCGACGGCGGCGCGATGTACTCGATCGCGGAACTGGCCACGGCCCGCCAGTACGGTCTGCCGGTCACCTGGCTGATCGTGGACGACGGCGGCTACGGCATCCTGCGCGAGTACATGGAGGACGCCTTCGGCGAGGCCACCGCCACGGAACTCACCCGCCCGGACTTCGTGGCCCTGGCGGAGTCCTTCGGGGTCCCGGCACTGCGTACGACTCCGGAGACCCTGACCGAGGATCTGGCCAAGGCGTTCGCGGAGCCGGGCCCTTCGGTGGTCGTGCTGCCGGCGGTGCTGAAGATGTTCGCGCCCACGCATCTGGGCTGAGGCGCGGCCGTGGGGACACGGCACAGGGCCTTTCGTTCGGGTCAGGCCGGGCCGGCCTGACCCGAACGGCCGGCCTCACCCTCGTACGAGCGATGAGGCCTCCTGGGCTTCGAAGGTGCGCAGCACATCGGCCGCGATGCTCACGGCAATGGTCGCGGGCTCCTTGCCGGTGATGTCGGCCAGCCCGATCGGGGTCTTGATCCGGTCGATGGCGGCCTCGTCATGACCGCCCTCGGTGGCAAGGCGTTTGCGGAACCGCGCCCACTTGGCCGCCGACCCGATCAACCCGATGGAACCGAGATGGGGCGTGCGCAGGGCGGCGTCGCACAGCGCGGCGTCCTCGGCGTGGTCATGGGTCATGATCAGGACCTGGGTGCCGGGTGGCAACGTCTCCAGCACCTCCTCGGGCAGCAGCGGTGTGTGATGGACGTGCACGTCCGCCACCGCGTCCGCGAGCACGCCGAGCCGCTGCTCGGTGAGGATGTCGGAACGGGTGTCGATCAGATGGAGGTCGAGATCCTGACGCGCCAGGATGCGCACCAGTTCCAGCCCGACATGCCCGACCCCGAAGACCGCCACCGCCCGTACCACCGGCAGCGGTTCGAGCAGCACCGAGACCGTCCCGCCGCAGCACTGCACGCCATGCCGGTTGGTCACCTTGTCGTTCAGGGCGAAATCAATCAGCTCCGGCTCCGGCTTGGACGTGGTGATCATTTCCCGGGCCCGGTCGATGGTGACGGCCTCGACGTTGCCGCCACCGATCGAGCCCCACGCCTCGGTCCGACCCACGACGAGTTTCGCACCGGCGTCGCGCGGCGCATGGCCGCGCACGGTCGCGACGGTCGCCAGCACGCCGGGCTCCCTGCGTGTTCGCAACCGTGCGACCGCGGCGACCCATGTCATGTCAGGCACCTCTCAAGGCTTCTGCGTCAGCTCGGGCCTTGCCGTTCGCGGCCGGGCCGTTCGCAGCGTGCCCGTTGGCGGCCGGGCCGTTGGTGGTCTGCCCGTTCGCGGCCTGCCCGTTGGTGGTGAACCCGTTGGGTGCGTGGCCGTTCTGCCGGCCGGTGTCGCTCTGCCGAGCCGCCTGGATCGCCCAGTACATCGCCTCCGGCGTCGCGGGCGAGGCCAGCTCGACGCTGGTCCCGCCCGGCCCGAACGCGGCAGCGGCCTGCCGCAGCGCCTCCCGTACCGAGAACGCCAGCATCAGCGGAGGCTCACCCACCGCCTTGGACCCGAACACCGCGCCCTCTTCGGTGGCGTTCTCCATCAGCGTGATGTTGAACTCCTCGGGCATCTCCGAGAAGCTCGGCAGCTTGTAGGTGCTCGCGGCCTGGGTCAGCAGTCGGCCCCGGTTCGGCCCGTCGCCGGTGTCCCAGCGCAGGTCCTCAAGCGTCAGCCAGCCCGCGCCCTGTACGAACCCGCCCTCGACCTGACCGATGTCGATCATCGGGGACAGGCTGTCGCCGACATCGTGCACGATGTCCACCCGCCGGATGCGGTACGCGCCGGTGAAGCCGTCGACCTCCACCTCCGTCGCGGCGGCGCCGTGGGCGAAGTACTTGAACGGCGATCCCCTGAAGCTCTTCGCGTCCCAGTGCAGTCCCTCGGTCCGGTAGAAACCGGACGCCGACAACTGGACCCGCTGGAAGTAAGCGGTGTGCACCAGGTCGTCCCAGGCCAGCTCCTGCTCGTTGCCGAGCGCCCGCGCGACGCCCTCGACGATGCGTACGTCCGAGGCGTTCGCACCCAGCCGGGAGGCCGCCACCTGAAGGAGCCGCTCGCGCAACTGCTCACAGGCGTTCTTGACCGCCCCGCCGTTCAGGTCCGCCCCGGAACTGGCTGCGGTGGCAGAGGTGTTGGGCACCTTGTCGGTACGCGTCGGGGCCAGCCGGACCTTGTGCAGCGGGATCCCGAGCGTGGTCGCGGCCACCTGCAGCATCTTGGTGTGCAGGCCCTGGCCCATCTCGGTGCCGCCGTGGTTGATCAGGACCGAACCGTCCTTGTAGATCAGCACCAGCGCGCCGCCCTGGTTGAAGGCGGTGAGGTTGAACGAGATGCCGAACTTGATGCCGGTGATCGCGAGAGCCCGCTTGGTGTGCGGGTGCGCGGCGTTGAACGCGGCGATCTCGCGCTTGCGGTCGGCGATACCGGCGTTCTCCTGAACCTGCTGCCAGATGGCGGAGATCCGCTCGGCCTGCGTGACCGGCTGCCCGTACGGCGTCGTCTGGCCCTGCCCCGGCCGGTAGAAGTTGCGCTCCCGCAACTCCATGGGATCGAGGTCGAGCAGTGGTGCGCAGCGGCCCAGGATGTCCTCGATCACCAGCATGCCCTGCGGTCCGCCGAAGCCGCGGAACGCGGTGTTGGAGACCGTGTTGGTCTTGGCGATACGCCCGGCGACGCGCGCGTTGGGAATCCAGTAGGTGTTGTCGATGTGGCAGAGCGCACGGGCCAGCACCGGCTCGGACAGGTCCAGGCTCCAGCCGCCGTCCGCGGTCAGCGTCGCGTCCAGGGCCTGGATGCGGCCGTCCGCGTCGAAGCCGATCCGCCACTCGGCGTGGAACCCGTGCCGCTTGCCGGACATGGTCAGGTCCTGCGTCCGGTTGAGCCGGAACCGGACCGGCCGGCCGGTCAGCTTGGCGCCGAGCGCGGCGACGGCCGCGAACCCGTGCGGCTGCATCTCCTTGCCACCGAAGCCGCCGCCCATCCGCAGGCACTGGACCGTCACCTCGTGGCTGGGCAGACCGAGCACGTGCGCGACGATTTCCTGGGTCTCCGAAGGGTGCTGGGTGCTGCTCTGGATGAACACCTGCCCGTTCTCGTCGACCTGCGCCAGCGCCGCATGCGTTTCCAGATAGAAGTGCTCCTGGCCGGCGAACTCGAACTCGCCGCTGAACACGTGCGCGGACTCGGCGAAGCCCGCGTCGGTGTCTCCTGCCACCATCACCGGCTTGGCACCGTGATAGCTGCCGGCCGCGATCGCGTCCTGCAACGTGATCAGGGAGGGCTGTTCGTCGATTTCCACCTCGACGGCGGCCGCTCCGATCCGGGCCGCCTCCAGCGTCTCGGCGAGCACCCAGGCGACCGCGTGGCCGTGGAACATGACCTCGTCGGGGAACAGCGGCTCGTCGTGCTTCATGCCGGCGTCGTTGACGCCGGGTACGTCAGCACCGGTCAGGACGTGCACCACACCGGGCACGGTCAGCGCGGGCCCGGTGCGCAGCGCGGTGATCAGGCCGCGGGCCTTCATGACCTGGACCGGGTACGCGTGCAGGACGTCCTTGGTGCGCTGGACCAGGTCGTCGGTGTAGAGAGCGGTACCGGTGACGTGCAGGAAGGCGCTCTCGTGCGGCATCGAAACGCCGACGACCGGCTTCTCGGGGATCTCGGACAAATGGCTCATGACGGCACCGCCTCAGTGGTTTGCGCGTACAGCTTCAGCAGGCTCTGGCCGAGCATCGCGGAGCGGTAGTCGGCGCTGGCGCGGTGATCGTTCATCGGTGTTCCCTCGGCCCGCAGTACGGGGGCCGCGGCCTCGACGGTCTCCGCCGTCCACGGCTTGCCCTCCAGGGCCGCCTCGGTGGCCAGGGAGCGGATCGGGGTGGCGGCCACGCCGCCCAGACCGATGCGTGCCGTACGGACGACCCCTCCCCGGATGTCCAGCGCGAAGGCGACGGCCACGCTGGAGATGTCGTCGAAACGCCGCTTGGCGATCTTGTGGAAGGCCACGACCGGCGACAGGGGCAGCGGGACGCGCACCGCGCGGATCAGCTCGCCGGGACGGCGCACGCTCTGCCGGTAGCCGGTGAAGTAGTCCGCCAGCGGGACCTCGCGCTCGCCGTCAGCGTCGGCCAGCACCACCGACGCGTCCAGCGCGAGCAGCACGGGCGGGCTGTCACCGATGGGCGAGCCGGTACCCAGATTGCCGCCGAGGGTCGCCCCGTTGCGGATGAGCCGGGACGCGAATTGCGGAAACAGCTCTGCCAGCAGCGGGACGCTGCCATCGAGGCGGCGTTCGATCTCGGTGAGCGTCAGTGCCGCCCCGATTTCGATGTGGTCGGATGCGACCCGCAGCTCCCGCATCTCGGACAGCCGGTCGACGGCGACCACGCAATCCGCCCGGCGGGAACGGATGTTCACCTCGACGCCGAAGTCCGTGGAGCCGGCGACCACCACCGCGTCGGGCCGCTCGCGCAGCAGCTGCAGTGTCTCGGCCAGCGTGCTCTTGCGCAGGAACGAGCTGCCGTCCCGGGTGTATTCGGTGGCAACCGGTGCGGGCGGCGACTGCTCGCGACGCTGCGCCAGCGGGTCCTCGTCGGCAGGCGTACCGACGGCGAACGCGGCATCGCGGATCGGGCGGTAACCGGTGCAACGGCAGAGATTCCCGCTCAGCGCGTGCAGATCGAAACCGTTCGGACCGTGCTCGGCGTCGGTGTCGGCATCGACGTCCGTGTCGGTGCCGCCCGCCGAGCCGGCCGGTTCCGCGTGCGCGCAGCGGTTGGGGCGGTAGTACTCGGCCGCCATGCTGCAGATGAACCCCGGTGTGCAGTAACCGCACTGGGAGCCGCCGCGGACCGCCATCTCCTCCTGAACCGGGTGCAGTTCGGGTGGCGTTCCGGGTTTGCCGGGGGTGGCGAGACCTTCGGAGGTGATGACCTCCTGGCCGTCCAGTGCCGCGGCCGGGACCAGGCAGGCGTTGACCGCCACCCAGTCGGTGGGCTTGTTCACGCCGGGCCGGGCCACCAGGACCGAACAGGCGCCGCACTCGCCCTCCGCGCAGCCCTCCTTGGTGCCGGTGAGGCCACGCTCGCGCAGGAAGTCCAGCACCGTGGTGTGGGGTGCGGTCGGTGCGAGCGCTGCTTCCTTCCCGTTCACCGTGATGCGCGCCCCTACCATGACGGGCCTTCAATTCGCTGCGGGGCAGGATTTCGCTGCAGGGCAGGTCGATTCATCATGTTCGCCAATTTCGGGCAGCTTTCTATGCTCGGACGCGCCACGTCAGGGGCGGGCGCACATCGGCACGCGTCAGCGCTGTGCCGGGAATGGTGAGGGGGAAATCAAAGAAACGTGCCACGAAGGGGGGCACATCAGAACGGCGTGCTCAGCAGCCGTGTGCGACCTGACCCGGGGCCCAGACCGTGAGGCGGGCGAGGCGAGCGACATCAGAGCAGGTGTACATCTGCTGGTCGCCTCCTTCAGTGATTACAGGTCTACTTCATCGAAAAGTAGTGGTTGAAGCCACCGAGGTCAAGAGAAGTTGATCTTGCTTTTTGGTGGACCGACCAGATTTTACGGGATGTGGAGACCCTCGGAGAGGCCGTCTGCTCGTGCAGGACCAGCGGGCGCCGGCCGGCGCGTGAGTATCCTGGCGGGTCCCGAACTGCTCGCGGTGCCCGCGCAGCAGCTTCGCGAGATGCTCGGCCACCATCCCGCCGTCCGGCAAGACGCGCCGACCCGCCGCGCTGACACCGCCTGCACGCTTCTCTGACCGCTTCCTGACATCGCGTGACTACTGTCCCGGCGCATGCACATTTCATCTCATCGCCCCAGCGGTCAGCAGGGCAGCACCCGCAGGACCCTCCGCCGCGCGATCGGGGCCACCGTCACGGTGTCGGCGGCCGTCGTCGCACTGGTCACGCCGGCCGCGGCCGCCAACGCCGTACCGCACAACTCCTCGTCCAGCAGCGGCGGCGCGGCAGGACCGGACACCACCACCACCCACGCCGGCGCCACGACCGCACAGGAGCGCAACCGGATAGACGCCTACTGGACCCCTGAGCGGCTGAAGCTGGCGAGCGCTGTCGTCCCCGAGATCACCCCCGTACCCAAGGACGACGACACGCCGGACGACCCGCGGCCGCTTCCCGCGAACACGCCGGACTCCGGGTCCGTGTGGACTCACGGCGGGGCGGTGGAGAAGAACGTCGGCCGCCTGTTCTTCACCTTCTCCGACGGCTACGACGGCAGTTGCACCGCGACGGTCGTCACGAGCGCCAACCGCAGTACCGTCGTCACGGCATCACACTGTCTGAGAGGCGTCGGTTCGCCTTCCGGCGACGACACCTGGAACCACAACTTCTACTTCGTTCCCGGCTATCGCAACGGAACGAAACCGCTCGGTGGCTTCAGCATCAGGACCATGGCCACCTCTTCCCGCTGGAACGCCGACCCGGACACCACGCAATCGTCGGACGTCGCTGCCGCCGGTTACGACACGGGACTCCTCGTGGCGAACCCGGCTGCCGGGGGACAACCGATCGCGGACATCACCGGAAGCCAGCACATCGGGTTCGGTCAGCCCGTCGAGGGCGAGTTCATCCATACCTTCGGATACCCGAGCAACGGACTCAACGATCCCAAGGACAAGTACGTCGGCTCCCGCATGATCCACTGCGCGGGCACGAGCCACCCCGGTCCCAAGGTCCCCCTGCTGTGGGGTGAGACCTGCGACATGTCGGCCGGATCGAGTGGTGGACCTCACCTGGCCCACTTCGACACCCGCACCGGCACCGGCACCGTCGTGGGCATCACCACCACCAGCGAGGAACTCGCGGGCGGACCGACCCCCACGCTCTACGCCACGCGCTTCGGTGACAGCGCCCACCGCCTCTACGACTGGGCGCAGTCGCGCTAGCACCGTCCGTCTGGATCAGGCCGCGAGCCCGGCAGGATCCAAACGAAAGACCTAGGTCCGCAGACCTGTCCCCGTACGTCGTTCGGACGGACCCGTACCCCGGAATGTTGCAGCGGGATGAAATCCCCAGGTCGCCGCGTTGGATCCTTCCGGTGGTATGAGACAACGGGAGGCACCAGTGGCGGACGCCGCGCAACAGGACGCCGCGCAACAGGACAGCGCGCAACAGGACAGTGCGCAGCAGGGCGGCGCGCAGCAGGACAAGGCCCAGGTCGCCGCGGCCGGGGGAGCGCGGCGGCAGGGCTGGGCTCGGCGGATCGTCGGGTACGCCTGGCGGTACCGGCGCAATGTGCTGCTGGCCCTCGGGTCGTCGCTCGCCGGGATGGCCGTCATGGCGCTCGTCCCGCTGGTCACCAAGGTGATCATCGATGACGTCATCGGCAACGGCACCCGGTCCCTCGCCGTCTGGACGGGGCTGCTGATCGGCGCCGCCGTCGTCGTCTACGTCCTCACCTACGTCAGGCGCTACTACGGCGGACGCCTCGCGCTCGACGTCCAGCACGACCTCCGTACCGAGATGTACGGAACGATCATGAAGCTGGACGGGCGCCGGCAGGACGAGCTGTCCACCGGGCAGGTCATCGGCCGCGCCACCAGCGACCTCCAGCTCATCCAGGGTCTGCTCTTCATGCTGCCGATGACCCTCGGCAACGTGCTGCTGTTCGTGATCTCGCTGGTCATCATGGCCTGGCTCTCCCCGCTGCTCACGCTGATCGCCGTGGCAGTGGCGCCCGCCCTGTGGATCATCGCCAAGCGCAGCAGGACCCGGCTCTTCCCCGCCACCTGGTACGCCCAGGGGCAGGCCGCCGCCGTCGCCGGCGTCGTCGACGGAGCCGTCACCGGGGTCCGCGTGGTGAAGGGGTTCGGCCAGGAGGACCAGGAGACCGGCAAGATCCGCACGGTCAGCCGCAGGCTCTTCGCCGGGCGGCTGCGCACCATCAAGCTGAACTCCCGCTACACCCCGGCCCTCCAGGCCGTCCCCGCCCTCGGGCAGGTCGCGATGCTGGCGCTCGGCGGCTGGCTGGCCACCCGCGGCGAGATCACCCTCGGGACGTTCGTCGCCTTCTCCTCCTACCTGGCGCAGCTCGTCGGCCCGGTCCGGATGCTCGCCATGGTGCTCACCGTCGGCCAGCAGGCCCGCGCGGGTGTCGAGCGCGTCCTTGAGCTGATCGACACCGAGCCGTCCATCGAGGACGGTACGAAGACGCTCCCGGCGGACGCCGAGGCCACCGTCGAGTTCGACGGCGTCTCCTTCGGGTACACCGACGACCGGCCCGTGCTCGACGGCTTCTCCCTGACCATCGCGCCGGGCGAGACCGTCGCCGTCGTCGGCTCGTCCGGCAGCGGCAAGTCCACCGTCTCGCTGCTCCTGCCGCGCTTCTACGACGTCTCGCAGGGCGCGGTCCTCATCGGCGGCCACGACGTACGCGAACTGACGCTGGAGTCGCTGCGGTCCGCCATCGGCCTCGTGCCCGAGGACAGCTTCCTGTTCTCCGACACCGTCCGCGCCAACATCGCCTACGGCTTCCCCGACGCCACCGACGAGCAGATCCGCACCGCCGCGCGCGCCGCCCAGGCCGACCGCTTCATCGCCGAGCTGCCCGCCGGATACGACACCACCGTCGGCGAGCACGGCCTCACCCTCTCCGGCGGTCAGCGCCAGCGCGTCGCGCTCGCCCGCGCCATCCTCACCGACCCCAGGCTGCTCCTCCTGGACGACGCCACATCCGCCGTGGACGCCCGCGTCGAGCACGAGATCCACGAGGCGCTGCGCGGGGTGATGGCGGGCCGGACCACCCTGCTCATCGCGCACCGCCGCTCCACCCTCAACCTCGCCGACCGGATCGCGGTCATCGATGGGGGCCGGCTCGCCGACGTCGGTACGCACGCGGAGCTGGAGGAGCGCTCGGCGCTCTACCGGCGGCTGCTCACCGACCCGGACGAGCTGGGCGGTGTCTCGCCCGGCCACACCGGGCCCGTGGCGGACGAGCCGGAGGACACCTCCGTACGCGCGGAGCTGGACGCCGAGTTCGACGTCGAGCGGGGCATCACCCCGCCGCTCTGGGTACGCAACGAGACCCCCGGCACCGGCACGGACGCCGCCCCCGCCCCCGGCGGGATGCCCGCGACGCCCGAACTCCTCGCCCAGGTAGCGGCGTTGCCGCCCGCCACGGACACCCCGGACGTGGACGAGGCGCACGCCGTCGCCGCCGAGACCTCGTACGGGCTGCGCCGGCTGCTGCGCGGCTTCGGGCCCGTCCTGCTCATCAGCCTGTTCCTGGTCGCGGTCGACGCGGGCATGGGGCTGCTGCTGCCGGTACTGATCCGGCACGGCATCGACCAGGGCGTCACCAAGCTCGCCACCGGCGCGGTGTGGACGGCGGCCGGGCTCGGCCTGGTCACCGTGGCCGTCCAGTGGCTGGCGCAGACCGGGGAGACCCGGATGACCGGACGTACCGGCGAGCGCGTCCTCTACACGCTGCGCCTCAAGATCTTCGCGCAGCTCCAGCGGCTCGGTCTCGACTACTACGAGCGTGAGCTGACCGGCCGGATCATGACCCGGATGACCACGGACGTGGACGCGCTCTCCACCTTCCTGCAGACCGGCCTGGTCACCGCGTTCGTCTCGGTCGTCACCTTCTTCGGCATCCTCGTGGTGCTGTTCGTGATCGATGTCCAGCTGGCCCTTGTCGTCTTCGTGACGCTGCCGTTCCTGGCCGTCGCCACGTACGTCTTCCGCAAGAAGAGCGTCCAGGCGTACGAGCTGGCGCGCGAGCGGATCTCCGTCGTCAACGCCGACCTTCAGGAGTCCGTCTCCGGGCTGCGGATCGTGCAGGCGTTCCGCCGCGAGTCCACCGGCGCGGGCCGCTTCGCCGGCCGCAGCGACCACTACCGGCAGGCGCGGGTGCGCGGCCAGTGGCTGATCTCCGTCTACTTCCCGTTCGTGCAGCTGCTGTCGTCGGTGGCCGCGGCCGCCGTGCTGATCGTCGGCTCGCACCGGATCGAGGCCGGCACCCTCACCACGGGCGCCCTGGTCGCGTACCTCCTGTACATCGACCTGTTCTTCGCCCCCGTGCAGCAGCTGTCCCAGGTCTTCGACGGCTACCAGCAGGCCACCGTCTCGCTCAAGCGCATCCAGGAGCTGCTCACCGAGCCCACGTCGACCGAGGCGAGCACGGTGCCGCTGGATGTCACCGCACTGCGCGGCGACATCGCCTTCGAGGACGTCTCGTTCGCGTACGGGGCGGCCGACGGGACCGATGGAGCCGATGTGGCCGAGGCGGCGCTGAGCGGCATCGATCTGCGGATCCCGGCCGGGCAGACGGTCGCCTTCGTCGGGGAGACAGGCGCGGGCAAGTCCACGCTGGTCAAGCTGGTCGCACGGTTCTACGACCCGACAGCCGGCCGGGTCACCGCCGACGGCATCGATCTGCGGGACATGGACATGACGGCCTACCGCCACCGGCTCGGGGTCGTCCCGCAGGAGGCGTACCTCTTCGCGGGTACGGTCCGCGACGCCATCGCGTACGGGCGGGCGGACGCGACCGACGCCGAGGTCGAGGCGGCGGCGCGGGCGGTCGGCGCACACGACATGATCGCGACCCTGAAGGGCGGCTACCTCCATGAGGTGGCCGAGCGCGGCCGCAACCTCTCGGCGGGGCAGCGCCAGCTGATCGCGCTGGCCCGCGCCGAACTGGTCGACCCGGACATCCTGCTGCTCGACGAGGCGACGGCCGCACTCGATCTGGCGTCCGAGGCCCAGGTCAACCAGGCCACGGACCGGATCGCCGGCCGGCGGACCACGCTGGTGGTCGCCCACCGGCTGACCACCGCGGCACGGGCGGACCGGGTGGTGGTGATGGACCACGGCCGGGTCGTCGAGGACGGCACGCACGAGGAGCTGCTGGCCCTGGACGGCAGCTACGCACGGCTGTGGCGGACCTTCGTCGGGGAGCCCGCGGAGGTGGTGGCGTAGGGCCTTTCGTCTGGATCAGGCCGGCCCCTCCCCTTCCTCGGAGAGGGGAGGGGCCGGGGCCCTCGTGAAGATGCTGTGAGTGCGGGATGAGAGCGTTACCGGGGCCGCACGTCCGCCGCCGGGACAACTTTTCCTCCCGTTCGGCCCTCTTCCATACCGGGATGTGCAGCCCCGACAGCGCACACACCGGAAGCGGGAGCTGAGATACGGTGCCGACGATCAGCCAGCGGATGCACTTGGTGCTGCTCACCGCCTGGACGGTGCTGTGGTTCGCCGTGGTGGAGCCGCACGGCGGCTTCTCCTGGCACTATCTGCGCGCCGGCGGCGAGCTGATCTACCAGGGTTCCGGCTCCGGCGGTCTCAACCTCTACGCCCACCATCCCGAGCTCCAGATGGGCCCGGTCAGCTTCCTCGTCGCCGGACTGTTCAACCCGTTCCCGGAAGCCACCGGCCAGTTCCTCGCCGCCGCGCTGATGTCCCTGCTCGGCCTGGTCATCGTCGTTCTGGCCGGGCGCAGCGCCGCACACCATCTGCTGGGCACCGGCACCAACCACCAGCGGCTGCGCCAGCGGGTACTGATCGCCGGGCTCGCCTTCATCCCGATGTGGATCGAGGTCGCGGTCCGCTTCGGGCACCTGGACGACGTACTCGCGCTGTTCTTCACCGCGCTCGCGGTCCGGGCCGTCACCCGGGGCACCCCGGCCGCCACCGGCGCGTTCCTCGCCCTGGCGATGGACTCCAAACCCACCGCGCTGGCCTTCCTCCCGCTGCTGCTGGCCCTTCCCCGGCGGCACTGGCTGCGGGCCGCCCTGTGGTGCGCGGGCCTGGTGGCGGTCGCCTGGCTGCCGTTCTTCGTCGGCGACCCGCAGTCCTTCGCCGCGGCCAAGTTCGCCATCCCCAACCATCCCGCGTCCGCCCTGCGCTGGCTCGGGGTCGGCGATCCGGAGACGCCCGGCTGGGACCGCCCCGCGCAGGCAGCCCTCGGCCTGGTGCTCGGCACGGTGGCGGTCTGGCGGGGCCGCTGGCCCGCGGTGGTCCTGCTCGGTGCCAACGCCCGGATCGTGCTCGACCCGAGCGTCTACACGTACTACACGGCGTCGGTGCTGCTCGGCACGCTGCTGTGGGACGTCATCGGGCAGCGCCGGCTGGTGCCGTGGTGGAGCTGGCTGGCGCTGCTGACGCTGTACGGCAGTGTCTTCGTCGTTCCGGACGACGCCCTGCGCGGTCTGCTGCGGCTGGCGTTCGTGGCGGTGTCCACGGCGTATGTGCTGCTGTGGCCGGTCCGCGAGCGGGGCGGCCGGGGCGGGGTCCGCGGCCGCCGCAGGCCACGCGCCCGTGCGGGGGTTCCGCTGCCGGAACCGGGCCGGTGACGGTTTCGCGGCGACGGTTCGGCGGTTCGTGACGGTTCCGCCGGTGCACGGGGGATCCGGTCTGCCGGCGCACGGGCAGGTGGCAGGGCGGATGGCATGGGTTGCACCGAACCTGTCATCATCTGTCCGCTTCTGCGGCGCAACCAGCGGACTGTCCCTTGCGTCCGTACACACATACGCTCGCGCGGCCGAAGGGGAAGAAGTGTTCGAGTTGTGGCGAAAGCCGGAGAGCGGGCCGGAGCACGGGGTGGGGCCCGCACCGGTGCGTCCGCCGGTGCGCGAGTCCGTGCGGGCACCCGCCCGCGGCCCGGGAGCCGGCCGCTGGGCCGCGGGCCTGACGGCGGCGGCCGCGGTGGCGCTCGCCCTGGTGGTGCCGGGCGCTCACCCGGCGAGCGCCGCGTCCGGGTGCCCCGGCCACGAGGTCAGGTCCGTGGGCTTCGCCACCGGCCGGCTCCAGGTCTTCCGGAGCGGCCAGTACGTCTGCGCCGTCACCCTCGCCAAGAAGCCGGGCGCCAGGAGGCAGATGTCGGTCCAGCTCCAGGTGCGCGGCGGGCTGCCGGTCTCCGACAGCGGGCGGTTCACCCGTCTGGCGGGGCCGGTGAGGGTCCGTGCGGCGAACCGCTGCGTCCGGGCTGTGGGCGCGGTCTCCGGCAAGAAGGGGGCGTCGGGCTGGTTCCTGTGCTGAGCGGGTGATCGCTCCCGATGGTCAACTGGGTCTGGCGTGCCTGGTGTTACCCCGGCTAGGTTCGCGGCTACTCGTTGTGATCCCCAGGGGAGGGCTGAATGCGCAAGTCGCTCAGATGGCTGCTCGCGTTCGTGGTGCTCATAGGCACCTTGAGTGCGGCGGGGGCATCAGCCGGTGCGGCCACCGCCGCGGGACCGGACACCACGGACATCAAGGCCCGGATCCTCGCGATTCCCGGCATGAGCCTCATCGATGAGAAGCCCTACCCGGGCTACCGCTTCTTCGTTCTCCAGTACACCCAGCCCATCGACCACCGGTACCCGTCGGACGGCACCTTCAACCAGCGCTTCACGCTGCTGCACAAGGACACCAGCCGGCCGACCGTGTTCTACACCGGCGGGTACAACGTCTCCACCACGCCCAGCCGCACCGAGCCGACCCGGATCGTCGACGGCAACCAGGTGTCACTGGAGTACCGCTACTTCACACCGTCCAGGCCGCAGCCCGCCGACTGGTCCAAGCTGGACATCTGGCAGGCCGCCAGCGACCAGCACCGGCTGTTCACGGCGCTCAAGAAGATCTACACCCGGAACTGGCTGACCACCGGTGGTTCCAAGGGCGGCATGACAGCCACCTACTACGAGCGCTACTACCCGAAGGACATGGACGGGGTCGTGGCGTACGTCGCACCCGACGACGTCGTCAACAACGAGGACTCGGCGTACGACCGGTTCCTCAGCACCGTCGGCACCAAGGAGTGCCGCGACCGGCTGGAGGGCGTCCAGCGCGAGGCGCTCATCCGGCGCGGGCCGCTGGAGAAGATGTACGCCCAGTACGCCAAGGACAACGGCTACACCTTCAGCACCGTCGGGTCACTCGACAAGGCGTACGAGGCCGTGGTGCTCGACTACATCTGGGGCTTCTGGCAGTACAGCCTGCTCTCCGACTGCGACACCGTCCCCGCCGACGCCCCGCACGCCACCGACCAGGAGATCTGGGACTCCGTCGACACGATCTCCGGGTTCTCCTTCTACACCGACCAGGGACTCGACGCGTACACGCCGTACTACTACCAGGCGGGTACCCAGCTCGGCTCGCCGGACATCAAGCAGCCCTGGCTCGGCAAGCTGAGCCGCTACGGCTACCAGCCGCCGCGGCACTTCGTACCCAGCTCCATCCCGATGCGCTTCCAGCCCGGTGTGATGGCCGACGTGGACAACTGGGTGAAGCGCCACGCCGACCACATGCTGTACGTGTACGGGCAGAACGACCCCTGGGGCGCCGAGCGCTTCAGCGTCGGGAAGCACCCGCACGACAGCTACGTCTTCACCGCGCCGGGGATGAACCACGGCGCGAACGTCGACGGCCTCGCCCCCGCCGAGAGGGCGAAGGCAACCGCGCGCATCCTGGCCTGGGCCGGGGTGGCCCCGGCAGCGGTGCAGGCCGACCCGCTGCGGGCCAAGCCGCTCGCCCCGTACGACGCGACACTCGACCGCAAGAGCCTGGAACGCGAACCGTCCCTGCGTCCGTGACCCCGGCCCCGGCCCCGGAGGGTAATTGGCCCTCCAGGGAAGCGGATTGAGCTGTGCCCGCCGCGAAGTCCCGCGGCGGGCACAGTCTTTGCCGGTGAGCCCAGTCGTTGCCGGTGGGCCAGTCCTTCCGATGGGCCCAGTCATTCCGGTGGGCGGCGGATCAGTACGTCAGGCCGTGCCCCACCGGATACAGCACCTTCGTGGGATCGTCCGCGCGCTGGACCGGGACCGGCAGCACACCGCGCGGCGAGACCCGGCCCGCGATCACCCGTGCCGCCGCCCGGAGTTCGACGTCCGTCCAGCTGTAGGTGGCGAGCGCGGCCCGGACTCCGGAGAGCTGCGCGATGTCGTACGGATTGCGGATCGAGATCTGCACCACCGGGACCTTGGTGGCGACCAGCGCCGCCACCAGCTTGGACTGCGCGTCGCCCGCGGCCACGTCGTAGGTCCCGACGATCACGGCGCTCTTGCCCGCCGCCGCGGCCACCGCGTCGGCGATCAGGGAGGCGGTGGGTGCGCTGCCGGTCGGGAGCACCGTGGTGGTGAAGCCGAGACCGGTCAGCTCCTTGCCGAGCACGGTCGTCGGCGGGCCCGTCGTCCCCGAGGGCGACGCCGGGTCCGGGCCGACGATCAGCAGGCTCCGGGCGCTGCGCCGGGAGAGCGGCAGCAGCCGGTCCTGGTTCACCAGGAGGGTGGTGGTCCGCTCGGCGATCCGGTCGGCCGTCGCGAGATGGGAGGGGATGCCGACCGTCTTGTCGATCCGGACCTCGGCCACGTACGGGCTGCTGAAGAGCGCGCGCCGGTCCTTGAGCCGCAGGATCCGCAGGATCGATTCGTCCAGCCGCTCCTCGGTGAGCTCCCCGCTCTTCACCGCGTTGAGCACCGCGTGCCAGGCGGTGTCGAGGTCCGGCGGATTCAGCAGCTGGTCGACACCGGCCTTGAGCGCGAGGACCGGCACCCGGTCGTCGCCGTACTTGTCCCGTACGCCCTGCATACCCAGCGAGTCGGTGACGACGACGCCGTCGTACCCCAGCTCCTGGCGGAGGATGCCGGTGAGGATCGGCTGCGACAGGGTGGCCGGATCGTTGCTCGGGTCCAGTGCGGGGAACTGGATGTGCGCCGTCATGATCGCGTCGATCCCGGCGGCGACGGCGGCCTTGAAGGGCGGGGCGTCGATGCTCTCCCACTGTGCGCGGGTGTGGGTGATGACCGGGATCCCGGTGTGGCTGTCGACCGCCGTGTCGCCGTGGCCGGGGAAGTGCTTGGCGGTGGCGGCGACCTGCGAGCTCTGGTACCCCTGCACCTCTGCGGCGACCAGCCGGGCCACGGCGGCCGGTTCGGAGCCGAAGGAACGGACGCCGATGACCGGGTTGGCGGGGTTGACGTTGACGTCGGCGTCCGTCGAGTAGTCCTGCCGGATGCCGATCGCCCGCAGTTCCGCCCCGGAGATCCGGCCGACCGTACGGACGTCATCGCGCGAGCGCCCGGCGCCGAGCGCCATCGCGCCCGGGAAGAGAGCGGCCGGATAGCCCACCCGGCAGACGATCCCGTGCTCCTGGTCGGTGGCGATCAGCAGCGGTACGGGGGTGTGCTGGGCGAGACCGGCGCGCTGGATGCCGTTGGAGAGGGCGGCGATCTGGTGCGGGTCGCGGGTGTTGTGCGCCCAGCTGAAGTAGATGATGCCGCCGACGTGGTACTTCGCGATCAGCTCGGCGGCGGTGCGGACGCCGATCTCTTTCAGGTTGGCGTCGATGTCGGCCTGGTCGGGCGCGGTGGCGGAGTGTCCGTACACCCGCATCACGAAGAGCTGGCCGACCTTCTCCTCGATGCTCATGCGGCCGATGAGCTGCTTGAGCTGCCGGTCGTGACCGCTGGGGCCAGGACCGGGGCGGTGGGGATCGGGGCGGCGGGGATCGGCGTGTGCTGTGGCGCCGGTGGCGCCCGTGGCTGCTGCGGCGACCGCGACGGCGGTGGCGGTGAGCAGAGAGCGTCTGGAGGTGCGGTACTGCACTGGTGCCCCTTCCGGCCATGCTGCGCAAGGAAACTGAAGGAAACTTCCAAGCAGCACCGATATCCGGAAAGTAACTGTCAGGTCAAGGGTGCGGGCCGGATCGGGGCGGCATTGGCCCGTTTGGCAGCAAGCCGGCCCGGCCCGGACGCGGACCGTCCGCCCGGCGGGTGGCGGACGGTCCGGGCCCTGGCCGGTTCGTGGTGCTGGTGGCCGTCGTGACCGTCGTGACCGTCGTGACCGCCGTGCCCGTCGGCCAGGTCACCTGGTGCCACGGCAGGGGACAGTCAGGCCGCGGTCCCGCCCGCCAGCCGTTCCAGATACTCCCGACCCGCCGTCAGCAGGCCCGGCAGCTCGGCCGCCTGCGGATACCAGCGCTTCTCGTACTCCCAGCAGAGCCACCCCTGGCCCGGGGCGAGCAACTCCACGCACTCGGCGAGCGGCAGCACCCCGGCGCCGAGCGGCAGCGGGGTGGTGTCCTCGGCCGACGCGATGTCCTTGACCTGTGCGTAGCCGAGATGCGGCGCGAGGACGGCATGGCTGGCCGCCGGGGACTCGCCGCCCAGCCAGGTGTGCATCACGTCCCAGAGGGCACCGACGTTCCGGTGGCCGACCGGGCCGAGCACCCGGGCGGCGTCGGCACCCGTGCGGTGCGAGTCATGGGTTTCGAGGAGGATCCGTACGCCCTTGTCCGCCGCGACTTCGGCGGCCGCTCCCAGTCTGCGGGCGGCGGCCGCGTCGGCCTCGGCCGGCTCCTGGCCGCCACCACCGGGGAAGACGCGGACGAACGGGGCGCCGAGGTCGGCGGCGAGGAAGACCAGCTCGGCGAGGTCGCCCTCGATCTCCTTGTCGTCGCCGGGCGCGGCCACCCGTACGTATCCGGCCACCCCGAGGATCTCGACGCCGCCGCCGGCGAACTCCTCGACCGCCGCGGCCCGTTCCCGCAGTCCGGTGCCGGGGTGCAGCGCCTCCTCGGCGTGGGCGCGCAGTTCGACCCCCTGGTAGCCGCTGTCCGCTGCGAGCCGCACCACGTCCGGGACGGTCATTCCTGGCACTCCGAGGGTGGAGAACGCGAATTTCAACGCACTGTTCCTTCCTGAAGGCTGAGAGGTGCTGGTGCTGATGCCAGCACATCATTGGTACACGTGACGTGTTCCCGGTAGCCCGCCTCGCGGGCGGGTCCGCTCACCGCCCCGGCCGGCGCACGGCCGGACCCGTCACCGCACGCCCCGTCACCGCACGCCCCGTCACCGTCCGGGCGGAGCCGTCGACGCCCGGGTGACCAGTTCGCCGCGTACCACCGCGACCCCACCCTTCGGCACCGCCTCGCGGCCCATCGCCAGCCGTCCGGCCCGCGCCCCCGCCTCGTACAGCGGCAGCCGCACCGTCGTCAGCGCCGGTACGGCGTCCACCGAGAACGGCAGATCGTCGAAACCGGCCACCGAGACGTCCTGAGGAATCCGCAGCCCCTTCTCCCGCAGCGCCGCGCACGCCCCCAGCGCCACTGTGTCGTTCGCCGCCACGATCGCGGTCAACCCCGGCTCTCTGCCCAGCAGTTCGAGGGTGGCGTGGTAGCCGGAGCGGCGGTCGTAGGGGCCGTGGACCGTGAGCGCCGCCCGGCCGTCGGGCAGGCCGGCCGCCGCCATGGCCAGCCGGTGGCCCGCCAGGCGGTCGCGGGTCGTCGTCCGTTCTGCGGGGCCGGCCACGTAACCGATCCGCCGGTGCCCCAGGGTCAGCAGATGCTCGGTGAGCCGCTGTCCGCCGCCCCGGTTGTCGAAGGGCAGCGCGGTCACCGTGGACTCGCTGCCGGGGATCGACGGGCGCCCGCAGAGCACCACACGCGTCCCCGCGCCGGTGAGTTTCGCGAGCTTCGCGGAGACCGCCGCGGTGTGCTCCGGGTCCTCGATGGCGCCGCCGGTCAGCACGACCGCGGCGGCGCGCTGGCGCTGGAGGAGCGTGAGGTAGGTGAGTTCGCGCTCCGGGGAGCCGCCGGTGTTGCAGACGACCGCCAGCTTCTCGCCGCCCGCGCGCCCGCTGCCCTCCTGGCCGCTGATCTCCGACTGGGCGGCGCCCGCCATGATGCCGAAGAACGGGTCGGCGATGTCGTTGACCAGGATGCCGACCAGGTCGGACGTGGCGGCGGCGAGTGAGCTCGCCGGGCCGTTCAGTACGTAGTCCAGCTCGTTCACGGCCGCCAGCACGCGCTCCCGGGTGGCCGCCGCCACCGGGTAGTTGCCGTTGAGCACCCGGGACACCGTCGCCGGGGACACCCGTGCGCGGGCCGCGACATCCGAGAGGGTCGCCGTCATCTCTGCCTCCGTGTCACTCGCCCGCGTCTCCTGTCATGTGGTCGCGGCCCGTGCGCCTGTCCGCGCCTCTTGCCCGCGCCTCTTGCCCGTGCCTCTTGTCGGGGCCGGTGTGCGCAGGTTAGCTTCTTACCGCGTAGAAAGCGCTTGCTATGACCGTGTGGAGGGACCTTTCGTGACACGTAAGACAGTGCGGATCGCCATGAACGGCGTGACCGGCCGGATGGGCTACCGCCAGCACCTGGTGCGCTCCCTCCTCGCGATCCGCGAGGAAGGCGGCCTGGACCTCGGCGACGGCACGGTGCTCTGGCCCGAGATCGTCCTGATCGGCCGGCGTGAGCACGCCCTCCGGGCGATGGCCGAGAAGCACGGGCTCGACCACTGGTCCACCGACCTCGACGCCGTCCTGGCCGACCCGGCCGTCGACATCTACTTCGACGCCCAGGTCACCTCCGCCCGTGAAGAGGCACTGCGGAAGGCCATCGCCGCCGGGAAGCACATCTACACGGAGAAGCCGACCGCCACCGGCCTCGACGGCGCGCTGGAGCTGGCGCGGCTGGCCGGGGCCGCCGGGATCAAGCACGGCGTGGTCCAGGACAAGCTGTTCCTGCCGGGCCTGCTGAAGCTCAAGCGGCTCATCGACGGCGGCTTCTTCGGCAAGATCCTCTCCGTCCGGGGCGAGTTCGGCTACTGGGTCTTCGAGGGCGACTGGCAGGAGGCGCAGCGCCCCTCGTGGAACTACCGGGCGGAGGACGGCGGCGGCATCGTCGTGGACATGTTCCCGCACTGGGAGTACGTCCTGCACGAGCTGTTCGGCCGTGTCACCTCCGTACAGGCGCTCGCCACCACGCACATCCCGCAGCGCTGGGACGAGCGGTCCGAGCCGTACGAGGCGACCGCCGACGACTCCGCGTACGGAATCTTCCAGCTGGAGAGCGGTGCGGTCGCCCAGATCAACTCCTCCTGGGCGGTGCGGGTCAACCGCGACGAGCTGGTCGAGTTCCAGGTCGACGGCACGGAGGGCTCGGCCGTGGCGGGACTGCGCAACTGCCGTGTACAGCACCGCAGTTCCACTCCGAAGCCGGTCTGGAACCCGGATCTGCCCGCCACTCACGCATTCCGCGACCAGTGGCAGGAGGTCCCGGACAACGGCGACTTCGGCAACGGCTTCAAGGTCCAGTGGGAACTCTTCCTGCGCCACATCGCGCTCGACGAGCCCTACCACTGGGACCTGCTGGCCGGTGCGCGCGGTGTGCAGCTCGCCGAGCTGGGGCTGAAGTCCTCCGCCGAGGGCCGCCGTCTCGACGTTCCGGAGATCACGCTGTGACCATCCTGCTTCCGGGCACGGGCACGGGCACGGGCACGGGCACGGGCGGGGACGCCGGCGGTACGTACGCCTACACGCCCCGCACCGAACCCGCCGCGTTCACCGTGGGCGGCGCGCCGCTCGCCTCCCGTACCGTCTTCTCCGCCGCCCACGTCGTCGCCGACCCGTGCGCCGATGTCTCGCCCGACGGTCCGCCCGCCGTCGACTGGGACGCCACCCTCGCCTTCCGCCGCCACCTCTGGTCCCACGGACTCGGCGTCGCGGAGGCCATGGACACCGCGCAGCGCGGCATGGGCCTGGACTGGCCGGTCGCGGCGGAGCTGATCCGCCGGTCGGCGGCCGAGGCCAGGTCGGCGGGCGGTGCCGTCGCCTGCGGCGTCGGCACCGACCAGCTCCCGCCCGGCGAAGTGACGCTGAACCAGGTCGCCGAGGCGTACGAGGAACAGCTCACCGTCGTCGAGGAGACCGGTGCGCAGGCGATCCTGATGGCCTCGCGCGGGCTCGCTGCCGCCGCGAAGAGCCCCGACGATTACCTGGAGATCTACGGGCAGTTGCTGCGCCAGTGTGCCGAACCGGTCATCCTGCACTGGCTCGGCCCGATGTTCGACCCGGCGCTCGACGGCTACTGGGGTTCACCGGACCTGGATGCGGCGACCGACACGTTGCTGGAGGCCATCGCGGCCCACCCGGACAAGGTGGACGGCATCAAGGTGTCGCTGCTCGACGCCCGACGCGAGGTGGAGCTGCGCCGCAGGCTCCCCGACGGGGTCCGCTGCTACACCGGGGACGACTTCAACTACCCCGAGCTGATCGCGGGTGACGAGCGCGGCTTCAGCCATGCCCTGCTCGGCATCTTCGACCCGCTCGGCCCGCTGGCCGCCGAGGCGGTCCGCGTCCTGGACACCGGGGACAGTGAGGGCTTCCGCGACATCCTGGACCCCACCGTCGAGCTGTCGCGTCACCTCTTCCAGACCCCGACCCGCTTCTACAAGACGGGCGTGGTCTTCCTCGCCTGGCTGGCCGGACACCAGTCGCACTTCACGATGGTGGGCGGCCTCCAGTCGGCGCGCTCACTGCCGCACCTGGCGCGGGCGTACGAACTGGCCGACCGCCTCGGCCTCTTCCCCGACCCGGCGCTCGCGGAGAGCCGGATGAAGTCCCTGCTCAGTGTGTACGGAGTCGCCCAGTGACCGCGGACCTCGCCCGCTTCAGCATCAACCAGATGACCGTGAAGCAGCTCAGCCTTCCCGAACTCGTCACCGCCTGCACCGACTTGGGCGTTCCGGGGATCGGGCTCTGGCGCGAACCGGTCCAGCAGTACGGAGTGGAGGCGGCAGCCGCACTCGTACGGGATGCCGGCCTGAGCGTCACGACGCTCTGCCGGGGCGGGTTCCTCACCGCGACCGATCCGGCCGGGCGGGCGGCGGCGCTGGCGGACAACCGTACGGCGGTCGACGAGGCGGCGGCGCTGGGCACGGACACCCTGGTGCTGGTCTCGGGCGGCCTCCCGGCGGGCTCGAAGGATCTGCACGGGGCACGCGAGCGGATCGCGGACGCGCTGGCCGAACTGGGCCCGTACGCGGCCGAGCGCGGTGTGCGTCTCGCGATCGAGCCGCTGCACCCGATGTTCGCCGCGGACCGCTGCGTGGTCTCGACCCTGACCCAGGCCCTGGACCTGGCAGAACGCTTCCCGGCCGACCAGGTGGGCGTCGCCGTGGACACCTACCACATCTGGTGGGACGACCAGGCGCCCGCGCAGGTGGCCCGTGCGGGCGCCGGCGGCCGCATCTGCACGTTCCAGCTGGCGGACTGGACCACCCCGTTGCCGGCGGGCGTCCTGAACGGCCGCGGCCAGATCGGCGACGGGTCGGTCGACATGCGGGAGTGGCGGGAGCGGGTGGACGCGGCCGGGTACACGGGACCGGTCGAAGTGGAGCTGTTCAACGAGGAGCTGTGGGCGCGGGACGGCGTGGAACTGCTGCGGGAGACCGCTGAGCGGTTCGTGCGGTACGCGCTGTAGCCGACCGCGGACCGGCGCCGCAACAGGCCAGAAATACAGCGAGGGGGCACAGCAAGAAGGGCGACCAGCCGGCTGGTCGCCCTTCTTGCTGTGCCCCCTCGCTGTGACCCCTTCCGCTGTGTCCCTCCCTCACATTGCTCGTACTGTCCGAATTTCGTCGGTCACCCGATAAACCTGATGCGGAGCGAGATCGCTGCATCGAAGTAACTCGGCTGTCTCTCCGGGCGGGTTGGGCGAAGAGGCCGTTACCGTTCTCGTGGATCTGGACGGATTACCTGCGATTCGCCCCCTTCGTTCCTCTTCCAGCGTTCGGCGCGCGTGCGCCGAACGACGCCGTCGCAAAGGAGAGCTCGCCTGATGACCGTTGAGACCGGCCCGGAAGCACAGCTGGAGCCATCCCCGCAGTCCAGTCTGAGCACGGCGGCTGCCCGCAACCTCGCCACCACGACCAAGTCCGCCCCGCAGATGCAGGAGATCACCTCGCGGTGGCTGCTGCGGATGCTCCCCTGGGTGGAGACCAAGGGCGGCACCTACCGGGTGAACCGTCGTCTGACCTACACCGTCGGTGACGGGCTCATCGAGTTCGTCCAGGACGGTGCCGGAGTCCGGGTGATCCCCCGCGAGCTGGGCGAACTGGCCCTGCTGCGCGGCTTCGACGATGTCGGCGTGCTGACCGCGATCGCCGACCGGTGCGTCCAGCGCGACTTCCGCGCGGGCGAGGTGCTGGCCGAGCGGGGGAACCTCGCCGAGCAGATCCACCTGGTCGCCCACGGCCGGATCAAGCAGACCTCCGCGGGCAAGTACGGCGACGAGGTCTCCGTGGCCCTGCTCGCCGACGGCGACCGGTTCGGGGAGAACGCCCTTCTGGACACCGACGCGAGGTGGGACTACACAGCCACTGCCGAGACCTCCGGCACCCTCCTCACCCTGTCCCGCGCGGATTTCGACGCCGTGGTGTCCGGCGCGCCGGGTCTCCAGGCCCACCTGGAGCAGTTCGGCTCGCTCGCTCTCCGGCCGCAGACCCGGCACGGCGAGGCCGAGATCGCGATGTCGGCCGGCCACACCGGCGAAGCCGTGCTGCCGGGTGCCTTCGTCGACTACGACCTCAACCCGCGCGAGTACGAACTCTCCGTCGCGCAGACCGTTCTGCGCGTCCACACCAGGGTCGCCGACCTCTTCAACGGGCCGATGAACCAGACCGAGGAGCAACTCAGGCTCACCGTCGAGGCGTTGCGGGAGCGCCAGGAGCACGAGCTGATCAACAACCGGGAGTTCGGTCTGCTCCACAACGCCTCCTTCAAGCAGCGGATTCAGACCCAGTCGGGACCGCCCACCCCCGACGACCTCGACGAGCTGCTCTGCCGCCGCCGCGGCACCAAGCTCTTCCTCGCCCACCCCCGGACGATCGCGGCGATCGGGCGCGGGTTCAACGCCTGCGGGCTCTACCCGGACCACGTCGACCTCGGCGGCCAGCAGGTCCCGGCCTGGCGCGGGGTTCCGATCCTGCCCTGCAACAAGATCCCCATCAGCAAGGACAACACCAGCTCGATCCTTGCCATGCGTACCGGCGAGGACGACCAGGGCGTCATCGGGCTGCATCAGACCGGCCTGCCGGAGGAGTACGAGCCGGGCCTTTCGGTGCGCTTCATGGGCATGAACGAGCAGGCGATCATCTCGTACCTGGTCACCACCTACTACTCCGCCGCCGTCCTGCTGCCCGACGCGCTCGGCGTGCTGGAGAACGTACAGATCGCCCGCAGGCCCTAGGGGCTGTCCGGCCCCCAGTCCCGGGACAGTCCACCCACCTGACCAAGGAGCTACGGATGCCCGATCCTGGGCCATCACTTCTGCAGCCGAGCGCTGCTCTGCAACGGATCCTGTGCGGCCCCAGCGGTCTGGGTACGGCGAGCCTGCACCTGGGACGGCGCGCGGAACTGCCGGCTCCTGCCGAGCCCGAGCCCGAGACCCAGCCCGGGACCGAGACCGAGGCGTCGGTGGAGGGCACCCCGATCCCGGGCCTCTACTACCACCCGGTGCCGCCCCCCGACCCGGCGCGGGTGGAGGAGGTCAGCCGGCGGATCAAGGTGTGGGCGGTGGACGAGGTCCAGGCGTACCCCCCGGAGTGGGAGGACCAGTTCGACGGTTTCTCCGTCGGCCGCTACATGGTCGCCTGCCACCCGGACGCGCCCACCGTCGACCATCTGATGGTCGCCACCCGGCTGATGGTCGCCGAGAACGCGGTCGACGACTGCTACTGCGAGGACCACGGCGGCTCACCCGTCGGACTCGGCAGCCGGCTCCTGCTGGCACACACGGCTCTGGACCCTCTGCACACGACGGGGGAGTACGCGCCGGAGTGGGCGGACTCGCTCCAGTCGGACGCGCCCCGGCGGGCCTACCGCTCGGCCATGGAGTACCTCTGCCGGCAGGCCACCCCCTCGCAGGCCGACCGGTTCCGGCACGACATGGCCCGTCTGCATCTGGGGTATCTGGCCGAGGCCGCGTGGGCCGAGACGGATCACGTTCCCGAGGTGTGGGAGTACCTGGCGATGCGCCAGTTCAACAACTTCCGTCCCTGCCCCACCATCACCGACACCGTCGGCGGCTACGAACTCCCCGCCGACCTGCACGCCCAGCCGGCCATGCAGCGGGTCATCGCGCTCGCGGGCAACGCCACCACGATCGTCAACGACCTTTATTCGTACACCAAGGAACTCAACAGCCCCGGCAGACACCTGAACCTGCCCGTGGTGATCGCCGAACGTGAGGGCGTCTCCGACCGTGACGCCTATCTCAAGGCGGTCGAGGTCCACAACGACCTCATGCACGGCTTCGAAAGCGAAGCCGCCGCGCTGGCGGCCGAGTGCCCCGTCCCGAGCGTGCTGCGTTTCCTCCGGGGAGTGGCCGCGTGGGTCGACGGCAACCACTACTGGCACCAGACCAACACCTACCGATACAGCCTGCCCGATTTCTGGTAAGGAGCGGACTTCACCATGACCAGCACCGAGCTCACCACTGACGCCCCCGTTTACATCCCGGGCCCGGCGTCGCCGTACCAGGGTGACATCGCCCGATACTGGGACCGTGAGGCCAGGCCCGTGAACCTGCGTCTCGGCGACGTCGACGGGCTCTACCACCACCACTACGGCATCGGCGACGTCGACCACGCCGCACTCGGGGACGCTCGCGACAGCGAGTACGAGAAGAGGCTGATCGCCGAGTTGCACCGCCTGGAGTCGGCACAGGCCGAAGTCCTCCTGGACCACCTCGGCCCCATCGGGCGTGACGACACGCTCATGGACGCCGGCTGCGGCCGGGGCGGTTCGATGGTGATGGCGCACCAACGGTTCGGATGCAAGGTCGAGGGCGTCACCCTGTCGGCCAAGCAGGCCGAGTTCGGCAACCGGCGTGCGCATGAACTCGGCATCGACGACCACGTCCACGCCCGGGTGTGCAACATGCTCGACACGCCCTTCGAGACGGGGCAGGCAGCGGGCTCGTGGAACAACGAGTCGAGCATGTACGTCGACCTGGACGACCTCATGGCCGAGCACTCCCGTGTCCTCGGGGTCGGCGGCCGCTATGTGACCATCACCGGCTGCTGGAACCCGCGTTACGGCCAGCCCTCGAAGTGGGTCTCGCAGATCAACGCGCACTTCGAGTGCAACATCCACTCCCGCCGGGAGTACCTGAAGGCCATGGCCGACAACCGTCTCGTACCGCAGGCCATCGTCGACCTGACGGCGGCGACGCTGCCCTACTGGGAGCTGCGGGCCACGTCCTCGCTGGTCACCGGCATCGAGGAGGCGTTCATCAACTCGTACAAGGACGGCTCGTTCCAGTACCTCCTGATCGCGGCCGACCGCGTCTGACCGGTCCACCGCCCGGAGAGCAGCCGATCCGGACAGCCGGAAAAATAACTCCCCGCATCCGTACAACCCTTGCCCCGTAACGGAAGTCGTAGGTGGCATCAGGGCTTCAGGGGGACGGATCCGGGGGGAAACGGGAAGCTCTGGTCAGGGGAGGGGAATGCGGAGGGGGCCCGGTCCGGTGGACCGGGCCCCCTCCGCACGCACTGCTCAGACCGGCACGTTCGGCTCAGACCGGCACGTTCTGTTCAGACCGGCACATCCTGAACAGACCGGCACTGGCTGCTGCTCAGAAGAAGACCCCGCACCGCAGCAGCACATTCGCGTACGGGCGTGCCTCCCCCGTGCGGACCACCAGGCGGGTGCCCGCCGACAGGTCCTTGAGGTCGTCGTGCGGGATCAGCCGCAGGTCCGGGAAGCGGGCGTCCAGCAGGTCCGCCGTCGCCGGGTTCGCCTCCCGTACCTCGTGGGCGGCTGTCGCGCCCTCCACGACCAGTTCCGCAAGCAGCCCGTCGAGCACCTCCGCGAACGACGGGACCCCGGCCCGGAACGCCAGATCCACCAGGCGGGGCCCGTCCGGGACCGGCATCCCCACATCGCAGATCAGCACACCGTCGCCGTGGCCCAACTCGGCCAGGGCGCCCGCGAGATGGCGGTTGAGGATTCCGGACTTCTTCATTCCGGCCGCACCTCGTCGGCGGTCGGGTAGGACTCCTGCGCGCCGGGCTTGGTGACGGCGGTCGCGCCCACCCGGGCGGCGAACGCGGCGGCCTGCGCCAGGTCCTCGCCCTGTCCCAGGCGCCAGGCCAGCGCCGCCGTGAAGGCGTCGCCCGCACCGGTGGTGTCCACCGCGTCGACCTTGAGGCTCGGTACGTGCGCGCTCGTCCCCGTACGGCCGTCGGCGACCAGTGCGCCCGCCGCGCCCAGGGTGATCACCACGGAGCGCGGCCCGAGTGCGAGCAGCGCCCGCGCCCAGTCCTCGGGGGAGTCGCCCGCCGCGTCGCCCAGCACCGTCCTGGCCTCGTGCTCATTGACCACCAGCGGGTCACAGGCCGCGAGGATCTCGTCGGGCAACGGCTGCGGCGGGGACGGGTTCAGTACGAACCGGGTCCCGTCGGGCAGTACCCGTACCAGCTCGGTGACCGTCTCCAGCGGAATCTCCAGCTGCGTCGACACCACCTTGGCCGCCTCGAACAGGCTGCCCGCCGCGCGGATGTCGGCCGGGGTGAGCCGGGCGTTGGCACCGGGGGAGACCACGATGCTGTTGTCGCCCGACGGGTCCACCGTGATCAGGGCGACACCGGTGGGTGCGCCGCCGACGAGGACGCCGACGGTGTCGACGCCCGCCGCGCGCTGGGACTCCAGCAGCAGCCGCCCGTTGGCGTCGTCCCCGACCCGGGCCAGCAGGGCGCTGCGGGCGCCGAGCCGGGCCGCGGCCACCGCCTGGTTGGCGCCCTTGCCGCCCGGGTGGATGACGAGGTCGGAGCCGAGCACGGTCTCGCCGGGCGCGGGGCGGCGTTCGACGCCGATCACCAGGTCGGCGTTGGCCGACCCTACGACCAGCAGGTCGTAGTCGTTCATATCAGTCCTGCTTTCGGAGTGGGCGGTCTTTCAGCGGCTCTCACCGGCGGCGGTGACAGGGCCGGTGGAGCCTGTCAGGAGAAGTCAGCGGCGTTCTTCTTGGTGACGACCTTGACCGGCACCTTCACCATGCTGCCGACCTTCTTGCCGTGCGAGGCCCTGACCGCGTTCTGCACGGCGAGCTTGCCCAGCTCAGCGGGCTGCTGCGCGACCGTGGCGTACAGGGTGCCCGCCTTGACGGCCTTGAGCCCGTCGGGCGTTCCGTCGAAGCTGACCACCGGGATCGACGTGCCCGCCTTGGAGCCGAGCGCCTTGATGGCGCCGAGGCCCATCTCGTCGTTCTCGGCGAAGACCCCGGTGAGCCCGTGGTTCGCCTGGAGCAGATTGGTCATGACGTCCAGGCCCTTGGTGCGGTCGAAGTCCGCGGGCTGCCGGGCGACGATCTTGATCCCGGGGTACGCCTTCATGCCCTCTTCGAAGCCCTGGCCGCGCTCACGGCTGGCCGAGGTGCCCGCGGTGCCCTGGAGGACGACGATCCGGCCCTTGCCGCCGAGCTTGGCCGCCAGGGTCTTCGCGGCGAGCTTGCCGCCCGCGATGTTGTCGGATGCGACGAGGGTCGCCGTGTCCGCCTTGTTGACGCCGCGGTCGGCCGCGACCACCGGGATGCCCGCCTTGTCGGCCGCGCGTACGGAGGGGGCCGCCGCGTCCGAGTCCACCGGGTTGATGATCATGGCCTTGACGCCGGCACTGGTGAAGTTCTCGATCTGGTTGGCCTGCTGGGAGGCGTCGTTCTGCGCGTCGGTGACGGTCAGGTCGACGTTCTCGGCCTTGGCCTCCTGCTGGGCGCCCGCCTTCATCTGGACGAAGAACGGGTTGTTCATGGTGGAGAGGGAGAGCCCGACCTTGGTCCGGCCACCCGACGACGAACCGGAGTTGAACCAGGTCACGGCGCCGACGACGGCCGCCACACAGACGACGGCGATGCCTGCCTGTGCCGCTTGCCTGCCCTTGCCGCCCGGCCCGCCGGCACCGGCACCCGCACCGGCCTGACCGGCACCGGAGCCCGCACCGGACCCGGCACGGCGGCGCAGCGTGTCCAGCAGGACGGCGAGCGCGATGACCACGCCGATCACGACCTGCTGCCAGAACGCCGACACCGAGAGGAGGTTGAGGCCGTTGCGGAGCACGGCCAGGATCAGCGCGCCGATCAGGGTGCCGGACGCCTTGCCGACCCCGCCCGCCAGGCTGGCCCCGCCGATGACGACGGCGGCGATGGCGTCCAGCTCGTACCCGTCGGCGGCCTGCGGCTGCGCGGAGGAGAGCCGCGACGCGAGGACGATGCCCGCGGCGGCGGCGAAGAGCCCGGAGAGCGCGTAGATGGCGAGCTTCTGCCGCTTGACCCGCAGCCCGGAGAGCCTGGCGGCCTCCTCGTTGCCGCCGATGGCGTACATGGAGCGGCCGATGTACGTACGGGCCAGGATCAGCGCGGTGATCAGCCCCATCGCGATCATCACGATGACCGGGACCGGCAGCCAGCCGCCGAGCGTGTCACCGAGCGAGGAGACCGAGCCGGGGAAGGCGATCGGGCTGCCCTGCGAGATGACCAGCGAGAGACCGCGGCCGATGGAGAGCATGGCCAGCGTCGCGATGAACGGCGGGAGTTTGCCGTACGAGATCAGTACGCCGTTGACCAGGCCGCAGGCGATGCCGGTGGCCACGGCGAGTATCACCGCGATCCAGACCGGTATGCCTTCGGAGGTCGCCGTCCACGCCAGCACGGTCGCGGAGAGCGCGGCGACCGAGCCGACCGAGAGGTCGATGCCCGCCGAGACGATGACGAAGGTGACACCGAACGCGAGGATCGCGGTCACGGCGGCCTGTACACCGACGTTGAGCAGGTTCTGAGTGGTCAGGAAGTCGCCGGAGAGCAGCGACATCGCCACCACCAGGACGACCAGGGCGCTGAGCGCGCCGTTGTCGAGCAGGATGCGGCGGACGACCGCAGAGGCGCCACTCGCGCCCGTATTGCTCTTGAGCGTGTCAGTGGTCACGGGAACCCTCTGCTTCCTTCACTTCGTTGTGGGAGGTTGCCGCGCTGACGGCGAGTGCCATCACCGCGTCCTGGGTCGCTTCGTGCGCGGGGAGTTCACCGGCGATCCGGCCCTGCGCCATCACCAGCACCCGGTCGCTCATACCGAGCACCTCGGGCAGATCGCTGGAGATCATCAGGACCGCGTGGCCCGATGCCGTCAGCTCGTTGATGAGCTGGTAGATCTCGACCTTGGCGCCGACGTCGATACCGCGCGTCGGCTCGTCCAGGATCAGGATCTTCGTGTCGGCGAGCAGCCACTTGCCGATGACGACCTTCTGCTGGTTGCCCCCGGAGAGCGTGCGCACATGCTGGCCGAGCCCGGCCATCCGTACGCCGAGCTGTCCGGCGACCCGGGCCGCGGCGGCCTGCTGGCCCTTGATGTCGACGAGGCCCGCGCGGGTGGCGGAGCGCAGCGTGACCAGGCCGAGGTTCTCCTCGACCGAGGCGTCGAGCAACAGGCCCTGGCCCTTGCGGTCCTCGGGGACCAGACCGATCCCGGCGCCCATCGCCGCGTTCACGTCGTGCCGGGGAAGCCGTCTGCCGATGACGTCGACGGTGCCCCTGTCGTACGGGTCGGCGCCGAAGACCGCGCGGGCGACCTCGGTCCGGCCGGCCCCGACGAGTCCGGCGATGCCGACCACCTCACCGGCCCGCACCTCGAAGCTGACGTCGTGGAAGACGCCGTCCCGGCCCAGACCGCGTACGGAGAGCAGCGGGGCCCCGGTGGCCTCGGTGCCGGGGTCCGCGGCGGCCGGACGCTCCCGGGGGTACTGCTGCTCGATGCTGCGGCCCACCATCAGCCGGACCAGTTCGTCCTCGGGGGTGTCGGCGGGCACCTGGTCGATGCTGCGGCCGTCGCGGATCACCGTGACGCGGTCGCCGAGCGCGGCGATCTCTTCGAGGTGGTGGGTGATGAAGACGATGCCGACGCCGTCGTCGCGCAGCGCGCGGACGAGCCCGAACAACTTCTCCACCTCGCCGGATGTGAGCACCGCGGTGGGTTCGTCCATGATCAGGACGCGGGCCTCCAGGCTCAGCGCCTTCGCGATCTCCACCATCTGGAGCCGGGCGATGCCCAGTTCGCGGACCTTGGTGCGGGGCGCGATGTCGAGGCCGACCCGGGCCAGCAGCCCGGCGGCGTCCTGTTCCATCCGGGCCCGGTCGATCATCCCGAAGCGGCGCGGCTGGCGGCCGAGGAAGATGTTCTCGGCGACCGTCAGATCGGGGACCAGGTTGAACTCCTGGTAGATCGTGGCGATCCCGAGCCGCTCGGCGTCCTGCGCGCCGTGGATCCGGACCTCGCGGCCCTCAGCGAAGATCTTGCCGCTGTCGGGTCGGTAGGCGCCGGAGAGCATCTTGATGAGGGTGCTCTTGCCCGCGCCGTTCTCGCCGAGGAGGACATGGACCTCGCCACGGCGCAGGTCGAAGTCGACGCTGTCGAGCGCGACCACTCCGGGGAAGGTCTTGCGTATGCCTTCGATACGCAGCAACTCGTCGGGGACGCTCACCGGTTGCTCCTGTTCGGCGTGGGGGCGGGGGACGGGGGTGCGGGGGGTGTCGTGGAGCCGGGTGCCGCGGCGGGGGGCGTGGTCACGGGCGTCGTACGGACGCCGGTCGTGGGCGCGGGAGTTGCGCCGGCGGGGGCCGTGGTCACGGGGCCCGGCGGCTCGCCGCACGAGCGGCGGACCACCAGCCGGGCGGGGAGGATCGCGGAGTGCGGCTCGCGGCCATCGAGACGGTCGATCAGCGCGCGTACGGCGGCCCGGCCGAGTTCGCCGGTCGGCTGGGCGATGGCGGTGATCGGCGGGTCGGTGTGCACGAACCACGGGATGTCGTCGAAGGCGGCCAGCGCGATGTCCTGCGGGATACGCAGACCGTGGGCGCGGATCGCGTCCATCGCGCCCAGCGCCATCAGGTTGTCGGCGGCGAAGATCACATCGGGGGGCTCGGCGAGCGCCAGCAGCCGGGTCGCCTCGCGGTGCCCGCTGCCGGCCTGGAAGTCGCCGTGCCCGATCCGGGCGTCGGGCAGCGGCAGTCCGTGCTCGCGCAGCGCCTCCCGGAAGGCGTCCACCCGCTCGCTGCCGGTGGTGGTCGTGGCCGGGCCCGCGATGATGGCGAGTCTGCGGTGGCCCAGCGCGTACAGGTGGGCGACCAGGTCGCGGACGGCTTCGCGCCCGTCGGCCCGTACGACGGGGACGTCCACGCCCGGGATCCAGCGGTCCACGAAGACCATCGGCACGCCGGCCCTGACCGCGTCGAGCATCAGCGGTGAGCCGCCGTCGGTGGGGCTGACCAGCAGACCGTCGATCCGGCGGTCGACGAGGGTGCGGATGTGGTGGTCCTGGAGGGCGGGCTGCTCGTCGGCGTTGCCGATGATCACGCTGTAGCCGTGCGCCCGCGCCTCGTCCTCGACGGAGCGGGCCAGCTCGGTGAAGTACGGGTTCAGCACATCGCTGATGACCAGGCCGAGGGTGCGGGTCTGCTGGGTCCGCAGCGACCTGGCGACCGCGTTCGGCCGGTAACCGAGGGCCTCCACGGCGGCCATCACCCGGGTGCGGGTGTCGGGCCTGACCGACGGATGACCGTTGAGTACCCGGGACACCGTGGCGACGGAGACCTCCGCGCCGGCTGCGACGTCCTTGATGCTCGCCATCGCTGGACCACCTCCTTGTGGGCCGCATGGAATCGATTACACGGGAGATTGGAATCGATTACATGGGTGGCGGTCAAGAGGAGTTCGGCATTCCGTAATCCGATCGTGACGGTGCGGCCGGGGCGCCCGGACGGTCACGCCCACCGGCCGGTGCCGCTTCCCCGTACCGGGCTGTCGGACCCCGGCGGTAACGTCGCACCATGTCCAACATGGCAGTGCTGGAAGGGGTCCTGGAGCGGATCACCTACGCCAATGAGGAGAACGGCTACACGGTCGCCCGCGTCGACACCGGCCGCAGCTCCGACCTGCTGACCGTCGTCGGCTCGCTGCTCGGCGCCCAGCCCGGCGAGTCACTGCGCATGGAGGGCCACTGGGGTTCCCACTCCCAGTACGGCAAGCAGTTCACGGTGGAGAACTACACGACGGTCCTGCCCGCCACGATCCAGGGCATCCGGCGCTATCTCGGCTCCGGGCTGATCAAGGGCATCGGCCCGGTGATGGCCGACCGGATCACCACCCACTTCGGCCTGGACACCCTCGACGTCATCGAGCAGGAGCCCAAGCGCCTCATCGAGGTGCCGGGGCTCGGCCCCAAGCGGACGAAGATGATCGGCGCCGCCTGGGAGGAGCAGAAGGCGATCAAGGAAGTGATGATCTTCCTCCAGGGGGTCGGGGTCTCCACCTCCATCGCCGTCCGGATCTACAAGAAGTACGGCGACGCCTCGATCTCGGTCGTGAAGAACGAGCCCTACCGGCTGGCGGCCGACGTCTGGGGCATCGGCTTCCTGACCGCCGACCGCATCGCCCAGGCGGTCGGCATCCCGCACGACTCGCCGGAGCGCGTCAAGGCCGGACTCCAGTACGCGCTCTCCCAGTCCACCGACCAGGGGCACTGCTTCCTCCCCGAGGAGCAGCTGATCTCCGACGCGGTCAAGCTGCTCCAGGTCGACACCGGACTGGTCATCGACTGCCTGGCCGAACTGGCCGCTGAGGAGGGTGTCGTACGGGAGCGGGTGCCGGGGCCCGAAGGCGGCGAGGAGCAGGTCACCGCGGTCTATCTGGTCCCCTTCCACCGGGCGGAGATCTCGCTCGCGTCCCAGGTGGTCAGGCTGCTGCGCACCGAGCAGGACCGGATGCCCGCTTTCCGGGACGTCGACTGGGAGAAGGCGCTGCACTGGCTGGCCGGGCGCACCGGCGCCGAGCTGGCGCCCGAACAGCAGGCGGCGGTCCGCCTCGCGCTCACCGAGAAGGTCGCGGTCCTCACCGGAGGTCCCGGCTGCGGCAAGTCCTTCACGGTCCGCTCCGTGGTCGAGCTGGCCCGCGCCAAGCAGGCCAAGGTGGTCCTCGCGGCGCCCACCGGCCGCGCGGCCAAGCGGCTCGCCGAGCTGACCGGGGCCGAGGCGTCCACCGTGCACCGGCTCCTGGAGCTGAAGCCGGGCGGCGACGCGGCGTACGACAGGGACCGCCCGCTCGACGCGGACCTGGTCGTCGTGGACGAGGCGTCGATGCTCGATCTGCTCCTCGCCAACAAGCTGGTCAAGGCTGTCGCGCCGGGCGCGCATCTGCTGCTCGTGGGCGATGTGGACCAGCTTCCGTCCGTCGGCGCGGGCGAGGTGCTGCGCGATCTGCTGTCGGCCACCAGCCCGGCGCCGAACGTCCGGCTGACCCGGATCTTCCGCCAGGCCCAGCAGTCCGGGGTGGTCACCAACGCCCACCGGATCAACTCCGGAGTGCACCCCATCACTCAGGGCCTGCCCGACTTCTTCCTCTTCGTGGAGGACGAGACCGAGGAGGCCGGGAAGCTCACGGTCGATGTGGCGGCCCGCCGCATCCCGCAGAAATTCGGGCTGAACCCACGCCGTGACATCCAGGTGCTGGCCCCCATGCACCGCGGCCCGGCCGGCGCGGGCACGCTCAACGGGCTGCTCCAGCAGGCGATCACCCCGGCCAGGCCAGGCCTGCCCGAGAAGCGGTTCGGCGGCCGGGTCTTCCGGGTCGGTGACAAGGTCACCCAGATCAGAAACAACTACGACAAGGGTGCCAACGGAGTCTTCAACGGCACGGTGGGCGTGGTCACTTCGCTCGATCCGGAGGACCAGAAACTGACCGTGCTCACCGACGAGGACGAGGAGGTGGAGTACGAGTTCGACGAGCTGGACGAGCTGGCGCACGCGTACGCGGTGACGATCCACCGCTCGCAGGGCAGCGAGTACCCCGCCGTGGTGATTCCGGTCACCACGGGTGCCTGGATGATGCTCCAGCGCAATCTGCTCTACACGGCCGTCACCCGGGCGAAGAAGCTGGTCGTCCTGGTCGGCTCCCGGAAGGCGATCGGCCAGGCTGTCCGCACCGTCTCCGCGGGCAGGCGGTTTACCGCGCTGGACCACAGACTGGCGGGAGGCGGCGCGGACGGCGGACCGTGGGAATCGTCACCCCGGGGTTCCGGAACCAGGGCGAACAGGGCAGGATAAGCAGGTTGGCGGCACTGAGTGCCGCCAAATAGCCCAACGGGCGACCCCGAGTGCACTCTGCTGAGCCAAGTGGGGGATGGTAGAGACAGTCAGGGCACCTCGAAGAAGAGGCACTACGTCGGTGAGGGATGACGTGAGCGAGAACGCTAACAAGGCTGTAGTACTGCGGTACGGCGATGACGAGCACACCTACCCGGTGATCGACAGCACCGTCGGCGACCAGGGCTTCGATATCGGGAAGCTCCGAGCCCAGACCGGGCTGGTCACACTGGACAGCGGATACGGCAACACGGCCGCCTATAAATCCGCGATCACCTACCTCGACGGCGAGCAGGGCATCCTGCGCTATCGCGGGTACCCGATCGAGCAGGTGGCCGAGCAGTCGACCTTCCTTGAGACGGCCTACCTGCTGATCAACGGCGAGCTTCCCAAGGTCGACGAGCTGGCGACCTTCAAGAACGAGATCACCCAGCACACGCTGCTGCACGAGGACGTCAAGCGCTTCTTCGACGGCTTCCCGCGTGACGCGCACCCGATGGCGATGCTGTCGTCGGTGGTCAGCGCCCTGTCCACGTTCTACCAGGACAGCCACAACCCCTTCGACGAGCAGCAGCGGCACCTTTCGACGATCCGCCTGCTCGCCAAGCTTCCGACCATCGCGGCGTACGCGTACAAGAAGTCGATCGGCCACCCGTTCGTCTACCCGCGCAACGACCTCGGGTACGTGGAGAACTTCCTGCGGATGACCTTCTCGGTCCCCTCGCAGGAGTACGTGCCGGACCCGGTCGTCGTCTCCGCGCTGGACAAGCTCCTCATCCTGCACGCGGACCACGAGCAGAACTGTTCGACCTCCACCGTGCGTCTGGTCGGCTCCTCGCAGGCGAACATGTTCGCCTCGATCTCCGCCGGCATCAGCGCGCTGTGGGGCCCGCTGCACGGTGGCGCCAACCAGTCGGTGCTGGAGATGCTCGAAGGCATCAAGCAGTCCGGCGGCGACGTCGACACCTTCATCCGCAAGGTGAAGAACAAGGAAGACGGCGTGAAGCTCATGGGCTTCGGGCACCGCGTCTACAAGAACTTCGACCCCCGGGCGAAGATCATCAAGGCGGCGGCGCACGATGTCCTCTCGGCCCTCGGCAAGGATGACGAGCTGCTCGACATCGCGCTGAAGCTTGAGGAGCACGCGCTGGCCGACGAGTACTTCGTCGAGCGGAAGCTCTACCCGAACGTGGACTTCTACACGGGTCTGATCTACCGCGCCATGGGCTTCCCGACCGAGATGTTCACCGTGCTGTTCGCGATCGGCCGGCTGCCCGGCTGGATCGCCCAGTGGCACGAGATGATCAAGGAGCCCGGCAGCCGCATCGGCCGCCCGCGCCAGATCTACACCGGTGAGGTCCTGCGCGACTTCACGCCGGTCGAAGGCCGCTGACGCCGTCAGGCCCTGACACTGGTGGACGCTGACACCGGCAGGCCGCTGATCCCGATGGATCACTGACCCCGGTCGTCAGCACAGCAATCGAAAAGCGCCCCGCCGCCGATCCCCCCACGGGTCGACGATACGGGGCGCTTCCCGTTTCCCCGGGCGGATTCCCCCCACGGGATCCGGTCCGGGCGTCTGTTGGGCGCGGATGCCACTCCGCGTACTGCTGCTGCCACGGCACGCGATCTGCCGGGGTACGTACTCGACGGGTGGGCCGCTCAAGCTCCCCGTAGCACGTGCCCCGGCCAACGCTTGCCCGGAACATCCCCCAAGATGTTCCGCCGGACGTCCCCCAAGACATCCTTGGCATCGTTCACTTAGACACTCGGGGCCCCCGAATGGTTACCCCCAAAATCCTGTGATCTAAGTCTCGTTGTGAACGTCCTGTGAAGGTACGCAATTACGGGCCGTTTGTCACTACGAACAGCGAAGAGTTGGCCATGGCAATACCTGCCGACAAGGCATCGGGTGGCCCGGTCACCAGAAGATCTCCACGTACGGGCGTGGATCGGGCCCGGTCGTCGGCGATCAAGGTCATCAGTGAACAGGGCCGTCACCGGCGATCGGCGGCGTCAGGGATCAGGCCCGGCCCACGACTTCGTATCCCGCCTCGCTCAGCACCGAGCGCACCGTCTGCTCGTCCAGCGGGGCGAGCGAGACCACGGTCACCTGTCCGGTGGCGGCGACGGCCGTGACACCCGTGACGCCGGACAGTTCGGCGAGTTCGAGCGAGACGGCGCCCTCGCAGTGCTCGGATGCCATCCCGCTCACCTGGTAGACGGCGGTGACCGCCCCCGCCTCCACGTCGCCGCCACCACCGCAGCACCCGCCGCCGCAGCAACCGGATTCGGGAGCGGCCTCGGCGGGCGGGCCGGACTGGGGGAGTCCGAGGTAGGCGGTGTTCTCTCGCTCAGCGGTCATGCTGCTCTCCTCTGGTGTACGGGTGCGCGTGTACCCATCCATGGTGCGCCTGGGGCTCCTGACGGCCACCGGGACCCGGGTGTCGCCGGTATCCGGGCCCCGGTGGCCGTCGGGAGCGTCGGCCTCTCCCGGGGAGTCAGCGGCCTCTGTTGCTGGGCCTGCGCGACACCCAGAGCCGGACGGTCTCCGCGTACCAGTAGGGCTTTCCGTTCTGCACCTCATCGGGTGGCGGGAGCAGTCCGTGTTTCCGGTACGAACGGACGGTGTCCGGCTGCACCCGGATGTGTGCGGCGATCTCCTTGTAGGACCAGAGCTTTCGGTCGGTCATGTCCAGCACCTCCCTGCCTGCCGCGCGACGCCGGCCGGAAGGCCGTCGGGGGAGTCGCGGAGCTGCGCATTGGTGATCAATTCACCCTCTCCCCGGACAACGGCGTCCGAAGAGGGCAGGGCTGGGGCTGTTGATCTCCTGTGACCGAAAGGCCGTGTAACGCGGACATGCGTGACGGGAGGGTAACTCCTGTGACTCAAGCGGCACATGAGGCACATACGGATAGAGCGGTGTGGTCCCGGGGCGGCTGCCGGTGCGTCAGGCCCCGCAGGAGCGGAGGAACGCGCGGGTGCGGCGGGCGATCGGCAGCGGCCGGTCCGGCGGGCAGGGATACATGTCCTGCTCGACGACCGCGAACAGATCGGTCTCCAGCTTCCGTGCCGCGTCGAGCACCGGCTCCAGCGCCGGGATGCCGCCCGGCGGCTCGCACATCACCCCGCGTGCCACTGCGGGCCCGAACGGCAGCCGCTCCGCCCGTACCTGCGCCAGCACCTCGGGATCCACCTGCTTCAGATGCAGATAGCCGATCCGCTCCCCGTACGTCTCGATGAGCCGCACGCTGTCCCCGCCGCAGTACGCGTAGTGCCCGGTGTCCAGGCAGAGCGAGACCAGTTCCGGGTCGGTCGCGTCCAGGAAGCGGGCGACGTTCTCCGCGGTGTCGATATGGGTGTCCGCATGGGGATGCACCACGATCCGCAGCCCGAACCGCTCCCGCACCTCGTGGCCCAGACGCTCGGTCAGCTCGGTGAGCTGCCGCCACTGGCCGGCGTCGAGGGTGTCGGGCTCCTTGACCTCGCCCGTCTTGTCGTCGCGCCAGAACGACGGGATGACGACCAGATGCCCTGCCCCGGCCGCCTGCGTGAGCGCGGCGACATCGGCGACATGCGCCCAGGTCGCGTCCCAGACGCCGGGTCCGTGGTGCAGCCCGGTGAAGACCGTCCCGGCCGACACCCGCAGGCCGCGCCGGGCGGTCTCGTCGGCGAGGCGGACCGGATCCGTGGGCAGATAGCCGTACGGACCCAGCTCGATCCACTCGTAGCCGGACGCGGCGACCTCGTCGAGGAAGCGGGTCCAGGGGACCTGGAGCGGGTCCTCGGGGAACCACACCCCCCAGGAGTCGGGTGCGGAGCCGATCCGGATCTGCGTCATGGAACAAGGCTTCCGCCCGGCCGGGAAAGCTGTCAAGCGTTCGTCCGAATGTCAGGACAATGCGTTGACAGGGGTCCGAGGGGGGAGTTAGACCTGAGGGCCCGTTACCCGGCCCCCGTCACCCGGCCGCAGGGCCGGGGCCGCCCGCCGATGGAGAGGACGTGCACGGTGTACGACCTGATCACGATGGGCCGGATCGGGGTGGACCTCTACCCCCTGCAGGCCGGTGTGCCACTGGCGCAGGTCGACACCTTCGGCAAGTTCCTGGGCGGCTCGGCGGCGAACGTCGCGGTCGCTGCGGCGCGGCTCGGGCGGCGGACCGCCGTCATCACCCGGACGGGCGCCGACCCGTTCGGTGAGTATCTGCACCAGGAACTGCGGACGTTCGGCGTCGACGACCGCTGGGTGACCCCCGTGCCCGGCCTGCCCACCCCGGTGACCTTCTGCGAGGTGTTCCCGCCGGACGACTTCCCGCTGTACTTCTACCGGCAGCCGAAGGCGCCCGATCTGGAGATGTACGGGGAGGAGCTGGACCTGGGCGAGATCCGGGCCGCGCGGGTGTTCTGGGTGACCGGGACGGGGCTCTGCGCGGAGCCCAGCCGAACGGCGACCCTCGACGCTCTGGCGGCCCGGACCGCCGCCTCCAGGGAGTCCCCGGCCGCAGCTCTCCCGGGGCCCCGCGCCACCGTCTTCGACCTGGACTGGCGCCCCATGTTCTGGACCGGCGACCCGAAGCCGCACTACATCAGCGCGCTGCGCCACGCCACCGTGGCCGTCGGCAACATCGACGAGGTAGAGATCGCCACCGGCGAACGCGAACCCCGCGCGGCGGCCGACGCGCTGCTCGCCCGGGGACCGGAGCTGGCCGTCGTCAAACAGGGCCCGGGCGGCGTCCTCGCCGTCCACCGCGACGGCCGCACCGCCGAGGTGCCGCCCGTGCCGGTGGAGGTCGTCAACGGCCTCGGCGCGGGCGACGCGTTCGGCGGGGCGCTCTGCCATGGCCTGCTCGCCGGATGGGAACTGGAGCGCACCATGCGGTACGCCAACGCGGCGGGCGCCATCGTCGCCTCCCGGCTGGCCTGCTCGTCCGCGATGCCGTACGCGTCCGAGGTCGACGCGGCCCTCCAGGAAGTGTGTCCGTGACCGGCGCCGCCGCGGTCTCCGTCGGCGATCTGGTGGCCACCAGGACCCGCCACCCGGAAGCGATCGCCGAGGCCGCGGTCCGCCGCACCCGCAGACCGCTGCTCGGCGACGGCGGCCGGCTGATGATCGTGGCCGCCGACCACCCGGCCCGCGGATCGCTCGCCGTCGGCGGGCGGGAGCTGGCCATGGCCAACCGTCACGACCTGCTGGAGCGGCTCTGCCTCGCCCTGTCCCGGCCGGGCGTCGACGGTGTGCTCGCCACCGCCGACATCCTGGAGGACCTGCTGCTCCTGGGCGCCCTGGAGGGCCGGGTCGTGATGGGCTCGATGAACCGCGGTGGCCTCGCCGGGGCCTCCTTCGAGCTGGACGACCGCTTCACCGGCCACCGCGCCCAGGACCTGGCCCGCCTCCGCTTCGACGCCGGCAAGCTGCTGCTCCGCATCGACTACGCGGACCCCGGCTCACCGGCCACCCTGCACTCCGCCGCCCGCGCCATCGACGAGATGGCCGCCCGCGCGCTGCCGGTCTTCGTCGAGCCGTTCATCTGCCACCGGGTGGACGGGCGGCTCCGCAACGACCTCACGGCCGACGCGGTCACCCGTTCCCTCGCCATCGCGTCCGGGCTGGCCGGCACCTCCGCGTACACCTGGCTCAAAGTGCCCGTCACCGCCGACCCCGACGACATGGCGCGGGTGATGGAGACCACCACACTGCCCGCCGTGCTGCTCGGCGGCGAACCGGGCGGTGACCAGGACGCGACCTACGAGAAGTGGCGCACCGCGCTCCGGCTGCCCACGGTGCAGGGGCTGGTGGCCGGGCGCTCGCTGCTCTATCCGGCGGACGGGGACGTGGCGGGCGCCGTGGACATCGCGGTGAGCCTGCTCCGGCCGCCCGGGAGGGACGTATGAACGACAGCCGTCCGGACAACGGAGTCCTGGTGGTACGGGCGGGCAGCGCGGCCCGAACCCCGTACGCCCTGGACATCGGCCCCGAGCGGGCCGGCTGGGACCGCTCCGCGCTGCGGATCCTGGAACTCGCCCCCGGAGCTTCACACGCCCTTTCCACGGAGGACAGCGAATGGATCGTGCTGCCGCTCGCCGGGGCCTGTACGGTCCTTGTTGACGGAGAGCGCTTCGAACTGCGGGGCAGGGCAGGGGTATTCGCCGGAGTCACCGACTTCGCCTACCTGCCGCGTGACGCCCGCGCGCAGATCTCCTCCGGTGCGGGAGGCCGCTTCGCCCTGGCAGGAGCGAGGTGCGGGCGACGTCTCCCCGCCCGCTACGGCCCCGCGCCGGAGGTACCCGTCGAACTGCGCGGCAGCGGCAGCTGCTCGCGCCAGGTCAACAACTTCGCCGCAGCCGACACCTTCGAGTGCGACCGGCTCATCGCGGTCGAGGTGCTCACTCCCGGCGGCAACTGGTCGTCGTTCCCGCCGCACAAGCACGACGAGTACCGGCCGGGCGAGGAGTCGGTCCTGGAGGAGATCTACTACTTCGAGATCGCGGACGGCGGCCCCGGCTACCACCGGGTCTCCCCGTCCAGGCCCGGCGGCACCGATCTGCTCGCCGAAGTCCGCAGCGGGGACACGGTGCTGATCCCGGACGGCTGGCACGGTCCTTCGATGGCCACCCCGGGCCACCACATGTACTACCTCAACGTGATGGCGGGGCCCGGCGCGGAGCGCGAGTGGCTGATCAGCGACCACCCCGACCACGGCTGGATCCGGCAGACCTGGGACGCGCAGCCCGTCGACCCGAGGCTCCCGCTGTACGGCAACGGAGCAGACGGAGCCGACGGAGCCAACGGAGCAGACGGAGCCGACGGAGCAGACGGAGCCAACGGAGCGCAGGAGGACCGGTCATGACCACCCGTCAGCCAGCAAGGGGCCAGGATGCCAGCGGCGGCCCCGGCGCCACCCGCCGGCTCACCACCGCCCAGGCGCTGGTCGCCTTCCTGGCGCGCCAGTACACCGAGCGCGACGGCCGCAGGCAGCGGCTGATCGCCGCCACCTGGGGCATCTTCGGCCACGGCAACGTCGCCGGGATCGGCCAGGCGCTCATCGAGTCCGGCCAGGACGCGATGCCGTACCACCAGGGCCGCAACGAGCAGGCGATGGTGCACGCGGCCGTCGGATACGCCCGGCAGTCCGGCCGGCTCTCCGCGCACGCCGTCACCACCTCCATCGGCCCCGGTGCCACCAACCTGGTCACCGGCGCCGCCCTCGCGAGCGTCAACCACCTGCCGGTGCTGCTGCTCCCCGGCGACACCTTCGCGGCCCGCCGGGCCGACCCGGTGCTCCAGCAGCTCGAAGTCCCGTACGCGGGCGATGTCTCGGTCAACGACTGTCTGCGGCCGGTCTCGAAGTACTTCGACCGGATCGCCCGCCCCGAGGCGCTGATCCCGGCCGCGCTCGCCGCGATGCGGGTCCTGGCCGATCCGGAGCTGACCGGCGCGGTGACGCTCGCGCTGCCGCAGGACGTGCAGGCCGAGGCGTACGACTGGCCGGCCGAGTTCTTCGCCGAGCGGGTCTGGCGGGTGCCCGTACGGCGGCCGGACGCCACCGAGTTCGCCGACGCGGTCGCCGCGGTCCGCGCCGCGCACCGCCCGCTGATCGTCGCGGGCGGCGGCGTCCGCCACAGCGGCGCCCAGGACGCCCTGCGCGCCTTCGCCGACGCGACCGGCATCCCGGTGGCCGCCACCCAGGCGGGCAAGGGCGCGCTGCCGTACGACCACCCGGCAGACGTCGGAGGCATCGGCCACACCGGCACCGCCACCGCCGACGGGCTGGCCCGCGCCGCCGACCTGGTGATCGGCATCGGCACCCGCTACACCGACTTCACCACCGCTTCGGGGACGCTCTTCCAGCACCCCGGGGTCCGCTTCGTCAACATCAACATCGCCGGATCCGACGCGCACAAGCTGTCCGCGCTCCCGCTCGTCGCGGACGCCCGCGCCACCCTTGAGCGGCTGACCGGCGCGCTCACCGGCCACCGGGTCACGCCCGCGTACGAGGGCGCGTACCGGGCGGCGAAGGAGGAGTGGGAGGTACGGGTCACCGCCGCCTACACCGGCAGCGAGGACGCCGCGCCCACTCAGGCGCAGGTGCTCGGGGCGCTCGACGCGCTCGTGACCGGCGACGACATCGTCATCAACGCGGCGGGCTCGCTCCCCGGCGATCTGCACCAGCTGTGGCGGACCCGCTCCGCCGACCAGTACCACGTCGAGTACGGCTACTCCTGTATGGGGTACGAGATCCCGGCCGCGATCGGCGTCCAGCTGGCGGCTCCCGGCCGGCCCGTCTGGGCGCTGGTCGGTGACGGAACGTACCTGATGAATCCCACCGAGATCGTCACCGCGGTCCAGGAGCGGCTCCCGGTCAATGTCGTCGTCCTGCAGAACCACGGGTACGCCTCGATCGGCGGCCTCTCGGAGTCGGTGGGCGCCGAGCGCTTCGGCACGGCATACCGCTTCCGGGCGCCCGACGGCACGTACACGGGCGACCCGCTGCCGGTCGATCTGGCGGCCAACGCGGCCAGCCTCGGGCTGACGGTCCTGCGCGCCAAGACCCTGCGTGACCTGCGGGAAGCCCTGGCCACGGCGCGCGCGTCCGACCTCCCCACATGTGTCTACGTGGAGACCGAAACGGCAGACACAGTGTCGGGGCCGCCTCCGCCGCAGGCGTGGTGGGATGTTCCTGTGGCCGAGACCGCCACCCGCCCCTCGGCGGTCGGGGCCCGGGAGGAGTACGACCGGCAGGTCGCAGCCCGACGCCGTCATCTCTAAGGCTTTAGGAGCGTTCACCATGAAGACCGTCAACCACTGGATCGGTGGCAGGGCCGTCGACGGCACGTCGGGCAACTGGGGCCCGGTGACCGACCCGGCGACCGGCGAAGTCACCACACAGGTCGCGCTGGCCTCCGCCGCCGAGGTGGACGCCGCGGTCGCCTCCGCGAAGGCCGCCTACGCGACCTGGGGGACCTCCTCGCTCTCCACGCGCACCACGGTCCTCTTCCGCTACCGGGCGCTCCTCGACGCCCACCGCGACGAGATCGCCGCGCTGATCACCGCCGAGCACGGCAAGGTGCACTCCGACGCGCTCGGCGAGGTCGCCCGCGGACTGGAGATCGTGGAGCTGGCGTGCGGGATCACCACCCAGCTCAAGGGCGAGCTGTCCACCCAGGTCTCCAGCCGGGTCGACGTCTCCTCGATCCGGCAGTCGATCGGTGTCGTCGCGGGCATCACGCCCTTCAACTTCCCGGCCATGGTGCCGATGTGGATGTTCCCGCTGGCCATCGCCTGCGGCAACACCTTCGTACTGAAGCCCAGCGAGAAGGACCCGTCGGCCGCGAACCTGCTGGCCGAGCTGGCCACCGAGGCCGGTCTGCCGGACGGTGTGCTGAACGTCCTGCACGGTGACAGGGTCGCCGTGGAGGGCCTGCTGAGCCACCCGGACGTCGCCGCCGTCTCCTTCGTCGGCTCCACCCCGATCGCCCGCCACATCCACGCCACCGCCACCGCCAACGGCAAGCGCGTCCAGGCGCTCGGCGGCGCCAAGAACCACATGCTGGTGCTGCCCGACGCCGACCTGGACGCCGCGGCCGACGCCGCCGTCTCCGCCGCGTACGGCTCCGCCGGTGAGCGCTGCATGGCGATCTCCGCCGTCGTCGCTGTCTCCTCCATCGCCGACGAGCTGGTCCAGAAGATCCGCGAGCGCGCCGAGAAGATCACCATCGGCCCCGGCAACGACCCGTCGTCCGAGATGGGCCCGCTGATCACCAGGGCGCACCGCGACAAGGTCGCCTCGTATGTGACGGGCGCGGCCGCCCAGGGCGCCGAAGTCGTCCTGGACGGCACCGGGTTCACGGTCGAGGGCCGCGAGGACGGCCACTGGATCGGCCTCTCGCTGCTCGACCGGGTGTCCACGGAATCGGACGCGTACAAGGACGAGATCTTCGGCCCGGTGCTCTGCGTGCTGCGCGTCGACACGTACGAGGACGGCGTGGCGCTGATGAACGCCTCGCCGTTCGGCAACGGCACCGCGATCTTCACCCGGGACGGCGGCGCGGCCCGCCGCTTCCAGCTGGAGGTCGAGGCCGGCATGGTCGGCGTCAACGTGCCGATCCCGGTCCCGGTCGGCTACCACTCCTTCGGCGGCTGGAAGGACTCGCTCTTCGGCGACCACCACATCTACGGCAACGACGGGGTGCACTTCTACACCCGCGGCAAGGTCGTCACCACCCGCTGGCCCGACCCGGCGGACGCCCCGGCGGGCGTCGACCTCGGGTTCCCGAGCAACCACTGAGCCGGTACTGATTCCTGAGCCCGTTCACCGCTGACGGCCGTATGGCGCGGCGGTGAACTTCCGGGGAACTCCCACCGGGACGGCTCCCGTACGGCAGTTCGGGGGCGGAACGGATGCCTAGCATGACGGCATCCGACCGCCCCCGTCTGCATGCCGTACGAACGGAGCCAACCTGTGCCCACCAGCGCTGCCGGTACTGGCACCGGCTCCGGTGAGGGGCCCGCCGTCGGCCGCCGTATATGGGTGGCGGTGGCCGTCACCGCCACGGCCACCGCGGTCGCCCTCGGCGCGCTGCTGACCGCCGAGGGGCCCGGCGCGGCGGGCGGACACCCCGCGGCCACCGCCTCCGACGGGCTGCGCCACACCGCCGTAGAGGTCTCGCCCGGCTCCTGCGGCCGTGGCTGGACCCGGCCGCACCCGGGGACCCAGGTCTTCGACCTGACCAACACCTCCAACGGCCCCGCCGAGGTGGACCTCACCGATCCGCGCACCGGCGCCGTCTACGCGGAGACCGAGGGACTCGCGCCCGGTACGACCCGCGCGATGCGGGTGGTCCTCGGCGGCGGTTCGTACTCCTTCATCTGTCTGCCCGACGACGCGGACGCGGTCCACGGCCCGACCGTGCACATCGCGGGCGCCGCGCGGGGGAGCGGCCCGCACGCGGTGCCGGTGACCGAGCACGATCTGGTCCCGCCGACCCTCGCCTACCAGAAGTGGATCGGCGCCAGGGCCGCCGAACTCGCCCGGAAGACCGGCGTACTCAGGAAGGCCGTCGACCGCGGCGACCTGGCCGCGGCCCGTGCGGCGTGGCTGCCCGCACATCTGGTGTACGAGCGGATGGGCGCGGCCTACGGCACCTTCGGAGACGCGGACGCCGCCATCAACGGCACCGGCGCGGGACTGCCCGGCGGCTCCCGCGACCCGGACTTCCAGGGTTTCCACCGGGTCGAGTACGGGCTGTGGCACGGTGAGTCCGCCGCCTCCCTGCGCGGCCCCGCCGACCGGCTGGACGCGGCGGTCCGCGCACTGCGCGACGGCTGGCCGCAGCAGCGCATGGACCCGGCGGACCTGGGGCTGCGCGCCCATGAAGTCCTGGAGAACACCGTCCAGTTCGAGCTGACCGGACGCACCGACCACGGCAGCGGCACCAGCCTGGCCACCGCCCGCGCCAACCTCGACGGCACCCGCGAACTCCTCTCCGTACTGCGGCCGTTGCTCACCTCACGCGATCCAGGGCTGCCGCACCTGGACTCCTGGCTCGACCGCACCCAGCGCACACTGGACGGATTCCGCCACGACGGCAGGTGGACCCCGGTGGACCGGCTGAAGACCGCCGACCGGGAGCGGCTCAACGCCGACGTCAGCCAGGCGACCGAGCTGCTGTCACAGGTGGCAGCCCTCTGCGACCTGCGCAGAACGTCATGAGCGGCAATGGCATGAGCAACAACGGCACGAGGAACCGCATGGGCATGGGCATGGGCATGGGCAGGGGCATGGGCAATGGCAATGTCTTGCGGGACGCCGTGCGTGACGAAACCATGCGGAACTGCGGTATGCGGCACGGCAGGGGAACAGCAGGAGGCACGGTATGAGCGGGAACAGCGCGAACGGCGCGAACGGCGGGAACGACGTGCGCAGGCGCGGATTCCTGCGGAGTGCGGCGATGGGCGTCGGGTCCGTGGCAGCGGGGGCCGCCCTGGTGGGCGCGGACCGGCCCGCCGCACCGTCGTCAGGTACCACGGCCGCCCCGGCCGTCTCCCGTACGGACTTCCACGGCGCCCACCAGGCCGGAATCCTCGGGGCGCCGCAGCGCGCCACCGTGTTCGCGGCCTTCGACGTCACCGCCGACGGCCGCAGGGAGCTCACCGAACTGCTGCGCACCCTCACCGCGCGGGCCCGGTTCCTGACCACGGGAGGCACCCCGCCCCCGCTCGGTATCACCGCCCCGCCCAGCGACTCCGGTGTGCTCGGACCGCAGGTCCCCGCAGGCGCGCTGACCGTCACGGCCGGTGTCGGCGCGTCCCTCTTCGACGGCCGCTTCGGGCTGCACAGCCGCAAGCCGCTGCGGCTCACCGCCATGCCGTCGTTCCCCGACGACGACCTCGACCAGGCCCAGTGCCACGGCGATCTCAGCGTGCAGCTCAGCGCCGAAAGCCCCGATGTGGTGCTGCACGCGCTGCGGGACATCGCCCGGCACACCCGGGGCGCGATGCAGGTGCGCTGGCGGATGGACGGCTTCAGCAGCCCCGCCCGGCCCAGCGGAACACCCCGCAACCTCCTGGGGTTCAAGGACGGTACGGCCAACCCCGACGCACACGACGCCGCGGCGATGGACCGGCTGGTCTGGGTGGGCGCAGGCGCCGAGCCCGACTGGACGGCCGGGGGCAGCTATCAGGTGGTGCGGCTGATCCGGATGCTGGTGGAGTTCTGGGACCGGGTCTCGCTGACCGAGCAGGAGCGGATGTTCGGCCGGGGCCGCGACACCGGGGCCCCGCTCGACGGGAACCATGAATTCGACTCCCCGCGGTACGCGCAGGACCCGAAGGGCGATGTGATCCCGCTGGACAGCCATATCCGGATGGCCAATCCGCGGACCCCGAAGACCGAGGGGCAGCGGCTGCTGCGCCGGGCGTACAACTACGACCGGGGCATGGACTCCAACGGCAACCTCGACATGGGGCTGCTCTTCTGCTGCTACCAGCAGGACCTGGCCCGGCAGTTCGAGACGGTGCAGAAGCGGCTGGCAGGTGAGCCGCTGGTGGACTACATCAAGCCGTTCGGCGGGGGCTACTTCTTCGCCCTGCCCGGCGTACGCGACCGTACGGACTGGCTGGGCAGGGCGCTTCTCGCCTGAGCCCCGCCCCTCTCCCTGTACCTCCGCGTACTCCCCCTCCCCGCACCTCTGCGTACCTCCCCGCCCCTCCGCGTACCAAGGAACGGTCAAGTCTTCCCCCGGACTTCGTGACTGGCTGTTCACCCCGGCGACACGGACGCGCAGTCACCCGGTCGTGGCGGGCGCGCAGCATCCTCCGCGTAAGCACGATCACGGCAGCCGACAGCGGAGGCACGGAGAGCATGGTCAGCACAGGGAGAACGGCGGGGCCCGGACGGCGGGCGATACGGTGGGGCGCCTTCGCCGGAGCTGCGGCGCTCACCGTCCTCGGGGGCCAGGCCCCCGCGTTCGCGAGCCCGCACGGGCCCGGCCACGGTCAGCACGGCGGCAGCCACGCGACCGCCACCCCGGTCAAGCACCTGGTGGTGATCTTCCAGGAGAACGTCTCCTTCGACCACTACTTCGGTACGTACCCGAAGGCGGCCAACACCGACGGTACGAAGTTCACCGCGGACCGGCACACCCCGAAGAACATCAACACCCTGAGCAACGCGGGGCTGCTGAAGAACAACCCGAACCAGTACGCGCCCCGCCGGCTCTCCTCGTCACAGGCGCTGACCTGCGACCAGAACCACAACTACGGGCCCGAGCAGTACGCGGCCAACGGCGGCAAAGCCGACCAGTACGTCCAGAACACCGACTCCGGCAAGTGCTCGGGCAACCTCTTCGGCGAGCCCGGTCTGGTCATGGACTACTACGACGGCAACACGGTCACCGGACTGTGGAACTACGCCCAGCACTACTCGCTCGGCGACAACTCGTACAGCTCCAACTACGGCCCCTCGACGCCCGGAGCGCTCAACCTGATCTCCGGCCAGACGCACGGCGTGACCTCCGTCGACCCGGCGTCCGGCACCGAGCACCCGAAGCAGACGGCGAAGCCCGACGCGTACACGGTCGTCTCACCGGACGCCAAGGGCGTCGGCACGGTCACCAACGACCCCGACCCGGCGTACGACGACTGCTCGAACAGCGACCACACCAGCAAGAACGCGCTCGCCGTAATGCACGGCAGTAACATCGGTGACCTGCTGAACAAGAAGAAGGTCAGCTGGGGCTGGTTCCAGGGCGGCTTCCGGCCCAGCACCGCCTGGAGCGGCAAGCAGGGCGACTACGCGAAGTGCGCGGGGAGCACCCACACCAACGTGGGCGGCGCCGCGTCCGTCGACTACAGCCCGCACCACTCGCCCTTCCAGTACTACAGCTCGACGTCCAACCCGCACCACCTGGCCCCGAAGAACGTCAGCGAGATCGGGCACAGCGGGCGCGCGAACCACAACTACGACCTGACCGACTTCGACGCGGCCCTGAAGGCGGACCAGCTGCCCGCGGTGAGCTTCCTGAAGGCATCGGAGTTCCAGGACGGCCACGCGGGATACTCGGACCCGACCGACGAGCAGCACTTCCTCGTCGGGCAGATCAACAAGCTCCAGAAGTCCCCGGAGTGGAAGGACACGGCCGTCGTCGTCGCCTATGACGACTCGGACGGCTGGTACGACCACGCGTACGCCAAGCCCCAGAACGGCTCGAAGGACACCACGACCGGCTCCAACGGGAAGGCCACCGACAGCCCGGCCTGCCAGGCCGGTCCCCGGTCGGCCGGCGGCTACGCCGACCGCTGCGGCCCCGGCACCCGGCAGCCGCTGCTGGTCATCTCCCCGTACAGCAAGGTGAATTCGGTCGACCACACCCGCACCGAGCAGGCGTCGATCACCCAGTTCATCGAGGACAACTGGCACACGGGCCGTATCGGCGATGCGTCCTTCGACGCCCGCGCCGGTTCCCTGACGTCGGCCTTCGACTTCAGGCACCCGAACAACAAGCAGGTGCTGCTCAACACGGACGGATCGGTGCAGTCGGTGCGGCACATCCCCGCGCAGCCCTCGCGCCCGCACGGCGCGGCGGCCGCGACGGCGGACCGGTCCGCGACCCGCTCCGACCTCGCGTCCAGTGATGTCGCGGCGAGCGCCCCGTCGTCGGCCGTCCTGCCGGCCGGTATCGCGGCGGTACTGGTGGCGGCGGGAGGGGCGGCCTTCGTGGTGCGGCGCCGGAGGGGCCGTACGGAGGGCTGAGCCCGGACGGCGCGCACCCGCCCGTCCGTCGCGGACGGGCGGGTGCACACCTGCTCAGCGCATCAGCCTGCCGTCTGTCCCGACGGGTCCGCCTTCGTCCGCATCTGCCGGAATGTGTCGCTCAGGTCCGCGGTGTCCGAGGCCGACGGCGTCTGCACAGGCTTCGCGGGACCGAACTTCTTGAAGTCGACCGACACCTTCATGGCGTCGAGGTCCTCCTTCATCCTGACCGGCACGTCCTGGTTGTCGACCCAGACATCGAAGGTGATCGAGTCCACCGAGCCGGGGAACTGCTGGAGCAGCCGCTTCTTGTCATCGGACCCGAGCGTGGATCCGGCCGCTCCGAGATCGTCCTTGGACAGCGTGGTGTGGTAGTGGGTCGTTTCCCTGCCGAGCACGGTCTCCTTTCCGACTTGCCTGACATTCCGGGTGTACTTCAGGGACTTGATCCCCTGCGTCGGATCGGCACTGCCACCGGTCAGCTCGGCCGCACCGGATTCGCCCACGATGGCCGACAAATCGACCCGCACCCAGTGCTTGCCCTTCAACCGGCCACTCGCCTGCGGAACGACGTGGTAGTAGTACGCGCCGTTCACCAGCAGCATGTTGACGCTCTTGCCGGACGTCAGTCCGTCCATTCCGGCGGACTTCGCGTCCGTCTGCACATCGAAGGAGAGGCCGTCGCCCCAGGAGTACGTCCCCTCCATCGTGATCGGCTCATTCTTGGAGGACGATCCCACTATCGTCGAGTGCGCGGGGAACGATGTGGTCATGCGCACCTCGGCCGAGCCGTACTTCTCCGTGCTGTCCGTCGCGCGCTGAAGAGCGGCCAGCGGCTGGACGGCGACCTTCGCCGCCCCCTCGGCCGTCTTCTTCGCCGTGTGGGCGGAGCAGCCGGTCATCCCCACGACCGTCGCAACCGCCGCCGCGCACAGCGCGACTCTGCTCACCTTCGTACTCATGTCTATGTCCCCACCCCTTGAATTCGCTTGTGACCGGAGGAGTTTAGACCGCAGGTAATCGGGAGGTGGGCGCCCGGGCCAACCAGGTACGTTGACGTGACCGACCGCGTGACACAGGGCGGACGGCGGACGTCGGGGGGAGCGAGATGGCGGCAGCGGGACCAGGGCAGCACCCCGGCAACCGGGCCCGTCTGATCGCGCGCTTCGGTCCCATGGCCGGCCCCTGGTACGACGCGCTCCCCACGCTCGTGGACGGCCTCGCCCGCCGGTGGGGTCTCGACGTCGGCGAGGCCGGCGGCGGTGGCACCTCCCGGGTGTACCGCTGCCGGCGCGACGGGGATCATGAGGGGGCGGCCGCCGCCGTGTGGCTGAAGCTGACGCCCGATCCGGTCGTCGCCACCCAGGAGGCCGAGGCGCTGAGCGCCTGGTCCGCCACCCCGTCCGTCGTCCGGCTGCTCGACAGCGATCTCCGCGTCGGGGCGCTGCTGCTGGCCGGGGTCGAACCGGGCACCCGCGTACGGGAGAGCGGCTGGCGGACCGCGGACATCGCCCGGCTCCTGGCGGACCTGCGTACGGCGCCGCGTACCCGTACACCGCTGCTCCCGCCGCTCGGTGAACGGATCACGTTCATGTACGACATGGCCGCCCGGCGCGGCACCCACGACCCGGAGGTACTGGCGCACGGGCGCGCAGCCGCGCTCGGTCTCGCGGGAACCGGCCCGGCCGACGGGCTGGTGCACGGCGATCTGCACCCGGGCAACGTCCTGGTCGGCCCGGGGCACCGGCTCGTCGCCATCGATCCCCGCCCGACCTTCGGCGACCCGGACTTCGACGCGGCCGACTGGGCCATCGACGGAGCGACGGACGAGGGCGCGCTGCGGCGCCGGATCGCCGAACTGGCCGCGCTCGTGCCCGGCATGTCGGCGGCCCGGGTTCTCGCCTGGTGCCGGGCCACCGCACCCCTCACCACGGGCGCGCCGGCGTTCCTCGTCACCCCGGCGGGTCTGCGGGGCTGAACGCCGCACCGTTAAGGGACGCCCGGCCCGCGATCCGGCCCGCGCCCGGCTACTCCCGCCGCGGTACGGACCCCCGGCCGGCTACTCCGCCGGTACACCCGGCAGTTCCACCCCGTGGCCCGCCGCGCTGTCCGAGCAGGCGCTTAGGGTTCAGGTATGAAGCTACGCAAACCCCGTGGCCGGGTGCTCGCCTGCGCGGCCGCCGTGCTCGCCGTCCTCGCCGGGGCCGGTACGTGGACTGCTGTCGCGTCCGACGGGCCCGCGCCGGTGCACCGTGAGGACCGGCTGATGGCGGTGGACGGGGTGCGTATCGACACGTCGTACTTCACGGCGGGCGGCTCCGGGCGGCGGCCCGCCGTGCTGCTCGGGCACGGCTTCGGCGGCAGCAAGGACGAGGTGAAGTCCCAGGCACAGCAGTTGGCCCGGGACGGGTTCGCGGTGCTGACCTGGTCGGCACGGGGCTTCGGGAAGTCGACCGGTGACATCGGGCTCAACGACCCCGGCCATGAGGTCAAGGACGTGTCACGGCTGATCGACTGGCTGGCGACCCGCCCGGAAGTCCAGCTGGACAAGCCCGGCGACCCGCGCGTCGGCGTCACCGGTGCCTCGTACGGCGGTGCGATCTCGCTGCTCGCCGCCGGGTACGACCACCGCGTCGACGCCATCGCGCCGCAGATCACCTACTGGAACCTGGCCGACTCGCTCTTCCCCGACGGGGTGTTCAAGAAGCTCTGGGCCGGGATCTTCATCAACTCCGGTGGTGGCTGCGCCCGTTTCGAGAAGCAGCTCTGCGCGATGTACGACCGGGTCGCCGAGAGCGGCAAGCCGGACGCCGCCGCCCGCAAGATGCTCGACGAGCGGAGCCCGTCCGCGGTGGGCGGCCGGATCAAGGTGCCCTCGCTGATCGTCCAGGGTCAGACGGACTCCCTCTTCCCGCTGGGCCAGGCCGATGCCGCGGCGCAGCGGATCAAGGCCAACGGCGCGCCCGTCTCGGTCGACTGGATCGCCGGCGGACACGACGGCGGAGACGGGGAGAGCGGCCGGATCAACGGGCGGATCGCCTCCTGGTTCGACCGCTATCTCAAGGGCGACAAGGGCGCCGACACCGGCCCTGCCTTCCGCGTCACCCGGACCGGCGGGGTCGATTCGACCGATGGCGCCGCCCAGTTGAGGGGTGCGAGCAGCAGCCGCTATCCCGGCCTGGAGAGCGGCGGGCACCCGCTCGCGCTCACCGGCCGCGAGCAGACCGTGGAGAATCCGGCGGGCGGCGCCCCGCCCTCGATCTCCGCCGTACCGGGCGTCGCCGCGCTCTCCCAGCTCTCCGGGCTCGGGGTGGGGCTCTCGCTGGACCTGCCCGGCCAGTACGCGCGCTTCGACTCCGCACCGCTGACCACCGCACTCACCGTCACCGGCGCACCGAAGGCCAGGATCAGGGTCACGTCGTCCTCACCGGACGCGGTGCTCTTCGCCAAGGTGTACGACGTGCCACCGGACGGCAAGCAGCAGCTCCTGCCGCACCAGCTCGTCGCCCCGGTCCGGATCACCGGGGCGAAGGCGGGCCGGACGGTCGAGCTGACCCTGCCGGCCATCGACCACAAGGTCGAGGCCGGACACCGGCTGCGGCTGGTCCTCGCCTCGACCGACCTCGGCTACGCGTCCCCGGCGTCCCCCGCCACGTACACCGTCGCGCAGGCCGGACCACTGACCGTCCCCACCGTGCCGGCGCTGCGCACCGCGAGTGCCGGATTCCCCTGGTGGGTGTGGGGACTTCCCGCGCTGGGCGCGCTGATCGCGGCCGTGCTGCTGGTGCCGCGGCGGGCCAGGTCCGTCCCCGCACCCGACCCGGAGCTGGCGCAGCTGCCGCTGCGGATCACCGGGCTGGCCAAGAAGTACGCCAGGTCCGCCGACCGGTACGCGGTCCGCGACCTGTCCTTCGAGGTCGGAAAGGGCCAGGTGCTCGGTCTGCTCGGGCCCAACGGCGCGGGCAAGACCACCACCCTGCGGATGCTCATGGGGCTCATCACACCGGACGGCGGCGAGATCCGGGTGTTCGGCCACGCCATCCGGCCGGGTGCGCCCGTCCTCTCGCGGGTCGGCGCCTTCGTCGAGGGGGCCGGGTTCCTGCCGCACCTCTCCGGGCGGGCCAACCTCGATCTGTACTGGCAGGCCACCGGCCGCCCCACCGAGGACTCGCACGTCGCCGAGGCGCTGGAGATCGCCGGGCTGGGAGACGCACTGGACCGCGCGGTCCGTACGTACTCGCAGGGGATGCGGCAGCGGCTCGCCATTGCCCAGGCCATGCTCGGCCTGCCCGACCTGCTGATCCTGGACGAGCCGACGAACGGACTCGACCCGCCGCAGATCCGCGAGATGCGGGACGTGATGATCCGGTACGCGGCCGAAGGCCGGACCGTGATCGTCTCCAGCCATCTGCTGGCGGAGGTTGAGCAGTCCTGTACACATCTGGTCGTCATGGACCACGGACAGCTCATACAGGCCGGACCCGTCGCCGAGATCACCGGCAGCGGGGACACCCTCCTCGTCACCGCCGCCGATGAGATCACCGAGGCGCTGGCCGGAAAGGTGGCCGCACTGCCCGGCATCGGGTCCGCCGTACGGACCGACGACGGACTGCTCGTACGGCTGGACGGCGCCACCCCGGCCGCCCTCATCTCCGAACTGCTGCGCCTGGAAGTGCCGTTGACCGGCGTGGGAGCGCACCGCCGCCTGGAGGACGCGTTCCTCACCCTGATCGGAGGCCAACCCGCATGAGCACGACCGCCCTCCCGGACCCCCGACCGGGCCCCGCCCCACGCGACCCCGCGACAGCCACCGCGCCCGGATACCGCGCACGGCACACGCTTCCGCTGCTGGTCGAGGCGAAACGGCAGTTCAGGCGGCGGCGCACGCTGGCGATGGGTGCGGTGCTCGTCGCGCTGCCGTTCATCCTGGTCGCGGCGTTCGCGGTCGGCGGCGCCCCCAGCGGCAGCGGCCGGAACGGGCCGACGCTCCTCGACACCGCGACGGCCTCCGGTGCGAACTTCTCGGCGACCTGCCTGTTCGTGTCGGCGGGCTTCCTGCTGGTGGTGCCGGTCGCGCTGTTCTGCGGCGACACGGTGGCATCGGAGGCCGGCTGGTCCTCGCTGCGCTATCTGCTCGCCGCGCCGGTGCCGCGCGCCCGGCTGCTGTGGAGCAAGCTCGCGGTGGCCCTGGTCTTCAGCCTGGCGGCGATGGTGGTGCTGCCGGTGGTGGCGCTCGCGGTGGGCGCGGTCGCGTACGGCTGGGGGCCGCTGGAGCTGCCCACCGGGGGCTCGCTCGCAGCGGGGGACACGGTGCCGCGGCTCGTGCTCGTGGTGGCGTTCATCTCGGTGTCCCAACTGGTCACGGCAGCACTCGCGTTCTGGCTCTCCACCAGGACGGACGCGCCGCTGGGCGCGGTCGGCGGCGCGGTCGGTCTGACGATCGTCGGGAACGTCCTGGACGCGGTGACCGCGCTCGGCTCCTGGCGCGACTTCCTGCCCGCGCACTGGCAGTTCGCCTGGGCGGACGCACTCCAGCCCCAGCTCGAATGGGGCGGCATGGTCAAGGGCGCGGCCGTCTCGGTGGCGTACGCGCTCGTGCTCTTCGCGCTGGCCTTCAGGGGGTTCGCCCGGAAGGACATCGTGTCGTAGCGGAGGCGGCCGGGCGGTGGCCGGGCGGCGGCCTCGCGACGGCCCGGCGGCAGCCGTGCGGGGCGCCATTGCGCGCGATTGTGCGAAGCGCCGGAAGGAGAGCGCCCGCCGGGTGCCGAGTTGGTGGGTTCTCCCTATGGGGCCGGAGCGCGGGAACCCCCTAGCGTCGGGGCCAGGAAACGTCGGGTGTGCCGCCGAGGCGTGCTGAGTGCAATGTGTGCTGTGCGATATGTGCTGTGCCACGGATCCTGCCCGGCTCTGCGGAATGAGAGTGCGTGACAAGCACAGCGGGCAAGCTCGGGCGTGCGGTGCGCGACGGCGGAGTGCCGCCGGTACTGGCTGCCGCTTTCCTCTGGGGCACAGTCGGCCCCGCCGAGATCCTGGCCGGAACCAGCGCGTCGCCGGTGGCGATCGGCGCCTGCCGGATGCTCGTCGGGGGTTTCGTCCTGGGGCTGTTCACCGCGCGGTGGGCGGGAGTCCGGACGCTGTGGCACCGGCAGGCCCGTTGGTGGATGCTGGTGAGCGTCCTGGTCACCGCCGCCTTCCAGGCGTGCTTCCTGGAAGCGGTGGACCGCAGCGGCGCCGCCCTGGCGACCGCCGTGACCTTCGGTACGGTCCCGGTCGTGACGGGGATCTGCGGGCGGGTCCTGAACGGTGAGCGGCTGAGCGGGCGGTGGGCCTGCGGCACCGTCTGCGCGATCAGCGGCATCGCGCTGCTGCTCGTACCGGCCGGTGGCGGGCCGGGCGGCGGCGGCCCGGCCGACAGTACGGGCGGCGTGCTGCTCGGGCTGATCGCCGGAGCCAGCTTCGGGGTCTACATCTCGGCGACCAAACGGCTCGGCGACCGGGGCGCGGACACCACCGCCGCTGCCCCGGCGAGTGTGCTGTGCGCGGGAATCCTGGTCTCGCCCTGGGTCTTCGCCCACCCGGACGGGCTTGCCGAACCGCGGACGCTGATCCTGGTCGGCTGGCTGGCGCTCGCCACGACCGCCCTGGGCTATCTACTGTTCACCAGGGGCGTGGTCCGGATCAGCGGGGCCACGACCGGCACGCTCAGCCTGGCCGAACCGCTGGTCGCCACGGTGCTGGGGATCGCGCTGCTCGGCGAGCGGCTGAGCAGGTCCGGGATGGCGGGCGCGGTGCTCCTGCTGGGCGGACTGGTCCTGGTCTCCGCCCCGGCCCGCCGCAGCGGCCGTCCGGCCGGTGACCGGGACGAGGCGGTCGCGGCAGGTCTCCCGGGGGACGCCGGGGGACACGGTGAGAGCCACGCCTCCCGTACGGGGCGCGAAGAGGGCCACGCCTCCCGCGCCGCCCGGACGGGAGCGCGCGAGGAGACGTAGCCGGACAGAGGGACCGCCGGATACGGCTCAGCGGTCCTGGTAGGACGACATGGCGTCGTTCACCCGGGGGGAGAAGAACAGCGGGCCGATCGCGTCCGCCCAGGCCATCCCCTCCGGGGTCAGCCGCAGCACTCCGCCGTCCCGGGTGAGCCAGCCCCGCTCGGTGACCAGGGCGAACTGGGCGGGGAAGTCTTCCTGCGGAAGGGTGCCGAACTGCGACCGGTAGCGCTCGACGTTCATTCCGTCGGCCTCCAGCAGCATGTGCAGGATGAGCATGCGGCGGCGCTCGTCGTCGTCCATGCGGAACGACCACTGCGCGCGCCGGAATTCCTCGGTCGGCGTCGCTATGTAGTCGTCAATGATGCGCCTGACCTCCGGCACGGCGACCGCGTAGTCCGTCGTGTAGTGCAGATCGGTCGTGAACGACCGTGCGCCGACACCCAGTCCGACCATCCCGGCCTGCTGGTTGTACTCACTGATGTTGCTGTCGTCCGCGCTGTCGACGGCCGCGGTGCCGATACGGCTGAAGACCCGCATGGACGTCTGCCGGTAGCCGGCGGCGAGCAGGTACTCCCGCCCGTACCGGTAGAGCCGCAGCCGCTGTTCGTCCCAGAGCTCGCCGCTCTTGTCGTGCCGGGCCATGAGGCCGGTCAACGGGCGGACGTACAGCGGGTAGAGGTAGATCTCCTCGGGTTCCCAGCTCAGCGCCGCGTCCAACGACACCTTGAAGCTCTGTTCCGTCTGGCCGTCGATGCCGTAGATGAGGTCGATGTTGAGGATGGGGAAAGCGGCCTCCTTCAGTCGTCCCAGCGCCGCCTCCACCTCCGACCGCTTCTGCGGCCGTACGGCTGCCCGCGCCTCCTCGTCGATGAAGCTCTGCACGCCGATGCTCAGCCGGGTGGCGCCGCGCTCCGCGAGGACCGCGATGCGGTCGGCTGTGGCGGTGGCCGGCGAGGTCTCGACCGACCACGGCACCGCCCTGAGGTCCGCGCCCATCACGTTCTCGCAGATGTCGCAGAGCTGCACCAGCTCGTCCGCGGTGAGGTACGTCGGGGTGCCGCCGCCGAATGCCGCGAGGGTGAACCCCGGTGCACCGTTGGCCTCCAGGGCCTCACGGGTGACGCGTGCCTGCCGTTCCAGGGTGCCGAGGAAGTCGCGGGTGACCTCCTCGGGTGCGCCGGTGCGGGTGAAGAGATTGCAGAAGCCGCAGCGCATTTCGCAGAAGGGGATGTGGACGTAGAGGGAGAGCGAGTCGAGGCGCTCCCCGGCCCATAAATCGGTGAGGAGCGGCCGCTCGGTCCCGAGCCGGTAGGCCTTCTGATGCGGGTAGGCGTACACGTACTGCTTGTACGGCGTGGTCGGTTCGTCGGGAACGGAACGGGAGATGTGGACCGGTACAGAGGATGTCACTTCCGTGATGCTTCCTTCCGGGGTCGATCGGGTCCCACAGATAGTCGCGCCACGTGTCAGCATGATCGACTCAGCGTCACGGATGGCATGGGCTGAAATGCCGAACTCTTTGGCTTTCCCTTTGCCAAATTTGGAGGCTTCTGTGACTTGCCGAGACTCCGTGCCTCTGGGATGGAAGCGCCTGCGGGCGCTCCGGGAAGGGGAGTTGGGCTGAAACTCCGGCCCCACTGCGATAACCATGGCGTCCATGAAGCGACTACTCATAGCGGCCGGCGGTGGCGGCGACGCCATCGCGACGGCGATGGTGCACGCCGCTCTGCATGGGCCTGACGAGCCCGCACTCGTTCTGACGTACGCCTGGGAGCGGCTGGTGGTCGACCCGGTGCCGGGGCCGCGCCGGCCGTCCGACTTCACCGGAACCGTCACGGCCGGCCCCACCCTGCGGCTGGTCACCCCCCGTTCCGCACCCCGGCCGCCGGCCGGATCACTCCTGCCCCGCCTCTCGGCCGACCTGCGGCCCGCGCTCGGTCTGCTCGATCCCTACGCGGGGGCGTCGGGGCTCGCGCGGCAGATCGAGGAGGCCGCCGCGTACTGCGAGGCCGGACATGTCGACGTCGTCGATGTCGGCGGCGACATCCTGGCCGACGGCACCGAGCCCACCCTGCGCAGCCCGCTCGGGGACGCGCTGGTCCTCGCCGCCTGCGCACGCACCGGGATCCCCACCTCGGTGCATGTTGCGGGCCCCGGTCTCGACTCCGAGGTGCCCGAGGCCGCCCTGCTGCCGCTGCTCGGCGACCCGCTGCACACCCTGACCCACGCGGACACGCTGTCCGTCCAGGCCGTGTTCGACTGGCATCCGTCGGAGGCAGGCGCGCTGCTGGTCGCAGCCGCCCGGGGGATACGCGGGGTCTGCGGCACCCGGGACGCCCCGCACCCCGTCACACTCGGCGACGCCAGCCCCCACGTCTACCGCCTCACCCTGGCACGGGCTCTCGAAATCAATCCGCTGGCCAGGGCGTTGGCGGAGAGCGCGAGTCTCGCGGACGCGGAGCGGGCGAGCGAACGGGTCTGCGGCTTCTCCGAGATCGCCAGGGAACGCGCCCGCGCGGCCCAACTGGGCCAGGAGGCGGGCGAGTCACCCGGGGGCGGCACCGCGCCCAGTGAGCCACGTCCCCTGCCACGACCCATGCCACGACCCCTTCCGCGACCCCTGCCCGAGCGCTTCGCCGAGTGGGAACGCCGGACCGCGGACAGCGGCATCGCCTATGTCACCACGCGCCGCATCGCGGAGGAGCTCGCCCTGTCGCCGGCCCAACTGACGGCGCTGCGCCGCCACCTCAGTACGGCGACCCCGGCACGGCACACCCCGCCGCTGTGGCGGCTGGCGGCGGTGGAGGCGTAGCCGGGGGCGGTCCGGAAGGCCGCACAGCGCGGCGGCGAAGCGGCGCTGTGCGGCGGACCGCGCGGGCGTCTGTACCGCGCGGTGTGGGTGCTGCCGCCTTACAGGTCGAACTCCGTAGGGGCGATCCCCAGCGCGAAGCACGCCTCGCGGACCACGGCCTGCTCGGACTTGTCGAAGTTTCCGTCGGCGCCGCCGATCACGATGCCGATCTGGATGACGGCGCGTGCCTCGGTGGGCTTCTTGCTGACCTTGCCGATGGTCTGCAGGACGCTGACCTTGCCGAAGTCGAAGTCGGCGGTGAGCTTCTGGCAGTAGTCGTTGAAGCGCGTCTGCAGGTCGTCCGCAGTGAAGTTCTGCAGGACATCATTGGTGGCGATCAGCGAGGCGACGCGCTGGCGCTCCGCGGGGTCGATCGAGCCGTCGGCCGCGGCGACCAGCGCGCACATGGCCATGCTGGCATCCCGGAATCCGCCGCTCTTGAGGTCGTTCTTCTTCGCGTCGAGCTGCGTCTGCATCGTCTTCGCAGAGTCCTTCAAGCGGTCCCACAGGGCCATCAGCCGTCTCCTCGTTCACCGCGTGACCATTTTGATCACTCTTTACGGTAGGGACAACGGCCGGGCCCGTCAGTAAGTGCCCGCCGCGGTGTCACTCGGCGAGGGCCGCCGCGAGCCGGGTCAGGCTGTTGACCCGCCAGTCCGCCGCAGCGACGACTTCGGGGTCGTCGGCCCACATGTGGCCCCACGGTCCGCGCCGCAGATGCGCGGTGCGCAGTCCGGCCGCACGGGCGGGAAAGATGTCGTTCTGCGGATGGTCGCCCACGTACACGGTGGCGTCCGGAGCGGCGCCCGACGCCGCGACGACCCGCTCGAAGAAGGCCGGGTCGGGCTTGCCGACGCCCCACTCGTCCGATGTGACGACGAGATCGGCGGGCAGATCGAGACCACGCAGCAACTCACCCGCCTTCACTGTCTGGTTACCGGCGACGACGACCCGGAAGCCGAGCCCGCGCAGCGCCGAGAGAGCGGGGCGTACGTCGGGGTAGAGGTCGCTCTCGTCGAGGTGTTCGCCACGGCCCGCGACCTCCCGTGCCCGGTACGCCTCGGCGATGTCCATGCCGGGTTTGAGCAGCCGCAGGGCGTCGGTGTTGTCACGTCCTTGGGCGGTGACCGCGCCGACGAGCGCGGACACGGTGTGGGAGGGGATTCCGAGCCAGTCCGCCCAGGAACGCCAGTACCGGTCGTCCCGGGTGAGGGTCTCGCCGACGTCGAACACGATCGTCTCAATCACCATGCGCACAGTACGGTGCGCGGGAGCCGCCGACGGGCTGCCGCGATGAACACGCGGGCGGCGGTTCCGGTGCGCGTGGCAGACTGGCTGTCCGATGAACCTCGACTCCACCGACCTCGCGCTCGTCCACCTCCTCCAGGAGGACGGCCGCACGTCCTACGAGACGCTCGCCGCACGCGTCGGTCTCTCCCGCGCAGCCGCCCGGGCACGGGCGCTGCGGCTGACCGAGGACGGGATCCTGCGGATCGTCGGTGTCATCCACCCCGCGGTGCTCGGGCGCACGGTCAGTGCCCATGTCGCCATCGATGTCGTCGGGCCCGCCGACCCCGTCGCGCGGACCGTGGCCGGGCTCTCCGAAGCGGTCTTCGTGACGCTGACCGCAGGCCGGCGCCCGGTCATCGCGGAGCTGCGGACATCTGATTTCGACGCGCTGAGCGCCCTGGTGGCGGACGTCGCGCGGCTGCCCGGCGTACGGGGCGTCGACACGACCCCGTACACGCGCGTGCTCAAGGACCCCTATCTGCCGGTGACTTCGCCCGACGTGGTGAGCCTCGACGAGACGGACCACGCGATCCTGCGGGCGCTCCAGACCGACGGGCGCATGTCCTACGCCGAGTTGGCCGACCGGATCGCCATGTCGGCCGCCGCCGCGCGGGCCCGCTCGCTGCGCCTGCTGGATGCGGGCGTCTTCCGGGTCGCGGCCCTGGTGCGCCCGGGAACCCTCGGCATGGGCCACCTCGCGGGTTTCTCGATGCGCCGCTCCGGTGATGTGCACGGCGCGGCGGGGGTGGGCGGTCTGCTGGCAACCGAGCAGGTGCAGTTCGCCGCGGAGTGTGTGGGCCGCGCGGACGTCATCGGCACGGTGGGCGGCGAGACGCTCGCCGACGTGCTGGCTTCGCTGGAGAAACTGCGTGCGCTGGACGGCGTGCACGGTCTGGAGAGCTGGCTCCATCTGGAGCTCGTCAAGGAGCGCTACGACTCGCTGACGACGAGCTGACCGCGGCCCCTCTCCTTCTTCCCCTTCTTCTGCTTCTTTCTCCACCGCCTCTCATCTCTCTCCCCTCTTCCTTCCTCTTCCTTCCCGACGTTTCCCCTGCGCCCCGACCCGGCCGCACGCGGTTCGCTCGTACACGCTCTCCATCACAAGTGAAAAGTTCTTCATTCACCCCTCTGGATAATCTTTCGCTTGCGTCGTACTGTCGCAGTCAGCGGATCGCTCGCAGACGCTTGTCTCAGGCGTCGATTCGCTTCCCGTGGCGCTGGGTCGCCCGGCGCCTGCGAACCGCAGACGCCGACGCCCGACCCCGGCAGCAGCGCCCGCCCACCGGGAGACCGCGCACGCCCCTCCCCGTACTACCGGAGCACCCACATGGCCACCACGCCCGCAGCACACTCGGACCGCACCCTTCTCGTCACCGGCGGCACCGTCCACACCCTCACCCCGGCGGGCCGCGCCGAGGCCCTCGCGGTGCGCGGTGAGCGCATCGTGCACGCGGGCACGGCCGAGGAGTGCAGGGCCGCACTGGACGGCCGCGTGGACGAGCGGCTGGACCTCGGTGGACGCCAACTGATGCCCGGTTTCGTCGACGCGCACTGCCACCCGGTGATGTACGGACAGAACCTCGCCTGGGCCGACGTACGGCCCGAGACCGTCGCGGACATCGACGGGCTGGTCGCCGCGCTTCGCCGGCACGCGGAAGGGCTCCGGCCGGACGCCGCCCTGCGCGGCTTCGGCTACGAGCACCGCAGGCTGGCCGAGGGCCGCCACCCCACCTGCCAGGACCTCGACCGGGTCGCCACCGACCGCGAGGTCTACGTGATGAACGCGTCCGGCCACGGCGGTGTCGTGAACACCTACACCCTGCGCAAGTACGGCATCACCGCAGGCACCCCCGACCCGCTCGGCGGCCGCATCGGCCGTACGGCATCCGGCGAGCCCAACGGCGAGCTGTGGGACGGCGCCTGCGATCTGCTGACGGGACCCGACGGTGTGAAGATCACCAACCACGGCCCGAACTTCCACCTCGACGACCCGGCCGACGTCATGCGCGGCCATCTGCTGCGCGCCCAGCAGACCTTCCTCGCCGCCGGTGTCACCACCATCGGCGACGCCCAGGCGTCCCGCCGCGAACTCTCCACGTATCTGCGCGCCCGCGACGCAGGCGACCTGCGGATGCGCACCTCCGTCTATCTGACATCGGCGCTGCTCGACACCGCCCTCGACCTCGGTCTCGGCAGCGAGCTCGGCGACGACCAACTGCGGATCCAGGGCGTCAAGCTCTACGCGGACGGCACGCTGGGCGGCTGGACCGCGTACTTCCCCGAGGGCTACGCGGCCGACTGCTGCAACCACGGGCAGCTCTACCACGACCCCGCCGAGTACGCGGACCTGGTGCTGCGTGCCCACCGGGCCGGCTTCCAGACGGCGACCCACGCCCAGTCCCCGTACGCCATCGGCATGGTCCTGGACGCCGTCGAGAAGGCGCTCGCCGACACGCCCCGCACGGACGCCCGGCACCGTGTCGAGCACTGCGGGCTGCCCACCGACGCCGAGATCGCCCGGATGCGGGAGCTGGGTGTGCACGGCGTGCTCCAGCCCCAGCACCACCTCCGTACCGGCGACGGCACGCTCACCGCGATCGGCGAGATGGGCCACCGCTACAACCCGGCGGGCCTGCTCCAGTCGGCGGGCACGGAGTTCGCGTTCAGCTCGGACGCGCCCGTCGCGCCGCCCCGGCCGTTCGAGGCGGTCGCCGCCGCCGCGAGCCGGGAGACCGTGCTCGGCACCCGGCTCGGCACCCCGGAGATGCGGCTCGCCGTCGCGGACGGCATCCGCGCGCACACGCTCGGCGGAGCGCGGGCGCTGCACCGCGAGAACGAGGTGGGCAGCCTGCGGGCCGGAGCGTTCGCCGACTTCGTCATCACGGCCGCCGACCCGTACGCGACCGACGACCTCGCCCAGCTCGCCACAGCGGGCGTCGACGAGACCTGGATCGGCGCCCGCCAGGTCTGGTCCGCAACCGCCTGACCGGTCCGACCGGTCCGACCGGTCTGACCTGCCGGACATCCGTACGTCCGCCGATCCGAAGCCCACTGAACCCAGGCTGTTCACCGATTACGGCACACCGCGCCCGTCCGCACCGGCGGCCGCCACCGTGAAGGAGCACCACCGATGAGCACCACCGCACAGCCGGACCGGCCGGGGACCGGCACGGCCGAACGCGCCGGAGGCGGCCCCGCAGCGGGCGCGGTCGAACAGCACGGCTACGACTTCATCCCCGAGTCCGAGCGCTATATGACCCCGCGCCAACTGGGCTTCTTCTGGGCCGGGATCAACTCCTACCAGTTCTTCTTCGTGCTCGGCGCGGGCGCCATCGCCCTCGGCCTCTCCCTCGTCCAGGCCCTGGTCGCGGTGGTGGTGGGCAACGCGCTGTTCGGCCTCGTCGCCTACAGCTCGATCGCGGGCCCGCGCGCCGGACTGCCCGCGCTCACGCTGAGCCGGGCGCCGTTCGGCGTGTTCGGGAACCGCATCAACGCGCTGTTCACCTGGGCCATGTCCCTGGGCTTCAAGACGGTCAACGGTCTCCTCGGGGTCTTCGCCGTACTCGCCCTCTTCGACCGGCTCGGCTGGCACCACTCCGGCGCGCCCGGCAAGGTCCTGGCGACCCTGCTCGTGCTGGGTGTGGCCATCGTCATCGCGGTCACCGGGCACCGGCTGCTGGTGAAGGTCCAGCCGTACTTCGCCGTGGCGGTGGCCGTGGTCTTCGCGCTGCTGCTCTGCTACACCATCGGCGGGGTGAACTGGAACTGGCAGCCGCCGCACCCCGCGTCGGGCGGCCACTGGCTCGCGCTGATCGTCTCCGCCGCCGCGCTGATCGCGTCCGGTTCGCTGTCGTACCTGGTGGTCTCGCCGGACTACGCCCGCTACCTGCCCTCGGACACCCCGGTCCGCAAGGTCTTCCCGCGGGTGCTGGGCGGCGGCGCGGGAATGGCCGTCTACCTGGGCATCGCGGGCGTCCTGGTCGCGACCCGTACGGACCTCACCGACCCGGTGGCGGGCGTCCAGCCGCTGGTGCCCGGCTGGCTGTACGTCCTCTACATCGCCGCCTGCTTCCTGGGCTCGATCTCCAACAACGCCTCGGTGTTCTACTCGTCGGGCCTGGCCATCCAGGCCATCGGCATCCCGCTCAAGCGCTGGCTCGCCACGGCTCTGGACGCCACCCTGGCCCTCGCGGCGGTGCTGCTGATCCTCTTCGTGTACGACTTCGAGACCGCGCTGAACGAGTTCCTCTCCCTCGTCAACGTCTGGGCCGGTCCGTTCGCCGCCGTCTGGATCGTGGACGGCATCCTGCGCCGCTGGCACTACGACCACCACGACATCCACACCAGCGACCGCAGCAGCCGCTACTGGGGTGTCGGCGGTGTCAACGTCCAGGGCCTGATCGCACTCGCCTGCGGCATGGCCACCGGCCTGCTCACCATCAACTCGCCCCTTCTGCACAGCTGGCTGAGCGGCCGGCTGGGCGGCGCCGACCTCTCCTGGTTCCTGCCGATCGTGGTCTCGGGGGCGGCCTATCTGCTGCTGGCGGGGCGGCGGGTGCGCGGGGAGCGGGAGAAGGACGTGCAGGTGAGCCGCCCGTAACGGATGGCCGCAGACAGCGGTGGCGGTGACCGTGGCTCCGGCCCCGGGACGGCGGGCGACGCCCGGTGTCCCGGGGCTCACGCGTATCGGCGACGTAGCGGCAATGCACCGGCGAACGCATCGGCGACAAAGTATTTCGGTATCCGATGTAATCTTCTCCTGTGGGACGAACCCCGTCGACGGCTCCTGCCGTCGTGCTCGCGGGGACGCGGCCCCGGCACCCGGCGTGCGAGTGGAGGAGACGTGAGCAGGCGCATGGCGCTTTCCGGCGAACGGCACCCTTCGTGGAGGGACGTCCTCCTGCGGGAGCGTCCCCGACCGGAGCGGATCCGGCTGCGGCCCGGCGCATGGTGGCTCGCGGTGGGCACGGTGTGCTTCGGGGCCTTCATGGGGCAGCTGGATGCCAGCATCGTGACGTTGACGTACGGCAGTGTGCGTACGGAGTTCCACGCGTCGCTGGCGGCCGTCGAGTGGGTGTCCCTCGCGTACCTGCTCACGCTGGTGGCCCTGCTGGTTCCGATCGGCCGGCTGTCGGACGCGTACGGGCGCAAACTGTTCTATCTCTACGGCTTCGTGGTCTTCACCGCGGCCTCGGCGGCCTGCGGTCTCGCACCGTCACTGGCGACGCTGGTGGCCTTCCGGGTGGTACAGGCGGCGGGTGCGGCGATGATGCAGGCCAACAGCGTGGCGCTGGTGGCCACCAGCGCGCCGCGGGAGCGGATGCGGACCGCGCTGGGCGTGCAGGCTGCCGCCCAGGCACTCGGCCTCGCGCTGGGGCCGACGGTCGGGGGCGCCCTGGTGGCGACGCTCGGCTGGCGCTGGGTCTTCGGCATCAACGTGCCGATCGGGCTGTTCGCGCTGGTCGCCGGCCACTATCTGCTGCCGAGGACGCGCAGCAGGCAGCAGTCGGACGGCTTCGACTGGGCGGGCCTGGCGCTGCTGGTCGTGGCGACGACCAGCGGGCTGCTCGGGGTCTCGGCCGCGTCCGGACTGCCGGTACCCGGCTGGGGTGTCGCCGGGCTGTTCGTCCTGGCCGCCGGGGCCGGCTGGGCGTTCGCGGTGCGGCAGCGGGTGGCCGCCGTGCCGCTGCTCGACCTGGCGCTGCTGCGGGTGCGGGCGGTGTCGTCCGGGCTGATCGGCGCGCTCTGCGGCTATCTGGTGCTCTTCGGGCCCCTGGTGCTGGTCCCGATCGTGCTCACGGGCGGGGGCTCGTCGGAGCTGACGGCGGGTCTTGTGCTGACCGCGCTGCCGGTCGGCTTCGCAGTGGCCGCTACGGCTGCCGACAGGGCCCTGCCCGCGGCGCTGGGCGACCGGGGCCGCTGTGTCCTGGGCGCGCTGATCTGCGTGGCCGCTCTGGTGGCGATGGTCCTGGCGCCGCTGACTCCCGGGCCGCTGGTGCTGCTCCTCGCGGTGCTCGGACTGGGCCTGGGCATCTTCACCCCGGCCAACAACACGCTGATCATGGGGGCGATCCCGGCGCGTTCGTCGGGTACCGGCGGCGGACTGGTCAACATGGCCCGCGGCCTGGGCACGGCCCTGGGCGTCGCGCTGGTGACCCTGGCCCTGCATCTCGCCCCGCCGCACGGGGTGCCGGACGGCCCGCGCTGGGCCGTACTCGTCCTGCTCATGGCGGCGCTGGTGGCGGTGTACGCGGCACGTTCGGGGCCCCGGGCGGGGGCTCGGGCGGGAACTCGGTCGCGTACGTAGGTGTGGGTACGGCTGGTGGTGCGCGCGTCACTTGTCCGTCGGGTCACGGTCGGGAGGAGAAGCGCCCTGCGGGCCGTCGCCCGTGGAGCCGGGCCCGGCAGCTGAGCCGGAGCTGGAGCCGGAAGTGGTGTCCGTACTGACGTCAGTACCGGCGTCGGCGTCGGCGTCGGTATCGGTATCGGTATCGGTACTGACGTCGGCGGGACGGCGGGTGGCGATGAGGTACACCAGCGCTCCGGCGAACAGCGCAGCCGACACCCAGTCGTTCAGCCGCAGGCCCAGAAAGTGGTTGGCGTGATCGATCCGCAGGGCTTCGATCCAGGACCGCCCGGCGGTGTACGCCAGCACGTAGCACGCGAACAGCCGTCCCCTGCGCGGCCGGTAGCGCCGGTCGAGCCAGAGGAGCAGGGCCATCACGCCGAGATCCCACAGGGACTCGTAGAGAAAAGTCGGGTGGTAGAGAGCGACGGTCGGGCTGTCCGCGGGCCGGTGCGCGGGATCGATCAGCAGGGCCCAGGGCAGATGCGTGGGACCGCCGAAGAGCTCCTGGTTGAAGTAGTTCCCCCACCGGCCGATCGCCTGGGCCAGCACCAGGCCGGGAGCTGCGGCATCCGCGAAGTCCGCCAGCCTGATGCCCCGGCGCCTGCACCCCAGCCACGCGCCCACAGCGCCGAGGGCGACGGCGCCGGGGATACCGAGCCCGCCATCCCAGATGTACAGCGCCCGGATGGGCTGCTTGCCGGCGGCGAAGTACAGCTCGGGGTCGGTGATGACGTGGTAGAGCCGCCCGCCCAGCACACCGAACGGCACTGCCCACAGCGCGATGTCGGCGATGTGGTCGCGGTTGCCGCCGCGGGCCGCCCAGCGGCGGCCGGTCAGCCACACCCCGGCGAAGATCCCGGCGATGATGCACAGCGCGTACGCCCGGATCGGGAAGGGCCCGAGATGCCAGACACCCTGGGAAGGGCTCGGAATGTACGCCAGGTTCATCGGCGGGACCGCTCTCGACGTGAGGTTGCCGACCGGGGCCGGAGGAACCCGAACGAGATTACATCGGACCCCGAACCTTTCGCCTGTGACCCCTGCGGCTCCTGCGGCTCCTGTGACCCACGAGCCCGCGCCCCTGTGCCCCTGAGCGTGTGACCCCCGACCCTGTGGCCTCCGTGCTGGAGGTCAGTAAAGTTCGCGTATGCCGCCCCAGCCCCGATCCGGGACCCGTAAGCCGCCGAAGGACCACACGTCCGACGCGCGACTGCTCACCGAGGCCGTCACGCGCCTGCGCCGTTCCTTGCGGGCGTCGATCCGCACCGACTACCCGTGGGAGACCCTGCCCATGGCCCAGGTCGAACTGCTCCAGGTCCTCGCGGAACACTCCCCGGCCCGCATCAGCGACCTGGCCACCCGCCAGCATCTGGCGGCCAGCACGGTATCGGGCCTGATCGGGCAGATGATCACGGCGGGTCTGGTGACCCGCGATGTCGACTCAGCCGACCGGCGGGCCTCCGTCGTCGTTCTCACCGACGCGGGCCGCGCCCAGCTCACCGCCTGGGCCCAGGCCCATGAACGCCGCCTGGGTGCCGCTCTCGCCGCCCTGGGCGACGCGGACCGCGACACGGTCCGGGCGGCACTGCCCGCCCTGCTCCGTATCGCGGAACACCTGGACGACACCGGGGACTGACCGGGCGCCCTTGAAAGCGGGCTCAGTTGGAGTTCGCGCTCTTGGCGGGACGGCCGTCGATGTAGGCCGTGACCCGGTAGAGGTAGCCGCCAGGGGTGAGGTAGAGCGTGTGATTGGTCGCCCCGCGAGGGTCCCCGGGAGGCACGTCCACCCAGCCGATGAGGACGGATCGGGGGATCGGCACCCTGACCTCGGCGAGCTCCGCTATCACCTTGGGGTCGAGTGCCACGGGGCGCAGTTCGAGCAGCCCCCCGCTGTTCCACAGTTCGCCGGACTCCGTCTGCGAACACGTCGCCGTTGCGCTGCTCATGACTTCTCCTGTCGATCAGTCGAATCCGTGCTGTGACATTAAGTGCACTCAGCGTGAGCAGTCCGTCAGGAGGGCTGGAATGGCTCATTCCCTGTGCTGACGTGGCGCTTCACGATGGTTCCTGCTCGTAGGCCTTCCGGCACGGTGTGTGCCGATGGGTTCCACCCTGCCGGAGGCATCCTGAAGCTGACCTGAAGCATCCTGAAGCCGCCTTCAGGTTCGGCCTGTTGGTTACGCGGGCGCGGCTGCCGGTGGTGGGGCGGAGTGGGGCTTCCTCGCCGACGCGGGCCGCCCCCAGCTCGCGGCGTGCGGTCGATCTCCGCAGATCCCGCGCCTCCCGGTTCGGGGCCGCCCGGGGTCCTTACGCCGTCACTACGTCGTTCTCGCTACGTTCCCCAGACCTGAAAAAAGGCCCTCCCGGTGGGAGGGCCCGGCCGCAGTGCGGCGAGAGTGCCCCCGGCAGGACTCGAACCTGCGGCCAAGCGCTTAGAAGGCGCCTGCTCTATCCACTGAGCTACGGGGGCCGGATCGTGGCCTCGGCGGCCTGGAGCCCCGGTTGTACGGGTGCGTGACCTTGCCAGGGACCAGGATAGGGCTCCATTCACCTGCTCCCCGTTGCTTCACCTCCGTGGCACGATGTGGAGGTTCAGTGAAGCGAACTGATAATCGCAGGCGGGTGCGGATCGCGCACCGCTTTTGGCTCCTCGGATCCCGGGTGTTGTGCAGTCGTTATGCCTGCGTCCCACTCGTCCCGAGTGGTCCGGGTGTCCGAACGGCCCTGATCGCCCCCTATTGGCGCGCACAAGTGGCTATACGCTTCAAAAAGCCAATGAAATTGGGCATTCTTCGCATGTGGTGACCTTGGATGTACGGCCTCAGCTGATCGACGCACTCTCCGCCCTGCGTGACCGAGTCGCCGCCGTGCGCCTTCCGCTCCCGTTGCCAGGCGCACCGCGCGCCTGCCGGACGCGGACCGAATTGCTCGCGCAGCTCGACGACTACCTGGTGCCCCGGCTCAGAGCTCCGGAAGCACCCCTGCTCGCCGTGATCGGCGGGTCGACCGGTGCGGGGAAGTCCACGCTCGTCAATTCGCTGGTCGGACGCCGGGTCAGCGAGGCCGGAGTGCTGCGGCCCACCACACGGACACCGGTCCTGGTCTGCCACCCCGACGACCACCACTGGTTCTCGGGGCTGCGCGTGCTGCCGCGCCTCACCCGCGTATGGCTTCCGCAGCAGGACGACACCGGCGACGACGGGCCCCCGGAGCCGCACGCGGCCACCAGCGGTGCGCTGCGGGTCGAAGTGGCGGCGAACCTGCCGCGCGGGCTCGCCCTGCTCGACGCCCCCGACATCGACTCGCTCGTCGCGGGCAACCGGGCGCTGGCCGCCGAGTTGATCTGCGCCGCCGACGTGTGGGTCATGGTGACCACCGCGTCCCGGTACGCGGACGCCGTGCCCTGGCATCTGCTGCGTACCGCGAAGGAGTACAACGCGACACTCGTCACCGTCCTCGACCGGGTGCCCCACCAGGTCGTCGGAGAGGTGTCACGGCAGTACGGCGCGCTGCTCACCCGGGCCGGGCTCGGGGACGCGCCGCGCTTCACGATCCCCGAACTGCCCGAGTCGGCGGGCGGCGGCAGCGGACTGCTGCCCACCACCGCCGTGGCACCGCTGCGCGCATGGCTGACCCAGCACGCGCAGGACCCGGCGGCCCGGCAGCAGTCGCTCGACCGCACGGCGACCGGCGTGATCGATTCGCTGGGTGCGCGGATGCCCGAACTGGCTGCCGCCGTCGCCATGCAGTACTCCGCAGCGGTACGGCTCACCGGCACCGTCGAGGAGGCGTACGAGGGTGAGGGCAAGCGCGTACGAGCACGGCTCAAGGCGGGCGCCGTGCTGGCCGGAGACGCCAGGACCCGGTGGCGCGGCTATCCGTTGGACAGTTCGTCGGGCGAACTGCTCGACGCGCTCTCGGAGAGCCTGGCGGTACTGCTCCAGTGCGCGGTGGCCGCCGCAGACGAACGGGTCCGCGAGAGCTGGGGGCGCGAGCCCGCGGCGGCCGGTCTTGAGACGGAGGCGGCGGAGGCCGGCGAGAGGGTCGGCCTCGCCGTACGGCGCTGGCGGCGGGTCCTGGAGGAGCTGGCCGAGGAAGAGGTGGGCGGGCTGGAGCGCTCGGCCGCGCCGGAACCCGAGGCGGTCGCCGCGCTGCTGGCCGCCGCGCTGCTGGGCGGGCGCCGGACGCGCAAGGCGGGGGAGCGGCTGGCCGAACGGATCGGCGCGCAGAGGGCGCTGAGGCTGCGCGACAAGGGCGCCGAGCTGGTCAGCACGTACATCGACGACGTGCTCGGCGCGGAGCGTGACCGCCGGCTCGCACCGCTGGACGCCCTCGATGTGGGCCCCGAGTCGCAGGCCGAACTGATCGCCGCGCTGTCCGTACTGCAGAAGGAGAAGTGCCCGCGATGACCGAGGTGACCGAGACGACACACGTGACCGGGGTGACCGGAGCGGCGGAGGTGGATGTGGTGGCGGACGGGGCTGAGGCCAGCACATCGGCAGTCGGTACGCATGTGGCTGGTGTGGCTGGTGGGGTTGAGAGGGCCGCTGGGGGCGCTGGGGCTGCTGGGGTGTGTGCGGCTTCTGCTGCGCCGGGTTCGGATGCGTGGCCCGAGCGGCCGGGGGCCCGGGAGAGCCAAGGGCCGGAGGGGGCGCGGGAGCCGTACGCAGTTCCCGCTCCTGGGGTCTCCGGCGCGGCGCAGGGGGCGGCCCCGGCGATGGCGTCCAGCGACTCGGAAACAGCCTCCGATGCGGATTCCGGCGCGGCCTCGGGGACCGCCCTGGATACCGCCGCCGGTCCGTTCGGTCTGCCGGGTCCATCTGATCCGTCTGATCCGTCTGATCCGTCTGATTCATCCGGTCCGTCCGATCAGTCGGATCGGTCCGGGGCCTCCGAGCTGTCAGGGCTGTCAGGGCTGTCTGAGCTTTCAGGGCCCTCAGGGGCAGCCGGTCAGGCCAAAATGCCCGGGCAGGCCGGTCACCGATGGGACGACGGGTTCATCGCCCGACGCGCCGCCGACCGCGGCGACAGCGCGCCGGGCAGCGCGCGCGAACTCAATCTGGGCCCCCTGCCCGAGTCGTACGAGGACTTCCCGCGTTCCATGTCGTACGGCGCCGAACTGCGCGCCCGGCTGGACGCCTTGCGGGAACTGGTCGGTCTCTCCCGTACGCGCCTCGACGGCCCGACGCTGGCCGAGGCCGGACGGGTGCTGGACGAGGCGTCGGCCCGGCAGCGGCTCTCCTCGCAGCACACCGTCGTCGCCATCGCGGGCGCGACCGGCAGCGGCAAGTCGACCCTCTTCAACGCCCTTGCCGGGGTGGCGATCTCCGAGACCGGGGTGCGCAGGCCCACCACCTCCGCGCCCCTCGCCTGCAGTTGGACCGACGGCGCCGCCGGACTGCTCGACCGGCTCGCCATCCCGGGGCGGCTGCGCCGCAGGCCCTGGATGAGTGCGGGACCCGGCGACGAGCTGCACGGGCTGGTCCTCATCGACCTGCCGGACCACGACTCGGCCGTGACCGCGCACCGCGACCAGGTGGACCGCGCGATGGAACTGGTCGACGCGGTGATCTGGGTGGTCGACCCGGAGAAGTACGCGGACGCCGCACTCCACGACCGCTATCTCAAGCCGCTCGCGGGCCACGCCGAGATCACCTTCGTGGTGCTCAACCAGATCGACCGGCTGCCGGGCGAGGCCGCCGACCAGGTGCTCGACGACCTGCGGAGGCTGCTCGACGAGGACGGCATGGCACTGGGCGAGCACGGCGAGCCGGGGGCGACGGTGCTCGCGCTGTCCGCGCTCACCGGTGAAGGGGTGGGTGAACTGCGGGAGCTGATCGGCCGGTTCGTCCGCGAACGGGGCGCCCCGGCGCGGCGGCTGTCCGCCGATGTGGACGCGGCGGCGGACGAACTGCGGTCGGTCTACGTGGCCGAGGGCCACGCCGGGCTCGGAGAGCTGTCGCGTGAGGAGTTCGGTGACCGGCTCGGCAACGCGGTCGGCGCCCTGGCCGCGGGCGAGGCCGCGGAGCGCGAGTGGAGCCGGAACGCGATGAAGGCGTGCGGCACGCCGTGGCTGCGGCTCTGGCGCTGGTACGAGTCCACACGTGTGCCCGGCGGCCCGGAACCGGTGCCGGCGGAGCCCGGCCCGGAGCCCGCGGGCACCGAGGCGACTGCCCGGCAGGAGGTGGAGCAGGCTGTGCGTACGGTCGCCGACGAGGCGGCCGACGGGCTTCCCGCGCCCTGGGCGCAGGCGGTGCGCGAGGCCGCCGCACGCGGAGCCGAAGGGCTGCCCGAGGCCCTGGACGAGCTGGCGGTGACCACCGTCGCGCAGGAGCCGGGGGGCCGCTCGGGGCGGCCCGCATGGTGGCCGGCGGCTGTGCTGGCCCAGGTGATGACGACCGTGCACCAGATTCTGGGTGTGCTCTGGCTGCTGGGGGTGGTGGTGGGCGTACTCGATGTCGCCCCGCTGACGCCCGTCCTGGTGATGCTGGCCGGAACCGTGGGCGGCCCGCTCGTGGAGTGGGCGTGCGGGATGGCCGTACGGGGGCCCGCGCACCGGTACGGGCAGGAGGCGGAGCGCAGGCTGCGGGAGGCGGCCGCCGCGTGCGGCAGGGCAAAGGTGCTCGATCCGGTCGCGGCCGAGCTGGTGCGCTACCGAGAGGTGCGGGAGCAGTACGTGACGGTGAACGGGTTGTCCACAACCGGCAAGTAGTCCACAGGCGCAAGCGGAACCTGCTTCGCCGGGCCAGCATGGGAACCGGATCAGCAACCGGATCGGTAGCCGGATCAGCAACCGGATCGGTAGCCGGTGGCAGCCGGGTGCATCCGGCGGGGTTGTCACGGGGCGGCCCCGCAGACCATGGCGGGACGGGGGAAGGAAGGGCTCATGAACGACACCTTGGTGACATTGGTGGGAAATGTGGCGACGCAGCCTGAATACCGGGATTCGGTGACCGGGGGAATGGCGCGATTTCGCTTCGCGGTCACCGCACGCCGCTGGGACCGGCAGAAACAGGTCTGGACCGACGGGCCGACCAGCTTCTACACCGTGTGGTCCTGGCGGTCGCTGGCCGCGAATCTGGCCGGATCCGTGTCCCTGGGCGAACCACTCGTCGTGCACGGCAGGTTGAAGGTGCGCGAAGAGGACAAGGACGGACAGCGCAGATTCTCGGCGGACATCGAGGCGCTGGCCGTGGGGCACGACATGACGCGCGGGACCAGCGCGTTCAAGCGTGTGGCCAGGGCCGACGCGGCTCTGACGGAGCGCCCCAAGGACCTGGTGGCCTGAGCGGGGCCGGTGTGGCGCCGAGGCGCCACCGGCCCCTGGGGGGCGGCGATTTGTCGATATGGTCGGGTCGCGGAGGGGATTCAGGGTAACGATTCTGATTCGGAATGGTTATCAGACGCCTTGTGTGGAGACTGTGTTGCTCCTGCGTCCTTAGGATTCCCAGATACTCACGGGGCATTTGAGTCTGCCGGCGAGGAACTTCCCCCACGCGCGCCATGAGGCGCATCGCGCGAAGAGTCCTTGCCCGAAGGGGAATTCTGTGTTTTCTGCGGTTTCTGTGTTTTCTGCGTTTTCTGTGGGGTCTGGTTCTCGCATACGGCGGCTGGGCACCTTCCGGCTGGCCGCCGCGGCCCTGACTGCGGGTCTGGTCGCCGGTGGTGCGATGGCAACTGCCGCGCCTGCTTTTGCCGATGACGCTCCCACCAACTCTTCCGGCGTCACCGCCACCCTGGACAACCCCGGGGTGTCGGTCGGGGACAAGGTCGTGATCGACGGTGCCGACGAGACGGCCGGGCTCTTCGAGCTCAAGGTCGACGGCGGCGGGTCCATCAAGACGTACTGCATCGACCTGCACAACCACACTCAGGCCAACACCTCCTACCGCGAGGTCACTTGGGCCGAGTCCTCGCTCGCGCACAACAACGACGCGGGCAAGATCCGCTGGATCCTTGAGCACTCCTTCCCGCAGGTGACGCCCGCGTCCCTCGGTGCGAACCTCAATGTGACGCTGACCGACGCCACAGCCGCCGCCGCGACCCAGGCCGCGATCTGGCACTTCTCGGACCACGTCGACGCGGTCCCGAAGGACGCGGCCGGCCGGAAGCTGACCGAATACCTGGAGAAGACCGCGGCCAACGTCGCCGAGCCGGCCGCGTCGCTGTCGCTCGGCCCCGCCGACGTGGCGGGCCACCCCGGTGAGTCGCTCGGCCCGGTGACGGTCTCCACCAACGCCGCCAAGGCCGAGGTCTCCCTCGCCCCGGACGCGCCGCAGGGTGTCACCGTCGTCGGCAAGGACGGCAAGCCCGTCACCAGCGCGGTCAACGGCACGCAGCTGTTCTTCAAGGTCCCGGCCGGCACGCAGCCCGGCTCGGCCAAGCTGAACGTCACCGCGCAGACCGCGGTGCCGATCGGCCGTGCCTTTGTCAGCGACTCCAAGAGTCAGACGCAGATCCTCGCGGGCACCAGCACCGCTTCGGTCAGCGCGGTCGCCTCGGCCAACTGGGCCAGCAAGGGCCCCGTCCCGGCCCTCTCCGCCACGAAGGACTGCGCCAAGGGCGGCGTGGACGTCACCGCCAGCAACAAGGGCGATGAGGCGTTCACCTTCGAGCTGGCGGGCCAGAAGCACACAATCGAGGCCGGCAAGTCGCAGACGGTGACCGTGCCGGTCGCCGAGGACCAGGCCTACGACTTCACGATCAAGGGCCCGAACGGCTTCGAGAAGCGCTTCCAGGGCGTCCTCGACTGCAAGACGGCCGGCAGCACGCCCACCCACAGTGGCACGCCTTCCCCGGTGCCCAGCGCGGCCTCGGCCGGCGGCAGCACCTCGGGCACCCATGGCGGTGGCCTGGCCGAGACCGGCAGCTCCAGCTCCACCCCGGTGATCGCCGGTATCGCGATCGCCCTCGTGGTGCTCGGTGGCGGCGCGGTCTTCATGCTCCGCAGGAAGAACGGCACCGCGGGTCAGTGACCCCCGGACCGGTCACCGGAGAGCGGTACTCCGGTGACCGGACCGTGAGCGGCCCGACCGCGAGCGGTGAAGTGAGTGCATGAGTGGCCACCGGACAGGGTCGGCCACAGCGGTACAGCGGCTCCGGTGCGCCTCGGCGTACCGGAGCCGTCTGCGTACGGTCTGCGTACCGTCGGCGGCCGGCGGGGGCGGCACATGGGGATCGGGCAGTCGGCGGGGCAGCGCATGGGGGATGCAGTCCTCGGCCCTCGGCGTCCGTCGTCCGCACCCCGGGACGCCGCCGCATCGCGTGAAGTCCGCTCGGCATACTGCCTTCGCCAGATCACCGCGATACGCAGGAGGAGTTATGGCCGGCACTTTCAAGACCGTCATCGACGTGGGCTCGGACCATCTCGACCAGGCCCGAGCCATCGACCGCGTGTTCCAGGAGGCGATCGCCCCGGCGACCGTCAACTTCGACTTCGACAACATCAGGGAGGCCGCCGCCGCCATACCCGACGGCGCCATCGTCAAGATGGTCCGCGGCTGGGGCCTCCAGGAGCACGCCGAGATAGGGGTGATCGTGCTCTCCCTGAAGGAGGCCGTGCGCCAGGCCCTGCCGGATGCGCTCGCCGACGCTGCCTTCTGGGACACGATCGAGGAGGAGCTGGTGCGCGCCTTCACCGGGCTGGCCGCACAGGAAGGCGAGTCCGGGCTCTCGTACTACGAGGAAGGCATGGACCGCACCAGCTTCTACCGGGACCTGTTCTTCGCCCTCCAGGACGAGCAGACCGGGGCAGGGGTGTACGCCGTTGCCTTCTGCGTGGATGCGACCATCGGCCTGGACAAGGCTCGTGTCGGTGCCCTGAAGATCTCGGATGTCGCCCCGTTCGCGGTTCGGCTCAACGCGATCGTGGTACGTCAGGAACTGCAGCCGGTTGCCTGACTGCCTTCTTCCCGACTGCCTTCCTGGCGGGCAGTGGTCCCGCCCTTCTGACGGGCAGTAGTCCCGTCCGTCCGGCCCGCCGTCCCGGGCCGGCTGGTCCGCCGGCGCTGCTCGCCGGCGTATTCGGCGCATTCGGCGCCCCGTGAACCTTCACGATGAACTTTCACGATGACCTTTCGCGCTGGGCTCAGACCCCGGCAGTTCTCCCACGAATTCGGCCGCATCCGGCCCGATGGCCCCGACGGCCTGCCGGACCGCTACGGCTTCTTCGGTGTCGGCTCCGGTAGGGCCGGTAGGGCCGGTAGGGCCGGTAGGGCCGAGAGGGTCTGGAGAGCTCGGACGAACGCGTGACGATCCGCGGCCGGCAGCAGCGCCAGGAACTCCTCCTCACGCCGCTGGATGGCCGATTGCGTGGCATCGCGCAGCTGTTGCCCCTCGGCGGTGAGCGACAGCAGTCGTGCCCGCCGGTCGCGGGGGTCCGGCCGGCGGTGGATCAGCCCACGGGTCTCCAGACCGTCGAGGACGCCGATGATGCGGGTCTTGTCCGCCCCGATCGACTCGGCCAGCGCGCTCTGGGTGCGAATCGGTTCTTCGTCGAGCTGCAGCAGTACCGTATAGGCCCACATGGTCAGGCCGTGCGCGTCGAGAATCGGCTGTTCCGCGGCCACCATGGCGCGGCCCAACGGCACGACCATCGCCGCCAGATCGGGGCGGCTCGGCCGCTCTCCGGACGGGGTGCCGTGGTCGGCAGCGTTCTCGGCTGCACTCCCGGCTGCCTTCTTGGCTTCGTTCTCGGCCATGCACAAGAAAATACGCCTTGACAGATCATGTGCACACGCAGATCGTAAGCGTATGCCTACTAAATTCGGAAACTGGGAAAGCCTCAGGAAGCTCCATGTGCGGGCAGTGCGGGACAGCGTGTCGTTGGTGGACCGGGCGTCTTCCGGGGATCTGGCCCGGTCCACGCCCTGCTCGGAGTGGTCGCTGGCTGATCTGCTCGTCCACATGACGGCCCAGCACCGAGGGTTCGCGGCAGCAGCGCTCGGGCGCGGCCAGGACCGGGCGAACTGGTCGCACCACCCGCTTGGCGAAGACTTCGCGGCGGACTACCGCCACGCCTCGGAGGAGGTCATCGCGGCCTTCGCGGCCGTGGACCGGCCCGACCGCGCGTGTGTGCTCCCTGACGTCACGGAAGCGGGTACGTTCCCCGCAGTCCAGGTGCTCGGCTTCCATCTCATCGACTACGTCGTCCACGGCTGGGACGTCGCCCGGACACTGGACCTGCCGTTCCGCCCAGGCCCCGACGTGCTGCGAGCCGCGCTCCCGATCGCCGAGGCCGTGCCGCAGGGCGACCACCGCCTCGCCCCCGGCAGCGCCTTCCGTCCGGCACTGGCCACGGGAGGCGATGCGAGCACACTGGACCGGATTCTGACGGCGCTGGGCCGTTCCCCGGCCTGGGATGCCACCTCGCCACGGTCACGCTGACGCCCCCGGACCCGCTGACGTCCCCGGATCTGCTGATGTCCCCCCCCGGACCCGCTGACGTACACGGCCCCTGCCACGGGCCTCACAGTGAAATCCCAGGTCAGAGCCGACCGGTGATACGGGTTTCCGCCCAGCGGTGGCCGTCAGGCAAGATGGGGTGTATCTGCCCACACATCTAATGCCGGACGGTTTCTCTTGGCTGAGTTCATCTACACCATGCGCAAGACGCGCAAGGCGCACGGCGACAAGGTGATTCTCGACGACGTCACCCTGAACTTCCTGCCCGGCGCGAAGATCGGTGTCGTGGGCCCCAACGGTGCCGGTAAGTCCACGGTTCTGAAGATCATGGCGGGCCTTGAGCAGCCCTCCAACGGCGAGGCGTACATCTCGCCCGGATTCAGCGTCGGCATCCTCATGCAGGAGCCGGAGCTGGACGAGTCGAAGACCGTCCTGGAGAACGTGCAGGACGGCGCCGCCGAGATCATGGGCAAGCTCAAGCGCTTCAACGAGGTCGCGGAGCTGATGGCGACCGACTACACCGACGCGCTCATGGACGAGATGGGCAAGCTCCAGGAGGACCTGGACCACGCCAACGCCTGGGACCTCGACGCCCAGTTGGAGCAGGCCATGGACGCCCTGGGCTGCCCGCCCGGCGACTGGCCCGTGGTGAACCTCTCCGGCGGTGAGAAGCGCCGCGTCGCGCTCTGCAAGCTGCTGATCGAGGCGCCCGACCTGCTTCTCCTCGACGAGCCCACCAACCACCTGGACGCCGAGTCGGTGAACTGGCTGGAGCAGCACCTCTCGAAGTACCCGGGTGCCGTGGTGGCCGTTACTCACGACCGGTACTTCCTGAACAACGTCGCCGAGTGGATCCTTGAGCTCGACCGCGGCCGCGCGCTGCCCTACGAGGGCAACTACTCCACGTACCTCGACAAGAAGGCCGCCCGCCTCAAGGTCGAGGGCCGCAAGGACGAGAAGCGTGCCAAGCGGCTCAGGGAAGAGCTGGAGTGGGTCCGCTCCAACGCCAAGGGCCGCCAGACCAAGTCCAAGGCCCGCCTCGCCCGTTACGAGGAGATGGCTGCCGAGGCGGACAAGATGCGGAAGCTGGACTTCGAGGAGATCCAGATCCCGCCGGGCCCGCGGCTCGGTTCCATCGTCGTCGAGGTCGAGAACCTCTCGAAGGCCTTCGGCGACAAGGTCCTCATCGACGACCTGTCCTTCACACTGCCGCGCAACGGCATCGTCGGTGTCATCGGCCCCAACGGCGCAGGCAAGACCACGCTGTTCAAGATGATCCAGGGCCTGGAGACGCCGGACAACGGCGCCATCAAGGTCGGCGACACGGTCAAGATCTCCTACGTCGACCAGAGTCGCGCCAACATCGACCCCAAGAAGACCCTCTGGGCGGTCGTGTCGGACGAGCTGGACTACATCAACGTCGGCCAGGTCGAGATGCCTTCGCGGGCGTACGTCTCCGCGTTCGGCTTCAAGGGCCCGGACCAGCAGAAGCCGGCCGGTGTCCTCTCCGGTGGTGAGCGCAACCGCCTCAACCTGGCGCTGACGCTCAAGGAGGGCGGCAACCTGCTGCTCCTCGACGAGCCCACCAACGACCTGGACGTCGAGACGCTCTCCTCGCTGGAGAACGCGCTGCTCGAATTCCCCGGTGCGGCCGTGGTCATCTCCCACGACCGCTGGTTCCTCGACCGCGTCGCCACGCACATCCTGGCGTACGAGGGCGACTCCCGGTGGTACTGGTTCGAGGGCAACTTCGAGTCGTACGAGAAGAACAAGATCGAGCGCCTCGGTGCCGATGCGGCCCGCCCGCACCGTGCCACGTACAAGAAGCTGACGCGAGGCTGACCGTGCGGCACATCTACTCCTGCCCCCTGCGCTGGTCGGACATGGACGCCTTCGGGCACGTCAACAACGTGGTCTTCCTGCGGTATCTGGAAGAGGCGCGGATCGACTTCATGTTCCGGCTGGCGCCGGGGGACGGCTCGCCGTCGTTCTCCGGCGGGTCCGTCGTGGCCCGGCACGAGATCGACTACGTGCGCCCGCTGGTGCACCGGCACGCGCCGGTCACCGTCGAGTCCTGGGTGACGAAGATCAGCGCCGCGTCGCTGACCATCGCCTACGAGGTGAAGGACGAGGACCAGGTGTACGTACGGGCCTCGACGGTCGTCGTCCCGTACGACCTGGAGGCGCAGCGGCCGCGGCGGATCACCGCCGAGGAGAAGTCCTTCCTCCAGGAGTATCTGGACCAGCCGGGAGTACTCGCCGCATGACGGGGCTCCCGGTCCGGCCGGCCTTCGCCGACGCCGGGGAGGCGGCCGATCTCGCCGCCTTCCTGGCCCGGCTGATCCACTACGACCGCGCGGCGGCGGTGCGGTTGCAGGCACGCGCCGACGGCGGTACGGAACAGAGCCTGGCCGTCTTCGGGCGGCCGCCCTCGTTCGAGGTGCTGGCCGTCCGGTCGGCGCGGCTGGCCGCCCCGGTCGAACTGGACATCACCGTCTCCGCGGGTGAACTGCTCGAATCCATCGACGAGCAGGGCGCCACTGCCACCGTCCCCGCTGCTGTCACCGGCCCGCCTTGGGCCGGTCTGCTGCCGCCCCGCAGCGGCTGGCGGCAGCTGCCGGGGCTGCCGTCGCCCGATGCGCTGCACTCCGCGGTCGCGGCTGTCGTCGCCGAATTCCGGGCACGTACCGAGGAGTTGCCGGCCGACCGGCGCACCCGTGCCGAACTCGACCGGATCGGGCGGGAGATCTGGTCCCGGCCGGTCGGCGACACCGCCCTCCCGGTCCGCGCGGCACACGCCGCCCAGTCGCTCGGCTTCCTGCGCCCGGTCCGGGTGACCGTCCCCGACCTTTCCGACGGCACCGGAGCCGGCCACCCCGGCCCGTACACGCTGCTCGGCGCCGGCTCCTGGCTCCGGCTGCGCACCCCGTACGGCTCGACCGTCGTTCGTGCGGCATCCGCATTGGGCGGGCTGAGCGTCACCCCCGCCTAGGGGCTTTTCGTTACGGACAGGCCCTGGGTGTGGCTCCCGCGGCGCCCGAGGGATGAGACCACGTCAGCCGTCGGTGTTCACCATGGACGCCGCCGCGTAGGTCAGGTACTTCCAGAGCTGCTGCTCGTGCTCCTCGGTCAGACCCAGTTCGTCGACCGCCGCCCGCATGTGCTTCAGCCAGGCGTCATGGGCGGCACGGTCCACCTGGAAAGGGGAGTGCCGCATCCGCAGCCGGGGGTGGCCGCGGTTGTCGCTGTAGGTGCGGGGGCCGCCCCAGTACTGCATCAGGAAGAGGGCGAGCCGCTCCTCGGCGGGGCCGAGGTCCTCCTCCGGATACATCGGCCGCAGCAGGGGATCTCCCGCGACGCCCTGGTAGAAGTGGTGGACCAGTCGCCGGAAGGTCTCCTCGCCGCCGACCTGCTCGTAGAAGGTCTGCTCCTGAAGCGTGCCGCGCGGGATCTCTGTCACCCCTCCATGGTCGCAGACGGGGCGGCGGAGGTCTGCGGTCCTAGGACTCTTTCCGTCAGAGGCCGTGGAGCAGCCATCGACGGCCATCAGCGGGCGTCAGCGACCGGGCTCCGTCGACGCGCCCCGTAAAGCGCTGGTGATCCGGCCACGCGTCGGGCCGGAAGCGGGCCGGAAGCCCCCTTGTCACCGCTGTCACACGTTCTTCATCCTCTGTGCATGGTCCGCCGACCGGACCCCGCACGATGATGGCAGCACCTCGGGGAGAGGCCACCGCCCGTCCCGAAGGGCTCTCGGAATCAGCACGCCCAGGCCGGACCGGTCTGCCGCCGACGACTCCGCTTCGCGGACACCTCCTCCGCCACTGCCTTCCGCGCGCCCTGCCGGGGTCAGCTGCCGTCGGGGCCGACCGAATGGAGTCACCCGTGCCCTTGACCCGTTGGCGCTCCCGCTGGCGTTCCCGCGCGAGACGCTCCGGCGTCCGGCGTCTCGCGCCCCCCATCGCTCTGCTCGCCGCAGCCCTGCTGGTGGCCGGTCTCGGGGCACCGGCCGCGGCAGGCACCGTGGCAGGTACCGCAGCCCCGGGGGCTCCCTACACACCCGTACCTCCGGCCAACCCGTACGCGGGGCCGCCCGGGACCGCCACGATGCATGGCGACACCGGATCCTCCGACACCACCCCGCTCGCCGGTCCCGGGGCCGGAGAGCTCTCCAGCAAGCGGAACGGGCTGCTGTCCGCCTGCCCCACCGTCCTGGTCGGATCCGACGGCTACCCCGTGGCGCTGTGCACACCGATCCTGGGCCAGGTGCCCACCGTCCATCTCCTCGATCCGCACACCGGCGCCTCCCTCACCTCGCTCAGACTCACCAAGGGCTCATTGCTCGGCGGTGTGTACGCCTACATCGACCACTGGAACCGGCTCGTCGTCGTCGACGGCAGCCGCTCGCTGCTGCGCATCGGCCACCACCGTGACGCCGCCGGCGCATGGCGGCTGACCATCGACAAGAGCCTCTCGCTCGCCTCGGCCGTGCCCGCGGACGACGCCGTCACCGGGCTCTCGCCGGACTGGCAGGGGCGCGTCTGGTTCGCCACCGGTGACGGTGTGGTCGGCACTGCGGACGACACCACCGCGACCGTGCGGTCCATGAAGCTCCCCGCCGGCGAGCGGATCGCCAACAGCATCTCGACCGCGCCGCAGGGCACCGCCGTGACCAGCACCCACGCCACCTACCTGCTCACCGCAGCCGCCGACGGCACCCCGCGGGTCGCCTGGCGCCAGGCGTACGACCGGGGGCAGGCGCGCAAGCCCGGCATGCTGAGCTGGGGCAGCGGCTCCACCCCCACCTTCTTCGGGCCCACCGACGGTACGGACTACGTGACGATCGTCGACAACGCGGACTCATCGGTGGCCCTGAAGGTCTACCGCACGTCGACCGGCGAGAGCATCTGCTCGGTCCCCGTGCTGCTCGCTTCCCACGGGCCCGGCAGCGAGAACTCCCCGATCGGGGCGGGCCGGAGCGTCTTCGTCGCGGGCACCTACGGCTACCCCTACCCCGCCGTGCCCGAAGGCGCGGGCGACAGCGTGCCCGCCTCCGCACCCTTCGCCGGCGGACTCAGCCGGGTGGACGTCCGGCCCGACGGCTCGGGCTGCGACCTGGTCTGGGACAACACGGTGCGCTCGGCAGCCGTACCGAAACTCTCCACAGCGGACGGGAGACTGCACACGGTGCTGCGCGACCCGGTCATTCCCGGTACCACGGGGACCAGCCTGCTCGACCCCTACCGGTACGCGGAGATCGACCCGTCCACCGGAAGGATCCTCCGCAGCAAGCTGGTGGGTATCGGCGCCCTGTACGACACCCTGCAAATGGCCGGCACCGTGGCTCCGGACGGCGCCTATCTGCAGGGCACCGTCACCGGCATCCTCCGGATCACCGCGGGCTGAGGACCGTGTCCGCCGTCCCGGGGCGGCGGACACGGGCCGGACGTGGGCCGGAACGTGGGCCATTGTCCGGTCGGCCGTGTCGCGTTCGCCCCGGGACGACGGACGCAGCAGAGTGGAGATATGGGTGCAGACCAGGCATTGCGGGCGGCGCTGGTGCGGGAGATCGCGGAGAGCGGCGCACTGGCGGATCCGGCCTGGCGTGACGCGTTCGCCGAGGTGCCGAGGCATCTCTTTGTGCCCTACTACTTCGTGGACGGGGTGGGGCGGCGTGCGCGGCTGTGGGGCGAGGACCCGGACCTCGTGCGGCGCAGGCGCTGGCTGGAGGGCGTCTACACCGACCAGCCGCTGGCCACCCGGATCCGGGACGGCGAGCTGATCTCGTCCAGCAGCCAGCCGTCGCTGATGGCGCGGATGCTGGATGGTCTCGGACTGCGGGACGGTGACGCCGTACTGGAGATCGGGGCGGGCAGCGGGTACAACGCGGCCCTGCTGGCCCACCGGCTGGGCGACTCCCTGGTCACGACCGTCGACATCGACCCGGAGATCACCGAGTCGGCGCGCAGCCATCTGTCGGCCGCCGGTTACGCCCCCGCCGTCGTCACCGGGGACGGCGCGCTGGGCTGCCCCGCGCGGGCGCCCTTCGACGCGATCATCGTGACGTGTGCGCTCCCCTCCGTACCGCGGGCCTGGCTCGCGCAGTGCCGGCCGGGGGCGCGGATCCTCGCCCCGCTCGCGACCGGGCTGATCGTGCTGCGGGTGCGGGACGAGCGACATGCGCAGGGGCGGTTCCTGGAGACGCCCGCCTACTTCGTACCGCTGCGTGGTGCGGAGGGGGCCGAACCGGTGCTGCGCAGCGGCGGGCTGCCGCCCAGCGTGCTGAACGACGCCCTGTTCCGCTTCGTGCTCACCCTGACGAGTGGCAGCCTCGATCCGGTCGATGCGTACTCCCTGTGGGAGCGCGAGGGGCGTCCGCAGCGGGAACGGTTCGGGGTGACGGTGAGCGGGGAGCACGAGTGGGCCTGGCTGGACGACCCCGAAGGGCCGTACGCATGGCCGCTCGTTCCCCCGGCTCACCGTCCGGTGGCTACTGCCCCCGGTGGATCCTGATGGTCGTCCAGGCGCCGACGTGCACCCGGTCGCCCTCTTCGAGCGGGATCGGCACGTAGGGCTGGATCGGGTCCTCGCCGCCGTTGACGGTGGTGCCGTTGGTCGAGTTCTGGTCGACCACCGCCCAGGATCCGTCGGGCTGCTGGACCAGGACCGCGTGCTGGTGCGACACCCCCGGGTCCTCGGGCGGCACCGACAGGTCGATGTCGGGTGACTCGCCCGTGGAGTGTCTGCGGCGGCCGATGGTGATCTGGTTCCCGGTGAGCGGAAGGCGCTGCTCGGGGGAGTAGGCAGGCAGATTGAGCCCGGTGGCCTCGGGGCCGCTGCGCTGCATCATCGCCATGAAGTACTCACGGTCGGGGCCGATCGTGGCCGACCAGCCCGCCGGGGCCTGGGCCTGGGCCTCCGGGGCCTGCTGACCGGGCTGACCCGGGTGACTCGGCCGGCCGGGCGCCTGCTGGCCTGGTCCCTGCTGCTGGTGGTGCGGCTGCGGGGGCTGGGACTGAGGCGGTTGGGACTGGGGCGGCTGGGACTGCTGCGGAGGCTGGGAATGGGGCGGCTGAAACTGCTGCGGCGGCTGGTGCTGCGGGGGCGCCTGCCGGCCGGGGCCCTGCTGGCCCGGTCCTTGCCCGCCCGGTCCTTGTGGCTGTCCGGAGTCGGGCCGGCCCGGTCCCTGCGGCTGGGCCTGGGACGGCGGCGGGAGCAGCCAGTCGTCCGCGTTCGGCTGCTCGGCAGGCTGCGGGGCCTGCGGGGCTCTCGGCGGCTGCGCGAACGAGGGCGGCGGCGGAGCGGACTGCTGCTGGTACGCCGGGGGCGGCGGCGGAGGCGGCGGGACCGGCCGGCCGCTCGGGGAGTTCGACAGCGGCTCGGCGGGACGGTTGATCTGCGAGGGCCGAGAGCTCTGGTAGTCGAACGCGTCCGGCGGCCTGGGCGGCTGCTGCTGGGACTGGAGTCCCGGAGGCAGATTCGGGGCCACCGGCGTGTACGAGGTCGCGGTGTTGGTGAGGAAGTTCCAGCGGCACTCCTCGCAGAACGGCGCCCCGGCCTCGCGCGGTGTACGGCACTGCGGGCAGATCTCCGCCTGGGCGGTGGCCTCCGGCGGGTAGCCGTAACCGGCCGCCGGGTTGCGGCCCGGCGGGGGCTGCTGGGGCGCGCCGCCGCCTGCGTACGGCGGGGGCGGCGGGGGAGGCGGCGGCACGGCGCCCATGCGATGGCCGCAGACCTCGCACCAGTCGTCGGATCCCGACTGGTGTCCGTTCGGGCAGGTCGGCATGGAGTCGTTTCCCCCTCTCCTCATCCGGCCCGAAGGCCGCAAAACGTCACTTCTGCTGCTTATGGTGCTTTTTCTATTACTTCTTGACGCGAACTGTCTTGGTGGAGCGGGTTTCGAGGGTCATCTCGTCCGCCTCCGCCACCTTTGCCTTCAGTCGCACAGTACCGGTCGCTTCGTCGACGACGTCCACCACCTTCGCGAGCAGTTTCGCAGTGTCCGCGTTCCCCGACGCCGCCGCAAGCTGGACAGCGCGGCCGAGCTTCGCCGTCGCTCCGTCCAGATTGCCCGACTTGCGGGCATCCAGGCCTTGTTGGATGACCTGTGCCAGTTCGGCCTGGCCCGTGTAGTGCGCGACCTGCGGGTTGATCGAGGTCGAGGCGGTCATGTCGTCCGTCCACACCGCGCGCACCAGGCCCTGTGAAAGCGTCTGCGGCGCACCCCCCGAGGGGTCGGGCAGGACGAGCGAGACCCGGGCGGCGAGCATCTCCTGTCCGATACCCGCCTGCGGTACCTGGACGCACACGTGGTAGTCGCGCGACTCGTCCCCCCACGAGCCGGTCGGGTAGTCCCCTGCGCGTGGGCCGACTTCGGTACGACGATCCGTCAACTGCTCGACGCTTGGCGCCACTTGCTTGACGTACTTGATCTCCACGCCGACCGGCGTCCAGAGCCGCAGCGCGACGTCGGCGACCTCCTTGCCCATCGCGTTCTCCATCATCTGGGTGAAGTCCGCTGAAAGACCTGAGGGGTCGGCCACGATGTCGGCCGTGCCGAGCAGCGCCGACGCGATACCGGTGACCTCCTTGACCTCCCAGTCCGTACCGACCCCGCGCGCGTCACAGGTGAACCGGCCCGCCGCGGCATCCAGCGAAGCCCGCAGATCCTCCGGCGCCTCATGTTCGTTGCGGCCGTCGGTCAGCAGGATGCCGTGCCGGATCTGCGGTACGCCGCCGCCCGCCTCGTCCGCGGTGTTGAGCAGCCGGTCGGCGAGGCGCAGCCAGGTGCCGATCGCCGTACCCCCGCCGGCGCTCAGCTTGCGCAGCGCCTCCCTGGCCTGGGCGCGCGTCGCCGGGTCGGCGATGGCGAGCCGGCCGTTGCCCGGGTAGATGTCCTTCGCCACATGGGTGCCCGCCACCACGGAGAACGCGGTGCCGTCCCGCAGTGCGCCGATCGCCGCCGCCGTCGCCTCCCGTGCGTTGCGCATCTTCGTCGGCGGGTAGTCCATCGAACCCGAGCAGTCCACCATGATCACCACTGCGGCAGCCGGCGCCTGTCCCGGCAGCGGTGCAGGTCCGGAGCTCGCACCGGTGAGTGCGGAGCCGCTGGTTCCGCCCCCGGTCGAGGTGACCGTGACGATCGCGTTCACCTCGCGCCCGCCCTCCGGCAGGAACTCGTTCTGGTACACGTCGACGGAGAATTGCGGCACGTTGGACTTGGAGAAGTTGGCCATCTGACGGGCTCCTTGACGACAACGCGGCAATGTCAACAAAGTTAACGAGAACGGGAACGAGTGGCCTTCATGCCTTCACGCCTTCTCGTGGCCGGATCCTGCCCTCTGCGGTGGCATGGGGAACGGCACGACAGCCACTGTTACGTTGTCGTGGCCCCCGCCGTCGAGCGCGTGTCCGACGAGCACCTGCGCGCTGTGCAGGGCCCGGGTGGCCGCGTCCGGCGGGACGATCCGCGCCATCTGCTCGGCCGACTCCGCGTAGTTCCACAGGCCGTCGGAGCAGACCACGACCACACCCGGCCGGTCCGGTTCGAAGGACGCCGTGTGCGGCTCCAGTTCGTACGCGTCCGCGCCGAGCCAGCCCGTGATGGCGTGGGCCCGTTCGTCCGCGTACGCCTGTGCCTCGCCCATCAGGCCGTTGGCTACCATCTGCGCCGCCCACGAGTCGTCCTCGGTGAGCCGGGACGGATGGGCGGTGCGGTCGTCGGGCACCCAGTACACCCGGCTGTCGCCCACCCAGCCGACGACGAGCAGGGCGCCCACCGTGATGGAGGCGACCAGGGTGCAGGCCGGGGCGTTCTGATGGCGGTGCCGGTCGTGCTCCATGGCTCCGGCCGGCTCGTTGGCCAGGGCGTTGACCGCCTCCGACGCGGCGATGATCGCCTCGTGCAGGGCCTGTTGAGGGTGGGTGCCCGCCGGCAGGGAGGTCAGCAGCGCCTCGTTGGCCGCCGCTGCCGCAGCGGCTGATGCCTCGTCGGGGCGGGTCGCCGACGACACCCCGTCGCAGACGATCGCCACGGTGGCGGCCGAACCGTCCGGCAGGCCCACCGAGGACACCGCGAACGCGTCCTCGTTGCGGTGGTGGCGCAATCCGCGGTCGCTCACCGCGGCCACCGCGTCCAGCTCCTGTTCCATGTGGTCACGTTCGCGCGGCTGCGCGTGGCCGCAGTTCTCGCAGTAGCCGTCGCCGTCGATCCGGCCGGTACGGCAGGCGACGCAGACCTTCGCTGCGGCGTGCGCTGTGCCTTCCGCTGTGCCCTGGGCTGCTACCTGTGCTGCTCCTTCGGCTGTGCCCTCCGCCGGGGCGGGCGGCACAGCGGCCGCGGCCCGGGGGTCCGGGGCCGGCAGCGCGTACTCCTCGGGCGCCGGCGGGCCGTCGAACCGCACGCCCGCGGGCAGTTCACCGCCGTCCGACGTGATACCCGGCAGATCGGACCCGGCCTGGACGGGCGCGGGGCTGCCGGAGCTGTCCTGGTCGGCGGCGGCAGGCCAGGTGGCGTGCGGGGCACCCGCCGGGCCCGCGCCGCCGTCGGCGTTCGCCGGGTGACCGGCCTGCGGCTCGGGCGCCGCCGACAGGTCGTACCCGCACGCACCGCAGAACAAGTCGCCGGGCTCCAGCGGCTCCTGGCAGCTGGGGCACGTGGCCAGATTCGTCTGGGACATCAATTCACACCCACGTCCGGGGGCGGAAACGGTTGGCCCGCTCCACCAGGTCGATCCTCTCCTCGCCGCGCTGGGCGAGCCGGGCGAGTACCCGGTACGAACGTTCGAGTCCGAAGCGCAGGCCACGCTCGTCGAGTGGACTGCCGAGCAGGGTGGTGGACTGCACCACCTGGCCGCCCCGGCCTCCGGAGAGTACCCAGTCCAGGGCGGTGCCCAGTACTTCGGTGGTGAGCTGCTCCCGCCGCACGGCGTCGAGGCCGAACTGCTGGAGCGCCGCCACCTGGTCCGCGGCCGACCGCAGATCGTCCACCAGGGGGTCGGTCGGGACACGGCGGCGCAGCCGGGCGCGCACCGCGGCGACGCGCGCCGCCGTGTAGTGGATCGACGCCTCGGGGACCGATTCCAGGGTGTGCACGGCCGCGGTGCGGTCACCGGCCGCGAGCTGCACCCGGGCGAGGCCGAACGCCGCGCTGACATAGCTGGGGTCGGTCGTCCACACGAGGCGGTAGTACTCCGCCGCGTTGTCCAGCTGGCCGAGCACCTCCGCGCAGACACCGAGCGCCAGCTTCGGGGCGGGCTCACCCGGGAACGCGTCGTAGATCGCGTCGAAGGAGAGCGCGGCCGTCTCCCGGTCGCCGGTGACGAGCGAGGCCAGTCCGCGGTACCAGACGACCCGCCAGTCGTGGGGGTACTCGGTCTCCAGGTCCGTGATCATCTCGACCGCGGGGTACGCGTCCCGGCTGTCGAGGAGGGCCCGCGCCTGGCGGAGACTGCGCTCCAGCGACGGGGTGGGCGCGGATTCCAGCGCGGTGATCAGCTCGCCGGGCGCCGCGGCCATCAGGCCCGCCAGGAGACCGGCGTTCGGGTCGTGCGGGTCGATGCGCGGCACGGGCAACGCCAGTGCGGTGGCGCCTGCTTCGAACTCGGCGAGGTACCGGCCGGACGCGACCGCCGCCGGTCCGGCGGCCGACGGCGCGGCCGGCTCCGCCTGGCGCTGTGCGGGGAGCCCGGCCCGGGCGGGGAAGCCTGCCTGGGCGGGCTCATACGCGACGGCGGTGACGGCCCCGGTCCCGGTCCCGGCTTCGGGCGCGGAGCCATGGCCGCCGGATGCGGAGACCTGGTTGCTGCCCCCGTTGCTCGGGCTGCTCCGGTTGCTCCGGTTGCTCCGGATGGACTTTGCTCCGCGGCGGCCGACGGGAAGTTCGCGTGCGCCGAGCAGGGACGCGTCCCCGGTCAGCTCGGCGAAGAGCGCGGTGTCGGTGACCCGCACCTCGGGCCCGAACAGCGTCGACAGCGAAGGCCGCGGCCGTCCCGTCTGGATGGCGACGACCTCCCGCAGCACACCGGTGAGCTGCTCCGCCATCTCCGCCGCCGATGCGAACCTGCGGGCAGGGTCCGGGTCCGTGGCCCGTACGAGCAGCCGGTAGAACGACTCGTACCGCCGGAACACCTCGATGTTGTCCGGGTCGGGGAGGCTGTCCGCGAACACGTTCGTGTAGCCCTGGAAGTCGAAGGTCAGCACCGCGAGGGTGCGCGCCACGGTGTACAGGTCGGAGGCGACCGACGGCCCGGCCTCGGCGACCTCGGGCGCCTGGTAGCCGACCGTGCCGTAGATCGCCGACTCGTCGTCGTCCATCCTGCGCACCGCGCCCATGTCGATGAGCTTCAGCTGATCCTGCTGCTGTATCGCGTTGTCGACCTTGAAGTCGCAGTACAGCAGTGCCCGGCTGTGCAGATGGCCGAGCGCCTCCAGGGCCTCGATCCCGTACGCACAGGCCTGTTCCACCGGCAGCGGGTCGCGCCTGCCGGACGGCCCGCGCCGCTCGTTGGCGATCTCCTTGAGCGACTTGCCGCCGACGTACTCCATGACGATGTAGCCGTCCATGGAGCCGGTCCGCTGGTCGAGGTGCTCCACGAAGTTGTAGATGCGCACGATGTTGGAGTGCTCGATCTCGGCCAGGAAGCGCCGCTCCGAGATCGCCGCGGCCATCGCGTCCTGGTCCCCTGTGTCCAGCAGGCCCTTGAGTACCACCCAGCGGTCGGAGACAGCGCGGTCGACGGCGAGATAGACCCAGCCCAGACCGCCGTGGGCCAGACAGCCCATCACCTCGTACTGTCCGTGCACGACGTCGCCGGTGTTCAGTTTCGGTACGAACGAGTAGGGGTGGCCGCACTTGGTGCAGAACCCCTCCGTGCGTCCGGCCCGCGCACCGCGCGAACGGCCCACCTGGGCACCGCAGTCGGAGCGCGAGCAGAACCGCTTGCGCTCCGGTACCTCGGGGTTGGCCATCACCGCGGACTGCGGATCGGGGCGCGGCACATCGGGGATCGACACGAGACCGGCGCCCAGCCGGTTGCGGCCCGACGAACTCGCCGAAGTCCCGGAGCTGCGCACCGAGACGGAACGCCCCGAACCCAGTCCCGACACGGAGCGCGAGAGCCGCCCGGAGACCGACCTGCGCGAGGTCGAAGAACGGGATGACGACCGGGCGGAAGGGGACGACGACCGGGCAGAACGGGACGACGAACCGGAGCCGCCGCGCACCGAAGCGCTGCCGGACCGCGCGCTGTTGCTCCCGCGGCCAGCACCGGCGATCCCGGTCGGCGGTGAACTCACCAGGCCGGTGGGCGACACCACCGGCGCCAGACCACAGGTGCCGCAGTACAGCTCGCCGCCGCCCATGTCCTCATAGCTGCCCTCGCACCCGGGCCGCTGGCACGCCTGCTGTTCGCTCATCCCGTATCCCTCACGCGTTCCCCCTGTGGTCGGCGGGCCCGCCCTGTCTCGGGACGAGGACCTCCGCCGTGGCCTGCTGATAGCGGAGCACCGCCTGTTCGGCGACGCGCAGATCGCACGGCGCGCTCCACAGCATTCTGCGGGCCGCGTCGTACCGCTCGATCAGCAGGGGATCCTCCGCCATTCCGTGCCGGGCGACCTTCGCCCGGTACGCGTCGAGCCGGCCCCGCAGCTCCGCGCGGACGGCGAGCGGCGCGGTCACCGCGGACAGCGAGTCGCGGGCGCGCCGCAGTTCGTCATCGGCTTCCCGTTCCAGGGATTCCAGGAGCGGGGAGAGCCGGTGCCACTGGGCGTGCCTGCGGTACTCGGCGGCGGCCCGCAGCTGCTCCTGGAGCACCGTCGAAGGGCCGCTCACCGCGGGCACCTCGGACGCGGCGATCTTCGCCAGCACCTCACCGCGCGCCGATCGGGCCTCGGTGAGTGTGCGGTCCGCGCGCGTCAGTACGTCCCGCAGCCGCAGCAGCCGCTGCTCGGCGTCCTGGCGGACGGTGAGTACCGCGTCGATCTCGCGGCGGATCTCCTCCAGGGCACGGGCCGCACGGTCGTAGCGCCCGGTGTCGGCCCGTCCGCCGCCCGGGGCCGAACTGCCCTGTGTGGGAAGCCAGTAGGCCAGCGGGTCGGATATCACCCCGGCACGCAGCGCGGCCAGCTCCTGGGTGATCGACTCCAGGTCGTCGCCCGCCGGGTGCTCACCGGGGCGTACGCCGACCGAGTGCGCCAGCGAACGGGTGCGCGCCAGCTCCGCCGAGAGCAGGTCGATCCGGGCGGGCAGCGCGGACCACACCGAGTCCGATGCCACGATCATGTCCAGCGACTGCGCGTACAGCCCGTTCATCCGGGTCACCAGCCCTTCGAGCGAGAAGCGCTCGGTGAGTCCTGCGGGCCCGGTGAGGGCGGCCGGGAGCTGGGCGGCGGTACTTGCCAGGGTGACGCCCCGGCCGCGCAGCACACCGGTGAGCTCGGCCAGGTCCTCCTGGCCGGGCCAGCGCCGCCGGGACCGCAGCGTGCGGGCCTCCTCCAGCGCCTTCGCGTACGCGTCGAAGTACGTCCAGAGCACGGTGATCGACTGCTCGGTGGCGGCCCAGCGGTCCTTGGTGACCCCCGTCAGCTCGGCGCCTTCGAGGAGCCGGCGCCCGGCGTGGTCCTGCAGGGCGAGGAGCGAGGTCTCGATGGCCTCGTGCTCCGCGCCGAGCCGCGCCAGCGCACGGTCCACCTCGTCCCGGTCCATCACCGGCCCGGGGGCGCTCCCCGGCCCGCCGGGGCTGGGGGCGGAACCCGCGACGCCCATCGATCACCTCTCCGCTCCGCTGCCCTGTGCCGCGTGTGTCGTGTGCTGCCTGTCGTGTGGTGCCTGTGCCCTGTGGTGCCTGTGTCGTGTGCTGCTGCCTACAGTGTCAAGTTCTGCCCATGACCGCTCGGTTCTACCGGTACTCGGCCCACCGGTCTCTCTTCACCGGTCTCTCTTCACCGGTCCCTGTTCACCAGCACTCGGCCCAACGATCCCCCGTCCGCTACCGGTACTTCGGTGCGGGAGGTGCTTTGATTCCCTTCAGATCCGCCGAGAGCCACTTCCTGTACGCCTTCATCCAGGGGCTTTGGTCGCCGCCCGCGCGGTAGTCGACGAGCACCTGGTTGATCCGGCGCACCAGATCGTCGTTGCCCAGCTTCGTCGCCACGCCGTAGTACTCGGTGGTGAACGGCTGGCCCTTGAGGTCGACGGCCGGGTCCTGTGCCGCCTGGCCGGCCGCCAGGGCGTTGTCGGTGACCACCGCGTCGACCAGGCCCAGTTGGAGCTTGACCAGGCAGTCCAGCTGGTTGGGCACGGTCCGCTGCTCGGTCGGTGTGTCGGCGAAGACCGCACCGTACGACTTGGCCTTCAGGGCGTCGTACGCCGTCGAGCCGGTCGCCGTGCAGACCCGCTTGCCCTGGAGCGACGTGTTGTACCCGCTGATCGTCGACCCCTTGGGCGCCAGGACCTGCTGGCCGGCCTGGAAGTACGCGGTGGAGAAGGCGACTTGCTTCGCCCGCTCGCAGTTGATCGTCATCGTCCGCACCACGATGTCGACCTTGCCGTCCTGCAGGGCCTCGACCCGCTCGTTGGTGGGGATGGCGCGGTAGGTGACCTTGTCCTCGCTGCCCAGGATGTTCTTCGCTATGGCCCGGACGAGAGCGATGTCGAAGCCGTCCAGTCTGCGGGTGGCCGGGTCGCGGTATCCCCAGCGGTAGCTGTTCTGGTCGACACCGACGACGAGGTGGCCGGCCTTCTTGATCCGGTCGATGGTGGGGCCGTCGGCGCCGGACGGTGTGAGGCTCGCCTCCGGGTCGGTGCAGGTATCGGCCTTCGCGGGCGAGGCCTGCGCCACTCTCTGGCCGCCCGGCTGCGCACGGTCGCCGGACCCCGCACCGTTGCCTGAGCCGCTGCCCAGGACGAGCGGGAGCACGGTCGCGGCCGCGGCTGCGGTCAGCGCACATGCCGCGGCCATCGCCGTGACCCCGCCCCAGCCGTGGAGCCTGCCGGTCCTCGGATTCCGCACGCTGCGCCTCCTCTCCTGGCCGTCGCTCTCCTGGCCGTCGGTCGCCCGGCCGTAATTCTGCTGGCCCCTGCTCACCTGGCCCCTGCTCACCTGGCCCCTGCTCACCTGGCCCCTGCTCACCTGGCCCCTGCTCACCTGTACTCCGAAAGCCTGCGGCTGATGCCCAGCCCCGCGGCCGCGGCGCCCAGCACGGCCAGCACCGCCGCGCCCACCGGAAGCCCGGCCAGCGCGCCCCGGCCGTCCGACGCGGCCCGGGTGAACTCCTGCTGCTCATGGCCGAGCGCCTGGTCCAGCGCCGCGTCCACCTGGTCGAAGGACTGGCCGGTCGAGCCCGTCCTGCCGATGACCTGCGTGAGCGCGTGGTCGTAGTCGCCACTGTCGTCCGTGCGGCGTGCTGCGGCATGACGGGCCTTCCAGGTGGCCACGTCGTCCGTCGCGGCCTTCACCGGCGCGCTGCCCGCCTTGTCGTTGGCCAGGCTTTTCGCCTTGTCGAGCCCGCTGACCAGGGCGGCCATGTCCTTGGTGTAGTCGGACTCGTACTGGTCGTGCTTGCCGTCCTTGGTCAGGACGGAACCGCGCGAGACCAGCGTGAGGTTCTCGTTGGAGCGGGCCTTCAGCGAGCTGATGCGCGCGTCGTTGAGCACCTTCAGCGACTCCTGGCCGTGCGTCCGCGACGTGTCCAGGTCGGCGGCCGCGACCAGGTGTCCGGCCACCAGCCACAGCAGCACCACGACGGAGGCGGCCGACGCGGCGACCAGGCCGTGGTTGAACACCCGGTTCGTCCGCAGGTAGTTGTGCCGCTGGACATAGATCAGGCCGCCCAGGGCCAGCAGCCCCACCACCGTGCCGAAGTAGGGCCAGAGAGCGGCCGAGTCGTAGTCGTCGTACAGCCGGCCCGTCTCGGCTTCGTAGAGCTTCTCCGCGGCAGGCAGGAGCACCGTGCTCATCTGCTGGTTGGCGTACCGCAAGTAGGCACCACCGAGCGGCAGTCCCTGCCGGTTGTTGGCGCGGGCGCGCTCCACCAGACCGGTGTAGCGCGGGAGCTGCTCGTTGAGCTGGGCGATCTGGCGCCCCGACTCGGTGGAACTGTCCGTGTGGGAAGCGGCTTTCGCCAGCAGCCGGGACGCCGTCGTGATGTCGCTGTCGTACCGCGCGTGCACATCGGCCGGCTCCACGGAGCCCGCCAGGAAGCCGCTCGCCGCCGCGGTGTCCGCGTCCGCCAGCGAGCGGTAGATGTTCGCCGCGTCGGCGCTGAGCGGCTGGCTGCGGCTGACCACGTCATCGGCGGAGGCCGCCCGGTCGGAGATCTCGAAGGCGGTCACCGCTCCGAAGGCCACGACCAGCGCGGCCACCAGCGTCCCCATGATCCACAGCCGGCCCGGCTCGGTGGTCGCGGCGGCCCGCAGCCGGTCCCGGGACCCTGCCCAGGCGCTGCGCCGCTCGGGCGGCACGGGTGCCTGCGCGGGCGGCGCGGGCACGCGCACGGGTGAAGTGGGCGGAGGCGGCTGCGCGGGCGGTGGACCCTGCACTGTGCCCCCGCTCGGCGGGTGTACCACTCGACCTCCCCCTGTCTACGTCCAAACGATCGGTCTTCGGACCGGTCTTTCGCGATCGGTCTTCCACGATCCGGCGCGGCTGTCCTTGGCGCTTCCCACGAACTTCCCCATTCACGAACGCCCTGACTGTTCATGAACTCCGGGGCACGCGAAGACAAGTGCCCGGCCAGCAGTATGGCCGCAGCGGCCCGGTCCGCACACCCGGATGGGCCGGATCTTGATCGAATCGATCCGTCTCCTGCCCTCCGCCAGGAGCCTCCCAAGCCTTTCCCCGCTGCTGTCCCGCCTGTCCCGCCTGTGCCGCGCCCGCTCCGCGACGTCCTCACCTTGAATACGCCGCCCGGACCGATTCGGTTCCCGTTCCAGCCCCGCCGCCCGGGTGTCACCGGCGTGCCGTCCGGGCGGAACGCGCACATCAGGGGCGTACGGAAAGGGGGTTGTGCCCCGCTCCACGCGGATCCCAACCCCTCCGCGCCATCGGGACACAACCCCCTCCACCCATCGGGCCGCGCCCTCAGGCGTACTGCTCCCGGATCCGCGCGTAGGACGCCGCCGGGGCCGCGATCCGGTCAAGACCCAGCAGAGCGGCGCCGAGCACCGGTGAGGCCGACACCACCCGGGGGACGGCTTTCGGCGCACGGTCGGCCAGCAGCTGCCGTATGCGGTCGTCCAACTGCGGGTGCCGTGCGGCCAGTACGCTCCCGCCCAGCAGCACCGGAGTCTCCTCGTCGAGCAGGCCGAGCCGGCCCAGCGCCACCGCGGCGAGCGAGACGACCTCCTCCGCCTGCCGCTCGACGACCGAGCGGGCGACCGGGTCACCGGCCGCCGCGGTCGCGAAGAGGACCGGTGCCAGTTCGTGCTTGCGCTCCACCGGGATGCGGCCGAGGTGCAGCGCTTCGATCACCGCGTACATCGTCGGCAGCCCGAAGTGCGCGGGCACCGTCCGCATCAGCTCGGTGGCCCCGCCGCGCCCGTCCTCGGCGCGCGCCGCATGGAACAGCGCTTCCTCGGCCAGACCGCCGCCGCCTCCCCAGTCGCCGGAGATGCGGCCGATCGCGGGGAAGCGGGCGGTGCGTCCGTCGGGTGTCATCCCGACACAGTTGATGCCGGCCCCGCACACGACGGCCACCCCGCGTGGTTCGTCCACGCCCGCGCGCAGGATCGCGAAGGTGTCGTTGCGCACCTCGACCGCCGGGCCCCAGCCGCGTGCCTGGATGGCGGCGGCCAGGTCCCGTTCCTCGACCGGGAGATCGGCATTGGCCAGACAGGCGGAGACGAACGAGGCGTACGGCGGAAGAACAACACCACCAGCCGCACCGCCCTCACGCGCGCCACTGACCCCCATCCCACCAGCCGCACCGCCCTCACCCGCGCCACCGCTCCCACCAGCTGCGACGCCCCTGCTCCCCCCCGGCACGGCGCAAGCCCCCGCGTGTGCCGCAGCCGCCCCCGCGACCGCCTGCGCCACCGCTGCCTCGACCGCGACGGCCAGCACGTCCAGCGCCGCCTCGATCCCCACCAAAGGCGGCTGGAAGCCGCCGGAGCGGCCCCGGCCCAGGACGGTGCCGTCCGCCGCGATGACGGCAGCGTCCGTCTTGCTGTTGCCGGCGTCGATCGCCAGCACACTTGCTGTCAGGCCCACGCGAAGTGCTCCCGGTTGTGCGCGATGAGCTTGTCCGTCAACTCGTCGGCGTACGCGTACTGCCCGATCAGCGGGTGCGCGAGCAGCGCCCGGAACACCCGGTCCCGGCCGCCGCGCAGCGCGGCTTCCAGGGCGAGGTCCTCGTACGCCGTGACGTTCGCGACCAGACCGGCGTACAGCGGGTCCAGCGCGGGCACGGCCAGCGGTGTCGCGCCACTGCCGTCCACCGTCGCCTGCACCTCGATCACGGCGTCGTCGGGGAGGAACGGCAGCGTCCCGTTGTTGTACGTGTTGACCACCTGGTACGTGGATCCTCCCGACCCCAGCAGCGAGGACGCCAGGTCGACGGCCGCCTCCGAGTAGAAGGCGCCGCCCCGCTTGGCGAGCAGCGCGGGCTTCTCGTCCAGCTTCGGGTCGCCGTACATGGTGAGCAGTTCCTTCTCCATCGCTGCGACCTCGGCGGCCCGCGACGGCTTGCTGCCCAGCTCCCTGACGACCGCGTCGTGTGCGTAGAAGTAGCGCAGGTAGTACGAGGGCACCACCCCGAGCCGGTCCAGGACCGAGCGCGGCAGCCGCAGGTCGTCGGCCATCGCGTCGCCGTGCTCGCCGAGCAGCTTCGGCAGGACGTCCTCGCCGTCGGGGCCGCCCAGGCGGACACCCAGCTCCCAGGTGAGGTGGTTGAGCCCCACGTGGTTGAGGAACACGTCGGACGGCGCCACATCGAGGTGCGCGGCGAACTTCCGCTGGAAGCCGATGGCCACGTTGCAGAGCCCGACGGCCTTGTGCCCGGCCTGGAGCAGCGCCCGGGTGACGATGCCCACCGGGTTGGTGAAGTCGATGATCCAGGCATTGGGGTTGGTGCGGCGTACGCGCTCGGCGATGTCCAGCACCACCGGTACCGTGCGCATCGCCTTGGCGAGGCCGCCCGCGCCCGTCGTCTCCTGCCCGACGCAGCCGCACTCCAGCGGCCAGGTCTCGTCCTGCTGCCGGGCGGCCTGGCCGCCGACGCGCAGCTGGAGCAGGACCGCGTCGGCGTCGGCGACACCCGCGTCGAGGTCCGACGTCGTCGTGATGACCCCGGGGTGCCCCTGCTTGGCGAAGATCCGCCGGGCGAGACCGCCCACCAGTTCAAGACGGTCGGCCGCGGGGTCGACGAGCACCAGCTCACTGATCGGCAGCGTGTCCCGCAACCGCGCGAAGCCGTCGATGAGTTCGGGCGTATAGGTGGATCCGCCCCCCACTACTGCGAGCTTCATTTCAGCTAACCCTTCACTCCGGTCAGTGTGACGCCCTCGACGAATGCCTTCTGTGCGAAGAAGAAGACGAGGATCACAGGGGCCATGACCAGGACGGTCGCGGCCATGGTCAGATTCCAGTCGGTATGGTGTGCGCCCTTGAAGGACTCCAGGCCGTAGGAGAGCGTCCAGGCGGCCGAGTTCTCCGAGGTGTAGATCTGCGGGCCGAAGTAGTCGTTCCAGGCGTAGAAGAACTGGAAGAGCGCGACGGCCGCGATGCCCGGTTTGGCCATCGGGACGATGACCTTCAGCAGCGTGCGGAACTCGCCGCAGCCGTCGACCCTGGCCGCGTCGATGTACTCGTTGGGGATGGTCAGCAGGAACTGCCGCAGCAGGAAGATGGAGAACGCGTCACCGAACGCCATCGGGATGATCAGCGGCCAGAGCGTGCCCGACAGGTCCAGCTGCTTCGCCCAGAACAGGTACATCGGGATGATGACGACCTGCGGCGGCAGCATCATCATCGAGATGACGAGCATCAGCGACAGATGCCGGCCGCGGAAGCGGAACTTGGCGAGCGCGTACGCCACGGGCAGCGACGACACCACGGTCAGTACGGTGCCGAGACCCGCGTACAGCAGGGTGTTCCGCCACCAGGACAGGAAGCCCGGAGTGTCGAACACTTTGCGGTAGTTGGACCACTCGAAGGTGTGCGGCCACAGGTCACGGGTGAGTGCCTGCTGGTCGCTCATCAGCGAGGTGAGGATCACGAAGACGAACGGCAGCACGAAGAAGAGCGCCGCCGCCACGCCCAGGGCGTGCACGGCGATCCAGTGCAGCAGGGTCTTGCGGCGGGCGGTCCGCAGGGCGGAGTCATCGGCGTCGTCCTCCCGGCCCCGGACCGGGGGGTTCTCTGCGACCTGGGTGAGCTGTGTCATGACGGTCAGTCACCTGCCTGTACGAGCCCGCTGCGGCGCCGCATCAGCAGTGCGGTGAATGCCATGGCCAGGGCGAAGAGGACGAGCGCGACCACGCACGCGGAGCCGTAGTCGAAGCGCTGGAAGCCGAGCGTGTAGACGAGCTGCGGCAGGGTCAGCGTGGACTTGTCGGGGAAACCGGGCTGGAACTGCTGCCCGGAGCCGCCGATGATGCCCGAAGCGACCTTCCCGGCCACCAGTGGCTGGGTGTAGTACTGCATCGCCTGGATGATCCCGGTGACCACGGCGAACATGATGATCGGCGAGATGTTCGGCAGCGTCACGAACCGGAAGCGCTGCACCGCCGACGCGCCGTCCAGCTCCGCCGCCTCGTACTGCTCCTTCGGTACGTCGAGGAGTGCGGCCATGAAGATCACCATCAGGTCGCCGATGCCCCACACCGCGAGCATGGTGAGCGCGGGCTTCGACCAGGTGGCGTCGGTGAACCAGCCGGGTGTCGGCAGCCCGATGTCACCGAGGATCGAATTGACCGGCCCCGTCCCCGGGTTGAGCAGGAAGACGAAGGCCAGCGTCGCCGCGACCGGCGGCGCGAGATACGGCAGGTAGAAGAGGGTCCGGAAGATCCCGGCGCCCGTCTTGATCTTCGTGATCAGCATTCCGATGCCGAGCCCGAACACCACCCGGCAGGCGACCATCACGACCACCAGCCAGAGCGTGTTGCGCATCGCGGGCCAGAAGTCCGGGTACTCGGTGAAGACGTACGTCCAGTTCGTCAGGCCGTTGAAGGACGGGGCCCTGAAGCCGTCGTACTTCGTGAAGGAGAAGTAGACGGTCGAGACCAGCGGGTACACGAAGAAGACGCTGAACCCGATGAGCCAGGGCGACATGAAGGCCGCCGTCCGCACTGCCGCGCGGCGGCGCTTCGAACGCGGGGTGTACGTGGTCATGGCGAGGCTACTTCGCCTTCTCGTTGTCCTTGTCGATCTGCGACGCGGTCTTCCGCAGACCGGCCTTCAGATCCTTCGCCCTGCCGGACTCGAAGTCGTATCCGAAGTCCTGGAGGGTCACCTGGTAGGTGCCGCCGTTGACCGACGGGGGAGTGGTGTTGGAGGCCGGGTTCTGCGCGATGTCCAGGAACGTCTTCAACCGCGGGTCGAACTTCAGCTTCGGCGACTTGAGCGCGGCCAGCGTGGACGGGATGTTGTGGATGTCGTTGGCGAAGTCCACCACCGCGTCGGTGTCGGTGGTGATGTACTTCACGAACTCCCAGGAGGCGTTCTGCTTCTTGCTGGTCGACGCGATACCGGCGATCGTGCCGGTGATGTAGCCCTTGCCGTACGAGGCGGCCTGGTCGTCGGGGACCGGCAGCGGCGCGATGCCGATGTCCACCTTCGACTTGGCGTCCTGGGCCATCCCGAGCCGCCACTCGCCGTCGACCTGCATGGCGACCTGGCCGGTCTGGAAGGGGTGCTTGGCGCCCCACTCGTCACCGAACGTGGCCCGGTACTTCTCCAGCTTGGTGAAGCCACCCAGCTTCTTCACCAGGTTCTGCTGCCAGGTGAACATCTTCGCGAAGGCGGGGTCCTTGGCGACATTGGACTTGCCGTCCTTGCCGACGTAGGTGGGGCTCCACTGCGCCACCATGTGGCTCGGTGTCGACTCATAGCCGTGGAAGTCCGGCATGAAGCCGAGCTGCTGGTACGAGTCGCCCTTGGACTTCGTCAGCTTGACGGCGTCCTGGTCGAACTCGGTCCAGGTCTTCGGCGGCGCGGTGATCCCGGCGTCCTTGAACTCGGCCTTGTTGTAGTAGAGCGCGTACGCGTCGCTGAGCAGCGGCAGGGTGCAGCGCACGCCGTCGAACTGCGTGTAGTCCTGGAGCGGCTTGGAGAAGGTCTTGTCCAGGTCGATCTTCGACTTGGCGAGGAAGGGCTTCAGATCCGCGAAGGCACCGGACGAGCAGAACTTGCCGACGTTGTCGGTGGTGAAGGAGGAGACGACGTCGGGGGCGTCCGAACCGCCGCCGCGCAGCGCCTGGTTGATCTTGTCGTCGGTCATGTTGCCGACGACCTTCACCTTGATGTTCGGGTGGATCTTCTCGAACCGGTCGACGTCCGCCTGTATCGCCTTGACCTCGCTCGCGGCGCTCCAGCCGTGCCAGAAGGTGATGGTGGTCTTCGCGTTCACGTCGTCGGTCGCGCCGCCCGAACTCTGACCCGTACAGGCCGAGGCGAGCAGGGACATGGATGCGACAGCGACGACGGCCGCGGCCAGTCGGCGGTTTCTGGGCATGACGGAATCTCCCTCTGGCAGATCTGGGGCTGTACGGGGGTACTGACTCGCGGAGCTGGTGCTGTACGGGGCGGTGCTTGCGGAGCTGCTTGCGGGCGCTCGGGGAAGCGGAACCTGCGGGGGTCAGTGGGCCGAGGTGTCGAACACCTCGTCGCGGGTGGTGGCGAGTGCGCTCTCCAGCGCCCCGCGCAGGACGGGCTGTTCGCGTACGGAGCCGAGGACGAGCCGGGGCCGGGACGCGGCCAGTTCGGCCAGCTCGCCCTGGACGAGTTCACGCAGCGGTTCGCCGCCCGCGACGATCAGATCGCCCGAGAGCACCAGGAGTTCGGGGTCGAGCACCGCCACCAGCGAGGCGAGACCGGTGGCCACCGCGGTGGCGAAGACCTCCAGAAGGCGGCGGTACGGTCCCCCGTCGGCCCGCGCGGCCTCGGAGATCAGCGCACTCGCCACCTCGATGTGCGAACCGCTGCCGATCTCCTCGATGCCCAGCTCCCGGGCCAGCCTGGCCAGCGCCTGGGAGCCGGCGAGCTCCTGGAAGCCCCCTGCGTTGACCTTGGTCACCTGGCGTACGAGCGGAGCGCCGGGCACCGGCATGAAGCCGACCTCGCCCGCGCCGCCGGTGAAGCCGCGGTGCAGCCGGCCGCCGAGGACGACGGCGGCGCCGACGCCCTCCTCGTTCCAGAGCAGTACGAAGTCCTCGTGACCGCGGGCGGCCCCCAGCCGCTGTTCGGCGACGGCGGCCAGATTGACGTCGTTCTCGTACTCGACGGGCATCGGCAGGGCGGCCGCCAGCTCGTCGAGCAGGGTGGGGGAGTGCCAGCCGGGCAGATGGGAGGCGTACCGCAGCCGGCCGGTGTTCGGGTCGAAGGCGCCGGGGGTGCCCACCACCACGCGCCGCAGATCGGCCCGCACCAGTCCGGCGGCCTTCGTGGCGCCGTCCAGGGCGTCGGTCACCTGCCGGACCACGCCGGTGCCGCGTCTGCCGGGGGTCGCGAGGCGGAACTCGCCGACGGTGCGTCCGGTGATGTCCGCGACGGCGGCCCGGATGCGCTGCGGGTTCACATCGATCCCGGCGGCGTGGCCGGCCGCGGCGTTGACCGCGTAGAGCTGCGCGCTCGGTCCGGGGCGGCCCTCGCTGGTGCCGGTGGCCACCACAAGACCGGCGGCCTCCAGCCGCGCCAGCAGCTGGGAGGCGGTCGGCTTGGAGAGCCCGGTCAGCTTGCCGATCTTCGTGCGGGAGAGCGGTCCGTGTTCGAGCAGCAGGTCGAGGGCGGCGCGGTCGTTCATCGCCCGCAGCACGCGGGGGGTTCCTGGAGTCGTGCCACCGGCCATGTCGTACGTACCTGCCCCTCGCGCCGCTGTCAGGAGTGCACCGTCGGGAGTGCACGCCGGGAATGCGCTGCCGGAGCGCACTGCCGGGAACGGGAATGCACTGCCGGGAAGCACTGTTAGGAAAGTTTCCAATTCGTTGGAAGGAACGTAGGCCGCAGGTCAGCCGGGCGTCAATGGTCTGTCCCGGTCCGGCAACCAAAGCGTTACCTCGGCACACGAAATGAGCGCCCCGCGTGTCCTGCGGGGCGCTCATGCGTACGGAGAGTGAACAGCGGTGGTGCGGGCTCCGGAAGCCGCCGCCGCTCGGGGCCGCTACTTCGAGAGGTTCTGCGGAGGGATCGGCGACGCGGCGAGCGACTGCGGTGACGTCGGGCTGGCCAGCGCGGACGGGGCCGACATGGCGGCCGACGAGTCGGCCGGCGGCTCCTCCGTGTCGACGGTGACGGGGCCGCCCACGACCAGGATGCCCGCCTCCTCCAGCGCGATCTTGAGCCGCCAGCGCAGCTCCCGCTCCACACCGAGGGCCTTGCCCGGCATGGTCTTGGCGGAGATCCGGATGACCATCGAGTCCAGGAGTACGGAGTCCAGGCCGAGGATCTCGACCGGGCCCCAGAGCTGTTCGTTCCACGGTTCGGACTTGGCCAGGTCCTGCCCGGCCGCGCTGATCACCTCGCGCAGCCGCTCCAGGTTCTCGGTCGGCTTGACCTGGACGTCCACGGCCGCCGTCGCCCAGCCCTGGCTGAGGTTGCCGATCCGCTTGATCTCGCCGTTGCGTACGTACCAGATCGCGCCGTTGTCACCGCGCAGCTTGGTCACCCGCAGTCCGACCTCGATCACCTCGCCGGTCGCGACCCCCGCGTCGATGCTGTCCCCGACGCCGTACTGGTCCTCCATGATCATGAAGACGCCGGAGAGGAAGTCGGTGACCAGATTGCGCGCACCGAATCCGATCGCGACCCCGGCGACCCCGGCGGACGCGAGCAGTGGAGCCAGGTCGATCTTGAGCGTGGAGAGCACCATCAGGGCCGCGGTGCCGAGGATCACGAAGGACGCCACCGAGCGCAGCACCGAACCGATGGCCTCGGACCGCTGGCGACGGCGCTCCTGGTTCACCAGGAGACCGCCGAGAGCGGTGCCTTCAACAGCCGTCGCGCTGCGGTTCATGTGCTCTATCAGCCGGGTCAGCGCCCGCCGGACGAGAGCGCGCAGCACGGTGGCGATGACCAGGATCAGGATGATCCGCAGTCCGATAGAGAGCCACGTGGACCAGTTCTGCTGCACCCAGTCGGCGGCATTCGTCGCGGACTTCTGAGCGTCGTCCAGGGAGTCGGCCGTACCTGGCCGAGAGCTGTCACCCGTCGCTAGTGACCAGGTCACGGCATGCACGGCGTTCACAGCGGAAACCTCCAGGGGAAGCGGGCAGAACCTCCACACTAACGGCGCATCACCGCTACTTCCGACGACCTGTTCGGCGGAGAGACGTATCCCACGCGGGGAACCGGCAGGAACGGCTGGGAACCGCCGACAACCCCTGAAAACCGCCGGGAACAGCGCGCGAACGGTCAGGAACGGCCAGGTGTGGACGAAAACACTCCGAGCCCGTTACCTGACGTTGGTGGCGCTTCCACCAGGCATGAGGAGAGACTGAGGACAGATCGTCCCGGCGCGAGCCACGCGCCGCCGGCGTACAAGGAGGCATCCACCGTGCCGCACGTCCTGGTCCTCAACGCGTCGTACGAGCCGCTCGGCGTCGTACCGCTCCGTCGCGCGCTCGTCCTCGTCCTGGAGAACAAGGCAGTCTCCCTGGAGGAATCCGGCGCCTTCATGCACAGTGCCACCCGCATCGTCCCCGCGCCCAGCGTCGTACGGCTGAAGCGATTCGTACGCGTCCCCTACCGGGGGCCCGTCCCGCTCACCCGCCGGGCACTGTTCGCGCGTGACGGCGGCCGCTGTATGTACTGCGGTGGCGTCGCAACCAGCGTCGACCATGTCATTCCGCGCAGCCGCGGCGGACAGCACCGCTGGGACAACGTGGTGGCCGCGTGCCGCCGCTGCAACCACGTCAAGGCCGACCGGCACCTGCTGGAACTGGGCTGGCGCCTGCGCCACCAGCCCGCCCCGCCGAGCGGCCTGGCCTGGCGCATCATCGGAACCGGACACCGGGACCCGCGCTGGCTGCCGTACCTGCAGCCGTTCGGCGCGGACGACGCCATGGCACGGATCGACGGCGTCTCGGCCTGACGACCCGCGTCACTGGGGGCCCGCCGGGGGCCGCCGGGGGCGGGTCGTGTCAGCCGACGGTGTCCTCCCTGCGGGTGGCCCGGGCGGCGAGCACGGCCGTCCCGGCGAGGGCGTGACGTCGGGGTCGGCGCACCGTCGGGTGAGCCGGGCGTGCAGCCACCCGGCGTGGCGGTCGTAGAGCGCGGCCAGCGCGGCCGGATCGCCCTTGGCCACGGCTCGCAGCAGCGCCGCGTCCCCGGCGTCGTCGTGGTCTCCCCCCAGGGAGCGGAACAGTCTCACGCTCTCCCTATCGCCGCCGCACAGGTCATCGGTTCATCGCCTCATCGATTGATGCGCCCACCGGTTCATCGCCTCACCGGTTGATCGCGTCACCGTTTCATCGCGTCACCGGTTGATCGCGTCAACTTTTTATCGCCTCACCGGTTCATTGCTTCATCGGGTGATCGCCTCATCGCTTTACCCGTCCGCGCCCAGTCGCCGCAGGGGCTGAGCGGGTTTCCGGGTGCGCGCCAGAGTGGTCGGGTGGTGTGCCGAATTGCCCGATCCGGTGGAGGTGTGGACAATTTCGTCTGCGGGGAACGGAATGTGACCCGGCGCACGTTGGTGAGACGAATACGGATGGGGCCGCGCCCGCTGGGTAGGGCTTGAGTCCAACCTCGTCGCCGACCTTACGGAGATTCTCGTGGCCGCTTCAGCGCAGCTTCTGCTCTCGGCCCTGTCCAAACCCGTCCCGGAGACCGTTCCGGAGCTCGTGCCGGACCTGATGCCCGACCCCGACGCGAGCACCAGCTCCATGGAGCTGCCGCTGACGAGCGAGCCCCCGCTCTCCGATGTCGCACCCCTCACCAGCGAACCGCCGCTCGCTGACTTCACCCCGTTGACCAGTGAGCCCACCGCATACGGAACGGCTGCCGGGGTCTGACCGCAGCCTGAACGGGGAGTCCGCATGAGCCTTGCCAGGCTCGCCGCGCTGCATGGAGTCGCCACCAGCTACGCACCGTCCGAGGACGTCACCGTCCCGGTCTCCGACACCACCGTCATCGCTGTGCTCGCCGCGCTCGACATCGACGCGTCGACACCGGAGGCGGTCAGTGCGGCGCTCGCCCGGCACGAGGCGGCCCTGGCGGACCGGCTGCTGCCGCCGACCGTGGTGGCCAGACCCGGTGAGCGCCCCCCGGCCGTACGCGACCTCCCGCCCGGCACCCGGCTGCGGATCGAGACCGAGCAGGGCGGCACCCTCGACAAGTGGCAGGAACTGCCGCTCGGCGTGCACCGATTGCATGCCCAGGCGGCCGACGGGCGCAGTGTGCGGGCCACACTCGTGGTCGCGCCGGAACGCGTGCCGCAGCCGCCGGGCCACAGCCACGGCTTCCTGGTGCAGCTCTACTCCCTGCTGTCCGCACGCTCCTGGGGCATGGGCGACCTCGGCGACCTGGCCGATCTCGCCGCCTGGTCGGGGCGGGTGCACGGCGCCGGATTCGTCCAGGTCAATCCGCTCCATGCGGCAGCGCCCGGAGCGCCCACCGACCCCTCGCCCTACCGGCCGTCGTCGCGGCGCTTCCCGGACCCCGTCCACCTGCGGGTCGAGGCCGTTCCCGAGTACGCGTACGTCGAGGACCGCAGCCATCTCCGCCGGGCCGCCGTGCTGCGGGAGGCGGTGCTCGACCGGGGCGCGCTGATCGACCGCGACGCGGTGTGGGCGCTGAAGAAGGAGGCCCTGGAGCTGGTCTACGAGGTGCCGCTCGGCCCCGGCAGACGCGCCGCCTACGCCGACTACCTCGCCGACCAGGGCCGCCCGCTGGAGGACTACGCCACCTGGTGCGCGCTGGCGGAGGAGCACGGACCCGACTGGCACACCTGGCCCGCGCCGCTCCGCGACCCCCGCTCGCACGGGACGGCCCGCGCCCGCGCCGCACTTCAGCACCGCGTCGACTTCCATATGTGGCTCGCCTGGCTGACCGACGCCCAGCTCGCCGATGCCCAGCGCGCCGCCCGCGAGGCGGGCATGGAGACCGGCCTGGTCCACGACCTCGCCGTCGGGGTGCATCCGGACGGCGCGGACGCCTGGGCCCAGCAGTCCACCTTCGCCGCGGGGATGTCCGTCGGCGCCCCGCCGGACGCCTTCAACGCCCGCGGCCAGGACTGGGGTCTGCCGCCCTGGCGCCCGGACGCGCTCGCCGCGACCGGCTACGCGCCCTACCGAGGGCTGCTCAGAGGCATCCTGCGGAACGCGGGCGCGCTCCGGATCGACCATGTGATGGGGCTCTTCCGGCTCTGGTGGGTACCCGCGGGCGGCGACCCCACCACCGGAACGTATGTCCGTTATGACGCCGACGCGATGCTGGCCGTACTCGCGCTGGAGGCCCACCGCGCGGGCGCGGCCGTCATCGGCGAGGACCTCGGCACGGTCGAGCCGGGCGTCCGTGAATCCCTCTCGCGCCGCGGTGTGCTGGGCACTTCGGTGCTCTGGTTCGAGCGCGACTGGAGCGGCACGGGCCGGCCGCTGCCGCCGGAGATGTGGCGCGAGGAGTGTGTGGCGACGGTCACCACCCACGATCTGCCGTCCACAGCGGCCCGGCTGACCGGTGAACATGTCGAACTCCGCCACCGCCTGGGCCTGCTGACCCGCCCGCTGGGCCAGGAACAGGCCGAGGACAAGGCTGAACTCGCCGAGTGGCTCGGCTTCCTCTCCCGGCTCGGGCTGCTGCCCGAGGGCTCGGGCGACGAGGAGGGGGAGGTCCGCGCGGTCCACCGCTTCCTGCTGCGCACCCCGGCCCGGATGACGGGCATCTGGCTGCCGGACGCGGTGGGGGACCGCAGGCCGCAGAATCTCCCCGGCACCTGGGACGAGTATCCCAACTGGCGGCTGCCGGTCGCCGGGCCGCAGGGCAGGCCCATGACCCTGGAGGAAGTGGCCGCTTCACCCCGTCTACACCGCCTGATGGCTGAGTTCCGGCCGCGTACGGCACCCCCGGGCGCGCAGACCACTTAGCCGTTCGCTACGTTTGGTCCGTGGACAAGAAGAACGCCCTGCGCGCCGGAGCCGTAGCAGCCGGTACGACGCTGATGATGCTGCTCATGTCGTCCCCCGCGCTCGCGCTGACCCGCGACGACGGCGACGACCCCGGTCCGGGCCTGAGTGTCTTCGACACGATCGGCCTCTTTGTGATCACACCTCTCGTGCTGTTCGGGATCATTGCCGGACTGGTGATGGTCCTCGACAAGTCCCGTAAGAAGGCCTGAACAAGAAGATCTGAGCAAGAGGGCCTCACACCCGCCCTCTTGACCCGATGTGCCGCGGAGCCGCCCGACCGGTCCCGCGGCACCTCTGCGTTCCGCCCCGGATCTTCCGGGCCCGGTGAGGTGACCCGCGGGGGATAGGTTGCGGGCATGACCGAGTGGGACATCCGGAAGCTCCAGATCCTCCGCACCCTGAGCGAGCGCGGCACCGTCACGGCCACCGCCGAGGTGCTCAGGATGACCCCGTCGGCCGTCTCCCAGCAGCTCTCCAACCTGGCGAAGCAGCTCGGCGTACCACTGCTCGTGGCGCACGGCAGACGGGTCAGGCTCACCGACGCCGCCCATCTGGTGCTCCGGCACGCCGAGGCGGTCTTCGCCCAGCTGGAGCGCGCGGACGCCGAGTTGGCCGGCTACCTCCAGGGGGAGGCGGGCGAGGTCCGGGTGGGCGCCTTCTCCACCGCGGTTCCCGCCCTGGTGGTCCCCGCGGTGGCCGCGCTGCGCCGCAGCCACCCCGCCGTCGAGGTCCGCATCCGGGAGGCGGAGGCGGCCGAGGCGTACGAGCTGCTCTCGGGCGGCGACGTCGACCTGGCGATCTCTCTCGCGGCCCACGCCCCGACCGCCCGCGACCCGCGCTTCACGCGGGTACCGCTGCTCGCCGACCCGCTCGACGTGGCGCTGCCCGCCGGGCACCCGCTGGCCGCGGCCGAGGGGCTGCGGCTCGCGGACCTCTCCGGTGAGGCGTGGATCTTCGGCGGCAGCGGCCCCTGGTCGGAGATCACCACGGCGGCCTGCGAGGCCGCCGGATTCGTCCCCGAGCAGGCGCACAGCGCGGCCGGCTGGACGGCGATCCTGGCCATGGTGGAGGCGGAGATGGGGGTCGCGCTGGTGCCCAGGATGGCGGTGGGCGGCGAGCGCCGCAGCGGGGTGGTGACCCGGGTGCTCAGCGCCGACCAGCCGCAGCGCCATGTGATCGCCGCGGTGCGGCGCGGGGCCGAGGAGGGTGCCGCGGTCGGCCGGGTGCTGGACGCGCTGCGCGAGGTCGCGGACGGGCAGGGCGGCCACCCGTAGCATTGTTCAGATCCACTGAATGGATTCTGTGGAAACTTTCGATGGACGTGATCGTTGGTTCTGGGTGACAGTCGGAGCATGACTTCCACCGATGCAGCGAGCTCCCAGGATCCCCACGCCAACGACGCGGCCCCCTACGGCGGCGGCGACCCGTACGCCGACTACCGCTCGGGGGACCACGCCTTCACCGAGCTGGTCGACCTGGCTGACCGCCGCCTCGGTGCGGGTGTCGTCGCCGCCAACGACGAGTTCTTCGCCGAGCGCGAGAACCTGCTCGTCCGCGAGCGCGCCGTCTTCGACCCCGAGCACTTCGGTCACAAGGGCAAGATCATGGACGGCTGGGAGACCCGCCGCCGGCGCGGTGCGTCCGCCGAGACGCCCTTCCCGACCCCGGACGACCACGACTGGGCGCTCGTCCGCCTCGGCGCCCCCGGCGTCATCCGCGGGATCATCGTCGACACCGCCCACTTCCGCGGCAACTACCCGCAGCAGATATCGATCCAGGGCGCCACGGTGGAAGGCTCCCCGAGCCCCGATGAGCTGCTCGCCGACGACGTGAAGTGGGAGGAGATCGTCCCGCGCTCCCCCGTGCTCGGCCACGCGGCCAACGCCTTCGAGATCACCGGCGAGCGCGTCTACACCCACGTCCGGCTCTGCCAGCACCCCGACGGCGGTGTCGCCCGCCTCCGCGTGCACGGCGAGGTCGTGCCCGACCCCGAGTGGCTCGACCTGCTCTCCACGGTCGACCTGGTCTCGGTGCTCAACGGCGCCGCCTACGAGGACGCGTCGGACCGTTTCTACTCCTCGCCGACCCAGATCATCCTGCCCGGCACCTCCCGCAAGATGGACGACGGCTGGGAGAACCGCCGTCGCCGCGTCCGCGACACCAACGACTGGGTACGGTTCCGGCTGGCCGCCCAGGGTGCCGTACGTGCCGTGGAGATCGACACCGCCTACCTCAAGGGCAACGCCGCCGGCTGGATCGCGCTGAGCGGCCGCGACGGCGAGTCGGGCGAGTGGTTCGAGATCATCCCGCGGACCAAGCTGCAGCCCGACACCCTGCACCGCTTCAAGCTGCCGTCCGAGGCGGTCGTCACCCACGTACGCCTGGACACCTTCCCGGACGGCGGGGTGGCGCGGATGCGCCTGCACGGCACCTTCACCGAGGCGGGCACTGCGGAGCTGCGCCGCCGCTACAACGCGTCCTGACCCTCGCGCACCGCTGACACCTCTGTCCGGAGGCCGGGGGGAAACCCGCACAGAGGAAGGGGCGGGTGGCTGAGGTCCTGCCGGACCCCGACCACCCGCCCCGCACTCATTCCCGGGCGCGCGCCACGGCTCTACGCGCGCGCCACGGCTCTACGCGCGCCCCACAGCCCTATGCGCACACAGCGTTATGCGCACACAGCTTTATGCGCACACAGCCTTACGCGCGCGCCGCGGCCGCGTCCGCAGCCTGGGCCCGCAGGGCCCGCTCCACGCCCGAGCGCGACTCGGACACCAGCCGGCGCAGCGCGGCGTTCGGCCCGGCGGACTCCAGCCAGGCGTCCGTCGCGTCCAGCGTCTCCTGCGACACCTGGAGCGCCGGGTAGAGCCCGATCGCGACCTGCTGGGCCATCTCGTGGCTGCGGGACTCCCAGACGTCCTTGACCGCCGCGAAGTACTTCTCCGTGTACGGGGCGAGCACCTCGCGCTGGTCGGTCTGGACGAAGCCGCCGATGACCGCTTCCTGGACGGCGTTGGGGAGCTGGTCGGACTCCACGACCGACGCCCACGCCTCCGCCTTGGCGGCCTCCGTCGGACGCGCGGCACGGGCGCTCGCCGCGTGCCGCTCACCCGCGGACGTCCGGTCGCGCTGCAGCTCGGCCGCGATCTCCTCCTCGTCGAACCGGCCGACCGCGGCCAGCCGGTGCACGAACGCCCAGCGCAGCTCGGTGTCGACGGCCAGACCCTCGATCGTCTCCTCGCCTTCGAGCAGCCCGTTCAGCAGATCGAGCTGGAGCGGCGTACGGGCCGTCGCGGCGAACGCACGGGCCCACGCCAGCTGGTGGTCGCTGCCCGCGTCGGCGGAACGCAGATGTGCCAGCGTCGCGTCCGTCCACTGGGTCAGACCGGCCTCGCGCCAGGCGGGGTCCGCGTACATGTCGAGTGCCAGCTTCACCTGGCGGTGCAGCGACTGGACGACGCCGATGTCCGACTCCTTGGAGATCCCGGACAGGACGAGCGCCAGGTAGTCGCGGGTGGCCAGCTCGCCGTCGCGGGTCATGTCCCAGGCGGACGCCCAGGACAGGGCGCGCGGCAGCGACTCGGCGAAGTCGCCCAGGTGCTCGGTGACGACGCGCAGCGACTCCTCGTCGAGGCGCACCTTCGCGTACGAGAGGTCGTCGTCGTTGAGCAGGATCACCGCGGGGCGCGGGGTGTCCTGCGGGAACGGCACCTCGGTGCGCTCGCCCTCGACGTCCAGCTCGATCCGGTTCGTACGGACGAGCTTGCCGTCCTCGTCCAGGTCGTAGCAGCCGATGGCGATGCGGTGCGGGCGCAGCGTCGGCTCGCCCTTGGCACCAGCGGGCAGCTCGGGCGCCTCCTGCCGTACGGCGAAGGAGGTGATGTGGCCGGCGCCGTCGACCTCGATCTCCGGGCGCAGGATGTTGATCCCGGCGGTCTCCAGCCACGCCGTCGACCAGGCCTTCAGATCGCGCCCCGAGGTCTTCTCCAGCGCGCCGAGCAGGTCCGCGAGGCGGGTGTTGCCGAAGGCGTGCTCCTTGAAGTACGCCTGCACGCCCTGGAAGAACTCGTCCATGCCGACATAGGCGACGAGCTGCTTGAGCACCGATGCGCCCTTGGCGTACGTGATCCCGTCGAAGTTGACCAGCACGTCGTCCAGGTCGGTGATGTCGGCCATGATCGGGTGCGTGGACGGCAGCTGGTCCTGGCGGTAGGCCCAGGTCTTCATGGAGTTGGCGAACGTCGTCCACGACTGCGGCCACTGGGAACCGTCCGCGTACGCCTGGCACGCGATCGAGGTGTACGTGGCGAACGACTCGTTCAGCCAGAGGTCGTTCCACCACTCCATCGTGACCAGGTCGCCGAACCACATGTGCGCCAGCTCGTGCAGGATGGTCTCGGCGCGTGTCTCGTACGCGGCGTCGGTGACCTTGGAGCGGAAGACGTACTGGTCGCGAATGGTCACCGCGCCCGCGTTCTCCATGGCGCCCGCGTTGAACTCCGGCACGAAGAGCTGGTCGTACTTGGCGAACGGGTACGCGTAGTCGAACTTCTCCTGGAACCAGTCGAAGCCCTGCCGGGTGACGTCGAAGATCGCGTCCGAGTCGAGGAACTCGGCCAGCGAGGGACGGCAGTAGATCCCGAGCGGGACGGACACGCCGTCCTTCTCGTAGCTGCTGTGCACCGAGTGGTACGGGCCGACGATGAGCGCCGTGATGTACGTCGAGATGCGCGGCGTCGCCTCGAACTCCCAGACGTGGTCACGCGGTTCGGGCGTCGGCGAGTTGGAGATCACGGTCCAGCCCTCGGGGGCCTTCACGGTGAACTGGAAGGTCGCCTTCAGGTCCGGCTGCTCGAAGTTGGGGAAGACCCGCCGTGCGTCGGCGACCTCGAACTGGGTGTACAGGTACGCCTGGTCGTCGACCGGGTCGACGAAGCGGTGCAGGCCCTCACCGGTGTTGGTGTACGCGCAGTCAGCGACGACCCGCAGCTCGTTCTCGCCGGCGAGCAGCCCGGAGAGCGCGATGCGCGAGTCCTTGAAGACGGCGGCGGTGTCCAGCGGCGTGCCGTTCAGGACGGCCTCGTGCACGGTCGGCGCGATGAGGTCGATGAAGGTCTCGGCCCCGGCCTCGGCGCTCCGGAAGCGCACGGTGGTCACGGACCGGTAGGTGCCTCCCTCCTGAGCGCCGCTGAGGTCGAGGTCGATCCCGTACGAGTCAACGGTGAGGAGGCTCGCGCGCTGCCGTGCCTCTTCGCGGGTCAGATTTGTGCCGGGCACCCGGGTCATCTCCTCGGTATGTGACGTTTCCGCTCATCCTTCCACGCCTTGCGCCATCCGAGTGGGCCGGAGGGGACGGGCCCGGTCCCGCGAGGCCGCGGAAGGGACGGCGGAGGGGCGGAACAGCGGAGCGCACAGCCCCGGCCGTGGGGCTGTGCGCTCGCTGTGGGGCTTGTGCCGCCCCGAAAAGTGCTGCGGTGGGCTCAGGCGCTGAGCTCCGCCGCCACCAGCTCGGCGATCTGGACGGCGTTCAGCGCGGCGCCCTTGCGGAGGTTGTCGTTCGAGACGAAGAGGGCCAGGCCGTTCTCCACGGTCTCGTCGTTGCGGATGCGGCCCACGTACGACGGGTCCGTACCGGCGGCCTGGAGGGGGGTCGGGATCTCGGAGATCTCCACGCCCGGCGCCGCCTTCAGCAGCTCGTAGGCGCGCTCCACCGTGAGGGGGCGGGCGAAGCGGGCGTTGATCTGGAGGGAGTGGCCGGAGAAGACCGGGACCCGGACGCAGGTGCCGGAGACCTTCAGCCCGGGGATCTCCAGGATCTTGCGGGACTCGTTGCGGAGCTTCTGCTCCTCGTCCGTCTCGTACGAGCCGTCGTCGACGATCGAGCCGGCCAGCGGCAGCACGTTGAAGGCGATCGGGCGCTTGTAGACGCCGGGCTCCGGGAAGTCCACCGCGCCGCCGTCGTGGGTCAGCCGGTCGGCGTCGGGGACGACCTTGGCCGCCTGGTCGTGCAGCTCGGCGACACCGGCCACACCCGAGCCGGAGACGGCCTGGTAGGTGGCGACGATCAGCGCTTCGAGACCGGCCTCGTCGTGCAGCGGGCGCAGCACCGGCATCGCGGCCATCGTCGTGCAGTTCGGGTTGGCGATGATGCCCTTGGGGCGGTCGGCGATGGCGTGCGGGTTGACCTCGGAGACGACCAGCGGGACCTCGGGGTCGCCGCGCCAGGCGGAGGAGTTGTCGATCACGACGGGCCCCTGCGCGGCGACCTTCTCCGCGAGCGCCCTGGAGGTGGCGCCGCCGGCCGAGAAGAGCACGATGTCCAGGCCGGAGTAGTCGGCCGTGGCCGCGTCCTCGACGGTGACGCCCTTGCTCTGCCAGGCGAGGGTGGTGCCCGCGGAGCGCACGGAGGCGAACAGCCGCAGCTCGTCGACCGGGAACTCCCGCTCAGCGAGGATCTTGCGCATGACTGTGCCGACCTGACCGGTGGCTCCGACGATTCCGACCCTCACGGTGACTCCTCCGTACTCACTGCGCACCTGCTGCGCTTCGTTGCTGGCCATGGTGCGGCCACGGCTGGCCGCACCATCATGCGTACGACTGGCGGCGCCTTGTCCAATCCATTGTCCGGGGAACGGACAGCGGGGCGGGCGCCGATTCTGGCGCCTGCCCCGCTCCCCTGATGTTCACACCTTATTCCGCACGGTTACGGCGTTTCACACAGTTACGGTGTGACCTTCGCGATCCGGACGCTGCCGGTGCCCGCGACCGTGCCACGGGCGTTCAGCAGCTGCACCTGGCCGAAGAGCTCACGTCCGGCGGGCGCAGGTCCCGCGGCGACGATCCGGGCACCGAGCTTCGCCGATGCCCCGGTGGCGAGCTTCACAGCCTTCGACGCGTCGACCTCGACCGAGCCGAGCGACGGCGCGAAGTACACATCGCGGTAGCCGTACGTCGTCGACCCGGCAGGTACCGCGTAGGCGTCCACCTCGACGGTGTACGTACCGGCGGCCGGCTTCACCAGGCTGACCGACTCGTCGGAGCCGCCGGTCGCGGACGAGCCGACCTGGGCGGCGCCCCGGTAGACGTAGAGATCCAGGTCGGCCCCGGTGTCCGAGGTCCCGCCGATGGACACGTCGAACCGGTCGACGCCCTCGGGGACGGTGACCGTGGTGGTCCTGCTCTCACCCTCCTCGATCGTCGGCGTCGCATCGAAGGACGAGCCGAGCGGGCCGCCCTTCAGCGTGCCGTCGATGGCGGCGAAGCCGTTGCGGACCGTCCAGTCGACCGGGGCCGCAGTGCCCGCCTCGGCCTCGGGGAGGGTCTGCACGGCCGGGTCGAAGGCGGCGCCGAGCAGCGCCACATCCAGCTTGTACGGGTTGTCGAGGTAGGGCGAGGTACGGCGGGCCTCGACCTCGATCTCCCAGACGCCCGGTGCCGGGTCCGGGTAGGAGCGCAGCTCCGGACGGCAGGTGTTGGCCGGGTTGTCGTAGTTCGGGTAGCAGCTGGGCGTCCCGGTGTCGTCCACCGGAACCCCGTACGGGTGGATCGAGATGAACCGGGTCTGGCTGCCCGACCGCAGCGCGCTCATCCCGACCTCAAGGGCCTTGGCGCCCTCCGGCACCGTCAGGAAGTACGACGTGGTGCTGTTGCGCTGCACCGAGCCGGAGTGCTTGACGGTGTACGAGGGCTTGGCGAGCGGCTCCGAGACGACCACGGTGGCCATGATCTGCTGGTCGGTGCCCACCGTCCTCGGGTCGTCGAGCTGGAGGATGGCGCTGTGCACCCCGGCCGAGGCCGGTTTCGCCCGGACGGTCACGGTCACCGCCCTGCCCAGCGGCAGGGACACCTGTGCCGGTCCTGCGAGCGAGAAGGTGCCGTCGTTGTTCCGGAAGGTCAGCCGGTGCGTGACGGGCCGGTCGGGCCCGGTGGTCCGCACGACCGTCACCTTGTACGTCTTCTGCTGCCCGGCCTTCAGACCGCCCTCGCGGTCGTAGATGCCGGTGCCGCGGCCCGGGGTCTTCAGGGCGTCGTCGATCGCGGTGTCGACCGGAGCCTGGACCGTGTACTCGTGCGCGGCGCCCTGCTTCGAGTCCGCGCCCTTCCTGATGGTCTTCCAGGCCCCGACGATGTTGATCAGGCCCGCGCCCTCGGCGTGCGCGGGGACGCCCTTGATGTGGGTGGCGGTGCTGGTGAGGGCGGTGCGCAGATCGGCCGGGGGCAGCTCGATGTGCTGCTGCTTCGCGGCCGAGAGGAGCAGTGCGCTCGCGCCGGCGGCCTGCGGGGCCGCCATCGAGGTGCCCTGGAGCATCGAGTACCCGGCGGGCAGCGAGTAGCCCGCCTCCTTCACCGGAGCGCCGGGCAGCCAGGTCTGGGTGGAGTTGATGGCGGCGCCGGGCGCGGAGAGCGTCGGAGTGAAGCCGCCGTCCTCCCGCGGGCCGCGTGAGGAGAACGGCATCATGTCGTTCTTCTTCGTCACGCCGGAGCCGTAGTCGGCGGCCCAGGTCTCCTTGGAGATGGTCGCGCCGACGGAGATCACGTGGTCGGCCAGGCCGGGGTCGCCGATGGTGTTGAGGCCGGGGCCCTCGTTGCCCGCCGAGATGACGAGCTGGACGCCGTAGGTGTCGATGAGGCGCTTGTAGAGCTCGTCCCGTGCGTTGTTGCCGTCGTTGAGCGGGGGCAGCCCGCCGATCGACATGTTCACGATGTCCACGCCGCGGTTGACGACGAGGTCCATCATCCCTTCGGTGAGGGCGACGTTGGTGCAGCCGCCGCTCCAGGTGCAGGCACGCGACGAGACGATCCTGGCGCCCGGCGCCGCACCGTTCATCGCGCCGCCGAACAGGCCGTTCGCCGCGGTGATGCCCGCGACATGGGTGGCGTGCTCGCCCTGGATGACACCGATGTTGACGTAGTCGGACGTGTCGCCCGCCGCGTTGTAGACGACGTTCTTCCGGTCCTCGACCACGAAGGGGACCCGCTCGGCGACCTCCGTCCTCGGGTCGTCCTTGCCGAAGTAGCCGATCTGGAACTTGTCCTTGTACGGCTTCATCGCGACGTCGTCGGTGAAGTCACCGTTACCGTTCAGATCCACCCGTACGGTCCCGGCGGCCGGGTCGTAGAGCACGCCCCACACGTCGGTGGTGTCGCCGTCCCGGTTGAGGTCGCCCGCCTCGTCGCCGCCGGTGGTGACCTTCTCGGCGAAGGTCTGGAAGCGGTACGAACCGGCCGGGGCCCGCCAGGTGCGGCCCGCCGCGGTGAAGGCCGGGCCCGTCACGGCGCTGTTCATCCGCAGCCAGGTGCCGTCGCCGTCGGACACCGGGTCCGTCGCGGTCACCCAGTCGACGATCTTCCGCTCGCCGGTGCTGGTCTTCCGCAGCGCCGGGTGGCCCAGGTCGACACCGGAGTCGAGGATGCCGATGGTCACGCCCCGGCCGTCGGACTTCGGGTGCTGTTTCACGAAGTCCACGGCGCCCGTCTCGAAGGACGGGTTGTACGGGTTCCTGGCCGGGGTCTTCCGGCCCGGAGCGGAGTACGGTCCGGCCGACGCACTGGACTTGGCGCCCTTCGCGGTGTCACCGGCCGGGGTCGGGTCGTCCAGCTGGATCTCCTGCTTGAGGTCGATCCCGTGGACGGATGAGAGCTTCCCGGCCGCCGCGATGGCCGAACCCGCCCTGGGAGTCGGCAGGGTGGCCCTCACGTACCCCAGCTTGTCGTCGGTCCTGCCGACGACCGCGCCGGGAACGGCGTCGAACTGCTTGCGGACCTGGGCGGTGGCGCCCGGGGCGGTGGCCACCATGACGGTCACGGACTTCGTACCGTCCTGCTCGGCCCGGCCGAGCAGCTGTGCGTCGGACGCGCCGAGCTTGGCGGAGGCCGGCCCGGTGGGCTTCGCGGCCTTCACGCCGGCGGGCGCGGGACCGTCCTGACCCGCGGCGGCGACCGCGGGTGCGACTCCGGCCGCGGCGAGGGCGAGGACCACGCCCGCGGCGGCGGCGACCCGGGCCGTGCGTCTCGCCCGGGTTATGGAGCTGGGGAATTCGAGGCTCATCTACATCCCTGTATGTGGAAGAAAAGGTCCGGAATCCGGAGCTTGATGACCGGAGCTTTACCTAAATGACCCTCTCTTGGGGAGAGTTGTCCGCCGGGTGGCCACTCCTTGGCGGTCTTCCGCCATACGCCACCCCGGTCATAGCGGCATGAGGCAGGGCAACTCCGGCCCACCGGGGCGCGAGGCGGCCCTGACGGACAGATGCAGGCCGGGACCGCCGGGCCGATGTGCCCCGATGCCGGGCGCTCCGACGGCAGCGGGTGATCCCTGTGCGGTGATCGGTGTTGCCTGTTGCGGCCTCGTTCACGCACAGGTCATGCCCGCTGCCAACCATCCGTAGGAGCGGGGAAATTCCAGCCCCGCCGCTGTTGGAGACGCGTCCGCACCCGGGGAGACCGAGTCATGTCACGTATGCGTTCCGCCGCCCGCGCGCTCGACCGCCGCGCCTTTCTCGCCGTCGCCGGGGCCGCAGCCGTATCGGCCGGCGTCGGCACGGCCATCGGGAGCGGGAGCGGCGCTTCCGCCGCCCCCGCACCGGCCGCGCCCGGCGCCGCCGTACCCGCCGCACTCCGCTCCGTACCCACCACGCCCGCCGCGCCGTCACCGGCCGGCACCACCCTGCTCACATCGGCGGCCCCCCGCACCGGCCATCCCGGCACCGGCTACCGGTGGCTGGGCGACGGCCCCGGCTGGGACCGGGTCGTACGGGACGGGCTCGCCGCCGCGGGCGCCGGGCGCGCCACCCGGCGCACCACGCTCGCCGCCTTCGTCCAGCTCACCGACCTGCACCTCACCGACGTCCAGCACCCGGTGCGCGGCGAGTTCCTGCGCCCCGCGGACATCGCAGCCTGGCGCCCGCAGGAAGCGCTCACGGTGCCCGGCGCGGTGTCCCTGGTCGAGCGCGTCAACGCGCTGCGCGCGGGCCCCGCCACCGGGGCGCCGCTCTCCTTCGTGATGACCACGGGGGACAACACCGACAACAACTCCCACGCCGAACTCGGCTGGTTCCTCAAGGTGATGAGCGGGGGCCGTATCACCCCCAACACCGGTGACCCGCACCGCTACGAAGGGGTCCAGGACTCCGGCATCAAGCACTTCTGGCACCCGGACACGGCCCTGCGCGACACGGACAAGCAGCGCGGCTTCCCGCGCATCGAGGGCTTCCTCGCCGCGGCCGTCCGCTCCGTGAACAGCCCGGGGCTGCGTATGCCCTGGTACTCGACCGTCGGCAACCACGACTCGCTCACCAGCGGATCCATGGCGGCCCGGGGCCACTTCCTGGCCGACTTCGCGGCCGGCGGGCGGAAGCTGTACGAGATCCCGGCCGCCGAGGCGCGGACCCAGCTGGTCACGGACCAGCGGAACGGGGACTTCGACGGCAGCCACTTCGCCGCCCTGGTCCGCAGACACGGCAAGGACCTGCGCCACATCACCCCGGACCCGGCCCGTGCCCCCTTCACCCCGCGCGAGTACCTCACCGCCCACCTCGACCCCGCACACGCGGGCGCCGGGCCGGTGGGACACGGCTACACCCGGGCCAACCTCGACAGCGACACCCTCTACTACACCTTCCGGGTCGCACCCGGCGTCCTCGGGATCAGCCTCGACACCACCGGCAGGGGCGGCCACTTCACCGGCACGGTCGGCACCGCGCAGCTGAACTGGCTGGAGCGGACGCTCAAGGCCCATGCGGACGAACACGTCCTGGTCTTCAGCCACCACAACAGCTGGACCATCACCAACACCCACCCCGACCCGGCCCGTCCCGGCGAGCGGAACCACTCGGGCGACGAGATCGTCGCCCTGCTGGGCAAGCACCGCAACGCGGTCGCCTGGATCAACGGCCACAGCCACCGCAACAAGATCCAGCCGCACGGCTCCTTCTGGGAGGTCACCACCGCGTCGCACATCGACTTCCCGCAGCTCGCCCGGGTCTTCGAGCTGGTCGACAACAAGGACGGCACGCTCTCGCTCTTTACCACCCTGGTCGAGTCGGCTGCGCCGCACCGCACGGACTTCACCGACCTCTCCCAGACCGGCCTCGCCGCGCTGTACCGGGAGCTTTCCTTCAACGCGCCCGGCGCCCGTACGGACCTCTCGGGCACGGCAGGCGACCGCAACACCGAACTGGTCCTCAAGAAGCGCTGATCCGCGCCCCGGGGCGCCGCCGTTCGCGGCGCCCGACCGCCGGGTCAGCGGGGCAGGATCACCACACGGGCGGCGGGCGCGCGGTCCTCGGCGGCCATCAGGGCGGTGCGCACCACCGTCGCCTGCTGCGCCGGTGCGTCACGCAGCTTGGCCGGCGTCAGATGCACGACGGTGATGCCGAGCCGCTCCAGATGGTCGCGCTTGCGGGCGTACGGCGAACCGAGCACGTCCGCATCGTCGCCGGCCGCACCTGCCGCCCCGTGACCGGAACGCGCACGGGGCACCGGCCGGGTGTCCAGCTCCACGGCCACCGCCTCGTCGGGCCAGTAGGCGTCCACACCGCCGAGCGAGGGCCCGCCGGGCAGCCGCAGCTCCACGTTCCACAGCGGATCGGGCAGCGCGTGGTCGCGCACCAGACCGTAGAGCCGGTCCTCGGCGAGCGAACGCCCCTCAGCGAGCAGCGAGTCCACCGCGTCCGACACCTGCTCGCGCGAGAGCAGCCGGGCCAGAGTCAGTTCTCGGACCAGGATGGCCGGTTCACAGTGCCCGCCGCGTACGGCCTCGGTGAGGAGCCGGCGTACCGCGTCCGCGTCCGAGAGCTCGGCGACCGCGTCGGCCAGGGCCCGTTCCACCGGCGCCACCGGCACCCCGGCGATCTGCTGGGCCCCTGGCAGGGTGTGCGCCCGGACGATCCGGGCGCAGCCCGTGGAGCGGAGCCTGCGGGTGCGCGGCACCAGCACATCGATCCGGTCGACGGAGATCAGCGGGGGAGCGGCCGAGAAGCGGTGCAGCGCGAGCGCCGCGAGGCCGGTGACCATCGTGTTGCCGTACGGGACAGGACCGGCCGCCGGACTGCCCTGGGCCGAAGGGTTGTGCGCCGGAGCGTCCTGCCCCACCCCGCGGCGCGGCTGGGACGGCACCTTCCCGGAGCGTTCCGCCGGGGGCCGCCCCGCGTACAGCAGCGCGGCGTGCAGCCGTTCCTCGCCGGTCGGCGGGCCCGGGTGCAGCACGAAGACCCCTGGCAGCAGCTGCTGCCAGGGGCCTCCGGGCCGGCACTGGGCGGCCGCGCGGGCCGCCGTCACTCCGTGCTCGCGCAGCTGCGGCGCCGAGAGCACCCTGCTGTGGACGCCGGCGGAGTGACCGGGGGAACGGGGGGAGAGCGGGGACGAGGTCTCCCCGCAGAGGGAGGTATCGCGGTTCATGCACCGGAGATGCCCATGGTCCCGCCGCCCGCTAACCCCTGTTACACAACTGTCGGCAAAACCGGACAACACCGTCCTAAAGTAAGCGCGTTCGATGGCCGAGCAGGCCGTCGCCCGATTGGCCCAGGGCGACGGCCCGCTCATGGAGCAGCCGACTGCTTTTCAGACCGCGGTGCGGCCTCTCAGACGGCCGCGGCCGCGGACCCCGCGCCGGCGTCGCACTCCTGGCCGCGCAGCGCACGCGCCAGGTCGTCCCGCGCCTCCAGGACGAGCCGGCGCAGCGCGGGCGCCGCGTCCTGGTGCCCCTCCAGCCAGGCGTCCGTCGCGTCCAGCGTCGACCGGTTGTCCTGCAGCCCGGGGAAGAGGCCCCGCACGACGAGCATCCCGATCTGGATCGAACGCTCGGTCCAGATGCGCTCGATGACCTCGAAGTACTTCGCCGCGTACGGGGCGGTCAGCTCACGCTGCGACGCCTGCCCGAACCCGCCGATCGTCGCCTCCACCAGCGCGTTGGAGAGCGTGTCGGACTCCACGAGCGCCTGCCAGGCCTCGGCCTTGACCTCCGCCGATGGGCGCGATGCCAGCGCGCGCACCTCGTGCCGCTTGCCGGACGCCGTGTCGTCGCGGGCCAGCTCCGCCGCGATGCCCTGCTCATCGGCGACACCGTGCGAGGCGAGCGGGGCCAGCAGCTCCCAGCGCAGCTCCTGGTCCACATCGAGCCCGTCGACCTTCGCCGTGCCGTCGAGCAGCCCCTGGATCAGCTGGAAGTCGGTGCCCGTCGTCGCGGTGGCCGCGAAGAACCGTGCCCAGGTCAGCTGGGCCTCGCTGCCGGGCTCGGCCAGCCGCAGTTCGCGCAGCGCGCCCTCGGCGAGCAGCTGCCCGCCCTCCTCGCGCCAGTCGGGCGCCGCGTAGTGCAGCAGCGCGCTCCGCGCCCAGGCGTGCAGCATCTGGAGCACGCCGATGTCCGACTCGCGGCCCGCGAACCGCAGCACCAGCGCGATGAAGTCCCGGGCCGGCATCAGCGCGTCCCGGGTCAGGTTCCACAGCGCCGACCAGCAGAGCGCCCGCGCGAGCGGATCGGTGATGTCGCCGAGGTGCTCGCGCAGCGTGTCCAGGGAGCCCTCGTCGAAGCGGATCTTGCAGTACGTGAGGTCGTCGTCGTTGACCAGCACCAGATCGGGCCGCTCGGCACCGGCCAGTTCGGCCACGACCGTACGCGGGCCCGACACGTCGGCCTCGGCGCGCGCGTACCGCACCAGCGCCCCGTCCTCGATCCGGTACAGCCCGACAGCGACCCGGTGGGGCCGGAGTTCGGGGTGCGAGTCGGCCGCGTCCTGCAGCACGGCCAGCTCCGTGATGCGGCACTCCGCGTCGTGGACGATGGCGGGCGTCAGCGAGTTGACCCCGGCCGTCTGGAGCCAGGAGCGCGACCAGGACACCATGTCCCGGCCGCTGGTCTCCTCCAGTACGGACAGCAGATCGCCGAGGCGGGTGTTCCCGTACGCGTTCCGCTTGAAGTAGCGGCGGGCGCCCTCCAGGAAGGCGTCTTGCCCGACGTAGGCGACCAGCTGCTTGAGCACCGAGGCGCCCTTGGCGTAGGTGATCCCGTCGAAGTTGAGCTTGGCGTCCTCCAGGTCACGGATGTCGGCCGTGACCGGATGGGTGGACGGCAGCTGGTCGGCGCGGTACGCCCAGGCCTTGCGGTTGTTGGCGAAGGTGATCCAGCCGTCGGTGAAGCGGGTGGCGTTCACCATCGAGAAGGAGCCCATGAAGTCCGCGAAGGACTCCTTCAGCCACAGGTCGTCCCACCAGACCATGGTGACGAGATCGCCGAACCACATGTGGGCCATCTCGTGCAGGATGACGTTGGCCCTGCGCTCGTACGCGGCACGCGTCACCTTGCCCCGGTAGATGTACTCCTCGCGGAACGTCACCAGACCCGGGTTCTCCATCGCTCCGAGGTTGTACTCGGGCACGAAGGCCTGGTCGTACTTGCCGAAGGGGTACGGGTAGTCGAAGTGGTCGTGGAAGAAGTCGAGACCCTGCTTGGTCACCAGGAAGATGTCATCGGCGTCGAAGTGCCTGGCAAGGCCCTTGCGGCAGAGCGCGCCGAGCGGGATCTCCAGCTCGGTCCCGTCCTCCAGGGTCCGGCGGTAGACATCCGTCACGTGGTGGTACGGGCCGGCGACGACCGCGGTGATGTACGTGGAGATCGGTTTGGTCTCGGCGAAGCTCCACACCCCGTCGGTCTGCTCGCCGACGCCGTTGCTCCACACCGTCCAGCCGTCGGGCGCGGTCACCTCGAACTCGTAGGTCGCCTTCAGGTCGGGCTGTTCGAAGTTGGCGAAGACCCGGCGCGAGTCGGCGGGCTCGTACTGCGTGTACAGATAGACCTCGCCGTCCTCCGGGTCGACGAAGCGGTGCAGGCCCTCGCCGGTCCTGCTGTACGCGCACTGCGCGTCCACGACCAGGAGGTTCTCGGTGGCGATCCCGTCGAGCGCGATCCGGGACCCGTCGAAGACGGCGGCCGGGTCCAGCTCCCGCCCGTTCAGCTTCACCGACGTCACCGACGGAGCGATCAGATCGGCGAAGGTGGAGACGCCCGCCTCGGCCGAGCGGAACCGCACGGTCGTCACCGAGCGGAAGGTGCGCGGCTCGTCGCCCGGGCCGTCCCCGACCGCCGAGCGCAGATCGAGGGCGACCGCGTACCCGTCGACAGAGAGGAGCTCGGCCCGCCTCCGGGCTTCGTCGCGGGACAGATTCTCACCGGGCACGGGCACTCCTTCGTGTATACGATCCGTTGTCCGAATCCTCCCACGCGCCGCTCGGGGGAGGCAGCCGGGAATGGCGGGGCCGACCGGGGGTGTTGCAGCAGAAGAGTTGCCGCAGTGGAGAAGTGTCGAGAAGTGCGCATCCCGAGGAGAGACATGTCCGAGAAGACCCCCGTCGACTTCTGGTTCGATCCGCTGTGCCCCTGGGCGTGGATGACGTCCCGCTGGATGCTTGAGGTCGAGAAGGTCCGGGATGTCGAGGTCCGCTGGCACGTGATGAGCCTGGCCGTCCTCAACGAGGACCGGCTCGACGAGCTGTCCGACGAGTACCGCGAGATGCTGGCCGTCAGGGCCTGGGCGCCGGTGCGGGTCGTCATCGCCGCCCAGCAGAAGCACGGCGATGAGATCGTCGGCAAGCTGTACACCGCGCTCGGCACCCGTTTCCACAACGAGGGCCAGGGCCCGACCCGGGAGGCCATCGCGGCCGCGCTGGACGAGGTGGGGCTGCCCGCCGAACTGCTCGATTACGCGGACCAGAGCCCCTTCGACTACGAGGCGGAGCTGCGCGCCTCCCACCACGAGGGCATCGACATGGTCGGCCAGGAGGTCGGCACCCCGGTCATCGCGGTCCCCGGCGCCGATGGCGAGCAGATCGCGTTCTTCGGCCCGGTCGTCACCCCGGCGCCCAAGGGCGACGAGGCGGCGAAGCTCTGGGACGGCACCCTGATGGTCGCCTCGATCCCCGGCTTCTACGAGATCAAGCGGACGCGTACCCAGGGCCCGATCTTCGACTGAGCCTTCTTCGGCCTTCTTCAGGCCTGTTGAGTCTTCTTGCGCCTTCTTGAGCCTTCGGCCGAAGTCCTGGGGTGAACGACGCCGGCAGCCGGCCTCCGCGAGTCATGTCCTCGCGGAGGCCGGCTGCTTTTCATCCGCCCGCAGGTGAAGGTTGAGAAGACGATCACGAGCAGGACGTCATGAGCACCGCGCCGTCACGGTGCGAGCAGCAGCACGTCGGCGCGCTCCTTGGCCGCGGCGTAACGCTTCGCCACGTCCTGCCAGTTGACGACCTTCCACATCGCCTCGATGAAGTCCACCTTCTGGTTCTTGTACTGCAGATAGAAGGCGTGCTCCCAGGCGTCGAAGACGAGCACAGGCACCGAACCCTGGCCGACGTTGCCCTGGTGGTCATAGATCTGCTCGACGATGAGCCGCCCGCTGACCGGCTCGTACGCGAGGACGCCCCAGCCCGAACCCTGGGTGGTCGCCGCGGCCTTGGTCAGCTGGGCCTTGAACTTGGCGAAGGAGCCGAACGACTCGGCGATCGCACCGGCCAGCTCGCCGGTGCCGTCCTTGTCGAGGGGTTCGCCGCCGCCGTCACCGGTCATGTTGTGCCAGTAGATGCTGTGCAGGATGTGGCCGGAGAGATGGAACGCGAGGTTCTTCTCCAGCCCGTTCACCGCACCCCACTGGTCCTTGTCGCGCGCCTCGGCCAGCTGCTCCAGCGTGTCGTTCGCGCCCTTCACATACGCCGCGTGGTGCTTGTCGTGGTGCAGCTCGATGATCTGGGGATTGATCACCGGTTCCAGCGCCGCGTAGTCGTACGGAAGTTCAGGAAGTGTGTAAGTCGCCATGTCGTCCGAGCCCTCCGACTGCTTATTGCAACCTCTATGCAAGTGCAGGCTAGCAGCAGGTGCGGGAAGTGTGCGGGATGGGCCGTCGTGCGGCCACGCGGGCGCACTGCCATGCGTGGACAGCCGTGCGAGGACAGCCGGAAGGGCGGGTGCCCTGTACGGCGCCCGCCCTTCCGGTCCCTCTGTCGCGTCAGCTGCCGGCGACGCCCGCCGGCGCACTCCCGCGCCGCCGTGCGCTCAACTCCCGTACGCCCGCGGCCACCAGCACCACGGCCGTCGCGCCCAGCGACCACAGCAGCTGCGGGCGCGCCGTGGCATCGGTCAGCATCAGGACGAAGACGGCGGCCAGACCGGCCAGCGTCGCCCAGGTCAGCCAGGGGAAGCCCCACATCTTCAGCTGCAGCAGCTCCGGGGCGTCCCGCTCGATCTTGCGGCGCAGCCGCAGCTGGGAGGCCGCGATCAGGGCCCAGACGAACAGCAGCACCGCGCCGACCGCGTTGAGCATGTAGAGGAAGACCGAGTCGGGCCACTGCAGATTGAGCAGGACCGACACGAAGCCGAAGGTGACGGAGGCGAGGACCGCCCGGCGCGGCACGCTGCCGGTGACCTTGAGCAGCCCGCGCGGCGCCTCGCCCCGCTCGGCCAGCGAGAAGATCATCCGTGATGAGCCGTACAGGTTGGCGTTCAGCGCGGAGAGCATCGCCACGAACACGACGATGTTCATGATGGTTCCCGCGGACGGCACGCCGATCGAGTCGAGCACCGTCACATAGGGGGAGAGCCCCGCCTTCTGCGCGCTCCAGGGCAGCACCGTCACGATGACCAGCATCGATCCCACGTAGAAGAAGAGGATCCGGACCACCGCGCTGCGCACTGCCCGGCCGACCGCGCGCACCGGGTTCTCCGTCTCCGCCGCGGCGATCGTCACGACCTCAAGACCGCCGAAGGCGAAGACGACCGCGAGCACGCCGGAGATGACGCCGTGCCAGCCGTGCGGCAGGAAGCCGCCCTGCCGGGTGAGGTTGGTCAGCCCGACCGGGTCGGTGTCCGGGAGCACGCCGAAGACCGCCAGCAGTCCGAGCGCCAGGAAGAGGACGATCGCGCCGATCTTCAGCGCCGCGAACCAGAACTCGAACTCGCCGAAGTTCCGCACGGCCGCGAGGTTGGCGACGGTGAAGACCACCATGAAGACCAGTACCCAGGTCCACTGCGGTATGCCGGGCACCCAGCCGTTGGCGATCTGGGCCGCGGCCGTCGCCTCCACCGCGAGGACGACCACCAGCAGGAACCAGTACAGCCACCCGACCGTGAACCCGGCCCAGCGCCCCAGCGCCCGCTCCGCGTGCACCGAGAAGGAACCGGAAGCGGGGAGCGCCGACGACATCTCGCCGAGCATCCGCATCACCAGCATCGCGAGTGTGCCCGCGATCAGATAGGAGACGACGATGCCGGGGCCCGCCACGGCGATGCCCGCGCCCGAACCCACGAAGAGCCCGGCGCCGATCACCCCGCCCAGGCCGAGCATGGTCAGATGGCGCTGCTTCAGCCCGGCGGAGAGAGGTTCCGCCTGGAGTGGTTCGGACATGTCAATGCTCGCGATGCTCTGGATGATGGCGCTGGACGTTTTGGCCGGCTGATCCGGCCGGGCCGTTTTGGTGAGATCCCACAGTGTCCCCAAGTGGCCACCCGTTCCGCAACGGAGATGCACCCGCCCCGGACCTTCAGTGACGAGCATCACGCGGGAAGATGGTTGAACCACGCGCTTTGTATGAAACCAACCAAAGCCCCAACCTCCGCTTTGTGGGCCGCTGATGGTGATCCGAGCGGGGCCGCCGCGCTAACGTCAGCCTGTCCCCACCTGCCCTCACCCGCGGAGTCCCGATGAGTACTGCTGCCGCCACCACCCGCCCCGGAGCGGTTCTCGCCGACCTGCTGCCCGCCACCCGTACGCGCGACATCGCGCTCGTGCTCGGCGGCGCCGCGCTCACCGGCATCGCGGCGCAGATCGCCGTGCCGATCCCCGGCTCCCCGGTCCCGGTCACCGGACAGACCTTCGCGGTGCTCCTGGTGGGCGCCGCGCTCGGCGCGCGCCGCGGCTTCCTCTCCCTCGCGCTGTACACGCTGGTGGGCATGGCGGGTATGCCGTGGTTCGCCGACGGCACGTCGGGCACCGGCAGCGCCTCGTTCGGCTACGTCCTGGGGATGCTGCTCGCATCGGCCGCGGTCGGCGCGCTGGCCCGGCGCGGCGGCGACCGGTCCGTGCTGCGCACCGCGGGGACCATGGTGCTCGGCTCGGCGATCATCTACGCGGTCGGCGTCCCGTACCTGGCGCTGACCACCGGCCTCTCGGCCTCCGCGGCCATCGCCGCCGGTCTCGTCCCGTTCCTCATCGGTGACGCGCTGAAGGCGGCCCTCGCGATGGGCGTGCTGCCGAGCGCCTGGAAGCTCGCGGGCCGCCGCGGCTGACCCCCGCGACCGACGACAGAAATGCGGGAGGGGCCGCACCCGGCGAACCGGGTGCGGCCCCTCCCGCATGGGTTGCGGACGTGTACGGATCAGCCGTCGGCCGCGGCCGGGGCAGCCGCCGCGACGGTCTTCCGCCGCCGGTCCCGCACCACCGCGACCACCAGCACCAGCGCGGCCACCAGCACCGAGAGCAGCATCTGCTTGCGCCCGTCGGTGTCGTACAGCATGTAGCCAACCACGAAGAGGATCAGGGCGATCGTCGCCCAGGTCAGATACGGGTACAGCCACATCCGTACGGTCAGCAGCTCCGGGTTCTCCCGCTCGATCCTGCGGCGCATCCGCAGCTGCGAGAAGCAGATGACCAGCCAGACGAAGAGGGCCACCGCGCCCGACGAGTTCAGCAGGAACTGGAAGACGGTGTCCTGGGCGATGTAGTTGAAGAACACCGCCACAAAGCCGAACGCGACGGACGCCCAGATCGCGACGGCGGGTACGCCGCCCTTGTTGACCGTGGCGAACGCCTTCGGGGCGTCACCGCGCTGACCGAGCGAGAAGGCCATCCTGGAGGCCGTGTACAGACCGGAGTTGAGACAGGAGAGCACCGCGGTCAGCACCACGATGTCCATGATCGTGCCGGCGCCGGGGATGTCCAGCGAGTCGAGCACGGCCACGTACGGGCTGGCCGTGACCGCCTTGGAGTCCCAGGGCAGCAGCGTGACGATGACGAAGATCGAGCCGATGTAGAACAGCGCGATCCGCCAGATCACGCTGTTGACCGCCTTGCGGACGGCCTGCACCGGGTTGGGCGACTCGGCGGCGGCCAGCGTCACGATCTCCGAGCCCATGAAGGAGAAGACGACCAGCAGCATCCCGGAGAGGATCGCGCCCGGCCCGTTCGGCAGGAATCCGCCGTGCCCGGTCAGATTGCTCATCCCGGCCGGGTCGCCGCCCGGCGGCAGGCCGAACACGGCGAGCAGCCCGATCACGATGAAGGCAATGATCGAGACGACCTTGATCCCGGCGAACCAGAATTCGAATTCGCCGAAGGAGCCGACCGAGACCAGGTTGGTGCCGGTCAGCACCAGCATCACCAGGAGGGCCCACGCCCACTGCGGTATCGCGGGCACCCACCCGGTGAGGATGGAAGCGGCCGCGGTCGCTTCCACGGCGAGGACCACGGCCCAGAAGAACCAGTAGAGCCAGCCGATGGTGAACCCGGCCCACCGGCCGAGCGCCCGGTCCGCGTACGTGGAGAAGGAACCGGAGACCGGATCCGCCGCGGCCATCTCGCCCAGCATCCGCATCACCAGGACGACGAGCAGCCCGGTCAGCGCGTACGAGAGCAGAATGCCGGGGCCCGCGGCGTTGATCCCGGCCCCGGAGCCCACGAACAGCCCCGCGCCGATCACACCGCCGATGGCGATCATCGAGAGATGACGGTTCTTCAGGCCGGCCTGAAGTCCGTCGGGAGAATCGCCACCGGGCGATCTGTCAGCGACCCGCGAAGGAGGTGCAGCACTCATGCTCTCTGTCCTTAATTGTCGCGAACGGGTCACGCACACGTGCCCCGACCAGGCGTCCCACCTACCCGGCGTGCCACACTCGAAGCATGCGCGTGTACCTCGGTTCCGATCATGCCGGTTACGAACTCAAGAACCACCTCGTCGAGTGGCTCACCGCCCACGGCCATGAGCCCGTGGACTGCGGTCCCCACATCTACGACGCCGTGGACGACTACCCGCCGTTCTGCCTCCGGGCCGCCGTGAAGACGGCCGCGGACCCCGACAGCCTCGGCGTCGTCATCGGTGGCTCCGGCAATGGTGAGCAGATCGCGGCCAACAAGGTCAAGGGGGTACGGGCGGTGCTCGCTTGGAGTGAGCAGACCGCAGCTCTCGGTCGTGAGCACAACAACGCCAACGTCATCTCCGTCGGCGGCCGGATGCACACGCAGGAGGAGGCGGTGAAGTTCGTGGAGATCTTCCTCAACACCCCGTACTCCGGCGAGGAGCGCCACCAGCGCCGCATCGACATGCTCACCGCATACGAGGCGACCGGCGAACTGCCGCCCGTCCCGGCCCACCACCCGCAGAAGGACTAACTTCTCAGTGCCCGAGGGCCACACCATCCACCGACTGGCCGCCGACCACTTCGAGAGGTTCGGCGGCCGGCCTGTGCGTGCCTCCAGTCCGCAGGGCAAGTTCTCCGGCAGTGCGGCGCTCATCGACCGCCGCACCCTGGAGACCGCCGAGGCGCACGGGAAGCATCTGTTCCTGGGTTTCGGCGCGGGCGGCTGGGTCCATATCCACCTCGGTCTGTTCGGAAAGCTGGGCTTCGGCACCGCGCCCGCCGCGCCGCCCACCGACACCGTCCGGCTGCGCCTGGTCAACGACGACGCGTACGCCGACCTGCGCGGCCCGACCACCTGCGCGCTGATCACGGACGGCGAGAAGCAGGCGATACACGACCGGCTCGGTCCCGACCCGCTCCGTCCCGAGGACTCCGCCGACCGCGCCTGGTCCCGCATCTCCCGCTCCCGTACGACCGTGGCCGCCCTGCTCATGGACCAGAAGGTGATCGCGGGCGTCGGCAACGTCTACCGCGCCGAGGTCCTCTTCCGGCACGGCATCGACCCGTACCGCGCGGGCAAGGACCTGACCCGCGCCGAGTGGGACGCGGTCTGGGCCGACCTCGTGGACCTGATGCGGGAGGGCGTACGGAACAACCGCATCGACACCGTCCGCCCCGAGCACATGCCCGAGGCGACCGGCCGGGCGCCGAGGGTCGACGACCACGGCGGTGAGGTGTACGTCTACCGCCGGGCCGCGATGCCCTGCCACCTCTGCGGCGCCGAGATCCGCACCGCACCGCTGGCCGCCCGCAACCTCTTCTGGTGCCCGGACTGCCAGCAGCGCTAGCGGACCGCCCGCACGCTCAGAACCCGTGCGGCAGCCAGGGCGCCTTGTCCGAACCGAAGGCGAGCGATGCCCCGGCCAGCGTGCCGGGCCGCAGCTCCCGCACCAGACCGGCATCCGCCAGCGCCGTGAGCGGCGTACCGCCCAGATAGGCGGCGCCCAGCTCCTGTACGGACAGTTCGAGGTCGGCCGGGTCGTCGGTCCGCACACAGGACGCGCCCCGGACGTCCCCGGTCAGCCGCCAACGCCCGCTGTTCCAGGGGCAGAAGGCGTCCTCGACGCCGAACACCACATCCACCGGGGCCCGGTAGGTACGGCCTTCGAGCGCCGCCCCCACATCCACCAGCCGCAGATGCAGCACATCGCGCACCTGGACCCGGCACCGGCGGATGTCCGACACCAGATACTGCCAGGGGTCGTCGAGCGGGCGGTTGTGGACGCGCACCGTTGACGTCAGGTCGATGCCGAACAGGAACCGCCACAGAGCCGCGCATGCCGCGGGGTCCACCGCGTCGATGTGCCGCAGGGTGACGGAGCCATCGGGGCCCGCCGCGTCGGAGTCGATCTTCGTACGGAAACGGACGTACCCCACCATCTCGCCGTCCCGCTCGGCGACCACGCACTGCAGCGGCGACGCACCCCCACGCTCGGCGGGCGGGTCGAGCAGCGGCATCCGCTCCCAGCCCGGCGCCCGCTGGAGCATTCCGGGGCGCGAACCGATGGAGCGCACATACAGCGCCTCGCACTGCGCGGCCACCTCATCGACCGGCGCGTACCGCAGCCGTACGGCGTCGGCCCCGGGCGGCACCGCGAGCGTCACCCGCGCCGTGTCGATCTCGGCCGCCAACTGCCGGGAGGCGATGCCGTATCCGAAGCGGCCGTAGATCGCCGGCTCCGAAGCGGTCAGTACGGCCAGCGGCTCTCCGAGCGCCCGTACGTCGTCCAACTGCCGCCGCATCATGGATGTCAGGATCCCGCGCCGCCGGTGCGTCGCCGCCACGCTGACCATGGTCACGCCCGCCGCCGGTACGTATGCGCCCCCCGGTACCGAGAGCTTGAAGCTGAACGCCCCCGCCGTACCCACACACAGGTCACCGTCCCAGGCGCCGATCGAGCGCTCGAACTCGGTGAGATCCTCCCAGAGCGCGCGCTCATCGGGTGATTCGTCGAACCCGCCGAAGGCCCGCATCAACCCCCGGTACCAGGTGTCCATGGTGTCGCGGCGCAGTACCTTCAGCTCGGTATCCATGAACCATCCCTACCAGCGGGGCCCATGCCGGGCGAGTCAATTTCGAACGCGATGTCACAGGGTCCCCCTGCGCGGGACCCGCACGGGTGGATAAGGTCCGGGCAATGGCCGGTCGCGTCGGAGAAGAAGCGTTCATGGCCCGGATGCGGAAGTCGGTGCACCGGGCCAGGACCGTGCTGCGCCGGTCCGGTGTCGACTACTTCCGCGGCGACGGCTCCGAAGGGCTCGCCCTCGCCACGCTCCTGCTGACCGTCCCCGCGCTGGCCTGGGCGACCATCCTCACCCCGGTCTGGTGCTCGCCCTCGACGCTGGTACTGCCCATCGTGGCCGGCGGACTGCTACTGCGCCCGGCGAGCCTGCTGGGCCTCTACGCCGCGGCGGCCGCCGCCCTCATCGTCGAGTCGGTCAAGCTCGGTCCGTACACCGGCGGGGCCACGCCGGTCACCCCCGGCACGGTCCTCACGGTGGCCGCCTGCGGGCTCTTCGGCCTGCTCATCGCGCAGTTCCGCAGCCGGGTCGGGGTGCCGTGGCGGCGCGGCGGGACCATGCTCTTCGACCTGCGTGAACGGATCCGCGTCCAGAGCAAACTCCCGCGGCTGCCCCAGGGGTGGCACCGCGAGATGGCGCTGCGGCCCGCCGGCGGTCAGTCCTTCTCGGGCGACTTCGTGGTCGCCGGGCGCACCTGTGGGGGCCGCACCCTGGAAGTCGTCCTCACGGACGTCTCCGGCAAGGGGATGGACGCGGGCTCCCGGGCCCTGCTGCTCTCGGGTGCCTTCGGCGGTCTGCTCGGCTCGCTCCCGCCCCATGACTTCCTGCCGGCCGCCAACGGCTATCTGCTGCGCCAGGACTGGGACGAGGGGTTCGCCACCTCGATCCATCTGGTCCTCGACCTGGACACGGGCGACTACGAACTCCTCTCGGCCGGCCACCTCCCGGCGCTCCAACTGCACGCGGGCAGCGGCCTGTGGGAGGAGAAGTCGGGCGAAGGCCCGCTCCTCGGTGTCTACGACGGCGCCGAGTTCGACGCGGCCAAGGGGTCACTCGGCCCCGGCGACGTCCTGATGCTCTTCACGGACGGGCTGGTCGAGGCGCCCGACCGCGACATCAGTGAGGGGATCGACCGGCTGACGGGGGAGGCCGACCGCTATGTCGCCAGCACCTTCGAGGGCGCGGCGTGGCATCTCATCGAGGCGGTGGCCAAGGACGTCAACGACGACAGGGCGCTGCTGCTGATCTGCCGGGACAGCGACGCGGGGCCCATGCTGTAGCCCGCTCCGGTCGCGCATTCGCTCTGTTACGCAGTTGCCCTGTGACGCAGTTGCTTTGTGACGCGTTGCTCTGCTGCGCAGTTGAGCCCCGTCCAACGGTTCTCCGTCGGACGGGGCTCAACTGCGGGCGGTGTGCTGCTGGTTCAGCTCCGGAGACCGGGCCCGGGGCTGGGTTCCGTTCGGATCAGGCCGGAACCTTTTCGCGCTCGCGCTCCCGCTTCCGTGCGTTCTCCACCGGGTCGGACCGGAACGCCCACTTCATCTCGGGTTCCGTCGCGAAGCGCATCACGCGCCGCACCGGCGGGGTGCAGAACAGCGTGACGGCGGCCGCCATGAAGAGCGTTGCGAAGATCTCGCCCAGCGGGCTCTTCAGCCAGCTGTAGTCGTCGATCAGGCCCGCGTACTCGATGGTCTTGATGAGCAGACCGTGCAGCAGATAGCCGCAGAGCGTGCCGGCGCCGAGCGAGGTGAACCAGGTCTTGCGGCGCGGCACGAGGGCCAGGAAGCACGCGGTCAGCACCAGCCCGCAGACGGTGAGGCCGAGCGTCATCACGACGCCCTCCCACCAGTCGACGCCGAGCTGCTGGGCGCTGGTGCCCCGGTAGAACCAGTTGAGCGTCATTCTGGGCGCCGCCCAGTAGGCGAACACCACCGTGACCAGCATGATCGCGACGGCCACCGGCCGCGCACCCCGGCGCTGCACCCACTGGAAGTGCTCGGGCTTGAGCTTCAGACCCAGCACGAAGAACGGCAGGAACTGGAGGACCCGCTGCAGATCGAGGTCGTCGCCGATGTTGGGGGTGATCGACGCGAGGATCGCGATGACGAGCGAGATGGTCATCGGATAGCGCAGATTGAGCCAGATTGGCGTGGTGAGCCGCCAGATGAAGAGGGCGATCAGGAACCACGTCAGGAAGTACGGGTCGAGCAGGCTGATCTGGTGACCGGGGTCGTTGTTGCCCCACTTCTCGTAGAGCGAGTAAGTGGTCTCGAAGATCACATAAGGAACGACGACACCCGTCACCAGCCGACGCAGCCGGTCGGGTCGCATGTCGAAACTGCGGGAGAAATATCCCGAGATAATGATGAATGCAGGCATATGGAACGTGTAGACGAACATGTACAGCGCCCGCGTGGTGCGGCTGCCGTCCATGATCGGCTCCCACGCGTGCGCCATGGCCACGAGCACGATGGCCAGGAACTTCGCGTTGTCGAAGAGAGCGTTGCGCTCCTTCTTGGCGCCGGGGGCAGGCGCCTGTACATGCGCTGTGTCCGGTCTGGGCGGCGCCTGTGAGGCTGTGGAGGTTTCGGGTTCCGTCTCCCGCGCCAGGGGGAGTGGGGCCCGCTGATATCCGTGTGGAGCATGAACCATTCGAGGAACCCTAGCGTCGCGTGAGGGAATCCGTAAAACCCTCTCCGGTGTCTGTGATATTCGCAGTACGTCTGCCCCCGCGGCTTACCTTTACTACCCTGATCTTATGTATGCATATGGGGTAACTCATCCCACTTAAATGGCGCATAACGACGCCCTTCGGGACCTGCTTCAGGGGGCTGTCCGGTGGCTGCTCGGGCTTATCGCAATCGCCTGTGAACGAAATGTGTGGGCAGTGAAACGATCGATTCGGATTTATCCCCGCGAGTGGCGGACCGCACAGTCCGGAAATTGCCGTCGCGTGCCCCGGCGGCGCCCGCGCGCCGGGCGCCGGAGCGGGACGCGCGGGGAGCGCGGGATGGCGCGATCCGATCGGCGCCGTTTCGTCACCGGGCAACAACCACAGGCCTGTTGGTGGCACCATGGACCAGCGGAAGAAGTGCTGGAGCGGCATCGTTCCCGGCCGGCAAGGCGGACCGACCAAGGGTTGTGATCAGTTGTGGCCATTTCACTGTCAGTGGTGCTGCTGTTGGCGATCGTCCTTGTGGTGTTGATCCGTGGTGGATCCATCAAGGCCGGTCCCGCGATCGTCGCCATGCTCTTCGGCTTCTTCCTGGCGTCGACGGGCATGGCTCCGTCGATCAACAGGTTCCTCAACTCGATAGCTGACACGATCAATCAGATCAAGTTCTAGCGCCGGAGCCCCGGCTCCCGACGTCCCGGCCGGCTCCGGCGAACGGTGCCGGCCGCGGCGTGCGCGGCGGCCCTGCCGGCGAGGAATCAGCGGGCGGCGGAACCGGTGATCGGTGGCTGAAACAGCGACGGCCCGGCCGGTGAAAGTACTCACCGGCCGGGCCGACTGCTGTGTGGAGCGGGCGACGGGAATCGAACCCGCGTAGCTAGTTTGGAAGACTAGGGCTCTACCATTGAGCTACGCCCGCATGCGCCGCCGGTCGGAGCGACCGCGGCACGAGAAGCATCGTAGCGGGTCGGACCCGGTCCGCGCACACCCGTTCCGTGCTGCGTGGATCCGCGGGAACGCCATGCCCCCGATAACACTGCCACGGTGCGGCGGGCGGCCATGTACCCTACGTCTCGCACCGACGGGGTGTGGCGCAGCTTGGTAGCGCGTCCGCTTTGGGAGCGGAAGGTCGTCGGTTCGAATCCGGCCACCCCGACCAGCAGCAAGATCGCATTGTGGGTCTCCTCCTGCTTGCCGTTACTATGCAAGCTGTGTGCCCGCGTGTCTCTAAAACCGGGCAGAGATTCTGAAGTCAGCCCCCAAGGAGACCGAACCGTGAAGAGCGCCGTGGAGACCCTGAACCCGACTCGGGTTCGGCTCAGCATCGAGGTGCCCTTCGAGGAGCTCAAGGACAGCCTCGACGCGGCGTACAAGAAGATCAACGAGCAGGTCACGGTGAAGGGCTTCCGTAAGGGCAAGATCCCGAACCGCGTGATCGACCAGCGCTTCGGCCGCGGTGCGGTGCTGGAGGAGGCCGTCAACGACGCCCTCCCGAAGTTCTACACCGAGGCCGTCAACGAGGGTGAGCTGAATGTCCTCGGCCAGCCCGAGGTCGACATCACGGAGCTCAAGGACGGCGAGCTGCTCTCCTTCACCGCCGAGGTCGACGTCCGGCCCGAGATCGAGATCCCGGACTACTCCGGCATCGAGGTCGAGGTCGACGCGGTCGACGTCAGCGACGAGGACGTCGACAAGGCCGTCGAGGAGCTGCGTGGCCGCTTCGCGTCCACCAACCCCGTCGAGCGCGCCGCCGCCGAGGGTGACGTCGTCACCATCGACCTGGAGGCCAAGGTCGACGGCGAGGTCCTGGAGGACGGCGTGGCCGAGGGTGTCTCGTACACCATCGGCTCCGGTGAGCTGCTCGACGGGATCGACGAGGCCGTGACCGGTCTGGAGGCCGGTGGCGAGGCCACCTTCACCTCCGAGCTCAAGGGCGGCTCCGCCGAGGGCAAGCCCGCCGAGGTCACCGTCAAGGTCACCGCGGTCGCCGCTCGTGAACTTCCCGGCCTGGACGACGACTTCGCGCAGCTGGCGAGCGAGTTCGACACGCTGGACGAGCTCAAGGCCGACAGCCGCAAGCGCCTCGAAAGCACCAAGCAGTACGAGCAGGCCACCCAGGCCCAGGAGCGCGTCCTCGACGAGCTGCTGAGGCTGGCGGAGGTCCCGATCCCCGAGAAGCTTCTTGAGGACGAGATCAACACCCGCAAGCACAACCTGGAGCACCACCAGCTCGGCCAGATGGGCCTCGACCTCGCCAAGTACCTGGAGATCCAGGGCAAGACCGAGGAAGAGTTCACGGCCGAGACCAAGGAGCAGGCCGAGAAGGGCATCAAGACCCAGTTCATTCTCGACGAGCTGGTCAACAAGGAGAAGCTGAACGTCAACCAGGAGGAGCTCACCGAGCACCTCATGCGGCGCGCCCAGTCCTCCGGCATGAGCCCCGACCAGTTCGCCCAGGCGGTCGTCGAGGGTGGCCAGGTCCCGATGCTCGTCGGCGAGGTGGCCCGCGGAAAGGCCCTCGCGGTCGTCGTCGAGGCCGTCAAGGTCAAGGACACCAACGGTGAGGTCGTCGACCTGAGCGACGACGAGGACGAGGCCGCCGAGGACGCAGCGGTCACCGAGACCGCCGAGGCGTCCGCGGACGAGACCGAGGCCAAGCCGGAGGCCTGAGCCTCCACCGGTCTCGGCCGGGCCGGTCTCCGATCCGGCCGGTTCTGATCTCGATCAAAGCGAAGGGTCCGGGCGTGCCGCACGTCCGGACCCTTCGTCGTACGCACGCGCCGGGCCTACCTTGCGCTCCCAGCGAACAGTTCGGGAAGCGGGATGGCGTTGTCCTACCTGCGCGTTAGGGTCCATGAAGAGGAGAGCCCGGGAGTAGGAAACCACCCCCGGACTCCTGCTGTACGAAGACGCTGAGACGGCCGGAGCCGTCAGAGACGAGCAGGTGGATACGTGACGAATCTGATGCCTTACGCCGCCGGCGAGCCCAACATCGGTGGCGGCCTCGGCGACCAGGTCTACAACCGACTGCTCGGTGAGCGGATCATCTTCCTCGGCCAGCAGGTCGACGACGAGATCGCCAACAAGATCACCGCGCAGCTGCTCCTCCTTGCCGCCGATCCGGAAAAGGACATCTTCCTTTACATCAACAGCCCCGGCGGCTCGGTGACGGCAGGCATGGCGGTCTACGACACCATGCAGTACATCCCGAACGACGTGGTCACCATCGGTATGGGCCTCGCGGCCTCGATGGGCCAGTTCCTGCTGACCGGCGGCACGGCCGGCAAGCGCTTCGCGCTCCCCAACACCGACATCCTGATGCACCAGGGCTCGGCCGGTCTCGGCGGCACCGCATCGGACATCAAGATCCAGGCCCAGCAGCTGCTCCGTACGAAGAAGCGCATGGCCGAGATCACCGCCCGGCACTCCGGCCAGACCGTCGACGCGATCATCCGCGACGGTGACCGCGACCGCTGGTACACGGCGGATGAGGCCAAGGAGTACGGCCTCATCGACGAGATCATCTCCTCCGCCTCGGGCGTTCCGGGCGGCGGCGGCACCGGGGCCTGACGCCCCGCATCCCTGCCTCCGACCCCCGACCGACCACTTGAACGCCACCAGGATGGTGAACACCAGCATGAACGACTACTCCGCCTCCGCCAGCGGCCTCTACACCGGCCCGCAGGTCGACAACCGCTACATCGTTCCGCGCTTCGTCGAGCGCACCTCGCAGGGCGTGCGCGAGTACGACCCGTACGCGAAGCTCTTCGAGGAGCGCGTGATCTTCCTCGGTGTGCAGATCGACGACGCCTCCGCCAACGACGTCATGGCGCAGCTGCTCTGCCTGGAGTCGATGGACCCGGACCGGGACATCTCCATCTACATCAACAGCCCCGGTGGCTCGTTCACCGCGCTGACCGCGATCTACGACACCATGCAGTTCGTGAAGCCGGACATCCAGACGGTCTGCATGGGCCAGGCGGCCTCCGCCGCCGCGGTCCTGCTGGCGGCCGGCACCCCCGGAAAGCGCATGGCGCTCCCGAACGCCCGTGTGCTGATCCACCAGCCGTCCTCGCAGACCGGCCGTGAGCAGCTCTCCGACCTGGAGATCGCGGCCAACGAAATCCTGCGTATGCGGACCCAGTTGGAAGACCTGCTGGCCAAGCACTCGACGACGCCGGTGGAGAAGATCCGCGACGACATCGAGCGCGACAAGATCCTCACGGCCGAGGACGCCCTCGCCTACGGCCTGGTCGACCAGATCGTTTCGACCCGTAAGGGCTCCGTGGGAATGATGACCACCTGATGGCCATTTGATTTACCTTCCGTCCCCTGGCACGGTGCACGTCAAAGTGAACCGTGCCAAGGGGGGCCCGAACGAGGGGCCCGGCAAGGTACCGTCGAATATGAGGCACCAGGAGACGCTGAACGTGGCGCCTCCCAGGCGAAGGGGAAGCACCTCGTGGCACGCATCGGTGATGGCGGCGACCTGCTCAAGTGCTCGTTCTGCGGGAAGAGCCAGAAGCAGGTGAAGAAGCTCATCGCAGGCCCCGGGGTGTACATCTGCGACGAGTGCATTGATCTCTGCAACGAGATCATTGAGGAAGAGCTCGCGGAGACCTCCGAAGTGCGGTGGGAGGAACTGCCCAAACCGCGCGAGATCTATGAGTTCCTTGAGGGATACGTCGTCGGGCAGGAGCCCGCGAAGAAGGCCCTCTCGGTAGCGGTCTACAACCACTACAAGCGCGTCCAGGCCGGTGAGAACGGCGGCGGCGCCAGCCGCGAGGACGCGATCGAACTCGCCAAGTCCAACATCCTGCTGCTGGGTCCCACCGGCTCCGGCAAGACGCTGCTCGCCCAGACGCTGGCCCGGATGCTCAACGTCCCGTTCGCCATCGCGGACGCGACAGCGCTGACGGAGGCCGGCTATGTCGGCGAGGACGTCGAGAACATCCTGCTCAAGCTGATCCAGGCCGCCGACTACGACGTCAAGAAGGCCGAGACCGGCATCATCTACATCGACGAGATCGACAAGGTCGCCCGCAAGAGCGAGAACCCGTCGATCACCCGTGATGTCTCCGGCGAGGGCGTCCAGCAGGCCCTGCTGAAGATCCTGGAGGGCACCACCGCGTCGGTGCCGCCGCAGGGCGGCCGCAAGCACCCGCACCAGGAGTTCATCCAGATCGACACCACGAACGTGCTGTTCATCGTGGGCGGCGCGTTCTCCGGTCTGGAGCGGATCATCGAGTCCCGGGCGGGCGCGAAGGGCATCGGCTTCGGCGCCACCATCCGCTCCAAGCGGGAGATCGAGGCCAGCGACCAGTTCCAGGAGGTCATGCCGGAGGACCTGGTGAAGTTCGGGATGATCCCCGAGTTCATCGGCCGCCTCCCGGTCCTGACGTCGGTGCACAACCTGGACCGCGAGGCGCTGCTGCAGATCCTGGTCGAGCCGCGCAACGCACTGGTGAAGCAGTACCAGCGCCTCTTCGAACTCGACGGTGTGGAGCTGGACTTCGACCGTCCCGCGCTGGAGGCCATCGCCGACCAGGCGATCCTGCGCGGCACCGGGGCGCGCGGCCTGCGCGCCATCATGGAGGAGGTCCTCCAGTCGGTGATGTACGAGGTGCCGTCCCGCAAGGACGTCGCCCGGGTCGTCATCACGGCGGACGTCGTCCGGGACAACGTGAACCCGACGCTGGTCCCGCGCGAGCCGCGGATCGTCGGCAACGACGGACGGCACGAGAAGTCCGCGTAACCGCGGCTGTGTTGAGTGCGTACGCGATGAGCGCGCAGATGAGCTGAGTGCGCACGGCGAAGGGGCGCCGGCCGGTCCATACGGACCCGGCCGGCGCCCCTTCGGTCTGAGCGCGAGCGGCTACTGCTTGACGCGGGACGTGTTGTACACCTTGGCCGTGAGGGCCGCGGCGTCGTCCAGCGAGAGCGACTGGTGGGTCATGATCAGCGACACATCGGTGTTCTGCACGATCCCGAGGGTGCTGTAGTCCGCCCAGACGCAGATGGGCAGTACGAAGGTCTTCGGCACCTGCGATGTGGGATCACTGCTGTCGCCTGTGCTGCTGGCGGTGTTCGTGACCTTGGCGTTCTGACACTTCATGAGAGCGCCGCTGAAGCCGGCCGGTGTGACCGTCTTGGGGCTGTCCTGGAGCTCGACCTTGAGGCCGCCGGACGCGGTCTTGGCGATGTTGGCCTTGGAGAGCGCGAACGCCCCGTCCAGGGCCTGCTCCGGGTCGTCGATCGTGCCCCAGAGACCGGAGAGGTTGAGGTCCTTCTCGGTCAGGTTCGAACCGGTCTTGTAGGCGGCGCCCATCTTCGAGGGGTTCTTGATGCCCAGGGCCTCGGCCTTCTCCTTGCCGCCCGCGGCCCACGCCGACTGGTCGGCGCCCTGCTGCTTCTGGTACTCGTCGATCGAAGCGGGGGCCACGAGCTTGTACCCCTTGGTGGCGGCCGAGACATCGCTGTTGCCGCCGCCCTGCGAGGTCAGCAGATAGACCCCGCCGCCGATCACCGCGACCGCCACGATCACCGCGCCGACGATCAGGCCCGTCTTCTTCTTCGGGGCCTGCGGGGGCGGCGGCACCTGGCCGTACGCGGGCTGCTGTCCGTACGGCGGCTGCTGGGGCTGCTGGCTGTACGGGTTCGGCTGGCCCGGCTGCTGCTGCGGGTATCCGTACCCCTGCGGCGGGACACCCTGCGGCGGGACGCCCTGCGGGGGCTGCTGCGGGTAGCCGTAGCCGGGCTGCGGCTGGCCGGCGGGCTGGCCGTACGGGTTGCCGGGCTGCTGCTGGGGCTGCTGCGGCTGTCCGTACGGTCCGGGCTGCTGAGGCGGCTGCTGTCCGTACGGACCTGGCTGCTGAGGCTGTTGTCCGTACGGTCCCGGCTGGTTGTAGCTCATGGACTGTGGTCCCCCTCTGGATTCTTACGTGATGCGAACATCCTGACGGACGCCTGTACGCGTGGGGGAGACGGGGGCCACAGTCTCACCAAAGATTCCCGTTTCAGTACGGGACCGTGACGCCCTTAAACTGAACCCGTGACCGAGAACTCATCGCAGACTCCAGCGCCCATCACCGAACTGCCGACCCAGTACGCGCCGGCCGAGGTAGAGGGGAAGCTGTACGAGCGCTGGGTGGAGCGCGGTTACTTCGAGGCCGACGCCAAGAGCGACAAGCCCCCGTTCACCATCGTCATCCCGCCGCCGAACGTCACGGGCGCCCTGCACCTGGGCCATGCCTTCCAGCACACGCTGATGGACGCCCTCACCCGCCGCAAGCGCATGCAGGGCTATGAGGCCCTGTGGCTGCCCGGTATGGACCACGCCGGTATCGCCACCCAGAACAAGGTCGAGCAGCAGCTCGCCGAGGAGGGCAAGTCCCGCCAGGACCTGGGGCGCGAGGAGTTCACCGCGCGCGTCTGGCAGTGGAAGGAGCAGTACGGCGGCAAGATCCTCGGGCAGATGCGCCGCCTCGGGGACGGGGTCGACTGGTCCCGTGAGCGGTTCACCATGGACGAGGGGCTGTCCCAGGCCGTCCAGACCATCTTCAAGAAGCTCTACGACGACGAGCTGATCTACCGCGCCGAGCGCATCATCAACTGGTGCCCGCGCTGTCTCACCGCGATCTCCGACATCGAGGTCGACTACCAGGACGACGACGGCGAGCTCGTCTCGCTCAAGTACGGCGAGGGCGACGAGACCCTGGTCGTCGCGACCACCCGGGTCGAGACGATGCTCGGTGACACCGGGATCGCCGTCCACCCCGACGACGCCCGGTACGCGCACCTCATCGGCAAGCGGATCAAGCTGCCGCTGACCGACCGGACCATCCCGGTCGTCGCGGACACGCACGTCGACCCGGAGTTCGGCACCGGCGCCGTCAAGGTGACGCCCGCCCATGACCCGAACGACTTCGCCATCGGCCAGCGGCACGGCCTGGAGTCCATGACGATCATGGACGAGCGCGGAGTCATCACGGTCCCCGGCCCGTTCCACGGGCTCGACCGGTTCGAGGCGCGCTCCACGATCGTCGAGGCCATGCGGGAGCAGGGCCGTGTCGTCGCCGAGAAGCGCCCGTACACGCACTCCGTCGGCCACTGCTCGCGCTGCAAGACGACCGTCGAGCCCCGGCTCTCCCTCCAGTGGTGGGTCAAGGTCGAGACGCTCGCCAAGGACGCGGGCGACGCGGTCCGCGACGGCCGCGTCACGATCCACCCGAAGGAGATGGAGAAGCGCTACTTCGACTGGGTCGACAACCTCAACGACTGGTGCATCTCACGCCAGTTGTGGTGGGGCCACCGGATCCCCGTCTGGTACGGCCCGGAGGGTGAGGTCGTCTGCGTCGGACCGGACGACGAAGTGCCCACCGGTGAGGGCTGGCGTCAGGACGAGGACGTCCTCGACACCTGGTTCTCCTCCGGCCTGTGGCCGTTCTCCACGCTCGGCTGGCCGGAGCGGACCCCGGACCTGGAGAAGTTCTACCCGACCGACGTCCTGGTCACCGGCCACGACATCATCTTCTTCTGGGTCGCCCGGATGATGATGTTCGGTCTCTACGCGATGGACGGCGTCGCACCGTTCCACACGATCGCGCTGACCGGTCTCGTCCGTGACGAGAACGGCAAGAAGATGTCCAAGTCCTTCGGCAACGTGGTCGACCCGCTGGAGTGGATGGACGAGTACGGCTCCGACGCCGTCCGCTTCACCCTCGCCAACGGCGCCAACCCCGGTGCGGACGTGCCGATCGGCGAGGACTGGGTCAAGGCGTCGCGGAACTTCGCCAACAAGATCTGGAACGCGACCCGCTTCGCGCTGATGAACGGCGCCACCGTGGAGGGCGAACTGCCGCCCGCCGAGAAGCAGTCGGCCAACGACCGGTGGATCCTGTCGCGGCTGAACGCGGTCGTCGCCGAGGCGGACGCGTACTACGACGACTACCAGTTCGCCAAACTCGCCGACACCCTCTACCACTTCGCGTGGGACGAGGTCTTCGACTGGTACGTCGAGCTGTCGAAGACGACGTTCTTCGCGGGCGGTGATCCCGCCAAGGTCTCGGCGCGGGTCCTCGGTGAGGTCCTCGACGTGATGCTGCGACTGCTCCACCCGATCGTCCCGTTCGTCACCGAGACGCTGTGGACCACGCTCACCGGCAAGGAGTCGGTCGTCGTGGCCGACTGGCCGAAGGACTCCGGCTTCCGGGACAGCGCGGCCGAGCAGGAGATCCTGCTGGTCCAGCAGGTCATCACCGAGGTCCGCCGCTTCCGCTCCGACCAGGGGCTGCAGCCGGGCCAGAAGGTCCCGGCCCAGCTCGACCTGACGGGCACGGCGCTGGCGCCCCACGAGGCGTCCATCCGGCAGGTGCTGCGGCTCCAGCCGGCGGGGGAGGGCTTCCAGGCCACCGCATCGCTGCCGGTCGCGGGTGCCAAGGTCGCACTGGACCTGTCGGGGACCATCGACGTGGCGGCCGAGCGCAAGCGGCTGACCAAGGACCTCGGCGCCGCCGAGAAGGAGAAGGCGCAGGCGCTCGGGAAGCTCGGCAACGAGGCGTTCCTGGCGAAGGCACCGGACAACGTGGTCGACAAGATCCGCACGCGCCTCGCCAAGGCCGAGGCGGACATGGAGCGGATCCAGGCCCAGCTGGACGGGCTGCCGCAGGCGTAGCCCTGGCGTGTACCCGTACGAGGAAGACCCCCGGTTCCGCCGGGGGTCTTCGTCGTACAGCCTTCGTCGTACAGCCTTCGTCGTACACGCGGGACGAGAGGCGTCACGTGGCGGGCGTCAGCACCTTGGTGCTCACCGAGTCGAACTCCTCGACGCACTTGCCCGTCCCCAGCGCCACGCACTCCAGCGGCGTCCCGGCCACGGTCACGGCGATGCCGGTGGCCGACGCGATCCGCTGATCCAGACCCGGCAGCAGCGAGCCGCCGCCCGTCAGGACGATCCCGTGCTTCATCACGTCGGCCGCCAGCTCGGGCGGGCACTCGGCCAGGGTCGACTGCACCGTGGCGACGATCGCCTCGATCGGCTCGTGCATCGCCTCGCGGATCTCGGCCGCGGTGAGGATGAGCGCGGTCGGCACCCCGTTGATCTTCTCGCGCCCCCGGACCGTGCAGGTCCGGCTCTCCAGCGCCTGGTCGTCCGGGACCGGCCAGGCCGAGCCGATCTCCAGCTTGACCTCCTCGGCGGTCCGCTCGCCGATCAGCAGGCTGCGCTCCTCGCGGATGTGCTCGGTGATCGCCGTGTTCATCCGGTCGCCCGCGAGCCGCAGCGACCGCGAGGTGACGATGCCGCCCATGGAGATCACGGCGACCTCGGTCGTACCGCCGCCGATGTCGACGACCATGGAGCCGCGCGGTTCGTCGACCGGCAGCCCGGCGCCCATCGCCGCCGCCATCGACTCGTCGAGCAGATGGACGGTGCGGCCGCCCGCCTCCTGTGCGGCCTGCACGATCGCCCGCAGCTCCACCGGGGTCACCCCGGTCGGCATGCAGACCACCATCCGGGTGCGCGTCCGCCTGCCTTTGAGGGCCTTGCGCACGAAGTACCTGATCATTTCTCTGGCGGCCTCGTAGTCGCCGATCACGCCCTCCCGCATCGGGCGGAGCGCCGAGACCGAGTCCGGGGTGCGTCCGAGGCTCTCGCGCGCCTCGTCACCGATGGCCGGGGCTCCGCGGCCGCCGTCGCGCACTGCCACCACGGAGGGTTCGTTGAGCACGATGCCCTTGCCGCGGACGTAGAGGAGCGTGTTCGCCGTACCGAGATCAATACCTATGTCCATATTTGGTAAGTCTGGCCTGACAAGGGGGTGTTCCGCGCGCCGGAGTGCTCCGAACCGGGGGTCCTGGCCCGGACGGGACGGGCGAGGTCCGGGCGCGCCGGGACCTCCGTAGACTGGTCCTGTGAGCGAGTCCGACCCTTTCGACGAAATCGTCGACGCAGCGACCGACCTTCCCCCAGCCGACGGCGCGGAATCAGCGGGGGAGACCCCGTCGTCCCCCGACCAGGCGGTGATCGAGGCCGGCAGCCGCACCCTGCGTACCCACGGCGGACCTCCGCCGGGCGACACAGTGCCGGCCAGGCCCGCCGACCCGGAGGTGGACAGGGCGCTGCGCGCGGTGGAGCAGGAGCTCATCGGCCGCTGGCCCGAGACCAGGCTCGACCCCTCCCTCGTACGGATGGAGGCGCTGCTCGACGTCCTGGGCGATCCGCACCGCGCGTACCCCTCGATCCACATCACCGGCACCAACGGCAAGACATCGACGGCCCGCATGGTCGAGGCGCTGCTCGGCGCGCTGGACCTGCGTACCGGGCGGTACACCTCGCCGCACGTCCAGTCGATCACCGAGCGCATCAGCCTCAACGGTGAGCCGATCGAGGCCGAGCGGTTCATCGAGACGTACGAGGAGATCAAGCCGTTCGTCGGCATGGTCGACGGGCAGCAGGAGCACCGGCTCTCCTTCTTCGAGGTGCTCACCGGAATGGCCTACGCGGCCTTCGCCGACGCGCCGGTGGACGTCGCCGTCGTCGAGGTCGGGATGGGCGGCAGCTGGGACGCGACGAACGTCATCGAGGCCCCTGTCGCCGTCGTCACCCCGATCTCGCTGGACCACACGGACCGCCTCGGCAACACGCCCGCCGAGATCGCCGGTGAGAAGGCCGGGATCATCAAGCAGGGCGCGACGGTCATTCTGGCGCAGCAGCCGGTCGACGCCGCCCAGGTGATGCTGAAGAAGGCCGTCGGGATGGACGCCACGGTCGCCCGCGAGGGCATGGAGTTCGGCGTCGGCACCAGGGAGATCGCCGTCGGCGGCCAGCTGCTGACGCTGCGCGGCCTGGGCGGTGACTACGAGGACGTCTTCCTCCCGCTGTACGGCGCCCACCAGGCGCACAACGCGGCGGTGGCCCTCGCCGCGGTCGAGGCGTTCTTCGGGGTCGGTGCGCAGCAGGCGCAGCGGCTCGACATCGACGTGGTCCGCAAGGCCTTCGCGTCGGTCTCGTCGCCGGGCCGCCTGGAGGTCGTACGCAGCTCCCCGACGGTCGTCCTGGACGCGGCGCACAACCCGGGGGGCGCGCTGGCGGCCGCCGCGGGTGTCACCGAGGCCTTCAGCTTCTCGCGGCTGATCGGAGTGGTCGGGGCGAGCGGCGACAAGGACGTGCGCGGACTGCTCGAAGCGTTCGAGCCGATCTTCGCGGAGATCGTGGTCACCGAGAACTCCACGCCCCGGGCGATGAGGGCGGACGACCTGGCCGCGATCGCCGTCGAGGTGTTCGGCGACGAACGCGTGGTCGTGGAGCCCCGGCTCGACGACGCTCTGGAGGCGGCGATCACGCTCGCCGAGGAAGAGGACGAGTACGCCGGAGCGGGTGTTCTCGTCACCGGTTCCGTGATCACGGTCGGCGAGGCCCGGCTGCTTCTGGGAAGGCGCTGACCTATGCGCACGCTCTGCGCGTCCACCTTGATCGGTGAGTTCTTCGTGATCGGTTTCGCCGGTCTGGTCGCCATGAAGGGCGATCTGTCGGAGACCACGGTCTGGACGGTATGCGGTATCGGGATGCTCCTCTCCGTGCTGCTGTGCGGAATGCTGAGCCGTCCGGGTGCTGTCCAGATCGGCTGGGCGCTCCAGATCGCGCTGATCGCCAGCGGTTTCTTCGTACCGGTGATGTTCATCCTCGGGGTGGCGTTCGCCGGACTGTGGTGGGCGTCCGTCCACTACGGGCGGATCGTCGACGAGGCGAAGGCCCGCTGGGCGGAGCAGGCCTCCGCAGGGCCTGACGCTGCGTAATAGGCGCACGACAGGCCCTGTAGCCTGAGGGCTCGTTACCCCTGTATCCCGTACCGCCCGTACTGAAGGAGTCCGTACAGTGAGCCAGCGCACGCTCGTTCTGCTCAAGCCCGACACCGTATGCCGCCGGCTTGTCGGCGAGGTCGTCGGCCGCATCGAGCGCAAGGCGAACTGGACCATCACGGCGATGGAGCTGCGGACGCTCGACCAGGACACGCTGGAGCAGCACTACGGCGAGCACAAGGGCAAGCCCTTCTACGAGCCGCTGGTCGAATTCATGGCCTCGGGTCCGGTCGTCGCGCTGGTCGTCGAGGGTGAGCGGGTCATCGAGGGCGTACGCGCCCTGGCGGGTCCGACTGACCCGATTGCCGCAGCGCCCGGCTCCATTCGTGGCGATTTCGGCACCATCGTCCGGGAGAACCTCATCCACGCCTCGGACTCGGAGGAGTCCGCAGAGCGAGAATTGAAGATTTTTTTCCCGGGCGTATCCTGACGTCGTGTCAGCCGAATAGCGCTCCCGGCCTCGGGCGACCGAATTAATTCGGTCGCCCTTCGGCATATGCCGGGCGATTTCGGGAACGCATCGCACCGACATGACGTCACCATGACTGAGGCGGCCACAACTTCCGCCCACATGGCGGAGGACCCTCGCGCGCTGTCCGGGCAGGCGGCATTACGATGGAAGCCTTCACACCCACAGCGCTCACTTCGCCTACCAAAAAGCCAATCGCTCCACTTGGGAAGGCCCGACGCATCCTCATGGGGAACAAGGGGAACTCAATGTCGTTCATCGGCCGTGACATGGCTATCGACCTCGGGACTGCCAACACGCTGGTGTACGTCAGGGGTCGAGGAATCGTCCTCAACGAACCCTCCGTCGTCGCCATCAACACCAACACCGGCGGGATCCTCGCCGTAGGCGCCGAGGCGAAAAAGATGATCGGCCGTACGCCGGGCAACATCGTTGCCGTACGGCCGCTGAAGGACGGCGTGATCGCCGACTTCGAAATCACCGAGCGGATGCTCCGCTACTTCATCCTGAAGATCCACAAGCGCCGCTACCTGGCCCGGCCGCGCGTCGTCGTCTGTGTTCCCTCGGGCATCACAGGGGTCGAGCGCCGCGCCGTCATCGAGGCGTCGACCCAGGCGGGCGCCCGCCAGGTGCACATCATCGAAGAGCCCATGGCGGCCGCCATCGGCTCGGGGCTGCCCGTCCACGAGGCCACCGGCAACATGGTGGTCGACATCGGCGGCGGCACCACCGAGGTCGCGGTGATCTCGCTCGGAGGAATCGTCACGGCGCAGTCGATCCGGGTCGCGGGCGACGAGCTGGACAACGCGATCATCCAGCACATCAAGAAGGAGTACTCCCTCCTCCTCGGTGAGCGCACCGCCGAACAGATCAAGATCACGATCGGCTCCGCGTTCGATCTGGAGAAGGACGAGCACACCGAGATCCGCGGCCGCGATCTCGTGTCCGGGCTGCCCAAGACGGTGGTGATCTCTGCCGCCGAGGTCCGCAAGGCCATCGAGGAGCCGGTCAACGCCATTGTCGACGCGGTCAAGACGACGCTCGACAAGTGCCCGCCCGAGCTCTCCGGCGACGTCATGGACCGCGGCATCGTCCTCACCGGCGGCGGGGCGCTGCTCCGCGGTCTGGACGAGCGGCTGCGCCACGAGACGGGCATGCCCATCCACATCGCCGAGGACCCGCTCGACTCCGTCGCCCTCGGATCGGGCAAGTGCGTCGAGGAGTTCGAGGCACTCCAGCAGGTCCTGGACGCCCAGCCCCGCCGGTGACGATCCCCGTCCTTGAGCCGTACGGGGCATGTCCGCCCCGTACGGCGGATCGTTGAAGCAAAGAGTCCGTCCGTATCCGGGCCGGCCTCCGCAAGCGAATAGTCCGACCAACGCAGAGCTTCATGGACGTAGAGCTCCACAGACACGGAGCTCCACAAACGCAGAACTCCACAAACGCATATGAATTCCGACGAGGAAGGCACGGCCTCCGCACGTGAGGGACACACGAGAGAGCCGGCTGCTCCTGGTGCTGCTGATCGCCATCGCGTTCGCGCTGATCACGGTGGACATCCGCGGCGGTGAGGCGTCTCCGGTGGATGGCGCCCGGCACGCCGCCGCCACCGTGTTCGGACCGGTCGAGAGCGGTGTCGCGGACGCCGTGAACCCGGTCGGCAACGCCATCGGTGCAGTACGGGACTCCGGCGACCGGCACAACCGCATCAGCGCGCTGCAGCGTGAGAACACCGCTCTGAAGCAGCAGCTCGGCAGCAGCGCCCGCAACCGCAGCCGCGTACGCCAGCTCGACAGCATGCTCAAGACCGCCGGCGCGGGCCAGTACGGGATCAAGGGTGCCCAGGTCATCGCCATAGGAGCGGCCCAGGGGTTCTCCTGGACGGTCACCATCGACGCCGGAACCGCCGACGGCATCAAGCGGGACATGACCGTGCTCAACGGGGACGGACTCGTCGGCCGGGTCACCACCGTCGGCCCCAACACCGCCACCGTGCTGCTCGCCAACGACCCCGACTTCACCGTCGGCACCCGGATGGAGAAGACCGACGAGGTCGGCTTCGCCACCGGCCGCGGCGACCGCCCGCTCTCGGTCCAGTTCCTGAACGGCAAGGCCGAGGTCAAGAAGGGCGACCGGCTGGTCACCTTCGGCTCCAGCAACGACAAGCCCTTCGTGCCCGGGGTGCCGGTCGGCCAGGTCGTCCGCGTGGACCCGTCCGGCGGCGACCTCACCCGTACGGTCTACGTCCGCCCGTACGTCAGCTTCACCAAGCTCGACCTGGTCGGCGTCGTCGTGGAGCCGCCGCGCAGCAACCCGCGCGACACGGTCCTCCCCGCCAAGCCCGCCAAGCCGAAGCCCACCCCCACCGTCACGGTCACCGCCACGCCTTCCGGCGCCGGGGCCAACACCGACCCCAACGCCCCCCAGCAGTAGGAGCTGATCAGTATGCGTCTCAACCGGATGCTGCTCTCGGCCACGCTGGTGGTGGTCGCCCTGGTGATCCAGGTGAGCGTGCTCGCCCGACTCCAACTCCCCGGCGCCGTGCCGGACCTGCTGCTGCTCACGGTGGTGGGCCTCGCCCTGGTGTACGGCCATGTGGGCGGCGCCCTGATCGGCTTCGGCGCCGGCCTGCTGGCCGACCTGGCCCCGCCCGCCGACCACGCCGCCGGGCGGTACGCGCTGGTGCTGTGCGTGATCGGGTACGCGGCCGGGCTCGCCAAGCCGGAGAACGGCCGGATCAGGTCCGTCACCGTACCGATGCTCGTGGTGGTCGCCGCCGCGATCGGCTCCACGCTGCTCTACGCCGGGGTGGGCTCCCTCGTCGGTGACACGGCAGCACGCCATGTGGGCCTGCTCGGGCTGCTGTTCAGCGCCGCGATCTACGACCTGCTGCTCGCACCGTTCACCGTCCCGCTCATCATGGCGCTGGCGAGACGCGCCGAGAACGACCCGCTCGCCGAAGGCCGCGACACCGGCGGAGTGACGAGCGACGTCGCCACCGGCTGGCTGGCGACGGGCACCGGACTGAAGATCGGCAGCCAGCGTGGCGGCCTGCGCATGAAGGCGGCCAAGTCACGCGCGGCGAAGGCCGGACGCATCAAGGGGGTCAAGAGGCTGTGACACTGCGACACGCGGGGGCACGGCCGTCGGATCCCGGCCGGACAATCAGTGGGGCACGGCTGTGAGCAATATTCCCGAGACCGGACGGACCTCGCGGGTCCGGATCCGGCTCGTCGTCATTCAGGTCCTGGTCTTCTCCCTCCTCCTCACCCTCGGCGGCCGGCTCTGGTACCTCCAGATCCGCAACGGCCAGGAGTACAGCGCGGAGGCCAGGAACAACCACGTCCAGCAGGTCGTACAGCCCGCCGTGCGAGGCTCCATCTTCGACGCGCGCGGGGTGCCGATCGCCGACAACGAGACCAAGCTCGTCGTCTCCGCCAACCGCACCGACCTGTTGCGGATGAGCGACGACGGCAAGGCCGTCCTCACCCGGCTGGCCGGCGTGCTCGGGATGAAGCCCAAGGACGTCATCGCGAAGGTCAGGCTCTGCGACGCCAAGACACCGAAGCCGTGCTGGAACGGCTCGCCGTACCAGCCGATCCCCGTCACCGAGACCGCCACCACCCAGCAGGCGCTCCAGATCCGCGAGCGCACCGAGGACTTCCCCGGCATCACCGCCGGGCCCACCGCGGTCCGCAGCTACCCCGGCACCGGGGGACTCAACGCCGCCCAGGTCCTCGGCTACCTCGGCCCGGTCACCGACCAGGAAGTCGCCAAGTCGAACAAGACGAACAACCCGCTGCTCCGCTCCGACCAGGTCGGCCGGGCCGGTCTTGAGTCCACGTACGACCAGCAGCTGCGCGGCAAGTCCGGTGTCACCCGCTACGAGGTGGACAACCTCGGCCGGGTCATCGGCAAGGCCGGGCAGACGGCGTCGCAGCCCGGCAGTTCCCTGGTCACCAGCATCGACTCCCGGGTGCAGGCGCTCACCGAGAAGGAACTGGACGCGACCATGAAGGCCCTCCGGAAAACCTATGACTCGGTCACCCACACCAACTACAAGGCCGACTCGGGCGCGGCCGTGGTGATGGACGTCCACACCGGGCAGGTCATCGCGATGGCCAGCGCCCCGACGTACAACCCCAACGTCTGGGGCGGCGGCATCTCGGCCAAGAACTACAGCAAGCTCACCAAGGCGTCCTCCAACTACCCCCTGCTGAACCGCGCCATCCAGGGGCAGTCGGCGCCCGGCTCGACCTTCAAGGTCATCTCCACCAGCGCCGCCATCAACGCCGGGTACGCGCCCGACGGCGGCTACCCCTGCACCTCGTCGATGACCATCGGCAACCGCGAGTTCAAGAACTTCGAGGGCGAGAACTACGGGGACATCAGCCTGGGCAAGGCCCTGGAGGTCTCCTGCGACACGGTCTTCTACCACGTGGCCTACGACCAGTGGAAGAAGGACGGCGGCAACAACCCCAAGCACCCGAAGGACTGGTTCTTCAAGACCGCCCACGAGTTCGGGCTCGGCAAGAAGACCGGTATCGACCTGCCCGACGAGCTGGCCGGCCGGGTCCCGGACCGCGAGTGGAAGAAGGCCTACTGGGAGGCCAACAAGGACGTCTGGTGCAAGCAGGGCAAGAAGAACGGCACCTACGTCGAGCAGATCGAGTACGAGAACTGCACCGACGGCAAGCAGGTCCGTGCCGGTGACTCCGTCAACTACGCCATCGGCCAGGGCGACACGCTCCTCACCCCGGTCCAGGAGGCGATGATCTACTCGGCCCTCGCCAACGGCGGCACGATGTACCAGCCGAGCGTCGGCAAGGCGATCGTCAGCGCCGACGGCAAGACGGTGCAGCCGATCAAGCCGAAGCGCGTCGGCAGGCTCCCCGACAGCAAGTCGACCGTCTCGTACATCAACAAGGCCCTGGAGGGCGTGGTCACCAGCGGTACGGCGGCCTGGCAGTTCGGCGGCTGGCCGCAGAACAAGATCCCCCTGCACGCCAAGACCGGCACCGCGGAGGTCGCGGGCAAGCAGACCACGGGGTGGCTGTCCACGTACACCAAGGACTACGCGATCGTGATGACGATCTCCCAGGGCGGTACCGGGTCCGGCGCCGCCGGACCCGCGGTCCGCAAGATCTACGAGGCCATGTACGGCATCGGCAAGGACGGCAAGCAGGACCCCAAGAAGGCCCTCCTGCCCCATCCGCAGACGAGCCTGCCGAAGATCAACAAGGACGGTGCGATCATCTCGCCCAAGATCACGCCGGCCAAGCCCGACCCGTCGCCGCCGGCGCCCTCGCCGTCGTCATCGGGCGGACAGCAGATCGCGGCCGGACCGGGCAGGAAGGACTAGGACATGGGCGGTTTCTCCGTAGCGCGGTACGCCCCGGAACAGGGCACCTGGTCCAAGCTGACCGCTCGCGACTCGCTGATGCGCAGGCTGGACTGGCCGCTGCTGATGTCGTCGCTCGCGCTGTCGTTCATCGGCATGCTGCTGGTGTACTCGGCCACCCGCGGGCGCACCTCCCTCACCCACGGCGACCCGTACTACTTCCTGCTGCGCCACGCCATGAACACCGGCATCGGCGTCGGCCTGATGATCGGCACCATCTGGCTCGGCCACCGGACCCTGCGCGGCGCGGTCCCGATCCTGTTCGGCATCTCCGTACTCATGATCCTCGCGGTCCTCTCGCCGCTCGGGCAGACCGTGAACGGCGCGCACGCCTGGATCGTCATCGGCGGCGGATTCTCGCTCCAGCCGTCCGAGTTCACCAAGATCACGATCATTCTGGGGATGGCGATGATCCTCGCCTCCCGGGTGGACGCGGGTGACCAGGACCATCCCGACCACCGCACGGTCGCCAAGGCGCTCGGGGTGGCCGCCATCCCGATCTTCATCATCATGCTGATGCCGGACCTCGGCTCGGTCATGGTGATCGCGATGATCGTCCTCGGCATCCTGCTGGCCTCCGGCGCCTCCAACCGCTGGGTGGTCGGGCTCATCGGCACCGGAGTGGTCGGTGCCATCGGGGTCTGGAAGGCCGGGCTGCTCGACGAATACCAGATCGCCCGCTTCGCCGCCTTCGCCAACCCCGCGCTCGACCCGGCGGGCGTCGGCTACAACACCAACCAGGCGCGGATCGCGATCGGTTCGGGCGGCCTGCACGGAACCGGCCTCTTCCACGGCTCCCAGACCACCGGGCAGTTCGTCCCCGAGCAGCAGACCGACTTCGTCTTCACCGTCGCCGGTGAGGAACTCGGCTTCGTGGGCGCCGGACTGATCCTGGTCCTGCTCGGCATCGTGCTCTGGCGCGCCTGCCGGATCGCCCGGGAGACGACCGAGCTGTACGGCACGATCGTCGCGGCCGGGATCATCGCCTGGTTCGCCTTCCAGGCGTTCGAGAACATCGGGATGACGCTCGGCATCATGCCGGTGGCAGGGCTTCCACTGCCGTTCGTCTCGTACGGAGGGTCCTCGATGTTCGCCGTGTGGGTCGCGATCGGGCTGCTCCAGTCGATCCGGGTGCAGCGGCCCATGTCGGCCTGACCCCCGGCGGATTCCCGGGCGGGCGGCGGAGGCCGGCCGCCGGGGTACGCTGGATGGTCATCCCTGCCCGCTCATGAGAGACACCACCATGCCTGTCGAGTCGGTCGAGTCGGTCTTCCCGCGACTGGAAGCGCTTCTCCCGCACGTCCAGAAGCCCATCCAGTACGTGGGCGGAGAGCTGAACTCCACCGTCAAGCCGTGGGAGAGCTGCGACGTCCGCTGGGCGCTGATGTACCCGGACGCATACGAGGTCGGACTGCCCAACCAGGGCGTCATGATCCTCTACGAGGTGCTCAACGAGCGCGAGGGTGTGCTCGCCGAGCGCACCTACAGCGTCTGGCCGGACCTCGAAGAGCTGATGCGCGAGCACAAGGTGCCGCAGTTCACGGTCGACGCGCACCGCCCGGTGAAGGCGTTCGACGTCTTCGGGCTGAGCTTCTCCACCGAGCTCGGCTACACCAACATGCTCACCGCCCTGGATCTCGCGGACATCCCGCTGGACGCCAAGGACCGGACCCTCGACGACCCGATCGTGCTCGCGGGCGGCCATGCGGCGTTCAACCCCGAGCCGATCGCCGACTTCATCGACTGCGCGGTCATCGGCGACGGTGAGCAGGCGGTCCTGGAGATCACCGAGATCGTCCGCGCCTGGAAGGCCGAAGGGCGTCCCGGCGGCCGCGACGAGGTGCTCTTCCGGCTCTCGAAGACCGGCGGTGTCTACGTCCCGCGCTTCTACGACGTCGAGTACCTGCCCGACGGACGTATCGGCCGTGTCGTTCCCAACAAGTCGGGCGTGCCGTGGCGGGTCTCCAAGCACACCGTCATGGACCTCGACGAGTGGCCCTACCCGAAGCAGCCGCTCGTCCCGCTCGCCGAGACCGTCCACGAGCGGATGTCCGTCGAGATCTTCCGCGGCTGCACCCGCGGCTGCCGTTTCTGCCAGGCCGGCATGATCACGCGCCCCGTGCGGGAGCGAAGCATCACCGGCATCGGCGACATGGTGGAGAAGGGTCTCAAGGCGACCGGCTTCGAAGAGGTCGGCCTCTTGTCGCTGTCGTCCGCGGACCACAGCGAGATCGGTGACATCGCCAAGGGCCTCGCCGACCGCTACACCGAGGACAAGGTCGGCCTCTCGCTGCCGTCGACCCGGGTGGACGCGTTCAACATCGACCTGGCCAACGAGCTCACCAGGAACGGCCGCAGGTCCGGCCTGACCTTCGCCCCCGAGGGCGGCTCCGAGCGCATCCGCAAGGTCATCAACAAGATGGTCTCGGAGGAGGACCTGATCCGTACGGTCTCCACCGCGTACGGCAACGGCTGGCGCCAGGTGAAGCTGTACTTCATGTGCGGCCTGCCCACCGAGACGGACGAGGACGTCCTCCAGATCGGCGACATGGCGGTCAACGTCATCGCCGAGGGGCGCCGCGTCTCCGGCCAGAACGACATCCGCTGCACCGTCTCCATCGGCGGTTTCGTGCCCAAGCCGCACACCCCGTTCCAGTGGGCGCCGCAGCTCTCCGCCGAGGACACCGACGCCCGGCTCACCAAGCTGCGCGACAAGATCCGCGGTGACAAGAAGTACGGCCGCTCGATCGGCTTCCGCTACCACGACGGCAAGCCCGGCATCGTCGAGGGCCTGCTCTCGCGCGGTGACCGCCGGGTCGGCTCGGTCATCCGCGCGGTGTACGAGGGCGGCGGCCGGTTCGACGGCTGGCGCGAGTACTTCAGCTACGACCGCTGGATGAAGGCGGCCGAGCAGACGCTCCCCGGCTTCGGCGTGGACGTCGACTGGTACACGACCCGTGAGCGCACGTACGAGGAGGTCCTGCCCTGGGACCACCTGGACTCCGGTCTCGACAAGGACTGGCTCTGGGAGGACTGGCAGGACTCGCTCGACGAGACCGAGGTCGAGGACTGCCGCTGGACGCCGTGCTTCGACTGCGGGGTGTGCCCCCAGCTCGACCTCGACATCCAGATCGGGCCGACCGGCAAGAAACTCCTGCCGCTGACCGTCGTCAACAAATAGCCCGTGCGTGTGTGTGGAGGCCCTGCCCCGAGGCAGGGCCTCCACGGCGTTCCGGGGCTGCTTCCGCGGCTTCGGGCCGATGTCCGGGAACCTGTCGTGCTCCGTGCGCGTACTCTGGGTGGTAGTACATCGACTGTCCCCGAAGCGGCAGCCGGACCAGAGATCTCCCAGCACGGCGCATACTCCGCCGGACTGGGGTGAGCCGACCGGATGCCCCGGGAACCCCGCCGTAGGGCGGCGCGCCCCCCGCGCCAGCCCCGCACCGAGGAGAAGAACCACTGGGCAAGCGACAGCCCGAAGGCCCGCCGCCCGCACCGGCAGTGCAGCGCATCCGACTGCGCTACACCAAGCGCGGCCGCCTCCGGTTCACCAGCCACCGTGACTTCCAGCGTGCCTTCGAGCGTGCGCTGCGCAGAGCCGAGGTGCCGATGGCGTACTCGGCGGGCTTCACGCCGCATCCGAAGGTGTCGTACGCCAATGCCGCACCCACCGGCACCGGCAGCGAGGCCGAGTTCCTGGAGATCGCCCTCACCGAGGCGCGTGACCCCGGGATGCTGCGGAAGCTGCTCGACGAGTCCCTCCCGGACGGGCTCGACATCACCGACGCGGTCGAGGCCCACACCTCGGGCCTCGCCGACCGGCTGACCGCCTCCGTATGGGAACTGCGCCTGGACGGCGTGGAGTTCGAGGAGGCGGAGAAGGCCGTTGCCGCGTTCAACGCCGCCGGGGAGGTCGAGGTCCAGCGCCGCACCAAGAACGGCGTACGGACCTTCGACGCCCGCAGCGCCGTGGCCGGTCTGGAGGCCGTCCGCCACGAGCCCGGCACGGACGCCGCAGCCGGCGGAGCCGACGGCACCGAGCCGGTCAATAGGCCGGGAGGTGAGCGCTGTGCGATACTGCGGCTGGTTGTTCGGCACGTGACACCTGCTGTGCGACCCGACGACGTCCTGTCCGGTCTCCGCGTTGTGGCCGACCTCGCGCCGCCGGTCCCCGCAGCGGTGACCAGGCTGGCGCAGGGGCTCTTCGACGAGGAGTCCGGCACGGTGACCGACCCGCTTTCGCCCGACCGCGAGGCAGCCCCGGCCGCTCCACCCACGGCCGCCGGAACCGCCACCCACCGGCTTCCCGCCGACGGGACACCCGCGACGGTGTGAGACGGACCTCTCGGGCCCCCGGGCCCCGGAGGCGGTCCCGCCGCGTAAGGACCAGTCGTTGTAGCGCAGCCCTCGTATCCGGGAGCCACCTGGGTCGGGCAGCGCACTGACCAGAAGACTTTCGCCAGGCCGTACGTACATCGCGTAGGGAACCGGCGAGCCAGACATCAGCTCCCGTGCGGCGCCCGCGCCCCGGACGAGCGGGACCGTGCATCTGACGCGGACCGTGCCGGACCGGACACAGACGCGGCGCCCGGGAGCGTGACGGGAGAACCGCCCGCAATGCTTGAGTCGAACGATTCCGGTACCACCGGAGCGAACGAAGAGACCAGTCCCAGCGACACGCTGCCCCCGCGCCGTCGGCGCAGGGCCGCGTCGCGCCCCGCAGGCCCCCCGGCCGGCGCGCAGAACGGCGCCGCCGAAGAGGCCGCAGTGGTGACGCCGGCCATACCGGCCGCGGAGGCCACCGAGGCCGACTCCGGCGCAGGTGAGACAGCGGCGCCGCCCGCCCGCCGCCGCGCCACCCGTAAGGCGACCGTTGCCCGAGCTCTCGACGACGCTCGACCAGGGGAGACCCCCATCGCGGGTCCCGCCACGGACGCCGCGCCCGCCGAAGCGGTGAGCGAGGAGCCCGCCGCCGAAGCGCCGCGCGGCCGTGCCCGCCGCCGTGCCTCCGCCCCTGCGGGCGCACCGCAGCCCGGTTCGGACGGTGCCACCGCAGTATCCGCCGTGGAAGCCGCAGAACCGTCAGGGCCGTCCGAAACGGCGGCGCCCACGAGGTCCCGCCGCCGCGCCACCCGGTCCACCGGCGCGCCCGTGGACGAGCCGCAGACCACCCAGGCCGTCGTGGCCGCTGCTGAGCCGGAGCCCGTTGTGGCCGATGAGACTGTGCGGAACACCGAGTCGTCCGAGTCCGCCGAGGCGCAGGACGCCGCCCCGGCGCGTACCCGCCGCCGTGCCACCCGTAAGGCCACCGCGCCCGCCGGCGCACCGAAGAGCTCCGAGGCCGCGGACCGGGCGAGCACCACGACTGAGACTGCCGGTGCGGCGGAGACCGCCCCGTCCGCCGGTTCCGATGAGCCGGCCGAGTCCGCCGTGACGCAGGACGCCGCTCCGGCGCGTACCCGCCGCCGTGCCACCCGTAAGGCCACCGCGCCCGCCGCGGCCGAGCAGCCCGCCGCCGAGCAGGCCGCCGAGCCCGCCGCCGAGGCCCCCGCCGCCGAAGCGCCGCGCGGCCGCGGCCGCCGCCGTGCCACCTCGCCCGCCGCCAGCCCGCAGTCCGGTCGGCAGTCCGATGCCGGCCAGCCCGAGGCCGCAGGCGAGAGCCTGCCCGAGGCCGTGGCCGAGGCGCTCGCCGAGGAGACCGAGGCCGCGCCGCGCGGACGCAAGCGCCGCAGGGCCGAGTCCCCGCAGTTCACCGCTGTCGGCGAGAAGGAGAAGGCGCAGCGCCCCGCGGAGCCCGCCGAGGCCGCGGAGCCCGGTCGCGGCTCGCGCCGCCGTGCGCAGCGCCCCGCCGTGGCCGTCTTCCAGGCCCCTGTCTTCGCCGAGCCGATGTTCCAGACGCCGGAGACCGCTGCCGCCGCTGCCGCCGCCCGGCCCGCCCAGTCCGCGGAAGAGGTCGAGGAGGACGAGGCGGCGGTCGAGGAGACCGCCAAGGCGCCCGAGCCCGCCGAGTCCGCGCCGCAGGGCGGCACGCGCGGCCGTCGCCGCCGTCGCCGTGGCGAGCCCGCGGAAGCCGAGAAGGCTCCGGAGCCGGTGGCCGCGCCCGTCGCCGAGCAGCCCGCGGCCGATGAGGCTGAGGCCGACGAGCAGTCCGCCGATGACGCGCAGCACGGCGACGAGTCCGACGAGTACGGTGACCGGCCCTCGCGCCGCCGTCGCCGGGGTGGCCGCCGCCGCCGTCGTGGCGAGTCCGGAGACACGGACGACAACGACAGCAACGACCGTGACGACCGCAGCGACCGCCGCGACTCCAGTGACACCGAGGCGGAGGGTCCGGACGAGGAGGAGGACGGCCACGCGGCCTCCGCCACGGGCACGGACGAGGAGGACGACGACCACGCGGCCTCCGGGTCCAGCAGCAGCCGGCGTCGCCGTCGCCGTCGCCGTCGCAGCGGTGACACCGGCACCGACGCCGACGCCGTGGCCGACGACCCGGAGCGCACGGTCGTCAAGGTCCGTGAGCCGCGCAAGAAGGAAGCAGCCGAGCGCGAGCCCGGCACCGGCTTCGACGAGGTCCAGTCCATCAAGGGCTCGACCCGGATGGAGGCGAAGAAGCAGCGCCGCCGCGAGGGGCGCGAGCAGGGCCGCCGTCGCGTCCCGATCATCACGGAGGCCGAGTTCCTGGCCCGCCGTGAGGCCGTCGAGCGGGTGATGGTCGTCCGCCAGCACGGCGAGCGCACCCAGATCGGTGTCCTTGAGGACAACGTGCTGGTCGAGCACTACGTCAACAAGGAGCAGGCCACCAGCTACGTCGGCAACGTCTACCTGGGCAAGGTCCAGAACGTGCTGCCGTCGATGGAGGCCGCGTTCGTCGACATCGGCAAGGGCCGCAACGCCGTCCTGTACGCCGGTGAGGTCAACTTCGAGGCGCTCGGCATGGCCCACGGGCCGCGCCGTATCGAGACCGCGCTCAAGTCGGGCCAGTCGGTCCTGGTCCAGGTGACCAAGGACCCGATCGGCCACAAGGGCGCCCGCCTGACCAGCCAGGTCTCGCTGCCCGGCCGCTACCTGGTCTACGTGCCCGAGGGCTCGATGACCGGCATCAGCCGCAAGCTGCCCGACACCGAGCGGTCCCGGCTGAAGACCATCCTCAAGAAGATCGTTCCCGAGGACGCGGGCGTCATCGTGCGTACCGCTGCCGAGGGCGCCAGCGAGGACGAGCTGCGCCGTGACGTCGAGCGGCTCCAGGCGCAGTGGGAGGACATCGAGAAGAAGGCGAAGAGCGGCGGCAGCAGCAATGCCCCGACGCTGCTCTACGGCGAGCCGGACATGACCGTCCGGGTCGTGCGCGACATCTTCAACGAGGACTTCTCGAAGGTCATCGTCAGCGGCAACGAAGCCTGGGACACGATCCACGGTTACGTCGCCCATGTCGCCCCCGACCTGGCCGACCGGCTCTCGCGCTGGACGTCCGAGGTCGACGTCTTCGCGACGTACCGCATCGACGAGCAGCTGATGAAGGCGCTGGACCGCAAGGTCTATCTGCCCAGCGGCGGGTCGCTGGTGATCGACAAGACCGAGGCGATGGTCGTGGTCGACGTCAACACCGGCAAGTTCACCGGCCAGGGCGGCAACCTCGAAGAGACGGTGACCAAGAACAACCTGGAGGCGGCCGAGGAGATCGTCCGCCAGCTGCGGCTGCGCGACCTCGGCGGCATCGTCGTCGTGGACTTCATCGACATGGTGCTGGAGTCCAACCGGGACCTGGTGCTGCGGCGTCTGCTGGAGTGCCTGGGCCGGGACCGTACGAAGCACCAGGTCGCCGAGGTCACCTCGCTCGGCCTGGTCCAGATGACCCGTAAGCGGGTCGGCCAGGGCCTCCTTGAGTCCTTCTCCGAGACCTGCGTCCACTGCAACGGGCGCGGCGTGATCGTGCACATGGAGCAGCCGACGTCGGCCGGTGGCGGCGGTGGCAAGCGCTCCAAGAAGCGCGGCCGCGGCGCGGGCGGCGACCACGAGCACACGGCTGACCACGAGCACACGTCGGACCAGGGTCACGACGAGGCACACGACCACGAGGCGGACACCGAGTACGTCGATGTGGTCCCCGTGGCGGACGAGCCGGAGAGCTTCGTACCGGACGAGGAGCTGTACAGCAGCCCCGCCGAGGCGGAGGCGGCCGCCACGCGCAGCCGCGGCCGCCGCAGGGCGACCCGCAAGGTGTCGGCCCCGGCCGGCGCCCCGAAGGGTTCGCAGCCCGAGCCCGAGCCCGAGCCGGTTGTCTCCGAACCGGCCGTCTCCGAGCCCGTGAGCGAGCAGCCCGCCGCTCCCGAGCCGGTCGCCGAGCAGCCCGCCGCCCAGCAGCCGGCCGCCGAGCCGGTCGCCGAGCCCGAGCCCGCCCAGGAGGCCGCTCCGGCCCGTGGGCGCCGTCGGGCGACCCGTAAGGCCACGGCCCCGGCCGGTGCGCCCAAGGCAGCCGACGAGACCGCGGAGATCGTGGTCGAGGAGGCCCCGGCCCCCGTGGCCGAGGAGCCGCAGGCCCCCGCCGAGCCGGCCGCCGAAGCCGCACCGCCGCGGGCCCGCCGCCGGGCGACCCGTAAGGCCACCGCCCCCGCGGGCGCGGCCGATGCGTCCGTCGTCGTGGTCGAGTCCCCGTCGGACGAGGCCCCCGCGTCTGCGGAGACCGAGGCACCGGCCAAGAAGACGGCCGCGCGCAAGACGGCCAAGAAGGCGCCCGCGAAGAAGGCGGCCGCCAAGAAGACCGCGGCGAAGAAGACCACCGCGGCCAAGAAGACGACGGCCAAGAAGGCGACCAAGAAGACGGTCGCCGCCGAGGAGCAGTCGGCGCCCGGAGTCACGGCCTCCACCGAGGACTGACCCGCGCCGGCCCGTCAGACGAAAGGTGCGGCCCTCCTCCGGGAGGGCCGCACCTGGCTGTCCGGCCGTCCTGCCCGGACCCCGTCAGGGGCCGGTTTGACCCCCCGGACCCCGCCCCGTAGCCTTACCCCTCGGCGTGTTTCCTTGCGCCACACCTCTGAGCAACTCCCTCCTGGCTCCGCCGGGAGAGGCCGCTCGTCCATTCCGGATCGTCGCGGGTCCCCGGACCCGTGTGAGCGGCTGGCATCAGAGGGCCGATTCCGAGCGAAAGAGAGATCCGCGTGTACGCCATCGTGCGCAGCGGTGGTCGTCAGCACAAGGTTGCTGTCGACGACATCGTTGAGGTTGACAAGATTCCCACCGCCAAGGTTGGCGACACGGTCGAGCTCTCGACCCTGCTCGTGGTCGACGGTGACGCGGTCACCAGCGACCCGTGGGTGCTTGCCGGTATCAAGGTCCAGGCCGAGGTCGTGGATCACCACAAGGGTGCGAAGATCGACATCCTTCGCTACAAGAACAAGACCGGCTACCGCCGTCGCCAGGGTCACCGCCAGCAGTACACGGCGATCAAGGTCACCGGTATCCCCGCGGCTGCGAAGTAAGGGACTGAGACATGGCACACAAGAAGGGCGCATCGTCCACTCGGAACGGGCGCGATTCCAATGCTCAGCGGCTCGGCGTGAAGCGCTTCGGCGGTCAGGTCGTCAACGCCGGTGAGATCCTGGTCCGCCAGCGCGGCACCCACTTCCACCCGGGCACCGGCGTCGGCCGTGGCGGCGACGACACGCTGTTCGCGCTGAACCCCGGTTCGGTCGAGTTCGGCACGCACCGCGGCCGCAAGGTCGTGAACATCGTTCCGGTCGCCTGATCTTTAGGCTGCCGTAGAGCGATCTGTCGAGGGCGGACCAGGTTTCCCGTTGCTTACGGGAAGCCGGTCCGCCTTTCGCGTGTTACAGGTAAGACCGGCCGGCAAATGGGGGGCGGGACAAGGAGCGGGGTGTGGTGAGTGCAGCTGCAAGGCGGAGGATTGAACCATGGCGGAGCCATGGTGATTGACGACAACGCCGCAGATGCGCGCACCACACCCCGTGACGCCGCCCCCCATTTGCCGGCCGGTCTAAGACAATTCCGTACGTTTCTGGAGGCACACCCATGACCACCTTCGTGGACCGCGTCGAGCTGCATGCCGCCGCGGGTAGCGGGGGCCACGGCTGCGCCTCCGTACACCGTGAGAAGTTCAAGCCGCTCGGCGGACCCGACGGCGGCAACGGCGGGCGGGGCGGCGACGTCATCCTCGTCGTGGAGCAGGCCGTGACCACGCTGCTCGACTACCACCACAGCCCGCACCGCAAGGCCACCAACGGCCAGCCCGGCGCCGGTGACAACCGCTCCGGCAAGGACGGGCACGACCTCGTGCTGCCCGTGCCGGACGGCACCGTCGTGCTGGACAAGGACGGGAACGTCCTGGCCGACCTGGTCGGTCAGGGCACCACCTTCGTCGCGGGCCAGGGCGGCCGCGGCGGCCTCGGGAACCACGCGCTGGCCTCGGCCCGCCGCAAGGCGCCCGGGTTCGCGCTCCTCGGCGAGCCGGGGGAGTCCCGCGACATCGTCCTGGAGCTCAAGACCGTCGCCGACGTGGCGCTCGTCGGCTACCCGAGCGCCGGCAAGTCCTCGCTGATCTCGGTGCTGAGCGCGGCCAAGCCGAAGATCGCGGACTACCCGTTCACCACGCTCGTCCCCAACCTCGGTGTGGTGACGGCCGGTTCGACCGTCTACACCATCGCGGACGTCCCCGGTCTCATCCCCGGCGCCAGCCAGGGCAAGGGCCTCGGCCTGGAGTTCCTGCGGCACGTCGAGCGCTGCTCGGTGCTCGTGCACGTGCTGGACACGGCGACGCTGGAGTCCGACCGTGACCCGGTCTCCGACCTCGACATGATCGAGGAGGAGCTCAAGCTGTACGGCGGCCTGGAGAACCGGCCCCGTATCGTCGCCCTCAACAAGGTCGACATCCCCGACGGCCAGGACCTCGCCGACATGATCCGCCCGGATCTGGAGGCGCGCGGCTACCAGGTCTTCGAGGTGTCCGCCGTGGCCCATCTGGGGCTGAAGGAGCTGTCCTTCGCGCTGGCCGGCATCATCGCCGAGGCGCGCGCGGCGAAGCCGGCCGAGGAGGCCACCCGGGTCGTCATCCGCCCGAAGGCCGTCGACGACGCGGGCTTCACGGTCAGCTTCGAGGAGGAGGAAGGCGTCTACCGCGTCCGCGGCGAGAAGCCCGAACGCTGGGTCCGCCAGACCGACTTCAGCAACGACGAGGCCGTCGGCTACCTCGCCGACCGGCTCAGCCGCCTCGGTGTCGAGGACCAGCTGATGAAGGCCGGTGCCCGTGCGGGTGACGGCGTGGCCATCGGCGCCGAGGACAACGCCGTGGTCTTCGACTGGGAGCCGACGATGATGGCGGGCGCCGAGATGCTCGGCCGCCGTGGCGAGGACCACCGCCTCGAAGCGCCCCGGCCCGCCGAGCAGAAGCGCCGGGACCGCCAGGCCGAACGGGACGAGTCGGACAAGGAGTACGACGAGTTCAAGCCGTTCTAGCAGAACCGCACACGTTCTGACGGAACCACCCAACAGCCCGGAGGCCCGGGAACGCCGACGCGTTCCCGGGCCTCCGGGCTGTTGCGCCGACTGTTCCGGGCCACCGCGCAGTCCGTTCCCGCGGCCGCTTCACAGAAATGCACAACCGATGGTTGCCAACAGGTGTCTTGTAAGCGGGTGGATGACCAACCACCCGTGAACGCGGGCCTGCGATGTCATGGCGGGGGTTGTGCACCGGCCCGGAGTAGCGGAAGCGGAGTTACGGGGCAGATGAAGATCTCCTTCCTCATCCACACGGTCTACGGGATCGGCGGCACGATCAAGACCACACTGAACCTGGCCGAAGAGCTCGCCGACCGGCACGAGGTCGAGATCGTCTCGGTCTTCCGGCACCGGGAGGTCCCGCTGTTCCGGATCGACCCCCGGATCACCGTCGTACCCCTGGTCGACACCGATCCCGCCTCGATGGCCAATGAACTGGAGCATCCGCTCCAGCAGCAGCCCTCGCAGTGCCTGCCGGCGGCCGAGGCGCGTTTCAAGGAGTACAGCAAGCTCTCCGACCAGCGGGTGCGCAAGCACTACGCCGCATCGGACGCGGACGTCGTCATCGGTACCCGGCCCGGTCTGGTGGCGTACGTCGCCCAGTTCGCCCCGGCCGGTGCGGTGCTCATCGGCCAGGAGCACATGACGCACAACCACCACAAGCAGGCCCTGCGCTCCCAGCTGTACGAGCACCTGGCCGCACTCGACGCCTTCGTGACCGTCTCCGAGGGCGACGCCGCGGTGTACCGCGAGAAGATGCCGCTGCCCGCGACCCGGGTGCTCGCGATCCCCAACAGCGTTCCCGAACCGCCCGTCGCGCCGTCCGACGGCAGCGGCACCACCGTGGTCGCCGCCGGACGGCTGGCGCCCGAGAAGCAGTACCAGGTACTGATCGACGCCTTCGCGGAGGTGGCCGCCGAACGCCCGGACTGGACCCTGCGGATCTACGGCGGGGGTTCCGAACGCCCGAAACTCCGGGAGCGCATCGAGACCAGGGGCCTGCACAACCGGGTCCATCTCATGGGCCCCCACTCGCCCATCGAGCCCGAGTGGGCCAAGGGCGCCATCGCCGTGTCCACCTCCCGCCACGAGTCCTTCGGCATGACGCTGGTCGAGGCGATGCGCTGCGGGCTGCCGGTCGTCTCCACGGACTGCGACTACGGCCCCCGCGAGATCATCGAGGACGGCGTGGACGGGCTGCTCGTGCCCGTCGGCGACAGCGCCGCGGTCGCCGCCGCGCTCCTGAAGCTCATCGACGACGAGGAACTGCGGCGCCGGATGAGCTCGGCGGCGCTCGCCAACGCCCGCCGCTTCGACCCCGGTCAGGTCACCGAGCAGTACGAGAAGCTCTTCACCGCACTGCGCCCGCAGGCCGCGAGCCGCGCCGGCCGGCAGGCTTTCGCACCGGAGGCGGACTGTGTGGTGCGTCCGGACGGCGAGCTGACCGTCACCCTCGTACCGGGCCCCGAGGGCCCCGAGGACTCCGATGCCCCCGCGCACCCGTCGGCGCACGACGGGCAGCGGCTGCTCTGCTCGCGCGCCGACGACCGGACCGACCAGCGCTCGTACCCCTTCGACGCGGACGGTGTCGCGGTCGTCCCGGCCGGCGAGGAGTTCGCCGAGGGGGTCTGGGACTTCTACGCCGAGGCGGCCGGCTCCGGACGGCGGGTACGGATCGCCGCCCGCTCCGTCGACCAGCGCGGCCCGCTGCGCGCCGCGCGGAACGACGGGGTGCGCAACCAGGTCGCCCACCGGCTCAAGGACAAGGGCTTCCTGACCATGCGCAGCTGGAACAGACCCGTGCACGCCGAAGCCGGGGACATCGGCGTCGACGGGACTCAACTCACCGTGTCGGGAACTCTGTTGGGGGCGGCCGCGCTCGCCGGGGACCCGGTCCTGCTGCTGCGCCGCCGCGGCGGTACGAGCGAGGAACTGGCCTTCCCCGGCAGCCGCGAGGGCACGGACGGCTTCCGGGTCACCTTCCCCGCGGCCGGCCCGGCCGCCCGTCTGCTCACCGGCAACGACTACTGGGACATATGGCTGCGGTACGCACCGCAGGCGCGGCCGGTGAAGATCGGCCGCATCCTCGACGACGTGGTGGACAAGAAGGCCGTCTACTCCTGTCCGCCGGCCCTGGTGCGCAAGAAGCGGCCCTGGGGGGCGCTGCGCAAGGCCGTACGGAAGGTCCGCGGCAGGCCGCAGCAGTGGGTCAGGGTGCGTCCGTACTACACCGTCAGCAATGACCTGGCCCTCGCCGTGGCCGAGGTCAAGCCATGAGTTACCCTCGCACCCTGTGGTGTCGGTCACTCACAGTGGCTGGGGGGATCCGAGTCACTTTCCTGCCCTTAGGGTGAACACGCGGTATCGCAAGGGTTGTGGAGGCTTGGCGTCCACCTTGCGAGACGGTCACGGAGAGTGCGACCATCACACCGTTCCCTCGTCATCGCAAGGTAGGTCGTCTGTGTCTGTGCAGCACAAAGCAACCAAGCCCCGGACTACAGCAGTCGTTCTCGCCGGTGGTACCGGCCAGCGCGTGGGTCTGTCGATCCCCAAGCAACTGCTGAAGATCGCCGGGAAGGCTGTGATCGAGCACACCCTGACGATTTTCCAGCAGGCCGATTCCATCGACGACGTGATCGTGCTGATGGCCCCGGGCTACGTACCGGACATCGAGAAGATCGTCGCCAAGTCCGGTCTCACCAAGGTCACCCGGATCATCGAGGGCGGTTCCACCCGCAACGAGACCACCGAGCGCGCCATCGCCGCACTCGGCGAAGGGCTGGCCGAGGGTGAGGACCGCAACGTCCTCTTCCACGACGCCGTGCGCCCGCTGCTCTCGCAGCGCGTGATCAAGGACTGTGTGGACGCGCTGGAGCGCTACCAGGCCGTCGACGTCGCCATCCCGTCCGCGGACACGATCATCGTGACCCGCACCCACGGCGAGGACGGCGAGTTCATCACCGAGGTCCCGGACCGCTCCCGGCTGCGCCGCGGGCAGACCCCGCAGGCCTTCAAGCTCTCCACGATCCGCCGGGCGTACGACGTCGCAGCGGGCGACCCGAACTTCCAGGCCACCGACGACTGCTCGGTCGTACTCAAGTACCTGCCCGACGTGCCGATCTACGTGGTCGCGGGCGACGAGTACAACATGAAGGTCACCCAGCCCGTCGATGTCTTCATCACCGACAAGCTGTTCCAGCTGGCCTCCACCGCGGCCCCGCGCCAGGCCGACGAGGCCGCCTACCGCGAGCTGCTGACCGACAAGACCCTGGTGGTCTTCGGCGGTTCGTACGGCATCGGCGCCGACATCGCCGCCATCGCCGAGTCCTACGGCGCGAAGGTGTACGCGCTGGGCCGCTCCACCACCGGTACGCACGTCGAGAACCCGGAGCACGTCGACGACGCGCTCTCCAAGGCGTACTCGGAGACGGGCCGGATCGACTACGTCATCAACACCGCGGGCGTGCTGCGCATCGGCAAGCTGGCCGAGACGGACAACACCACCATTCAGGAAGCGCTGAACGTCAACTACCTGGCGCCGGTGCAGATCGCGCGCGCCTCGTACAAGTACCTGGCGGAGACCAAGGGCCAGCTGCTGCTCTACACCTCCAGCAGCTACACGCGGGGTCGCGCCGAATACAGCCTGTACTCGTCCACCAAGGCGGCCATGGTGAATCTCACCCAGGCCCTCTCGGACGAGTGGGCCGGTGACGGTGTCCGGGTCAACTGCGTCAACCCGGAGCGCACGGCGACCCCGATGCGCACCAAGGCGTTCGGCCAGGAGCCCGAGGGCAGCCTGCTCTCTTCGGAGGCCGTGGCCCGTACCTCGCTGGACGTGCTGCTCTCCGAGCTGACCGGCCACGTCATCGACGTACGCCAGCAGGACCCGACGCGCGACGCCAGCGCGGAGGCGTCAGGGTTCGAGCAGGCGCTGGCCTCAGTACTGGACCGTCAGGAAGATGTGTAATACTTCCCCGGTATAAGTAGACGTTTCTTTTCGGGCCTCTGTGATCGCGTCGCGCGAATCGCAGAGGCCCGAATGCGTGAAGCCTCGCCTTCACAATTTCCCCAAATAAGTATCCGGAGAAATCCCGCGAAATCCCCGGATCGCACCCGATCGAATCAATCCCCCCAGAATAAAACCGGCACCCCCTGGAGCAGGTTCTTCGTGATTTCGACCGCCATTCGACTGGCGCGCGTAGGCAGCCGGTCCGAGCTGATCGCCGCAGCCTTCATGGGGCTCAGCTACCCGTGCGTGATGATCGCAGCGCTGATCCCCAATATCTGGTTCTTCGCCGCTGCCACCCTCGTGACCTATGTGTCCGACTGGTTCCTGCACCAGCGCCGCAGCTACCTCATCAACCGGCTGGCCAAGGTCCGCGCCGGCCTGTCGATCCGTTTCCTCCTGCGCGAACTGCTGCTTATTCTGCTGCTCGCCCGCCTTCAGCTCGCCGAGCAGCGGGTCTACTACGCCGCCGTCGCCTGTTTCCTGCTCTTCTACGGTCTCCAGGCCGCGCACGGCACGCTGACCACCCTCATCCGGCTGCGCCGCGTCATGCCGGTGGTCACCCGCAACGTCGACCTCGGCGCCATCCCGATTCCCGGGCCCCCGCCGCGCCGGCTGCTGAACCGTGCCGCCGAGAAGATGCTCCACCTGGACGTCTTCGCGATGGTCGGCCTGGTGATCGCGGCCAAGACCGGCACCGACGACTACGGCTACTTCGGCATCTTCATCACGCTGGGCCTCGCCGTCCTCTACATCGCCGCGCTGGTCCCGTACATCCTCAAGGGCCGCCGCGTCCCCTCCGCCGCCACGGTGCTCGCAGGGCTCGACGACTGGCTGCGCGAGTACCGGCCGACCGTCGCCCTCTACTTCTCGGGCTCCAGGGACTCCGCCTATCAGGTGAACATGTGGCTGGAGACGATGGCCCAGACCGAGGGGCGCCCGCTGATCATCCTGCGTGAGCGCGCCATCGTGTCCCAGCTCGCATCGACCACGGTGCCCGTGGTGTGCGTGCCCGGTGGTGTGCACCTGATGAACATGGACCTCTCCACCGTGCGCGTCGCGCTGTACGCGGCGAACGTCGGCAAGAACATCCACATGCTCCGCGTCCCGACCATCAAGCACGTCTTCATCGGGCACGGTGACAGCGACAAGCTCGCCAGCGTCAACCCGTACAGTAAGGCGTACGACGAGGTGTGGACCGCGGGCCGAGCCGGCCGGGACCGTTACGCGCTGGCCGACGTCGGCGTGCGCGACGAGGACATCGTAGAGGTGGGCCGCCCCCAGCTGGCCCCCATCGAGAGCTGGACCGGCACCCCGAAGCAGCAGATCCCGACCGTGCTGTACGCCCCCACCTGGGAGGGCTGGGACGACAACCCGGGCAACACCTCGCTGCTGCTGGCCGGGGAGAACATCGTCAAGCGGCTGCTCGGCGCCAAGCAGCCGGTCCGGGTGCTCTACAAGCCGCACCCCTTCACCGGCACCCGCAGCGCGAAGGCCAAGGCGGCCCACCTGCGGATCACGGCCATGGTCGAGAAGGCCGCAGCCGACCGCGCGGCCGAGCCCCGCTGGACCGAGCAGGCCGCGGCCGGTGCCGCCGACCGGGCCGCAGCGCAGGCCGAGCTGACCCGCATCGAGGCCAGGCTGGACGAGCTGGCGCAGGGCGGCCCGGCGGACGCCGACGAGTCCGAGGAGTCGCGGGCCTCGCTGGCCGACCCGGCGCGCGAGGACGAGACGACCACCCTGCGCTCCCAGTGGAACCGCACCTACTGGCGGACCTTCGGTTACTGGGAGCACCGCGTCATCACCGGCGGCCAGCCCCACCTGTACGACTGCTTCAACGAGTCGGACGGAATGGTCTCGGACATCTCCAGCGTCGTCTCGGACTTCATCGCGAGCGGCAAGCCCTACGCCGTCACCGACTCGGCCGAACTGGGCGCGGAGGAATTCAAGCGGCAGAACACCGCAGTACGTGCTGCCGTGATCCTCTCCAACTCCGCCAAGGAGATCGACCGGCTGCTCACGGCGATCACCGAGTCCTCGGCCGACCCGCTGGCCGACGACCGCCGGGAGCTGAAGGAGTATCTGCTCGGCCCCGACGAGCCCACCTCGATGGAGCAGTTCAACGCTGCTGTACGGGCGCTCACGGCCAAGGCCGACGCCCGCAACGCGGCCGTCGCGCAGCGCACGGGCGCCGCCGAACCGGAGGGCGCACCCGGCCTGAACGACTCGGACGCCACCCCCGTCGACTCGGCGGTCGGCGACTGACAGCGGCTCGGTCCGATCCCTTCGTACCGAACCTTTCGTACGGCCGTTCGCGCACCTCGCGCGGCGGCCGTACTGCATTTGTACTTACGGCTTCGCGACATGAGGATGGATAAAATCCCACAGGACGGATCAAGCCAGACCGACTGCTCGCAAGGGACCACAACGTGAAGGCTCTCGTCCTTTCCGGCGGTGCGGGCACGCGCCTGCGCCCCATCACACACACCTCCGCGAAACAGCTCGTGCCGGTCGCCAACAAGCCGGTGCTGTTCTACGGGCTCGAAGCGATCGCCGACGCGGGCATCACCGACGTCGGCATCGTCGTGGGTGACACCGCCGAGGAGATCCGTGCGGCCGTCGGGGACGGATCCCGCTTCGGCATCGAGGTCACCTACATCCCGCAGGAGGCACCGCGTGGCCTGGCCCACGCCGTGCTCATCTCCCGCGACTTCCTCGGCGACGAGGACTTCGTCATGTACCTCGGTGACAACTTCATCGTCGGGGGCATCACCGGCCTGGTCGACGGCTTCCGGGCCGCCCGCCCCGACGCCCAGATCCTGCTCACCAAGGTCCCCGATCCGACGGCGTTCGGCGTGGCCGAACTCGACGGTGAGGGCCGCGTCGTCGCGCTGGAGGAGAAGCCGGAGGTCCCCAAGAGCGATCTCGCGCTCGTCGGCGTCTATCTCTTCACCCCGGCCGTGCACGAGGCGGTCCGCTCCATCGGGCCCTCCCGGCGCGGCGAGCTGGAGATCACGCACGCCATCCAGTGGCTGATCGACCAGCAGCAGGACGTGCACTCCACGACGATCTCCGGCTACTGGAAGGACACCGGCAACGTCACCGACATGCTGGAGGTCAACCGCGCGGTCCTGGAGACCGTCGAGCCCTGCGAGGACGGCACGGCCGACGAGGCCAGCGAGATCATCGGACGCGTCAGGATCGAGAAGGGCGCCCAGGTCACCCGCAGCCGTATCGTGGGGCCCGCGATCATCGGCGCGTCCACGGTGATCAGCGACGCGTACATCGGTCCGTACACCTCGGTCTCCGAGGGGTGCCGGATCGAGGACAGCGAGATCGAGTACTCCATCGTCCTGCGCGACTCGTCGATCACCGGGGTCCGCAGGATCGCGGCCTCGCTGATCGGCCGGGGCGTCGAGGTGACACCCTCGCCCCGCAGCCCAGCAGCCCACCGACTCGTCCTCGGCGACCACAGCAAGGTGCAGATCTCTTCATGACGAACAGGATTCTGGTGACCGGCGGCGCCGGCTTCATCGGCTCGCACTACGTCCGCACGGTCCTCGGCCCCCAGGGCCCGGGCGACATCACGGTCACCGTGCTCGACAAGCTCACCTACGCGGGCAACCCTGCCAACCTCGACGAGGTCCGGGACCACCCCGGATTCTCCTTCGTACAGGGCGACATCTGCGATCCCGCGCTGGTCGGCAAGCTGATGGCGGAGCATGACCAGGTGGTGCACTTCGCCGCCGAGTCCCATGTCGACCGGTCGATCGACGGCGGCGCCGAATTCGTGCGGACCAATGTGCTCGGCACCCACACCCTGGTCGACGCGGCGCACCGGGCCGGCATCGGCACGTTCGTGCACATCTCGACCGACGAGGTGTACGGCTCGATCGACGAGGGCTCCTGGCCCGAGACCCACCCGCTCGAACCCAACTCGCCCTACTCGTCGGCCAAGGCGTCCAGCGATCTGATCGCGCTCTCCTACCACCGCACCCACGGCCTGGACGTGCGGGTGACCCGCTGCTCCAACAACTACGGGCACCACCACTTCCCGGAGAAGGTCATCCCGCTCTTCATCACCAACCTGCTGGACGGCAAGTCCGTCCCGCTGTACGGCGACGGGGCCAACGTCCGCGACTGGCTGCACATCGACGACCATGTGCAGGGCATCGAGCTGGTCCGTACGAAGGGCCGCGCGGGCGAGGTGTACAACATCGGCGGCGGCACCGAGCTCTCCAACAAGGAGCTCACCGGGCTGCTGCTCAAGGCCTGCGGGGCCGACTGGGACACCAGCGTCGAGTACGTCGCCGACCGCAAGGGCCACGACCGGCGGTACTCGGTGGACTGCGCCAAGATCCGTACGGAACTCGGGTACCGGCCGCGCAAGGACTTCGCGGACGGGCTCGCGGAGACCGTGCAGTGGTACCGCGACAACCGCGCCTGGTGGGAGCCGCTGAAGGAGCGCGCGGCACTCGCCTGACGCGGGCCGTCGGTCGTACGGCGGCCGGGGCGGCTGCCTCTGCGTACCACCGCGCGTACAACCAACTGCCCCTCCCGCCGGTCATGGTGAGCAACCATGGGAAAGCCGTCGGAAGGCTGCTCGCGATGAACGCACCCCGTCTGCGCTCCATACTCCTGACCGTGCCGGGGATCGCCGCCGCGCTGGCCGTCGGAGCTCCGGCCGGTCCTCCCGCGGCGGTGGCCGCGGCCCCGGCCACCGCCGCACACCAGGACTTCAACGGCGACGGCTACCAGGACCTGGTGGTCGGCGCGCCGGGCGGTACGGTCGGCGGCCGGGCCGGGGCCGGGTACATCACTGTCCTGTACGGCTCCGCGCACGGCGTCTCGGCCGCGTCCCACCTCACGGTCAGCCGCGCCACCGCCGGCGTCCCGGGCGACGCCACCGCGGGTCAGGGCTTCGGCGCCGACACCGCGGCGGCCGACCTGGACGGCGACGGCTACACCGACCTGGTCGCCGGCGGACCGCACAACGCCGACGCGGTCATCGTCTGGGGCGGCCCGGTCGGCCTGACCGGCGGCACCCCGGTCCCCGGCCACGGCAATCTGGTGCAGACCGGGGACTACAACGGTGACGGCCACCCCGACCTGGTGGCGCTCCGCACCGGAATCCCGGCCGGCGACGACCCGTCCGGCTCCGAGGGGCTGGTCTGGAACGGCCCGGTCAGCCGCACCGGGGTGCCGGCCACCACCTCGCTCTTCACCGGTGAGCAGTACCACGACCTGTACGGGGCGGCGTCCGGCGATGTGAACGGGGACGGGCGCGACGACCTCGCGTTCACCGAGTACACCGGCGACGGCGGGTTCGGCACCGCGCTGTTCCTCGGCGGCGCGGGCGGGCCGGGGGACCGGGGCACCCCCGTGAAGGCGGCAGCCGACTCGCACGCGGCCGTCACCATCGGCGACGTCAACGGCGACGGCCTGGGCGACCTCGTCCTCGGGAACACCGGCGGCGACGCGGGTGAGGTGACGGTCGCCTACGGCGCGCACACCGGGCTCAGCCCGGAGGCGGACTGGACCACGATCACCCAGGACACCCCGGGTGTTCCGGGCAGCGCCGAGCCGGGCGACGGTTTCGGTGCGGCCCTGTCGGCCGGGGACGTGGACGGTGACGGCATCGACGACATCGCGGTCGGCGCCCCGTACGAGGACCTGGGCACCGTCCGGGACGCCGGTTACGTCACCCTGCTGCGCGGCAGCGCCGCAGGCCTGACCGGGAGTGGTGCGCAGGCCTTCAGCCAGGACACCGCGAACGTCCCCGGCACGGCCGAGACTGACGACCGGTTCAGCAGCGCGGTCCGGCTGCTCGACATCAACGGCAACGGCTACGCCGACCTGGCGTCCGCCGCCGTGAACGAGGACGGCGGGAACGGCGCGGTCTGGGTGCTGCGGGGCCGCCCCGATGGGCTGGTCACGGACGCCGCGGTGGTGGCCGGACCGATCGGCGCCGGAGCACCGGCTGCGAAAGCCGCGTTCGGGCAGCACCTCGGGTAGCGTCGGCCGGGATCGGAAAGACGACGCGCCGGACGCAGAGAACAGGTGAGACATGAGCGGCAGTTGGCTGGTCACCGGAGCCGGCGGGATGCTCGCCCGGGACCTCCTCGCACGACTGGCGGACGACGGCACCCCCGCGGCCGGCCTGGACCGTGCGGCGCTCGACATCACCGACCCGGGGGCCGTACGCGGCGCGCTGGCGGAGCACCGCCCGGCGGTCGTCGTCAACTGCGCGGCCTGGACCGCGGTCGACGACGCCGAGTCCAAGGAGGACCAGGCGCTCGCCGTCAACGGCACGGGCCCCCGGGTCCTGGCCGAGGCGTGCCGGGAGACCGGCGCCGTGCTGCTCCAGATCTCCACGGACTACGTGTTCGCCGGTGACGGCACCCGGCCGTACGCCGAGGACGCCCCGGTGGCCCCGCGCAGCGCGTACGGCCGCACCAAGCTGGCCGGGGAGCAGGCCGTGCTGAGCGTGCTGCCCGAGCGCGGGTACGTGGTGCGCACGGCCTGGCTGTACGGGGCGGGGGGCGGCAACTTCGTCCGGACGATGGTCCGGCTTGAGGGCGTCAAGGACACCCTGGACGTGGTGGACGACCAGCGCGGCCAGCCCACCTGGACCGCCGATCTGGCGGATCTGCTGGTGCGGCTCGGCACGGGCGCCCTCGCCGGTACCGCGCCCGCGGGCGTCTACCACGGCACCAGCGCCGGTGCGACGACCTGGTTCGGGCTCACCCGGGAGATCTTCCGGCTGCTGGACGCCGACCCGGCGCGGGTGCTGCCCACCACCAGCGAGGCCTTCGTGCGGCCCGCGCCGCGCCCCGCGTACAGCGTGCTCGGGCACGACCGCTGGGCGGCCGCCGGCATCGAACCGCTCCGTGACTGGCGGCTCGCGCTGGCCGACGCGTTCCCCGCGGTGGTCGCCGCCGAGCGCTCCTGATCCGCCGGCTCGGCCCGGCAGGAGGAGAGCGTGCGGAGATTCCGTAGATATTCTGCCGCCTTCCGGGGTGACCCGGTCGGTGGATGTTTACATCAGCGCCGACGCTTTCACGGCCCGGCACTCATGATGTAGCTTCGCCGGGGATCGGACCAGTCGTTATTTTCGACGAAGGGCGCTCCCCGTGAACCGTCATGAATTCCTGCGCGGAATCCATCGCATATACCGTCCCCGCACGTATCTGGAGATCGGCGTCAATGACGGGCGCAGTCTGGCGCTTTCCCGGGTGCCTTCCATCGCTGTCGACCCCGCATTCAAGGTCGTGACATCGATCAGCTGCGACGTGCATCTGGTCAAGCAGACGAGCGACGCGTTCTTCGCCCGCAAGGACCCGCTGCTGCACCTGCGGCCCGGACGCAACCCCTTCCGGGCCCTCGCCCGCCGGGATCCGCTGGGGCTCCTGGGCGCCGACCCCCGCCTGGAGCTGTCGTTCATCGACGGCATGCACCTCTTCGAGTTCGCCCTGCGCGACTTCATGAACGTCGAGAAGCACGCCCGCTGGAACAGCGTGATCGTGCTGGACGACATGCTGCCGCGCAACGTCGACGAGGCGGCCCGCGACCGGCACACCGGGGCGTGGACGGGCGATGTCTACAAGGTCGCCGAAGTGCTGCGCCGGTTCCGCCCCGACCTGCTGGTGGTCGAGGTGGACACCAAGCCGACCGGAGTGGTCGCCGTCTTCGGCGCCGACCCGTCGAGCACCGTACTGAAGGACAACTACGACGCCATCCTCGCGGAGTACATCACCGAGGACCCGCAGGACGTCCCGGAGGCGGTGCTGAGCCGCAAGCGCGCGGTGGCCCCCGAGGCACTGCTCGGCGCGGGGTTCTGGCCCGGTCTCATCCGCGCCCGCAACCTCAACCGCCCGCGCTCGGCCTTCACCGGTCTGCGCAGGCAGATCGAGCGCGTCACCGGCTGACCACGCGGGACCGGACGGCCGCGCACCCCGTCAGGGGCGTGGCCGCCGTCCCGCGCCGGGTTCAGCCGCGCAGCTTCTCGGCGTACGCGACGCAGTCCGCGTACGAGGGCAGCAGCCCCTGGGCCTCGGCCTCGGCGAGCGTGGGAGCCGCCGCGTCCTTGTCGGAGAGCAGCGGGGTGACGTCCGCCGGCCAGTCGATGGCCAGGTCCGGGTCGAGCGGGTGGATGCCGTGCTCGCGCTGCGGGGCGTACCCGGTGGAGCAGAGGTAGACCACGGTGGCGTCGTCCGTCAGCGCCAGCAGCGCGTGGCCGAGCCCTTCGGAGAGGTAGACGGAGTGGTGGTCCACGTCGTCGAGCCGTACGGCCTCCCACTTCCGGTACGTGGGTGAGCCGACCCGGATGTCCACGACGACGTCGAGAATGGCGCCGCGCACGCACTTGACGTACTTGGCCTGGCTCGGCGGTACGTCGGCGAAGTGGATCCCGCGCAGCGTGCCCTTGCGGGACACCGAGCAGTTGGCCTGGGCCAGCCGCAGGCTGTGGCCTGCCGCCTCGGACAGATCGGGCTCCTTGAACCACTCGTGGAAGCTGCCGCGGCTGTCCGGGAAGACCTTCGGCTCATGGACCCAGGCTCCCTCGATGGCGAGCTGCCGCATCAGATCACGTCCTTGTCTGCAATTTCCGCTGCTGGGACATCAGGAATCTTTGGGGGGTTTCCACAGTGACCGGACGGGGGGAATTCCCACGGGACCGTAATTCGCCGCCCGCCTCTCGCCGCGCCCCTCGGCGCGCTTCGTGCCGTGCCGCTTCGTGCTGTCGGAGAGCCGTCCGCCGGGCGGTGACTATATCGGGTGCGGAGTGGTTCCCTCCGGCTGCCCCCGCCGTATGGGGAATATAAAATTCCGGAAGTGAGGGTGGGGGACACCGCCGCCGATGGGGTGTGATACCGCCACACGCGGCTCGAACTTGGCGAATATCAGTACGGCCTGTGAGGCAACCATGTGCCGTATCCACCGGTCTTGCTGTTGTGATGAGCACAAGTGAGCCCGATGTGACCGTTGTCGTCGGTGCCTATGAAGCAATGCCGTACCTCGTGAAGTGCCTTGAGTCCGTGGAGGCCCAGTCCCTGGGCGCGGACCGGATCGAGATCGTCGCCGTCGACGACGGATCGACGGACGGCACGGGGGAGTACCTGGAGGAGTTCGCCGCCCGATCGAAGATACGCACCACAGTGGTGCGGCAGAAGAACTCCGGGGGCCCCAGCGGACCGCGCAACGTCGGTCTCGGACTCGCTCGCGGCCGCTATGTGTTCTTCCTCGACGCGGACGACTACTTCGGCGATGAGGCCCTCGAACGCATGGTCGCGATGGGCGACCGCGCAGGTACGGACGTGGTGCTCGGGAAGGTCGTCGGCGTCAACCGCGGCGCCCCCAAGTCCATGTGGAGGGAGACCGTCGAGCGCGCGGACGTCTTCGACTCGCAGATCAAGTTCACCCTGAGCGCCCAGAAACTCTTCCGGCGCGCGCTGCTCGAACGCCTCGGGATCACCTTCGACGAGGGCCTCAAGACGGGCGAGGACGCTCTCTTCACCCTGGAGACCTATCTGCGCGGCGACGGGGTGTCCGTCATCTCCGACTACACCTGCTACTACCTGGTCGGACGCGACGACGGCAAACACGTGACGAAGAGCGGCAGTTACCTGCTGCGGTTCGACTCGGCGCGGGCCCTGATGGGGCTGATAGCCGAGTGCGTACCGCCGGGCACACAGCGCGACAAGCTCATGGTGCGTCCCTTCGTGGTCACCCTGCTCCCGCAGTTCGCCGCCGGCTTCCTCAAGCAGTCCGCCGCTGTGCAGCAGAAGCGCATGGAACTCGCGGCGCCGCTGATGGCCGCGTACTGGAACCCGGGCGTGGCCAGGAGACTCAAGCCGGCCGAGAGACTGCGGCTGCACTGCGTCGCGCTCGGCCGGACCGACCTCCTCACCGGTGTGCTCACCCAGCTCAAGCAGAACAAGCAGCCCGAGCGCGTCGGCCGGGGCCTCAACGGCACGTACTACCTCGACCTCCCGTACTTCAGGGATCCCTCCGCCGGAATTCCGGACCACATCTACGCCATGCCCTGCCCCCCGGTCTGGCGCCGGCTGCCCGCGGCCGGGCGGACCCGGCTGCGCAGGCTCCGCAAGTGGGCCGCCGCCAACCCTGTCCAGCGCGTGGAATCCCCGCGCACCGGCGAACAGGGCTGACGTAGATTCGGCCGTGTGACACAGGCAAGGCAACTCGTAACGGAAGCCCGCAGGATCGTCGTGAAGGTCGGATCCTCCTCCCTCACGACCGCGGCCGGCGGCCTCGACGCGGACCGGGTGGACGCCCTGGTCGACGTACTGGCCAAGGTCAGGAGCGGCGGCGAGAAGGAGATCGTGCTCGTCTCCAGCGGCGCCATCGCCGCGGGACTCGCGCCGCTGGGCCTGGCCCGCCGGCCCAAGGACCTGGCCAGGCAGCAGGCCGCCGCCAGTGTCGGCCAGGGGCTGCTCGTCGCCCGGTACACCGCGTCGTTCGCGCGCTACGGCGTCCGGGTCGGCCAGGTGCTGCTGACCTCCGACGACACCAGCCGCCGGGCGCACTACCGCAACGCCTACCGGACCCTGGACCAGCTCCTGACCATGGGCGCCCTGCCGGTCGTCAACGAGAACGACACGGTGGCCACGGACGAGATCCGCTTCGGTGACAACGACCGTCTTGCCGCTCTCGTGGCCCATCTCGTCCGGGCCGACCTGCTCGTCCTGCTCTCGGACGTCGACGGCCTGTACGACGGGGACCCGGCCACTCCGGGCGCCCGCCGGATCGCGGAGGTGGCGGGGCCCGGAGACATCGCGCACGTCTCCATCGGCTCGGCGGGCAAGGCCGGCGTGGGCACCGGCGGCATGGTCACCAAGGTCGAGGCGGCCAGGATCGCCGCCGCGGCCTCCGTCCCGGTGGTGCTGACCTCGGCATCGCGCGCCGCCGACGCCCTCGCGGGCCGGGACACCGGTACGTACTTCCACAGCACCGGCCGCCGTTCGGCCGACCGGCTGCTCTGGCTCCAGCACGCGTCGACCCCACGCGGTGCGCTCACCCTGGACGACGGCGCGGTACGGGCGGTCGTGGAGCGGAACTCCTCGCTGCTGCCCGCCGGAATCGCCGCCGTCGAGGGCGAGTTCAGCGCCGGGGACCCGGTGGAGCTGCGGGACACCGCGGGCCGCACCGTCGCCCGCGGTCTGGTGAACTTCGACGCCAAGGAGCTCCCCCAGCTGCTCGGCCGCTCCACCCGGGACCTGGCCCGGGAACTCGGTCCTGCCTACGAGCGGGAAGTCGTACACAGGGACGATCTCGTTGTCATGGCCCCCTGAAACGGCTGAAACACCAGCCTTTCAGCAGGGACCTTCCGGAAAACCGTCACGCGCCGGGCGCCGGGCTGGTCAACTTTGTCCCGGGAGCCCGCTCCCGACCGCTGCCCGGCCCGTCGCCGCGGGGCAGACGCCGCAACGCACACAGGAGGCCGCCGGTGAGACGAGCCCGTCCCGGGGCACCGCCCCGAGGAACCGGGGAGCGGACCCTGACGAGTGTCGGCGCGGGGGCCGGCTTCGAGGAACGCCCGGAAGCGGACGCGGACGGGGAACAGCGGCCCCAGCAGCCCCCGGAGGAAACCGCGCTGTCCAAGCTGTGGCACATCACCCTGAGCGTGTCGGGCCGTCCCGCCCCGCTCAAGGAGGTCAGACGCGGTCTCGAACAGCTCGCGCACGACCACCCCTTCCTGCTGACCAGCCGGTACGCCGACGACCACGCCGAGATCCGCTACTGGGAGGAGGCGCGGGACCTGCACGACGCCGCCGCGGTGGCCCTGCGGCTCTGGGGCGAGCACCGCTCGACGTCGCAGCTGCCGCCGTGGGAGATCGTGGGCCTGGAGGTCATCGACCGCGAGACCTACCACCTGCGGATAGCCGAGGGATACGGCCCGCCGCCCGCGGCGCCCGTCGGGGTGCACCCGTACTGACCACCCCCTGCCGGCACGCCCCCGCCGGCACGCCCCCGGGGAGCGGCCCGTACGGTCCCCGCCGGTCCCCGCTGTCTCGGAGCGTGGGATAGCGGACGGACGCCCGCAGACCGCGCATTAGTCTGCGGGCATGACCTCGCTCTCCCCGCTCTCCGACCAGTCCCCGGTCATCCAGGCCGCCTACCGGTCCCGCGCCGCCGCGGCCGACCTCGCGCCACTGCCGCGCGCGGCCAAGGACGACGCGCTGCTGGCCATCGCCGACGCGCTCGAAGTGCGTTCGTCCGAGATCGTCGAGGCCAACGCCGAGGACGTCGCGAAGGCCAGGGCCGCCGGTACCGCCGAGACGGTCATCGACCGCCTCACCCTCACCCCCGAGCGCATCCGCGCGATCGCCGGTGACGTACGGGACGTCGCGGCGCTGCCCGACCCGGTCGGCGAGGTCGTACGGGGCTCGACGCTGCCCAACGGAATCGACCTGCGCCAGGTGCGGGTGCCGCTCGGCGTCGTCGGGATCATCTACGAGGCCAGGCCCAATGTGACGGTGGACGCCGCCGCGCTCTGCCTGAAGTCGGGCAACGCTGTGCTGCTGCGCGGCTCCGCCTCCGCGTACGCCTCCAACACCGCGCTCGTACGGGTGCTGCGCGACGCCGTCGGGGGCTCCGGGCTGCCGGCCGACGCCATCCAGCTCGTGCCGGGGGAGTCCCGCGAGTCCGTACGGGAGCTGATGCGCGCCCGCGGCATGGTCGACGTGCTGATCCCGCGCGGCGGCGCGTCCCTGATCCGTACCGTCGTCGAGCAGTCCACCGTGCCGGTCATCGAGACCGGCACCGGCAACTGCCACGTGTACGTGGACGCGCAGGCCGACATCGACATGGCCGTCGCCATCCTCGTCAACTCCAAGGCCCAGCGGCCCTCCGTCTGCAACGCGGCCGAGACGCTCCTGGTCCACCGGGACATCGCGGACGCGTTCCTGCCGAAGGCGCTCGACGCGCTCGGCGAGGCGGGCGTGACCGTGCACGGCGACGAGCGGGTGCTCGGGTACGCCGACGGGACGAAGGCGACCGTCGTCGAGGCGACCGCGGACGACTGGGAGGCCGAGTACCTCTCGTACGACATCGCGGCCGCCGTCGTCGACTCGCTGGACGCGGCCGTCGCGCACATCAGGCTGTGGACATCCGGCCACACCGAGGCGATCGTCACCACCTCGCAGGCCGCGGCCCGCCGTTTCACCCAGCTGGTCGATTCCACGACGGTGGCTGTCAACGCGTCCACCCGGTTCACCGACGGAGGTCAGTTCGGATTCGGCGCCGAGATCGGCATCTCCACCCAGAAGCTGCACGCCCGGGGGCCGATGGGACTGCCCGAGCTGACCTCGACCAAGTACATCGTGACGGGAGACGGTCACATTCGGTGACTCCCTGACCGGTCGACTTCGCACTCTCCCTGCCCAAATCCACCCACCGGGTCTACTCTGATTCCGTGCCGGACGACGTGGGGGGCAGGCCGTTCCAGGACGGCTGGGAGCCTGACGACGACCGCGGAGGAGCGGACGAGGAATTCGCCTCCGTGGTCTTCGGCGAGGACTTCGTCAGGGCCGCCACCATCCACGAACCGACCGCGGTCGAACGGCTGCTGGCCGCCGCGGAGGCGCGCGCGGAGGCCGAGGCCGCCAGAGCGCGCGCGGGCGGCTCCGGCGGCGATGACTTCGACGAGTACGACGAGTTCCTCCGCGAGAACGCCGCGGACTACGGCCTGCTGTACGGGCCGGGCGACGCCGGGGAGTACGGCGTGGGCCCCGACGGCGCCGAGAGCGGCCCCTACGGGCCGCACGGCGGTGTGCTGCGCCCGTACCGCGGCCGGGCGCGCTGGCACCGGCCGGTGGCCTGGCTGCTGGCCCTCGTCATGGGGATCGGCATGGTGGCCCTGGCCTTCGCCGCGGTCTACCGGGGAGCGTCGGCCAGCCGGCAGGACCAGGTGCCCGCGCCGGTGACGACCGGGGTCGGCGCCGTGCCGGGCGGCACGGGCGTCACCGGGCCGTCCCCGGCGGAATCGGTTCCGGCGGGCCACGCGGCCGGCCGCTCGCTCGGCCATTCGGCCCCACCGGCCGCCGCGCTTCCGCGCACGCCCTGACCGCGGCAGCCGACCGCCCGGACCCGCCCCGGCCATGGCTGCCGCGCCGCCACGCGCGGACGGTGTGCCGGCGGCTCGGAAGTTGGCCCGTACCGGGGCGTTTACGCAGCCCCGCCGCGACCTACTCTCAAGGTATGGCGGGGCGCGATGAGCCACCCGAGGGGTCACCCGAGGGCCTGCCCAGCGGTGGCGAGGACGAGTACCGGTCCGTCGTCTTCGACGAATCGTTCATCAAGGCTGCCCGGCTCCAGGAGTTCTCCGCGCAGGAGCGGATGGGCCGGCACGCCCGGGCCGTCCGCAGCCGCTCCGGATGGCCCGGCAGAGGCCCTGTGCGCCTGCTCGTCGCACTGGCGCTGCTGGTGCTGGCCTTCGGCACCGCGGTCTTCATGGGCATCCACCACCCGTACCGGCCGCCGCAGGTCAGCCGCGCCGAACCGCTGCACACCACGGTGATTCCGCTCGCGCCGCGAGGCGCGGTGCCGGGCGGGACACCCGCTGAGCTCTTCGCGCACAGTCCGGCCGCCGAGTTCCGTACCGGCATCTCCGGAGTGAACCCGCCCGGGGCCCGGAGCACCGCGCACTTCGCGTACAGCGACGTACTGGCAGCACTGAAGATCGCCAAGGAGTACGTCGTGGAGTCCTCGCTGGACCCCACGGTGCTGATGGGCGGCTCTGCTGAGAAGGTCAGGGACCTGATCGCCCCGGACCAGTACCCGCAGTTCGACCAGAGCCTGACAGCGCCATCGGCGGACGGCCGTCACGCCGCGACCGGCTGGCTGGTTCGCTTCGACCCCGCACAGGTGGCGCTGGCCGGCTCCGATGTGCGGGTGGCGGGCGTCCTGCGGTACGCGGAGGCCACGGACCGGACGCTGGAGGTGACCGCGGACCACACCTTCGTCTACGCGCTCAGGCCGGCCGCCCCCCGGGGCACGAAGGCCGGACCCGCGAAGCCGGACGGCGCCTCGCTGTTCACCGTCCGCCGCGAGGTGCACTTCCGCTTCGGCGCGGAGGACCTGCGGCTGCACCAGGCGCAGGTGACCTTCGCCGATGTGCAGGCCGGGCCGCAGAGCTGCACGGCCGACGCGGCGAACCGGCTGCGCCCGCTGCTCGCCGGGCAGCACGCGGCCGACGGCGGTCCGGCCGGGACCGATCCGTACGCCACCGGCCCGGCCACCGCACTGTGCGGGACGCTCGCGGCCAAGGCCCTGGGATCGGATTAGGCCAGATCCCAGGGGCCCGGCACGATCCGGACGAGCGGCCCCGGGCCCGGACCCGGTGCCGCGGCTCTAGTCCGCAAGCGGTCCTTCCGTACCGGTGGCAGGGCCGTCGTCGGTGCTGCCGTCCGTGCCGCGCCCGCCCTTCCCGGCGTCGCCCCTGGCGCCGCCCGCTCCGCCACCGGTGAACTTCCCGCGCAGCTTTCCGCCCAGGTCGCCCGCACCGCCCGCGATATCGCCCACCAGCTTCATCAGCGGGTCCTTGCTGGTACGCACCGTGTCGGCGTAGTGCGATGCGGACTCCCGGAAGGACTCGCCGACCGACGCGTCCTTGTCCTCGTCGCGCCGGGGGTAGTGCCCGTCCATGATCCGCTGGAAGTCCCGGCTCTCCGCCCACTTCTTCAGCTCGGCTGCGCGCACGGTGGTGAACGGGTGGCTGCGCGGCAGCACGTTCATGATCTTGAGCACCGAGTCGCGCAGGTCGCCGCCCGCCTCGTACTCCTCGGCCTGCTCCAGGAACGCGTCCACGTTCATCTCGTGCAGATGGTTGCCACCGGCGATCTTCATCAGACCGCGCATCGACGCCCGGAGGTCCTGGCCCACGAGCAGCCCCGCCCGGTCCGCGGACAGCTCCGACTTGCGGAACCACTCGCGCAGCCCCGTCACCAGCGCCATGATCGCCACATTGCCCAGCGGGATCCAGGCGACCTTCAGCGCGATGCTCGTGAGGAAGAGCAGGATCGTGCGGTACACCGCGTGGCCGGAGAGCGCGTGGCCCGTCTCATGGCCGACGACGGCGCGCATCTCCTCCTCGTCGAGGAGCTCGACCAGCCCCGTGGTGACCACGATGATCGGCTCGTCCAGACCGATGCACATGGCGTTGGGCTGGGGATTCTGCGTGACGTACATGGCGGGGACCTTCTCCAGGTCCAGGATGTAGCAGGCGTCGCGCAGCATGACGTGGAGGTGCGCGAACTGGGCGTCGCTCACCCGCACCGAGTCGGAGAGGAAGAGCAGGCGCAGGCTCCGCTCGGGCAGCAGCCCGCTGAGCGCCTTGAGGACGGTGTCGAAACCGGTGAGCTTGCGCAGCGCCACCAGGGCCGACCGGTCCGCCGGATGCTCGTACGCCCGTGAGGAGATCCCCTCGAAGCGCCGGCGCTTCCTTCCCGGCACGTTCTCGTGACTGTTCTCGTGACCGCTGTCTGTCATGAATGTCCCCCTGCCTTCTGTCTTCGAGCCCTGCTCGTCCCCCTGGCGGGCCCCAGCGTATGCGGTGGGGCTACCGTGTGGCGGGGGTCCTACACCGAGAAGGAGCGCACCCGTCATGCCGGACGCGACCACACTGCTCGCCGCTGCCTCGAACCAGCAGGGGCCGGGCGACACCTTGCGGGTCCTGCTGGTCGTCCTGCTTGTCGGGGCTGTCCTGCTCGCCTGGTTTCTCCTGCGCGGATATCGCGACAACGACTGAGTCGGCGTGAGCGTGCCCAGCGGGCCCGCATACGATGTCCGCGAAGCCCCCGCTCCGACTCCCGGATAGGTCCTGCTGACCATGAGCCTCCACAGCACCGCTGCCAGCCTCGCCACTCTCGCCTCCGAGAGCGGACACGGCGGTAACCACCCCAGCCTCAGCCCCTACCTCACCGGTGGCGGTGCGTTCGTCGCGCTCCTGCTGCTGCTGTGGATCACCACCCGCTTCAACCGCGACCGCTGACCCGGGGCGCAGACGGGTAGGTGGCGGCCCAGTAGGGTCTGCACGCATGGGAGAGCAGAAGAGGCGTCTCGGCGTGATGGGCGGGACATTCGACCCGATCCATCATGGACACCTGGTGGCCGCCAGTGAGGTGGCCTCTCAGTTCCAGCTGGACGAGGTCGTGTTCGTGCCGACCGGGCAGCCGTGGCAGAAGAGCCACAAGGTCGTCTCCCCGGCCGAGGACCGCTACCTGATGACGGTCATCGCGACCGCGTCGAACCCGCAGTTCTCGGTCAGCCGCATCGACATCGACCGCGGCGGGCCGACGTACACCATCGACACCCTGCGGGATCTGCGCGGCCTCAACACCGATGCGGATCTCTTCTTCATCACCGGGGCCGACGCGCTCTCCCAGATCCTCACCTGGCGGAACGCCGAAGAGCTGTTCGCGCTCTCCCACTTCATCGGCGTGACCAGGCCGGGCCATGTCCTGACGGACGACGGCCTGCCGGAGGGCGGTGTCTCCCTGGTGGAGGTGCCCGCCCTGGCGATCTCGTCGACCGACTGCCGCGCCCGGGTCGAGCAGGGGGACCCGGTCTGGTATCTGGTTCCGGACGGTGTGGTGCGCTACATCGACAAGCGCCAGCTGTACCGCGGCGAATGAGCCGTGAGAGGGGCACCGTTGAACGACCGACAGAACCCGTACGTTCAGTACGACCAGTACGGGCAGCCGATGCAGCTCGTCGGGTACGACGAATACGGGCAGCCGGTGTACCAGCAGGTGCAGCCGCAGCAGCAGGATCAGCAGCAGTACGACCCGTACGGCCGGCAGCACGAGCAGGCTCCGGGGTACGGATACGACCCGTACGCGCAGCAGCAGCCCCCGCCCGCGCCGTACCAGGGGCAGAGCCAGGGCTACGACTACGACACCGGGCAGGCCGGGCAGACCGGGCAGCAGCCCGCGGTGGACACGGCCCAGCAGTGGATCCCGCAGCAGAGCCAGGCACCGCAGGCGCAGCCCCCTCGGACACAGCCCCCGCAGGCGGCCCAGCCCCATCAGCCGCAGCCCTCCGAGACTCAGGCGCCGCGGCAGCCCGGGCAGCCGCAGCGGGCCGTTCCCGGCCAGCGCCGGCCCGCCGCCCCGGGTGACGGCGAGTACAAGACCGAGCAGTTCTCCTTCATCGAGGAGCCCGACGAGGACTCCGAAGACGTCATCGACTGGCTGAAGTTCACCGAGAGCCGCACCGAGCGGCGCGAGGAGGCGAGGCGCCGGGGACGTACCCGCGTCGTTTCGCTGGTCGTCGTGCTGGCGCTCGTCGTCGCGGGCGGTGTCGGCTATCTCTGGTACGCGGGCAAGCTGCCCGGGATCTCCGGAGCGGGCGACGGCAGCGCCACGGCCTCCGGCGCGCAGCAGCGCAACGCGATCGTGGTCCATCTGCACAACACGAAGAGCGGCGGCACATCGACCGCGCTGCTCGTCGACAACGTCACCACCGGCAAGGGCACCACGCTCCTGCTGCCCAACTCCCTTGCCGTGTCGAACGATGACGGCACGGCGACCACGCTCGGCAAGTCCGTGGACGACGACGGCTCGGACGGCACCAGGGACGCGCTGGACACCCTCCTCGGAGCCAAGATCGGCGGCACCTGGCGGCTCGACACCCCGTATCTGGAGAACCTGGTCGAGATGGTCGGCAATATCGACATCGACACCGACGTCGACGTGCCGGACACCAAGAAGGGCGCCGAGCCGCTGGTGCACCGGGGCAAGGACCAGACGCTCAGCGGTCAGATGGCGGTCGCGTACTCCACCTACCGAGCGCCCGGCGAGCCCGAGGCGAAGCAGCTGGAGCGGTTCGGGCAGGTCATGCAGGGCGTCCTGAAGAAGATCTCGGACGATCCGCAGGCCGCGACGGCCACCGTGAAGAACCTGGCGCAGATCCTGGACCCGTCCCTGACCGACAAGGACCTGGGCGCGTCCCTGGCCAAACTCGCCGCACACGCGAAGAAGGGCGACTACAGCACGCAGCTGCTGTCCGTGCGGAGCGACGGCACGATCAGCCCGCAGGCGAGCGCCAGTGTGGTCAAGAACGTACTCGGCGGTTCGGTGAAGGCGCCCGACCAGGGCGATGCGGTGAGCGTGGCGATCAGCAACGCCAGCGGCCGGACGGCCGCGACGGAGAGCGCCAGGATCGCCCTCGTCAACGGCGGCTACTCGGTCGCGGTCGGCGGAACCGCAAGCGCCACCGCGTCGTCGCAGGTCAGCTATGGCGACCCGGCGCAGAAGGCCAAGGCGGAGGAAGTGGCGAAGACGCTGGGGCTGCCGGCCGGATCGGTCCACAAGGGCAAGGCCGCCGCGAACGCGGACGTCACCGTGGTGCTGGGGCAGGACTACAAGGTCACCTGAGTGCTGGGGGCCGTCCGGAGGCTGCCGGCCGCCGGGCGGTCATAAGAATTGCAGGACCGTCGGCGGTCCGTGAGACCCTTGGGTACTCCACGACCGCCGACGAAAGCCTGCCAGTGACCGCCACGGACCGTTCCATCGAGCTCATCAACGCCGCCGCTCAGGCGGCCGCCGACCGGCTCGCGCACGACATCACCGCGTACGACGTCAGCGATGTGCTGTCGATCACCGACGCCTTCCTGCTCGCATCGGCGCCCAACGACCGCCAGGTCAAGTCGATCGTCGACGAGATCGAGGAGCGGCTGAACAAGCAGCTCGGCGCCAAGCCGGTGCGCCGGGAGGGCGACCGCGACGCCCGCTGGATCCTCCTCGACTACGTCGACATCGTCGTCCACGTCCAGCACAGCGAGGAGCGGGTCTACTACGCGCTGGAGCGCCTCTGGAAGGACTGCCCCGAGATCGCCCTGCCCGAGGACGCCGTCAAGACCCGCGGCAAGGCCGAGGAGCACGCCAGGCTCAACGGCATCGAGGGCCCCGACGCCGACCTGGACGCCGACCTGGACGGTGAGCTGCACTGAACGGCACCAAGGGCGGCCGTGGCCGCCGCATCGTTCTCTGGCGGCACGGCCAGACCGCCTGGAACCTGGAGCGCCGCTTCCAGGGCTCCACGGACATCGAGCTGACCGAGACCGGTATCGGCCAGGCGCGCCGGGCGGCCCGGCTGCTCGCCTCGATGAAGCCCGACGCGATCGTGGCGTCCGACCTCAGCCGGGCGGCGACCACCGCCCGTGAGCTCGGGGCCGTGACCGGCCAGGACATCACGTACGACGCCGCCCTGCGCGAGACGTACGCGGGCAGCTGGCAGGGGCTCACGCACGACGAGATCATGGCGAGCTTCGGCGAGCAGTACGCGGCGTGGAAGCGCGGCGAGCCCGTGCGGCGCGGCGGCGGCGAACTGGAGTCCGAGGTCGCCGACCGGGCCGCCCCGGTGGTCCTCGCCCATGCCGACGCGCTGCCCGACGACGGGACGCTCGTCGTCGTCAGCCACGGCGGCACCATCCGCACCACCATCGGCCGGCTCCTCGGTCTGGAGTCGCGCCACTGGGAGAGCCTGGGCGGGCTCTCCAACTGCTGCTGGTCGGTACTGGGCGAGGGCGCCCGCGGCTGGCGGCTGCTTGAGCACAACGCCGGGACCCTCCCCGAGCCGGTGCTCGGCGACGACGACTGAGCACCCCGTGAGGGGCGTCCGGGCGGATTTCACTTTCCGGCTGGTCGCAGGCTAAAGTTCTTCTTGTTCGCGCCGCAGGACGCAGAGAATGCAGCGAGCGAAGCGAACAGCGGGGCTATAGCTCAGTTGGTAGAGCGCCTGCATGGCATGCAGGAGGTCAGGAGTTCAATTCTCCTTAGCTCCACAGTCGGAAGCTCCGGATTCGGAGCAAGGAGAAATCCCGTCCCCATCAGGGGGCGGGATTTTTCGTCCGCCCGTCCGCCCCCGGCTTGTCCGTCCGCCCGAACGCCGCTGCCCCTCTTGCGGGGCCATGGCAGAATCGGAGCGCCGGAGGGACGCCGGCCCGGAGGGAGGGGAGAGCGCGATGCCCGCGAGCATGCTCGATCGCGTTCACGCCCTGGCCAACGAGGCGAAGACCCGCACTCGCCCCCGCCACCGGGACCCGCTCAACTGCCCCTCGCTGTCCGTCCGTCCGGCCTTTCCCGAGCGCCCGCCCCGCGGCCACAGCTGGAGCTGACTGATGGGTGCACACAGGAGGAAATGCGACTGGTGCGGCAGTGGTACGCCCATCGTCAGGGACATGGATCCGGTCAACGCGGACTACCAGTACTGGTGCGAGGAGTGCGCGCGGGCGCTGATCATAAAGGGCGACCCGATCGAGACCTACCGTGAGCTGGAGGGGGAGCCGATCTACGGCCGGCTCCTGGAGGAGCACTGCACGCTCAAGCGGTTCTACTCCTTCGCCACCGCCTGACCGCGGAACGGATTTGGCGGAGCAACGGGGGACCGGTAATGTTGGCGGAGCCGAGGGGGCAACCCCGCAGAACGGCCGACAGTACGGGGCTATAGCTCAGTTGGTAGAGCGCCTGCATGGCATGCAGGAGGTCAGGAGTTCAATTCTCCTTAGCTCCACAGTGAGACCTCAGGTGAGGTCGACAGAAGCGGGTCATCCGAATCGGATGGCCCGCTTCTGTGTGTGCGGCCACCTTCCGCGTGTGCGCGGCCCGCTCCGTGCCGCCGCCGCAGCCAGGTGTCCGCGCGGGCCGTACGGTGCCTGCGGTACCCTGACGCCATGCGTGCCGTACGCCTCCTGCTTAGTGAGCCGCGCTGATCAGTCCCGACCGATGAAGTGTCCCCGGTCGGCATCAGCGCGGCGTCCCCTCCTGTGCGAGGGGCTTTTTCGTTTGGTGCCACAGGCACCACAGCCATGAGGATCGCGGGCAGAGACGACCGATGGAGCTTTGAGGATCATGACCGAGACGAATTCTTCCCCCGCTGCCGCAAGCGCGGGAGGGCCCTCATCCGAGGTGGCCGCAGCGCACCGATACACCGCTGCCATGGCCGCCGACATCGAGGCACGCTGGCAGGACTTCTGGGACGCCGACGGCACGTACGACGCACCGAACCCGACGGGTGAGCTGGCGGACGACCCGGTCATGGCGGCCAGGCCCAAGAAGTTCATCATGGACATGTTCCCGTACCCCTCCGGCACCGGCCTGCATGTCGGCCACCCGCTGGGCTACATCGCCACGGACGTCTACGCCAGGCACCAGCGCATGACCGGCCACAACGTCCTGCACACCCTGGGCTTCGACGCCTTCGGCCTGCCGGCCGAGCAGTTCGCCGTACAGACCGGCACCCATCCGCGGGCCTCCACCGAGGCCAACATGGAGAACATGAAGTCCCAGCTGCGCAGGCTGGGACTGGGCCACGACAAGCGCAGGTCGTTCGCGACGATCGACCCCGAGTACTACAAGTGGACCCAGTGGATCTTCCTGCAGATCTTCAACTCCTGGTACGACCAGGACGCGCAGCAGGCCCGCCCGATCGCCGAACTGGCCGCCCAGTTCGAGAGCGGTGAGCGCCCTGTCCCCGGCGGCCGTGCGTGGAGCGCGCTGGACGCGGTGGCCCGTGCCGACCTGCTGAGTGAGTACCGGCTGGCGTACGCGTCGGACGCCCCGGTCAACTGGTGTCCCGGCCTGGGCACCGTCCTGGCGAACGAGGAAGTGACCGCCGACGGCCGCTCCGAGCGCGGCAACTTCCCCGTCTTCAAGGCGAAGCTGCGCCAGTGGAACATGCGCATCACCGCGTACGCGGACCGGCTGCTGTCCGACCTGGACGCGCTGGACTGGCCCGAAGCGATCAAGCTGCAGCAGCGGAACTGGATCGGCCGCTCCGAGGGCGCCCGCGTGGACTTCGCGGTCGGCGGGGACTCCCGTCCGATCACGGTCTTCACCACCCGCCAGGACACGCTGTTCGGCGCGACCTACATGGTGCTGGCGCCCGAGCACGAGCTGATCTCCGGCGAGAAGCCGATTGTCCCGGACGCCTGGCCCGAGGGCACGCACGACGTGTGGACCGGCGGCCACGCGACCCCCGGCGAGGCCGTCGCCGCCTACCGGGCCTTCGCCGCGTCGAAGTCCGACGTCGAGCGGCAGGCCGACGCGAAGGAGAAGACCGGCGTCTTCACCGGTGTGTACGCGGTCAACCCGGTCAGCGGCGACCAGGTCCCCGTCTTCATCGCCGACTACGTCCTGATGGGGTACGGCACCGGCGCGATCATGGCTGTCCCGGCGCACGACAGCCGTGACTTCGCTTTTGCGCGCGCCTTCGAGCTGCCGATGCGCTGTGTCGTCGAACCGTCCGACGACCGCGGCACCGACCCCTCCACCTGGGACGACGCCTTCGCCTCGTACGACGCGAAGCTGGTCAACTCCACCCACGACGGCATCTCCCTGGACGGCCTGGGCGTCGCCGATGCCAAGGAGCGGATCACCGAGTGGCTGGCCGCGCGCGGCGCCGGTGAGGGCACGGTCAACTTCCGGCTGCGCGACTGGCTGTTCAGCCGCCAGCGCTACTGGGGCGAGCCCTTCCCGATCGTCTACGACGAGGACGGCATCGCGCACCCGCTGCCCGAGTCGATGCTGCCGCTGGAACTGCCCGAGGTGGACGACTACTCGCCGCGCACCTTCGAGCCGGACGATGCGGACACCTCTCCCGAGACCCCGCTGTCCCGCAACGAGGACTGGGTCAACGTCGAGCTGGACCTGGGTCTGGGCGACGGTGTCAGGAAGTACCGCCGCGAGACCAACACCATGCCGAACTGGGCCGGTTCCTGCTGGTACGAGCTGCGCTATCTGGACCCGCACAACAGCGAGAAGCTGGTCGACCCGGCCATCGAGCAGTACTGGATGGGCCCGCGCGACGGCCAGCCGCACGGTGGCGTCGACCTGTACGTCGGCGGCGCCGAGCACGCCGTACTGCACCTGCTGTACGCGCGGTTCTGGTCCAAGGTGCTGTTCGACCTGGGGCACATCTCGTCGGTCGAGCCGTTCCACAAGCTGTACAACCAGGGCATGATCCAGGCGTTCGTCTACCGCGACAGCCGTGGGATCGCGGTGCCCGCCGCCGAGGTCGAGGAGCGGGACGGCGCGTTCTGGTTCGAGGGCGAGAAGGTCAGCCGCGTCCTGGGCAAGATGGGCAAGTCCCTGAAGAACGCGGTCACTCCGGACGAGATCTGCGCGGAGTACGGCGCGGACACCCTGCGCCTGTACGAGATGGCCATGGGCCCGCTGGACGTGTCACGGCCGTGGGACACCCGCGCGGTGGTCGGCCAGTACCGGCTGCTGCAGCGGCTGTGGCGCAACGTCGTGGACGAGGAGACCGGCGAGGCCGGTGTCACCGACAGCGAGCCCGGTGAGGAGACGCTGCGCGCGCTGCACAAGGCGATCGACGGCGTCGGCCACGACATGGCGGGGCTGCGGTTCAACACCGCCATCGCCAAGGTCACCGAGCTGAACAACTACCTGACCAAGGCGGGCGGCCCGGTGCCGCGCACGGTGGCCGAGCAGCTGGTCCTGCTGGTCGCGCCGCTGGCGCCGCACATCGCCGAGGAGCTGTGGCGCAGGCTGGGGCACACCGAGTCCGTGGTGCACCAGGACTTCCCGGTGGCGGACCCGGCGTATGTCGTGGACGAGACCGTGACGTGTGTCGTCCAGGTCAAGGGCAAGGTGAAGGCGCGGCTGGAGATCTCCCCGTCGATCTCGGACGAGGACCTGGAGAAGCTGGCGCTGACCGACCCGGGTGTGGTCGCGGCGCTGGGCGGGGCCGGGATCCGCAAGGTGATCGTGCGGGCGCCGAAGCTGGTGAACATCGTTCCGGCCTGATCGGAGCTGATCCGGGCTGGTCCGGGCTGATCTGGGCTGATCTGGCTTGTTGTCGGTCCGATCAGGCCTGGTCCGGTCTGATCGAGGCTGGTCTGGTCTGATCGAGGCTGGTCTGGTCTGATCAAGGCTGGTCCAGTCTGATCGGGGCTGGTCCGGCCTGATCGGCGCGGGAAGCCCCGGGGTTTCCCCTACGGGCAGGTTGGGGGTTCTGATGGAACCCTCAGCCTGCCCTTTCCGTTTACCGTGGAGGTATCGAGTCCGACAACCGAGGGACGCTCCATGGAAGCCGTGATCCTGATCCTGGTGCTGCTGTTCCTCGTCTTCGTCGGCGTGGGGGCGTACGCGGCGGTCAAGGTGGTGGGAGCCGCGAGGCGGAGCGTGGACCGGACGATTTCGCAGGCCCGGCGCACCGTCGAGGACACCACGCTGCGGGCGAAGAGCTACGGCCAGCCGGGCGCCGCGGGAGAGGTGGCGCAGCTGAGGCTCTCGCTGCGCACGTCGATGCGGGCCACTCAGGACGCCCTGCACGCGGGCGTGGCCGAGGACGAGTCGCTGCGCGAGACGCTGGGCCTCTTCGAGCGGCTCAGCGCGCACGGCCTGGAGCTGGATGCTGAGCTGCGGCGGCTGGAGCGGGAGCCGGACAAGACCGGGCTCAGGCAGCGGCTGCCGGCCCTCCGGGAACGCACGGAGCAGATCACGCACTCGGCGGATGCGCTGCGCTGGGCGGCCCGGGACCGGGCGCGGAAGTTCGCCGACGACGATCTGATCGCGCTGAACGAGCAGATCGATGTGGAGGCGGGGGCGCTGCGGCACTGGACGACACCGGCGGCCGACGGGCATCCGCAGGGGCGGGCAGAGAGGGCCGGTTCCGGTTCCGATTCCGGTTCGCCGGCCGACTCGGGGTCCTGGTCCTCGGCCGGTGAAGGGGCCGCCGGTGCGAGCGACGCCGGACACCGGGCCGCGCCCGACGCGATCACCGGCAGGGACCCGAACCGACAGCAGCGCTACCCGTGGCAGAAAGCTGCGCGCCCGGAGAGCACCACCTGAGTGACCGTCGAAAGCACCTCAGGCACGGGGACAGGCGCGGGTACGGGCACCGGCGCGGGTACGAGTACCGGCACAGGCACGGATTCCGCCGGCTCTTCCGGTTCCGCTGGTTCCGCTGACGAGTCCGCCGGTTCCGCTGACGAGGGGTCGCACTGCCGGGCCGCCGCACCTGCGGGTAATCTCCGGCTCATGTCCCGCCATGTCGCGATCGTGACCGATTCCACGGCCTACCTGCCGCAGCAGACCCTGGCGCGGCACAACATCACAGCGGTGCCGCTGACGGTGGTCCTCGGAGACCGGGCCCTGGAGGACGGTACGGAGACCTCGGCCCGCGCCCTGGCGCTGGCGCTGCAGAAGCGGCGTTCGGTGACCACGTCCCGGCCCGGCCCTGAGGTGTTCGCCGCCACCTACCGGGCGGCAGCCGACGCGGGTGCGAGCGGAATCGTCTCGCTCCATCTGTCGTCCGAGTTCTCCGGTACGTACGACGCCGCGGTGCTGGCGGCGCGGGACGCCCCCGTCCCGGTCCGCGTGGTCGACACCGGCATGGTCGCCATGGCCCTCGGCTTCTGCGCGCTCTCCGCGGCCGGGACGGCCGGGTCGGGCGGTTCGCTGGACGAGGCGGTGGCGGCCGCGGAGAAGTGCGCCGGGGGGATGTCCGCGTACTTCTACGTGGACACGCTGGACTATCTGCGCCGCGGAGGCCGGATCGGCGCCGCACAGGCACTGCTCGGCTCGGCTCTCGCGGTGAAGCCGTTGCTGCAACTCGACGGTGGCCGTATCGAGATGCTGGAGAAGGTACGGACGGCCTCGAAGGCGATTGCCCGGCTGGAGGAGATTGCCGCCGACCGGGCGGGGGACGGCCAGGTGGACATCGCGGTGCACCATCTGGCGGCACCCGAGAGGGCGGCCGCACTCGCGGAGCGACTGCGGGAACGGGTGCCGGGGCTTGTGGACCTGCACGTCAGCGAGGTCGGCGCGGTCATCGGCGCACATACGGGCCCTGGGCTGCTCGGGGTTGTGGTCTCGCCCCGCTGAGTGGATCTCTCGGCCGGATCCGCTGAGTTGATCTGCTGTGTTGATCTGGCTGGGTCGATCTATTGGGCGGATCTGCTGAGTGGATCTGCGAGTTGATCTGCTGGGCGGACCGGAGGCGCTCGTTCGGGTGGCCGTGTTATCCACAAGTTCCGGTGTTTCCACCGTAATTGACCTTGATCAGCAAGGTTGTGCCGATCTCTCTACTGTCTCGTGGCATGACTTCCCGCACGCTCACGTCACGTTCCGCGACCAGCGGTCCCGGCCGGGCTCCGGCATCGGACGGCCGCACCCGTCACACCGGCTCGCGCCGCCGTATCCGGCTCAGGTATGCGCGGACGGTGCCGGACGCGGCGCTGCGCCTCCGCGCGGATGCGCTCCTTCCCGCGCGGTCGGCTGCTTCGGTCGCTCCGGTGGATGTGACGGCCCGATCCAGTAGGCCAGTTGCAGCGGACCAGGTGGGCGAGGCCGGCCGACCGGGTGGTGGGGTGCCTGGTGGTGATGAGCGGGACCGTGGGGTGCCGGGTGGTGGCGTGCCCGGTGGTGATGAGCGGGAACGTGGGGTGCCGGGTGGTGGCGTGCCCGGTGATGGTGTGCCGAATGGTGATGTGCCGCTTGGTGGTGCGCCCGGCAGTGGTGCCCCGGCTCCCGGCCGCATGGGCGCGGCGGTGGCCCGGGTGGGGGAGGCCCTGCGGGAGCGGCTGCCGCTCTGGGTACAGGCGCGCTGCGGGCTGACGCCCCGGACGCTCGCCGCTCTCGCGGTCGTGCTCGTCGTGGCAGCGGCTCTCGCCGCCCAGCACTTCTGGGCCGGGCGCCCGCGTTCCGTTCCGGCGCCCGCCGTGGTCAGCGCGGGTCTGCCCGCCGCCGGACCACGGCCCGCCGGGGAGCAGCCGCCGTCCGGGCCGCACCCGTCCCCGGAACCGCCGCCGTCCGGACCGCTGCCGCCCGGGACGGGGCCCACGCACCCCGGGGCGGCCGCCGCGCGGATCGTCGTCGATGTGAGCGGCAAGGTCCGGCGCCCGGGAATCCAGCGGCTGCCCGCCGGATCGAGGGTGACCGACGCGTTACGGGCGGCGGGCGGGGTGAAGGACGGTACGGACACGTCGGGGCTCAACCAGGCCCGGGTGCTCACGGACGGCGAACAGGTGGTGGTCGGCGGCCCGCCCGTTCCGTCGGACACGGCAGCGGGAGGCACCGGCAGCGGTGCGGGTGGCCCCGGTGTCCCCGCCGCGTCCACCACGGGACCGGTCAGCCTCAGCAGCGCCACCGTCGAGCAGCTGGACACCCTGCCCGGTGTCGGCCCGGTACTGGCGCAGCACATCATCGACTACCGCACGGAGCACGGCGGGTTCACATCCGTCGATGAGCTCCGGCAGGTCACCGGCATCGGCGACCGGCGCTACTCCGACCTCCAGCCCCTCGTACGGCCATGACGCGCGCGGCTGTTCACGCGGCATCCGGCCATCGGCTCGGCGCGGCCGATCCCCGGCAGGAGGGCCCTGCCGACCTGCGGCTGGTGGCGCCCGCCCTGGCCGCCTGGGCCGCGGCGGCCCTGTCCCTCGCGGTACCGGGACGGTGGTCCCTCTGCGCCACTGCGGTCTGTCTCTGCGCAGCGGCGGCGCTGATGGCAGTGGCATCGGCGCGGGGGCGCGGGGGTGGTGTCGACGGAGGGGTTGCCGGCCGGCCGGGGCGGCGGCTGAACGCGACAGCGGTGGCCGCCGCCCTGCTGTGCGGCGCAGCCGGGGCCGCGTCCGGCGGGCTGTACGCAGCCGACGTCCGGCGCGGGCCCGTGCCCGAGCTGGCGCGTGAATCGGCCCGGGTCACGGTGGAGTTGACCGTCACATCAGATCCCCGTCCGACGCGCCCCCGGATTCGTGGCGATCACGCGACCCGCGCATCCGTCGTCCTCGACGCCGATGTGACCCGGGTGCGGGCCCCGGACGGTACGACGTCCACGGTCCGCACGCCGGTCCTGGTGATCGCCCACACGCCCGAGTGGCAACGGCTGCTGCCGACCACCCGGCTGCGGTTGAGTGCCCGTCCGCAACCGCCGCTCCCCGGCGACCACCGCATCGCGGCCGTGCTCAGCGCGGAAGGCAGCCGGCCGCCCCAGATCATCGGTGCGCCGACCGGAGTGCAGCGTCTGGCGGGGCACCTGCGCGCCGGACTGCGCGAAGCAAGCGAAGGGCTCGCCCCGGACGCACGGGCGCTGCTCCCCGGGCTGGTGGTGGGCGACACCTCCCGGATCACGCCCGACCTCTCCGACGCCTTCAGGACCACCGATCTCACCCACCTGCTCGCGGTGTCCGGCAGCAACCTCACCCTGGTCCTTGCTCTGCTCATCGGCCCGCCGGGCACCGCACTGCGGGCGGAGAGGGGCGGACTCGCGCCACGGCTCGGGATCCCGCTGCGGACGACGGCCGTGCTGGGCGGGGCTCTCACTCTGGCCTTCGTGATCGTGTGCCGACCGGACCCGAGCGTGCTGCGTGCTGCCGCCTGCGGGCTGGTCACCCTGCTCGCGATCGGCACCGGCCGCCGGAGATCGCTGGTCCCCGCACTGGCCGCCGCGGTCCTGCTGCTGGTGCTGTACGACCCCTGGCTGGCCCGCAGTTACGGCTTTCTGCTCTCCGTCCTCGCCACCGGCGCCCTGCTCACGGTCGGCCCGCGCTGGAGCGCCGCACTGCGGCGGCGTGGAATGCCGCCGAGGCTCGCCGAGGTCGTCGCTGCCGCAGCCGCCGCGCAGGCGATGTGCGCGCCCGCGATCGTTCTGCTGGCGTCCCGTGTCGGGCTGGTGGCCATCCCCTGCAACCTCCTCGCCGAGCTAGCGGTGGGACCCGCGACGGTTCTCGGTTTCGCCGCCCTCGTCGTGGCTCCGCTGTGGGGCGCGGCCGCCACCGTGCTGGCCCACTGCGCCGGGTGGCCGGCCGGCTGGATCGCGGCCGTCGCCCGGCGGGGCGCCGCACTGCCCGGTGCGGAGATCGACTGGCCCGGCGGATGGCCCGGCGCGCTGCTGCTCGCAGCGGTCACCGTCGTCCTCGCAGCGGCTGCCCGCGGAGTGCGGCGCCACCCATGGGTCAGCGCGGCCTGCGTCCTCCTGCTGCTGCTCGCGGTCGTCCGGCCCGCTCCGCTCACCCGGGTCGTCACGGGCTGGCCGCCGCCCGGATGGAAGTACGCGATGTGTGACGTGGGACAGGGCGACGCGACGGTGCTCTCCACCGGTGCGGGGACGGCGGTCGTGATCGACACGGGCCCCGACCCCCGCCTCGTCGACCGCTGTCTCCGGGCCCTCGGAGTGACCCGCGTCCCGCTGCTCCTCCTCACCCACTTCCATGCCGATCACGTAGCCGGTCTGCCCGGTGTGCTGCGCGGCCGGACGGTCGGTGCGATCGAGACGACGAACCTCCAGGACCCACCGGACCAGAGCGCGTCCGTACGACGGGAGGCAGCGGCGGCGCGGATCCCTCTCGTCCGGGCGGGACCGGGGGAGCAGCGCCGTGTCGGGCAGCTGAGCTGGCAGGTGCTGTGGCCGCCCGCGGCACCGGCGCCCGTCGCCGACGGGCCGAACGACGCCAGTGTCACCCTGCTGGTCCGCACCGCGGGCCTGACCCTACTGCTGCCGGGCGATCTCGAACCGCCCGCCCAGCAGGCGCTGTTGCGGGCCTACCCGGCGCTCCCGCCGGTGGACGTGCTCAAGGTGGCGCACCACGGCTCGGCCTACCAGGACCCGGCACTGCTGCGTGCGCTGCGCCCCCGGCTCGCCCTGATCTCCTGCGGCGAGGACAACCCGTACGGCCATCCGGCACCGCGTACGGTCGCGTCGCTCCGGGCGGGCGGTGCCACGGTGCTGCGCACGGACACGGACGGCTCCGTCGCGGTGACGGGGACGGGGCCCGCGCTGCGGGCGATACCGGCGGGCCGGTGACACCGGGCCCACCGCCGTGCCCAGGACGGCGCGGGCGCGCGCGGTCCATGCCCAGGCCGGCGCGGGCGCGCGGAGCTCGTGCCCAGGACGGCGTGGACGCCCGTTCCGCCGTTCAGGGCAGCTCGGGGCGGGTGTGGTGTTCAGTCGAGCCAGGTGCCGTCGCGCATCAGGTCGCGCCCGGCGATCTCGTTCACCTCGCGCCAGGCCTGGACCACCCTCGGGGTGATGCGCAGATACACGTACCCTTTCTCGGCGCGCGGGTCCCAGGTGAGCTTCGCGGCGAAGGCGTCGGCTGCCGTGGTGCGGCTGTCGTCCGTCAGCAGTTCGCCCTCGCCCTCGATGAGTACCACGTCCCTGGTGCTGCCGAGCGTGACCCTGACGCGTCCGTCGCGCACCAGGTTGGCCCCGGTCGGGTTGGTGCGCCGGGTGCAGACCACCACGCCGTCCTCGTGCCACACGAACGACAGGGGTACGAGGCATGGTTCGCCGTCCGCGGCGGCCGTGGCCACCCAGCAGTCGACGTCCTGTTCCAGCCGGCCGAGGGTGTCCTGCCGTCGTTGCTGCCGGCTGCGCGCCGGTTGCGTGTTGGTCATGGCCGACCACGCTAGTGGTGACCGGCCGCCGGGGGATCGTGCTGCGGTCCTAGGCGTCAGGGCCTAGGCCGTCTCAGGTCTCGGGGAGGGCTCCGGGCAGCTCTCCGGGCAGGCCTCCGGTCAGCTCTGCTTGCTTTGGCGCGAGTCCGTACGCGGAGCGAGACTGCCTCCATGGACCGACAGCTGGAGACCCCGGGGGAGGACCCGCCCGGGACCCCGCCCGAGACTCCTCCCGGGACTCCATCCGAGACTCCTCCCGGGACCCCGCCCGGGGCCTCGCCGGAGCCCGCCTGGGTGGCCGCGTACCTCCGGCGCATCGGGTGCCGCCGTCCGGCCGTGCCGGACTCGGCGGCGCTCCGTGAGTTGCAGCTGCGGCATCTGCGGACAGTGCCGTTCGAGAACCTCTCCATCCACATCGGCGCGGCCATCGTGCTCGCCGACGCCCCGCTCATCGACAAGATCGTCGGTGCCCGGCGCGGTGGTATCTGCTACGAACTCAACGGCGCCTTCGCGGCGTTGCTGCGGGCTCTGGGCTTCCAGGTGACGCTGCTCCAGGCCCGGGTGCACAGTGCCGACGGTGGTTTCGGCATCCCGTACGACCATCTCGCCCTGCGGGTCGGGACGGCCGACGGTACCGGGCCCTGGCTCGCCGACGTCGGGTTCGGCGATCACAGCCACCACCCGCTGGTGTTCGGTGCGCGAAGCGGCCAGCAGGACCCCGGAGGCACGTTCCGGATCGCGAGCGCGGCCGGCGGCGACCTCGATGTCGTACGCGGCGGAAAGCCGCAGTACCGGCTGGAGCAGCGCCCCCGCGAGCTGGCCGACTTCGAGGCGGGAGCCTGGTACCACCAGACGTCGCCCGCCTCCCACTTCACCCGGTCGCTCGTCTGCACGCGGCTCAGCGACCACGGCCGGATCACGCTCAGCGGCAGCAAGCTCATCACCACCGTGCACGGCGAGCGGCACGAGCAGAACCTCGGAAGCGACCCCGCCGTTCTCGCCGCCTACCGCGACCACTTCGGGCTGGAATTCGACCAGGTGCCGACAGTAAAGGACCTTACTAAGGACATTACTTCGGAGTAAGTACAACTCGTGACACCTGCTCGCCAACCCCCACGACCAGCGCCGTTTGCCCAGAACGTGCCAACAGTGATCGAATGCATATTCGTCAGCGGGTCGCCGCCCCGGCAATGACGTCCGAGCGTGCGTGCGACCGAAGGCCGGCGTGATGCGCGGGGGGTTCTGCAGAAGTGTTCAGACGTTGGTTCGGTAACCGGTCGAAGGCCGGAGCAGGACGCAGTGGCGGCCCCCTCGGCGGACTGACATTGCCGGCTCATGCGGGAGTGCTGAGCTGCCGGGTGCTCGACCCCGTCAACGGGCCCGTACAGCAGGCCGAGTTCGTCCTCACGGACACCATGGGCCGCAGAACCGTCGGTGGCGAGGCCGATCCGTACGGCTCCGTTTTCGCCACTGTCCCGCCGGGCGAGTACCGACTGGCCGTCACCGCCGAGGGTTTCACCCCTTTCCACGGCAGTGCCACCGTCACCGAGGGCGGCCACTCCGGTCTGGGAGACGTCACGCTCCAGGTCGCCCAGCCCCCCTCGCTGCCGGAACCGGGCGAGTGGGAGATCGAGCCGATGCACTCGCAGATCAGCTTCACCGCCCGCCATATCGGACTGGCCCGTATCCACGGCCGGTTCAACACCTTCGCCGGTGCGGTCAGGATCGCGGACCACATGGAGAATTCCGCGATGCACGTCATCATCGACGCCGCGTCCATCGACACCAATGTCCAGATGCGCGACGACCATCTGCGCTCGGGGGACTTCCTCGATGTGGCGCGCTTCCCGGTCATGGAGTTCTACAGCGAGCGCTTCGTGCACCGCGGCGGCAGCCGCTGGGGCGTGACCGGCGCGCTCACCCTGCACGGCGTCAGCCGCACCGTCACGCTCGACACGCAGTACCTGGGCATCGGCAACGGCATGGAGGGCGAGGTGCGCGCCGCCTGCCGCGCCACCACCGAACTGCACCGTGACGACTTCACCATGCGCTGGCAGACCATGCTGGCCCGCGGTATCGCGGCGGTCGGCAACAGCATCACCATCGACCTGGACGTCCAGATCGTGAAGAAGCAGGACGGCTGAGCAGGGCCCGACTTGGGGGCCAGAACCTAAGGCGCCTCCAGCCACCCGTCGTACTCGGCGGCGAATGCGTCCAGCGCCCCGGGATCCAGCCGCTCCTGCGGGTCCTCGACGACGACCAGCCACTGCGCGTCCTCGGCGTCGTCCTCCCCGGCCAGCGCGTCCCGGACGAGCTGGGGCTCATCGGCCACCCCGAAACGGTCGGCGATCTCTCCGGCCACCTCATCGGCGGCATCGCGGTCGGGCAGCACCAGTACGTGTCTCACATCGCTCACCCGGCCATTCTCCGGCACCGCCCGGGGCTGTCAGTGCCGCGTGGGATGCTGGACCGCGATGATCCGGAAACAGAGTCAGCAGAACTCCGCAGACAACCCTCTCGTGCCGCTCACCCTCGCCGTGGGTCAGGAGGACCTGCTGCTCGACCGTGCCGTCCAGCAGGTGGTCGCCGCCGCCCGCGCGGCCGACGCCGACACCGACGTCCGCGATCTCACGTCCGACCAGCTCCAGCCGGGCACGCTCGCCGAGCTGACCAGCCCCTCGCTCTTCGCGGAGCGCAAGGTCGTCATCGTGCGGAACGCACAGGACCTCTCCGCCGACACGATCAAGGACGTCAAGAGCTACCTCGGCACCCCGGCCGACGAGATCACCCTGGTGCTCCTCCACGCCGGAGGCGCCAAGGGCAAGGGGCTGCTGGACGCCGCACGCAAGGCCGGCGCCCGCGAGGTCGCCTGCCCGAAGACGACCAAACCGGCCGAGCGGCTCTCCTTCGTACGGTCGGAGTTCCGGGCCCTGGGCCGTTCCGCGACCCCCGAGGCGTGCCAGGCGCTGGTCGACTCCATCGGCAGCGATCTGCGGGAGCTCGCGAGTGCGGTCTCCCAGCTCGTCGCGGACGTCGAGGGCACGATCGACGAAGCGATCGTCGGGCGGTACTACACGGGACGCGCCGAGGCCTCCAGCTTCACCATCGCCGACCGTGCCGTCGAAGGCCGCGCGGCCGACGCGCTGGAGGCGCTGCGCTGGTCGCTGTCGACCGGGGTCGCCCCCGTACTGATCACCAGCGCCCTGGCGCAGGGCGTCCGGGCCATCGGCAAGCTCTCGTCGGCCCGCGGCGGGCGCCCCGCCGATCTCGCCCGTGAGCTGGGTATGCCGCCGTGGAAGATCGACCGGGTACGGCAGCAGATGCGCGGCTGGACACCGGACGGGGTGGCGGTCGCGCTGCGCGCCGTCGCGGAGGCGGACGCCGGGGTCAAAGGGGGCGGCGACGACCCGGAGTACGAGCTGGAGCGCGCCGTGGTCACGGTGGCACGGGCGGCCCGGATGCGCCGCTGACGGCTGTTCCGCCGGTCCGCACTCCCGACGTAACGGGTCCCGACCCCTGCCCCCACGCGCCCACATGGGCGACCCCGGACATGCCGAAAGCCCCGCCTCCGTCCTGGGGAAGGACAGGGGCAGGGCCTCGGCTCAAGCGTTGGTGCGCCGCACCCGCGTGGCGAACGCAGGCCGTGTGCGGCGCGGGGTGTCGTACCGGAGCGGTAGAGGGGCCGCTGGGCCCGGGACGACGGGGTGGGGCTGGGGCTCGTGGAGAGCCCCGTAGGTCGAAGTCACGCGAAAGAAGTCACGCGAATACGGTCAGCCACGAGGGCGGACCGGTTCGGTCAGCTTCAGGCGGAGAGACCGGCGACGCGCTTGGCGATCGCCGACTTCTTGTTGGCCGCGGAGTTCTTGTGGATGACGCCCTTGCTGACAGCCTTGTCGAGCTGCTGCGAGGCCAGCCGAGCGGCCGCGGTGGCCTTCTCGACGTCGCCCGCGGCAACGGCCTCACGGGACTTGCGGATCGCGGTCTTGAGCGACGACTTGACGGCCTTGTTGCGCAGGCGCGCCTTCTCGTTGGTCTTGTTCCGCTTGATCTGGGACTTGATGTTCGCCACGAAAGAGCCTTTTCAGGTTCGATGAATTCGAAATTTCCATGAGTGCCACCGCACCGACCGCCATGAACCGTGTGGAGCGTTCATCCGGAAGGCCCAGGAGGCACAGCTGACCACGGTACCAGCCCGCCATCCACCGGCCCAAAACGGGATCGGCCCCCCGGTCATGGGACCATGGAGCCTACGTATCGATCCGCCATCGCCCGAGACGAGACGCCCGGCGTCTCAAGAATCAGGACCCTGCGTGCCCGCGACTCCTACCAACGTGCCCGAGCCGAGCCGTACCGACCCGGCGCTGATCCGCAATTTCTGCATCATCGCGCACATCGACCACGGCAAGTCGACCCTTGCCGACCGGATGCTCCAGCTGACCGGGGTGGTCGACCAGCGGCAGATGCGCGCTCAGTACCTCGACCGGATGGACATCGAGCGCGAGCGCGGCATCACGATCAAGTCCCAGGCGGTCCGGCTGCCCTGGGCGCCCACCACGGGCGGGGACCTGGGCACCACCCATGTCCTGAACATGATCGACACCCCTGGTCACGTGGACTTCACCTACGAGGTCTCGCGTTCCCTCGCCGCCTGTGAGGGCACGATCCTGCTGGTCGACGCGGCCCAGGGCATCGAGGCGCAGACCCTCGCCAACCTGTATCTGGCGATGGAGAACGACCTCACGATCGTTCCGGTCCTCAACAAGATCGACCTGCCGGCCGCGCAGCCCGAGAAGTTCTCCGAGGAGCTGGCGAACCTCATCGGCTGCCAGCCCGAGGACGTGCTCAAGGTCTCGGCGAAGACCGGCGTCGGCGTGGACGTGCTCCTCGACCGGGTGGTCAAGGACGTGCCCGCCCCGGTGGGCCAGGCCGACGCCCCCGCCCGCGCGATGATCTTCGACTCGGTCTACGACTCGTACCGGGGCGTCGTCACGTACGTCCGTGTCATCGACGGCCAGCTCAACAAGCGCGAGCGCATCCGGATGATGTCCACCAACGCCACCCACGAGCTGCTGGAGATCGGGGTCTCGTCCCCGGAGATGACCCCGGCCGACGGCATCGGCGTCGGCGAGGTCGGCTACATCATCACCGGCGTGAAGGACGTCAGGCAGTCGAAGGTCGGTGACACGATCACCTCGCTGCACAAGGGCGCCACCGAGGCCCTGGGCGGCTACAAGGACCCCAAGCCGATGGTGTTCTCCGGGCTCTACCCGCTGGACGGCTCGGACTACCCGGACCTCCGTGAGGCCCTGGAGAAGCTCCAGCTCAACGACGCCGCCCTGGTGTACGAGCCGGAGACGTCGGCGGCTCTCGGCTTCGGCTTCCGGGTCGGCTTCCTCGGCCTGCTCCACCTCGACGTGGTCCGGGAGCGGCTGGAGCGCGAGTTCAATCTGGAGCTCATCGCCACCGCGCCCAACGTGGTCTACCGCGTGGACATGGAGGACGGTACCGAGCACATCGTCACCAACCCGAGCGAGTTCCCCGAGGGGAAGATCGACAAGGTGCACGAGCCGGTCGTCCGCGCCACGGTGCTGGCCCCCAGCGAGTTCATCGGCGCGATCATGGAGCTCTGCCAGAACCGCCGCGGCACGCTGCTCGGGATGGACTACCTCTCCGAGGACCGGGTCGAGATCCGCTACACCCTGCCGCTCGCCGAGATCGTCTTCGACTTCTTCGACCAGCTGAAGTCGAAGACCCGCGGCTACGCCTCGCTCGACTACGAGCCCACCGGCGAGCAGGCGGCCCAGCTCGTCAAGGTCGACATCCTGCTGCACGGCGACAAGGTCGACGCGTTCTCCGCCGTCACGCACAAGGACAAGGCGTACGCGTACGGGGTGCGGCTCGTCGCCAAGTTGCAGAAGCTGATCCCGCGGCAGAACTTCGAGGTGCCGATCCAGGCGGCCATCGGAGCCCGGGTCATCGCCCGTGAGACCGTCCGCGCCATCCGCAAGGACGTCCTCGCCAAGTGTTACGGCGGTGACATCTCCCGTAAGCGGAAGCTGCTGGAGAAGCAGAAGGAAGGCAAGAAGCGGATGAAGATGGTCGGCAACGTGGAGGTCCCGCAGGAGGCCTTCATCGCGGTGCTCTCGACCGACGAGTCCGGCGAGAGCAAGAAGAAGTAGCCGGAGCAGTCGGTCCGAGAGGCAGAGGTGACCTGCGCGAACCGGCGGTAACCGGCGAGAACCGGAACGAGATTCGACAGACGGGCCCCCGCGCTGCGGCATGGGGGCCCGTTCGTTATGAAGCGCACGGCCGTTCCCTCTTACGTGGCGGACACAGGCGCTCTACTCTGATCACTAGTTACTCGCCAGTTTAAATAACAGCCACCAGCCAGTCGCGCAGAGCTGCCCGCAGGCCCGGAGGACGACGTCGTGAGCGACACACAGACCTTGATCGAGACCCGGCCGCCCTCCGTGGCGACCCTTTTCACCCAGCGGGTGGCCGAGACGCCCGATGCCGAGGCGTACCGCTATCCGGTACCCGCGGCCTCCGGCGACGGACCTGACGAGTGGAAGTCCCTGAGCTGGGGCCAGGCGGCCGAGCGGGTGTACGCCATCGCCGCCGGCCTCATCGACCTCGGCGTGCGGCCCGAGGAGCGCGTCGCGCTCGCCTCGTCGACCCGGGTCGAATGGATTCTGGCCGACCTCGGCGTGATGTGCGCGGGAGCCGCGACGACGACGATCTACCCGTCGACCAACACCGACGAGTCCGCGTACATCCTCTCCGACTCCGAGAGCCGGGTGCTGATCGCGGAGGATGCCGGCCAGCTCGCCAAGGCCCGGGAGCGGCGGGCCGAGCTGCCGGATCTCCACCATGTGGTGGTGATCGACAGCGCGGGCCTGGAGCCCGACCCGGCCGACGAGGACGGCTGGGTCCTCTCGCTGGCCGATCTGGAGGCCCGCGGAGCCGCGTACCTGGCGGCGAACCCCGGTGCCGTCAAGGAACGGATCGGCGCCATCACCTCCGATCAGCTCGCCACGCTGATCTACACCTCGGGCACCACGGGCAGGCCCAAGGGCGTGCGGCTGCCGCACGACAACTGGTCGTACATGGCCAGGGCCACGGTCTCCACCGGGCTGATCACCAAGGACGACGTCCAGTACCTCTGGCTGCCGCTCGCGCACGTCTTCGGCAAGGTGCTGACCTCCGGCCAGATCGAGGTCGGCCATGTCACCGCGGTGGACGGCCGGGTCGACAAGATCATCGAGAACCTTCCGGTGGTCCAGCCGACCTATATGGCAGCCGTCCCGAGGATCTTCGAGAAGGTCTACAACGGGGTCGCGGCCAAGGCGCGGGCCGGCGGCGGCGCCAAGTACAAGATCTTCCAGTGGGCCGCCGAAGTGGCACGCGAGTACGCGAAGGTCACCCAGGACAACTTCCGGCACACCGGCTCCGCTTCGGCGCCGTTCGCGCTCTCGGCCAAGCACAAGGTCGCCGACGCGCTGGTGTACGCCAAGATCCGCGAGGCATTCGGCGGGCGGCTGCGCGCCTGTGTCTCGGGCTCGGCCGCCCTTGCCCCCGACATCGGGCTGTTCTTCGCCGGTGCGGGCATCCACATCCTGGAGGGGTACGGCCTCACCGAGTCCAGCGCCGCCTCCTTCGTCAACCCCGGCGAGGCCTACCGCACCGGCACCGTCGGCAAGCCGCTGCCCGGCACCGAGGTCCGGATCGCCGACGACGGCGAGATCATGCTCCGCGGCCCCGGCATCATGGCGGGCTACCACCGGCTGCCGGACAAGACCGCCGAAGTCCTGGAGTCCGACGGCTGGTTCCACACCGGCGACATCGGCGAGCTGTCGTCCGACGGCTATCTGCGGATCACCGACCGCAAGAAGGACCTGATCAAGACGTCGGGCGGCAAGTACATCGCACCGGCCGAGGTCGAGGGCCAGTTCAAGGCGGTGTGCCCGTTCGTCTCCAACATCCTGGTGCACGGCGCGGACCGTAACTTCTGTACGGCCCTGATCTCCCTCGACGAGCCGACCATCCTGGGCTGGGCCGAGGAGAACGGCCTGGGCGGCCGGTCGTACGCCGACGTGGTGGCCTCCAAGGAGGTCGAGTCGCTGATCGACGGCTATGTGAAGCGGCTCAACGAGGGCCTCCAGCGCTGGCAGACGGTCAAGAAGTTCCGGCTGCTGCCGCGCGACCTGGACATCGAGCACGGTGAGCTGACCCCCAGCCTCAAGCTGAAGCGGCCGGTCGTGGAGCGGGAGTACAAGGCGCTCATCGACGACATGTACGCGGGCTCACGCGAGGCGTAGCCGCGGTCCGGGCGCGGAGCGGGACCGGCGGCGGGATCCGCCGCCGGTCCCCACCCGCAGCCACACCCGCCGTCACCCCCGATGGGCGGCTCCGCAGGACCGGATCCGTACCGGATTCCTGTCTCCGCCACCGCGCCCACCAGTGGTTTCTCTTTCCGACACGGCCCATTTGAGTAACTCGACGCATATGGGCGGGCTCAGTCTGTCACTCTGTCGGTGTCGTCATCGGCGCAAACGTCAGATCTGGTCAGGGAGCCACCGAGTGGGGTCCATTCCCGGGTCCATTCCCGTACAGAGGGAGACCGCGGTCCATACCGTGCGCCCCTCCGGGCCACCGGCAGGCGTGCCGTCGGTGGTCCGCACCAGCCTGCCCGGCAACCCGCTGTCCCCGTCCGCCGCGCGCCGGTTCGTCCGGGCCGCGCTCGCCGACTGGACCGCGCTCGGCCTGCCGGCCACCGGATTCACCGACCAGCTCGCCGACGACTCCGCCCTGATCGCCAGTGAACTCGTCACCAACGCCGTCGTGCACGCGGGCACCACGGTCGAGGTGCTCGTACGGCTGGAGGGCGCGGCGGGCGACGAGCCGCCCGCGCTGGTGATCGAGGTCTCCGACCACCACCCGTCGCGGGAGGTGCGCAACGACCCGGACGACCACCAGGACGGCCTGCCGGAGTACGGCCGCGGGCTGCGGCTCGTCTCGTCCCTGGCCGAGGCCTGGGGCATCACCTACCGCACCGGACTCAAGACGGTCTGGACCCGGCTGCCGCTCGACGGGGGCGACCCGCAGCCCGCCGCAGGCGGCGACCGCCGCCTGCGCCGCGGGCTGCGCGCCGCCGAGATCCTGGCCCCCGCGCCCCGGCACAGACAGGGCGCGGAGCGGGAGTGGAGCAGCAGCGGCGCGCTCAGCTTCCTCGCCGAGGCATCCGAACTCCTCGCCGGGCAGTTCGACGAGGACATGATCGCCGCACTGGCCGCGCAGCTCCTGGTGCCCCGGCTCGGCGACTGGTGCGCCGTCTGGCTGGACCCGGAGGCCGGCGGCCCGGGACGCAGACCGAGGCTGTCGCGGGTCTGGCACGCCCACGAGAGCCGGGTCGACGAGCTGCGGGCGGTACTGGAGAAGGAGCCGCCGCAGCTGCCCGAGTCCGCGCGGGGCGGCGCCGTGGCCCTGGAGTGGCCCTTCGCCGACGGGACGGCGGGCGCCGACGGCAGAGCGGGCGCCGACGGCACGGTGCTCGGCTACCGGCTGCTCGCGGCGGGCCGCCCGCTGGGCACCCTGCTGCTCGGCCGGGCCGCCGGGCGGCGCGCCCACGAGGAAGTCACCGCCCTGGTGGGCGACTTCGCACGCCGGGTCGCGCTGGCGATCGGTGCCGCGCGTCAGTACACCCGGCAGGCCACCATCAGCAGGGTCCTCCAGCGCGGCCTGCTGCCCAGCAGCGTCGCCGAGATCCCCGGCATGGACAGCGCCCTCGTCTACGAGCCGCGCGGCGAGGGCGTCGCGGGCGGCGACTTCTACGACGTCTTCCCCGGCGACAGCGCGGGCGGCCGCTGGTGCTTCGCACTCGGCGACGTCCAGGGCAGCGGCCCGGAGGCGGCCGTCGTCACCGGACTCGCCCGCCCCTGGCTGCGGCTGCTCGCCCGCGAGGGCTACCAGGTCTCCGAGGTGCTCGACCGGCTCAACAAGCTGCTGCTCGACGACGCGATGGAGACCGCCGAGGCGGCCGCCCGGATGGTCGCGATGGCCGGCGGCCAGGAACTGCACGAGGACCCCCAGTCCCGGTTCCTCTCGCTGCTCTACGGCGAGCTGGTGCCGCTGCCCGACGGTGCGGGAGTCCGGTGCACCCTGGCCAGCGCTGGCCACCCGCTGCCGCTGCTGCTGAGCCCCGACGGCGCCGTACGGGCCGCCGCCGCGCCCCAGATGCTGCTCGGCGTGATCGAGGGGGTCGCGTACGAGAGCGAGACGTTCGACCTGGTGCCCGGCGACACACTGCTCTGCGTCACCGACGGCGTCACCGAGCGGCGGGCCGGCCCGCGCATGTTCGACGACGGCGACGGCCTCTCGGCCGAGCTGGCGGGCTGTACGGGGCTGACCGCGCAGGGCGTCGCCGAGCGGATCAAGCAGGCGGTCTACGCGTTCGGCGTGGAGCCGCTGGACGATGACATGGCGCTCCTGGTGCTGCGGGCGGAGTAGTCCCCGGACCGGGGGACAATGGGGGCATGCCTTCCGTACTGCCCGATGGTGAGCCCATGCCCGATGACGGGGCGCTGCCCGGTCATGCCCTGGAGGGCGCGGGTGAGCGGCCGCTCGGGTTCTATCTGCACGTGCCCTACTGCGCGACGCGCTGCGGGTACTGCGACTTCAACACCTACACCGCGACCGAGCTGCGCGGCTCGGGCGGTGTGCTGGCCTCGCAGGACAACTACGCGTCGACCCTCACCGAGGAGATCCGGCTGGCCCGCAAGGTGCTCGGCGACGACCCGCGCCCGGTGAGCACCGTCTTCGTCGGCGGCGGCACGCCGACCCTGCTCGACGCCGCGGACCTGGTGCGCATGCTCGCGGCGGTCCGGGACGAGTTCGGCCTCGCCGACGGCGCCGAGATCACCACCGAGGCCAACCCGGAGTCCGTCGGCCCGGAGTATCTGGCGACGCTGCGGGCCGGAGGCTTCAACCGGATCTCGTTCGGGATGCAGAGCGCGCGGCAGCACGTCCTGAAGATCCTCGACCGGACCCACACCCCGGGCAGGCCCGAGGCGTGCGTCGCGGAGGCGCGCGCCGCGGGCTTCGAGCACGTCAATCTGGACCTGATCTACGGCACGCCCGGCGAGTCCGACGACGACTGGCGGGCCTCGCTCTCGGCGGCGGTCGGCGCCGGACCCGACCACATCTCCGCGTACGCGCTCATCGTCGAGGAGGGCACCCAGCTGGCCCGCCGGATCCGGCGCGGCGAGGTGCCGATGACGGACGACGACGAGCACGCGGACCGCTATCTGATCGCGGACTCGGTCCTGGCCGACGCGGGGTTCTCCTGGTACGAGGTCTCCAACTGGTCCACCACCGACGCGGGCCGCTGCCTGCACAACGAGCTGTACTGGCGCGGCGCGGACTGGTGGGGCGCGGGCCCCGGCGCGCACAGCCACATCGGCGGCGTGCGCTGGTGGAACGTGAAGCACCCCGGCGCGTACGCGGCGGCCCTGGCGGCCGGCAAGTCACCCGGCGCGGGCCGGGAGATCCTGCCCGCCGAGGACCGCCGGGTGGAGCGCATCCTGCTGGAACTGCGCCTCCGCGACGGCTGCCCGCTCGCCATCCTGGCCCCGGCGGGCCTGGCCGCGTCCCGGCGGGCCCTGGCGGACGGACTGCTTGAGGCGGTGGCCTATGAGGCGGGGCGGGCGGTGCTCACCCTGCGGGGGCGGTTGCTGGCCGATGCGGTGGTGCGGGACCTGGTGGACTGAGGCTGCGGCCGGCCGCGCAGGGTGCTGGTTGCTGCCGCCTGCACGGGGCTCCGCCCCGGACCCCGCTCCTCGATCTCCCCCAGGAGGGGCTTGAACTCTCCGGCGCTCGGTGGGCTGGAAATTCCGGCGCTCGGCGGGGCTGGGGATGCCCTGCGCCGAGCAGGTAGGGGCAATCCGTCGCCACGAGGAGTCGGGGAATCCGCGCTAGGGCCAGACGCCGCGCGGCAGGCGGCACTTTGACGACAGGCCCTAGTAGGGCTTGGTCATGTTGATGGTGGTGGAGCGTGTCCGTTGGGTGTGGTCCGGCGTTGAGAGGGTGTGACTCCGGACGAGATTGCCTGTGTGCGTGGTGAGTTGGAGACGTTTGCGGCGGAGGTGTTCGAGCCGTTCGCGAGAAAGGATCAACGTCGCTGGGGGCAGGTCTACCTGCGCGGGCTGTTGACCGACGGCAAGCGGAAGTCCGTCGAGCCGATGGCGGCCCGCCTCGGGGAGGAGGGGAACCGGCAGGCGCTGGCTCACTTCGTCACCACCAGTCCGTGGGACCCCTCACACATCAGGGCCCGGCTGGCGTGGAAAATGGAGGCGGCGATCCAGCCGAGCGCGCTGATCTTCGACGACACCGGCTTCCTCAAGGACGGAAATGCTTCGGCGTGTGTGTCGCGGCAGTACACCGGCACCGCCGGCAAGGTCACCAACTGCCAGGTGGGCGTTTCGCTGCACCTGGCCTCCGATCACGCCTCCTCGGCGGTGGACTGGCGGCTGTTCCTGCCCGAGACGTGGGATGCGGCCTCGCCGAAGGCGAACCCGGACAGGGTCGCCCGCCGCGCCTCCTGTGGCATTCCCGACGATGTCGGGCACGTGGAGAAGTGGCAGCTGGCCCTGGACATGCTGGACGAGACGCGCTCGTGGGGCATTGAGATCCCGTTGGCCATCGCGGACGCTGGATACGGCGACGCCACCGCTTTCCGGCTCGGTGTTCAGGCCCGCGGCCTGAATTACGTCGTCGGGATCTCCACGACGCTCACGGCCCACCCCGGCCAGGCCGTTCCCGTGGCCGTTCCGTACTCCGGAACCGGACGCCCACCGGTTGTGAAGTATCTGGACAAACCACAGTCGGTGAAACAACTGGCCATGGAAGCAGGCCGGAAGGCGGCCAAACCCGTGCAATGGCGGGAGGGCTCGCGGCCTGGCACCAGCCGCAGCGGCTTCAAGCGCATGTACTCGCGGTTTGTCGCCCTGCGGATTCGCCCCGCCGGACGCGAGATCCGTCAGGCGGTCCAGGGCCCGCAGTTGCCGGAGTGCTGGCTGCTGGCCGAGTGGCCGGCAAACGAACCCGAACCGGTCCAGTTCTGGCTCTCCGACCTGCCCACCGACACTCCACTGACCACGTTGGTCCGCCTCGCCAAGCTCCGTTGGCGCATCGAGCACGACTACCGGGAGATGAAACAGGCCCTGGGCCTGACCCATTTCGAGGGCCGCACCTTCAACGGCTGGCACCACCACGTCACACTCGTCTCCGTCGCCCACGCCTTCTGCACCCTGCAACGACTGGCCAGAGCCCCAAAAGACACGGCGCCGGTCTGAGCCTCTACCAAGTCGTCCGCGAGCTGCAGATACTCCTCGCGGTCTGGGCCGGCGCCTGCCCCACCTGCCACCGCGACATACCCACGCTCGTACTGACCTGACCAAGCCCTATCTAGGCGACGCTTGTATCCTCCGGCGCCGTCACGAAGTCGATCAGCTCCTCCACGCGCCCCAGCAGCGCGGGCTCCAGGTCCCGGTAGGAGCGCACCCCCGACAGGATCCGCTGCCACGCGGCCCCGGTGTTCTCGGGCCAGCCCAGCGCCCGGCACACACCCGTCTTCCAGTCCTGCCCGCGCGGTACGGCCGGCCACCCCGCGATGCCCACCGACGACGGCTTCACCGCCTCCCAGACGTCGATGTAGGGGTGCCCCACCACCAGTGCGTGGTCGCTGGAGACCTCCGCCGCGATACGGGACTCCTTCGAGCCCGGGACCAGATGGTCGACCAGCACCCCGAGCCGCGCGTCCGCCGCCGGGCCGAACTCCGCGACGATCGCGGGCAGATCGTCGATGCCGCCCAGATACTCGACGACGACGCCCTCGATCCGCAGGTCGTCGCCCCACACCCGCTCGACCAGCTCCGCGTCGTGCCGCCCCTCGACGTAGATCCGCCCGGCCCGCGCGACCCGTGCCCGCGCGCCGGGCACCGCCAGCGAACCGGACGCCGTCAGGTGGGTGCGCTGCTGCGCCGCTGTGGGACGTACGAGAGTGACCGGGCGCCCCTCAAGCAGGAAGGCGCGCGGACCCATCGGGAACACCCGGTGCTTGCCGAAGCGGTCCTCCAGGGTGACCGTCGGCCCCTCGGCCGTCTTCTCACAACGGATCACCGCACCGCAGAACCCGGTGGCGATCTCCTCGACCACCAGATCGGGCTCGGCCGCGACCTCGCGGGCGGGCGTCTGCTTCTTCCACGGCGGCGTGAAGTCCGGGCTGTAGCTGCGCATTCCGCAGACGCTACGACACCCTGGAGCGTGCTGCCAGCACATCACGTTGAGCGCGGACGAACGCGGCGTCGACCACGGCCCCGTGCCCCGGTACGTACAGCGCGTCCTCGCCGCCCAGTGCCAGCAGCCGGTCCAGCGCCGCGGGCCACTGGGCGGGCATCGCGTCCGGGCCCGCCTGCGGCTCGCCCGACTCCTCGACCAGGTCGCCGCAGAAGACGACGTCGCGGCCGTCCGCGCCGTTCCCGGAGGCGGCTTCCTGTCCGCCCGGGACGAGCAGAGCCAGATCGTGGCCGGTGTGCCCGGGGCCGCAGTTCACCAGGGTGACCCGGAGGCCGCCCAGGTCCAGGGTCAGTTCCCCGGACACCTGATGGTGCGGAGCGACCAGATGGGCCACCGCCTCGGCGGCCTCCGCCGCCGCGACGCCGTGGCGCACCGCGTCCTGGCGCAACTCCTCGGCGCCGCGCGAGCCCCGGGTGAGCAGCGCCTCCGTGCCCACCGCTCCGTAGACCTGGACACCCGCGAACACCGCGGTGCCCAGCACATGGTCGAAGTGCGGGTGGCTCAGCGCGATGTGCGTCACCCGGCGGCCGAGCACCGCCTCCGCGCGCATCCGGAGCTCCCGGCCCTCGCGCAGCGTCGCCCCTGTGTCGAAGAGCAGCGCACCGTACCGGCCCGCCACGAGCCCGGCTGTCGCGTCCCAGCGGGGGAGACGGCACCGGCCCACCCCCGCCGCCAGACGTTCCCAGCCATAGTCTTCCCAGGTGGAGTCTTCCCAAGTGGCGTCAGTGGCGTCCATACCCTGACGCTATCCCCGGTCGGCGGACAACGGCGCGATCGTGCGACGGGCCGCCCTTGCCAGCGGTGAACCTCTCCGCCGTACACTGGGACGCTGCTGGCACTCGAACATTCCGAGTGCCAGGAAGGCCCGGATCGACAGCTGGAGGTGTGCGCGGGTGCTCAGCGAACGCAGACTCGAAGTGTTGCGCGCCATCGTCCAGGACTATGTGGGCACCGAGGAGCCGGTCGGCTCCAAGGCGCTCACCGAGCGGCACCGGCTCGGTGTCTCACCGGCCACCGTCCGCAACGACATGGCGGCCCTGGAGGACGAGGGGTTCATCGCCCAGCCGCACACGAGCGCGGGCCGCATCCCCACGGACAAGGGGTACCGGCTGTTCGTCGACCGGCTCGCGGGCGTCAAGCCCCTCTCGTCGCCCGAGCGGCGCGCCATCCAGAACTTCATGGACGGCGCCGTCGACCTCGACGACGTGGTGGGCCGCACCGTGCGGCTCCTCGCCCAGCTCACCCGGCAGGTCGCCGTGGTGCAGTACCCGTCGCTGACCCGTTCCACGGTGCGGCACGTGGAACTGCTGGCGCTGGCCCCGGCCCGGCTGATGCTCGTGCTGATCACGGACACCGGACGGGTCGAGCAGCGCATGATCGACTGTCCGGCGCCGTTCGGTGAGACTTCTCTCGCCGACCTCCGTGCCCGGCTCAACAGCCGGGTGGTGGGGCGCCGCTTCGCGGACGTACCACAATTGGTGCAGGACCTTCCCGAGTCCTTCGAACAGGAGGACCGGGGTACGGTTTCCACGGTGCTCGCGACCTTGCTGGAAACGCTGGTCGAGGAGACCGAGGAACGGCTGATGATCGGCGGAACCGCCAATCTGACGCGATTCGGACATGACTTCCCACTGACCATCAGGCCGGTGCTGGAAGCGCTTGAGGAGCAGGTCGTGCTCCTCAAGCTGCTCGGTGAGGACTCGGGCATGACCGTACGCATCGGGCATGAGAATGCCCACGAGGGCCTGACGTCCACATCGGTCGTCGCCGTCGGCTACGGTTCGGGCGACGAGGCAGTCGCCAAACTCGGCGTGGTCGGACCGACCCGCATGGACTACCCCGGAACGATGGGAGCGGTACGCGCAGTGGCACGTTACGTCGGACAGATCCTGGCGGAGTCGTAAGTGGCCACGGACTATTACGCCGTTCTCGGCGTGCGCCGCGACGCTTCCCAGGACGAGATCAAGAAGGCATTCCGGCGATTGGCGCGCGAGCTCCACCCGGACGTCAACCCCGATCCCAAGACGCAGGAACGCTTCAAGGAGATCAACGCCGCCTACGAGGTGTTGTCGGACCCGCAGAAGAAGCAGGTCTACGACCTCGGGGGCGACCCGCTCTCGCAGGCGGGCGGCGGCGGAGCCGGCGGCTTCGGCCAGGGCGGCTTCGGCAACTTCTCGGACATCATGGACGCCTTCTTCGGTACGGCGTCCCAGCGCGGGCCGAGGTCGCGTACGCGGCGCGGCCAGGACGCGATGATCCGGCTGGAGATCGACCTCAACGAGTCGGCCTTCGGCACCACGAAGGACATCCAGGTCGACACCGCTGTGGTCTGCACGACCTGCAGCGGCGAGGGCGCGGCCCCCGGCACCTCGGCCCAGACCTGCGACATGTGCCGCGGCCGCGGTGAGGTCTCGCAGGTCACCCGGTCCTTCCTGGGCCAGGTCATGACCTCGCGGCCGTGCCCGCAGTGTCAGGGCTTCGGTACGGTCGTGCCGACCCCGTGCCCCGAGTGCGCGGGCGACGGGCGCATCCGCTCCCGCCGCACGCTGACGGTGAAGATCCCGGCCGGTGTCGACAACGGCACCCGCATCCAGCTCGCGGGCGAGGGCGAGGTCGGCCCCGGCGGCGGCCCCGCCGGTGACCTGTACGTGGAGATCCACGAACTGCCGCACGCGGTCTTCCAGCGGCGCGGCGACGATCTGCACTGCACGGTGACGGTCCCGATGACGGCGGCCGCGCTCGGCACGAAGGTGCCGCTGGAGACGCTGGACGCGCTGGAGGAGGTCGACATCCGGCCGGGCACGCAGTCCGGCCAGTCGATCCCGATGCACCAGCGCGGCATCACGCATCTGCGCGGCGGCGGCCGCGGCGACCTGATCGTGCATGTCGAGGTGCTCACCCCGACAAAGATGGACGCCGAACAGGAGCGCCTGCTGCGGGAGTTCTCCAAACTGCGCGGCGAGGAACGGCCCACCGGCCAGTTCCAGCCGGGGCAGCAGGGGTTGTTCTCGCGGCTGAAGGATGCGTTCAACGGGCGGTAGCCCCCGGCGTACTCGCGCCACCGATTCGGTGCGGTGCGGAGGACGTGGCACGATGCGGTCATGTCCTCCGTACTCGCCGATCTCTGCCGATATCCGATCGTGCAGGCCCCCATGGCGGGCGGTGCTTCAGGCCCGCAGCTCGCCGCAGCCGTCTCCGAGGCCGGTGGTCTCGGGTTCCTCGCCGCCGGGTACAAGACCGCGGACGGCATGTACGAGGAGATCAAGCAGCTGCGCGGGCTGACCTCCCTGCCCTTCGGCGTGAACCTGTTCATGCCGCAGTCCGAGCACCCCGATCCGGCAGCCGTCGAGGTCTACAGCCACCAGCTCGCCGGTGAGTCGACCTGGTACGAGACGCCCCTCGGCGACGTCCACGGCAGCTCGGACGACGGGTACGAGGCCAAACTCGCCGTCCTGCTCGACGACCCCGTCCCGGTGGTCTCCTTCACCTTCGGCTGTCCCTCCCGCGATGTGCTCGACGCCTTCGACCGGGTCGACACCTTCACCATCGTCACCGTCACCACCGCCGAGGAAGCGCAGACCGCCCAGTGGTGCGGCGCCGACGCGGTCTGTGTGCAGGGCATCGAGGCGGGCGGCCACCAGGGCACACACCGCGACGACCCGCAGAACGACGGCACGGGCATCGGCGTGCTGTCGCTCATCACGCAGGTACGGGAGACCGTGCAGCTGCCGGTCATCGCGGCCGGCGGGCTGATGCGCGGCGCACAGATCGCGGCGGTGCTCGCGGCGGGCGCGGAGGCGGCGCAGCTCGGTACGGCCTTCCTGATCTGCCCGGAGTCCGGGGCGAACAGCCTGCACAAGCAGGCCCTGACCAACCCGCTCTTCGTCCGAACGGACCTCACCCGCGCGTTCAGCGGGCGCCCGGCGCGCGGTCTCGTCAACCGGTTCATGCGCGAGCACGGACCGTATGCCCCCGCCGCCTATCCGCAGGTGCACCACCTCACGGCCGGACTGCGCAAGGCCGCGGCCGGGGTGGGCGACGCCCAGGGCATGGCGCTCTGGGCCGGCCAGGGCCACCGGCTCGCCCGTGAGCTGCCCGCCGGTCAGCTGGTCGAGGTGCTGGTGGCCGAACTGGACGCGGCCCGCGCGCTGTTGGCCGAGGACGGTACGTCATGACCGCCCCGGTCTTCGTCGTCGACGCGGCTCACGGCCTGGACACGGCGGCCCCCGGCGGCAGATTCGTCCTGGACGGTCCCGAGGGCCGGCACGCGGTGTCCGTGAAGCGGCTGCGGGCGGGCGAGGACGTCGTACTGACCGACGGCGCCGGCCGCTGGGCGCGGTGCGTGGTCCTGGCGGCCGAGGGCAAGGACCGCCTGGAGGTCCGGGTGGACGCGTGCACCGACGATCCGCCGCCCGTGCCCCGGATCACCGTCGTACAGGCGCTGCCCAAGGGCGACCGCGGCGAGGTCGCCGTCGAGACCATGACGGAGACCGGCGTCGATGTGATCGTGCCGTGGCAGGCGTCGCGCTGTATCACCCAGTGGCGCGGCGACCGGGGCGCCAAGTCCCTGGCCAAGTGGCGCAGTACGGCACGCGAGTCGGGCAAGCAGTCCCGGCGGACCCGCTTCCCCGAGATCACCGATGCGCTGAGCACCAAGCAGGTCGCCGCACTCCTCGCGGACGCGGACCTGGCCGGGGTGCTGCACGAGGACCAGGAGTACGGCAGCGAGCCACTGGCAGCGGCCGAACTCCCCACGCGGGGCGACATCGTGCTGGTCGTCGGCCCCGAAGGGGGAGTGTCGCCGGATGAGCTCGCGGCGTTCACGGCCGCTGGAGCCGGGGTGTACCGGCTGGGGCGCAGTGTGCTGCGTACCTCCACGGCGGGGACGGCCGCGGGAGCGCTGCTGCTGGCCCGCACAGGACGCTGGGGCTGACCAGGCCCGCACCACAACCGCCCCACCGCACCCCACAACCGCCCCACTCCACCCCGCGCCGGTCCACGCCCACACCACCCGACCGCGTACGCACCGCCACCCGCGAGAGTGAAGTGAGCGCGAAGAGGCTGCACATCGGCCCCTTTCAGTGGGAACCTGCCCTGTATGGGGGCATTGAGACGTGTATCGAGGCACGCACGGTACCGGTCGGTTCTCGCGACGATCGGCGCTGTCTGCACGGCAGTTGCGGGTCTCGCGGCCTGTGACCCGATCGACGGGGTCAACACCGGGTCCGTCGCCTACACCACCGACCGCACCGCCACCAGCGCCCTGGAGCACCACGGCGTCGGCGTCGACTGGCTGACCTGCACGGCAGACGCCGCGCCCGGTGCCTCGCCCGCGCCCGCCGCCACGCGTGACGTGGCGCAGGTCGACTGCCAGGGCAGGACCAAGGACAAGCAGGACATCACTGTCAAGGGCAGGGTGACCAGGACCGTCGACGGACGCTGTGTGCGGGGCAGTCTGACGAGCACGGTCGGCGGGGAACTGGCCTTCAGGGCCACGCTGCTGGGCAACTGCGCGGCCCCGCCCCCGGACGACACCACCACCGCCCCCGTACCCGGCCGGGGCGGATATACCGGCGGATACAGCGGCGGCGCGCAGCCGACGGCAACCGTCACGGTGACCGCCACCGTGACCCAGTACCCGGGCAAGTAGCGACCGCGCGAACCGGCAGGCAGCCCGGCCTGATCCGAACGGAAGACCACAACTAGGTATATCCCGCCTAGGTATCCCATCCACGGATTTAGGTGTACGGATCTTCGCCCCGGGCCCGCGCGCGGCGGCCCGTCGCCGGTCAGAGTGGGTCCATGGCTGCCCTTCCCGAACCGGACGTCCTTCCCGAGCCGGACCTCGGCGCGCTCGCCGAACGCCTTGCCGCCACCCGCCTCGTGACCCTCACCGGCCCCGGCGGCATCGGCAAGTCACGGCTGGCCGCCAGACTCAGTGAGGCGACTTCGTGCACCGGCACGCCCGTGCACCGGGTCGACCTCTCCGGCTGTCCGGACGCGGCGCTCGTCCCGTACATGGTGGCCACGGCGCTGCACACCGCGCCCGCACCCGGCACCGACCCGGTACGCGCGGTGCTCGACCTGCTCACGCACAGCCGGGGGCTGCTCGTCCTGGACACCTGCGAACATGTGCTGACCGGCTGCGCCTACCTCGTCGGCCGGGTGCACGACAGCTGTCCCGGGCTCCGGATCCTGACCACCAGCCGCAAACCGCTCGACGTACCGGGCGAACAGCTGGTGGAGGTCCCGCCGTTGCCCCGCCGGCGGACCGCCGGGCTGCTCCAGAAGCACGCCGCCTCGTACGGCGTCGAGCTGCCCGACTACTGGGCCGGGCAACTGGCCGATCGGCTCGACGGGGATCCACTCTCCACCCTGCTCGCCGCCCGGAGCCTGCGGCTGATGACCGCGCAGCAGTTGCACGGGTCGCTCTGCGCGCCCGGTGGGCGGTTCACCGTCCTCACCGACGGCCCCGGCGACCCCGCCAGGCACCGCACGCTCCTTGAGGCCGTCGAGTGGAGCCACGAGCTGTGCAGCAGGGCCGAACGGCTGCTCTGGGCCCGGCTGTCGGCGTTCACCGGTGAGTTCACCGCGGAGCAGGTCCGTACGGTCTTTCCCGACGGGTCCTCGCTCGTGTCCCTGGTGAGCTCGTCGGTGGTGCTCGCCCGGAGCGACGGGACCTACCGGCTGCCGCTGGCGCACAGGGAGTACGGACAACTCAGGCTCGCCGGGCTGGGCGACGCCCTAGGGTGATCCTTGTGAAGCAGCCTTCCTATCTCCGGTTTCCGCATGTCCAGGGCGATCTGATCGCCTTCACCGCTGAGGACGACGTCTGGATGGCCCCGCTCGACGGCGGCCGTGCCTGGCGGGTCAGCGCCGACAACAGCCCCGTCAGCCATCCCCGGATATCTCCCGACGGCCGCTGGGTCGCCTGGACCTCCACCAGGGACGGGGCGCCCGAAGTCCATCTCGCCCCGGCCGAAGGGGGCCCCGCCAGGCGTCTGACGTACTGGGGCGACGCACGGACGTCCGTCCGGGGCTGGACCCCGGACGGTGAGGTGCTCGCCATCAGCACCCACGGCCAGATCTCGCTGCGGCGCAGCTGGGCGCGGGCCGTTCCGGTCGACGGCGGCCCGGCGCGGACCCTGCCGTACGGACCGGTGGGCTCCCTCGCGTACGGGCCGGACCAGCGGGTGCTGCTCCTCTCGGCGACGATGGGCCGCGAGGCCGCCAGCTGGAAGCGGTACCGGGGCGGCACCGCGGGCAAGCTGTGGACCGGTGAGACCGGCGGCGACTTCGTACGGCTCCACGCCGACCTCGACGGGAACATCGAGTGCCCGCTGTGGGTGGGCGGCCGGGTGGCCTTCCTCTCCGACCACGAAGGCGTCGGGGCGCTCTACTCCTCGCTCCCGGACGGCTCCGAGCTGCGCAGGCACACCGCGACCGACGGGTTCTACGCGCGCCAGGCCGCCACCGACGGCACCCGTGTCGTCTGCATGGCGGCCGGCGAACTGTGGATCGTCGACGACCTCGAAGGCGCCGAGCCCCGCCGGATCGACGTCCGGCTCGGCGGCCAGCGCGCCGACCTCCAGCCCCACTCGGTGCGCGCCGGGCACCACATCGGCACGGTGTCCCCGGACCGTACCGGCCGCGGCAGCGCCGTCGAGTCGCGCGGCGCCGTGCACTGGGTCACCCACCGGGAGGGCCCGGTCCGCGCGCTGGCCGCCGAGCCGGGTGTACGGGCGAGGCTGCCCCGCACCTTCCGGGCCGACGGCGCCGAGCAGGTCGTCTGGGTCACCGACGCGGAGGGCGAGGACGCCCTGGAGTGCGCGCCCGCGACCGGCGCCGCCCCGGCCGCCGCCCCGCGCCGCCTCGCCCAGGGCCGTATCGGCCGGGTGCTCGGGCTCGCCGCTGCCCCGGACGGCAGCCGGTTCGCCGTCGCCGCGCACGACGGGCGGGTGCTGGTCGTCGAGCGCGAGTCCGGCGATGTGCACGAGGTGGACCGCAGCGAGGACGGTGACGCCTCGGGCCTGGTCTTCTCGCCCGACTCCTCCTGGCTGGCCTGGTCGCACCCCGGCCCCGAACCGCTGCGCCAGCTCAAGCTCGCGCACCTCGCCGACCTCTCCGTCGCAGAGGCGACCCCGCTGCGCTTCCGGGACTTCGACCCGGCCTTCACCACCGACGGCAAACACCTCGCCTTCCTCTCCGAGCGCGCCTTCGACCCGATCTACGACGCGCACGTCTTCGACCTGGCGTTCATCGGCAGCTGCCGTCCGCATCTGCTGACACTCGCCGCGGCCACCCCGTCCCCGTTCGGTCCGCAGCGGCACGGCCGCGCGACCGAGCGGGACAAGGACGCCGACGAGCACGACGCACCCACCGCGCTGCCCGTGACCCGTATCGACCTCGAAGGTCTCGCCGACCGGATCGTGCCGCTGCCCGTCGAGGCCGGCAGCTACTCGACGCTGCGCGCCGCCAGGGACGGGCTGCTCTGGCTCCGCCACCCGCTGCGCGGGGTCCTCGGCACGACCAGGGCCACCCCCGACGCGCCCTGGCCGCACACCGTCCTTGAGCGGTACGACCTGGAGAAGCTGCGCGACGAGGAAATCGCCCCGGACGTCGACCACTTCGAGGTCAGTGGCGACGGCAAGCGGCTCGTGCTGCACACGGACGGCAAGCTGCGCGTCGTCCCCTCGGACAGCCGGGTGGCCAAATCCGACGGGGACGAGGACAGCGACCGCAACGTCTCCGTCGACCTCTCCCGCATCCGCCGGATCCTCGACCCGGCCGCCGAGTGGCGGCAGATGTACGACGAGGCCGGGCGCATCATGCGGGACCACTTCTGGCGCCCCGACATGTCGGGCGTCGACTGGGACGGGGTCCTGGACCGCTACCGGCCGGTGCTCGCCCGGGTCGCCACCCACGACGACCTGGTCGACCTGCTCTGGGAGGTGCAGGGCGAGCTGGGCACCTCGCACGCCTATGTGACACCGCCGGGCGGCTGGCGCGACGACACCACCCGGCAGGGGCTGCTCGGCGCCGACATCTCCCGTACGGAAGAGGGCAGTTGGCGCATCGACCGGGTGCTGCCTTCGGAGACGTCCGACCCCGCGGCGCGCTCCCCGCTCGCCGCACCGGGTGTGGCCGTCCGCGCCGGTGACACCGTCCTGGCCGTCGACGGCCAGGCGGTCGACCCGCTCACCGGCCCCGCGCCGTTGCTCACCGGCTCGGCGGGCAAGCCCGTCGAGCTCACCGTCTCACCCGCGGACGGGGGCGATCCGCGCCATGTCGTGGTCGTACCGACCGGTGACGAGGAGGCGCTGCGCTACCACGCGTGGGTGGCCGACCGCCGGAGCTACGTCCACGAGCGGTCCGGCGGCCGGCTCGGCTATCTGCATGTTCCCGACATGGTCGGCTCGGGCTGGGCGCAGCTCCACCGCGATCTGCGGGTCGAGGTGGCCAGGGAGGGTCTGGTCGTGGACGTACGGGAGAACCGCGGCGGCCACACCTCGCAGCTGGTGGTGGAGAAGCTGGCCCGCCGCATCGTGGGCTGGGACCTGCCGCGGGGGATGCGGCCCTACAGCTATCCGCAGGACGCCCCGCGCGGTCCCGTGGTGTCCGTCGCCAACGAGTTCTCCGGCTCGGACGGCGACATCGTGAACGCGGCGATCAAGGCGCTGGGGATCGGGCCCGTGGTCGGCACCCGCACCTGGGGCGGAGTCATCGGCATCGACAGCAGGTACCGGCTGGTCGACGGCACTCTGGTGACCCAGCCCAAGTACGCCTTCTGGCTGGAGGGTTACGGCTGGGGCGTGGAGAACCACGGGGTCGACCCGGACGTCGAGGTGGTCCAGGCGCCGCAGGACCACGCGGCGGGCCGGGACCCGCAGCTGGACGAGGCGATCAGGATCGCGCTCGCCGCGCTGGAGGAGAACCCGGCGAAGACCCCGCCGGGCCTGCCGGACTGATGGCCGCGCCCCCGCCCGCGACCGGGCGGGGGCGCATGGCCGGGGGCGGAGCGCAGGCGCGCCGGCCGCCCACGGCTGGTGCCGCGGCAGGCAAGGTTCGCCCGTCAAGGAGCGGCGTTCGGTGCGTGCTCTCGGCGTGCCGGCCGGAAGCCCCCGTACTGGACGTACTTGGGCTTTCGGCCGGTGCGGCGAGAGTGTGTGCCGGGCGTCGCGACGGGGCAAACGTTGCCTGCCGTGGCACTAGCATGGCGGCGTACACGATGATCATCGACCGACACCATGACCGGCCGGCACGACGACCGGCCGGCACCGTGACCGAGGAGTGAGCGCATGGCGGGAGAGCCGCAGACCGACTGCCTGTTCTGCAAGATCGTCTCGGGGGACATTCCGGCGACCGTCGTCCGGGAGACCGACACCACTGTCGCCTTCCGTGACATAAACCCGCAGGCGCCCACGCACGTCCTGGTGATCCCCAAGGTGCACTACCCGGACGCGGCCTCCCTCGCGGCGGCCGAACCGCAGATCGCCGCGGACGTGCTGCGCGAGGCGGCCGAGGTCGCAGCGGAGGACAAGGTCGACGGGACCGGGTACCGGATCGTCTTCAACACCGGGTCGGGCGCCGGCCAGACCGTCTTCCACGCGCACGCCCACGTCCTGGGCGGCCGCGGGCTCAACTGGCCTCCCGGATAGTTCCGTTGTCCGTACGAGAACTCGTGGTGCTCGGCACCGCCAGCCAGGTACCCACCCGCCGCCGCAACCACAACGGCTATCTGCTGCGCTGGGACGGCCAGGGCATCCTCTTCGACCCCGGCGAGGGCACCCAGCGCCAGATGCTGCATGCCGGGGTGGCCGCGCACGACATCGACCGGATCTGCGTCACGCACTTCCACGGGGACCACTCGCTGGGCCTGGCCGGGGTGATCCAGCGGATCAACCTGGACCAGGTCCCGCACCCGGTCACCGCGCACTACCCGGCGAGCGGGCAGCACTTCTTCGACCGGCTGCGGTACTCCACCGCCTACCGCGAGTCCGTCGCCCTGGTGCAGTCCCCGGCCACCGGGGACGGAGGCGTCCTGGCGCGGACACCTGCGTACGAGCTGGAGGCGGTCAGGCTCTCGCACCCCGTCGAGTCGTACGGCTACCGGCTGACCGAGCCCGACGGGCGCCGGATGCTCCCGGAGAAGCTCGCGGAGCACGGGGTGTCAGGACCCGGCGTCGGACGGCTCCAGCGGGAGGGCGTACTCGACGGAGTCACCCTCGACCAGGTCAGCGAGGTACGGCGCGGCCAGCGCTTCGCCTTCGTCATGGACACCCGGCTCTGCGACGGCGTCCACCGGCTCGCGGACGGCTGCGACCTGCTGGTCATCGAGTCGACCTTCCTCGACGAGGACGCGAAGCTGGCGGCCGACCACGGCCATCTGACCGCCGGACAGGCGGGCCGTGTCGCACGCGACGCGGGCGTACGGCACCTCGTCCTGACGCACTTCTCGCAGCGGTACACCGACCCCGCGGAGTTCGGCAGACAGGCGCGCGCCGCGGGCTTCGACGGTGAACTCACCGTCGCCGACGACCTGATGCGCGTTCCGGTCCCCACCCGGCACACCACCACCTGACCGCCGTACTGCCCGGCCCGCAAAAAAGAGCCCCCATCCCACCCACACCACCGACCTGAGCGAGACCCCGATGCACCACCTTCCCAAGGCCGAACTCCACCTGCACATCGAAGGCACCCTCGAACCGGAGCTGGCCTTCGCGCTCGCCGCGCGCAACGGCATCGAGCTGCCGTACGCGGACACCGAAGCGCTGCGCAAGGCCTATCTCTTCAGCGATCTCCAGTCGTTCCTCGACCTGTACTACGGGCTGATGGCCGTGCTGCGCACCGAGGAGGACTTCGAGGAGCTCACCGAGGCGTACCTCGCGCGCGCCGCAGCGCAGGGCGTGCGCCATGCCGAGATCTTCTTCGACCCGCAGGCGCACTCCGCGCGCGGCGTGCCGATCGGCACCGTCATCGAGGGCATCTCGCGGGCGCTCGGGCGCAGCGAGGAGCGGCACGGCATCTCCACCCAGCTCATCATGTGCTTCCTGCGCGACGAGTCGGCCGACTCGGCGATCCGCACGCTGGAGGCGGCCAAGCCCCATCTGCACCGGATCGCGGCGGTCGGCCTCGACTCGGCCGAGGTCGGGAACCCGCCGTCGAAGTTCCGCGAGGTGTACGCGGCGGCCGGCGAACTGGGGCTGCGCAAGGTCGCGCACGCGGGCGAGGAGGGCCCCGCCACCTATGTGCGCGAGGCCCTGGACATCCTCGGGGTGGAGCGGATCGACCACGGGCTGCGCTCGATGGAGGACCCGGAGCTGGTGGAGCGGCTGGTCAGGGACCGGGTGCCGCTGACGCTCTGCCCGCTGTCGAACGTACGGCTGCGGGCCGTGGACACCCTGGAGCAGCACCCGCTGCCGCAGATGATGGCCGCCGGGCTGCTCTGCACCGTCAACTCCGACGACCCCGCGTACTTCGGGGGCTACGCCGGCGACACCTTCCACGCCGTGCACGAGGCGCTCGGCCTCGGGCACGAGGAGCTGCGGACACTGGCCCGCAACTCCTTCCTCGCCGCCTTCCTGGACCACGACGAGGAGCGCAGGGCGCGCTACTTGGCCGAGGTGGACGCGTACGACTTCGACGCGGACCTCGATCTGGGCTGAACGCCCCCGGTGAGCCGGTACTTGCGGCGGGGTACCGGCTCCGGCTCCTCCAGGGCGATCTCGGTGACGGTGAGTTCGGGCGCGCCGAGCTGGGGGACCGTGGACGCCACCGCGCCCAGGGTGCCCGCGACGACGGCCGCGGGGGCGCCGCCCCTGCGGCGTACCGAACCGGGCAGCAGCGGGCGGCCCGAGGTGTGCAGCGCCACCGCGGTCAGCGGGACCGCCAGCAGCAGAAGCAGTGCGCACAGCACCGCTCCCATCAGCGGGAAGCCGGTCCGCGCGGAGAGCAGACTGCCCGCGACCGGGCCGCAGGCCACGCCGAGCGAGGACGCCGAGCCGACCAGTACGGCCCAGCGGCCGCGCGGATCCAACGAGGCGGCCAGACCGATCAGATACGACAGGACCACCGGGTAGAAGGTGTTCCAGAGGATCTCGCCCGACGCGAACGAGCCGAGGCCGCTCGCCGATGAACTCAGCGCGATACACGCCGAGATGATCACCGTGCCGCCGCCGATCGGCAGCGCCCTGCCGAGCCGCGAGCCGAGCGCCCCGGCCCCGGCGACACCGATCAGTCCGGCGCCGAGCGACACCGCGAAGATCGCGCCGACCGCCACTTCGGAGAGCCCGGCCTGGTCCTGGCCGATCCGGCTGCTGACGCCCCAGAGCGAGTTCTGGGCCATGGCCCAGCAGACCATCGCCCCGGCCAGCACCGAGCCCGAGCGCAGATGAGGGATCCGGCCGCGTCCGGTCCCGGTGGCGGGCACATGCGGGCGGGTCCGGCCGAGCCGGCCGGTCGCGGGCCAGACGAGAGCGGCGACCAGGGCGATGGCGGCGAACGGCGCCCGGTGACCGCCACCGATCTGCGGCAGGACGAGGTAGAGGGCGCCGGCTGTCGCCGAGACCGTGAGCAGCCCGGTGGAGGAGGCCCGGTGGGGGTCGGGCAGGCCCGCGATGCCGCCCGCGGCCACCGCGGTCGCCGTACCGGAACCCACGCCGCCGATGGCGGCCCCCGCGATGACGAGCGGGAGGTACGCGGTGGTGGCGGCGGCGCCGTAGCCGGCGAGGGTGAGCAGCAGCCCGGCGCGGGCGACCCGCTGCGGGCCGATGCGCTCGACGTGCGAGGCCAGGACGAGACCGGCCCCCGCCGAGCAGAGGAGGAGGACCGAGCCGGCGACGCCGGCTTCGGCGGGAGAGAGACCGAGACCGGAGCCGAGGCGTCCGACGATGGTCGGGAGGAGGTACGAGGCGAGGTAACCAGCGGTGAACACGGCAATGAGAGGCCATGTGGCGCGTGAGCGCGAAGACACGGGCGTTCCTGACAGAGACATGCCTGTGACCAGGCAGAAGAGTGGGGGGAAGTGGGCGTCGTGTCATTGACAGGAGCGCGCGGCCAATGTGTATCAACCACGCGGAGCCAACGAAAAGCTGCCACTCTGTGATCTATAGCACTTTCGGTTTATAGTCACGCAGGCGCGGTCAACAGTGAGGTTTTTTCCCTCAGATCCAGTCAGGTGCGCCGGGCAGAGCGTGCGCCGCGGCCTCGATCTCCGCCCGTACCTCGCGCATCGTCGCGACGATCCGGCGCTCGCGCTCAGCGGTCAGCCGGGTCACCGGAACCGAGCAGCTGACGGCGTCCACCGCGGGCGTGTCGTACCGCAGCGCGAAGCCGAAACCGACGATGCCGGTGACGCCCTCCTCGCGGTCGACCGCGTAGCCCCGTTCGCGCACCAGCGCCAGATCGGCGTCGAGGGCGGCCCGGTCGGCCAGGGTGTTCGGGGTGAGCCGTTCCAGCTCGCCGACGGGCAGCCCGTCCGGCCCGTCAGCGGCTCGCTCGGCGAGCAGCGCCTTGCCCAGCGCGCTGACATGGGCGGGCAGCCTGCGGCCGACGCGGCTGAGGGTGCGCAGATACTCGTGCGACTCGCGGGTGGCGAGATAGACGACGTCACCGCGGTCGAACCGCCCCAGGTGGACGGTCTCGCCCAGTGCGGTGGACGCCTTGTCGAGATACGGCTTCACCGCGCGCACCCGGGGGTCCGTGTCGAGATAGCTGGTGCCGGTGAGCAGGGCGCGGATCCCGATGCCGTACAGCGATCCCGTGGCGTCGGTGCGGACCCAGCCGCGGTCGGTCAGCGTTTGCAGCAGGGCGTACATGGAGCTGCGGGGGACGCCGAGCTCATCGGCGAGTTCCCGCAGCCGGGCGGGCCGGTCGCCACGCGCGGCGAGGACCTCCAGCAGTTCGACGGTGCGGCCCGCCGACTTCACCTCGCGTACGCCCCCGGTCTCCGGCATGTCCAGAGCTTAGAGCCTCCCGCTCGGACCCCACGGAGCGGCGGGGTCGTGCGGGGGCGGTCGGCACCCTTGACGCCTCCCGTTCATGTACCTACTGTCCATTCCCATGCATGGACGTCATCTACATACGGAGACATGAATGGACACGGGGACCAACACGGGCACCGGCCCAGGGACGGATACGGGTGCCGGTCCGCGATCGGCTGAAGCGGCCGGGGCAGTGGCGCGGCTCCGGGAAGGCATGGCCCGCGGGGTCCTCTCCTTCCCGCTGACCCCCTTCACCGACGGCGGAGAGCTCGACATCGACGGGTACCGGGCCTACCTGGAAACCCAGTTGGCCGCCGCCCCCGGCGCGGTCTTCCCGGCCTGCGGCACCGGAGAGTTCTTCTCGCTGGACGAGGACGAGTACCGCAGCGTCGTCACCGCGACCGTCGAGGCGGCCGCCGGGCGGACACCCGTCGTCGCGGGCATCGGATACGGCTGGGCGCAGGCCGTCAGATTCGCCCGGATCGCAGAGGAGGCGGGCGCCGACGCGGCACTCGTCCTCCCGCACTACCTCGTGGCGGCCCCGCAGGACGGACTCGTCGCACAGCTGGAGCAGATCGCCGCCCGCACCCGGCTGCCGCTCATCGCCTACCAGCGCGGCCAAGTCGCCTTCACCGCCGATTCGCTGCGCCGCATCGCCGCCGTACCCGGCGTCATCGGGCTCAAGGACGGCCACAGCGACCTCGACCGGCTCCAGCGGCTGACCCTCGCCGCACCGGACGGCTTCCTCTTCTTCAACGGCGCGTCCACCGCCGAGATGCAGGCCCGCGCCTACGCCACCGTGGGCGTCCCCGCCTACTCCTCCGCCGTCCACGCCTTCGCCCCCGAGATCGCCGGAGCCTTCTTCACCGCCCTGCGCACGGACGACCAGGCACGCCTGGACGCGCTGCTGCGCGGCTTCTACGTCCCGCTGGTCGAGCTCCGCGACCGGGTCCCCGGCTACGCCGTCTCCCTGGTCAAGGCCGCCGCCCGGCTGCGCGGCCACCGGGTCGGCCCGGTGCGCGCACCCCTGACCGACCCCGGCCCCGACGACCTCGCGGCCCTGGACACCCTGCTGACCGCCGGACTCGACCTCGTAGGAGCGACACGATGACACCGAACACCCCGCGCGACCTGACGATCGCCGAGGTACGGCTCACCCCGGTACTGATCTCCGACCCGCCACTGCTCAATGTGCAGGGCGTGCACCAGCCCTACACCCCGCGGCTCGTCGTCGAGATCGTCACGGCGGACGGGGTCAGCGGTGTCGGCGAGACCTACGGCGACACCAGGTATCTGGACATAGCCCGGCCCTACGCCGAACTGCTGCCGGGCCGGTCCATCGCCGACCTCAACGGCCTCGCCGCACTCGCCCAGCACGTGGGCATCGGCGGCGCACGGGTGGACGACTCGGTCGACGTGGGCGGGCTCCGCGGCGTCCAGACCGCGGACAAACTGCGGCTCTCGGTCTTCTCCGCCTTCGAGGTGGCCTGCCTCGACGCACTGGGCAAGGTCCAGGGCCTGCCGGTGCACGCGCTGCTCGGCGGGAAGGTGCGCGACGCGGTCGAGTACAGCGCGTACCTCTTCTACCGCTGGGCCGAACACCCGGACGGTGCGGGGGAGTCCGACACCTGGGGCGAGGCCGTGGACCCGGCGGGCATCGTCGCGCAGGCACGGCGGTTCGTGGACGACTACGGCTTCACCTCCTTCAAGCTCAAGGGCGGCGTCTTCCCGCCGGACCAGGAGATCGCCGCGGTGAAGGCCCTGGCCGAGGCATTCCCTGGCCACCCGCTGCGGCTCGACCCCAACGGCGGCTGGACCCCGCAGACCTCGCTGAAGGTCGCCGCCGAGCTCGCCGGCGTACTGGAATACCTGGAGGACCCGGCCCCCGGCACCGCCGCCATGGCGGAGGTCTCCGCGGGCACCGACGTGCCGCTCGCCACCAACATGTGCGTGACCACGGTCCCGGAGATCCGTGCGGCCTTCCTGACCGACGCGGTCCAGGTGGTCCTCTCCGACCACCACTACTGGGGCGGACTGCACGCCACCCGTGAACTGGCCGCGATCTGCCGCACGTTCGGCGTCGGGCTCTCCATGCACTCCAACACCCACATGGGCATCAGCCTCGCCGCGATGACCCATGTCGCGGCCACCGTGCCCAACCTGGACTACGCCTGCGACAGCCACTACCCGTGGCAGACCGACGACGTGATCACCAACCGCCATGTCTTCACCGACGGTTGCCTCCCGGTCTCCGAGGCCCCCGGTCTCGGTGTCGAACTCGACCGGGACAAGCTCGCCGCGCTGCACCGGCGCTGGGCCGATGACGACGGCACCATGCGTGATCGTGACGACGTCACCGCGATGCGCAAGGCGAAGGGTTACGAGGACTGGACGTCCCCGGTGCTGCCCCGCTGGTGAACCACCGGGGGAGGGGGCCGCAACGACAAGGCCAGGGCGGCACGCCCGCGGAAGGCCTGAGCGGGCGGGCACGGCCACCGTCGGACGCCGCAGCCCGGGGCATGTCCGCGCTCCTGCCGAACCCGTGGTGCAGACTGGTCTCCAACCGCACCGTTGGCCAGTTCGCGACCCGTTGGAGCATACGGTGGCCATTCCTGCCGAGCCCGCCCTTGACCCGCTGAAGGAGACCCGCCGTCCCGACGATCCGCCCTGTGACGTCTATCTGACCGGCACGGTCTTCCTGGACATCATCTTCACCGGCCTCGACAGCGCACCGGTGCGCGGCACCGAGTCCTGGGCACGCGGCATGGGTTCGAGCCCCGGCGGGGTGGCCAACATGGCCACCGCGCTGGCCCGGCTCGGGCTGCACACCTCGCTCGCCGCGGCGTTCGGCGACGACCACTACGGCGAGTACTGCTGGGACGCCCTGGAACAGGGCGAGCAGATCGACCTGTCGCGCTCCCACACCGTGCCCGGCTGGCACTCCCCGGTCACCGTCTCCATGGCGTACGAGGGCGAGCGCACCATGGTCTCGCACGGCCACGAGGCACCACCCCCCTTCAGCAGCTACCCCAGCTGCCCGCCGCGCGCCCGCGCCGCCATCGCCTCACTGGGGCCCGGCAGCCGCGAGGAGTGGGTGCTGCACGCCGCCGACCGCGGTACGAAGGTCTTCGCCGACGTCGGCTGGGACGAGACCGGACGCTGGGACCTGGGGTGCCTCGCCGACCTGGAGCACTGCGAGGCGTTCCTGCCCAACGCCGAGGAGGCGATGCGCTACACCCGCACCGACTGCCCGCGCGCCGCGGCCCACGCCCTCGCCGAGAAGGTCCCGCTGGCCGTCGTCACACTGGGTGCAGAGGGGGCGTACGCGGTGGACGGATCCACCGGCGAGGCCGCTTCGGTGCCCGCCATCGAGGTCGAGGCACTCGACCCGACGGGCGCGGGCGACGTCTTCGTCGCGGGCTTCGTCACCGGGACGCTGGCGGACTGGCCGCTCGCCGACCGGCTGGCCTTCGCGGGGCTCACGGCGGCGCTCTCGGTCCAGGAATTCGGCGGCTCGCTCTCGGCACCCGGCTGGGCCGAGGTCGCCGCCTGGTGGCAGCAGGTGCGGACCTGCGCGGGCCAGGACCGGGCCGCGCTGCGCCGGTACGCCTTCCTGGAGGAACTGCTGCCCGCGGCGGCCCGTTCCTGGCCATTGCGCCGGGCCGTGCCGACGATCGGCTTCCGCACGCCGTAAAAACCCTGGCGTTGTCAGTGCGGCGTCGTAGGCTTGGAGATCCAGAGGTTGTCGAGCAGCGAGAACCCTGCAACGGGAGGTATGCGCAGGCCCGAGGGCCGGCCCATGACTCAGACACCTACACAGCCGCAGGCGCGTGCCCACATCACGGTCCCGGCCGCACACCCCATGGTGATGCTGCTCGGCTCGGGCGACTCGCTGTTGCGCGTGATCGAAACGGCGTTCCCGGCGGCCGATATCCATGTCCGGGGCAATGAGATCAGTGCCACAGGAGCGGCGGCCGATGTCGCCCTGATCCAGCGCCTGTTCGACGAGATGATGCTGGTGCTCCGCACCGGGCAGCCGATGACGGAGGACGCTGTGGAACGCTCGATCGCCATGCTCCGGGCCAGCGAGAACGGCGAGGGCGAGCCGGGGGGCGAGACCCCCGCCGAGGTCCTGACCCAGAACATCCTGTCCAGCCGCGGCCGCACGATCCGCCCCAAGACGCTCAACCAGAAGCGGTACGTCGACGCCATCGACAAGAACACCATCGTCTTCGGCATCGGTCCGGCGGGCACCGGCAAGACGTACCTCGCGATGGCCAAGGCGGTCCAGGCCCTGCAGTCCAAGCAGGTCAGCCGGATCATCCTGACCCGCCCGGCCGTCGAGGCGGGGGAGCGGCTCGGCTTCCTCCCCGGCACGCTCTTCGACAAGATCGACCCGTATCTGCGCCCGCTGTACGACGCGCTCCACGACATGCTGGACCCGGACTCGATCCCCCGGCTGATGGCGGCGGGGACGATCGAGGTGGCGCCGCTGGCCTATATGCGGGGCCGCACCCTGAATGACGCGTTCATCATCCTCGACGAGGCGCAGAACACCAGCGCCGAGCAGATGAAGATGTTCCTCACCCGCCTCGGCTTCGACTCGAAGATCGTCGTCACCGGTGACGTCACCCAGGTCGACCTGCCGAGCGGCACGAAGAGCGGGCTGCGTCAGGTGCAGGACATCCTGGAGGGCATCGACGACGTGCACTTCTCCCGGCTCACCACGGAGGATGTCGTCCGGCACAAGCTCGTCGGCCGTATCGTCGACGCGTACGAGAAGCACGACAACCAGAAGCAGGACAGCGAGAAACACGGCGGCGAGAAGCGCGCCGGCGAGAAGCGCGACAGCCGGAAACGGCTGTAGGCACAGACCGAAAGAGTCAGCAGGCCCCATGTCGATCGACGTCAACAACGAGTCCGGAACCGAGGTCGACGAGCAGGCGATCCTCGACATCGCCCGCTACGCCCTCACCCGGATGCGGATCCACCCGCTCTCCGAGCTGTCCGTGATCGTCGTGGACACCGAGGCCATGGAGCAACTGCACATCCAGTGGATGGACCTGCCGGGTCCCACGGATGTCATGTCCTTCCCGATGGACGAGCTGCGTCCGCCGGCCAAGGACGACGAGGAGCCTCCGCAGGGGCTCCTCGGTGACATCGTGCTCTGCCCCGAGGTCGCCAAGCAGCAGGGCGAGGAAGCCCCGACGCAGCACTCCATGGACGAGGAGCTCCAGCTCCTGACCGTCCACGGGGTGCTGCACCTGCTGGGCTACGACCACGAGGAGCCCGACGAGAAGGCCGAGATGTTCGGCCTCCAGGCCGCGATCGTCGACGGCTGGCGGACGGAGAAGGGACACACCGGCCCCTCACCGGCGCCGACCGTCTCATGACCGCGCAGCTGATCGTCGGTGCGGTCGCGCTGGTCGTGGTCGCCTGGCTGGCGGCCTGCGCCGAGACGGGTATCGCCCGTACATCGAGCTTCCGGGCCGCCGAGGCCGTACGGTCGGGGCGGCGCGGCAGCGAGAAGCTGGCGCAGATCGCCACCGACCCGACCCGGTATCTCAATGTGGCGCTCCTCGTGCGGGTCGCCTGCGAGATGGCGTCCGGGGTCCTCGTCACCTATGTCTGCCTCCAGGAGCTGTCCGAGACCTGGCAGGCGCTGGCACTGGCCATCGCCCTGATGGTGCTGGTGAGTTATGTGGCCGTCGGCGTCTCGCCGCGCACCATCGGCCGCCAGCACCCGCTGAACACGGCGACCGCTGCCGCCTATGTGCTGCTGCCGCTCGCCCGCGTGATGGGCCCGGTCCCGCAGCTGCTGATCCTCATCGGTAACGCGCTGACTCCCGGAAAAGGCTTCCGCAAGGGCCCGTTCGCGTCCGAGGCCGAGCTGCGCGCCATGGTCGACCTCGCCGAGCAGGAGTCGCTGATCGAGGACGACGAGCGCCGGATGGTGCACTCCGTCTTCGAGCTGGGCGACACCCTGGTCCGTGAGGTGATGGTCCCGCGCACCGACCTGGTCTGCATCGAGCGCTCCAAGACGATCCGTCAGGCCACCACGCTGGCGCTGCGCTCGGGCTTCTCACGGATCCCGGTGACCGGGGAGAACGAGGACGACATCGTCGGCGTCGTCTACCTCAAGGACCTGGTCAGGAAGACCCACATCAGCCGGGACGCGGAGACCGACCTCGTCTCCACTGCGATGCGCCCCGCCGTCTTCGTGCCCGACACCAAGAACGCCGGTGATCTCCTGCGCGAGATGCAGCAGGACCGCAACCATGTCGCCGTCGTCATCGACGAGTACGGCGGCACGGCGGGCATCGTCACCATCGAGGACATCCTCGAAGAGATCGTCGGCGAGATCACCGACGAGTACGACCGTGAGCTGCCGCAGGTGGAGGACGTGGGCGAGGGCCGCTTCCGGGTCACCGCCCGCCTGGACATCGAGGATCTGGGCGAGCTGTACGGCCTGGACGAGTACGACGACGAGGACGTGGAGACCGTCGGCGGTCTGCTGGCCAAGGCCCTCGGCCGGGTGCCGATCGCGGGAGCGTCCGCGACCGTCGACCTGCCGGACGGCAGGCGGCTGCGGCTCACCGCCGAGTCCCCCGCGGGCCGCCGGAACAAGATCGTGACCGTGCTGGCCGAGCCGGTCGCCGATGTGGAGGAGGCAGCGGGATGACACCGCAGCAGCTCAGGGCGTTCTGCCTGGAATTCAACGCCGCGGCCGAGGAGTTCCCGTTCGGTCCGGAGACCTCGGTGTTCAAGGTGTGCGGCAAGGTCTTCGCCCTGAGCCACCTCGACGGTGACCCGCTGCAGATCTCGCTCAAGTGCGACCCGGACGAAGCGGTCCGGCTGCGCGCCGAGTACGAGGCGGTCGTCCCCGGCTGGCATCTCAACAAGCGCCACTGGAACACGGTGACGGTCGGGCCGCTGCCCGACCGTCTGGTCCGTGAGCTCATCGAGGATTCGTACGACCTGGTGGTGGCCGGTCTGCCGAAGGCGGAGCGCCTGCGGCTCGACCGCGCCTGACCTCCAAGGCCTTTCAAGCGGTGCGGCCGCGGTCACGGCTGCGCCGGCTGAGCCCCGCCGCCACCAGCACCGCGGTCCCGACGAGAATCGCCGCCGCGATGCCCAGCACGGTCCGCACCCCGTCGAAGAGGTCGGTCCGGGTGGTGGCCAGGACCCCCAGCAGCGGGATGCCGATGGTGATGCCGACCTGCTGGGTGGTGGTGACGAGCCCGGTGGCCAGGCCCTGTTCGGCGTCCGGCACACCCGAGGTGACGGTCAGCCCGTACGAGATGATCGCGCCCAGGTGGGCCATGCTGGCCACCGAGACGGCGACCGTGGCCAGCCAGACCCCCGAGTGGGCGCCGAGTCCCACCATCGTGGCGATGAACAGGCCCTGGGCGAGCAGCGAACCGACCAGCACCCGGCGGGAACCGAACCGTCCGATGACCTTCGGGGCGGCCATTCCGGCGGCCACCGATGCCAGGCCCTGGACACCGAAGATCAGCCCTGTCCGGAAGCTCGACAGGTGCAGGACCTCCTGGAGGTACAGGGTCAGGACGAAGACCACCGTCGACATCATCGAGAAGGTGATGAGCCCGCCCAGGTTGCCCCAGGCCACGGTGCGCCGCTTCAGCATCGGCAGGGACACCAGCGGGGCGTCGGCGCGGGATTCGACGACCACGAAGCCGGCCAGCAGGGCGATGCCCAGCACCAGCGACACCAGGACCTCGGTGTGGCCGAAGCCGCGCTGGGCCGCCGTCGACAGTGCGTAGATCATCGCGAGCAGCCCGCCGGTGACGGTCACCGCTCCGGGGATGTCGAGCCGCGGCCGCTCGGAGTGGCGCGACTCGGTGAGCAGCCGGGGAGCCAGGGCGAGCACGATCACCGCTGCGGCGCCCAGCAGGCCCATGGTCGAGCGCCAGCCCAGTGTGTCCGTCAGGACGCCGCCCAGCACCATGCCGACGGTGAAGCCGAGCGAGAGCAGGGTGCCGCTGATGCCCAGCGCCCGGTCGCGCTGCGGGCCTTCGGGGAACGTGGTGGTCAGCAGGGACATCCCGGTCGGCACGATGACCGCGGCGCCCAGACCCTGGAGGGCCCGGCCGGTGAGGAAGACCTCCTGGTTCCAGGCGAAGGTCGCGACCAGCGAGGCCGTGCCGAAGACGGCGAGACCCGTGAGGAACAGCTTGCGCCGGCCGAAGAGGTCGGCGATCCGGCCGAAGAGCAGAAGGAAGCCGCCGGAGGGCAGTGCGAAGGCGGTGACGGCCCACTGGAGCCCGGCCCGGGTCATGCCCAGGTCCTGGCCGAGCACCGGGAGCGCCACGTTGAGTACGGAGAAGTCGAGCGCCACCATGAACTGGGCCGCGCACAGGACGAGCAGGACGAGCCTGGCCCGGCCGGTGAGCCGGTCGTCGGCTGCTGGTGGGGCGGGAGTCGGGGTGAGTGCGGGTGAGGTATCGATCGCCATGTCCCGAGCTTCGGGCTCCGGGAACAATCGTGGGGAGCGGGTACTTATGCTGGTGGCCGCACCACCAGGCAGCCGTACAGGGGGAGATGTAGTGGCGAGTCCGATCGAGAGCGGGGCGGAAGGGCCCAGGCCCGGCACCAAGGCACACCGGCTCAGTGAGCTGCGGGAGTTCCTGATGAGCCGGCGGGCCAGGATCACTCCGGCCGAGGCGGGGCTGCCCGACGGCGGCGGGCGGCGGCGTACACCGGGGCTGCGGCGCGAGGAGGTCGCCGTCCTCGCGGGGGTGGGCGTCTCCTGGTACCAGTGGCTTGAGCAGGGCCGGGACATCACGGTGTCGCCGCAGGTCCTGGACTCGGTGGGCCGGGTGCTGAAACTGAGCAGCGCCGAGCGCCGCCATCTCTATGTGCTGGCCGGGCTGAACCCGCCGCCGCAGGAGGTCGATCCGGCCAACGTCGACATGTGCGACGGGCTGAAGCGGCTGATCGACGCGTGGATGCCGTTCCCGGCGCACATCATGGACCAGTACTGGAACACGATCATGTACAACGACGCTGCGGCGATGACGCTGGCCATGCGCCCCGGCCTCGTGCAGAACTGTCTGATCGCGTTCTTCACCGACCCCGTCTACCGGGCCCGCGCCAAGGGCTGGGAGTCCATCGCGCACCAGGTGGTCGCGCAGTTCCGGGCCGCCTGCTCGGAGTGCCCCGACGACGACGGGTTCCAGGCGGTCGTCACCGAGGCGAAGGAGCGCAGCGCCGAGTTCGCCGAGCTGTGGGAGCGCCGGGACATCGCGCCGGGCGGGCAGGTCCGCAAGGAGCTGGAGCATCCGGTGGTCGGGACGCTGTTCGTCGAGTCCACCCAGCTGAGGGTCCCGGCCCGGCCCGATCTGGCGATCGTGCTGCACACCCCGCTGCCCGACACGGGGACGGAGGCCAAGCTCCAGTGGCTGGCGTCGCCCGAGGGCCGCAGGGGCTCGATGTACCCGGTCGCCAACTGACCGGTGCGGGCTCTTTATGCTCTGCCCATGAGCGACGACGCAGCGAACAGCGCAGACAGCGGTACGGGCAGCGGTACGGGTGTTGGTACGGGCGGTCCGGCGGCCGGGGCTCAGGTCCCGGACGCCGAGGACCGCAAGATCATCACGCTGGCGCGCAGCGCCCGGGCCCGTAACGGGGTGCCCGAGGGGGCCGCAGTACGGGACGAGACCGGGCGTACGTATGTCGCGGGCAGCGTCGAGCTCGACTCGCTGAAGCTCTCGGCGCTGCGGACCGCCGTCGCGATGGCGGTGGCGAGCGGGGCGCGGTCGCTGGAGGCCGCCGCCGTGGTCAGCGCCGCCGGCGAGGTGCCCGACGAGGACCGTGCCGCGGTGAAGGACCTGGGCGGAGCCGGTACCCCGGTGCTGCTGGCGGGCCCCGACGGCACCCTGCGGACGACGGTCACGGCGGGCTGAACCGCTTCGACTGCCTCCCGGGTGCCGCCGGCCGCGGTGGCGGGTCATGTCCGGAGTGCGGCGGCCATGTTCGGAGCGCGGTGGTCATGTCTCGGTGTGCGGCGGTCGTGTCTCAGAGCGCGTCGGGGCCGCGCTCGTCCGTCCTGACGCGTACGACCGTCTCCACCGGCACGGCCCAGACCTTGCCGTCACCGATCTTGCCGGTGTGGGCGGCCCGTACCACCGCGTCGATGACTGCCTCGCTCTCCTCGTCGCCGACGACCACCTCGATCCGGACCTTCGGGACGAGGTCGACGCGGTACTCGGCGCCGCGGTAGACCTCGGTGTGCCCGCGCTGCCTGCCGTATCCGCTCGCCTCGGTGACCGTCAGGCCGTTGACCCCGAGTTCCTGGAGGGCGGTCTTGACGTCGTCGAGCTTGTGCGGCTTGACGACCGCGGTGACCAGCTTCATGGCTTGACCTTCTGCAGCACGGAGGCGGAGAGCGGGGCTCCGTGGCCCAGCACGCCGTGATCGTAGGCGCTCTCGGCGTGCACCGTCAGGTCGAGGCCCTGCTGCTCGTGTTCCTCGTCGGCCCGGAAGCCGGTCAGCCGGTCGATTCCCTTGCCGATGCCGTACGTCACGGCGAACGCGTACACCGCGACCGCGAGCACACCGGCGCTCTGCCGGCCCAGCTGGCCGAGCCCGCCGCCGTACAGCAGCCCCCGCGCGCCGCCCGTCATTCCCGCGGTCGCGAACAGCCCGATCAGCAGCGTCCCGACGACCCCGCCCACCAGGTGCACCCCGACGACATCCAGGGAGTCGTCGTAGTTCAGCCGGAACTTCCAGCCGACCGCGTACGAGCAGAGCACCCCGGCCGCGAGCCCGACGACCAGCGCCCCGACCAGCCCGACCGCACCGCAGGACGGGGTGATCGCGACCAGCCCGGCCACCGCGCCGGACGCGGCGCCCAGCGTGGTCGGGTGGCCGTCCCGCTTCTGTTCGACGAAGAGCCAGCCGAGGAGGCCGGTGCAGCCGGCGGCGAGGGTGTTCAGGAAGGCGGCCGCAGCCAGCCCGTTGGCGCCGAGCGCCGAGCCCGCGTTGAAGCCGAACCAGCCGAACCAGAGCAGCCCCGCGCCCATCACCACCATCGGCAGGTTGTGCGGGCGCATCGAGTCCTTCTTGAAGCCGAGCCGCGGCCCGAGCACCAGACAGAGCGCGAGCCCCGAAGCGCCCGAGACGATCTCGACCGGCATACCGCCCGCGAAGTCCAGTGCCTTCAGATCGCTGAGGATCCAGCCGCCGGGCCCCCAGACCCAGTGCGCCACGGGGACGTATACGAGCAGCGTCCACACGGGGACGAAGACCAGCCACGCGCCGAACTTCGCCCGGTCCGCGATGGCCCCGCTGATCAGCGCGGCCGTGACGATCGCGAAGGTGAGCTGGAAGGTGGCGAAGAGCAGCGTCGGCACGGAGCCGTGCACACTGCCCGGGGCGATACCGGCCATCCCGGCATGGCCGAGCCCGCCGATCAGGCCGCCGAACGCGTCGGGGCCGTAGACCAGCGAATAGCCCGCAAGCAGCCAGACCACGGTGACGAGCGCGATCGACACGAAGCTCATCATCAGCATGTTCAGCACGCTCTTGGTGCGGACCATCCCGCCGTAGAAGAGTGCGAGGCCGGGTGTCATCAGCAGCACCATCGCGGTCGCGGCGAGCAGCCAGGCGGTGTCGCCGCTGTCGATACCGGCGGCCAGGGTGGTCAGCGATGGCAGGGGTGTCGCAGGCGTCGCATGCGTCACAGGGGGGTCACCTCTCCGGTTACGTTGCGGTAGAGGTTCCCGCTTTCGCGTTTCCACACGGCTGCACCCGTGTTTCGTCCGTATTTCGTGTCGCGGGACGGTTACCGGGAACTCACCGCGGGGCCACCTGGTCGGCGTCCACCGGACGATCGGGGAGAATGGGCGCCATGAGCGTTCACACCCAGTCATCCGAAGCCGCCCACCGGGCCGGTTTCGCCTGCTTCGTCGGCCGCCCCAACGCGGGCAAGTCCACTCTCACGAACGCTCTCGTCGGCAAGAAGGTGGCGATCACCTCCAGCCGGCCGCAGACCACCCGCCACACGGTGCGCGGCATCGTGCACCGCCCCGACGCCCAGCTGATCCTGGTGGACACCCCCGGCCTCCACAAGCCGCGCACGCTGCTGGGCGAGCGGCTCAACGACGTCGTACGGACCACCTGGGCCGAGGTCGACGTCATCGGCTTCTGCGTCCCCGCCGACCAGAAGCTCGGCCCCGGCGACAAGTTCATCGCCAAGGAACTGGCCGGGATCAAGAAGACCCCGAAGATCGCCGTGGTCACCAAGACCGACCTGGTCGACGGCAAGCAGCTCGCCGAGCAGCTCATCGCCATCGACCAGCTCGCCACGGAACTCGGCTTCGAATGGGCCGAGATCATCCCGGTCTCCGCCGTCGGTGACCAGCAGGTCTCGCTCCTCGCCGACCTCATCGCCCCGCTGCTGCCGCTGAGCCCCCCGCTCTACCCGGAGGGCGACCTCACGGACGAGCCCGAGATGGTGATGGTCGCGGAGCTGATCCGGGAGGCCGCGCTGGAGGGCGTACGGGACGAGCTGCCGCACTCCATCGCCGTCGTCGTCGAGGAGATGCTGCCCCGCGAGAACCGGCCCGCGGAGAAGCCGCTGCTCGACATCCACGCGAACGTATACATCGAGCGGCCGAGCCAGAAGGGCATCATCATCGGCCCCAAGGGCGCCCGTCTGAAGGACGTCGGCATGAAGTCCCGCAAGCAGATCGAGGCGCTGCTCGGCACGCCGGTCTTCCTTGACCTGCATGTGAAGGTGGCGAAGGACTGGCAGCGGGACCCGAAGCAGCTGCGGAAGCTCGGGTTCTGAACCGCTGATTCCGGCGCGGAGGGACCCGGCCCGCTACGCCCCGCCCGCTACGCACCCTCTTTCAGCACCCGCGAGATCAGCGACCGCTGCGCCTCGCTGAGCCGCGGGTCCGTGCAGTACACCGTCCGGTCGTCCACCGTGATCCGGTAGTTGAACCCGTCGGGCACCCCCTGGGGCGGTGCGTCGTGGCCCGCCGCCACCGCCTCTTCGGCCAGCTCGTGCCACTCGCCGGCATCGGGCCGGGCCGAGGTGTCCACCTCGGCCCGGCGCTCGATACCGGCGAAGCCTCCCGTGCGCCTTACCTGGATACGCATGGGACCTGTCTACCCACTATCTGCCTCTTACGCGATCGGTCCGTTACGCGATCGGCCTCCTACGAGCCGGTCGGGACGCCGACCGTGGACCACGCCTTGGTCACCGCCTCCTGCTCGTCGCCGCTGCCGAAGCGGGCCTGGGCGGCCTTGACCGTCAGCCGGGCGAAGTCCGCGAAGCTCGCGTCGGCCGGCAGGTCGCCGCCGGTCAGGGTGTCGTACCAGATCTGCCCGGCCCGCTCCCAGGCCTTGCCGCCCAGGGCGTCCGCCAGCAGGTAGAAGGCGTGGTTGGGGATACCGGAGTTGACGTGGACCCCGCCGTTGTCGTCGGTGGTCCTGACGAACCCCTTCATCGTCCCGGGCTGCGGGTCCTTGCCGAGGACATCGTCGTCGTACGCGGTGCCGGGCGCCTTCATCGAGCGCAGCGCGACCCCCGAGACGCGCGGCGCCAGGAGGCCGGCGCCGATCAGCCAGTCGGCCTGGTCGGCGGTCTGGCCCAGGGCGTACTGCTTGATGAGCGAGCCGAAGACGTCCGAGACCGACTCATTGAGCGCACCGGACTGGCCGGAGTAGGCCAGGTTCGCGGTGTACTGCGTGACGCCGTGGGTGAGTTCGTGGCCGATGACGTCCACCGGGATGGTGAAGTCGAGGAAGATCTGCCCGTCACCGTCGCCGAAGACCATCTGGCTGCCGTCCCAGAAGGCGTTGTTGTACTTCCGGTCGTAGTGGACGCTCGCGTCGAGCGCCAGCCCCTTGCCGTCGATCGAATACCGCCCGTACGCCTTGAGGTACAGCTCGAAGGTGGCGCCGAGGCCCGCGTACGCCCGGTTGACCGTCGCGTCCTTGCCCGGCTGCGCGCCCTCCGCGCGGACCTTGGTGCCGGGCAGCTGGGTGCCGTGCCCGGCGTCGTAGATGGTGCGCTTCGGTGTCCTGGGCGCCGGGTCGGCCGGTCCCGATACGCCGCCGGTGTCGCGCACGGTGGCGGCCACGGCCGTCCGGCGCCGGCTGCGGTGCGAGTCGTCCGCCTCAAGGGTGCGGCGGGCCGGACCGGAGAGCTCCGGGTCGTCGGCTTCGGCGAGCTTGCTGAGGATGTGCGGCGGAATGATCGTGCAGAAGACGGAACGAGTGGTCGGGCCGGTCGGGCCGGTGGTGCCAGTCATCTCAGGAGTGTCAGTCATGTCTCCGAATGTGGCACTGCGTAAGGAAGTTGTCACTGGTTGCGACGGTGATTGACGAGAAAGAGTGACCCGGCACCGCGCCGACGGTGACTGCCGGGTGTCCCGCATACTGATACGGGAGCGGCGTTCCAGGTGCCGCTGGGCTAGGCTGCGGAACATCATGCGTTTCGGGCTGCTTCTCCTTAGCTGCCGCGGCGAGGGCCTGTAGTCGTAGGTCGACCCCCTCCCCGCGGAGTCTGGTGCTGTAGCGGCACAGTCGGCCTTCCCCCGCTGGATCCCGAGGAGCCCTACGCAGATGTCGCACCCCACGCCGATCACCAACGCCACCCGGATGCAGAAGCCCTCCGGAATGCCGGTGCACAAGTACGGCCAGTACGAAGCCGTCGAGATCCCCGACCGCAGCTGGCCCGACAACCGGATCACCCAGGCCCCCCGCTGGCTGTCCACCGATCTGCGCGACGGCAACCAGGCCCTGATCGACCCCATGTCGCCGGCCCGCAAGCGCGAGATGTTCGACCTGCTGGTGAAGATGGGCTACAAGGAGATCGAGGTCGGCTTCCCGGCCTCCGGCGAGACCGACTTCAACTTCGTACGCTCGATCATCGAGGAAGAGGGCGCGATCCCCGAGGACGTGACCATCTCCGTCCTGACCCAGGCCCGTGAGGACCTGATCGAGCGCACCGTCGAGTCGCTGCGCGGCGCGCACCGCGCGACCGTGCACCTCTACAACGCGACCGCGCCGACCTTCCGCCGGGTCGTCTTCCGTGGCTCCAAGGACGACATCAAGCAGATCGCCGTGGACGGCACCCGTCTGGTGATGGAGTACGCCGAGAAGATCCTGGGCCCCGAGACGACCTTCGGCTACCAGTACAGCCCGGAGATCTTCACGGACACCGAGCTGGACTTCGCCCTGGAGGTCTGCGAGGCGGTCATGGACGTCTGGCAGCCCGAGGCCGGACGCGAGATCATCCTCAACCTGCCCGCCACCGTGGAGCGTTCGACGCCGTCCACGCACGCGGACCGCTTCGAGTGGATGTCGCGCAATCTGTCGCGCCGCGAGTTCGTCTGCCTGTCCGTCCACCCGCACAACGACCGCGGCACCGCCGTCGCCGCCGCCGAACTGGCCATCATGGCGGGCGCCGACCGTATCGAGGGCTGTCTGTTCGGGCAGGGCGAGCGCACCGGCAACGTCGACCTGGTGACGCTGGGCATGAACCTGTTCAGCCAGGGCGTCGACCCGCAGATCGACTTCTCGCAGATCGACGAGGTGCGCCGCACCGCCGAGTACTGCAACCAGATGGAGATCCACCCCCGCCACCCCTACGCGGGCGACCTGGTCTACACGTCCTTCTCCGGCTCCCACCAGGACGCCATCAAGAAGGGCTTCGACGCGATGGAGGCCGACGCGGCCGCCCAGGGCAAGACGGTCGACGACATCGAGTGGGCCGTCCCGTACCTGCCGATCGACCCCAAGGACGTCGGCCGCTCGTACGAGGCCGTGATCCGGGTCAACTCGCAGTCCGGCAAGGGCGGTATCGCGTACGTCCTGAAGAACGAGCACAAGCTGGACCTGCCGCGCCGGATGCAGATCGAGTTCTCGAAGATCATCCAGACGAAGACCGACGCCGAGGGCGGCGAGGTCACGCCGAAGGACATCTGGGCGATCTTCCAGGACGAGTACCTGCCCAGCTCCGTCGACGGCGACACCCGCTGGGGCCGGATCCAGCTGCGTTCCGGCCAGACCACGACGGACACCGACGGCAGGGACACCCTGACGGTCGAGGCCGTTGTGGACGGGGTCGAGACGGCGCTGTCGGGCACCGGAAACGGTCCGATCTCGGCCTTCTTCGCCGCGCTGTCCGAGACCGGTGTGGACGCCCGGCTGCTGGACTACCAGGAGCACACGATGAGCGAGGGCGCGAGCGCGCTGGCCGCCTCGTACATCGAGTGTGCGATCGACGGCAAGGTCATGTGGGGCATCGGCATCGACGCCAACACCACACGTGCCTCGCTGAAGGCGGTCGTCTCCGCGGTGAACAGGGCCGCCCGCTGACCCCTGGGCCCCGCCGCCCACTCCCGCACCACGCTCCGCCCGACCGGGGCCGTCCCGCAGATTCTTCTTACGGGTACGGCCCCGCCGTCGGTTTTTCGGCGGTCCCGGTCGTGCGGAACGCTTCTGACCTCTCCCTTCCCGGGTCCGCGTCGCTCTCGGCGATGGTCGGGACCAAGCCATCTCCTGTCAGGGTGCTGACGCCGCATCATCGATGTGGCTAACATCACGTCCACATGGCGGCCCCGTGTCCAACGGAACAACCGGGGGACACGGGCGTGGTGGAGCGCAGCGCAACGGAGCGTTGCCGGTGTTACGGAGGTGAGCCGTGCTGTCAGTCCGTGGACGAAGCGGCAAGAAGTCGATCATCTGGGCCGTCCGTACCTCCTGGGACACGGTCGGCGACGGCGAGTTCTTCTGTGCGGACTGCGGGGGAGACCGCAACTACCGCCGCCTGACAGGCCGCCGCAGGCTCACCGTGCTCGGCCTGCCACTCCTCTCGCGCGGCCGGACCGGCCCGGTGGTCGAATGCGCCGCCTGCTGGACGCAGTTCTCCACCGACACCCTCGACCGCCCGACCACGACGCGCTTCTCGGCGATGCTGCGCGACGCCGTCCACACCGTGACGCTCGCCGTCCTCACCGCGGGTGGCACCGGCTCCCACGCGGTGGTCGAGACCGCTGTCTCCACGGTCCGGGCCGCCGGATTCGACGAGTGCACCGAGGAGCAGCTCACCGCCCTGGTCGAGGCGCTCGCCGCGGACACCGGCCGGTTCGTCACGGACACCGAGCCGTGCGGGGCGGCGCTCACCATCGAGCTGCACGAGTCGCTGCAGCCGCTGGCGCCGCATCTTGCCCCGGTGGGCCGGGAGTCGATCCTGCTCCAGGGCGCCCGGATCGCCCTCGCCGACGGCCCGTACAGCCCGGCGGAGCGCGAGGTGCTCGCGACGGTCGGCGGCGCACTCCAGCTCTGCACGGAGGACACGGCCCGGCTGCTGGCGGCAGCGGCGCGGACACCTTCCTGAGGCGGCGCGCACACCGTACTGAGGACGCGCCCGTACCCGCGCGTCACGCCAACTCGTGCTCCGCGCACGTGCGGAAGGCCGTACGGAAGAACGTACGGAAGTCGCGCGGTGGGCGGCCGGTGAGCCGCTGGACGGTTTCGGTGGTGCGGTCCTCGGATCCCTCGGCGATGGCCCGGTCCAGACCGGCGAGCAGTTCGGCGAAGCCGGCAGGGACGACGCCGGTCAGCCGTTCCCGCAGCTGCTCGTGGCTCAGCTGCCGGTGGGTGACGCTCCGGCCGGTGATCTCTGTGATCAGGTCGGCGATCTCCCGGTGGCTCAGCGTCTCGGGCCCGGTGATGACCAGATCGGTGTTGGGGGCCTGGGCATCGGTCAGCGCGTGTACGGCGACGGCGGCGATGTCGTCCGCGTCCACGAACGCGACGCGGCCGTCGCCGGTCGCGGTCTCGATGGTCCCGCGGTCCCGGATGCTCTGTGCGTGGAGGTGGTCGCCGGTGAAGTTCTGCATGAACCAGGAGGGCCGCAGCACGGCCCATTCACCGAACAGATCCGGCAGCGCCTGGTGCACCTGCCCGACGGCCGGGCCGCCGGCCGGGATCGCCGAAGAGCTGAGCAGCACCGCGCGGCGCACACCTGCCGTACGGGCCTGCCGCAGGAAGGGCAGCATCACGGCGGCCGGATCGGGCGAGCCGGGCGGTGGGACCAGATAGACGCGGTCGGCGCCGGTCAGGGCTGCGCCGAAGGTCGCAGGGGAGTCCCAGTCGAAGCGGACGGCCTCGGCGCCGTCCACCGGGGTGGCGCGACGGCCGGCCGCCCCGACCCGGTGTCCGCCGGCCACGAGCCGGGCGGTGACACGGCTGCCGGTGGTGCCGGTCGCGCCGATGACGAGGGTGGTGCCGGATGTGGCCATCAGTTGCTCCCGGTGAAGACGGTCGTCGGGTCCTGGAGGACGGTGAGTGGGTTCCAGTAGTCGCGGTAGTGGGTGATGAGCCCGTCGGCGACGGTCACCACGGCGATATAGGTCATGTCGAAGGGGCTGCCGGTCTGCACCAGCCGGCCCACCCCGCGCATTTCGACCACGATGGTCTGCGGGGCGGTGGTCCGGTGGATCTCGACGGACGGGAAGTCGTGGAGGTCGATGTGGTCGGGGTAGCCGCGCATGTAGTCGGCGACCGCGGCCTTTCCCTCCAGCCGCTTGGGCCAGCCGTCCGGCGCGAACGGGAACTCGAAGACCCCGTTCTCGTCCCAGAGGCCGACCCAGCCGTCGATGTCCTTGTCCAGCAGCAGTCGAAGGCCGTGGCGGTACAGGTCCGCCGGTGCCGGTGCCGGTGCCGGTGCCGGTGCTGGTGCCGGTGCCGGTGTCGTGTCCGTGGTCATGGGTGCTCCGTCCCGTACGATACGGACCCTGGGTCCGTTTCATCGGACGATACGGACCACGGGTCCGCTTTGCAACTGGAGGAACCGATGCCCGAGCGCAAGCCACGCAAGGACGCGGCCCGCAACCGGGCGGCCGTCTTCGCCGCGGCCGACGACCTTTTCGCCCACTGTGAAAGCCCCGAGACCGTCACGATGGCCGACATCGCGGCGGCGGCCGGTGTGGGCAAGGCGACGCTCTTCCGGGCCTTCGGTGACCGCAACGGCCTGATCCGCGCGCTGTACGAAGCCCGGCTCGCGCCGGCCAGGAGCGCGGCCGAAGAGGGGCCTGCGCCCCTGGGGCCCGCCGCTCCGCCGCTGGTGCGCGTACCGGCCCTGCTCGACGCCCTGCTCTGCTTCAAGCTCGACAACCGCCACCTCGCGCTGGCTCTGGAAGGTGCGGGCTCGGCCAGTCCGTACCTGGCGGAGCACTACGAGCGGTGGCACGGTCTGCTGCGAAGTGCGCTGGAGGAGATCCCCGGCCCTGCCGGCAGTGGCTACACCGCGCACGCGCTGCTCGCCGCCATCCGTGCCGACCTCGTGGAACACCTCGTCGGCCAGGAGCGGATGAGCCGTGAACAGGTACGGGCGCATCTGGCGGACTTCACCGCAGGGGTGCTCGGATCCGGTGCGTCGCAGGGCTGAATGGCGCAGAGATTTCGGATGGTTTGCCCGTATTTAGTGGGTCATAACCCCAGAAGGGGACTTTTTATGGTGCGCTGAAAGTTGCCACAGCGCCGTCGATGGGTTTATAAGAGGGATGTGGCTGTGGCGATTCCGGGAATTCCGGAGAGTGCCGCCATGGAGGTTTCCCATGCTTCTCACTCCGTCCGACACGGAGAAATTGCTGCTGAGCGTAGCCGGAATGGTCGCCCGTGACCGGCGTGAACGCGGCGTACGTCTGAACTATCCCGAGGCAGTGGCGCTGCTTGCCTGCTGGGCGATGGAACGGGCCCGCGAAGGTGCCCGTGTCGTCGACCTCATGACGGCGGGCAGGAACGTTCTTACCCGCGCTGACGTGCTCGAAGGTGTGCCGGAGATGCTGCACGACGTTCAGGTCGAAGCGACCTTCCCCGACGGGCGCAAGCTCGTCACGATCACCTCGCCGATCCCGTGATCCCCGGGGAGATCCGCACCGGATCAGGCGTACTCGAAATCAATGAAACCCTCATGCAATTGCGGCTCGACGTGGTGAATGATGGTGACCGGCCGATTCAGATCGGCTCGCATTTTCATTTCTCCGATGTAAATCCCGCCCTTTCCTTCGACCGGGCCGCGGCCGAAGGATTCAGGCTCGATATTCCGTCCGGCACCTCGCTGCGCTTCGAACCCGGGGTCGGCGCCGAGGTGACGCTGGTGGAGCTCGGCGGGCGGCGGACGGTCCCCGGCCTCGCCCTGCCCGGAAGCCCCGCCCGCACAGCACCCACGGACCGCACAGCACCCACGGACCGCACAGCACCCACGGACCGCACAGCACCCACGGACCGCACAGCACCCACGGACCGCACAGCACCGGCAGAACCAACAGCACCGGCAGAACCAACAGGACCCGCAGAACCAACAGGACCAACAGAACCAACAGGACCAACGGCACCGGCACGGACGGAGGAAGGCTGAGATGGCCCGGATGACCCGCGCCGCCTACGCGGCGCTCTACGGACCCACCACCGGTGACCGGATCCGCCTCGCCGACACCGACCTCTGGATCGAGGTCGAGGAGGACCGCTGCTTCGGCGGCGACGAAGCCGTATTCGGCGGCGGCAAGTCCATCCGCGAGTCCATGGCCCAGGCCACCGACTCCCGTGCCGAGGGCGCTCTCGACCTGGTCATCACCAATGTCGTGGTCCTTGATCACTGGGGCGTCGTGAAGACCGACGTCGGAATCCGTGAGGGCCGGATCGTCGCACTCGGCCGCTCCGGCAACCCCGACATGAGCGACGGTGTCCACCCCGGCCTGGTGATCGGCCCCGGTACCGATGTGGTGTCCGGCGAGGGGCGCATCCTGACCGCCGGGGCCATCGACACCCATGTCCACTTCCTGATGCCGGAGACGCTGCACGAGGCGCTCGCCACGGGCACCACCACCGTGATCGGCGGCGGCACCGGCGCCAGTGAGGGGTCCAAGGCGACCACCGTCACGCCCGGCGCCTGGAACCTCGCGATGATGCACCGCTCCCTGGACCGGATCCCGCTCAACATCATGCTGTTCGGCAAGGGCTCCACCGTCAGCGAGGAATCCCTGCGCGAGGCCGCGCTCGGCGGCGCCGGTGGCTACAAGGTCCACGAGGACTGGGGCGCCACGCCCGCCGCCATCGACGCCGCCCTGCGCGCGGCCGACACCTACGGACTCCAGGTCGCGCTGCACGGCGACAGCCTCAACGAGGCCGGTTACGTCGAGGGCACCCTGGACGCCATCGCCGGGCGCGGCATCCACGTCTTCCACGCCGAGGGCGCGGGCGGCGGCCACGCCCCCGACATCATCACGGTCGCCTCGCACCCCAATGTGCTGCCGGCCTCCACCAATCCGACGCTGCCGCACACCGTGAACACCGTCGCCGAGCACCTCGACATGCTGATGGTCTGCCACCATCTCAACCCCCGGGTGCCCGAGGACCTGGCCTTCGCGGAGTCCCGTATCCGCGCCACCACCATCGCCGCCGAGGACGTCCTGCACGACATCGGCGCCCTCTCCATCACCTCGTCCGACGCCCAGGCCATGGGCCGTATCGGTGAGGTCATCTGCCGTACCTGGCAGGTCGCGCACGCCATGAAGCAGCGGTTCGGGGACCGCGGCACGGAGCTGCCCGCGGACAACGAACGCGCCCGCCGCTATGTCGCCAAGTACACGATCTGCCCGGCGGTCGCCCATGGCATCGACCATGTCATCGGCTCGGTCGAGCCCGGCAAACTCGCCGACCTGGTGCTCTGGGACCCCGCGTTCTTCGGCATCAGGCCCGCCGCGGTGCTCAAGGGCGGCATGGTGGTGAGCGCGGCGCTCGGCGATGCCAACGCCGCGATCCCCACCACCCAGCCGGTCCTGCTCCGGCACACCGCGGCGGCCGACGCGGCCCCGCACCTCTCGGTCAGCTTCGTCGCTCCGGCGGCCCTGGAGGACGGTCTCGCCGAACGGCTGGGTCTGGTACGGGAGTTGGTCGCCGTACGGCCGACCCGTCACCTCACCAAGGCGGATCTGCCCAACAACACGGCGCTCCCGGCGATCGACGTCGACCCCGAGACCTTCGCCATCCGTATCGACGGGGAGCTCGTGGAGCCCGCCCCGGCCACCGAACTGCCGCTCGCCCAGCGGTACAGCCTGTTCTGATGCGTACCTCCGGGTTCGCGCCCCTGCTGCTCGCGGACGGGCGCCTGCCGGTGGGCGCGTACACCTACAGCGCCGGGCTCGAACCTGCCGTGGCGGCCGGGCTCACCCGCGACCGGATCCCCGCACTGCTGCGGGCCAGGCTGCACACCACCACCGTCACCGAGGCGGCCGCCGCGGTGCTCGCACTGCGGGCCGCGCGACGGGACCCGGTGGACTACGCCCCCGTGCAGCGGGCGCTCGCGGCCAGGACGCCGGTGGCGCCGATGCGTGCGGCGTCGGCGACGCTCGGCAGGGGCGTGCACCGGCTCGCTCGCAGGCTCGCCCCCGGCCACCCGGCGGTCACGGCGCTCAGCACCGCGCACACGCCGTCCCTGCGCCCCCTGCGGCCCATCACGCTGGGCGCGCTCGGCGCGGTGCTCGACGTGTCGGACGAGGAACTGGCGTACGGCGTGGTCTACGACGAGCTCCAGACGGTCGCCGCCGCCGCGCTGAAGCTGCTGCCGGGCGACCCGCTCGACTCGGTGGCATGGATCCTCGCCGCCGAACCGGACGCGGCTGCCGCGGTGGCGGAAGCCCTCGCCGTACGGACACCCGACGGACTGCCCGCCAGGGCGGGCCTGCTCACCGAGGGGTGGGCCCTCGAACACGACCGACGAGAACGGAGACTCTTCCTTGCCTGAGAACGACCCCCGGACCGAGAACCAGCTTCCCCCGAACCGGCTCCCCCCGACCCAGCAGCGCCCGCACCCGCACTTCAACGAACCCCTGAACCAGCCGCGTGCCCTGCGCCTCGGTGTCGCGGGGCCGGTCGGCACCGGCAAGAGCTCGATCCTGGCGACCCTCTGCCGGGCGCTCGCCGGTGAACTCTCCATGGCTGTCGTCACCAACGACATCTACACCGACGAGGACGCCCGTTTCCTGCGTTCGGCGGGCGTCCTGCCCACCGAGCGCATCCGTGCCGTGGAGACCGGCGCCTGCCCGCACACCGCGATCCGCGACGACGTCAGCGCCAACCTCGACGCGGTCGAGGACCTCGAAGAGGCGTACGGGCCGCTCGACCTGGTACTCATCGAGAGCGGGGGCGACAACCTCACCGCCACCTTCAGCCCGGCGCTCGCCGACGCCCAGCTCTTCTGCATCGATGTGGCGGGCGGCGGCGACGTGGCACGCAAGGGCGGGCCCGGCATCACCGGGGCCGACCTTCTCGTCATCAACAAGACCGACCTCGCACCCTATGTGGAGGTCGACGTCCCGGCGATGGTCGCCGACGCGGAGGCGGCCCGCGACGGGCTCCGGGTGCTCGCCCTGTCCAAGCACGATGCGGCATCGGTGGCTGAACTCACCGACTGGGTACGGGCGTTGCTCGTACGCCACCGCTCCGGTACCCATGTGCCCACCGACCCGGGCCCGATGGCCCCGCACAGCCATGGTGACGGCCAGGGCCACAGCCACCCGTGACCGGGCCCGACAACGGCGTCACCGCGCCCGTCACCGCGCCCGTCACCGCGCCCGACGACGGCGCCGCCGACCCCACGGTCGTCGCCGTCGAGCGCGACGCGGCCGGCCGCCACCTGGCCCGCGAACTGAGCCCCGGCGCCTTCCTGGCGCCCCGCCCGCTGCGGCCGGGACCCGACGGGCTGCACATCGCCCTGGTCGGGACCCGCGCCGGACTCCTGGCGGGCGACACGCTGACCCTGCGCCTCACCGTGGGCCCCGGCGCCCGGCTGCACCTCGTCGAACCGGCCGGCCTCGTCGCGTACGACCACCGCGGCTCCACATCGGCCTGGCACGCCCGCGTCGACATCGCCGAGGGCGGCGAACTCACCTGGGACGCCAAGCCGTTCGTGGTCTCGTCCGGTGCGGACGTCCGGCGCACGATGGACATCACGCTGGCCGCCGGGGCCCGGATGCTCTGGCGCGACACCCTGGTCCTCGGGCGCTCCGGCGAACGGGGCGGCAGCGTACGGGCGACGACCCGTGCCACGTACGACGGCCAGGACCTGCTGGTCGAGGACCTGGACCTGCGCGCCCCGGACATCCGGGAGCTGCCCGGCATCCTCGGCGCCCACCGCGTCATCGGCTCGGTCACCGCACTCGGCGCCACCCCCGGCGGCCCGCCCCACCCGTACCGCACGGACCTGGCGGGCCCGGGAGCGCAGGTGCGGCTGCTGGACACGGTGGTTCCGGCGGTCGATGCGGAGCTCACGGGCGTGTGGGAGGAGTGGCGCCGGGCCTGAGCGGGAGCAGGCCCGGGCCCTGGGGCGCGAGCGGGCCCGGATCCGGGGCTCCCTGCGCAGGGGACCCGGCGCGTACGGGACAATGGATCCCATGAGTCTTTTCCGTGACGACGGGGTCGTCCTGCGGACTCAGAAGCTGGGTGAGGCCGACCGCATCATCACGCTCCTGACCCGGGGCCACGGGCGGGTGCGCGCCGTCGCGCGGGGCGTGCGGCGTACGAAGTCCAAATTCGGGGCGCGGCTCGAACCGTTCTCCCATGTCGACGTGCAGTTCTTCGCGCGCGGCAGCGAACTGATCGGGCGCGGGCTCCCGCTGTGCACCCAGAGTGAGACCATCGCTCCGTACGGTGGCGGGATCGTCAGCGACTACGCCCGCTACACGGCGGGCACGGCCATGCTGGAGACGGCGGAGCGCTTCACCGACCACGAGGGCGAGCCGTCCGTCCAGCAGTATCTGCTGCTCATCGGCGGGCTGCGCACCCTCGCCCGTGGTGAGCACGCCCCGAATCTGATCCTCGACGCGTTCCTGCTGCGCTCGCTCGCCGTCAACGGCTACGCGCCCAGCTTCGAGGACTGCGCGAAGTGCGGCCTGGAGGGACCGAACCGGTTCTTCTCCGTGGCGGGCGGCGGGGCGGTGTGCGGCGACTGCCGGGTGCCCGGCAGCGTCGTACCCTCTGCGGAGGCCGTCGGGCTGCTCAGCGCACTGCTGACGGGGGACTGGACGACGGCCGACGCGGCCGAGCCGCGGCACGTCAGGGAGGGCAGCGGGCTCGTATCGGCCTATCTGCACTGGCACTTGGAGCGCGGGCTGCGCTCGTTGCGGTACGTAGAGAAGTAGTGAGAGGGAGACGAGCACATGGCACGACGCGGGATTCTGGGGCGTAACCGGGGCGAGGACCGCGAGTACAAGGTCCCCGAGGTGCACCCGTCGGGCGCCCGGCCGCCGAAGATCCCCGGCGAACTGGTGCCGAACCATGTGGCGATCGTCATGGACGGCAACGGCCGCTGGGCCAAGGACCGCGGACTGCCGCGCACCGAGGGCCACAAGGTCGGCGAGTCCACCGTCCTCGAAGTGCTCAACGGCTGCATCGAGATGGGCGTCAAGAACCTCTCGCTGTACGCCTTCTCGACCGAGAACTGGAAGCGCTCGCCCGACGAGGTGCGCTTCCTGATGAACTTCAACCGCGATGTCATCAGGCGGCGCCGGGACCAGATGGACGAGCTGGGGATCAGGATCCGCTGGGTGGGCCGGATGCCCAAGCTGTGGAAGTCGGTCGTCGAGGAACTCCAGGTCGCGCAGGAGCAGACCAAGGACAACGACAAGATGACGCTGTACTTCTGCGTCAACTACGGCGGGCGCGCGGAGATCGCCGATGCGGCGCAGGCCATCGCCCGCGATGTGGCGGCGGGCAAGCTGGACCCGGGGAAGGTCAATGAGAAGACCTTCGCGAAGTACATCTACTACCCGGACATGCCGGATGTGGACCTCTTCCTGCGTCCCAGCGGCGAGCAGCGCACGTCCAACTACCTGATCTGGCAGAGCGCGTACGCCGAGATGGTCTTCCAGGACGTCCTCTGGCCCGACTTCGACCGCCGCGACCTGTGGCGCGCCTGCCTCGAATTCGCCCAGCGGGACCGGCGGTTCGGCGGCGCGATCGAGGAGACGACGACTGCCTGAGACGGCTCAGGCACGCACCGGGGTCCGCCCCGGCGAACCGAGAGCGGGATGGTCCGGCCGGACCATCCCGCTCTCGTCTCTCCGGGGCCGGACCCCGGACCGTCTCAGCTCTCCGTCGCGGACCCCGCGCACTCCGCGCAGGTCCCGAAGACCTCCATCGTGTGCGCGACGTTCACATACCCGTGCTGCGCCGCGATCGACTCCGCCCACTTCTCGACCGCGGGCCCCTCCACCTCGACGGCCTTGCCGCAGGTGCGGCAGACCAGATGGTGGTGGTGCTCACCGGTCGAGCACCGCCGGTACACCGACTCGCCGTCGCCCGTGCGCAGCACGTCGACCTCGCCGGCGTCGGCCAGCGACTGGAGTGTGCGGTAGACCGTGGTCAACCCGACCGAGTCGCCCCGGTGCTTGAGCACATCGTGCAGCTCCTGGGCACTGCGGAACTCGTCCACCTCGTCGAGTGCCGCGGCCACCGCGGCCCGCTGCCGGGTCGACCTGCCTCGTACTGGTGCTCCCGCAGTCACAGGTGCCTCCTCGCCGTGCGTCGCCCGCCCATGTGTCGGGCCATTGTGCCAGCTCCGTCAGGTCCCGGCCGATTCCACCGGCCGCCGCGTCGCCGGGACCCCGGGCCCACCCCCGGCCTCCGCCGCCCGGGCGACCCGTGCACGCCGTCTTGCGAGCGGTGCGGCGAGCGCGGTCAGTGCGACGAAGACCACGATGGCCAGCAGCACAATTGTCGCTCCCGGCGGGACGTCCTGGTAGTACGAGGTGATGGTGCCGGAGAGCGTCACCGCCGTGCCGATCACCACGGCCAGTACGAAGGTGACCGCGAATGACTTCGTCAGCTGCTGCGCCGCCGCCACCGGGACCACCATCAGGGCGCTCACAAGCAGCAGCCCGACCACCCGCATGGCGACGGTGACGGTGACGGCAGCCGTGACCGCGATGAGCAGGTTGAGCACCCGTACCGGCAGCCCGGTGACCCGGGCGAACTCCTCGTCCTGGCTGACCGCGAAGAGCTGCCTGCGCAGCCCGAGCGTCACCAGGATCACGAACGCGGCCAGTACGCAGATCGCGGTGACATCGCTCTGCGAGACGGTCGCGAGGGAGCCGAAGAGATACGACGAGAGGTTGGCGTTCGAGCCGGTCGGGGAGAGGTTGATCAGCAGCACCCCGCCCGACATACCGCCGTAGAAGAGCATCGCCAGCGCGACGTCCCCGCGCATCCGGCCGTAACTGCGGATCAGCTCCATCGAGACGGCGCCGACGACCGAGACCAGCGTCGCCATCCACACCGGACTGGAGTTGAGCAGAAAGCCGAGACCGACCCCGGTCATGGCGATATGGCCGATGCCATCGCCCATCAGGGCCTGGCGGCGCTGGACGAGGTAGATGCCGATGGCGGGGGCGGTGATGCCGACCAGGACGGCGGCGAGCAAGGCGCGTTGCATCAGGGGGCTCTGGAGAAGTTCCATGATCAGCTCAGCAGTCCTGTCCTGGCCGGCCCGGCCGGCGCGTGCGGGTGTACGTGGTCGTGGCCCGGCATGGGGGAGTGCCGGTCCAGGGCGTCGCCCATGGAGGGTGGGGGTCCGTCGTGCGTGACGCAGCCGTCGCGCAGGACGACGGCGCGGTCGATCAGCGGTTCCAGCGCCCCCAGCTCGTGCAGGACCAGCAGCACGGTCGTCCGGGCGGCCACCTGCTCGCGCAGCGTCGAGGCGAGGATCTCCTGGCTGGCCAGGTCGACCCCGGCCATCGGCTCGTCCATGATCAGCAGATCGGGCTCGGACGCCAGCGCCCGCGCGATCAGCACCCGCTGGTGCTGGCCGCCGGAGAGCGCGCCCACGGAGTCGCCCGCGCGGTCGCTGAGCCCCACCAGCTCGATAGCGCGTGAGACGGCCGCGCGGTCGGCCCTGGACGGCCACCGCAGCTTCGTACGGGCGAGCCGGCCGGACGAGACGATCTCGCGCACTGTCGCGGGCACCCCGCCGGCGGCGGTGGTGCGCTGCGGCACGTAACCGATGCGCGCCCACTGCCTGAACCGCCTCAGCGGGCTGCCGAAGAGTTCTATCGAGCCGCCGGTGAGCGGGACCTGGCCGATCACCGCGCGTACGGCGGTCGACTTGCCGGACCCGTTGGCGCCGAGCAGGGCGACGACCTCGCCGCGGTGCACGGTGAGATCGATACCGCGCAGCACCGGGCGCGAGCCGAGCGCGGCGGTGGCGCCGCGTACCGAGATGACGGGGTCGGAGATGACGGGTTCCTGTTCGGTGTCCATGGCGCGTGCCTCCGGTGCGGTCTCGGGTGCGGTGCTGGATGCGGTGCTGGGTGCCGGCGGACGGGCGTTCTGCGGGGTCACTCGGCGCCGAGCGCCTTCTGGAGCGCGACGAGGTTGGACTGCATGACCTGCAGGTAGTCGCGGCCCTTGGACTTGTCCGTGATCCCCTCCAGCGGGTCCAGCACGCCGGTCTTCACATGCAGGTCGCCTGCGAGCGTCCTGGCGGTGTCGGGGTTCGCGATGGTCTCGAAGAAGACCGTGTTGACGTGGTGCTTCGCGGCGAGTGCGTGCAGGTCCTTCATGCGCGAGACGCTGGGCTCGCTCTCCGGGTCGATCCCGCTGATGGCCTCCTCGGTGAGGCCGTAGCGCTCGGCGAGGTAGCCGAAGGCGGCGTGCGTGGTGACGAAGGTGTCGGACGTGCGGTTCTTCAGCCCGTTCACGTACTGCTTGTTGAGGGCGTCGAGCTTCCTCACCAGCGCGTCGGTGTTCTTCCGGTAGTCGGCCTTGTGCTTCGGGTCCGCCGCGGCGAGTGTTTTGTCCACACCCTTGGCGACCTGGGCGAACCGCACCGGGTCGAGCCAGATGTGCGGGTCGAGCCCGGCTTCGCTCTCCGAGTGGGAGTCGTTGTCACCGGTCGTGTGGTGGTGGCCGTCGACCTCGGTGCCGTGCTTTTCGAGCGTGGTCATCGAGGCGGCGTCCGCGGTGTACTTCACACCGGACTGCTTGATCGCCTCGTCGACGGCGGGCTGGAGGCCCTTGAGATAGACGATCGCGTCCACGCTGGAGAGGGCGACGGTCTGCTTCGGGCTCAGTTCGAGGTCGTGCGGCTCGACGCCCGGCTTCGTCAGGTTGGTGACGGAGACATGATCGCCGCCTATCTCCTGCGTCAGGTACTGGAGCGGATAGAACGACGCCACGACGTGCAGCTTGCCGTCCTTGTGGTCCGCGGCGGCGGAGGAACCGGAGCAGGCCGAGAGGCCGACCAGTCCGGCGGCGACCGCCGCGGAGACGGCTGTGACGGGTACGAGGCGTCGTATGTTCATGACAGTCATTTTCAACAAAAGTGGAAACGATTGTCAACAAGGGGTTCGGGGCGGGCCGGCGCCCGACTGCTCCGCGGGCGATCGGCGGCGGTCGCGGGGGCGATCGGCGATCGCTTCGGGGTGGATCTGCGGACGATCCCGGCAGGAACCGGGAACCGATTTGATCCGGGGGGTGCAGCCGCCGGTAACCTGAGGTATTCCGCTGTTCGCAATCGTCGTAATGAAGAGAGCACCGTGGCCGCCGACAAGATCGACACCATCGTCAGCCTGAGCAAGCGCCGTGGCTTCGTCTACCCCTCCAGTGAGATCTACGGTGGTCAGCGTGCCGCCTGGGACTACGGGCCGCTGGGTGTCGAGCTGAAGGAGAACCTCAAGCGCCAGTGGTGGCGTTACATGGTCACCGCGCGCGAGGACGTGGTCGGTCTCGACTCGTCGGTCATTCTGGCCTCCGAGACCTGGGAGGCGTCGGGCCACGTCGCGACCTTCTCCGACCCGCTGACCGAATGCACCTCCTGTCACAAGCGCTTCCGCGCCGACCACCTGGAGGAGGCGTACGAGGAGAAGCACGGCCACGCGCCCGCGAACGGCCTGGCCGACCTCAACTGCCCCAACTGCGGCAACAAGGGCACTTTCACCGAGCCCAAGAACTTCTCCGGTCTGCTCTCCACCCACCTCGGCCCGACCCAGGACAGCGGCTCCGTCGCCTACCTGCGCCCCGAGACGGCGCAGGGCATCTTCACCAACTTCGGCCAGGTGCAGCAGACTTCGCGCAAGAAGCCGCCGTTCGGCATCGCGCAGATGGGCAAGTCCTTCCGGAACGAGATCACTCCGGGCAACTTCATCTTCCGCACCCGCGAGTTCGAGCAGATGGAGATGGAGTTCTTCGTCAAGCCGGGCGAGGACGAGCAGTGGCAGGAATACTGGATGGAGCAGCGCTGGAACTGGTACCGCGACCTCGGTATGCGCGAGGAGAACATGCGGTGGTTCGAGCACCCGAAGGAGAAGCTCTCCCACTACTCGAAGCGCACCGCCGACATCGAGTACCGCTTCCGCTTCGGCGGCAGTGAGTGGGGCGAGCTGGAGGGCGTCGCCAACCGCACGGACTACGACCTCGGCGCGCACTCCAAGGCGTCGGGCACCGACCTCTCCTACTTCGACCAGGAGAAGGGCGAGCGCTGGACGCCGTACGTCATCGAGCCCGCGGCAGGCGTCGGCCGGGCGATGCTGGCCTTCATGCTCGACGCGTACATCGAGGACGAGGCGCCCAACGCCAAGGGCGTCATGGAGAAGCGCACCGTGATGCGCCTCGACCCGCGCCTGGCGCCGGTCAAGGTCGCGGTCCTGCCGCTCTCCCGCAACCCGCAGCTCTCGCCGAAGGCCAAGGGCCTGGCGACCGACCTGCGCCGCAACTGGAACATCGAGTTCGACGACGCGGGCGCCATCGGCCGCCGCTACCGCCGCCAGGACGAGATCGGTACGCCGTTCTGCGTCACGGTCGACTTCGACACGCTCGACGACAACGCGGTGACGGTGCGCGAGCGCGACACGATGAAGCAGGAGCGGGTGTCGCTGGACCAGATCCAGTCGTACCTCGGCGGCCGCCTGCTGGGCTGCTGACCCGGCGCGAGTCCTGTGTGACTCGCGCGTTGGCCCGTGTGTGACGTGCGCGCGGCCCGTGCATGACTGAGGGCCCCGGTCCCGCTTCGGCGGGGGCGGGGCCCTCAGCTGTGGGGAGGTGGGGCGGACCGGGGCGGAAGGTCATGCCCCTGCCACCGATGAGTTCCGGCCGGTTCGCGAGTCTGCCCGGGTGAGCGTCCGGAGGGCGGTAGAACGTCGTACGACGCCGCCCCGGCACGAGACCACCACGGAGGACACCATGACGACCACGCCGAACGAACCGTCCGCCTCACTGCCCGGCCGCCCGCCCGTGGTCGGCCAGGCCGCCTGGCAGGCCGCCCGTGACGAGCTCCTGGTCCGCGAGAAGGCCCATACGCGCGAGGGCGACGCCATCGCCGCGGCCCGCCGCCGGCTGCCGATGGTGGAGCTCGACGGGACGGCCGAGGTCGTCGGACCCGACGGCCCGGTCCCGTTCATCGACCTTTTTCAGGGCCGCGACGAGCTCGTGACCTACCAGCACATGTGGTACGACGGCACGCCGCACCAGGGGCAGTGCGAGGGCTGCACCATGATGGCCTGGCATCTGAAGGATGCCGTCTATCTCAACGCCCGCGGCGTCTCGTTCGCCATCCTGACCACCGGGTCGTGGGACGAGGTGGCGCCCTATATCGAGTTCATGGGGTACACCCAGCCCTGGTACTCGGTGCGGGACACGGCGGAGCCGATCGGCGGCGGAATGGGGCACACCTCCAGCTTCCTGCGCGACGGCGACCGCGTGTTCCTCACCTACTCCACGACGGGACGCGGCAACGAGCAGATCAACGGATCCTTCGGCCTGCTCGACATGACGCCCTACGGCCGCGGCGAGGCCTGGGAGGACGGTGCCGAGGGCCGGCCCGTGATCGGCGAGGTCCGTGAGGAGCGCCTGCCCGGGGGCAATCACCCCTGCTGGTACTGGCGCTCGGACGCCGACGGCGTCGCCACCTGGGGGGCGACCAGCCGCCCCGTGCCGCAGTGGACCCGCCCCGGCGCGCCCCCCGTGGAGACCCTCGGGCGGCACGGGGGCCCGCACTGACCTACAGAAACCGGCCTAAAATGGATGTGATGGCCCGGGGGACAGGTGCCGAAGAGGTACCGGAGACGAGGTATCCAACAGCCTGCCCAGGTGTGGGAGGTGGCTGTGGTGGACGGCCCACCGCTGTCGAAGGACGAACAGCAGACCCTCTCCGAAATCGAGGCAACACTGGCACAGGACCCGGAACTTGACCGTCGGCTGTCCGCCGCTGAGCTGCGACCGCTGGCCGGACGTCGAAAGCCGCGCCGGTCGGACATCTGGCTCATGGTCGTTCTGGGAGTGGCCTGGGTCTGTCTGCTGGCCGCATCGCTCCGTACCGGCTCACTGGCGGTCCTCGGCGCCTGCGCGTGCACGGGGACGGCCGCCGTGGCTGTGACGACCCACGTAGCCGCCAGGACGTGGCGCCGCCCTTCGGACCAGGACTGACACCGGGCGTGAGGCCAGGTGGCCCGAAGAGCGGCGGGATCAGCGGCCTGCCGGCCCCGCGGTCCCGGCCGCCCAGGCGATCTCGTAGTACTTCACCCGCTCGTCCTGCCCGACCAGCGTCATTCCCACAGCGGTCATGACGCGGTGGGACGCCGCGTTCTCGTGGTCGGCATCGCCCTTCACCCGGGCGAAACCCCGTTCGCGTGCGGAGACGAGCAGGGCACGGACGGCCTCCGACGCGTACCCCTTGCTCTGCGAGGCCGGGACCAGCCCATACCCGATGGTGACGCTGCCCTGCTCGTCCGGCGGACCGTGGAAGTCCACGCCCCCGATCGCGTAGCCGTCCTCGCGCCGCCGGATCTCGTACGAGCCGGGGTGCGCGGCACCGCCTTCCGCGCAGGCCCTGAGGAGCCGCCGGGCTGCGGAAACGTCCCCCTCCATGGGGTAACCGGGCGCCCACCGGTCGCCCACACCCGGCCGGCCCGCCACCAGCCGCTCGGATTCGTCGACGGTCAGCGGATGGAGTACGAGCCGCGCTGTCACAAGGTCACCCATGACATCGCTGAATATCACGCCGGCAGGCTGGAGGGCACCTGGGACGTCTTGTCCGCGGGCCGTGACCCGTGGATGTACTGGTCGGCCCAGGCGCTGATGATGTGGGCGGCACGCTGCGCCTGTCCCCGTGCGGTCAGGAGATGGTCCGCTCCTTCGAGCGAGACGAAGCTTCGCGGGTGTCGTGCCTCGCGGAAGATCTCCCCGGCGTTGTCGATGTCGACGGTGGAGTCGGTAGGCGAGTGCAGGACGACGAGTGGCAGGTTCAACTCGCTTATCCGGTCACGCAGATGAGCATGGTGGACGTCTTCGACGAAGGCGCGCTTGAGGACCAGGGTCCTCCCGCCGACGAACCACTCGTGCGCCCCTTCGCTGAGGACGCGGTCCATGACCGCGTCGTACTGCCGCTCGACATGGCTGGGGTCGATGGGCGCGCCGATGGTGGCGATCGCGCGGACGCCGGTTATCTCGGCCGCTGCGGCCAGAACGGCGGCGCCTCCCCATGAGTGCCCCACCAGCAGGTCCACCGGAGTCCCTCGCTCCGCCATCAGGGCTGCCGCACGGACCGTGTCCTGGACCTTGATGGTGAAGGAACCGTCGCCCCAGTCGCCGTCGGAGTCCCCGATCCCGAGGTTGTCGTAGCGCAGCATTCCGATCCCTTCGCGTGCCAGCTGCTTGCTGACGCGCGAGGCGGCCGGTGAGTCCTTGCCAAGGGTGAATCCGTGTACGAAGAGTCCCCAGCCCCGGGTCTCGCCCTCCGGCAGGTCGATCGATCCGGCCAGTTCGGGGCCGACGGTGCTCCGGAATCTCACTTTTTCGGGCATGTTGTGATCACCTAAGCGTGGACTGTTCGTGGACTGTTCGTGGGCATGCGCAGGGCAGAGGAGACGAGGGCGGTACCGGCCGGTGCCACGCACGTGCTCCGGGCAGGGAGAGCGGCGAGCGCGGTGCTCGTCGCCCTCCTGAGTGTCAGACGCCCGGCTTCGGCTCGGGGGCCGAATCGGTGGCGACCAGCGCGGTGATCTCATTGACGAGGTGCGGGCCGAGCTCGCCCCAGCCGTCCTTGTAGCCGTAGACGCCGGCCAGGGTGCGGGCGTCGTAATCGCCGTTCATGATCTCGATATCGTTGGCTGTGATGAGCGCCGGGTGGGCGACGCCGACGGCCCCCGAGATCTTCATCAGCTCCCTGCGCAGGGTGCGCAGGTAGACGGCGGCCCGGGTGGACTTCGATGTCGGGTCGATGCCGCGGGCCAGCCGCGGGTTCTGGGTGGCGATACCGGTGGGGCACTTGTCGGTGTGGCACTTCTGCGACTGGATGCAGCCGATCGACAGCATCGCCTCACGCGCCACATTGATCATGTCGGCACCCAGAGCGAAGGCGACCGCGGCGTTCTCGGGCAGGCCGAGCTTGCCGGAGGCGATGAAGGTCAGGTCGTCGGTCAGCCCCAGCTCGGCGAAGGTGCCGTAGACCCGGGAGAAGCCCATCCTGAACGGCAGCGACACCGAGTCGCTGAAGGTCAGCGGCGCCGCCCCGGTGCCGCCCTCGCCGCCGTCGATGGTCACGAAGTCGACACCGCGGTCACCCCGCGCCATCAGCGTGGCCAGCTCCTGCCAGAAGTCCATCTCGCCCACCGCGCTCTTGACCCCGACCGGCAGACCGGTCTCGGTGGCGAGCAGTTCGACGAAGTCGAGCATCGAGTCGACGTCGCTGAACGCGGTGTGCCGCGACGGGGACGCGCAGTCCTTGCCGAGCGGGATGCCGCGGATCTCGGCGATCTCCGGGGTCACCTTCGCGGCCGGCAGCATCCCGCCAAGACCGGGCTTGGCGCCCTGGGAGAGCTTGATCTCTATCGCCTTGACCGGGGCGCCGGCGACGACGTCCTTGAGCTTGTCGATGCTGAAGCTGCCGTCCTCGTTGCGGCAGCCGAAGTACGCCGTACCGATCTGAAGGATGAGGTCGCCGCCATTGCGGTGGTACGGCGAGAGGCCGCCCTCGCCCGTGTTCTGCAGCGTGCCCGCCAGCGCCGCTCCCTTGTTGAGCGCCGTGATCGCCGCGCCGGAGAGCGATCCGAAGCTCATCGCCGAGATGTTCACCACGCTCGCCGGCCGGAACGCCTTGGCGCGCCCGCGCGGCCCGCCCAGCACCTTGGCCGAGGGCAGCGGGGCCTGCGGGTCGTGCGCGTCGGGCAGCGGGCCGGCGAACGTGCGCTGCTTCAGGTATGCGTGGCCCTGCATGTGCTCGACGTCATTGTCGGTTCCGAACCCGAAGTAGTTGTTCTCCTCCTTCGCCGACGCGTAGATCCAGGTGCGCTGATCACGGCTGAAGGGGCGCTCCTCGTCGTTGGAGGTCACGATGTACTGCCGCAGCTCCGGCCCGATCGTCTCCAGCAGGTAGCGGGCGTGCCCGATCACCGGGAAGTTCCGGAGCAATGCGTGCTTCTTCTGGACGAGGTCGCGGGCTGCCACCAGCGCCAGTGCTGTTGCGGTGGCCGTAGCGATACTCCGGGCGCGCATGAACGTTCCTCTCCTCGGTGCTCGACTCCATCGCCGTGCGGTGGGGTCGTCGTGTCGGGCGTTGGGCGGCGGGCACGACCAAGCGGTGTCGGCGTCCGTCGGAGAACACGAGAGTAAATATTAGGAGTCCGCGAGGGCGGCCAGTGACCAGGGTCGTCGGGCGGGGCGGCAGCCCAGCGGTGGGCGGGCCGTGCCGACCGCACGGGCACAGAGCTACCTGGCGATCACGGGGCGTCGCAGCTCTGTGATCGTCGAGTGGCCGTTCTCAAGAACGCCGCGCCGGGTGAGGCGAACGCCGCGCCATCTCCGTTGTCTGCCATGCGCCCGGGCGCATGCCTGTCGCCTTCTGGAAGAACACCGAGAAGTTGGAGGCGTCGGGGAAGCCGAGTGTGCCGGCGCAGTGGGCCGCCGTGAGGCGGTCGTGCGCGAGGAGACGTCTGGCTTCCAGGGCGATCCGGTCGGCGATGTATGCCTTCGCGGTGCGGCCGGTGACCTGCTGCACCGCTCTGGAGAGGGTGCGGGGCGCGTATCCCAGGGCCCGGGCGTAGTAGCCGGCGTCATGGTGTTCCCGGAAGTGTGCTTCGACGCTGGACCGGAACAGCCGGAACACCGGATTCGACGGCTGTACTTCGCCGTGCGGTGGCCGGAGCCGGGCGATGAGCGCGGAGAGCAGGATCTCGGGCAGCTCCGTCGGCGTATCTCCGGGCGGGGCGGACGCTTCGAGGAGGAGATGGTTCCGTGCGGTGTCGACGAACGGCCAGTCGGCGTCGGGAATGCTCCACTGTGCGACCAGGTCCGGGGCCGCGACGAGTTCCCGGGTGGCCAGGGTGACCGGTGCGGTCGGGACGAACAGCACGACGTGCCCTGCCACGCGGGCGATGTCGTCCCATCGGTGCACCGCGCCAGGAGCGACCCAGACCGCGGACCGCTCCCTGAGCGGGTGCCGGAGGAAGTCCACCGTGACGGACCCGTGTCCGGCGTCGACGACGGCGAGGACGTGGAAGTCGGCACGTTGCGTGCCGCCGTCGTTCAGCTCGCGAAGGCGGCCGAACGTCATCGTCTCGACAGCGGCGGCACCGTGCCCGACGGGCTGATAGGTCATCTGCCGGATCGCGGTCATGTGTCCAGTTTCCACCATCGGGCGACCAGTCGTGCCGATGCCCTCGAAGAGTCATGGACCTTCAATGGGTACGCGGTAGTTCCGCCGCAGAACACTGATCGAGGGAATGGCGATGAACGCGACACAGCAGCCACAGCTGCCCGCTTATGACCACCGGCCGGGGACCGGACCGACCCTGGTGTTCCTGCACTACTGGGGTGGTTCCGCCCGTACCTGGGACCTGGTCGTCGACCGCCTCGCGGGTCGTGACGTACTGACTGCCGACTTCCGCGGGTGGAGCCGCTCAAGTAGTCTGCCCGGCCCCTGCACGCTCCGCCGGCTCGCGGACGACACGCTCGACGTGATCGCGGACGCCGGTGTCACCGACTATGTCCTCGTCGGACATTCCATGGGTGGCAAGGTCGCGCAGCTGATCGCGGCGACCCGGCCCACCGGCCTCCGCGGGATCATCCTCGTCGGCTCCGGTCCGGCGAAGCCCGCCGCGGAGATCACTCCCGAGTACCGGGAGGGTCTGTCCCACGCCTACGATTCCGACGAGTCCGTCGCCGGTGCACGGGACACCATCCTCACCGCGACCGAGCTGCCCGAATCGGTCAAGGCGCAGATTGCGGCCGATTCGCGTGCCGGTACCGATGCCGCCCGCATGGAGTGGCCGCTGCGCGGCATCGCGGAGGACATCACCGGGTATACCCGCATGATCAGCGTCCCCGCGCTCGTCGTCGCCGGAGAGAACGACCACGTCGAGCCCGTCGACGTGCTCCGCGACAACCTGGTGCCCTATCTCTCCGGAGCCGACTTCAGGGTGATCCCGGACTCGGGTCACCTGATCCCGCTGGAAGCTCCGGCCGAGCTCGTCGAGGCCATCACCACCTTCGCACCGGTGGGAGGCGCGAGGTCAGTTCGGTGACCGGACAGGACCTAGCTCTCCCGCGCCCAGGGCCGTAGCTTCTCCGGATTGCGGACCGCCCAGATCCGGGTGACCTGGCCGTCGGCGACATCGAACGAGGCCACGGTCATGACGACGCCGGCACGCCGGGCCACCAGGCCCGGCGTGCCGTTGACCGACCGCTCCAGGAGTTCGAGCCCCGGAGCCCTGTCGGCGATGGCCACCATGTACTGGGCGATGCGCGCGCCGCCTTCGACCGGGCGCAGGGCCGCACCGGCCGTGCCGCCGCCGTCGGCGGTCATCACGGCGGCCGGGTCGAGGAGGTCGACGAGGGCCGGGATGTTCTTCGTCTCCCAGGCCTCTTTGACGCGCCGCACCGCGTCGGCCTGTCCGGGCTCCGTCACCGGAGCGCGCGCGGTGCCCGCCCGCCGCCGGGCGGACGCCGCCAGCTGCTTGCACGCGGCGGGGGTCCGGCCGAGGACGCCGGCGATCTCGGCGAACGGGTAACGGAAGACATCGTGCAGGACCAGCGCCACCCGCTCGGCGGGCGTCATCGACTCCAGTACGACGAGGAAGGCCATGGTCACCGATTCGTCCAGGACCATCAGGTCGGCGGGGTCGGCGGGGTCCGTGCCATGGCCCTGGTCCCACTCGGCGCGGTCGGGCAGTGGCTCGGGCAGCCACGCGCCGACGTAGCGTTCACGCCGGGCCCGCGCCGAGCCGAGCACGTCCAGGCAGATGCGGCCGGTCACCGTCGTCAGCCAGGCGCCGGGGGACACGATCTCCTCCCGCCCGCTCCGTGACAGCGCGTACCAGCGCGTGTAGGCCTCCTGTACGGCGTCCTCGGCCTCGGCCAGTGAGCCGAGCAACCGGTAGGCGACATTGATCAGTTGGCGCCGCTCACCAGCTGCCTCACCGGCTGTCTCGCCGGCTGCCTCAGCGGCTGTCCCGTCGGTGCTCGTCCCCGCCATCCCCACGCCCCCGGCCGGCTGCTCGCCTTACCTTTCGCAGGCCCGCGTCGTCGGGCTGGTGAGACCCTATCGATCCACCGCCCCCGGGCGGAACAGGAGGACCGTGACATGGCCACCCAGGCGACGGCACCGCGCAGCTTCTCGTTTCTGCAGATCGCGATCGCCCTGCAGACCCTGACCATCTTCCTTCAAGCGGTCACCGCCGGGCTGCTGTTGACCTCGTCCTATGGCGAGACGCTGCACAGTGTCGGAGCCCGGGTGATGTACGGGGCGTCGATGCTGTACGTCCTCGCGGCGGTGCTGGCGTGGAAGCCGGGCGGCGGCTCGCCCCGCCCCGTTCTGCACGCGACCGGCTTCCTTGTCCTCGCCTCGGTCCAGGTGGTGCTCGGCATCGCGCACATACCGTCGGTCCATCTGCCCCTGGGAGTCCTGATGTTCGGGCTGAGCGTGCTGGCGCTGGCCCGGCGCTGAAGACTCCAGCGCTGAACCCTCCAGCGCTGGAGTCTCCGGTGCGCAGGGCCCGCCGCCCGCTTCAGAGCGCGGGCTCCGCCTCCGGCCGGGGGGCCGGAGTGGTGGCCGGAGGCCCGGTCGGCAGATCGCGGGTGCGCCGGATCGGGGAGAACCAGAGGAGCGACGCGGCGACGGGCAGCCCGGCGATGGTGATCCACAGTGCGGTGCGGGTCCCCAGCGCCTCGCCGAGCGCGCCGCCGAGGACCGCTCCGAGCGGGATGGTGCCGTAGTTGAGGAACGCGGCCGAAGCAGAGATCCGGCCCAGCATGTCCTTGGGGCAGTACTGCTGACGGAAGGTCGAGGCGATGATGTTCGCCGCGATCACCCCGATGGACACCGAGGTGTAGCCGATCACGAAGAGCACCAGGCCGAACCCCGGCGTCGTCAGCGGGATGAGGAGCGCCAGCGAGGGCACGGCCAGTTGGAAGAAGATCAGGGCGCGGGCGCTGCCGATCCGGGCGGCGACCCGGCGGGCGGCGAAGGCGCCGACGATGCCGCCGATGCCGCCTGCGGTCATCAGGGCGCCGATGGTCCCCGACGCGAGGTGGACCTCGCGGACCAGGAAGACCACCAGGATCGACTGGTACGCCATCAGCGCCAGGTTGGACGCACCGCCCGTTACGGCCATGGCGCGCAGATACGGGTCGCCGAAGGTCAGCCGCAGCCCGGTGCGGATCTCCCGGCCGAGCGCTCCCCGCGAACGCGTGACCTCCGGGCCGCGCGGCTCGCGGTGCTTGATGCGCAGGACGCAGAGGAAGGACACCGCGAACGTCGCCGCGTTCACGAACAGCCCGTTCGCCGCGCCGACCGCCTGGACCAGGAAGCCGCCCGAACCGAACCCGGCGAGCTGGGCCGCCGACTCGCTGCCGTGCAGCTTGGAGTTGCCCTCCGCCTGGTCCGCCGAGGCGACGAGATGGGGGAGCAGCGCGGTGTACGCGGTCTGGAAGAAGACGGTCGCCGTGCCGGCCAGTACCGCCGTGGCCAGCAGATAGCCGATCGAGAGCAGCCCCGTCCAGGCGGCGACGGGTATCCCGGCGAAGAGCAGCAGTGCGGCGGCGTCGGCGGTGAGCATGACCGGGCGGCGCGGCAGCCGGTCCACCCAGGCGCCGGCGGGCAGCCCGATGAGCAGCCAGGGCAGCCAGGTCGCGGCGGTGAGCAGGCCCACCTGGAGGGTGGAGGCGTGCAGCAGGGTGACCGCGACCAGGGGCAGGGCGACGGAAGTGACCGACGCGCCGTACTTCCCGGTGGTCGAGCCCGTCCAGAGGAGGCGGAAATCGCGGTTGCGCAGCAGGAGGCTGCGGGGGGTGGAGCGCGCTGGCGTACCCGAAGTCGGCATACGTATGAAGGTAGCTTGCAGAGGACTCTCTGCAAAGAGGTTTGCAGAGAGTCCTCTGCAATATTTTTCCGGGGCGGGGGTCTCTCGGATCCGGTGTCTCGGATCCGGCTTCTGCTCTAGCTCCTGCCCTCATAGCGCGCGAACGACTGGAGCTGGATGCTGATCGGCAGCGATCCGGGTGCGGGTGCTTCGCCCGCCGCCGGGTAGTACTTGTCGACCACGGCCATCAGCTCGTCGTTCAGCTCCCGCAGCCGTGCCGGTGTCAGCCGCAGATCGTCCCAGTTGGCGATGGTGCCCGCGCTCTCCCACTCGGCCGGCCACTCCTGGGCGGCATACGCGGACGCCCGCTGGAAGTAGAGCTGGAGGAGCTCCTGGACATACGCGTCCACGGCGACACGCGCCGAAGGATCCTCCTTGCTCAACTCCCCTGTGTGCAGCACCTGTCGGTCCTCCACCGCCCGCCACCAGCGCTCCCGCCTGGTGCCGCGCTCCACGTCCTCCTCGATGAAGCGGTGCTCGGCGAGCTGCCGCAGATGCCAGCTCACCGTGCCGGTGCTCTCGCCGAACTCCTCGGCCAGCGTGGTGGACGTCGCCGGTCCGTCGCGGCGCAGCGACTCCATGATGCGTACCCGCAGCGGGTGCGCGAGGGCGCGCAGACTGCGGGCGTCGATGGTACGTACGGGCTTCTGGCTGGCCATACCGGCAGCGTAACCGGGCCGGGGGAGCGGCCCGCCGTCACCTTCCTGGTCGCCCACGAGCTGCACCCGTCCTCCCGGCCGCGGTCGAGCCGCTACCCGATCACGATCTCCCGCTTGAGGATCTTGCCGGTCGCGCCCTTGGGCAGGCTCTCCGTGAGCGTGACGATACGGGGGTATTTGTACGGGGCCACCCGCTCCCGCACATAGGCGCGCAGCTCCTCGGCCGTCGCGCGGACACCCGGACGGAGCGTGACCGCCGCGGCCACCTCCTGTCCGTGCAGCTCGTGCGGTACGCCGACCACGGCGGCTTCGGCGACCGCCGGGTGCTCGTAGAGAACCTCCTCGATCTCGCGCGGGTAGACGTTGTAGCCGCCGCGGATGATGAGGTCCTTCTTCCGGTCGACGATGAAGTAGTAACCCTCCTCGTCGACCCGCGCCAGGTCCCCGCTCGCGAACCACCCGTCGCGGATGGCTTCCGCGGTCGCCTCGGGGCGGTTCCAGTAGCCCTTCATCACGTCGTCCCCGCGGATCGCGATCTCGCCGACCTCACCGGGGCCCGCGACGGTGCCGTCCCCGGTCACGAGCTTCATCTCGACCCCGCGGATCGGACGGCCGATCGACCCGGGCTTGCGCGGCCGGTCCACGGGGTTGAAGGAGACCACCGGCGAGGTCTCCGACAGCCCGTAACCCTCCAGTACGGGGACGTTGAACTCGCGCTCGAATCCGTGCAGCACCTCGACGGGCAGTGAGGCGCCGCCGGACACCGCCAGGCGCAGCGCGGGGAGCGCGGTGGCGGCCGGCGTCCCGGTGCGGAGCAGCGAGGTGTACATGGTGGGTACGCCGAGGAAGACGGTGACGGCGTCCCGGCGCAGGATGTCCAGCGCTCGCTGCGGCTCGAAGCGCGGGAGCAGCGTCAGGGATGCTCCGGAGGCGACGGCGGTGTTGAGCGCACAGGTCTGCCCGAAGGCGTGGAACAGCGGGAGGCCCCCGAACAGCACGTCGTCCGGGCCCAGTTGGAGTACGGTCTCGGTCGCCGTGGCCGCGTTGGTCATCAGGTTGCGGTGCGTCAGTTCCGCGCCCTTGGGGGTCCCGGTCGTGCCGGAGGTGTAGAGGATGACCGCGGTGTCGCTCTCCGACCGCTCGACGGTCTCCGGGCGGGGCTCGACGGCCCGCAACCGGGCGGCGCCCGCGTCCGAGTCCATGACCAGGCATTCGACCCCGGTCTGCGCCGCGGCCGCGGCGGCCTCTCCGGCCGCCTGCGAATGCGCCAGCACCATCGAAGCGCCCGAGTCGCGCAGGGCGAAGGCCGCTTCGCGCGCCTTCAGCAGGGGATTGAGCGGCACCACGACACCGCCGGCGCGCAGGACTCCGTAGTAAGCGACCGGGAAGTCGGGGGTGTTGGGCAGACAGAGCGCGACGCGGTCACCCGGTCCCACCCCGGCGGTACGCAGCAGCGCGGCCACCCGGGCACAGGCCGCGTCGAGCTGCGCATAGCTGAGCACGGTGTCGTCCTGGCGCACGGCCGGGCGGTCGCCGTAGGTGTGGGCCGAGGCCGCCAGCAGGGTGGCGAGGTTGGTCATGCGGATATCCCTTTCGCTCTCGCGATCACGTCGCGGGGTGCGACCCCGCCACGGCCGCGACGGTCGCAGGCGTCGTGCGGGTCGCCCCAGAAGTCCGCCGGCAGGTCGCGTTTCTGCCACGGGGTCAGCCAGAGCCGAAGCAGGTGGCGCTGCTCCTCGGGAACGTCGCCGTCCTCGAACTCGGTGCGGGCGTGCAGCGCCGCGTGGTTGTTGACCAGGAGCAGATCGCCGGCCCGGAGATCGAGGTCCAGCCGGAGGTCCTGGGCAGCTGTCAGCTCGTCCAGCAGGTCGAACAGCTCCCGGTCGGCCCGCGTCAGCCGCGGTACGTCGGGGAAGCGCTGCGCCGATTCGAGGTAGCAGCGGTGGTAACGCAGGCTGAGCCTGCCCTGGTGCCAGGACGCCAGCGGCGCCCGGTGGTAAGGGAGTTCACCGGCACTCTGCTCCTCCCGGCGGTCGAAGCAGTACCGGTGGTACAGGCGCTCGACCAGGTCGGGCCGCCGCGCCAGCACGCGATTGTGGACCGCTGCCGAGGAGACCAGGGACAGCTGGGCCCCGGAGCGGGCCGGGCGCAGGCACAGCAGTGCCAGCACATCGGCCGTGTCGGTGTGGAACGGCAGGCGCCCCCGGGTCTGATAGCCGCGCGTCGCGGGATCGGCCAGGGTGCGGCCGGTGTCGCGGACGTGGCCGAGCATCTGGCCTGCGGCGTTCTGCGAGACGGGGATGCCCAGATGCTGCCCGAGACCCCACAGGACAGTGCTCGCCGCCGCCTCGCCGTACTGTGCGACCGGCAGTCCGGAGATGAGCGCGAAACCTCGCCCGTGCTCCAGTACGTCGTTGATTGCGGCCAGTTCCCCCGCCAGGGACGGCAGGGGGAAGTCGGTGGTACGCAGTTTCAGGAGCGGGGTGCCTCGTGCGCGCGCGGCCCGCAGAGCCTCGTCGATCTCACGGAGCTGCGGCACCGAGAGACGCAGCCCCCACTGCGAGGTGTTGTGGAGATCCGGACCGTTCCATGCGGCCGGCCCGCTGAGGGGCCGGCGCAGCACACTGCTCACGCCGGTCATGACGGCCTCTCTGGCATCACGGTGGAGGGCTCCTCCACGGTCGAATCGGTGCCGCCACGCTAGGTCATGTTCTGCACGGAGTCTTGACCTGAAGTGACGATGGACTTATCACTTGGGGACATCGCTCAGAGGAGTGCACGAGGGAGTGCGTCTGTGAAGCCGCTGGTCCGCTATGCGTCATTGAGCAGCTATGCAGAGCTGTGCCGTTCGCTCAACATCGATCCACGGGCCCTGATGCGGAGCATGGGGCTGGACATCAGCGGCCTCGCGGTCCAGGACCGGTGGGCCCCGGGCGCTGCGGTGGTCCGGCTGCTCGAACGGTCGGCGGAGGTGTCCGGCCGGGAGGACTTCGGCCTGCGCCTGGCCGAGCGCCGCCGGTTCTCCAACCTCGGCCCGATCGGCCTGGTGGCCCGCGAGGAGCCGACTGCCCGGAGCGCGCTGGAGCTGCTCATCCGCTACGAGCGCATGTACAACGAAGCGCTGCACACCCGGCTGGCCGAGGCCGAGGGACTGGCCACGCTCAAGATGGATCTGGACCTGGGGGAACCGCTGCCCTGCCGGCAGTCCACCGAGCTCGCCGTGGGCGCGTACCACCATGTGCTCCGGCACTTCCTCGGCGACCGCTGGCAACCGCTGGCGGTGTGCTTCACCCATCAGCCGCCCGCGGACCTCGCCGCGCACCGGCGCTTCTTCGGCCCCGCCGTCGAGTTCGACCGCGAGTTCAACGGAATCCTCTGCTACTCCGGAGACCTGGACACCGCCAATCCGGAGCCCGACCCGCAGTTGCGAAGCTACGCGCGGCAGTACTTCGACTCGGTCGCGGTCTCCCGGGACACCTCCGTACAGGACCGGGTGGTGGCCGTGATCGAGGTGCTGCTGCCCACCGGCCGCTGTTCGATCGAGCAGGTGGCGCACAGCCTCAGCGTCGACCGCAGGACGGTGCACCGGCATCTGGCGGAATCCGGGGAATCGTTCTCCTCCCTGCTCAACGCGGTGCGCGCCCGCCTGGCGGAGCAGTTCGTGGCGAATCCGCGCCGCTCCTTCACGGAGATCTCCGATCTCCTGGGGTTCTCCGCGCCGAGCGCCTTCTCGCGCTGGTTCCGCGAGCGATTCGGATGCAGTCCCCGGGAGTGGCGGTCCAGGTCCCGAATGGGCAAGTGAATAGTCCCGCACGGTTAAGAATCGGGCGCTGCCGGGTCCTAGCGTGGCACCACCGCAAGGCCAGAGACCCACGGCTCCACCCGATGAAAGAGGGCCCACCGTGCACTTCCATGACGATTCCCTGCTGCCGGAGAACCAGGAGAAACTGGTGATCCAGGTCGCCCCCTACGGGCCCGAGTGGCTGCCGGGCGACGCGGACGACCTCCCGCTCACCATGGACGAGCATGTCCAGGCGGCTGTCGACTGCTACAACGCCGGCGCGACCGTGCTGCACATCCACGTCCGCGAGCTGAACGGCCACGGATCCAAGCGCATGTCCATGTTCAACGAGCTGCTCTCCCGGCTCCGCGAAGCCGTCCCGGACATGGTCCTCCAGATCGGCGGGTCGATCTCCTTCGCCCCCGAGGACGAGGGCGCCGACGCCAAGTGGCTCAGCTACGACACCCGCCACATGCTGGCCGATCTCACCCCCGCACCGGACCAGGTGACGATCGCGATCAACACCAGCCAGATGAACATCGTCGAGATCATGTCCGACGACGACCTCGAAGGCACCTCCATCGCCAAGCCCGACTTCTACCGGGCCTACCGCGACATGGTCGTCGAGGCCGGCCCGGACTTCTACCTCGAACACCTCAAGCGGCTGCACGCCAGCGGCATCCAGCCGCACTTCCAGCTCGCCACCCTGGCCCAGCTGGAGACCGTGGAACGGCTCATCCGCTCGGGTGTGTACACCGGCCCGATGGTCCTCAACTACGTTGCCATCGGCGGCGGTTTCGCCGGACGCCACCCCGCCGACCTGGTCGAATTCATCCGCCGCGTCCCGGACGGCGCCGTCCTCACCATCGAGAGCTCCATGCGCGCGGTGGCACCGATGAACGCCGTCGCGATCGCGCTGGGCGTGCACGTACGCGTCGGCAACGAGGACAACCTCTGGCGGCGCAAGGGCGAACGGATGAGCTCCGTCGAGCAGGTCGAGCAGATGGTCCGCATCGCCGACTCCGTGGGCCGCGACGTCGCATCCGGCCCGGAGGCCAAGCAGATCTACCAGATCGGCAAGCACTACAGCAGCACCGAAGAAACCCTGGACCGGCTCGGCATGGTCCCCAACCGCCGCCCCGGACAGCGCGGCTTCATGCTGCGCAACACCCAGGCCTGAGCAACACCCAGCCTTGAGCAACACCCAGGCCTGAGCAGAACCCAGATCTGAGCGGAGCCGGTCCCGAAGGCGGCGGTCGCGGGACCGGTCGCTCACTCCACGACCGCCGCAGTCCACACCGACACACCAGCACACGGAGCTCATTCATGGCACAGGCCATTCGCTTCCACGAAATCGGCGGCCCCGACGTCCTGCGATGGGAGGAGACCACCGTCGGCGACCCGGGCCCCGGCGAGGTCCGGATCCGGCACGAAGCCATCGGCCTCAACTTCGCCGACGTCTACTGGCGTACGGGTCTCTACCCCGCCCAGCGGCCCAGTGGGCTGGGCGTCGAGGCGTCCGGCGTGGTGGAGGCGGTGGGCGAGGGTGTCACACATGTCGCGGGGGGCGACCGGGTGACCTACACCGGCAGTCCGCTGGGGGCGTACAGCACTGAGCGGGTGATGCCCGCGGACACGCTGATCAAGCTGCCGGACGAGATCAGCTGCGAGACCGCCGCCGCGATGACCATGCGGGGTCTCACCGCCTCCTACCTCCTGCGCCGGATCTACCCGCTCAAGGCGGGCGACACCGTACTGCTGCACGCGGCCGCGGGCGGCGTCGGCCTGATCTTCTGCCAGTGGGCGAAGCTGCTCGGCGTCACCGTGATCGGCACCGTATCCAGCGAGGAGAAGGGCGAGATCGCCCGCGCCAACGGCTGCGACCACATCGTCTACTACCGCCGGGAGAACGTGGCCGAGCGGGTGCGCGAGATCACCGGCGGCGCCGGGGTGCCGGTCGTCTACGACAGCGTCGGCAAGGACACCGTCGCCGGGTCCATGGCCTCGCTCGCCCGCCGCGGGCTGCTGGTCTGCTTCGGCACCACCTCCGGGGTCCCGCCGCTGGACGCCATGCAACTCGCCCTGCACGGCTCGCTGTTCGCGACGCGGCCGGCGCTCGCCGACTACATCGCCGACCCCGCCGAGCGGGACGCCCTGGCCGGCGAACTGTTCGGGCATGTGGCGGCCGGCCGCATCAAGATCCAGATCAACCAGCGCTACGCGCTGAAGGACGCGGCGCAGGCGCACCGCGACCTGGAGGACGGGAAGACCACCGGGTCGTCCGTATTCACTGTCTGAGAAGGAGATCGCACCATGCTGCAAACGGTCCGCACAGCCATCCAAGTCGAGCCACTGACCTGCACCATCGGTGCCGAGCTGAGCGGGGTGCAGCTCGGTGACGCGGCGCAGGACGGCGAACTGTTCGCCCAGATCAGGGAATTGCTCCTCAAGTACAAGGTCCTGTTCCTGCGCGACCAGGAGATGACCCGCTCCGAGCACGTCGCCTTCGCCTCGCGCTTCGGCCCGCTGGAGGACCACCCGGTGGTCGTCGCCGACCCCGACCACCCGGGGCTGGCCCGGATCTACAAGGACCTGGACAGCAAGCCCGAGCACTACGAGAACGCGCTGCACTGCGACGCGACCTGGCGCGAGTGCCCGCCCATGGGCGCGGTGCTGCGCGCCGTCGAGACGCCGCCGGTGGGCGGCGACACGATCTGGGTCGACATGGGCGAGGCCTACCGCCGGCTGCCCGAGCACATCAAGACACAGATCGCCGGTCTGCGTGCGCGGCACAGCATCGAAGCGACCTTCGGTGCGGCCATGCCGGCCGAGAAGCGCCTCGCACTGAAGGAGCGCTACCCGGACGCGGAGCACCCGGTGGTGCGCACCCACCCGGAGACCGGCGAACAGATCCTCTTCGTCAACTCCTTCACCACTCACTTCGTCAACTACCACACTCCCGAGAACGTGCGCTTCGGGCAGGACTACGCACCCGGCGCGGCCAACCTCCTGAGCTACCTGATGAGCCAGGCCGCCGTGCCCGAGTACCAGGTGCGCTGGCGCTGGCAGAAGAACAGCGTGGCCATCTGGGACAACCGCTCCACCCAGCACTACGCCGTCCAGGACTACTGGCCCGCCGTCCGGAAGATGGAACGCGCCGGGATCGTCGGCGACAAGCCGTTCTAGAGCCTGACCCGGACGAAAGGTCCTGGGTCGTGTGTGAGAAGTAGCCCCGACCCCCCGGGAGCCCCAAAGGAGAGGTGACCCCACATGGGACTGCATACCGCCGGTCCGGCCGCACTGGACAGATCTCCGGTCCCACCGCGGCCCGCCGCCTCCCGCCGTTACGCCTGGGTGATCTTCGCCCTGAGCTTCGGGCTGCTGCTGTCGGACTACATGTCACGACAGGTGCTCAATGTGGTCTTCCCCGACCTCAAGGCCCAATGGCTGCTGTCCGACGGCCAGTTGGGCTCGCTCAGCGGCATCGTGGCCCTGATGGTCGGAGTTCTCACCTTCCCGCTGTCGCTGCTGGCGGACCGCTGGGGACGCAGCCGGTGTCTGGTAGCAGCCGCGGCGGTGTGGAGCCTGGCGACCCTGGGCTGCGCGATCTCGGCGAGCTACGGGGAGATGTTCGTGGCGCGGTTCTTCGTCGGTGCCGGGGAAGCGGCGTACGGCAGTGTGGGTATCGCGTTGGTGCTGAGCATCTTCCCCGCGCGCCTGCGGGCCACGCTCTCCGGGGCGTTCATGGGGGGCGGGGCGTTCGGGACCGTCCTGGGTGTGTCGGTCGGCGGTGTGCTGGCCCAGCATCTCGGCTGGCGCTGGGCCTTCGCCGTGATGGGGCTCTTCGGGCTGGCCCTGGCGGCGGTCTACGCGTTCGTGGTCACCGAGAGGAGACTCGCGGCGCAGGTGGCGATGGTCTCGGGCGCCGGCCGGGGAGGGGCCGACGAACGGGCGCCGTTGCGCACGATGCTGCCTCGGCTGTTCTCCTCGGTCTCGGTGGTCTGCGCCTACATCGGCAGCGGGCTGCAGATGTTCATCGCGATGGCCCTGCTCGCCTGGATGCCCACCTTCCTCAACCGCTCCTACGGTATGCCGTCCGCCAAGGCGGGCCTGGTGGCCGGGGCGTTCGCCCTGTTCACCGGTGTCGGCACGATCGTCGGCGGGATGGTGTCGGACAGGCTCAGCCGGACCGCGCCGATCCGGAAGTGGACGGTGTCGATCACCTGCAGTGTGGGCACCTTCGCCCTGCTGCTGTGCGGATTCGGCCTGCACGCCGGGCCGCTGCAACTCACCCTGGTCGCGGCCGGAGCCCTGCTGTCCAACGCCACTGCCGGGCCGGCCGCCGCCATGGTGGCCAATCTGACCCCGGCCGCCGTCGCCGCCACCGCCATGGCCACGCTCACCCTGGCCAACAGCCTGCTCGGCCTGGCCCCCGGCCCGACAGTGACCGGCATGCTCGCCGACCACGTCGGCCTGCTCGGCGCGCTGCGCCTCATCCCGCTGGTCGCGGTAGTGGCGTGCGCCGCCTTCGCGATCGGCCGACACTACTACCCACGAGACCTGCGCCGCCTGGGTTTGCTGCCCGAGGCCGCGCCGGCAGGACTGGAGTCCCAGCCATGAGCACCGTCGCACCGCCACCGGCCGTCCTGATCGTTCCCGGTCTGCGTGACCACGTACCGGAGCACTGGCAGACCGTCCTCGGCAACAAGCTGCCCGGCGCCCGTACCGTCGCACCGGTGACGACCGACCGGCTCAGCTGCGACGTGCAGGTCGCAGCCCTGGACGAGGCGCTGTCCGAGATCTCGGGTCCGGTCGTCCTGGTCGCGCACAGCGTCGGGGTGATCACGGTCGCGCACTGGGCGCAGCGCCACACGCGCCCGATCCAGGGTGCTCTGCTGGCCACCCCGCCGGATCTCGAAACACCCATGCCCGAAGGACATCCCAGCCGCGACGACCTGGGCGCCAACGGCTGGCTGCCGGTGCCGCGCGCCCCGCTGCCCTTCCCGAGCATCGTCGCGGCCAGCACCGACGACCCCCTGGCCGGCTTCGCACCGGTCGCCGCGCTCGCCCGGGCGTGGGGGAGCCGGCTGGTCGACCTCGGGCCGGTCGGACACCTCAACCCGGCGGCCGGGTACGGCGAGTGGCCCCAGGCCGAGCAGTACGTCCGCGAGCTCAGCGGGGAGGGCCGATGAGCACCGCCACCGACGTGTTGTGGTCCCCCGGTCCCAGCCAGACCGAGGGCTCCAACGTCGCCGCCTTCCTGCGCTGGCTGGACCGGACCAGAGGTCTGTCCTTCCCCGGCTACCCGGAGCTGTGGGAGTGGAGCACCACCGATCTGCCCGGATTCTGGTCCGCGGTCTGGGAGTTCTACGGGCTGGACGCCGTGACCGGCTACGACGAGGTGCTCGGCGACCCGTCGATGCCCGGGGCCACCTGGTTCCGCGGAGCACGCCTCAACTTCGCCGAACGCTGCTTCGCACAGGCCACCGACGCACGCCCCGCCCTGATCAGCGTGTCGGAGGGCGGGACGTCGGCCGAGACCTCCTGGGAGCAACTGCGCCACGAGACGGCGGCCCTCGCCGCAGCCCTCAAGGACATGGGGGTGCGCCCCGGAGACCGGGTGGCCGGCTATCTGCCGAACACGTCGCACGCCGTGGTCGCTCTGCTGGCCACCGCCGCCATCGGCGCGGTGTGGACGGTGTGTTCGCCGGACTTCGGCACACCGAGCGTGCTCGCCCGCCTGCGCCAGGCGCGCCCGACGGTGCTGCTGGCGGCGGACGGCTACCACCACGGCGGGAAGGAGTTCGACCGCCGTGCGGCGGTCTCCGAGATCGTGGACGGGCTGCCCACCCTCCGGCACCTGGTGGCGGTCGGCCACCTCCATCCGTCATCGGCCGCAGCGCCGTGGTCGCAGCGGCCCGAGGTGACACAGCACGTCTGGCCCGAGCTGCTCGCACGGCCGGGAGCCCAACTCGACTTCGCCGACGTCCCGTTCGACCATCCGCTGTGGATCCTGTGGTCCTCGGGCACCACGGGTGTGCCGAAGGGCATCGTGCAGGGGCACGGCGGCATCGTCGTCGAACTGCTCAAGGCCCTCGGCCTGGGCTCCGACCTGCGCGCCGACGACCGCTACTTCTTCCACACCTCCACCAGCTGGATGGTCTGGAACCTCATGGTCGCCGGCCTGCTGCACGGGTCCACCATCGTGCTGTACGACGGCAGCCCCGGCTACCCGGACATCAACGGGGTCTGGCGGGTCGCCGAGCAGACCGGCGCGACGATGGTCGGAGTCGGCGCGGCCTATCTGGCTGCCGCGGAGGCGGCGGGAGCGCATCCGGCGGCGGAGACCGACCTCAGCGCCGTGCGCTCGGTCCTGCAGACCGGCTCGGCGCTGCCGGTCAGCACCTGGCACTGGGCCGCCGAGCGCCTCGTCCCCGGCGCCTGGGTGCAGTCGATCTGCGGCGGGACCGACATCTGCTCGGTGCTCGCCGGCGGCAGCCCGCTGCTGCCGGTGCGCGCCGGACGTATCCAGTGCCCCGCGCTCGGGGTCGCGCTCGCCTCCTGGGACCCGGCAGGACAGCCGCTCGTCGGAGAACAGGGCGAGCTGGTGGTCACCGCCCCGCTGCCGTCCATGCCTCTGCACTTCGTGGACGACCCCGGCGGGGAGCGCTACCGCGCCAGTTACTTCGACGTGTATCCGGGGGTGTGGCGGCACGGGGACTGGGCCATCCTCGACTCCGACCTCACGGTGGTGGTGGCCGGCCGGTCGGACTCGACGCTCAACCGGATGGGTGTGCGGATGGGTTCGGGCGATATCTACGAGGTCGTCGAACCGCTGCCGCAGATCGCCGACAGTCTTGTCGTCGGCGCCGAGCTGTCCGACGGGCGGTACAGCATGCCGCTGTTCGTCGTCCTCGCCGACGGCGCCCGGCTCGACGACGCGCTGCGGAAGGAGATCACCACCGCGATCCGCAGCCGGCTGTCGCCGCGTCATGTACCGGACCGGATCGAGCAGGTGGCGGCGGTGCCGCGCACCCTGACCGGCAAGAAGCTGGAGGTCCCGGTGAAGCGCATCCTCCAGGGCGCCCGCGTCTGCGATGTGTCCGCGGAAGGCGCCGTCGCCCACCCCGAAATGCTGGAGTGGTTCGCGGAGTTCGCCGCCCAGCTCTGAGGGCCGCCGGTGAGGGTGTCAGCGGGCCCGGAGGCCGCCCAGCAGCAGATTCTGGACGGCGGTGAAGTCACCGTCGATGCCTGGGCGGCTCCACTCCGCCGCGTACACCGGGTCATGGAAGCGGCCGGTCGCATCGAAGACCGCGCGGGCCGTCGTCGGGAAGTCCACCTCGACCGGGGCGAACTCGCCCTGGGCGCAGCCGTCCTCGATGATCCGGGCGAGCTGCCCGACGAGCGCCCCGATATGGCTCTCCACCACTCCGCTGCTCTCCCCGGTCAGTACCCCGAAGGTGGCGAACAGCTCGGGGTCGCCGCCCGCCTTGCGGCGCTTGGCCGCGAAGAGGGCCGTGAGCCAGTTCGTCAGCCGGGCGGTCGCGGAGCCTTCCCGGTCGTCGGCGAACCGGGCCAGCTCGGCCTCCGACCTGTGCAGCCAGCGCTCGGTGACAGCCTCGCGCAGTGCCGCCTTGGTGCGGAAGTGGCGGTAGACGCTGCCGTGGCTGACCCCGAGCACCCGTGCCACGTCGACCACCGTGGCCTTGGCCGGGCCGTAGCGGCGCAGCACGTCCTCGGTCGCCTCAAGAATGCGCTCGGGTGTCAGGGCTTCGGGCGTCATCGCGTCTGCGCTGCCTTTCGGTGCCGCGCTGTCTTCCGGAGGACGCGCTGCCGTGCGGGGAGTGGGGGCCGGGGCGGGGGTGGAGCGCTACCGACCGTACCGGGGACTCAGCGCTCGCTGTCCAGGTGGGCCATCTGGGCGGCCGGGTAGCGGTCGCCCGCCGCGGATCCGGCCGGGACGGCCTCCTCGATGGCGGCGATGTCCGCGGCGTCGAGCGTGACATCGAGGGAACCCAGGGCCTCGGTCAGCCGGTCGCGGGTCCGGGCGCCGATCAGCGGGACGATGTCCTCGCCGCGTGCCGAGACCCAGGCGATGGCGGTCTGCGCGACGGAAACGCCCTTCTGGTCGGCGATCTTCCGCAACGCGTCGACCAGACCGAGGTTGTGCCGGAGGTTCTCGCCCTGGAAGCGGGGGCTCATGCTCCGGAAGTCTCCGGGTGCCAGCTCGCGGTCATGGGTGAAGTGGCCGCTGATCAGACCGCGGGAGAGCACCCCGTACGCGGTGATGCCGATGCCCAGCTCACGGGTGGTGGGCAGGATCTCCGCCTCGATGCCCCGGGAGATCAGTGAGTACTCGATCTGGAGATCCGTGATCGGCGCGGTGGCGGCGGCCCTGCGGATGGTGTCGGCGCCCACTTCGGAGAGGCCCACATACCGCACATGGCCCGCTTCGATCAGCTCGGCGATGGCGCCGACGGTCTCCTCGATCGGCACGTCCGGGTCGACGCGGGCGATCCGGTAGATGTCGATGTGGTCGGTGCCGAGCCGCTGGAGCGAGTACGCGGCGAAGTTCTTGACGGCGTTCGGGCGGCCGTCGTAGCCGGTGAAGCCCCCTTCGACGGTCCGCAGAGCGCCGAACTTGACGCTGGTGAGGGCCTGTTCGCGGTGGGCGGTGGGGGCGCTGCGCAGGGCTTCGCCGATCAGCAGTTCGTTGTGGCCCATGCCGTAGAAGTCGCCGGTGTCGAGCAGGGTGACCCCGGCGTCGAGGGCGGCGTGGATGGTCGCGATCGACTCGGCGCGGTCGGCGGTGCCGTACAGCGCGGACATGCCCATGCAGCCGAGGCCGAGGACGGAGGTCAGCGGTCCTGCGGTGCCCAGGGTGCGGGCGGGGACGGGAGTGGTGGCCATGAGGGTGCTCCTTCGCCGGAACAGAAGCTGACAGAAGTTCGGTGCACGGCGACTATGGCATGACGACTGACAGTTTTCAACATCTGTCAGTCGTCATGCCATAGTCGCCGTGTCAGGGTCGCCCTGTCATGGCCGGGGGGATGTCATGGCCCGGGGAGTCCGGGGAAGCGCGACGGCAGCTGCGGCGCTACGCGGGTGAGCCCGAGGTGAACCGGCGTACGAGCGGGGAGAGCACGAGCACGGACTTGGTGCGTTCGACGAACGGCTCGCCCGCGATGCGCTCCAGTACCCGCTCGAAGTGGCGTACGTCCTCGGCGTAGATCTGGATGACCGCGTCCGCGTCACCGGTGACGGTCGATGCGGACGCCACCTCCGGGTACCGCGCCATACCGCGCCGGATGTCCTCAGGGGAGGTGTTGTGCCGGCAGTGGATCTCGACGAACGCCTCCGTCTCCCAGCCCAGCGCCGCGGGGTCCACCCGCACGGTGAAGCCGGTGATGGCGCCGGATGCGAGCAGCCGGTCGACTCTGCGTTTGACGGCGGGCGCGGACAGGCCGACCCGGGTGCCGATGTCGGCGTAGGAGCGGCGGGCGTCCTCCGCGAGGGCGTGGACGATGCGTTCGTCAAGATCGTTCAGTCGCAAGGCGGGTGGATCACACTTCTTCTCGGGCGGTCACTTCTTCGCGGGCGAGCTGGGAGCGGCGCATCCCGTAGCCGAAGTACAGCACGAGCCCGGCGGCCATCCAGATACCGAACCACACCCACGTACTGGCGCCGAGGCTGGTCATCATCCACAGACACAGCGCGAAACCGATGGCAGGCGTCACCGGCGAGAACGCCACCCGGAAGTTCCGCGGCATGTCGGGCCTGGTCCGGCGGAGCACGATGACAGCCACGTTCACCAGCGCGAACGCGAAGAGCGTCCCGATGCTGGTGGCGTTGGCCAGCTCGCCGAGCGGGACGACCGCCGCGAGGATGCCGCAGAACAGCGAGACGATCACCGTGTTGGCGACGGGGGCGCCGGTCCGCGGGCCGACCTTGGCGAACACCTTGGGCACCAGGCCGTCGCGGGCCATGGAGAACAGGATGCGGGTCTGCCCGTAGAGCACGGTCAGCACCACGCTGGCGATGGCGATGACCGCCCCGGCGGCGAGGAGTACGGCCCAGAAGCTCTGGCCGGTGACGTCCCGCATGATCTGGGCGAGGGCGGCGTCAGCGTTGTGGAAGTGCTGCCACGGCATGGCACCGACGGCCATCAGGGCCACCAGGCAGTACAGCGCGGTGACGATCAGCAGCGAGAGCATGATCGCGCGCGGCATGTCGCGCTTGGGGTTGCGGGCCTCCTCGCCGGCCGTGGAGGCGGCGTCGAAGCCGATGTACGAGAAGAAGAGGCTGGCGCCGGCCGCGCTGACACCGGTCATGCCGAGCGGCATGAAGGGCTTGTAGTTGCCCGCCTTGATGCCCGACGCGGCCACCACGCAGAACAGGATCAGCGAGGCGATCTTCACGACCACCATGATCGTGTTGGCGCGGGCGCTCTCCTTGGCGCCGCCCAGCAGGAAGGCCATGGCCAGCAGGACGACGAGCAGTGCGGGGATGTTGACGATGCCGCCGTCCCCGGGCGGTGCGGACAGGGCGGTGGGGATCGTCACCCCGATCGTGCCGTCCAGGAACTCGTTGAGGTACTGGCCCCAGCCGACGGCCACGGCCGCCACGGACACGCCGTACTCCAGCATCAGGCACCAGCCGCAGATCCAGGCGATGAACTCGCCCATCGTGGCGTAGGTGTACGAGTACGAGGAGCCGGCGACCGGGATGGTGCCCGCCAGTTCCGCGTACGAGAGCGCGGAGAAGAGGGCGGTGAGTCCGGCGATCACGAAGGAGATCACGACGGCGGGCCCGGCCTTGGGGACCGCCTCGCCGAGTACCACGAAGATGCCGGTGCCGAGGGTGGCCCCGATGCTGATCATGGTCAGCTGCCACATGCCCAGCGAGCGCCTGAGCTGCCCGCCCTCACCCTGCCCGCCCTCGGCGATCAGCCGCTCGACGGGCTTGCGGCGCATCAGCCCGGAGCCGATGCCACCACCGCCGGACCTGGGACCGGGGCCCGGACCTGCCCGGTCCCGGGTGATCGGCGCTGCGTCAGGTCGTGCCACGGTGAGGCTCCTTCATCGCTGCCTGCTCCGGAGGCGGGAACCCGCGCGGACGGCGCCGCCCACGGGTGCGCGTCCCGGCGCACAGCAGGAGGGGACCGCCGAGCCGGGGGTCTCCACCGCTCCACGTACAGGGCAGAACACTACGAGGCGTGCGTAGTGGCCCGTAATGCAGGTTCCTTGTGCATCTGCGGCGATTCATTGCGCGCATCCCCGGGGAACGGTTGATCGTGTACGCCTCAGCCTGAGTTCGCCTCCGGCCGGAAAACCGGTGCACCCCCCTGGGGAGTGCCCGGTACTGTGACCGGCATGGCAAAGAGTCGCAACAACCTTCTTGGCGTCGGCGGGCAGCGCAAGAAGATGCCCCGCTCCGGGGCACAGAGCTCGGCCGCCGCAGGCGCCGAGGACCGCAGGTCAGCCGCTGACCAGAAGCAGGAACTGCTCCAGAAGATGCGCGAGCGGGCCGAGGGGGCCGGAGCTGCCGGAACCCCCGACGCCGAGAGCTGACCCACCGGGGCGCCACAGCGCGGTACAACCCGGCAGGGCAACAACTCACAGCACAGCACGGTGGGCCCGGATCGTCTCGACGACCCGGGCCCACCGTCATGTCCGCACCGGCCACACCCCCCGGCTACCGCACCGTGCGTGGCAGCCGCAGGCTGAGCAGCGCCGTCACGGCGACCGTGGCCAGCTGTAGCAGCAGCGTCACCGCCAGCGCCTCCCGCATCCCCAGCGACGTGCTCAGCGACAGGAAGAGTGTGCCGAGCGTGGCCACCCCCAGCGCGAGCGACGCCTGCTGCGTCGTGGTCATCATGCCGCCGCCGACCCCGGCCCGCTCCGCCGGTACGTCGGAGAGCACGATGCGGAACAGCACCGGCAGTTGGAGTCCCTGGCCGAACCCGGCAAGCGCCATACCGGGTGCGAGGGCCGCGATGCCGAGCCCGGACCAGTCCCACCACACGGTCGCCGCGATCACCGTGACGCCGACGGCCTGGATCACAGCGCCGGCCGTCACGACCCGGCTCGCGTACCTGCCGACCAGCCGGGGGCCCGCAAGCGACGCGGCGAAGAATGCCGCCGCCAGCGGTACGAGCGTGAATCCCGCCGTGACCGGACCCATCCGCAGCCCCTGCTGGAGCGCGACCGCGATGACGAACATGAATCCGCCGAAACCGATCGAGAACGGCACCACCAGCGTGAGCCCGCGCCGCAGCGAGTCGAGCCGCAGCAGGCTCGGCGGCACCAGCGGCACCTCGCCCCTGCGGTCGGCCGCCCGCTCGGTCAGGTAGAACGCCGCCGCCGCGAACGGGAAGACCCCCAGCGAGATCCAGGTCCACAGCGGCCACCCGGCGGCCCGGCCCTCGGTCAGTGGCGCGAGGAGCGTCACCAGCGAGAGCGCGAGCAGCAGGGTGCCGGGTACGTCGACGGGCGCGGGCTTCTCCGACCGGGTCTCCGGTACGGAGCGGACCGCCAGCACCAGGCCGAGGAGTGCCACCGGCACGTTGACGAGGAAGATCGACCGCCAGCCGGTGCCCGCCACGTCGGCGGCCACCAGGACACCGCCGAGGATCTGCCCGGCGACCATCGAGAGCCCGGCCGTGGCTCCGTAGAGCCCCATCGCCTTCGCCCGCCGCGGCCCCGCCGTGGTCGCCTGGATGGTGGCGAGCACCTGCGGGAGCATCAGCGCCGACGAGGCGCCCTGCGCCACCCGCGCGCCGACCAGCGTCCAGGCATTGGGCGAGAGACCGCAGGCCAGCGAGGTGAGACCGAACGCGGTCATACCGAGCAGGAAGAGCCTGCGTCGCCCTGCCATGTCCCCGAGCCGGCCGCCGAGCACGAGCAGCACCGCGTAGGCGACGCCGTATCCGGCGACGACGAGTTCCAGCATCGCGGGGCCCGCGGCCAGGTCGTGGTCGATGGTCGGCAGGGCGACATTGACGATGAAGAAGTCGATCAGCGGCAACGCCGCCCCGATCAGGACCGTGAACAGCCCCAGCGTGCCGAGCACCGGGGTGGGGTGGTCGTGCCGCTGGACGGCGCCGGGGACGGTGGATGGAGTCCGTACTGTCTGGCCTGTCGGGCCTGTTGTCTTGACTGTCGTGCCTGTCGTATTGCTCACGGAGACGAGAATGCTCCGTCGCTCAGCCTGGTACCAGAGTCTCCTTATCCTGGTACAAGGAGTACCTGGCAATGGGCTGCCGGGTGCTGCACTCTGGTTCCATGACCACAGTCGCGCCGGAGACCGACGTACGCAGGCACGAACTCGCCGACTTCCTGCGCAGCCGCCGTGAGCGCATCACGCCCGAGCAGGCGGGCCTGCCGCGCGGCGCCCGGCGCCGGACACCGGGGCTGCGCCGCGAGGAGGTCGCCCAGCTCTCCGCGGTGGGCGTCACCTGGTACACGTGGCTGGAGCAGGCGCGCGACATCACGGTCTCCCCGCAGGTCCTGGACGCCATCGCCCGCACGCTCCTGCTCGACCTGCACGAACGCGCGCACCTCTTCTCGCTGGCCGGTGCGGTCGACCCGTCGCCCGGCGCGGTCTGCCCCTCCATCACGCCGGCGCTCTCGGCGCTGATCGAGCAGCTGGACCCGGTCCCGGCCTGCATCCAGAACAGCCGTTACGACATCCTCGGGTACAACCGCACGTACGGTCGGCTGCTCTGCGACCTCGACGCCGTAGCCCCCGAGGACCGCAACTGCATGCTGCTCTCGTACACGAACGAGGACTGGCGGTCGTCGGTCGTCGACCTCGACGCCATGTGCCGGGTGATGGCCGCCAAGTTCCGTGCGTCGATGGCCGGGCATCTGGCGGAGCCCGCCTGGAAGGCGCTGCTCAAGCGGCTGGAGACGGCTTCGCCGGAGTTCCGCGAGATCTGGGCCCGGCACGAGATCGTCGGCCCCGGCAGCAGGACCAAGCGTTTCCACAACCGGCACGTCGGGCCGCTGCTCATGGACCACACCGACCTCTGGCTCGGCCCCGCGGCCGGTCCACGCATGGTGACCTACGTACCGGCCAACGCCGAGTCCCGCGAACGGCTGGAGCGGCTCTACGCGTTGGCGTCCGCGACCGTCTGAGGCAGCCCGTTCCTGTGACCGACCGGAGCGCGCGCTACGCGTTGGCGTCCGCGACCGTCTGAGCCGTCTCGGGGGCGTTCAGCCGCTCCGCGGTCCGCCGGGCCGAACGCTGCGCCCACTTCCCGCTGGTCAGCAGCCCGAAGACCAGGACGGCGAGACCGCACGCGGTGATGATCCACCAGGCGGTGCGGCTGGCTCCGGCGAAGCCCTCGGTGTGCGCCGCGCCGCTCACGCCCGAGGCCAGCACGGCCCCGATCACGGCGACACCCAGCGTCGATCCGATCTGCCGGCTGGTCGACGCGACGGCCGCCGCCACCCCGGCCTGCGCACGGGGCATCCCGGAGACCGCGGTGTTGGTGATCGGAGCGTTCACCATGCCGAAGCCGATCCCGAACAGTACGTAGCCGGTGAAGAGCAGCGCCGTGTTCGTCTCGGCGTCGAGAACCGCGAAGACCAGTCCGCTCAGCGCCATCGTCACCCCGGCGATCAGCAGCGAGAGCCGTGGCCCGCGGTTGCCCACCAGCCGTCCCGACAGCGGCGCGCAGACCAGGGTCAGCACCGCCATCGGCAGCATGTAGAGGCCGGCGTGCAGGGCGGAGAGGCCGCGGACGTCCTGGAGATAGAGCGTGTTCAGGAAGAGGAAGCCACCGAGCGCGGCGAAGCCGCAGACCGCGATGACGGTGGCCCCGCTGAACGGCGCGCTGCGGAAGAAGCGCAGGTCGATCAGTGGTTCGGGGCGCCTCGGCTCGTACAGCAAGAGTCCCACCAGGGCCAGCAGGGCCACCCCCGTGAAGGACAGGATCAGCGGTGACGTCCACCCGGCCGACGGCGCCTCGATGATCGCGTACGTCACCGAGCCCAGCAGCGCGATGACGAACAGCTGGCCCACCGGGTCCGGCCTGCGGCCCTTCGGAGCCCGCGACTCCGGTACGTAACGCCAGGTGAGGAGCAGAGCGGCCAGTCCCACCGGCAGATTGATCCAGAAGATCGAGCGCCAGCCCACCGAATCCACCAGCAGGCCCCCGACGATCGGGCCGGCCGCCATCGAGATCCCGACGACGCCGCCCCAGACGCCGATGGCGCGGGCGCGTTCGCGCGACTCGGTGAAGGTGTTGGTGATGATCGACATCGCGACCGGGTTGAGCATCGAGCCGCCGACCGCCTGCATCATCCGGAAGACGACCAGCGACTCCAGGTTGGGGGCGACCGAGCAGAGCGCCGAGCCGAGGGTGAAGATCACCAGGCCCGCCTTGAAGACTCTGCGGCGGCCTATCCGGTCGGCCGTCGAGCCCGCGAGCATCAGCAGCGAGGCCAGGACCAGGGTGTATGCGTCGATCGTCCACTGGAGTCCGGAGACCGATGCGTGCAGCTCCTTCTGCATCGAGGGGAGGGCGACGTTCAGGACGGTGTTGTCGAGGCTGACGATCAGCAGGCTCATGCAGCAGATCGCGAGCACCAGCATCCGCCGGCGGTGGTTGAGCTCGGGCATGTATGAATAGTACGGCTAACTAACGACTTCGGTGTACGCGGCAGGCAGATGTGTCACGGTGTACACGTCAAGCTGTACACGACAAGCGGTACGCGACAATGGGTGCATGACCACGCTCTCCATCGGCCCGCACTCCGTGCAGCCGCCCGTCGTTCTCGCCCCCATGGCGGGTATCACCAACGCCCCCTTCCGCACACTCTGCCGTGAATTCAGCGGCGGGAAGGGCCTGTTCGTCAGCGAGATGATCACGACGCGGGCGCTGGTGGAGCGCAACGCCAAGACCATGCAGCTGATCCATTTCGACAAGACCGAGACGCCGCGCTCGATCCAGCTGTACGGAGTGGATCCGGTCACGGTCGGCAAGGCCGTCCGCATGATCGTGGACGAGGACCTGGCGGACCACATCGACCTGAACTTCGGCTGCCCGGTCCCCAAGGTCACCCGCAAGGGCGGCGGCTCGGCGCTCCCGTTCAAGCGCCCGCTGCTGCGCGCGATCCTGAACGAGGCGGTCTCCAACGCGGGTGCCGTCCCGGTCACCATCAAGATGCGCAAGGGCATCAACGACGACCACCTCACCTATCTCGACGCGGGCCGGATCGCGGTCGACGAGGGCGTCACGGCCGTCGCCCTGCACGGCAGGACCGCCGCCCAGCACTACGGCGGGACCGCCGACTGGGACGCCATCGCCCGGCTCAAGGAGCACGTCCCGGAGATCCCCGTCCTCGGCAACGGCGACATCTGGTGCGCGGACGACGCGCTGCGCATGATGCGCGAGACCGGCTGCGACGGCGTGGTCGTGGGGCGCGGCTGCCTGGGCCGGCCCTGGCTCTTCGCCGACCTGGTGAGCGGCTTCGAGGGAACGCCGACCCGGCAGGCGCCGACGCTGCGCGAGGTCGCGGCGGTCATGCTGCGGCACGCGACGCTGCTGGGGGAGTGGATCGGCGACGAGACCCGTGGCGTGATCGACTTCCGCAAGCACGTGGCCTGGTACCTGAAGGGATTCTCGGTCGGCTCGGAGATGCGCAAGCGGCTCGCGGTCACCTCGTCGCTGGACGAGCTGGGCAGCCAGCTGCACGAGCTGAACCTGGACCAGCCGTGGCCGGACGGCGCGGACGGGCCGCGCGGGCGGACGTCGGGCAACAACCGGGTCGTCCTCCCCGACGGCTGGCTGAAGGACCCGTACGACTGCTCGGGCGTGAGCGCGGAGGCCGAACTCGACACGTCGGGCGGCTGAGAACGGCCCGAAACGTATCGCCCTCCCGCCGCCGCCTTTTCCGCCCCTCGCCCTCCGCTCATAAGAGCAGGGGCGGGGGGCGGAGGCTTTTCCGCAGGAGAGAGGGCGAATCCGGGGCCACCCGCCCCGCACGGACGCGGCACTGAGTGCACGCTGCACCGCTATGCGTAGATGTCTGTCCGGCTGGCGAACCACAAAGGTCCGAATAGTGGCCTCCGCGCCAGACGGATGGCGTGATTCTCGCCACCTCTGATCGCAGGGTTGCTCAGATGAGCGATTAAACCTGGGCTGTACTTCTCAAAGGCTGGCACTGGGTGCCAGTCGCCAACCGTTCCTGCTGTGAACCCGATATCGCCAAGTGTGGTCAAAATTGCAATCGCGCCGTCACATACAGCTGCGATGCCTTCAAGAGTTGAACGAATAGGGTAATGGACCCCGCTCTCCCGATCGCTTTCGATCTGCTGGCAGACGAGTGGTTACGGCCGTACGACGACCAGGTGGACGTACCCAGGAGCCTTCGATCTGGGTATGTTCCTCGCCGTCAGGGCAGCCAGTCCGCGAGGAGTCGAGTCCCGTGCCGGAATCGAAGAACGCAGAACCCCACGTAACTCAGGCGCAAGCGCCGCAGAAGTTCGTTTATGACTTCACCGAAGGCAACCGCAACCTCAAGGACCTGCTCGGCGGGAAGGGTGCGAACCTCGCCGAGATGACCAACCTCGGTCTGCCCGTCCCTCCGGGCTTCACCATCACCACCGAGGCGTGCAAGACCTACCTCGGCAGCGGCGACGAGCCCGTCGAACTCCGCGACGAGGTCAGTGCGCACCTCGCCGCCCTGGAGAAGACGATGGGCAAGAAGCTCGGCCAGGCCGACAACCCGCTTCTTGTCTCGGTCCGTTCGGGCGCCAAGTTCTCCATGCCGGGCATGATGGACACCGTTCTGAACATCGGCCTCTCGGACAAGTCCGTGGTCGGTCTCACGAAGCAGTCCGGCGACGAGCGCTTCGCCTGGGACTCCTACCGCCGCCTCATCCAGATGTTCGGCAAGACCGTCCTCGATGTCGACGGCGAACTCTTCGAGGAGGCCCTGGAGGCCGCGAAGAAGGCCAAGAAGGTCAGTGTCGACACCGATCTCGAAGCGGCCGACCTGAAGAAGCTGGTCACCCGCTTCAAGAAGATCGTCAAGCACGCCGCGGGGCGGGACTTCCCGCAGGACCCGCGCGAGCAGATGGACCTCGCCATAAGGGCCGTCTTCGAGTCGTGGAACACCGACCGGGCCAAGCTCTACCGGCGCCAGGAACGCATCCCCGGCGACCTCGGCACCGCGGTCAACATCTGTTCGATGGTCTTCGGCAACCTCGGCCCCGACTCCGGTACGGGCGTCGCCTTCACCCGCGACCCGGCCAGCGGGCACCAGGGCGTCTACGGCGACTACCTGCAGAACGCGCAGGGCGAGGACGTCGTCGCGGGCATCCGCAACACCGTTGCCCTCGCCGATCTGGAGAAGATCGACAAGAAGTCGTACGACCAGCTCATGCAGATCATGGAGACTCTGGAGACCCACTACAAGGATCTCTGCGACATCGAATTCACCATTGAGCGCGGCCAGTTGTGGATGCTCCAGACCCGCGTCGGCAAGCGCACCGCGGGCGCCGCGTTCCGGATCGCCACCCAGCTCGTCGACCAGGGGCTCATCGATGAGGCCGAGGCGCTCCAGCGGGTGAACGGCGCGCAGCTCGCGCAGCTGATGTTCCCGCGCTTCGACGACACCGCGAAGGTCGACAGGATCGGGCGGGGCATCGCGGCATCGCCGGGCGCGGCGGTCGGCAAGGCGGTCTTCGACTCGTACACCGCGATCAAGTGGTCGCGTTCGGGCGAGAAGGTCATCCTGATCCGCCGCGAGACCAACCCGGACGACCTCGACGGCATGATCGCCGCCGAGGGCATCCTCACCTCGCGCGGCGGCAAGACCTCGCACGCGGCCGTCGTGGCACGCGGCATGGGCAAGACCTGTGTCTGCGGCGCCGAGGAGATCGAGGTCGACACCAAGCGCCGCCGGCTGACCGCGCCGAACGGCGTGGTCATCGAGGAGGGCGACGTCGTCTCGATCGACGGCTCGTCCGGCAAGGTGTACGCGGGCGAGGTGCCGGTCGTACCGTCTCCGGTCGTCGAGTACTTCGAGGGCCGGATGCACGCGGGCGCCGACGACGCGGACGAACTGGTCGAGGCCGTCCACCGGATCATGGCGTACGCGGACCGGCGCCGCCGGCTGCGGGTGCGGGCCAACGCGGACAACGCCGAGGACGCCCTGCGCGCCCGGCGGTTCGGCGCCCAGGGCATCGGGCTCTGCCGTACCGAGCACATGTTCCTCGGCGAGCGCCGCGAGCTGGTCGAGCGGCTGATCCTGGCCGACACGGACGACGAGCGCGAGAAGGCGCTCGGTGCGCTGCTGCCGCTCCAGAAGAAGGACTTCATCGAGCTGTTCGAGGCGATGGACGGACTCCCCGTCACGGTCCGCCTGCTGGACCCGCCGCTGCACGAGTTCCTCCCGGACATCACCGAACTCTCGGTGCGCGTCGCACTCGCCGAGTCCCGCAAGGACTCCAACGAGAACGACCTGCGCCTCCTCCAGGCGGTGCACAAGCTCCACGAGCAGAACCCGATGCTGGGGCTGCGCGGGGTGCGTCTCGGACTGGTCATCCCGGGCCTGTTCGCCATGCAGGTACGGGCCATCGCCGAGGCGGCGGCAGCCCGCAAGGCCGCCAAGGGCGACCCGCGCGCGGAGATCATGATCCCGCTGGTGGGCACCGTCCAGGAACTGGAGATCGTCCGCGAGGAGGCCGACCGCGTCATCGCGGAGGTGGAGGCCGCCACGGGCACGGAGCTGATACTGACCATCGGCACCATGATCGAACTGCCGCGTGCCGCGCTGACGGCGGGCCAGATCGCCGAGGCCGCGCAGTTCTTCTCGTTCGGCACGAACGACCTCACCCAGACGGTCTGGGGCTTCTCCCGCGACGACGTGGAGGCCTCGTTCTTCACCGCGTACCTGGAGAAGGGCATCTTCGGGGTCTCCCCGTTCGAGACGATCGACCGGGACGGGGTCGGCTCCCTGGTCCGCAGCGCCTGCGAAGCGGGCCGCGCGACCCGCCCCGACCTCAAACTGGGCGTCTGCGGCGAACACGGCGGCGACCCGGAGTCGGTGCACTTCTTCCACCAGGTGGGCCTGGACTACGTCTCGTGCTCCCCGTTCCGCATCCCGGTGGCCAGGCTCGAAGCCGGCCGGGCAGCAGCCCAGTCGGACGGCAGCGACAGCCGCTGACAGACCCCCGGAGCCGCCGTCGGGTTCACCCCGACCCTCACCGACCCCGCCGGCGGCTCCGGTGCACCGGACGGAGGGGCGGCACCCGTGCGGGGATGCCGTCCCTCCTGGCGTGCGGGGGCGGGGTGGGTGCGTCTCAGAGGTCGTCGCAGTCGGCCTCGGCGGCCTCCTCTCCGCAGGCGCGGAGCCTCCGGCCCCGGCTCTCCGCGACTCGGAGAACATCGCGGAGCGATTCGGTCAGCCGGGCGGCCAGGTAGCGGAACTCGTCGGCGGACGCGCCCTGTTCGGCGACAAGAGAACGTGCGTGGCCGAGGAGTTGAGTGCCCATGCCCAGCTGGACCGCCTCCATGTTGTCGGCGAGCCGGGCCACAGGTCCTCTTCCGTCGGTCGACAGATAGCACGGCCTTCCTTCCGGGCCTGCCCAGGGGAGCAGCCGGAGGCTGGAAGCCCGGGCGGCGCCGAGAGGGGTTTCTGACATGCGGAGTTCTCCCTGCGTCGGGACGAAGAGAGACGTGTGTCTCCCTAGGGAGATTTCACTCCGGAATTCCCTAGGGAGGACGGGATTTCTCCGTGATGGCCCGCAGGGAGTGGGGTTCGGTCGGCTCTGTGTGCGATTCAGCTGTCGAAGTCGTACTGGAGCACGTACGACCCGGCGTCCAGCAGCATCCGGTTCAGTTCCACCGGCCGGCGGGCGGCGTCCCGGGCGGTGCGGCAGATGTCGACGACCGGTGTGCCGGTGAGCAGCGCCAGTTGCTCGGCTTCCTCCGGGCTGGGCATTCGTGCACGCAGTTCCTCGGTGAACCCGGCGGGCGCCGCCCCGAGCTCGGCCAGCCGGGCGTACGTTCCGCCGGGGCCGGGGTCCGGTTGCGCGATCCGGGTCTCCCTTACGAGCTCGGCCGGAAGGTAGGACGTGGCGAGCTGGACGGGCTTCTCGTCCACGAAATACCGGCGGCTGCGCACCAGCACCGCCGTGTCGTCGGCCAGGTCCAGGGCCTGGGAGACCCATCGCGGCGCGCGAGTCTCGTACACCTCGATGTCGCGGACCTCTGCCGTGCGACCGGCCGTCTCGGCCGCCCAGACCGACTGCCCCGAGGTCCAGCCGGGGCGGGACAGCCTCTGGTCCGCGATGCGGCGGATCGGCTGGAAGTCCCTTACGTAGGTACCGGATCCGGGGCGCGCGTAGGCGATGCCCTCGCTGATCAGCAGCTTCAGCGCTCCGCCGGCGGTCATCTTGGCCACACCGTACTGCTGGACAAGCGCAGGCTCACCGGGCAGCCGGGCGCCGGCCCCGAACTCCCCGGAGCTGATGCGTGCCCGCAGGTCGTCAGCGATCTGGCGGGCTGTCTGGGGCATCGCGCGTTCTCCGGTATCTCCCTGGGGTGTCTACGCCCAGACACCCTAACTTCCGGCCCGCTACTCCGGCCGCCGCCTCCGCACCCCACGGTGAAAAGGTGTGATCGGCCGACGGGACGGAGCGATGTCAGCCGTGCGCCTTCGCCATGGCTGCGACCGCCTTGATGACGACGTCCGGACGGTCAGCCGGAATGTCGTGCGAGCTTCCCTTCGCGACGACAAGGCTCCGGTTGGACGCGGCCTTCGCGAACCGGGTCTGGGCGTCCCGCCACAGCTGTGCGTCCGCGGGGGTGTCGAAGGGCGTCTTCGCTGACGCGATCACCGTCGCTGGGACACTCTGCGGCCAGGAGATCTGGTGGTAAGCGTGGTGCATCGGGCCGTAGTTGTCCGCCGTGGCCAGCAGCTGGCGGATTTCCTTCGTCGAGACCTGGCCGTCGAGTTGCGCCACCTGTGCCTGGTTCGCGGCCTCGATCCTCGCTGTTTCGCTGTCCGTGTAGAAATTCGGCAGGCTGGCGTCGACGAGGACGGCGCCCGAGACCCATTTCGGGTGCTTCTTCGCGAAGTACGTGGCGACCTCGCCCGCCTGGGAGTGCGAGACGAGAACCACGTCATGGGTGGCGCCCAGCTTGGTGAGGCCGGCCTCCAGGTCGGAAGCGGCGTTCTGCGGGTTCCAGGCGCCGACGACCTCGTCACTCTGCCCGATTCCGGAGCGGTCATAAGTGATGATCTCGGATCCGGTCTTCTTGGCCAGGGCAGGAGCGATCTTCTGCCACTGCGACGAGTCCAGGCCCCCGCCTGCGTCCAGGACGATGGCCGGAAGGTGGCCGGGCGTGACATGGAAGGCCAGCTTGTGGCCGTTGTTCGAAATCATGTGGAGTGAAGAACCCGCGGTAGCGGTGGCCGACGGCCGGCTCGACCTGGCCGGTGCGTCCGCGGCGGAAGCGGTGGAGTTCCCGCAGGCCACGAGGGCCCCCGTCACGACCGTGGCCAGGGCCGCTGTCGCGAACACTGCCGTACGGCGACGCGGTGTCGTGCGTGCACTCATGAGCTGGCTCCTGAAGGGTAAGTACCGTGCGCCGACCGGCTTGTTACCGGCTTTCGGCGGGTTCTGGTGAACGCCTTCAGTCTTGTCGGACGCCGGCCGTTGAACGATGGGGCTGCCGGGTGAGTACGGGTGTACCTGAACCCGAACCGTGGGTGGTGCTGCCCCCCCGGCGGAGGGGGCAGGACCGCCCCTCAGTCGTCGATCCCCGACCGCTCCACCCCCGCCACGATGTGCCGTTGCAGCAGCAGGAACACCACCAGTAGCGGCACGATCGACACCGCCGCCGCGATGAAAAGCTCGTGGATGTTGACCACTTGGCCCGTCGTGAAGGTCGAAAGGGCCACCTGCACCGTCCACGCGTTCTTGTCCTGGCCGATCACCAGCGGCCACAGGAAGGCGTTCCACGCGCCGATGAAGACGATCGTGCCGACCGCCGCGAAGACCGGTGCGGAGTTCGGGACCACGATGCGCCAGTACGTACGCCAGTAGCCGAGGCCGTCGACCTTCGCCGCGTCCTCCAGTTCCTGCGGAAAGCCAAGGAAGTACTGACGGAAGATGAAGCACGCGAACGCCGAGAACAGCGTCGGGATGATCAGGCCGCGCAGCGTGGAGATCCAGCCGAGCGTGGAGACCAGCACGAAGCTCGGTACGAACGTCACCGCCGCCGGGACCATCAGGGTGCCCAGGATCGCGTAGAACACCTTGTTCGCGTGGCGGTACGGGATGCGGGCCAGCCCGTACCCCGCGAGTGACGCCAGCAGGACCGTGCCGAGTGTGGTGGCCACCGCGATCAGCGTCGAGTTCAGCAGCGAGCGGGCCATCGGGACCGCCGGGTCGTCGAACAGTTCGCGGAGGTTCGACCACTGGAGGTGGGCGGGGAAGAACGTCCACGCAGGTGAGGTGATGTCCTGCTCGGTGGACAGCCCGTTCCGCAGCAGCAGATAGAACGGGATGAGGAAGAGCGCCGCCAGCGCGATCAGCAGGACGGTGCGCAGTGCGCGCCCGGCCCGTACCAGGGCGTCGTCACGGCGGGGTGCGCCGGTGCCGCGTGGCATGTCAGTCCTCCCTCCTGCCGAGCCCGAACCAGCGGGCCTGGACGATCGTCACCACCGCGATGATCAGGGCGAGAATGACCGCCCCCGCACTGCCCAGACCGAGGTTCTGCCCCTGTCCGAGGGCCGTGTAGTAGAGGTACACGAGCGGTGGCCGCGCGTACGGCGGATAGCCACGGGAGTCGCTCAGCAGGTTGTAGAACTCGTCGAACGCCTGGAACGCGTTGATCACCAGCAGCAGGACCACGGCGACCGAGGTCGCCCGCAGCTGCGGGAACGTGATGTGCCGGAAGACCTGCCAGCCGGGGCGCGCACCGTCGACGGCCGCCGCCTCGTACAGCTGCGGCGCGATCCGCTGGAGCCCGGCGAGGAACAGCACCATGTAGAACCCCGCCTGGAGCCAGAGCCGCAGGGTCACGATCACCAGCCAGTACCAGGGCGGGTGGGTCGTCGAGAGCCATGCGGTCTGGTCCGCGCCGAACCAGCCCAGCACGGTGTTCGCCAGCCCGAACCGGACCCCGTTGAAGACCGAGAGCTTCCAGATCATCGAGGCCACCACATAGGAGCAGGCCGCCGGGAGGAAGAAGACCGACCGGAAGAAGGACTGCGCGAACCGCAGCCGGTTCACCATCAGCGCCAGCGCGAGCGAGAGCACATAGGTCGCCGGGACGATGAACAGCGAGAAGACCGCGAACGTCCACAGGCTGGAGGTGAACGCGCCGTCGCTCAGCATCGACGTGTAGTTGCCGAGGCCGACGAAGTGCGTCGGGGAGACCGTGTTGTGGGCGTCGAAGAAGCTCAGATACAGACTCCACAGCAGCGGTACGTAGGTGAAGAGCGCGAGGCCGGCGGCGAAGGGCCCGACGAAGACCCAGAACCAGAGCGTGCGGTTTCTCACCGGTCCCTCACGACTTCTTCTTCTGTACCCGCTGGAGCTCACCGTTGGTCTTGCGGACGACCGCCTTGACCTCGGTCTCCGGGTTGGCGCCGTCCTTGATGATCCGGTTGAGGGCGTCCTGGTACGCGACCTGGCAGGCGGGTGTCCACAGCAGCGGCTGGGCCCACCCGCTGTCGGTGGCGTACCTGACCGCGTCCGCCGCCGCCCCCTCCCGCAACTTCGCCGCCTTCTTCGCGAGGGAGATCCGGGCCGGGATGTGGAAGCCGTAGGAGAGGGCGAAGTCCTCCTGGTACGCGGTCCGGTCGATCCACAGCCACTTGGCGAACGCCTTGGCCTCGACGCGGTGCTTGCTGCGTGCGCTGACCGCCGAGCTGTACGCGCCGACCGGCACCGAAGGCTTTCCGGCGGCGCCGTCCTCGGGGAAGGGCAGAACGCCGAAGTCGTCGCCCAGCGCCTTCTTGACCGCCGGAAGGGCCCACAGGCCGCACCACTGCATGGCGGTGAGCCCCTGGACGAACGCCGACGGGTCGGACCAGTCGGCCGGGGCGCCGAGCAGCAGCGACTTGTCGGCGTACAGCCGGTGGAACTTGGCCAGGGTGCGGGCCGCCGCCGGATCGTCGAAGCCCGCCTTCCCGTCCTCGGTGACGAGGCTGAGCCCGGCCGCGTAGAGCGGAGTGCCACCGAGGACGCCCGCTCCGCCGTCGTTGCCGAGGAATAGACCCTTGACCTTCTTGTCCGTCAACGCCTTTGCCGTGTCCACGAGTTCGTCGAGCGTCCGGGGCGGCTGGACGTTCGCGTCCTTGAGCAGGCTCTTGCGGTAGTAGAGGAGCTGGGTGTCGACGGTCTGCGGAACGCCCCAGATCTTCCCGCCGTAGGTCTTCGGCGCGAGAACCGCCTGGTTGAAGTCGTCCTTCACCCCGTCGAAGAGGTCGGTCAGATCGGTGACCTGGCCGCCCTGGATCTGGTCCAGGGTCGGGCCGTTCACCTCGAAGACATCGGGGCCCGACGAGGTCAGCAGCGCGGCGGCGGTCTGCTGGTCGTAATTGCCGGGCCGCCACTGGATCTTGACGGTCGCCTTGCGGTAGGCGGCCGCGTACCGCCGCACGGCCTGCTCGGTCCCGGCCTCGCCGTACTGGTGGTACCACTGCTGGAGCGTGGGTCCACCGCCACCCGAAGTGTCGTCGCCCCGGCCGGTGTTGGACCCGCACGCGGCGGCGAGTGCCCCGGTCAGTGCGAGGCTGCCACTGGTGGCGAGCAGTCGCCTGCGGCTGATGGTCATGGTGCGTCCCCCTGGCTCCGGCTGGTGTGGTCCTCAGTCTCTGGTGTTGTTGTACGCCCTAACGATCAACCATGGTGCGGAATTGCGACAGGGGGGTTGCGCGGGGATGTCGGCCCGGCCCGGTTCGGACGGGTTTCCGTACGACCGATGAGTTTCCGGGCGGCCGGACGTCTGTATCTCCGAAGGGCGCGCCGCTGGGCGGGCCACCAGGCCGAGATGAGAGAAGTCCCGCAATGCCTCAGATGATCTTCGTCAATCTGCCGGTCAAGGACCTTGAGGTCTCCAAGGCCTTCTTCACCGCGCTGGGGTACACGATCAACCCGCAGTTCACCGATGAGAACGCGGCCTGCGTCGTGATCAGCGACACGATCTACACGATGCTGATCACGGAACCGTTCTTCAAGCAGTTCACCAAGAAGGAGATCGCCGACGCGACCAGAACCACCGAGGTGCTGGTCTGTCTCAGCGCGGAGAGCAGGGAAGACGTCGACCGGCTGGTCGACACCGCGCTGGCCTCCGGTGGCTCGCCCGCGAACGAGCCCCAGGAGCAGGGGCCGATGTACGGGCGCTCCTTCCAGGACCCGGACGGCCACATCTGGGAGGTCATGTGGATGGACCCTGCCGCGGTCCAGGGCTGACCCGTTCCACCGATTCACGGCTGACCCCGGCAGGTGAGGTTCGGGGTCAGCCCTGAACGACCGGTCACATCAGGCTGTGCCGCGCTCCGGGGCGCCCAGGGTGTCCAGGCCCTGGTACGTCACCCCGGTGAGCTGCTCGGACGCTGTCCAGAGCCGCTCGCTCGCCACGTCGTTCGTCGTCCACTTCATCCGCAGGGACGGCCCGGGGGCGCCGCGCCAGCCCAGGAATTTCGGACCGGTGAAGGAATCGGGCAGGACGCAGGGTGCGGTGGCCGCGTAGAGCGTGGGCAGCGCGCCGGCCTCGGCCGGCTGGGCGAACACGCGGTTGCCGAGCTCCACCCACCGCTCCGCGCGCTTGCGGCCCTCCATCTTCACCCCGGCCGTCTGGAGGTTGGTCTCCGCGTAACCGGGATGCGCGGCGGCCACGACGAGGCCGGACCCGACGGCGGCCAGGCGCCGCGCCAGCTCGTGGACGAAGAGCAGATTCGCCGTCTTGGATCGGCCGTAGGCGAGCCAACGACGGTAGTTCCGCTCGCTGTTGAGGTCGTTGATATCGACGTTGCCGAGGACATGGAGCCCGCTGGACACCGTCACCACGCGGGCTTCCGGTGTGGCCATCAGTTTCGGGATGAGCAGCCCGGTGAGGGCGAAGTGCCCGAGGTGGTTCACGCCGAACTGTGTCTCGAACCCGTCGGTGGTCGTGCCGTACGGCAGGGCCATGACGCCCGCGTTGTTGATGAGCAGATCGAGGCGCTCGGCCCGGACGGCGGACGCGAACTCCCTCACGGACGCCAGGTCCGCGAGATCCAGTGGTACGAACTCGGCATCCGCGCCGGGGATTTCGTCGCGGATCAGGGCTTCCGCCTCGTTGCCGCGCGTCTCGCTGCGGCAGGCGAGGATCACGCGCGCGCCCCGCCTGGCCAGCTCACGTGCGGTCACGAGACCGAGGCCGCTGTTGGCCCCGGTGACCACCGCCGTGCGCCCGCTCTGATCGGGGATGTCGCCCGCGTTCCAGCCATTGGTCATGATTCCAGCGTACGACCGGGACCGCGGTCGGGCAGCCGCGCGCCCCGCCTTCCGCCGACCACCAGGTCAGCCCCGGCCTGCCGCCCGTACGGTCGTCGGCTACGGCGCCGCAGGGATCTCGTCCCAGGGGGCTGACGCATAGACCTCCGCCACCCGCCGCATCAGCTCTTCGTCCACCGCGAAGTCCGTGGAGTCGATCCGGCGCACCGGGCTGATGCCCCGCGAGTTGGTCACGAAGGCCGACCGGTACGCGTCCAGGCCGTCCAGGGTCACCCGGCGGCGTACCGACGGCAGCCCCGGCTCGATCAGTGTCATGGTGATCCCGGTCAGCGCGGGCGCGTCCGGCCAGACCACCGAAGTGCCGTCCCAGAAGGCGATGTTGGTGACGTCTCCCTCCGCGATCACCCCGCCGGGACCGGTCAGCAGCGCGGCGTCGAAGCCCGCGCGGACAGCGGCCCTGCCGTAGTGGATCTGGCCGAAACCGCCGAGGTGCTTGATGTGGGGGACCGGCCGTTGGTACGGGACGGACATCAGGCTCTGTGGTTCACCTGACGGCACGGCGGGCGGACGCACGGTGACCATCACGGTGGCGGCGTCGTCCCCGTCGGGCCAGTGCACGTACACCCGCGTCGACGCGTCCCGCACGCCCGCAGCGTCGAGCGCGTGCCGGATCAGCCGGCAGACGTGCCCGCCGTCGAGCCCCGCGCCGAACAGTTCGCGGGTCGCCGAGTCCAGCCTGGCGAGATGCAGTGCGAGGCCGCGTACCCGGCAGTCGCTGACCTGCATGGCGGTGAAATGGCCGTAGTTGAGGAAGGCGGGGGTGCTGAGCGAGGTGTCGGTGACGGGCCGGCCGTCGACCTCGATGTGCAGGGGCTCTTTCCGGGTGGCCTCCGTCTGCGGGGGCTCTGTCTGCATGTGCTCTGCCTGCGTGTGCTCTGCCTGCGTGTGCGTGGGCGCTGTCCGCGTGGGGTCTGTCCGCATAGGGGTCACGGTACGGAGGAGGGCCGGGTGCGCGGACCGGTTCTCCCGGACGGATGCGCGTCATCCACCAACCGTGCTTGACCTGAACAATGGTTGATGTATGACGCTGCGGTCATGGACATCACCACGCAGCCCACGCATCCCCTGAAGCTGGCCGTCGTCATCGCCAGCAACCGCACCGGCCGTTTCGGCCCCACCGTCGCCGACTGGTTCCTCTCCCGCGCCAGGCTCCGCGGCGACCTCACTGTCGAGGTGATCGACCTCGCCGACGTCGAACTGCCCACCGCGCTCTCCTACGACCCGTCGCCCGCAGTGCGCGAGGTGCTCGGCCAGGTCACCCCGAGGCTTGAGTCGGCCGACGCCTTCGTTGTCCTGACCCCCGAGTACAACCACTCCTTCCCCGCCTCCCTCAAGAACCTCATCGACTGGCACTACAGCCAGTGGCAGGCCAAACCGGTCGCGTTCGTCTCGTACGGCGGGATCTCCGGCGGGCTGCGCGCGGTCGAGCAGCTGCGGCAGGTCTTCGCCGAACTGCACGCGGTCACTGTCCGGGACACGGTGAGCTTCCACCACGCGCAGGGCCACTTCGACGAGGACGGCACCCACAAGGACCCCGAAGCCCCCGACGGGGCGGCCAAGGTCATGCTCGACCAGCTCGCCTGGTGGGGGCTGGCCCTGCGGGACGCGAAGGAGGTCCGCCCGTACGGAAGCTGACGGGCGCCGGTCCTCTGCGGGCGCGGGTGTTCTCGACGGGCGCGGGATACCCGGCCGTCAGTGGTTGCCCAGCGCTCGCGCGACGCCCTTCTCGCGGGGGCCGAGGAAGTGCGGATCGGGCTTGAAGGCGGCGTCGAGCGCCGCCTTCCCCGCCGCCAGGATCTCGCGGGTACTGCCGTAGTACCAGGTCACGTCGTGTGCGTCGGACGTGCCGATGCCGTACGACTCGATGCCGGCCGACCGGCACAGCGCGATGGCCCTGCGGATGTGGAACCCCTGGCTGACCAGGACGGCCCGGTGGACCCCGAACACCTTCCTGGCCCGCACACACGAGTCCCAGGTGTCGAACCCCGCGTAGTCGCTGACCACCTTCGCGCCCGGCACCCCGTGCCGTACGAGATAGGCCCGCATCGCGTCCGGCTCGTCGTAGTCGGTCCGGCTGTTGTCACCGGTGACCAGCACCACCTTCACCGTGCCCGCCCGGTACAGACCCGCGGCGGCGTCGAGCCGGTGCGCGAGGTACGGCGACGGCCGGCCCTGCCACAGACCCGCGCCGAAGACCACGGCAACATCGGCCGGGGGCACGTCGGCGGCCGTCCGCACCCGGTCGCTCGCGACGGCGAACATCCAGGTGGCAGGGGCGAGCGCCAGCACACAGCCGAGCATGACGGCCTGCACGGCGCGGCGCCGGCCGCGCCTGGCCCTCGGCAGCCGCAGACCGGGAACGCGCAGACCGGGGACGCGCAGACCGGACAGCCGCAGGTTCTTCGGCAGGCTCGGCCGCAGCCGTCGTATGCGGGACAACGCGGGTCTGCGCATGGGTGGGTGGCCTTCCGACGCCGGACGTGTCGGAAGGTCGGACGCGCAATGGGGGACGTCCGGTTCGCTCAGCCGGCCGCCTGGTCCGGTTCGCTCGGGCCGCCCACCGGCGTCACCTCAGGGTGTACGTCAGATGCGTCACGCCGTTCCCCTCGACCACCGTGGGCCCCTCCAGCGCGCGCGGCGCCTCCCGCAGGTTGTCGAGGAAACGCACGCCCGAACCGAGCAGCAGCGGCACCAGGTCGACATCCAGCTCGTCCAGCAGCCCGGCGTTGATGCACTGCTGGGTGAGGTCGGCGCTGCCGATGACGACTTTCTTTCCGCCCGCTGTCGCCCTGGCCTGCGCGATGGCGCTCTCGACGCCGTCGGTGACGAAGGTCAGCGGGGTGTCCGCACGGGGCCAGCCGTCCGGGATGCTGTGGCTGACGACGATCACCGGCCTGCCCAGGGGATGCCCGCCGATCCAGCCGCCCGCGTCGTCGAACGTACGCCTCCCGTAGACGAGCACACCGATCTCCGAAAGACCGCGGTTCAGCCGCTGGGCACTGGCCTCCGACACCTGGAAGGTCATGTTCGGGTCAGCGGTCCTGACCGTGACGTCCCCGTTCCCGTACCACCGGAACAGCTGATCGACCCCGTCGGACGGGTGTGAGACGAACCCGTCCAGCGACATGGACATGTTCGCGGTCACCTTGGCCATCGGTTCTCTCCGCTCTGGTCGGCCTCTCCCGTTCCACGTTCCTCCGATACGGACGGTCCGGCGACCCGGCGACCCGGAGGCCGCGTCCAGGGCCCGGGACTCAGTACTGTCGGAGCATGGAAGGCACCGCGTACACCCCGACCGACTGCGAACGCTGGGACACCGAGCCGGACAAGAGGCCGGGCCGCACCGCCTTCCAGCGCGATCGCGCGCGCGTGCTGCACTCCGGTGCGCTGCGCCGGCTCGCGGGCAAGACCCAGGTGGTCACACCGGGCTCGCTCCCGCAGGCGGGCGGCGCCGTCCGGGCGGGGGAGACCGCGTTCCAGATCTGGGACTCCAGCCCGCGCACCCGCCTCACGCACTCCCTGGAATGCGCCCAGGTCGGCCGGGAACTCGGCGCCGCGCTCGGCTGCGACCCCGATCTCGTCGAGACCGCCTGCCTCGCCCACGACCTGGGCCACCCGCCGTTCGGCCACAACGGCGAACTGGCGCTCAACGACTTCGCCGGGGACTGCGGCGGCTTCGAGGGCAACGCCCAGTCGCTGCGCCTGCTCACCCGTATCGAACCCAAGCGTTTCGTCCCGTCGGACGCCACCGGCGAGCCGGTCAGCGTCGGACTGAACCTCACCCGGGCCGCGCTCGACGCGGCCACCAAGTACCCATGGCCGCGCGGCGGACACCCCACCGAGCCCGGCTCGGTGAAATTCGGGGTGTACGAGGACGACCTGCCCGTCTTCGACTGGGCCAGGCGCGGCGCCCCGGCCGACCGCAAGTGCTTCGAGGCCCAGGTCATGGACTGGTCCGACGACGTCGCGTACTCCGTGCACGATGTCGAGGACGGGCTGCACGCCGGGCACATCGACCCCGGCTGTCTGACCTCCGGACCCGAGCGGGACGCCATCATGGCGGTCGCCATCGGCCGTTACGTACCCGGCGACACCGATCCGGCCGAACTCACCGACGCACTCGACGGCCTCCTCGCCCAGGAGTGGTGGCCGCACGGCTACGACGGGACCGCCGTCGCGCAGGCCCGGCTGAAGGACGCCACCAGCCAGCTCATCGGCCGGTTCTGCCTGGCCGCCGAGAGCGCGACCCGGGAGTCGTACGGCGCGGGGCCGCTCACCAGATACGCGGCGGAACTGGTCGTTCCACGCCGGGCGCGACTGGAGTGCGCCGTCCTCAAGGCCGTCGCCGACCTCTATGTGATGCAGCGGGCGGAGCAGGAGCGGCTCCGCATCGACCAGCGCGAAGTGCTCGCCGAGCTGGCCGAAGCGCTCACGGCACGCGCGCCCGAAGGGCTCGACCCGCAGTTCCGGGCGCTGTTCGAAGCGGCACCCGGCGCACGTGACCGCAAACGTGTGATCGTCGACCAGATCGCCTCACTCACGGACACCTCGGCCCGCTCGCTGCACGCGCGGCTGACCGTCCGTCACTGAGGATGACCGCCCGCGGTACGGCTGTCCCGCGCCGCCATGCCATCATGACCGGCCATTCCTGACCGTGCGTGAGCCTCAACACCTCACACCTCTTCCCCCATCACACTCCGTGCGGGACGCTCACAAGTGGCGCCAGCACTCCAAGGAGGCATCAAGTGGTCGACGCACATCTGACGTTCGTCATCATCGGCGGCGGGCTCGCGGGGGCGAAGGCCGCCGAAACCCTCCGCACCGAAGGGTTCGCGGGCCGCGTGATTCTCATCGGTGATGAACGCGACCACCCCTACGAACGCCCGCCCCTCTCCAAGGGCTTCCTGTCGGGGAAGGAGGAGCGCGACAGCGTCTTCGTCCACGAGACCGCCTGGTACGCGCAGGCCGACATCGAGCTGCATCTCGGCCAGACCGTCGTCTCCATCGACCGCGCCGTCAAGGTCGTACGCCTCGGTGACGACACGGCCATCCACTACGACAAGCTGCTGCTGGCGACCGGCGCCGAGCCGCGCCGCCTGGACATCCCCGGCACCGGGCTCGCGGGCGTGCACCATCTGCGCCGGCTCGCCCACGCCGACCGGCTGCGGAACGTCCTGGCCTCGCTCGGCCGGGACAACGGCCACCTGGTGATCGCGGGAGGGGGCTGGATCGGCCTGGAGGTCGCGGCTGCCGCGCGCGGCTACGGAGCCGAGGTCACCGTCGTCGAACCGCACCAGACCCCGCTGCACGCGGTGCTGGGCCCCGAGGTCGGCCAGATCTTCACCGACCTGCACGCCGAGCACGGTGTCCGCTTCCACTTCGGCGCGCGCCTCACCGAGATCACCGGCCAGGACGGCATGGTCCTCGCCGTCCAGACCGACGACGGCGAGGAGCACCCGGCCCACGACGTGCTCGCCGCGATCGGCGCGGCCCCCCGCGTCTCGCTGGCCGAGGCCGCAGGCCTTGAACTGGTGGACCGGGCGGACGGCGGCGGCATCGCCGTCGACTCCTCGCTGCGCACCTCCGACCCGGACATCTACGCGGCGGGCGACGTCGCGGCCGCCCAGCATCCGGTGCTCGGCACCCGGCTGCGCGTCGAGCACTGGGCGAACGCGCTCAACGGCGGCCCGGCGGCGGCCCGCGCGATGCTCGGCCAGGGCGTGGCGTACGACCGGATCCCGTACTTCTTCTCCGACCAGTACGACCTGGGACTTGAGTACTCGGGGTGGGCGCCGCCCGGCTCGTACGACCAGGTACTCATCCGGGGCGACGCGGGGAAGCGGCAGTTCATCGCCTTCTGGATGAAGGAAGGGCGGCTGCTGGCCGGGATGAACGTCAATGTGTGGGACGTCACCGAACAGCTCCAGCGGCTGATCCGCTCCGGCGCGACCCTGGACCCCGAGGCCCTCGCGGACCCGTCGGTGGACCTGGCCACGCTGGGCACCTGAGGGCTGTCCCGTACGGAGTGTCCGAGCCGGACCGTAGACTTCACCCGTGGCAGGCAGGATCAACGATGACGACGTGAAGGCGGTCCGGGACGCGGTCCCGATCGACGCCGTCGTTTCCGAGTACCTCCAGCTGCGGAACGCGGGCGGCGGGAATCTGAAGGGGCTCTGCCCCTTCCACGACGAGAAGTCCCCCTCCTTCCAGGTGAGCCCGGCCAAGGGCCTCTTCCACTGCTTCGGCTGCCAGGAGGGCGGGGACACTCTCGCCTTCATCATGAAGATCGACCACCTCTCGTTCTCGGAGGCGGTCGAGCGGCTCGCGGGCACGGCCGGCATCACCCTCCGGTACGAGGAGGGCGGCTACACCCCCAACAGCCAGCGCGGCGAGCGCATCCGGCTGGTCGAGGCGCACAAGGCGGCCGCGCGGTTCTATGTCGAGCAGCTCGACAGCGCCGAGGCCGAGATCGGCCGGAAGTTCCTCGCCGAGCGCGGTTTCGACCAGGCGGCGGCCACCCATTTCAGCGTCGGCTACAGCCCGGCGGGCTGGGACCATCTGACCCGCTACCTGCGCGGCAAGGGCTTCTCCGACAAGGAGCTCATCACCTCCGGCCTCTCCCAGGAGGCCCGCGGCGGCAAGCCCATCGACCGCTTCCGCGGCCGGCTGATGTGGCCGATCCGCGACATCAGCGGCGAGGTCGTCGGCTTCGGCGCGCGCAAGCTCCGCGACGACGACAACGGGCCGAAGTACCTCAACACCCCCGAGACATCGATCTACAAGAAGTCCCAGGTCCTCTACGGGATCGACCTGGCCAAGAAGGAGATCGCCAAGTCCAGCAGGGCCGTCGTCGTCGAGGGGTACACGGATGTCATGGCCTGCCATCTGGCCGGCGTGACCACCGCCGTCGCCACCTGCGGCACGGCCTTCGGCACCGATCACATCAAGATCCTCCGCCGGCTGCTGATGGACAACGGCAGCGCCCGCGTGATCTTCACCTTCGACGGGGACGCGGCCGGACAGAAGGCGGCCCTGCGGGCCTTCGAGGACGACCAGAAGTTCGCCGCCGAGACCTATATCGCCATCGCCCCCGACGGGATGGACCCCTGCGATCTGCGGCTCGCGCAGGGCGACGAGTCGGTGCGCAGCCTGGCCGAACCCCGTACCCCGCTCTTCGAGTTCGCGCTCCGCCAGATCATCTCGCGGTACGACCTGGAGACCCCGGCGGGCCGGGCGACGGCCCTCGACGAGGCCGCGCCCGTGGTGGCCCGGATCAAGAACAGCGCCTCGCAGCACGAGGTCGCCGTACAGCTGGCCGGCATGGTCGGCATCCTCGACACCCAGTTCGTGGTCAAGCGCATCAGCCAGCTCGCACAGTGGGCCCGCGGCCGGGGCAACGCACCGGCGCCTTCGCGCGGTGGCCGCCCCCCACAGCAGCAGGCCGAGGCGCCGCGCCCCCCGTCGAGCGGCCCCGCGCTCCACCTCCGCAGCCCCGCGCACCGCACCGAGCGTGAGCTGCTGAAGCTGGCACTGCAACGCCCCGAGCTGGTCTCACCGGCCTTCGACGCCTACGGGGCCGACGAGTTCACCGCCCCGCCGTATGCCGCCGTGCGCGAGGCGATCATGGAGGCGGGCGGCGCGGAGGCGGGCATCACCGACTCCTTCGAGTACCTCACCCGGGTCCGCGCGGCGGCGCCGAACGACACGGTCCGGGCCGTGGTCACCGAGCTGGCCGTGGAGGCGATCATGCGCCGTACGGTCGACGAGCTGTACGCGGGCGAGCAGCTGGTCCACGTCCGGCTGCGCGCGGTCGACCGGCGGATCACGGACGTCCAGGGCACCCTGGCCCGGGCCTCCACGCAGGGCGACGCCGAGCAGTACGCGGCGGTCCAGAGCGAGTTGTGGACCCTCCAGCAGTACGGGCAGTCCCTGCGCAACCACGGCGCCGAAGCGCTCTGACGGACGCGCTCTGACGGACGCTGACGGAGCCGGACCGGAGTGCTCTGAGCCGGACCGGAGCGGACTCAGCCCGGACCGGAGCGGAAGAAGCCGAGGCCGTGCGGTGGCGTTCCCATAACCGCCGGGTCACGAACCGGACTCAGAAAGTCACCGCACACCCCTCGTGGCCGCGCTGTGTCGTGCCCCACACTGGGCAGCGGCGCCTGAGACCGGCCGGCACATGGGGGACGGAAGGCAGCTCGGCCGCCGCTGTCCCGCTGCCGCACGCCCCCGATCCGGCAGTCATCCTGGAGGCCGCCCCCGTGCAGACCCGGACCCCGACCGAAACCGACGTGGCCCCGGTAGTCCCTCAGCAGGGCCCGGCCGCAGGTCACCCCGAGACCGTCCCCGGCCCTGCGAGGCCCGCACCCGCGGCCGTCCCCGAGGTCGTGGCCGAGGACCCGGACGAAGCGCCCGCACCCGCGCGTACCGGCGCCGCGGACACCGGCGGCCCCTCATCCGACCTCTTCCGCCAGTACTTACGGGAGATCGGCCGTATCCCGCTGCTCACGGCGGCCGACGAGGTGGAACTCGCACGCTGTGTCGAGGCGGGCCTCTTCGCCGAGGAACGGCTGGGGAGTTCGGCCGATCTAGACTCCCGCCTCGCCATGGACCTGGACCGCCTGGTGGTGCTCGGCCGGATGGCCAAACGGCGGCTGATCGAGGCCAACCTCCGCCTCGTGGTCTCCGTCGCCAAGCGGTACGTGGGCCGCGGGCTGACCATGCTCGACCTGGTCCAGGAGGGAAACCTCGGCCTGATCCGGGCGGTGGAGAAGTTCGACTACGCCCGCGGCTACAAGTTCTCCACGTACGCGACCTGGTGGATCCGCCAGGCGATGTCCCGGGCCCTGGCCGACCAGGCCCGGACGATACGGGTCCCGGTCCACGTGGTCGAGCTGATCAACCGGGTGGTGCGGGTCCAGCGCCGGATGGTCCAGGAACGCGGGTACGAACCGACGCCGGACGAGGTCGCGGCCCAGCTCGAACTCACCCCGGAACGCGTAGGGGAGGTGCTGCGGCTCGCCCAGGAACCGGTCTCCCTGCACGCCCCGGTGGGGGAGGAGGACGAGGTGGCGCTGGGCGACCTGATCGAGGACGGGGACGCGGCGTCCCCGGTGGAGTCGGCGGCGTTCCTGCTGCTGCGGCAGCACCTGGAGGCAGTGCTCTCCACGCTCGGTGAACGCGAGCGCAAGGTCGTCCAGCTCCGCTACGGCCTGGCGGACGGCAGGCCCCGCACGCTGGAGGAGATCGGACGGATCTTCGGGGTGACGCGGGAGCGGATCCGCCAGATCGAGTCCAAGACCCTGAACAAACTGCGGGACCACGCATTCGCCGACCAGCTGCGGGGCTACCTGGACTGAGCGCAACCCCGCAGCGACATACCCCGACCGCTGATCCCGACCTGCTGGCCCGGACCGACAGCCCCGGACCTGCTGATCCCGACCTGCTGGCCCGGACCGACAGCCCCGGACCTGCTGATCCCGACCTGCTGGCCCGGACCGACAGCCCCGGACCCGCTGATCCAGCGCCACTGGTCCGGACCGACAGCCCCGGACCCGCTAATCCACCTCCACCACCGCCTGCGCGAACTGCGCCGCATAGAGCCGCGCATACGCCCCGCCCGCAGCCAGCAACTCCTCGTGCGAGCCCTGCTCCACGATCGCCCCGTTCTCCATCACCAGAATCACATCCGCGTCCCGGATCGTGGAGAGCCGGTGCGCGATGACGAAGCTGGTGCGGCCGTGCGACAGCCGGGCCATCGCCTGCTGGATCAGCACCTCGGTACGGGTGTCGACGGAGCTCGTCGCCTCGTCGAGCACCAGGATCACCGGATCGGAGAGGAAGGCCCGCGCGATCGTGATCAGCTGCTTCTCACCCGCGCTCACCCCCGTGCCCTCGTCGTCGATGACCGTGTCGTACCCCTCGGGAAGGGTGCGGATGAACCGGTCGGCGTGGGCCGCCCGGGCCGCCTCCTCGACCTCCTCGCGGGTGACGGCGCGCGACGAGCCGTACGCGATGTTCTCCGCGATCGTGCCGCCGAACAGCCAGGTGTCCTGGAGCACCATGCCTATCCCGGAGCGCAGCTCCTCACGCGTCATTCTGGCGACGTCGGTCCCGTCGAGCGTGATCCGCCCGCCGGTCACCTCGTAGAACCGCATGAGCAGATTGACCAGGGTCGTCTTGCCCGCGCCGGTCGGTCCGACGATCGCGACCGTGTGCCCCGGTTCGACCGAGAGCGACAGATCGTCGATGAGCGGCTTGTCGGCCTCGTACCGGAAGGAGACCTTCTCCAGCGAGATGTTGCCGCGCACCGCCACCGGACGGTCGGCAATACGGGCACCGGGCACCGCGTCGGACACCGCGCCCGCTACCGCGTCGGATCCCGTAATGGATTCCGTCCCGGAGGAGTCCGTGTCGGGCGTCTGCTCCTCCGCGTCGAGCAGCTCGAAGATCCGCTCGGCGGACGCCACACCCGACTGCACCAGGTTCGCCATCGAGGCGACCTGGGTCAGCGGCTGCGAGAACTGCCGCGAGTACTGGATGAAGGCCTGCACATCACCGATCGACAGCGACCCGGAAGCGACCCGCAGCCCGCCGATGACCGCCACCAGCACGTAGTTGAGGTTGGAGACGAACATCATCAGCGGCTGCATGATGCCGCTGTTGAACTGGGCTTTGAACCCCGCCTCGTACAGCGCGTCGTTCTGCTCGCGGAAGGCCTCGGCCGACTCCTCCTGCCGCCCGAAGATCTTGACCAGGGCGTGCCCGGTGTACATCTCCTCGATATGGGCGTTGAGCTTGCCGGTGACCTTCCACTGCTGCACGAACTGCGGCTGGGACCGCTTGCCGACGCGCGTGGCCACCAGCACCGAGAGCGGCACGGTGACCAGCGCGACCAGCGCCAGGATCCAGGAGATCCAGAACATCATCGCCAGTACGCCGATGATGGTGAGCAGCGAGTTCATGAGCTGGCCCATGGTCTGCTGCATCGTCTGGCCGATGTTGTCGACGTCGTTGGTCGTCCGGCTGAGCACCTCACCGCGCTTCGCCCTGTCGAAGTACGACAGCGGCAGCCGCGAGAGCTTCGCCTGGATCTCCTCGCGCATCCGGTACATGGCCTCGTTGATGATCCGGGCCGCGAGCCGGGTGGTGACGAGCATCAGCAGACCCGCGCAGGCGAAGGCCGCCAGCGCGAGCAGCAGGATCTCTCCCACCTGGGTGAAGTCGATGCCCTTGCCCGGCGTGAAGTCCACACCGGAGAGCATGTCGGCCATCGCGCCCTGACCCCTGGCGTGCAGGCCCTTCAAGGCCTGCGCCTTGGTCGTGCCCGCGGGCAGCTGCCGGCCGATGATCCCGGCGAAGATCAGGTCGGTCGCCCGGCCGAGGATCTTCGGCCCGACGACCGAGAGCGCGACGCTGCCGACGACGGCCAGCAGCATCGTGAACAGAGCGGCACGGTCCTGCGCCAGCTGCCGCAGCAGCCGCTTGCCCGATCCCTTGAAGTCCATGGACTTCTGGGTCGGTCCTGCCATCATGCGTCCACCAGGACCGGCCATCAGGCTGCCTCCGCCTCGGTCAGCTGGGAGAGCACGATCTCCCGGTATGTCTCATTGCCGTCCATCAGCTCGTGGTGCCGGCCGGTCCCGACGACCTGGCCCTCGTCCATGACGACGATCCGGTCCGCGTCGCGGATGGTCGAGACGCGCTGGGCGACGATCACCACGGTCGACTCCGCCGTCTCGCGCCGCAGCGCGGTCCGCAGCGCCGCGTCGGTCGCGTAGTCCAGCGCCGAGAACGAGTCGTCGAAGAGATAGATCTCCGGCCGTTGGACCAGCGTCCTGGCGATCGCCAGCCGCTGGCGCTGCCCGCCGGAGACATTGGTGCCGCCCTGGGCGATCGGCGCGTTCAGCCCGCCTTCGAGCGCCTCGACGAACCCCTTGGCCTGCGCCACATCCAGCGCGTGCCACAGCTCATCGTCGGTCGCGTCCGGGTTCCCGTACCGCAGGTTCGTCGCGACGGTCCCGGAGAACAGATACGGCTTCTGCGGCACCAGGGACACGGTCTTCGCCAGCAGGACCGGGTCGAGTTCCCGTACGTCAGTGCCGTCCACCAGCACCGCGCCGCCCGTGGCGTCGAACAGCCGGGGTACGAGACCGAGCAGCGTCGACTTCCCGCTGCCGGTCGACCCGATCACCGCGGTCGTCTCACCGGGCAGCGCCTCCAGGGCGACCTCCCGCAGCACCGACGCCTCGGCGCCCGGGTACTTGAACCCGGCCCCGCGGATCTCCAGATGGCCGTGCCTGGCCAGCTCGGTGACGGGATTCAGCGGCGGCACCACGCTGGAGTCGGTGGAGAGGACCTCCTGGATCCGCTCGGCGCAGACCTCCGCGCGCGGCACCATCATGAACATGAAGGTGGCCATCATCACGGACATCACGATCTGCATCAGATAGGAGAGGAACGCGGTGAGCGCCCCGATCTGCATCGCGCCGCTGTCGATCCGGTGCGCGCCGAACCAGACCACCGCGATCGACGACACGTTCACCACGGTCATCACCGTCGGGAACATCAGGGCCATCAGCCGCGCGGTCCCCAGCGAGACGTCGGTCAGTTCGGCGTTGGCGCCCTTGAAGCGCTCCTTCTCGTACGCGTCCTTCACGAAGGCGCGGATGACCCGGTTGCCGGTGATCTGCTCACGCAGCACCCGGTTCACCGTGTCGAGCCGGACCTGCATCTTCCGGAAGAGCGGCCGCATCCGCCGGACGATCAGCGAGACCAGTACGAGCATGACCGGGACGACCGCGATCAGGACCAGCGAGAGCGGGACGTCCTGGCCGAGCGCCAGCACGATGGCGCCCACGCACATGATCGGCGCCGAGGCCATCAGGGTGAACGACATCAGGACCAGCATCTGGATCTGCTGGACGTCATTGGTCGTCCGGGTGATGAGGGACGGGGCGCCGAAGTGCCCGACCTCGCGGGCCGAGAAGGACTGCACCCGGTCGAAGACACCGGCACGGATGTCCCGGCCGAGCGCGGACGCGGTCCGGGCGCCGAAGTAGACGGCGCCCCCGTTGCAGATCACCTGAACCACGCTGATGGCGATCATGAGACCGCCGTAGCTCAGGATGTAACCCGAGTCACCCTTCACGACACCGTTGTCGATGATGTCCGCGTTGAGCGTCGGCAGATAGAGGGTGGCGCAGGTCTGGAGCAGCTGAAGCAGCGCCAGCAGGGCCATGGGTTTCTTGTACGGACGCAAATGGGTCCGCAGGAGCGATATGAGCACGTGCGTCTCTCGGGTCGGCGGTCCGGCGGGGCTTCCGGCAGGGCAGGTGAAGGCAGGGACGGTGTCCGGCCGTCCCAGTTTCCGGTACCGCGCAACCTGATACGAACCGTTTTCCTCAAACAGGGGTCAAGAAGGGGAAGGGGAAGGGGGTCAGGAACGAGGTCGGGACACAGCCGTCAGGACGGCGTGCCGAACGCTCCGGGATGGATCTGGTCACGCGTCGCCGCGTACTGCTTACGCACGGCCTGCCCCACCGCGAGCCCGTCGCCCGGTTCGAGTACCTGCGCCGCCGCGCCCTGCCAGGCGGGCGGGGTCTGCGGATCCAGCGTGCCCTCGGAAACACCGAGTGCCCAGGCCGCCTGCCGGGCGGCACCGACCGCCGCGTAGTCGGCGGGCTGCGGGACGACGACCTGTGCCCCGAAGATGCCGGGGGCGGCGGCCTGGACGGCGGGCAGTTCGGCGGCGGCGCCCAGCAGGAACACCCGGCGCACCTCGACGCCGCGGTCCCGCAGTACGTCCATGGCGTCCGCCAGCGAGCAGAGCATTCCTTCGAAGGCTGCCCGCGCCACATGCTCGCGCTTCATCGATTCGCGGCGCAGCCCGGACAGGGTGCCCGCGGTGTGCGGCAGCTGCGGGGTGCGCTCGCCCTCCAGATACGGCAGGAGCACCACCCCGGACGCGCCCGGGGTGGAGGTCAGCGCGAGTGCCGACAGGGCCTCAAGATCCTCGGCGCCGAGGAGCTCGGCGGTGCCGCGCAGCGCCCGTACGGCGTTGAGTGTGTGCACCACCGGCAGATGCATCCCGGTGGCGTCGGCGAACGAGGTGATCATCCCGGACGGGTCGGACAGCGCCTCGTGGTGCACGGCCATCACCGAACCCGACGCACCGAGCGACACGACCACGTCGCCGGCGGAGACCCCCAGTCCGAAGGCGGCGGCCATCGTCTCGCCGGTGCCGGCCGAGATCAGCAGCCCCTCGGGGGTGGTCCCCGCGGAGTCGGACGGGCCGAGCACCTCCGGCAGCGCGGCCGGGTGCCCGAGGGCCAGCTCCACCAGATCGGGGCGGTAGGCGCCGGTCGCAGCCGACCAGTAGCCGGTGCCCGACGCGGCGCCCCGGTCGGTGATCCGCCGGGCGGGCCGCCCGAGCAGCTGCCACACGAGCCAGTCGTGCGGCTGGAGCAGCGCGGCGATCTTCGCGGCCGCCTCCGGCTCCTGCCGCGCCAGCCAGCGCAGCTTCGACACCGGCTGCGCGGCCTGCGGTACGGAGCCGACCGCCTCGGCCCACGCGGACCGGCCGCCGAACGAATCGATCAGATCCGCCGCGGCGACCTGCGCCCGCTTGTCGTTGCCGATCAGCGCGGGCCGTACGAGATTGCCCTGCCGGTCCAGCGGCACCAGGCCGTGCTGCTGGGCGGACACGCCGATGGCCTGCACGCCTTCCAGCAGCCCGCCGGACGCGGCCTCACCGAGCGAGAGCAGCCAGCTCTGCGGATCGGCTTCGTGCTTGCCGGCCGCATTGGCGCTGTTGGTGCTCTCACCCGCCCCGTCCGTCTGTGGATGGGGCGCATACCCCTGGCGCAGCACGGCACCTGTGTCCGTGTCGCACACGACGATGCGCGTGAAGGCGGCTGAGCTGTCAAGACCGGCGACTATCCCCATACGGCCCGATTGTGCCGCACGCCGGAACGTCAGGTGTTGCTGGTGCCCCAGTCGTCCTCGACAGCCCCGTTCCGCTCCCGCAGCGAACGGACCCGGTGGGCCACCGCGTCGGGCATCCTGTCGCCCATCTTCGCGCTCACGGTGTGGAGCGCCTTGCCCGCGACATCCCGCCCGTTCTGCGCGGCGGCCTCGGCCGCGTTGCGTACGGCCGGGTTCTCCGCGACCTGGCGGGCGGACTTCTTCAACTGCTCGTAACGCTCCCGACCGGCACGTGTGCCGATCACATAACCGAGAGCGAGTCCCACGACGAACGTCAGCTTGTACCGCATGGCTGCCTTCCCTTGTGCCGGTGCTGCCCGCCTACCCGGCCGGCACGTGATCACCCGGGGCGGAACCGATTGGCGGAGCACCCCCCTGCTTGCGCTAATGTATGTGTCGCAGCGAGCACACGCCCCCCGGGAACGATTCGGTGGGTACGTTCGGTGCACAGCAGCAATCCCCTGTAGCTCAATTGGCAGAGCAGCCGGCTGTTAACCGGCAGGTTACTGGTTCGAGTCCAGTCGGGGGAGCGCGGTCCCCTGTAGCTCAATTGGCAGAGCATTCGGCTGTTAACCGGAGGGTTACTGGTTCGAGTCCAGTCGGGGGAGCATGACGGAAGAGGGCCCCTCAGGGGGCCCTTTTTCATGCTGTTTTCTTGCTGTTTTCCGCCGGGGTGGAACCGCCCCGTCCACGGCGCAGTCCTCATGGTCAGCGAAGCCGACCATCCGAGGCAGGAGATCGTATGAGCGGCTATGCTGCGGCAGACGGCGCGTACACGTGTACGCGCCACGCCGTAATGGGGCGGTAGCTCAGCCGGTTAGAGCAGCGGACTCATAATCCGTCGGCCGTGGGTTCGAGTCCCACCCGCCCCACACAGGGTTCGTCTAGGAGAACCGTTTCTACCTGGGCGAATGTGTGAAGGGGGGTCACCACGCCAGCGTGGTGACCCCCCTTCACACGTCCGGACCAAGATCCAGGGGACACACAGGGGACGCGGGGACGGTTCAGGCGACAGAAGCGCCTCACACCGCTTTGCGACGCCCGTTCGGAGCCCTGCGGGTGGTGCGGGATGTTGCCGGAGGCGGGCCGGTCGGCAGCACTGCCCGGTTCACCATCGACGTCGTCGCCGTGGACCCCAAAAGATCCCGAACCTGCCGACAGAGAATCGGGCGACCTCCGGCCCACCCGCCCCCTGCGCCGCACGTGTCCTCCGAGGTGCTGGGCGTAGCGCCGGAGGCTGGGCAGATCGGTAGTGCAGGTGGCCGCTTCGATCAGGTCGGAGCAATTGTGCAAGAGTCGTGGATCAACCGATCCGCGGTGGGGTACGTGGGCGTGATCAATAGAGGAAGGGCGGGCTGGGTAGCGCCCTGTAGTCCTCCACGGCGAGGTCGTTGCCCGGGGAGCGTCCCATCAGCCAGCTCAGGAGCGAGCTTTCTGCACCGTGGATCTCTGGTGCTGGCTGATCATCGCTGATGCGATACCAGGTGTCGGTGTCCGTGGCGTGCAACCGCATGGCAGGGGCATTCTCACGTGCGCTGAACGACTTGACTACCCGGTCCAGCATGTCGTGGACGAAGTGGGATGGCCACTGCACAGGGGTGTAGCCGGCGTTCAAGTCGACGTGGTGGACCAACACCTCGCACAGCCTGGAATCAGCGGCCCGTGCCGCAGGTAGTTCCTGACCTCGAGTCCAGCGGACCTTTCGATTCCACGCCTCGGTCGTCATCCGCCGATACTGTGCGGCGAACTGGGCGGCGCTGTCACGCAGGTCCGCCACGAGCGCATCGGCGCTGCGGCCCGCCCCATTCTCGATCTCCTCGTCCCTGGCGGTCAGGCTCGGGTACTCCGATGTCTCCACGCCGGTCCGAGCCCACATGAGCAGTCGATGGCCTCCGTCGGCGTTGCGGGCAAGGTGGGTCAAGACGTGTCCGCGGGACCAGTTCGGCAGCAGCGACGGCGCGCGTACGTCGCTTTCGGCGAACCGGGATGCTGTTTGCAGCAGATGCTCGGTGGCGGCATCGATCTGTTCCAGGACGGCAACGGGGTCGAAGTCGGCGGGGGTATCGGTTGTCACGCTGCCACCTCCTGGGGCTGATCGACCAGGATTCCTCGTTCGAAGCGGGCGCCGGCGTGGACGAGAGGCACAGGGCGGGCTCCGCTGACGGCCCGCCAGCGGGTCTGGGCGGACTCGACGAGTTTGCTGAGCATGAGCACGCCTTCCCAACCGACGGTGCAACGTCGGTCTACTCGGTGACCTATCGATCACTCGGGAAGGTACGCCCTTTCACGTCCCAGCCCGAGGCTGATCCACGGGTCTTGAGCCTTGCTCATCAGGTCGGCAACTGGTCGCCCGGAGGTGAGCGACCGTGTGTCCGAAGGCATGCACATGGCCGGAGAGTGCCGTCAGTTCGGGGCAGTTGGCCAGAGCCCCCTATCCGTACGCGAGGGCGTCATCCCCTCCTCCGCACTCACAATCGCACTCCCGCCGGAACCCGTTCTCCACTGGCCGACTGATCGGCTCCCGGCGGGATGTGATGTTGCATCAGATGTGGAACTACCGCTCTCCGGCGGACTGCCCGCGGCGAGTGGCGTGCAGGCTTCCGAGCAGGGTGAGCGCCCGGGCGTCGGCGCTTCCCGGTTCGGCGTGGTAGATGACCAGCAGTTGTCCCGGCGCTCCGCGGACATCGAAGGACTGGTAGGTGAGCGAGAGGGGCCCTACGTCGGGATGGTGGAGTTCCTGGGCGTCCTGAGTCTTTCCGTAGACGGTGTGTGATGCCCAGAGTGCGGCGAAGTCCTCGCTCGCCCTGGTCAGGGAGCCGATCAGCTCGTACAGACGCGGATAGTGGGGGCTGAGGCCCGTGGCGTGGCGCAGCCCGGCGACAATCGCCTCGGCCGATCTGTCCCAGGGGGTGAAGAATCCCCGTGCCGCTGGGTCGAGGAACGTCATGCGGGCGAGGTTGTCCACGGCTTCGAACGGGGAGAACAGCGCTTCGGCCAGGGCGTTGGCCGCCAGGAAGTCCTTCGCCGGGTTCAGGACGAACGCCGGGGCGTTCGTGTAGCCGTCGAGCAGTTGTCTCAGCGGTGTACCGACCGCTTCCCCCGGCAGGTCCCGGTTGTCGTCCCGTACCGCGCCTGCCAGCCGGTAGAGGTGCTCGCGCGCCGTGTCGTCCATGCGCAGGGCGCCGCTGATCGCGTCGAGGATCTGCGGGGAGGGGCTGCGCTCGCGGCCCTGTTCCAGCCGGGCGTAGTAGTCGCTGTTCATTCCGGCCAGGACGGCGACCTCCTCCCGTCGCAGCCCCGCCACCCGGCGCGGGCCGTAGGAGGCGAGGCCGACGTCACCGGGTTGCAGGCGTGCACGGTGGGCGCGCAGGAAATCTCCGAGATCGTTGCTGGTCACCAGCCCAGGCTAGGCCGCCCCGTGGTGGCGTGCCTGGGTACGCCGTACCCCGGCACAGCCTGTCCTGGCTCCCGCCTCCGCCGCGGCAGAGGCTTGCCCGCAGACACCTGCGAATGAATGAAGGGGAGCGTGGTGAGCCGGGAGTCGGAAGCACCGGCCGCTACGGCGTGCTCTTCCACCAGCACCTCGCCCTGCACAAGGAGGACCAGGCATGACACACACAGCCAAGACCTTTCTGATCACCGGCGTCAGCGGCGGCCTCGGCCGCGCGTTCGCCGGCGCCGCCCTGGAGGCCGGCCACACTGTCGTCGGCACCGTCCGCAACGGCACCGACGCGTCGGCCTTCACCGCCCTTCACCCGGAACGCGCTCACGCCCGCATCCTCGACGTGACCGACGACGAAGCCGTGTTCGCCGTGACGGGCGAGGTGGAGGAGGCAATCGGCCCCGTCGACGTACTGATCGCGAACGCCGGCTACGGCCTGGAAGGGACCTTCGAGGAAACCTCCCTGGACGACCTGCGCGCCCAGTTCGACGTCAACGTCTTCGGCGCCGCGGCGACCATCCAGGCCGTCCTGCCCTTCATGCGCCAACGGCGCCGCGGGCACATCCTGGCCGTCACCTCCATGGGCGGCCTGGCCGGCTTCCCCGGCGTCTCCGCCTACTGCGGCAGCAAATACGCACTCGAAGGCATCCTCGAATCCATCGGCAAGGAAGTCGCCGCCTTCGGCATCCACGTCACCGCCGTCGAGCCGGGCTCCTTCCGTACCGACTGGGCCGGACGCTCGATGATCCGCGCACCGCGCACCATCCCCGATTACGACGAACTCTTCGAACCCATCCGCGCCGCCCGCCAGAAGGCCGACGGACGACAGCTCGGTAACCCGGCCCGCGCCGCCGACGCGCTCCTGCGCGTCCTCGACACACCCGATCCGCCCGCTCACCTGGTTCTCGGCTCCGACGCCCTGCGCCTGGTCCGCGCTGGACGTGAAGCTGTCGACCACGACCTCGACACCTGGGAAGACCTCACTCTCTCCACCGACTTCCCGCAGACCGACGAGATGGGACAGCAGAGCTCCGTACCGCTACGGAAACCGGCTGCCTGCCGTGGGTAGAGCTGGGTAGAGCTGGGGGACTGCGCCCCGCTGCCGAGCCGAGGTCAGTAGCGTGTGCGCGAAGGTCGAGGGAGGGGGTGTCACCGTGACGGACAACGGCTTGGCGTGGATCGGCGAGCACTGGTGCAGCGGGGCGATCGTCAAGGACGGGATGCTCGCGGACATCAGCCTCACGGCGGTGCGTGGCGTGGACCCGGTGGACTTTGTGGTGCGCCTCGGCGCCGACCGGGGAATGGCCGAACGGCCGCCACAGTTCAAGGACTTCGACAGGCTGAGGGTGAGCCCGGGCGACAGTGTGGCGATGTTCGGCCGGAGCGGCGAGTGGACGTATGTCCTGGAGGTCGAGCGGTCCACCTGGCACCTCCTCTTCCTCGACCGGCTGGGCCAGGACACCTTGGTGGAGCCGGGTGGCGAACTCGTCTGCCTGGACCGGTTTCTGCACGAGTCCCCGTGGGTGTGTTACGTCGACGCAGCCGGCGAAGTGAGTTCCGGCGAGCCCGGTGACAGTCTGCTGGAGACGGCGGTCCCGCCCGGGGACCGGTTCGGGACGTTCGCCGCGCTGGACGCGGCCATGCGCCGGGCCGGGGCGGTGCGGGACACCTTCCCCGGCTGCGAGAACCCCGAGGATGAGGGCGAGGGCGTGGAGGAGGAGTTGGTGAAGCGGCTGTTCGCGGCGGTGGGCGGGCATCTCGGGCTGTCGCTGCCGCGTCGGGAGATCGAGCTGGGGCTGCTGCCCGCGGTGCACCTGCCCTCGCCGGTGTGAACCGGTAGCAGCCGGGAGGCGCCGCGCCCTCCCGGCTCCGCGCCCCCTGGAACGTCCGGATTCCCTCGGGTGGTTCGAGATTCGAGACGACGCGGGATCGCAGGCGGCAGGCCTGGTCGAGGCAGCGCGGTCGCAGTCCGGCATCGCTCTTGCCGGCCGGTCCGGGGGAGGGAGTCGGGCCTCGGGCGGCGCCCACCAGGTGTATGTCCCTGCGCCGGAAGGTCGTGCCGCAACTCTGTTCAAGTCCCCTACCGGATGGTAATTTCCGACGCTGTTACCGCTAGGTAACACGCGTTTGCCATCCCTGTGATCCATGAGACGAATCCGAGGGGACCATGCACCGCATCGCTATCCGGAAGCTGGCAACCGCAGTTGTCGCTGCTCTGACCGTCGCGGTCGTTCCAGCGGCCACGGCTGTGGCCACTCCTTCCGCCTCGTCGACAGCCACGGCGGAAGACCCCTTCTACACCTACGACGGCAGTACGCCCCTGTCCTCGTACGCACCGGGCGCCGTGCTCAAGACGCGGACGCTGCAGTACCACGTCCTCGGTATCCCGACGCCGGTCAAAGCGATCCAGCTGCTGTTCCGCACAGTCGATGCCCAGGGGCGCCCGTCCGCCGGGGTGACCTCGATCGTACGCAGCCCCAACGGCGATGGCGCCAAGGCCGTGTCGTACCAGTCGTTCTACGACTCCCTGAACCCCGCGGACTCACCGTCCCGGGCGATCGCTGGTGACGTCTCACTCGGTGGCCTGATCGCGAACGGAGAGTCCCTCCTCATGGCGCCCCTGCTGCTGGCGGGCTACAACGTCGTCATTCCGGACACTGAGGGGCAGACCGCCGACTTCGCAGCCGGGCCGGAGTACGGAACGAACACGCTGGATTCGATCCGGGCCGCGAGCCGGTCCCCGGAGACCGGTCTGAACTCCCGCACCCGGGTCGGTCTGGCCGGCTACTCGGGCGGAGCCATCGCTACCCACTGGGCGGCCGCGCTCGCGCCGAGCTATGCGCCGGACGTCGACAAGAGGCTGGTGGGCTTCACCGAAGGCGGTCTGCTCGTCGACCCGGCACACAACCTCAAGTACATCAGCGGCAGTTCCGTCTGGGCCGGCGTCGCGCCCATGGCGGTCATCGGAGCCGCGCGCTCCTACGACATCGACTTCACGCCCTACCTGAACAGCTACGGCATGCAGGTGTTCAAGAAGCTCGAACACGGGTCGATCACCAACGCGCTGGGCCAGTACCCGGGGCTGACGTGGAAGAAGATGGTGAAGCCGGAGTACGCGGACCCGAATTCGGTGCCCCCCTTCATCAAGGCGGTGAACAAGCTCAACCTCGGCTCGGCCGGCACCCCCGACATCCCCGGGTTCATCGTGCAGGGCGGCGGGGGTGTCCTGGAGGGCACTCTCAGTAACCTCCCGGGCATCGGAAGGGGCGACGGGGTGATGGTCGCAGGAGATGTGCGCGCGCTGGCCCGGCAGTACTGCGACAAGGGCAACACATCGATCAAGTACCAGCAGTACGACCTGCTCAGCCATGTCGGCGCCGCCGTACCGTGGGCGCCCGCCGCTCTGGGCTGGCTCAATGACAGGTTCGCCGGCAAGACACCCCCGTCGGACTGCGGCCGGATCCCCGCGGGCAACTCACTCGCGCCGGAGATACCGACAACGACGGCACCGACAACGACGGCACCGAAAACGACGGCACTGGGAACCACTGACTGACGCCCTGTGGGCGAGGTCTCCAGGGCGCACAGACCAAACCACCCCCGGCCCGGGCGCAGGCCCAGGCCGGGCGGGCGGCCGCTCGCACTCGGCTTGTCGCCGCGGGCTGCCGCTTCAGTCCCTCGTCCCACCGTGTGGTGACCATTTCCGTTGGCCACCACACGCTCGACAGGTGTTCACGCGCAGTTGATATCCAGTGGGTTCGATGAGCACGCTACGGCGTGCACCCCCCGACTGTCCGTGCCCCTGCGTGAGGAGCTTCCATGGCCCCCGATCCGGTCATCCCGACCGATCCGATCAACCCGACGCCCGAGTCCCAGCTCGGCGACAGACCCGATACCGCGACCGGCGCCACCCGCCGCCGTTTCCTCCAGGGAACGGGAGTTGCCGCGGGGACGCTGGTGCTCGGCTCGACTGCCGGGGCGGGCGCCGCGTACGCCGCTCCGAGCCCGAGGCACGCCCTGCCGAAGGGCTTCAAGGGCACCATCGCCGACCTGAAGCATGTCGTGATCCTGATGCAGGAGAACCGGTCCTTCGACCACTACTTCGGCTCGTTCCCCGGCGTGCGCGGCTTCAACGACAAGCAGGCGCTGCGGTTCCAGGACGGAACCACCGTCTTCCAGCAGAAGGACGCCAACGGCACCGTCGTCACCCCGCAGGTCGACGACGGCGCCTGGGGCAACGACCACGGTGCCTGGGGTGACGTCGACCACCGCAAGTGGGATCTGTGGGTGCAGCACAGCGGCACCAGTTGCATGAATTACCACAGCGACGCGTACATGGGCTTCTTCCACTCGGTCGCCGCCCAGTACACGATCGCCGACCAGACCTTCTGTTCCGAGTTCGGGCCGACCGACCCCAACCGGAAGTACCTGTGGAGCGGTACCGCCAACACCGAGACGGGCAACACGGACGAGTCCAACTACTCCCGTCCCTGGACCACGGTGCCCGAGCAGCTCCAGCAGGCGGGCATCGACTGGCGGCTCTACTCCGACAACAGCGGCGACGGGCGGCAGGGTTACATCAGCAGCTGGGTCGGCGACTACGGCGACAACGAGCTGAAGTACTTCAAGGGGTTCGACCCGGAGGGGCTGAGCGCCGACGACCCGAAGCTGCAGCCCGGCACCGGGCTGATCTGGCGCGGCAACGCCATGTACTACTCGGGTACGACCTCACCTGAGGACGACTCCGAGGCCAACCTCGACGCGGTCCTCAAGAACCTCCAGGACGCCTGCCGGCCCGGCGCGGAGCACCCGCTGCCGGCGGTCTCCTGGATCGTGGCGCCGTACAACTGGTGCGAGCACCCGGGTGCGGACACCCTGCACGGCGAGCGCTACGTCAAGAAGGTCCTCGACATCCTGCAGGGCAACCCGGACATCTGGGACCACACCCTCTTCATCCTCAACTACGACGAGAACGACGGGAAGTTCGACCATGTGCTGCCGCCGTGGCCCGAGCCGGGCACGGCGCGCGAGTACGCCGGCGACTATCCTCTCGGTTTCGGTCCGCGGGTGCCGATGCTGCTGGTCTCGCCATGGAGCCGTGGCGGGTACGTCGCATCGGAAGTCTTCGACCACACGTCGACGATCAAGTTCCTGGAGACCTGGGCGGCCCATCTCGGCAAGCCGTTCCGCTGCCCCAACATCAGCGACTGGCGGCGCTCGATCGCGGGTGACCTGACCAGCGCCCTGGACTTCGCCCACCCGCAACCGGGGCCCGCCACCTTCACGGCCCCGCTCGCCGAGCAGCCGGTGTCCATGGCCGCCGACCAGATGAAGCCGCGTCCGCTCAGCTTCCACCCGCACGCGGTGATCTCCGAGGACCCCGCGTCGGGGACGGTCACCGCCACGATGACCCTGACCGGCGGCCCGGAGGACAAGGCCCTGAGCTTCCAGGTCTTCCCCGACAAGTACCAGGCGTTCTCCAACACGCCGTTCACCGTCACGGCACGCAAGCCGCGCGAGTACACCTGGGACACCAAGGCCACCGACGGCAAGTACGCGTTCTCGATCTACTCCAACGACGGGTTCGTACGCTCCTTCGCCGGCCAGCTCGCGCCCGCCGGAGAGACGGCCGGCGGCCTCCCGCGAGTGGAGGCCGACCTGTTGAAGGGGGAGGGCGCCAGGCACGAGGCCCGGGTGAAGCTCACGTTGCACAACAGGGGCGGCGGCAGCAAGCCGGTGCATTACACGCTCGCCGCCCATGACTACCTCGGCCGCACCCAGAAGGTCACGGTGGCCCCCGGCAGGACGAAGGTCGTCATGTGGCCGACCCAGGAGGGCTACTACGACGTGGTCGTCACCGCCGACACCGACAGCACCTGGACGCAGCGCTACGCCGGCCGGCTCGCCACCACTGAAATAGCCCGCCACCACTGAAATGAACTGACCGGGCAAGAACTCCTTCGGCGCCGACGGCCGTTCCGGCCGTCGGCGCCGTGCTGCTCGCCATCACGTACGTACTTCCCGGGAGCGGACGCTCAGGGGGCTCTTCGACTGAGACGCGCGGTGCCCCGGTCAGCCGCGCGGCGCCCCGGTCCTGCGATCGCATCGGACGACTGTGGCCACGGTGCGGGGTGCTGCCCCGCTGACGCACCGGCGCTTCGTCCGAATGCCGCCCGGCGGCTCTCCGATTGCAGCGGTGCGCTCCTGGACCGAGTGTGTGAGGTGTGCCGTAATGCGGGCAGGCGCAGAGCAGAGCACGCATGGATAAGGAGAAATGTCATGCCGGCAGGATCCAGTCGCAAGCGCGAGCGCCAGTACGAGCACGTCAAGGAAAGCGCCGAAAAACGCGGTACGTCGGAGAGCCGGGCCGAGGAGATCGCCGCGCGCACCGTCAACAAGGAACGGGCACGGGCGGGCGAGGCCAAGTCGCCCGGCAAGGTTTCGACAAGGGACCCGAAATCGGCATCCCAGCGCGGCGGCGAGCGCTCGCACAGCGGCTCGCAGGGCCCGACCAGGGACCAGCTCTACGAAGAGGCGAAGAAGAAGAACGTCGAAGGCCGCTCGACAATGAACAAGCAGCAGCTGCGTAAAGCTGTCGGACGCTGACGCACCGCCCCGACGCACCGCCCCTCCCGGAGCAGCTCCGGGAGGGGCGGTGCGTCGGGGCGGGATTGCAGGCGGAGCCGGCCGGAATGTCAGTGATGGCCGTGGGCGCTGTCCGCGGCGCCGCCGAAGAGTCGTGCCACAGCCCTGAAAGGAAGGGTCACGACGGTGGCAATCGCCCCGCCGATCGACCTCAGAACATCTGCGATTGCAGTCAGCATGGGTAAATCCCCTTTCTCCGCAACCGGAGGAGCGGAACACATGATGAATTCTACCTAATATTCGTTGGCCGAGTCCGAAAGGGTGGTTTGCTGCCCTGCTCGACGGGCCCGCTCGGCAATGCTGGATTCCGTGATCGGGATCGGTGTCGATCGTCTGCCGTGCCCTGCCACGCTGTCCCGCCGCGCTGTCCCGTACCGCCTGCCCGTCCCTTGTCCGGGCATGCATGCCGTCTGCTGTCGTGATCACCGCCGTCATCGGCAGTCCGGCATGACGCGGCTCAACGCCCCCCGCTGTGACCTGCACGCGGACTGGATCCGCAATTTCGATCTTCGCTTGTACGCGACAGCTACGGGACGGTTACGCGACGGTACGGAAAGGGGTGCCTCAGGGGAGAGGCATACGTTCCGTACTCAGGGGCACGCGCTCTACAACCGCACAAGCGGTCACCGGACTTCTATTCGGGGTCGGTGAAGTCTTTCAGTGCGCGACAGGCGGGATGATGGCTACGACGGACAGTAAGGACAGTGAAAGCCGCGAGCGTCTCGATGTTCCTACCGCGATGCGGCGAGCCGCGGGTCAGCTCGGTGAATTGCTGCAGTGTGAGCCCAGTTCGGTCTCCGCCCTGAAGGCGGTGGACGACGGCTGGTCCGCGGACATTGAAGTCGTGGAGCTCGAAAAGGTTCCTGACACCGCCAGCGTGATGGCCACGTACCGGGTTTCCCTCGACCTGCAAGGGCAACTCGTGGGCTACGAGCGAATTCGCCGTTACGCAAAGGGGCAGATCGACCGCTGAGGTCGGATCAGGCCCGGCCAAGAGACCGCTGTGTCACAGCAGTTCACTTGGAGGGAGTTCAGCATGAGTGTTGTACAGCAATCAAATGCAAGTACCAGGTCATCGAGCGGGGGTGGCTCGGGGAATCTCTACGATGTCCTGGAGCTCATCCTGGACCGGGGACTCGTCATCGATGCCTTTGTCCGGGTATCTCTCGTCGGAATTGAGATACTCAAGATCGATGTGCGGGTGGTCGTCGCGAGTGTCGACACCTATCTGCGGTTCGCCGAGGCGTGCAACCGGTTGGATCTGGAATCCGGCCGCAAGGCGCCCAGCCAGCTCACCGACCTGGTGGGCGACATGACCGAGAAGGGCGCCAAGGGCAAGTCCAAGGGCGCCCTGTCAGGAGCGGTAGAGGCGTTCAGTGAGTCGCTTCAGGGCGGCCACGACGACTCGGAGGAGAAGCAGGAGCGTCCGGCGCGCAAGTCTGCTTCCAGCAGCAGCAGCCGCCGCAGTTCGAGCCGACGGGAGGAGTAGCCCGTGTCCACGTACATCTACGCCATCACCAGTGCGGCGCATCCCTTGCGCCTGGACAACATGGTCGGTGTCGGTCAGCCGCCGTCGGAGTTGCGCGTCGTCGGCACGGACGACCTGAGCGCGGTCGTGAGTGACGCGCCGGCGGATCTGCGGGCCAAGCGCCGTGACTTGGTCGCGCACCAGACGGTGCTGACGAGCCTTCTGGAGGACGGTGCCGCCCTGCCGATGCGGTTCGGCGTGCTGGGGCCCGACGACGATCAGGTGATCACGGCACTGGAGCAGCAGCATGACGACTACAGCGCCCGGCTCAAGGAACTCAACGGGTGCCTTGAGTACAACCTTAAGGTCGCCCGTGACGAACAGGATCTGCTGCGGCAGATCGTCAATGAGTCCGGTGCGGTGCGTGAGTTGCGTGAACGGACTCGCCAGAACCCGGGGGACCACGACGCGATGCTCGCCCTCGGAGAGCTGATCTCCCATGAGGTCCAGGCCCACGAACAGCAGGACCGGGAGGAGATCACTTCCAGGCTGGAGCGGTCCGCGGTACGCGTCGTGAACGGTGAGCCCACCAAGACGCACTTCCTGAACGTGTCCTTCCTCGTCGAACGCGACCGGGCGGCCGCCTTCACGCAGGCCGTGCACGAAGAGGCCGAACGCTGGGGTGACGCGTTCACGCACTCTCTGAACGGGCCGCTGCCGCCCTACAGCTTCGTCTGAGTCCGCGAACCGATCCCGGTCGAACGGAGGGCCCGGCATGGGCCTCATCACGGACATCCTGACTCTGCCCCTGGCACCGTTGCGCGGCACCGCATGGGTCGTCGACCAGGTGCTGGTGACGGCGGAGCGGGAGTACTACGACCCGGAGCCCGTACGCGCCGAACTGGTGGCGCTCGAACAGGAGTTGCTGAGTGGCCGTATCGAAGAGGACGAGTTCGATCGTCGCGAGGACGAGCTGCTGGACCGGCTGGAATGGCTCGAAGCCAACCAGCGGCGACTGCGGGCTCATTCCTGACAACAGGGAGAACGAGGTACACGACAGATGACAGGCAACGGCAAGATAGGCGTCGCCCTGGTGGGTGGCTACCTGCTGGGACGCACCAAGAAGGCGAAGCTGGCGATCGGCCTGGGCATGTTCCTGGCCGGCAAGAAGATGAGTCTGGATCCGGCGCAGCTGGGCAAGATGGTGGCCGGTTCTCCGGTGCTCTCCAGTCTCAACAGCCAGGTACGCAAGGAGCTGGTAGAGGCCACGAAGTCGGCGGCCACGTCCGCGCTGACGAAGCGCGCCAGTGGCCTGGCGGACTCTCTTCACGAGAGGGCGCTGGGGCTCGACGAGCAGTCCGGCCGCGGGAGCGACGACGAGGAGCCCGAGGAGGACGACGGCCGGGAGCGCGCCGCGGAGAGCGAAGAGAGCGAAGAGGACGCACCGGACGAGCCTGCACCTCGTAAGCGGGCTGCCAAGTCCACATCGGCCAAGACATCGTCCGCCGCGCGCGGCAAGGCGTCGCAGGGCGCTCGCAAGACGTCATCGCCGGCCCGCCGGGCTGCATCCGGAACCCGCAGGACGGCATCGCGGACGCACGCCAAGAACGGGGGTGGCCGCAGTGAGTGACTCCGCTTTCAGCAAGCTGAAGGACGAGGTGGTGCGGAATCCGGCCACCGACAGGCTCAAGGACGAACTGCAGAACTACCTGCATGCCCGGGCCGAACACGCGGTCACCCAGCTCGGACACAAGCTGGGCGAGGGCGTCAGCAAGCTGGCCGAGCCCGGCGAGGGCGGTCTGGCGGGCAGCCTGGCCAAGGGCGGGCAAGCCCTCAAGGAGGGCAAGTCGCCGGCCCAGGCCGCACTCTCCGCGGGCAGCGCCCAGCTCAAGGACACGCTCAAGGAGAAGGTCAAGGGCCTGTTCGGCAAGGGCCGCAAGGGCGGCGGGGGCAAGTCCAAGAGCGTGACGATCGTCGAGGACATCGACGTGGGCGTACCCGTCCGCGAGGCGTACGACCAGTGGACGCAGTTCCAGGAGTTCAGCACGTTCGCCAAGGGCGTCGTCAGCGTCGAGAAGGCCGATGACACCAGCAGTAACTGGAAGGTGAAGGTCGCCAAGTCCACGCGCAGTTGGAAGGCGAACGTCACCGAGCAGGTACCGGACGAACGGATCACCTGGACCACGGAGGGGGCGAAGGGCACCGTCAGGGGCGTCGTGACGTTCCACCCCATCACGAGCGACCTCACCCGTGTGCTGCTGGTCCTTGAGTACTTCCCCAAGGGGCTGTTCGAGAAGACCGGCAACATGTGGCGTGCTCAGGGCCGGCGCGCCCGGCTGGACCTCAAGCTCTACCGCAAGTTCATCATGATGCGCGGCGAGGCCACGGACGGCTGGCGCGGCGAGATCCGGGACGGCGAGGTCGTCGTGGAGCACGACGACGCCGTGGCGGAGGAGCAGGCGGACCCCGATAAGGAAGCGCAGGACGGCGGGCCGGCCGACTCGGCTGATCAGGACGGCGAGGACGGCGAGGACGGCGAGGACGACCGGCGCGACTCGCTCGACGAGGACGAGGACGAGTACGACGAGGAAGTCGACGACGAGGAGCTCCCCGATGAGGGTGAGCCCGACGCCGCGTACGACGACGAAGGCCTCGAAGCCCCCGAGGACGATGAAGCCCTCGAAGGAGAAGCGGAGATCGAGGACGGCCCCGGAACCGAGCCCGACTTCGCCGACGACGAGGAAGAAGAACACCGGCCGGCCCGCCGCTCCCGCCGCCGTACCGCCGCGGCCCGTTCCTGACCCGAGCGACATCACAGACAGGGGCTGATGAAGGTGCCCGACTCACTGGCCGGCCGTATGGGGGCTCCCTCCGGGGGGTCCCCATACGGCCAGCAAGGTTCCTCTGCCAATCTGGCCGACATTCTCGAACGTGTCCTGGACAAGGGCATCGTCATCGCAGGTGATATCCAGATCAACCTGCTGGACATCGAGCTGCTGACGATCAAGCTCAGGCTGCTGGTCGCCTCCGTGGACAAGGCCAAGGAGATGGGCATCGACTGGTGGGAGCACGACCCCTCCCTGTCCTCCCGGGCTCGTCCACCTCAGCAGACGGAGAAGCTGCACCCCTCTGCCACGAACGACCCATTGGCTCAGGAGAACGCCCGCCTCAAGGCTGAACTGGCCGAGCTGAGGCAGGCCGCAGGTCTCCCCGCAGGGTCTGCGCACGAGGCGGAGACCAGCGGGAACGCGGGCAGGAGGGACGAGCAGTGAACACCGGAATCTCCTATGTCTACGCCGTGAGCCGGGCCGGCACACTCAGTGGCGTGACCTCCGGCGCCGTATCCGGCCTGGACGGAGGCGTGCTGCGGACGGTGAGTGCCGACGGCCTTGAAGCCTTGGTTTCTTCCGTACCCGATGAGGCCTTCAGCTCGGAGGGTATGAAGGCACAGATGGAGGACCTGAAGAGGCTGGAGGAGATCGCCCGCGGCCACCACGCAGTGGTGGAAGCCGCCTACGGGGCCACGACGATCCTCCCCCTGCGACTGGCGACGGTCTGTCTCAGCGACGAGCGCGTGGCCGCCATGGTCCACGAACGGCACGGGGAATTCGCCGAGTTGCTCTCCTGGCTCGAAGGCCACGTCGAACTCGGCGTGAAGGTGTACGCGGACCCGCACCGCCCGGCGGAGGCTCAGCCTCCGAATGCCCCGGGCTCCGCCGCTCCGGCCAGTCCGGGGCGGGCGTACCTGCAACAGCGCAGGGCACAGCGCCGTAACCAGCAGGACGCCTACCGGGCCGCGGGGGATCTGGCCGCCGAGGTCCCTGGCCGGGTGGCCGACGTGGCACGCGCCAGGGCCCCTCACCGGCCGCAGCAGGGCGAACTGGCTTCCTCGCCGGGCGAGAACATCGCCAATGACGCTTACCTGGTCCCGGCAGCCCGGGTCGGGGAATTCCGGCGGGCGCTGGACACGCTGGCCGGCGATACGCCCGGTGTGCGGATCGAGGTCACCGGGCCCTGGGCCCCCTACTCCTTTGCCACGCCGCCCGCCGTGGCGCAGGGCGGCTCACAGTGAGCGGTGCGCCGGGCAATGCCGATACGGACATCGAGTCCCTGGCCGGGCGGCAGGTCGCACTCATCGATCTGCTGGACCGCCTGCTCAATGGCGGGGCGGTCCTCACCGGTGACCTCGTCCTCTCGATCGCCGATGTGGACCTGGTGCACATCAACTTGCGTGCCGTCATCCGCTCGATCACTTCCGACGAACCGGCACCGTGGTGAGGAGCCCCATGACGGCCGATAACCTCAGCAGCCCTTCGGAGAAGGGGAATTTCGGCGAGATCGGAAAGGCCGCTGCGCGCGCCTTCGATCTCCTTCCGGCAGGACCGGAGGAGACGCGCCCTCACCGGGGCAGCGCGCGGCGCCTGGAAACGGACCCGGAATCCGTGGAGCGCGATCTCATCAAATTGGTGCTCACTATTGTGGAGTTGCTGCGCCAGCTCATGGAACGCACGGCGCTGCACCGCGTGGATCAGGGTGACCTCAGCGAGGACCAGGAAGAGCGAATAGGGCTCACGCTGATGATTCTGCAGGACCGGATGACCGAACTCTGTGACCGGTACGGCCTCACCATGGATGATCTCAACCTGGATCTGGGGCCGTTGGGATCGCTGTTGCCTCAGTCCGGCTCCGGCTCCGGCTCCGTTCCGGAGTGAGTGTGTTCACCGTCAAGGAGAGGCGACCGGGTCGATACGCAGGCGAGGGCCGGTGACCGAAGAACGACCGGAGAGGCGGGGCCGTCGCCCCGCCTCTCCGGTACAGGCCTCAGCTCCCGAGGCCCCCGCTGCCGAAACTGCTGCCATCACCGAAGCCATCGGCGTCGTCGTCCGCCGGCGGCTTCTGCGAAGCGCTGCGGTGCGTGCTGGAACCCTTGAGTTCGTGCGGCAGCAGGCGTGAGCCGTCGTGGGGCATTTCCTCCGGCTCCCGGTATTCCCGGGTTTCGTGAACCGCGCCTTCCTTCGGAAGATGGGGCTGCTCGTTCGGCTTTGGTGGCGGGAGTTCCCGGGCGCGGATACGCCGCCCCCAGGCGAAAGCAGCCAGCAGTACGGCAACCACCACGATTCCGGTGAGAAGCATGAACAGGGCTGTGTTGGATGAGACGGCGAGCTGAAATTTCGAGGCGTCCATTCGACGTCCGTACCCGCATACCAGGATTCCGTACCGCTTGATAAGGGGCTGACCCTGCCGCAGGGGTGAGGAAGTCACCCTTGGGTGCAGTCGAGGGTTTATAGATCCGGCTGAACGGGAATTAGGCCCTCTTCTGGGTGCTGTCTCTTCGGGGGGGTCTGTTGTCCTTTCCGCTGGTTCCCCCGGTGAGTCGCAGGCCGCTACGGTGACCGCCATGACCGCCAATGACTTCTGGACCTCACCGGCCGATCGCATAGTGCGCGGCTCCATGGGTCACTGCAACCTGACTGTCCTTGAGCCTCGCTCCGGCCCTGGTGCGCTGCCTGTCAACGAAGCGGCGCGGGCAGCAGAGTTCGCCTCCTCGATCAGCACCGTCGAGGAGATCCTCGAAGATGCCGGGCCGTGCGCCGCGCTCCACACGCCCGAACCGGGCACCCGCGCCGAACTGGACATCATCCAGGCCGGCGCGTGGGGCCCCGCCCTCGGTATCAGTGATCCGGCGTTCGCCGGCAACGGCAACGACACGCCGCTCCTGTACGAGGCCGAGGCCTTGCGGGAGCGGTTCCCCGGTGCGCGGATCGTCGGCCGGGTCCACTTCCACGGAGGCGCCGACCACACCGAGGACATCGTGTGGTTGCCGGACGGTGCCATGTTCCACGCCAGTGGATGGCCCGGTGACGAACCGTTCGTCATCACCGGCGATCCGGAAGCGGTGATCGCTTCCCTGGGGCTGACGGCCGAGATGCTGGAAGACGCCGGGATCGACCTGGAAGAGGACGAGCCGGGAGATACCGAGTGGGCGGCTCTGGCCGCTCTGGCTCTCGGTCACACCGACCCTTGGAGCCGCCCCGGCATCGAGGCCACGGCGTTCCGCGTCCGGCACACCGAGGACGCCGTCGGCACGATGGAAGACCTCTACTTCATCTGATCAACTCCTGCACACCGTGGTGGAGTTGACACGCCGACACTCGATTGCCTCTTCTTTACTCGGTGGCCTCGGGCGCTAGGGTTCGCCGAGCGGCGCGTACATGTCACGGGGGCTTCGCGCGCCGCCCGGTACCCCTTGCCCCCGCCGAGGGAAGACACCCACGTTGAATCGCATACTCGGACTGTCCCGCAGATGGCGGGTCTTACGTCTGGCAGCAGCGGCCGGTCTGGCCGCCGCGGTCACCCTGACCGGTCTGCCGTCCATCGACACCGCCCAGGCTGCGGGCGGGCCGCCGGTCGTGGCCAGGCCCAAGCCCGGCACCGGCAAACGCTGCGATGTCCGTAACGGGCTACCGCCCGCCAAGAGCACTCCGGCGAACTCCGGATTCCCCGACGACCCGAGCGGGCTGATCCACAAGTCCACCGACCTGCCGAAGAACTTCGACTACGACCTCCCCGGCCAGGCGTACGACGGGCTGAAGGCTCCCACGGCGGCCGAGAAGCAGAAGGCCCTGTCCAAGGTCCCGGGGGACCCGACGAAGAACGTCGCCGCCTGGACCAGGCAGGCCAACAGCTCCGGGGCTCCGGCGGACCGGGCCATGGAGATCTACGCCCGGTTCCTCGCCAACAAGGAGAACCTGGCCTTCGACCACTGGTTCAAGTACCGCTACATCCGCAACCAGACCAACAACAGCAAGGGTTCCGGGTACGAACGGCAGCTCGTCAAGGACTACAACCTCATCGGCCCCGACTGGCTGTGCGAGTACTACGTCGAACTCTTCGACAAGGACGGCGACAAGGTCGGCGAGCGCCGCTACGACGCCTACAACCAGCGGACCAAGGAGTTCAACGAGTTCAAGTCCAACAGCCGGCTGGAGAACGCCCAGCTCGCCAAGGACCGAGTGGTCGCCAAGTCGATGTCCGACCACACCTTCCGCTACTCCGGCGCGAAGAGCTTCACCAGGGGTCAGGCCAAGAAGATCAGCGACCTGAACGAGGAGGTCGTCGCGGACCGGCCGGGCAAGACGAACCAGGTGCGCGGAAACCAGCGCCTCTACAACCCGGTCGCCAAGACCACCCCGGTCCCCGGCTACTCCCGTCAGGACCGGGCGTTCGCGCCCGGCTGCCAGAGCGCCGGTGCGCAGCTCGCCTCGGCCACCACGTCCAACTGCGGTGGCAGCCGTGGCCCGCTGAACGAGCGCATCAACGACTCCGGACGCACTCCGGCCGAGGCCAGGCGTATCCAGGCCGAGTCCCGACGCCTGGACAGCCGTGGCACTCTTCCCCGGGGCGGCCCGGGCGGCGTGGACTTCACCACCCTGGAGCTGCGCTATGTCGGCGGCCTCGGAAAGGGCAAGGGCATGCAGTACAGCATGCGCGCCGACCAGATGCCCGACCCGGACAAGAACCCGGGATACGGCGGCCAGGCCAAGATGCAGCTGGCATCCGACGCCCTGTTCACCTGGCTGGCCCTGACACCGGACAAGTTCTGGGTGAACCTGAACCCGGACCAGCCGGACCGGGTCATGGACGACAAGTTCGCCTCCACCGACGCCGGGCGTGTGCTGCTGGAGGCCGACCTCCAGATGAAGCACGACTTCTTCCGGACGATGGACCCCAAGACCGACCTCGGCCGCCGGTTCTGGGCCGCCCTCCCGAAGGTGGACGGGCGTCCCTGCTTCACCGGCATCCGTAACTGGATCGAGCCCAAGCCCGCCACGGTCCGCGAGCAGGACGGCGGCATCTACATCCTCGACGCCCCGCTCAGACTGAAGTCCACCGAGCAGGACACCATCACCCAGCCCGGCGGAGGCGAGGGCGTCTGCCACCCCACCAAGGCCCAGCGCGACCAGGCTCAGGGGGTCATCGACCGGATGATCGTCCCCGCGGTGGAGAAGACCATCAACACCACTCCCCAGTACGCCGATCTGCGCCGCGTCTACACCTCCCGCGTCGCAGCCGAGTACATCCGGCGTGAGGACGCCAAGAAGCCCACCGACTTCCACAAGTTCATCAACAGCAACAACGTGAAGGCGTGGCCGCTGCGCGCCCCGAACCAGAACTGGGACAAGGACAAGCTGTTCCAGGAGTACCGGAAGATCTTCATCAACGGCGAGTTCAAGTACAACGTGGACACCGCCAAGGGCGTCATGGTGTACATCGTCGGCGGCGTCGACTTCTCCAAGGCGCCGAAGCGGAACATCACCAAGGTCCGCTTCAACGTGGAGAACCGGGACCTGGACCACACCACCAGTAACTCCCTGCAGTCCGACGACACCTCCTACCGCGACACCGACACCCTCTACCTCGGTGGGGGACCGGTCACCGGCGGAGGCGGAAAGCCCACTCCGACACCCACCCCCACGCCCACCGGAAAGCCGTCCGCGCCGCCCAGCCACACACCGGGCCCCGGGACGAGCACCCCGCCGGCCGGCGGCGGACGGCCGGGCCACCCGCCGACCACTCCCGGCGGGGACCTCGCCCACACCGGATCCGACACCCCCATCGGCCTGATCTCAGGCATCGCCGCCGCGGTCATCGTCGTCGGTGGCGCACTGGTCTGGTGGATGCGCCGGCGCCGCACCGCGCAGGACTAGGTGTATTGCCCTGTGAGGTTGGGGACGCGGGTGGCGGGTGGTTTGCCCTTGAGCGCGGTGTGTCCGCGGTGGTGATTGTAGGTGTGTAGCCAGGCGGGGTAGGCGTCGCGTCGTTCTTGTTCTGACTGGTAGGGCTTTGCGTAGGCCCACTCGTCGAGGAGGGTGCGGTTGAGGCGTTCGACCTTGCCGTTGGTCTGTGGCCGGTAGGGCCGGGTTCGCTTGTGGGCGATCCCGGCTGCCGTCAGGGTCTCGTGCCAGAGGTGGGACTTGTAGCAGGCGCCGTTGTCGGTCAGGACGCGTTCGACGGTGATCCCGCACGAGGCGAAGTAGGCGTGTGCCCGCTGCCAGAACCCGGTGGCGGTCTCTTTCTTCTCGTCGGTGAGGATCTCGCTGTAGGCGAGGCGGGAGTGGTCGTCGACGGCGGTGTGGATGTAGCTGTATCCGGTGCCGGAGCGGGTCTTGCGGCCGGCCGGGCGTCCGAGGGTCTTGTGGCCGCCGCCGTTGGGGATGTTGCCGAGCTTCTTGATGTCGACGTGTACGAGTTCGCCGGGCCGGTCGCGTTCGTAGCGGCGTATGACGCGGCCGGTGGCCCGGTCCAGATGGGCGAGCCGGGCCAGGCCGAAACGGACCAGTATCCGGTGCACGGTCGAGGGCACCAGGCCCAGCAGGTGCGCGATGCGGGCCGGTCCCCACCTTCGTGAGAGGCGGACTTTGATGACCCGGCGTTCGGTCCGGGTCGGAGTGCGCCGGGGGCTGCGGTGAGGGCGGCTGGAACGGTCACTCAGCCCGGCCTCGCCGAGTTGGCGGTAACGCCCGGCCCATCGCTGGGCGGTGGTCGGCGAGACCTGGAAACGCTCCGCTGCCCGGCGCAGAGGCCATCCGTCATCGACCACGCAGCGGGCCACCCGCAGACGTCCGGTCTCGGTCAGAGGTGCATTACGGTGAGGCATGAGGGCCTTTCGGGCTGGTGTAGACGTCGCAATCCACACCGAACCCGGAAGGCCCTCCCCCTTCAAGATCCCTTAGCCGAGATCTCGCTCACCCGTCCACAACCTCCTCGGACAGAACAACTAGGGCCTCTCGCCCGACGCAGCGGATGGCTCTCCGAGGCCCCGCACCATCCGGTGCGGGGCCTCTCCCGTTCGGGTCCTATTCGGGCAGCTGCCCGTTGTCGCTTTCCCGGCCGCCCATCATGCGGAGCATCTCCCTGCCGCCGGTCCGGAAGAACCGCACCAGGAGCGCGGCGCCGAGGACCAGGAAGGCGATGTTGAGCCAGGTCGTGTAGTTCCAGCTGACTCCGCCCATCGGGACTCTCGCGTCGGCCCGGTCGGGGACGATTCCCAGGCCGCCGAAGGCGAACTCGACGACGTACCCGGCGACGACCATGGACACGTAGAAGGTGACGAGCAGGAAGGCCGTCATCCGCGCCCCGTAGTACTTCCGGTAGATGTTGAGGATCGGCAGGATCAGCAGGTCCGCGAAGATGAAGGCCAGCACGCCGCCGAAGCTGATGCCGCCCTTCCACAGCACGACCGCGAGCGGCACGTTCCCGATGGAGCAGACGAACGAGGCCATGGCCACCAGCGGGCCGATCACCGGGCCCCACAGCCGGGACGCCAGGGGGTGGCCGTCGAAGAAGAAGGTGCGCCAGAAGGAGTCCGGGACCCAGGCGGCGATCGCTCCGGCGACGAGCAGACCGATCACCAGATCGCGCAGGATGGCTGCCCACTCCATGACGAAGACGTGCGAGGTCGCGGTGAAGCCGTCCCGGGAGAACAGCCGCCGTGCGAAGGAGCCCTCCCGCCGGACGGACATGTCCATCGCCGCATGGCCCTCCATGGAACCGGCCAGACCCCGCTCCGCCTGGTCACGCGCCTGGCGCAGCAGCCCGTCCCGCAGGAGCAGCCGGAACAGCAAGGCCAGCACGACGATCATGAGGGGGCCACCGGCGAACTCCGCCGCGGTGAACTGCCAGCCCATCAACAGGGCCAGGATCACGCCGAGTTCGACCACCATGTTGGTCGAGGCGATCTCGAAGGCCATCGCCGCGGTGAAGTCCGCGCCCTTGCGGAACAGCGAGCGGGCGAGGGCCACCGCGGCGTAGGAGCACGAGGACGAGGCCATGCCGAGGCCGGTCGCCACGGCGAGGGTGCGGGGGCGGTCGTCGCCGAGCAGGGAGATGACGGTGGACTTGCGGACCACCGCCTGGACGACAGCGGACAGCGCGAAGCCGAGAATCAGGGCCCAGGTGATCTCCCAGGTCATGGAACCGGCGATCGACAGTGCGTGCAGTACGGCGTGCATCCGTGCAGCCTTCCTCCTGCTGCGCGTTCCGGGCCGTGGACACGCGGGGCCGGCCGGGCGGGCAGCCGGCGGGTGCCCGGCGGGGGATGCGCGGCACTGCGGACGCCCTCTCGGCCGAGGGGCCCGGGGCCCTTCCGGCTTCCCGACGCCGTAAACGCACCGGAGGCCGTGGTACGACACCTTCGTGTCGTACCACGGCCTCCGGCAGAGCCGCCTCCGCCGCCCCGACTCACCGCGCTCAGGGCGGAGTTACGGTCGGCTCCCGCCTCGTCTCAGTGCCCGGGCCGTCTCAGTGGCTCAGGTCCAGGTCGAGATCCTGACCGCCCTTGCGGTCCACCAGCAGCGAGTGGGCGCTGGGCGCGTATCCGCTGGCCACCACCGTGTAGTCGCCGGTGTCGAGGTCGTTGAACGTGTACACACCGTCCGTACCCGTGATGGTCGACCCCACCGTGTTCCCCGCGGCGTCGAGCAGCGTCACCCGGGCGTCGTCCAGTGGCTCGCCCGCGCTGTTGCGGATGGTGCCCTGGACCCGGGCGCCCGGGTCGAGCCGGACCTCGTAGCGGTTGGCGGAGCCGCTGACGACCTCCACCGGCACGGCCGTCGGCCGGTGCCCGCCGGCGCTCACCGCGAGGGTGTAGTTGCCGGGCACCAGGTCGCCGAAGCCGAAGTCGCCGGAGCCGTCGGCGGTGCCGGAGGCGACGACATCACCGCGCACGTCGGTGGCGATGACCAGCGCGCCGGGCAGCGGCCGGTTGCCCGGCGCAGCCAGGACCGTACCGGCGAGCCCGGCGGCACCGCTGAGCATCAGGTCGAAGTCGACGGGGCCGTCGGCGACCGCCACCGTCGTCGCCTGGGGCTGCCGTGCGCCCCCGGAGCCGATCAGGACGTACGTCCCGCCGGCGGGCGCCGCGACGAAGTACCGGCCGTCGGAGCCCGTCGTCGTACGGCCGAGCTGTCGCCCGCCCAGGTCGATCAGGGTGACCACGGCCTGTGGCACGGGGGTGCCGTCGCTGTCGCGGATGTATCCCCTGACGCCTGCGCCCGACGCGTCCGTCATCGCGGTGTCGACTGCGTCGGACACCTCTTGCCGGGGCACCGCCGCGTGGCGTCCCGTGGCGGAGGCCGGCAGCGGCTCGGGGGCGGCCGTGACGGCGGCCTCGGCCTCGATGGCGGCGGTCGCCGCGCCGTCCTCCTCGGCTGCGCGGGCCTGTAGGCCCGACACGTTCCGCAGCGGAACCTCCTTGGTCCACAGGACCATCAGGAAGCCGACCGCGACCACACCTGCGGCGATCAGGAAGACCAGGTGCATGGAGTCGGCGAAGCCCTGCTTGAAGGGCTCCGCCAGCCGCGGGTCGAGCTGCTGGATGAACGAGGAGTCGCTCAGCACGCTCGAACCGCCGCCCGCGCCGGGGTTCTTGACCATGTCGAGCACCGGCTTGTTGGCCGGGTTCGAGAGCACGTGCGGATCGTGCAGCGCGGCCTGGAACTGCGGGGTCTGCGCGGCCGACTTGAACGCCGAGGCGATCTTGCCCCCGACATTGCTGAACAGCACCGACAGGAAGATCGCGGTACCGGCGGTGGCGCCCATCTGACGGAAGAAGGTGGACGACGCGGTCGCCACACCCATGTCCTGCGGCGGCACCGCGTTCTGCACGGCGAGGACCAGCGTCTGCATACAGCCGCCGAGCCCGAGGCCGAAGATCAGCATGAAGACCATGGACTCCCACAGGGGGGTGTCCCACTGGATCTTGAAGTGGAACAGCAGCAGCGCCACGACCATCAGGGCGGTGCCGATGATCGGGAAGATCTTGTAGCGGCCGGTCTTCGCGGTGAGCTGGCCCGCCACGATCGACGCGATGATCATGCCGAGCATCAGCGGCAGCATCTCAAGGCCCGACCGGGTGGGGCTGGCGCCCTTCACGATCTGCAGGTACTGCGGGATCATCAGCATCCCGCCGAACATGCCCGCACCGATGAGCACGGACAGCAGACTGGTCTTGCTGAAGATCGAGTTGCGGAACAGCCGCATCGGGATCAGCGCGTCGTCGCCCATCCGGCGCTCCACGAAGATCCAGGCGATGATGCCCACCACGCCGATGCCGTAGCAGACCAGCGAGTTCGTGGAGCCCCAGCCCCACTCACGGCCTTGCTCGGCGACGAGCAGCAGCGGCACCACACCGACCGCGATGGTGACCGCGCCCCACCAGTCGATCCGGCGGTGCCGGCGGACGTGCGGGATGTTGAGGACCTTCGCGACGACGAACAGCGCGATGATGCCGATCGGGACGTTCACCAGGAACACCCAGCGCCAGCCGGTGACGCCCAGGATGCTGCTCTGGCCGGCCAGGAAGCCGCCGATCAGCGGTCCGGCGACACTGGAGGTGGCGAAGGTCGCCAGCATGTAGCCCTGGTAGCGGGCACGCTCACGGGGCGGCACGATGTCGCCGATGATCGCCAGGGCCAGCGACATCAGACCACCGGCGCCGATGCCCTGCAGGGCACGGAAGGACGCCAGCTCGGTCATCGAGGTCGAGAAGGTGCAGAGCACCGAACCGACGATGAAGACACTGATCGCGGTCAGGAAGTACGGCTTGCGGCCATGAAGGTCGGACAGCTTGCCGTACAGCGGTGTGGCGATGGTCGAAGTGATCAGGTAGGCCGTCGTCGCCCACGCCTGCTGGCTCAGGCCGTGCAGGTCGTCCGCGATGGTGCGGATCGAGGTGGAGACGATGGTCTGGTCGAGCGCGGCCAGGAACATGCCCAGCATGAGGCCGCTCAGGATGGTCAGGATCTGCCGGTGGCTCAGGCCGCCCGGGCTGGTGGGTATCGCTTTGGTCTGGGTGTCTCCGCGTGGCGCGGACACGGCCTCACTCATGCTTGTTTTGCTCCCTGCTTCGCCGCTGCTTCGGAGTGGTTTCCCGAGCAGTGACGTGCGTGTTCATGCTCTGCCAGGTCGTCGTTGAGGCGTGCCATCAGCCGGATGAGCTGGTACCGGTCCTCCGGTGGCCATGGCCTGAGGAGATCCGCCAGCTCTGCGTCGCGCTGCCGCCGGTACGCCTCGAACGCCGCTTGCCCGGCCTCGGTCGCGTGCAGCAACGCACCTCGCCGGTCCTCCGGGTCCGGGCGCCGCTCGATCAGGCCTCGCTCCACCATCGACCGCACCTGCCGACTGACTGTCGACAGGTCCAGGAAGGTGTCCGTGGCCAGGTCCGTGGCTCGCTGTTCGCCGTCGAGCACCAGCCGGGCCAGGAGCACGCGCTCGCCGGCTCCCTGCTCGATCTTGGTCCGGCGCCGGTGGGCTGTGAGCAGCCGGGAGAACCGTACGAGCTGGCTCCCGAGTCCGGCTGCGGCTTCCTCGGCACTGGCTTCACCGGTGACCGGGACCGCCTCTGTTGGGCGGTCATGGACCGTCCCCTTATCCATGCCTCCCGCCTCTCTATTCTTTTGTTGCTTGTATCGAGCAAGTTATTGTAGCCGCCCCGGAGCCGTGCTGGAACACAGTCCTCGCGCCGAGTGCGCAGACTCACACCGCGTACCGCTCGTTCTTCGGCCGGCCCGCGGTGCCGGTCACCCTTGAGGCGTCCGCCTGCGCCGGTCCGGTTACGCCGGCGTCCCGTAGAGGGTCAGCTCGGCGATGCCGGCGATGGTCTGGCCGCCGCCTCCGGTGACCCCGGTGATGACGGCGCGGACGGCGCGTACGCCGGTGGCGGTGAACGTCTCGGGGAGCGTGGTCTGGCCGCTGCGGGTGAGCTGCTTCAGGACCGTGGTCCAGGAACTGCCGTCCTCGGAGACCTGGAGGTCGTAGGTGTAGGTGCTGCTGTCCTTGCCCCAGTGGACCCGGACGCCCGCCAGGGTGAAGGGGGCGGCGAGCGCGGCGGTGAGGGTCTGCGGGGTGGAGGGATCGGCAGCGCTCCACCCGGTGCCGAAGGTGGTGTCGCCGTCGAATGCCTTCTCCGGTTCGAAGCCGGTGGCGTGGCTGGAGGCGGTCACGGTCGTGATCCGGTCGCGGGCGATCTCGGGGCCCGGTGCGACCGGCGGCGCACCGCCTGTGGTGCCCGGGGGTATCGCGCGGAACTCCCGGATGCCGGGCGGGTGTCCGGCCGCGGAGCGGATGTCGACGCGGACGTGGCGGGTCGTGGTGTGCACGGTGTGGGTGACCGTGGTGCCCTTGGTGGTGTTGGCGGTCTCGTCGACCGTGGTGGTCCAGGTCTTCGCGTCGTCGGAGGTGAGGATCGCGTACTGGCAGGCGGTCTGCTCCGTGGCCCAGACGATCTGGAAGCCGTCGAGCGGGAACCGCTGGTCGAGGTCGACCTGCCACCATGCGGCGCCGGTCGTGCCGGCGACCCAGTGGGTGGTCTCGTCGTCGTCCACGGCATGGCCGGGCACGCTGCCCGTGCCGGGTGCCGTACTCGACGCGGTGGTCTTCTTGAACAGCGCCGGGTTCTGGGTTCCCTGGTCGTCCAGGGTGGCGATGTCCTTCCACACGTGGTGGCGTCCGTCGGTGACGGATGGTGCCGTACCTGGCCGGGACTCCAGCGTGCGGTGGGCGGCGCCCAGCCCGTCCGCGGTGGCGGTGATGGTGAGCGGGCCGCTGCGGGTACCGGTGGCGACGAGCGCGTAGCCGATGCCGGCCCGCACTTTCCGGGTCTCCACCGCGATCCGCGGGATGCCCGCGCCCACCAGGGTGCCGTGGCCGGTGACGCTGACGGTGACGGCGTGCGCGGAATCCGGGACCACGGTGCCGTGTCGGTCGACGACCTTGAGGAAGACCGGGACCAGGTCATGGCCGTCGGCCACCGGCTGGATACGGGACAGCGCCACGGCGTAGGTGCGCAGCGTTCGCGCCCATGCGTCCGGCAGCGGGCTGCCGCGGAGGGCTCCCAAGTGGCGTATCAGGGCGGGAAGTTGGCCGGTGCTGATCCGGTCGACCAGCGGGGCGATGTCGTGGGACCGGGCCGCACCTTCCAGGCAGCGGGTCAGCAGTTCGGTCAGAGCGTCGCGTATCCCCGCGTCGTCGGGTTCGATCTCGATGTGGTGGGGAGCGCCGGGGGTGCGCACCGTGTGGGTGGCGACCCGCTTGCCGTTGAGGTACGCGTCGGCGGCGAGTTCACCGGCCCGGAAGGGCGGCAGGTCGAAGACGTAGTAGGGGCTGCCGCCCTTGGCGGCGATGTGCGGAGCGGTCGCGGCGTTCTGGGTCCGGGTCCTGGTCGCGAGCAGTTCGCCGTCCCGGTGGAGCCGGACGGTGTCGGCGTTGCTGAACACCATGACCTGCCGGCTGGACGACGCGGTGTACGCGCAGGCGATGTGGACCATGGGCCCGAGGCCGGTGGTGTCATCGGCCGGGCGCATCGACTTGAGCCAGTGGTAGCAGTACTTGGGGTAGCGGTCGATGTCGACCGCGCCGGACTTCTGGTAGACGTCGTTGGTTCCGTAGTCCTCGAAGACCCACAGGAAGTAGCCGCCGATGCGGTCGTTGGCGTCCAGACCGCCCCAGTCCCAGTATCCGTCGCCGTTGAGGTAGCGCTGCCGGATCTTCACCTGCTCGACGAGGGCGCTCTCGCCGTCGTCCCGGTCGGCTCGGGACGGGTCCTCCCAGTCGCCCCACTCGCGGGTCAGGAACGGTTTGGTGGGGGCCGGGTCGGAGCCGTCGGGATTGACGACCTTGTAGTTCACGTCGTAGTACTGCCGGCCCCACTCACCGAAGTCGGCGGCGGTGAACATCTGGTCGGACGGCATCTCCGCGTGCGCGATGGCAGTGGCCTGCCGGGCCCAGGACTCCGGCACCGCGGTCTCGTTGAGCGCGGTCTCCCACAGGATGACCGAAGGGTGGTTGCGGTCGCGGCGGATCATACGGGCGATGTCCGCGTGCGTGCGCTCGGTGAACGTCTTGTCGTCGTTCCAGAACTGCCAGCCGGGCTCGCAGGCCACCACCAGCAGGCCGAGTTCGTCCGCCGCGTCGAGGAACGCGGGGTCGTGCGGATAGTGCGCCGCCCGTACCGCGTTGAAGCCGCCCAGCTTGAGCCGCAAGGCCTCGCGGTACTGGAGCGACGCCGGTGCCGCGTCACCGATGTAGGCATAGTTCTGGTGGCAGTTGGCGCCGCGCAGATAGAGCCGTTCGCCGTTGATCCAGAAGCCGTCCGCCCGGTAGTCGATACGGCGGATGCCGGTCATCGTGGTCAGGGAGTCGACGCGCTCGCCCTCGCAGGAGACCCGGCTGTCCAGCCGGTAGAGGTGCGGGTGGTCGGGGTGCCACAGGTCGGGCCTGCGGACGGTGAGTTGGTGGACGAAGTCGTGTCCCTGGCCCGATGCGGTGCCCGCTGTCGTGGTGGCGTCGGCCACGGCCGTACCGTCCGGCGCGAACAGAGTGGAGGTCAGGGTCACATCGCGGACCGCGCCGGCGTCGTTGCGTATGTGTGTCTTCACCTCCAGCCGCGCCGAGTCGGCGCTCGCTGCCAGACAGGTGACGAACACGCCGCCGCCCGCGACCCGGTCCTCCTGCAGCGGGTCGGTGATCCGGACCTGGTCGGTCACCCGCAGCGTGACGTCCCGGTAGATCCCGCCGTAGGTGAGGAACCCCAGTTCGTCGCGGGGCTTGCCCGGTGGCGTCAGCGGATCGTCGGCGTTCGACACGCGGACCGCGAGGACGTTGTCCCGGTCGAAGAGGGCGCACTGGCCGATGTCCACGCCGAAACCGAGGTAGCCGCCGTGGTTCTCGGCGAGTCTCACCCCGTTGAGATAGACCTCGCAGTCGGTCTGCACGCCGTCGAACCACAAGGTCAGCCGCCGGCCCCGGTCGCGCGGATCGAGCCGGAAGTACCTCCGGTACCAGCCGACGCCGGCGAACATGCCGTACACGGAAGGGCGTTCGCGTTCCAGCCGCATCGTGTGCGGGACCGACACCGCCGCCCACCGGGAGTCGTCGAACCCGGCGGCCTGGGCTCCCTCCGTGTCCTCGCGCCAGAAGGCCCAGTCGGTGTTGAGGCTGAGCTCGCGGCGCTCCGGGGAAGGAGAACGGCCGACGGCGCCGGCCGGACCGCCGGACATCAGGGCCACACCGATGCCGGCCAGGCCGCCGAGGAGTGCGTGCCGCCGGGTGATGTCGAGTGGATCTCTGTTCATGGTGTCGCCGCTCTCCGTCTGTGCGTCGAGGGTTTCCGGAGCAGGCCAGGGCAGGATTCAGCACCACTGGGCGGGTACCGGCGGTGCAATCGGCGCGAGCGATCCTGTTCGATACTGGCCAGCATCGCGCAGATTCGCGCAAATTTTGACGGACTGTCAAGGGAATCGACACAGAAACCTCTACGCTGCCGGGCATGACAGACAACCCCGTGGACCTGGTGATTTTCGACTGTGACGGTGTGCTCGTGGACAGCGAGCGCATATGTATCAAAGTGGACGCGATGATCATGGCCGACCTGGGATGCGACTTCACCGAGGCGGAGATCATCGAGCGATTCGTGGGCTCGTCCACGGAGGTCTACACGGCTGCGGTGGAGGAGCGGCTCGGGCGGCGGATGGAAAAGGGCTGGCAGCTGCGGTACGAGCATCTCTACGAGGCGGCCTTCGCGGCCGAACTGACGGCCGTGGACGGCATTGCGGAAGTCCTGGACGGCCTCACCACGCTCCGGTGCGTCGCCTCCAACGGTGATCACGACGGCATCCGGCGCAATCTGGAGACCGTCGCGCTGACCGACCACTTCAAGGGGTGTGTCTTCAGCGCCGACGATGTCCCCAGGGGCAAGCCCGCACCGGACCTCTTTCTGCACGCGGCCCGCTCCATGGGGGTGGACCCCGTGCGGTGCGTGGTGATCGAGGACAGCGCGTACGGAGTCCAGGCCGCCCGCGCCGCCGGAATGCGGTCGTTCGGCTACTGCGGCGGTCTGACGCCGGCCTCCCGGCTGGCGGGGCCGGGCACGGTCGTGTTCGACGACATGCGCGGACTGCCGGAGCTGCTGACGGCCGCCGCCCGGTAGGAATCGCCCCGCCCGGCAGGAATGGCCTGCTCGGCAGGGATCGCCGGCCCGGCAGGAATCGCCAGGCTTCCGACCAGGAGAAATGGTGCCTCTCATCCGCTCGTGCTACTTTTAGACCATGCGGTCGAAAAAGAGTGTGGACGGTCAGGACGAAGGCACGTTCGTGAACCGTGCCCGCCGGCGCCAGTTCGTCGAGTGCGCGATCGAGGGCCTCGTCGAGCTGGGGTACGCGGCGACCACGATCGCTGAGGTCGCCCGTCGGGCCGGGGTGTCGAAGAGCGTGGTGCTCTACCACTTCACCTCCCGCTCCGAGCTGATGGAGGCCGTGATGGAGCAGGTGTACGCCGATGCCGTGCCCCCGCTGCGGGCGGCGCGGGCGGCGGCGTCCACCGAGCGCGAGCGCGTACAGATCTATGTGCGCTCATCCGTGAACTTCACCTGGACCCATCAGAAAGAAGCGCAGGCCGTGCTGGAGATCAGCCGGAATCTGCGCGACGACGACGGCACGCTGCGGTACACCAGCCAGGGCAACGACGGCCTGATCGCCGTTGCCCAGCAGCTGCTGGAGGCGGGCCAACAGGCCGGTGAGTTCGGGGAGTTCGACACCTGGACGGCAGCGGTGCTGCTGCGGGCGACCATCGACGCGCTCTCCGAGCAGTTCATGACCAACTCCGACCTGGACGGCCGCGAAGTGGCCGAACACCTGGTGCACCTGGTCGACCGGATGATCCCGGCCGCCCGTACGGAATGAACGCGGTCCCCACCCGGCGGCACCCCGGCCGGGCGGGGGCTGACCGGACCCGAGGACCTCAAGGAGGCCGAGCACGATGAACACGCCGAGTTCGCGGAGCCTGGAACAGCCTCGTACCAAGGAGACGTTCCGGAGAATCAAACTGCTGGTCGGCACCTACCTCGGCCTGAGCGTGCTGACGCTCCTGGCGGTCGTGCTGCTGCGCAACGACCACGCGGCGGTGAACTCCGCCGTATGGATCCGCGGTTCGATCGTGGCGGCCAGCTCCGTGCTGCTGTACGCCTTCGCCGCCCGCGCCGCACGAGGCGCCCGGGGAGCCTGGCGCCGTCTGACGGTGATCTCGTCCGTGATGATCGCGGTCATCGTCGTCATCGTCGCGCTGCCCGGGGGCTTCCCCGAGTGGATGAAGATCGAACAAGGCGTCTGCGGACTCCTGCTCATCGGAGTCGTGGGCTACGCCACCACCCTGCGCTCGGTGTTCACGCGCAGCCAGAGCCAGGCCTGACGCACCACCGGCGCGACCGACCCGACGGCACGAGGACTCAACGGCCCGAGGACCCAACGGCCCGAGCCCCTCTAACGCAGCCGCGCCGTCGCGACATTGACCGTGAAGACGCACGGAACCTGCCCGTCCGGCGTCGTCATCTCCCTCACCTCGGCGAAGAAGGCCGCCCGCAGACGCTCCACGGTGGCCCGGTCGAGGGGGCCGAGGTCGTAGAGACCGGACACGGAGCCCCACACCTGCTCCACCGGACCACTCAGATCGATGGGAACGCTCTCCCAGTCCACCGCTGTGAAGCCCGCCGGCCCGAGGATCTCGTCGAGCCCGTCACGACTGCGGGTCCGCCGGTCTCCCAGCGGTGGAACGCGCCGCGATGCGGGCAGCTCCCGCACCGCGGACCGCAGCAGCCCGATGAAGCGCTCATAGGCTTCGCCGCCCAGAGCGCCCTTCCCCAGCACACAGGCCAGCACCCCGCCCGGAGACAGTACGCGGGCGACCTCGGCCACGACCTCGTCGATCTCGGCCATCAGCATCAGCGCCATATGGGAGACGCAGGCATCGAAGCTGCCGTCCCCGAAGGGGAGTTGCTGGGCCCGGCCCTCCTCCAGCCTCGCCCCGGACAGCGACGGCCGGCGCCGTGCCAGCGCCAGTGACTGCGGGGACAGGTCCACCCCGGCGAGCTCTCTCCCGTCGGTCCTGGCCAGGAGTTCCAGCAGCGGGCCATCGCCACAGCCGAGGTCCAGTACGCGCCTGCTTCCGGCCACCCGGTCGCACAGGATCTGGTAACTGGACCGGCCGTCCGGAGCCCGGCCGCCGCCGAACGCCTCTGCGGTCACTGCCGGGTGCTCGGCGTGGAAGGACTGGAGGAACGCTTCCTGCGATGCGGTGGTCGTCACCCGCCCACCCAACCACGGCGCCGTCGTAACGCCGCCCCTACGACCGTCCTCGGCGCAGGAGGTGAGGGCCGCCCGGCGCTCAGCGCGGCAGTCCCGGCGGAGTTCTCAGCAGGACGCCCAGTTCCGTGCGGGACCGGACGCCCAGTTTGCGGTAGATCCTGGTGAGGCTCGACTCCACTGTCTTCACCGCCAGGAACAGACCCGTGGCCACCTCCCGGTTGGTCGAGCCCGCGGCGACCATGGTGGCGATCCGGTGCTCGATGCCCGTCAGCGTGGGGGCGGGGTCGCCCTCCATGCCACCGTGAGGGCCGGCCGTGGGGCGTCCGGTCCTGGACAGTTCGGCCGCCGCCTGACGCAGCCAGGGGTGTGCGGCGCAGTCCCGGAATACGGTGGCCGCCCGGCGCCATGCGGTGGCCGCTGCCGTCGTGTGCCGCTGGCGCCATTCGACCGTGCCCAGTGCCAGCAGGTCACGGCCGTATTCGATCAGCAGCCCGGCGTCCCGGTGGCAGTCGGCCGCCCGGTGGAGTTCGGTCACCGCCTCGCGGGCCGCCGCACGGTCCGTACCCGCTGCCCGGCACAGCGCTCTCGCGCGGCGCAGCGACGCCGACACCCCGTGCCGCGACAGCCGGTCCGCCGTCAGGAGTGCCTCACCGGCCACGGATTCGGCCCGCTCGTGGTCCCCGACGGCGACCAGCGCCTCGGTGAGGTCGACGGCCCACGGGACGGCCAACGGGTCGACGATTCCCCGCCGTTCGGCTATGTCCCGCGCCTGGCCCAGGGTCTCGACTGCGCCTGCCGGATCCTGGGAGCGCGCCTGCACATGACCCAGGGCGCAGAGGGCCAGCGGCAGGAAGATCTGGTCGTGCCGGGAGCGGGCGACCGCCACCCCCTCGCGGGCCAGCGCGGCCGCCCGGGACAGCTCGCCGCCCGCCGCCTCGGCGAGCGCCAGGCTGTGCGGCACCGGGCCGAGCCGGACCCCGATCTCCCGGCTCAGCCGGGACACCTCACCGGCCGACGCCAGAGCCGCCGCACTCCGTCCGGCCCGCAGATCGACATCGATCGACGCGCAGAGCAGGAAGATCACGTCCTCCACCGTGCCGCTGTCCCTGGCCCGCTGGAGCAGCAGCGTGAGTGCACCGGCGGCCTCCTGATGGCGGTCGGCGAACAGGTCGAGCCTCGCCTTGATCGCTCTGGGACCGTTGTGACCGCCCGAGAGGCCGCTGTCCTGCGGGGTCGACAGCGCCCGTGCCAGCGGCTCGGCCGCGTCGGCCCGGCCCAGCACCGCTGCCGTGAACGCCTCAAGGGACAGCGCCATCAGCTCGGTCGTACGGTCGGTGGCCCGGCGGGCCAGCGCCGCCGCCCGCGCCGCCTCGACCCGGGCCAGCGCCGTCTCGCCGTCCGTGATGTGCGCCCGCAGCGCCCGCGCGTAGTGCAGTTGGGCATGCAGCCCCAGGTCGTCGCCGACGCTCACCAGCATCTCGTCGAAGACCTCCGCCGCCTCGTGCAGCGCCTGGTTGGAGGCGTGGATGACGAGCAGACACGCCTGGACGCGCTGAGCGGGTGATGCCGCGCCCCGCAGCGCGGAACGCGCCAGCTCGCGGGTCAGCTCGTAGTCGGCCGCGTCGTACGCCAGTTGGGCTCCGGCGAGGGCCCGCTCGACGAGTACTGCGCCCTGCGTGGCGGGAGTCCGCAGGAGCGCCAGCCGCCCGAGCTGCGCCGCGGTCTCCTTGGCCCCCCGGCGGCGCGCCTGTTCCGCGCCCGCGGCCAGCGCGTCTGCCAGCGCCCCGTCCGGGCCCGTGGCGGCCAGCGCGAGATGGCGTACGCGTTCGAGCGGATCGGTCACGGCCCCGCCGAGGCAGGCGTGCGCGGCACGGAGGTCGGCGGCGGGGCAGCTCCGCAGCGCGGCGGCGAGCATCGGATGGGCGAACCGGAGCGCATCCCCGTCCCCGGTGAGGAGCCCGGCCCGGCACGCCCCGGAGACGACCGGATCGACGTCCGCGGCGGACAGCCGGGGCCCCGGTGTCACGGGGTCGGTGACGGCCCGGCGCAGCAGACCGGGCGTCGGCTCCGTCGTGAGCGCCGCCAGCAGCAGGACCCACCGGTCGTCCGGTCCCGGATCGCCCAGCCGCCGCCCCAGCAGCACATGCAACCGCTCCGTCAGCGGCAGCGGATCGTCCCTGGCCGGCGGCTCCGGCAGGGCGGTGGCGGCGCGGATCAGCTCCAGCGCGAACAGTGGGTTGCCCGCGCTCGTTCCGTACACCTCGCGCAGCAGCCAGTGGGGGAGTCCGTGGTTCCCGGGCCATCCGGACAGTTCCGTGAGGGACAGCGGCGGCAGTACGAACTCCCGCGCCGTCCGCGGACACAGCGCGGGCCCGGCGGCGGGAGCGGCGCCGGGTGCGGTGGTCTCGGTGACCAGCGTCCGCACCCGTGCCGGGTCCGTCCTGCGGGCGGCGAAGGCCAGGAGCTGCGCGCTGGCCGCGTCGACCAGCTGCGCCGAGTCGATCACCAGCAGCACCGGGCGGCCCGCGCCGAGCGAGACCAGCAGCGTCACCACGGCCAGGCGCAGCGCCACGGGATCGGGCCCCTCCGGAGCTGCCGGCTCACGGCGCAGCACGCCGCGCAGGGCCGAGCGCTGCGGGGCGGGGAGTGCGTGCAGCTGACCGTCGTTCAGCGTACGGAAGAGATCGGCGACCGCCGAGTACGGCAGCAGCCGCTCGGCCTCCTCGGGGCCCGTGAGAAGAACCAGGTCACCACGGGTCCTGCCGCGGTCGGCGAGCGCGTGGGCCACGAAGGTCTTGCCGATGCCGGCGGGGCCGTGCAGCAGAACGCCACCGTGGGCGGCGAGTTCACTGTCGAGCCGGTCGATGATCTCCCGGCGCTCCCCCTGCACGGTGTTGGGCATGGGCTTCCTCGTCGTCGCCGGCCGGGTTCGGCTCGTCCCAGGACCGGTGGGGAGCATGGTGGCCCTCGCCCTGACGGGCGTCAAGAGGTGCGGGCAAGCACCGGTCCCGCCCCGTGACCGGCCGCCGGACGGCTCCCGGCCCGATCCGGACGGAAGGCCCCAGGGGGCGGTGGGTACGGGGGAACCCCTTGCCTTCGGTCAGCAGGGGTGCTGCGCGGGGCCGGCCGCTCCTATGGTCCAGACGTTCCTCACCCGCACCTTCCTCCGTACCCGCACCTCCCTCAATCCCCCCACTCGAAGCGCCTGCTCCCCGGGCGTCGAGTTGACCGAGTCAGGAGTGACGATGACCCTCCGGAAACGCGGTACCCCACCGGATCGAGCCGCTTCCCCGCCCCCCACGGCGCAGTTGTCCGGTCGCCGTACGCGGAACCTGCTCCTGGCGGCCCTCGCCGCCGTCGGGCTGCTCATACCCTGCGCGGCGTCCGCCTCCGCAGCCTCCTCCGGTTCCGCCCAGGCCGCCGGGCGCGGCACGTCGTACGGCGCGTCCGGGCAGCTCGACTTCACCGAGCAGACCCAGCAGCAGGACGAGTGGTGCTGGGATGCCACCGGCCTGTCCATCGCGCAGTTCCTCGGCCACGGCAGCGGCGTCAGCCAGAACACGTTCTGCGACTACGCCCGCGGCCTTCCGGCCGGTACCCCCTGCCCCAACCAGCCCGGTGAACTGACCGATGTGCAGAACGCCTGGGCCGGAACCGGGATGACGAGCGTCGGCCAGGTCACCGGCGCCGCGTCCTTCAGTACCGTCGCCCGGTCCATCGACGCCGGTTCGCCCGTGGAGGCCGGCATCTACTGGACAGCGGGCGGCGGGCACGCGAACGTCCTGTACGGGTACGACGCGAGCAGTCAGACCCTCCTGTACGCCGACCCGTGGCCGTCCAACCCCCGCTACGGGCAGATGAATTACAGCAGCTACGTCAGCAACTCCCAGTTCCAGTGGGGCCAGTCCCTGTACGGGGAGAGGTGAGGCGCGCGATGACCACCACCGAATCGAACTCCCGTGTACGGTCGCGGCTGCTCGCCGCGCCACTGGCCGTGATCGCTCTGGCGCTGGCCTCCGGAACGGCGTTCGCGGCGCCCGCTCCGGCCGGGCCCGCAGCTCCGTCCCCGGCCGAGCTGGCCGGTGCCGCTTCGGCGGCGTCGACCGGTCCTGCGGTCAGCGGTCTCGCCACGTTCTTCGCCCAGCTCGACGCGCGGACCGCGGGCGACAAGGGCCTGGTACCGCACGCCGAGAAGGCGCTCGCCGCTGCCGCCGCCAAGGAGAACCCCCGGGTCTCCCGTACGGCTCAGGCGGTGTACGTCCTCAACCCGGCCTTCGTCAAGGGTGGTTCGGCGTCCGTGCCGGTCGCCCGGTTCGCCTTCGCGGCCGTCGGGGCGACCTCGGCCAAGGGCGTGCCGGCGAGCGTCTGGATCGGCCGGGACCAGCACTCGGGCCACTGGTCCGTCATCAACACGATCTCCGGCTCGGACGAGGTCTCGTACCCCGGCCGGGCCCACGGCGACCTGGTCTTCTCCGAGCCGCAGACCACGGCCTGGTACCGGGTCCACAGCGGCGACGTCCTGCCGCTGAACGGCCCGGCCCGCGCCGAAGTCGGCAAGGCGGGCGTGCCGCTCGCCACGTACCGGAAGCTCGTCCACAGCCGGTACGCCGACAAGCTCCCCGGCTCCGGCTACCGGAAGGCGGGCATGATCGGCGGCTTCCCGACGGGTGCCTCGGCTTCTTCGGCGGGCCCGGACCACCGCACATCGGCGACGGCGAGCACATCCGCGAGCACACCGGCGAGCACACCGGCCGCGCTCGCGGGCGGCGGTCTGGCCGCGGCCGTTGCCTGCTGCGGGGCCTGGCTGATCCGCCGAAGGTACCGGTCGTCCGTCTGATCCGGTCGGTTCCCATCGCCCCGCTCCCTCTCCGCGGTCTGCCGGAGGGGGAGCGGGGCGCGGTGCTCAGGGGCGGCGGGCGGCCCACACCGTGCGCTCGGTGCGTACGGTCAGGTCGTCGCGGCGCAGGATGCTGTGGGGGCTCTCGGTGTCGAGCAGTCGGTCGAGAGCGGCGAGGTCTTCGGCCGGCAGCGTCTCGGCGACGCCGCCGCGTATGCGGGTCAGGCTGCCGAGTGCGTAGCGGCCGACGGCCTCGGTGTGGGGTGGGCCGATGTTGACGGTGACGACGCGTTCGCCCTCGACGGTGAAGCCCGCGGCGGTCAGCTTCGGCCCCCAGTCGGCGCCGCGGTGGGGCACCTGCTCGGCATGGTGGCGGTCGAGTGCGGTGTGGCAGCGTTCTTCGAGTCCGGGACGGTCTGCCGGGGCGTTCTCGGGCAGGAAGCGCGGGAAGCCTGCCAGTTCGACGACGGCGAACAGCCCGTTGGGGGCGAGTGTGTCGTGGACCCGGCGCAGGGTGCGGTCGGGGTCGGCCATGTGGTGCATGGAGGCTGATGCCCACACCAGTTCGGGCGTGCCGAGCTCTGGCCAGGCCCTGTCGAGGTCGGCCTCCACGGTGTGCACCCGGTCGGCGAGGCCCGCTGCCCCGGCCTTGTGCCGCAGGCGTTGCAGGTGGTCGGCCGAGGTGTCGACCGCGGTCACAACGGCCCGGGGAAAGCGCTTGAGCAGTGCGAGGGTGCCGGCTCCCGTTCCGCAGCCCAGATCCACGATGTGGCGGGGGTCGGCTGCGACGGGCAGCCATGCGGTGATGGAGGCGGTGTGTTCGGCGAGCACCTCGGCGTCCAGGTCGAGAAGCTCCGCCTGGCCGTCGGTGTCGTGCTCCGGTGCGTGGGCCGGGTGGGCGCCGTGGTCGTGCGCCGCGTGCGGGGAGGGGTGTGTCATGGCGCCCACGCTACGAGGATCACGTGGGTGCGGCCCGGTCGCTTCCCGGAAGAGCAAGAGGGTGGACGCTTTCCGTGCCGGCCGCGCAAGCAGCCGGCACGGAATGGGCTACGGAATGAGCTAGGGAGGCGCCGCGGCGAGGAGTCGCCGGGGGCCGCAGGGGGGGCGGCCGGGATCAACGCGACGGGCTGTCCGGGTCCCCGGTGCTGTCGTCGTCGCGCTGGTGGCCGCGGCGGGCGTCGCGGTCGAAGATGCCGAGGACCTCGCACGGCCCGCCTGCGGCACCGATGGCGTGCGGGACCATCGTGGGGAACTCGGCGGCCTGGTTGGTCTCCACCCGCAAGCGCCGGTCGCCCAGGAGCAGCACGGCAGTGCCGGAGAGGACGACGAACCATTCGCGCCCCGGGTGGGCGCGCATACGTGACGGGCTGTCGGGCGGTGGGTTCGTCATGCGCCGGCGTACGACGCTCATGCCCGGGTCCGCCCGGACGGGCCAGCGCATCAGCTGGTGGGCGGAGTCGATCACCGGGCTGGAGATGACGTCGTCCGTGGCCGTCTCGATCAGTTGGTCGAGCGTGGTGTCCAGCGCGCGGGCGAGGGTGAAGAGCTGGTCCAGAGCGAGGCGGCGCTGACCGTTCTCGATCCGGCTGAGCGTGGAGGGGCTGAGCCGGGCGCGGGTGGCCAGCTCGTCCAGAGACCAGCCCTGCGCCACGCGCAGCGCGCGGATCCGTTGGCGTACGAGGCGGTCGAACTCCCCATCGTCTTGCGGCACGGGCAACATGCTATGCCGGATACGCAAGCCCTGCCCGGTGCGGCCGGTGCGGCCGCACCGCCGACACCGGTGCCGCCCTCGTCGCCGCGCGCACAGCGGAACGTGCCGACACCACCCGCACCATGACGCCGTCGTCCGCCATCGGGACGGGAGGCTCTAGGGTGCTGGAATGCCGTCGTACAGCATTGGCCAGGCAGCGGGACTGCTCGGTGTGAGTCCTGAGACCGTCCGCCGCTGGGCCGACGGGGGGCAGATCGCCATGGACCGGGACGGTTCGGGGAACCGCGTCATCGACGGGGTGAGCCTCGCCGCCTTCGCCAAGGGGCGGGCCGAGGGCCTGCATCCGGTGCCGGGGGAGGTCCACACCTCCGTACGGAACTCCTTCGCGGGGATCGTCACCCGGGTCGTCGTTGACGACGTGGTCGCCCAGGTCGAGATCCAGTCCGGGCCGCACCGGCTGGTCTCCCTGGTGAGCCGGGAGGCCGTCGATGAGCTGGGGCTCGTCGTCGGGGTGACCGCGACGGCGCGCGTGAAGTCGACCAACGTTCATATCGACAGGCAGTAGCCGGTAGCCGGTAGCCGGTGGATCAGTGGGCGGCACGGGCCGAACGCCAGACCCGCACCCTGGCGCAGTTCCCGCCCGCCGAACGCACCCGGCTCGCTCGCCAGTTGCACCGCCTGGCCGATGCCATCACCGCCCTGGACGCCTGAGAGACCGCAGGCCGTGAGAGCCGGCGACGGAGGGCGTCAGCGGCGGTCCGTCAGCGGCACTTCAGTGCCGCGTGCAGATCGAGTTTGTCGTCCAGGTTGGAGAGCCCGCGGCCGGTCAGGGCCTCCACGCGCTGGATGCGGTAGTGCACCGTGTTGACGTGCAGATGCAGGGCCTCCGCGGTGCGGGTCCAGGAGCAGTTGTGGTCGAGGAAGGCCTCCAGTGTCTCCAGCAGCACCCGGTGCGAGCTGCTGGAGCTGTCGGACAGGGGGCCCAGGGCGTTGGCGCTGAAGGCCGTGCGTACGTCGGTGGGGATGCCCGCCAGCAGTGCGTCCAGTGAGGTGAGGTCGTCGACCGCGGTGACCCGGTCGGCTCCGGCGTCGGCGGTGGCGGCCGCCGCCAGGGCGTAACGCGCCTGCCCGAGAGCGGAGTTGAGGCCGCTGGGCCCCGGGGTGCTGTCGCTGATGCCGGCGTGCAGCGGTGTCTCCGGGGCGCAGGCGTGCAGCAGTGACCATGCCTGGTCGACCGCGGGCCGCCCGGCGGTGCGGCGGTCGCCGTCCTGGCCGGTGTGCAGGACGGCCACCGCCGCGCCGCCCGGCCGCAGCCCCACGGCGAACGGGCCGGCCGCGGCATGGCTCAGCGCCTCGGTGAGCGCGGCCCGCGCGCCGGTCCCCTCGTTCTGCTGCGATCCGTAGGCACCCAGCGTGGCGACGATCACGCGGTAGTGGCCGTGCGCCGGGAGCCCGCAGGCGGTCAGCGCGGAGTCCAGCGCCGTCGCGTCGGCCACCGGGGAGTCGACCAGGGCCAGCAGTTCGTCGGCCGTCCGCCGCTCCGCCGCCCGGTGGCGGTCGAGGGCGTGACGGTACTGGGCCATCACGTCGGCGATCTCGTGGAGTACGCGCGGCGGGGCCTCCGCCGGGTCGGGGAGGTAGAGGTGCCAGGTGTCGTAGGGGCCCGAGTCCGCCTCGATGCGCAGGGCGACCCGGGTGGTGTCCCGGGCGGTGTCCCGCAGCAGCCCGGCGGCCCGCTGTACGGGCAGCTCGGGGGCGGACGGCGTACGGCCGAGGGTGCGGCCCCCGGCCGCGAGCAGGTAGCAGGGCAGCCGGCCGAGGTGGGCGAAGGCGCGGTCCAGGAGTTCGTCGGGGCCCGCGCCGTCCGCGAGCAGCCTGGCCAGCTCCGTCCGGACGTTCTCGGGCAGCGCGTAGTGGTGGGCCGGGCGGCGGCTGAGGTCGCCCCACTGGCGCAGATAGACCGCCTCGGTGATGGCGCGGAAGCTCGTCTGGGCCGGTACGGAGAGCAGCGGGACGCCGTGTTCGCGGCAGGAGTCGACCAGGACTCCGGGGACGGTGCCGTGGGTCTCCTCCCCCGCGAGGAGCGCTGTCGCCCCGGCCGAGCGGAGCGCCGAGACGAAGTGGTCGGTCTTCGCCGGGCTGTCGCCGGGGCTCCACCAGACCAGCCCGCTCAGCACGATCTCGCCCTGCTGGAGGAAGCGTGCCGGGTCCTCCAGGTCCGTCGCGGTGACACCGCTGATTTCCCGGGTGAGGAGCGGGCGCTCCCCCCAGAGCAGGGCCAGATCGAGCGATTCGAGCTGGAGAAGTTGTTCGACGTGCATGCTCTGGCTCCTTGTGCGGCGCCCGACCTGAAGATCCGGCATCTCACATTCACTAGGCGAGTGCGAGTGGAGCCATCGTAAATGCTAGGGAGCCGTGCCGGAATGCCTCTTGGTTGATCATCCAACCATCGTGCTGGGGACCTGGCGGATTTCCGTGGCTGAAACCAGTCGTGCCGGACCGTGGCGCGTTGCTTCACTGACGGAGTACGTGCCAACGGTGCGGGCGCCGGACACAGTCCAGGCGGCCCGCGGAGCGCCGCCCGAAGCGGCGGCGGCCCGAGAAGCGGAAACCCCGAGCAGCACGAACCGGGAGCACGAGCCGGGAGCGCGAAGAGCCCGGAGAAGGAAAAAGGGGGAGCGGTATGGACCTCAACACAGTGGCCGACGTGTGCGACGCGCGCACCAAGCCGGTATGGCGGCCCGGCGACTACTGGCTGGGCGGCGGCACCTACCTCTTCTCCGAGCCCCAGCCCCGGCTGCGGCGGCTGATCGACCTCAGCCGGATGGGCTGGGAGCCGCTGAAGGAGCTGCCGAACGGCGATCTGGAGATCGCGGCGACCTGCACGATCGCGCAGCTCTCCCGGTTCGGGAAGTCCTGGCAGGCCCCCGCGGCGCCACTCGTCGAGCAGTGCTGCCGGGCCTTCCTCGCCTCGTTCAAGATCTGGAACATGGCGACCCTCGGCGGGAACCTCTGCAACGGTCTGCCGGCCGGCCCGATGATCTCGCTCACCGCCGGGCTCGACGGCGTCTGCCTGCTCCGCGCGCAGGACGGATCCCTGCGCCGCCTGCCGGTCACCGACTTCATCATCGGTGCCGGGGTCAAGAACCTGGGCCAGGGGGAGTTGCTCCGCTCGGTCACCCTGCCCGCCCGCGCACTCGCCTCCCGTACGGCGTTCCGGCAGGCGTCGCTCTACGGGCTCGGCCGCTCCGGCTCGCTGATCGTCGGTGCGCTCGACCCGCTGGACGGCTCGCTGGCCATCACCGTCACGGCCTCGACCGTACGGCCGTTCCGGTTCTGGTTTCCGCTGCCGCCGACAGCGGCCGAACTGCGCGCGGCGATCCTGCGGAAGATCCAGGGCGACGACTGGTTCGACGACATTCACGGGCTCCCCGAGTGGCGCCGCCACATGGCGCTGCGCCTCGCCGAGGAGATCCGTTCCGAACTCACCGAGGGCGGTGCGCGATGACCTACGAGATCGAAGTGAACAAGAAGCGGTTCGATGCCGAGCCCCGCCCCGGACAGTGTCTGCGGACCTATCTGCGGGACCGCGGCTGGTTCGGTGTGAAGAAGGGGTGCGACGCGGGGGACTGCGGGGCGTGCACGGTGCATGTGGACGGTGAGCCCGTGCACAGCTGCCTCTACCCCGCCGTACGCGCCGAAGGCCGTTCGGTCACCACCGTGGAGGGGCTGGCGGAGGACGGTGAACTCCACCCCGTACAGCAGAAGTTCCTCGACGCGCAGGGCTTCCAGTGCGGGTTCTGCACCGCCGGGTTCCTGATGACCACCGCGGCGCTCGACGAGGACCAGCTGACCGACCTGCCCAGGGCGCTCAAGGGAAACCTGTGCCGCTGCACCGGCTACCGGGCGATCGAGGACTCCATCCGCGGGGTCAAGCACGCGGAGGCGCCCTGCGCGGGCAAGGCCGTCGGCCGCAGCCTGCCCGCCCCGGCGGGACCGCAGGTGGTCACCGGTACCGCGCGCTACACCTTCGACATCGAGGTGCCGGGACTGCTGCACATGAAGCTGCTGCGCTCCCCGCACGCGCACGCCCGCATCGTCTCCATCGACACCTCGGCCGCACTGCGGGTGCCCGGCGTGCACACCGTCCTGACCCACTACGACGCGCCGGAGCGGCTGTACTCCACCGCCCGCCACGAACACTCCGAGGAGGACCCGGACGACACCCGGCTGCTCGACGACACCGTGCGTTATGTCGGCCAGCGCGTCGCCGCGGTCGTCGCCGACAGCGAGGGGGCCGCCGAGGAGGGGTGCCGCCGGATCGAGGTCGTCTACGAGGTGCTGCCCGCCGTGTTCGACCCGGAGGAGGCGATGCTGCCGGGCGCCCCCGTCGTACACGCCAAGGACGCGAAGAAGGCCCGTATCTCCCGCCCGCAGGACAACGTCGTCGGTGAGGCGCACGGGGAGATCGGCGACGTCGAGGCCGGGTTCGCCGAGGCCGATGTGGTGTACGAGCAGGACTTCCGCACCCAGCGGGTGCAGCACGCCAGCCTGGAGACGCATGGGGCGGTCGCCTGGTTCGAGCCCATGAACGAGGGCCCGGGCGGCGAGGTGGGCTCCGCCGTGGGGGTCGACAGGATCAGCAGGGCAGGCGAAACGGACGAGGCCGGCCGCGCCGACAGCGCCGACAGCGCCGAGGGGAAGCAGCCCGAGGGGAAAGAGCCCGAAGGGAAGGAGCCCGAGGCGGAAGAGTCCGAGAGGGAAGAGGAGGAAGGGTCCACCGGCCGCACGGCCGGGATTCCCGCTCCGCCCGAAGGACAGCGGCTGATGGTACGGACGAGCAGCCAGACCCCGTTCCTGACCCGGCGCGCCCTCTGCGTCCTCTTCGAACTGCCGCTGGAGAAGGTGCGCGTGGTCGCGGGCCGGGTCGGCGGCGGGTTCGGCGGCAAGCAGGAGATGATCGTCGAGGACATCGTCGCGCTCGCCGCGATGCGGACGGGCCGCCCGGTCAAGCTGGAGTACACCCGGGCAGAGCAGTTCTACGGCGCCACCACCCGCCATCCGTTCCGTATCCGCATCAAGGCCGGGGCCCGGCGCGACGGCACGCTCACCGCGCTCCAGCTGCGGGTGGTCTCCAACACGGGGGCGTACGGGAACCACGGCCCGGCCGTGATGTTCCACGCCTGCGGCGAGTCCCTGTCGGTGTACCGCTGTCCCAACAAGAAGGCGGACGGTTACTCGGTCTACACCCATGCCGTTCCGGCGGGCGCGTTCCGGGGGTACGGGCTCGGGCAGGTCGTCTTCGGTATGGAGTCCGTGCTCGACGAGCTGGCCAGGCAGCTGGACATGGACCCGATGGAGCTGAAGGCGCGCAACATCATCAAGGCGGGCGAGCCGATGATCACCGCCGACGGTGAGGAGGAGGACCTGCACATCGCGAGCTACGGGCTCGACCAGTGCCTGGGTATCGTCCGCGCGGCACAGGAGCAGGAGCAGGAGCAGGAGCAGGAGCAGGAGCAGGAGAAGGGGCAGACGAAGGGTCCGCTGGCCTCGCCGCCGGGCGGTTCCGTGCCCGCCGGATGGCTCGTCGGCGAGGGCTCGGCCCTCTCGATGATCGCCACCGGACCGCCCGGCGGCCACATCGCCGACGCGCGCGTCACCCTGCTCGCCGACGGCACCTTCGACCTCGCCGTCGGTACGGCCGAGTTCGGCAACGGCACCACCACCGTGCACCGGCAGGTCGCCGCGGGCGAACTCGGCACGACCGTCGAGCAGATCACCATCCGCCAGTCGGACACGGATGTGGTGCGCCACGACACGGGCGCTTTCGGCTCGACCGGCACCGTGGTGGCGGGCAAGGCGACCCTGCGGGCATCACAGGCGCTCGCGGCGTCGCTGCTCTCCTTCGCCGCCGCCCATCTCGGGGTGGCCAAGGAGGACTGCCGGCTGGTCGAGGAAGCCGTGGAGTGCGGTGAACGCCGCCTGCTGCTCAAGGAGTTGTACGCGGCAGCGCAGGCCGCGGGCCAGGAACTCGCCGAGGACGGCCACTTCGGCGGCACGCCCCGCTCGGTGGCGTTCAACGCCCAGTGGTTCAAGATCGCCGTCGACCCGGGCAGCGGAGAGATCCGCATCCTGCGCAGTGTGCACGCGGCGGACGCGGGCAAGGTGATGAACCCGATGCAGTGCCGCGGCCAGGTCGAAGGAGGTGTGGCCCAGGCGCTGGGTGCCACGCTCTTCGAGAACGTACGGCTCGGAGACCGCGGCCAGGTCACCACGCCCGCCTTCCGTATGTACCGGCTGCCCGCCTACGCCGATGTGCCCCGTACCGAGGTGCACTTCATGGAGACCGACGACGCGATCGGCCCGCTGGGCGCGAAGTCCATGAGCGAGAGCCCGTTCAACCCGGTCGCCCCGGCCCTGGCGAACGCGCTGCGGGACGCCACCGGCATCCGCTTCACCGAGCTTCCGGTCACCCGCGACCGCGTATGGCTTGCCATGGACCGGCGGGCGCGGGGCCTGGATGAGTAGCACCACCCCGCCAGGAATCTCGCGTATGCCGCCTTTCAGGGCTCTCTTCACTCCTATCAGCGAGCCTGATGGGCCGAATCGTCCCGCATATGTGGTTCAGGGGCTGGCGCGGTGGGCATCATGGGCTCCAGGCAAGGGCGGACGCCGAGTGGCCCGCCTGGAGGGGGAACCCCATGAGTGGAATCAGCGCACCGTCTCGCTCCGTCCGTGCTGCCCCGTTGGCGCCCAAGAGCTTTGTGCTCAAAGGCGAGTTGATCCGGCCCATAGCGCTGACGGTGGCGGATCTGCGGGCCCGGTGGGGGCAGCACCGGGCGGATGTGGTCTTCGACTGCGCCAAGAACGGCCCGCAGCACCACACCTTCGAAGGGCCGCTGCTGCGCGACGTCGTCGGCGACGCGCGGCCGGCCTTCGATCCGGTGCGGCGCAAGGACCGCTCCCGCTTCCTGCTGGCCGTCACCGGCGGGGACGGGCACCGTACGGTGCTGTCCTGGGCGGAGATCGACGCGGACTTCGCCGACTCGCCGATCCTGCTGGCGACCGCCCTGGACGGGCGCGGCCTGGACATGGCGGGCAGTCAGCTGGTGGTCCCGTCCGACCGCTGCGGCGCGCGCTACATCAGCGCGATCACGAGTGTCTGGGTCGGCAGCTGCGCCTTTGCCGACCTGTAGCCGTAGCTGCCGTACCCGTACCCGTACTCGTGTCCGTTCCCGCCGCAACCGCTCCCGCCGGGGCCGCTGTCGCAGTGGCGGGAGCGGAGGCCGTCACGCCGTGGCGAGGGAGACCTCGGTGGACTTGATGAGTGCGATGACGGACGAGCCCGGTGCGAGACCGAGCTCGGCGGCCGACTCCTTGGTGATGGCCGCCGTCAGCTCGGCTCCTTCGACGGAGACCTTGATGCTCGCCATGGCTCCGCCCGTCGTGACGTCGGTGACCGTGCCCGGAAGCCGGTTGCGGATGCTCAGCCCGGTGACCGTGCCGGTCGCCAGGGAGATCTCGGTGGACTTGATCAGGGCCTGTACGGCGACCCCCTCGGCGATCCCCAGCTCCCGCGCGGCCTCCAGAGTGATCGCTGCGGTGACCTCCTGGCCGCCGCCGAGGTGCACCTTGACGGTCGCCATGACCGCTCCGTCGGTGACGCCGGTGACGGTGCCGGGGAGCTGGTTGCGGATGCTCAGAGACATGGAGGAACCTCGCAGGAAGAGTGGGATGTCGGATTTGCGATGCTACGTCCCCCTCCTTCCGCTCGCGTTCCCACGCGCCCTCCCTGTCCCCGAACGGTACTTCGGGTCTTCCTCCAAGGGCTGCGGCATCTGCCATATAGCTTCGCCTGATGAATTGCAAATGCGAGCCAACTGGGCATATCTTTCCGCATATGCAGTCCTACACGATCGGTCAGGCGGCTCGTCTGCTCGGCGTCAGCCCCGACACCGCTCGTCGTTGGGCGGATGCCGGCAGAGTCGCGACCCACCGCGATGAAGCCGGCCGCCGACTCATCGACGGACGCGATCTGGCCGCCTTCTCGATCGAGATCGGGCAGAACGCAGCAGGCGAGGACGGTGCGTCCTACACCTCGGCGCGCAACGCCTTCCCGGGCATCGTCACCGCCGTGAAACTCGGCGATGTGGCAGCCCAGGTGGAAATCCAGGCCGGCCCTCACCGGATGGTCTCCCTCCTCACCAGGGAGGCCGTCGAGGAACTCGGCCTGGAGGTCGGCATGCAGGCCACCGCCCGCGTCAAGTCGACCAGTGTGCACATCGACAGGACCTGAGCCCCGTGCCGGCTCAGGTGCCCGCTCCCGCAATCAGCTCCCCAACACAGCGGCGTCGCCCTTCCCCGAATCCTCGGAGCAACCCGAGCCGGGAGGCCCCCATTCGGCGTGGCTCATCCCCATCCGCTCGGGCAGCAACCTCTGCCGCCCGTCCCTCAAGGAGTTCCACCCTCATGTCTCGCATCTTCACCCGCCGCCGTACCGCGACCGCGATCGTCACGGCAGCCCTGCTGCTGCCGCTGGCCGCCTGTGGCGGCAAGGACGACAGCAAGAAGGACACCGGCGCGAAGGCCGCTGCCTCCGGTACGCCGAAGGCCGATCTGACCGTCCTCGCGGCCTCCTCGCTGACCGATGTGTTCGGCACCGCGAAGAAGGTGTACGAGAAGGAGCACCCCGGCACGACGATCAAGTACTCCTTCGCCGGCTCCCAGGACCTCGCCACCCAGGTGAAGCAGGGTGACCCGGCCGACGCTCTGGTCACGGCGGACACCAAGACCATGGACGGTCTCAAGTCCGAGGTCGGCAAGCCGGAGATCATCGCCAAGAACCGTCTGGTCATCGTCACCCGCAAGGGCAACCCGGACAAGGTCCACAGCCTGAAAGACCTCTCCAACAGCAAGCTGAAGGTCGTCCTCGCCGCACCCCAGGTGCCGGTGGGCAACTACAGCCAGAAGGTGCTGGACGCGCAGAAGATCAAGGTGAAGCCGGTCTCGCAGGAGGTGAACGTCCGCGCCGTCCTGTCCAAGGTCGAGCTGGGCGAGGCCGACGCGGGCATCGTCTACAAGACGGACGCCGCCACGGCGCCCGGCAAGGTCGACACGGTCACCATCCCCGACGCGCAGAACGCCGTCGCCTCCTACCCGGCGGCGACCGTCAAGGGATCGAAGAACTCGGCCGCGGCCGCCGCGTTCGTCACCTGGCTCGACAGCCCCGAGGCGCAGAAGATCCTCCAGGGCGCGGGCTTCCAGAAGCCGTAGTACGCGCGCTGCCTCCAACACGGCCGTACGGGGCTGTCCTTGTCGCACGGACGGTGGACAGCCCCGTACGGATTCGCCTTGTATGGACCCCGCCTTGTACGGAGCCGCCTTGTACGGACTCGCGGCCGCGGCTCCGGCACTCCGTCCGTCGGCATCCGGAATTCGGTACCCGACATCCGGTAACCGATATCCGGCATCCCGATCACAGGAACCCCGATGAGAAGCATCCGCACCCGCGTCCGTACACCGCGCACCGGCTCTCCCATAGCCCTCGCGGTGCCCGCGCTGATCGGGGTCGGTTTCCTGCTGATGCCGCTGATCGGCATTCTGGCGCGCACCTCATGGGGTGAGCTCGGCGCCAATCTGACCAGCCCGGACACGACGCAGGCGCTGCGGCTGTCGCTGGAGGTCTCCTTCTGGGCCCTGGGCGTCTCGCTGCTCCTGGGGGTGCCGCTGGCCTGGGTGCTCGCGCGGGTCGACTTTCCCGGCAAGGCGCTCGTACGCTCTCTCGTCCTGCTGCCGATGGTGCTGCCGCCGACCGTCGGGGGAGTGGCGCTGCTGCTCGGGTTCGGCCGCCGGGGTGTGCTCGGCCCCTGGCTGGAGAACACCTTCGGCATCACGCTGCCCTTCCATACCTCGGGCGCGGTGGTCGCGGCGACGTTCGTGGCGATGCCGTTCCTGGTCATCAGCCTGGAGGGCACGCTCGCCGGGCTGCGGCCCCGTTACGAGGAGACCGCGGCCTCGCTCGGTGCCTCGCCGGTCCGGGTGTTCTTCACCGTCACCCTGCCCATGGTCGCGCCGGGGCTGGCCGCGGGCGCCGCGCTGACCTGGGCGCGGGCGCTCGGTGAGTTCGGGGCGACCATCACCTTCGCCGGGAACCTGCCCGGTGCCACCCAGACGCTGCCGTTGCAGGTGTATCTGCTGCTGCAGGACTCACCCACGGCCGCAACCTCCGTATCGCTGCTGCTTCTTGTCATCGCGATGGCGGTCCTGGTGGCCCTGCGCGGGCGCTGGACCGGCGGGACGTCCGCGCGTTCCGGGAAAGCCGTACGCCCGGCCGACGACACGGACGACACCGACCGGCCGCTCCCCGGCTTCGGACCGGCCGACACCACGGCGGGCGGCGCACCGGGCGCGGACGGGACCGGCCCGAACGCCGGGAGCAAGTCCCCGGCCCCGCAGGAGCGCTGGCCGCTGCACGCGGTGGTCACCGGCTTCAACGAGCTGACGCTCGACGCGGAGCCGGGCACCACCATCGCGGTGGTCGGCCCCAACGGCGCGGGCAAGACCACCCTGCTGCGCGCCCTCCTCGGCCTGACCCCGCGCGCCCGCGCGGAGCTGCGGCTCGGCGACATCGACGTCAGCCCGCTGCCGCCGCACCGCCGGGGGGTGGCCTGGGTTCCGCAGGACGGCGCGCTCTTCCCGCATCTGAGCGCGCTCACCAACACCGCGTACGGCCTGCGTTCGCGCCGGGTGCCGCGCGCCGAGGCGCGCCGGGAGGCCGGCCAGTGGCTGGACCGGCTCGGCGTCGGCCATCTCGCCGCCCGCAAGCCCTCCCAGCTCTCCGGTGGCCAGGCCCAGCGCGTCGCGCTCGCCAGGGCGCTCGCCGCCCGCCCCCGGCTGCTGTTGCTCGACGAGCCCCTCGCGGCGCTCGACCAGACCACCCGGGCCCATGTGCGGCACACCCTGCGTACGCATCTCAGCGGCTTCGCCGGGGTCTGCCTGATCGTCACTCACGACCCGGTGGAGGCGGTCTCGCTGGCCGACCGGGTCCTCGTACTGGACGACGGCCGTACGCTCCAGGACGCCCCGCCCACCGAAGTGACCCTGCACCCGCGGTCGCCCTGGGTGGCCCGGATGCTCGGCCGCAACGCCTGGACCGGCACCGGTTCGGCGGACGGTCTGACTCTCACCGGCGGCGGACGGCTCGTCGTCGCCGACGGGCTCGACGAGGGCGTCAGGGCGCTGGCGATCATCGCGCCCGAAGCCGTCTCCGTCCACCGGGACAGGCCGTCGGGCAGCCCGCGCAACGTCTGGCCCGGCACCGTACGGGAGATCACCTCGGCCGGCAGCAGGCTCCGCGTTCTCATCACATCGGCCGAGGCGCCCGACCTGGTAGCGGAGATCACTCCGCAGGCCGCACTCGAACTCGGCCTCGCAGACGGCGTACCGGTGTGGACCAGCGTCAAGGCCACCGAGATCACTCTGGTCGAGGTCTAGTACTGCAACGGTGTTTGGTGTGACTGGTGGTCAGGTGTCATGGGCTGTGTCCGCGTCGTTTGTGGTGGCTGAGGCGGGCTTGTTGTTGTCGTCTGCGTCGCCAGACCGACCAGTGCATGACGTGGTCGATCGATGGAGCTCGGCGTTGGGTGAGGCGGCTGATCAGGCGTCTGATCTCGGCCAGGCTGAGGGGGATGAGCTGGGAGGATCCGTTTCTGCGCTTTCCTCGTCCAGCTCCTGGGCCCGCAGGACGGTCAGGCAGGCGTGCGCGGCCATGGCCAGGGTCATGTGGCGGTGCCAGCCGGGATAGCGGCGGACCTGGTAGTCGTCGAGGCCGCACTCCTGCTTCGCGGTCTGGAAGCACTCTTCAACAGCCCACCGGCTGCCCGCGATCTGGATCAGCTGGTCCAGGGTGGTGTCGGTGGGGCAGTAGGCGATGTAGTACGAAATCTCCTGGGGCCGGCTGACGCTGCGGCGGGCGATGACCCAGTGGCGGCGGTCCTCGCGGTGCCAGGGGCGGACCTCGACGCGCGCCCAGTCGAAGATGCGCGGGCCGTGAGCCCCAGCTCCGCAAGAACGATGCTTCCATTTCTGCCGTGGCAAGCCGGGGAACAGGTCGTGGACGGGATGATCCATGGCCCAGCGGGTCACGACCGTGTCGTGGCGGGTGGTGGCCATGACGTGGAAGACGTCGGCCTGTTCCAACTCGTGGCGCCAGCCCTTGCTGTAGCCGTAACCGGCGTCCGCCGTTACCCACCGGAAGGGGATCTTGTCCTGGACCGCCCGGCGGAGCATGGACTTGGCCATGGCGACTTTCGTCTCGAACGCGATGCTGTCGTCGATCCCGGCCGCGCGGCACCTCTCGCGGTCGTCGGTCCAGGACGTGGGCAGATACAAGCGGCGGTCGATCAGCGTGCGTCCGCGGCCCGTGGAGTAGGCGAGGAACACGCCGACCTGGCTGTTCTCGGTGCGTCCCGCGGTGCCGGAGTACTGCCGTTGCACGCCTGCCGAGCTGATGCCCTTCTTGAGGAACCCGGTGTCATCCACGATTAGCACGGCGTCCGGATCTCCGAGATGCTCCACGACGTACTCGCGCACGTCGTCCAGGACCTCCTCGGCATCCCACTCGATCCGGTTCAGTAGCCGATGGATGCGATCAGGGCCGGTGTGTCCCGCTTCCTCCGCGAGCGTCCAGCCGTTCTTCCGCTCCAGCGGAGCGATCAGCCCCCGCATATACGCAAGTGCCGAATCCCGAGGCTCCTGCCGACTGAACCGGTGCACGAACCGCTCGTGCACCGCGCCCAGTTCAAGCGCCCACAACCTGACATCAGCAAGGTCCCCACCCATAACCAGACCAACGACGAACCTGGCCACCAGTCACGCCAAACACCGTTGCAGTACTAGGGCCTGTCGTCAAAGTGCCGCCTGCCGCGCGGCGTCTTCCCCTTCCCCCCAACCCCCTGGTGATCCGTTCGACCAGGGGGACACAGCCATGCCTGGGCCCCCTGTGCCCGCAGCGGCTCAGCAGCACCTCCACCGCACCGCATCCGGATCCGCATCCGGATCCACACCGGGCTTCAGCGATTGACATAGGGCTCACTATCCGAATAGCGTTGGCTATATGAAGTCCTCATCGAAAGTCATCCGCTACGTGCTCGGCGGCCTGCTGATCGGCGGGTTCTGGTACCTCAACCGCGGCAGGCCGGTGTGGGAGGAGGCGCTGCGCACCATCGCCGTCTTCGCCGTGGTGATGTTCCTGCTCAGGTCCCGGCTGAAGCGCAGGTTCATCGAGGTGCACCTGGTCCCGCTGGTCGCGTCGAAGGCCGTCCTGGTGTTGATCGCGGCCGTGGTCGAGTACGAGTTCAGGGATTCCGTCAGCAGCCCCTCGCTGGTCGTCGCGGGCGGACTCGGGCTCGCCGTCATGCTGCTCGGCCCGCTGGGCGACAGGCACTTCTTCACCCCACTGACACCGCCCGCGCCCGCGAGGCTCACTCCTCATGTCCGGTAGCGCGACCCCGCCGGTCAATTGACGTAATTAGCGCTATTTCGATAAAGTTCGCTATATGACAGACGACGAGGCCCGTCCGCGACGCCTGACCCGGGCAGAGACCAAGGCGCGCACCCGGGCCCTTCTCCTGGAGGCCGCCGCCCAGGTGTTCGCCCGCAAGGGCTTCGCGGGAGCGTCGGTCGACGACATCGCGGAGAGTGCCGGTTTCTCCACCGGCGCCCTGTACTCGAACTTCGCCGGCAAGGACGAGCTGTTCGTCGAGCTCCTCTCGAACCGGAGCGGCAGCCGTCTCGCCGAGGCCGCCGCGATCGTGTCCGATCAGAGCGGCAGCGTCGAGGACGCGCAGGCGCTGCTGTCCCGCTTGCTGGTCGACGTCGCGGGCGAGGACATGGATCTGGCCCCGCTCCAGGCGGAGTTCTGGCTGTACGCGATCCGCCGCCCCGAGTTCCAGGAGCGCATGGCCTCGCAATTCCGCGCCAACCGGGACGCGTTGACCACGGTGCTGGCCGACCGGGCCAAGGACCGGGGGCAGTCCGGCGACGTTCCGTTCGACGGCGTGGCCACGGTCGTGATGGCTCTGTTCCAAGGACTTGTCCAGCTCCGCCGGATGGACCCGGAGCTGGTTCCCGAGAACCTCTACGGCGACGCCGTCCACTGGCTGTTCAGCGGGATCAGCGCATCGCACCGGGCGAAGGAGTGACGCCGGTCCTGGTGTGAGCGACTCGCGGCCGGCCGGGGCGGACACCGCCCGCGTCAGCTGTCGCAGATCACCAGGAGGAACACGCAGTGCAGCACATACCCGCAGCGACGGCCCGCAACGGCCGTCGACCCGGCCGTCGTTCCCGCCCTCGAATCCGGTTGGCAGCCGCGCTTGTCGCCGCCGTCGGCCTGTCCACCCTCGGATGCTCCTCGTCCGGCACATCGCCCAGCGCTTCGTCCAGCACACCGTCCGGCGGTGCGCCGCCACACCCGTCCCCCACTGCGGACAGCGGCATCCGCCCGCTGACGGACCCCGGGTCGAAGGACCCCGGTGCCTATTACTCCGACCCCTATCCCATCCACCGCGCCGCGCGGTATCGCGGTACCGGCAGCCAGTACTTCTCCGGCACCACCAAGTCGCTTCTCGACTGTCCGACCGGGACCGCCGCCCACTGCACGGCCGGGGAGAAGGTCAAGGTCACCGCGGGGCCCGCCCTGATCCAGGCCGCGAAACGGTACGGATCCCGGACGACGGTCGTCGACAACTGCAACATCTACCAGTCGGATTCAGGCACTTGGTACATGGCGGCGACCATGTACGTGAAGAATCCGGCCCACCCCCATGCCGCCCCGTGGACCGTGGTGGTCCACGCGCACGCTCCGCACGCGTCACCGTCCACCGTTCCGGCGAAGTGGGTCGCCGACGCTCTGCTGGCCGGGTCCTTCAAGCATCCCGAGAAGGCCAACTACGACGGGAAGTACTTCGAGGACGGCGGCAAGCTGTATCTCATCTACAGCAAGATGCTCACCGCGTCGCCCGTCGAGGACGGGATCGTGGCGCAGGAGATGGCGTCCCCCTCCCGCCCCGCGAAATCCGGCCCGGCACTGCTCCTCGGGCCGCAGAACGCGGACGGCGGCTACAACTCGGAATACTTCTTCGGCCTCCACCAGCCCAAGAAGTTCAAGCTGATCGAGACGGGCAACATCACCAGGATCGACGGGAAGTACGTGATGGCCTACTCGACCGGTGCGTTCAACGAGCGCGACTACAAATCGGGGCTGGCGTGGTCCGACACCCTGATACCGCCCCACGGCTCCTCGTACCGCAGGATCCTCCGCAAGGACACGGCCGGAGTGTGGGGGAAGCCGGGTGGCACGGAGGTGGACTATCTCCTGCAATCCCAGGAGAAGGCGTGGCCGCACTACGCGGCGGACCGTGTCGTCGCACCGGGCGTGCCCTCCGTCGTCGACAACGGAGGGAAGTGGAATCTCTACTTCGCCGGATACCTGCCGACGGACGCCCCGGTCCTGCCCGACGGTCATTTCGATGCGAGTCACCGACGCCCGTACGCCATGCCGTTGAAGGTGGACATTCCGGGCAGCGCCAGTGTGCGGAAGGCGTCCGACGCGGAGCTGGCCCGCTGGGTGACGGAGGCTCCCTGAGCTGCCGGCAGCCGGTGCCGGCCGGGCCCCGCCCGCCCCCCGCCCGACCAGGGGCGGGGGGCGAAGGCGCGGCCGGTTAGCATCCCCTGTGACCCCGATACCCGCACCCAAGGAGACGCCGATACGTCGGCGCATACTCGCCGACCTCACCCCGCTGCGCACATCCCCCGACTTCCGGCGGCTCTGGTTCGGCAACACCGTCTCCTGGGTCGGGCAGGGCATGACCGCCCTGGCGATCTCCCTCCAGGTCTACGACCTCACCCGCTCCAGCTTCTCCGTCGGCCTCGTCGGCCTCTTCTCACTGGTGCCGCTGGTCGCGTTCGGCCTGTACGGCGGGGCCGTCGCCGACACCCTCGACCGCCGCAAACTCGGGCTCTACAGCGCGCTCGGGTCCGCCGTCCTCTCGGTCGGGCTCTCGTCGGCCGCGTTCGCCGGCTTCCACCATGTCTGGTTCCTGTACGGCATCGTGGCCCTCCAGTCCGTCTGCGCCGCGCTCAACGCCCCGGCCAGATCCGCGATGATCCCCCGGCTGCTGCCCGGCGACCAACTGCCCGCGGCCAACGCCCTGTCCTCGATGACCAGTACCTTCGGGACGCTGATCGGACCGATGCTCGGCGGCCTCATCGTCGGCTTCTGGGGCTACCAGGCCGCGTATCTGATCGACGCCGTCTCCTTCGTCGCCGCCCTGTACGCGATGTGGCGGCTGCCCTCGATGCTCCCCGACCGGGCCGCCGGGTCGAAGAGCCGTGCCTCGGTCCTGGACGGGCTGCGCTTCCTGGCCACCCGCCCCAACCTCCGGATGACGTTCTTCTCCGACTTCTGCGCCATGATCCTGGCCCAGCCGCGAGCGCTGTTCCCCGCGGTGGCCGTCCTCTGGTACGGAGGCGACGCCCGCACCACGGGGCTGCTGGTCGCGGCGCCCGCAGTGGGCGCGCTGCTCGGCGGGGTCTTCTCCGGCTGGCTCGGCGGCATCCACCGGCACGGCCTCGCGATCGTGCTCGCGGTCGCCGGATGGGGGCTCGCCATCGCGGTGTTCGGCCTCACCAGGAACCTCTGGCTCGGCCTGGTCTTCCTCGCGCTGGCGGGTGCGGCGGACACCGTGTCCATGGTCTTCCGCAACACGATGATGCAGGTCGCGGCGCCCGACGAGATGCGCGGCAGGCTCCAGGGGGTCTTCATCGTGGTCGTAGCGGGCGGCCCGCGCCTGGGCGACTTCCTCGCGGGCTCGGCGGGCGACCTGGCCACCCCGACCGCGGCCGTGGTCGGCGGCGGCCTCGCCTGCGTCGTCGCGGTCACCCTGCTCGGCCTGACCCGGCGCGGCTTCCTCCGCTACGACGCACGGTCACCGGTCCCGTAGGCCCTGTCGCCCGGATCAGGGGGGCGGCCCGCTACGGCGCCTCCCACACCACCGTGTTCCCGTCCTCGCCCTCCGGTGTCCCGTCGTGCGTGACGGTCAGCCGTACCGGGTCCTCCCGCGCGTCGACCACCACCGCGACCTGTGAGACGTCCGGCAGCCGGTGCGCGCGGGCGAGGGCCCGGCGCAGGGTGGCCAGCAGGTCCTCGCCGACCTGCTCCGTGATCCGCGAGTCGACCGGGCCGAGGAAGTGCACCGACGGGGCGAAGCCCAGCAGCACCCGTGCGCCGTCCGTCTCCCGCAGCACCTGGCCGCGCAGCGTCGACGGTGCGTCGGCGGGCGGCTGCTGGAGGGCGAAGATCGCGGTGCGGACGTCCTGGATGGTCGAGTCGAGTTCGTCGACCGCCCGGCCGATCAGCTCACCGAGCTCGGTGCCCGCCGCCCGCCGCCGGGTCGACTCCAGCATCATCTCGGTCGCGAAGAGCCGCTGGACGACGAGGTCGTGCAGATCGCGGGCGATCCGGTCGCGGTCCTCGTACACCGCGAGCCGCTCGCTGTTCTGCCGGGCATCGGCCAGTACGAGCGCGAGCGCGGCCTGCGAGGCGAACTGCAGGGCCAGCGTCCGGTCCGCCGCGTTGTAGGGGCGGCCGCTGCGCCGCCTGGGCAGCGCGAGCGTGCCGATCAGCTTGCCGCCGCTCTGCAGCGGCAGCATCATGCTCGGCCCGAAACGGGCCCGTACGTGGGTGGTCATCCGGGGATCGGTCGAGGAGTCCTCGATGTACACCGGGTCCCCGCTGAGCAGCTGGACCAGGACGGGGGAGCCCGGCGCGATCGTGGCGCCGATGAGGTCGCCCGGGTCCTCGAAGGTGGAGGCGGCGACGATCTCCATGCCGCCGCTGCCGGTCGGCAGGAGCACCACACCGGCGACCGCGTCGGCGAGGCTCCTGGCCTGTTCGGCGACCGTGGTCAGCGCGTCGGTCGCGCTCTCGCCGGTGAGCAGCGCGTTGGTGACGGCCGCCGCCCCCTTGATCCAGCGCTCCCGGAGCCTGGCCGTCTCGTACAGCCGGGCGTTGCCGATCGCGATGCCCGCCTGCGCGGCGAGCACCCGCAGCAGCGCCTCGTCGTCCCGGTCGAAGCTGCCCTCGCGCTTGTCCGCCAGATGGAGCGTGCCGAAGACCTGCTGGTGGACCCGGACGGGGAGCCGCAGCAGACCTGGGGTGTCGTCCGGGAGGCCGATCAGCGCGTCGCCGTCGGAGCCCGTCGCGAACAGGTCGCTGAGGCGGTCGCGCTCGGGGTCGACCACCCCGAGCGCCCCGCGCCGCGCGCCCGTCAGCCGGGTCGCCGAGTCCACGATGTGCTGGAGCGTGCCACGCAGTTCGAGATCCGTGCCGATGCTCAACACCGCTTCGAGGAGCAGCGGCAGCCGCGTGTCACCGGTCATCGTGGTCCCCCCGGTCCGGATCGTCGCAGCCCCGCGGTGCCGCCTGGCCGTTCCCGTGGCCCGCCCGTGAGCGTGCCGTCAGCTGTTCAGCGGGGCCAGCGTCATGGGCGCGATCTTTCCCTCCAGCATGGCGCCGAGTCCGAGTACCGAGCAGACGTCGGGCCGCTCGGCGATGTGCACCGGCATCCCCGTCGCATTGCGCAGCATCTGTTCCAGACCGGGGAGCTGGGCGCTCCCGCCGACCATCATGATGCCGCGGTCCGACAGATCGGCGACCAGATCCGGCGGGCAGTCGCGCAGCACCCGGCCGATACCGTCGAGTACGGCGGTCAGCGGGGTGTGGATGGCCTCCCGTACGGCCGCGGTGTCGACCCGGACCGAACGGGCGAGACCGGTGGCCACGTCCCTGCCGTGGATCTCGGTGAACTCGGGCCCGTCCAGGGACAGCCCGTTGCCGCTGAGCGCCAGTTGCAGCGGCCGTACGGACTGGCTCGGCAGCAGCAGCTCGTGGTGCTGGCGCAGGTGCTGCACGACGGCCCGGTCGATGGCCTCGCCGCCGACCGGGATCCGCTCGGCTGTCACGATCGAGCCGAGCGAGAGGACGGCGATCTGCGTGGTCGCCGCGCCGCAGACCATGATCATGGTGGCGGTCGGCTGCTCGACGGGGAGCCCGCAGCCGACGGCGGCGGCGATGAGGGTGTCGACCAGCTCGACCCTCCGGGCGCCGAGACCGATCAGGGTCTCGACCGTGGCGCGCTGCGCCAGCGGGTCGGACTCGTGCGGGGTGCACGCGGCGGCGCGCAGCATCGGGGTGCGGCGCAGCCTGCGCCGCAGCTTGTCGCCGAGCAGGTGTGCCAGCATCCGCCGGGCCAGGTCGATGTCGACGACGGTGCCACCGGATACGGGGCGCGCCACCCGGATGTAGCCGGGGGTACGGCCGGTCATCTGCTCGGCGAAGGTGCCGACGGCGATGAGCGCGTCCGTGCGGCTGTTCACCGCGACGACGCTCGGCTCGTCCACGACGAGACCCATGCCCTTGACGAACACCCGGGTCCGAGCGGCCCCGAGGTCGACGGCTACCTGGCAACGGCGCAACTGATCAAGACTGACGGTCACGGCACAATCTCCCGAGAAACGCTGAGGCGGAGCACCGGCGGCAGCCGGTCCTCATCGCATCGTGCGACGGCCGCAACCGGTGCGCGCGCTGGGCTGAGCCGCCCGGGTGGTTGCCTGCCCCCGGGGGAGGCCCTCGCCGGAAAGCAAGCTCCTAGTGGGGTGTGTCGGCGGGCTGTACGTCCTGGAGCAGTCCCCAGGTGAATTCGGCGACGGCGGGGTGTCCGCCGGGCAGCGTGAGGGCGAGCCGCCAGCGGGTCGGCGCGGTGCCCTCCATCGGGCGTGCGGGGGCGAAGGCGCGGGCCGCCTCGTCCACCGTGCACGACCACGGCCGCAGGTCGTCCGCCGTGTGCAGGGGCGGTGCGGCGGCGCCGGGGGCGCGGACCAGCCACTCGTTCCACACCGCGCCGCCGGGCCCGGTCAGCACCTCGAACCGCAGTCCCGGCCAGAGCGGCACCGGCCACTGGAGGGCGTCGCACTCCAGGTCGCCGATCTTTCTGCGGGCGGTGGCGGAGGGTACCCCGAGCACCGAGCGGTAGCGCTGCGCGGCTCCGCGGGACCGGGGCGAGCGGACCATCGCCTGCCAGCGCCGGTTCGCCTCGCGCATCTCGGCGAGCGTGACGCCCAGCTCGCGCCGGGCGTCCTCGACGAGGCCCGGCTGATGGTCGGCCATCCGGCGCAGCAGTACCAGCTGGAAGTCGAGCGGTCCGAACGGGCTCCCTGATCGCGGCATACACCCATCCTGCCCGTACGGCACGCGCACCCGGCCCCTCGGGGTCGGACGGCTCCGGGCCCCCGTCGGTACGGCTACTGAAGAGGGCCCCGGTATCCGGACGGCTCCCGACGCTGCGAGGCCCCTACTCCTCCGTACGTCCCAGCATCCGCTTCAGCAGGTCCCGCAGTACGGTCCGCTCCCCGGCCGACAGCTCGCCCAGCGGCTCACGCGCGAAGTCCATCGTGGCGCGCAGCTCCCGGGAGGTCCGCCGGCCCGCATCGGTGGCGGCGGCGAGTTTGATCCGGCGGTCGGCGGGGTCGGGGCGGCGCTCGGCCAGGCCGCGGGCTTCGAGACGGTCGACGATCCCCGTGACGTTCGACGGCTCGCACTTGAGATGCCCGGCGAGACGGCGCATGGGCATCGCCTCGATGGACAGCAGTCCCAGTACCCGCGCCTGGGCCCCCGTGAGCGAGTGCACGGCGGCCGCCTCGTCGTACTCCTGGTGGTACCGGGCGACGACGTCACCGATCAGCTCGACGACTTCCAGGGTCAGCGGGTCTGTACGAGTGGCCATGCTCCCCATCGTACCCACATGCTTGACAATCTAAAATATCCAGGAGCATGGTTGTTTCAGGCAGTACATATTTCATGGCATGAAGCTTTGCTCAGGAGGCTGTAACCGATGTCCGCACTCCCCACGACCGGCCGCGAATGGCACCTCACCGCCCGTCCGAACGGCTGGCCCACCCCGGCGGACTTCGCGCTGCGCGAGGTCCCGGTGTCCGAGCCCGCCGAGGGCCGGATCCTGGTCCGCAACCTCTACTTCTCGGTCGACCCGTACATGCGCGGCAGGATGAACGACGTGAAGTCGTACACACCGCCCTTCCAGCTCGACAAGCCGATGGAGGGCGGCGCGGTCGGCGAGGTCATCGCGTCGAACGCCGAGGGCTTCGCGGTGGGCGACCATGTCCTGCACTTCCTCGGCTGGCGTGAGTACGCGCAGGTGCCCGCCCAGCACGCCACCAAGGTGGACCCCTCGGCCGCCCCGCTCTCCGCCTACCTCGGCGTGCTCGGCATGACGGGCCTCACCGCCTACGCCGGTCTCTTCGACGTCGCCTCCTTCAAGGAGGGCGATACGGTCTTCGTCTCCGGCGCCGCGGGTGCTGTCGGCAACCAGGTCGGCCAGATGGCCAGGATCAAGGGCGCCGCACGCGTCATCGGCTCGGCGGGCTCCGACGAGAAGGTCAGGCACCTTGTCGACGACCTCGGCTTCGACGCGGCATTCAACTACAAGAACGGCCCCGTGGCGGAGCAGCTGCGTGAGGCCGCCCCCGACGGCATCGACGTGTACTTCGACAACGTGGGCGGCGAGCACCTCGAAGCGGCCATCACCTCGTTCAACGTGCACGGCCGCGCCACGATCTGCGGAATGATCTCGCAGTACAACAGCACCGAGGCCACCCCGGCCCCGCGCAACCTCGCCCTGGTCATCGGCAAGCGGCTGCGGCTCCAGGGGATGCTCGTCGGCGACCACGCCGCGCTCCAGCCGCAGTTCGTCAAGGATGTCGCCGGCTGGATCGCCTCGGGGGAGCTGAAGTACCAGGAAACGGTCGTCGAAGGCGTCGAGCAGGGCGTCGAGGCGTTTCTCGGTCTGCTCCGCGGTGAGAACACCGGGAAGATGATCGTCGCCGTCAACCAGTAGTCTCGACCCCAGGCCGCCGCGGTCGTGGGCGCGAGACGCGGCGTACACAACAGAAGGAACTCGCATGGCAATCCAGAAGATCGACGTCGCGTACACCGCTGTCGCCACCGCCGAGAACGGCCGTGACGGCCGGGTCGCCTCCAACGACGGCAACCTCGACGTCGTCGTCAACCCGCCGAAGGAGATGGGTGGAAGCGGCGCGGGCACCAACCCGGAGCAGCTCTTCGCCGCCGGCTACAGCGCCTGCTTCCAGGGTGCGCTCGGTGTCGTCGCCCGCCAGGAGAAGGCCGACATCTCCGGCTCGACCGTGACCGCGGCCGTCTCCATCGGCAAGACCGAGCAGGGCGGCTTCGGCCTGGAGGTCACCATCACGGCCGCCATCCCGAACGTCGACGCCGCCACCGCGCAGTCGCTGATCGAGAAGGCGCACCAGGTGTGCCCGTACTCGAACGCCACCCGCGGCAACATCAAGGTCGACCTGGCCGTCGCCTGATCATGACCGGCTGATCCCGGCTCCGGCCGGGACCAGGAAGGGCCGCAACCGCTCCGGCGGGACGCATCACCAGCGTTCCGCTCCAGCGGGGGCGGCCCTTTGTCCGTGTATCAGGGGGTTGCGTCGTCATTCTTCCCTGGGGCACCGCCTTCCTGCCGCCGCCACCGCAGTTGCAGCCATTGCCCGCCGAACTGCGCTGTGCGTACCGTGTGTTCGTGATTCCGGTCATCGGCCGGAGTTTCGAACGCTGGAGCAATGAACAGAAGGGTTGGGTGGACCACCATGGGACGACTGGTCCCGGCGGTGACCAGGGCGCTGGACATGCTTGAGCTCTTCCTCGAAGGGGACGGTTCGCTCTCCGCGCCCGATGTGACCCGCAGGCTTCAGCTGCCGCGCACCACGGTGCACGAACTGCTCACCACCCTCGCGGCGCGTGCCTATCTGGTGCCGGTACCCGAGCAGCCCGGCCACTACCGGCTCGGCGTACGGACGTACCAGCTCGGCAGCCGGTACGCGGAACAGCTCGATCTCGCGGCCGAGGGGCAGCGGGTCGCCCGCGCGGTCGCCGAGACCTGCGACGAGACCGTCCATGTCGCCATCCTGGAGGACACCGACGTCATCTACATCGCGAAGGTCGACTCCACCCACGCGGTCCGGATGGTCTCGGCCGCCGGGCGGCGGCTGCCCGCGCACTGCACGTCCGTCGGCAAGATGCTGCTCGCCTCGCTGCCCGACGCCGAGCTGACCGCGCGGATATCCGGGCGGGAACTCGCCGCGATGACGCCGGACAGCGTGACCGACCCCGCCGCCCTGCGGGAGGCGCTCGCCGTCGTCGGAGAGCGCGGTGTCGCGTCCGAACACCGGGAGTCCAATCCGGATGTGAGCTGTGTGGCGGCTCCGGTGCGCGACGGATCGGGGCGGGTGGTCGCCGCACTCTCCATCTCGGTCCCGATGATCCGCTGGAGCGAGGAGCGCGAGAGCGAGCTGGAACAGCTGGCGCTGGACGGCGCGGCGGAACTCTCCACCCGGCTCGGCCACCGGGGGCGGGCGTGAACCGTCCGGACGTGGCGGTACGGGAGCGGGCCGCGCTCGGCGAGGGCCCCACCTGGGACGCGGCGGCCGGCCGGCTGATCTGGGTGGACATCCTCTCCGCGCGCGTCCACACCTACGACCCGGCGACCGGCCGCCGCACGGTCCAGGTCACCGAACAGCACGTCGGCGCCGCGAAGCCGCGCGCCGGCGGCGGTCTTGTGGTCAACCTCCGGGACGGCGTGGGGCTCTACGCACCCGGGGGCGGTGCCTTCTCCTGGCTGGTGCACGACCCGGTGCCGGGGAGGCGGGCCAACGACGCGGCGGTCGCCCCCGACGGCGCGCTCTGGGCCGGGACCATGCGGTATGCGGAAGGCGACCCCGGCGGCGGCACACTGAGCCGGATCGCCCCGGACGGCGCCGTCTCCGGCACCCTGGCCGTCGGCGTCTCCAACGGAACCGGCTGGAGCCCGGACGGCTCGCTCATGTACTACGTCGACACGCCCACCCGCCGCATCGATGTCTTCGACTTCGACGGTGAACTGCCCCACAACCGCAGGGTGTTCGCCACCGTCGAGCCCGGCGCCGGCTTCCCGGACGGGCTCACCGTCGACGCGGACGGCTGTGTCTGGGTGGCGCTCTGGGACGGCGCGGCCGTCCGCCGCTACACCCCGGCCGGCGCCCTGGACCGTACCGTCGCCCTGGCCGTACAGCGCCCCACCGCCTGTGCGTTCGGCGGCCGGGAGCTGCGCGACCTCTACATCAGCACGGCCCGCGGCGGACTCACCGCCCCGCACCCGCTCTCCGGCTCACTGCTGGTCGTCCCGGGTGCGGGCCAGGGCCTGCCGCAGCCGCCCTTCGCGGGCTGAGCTGCGGGTAAAGGGGTTACGAACCGACCCGGCGCTTGTTGTAGACATCGAAGCCGACCGCGGCCAGCAGCACCAGGCCCTTGATGACCTGCTGGTAGTCGCTGCCGATGCCCACAAGAGACATGCCGTTGTTGAGCACGCCGAGCACCAGACCGCCGATGACCGCACCGAGAACCGTGCCGACACCGCCGCTCATCGAGGCACCACCGATGAACGACGCGGCGATGGCCTCCAGTTCGAAGTTGATGCCGGCGTTGGGGGTGCCCGCGTTGAGGCGGGCCGCGAAGACGATGCCCGCCAGTGCCGCCAGCAGGCCCATGTTCACGAAGACCAGGAAGGTCACCCGCTTGTCCTTGACGCCGGACAGTTTGGCCGCGGGGCGGTTGCCGCCGAGCGCGTACACATGACGCCCGATGACCGCGTTGCGTATCACGAAGCCGAGGCCGATGAGCAGGCCGCCCAGCACCAGCAGCACCACCGGCACACCGCGGTAGCTCGCCAGGGTCATGGTGAAGGCCACCACGGCAGCGACCATCGCCACGCACTTGGTGACGAAGAGCCCGCGCGGGAGGATGTCGAGTCCGTACGCCTTCTCACGGCGGCGCGAGCGCAGCTCCTGCACCAGCACGACCGCGATCAGCACAAGTCCCAGCAGGAGCGTGAGGTTGTGGTAGTTCGTGTCCGGTCCCACCGCGGGCAGATAGCCGGTGGCGATCTTCTGGAACCCCTCGGGAAACGGGCTGAGCGACTGCGAGCCGAGCAGGATCTGCGTGGCGCCCCGGAAGATCAGCATCCCGGCGAGCGTGACGATGAAGGACGGTATCCCCACGTACGCGATCCAGAAGCCCTGCCAGGCCCCCGCGACCACGCCGATGAGGAGGGCGACGACCAGCGCGAGCACCCAGGGGACCTTGTGCTGGACCATCATCACGGCGCCGGCCGCGGAGACGAACGCCGCCAGGGAGCCGACGGACAGATCGATATGGCCCGCGATGATGACGATCATCATGCCGATGGCCAGCACCAGGATGTAGCTGTTCTGGAGGACGAGGTTGGTGACGTTGTTCGGCTTGAGCAGTACGCCGCCGGTCCAGATCTGGAACAGGACGACGATCAGGCCGAGCGCGATCAGCATCCCGTACTGGCGCATGTTGCGGCGTACGGCCTCCATCAGGAGGGCTCCGGTGGCGGAGCGCGGCGGGTTCGGCGCCGGTGGGGCGCCCTTCGGGGTGTCGGTGGTGACCGGGCCCATGGCGGTTACCTCTTGTCCGTGGTCATGTGGCGCATCAGCACTTCCTGGTCCGCTTCCGCCCGCGTGACCTCACCGGTGAGCCGGCCGGCCGCCATCGTGTAGATGCGGTCGCACATGCCCAGCAGCTCGGGGAGTTCGGACGAGATGAAGATGACGGCTCTGCCTTCGGCGGCGAGCTGGTCGATGACGGTGTAGATCTCGTACTTGGCACCGACGTCGATACCGCGCGTCGGCTCGTCGAGGATGAGCACATCAGGACCCGCGAAGATCCACTTGCTCAGGACGACCTTCTGCTGGTTCCCGCCGGACAACCGTCCGACCTGCTCGAAGACGGTCGGGGCCTTGATGTTCATGGACCTGCGGTACGACTCGGCGACCCGGGTCTCCTGGTGCTCGTCGACCACACCGCGCCGGGAGACCTTCGGCAGCGCGCTCATGGTGATGTTGCGGCTGATGGTGTCGATGAGATTGAGGCCGTACTGCTTGCGGTCCTCGGTGACATAGGCGATGCCGTGCCGGACCGCCTCGGGCACGGTCCTGGTACGGATCTCCTTGCCGTCCTTCAGCACGGTCCCGCTGATGCCGCGCCCGTACGACCGCCCGAAGAGGCTCATCGCCAGCTCGGTGCGGCCCGCGCCCATCAGTCCGGCGATGCCGACGATCTCACCCCTGCGCACCTGAAGCGATACGTCGTCGACCACCTTGCGCTGCTGGTCGATGGGGTGGTGCGCGGTCCACCCCCGCACTTCGAGCGCCGGGTGCGCGCCGGGATCGCCCGCGTAGGGGGTGCGCTCGGGGAAGCGGTGGTCGAGGTCGCGGCCGACCATGCCCCGGATGATGCGGTCCTCGGTCATCTCCGGGGCCTTCACATCGAGGGTCTCGATGGTGCGGCCGTCCCGGATGATGGTGACGGAGTCGGCGACCGCGGAGATCTCGTTGAGTTTGTGCGAGATGATGATCGAGGTGATGCCCTGGTCCTTCAACTCCAGTATGAGTCGCAGGAGTTGTGCCGAGTCCTCGTCGTTCAGTGCGGCGGTCGGCTCGTCCAGGATGAGGAGTTCCACCTCTTTGGAGAGCGCCTTGGCGATCTCCACGAGCTGCTGCTTGCCGACCCCGATGTCCGCCACCCGGGTCTGCGGATGCTCATGGAGACCGACCCGCCGCAGCAGCTCCGCCGCGTGTTTCAGCGTCTCGTTCCAGCTGATGACACCGCGGGTGGCGTGCTCGTTGCCCAGGAAGATGTTCTCGGCGATCGAGAGATACGGGATGAGCGCCAGCTCCTGGTGGATGATGACGATGCCGCGCGCCTCGCTGGCCCTGATGTCCTTGAAGGCGCAGCCCTCGCCGCGAAAGAGGATGTCCCCCTCGTAACTCCCGTGCGGATGAACCCCGCTGAGGACCTTCATCAGGGTCGACTTGCCCGCGCCGTTCTCGCCGCAGATGGCGTGCACCTCGCCCTCGGCGACGGTCAGTGAGACGTCGGAGAGGGCTCGGACGCCGGGAAACGTCTTGACGATCGAGCGCATCTCCAGCACCGGGGTGTGTGTCCCGGCCACCGCTGCGCCGTTCCCGGGCACCGCTGTGCCTGGCCCGGGCACCTGCCTGCCGCCGGTCACTTCAGATCACTCGCCTTGATGTACCCCGAATCCACCAGCTCGGCGCGGTAGTTGGACTTGTCGACGCTCACCGGCTTGAGGAGGTAGGCAGGGACGACCTTCTTCCCGTTGTTGTAGGTGGTGACGTCGTTCACCTGCGGCTTCTTCTTGTTGAGCATGGCGTCGGCCATCTGCACGGCCTGTTTGGCGAGCGCCCTGGTGTTCTTGTAGACGGTCTGGGTCTGCTGGCCCGCGATGATCGACTTCACCGATGCCACCTCGGCGTCCGACCCGGTGACCACCGGGTACGGCTTGGCGGGTGTCCCGTATCCGTCCGACTTCAGCGAGGACAGGACGCCGATGGATATCCCGTCGTACGGCGAGAGGACCGCGTCGACCCGTGCGGACGAGTACGACTTGGTGAGCAGGTCGTCCATCCGCTTCTGGGCGGTGGCACCGTCCCACCGCAGGGTGGTCAGCTGGTCGAGCCTGGTCTGTCCGCTCCGCACGACGAGTTGCTTCTTGTCGATGAACGGCTTGAGGGTCTTCATCGAGCCGTCGAAGAAGTAGCGGGTGTTGTTGTCGTCGGGCGAGCCGGCGAACAGCTCGATGTTGAAGGGGCCCTTCTTGCCGTTCCTGAGGCCCAGTTTGTCGATGAGGTAGTTGGCCTGGAGCACGCCCACCTTCTCGTTGTCGAAGGAGGCGTAGTAGTCGACGTTCGGGGTGCCGAGGATCAGCCGGTCGTAGGAGATCACCCTGATGTGCTGGTCGGCGGCCTGCTGGAGGACGTCGGTGAGCGCCTTGCCGTCGATGGCCGCGATCACCAGCACGTCCGCACCCTTGGTGATCATGTTCTCGATCTGTGACACCTGGTGGTCGACGTCGTCCTCGCCGTACTGGAGATCCGTCTTGTAGCCCAGGGCCTTGAACTGCTTGACCATGTTGCTGCCGTCGGCGATCCAGCGCTCGGACGACTTGGTGGGCATGGCGATACCGATGGTGGAGCCCTTGCCGCCGCTCTTGGTCTCCTTGCTGCCGCCGTCGCTGCTCTGCCCGCAGGCGGTGAGAGCGAGGGCCAGGGATCCGGCGACGAGGGTGAACGCGGCACGGCGGGTGTGGCGCATGGCGGTCATCAGTCCTTCTCGGGGGAGGGATTCGCGGGGGAGGGGTGCTTGGCGGAGGGATTCTCGGGGGCGGGCGCGGCGGCCGGTGGTGACGGGACGGTGAAACGGCTGAGGGGCCCCGGCAGCCGCGAGCCGAGCGGCGACATACCGCCGTCGGCGCCGTGCCTTGCCAGCAGATCGAGGGCGAGCCTGCCGCGCCTGACCCGCTCACGGGCGGTGTTGAGGGTGTGGTCGCGCAGCTGGGCGCCGTACGGGTAGATACCGGGTGACTTCGACAGGCCGAACTTCAGATAGATCGGGGCGCCGCGCCGGATCAGCTCGGCCGCCTCGTACATCCGGACGTAGCCGCCCAGGTCGTCGGGTGCCTCGATGTAGAGGTCCATCGGGGCGGCGCAGACCCGCCGGATCTCGGTGAAGTGGGCCAGGGTGAGGTCGGAGGGGATGTTGACGGAGTCGGCGCCCAGCTGCTCGAACACCGCGTACGAAGCAGGGTTCACCGGGCCGATCAGCGCCGAGACCTTGAAGGTGGTGTCGGCGGGGAGCACGCCCGCGGTACGGAGCCTGTGCAGCGACCAGAGCACCCCCTCGTCGGCGACGAGCAGGCATTTCACGCCCAGTTCGGTGGCGCGCACGGCGTCTTCGAGCGACCCGGCGACGGCGTCGTGGCCCCGGGCCCGGAGCCCGGCGCCGCCCGACTCCGTCCGGGTGGCGGCGCCGATGTCCCAGGTGCCGCGCGGCCCGGTGAACAGACACAGCTCGACGGAGCGCTCCGCGCAGGCGGCCACCATCTCGCCGATCTCGGAGTCCGTGAGCATCCAGACACCGCTGCCCTGGCTGATGCGGTGGACCGGCACGCCCAGCCTGGCGGACTCGTCGAGTACGACACCGAGCGCCTCCGGGCCCTCGACGGACGGGACTTCGGTGCGCCAGGAGCCGCCGTCGGGGAAGCGGCGCGGTGAGGCGTCGGCCGGATCGGCCGCGGGCGCGGCGAGGCCGAGCGCGGTGAGCGCCCGTTCGCCGGGGCGGCGGGGGACAGGGGCTGATACGTCGGTCACAGGCGGGTTCCTCGCATACTGGGGGCCGGGTCCGATGGGGGTGGGCACCGGCAGAGTTCGTTCGATATACCGAACGTCGTTCGGATTGCTGGGCGTGGGAAGACCGGGCAGGGCCCGCTGCCGCGGACCGGCTCGGCTCATGGGCGCAGCAGCACCTTCCCGGTCTCCGGGCCGCCGCCTCCGACGAGTGCGACGGCTTCGGCGTACCGTTCCAGCGGGAATTCATGGGTGATCAGCGGTCCCGGATCGAGGATCCCCGCGGTGAACGCCCGTACGGCGAAGGACCAGGCGGCGGACGGCGCGCCGAAGACGCTCCGCACGGTGAGCTGGCTGACCGCCAGATGCACCGGGTCGATTCCGGTGGCGCCCGGGGCGAACATCCCGGTGAGTACCACCCGGCCGCCGCGCCGTGCGAGGAGACAGGAGTCGGCGGCGGTGGTGGGCGCCCCCGCGGTCTCCACCACCAGGTCGTAACTGCCGCGCACGGACACCGATTCGGCCGGGGTGCACACCTCGCTCGCTCCGAGATCCGCTGCCTGGCGGGCCCGTCCGGTGCGCGGGTCGATGACGGTGAGTACGGCGGGGGAGGCCGCGGCGATGAGCTGTACGGCGAGCAGTCCGAGGGTGCCGGCGCCGACGACGGCGATCCGCTCACCGGGCTCCGGCCGCCCGGCCCGTACCGCAGCGGCCACCACGGCGGCCGGTTCGAGCAGCGCTGCGGCGCGCAGGTCCGCACCGTCCGCGAGCGGATGCAACAGCCGGGCGGGGACGAGGAGATGGTCGGCGAACGCCCCGGGGCAGGTGAAGCCGGTCTCCTCGTACCCGGCGTCGCAGAGCGAGGTCTCGCCGGCCCGGCAGCGTTCGCACGTCCCGCACGCCCGGAAGCCCTCGGCCACCGCGGGGCGCCCGGTGAGGGCGGGGTCCACCCCTTCGCCCACCGCATCGACGGTCCCCGACCACTCATGTCCTGGCGTGACCGGGTAGCGGACGTAGGCCGGGTCGCGCCGGCCGTCGTACACCTCGCGGTCGCTCATGCAGATCCCGGCGGCCGCCACCTGGATCCGGACCTCGCCCGGCCCGGGTTCCGGCCGGTCGCCGCTCACCAGCCGGACCACACCCGGGGCGTCGACCACGACGGCACGGCTGCCGCCGCTCATCCGGCAGCCCCGGGCGAGCGCTTCTCCCAGCCGTCGGCCCACAGGTCGAACCTGGCCTGCTGCTGCGGGAATTCGGCGGCCGCGTCCACATCCAGCTCGACACCCAGGCCGGGCGCGTCCGGCAGTTCGAAGTAGCCGTCCACGACCTGTGGCGCTCCCTTCACGACCGCCTTGATGCCGGCGTCCGCGAAGTCGTTGAAGTGTTCGAGGATCTTGAAGTTCGGTGTGCAGCCCGCAACTTGGAGCGTCGCCGCGGTCAGCACCGAGCCGCCCACGTTGTGCGGGGCGACCAGCACGTAGTGCGTCTCGGCCGTCGCGGCGAGCTTGCGGGTCTCCAGGATCCCGCCGATGTGGCCGACGTCCGGCTGGATGATGTCCGCCGCCTGCGAGGCGAAGAGTTCCCGGAACTCGGTCCGGTCGTGGATGCGTTCGCCGGTCGCTACGGGGATGTCCACCTTCGCCGCGACCTTCTCCAGCGCCCTGAGGTTCTCCGGCGGGACCGGTTCCTCCAGCCACGCGGGCCTGAACGGCGCGAGATCACGGGCGAGCCGGACCGCGGTGGACGGGGAGAACCGTCCGTGCATCTCCAGCATCAGCTCCGTCTCCGGGCCGATCGCGTCCCGCACCGCCTCGATCAGCGACACCGAGTAGTTCGTCTGCGCCTGGTCCAGCTCGTAGTGCCCGGTCCCGAACGGGTCGATCTTCAGCGCGCGGTAGCCCCGCTCCACCACCCCGAGGGCGGCCTCGTGGTAGGCCTCGGGGGTGCGCTCGGTGGTGTACCAGCCGTTCGCGTACGCCTTCACCCGGTCGGTGACCCGGCCGCCGAGCAACTGCCAGACGGGGACGCCCAGCGCCTTGCCCTTGATGTCCCAGCAGGCCATCTCGACGACGGCGATACCGGACATGACGATCTCGCCCGCCCGCCCGTAGTCGCCGTACTTCATCCGCCGGACCAGGTCTTCGAGCGCGAAGGGGTCCGAGCCCTCGATGTGGTTGGCCGCCGCCTCCCGCAGATAGCCGACGAGCGCGTCGGTGCGCCCGAGCATCCTGGTCTCGCCGACACCGGTGAGGCCCTCGTCGGTGTGGACCTGCACATAGGTGAGGTTGCGCCAGGGAGTCCCGACGACATGGGTGCTGATTCCGGTGATGCGCACGGCAGTTGCCCCCGACGTGTTCGATATTTCGTCACTCGTTCGAAATCCTGGCGTGACCGTAATGGTGTGACGCGCGCAACGTCAATGGGCCTGCGCCAACAGGTCGGTTCCGGCCGGCCGGGGCGGGGCCGGGCGCTGGGGGACCCGGCCGCCGCGGCCCCCGATAGGCTGCGGCGCATGGGTGATCTCGGGGCGGGTTTCGGATATCTGGTGAAGGGCCAGCGCTGGGTCGGCGGGCGCGGCAGGCAGTACGGATTCGGGCTGCTGCCGGGGCTGATCACGCTCGTCCTGTATGTGGCGGCGCTGGTCGCGCTCGCGTTCTGGGCGGATGACGCCGTCGCCTGGGCGACACCGTTCGCCGACACCTGGAGCACGCCCTGGCCGGGGCTCCTCCGGGGCTTTCTGACCGTACTGCTCTGGGCGCTGGCCCTGCTGCTCGCCGTCGTCTCGTTCACCGCCGTGACCCTGCTGGTCGGCCAGCCCTTCTACGAGGCGCTCTCCGAGCGGGTCGACGCGTCGGAGGGTGCCGATGTCCCCGGATCCGGCCTCCCGCTCTGGCGCGAACTGTGGATCTCCGCGCGCGACAGCGTCCGGATCCTGGTGCGGGTGGCGTTCTACGGCCTCCTGCTCTTCGCCGCCGGTTTCCTCCCGGTGGTCGGCCAGACCGTCGTCCCGGCGATCGGCTTCTGTGTCTCCGGCTTCTTCCTGGCCGAGGAGCTGACGGCGGTGGCGCTGCAACGCCGCGGTATGGAATTCCGGGAGCGGCTGGCCCTGCTGAAGAGCCGCCGCCTGCTCACCCTCGGCTTCGGGGTCCCGCTGACGCTCTGCTTCCTGGTGCCGCTGGTCGCGGTCTTCCTCATGCCGGGCGCGGTGGCGGGGGCGACGCTGATGGCACGCGATCTGACGGGGGAGACGGCGCCGGAGCCGGATGCCGTACGGGAGCCGGATGCCGTACGGGAGCCCGATGCCGTGCCGGAGCCGGACGCCGGCGGTGCGGTCGGGCCGGGAGGCGCGCCCGGGGGTGCGGTCGGGCCGGGAGGTGCGCCCGCGCCCGCCACGCCCCCGCACGCCCCTTCCCGTACCTGGTAGCGCCGGGCAGCGGCCCGCGCGGCGTCACTCGGCCGCACCACCGCCGAGCAGCGTCGTGAAGGCCCGGAAGGCGGTGGGCATGTCCACCGATTCCGGGTCGAGCAGCCACTGGTACTGCAGGCCGTCCATCACCGCCACCAGCAGCGGTGCCACTTCCTCCGGCGTCAGCCCGCCCGGCAGCCGGTCCCCGAACTCGCCGCGCAGGGTGGCCGCCATCGACCCCCGCACCTGCACATAGCGGCGGGTGAAGAACTCCCGCGCCGGATGCCCGTCCGTGACGCTCTCGCCCAGCAGTGCGGCGAAGGTCTGCACGATCCCCGGCCGCATCGCGTTGTACTCCACCAGCGAGCCGAGCAGTTCGAGCGGCCAAGCCTCGGCGGAGCGCGCCGAAGCGCCCGGATCCCAGCGGTCGCGCGCTTCCAGTACGGCGACGAGCAGCGCGTCCTTGCTCGGGAAGTAGTGCAGCAGCCCCTGCTGGGTGAGGCCCACGCGCTCGGCGACCGCCCCCAGGGTCGTGCCCCGGTAGCCGCGCTCCGCGATGACCTCAAGGGCCGCACGGAGGATCTCCGCCCGGCGCCCCTCGCCTCTGGCGCTCCCCATCCCCGGCTCCTTTCCCCGTACGCGTTCTCCGAGGACCGTACGACATCGCACATCACGAAGAGATAACGAAACCTACCGATCTACCGGTATGAGCGTCAGGATGGACACATCACGCGCCGGCCCGCGGTACTTCAGCACTCCAGCACCTCAGAACTTCAGGGCTCAGCACGGCAGGGCTCCGGCGCTCCAGGGCTTCGGTACTTCACCACTCAACGCGGAGGTACGACGGTGGCAGCCACCCCCATCAACGACGCGGACCAGGTCCGCGAAGCCGCGGTCGAGGCCGCGCTCGGTGCGCTCGATCTCGACACCAAGGCCCGGCTGCTCTCCGGGCAGGACTTCTGGTCCCTCCCGGCGATCCCGGAGATCGGACTGCGGTCCCTCGTCATGTCGGACGGCCCGATCGGGGTCCGCGGTGTGCGCTGGACCGCCGACGACCCGTCCATCGCCCTGCCGTCGCCGACCGCCCTCGCCGCCACCTGGGACCCCGAACTCGCCCGCAGGGCCGGGGTGCTCCTCGCCCAGGAAGCGCGGCGCAAGGGGGTGCACGTCCTGCTCGCGCCGACCGTCAACCTGCACCGTTCGCCGCTCGGCGGGCGGCACTTCGAGTGCTACTCCGAAGACCCGTACCTCACCGGCGAGATCGGCACCGGTTACGTCCGCGGCGTGCAGAGCGGCGGTGTCGGCACCACCGTCAAGCACTTCGTCGGCAACGACGCGGAGACCGACCGCTTCACCGTCGACAACCTCATCGCCCCGCGCCCGCTGCGCGAGCTGTACCTGGCGCCGTTCGAGGCCATCGTCAGGAACGCCCACCCCTGGGGCATCATGACGGCCTACAACAGGGTCAACGGCACGACGATGACCGAGCACCGCTACCTCGTCAACGAAGTCCTGCGCGGTGAATGGCACTTCGACGGGTTCAACGTCTCGGACTGGACGGCCGCGCGTTCCACCGCGGGCGACATCCTCGGCGGCCTCGACGTCGCGATGCCGGGCCCTGTCACCCCGTACGGCGAGCCACTGGCCGCCGCCGTCCGGGCCGGCGAGGTCCCCGCGAGCGCGGTCGACGGCGCGGTACGGAACGTCCTGCGGCTCGCCGCCCGGGTCGGCATCCTCGACGGCGCGCCGCCGGTCGTCACCGAGCTTCCGCCGGAGACCGACGGGCGTGAGCTGTCCCGCGAGATCGCCCGCCGCGCCTTCGTCCTCGTACGGAACGAGCGCGGCGCGCTGCCGGTCGACGCGTCGAAGACCCGCAAGGTCGCGCTCATCGGCGCCGCCGCCCGCGACGCCCGCATCCTCGGCGGGGGCTCGGCCACCGTCTTCCCGACCCGGGTGGTCTCCCCGCTCGACGGGCTGACGGCCGCGCTCCCCGAGGGCGCTGTCAGTTACGCGCTGGGCGCCGACCCGAGCGGTCAACTGGCCGATGCGGGGCAGGGGTTCGCCCTGCACGCGGTCTGCCGCGACAAGACGGGCCGGACCATCGGCACCGCGTCGGTGCCCGGCGGACGCGTCCAGTGGGTGGGCAGTGACCTGCCCGACGGGGTGACCCACGAGACGCTGCACACCATCGAGGTCAAGGGCACGTTCACGCCCAGGGAGAGCGGCGAGCACACCTTCGGGAGCCGGGGGCTCGGCGGCTTCCGGCTCACCGTGGACGAGCGGGTCCTCTTCGACGGGGACGAGCTGCCGGGCGACGACCCCGATCCGTTCGCCGCGGTCTTCGGCGCCCCCGCCGAGCGCGGCACCGCCACCCTCACCGCCGGTGAACCGGTCACGATCAGCTTCGAGTACACCGTCTTCAAGAGCCCCGGAGCCCGGCTCCAGGCCATCGGCTTCTCCCTCATGCAGCGCGACCCGCAGCGCGACCCCGACGAGCTGATCGCCGAGGCCGTGGCCGCCGCACGCGACGCGGACACCGCCGTCGTGGTCGTCGCCACCACCGAACAGGTCGAGTCCGAGGGCTTCGACCGCAAGGACCTCCGGCTCCCCGGCCGCCAGGACGACCTGGTGCACGCCGTGGCGGCCGCCAACCCGAACACGGTCGTGGTCGTCAACGCGGGCTCCCCGGTGGAACTGCCCTGGCGCGAGGACGTGGCGGCGGTGCTGCTCAGCTGGTTCCCTGGCCAGGAGGGCGGCGCGGCGCTCGCCGACGTACTCCTCGGAACGGCGGAGCCGGGCGGGCGCCTGCCCACCACCTGGCCGGCGGCCCTGGAGGACGCCCCGGTCCGCAGGGTCGAACCGGACGGCGGCGAACTCCCCTACGAGGAAGGCGTGTTCATCGGATACCGGGCCTGGGACCGGGCCGGTGTCACGCCCGCCTACCCTTTCGGCCACGGCCTGGGCTACACGGAGTGGAGCTACGAGTCCCTCCAGGCGACCACCGCGACCGCCACCGTCCGGATCCGCAACACCGGCACCCGCACCGGCCGCGAAACGGTCCAGGTCTACGCCGCCCCGGCCGACCCCGGAACGGACCGGGCCGCCCGGCAGCTGGCCGGTTTCGCCACCGTGGAAGCGGCGCCGGGGGAGACGGTGGAGGTGGCCGTCGCGCTCTCCCCGAGGGCCTTCGAGACCTGGGACGAGACGGCCGACGCCTGGGCGCGCCGCCCCGGAACGTACGAGATCCGGACCGGCCGCTCCCTCACGGACACCAGGCTGACCGCCACGGCCACGCACTGACGGACGGACGCGCTCCGCCGCGCCGGGGGAGCGCCGTACGCCTGCCTACCGCACCGAGAACGCGTACGCCGTCTCGGAAACGAACACGTCGTCCGGCCGGAGCACCGCACCGGGGAACTCCGGCCGGTTCGGCGTGTCGGGGAAGCGCTGGGTCTCCAGCGCGATCCCGGCGCCCGGCCCGAACGGCCCGTCGTCGATGTGGTCACCGGTGTAGAGCTGCAGCCCCGGCTCGCTGGTCGTGATCGTCAGCACCCGCCCGGACGCCGGGTCGGACAGCTCGGCCGCCTCCGGCCCGTCCAGCACGTAGTTGTGGTCGTAGCCGGGGCCCACCTTCCGGGCCTGCCGGAAGTCGAAGCGCGTCCCGGCCACCGGCGCCAGCTCGCCGGTCGGGATCAGCTCCGCGTCCACGGGCGTCACCCGCGAGGCCCCGATCCGCAGTTCGTGCCCGGCCGCGCTGCCGGAGCCCGCACCGGCCAGGTTCCAGTACGAGTGGTTGGTCAGGCTCACCACGGTCGGCGCGTCCGTCGTCGCCTCGTACGAGATTCGCAGCGCACCGCTCTCCGCCAGGCGGTACGTCACGGAGACGGCCAGCCGCCCCGGGAAGCCCTCCTCGCCGTCCGGGCTCACCCGGGAGAGCCGCACCCCGTGATCGGTCGCCTCGGCGTCCCACACCCGCTTGTCGAAGCCCCGGTCGCCGCCGTGCAGGCTGTGCGGCGGATTGTTGCGGGGCAGCCGGTACGTCCGACCGTCGAGTTCGAAGACGCCGCCCGCGATGCGGTTCGCGTACCGCCCGACCAGCGCCCCGAAGTACGGCCCGGGGGAGGCCAGATATCCGGCCAGGTCCGGGAAGCCCAGCGCCACACCGGTCACCGCGCCCGCCCGGTCGGGCACCTCGGCGGACTGCACGATCCCGCCGTAGGTGAGCACGCGCACCCGAGTGCCGCCACGCTCCAGGGTCCACCGGTGGACTGAGGTGCCGTCAGGGAGACGGCCGAAGGGCTCCGGCTGCGCGCTGCTCATGCCCGGACCCTACGCCGGGGGCCGCGCGGCCGTGACGTTGCGGTACGCGATCTCCGCCAGCCGCTCCTGCCCGTTCCTGCCGGGGTGGAACCAGTCCCAGGGGCTCAGCTGCGCCCCGGTGAACCGGTATCCGAAGACCGCCCCGCCGTCGTAACGGCAGTGCGTGTCCGTGGCGCACACGTCCTTGAGGACGGTGTTGTACGCGACGACCCGCGCCTGTACGGCGTCGCGCCGCTTCACCGCCGCCGGGCCCATCGCGTCGGCGTCCCGCAGCATCGAGGCGCAGATCCCCAGCTTCCAGATCTGTTTGCCCAGCGGATTGCCGCGCCCCTGCGACCACAGCCGCTTCAGGTCCGGCACGCTCGACACATAGACCTCGCTCTTGGGCAGCGCCTTGCGCAATCGTTTCAGCGACGTCGTGAACGAGGTCCGGAATTCATCCACCGGTGTCATGTGCGAAACCGAGTCCCGGCAAGCGTCATTGGCACCTGCCATGATCGTCACCAGCTCGGGCCGGTGCGCCGCCGCGGCGTCGATCTGGGCCGGCACATCGGCCATCCGGGCCCCGGTCCTGGCGTCGTTCCAGCCCTTCTTCACCCCGAGCCGGGAGACCAGACTGTGCACCCGGGCGTCCGAACCGGTCGCCCAGGAGACCTTGGGACAGTCGGAGAGCACCGAACAGGCGTCGAAGCCACGGGTGATGGAATCGCCCACGGCAGCGACCGAACCGGGCGACCTGTCCCAGGCCGGGGCGGGTGTCGCACCGCGGTGCGCCTGCGCATGTTTCGCGCCACTGTCGGAAGAGTCACAGCCGGCCAGCGCGCCGAGCGGGAGGACGAGCACCGCAGTCAGCGCCGCGACAGCGGTGCGGCCGTGGCGGCTCCGGGCGGATTCCGGCTTCCTCTGCACCCTCTGGACCCTCCAAGTGGCTGACGCACGCGTCCTGCCGAGTGAAAGCTGTGTGTTCAACGGGGCTGGGACCGACCGTACGTCACACGAGGCAGGCCGCCGCGCGGTAGTTTTTCCCCGTCGAACCAGTGGCAACTTCGCCACCCGCGGCTCCGGTAAATTACATCACGTCACATACTGTCCCATTTCAGGAGATTAACTCCCGATGCTGTTTACTGTTGTACCCCGGGGCAGAACGGGCGAGAGGCCGCTGGGGAAGGCGAACCTCGAACCGCACTGGAGGTCCCGGTGACGACACGTGGAGTTCTGTACCTGCACTCCGCACCGCGCGCGCTGTGCCCGCACGTCGAGTGGGCCGTGGCGGGTGTTCTCGGTGCGCGGGTCAACCTCGACTGGATCAGGCAGCCCGCCTCCCCCGGCACCTGGAGATCCGAGTTCTCCTGGAAGGGCGGCACGGGCACCGCGTCGCAACTCGCCTCCGCGCTGCGTGGCTGGAATCTGCTGCGCTTCGAAGTGACGTCGGAGCCCTGCCCGTCGGCCGAGGGAGAGCGCTACAGCGCCACGCCCGAGCTGGGCATCTTCCACGCCGTCACCGGAATCCACGGCGACATCCTGATCCCCGAGGACCGGCTGCGGGCCGCACTGGCCCGTTCGCTGGGCGGCGAGAGCGATCTGGAGGCCGAGATCGCACGACTGCTCGGCAAGCCGTGGGACGACGAACTGGAGCCCTTCAGATACGCGGGCGAGGGCGCGCCGGTGCGCTGGCTGCACCAGGTCGTGTAGCGCCCGCTCCGGACGGAAGGCCCTGATCCGCTTTACGGTGGGGCCATGGCTGACAACACCTCAGTAGCTGTCCTCGGTACGGGGATCATGGGCGCCGCGATGGCCCGCAACCTCTGCCACGCCGGGCTCGACGTCCGCGTCTGGAACCGGACCCGCTCCAAGGCCGAGCCCCTCGCCGACGTGGGCGCCCGCGTCACCGGCACACCGGGTGAGGCCGTCGAGGGCGCGGACGTGATCATCACCATGGTGTACGACGGCCCGGCGGCCCTCGAAGCGATGACCGCGGCCGGACCCTCGCTGAGCGCCGGGGCGGTCTGGTTGCAGTCCACCACCGCCGGCACCGAGGGGCTCCTCCCGCTCGCCGCGCTGGCCAGGCAGCACGGGCTGGTCTTCGTGGACGCTCCGGTACTCGGCACCAAGGCCCCGGCGGAGAGCGGGCAGCTCACGGTCCTGGTGGCCGGCCCCGACTCCGTACGCGACGATGTGGCACCCGTCCTGGACGCCATCGGCTCCCGTACGGTCTGGGTCGGGAACGACGGCACGACGGGAGCGGCCACCCGCCTCAAACTGGTCTGCAACAGCTGGGTGCTGACCCTCACCCACGGCACGGCCGAAGCACTCGCGCTGGCGGCCGGCCTCGGCGTGGACCCCGCCGGTTTCCTGGCCGCGGTCGGCGGCGGCTCGCTCGACTGCGGCTATCTGCACCTCAAGGCACAGACGATCCTCACCGAGGACTACACCCCGAGCTTCTCGGTCACCACCGCGGCGAAGGACGCCCGGCTGATCGTCGAGGCGGGACGTGCGGCGGGTGTGCGGCTGGACGTGGCCGCCGCGGGCGCCGAACGGTTCCGCAGGGCCGGGGCGCTGGGGCACGGCGACGACGACATGGCCGCGTCGTACTTCGCGAGCTTCGAGGCCTGAGGCGGAGCCCGCACCGCGCAAACCCGCACCACACAGGCCCGTCCCTCCCGGACGGGGGAGGGGCGGGCCCGCGTGGTGTGTGCGGAGTGCTGCGCGCCGGTGATCAGACCGAGCGGAACGCCAGCATCACATTGTGACCGCCGAACCCGAACGAGTTGTTGACCGCGGAGATCGGACCCTGCGGCAGCGTCCGCGGCTTGTCCCGCACGATGTCCGCGTCGACCTCCTCGTCGAGGTCGACGATGTTGATGGTCGGCGGAGCGGTGCGGTGGTACAGCGCGAGCACCGTGGCGACGGTCTCGATACCGCCGGCGCCGCCGAGCAGATGCCCGGTCATCGACTTCGTCGCGGAGATCGCGACGTGGTCGAGGTCGTCGCCCAGCACCTGGCGGAGCGCCTTGATCTCGGCGACGTCACCCTGGGGGGTCGACGTGGCGTGCGCGTTGACGTGCACGACCTCCGAGGGCTTCAGGTCGGTGGTCTCCAGCATGTGCCGCAGCGCCGCGGCGATACCGCGGCCCGTCGGCTCCGGCTGCGCGATGTGGTGGGCGTCCGACGACAGGCCCTGGCCCACGAGCTCGCAGTAGACCCTGGCGCCGCGCGCGGCGGCGTGCTCGGCCGACTCCAGGACCACGATGCCTGCGCCCTCGCCGAGTACGAAGCCGTCGCGGCCCTTGTCGTACGGGCGGGAGGCACCCTCGGGGTCGTCGTTGTTCTTGGACATCGCCATCATGTTGGCGAAGGCCGCGATGGGCAGCGGGTGGATGGTCGCCTCGGTGCCACCGGCGACGACGACGTCGGCACGGCCGGAGCGGATCATCTCGGCCGCGTAGCCGACCGCCTCGGCGCCGGACGCGCACGCGCTGACCAGCGCGTGGACACCCGCCTGTGCGCCGAGTTCGAGCCCGACGTTGGCGGACGGGCCGTTCGGCATGAGCATGGGGACGGTGTGCGGGGAGACGCGGCGTACGCCCTTCTCCTTGAGCACGTCGTACTGGTCGAGCAGGGTGGTGATGCCACCGATACCGGAGGCGACGACCGCGCCGAGGCGCTCGGGGCGGATGGCGTCGTCCTCGCCGGCCTTCGCGGTGAAGCCCGCGTCGGACCAGGCCTCACGGGCCGCGATCACCGCGAACTGGGCCGAGCGGTCCAGCTTGCGGGCGAGGGGGCGCGCAAGGACCTCGCTCGGGTCGACAGCCACCGGGGCGGCGATGCGGACCGGGAGCTCGGCGAAGCGCTCGCCGGTGAGCGGCTTGACACCGGAACGGCCTGCGAGCAGACCGTCCCAGGTCGATGCGCTGTCGCCACCCAGCGGTGTGGTTGCGCCGATACCGGTGACGACCACGGTGCGATTGGTCGGGCTCACTGGAATTTCTTCTCCACGTGTAGAGGGATCTGAATCACGGCGCCACCGCCGGGTGGCGTCAGCCGCGGGCCTGGGTCAGGCCTGGTGCTTCGAGATGTAATCGGCAGCGTCGCCGACGGTCTTGAGGTTCTTGACGTCGTCGTCCGGGATCTTCACGTCGAAGCGCTCTTCGGCGGCGACGACGACCTCGACCATGGACAGCGAGTCGACGTCCAGGTCATCGGTGAAGGACTTGTCCAGCTGGACGTCCTCGACCGGGATACCGGCGATCTCGTTGACGATCTCGGCGAGACCGGTGACGATCTCTTCCTGGGTGGCGGCCATGTTGGCGCTCCTTCGATGTGTAGCGGTGTGTGTCGGGGACTGCTCGGGGTGTTCGAACGAACCGGATTCCTCCGGAAAGCCCTAGGGGAGGGTAACGACAGTCGCGGCGTAGACGAGACCCGCCCCGAAGCCGATGACCAGCGCGGTGTCGCCGCTCTTCGCCTGACCGGTCGCCAGGAGCCGCTCCATCGCGAGCGGAATCGAGGCTGCGGAGGTGTTGCCGGTGGTCTCCACGTCACGGGCGACCATGACGTGCTCCGGCAGCTTGAGGGTCTTCACCATCGAGTCGATGATCCGCATGTTGGCCTGGTGCGGGATGAAGACGTCCAGGTCGGCCGCCTCGATACCGGCCGCGTCCAGGGCCTGCTGAGCGACCTTCGCCATCTCGAACACGGCCCAGCGGAAGACCGCCTGGCCCTCCTGCGTGATCGCGGGGAACTTCGCGCGGCCCTTGCCGTCGCGGTAGTCCGACCACGGCACGGTCTGCTTGATCGTCTCGGACTTGTCGCCCTCCGAGCCCCATACCGTGGGGCCTATGTGCGGCTCCTGGGACGGGCCGACCACGACCGCGCCCGCGCCGTCGCCGAAGAGGAAGGCCGTCGCGCGGTCCTCCAGGTCGGTGAGGTCGCTGAGCCGCTCGACGCCGATGACGAGCACGTACTCGGCGGAACCCTCGACGATCATGCCCTTGGCGAGCGTCAGCCCGTAGCCGAAGCCGGCGCAGCCCGCCGAGATGTCGAAGGCGGGCGCCTTGTCGGTGCCGAGCTTGTGGGCGATCTCGGTCGCGATGGCCGGGGTCTGCGAGAAGTGCGAGACCGTCGACACGACCACGGCGCCGATCCGGTCGGCGGTGATCCCGGCGTCGGCGATGGCCTTGCCGGAGGCCTCGATGGACATCGCGGCCACGGTCTCCTCGTCGGACGCCCAGTGGCGGGTCGCGATGCCGGAGCGGGAGCGGATCCACTCGTCGGAGGAGTCGATCGTCTCCAGGATCACCTCGTTGGGCACGACCCGGGTCGGACGGTAGCCGCCGACGCCCATGATCCGTGCGTACGGGGCGCCCTTGCTGGGCTTGATCTTCGCCATGCTCTCTCGGGCTCCTTAGGCCCCCGCCGCGTCAGCGGCAGGTGATTGGGTCTCGGCGATGAGGGCGCGAGCCGCGTCGAGGTCGTCGGGTGTCTTGAGCGCCAGCGTCCGCACGCCGGGCATGGCGCGCTTGGCGATGCCCACCAGCGTGCCGCCGGGGCAGACCTCGATGAGCGCGGTCGCGCCCAGCCTCTGAGCGGTCTCCATGCACAGATCCCAGCGGACCGGGTTCGAGACCTGGTTGACCAGCCGGGCCACGACGTCGGGGCCGGTCGTGACCACCTCGCCGTCGGCGTTCGAGAGGTACGGGACGACCGGGTCGGCGACGACCAGGTCCTGCGCCGCCTTGCCGAGTCCGGCGACCGCCGGAGCCATGTGGTGCGTGTGGAAGGCACCGGCCACCTTGAGCGGCATGACCCTGCGGACCCCGTCGGGCTTGTCGTCGACGAGCGCAGCGATCTGCTCCGCGGTGCCCGCGGCGACGATCTGTCCCGCGCCGTTCACGTTCGCCGGGGTCAGCCCGAGCTTCTCCAGGTGCGGGAGCACGACGTCCGGGTCGCCACCGAGCAGCGCGGCCATGCCGGTCTCCGTGACGGCCGCGGCCTCGGCCATGGCCAGTCCGCGGGTCCGTACGAAACCGAGGGCCGCGGCGTCGTCGAGGACGCCCGCGAAAGCAGCGGCCGTGATCTCGCCGACGCTGTGTCCTGCGACGGCACCGGGCACGAAGTCGCCCAGCGCGGAAGCGGACAGCAGACCGGCCGCGACCAGCAGCGGCTGGGCCACCGCCGTGTCGCGGATGGCGTCGGCGTCGGCCTTCGTGCCGTAGTGGGCAAGGTCGAGCCCGATGGCGTCCGACCACGCGGCGACGCGGTCGGCGGCACCGGGAAGTTCGAGCCAGGGAGTCAGGAAGCCGGGCGTCTGAGCGCCTTGGCCGGGAGCGACGAGTACGAGCACCCTCACACTCTCTCTTGTGGACGGCTCCGGACGCCCGTGGGGACAGGGACGAAGAACCGTCGGGGTAATTGTTGGTGTCCGACAAAAGTCTAGAGCTGCGTATCCCCGTCGGCCAGGCGCCCCAGGATCAGAGCGATGCGCAGAGTGAATGCGGAGCGCACGTCGGAGGGTGACCAGCCGGTGACGTCGGTCACACGTCGGAGCCGGTAACGAACGGTGTTGGGGTGCACGAAGAGCATCCTGGCCGCGCCTTCCAGGCTGCTCGCCTGTTCCAGGTAGACACTCAGCGTTTCGAGGAGGGCCGAACCCGCCTCCTCCAGAGGTCTGTAGATCTCCTCCACCAACTGCTCACGAGCCGAGGGGTCCGACGCGATGGCGCGTTCCGGCAGCAGATCGTCGGCGAGCACCGGGCGCGGCGCGTCCTGCCAGGCGTAACCGGCCTTGAGCCCGGCGGCCGCGGCCTGCGCGGACCGGGTGGCCGCGAGCAGGTCGGGCACGATCGGCCCGGCGACCACGGGACCCGCCGCGTACGGGCCGATCAGGGCCTTGGCGACCTGGAGCGGATTGTCGTTGCCGCCCGCGATGACGACGAGCCGGTTGCCGAGGACACCGGTCAGCACCTGCACCTTGGCGTGGCGCGCGGCGCGGCGGATCGCCTCGACGGTCAGTTCGCTGTCGCCCTCCGGCGCGGTGCCGAGGATCACACAGACATGGTCGGGCGAGTTCCAGCCGAGCGCGGCGGCGCGGGAGACCGCGCCCTCGTCGGCCTCGCCCGACAGCACCGCGTTGACCACCAGGGACTCCAGCCGGGCGTCCCAGGCCCCGCGGGCCTCGGCGGCCTGCGCGTACACCTGGGCGGTCGCGAAGGCGATCTCCCGGGCGTAGACCAGCAGCGCCTCGCGGAGGATCGACTCGTCGCCGGGGGCGGCGACTTCCTCGATCGCGGTCTCCATGACCTCGATCGTGGTGCGCACCATCTCGACCGTCTGCCGCAGCGTGATGGCCCGGGTCAGCTCGCGCGGGGCGGTGCCGAAGACGTCGGTGGAGATCGCCTGGGGGGCCTCGGGGTGCCGGAACCACTCGGTGAACGCCGCGATGCCTGCCTGGGCGACCAGACCGATCCAGGACCGGTTCTCCGGTGGCATCGCCCGGTACCACGGCAACGTCTCGTCCATCCGGGCGATGGCGTTCGCCGAGAGCCGGCCGGAGGCCTGCTCCAGCCGCTTCAGCGTCGCGGCATGAGGATGTGCGGGAGGGGGTCCGGGTTGCGCGGAATCGGGTCGGGGCACGTGGACAAGACTGCCTTATCGGGACCCGGGTGTGGCGTGGCGGGGCTACGGTGGTCGGCGTGATGGATGTACGGCGCTCCGGCGAGCGCTACCGCGGAGGCGACCCGGAGGCCGGTATCGACTCCCACCACGCCTTCTCGTTCGGCACCTTCTACGACCCGGACAACCTGCGTTTCGGGCCGGTTCTGGCCTGCAACGAGGAGCGGCTCGCGCCCGGAGCGGGCTTCGGTGAACACCCGCACAGCCACACCGAGATCGTCACCTGGGTGGTCGACGGCGAGCTCACCCACCGTGACTCGACCGGCGGCGCCACGGTCGTAAGGGCCGGGGACGTCCAGCACCTCTCGTCGGCCGGCGGGGTGCGCCACGAGGAGCGCAACGAGGGCGGGGACCCGCTGGTCTTCGTACAGATGTGGCTGGCACCCCTGGAGCCGGGCGGCGAGCCCTCGTACGAGACCGTGCGCGGCATCGTGGACGCCACGCCCTACGCGGTCCCGGCAGCGGGCGCGCTGCTCTCCGTCCGCAGGCCGTCCCCCGGCGAGCGCGTGGCGGTGCCGGACGCGCCGGGGGTGTACCTGCATGTCGTACGGGGGGAAGTGCGGCTGGGTGATACGGAGTTGGTGCCGGGAGATTCGGTGCGGATCACCGGGGAGCGGGGCCTCGACCTGGTGGCGGACACCGCGGCCGAGGTGCTGCTCTGGGAGCTGGAGACGGTCTGAGGGGTGTCCCGTAACGATCTCCGACTCGTTACGCGGCAGGTTCGGCGATCAGCGCGGTGGCGACGCGCCGGAAGCCCAGGCGGGCATAGAGCCGGGCGACGTCATCGTCGCCTGCCGACAAGAACACGGTCTCCGCTCCTCGCGATCGGGCGTCGGCCACCAGCGCCGCGGTGACCGCGGCTGCGAGACCACGACGGCGCGCGGTGGGCAGTGTCCCGACACCGACGATCTCGCTGACCGATCCGACTGGCTGGTGCTGACCCGCGCACAACGCCGTGCTGCCTTCCACCGCCGCGGCAACCGAAGTCAGACCCGCGTCGATCCGGGTCACCACGCGTTCCACCGACCCGTCACCCGCTCGGGCACGCACGGCCTCCGCCAGCTCGGGGACTCCCGCCGAGCCCAGATCGGTTCCGGGCTCCGCGAAAGCAAGATGCGGCACGGCCAGCGCGCTCGCCAGCGCCGGATCGTCCGGGCCCATGGTCCGCACCCGTATTCCGCCGGACGGCGCGTCCGCAGCGGGCACCGGGGCGCCCGGGTCAAGCACCATCAAGGGGTGCTCGTGAACCACAAGTCCCGAGTCCTCGACCGGGGCCCGCAGCCCGGGTGTGGTCTCGGCGATCCACTCAAGACTCTCCGCGATCCCGAGTTCACGCTGCCGGGCGCGGACCCGATCGACAGCGGCCACGCTCACCGAACTGCCTGCTCGGAGCCGGTGGCATGATCGGCGCGTGATCAGTGAACCTGGCCGACCCGGTGCGATGAGGCATGTCCTGTTCGATGTTGATGGCACCTTGATCGATGCCGTGGACAACCAGCGCCTGGTCTGGCGAACGTGGGCGGAGCGCTACGGGCTGGACCCCGATGAGGTCTACCGGGTGGCGCTGCGGACGAGGCCGATGGAGACCTTCGCGCAGGTCGCTCCTGACCAGGACCCTCGGAACTGCCTGGCCGCTCTGCACGAGTTGGAGGACGAGGACGTCCGCTCCGGCACCTATACAGCCTTCGCCGGCGCCTCGGAGGTGCTGACTGCTCTGGCACCCGGCACCTGGGCGTTGGTGACTTCGAACTATGAGCACCGGGTGCGTGGACGTTTTGCACGGACGGGCTTGCCGGTCCCGGAGGTTGTCGTGGATGCGGCCGCTGTGGAGGAAGGCAAGCCGTCGCCGGTGCCGTATCTCCGGGCCGCCGCGCGACTTGGCGCTCAACCGGAGAACTGTCTGGTCATCGAGGACGCCCCCTCCGGGGTGCAGTCCGGGCTGCGTGCCGGGATGACGGTGTGGGGCGTCAACACCCCCGCGATGGTGGACGGCGTGCACCGTCACTTCGGCAGTCTGCGCGAAGCGGTCCGCGACATCCTCGCCTTCGCGTCCGGTCCTGCCTCCCACGGGCACGGAGGCTGATGCGCCGGCAGATCAGCGTGCGCCGCGAACGCACGTGCCGGGGGCCGCCGGAGGCGTGCGGGTCGAGGTCGCGGACGGATGGCCCCAACTGCCCAGCGCGGCCGTCGGCGATGAACTCGACGAGGGCGGGCGGGGGTTGGTCCTGGTCGACGCCCTCACCGACAGCTGGGGCGTGGAGCCGCGTCGCGACGGGTGTGGCAAGACGGTGTGGTTCGAGTGCCTGACCGCGAAGGCGGCAGATACGCCGGCGCGGGGGATGGCCAGGGCGTGACGTGTTACCGGGCGGAGTTGACCTCGGAACGGATCTCGTATTCGAAACCCCAGTCGTTCGGGTTCTGGAGGCCGTATCCGGCAGCACGCCCTTGAACCCCGGGTCGACCACCGAGGACACGCCGTCCGGCATCAAACGGCTAAGCCGACACCTCGCCGATTGCGCAGGTAAATCGACCGCGGATTTCCCGCTGTCATCCCGCTTCCCGAACAACACCGCAGACATATTCGGTCACCCTGGTTTCTGTGGTGCGCCTTCTGCCCTGCCCATCAATACGTTGAGTTGAATATGACTCCATTCGGCCACCCGGCCGAAAAGTGGTGGCGCTCAAGCTCTGCCCATTGATTCAAGGGGCAGAGGTAATCCGCGGGTCGTGTTTGTCGACCGTGTGCCGGGGAAGATTGCCATAGTCGTCATGAGGTTTGATCTACGTCGCTCCAGGCCGGGCTGGAGACCGAAAACCGTGGCCAGCGCTGCGCCTATCGCCCAATGTTTCCAGGTATTCCGCCAACCCATAACCATGCATGGGTCGAATCCCTGTTTCGAAAAGTGTAAGAAATCGAGGGTGGGTAACTTGATTTCGTGTGGGCGCGGCCAGATTCCACTGATTCCGTTGTCAAGGCGGGAAGGTGAAACCGTGACCGGGTTCAAGCTTAGTAAGCAGCTCCATTTCTCGGCCGTCCACCGTTTCTCCGATCTGCCCGAGGGGCGTCAGTGCGGCCGAATGACCGAGCCGTCAATCTCTCAGTGAGGTTCACTTGCACACACACCACGACACCCGTCCCGATGCGTCCTGCCTGGATGCGTCTCAGGTGATCACCCACCCGTTCTGCGCCCCGGGCGACGGCATGCCGACCGAGTACCGCGGCCCCCACAGCCTCAGCCATCGCGGCTGGCTGGACTTCACCAGGCGGCTGGAGCGGCGCGAGGAGATCGCCGCCGCCTGCGCCGCCGTCGCCGGTAACAAGCGCGTACTCGATGTGGGAGGCGGCACGGGCGATCTCACCCGGGCCGTCGCCCGGCAGCTCGGGCACTGCACGACGGTCGAACCACATCTTCAGCGGGCGGAGACACTGCACGAGCGCACCGGGGCGGACGGCGGCGGGACGATCGAGATCCTGCCCGGAGCCGCCGAGTCCCTCCCGTTCGCCGACGCGTCGTTCGACGCGGTGATCGCCACCTGGGTCCTTCCGTATGTAGAGGATCTTGAACGGTCGGTGCGCGAGATGGCGCGGGTCTGCGACCGTTCCCAACCGGAGGCGAAGATCGTCCTGCTGGGCGGCGCCGCCGACAACGAGCTGGTGAGCATCCTCAACGAGACCTGCGTACCGGTGGCCGGGGAACCGCAGGACCACCAGGGGTACTTGCTGGGCTGTGCCGCCCGGGTACTCAGCAGGCATGGCTTCGGCTGCTTCTCCCTGGGGCGCACGGAGGCGGCCGTCCATTTCCCCGAGCAGCGCGTCGAGGACCGTGTCGAGGCCGCTGCGGAGACTCTGGTCAACTTCTGGTACGAGGACCATCCGAAGGCCGCCGAGATGCGTGAGGCCGTCGCTCCGGCGATCTACCGGCACTTCACGCACCGGCCGCACGCCATCGGGGACCAGGGCCTTGTGCTCATTGCCCGCCCGAAGTGCCGGGCGGACGCCGAATGAACATCGCTTTCGTCCTCCTGACCCACGAGCCCGACGAACCCGCCGGGATCGAACGGGCTCTGGCGTCACTCGCCGATGGGCTCAGAGAACTCGGCCACCGGGTCCTGTTCGTGGCCGCCGGCCCCCCGTCCGTGTCGGACGGCCCCGACCTCGTGCGCCTGAAGACGCTCACGCTGCCGCGGCCCATGCTCGTCGACCAGGTGCTGTCTCTCCTGCCCAGTCCGCTTCCCGTCCGGCGAGAGGTCGAGAGCGTGCTGCGTGAGCAGGACATCGATCTCGTCTGCTGGGCGGACGCGGTCGCGGGCCTCGGCTGCCTCAGCCCCGCTCCGCCAGAGGTCCGTACAGCGCTGATGGTCCATTTCATGCGGACCGACGATTCGATGAAGCAGAGTCTGGGACACAAGCCCGGGGTCGTCCTGCCGGTGAGCGACTACCTCACCCGCGCCTCGGCTCGCGCCGGTGTGGACACCACCGGCTGGCGGGCCCTCCCGAACGCCGTCCCGGCCCGGAGCGACCCGCCGTCTCCTGACGTACGGGAACAGCTTCGCCGTACCGGCCCGGTGCGAACGCTGGCCAGGGCCGACCCGCAGAAAGGCATCGCCCAACTGCTGGACGCCTTCCCGGAGGAGGGGATCGGCCGTCCGGTACAGATCATCCTGGCGACGGCACGGTTCGAGTTCTGGCCGGGCATGCAGGAAGACGTGCTCGATGAGTGCCGACGCCTGGCCGGTCGCCTCCCCGACGTCGAGATCCTTCCTCAGATCCCGTGGCAGGACGTGCAGGGGTTCCTGGCCGAAGCCTCCATCGCGCTGGCGCCGTCCGTCGAGCCGGAGACCTTCGGCAATGTTGCCGCTGAGGCGCTCTCGGTCGGTACGCCGGTCGTGGGATACGCACTGGGCCACCTTCCCGCCCTGGTCGGTGAGGCCGGCCGCATGGTGGACCTGGGCGACGGGCCCGGCCGGTTGTGGGCACAGGTGAGGGACCTGGTCAACGACGCTCCCGCCTACCACGCGCTGTCCCGGCAGGCCGTGTTGCAGGCCGCGGACCTCATGCCCGTTGCCGTCGCAGGAACCTTCCTGGCCCTGACGGCACCGACCGCCCCATGACCGGCCCACAGAGCACTGACACTTCCCCGCACGCCATCGACCTGTCCCGCCGCGGGGCAGAGACACATCGGAGGAACGGACATGAGCCAGACTCCTGCGAGTACCGACCCGTTCACCGCTGTCATCGTCCTGTCGGGAGGCATGGACTCGACGACCCTGACGGCGCATTACGCGGCACTGGGCTACCAGTTGATCGCCGTGACGGCCGACTATGGGCAGCGCCACCGACAGGAGATCGAATCCGCCCGCGCGGTCGCGAACCACTACGGCGCCGACCACCATGTGGTCGATCTGCGCGGCTACGGGGCACTGCTGCACGGGTCGGCTCTCACCGACGCCGACGTGGAAGTGCCTGACGGTCACTACGCCGAGGACTCCATGCGCTCGACGGTGGTGCCCAACCGAAACGCCGTCCTGGCCAACGTCGCCGTAGGAGTGGGTGTGGCCAACAGGGCGGCCACCGTTGCCCTGGGCATGCACGCAGGCGACCACTTCGTCTATCCGGACTGCCGACCGGCCTTCGTCGATGCCTTGCGCAGCCTGGTGGACGTGGCCAACGAAGGGTTCCCGACGCCGCGGGTCGAGGCGCCCTTCCTCACCTGGTCCAAGGCGGACATCGCAACGCACGGGGCCCGCCTGAACGCGCCGCTGGACCTGAGCTGGTCCTGCTACAAAGGCGGTGAAACACACTGCGGTACGTGCGGCACCTGCTACGAGCGGCGTGAAGCATTCCGCGACGCCGGAGTGGAGGACCCGACCGCATATGTGGACAGCGTGACCGAATTCACGGCGCCACGCTCCTGAGCGCAGCCGGGGGCGACCGGTCACCGCCCGGAGTTGACCTCCGCCAGCACCGACTCGGTGAACGGCGGCCACGCCTCGATCGCCCACGGTCCGAAGGCCCGGTCGGTCAGTGCCACGCAGGCGGCCCCCGCCTCCGGGTCCACCCAGAGGAACGTACCCGACTGGCCGAAGTGGCCGAAGGTGCGCGGCGACGACGAACTGCCCGTCCAGTGCGGGGACTTGGCGTCCCGGATCTCGAAGCCGAGGCCCCAGTCGTTCGGGTTCTGCAGGCCGTAGCCGGGCAGCACGCCCTTGAGCCCCGGGTGGACCACCGCGGTGGCTTCGGCGACGGTGCGCGGGTCGAGCAGCCGGGGCGACTGGAGCTCGGCGGCGAACCTGGCCAGGTCGTCGGCGCTGGACACAACGTCCTTCGCGGGGGAGCCGTCCAGCGAGGTGGCCGCCATCCCGAGCGGTTCGAGCACCCCCTCGCGGAGGTAATCGGCGAACGGGATGCCGGTGGCCGCGGCGATGTGGTCGCCCAGCGCCTCGAACCCCGCGTTGGAGTAGATGCGGCGCTCACCGGGGGCCGCCATCACCCGGTTCTCGTCGAAGGCGAGACCGCTGGTGTGGGCGAGCAGATGCCGGACCGTGGACCCGGGAGGACCCGCGGGCTCGTCCAGCTCGACCGCACCCTCCTCGTACGCCATGAGCGCGGCGTACGCGGCGAGCGGCTTGGTGACCGAGGCGAGCGGGAAGCGCCGCGCGGTCGGGCCGACGGTACCGGCGACGCTGCCGTCCGCTCGTACGACGGCGGCGGCCACCGTGGGTACCGGCCAGTTCTCGGTCATCGCCAGGCTCTTCATGAGGGACGAGCTTAGGGCCTTACGTTTGGATCATGCCGGGCTCGCGGGGTCTGGCACGCACATCTGCCGCGTTGTCGTCAATCAACAACTCCCCCAGCCTCCGGCCGGGGGGACCCCCACCGCGTTGCCTCAATCCTCCGCCTTGCAGCTGCGCTCGGCATCCAAAAGATCAATGAGAGAGCCGAGACGGAGTGAGCGAAGCGAACGCAGTGCACCAGACCCCGCTCCCTGATCCGGCCTGATCCAAACGAAAGGCCCTCACTACAGCGTCAGACGCATCGCCGGATCGGGGGTCCTGACGAATCCGAGCGAGGCGTAGAGAGGCTCGCCGTCGGCCGACGCCCGCAGGTCGACCTTGGGCACACCCCGCTCCCGGAACCAGCCGAGCAGCGCCTCCATGCAGGCGCGCGAGTACCCTCGGCGGCGCATGTCCGGATCGGTCGCGACGCTGAAGACGTAACCGCTCGTGCCGTGCGGGTTGCCGGGGCCGCCGAGCCGGTACTCGACCGTGCCGACCACGCAAGCGGCGAGCCCGCCGTCCGGCCGGTCGACGACGAACGCGGTGAGATCGGACTCCGGGTCCTTGAGCTTCCCGCGCAGCGTCTCGACGGCGGCCGGCTGCCAGCTGATGTCCGGGTGCGGTTTCCCGGACATGGAGTCCTGCATCAGCTTGCGCAGGCGTACGAGTTCGACGGCGTCATCGGGAATCGCGCGGCGGGCGGTGCTCATGATCCTGGAGGCTACGGGAGCCGTCTGTGAAGTTCCGCTCGATTTCGCTTGCTTGGAGTGCGCTCCAAGGATCTAGCGTTGGTGCTGTCGCGAGGATGAAGGAGCTGGGACCGCATGACTGTGACCGAGACCGTGCCCGCGTCGGAGACCGTGGACCTCTGCGCTGCACCGCCCACCGCGGGCAGGCTGCCCGACGGACAGGACCAGTACACGATCAGCCAGGTCGTCGCGTTCACCGGTCTCACAGCGCACACTCTGCGCTGGTACGAGAGGATCGGGCTGATGCCGCATGTCGACCGGTCGCACACCGGCCAGCGCCGCTTCTCCAACCGCGACCTGGACTGGCTGGCCTTCGTCGGCAAGCTGCGGCTGACCGGGATGCCGGTGGCCAAGATGGTCCGCTACGCCGAACTCGTACGCGAGGGCGTGGACACCTTCGAGGAACGGCAGGAGCTCCTGGAGGAGACCCGCAGAGATGTGCGGCTGCGTATCGCGGAACTCCACGACACGCTCTCCGTACTCGATTTCAAGATCGGCTTTTACGCGGACGCCCGGCGGGCGTCGGAGAGGTTCTGAACCTGATGAGCATCGAAAAGATCGACAGGGTACGGCTCGGACAGGACGGCCCCGAGGTCGGCGTGCAGGGCTTCGGTGCCATGGGCATCAGCGAGTTCTACGGGGACACCGACGAGGCGGCGGCCAGGGACACCCTGGAGGCCACCGTCGAGGCCGGTGTCACGCTGATCGACACGGCCGACATCTACGGACTGGGCGCCAACGAGAGCTTTCTGGCGCCGTTCGTCGCCGCGCACCGTGACGAGATCACGCTGGCCACCAAGTTCTCCATCGAGCGGCGCGCCGACGACGAGCACTACCGGGGGGTGCGCAACGACGCCCCGTACATCAGGCAGGCCGTCGAGGCGAGCCTGCGCCGGCTGAACGTCGACGTCATCGACCTCTACTACATGCACCGCCGCAACCCCGATGTGCCGCTGGCCGAGTCCGTCGGCGCGATGGGCGAGCTGGTGGCCGCGGGCAAGGTCAAGTACCTGGGGCTGAGCGAGGTGACCGGTGCCGAGCTGCGCGAGGCGCACGGCGTGCACCCGATCACCGCCGTGCAGTCCGAGTGGTCGCTGTTCAGCCGCGATGTGGAGGTGAGCCTGATCGGTGCGGCCGCCGATCTCGGGGTGGGCATCGTGCCGTACTCCCCGCTCGGCCGGGGCTTCCTCACCGGCTCCTTCGCGGACGCGTCCAAGGACCTCGAAGGCGGCGACTTCCGGAAGTTCCAGCCCCGCTTCACCGGCGACAACGCCAAGGCCAACGCGGCGCTCCTCGAACCGGTGCACAAGATCGCGGCGGCGCACGGAGCGACGGCCGCGCAGGTGGCCCTCGCCTGGGTGCAGCAGCGGGCCGAAGTGCACGGGCTCCGCGCGGTCGTGCCGATCCCCGGCACCCGTAAGCGCACCCGCCTGCTGGAGAACACCGGCGCCACGCGGCTGCGGCTGACCAGTGACGAACTGGCGCTCCTCGAACCGATCGCGGGCGAGGTCAAGGGCGACCGCTACCCGGACATGTCGTCGACGTCGGCGGCCCGCGAGTAGCCGCATCCGGGGGGACATCAATGTGACGCCGGAGGGGGTCCGCCACAGTGCGGGCCCCCTCCGGCATGTCTCTCCGTACGGGCCTGCCGTTACAGCTCCGCCAGCAGTTCGGCCTTCTTCGCGCTGAACTCGTCGTCCGTGACCAGCCCGGACGAGTGCAGCTCGCCCAGGTGCCGTATCCGCTCGGCGATGTCCGCCGGGTCGCGCCGGCCGGTGGCGATGGCGGGCACCGGCACCGGCACCGTCCTGGAGTGGCGGGCCGCCCCCAGGACCGCGGCGGCGAAGGGCAGCGACTCGTGCACCGGTCCGTAACCGAGCCCGAAGACGACAGCCGCGGGGTCCTGGTCCGCCTGCGCCGCATCCGGCTCGCCCTGCCGCAGCACCCGCAGATAGCCGTCGTACGCCTCGGGGGAGCGCCAGTCCACACCGGTCAGCTCGGCCACCGGGAAGCTCTGGTCGCCGCACTTCCACTTGGCCGACGACGCACCCGTCCAGGACCACCGGAACGAGACCCTCGACCCGTCGAAGGACGCCTTGCCGTCGTACGCCTTGAAGTGGAGCGGCGCCTCGGGCGCCGCCACCAGGAACCGTTCGGCCGGCTCGGCCGCCTCCGGCACCAGCCGCGCCGTCAGCTCGTCCGCGTAGTACTCGGCGAGCGTCCGCTGCGCGGCCGGAAGCACCAGCCGGTACGGATCGCACCCCTCCTTCAGCTGCCCCGAGGCCGCCTCCATCAGCGGGTCGGCGCCCGCGCGCGGTGCCGCGTGCAGCACCACGGTCCCTCGTCTGCCCTCGGTCACCGTCACCGACCCCAGCGCCTCGTGGGGGATACGCCGCTGACGCAGCGCCTGGAAGAGCTTCGGCGTGCGAATCCCCCGTTCGAAGCGGATGAGCACGGAGTCGGTCGCGAACTCCCAGGTGGCTTGAATTCCGGCCAGCACATCACCCATGTGCCACATCGTAGGCGGCGTGCGCCCGCGCGTCGCCCCTCTGCGGCGGACCCGATGTACGGACATCTACGCGCGTGAACCCCCTGAGACCGCCCGGTATTGGGGTGGGCGGCCCGAATCACCGCAAGATCAGCTGCGGCAGGTGTCCCCGCCGTTCGCACATGTCACCGAATCGAACTCGCCGGTGCCGACCGCCGCGAAGTTGTGCAGGCTCTCGGTGCCGGGCGCGAAATAGCCGGTGTGGCCCTGTGCCGAGCCCGCCGACACGACGCGGGCGCCGAACTGCGGCGAGACCGGGTCGGCGCCGTGGCCGAGGCCCCCGACGTCCAGATGCGGGACGTCCTGGATCCAGTCGCTGCTGTCCCGCATCGCCCACACCCGGGCGCCCGTGTCCAGTTGCGCGGCGTTCTCGACGCGCATCCCCGGGCTGCCCGCGACCGCGATGTCGCTGACCCGGGACGGGAGGTCGCGGGCGGCGACGCCGCAGAGCACCGAGCCGTAGCTGTGGCAGAACAGCGCGACGGGCGCCCTGCCCGGCAGCGCGTCGACGAGTGCGTGCAGCCGGAGCGAACCCTCGGCGGCGAGTCTGCCGATCGCGGCGTCCACGCCGATACCGACGGGCGAGGTGTAGTCGGCCCAGGCGATGACGGCGGTGTGCGACCCGGGGTCCGCGGAGTGCTCGGCGCTGTACAGCGACGTCGCCATGCCCACCGGCGCGGTGTAGTAGGCCTGCCGGGTCTTCTGGAAGGTCAGCAGGTTGGTGTCGACTCCGGGCACCACGATGGAGATGTGCCGGGCCTGTTGCAGATCGCCCATCACCTGGGCGACCCGGCCGGTGCCGGTCGGGTCGAAGGCGAGGATCTGCCGGCCGGGCTGCGCCAGCGCGTTGTAGCGGTCGTAGGTCTGGCGCGCGTCCTGGTGGCCGAGCTTGTTCAGCGTGGGGTCGGTCAGCCGTTCGCGTTCCTGCCCTGCGGCCTGTTCCAGCGCACGCCGGTTGGCCTGGTAACGCAGGGTCACCGGAGCGCCGTTGAGATTGCCGACCACCAGCGGATAGTCGTCGACGAGCCGGGCGCGGTCGGCCGCGGTGAGCTCGGCGAAGAAACTCGACAGCCGGTGCGGCGACGCGTTGGGCGAGGGGAGGTGGTGGCCGGCGATGGAGCCTCTGCCCCAGGCGGCCAGCGCGGCTTGGCGAGGTCCGGCGGTTCTGTGGTGGTGCACGGCGGTCCAGCCGGTGGTGGCCAGCATGACGAACACCACCGCGAGCGCGAGCAGAGTGCGCCAGACGGTGAGGGTGGGGGAGGAGTCGAAGGAAGTCACTGCCCGCCACCCTAGGAGACGGGGAAGCGTGCTTGCGAAGTCCGTGAGACACATCACGTTTCATCGCGGGAATGTATCCGAATGACTACATGCCGTGTGCGCCTGTCGTACGCCAGTTCCCTGCCAGTGCCGGCCCGATCTGGTCCAGGTGGGTCAGGGTGATCGCCCGCATCGAGGCGATGCTCAGGTCCTGGCCCTTGCCCCAGATCCGGCCGGTGGCCCGCATCACGCCGGCGAACGCCGCGACGGCCACGCGCGGCCGCGGATCGGTGTCCACGTCGAGCCCCTCGCGTGTGGCGATCAGCTGGGCGATCCGGTCCTCCAGCTCGGCCGAGCGGCGCAGATGGATCGCGAGCAGGGCGGGGGAGGACTCGATGATCTGGCAGGTCCGCATGTACAGGTCGACCGGGATCAGGTCCTCGATGGTCAGGCTGATGCTGTCCCAGGAGGCGAGCACGGCGTTACGCATCGCCTCGAACGGGGTCTCCTGCGGCGGGCGGGCTTCCAGCGCGGTGAAGAACTGCGACTCCACCAGGTCGTGCACCGCGAAGGCGGCCTCCTCCTTGCTGGCGAAGTACCGGAAGAAGGTGCGCTGGGAGACCTCGACGGCGTCGGCGATCTCGTCCACGGTCGTCTGCTCGTACCCCTTTGTCGTGAAGAGTTCGAGTGCGATGCGCAGCAGGGCCTCGCGGGTGCGCTGCTTCTTGCGCTCCCGCAGTCCGGTCGGCGCGTCCGGCGTCGACGGCTCGGTCTGCTCCATCGTCACGTTCTGGTCCTCTTTCGGTGTGGGGGGCGTGGGGGGCGTTGGGGGGGTGTGCGGTGCGCGGTCCGGCTTCGGTTCCGGCCCCGGGGCTGAACTTCTCCCGGTTTCGGGTGCTTTGTCGTTCCAGCGTACCTGTGAGCTATGTGACAGCTACCGACTTGTGGATTGGTTTGTCAAATGTCAGAGGCTGACACTAGTCTGACTCGTATGACTAGTCAGACCACTGTCGACCCGGCGCCGCAGGATATTGCGGCACCGCCGGTCAAGGGGCTCCGCGGCCACCCTTGGCTGACGCTCTTCTCCGTGGCCATCGGCGTGATGATGGTCGCGCTCGACGGCACGATCGTCGCGATCGCCAACCCGGCCATCCAGAAGGATCTCGGGGCCACCTTCGCCCAGATCCAGTGGATCACCAATGGCTACTTCCTCGCCCTCGCCGTGGCGCTGATCACCGCGGGCAAGCTCGGTGACCGATTCGGCCACCGCCAGACCTTCCTCATCGGCGTGGTCGGCTTCGCCGCCGCGTCCGGCGCCATCGGCTTCTCCAACAGCGTCAGCCTGGTCGTGACCTTCCGGGTCCTCCAGGGGCTGTTCGGTGCGCTGCTGATGCCCGCCGCGCTCGGCCTGCTGCGCGCCACCTTCCCGGCCGAGAAGCTCAACATGGCCATCGGCCTCTGGGGCATGGTCATCGGCGCCTCCACCGCGGGCGGCCCGATCATCGGCGGCCTGCTCGTCCAGCACGTCAGCTGGCAGTCGGTCTTCTTCATCAATGTGCCGGTCGGTGTGATCGCGCTCGTCGTGGGTGTGGTGATCCTCAAGGACCACCGGGCCGCGAACGCCCCGAAGTCCTTCGACATCCTGGGCATCCTGCTGCTCTCGGCGGCCATGTTCTGCCTGGTCTGGGCGCTCATCAAGGCCCCGGCGTGGGGCTGGGGCGACGGCAAGGTCTGGATCTTCCTGGCCGTCTCGCTGGTCTGTTTCGCGGCCTTCGCGTTCTGGGAGACGAAGGTCAGGGAGCCGCTCATCCCGATGGCGCTCTTCCGCTCGGTGCCGCTCTCCGCGGGCGTCGTGCTGATGGTGCTCATGGCCATCGCCTTCATGGGCGGCCTCTTCTTCGTCACCTTCTATCTCCAGAACGTGCACGGTATGAGCCCGGTCGACGCCGGACTTCATCTGCTGCCGCTCACCGGCATGATGATCGTCGCCTCCCCGCTCGCGGGCGCGGTGATCACCAAGCTCGGCCCGCGCATCCCGCTCGCCGGCGGCATGGTCTGCACGGCCGTCGCGATGTACGGCATGTCCACGCTGGGGACCGACACCGGCAGCCTCAACATGTCGATCTGGTTCGCGCTGCTCGGCCTGGGGCTCGCCCCGGTCATGGTCGGCGCCACCGAGGTCATCGTCGGCAACGCCCCGATGGAGCTCTCCGGTGTCGCCGGTGGTCTCCAGCAGGCCGCCATGCAGATCGGTGGCAGCCTCGGTACGGCGGTGCTCGGCGCGGTCATGGCCTCCAAGGTCGACAGCACCCTGCCGGTCAAGTGGGCGGACGCCAAACTTCCTCCGTTCGGGTTCGGTCAGCTGGACCAGGCGTCGCAGGCCGTCCAGGTCGGCATGGCCCCGGTGCCGCCGCACGCGCCGGCCGGACTCGCCGCGAAGATCACCGGCGTCGCGCACGACACCTTCATGTCGGGCATGAGCCTGGCCTGCCTGGTCGCCACCGGCGTCGCGGTCGTCGCTGTCTTCGTGGCCCTGCTCACCAAGCGCGGTGACAACCCCGAGGCGGCTTCGGGCGCCGCCCACATCTGACGCCCCCTTCCGACCCACCGGCGTCAACTCCGCGCATACGACAGCCCCGCCGGACCCCTCCGGCGGGGCTGTCGCCTATCAGGGTGGTACGGGCGGTGCGCTCTTCCGGCGGTACGTGATCACGGGCCAAGCTGCGGTCCGGAAGATCCATACGTACGACGCACCACACGGGGGACCACGATGAACACCGCACTCACCCGGCGCACCGCACCCGCCGCCGACACCGGCCCCGCGGCCGGCATCCGTAGGACCCTGCTCCGCAAGGCCCTGCTCCGTACGACCGTCACGGCCGGGATCGTCACGGCCACCGTGTTCGCCGCGCCCCAGGCACTCGCCCCGCACACCGCGCTGGCCGCATCGCAGCCCCGGATGGGGGAGTGCGCGACCGGCGAACTCTGCCTCTGGGAGAAGGGCGCCTTCAAGGGCGCCCGCCCACCTACGACCTCTCCGGTGCCGGCATCGACAGCTGTACGCCGCTCCCCGCGGGCGCCACCGCCCAGTCCGTCGCCAACCGCACCGGGCGCCCGGTCACCACGTACCAGTCCGCCGAGTGCGCGGAGACGGGCGAGTTCGATACGTACCCGGGAGGCGGCACCTGGCTGCCGAACTCCCCTTACCAGGTACGGGCGTTCAAGATCCGGGAGAGCTGAGCGCCCGCCGGCCCGCGCCCCGTACGCGGAAGGGCGGCGGGACCACTGTGGTCCCGCCGCCCTCATGCGTGCTCAGTGACGCCTACGCGTCGCCGCCCGCAGCGCCCGGATCGGCCGACGACACGTCCAGGAGCTGGTAGCGGTCGATGGCCTGCTTCAGGGCCGAACGGTCCACCTTGCCCTGCTTCGCCAGCTCGGTGAGGACCGAGACGACGATCGACTGCGCGTCGATGTGGAAGAAGCGGCGCGCCGCGCCCCGGGTGTCCGCGAAGCCGAACCCGTCAGCGCCCAGCGACTGGTAAGGCCCCGGCACCCAGCGTGCGATCTGGTCCGGCACCGAGCGCATCCAGTCCGAAACGGCCACGAACGGGCCTTCGGAGTCGGAGAGTTTCCGCGTCACATACGGGACGCGCTGCTCCTCCTCGGGGTGGAGCAGATTGTGCCGCTCCACCTCCACGGCCTCGCGGCGCAGCTCGTTCCAGGAGGTCGCGGACCAGACATCGGCCTTCACGTCCCACTCGTCGGCGAGGATCTGCTGGGCCTCGACGGCCCACGGGACGGCCACGCCGGACGCCATGATCTGCGCCGGGATCCGGCCCTGCTCGCCCGGCTTGAAGCGGTGGATGCCCTGGAGGATGCCCTCGACGTCGACATCCTCGGGCTCCGCCGGATGCTGGATCGGCTCGTTGTAGACGGTGAGGTAGTAGAAGACGTCCTCGCCCGCCCTGCCGTCCGCCGTCTCGCCGTACATCCGGCGCAGACCGTCCTGGACGATGTACGCGATCTCGAAACCGAACGCCGGGTCGTAGGCGACACAGGCCGGGTTGGTCGACGCGAGCAGCTGCGAGTGGCCGTCCGCGTGCTGGAGCCCCTCACCCGTCAGCGTGGTCCGCCCGGCGGTCGCGCCGAGCACGAAGCCGCGCGCCAGCTGGTCGCCCATCTGCCAGAACTGGTCGCCGGTGCGCTGGAATCCGAACATCGAGTAGAAGACGTACACCGGGATCATCGGCTCGCCGTGCGTGGCGTACGCCGAACCGGCCGCGATCAGCGACGCCGTGCAGCCGGCCTCGGAGATGCCGTCGTGCAGCATCTGCCCGGTCGGCGACTCCTTGTACGCGAGCAGCAGTTCGCGGTCCACCGACTCGTACTGCTGGCCGAGCGGGTTGTAGATCTTCGCGCTCGGGAAGAACGCGTCCATACCGAAGGTGCGGTACTCGTCGGGGGCGATCAGCACGAAGCGCTTGCCGATCTCCTTGTCCCGCATGAGGTCCTTCAGGACCCGGACGAACGCCATGGTGGTGGCGATCGACTGGTGGCCCGAACCCTTCTTCGCGATGGCGTACGTCTTGTCCGGGGGCAGCGGCAGCGGCTTGGCGCGGACCACCCTGGTCGGTACGTAACCGCCGCAGGACTTGCGGTGGTCGTGCATGTACTGGATCTCTTCGGAGTCCCGGCCCGGGTGGTAGTACGGCGGGTTGCCGTCCTCCAGGTCCTTGTCCGCGATCGGCAGGTGCAGCCGGTCCCGGAAGCGCTTGAGGTCGTCCGCGGTCAGCTTCTTCATCTGGTGGGTCGCGTTGCGGCCCTCGAAGTTCGGGCCCAGCGTCCAGCCCTTGATGGTCTGGGCGAGGATCACCGTCGGCTGGCCCTTGTGCTCCTTGGCCGCCGTGTAGGCCGCGAAGACCTTCCGGTGGTCGTGCCCGCCGCGCCCGAGGTGCAGGATCTGCTCGTCGGACATGTCCTCGACCATCTTGCGCAGCCGCTGGTCGGTGCCGAAGAAGTGCTCACGGATGTAAGCGCCGCTCTCGGTGGCGTACGTCTGGAACTGGCCGTCCGGCGTGGTGTTCATCTTGTTGACCAGGGTGCCGTCGCGGTCCTGGGCCAGCAGCGGGTCCCAGCTCCGGTCCCAGACCAGCTTGATGACGTTCCAGCCGGCGCCGCGGAACTGCGACTCCAGCTCCTGGATGATCTTGCCGTTGCCGCGTACCGGGCCGTCGAGGCGCTGGAGGTTGCAGTTGACGACGAAGGTCAGGTTGTCCAGGCCCTCACGGGCGGCGATGGAGAGCTGGCCGAGCGACTCGGGCTCGTCCATCTCGCCGTCGCCGAGGTAGGCCCAGACATGCGACTTGGAGGTGTCCGCGATCCCGCGCGCCTCCATGTAGCGGTTCATCCGCGCCTGGTAGATCGCGCCGAGCGGGCCGAGGCCCATCGAGACGGTCGGGAACTCCCAGAAGTCCGGCATCAGCCGCGGGTGCGGGTAGCTGGACAGCCCGTAGGGAGCCTTCGACTTCTCCTGGCGGAACCCGTCGAGCTGCTGCTCGGAGAGCCGGTCGAGCAGGAAGGCGCGGGCGTAGATGCCGGGGGACGCGTGCCCCTGGAAGAAGACCTGGTCGCCGCCGAGACCGTCGTCCTTGCCGCGGAAGAAGTGGTTGAAGCCCACGTCGTACAGCGAAGCGGAGGAGGCGAAGGTGGCGATGTGGCCGCCGACCCCGATACCGGGGCGCTGGGCGCGCGAGACCATCACGGCCGCGTTCCAGCGGGTGGCGTTCAGGACCTTGCGCTCGATCTCCTCGTTGCCCGGGAAGAACGGCTCGTCCTTGGTGGCGATCGTGTTCACGTAGTCCGTGCTGCGCATCTCGGGCACGGCCACGCGCTTCTCGCGCGCGCGCTCGATGAGGCGGAGCATCAGATAACGCGCACGCTCACGGCCGCGCTCGTCGACGGCGGCATCGAGGGAGGCGAGCCATTCCTGGGTCTCTTCAGGATCGAAGTCCGGGACCTGGCTCGGAAGGCCGCCAATGATGATCGGGTTGCGATCGGATCCGGAAACCACGCTGTTCCTTCGCTGTTCGGTGGTGCGGTATCGGGGCGTACGCCGCCACCATCGTGTACCGCCAGGACGCTGACGTCATCTCTACCGTGGGGTAGGTAACCGTCACGCGGTGAGACATCCCGTCCGGAGGCCGCTGCTGGGTCCGGCGAAATCGCAACCTTACGCCCGACCCGCTCAGACATTCCCAAAGGGATCCGGGGCACAATTGACGTATCCGGATGGAGGGGAACCCTCGCAAATACGGATGAACAGTGTGGGATGGATCACCAGAGATCGTCAGGACCTGCCTGAGGTTGGGGTGAGGTGCCAGGAAACGTCACCGTTTCGGCTGTCTCGACCGCTGGGTACTTGCGCGATCGGTCCCGCCCGTGTGGACTACGGCCAACGCCCCGCGCACGCGCGTGGCTGGTGCATTTCCAAAAACGATCAGGAGGCAAACCGTGAGCGCGACCGCGGACCACGCGGAGGAGCGGACCAATCAGGCAGCACGCCTGGGGTTCGAGCCCGGACAAGTGGTCCAGGAGATCGGCTACGACGACGACGTCGAGCAGGAACTCCGTGAGGGTATTGAGAGCGTCATCGGCCAGGAACTCGTCGACGAGGACTACGACGACGTGGCTGACGCTGTCGTGTTGTGGTTCCGCGACGAGGACGGCGACCTTACGGACGCGCTGGTGGACGCCATCGGTCTGGTCGACGACGGCGGCGCGGTCTGGCTGCTGACCCCCAAGACCGGCCGTGACGGTTACGTCGAGCCGAGCGACATCAACGAGGCATCTCAGACAGCCGGTCTGGCCCAGACCAAGAGCATCAATGCCGGCAAGGACTGGACGGGGAGCCGTCTGGTCACACCGAAGGTGGCAAGGTCCGGCAAGCGCTGAGTCGCCATAAGCCCCGAGAAGCCCCCGCCGGCCGTCCTGCCGGCGGGGGCTTCCCCCTGTTCCGGGGCTCCGCTTCCCCCTGTCCCGATGCGGGGCCGCCCGCCCCCGGTGGGGCCGGCAGCGAGGCCATAGGGTGGGCATCATTCGAATGGCCCCACCGAAGGGAAGCGTTTTCATGGCGATCGAGGTCGGCACCGAGGCCCCGGATTTCGAGCTGAAGGACAACCACGGCCGGACCGTCCGCCTCTCGGACTTCCGCGGCGAGAAGAACGTGGTGCTGCTCTTCTACCCCTTCGCTTTCACCGGCGTGTGCACCGGCGAGCTCTGCGCCCTCCGCGACGAGCTGCCGAAGTTCGTCAACGACGACGTGCAGCTGCTCGCCGTCTCCAACGACTCCATCCACACGCTGCGCGTCTTCGCGGAGCAGGAGGGCCTCGAATACCCGCTGCTCTCCGACTTCTGGCCGCACGGCGAGGCCTCGCGGGCGTACGGCGTCTTCGACGAGGAGAAGGGGTGCGCGGTGCGCGGGACCTTCATCATCGACAAGGAGGGCGTCGTCCGCTGGACCGTCGTCAACGGTCTGCCGGACGCTCGTGACCTGAACGAGTACGCCAAGGCGCTCGACACCCTCTGACCCGGCCGGTGAAGAGCCTGCCGTGTCCGGGAACCGGTCACTAGGATCGGTTCGTTGATCCGATGCCACGTAAAAACGGGGGCAAGGGCCCTCCTCGGCCCCTCGAAACCAATTGGGAGGACTCGTGGGAGTCAGCCTCAGCAAGGGCGGCAACGTCTCGCTGACCAAGGCCGCACCCAATCTGACCGCGGTCATCGTCGGTCTCGGATGGGATGCACGCACCACCACAGGTGGTGACTTCGACCTCGACGCCAGCGCTCTGCTGACGAACGAAGAGGGCAAGGTCGCCAACGACTCGAACTTCGTCTTCTTCAACAACCTCAAGAGCCCCGACGGCTCGGTCGAGCACACCGGTGACAACCTCACCGGTGAGGGCGAGGGCGACGACGAGGTCATCAAGGTGAATCTCGCCGGTGTGCCCGCCGATGTCTCGAAGATCGTGTTCCCGGTCTCGATCTACGAGGCCGAGAGCCGCCAGCAGAGCTTCGGCCAGGTCCGCAACGCGTACATCCGCGTGGTGAACGAGGCGGACAACTCCGAGCTGGCGCGGTACGACCTCAGTGAGGACGCGTCGACGGAGACCGCCATGGTCTTCGGCGAGCTCTACCGCAACGGCGCGGAGTGGAAGTTCCGCGCCATCGGCCAGGGGTACGCCTCCGGGCTGCGCGGTATCGCGCAGGACTTCGGCGTCAACGTCTGAGTTCCGCGTCAACGTCTGAGCAGGATTCACTCCGTCCGGCGCCGCACCTCAGTGCGGCGCCGGACGTGCTAGTCAACCGTTCCACACCTCGGGGAGGATCAGCGATCATGGGCGTTACGCTCGCCAAGGGAGGCAATGTCTCCCTCTCGAAGGCCGCACCCAACCTCACGCAAGTTCTGGTCGGGCTCGGCTGGGACGCACGCTCCACCACCGGAGCGGACTTCGACCTCGACGCCAGCGCGCTGCTGTGCCAGTCGGGCCGGGTGCTCGGCGACGAGTACTTCATCTTCTACAACCAGCTGACCAGCCCGGACGGTTCTGTGGAGCACACCGGTGACAACCTCACCGGTGAGGGCGAGGGCGACGACGAGTCGATCATCGTCGACCTCTCCAAGGTGCCCGCCCACTGCGACAAGATCGTCTTCCCGGTCTCGATCCACGAGGCGGACAGCCGCGGCCAGACCTTCGGCCAGGTCGCCAACGCCTTCATCCGCGTGGTGAACCAGGCCGACGGCCAGGAGCTGGCGCGGTACGACCTGAGCGAGGACGCCTCGACGGAGACCGCGATGATCTTCGGCGAGCTGTACCGGTACGGCGGCGAATGGAAGTTCCGGGCCGTGGGGCAGGGGTACGCGTCAGGGCTGCGGGGCATCGCTCTAGACTTCGGGGTCAATGTTTCCTAAAGCATTCTTCCGGCGTGGTTCAAGTCCGGGAGATCTCCCGGGTTCCGTGCCGGGGGTCCAGGGTTCGCACCCCGGGAGAATGCAGGACTGGGACAACACCTGGGCCGCGCACGGCGCGGGGGAACCCGTACACACACGATGGGGTAGCCAGTGCTTCTGAAAACCTTCGGGTGGTCATTCGTGATCACCGTGGTCGGTCTTGCCGCGGCGGTGATCTACGACGGATGGACCGCCCTGGGCGTTGTGGCGATCCTGGGCGTCCTGGAGATCTCTCTGTCGTTCGACAACGCGGTGATCAACGCCGGAATCCTGAAGAAGATGAGTGCCTTCTGGCAGAAGATCTTCCTCACGGTCGGTGTGCTCATCGCCGTCTTCGGTATGCGACTGGTCTTCCCCGTCGTGATCGTCGCCATCAGCGCCAAGATCAATCCGATCGAAGCGGTGAAGCTGGCAGTCAACGAGAAGGACCACTACCAGCAGCTGGTCACCGACGCCCACCCGTCGATCGCTGCCTTCGGTGGCATGTTCCTGATGATGATCTTCCTCGACTTCATCTTCGAGGACCGTGACATCCAGTGGCTCCGCTGGATCGAGCGCCCGCTGGCCAAGCTCGGCAAGGTCGACATGCTCTCGGTCTGCATCGCGCTCGTGGTGCTGCTGATCTCCTCCTTCACCGTTGCCACCCACGCCCACCAGCACGGCGGCGTGCACGCGGACAAGGCGCAGACGGTCCTCATCTCCGGTATCGCCGGGCTCATCGCCTATCTCGTGGTGGGCGGACTCTCCGGGTACTTCGAGAACCGGCTGGAAGAGGACGAGGAGCGTGAGCAGGAGGCCGAGGAGGAAGCCAGGAAGTCCGGCTCGGCTGTACCTGCGGTCATGATGGCCGGCAAGGCCGCGTTCTTCATGTTCCTCTACCTGGAAGTCCTCGACGCCTCCTTCTCGTTCGACGGGGTCATCGGCGCCTTCGCCATCACCAACGACATCGTGCTGATGACGCTCGGCCTCGGTATCGGCGCCATGTACGTCAGGTCGCTCACCGTCTACCTGGTCCGCCAGGGCACCCTGGACGACTACGTCTTCCTGGAGCACGGCGCCCACTACGCGATCGGCGCGCTCTCGGTGATCCTGCTCGTCACCATCCAGTACGACATCAACGAGATCATCACCGGCCTCGTCGGAGTCGTGCTGATCGGCTTGTCCTTCTGGTCGTCGGTCCGCAGGAACAAGCGGATCGCGGCGGAGGGCGGGGGCGGCTCCGGAGACCGGACAGAAGTGCCGTCCGGGGTGTGACCCGTACCGGATTGCGGAACGCTCTGAACGGGGCGGTCAGGACGCGGAAGCCTCCTGACCGCCCCGTGTGCGTGCCCGTGTGCGCGCATGTGCGTGTCCGTGTGCGTGGGGGAAGAAGTCCGGGGAAGAACCGGGGAAGAGTCACCGAGCAAGCTGGGGGTGGGACATGGCCTTCTGGGACAGTCTTCGACGGGACAAGCCGCCGCACTTCGATTCGGGGAGCTCGGCGTCCAACTCGATCGAGCTGACCAAGCGGCACCCGGCCGTCTCACTGACCAAACAGGGCGCGACCACCGGAAACCTGCGGGTGAACCTGTCCTGGCGGATGCGTTCGTCGGACTTCGGCGGCAGCTCCCGGCAGCGCGGGAGTCTGCTGCGCCATCCGTCCCGGATGTTCCAGCCGGACGTCGTCCAGGCACACACCCAGGGCGTCGTGAACGTCGACCTCGACCTGGGCTGCCTCTACGAGCTGGAGGACGGCACCAAGGGCGTGGTGCAGCCCCTGGGGAACTTCCTCGGCGCGCTCAACGAATCGCCGTTTGTACAGCTCAGCGGTGACGACCGGTTCGGATCGCCGTCCGGCGAGACGCTCTACGTCAACCTCGACCACCGGGACGAGATCAAACGGCTGCTGGTCTTCGTCTACATCTACGACCAGACGCCCGCCTTCGACCGTACGCACGCCGTGGTGACGCTCTACCCCAGCAACGGCCCGCGCATCGAGATCCAGCTGGACGAGCGCCATCCGCAGGCCCGCTCGTGCGCGGTCTTCGCCGTCGAGAAGGTCAAGGGCGACATGGTGGTGCGCCGCGAGGTGAAGTTCGTCTACGGCTTCCAGGCCGAGCTGGACCGGCTGTACGGCTGGGGGCTCCAGTGGGGCCGGGGCTACAAGACCAAGATCTGAACCCGGCAGCTCACCGGCTCACCGGCCCGCTGCGACTACTCCCGCCCCGCTCACCTGGGCAGGAACTGCGGTCCCATCGGGGGCAGCCGGAAGTACGGATCGGGCGCGGGAGCAGCCGCCGCGGCCGGCTGAGGATACCCGCTCCGCTGCGCTCCGCCTCGGCTCCCTTCGCTGTTTCCGGATGCCGAGCGTGCGGGCTGTGCCACCGGCCGGGTCGGGACGGCCTGCGGGTAGCCGTAGCCGGGCGGCGGTGACTGCGGGGGCGGCGGGAAGCCGGCGGGCGCCGGGACCGTGGGGCCCGTCGCGCCGATGGGGCCGCGCTGGGCGGGCGGTGCGGACCGGCCGGGCTCCGCCGCCGCGTCTGCCGAGGTCCCGTCCGCTCCGGCCGCTTCGGCGTTCTCGTCGACCGAGATGCCGTACGCCGTGGCAAGACCGACCAGACCGGTCGGGTAGCCCTGCCCCACCGCCCGGAACTTCCAGCGGTCCTCGCGGCGGTACAGCTCGCCGCAGATCATCGCCGTCTCCTCGCCGGTCTCCGGCTGTACGTCGAAGACGGCGAGGGCCGGAGTGCCGTCCCCGGCCGGCGCCGCCGCGTCGTACAGCAGGATCCGCAGGTCCCGTACGGTGCGGAAGGACGCATCGTCGGACGACGCGGCCAGCACCACCTGCTCCACCGAGGGGTCCAGGGCGGCCAGGTCGGCCTCGACGGTGTCGGTGAGTCCCTCGGCGTCGCGTTTCTTCGGCAGCCGCCGTACCAGGCCCGACGGATGGCGCGGCTGGTTGTAGAAGACGAAGTCCTCGTCGGAGCGCACACGCCCGCCGTGGCCGAGCAGCAGGGCCGAAGCGTCGATGTCGGGGACGTCGGGGCCCGGGGTCCAGCGCAGGACGGCCCGTACCGCCAAGGCGTCCAGCGGGACGTTCGAACCCTTCATCATCGCGTGCGTCATGCCGGTCATCCTGCCTTCCCGGCGTGGCCCCGGACAATGTGGGGGCGCTTTGGGGCGAGTCCGGTACATCCCGGCGGGACGGGTGGGGCGACTGTTGCAGGACGGTCCGAATTCCCTCCCTGTTGGAACTAGCGCCATGCGCCCATACGTACTATTACCGGCCGCGCGTCATCGGGACGGCATGGCACTACGAGGGGACCTTATGCATCATTTCGGGCATATCTCGCCCCTTGTCCGGTCGGATCTCTTCCATCAGGAGCCGGCCGAATTCACCTCCGGGTCTCCGGCACCCGTACTCGCGGCCGCTCTCGGCGCCACGCTCTACAGCCCGGCCACCCGGCCGCAGCTCGCCGATGACGTGCTGAAACAGGCCGCGCGCGGGGTGGTCTCCATGGTGCTCTGCCTGGAGGACTCCATCGACGACGCCGATGTCGCCGACGGCGAGGCCAATCTGGTCCGCCAGTTCGCCGAGCTGGACGACAGATGCGGCGGGCCCTCCGGGAACGCGGACGGCGTGCCGCTGCTCTTCGTCCGGGTCCGCGAGCCGGAGCAGATACCCGACCTGGTCCACCGGCTGGGCCCGTCGGCGCGGCTGCTGTCCGGATTCGTACTGCCGAAGTTCACCGAGGAGCGCGGCACCGCCTTCCTGGAGGCGCTCACCCGGGCGGAGGCCGCGGGCGGCCGGCGGCTGTTCGCCATGCCTGTCCTCGAATCGCCCGAGCTGCTGCACCTGGAGACCCGTGCGGACTCCCTCGCCGGGATAGCCCGCACGGTCGACAAGTACCGTGACCGGATCCTCGCGCTCCGGCTGGGTGTCACCGACTTCTGCTCGGCGTACGGGCTGCGCAGGACGCCCGACATGACCGCGTACGACGTCCAGATCGTCGCCTCGATCATCGGCGACGTGGTGAACGTCCTGGGCCGCTCGGACGGTACGGGCTTCACGATCACCGGCCCGGTCTGGGAGTACTTCCGCGTCCAGGAGCGGATGTTCAAGCCACAGCTGCGCCGCAGCCCCTTCATGGAGGGCCGCGCCGACCAGCTCCGTACCACCCTGATCGAGCACGATCTGGACGGACTGCTGCGCGAGATCGGGCTCGACCGCGCCAACGGACTGCTCGGGAAGACCTGTATCCACCCCTCACACGTGATGCCGGTGCACGCCCTCTCGGTGGTCAGCCACGAGGAGTTCAGCGACGCCCGCGACATCGTCAGGCCCGACCGGGACGGCGGTGGGGTGCTGCGCTCCGCCTACACGAACAAGATGAACGAGGTGAAGCCGCACCGGGCCTGGGCCGAGCGGACCCTCCTGCGGGCCGAGGTCTTCGGTGTGGCCAGAGAAGACATCGGCTTCGTCGAACTGCTCACGGCCGGGCTCTCCGGCTGATGCGAACCGGAAGAGAAGAGACGGGCGAAGTGGTCTGGTCGGGAACATGGGTCGCGGACCGGCTCGGTGTGCGGCTCGCGGGGGACGACGGCCTCCGCGAACTGCTGGGCCTCGCGCTGCGGCGCAATCCGAAACGCGCCCATCTGCTGGTGTCGAACGTGCTGGGCAAACATGTGCCGCAGCGCCCCTCGACGGTGTACGGCCACGGCCACGGGCTCGGCCGCGCGGTACGGCGGCTGCTCGGCGACGAGGCCGCGAGGAGGGCGGTCGTTCTCGGCTACGCGGAGACCGCGACGGGTCTGGGTCACTCGGTCGCGGACGGGCTGGTCCTCGCGCCGTATCTGCACTCCACCCGGCGCGAGGTCGCCGGGGTGGCGCGGGCGGGCGGCTTCGAGGAGTCGCACTCGCACGCGACCTCGCATCTGCTGCTGCCCGAGGACCCGCAGCTGCTGGCGGGCGACGGTCCGCTCGTCCTCGTCGACGACGAGTTCTCCACCGGCAACACGGTGCTCAACACCATCCGTGATCTGCACGAGCGGTATCCGCGCCAGTGGTACGTGGTCGTCGCGCTGGTCGACATGCGGTCGGCCGCCGACCGGGACCGGCTGGCGGACTTCGGCCGGGAAATCGGCGCCCGGGTCGACCTGCTGACGTCGGTGCGCGGCGAGGTGGAACTGCCCGACGGCGTACTGGAGAAGGGGCGCCGCCTGGTCGAGGAGCACGAGGGGCGGAAGCCCCACCTCGCTGTCCCTCGGGGCGCAGGTCCGGCCGTCCGGGTGGACCTGCGCTGGCCGGCCGGGCTGCCGGACGGCGGGCGGCACGGCTTCACCCCCGGCCACCGCACCACCCTGGAGGCCGCGCTGCCGGGGATGGCGGCCCGGCTCGCGGAGGCGCTGGCACGGGGCGCACGGGACGCTCCGGGTGCGCCCGGCTCTGATCTTCCCGGCTCGGTCGGTCCTGCCTCAGGTGTGCCCGGCTCGGGTGTGCCTGGTCCGGATGCACATGATGCGGTCCCGCTCCCCGTCGACGCGCCCGTTACGCGCACCCCGCATGTCCTCGTGCTCGGATTCGAGGAGCTGATGTACGCCCCGCTCCGCCTCGGTCTCGCGCTGGAGCAGGCCGGGCACGATGTGCGCTCATCGACCACCACCCGCTCGCCCGTACTCGCCCTGGACGATCCCGGTTACGCGATACGGACCGGACTGGTCTTCCCCGCGCACGACAGCCCCGCCGACGGGCCGGGCGACCGCTACGCGTACAACGTGGCGGGCGGTGGTTTCGACGCGGTGGTCCTCGTCGTCGACTCGGCCGCCGACACCCCCGAACTGCACGCCCCCGACGGCCTTCTGGCCCAACTCGCCGCGCACGTCCCGCAGGTGCTGCTGGCGGTCGTCCCCTCGTACGTCCCCCAACGGCCGTACACCCCCGCACAGTCGTACGTCGTCCCACCGCCGTACGTTCCGGAACAGCAGGAAGCAGCCGCCCCCATGCCCGAGCCGTTGCGCGGCCCCGCCTTCTCCTCCTATGCCGCCGAAGACGTCGGCTGGCTGCTCCAGGATCTCTCCGGCGTGGAGCTGGAGGCGCCCACCGAGGAGCGCGAGGAGGCGATACAGGCGGGCGGCGCCCACTACGCCGAGTCGCTGCCCGTCGAGTACCAGCCCAGCGAGCAGTACCAGGAGCTGTTCAGGGCAGCCCTGGAGACCTCGGCGCCGCGGATCGCGCAGGCCGTCGGCACGGTCACCGAGACCGTGCTCGCCGAGCGGTCCGCACGGCCGGTCCTGGTCTCGCTCGCGCGTGCCGGTACGCCCGTCGGCGTACTGATGCGCCGCTGGGCCCAGCACCGCCACGGCCTGGACCTGCCGCACTACGCGGTGTCCATCGTGCGCGGCCGTGGCATCGACGCCAACGCACTGCGCTGGCTGGCCGCACACCACGACCCGGCCGATGTCGTCTTCGTCGACGGCTGGACCGGCAAGGGCGCCATCACCCGCGAACTGGCCGATGCGCTCGCGGAGTTCCCCGGCTTCGACCCGGAGATCGCGGTCCTCGCCGACCTCGGCGGCTGCGTCCGTACGTACGGCACCCGGGAGGACTTCCTCATCCCGTCCGCCTGCCTCAACTCCACGGTGTCCGGACTGATTTCGCGTACGGTCCTCCGCGCCGACCTGGTCGGGCCCGGGGACTTCCACGGCGGGAAGTTCTACCGCGAGCTGGCGGACTCCGACGTATCGGCCGACTTCATCGACGCCGTCGCCGCCCGCTTCGACGAGGTGTCCGGTGCGGTGGACGCCGCGGTGAAGGAGCAGCTGGCGGCGGACCGCGCGCCGACCTGGGAGGGGTGGGCGGCCGTCGAGCGGATCAGCGAGGAGTACGGCATCCATGACGTCAACCTCGTCAAGCCGGGGGTCGGCGAGACCACCCGGGTCCTGCTGCGCCGCGTCCCCTGGAAGATCCTCGCCAGGAGCGGTGCGGGCGCCGATCTCGACCACGTTCGGCTCCTCGCGGAGCAGCGCGGCGTCCCGGTCGAGGAGGTGGACGGCCTGCCGTACAGCTGCGTCGGCCTGATCCACCCGCGCTTCACCCGTGGCGCGACCGGCGCCGACGGCACCGCGGCGGTGACCGCGTGAACCCGGCAGCGCCCGTACTCGTCGCCAGCGACCTGGACCGCACCCTCATCTACTCGGCGCCCGCGCTCGACCTGACCATGCCGGACGCCGAAGCGCCGAGGCTGCTGTGCGTGGAGGTGTACGAGAGCAGGCCGCTCTCGTACGTGACGGAGACCGCGGCCGGGCTGCTCGGCGCGCTCGCCGCGGAGACCCTCTTCGTACCGACGACCACGAGGACGCGAGAGCAGTACCACCGGATCCGGCTGCCCTGCCCGCCGCCGCGGTTCGCGATCTGCGCCAACGGGGGCCATCTGCTGGTCGACGGGGTGTCCGACCCGGGCTGGCAGTCCGATGTGGCCCGGCGGCTGGCCGCCGAGTGCGCCACCCTGGCCGAGGTACGCGCCCACCTGGTGTCCGCGGCCGATCCGGCCTGGCTGCTCAAGGAACGGGTGGCCGAGGACCTGTTCGCCTATCTGGTCGTCGAACGGGCTCTGCTGCCCGAGGGCTGGGTGGACGAGCTGTCCGCGTGGGCCGGTCCGCGCGGCTGGACGGTCTCGCTCCAGGGCCGCAAGCTCTACGCGGTGCCGGAGCCGCTCACCAAGAGCGCGGCGGTACGCGAAGTGGTCCGCCGCACCGGAGCCGAACTCACCCTGGCAGCAGGCGATTCACTCCTGGACGCGGACCTGCTGCTGGCCGCCGACCGGGGCTGGCGCCCCGCGCACGGCGAGCTGGCGGACGCGGGGTGGAGCGCGCCGCATGTGGAGGTGACCGCCGGGCGCGGGGTCGCGGCCGGCGAGGAGATCCTGCGGGAGTTCACCCGCGCCGCGCGGGGGTGCTGAGCCGAGGCCGGGCCCCTGCGGGAGCTCACCCGCGTCGCGCAGGGGCGCTGAGCCGAGACAGCGCGGCGCGCCCCGGCTGTGACTTACCCGCAGCAGCCTCCGCCGCAGCACCCGCCCCCGGCGCCTCCGCCGCTCCCGCCGGACGGAGCCCCGGCGGCGGACCCGCCGACGGCGACCGCGGACAGCAGCTTGACCGTGTCCTCATGGCCCTCGGGGCAGGTGGCGGGCGCCGATGACTCGGCCATCGGACGGCTGATCTCGAATGTGTCGCCGCAGGAGCGGCAGCGGTACTCGTAACGGGGCATGAGGCCCAGATTAGAGGTGCGGGGGGCCGCTGCGCACCACCTCAGCGCACCACTGTTCCCGGCGCAGCTCCGAGGAGGCCCAGCTCGGTGCGGGTCGGAGCGCCCTCCCAGTCGCCGGCCGTGGCCACCGCGAACGCTCCCGTGGTCACCGCACGGTCCAGCCGCCCCGCCGTGTCCGAGCCGTCGAGCAGCGCCGAGAGATACCCGGCGACGAACGCGTCGCCCGCACCGACCGGGTCCACGACCGGCACCGTACGGGAAGGTGCGTGCAGTTCGCCCTGCAAGGTGTACGCCGTGGCGCCCGCCGCACCGAGCTTGACCACGACCTCGCCCGCCCCGGCCTCCAGCAGCGCTTCCGCCTGCCGGGCGGGATCATCCGGGGAGCCCGCGGGCAGGCAGAGCGGCAACTCGTCGTCGGATGCGATCAGTACGTCGGCGCGCGGCGCCCAGTCCCGCATCACCGCCGACGCCTCATCCGTACTCCACAGCCGGGAGCGGAAGTTGACGTCGAGGCTGATCAACACGTCGTGCTCGGCGGCCAGTTCCATGGCGCGCTCGGCGGCGGAGCGGGCTGTGGGGGAGAGGGCGGGGGTGATGCCCGTCAGATGCAGCACGCGGGCGGCGCTGTCCGTGCGGGTGCCAGTGCCAGTGCCAGTGCCGGTGCCGGTGCCGGTGTGGGCATCCCCGCTCGTGGCTGTCCCAGCTCCCGCTCCGGCTTCCAGGAACGCGGCGAAGGCCCGCTCCACGTCGTCGGCCGCGATCCTCGAACCGGCCGACCCCGCGCGGTAGTAGTGCACCCGGGTCACGCCGGGCAGCCGCGGCTCGAAGAGGAGCAGCCCGGTGGGCGCGGCCCCGTCCCGCGTGGTACCCGTGACGCCGACCCCCTCGGCGCGCAGCGTCCGCAGCACCAGTTCACCGGCCTCGTCGGCGCCGACCGCGCCCACCCAGTGCACGGGGTGCCCCAGCCGGGCCAGGCCGATGGCCACGTTCGACTCGGCACCGGCGACCGAGACGGCCATGGTGCCGCCCAGCTTCAGCTGCCCGTCGCCGCGCAGGGCGACCATCGTCTCGCCGAAGGTGAACACGCTCATGACCGGACCGCCGTGGCCGCTGCGCCGGTGGCCCGCGCTGTCTCCACGACGTTCAGGAACGCGGCGGCCCGCTTCCGCAGCGCGTCCTGGTCCCCGCCGTCCGCCGCGTCCCCGATCAGGGGCGACCCGACGCCCACGGCGACCGCACCCAGCGCGAGGTACTCCGCGGCGGCCGCCGCGTCCACCCCGCCCACCGGTACGAACGGAACATCCGGGAAGGGGGCCCGCAGCGCCTTCAGATAGGCGGGGCCGCCCACCGAGGCGGGGAAGAGCTTCAGCGCGGTGGCGCCGGCCGCGACACCGGCGATGACCTCGGTGGGGGTGACGACTCCGGACAGTACGGGAAGCCCCAGCCGTACCGACTCGTCCACGCCCGCACCGAGCCCCGGCGTCACGATGAGACCGGCCCCGGCGTCCGCGGCCCGCCGGGCGTCGTCGGCGGTGAGCACGGTGCCCGCGCCCAGCCATGCGCCGTCCCCGAGTGCGGCCCGCGCCCGGCGTATGACCCCGAGCGCGTCCGTGCCGCTGAGCGACACCTCGACCAGGGGTATCCCGCTCTCGACGAGCGTCATGACCGACCTGAAGGACGCCTCGGGGTCCGAGCCGCGGACGATGGCGACCAGCCGCTCATTTCGGAGAGTCGCGGTGAAGTCCGTGCGGTCCATGCTGTTCTCTTCCCGTTTCTTCCTGTGCTCTGGTGATTCGGTGCCGGTGTGCAAAGGCACCGCGAGCCCTGCCGACGGCTCGGTGTGCACAGGCCCACGAGCCCTGACAACGGGCCCAAGCTCCGACCGTCTCAATCCACCGCAGCCCGGGTCAATCCAGTTCAATCCGTCCAGTTCGACGGGTTCGGCGGGTTCGACCAGTTCAACCCGGTCAATCCGGTCCCAGCGGCTCAGTGACCGGTGCCGCGTTCCTCGCGGATCTGCTCGACCACGCGCGTGGCGGTCTTCCGTACTTCCTCGGTCTCCGTGAGGAAGTGCCAGTAGTCGGGGTGCCGGCCCTCCAGCCCCGCGACTGCCCGGTCCAGCCGCTCCACTGCCTGGTCCAGCGGACGGGCGTGCCGGGGGTCGGGGGTGTTCCGGCCCGCCATCGCCAGCCGCTGGGCGTCCCGGATCGTGAACCTGGTCCGCTCGATCTCCTGCTGCGGATCCTTCGCCACAGCGTTGAGCCGTTCGAGCCGCGCACCGGCAGCCGAGACCGCCTCGTCGGTGCTGTTGAGCAGCGACCTGACCGTCGTGAGCAGGGACGTCGCGTCGGGCCAGCGCTGCTCCTCGCGCGCCCGGGTCGCTTCCTTGAGCTTCTCCTCCGCCTGCCGCACGGACACGGCGGCCTGCTCGGGCACATGCTGGAGGTCCTGCCAGCACGGCGCGGTGAAGCGCCGACGCAGCTCGCTGAGGACCGGGGCGACCGTACCGGCCCGGGTGGTGAGGGCCTGGGCGCGGGTACGGAGCGACACCAGGCGGCGGTCGATCTCGGAGGCCCGCTCCGGCAGCCGGGCGGCCTCGGCCCGTACGGCTTCGGCGTCACGCATCACCTTGTCCGCGCGGTCCAGCGTGCCCTGCACACCGTGCTGGCCGGCGCCCTGGTTGAGCTTTGTCAGCTCGGGCCCGAGCTGCGCGAGACGGGTGGCGAGGTCGTCGGCCTTCAGCCCGGATTCCCGTACCGCGTCGAGAGCATTGCTCGCGGAGAGGAGCGCCTGCCGCGCCCGCTCCACGGCGGGCGCGAGCCGGGCGAGCTGCGTCTCGGCCTTGCCGAGCAGCGGCCCCAGCCCCTGCCCGAACCGGTCGAGCTCGCCCTTCACGCGTACGAGATCGTCCTTGGCCCGGGTCAGCTCCGTACGCGCCTGGGACAGGGCGGAGCCCTCCAGACCGTCCCGGTCCAGGTCATGGGCGTCGACCGCGGTGATGTACGAAGTGCTGACCTCGTCGATCCGCTGCCCCAGCGAGGCGAAATCGGAGAGGGCCTTACGGGCCTCCGGCGAGTTGTCCACAGCGGAGATCGTCTCGATCGAGATCCGCAGATCGCGCTGAGCGGTGTCGAGGTCGTAGAAAGCCGCGGCCGCGGCGTCCTTCGCGGCCTGCGCGTCGGCCCGCTGGCTCTCACCCCGCCCGCCGAACCAGCGCCGCGTGCCCCCACCTGCGAAGGCACCGGCCAGACCGGCGAGCAACGGCACCGGGAGGGCCATCAGCGTCAGGACATCCCGGACGGCACTCGATCGCGCATACGGCTGCCCGTGTCTTGCCGTCACATCCCTCTCCCGTGCTGGTCCGCCCTGCCCTGGCCATTCTCCCACCAGGTAGGGACGAACACACGGGCCGGTCAGTTCGCGCTTCGAACAACGATCCTTCCGTTGTCGCTGCGCGCAGCGATGGAGTGGCGGCTGGCGTCGTCCGTGGGCACCCCGACCTGGGTGCTCCCGTTGCTGCTCCGGGTCTCGACCTTGTACGCCAGCCCCGGCTTCTTGGGCAGTGTGATCTCGACCGCCCCGTTGTTGCTGAAGCTCTCCACCCGGTCGGGAACCGCGGTGAGCGACAGCCGTACCGCACCGTTGCTGGAGTCCGCTGTGACCTGCCTGGACGAGACGCCGTCGGCGTTGATGGCCCCGTTGTCGCTGCTCAGGTCGAGGGCTCCGCTGGAGTCCCGGACGGTGACCTTGCCGTTGTTCGAGCGGAGCTTCAGCGAGGTGTCGAAACCGGCGGCGGTCACGGACCCGTTGTTGTCCTTGAGGATCACGGAGACCCCGCGCGGCACCTTGATCTGGTGCCGCGACGCACAGCTGCTGACGAGGGCGCTGCACTTCACCTTCAGACTGAGCGTGCCGTCCCGCATGGACCAGGAGGCGTCGGGCCCGTTGCCCAGGAAGACCCACCCGTCGACGTGCCGGGTGACCTGCACGGACTTCACATCGGCGGGTACCAGGTCGATGGTGGAGTTGTTGGTGTCGATGGTCAGCGTCTTCCCGCTGAACGCGAAAGCCTTGTGCTCGGCAGGCGCGTCCGAGGGATCCGAGCCGCACCCGGTGAGGGCGACGGCGACAAGAACGGCCCCTCCGGCCGCGACAAGCGTACGAGGACGGAGTGCCACGTAGATCATTCCCCCAGATCGAACCGAACCTGCCGAAGAGCCCCAACGGTACGGACCGCCCCCATCCCCACACGATCCAGCGGCCCACCGGACCGGGGGTGGGGTTATCCCCCGGTCGTACGGGCTGGTGGGCCGCTCCGGGGCTTCTGCCCGGGGGCGTTCTTTGGCTCCTGCAACAGGTTTGCGAACGGGGGCCCGGGGCCATGTACCCTGTTGCTTCATCCACGGGTGCGTAGCTCAGGGGTAGAGCGCTGCTCTTACAAAGCAGATGTCGGCAGTTCGAAACTGCCCGCGCCCACCAGTACCGAAGACCCCCAGCCGATCATGGCCGGGGGTCTTCGGCATCCAGTTCTGACATCACCGGGTGTGGTCTCCATTTTCTGGCGCCCGCCTCTTCAGCACCCGGAGCCCGGCGGACTTCGCAACGAGGGTGAACGACCGGTAGAGGTTCATGGGCTCAATCGGCCGCCCGTTCCTTTTTCGGTGAACGCAGGAAAAGCCTGGTCAGTGCAGGGCTTCGATGGCCTTCACGATGAGAGACCGCGCGGCCGCGCCATACACAGCCATCCCCCGCAGTTCTTCGAACGCCTTCAGGTACAAGGCGACTTCGCTTGGCTGGGTGAGATTCACCTGTGCTGACAGCAGCTCGACGGACACGAATGTGTCGTCGTAGACGTGGAACGTCTCAAGCGGCCAGTGCGACCGTCTGGGCGTAGCCGCAGGGATAATGCCGAGGGAGACTGCTGGCAGGGCACCCGCCGTGAGTAGCTGCCCGAGCTGGGCCGCCATCGCCTCGGCTTCGCCCAGTTGGTAGTACAGGGCCGCCTCCTCGACCAGGAGCACGAATCTGTGCCCCGGTTCGTGGATGACCTTTGATCGCTCCACGCGTGCCGTGGCGGCTGCCTCACCGTCGTCGGGGATCTCGCGGAAGTCCGCGATCAGACTGAGCAGCGCGGACGCGTAGCCCTCCGCCTGGAGCAGGCCAGGGATGAGGGTGGCTGAGTAGACCCTGAAGAGTTGTGTCTCGTGGAAGAAGTGGACCCAACTGTCTTGCAGCTGCTTGAGCCCGCTGCGGACCTGGTGGCGCCACTCGGAGTACATCGACTCCGCATTGAGGGACTGCGCGATGAGCCCGGCCGCCTGGTCGACGGCATCGCAGGCGCCACACCACAGGTGTATGTCCTTGGCCGAGGGCGCGGTACGGGCGTTCTCGACTCGGGATGTCTTTGCGTGGTGCCAGCCGCATCGGTCGGCCAGCTCGGTGACCGTAAGCCCGGCGCTTTTGCGGATGTCGCGCAGACGCCCTGCGACGGTTTCGCGGGCCGCCTGAGCGGACGAGGACGGGGATATGGGCATGAGCTGGCCTGTCCGTGCTTCCTGCTAGCGGATCTTGTACTGGTCGTGTGGGATCGCTCGGGACCAGACCGTTTCGAACGCGGACGCGCACAACTTCGCCACGGCCGGCTCGTCGGTGATCTCCTCGCCCAGCGACGACCCGTCCCCGGCAAAGTGATTCCAGTGGACCCACTGGTCATCGAAGAGCCAGAAGTCATTGCCAGGGAGGGCGATGTCGGATGCCTGCCGTCGGGGCAGCCAGCGCACTTGCTCTCCGGCGGCGACGTTGGTGAAGGCCCCGGAGTGCTCGTACCGGATGTACTCACTGACCGGTTCGGAAACGATACGAGCCCGGCGCACGGCCACCCCGCGCTCAACTGTCTCGGCCATCAGGTCGAGCCACGGGCGCCACCAGGAAGCCCTGTCAGCGGGATCGTGACGGAACCCCGCACGCCAGTCGGCGAACGGCCCCTCCTCGTAGTCCACGGCGTATGAGTCCCGCATCTCCAGGTGGACAGCGGAACGCTTGCAGCCCTGGATCAGCTCATCGAACGTGGGCACGCTCGGCGGCATCGCAAGCCTCCCTGATCATTTGGGCCATCCTGAACGGAACGCGCACGACAGCCTCACCCTCGGGGATACCGACCGCGTGCCCGGGCACCTCCGTGGCAGCGCACTTGGCTTCCAACTCGGGCCCCGGTTTCCACCCTTGGAATACGAACTCCTCGGCGCTGCTGTCCACCCAGACCGTCGGGCTCTGCTTATCACCCGTGTTGGGGTCGATTCCGATGAACTGTAATGACATGTCAGGCTCCCGGATCGGCGTGTGCAGTTGTGTGCAACACCGTCCCGCCCGCGAGATATCTCGTCAAGGGGGCGAAGTGGCCATATACCAAGTCAGGGGAATGGTCCGCACACATCTGCACATCGCTGGTGCGCACGCACGGGCACTCCTAGCGTCGTAAGCAGCGATGGCAGCCCTGGCCTTCGGCGTCTTGGGCGACCCAGCGGCGCGGCGTACCGAGGGGAGGACTCATGAGCGACCTGGAAGCCCGGTCGGCCTCACGGCAGTGGATCGATACGGGGTCGGGCCCCGGCCGTATGCAGCCCGTGATCGACCCGAAGGCGGCACGCGCGGACACCGCCTACCGGGAGTTCCTCGACCACTCCCAGAACTGCCCCGGCTCGTGCCGCATCGGCGTGAACTGTGCGACGGCCACCAAACTGCAGCACGTGTGGCGCGACGCGAAGAACGAAGCGATCTCGTGATCTGCGACCGGCCGGTCCTGCCCGGCGAGCCGTCACAGGAGTACGAGATCAGCGGCGGTATCGGCGTGGTCGCGGCGATGCGCCTGCACGTCGTGTGCCCGATCCGCGTCCCGCCGGTGCGCCGCTACTGCCAATGAACTCCCGCCCCGGCCAGATCTCTTGGCGGAGCCACCGGCCAGGGCGGGGCAATCCCCCACCGGACACACCAGAGGAGATCACCGTGAGCGTACCGCCGGCCCCCGGCCCCGATCCGACCCCGATCCCCGTCATTGCCCGCGCGCTCATCACTGACGCACAGTTCACCAGCTGTCGCCAGACCATCCTGGACGCCAACCCCGACATGTCTCAGGACATGGCCGGGCGCATCCTCGAAGAGGCCCTGAAGTTCGTAGCCGTGTGCTCCCGGCGCCCCGGCGTCGGCCTGGCGCCATCGCGGATCGTGGATGAGGGATGGCACGCCCTGGTTCTGCACACCGCCCTGTACGCAGACCTGTGCGCATCCCTCGGCGGCGCATACGTCCATCACTACCCGGGGTACGACCCGACGAACTACGACTCCCGCATCCTGGAGCGCACCCGCGAGGCCATTGCCGGCCTCGGGTACACGGCGGACTCGGAACTCTGGAGCCCGCCTACTGATGAGCTGCTGGTGTCCGTCGCGGCGAAGTGCCAGCACTCACCGGACTGCACGATCGTTGTGCAGCCCAAGCCGAAGGGCTGATCAGTACTCTGCGGGGAGAAGGGAGGCCACATGGAATGGACCGACCCCCGGTACGCGGAGCTGGTGGCAGCGTGGGAAGCCACGCAGACGCCTGACTCGCGAGACCTGGAGCCCCGGCCCGCGCGGGTGTTCATCGCCCCGCCCGGCCCGGACGCCACGCAGGACTGAGCATCGAGCCCCGGCCACTGGCCGGGGCTCTTTCATATCCCTGGGTAGGTCATTGCTCTGTGCGGGAGGGCGCGGGACAGCGGTAAAGCACCTGTTCAGGCACCAAATGCGCTGAGACGATTGCGTGAGCGGACTTCCCGGAGCGTCTCGGATCAGCTGGAGCGAGCTGGAATGGGAGACCGGATCACCCCCAGCTCAATGGGGGCGGCTGGAGTGACCCGGAGTGAGCCAGAGCAACCCGTCTCGTCTTACAAAGCAGATGTCGGCGGTTCGAAACCGTCCGCGCCCACCAGTGCAGAGGCCCCCAGCCGATCATGGCTGGGGGCCTCCGGCATTGAGCGCCTTGCGTTTCTGCCATCCACGGATGGTGGCTGAGATGTTGCTGCCCCGATTGCCCGGAGCAAGGCTGAGCCCGACGTCACCGAGTCACAGGGAGTGCGGACGGGACCGCGCCGGCCACGGTGGACGGGAGGAGCGGTGCTGTGAGGGTCATGTTGAGGGCGCGTATGGACACCCAGATCACGAACGAAGCCGTCAAGAACGGCACGCTGCAGAAGATCATGCAGTCGATGACGGAACGGCTCAAGCCGGAGGCGGCCTACTTCGGACCCATCAAGGGCGGACGGGCCTGCACCTTTGTCTTCGACATGCAGGACAGCTCACTGCTGCCCTCCATCGCGGAGCCGCTCTTCCAGGGGCTCGGCGCGGAGATCGAGATCCAGCCGGTGATGAACACCGACGACATGCTGAAGGGCATGGCCGCGGCGCAGAAGAGCTGACCTCGTCGGCCGCCTGCGGGGGCGGGGTCGGTCCGAGCCGGGGGCTCCGGACGTAATTCCGCACCGGTGGGCCCTGCGCCGAACCCGTCGCGCTGGGCACGCCCGTGCGTCCGGTGCGCGCGAACCAGTCACCCTCGCCACCGTGTGGAGCCCCGAGGACGGCGTAAGGGCCTTCGACCCGGAGCTCCAGGGACGGCCCGGCGTGCCGGTCTACTCGGCTTCCTCGTCCATCCCGTTCCGGCCCGGGCCTGCCGGGCTGAGGCCCGCTGTCCACTTCTCCTCGATGCGGCCGAACTTCCATATCGCCATCGCCACCAGCCAGGTCACGAAGAACAGTCCGACGATCACGAAGCCGACGATGTTCAGATCCAGCCCGCCGACCCAGTCCCAGAAGGCGCCGTGCAGGCCGAGCTTCTGGGTGAGCAGGCCGAGCAGTTCGACCGTGCCGATGATGAACGCCACCGCCACCGAGAGGCCGGTGATCGTGAGGTTGTAGTAGACCTTGCGCACGGGCTTCGAGAACGCCCAGCCGTACGCGAAGTTCATGAACGAGCCGTCGATGGTGTCCAACAGGCACATGCCGGCTGCGAACAGCACCGGCAGGCAGAGGATCGCGTACCAGGGCAGCCCGGAGGCGGCGCCGGAGCCCGCCAGGACGAGCAGGGCGATCTCCGTGGCGGTGTCGAAGCCGAGGCCGAAGAGCAGGCCGAGCGGGTACATCTGCCAGGGCTTGGTGATCGACTTCATCACACGCCCCAGAAGCCGGTTCATCAGGCCCCGATTGTTGAGGTGCTCCTCCAGCGCGGCCTCGTCGAAGTCGCCCGAGCGCATCTTCCGGAAGACCTTCCAGATCCCCACCAGGATGAGGACGTTGATGCCCGCGATCAGATAGAGGAAGAACCCGGAGACGGTCGTGCCGATCAGGCTGGTGACGTTGTGCAGCTGGGAGTTGTCGTCGCGCACCGGGCCCGCGAGGGCCTTCACGCCCAGGGACAGCAGGAACGCCAGGACGAACACGACGCTTGAGTGCCCGAGCGAGAACCAGAAGCCCACCGACAGGGGGCGCTGCTTCTCGTTCATCAGCTTGCGGGTGGTGTTGTCGATCGCCGCGATGTGGTCCGCGTCGAAGGCGTGCCGCATACCCAGGGTGTACGCGGTGACACCGATCCCGATGCCGAACGACTTCGTACCGAGGCTGTAGTGCTCGGGGGCCACGATCGTCACCAGCGTGAGCCACCCGACGACGTGCAGCGCCACGATGAACGCGCCCATGCCACCCAGCCGGGTCCACTCCTGGCGCGTCATCGACATCTGCAGACGTCGGCGTCGCGTCGGAGTCGGGGGTGGAGAGGTGGTCGTGGTGCTCATGGTGCTGCCTTCCGGTTCGATAAGCCGTAGACAGCCAACTGCAAGCACCTCGCAATAGCAATCAAGGTGCAGTAAAGAAAGGCAGGTCAGGGTAGGTTTCGTCGCTCCGGCGCTGCTACCGCGGGGTGTCCCGGGTGCTGCTGACGGCGCCGTCGTCCCGGTACCGGAGCAGCAGCATCGCCGCGTCGTCCTGGAGCGGTCCCGCCGTGTGCTGTACCAGGTCCTTGCGCAGGCACTCCAGCGCACGCTCGGGATCATCGTCTCTCAGGAGCTGATGCCGCTTGCCGAGGGGGTAGAAGGTTCCGTCGCGGTCCCGGGCTTCGGTCACCCCGTCGGTGTAGAGGAGCAGCTGGTCGCCGGGGCCGAAAGCGACCCGGAACGGCTGTGGCCCTTCGGTCCCGTGGACGCCGAGGCCCAGCGGGAGCGCGTACTCCGCAGGTTCGGGGAAGTGCGCCGAGCCGTCCGCCCGTACGAGGAGGGGTGGCGGATGCCCGTAGTTGAGGAACAGCGCGCCCCGGTCCGGGCTGATCTCCGCGATCAGCGCCGTCACGAACTTCTCGCCCTGGAGCGCCCGGTCTACGGACCGTTCGACGCGGGCTCCGACCCCCGCCAGGTCCGGCTCGTCGTGCGCGGCCTCCCGGAAGGCGCCGAGGACCACGGCCGCGGTCTCGACGGCCTCCAGCCCCTTGCCCTGTACGTCCCCGACGATCACCCGCACCCCGTCCGGGGCGGCGACCACCTCGTACAGATCCCCGCCGATGTGCGCCTCCGCCACAGCCGATGTGTACGAGACCGCGGCGCGCAGATGGCCCGCTCGGTGCGGCACCGGGCGCAGCAGCACCCGCTGGGCGACCTCGGCGATGGAGCGCACGCTGGCCAGCTCCGCCTCGCGGCGCTGGCGCATGACCGCGGCCGCCACCCCGGCGATGGTCACGCCGAGCACCGACGACATCGCGGTGTATCCGCGCCTGGCGTGGAACGCCCCGTCGTGCCAGGCGAGCGCGTAGCAGAGCACGAGCGCCAGCACCCCGATGGCGGCCGTGCGCCGCCAGCCGCCGATCAGCCCGGCGAACGCCGGTCCGAGCGAGATCAGCGGCAGGAATCCGACGCTCGAACCCGCTGAGATGTCCACCCCCGCGACCACGGCCATCACCGCGAACGGCAGGACCGACAGCGACTGGACGGACAGCGAGGCGAACGCGGGACTCTTCTCCTCCGGCCTCTTCTCCTCTGGCACAGGGCTCTCCGGTGGTGTGGCGGGCGATTCGCGGGCGGTGGTGTCTGCTCCTCAGCCCTCCATGACTGTCAGACGGACATCTGTGCGGTTCCGTTGCACGTGAGAGCACGTGAGAGCACGCAGACGCGTTCCTGGACGCGTCCCAGGGCGCGTTTCCGGGTGCCACCTTAGATGTTTAGCCTATGCAAAGGTTTCTCTTGCGAAGCATCGGAGTCGCTGCGACGTTATGGAATCGAGGCTTGCTGTACGGACCGGCCGAACGCCGGGGCAACCTCGGGGTCTGGTCCCTTCCCGAACCCGCGTGTGAAACCGAACACCCCCATGGGGCAGTCTCTGTTGACGTGTACTCACTCCCGAATCAGAGCCAACAGAGCTCCCCCGAGGGCCACATGATCGTGTGTGGTGACGACGGTCTGGCCCACCGGCTCGCCGCCGAGCTGCGCGGTGTGTACCGGGAGACGGTGACCCTCGTCGTACCGCCGGCCGGAGCGGCGGGTGTCCCGGCGCACACCCAACTCACCCCGGTCGGCCGGGCCTCTGCGCTCTTCGGGCGGATGTCGCGCGTCGTCGCGGGCCCGCAGCCCGGCGACCGTGACGCGGTGGCCGACCGGCTGCTCGAAGCGCCGGATCTGGACGACGAGGTGCTGCTGCGCGCCGGGGTGGCAGAGGCGTCCGCGCTGGCGCTCGTCCACCAGGACGACGAGGCGAACATCCGGGGCGCGCTCGCCGCCCGGCGGCTCAACCCCCGGCTGCGGCTGGTGATCCGGCTCTACAACCGCAAGCTCGGCCAGCATCTGGAAGAACTGCTCGACCAGGCGGCAGCCGTCAGCGCGCCGGACATGGACCGGGACGAGGTCGACGCGTCCACGACCGTGCTGTCGGACGCCGACACCGCGGCCCCCGCCCTCGCAGCGACCGCCGTGGCCGGTACGAGCAAGGTCGTCCAGGCCGACGGACTGCTGCTGCGTGCCGTGGAGCGGCCGCCGGCCGTCCGGTACGGCCCGGCCACCGACCCCGGCCTGTGCACCCTCGCACTGCTCTCGTCGACCACCGGCGACCCGGGAGGAGCCGACGGTTCGGACAGCAGCGGCGACGCTGGACCCCAGCTCCTCCCCGACGAGGCGTCCGTCCGCGCGGCGTCCGGGCGCGGAACGGTCGTCCTGGAGGCGGTCTCCTATCAGGGCCCCGACCTCTCGCCGAGCAGGCTGGCCGGCCGCGGCGCGCCGCTCGCGCAGGTGTTCTCGCGCCGGCTGCGCTGGTCCCTCTTCGGGATCTTCGCCTCGGTGTTCGGCCTGGCCGTCGCCTCCTGGCTGACCACGAATATGTCGCCGATGCACGCCGCGTACCTGACGATTCTCGACATCTTCGCCATCGACGACCCCGCGATCGGCGAGCCCGCCAGCCGCCAGGTGCTCCAGATGCTGTCCGGGCTGACCGGACTGCTCCTGCTGCCGGTGCTGGTCGCGGCCGTACTGGAAGGGCTCGGGACGTTCCGCACCGCCGCCACGCTGCGCCGCCCGCCGCGCGGGCTCTCCGGGCACGTCGTCCTGCTCGGGCTCGGCAAGGTCGGCTCGCGGGTGCTGGCCCGGCTGCGGGAGCTGGACATCCCCGTCGTGTGCGTGGAGGCCGACCCGGAGGCGCGCGGGGTCGCGCTGGCGCGGCGGCTGCGGGTGCCGATCGTGATCGGCGATGTGACCACGGAGGGCGTGCTGGAGGCCGCCAAGATCGAACGGGCCCGCGCGCTGCTCGCGCTCACCAGCGCCGACATCACCAACCTGGAGGCGGCGCTCTACGCCCGCACGGTGAAGCCCGACCTCCGGGTGGCGATGCGGCTCTTCGACGACGCGTTCGCCTCCGCCGTCTTCCGTACGCTGCGTGCGGCCCACCCGCAAGCCGTCACCCGGAGCCGGAGCGTCTCCACGCTGGCCGCACCCGCCTTCGCCGCGGCGATGATGGGGCGCCAGATCCTCGGTGCCATGCCGGTCGAGCGCCGGGTGCTGCTGTTCGCCGCGGTGGATGTCGCGGGCCACCCCCTGCTGGAGGGCCGTACCCTCGGCGAGGTCTTCCGGGAGGGCGCCTGGCGGATCCTCGCGCTCGATCTCGCGGACCCGGACGAGCGCCGCGCCGATCTGTCCGCGCACCGCTCCTCGTACGGGGAGGACCGCAAGGCCGAGCTGGTCTGGAACCTGCCGCAGAGCTACGTCCTGCGCCCCGAGGACCGGGTCGTCGTCGCCGGGACCCGGCAGGGCCTGGGCGATCTGCTGGGCAGGAGGCAGCCCCGCGTGACGGCGGAGCCGTAGCCGGGCGGGGCCGGTCGGGTCAGGTCTCGTCGGGGCCGGTCGGGGCCGGTCGGGTCCGGTCGGGTCAGGTCTCGTCGGGGCCGGTCGGGTCCGGTCGGGTCAGGTCTCGTCGGGGCCGGTACGGCCCGGAGATCCGGGGGTCCCCGGCCTCAGCCCTCGCCCCCATCCCCGCCCCAGCGGCGTCCCCCAGCCCCCGCCCTCAGCTTCACCCGGATGGCCGCGCTCCGCTGGTTGCGCGTCGGGCGCTCGCGGAGGCTCGGAGCTGTCACCGGGAGGGCAGCGGCATCGGGTCCACCAGGGCCGGAAACACCTCACCGGACTGTGGCGGGCGCGTGAATCCGAGGGTTCCCGCAGCCGCCTCCGCGCTCCCGCGCGCCTGTGCGCGGCCGAGAGGAGTCCGAAGTGACCGACCAAGCCGACCGCTCCGATCAGGCAGACCGCCCCGACCGCCCCGACCGCCCTGATCCCGCAGACCGCCCCGATCACGCGGACCGCTCCGACCGCCCGGATCAGGGGGCCCACCCAGCTCCCGCCGGTCCCGGTGACCCGGCCGAGAACGCCGCACCCTCCGGATCCCCCGGACCCGCCACACCCCCCGCCCCCTCCGATCTCACGGAGCTGGCGACCGAGGCGTACATCTACGGGTATCCGCTGGTCTTCGACCTGTCGATGGTCCAGGCCGCCCTCCACGAGGGGTTCGGTTCGCTGCCGTCCGCATCCTTCAACGAGTTCGCGCACTCCTCGCGGCTCGCCACCCCCGACGCGCACTTCGTGTCCGTGAACAACGACACGGTGTACTCGATCGCGCAGCTCGACCTCTCCGGCGGTCCGCTGCTGCTGCACGTACCCGACACGCTCGGGGCGTACTACGTGCTGCAGTTCATCGACGCGTGGACCAACAACTTCGCCTACGTGGGCCGCCGTGCCACCGGCACGGGCGAGACCAAGTGGCTGATCGTGCCGCCCGGTTGGGCCGGTGAAACCCCCGAGGGGATGACCGGGGTGATCGACGCGCCGACCACGGTCGTCTCGATCGCCGGACGCTTCGCCTGCGAAGGCCCCGCCGACCTGCCGCGTGTGCACGGACTGCAGAAGCGGCTCACGCTCAAGGTCCTCGAAGAGTTCATGCACCACACCTGGCTGCCGGCGACCGACCCCGATGTGCCGGAACCGCTGCACTTCTTCGAGAAGCTGCGGGTCTGGATGGCGGCCTTCCCGCCGTCGGCCGACGACTGCGCCTACCAGGACCGCTTCCAGCCGCTCCAGCTGCTGGAGGAGGGGCCGTCCCCGTACATCCACCCCGCCCCCGAGCTCCTGCACGCGCTCACCGAAGGGCTGAAGCGCGGAGCGGCGCGGGTCGAGAGGGCGAGCCGAACAGGGGCGGACGGCGCCCGGGCCCCCGGTGCCTGGGAGATGAACCCGCACCTCTTCGACTACAACCTCGACTGGTTCGGGGTGGGGACCCACGATTCCCCGGAGTGGCGCATCGAGGACCGGACGTCGTCCTATCTGACCAGGGCGGTCGCCGCGCGGGTCGGTCTGTGGGGCAACCACGGCTACGAAGCGGTGTACGCGCACACCTCCGAGGACGCGGACGGCCACTGGCTCAACGGTTCCAGGAAGTACACCCTGCGCTTCGACAGCCCGCCGCCTGTGCAGTCGTTCTGGTCCGTGACCATGTACGACTCACCGGACTACTACCTGGTGGCCAACCCCGCGGACCGCTACTCCATCGGCGACCGCACGCCGGGTCTGGTGTACGACGACGACGGGTCGCTCACGCTGCGCATCCAGAAGGACCGGCCCACCGATCCGGCGGAGGCGGCCAACTGGCTCCCCGCGCCGGAAGGCGACTTCCGGCCGATGCTCCGCCTCTACACGCCGGAGCAGTCCGTCCTGGACGGCAGCTACGAGATCCCGCGCATCACCCCCGAACGGGAGCCGGAGACCGCCTGACACCCCGGCCCCGGCGCATCCGGCCGGTCCTGGCGTACTCCGGGTCAGGTTCGGTTCAGGTTCGCGCCACGCGAACGTGCGGCAACCGGATCGCCGGATCCGTGCCCGGGACAGCCGGTCCGCGTCAGACTGGAAGTATGTGCCGCAGTATCAAGACTCTCCGTCCGCCCGTCCTCCCCGGGGAAGCGACCGAGGAGGACATCAGGGCCGCAGCGCTTCAGTACGTACGGAAGGTCTCCGGCTTCCGGGCCCCCGCCGCGCACAACCGCGCGGTGTTCGACCGGGCCGTCGACGAGATCGCCCGCGCGACGCAGACACTGCTCGCCGACCTGGAGGTCCGAGGGAGCGGGTCAGGAACACCGAAGGGGGATGCGCAGCCCCAGAGGTGAGGCCGGCGGCGGGCCGGGGTTACGAGACCGGTGCGGCCACCGGCGCGGGACGCCGTATCAGCAGTGCGGCCACCGAGCCCGCGCCGAACAGTGCGAAGAGCGAGACCGCCGTGCCCAGCCAGCTCGTGCCCAGCCACTGGCCGCCGAAGTACCCGAGCCCCACGCTGTAACCCGCCCAGGCCACGCCGGCCAGGGCCGACCAGGGCAGGAACTCCTTCGCCCTGCGGTGCGCGGCGCCCGCGCCCAGCGAGACGATCGAGCGGCCCGCCGGTGCGAAGCGCGCTATCACGACAAGCAGACCGCCGCCCCGCGCCAGCGCCGTGCCGAGCCGTTCCTGCGCACGGGTCAGGCGCCGGGAGCGTGCGATGGCCCGGTCGAGGCGTTCGCCGCCGCGCCAGGCCAGCCGGTACGCGATCAGATCGCCCACGATCGAGGCCGCGGCGGCGCAGGCGGTGAGGACCAGCAAGTCCGGGACGTTGTGCGGGACTTCGCCGGCCACCGTGGTCGAACCGGCTGCGGCGCCGGTGGCTGCCGTGATCACCAGGACTCCGCTGGGGAGCAGCGGTACGAAGACGTCGAGGACGACGGAGAGCGCGACCACGGCATAGATCCATGGACTGTCGGTCAACGACCGCAGACTCTCCAGCACCGGACTCCCCGTTCGTGAAAGCGCCGCGGTGTCGCAGGGGAGCGGCAGGTGCGGCTGTACAGCCATACAGCGTACGCGGGGAGGTTCCGCGCCCATCCGCCGGGGCCGGTGATGTTCGAAAGGTCCCGTTCACCCGTACGGCTGCTCCTGTGCGGGGGTTTGGCCGCGCTGCGACCAGGCTGGGGCCGTACGGCTGCGAAGCAGCGGTGAACAGGCAAGTGAGCAAACGAGTGCAGGGAGCGGACGATGGTCGTGGCAGGTGTACTGGCCGGAGCGGCGGCGCTGGCGATGCTGACGGGCGGCGGGGCGGCTCCCGCGGGGAGCGCAGCGGCGGGGAGCGCTCCGGCGCGTCACGCGCCCGGGGGGAGCGCGCCCGCGGCCGAGACCAGAACGCCCGCGGGCGTGTACTGGCAGCGCGTTCACGCCCGGTTCGCGCCGCCCACCGCGTTCCTCCCGTCGTCCGCCGTGACGTACGACATGAAGCGGGTGCCCGCGGCCTCCCGTATCGAGGTCGAGCAGTACACGGACCCCTCGGGCACCCGAGTGACGGCGCGGCTGGCGGGGCTGAAGCCCGGGCACGCGTTCGGTATGCGGGTGCACACCAGGCCGTGCGGCAGCACCCCCGGCGCGGCGGGCCCGAGCTATCGGCGCGGCACGGGCAGCCGGACGCCGGGCGCCGACGACGAGGTACGGCTGGATTTCACGACGGACGCGCAGGGCGCGGCCACGGTGACCGCGCGGCGCGGCTGGAACTTCCGGCCCGGCGGCGCCGGATCGGTGGTCATCGACGGGGCGCGAGGCGGCGCGGCGGACCCCGTCGCGTGCTTCACGGTGCCGTTCGGGCCGTCGGCCGGCCCCGCCACGTAAGGCCCCGCCACCTGAGAGACGGGGCGGGGCGTGCGCGTCAGGCCGGCACCGGGGCGGCCGGCTCGGTGACGCGCCGACGGGTGATGAGCGCGGAGTCCAGCGCCAGCGCGCCGGGGCCGGTGAACACGAGCAGCAGGAAGGCCCAGCAGAACATCACGGAGGGCTCGCCGCCGTTCTGGATCGGCCACAGGGCGTGGGGCTGGTGCACATGGAAGTACGCGAAGGCCATCGCACCCGACGCGACGAACGCGGCCGGGCGCGTCAGCAGTCCGGCCAGCACCAGTACGCCGCCGACGAGTTCGATGACGGCGGCGTATCCGTCGGGCCAACTGCCCGCCGACACGGTGCCGCCGCCCGGCGCGCCGCCGAGCACACCGAAGAGAGAAGCCGCGCCGTGGCAGGCGAAGAGGAGGCCGACCACGGCGCGGAAGAGAGCCAGGGCGTACGGGCGGGCCAGATCGGCCTGCCGGCCGAGTGAGGACACTGCCGTGGATATCGCTGAAGGCATGACGGTCGAACTCCTTCGGTGGGGGACCGGAGCAGCCCTAGATTAGGTATGCCTGACTAGAACTTGCAAGTTCAACATTTCGTCAGGCGCTCCGGTCCCCACCCGGCCCCTGCCCGGTCCTGAACCCGTCCCGCTTCGTGCCCCGTGCCGTACGGAGCGACGAAGAGTCAGGGACGGGTTCAGGACCGGGCTCCTGCCGGAATCCGCTCAGCAGCCGCTCACCAGGCGTTCAACAGGCATTCAGTGGCTGCCCGGTGGGCGCTCAGCAGCCGTTCAGCACCCCTTGGAGTGCCGTCTTCTCCGCCGAGTCGACCGTGAGCTTGTAGTAGTGCTTCACCTCCACCCAGGCCCGGACATAGGTGCACTTGTAGGCGGCGCGCGGAGGCAGCCACTTGGCCGGGTCCTTGTCGCCCTTGGACTGGTTGACGTTGTCGGTCACCGCGATGAGCTGCGGCCGGGTCAGGTCGTTGGCGTACGCCTGCCGCTGTGCGGTGGTCCAGCTGCTGGCGCCCGAACGCCAGGCCTCGGCGAGCGGGACCATGTGGTCGATGTCCACGTCGGACGACGCGGTCCAGGTCGCGCCGTCGTACTCGGAGTACCAACTGCCGCTGGTGGCGGCGCAGGTGGAGCTCTGGACGACGTTCGTGCCGTCGCGCTTGAGCACGACCTCGCGGGTGTCGCAGGCGCCGGACTGGGTGATCCAGTGCGGGAACTTGTCCCGGCTGTAGCCGTCGGACGACCCTTCAGCCGCGACGGTGAGGGAGCTGAGGTAGGTCCGTGCGGTGGCCGCGCTCACCGGGGTGGGCAGGGCGGCCTGGGCGGAGGGGGCGGTGATGAGACCGGCGAGGGTGATACCGGCGGTCGCGGTGAGTACCGCTATTCGACGCGCGTAGATACTGGAGATACCTGAGACACCTGACATGCGAACTCCCGTGGGGTGGAGGGGCTTTGCCGATCCGGCTCGGCCATCGTGGTGGCGCCGGATTGCCGTGGGGTGGGCGCCGGGTAACAGCCTGGCGACATGAGCACGTCACATCAAGGGGGTTGCCGATGTTTGACGCTCCGGCAGATTTCCCGCACAGCCGTACGGTTGGCCCGCGCCGCCCTCGTCCGCGCCGTCCTCGGGGCCGCGCTCGGGGTACTTCCGCTGGTCGCGGCCTCGCCGGATGCTGATGTCCGGTCCGGCCTCGCCTGTGAAATCCGCGCGGCGAGGCGGCGTGCGGCGGTTCCGGTGCAGGTTGTCGCACTTTTGGCCGCCGTGTCAGCCGTTCGTGGCTTTTGTCCGGGATGTGTGACTGCTGAGGAAGCTGGGGCGGGGGAGCGTGGGGTGTGGTGTCGGGTGCGCCGCTGCGTCCGGTGCGCTGCTCGACATATTCGCGTGGGGTGTGGGGTGTGGTGCGAGTGGCCACGGTCGGCCAGGTGGCAGCTGGGCGGGCGGGCCGCCGGGCCGGTGCCGTATCGTGTACGGAGCAGAAGGGGAGTAGCTCTTCGCCGGAACGTCGACATACTGCCGAACCTCGGTTCGGCCGGCGCCCGGAGGCGGATCTTCTTGGAGACCCGCCAGCGAGACCTTCGGCAGCAGTGTCCTGTTGACGCTGCCGTGCCGAAGCGACCCCTTTTCTCTCCGAGTCAGGTCCTCCCGGTGCGGTCAGCCCGAACCGATTGAGGAAACAAACCGTGATCAGCTTTACGATCCTGGCGATCACTTTCGGCGTGGTCTTTCTCGCCGAACTCCCCGACAAGACCGCTCTCGCCGGTCTGATGCTGGGCACCCGCTACCGGGCCTCGTACGTCTTCGTGGGGGTCGCGGCGGCCTTTGCCGTCCATGTCGCACTCGCCATCGCCGCGGGCAGCGTGCTGACTCTGATTCCGCACCGGCTGCTGCAGGCGATCGTCGGCGCGCTCTTCCTCGCGGGCGCGGCGGTGCTGCTCTTCAAGAAGGACGAGGAGGAGGAAGAGGTGAAGGCCCCCGCCGACCAGTCCTTCTGGAAGGTGGCCGGGGCCGGTTTCATGCTGATTCTCGTCGCCGAGTTCGGTGACCTGACCCAGATCATGACGGCCAACCTGGCGGCCCGCTACGACAGCCCGGTCTCGGTGGGCATCGGCGCGGTGCTGGCGCTCTGGGCGGTGGGCGGTCTGGGGATCCTCGGCGGCCGCAAGCTGATGAAGCACGTACCGCTGAGGCTCATCACGAAGATCGCCGCCGCGCTGATGGTGGCGCTCGCGGGGTTCAGCCTGTACGAGGCCATCGCGGGCTGAGGCCCGGGCGGGCGGGGGCGGCCCGGGAGCGGGTGACGCCCCGCGGGCCTGGTTCCGGGGGCGAGGGTGCGTTTCCGGGCCGGGGGGCGCGGTTCCAGCCCGCGAGCCTGGTTCCGGCCTACCGGGCGGTTCCGGCCCACGGGGTCGTTCCCGCCTGCGAGGTCGCGCCGTCGGTCCAGGCCGTTCCGGCCCGCGGGGGTGCGACGTCAGTCCGTGACGTGGATCTCCCGCGGGGGCGCGAGGTCAGTCCGTGACGTGGACCAGTACGGTGCCGTCGTCCGCCCGCTCGACGCGGATCCGGGTCAGGTCGGGGACCTGTGCGGTGGGCCGGTGAGCGACGGCGCGCGGGCCCACGCCCACGACGCGCATACCTGCCGCCCTGCCCGCGGCGATCCCCGCCTCCGAGTCCTCGAAGACGAGGCACTCGTCGGGGGTGAACCCCAGCTCGGCGGCGCCCTTGAGGAAGCCCTCCGGGTCCGGCTTGCTGGCGCCGACGCTTTCCGCGGTGACCCGGACCTCCGGCATCGGCAGCCCGGCAGCCGTCATCCGGGCCTGGGCGAGCGCCGCGTCGGCCGAGGTGACCAGGGCGTGCGGCAGACCCGCCAGGGACGCCATGAAGGCCGGTGCGCCGGGGACCGGGACGACGCCTTCGGTGTCGGCGGTCTCCTGGGCGAGCATCGTACGGTTGTCTGCGTAGTTCTCCTCGACGGGGCGGTCCGGGAGCAGGATGGCCATCGTCGCGTACCCCTGGCGGCCGTGCACCACCTTGAGCGCCTCGTGCGGGTCCAGGCCATGGGCGACGGCCCAGCGGTGCCAGATGCGCTCGACGACGGCGTCGGAGTTCACCAGCGTCCCGTCCATGTCGAGGAGTACGCCCTTAAACACACCCAGGAGTCGTTCGTTACTCAAGGCATCCATCCTCTTCGTCGTGCTCTGCGGCTTTTCTGCTGCTGCTCTGCGGTCTGTCGTGATTCTTTGTTCCATCACGATACAAAAGATTTGGGTGCTCTTCATCCGCGTCTTCATCCGCGCCTTCAACTGTGTGGGCGCGAGGGCTCCGTCCGTGACCGGCTGCCGTCCGATGTCGCCTCGCCCACGTCCGTCCCGTTCACCTCTTGACATATATCAATTCAGAACTGAGGCTTCATGAAACTATCCATGCAAGCCTGTTGGCGGCCAGCGCTGCCACCGGGCGGGCCGCCCCGAGCAGCCGTGATCGAGGGGACAACCTGAACCCGATGGCAGACGCCGGCACCTCCTCACCGCCCACCGCTTCCGCGATGCCTCCTGCCCCGGCCACGTCGTACTCCTTCGACGACGCGCCTCTCAACCGCTTCCACCTCAAAGTCACCGCGCTGACTTTCGGTGCCAACTTCTCCGACGGGTACCAGCTCGGCGTCATCGGCATCGCCCTCACCCTCATGGCCCCGCAGATGGGTCTGGGCGCCGTCTGGCAGGGAATGCTCGGCGCCTCCGCCCTCATCGGCATCTTCGTCGGCAGCATCGGCCTCGGCTGGCTCGCCGACCGCATGGGCCGGCAGAAGCTCTACACGCTGAACTTCGCCCTCATCACGGTCGCATCGGTGGCCCAGATCTGGGCGAACAGCCCCGAGCTCCTCTTCGCGCTCCGTGTTCTGATCGGCGTGGGCATCGGTGCCGACTACGCCATCGGTCCCACCCTCGTCGCCGAGTTCTGTCCACGACGTCACCGCGGCTTCCTGCTCGCCTCGCTGACCGCGCTGTGGACCATCGGCTACATCTGCTCGTTCTTCCTCGGTCACTACATCACCGGGTTCGGTGGCGACAGCTGGCGCTGGCTGCTGGGTACCGGCGCCATTCCCGCCGCGGTCGTCCTCGTTCTCCGGATCGGCACCCCGGAGTCCCCGCGGTGGCTGGTGAGCAAGGGCCGCATCGAGGAGGCGCGTGCCGTCGTCGCGCGCTACATCGGCCCGAACGTCGACTTCGAATCGGTCCGCAACACCTCGCAGCCCGAGACCTCTTCGTCCGGCTCCTACCGGGACCTGTTCAGCCGCGAGCAGTGGCGTGCCACCACGTTCGGGATCCTGTACTACAACTGCCAGGTCATCCCGTACTTCGCCATCTACACCTTCCTGCCCGTGGTGCTCGCGAAGTTCGCGATCGACGAGAGCGTCACCGTGGACGGCCTGCTCAACGGCTTCCTGTTCCTCGGGAGCGTCATCGGCCTGTGGTGCGTGGCCCGCTTCTCGCGACGCGCCTTCGTCACCGGCTCGTTCATCGTCATGGCCCTCGCGCTCGGCCCGATGGGGCTGTGGCCGGGCGGGCCGAAGCTGCTGCTCTTCGTGCTCTTCCTGGTCTTCACCCTGGTGATGTCGGCGGCCTCCAACCTCGACCAGGTCTATCCGCCCGAGCTGTTCCCGACTCCCCTGCGGGGCTCCGGAGTCGGACTCCTCAACGGGCTCAGCCGGGTGGGCTCCGCCGCCGGTACCTTCCTGCTGCCGCTCTCCATCGACCACCTCGGCTTCGCCACCTCGATGACCATCCTCGCGAGCTTCCTCGTGCTCGGCGCGATCGTCTCGGCGGCCTGGGCGCCGGAGACCGCGGGCGCGGCACTCGACTGATCTGTTCCGGCCGGCGGCGCGGGAGCGGGGGACAAGGTGGCCCCGCCCGCCGGTCAGGGAGACGGGCGGAACCACTTTGTTTCGGTAGAGTACAAAACAAAGCGGGCTGTGCGCCAGCGGTTCCGGCCGTTCCAGCCATTCCGGCCGTCCCAGCCGGCTGTCTCAGCCGTCCTGTTCACTCCCCGGCACAGTCCCGGCCCCGTCACCCGCTCGGCGGCGGGCGGGCCTGTCGGGTACGGCGGCCCCTGCCCACGTCGTCCGGCGGACCGGCGGGGGATCCGGCAGCCGCACAGCCGCACTGCCGCACATACGGGGCCGTACGCGCAGCGGCCCGAAGCCCGCACGAGGCACCGTTGCCACCCCTGATGAACTCGCGGCCTGAACTCGCGGCGTCCATTCCGCAGCACCAGGATGGGAGGCATGGCTCAGGAAACCCCGGCACCCCCGGCGGCGCCGGTGGCGGCCGACGGGCAACCCCAGCGGTCCGTCCTCGTGGCGATCGGCGCCCTGCTGCTCGGAATGCTCCTCGCCGCCCTCGACCAGACGATCGTCTCCACCGCGCTCCCCACGATCGTGAGCGACCTCGGCGGTATGGAGCATCTGTCCTGGGTGGTCACGGCGTACATGCTGGCCTCGACCGCCGTCACGCCGCTCTGGGGCAAACTCGGCGACCAGTACGGCCGCAAGAAGCTCTTCCAGACGGCCATCGTCATCTTCCTCATCGGATCCGCCCTCTGCGGCGTCGCGCAGAACATGCCGCAGCTCATCGGCTTCCGCGCGCTCCAGGGCCTCGGCGGTGGTGGTCTGATGGTGCTGTCGATGGCGATCGTCGGCGACATCGTCCCGCCCCGCGAACGCGGCAAGTACCAGGGACTGTTCGGCGCCGTCTTCGGCGCGACGAGCGTCCTGGGCCCGCTGCTCGGCGGGCTCTTCACCGAACACCTCACCTGGCGCTGGGTGTTCTACATCAATCTCCCCATCGGCGTGATCGCGCTCGTCGTCATCGCCGCCGTGCTGCACATCCCGGTCCGCTCGACGAAGCACACCATCGACTACCTCGGCACGTTCCTCATCGCGTCCGTGGCCACCTGTCTGGTGCTCGTCGCCTCGCTCGGCGGCTCCACCTGGGCCTGGGCGTCGGCGCCCATCATCGGCCTCGCGGTGCTGGCCGTGGTGCTGCTCGTCGCGTTCATCCACGTCGAACGGGGCGCAGCCGAGCCCGTACTGCCCCTGAAGCTCTTCCGTATCAGGACCTTCGTGCTCTGCTCGGTCATCAGCTTCATCGTCGGTTTCTCGATGTTCGGCGCGATGACCTACCTGCCGACCTTCCTCCAGGTCGTCCAGGGCGTCTCACCGACCATGTCCGGCGTGCACATGCTGCCGATGGTCTTCGGCCTGCTCCTGTCCTCGACCGCATCCGGCCAGATCGTCAGCCGCACCGGCCGCTGGAAGGTCTTCCCGATCGCCGGGACGGGCATCACCGCGATCGGGCTCGCGCTGCTGCACCGGCTGACCGAACACAGCTCCACCTGGTCGATGAGCATCAGCTTCTTCGTCTTCGGCCTGGGCCTCGGCCTGGTCATGCAGGTCCTGGTCCTCGTGGTGCAGAACGCCGTGAGCTACCAGGACCTCGGCGTCGCCACCTCGGGCGCGACCTTCTTCCGCTCCATCGGCGCGTCCTTCGGTGTGGCCATCTTCGGCACCATCTTCACCACCCGGCTGCACGGAAAACTCAGCGACGCCCTCGCAGGCCGCCCGGTGCCACCCGGCGTGAGTGCGGGCAGCCTGCAGGCCGACCCGCGCGCCATCGCGGCGCTCCCGCCGCCGCTGCGCCCGCGGGTGCTGCACGCGTACGCCTCGTCCATCACCGACGTGTTCCTGTACGCGGTCCCGGTGGTGCTCCTCGCCTTCGTCGTCTCCTGGTTCCTCAAGGAGGACAAGCTGCGCGGCTCGGTCACCACCCCGGAAGTCACCGAGACGCTCGCCTCCAACCCGGTCCAGCGGTCGTCGTACGACGAGGTGATGCGGGCCCTCTCGGTGCTCGGCAGCCGGGAGGGGCGCCACGAGATCTACGAGACGATCACCGCGAAGGCCGGCTACGACCTGCTCCCCGCCACGAGCTGGCTGCTGCTGCGCATCAAACGCCACGGCCTGGTCGAACCGGCCCAGCTGGCCGAGATGGCCCCGGTCCCGCTGCGGGCCATCACCGAGGCGGCCCGGCAGGCCGAGGAGCGCGGCCTCGCCGTACGCGAAGGGGTGCAGCTCGCGCTGACCGAGCCGGGCGTGAACGTCGCGGCCCGCCTCTCCGAGGCCCGCGAGGAGTCCCTGGCCGAACTGCTCGGCGACTGGTGGGGCCCCGAACGGCCCACCGATCTGGTCGTCCTGGTCGAGGAGCTGAACGCGGAGCTGTGCGGCTCCGACGCCGAATGGCCGCGGGAGCACGAGCAACGGCCGGTGTGACGCTGCCGGTTCGGTGCGCCTACAGGTCCTTCCCGTACCAGATGTCCATGTACGGGCCGGTCGTGTACGCCGGTATCTCCTGGTAGCCCTGGCGTACGTAGAGGCCGCGCGCCTCGACGAGATCGAGGCGGGTGTTCAGCACCATCCTCGTCGCCCCCAGCCGTCGTGCCGCGTCCTCCAGCAGGGCGAGCAGGATCTTGCCGCCCCCGGTGCCGCGCTGTCCGGGGCGGGTGTACACCCGGGTGAGCTCGGCCGTCGCCGGGTCGAGCAACCGCACCCCGCCACAGGAAGCGGGCTTGCCCTCGTGCCGCCCGACAAGGAACTCCCCGGTGGGGAAAGCCAGTTGCTCGACCCCGTCGCCGGCCAGCCCGTCGTCGATCTCCTGCTCGGTGGCGGCCCGCTGCCAGTAACGGCTGGCCACCTCGTCGTAGTAGGAGCGGCGCAGCGCGTACGCGTCGGGGGTGTCGAAGGGCTCGGGGGCCACGATCCAGGTCACCGGAGCCATTGTGGCGGCAGTGCCGCTGTTTGGCACCCGGATTCCGGGACATTCGAACGGCGTACGAATGGCGCCCGCTGCCGGTGCGGCACCGGGTGAAGTGAAGGGAGAGGCTGCGTCATGACGTACGAACAGAGCAGGCAGGACCGGCAGGAGCGGTCGGAAGCGGCGCCGGGGCAGACCGGTACCAGTGGCCCGGATGTACGCGTCCCGGACGTACGCGGCGACGGCTTGGAAGCAGGCACGGCCGACGGGCACGAAGAGGAGCCGGTGCCGGACTCCGTCGCGGAAGCGGGCGCGGACCCCGCCGCGGACGTACGGGGGACCGGCTTCGAGACCGAGGCAGCGGGCCGCGCACACCACCGGCCGCGGTGAGGCGGGGGCGGCAGAACTGCGGCTCGCGCTCCGCACCCGCCGTGAGGTGGCGGAGCGCGGAGCCGAAGCTCTGATCAGCCGTTCTTCGGGGCGGCCTGCTGGACGACCTCGAAGGACCACAGGGACGAGCCGGAGGCGGCGGGCTTGGGCCGCTCGCCACCCTCCGCGCCGCCGGCGTGGGCGCCGCGCATGGAGGTCGCCATCCACTTCTCGAAGTCGGCCTCGCTGGCCCAGCGGGTGTAGACGAGGTACTGGTCGGTCCCCTCGATCGGGCGCAGCAGCTCGAACCACTCGAAGCCGTCGGAGTTCTCCACGGATCCCGCGCGGGAGGCGAACCGCTTCTCCAGCACCTCGCGCTGCTCGTCGGGCACGGTCAGGACGTTGATCTTCACGATGCTCATATCGCCCATCCTGCCGTACCCGCCGCTCACCGGTGCCGGGCGGGTCAGGCGACCACCCGTGCCAGGACGAAGCCGTCGTACCCCTTGCTGCCCACCGTCTGGAGCGCGGTCGCGCTGAGCTTCGGGTGGTCGGCGATCATCTCGATCATCGCCCGCGTGCCCCGGACCCGCGGATCCGTGTTGGCCGGATCGACGACCGCGCCGTCGCGCACCACGTTGTCCCCGATGATCACGCTGCCCGGCCGGGTCAGCTTCAGGACCCACTCCAGGTAGTGCGGGTTGTTCGGCTTGTCGGCGTCGATGAAGACCAGGTCGAAGGGGCCGGCGCCCTCGGCTGCCAGCACCGGCAGGGTGTCGAGGGCCGCTCCCGTCCTGACCTCGGCGACCGAACCGAGCCCGGCACCCGCCAGATTGGCGCGGGCCACATCGGCGGCCGCCGGGTCCGCCTCCAGGGAGACGAGACGGCCGTCGGACGGGAGCGCCCTGGCCAGCCAGATGGTGCTGTAGCCGCCGAGCGTGCCGATTTCGAGGATGGTGCGTGCGCCCTGGATACGGGCCAGCAGATGCAGCAGCTTGCCCTGGTTCGGGGCGACGTTCATCGGGATCAGGCCGGCGGCGTCGCTGGCGGCCAGAGTGGCCTCCAAGGCGTCGTCGGCCGGGACCAGATGGTCGGTGAAGTACCGGTCGACCTCGGTCCACCGGTCCTGATCCTGGTGCTGGATCTCGGGCATGGATTCCTCCCACGGGTCCGCCGAAAAATGAGTTCCCGGTAAGTTCCTTCTGGGAACTCACCCAGGAATCTACCCGTGGCCCGAGCGCGCGCCCCCGGCGGGTCAGGAGAGCGGCGGCGGTACGTGTACCGGCGGCGGAGGTACGACCGGGCGACGGTGGCGGGCCGTCACCAGCAGCAGCGCCGCCACCACGAGCACCAGCAGCACCCCGCCCACGGTCAGCAGCCAGACCGGGACCCCGCCCGCTGTCAGCAGCCTCTCCTCGTAGATCACCCGCTGGTAGGGCCGGTCGGACGAGGTACGGCGCAGCTCGTGGTCCCCGTCGATCCGGGACGGCACGGGGAAGCTCTGCTCCAGCGCGGTCAGATACCGTTCCCCGTCCGCGAAGCGGCCCAGCGCGCCGGTCGACGGGATCCGCCCGGCGTACGTCACCTCGGGCGGCAGTCCGCCGATGGTGCCCCGCGGCTCCATCCGGTGCGCGGCCAGTACGTACAGCCCGAGCGTCTGGGGGTTCCGCGCACGCCGCGACAGCCGCATCGGATAGACCAGCCGGTCGCTGGCGAAGCTCAGCCGGAGCGGGTCGAGCACGCCGGTGAGCGTGCCGCCCTTGCGGTCGGGGGCCAGCCGCACCGCGACGTACTCCCACTTCTGGTCGACGTACGGCTTGAGGTCCTCCGACATCCCGGCGGGCATCCGGAAGCCGTTCAGCCGGAGCCAGCTGTCCAGGGCCGCGGGGTCGGTGGCTGTCAGCCGCGCGACGTCGAAGGGCCCCAGCCGTTCGCGGCCGACCACACCGACAGCGGGAGCGCCCGCGGGGCGCGCGGCGGCGGACGCGCCGTCACCGGAGGACCCGGAGCCGAACGGCCAGTCGTTGCCGTGCGGCCAGAAGTGGTGACGGGTGCGGTGCACCGGCGCGGTGACCGAATCCAGCGCGTCGAAGAGCGCGTTGTCGCCGAGCGTGACCGTGGCCCGGTGCGGTACCGGCATGATCCAGGCGGCCTGCGCCGCGTTCCCCGCGACCGTCAGGCTCATCACGATCTGCTCGCTGTGCCCGTCCCAGCGCACCGCCGACGTCTCCCGGTCGACGTTCAGCCGGGACGCCGGGTCGTGCACCAGCGCACCGCACCCGCAGGCGTACGCCGGTGCCATCAGTGATCCCAACTGCACCGCCAGCAGCGCGAGCACGACAAGGAGCGTTCGGCTCCGCAGCGTCCTCGCGAGCCTCCTCGCACCCAACGGTCGCTGCGCCCGGCCCCCTCCCCGTATCTGCCGAGCCCGGGGCTCCCGTGCCTGTATGCCTCGCAGCCACATCCCCTGCACCAGCCGTACCCGCCGTACCCGCCGTACCTTCCGTACCCGCATCCCCCGTGGCCTCTCCCCGTCGCCGTGCCGTGCCGCGTCCGACACGAGCACAGACGGCGGGCGGAGGGGGTCGGTTCCGGACAACCCTGCCGGTGGTCCGGGGCCCTTCGCGAGGCCGCGGGCTGACGCCGTGCCACAGGGGTCCACGGGCCGAGCGACCTGCGGACCGGCGCGGGCAGTGCTTGAATGGCCCGGTTGGACAGGCCCAGGAGGTCGGTCACCGGCCGGCCGGGGCGGCGATCCCGGCGGTGGTGTCTCCGTACCCCCAACGGTCGTCCTCACCGTGACCCTTGGCCGGAACCGCAGGGGCCGGGTCAGGTGAACAGGGGGTTGCCTGCGTCCTTACTCCGGAGCAGTGCGAGTCTCTATCAGACACAGGTACCGGGCATTTCCGGTGATGAAAACGGGTGGAGGGCCGGCGCGGCGTGGCGAACGACGGGCACAGCGGGGCGCGGACTGCGGTGGGCGCAGGAGCGGGAATCGAGCGGGCACGGGCGGTGCTCTGGCTGGTCGTCGCCGCACTGGCGGTCCGGCAGGTGGCCGCCATACTGCGGTTGCCGCCCAGCAGACGCCTCACCGACCTGGAGACGTGGACGGGCGCCGACGGCGTGCTGCACATCGGCGGGCCGCTCTACGCGACCGGGAAGTTCACCGGGACCCCGTTCTCCGGTCTCGTACTGAAACCGCTGACCCGTTCCGCCGAGCAGAGCCTCGGTGTCGCCTGGACCTTCGGGTCGCTGCTGCTCGTCGTCGTCCTCGGCGTGGTCGTGGCGCGCGCGCTGCCGGGCGAGGTCTCCCGGCGCACGTCGCTGATCGCCGCCCCCGTCGCGATCAGCCTGCTGATGCTCTCGCTGCCGGTGCGCAACGCCTTCCACCTCGGCCAGACCAGTATCATCCCGGTGCTGCTCGTCCTGCTGGGGTGCTTCGCCGTACGGGACGAGCGCGGCTCCGGAGCGCTCATCGGGCTCGGGGCCGCGCTCCAGCCCACCGTGCTTCTCTTCGTGCCGCTGCTCTGGCTGACCGGCCGCAGGCGCGCCGCGCTCTCCGCCACCGCCGCCTTCGCCGTCTGCACGGCGCTCGCCTGGGCCCTGATGGCGCGTGACTCCTGGACGTACTGGATCCACCACGTGGCGGGAGCCGGCCTCGGCTCGCACCCGGACGGGCTCGCCAACCAGTCGATGCACGGCGCGCTGCTGCGCTTCGGTCTGCACGGGCCGCTGGAGATCGTGGTCTTCCTGGTCCTCGCAGTGGCGGTCTCGGTGCTCGCGCTGCGCCGCGCGGCGCGCTACGCGAAGGACGGACAGCTGCTGCTCGCCGTCGCGGTGACGGGCTGCGCCGCGGTCGCCGTCTCGCCGACCGCCTGGCAGCACCAGCTGCTGTGGGTGCTGCTCGCGGTCGTCGGCCGGGTCGGCCGGCGCGCCGCCGACCGGATGGTCTGGCCCGCCGTGGTCGTGCTGGTGAGCACCCTGCCGGGCACGATGCTGCTGCCCAACATGGCGGCGCTGTACCCGGTACGGGACAACGTGGTGCTGCTGACCGCGCTGGCCGCCGCCTGCGCCGTGCCGTTCATGGGCCGCACCGCGCCCGGCTGGGACGCGGCGGAGCCCACCGTCTACGCCACGCCCGTCCCGGCCCGCTGGAGCCGGGTCCCGCTGCTGCCGTTCTGGCGGCGGGTGCTGACCCGCCCCAATCTGCTGCTCGAACTCCTCGCGATCCGCGTCGGCTACTCGGTGTACTCGCACATCCGGGCCGCCGCGACCGGCGGCCGGTCCGCCGCCGAGGCGCACGGTCGTACGGTCGTCTCGATCGAGAAGGCCCTGCACATCAACATCGAGCACTGGGCCAACCACGCGGTGGTGAAGGTCCACTGGCTCGAATCGTTCTTCAACTTCTACTACGAGTCGTTCCACTTCGTGGTGCCGCTGGCGATCCTCGCCGTGCTGTACGTCCGCCGCCCCAGCGACTACCGCTGGGCCCGTACGTCGCTCTCGTTCGCGACCCTCCTCGGGCTGGTCGGGTTCTACTTCTTCCCGCTGGCCCCGCCCCGGCTGATGCCGGGCCTGGGCTTCATCGACTCGGTCCACGGGGTGCAGGACCTGGCGCACCCGGACTACGGCGCGATGACGGCGATGACCAACCAGTACGCGGCGATGCCCTCGCTGCACTTCGGCTGGGCGCTGTGGTGCGGGGTCACCGTCGCCGTCCTGGTCCCGAAGCGCTGGATGAAGGCGCTTGCGCTGCTGCACCCGCTCTTCACGGTCAGCGCGATCATCGCCACCGCCAACCACTGGGTGCTCGACGCGATCGGCGGGGCGACGGTGGTGGCGCTCGGCTTCGGGCTCACCTATCTGCTGGCCGGCCCGCGCACGCTGCTGGCCCCGACGGACGGGGCGGCGGAGGTGCCGAACGCAGCCTCTCCGTCACCGGACCTGTCGTCCGAGCCCCCGTCGTCCGAGCCCCCCTCGTCCGAGCCCGAGCCCCCGTCGTCCGAGCCCAAGCCGTCCGAGCCCGAGCCTCCGTTGTCCAAGCCGTCCGAGCCCGAGCCCCCCTCGTCCGAGCCGGAGCCCGAGGCGGCCGGCACCGGCTGACGGGCCGGGCCGGGTCAGATCCGCAGAGCGGGCGCCGGCCCGGCCGGTCAGCCGCGGTTCACCTGGAGCCCCTTGATCCCGTTCAGCCAGGCCGAGCGCAGCCGCCGCGGGTCACCGGTCAGCTTCAGGTCCGGCAGCACGTCCGCGATGGCGTTGAAGATCAGGTTGATCTCCAGTACGGCGAGGGACTTGCCCAGGCAGAAGTGCGGGCCGCCGCCGCCGAAGCCGAGGTGCGGATTGGGGTCGCGGGTGATGTCGAACTGCTCCGGGTTCTCGAAGACCTCGGGGTCGTTGTTGGCCGACGAGTAGAAGATGCCGACCCGGTCACCCGCCTTGATCTGCTGCCCGCCCAGCTCCAGGTCCTGGGTCGCGGTGCGCTGGAAGGACACCACCGGGGTGGCCCAGCGCACGATCTCCTCGGCCGTCGTATCGGGCCGTTCGGCCTTGTAGCGCTCCCACTGCTCGGGGTGCGTGAGGAAGGCGTGCATACCGTGACTGATCGCGTTGCGGGTGGTCTCGTTGCCCGCGACCGCGAGCAGGATGACGAAGAAACCGAACTCGTCCGACGACAGGTTCCCCTCGCCCTCCGCCGCGACGAGCGTGGACACGATGTCCTTGGCCGGGCACTCCTTGCGGTCCGCCGCGAGGTTCATCGCGTACGAGACGATCTCCATCGCCGCTTCGGCGCCGACCTCCTCCGTGATCGCGTACTCCGGATCGTCGTACGCCGCCATCTTGTTGGACCAGTCGAAGATCTTGGCCCGGTCCTGCTGCGGTACGCCGATGAGCTCCGCGATGGCCTGGAGCGGCAGCTCCACCGCGATGTTGGTCACGAAGTCGAAGGAGCCGTCGTCCGCCGCACCCGCCAGCGCGGTCTCGACGATCGAGCGGGCGCGCCGGCGCAGGGTGTCCTCCAGCGAGCGGATGGCGCGCGGGGTGAAGCCGCGCTGGACGATCTGGCGGACCCTGGTGTGTTCCGGCGGGTCCATGTTGAGCATGATCAGCCGCTGTACGTCGATCTGGTCGCGGCTAATGGACTCGTTGAACCGGATGACGGCGGTGTTGGTGTTGGACGAGAACAGCTCCGGGTGCGTGGAGACGTACTTGACGTCCGCGTGCCGGGTCACGGCCCAGTACCCCTCGTCGCCGAAGCCCGCGATCCCGGCCGGCTGGGTGCACCACCAGACCGGAGCGGTCTGCCGGAGCTGGGCGAACTCCGGGTGCGGGACCCGGGATTGGAGCAGATCAGGATCCGTGAAGTCGAACCCTTCGGGCAGATGGGGGCAGTGCATCGGCTCCTCCAACTCCAGGTCTGGCTGGCTGTGTCCGGCCGCTCAATCGTCTGACGACCCATCAGATGTGCTCCGAAAGATAGTAACGAGTTCTACAAGGAGCAAGGGTTCCGGACGGAGTTGTTGCGTGCGGAATGGGTGCCCGGCACCGCAAGACCCGTGCACAGGCCTTGCGTACCGGGGGTAGCACTCATAAGACTGCACAGAGAACTAGAACGCGTATCAGTTCTTCCGCGCGGGCGCCGGGACGCCTCAGCGGACGTGGAGGAGAGGACGAGCTCATGGCCGCGGAACCCGTCATCGTCGAAGCCGTACGTACCCCCATCGGCAGGCGCGGAGGCGCCCTCGCCAATCTCCATCCCGCCTATCTGCTGGGCGAGACCTACCGTGAACTCCTGGGCCGCACCGCCATCCACGCCGACTGCGTCGAGCAGATCGTCGGCGGTACGGTCACCCACGCGGGCGAGCAGTCCATGAACCCGGCGCGCAGCGCGTGGCTGGCCATGGGGCTGCCGTACGAGACCGCTGCGACCACCGTGGACTGTCAGTGCGGATCCTCGCAGCAGGCCAGCCACATGGTGGCCAACATGATCGCGGGCGGGGTCATGGACATCGGCATCAGCTGCGGTGTCGAGGCGATGTCCCGGGTGCCGCTGGGCAGCGGCTCCAAGCACGGTCCCGGCAAGCCCTTCCCCGACGAGTGGAACGTCGACCTGCCGAACCAGTTCGAGGCCGCCGAGCGGATCGCCCGCCACCGGGGGCTGACCCGCGAGAACGTCGACTCGCTGGGCCTCATCTCGCAGGAGCGGGCCGCCGCCGCCTGGGCCGAGGAGCGCTTCAAACGGGAGACCTTCGCCGTCCAGGTCCCCACCACCGAGGACGAACAGGCCGCGGGGCAGGGCATGTGGCGCCTCGTCGACCGCGACGAGGGGCTGCGTGACACCACGATGGAGGGGCTCGCCCGGCTCAAGCCGGTGATGCCGGTCGCCGTGCACACCGCGGGGAACTCCTCGCAGATATCCGACGGCGCCTGCGCGATCATGTGGGCGTCCAAGCGGATGGCGCGGGCGCTCAAGCTCAGGCCGCGGGCGCGGATCGTCGCCCAGGCGCTGGTGGGTTCGGACCCGCACTTCCATCTGGACGGGCCGGTCGACGCGACGCGTGCGGTGCTCGGCAAGGCGGGGATGTCGCTCAAGGACATCGACATCGTGGAGATCAACGAGGCGTTCGCGTCGGTGGTGCTGAGCTGGGCCCAGGTCTTCGAGCAGGACCTGGAGAAGGTCAACGTGAACGGTGGGGCGATCGCGCTGGGGCATCCGGTGGGGGCGACCGGCGCGCGGCTGATCACCACCGCACTGCACGAGCTGGAGCGCAGGGACAAGGAGTTCGCACTGATCACGATGTGCGCGGGCGGCGCGCTGGCCACCGGCACGATCATTCAGCGGCTGTAGCCGACCCGGTCCCGGGGCGGGCCGGACCGTTACGGTCCGGCTCTGCCCCGGAGACGGCCTGTCCGCCGGGTACAGTCGCCGCTTCGAACGCGGGCTCCGCGTCGAAGGCCGCGCGCCGGGTCGCCCGGCGCAGCGCCTTCAGGACGGTCGAGCCGACGATCAGGGTCAGGACGACGGTGACGGCCGCCCGTCCCAGGTCCCAGCCGAGCGAAGTGGCCGCGCAGTACGCGAAGAAGCGCGTCAGATTCGCCCCGACGGCGTCACCGGGATGGAAGGAGATCCCGGTGGAGAGACCGCCGATGTACGTCCAGCCCTGCAGGTTCATGACCGTGCCGTACGCGAACGCCGCCGCGCACCCGTATCCGGCGAGCATCAGCAACTCGGCCCGCCCGCGCAGCCGCCGGGCGCCCGGCAGCAGTCCGGCGCCCATCGTGAACCAGCCCATCGCCAGCATCTGGAAGGGCATCCACGGCCCGACCCCGCCGGTCAGCAGGGCGGAGGCGAACATGGTGACCGAGCCGAGCACGAAGCCGAATCCGGGCCCCAGCACCCGCCCGCTCAGCACCATCAGGAAGAACATCGGCTCAAGTCCCGCCGTGCCCGCGCCGAGCGGGCGCAGCGCGGCGCCGACCGCCGCCAGCACACCGAGCATCGCCACCGCCTTCGCGTCGAGACCGGCGTCGGCGATGGTCGCCACCACCACGGCCACCAGCAGCGGAAGCAGCGCGGCGAACAGCCACGGGGCGTCCTGCGAGTGCGCGAGCCCGGACGCGGAGTCGGCGAGCAGCGGCCAGCCGAAGGCGAACACCCCGATCACCGTGATCAGGACGAGCGCGGCGACCGAACGGGGCCCGAGCCCGATGGCCCTCACAGCGCCTCCCGCACCTGGGCCACCGTGAGCCAGTCCTGCGGCGCCAGGATCTTCGAGACCTGCGGCGCGAAGGACGGCGACGAGACCACCACCTCCGGCGTCGGCCCGTCCGCGACGATCTCGCCGTCGGCCAGGATGACGACCCGGTGGGCGAGTTCGGCGGCCAGTTCCACGTCATGAGTGGCGAGCACGATGGCGTGCCCGTCCCGGGCCAGCGCGCGCAGCACCCCGACCAGCCGGCCCTTCGCCGCGTAGTCCAGGCCGCGTGTCGGCTCGTCGAGCAGCAGCAGCGGGGGGCGCCCGGTCAGCACGATCGCCAGCGCCAGCGCGAGGCGCTGCCCTTCGGAGAGATCACGCGGATGGACGGAGTCGGGGAGGCCGGGGAGCAGCTCGGAGACGAGAGCGCGGCAGCTGCCGGGGTCGGCGCCCGCGTCCGCGTCGGCCGCCGCGCACTCGGCGGCGACCGTGTCCGCGTACAGCAGATCGCGCGGCTCCTGCGGTACGAGCCCGACCCGGCGGATCATCTCGCGCGGCGGGGTCCGGTGCGGGGTGCTGCCGCCGACCTGTACCGACCCGGACGACGGCTCGTGCATCCCGACGAGCGTGCCGAGCAGTGTGGACTTTCCGGCGCCGTTACGGCCCATCAGAGCGACTGTCTCGCCGGGGTGCACCGAGAGGGAGATCTGCCGCAGCGCCTCGATCCGCCCGCGCCGCAGACCGAGCCGGTCCGCGATGGCGACCGGTCCTGCGGGCGGCGGAGCGGGCGGGTCCGTGCGGACCCGGCCGTCCAGCCGCTCGCGCAGCGCCGCGGCGCGGCGCCTGGCGTCCCGTACGGACAGCGGCAGCGGATCCCAGCCCGCCAGCCTGCCCAGCGCCACGACCGGCGGGAACACCGGGGACACCGCCATCACATCGGCGGGCGCCCCCATGACCGGCGCCTCGCCGGGACCGGGCAGCAGGATCACCTGGTCCGCGTACTGCACCACCCGCTCCAGCCGGTGCTCGGCCATCAGCACGGTCGTGCCCAGGTCGTGCACCAGCCGCTGGAGGACGGCCAGCACCTCTTCGGCGGCTGCCGGGTCCAGTGCGGACGTCGGTTCGTCGAGCACCAGCACCTTGGGGTGCGGGGTGAGCACGGAGCCGATCGCGACCCGCTGCTGCTGACCGCCGGAGAGCGTCGCGATCGGCCGGTCGCGCAGCTCGGTGAGGCCCAGCAGGTCGAGGGTCTCCTCCACCCGCCTGCGCATCACGTCCGGGGCGACCCCCAGCGACTCCATGCCGTACGCGAGTTCGTCCTCGACGGTGTCCGTCACGAAGTGGGCGAGCGGGTCCTGGCCCACCGTGCCCACCAGGTCGGCGAGTTCGCGGGGTTTGTGGGTCCGGGTGTCCCGGCCGTCGACGGTGACCCGGCCGCGCAGCACCCCGCCCGTGAAGTGCGGCACCAGACCGGACACCGCACCGAGCAGTGTCGACTTGCCGACACCGGACGGGCCGACGAGCAGCACCAGCTCGCCTTCGGGCACAGTCAGGTCGACCCCCTGGACGGCGGGCTCCCGGGCATCGGCGTAGGTGACCGACACCTGCTCGAACCGGATCACTTACACCCTCCTCCTTCTCGGTACGGGGGCTGTGGGACGGGGGCCTGCGGTACGGGAATCCGCGGCGCCGGGTCCACCGGCGCGGGGCCCTTCGCCCCGGGCGCTTTCGTCATGGTCGCCTTCCGCACGGGCGCTTCCGGTACGGGTGCCACGAAGGCCGGGACCAGCCCGATCAGCACGGCAGCCGCGGGCCACAGCGGCAGCACCGGTGCGACCAGCGGGACCACACCGGGGTGCAGAGCCGTCGCGTCGCGTCCGCTCGCCCAGATCATCAGCGCCGCCACCGCGATCCCCGACCCCGCGACCAGCCAGGCGCGCGGGCCCCAGCGGTCCGGCCGGTAGCGCGTCCGCACGGAGCGGCGGCCGCCCAGCCTGAGCCCGGCCAGCGCGGCCAGCAGCCCCACGCCGAGCACCGGCAGACCGTACGAGGCGCCCTCGGCGGCGAGCAGGCCGTACGTCCCCGCGCAGACCCCGAGCAGCCCGCCGAGCGTCAGCACGGTCGTGGTGTGCCGGACCGCACGCGGCACCTGCGCCGTTCTGCCGTACCCGCGCGCGTCCATCGAGGCCGCCACGGCGACCGACCGCTCCAGCGCGCCTTCCAGCACCGGCAGTCCGATCTGCAGGACCGCCCTGACCCCACCGGTGGGACGGCCGCGCAGCCGCCGCGCGGTCCGCAGCCGCACCACGTCGGCGACCATGTTCGGTGCGAAGGTCATCGCGACGACGACCGCCACCCCGACCTCGTACAGGGCGCCCGGCAGTGACTTGAGGAGCCGGGCCGGGTTGGCGAGCGCGTTGGCCGCGCCCACACAGATCAGCAGGGTGGCCAGCTTGGCGCCGTCGTACAGCGCGAACACCAGCTGCTCCGCCGTCACCCGGCCGCCGATCCGGACCCCCTGCGCCCAGTGCGGCAGCGGGAGTTCCGGCAGCGTGAACAGTGTGTGCGAGCCGGGGACCGGGGAACCGAGCACGACCGAGAACATCAGCCGGATGCCGATGACGAACAGCCCGAGCCGCACGAACGTGCCGTACGAGCGGGCCCACGGCGCGTCCGTGCGCCGGGCCGCCACCACATAGCCCGCCACGCCCACCAGCAGGCCGAGCAGCAGCGGGTTGGTCGTGCGGGACGCGGCGGTGGCGAGCCCGAGGGCCCACAGCCACCAGGCCCCCGCGTGCAGGGCGTTGCTGCGGCCGACGGCAGGGGCGCGGAGTGACACCGTCATCCGCTGTTGCGCCTGCGGCGCGCCTGCCACACACCGGCCGCGCCGAGTACGACCACCGCGGCGACCCCGCCGACGAGCCCTGCGGACGGCCCGCCGCTGTCGTTCTGCGGGGCGCTGTCGGTCCGCCGCTCGTGGCCGCCGCCCTTCTGGGTCCCCGAGACCTGATCGCCGCAGCCGGTCCGGGGGAAGCCCGCGATCGAGCAGAGCAGCGCGTCGCTGTTGTAGCGCAGCGGCCGGGCGACGGCGGCGAGCGCCTCCGCGCTGGTCGCGTCCCCGCCGACCCGCGCGCACACGGTGCGCTCGGCCGGCGGCTTCTCGCCGTCCGGAGCGTCGGCCGCCGTACCGAAGTCGATGACCAGCGCGATCCGCTTGGAGCCGCCCTTCGCCGGGGTCTTCGCGCAGATGCCGTCGAAGGTGGGGGGACCGCCGTGCGCCGGGACGCGCGGCTTGCTCGCGTCCTGGGAGTCCGCGCTGACGGCGAACCGGAAACCCTGTACGTCCCCGTCGGCGGGCCGGGCCGTCGACGGGCCCTGGGTGGCGTACTGCCAGCCGCTGCCCGAGCGGTCCCAGAACGACCAGTACCGGTAGCCGGCGGCCTGCGCGGGAGCGGCGCCGAACGCGGTGAGTGCGGCGCCCACCGCGACGGCCAGGGCCATCAGCCGGACGGAACCGGTCCGCACGGGGTGCTCACGGGGTATCGGGCGGCGCATCAGCGCTGCCGCTTCCTGCCGCGCATGCTGAGCAGGAAGCCGATGCCGAGTCCGGCGACCAGGCCGATACCGATGATCCACCAGACGCTGAAGCCCGAGCTGTCGCTGTCCTTCTTCGAGTCGGCGGCCTGCACCGAACCGGCGGGGGCGGGGCCGGTCGCGTTGAGCTGCTTGACCAGGTCCGCGCCGCCGAAGTCGTGCGGGTCGATACCGTTCGCACGGGCCGCGAAGATCAGCTGGGCGTACGCGGCGGGGCCGCTCTGCCTGGCCCATCCCGCAGAGTGCTGCTCCAGCCATGCGAGGGGCTGCCTGGCCTGCGCGATGAGGCCGTCGGCGCCGAGCGCGGTCACCGCGTCGGCGGTGTTGCCGTAGTCGGGCTGGTCCTCGGCGCCCGGCATCGCGGACTTCAGATAGGCCTTCCCCGCGGTCGCCCCGGCGAGGTAGGTGGCGCCGTTGTGCGCGGCCTGGGCGGGAGTCGAGGCGTTCAGACAGCCGGTGCCGCCGACGTCCTTGCCGCCGGGGCCCGGTGCCAGACCGGCGCCCAGCGCGCCCAGTACGGCGGCGCCCGTCGCGTCGGCGTTCGCGTACAGCTTCCCGGACTTCTTGTCGGGCTGGTACGCGAATCCGCCGCCGCCCTCCTTGGCGTCGCACGGGATCGAGAGCGAGACCAGCACCTTCTTGGCACCGGCGGTCGGCTCCCCGGCCGCGGCGAGCGCGCCGATCACCACGGATGTGGAGTTCGCGTCGCTCGGGCCGCCCGGGTTGTAGCTCCAGCCGCCGTCCTTGCCCGCCACCGACTTCAGCCAGCCGGCGCCCTTCTTCACAGCGGCGTCGTGCCCGCCGAGCGCCTTGAGCGCCTGCACGGCGGCCGCGGTGGCGTTGGTGTCCAGGAGTTCCTTCTCGCCGCACGGCTTCGTCACGTCGGCGCGGAAGGAGGTGAAGGCGCCGTTGGCGCACTGCTGGCCGGTCAGCCAGTCGACGGCTTTCGCGGCGGGCCGGACCCCGGTGGCGTCCTGCGCGATCAGCGCGAGGGACTGCCGCCAGACTCCGTCGTACTTGGGGTCCGTCCTGCCGTACAGGCCGGAGGGGAGCACCGGGGACGGCGAGGGCGACGGCGAGGCGAAGGCCGTGGGCGCAGCGGCCGCGCAGAGCACGGCGGATACGGCGAGCGCGGTGGCGCTGCGGCGAAGGATCATGGCGGCGGGGCCTCTCCTGCGGGGGGCCGGGACACGGGCCCGCTCAGGCACCGGGGCTCCGGCTCCGTATACCTCGACGGTGCCGGCCACCGGGGGCTTCCGGTGGCACGAGCCGGTCACTTCCGTACAGGGCGGTCCGGCTCACCGCCAGGGCGGCGGTTCACGGACGGGGCCTCCCCCGGTCGAGCGGAGCCGAGAGCTTGGGGAAGGGGTCAGCGCCGGAGTTGCACCGGCTTCCCCCTGTGCGGGTGTGATGACGACCGTCTTACTGTACCGGCCGCCCCCGGGCGCCTTCGGGGGCGGCCAGGGGAAACGGACGGCGGCGCACCCGCTGAACCGGGTGCGCCGCCGTCCGTACTCGTCGTTCTCGTCCCTGAAGCCCGGAGGCTGTGGACGGTCCTACTTGATGTCGATCGGCCCGTTGTCGCCGTTGTCCTTGCCGGACTTCCCGCCGAGGTAGCGCTGGATCTCCGCGCCCCGGCCGCCCTGGTGGGCGTCGTCGTCCTGCGCGCCCAGGTTCTTCCGTACCGAGTCGAGGATCGTCAGGCCCTGGCCCACCAGACCGGCCGCGATCTCGCCGAGGCCGTCCGCGCCGTTGAGCACGTTGACATTGGCGCCCGCGAGGCCGGACGCGGCCTCCTTGACGATCTGCGGGAGCTGGTCGATCAGCATCCGGTCGAGCGCCACCCGGTCGTACGAAGCGGCAGCCGCGGCCTGGATCTTCATCCGTTCGGCCTCGGCCACGGCCAGCACCCTGATGCGCTCCGCGTCGGCCTCGGCGGGCTTCACGATCTCGGCGACCAGCTGCTGCTGGCGCAACTGGGCGGCGCGCTCGGCCAGTTCGGTCTGGGCCGCGAGCACCTCCTGCTGCGCGTGCGCCTGGGCGAGCGGGCCGGCCTGGGCGGCCTGCGCCTGCGCCCGGTCCACCTCCGCCGAGTACTGCGCCTGTACGACGGCGGTCTGCCGCTGGTACTCGGCCTGGTTACGGGTGGCTTCCTGCTGCGCCTCCACGGACTGCTGGGTCGCCTGCGCCTGGGCGATCTGCGCCTGCCGCTGGATGGCCGCCGTGTGCGGGGCGGACATGGCCGCGATATAGCCGGTCTCGCCGTCGTCGATCGACTGGATCTGGAGCGAGTCCACGATCAGACCGATCTTGGCCATCTCCGTCTTGGAGGTCTCCAGCACCTCCGTGGCGAGCTTCTGCCGCTCGGTGACGATCTCCTCGACGGTCATCGAGCCGATGATCGAGCGCAGATGGCCGGAGAAGATCCGGCCGGTCAGCACCGACATCTGGTCCTGGTCGGAGAGGAAGCGCTGGCCGGCGTTGACGATGCTCTCCGTGTCGTTGCCGACCTTGAACGCGATGACGGCCCGCACCGTCAGCACGATGCCCTGCCGGGTCACACAGGTCTCGGCGACCTCCGCCTCGCACATCGCCAGCGTCAGGAAGCGGGTCTTGCGGAAGACCGGAAGTACGAACTTGCCGTGGCCGGTCACGACCCTGAAGGGCGCACCGCCCAGACCACGCCTGCCTCCGGAGATGAGCATGGCCTCGTCCGGCGCTGGAACGCGATAACCCAACATCCTTGGTCTCCTTAGTCGGTGTCGCCGGGGTCGAGGGTCAGCGCATCCAGCGGATCCACGGGATCGGCCCACTCGATGACGTCGACCTGGCGAGTACCGCGGGATTCGATCACGAGCACTGTCGCCCCGTACGACAAGGGCTCCTGGGACCAGGCGAGAAAGGCTTCCCAGCCTCCTCTGACCTGGATCAGGACCTCACCGGGACCGGCGGATCCGCGCGTTGCCAGGATCAGCTTCCCCGTGCAGCCGATCACAGCCTCGTCCGGCGCCATCGGCGGCCGCCCCCCTCGTGATGTGCGGTACTGAATGCATGACCCTAACGCTACTCCGACCAGCGGACTATCCTCCGCTGGTCCCGAGTTCGGCCGCGGGCGGGGAGCGGGTGGCATGCGGGCGGCGGGCCTGATCCGGCGTGGTCGCGGCCGCCTCGCGCGGGTGCCGGGAGGGCCGGGGCGTTGTTTCCCGCTATACCGCCATATAGGTCACGGGGTCACTGCCGGTGAGAGCTTCCGCCTGCCCCAGTTTCACCAGCCGCCGCAGATGGGCCTCGGCCTCCGAGACCGCGATGTTGCGTGAACCGTGCGGAATCTGCTCCCAGGGGCGGTTCCACTCCATCCGCTCGGCGATCTGCCAGAGGGTCTGCGGCTGGGCCAGCAGGGTCAGCAGGTCCCGGAGCCGGTCCTCGTGGTGGGCCAGCAACTCCCGTACCCGGGAGGCGGCGTCGGTGAAGGCGTACTGGTGGGCGGGGAGCACCTCGGCGGGGGCCAGCCGGCCGATCCGCTCCAGGGAGTCGAGGTAGTCGCCAAGGGGGTCCCCCTGCTCGAAGGGGGCCGAGAGGGGGTGGGGATCGGCGGCCGTGGTGTCGTCCCGGTCCTCGTAGAGCCCGATGTGCGGGGTGATGCCGGGCAGCAGGTGGTCGCCGGAGAAGAGCCGCCCGTTGCCCGGCCGGTTCGCCGGGTGCTCCTCGTCCAGATGGAGGCAGACATGGCCGGGGGTGTGGCCGGGCGTCCAGATGGCGCGCAGTCGGCGGCCGGGCAGCGGCAGCAGGTCGCCGGGGACGATCTCACGGTCGGGTATGGCGGCCCGCAGCCCGGGGAGCGTCCGCATCCTGCCGGCGGCGCGGGCCCGGCGCAACGGTGCGAGGTGCTCGTCGGGCGCTCCGGCGGCGGCGAGTTTCCGGGTGAGGTACTCCAGCCAGACGGCCGGTTCGGCGCTGCGGGTGCGCTTGACGATCTCGGTGTCGGCGGCGTGCATGGCGAGCCAGGCCCCGGATGCCTCCCGCACCTGGCCGGAGAGGCCGTGGTGGTCGGGGTGGTGGTGAGTGATGAGGACGCCGTGGATGTCCGCGACGGAGAGGGACAGCGCTGCCAGGCCCCCGGTCAGCGCGTCCCAGGAGGTGGGGTCGTCCCAGCCGGTGTCGATCAGTACGGGGCCGCTGTCCGTCTCGATGACGTGGACCAGGGTGTGGCCCAGAGGGTTGTCCGGAATCGGGACCTCGATGGACCAGACGCCTCCGCCGTGCTCGGTCACCTGCGCCATGGCGTCCTCAACTCTCTTCCGGGGCACTGCCTTTGATCACGACTCACTATAACTAGAACCGGTTCCAATGACCCCGCAGGTTCTGCCGGGGCCGGTTCCGGTCGGTCACGGCGCTCTCCTGGGGGTTCCGGATGCGAAGTAGAACTGGTATCAGTTTCTGATACAGCGTCAGAAAGTGTCCCCCGGGAGGCAGTCAGTCATGACCGAGCTTGTGGAACACCGGCAGCTCTTCATCGGCGGGGAGTGGGCGGAACCACTCGGCACCGACGTCATCGAAGTCGTCTCGCCCCACACCGAGCAGGTCATCGGGCGCGTGCCGCACGCCTCCGAGGCCGATGTGGACCGCGCTGTCGCCGTGGCGCGGCAGGCGTTCGACGAGGGCCCCTGGCCCCGGATGTCACTGGACGAGCGGATCGAGGTGATCACCCGGATCAAGGACGCGTTCGCCGTGCGGTACGAGGAGATCGCCCGGGTCATCAGCGCCCAGAACGGCACCCCGTACACATCGAGCACCATGGTCCAGGCGCTCGCCGCGATGATGGTGTGGGACGCGGCGATCACGACCGCCCGCGCCTTCCCGTACGAGGAGAGCCGGGACGGTGTCCTCGGCAAACTGCTCGTACGGCGTGAGCCGGTCGGGGTGGTGGCCGCGGTGGTCCCGTGGAACGTCCCGCAGTTCACGGCGGCCGCCAAGCTCGCCCCGGCGCTGCTCGCCGGCTGCCCCGCGATCCTGAAGGTCTCGCCGGAGACCCCGCTGGACGCCTATGTGCTCGCCGACATCGTCAGCGAGGCGGGGCTGCCGAAGGGGGTGCTGTCGATCCTCCCGGCCGACCGCGAAGTGAGCGAGTACCTCGTCGGGCACCCCGGCGTCGACAAGGTGTCGTTCACCGGCTCCGTCGCCGCGGGCAAGCGCGTGATGGAGGTCGCGGCGCGCAATCTGACCCGGGTGACCCTGGAGCTCGGCGGCAAGTCGGCGGCGATCATCCTGCCCGACGCGGACCTGGAATCGACGGTCGCGGGGATCGTGCCGTTCGCCTGGATGATCAACGGGCAGGCGTGTGTCGCCCAGACCCGGATCCTGGTCCCGCGCAGCCGGTACGACGAGATCGCCGAGGCGTTCGCCGCCGCGGCGGGTGCGCTCAAGGTCGGCGATCCGCTGGACCCGGCGACCGAGGTCGGCCCGCTGGTGGCGCGCCGTCAGCAGCAGCGGTCACTGGACTACATCCGCATCGGCCAGGAGGAGGGCGCCAAGATCCTCACCGGCGGCGGCCGCCCGGCGGGCGCCCAGGCCGGCTGGTACGTCGAGCCGACCCTCTTCGGGGACGTCGACAACTCGATGCGGATCGCCCGCGAGGAGATCTTCGGCCCGGTGATCTGCCTGCTGCCCTACGGTGACGAGGAGGAGGCGGTGAAGATCGCCAACGACTCCGATTACGGGCTCAGCGGCAGTGTGTGGACGGCGGACGTCGAGCACGGCATCGACATCGCACGCCGGGTCAGGACGGGCACGTACAGCGTGAACACCTTCAGTCTGGACATGCTCGGGCCGTTCGGCGGCTACAAGAACTCCGGCGTGGGAAGGGAGTTCGGGCCCGAGGGGTACGGCGAGTACTTCGAGCACAAGATGATCCATCTCCCCGCCGGGTACGAACCGGCAGCGGGCGAGGCGGAGTAATGGGGGACCGCTGGCACGTGGAGGTCGACCGGTCCGTCTGCATCGGCTCCGGGATGTGTGTGAACCACGCACCGGACGGCTTCGCACTCGACTCCGCGCGCCAGTCCCACCCGCGCTCGCCGGAGACCGACGCGAGCGAGAAGGTACTGGCCGCTGCGGAGGGCTGCCCGGTCGAGGCGATCATGATCACGCTGCGGGAGAGCGGCGAGGCGGTCTTCCCGCCCGACGAGTAGTAACCGACGAGTAGTCACCCGATGAGCAGCCGTCCGACGAGTGGCTGCCCGACGAGCAGGGCGACGGCGCGACCGCGCGACCGCGCGGACACGGCTCAGGCCGTGTCCGGGCCGGTCAGGTCGATCAGCCGGCAGACCGTCTCGATGTCGATCTTCACCTGGGCGATCGACGCCCGCCCGGACAGCCAGGTGATCAGCGCGGAGTGCCAGGTGTGCTCGATGACCCGGACCGCTGAAAGCTGCTCGGGGGTGGGGTGTTCCAGGCCCATCGCGTCCAGGATGATCGCCGTCGTCAGACGGGAGACGGTGTCCACCTCGGGGCTGACGCTCCGGTCGGCGAAGGTCAGTGCCCGCACCATCGCGTCCGCCAGATGCGGCTCGCGCTGGAGCGCGCGGAAGGCACCCATGAGCGTCGACGCGACGCGCTCGGCGGGGGTGTCGCCCGCGGGAGGCCGCTTGCGGAGGGTGGTGTGCAGATGCTGGAGCTGGTCCTGCATGGTGGCGACCAGCAGATGGATCTTGGAGGGGAAGTACCGGTAGAGCGTGCCGAGCGCCACCGACGAGTCCTCGGCGACCTCGCGCATCTGCACCGCGTCGAAGCCGCCGCGGCCGGCCAGCTGGGCGCTCGCGTGCAGAATCCTGCGGCGGCGCGCCTCCTGGCGCTCGGTCAGCGGTGGCGACGCCGGCTTGGCTTCCACAGTCATCTGTCCCATCCGATCCCGCCGTGGCGCGAATCACCTGATCCGGCTGTTACGACGGAGCTACCTGCCGGTAGATTCGAAGCTCATTGAACGATCAAGTCTGGCTGAGTTCTTCCGGGGGCGCCCTCGGGCCCCAGGCTTGCGAGAACTTGTTCTAGATTAGCGTGAGCGACTACGCTCCGCCGGGACTGCTGCGAGAAGGGGGCCGAGTGTGACCGCTGAGGCCATAGAAGCGGGCCCCCTTGCCGGTGGATCCGCCGCCGGTGCCCGGGGCCCGTTGCGTATCGCGTTCCTCACGTACAAGGGCAATCCTTTCTGCGGAGGCCAGGGCGTCTACGTCCGGCACCTCTCACGGGAGCTGGCCCGGCTCGGCCACAGCGTCGAGGTGATCGGCGCCCAGCCCTTCCCGGTGCTGGACGAGGGCGTACCGCTCACCGAGCTGCCCAGCCTCGACCTCTACCGCAGCCCGGACCCCTTCCGTACCCCGGGACGCGACGAGTACCGCGACTGGATCGACGCCGTCGAGGTGGGCACCATGTGGACCGGCGGCTTCCCGGAGCCGCTGACGTTCTCGCTGCGCGCCCGGCGCCATCTCCTCGCCAGGCGCGGGGAGTTCGACGTCATCCACGACAACCAGACCCTCGGCTACGGGCTGCTCGGCGACCTCGGCGCGCCGCTGGTCACCACCGTCCACCACCCCATCACCGTCGACCGGCGGCTCGACCTGGCGGCAGCGGACGGCTGGCGCCGCCGCGCCTCCGTACGCCGCTGGTACGGCTTCACCCGGATGCAGAAGCGGGTCGCCCGCAGGCTCCCGTCCGTCCTCACCGTCTCCGGCTCCTCGCAGCAGGAGATCATCGAGGACCTCGGGGTGCGCGAGGACCGTATCCACGTCGTGCACATCGGCGCCGACACCGAACTCTGGGCGCCCGACCCGGCCGTGGCCGAGGTGCCCGGCCGGATCGTGACGACATCGAGCGCCGACGTACCGCTCAAGGGCCTGATCCATCTGGTCGAGGCGCTCGCCAAGCTCCGTACCGAGCACCCGGCCGCCCACCTCGTCGTCGTCGGCAGGCGCGCCGAGGACGGACCGGTCGCGCAGGCCATCGAGCGGTACGGACTCGACGGCGCGGTCCGGTTCGTCAAGGGCATCAGCGACGAGGAGCTGGTCGACCTGGTGCGCGGCGCGCAGATCGCCTGTGTGCCCTCGCTCTACGAAGGCTTCTCGCTGCCCGCGGCCGAGGCGATGGCCACCGGCACCCCGCTGGTCGCGACGACCGGCGGAGCCATCCCGGAGGTCACGGGCGCCGACGGCGAGACCTGCCTCGCGGTGCCCCCCGGCGACGCGGGCGCACTGGCGGGCGCCCTGTCCCGGCTGCTCGCCGACCCGGTCCTCCGCACCCGCCTCGGCGCGGCAGGGCGCGAACGCGTCCTGGCCCGCTTCACCTGGAAGCAGGCCGCCATCGGCACCGCGGAGCGCTACCGCGAAGCCATCGCTGCCCGCCGCCCTGGCGCTCCGTCCGTGCAGGCGTAGCCCGTACCCCTCCCATCCTCCTAGCGAAGAAGGCAGACCCCCGTGCTGACCGTGGACTTCTCCCGCTTCCCGCTTGCTCCGGGCGACCGTGTGCTCGACCTCGGCTGTGGCGCGGGCCGTCATGCCTTCGAGTGCTACCGGCGCGGTGCGCAGGTGGTGGCACTCGACCAGAACGGCGAGGAGATCCGCGAGGTCGCCAAGTGGTTCGCCGCCATGAAGGAGGAGGGTGAGGCCCCCGCGGGCGCCACCGCCACCGCCATGGAGGGCGACGCGCTCAACCTGCCGTTCCCCGACGCCTCCTTCGACGTCGTGATCATCTCCGAGGTCATGGAGCACATCCCGGACGACAAGGGCGTGCTCGCCGAGATGGTGCGGGTGCTGAAGCCCGGCGGCCGGATCGCGATCACCGTCCCCCGGTACGGACCCGAGAAGGTCTGCTGGGCGCTCTCCGACGCCTACCACGAGGTCGAGGGCGGCCACATCCGGATCTACAAGGCGGACGAACTCCTCGGCAAGATCCGCGAGGCGGGGCTGCGCCCGTACGGCAGCCACCACGCGCACGCGCTGCACGCCCCGTACTGGTGGCTCAAGTGCGCGTTCGGCGTCGACAACGACAAGGCGCTGCCGGTCCGCGCCTACCACCAGCTGCTGGTCTGGGACATCATGAAGAAGCCGCTGGCGACCCGGCTCGCCGAGCGCGCGCTGAACCCGGTCGTCGGCAAGAGCTTCGTGGCGTACGCGACCAAGCCGCACACGCCGCGGGTGGGCGCGTGACCTCACCGGGCCGTACGGAACATCTGGTCCTGCCCGGAGTCCTCACCGCCGAGCAGGCAGCCCGCACGGTCGCCGGGATCCTCGCCGTCCAGCGCGAGGACGGCGCGATCCCGTGGTTCCGCGGGCACCACCTCGACCCGTGGGACCACACCGAGGCGGCCATGGCGCTCGACGCCGCGGGCGAGCACGAGGCCGCGGAGCGCGCGTACGCCTGGCTCGCCCGGCACCAGAACGAGGACGGCTCCTGGTACGCCGCCTACCAGGACGGCGACGCGGCCCGGATCACCGACCGGGGCCGGGAGACCAACTTCTGCGCGTACGTCGCGGTCGGCGTCTGGCACCACTATCTGGCCACCGGCGACGACACGTTCGCCGACCGGATGTGGCCCGTCGTGCGGGCCGCGGTCGAGTTCGTGCTCCAACTCCAGCAGCCGGGCGGCGAGATCGGCTGGAAGAGGGAGCCGGCCGAGGAGGGCGGGGCGGTCGTCGAGGACGCGCTGCTGACCGGTTCCTCGTCCGTCTACCAGGCGCTGCGCTGTGCGCTCGCGCTCGCCGACGAGCGCGAGGAGCCGCAGCCCGACTGGGAGTTGGCGACCGGCGCGCTGGGGCACGCGATCCGCAGCCACCCCGAGCGGTTCCTGGACAAGAGCCGCTACTCGATGGACTGGTACTACCCGGTGCTCGGCGGCGCGATCGGCGGAGCTGCGGCGAAGCAGCGGATCGACGCGGAGTGGGACCGCTTCGTCGTACCGGACCTCGGGGTGCGCTGTGTGCTGCCCAACAACTGGGTGACCGGTGGCGAGAGCTGTGAACTCGCCCTGACGCTCTGGGTGATGGGGGAGTCGGACCGGGCGCTGGAAATCCTCCAGTCGATCCGGCACCTGCGGGCGGACGACGGGATGTACTGGACGGGGTACGTGTTCGACGACCGGGCACTGTGGCCGCCGGAACGCACCAGCTGGACGGCGGGATCGCTGCTGCTCGCGGTGGCCGCGCTCGGTGGGGACGAGGCGACCACCGCGGTCTTCGGCGCGGAGCGGCTGCCGGCCGGGCTCGAACCGGACTGCTGCCGCTGACGGTTGCGGCGCCGGCCGTGCGACCGGCGGCTCAGTGCCGGCGCACCCGGCCCGCGACGAGGTGGCCGATGAAGAGGTACACGACCGCCGCGAGGCCATAGCCTGCGACGACCCGGGCCCATGCCTCGTTGAAGGTGAACAGGTCGCGGGACCAGCCGGCCAGCCAGTCGGCCGCGTGGTGCACGAAGGTCACCAGGTCATTGGCCCGGTTCGCCTCCAGGAGATACATCAGAATCCACAGGCCCAGGATGAAGGCCATGACATCGGCGATCACCATGATGGCTTTCGCCGCCGGGCTGCTTCCGCTCGAATATCTGGACATGGTCGAACGTGTTGCCGCTTGTGCGTGCGTGAAACCCCCTGGCGCGTGAAACCCCCGGCGCGCCCCAGGTACCGCCAGGGCTCCTAGGGTGGGGCCATGACGCTACTGGGGCATGACCGCTACTGCGACGAACTGCTGCGGCAGACCGACCTGTTCGGGGCGGCGCTGGCCGGAGCCGACCTGACGGCGACGGTGTCGACCTGCCCGGAGTGGAGCCTGGGGGAGCTGACCCGTCATGTGGGCCGCGCGCAGCGCTGGGCCGAGACGATCGTACGGACGAAGGCCACCGAGGCGGTTCCGCCCGAACAGGTGCCGGACAGCGCCGGTCCGGGCGACGATGACCCCGATGCCCTGAGCGACTGGCTGGCCGCGGGCGCCGCGCGGCTCGCGGCGACGCTGCGGGCGGCGGGTCCGGACGCCGAGGTCTGGACGTGGGCGGCCGATCAGCGCACCGGGTTCTGGGCGCGCCGGATGGTCCACGAGACGGCGGTCCACCGGGCGGACGCGGCTCTGACGGCCGGTGTGCCGTTCGAGGTGGAGGCGGACGTGGCCGCGGACGCCATCGACGAGTGGCTGGACATCCTCGTCTTCGCCCAGGCGTCCGGCGACAAGAGCGTGGCCGACCTGCGGGGAGCGGGCCGGTCGATCCATCTGCATGCCACGGACGCAGCCGGTGCGGAGTGGCTGATCGAGTTCGGTGACGACGGGTTCACCTGGCGCCGGGCGCACGAGAAGGCGACGGTGGCGCTGCGGGGTCCGCTGACCGACGTGCTCCAGGTCTTCTACCGGCGGCTGCCCGCCGGGAGTGACCGGGTGGAGGTGCTGGGGGACCGGGAGCTGCTGGACTTCTGGCTGGAGCGGGCTTCGTTCTAGGGCCTTTCGTTATGGATCACCTCGCCAGTCCCGGCCGCCCCTGTCCGGCTGTCCCGTCCCCGGCGGGGCAGCCGGTGCGGGACAGCCGGTGCGGCTCAGGTGGTCAGCTCTGCCAGCACCCGTAGCGTCGTCGGGTCCGGAGCCGTCACCAGCAGGTCCGTCACCGGGCCCTTGCGCCACAACTCCAGTCGCTCGGCTATCCGTTGGCGTGGACCCACCAGCGAGATCTCGTCGGCGAACGCGTCCGGAACCGCAAGCACCGCCTCCTCCTTGCGGCCCGCGAGGAACAGCTCCTGGATCCGCTGGGCCTCCGCCTCGAACCCCATCCGCGCCATCAGGTCCGCGTGGAAGTTGCGGGCCGCGTGACCCATGCCGCCGATGTAGAAGCCGAGCATCGCCTTCACCGGGAGCAGGCCGTCGGCCACGCTGTCGCAGACGTGCGCACGGACCATCGGCGCGATCATGAAGTCCTCGGGGAGACCGGAGAGCGACGCCTCGTAGACGTCGACGCGGGTCGGCGACCAGTACAGGGGGAGCCAGCCGTCCGCGATACGGGTGGTCTGGGCGATGTTCTTCGGCCCCTCGGCCCCCAGCAGGATGGGCAGTTCGGCCCGCAGCGGATGGGTGATCGGCTTGAGCGGCTTGCCGATGCCGGTGCCGTCCGCACCCCGGTACGGGTGCGCGTGGAAGCGCCCGTCCAGCTCGACCGGGGCCTCCCGCCTGAGGACCTGGCGGATGACGTCGACGTACTCACGGGTCGCGGTGAGCGGACTGCTGGGGAACGGGCGTCCGTACCAGCCCTCCACCACCTGTGGGCCCGAAAGCCCGAGCCCCAGCATCATCCGGCCGCCGGAGAGGTGGTCCAGGGTGAGTGCGTGCATCGCGGTGGCGGTGGGGGTGCGGGCCGCCATCTGGACGATCGCGGTACCCAGCCGGATACGAGAGGTGTGCGCCGCGATCCAGGTCAGCGGGGTGAAGGCGTCGGAGCCCCAGGCCTCGGAGGTCCAGACGGAGGCGTAGCCCAGGCGCTCGGCCTCCTGGGCCAGTTCGAGATGACCGGGGGTCGGCCCGCGGCCCCAGTAGCCGAGGGCGAGTCCTAGACGCATCGTAAAGCCTCCCGGTCGTACGACAACTGACACATCGTCAGGTGACATCGTCAGGCGACTGTAAACGCAACGGCCCCCGCCCGGAAGGGGCGGGGGCCGTGCGGCATCGGGCCTGAACGTGACGTTGTCGGGCCTGAACGAGAGCTGCTAGTGCCACGGCAGGCAACGTTTGCCCCGTCGCGACGCCCGGCACACACTCTCGCCGCACCGGCCGAAAGCCCAAGTACGTCCAGTACAAGGGCTTCCGGCCGGCACGCCGAGAGCACGCACCGAACGCCGCTCCTTGACGGGCAAACCTTGCCTGCCGCGGCACTAGCCGCGCTGGATACCCGTGGTGTCCTGGAGCACGCCGCGCCGGCCGTCCTGCGTCTGCGCGATCAGACCCGGGCCGCGCTGCTCGACCGCGAGGTACCAGGTGCCCGGGGCCAGTTCGGCGATGGGGGCCGGAGAGCCGTCCTCCCCGTACAGCGGACGGGCCACCGGAACCGCGAACCAGAACGGCGCGAACTCCCCGGCAGGGGCGTCGGACGAAGGCTGCGGCTGGGCCGCCGTGGGCTGGTGGGTGTCCTGCGGCTGACCGGGGTGCCCGGCCTGGGCTCCGAACGCCGCGGGCTGCGGATGGCCCGGCTGCGGCTGGGCGCCGTAAGGCTGTTGGGCCTGCGCGCCCGGGTACCCGTAGCCCTGGCCCGGTGCACCGGCGGCCTGCACGCCGTACGGGGACGGCGTCACGGCGGCCGGCTTCGGGGCGCTCAGCAGCGGGCCCTTGAGCGCGGGGAGGAGCGGGCCGGCGACAGCCGCGCCCGCGAGCACCAGCGCCGCGATGAACCCGAGAATCAGTCCGGCCCCCCGGCTCGACGCGTCCACCAGGGTCCAGAACCCCGTCCACGCGGCGAAGATGGTGAACGCGACACCGAACTGGGCCATGTCGAGACCCACGACCTTGCGCGGCTGCGGCAGGGCGCGGGCCACGGTGATCAGGGCTGCCCCGATGACGCCGGCCAGGTAGATGCCCATCAGCGTGCCCAGTGAGTCCCACGCGCTGGGGTTGTTCAGGTTGGCGCAGTACGAACCGCTGCACTGGTTGCCGTAAGAGGTGAGATCGAGGAACGAGGCGATGAACAGCACCACCGCTGCTCCGATCACCACGCCGTCGCCTCGTGTGAGGGAGCGGATGTTCACGTAAGAATCCTTAGTAGGTCGGCTCGTCGGGGCGGCGTGGAGCTCGGGGGCGGCTCCCCATCGTAGGGGTGAATCTATCGTCTGCCCCGGCGGGTCGTGTGCCGGGTCTCGTCACTCCGCGTGGAGAAAGCTGCTGATGCCGTCCGCGATCCCCTGTGCGGCCTTCTGGCGCCAGCTTCCACTCGTGAGCAGAGCGGCATCTTTAGGATCACGCATATTGCCGCATTCGATGAACACTTTGGGCACAGTTGAGAGATTGAGCCCGCCGAGATCGCCCCGGGTGTCCAACCCCGTACCGCCGCCGATGTAGTTGGAAGGAGCGGTTCCGGTGTCCCGGACGAACTTTCCGGCGATCCGGGTCCCGAGGTCGTGCGACGGGGCCACGATGTCGGCCGTGTCGGCCGCACCCGCTTTCACCAGGGCGGGAAGGATCACGTGGAAGCCCCGGTGGCCGACCGACGAGCCGTCGGCGTGCACGGAGACGGCGGCGTCGGCTTTCGCTTTGTTGCCGAAGGCGGCCCGTTCGGTCACACAGGGACCGAAACTGTGGTCGTCGTTCTGGGTCAGTCTGACCTTCACGCCCTGCTTTTCGAGCAGGGCGCGCAGCCGGTGCGACACATCGAGAGTGAACTGGGCCTCGGCATAACCGTTATTGGTCGAAGTGCCGGTGGTGTCGCATTCTGTTGTGCCGTTGCCGATATTTACCCGGCGGTTGATTTCGGTCGGGTGACGGTAATTGTTCGGGTTGTGCCCCGGGTCGATCACGACGACTTTTCCCGCGAGCGACGCGTGACCGGCGGGTGCGCCGTTGCCGGGTTTGTCGTCGCCCTGCTTGTTGTCGCCGTCCGCCGCGTGCGAGGGCTTCGCCGGGGTGGTGCTCGGGGTGCTGTCCTGGGTCTCTGCCGTGGCCGGGCTCTTCGCCGACGTTCCGTCCGGACCGCCCACGGAATGCCAGATCAGCCAGCCGGCCAGACAGGCGGGCACCAGGGCGGCGACCGTGATCACCCCGGGTGATTTCCGGAGGCGGCGCGAGAGGGAGGGGCGGTTGTCGTCATCGTCGTCGTACAGCACGGCGCGAGCTTAGCCCGGCCTTCCCGTCGCCGCCCGGTCGCGGGCGCGGTGGTCCGGGTGCTCAGATTCCCGGTCCGGTGCGCCGCAGGACGCGGAGCGAGCCGGTCACGGAGATCTCGGTGAAGGCACCGGACGCGAGGGCCCTGAGGTAGACGCGGTACGGGGCCTGGCCGCCGTCCGCCGGGTCGGGGAAGACGTCGTGGACGAGCAGCAGCCCGCCCTCCGCGAGGTGCGGGGCCCAGCCCTCGTAGTCGCCGCTCGCGTGCTCGTCGGTGTGACCGCCGTCGATGAACACCAGGCCGAGCGGGCCGCCCCAGGCCTTGGCGACCTGCGGGGACCGGCCGACCATCGCGATCACATGGTCTTCGAGTCCGGCCTTGTGCAGGGTGCGGCGGAAGGTGGGGAGCGTGTCCATGAGGCCGACCTCGGGGTCCACGACGGAGGGGTCGTGGTACTCCCAGCCGGGCTGCTGCTCCTCGCTGCCGCGGTGGTGGTCGACGGTGATCGCGGGGACGCCGGCCGCGCGCGCGGCGTCGGCGATGAGGAGGGTGGAGCGGCCGCAGTAGGTGCCGACCTCCAGGAGCGGGAGGCCGAGCCCGGCGGCCAGCACGGCCGCCTCGTACAGTGCGAGCCCTTCGTCCGCGGGCATGAATCCCTTGGCGGCCTCGAACGCGGCCAGGGTCGCTGGCGTGGGGGCGGCCATGGGGATCCTCCTGTTACGGGGCGGGCTTGCCGGTGTGTTGTGGCCGGCCGGCCGGGCCATGCTAGTCCGGGGGATCCGGGGGCCTCGCGCGGGCCCCCGGACGCCGTTGCCGTACGTTCCGTGGGCCCGCCCCGGCCCCCGGCAACGGTTACCGGCCCGCGTTCGCCGGCACGGTCGATCCCAGCTTCAGGTCCACCGTCACCAGTTGGTCCACGCTCGTGTACGCGACATGGGTGGCCAGCGGCGGGAGGCCGGGCGCCGTGGCGGCGAGGATGTACGTACCGGCCGACCGGGCAGCGAGCGCGAAGGCTCCCGCGCCGTCCGCGACCACGATTCCCGACTGCCGGCCGCGGTGGTCGATCAGCGTGACCGTGGCACGCGGCACCGGAGTGCCCTCGGCGTCGAGCACCCGGCCCTGGAACCCCCGGAAGTCCTGGAGGTTCCGGTCCTCGGCGTCGAGGATGGCCGCCGCCTCCTCGGCGACGGTGGCCGAGCCGCCCTCATGTGCGGCGACGGGCCGCGACTGGGCGGCCGTGCGCTTGCGCGAGGGGAGGAACGCCGCGAACACCAGGCCGATCACGACCGCGGCCGTGGCGATCATGAACGAGGTGCGGAAGCCGCTCATGCTCGGTACGGACACCGGGCCCAGCGCGGTCGAGGAGTGCGCGAGCACCATGCCGATCACCGCACTCGACACCGAGGTGCCGATGGAACGCATCAGCGTGTTGAGGCCGTTGGCCGCGCCCGTCTCGGAGGGGTCGACCGCGCCGATGATCAGCGCGGGGAGCGAGGAGTAGGCGAGACCGATGCCCGCGCCCACGACGACCGAGATGATGATGGTCTGCCAGGGCGCGCTCATGAGGGCGAGCCCCGCCCCGTACCCGATCGCGATGATCAGCATCCCGATCATCAGCGAGACCTTGGGCCCGTACTTCGCGGCGATCCTGGCGTAGACCGGCGCGGTGAGCATCATCGTGAGGCCGAGGGGCGCCACGCACAGGCCCGCGACCACCATCGACTGGCCGAGGCCGTAACCGGTCGCCTTCGGCAGCTGGAGCAGCTGCGGCAGCACCAGCGAGATGGCGTAGAACGCGACACCGACCATGATCGACGCCAGGTTGGTGAGCAGCACCTCGCGGCGGGCCGTGGTCCGCAGGTCCACCAGCGGGGCCGCGACGCGCAGCTCCATCACGCCCCACAGCAGCAGGATGGCGAGGGCGCCGGCGAAGAGGCCGAGTGTGGTGCCCGACGTCCAGCCCCAGTCGGAGCCCTTGGTGATCGGCAGCAGCAGGCAGACCAGACCGGCCGAGAGGCCGAGCGCGCCAAGGATGTCGAAGCTGCCGCGGGCGCGGGTCGAGGACTCCGGTACGAAGATGAGGGTGAGCGCCATCGAGATGACGCCGAGCCCGGCGGCGCCGAAGAACAGGGCGTGCCAGTCGGCGTGCTGTGCCACCAGGGCGGCGGCCGGCAGGGCGAGCCCGCCGCCGACGCCGATGGAGGAGCTCATCAGCGCCATGGCCGAGCCGAGCTTCTCGCGGGGCAGCTCGTCACGCATGATGCCGATGCCGAGCGGGATGGCGCCCATGGCGAAGCCCTGGAGTGCACGGCCGACGATCATGATCAGCAAGTTGTCGGTGAACCCGCAGATCAGCGAGCCGACCACCATGACGGAGAGGCTGGCGAGCAGCATCCGCCGCTTGCCGTAGAGGTCACCGAGCCGTCCCATGATCGGGGTGGCTATCGCGCCCGCGAGCAGCGTGGCGGTCATGACCCAGGTGGCGTTCGACGGGGCGGTGCTCAGCAGTGTCGGCAGGTCCTTGATGACCGGGACGAGCAGCGTCTGCATGACGGCCACGACGATGCCTGCGAAGGCGAGTACGGGGACGATGCCGCCCCTGCCACGGGTGGTGCGCGGTTCCTCGGCGGTTGTCTCGGGCAGCGAGGGAGCGGCCTGTGTCATGCGTGAAGCCTCCAGGTAAGGCAGACCGGCAGGGGACCGGGCGTCCAAGTGGTTGCATCATGAAGCTTCCGGAGGGGTTCAGGTATTCCGGTAAACGCCATATAAGTGCCGCGTGATCTGTATCACCTGGTCCGGCCTCGGTAGCTGACCTTCCGTCAGAATGTAACGTGTTCTAGTCTCGCTGGGCATGGGCATCGGAATCACGCAGGAGCAGAAGGAGTTGGCCGACGCCGTGCGGGGGCTGCTGGCGCGGGAGGCACCACCCGCGAAGGCCCGCGAACTGCTCGACGCACCACCCGGCGGCGACGGTGACAATGACGGTGGCAGTACCAGTGGCAGAGGCGGGCCGCCGGCTCACTGGGCGGCCCTCGCCGCGCAGGGGCTGCTGGGCGCGCACCTCCCTGAGGAGTACGGGGGAGGGGGCGGCGGCCTCCTGGAGCAGGCCGTCATCCTGGAGGAGGCCGCCGCTGCGGCGCTCCCCGGCCCCTATCTCCCGACCGTGCTGGCCTCCGCCCTGCTGCACCGGGCGGGCCGCCCCGACCTGGCGGCGCCGCTCGCGGACGGGCGGTGGCCCGGCGCGGTGGCCCTGGGCGACGCGGGTGATCCGGTACTCGGCGGCGCGGAGGCGGGTCTGGTTCTGCTGCGGCACGAGGGGCGCTGGGCCGCTGTGGACGCCGCGGATCTTGAGGTGCGTGCCCAGCGGAGCGTGGATCCGACCAGGCCGACCGCCGAGGTGCGGCTGAGGGGGGAGGTGCCCGCCGACCGGCTGCTGACGCTCGACGACGGGCTCGTCACCGATCTGGCGGCCGTCCTGTTCGCCGCCGACGCCTGCGGCACGGCGGCCTGGGCGCTGCACACCGCCACCGAACACGCCAAGGTGCGCGAACAGTTCGGGCGGCCCATCGGCCAGTTCCAGGCCGTCAAGCACCTCTGCGCCGACATGCTCCTGCGGGTCGAGCAGGCCAGGGCGCTGACCTGGGACGCGGCGCGGGCCGCCGGAGCGGGCTGCGACTCCTCCGGGGCGAGTGCCGAGGTGAGCCCCGAGGGCGGTGCCGAAGCGAGTGCCGAGGCGCGCGGGCTCGTCGCCTCGCTCGCGGCCGCCACCGCACTGGACGCCGCCCACAGCTGCGCCAAGGACTGCATCCAGATCCTCGGCGGCACCGGCTTCACCTGGGAACACGACGCCCACCTCCATCTGCGCCGCGCCGTCGTCGCCCGGCAGCTGCTCGGCCCCGGCGACACCCACCGGGCGCGGGCCGTGCGGCTCGCCGCCGCGGGCGCACGCCGGGAACTGCGCCTGGAACTGCCCGCCGAGGCCGCGCCGCACCGGGAGCGGGCCCGCGAGGTGATCGGGGTGGCCCGCGGCCTGGACCCCGCCGAGGCCCGCCGCGTCCTCGCCCCCACCGGATACGCGGCGCCCCACCTGGCGGAGCCGTACGGCCTCGGCGCCGGCCCCGTCCAACAGCTCGCCGTACAACAGGAGTTGGCGGCAGCCGGGGTGCGGATCAGCGATCTGGGGATCGCCACCTGGGTGGTGCCCTCGCTCCTGGCGTACGGGACGGACGAGCAGCGCGCCCGCCATCTGGCCCCGACGCTCCGCGGCGACGTGCACTGGTGCCAGCTCTTCTCGGAGCCCGGGGCCGGGTCCGACCTGGCCTCGCTGCGCACCCGCGCGGACCGTGTCGACGGCGGCTGGCTGGTCAACGGCCAGAAGCTCTGGACCTCGGCCGCGCAGTGGGCCGACTACGGGATCCTGCTCGCCCGCACGAACCAGGAAGCCCCCCGGCACAAGGGGCTCACCTACTTCCTGGTGGACATGAAGCGGGCCGCCGGGATCGACATCAGGCCGCTCAAGGAGATCACCGGCGACTCCCTCTTCAACGAGGTGTACTTCGACGACGTGCTGCTGCCCGACGACGCGGTACTCGGCGCGGTCGACGACGGCTGGCGGGTGGCCCGCAACACCCTCGGCAATGAACGCGTCCACATGGCCGACCAGTTGACCTTCCCCACCGGGCTCGAAGCGCTGATCGCCCGGTCGGACGGGCTCGACGGCGCCCAGCGTGCCCGGATCGGCGCGCTCGCCGCCGAGGCGCACGCCCTCGCCTGCATCGGGCTGCGCACCGCCCTCCAGCAGGTGTCCGGGCTCGAACCGGGCGCCGGCGCCTCGGTGCGGAAGCTGGTGCAGACCCCGCACCAGCAGAAGGTCGCGGAGCTGGCCCTCGAACTGCTCGGCCCGGCCGGGGCGGTCCGTGAAGGGGCCGGTGAGCAGGCCGTCCACGGCTTCCTGATGTCGCGCTGCCTCACCATCGCGGGCGGGACCACTCAGGTGCAGCTCAATGTCGTCGCCGAGCGCCTGCTCGGCCTGCCGCGTGATCCGTGAGCCCCGGCTGACACTCATATCCCGGCACTCACCGGCCACGCGGCCTTCCACTGGCCGCCTTCCGCTGCCACTATCTAGTTATCTGACGGATCGTCAGATATGAAGCGTCCGGCGGTGTGTCCGGACGCGGACAGGGGCAGCGGGCCCGGGAGGCGGGACAGGACCATGAAGGCGTACATCGTCGGCGTCGGGATGACCAAGTTCGAGAAGCCGGAGAGCCGTGACTGGCAGTACTGGGACATGGCGAAGGAGGCAGGCACCCAGGCGCTCGCCGACGCCGGGGTCGGCTATGAGCAGGTGCAGCAACTGCCCGTCGGCTACTGCTTCCAGGCCTCCACGGCCGGGCAGCGTGCCGCGTACGAGCTGGGGCTCACCGGGATACCCGTCTACAACGTCAACAACAACTGCGCCACCGCGTCGACGGCGCTGATGATGGCGCGGCAGTTCGTCGAGGGCGGCATCGCGGACTGTGTGCTGGCGCTCGGCTTCGAGAAGATGCAGCGCGGCGCGCTCGGCGGCGGCGCGGACAGCGGGGACTTCAAGACGTCCCCGGTGGCCAGGCACTACGGGATCATGGCCGCAGGACACGGCTTCGAGATGTCGCCGCCCACCGCCCAGATCTTCGGCAACGCGGCGCGGGAGCACATGGAGCGGTACGGGACGACCGCCGCGCAGCTGGCCGCGGTCGGCGCCAAGAACCACCGGCACTCGGCGGACAACCCGCGCGCCCAGTTCCAGGACGTCTACACGGTGGACGAGATCCTGGCGGCGAAGACCATCCACCGGCCGCTCACGAAACTCCAGTGCTCGCCGACCTCGGACGGTTCCGCAGCGGCGGTCGTCGTCTCGGAACGGTTCGTTGTCGAACACGGCCTGCACGACAAGGCGGTGGAGATCGCGGGCCAGGCGATGACGACGGACACCGAGGAGAGCTTCGCATCGGGTTCGTGCATCGACGCGGTGGGCCGGCCGATGTCGCGCGAGGCGGCGCGGCAGGCGTACGAGCGGTCAGGGCTCGGCATCGAGGACGTGGACGTCGTCGAGCTGCACGACTGCTTCTCGGTCAATGAGCTGCTGACGTACGAGGCACTGGGCATGTGCGCCGACGGGGAGTCCGGCAAGCTCGTGGAGAGCGGGGCGACGACACATGGCGGCCGGTGGGTGGTGAACCCGTCGGGCGGGCTGATCTCCAAGGGCCACCCGCTGGGCGCGACGGGCCTGGCCCAGGCGGCCGAGCTGGTCTGGCAGCTGCGCGGTGAGGCAGAGGGCCGGCAGGTCCCGGGCGCCCGGGTCGGCCTCGCGCACAACATCGGTCTCGGCGGGGCCGCGGTGGTGACAGTGCTGCGGCGGGAGTGAGAGGGGAGCGAGACGGGGGCTAGATGGTGCTGCGGAGGGAGTGAGGCGGGAGTGGGACGGTGCTGCTGCGGGAGTGAGACGGGAGTGCGGCGGGCGTGCGGTGGCATCGAGACGGGAGTGAGGCGCCCCGGTCCGGCCTCCTGACCGGCACGGTCCGCCCTTCCGGTCCTGCGCACGGTCCGCCTTTCCGGCCCTGCCCGGTCCGGAAGGGCAGACCGGGGGGCAACAAGGGCCGTAGGACCTGCGGACCATGGCCACTGCGCCGATATGCGGATGCACCGTGCAACGAACGGATGCCACGATGGCACTCATGCTGCGCACATCTTCGAACGCCCGCACCACCGCGCGACGGTCCGCCCCGACCCGCACCTGGCTGGTGGTGCTCGCCGCGTGCGCCGGGCAGTTCCTCGTGGTTCTCGACGTCTCCGTCGTCAATGTCGCCCTGCCCTCGATGCGCACCAGCCTGGATCTCAGCGCCACCGGACTCCAGTGGGTGGTGAGCGCGTACGCCATCGCCTTCGCCGGGTTCATGCTGCTGGGCGGGCGGGCCGGGGACCTCTTCGGCCGCAAGCGGATGTTCCTCGTCGGCCTCGGGCTCTTCGCCCTCGCCTCGCTCGCCGGGGGACTGGCCCAGGAGGGCTGGCAACTGCTCGCCGCGCGCGCCGTGCAGGGGCTCGGCGCCGCCGTGCTGGCGCCCTCGACGCTCACCATCCTCACCTCGGCCGTCCCGGAGGGCGCGGCCCGTGCGAGGGCCATAGCTACCTGGACGGCCGTCGGCGCTGGCGGCGGCGCGGCGGGGGGCCTGGTCGGCGGAGTCCTGACCGACGCGCTGTCCTGGCGCTGGGTGCTCCTGATCAATGTGCCGGTCGGCGCGCTCGTCCTGCTGGGCGCGGCCCGCTGGATCTCCGAGAGCCGGGCCGACGGCGCGCGCCGGCTCGACCTGCCCGGCGCTGTGCTGGTCACCGCCGGTACGGCCACCCTCGCGTACGGCATCGTGCAGACCGAGGCCGAGGGGTGGACGGCCGCGGCGACGCTGGTACCGCTGTTCGCGGGCCTCGCGCTCATCGGCCTGTTCCTGACCGTCGAGGCGCGCACCCCGCTGCCCCTGATGCCACTGAAGCTGTTCCGGGTGCGCTCGGTCGCCGCCGCCAACGCCGCGATGTTCGTCTGCGGTGCCGGCAGCTTCGGTATGTGGTTCTTCATGACGCTGTACGCCCAGAATGTGCTGGGCTACACGCCGTTCATGGCCGGACTCGGCCTCGTACCCAGCTCGTTGAGCGTCATCGCCGGGTCCAAGTTCGCCCCGCGGCTGATGGCCCGCTTCGGTGCCAAGAACGTGGCGGTGGCCGGGATCCTGATCACCGTGGCCGGATTCGGCTGGCAGTCGACGATGACCGCGCACGGCGCGTACCTCACCTCGATCATGCTGCCCGGCATGCTGATGATGGCCGGCGCCGGTCTCTCCATGACACCGCTCGCCTCGCTCGCCACATCGGGGGCGGCGCCGGGCGACGCGGGCCTGGTCTCCGGTCTGGTCAACACCTCCCGCACGCTGGGCGGTTCGCTGGGCCTCGCGGTCCTCTCCACCGTCGCCGCCTCCCGTACCCGGGGCGGCACCGGGACGGAGGCGCTGACCGAGGGGTACGCGCTGGCGTTCCGGTGCGGCGGGCTCGTCCTGCTCGCCGGTGCGGTGCTGATGCTGGTGTGGATGCCCGGGGTGCGTACGCCGGTGATCGGCCGCCCGGTCTCAGCGTCGGAGCCGTCCGGCGACTGACCGCGACCCGCCTCCGGGGCTACGGCCGGCCCCACTGCGGGGAGCCCCACCCGCAGGGCTACAGCCAGCCCTGCTGGCGGGCCGACCGTACGGCCTCCATGCGGTTGCGGGTGCCGGTCTTGCCGATCGCGGACGAGAGGTAGTTGCGGACCGTCGACTCCGAGAGGTGCAGTTTCCCCGCGATGTCGGAGACGGTCGCGCCGTCCACCGACGCGTTCAGCACATCGCACTCGCGCGCGGTCAACGGGCTGGGCCCCGCGCTCAGCGCAGCCGCGGCCAGGGCGGGGTCGATGACCGTCTCACCGGCCAGCACCCGGCGGATCGCTGCGGCCAGGTCCTCCACCGGACCGTCCTTGACCAGGAAGCCCGTGGCGCCCGCCTCCATCGCGCGGCGCAGATAGCCGGGCCTGCCGAACGTGGTGAGGATCAGCACCCGGCACCCCGGGGCCTGCGTCCGCAGATCGGCGGCGGCGTCGAGCCCGCTGCGGCCGGGGAGTTCGATGTCGAGCAGCGCCACATCGGGGTTCGCGTCCAGGACCGCCGCGACGATCGCGTCGCCGGTGGCCACCTGGGCGACCACCTCGATGTCCTCCTCAAGGCCGAGGAGCAGAGCGAGCGCTCCCCGCATCATGCCCTGGTCTTCGGCGAGGAGGACTCGGATCATTCGCTGCTCTCCCAATCTGGTCACTGCCTGCTGGTCACTCCCGGGTACACACCGCCCCGGGCGCCGTGTCCGGTGCGGCGTTCTCCACCGGCAGTTCGGCCACCAGACGGAAGCCGGACCGGCCGGGGCCCGCGTCCAGTGAGCCGCCCGCCGCCGCGAGGCGTTCGGTCAGGCCCTTCAGCCCGCTGCCGGGTGGCGTCGAGCCTACGCCGCGCCCATTGTCACTGATCACCAGCCGCACACGCTCGGGTTTCTCGCCGTCCACGGCGATCTCGCACCGGGTGGCCCTGCTGTGCCGCACGGTGTTGGTGACGGCCTCCCTGACGACCCAGCCGAGCAGGGACGCGCTCTGCGGCTCCAGCGGCGGCCCCGACTGCCGTACGACGGGTTCGATTCCGGCGGCGGTCAGCATGGAGCGGGCACTGTCCAGTTCGCCGGCGAGGCTGGCGGACCGGTACCCGGTGACCGCCTCGCGGATCTCGGTGAGGGCCTGCCTGCCGACGGTCTCGATGTCGGAGATCTGGCCGAGCGCCGCGTCGATGTCGCGCGGTGCGAGCCGCCGGGCCGCCTCCGACTTCACCACGATCACCGACAGGGTGTGGCCCAGCAGATCGTGCAGGTCGCGCGAGAAGCGCAGCCGTTCCTTCTCGACGGCCGAACGGGCCAGTTCCTGACGGGTGGAGCGCAGTTCCATGACGGTCTCGGAAAGCGCCAGGATCGCGGCGGTCACCGCGCCCGAGATGAACGTGCCGTACCCCAGCGTCCAGGGGTCCCACGGGCTGTGCCCCTCGCTGCCCGAGATGTACCCGGCGGAGCCGGAGATCACCATCAGGGTGAAGCCGAGCCGCCGGTCGCGCAGCGTGGTGCCGACGGCCAGCGAGAGCAGCGGGAAGTACAGCAGCCAGCTGCCCCCGTAGCCGAGAGCCAGACCGTAGGTGATGGCCGCCAGCGCGCCGAGCAGCCAGAGCGTCGTACGGCTCTGGCGCTTCTCCTTGTGGAACGCCCGGAACGCCACGGATACGTAGAGGGAGTTGAAGGCCAGCAGCCCGACCCCGCCGATCCACGGGTTGGGGGTCTCGCCGCCGATCAGATTGGAGAAGCTGCCCAGGCCGAGCAGCAGCCACGGCAGCAGCGTGAAGGCGTTCGGCGGGCCCGGCCGCTTCCGCGCCCTGATGTCCTTCCGCCGCTGCACCCAGGTCCTGTGGTGCCGTCTCAGCAGGTCCAGCTTCGCGTGCATGTTCTCTCCCGTCACACGGTCTTCGCGGACCGACGGTACGAGATCACCGCGTACGTGCCGAACGCCAGCAGCCAGGCGGCGAGCACCGCCACCGTGGAGAGGGCGGGCGCACTGCCCTGGGTGGTGGACCAGCCCAGCTCGGCGAAGCGGTTGGTCGGGGTGTAGCGGGCGACGGACCGCAGCCAGCCGGGGAAGGCGTCGACCGGGAACCACAGACCGCCCACGATGGCGAGCCCCATCAGACAGGCCACGTTCACCACGCCCGTGGTCTGGGCGGTCAGCCGGTATCCGTTCCCGATCCCGAGCAGTGTGAACGGCAGCGCGCCGACCCACAGCAGCAGCGTGAGGACGGCCCACTGCCAGGCGTCGATCCGTACGCCGTTGACGAGCGCACCGGCCAGGAGCACCGCCACGATCCCCGGCAGCACGGTCACCGAACCGGAGACCGCCCGGCCCAGCACCACCTGCGTGGGCGGCAGCGGAGTCACCCGCAACTGGCGCAGCCAGCCGAGGGACTTGTCCGAAGCGACCCCGGTGCCGACTCCCAGGGCGGCGCCCAGCGCGCCGTATGCCGCCATACCGACCATCGAGGTGACCCGCCAGGCCGCCGAGTCCGGGTTGCTCGGGCCGATGTTGGTGAACAGCAGATACATCACCACCGGCATACCGATGCCGAAGATGACGAACCCGGGGTCGCGCAGCGTCCGCCGCACTTCGAGCTTCACGTATTCCAGCATCAGACCGCTGCCTTCTGTCCAGTGCGCGGGGAGGTCCCGGCAGATCCGGGGCCGGGAGGGGTCTCGTCAGGGGCGTCCTGCGCGGTGAGGGCCAGGAAGGCGTCCTCCAGCGTCGCAGGGGCGACCGCGAGGCCGCGGATCGCGCCCTGCTCCGCCAGGGCGACGACGGTGGCGTCCGAGTCGTCCGTACGCAGCGAGGCCCGGTCCCCGCGGATCTCCACGGCGGTGACACCGGGCAGCGTCTGGAGCCCCTCGGAGCCGGCCCCCGCGAGGTCGAAGGAGACCAGGCTGCCGCCTGCCGCCCGCTTGAGCAGCTCGGAGCTGCCGTCGGCGACGATGCGGCCCTGGTGGATGACCACGATGCGGTCGGCGTTGCTGTCGGCCTCCTCCAGATAGTGCGTGGAGAAGAGGACGGTGTTCCCGCGCTGTGCGTACGCCCGCATCGAGTCCCAGAACGCCCGCCTGGCCTCCACGTCGAGCGCGGCCGTCGGCTCGTCGAGCACGATCAGCTCCGGATTCCCGGCGAGCGCGACGGCGAACCTGACCCGCTGCATCTGGCCACCGGAGAGCTTGTCGACCCGGCGTGCCCCGTACTCGCCGAGCCCGGCCATGTCCAGCGCCTCGTCGACCGGGAGCGGGCGCGGATACGTACTGGCCACGAAGGCGACCAGCTCCCGCACCGTCACACGCGGGATGGGCTGACCCGCCTGGAGCATCGCGCCCACGAGCCCGGCCGCGACCGCCTGCTCGGGTGTCCGGCCGAAGACCCGCACCTGCCCGCTGTCGGGCTCGTCGAGGCCGAGCAGCAGACTGATCGTGGTGGACTTTCCGGCCCCGTTGCGCCCCAGCAGGGCGACGGTCTCCCCCCGGCGGATCTCCAGGTCGGCGCCGTCCACGGCCCGCACCGCCCCGAACGTCTTGACCGCTCCCGTGAAGCTCACCGCGGGTCCGGTGTCTGCTGTCTGCGTCATGCCCCACACGCTACGGAGCCGCGGCGTTCCGCGGACAGATGCGGTTGTACGCAGCTGCCCGGGACAAATGTCACGGCCGCGCGCAGTGGCCCGGCGGTGGTGGCCGGATGCCGAGGGCCGGCTGTACGGGCCCCGGCCGCAGTGGCCGGATGTCGCGGGCCGTTCGTCCGACCCGAATCTGACGTGGCGTCAGCAGTCTTCACAACTCATGAGGGGTGCGTTATACATGGGGCCATCGGCCTAGAACGCGTTCTACAAAGGGCGCCGGGGGCCGGTCCCGTACGACCTCGGTGCGCCTGACGGTGCGGACGGTCGCACCGAGGTCTTTCCACCGTCAAGGAGCGCTTGCCCCATGCCCATTGATGCCGCGCAGGCCATCGCCGCCGAGCCCCGCTCCGGCGAGATCGCCTGGGACCACAAGGACATCCAGCTCTACCACCTGGGAATCGGCGCCGGCCGGCCGGCCACCGACGTCGACGAGTTGCGCTACACCCTGGAGTCCAGGCTCCATGTCCTGCCCAGCTTCGCGACCGTCGCGGGCGCCGGCATGGCGCTGATGGGCGGGCTCGCCGCACCGGGCATCGATGTGAACCTGGCGTCCGTCCTGCACGGCGGGCAGACCATCACCCTGCACCGGCCCATCCCCGTCAAGGCGTCGGCGCGGTCCACCGCCCGGGTCCAGGCGGTGTACGACAAGGGGAAGGCCGCCGTCATCGTGCTGCGCTCCGAAGTCTCGGACGAGCAGGGCCCGTTGTGGACCAGCGACTCGCAGATCTTCGTACGCGGCGAGGGCGGCTTCGGCGGCGAGCGCGGCCCCTCCGCGCGGCTCGACGTCCCCGACCGCGCCCCCGACCGCACCGAGGACCGCCTGATCCGTGAGGACCAGGCGCTGCTCTACCGGCTCTCCGGCGACTGGAACCCACTGCACGCCGACCCGGAGTTCGCCAAGCTCGCCGGGTTCGACCGGCCCATCCTGCACGGGCTCTGCTCGTACGGAATGACGCTGAAGGCCGTGGTCGACACGGCCCTGGGCGGCGACGTGGCCCGCGTCGACTCGTACACCACCCGCTTCGCCGGTGTCGTCTTCCCCGGCGAGACGCTCAGGATCCGGATGTGGCAGTCGCCGGGTCAGGTCCAGGTGACGGTCTCGGCCGTCGAGCGGGACGAGGCGCCGGTACTCGCCGACACGGTCGTCACCCACCACTGAGGCCGCCCGGACATCCACTCCTGATCCATCAGAACCAGCCGTATGTGAGGAGCCGCACCATGCGCGCAGCCGTACTGCACGAGATTGGCCAGGACAAGCTCGAAGTCCTCGACGACATCGAGGCGGTGGGCTTCGGCCCCGGCAAGGTCAGGATCAGGGTCCGGGCCACCGGCCTCTGCCACTCGGACGTCTCGGCGATGAACGGGGTGCTGCCGCAGCCCGCGCCGTTCGTGCCCGGCCACGAGGGCGCCGGCGAGATCCTCGACGTCGGCGACGGGGTGACGGGCGTCAAACAGGGCGACCGGGTGGTGATCTGCTGGCTGCCCGCCTGCGGCGTCTGTCCGGCCTGCAAACGCGGCCAGACCGAGCTATGCCTCGCCGGCTTCATGAACGCGGGCACCCCCAACTTCAAGCGCCCCGGCGGCGATGTCTTCGGCTTCGCCGGGACCGGCACCTTCACCGAGGAGGTCGTCGTGGGCGCCGGCTGCGCGGTGCCGATCCCCGACGACGTGCCGTTCGAGATCGCGGCGCTCATCGGCTGCGGAGTGACCACCGGCCTCGGCGCCGCCATCAACACCGCCGATGTGGAGGCCGGTTCGTCGGTCGCGGTGATCGGCTGCGGAGGCGTCGGCATCTCCGCCATCCAGGGCGCACGGCTCAGGGGCGCGTCGCAGATCATCGCCGTAGACCCGGTGGCCTCCCGCCGGGAGGCCGCGCTGACCTTCGGTGCGACGGAGGCCGTCGCGCCGGACGCGCTGAACGACGCCAAGCAGCGCATCACGGCGGGGGAGGGCTTCGACTACGTCTTCGAGGTCGTCGGCAAGTCGGCCACCGCCCGCACGGCGTACGAGACGACCCGGCGCGGCGGCACCCTCTGCATCGTCGGCGCGGGCGCCATGGACGACTTCCTCCAGCTCAACATGTTCGAGCTGTTCTTCGACGAGAAGCGGATCCTGCCCTCCATGTACGGCGGCGGGGACGTGGTCCGTTCGTACGAGCGGGCCATCTCGCTCTGGCGGTCCGGCCGCATCGACCTCGAAGGGCTGATCACCCACCGGGTCAAACTCGCCGGGATCAACGACGCGCTGGACCAGATGCGCTCCGGCGAGGCGCTGCGCACCTGCATCGAGATCTGACCACCGCAGCACCGGCGCCCCTGGCGCCCTGAGTACGAGAGTGCCCGGTGCGCCCGGAGCCGGAGCGCCGGCACCCGCAGACCCGTAAGGAGAGCTCGTCCATGTCCTTGCCACTTGATGGCCTGTCCGCGATCGTCACCGGGGCCGGCCGCGGCCTCGGCCGTGCCGAAGCGCTCGAACTCGCCCGGCTCGGTGCGAGCGTCGTCGTCAACGACTTCGGCCAGCCGGGCCGCGACGGTTCCGGCGAGGCGTCCGCCGCACCCGCCGAAGAAGTCGCCGCCGAGATCCGCGCGTCCGGCGGACAGGCGGTCGCCCACCTCGGCGACGTCGCGGACCACGAACAGGCCCGTGCTCTCGTCCAACTGGCCGTCGACACCTACGGAAAGCTCGACATCCTGGTCAACAACGCGGGCATCCTGCGGGACCGGATGGTCTTCTCGATGACGGAGAACGAGTGGGACTCGGTGATCCGGGTCCACCTCAAGGGCCACTTCAACACCACCCACTTCGCTTCGGTGCACTGGCGCGAGCGGTCCAAGGCGGCGGGCGGCCCGGTCTACGGCCGGATCGTCAACACCTCGTCGGAGGCGTTCCTCGCAGGCTCGGCCGGCCAGCCGAACTACGCGGCGGCCAAGGGCGGCATCGTGGGGCTCACCACGTCGACGGCGCTGGCACTCGCCAAGTACGGCGTCACCGCCAATGTGATCTGCCCGCGCGCCAGGACCCGGATGACCGAGGACGTGTTCGCCGGGTTCGGCGAACCGGACGCTGGCGAACTGGACTCGCTGGCACCCGAACACGTCTCGCCGCTCGTCGGCTATCTCGCCTCCCCGGCGGCCGCGAAGGTCAACGGCCAGCTGCTCGTGGTGCACGGCGGAATGGTCGCCGTGGTGGAACGGCCCAGGGTGGCGGCGAAGTTCGACACCGCGAAGACGGTGTTCTCGTACGAGGAACTGGACGAGGTGATCTCGCCGTACTACGCGGACCGCCCGCCGAACGAGACCTTCGCGGCCGCGGAGGTGCTGGGCCTCAAACACGGCTGACGCCCCGGCGGCACGACGGAAGGGCCGGCCCCCGCCTGAAACGGGGACCGGCCCTTCCGGTGTGCGTGAATCGGTTGTGCGCGAGCGGTTGTGCGTGAATCGGTTGTGCGTGAATTGGTTGTGCCTGAACGGTTGCGCCTGAACGATTCTGCGTGAGCGGATTGTCCGTGCGCGGTGGTGCGTGCGCAGTTGATGCGTACGCGGACCGTCAGGCCGCGTTCGAGTGCTGCTGCTCCGCCGAGCGGCGATGGCGGCCGTTGGTCTCCGCCTCGGACGCCTCGGTGGACGCCGCACCCCCCCGGTGCTTTCCGGAGCCTCCGGCTTCGCCCCGGCCGGCGGCCGCAGGCTGCGGGCGCGACTGGGCGGTGTCGGTCCTGGCTTCAGACATGATGGGAAATCTCCCCCGTCAAATCGCTGTGTTCGCTTCTTTGCCGTGCTGTGCTGCCGTGCTGTGTTGTGCTCTGCCGTGCTCTTCCGTGCCTGAAGTGATCACGCGTACGCGATCACTTCTGCGTGTGCAGGCCCGCGATTCTAACCACGCTGCGGGCGGCTCGTCAGAGGCGCCTGCTGCAACGGTACGGGCTTGCACACAACAGGAGACATCTGGGCCGCACATGGTTCCTGACCAGCGACTTCCGTTTGTGCGGGTTCTGTGCCCCCGTCACCCGGCGACTCCATCCGGGGATCGAGCGGCAGCCCGCCGAGCGGTGCGATGTCCACCACGCCGACCGGCACGGCCCCGGTGGTGCAGGGCAGTCGGAGCACCCCCTCCGTGCTCCACAGCCCCGCGCCCGCCAACCACCCTTCGGGGGATGCCAGTTGCAGCAGCCGGCGCCCCGCAGGGCGCCACACCCCGAGCCGGCTGCCCGTCGCGCTCGCGATCCGCAGCGCGACCCCGCAGCTCTCCGGCATGAGCATCTGCCCCGGCTGCACGGCGAACGGCGTCAGCACCGCGTCGTCGAGCCGCAGGGACTCCGGGAACCGGATCGGCCGTCTGCTCCCCAGCACCCCCCAGCCCAGCCGGTCGTCCCCCGGCGCGTCCGACCGTACGAGCAGCAGACCGCTGTCCGGGTCGGCGAGCAGCAGCCGGTCGTCGCTTCCGTCGGCGATCTGGAGCAGCGGAGTGACCTCGCCGCCCCGCTCCAGGTCGACCGCTACGGCCTTGGTGACCCCGCCCGTCTCGCGGTCCAGCGCCAGCATCCGGCCCGTACGGTCCAGCCACACCCCGCCGGTGCAGCGCCCCGGCACATCGGCGACGTGCTCGGGCCCGAAGGCGCCGCCCGCCACCAGCCAGACGGTGGTCGTGTGCGGGCCGGGCTCCAGTGCGTACGCGCGGCAGCCGCCGGGCACGGGCGGCAGCAGCGTCAGCCGCTCGCACTCGACGGCGCCCAGCGGCAGTTCGCCGGTGCCGGGCCCGGTCGGGTACAGCAGCGAGAAGGCGTGCCGCCCGTCCACGGACCGCCGGATCAGCACCCGCCCGTCGGCCATCGGCAGCACATCGGAACCGGGCTCCTCGGGCTGGTTGCCGGGCAGCTCCACCGCGTACGGCTCCGGTCCTTCCAGGGTCCAGCGCTCGGGGAACCAGGCGTCCCCGGTGCGGCGGGCCAGCCGGGCGGCGTAGGACCCGTCGTCGGTGATGGTGAAGTCCATCTCCGGTGCGGCGCCGCTGTCAGCGCCGCTGTCAGCGCTGCTCTCCGGGCCGCCTTCCGGGTCGCCTTCCGCGCTGCCCTTCGCGCCGCTTTCCGGACCGCTCTCCGCACTGTCCTCTGCGGCGGTCCGTACGGTGATCCGCACGGGGGTCCGTACGGCTGTCGGTGTCGCTGTCGGTGTCGCGGTCTTCGTGGCCGAGGCCGTCATATTTCGGTCACCTCCGGACACCGAAGCTAGTTTTCGCACGTCCTGCCGAGTCGGTCCTGGCCTGCCGCTTCACACATACGGGTGGCTGTCCCGGTGTTCGCCTGAGAGGGAGGGGGCGGGTGTGCTCGCGGACCGGAGGCCGTTTAAGGTAAGGCACACCTAAGTGGTTTCTGTCAGGAGCTTCGCCATGTCCATACGTCGCCGCAGCACCGCTGCCGCCGCCCTCGCGCTCACCGGCGCGCTCGCCCTCACCGCCTGCGGAAGCGGCGACAGCGGTGACGGGGGTTCGAGCAAGGCCGGCGCAGCCGCCAAGAAGGACGTGGCCACCGGAGGCAAGGACTTCGGCGACGCGGCGACGAAGACCGCCGCACTCGGCACCGACGCGAAGCCCGGCCAGTTCCCGCGGACCATCACCCAGGCCATGGGTAAGACCGTGCTCAAGGCGAAGCCCAAGCGGGTCGTCGTGCTCGACGTCGGCGAGCTGGACAACGTCGTCTCCCTCGGCATCAAGCCCGTCGGCTACGCGCCCACCGAGGGCAGCGACGGCATCCCCGGCTACCTGAAGAAGAACGCGGGCAACCCGAAGAACGTCGGCACCATCAACAGCCTCAACCTGGAGGCCATCGCCAACCTCCACCCGGACCTGATCCTCGGCAGCCAGCTGCGCGCCGCGGACAAGTACGACCAGCTCAAGAAGATCGCGCCGACCGTCTTCTCCATCCGCCCCGGCTTCACCTGGAAGCAGAACTACCTGCTGAACGCCGCGGCCCTGGACCGGACCGCCCAGGCCGAGGCCGAGCTCGGCGCGTACGAGAAGCGCGCCAGGAAGCTGGGCGCCGACGTCGGCCCCCACAAGCCCACCATCTCGATGGTCCGCTACATGCCCGACCGGATCCGCCTCTACGCGGAGGACTCCTTCATCGGCACGATCCTCAAGGACGCCGGGCTGCCGCGGCCCAAGAGCCAGCAGGTGAAGGACCTCGCGGTGGAGATCAGCCCCGAGAAGATCGACTCGGCCGACGCGGACTGGATCTTCACCGGCGTGTACGGGGACCCCAAGGCCACCAAGCGCGACACCGTCCAGGCCAACCCGCTCTGGAAGAACCTCAAGGCGGTCAAGGACGGACAGGCGAAGAACGTCCCGGACGAGACCTGGTACCTCGGTCTCGGTGTGACGGCGGCCAACAAGGTCCTCGACGACCTCCAGAGCTACCTGGTCAAGTAGGACCGCGGGCCGGGACCCGGCCGGGCGGGCGGTCCGGCGGGACCGACCGGCAACAGGGGCACGGGGCGCAGGTAACCTGGTAACCGTGCCCCGTCTGTCTGAAGTCCTCTCCGCACTCGACGCCCTGTGGCCGCCCGAGCGGGCCGAATCCTGGGACGCCGTCGGCACGGTCTGCGGCGACCCCGAAGACCCCCGTGACACCGTCGACCGCGTCCTCTTCGCCGTCGACCCCGTCCAGGAGATCGCCGACGAGGCCGTGAAGCTCGGCGCCCAGCTGATCGTCACGCACCACCCGCTCTATCTGCGCGGTACGACCACGGTCGCGGCCGACACCTTCAAGGGCCGGGTCATTCACACCCTGATCAGACACGGCATCGCCCTGCACGTCGCGCACACCAACGCCGACACCGCCGACCCCGGGGTCTCCGACGCCCTCGCGGGCGCGCTGGACCTGCGGGTGGTGGGCCCGCTCGTACCGGACCCCACCGATCCGCTCGGCCGCCGCGGTCTCGGCCGCGTCTGCGAGCTGGACCATCCGCTGCCGCTGCGGGAGTTCGCCGCACTGGCCGCCGCCCGGCTGCCCGCCACCGCGCAGGGTGTCCGCGCAGCGGGCGACCCCGACGCACTCGTCCGTACCGTCGCGGTCAGCGGCGGATCAGGCGACAGCCTCTTCGGCCGGGCACGCGCGGCCGGAGTCGATGCCTTCCTCACCGCTGACCTGCGCCACCACCCGGTGTCGGAGGCCGTGCAGCAGTCACCGCTCGGCCTGCTCGACGCCGCGCACTGGGCCACCGAGTGGCCCTGGTGCACCCAGGCCGCGGCCCAGCTCGACGAGATTTCCGACCGCAACGGATGGGGTCTGCGCACCCATGTGTCCCGTACGGTCACAGACCCCTGGACCGCCCACGCGGCGTCCACCGCAACCGATCATTCTGGAGCCCCCAACTGAACGCCGCGCACGCCGACCAGATCCGACTTCTCGACGTCCAGTCCCTCGACGTACGCCTGTCGCAGCTCGCGCACAAGCGCAAGTCGCTGCCGGAGCACGCCGAGATCGACTCCCTGACCAAGGACCTCACCCAGCTCCGTGACCTGCGCGTCGCCGTGCAGACCGAGGAGAGCGACACCGCCCGCGAGCAGACCAAGGCCGAGCAGGACGTCGACCAGGTCCGCCAGCGCTCGGTCCGCGACCAGCAGCGCCTCGACTCCGGCGCGGTCAGCTCGCCCAAGGACCTGGAGAACCTCCAGCGCGAGATCGCCTCGCTGGCCAAGCGCCAGGGCGACCTGGAGGACGTGGTCCTGGAGGTCATGGAGCGCCGCGAGTCCGCCCAGGAGCGGGCCGCCGAACTGACCGAGCGCGTCTCGTCCGTCGAGGCCAAGGTGGCCGATGCCACCGAGCGCCGGGACGTGGCCGCCGCGGAGATCGACCGGGAGACCGGCACGCTCACCAAGGAGCGCGAGGTCGTGGCCGGTTCGGTCCCCGCCGACCTGATGAAGCTCTACGAGAAGCTGCGGGAGCAGCAGGGCGGCGTGGGCGCGGCCCGGCTCTACCAGCGGCGCTGCGAGGGCTGCCGCCTGGAGCTCAACATCACCGAGGTGAACGAGGTCAAGGCGGCGTCCCCCGACACGGTGCTGCGGTGCGAGAACTGCCGTCGCATCCTGGTGCGCACGGCCGACTCGGGCATCTGATGCGGGAGTTCGTCGTGGAGGCGGACGGCGGTTCCCGGGGCAACCCGGGGCCCGCCGGCTACGGCGCCGTCGTACTCGACCCGGTCAGCGGGGAGACGCTCGCCGAGGCCGCGGAGTACATCGGCATCGCGACGAACAACGTGGCCGAGTACCGGGGCCTGATCGCAGGGCTGCGCGCAGCCGCCGCGCTGGACCCGGCGGCCCGGATCCGGGTCCGGATGGACTCCAAGCTCGTCGTCGAGCAGATGTCGGGTCGCTGGCAGATCAAGCACCCCGACATGAAGCCGCTGGCTGCCGAGGCGGCCGCGGTGCTGCCTCGGCCGCAGGTGACGTACGAGTGGATCCCGCGCGCGCAGAACAAGCACGCGGACCGGCTCGCCAACGAGGCGATGGACGCGGGCCGGGACGGCAGGCAGTGGGAGCCGTCCGCCTCGACAGCGGAATTCACGGCCCGGGGCGCCGCTGTGCACGACGAGGCTGCCCGGGGCGGGTCCGACCGGGACGCCGCTGCTGCGGCGCCGGCCGTCGGCTGGGCGGCCCCGGCCGATCTGGGCACCCCGGCGACCTTCGTCCTGCTGCGCCACGGCGAGACGGCGCTCACTCCGCAGAAGCGGTTCTCCGGCAGCGGGGGCACGGACCCCGAGCTGTCGGCCGTCGGCCGCGGACAGGCGGCCGACGCCGCGACCGCGTTCGCGGCCCGCGGCACGATCCAGGCGGTTGTCTCCTCACCCCTGCGCCGCTGCCGTGAGACGGCCCGGACGGTCGCCGACCGGCTGGGTCTGGAGGTACGGATCGAAGAGGGCCTGCGCGAGGCGGACTTCGGCGCCTGGGAGGGGCTGTCCTTCGGCGAGGTACGCGAACGCTACCCGGCCGACATGGACGCCTGGCTCGCTTCGCCGAAGGCGGCGCCGACGGGTGGCGGCGAGAGCTTCGCGACGGTGGCCCGCAGGGTCGCCGCGGCCCGCGACCGCCTGATCGAACGCCACCGGGGCACGACAGCCCTGCTGGTCACGCACGTCACACCGATCAAGACGCTGGTACGGCTCGCGCTGGGCGCACCGCCGGAGTCCCTGTTCCGGATGGAGCTGTCGGCGGCCTCGGTGTCGACGGTGGCGTACTACGCCGACGGCAACGCGTCCGTACGGGCGCTGAACGACACGTCGCACCTGCGCTGAGCGCTGAAGCTCCGAGCAGCAGGGCGAGTTGGGCCGAGCGGGGGCCGGGGCCGGCCGTGCGGGGCCGGCCCCCGGTGGTTCAGCCGCGCAGCGCCGCGGCGCCCCGGGCCAGCAGCTCCACCCGGTCCCAGTCCCGCGCCGCCACCGCATCGGCCGGCAGCATCCAAGTACCCCCCACGCACGCCACGTTGGGCAGCGCCAGATACGAGGGCGCCGACGCCAGCGAGATACCGCCCGTGGGGCAGAACCTGGCCTGCGGAAGCGGCCCGCCCAGGGACTTGAGATAGGCCGTGCCGCCCGCCGCCTCCGCGGGGAAGAACTTCATGTCGGTGATCCCGCGCTCCAGCAGCTCCACGACCTCGGACGTGGTGGAGACCCCCGGCAGGAACGGCACGCCGGATTCGGTCATCGCGCCGAGCAGCCGGTCCGACCAGCCGGGGCTGACCAGGAACCGGGACCCCGCGGCCACCGCCTGCGCCACCCCGTCGGGGGAGATCACCGTGCCGGCGCCGACCACGGCCTCCGGCACCTCGGCGGCGATGGCACGGATCGCGTCGAGCGCGGCGGGCGTCCGCAGCGTCACCTCGATCGCGGGCAGCCCGCCCGAGACCAGGGCCCGCGCCAGCGGCACGGCATCGGCGGCATCGTCGATGACGACTACAGGGACGACGGGGGCGAGGTCAAGCACGGAAGTCATACAGGCATCCTGCCCCGGCACACACGTCCTGCGCAACGAGCGTTGCGCAGCGTGCAACGGCCGTGGTGGGTCCTGTCCTCTGCGCCCACCGAATCCCGCCCCACCGCCCAGCCCGATCCGGCCCGACCTCGCCCGGCCCCGCCCGCCCGATCCCGCCCGCCCGATCCCGCTCAGTGGATCTCGGTCACCAGGACATCCAGCTCCCGGGGCTTCCCCGGCTTCACCGGGGCCGGGGTCTCCACCTCGTAACCCAGTTCCCGCAGCACCTCCACCAGCTCGTCGGGCCCGGCGGGAGCCGCGTCCGCGAGGAGCAGGTCCCGTACGATCCGCCCCTTCGTCGCCTTGTTGAAGTGGCTGACGACCTTCCGGGTCGGCGCGTGGAGCACCCGCACCGAAGCCGTACGGCCGGCGACCTCGTCCTTCGGCTTCCACGCCGAGGTGTACGCGGCGGACCGGAGATCGAGCACCAGCCCGTCGCCCGCGGCCCCCGGCATGACCTCGGCCATCGGCCCGCGCCAGTACGGGCCCAGCGCCCCGAGCCCCGGCAGCTTCACACCCATCGAGCAGCGGTACGAGGGGATCCGGTCGCCGATCCGTACCGCGCCCCACAGCCCCGAGAAGACCATCAGCGAGTCCTCGGCCCGCTGCCGCGCCGCCGCGTCCAGCGAGGCGAGGTCGAGCGCGTCGTACAGCACCCCGGTGTAGATCTGCCCGGCGGGCCGGGCGCCCGCGGTCCGCAGCCCGGCGTTCTTGGCGACCTCGCCGCGCAGCCCCTCGCTCAGCCCGAGGACCTCGCGTGCCTTCTCCTCGTCGGCCGCGCACAGCTCGACGAGCTCGTCCAGCACGGCGGCCCGCGCACCGGCCAGCCCGGGCAGCGAAAGCGACTCCGGCTTCAGCGGGGCACCGGAGCCGCTCACGGCCTTTCCCTCGGACGGCGGCAAGAGCACGAGCACAGCAGGTCTCCTCACGTACGGACAACAGCGTCTGCCCAGGGTAGAGGGGCCGCCAGGGTCCCCGTCGCCCAGCCGATTCCGGAGCATCCGTCACCGGAACTGCCGACAGTGCTGTTCCGGGGCGCCGAGCCGTGGCGGGCCGCACAGTACGGTCGATTCGACCGGCGAGCGCCGGGACCGCGCGGCTCGCTCTCCCGTCCCGCCCTTCGCCCGGCGGCGCCGCCCGCCGGTGGGTCAGCCGGCGGAGGTGTCGCCGTCCTTCTCGGGCACCATCCCGTGCTGGTCGACGATGCCGCGCTGGAGGATGGCTTCGGAACCGGCCGGGACGTTCGCCTTACCGGGCTTCTTGTCCGCGGTGGTGTAGAAGCGCGAGCCGAGGAGCGTCAGGCTGTGCTTGTCGAAGATCCACTCGTCGCGGCCCGCGGACGAGTTGTCGTCGCGGGTGATGCCGATGCCATGGCGGCCGGCCGTGTCCACCGCGTCGGGAACCTCTCGTACACCAGGAATCTCGGCCATGGCGCGGTAGAAGGCCGCGGCGTTCTCGGCAGGCATGAGGTTGCCGCTCAGCATGTCCCCGATCATCTCGAAGACCGCCTGGTCCTTGGACTCGTGCTCGCCCGCCCCACTGTGCGAGGCCAGCAGCTTCAGAAGCGCTTTTGGGTCGGTCGGCAGGGACGCGAACCACCGGTAGGTGGGCCGGTCGAACCCGGGGGCCTCGGCGCCGCTGCTGTCCGAACCGTCGGGGACGGAGGTCTCGATCGGGATGTCCTCACCGGACATCGAGGCGTCCTTGCCGGTGTCGCGCATCCAGCCGACGACGGTGACGGGGGCCGGGTCCTGCGCCATCCACCGCTCGCTCTTGTGGGGCTTGCCCAGTTTCACGGGGCCGTCGAGGGTCCCCATGTTCTCCTCCACGAGGCTGCGCACGTAGACGAACTGACTGTCCTTGACCGCTGTGACGTCGGTCTTCAGGGAGGCGTCGGCGATCCTGTGGAGCGCGGTGACGGCCTGTGGTGCGCTCTGCGCCGGGGGGGCGGGGGTGCCTCCGGCTCCGCCGCCGGTCAGTGTGAGGGCGAGGGTAGCGGCCAGGGCCAGCGAGGCGGCCGGCACGAGCACGGCGGGCCGCAGCAGCCTGCGCCGGAGCGGTGGGGCGAGCGGCGCGGTGGCCTGCGGGGCGGTGGCGTCGTGGTCGATGCGCTGCATCAGGATGTCCTTGTGGTGGAGGTGACGCCCGGCAGGCAGGTCGAACTCCACGGGCCGCGGCAGCAGTCGGGCAAGTTCCTCCACGTCGTCCGGCTGGGGGCCGGGACGGGACGGTTGGGCGGCGTTCATGAGTTCTCCTCCCGTAGGGGCAGGGCCGCGAAAGCGGCTTCACTTCTTCCCTCTCCGCGGTCCTTCCGCGGTTCCCGCCGTTCCTGATGTTCTTCGCTGAGTCTGCTGAGGCGGGCCCGGGCACGCGAGAGACGCGACCGCACGGTGCCCACCGGCACCCCGAGCGCCTCGGCGGCCTGCGCGTAGTCCAGCCCCGCCCACACGCACAGGGCGAGCACCTCCCGTTCCTGGCGGCGCAGTCCGCTCAGCGCGGCGTGGACCGCCGCCAGCCGGCGGGAGTCGTCGAGGCGGCCGGCCGTCTCCTCCGCGAAGTCGGGGACCGCGGGCGGGGGCGGCCGGTGGGCCAGGAAGGCGAGACGCCGCCGCAGACCGCGGTTGGCGTTGTACGCCTTGTGCGTCGCGATCCCCAGCAGCCAGGGCACGAGCGAACCGCCCTCGGGTTCCAGCCATTCCCGGCGCGACCATGCGGCCAGGAAGGTCTCGGACATTACCTCCTCCGCGGTCGACCAGTTGCCGGTCAGCCGCAGGGCGTGGTTGTAGACCGCCGGCGCGTGTTCCTCGTAGAGATCGGCGAACGCCTGGCGGTCTCCCGCCCGGATACGCGCGCGCCTGCCGTCTCCGTCGTCTGTGTCCCTCATACTCGTTGTCTCTCCGCGAGGCGGCAGGGGTTCCTGTGGCATGTCTCACGTTCCGACGGTGCGGTGAGGCAGTCCGGCCGCGCACGTGAAGGCGGTGTGGAAGGCCCACGGTATTGCGGCCGGAGTCCTCTTCTGTCAGCCATGGGGACGTGAGAGCGTCACCCCGGCAGGTCCAGGCGACGGCCGGCGCGGCGACGAGCCCCGCAGACGAGCGACTGGGACACCGCGGTCGACTCGCCGGCGTGCTGCGCGCTTCCGCCGGAGTGCTGCGCGCTCATCAGCACGCTGCCGGCGCTCGGACCCAGCCGCCGCCGACACCGGCCTCAAGGGGGCCGAAGAGGTGGGACACCAGGGCGGAACACCGTGTCAGAGCCCTGTCGCCGCCGGGTAGCATGGCAGCACGGCAGACGAGTCGGCCGGACGGCCGCGTGGAGATCCTCCGGATCTTCCCGAGGAACGTCCGGGCTCCACAGAGCAAGGTGGTGGCTAACGGCCACCCGGGGTGACCCGCGGGACAGTGCCACAGAAAACAGACCGCCGGGGTCCGCAAGGCCCCCGGTAAGGGTGAAACGGTGGTGTAAGAGACCACCAGCGCCTGAGGTGACTCAGGCGGCTAGGTAAACCCCACCTGGAGCAAGGTCAAGAGAGGCCGTCGCACGACGGCTTTGCGCGGACGTTCGAGGGCTGCTCGCCCGAGTCCGCGGGTAGACCGCAGGAGGCCGGCAGCAATGCCGGTCGTAGATGGATGGCCGTCTCCCCGGCGACCGCGAGGTTTCCGGGCGACAGAACCCGGCGTACAGGCCGGCTCGTCCTGTCGCAAGGGGCCTCTGGCCAGCTTAATTGCTGGTCAGAGGCCCCTTCGCATGTCCCGGACCCCGTACGTACGGGCGGGTCCGTGCGGCCCCGCTCAGGGCTTACGGGCGACGAGCCCCCACTGGTCGACGGCTGTGGGGTTCTCTTCCGTCGGGCGCCAGAACGCGATGGATCCGAAGCCCGGTTCGACCAGTTCCAGGCCATCGGCGCATCGTGTGATCTCTTCCGGTTCCCGTACGAGGTAGGGAGGGTTGTCGCCCGAGTCGTACGCCTTCTGCGCCGCCAGCGTCTGCGGTGTCTTCACCGTGTCGCAGAGCACCAGATAGCTTCCCGACGGCATCCGGGCCATGTATCGCTGAACCACCTTGATCCCGTCGGCCGGGGTCAGATGTCCCAGGGTCGACAGCAGAAGCACGGCCACCGGCTCGGACAGGTCCAGCGTCTTCGCTGCTTCGTCCACCACCGCGTCCGTGTCGGACAGATCCCCCTCCACATAGTCCGTCCGGCCCTCCGGAGCGCTGACCAGCAGCGCCGAGGCATGGACCAGGACGATGGGGTCGTTGTCGACGTAGACGATCCGGGCGTCCGGTGCGACGGACTGCGCGACCTCGTGAGTGCTGTTCTCCACCGGCAGCCCGGTTCCCACGTCCAGGAACTGACGCACGCCCAAGGAGGCCAGGTGGCGGACCGCCCGAGCCTGGAACGCCCGCGAAGCCTGCGCGATATCGGCCATCTGCGGGTACGCGGCGGTCACCGCGGCGGCCAGCTCCCGGTCCACCCGGTAGTTGTCCTTCCCGCCGAGCCACGCATTCCACACCCGCGCGGAGTGCGGTACGTCCGACCGGATCTTCTTCCGGAACTCGCCGTCATCAACAGCCATCACGTTCTCCTACTCGCCTTGCACCGAGTGCAGTTGGCCAGGTGGTACCGGGTCGCGCCCACGGCATGACCGTACCCTTGCCCCGACGAGAAGTTGCTCGTACGGCGTCCCTCAGGGCGCGTGCTTGTCGATGAGCCCGGACAGGTGCTGGTAGCTCTTGGTGGCCGCGTCCAGGGACGCGCACTCCACGGAGAGCACCAACTCGTGATCGGCGCGGGCGAGTGTGGCGACGATGCGGTCCCAGTCGATGACCCCTTCGCCGCAGGCGCAGCCGAGCATGCCGCGTACCTTGCCCCGGTAACGTGCGGCGTCCTCGTGCGATATGTCCTTGGCGTGCAGGTGGGTGACGCGGCCGACGATGTCCTCCAGCCACTGGTGCGGGTCGTTGCCGCTCAGATAGCTGTTGCCGGTGTCGAGATTGATGGTCAGCGCCGGGCTGTCGACGAGCCCCATGAGGCGGTCGAGCCGCTCCGGTGTCGCGGTGTACTCGCCGTGCGTCTCGATCGCGATGGCGATGCCCCGCGCCTCCGCCACCAGGGCCGCCTCCTGGAGCGTGTACCGCATGAGGGTGTAGTTCTCCTCTTCGGTGGTCCAGGACGGCAGCGGCCCGTCGTCAATCATGATCATGGGGGCGCCGCACTCGGCGGCGTAGCGGATGGACTGGCGCAGGTACTCGACGCTGACCTCCGGCTTGGCCAGCGGTGCGTGGCTGGACAGCGAGGAGATGCTCAGCCCCCGGCTCTCCGCGGCGTGCTTCAGACGGAGCGGGTCGTCGAGCATCGAGAGACTGTGGAAGTAGCCTGCCGCGCTGAGCAGTTCACGGCCCCAGTGGACCATCGGCTCGACGTACTTGTAGCCGATCGCCGCGGCCTGGTCCATGGCCCAGTCGAAGGACCCGTTCTCGAAGCGGGCGAACTCCAGGTTGAGGCCGAGTTTGATGTTGCCCATGGTGTGTACCTTCCCTCCGGTCAGAAGCCGCGCTGGACGACGTACTCGTCACGGGTCGGCCCGTGGTACGCGGGGACGGTGATGTCCCACCAGCCGGTCGGGTGCATCTCGGTCCAGGGCAGTTCGTGCGCGCTCATGGCCTCGATGACCACCGGGCCGGGAGTGGCGAAGGCGCGGCGGACCGCGTCCGCGAGTTCGGCCGGGTTCTCGACGCGTTCGGCTGTGCAGCCCAGCGAGCGGGCGAACTCGGTGATGTCGGCGAAGTACGGCTTGCCGTCCTTGGTGGTCCAGCCGCTGACGATCTGGCGTTCCTTGCCGAAGAGATTGATCTGGAGGTCCTTGATCGCCTCCCAGCCGCCGTTGTTCAGCACGACCACGACCAGCGGAAGGCCGAGCATGACCGCGGTGGCCAGTTCGGTGCCGGTCTGCAGGAAGCTGCCGTCACCCACCATCGCCAGGACCGGCCGGTCACCGACGGCGGCCTGGGCGCCGATGGCGGCGGGCAGGCCGAAACCGATCCCCGACATGCCGCCGGCCACGATGTTGGTACGCGGCCCGTAGACGGGGAACTCGTTGAAGGCCTGGTTGGCCGGATTACTGGAGTCGGTGACCAGGATGCCCTCCCGGGGCAGAGCCTCGCGGATCTCCACCATGGCCCGGGAGTTGGTCATCGGCAGGTGGTCGGTGGTCCGCATCGGGCGCAGGTGCTCCTCCCACTGCGCCTTGAGGTCCTGCAACTCGGCGAAGTACTCGGAGGAGCGCCAGTCCGGGGCGTCGCCGAGCGTGTTCAGCTCGCCCAGCAGAGCGCTCAGGCTCGCCCTGGCATCGCCGACGACACCGACCTCGGCGGGGTAGTTCCGCCCGATCTCGAAGCCGTCGATGTCGATCTGGACGAGTTTGGTGCCGGGGATGTCGAAGGTGACGCCCGGCTTGTAGGAGGAGGTGATGCGGTCGCTGAAACGGCAGCCGACCGCGAGGATGACGTCCGCGGTGCGGGTCACGCCGTTGCCGGGGATGGAGCCCATGTCGCCGCAAGGCCAGGCGTACAGGTCGTGGTCGGCGGGGAAGGCGCCCTTGCCCATGAAGGAGTGGGTCACGGGCGCGCCGAGACGTTCGGCGACGGCCACCAGTTCGGCGCCGGCCTCGGATGCGATGACGCCGCCGCCCGCCAGGATGACCGGGCGCCGGGCACCCGCCAGCAGCCGGGCGGCCTCCGCGATGCGCTCGGGGTCGCCGCCGGGGCGGCCGTGCGCGCGCCGGCGGCGGGTCTCCTCCGGCTCGTACGCGCCGTACTCGGCCTGGAGATCCTGCGGGATGTCCAGGAGGACGGGGCCGCGGCGGCCCTCGTACATGGTGTTGAAGGCCTGGGCCAGGACGGTGGGGAGCTGGTCGACCCGGCTCGGCTGCCACCAGCGCTTGACGACGGGCTCGGCCATGCGCGGGAAGTTGTTGCCGTGCGGCCGGTCGATCTCCTGGAGCACCCCGTGGTTCTCCATGTAGGTGTGCACCGCGCCGGTGATCAGCAGGAAGGGCTGGGAGTCGGCGAAGGCCGTGGTCAGACCGGTGAGCGTGTTGGTCGCACCGGGACCGATGGACGTACAGCAGGCGGCGACCTTGCCGGTCGCACGGTAGTAACCGTCGGCCATGTGGGCGGCGCCCTGCTCGTGCATGGCCGGGACGACTTCGATCTCGTCCTTGCGGTCGACGAAGGCGTCGATGAGTGCGGTGTTGCCGTGTCCCGGGACGGCGAAGACTTTCTCCACCCCTTCGCGGATCAGGAAGTCGACGACGATCTGGCCGCCGGTGAGCCTGGGCATATCTACCTCTTGTTCGTGTGCTGGACGTTCGTGTGCTGGGCGGGGGCGGCTGCGGGGGAGGCGCCGGTGAGGTGGTCCGCGACGCGCAGGGCGTTCGCGGCGATGGTCAGCGCCGGGTTCATCACCGGCAGCGACGGGAAGAAGGACGAGTCGACGACGTAGAGGTTGTCGACGCCGTGCGAGCGGCAGTTCGCGTCCAGTGCGGAGGTCGCGGGGTCGGTGCCGGCCCGGACGGTGCCGGCCTGGTGGGAGTTGACCTCGATGCCGGTCCGCTGGCTGAACACCAGGGGGAACCCCATGCGGCGCAGGATCTTCCTGGTCTCCCGGACGAGGACCTCGTGCGCACGTACGTTGTTGGGCTTCCAGTTGATCCGGATGTCCCCGGCGGACGTCAGGGTGACGCGGTTGTCCGAGTCGGGCAGGTCCTCGGTGAACAGCCACCAGTCGATGCTGCGGTGGGCGGCGTAGCGGAGTGCCCAGGTGGGGATGGCGGGGCGCTGGCCGGCCATCATCTCCGCCTGGAGCTTGCCGATGAGCTGGACGTGCCCCAGCGGGTAGGGGTGGTCAGCGGTGCCCTTGGTGTAGAAGTCGTTGAAGTACAGGGTCTTCTGGAACTCCGCGGTGTTCTTCCGGGTCGGGTGGACGCCGACCATCACGGAGTTGTTGTGGACCATGTAGTGGCGGCCGACGGTGCCGGAGGAGTTGCCGAGCCCGTCCGGGTGCTGCGGGTTCGCCGAGCGCAGCAGGAGGGCTGCGGAGTTGACGGCGCCGCAGGAGACGACCACGGTGCCGGCGCCGACAGTGACGGGCGCTCCGTTGCGGAGGAGCTCCACGCCGGTCGCCTTGCTGCCGGAGTCGTTCGTGAGCACCCGGGTGACCCGGGCGTTGGTGACCAGCTCGACCGAACCGGCGGCCAGGGCGGGCCGGACACAGCAGACGTCGGCGTCGGACTTGGCCAGGACCCGGCAGGGGAACCCGTCGCAGAAGGCACAGCGGATACAGGATCCGCCGTCCCGCAGGTCCAGGCCGAGCGGGATGCTCGACGGGGTGAGCCCCATGCGGGTCAGGGCGTCGGCGGCCTCCTGGACCGGCGGCTCGTGTCCGATCGCCGGGTAGGGGAAGGGCTCGGACCGGTCCAGGGTGGGGTCGTCGAACTGGTCCCCGTGCACGCGGAAGAGCGTCTCGGCGCGCAGGTAGTACGGCTGCAGGACTTCGTACGGGAAGGGCCACTCCGGCGAGGTGCTGGCCTCGTGCTCCGTCGCCCGGAAGTCCTCGCGGCGGAACCGTACGAGCGAGGAGCCGTAGAGCTTCGTGTTGCCGCCGACGTAGTAGTAGTTGCCGGGCGTGAAGGCCTTGCCGCTCGCGTCGTACCACTGCTCCGCGTTCTGGTAACGGTGGCGGCGGAAGATGGCTCCGGCGTCCCAGTTCTGCTTCTCCTGCGGCAGGAAGTCACCGCGTTCGACGAGAAGCACGCTGGCGCCGACGTCCTTGAGGGCGTAGGCCATCGTGGCGCCGCCCATGCCGGAGCCGACGATCACGAAGTCGTAGTGCGACCCGGTGGGGCCGTCATTGGGGAGAGCTGGTTTTCCGTTCATGGGGTTCGTCCCTGGCTGGAGCTGGAGAGGGGTGCGTGCGGAAGATCCGCTACGGGGTGGCGGGGGGTGCGGAGACCGCTCGTCCGCCGGCACTGCGGTGTGCGGCACCCCATGGCCCGGAAGGGTGGCGGGACGGGCTGCGAGTCTTCGGTGATCACTTTAGTTATTCGATTAACCGACGCGAGGCTAACATCGCGACCCGGGCTGTCAACAGAGGTGAATGCGGCCCGCAACGCCCGGAAGCGCGCTGGGTAGGGTTGCCGGCGAACCACGCCGACGAGGGGAAGCAGGCGCCAGTGGTCACCATGCGTGATGTAGCACGGGCGGCGGGTGTCTCCCAGGCGGCCGTCTCCTACGCGTTCAGCCGGCCGGAGAAGCTGTCCGCGGCGCAGCGCGAACGCGTCCTGCAGATCGCCGAGGAACTCGGATACACCGGTCCGCACTCGGTCGGCCGTACGCTGCGGACCGGCCAGGTCGGGGCGCTCGGCCTGATGGTCACGGACTCGCTGCCCTACGCCTTCGACGACCCGGCCACCGCCGCGCTGCTGCGGGGAATCGCCGAGGTCGGCGAGGTGTCCGAGACGGCGCTCACCCTGCTGCCGTGTCCGCTGGAGTCGGAACGGCTGACTCAGAACTCCGGTGTGTTGCTGCGGGGGCTCGTCGACGGCTTCCTCGCCTACGCCCTGCCCGAGGGGCATCCCGCGGTGGAGACCGTGCTGCGCAGGCGGTTGCCGGTGGTGGTCATCGACGGTCCCAACCCCGGAGGGCTTCCCTGGGTGGGGATCGAGGACCGTGCAGCCGCCCGGTCGGCCGCCGCTCACCTGCTGGCCCTGGACCACCGTTCGGTCGGCATCCTGGTCGACCGGCTGGTGCCCGACGGCTACCGCGGCCCTGTCACTCCCGCCCGGCAGCGCGCGGCACGCGACCGGGTGATGAAGGAACGGCTGGCGGGCTACGCCGCCGCCTTCCGCGCGGCCGGCCTGCCGTGGGGGGAGGTCACCGTCATCGAGGCGGGAGGCTTCGACGAGACCGCTTCGCTGGCCGCGGCCGGGACCCTGCTGGCGGAAGCCGGCCCCATCACGGCCGTGCTCGCCGGTACCGACGTCCTGGCGCTCGCGGCGATGCGGACCGCCCGCAGTCGCGGCCTGCGCGTTCCCGAGGATCTCTCGGTGATCGGGTTCGACGACCTTCCCGGTGCGGCCGGCGCACAACTGACCACCGTGCGCCAGCCGTTGGTCGAGAAGGGGCGAAGCGCCACCCGGCTGCTGCTGGATGTGATCGCGGGCGCCGAGCCGAAGGAGATCCTCCTGCCGACGGAACTGGTCGTACGGGCGACGACCGCCCGGCCCGGGCACGGCTGACCTCACCTGCCGGATTCGCCGAGGCGTACGTCGTGGTCGCTCCACGACAGGCCCGCCTCGCCGTACCGGGCCGCGCGCAGGTCACCGGAGCGGGCGTGACCCTCGAAGTTCTCCAGGCGGGAGGCCCGACCGCAGATCTCGCCCAGCAGCGCACTGCTGGCCTTGTTCCGGACCTCCTGGTAGGTCACGGTCTTGAGGTACTTGCCCACCCACAGACCGCCGGTGTACCGGGCTGCGCCCATGGTCGGCAGGACGTGGTTGGTGCCGATGACCTTGTCACCGTAGGGAACGCAGGTGTCCTGGCCGAGGAAGAGGGCGCCGTAGTCCCGCATGCCGGTCAGGGCATCCCGCGGTTCGGCGGTGAAGATCTGCACGTGCTCGCTGGCGTAGGTGTCGGCCAGGGCGAAGGCCTCGTCCTGGCCGTCCACCACCACGACCTCGCCGTGGTCGCGCCAGGCCGCACCGGCGACCCTCCCGGTCGGCATGGCGGGCAGCAGTTCGCCGATGAACTCGATCGTGCGCCGGCCGACCTCGCGGGAGGTGGTGATCAGGACCGCCGGGGAGTCCGGGCCGTGCTCGGCCTGGCTGAGCAGGTCCACGGCGACCGTGAACGGGTCGGCGGTGTCGTCGGCGACGATGAGCACCTCGGTGGGCCCGGCGAACAGGTCGATCCCCACCTCGCCGAACAACTGCCGCTTGGCCTCGGCCACATAGGCGTTGCCGGGGCCGGCCAGCATATGGACCGGGTCGACGGTCTCGGTGCCCAGGGCAAGTGCGGCGACCGCCTGCACTCCGCCGAGTACGTAGATCTCCTCCGCGCCCGCCATGTGCATGGCGGCGACGCTGACCGGCGGCGGGGCGCCCTCGTTCGGAGGGGTGGTGGCGGCCACCCGCTCGACGCCCGCCACCTTCGCCGTGACGATGGTCATGTGCGCGGAAGCGGTGAGCGGGTAACGGCCGCCCGGCACATAGGCACCGGCCGCCGAGACCGGGATGTTGCGCTGTCCCAGGAACACGCCCGGCAGGGTCTCGATCTCGAAATCGTGCAGGGAGTCGCGCTGTGCCTGTGCGAAGTTCTGCACCTGCTGCTGCACGAAACGCAGATCTTCGAGGACGCCGGCGGGAACCGACGAGACGATGGATTTGATCTCCTGTGCGCCGAGCCGGTAGGACGGCCGGTCCCAGGAGTCGAACTTCGCCGAGTACCGGCGGACGGCGTCGTCGCCGTTGGCCCGCACGTCGGCGATGACCTCGGCGACGGTGTCGACGACCTCCGGGCGGCTGCTGCGCGCACCGCTCTTGGCGGCGGCGGACTTCAGTACAACGGGCACGGCTGGTCTCCTTGAGGAAAGGGAAAGCGGAGGGGGGAACTGTTCGGCCCGCGGAGAGGGGAACTACTCGGCCCGCGGAGGGGCGGCGGTCAGGTGTTCTCGGGGAATCCGAGGTTGATTCCGCCGTGGCTGGGGTCGAGCCACCGGGTGGTGATGACCTTGCCGCGGGTGAAGAACTGGACGCCCTCGGTGCCGTGGGCGTGGCTGTCACCGAACAGGGAGTGCTTCCAGCCGCCGAAGGAGTAGTACGCCATGGGGACGGGGACCGGGACGTTGACGCCGACCATGCCCACCTTGATCTCGTTGGCGAACTGCCGTGCCGCACCACCGTCGTTGGTGAAGATCGCGGTTCCGTTGCCGTACGCGTTGCGGTTGATCAGCTGGACGGCTTCGTCGTAGGTGTCCACGCGGACGACGGAAAGCACCGGCCCGAAGATCTCGTCGGTGTAGATGCTCATGTCGGTGCCGACGTGGTCGAAGAGGGTGGGGCCGACGAAGAAGCCTGCCCCGTCGGCGTCCGGACGCACCTCGCGCCCGTCGACCACCAGCGTGGCTCCGGCCTTCTCACCGGCGTCCACATAGCCGGACACCCGCTGCTGGGCCTGCGCGGTCACCAGGGGGCCCATGTCGCAGTCGCGGGTGCCGTCGCCGGTGCGCAGCTGGAGCGTGCGCGCCTTTATTCTGGCGACGAGTTCATCGGCGATGTTGCCGACAGCAACCACTGCTGAGATGGCCATGCACCTCTCACCCGCTGAGCCGTACCCGCCGTTGACGGCCTGGTCGGCGGCGAGATCGAGGTCGGCGTCGGGCAGCACGACCATGTGGTTCTTGGCCCCGCCGAGCGCCTGGACGCGCTTCCCGTGGGCGGCGGCCGTCTCGTACACGTACTGCGCGATCGGCGTGGACCCCACGAAGGACACGGACTCCACGTCCGGGTGGGTCAGCAGGCCATCTACGGCGGACTTGTCCCCGTTGAGGACGTTGAAGACACCGTCGGGAAGTCCCGCTTCCTTCCACAGCTCGGCCAGCCACAGCGCGGCGGTGGGAACCTTCTCGCTCGGCTTGAGGATGACGGCGTTGCCCGCCGCGATGGCAATGGGGAAGAACCACAGAGGCACCATGGCCGGGAAGTTGAACGGCGAGACGATGCCGACCACGCCGAGGGGCTGGCGCACGGAGTGCACGTCGACCCTGGTCGACGCGTTCTCGGTGAAGCCGCCCTTGAGCAGGTGGGGGATGCCGCAGGCGAATTCGACCACCTCCTGGCCCCGGCTGACTTCTCCGAGTGCGTCGGAGAGCACCTTGCCGTGCTCGGAGGTGATGATCTCGGCGAGTTCGGGCTTGCGGGCGTTCAGCAGCTCGCGGAAGCGGAACAGGACGCGGGTCCGCGCTGTCAGCGATGTGTCGCGCCAAGCGGGGAAGGCCGCAACTGCCGCCTCCACGACGGCATTCACGTCGCTCTCGGCGGCCAGCGCCAGCTGAGCGGTGACCTCTCCGGTCGCCGGGTTGGTGACGTCGGAGTACCGGTCGCCGATGCCTTCGAAGGCCGTACCGTTGCGCCAGTGGTGCAGCGTGAGTGCCATGGACTGATCCATTCTGCTGTCGTCTCTGCTGTCGTCGGGATCGCTGCTGAGGGAGTCCGCAGCGGGGACAGGCCGCCCGGGCCGGCGGCTGGTGCCGCGTCCATACGGGGCGGGGAGCGCTGTCTGATGAACGCGGGGAGTGCGAGGTGTCAGGCGTCGGGGTCGATCTCGATGAGAGCCCGGCCGACGATCTTTCCTTCGCTGAGAAGCCGGTATGCCTGGTCGGCCTGGTCCAGCGGGAAGCGCCGGCTGATCAGGGCCCCGGGGTCGAGACGCCCGTCGGCCACGAGCCGGCCCAGATGCGCCAGGTCCTGCCGGGGGCGTCCGCCGAAGGACCCGCAGACCTGGATCTTGCGGCGTACGAGCCGGGTGATCTCGATCTCGGCGGTGCGGCCTGCCGGTGCGATGCCGATCATCACGCACCGGCCGCCGTCGGCTGCCATCTCCGTGGCCTGCCGGAAAGTGCCCGGCTGCCCGATCGCTTCCACCACGAGACGGGCCCCTCCTCCGGTGATGTCGCGGACCGCCCGGACCGGGTCGGTGGTGGAGGCATTGACCGTGTCGGTCGCCCCCAGGCGCGACGCGGTTCCCAGCCGGTCGTCGGCGACGTCGACGGCCACGATGCGACCGGCGCCCAGGGCCTTGGCCACGGCTACGGCGCTGAGGCCGACACCGCCGGCGCCCACGATGACCACCGAGTCGCTCTCCCGCAGTTCGCCGACGTGGACCAGCGCGCCGTAGGCGGTCAGGAAGGCGCAGCCCAGGATCGCGGAGTCCTTGAGGTGGCCGCCGGAGGGGATCGGCGCCGCACCGAGCGCGGGCATGACGGCGTACTCGGCCAGGCCCGCCATGGAGTACATCCACACCGGATCGCCGTTGGCGTCGAAGAGCCTGGTCGTCCCGTCGTAGAGCGTTCCGTTCAGCCGGTTGTGTGCGAAGAACGGCTCGCACAGTTCCTCCCGGCCCGACGTACACATCGCGCAGGAGCCGCACGGCATGATGAATGCGCCGACGATGCTCTGGCCGGGGCTGAGGTGGTCCACACCGGCCCCCGTGTCGACAACCGTTCCGGAAATCTCATGCCCCAGAACCGCGGGGAACGGGAAGGCCACCGAGCCGTCATGGACGTGCAGATCGGTGTGGCAGACACCGCAGGCGGCGACGCGCACGAGGATCTCCCCCGGCCCGGGCCGGGGCATCCGCAGGTCTGCGATGCCGAAGGGTCCGGACGGGCGCGGAACGACGGCGGCTCTCATGGTGGTCCTCCAAGTGCAGATGGAACGTCCTGGCGCGGTGGGATCCGGGTCAGCGAGGTCCTGGTGCCTCGCGCTGCGGGGGAGCCGGCACCCGGCCGGCTGCCGACGCGCTCGCGGGGCGGGGCGCCGCTCCGGTCCGGCGGGAGCCCCTGCCCCGTCGCGCTCGCGGCCTGCGCTGCGCGACCAAAGCTGTGGCGTCCACCAGCATGAAGGCGAGGGCCACCCGCAAGGCAGACACAGACTGTGCAAGGATGTCGCCGAACGCTGCATCATTCGTGCAATCCCAGGACCCACCGCGCAGGGCACGATGGGGACCTGCCCCCTGACCGTGGCTCCGGGCGTCCTGCGTCCGGCACCCGTCCCGGCCAGTTGCATCGGCGCACCCCCCGCTGCGCCACCCGTACACCCGGGTGAAGTTCCTACTTGTTCCGAAGAGGTTCCGTCATGGCTCTGTCCGTAGCAGCCGCACTCCAACTGGAGGTCTTCAGCCGGACCGAGGTCCGTGTGTACGCGGGTGAGGAGAATCTGGACCGGACCATCCGCTGGGTCCATCCTGTGGAGATCCCCGACGTCGCCCGTTTCCTGACGGGCGGCGAGTTGCTGCTGACAGCCGGGCTCGGGGTCGGCCGTACGGCAGGTGAGCAGCGCCGTTACGTCCAGGAGGTCAGCGCCGCGAACGCTGCCGCACTCGTCGTGGAACTGGGCGGGAGGGCGTTCACCACGATGCCGTCGGCGCTGGTGGACGAAGCCCGGCAGCTGGGCCTTCCCCTGATCGGTCTGGTGGACGAGCTGCCGTTCGTCGAGGTGTCCGCGCAGGTGCATGAGTTGATCTCCGACGAGAGGAACGCCGACCTCCTCGCCTTCGAGCGGCTCAACGCGGACTTCATCCAGCTGCTTCTGGCCAGTCGCAGCCATGTGTCCTTCGCTGAGACGCTCGCCCACCACGTGGGCTCTCCCGTGGTCCTGGAGGACACCGACCACCAGGTCGTGGCGTACGCCGGGGGCACAGCGGACACCGATCTGCTGATGAAGAACTGGGGGCTGCACGCCAGGATGGCCCACCGGACCGGGGCTCCCAGCGAGCACAGCAGGTCAACGGTGGTTCAGTCGCACGAGGAGCCGGGCTGTACGCGCCGCATGATCGTCCTGCGCGGCGAGGCGTGGGGCTGGATCCACGTCTTCAACGGAAGGGCGGCTCTCTCGGGCGCCCACGCCTACGCCCTCGACCGCGCTGCGGACACGATCGCCATCGCCCTGCTCGGCGACCGGGAGAGCGGTGCACGCGCCTCCCACCGGCAGAGCTCACTGATCAACCGGCTGCTGCTGGGCGACATCACCGGCGAGCAGTTCGTCGACCGGGCGCTCAAGGTGGGCCGTGATCTGCGCGACCGGCCGCTTGCCGTGGCCGTCGTCTGCAAGGAGCCCGGCGACGACCACTCCGCCAGGCTGGCGCTGGAGCCGGTGCTGAAGAGCATGAAACTGCCGGCCGTCCTGGCCGACACCGGCGATCAGGTGCTGGCCGTCGTCGGTCTGACCCACCAGGTGTCCGGGCAGCAGCTCACCGAACAGCTCGACGCCCAGGGCGCCCGAGCAGGGGTGAGCCGCAGCGGCCCCGCCGAGCACCTCGTGGACGCGGCACGGCAGGCCCGTACAGCGGCGTCGGTGGCCGTCACCAGAGAGAAACCCACCACGCTCCACTTCGACCGGCTGGGCGTCCTGCGCCTGCTCGTGGCACTGGCCGACGGGCCCGAGCTGCACCGGTACGTCGATGTCGAGCTCGGGCCGCTCCTGCAGCACGATGCGACCGAGACGAACGCACTGCTGCCGACGCTGCAGGCCTACCTCGCCGCCGACGGCAACAAGACACGGGCCGCGGAGGCCTTGTTCATCCAGCGGCGCACGCTCTACTACCGCATCGAGCGTCTCAACGCGCTACTCGGCAGGTCCGTCGACGACCCCGAGGTGCGGGGCGGTCTCTCCCTGGCACTCCGCGCCCTCGACCTGATGGGCCCGCACCGTTCCGGCACGCCCGACAACCAACGCCGGTAGTCACTCCCCGGGAGAACCGGTGTTGCTACCGGGGGCCGGCCGTGCTGGGGGACGACGGCTTGGCCGCCCTTCTCGCATCGTGGTGCTCCCCGGAGCCACCGCCGATGTTCGCGTAGACGTCGGGGCGGGTCCTGCGCCACCGCAAGGCGACCAGGACACCGGCGACGACAATGGCGACCAGGAGCAACTGCTGTCCGTACGCGAGCCATTGCGGCGCGCCGATCGACATCGAGTAGTAGACCGAAGTCAGCGTGAGAAGGAGTACGAGTCCGGCGAGCGCCAGGATCGGTGCGACCGAGGTGTTCCAGATCCTCTCCCCGTGCTCGATGATCCGGAAGTAGCGCAGGACCGAGACGGTGGTCAGCGTGAACAGGATGAGCAGGGCGAACGTTCCGAGCGCGAACATGGACGAGTACATCGCCACGGCATCGAGCCTGCTGAGAAGGAACGGGAGCATACAGATCACCGCTGCTCCGGTGGCGAAAGCCGATGCGTTCGACGGGGAGCCGTGCCGGCCGTGGGCCTTACCGAGGAAGGAAGGCAGGATACGGTCGCGGCCGAGCGAATAGAGGTACCGCGACAGTGAATTGTGGGTCGACAGCGCACCGGCGAAAACGCTGGTGACGACCATCACGATCATGATCTGGGTGAAGGTGTCACCCATGTAGTGGCGGAAGCCCTCACTGAACAGAGTCGTAGGATTCGTCGAACCGGCCGCGGCCACACGACTCGGCCCCCAGAAGGTCACGATCGCCCATGAAGTGAGGACGTAGAACGCTCCGAGGCCGGAGATCGCGAGATAGGTCGCACGCGGGATGGTCTTTTCGGGCCGTTTGACCTCGTCGCGGTAGATCGCGGAGGACTCGAAGCCGAGAAAGCACGTGATGGCGAAGAGAGTTGCGACGCCGAGGTCCCCCTGGAACACATGCGCCGGCTGGAAGGACTCAACCTGGTAGCCCTGTGGGCCGCCAGTGAAGAGAACGGGCGCATTGAACAGCATGACCAGCACGACTTCCGCGACCATGAAGGCCGAAAGAACCTTGCCGGAAAGCTCCACATTGAAGTGCCCGAGTGCGGTGATGATGACGCAACAGAGCGCAGCCCAAAGCCACCAGGGCGTACTCGGTGCACCGAAGGAACTGAGTACGTTCTCGATGGAAACCCCGAAGAACGCATAGCTGCCGATCATGAAGACCAGGTAAGTGAAGGCGGCGAGGAGTCCTGTGCCGAGGCCGAGTGTTCGGGAGAGCCCCGCGGTGATGTAGGTGTAAAAGGCTCCGGGCTTCGGCAAGTTGCGGGTCATCGTGGTGAATCCGACGGCGAACAGCAGAAAGATCACGCCGACGAACGCGTAGATCACAGGCGTGCCGATCCCGTTACCGCGGGTGATGCCGAGCGGCAGTACGCCGGTTACGTTCCCGATGGGCGCCGACATGGCGAGCACGGTCAGAGCGAGCTGAAGGGTGCCCATGGTGCCGCGCAGGGTTCCAGCGGGTTTTTCGGATGGCACGGAAAGGCTGGCTTTGCCGGCTTCGGCAGGTATCCCGCTTCGAGAGCGGACTCCGGTGCTTTCGGCGCTCATGGTGTCCTTTCTGAGCCGCACTCGGACGAGCCGGGCATGCGCTCGCGCGAGCCACGTAAGGGGGTCGTGCCCCGCCGATACCGGTCGACAGCGAAACGCGGCCGGTCGGGCATGGTATCCGGCGTACCGGCACGGGCGCGGGGGCGTCGCCCTCTGTGAAGAAGGGTGAACTCGGTGAATTCGGTGACTGCTCGTCGGACGTCTTCGAGTGGGCGGCGCGCAAGTATTCGGGGGGCCTGTGGCTGTCCGTCGATCGGTCACTGCAAATTCGCGATGAATAGTAGAATGCGCCAACGTGACCGGGCATTGAAAGACACACTCTGTGCAGCGATGCACTCCGTGCTGCACAGTCCGGGAAGCGCCGTGCTGCACAGTCCGCGGAGCGCCGTGCTCACAGTCCGCGAAGCGCCGGAGAGCGAGTCATCGATTCCGTACGGTGGCTGGAGCCCTCGTTGCGTCGAGAAGCCCCACCATGCGCGGCATGGCGGGGCTTCTCCGAACCGGTGTGCGGTGGCCGGGCCGTCAGACGGCGCCGACCTTCGGTGCCGTATTCGCGGGGGCTTCACTCACCGAGGTGCGGGTGGCCGCCGAGACCGCGAACATCACGAGGGCGTTGGCCACGAGGGCGATGACGCCGACGTTGAGGTCCTTGACGGCCTGCGGCAGCCCCGGCAGCAGACTTCCGACGGTGGCGCCACTGATGGTCACCGCGCCGACGACCAGGACGCCCACGACGATGCCCGCTGCCGCGCCCTGTTTGCTGACCAGCTTGCGCGGGGCCAGGCTGACCAGCAGTGCCGGGAAGAGCTGCGTGACCAGCGAGTAGCCCATGAGCATCAGGTTCACGATGCTGCTGCCGCCGTTGAAGGTGAAGAACAGTGCGATCAGCGCCAGTACGGGCACCAGCAGCTTGGCCAGCCGGCCCACCGACTGTTCCGACGTCGCCGGGCGGGCGAGCTTGTAGACGTTCTTGGCCAGGCAGGTCGCCGAGGTCAGCAGGAGCAGCGAACCGGGGACCAGCGCGGTGAGCACACCGGCGCCGCCGATGACCCCCACGAACCACGGGTCGAAGGACTTGACCGTGATCCGCAGCATCGACAGGTCGGCGTCCGCACCCTTCAGGCCGGGAACGGCGATCAGCGCGGCGAATCCGGCCAGGAAGACGAAGAGCAGGACGAGTTGGTAGAGCGGCATGAAGATGGCGTTCCGGCGGAACACCCGCTCGTTCTGGGCGGTGTAGGAGGCGCTGAACGAGTGCGGCCACATGTAGAAGCCCAGCGTGGACAGCAGGACGGTCGAGACGAACCAGGACGGGCTGAGGCCGCTGTGCTGGAGGGTCAGGAAGCCCGGTTTCGCGGTGTTGATGGTGTGGAACATGTGGCCGACGCCGCCTGCGTAGTGCAACGGCAGGTAGATGCCGAGGAACAGCACCACCGAGAGGATCAGGACGTCCTTGAGGACCGCGGTCCAGGCCGAACCGTGGATGCCGGAGATGGTCACGTACACGGTCAGCGCGACCGTGCCGATGATCACCGCGATGGTCTTGGAGATATGGCCGTACGAGGCCTCGGAGACGATGATCCCCATACCGGTGAGCTGGAGGACCAGGTACGGCACCATCGCCACGACGCCGACCAGGGCGACCAGCGCGCCGAGCAGGGGACTGTCGAACTTCTTGGCGAAGAAGTCGGACTGGGAGACGAGCCGGTGCTCCTTGGCGTAACGCCAGATCGCCGGCAGCAGCCAGTACGACATCACGTACCCCAGTGCGCCATAGCACAGGATGTACAGGGCGGGCCCGCCCTTCCCGTACGCCCAGCCCGAGGCGCCGAGGAAGGTGAAGGTGGTGTAGATCTCGCCGGCGAGCAGCAGGAAGACGAAGGTCGTTCCGAAGCTGCGGCCGCCGACGGACCATTCTTCGAGGTCCATGTCCTTGCCGCGGCGGGCCTGTAGCCCGAGGCAGATGGCGACCAGGAGGAAGCCGAGGATGACGACGAGTGCGGTCATGCCGAGTGCTCCTCCCGGTTGCGGGGATCGAGTTTGTAGATCACGGCCATGACCACCGAGATCAGGGCCACCCACAGGACGATCCAGAACAGGATGAAAGGCATTCCGAGTACGTAGGGCGTCACCCGGTTGGCGAACCAGATTCCGCCGAGGATCCCGATGAACGGGATCGCCCCGATGAGGGGGAGCAGGGCGCCGCCAACCGGACGGGGTTTGGACACAGGGGGCATGGGGACGTCCCGGGGTAGTGGTGAGCGCGTGTTATTCCACTGTGTGATCCGCAGTGCGTATTCCGTCATGCTTGTATTCCGTCATGCGGAATTAACTTTCCGGCATGAGCGTAGCCGCCGGTGCGGGATCTCTGTCAAGGCTCTGGCGGGCACCGCTTTCAATTCAACACTTCGTTGAATTCGCCCTGGTGGGAGGGGTTTTGGCGGCTGCGGACCAGTGTGCGACCGCCCGCCCGGACACCCCGCCCGCGCAACCGCGGTTCTCCTGACCTGGGTGCGGCCGCGGGGGCCGCCCGACCGCGTGACGCGCCCCCTGAAGCATTTCGGGTGATCCGCACCCCCCGGCGCACCCGCGCACAGCTCCGGTTCGTACGATCCCTCAGTGACCAGCGACGCTTCGCCCTCCAGGCGCGCAGTGCTCGGCCTCGCCGCCGCTGCCGTGCCCGCCGCTCTTCTTGCCACCGGGGCCGCACCGGCCTCGGCCGCCACCGCCGTGGGGGGTGAGCGGCTCGGCCTCGACGGGATACAGGTGAGTCCCGGCGGCGCGCCCCGGCTTCCGCACCTTGCCGCCCAGTCGTGGCTCGTCGCGGACTACGAGAACGGGGAGGTGCTGGCCTCCTACCGCGCGCACCACCGGCTGCCGCCCGCCTCCACGCTCAAGATGCTCTTCGCGGACACCGTGCTGCCCAAGTTCGACAAGAAGCTGAAGCACCGGGTCACCGCGGCCGATCTGGCGGGCATACCGGAGGGCAGCAGCCTGGTGGGCGTCGAGGCCGGTACGTCCTACACGGTCGACCAGTTGTGGCACGGGGTCTTCCTGCGCTCCGGCAACGACGCCGTCCATGTGCTCAGCGCCATGAACGGCGGAGTGCCCGCCACCGTGCGCGAGATGGCGGCGAAGGCCGTCGACCTGCAGGCCCTCGACACCCATGTCGTCAGCCCGGACGGATACGACCACCCCGGGCAGGTGTCATCGGCGTACGACCTGTCGCTGTTCGCCCGGCACGGGCTGCGGAACGCCGACTTCCGGGGCTACTGCGGGACCCGGATCGCCGAGTTCCCGGCCCGGGGCGGCAAGAAGTTCCAGATCCAGAACACCGACCGGCTGCTCGGTGTGTACAAGGGCATGATCGGCGTCAAGAACGGCTACACCACACACGCGGGCAACACCTTCACCGGCGCCGCCACCCGCGACGGCCGCACCCTGCTGGTCACCGTCATGCATCCGGTGAACGGCTACGACCAGGTGTACAAGGACACGTCGGCGCTCCTCGACTGGGGCTTCCGGGCCGCGGGCAAGGTCACTCCGGTCGGCACGCTCGTCGCCCCGGTCAGCGAGGGCGGCCGCCCCTCGGCCGCCGCCACCCCGGCGCCGGGCCCGAACGCGGCGCGGGCCGGCTCCGGCGGGTCCGGCGGCTCCTCGTCCTCATGGCCGCTGTTCGGCGCTGGCGGCGGGGCGGCAGCGCTGCTCGCCGCCGGCACGGTGGCCATGCGCAACCGCCGGCCGCGCCGTACCCGCAAGCACTGAACCGCCCGCCGGGGCGGCCGGGCACCCGCCCGGCCGCCCCGGTCAGCCGGTCGCCTGGGGGCCTTGCGCGCCGGTCAGCCGCTCTCCGCGATACGGGTGCCCGTGCCGCTCACCCGTACCCGCGCGTCGCCCGCCCGCAGTGCGACCGTCAGCTCGCCGGGGCGGCCCATGTCCGCGCCCTGGTGGAGCGTGAGCACCGCGTCCTCCGCGACGAGGCCCAGCTCACGCGCGTACGCACCGAACGCCGCGGCGGCGGCCCCGGTCGCCGGGTCCTCGACCACGCCGCCCACCGGGAACGGGTCCCGGACATGGAAGACCGTCTCCGACTCCCGCCACACCAGCTGGAGCGTGGTGAGGTCCAGGGTGTGCATGAACGCGGTCAGCCGGTCGAAGTCGTACGTGAGGTCCGCCAGCCGGGACCGGGTCGCGGCTGCCAGCACCAGATGGCGCGCGCCGGCGTAGGCGATACGGGGCGGGAGGGCCGGGTCGAGGTCGGAGGTCTGCCAGCCCAGTGCGCCCAGTGCTTCGCCGACGTCGTCCCCGGCCACGTCGAGGACGGCCGGCTCGACGCTCGTCAGGGTCGCCCGCAGCGCGCCGCCCTCATCGGCCACCGTGACCGGCACCGTGCCCGCACGGGTGGCGAGGAGGAGATCACCGGGACCGTGCCGTTCGGCGAAGGCGATGGCGGTGGCGACCGTCGCGTGCCCGCAGAACGGGACCTCGGCCTGCGGGCTGAAGTACCGGACGGTGAAGGCCCGCCCCGGTTCCCCGCCCAGCCCGGCCGGCGGCGCGGTGAGAAACGCGGTCTCGCTGTACCCGAGCTCCGCCGCGATCGCGAGCCGCGCCGCGTCGTCGAGCCCGGCGGCGTCCAGCACGACCCCGGCGGGGTTGCCCCCGGCGGGGTCGGTGGAGAACGCGGTGTAGCGGAGTATTTCGGGGCTGCGGTGGGTGGCGGGTGGCGTCATGTCCGTTGCCAACTGCCGATCCCACGTGATCATTCCCCGGCGGGGTCCGGCCGGCTCAGGGAGCGGTCCGCGACCCGCGCCAGATGACCGGCGAAGACCTCGGCCGCGTCCGGGGTCAGCGTGCGCAGCGCCACCATCGCCGTCACGATCACATCGCAGAGCTCGGCCTCCACGTCCTGCCAGCTGTGCGATGTGCCCTTGCGGGGATTCTGGCCGGTGGCGCCGATCACCGCCTGGGCGACCTCGCCGACCTCCTCGGAGAGCTTGAGGATCCGGAGCAGGGTCTCCTCATGAGGGGGCCGGGAGGCGGAATCGGCCAGCCAGGCGTGGAGTTGGGAGACGGTGGTCCAGGCGTGTTCGTCCATGGACGGCACCCTGCCATGCCTGTGCACCGGTTCCCGCGTCAGCGGTTCCCGCGCCGGTGCTGCTGCCGGTGCGCTCAGCGGGTCAGCTGGTGACGTACCCCTTGCCGGGGTGCGACCACGAGACGCTGTCCTTCTTCTTGCCCTTGGAGTCGGTCAGTGTCGCCGTGTCGCGGTCGTTGTTCCACACATACGCGCCGCGCCTCTGGTACTTGGACGCCGTCGTGTTCGTGCCCTTGCCCGTGTACACGGTGACCGACTGGTTCCGCTTGAGGGTGACGCTGCCGAAGGTGTACGTGTGCCGGCTCGCGTCGGTCACCTTCCAGCCCTTGATGCTGACAGTCGACTTGCTCCGGTTCTGGAGCCGTACCCACTCGCCGTTGAGGCTCTTGTTGGTGCGGGTGTCCTTGCCCGGCGAGTCGTACTGGACCTTGCTGATCTGTACGGGCGATGTGGCCGCCGAAGCGCTCGGAGCGGTGGCGAGCAGCGCCCCCGCGAGGGCGGTGGCGAGCAGTGCGGCGGAGGCCGTGGAACGTATGCGCAAGGTGCGCTCCTGGTGTGGAAAGTGTGAAGGAACCTTGAAGTAGTGGAGTGTAGAGGGCAGAAGAGGCCGCCGTGCCCGCTTTCCGCCAAGTCGCCTCTCCCTCAACTCGCTTCTCCACAACTCGCTTCTCCTCAACTCCCCGGCCCGCACGGCCCGGTGCGGTGCGCACGGGCTCGGCCCCACCCACCGCCCGGCCCCCGTCACCCCCCGCCCGGCTCAGCCGCGTCCCACGTACGGCATCGACGTCGCCAGCACCGTCGCGAACTGCACATTCGCCTCCAGTGGCAGGTCCGCCATGTGCAGCACCGTGCGCGCCACGTCCGCCACGTCCATCACCGGCTCGGCCAGCAGCTCGCCGTTGGCCTGCTTGATGCCGCTGCGCATCCGCTCGGTCATCTCGGTCGCCGCGTTGCCGATGTCGATCTGCCCGCAGGCGATGCGGTACGGACGGCCGTCCAGGGAGAGGGACTTGGTGAGGCCCGTCAGGGCGTGCTTCGTCGCGGTGTACGCGATCGAGTCCGGGCGCGGGGCGTGCGCCGAGATGGAGCCGTTGTTGATGATCCGGCCGCCCTGCGGGTCCTGCTCCTTCATGAGCCGGAAGGCGGCCTGCGCGCACAGGAACGAACCCGTCAGATTGGTGTCGACGACCCGCCGCCACGCCTCGTACGGAAGGTCCTCCACCGGCACCCCGCCGGGGCCCGAGATGCCCGCGTTGTTGAAGAGCAGGTCCAGTCGCCCCCAGCGCTCCCGCACCGCGCCGAAGAGCGCGCCCACCTCGTCGGGGGATGTGACGTCCGCCACTACGGGGAAGGTCTCGCCCCCGGTGAGCGCGGCCGTCCCGGCCAGCTTCTCCATGCGGCGCCCGGCCAGCGCCACCGACCAGCCCGCGTCCGCCAGGGTGCGGGCGACACTGCGCCCGATACCGGAACCCGCGCCGGTGACCACTGCTGTCTTCCGAGATGTGTTCATGGGGGCGCAGATTACGACAGGGCAGGTCCCGGGGCGGGCCCCGGTACCGGCGGGGGGCGCGGTCCCGACCGTGCGCCGGGCGTGCATCACCCCGGCTCGCGTGATCCGTCTTTATCACACCCGCTGAGCTGAGAGTATGGGGGCCATGCCGAAGACCTCTGCCCCGGAGCACATACGCACCGGGCTCCCCGCCCCTGCCGTCGCCCGCACCACCGGAATCCTGGTCACCCTCGTCCTCGGCGGGCTCACCGCGCTGCCCGCGCTCTCGATGGACATGTATCTCCCCGCGCTGCCCGAGGTCACGGACGCGCTGCACTCGCCCGCCGCCACCGTTCAGCTCACCCTCACCGCCTGCCTGATCGGTATGGCGCTCGGCCAGCTCGTCGTCGGTCCGATGAGTGACAAGTGGGGAAGGCGGCGGCCGCTCCTCATCGGCATGGCTGTGTACGTCGCCGCCACCGCGGTCTGCGCCTTCGCGCCGAGTGTCGAACTGCTCATCGGCTTCCGGCTGTTGCAGGGTCTCGCGGGCTCCGCGGGCATCGTGATCGCCCGTGCGGTGGTGCGCGATCTCTACGACGGTCTGGAGATGGCGCGGTTCTTCTCCACGCTGATGCTGATCTCCGGCGTCGCCCCGATCGTCGCCCCGCTCATCGGCGGCCAGATCCTCCAGATCACCGACTGGCGCGGAGTCTTCGTCCTGCTCACCGTGGTCGGCTCGCTGCTCACCCTCGTGGTGTGGAAGTGGCTGCACGAAACGCTGCCGCCCGAGCGGCGGCACACCGGCGGTGTGGGCCACGCGCTGCGGACCATGCGCACGCTCATCGCCGACCGGGTCTTCACCGGCTATCTGCTCGCCGGGGGTCTCGCCTTCGGGGCGCTCTTCGCGTACATCTCGGCTTCGCCCTTCGTCGTGCAGGACATCTACGGGGCGTCGCCGCAGATGTTCAGCCTGCTCTTCGGGATCAACTCGGTCGGTCTGGTCGCGGTCGGCCAGATCAACGGCAAGCTGCTCGTCGGCCGGGTCAGCCTGGACAAGGCGCTCGGTTTCGGGCTGACGGTCATCACACTCGCCGCCACGGCGCTGCTGCTGATGACATCCGGGGTCTTCGGCCACGTCGGCCTCTTCCCGATCGCCGCCGGGCTCTTCGTCCTGATGTCGGCGATGGGCCTGGCCATGCCGAACACCAACGCGCAGGCGCTGATGCGCACCCCGCACGCCGCGGGATCGGCCTCGGCGCTGCTCGGCAGCTCCACCTTCCTGCTCGGCGCGGTGGCGTCCCCGCTGGTCGGCATCGCGGGCGAGGCGACGGCCGCCCCGATGGCCGTGGTCCAACTGGTGTGCGGGCTGGGCGCGATGACCTGCTTCCTGGTGCTGTGCCGGCCGTGGCAGCGCAGGGCGCCCGCGGTGGCGGCAACACTGTAGCCACCCGGGTGCGGCGGTGCGCCGCTTCGGCCGCCCGGCCGGTCCGTATCGAAGCGTCGCAGGTCATGGCGGTGTACGGACGCGGTTCGAACGGCTGACCAAGGGCCACCCGTTCGGCCCCGTGCTGCGAAACCCTTCCCCCTCGTAAGCCGTTCTGCTGCCGCAGACAGCGTACGGACGAGGGGGGGACGGGGTGGCTCTGGTCGAGTCGGTGGCCGGGTGGGTGCCGCCGTGGCGCGTGACCAACGACGAATTACCCGCGCACTGGGGTGTGGACGACCACTGGGTGCGCACCCGGACCGGGATCGCGGCCCGTCACCGGAGCGGTCCCGGCGTCTCCACCGGGGACCTGGCGTACGCGGCGGCCCGGCTGCTCCTGGAGCGCGCGGGCCATCCGCGCGTCGACGCGCTCGTCCTGGCCACGGCCACCCCCGACCACCCGTGTCCGGCCACGGCTCCCGCCGTCGCCGCCCGGCTGGGCCTGGGTTCCGTCGCGGCGGTCGACGTGTCGGCGGTGTGCAGCGGCTTCATCTACGGGCTGGCCTGCGCCCAGGGTCTGGTGGCCGCCGGAATCGCCGAGCGTGTCCTGCTGGCCGGCGCCGACACGTACTCCGGCTGGCTCGACCCGGACGACCACAGGTCCGGGGTCGTCTTCGGCGACGGCGCGGGGGCCGCGCTGGTCGCGGCGGGGCCCGCCGGAGCCCCCGGGGAACTGCTCGGCTTCGACCTGGGCAGCGACGGCACCGGACACGACCTGATCACCGTGGCGGGCGGCGGCTCGCGGGCGCGGTCCGCGCGGGGACCCGCAGCGCCGGGCGACGGCTACTTCCGGATGCGCGGCGGAGCCGTCTACCAGCAGGCCGTCGAGCGGATGACGGCCTCCTGCCGGACCCTCCTCGCCAAGCTGGACTGGGACCCCGGGCAGGTCGACCACTTCGTACCGCACCAGGCCAACGGCCGGATCCTCAGCGCGGTCGCCGAGCGGCTGGGCATCGACCCCGCCCGGTGCGTGACCCACCTGGACCGTGTCGGCAACACCGGCGCCGCCTCCATTCCGCTCGCACTCGCCGACGCGGATGCCAGGGGTGCGCTGCGGACCGGCGACCGCGTACTGCTGACCGCCTTCGGCGGCGGCCTGACCTGGGGGTCGGCGGCGCTGCGCTGGGCCGGTCCGGCCGCCGCCGCCGGCGGGTCAGCTGCTTCTGCCGCCTCCGCCCGGTCAGCTGCCTCGGCTGCTGGTTCAGCTGTGTCTGACGGCATCCCCGCTTCCCGTACGACTGCTTCCCGTACGACCGCTTTCCGTACCACCGCTGCGCGGCCCGCCGCGGCCGCACTCTCCGAGGAGCTCTCATGAGGACACCCGAGATCGCTGTGACCGGACTGGGGATGATCACCCCGGGTGGCGTCGGTGCGGCCGAGACCTGGGAAGAGGTCCGCGCCGGGCGGCCCACCGCCCGCCGGCTGCCCGAACTGCGCGGCCTGCCGGTCGACTTCGGCTGTCCCGTGGACGGGGTCGACCTGGACGCCGCGGTCGGCGGACGGAAGACCTGGCGGATGCACCGGTTCGTCAAACTGGCGGTGATCGCGGCCCGGCAGGCCGTCGCCGACGCCGGGCTCGACCCCGCGGGCTGGGACGGCGGCCGGGTGGGGGTCGTCATCGGTGTCGGAGTCGGCGGCGTCTCCGTTCTCACCGACAACGCCCTGCGGCTGAGCGCCGAAGGCCCGGGCGCGGTCTCCCCGCTGCTGGTGCCGATGATGATCCCCAACGCGGCCGCGGGCGAGGTCGCCATCGCGCTGTCGGCGCACGGGCCGAGTCTGGCACCCGCCACCGCCTGCGCGTCCGGCGCCACGGCCATCGCCGTCGCCCGTGACCTGCTGGCGTCCGGGCAGTGCGACGTCGTGGTGGCCGGGGGAGCGGAGTCGGTTCTCCAGCCGCTCGTGGTGTCCGGATTCGCGCAGATGGGCGCCGTGTCGAGGCGCTGCGACGACCCGGCGGGGGCGTCCAGGCCGTTCGCCGGGGACCGGGACGGTTTCGTCATCGCCGAGGGCGCCGGGATGCTGGTTCTGGAGCGGGCCGCCGACGCGGCGGCGCGAGGGGGCCGGGCGCGGGCGCTGCTCGCCGGGGTGGGATCGACCACCGACGCGCACCACCCCACCGCCCCCGACCCGCGCGGCCGCTGTGCGCAGGCCGCCGTCGAGGAGGCGCTGCGGGACGCGGGCTGGAGTCCCTACGACGTCGGGCACGTCAACGCGCACGGCACGTCCACCCCGCTCAACGACGCGATGGAGGCCGACGTGATCGCGCGGGTCTTCCCGCACTGGCCACCGGTGACCTCGGCCAAGGGCGTCCTGGGGCACTCGCTCGCGGCGGCCGGGGCGATCGAGGCCGCGCTGACCGTACTGACCCTGGAGGAGGGCGTCATCCCGCCGATCGCCAATCTGGACGCCCCCGCTGTGGAGTTCGACCTGAACTGTGTGACCAAGCAAGCGCGCCGCGAATCGGTGGAGCGGGCCGTCAGCCACTCCTTCGGCTTCGGCGGGCACAACGTGGTGCTGGCCTTCCAGCGCGGAGCGTGAGACATGACTGCGGAAACCCTGACCACGATTGCCGGCGCCGATGCCACCGACGCCAACGCTGCCGGGGCCGATGCCGATGCCGATGCCGATGCCGGTACCGCGGGCAGCTCCGCCGTGCGCGGTGAGCTCGTCCGGGTGCTCTTCGGTGACGACCACCGGGCCGCCCACGGCCCCTGGCGCACGCTCCTCACCACGGAACCCTTCCGGCGCAGGTCCGATCTGGCACCGGACGCGCAACTGCGACTCGCGTACGGGCGGCTGCGGACCCTCAACTCCACACTGGACAGCGCCTTCCGGCTGGCCGCCGACCCGGTGGCGCTGGCCAACATGCACGAGTGGCTCAGCCCGGTCGACACCACGCTGACCACGGTCGCGGGCATCCACTACAACCTGTTCCTCGGCAGCCTGCTGGACCATGACGGCGACGTACGGCGGGATCTGTCCGCCTTCGCGGATCTGACCCGCATCGGGACCTTCCTCTGTACCGAGCTCGACCACGGCAACGACGCGACGGCGCTGGAGACGACCGCCGACTACGACCGGGCCAGGGACGGGTTCCTGCTGCGTACCCCGCATGCGGGCGCCCAGAAGTTCATGCCCAACACCAGTGCGGCGGGCGGCCCCAAGAGCGGAGTGGTGGCGGCCCGGCTGCTGGTCGACGGCAGGGACCTCGGCGTCTTCCTGTTCCTGACCGCGCTGACCGGGGCGGAGGGACCGCTGCCCGGTGTACGCGTCAGGCTGCTGCCCCGGCGCATGGGCAGCGCGGTCGACCACTGTCTGACCTCCTTCGACGGTGTCTTCGTCCCGCGCGAGGCACTGCTCTCCGGGGCGCAGGGCCGGCTGGACGCCGAGGGCGCCTTCACCAGCGAGGTCGTCAACCGGCGCAGCCGCTTCCTGCTGTCGATCGGCCGGGTCACCGCCGGGAAGCTGAGCATGAGCGCCTCCGCGGTGGGGTCCGTACGGGCGGCCCTGGCGGTGGCGGTGCGCCATGGATCGCACCGGCTGATCGGCGGGGTACGGGCGTCCGAGCGGGTGCCCGTCATGGCGCACCGCAGCCACTACGCCCCCCTCGCGGGCGCGCTGGCCACGGCGTACGCGATGACGCTGCTGCACCGCACGGTCCTGCGCGCCTGGACGGAGTACGACCGGACGGAGCGCGACCGGACGGGCGTGGCCGGCCGGGTGGAGGCCGAGCGGCTGGTCGCCGTCGCCAAGGCGTGGATCACCTGGGAGGCGCGCGTTGTCATCACCCAGTGCCGCGAACGGTGCGGCGCCCAGGGGCTGTTGGAGAACAACGGCCTCGCCGCGCTGGTGACCGGCATCGAGGGAGCGATCACCGCCGAGGGCGACAACATCGCCATCCACGCCAAGGCGGCGGCCGGGATGGTGTCGGGTCACCGCCCGCCGAGGCCACCCGCCGACCCGGCCGGCCGTGAACTGACCGATCCGGTGTTCCTGCGGGAGCTGCTGGCCGCCGTCGAGTGCGTCGAACTCGACCGGGCCCGCGCCGGGATGCGTGCGGCGGCCCCGGGGGACGCGCTCGGCCGGTGGAACGCGGGGGCGAGCGCAGCGCTGCGGGCTGCCACCGCGCACGCCCAGCTCCGGGCCGCCGAGGCCGTCGCGGCGGCCGCGGACGCGCTGCCGCCGGGCGCCGCCGCCGGGGAAGTGCTGCACACCCTGGGCCGGCTGTTCGCCCTGGAGCGCATCGCGCCCCACGGAGGTGATCTGCTGAACGAGGGGTTCATGGCGGGCCGTCACATCAGTGAACTCCCGGCCGAGACCGACCGGCTGGCCGCCCGGATCGCCGGGCAGGCGCAGATGCTGACCGGGGCGTTCGACCTGCCGGACGAGTGGCTGGCGGATGTGCCGGTCACGGACGCCGGGTACGCATCGGCGTACGACGACCCCGAAGGGCCCTGGCACCGTTCGGCAGTGGAGGCGCGGCGGTGAGCCGGCTGCTGCTGCGCGCGGTTCTGGTCGCGTACTGGGGCACGGTCCACGTGCTGTCCCGTTTCTGCCGCTAGGCCGTGTCCGCGGAGTCGCGCCCGGTGGGCCCGGAGAGGCTTCCGGTGCGGCGTCCGGCGGCCGTCCCCGCGGGGTGAAAAAACCTTCCGTCACCGCGTAACCGGAAGATCGTCCAACCGTTGGACCGATATCTATGGGATGCGATTCATCCGTATTCAGTCTGTTTTGTAGGTCCATTTTTGCAGGCCTGTTCTGTGGGTCTGTTCTGTAGGTATGTCCGCTTTGAATGAAGGGGAATGTCATGTCCGAGCTGCACCCGACCCTTGTCGACGTCCTGACCAACACCTTCAAGGTCCCCGCCGTCGAACTCCGCCCCGAGGCCACCATGGACGACCTGGAGATGGACTCCCTCGCCGTCGCGGAGCTCGGGGTCATCGTCAAGGAGACCCTCGGTGTCGACGCCGACGCCGACACCGCCTACAAGGGAGCCACGCTCGGCCGGATCAGCGAGTTCCTGACCGCATCCACCGCATCCACCGCGGCCGGCGCCCGATGACGCTTCCTCCGGTCGCCATCACCGGCCTGGGCATGATCACCCCGGCCGGCAACGACACGGAATCCACCTGGCGGGGTGTGTGTGCGGGCCGCTCCACGGCCCGTACCGTTCCCGAACTGGACGGCTGCGCCATCGACTTCGCCTGTCAGGTCACCGGAATCGACCTGGCGGACGCCGTCGGTGGCCGGACCGTCTACCGCATGGGGCGCTACGTCAGGTTCGCGGTGCTCGCCGCCGAGGAGGCCGTCGCCGACGCCGGTCTCTCCCCGGCCGGCTGGGACGGCACCCGGGTCGCCGTCGTCATCGGGACCAGCAGTGCGGGTTCGACCGGGCTGTACGAGCAGTCGGTCGCCCTGACGAACCGGGGGCCCGAGGCGACCTCGCCCCTGGGCACCCTGCTCACCGTCCCCAACATGGCGGCCGCCGAGGTCGCCATCCGGCTGCGGACCACCGGGCCGAGCCTGGCGCCCTGCACGGCATGTTCGTCCGGCGCCACCGCGCTGTCGGTGGCCCGCGATCTGCTGGTCACCGGGCAGTGCGACATCGCCCTCGCGGGCGCCACCGAATCGATCATCGACCGGCTGGCCCTGACCGGGTTCGCGCGGTCGGGGGCCGGTGCGATGCGGGCCGGGGAGGAACCCCCGGCCATCAGCCGCCCGTTCGCGGCCGACCGGCGCGGTCTCGTGATGGGGGAGGGCGCCGCCGTCATGGTCCTGGAGCGGGAGGCCGACGCGCTGGCCCGGAACGTCGCCCCGCGCGCCCTGCTGGCCGGAACCGGCGCCACCACCGACGCGTACCACCCGACCAGCCCCCGGCCCGACGGCTCCGTCGCCCGGGCCGCGGTGGACGCGGCGCTGCGCGACGCGGGATGGTGCGCGGCGGACGTCGGCCATGTCAACGCCCACGGCACATCGACCCTGCTCAACGACGCCGCCGAGGCGGGGCTGATCGCCCGCGCCTATCCGCACCGGCCCCCGGTGACCGCGCCCAAGGGTGTGCTCGGTCACTGCATGGGCGCGGCGGGCGCCATCGAGGCCGGGCTGACCGTCCTCACCCTCCAGCACGGACTCGTACCGCCGGTCGCCAATCTGACCGCCCCCGCACCGGAGTTCGACATCGACTGTGTGACCAAACAGCCCCGCAGGGTACGGGTGTCGCGCGCGGTCAGCCACTCCTTCGGCTTCGGCGGGCACAACGCCGTGCTCGCCTTCCAGCACGCCTGACGGCCTCCGCAGGCCCCTTCCGTGGTGCCGGTCCGCTCTGACGCGGGCCGGCACTCCCACGCGTTCCGCGCCGCGCACTGGTCGCCCGGCTTCAACCCCGGCGTGCTCGTGCCCACGGGCCGCATCGTCGAGGACGAGAGGGTCTTCGGCTGCGTCGAGCTGGGCATCGGCACCAACGCACTGACCAGGACCGGACACCGCCTAGACTCCTCCGGTGAACGACTCCCTCCCCACCGCCGAAGCCCTGCGCACCGCCCTGGCCGGGCTCCTCGACGGACTGCCGCCCAAACAGGCCGCCCAGGCCGTCGAGCGGCTGATCGCCAACTACCGGGGGACCACCCCCACCGGTACCCCGCTGCTGCGCGACCGCTCGGACGTCGCCGCGTACGCCGCGTACCGGATGCCCGCCACGTTCGAAGCGGTACGGGCGGCGCTCGACGCCTTCTGTGCCGCGGTGCCCGGGTGGGTGCCCGCCCGGCACACCGACATCGGCGGCGGCACCGGCGCGGCGACCTGGGCGGTGGCGGGGGCCTGGGACGGCCCGGACGGACGGGGCGGAGCGGACGGGGCGGACGGGGCGGCGACCCGGCGCACCACGGTGCTGGACTGGGCGGAGCCCGCGCTCGTACTCGGCCGTGAACTTGCCGCGCAGTCCGGCTCGTCCGCGCTGCGCGCGGCCGACTGGCAGCGCTCTCGTATCGGACCGGGGCTCACTCTGGAGAGCACTGATCTGGTCACGGTCTCGTACGTCCTGGGGGAGCTGACCGAGGCCGCCCGCACCGCCGTGGTGGACGCCGCCGCGCAGGCAGCCCAGGCGGTCGTCGTGGTCGAACCCGGCACGCCCGACGGCTATCTGCGGATCATGGCGGCCCGGGACCGGCTGACCGCGGCGGGTCTGCGGACCGCGGCCCCCTGCCCGCACAGCGACGCCTGCCCCATCGAGCGCGGCACCGACTGGTGCCACTTCTCGGCCCGGGTGAGCAGGTCGTCGCTGCACCGGAAGGTCAAGGGCGGCTCCCTGGCGTACGAGGACGAGAAGTTCAGCTATGTCGCCGCGTTCCGGGGCGAGGTGGCGACCGTCCCGGCCCGGGTCGTACGCAAACCCCAGATCCGCAAGGGCCTGGTCCAGCTGGAACTGTGCACGGCCGCGGGCGAACTCACCCGCGAGACCGTCTCCAAGCGCCACGGCGACCTCTACCGAGCGGCCCGGGACACCGCGTGGGGCGACGCATGGCCGCCGCCCCACGCGTAACTGCGTGCGCACCTGGGGGCTGAATCGGACACCTGCCGCCGGGCATCCTGTGGGAGCCGATACATAAGCCCGCAGAGGTGACCAGTGACAGTCAGCCGGTGAACTCCAGAAGGCCGCGACCGCGCAACCGTCCGGTGCTGGACGAGGGCGCCTCGCAAATGGCCCGCCGGGGCCGAAGGACGGCGTCTGGTGGTTCAGTGGCGGGCCGGAGCGGAGATGCCGGTCCCGCCCGGGAGGTCGGCGCCGAATTGCGCGATGACCGCGTCCAGGTCGAGCGGTGAGAATGCCACGGGGTCCACCTCGTTGATCCTGTCGGCGGGCACCAGCCAGCACACTTCGAACTCCAGGCCGTCCGGGTCGCTGGCGTACACCGACTTGGTGGTGCCGTGGTCGGTCTCGTAAGCCAGCGCATCTGCCTTCTGCAGCTTGCCGCGGATCTGCTGGAACTCGGCCAGGGTGTCCACCTCCCACGCCAGGTGCGCGAGCCCGGGGCGTCGGCCCGGACTCTGCGGGGAAGCCGGGCCGTCGATCTGGAGGAAGGCCAAGTCGTGGTCGTTGGTCGACTCCTCGGCCTGCAGGAACGCGCCCTCGGGCACCTTGCCGCCGTCGGCGTGGAGGCGGAAGACGGTGCGGAAGTTCAGCAGGTCGGTGTAGAAGGCGACGCTGCGTTCGACGTCGCGGACGTAGAGCACGGCGTGGTTGAGACGCTGGACCGGCATGTCGCTCCTCGGTTGGTTACGATTAGTGCGTAGCCCCACCATAGGGATGCACCGAGGACCTCACAAAAGGCACATTGATGTACGCAGAGCACACCACTGACCCTGACCGTGCCGCCGCCCCGTACCCGGGCGACGTCCGGCCTGCCGATGTCCCCCACCCGTGCGAGAGCTGGCCGGACAACGGCCGAAGGTTCCGGGAGACCCTCGACCGGATCGGCGACAAGTGGTCGGTCCTGGTCATCGGTGTCCTCAGCCGCGATACCTTGCGGTTCGGCGCCCTGCACCAGCGGGTTCCGGGCGTCTCCCAGCGCATGCTGACCCTCACCCTGCGCCACCTGGAACGCGACGGGGTCGTCTCCCGCACCGTCTACGCCGAGGTGCCCCCACGCGTCGAGTACCAACTGACGCCACTGGGCGAGAGCCTGCGCGCCATCGTCCACGCGCTCGCCCAGTGGGTCACGGACCACCATGAAGAGATCGACAGCGCGCGCCACCGCTACGACGCCGGATGACACTTGTGCCCCAGAGAGGGGAAGCCCCCTTTCTCACAGCACCGGCCGAAAGCCCGCGTACGTCCAGTACGAGGACTTCCGGCCGGTACTCCCCCTGCTGGCGGAGCTCGGGGAACGCACCGTACGCCGCTCCCCGACCAGCACGCGACGGCCTGTCGCGGCACAGGAACCCTGTGATCATGCCGCGGCTACGAACGCAGCTCCTGCGTACAGCACTTGACGCTGCCGCCGCCCTTGAGCAGCTCGCTCAGATCCATGCCGAGCGGTTCGAACCCGCGGGCCCGCAGCGGTGCGTAGAGGCCGACCGCGGCCTGTGGCAGCAGCACATGGCGGCCGTCACTCACCGCGTTGAGCCCGAGCGCCGCGGCGTCCTCCGGGGCCGCGATCAGCGCGTCGGGGAAGAGCCTGGCCAGGACGGAGCGGCTGCCGGGCGAGAAGGCGTCCGGGTAGTACATGATCTCGTCCGCCGCGTCGTCCAGGATGCTCAGCGCCGTATCGAGGTGGTAGTAGCGCGGGTCGACCAGATCGAGGCCGATCACCGGGCGGCCGAAGAACTCCTGCGCCTCGTCGTGCGAGAGCGGGCTGGAGCGGAAACCCCGCCCGGCCAGGATGTACGAGGAAGTGACGGCGAAGTCGCCCTCGCCCTCGTTGACATGGGCGGGCCGGTGGATCCCGGTGAAGCCGTGTGCGCGGAACCACTCCAGGTGCGCTTCGGCCTCCTCGGCCCGCTCCGCGTGGGCGAAGCGGGCGCCGAGCACGCGCCCGTCGATCACCGTCGCACCGTTGGCCGCGAAGACCATGTCGGGCAGGCCGGGCCCGGGGTCCAGGATGTCGACCGTGTGGCCGAGCGTGCGGTAGCGGTCGCGCAGGTCCTCCCACTGGGCGAGGGCCAGGGGCAGTTCGACCGGTTTCGAAGGGTCCATCCACGGGTTGATGGAGTACGTCACCCTGAAGTGTGCCGGTGGGCACATCAGGTAGCGCCGGGGTCTGGCGTCACGAGGCAATGAGGGCTCCTCACGGCGGACATGGGCTGCGGGTGTGCAGCCGGCTGTTTGCCATGGTCCGCCCTGCGGGGCCCGCGCGCTGTGCACCGATCGGGTGGTTCACCCACCGTGGCCGTGGGCGCGTCCGCCGGGCGCGCCCGGTGCCGGTACGGAGCGCCACATCACGCGGATACCGAGACGATACGTATCGGATCCGCCGATGTTAGATTCCCCTCCATGGCCGACTCCCCGTCCCCCGCAGCGAAGCCGCCCGCCGGACACCAGCCCGGAGACCCGCCCGCCGCCGTGCCCACGAGGGCTCCGGACGCCACCCGCCGCAGCGAACGCTCACGCCGGGCGATCCTCGACGCGGCGCTCTCCCTGGTCTCGGAGGCCGGCTACAACAAGCTGACCATCGAGGCCATCGCTGCCCGGGCCGGAGTGGGGAAGCAGACGATCTACCGCTGGTGGCCCTCGAAGGCGGCCGTTCTGCTCGACGCGTCCCTCGCCCTCGCCGGGGACGCCGAGACCGAGGGCGCGTGGAGCGGCTTCCCCGACACCGGGGACATCGCGGCCGACCTCAAGCATGTGCTGCGGCTCACCGTCGACCAGTTCAACGACGAGAAGTACGAGGCGTCCACCCGCGCCCTGACGGCGGCCGGGTGCACCGATCCGGAACTCGGCAGGCGCTTCACCCGCGAGCTGCTCGAACCGGCCCTCGGGCTGTACGAGGAGCGGCTGCGGTCCGCCGTCGCCGCCGGGCAGATCGGCGCGGACGTGGACATCCGGATCGCCGTGGAGATGCTGGTCGGGCCGCTCACCCACCGCTGGCTCCAGCGCACCAATCCGCTCACCCACGCCTTCGCCGATACCTGTGTGGACCAGGTACTCCGCGGCATCGGGGCCCGCCCGGACGGTGGCTGAACCACCCCGGCCGGTAAGTGTGGTCACCCGGGGCGCAGGATGGTGGCAGCATGGAGGGTCCGTGGAGCAGGCAGCGGCAGCGGTGAGGTGAGGGGATAGATGGGAACAGAGTTCGGCCGAGACCGTGGCCCGGCGAGCAGGATGACCCAGTGGCTGCGCCGCCGCCCCAGACAGTCCCCTGACGACAACCTCACCCGCGAGAAGCTCTTCGTCGCCGCCGCCGAAGCCGGGCTGCCCCTCTCGCCTGCCGCGCACCCCGTCGGGTACCGGTGTTCCTGCGACCGGGTGGGCTGTCCCACCCCGGCCAGGCACCCGCTCTCCTTCGCCTGGCAGACGCAGTCCACGACCGACCGCGCCCAGGTCGAGCGCTGGGTCCGCAACCAGCCCGAGGCCAACTTCATCACCGCGACCGGCATGGTCCTCGACGTCCTGGACGTGCCGCTCGACGCGGGGCGCAGCGCGCTGGAGCGGCTGCTCGCCGACGGGATCCAGGTGGGACCCGTCGCCCAGTCGGGCATCGACCGGATGCTCTTCTTCACCGCCACCCGTGGTACGCCCGAGGACGAGGACGAGTGGTGGCCGTGTGAGCTGGACTGCCACCCCGAGACGATGGACGAGCACCCGGGGCTGCGCTGGCACTGCCGCGGCAGCTATGTGCTCGTACCGCCCGCCCGGCTGCCCGGTGAGGCGAGTGTGGACTGGGTACGTGGACTCGAACATCCGCTGCCCGACCCGCTGACCCTCCTGGAGACGCTCACCGACGCCTGCGCGCGCCATGCCGACGGCGACCAGGACGCCCACGCGGTGGCCTGGCCACTCGGCCGCTGATCCGGACGAGAGGCCCTGGCCCGGCCGGACCCGTGAAGCCGTACCGTGCCGCACCCGGACACGCGTACGCGGTGTACGCGTACGCGCCGGACGTTACGACCCCTTCGCCGCCGTCAGTCCGGCCAGCCGGTTGAGGATCGTGACCTGCCCCTTCGCCGGGACCAGCGCCACCTGGCTGGAGACGCGTTCCTTGGTGACGGTGCTCGTCGCGTCACCGGTCATCAGCGCCTTCACATCCGCGGGCACCGTCAGATGCAGACCCTTCGCGGCGGTCTGCTGCTCGTAGTGCCGGGTGGAGAAGAAGACCAGCGCCCCGCCGCCCCGGATGGCAAGACCCAGCGGCCGGTAGTCGCCGTCGGTGAGCGACCGGTCGACGTACTGCGTGGAGAGCCCCGGCAGATTCGCGTTCTTCGCCCGTGTCTCGCGCCAGACGGTGGTGTCGTTGCCGGGGGCGAAGTGGTCCGGGCTCCCGCTCTTGAGATACCCGGCGTACTCGCCGCTGAGCTTCTCCGGAGCCACCGCGAGCGAGGGGTCGGCCGGTTCGGCGGGCTCCGCCCAGCCATCCTTGTCCATGGCGAAGTCGGGGACCGCCGATGAGCGGAGGACCGAGAGATAGGCGGCCTTCCACGGCTGGTCGGCCGCGTCCCGTACGAACACCACGAGCCAGCGGGTGTCCAGCCTGCCGCCGCCGTCCTGGTCCTGGTTGGAGTCCGTGTTCGCGACGAACCACCGCGGCCAGCCGGCCTTCTTCGGGATGACGAACTTTGCGTCGGTGAGCTTCAGGTCCGAGTGGTGCGCGTTGCCGGCCGGAGTGGTGACGTGCCGCGCCTTCAGCCCCGCCTGGTGGATGGCCCCGAGCGGCCCGGTGACCCGGCCCGCGTCGAGAGCCGGGTCGTACGCCTTGTCCGCCTTGTTGTACGCGACGGTGAAGGCGGCGAGTGCCTGCGCCGCCTCAGCCTTCGTCGCTGACGGTACGACCTCCAGCTCGCCGTGCACCGTCATGCACCCGCTCGCCGTCAGCGACATCGCCGCCGTCGTCGCGAGCCCCGCTGCCAGCCGCCCCAGCCTGCCCATGAGTTGCCTTCTGCTCCTGCGATCCCGCTGCCTTCGAGGACGTGGTGAACCCTACCGGGGCGAAGAAGAACACGAGCGTGGGGACCAGATACAGCACCCATACCGTTGCCTGGAGCACCGTCGGGTCGGGCTGGAAGTTGAACACGCCCTTCAGGAGCGTCCCGTACCAGCTGTCCGGCGGCACGGCCGAGCTGATGTCGAACGCCAGGCTCTGCAGACCGGGGACGAAGTCGGCCTCCTGCAAGTCATGGAAGCCGTACGCCAGCACACCCGCGGCCACGACCACCAGCATCCCGCCGGTCCAGGTGAAGAACTTCGACAGGTTGATACGGACCGCGCCCCGGTAGAAGAGCCACCCGAGCACGACGGCGCTCAGGATGCCGAGCAGGGCGCCGATCATCGGCCCCTGGGCGCCGTCGGTCGAGGTGTGCACCGAGGACCAGATGAACAGCGCGGTCTCCAGGCCCTCCCGGCCCACGGCCAGGAACGCCGTCGCGACCAGCGCGCCCGTCCCCATCTGCAGCGCGGTGTCGAGCTTGCCGTGGAGCTCGGTCCTGAGATGCCGGGCGGTGCGCCGCATCCAGAAGACCATCCAGGTCACCAGGCCCACGGCGACGATCGACAGGGAACCGCCAAGTGCCTCCTGGGCCTTGAACGTCAGCTCCTCCGAGCCGAATTCGAGCGCGAAGCCGAAGGCGAGCGCCACCAGGACCGCGGTGGAGATGCCGATCCACACCGGGCGCAGCGCGTCACGCCGCCCGGTCTTGACCAGATAGGCGATGAGGATGCACACGACCAGGCTCGCTTCGAGCCCCTCGCGCAGACCGATCAGATAGTTGCCGAACACGTCGGGTCCTTTCTGGTTGCAGGAACCGGATTACGAGAACGACGGAAGGACGGAAGGACGGAAGGAGGATGAGGGAAAGGGGAGGCGTGGTGCGTCAGGTGAACAGCGCACGGCCCCACCAGTCGCTCTTGTCACGGACACCCGGCGGGACGGCGAAGTGCGCCGAACCCACGTGCTGGATGTACTCGTTGAGCGCGTCATGGCGGGCCAGACCGCGCTGGAGCGGGATGAATCCCTGCCGGGTGTCCTTCTGGTACGCCAGGAAGAACAGCCCCGCGTCCAGCCGCCCCAGACCGTCCGTGCCGTCGGTGAACGAGTAGCCGCGGCGCAGGATCCGGATCCCGTGGTTGCTGTCCGGATGGGCGAGACGTACGTGCGAGGTCGGCAGCATCGCCTTCAGGAACGGCTCGTCGCGCTCCTTGGCCTTGCCGACCGGTGCGCCCTCGCCCTTGTCGCGGCCGAAGACGTCCTCCTGCTCCTGGAGCGAGGCGCGGTCCCAGGTCTCGATGTGCATCCGGATACGGCGGGCCACCAGATAGGAGCCGCCGGTCATCCAGGCCGCCCCGTCCTTCTCCACCGCCCACACATGCTGTTTCAGCGCGGCCGTGTCGGTGCCCGAGATGTTCCGGGTGCCGTCCTTGAAGCCCATCATGTTGCGCGGGGTCTGGGCGTCCGGGGTGGTCGAAGAGGTCTTGCCGAAACCCAGCTGCGACCAGCGGATCGCGATCTTCCCGAAGCCGATCCTGGCCAGGTTGCGGATCGCGTGCACCGCGACCTGCGGGTCGTCCGCGCACGCCTGGATACACAAGTCCCCGCCGCTGCGCGTCGCTTCGAGGTTGTCACCGGGGAACTCCGGCAGATCGACCAGCGCTTCGGGGCGCCGGCCCTCCAGGCCGAACCGCCCCTTCTCGAAGAGCCCGGGGCCGAAGCCCACCGTCAGCGTCAGCCGGGACGGCTTCAGACCGAGGGCCTCGCCGGTGTCGTCCGGAGGGGCCTCGGGGAGACCGCCGTACGCCCCGTCGCCCACGGTGTGCCCCTGCGTCATCAGGGCGGCCGCCGCCGTCCAGTCCTTGAGCAGCTGGATCAGCTCGGCCCGGTCGGTGGTCGTCACGTCGAACGAGGCGAAGTGCAGCCGGTCCTGGACCGCGGTGGCGATACCGGCCTGGTGCGCGCCGTGGAAGGGCACGGCCGCGCCGGACTCCGCCACCGGAGCGCTGTCGTCGCCGGTGCGCAGCGCGGCGACGGCGCCGCCCGCCGCCACCGCCCCGATCGCGAGCCCGGCGCCGCCCCAGCCGATCAGGGAACGCCTGGAAGGGGAAGGGACGGCGGTCTCGTCAGCCGTACGGTGATCCGGCTTCTGCTGTCCGGAACCCTGCTGTCCGGCCGTCTTCTCCGTGTGGGTCATCTACTTGGCGACCACGGCCGCTGCGAGCTTCGACAGCGGCTCGGCCAGGGCGTTGACGGCGTCCGACAGCTTCTTGCGGTCCGCCTCCGAGACCTTGTCGTACGACGTGAAGTCGTACGAGGTCCTGTCCTTGCGGTAGTGGTCGAGCAGCGAGTTCAGCGCGGCGAACTGCTTGTCCAGCTCCTTTGCCAGGGCCGGCTGGTTCTTCGACGCGACCGGCTTCAGCAGCTCGTACGCCTGCTGCGCGCCCTCGACGTTCGCCTTGAAGTCGACCAGGTCGGTGTGGCTGTAGCGGTCCTCCTCACCGGTGATCTTCCCGGTGGCGACCTCGTCGAGCAGCTCCTTGGCGCCGTTGGCCATCGAGGTCGGGGTGATCGCCGCCGTGCCCACCCGCTTCTGCCAGTCGGCCAGGTCGGTGTCCAGCTCGTTCGCGAGGGACTTCTCGGTGGCGCCGGTCTTCCCGTCCTGCCAGAGCGACTTCTCCAGGCGGTGCCAGCCGGTCCACTTCTGGCCCTTCTCCAGGCCGTCCGCGCGGGTGTCGGTCTTCGGATCGATGTCGCCGAACGACTCGGCGACCGGCTCGGTGCGCTCCCAGCCGATGCGCGAGGGGGCGTACGCCTTCTTGGCCGCTGCCAGGTCGCCCCTGCGGATGGCGTCCGTGAAGACCTTCACCTTCGGCAGCGTCTCGTCGGCCTGCTCCTGGGCGTACTTGCGGTACGCGGCGACCGCGGCGTCCAGCTTCGGGTCGCGCTTGACGGCCTTGCCACCGGTGACGGTGACCTTCTGGCGGATGCCGTTGCCCTTCATCCCGGGCTTGCAGGCGATCTCGTACGAACCGGCCTTCACCTCGGCGGTCAGGTTCTGCTTCAGGCCGGGGCCTATGTTCTCGCGCTCCGCGACGATGCGGTCGTCCGGGAAGAGCAGATAGACCTCGGTGACCTTGGAGCCCTTGTTCTCCAGGGCGAACTGCACGTGTCCGGCCGGGAATTCGGTCGTGGACACCTTGCAGGAGGAGTCGCTCGCGGTGACGGAGACGACGCCGCTGCCGCCCGCCTTGGCATCGCTCTTCTCGGCGCAGCCCGTGACGGCGGTCAGAGCGGCCACCGCCGTGGCGGCGGTGACAACAGAGAGTCGGACGGGTCTCATAGGGGCTCCGCGCTGGGTGAATGGTCGAGTGAGGCAGCCCTAACTTAACCGAGGCTTACCTCACCGATACCTGCCCGTGTTGTGATTCAGGTCTCATTTCTCCTGGGTCCGGTCCTGGCCGGTCACCGCCGCGGCTGGGCCGGCTGTTGCCCGATCGAGCCCGCCCCGCGCCGGTGCGGCGCCGCTCACTCCAACGGGCCGACTGGAGTGGCAGGTCCGCCCGGCTCTCGTAGCGTCGGAAGCGCGGCCTTCGCCGTGCCCGACTCCACTTCACTCAGTGATCTGCCCGAATCAGTGATCTGTTCGAACTGCCGAAACGAGGCAACCATGGCCGGCCAGCCGGTGTACCCGTACGGAGATGACCCCCCGGTCGTCCCACGTGCCGACGGTCCGCTCGGAGCCGAATCGGGGCGCCGCGTGCCGTGCTGCCCGCCCTGCCCCCGCGTCCGGTGACGCCCGCAGACCCGGTCGTCCCGGGCCCGTACGCTTCCCTGCTGGTCAGCCTGCAACTGGCGGACCCCGAGTTCCCGGGCGGCGGGTGCAACCCCGCCTACGAGTGGGACTGCCTGGTCCAGCCGCACCGGGTGGACCGGGCCGGCCTGGAGCCCCTGCTCCACGCCCTGCTGCGCCGTGGCGTCGGCCCGTCCGACGCGACGGCCCTCGCCCTCGCCCACGTCGCCGCTTCGGAGGGCTGCTGGGGTGAGGTGGCCGAGATCGACGAACGGCTGCACGCCACCAAGCTCGGCCGGGAGCAGCGGGCGGCAGCGACCCGGACCGGCCGGCGGATGCTCGACCTGGGCCGTGCCGTGTTCCCCAGCGAGGCCGTGGAGGAGTTCGCCGCCCTGGTCGCGCGCAGGGAGGCACCCGGCAGCCGGGCCGTGGTCTCCGCGGTCATCCAGGCCGGTGCGGGCGTACCGCGCCAACAGGCCGTGGCCGCGGACCTGTTCGCGTTCTGCGCCGCCTTCGCCGACGCGGCCCGGCGGACGGGCGCGGCCGACCACGGCGCCGCGCAACTGCTGCTGCGCGCGGCGGTCCCGGTGATCGGGGAAGTGACGGCGGACGCCCTCTGCCGTGAACTCGCCGATCTGGGTGGCTGTGTGCCCGCGGCCGAAGCCCTGTCGGGGCTCCCCGGCCGTGCGCCGGCGCCGGCGTCCGCCGGCTGATCCGGTACGCAGCGCACGACCTGCCGGCCCACCGGCCGCCAGAGACCGGAAGGAATCACCATGAACGACAGGGTGTTGCGTGCGGTCCGCTGCCACGCCGGACTCTCTTTGCCAGGTGTCCTGCACGGGGCGGTGGTCTGACATGGCGCTTGTCACGGACGAGATGCCCGAGACCTCGGGGACGGGACGCGCGAAGGGGGAGTCGCGGCTGTCCGCCGCGCACCACACCCCCGGCCGGATACCGCCCGAGGTGGCCCGGCACCTGCCCGACGCCGGTGAATCCGCCGGCGAATCCATCGCTGGATCCGCGGAACCGTCCACCCGGGTCGGTCTCCTGGAGATGGGATTCGAGCGGCTGAGCGGACGCACCGAACTGGTCCGCCGGTACAGCAGGATGCCGCTGCGGACAGGCCGGCCGCAGTACCCCGACCCACTGCGGCCACAGATGGCGTTCGTCCGGCTGGCGCCGGTCGTGGGCGGCCTGATCCAGGAGGACCGCCAGCGCATCGATGTCTGCTGCGGTGCCGAGACCGAGGTGCATCTCTCGACGGGGGCCGCGACCGAGGTCCGGCCGATGGAGCGGGGCTGTGCCACCCGGCTGGTCAACCTCTCGGCGGGGCCCGACGCGTATCTGGAGTATCTGCCGGATCCGCTGCTCCCCCTCCCCGGCGCCCGGCTCTACCAGCGCACCGTGATCACCGCGGACCCCGCCGCCACCGTCGTCATCGGTGAGACGGTGGCGGCGGGACGGCCGGGCCCCGGTGCACGCCATGGGTATGTGCTCGGCCTCGACCTGGAGGTGCGCCGGCCGCACGGCAGGCTGCTGGCCCTCGACGCGGTACGGCTCTGCCCCGACCGGCACGATGGGGCAGGTCCTGGCGTGCTCTCCGGGCACACCCAGCTGGCTTCGCTCTTCGTCGTGACCGGCCGGACGCCCGCCGCCGAGGTGGCCGACGCCCTGCACGCCGCCCTTGACGGTATGGGGCTGCCGTACGGGGTGAGCGTGCTGCCGCACGACTGCGGCGCGTGGCTGCGGATACTCGGCGACGACGAGGCGGCGGTGGCGTCCGCCCGGTACGCGGGCTGGGACGCCGCCCGCCGGCTCCTCACCGGCTCGCGCGCCCCGGCGCCCGAGGTGAGCAGGCGCCGGGCGGTGTGAACTCCCGCGAGCGGGCTCAGGGCAGCGTCAGGATCTCCGCCCCGGTCTCCGTCACCACGAGCGTGTGCTCGAACTGCGCGGTCCGCTTACGGTCCTTGGTCACCACGGTCCAGCCGTCCTCCCACATGTCGTACTCGTACGAGCCGAGGGTGAGCATCGGCTCGATCGTGAACGTCATCCCGGGCCGGATCAGCTCCGTGGCGTACGGGCTGTCGTAGTGCGGGACGATCAGCCCCGAGTGGAACGACGTGCTGATGCCGTGCCCGGTGAAGTCCTTGACGACGCCGTAGCCGAAGCGCTTGGCGTACGACTCGATGACCCGCCCGATGATGTTGATCTGGCGGCCGGGCCGCACCGCCTTGATGGCACGGGCGAGCGACTCCCGGGTGCGCTCCACCAGGAGCCGGGACTCCTCGTCGACGTCCCCGCAGAGATAGGTGGCGTTGTTGTCCCCGTGCACCCCGTTGATGTACGCGGTGACGTCGAGGTTCACGATGTCGCCGTCCCGGAGCACGGTGGAGTCCGGAATCCCGTGGCAGATGACTTCGTTGACTGAGGTGCAGAGAGACTTCTTGAACCCGCGGTAGCCGAGGGTCGACGGATAGGCGCCGTGGTCGCACATGAAGTCATGGGCGACCCGGTCGAGTTCGTCCGTCGTCACACCGGGCACGATGTGCTTGGCGGCCTCCGCCATCGCCTGCGCGGCGATACGGCCCGCGACGCGCATACGCTCGATGGTGTCGGCATCCTGGACTTCCGGCCCGGTGTACGGCGTCGGCGCGGGCTTGCCCACGTACTCGGGACGCCGGATGTTTCCGGGTACGGAACGGGTGGGAGAAAGCTCCCCTGGTACGAGCAGTGACTGGCCAGACATGCCAGCGAGTGTATGAGAGAGGAACCGGCCATGGCTTTGTTCAAGAGGCGAACGACCGCGCAGCCGGGCGACTGGTACTACTGCCTCCAGCACAAAAAGGTCGAAGACGGTCCCGAGTGCCCGGGTAAGAACCGCTTCGGCCCCTACGCCACCCGCGAGGAGGCGGCGCACGCGATGGACAAGGTGGCCGAGCGCAACCTGGAGTGGGACACCGACCCCAAGTGGAACGACGACAAGAGCGCCCCCACCGACGAGGAGGGCTGACCGCCCCGGCGCCGGCATCCCGGCCGGCCGGACCCGACCGCTCCGCGGGTCCGGCAGGTCCGGCCGCTCCGGCGGGTCCGGTCAGATGGCCGCTGCCGCCGCAGCCGCCGCCTCCTCCTTGCGGGCGCGGCGCAGCTGCGCGTCGGTGTCCGTGTCCGCGTCGTACGTCAGCAGCTTCGGCAGCACCGCGGCGAGCACGCCCACCGACGCGACACACGCGAGACCACCGCTCCAGATCGCGTTCCGGGTCCCGGTCCAGCCCGCCAGGGTGCCCGCCCTGACCTGGCCCAGCTGCGGCCCGACGCTGTAGGAGAGCACCTCGATGCCCGCGAGTCTCCCGCGCAGCTCCTCCGGGATGGTCTGGTTCCAGATGGTGGAGCGGCCGAGTCCGCTGAGCATGTCGCCCGCGCCCGCGAACACCAGGCAGAGCAGCACCAGCCAGACATTGGCGAACCAGCCGGCCGCCGTGATCGCCAGGCCCCAGCCCGCCGCCCCGAAGACCACGAAGAGCCCGTGCCGTCTGACCCGTGACGTCCAGCCGCTGGTCAGGCTGAGCAGCACGGATCCCACCGACCCCGCCGCATACATCAGCCCCAGGGCCCAGGTGGCATGCAGATCGTCTGCGAGGAAGGGGAAGACCGTGTTCGGGTAGGCGAAGAACATCGCGGCCAGGTCGATCGCGTACGTCCCCAGCAGCACCGGGCGGCTCCACGCGTACCGTGCGCCCTGCGCGATCCCGCGCAGCGAAGGCCGCTCGGCGTCGTGGGACGGCGGCGCGGGCGACAGCCGGGTGCACATGGCCACCGAGACGGCGAAGCCCAGCACGGTGACGCTGTATGCGGTGGGGTATCCGGCGTACGCAACGACCACGCCCGCCAGCGCCGGGCCCGCGATCGCACCGGTCTGCCAGCGCAGCGCGTTCAGCGCGGCGGCCGCGGTGAGCTGGTCGTGCGGCACGATCCGCGCCAGCAGCGAGTCGAGCGCGGGCCGCTGCAGCCCGGCGAGGGCCGAGACCCCGGCCGCCACGACGTACAGCGGCCAGAGCATCGGCGCGGGGATCAGCGCGTTCACCAGGAGCAGTACGGCCAGCAACCCGAGCCCCGCCTCGGTGGCCAGGATGACCTTGCGCCGGTCGGCCGCGTCGGCGAGCGCGCCGCCGTACAGCCCGAAGACGACCAGCGGCACCAGCTCCACCGCCCCCATCGCACCCACAGCTGCCGGGGAGTCGGTGAGGTCCTTGATCTGGAGCGGCAGCGCGATCAGCGCCATCGAGCTGCCGAAGAAGGCGATCAGGCCCTGGACCCAGAGCAGCCGGAACTCCCGCGACGAGCGCCAGGGGGTGAGGTCGGGGAGGATCGCGCCGAGCCGCGTGCGAGGAGCCACAAGGGGTCATGCTCGGCCGCTTCGCGCCCCGGCCGCAACCGGTTTACCAGCGGCCCGGCGGGGGAGCCGTCAGCTGGTCGGCGAGGCGCGACAGACGGTCGCGGAAGCGCGGCTTGCCGCGCTGCGCGGGCAGGCTGTTCTCCCCTGCGGCCGCGCTGACCAGGTGCTGCACGGTGTCGAGATCCACCTCGTCGCCGTCCGCCACGGTCAGCGTCTCGTGTGCGAGACCGTGCACCTCCGGATCCCCGCCGTCCAGCGTCAGCACGGTGGCACCCGCCCGCCGCGCCCCGTGCACCCGTTCGAGAAGCCCCGCGCCCGGCAGCCCCGGCGCGACGACGAGCAGCGTCTCGCCGCGCCCCGCCGCCTCGATCCGCCCGAGCCCCACGGAGAGATGCGCGGGCTCACCGCCCCCGACCCGGTGCCGTACCAGCGTGGGCGCCAGCTCGGGCAGCCCCGACCAGGCGGCCTCGTCCACGAGATGGGCCGCCAGATGCCAGGGCTCGTACCGCTCGGTCCCCACCAGGAGCAGCCCCCCGCCGTGCGGGACCACGGACGACCGCAGCGCGGTGGCGAACCGGCGGGCGGCGCGCGGCCACTCGGTCCCGGCGAGTACTTCCCGGAGCAGCGCCACCCGTACGGCATCCATGGCCCGGCATCCTGCCCCACCGTGCCGCCCGGCGCGGGCCGTTGGCCGGTCATCACCCGTACGGGCATCGGGGGCCGGCAAGTATGGTCGGGCCATGACTTCCACCGACAGTGCACAGCAGCCGGCCGCCAAGGACCCCTGGGACCTGCCCGACGTCTCGGACCTGGTCGTCGGCGTCCTCGGCGGGACCGGCGACCAGGGGCGCGGGCTCGCCTACCGGCTGGCCAGGGCGGGCCAGAAGGTGATCATCGGCTCGCGCGCCGCCGAGCGGGCCGAGGCCGCGGCCGGAGAGCTCGGGAACGGTGTCGAGGGCGCGGAGAACGCCGAGTGCGCACGCCGCAGCGATGTGGTGATCGTGGCCGTGCCCTGGGACGGGCACGCCAAGACCCTGGAGTCGCTGCGCGAAGAGCTGACCGGCAAGCTCGTGGTCGACTGCGTCAACCCGCTCGGCTTCGACAAGAAGGGCGCGTACGCCCTGAAGCCCGAGGAGGGCAGCGCCGCCGAGCAGGCCGCCGCCCTGCTGCCGGAATCCCGGGTGGCCGCCGCCTTCCACCATCTCTCGGCCGTACTGCTCCAGGACCCGGCGATCGACGAGATCGACACCGATGTGATGGTGCTGGGCGAGGAGCGCGCCGACGTCGAGATCGTGCAGGCGCTCGCCGGGCGGATCGCCGGGATGCGCGGAGTCTTCGCCGGCCGGCTGCGCAACGCCCACCAGGTCGAGTCGCTGGTCGCCAATCTGATCTCGGTCAACCGCCGCTACAAGGCCCACGCGGGGCTGCGCGTCACCGACGTGTGAGTGCGATCGGGCATGGGGGACACTGGGGGGCGAACCGACTCAGCCCCCGGACAGGAGCCGCCCCCATGCCCCGCCTCGCTCTGTACGCCCTCGTCGTCTGCGCCCTCGCCGTAGCAGCGGCCGTGGTCTCCTTCGTCCAGGGCAGCCTCATCGGGATCGTCTGGATCCTGCTGGCGGGACTCTCCTCGAACATGGCCTGGTTCTATCTGCGCAAGAGCCGCGCCGCGAAGTCGGCGAGCGCCCCCGTCACCCGCTGACGCCGAGCCGCCCGCTGACCCGGCCGCGCCGCTCGCGCTACCGCGGGCAGAAGAACCCGGCGGGCTGCCCGTACCAGAAGCGGTAGAAGTTCTGCCCGCAGTACGTGTCGTTGCCGCTGACCCCGACACCGCGCAGGATCGCGTCGATCAGGTCGAAGAACGCGTGGTTCAGTGACGGGATCCACAGGAGCGCGAACACCGCGATCATCCCGACCTGCCCGAACGGCTCGACCTGGCGGCGGACGCTGTGCGGCAGCCAGGGCTCGATCACGCCGTACCCGTCGAGCCCCGGCACCGGCAGGAAGTTCAGGATCGCCGCCGTGAACTGGAGCAGCGCGAGGAAGCCCAGCGCGTAGCGGAACAGCGGTGGTACGCCGTCCAGCGCGTGCAGCCAGAACGGCGCCGTGCAGACGAACGCGAACAGCACATTCGTCAGCGGTCCCGCCGCCGAGATCAGACTGTGCCGCCAGCGGCCCCTGATCCGGCCCCGCTCGATGAAGACCGCGCCACCGGGCAGACCGATCCCGCCCAGCACCAGGAAGATCAGCGGCAGCACGATGGAGAGCATCGCGTGTGTGTACTTCATCGGGTTGAGGGTGAGATAGCCCTTCGCGCCGACCGAGATGTCACCGCTGTGCAGGGCGCTGCGCGCGTGCGAGTACTCATGCAGACAGAGCGACACCACCCACGCCGACGTCACGAAGAGGAACACCGAGAAACCGGGGACCTTCGCGAAGTCCGCCCACACCGCCCAGCCGGTGACCGCCATGACAGCGACGATCCCCAGGAAGACCGGACTGATCCGCCGCTCGCTGCGGCGGGTGAAGGCGGTGGTCATGGACGGAGCTCCTGATGGGTGGGCGGTGCGTGGGCGGCCGTGTCTCAAGAGCTCCGACCGTACAGGTGACACGCGCTAAACGTCTCGCGGTCGGGGAGGGGTTCCGGGCAGGGTGGGGGCATGACGGTATGGCAGGTGGTGTACGCGGACTGGGAGATGGAGTGCTGCGGCACCCCGTTCTCGGTGGGCGACGAGGTCACCTGGACCGTGGGCCCGTACGCCGGGGCCGGCCCCGGCCTGCCCGACGGGACGCTCCGCGTCTCGAACCACAGCATGGGCGGTCCGGAGGCGGAGCCGCTGACGGCGCGCGTCCGGTCGATCCAGGTGATGACGGAGGAGTTCGTGGAGGCGACGAGCGGGTCCGGGTACGAGCCCGTGCCGGGGCGGCTCGGGCTGCGGTCCGTGCGGCGCTGCCCGAAGTGGTTCAGCCGGGAGGCGGACGGGGCCGGCGCGCCGGGTCACGACAGGCGTGCGACCGGTGTCCTGGTCGAGCTGGAAAGACCGGGCGGCTGAGGTGCGCCGGGTAACGGACAATGGGCCCGTGCGCTACCGGATCCTCTCCACGACCCAGGCGCTCCGCCCCGACGGCACGGCCGTCGCCCTCGGCGGGGCGCGGCTGCGTGCTCTCCTCACCGTGCTGGCGCTGCGCGTCGGACGGACCGTCCCGGCGGCCGTGCTGGTCGGCGAGGTGTGGGACGGCGAGCCGCCCGCCGACGCCACCGGCGCGCTCCAGGCGCTGGTGGCCCGGCTGCGGCGGGCCATCGGACATGCGGCCGTCGTCTCCGTGGACGGCGGGTACCGGCTGTGCGCCGATCCGGACGACGTCGATCTGTACCGGTTCGAGCGGCTGGCGGGGGAGGGGGCGCGGGCGCTGGACGAGGGCGACCCGGCCAAGGCGGCCGTTCTCCTGGAGGACGCGCTGGCGCTGTGGCGGGGGATGGTGCTCGCCGACCTCCCCGACCGCACGGCGGTGGCGGCCCGCTGGGAGGCCCGGCGGCTGGACACGCGCCGGGCGGCGCTCGGCGCCGCGCTCGCGCTCGGCCGGGCCGATGAGACGCTGCCGGAGCTGGCCGCGCTCTGCGCCGGCCATCCGATCGACGAACCGCTGCAGGCCCTGCGGATCCGGGCGCTGCGGGACGCGGGGCGGACGGCGGAGGCGCTGGTGGCGTACGAGGAGGTGCGGCGCGGCCTCGTGGAGCGGCTCGGCGTGGACCCGGGGCCCGAACTGCGCTCGCTGTACGCCGAGTTGCTGTCATCCGGCGAGCCCGCCGCAGAGCACCGGCCGGACGGGCAGGCCCCGGCCGCACCCGCCGCCGGACCGGAGACCCCGGGCCAGCAGCCCCCGAGCGGGCAGATCACTGACCGGCAGCCGCCGGGCCTGGACACCTCTGAGCAGGCGAGCCCCGCCCCGGCCCCCGGACGCCCGCCCGGCAACCTGCGGGCCCGGCTGACCAGCTTCGTCGGACGTGAGAGCGACATCGACGCCCTGCGCGGCGACCTCGGGTCGGCCCGGCTCGTCACGCTGCTCGGCCCCGGCGGGGCCGGCAAGACCCGGCTCTCGCAGGAGGCGGCCGAGGCCGCCGCCGGAGCCTGGCCCGACGGGGTGTGGCTGGCCGAACTGGCCCCGGTGGACGACCCGGAGACCGTGCCCGAAGCGGTACTGGGCGCACTCGGCGCCCGCGAGACGGTGCTGCGCGGTGCGGGCGCCGAGGAGATACGCGCCGCCGACCGGCACGCGGACGACCCCCTCACCCGGCTCGCCGAGCACTGCGCGCGGCGCCGGATGCTGCTCCTGCTCGACAACTGCGAGCACGTCATCGGGGCCGCCGCCACCCTCGCCGAGGAACTCCTCGCACACTGCCCCGGTCTGACGATCCTCGCCACCAGCCGGGAGCCGCTCGGGGTGCCCGGCGAGGTCGTACGCCCCCTCGAACCGCTGCCCCAGCCGTCCGCGCTGCGGCTGTTCGCCGAGCGCGGGAGCGCCGCGAGACCGGGCTTCCGGATCGACGACGACCCGGCGGCCGCCACCGAGATCTGCCGCCGCCTCGACGGACTGCCGCTGGCCATCGAACTCGCCGCGGCCCGGCTGCGGATGCTCTCCCCGCGCCAGATCGCCGACCGCCTCGACAACCGGTTCCGGCTGCTCACCGGTGGCGCCCGGACCACCCTGCCGCGCCAGCAGACCCTGCGGGCGGTCGTCGACTGGTCCTGGGACCTGCTGGACGGGCCGGAGCGCACCGTACTGCGCAGGCTCTCCGTCTTCGCCGGGGGCTGCGGGCTCACCGCGGTGGAGGCGGTGTGCGGCGCCGACGCCCTGGACGTACTGGGTTCACTGGTCGACAAGTCCCTGGTGGTGGCGGCCCCTTCGGGCGAAGGCGACATGCGCTACCGGCTGCTCGAAACCGTCGGCGAGTACGCGGCCGAGCGGCTGGACGAGGCCGGGGACCGCGCCGATGCCGAGCGCTGCCACCTGGTGCACTACCGGGAGCTTGCCAGGCGGGCCGACCCCGAACTGCGCGGGCACGGGCAGCGCGCGGCGATCGACCTGCTGGTGCGCGAGTACGAGAACGTGCGCACCGCCCTGCGCCGTGCCGTCGCCGCGGGCGACGAGCAGGAGGCGCTGATCCTGGTGCACTCCCTCGCCTGGTTCTGGCAGATGCGCGATCTGCGCAGCGACTCCAGGCACTGGACCGCCGCGACCGCGGAACTCGGCCCCGACCCGTTCGAACCGCCGGTCGTGAAGGCCCCGCCGCTGCACGCGCGGTGCACGGACGCCCCGCCGCCGATGAGCCCCGAACTCCTGGAGGAGGCGCGGCGCGGGGTGCGGCTGATCCACCTGACCTCGGCCGACCACGACTTCGACGACTGGAACACACCGGAGAGCAGGGAGCGGCTCAGCCGGGTGGTGGAGGCCTACGGGCCCGGGCTGCCGCAGACCTGCCGGAGCCCCGCCTCGCTCTGGTTCTTCGCCGTCATGCTCACCGGCACCGGCTCCCCCGACCAGCTGCGGGTGGTGCTCGACGAGACGGTGCGTTCCTGCCGGAACTTCGGCTACGAGTGGGAGCTGGCCTCCGCCCTGCAGATGCGGGCCAACATCCTGGCCAATCGCAGCGACTGGGCGGGCGACGCGTCCAGGGACGCCGAGGAGGCCCTCGACATCTTCATCCGCCTCGGCGACGCCTGGGGCGCCGGCGAGGCGCTCTCGGCGCGGGGCGAGGCGCGTGAGCGGCGCGGCGACTTCCTGCTCGCTGGTGAGGATTACCGGATGGCCCTGGGCTACGCCGAGAAGCTCGGCGCCCGGACCCAGGTCGCGGTGTTGCGGGCGCGGCACGCCGGGGTGCTCCTCGAAGCGGGCCGCGGCGATGAGGGCGAGGCGATCCTGCGGGAACTCCTGGCGGAGGAGCAGGGCCCCGACCTCGGGCACGAGGTCTGGCCGATGGCCCGGATGTTCCTCGCGATGTGGCTGGGCCGCAGCGGCCGGACGGCGGAAGCACGGGTCGAACTGGACCTGCTGCACGAGAAGTTCACGTCGGGTCCGCTCGCCGTCTTCGAGGGCATCCTGCTCGGTCTGACGGCCTGGCTCGACAACGAGGAAGGCCGGTACGCCGACGGCATCGACCATGCACGGAAGGCGCTGACCCGGACCCGTGATCCGCTGTCGCTGATGGTGGCCCCGCAGATGCCCGCCACCCATCTGGTGACGTATGCCTGGTCGCTGGCGGGCCTCGGCGATCCGGCGGACGCCCGGGACGCGGCGCGGCTGATCGCGTCATCCGACGCGCAGCTGCCGCCCGGCCACTTCAGCGCGGCCACGGAGCGCGCCAACCGAGGGAAGGCCGAGGCGGCCGCCCGCGCAGCGCTGGGGGACGCCGGCTACGAGCGTGCGTACGCCGAGGGCGGTGGCCTCACCCCGGAGGAGGCCACCGCCCTGGTGGAGCGACGCGATCGGTGAACGGGACCGCCGGGCCGGCGGACCCGGCGGCCCGGTCAGGTCTTCTTGCGGAACTTCCGGATCGCCAGCGGAGCGGTGAGCGCGGTGATCGCCACCGACCAGCCGAGCGTCATCAGCACGGAGTGGGCGACCGGGCCGCCGTTCACCAGGTTCCGTGCCGCGTCCGCGAGGTTGGAGAGCGGGTTGTAGTCGGTGAACGCCTGGAGCCAGCCGGGCATCGTGGTGGGCGGGGCGAAGATCGACGAGCCGAACTGCAGCGGCATCAGAACCAGCATGGCCATCCCCTGGACGGCCTGCACCGTCTTCATGGTCAGTCCGAGCAGAATGAAGATCCACATCAGCGAGGCGCCGAACACCAGCGAGAGGCCGATCGCCGCGAAGAGCGAGAGCACCGAGGTGTGGATGGTGAGACCGAGGATGAAGCCCACGGTCAGCAGGATCGTGATGGCGACCAGCATCCGGCCGATCTCCACGACGATCTTCGCGATGAGGACGGACGACCGGGCGATGGGCATACTGCGGAACCGGTCCATCACCCCCTTCTTGAAGTCGTCGTTGACCCCGGTGCCGACGGCCATGGCGATGTTCATGCCCATCATCGCCATCAGGCCGGGGACGACGTAGTCGACGTACTGCGTCTGGTTGCCCTTGCCCGCGATGGCGCCGCCGAAGACGAACACGAACAGCAGGGTGAAGATGATCGGCATGAACAGGACGTCGAACATCGACTCCGGATCTGCCTTGATCTGCAGCGCGTTGCGCCGGGCCAGCGCTCCGATGTGGCGCAGATTGGCCCGCAGCCCGATCCGCCCCTCACCGGCGGTCGCGGCAGTCACGGCGGGTGCCGGTTTCTCGATCGTTGCCGTGCTCATACCGCGGCCTCCTGGACCTGGTCCGTCTTCTCGTTCTCGTCGAAGCCGTCCTGCACGGTGGGCTTCTGGCCGGTGATGGCCAGGAACACCTCGTCCAGGCTGGGCAGATGGGTACCGATGTTGGTGATGCCGAAGCCGCGCGAGGCCAGCAGGCCGACCACCGCGGTCAGTTGCTCGTCGCTGAGGATCGGCACATTGAGCAGGCCCTCGTCGGGCACCGCCTGCGAGCCGGCGACACCGTCGAGCCCTGCCTCGGCCAGGGCGCGCGCCATGGCGGGCAGCTGAGCACGGTCGCTCGGCTCGATCCGGAGGGTGCGGCCGCCGACCTTCGCCTTCAGCTCGTTCACCTTGCCGTTGGCGATGACCTTGCCCTTGTCGATGACCGTCAGCTCGTTGGCGAGCTGCTCGGCCTCCTCCATGTACTGGGTGGTGATGAGCACGGTCGCCCCCTCCGCGACCATCCGCTGCACCTCGTCCCAGACCTCGTTGCGGGTACGGGGGTCGAGACCGGTCGTCGGCTCGTCGAGGAAGAGCACCGACGGGTTGCCGATCATGGAAGCGGCCAGGTCGAGCCTGCGGCGCATCCCGCCCGAGTAGTTCATCGCGGCCTTCTTGGCGGCCTCCGTCAGCGAGAACCGCTCAAGCAGCTCGTCCGCGCGGCGCCTGGCGTCCTTGCGGGGGAGGTCGAGCAGCCTGCCGATCATGTAGAGGTTCTCCCAGCCGGAGAGCTTCTCGTCGACCGATGCGTACTGCCCGGTGAGACCGATGACCCGGCGCAGCTGCCGGGGCTGGGTCAGGACGTTGTAGCCGGCCACGGTCGCGGTGCCCGAGTCGGGCTGCAACAGGGTGGAGAGGACTCGTACGAGGGTGGTCTTCCCGGCGCCGTTGGGCCCGAGCACACCGAGGACCGTGCCCTCCCGGACGTCCAGGTCCACGCCGTCCAGGGCCTTCGTGTCCCCGTAGTGCTTCACCAGCCCCCGCACCTGTACGGCGGGTCCGCCGTTCCCGGGGTTCTTGTCGATTCGCGTCATGCCGACTATCAGACCAGCCACCACTGACAAGTCACCGACAGAATGCCGACAGCCCGCCGATGGGGGATGTCGGCGGGCTGTCGGTCCGTGCGGCAGTGGCCTCGAAGGGGCCCGGGAAGGGCCGGACAGGACCTAGTGGAAGGTGTGCTGCTCCTGCGGGAACGTCCCGCCGACGACCTCGTCGGCGAACTCCTTCGCCGCGTCGCCGAGCGTCCGGCGGAGGTCCGCGTACTGCTTGGTGAAGCGCGGCACCTTGCCGCCCGTCAGACCGACCATGTCGGTGTAGACGAGCACCTGCGCGTCGCACTCGGGGCCGGCGCCGATCCCGACCGTCGGAATGTGCAGGATGCGGGTGACCTCGGCGGCCAGCTCGGCGGGTACGAGTTCGAGTACGACCGCGAACGCGCCCGCGTCCTGCACGGCCTTGGCGTCGCGCAGCAGCTGCTGCGCGGCCTCCTCGCCGCGGCCCTGCACCCGGTAGCCCATGGAGTTGACGGACTGCGGCGTCAGCCCGATGTGCCCCATGACGGGGATGCCGGACCGCACGAGCAGATCGATCTGCTGGTGGGAGCGCTCGCCGCCCTCCAGCTTCACCGCGCCCACGCCCGCGTCCTTGATCAGCCGCATCGCGCTGCGCAGTGCCTGGACGGGGCCTTCCTGGTAGCTGCCGAAGGGCAGGTCGGCGACGATCAGCGCCCTTGAGGTGCCGCGTACGACGGCGGCGGAGAGCATCGTCATCTCGTCGAGGGTGACCGGGACCGTGGTGTCGTAGCCGAGATGGCAGTTGCCCATCGAGTCGCCGACGAGCATCACCGGGATGCCTGCCTCGTCGAAGACGGAAGCGGTCATCGCGTCGTACGCGGTGAGCATGGGCCACTTCTCGCCGCGCTCCTTGGCGCCGCCGATGTCGTGGACGGTGATGCGCCTGCTGCTCCGGCCGCCGTACAGCGCCTTGCTGCTGTCGGCGGGCTTCCCGGCGGAGGCGGTGGGGCTCTGGGGGTTCAACGCGCGCGTCATCGCAACGCTCCTGTTCGTCATCTCGAGGCGCCCTGACGGCGTCCCCGGACCGCCTCCATGGTTGCACCGGACCGCCGTCGTACGGAAGTGGGCTCCGGGCCCGCAACCGGCCGCCGGGTAAAATCTTTTCGATACGAGACGGTGTCGTATCGAAATTGCTAAGCTGTCCGCATGACCAACTCCACGGGGCCAGTCGCAGCGCCCCGCATACCCGAAGCCGTACACCGGCGCCGCTGGGCGATCCTGGCCGCGCTGATGCTGAGCCTGCTGATAGTGGTGCTCGACAACTCCATCCTCAATGTGGCGGTCAAGACCATCGCCGCCCCCGCGCCGACCGGACTCGGCGCCACCCAGAGCCAGCTGGAATGGGCGATCAACGCCTACACGCTGGTCTTCGCCGGACTGCTCTTCACCGCGGGCCTTCTGGGTGACCGCATCGGCCGCAAGAAGGTCCTGCTCTTCGGGCTCGCGGTCTTCGGAATCGGCTCGGTGCTCGCCGCGCTCTCCACCTCGCCGGCCGAACTCGTCGCGTTCCGGGCCGTGATGGGCCTCGGCGGGGCCTTCGTGATGCCCGCCACTCTCGCCGTGCTGATGAACGTCTTCGAGCGCGAGGAGCAGCCCAAGGCCATCGGTATCTGGGCCGGCGGCGTCGGCCTGGCCATCGCCATCGGCCCGATCACCGGCGGAGTGCTGCTCGAACACTTCTGGTGGGGCTCGGTGTTCCTGGTCAATGTGCCGGTGGTGATCGTCGCGCTGATCGCGATGGTGTTGCTGGTCCCCGATTCGAGGGACCCCAACCCCGGCCACATCGACCCGGTGGGCGTGAGCCTGTCCATCGTCGGCCTGGTGCTGCTGGTGTACGGGATCATCCGCGGCGGCGAACTGGCCGACTTCACGGCGCCGTCCGTACTGCTGACCACGCTCGGCGGGGTCGCGGTACTGACCGGCTTCGTGCTGTACGAGAAGCACAGCAGCCACCCGGCCATCGACGTCACCTACTTCAAGAACCCGGCGTTCTCCGCGGCCGTCGCCGCCATCGCGCTGGTCTTCTTCGCGCTGATGGGCGTCACCTTCTTCTCCGCGTTCTACATGCAGAGCGTCCGCGGCTACAGCGCGCTGGAGTCCGGCGTCCTGCTGCTCCCGCTCGCCGCAGCCCAGATGATCTTCTCGCCGCGGGCCAGGCTCGTCGTCGAGCGGTTCGGCGCCCGCGCCGTCTGCACGGCCGGCATGGTGCTGGTCGCCGCCGGGCTTGGCTGTTTCGCGTTCTTCGGCGCTGGTACGCCCATCTGGGTGATGGAGGCCGTCTTCTTCGTCATGGGCACGGGAATGGCCCACATCATGCCGCCGGTCACCGTCTCGATCATGCAGTCGCTGCCCCGTGAGAAGGCCGGTTCCGGTTCCGCGATCAACAACACCTTCCGCCAGGTGGGCGGGGCGCTCGGGGTCGCCGTCCTGGGGTCGGTGCTCTCCGCCTCGTACCGGAGTGGCATCGAGGGTCACCTCGGCGCGGTGCCGCCCGGTGCGCGCAAGGCGGCGGGGGAGTCGATCGAGGCGACGCTGGGCATCGCGGAGAAGCTCGGCCCGGCCGGCCGCGCACTCGCGGGCCGGGCGGACACCGCATTCCTGCACGCCATGCATGTGACGGCACTCGGCTCGGCCGGGGTCGCCCTGCTCGGCGCCGTCGTGGTGGTGCTCTTCCTGCCCGGTCGTCCGAAGTCCGGCGGCGCCGCCGGAGCGGAGGTGGAGGCGGTCCCCACGTCGGCGACAATCGGTACGGACTGAACGGACAGCGAGAGGTGGAGCGGGCGTGCCCCCGACGGAACACAGGCCGGCTGAGCAGCGGCGCGGACGGCCGCGCTCGGAGGCGGTCGAGCGGTCGATCGTCGAGGCCGTGGTGAAGCTGCTGGAGGAGGGCGTCCCGCTCACCGAGGTGTCCATCGAGCGGGTCGCCCGCACCGCGGGCGTCGGCAAGGCGACCATCTACCGCCGCTGGAAGGGCAAGGAAGAACTCTTCATCGATGTGCTCAAGGCCATCGAGCCCGCTGCCCCGGAGCTGCGGGGCACCTCGGTCCGCGACTATCTGGTCGCCATGCTCGAATCGCTGCGCCGGCAGGGCCTCGCGAAGCGCTCATCGACACTGCTGTACAACGTCTTCGCGCAGATGCAGAGCTATCCGGAACTCTGGCGGGCCTACCACGACACGGTCGTCGAGGCCCGCCGCCGGATGGGGGCGGAGATCGTGCGCCGGGGGATCGAGGAGGGCGAGATCCGCTCCGACCTCGCCCCGGACCTGATCAACGACCTGTTCGTGGGGCCCATGCTGCTGCGCACCGTGCTCCGCCCCGAAGCGGAGCTCGATGACGATCTGGCCGCCAGGGTCGTGGACGCGCTCCTGGAGGGGCTCGCTCCGCGCGGAAGCGAGGGGCAGCACAGCTGAAATATGCGCATTCCGTCACAACCGGAACTCCAGGTGCCACCCCCACGTCCTCGTGACAGTACGGCCGTGTCCCCACGGCGCGGAAAGTGCCGTTCCATCGCTTAGTGTCAAGGGCGGGACGGCGTGCACGGCAAGGCAGCGAGGGCAACGGTATGGCGCAGGCGCACTTCACGGACACGGAACACGGCGGCTCGGAGCACGGGCATTCCGAGTCCGGTTCCCGGCGTCTGTTCGGCGGGCGCTGGCGGGGTGACCAGGGCATCTGGCGCCGCGGCATCGTCCTCGCGTGCTTCGCCGTTCTGCTCACGCTGACGATGCTCTTCCACGGGCATCTCCCCAACGACATCGGCAACCTCGGCAGTCTCACCGAGACCTTCCTGCCCTGGCTGGGCCTGATCGGCATCCCGGTCCTGCTCGTTCTGGGGCTGCTGCGCCGCTCGGCCACCGCGCTGATCGCCCTGCTGCTGCCCGTCATCGTCTGGCTGAACGTCTTCGGCGGACTGCTCACCGACAAGTCGGCCTCCGGCGGCGACCTGGTGGTGGCCACCCACAACGTGAACGCGGCGAACCCCGACCCGGTGGGCACCGCGAAGAAGGTCGCCGCTTCGGGCGCCGACGTGGTCGCCCTGGAGGAGCTGGCGGCGGGCAAGGTCTCGACGTACTCGAGGGCCCTCGCGGCCACCTACCCGTACCACGCGGTGGAGGGCACGGTCGGGCTCTGGAGCAAGTACCCGATGAGCGACACCGAGCCCGTCAATATAAGGCTCGGCTGGGTCCGCGCCCTGCGGTCCACGGTCACCACACCCAAGGGCAAGGTCGCTTTCTACGTCGCGCACCTCCCCTCGGTGCGGGTGAAGCTCGACGCCGGGTTCACCGCGTCGCAGCGCGACCAGAGCGCGGACGCGCTGGGTGCGGCCATCAGGAAGGAGCCGCTGAAGGACGTGGTGCTCCTCGGTGACCTCAACGGGACGATGAACGACCGTTCGCTGAACGCGGTGAGCGCGCAGATGCGCTCCACCCAGGGCGCAGCGGGCAACGGCTTCGGCTTCAGCTGGCCCGCGAAGTTCCCGATGGCGCGGATCGACCAGATCCTGGTCAAGGGCGCCGACCCGGTCTCCTCCTGGACGCTGCCCAGGACCGGCAGCGACCATCTGCCGATCGCGGCCCGCATCAAGCTCCAGGGATAGGCGTTCCCGGGAGACGCACATCACTTAACGGGGCGTTCACCTGCCGGAACAAGACGGCGGGGACACTTTGTTCAGCAGGAGAACTTACGCTGGTCCTCGGGCACGCCGCCGTGCCCCCGTTCCCGTACTCCCCGTGATCCCGTCCCCGTGTTCCGCTCTCGTAAGAGAAGGTCTCCCTTCATGCCCCTGGCCCTGCTCGCGCTGGCCATCTCCGCGTTCGGCATCGGCACCACAGAGTTCGTGATGATGGGCCTGCTGCCCAATGTCGCCGACGACCTGGGCACCTCCGTGCCCACTGCGGGCTATCTCGTCTCCGCCTACGCGATCGGCGTCGTCGTCGGCGCCCCGCTCCTCACCGCCATCGGCTCCCGGATCCCGCGCAAGCGGATGCTGCTGCTCCTGATGGCCCTGTTCACCGTCGGCAACCTGGCATCCGCCTTCGCGCCCGGCTTCGGCTGGCTGCTGGCCGGGCGGGTACTCGCCGGGCTGCCGCACGGCGCCTTCTTCGGCGTCGGCGCGGTCGTCGCCTCAGGCCTGGTCGACGAGGGCAGGCGCGGCCGCGCCGTCGCCACCATGTTCCTCGGCCTGACCATCGCCAACATCGTCGGCGTCCCCGCCGCCACCCTGCTCGGGCAGCACCTCGGCTGGCGCGCCACCTTCGTCGTGGTCGGCGTGATCGGCCTGGTGGCGCTGGCCGCGCTGGCCCGGCTCATCCCGTACGTCCCCGTCGACGCACACCAGAGCCTGCGCCACGAGGTGCGCGCCCTCGGCAACCGGCAGGTGCTCCTCGGGCTGCTCACCGCGGTCTTCGGCTTCGCCGGGGTCTTCGCCGTGTACAGCTACCTCGCCTCGATCACCACCGAGGTCATGGGCTTCTCCGAGTCCTCGGTGACCCTGGTGCTCGCGCTCTTCGGTATCGGTATGACGCTGGGCGCGCTGGCCGCCGGGCCGCTGAGCGACCGGGCGCTGCGCCCCACGGTGTACGGCTCGCTGGCCGGGCTCGCCGTCGTGCTGGTCGCGTTCGACTTCACCGTCCATGTGAAGTGGGCCGCGCTGCTGAGCGTGGTGCTCCTCGGCGCGGTTGGCTTCATGACCACGACCCCGCTCCAGATGCTGGTGATGGAGAAGGCCAGGTCGGCCCCCACCCTCGCGTCGGCCTCCAACCACTCCGCCTTCAACCTGGCCAACGCGGGCGGCGCCTGGCTCGGCGGGGTCGCCATCGCGGCAGGCTGGGGCTGGATGTCACCGACCCTGGTGGGCGCGGCGCTCGCCGTGATCGGTCTCGCCATCGCGGTGACCGCGGGCGTGCTGGACCGCGGTACGCGGAAGGGGGCCTCCCGCGTGGTCGCGGAAGGCCCCCGTACGGAGCGTGCGCTCAGCTCGTCTCGCGCCAGCGGTTCGTGATCGGCAGCCGCCGGTCCTTGCCGAACCCCTTCGCGGAGATCTTGGTGCCCGGCGGGTACTGACGCCGCTTGTACTCGGCGGTGTCCACCATCCGGAGCGTCTTCGCCACCAGCTCCGGGTCGAACCCGGCCGCGACAATGGAGTCGAGGCCCTGGTCGGCGTCGACGTACCGCGCCAGGATCGCGTCGAGCACCTCGTAGTCCGGCAGCGAGTCCGTGTCGACCTGACCCGGGCGCAGCTCGGCGCTGGGCGGCTTGGAGATCGAGTTCTCCGGGATCGGCGGCGTCTGGCCCCGCTCGGTCGCCGCCCGGTTCCGCCACTCGGCGAGCCGGAAGATCGACGTCTTGTAGACGTCCTTGATCGGGCCGTACGCGCCGACCGAGTCGCCGTAGAGCGTCGAGTACCCCACCGCCAGCTCGGACTTGTTGCCCGGCGCGAGCACGATCTGGCCCTCCTGGTTGGAGATGGCCATCAGCGTGGTGCCGCGCAGCCGCGACTGGAGGTTCTCCTCGGCCAGGCCGGTGAGCGAGAGCGACTCCATGTACGCGTCGAACATCGGCGCGATCTCCACGGTCCGGTAGTTCAGCCCGGTACGCCGGGCCAGTTCGGCCGCGTCGCCCCGGGAGTGGTCGGACGAGTACTTGGACGGCATCGAGACGCCGTACACGTTCTTCGCACCGATGGCGTCGCAGGCGATGGCCGCGACGAGCGCCGAGTCGATACCGCCGGAGAGCCCGATCAGCACCGAGGAGAAGCCGTTCTTCGCCGCGTACGCCCGCAGGCCCACGACCAGCGCCGTGTACAGCTCCTCGTCGTCGTCGAGCCGGTCGGCGTAGCCGCCGGGCAGCTCGGCCGGGTACTCGGGAACCGGCTTGTCGGAGAGCGTGACGTGCTCGATGCGCAGCCCGTCGGCGACCACGCCGGAAGGGACCGGGCCCGCGGCGGGCAGCTCCAGGTCGACCACCACACAGCCCTCGGTGAACTGCGGTGCCCGCGCGACGACTTCGCCGTCCTGGTCGACCACGATCGAGTCGCCGTCGTAGACCAGCTCGTCCTGGCCGCCGGTCATCGCGACGTACGCGGTGGTGCAGCCGGCCTCCCTGGCCCGCTTGCGGACCAGCTCAAGGCGCTGGTCGTCCTTGTTCAGCTCGTACGGCGACGCGTTGATCGAGACCAGCAGTCCGGCGCCAGCCGACCGGGTGGCGGGGACCCGTCCGCCGTCCTGCCAGAGGTCCTCGCAGATGGCGAGCGCGACATCGACGCCGTGCACCCGGATCACCGGGAGGGTCTCGCCGGGGACGAAGTAGCGGAACTCGTCGAAGACGCCGTAGTTCGGCAGGTGGTGTTTGGAGAAGGTCAGCGCGACCTCCCCGCGGTGCAGCACGGCCCCGGCGTCCCGCGGGGCGCCCGCGGGCTGCCCGTAGCGGGGCTGGGCCTTCTCGGTGCGGTCGAGGTAGCCGACGACGACGGGGACCTCCCCGAACCCTTCGGTGTCCAGCCGGGCGGCGAGCGCGCGCAGCGCGGCCCGGGACGCGTCGACGAAGGACGACCGCAGGGCCAGGTCCTCGACGGGGTATCCGGTCAGCATCATCTCGGGGAACGCCACCAGATGGGCGCCCTGCTCGATGGAGTGCCGGGTCCAGTGGACGATCGCCTCGGCGTTCCCGGCGAGGTCACCGACGGTCGAGTCGATCTGATTCAGTGCGAGGCGTAGTTGAGGCACGTGGCCAGTGTAATCGTCTCTCTGACGCGATGTCCTGCTGGGAGGGTGCGCGGTATGTCACTGCGGCAGGCCGCTGCGGCATGTCACAGCAGTGCCGCCCCGCCCCCACCCGCGATGCGGGGTTGCAGGGGGCGGGGCGGCGACTGTGACTACCGCGTGCGACGACGGGTCGCCGTACCGCGGACGTCAGTGACAGCCTGCGGCGGTCAGCGACGGGCGAACGAGCTGATGTACGTCCGTCCCGGGCTGCCGACACCCGTCACGTCGTCGTAGCCGACGGTGGCGACCAGCGAGGAGTCCGCGCCGAGCGTCCGCAGCGAGGTCAGCAGACCACCGCTCGCGTCGACACTGTTGGCGAAGTCGACCCGGACGACCGACTGGGTGTGGCCCGCGCCCAGCGGGTGGTCGGTGACGTCGTGGTACGCCGGCGTGCCGTAGCGGGAGTAGATCGACGGGTTGGCGAACCCGATCGGAACCCCGTGCTGCGCCTGCTGCGCCAGCGCCTGGATGCCCGCGATGACCGGAGCCGCCAGCGAGGTGCCGCCGATGCGGTACTCGCTGTACTGCTGCGAACCGTCCGGGAAGGTCTGCGTCTGGCCCACCAGGAAACCGGTGTTCGGGTCAGCGATCGCCGAGATGTCCGGAGTGGTGCGCATGGCCGTCTTGCCGTTGGCCTTGGCGAGCTTCCCGGGGACCACACCGCGCTGGTAGAACGGCTGCGCCACGGTCTTGCTGGTGCCGCCGCCCGCGCCGCCGTTGAAGGTGCCGGGGAAGGCCGTCCAGGTCTTGTTGTCGGCCGAGAGGCTCGACTTCAGGGTGCCCCAGCCGGTCTCCCACTGGTACTTGTCGCCCTTGCCCACGGCGAGCGAGGTACCGCCGACCGCCGTCACCCAGGCGGAGTTGGCCGGGGTGTCGACCTGCTTCGTACCGGTGTTGGCGACCTCGTCGCCGTTGTCGCCGGTGGAGAAGTAGAAGCCGATGCCCTCGACGGCGCCCAGCTGGAAGACCTGGTCGTAGGCGGCCGCGACGGCCGGGGTCTCGTTGGCCTCGATGTCGCCCCAGGAGTTGGAGACGATGTCGGCGAGGTGGTTGTCGACGACCTTGCCGAGCGAGTCGAGCAGCGCGTCGTCGTTGCAGGACGCGGCGCCGACGTACACGATGTCCGACTTGGGTGCCACCGCGTGGACGGCCTGGACGTCGAGGGTCTCCTCGCCGTACCAGCCGGCCGCGCCGCACTCGTCGATGTCGGTGTAGTCGCTCGGCAGCACCTGCGAGAGCTGGCCGCCGGCGTACGCGCTGTCGCCGTTGCGCTTGGCGTACTTGGTCGCGTCCTGCGCGATGGTCGGCGAGGCGTAGGCGTCCGTGATGGCGACCGTGACGCCCTTGCCGGTCTTGTTGCCCGCGCCGTACGCGGAGCGCAGCTGCTGACCGGTGTAGCCCTTGATCGCGTAGGGGGCCTTCTCGCCGTACGCGTTCGGAAGCGTCTTGTTGACCTTCGAGCCGTAGTACGACGACATCGGCCCGGCGTTCTTGAAGACCGCGCTGGGCGGGGGCAGCGTCGTGGTGTCGTGCTTGACGTTGTGCGGCGCGTTGTCGAGGCCGACCACCGTCAGCACCGCACCCCGGAGGGACGCGGGCGCAGAAGCCGTCGACGTCGGGGCGCGGTAGGTCTTGCTGCCCTTGCGGTAGTTGTGCAGCTGCGTCGAGAAGGCCTTCTCGGCCGCGCTCACGTCACCGCTGACCGAGACGTAGTGCTGGTTCGAGCCGGTGACCTTCAGACCCGAGGACTTCAGCCAGGCGGTGACCTGCTTGATCTGCTCGGGCGTCGTGCCGAAGCGGGCCTTGGCCTGCTTCGCGCTCAGGTACTTGCCGTAGGAGGCGGACTGCGGGTCCGACACCTCCTTCGCGTACGCCGTCAGGCCCTGGGCGTCGCGCCCGGCCAGATAGACGCGCGCGTTCACCTGGCCCGAGTTCGCGCTCGCGCCACGGTCGGCGGAGGCCTTCGCCCACAGCGGCTTGGTGCCCTGAAGTGCATGGCGGCTGCCCGTACCGGAGTCGGCGTTGGCGCTGGGTATGGACAGAGCCAGCGCGCCGGCGAGCAGTGGCAGTGTCGCTGCCACGCTCAGCCCGGCGCGCATTTTCGAGCGGCTGGATCTCATGGAACCCCCTGTGTTGCGGTTCGTCGCAGGTACGCGTGTACGCCACACCCTGCCCGATGAACAGCTCATGCCAGGGGTATGTGATGACCAAGAAGAGATCAAGGAACGGTCATGAACCGGCAGTTGATCCCGTTGTTGCCGAAGCGCCCCTTTCCTTCAGCAGATCGGCCATGAGCTGCACCTCGGACTGCTGGGCGGCCACCATTCCCTGCGCCAGCTTCTTCTCCGCGCCGACCTTGCAGAGCTGCACACACCCCTCCGCCATGTGGATACCGCCCTTGTGGTGGGCCGTCATCAGCTGGAGGTAGAGGATCTCCGCCTTCCTGCCGCTCAGCTTCCGCAGGGTGGAGAGCTGCGCCGTGGTGGCCATGCCGGGCATCAACGCCCCGTCCGTGGACGGCTCCTGGCCCATCCCCATCCACTGCATCGGCAGCCGGTCCGCGTCGCTCACCGGCAGCCCCCACAGGTTCAGCCAGCCCGTCATCATGCCGCGCTGGTTGGCCTGGGTGTTGGCGATGTCGTACGCGAGACGGCGCACATCGGCGTTGTCCGTGCGGTCCCGCACGATGAACGACATCTCCACGGCCTGCTGGTGATGGACCGACATGTCGCGCGCGAAACCGGCGTCCGCCGATCCCTCGGTGGGCGTCCGCGCGGCGGGAGCGGAGTGCGTGCCGGGGCCCCTGGTGAACGCCATCGTCCCGGCGGCCGCGCACAGCAGGACGAGAACGGCGGCTGCGACGGCCAGCAGCCGGGTGCCCCTGCTCACTGGGCGCCCAGCCCGCCCGTGCACGCCGCGCCCGGCTCCGGGGTCTGCGGGCCCTGCACGTACTTGGTGAAGAACTGGTTCACCCTCGGATCGTTCGCGCCGTCCACCGTCACCTGCTTGCCCCAGGCGCTGAGCATGATCGCACCCGACTGGCCCGGGTACGGGCTCATCAGAGAGTACGGAGTCCTCGACACCTTCGCGCCGAGCTTCTTCACATCGGCCGCCGGGGCCTTGTCCGTGTAGGTGACCCAGACCGAGCCGTGCTCCAGCGAGTGGACGGCGTTCATGTCGGGGAGCGGCTTGGTGTAGACGTTCCCGTTGCAGTCCATCCAGACCTGGTTGTGGTTCCCGCCCACCGGCGGCGTCATCGGGTAGTTCACCTTCGTGGTGACGTGGGTGCGGCCGAGCTTCTTGATGTCCCAGTCCCGCTCACCCTTGATGGGCCCGGCTGTCGTCGCGCCGTCCGCCGTGCTGTCGGACGCCGTGCTGTCCGACGAGCTGTCGCTGACGAGATACGTACCGAAGCCGACCAGACCCGCCACGGCGACCGCCGCCACCGTGATCGCGGCGATACGGACACGGCGCTCACGCGACTTCTCGGCGCGGCGCATCTCCTCTATTCGGGTCCTGCGATCGTTCTTCGAGCCCTGCGTCGAAGCCATCGATGAGTCCTCAAGTCCTGGTGGGATACGGACGGTCCGGGGGCTCAGATCGTAATGGCGGGGCATGCGGCATGGCACAGGGGCCGGACAGCACAAGTGCGGCACTGTGGCCGGGGCACTGGCGTACGGAGGTGGACGAAGGGTGCACAAGTATGCGATCGCCGCGGAACTGCTGCTCTGGTGGGCGGCTCTGACGGCGCTGTGGCTGGTCCTCATCAGCACCGTGGACGTACTGGAAGCAGCGGTGGGAGCGGCGTTGGCACTGCCGGCGGCAGTCGCCGCCCGCGCGGCACGGACGGCGGTGAGGCAACGGTGAACGGCTGGCTCTTCGCCGCCGCCGCGCTGCTGGTGTGCGGGCTGGCACCGGCCCTGTGGGGGGTGGCCACCGGCCCGCTGCGGCGCCGCGTCGTCGCCCAGAACCAGGCCACTCTGCTGGTCTGCCTCGCCCTGCTGCTGCTCGCCCAGGGGTTCGGCCGCTCCTCCGCGTACACCGATCTCGCCCTCGTTCTCGCGGTACTCGGCCCGGTCGGCACCCTGGTGTACGCCCGGCTGCTCGCCGACGACCTGGCGGACGACCCGCCGCACAGCTCCCGGACCAGCTGGCCGGCCGTCGCCGCCACGGTGCTGGTCGTCCTGCCGCTGTGCGTGGTGACCGGGCCGGGCCGGGCGACGGTCAAGCTGCTCGTCATCGGGGCCCTGCTGGTCGTCGGCAACGTCGTCGCTTCACGGGCGCTGGACGACCCGGTCCCGGAGGCGGCGCCCCATGACTGACGCGCTGATCACCATCGCGCTGCTGCTGGTCGCGGCCGCCGCGACCGCCGCGGTCCTGGTCCGGGACCCCGCCCGGCAGGCGCTGGTCCTCTCGGTACTCGGCCTCGCCCTGGCCGTGCTGTTCACCGTCCTCCAGGCCCCGGACGTGGCGCTCTCCCAGCTCTCGGTGGGCTCCGCGCTCACCCCGCTGCTGGTGCTCCTCTCCGTACGCAAGGTCCGCCGCAGGCGCCGGGGCGAGCGGAAGGAGCGGAGCGGATGAGCCGACGGCTGCGACTGTGGGTGCTGGCCCTGGGCCTGGCGGGACTCGCGGCCATGCTCGCCGGCGCGTACCGGCTGCTCCCGCGCTTCGGCGGGGCTGTCCACCCGTACGGCGAGCGCGCGGTGCGGGCGGCGCTGAGCCGGCACACCGCCAACGTCATCTCCTCCGTCAACTTCGACCAGCGGGCCTTCGACACCCTGGGGGAGGAGAGCATCCTCTTCGGCGCGGTCCTCGGCACGGTCGTGCTGCTGCGCCAGACACGGGGCGAGCGGCAGCACCGCCCCGAGCCCGCCCCCGTCCTGCGCTCCGTGCGCCGCTACGCGCTGGTGGCGCTGCCCGTCACCCTGCTCGCGGGGGCGTACGTGGTCGCGCACGGCCAGCTCAGCCCCGGCGGCGGATTCCAGGGCGGCGTCGTGATGGCCACCGCCCTGCATCTGCTCTACATCGCGGTCGACTACCGGGCGCTGGAGCGGGTCCGGCCCATCGGCGTCTACCACATCGGTGACGCGGCGGGCGAGGGCGCCTATCTGGTCCTGGGGCTCGCGGGACTCCTCTGCGGGACCTCGTTCCTCGCCAACTTCCTGCCGTACGGCACCTTCAACACCCTCGCGTCGGGCGGGACCGTGCCGCTGCTCAACGCGGCCATCGGGGTGGAGGTCGCCTGCGCGGTGGTCGTCCTCCTCGCCGGCTTCCTCGACCAGGCACTGGAGATCGAGGAGACAGAGACGGAGACAGCGACGCGATGATGTCCGCACTGCCGTACGCGATCGCCGGATGGATCTTCGTCATCGGTATCTACGGCCTCGCCACCAGCCGCAATCTCATCCATGCCGTGGGCTGCCTCGCCGTCTGCCAGTCCTCCACCTATGTCCTCCTCCTCTCCGTCGGCTACCGCGACGGCGGCACCGCCCCGGTCTTCTCCGATCTGAAGCCGGGCTCACGGCCCCTGGTGGATCCCGTCGTGCAGGCCCTGGCCCTGACCGACGTGGTGGTCGGCGCCACCCTCACCGCACTGCTGCTCGCGCTCGTCGTGCAGGTCGACAAACGGCACGGCACCGTCGACCCCGACGAACTCTCCGAGCTGCGCGGATGAACGGGTCCGGGCAGCTGAACCAGCTGCTGCCGCTGATCGTGGCGCTCCCGCTCGCCGGGGCCGTCGCCCTGGTCGCCGCCGGCCGCAGGCTGCCCAGGTCCGCCGCCGAAGTGATCGCCGCCGCCTTCGCCGCGGGCACCGCGGCGCTCTCCGCCGTCCAGCTCGCGGGCGGCACGGACCACGCAGCCGAATGGGTCGGCGGCTGGACCCCGGAGCACGGGCAGAGCGTCGGCATCGTCCTCACCGGCGACCCGCTCGCGCTGGGCATCGCCACGCTGATCTCCCTGCTCGTCGTCGCCGTACTCGCCTACTCCTGGCGGTACTTCGACGAGCCACCGCTGCGGCACGCCGGGGCGTTCCCCGCGCTCGTCCTGCTCTTCCAGGCAGGAATGTGCGGCTTCGTGCTCACCGGGGACCTCTTCAACGCCTTCGTCTTCTTCGAGCTGATGAGCGTGGTCGCCTATGCGCTCACCGGCTACCGGGTCGAGGAGGCGAAAGCGGTCCAGGGCGCCCTCACCTTCGGCATCGTCAACTCGCTCGGCGCGTACGCCACGCTCACCGGGATCGTGCTGCTCTACGCACGGACCGGTGAACTCGGTATGCGGGCCATCGGGCGCCGCCTGGACGAGCAGGGCGGACCGGACGCCCTCGTCCTCACCGCCTTCGTCCTCATCCTCACCGGGCTGCTCGTCAAAGCGGCCGCCGTCCCCTTCCACTTCTGGCTTCCCGACGCGCACGCGGTCGCCCCCACCCCGGTCTGCATGCTGCTCTCCGGTGTGATGGTCGAGCTCGGGGTGTACGGGACGGGGCGGGTCTACTGGACGGTCTTCGGCGGCCCGGGCGGCGTCCCGGCGCACGACGCCGAGCGGGCCCTGGTGACCCTCGGCGTACTGACCGCCCTGGTCGGGGCGGTCATGTGCTGGTACCAGCGCCATCTCAAACGCCTGCTCGCCTTCTCGACCGTCGCGCACACCGGCCTCTTCCTCGTCGGCCTCGGACTGCTCACCCCGCAGGCGTCTGCGGGCGTCGCGCTGTACGTGCTGGGGCACGCGGGTGTGAAGGCGGCGCTCTTCGCCTGCGCCGGGATCCTCCTCGACCGTTACGGCTCCATCGACGAGCACGAACTGCACGGCCGGGCGCGTGGACTCCCGTTCGTCGGTGTGCTGTTCACGGCCGGCGGTCTCGCACTCGCGGGGCTGCCGCCGTTCGGCACGGCCCTGGGCAAGGCGGTCATCGAGGAGTCGGCAGGCATCCCCCTCACGGTGCTCTGCGTCGCGGTGTCGGTGCTCACCGGGGGAGCGGTACTGCGCGTCGCCGCGCGGGTCTTCGGCGGGTTCGGCAGGCCCCCGGAGGAGAGCCGCCGGTACGAGACGAGCGGTGAGCACGAGGAGCCCGAGACCGGCGACCGGCCGCTGTCCCGCGTCCCCGACACCATGCTCGCGGTGCCGGCGGTGCTGCTCGCCGGGGCACTGGCCGCCGGTGTGGTGCCGGGCATCGCCGGCGCGGTCGGCCACGCGCTGGACGAGGCGATGCCGGGGAAGGCGGACCACGGGCCCGCGTGGTCGGCTGCCGGAGTGCTCCTGGGACTGCTGTCCACGGTGCTCGCGGCGGCCCTGGCCACCGTGGCCGTGCGCCGGCCGGACCGTCTCGGCGGCCCCGACCGGTTCCGGCCACTGCGCCGGCTCCACTCGGGGCACGTCGGTGACTACGTCGCGTGGCTGGTCGCGGGGGCGTCCCTGCTGGGCGCGCTGGTCCGCTGGTAGCCGGCCGGCGGCCCGCACAACATCAACACCGTACGCGGGTGTTCGACGTGGTCGCCGCCCTCGCGGGGGCCGTCCGGGAGGGCGGCGACCCTGACTCGTTCACGGCCCCCACGTGACTCACAATGGAGGCTGCGGTACACCCGAACGGGGTCAGATGTTCGGACGAGGGTTCGCAACATGCTGGAAATCGTGTGGTGGGATGCTCATGAGCCCCGGTGACTCCGGAGGCGTGGGAGCAGGTGGCTGACCAGCAAGGATAGGTAGGAACGGTATGGATAAACAGCAGGAATTCGTACTCCGTACGCTGGAGGAGCGCGACATCCGCTTTGTGCGCCTGTGGTTCACCGACGTCCTCGGGTTCCTGAAGTCGGTCGCCGTGGCACCCGCCGAGCTGGAGCAGGCCTTCGACGAGGGCATCGGTTTCGACGGATCGGCCATCGAGGGATTCGCGCGGGTCTACGAGTCCGACATGATCGCCAAGCCGGACCCCAGTACCTTCCAGATCCTGCCGTGGCGCGCGGAGGCTCCCGGTACCGCCCGGATGTTCTGCGACATCCTGATGCCGGACGGCTCCCCGTCCTTCGCCGACCCCCGCTATGTGCTGAAGCGGATCCTGGCCAAGACCTCCGACCTGGGCTTCACCTTCTACACCCACCCGGAGATCGAGTTCTACCTCCTGAAGGACAAGCCGCTCGACGGCACCCGCCCCACCCCAGCCGACAACTCCGGCTACTTCGACCACACTCCGCAGAACGTCGGCATGGACTTCCGCCGCCAGGCGATCACCATGCTCGAATCCATGGGCATCTCGGTCGAGTTCAGCCACCACGAGGGCGCACCGGGACAGCAGGAGATCGATCTCCGGTACGCCGACGCGCTGTCGACCGCCGACAACATCATGACCTTCCGGCTGGTCATGAAGCAGGTCGCGCTGGAGCAGGGGGTGCAGGCCACCTTCATGCCGAAGCCGTTCAGCGAGTACCCGGGCTCGGGCATGCACACCCACCTCTCCCTCTTCGAGGGCGACCGCAACGCCTTCTACGAGTCGGGCTCCGAGTACCAGCTCTCCAAGGTGGGCCGGTCCTTCATCGCGGGCCTGCTGACGCACGCCGCAGAGGTCTGCGCGGTCACCAACCAGTGGGTCAACTCCTACAAGCGGATCTGGGGCGGCTCGGCGCGCAGCGCGGGGGCGGGCGGCGAGGCCCCCTCGTACATCTGCTGGGGGCACAACAACCGCTCCGCGCTGATCCGCGTCCCCATGTACAAGCCGGGCAAGACCGGCTCGGCGCGGGTCGAGGTCCGCTCCATCGACTCCGGGGCCAACCCGTACCTGACCTACGCGCTGCTGCTCGCGGCGGGGCTCAAGGGCGTCGAGGAGAACTACGAACTCCCGGCCGGCGCCGACGACGACGTGTGGGCGCTCTCCGACTCGGAGCGCCGCGCGATGGGCATCGAGCCGCTGCCGCAGAACCTGGGCGAGGCGATCGAACTGATGGAGCGCAGCGAACTGGTCGCCGAGACGCTCGGCGAGCATGTCTTCGACTTCTTCCTGCGCAACAAGAAGCAGGAGTGGGAGGAGTACCGCTCCGAGGTGACGGCCTTCGAGCTGAGGAAGAATCTGCCGGTGCTTTAAGCGCAGGTCAGAGCGCTTTTCGCCTGTCGCTCGGAAGGGGCTCACGGTCTTGGACCGTGGGCCCCTTCGGCGGTCTGGCTAGCCCTGGGCCGTCTGTGGGCCGTCCGGCGGCGAACCGGGCCGCTGAAACACGGAATCCACGGCCTTGCGGCTACGGCCCTCGCTACTCGGGAGCAGGTGCGTGTACACGCGGAGCGTGAAGCCGGGGTCCGTGTGCCCGAGGTAGGTACTCAGAGCCTTGATGTTCTCGCCCGCGTCCAGGAGCACGGACGCGTAGAAGTGCCTGAGCGCGTGCATGCCGTGCTCGCGGGCCGCCTGGTGTCGTTCGCCAGGCTTGGGCTTGGGGATGACGCCGGCCGTCACGAGAGCGGGCTTCCAGAACCGCGTGTTGAAGTCCGTACGCCGCACTGCGCCGTCGCCGTCGGGGCGGACGAACAAGAGCCGCTTGGTGAGCAGCTCGCCATCGGGGCGCAGCCACGGCAGCGTGACTTCGACGGGTGGATGGGCGTCCATATGCTCCTTGAGGGCATGCGCGACGGAATCGGCGAGTGGTACGTCGCGCTCCTTGTTGCGCTTCGGTGGCGCGAAGACGAGCCGTCCTTCCGCGACCTTCACTTGGTATCCGACGTGCAGCCAGCCGGTATCGAACCCGATCTCGTCGACCGGAAGGCCGAAGATCTCGCCTTGCCTCAGGCCGCATCCCGCGCCCAGGTCGACGGTCGCCCGGTACTGCTCGGGGAGCGCGGCGCGCACGGCGAACGTGCGCTCCGTGGTCCACGGGACAACACGGCGGTTGTTCGGGCCAGGCGCGCGGACGGTGCTCGCCTTGCAGGGATTTCGGTGCAGGTGGTCATCCTCCACGGCTGCCGTGAACACAGCCGAGACGCTCGCGAAGATGACACGGCGGTACGACGATGCGGGTACTGCTCGTTCCAGCTCTGCGAGCCACTCTCGAATGTGCTCCGGCTTGCAAGAACCGAGTGGACGCGTCCCCAGGTAGGGGATGGCGTGGCGCCTGACCTGAACGGATACGGGCTCACGAGTAGTCGCATCGGTCGTCTGCGACTTGAGCCACTTCTCGGCGTACTGGCGGAACGTGGTTCGGCTCGCTTTGGGATCGACGTACCGGCCGCTGTCCATGTCGGCCTCGATCTTCGTCAGCCACTTCTCGGCAAGTCGCTTCTTGCCGTCAGGGAAGCTCTGGGATTTCTCGGTTCCGTCGGGGCCGATGTAGCGGGCCCGGTAGCGCATGCCGGTGCCGTGGCGGTCGGACCTGACGCGGCGGGGCTTGCCGTCGCTGCCGAGGACGGGGTTCCCGTCGTCGTCGGTCTCGGTCTTGAACCAGCGGTCTTGGATGTGGCCTGCCATGTGGCGCGGTCCCTTCTCGACAGCACGCTGGGAGGGCCACGGGGTGGCCCTCCCAGGGGAGTTGAACAGCGGATTCGACTGGTGGTGTCAGGCGGTGTCGGCGTCCACGCGGCGCAGTTCGGTGACGTAGGTCTGCACGTCGGCGGGGTCGTAGCGCAGGTGCTTGCCGATGCGGAAGCCGGGAGGGCCGGTGCGCTTCTTGCGCCACTGGTAGACGGTTTCGAGCGGGACGCCGAACATCGCGGCGATGTCGTCGGGGGTGAGGTACCGGTCGGGCAGGCCGCCGCGCAGAGTGGCGCGGGGGTCGGGTGGAGTGGAACGGGTTCGGCTCATGGCGTCCTCGGGAGTTGAGCCGCGGTGCACGTGAATTGGAGGCGCGTGTGTCCGAGGTTGGGATTTCTGCGTCATCGCGTCATGTCCGTCACGAATGGCCACTGACCTGCTGTTTTGGCGTGACGCAGGGGTGCGGCGGCGCGTCATCGGTGACACAGGGGTGCTGTCGCGGGATGACGCAGGTGACGCACGATGACGCAGCGATTTGCCGTCTGCGTCACCTTGAAGCAGCAGGTCAGGGGCCGTTTTTCCGCCGTGGTGACGGGGGTGACGCAGGGTCTCTTTCCTTCGGACAAAGAGAGGGGGTGTCTGTTGGTAGTGCGCGGCTCTCACGAGCGAAAAGCGAAGGGCGTAGAAGGAGCCGCTTCGCGGCACGTCCTCGGGCGGCGGCAAGCCGCCGAACAGCAAGAAGAGCACTCTGCGCGGCGCCGGGTGCTCTTCTTTCTTGTTCAAGGGCGGCCCTGTCGCCGCAGGTCAGAACACCTGCACCTGCACCTGCTCGGGCTCAGGCGGCGCCGGCCGACGGCTCATCTCGATGTAGCGGGCCGAGCTGGTACGGCCCCAATCGACGAACACGCCCCGCGCGGCCAGCGTCGGCTGAAGCCGCTTGAGCCGGTCGGAGAGCACCTTGCCGGTGGTCGGCCACCCCTTGGGCATCGGACGGCAGTCCTCGCCGCTGTAGAGCCGCGTGAGGGCCGACAGCCAGTCAGCCGACGACATCCGTTGATCGCGGCCCGGCTCGATGGTGGCGGCGTGCTGAAGGACGGTCTGCGCGAGCAGGTCGCCCTCGATCACGTCGTCGTTGAGGTCGTCCAGGCTGCGCCGGTACGCGCTCAGCGCCCCGAACCCGGTGGCCGCATCGAGCTGCGCGCACAGGTGCGCGAAGTCCGCCATGCGCAAGTCGGTCGGGATCTCGGCCTGCGCGGCGCGCCCTTCGCTGGCCGAAGAGGTCCTGAGGGCTGGAACGGACTTTGACGGCACCGAGCGCTCACCGATGCGTAACTCTGAAGCCCGCGTCACGTTGGGGGTCACGGCAGCGCGAGAGGGCGACTTGGAGCAAGCCCTGACGATGGGGGGTCGTGCTCTCGAAGGTGACCGTCAGTCCGTGCCGTCGCTCATCATGACCAGCCGCGAACTGGCTGCCGAGATGAAACGGCGATATGCCTCAGAACCATCCGCACAGGAGTACCTGTCTCGGCTGAACACTCTCGGACGGGCGGCACCCGGATTTCTGCCACAGTGAGTTGCTCAGCAGTCCGAACCTAGAGGAGCAAGCTGAGGATCACTGTCAGTCCCGTCTCGTACGATACGTGGTCTGGTAGCCAACTTTGAGGAGGGGTCGCATGACTACTTTCAAGCGTGAAGCAGACATGCTGCACCCCATCACCACTAGTCGATATAAGTTCACATCTCCCAGGACCCCTTGGGAGCACTTCTACGAGATCCAGACGCCAAAGGGCGTAGCGGACATCATCTTTGCAGTGTTCGACAAGGGTGTCGTCGACGACCGAAAAAGGTGGGGAGTCCACCCGATTCAGTCAAAGTCGGCCATTGATGTCTTATCGCTTCTGACTGCAACAAAGAAAAAGAACGAGGCAGGTAAGCCCGCACCTTCTTCGCTTTCAACGTCAGAGGTTGCCCAAAAAACGCTCACCTCTGCCTCACACCTAAGTCAGCAACTATTCCCCAAGCTCATCGAATACGGCTGGGTCGAGCGGACAGGAAGAGGTCAATGGCAGGCCAAACATCTCTATGAGTGTCCCGCCACAAGCATCTACGCCATCGAAGTCAAGCGCACCGACTGGCAACGGGCGCTCAGTCAAGCCGCCTCGCATACAAAGTTCACCAACAAGACCTTTCTAGCGCTGGACTCCGAACGTCTCCCCAAGGCTCAAAGTGCACTACGTGTTGCACTTGAGCACGCAGGCGTCGGGCTATTCGCTGTATCTGCGAATGAACTGGAAGACCCACTGACGGTGATCGCTAATCCGCCACGCAAGTCACCGCGTAACAGCGAGCGTTCAGTCGTGTCAGAACGCCTCCTTGCTGTCCGCAACTCGGGTGGCAATTCGGGGTTCTGGGGGCACGTCTTCGGTAGGATCGTCACCACAAGCAGCGGCGACGATCCTCGGAAGTCTATGTTGCTTCTTAACTGAGCCGGTCCAGCCAGAGATCTAGATGCTTGGGATCGTTCGCACCACTGAGCGGAACGATCGCCGACGCTGAATCCCTGAAGTCTCTGGCGCCGCGGGCGATAGCTCGCGTTCCTGCTCTTCTTCCCCGGGAATAATCCGATGCTTCAGCCACAGCATCGGCCACGGTCGCAAGATAGTGCGCGCCGGCCCTAGCCTTATCCCACAGGCCGGGAGTTTGAGCACGGCAAAATTCGCAGCCGCATACACTCTGCCCTGGCAACGCCGACAGGCGAGAGTCGGTGTCTACATCGACGACGTGCAACAAGCTACGCCGAAACGTCCTGTTGGTTGGCGCCGGCCGTGGAGTTGTACGCTTAATCTTGATGACTTTTGTGTCAGCGAATGCGCGCTCGCCTGACCCGATTCCCGTAGAGAAGCCGCTGGCCCCCCAAGCAAGCGCGGCCCAGCCGGTCAGTGCAGTGTTCGGGAGAATCAAGAACTTGTCGTTCTCCTCGCAGACACTAGCCAGCTCAACGTAACCGTCTAGGATTTCTGGCGAGGCCAACTGGCCATAGGGTTGCGCCAGAAGAGGCCAACGCACCCGGACGTAGAAGACCTCTTCGTCCATGTCCAGCAGCTCAGCCAAAAGTGAATCCCGCAACCGCTCAGTGGTCAACCAGGTGTACGGGATGGTCACATTGACTGCCAGATTCTCGTAGTCACGCGTTTCCGCGCGCGCCCAGGACACGCAGTCCCTCAGAACCCGCAGACTCTCCGCACGGTCCGCAGGGTTCAACCACAGGCCCGGCGTTAGAAACACCGTTGCGCCCTGCTCGCGCTGGACTCGAATGACATCCGCGACCCAATCGGCAGTCCATCCCGAGGAGAGATTGCGATGGAAGTAGGGCCACTTGGTCGATGTCGAGGGACCGGCAAAGGGCTTGCCATCCCGCTGATCTGCAAGGACCGCTCCATAGGAGTCCGGTCTGGCGAAACACTCTGGGTCAGCGATCTGGACAGGAGCAATCTCCGTATTCCGAAAGAACGTAGGGATGCCGGATGCCCCACTTGGCCGCATGCGCGGGATCGGGGCAACAACGCCCAGGTTGAGCGAGGAGTTATGTGCGGTGTTGATATGGTTTAGCGCAGCCGGGATCAACGCCGCATGCTGATGACTCCGCTGGATCAGGAATAGCGGCTTACCCCCCTGAAGACACTCCTTCGCTTCGGCGAAGCGTTCCTCTTCGATAATATCGCCGAATGCTTCTGTGTCAGCTTCTGCCTCGCTGTCCCAACCGAAGAAATCCTCATCGATTGTTTCAGCATCTGACGCCTCGGCATTCGCCGTGTCGACAACAAAGTGCAGCTCGTCATCGCGTTCCATGTGCTACTCCCCCTTGATGCGAAGGATGGCCTTCGCTACCGTACCCCTCTTATGCGGTTGTTCAGAAAGACAGCGATCAATCAGATCGGAAACAGTAACTGGCACATGTTCCGGAAGAGCAGGTTTGTTCTTGATGCGCTCAAAGAACGTGTCCCAGGAGAGCGTCTCTCCGGGTGCCACGTATGGATGTGTTCCGGTAGCCGCCTCGTAGAGCACGACACCTACAGCCCAGAGATCGCTGGCCTTTAGGGCCCTATCACCTCGAAGTTGCTCAGGCGCCATGTACATCGGTGTCCCAATCGCCTGCGGGTAGCGAGTGATGGACTCCACGTCCATTAGTTTGGCCAGACCCAAATCCAAGACCACAGGGTGGGAATAGTCCCCTCTCCGGAGAGCGATATTGGCTGGCTTCAGGTCTCGATGCAGGAGATTCGCCGCGTGGATGGCGGATATGCCTTGAAGTAGCCCGCTCGCCAGGTTGACTAGCTGATCCCCGGTCGGGCGCCCATTCGGGATCGCCTCAGCCAGGTCGCCGCCCTCGATATACTCGAAAACGAGATTAGCCCTGCGTTTCCCCGCGATCTCCAGGTACATGACGTTGTCGAGGCGTACGACATTCTCAGACGCTACTCGTCGGTAGCTTTCGATCTCACGACGCAGCCGCTCAAGATCCGCATCGTCGCGATAGATGATCTTGTACGCCGCGTCCTTGCCGCCGGTGACGACTCTCCATGTCTCCCCGAAAGTGCCCGTGCCGAGATACGACACGGAAGAAGTGCCAGCCGCTCCCTCGATGTCGGTAGCAGAGAACTGTTGCTCCATCGGTTCACCCCCTTGCACGCTTTGGCATATGACGCTCTGACAGGTTATACGGCAGTCGGGCGCACGGATAAAGCGTCAGAGAAGATGATCCGCATCGGGCCATGAGTGGGCATCGGTTAAGCCGGGGGCCAAACAGGGCGCCAAGCAGCCGCCGCTGCCAGGGTTGTCTCGGACAGTCGTGGACTGCGCTGGAGCCGTACGGGCAGGTCAACACACTCAAACTAAGGTCACGGAGGGCTCGGTCGCGTTCTGGTTGGAGTAGTCGCGCGTTCCGCATGGCTCGCGTTGACGAGCCACTTCGGCTGGAATCACTTGCGTCGAAGATCGCCTTCGCGGGCATGCTGGCTGGGTCGAGCATCAGACGGAACCCCAGGGGGACGGCGTGATCGTGAACCGGTACTTCGGCAGCAAGCAGCCTGATGAGTACGACGAGTTGGAGCAGCACCTCGTTCAGGACCTCAACGCCCCACTCGACTGGCCCGAGGGGGACGGTCTCACCGTCAGCCAGGTCGCCCAAATCGCCTCTGCCGCAACCTGCGACTCCGCGTACAGCCGAGCGGCCAATGGCCACTTGATCGACCTGTTCGCAGCGCTCCCGTTGCCGGGCACCCCGGATGGGAGCGCCTTCTGGAGGCGCATCCTCGACGCCGCAGATGAGGCCGCTTGGAACATCGTCCCGGCCAACATGGGGGGTCCCTTCTTCGACCGTATCCACGAAGGCAACGAAGGCGGCATCGCGTCGCGCGTCCTGAGCTTCCTGGAGGAACTGACGCCGTCTCAGCGTGCTGACGTCGCGGAGGTCATCGGCTCGTCCTTGGACAAAAGCACTGTTGGAGTCAGCGGGCGGTACGGCGGCGAACTGTGGCTGCGGGATGCAGAGATGAGCGCGTGGCGCGTCGCTCTAGCCAGTCGGCGGGAGTTCGAGGCGGCGCAGGACCGCGAGCGGTTCTTCGAAGCGTGGCGCAACGCGTGACCATTTGCGGTCGGCCTGTCCAACGCGTGCCGATGGCAGATCGGCCGGCCGCGCCGGGGGTCGTCACCGGGCCGTCGCTGGGCCGTCAGAGGGCGGCCCGCAGCGACCACCAACGACCACCAATGGCCGCCGCGCCGCAGGTCAGAAGGGAGCCGGGTTAGATCGCGGCAGGCCGCCACAGAGGCTCATCAATTCCTGCGCAACAAGAAGCAGGAGTGGGAGGAGTACCGCAGCGAGGTCACCGCCTTCGAGCTGCGGAAGAACCTGCCGGTGCTGTAGGGGCAGGTCAGCGAGGGTTTCCCGCTCGGTTTTCGTTCCCGGGCCCGCACTTCGCAGGTGCGGGCCCGGAAGGCCGGATCCGGCGGCCATACCCGGGTGATGTGGCTGAAGCCGAGGGAGGTCAGTCCTCCGGCCTGACACAGCCGGTCGGAGGGGCCGCTGACCTCGGTCTGGAGGAGTTGGTAGGCAGCGCCGTGGGACTGGCCCCAGTGCATCGCGGCCCGCCACAGCATCCGGCCCAGCCCCCGCACCCCGGGCAGGACGGCGAAGTACTGGGGCATGAGCTGGGGGCATCCGATGGCATCGGGGCGTACTTCCATGGGGCCGATCGCGCCCACCATGCAGTCTTCGACGGAGGCAGCGAGGACCGGGCCGCACCGGCCGGCCTGCATCTGGGTGTGAAGGAAGGCCAAACCATCGCCCGCCATGGCCTCGGCGAACGGAACGAAGGTCTCCTGCACGGTGGTCGGCCAGTCGGTGACCGGGCGGACCGGGCCGCCGGGGTCGGGGCAGGAACGGGCCGTGAAGTCCTGGAGCTGGATGCGAGGTCGACGGTGAGCGCGTGCGGGTGGACGGGACCGAGAGTCGGCACGATCGGCGCGGTCAGTACGGACCGGAGCCAGTCCCAGCGGAAGAACATGAGCGGCACCCTGAGGGGCGGCCGGTCGGGGTTCGGGCCCCGGCGTGAACGAACCGGGGCCTGGACGGAATCGACCGGGCCGTGTCGGTCAGTGGGGGTTGTCGTCACCGGCGTCGCAGGAGCACTCCGCGCTCTCCACGACGTCATCCAGGCTGCCCCTTGGCTGTAGCCCTCAACGGGTGTCGCTTGTCGACGAGTTCGGATGGCAGTGGAGGGTCTGCGCGCTTCTGGATACCAGTGAGTTCCGATGTCGCTCGACGAGCGTGCAGGCTTTCCTTGACCTGAAGTGCGATTGAGCTTTTAGCGTGTCCTCAAGTTGCTCACCTGCCGATGGGAGAACGCGCTCATGATCCTCGTGACCGGAGCCACCGGAAACATAGGAAGTGCACTGCTGGGGGAGTTGCACGCATGCGGTGCGGGGCCGCTGAGAGGGTTCACCCGTGACGCCTCACGGGCGGCGTTCCCCGCAGAGGTCGAGGCCATTGAGGGTGACTTCGCGGTGCAGGAGTCGTTGAAGCCCGCTCTGGGCGGGGTGCGCTCGCTGTTCCTGTTGTCGCGTGTGGGCCCGGACGCGAACATCCTCGCGGCAGCCCGTCGGGCGGGTGTGGAGCACGTGGTGCTGGTGTCGTCCATTACCGTCCAGACCCATCCGCACCTGGGCCCCGCCGGCGAGAACCTGGCGGTCGAGCGGCTACTCAAGGACAGTGGCATGGCCTGGACGATTCTGCGGCCGACGCAGTTCGCCTCGAACGCTCTGATGTGGGCGGCGTCGATCCGCGACCGTGAGGCGGTCCGCGCGCCGTATGCGGACACCGGGCTGCCCACGATCCACCCCGCGGACATCGCGTCGGTGGCGCGGGTTGCGCTGACCGAGCCCGGCCACCAGGGGCGGACGTATGCCCTGACCGGTCCGGAGCCGGTGACAGCCCGGCAGCAGGTCAAGGCCATCGCGGCAGCCCTCGGGCGGGAGGTGCCCTTCATCGAGATCAGCCGGCAGGAGGCCCATGCTCAGATGGCCGCGGTCTTCGGGCACGAGGCAGCGGATGCAGTGCTCGACGTCACGGGCGGAGACGTCAATGACGAGTTGCTCGCGGTGCGCGACACGGTTTCACAGGTCACCGGCTCGCCGGGCAGACCGTTCCGGCAGTGGGTTGCGGAGAATGCCAACATCTTCCGCTGAGACACCCGGCCGGTGAGAGCTGACATCCTGGCGCGGTGGTCGCGGCGGATCGGCCCATACAGATCAGCCTCGGATTTTGACAGGCGCATCGGTCGCCCGCACTCCCCAAGCGCCCTTCTGCCGGGGACAGTGCCTGCCGTTTTCCCATCTGCCAGGGGCGATTCTGTCCGGGCAGGTGAAGGCTGCCGGGTAGTCATGTGGACGACGTGGCCCCTTTGCTCTGGGTTTTGATCATCTGACGGAGGCTGGTGCGGGCGGCGGTGAGCTCGTCTTCGAGCTCGGTCACGCAGTGGGCGAGGCCGTTGGCCTCGGCGGTCTTGGTGGCGAGGAGTGCTTCCAACTCAACTTTGGAATGGTTGAGTTCATAGACTCTGGTGGTGAGATCGGCGGCGCCGATCTGGTCGAGTTGGTGGCCGAGGTGGAGGCGTGCGTTGCGCTGGAGCTGGTCGCGTTCCGTGCGAAGTTTGCGGATCTCCTCGCGGGCCAGTTCGAGATCGACGCGGAGGCTGATCGTGCTGGCCTGGTTGTCCCGCTTGGAGGGTCGAGGTGCGGTCTGTCCGCTGATGGCGGCCTCAACGTGTTCGCGCACGCCGTCGGCATAGGTGAGCCACGAAGAGACACCGGCGGTGCGAGCGACGGCAGCGTGAGTGATCTTCTCGCCGCTCTGCTGAAGCGACCGGATCGCTTCAAGGACGCGGGCTCGCTCGGCCCGGCTGTCCCGGCGGCGGGCTTCCTTCAGGACCTGCGCGGGAGTCCGGCTCTGCGCGCTCGGGTTCGTCGCCGGTGACTGGGTCACGAGGACCTCCGGTTGATCACTGTCAAGGGGAGGGCGGCGCGTCCGCGGCCGGCTCGCGCCTTTCGCAGAACGGCACTGGCCTCTTCGACCTCCTGGCGTTCCTCGGAGCCCATCGCGTCCAACTGCTTGCGCATCGCGCTCAGGACCTGCTGGAACGCGTCGATCTGGTCGCTGAGGTTGCGGGTGACGAATGGTCGGCGTCCATCGCCTCAGCGGTGAACCGGTCAGCCCGCAGCGAGTTGATGTGCTCCTCGATGGCCGGGAGGTAGGAAGGATCGGGCCGGTAGAAACGCAGCCCGCACACTGGAAGCGGATAGGACACGCGCTTCCGCCGGCTTTGACGTTGGACGGTTCGCGGCAGTTGCCGAACGGGACCGCGACGGAGCGAGCCTCGTGTCGACCAGGGCGTCAAGGTCCTCTCGCTCAGCGATCACGTCGGTGACGCCGCCTACGCCCCCACGTACGAGAACGTCGCCTCGGCCGCCTACCCGCTGAGCAGGGTTACGTACTTCAACGTCAACAAGCGGCCCGGGAAGCAGCTGGACCCGGTGATGGAGGAGCTGATCCGCTTCATCCTCAGCAAGCAGGGGCAGCACGTGGTGGCCGGACAGCAGGTCTTCCTTCCGCTGCGCTCCGGCCAGGCGACAGCCAGCCTCCGGGCACTGAACACCGCGCCCTGACGCCGTCCGCCGATGGCCGCCGCTGGATGGCGGCGACCACTCGGTCAGCGTGCTCTGTCCCGCGAGCGCCCACGAGGAGTCCCGCCCGGTCGTCCGACCGGGCGGGACTCCCCGCGTTCCCGGTGTGGCCGGGCCTGGCGAAGTGGCTCTTGGACTTTGGCAGGGCAGCACTTGTCTTTTCGTCACCAGCCGTTGACGAAGCGTCAGTTGGTGCGTGAACGTGCTTGTCCAAAGCCCTCGGTGAACAGAACCACTCACCAGGCTGCACAACGCCAGCAGTGAACTCCACCCCCACACAGGAGACACACATGCGGATGCGGCACCTGCTCACCACCGGAACACTGGCCACGGCGGCGGGCGCCGCCGTGCTGCTCATGGGGCCCGCGGCCCCCGTACAGGCCGCCGACACCGGGCAGACCCCCGGTACGTACGCCTACTGGAGCGCACCCTCCGACGTCACATCGGTCTCCATCCCGATGACGCTCCAGCACTCGCCCGGCAACTACAACGCCTACTGGTCGACCCAGTTCAACTTCGCCGGCAGCGGGGCCTCCGGTTACATGGGGTTCCAGACCCACCAGGACGGCGGCGGGATGTTCCTCGTCTCGATCTGGAACGGTACGGAGGCCACCGCGGGCGGCTCCGGCACCTACTGCCAGGACTTCGACGAGGGCGGCACCGGCAAGACCTGCCGGCTCGACCAGCGGCCCGTCGAAGGGCACCAGTACGCGATGGAGGCGGCGCAGCAGTCCGGCTCGTACTGGAAGTACTCCATCGTCGACAGGACCGCGGGCACCACCACGGTCCTCGGGAACATCAAGATCGACGGCGACCATCCGATGGCCGGATCCAGCTTCGACAGCTGGACCGAGTACTTCGACTGGAACAACCCCGCCACCGTCTGCGCCGACGCCAAGTACTCCAAGCTGCTGTTCGGCATCCCCACCACCAGTGCGGGCAAGGGCACTTACAACTCCTCCAGCCTCAGCGACACCTGCCAGTCCATCGCCAAGGTGACCCTGGACGCCTCCGGGGCGACGGAGGAGAACGGCATCGGGCAGTAGCCGGGCCCCCGACCGTCTGCCGCGGGACAAGCGCCACCCGCGGCACAAGCGCCACCCGCGGCACAAGCGGCACCCGCCGTCGGCCGGGTCCCCGGGGACCCGGCCGACCCCCGCAGTGCGATGCGGCAACGCCACCGCAGCCCGCTGCGACTACGCTCGGAACCGGACTTCGATCAACCGGTGTTCCGGCCAGCCGGGTGCCACGTGACGAGAGGCGGCAGCATGAGCGTGCCGGGACGCAGAGGCAGTACGTTCACCCGGCTGCTCCGGCACGGTTTCACCGACCCGGCGGCGGCCGAGCGGCTGCTCGACGCCCCCGAGCTGGCCTCCGTACGCGATGATTCCGTCCTGCTCGACGCGCTCGGTGCCACCGCCGACCCGGACCTCGCCCTGCTCGGGCTGGTCCGCATGGCCGAGTCCCAGGAGCCCGACGAGCGGCAGACGCTGCTGGACACGCTGATCGCGGCCAAGCCGCTGCGCGACCGGCTGCTCGGGGTGCTCGGCGCGTCCGAGGCGCTCGGCGACCACCTGGCGCGGCACCCGCACGACTGGCACGCCCTCGTCACGTACGAGACGGCCGATCTGCATCCCGGCGTTCCCGAGTTCGAGGAAGGGCTCGCCGGGGCTACCGACGCGGTGGAGCTGCGGATCGCCTACCGGCGGTGTCTGCTGGCCATCGCGGCCCGGGACGTCTGCGGTACGACCGACGTGCGGGAGGCCGCCGCCGAACTGGCCGACCTGGCAACCGCCACCCTGCGCGCCGCCCTCACCATCGCATCGGCCGCGGCCCCCGAGGACGCCGCGCTCTGCCGCCTCGCGGTCGTCGCGATGGGCAAGTGCGGCGGGCACGAGCTCAACTACGTGTCCGACGTGGACGTCATCTTCGTCGCGGAGCCCATCGAGCCCACCGGCATCGGCGAGAGCGCCGACGAGGCCGGGGCGATGCAGGCCGCCACCCGGCTCGCCGCACACCTCATGCGGATCTGCTCCGACACCAACATCGAGGGCACCATCTGGCCCGTCGACGCGAACCTGCGGCCCGAGGGGCGCAACGGACCGCTGGTCCGTACGCTCTCCAGCCATCTCGCGTACTACGACCGCTGGGCCAAGACCTGGGAGTTCCAGGCGCTCCTCAAGGCCCGTGCGGTCGCGGGCGACGCCGCGCTCGGTGTGGAGTACACCGAAGCGGTCGGGCCCCTGGTGTGGCAGGCGTCCGAGCGGGAGAACTTCGTCGCCGACGCCCAGAAGATGCGCCGCCGGGTCATCGACAACATCCCCCCGGACCTCGTCGACCGCGAACTGAAACTCGGGCCCGGCGGGCTGCGGGACGTGGAGTTCGCCGTCCAGCTGCTCCAGCTCGTACACGGCCGCAACGACGCGACCCTGCGCAGCGGCAACACCCTGGACGCCCTCGCGGCCCTGGCAGCCGGCGGCTACGTGGGCAGGACCGACGCGGCGCAGCTCGACGCGGCCTACCGCTTCCTGCGGGCCATGGAGCACCGGATCCAGCTGTACCGCCTCCGGCGCACCCACCTGGTGCCGGAGGACCCGGCGGACCTGCGCAGGCTCGGGCGCTCGCTGGGACTGCGCACCGAACCTGTCGCCGAACTCACCAGGCAGTGGAAGCGCCATGCGGCGGTCGTCAGGCGGCTGCACGAGAAGCTCTTCTACCGGCCGCTCCTGGACGCCGTCGCACAGCTGGCGCCCGGCGAGATCCGGCTCAGCCCCAGGGCGGCGGGCCAGCGCCTCGAAGCGCTCGGCTACGCGGACCCGGCCGGCGCCCTGCGGCATCTGGAGGCGCTCTCCTCCGGGGTCTCCAGGAAGGCCGCCATCCAGCGCACCCTGCTGCCCGTGCTGCTCGGCTGGTTCGCGGACTCCGCCGACCCGGACGCCGGGCTGCTCGGCTTCCGCAAGGTCTCCGACGCGCTGGGCAAGACCCCCTGGTACCTGCGGCTGCTGCGGGACGAGGGCGCCGCCGCCGAGAATCTCGCCCGGGTCCTCTCCGCCGGCCGGCTCGCCCCCGACCTGCTGCTGCGGGCCCCGGAGGCGGTCGCGCTGCTCGGTGCGCGCGGCGGGCTCGAACCGCGCCCTCGCGAGATCCTGGAGCAGGAGGTGCTGGCGGCCGTCGGCCGCGCCGAGACCCCCGAAGGCGCTGTCGCGTCCGCGCGCGGAGTGCGCCGCCGCGAACTGTTCCGTACCGCGGCTGCCGACCTGATCAGCTCGTACGGCACCGAGGAGAACCCCGCGGAATCCGATCCCGGGGCGCTGGTCGACCGGGTCGGCAACGCCGTCACCGATCTGAACGCCGCCACCATCGCGGGCGCGCTGCGGGCCGCCGTACGGGCGCAGTGGGGCGACACCCTGCCCACCCGGTTCGCGGTCATCGGCATGGGCCGCTTCGGCGGCCACGAGCTGAGCTACGGCTCGGACGCCGACGTGCTCTTCCTGCACGCGCCGCGGGACGGCGTGGACGACCAGGAGGCGGCCCGCGCCGCGAACGCCGTCGTCGCCGAGATGCGCAGGCTCCTCCAGCTGCCGACCGCCGACCCGCCACTGGTGATCGACGCGGACCTGCGCCCCGAGGGCAAGAGCGGCCCGACGGTGCGGACACTGGCCTCCTACGCCGCGTACTACCGGCGCTGGTCGCGCGTCTGGGAGAGCCAGGCGCTGCTGCGCGCCGAGCCGATGGCCGGCGACGCGGAGCTGGGCCGCGGCTTCATCGAGCTCGTCGACCCGCTGCGCTATCCCGTCGAGGGGCTCGGGGACGACGCCGTACGCGAGATCCGCCGTCTCAAGGCGCGAATGGAGTCCGAGCGGATGCCGCGCGGCGCCGACCCGACGCTCCACGCGAAGCTGGGCCGGGGCGGGCTCAGCGACGTGGAGTGGACCGTGCAGCTGCTGCAGATGCAGCACGGCTGGGAGGTGCCGGGGCTGCGGACCACCCGCACCCGGACCGCGCTCTCCGCCGCGCACGCCGCGGACCTGATCTCCACGGAGGACGCGCAGACGCTGGACGAGGCGTGGGTGCTGGCGTCGCGGGTGCGCAACGCGGTGATGCTGGTGCGGGGGAGGGCCGGTGACACGTTTCCCTCGGACGGGCGGGAGCTGGCCGCGATGGCGCGGTACCTGGGGTACGAGACGGGGCACGTGGGGGACATGCTGGACGACTACCGGCGCGCGACGAGGCGGGCCCGCGGGGTGATGGAGGAGCGGTTCTACGGGGCGTAGGTGCGCAGGGGGCGCCTCAGCGGTCCGACGGGACCGATTTGGCCGGTACCGGCTTCAGCGTGCCGTGGATGCCCTGGGTGAAGGTACCGCCCTTGCCGCTGGCTCTGACCTTCTCCGGGACCCGTGGCAGCCGGTGCGGCAGTGCTCCGTACCAGGCGTACGAGAGGCCGGTGCCGAAGGCCAGGCAGAGTACGCCGCCCACCGCGTCCAGCCAGAAGTGGTTCGCCGTCGAGACGATCACCAGGAGGGTCAGGGCGGGGTACACCAGGCCCAGGATCCGGACCCAGGGGGCGCGGGCCAGGGCGAAGATGATCAGGCCGCACCAGAGGGACCAGCCGATGTGCATCGAGGGCATCGCGGCGTACTGGTTCGACATGTTCTTGAGGTTGCCCGAGGCCATCGAACCCCAGGTGTGGTGCACCAGCACCGTGTCGATGAAGTGGTTGTTGTTCATCAGACGCGGCGGTGCCAGTGGGTACAGGTAGTAGCCGGCCAGCGCCACCGCGGTCGTCGCGAAGAGCGCCAGACGGGCCGCCGCGTAGCGCCCCGGATGGAAGTGGAACAGCCAGACCAGGACGCTGATGGTCATGATGAAGTGCAGTGTCGCGTAGTAGTAGTTCATCGCGACGATCAACCATGTCACCGAATTTATGGCGTGGTTGATGTGCTGCTCGACCGAAATACCGAGAAAGTGCTCGGCGTGCCAGATCCAGTCCGCGTTGCGCAGCGCCTCCGCCTTCTGCTCCGGTACCGCGTTGCGGATCAGGGAGTAACCCCAGTAACTCACCGCGATCAGCAGTACTTCGAACCAGATACGGGGGCGGCGGGGCGTACGCAGACGCCCGATGAATGAGATGTGAGGCTCCTTGGCCACGACGGGTGACGCGGTGGCCGAATGGCCGTCCAGTGTCTTCACAGTCGTTTCACCCATAGGGGAAGAGTCTGCCAGAAACTCGGCTTCCCACAGATCATCCCTCGGGAGGGACGCGTCCGCACCCGCTACGCCTTGTTGACGTCCTCGCCCCGGGATACCGGGCCCGACGCGGATCCCGGCGCGGCCGCGGTGGAACCACGGACTACCAACTCGGTCATAAAGACGAATTCGCTGTGCGGTGCAGGGGTGCCGCCGACCTCTTCGAGCAGGGTGCGGACAGCTGCCTGGCCCATGGCGGTGACCGGCTGCCTGATGGTGGTCATCGGCGGGTCCGTGAACGCTATGAGCGGGGAGTCGTCGAAGCCGACCACCGAGATGTCGCGCGGAACGTCGAACCCCAGCTGGCGGGCGGCCCTGATGGCACCGAGTGCCATCATGTCGCTGGCGCAGACCACCGCCGTACAGCCCGACGCGATGAGCTCGGACGCGGCCGCCTGGCCGCCCTCCAGCGTGAACAGCGAGTGCTGGATCAGCTTCCCGCTCTCGGCCGCCGACAGCCCGAACCTGGCCCGCATCTCGGCCTGGAAGCCCTCTGTCTTGCGCAGTACGGGCACGAAGCGCCGCGGTCCGAGCGCCAGCCCGATCCGGGTGTGGCCGAGCGACGCGAGGTGGGTGACGGCCAGCCGCATCGCCGCGCGGTCGTCGGGCGAGATGAAGGGCGCCTGCACCTTCGCCGAGAAGCCGTTGACCAGGACGTACGGCACACCCTGGGCGCGCAGCTGCTCGTAGCGCCGCATGTCCGCCGTGGTGTCCGCGTGCAGTCCCGAGACGAAGATGATGCCCGCGACCCCGCGCTCCACCAGCATCTCGGTGAGCTCGTCCTCGGTGGAGCCGCCCGGTGTCTGGGTGGCCAGGACCGGCGTATACCCCTGCCGGGTCAGGGCCTGGCCGATGACCTGGGCCAGCGCCGGGAAGATCGGGTTCTCCAGCTCGGGCGTGATCAGACCGACCAGACCGGCGCTCCGCCGCCGCAGCCGTACCGGACGTTCGTAGCCGAGTACGTCGAGTGCGGCGAGTACGGACTCGCGGGTGGCCGCCGCTACCCCGGGCTTGCCGTTGAGGACCCGGCTCACCGTCGCTTCGCTGACCCCCGCCTGAGTTGCGATGTCGGCAAGCCGTGCGGTCATGGGAAGGGACTGTACCGGGCGTGTGTCAGATTGCCCACCAGGTGCAGGAATCACCGGGAATGCGCACGGATTCACCGGAGATGTCCGGGGCGGCCGACGACAGCAGCGGCCTTCCCGGTACGCGCAGTTCGACGGAGTCCGGCAGGGTGTTGACGGTGCAGACGAAACCGGGCCGGGTGAAGACGAGTACCCCGTCGGGCCCTTCGAGCCAGCTCATCGGACCGTCGCCCAGACCGTCCACCCGGCGCCGGAGCGCGAGCGCGGCGCGGTACAGCTCCAGGGTCGATCCGGCGTCCCCGGTCTGCGCCGCAACGGAGAGCTCCCCCCAGCCTGTCGGCTGCGGCAGCCATCCCGGGGCGGGCCCGAATCCGTACGAAGGCCCTTCTCCGGTCCAGGGGATCGGCACCCGGCAGCCGTCCCGCAGCCCGTCCTGTCCCGCGCCGCGGAAGAACGACGGGTCCTCGCGCAGCTCGTCGGGCAGGTCGGTGACTTCGGGCAGCCCGAGCTCCTCGCCCTGGTAGAGGTAGACGGAGCCGGGCAGTGCCAGCATCAGCAGCGCGGCGGCGCGGGCCCGGCGCAGTCCGGCCGCCCCGTCCCCGTACCGCGTGACATGGCGTACGACATCGTGGTTGGAGAGCACCCAGGTGGTGGGCGCCCCCACCGAAGCCGTCGCGGCCAGCGAGTCGTCCACCACCGCGCGCATCGCCGCCGCGTCCCAGGGACACCGCAGGAACTGGAAGTTGAAGGCCTGGTGCAGTTCGTCGGGGCGCACGTACAGGGCGAGGCGCCCGGCGGACGGGGCCCACGCCTCGGCGACCCCGATGCGTTCCCCCGGGTAGGAGTCGAGCAACGTCCGCCAGGAGCGGTGGATCTCGTGCACCCCGTCCTGGTCGAAGAAGGGGAGCGTCTGGGAGCCGATCATCCGCACCTGCTCGGCGGTGCCGATGTCGGGCAGCCCGGCGGCCTTGACCATGCCGTGCGCCACGTCGACCCGGAACCCGTCCACGCCGCGCCCGCCGAGCTCCAGCCAGAACCGCAGCACCGACTCGAACTCCGCACGCACCTCCGGGTTCTCCCAGTTGAGGTCGGGCTGTTCGGGGGCGAAGAGATGGAGGTACCAGGAGCCGTCGGACACCCGCGTCCAGGCCGGGCCGCCGAACACCGACTGCCAGTCGTTGGGTGGCAGTTCACCGTCCGCGCCCCGGCCGGGCCTGAAGTGGTAGCGGGTGCGGGCCGGGCCGCCCGCCAGTGCCTCCCTGAACCACACATGCCGGTCCGACGTGTGGTTGGGGACCACGTCCACGATCACCCGCAGCCCCAGCCGGTGCGCGGCGCGCAGCAGCGACTCGGCGTCGGACAGCGTCCCGAACAGCGGGTCAACGACCCGGTAGTCGGCGACGTCGTAGCCCCCGTCGGCCTGCGGCGACGCGTAGAAGGGGGTGAGCCAGACCGCGTCGGCGCCCAGCTCGGCGAGGTACGGCAGCCGCTCCTCGATGCCCCGCAGATCCCCGATGCCGTCCCCGTCGCTGTCCGCGAAGGACCGCACGTACACCTGGTAGATGACGGCGTCCCGCCACCATCGGGTGCGGGCCCCGGATGCGGTGGCCGCGCCGGTGAGCTGCTGCGTCTGCTGCGTCATGAGGGGATGGGTCCCTTTCGGAAGGCTGCAACGTACGGGAACAACGCCGGTGCCCTCCGAAAGTAACAGTCTTGCAAGGGCTTGCGAAGGCCGCCGCGACGCCCAGCGCGGCGTGCGAAGAGCCCCAATGCCCCGTTTGACAAGGGTCATCACGGCAACCGTGCGGACACGCCGAGGTAACGAAGGCGGCTTCTTGCAGAAATTCTTCGCAAGGTCTTTCGGTCGTCTTTCATCCTTGTTACGTTCCTCGACGACCCGGAGCCGTGACGGCACGGCACCCCTCGAAGGAGTTCACATGCGACGTGGCATAGCGGCCACCGCCCTGGTCGCGGCCCTGGCGCTCGCGGCGACGGCTTGCGGCAGTGACAGCGGCAGCGGCAAGGCGGACGGTGTCACCACCATCACCTGGTGGGACACCTCGAACGCCACGAACGAGGCACCGACCTACCGGGCGCTGGTCAAGGAGTTCGAGGCGGCGAACAAGGGCATCAAGGTCACCTACGTCAACGTCCCCTTCGACCAGGCGCAGAACAAGTTCGACACGGCCGCCGGTGCCAAGGGCGCCCCGGACGTGCTGCGCTCCGAGGTCGGCTGGACCCCTGCCTTCGCCAAGAAGGGCTACTTCCTCCCGCTGGACGGCACCGAAGCCCTCAAGGACAAGGCGCACTTCGAGCCCAACCTGCTGAAGCAGGCGCAGTTCGACGGCAAGACCTACGGTGTCCCGCTGGTCACGGACACCCTCGCCTTCGTCTACAACAAGGCGCTCTTCGCCAAGGCCGGCATCACCAAGGCCCCCGCCACCTGGGGCGAGCTGAAGAGCGACGCGGCCGCGGTCAAGTCGAAGACCAGGGCCGACGGCTACTGGGCCAGCACCGCCGGGTACTACGCGCAGCCCTTCCTGTACGGCGAGGGCACCGACACCGTCGACCTCGCGCACAAGAAGGTCACCATCGCCGGTGCCCCCGCGGTCAAGGGCCTGGAGACCTGGAAGGGCCTCTTCAGCGGTCCCGGTCTGCACAAGGCGGACACTACGGCCGACGCCTACGCCCACCAGCAGGACGCCTTCGTCAACGGCAAGGTCGCCTCGATCATCCAGGGGCCCTGGGAGATCACGAACTTCTACAAGGGCTCGGCCTTCAAGGACAAGAAGAACCTGGGCATCGCCACCGTCCCGGCCGGCTCCACCGGCAAGGCGGGCGCCCCCACCGGCGGCCACAACCTCGCCGTCTACGCGGGCTCCGACAAGGCGCACCAGGCCGCGTCGCTGAAGTTCCTGAACTTCATGACATCGGCGAAGAGCCAGGAGCAGATCGCGCTCAAGAACTCCACACTGCCGACCCGCTCCGACGCCTACACCGCCGAGGTCACGGCCGACCCCGGCATCGCCGGCTTCCAGAAGGTGCTCGGCGCCTCGCAGCCGCGGCCGGAACTGCCCGAGTACAGCTCGCTCTGGGGTCCGATGGACACCGAGCTGCCCAAGGTCGCCGACGGCAAGGAATCGCTCCAGGACGGGGTCAAGTCCCTGAGCGAGGACATGGCCAAGCTGGTCCCCGGCTTCACCAACTGATCAGCCGGCCGCCGGGCCCGCAAGCACCCGCGGGCCCGGCGGCCCGATCGTCGTGCGTCACGCCGAACTCCCCTGAAAAGGTGTCAAGATGACCGTTGCCGTCGCAGGCGCGGGCCCGAAGCGTCGAAGGCCGGCGCAGCGCATCAAGCAGTCCTGGCAGAAGCACTGGTACGCCTACGCGATGGCGGCCCCGGTCGTCGTCGTCCTCGGTGTCCTGGTGGGCTATCCGCTGGTCCAGGGCCTCTACCTCACCCTGACCGACGCGAACAGCCTCAACTCGGCCCGCACCATCGGCGTCAACCACATCGACGCCACCTACAAGTTCATCGGGCTGCACAACTACGCGGACATCCTCTGGGGGCCGACCGCCTGGGACCGCTTCTGGTCCCACTTCCTCTGGACCATCGTCTGGACCGCCGCCTGTGTGGCCCTGCACTACTGCATCGGCCTCGGCCTGGCCCTGCTGCTCAACCAGAAGCTCCGCGGCCGGACCCTCTACCGGATGCTCCTGATCCTGCCCTGGGCGGTGCCGACCTTCGTCACCGTCTTCTCCTGGCGGATCATGCTCGGCGACTCCGGCATCGTGAACTCGGTGCTGGGCGGCCTCCATCTGCCCCAGCCCGCCTGGCTGGAGGAGCCGCACTTCCAGCAGCTCGCCGCGATCATCGTCAACACCTGGTGCGGGGTTCCGTTCATGATGGTGTCGCTGCTCGGCGGGCTCCAGTCGATCTCCGCCGACCTGTACGAGGCCGCCGAGATGGACGGCGCGAGCCCCTGGCAGCGGTTCCTCAACGTCACCCTGCCCGGCCTGCGTTCGGTGAGCTCCACCGTCGTCCTGCTCGGCATCATCTGGACGTTCAACCAGTTCGCCATCATCTTCCTGCTGTTCGGCAACGGCGCACCGGACGCCCAGATCCTCGTCACCTGGGCCTACCGCCTCGGCTTCGGCCAGCAGCCCAGGGACTACGCCCAGTCCGCCGCGTACGGCGTGCTGCTGCTCTCCATCCTGATCGTCTTCACCTCCTTCTACCGGCGCTGGCTGGCCCGTAGCGAGAAGGCCAGCAGCTGAGACCGGCCGGACACACAAGAAGGCAGGCCCCCGATGACGACCCAGACGACCCTCACCACAGCGACCACACCGGCGGAGCAGACACCGCCGCCCGTACGGCGGCCCGCCCGCACCGTCCGCCGCGACCGGCCGAGCCGCAGGGCCACCGTGCTCTCGCACACCGCCCTCAGCATCGCCAGCCTGATCGCGCTCTTCCCGATCGCGTGGCTGGCCTTCCTCTCGCTCGGCCCCGACAAGAGCGACTATCTGCACCCGGGCCGGATCTGGTCCAAGATCTCGTTCTCCAACTACTCGTTCGTCCTGGAGCACACCCGCTTCTTCACCTGGCTCGGCAACACCGCCCTGATCGCCGTCGCGACCAGCGTCATCGGGGTCTTCATGGCCGCCACCGCCGGCTACGCGGTCTCCCGGATGAGGTTCCCCGGCCACAAGAAGCTGATGTGGCTCCTGCTGGTCACCCAGATGTTCCCGGTTGCCGTCCTGATGGTGCCGATGTACGTGATCCTCGCGGATCTCGGCCTCATCGACACCTTCGGCGCCCTGATCCTCGTGTACTGCTCCACGGCCGTCCCGTACTGCGCCTGGATGCTCAAGGGGTACTTCGACACCATCCCGTACGAGATCGACGAGGCGGGGCGCGTCGACGGGCTGAGCCCCTTCGGCACCTTCTGGCGGCTCATCCTGCCGCTCGCCAGGCCCGGTCTCGCGGTGGCCGGCTTCTACACCTGCCTCACCGCCTGGGGCGAGGTCGCCTTCGCCTCGACGTTCATGCTCGACGACAGCAAGTACACCCTCGCGGTGGGCCTCTCCAGCTTCGTCAGTGAGCACGACGCCCAGTGGAACTACATGGCGGCCACCGCTGTCCTCATCGCCATCCCCGTCTCCGTCATCTTCTACCTGGTGCAGAAGCACCTGGTCACAGGTTTGACCGCGGGCGGGACCAAGGGCTGAGCCGCACCCCTTCTTTACGCCCCATGACGCATCTGACTCACCCAGGGAAGACATGACTCAGCACTCCGCCGCCCCTGCCACCACCGCCGGCCCGACGACCGCCGCCAGCACCGGCTGGTGGCGGGACGCGGTGATCTACCAGGTCTATCCGCGCAGCTTCGCCGACAGCAACGGCGACGGCATGGGCGACCTCGAAGGCGTCCGCGGCCGGCTGCCGTACCTGCGCGACCTCGGCGTCGACGCCGTCTGGCTCTCGCCGTTCTACGCGTCGCCGCAGGCCGACGCCGGGTACGACGTCGCCGACTACCGGGCCATCGACCCCATGTTCGGCACGCTCATGGACGCCGACGCACTGATCCGCGACGCCCACGCCCTGGGCCTGCGGATCATCGTGGACGTGGTGCCCAACCACTCGTCCGACCAGTGCGAGTGGTTCAAGCGCGCCATCGGCGACGGCCCCGCGTCGCCGCTCCGCGACCGCTACCACTTCCGCGAGGGCAAGGGGGAGAACGGCGAACTCCCGCCCAACGACTGGGAGTCCGTCTTCGGCGGCCCCGCCTGGACCCGGGTCGCCGACGGTGCCTGGTACCTCCATCTCTTCGCCCCCGAGCAGCCCGACCTCAACTGGGAGAACCAGGCGGTCGCCGACGAGTTCCGCTCGATCCTGCGGTTCTGGCTCGACATGGGCGTGGACGGATTCCGGGTCGACGTCGCCCACGGGCTCGTCAAGGCGCCCGGCCTGCCCGACCTCGGCAGCACCGACCAGCTCCGGCTGCTCGGCAATGACGTCATGCCGTTCTTCGACCAGGACGGCGTCCATGAGATCTACCGCTCCTGGCGCACCATCCTCGACGAGTACCCGGGGGAGCGGATAGCCGTCGCCGAGGCGTGGACGCCGACCGTGCAGCGCACCGCGAACTACGTACGCCCCGACGAGCTGCACCAGGCGTTCAACTTCCAGTACCTGGCCACCCACTGGGACGCCGCCGAGCTGCGCGAGGTCATTGACGTCTCGCTGGCCGCGATGCTCCCGGTGGGCGCGCCCGCCACCTGGGTGCTCTCCAACCACGACGTCACCCGGCACACGACCCGCTTCGCCAACCCGCCGGCCGGCACCCAGATCCGCACCCCCGGCGACCGGGGACTGGGCCTGCGGCGGGCCCGCGCGGCGACCCTGCTGATGCTGGCGCTGCCCGGCTCCGCCTACCTCTACCAGGGCGAGGAGCTGGGCCTCCCGGACGTCACCGACCTGCCCGACGAGGTCAGGCAGGACCCGTCGTTCTTCCGCGCGGCGGGCCAGGACGGCTTCCGCGACGGCTGCCGGGTGCCGATCCCATGGACCGCGGAAGGCCCTTCGTACGGCTTCGGCAGCGGTGGCAGCTGGCTCCCGCAGCCCGCGGACTGGGGTGCGCTGAGCGTCGAGGCGCAGACCGGCGACCGCGGTTCCACCCTGGAGCTGTACCGCGGCGCGCTCGCCCTGCGACGGGAGCTGCCGGGCCTGGGCGCCGGCGAGTCCGTCGACTGGGTGCCGGGCACCCCGGACGGAGTGCTGGCGTTCACCCGCCCCGGCTTCCACTGCACCGTCAACACCACCGGCCGCCCCGTACGCCTGCCCGTGCCGGGCCGGATGGTGCTGGCCAGCACCGAAGTCGCCGTGGAGGAAGGCGAGCCGGCGGAAGGCGAGTTCGAGCTGCCCGCGGACAGCACCGTCTGGTGGTCGGTGTGACCGTCCCTCCCCGGCTCGCGCACATCGCCGCGCAGGCCGCCGTCAGCGAGGCCACCGTGAGCCGGGTGCTCAACGGGAAGCCGGGCGTCGCGGACACCACGCGCCAGCGGGTGCTCGCTGCGCTCGACGTCCTCGGCTACGAGCGGCCCGTGCGGCTGCGCCGGCGCAGCGCGGGCCTGATCGGCCTGGTGACCCCCGAGCTGACCAACCCCATCTTCCCGGCCTTCGCCCAGGCCGTGGAACAGACGCTCGCGGGACACGGCTACACCCCGGTCCTCTGCACGCAGATGCCGGGCGGCGCCACCGAGGACGAACTGGTCGAGCAGCTGGTGGAGCGCGGGGTGGCCGGCATCGTCTTCCTCTCCGGGCTGCACGCCGACACCTCGTCGGACCCCGGGCGCTACGCCGGTCTCGCCGAACGGGGGGTGCCGTACGTCCTGATCAACGGCTACAACGAGCGGATCAGCGCGCCCTTCGTCTCGCCCGACGACCACGCGGCGGCGCAGATGGCCGTGCGCCATCTCTCGGATCTGGGGCACCGCAGGATCGGTCTGGCGGTCGGGCCGCTCCGCTATGTGCCCTCGCGCCGCAAGCGGGAGGGGTTCATCGAGGCGATGGCGGACCGGCTCGGCCAGTCCGCGGAAGAGGCCGGAGCCCTGGTCCAGCACACCCTGTTCAGCGTCGAGGGCGGCCGGGCCGCGGCGGGCGCGCTGTTCGACCAGGGGTGCACCGCCGTGGTCTGCGGCAGCGACATGATGGCGCTGGGCGTCGTACGGGCGGCCCGCGAACGCGGTCTCGAAGTCCCCGACGACGTCTCGGTGGTCGGCTTCGACGACTCGCAGCTGATCGCCTTCACCAGTCCGCCGCTGACCACGGTCCGCCAGCCCGTCCAGGCGATGGCCGCGGCGGCGGTGGGCGCGCTCCTGGAGGAGATCGGCGGCAACCCCGTCCAGCGCACGGAGTTCGTCTTCCGGCCCGAGCTGGTGGTACGGGGGTCCACGGCCCGCCGTACCGGCTGACCGGCGGCGGGACCGGCGTGCGAGGCTGAGCGGTGGCAGCGGCGCCGCTCCGCCCTGCCGACCGGACCGGACGCCGTCCGTTCCGGACCAGCAGCCCGCCGGGAGGAAACCGCCATGCCGCAGATCACCGTCGAGTACTCCGAGTCCCTGGAGGACGCCTTCGACCGCAGGGGCTTCGCGCTCGGCCTGCACCCGGTCGTCGTGGAGACGGTCTCCGCAGGGCTCCCCGCCTGCAAGACCCGGTTCGTCAGGACTGCCGGGTTCGTCGTGGGCGACGGCACGGGCGACGACGCCGTGGTGCACGTGGAGATCGCGCTGCTGGCCGGCCGTACCGACGAGGCCAAGGCGCGGCTGAGCGAGGCGGTGCTCGATGTCGTACGCCGCCATCTGAAGCCCACCGGGAGCACGGTGCACCTCTCCGCCGAGACCCGCGATCTGGACGCGTCCTACCACAAGGGCTGAGCGCGGCCGGGGGTTCATGGGGCCGGGTGTTCATGGGCACGGGCCGGCAAGACCGCCCCATGACACCGCGCCCGCCGGGGCCGTTGGCCGGTACTGAGCAGGCGCTCAGCCGGTGCGCTGGGCCGGGAGGTCCGTCGCGGGCGGCGGCGCCAGCGAGAGCAGCCGGCCGACCAGATCCCCGAACGGCCCGTCGGCGGGCTCCTCGCTCAGTATCCGCCGTACGACCGCCGCCATCTCCGTGTCGTACGCGGCGCTCACCGCGGCCAGCGCGGCGAAGTCGTGCACCAACTGCAACTCCAGCTCGGCCCGCGGGATGCTCCGCCCGTCGAGCCAGATCAGCGCGGTCGACTCGGCGAGCGACACCCATGACCTGACCACCAACTGGAGCCTGGCGGGCGGCCCCTGGACGTCCAGATGGGACAGGATCTGGAGATACGCGGCGGTGCGGACCTCGTCGATCATCGCGTTGGTGGTGGTGGAACCCACGGCCGGGCCGCCGCGCATCAGCGCGGAGAAGCCGGGCCCGTGCTCCTCGACGAAGTCGAAGAACCGCTCCATCACCCGCAGCAGCCGCGCCCCCAGCGGCCCTTCGCGCGGCTCGACGAACCGCTCGGCCAGCTCGTCGGCCGCGCGGCGCAGGGCCGCTTCGTACAGACTCTGCTTGCCGGGGAAGTAGTGGTAGACGAGCGGCCGCGAAATGCCCGCAGCCGCGGCTATCTCGTCGATGGAGACATCGTCGGGGGAGCGGCGGCTGAACAGTTCGAGGGCGACGCTGATCAGCTGCTGCCTGCGCTCTTCGACGCCCATCCTGCGGCGTACCCCGGTCGTCATGGGGACAGGGTACCGACTGCGGCGCCGCCGGGTGTTGGCCGTACCGGGGCCGGCTGCGTCACCCGCGCCGGGCGCGGGCGGCTGCCCGGACACCGGGCGGAGCGGTCCGCGGGTCAGCGGGTGAGCCAGTCGCGGAGTATCTCCTCGTGGTGCGCGTCGAGTCCGGGGGTGGTGGACGGCGGGGCGTCGGGGACGCCCTGGAACACGACGGGTTGGCGCAGCGCGGTCATGCCCGCCAGCTCCGGATCCCGGAACCGGCCGGTGACACCCCGCGTACCGACACTGCCGATGGCCTCCCTGAGGTCCTGCACCGGGCCTGCCGGGACGCCCTGTTCCCCGGCGAGCGCGACGATCTCGGCAGCGGAGTGCTGCCGGGTCCAGGCCTCGATGGTGGCGCGGACCTCCGGTTCATGGGCCGTGCGCGCCTCGTCGGTGCGGTACACGGGGTGGTCGGCCAGGTCCGGGCGGCCGATCAGGTCCAGCAGGCGCTGGAACGTACGGTCGTTGGCGGCAGCCAGGACCACCGGTGCGTCGGCCGCCCGGTAGACGCCGAACGGGGTGGACACCGGATGCCGGTTGCCGACCCGGGTGGGCGGGGCGCCGTCGGCCGCCAGCAGGCTGGCACCGGTGAGCTGGAGGGAGACCATCGCGTCCAGCATGGCGATGTCGAGATGCTGTCCCCGCCCGGTGCGGGCCCGTTCGACCAGTGCGGCGCAGACCGCCCATGACCCGTAGAGACCGGCTTGCAGATCGGCGATGGACTCACCGACCTTGGTCGGCTCGCCGTCCGGGGTGCCGGTGGTCTCCATGATCCCCGACATGGCCTGGATGATCAGGTCGTAGGCGGGGCGCGCGGACATCGCGCCCGACTGCCCGAATCCGGAGATGCTCGCGTACACCAGCCTCGGGTTGTGGGCGAGCAGCGCCGGTGCGCCGATGCCGAGCCGGTCGGCGACGCCCGGCCGGAAGTTCTCCACGAGTACGTCCGCCTGCGCGGCCAGCGACCACAGGGTCTCCAGGTCCCCGGGGTCCTTCAGGTCGAGTGCGATGCTCCGCTTGTCCCGGTTCAGCATCGCGAAGTAGACGCTGCGGTCCTTCGCGAACGGGCCGAGCCGCCGGGTGTCGTCACCGCCCGGCGGCTCGACCTTGACGACATCGGCGCCGATGTCGGCCAGCAGGGACGTACAGAACGGGCCGGCCAGCACGCGGGACAGGTCCAGCACACGAATACCGCTCAACGCCGGCATGGCAACTCCTCGGTTGGACACGGTTCGACTCGGTTCGACTGCACAGTGCGTACTGCGTACTGCGCAGTACGCCGAACGCTAGGAGCGCGGAGCGGCCCGGGGATATGTGCACAGCCACGGAGACAGCCGCTGTTGTTGTGCGGCCGCACATGGCGGTGGGCGGTCGGTGAGTGGATGACTTGAGTCCATGAGCACCTCTGAACAGACCTCCCAGGAGCACCTGCCGTACCGGATGCCCGACGAGTACGAGGACTTCCGGGCCTCCGTACGCGCCTTCGCCGAGGACCGGATCCAGCCGCTGGCGGACCGCGCCGACGCCGAGGACGTCTTCTCCGCCGACGGATACACCGAACTCGTCGCCGCCGGATTCCACGCACTCGGCGTCCCCGAACAGTACGAAGGGGCGGGCGCCGACGCGCTGGCCCAGGCCATCGCCATCGAGGAAGTGGCACGGGTGTCCGCGGGCATCTCCACCGTGCTGAGCTCCAACAAACTCGGCGTCACCCCGCTGCTGCTCGCCGGGTCCGACGAGCAGCGCGGCCGGTATCTGCCCGACGTGGCATCGGGCGAAGCGCTGTGCGCGTACGCGATCTCCGAGCGCGAAGCGGGCAGCGATGTCGCCGCGATGACCTGCCGGGCGGAGCCCGAGGACGGCGGCTGGCGGCTCTCCGGCACCAAGAGCTGGATCACAGCGGCGGGCGAGGCCGCCGTACTGATCGTGTTCGCGGTCACCGATCCCGGCCAGGGCAAGCGCGGTATCTCGGCGTTCGTCGTGGAGGGGACCGACGAAGGGATCTCCTACGGCGCCCCGGAACGCAAGATGGGGCTGCACGGTTCGGTCACCAGGGAGGTCCACTTCGACGGTGTCCGCATCCCTGCCGGCCGGCTGCTGGGCGAGCGGGGGCGCGGGCTGCGGCTGGCCCTGGCGACGCTGGACCACACCAGGATCTCCATCGCCGCCCAGGCCGTCGGCATCGCGCAGGGCGCCCTGGACTACGCGGCGGATTACGTACGCGAGCGCCGCCAGTTCGGCCACCCGGTCGCGGAGTTCCAGGGCGTCCAGTTCATGCTCGCCGACATGGCGATGCACATCGAGGCGGCGCGCACCCTCACCTACCGTGCCGCGGCGGCCTCAGAGGCGGGATCCGGGGACCTCACCTTCCTCGGCGCCGCCGCGAAGTGCCTCGCATCCGACACGGCGATGGCGGTCACGACCGACGCCGTTCAACTGCTGGGCGGGGCGGGTTACGTCCGCGACCACCCCGTGGAGCGGATGATGCGCGACGCGAAGATCACCCAGATCTATGAAGGGACGAACCAGATCCAGCGGATCGTCATGGCGAGGAACCTGCCGTAGCAGGAGTCGAGTTGTCGGGCCCGCTCAGCGTCCACGAGGGGGTTCGGTGGCCTCCGCCGTCCGCAGTTCCGCATGGAGGCGTGCGAGTGCCGCGCCGACCGGGGGGACGACCAGTGCCGTCAGAACCAGCAGGCTCACCGCGGCCGGGACGATCTCCATCACGGCGCCCGTGGCATAGGCGTTGTCGTCCGTGAGCCACAGCACGGAGAGACCGACCGGATGGGCGAGAGGCTCCGCCGCGTGCGACAGGACGATGTACGCGGCGACGGCGACACCCATGACCGGTGCGGTGACGCGCAGCGCCCGCCACCGTCGCGGGTGGCCGGTCAGTGACCAGGACCGGCGTACGGCGGCCCGCGCGGTGGACGCGCCGTTCACCGCGGCGGCGGTGGCGAGGCTCAGGCGGAGCCATACGAAGGCCCCGATGACGATGACGAGGGACGTCAGGCCGTTGGCCGACAGCCGGTAGCGCGTACTGCTCCAGTAGTCGAGCGGCTCGATGTCGATGCCCATCATGCCGCCGTCCCGGAAGAAGGCCGCCACGAGATACGCCAGCAGCGCCAGCGGAGCCAGGCACACGATCGTCAGCAGCTGTACGCGGATGGCGAGCCCGATGTGGGGGCGGCTGCGCCGCCACAGCTCGCCGGAGCCCGGGCGATGTCCGCCCGCCTCCGTGTCGCGGACGGCCACGGCATACGCGACATACAGCAGGGCGAGGACGAAGAGGGCGACCAGCAGCAGCAGCCCCATGAAAGGGAGGCTCCTGAGGAAGATGGAGGTGTACTGGTCCGGGTAGTAGCCCAGGGGCGGATCCTCGTACGCGATATCGGAGCGTGCCAGCTTCCAGGTGAGGGCGAAGTCGTGCCAGGAGAGAGCGAATGCCGCCGTCACCAGCGCGGCGCCCACGAGCGCGGTGAACAGCGCGACGCCGGAGGAGAAGCCGAACAGGCTGCGCCACCCGGTGCGGAAGAGCTCCAGGGTGCCCGCGATGAGGCCGCGCCGTGGCGGCGTCCCGCGCCGGATCCCCCCGCCTTCCGGGTACTCCGGGTCCTCCGCTCCGTCCGGCACCGCCGCCCGGCCCTTCTTCTGCGTCACTGCTCGCGCCCCTCTCCGTACGAGCATCACGCTCTCCCAACGGGTTCCCTGCGGTTGTTCTTCGAGGTGAGATGCAGGGGCAACCCCCGGAAGTTCCGGGCTTGATCGCCGTATGACAGGACCGTGACATACGGGCCTGAGAAGGCCGCGCGGAAGGCCGTGCCGGTCCCGGCCTCCCGCGGCGGCTGTTCGTTCGCTACTGCTTGCCGTGTGCGGCAGACCGCTTGGTGATCTCGGTCCTGACCGTCTCGTGCATCTCGTCCGACGTGAAGCCGAGGTTGCGCAGGATCTGCGCGGCCGGGCTCTCCCCGACGCGGATCAGGCCCAGCAGCGCGTGTTCCGTGCCGACCCAGTCGTGGCCGAGGTCGGCCGACGCGCGGCGCGCCTGCTCGATGGCCTCCTTGCTCTCCGGCCGGAACGCGATGTGACCGCGCAGCGCCTTCTCCCCGGACGGCGGCATCGCTTCCTCGACTGCGTCGCGGACGTGTTGCTCCGATCCGGCCTTCGCGATCAGCACCTCGCAGGCCAGGCCCCGCGGTTCGCCGAGCAGGCCGAGCAGGAGGTGTTCGGTGCCGATGAAGTCGTGCTTGTGTGTTCGGGCGGCCTCCTGCGCCAGCACGATGCTGTGCCGGTTCAGGTTGGTGTACCGCTCGAAAGGGCCGGGGGCGTGGCGTTGTTGGGCGGCCTGTTTGGAGACCCCGATGGCGTCGCCGATCTCGGTCCATGACGCGCCGGTCTGCTTGGCCTTGCTGACGTAGTGGTCGATGAGCTGGTCGCCGAGGTCGGACAGGGTCTGGGCGCGCAGTCGCGCCTCGCTGATACGGGCCAGTTCGTCGGTGCCGGGGAGTTCTTGGTCGAGACGGGCGATCAGGTCGGCGAGGCTGATGTCGAGTGGACTCATGCGTCAAGCGTAAGTTGACGCTCGGGGATCGTCAATCTGTAATTGACGATTGTTCCGGGTCTGCTCCCGCAGTTCCGTGCGAGGGTCCGGTGCGGCTCGGCCCCATCAGCCCTTCAGCCCTCGGCCGGGCCGAGCACCTGGAGCGCCAGCCAGAGTTCCAGCCGGTCCTGGGTCGCCGTGAGCCGCTTGCCCAGCAACCGTTCGATCTGGCCGAGCCGGTAGCGCAGCGAATTGCGGTGCAGGTTCATGGCGCGGCAGGTCTCCGTGACCGACCCGTCGTGTTCGAGATAGCTGCGCGCGGTGGCCTCCAGTGCCGCACCGCGTTCGGCGTCGTAGCGGCGTACGGGTTCGAGCAGGGCGGACGCCAGCTCAGCCAGCGGCAGTTCGGCGCTGCTCAGCAGCAGGCCGGGCAGCGACAGGGTGCGGCACTCCTGCACCCCGGGCCCCTGGCGCTGGGCCTGCCGGGCCTCGTGGTATCCGATGCGGATGCCGTGCGCCCCTTGGTGCACCCCGCTGACCCCGACCGCCGTCGTCCCGGGCCCGCCGCCGATGTGGTGCAGCAGCCGGTCGGCGACGGTCCGGGCGTCGCCGTCCGTACCGACGACCACGACGATGCCGTCGTCCAGCGGGCACATCGGGTACGGGTCGGACTGCCCGTGCAGCAGCGCCGCCAGATCGAGGGGCCGCTGCCGCAGCAGGGCAGCGGCCTGGCCCGAACTCGCCACGACCACCCGGTGGCTGCCCCGCGGATCCACGCCGATCCGGGGCAGCTTGCGCTCCGCCTCGGGCCCCGCGAGGCCGTGGTGCAGGATGTCCGCGACGACCTGGCCGACCAGTTCACGGCGTCCGGACAGCAGCGCCTGACGGCGTGCGATCTCCAGGCCGACCAGACCGGCCACCGGCGCGAGCAGCGTGACCTGCTCGTCGGCGCCCCGGGCCACGAGGTAACCGGCGACGGTGCCGTCCGCCCGTACCGGGAAGGAGACCAGACCCGGTCCCGGAGCGGCCGTTCCCGGGGCGTCCGAGGCGTCCGCGACCTCGTCGACGGGCCACCGCGCGGACCGGGGATGCTGCTCCAGCACCGCGCCGGCCGGATCGAGGACCGCCACATCGGCGCCCAGCCGGCGGGCCAGCAACGGGACGAGATGGCGCAGTCCGCGGCCGGCGAGCAGGGCGCCGGTGATCTCCTCCTGCAGCTGGATCATCAACCGGGTGCGCGCGTACTGCTCGGCGAAGATCCGGTCCGCCGCCCACCGGCTGATCTGGATGAACGGGATCTCCACCGGCGACGTCAGCAGCGCAAGACCGTGCCGCTGCGCCGCGGCCCGCAGCCCGGCGGGAACCCGGTTGTGGACCAGCCCGGTCCCGACGCAGAGGGCCGCGACCGGAACCGCCACCAGGTCGCGTACCAGCCGGTCCCACTGGTCGCGGGTGCGCCTGCGCAGCGCGGTGGTCAGCACCAGTTCGCCGCCGCGGAGGAAGGGGACCGGGTCCTCCAGCTCGGTGGTGGACGACCAGCTGATGGGTACGTCGGCCCAGGAGTTCGGGGAGGTGACCGCGGTCAGCCGCAGTTCGGGCTGGGCCAGCAGATCGGACGCGAGGACGGGCACCAGCACAGGGTGCCACAGGCGCCCCGCGGCCCCGGGGTGGTGCAACCGCCCGGAGGAGAGAAGCGAACGGGCCGGCGCCGCACGGAATCCGTGCCGCGCCGGCCCGCCGGCCGGTGGCCGCCCCGTCAGGCGGTGGCCACCGCGAAGACGTGCAGCACGCCGCCGTCCGTCGTGGATGGCAGTGTCACGCTCGCCAGCTGCTTGCCCGCCTGGAGTGTGACCGGTGCGGTCGCGAAGATCTCCGTGCCGACCGGGTCCGTACCGCCGCCCTGGACATCGCGGTACGGGGTGTGCACCGCGACCGTGTTGCCGAACGACGGCTTGTCCGCTCCGCCGCCCAGCGTCCAGTCGCTGAAGCCGATGTCCGCCTTCTGCGTGGTGCCGTCGGTGTACGTCAGCGTCGCCGTACCGCTGGCCGAACCCTCCGCCGCGCTGCCCAGCAGGCTCAGCTTCGTGGCACCCTGCGCCGACGGGACGTTCAGCACCTGCGGGGTGTCCCCGGCCACCTCGATGTTGTCGGGGTCCCCGGCCGCCACCTTCGGCCAGGTGAAGTCGAAGCCGCCGGACGAGACCGTACCCCCGGGTGTGGCGCCCGCCGCTGCCAGCGCCTTGGCCGAGTAACTCCAGCCCTCACCGTCGAAGTTGGCCTGCGGGTTGTCGTCGTCGGTGGAGATGGCCGTGCTGTTGCGGTTCCAGAGCATGCTGTTCTTCGCGGCGACGGTCACCGCGACCGACGTCTTCGGAAGCTCGGTGCCCGCGGACGACTTCAGCGTGACCGGGACCGTGTAGCGGCCCTCCGCCGTGCCGGACGCGGCCGACACGGAGAGCTTCGCGCTCGCCGAACCGCCCGCCGGGACAGTGAAGTCGCCCTGCGCGGGCCGTACGGTGACACCGGCCGGCGGCGTTGCCGTCCAGTGCACCGTGGTCGGCTCCTTCTCCAGCGTCTGCACCTTGACCGTGGTGTCCGCACCCGCGGCGCCGGGCTCGATCTTCAGCTGCTCGGGGGTGGCGCCGGTGAAGTACTTCACGCCGCCGCCCGGGAAGGACGGCGGGGCGTCGGCCGCGGCGCTGCCCCATGAGGTGTCCGCCGTGGCGCCCAGCGTGTAGTCGAGGGTGCCGCCGTGAGTGACCAGTGAGGCGGGGACCCAGGGCTTGCCGGACGTCCGGCCGTTGACCTTCAGCCCGTGGATGTAGGTGTTGCCGGCCGAAGCGGCGGGGGCGTTGACGGTGATGGTCCGCCCGTGCCCGGTGTGCACCACCGCGTGCGGGAACAGCGGCGCGGAGAGCGTCAGATCGGCGCGGCTGGGGTTCTGCGGGTACATGCCGAGCGCCGAGAAGACGTACCAGGACGACATGGTCCCGGCGTCGTCGTTACCGGGAATGCCGCCCGGGGCGTCGGTCCACAGCTGGTCCATCTCCGCGCGGACGGTCTCCTGCGTCTTGTACGGGGCGCCCAGGTAGTCGTACAGATAAGGCGTGTTGATGTCCGGCTCGTTGGTCGCGTCGTAGCGCGTGTCGTCCTTCGCCGAGAAGTCGAACTTGCCGTCCGGCGTACGGAAGAAGGCGTCCAGCCGCTTCACCGCGGTGTCGTCGCCGCCCATCGCGGACGCCAGGCCCGCCACGTCCGAGTACACCATCCAGGTGTAGCGGGCGCTGGTCCCCTCGACGAAGCCGCTGCCGGTGCCGGGTGTGAAGGTGCCCGCCCAGGTGCCGTCGGCTTTGCGGTCGCGGATGTAGCCGCCCTGCGGTGTGGCGTTGGCGTCGAAGACGTTCGTCCAGTTCCCCGAGCGGTCCAGGAACTTCTTCGCGTCGGCGTTCTTCCCGGTCTGCCGGGACAGCTCGGAGAGCCCGTAGTCGGCTGCCGCGTCCTCCAGCGTCTCGGCCGCGCCGCCCCAGCAGTGGCAGTTGTCGGCCGGTACGTACCCGAGGTCGAGGTACTTGTCGAGCGCGGGGCGCTGGCCCACGCACTCGACGTTGCAGCCCGCACTGTCCGAGTCGTTGGCCGTCGGCACGGTCGCAGCCTTGACCAGCGACTTCAGTGCGCCCTTGACGTCGAAGTCATGGCCGCCGAAGGCGTAGATCCCGGCGAGCGCGGCGTCGGACGGGTCGCCCGACATGACGCTCGTCTTGCCGTTCTCCAGCAGCCAGCGGTCCCACTCGCCGCCGCGCTGGCCCGCATAGTTGTAGAGCGACTGGGCGTAGTCGCTGCCCGCCCGGGGGTTGAGCAGCGTCATCAGCTGCACCTGGGCGCGGTACTGGTCCCAGCCCGAGAAGGTGCCGTACTGCGCCTTCTGCCCCTTGGCCAGCCGGTGCGGCTTGCGGTCGGCGCCCAGATAGCGGCCGTCGACGTCGCTGGTCAGCGTCGGCTCCAGCATCGAGTGGTAGAGCGCGGTGTAGAAGGTCGAGCGCTGGGCGTCGGTGCCGCCGCCCACCTCGACCGACTTCAGCACCTTGTTCCAGGCTCCGGCCGCCTGTGACTTCACGGAGCCGAAGCTCTTGTGGGGCGCGTTCTCGGCGCGGAGGTTTGCCTCGGCGTTCTGGGGGCTGACATAGGAGACGGCGACCTTGGCCTGTGCCTCGGTGGTCCCGCCCGCGAAGGTGATGTACGCGCCCGAGCCCTTGCCCTCCACGGCGTTGCCGGACGCGCTGTAGCCCGTACCGCCGGACGCCGATGTGGAGCCCGGGCTGACCGTGCTGTCCTTCCAGGTGCCGACCTTGGCGAACGCCTTGTCGAAGTGGGCGGTGAAGTACAGCGTGTACAGATCGTGCCGGTTGTTCGCGCTCTGCGGACCGCAGAAGTTGCCCGCGGTGACCGAACCCGTCACGGTCCGGGTCTTCTTGTCGATCTTCACGGTGGCGTCCGTGCTGCCGCTCTCCGAGTTGGAGGTGCGGAAGAGCATGCTGGCCGGCTTGGACTTGGGGAACCCGAACTGCCCGGAGCCGGTCCGCGCCGTCGTGGTGAGCGCGGCGGATGCGCCGTTGTCCAGGCCGACCTTGTAGTAGCCGGGCGATGCGCTCTCGTTGGCGTGCGAGAAGGTGCTGGCGTACTTCGCGTCGGTGGTGTCCGCGCTGGGCGAGGAGTCGACGTCACCCGTGTACGGCATGATCGGGATGTCGCCGTTCGCACCGGAGCAGCCCACCCCGTTGAGATGGGTGAGGCTGAAGCCGCGGATCTTCGTGGCGTCGTACTGGTAGCCGCCGGGCGCGGGCGTGGAGACCTGCTTGCCCTTGGAGTTCTGCGGACTCCAGGCCAGCATCCCGAAGGGCTGCACCGCGCCCGGGTAGGTGTTGCCCGCGTTGGCGGAACCGATCAGCGGGTGGACGTACGACACCGGGTCCTTGACGGTGCCGTGCGGGGATGCGGCCGAGGCGGGGGCGGCGGTGGCCGCCATCCCCAGGGCGGCCATGGCGGTCACCACGACGGAGCTGAGCGCTCTGGTCCCGGTGCGCGTCCGACGGCTGTGCGTGTCTGACACCCGTTCCTGCCCTTCGTGTGTGACGGACTCGTTGTGACGGACTCTGTGTGACGGACTCTGTGTGGCGGTCGGTCAACGCGGCAGGAACGGGAGCGCCGTTGACCACTCCGGAGCGGCGCGCCGTTCAGACAACGTTGTCAACGACGTGAGGATGCTCCTCCTGCCGATCCGGGGTGTCAAGGCTCCCCGGGCCCGCGAACGGACCCGGGGAGCACCCGAGGCGCGTCAGGCCTACAGGTCCAGGACCAGCCGCCCGCCCCGCGCCCGTGACACGCAGATCAGCATCGAGTCGTCCCGCTCCGCGTCCGTCAGCAGTTCGTCCCGGTGGTCGATCTCGCCTTCGACGACGCGCTGTTGGCAGGTCCCGCAGAAGCCCTGCTCGCAGGAGTACGGCACATTCGCCACCTCCGCGCGGACGGCGGCCAGCACCGTGGAGCCGGGCGCGACCGTCACCGTACGGCCGGAGCGGCGCAGTTCGACGTCGAAGCTGTCCGAGTCCGCTGCGGCCGCCCGCGGCGCGAACCGCTCCAGATGGAGTGCGGCGCCGGCCGGGAGCGCCGCCGACACCGCTTCGAGCAGGCCCTCCGGTCCGCAGCAGTAGTACGCGGTCCCCGCCGGGTCGTCCGCGAACTCCAGCTCCGGGTACCCCAGTTCGTCCTGCGGGACCACCATCACACGGTCCGTGCCGCCGCCCAGCTTCTCGGCCTCCACCAGGAACGGCATCGATGCGCGCGTACGCCCGCAGTACACCAGCCGCCAGCGCGCACCCGCCGCTTCGGCCGCCCGGAGCATCGGCAGGACCGGGGTGATCCCGATGCCGCCCGCGACGAAGACGTACGAGGCGGCTTCGACCAGCGGGAAGCGGTTGCGGGGGCCGCGGATCTCGATCTCCGCGCCCTCATGGAGCTGTTCGTGCACCTCGCGGGAGCCGCCCCGGCCGTCCTCGATGAGCCGGGTGGCGACCGTGTACGCCGCCCCGTCGGCCGGGTCGCCGCACAGCGAGTACTGGCGGACGAGACCGGACGGCAGCACCAGATCCAGATGGGCGCCCGGTGTCCAGGGGTCGAGCCGTTCGCCGGACGCGCTCTCCAGCCGGAGCCGCACCACGCCGTCGGCCTCCGGAGTGCGCTCGGTGATCAGCAGCCGCCGGCTGACGGTCCGGTGGCGGCCACGGCCCGAGACCGGGGTCTCCAGCGCGGGCAGCGGCCAGAGCGGGGACGCGGTGATACGGCGGCGCAGGGCGCGCTTGACGAGCAGCGCCGCACCGGCGACCAGGACGACCGTACGGACGCGGGGCAGTGACGGTGCCATGTCAGTGAGCTCCGTTCGCGGCAGATGAGTTCGCGGCAGGCGAGTTCGCGGCGGGCGAGTTCGCGGCGGGCGAGTTCGCGAGATAGGCGACGGCCTGCGCGGTGCTGCCTTCCTGCGAGGGGTGGTACGTACGGCTCAGATAGCCCGGTACGGACCGGGCAATGGCCCCGGTCGTGGGCAGCAGCCCCTGCTTGCCGCGCCGATGGTACGCCCGCAGGGTCGCCCGGCCGTCCACGAGCAGCGGATCGTTCTCCATGAAGAACCTGACACCGCGCTGCCAGAGGAAGACCAGCGCGGAGAAAGCGGTCGCCCAGGTGCGCACCCTGCGGCGGTAGCCGCCGTCGATGTGCTGGAAGACCTCGAAGGCGACCGACCGGTGCTCGACCTCCTCGGCGCCGTGCCAGCGCAGCAGGTCCAGCATGGTGGGGTCGGCGCCGCGCCGGTCCAGAGCCTCCGCGTTGAGCACCCAGTCGCCGAGGAAAGCCGTGTAGTGCTCGATCGCTGCGATCGTCGCGACCCGCTCCTTGAGCCACCAGCGGCTCGCCCGGCCGGGCGGCAGCGTCCGGTCGCCGAGCAGCTTCTCGAAGAGCCAGTCGACCTGGGCCGTGTACGGGGACGGGTCGAGCCCCTGTGCCGCGAGATGGGGGAGTACGTCGTCGTGCGCCTGCGAGTGCATGGCCTCCTGGCCGATGAACCCGATGACGTCCTCGCGCAGCCGCGCGTCCCGGATCAGCGGCAGCACCTGCTTGTAGACGTGCACGAACCAGCGTTCGCCCGCCGGGAGCAGCAGATGCAGCACATTGATGGTGTGCGTGGTGAACGGGTCACCGGGCACCCAGTGCAGCGGGGTGGACTCCCAGTCGAAGGAGACCTTGCGGGCCTTGAGTGCTATGTGCTCCGAAGCCACCGGGGCGGGCTGCGTATTAGACATGGCGTCAATGTACCGACGGGTACGCCCGAGGAACAGGGCCTTGCACGCAGCTGTTCGGCTGCGCGAGAGTCCTTGTCGGCCCTGACTGGGGCGGGTCAGCCGGTGCCGTGGGCGCGGGTGAGGGGCTGCTCAGCGCCGGCCGGGCGATCCGGGCGACGGCATGGATTCGTTGAGCGGTACGACGTTGAAGTATTCCTCGATGCGGTCGATGAGGCCGCCGTCGAACCGGAAGTACATCGCCGCGTGTACGTCACTGCGGGACCGGTCGGTCATGGTCAGGTGGAGCACTTGCTGCTGGAGTACTTCGTCGCCGTTCTGGAACTGCCGCACGATGTCGTACCGAAGTGTCTCGACGTCGGCGGCCAACTGCTTCAGCAGTTCCATGTTCTCGTCGATCGGCTGGTCGCCGCTTCCGTCGTTGTGCCACACGGTGGCGGTGCCGGTGCACAGGGATCGCATCGTGGCGTAGTCCCGCACCTCCCACTGCCGGAGGTAGTGCACCGCTGCTGCGCGAAGGTCCTGGTCGGGTGTCATTGTTTCTTCCTCTCGGGTGTGCCGGTTGCGGCGGATGTCAGACGGCGGGGCCGGCCGCGGTGCCCGCGGCCGTCTCATCGCCGAAGACGGGGGCACGTTCCCCCGCTTCGATGCGCAGGGGGAGGTGGTTCTCCCGGGGCGGCAGCGGGCAGGGGAAGGCCGCCGAGAACATGTGGTGAGGAACAACAGCCCGGTTGAAGTCGATACGGGCCGTACCAGCGGCGTCGTCGGGCAGAGGCAGGATCAGCCACCGGCCCATGGCGGGCGTGTCCGTGCCGCTGGTGCCGTCGGTGAACGTGATCAGCAGGGTGTCGCCGCCCACACCGAACGCCCGGAGCGTGTGCCGCTCGCCTCGCAGATCCAAGACGAAGTCACCAGGGGACGGGAGGGTGTCCCGCATACTCGGGCTGGTCAGCCGGGTCACTTCCAGGAGACGCCCGGCGTCCGCCGGACGGAACTCCGCCTCGACGGCCCAGGCCGGATCCCATGGCCACGCCTCGATCCCGCGCAGGCCGACGAGGGTGGGCGCGGCCGGATCCCACACGACCAGGACATGGGCTCCCCGCAGTTCCTCGATGGTGCCGCGCCGTCCGCCGGGGAAGGACAGGCGGCTGGCGCCGGTCAGTTCCACCGCGCCGTCCACGGCTCGGTCATCGACGGAGACGCCCTCCGCATGGGCCGCGGTGAGCGTCAGGCTCCCCGAGAAGCCGGTGGACGTCCACCGCCCCGGGACCTCGGGGATTTCCTGACCCGGTTCCGTGATCAGCCGAGAGGCGATGCGGCCCGCCTTCCCGTCCGGGCCGGCCATCTCCTCCCACCGGCTCCGACGCCACCGGTCGTACCCGGTCAACGCGCCGTCGTCACTGAAGCATTCGCTGGACACAGTGTTCTCCTCTGTAGGGGGCGGTCACCTGTGACCGCCGTCAGGACCGTCGCGGTCCGACCGGTCGTGGCGATGGTTCGGATGGTGCGCTCGCCCGAGAACATGAGCAAAGCTGTTTGCTGTTACGGCAAATGCGGGAAAGGTGCCGTGCTGGTGATCGCGGGCGGCGAGCAGCGGATTCGCGTGCACGTGCGCGTCCGGAACGGCGTCCCACCGGCGGGTTTGCGGATTCGGCAAGTTCTTTTGCCTCATCGGCCAGGGCGGGTGAACATGCCTGATATGAACACAAACCAGTCCGTGGAAGTGATCGTCATCGGCGGCGGTGCCGCCGGTCTGTCCGGGGCATTGACCCTGGCCCGGGCGCGCCGCTCCGTGATGGTGATCGACTCGGGGGAGCCGCGCAACGCGCCTGCTTCCGGCGTGCATGGATTCCTCTCGCGCGACGGCATGCCGCCTCGCGATCTCGTCGCTCGTGGGCAGGAGGAGGTGGCCCGCTACGGCGGCAGTGTGGTGCCCGGTCGTGTGGTCTCGGCCGAGCACGTCGACGGCCTGTTCGAGGTCACGACGGAGACCGGCGAACGCTACAGCGCCCGGCGGCTGCTGGTGGCCACGGGGCTGACCGACGAACTGCCTGAGGTGCCCGGTCTCGCCGAGAGGTGGGGACGCGATGTTCTGCACTGCCCCTACTGCCACGGGTGGGAGATCCGCGACCAGCCCCTGGGAGTGCTGGGGACGGGGCCCATGTCGGTACACCAGGCGCTGCTCTTCCGGCAGTGGACCTCGCGCATCACCCTGTTCACCGCCGACCGCGTCGAGGTCACCGATGATCAGCGCGAACAACTGACTGCGCGCGGCGTCGACGTGGTGGAGGGCGCGGTGGCGGCCATCGAGGTGGACAAGGACCGGCTGACCGGGATTCGGCTGGCTTCCGGCCGGGTGGTCGAGGTCACGGCGGTGGCGTTGAGTCCACGGATGCGTGCCGGCAAGGTGCTGTCGAGCCTGGGCCTCGACCCGGTCGAGCACCCGATGGGAGTCGGCGAGCACATCGAGGCCGATGCGACCGGCCGCACCGCGGTGCCGGGCGTGTGGGTGGCCGGCAATGCCACCGACCTGGCCGCTCAGGTCGTCGGTGCGGCGGCGGCCGGCACGGTGAGTGCTGCCGCGATCAACGCTGATCTGGTGGCGGAGGACACCGGCATCGCCGTTGCCGCGCTGCGGCGCGCGCAGGAAGGCCGGGAGCGGGCGGAGAGCCAAGGGCTGTGAACGCCTGTCCGGTCAGCCCGGAACACGGAAGGGAGAGGGGCATGGGGACTTGAGCGTCCGGCTGGGCCGCTGGAGTGCCGGGCCGCCCCGCCCCAGCTCCGCGTCATCGCAGCGCGCTGACGCGGGTCCCGTCCGCCAGCCGTCCGGTCAGCTGCGCCTTCGCACCCTGCTTCGCGGGCACGGCGAGCAGCGGGCCGGTCGCGCTGCCCGTCACGCCGCCCGTCGTGGCCAGCGAAGTGAACTGCGTACTGCCCGCAGCCAGCACGTACCACTGCCCGCCCCGCGACTTCCACAGCACTCCGGCGAGCACCCGCGGCTGCCGCTTCCCGCAGGCCGGTGAGTTCTCCGCCTTGGCCACCACCGTGTCGGGGTCCGGCCCCCGGCCACCGGGCACCCGGAACTGCGCGAGCACCCGGCTCCCGGCGCCGCGCCAGGTCTCCGCGCGGGTGCAGAGCCAGGCCGCCCGGCCGCCCGACGCGGGCAGTTGCTGGGCGGCGAACTGCCAGGAGTTCACCGTGCGTACGCCGTGCGAGCGGACCACGGGGAGCAGACAGGCGGTGTGCGCCCAGCTCGCCAGGTCCGCCGCACCCGTCACGTCGTGCGGCCCGGCCGGCGGACCCGCGAGCAGCCGGGCCGGGGGCAGCTCGCCCAGATCGGTCACCAGATGCGTGCCCGCGCCGTCGCGCAGCGCGAGCGCGTTCCAGGAGGTACAAGCGCGGGAGGCACCGGGGCCCGGCACCGGATCGGTGACACCGTCGGCCGAGCGGCCCAGTGGCCGCGCCCCCGCAGAAGGGGCGAGCAGGTCCCGCACACTCGCGCCGCGCACCCAGGGCGCCGTCAGATAGCGGACGTTGCCGTCGGACCTGCCCACGACCAGCGCGTCCGAAGCGGCCTCGTCCGCGCCGTCCACCCGCGCGAAATCCAGTGCGCTGCCTCCGCCGCCGTCCTTCGCCTCGGCGTACCGCACCACCCGCAGACCGTCGTAGAGCAGCACGACCACCGCGTCGTCCACCGTGCCCGCGTACAGCAGCTGCGGCGCGCCCATCGGCGGCCCGGCGGGAGTGCCGGGGGTCGCCGAGACCTGTACGGAGTCGCCGGGGCGGGCCCAGACGGCGAGCGCGCGCCGGAGCAGCGCGGTGTCACCGGTGCGGTCGCCGCGCGCGGGCCACACGGAGAAGTCCGTACGGGACGACATCTTCCACGCGGTGCCCGCGACCCGGGTCAGCTTCGCCGGATTCAGGGCCTGTTCGGACACCGGATTGCCGGTGTACGCAGGTGCTGCGGCCCGACCGGCACCCAGACCGCCGTCCGGCAGCGCCAGCAGGGTCCCGCACACCAGGACGGCGGCCGCCGCGACCAGCGCACCCCTGCCACGGCGCCTGCGCCGCAGCAGATCGGTCGGCCTGGCCTGGAGCGAACAGGGGTCGAACGCGGCGGACGCCAGCAGCCCGTACTGCGCCGCCGGGCCGTCCGCCCGGTCCAGCGCCGTTCTGGGATCGGCCACCCCTGCGGCCTCCAGCACCCGCCGTACCCGGGTGTCGTCCAGCCCTTCGAGGCCGCGCAGCGCGTACGCGGCGCGGGCGGGCCCGGAGAGGGCGGAGAGCCGCTGGTCCAGGGCGAGTTCATCGGCGCCGCCGGACCGGGGGAAGAGCCGCAGCCCCCACACCTGGGGCAGCAGCGGCGGCAACTGGGCGCGGCGGGGCCAGGCGTTCCACCGCCGGGGCCGCGCGACCTCCAGCGCCGCCGCGACCACCCGGCCACGCACATAGGCGTAGGCCGGGTCGCAGTCGTCCGCCCGGCGGGGCGACGGAAAGGAATCGGCCGCCCCGGACCGCCGTCCGCGCGGCAGCGCCCGCTGCGCGAGGGAGTGCGCGGTCAGCACCCGGCGGTTGCGGCCGAGCGAGGGCGGCAGGATCAGATACGCCAGCCGGACCAGCCGGGGGTAGTGCTCGACGAGCGCGGCCCCGGCCTGTCCGGCGTCGACATCGGTGGCGGCATCGGCGGCGGCCGGGCCGGGCGCGGAGCGACGGGTGTTTGACGGCACATTCAGCAGAACGAGCGAATGGTGGGATGGTCACCCGGGGCCCCGCCGCGACAGGGCCCCGGCGCGGCTCAACTCAGCGACCAGCCGCTGAAGTCCACGGTCCCGCGCATCCCGTTTCCGCCGTTCGTCGCACTCATGAAGATCCCGGTGTCCTGGCTGTCCGCCGCACTCGGCACGGCGACGGTGGCGACCGCGCGCCAGCTGCTCCCGCCGTCCGTCGAGAAGGAGCCGGTGTACGCCGTGCCCGCCCGCGTGAGCCGCAGCACGACCGGTGCCTTGATCCCGGTGACGCGCTTGTAGGTGTCCAGCGCTCCGTCGCCTTCCGTGTCGTACGAGAGCACGACGCCCTGGCCGGGTGTCACCGCCAGGTTCAGGAACCCGGCAGAGCCCGGGGTGGCCAGGCTGTTGCGCACGACGATCCCGCACCGGGCCCAGCTCCCGGTGTCGTCCTGGGAGTCCACCCGTACTGTCACGCTCGTACCGTCGGTCATCGCCCCCGCGCGGAACGCGGTGCCGAACTGGGTGGTGCCCTTCCACAGGTCCTGCCCGCCGCCGTTGATGGCCAGCCGTCCGTCCAGCTGCCCGAACACGGCGTCGTTGCCGGTGTACGTCCGCCACCCGGCGGCGAGCGGAGCGGCCACGTACACCGCGCTCCGCTCCCGCACGTCCACCTGCTTCCCGCCCTGCGGTCCGAACCGGGTCAGCAGGGTGTACGGCATCGGGCGCAGCGGAGTGGTCAGCGGTTCGGAGGGTGCGGTGACCAGCCACGAGACCGAGCCCGACGCGCCAGGACCGACACTCTTCAGGGAGGTGCCGCCCTTCGGTGTCCCGTTCAGGCCGGTCAGCGTGAAGTCGACCTGGCCGGTCGCGCGCAGCCCGTTGAGGTTGCGGAAGCCGGCCGTGACCGTGCCGGTGCTGCCCGGGGTGAAGGCGACGGGCTGCGCGGAGACGGTGGCGGCGCCCTGGTACGGGGCCGTGGCCAGGGTGTCGTACACCCGCTGCGCTGTGCGGTACGCGTCGCCGGTCGCCTTGACGGGGTACGACTGCGTCCCGTGGGTCCAGGACTGCTCGTCCGGGAACCAGTCGAACGTCTTGGCGTCCCGTCCTTCGGCGAGCGCGGCCGCCAGTTCGTCCAGGAACGCCTGCCACTGCGGGAGGTGGACATCGCTGAGCAGCCCGTGCCAGTCGCGGTTCGCGTAGTTGCTGAGGTGGTCGGCTGCGGTGCGGTCGCCCCACGTGGTGATGAGGGTGCGGGCCGTCCACTCCAGCTGCACCGCCTCGGCCGGGCTGGTGGCGAAGCGCTTCGCCTCCTCCAGCCAGGGACCGAGCAGGAACGCCTGGTGGCAGCCGGCCAGCGTGTCGGCGAGCCGCATCAGCTTCAGCCAGAGCGCCGACAGCGTACGGAGGGTGGCGGCGTCCTTGCCGGTGTAGGCGTCGTGCAGTTGGGGCAGCAGGATCCGGCCCCGGTCGGCGAGTGCCTGCCGGGCGAGATCGACGAGGTCGTAGCGGTACGCGTCCGAGCCGCGCAGCGGTGCGCCGACATCGAGCAGGGCGGCGAAGGCGGTGTCGAACCCGGCGGTGTCGAAGGCGGACTTGACGGAGGCGGTGAGGCTGGGCCGGCGGGCGAAGAGCGAGTCGACCGGGCGTCCGTCGGTGGTGGTCAGCTGGTAAGCGGTGGTGGCGAGCGCGGCGAAGGCCGTGCGCGCGGCGCGGTCGTCGCCGCCGTAGCGCACGCCGGCGTACCGGGTGAACCACGCGGTCCGGTCGATCTTCTCGGTGCGCCAGGCCAGTTCGCTGAAGAGCTCGAAGGCGGCCGGGTCGCGCTCGGCGGCCTCCGGCATGTACGCGGTGCCGACCAGCGCGCTGCCCGCCCGGTCGCGCCACGCCGTGAACTTCTCCGTCCAGCGGTCGGTGTCGGCCCCGATCGTCGTACGGCCGCCGAAGTCGGGGATGGAGCCGAAGGCGTACGGGGCGCCGCCCCAGTCCTTTTCGCGATCGGTGACGGTGTCGATGTCGGAGAGCCCGTCGACGATCAGGATCCGGTCGGTGTCCACGGCCCGGAGCAGTTCGGCGCGCGGGTTGGCGCCCCAGCCGAGGATGACCCAGGTGGCGTCGGGGTGGGCGGTGTGCAAGGAGGTCTCGACGGCCCGGGCGGCGTCGGCGACGGGGACATCACCGGGGGTGCCGCCCTCGTGGAGCAGGTCCATCTTGAAGTGCTGTGCCTCGCCGAGGAGTTCGGACTGGTGCCGGTAGAAGGCCGCGGCCACCCGGTCGAAGACCTCGCTCCTCGGGTCGAGCCAGTCGGGGCGCCGCAGCCCGTTCCAGGTGCCCTGCGGTACGACGTCGGCGCCGGGGTTGCGCTCGGGGAACTCGTCAGGCACGGTCCCGAAGTAGCCGGGGAACACCGGGTGCATCCCCAGTTCGCGCAGCCGGTCGGCGATCCGCCGGCCCAGGGCGGCGCGCCGGTCGATCAGCGCGGTGGAGAGCGGGCCGCCGTATCCGCTCATGTTCTGGAGGAGCCACCAGGGCTGGTGGGAAGGGGCGGGCAGCCAGGCGCGGGCCTCGGTGTCGGAGTACCCGAAGTCCTGGAGCAGCCGGTGGTAGACGGCCTCCTGACCGGGCGTGATGAGGACCTCGTTGCAGCCGTGCAGGGCCAGGACGTCGATCGTCCGCTCCCAGTGCGGCCAGTCCGCGTAGGGGGCGGTGTAGCCGTCGTGGGTGTCGTTGAGCGCGAAGCGGTGCGGGACGGTCGCCGACTGCTGGACGGCCGCGCCGGGTGCGGGCAGCCGTGCGGGGAGGTCGAGCTGCGAGGTGTTCCACGAGATGTGCGCCCGGCACACGTACTTGAGGTACCAGTGGACGCCGGTCAGTGCCGTGGCGGGGCCGGTGGCGGCGACCTCGATCCGGCCCGTGGAGCCGGTGACCCGGAAGCGTTCCGCGCCGGTGAGAAGCGTGAGCGTGAACTGGTCTGCGTGGCGCGGCAGCAGACGCTTCAGGGCGGCGCGGGCCGGGCCGGTGTTGAGGGGCTCCGGTGCGGCGGGGGAGCGTCTCGGGGGGATGGCGGCCGGTGCGCCGGCCGCTGCGGCGGGGGTCGCCTGTGCGCCGATCGCGGCGCCGGCGCCGATCGCGCCCGCGGTGCTCAGCAGCGTACGTCTGGACAGCTCGTGCATCGGCACTCCCTCGTGTTGCGCGTCAATGCTGCTGACGGTCCGTGCGATGACAGATGCATGCGATGCGCACGGTAATGACGAGGGGGAGGCGGAGCAATGGGGCGCACAGGTATGAGTGCGTAAAAGCGGCCCGGTTCCATCTTTCGGCCCGCCGGATTCAGGGTTGGTCAGCCGTGGAGTTGGGTATCACGGCGATCTTCATCAGGCCGATTCCGGTCTGTTGGCAGCTGCTCGGGTGTACGGCACTGACCTGCGAATTGTTCACCCGTTCCCGGCAGGGCCGTTCAGCTGCCTGCCCCGCCGGGCGCCGGCCTCTCGCTCCGGGAGATCTCCGATCGGCATTTCCGGTACGGACGGACCGTTCAATGAATTCGAGTGACCGGTATCGAGCCGCTCATTCGCGGCGGGGCGGCAAAGTGGCAACTGAAAGAAACTGGACCATGAAAAGGGCGGTCTTTCCGGGGGAAAGGCCGCAGATGGGCCACGTTCGCTTATCCGCGGGATCTCGCTCCCGGTTCCGGTCCGTACGGGTCAACCGCCGGTACCGCTACCCCCGGTCGAGATAGGCGAGCACCGCGAGGACCCGCCGGTTGTCGTCGTCCGACACCGGCAGGCTCAGTTTGCCGAAGATGTTCGACGTGTGCTTCGCCACCGCCCGCTCCGTCACCACGAGCTGGCCCGCGATGGCCGCGTTGGAACGCCCCTGCGCCATCAGCTCCATGACCTCCAGCTCGCGCGGGGTGAGGCTGCCCACCGGCTTGTCCTGGGCCCGCCGGGACAGCAGTTGCTGGATCACCTGCGGGTCCATCGCGGTACCGCCCGCCGCCACCCGGCGCACCGCGTCGATGAACTGGTCGGCGTCGAACACCCGGTCCTTGAGCAGATATCCCACGCCTCCCGTACCGTCCGCCAGCAGCTCGCGCGCGTACAACTGCTCCACATGCTGCGACAGGACCAGGACCGGCAGCCCGGGCCTGGCCCGGCGGGCGGCCAGCGCGCACTGGAGGCCCTCGTCCGTGTGGGACGGCGGCAGCCGGACGTCGACCACAGCGACGTCCGGCTCCAACTCGGCGAAGGCCTTTGTCAGTTCGGGTCCGGTCTCGACCGCTGCCGCGATCTCGAAGTCGTACGCCTCCAACATCCGGACCAGGCCGTCTCTCAGCAGGAAGAGGTCTTCGGCGAGGACAACGCGCACGGAATCTCCATCGTCACCATGGTCGGGCCGCCCACCGGGCTGTTGACGGCCAGTACGCCGTCGAATGTACCCAGTCGGCGTTCGATTCCGCTCAGTCCCGAACCCTTTCCCGGCGACGCGCCCCCGCGGCCGTCATCGGTGACCGACATCCGCAGCATCCCCCGGGTGTGGTGGATGTCGACCCAGATCCGGTCCGCCCCCGCGTGCTTGACGGCGTTCGTCAGGACCTCGCTGACCGCGAAGTACGCCGCCGACTCGACCGGGGCCTCCGCACGGCCCGCCATGTCCACCTCGACCTCGGTCGGTACGGGCAGCCGCAGCGCCAGGGCCCTGACCGCGTCACCGAGTCCGCGCTCCGCCAGCACCGGCGGGTGGATGCCGCGCACCAGGTCCCGCAGCTCCGTGAGTGCCTCCGCCGACGACTCGCGGGCCATCGACAGCATCTTCTTCGCCTGCGCCGGGTCCTTCTCGATGAGCGCCTCGACGGTGGAGAGGTTCATGCCCATCGCCACCAGCCTGGCCTGCGCACCGTCGTGCAGATCCCGCTCGATCCGGCGCAGTTCGGCGGCCGAGCTGTCCACGGCGTCGTGCCGGGTCTCGGTGAGCCGGTCGATGCGCTCGCCCAGCTCGGCCTCCCTGGTCGGGGCCAGCACCGAGCGGGTGATGGCGAAGTGGACGCGGATCAGAGCGGGCCCGAAACGCAGTCCGGCCGCGATCCAGCAGACACCGACCAGGGCCGCGAGCGCCGCGGTGGTCCAGCTGTCGACCCGGACGAACTCGTACCAGTAGCCGCCGCCCGCACGGACGATCGGCTTCCACAGACCGAGCAGCAGCAGGATGCCGAAGACCCCCTCGCTGAACAGCGACAGCGGCAGCAGCGCGGTGACCGCGCCCGCCGTCATGTCGACGAGCAGCCAGCGCATGTCGCGCCATGTCGCTGGATCCTTCACCAGCACCGTGCAGCGCTCCACCTGACCGGCTATGCCCGGCCGTGGCTGGAACGGGAGCGGCCGGCGCACCACCGGAATGCGGGTGCCCGTCCACTTGGCCGCCAGCAGCCGGCGCTGGTCGGCGTGCGAGCGGATCAGGTCCAGCAGCGCCGGCGTGGTGAAGACACCGACACCGACCGGGATCAGTGCGATCGAGGTGACCGCCAGGGTGAAGAGCGTGATCGAGCCGATGAGCGACATCCCGGCCAGCGCCAGGCCCCGTACGGCCGCCACCCCCGCGTCGCGTACCTTCGTCGCCCTCATGGTGATGTCCCTCTCGTCCCTGGCCGGGTGATCGCCGGCCTGGACACCAGTGTGGCCGCAAGGGGGCGCCCGGGGCATTGGGTTCCGCACCCGATTCGGGGGTGTAGCTGGCACCACCCCCCGCCCCTCGCCCTATGGCTCCGCACAGGGGGCCTCGACGGCTGGGGCCGTCCGCGGCCCGTTCCTAGCGTGGGAGGCGAATCAACCGACGCTTACAACTGGGGGCGAAACGCCATGAGGCTCAACCTCGCGGCCCGTATCGGTGTGTGGAGCGCGCACCACCGCAGAACAGCCATCATCGGCTGGCTGGTGTTCGTGGTGCTCGCCATGGGCATCGGCGGGGCCTCCGGCATGGTCAACATGTCCGACTCCGAGAACGGCGCGGGCGACTCGGCGCGGGCCACCCGCATCCTGGAGGACGCCGGTCTCAGCCGGCCCGCCGGCGAGATGGTCATGGTGTCGGGCAGGAGCGCCGGCGACTGGAAGCCCGCGGCCCGCGCGGTCACCACGGCCGTCGGGAAGACCGGAGCGGTACGGAACATCGCGGCGCCCGTCCCCTCCAAGGACGGCAGGGACGCGCTGATCACCTTCGACATGAAGGGCGACGCGGACACCGCGGCCGACCGGGTGGGGCCGGTGCTCGACGCGGTGTCCGGGGTGCGTGCCGGCCGGCCGGACGTACGGATCTACCAGTTCGGCGACGCCAGCGCGGGCAAGTGGCTCGGCGACCTGCTCTCCAAAGACCTCCGGTCGGCCGAATTCACCGCCGTACCACTGGCGTTGGGCATCCTCCTGGTGGCCTTCGGGGCCGTGGTGGCCGCGCTGCTGCCCGTCGGACTCGCGCTGACGGCGTGCATGGCGGCCTTCGGGCTGCTGTCACTCGCCAGTCACCAGCTGCACCTCTTCCAGACCACGTACTCGGTGATGTTCCTGATGGGCTTCGCCGTCGGCGTCGACTACTGCCTCTTCTACCTGCGGCGCGAGCGGGACGAACGGGCCGCGGGGCGCGACGCCGAGACCGCGCTGCGTATCGCGGCGGCCACCAGCGGCCGGGCCGTGCTCGTCTCCGGGGTCACCGTGATGGTGGCGATGGCCGGGATGTTCCTGTCCGGCCTGATGCTGTTCAAGGGCTTCGCGCTCGCCACCATCCTCGTGGTCCTCATCGCGATGCTCGGCTCGGTGACGGTGCTGCCCGCGCTGCTCTCCTGGCTGGGCGACCGGATCGACGCCGGCCGGGTCCCGCTGCTGAACCGGCGCGGCAGGCGCGGCGTGCGGCAGAGCGGCGCGACAGCCGGACGGCTGCTGAAGCCGGTGCTGTCCCGTCCCGCGGTCTTCGCGGCCGGAGCGGTGGTGGTGCTGCTGGCCCTGGCGGCGCCCGCGCTGGGTATGAAGACGGAGGAGCTCGGCCTGGAGAAGCAGTTCGGCTCGTCGTCCGAGCTGTCGGTCTCCTACCGCCATATCGCGGACACCTTCCCCGGCGGTCCCGCCCCGGCCACGGTGGTGGTCGAGGCCGACGACATCGGAGCGCCGGGCGTACGCACGGCACTCGCCGGCTTCGACCGGGTCACCGTGCACAGCCGGCAGAACGTCGCGGAGATCGAGGTGCCCCTGCCCACCGGCCGGGCCGGGCTGACCGAACTGCGGGACGAGCGGCTGCCCGCCGTCTTCGACGGCACCGGCGCCCATGCCTACGTCACCGGGGAACTGGCGAACTCGGTCGACTTCAACCATCAGCTCAAGCACGGCATCGTTCCGGTCTTCGCCTTCATCACGGCGGTGACCTTCCTGCTGATGCTCTTCTGCTTCCGCTCGTACGTCATCGCGCTGACGTCGGTCCTCCTCAACCTGCTCTCGGTGGCCGCCGCCTACGGGGTGATGGTCGCCGTCTTCCAGCACGGCTGGGGGGCGTCGCTGATCGGCTCGGAGAAGGCCGGTGCGATCGAGTCCTGGATGCCGCTCTTCGTCCTGGTCGTCCTCTTCGGTCTGTCGATGGACTACCACGTGTTCGTCGTGTCCCGGATCCGGGAGGCGCGCGAACGGGGGCTGAGCACCAGGGACGCGGTCGACGAGGGCATCCGGCGGACCGCGGGCGCGGTGACCGGCGCAGCAGTGATCATGGTCGCGGTGTTCTCGGTCTTCGGCTCGCTCTCGATGCAGGACATGCAGCAGATGGGCGTCGGACTCGCGGTGGCGGTCCTGCTGGACGCGACCGTGGTGCGGATGGTGCTGCTGCCCGCGGTGATGACGCTGCTGGGCGAGCGCAACTGGCGTACACCGAAGGGGGCTTCCCGGCTGCCCGGCCGCGATCACCGCGACGCGCCGCCGAAGGTACCGGCAGGCATCTGACCGTACGCACCCGGCGGCCGCACCAGTTCAGGATCAAAGGCAGCACAGCGCCCTCCCGGGCCGTGGGACAGGGGACCAGCCGGGGAGGGCGCTTCGGTGGGTGCGCGGAGACGGAGACGTACGGGTGTGATCAGGGCGCGTACTTGTACCCCACGCGGCGCACCGTACGGATCGTGTGCCGGTGCTCGGCGCCCAGCTTGCGGCGCAGCCGGGCCACATGGACATCGACGGTCCGGCCGTCGCCCACATGCCCGTAACCCCACACGGTGGTCACCAACTGGTCGCGGCTGTGCACCCGGTGGGGGTGCGCGACGAGATGCGCGAGCAGCTCGAACTCCAGATACGTCAGATCCAGCGTCCGCCCGTCCACCGAAGCGGTGCGCTGCGCACTGTCGATCCGCACCGCCCCGTCGGACGCGGTCGGGGCCGGTACCGGGCCCGGCTGGTGATCGGCGGGCACCAGCACCAGATAGCCGACCATCGGCGGCTGCCCGGGCACGGAGGGCAGGGTGTGCTGGGGTGCGGGCAGCCAGGTGGCGCCGGGCGGCAGGAAGTCCGCGACCGGGACCACCTCGTCACGGTCGACGGACCGCAGCCGGTGCCGGTGGGACGGGAGAGGTGTGGCGGTCGCGGCAGCCGCAGTGGTCGCAGCCGTCGCGGCAGTCGCTGCGGAGAAGGAACGGGTGTCAGCCATGAGTGGTCAGCTCTTTCACGCGGAGAGGTCGTCGAGGGACGTACGTCGTGCGCGCCGGCCGAAGGCTTCGAAGCGGAAGAGGCGTTAGAGGGCCGGCGCCTGTGTCGCACGGCAACACACTCGGTCGAAGTCGTGATGCTGACGGGACGGCCAGAACGGTTCGAGGTCGAAGCGACCGGTCGAGGTGTTCTGATGGCGGGCCATGTGCCCATTGAACCAGATACGCCGGACCGGCAGCAGGGGCTCCCGGCAAAGGAACGGCACGGGGGCGCCCACCGGTGCGGCGGGCGCCCCCGTGGGGAACGCGGTGCGGAGGCGTACCCGGGTGCGCAGAGTGTTCTGGGTGCTCAGGCACTCAGGCACTCAGGCACTCCGGGTACTCCGGGTGCTCAGACCTGTCCTGCCTTCTCCAGCGCGGTGCAGCAGGTGTCGGTGACCAACCGGGTCACCACGTACGGGTCGACGTTCGCGTTGGGCCTGCGGTCCTCGATGTAGCCCTTCCGGTCCCGCTCGACCTGCCACGGGATCCGGACCGACGCACCGCGGTCGGAGACACCGTAGGTGTACTCGTCCCACCGGGCCGTCTCGTGCAGACCGGTCAGCCGGTCGTCGATCCCGGCGCCGTAGTTCTTGACGTGGTCCAACGGCTTCGAGCCCTCGCCCAGCGCCTCGCACGCGGTGATGATCGCGTCGTATCCCTCGCGCATCGCCTGGGTGGAGAAGTTGGTGTGCGCGCCCGCGCCGTTCCAGTCGCCCTTCACCGGCTTCGGGTCGAGCGTCGCCGACACGTCGAAGTCCTCGGCGGTCCGGTAGAGCAGCCAGCGTGCGATCCACAGCTGGTCGGACACTTCGAGCGGCGACAGCGGACCGACCTGGAACTCCCACTGGCCGGGCATGACTTCGGCGTTGATGCCGGAGATGCCCAGGCCCGCGGCGAGGCAGTGGTCGAGGTGCTTCTCGACGATGTCGCGGCCGAAGATCTCGTCGGCGCCGACCCCGCAGTAGTAACCGCCCTGCGCGGCCGGATACCCGCCCTCGGGGAAGCCGAGCGGCCGGTGGCCGTCGAAGAACGTGTACTCCTGCTCGATACCGAAGATCGCCTCCTGCGCCTCGAACCGCCCGGCGACCTCGGCGAGCGCCGCCCGGGTGTTGGAGGAGTGCGGGGTCAGGTCGGTGTTGAGGACCTCGCACAGGACGAGTACGTGATCACCGCCGCGTATCGGGTCGGGGCAGCTGAACACCGGGTTGAGCACCAGGTCGGACGCGTGGCCCTGCGCCTGGCCGGTGCTCGAACCGTCGAAACCCCAGAGCGGCGGCGCCTCCCCGGTGGCCAGGACCTTCGTCTTCGAACGGAGTTTGGCGGTCGGCTCGGTCCCGTCGATCCAGATGTACTCGGCCTTGAACGTCACGGAAGCCATCCTTCGCTGGTGCGGCCCTGCTGGTGCGGCCCTGCGAGTGCGGCAGGTCCATGGCGGCAGCATCGCAATCCGCGGTTTCCCGGCCGTTGCCCGACGGTGAACGGGGTGTTTCCCGGCCCGGATCCGATGGCCGAGACTGGCCGGTATGACGAAGCCATCCGGTACGCAGCCATCCCGTACGCAGCCTTCCCTTGCGCAGCCATCCAGCGCGCAGCCACCCCGTACGAGGCCGCGCATCGGTCTCCTCGGCACCGGCCCCTGGGCGCGGTCCACCCATGCTCCCGCGCTCGCCGCCCACCCGGAGATCGAGTTCAGCGGGGTCTGGGGCAGGCGGCGCGAGGCGGCGGACGAGCTCGCCGCCGAACACGGGACGACCGCATACGACGAGGTGGACGCGCTCCTCGCGGCGAGCGACGCGGTAGCGGTGGCTCTCCCGCCGGACATCCAGGCCCCGCTCGCGGCCCGCGCCGCGGCAGCCGGGTGTCATCTGCTGCTCGACAAGCCGGTCGCCACGACGGTCGCCGGCGCACGCGACGTCGTTGCCGCGGCCGAGCGCTCCGGTGTCGCGTCCGTGGTCTTCTGCACGCTGCGCTTCACACCGGGGGTGGCCGAGTGGATCGCCGGACAGGCCGCTGTGGACGGCTGGTTCACCGGCCGCGCGGAGTGGCTCGGGGCGCTCTTCTCGCCCGGAGCGGACAGCCCGTACGCGGCATCCCCGTGGCGCAGGGAGAAGGGCGGGCTGTGGGACGTGGGCCCGCACGCGCTCTCCGTCCTGTTGCCGGTGCTCGGGGACGCGACGGAGGTCACAGCGGCCGGGGGCGCCGAGGACACCGTCCAGCTCGCGCTGCGCCACACCTCGGGCGCTTCCAGTTCGGCGACGCTCAGCCTGAGCGCCCCGGCCCGAGCGGCGGGCACCACCGTCGAGTTCCGCGGCGCCCACGGGGTCGCGGTGCTGCCGGAGCGCCGGGGCGGGGGTGCGCGGGTGCCGTTCGCCGCGGCGGTCGACGCGCTGCTCGCGGCCGTACGGACCGGTGAACCACATCCGTGCGACGTACGGTTCGGCCTGCGGCTGACCGAGATCCTGGCGGAGGCGGAGCAGCAACTGACCGGGAAGTGACCGGCGGTGGCCGCAGCAGGGCCGCTGAACCCCCGGCCGGGCAGCCCGGCCGGGGGAACTCACCGCCCGAGAGCGTCCCGGACCGCCTCCTCCGTACGCGCCACCACCGCTGTGCCGTCCTCCGCCGTGATGATGGGCCGCTGGATCAGCTTCGGGTGCCCGGCCAGCGCGGCGATCCACCGGTCCCGCGCCTCCGCGTCGCGCGGCCACTCCTTCAGCCCGAGCGCCTTTGCGTCCGGCTCCTGGGCCCGGGTGATGTCCCACGGCTCCAGTCCGAGCCGGCCGAGCACCGCCCGGATCTCGTCCTCACCGGGCACGTCCTCCAGGTATCTGCGGACGGTGTACGAAGCACCTTCCGCGTCCAGCAGGTCCACCGCACTGCGGCATTTCGAGCACGCGGGATTGATCCAGATCTCCATGGGGTCAAAGGTACGTGAGAGGCTGCCGGGACCCTTCTGGCCAGGGGCTTCTGTCAGTGCCCGGCAGTAAAATGGGGGCAGTTCGTGAGGGTCCGCAAGGGCCCCGTCACCAGCGCCTGGAGGTCGCCGATGGCCGTAGCCATGTCCCCGACGGAGTCACTGGTCAAGAAGAAGCTGCCCGCGGGAAAGCCCCGTGACTGGTATGTCTCGCACAACCGCAGGCTGAAGGCGATGCGCCTGGCCATCGCACTGCTCGACACCGGTGTCTACCGACCGGATCAGGCACCGAACCGGAAGATACGCTCCACGGCTGCCCTCGCGGGCATCCACCCGCCGTCCGACGCCACTTGCCGGATGGTGCGCGTCCTGATCCGCTTCGGGCGCTGAGCACAGCACTGCCCGACCGATGTTTCACCGACTGCTTCACCGATTGCTCCACCAGCCGTTCGGCCGGTGGGGGCGGATGTCAGCCCGCTCCCACCGGCCGAACGGCCCCCGGAATCCGGCCCGTTCGACCGTCAGTCCGTGCCGCGCGTCCCGATGACGACCGTGGCGTACCGCTCGGCGCAACTGGCCACCCGCGCGGTCAGCCCGTCCCGGGTGACCGTCCGTACGGCCGCGGGCGCCTGCCGTTCGCTGGTCTCGAACAGGAGGTGGCCACCCGGTGCCAGCCAGGGCAGCGCGGCCGCGGTCACCCGCCGCAGTACGTCGAGGCCGTCCGCACCACCGTCGAGCGCGACGCGCGCCTCGTGCACCCGGGCCTCGGCGGGCAGCAGCTCGATCTCCTCCGTGGGCACGTACGGCACGTTGGCCAGCAGGATGTCGACGTGCCCGCGCAGCGACCGGGGCAGCGGGCCGTAGAGGTCGCCCTCGTACACCCGGCCCCCCGCGCCGGCGACATTGCGGCGGGCGCAGCGGACCGCGGCGGGGTCGACATCGGCTGCGTGCAGCTCGGCTCCGTCCAGCGCGGCGGCGAGCGCGGCGCCCAGGGCGCCCGATCCGCAGCACAGGTCGACGACGACGGCCCCGGGCGGAGCGAGGGCGACGGCCTGCTCGACCAGGAACTCGGTCCGCCGGCGGGGTACGAAGACACCCGCGTCCACAGCGATGCGCAGACCGCAGAACTCGGCCCAGCCCAGCACGTGTTCGAGGGGGAGACCCACGACGCGCCGGTCGACCATGGCGGCCAGTTCGGCAGAGTCGCGGGCGGCGGAGACAAGCAGCTCCGCCTCGTCCTCGGCGAAGACACAGCCCGCGGCCCGGAGCCTGGTGACGACGGCGGAGAGCGGCAGCGGCGATTGAGATGACGGCGGTGACTGAGATGGCTGCGGCGATTGAGATGACGGCGGTGAGGGATGCGACAGATGTGACGGTGGGACCGGCATGTGAGCCTTTCGGGATACCTGTGGGGCTCCCTCGGTCACCTGGGTCAGATGAACCGCACGGCCGTGAGGGGGAGCGCCCGTCCTGCTACAGCGGTAATGGGGCTCACCTCCTCGGTACGGTCCACGGGTCGTGGGGAGGGCAACAGTACATGAGCGGGCGGCGCAGCCGGTGGGCGTACGAGCCGCACCGGTCGCGCCGCCCCGCTGCGGCCTACGACGTGGCGGCCGTGTCCAGAGCGAGTACGCCCTTGGCCGGGACCGTCGCGGTGACCTTGCCGTCGTCGCCGACCGTCACGGTGTTGCCCGCGCAGTTGTCCGGAGACGCCTTGGCGACGTTGCAGTACGTGCCGCCGGGCAGTGACGTGGTGAACGTCTGCTGGAGGTCGCCGTCCCCGTTGTTGAGGGCGACGTACCCCTTGGCGCCGCGCCCGAAGGCGATGGCGCTGCCCTGCGACCACCAGTCGGTCAACGCCGCGTCGCCGACGGCGTTGTGGAACCCGACCATCCCGGTGATCTCGGGGTCCGCGTGCATATTGGTCCAGCCGTCGCTGCCGCTGGGCGGTCCTGCGTCCTTGTCGGACCACTCGTAACCGGAGAAGACGTTCGGCGAGCCGTAGGGGTGCGCCAGCATGAAGGCGTTGGCGAGCTTGTAGGTGTCGCCGTCCTTGTAGCTGAGTGTCGACCCGTTGCGCTCGGTGTCCCAGTCGTCGACGAACGTGGTGGCCTTGTCACCGGCCAGCTTTCCGTCGGCGACGTTCTGCAGGCCGCTGAGGTCGCCGCCCTGGAAGGCGCTCTTGAGGTGGGTGCCGTAGCGGAACTCGTCGACGTCGCCGAGGCCCGTGTACTCGTCGGGCTGTACGGCCTCGCCGCTGCCGTAGATGACCTCCGAGACCCAGAACCCGGGGTCGGGCATCTTGCTCCTGATGCCCTGCAGGTCGGCGGCGGCCATGTGCTTCGCCGCGTCGATACGGAATCCGTCGACGCCCATCTTCCGCAGGCCGGTGAGGTAGCCGGCGATGGTGGACCGGACGTAGTCGCTGCCGGTGTCCAGGTCGGCCAGGCCGACCAGTTCGCAGGTCTGGACGTTCTCGCGATTGGTGTAGTCGGTGATGTCCTGGCGGCAGGTGTGGAAATCCGGGTCGCTGTAGGTCCCCGGGTAGTTGTACTTGCTGTACTGGGTGCCGCCGGTCCCGGTGCCCGACCCGGCCGACATGTGGTTGATGACCGCGTCGGCGATCACCTTGACGCCGGCCGCGTGGCACGCGCTCACCATGCCCTGGAACGCGTCGGCGTCCCCGAGGCGCCCGGCGATCCGGTAACTCACGGGCTGGTACGAGGTCCACCACTGGGGGCCCGCTATGTGCTCGGTGGCGGGTGACACCTCGACGTACCCGTAACCGGCCGGGCCGAGGGAGTCCGTGCAGATCTTGCCGACGTCCGCGTACGGGCGCTCGAAGAGGGTTGCGGTGACGGTCCGGTCGCCGGGAGGCGCGGCCTGCGCCTGCTGCGTCTGCAAGGGAGAGAGGGCGAGCAGGCCGCCGGCGGCCATGACCCCGGCCATGGACGTGCCGATCAGACGGTTGCGCATCGTTTGCGGCTCCTTCGCTGTGCGGGCAGTGCGGTGTCCCGGGGTGGCCGCGTGCGGTCGACCACCGTGGGGGGAGACGCAGAGGAGCCTGCCGCTAAGGCATGAGCACTTCAAGAGTTTGCGCAAAAGTTTCCTGCAAGTTGCAGAAAACTCTTGCCGGTTCATGCTTGCCGATTCATGGAGGAGCTGGTTCTTCCGGGGCGGGCCGCCGCCGGTCTAGCGGGCGGCGGGCCGGCTGCTGCGCGGATGCCGCAGGACGCAGTCGCCGCAGAGGCCGCCGCCCGGGACCCGGTAGTAGAGGCAGCAGTTGTTGCGCAGGAACGCGAAGCCGAGACCCTCCTCGACGATGAAATCGCCGCAGCCCGCGAGGGGTTCGCTCGCCAGCACGGCGGCCGCCAGTGCGGTGGCCCGCGCCTCGGCTTCGGGGCGCCGGCCGTTCAGTACGCGCACCGCCCCGACCAGCGCGGACGCCGCGTTGCCCCGCAGAGTGTGCGGCGAGAGGCCGTACCGGGCCCGCAGGGCCGCGTGGAACGGGCGCAGATGGGCGAGGTGCACCGCCGCGAGTACGGCGCCGGCCGGGTGGTCCGGCTGCGGTCCCTGCGGCGCGAGTACCGGTACGGGCAGCCACAGTTCGAGCGGACCGTCGTCGGTGAGGCGGACCCGCAGCCGCTCCGGGGTCAGGTCCGGCAGCCGCCCGGCGAGTACGGCTGTGCCGAGCGCGACCGACCAGAGGCGGGCGGCGAGACCCAGCTGAAGGGTGGAAGCGGCCACCCGGAGCTGGTCGGTGCCCATCCGCCGGGCGTACAGACGCACATACGCACTGAGCGGGTCGGCCGCGCCGCCACCGTCGCCGGCGCCGTCCGTTCCGTACAGATCCGACAGCGGCCTGAAACCATCCGGGTCCGGCCTCTCGCCGTACCGGACTGTGAAGTACGCCCCTACGGAGTCCAGTTGGGCGAGTACGGCGGAGGCTTCAGTCACGGGGTGCACCAGAGGGTTCGACGGCGGTGGTTCGGTTCGAGCCACGGTGTCACGGGGCCGGGCTATTTCAGCAGCCGGGACATCCGCCGGTCCGCCAGGATTTTGCCGCCGGTCTGGCAGGTGGGGCAGTACTGCATCGCGGAGTCACTGAAGGACACCTCGCGGATCGTGTCCCCGCAGACGGGGCAGGGCTCTCCCGCGCGCCCGTGGACACGCAGACCGCTCTTCTTCTCGGCCTTGAGATTGCGCAGGGCCAGCCCGTGCGACCGTTCGACCGCCTCTCCGAGCGTCGTCCCGATCGCCGTGTGGAGCGCGGCCACCTCCTTCTCGGAGAGTTTGGCGGCCAGCCGGAACGGCGACATCCGGGCCGCGTGCAGAATCTCGTCCGAGTACGCGTTGCCGATCCCGGCGATCACGCTCTGGTCGCGCAGCACGCCCTTGATCTGGCGGCGCTCGCCCTCCAGCAGGCCGGTGAAGGCGGCCAGGGTGAAGGAGTCGGCGAGCGGATCGGGCCCCAGGCGCGCGATGCCCGGCACCTCCAGCGGATCCCGGACGACGTAGACCGCCAGCCGCTTCTGGGTCCCGGCCTCGGTGACGTCGAACCCCGCGCCCTCCGGCTCCTTCAGCCTGACCCGGAGCGCCAGCGGGCCCTTGCCCGGACGGGGCGGTGCCTCCGGCAGACGGTCGCTCCAGCGGACCCAGCCCGCCCTGGCGAGATGCATGACCAGATGCACTCCGCCGATCCCGAGGTCGAGGAACTTGCCGTGCCTGGTCACCTGGTCGAACGACTGCCCTTCGAGCGCAGTGAGGGGCGGGTCGTAGGTCTTGAGCGCGTTGATGGCCACCGGATGGACACGGGCGACGGTACGGCCGACGACGTGCTCACCCAGGAATCGGGTGAGGGACTCGACCTCCGGCAATTCAGGCATAACGCCATTCTGCCTCGCATCGACGCGACCGGACCGCCGGAAGCCGCCGGACCGGTCCGCGCCGGATGCGTCCCTTCGTACGCCGCCGGGGGCAGGCCCGGGGCGGATCGGGCTACCAGGCCCTCGCTCAGGCAGCGGGGACGCGGTCCAGGAAGCCGTGCACCGTACGGATGCGGCCGTCCTCCGCGAGCGCGATCACATCGAACCCGGCGACGGGCGCCGAGCCGTCGGCGAGGGACACCAGTTCCCAGCTGAAGCGGGCGATGCCGTGGTGGCCGTCGACGGTCCCGGTCGGCCGGAACTCGAAGCCGGGGAACTGCTCCCCGGCCGCCGCGATCACGGCCGCGATCCCCTCGTGCCCGGTGACATCGGCCAGCGGGTCGGTATAGCTGCCGTCCTCGCTCCAGGCGGCGGCCACGGCCTTGGCGATCTCGTCGGGCCGCCCGGCGGCGTTCCAAGCCTCGAAGTAACGGGCGACAGCGGTCTCGTGCACAGACATGGTGGATCAGCCTCCGGCAGGTCGTACGGGCGACGGTTACCGAACCCGGGGGGAGTGCGTCCCCGGCCTTCGGATGGCTTCAGCCTGCCGTGCGAGCGCGGAGGGGTCGATTACGTCCGGGGTAATGGTGCCGGTCCGCCGGGATGCCGGACGGCGGCGACGGGCGTCGTGAGCCGCGTCGCGGCGCCGCGACGCGGCTCAGCCCCTCACAGCCACCGCTGGGCCGCCTCGACGCTGTCGCCCCCACTGGTGTTGAACGCGATGGCGGCCTGCGGCGCGTGCTGCCGGACCAGATTCACCGCCTGCTCGAACAGGGGCAGGAGCGGCTCCGGCTTACGGATGCCACCCCCGACGACCACGACGTCCCACGCGCGCCCTGCCAGCGCCGCGACCATCGCGGGACCGGCCGACTCGTCGAGCGGGATCAGCGCCATGGACGCATCGACGCCGAGCTCACCGAAGCGGGCCAGCTCACCGTCGAGAGCCGCACGAATGCCGTCGGCGTCGATACCGGGCACCACGTGGGGATCAATACCGAGAACGAGTACGGAAGCCATCCGGGCAGCCTACGACGGCCCCCGGCGGCGCTCTCACCGCGAACCCGGTCAGGGGGGGCGGGCGGACCGCGGCGGACCACCGCAGCACCCGATCTGCCTCCATATCAGGAGCCGCGGTGAATGTTTTCCGACGGAACGGCTCCGGTTCTTCACCCCGTCACTAGAAACTGACAAAGTGACAGATCAGATGGCGCCGGGACACCGGGGGCCGTCTCCGCTCAGGAGACCCGACCCACTCCGGTGTGCGTGAGCAGACCCCGAGCGCCATACCCCCACCATCCCCGGCCTCCGTGGGGCGAAGTGACAGCCGCCCAGCCGAAGGCATTCCGGGGTCAGTTGCACGGAAGGAAACACCCTTGCACAAGAGAAAAGGGAAGCGATGGCTGCCGGCGGCCGTCCTCGGCGGCACCCTGGCCGCAGGAGCCCTCGCTTTCCTGCCTGCCATCGCCCAGGCGGGGAACGAGGACGACGCGAAACAGCCGAGCACCGCGCAGGCCGACTTCAACGCAGCGGCTGCGGAGTTCAAGGTTCCGGTCTCTGTCCTCCAGGGCGTGGCTCACGAGGAGTCCGGCTGGCAGCAGCACACCGGTTACAGCGACACCGGTGGCTGGGGCCTGATGAACCTCACTGATGTGACACCGGCGATGGTGGCGGACGGTTCGGCCGGCGCATCGGGCCGCTCCGACCTCACCTCGTTCACCGACCACCCCGAACTGCACACACTGCAGGCCGCCGCGAAGCTGACCGGCGTTCCGGCCGGACAGCTCCAGCACAACCGGCGGGACAACATCCGGGGTGGGGCCGCCCTTCTCGCCTCGTACCAGAAGCAGCTCACCGGCAGTACGTCCGCCGACCCGTCGCAGTGGACCGCGGCGATCGCCAAGTACAGCCGGATGACGGACCGGAAGGCGGCCACGTCGTACGTTCACGACGTGTTCGCCACCATCGCGTCGGGCGCCAAGCACGACTCCAAGGCCCCCGCCGGATCGAAGGCGGCGACGGCGGCCACGGCGCCCACCACCGCGGTCACCATGCACGCAGTGCCGTCCGCGAAGCCGGTCACCAGTCAGCTGAGCAAGCTCCGTCTGAAGGACACCTCGTCGCCGCAGGCCGAATGCCCGCAGTCGATGGACTGCCAGTTCGTCCCGGCGGATCCGTCCAACGGGCAGGTGTCCGACCGCCCCGCCAACGGCATAAAGATCAACCAGATCATCATCCACACCACGGAGGGGTCGTACGACGACGCGATCAAGACCTTCCAGACCCCGGGCGGCGCCTCGGCGCAGTACGTGATGCGGTCGTCGGACGGCGCGGTCACGCAGATGGTGGCCGACAAGGACGTCGCGTTCGGTGACGGCAACTACGACAGCAACCTCCACGCGGTCCAGATCGAGCACGAGGGCTTCTCCGCGCACGGCGCGGACTGGTACACGACGGCGGCCTACGAGCAGACCGCCAAGCTCGTGCGGTACCTGGCCGACCGGTACGGTATCCCGCTGGACCGGCAGCACATCCTCGGCCACGACAACGTGCCGGGACCGTCGGACGCCACCCTGTCGGGTATGCACTGGGACCCGGCCGACGGCTGGGACTGGACGCGCTTCATGCAGCTGCTCGGAGCCCCGTTCGACTCCGGCCTCCACGGTGTCGGACCCGTCGGGTCCGCTGTGACGATCACCCCCGGGTTCAGCAACAACCAGCAGACGTACACCGTCTGCCCGGCGGACGACCCGTCGGGTGCGGTCACCACCTGCACGCCGGTGACCGCGCCGTCGAGCGCCCTGTTCGTACGGAGCGCACCGAGTGACGACGCCCCGCTGATCCTCGACCCGGTCGTCCACCCGGACCCCGCGGCCAAGGGCGGCACCGACAGCGTCAGCGACTGGAGCGTCACCGTCCAGGCCGGGCAGCAGTTCGTCGTCGCCGGTCAGCAGGGTGACTGGACGGCGATCTGGTACGACGGCCAGAAGGGCTGGATCCACAACCCGGGCGGCAGCAACACCTCACCCGCCCCGGGCGCACGGATCCTCAGTCCGGCCGGTACCGCCGCCGCCCCGGTGTACGGCACGGCGTACCCGGACCCGTCCGAGTACCCGGCCGGGCTCTCCCCGTCGAAGCAGGCCCCGCTGACGGCGAAGAACTACTCGATCCCGGTCGGCCAGGCCTATGTGGCGGCCCAACCGCCGGTCGCCGGCCAGGACTTCTTCCCCAAGGGAGGACAGGTGGTCACCGGGGCCAAGCGCTACTACACGGTCCAGTTCAACCACCGGTACATCCTGGTCAACGCGGCGGACGTCACGGTGACCCGGACAGTGCGTCACTGACGGACGAAGGCGAAGGCCACCGCGACGGGTGGCGCGGGCGCGGTTCCCGGGGGCCCAACACCCCTGGGAGCCGCGCCCGTTGGGTGTTCCGGGGCCGTTTGCCGCTCACGGAATCCGGTACTCCTGCTCGGGGCGCCCGGTCGTCCCGTAGCGCAGTTTCATCTTCAGGAGACCGCTGGTGACCAGCCCCGCGAGGTAGCGCTGCGCGGTGGCGCGCGAGACGCCGATGAGGGCACCGACCTCGCCCGCCGACAGCGGGGACGCCGAACCCCGTACAGCCGAGAGCACCGCGTCGCCGGTCACCGTGCGGGCGCCGGGATGCCGGGCCGTACGGGTGGCCGGCGGGCTCCGCAGTGCCGCGTACGCGCTCTCGACCGTGCCCTGGTCGACGATCTCCGCGTCGGTCAGCTGGCGGAAGCGGGCGTAACCGCGCAGCTTCTCGGCCAGCAGTTCCGGCGTGAACGGCTTGACCAGATAGGCCAGTGCACCGGCCGACACCGCCCGCCGCACCATCGTTCCCTCGGCGGCCGCGCTCAGTACGAAGGCATCGCAGGCCAGGCCGCGCAGCAGGTCGATCCCGGAACCGTCGGGCAGATAGAGGTCGATCAGCGCCAGGTCCACCGGGGCATCGTCGGCGGCCCGCAGCGCGGCACCGGCGGAGTTCGCCGTGGCGACGGCCCGGAATCCGGGTACGCCGTCCACGAGCGACGCATGGATCCCGGCAACCCGGAAGTCGTCGTCGACGACCAGCACGGAAAACGGCTCACGTTCGGTCATCGGCCTGCCTCATCCACGGTTCCTGCTCCACGGTTCCTGCTCCACGGTTCCTGCGACCACGGCTTCTGCGACCACGGTTCCCGGCCCGGTCGCTCCTGGCTCCATGACTCCTGGCTCCATGACTCCGGGCAGCCGGGCCACGAACACGGCACCGCCCGAGACCCGCCCCTGCTCGGCGCCGCTCTGTCCGGATGCGGACGCCGTTGCTTCGTACGGCCCCGACGGGTCCCGGCGTCCGGCCTCCGGCCCGGGCGGGCCATCAGGTCCAGCTTCCGCCCCGGGCGGGCCATCACGTCCGGCTTCCGGTACCGGTGGACCCCCACGTCCGGCCCCCGCCCCGGGTGGACCCCCGTGCTCGGCGAGATGGACGTCGCCGCCCCTGACCCGCGCGATCTGCCGCGCCAGCGCCAGCCCGATGCCCCGGCCGCCGACGGCCGATGTGTGGTCCTTCGTCGACATGCCCTCGCGGAACACATCGTCGGCCGCTCCGGGCGGAATGCCGTCCCCGGTGTCGGCGACGGTGATGAGGAGGGTGGTGCCCTCGGCCATCAGCTCGACCTCGACCAGGGAAGGGGTGCGCGCCCCGTGCCGGGCGGCGTCGATCGCGTTGTCGACCAGATTGCCGAAGACGGTGGTGACATCGACCGGCGCGGTCACGGTCCCGTCGGCCCAGGTCGCCCCGCCGATCACCAGCGTCACCCCGCTCTCCCGCGCCTGGGCGGCCTTCGCGGAGAGGAAGGCCCGTACGTAGGAGTCGCGCACCGCGTCGATACCGGGCAGGGCCTCACCCAGCGGGCCGGTGCCGAGCAGTGTGCCGATGTACTCGGTCGTCTCCGCGAGGTGACCGCCGTGGACCAGCGCCGAGACCACATGCAGCCGGTTGGCGAACTCATGGCGCTGCGCGCGCAGCGCCGAACTCATCGCCTGGACCGCGTCGAGCTGGCGGGTCAGCGACTCGACGTCGGTGCGGTCCTGCACGGTCAGCAGCGTGCCGAGATCCTGCCCGTCGCGTTCGACCGGCCGCGCCGAGAGCACCAGGACGCGCTCGCCGACCGCCGCCATGACCGGGCTGCCGACGGGCGTACGGATCGTCTCCAGCACCCGCGGTGTCAGCCCCAGTGATGCGACGGACCGTCCGGGCCGGGCCGGGATCGCCAGCAGCCGGCGCGCCTCGTCGTTGACCACGGTGACGGTCCCGGCGTTGTCGACGGCCAGGACCCCTTCGCCGATTCCGTGCAGGACGGCTTCCTGCTCCTGCACCAGACCGGCCAGCTCCTCCGGTTCCAGGCCGAGCGTCAGCCGCTTCCAGCACCGGGCCAGCAGCGCCGAAGCGCCGACACCGAGCAGCAGGGCGGCCACCAGCCAGCCGAGGCCGCCCAGCAGTACGCGGATCAGCTGCGCCCGCACGTCGGAGACGGCGACACCCGCGTTGGCCTCGCCGACGACCCGGTGCGAGCCCGGGGCGTACACCGGGACCTTCGCGACCACCTCGTCGCCGAGATGCGCGTGGTCCCGCGCCAGCACTTCACGACCGGAGAGCGCACCGCTGGGGTCGGTGCTCACCATCCGGCCCAGCTGGGACCGCTGCGGGTGCGCCAGCCTGATGCCCCGGTCATCGGTGACCACCACGAACAGCGAACCCGTCCTGGTGCGGGCCGCCTCCGCCGCCGTCTGGACCGGCCCGGCGGCGAGCGTCGCGCGCGGCGTGCTCGCGGCCCCGCCGCCGGGCCGGGAGTTGGCCGCCGAGTACTGCGCCGCGCCGCGCCGGACGGCGGGCTGGGCGGCGACCGTACGGGCCACCGCGAGCGCACGCAGCTGGTACTCGCTGACGAGCCGGTGCTCGTTGGTGTACGCGAAGGCGCCGAACGCGGTGGCCAGGGTCACCGCGACCACAGCGCACTGGAGCAGCAGGACCTGGGTGCGCAGCCGCACCCGCCCGCGTATCCGCAGGCGCGCGGAGGGCAGCCGGGCGGACAGCCTCCTGGCGGACGGCATCCCGGCAGCCGGTATTCCGGGAGCCGCCTTTCCGGCAGCCGGAATCCTGGCAGCCGGTTTCCTGGCGGACGGTCCGAAGAATCTCACCCGGTCGACGGTAACCGCCTCCGCCCGGTGCACAGAATGCACACAACGCGCGGATCAGGGGTTACGCGGGTTGTGCGCAGAACCTGGAGAGCAGTGGCAGGCGCCGGATAGCTTCCGCCCGGGACACAACGAGCCGCACCAGGAGTTCTCTTGCTGAAGATACCGCGCCCCGGACCACGGGCCCGCTCGCGTCGCACCCGCGGGGGCCTGCTGTGACGGGGCACACCTGGACGCTGCTGATCATCCTGGCGGCAGCCATCGCCGTACTGATCCTGCTGATCAACTCACGGTTGCGGTTCCACCCCTTCGTGGCGCTGATGACCGTGTCGATCGGTGTCGCGCTGGCCGCGGGCGAGCCGGTCGAGAAGATCGCGGAGTCACTGGAGTCGGGCGCCGGAGGCATCCTCGGCAACGTCGGTGTGACCCTGGCCTTCGGCGCGATGCTGGGCAGGCTGCTGTCGGGGTCGGGCGCCACGGACAAGATCGCCCGCTTGATCGTCGACCGGTCGGGGGAACGCTCCCTGCCCTGGTACATGGCGGGCGCCGCCTTCGTCATCGGCATCCCGATGTTCTTCGAGATCGGGCTGATCGTGCTGCTCCCGCTGATCTTCAGCGTGGCCAGGCGCCTCCAGGACACCCACCGGGTCAAGGGCTCGCCGTACGTCTTCCTCGCCACCCCCGCGATCGCCGCGCTCTCGACCCTGCACGGAATGGTGGCGCCGCACCCCGGCCCGCTGGTCGCGGTGGAGGGTCTGCACGCCAACCTGGGCATCACGATCGTGGTGGGCCTGATCTGTGCGATCCCGACGATCATCATCGCCGGTCCGGTGTACGGCCGCTGGATCGCGCCGCGTCTCGACGTACACCCCGACCCGGAACTGGTCGCGAAGTTCACCGGCCCCGAGCGCCCCGACGACACCACGGCCACCGCTGCCGACGGCTCCGCTCCTCCCGCCAACAAGGTCCGCACCGGCTGGGCCCTGACCGCCGTGCTCGTCCCGGTCGTACTCATGCTGCTGCGCACCCTCGCGGAGCTGGTGTACGACGAGTCGAGCCCGGTACGGCACGTCCTGACCTTCACCGGTGAGCCGGTGATCGCCATGCTCGCGGGCTTCCTCTTCGCGCTGTTCGCACTCGGCTACCGCAGCGACATGACCCCCGACGCCATCAGGTCGTCCCTGACGGACAGCCTCAAGGCGGTGGCCGGCATCCTGCTGATCATCGCGGGCGGCGGCGCGTTCAACCAGGTCCTGGAGGACTCGGGCATCGGCAAGGCCGTCGAGTCGGCCGCCTCGGGACTGCACATCAACGTCCTGATCCTGGGCTGGCTGCTGGCCCTGCTCCTGTCCTTCTCGACGGGCTCGGCCACCGTGGGGATCGTCGCGGCGACCGGCATTTTGGCCCCCCTGGCGGCATCCGGCAGCAGCCTGCACACCGCACTGCTCGTCGTCGCGATCGGAGCAGGCTCGATCGGCCTCAACTACGTGAACCACGCGGGATTCTGGCTGGTCAAGGAGTCCTTCGGGATGTCACTCGGCCAGGCCACGAAATCACACACGGCGATCCAGACGATCGTGAGCGTCTGCGGCCTGCTGATGGCCCTGCTGATCTCGGTCGTGGCGTGAACACGGCCTTCCTGCACACCGGATCACGCACCGGACACTGACCCACGACACGACCGAGGGCCGCCGCCCAGCAACTGGGCGGCGGCCCTTTCGCGGTACCGAACGCCGACCTGCGGGCATATCCGCCCAGGCCGGCCGCACGCTCTTAGAGGTCGAAATGCAGTGAGGGATCGCTGCTGACCTGTATCTACACTCTCCCCCGAGGTGGCAGGTGCACAATCGGTGCACCTGACGCAGTGGCTGTTCCCCACCCGGGCGCACCATTCCGAACACATGGAAGATCACTCATCGGTACTCCGCGCGGATGGCTCTCCATATGATTCACGCGGATAGGACGTACCGCAGGAAGGCTCTGCTCCGGAAGCCGGTCCGACACTTCGGGTGTCATATTCTGGCGAGGGCTCTTGGGGGTGACGAACGGCCCCGCTGCGAAGTTCGTTCCGTACTTGCCGCCAAGCACGGATGATCTGAGGAAGCTTCGACAACACCTCGCCCACCTGTGTCAGTAGGAGTGTGAGGCAACCGAAGGCGGCAAGGATGATCAGGCTGATGTTGTCCCAACTCACCGGGCGGCCTCCGACTTCTGCTGCACGGGGGCTCGCCGTCCATCCAAGCGCAAGATCGCATCGCCCAACCGGACTTCGAAGTGATCGCTGACACCGTGAGCAATTGCACCGGAGACGCCAATGGGAGGAGCGGTCAGCGACGCGGCCACATCGTCGACGTAGGGGAAGCCGTTCCACCGGAACGTCCAGCGGTGCCCGTATCCCCGCAACTGTTTCTCGTATCGATCTTCACCGCCGTCGCTGAGCCAGCCGGGCCGCATCAGCGGGTCGGAGAACCAATTGCCGATCGCCCATCCACCTTCGGCGTCCTGTGCGGCAATGCGGCAGGTCAGGCCCGCCAACAGCCGTTCGGCGTCTTCGCTCATGGCAGGGATTTCTTCCAGCTGTGCCTTCTCGTACCCCGTGATGGGCTTGTCGATGGGATGGAAATCCCATCGAGGAGACGGGCGCAGCTTCCCGCCCCAGGTCCCCGAAGGGTTGCCAGTGATGACGAGTTGAGCCCCAGTCGGGAGATGGCGTGCCACGTACGTGCGCCGCCCCCGGAATTCTTCGAAGCGGAGCCCCGGCAGGGAGCTTCCGCCGTCCCGACTGGGTAGGAGATACGGGGCCACGTTATGCGGCACGTCCGTGATGAGGACGAGCCGGTCGAACCGGGGCGAGGCGATGATGTCGTACGCGACGAGAGTGTGGAGCCCCCAAGCGGCGACGCCACGATGAGGTTGCCAAGTTCCCGGTCGGTTGAACAGCCCCAGGGCCAGCAGGGCGCGAAGCCTACGCTGCTCAGGCGAGCAGGTGTCCAGGCCGAGGGAGCCATCACGCGGTACGGCGTCCACAGCAGCTGACCTGGGTTCACCCAGGTACTGCATCCGAGTGCGGGCAATTGTCTTATTGGTGCTTCTGGGCATGCGAATTCCTCGCGCCAACCCGGCTGGCACTTCAGGTCACATACCTAGTGAGTTCACGAATGATCGTCACGGAGCTGGGCGAACCACGCCCATGTGCAGCGTCCTAGGGTGCCGGGCCCGTAGGAAGATGCCGCCTACCGACTCTCCGCGAGCCGGATGCGTAGATGATATACCCCGTTGCAACGGCTGGTCTGCCCCGAGCCCGTCAGCTACCGGCGGTCCAGATGGTGGAACTAGGGGAGCAGCGCCTGGCGGGAAATCCACTCAAGGGCGTCTGCCCCCAGCCTGTCGGGCGCTTCGAACAACGCCGTTTCAACTGCCGCGAGGTCTCTCAGAGCCTCGGGTGCGCCCGACCGGTCCAGTGCAGTGAGACGCTCCATCGCCGAGGCAACGGCGCCGGGCCAGCTCGGCATACCGAAGTGAGTCGGAGCCTTGAACGCGGCCGAAGTCGCTCTGTGCAGCAGCCCCGCGCGCCAGCCCTGTTCACGCATCACCTCCGCGGTGAACCAGACCCGGTCATCGACGTGCTGAACGAACTCCGCCACGGATTCGGATATTTCCCGCAGCATGAACCGCGAACCGCCGGCCCAGGGAAGGTTCACGTCCGAGGCGACTGCAACGAACGCGAGTAGCGCCTCGGGCCCATTGTCCTGAGCAGCCATCAGCGCCGTGCGGGCCCTGCGGTACAGATCGACGCTCTGGGCGAAGATCTCGCCGTCGTTCGGCCCGTCGTCGGCCGCGTGGATCATGTCCAGCGGCCCCTCGCGCCAAGCATCGACTACCAGACCGACCGCCGCCGCGCTCACCAGGACATCCGTGTCGTCCCCGTCGATCCCGAAGTGCTCGAGGACCAAGCGGGCTCCCTCCTGGACGTCCGGAAGAGGCGAGTCCTGCCCTTCGGATTCGGTCTCCCCTAAGCGGGCGGCCAGCTGAGGCGACGGGGGTTCGGACTCTGGCTGCTCCACGGTGACGCCATGCTCCGCCAGATCGTCGAAGACGGCGTCAGGCCCGCAGTCGATGTGAGTGGAGTCGTGGCGTCCCGAGCAGCCTTCCCGGCACTCGAACTCTTCGCACATTTCCGGCTCGTCGGGCTGGGCCTCGTTGATCAAGTGATAGGAGAGCCGCTCAGCCACGGCCCCCCGCGCCGTGATCATGGCCAGGCTGAGCTGGAAGGCCTCGTCCTGGATCTCCGAGTCTTCACGGTCCATAGAATCGGGTGGTTCCGGAGCGTCGGGGAGCCAGGTATGTGCGGACTCCAGCGAGACCAGTAACCAGGCGACGCGCAGTGCCTCGGCATCTTCGCCCCGGGCCAGCCCGGCGACGGCCTCAGCGGCCTGCCGCACGCTGAAGAGCCGGGCGAGATGGCGTTCACGTACCGGCATCCAGGCCGCGGACTCCGCCTGGGCACGCGCGGCGTCGTGTGTGAGTGCGGCGTCTCGGGCCCGCCGTGACCGGGCGACCAACCGCGTTAGACATGGGTAGCAGCCAAACAGTCCCGACGTCGGAGTCGGCCCGAGCGGTACGGGCGGTCGCTCCTCAAAGGGCTCGCCGCAGACGCAGCAATCCAACGCCCCCACCTGGCGAGAGGTGGGGACAGCCGGCAGTGCGGACCGGATCATGGCATGGGCATAGGCAGGGATGTGCATCGTCGACTCCTTGGGAGACTGCGCCGGTTCGCTCACGACGCTGACTCCATGCTCGAGGTCATATCCGAGTGCTTGTCGGCATTTGACACTCCGGACCGGGAAGTTGGCGCAATCTGACATGTGGCCCTTTGCCTGCGACTTCTACACTCTTGGCGCTATCTGACGGTCATCCGGCCGCCACATGAAGAGCCGAAGGGATCTGTCGTTTCGTGACCACCGATACCGTCTTGCCTTCGAATGAAGCCCATCAGGAGCTGGTGCGCGCTCTAGAAGAACTCCACCGAGCGGCCGGGCGCCCCGGCATGCGAAAGGTGAGCGCCCTGGTTGCTGAGGGTGTCCACCCGGCGGTCGTCAGCCATGAGGGAGTCCGTACGACTCTCAGGGGCCTGAACGTCCCCCGCTGGGAGACCGTGCAGTCGATTGTGGCGGTGCTGGCTGCCGCCTGTGTAGATCCGCCCCGTGACCCGACGGCCGAGGTGGCGCGGTTCCTGCCCTTATGGCGCGCGCTGCGGGAGGGAGAACCGGGTGGCATGAAGTCGGCCCGGGAGTTGGCGCTGTCACAGGGTTGGGGCACGGATGACGGGCAGTGGACCGCTGAGGCGGTTGTCGGCATGATGATCAACCCGTTCAATGCCATTGAGATCGCTCCCTCGCTCGCGGTGCCGCACGAGCCGGCGATCTCGGAGGACGAATGGGTGCAGGTCGGCGTCCGGCTCATCGAGGAGAACGGAGCCGAGTTTGCCTTGCGTGCTCTCCTGCGAACTCTGAAGGGCGACTACCTGGGAGCCGAGGAGGGAAGCCCCTTCGGCTACCGCTATCCGGACCAGGAAGCGGTCGAAATGCATACGGCCTTCCGCTACGGCTGCGACCGGATACTCCAGCGCCTCGCGGTGGAGCCGAACCTTCTTCAGCGGTCGATCAGCGCTATGCACGCCGACGAGACCATGGGTCGTGAGGACCGTATCGAGATGCTGCGCGCCGAATCGGACGTGTCCTTGATGCGGGAAGTCATGACAGTGACCCCGGAGACCTGGCACGAACTTTCTGAAGAGGCCCACCATCAGGTCTTCGGCTACCTCATCAAGGAGATCGGCCCGGTGGGCAGATTCGGGCTTCCACCGGACCAGAGGTTTCGCATCACCTGGCGTATCCCCGAGCCGCCGACGGCGTAGCTTCGGTGTGGGGCCCTTCCGTTATCCAAGAGAGTGCCTCTGTATGCAAAACGGGCTTGGCTCCACACCCTGTGTGGAGCCAAGCCCGTTGCGGTGCTCTTGCCTATCGAGTTCGAGCTTTACATCTTAGAGGTCGAAGTACAGCTCGAACTCGTGCGGGTGCGGGCGCAGCTGGATCGGGGCGATCTCCTGCGTGCGCTTGTAGTCGACCCACGTCTCGATCAGGTCGGACGTGAAGACGCCGCCGGCCTGGAGGTACTCGTTGTCGGCCTCCAGTGCGTCGAGGACCGCCGGGAGCGAGGTCGGGACCTGGGCGACGCCCGCGTGCTCCTCGGGGGCCAGCTCGTAGAGGTCCTTGTCGATCGGCTCGGCCGGCTCGATCTTGTTCTTGACGCCGTCCAGGCCGGCCATCAGCAGTGCCGAGAAGGCCAGGTACGGGTTGGACGACGGGTCCGGTGCGCGGAACTCGACGCGCTTGGCCTTCGGGTTCGAGCCCGTGATCGGGATCCGCATCGCCGCCGAGCGGTTGCGCTGCGAGTAGACCAGGTTGACCGGGGCCTCGAAGCCGGGGACCAGGCGGTGGTACGAGTTCACCGTCGGGTTGGTGAAGGCCAGCAGCGACGGGGCGTGCTTCAGGATGCCGCCGATGTAGTAGCGGGCCATGTCGGAGAGGCCCGCGTAGCCCTGCTCGTCGTAGAAGAGCGGAGAGCCGCCGGTCCACAGGGACTGGTGGACGTGCATGCCCGAGCCGTTGTCGCCGAAGATCGGCTTCGGCATGAAGGTCGCGGTCTTGTTGTTGCGCCAGGCGACGTTCTTCACGATGTACTTGAAGAGCATCAGGTCGTCGGCCGCGGCGAGCAGCGTGTTGAACTTGTAGTTGATCTCGGCCTGTCCCGCGGTGCCGACCTCGTGGTGCTGGCGCTCGACCTGGAGGCCGTTCTTGTCCAGCTCCAGGGAGATCTCGGCACGCAGGTCGGCGAAGTGGTCGACCGGCGGGGTCGGGAAGTAGCCGCCCTTGTAACGGACCTTGTAGCCGCGGTTGTTCTCCTCCGCACCGGTGTTCCAGGCGCCCGCCTCGGAGTCGATGTGGTAGAAGCTCTCGTTCGCCGAGGTCTGGAAGCGGACGCTGTCGAACACGTAGAACTCGGCCTCGGGGCCGAAGTACGCCGTGTCGGCGATCCCGGTGGAAGTGAGGTACGCCTCGGCCTTCTTCGCCACGTTCCGCGGGTCACGGCTGTACTGCTCACCGGTGATCGGGTCGTGGATGAAGAAGTTGATGTTGACGGTCTTGTCGCGGCGGAAGGGGTCGACCCGGGCGGTCGACAGGTCCGCGCGGAGCGCCATGTCGGACTCGTGGATGGCCTGGAAGCCGCGGATCGACGAGCCGTCGAAGGCAAGCTCCTCGGTCGGGTCGAAGACCGCCGCCGGGATGGTGAAGTGCTGCATCACACCGGGCAGGTCACAGAACCGGACATCGATGAACTTGACGTCTTCGTCGGTGATGAACTTCTTCACGTCGTCGGCGTTCTGGAACATCCAACTCCTCCTACTCCCGACCCGGGAGGGGCGGGGTTGCGGCTCGTTGTGGGGCCAGTGCGGTGGCACACGCTGGACCTGACCATAGGGACAGCGGATTTCTCAAGCATGACCCATTTGTTTCGCTGAAGTTAACCGGGCCGGGTGCGGTACCGCCGCGACGACCCCCGACCGTACGGATCGGAAGGGGGCCGCAGTACCGTGGACGGGTGGACAACAGGCAAGTAGTCGGATCGTGGCTCTCCGGGCCTGGCGAGGCCGCGAAAGAGATGGGCGCCGACTTCGGCTACCGGGGCAAGCGACTCGGTCTGCCGGAGGAAGGGCCGGGCGCGATCGCGCCGCTGGGCCGCCGGTTCGGGGCCGTTTTCATCGACTGGGCACTCTGCATGCTTATCGCATACGGGCTCATTTCGCGCGGCGGGCAGCAGTCGGCGGGGAACTGGGCCCTGCTCGTGTTCTTCGTGCTGAGCCTGCTCACCGTCTCGACGGTCGGATTCACCCCGGGCAAGCGCCTGCTCCGGCTGCGGGTCGTCGCGGAGGGCGGCGGGCGCCTCGGTACGGGCCGTGTCTTCGTACGCAGTCTGCTGCTCTGCGTAGCCATCCCCGCGCTCATCTGGGACCGCGACGGACGCGGCCTCCACGACCGGCTGGCCCGCGCCGTGCAGGTACGGATCTGACGTAAGGCGGCGCACCGATCTGAGGTACGGCGGCGTACGGATCTGACGTACGGCGGCTGCGGATCTCACGTACGGCGCATTCGGTCACCCAGTACAAACCGTCGCCCGGAGCACACACGACAAGGCGGCCCGGACCACCAGGTCCGGGCCGCCTTGTCGTGTGTGGCGTGGGTCAGCGCGTCTTTCCGCCGCGCGGGGCGCGGGCGCTCTTCGGCATGGGGCCCTTCGGGAGCGGCATGTTCGACATCAGGTCGCCCATCGCGCGCAGCCGGTCGTTGGCAGCGGTGACCTGGGCGCCGGTCAGGATGCGCGGCAGCTTCAGCAGCGTGGTGCGCACCTTCTTCAGCGGCACCTGGCCCTCGCCGTCGCCCACGATGATGTCGTGCACCGGCACGTCCACCACGACGCGCGCCATCTTCCTCTTCTCGGCGGCCAGCAGGGACTTCACCCGGTTCGGGTTGCCCTCGGCCACCAGGACCACGCCGGCCTTGCCGACCGCGCGGTGTACGACGTCCTGGTTGCGGTTCATCGCGATGGCCGGGGTCGTGGTCCAGCCTCGGCCCACGTTTTCGAGCACCGCCGCCGCAGCGCCGGGCTTGCCCTCCATCTGCCCGAAGGCCGCCCGCTCGGCGCGGCGTCCGAAGACGATCGCCATCGCGAGGAAGGCCAGCAGGAAACCCAGGATGCCCAGGTAGATGGGGTGACCGATCAAGAAGCCGACGACGAGGAGGACGCCGAAGACGACGATTCCCAGGCCACCGACGACAAGACCGACCTTGGGATCGGCCTTGCGGGTCATCTTGTAGGTCAGGGCGATCTGCTTGAGCCGCCCGGTGTTCTCAGAGTCTGCGTTTGCCTTCCTCGCCATGGCCAGAAGTTTACGCGGACTAAGAAGTGCGGGCCGCCACGGCCTCCAGTACGTGCTCTGCGTCGACCCGGTCCCTGGCCCGGCGGCGGTCCTCCAGGACCGATGTCCAGGCATTGCGGCGGGCGGTGCGCTGGCCGTTGCTCAGCAGCAGTGACTCGACCGCACGGAGTGCTCCGGTGACGGTCGGGATGGCGGTGGCGCGTACGGACTGGGTCGCGGCCTGCATGATGGGGTCCCCTCGGGACGGCAGCGGATACACAGTGGATACAGCGGTACGGCGAGTGGTGCGGCGCGTGAAGCGGAACGATTCTGCGGCGTCCGGAACTGGTGCTTCCCGGGGCGTGCACCGGATTGTTGCGCCCGGATCGTCGCTCCGGACCGGTGCGTAGTTCCAGAGTCACTGATTGTTGTTACCAAGGCATGTCCGGGCGGTCAAACGCCCATGAAGGCCAGGTGATCCCCGCCGAACGGCCGACGCGGCCCGTAGCAGCCCCCGACCTGCGAGGACCGTACGAGCCGCGTCTCACGGCGACTACCGCACAGTAGTAGCTTGTGCTCAGATTCACACGGCGGCGGCGCCGCGCCGGTCCATCGCCTGGCGGAAGAGCCGGCCCGCGCGGTACGAGGACCTGACCAGCGGACCCGACATCACGCCGGAGTAGCCGATCTCCTCGGCCTCCTTCTGGAGCTCCACGAACTCGGCCGGCTTCACCCACCGCTCGACCGGGTGGTGGCGCGGGGAGGGGCGCAGGTACTGCGTGATGGTGATGAGCTCGCAGCCCGCGTCGTACAGGTCCTGGAGCGCCTGGCTGATCTCCTCGCGCTCCTCGCCCATGCCCAGGATGAGGTTCGACTTGGTGACCAGACCGGCCTCACGGGCCTTGGTGATGACTTCGAGCGAGCGCTCGTAGCGGAAGCCGGGGCGGATCCGCTTGAAGATGCGCGGCACCGTCTCCACGTTGTGCGCGAGGACCTCGGGGCGGGACGAGAAGACCTCGGCCAGCTGCTCGGGGACCGCGTTGAAGTCGGGGATGAGCAGCTCGACCTTGGTGCGGCCCTCGGCCCGCTCGGCCGTCATCGCGTGGATCTGCCGCACGGTCTCCGCGTACAGCCAGGCGCCGCCGTCCTCCAGGTCGTCGCGGGCGACGCCGGTGATGGTCGCGTAGTTCAGGTCCATCGTGACGACGGACTCGCCCACCCGGCGCGGCTCGTCCAGGTCCAGGGCGGCCGGCTTGCCGGTGTCGATCTGGCAGAAGTCGCAGCGCCGCGTGCACTGGTCGCCGCCGATGAGGAAGGTGGCCTCGCGGTCCTCCCAGCATTCGTAGATGTTGGGACAGCCCGCCTCCTGGCAGACCGTGTGCAGCCCCTCGGACTTCACCAGGGCCTGCATCTTCGTGTACTCGGGGCCCATCTTGGCGCGAGTCTTGATCCACTCGGGCTTGCGCTCGATGGGGGTCTGGCTGTTCCGGACCTCCAGACGCAACATCTTGCGCCCGTCGGGTGCGACAGCGGACACGTCCGGCTCCCTACAGCTTCGATTCTTCGGCGAACACCAGGGTACGCCCGTCATATGTATGGCTTGTTCTCCGGCCAACCCGTGGCCGCTGAGGCGCATTCCCCCGAACAGCCCGGACCGCTCCTGTTCCGGACGGGGACGGACCGCCCGGACGAAGCCCGCCGACCGCGTTACGCGGTGGCGCTCTCGACCGTACGCGGTGCCAGGGCCGCGTTCTCCAGCACGTCCCGCAGATGCTTCTCCACGACGGGCAGCACCTCGGCGATCGTGACCTCGCGGCCCAGTTCGTACGAGAGCGATGTCACCCCCGCGTCCCGGATCCCGCACGGCACGATCCGGTCGAACCAGGTGGTGTCCGGATTGCAGTTCAGCGCGAAGCCGTGCATGGTGACGCCCTTCGCGACCCGGATGCCCATGGCGGCGATCTTCCGGTCCTCGCGGCGCTGTCCGGCGTTGGACGGCGCGTACTCGGGGCCGTTCATCCGCGGGTCGAACTCCTCGTCGTGCAGCCGCGGGTCCAGATCGAGCGACAGCCCGCCGATCGACGGGCGCTGCTCCACCGGGTCGCCCAGCACCCAGACACCCGCGCGGCCCTCGACCCGGCTGGTCTCGACGCCGAACTCGGCGCAGACCCGGATCAGCGCCTCCTCCAGACGGCGCAGATGCGCGATCACGTCCACCGGGCGCGGCAGTTTCTGGATCGGATAGCCGATCAGCTGGCCGTAACCGTGCCAGGTGATCTTGCCGCCGCGGTCCACGTCCACCACCGGCGTCCCGTCGAGAGGGCGCTCGCTGTCATCCGTGCGCCGCCCCGCCGTGTAGACGGGCGGGTGCTCCAGGAGCAGCACGGTGTCCGGCGTCTCGTCGGCGAACCGTGCCGCGTGCACCTCACGCTGCTTCTGCCAGGCCTCCCGGTACTCGACGGCTTCCTCGCCGAACCCCAGACGGACAAACCGCAGCTCGCTCACGGCAGCTCCTCATCGCATACGGACAGCGCGCCCCGGAGGGCGCCACCCAGCAACTGTACGACCGCCTCGAACGGCACCCCTGGGCGGGCAGAAACGACACCTCCTCACACGATCGGATGAATCCGGGGCGAAGGTGGCGGAACGAGCGGTTGAGCCCGCTAAATTCGCGCCGTTCCATGAGGGCTGCTCCCGGCCCGGAAGGCAGGAGACCGCACAGCTGATGACGGAACGAACCCCGCAGCGCACGTCCAACCGCCAGCTCGCCGCGCTCATCGGAGAGGCAGGATTCTCCAACGCGGGGCTGGCCAGAAGAGTCGACCAGCTCGGCCTTGAGCACGGTCTCGACCTGCGGTACGACAAGACGTCGGTGACCCGCTGGCTGCGCGGCCAGCAGCCGCGCGGCACCACGCCCGCGCTGATCGCCGAGGTCTTCACCAGACGCCTGGGACGCAGGCTCTCCGCGCAGGATCTGGGGCTCGACGCCTGCGCGCCGGTCTACGCGGGGCTGGAATTCGCCGGTACACCCGAGGAGGCCGTCGACATCGTCAGCGGTCTCTGGCGCAAGGACTCCGGCAGCCACGCCGAACTGCGCAAGATCGCCTTCACCCCGGCCGGGCTCGTCGTGCCGAGCCGGGACTGGCTGATCGGCCGCCCGGACGACTGGGGTACACCCGGTTCGGCCGGTGGAGTGAGGCCGGGGCAGAACGGCCGCGCCGAGCCGCCCCGCTCCGGCGCCAGGGTCCCCGCGCAGCCCCGCCCGACGGTGCCGCGCCAGCGGCAGACCGACCGGACGACCGGGCAGCGGGTCGGGGCCGGGGACGTCGCGGCGCTGCGGTCGGTGGGCGAGCTGTTCCGCACGCTCGACCACGCGTACGGCGGCGGCCACGCCCGGCAGGCCCTGGTGCGCTATCTGGAGCACGAGGCGGAGCCCATGCTCCGCGGGACGTACGGGGAGACGACCGGCCGGCGGCTCTTCGCGGCCGCCGCTGATCTGACCCGGCTCGCGGGCTGGACCTCGTACGACATCGCGGCCCACGGGCTCGCCCAGCGCTACTTCGTCCAGGCCCTGCGGCTTTCGCAGGCGGCAGGGGACCGGGCGTACGGCTCGTACGTGCTCGTCACCATGAGCCGCCAGGCCGTCTATCTCGGGCACGGCAGGGAGGCGGTCCAGCTGGCGCGGGTGGCCCAGCAGGGCATCGGGAGCTCGGCGCCGCCGATCGTCCAGGCGCTGCTGCACGCCGTCGAGGCGCGCGGCCACGGGGTGCTCAGCGAGGTGCGGGCCTGCACGGCCTCCCTCGCCCGGGCCGAGCGGGCCCTGGAGGCGGCCCGTCCCGGCGACGAAGTGCCGTACTGGGCACGGTTCTTCGACGAGGCGCAGTTGGCGGACGAGTTCGGCCACTGCCACCGCGACCTCCAGCAGTACCGGCCCGCCGCGCAGTACGCGGAACGCTCGCTCCAGCTGCGCGCTCCTGCCTTCGCGCGCTCCCGGCTCTTCTGCCGGGTCGTGCTGGCCACGGCGCGGCTGGGCCTCGGTGAGCTGGACCAGGCGTGCGCGCTGGGGGCCGAGTCGGCGCAGCAGGCGGGGGAGATGCGGTCGGTGCGGGCCGTTGAGTATGTGCGCGAGTTCGAGCGGAGGCTGGAGCCGTACCGGGACGCGGCGGCGGTACGGGGGTACCGGGACCGCGTCGCGGCGATGGGCTGAGGCCGGGCGGGCAGGGGCGGCGGGCCGGCCCGCGGGTCTCCGTGCACGCCGCCGTGGCCCGACGGGCCCGCCCGCCGGGCATGCTGAGCCCGGCCGGGGAGCCACACCGGGGCGGCAGGAAGTCGACGGCAGGAAGTCGACGGCAGGAGGCCCGGCGGCACGCGGCCGGAGTCGTGTCACGCGACGAGCGGGAACTCGTCCACCTCGACGTCCGGTTTGATGCCGAAGTCCCGCATGACCGCCTGTGCGGCGCGCCGGCCCGAGGCGAGTGCGCCCTGGGCAGTGCTGGTGTCGCGGTGGTCGCCGCACACGTACAGACCCGCGAGCAGCCGGACCGGGCGGCGCATGTCGTGCGGCGGCGGCATCGCGGGGACCGCGTCGGGGGAGTGGTGGACGGCGAGGAGTTCCCAGTCGTCGGTCGGTGTGCCGTGGAGCGCGGCCAGCTGAGCGCGGGCCGCGCGCTCCAGGCCGGGTCCTGGGGAGCCGAGCACCGTCGACGAGATCAGCGCGCGGCCGTCCGGGGCCCGCAGGGGGTCGACCTCGCTCATGACCGCGCTGTGCGAGACGGGGCCCGAGCGGTCGGCGTCCAGGACCAGGGCCGCGCCGGTGGGCGGAGGCGCCGGGGCGGTGTGGTGAAGGACCGTCACCGGGTGGAAGTCCGGGACCCGCAGACCGGGCAGCAGCCGGGCCGCCGAGCGGGCGTCGGTCGCCACGATGAGCGCCCGGCAGTTCAGCGTGCCGAGCTCCGCCGTGGTGACCGAGCTGATGGAGGCGGCGGTGACGGTCACCCCGGTGCACACCGTGCCCGGTGGCAGCGTCGCCGCCAGCCGCTCGGGCAGGACGGCCGCGCCGCCCGCTGGTACGCACAGCCGGCCGCGGGCGTAACTCCGCAGGGCGAGATCAGCGCAGCGGCTCGACGTGGTCAGCCCGGGGTCGCTCAGCAGCGCGGACAGCAGGGGCTTGAGGACGCCGGTGGCAGTACGGGGCGGGAGGCCGTACGAGCGGAGCGCGGCGAGCGCGGTCTGTTCCGGGCGGGCCGGCAGCCGTTCCATCGGGGTGGCCGCGAGCCGGGCCAGCGCGGCGCCCAGCCTGGCCCGGTCGAGTGCGCCGCTCACGAACGCACCGCCGGCGAGGGCGCTGCCCGCGAGTGCACTGCCCGGGCGTCCGCCGCCCGTAAGCGCGCTGCCCGCGAGGGCACTGCTCAGGGGGGCGCGTGAGGCGCTTCGAAGGGCGCGTGCGGCGCTGAATGCGCCCCGTGTGCCCCGGGTCTCGCCCGTACGGTGCAGAAGGCCCCCGCTGTGCACGAGGACGCCCGGTGAGAACAGTCTGAGGTCCGTCTCGCCCAGACACGGAGCGCGGAGCAGCTCCGGGTACGAGGTGTTCAGGAACCCTCCGGCGCGGTCCAGGCGGAAGCCGCCGGTCAGCTCGGTGGACATGCGGCCGCCCGGCGAAGGGGCGGCCTCCAGGACGCTGACCGACACACCGGCGCTGGTCAGCCGATGAGCTGCTGACAGGCCGGCGAGCCCGGCTCCGACGATGATCACGTCGGCATGGCGTGCGGTACTGAGCACGTGCCCCTCCCCGAGGTCGGCGCGGCCGCGGTCTTCCGTGCAGGGCTGATTCCCCCAACGGGCCGCGGAAATGCCCTGATTCGGGTTGAGAGTAGGGAGCGGGGCGGCGCGGGGCAGGCGCGCGGCGCGGGGGTACGGGGGCGCGGGGTCGCACGGCGCCGGGCCGGTGGGCGGCGTGGGGCCGCGGGGGCCGGGGAAGCCGCCTGTCTGTCGCCTTCAGCGCGGGGGCGTGAACGCGCCCTACGCCGCCGCCCGGATCGCCTCGTCGATCTCCGGGAACGCGAAAGTGAAGCCCGACTCCAGGAGTTTCTGCGGGAGGACCCGCTGGCTCCCCAGGACGTCCCCCGCGAACTCGCCCAGCGCGATCCGCAGCGCGGGGGCCGGTGCCGTGAACACGGTGGGGCGGTGCAGGACCCGGCCCATGGCCGCTGTCACCTCGCGGTTGGTGACCGGCTGAGGGCCGGTCAGGTTCACCGGGCCCGACAGGGTCTCCGTGTCCAGGATGTGGCGCAGCGCCGCGACATGGTCGTGCAGCGCGATGAAACTCCAGTACTGGCTGCCGTCGCCCATCCGGCCGCCGAGCCCCGCCTTGAACAGCGGGAAGAGCCTGCCCCAGGCCCCGCCCTCCTTGGCCACCACAAGTCCGGTACGGGCGAACGCCGTCCGGACGCCCGCCTCTTCGGCCGCGCGGGCCGCCTCCTCCCACTCGACGCAGAGCGAGGCGAGGAAGCCCTCACCGGGGGGCGCGCCCTCGTCGACCGCGCGGTCGCCCGTGTCTCCGTAGTAGCCGACCGCACTGCCGCACAGGAACACCGCCGGCGGCACGTCGAGCGAGGCGACGGCGTCGGCGAGGGTGGCGGTGCCCAGCACCCGGCTGTCCCGCAGCTCCTTCTTGTACGCGTCCGTCCAGCGGTGGTCGCCGACCCCCGCCCCGGCCAGGTTGACCACCGCGTCGCAGCCGGTCAGACCGGCCGTGTCCACGTGCTCCCGGACCGGGTCCCACGCCACCTCGTCCGCGGCCCGTGCGGTCCGGCGGACGAGCCGCACCACCTCGTGGCCGTCGGCGCGCAGGGAACGGCCCAGCGCCGTACCGATCAGTCCTGATGCTCCGGCAATCGCGATACGCATGGGCCCATCCTCACGCACCGCGGTGGAATTGCGCAGCGCCGCCGCCGGTGCCCGTGGCAGAGTGGCTCGCATGTCCGACCCGAACATACGTGTGGCCGTACCCGGTGACGGTGAAGTGCTCGGCGAGCTCGACCGGGCGACCTGGTCCACGCTGCACGAGGTCATGCCGCCGCCCCAGCCCCCGTACCGGCCCTTCTTCGACGAGCACCACCGGCCGGACGGCTGCCTGGTGGCCGAGCTGGCGGGTTCGGTGGTGGGCTACATCCGGCTGGTACGGCCGACCCCGCTCACCAGCAACGCCCATGTACGCCAGATCCAGGGCCTGGCCGTCGCCGCCACGGCGCGCCGCCACGGTGTGGGCCGGGCGCTGCTGAGGGCCGCGTGCGCCGAGGCGCGGCGCCAGGGCGCCACCCGCATCACCCTGCGGGTGCTCGGACCCAACACCCCGGCCCGCGAGCTCTACGCCGCCGAGGGGTTCGCGGTGGAGGGCGTGCTGCCGGGAGAGTTCCACCTGGCGGGCCGGTATGTCGACGACGTACTGATGGGACGCGGCCTCACCGCGTACTGAGCCCGCAGCCACGACCGGGGGGCGCGTGCGCGCTCAGGAACCGAACCGCTCCCACAGGCGCGGATACCGCTCGGCGAGCGCCTCGTCGTCGAAGTCGACCGGCGGCCCCTCCGGGTCGGCGGCCTGCGGCGGAATACCGAGGTCGGGCGTAGGCGCCCCGGTGAGCTGCTCGTACGCCTCGTCGGCCGCGTACCCCAGCTCCTCGCCGTCACCGTCGATCTCCTCGTCGAAGTCGTCGAGGAGATCGGCCAGGGCGTCCGGGTCCTGCAACGCGCCCTCGAAGATCTCCCGGCCCTGGCCGATGAGCCAGCAGCGGAAGTAGTCGAAGGAGTCGCTGTCGCTCTCGCGCAGCAGCACGACCGCCGCACCCCACAGGTCCCAGCGGTACGCACGGTTGTAGCGCGTCTCGAAGTACCGGGCGAACTCCAGTACGGACTCCGGGTCGAGCTGCGCCAATCGCTCGGTGAGCAGGTCGGCATGGTCCTCGGGGTCGCCGTCGGCGGCCGCGCGAGTGCTGTCGATGGTCTCCCAGAACTCCGTCTCGTCCCTCACGCGTCCAGCATCGTGGTTGGCGGGGCGCCGCGCACGCGGAGCGCCGATCAGCGGCCCTCTTGTTACCAGGCGATGTGACCGTCCGATGAATCACTCGTTTGACGGGTGAAGCGATTCGATCACTCACCCCAGAGGGGCCACCCCCGTCATGCGAACGCAAGAGCAACCGGAAGGGGCGCGGTCCGGCGCCGCCCGAGTGGGCGTGGAACAGGCCGAGGCCGCACTCGTCGAGCACTATCCGCGGCTCGTCCGCCTCGCCTACATCACGCTGCCCCCGTCCCTGGGCCGCCACCGCCGGGCGCTCGCCGCGCATGCGGCCGTCCAGCGGGCGCTGCCCGCCTCGCGTGACAGCGGCCCGGACGGGCCGCGCGTGCCCGTTCAGCGCGGCACATCGGAGGACCCCGGGTACGCCCTGGTCAGACAGCGCGTGCTGGCGACCGCCCTGGCGTACGGACAGCGTCCCGGCTGGTGGCCCCGGCAACTGCCCGCGCCGCGTGCGCTGCGGCCCGCGCTGCCCGCCGTCTTCGGGCTGCGGATCTTCCCCCGGTCCGGCGGCGCCGACGAACTCGCCCTGGAACAGGCGCTGTCCGGGACCACGGCGGCCGCCAGGGCCGCCCTCGTGCTGCACCGCATCGAGGGCCTGAGCGAACAGGCCACCCGCACGCTGCTGACGGCTGCGGGCGCAACCGACGCGGGGTCGGCGCTGCGCACGGCGCTCCGGCTGGCCCGTACCCCGGCGGAGACGGGGGCCGACGCGCTGCTGCGGTCCGACGAGTTCGACCCCTGTCTGGTGCACACCCGCCCCACCGATCTGATCCGGCGCAGACAGCGCGTCAGGTTCGCGCGGTGCGTGGGCATCGCCGTGACCGTGCTCGCCGTGGCGCTGGTCGTGGTGGACCGCGACGGGAGCTCCGCGCCGTCCGCCGCGACCGGGCCGTTCAACCCCGCCGTCAGCGCCCGTGCGGTGGACCCCGCGCTGCTGCTGCGCGCCCCGGCGCAGCAGTGGGCCGACAGCTCGCGCATGGACTTCACCGTCTGGCCCGCGCGCGGCGCCCGCAAGGACGACACCGCGCTGCTCGGCCGGGCGCTGAAGGTCTGGGCGAGCCCGTCCCGTACGGTACGGATCTCCGCCACCCAGGGCGCCGCGACCACCCCGCCGGCCCAGCCGTCCCGGCTCCTCTACGCGGGCGACGTGGACGGTGCGGCGGTGGTCCTGTTCGCCGACGGTGAGCGGGTCGTCCGGTACGCCGAACCCACCGGCGGCAAGGGCGCGCCCGCGCTCGACTTCGCGCGCACCGACGACGCCGACATCACCACCGGGGCCGCGGTGGTCGTCGGCCGCACCGACGGCAACGCGCGTTTCCTGCTGGCTCCCTGGGTCGCCGAGTCCGGCACCCGCGACCTCCTCGCCCCGGACGCCCCGGCGCGCCCGCTCGACGAGGGCAAGGACGGGGTGACCGCCCCGGTGTCGAGCCCGGCCACGGTCGTGGGCGGCAAGGGATGCGGCTCCTGGCCCGCGCTCCAGCTCCGCTCATCCAGCAAGGTCGCGGAGAAGCACGCGTTCCTCCTCACCGACCTCGGTGACCTCACGCCCGTCCACCTCACCTACACCCCGCCGCCGGGCGGCGGCGTCCCGGCGCGGCAGCCGAGGGAGGCGACCGGCAGTCAGGCGCTGGTCAGCTGGGCGCACACCGCCTGCTCGCTGACGGGTGTCCGCGGCAGCGGTGTACGCGCCGTGAACAACTGGGAGTACGCCCGCCAGCAGCTCCCCGACAACGGTGGCCGCGCCTCCTGGGTGTGCACCAGGGCGGACACCTGGCAGGGGCCCGGCCGGGTCTCCGTACAGCTCCAGCTCCCCACCGGGCCGGCGTCCCGGCCGGGCGTGATCGTGGCGCAGCAGAAGAACACCGCACTGTGCAGCCGCTTCGGCCAGAACGTACTGGCCGGCGCCAAGTGGAAGTCCGGCTCCGGGCGGTGGTACCTGCTGGCCGCGGGCAGCAGGGAGGTCCGCAGGATCGACGCGACCGGGGGAGTGCGGGCCACGGCGGACGGTACGACGCTGGCGGTACGGGCGGGCAAGGACGACCGGGCCGTCATGTCGGCCCGGCTGGCGAACGGGGACACGCTGAAGGCGCTGGGCTGAGACCGGGTCGATCCGGACTGCCCCGGGAATCCGGACCGGAGCTGTCGGGTATTGCTGGCACGGTGGCCCCATGGAGACAGACAAGCCTTTGACGGGACGAATCGCTCTGGTCGCCGGGGCCACCCGGGGCGCGGGCCGGGCCATCGCCGTACAGCTGGGCGCGGCGGGCGCCACCGTGTACGCGACCGGGCGCACCACCCGCGAGCAGCGCAGCGAGGTGGGGCGTCCCGAGACCATCGAGGAGACCGCCGAGCTGATCGGTGCCGCGGGCGGGACCGGGTTCGCCGTGCCCACCGACCATCTGGAGGAAGAGCAGGTCCGCGCGCTGGCCGAGCGGATCGACCGCGAGCAGGGACGGCTGGACATCCTGGTCAACGACGTCTGGGGCGGTGACCATCTCGCCCGGGTCGGCGAGGAGAACAAGATGTGGGAGATCCCGCTGGAGGAGGGGATCAGGATGCTGGAACTCGGGGTGAAGAGCCACATCATCACCAGCAGCGCCGTACTCCCGCTGCTGGCCCGCACCCCCGGCGGCCTGGTGGTCGAAGTGACCGACGGTACTGCCGAGTCCAATCGCGACTACCGGGTGAACTTCTACTACGACCTGGCCAAGAACGCACCGATCCGGATGGCCGCCGGCCTCGCCCACGAGCTGAAGTCCGTCGGCTCCACGGCGGTCTGTATCACCCCCGGCTTCCTGCGCTCGGAGGCGATGCTCGACCACTTCGGGGTGACGGAGGCGACATGGCGGGACGCCATCGCCAAGGAACCGCACTTCGCCATCGCGGAGTCCCCGGTGTTCGTGGGCCGCGCGGTGGCGGCGCTCGCGGCCGACGCGGACCGTGCACGGTGGAACGGGCAGTCGCTGTCCAGCGGACAACTGGCCGCGGAGTACGGCTTCACGGACGCCGACGGCAGCCGGCCCGACGCCTGGCGGTACATCACGGAGGTCGCGCTCGGCGGGGCCGCCCGGTCGGCGGAGGAGTACCGGTAACGGCTGTCCCGGCTCGGGCGTACAGCGGTAACGGCCGGGCCGGCTCAGGCGTACAGCCGTGCCGCCGCCGTCAGTGCCTCGGCGAAGCGCGCCCGGAGCTCCGGCGGCTCCAGGACCTCCACCTCCGGTCCCAGCGCCAGCAGTTGTGTGTACGCCACCTCCAGCGACTCGACGGGCAGCGCGACCGTCACCCGGCCGAGATCGTCGGGGGCGGAGGCCGCGGTCAGCGCTTCGTTCGCCGCCGCGCGGTCCACGGCGTACGGGAGGGACTCGGCGCCGGACGCGGAGACCCGGACCACCACCTCCGCCCGGAGCAGCGATCGGGCGAACCCGGCGGCCCGCTGCTCCCAGAAGGCGGACAGGTCGAATGCCTCGTCCCGCACGAAACAGCCGTGCTCATCGTGCGTATGGAGCGTGAGCGCGGAGAAGCGGTCGATGCGGTACACGCGGAAGTCGGCCGGATCACACGGATCGGGCACGTCCGGCGGATCGGGCGTGCCCCGCGGATCGGGTATGTGACGCGAACCGGGCGCGTCACGTGAACCGGCCGCGTCCCGTGAATCGGCCGCGTCCCGCGCATCGGATATGCCGCGCGGGCCGCCGTCCGCGCGGGCGCAGACGTACCAGACACCGGCCTTCAGTACGAGTCCGTACGGCTCCAGGACGCGCTCCACCTCGGAGCCGTCCCGGCGGCGGTAGCGCGCCGACACCCGTCTGTCCGCCCACACCGCACCGGCCAGCGGCGCCAGCAGCTCCGGCGTGCTCGGCTCCTGATACCAGCCGGGCGCATCCAGATGGAAGCGCCGGGCCGCCGATGCGGGGGCGTCGCGCAGCGCGGGCAGAAGGGCCGCCGACACCTTCAGGCGGGCCGCCGACGCGGCGTCATCGAGCCCCATCTCCCGCAGTGCGCCGGGCAGCCCGGAGAGGAACAGTGCCTCGGCCTCGGTGCGGGCCAGACCGGTCAGCCGGGTGCGGTAACCGCCGATCAGCCGGTACCCACCGGACCTGCCCCGCTCCGCGTACACCGGAACGCCCGCCTCCGAGAGGGCGAGGGCGTCCCGGGTGACCGTGCGCTCGGACACGGCGAGCTCCTGCGCCAGCTCGGCCGCTGTCATCATCGGCCGGGACTGGAGCAGGAGCACCATCTTGATCAGGCGGGCAGCGCGCATGGAATCAGCATGCACGCCACCACTGACAACGCCCCACGGTCACAGGCCGTAGCGCTCGCGAGCCTCCTTGACCGCCGATACGGGGACCTCGCCGCGCTTGGCGAGCGAGGCCAGCGCCGCGACGACGACCGACTGGGCGTCGACACCGAAGTGGCGGCGGGCCGCCTCACGGGTGTCCGAGAGACCGAACCCGTCCGTGCCGAGCGAGGTCCAGTCCTGCTCGACCCACTGGCTGATCTGGTCCGGAACCTGTCGCATCCAGTCGCTCACCGCGAGCACCGGACCGGGCGCACCGGCCAGCGCCCGGGTGACGAACGGGGTGCGCTGCTCACCGCGGAGCAGCGCCTCGTCGCACTCCAGCGCGTCGCGGCGCAGCTCGCCCCAGGAGGTCGCCGACCACACATCGGCCGTGACACCCCAGTCGGCCGCGAGCAGTTCCTGCGCCTCCAGCGCCCAGTGGATCGCCGTACCCGATGCGAGCAGCTGCATCCGCGGGGCGTCGGCGGCTGCCGCCGTGCCCTCCTTGAAGCGGTACAGACCGCGGCGGATGCCCTCCTCGACGCCCTCGGGCATCGCGGGCTGGTGCTTCGGCTCGTTGTAGACCGTCAGGTAGTAGAAGACGTTCTCTGCGTCCGGGCCGTACATCCGGCGCAGACCGTCCTTGACGATCACCGCGATCTCGAAGGCGAACGCCGGGTCGTAGTTGAGCGACGCCGGGTTGGTGGAGGCGATCAGCTGCGAGTGGCCGTCCGCGTGCTGGAGCCCCTCACCGGTCAGGGTGGTGCGGCCCGCGGTGGCGCCGACGATGAAGCCGCGGCCGAGCTGGTCGCCGAGCTGCCACATCTGGTCGGCGGTGCGCTGCCAGCCGAACATCGAGTAGAAGATGTAGAAGGGGATCATCGGCTCGCCGTGCGTCGCGTACGACGAGGCGGCGGCGATGAAGTCGGCCATGGCGCCGGCCTCGGTGATCCCCTCGTTGAGGATCTGGCCGTCGGTGGCTTCCTTGTAGTACATCAGCTGGTCACGGTCGACCGCGTCGTACGTCTGGCCCTTCGGCGAGTAGATACCGGCCGACGGGAACAGCGACTCCATACCGAACGTACGGGCCTCGTCGGGGACGATCGGCACCCAGCGCTTGCCGGTCTGCTTGTCCCGCATCAGGTCCTTCATCAGCCGGACGAAGGCCATCGTGGTGGCCATCTCCTGCTGTCCCGAACCCTTGATGAGCGCCTTGAACGCACGCTCCTCGGGCTCCGGGAGCACCACCTGGTGCACCCGGCGGGCCGGGGCGGGGCCGCCGAGCTCGGCGCGGCGCTCCTGGAGGTAGCGGACCTCGGGGGAGTCGGCGCCGGGGTGGCCGTACGGCACCAGGCCCTCGTCCAGTTTCGCGTCCGGGATCGGCAGGTCCAGCAGGTCGCGCATGGCGCGGAACTGCTTGCCGTCCAGCTTCTTCATCTGGTGGTTGGCGTTGCGGGACTCGAAGCCCTCGCCGAGCGTGAAGCCCTTGACGGTCTGCGCGAGGATCACGGTCGGCGCGCCCTTGAACTCCAGGGCCGCCTTGTACGCCGCGTACACCTTGCGGGCCTCGTGGCCACCGCGCGAGGTGTGGAAGCACTCGGCGATCTTCGCGTCGGTGAGCAGCTTCGCCAGCTCGGCGAGCGCGGGCTCGGCACCGAAGAAGTGCTGGCGGATGTAGGCCACGTCGCGCGTCGCGTACGTCTGGAACTGCGCGTCCGGCACCTCGCGGAGGCGGCGGATCAGCGCACCCGTGGTGTCGAGCTGGAACAGCTCGTCCCAGGCGGAGCCCCAGAGCGTCTTGATGACGTTCCAGCCGGCGCCGCGGAACTGCGCCTCCAGCTCCTGCACGACCCGGAAGTTGGCCCGCACCGGGCCGTCGAGGCGCTGCAGGTTGCAGTTGATGACGAAGGTGAGGTTGTCGAGGCCCTCACGGGCGGCCAGGGTGAGCGCGGTCGTCGACTCGGGCTCGTCCATCTCGCCGTCGCCGAGGAAGGCCCAGACGTGCGACTGCGAGGTGTCCTTGATGCCGCGGCCGGTCAGATAGCGGTTGAACCGTGCCTGGTAGATCGAGGAGATCGGGCCCAGGCCCATCGAGACCGTGGGGAACTCCCAGAGCCAGGGCAGCCGGCGCGGGTGCGGGTAGGACGGCAGACCGTCGCCGCCCGCCTCCTGGCGGAAGTTGTCGAGCTGCTGCTCGCTCAGGCGTCCGTCGAGGAAGGCGCGGGCGTAGATGCCGGGCGACGCGTGGCCCTGGATGTAGAGCTGGTCGCCCGAGCCGTCGCCCTCCTTGCCGTGGAAGAAGTGGTTGAAGCCGGTCTCGTAAAGCCAGGCGGCCGAAGCGAAGGTGGCGATGTGGCCGCCGACGCCGAACCGGGAGCCGCGGGTGACCATCGCGGCCGCGTTCCAGCGGTTCCACGCGGTGATCCGGCTCTCCATCGCCAGGTCGCCGTCGAAGGCGGGCTCGGCGGAAGTCGGAATGGTGTTGACGTAGTCGGTCTCCAGCAGCTTCGGCAGCGCGAGACCGTCGCCTTCGGCCCGCTCCAGCGTGCGGCGCATCAGATATGCGGCACGGTGGGGGCCGGCGGCCTTGGTGACGGCGTCCAGGGAGGCCGCCCACTCGGCGGTCTCCTCGGGGTCGCGGTCCGGGAGCTGGTCGAGCTCGCTGTGAAGCTTGCCTACGGGGTCGGTCATGGTCGCCGCCTTCCGGACAGAACAGGGGGTGCAGATAGGCCCGGTCTGGCAGGACAGGGCGACGGGCTGGGTGAAGCCCTCCGGAGACTGTAAATCGCTGATCGATGATCGATCAAAGGGTTGAAGGAAAAATCTTTCCGTAACGTAGAAAGTCGGCATTCGGTGTCAGCGATGAGGGCACGCGGTGCCGCGAAAAGGGCCTCTCATCAGGCCCGCGGTGCACATCCGAGCACGTGGTCCTTCACCAGAGGGCCGATCTGCGGGTCCCTCCGGCGGAAGGCCTCGACCAGCGCCTCGTGCTCTTCCGCGTAGGACTTCTGCACGGTCCCCAGCCAGCGGATCGACAGCGTGGTGAACACCTCGATGCCCAGCGACTCCCAGGTGTGCATCAGCACGCTGTTCCCGGCGGCCCGCACCAGCTCCCGGTGGAAGGCCACGGTGTGCCTGACCTGCGCCGCGCTGTCGCCCACCTGGTCGGCCCGGTAGAGCGCAGCGACCGAGGGCTCAAGGACGGAGACGTCGTCGGCCAGCCGGTCGACGGCCAGCTCGGCCGCGATCTGCTCAAGACCGGCCCGGACGGGGTAGCTCTCCTCCAGATCGGCCGCGGTCAGATTCCGTACGCGTACGCCCTTGTTGGGGGCCGACTCGATGAGCCGCAGCGACTCCAGCTCACGCAGGGCCTCCCGGACCGGCGTCTGGCTGACCTCCAGCTCGACGGCGATCCGCCGCTCCACGATCCGTTCACCGGGCTGCCACCGCCCGCGGACGATGCCCTCCACGATGTGCTCGCGAATCTGCTCGCGCAGGGAGTGGATGACGGGCGGCGTCATTTTGTGCTCCTTCGGACCGCATTGGTCTGGCTGAGGCCGGTCGCGCGGACCAGGCTCCCCATGACAATACGGCGGCGCCCCCGTCCGGAAGGAGTCCGGAGGGGGGCGCCGCAGGTGAGGCTGGTTACAGGCCGAGCTCGACCTCGAACTCGCCGGCTTCCAGGATCTCCTTGACCGTCGTCAGGTAACGGGCCGCGTCGGCGCCGTCCACCAGGCGGTGGTCGTAGGAGAGAGCCAGGTACGTCATGTCGCGGACGCCGATGACGGTGCCCTCGGCGGTCTCGATGACGGCCGGACGCTTGACGGTCGCGCCGATGCCCAGGATGGCTGCCTGGTTCGGCGGGACGATGACCGTGTCGAACAGCGCACCGCGCGAACCGGTGTTGCTGATGGTGAAGGTCGCACCGGACAGCTCGTCCGGGCTGATCTTGCTGGACCGGACCTTGCCGGCCAGCTCCGCGGTCTTCTTCGAGATACCGGCGAGGTTGAGGTCGCCCGCATCCTTGATGACCGGGGTCATCAGACCCTTCTCGGAGTCCACCGCGATACCGATGTGCTCGGTGTCGAAGTAGGTGATCGTGCCCTCGTCCTCGTTGATCCGGGCGTTGACGACCGGGTGGGCCTTCAGCGCCTGGGCGGCGGCCTTGACGAAGAACGGCATCGGGGACAGCTTGACGCCCTCACGGGCGGCGAAGGCTCCCTTGGCCTGGTTGCGCAGCTTCATCAGCTTGGTGATGTCCACCTCGACCACGGTGGTCAGCTGAGCCTGGCTGTGCAGCGCCTTCATCATGTTGTCGCCGATGACCTTGCGCATCCGGGTCATCTTGACGGTCTGGCCGCGCAGCGGGGAGACCTCCAGCTTCGGCGCCCTGGCAGCGGCCGCCGGAGCGGCGGACGGCGCCGGGGCGGCGGCCTTGGCGGCCTCCGCGGCGGAGATGACGTCCTGCTTGCGGATGCGGCCACCGACGCCGGTGCCCTTGACCGAACCGAGCGCGACACCGTTCTCGGCGGCGAGCTTGCGGACCAGCGGGGTCACGTAGGCGCCGTCGTCAGCGGTGTTCGCCGCAGGAGCCGGGGCCGGGGTGACGGGGGCGGGGGCCGGAGAGGCGGCGGGGGCCGGTGCGGGCGCCGGCGCGGCCGGAGCCTGCTGGGCGGGCGCCGGAGCCGGAGCAGCCGGTGCAGGAGCGGCGGCCGGAGCAGCCGGAGCAGCGGGCGCCGGGGCGGCAGCGGGGGCCGGAGCCGGGGCGGCAGCGGGGGCCGGAGCCGGGGCGGCGGGCGCCGCTGCCGGGGCCGCACCCTTCGCACCGACGACGGCGAGCCGGGCGCCGACCTCGGCGGTCTCGTCCTCGCCGACCAGGATCTCCAGCAGGGTGCCCGAGACGGGCGACGGGATCTCGGTGTCGACCTTGTCGGTCGAGACCTCAAGCAGCGGCTCGTCCTCGGCGACGTCGTCGCCGACTTCCTTGAGCCAGCGGGTGACGGTGCCCTCGGTGACGCTCTCACCGAGCGCGGGAAGGGTGACGTCCGTGCCCTCGGCGGAACCGCCGGCGGCGGGCGCCTCGGCAGCCGGAGCGGCCGCGGGGGCCGGGGCCTCGGCGGCGGGCGCGGGAGCCTCGGCGGCAGGCGCCTCGGCGGCGGCGGGGGCCGGGGCGGCAGCGGGCGCGCCCGTGCCGTCGTCGATGACGGCCAGCTCGGCGCCGACCTCGACGGTCTCGTCCTCGGCGACCTTGATGGAGGCCAGCACACCGGAAGCCGGAGCCGGGATCTCGGTGTCGACCTTGTCGGTCGAGACCTCAAGCAGCGGCTCGTCGGCCTCGACGCGCTCGCCCTCGGCCTTGAGCCAGCGGGTGACGGTGCCCTCGGTGACGCTCTCACCGAGCGCCGGCAGGGTTACGGAAACCGACATGGTTTCAGTTGCTCCTTACGGATGGGGTCTCCCCTGCTCAAGCGCAGCCGAGAGCTTGGGAAGTCTGGAAGTGGTCGTCGCGCCCAGGGACTGAGTGCCCGGGAGGGCTACTAGTCGTGGGAGTGCAGGGGCTTGCCGGCAAGGGCCAGGTGGGCCTCGCCGAGCGCCTCGCTCTGCGTCGGGTGCGCGTGGATGAGCTGCGCGACCTCGGCCGGCAGAGCTTCCCAGTTGTAGATCAGCTGGGCTTCGCCGACCTGCTCGCCCATCCGGTCACCGACCATGTGGACGCCTACGACGGCACCGTCCTTGACCTGGACGAGCTTGATCTCGCCCGCGGTCTTGAGGATCTTGCTCTTGCCGTTGCCCGCGAGGCTGTACTTGAGTGCGACGACCTTGTCCGCGCCGTACACCTCCTTGGCCTTGGCCTCGGAGAGTCCCACCGACGCGACCTCGGGGTGGCAGTACGTCACCTTCGGCACACCGTCGTAGTCGATCGGCACGGTCTTCAGGCCGGCCAGCCGCTCCGCGACGAGGATGCCCTCGGCGAAGCCGACGTGCGCGAGCTGAAGGGTCGGGGCCAGGTCACCGACGGCCGAGATCGTCTCGACGTTGGTCCGCATGTACTCGTCGACCAGGACATAGCCGCGGTCCATCGCGACGCCCTGCTCCTCGTAACCGAGGCCCTGCGAGACCGGTCCGCGGCCGATGGCCACGAGCAGCACCTCGGCCTCGAACTCCTTGCCGTCGGCCAGCGTGACCTTGACACCCTTCTCGGTGTACTCGGCCTTGTCGAAGAAGGTGCCCAGGTTGAACTTGATACCGCGCTTGCGGAACGCCCGCTCCAGGAGCTTCGAGCTGTTCTCGTCCTCGACCGGCACCAGGTGCTTCAGGCCCTCGATGACGGTCACGTCGGTGCCGAAGGACTTCCACGCCGAGGCGAACTCGACGCCGATGACGCCGCCGCCCAGGATGATCGCGGACTCCGGGACCCGGTCCAGCGTCAGGGCGTGGTCGGAGGAGATGATGCGGTTGCCGTCGATCTCCAGGCCGGGCAGCGACTTCGGTACGGAGCCGGTGGCGAGGAGGATGTGGCGGCCCTGGATGCGCTTGCCGTCCACGTCCACCGAGGTGGGGGAGGAGAGACGCCCCGCACCCTCGATGTAGGTCACCTTGCGGGAGGCGACCAGTCCCTGCAGGCCCTTGTAGAGGCCCGCGATCACGTCGTCCTTGTACTTGTGGACCCCGGCGATGTCGATGCCCTCGAAGGTGGCCTTGACACCGAACTGCTCGCTCTCGCGCGCCTGGTCGGCGATCTCGCCGGCGTGCAGCAGGGCCTTCGTGGGGATGCAGCCGTTGTGCAGGCAGGTGCCGCCGAGCTTGTTCTTCTCGATCAGGGCGACGTCGAGACCAAGCTGCGCCCCGCGCAGCGCTGCGGCGTAACCGCCGCTACCGCCGCCGAGAATCACTAGGTCGAAAACGGTGCTGGCGTCGTTCGCCACGTCACGTCCTCCATGCATGGTGCGCCGGTGCCGGTCTTCCCTGACCGGGCGGCGGCGGGTGTACGGCCGCTTTTATTTCGGCCCTGTGGTGGGGGCCCTGTCCTGCCGAAGACCCATCTTTGCACTTGTCGGCCGCCGACGAGACGCCGGGCCGTAGTGCGGTACGTCCCATCCGCCCTCCGGGCCGCTCACCCGGGCGTACGCACGTACGGATTTCGTTCAGGGCGAACACCGGCAAAGTCACGGCAAAGCCGTACGGCCCCGGGCGGGGAGCCCGGGGCCGTACGGGAGGTGCGGTGGCGTGGATCAGCCGAGGTCGCCGTCGGCGGTGCGCTCCGCGAGGCGCACCAGGGTGCGGATCGCCGAGCCGGTACCGCCCTTGGGGGTGTACCCGAAGGGGCCCGCCTCGTTGAAGGCCGGACCCGCGATGTCCACGTGGGCCCAGGTGATGCCCTCGCCGACGAACTCCTTCAGGAACAGACCGGCCACCAGGCCGCCGCCCATCCGCTCGCCCATGTTCGCGATGTCGGCGGTGGGGGAGTCCATGCCCTTGCGCAGGTCCGCGGGGAGCGGCATCGGCCAGGACGGCTCGCCGACCTCCTCCGCGATCTCGTGCAGCTCGGTACGGAAGGCGTCGTCGTTGGACATGATGCCGAAGGTGCGGCTGCCGAGTGCCAGCACCATCGCGCCGGTCAGCGTCGCCACGTCGACGATCGCGTCGGGCGTCTCCTCGGAGGCCTTCGCCAGCGCGTCGGCCAGCACCAGCCGGCCCTCGGCGTCGGTGTTGAGGACCTCGACGGTCTTGCCGCTGTACATCCGCAGCACGTCACCCGGGCGGGTGGCCGAGCCGGACGGCATGTTCTCGGCGAGCGCCAGCCAGCCGGTGACATTGACCTGGAGGCCGAGCCGCGCGGCGGCGACGACGGCGGCGAACACGGCGGCGGCGCCGGCCATGTCGCACTTCATCGTCTCGTTGTGGCCGGCCGGCTTGAGCGAGATGCCGCCCGAGTCGTAGGTGATGCCCTTGCCGACGAAGGCGAGCGACTTCTCCGCCTTGGAGTGCGTGTACGAGAGCTTCACCAGCCGCGGCGGGGCCTCCGAACCGACACCGACGCCGAGGATGCCGCCGTAGCCGCCCTTGGTGAGGGCCTTCTCGTCGAGCACCTGCACCTTGACGCCGTGCTCCTTGCCGGCCGCGGTGGCGACAGCGGCGAAGGACGCCGGGTTCAGCTCGTTCGGCGGGGTGTTGACCAGGTCGCGGGCGCGGTTGATCTCCTCGGCGACGGTCACGGCGCGCTCGGCGGCGGCCTTGTGCGCCTTGTCCCGCGGCTTGGCTCCCAGCAGGGCGGCCTCGCCGAGCGGACCCCTGGCGTCCTTGGGGACGGCCTGGAACGCGGTGAAGGCGTACGCCCCGAGGAGTGCGCCCTCGCCGATCGCCTGGACGTCCTCGGCGGCCGTGACGGGCAGCGCGAAGGCGGCCTTCTTGGCACCGGCCAGCGCGCGGGCGGCGACACCGGCCGCGCGGCGCAGCGTCTCCTCGGCGTACTCGGCCCCGGCGTCGCCGGCACTCCTGCTGTCCGGTTCGGCGCCGAGCCCGACGGCCAGGACGACCGGGGCCTTGAGGCCGGCGGGTGCGGGGACCTTGGTGGCCTCGCCCTCCGCGCCGGTGGCACCGAGGGTCTCCAGAACGGCGGCGAGCTTTCCGCCGAACGCCTTGTCCACGGCTTCGGCGCCCGGTGCGACCACGGGGCCCTTGGCGCCCTTCGCCACGCCTACGACGACGGCGTCGGCGCGCAGCGTTGCGGCGCCGGCCGTGCTGAGAGTGAGAGCAGTCACGGTGGTGAAATCTCGCTTCCGTTGAGTTGGTCGGTGGCCGATGGATGGGGCCGCCCCGCCGCAGAGCCTACGCTCGGTGACGGAAATCGCCCACGCGGGCTGCTTATTAGACAGAGCAGCAAATACGGCGGGGCGTGCGAGCCGGGCGATGCGCCCCGTGAATGCCCGCTGCCCCGAACGCCGGCGTCACCCGAACGTCAGCACCACCAGGGCGGCCGTCGCCGCCGTCTCGGCCAGCGCGCCGAAGACATCGCCGGTCACCCCGCCGAAGCGGCGCACGCAGTGCCGCAGCAGGAGTTGGGCCGCGCCGAGCGCCAGCAGCACGGCCAGTGCGTGGCGCAGTGCGCCGTACGGACCGAGGAGCGCGCCCGCCGCCGCGCACACCGCGGTGACCCCAACGGCCGCGCCCAGCGCGGCCCCTGCGGGCACGGCCCCGGCCACCGCCGCGCCCAGCCCGTCCGGGCGGGCGGCCGGAACGCCCCGGCGGCAGGCGAGCGTCAGCGCCAGCCTGGCCGCGAGCGCGCAGACGACCGCGCCGGCCGCTCCGTGCGCCCAGCCCTCCCCGTACAGCCGGGCCAGCGCGGCGACCTGGGCGAGCAGGACGAGGACCAGCGTCACCACGCCGAACGGGCCGATGTCCGACTGCTTCATGATGCGCAGCGCGTCATCGGCCGGCTTCCCGCTGCCGAGTCCGTCGGCGACGTCCGCGAGCCCGTCCAGATGCAGACCGCGGGTGAGGACCGCCGGCACGGCCGCGCTCACCACGGCGGCGAGCAACGGTCCCGGCCCGAGCAGCAGCACCGGTGCGCCGAGCGCCGCCGCGCACACCCCCACGACCAGCCCGGCCAGCGGGGCCCAGAGCATCCCCGAGCGCGCCGCGGCCCGGTCCCAGCGCGTCACCCGGACCGGGAGGACCGTGAGCGTGCCGAAGGCGAAACGTATGCCGTCCATGGCGCGCAGGTTATCCGCCGGCGCGGGCGGATAAGTTACGCGTAACAGCCATAAGGGAAGCAGGTGGCATGGGTCACTGGTGGGCACGGAACATCGTGGAACCCGGCAAGCTCCCGCTGACGCTGGCGCTGTTCTCGTTCGTGCTGTCCTTCGTGGTCGTGCGGTCCATCGCCCGGCTGATCCGGGCGGGCCGCGGACCGTTCCGGAACATCACCCCCGGCGGCATGCACATCCACCATGTGGTGCCCGGCGTCATCCTGGTGGTCATCGGCGGCTTCGGCGCGGTGGCCAGCGGGAGACACGGGGTGGGCGGCGCCGTCTGCGCGGTCATCTTCGGAGCGGGGGCGGGCCTGGTCCTCGACGAGTTCGCCCTGCTCCTCCACCTCGACGACGTGTACTGGAGCGAAGAGGGCCGCAAGAGCGTCGAGATCGTGGTGCTGACGGCGGCCCTGGTGGGGCTGATCCTGGGCGGCTTCCTGCCGTTCGGGGTCAACGAGCTGTCGCCCCAGGAGGCCCAGGACCGGGGGGCGTTCATCGTGAACACCGTGCTGGACTTCGCCTTCGCGCTCGTCGCGCTGAGCAAGGGCAAACCCCGGATCGCCCTGATCGGCGCTGTGGTCCCGTTCGTCGCCCTGATCGGCGCCGTCCGGCTGGCCCGGCCGGTGTCCCCGTGGGCCAAGCGGTTCTACCGCACCAGGCACCGGGCCCGCGCCAGGGCGATCCGGCGCGCCTACCGTCACGACAGGCGCTGGGCGGGCCCCCGGCGCCGGCTGGAGGAGTTCATCGGCGGCGCCCCCGACCCGGCCCGGACCAAGCTGCCCGGACGGGACGGCGGACCGCCCCGCTGACGCCTGCGGTCCCGCCAGGCCGCGAGGGCGCAGAGCACCAGCGTCGCCAGGATCGCCGCCAGATGCTCCTTGCCCGCCAGGTTGTCCTTGACGACCAGCTCCAGGACCATGCCCACGATCACCGCGCCGGCCGTCCACCGGGCGCCGAGTCGCCAGCAGACGAAGACGGCGAGACCGACCACGGCGGCCGACGGGCCGGTGTCGACGATCAGCGCGTCCGAGGCCTTCACACCGAAGCTGTTGTCCGGCCCGAACGCGATCGCGGCGCGGGCGTACAGCGTCCCGGCGAGTGTGGTGACGTACGAGATCAGCAGCGTCCGCCACCAGCCGATGCAGATCTCCGCGATGCCGAACACCAGCAGGATCTGGACCAGGGCGCCCCAGACCGGCAGGTCCAGCGCCGGTACGAACAGCGAGAGCGGGGTGCGCAGCAGCGCGAGCCAGAGCGGGTCCATCGCCCGGACGAACCCGATGTCGTGCACCGGCCGCAGCCCCCACGACTGGTTCTGCACGATCTGGAAGCACGCGGTCAGGGCGACGGCGCCGAGCGTCAGCGGGACGGCACGCCACTTCCTGGTGACGAGCGCCGTCCGTACGGTGGTGAACAGCGGCCCCCACTCGCGGCGGGCCGCGGCGCGCAGCGCACGCCGGTTCACCGTCTGGTCCCGAGCTGCTTGCGGTGCAGCCACTCGGGCAGCCCCGGGGCCTCCAGGAACCCCTCGGCGCGCGCCGAGGCGACAGCGATGCGCAGCAGATCCGCGCTCTTCTCGAACAGCATGAAACGGGGCTCCCAGATCGGCCGGTACTTGGCGTTGGCGCGGTACAGCGACTCGATCTGCCACCACCGTGAGAAGAAGGTGAGGAACGAGCGCCAGAGCCTCAGCACGGGGCCGGCCCCGAGCTTCGAGCCACGTTCGAAGACCGATCTGAACATCGCGAAGTTGAGTGAGATCTGCGTGATCCCGATCTCCTTCGCCCGCTGCAGGAGTTCGATGATCATGAACTCCATCAGACCGTTCTCGGCCTCCCGGTCACGGCGCATCAGATCCAGCGAGAGCCCTTCGGGGCCCCAGGGCGCGAAACTCAGGACGGCACGCAACTCGCCGTCGCCGTCCCGGCATTCGAGCATCATGCAGCGCCCGTCCGCCGGATCGCCGAGCCGTCCGAGCGCCATCGAGAACCCCCGCTCGGTGGCTCCGTCGCGCCAGTCGTCGGCCCGGTGCACCAGGCGCTCCATCTCGGCCTCGGGGATCTCCTCGTGCCGCCGGATCCGGACCGTGTACCCGGCGCGCTGCACCCGCTTGTACGCCTGGCGCACCGTCCGCATGGCCCGGCCCTCCAGGGTGAACTCCGCGGTGTCCACGATGGCTTCGTCGCCGAACTCCAGCGCGTCGAGGCCGTGCCTGGCGTAGACCGTGCCGGCCTCCTCGCCGGCCCCCATCACCGCGGGCAGCCAGCCGTGCTCGCGCGCCTCGGCCAGCCAGGGCTCGATCGCCCCGGGCCAGGCCTCCGGATCGCCGATCGGATCACCGGAGGCGAGCGAGACCCCGCCCAGCACCCGGTAGGCGACCGCGGCCTTGCCGGTGGGGGACCACACGACGCTCTTGTCGCGGCGCAGCGAGAAGTAGCCGAGCGAGTCGCGCTCACCGTGCCTGTCCAGCAGGGCGCGCAGCCGCTCCTCGTCGTCCGGGGTGATCGGGTCGACGGCACGCCGGGAGCGGAACGCCGCGAAGAGCACCGCGAGCAGCAGCGCGGTGGACATGACGTTGATGAAGACGTCGACCCAGGCGGGCGTCTCGATGCCCTGGATACGGGAGTCGTTGGGTACCAGCGAGATCAGCCGCATCACGCCGTACCGCCATCGGTCCGGAAACGTCGAACGGTACGTGTCATGGGCCGTGTTGGTGACGGTGACCAGCAGCGCGGCCAGCAGCGAGCAGGCCAGCAGCCCGCCCACGGCAACGGCGGCCGCCAGCTTCGGGTTGGAGCGGTCGCCCTTGGCGTAGTACTCCCGCCTGCCGATCAGCAGCGACAGGACGAAGGCGGCGGTCAGCGCCAGCGAGACCCAGTTCTGCGCGTACCTGCGGAACTCCGGGAAGCACATGGCCAGCACGAGCACCAGCAGGAAGAGCCCGCCCATGACCAGGTTGAGCAGCCAGGCGGCCCGCTTGCGGCGGCGCATGGTGATCGCCAGGAAGAGGCTGAAGGCACCCGATGCGAAGCCCGCGGTGAGCAGATAGGGGGTGAAGAAGTACTCGGTGTTGTGCCGCCGCACATCCTGGCCGAGGGAGACCCATGCGGCGCCCAGCAGGTTGATGAACGTCACGGCACGCAGGTACCAGACGGCGAATGCCGCACAGCGGCGCGACCGGACCGTGGTCAGGGGGGTGCCCCCGGCAGATGTACGGACGTCTCCCATGAAACGCGATGATATGGGGCGCCGGGTGTCCTGCCGGGACGTGCTGCGGCCGACGGCAGGCCGCCGGCCGCGGTGCTACTTCCCACTGTCTCCCGGCGATGGCCCCGCCGCCACCGAAGTCGCGCCATTCCCGGCCCGGTTGGGGGTGTTTCCGGCCGGACGGCACGGACCGGGCACTACCGGGCGGAGGCGTCCTGGGCCGAGGCTTCTGCGTCGGGGGCCTTTGCGTCGGAGACTTCCGCGCCGGGGGCTTCCGTGGCGGCGGCGATCTCGCCGGCGCCGTCCGCCGTACGCTCCGGGAGCTCCGCCGCCAGAGCTGCCGCCGCCTGGACGAGCGGCAGCGCCAGCAGCGCCCCCGCGCCCTCGCCCACCGTCACGCCGTGGTCGAGCAGCGGGGTCAGCGCCATCCGGTCCAGCGCCTTCGCCTGGGCCGGTTCACCGCTGACCTGGCCGGCCAGCCAGGAATCGGGGGCGCGGAAGGCGGCCCGCTGGCCCACCAGCGCGCACGCGGCCGCGACCACCCCGTCGAGGATCACCGGCAGCCGCCGGACCGAGCACTGGAGCAGGAACCCGGTCATCGCGGCCAGATCCGCGCCGCCGACCGCGGCGAGCAGCTCCAGCTGGTCGCCGAGGACCGGCCGGGCCCGGCGCAGCGCGTCCCGGACCGCCGCGCACTTGCGCATCCAGCCCAGATCGTCGATGACCGCTCCACCGCGCCCGGTGACGACCGAGGCGTCCGTGCCGCAGAGCGCGGCGATCAGCGTGGACGCGGCCGTGGTGCCGCCGACGCTCAGATCGCCCAGCACGACCAGGTCGGTGCCCGAGTCGGCCTCCTCGTCCGCGATGGCCATGCCGAGACGTACGGCCTGCTCGGCCTCTTCGACGGTGAGGGCGTCCTCGACGTCGATCCGCCCGGTGCCGCGCCGGACCCGGTGCCGTACGACCTCGTCGGGCAGCAGCGCCGGGTCGCAGTCCAGACCGGCGTCGATGATCCGTACCGGCAGCCCGAGCCGGCGGGCCAGCACCGCGACCGGGCTCTCCCCGTCGAGCACGGCCCGCACCAGTACATGCGCGCTCTTGGCGGGCCGCGCCGACACATCGAGTTCGGCCACACCGTGATCGCCCGCGAAGAGCACCACGCGCACGTTGTCGACCGGCCTGACCGGTACCGCGGACTGCGCTGCCGAGAGCCACTCACCCAGCTCGTCGAGCCGGCCCAGCGCGCCGGGCGGGACGGCCAGCCGCTCCCGGCGTTCCTCGGCTTCGCGCCGTACGCCGCTGTCGGAACGTTCGATCAGATCGGAGAAGTCGTCGAGATTCAGCGCGCTCATTCGCCGAACAGTACCGGCACCTTTCCCGCGGGACGCCGCGCGGCCCGTACCTCCCGCCGATACCTCGATCCGTGCGCCGGATCGCCGGCACCGCCCCGTCGAGGATCACGGTCAGCCGCGCAGCACGACCGCCTGCCCGGCGACGACCAGGAGAACGTGCTCGCACTCGGCGGCGAAGGCCGCGTTCAGACGCCCGAGTTCGTCCCGGAAGCGCCGCCCCGACGCGGTCGCCGGCACCACACCCGAGCCCACCTCGTTGCTGACCGCGACGACCATGCGCCGGGTGGCCCTGACCGCGGCGACCAGCTCGCTCACCCGCTCGTGCAGCGCCCGTTCGCCGCCGTCCGCCCACCGCTCGTCCTCCCAGGCGCCCACCCGGTCCATCGCGTCGGTCAGCCACAGGGACAGGCAGTCGATCAGCAGCGGGGGCCCGTCGTGCTCCGCCAGCAGCGGCAGCAGGTCGCAGGTCTCCTCGGTCCGCCAGGAGCCCGGTCTGCGCTCGCGGTGCAGCCCCACCCGGGACGCCCACTCGGCGTCCCCGTCGCGGCTGCCGCCCGTCGCGACGTACACGACCCCCGGGAACCCCTCCAGACGCCGTTCGGCTTCCACGGACTTCCCCGAGCGGGCCCCGCCGAGCACCAGCGTGCGGCGCGGCAGGTCGGGCACCGCGTGGTACTCGCCGACGATCAGCGTCGTCCCGTCCGGTACCGCCCGCGCCCCCGCGGCGGCCAGCCGTCTCGCCAGCTCAGGACCCGGCGGCACCTCGTGGCCGAGGTGGACGGCGAGCACATCGGTGGTGGCACCGACGGCCCCGGCCGACCGCAGCCTGGCCAGGGCGTCCGGGCGTCCGACGACATCGGCCAGCACCATCTCGTACGGAGCCCGGCCGTCGTCGGGGAATCCCGCGGGTGAGGCGCCCGGCGGCAGGTACAGCAGCCGCTCGCCCTCCGGCGACGTCACCTCGTACCCGGTGCCGGGGGAGTCCATCGCGACCGCCCGTACCCGGTGCCCGCTGATCAGCGTCAGCACGCGTCCGTCGGCCACCCGGCCGGCCTGCGGCAGCCCGGCCGGCAGCTCCACCGGGGGCCCGTTGTGCGGATGGGTGAGCAGCACCTGGCGTACGCCGGCCAGCGAGTGCCCGGCGCGTGCGGCGGCCATGGCGGCCCCCGGAGTGAGGTCGAGCAGCAGTACGCCGTCGACGAGCAGCGCGGTCGCCGCCCGTGCCCGCTCGCCCCGGGCGGCCGCACAGACGGCGCAGGGACAGTCGGGACGGGGCAGCCCGTCGGGGGCACCGGTGCCGAGGAGAGTGAGTTCCACAGGAAGATCCTCCCGCGCGGCCGCTCGCGGTGCTCGCCCGGCTACGCTGCCAGCAGCTGTTGAACCCGCCGGGGAGACCCGTACGGGATCCCGGCCGGCCGAAGACAGCGTGGCATCCAGTGGCATCCAGGAGGCGGACATGGCATGGACGTGGCGGTTCGAGAAGTCCGACGGTACGGAGACCCAGCCGGCGGTGGCGCCCGATGAGTTCACCACGCAGGGCGACGCGGAGTCCTGGGTCGGCGAGGTGTGGAAGGAGCTCGCCGACGGCGGCGCCGACCAGGTGACGCTCTTCGAGGACGCGACCAAGATCTACGGCCCGATGAGCCTGCACCCGAAGGAGACGGCGGACGGCGCGGACGCGGCCGGTCCGGCGGCCTGAGACCCCCGTTCCGGCAGCGGTGAGGGGCGGCGCCCGCACGGGCACCGCCCCTCACCGCTGCGTGGACGCGCGACTTCGCGGACCCGGTCTACATCGTGCCGAGCGTGACCTCCGCCGTCTTCGCGCTGCCGTTCCGCTCGTAACCGACCTTGACCTTCTGCCCCGGCTTGTACGAAGCCAGCACCTCGGAGAGCGCCGTCAGCGACTTGACCTGGGTGGCGGCCACCCGGGTGACGATGTCCCCGGTCTTCAGCCCGGCGGCGCCCGCAGCGCCGCCCTTCGTGAGGGAGACCACCGCGACCCCCGCGGGCTGGAAATTGGCGCCCACGACGGTGCGCCCGGTGATCCCCAGGGCGGCCCGGCCCGAGTTGGTGACCTTGCCGTCCTTGATGATCTGGCCCGCGATGTTGGTCACCATCGAGGCCGGGATGGCGAAGCCGATGCCGGGTGCGGCGCCGCTGCCCAGCTGCGGATCGGTCGCCGCCAGCGTGGGGATGCCGATGACCTTCCCGTCCAGGCCGACCAGTGCGCCCCCGCTGTTGCCGGGGTTGATCGCGGCCGAGGTCTGCACCATGTTCCCGATGGTGGCCCCGGTGCCGCCGCCGGAGCTGCCCTCGCTGACGGTGCGTCCGGTGGCGGAGACGATCCCCTGGGTGACGCTGCTGGAGAGCCCGAGGGGCGAGCCCAGCGCGAGCACGATCTTCCCCATGTCGACCTTGGACGACTGGCTGAAGGAGGCGGCCTTCAGCCCGGACGGCACCTTGTCCAGCTTGATGACCGCCAGATCCTGTGCGGGGTAGCTGGAGACGAGCCGGGCGTGCAGCTGGCCGCCGCCGGTGGCCGATGTGACCTTGAACTGCTTGGCCTTGCCGACCACATGGGCGTTGGTGACGATGTCGCCCTTGCTGTCGTAGACGATGCCCGAGCCGAGGTCGTTGCCCGACTCGATCTGGACGACCGAGGGCAGGACGTTCTTGATCACCTGCTCGTAGTTGCTCTGCAGGGCGTCCCCGCCGTCGGTGGCGGCGGGGTCGGCAGCCACCGACGGGGACGCCGAAGGACCGTGGCCGGCGGCGGGGCCTGTCGACGAACCGGAACCTGAGCAGCCGCCGACCAGGGCGACGCCACAGATTCCTGCGGTCAGCGGCAGCAGCAACCGGTGCGCACGGCTACGGACACGGCCACGGGTACGGGAGGAATCCATGTCCGTAGTGTCGCTTTTGCCAGGTGGGGTCTGCCTGCGGTGCGCCGCCGATCAGGGGAATCCCCGGAGGGCGGAGCCGGAAGCGGGCCCGGGCGGGCGTCAGCCCCGTACACCGCACAGATGCAGCAGCGCCGCCACGTTCTTGTACGGCTCGGTGCGCCCGGCACGGTCCTCGGCCGCCAGCAGCTGGTCCAGCTCGTGGGCGGACGGCAGCTCCTCGTCATTGCCCACGTTGTCCGTGAAGACCCGGACCCCGTACCAGGCATGGAGGGGGGCGGCGATACCGGCCAGGGTGGCGGTGACCGCTTCGAGCCGGTCGGCGCGGGCCTTCAGGCCCAGCCGGTTGGTGTACGTGTCGCTGTCGAAGGCGGCCAGCGCGCCGGGCCAGTCACCGGCCATCCCCGGCCGCATGGCGAGCGCGTCGGCGTTCCGCACGAGCAGCGAGAGCAAGCCGCCGGGTGCCAGCATCCGGGCGAGACCGGCCAGCATCGCGTCCGGCTCATCGGCGTACATCAGGACGCCGTGACAGAGCACCACGTCGAAACTGCCGGGCAGGAAGTGCGCACCGGTCTCCCGGCCGTCCCCGTCCAGCAGCCGCATCCGCGCGCGGATGCCCTCCGGCTCGGTGGCCAGCGCGTCACGGGCCACCTTGAGCATCGCGGGGTCGGACTCCAGGCCGGTCAGCGTGTGCCCGGCACGGGCCAGCCGCAGGGCCTGGGTGCCCTGCCCCGTACCGACGTCGAGGATCCGCAGCCGCTGCCCCACCGGGAAACGCGCCGCGAGCTGCTCGTCGAGCTGACGCGCGACGAGCTCCTGGCGGACGGTGTTGCGGAGCCCTCCCAGGCCCTTCAGCCATGCGGCCGAAGCGCCGTCGAACCCCGAGACGCCCGTGCTCAGGGCCGCTCTCCGCGCTTGACCTGCGGCTTCGGCAGGCGCATCCGGCGCATCTGGAGCGTGCGCATCAGACCGTAGGCCAGGGCGCCGCCCTTGGGCTGGTCCGGGAAGCGCTCGTTCATCTGCTTCCTCATCCGGAACCAGACTCCGGCCGAGTCGATGATGATCAGCACGATCACGATGAGCCAGAGCAGCAGCGCGATGCTCTGGATGCCGGGCACCTGGATGACGCTCAGTACCAGGATGACCACGGCGAGCGGCAGGAAGAACTCGGCGAGGCACCAGCGCGAGTCCACGTAGTCCCGCGCGAAGCGGCGGACCGGGCCCTTGTCCCGGGCCGGCAGATAACGCTCGTCGCCGCTGGCGAGAGCCTCACGCTGCTTGGCCATGTCCGCACGGCGGGCCTCGCGCTGACGCTTGGACGCCTCCTTGCGGTCGGTCGTGGGAGTGACCGCGCGGCGTCGCTGGGACTGCGCCTCATTCCGCTTGGGGGTGGGGCGACCTTTGGGAGCCTGCGGGTCGCGGGGCTGCTTGGAGAGGTCCGGCGTCACCTTGGAGGTGCGGACCTTCTCTTCATTGGCGCGGCTTCGGAACACAAAACCCAAGGGTACGGGGTGCCGTGCGGGGCGCCAGGACCGAGGGGGAACGATCGCGCAACGGTCTGCCCGGCCGGGAGCTCCCTGCGCTGGTTCCGCCGGTTCTGCGGGGCTTTCCCCGAGGTGTCCCTACTCCCTGCGCGGGAGCGGAATCGCCTCACCTCGTCCTGGAGGAGGAGCGCATCCGCTCGCGAACAGTGCGGTAATGGATGCAGGGCCCGTAGTGTGGGTTCAAGTGCTGGAGCTGAAGTCCGTCAGAAGGGGGCGCGCGAAGCCCATGAGCGGTGTCATGAAGCGTATGGGAATGATCTTCCGCGCGAAGGCCAACAAGGCCCTGGACCGGGCCGAGGATCCGCGCGAGACCCTCGATTACTCGTACCAGAAGCAGCTCGAACTGCTTCAGAAGGTACGCCGCGGGGTCGCCGATGTGGCTACCTCGCGCAAGCGTCTCGAACTGCAGCTGAACCAGCTGCAGGGACAGTCCACCAAGCTGGAGGACCAGGGACGCAAGGCCCTCGCGCTGGGCCGTGAGGACCTGGCCCGGGAGGCGCTGTCGCGCCGTGCCGCGTTGCAGCAGCAGGTCACCGACCTGGAGACGCAGCACCAGACGCTGCAGGGCGAGGAGGAGAAGCTCACTCTCGCCGCCCAGCGTCTGCAGGCCAAGGTCGACGCCTTCCGTACGAAGAAGGAGACCATCAAGGCCACCTACACGGCGGCCCAGGCGCAGACCCGGATCGCCGAGTCCTTCTCGGGTATCTCCGAGGAGATGGGCGATGTCGGCCAGGCCATCGCACGGGCCGAGGACAAGACCGCCCAGCTGCAGGCCAGGGCGGGTGCGATCGACGAACTGCTCGCCTCGGGTGCCCTGGACGACCAGTCCGGCATGGGCAAGGACGACATCTCCGCCGAGCTGGACCGGATCTCCGGTGGTACGGATGTGGAGCTGGAACTGCAGCGCATGAAGGCCGAGCTGGCGGGCGGGTCCTCCGCTTCCCAGCAGGCCATCGAAGGCAGTGAGCCGCAGGACAGGCCCCATCCGAATCTGGACAAGCAGTAGGGACGCGTCATGATCGTACGGATCATGGGTGAAGGCCAGATGGAGCTGGCCGACAGCCACCTCACGGAGCTCAACAAGCTGGACGACGAGCTGCTCGTCGAGGTGCAGGGCGGCGACGAAGCAGGTTTCCGTCGCACACTCCACGCCCTGCTCGACAAGGTCAGGGACCTGGGAACGCCGCTCCCCGACGACTCCCTGGCACCGTCGGAGCTGATCCTGCCGCCCGCCGAAGCGACTCTGGCGGACGTCAGGGACATGCTCAACGACGACGGTCTGATCCCGGGCTGAGCCACCCGGGCCGCCGCTGGGCGGCCCGCCCGGACGACTCCGGCGACGTGCTGTCCGGCGCCCCGTCCCGTCCTGCTCCCTCCGGCCGAGGGGACGGAACAGGACGGGGCGCCGTGCTGTCGGCGGACGTGCTGCCCCGTGGAGGTGCGGTGCGGTGCGGGGAGAACACCGCGCGGAAACGCAGTGCAGTGCCGGGGGCGCCGGCCGAGCGGCCGGACCAGGTTGCGGCACGCCGTACCGTTGCTGGACGTGACCCCACCGTCGAAAGCCGCCACCCGCTACGCCCGGGCCAGCGGCTGGCTGCGCGCCCATCCGACGGCGCTCGACGCCGTGCTGGCCCTGGCGGTGCTCGTCTGCATGATCACCGGTTCGTTCGCCTCGGCCGGCGGCCCCGACGGCCCGACCTTCGGCACCAGGAGCCCCGAGCTGCGCAGCGTCATCCTGATGCTGGTCGGCGCTGCCGCTCTGGTGCTGCGGCGCCGCAGTCCGATGCCCGTGCTCGCGGTGACCGGCGCGGTCACCATGGTCGAGCTGATCGCGGGCGAGCCGCCCGCGCCGGTGGCGATGAGCGCGGTCATCGCGCTCTACACGGTCGCCTCCCGCACCGACCGCCCCACCACCTGGCGGGTCGGGCTGCTCACGATGGCCGTGCTGACGGCATCGGCGATGTGCTTCAGCCGGACCCCCTGGTACTCGCAGGAGAACCTCGGGATCTTCGCGTGGACCGGAATGGCGTCGGCGGCGGGCGACGCCGTACGCAGCCGCCGCGCCTTCGTCGACGCCATCCGGGAGCGGGCCGAGCGGGCGGAGCGCACCCGCGACGAGGAGGCCAGGCGCCGGGTCGCCGAGGAGCGGCTGCGGATCGCCCGCGACCTCCACGACGTCGTCGCCCACCACATCGCCCTGGTCAACGTCCAGGCAGGGGTGGCGGCCCATGTCATGGACAAGCGCCCCGACCAGGCCAAGGAGGCGCTGGCGCACGTACGGGAGGCCAGTCGCTCCGCGCTCAACGAACTGCGCGCCACCGTCGGCCTGCTGCGCCAGTCCGGCGACCCCGAGGCACCCACCGAACCGGCGCCGGGCCTCGCGGTGCTCGACGACCTGGTCGACACCTTCCGCAACGCCGGACTCCCGGTGGAGGTGGCCTGCAGCCACGAGCAGACCGCCATGCCCGCCGCCGTCGACCTGGCCGCGTACCGGATCATCCAGGAGGCGCTGACCAATGTGCGCAAGCACGCGGGGCCCGGCGCGCGGGCCGAGGTCAGCGTGGTGCGGGTGGGCCCCGCCCTGGAGGTCACCGTCCTCGACGACGGCGCGGGCCAGGACGGTGGGAGCCAGGACGGCGCGGGCCGGGGCGGGGAGTCCGGGCCGGAGAGCGCCGGGTACGGCGCGGTGGCGGACGGCGGGGGCCACGGCCTGACCGGGATGCGCGAGCGGGCGGCCGCGCTGCGGGGTTCCTGCTCGGCGGGGCCCCGCTACGGCGGCGGCTTCCGCGTACAGGCGATACTGCCGGTCACGGCCGGAGCGGGGGAGGACGTATGACGATCAGGGTGTTGCTCGCCGACGACCAGACGCTGCTGCGCAGTGCGTTCCGGGTGCTGGTGGACTCGGAGCCCGACATGGAGGTCGTCGGGGAGGCGGCGGACGGCGCGCAGGCGGTGACCCTCGCCCGCTCGGAGGCCCCCGATGTCGTCCTGATGGACATCCGGATGCCCGGCACGGACGGACTCGCCGCCACTCGCATGATCAGCACCGACCCCGAACTCACCGCGGTGCACGTGGTGATGCTCACGACCTTCGAGGTGGACGAGTACGTGGTCCAGTCCCTGCGGGCCGGTGCGTCCGGGTTCCTCGGCAAGGGCGCGGAGCCGGAGGAGCTGCTCAGCGCCATCCGTATCGCGGCGGCGGGGGAGGCGCTGCTCTCCCCGGTCGCCACCAAGGGGCTCATCGCGCGTTTCCTTGCCCAGGGCGGCAGTTCGGACGGATCGGACCCCGAGGCGTACGCGGGACGGCTCGCCGCGCTCACCGTCCGCGAGCGTGAAGTCCTCGTCCAGGTCGGCGGCGGCCACTCCAACGACGAGATCGCCGAGCGGCTGTCCGTCAGCCCGCTCACCGTCAAGACACATGTGAACCGGGCGATGGCGAAGCTGGGGGCCCGCGACCGGGCCCAATTGGTGGTAATCGCCTACGAATCGGGCCTGGTCCACCCAAGGGCGTAGCGGCCGCCTACTCCAGCTGCGGTATGCGCCGGATAAGTAGGGCACCTGGGAGCGACGAATCCGGCCTGCCGGATGGCTGAAGGTAGACGTGGGTCACACGTGCCCCCCTCATACCCCGCCGTACGTTCAGTCATTCCTCCGGCTCCACCTGCCTCGCACGCCACAGAAGAGAGACCCCATGTCCTGGCTGTCCAGATTCAGCCTCGCGCAACGGGCCCTGATCGGGCTGATATCGATCGTCGCCGTCGTCTTCGGTGCGATCGCGATACCGCAGCTCAAGCAGCAGCTGCTGCCCACCATCGAACTGCCGATGGTGTCGGTGCTCGCCCCGTACCAGGGCGCGTCCCCCGACGTGGTCGAGAAGCAGGTCGTCGAGCCGCTCGAAGACACCATCAAGGCTGTCGACGGCATCAAGGGCGTGACCTCCACGGCGAGTGAGGGCAACGCCGTGATCATGGCCCAGTTCGACTACGGCAACGGCACCAAGCAGCTCGTCGCCGATGTCCAGCAGGCCGTGAACCGGGCCCGGGTGAAGATCCCCGACTCGGTCGACCCGCAGGTCGTCGCCGGTTCGACGGACGACATCCCGACGGTCGTCCTCGCGGTCACCTCCAACAAGGACCAGCAGGCCCTCTCCGACCAGCTCAACCGCTCGGTCGTCCCGGTCCTGCAGAACATCGACGGTGTCGGCCAGGTCAGCGTCGACGGCGTGCGGGACCTCCAGGTCACCGTCACCCCCGACTCCCAGAAGCTGGCGGCCGCCGGACTGAACGCGGCGACCCTCAGCCAGGCACTCCAGGCGGGCGGTGCCACCCTCCCGGCCGGTTCGTTCTCCGAGGACGGCAAGAGCCGCACGGTCCAGGTCGGCGGCGGCTACACCTCGCTGAAGCAGATCGAGGACCTGCGCGTCACCGGCCAGCCCGCGCCGGGCGGCGCCTCCGCGGGAGGCAAGGCCCCGAAGCCGGTCCGCCTCGGTGACATCGCCAAGGTCGCCGAGCAGCCCGCGACCCCGGTCTCCATCACCCGTACGAACGGAAAGCCCAGCCTCTCCCTCTCGCTGACGATGGACCAGGACGGCAGCGCCGTCGCCATCTCCGACGCGGTCAAGGACAAGCTCCCCGAGCTGCGCAAGACCCTCGGCTCCGACAGCGACCTGACGGTCATCTTCGACCAGGGCCCGTCCGTCTCGAAGTCGATCTCCGGCCTCACCACCGAGGGCGCGCTCGGCCTCCTCTTCGCCGTGATCGTCATCCTGCTCTTCCTGGCGTCGCTCCGCTCCACCCTGGTCACCGCGCTCTCCATCCCCATCTCGGTGCTCCTGGCGCTGATCGTGCTGTGGACCCGTGACCTCTCGCTCAACATGCTCACCCTCGGCGCGCTCACCATCGCGATCGGCCGGGTGGTCGACGACTCGATCGTCGTCCTGGAGAACATCAAGCGGCATCTGAGCTACGGCGAGGAGCGCCAGGCGGCGATCATCGGCGCGGTCCGGGAGGTCGCGGGCGCGGTCACGTCCTCCACCCTGACGACCGTGGCGGTCTTCCTGCCGATCGGCCTCGTCGGCGGCATGGTGGGCCAGCTCTTCGGCTCGTTCTCCATCACGATCACCGCTGCGCTGCTCGCCTCGCTGCTGGTCTCGCTGACGGTGGTCCCGGTCTTCTCGTACTGGTTCCTGCGCGCCCCCAAGGGCTCGGCCGGTGTCGACCCGCAGGAGCTGCGCCGCAGGGCCGAGGAGAAGGAGGAGCGCGGCCGCCTGCAGCGCTTCTACGTCCCGGTGCTGCGCTTCGCGACCCGGCGCCGTATCACCAGCCTGGTCATCGCGGCCGTGGTGCTCATCGCCACCTTCGGCATGGCCCCGCTGCTCAAGACCAACTTCTTCGACCAGGGCGACCAGGACACCCTCTCGCTCACCCAGAAGCTCGACCCGGGCACCAGCCTGCAGGCCGCCGACACCGCGGCCAAGAAGGTCGAGAAGGTGCTCGACGGCATCGACACGATCAAGAACTACCAGGTCACCGTCGGCTCCTCCGGCTTCGCCGCTGCCTTCGGCGGCGGTACGGGCGCCAACCAGGCCTCGTACCAGGTGACCCTGAAGAACGCGTCGGACTACGACGCGACCCAGGACCGCATCGAGAAGGGCCTCGCCAAGCTGCACGGCATCGGCGACGCCAGTGTCGGCAGCGGCGGCGGCTTCGGCGATCAGGACCTCAGCGTCGTGGTCAAGGCCGGCGACGGCGACACCCTCAAGAAGGCGTCCGAGCAGGTACGGGCCGCTGTGGCCAAGCTCGACCACGTCAAGGACGTGCAGAGCGACCTCTCGCAGAGCGTGCCGCGCATCTCGGTGAAGACCAACGACAAGGCGGCCGCAGCGGGCTTCAACGAGACGACGCTGGGCGCGGCCGTCGGCCAGGCGGTCCAGGGCACCAAGTCGGGCCAGATCATCCTGGACGACTCCGAGCGGGACGTCGTCGTGAAGTCGGCGCAGCCGGCCGCCACCCTCGCCCAGCTGCAGAACCTGAACCTCGGCGCGGTCAAGCTCGGCGACATCGCCACGGTCAAGCTGGTCCCGGGACCGGTCTCGATGACCCGTATCGACGGCGCCCGCGCCGCGACGATCACGGCGAAGCCGACCGGTGACAACACGGGCGCGGTCACCACCGCGCTCCAGTCCAAGATCAACGAGGTCAAGAAGGCGCTGCCCAGCGGTGCGACCGTCGAGATCGGCGGTGTCTCCTCCGACCAGAGCGACGCGTTCAAGAACCTGGCGCTGGCCATGCTGGCCGCCGTCGCGATCGTGTTCATGCTGCTGGTGGCGACGTTCCGCTCGCTGGTCCAGCCGCTGATCCTGCTGGTCTCGATCCCGTTCGCGGCCACCGGAGCCATCGGTCTGCTGCTCGCCACCGGCACCCCGATGGGTGTCCCGGCGATGATCGGCATGCTGATGCTCATCGGCATCGTGGTCACCAACGCGATCGTGCTGATCGACCTGATCAACCAGTACCGCTCGCAGGGCCTCGGCGTGGTCGAGGCGGTCGTGGAGGGCGGCAGGCACCGTCTGCGGCCGATCCTGATGACCGCACTGGCGACGATCTTCGCGCTGCTCCCGATGGCGCTCGGCGTCACCGGCGAGGGCGGGTTCATCTCGCAGCCGCTGGCGGTGGTGGTGATCGGCGGTCTGATCACATCGACGCTGCTGACGCTGCTGCTGGTGCCGACGCTCTACGCGCTGGTGGAGCTCCGCAAGGAGCGCCGGGCGGCGAAGAAGGAGGCCAAGCGCCAGAAGCAGTCGGGTGACGGGACTCCCTCGGGCGCCGACTCGACGTCGGACGAGCCGGAGCCGGCGAACGTCTGACACCCGGCACACGCACGAGCGGGCCCCGCACCGGCATCCGGTGCGGGGCCCGCTCGCGTTGTTCCGTGCTGCGGCCGGTTACCGGGGGATCCGGTGGTCCGGCCGCAGGCGCCGCTACGGCAGTGCCAGCATCCGCTCCAGCGCCAGCTTCGCGTACTTCTCGGTCTCCGGATCGACCTCGATCCGGTTCACCAGATTGCCCTCGGCCAGCGACTCCAGCGTCCACACCAGATGCGGCAGATCGATCCGGTTCATCGTCGAGCAGAAGCACACCGTCTTGTCGAGGAAGACGATCTCCTTGTCCGGGTGCGCGTTGGCCACCCGGCGCACCAGGTTGAGCTCGGTCCCGATCGCCCACTTCGAACCGGCGGGCGCCGCGTCGAGCGCCTTGATGATGTACTCGGTCGAGCCCACCTCGTCCGCGGCCGAGACGACCTCGTGCTTGCACTCGGGGTGGACCAGCACCCGTACTCCGGGTATCCGCTCGCGGACGTCGTTCACCGAGTCCAGCGAGAACCGCCCGTGCACCGAGCAGTGCCCGCGCCACAGGATCATCTTCGCGCCACGCAGCTGCTCGGCCGTGAGGCCGCCGTTCGGCTTGTGCGGGTTGTAGAGGACGCAGTCGTCCAGCGACATCCCCAGGTCACGTACGGCGGTGTTGCGGCCCAGGTGCTGGTCGGGGAGGAAGAGGACCTGCTCGCCCTGGTCGAAGGCCCACTCCAGGGCGCGCTTCGCGTTCGACGACGTACAGATGGTGCCGCCGTGCCGGCCGGTGAAGGCCTTGATGTCGGCGGACGAGTTCATGTACGAGACGGGCACCACGCGGTCGGCGACGCCGGCGTCGGTCAGCACGTCCCAGCACTCGGCGACCTGCTCGGCGGTGGCCATGTCGGCCATCGAGCACCCCGCCGCCAGGTCGGGGAGCACGACCTTCTGGTCGCCGGTGGTCAGGATGTCCGCCGACTCGGCCATGAAGTGCACGCCGCAGAAGACGATGTACTCGGCCTCCGGCCTGGCGGCCGCGTCGCGGGCGAGCTTGAAGGAGTCGCCGGTCACGTCGGCGAACTGGATGACCTCGTCGCGCTGGTAGTGGTGGCCGAGCACGAAGACCTTGTCCCCGAGCTTCACCTTGGCCGCGCGGGCGCGCTCCACCAGGTCCGGGTCGGACGGGGAGGGCAGGTCGCCCGGGCACTCCACACCGCGCTCGCTCTTCGGGTCGGCCTCGCGGCCGAGCAGCAGCAGCGCAAGTGCCGAGGGCTGTACATCGAGATCCTGACGGGGCTGGGCGGTGGTCACGACAGCACCCTTTCTTCTCAAGAAACACGTGCGGCTTGTGCCGCTCCGGTGGAGCCGGTGCGGGCACCGGGGCCTTCTCGTCTAAATGACGTTATCTATCATAGCCGCTTCACGTCAGATTGACGATGCCAATCTCGTCAGTGTGACGTATCCCTGGGCGCCCGGATCTGTGACGTGACGGAAAGGGTGTGCGAGCATGAAGGGGCAAAGAGAAGTGCCAGGCCCCGGAATGAATCCGTGGCCCTGCCGGTTGCAATGGTCGGCAAGCAGTCCGTACTTCCCCTGCCTCGGCGGGGAGACCCCATCCCGGGAGTGAAGCAGATGTCCGTATCGGACGAGAAGACCACGGTGAGCGACGGCATCCTCCTGTCCGACGCCGCCGCGTCCAAGGTCAAGGCCCTGCTCGACCAGGAAGGCCGTGACGACCTCGCGCTCCGCGTCGCCGTCCAGCCCGGCGGCTGCTCGGGCCTCCGCTACCAGCTCTTCTTCGACGAGCGCTCGCTCGACGGCGATGTGGTCAAGGACTTCGGGGGAGTCAAGGTCGTCACCGACCGGATGAGCGCCCCGTACCTGGGCGGCGCCTCCGTCGACTTCGTGGACACCATCGAGAAGCAGGGCTTCACGATCGACAACCCGAACGCCACCGGCTCCTGCGCCTGCGGCGACTCGTTCAGCTGAGCCCTGGCCGAGTTTCTCGGCAAGGCACGCAGAGGCGGCGGTCCCGGACATCCGGGGCCGCCGCCTCTGTCGTCGCCGGCTGTCGTCCCTGCCTGTTTGCGGTACGGGCTGTTCGCGGTACGGACTGTTCGCGGTACGGGGCCGTCTCACATCCGGGGTACGGGGTCACCGTTCGCCGCGTTGACGACCTGCCGGCTCCCCAGTGGCTGTTCCAGCACCACCTTCTGCGTCACCGCTCCGATGATGTCGGGGCAGACCGTCCCCGGCTTCGGGCTGGGCGCGCTCAGCGCCAGCCGCACCGTGTCCTTGTTCTCGGTGGTCCGTACGCCGTACCGGCCGCACACCCGGCCCATGATGCGCAGGGTCAGGGTCCGCCCGTCGGCGCGGTAGGCCGTCGGCGTCTGGTCCGAACCGCCGGGACGGTTTCCGTCCGCGGGCGGCTCCGGCTTCGCCAGATAGCGGTCCGCCACCGCCGTCGCGGTGACCGTGGCGGGTCCGGTCGTACCCTCCGGTCGTGTCCCGAACAGCCAGGAGGGGACGAGGATCTGCCGCCCTCCGGCCAGCCGCACCGCGAGCCCCAGCTCCGCGTGGCTCACGGTCACCTGCCGGGACTCGGGCGCCTTCGGCGGAGACGACGGTGCGCAGGAAGCGGACGGCGGGGCGCTCGCCCGGCCGGCGGTGGTGCCGGCGCTGCTGCTGGCGGCGCTCTTACCGGTACCGGCGGCCGAGCGCTCGGTGAGCGGCTCCATGGTGGCGCAGCCCCCGCTCCCGGCGCCCGGGGCCCCGGCCGCGGGCGTGTTCAGCCGTTTCAGCGCGTCGGCCGCGCTGATCAGTGGATACTCCGCACCTTTGACGGGAGCCTTCAACGGGCCGCTGCCGCCGGTCAGCCGGCCGTCCGCTCCGACCTGGAGCCCGGTCGTCCAGCCGGACGTGGGCAGCCCGCCGATCTTCGGCTCTGCGTTCACCACCCGCACCGAACCCATCACCCGGCCGGCGTCGAGCTTCGCGTCACTCTCGCCCAGCGCCTTCAGCAGCGGAGCGGCAGCGGCCTTCGCCGCCCGCTCGCTCACGGCCTTCCCACCGCCGGCCGAGGCGGTCCCGCCGGTTGAACACTCCTTCCCCTGCGGGCAGTTGTCGCCGCCGCCGCTGCCGAACCGGGTGTACGTCCAGGTGCCGGGGGCCTGCCGGGCGACCTGGAGCAGCGGGCCCGAACCGTCCTTGGCCGCGCCCACCTTCCAGTCCGTACCCACGAGCCGCGGTGTGCCGGGCACGCCGAGCGCGTCGGCCAGCTTCGCCACGTCGGCGGCGCTGACGGTGCCGTCGGCCCGGTACACCGGAGCCGTCTTCGGCGGGTCCGGGAAGGTCCCTGCGGGGCGGTAGACGGTGCCCCGCGGGTCGGGTTCCCCCGGCGCGATGCCCGGGGAGCCGCTGCTCCGCGCCGACTGGTCCAGCGCGAGGGGAGGCGGGTCCGTGGTGCCGGTGGGGGCGCCGCTGGTCTCCGTGCCGCCGTTGTCGTGGCCGGCCGCGGTCGCCGCCCAGTAGGCCCCGCCGCCTCCGGCCAGCAGCACCGCTGCCGCAACCGAGGTGATGGCGGCGGGGGACCGCCGCCGACGGGGACGCGCCGTGTCGTGCTCGGGTCGCTCGCTGCTCACCGCATGCTCCTTCGACTCCGCTGCCGTCCACTGCCGTGTGGCCGTTCCCCCGTGTGGGGGAACAGGGGTGGGACGGGGCGGGGGAGCGCACGGTTCCCTGTGCTGTCCGCCCTGCTGCTTCGGCTGCCCGCTCAGCGCCGCTCAGGCGCCGTACCCGGACATTCAGTCGCCGTACTCGGACATGGCGTCGATCAGCCGCGCGGAGGCGGGCGGCACGGTGACCCCGTGGATCAGGGACGGGGGTACGGGAGTGGGCGCGGGCGCCACGGGCACCACCCAGTGCGGGGCCATGCGCGCGCAGTCGCCGCGCAGATCGGTCAGGTCGGCTTCGGACTCGGACGGAGCTGCGGGGTGCGGCGCGATGGAGTTCGGCATATCGCCACCGTAGGCACGGGTCGGCCTGCGGAGAAAGACCTACTATCGGGTAGTTTCCTCCCTTCGAGCCGAGAGGCGTGAACCGGTAGCGTGAGGTGTCAGCCTCCCTCCTCCGCATCCGCAGGAGTCCTCGCCGTGCGAATCGCAGTCACCGGCTCCATCGCCACCGACCACCTCATGACCTTCCCCGGCCGCTTCGCCGACCAGTTGGTCGCCGATCAGCTCCACACGGTCTCCCTCTCCTTTCTGGTCGACAACCTCGACGTACGGCGCGGAGGCGTCGGCGCCAACATCTGCTTCGGGATGGGCCAGCTCGGCACGGCCCCGATCCTGGTCGGCGCGGCCGGCTCGGACTTCGAGGAGTACCGCGCCTGGCTCGACCGGAACGGTGTGGACACCGAGTCGGTCCGGATCTCCGAGGTCCTGCACACCGCCCGCTTCGTGTGCACCACGGACGCCGACCACAACCAGATCGGCTCGTTCTACACGGGCGCGATGAGCGAGGCCCGCCTGATCGAGCTCCAGTCGGTCGCCGAGCGCGTCGGCGGTCTCGACCTGGTGCTGATCGGCGCCGACGACCCCGAGGCGATGCTCCGCCACACGGAGGAGTGCCGCACCCGTTCGATCCCGTTCGCTGCCGACTTCTCCCAGCAGATCGCGCGGATGACCGGTGAGGACATCCGTACGCTGCTCGTCGGCGCGACGTACCTCTTCTCCAACGAGTACGAGAAGGGGCTCATCGAGTCCAAGACCGGCTGGACCGAGGAAGAGATCCTTGACCGGGTCGGCCACCGGGTCACCACGCTCGGCGCCCGGGGCGTCCGCATCGACCGCAAGGGCGAAGACCCGATCGTGGTCGGCTGCGCCGAGGAGGAGGCGAAGGTCGACCCGACGGGCGTGGGCGACGCGTTCCGCGCGGGCTTCCTGTCCGGGCTCTCGTGGGGCGTCGGCCTGGAGCGCGCGGCGCAGATCGGCTGCATGCTCGCCACGCTGGTGATCGAGACGCTGGGTACGCAGGAGTACACCCTGGGCCGCACCAACTTCATGGACCGCTTCACCAAGGCGTACGGCCACGACGCGGCGGCAGAGGTCCAGATCCACCTCCCGTAGCCCACCGGCGGCAGGACCGGACCCCTGGGGCGCTTCCGTACGGCCCCGGCGGACCGGCTCACGACACGCGGCGCACCCGGAAGGCGGTCCCCCCGTCGACCGGGTGCGCCCCCTCGTACTCCTGCCCCCGCATCTCGCACCACGCCGGCACATCGAGCCGCGCGGCCTCGTCGTCCGAGAGCACCGTCACCACCCCGCCCACCGGCACGTCCCCGATCACCTTGGCCAGCTCGATCACCGGGATCGGGCAGCGCTTCCCGAGCGCGTCCACGACAAGCTCCGCCGCGGGGCCGCCCTCGGGGTCCGGCACAGTCGCCCCCTCCGGCTCCGCCGCCGCTCCCCGCGCCGGCCCCTGAGCCGCACCCGCCACCGGACCGTTTCCGGCACCCAGCCGCTCCCGTACGGAACGGACCACGCCCGGCAGTACCTCCAGGAACCGGTCGACCTCCGCCTCGGCCACGCCCAGCGGCAGCGAGACGCGGACGTTCCCCTCCGAGAGCACCCCCATCGCCCGCAACACATGACTGGGCGTCAGCATGCTGCTGGTGCAGGACGAACCGGATGACACGGAGAAACCGGCCATATCGAGCTCGTGCAGCAGAGTCTCTCCGTCGACATAGAGACATGAGAACGTCACGAGATGCGGCAGCCGTCGCACCGGATCCCCGACCACCTCGACATCCGTCACCAGTTCGCCCACCGAGGCCCTGATCCGGTCCACAAGAGCGCGCAGCCGTACGGATTCGGCCGCCGCCCCGGCCCGCACGGCCCGCAGCGAGGCCGCGGCGGCCACGATCGCCGGGACGTTCTCGTAACCGGCGGCGCGCCCCGACTCCCGCTCGTCCGCCGGGCCTTGAGGGACGAACCTCACACCCTTGCGTACGGCGAGCAGCCCCACCCCGGCCGGCCCGCCCCACTTGTGCGCGCTGGCGGTGAGCAGCGACCAGTCCCCGTCGACCGGCCCCCACCCCAGCGACTGGGCCGCGTCCACCAGCAGCGGCACCCCGGCGGCCCGGCACGCGTCGGCGACCTCGGCGACCGGCTGTTCGGTGCCGGTCTCGTGGTTGGCGGACTGCAGACAGGCCAGCGCGGTCCGGGCGGTCAGCGCGGCCGCGTACGTCCCCGGGTCCACCGCCCCGGTCCGCCCGACCGGCACTTCGGTCACCGAACCGCCGCCCGCCTCATGGGCCGCCGCCGAATGGAGCACGGAGGAGTGTTCGACCGACGACACCACCAGGTGGCCGCCGACACGCCGACGGCCAGAAAGTGCTCCAGTAATTCCGGAGTGGACCGCCCGAGTGCCGGACGAGCTGAATACGAGCTCGTCCGGGCGGCATCCGACCGCCTCGGCCGCCGCCTCGCGGGCCGCGTCGAGCAGCAGCCGCGCCTTCCGCCCCTCCCGGTACAGCCGGGCGGGATCGGCCCAGCCGTCGTCCAGGGAGGCTTGCAAGGCCTGACGTGCGACGGGGTGCAGGGGCGCGGAGGACGCGGCATCGAAGTAGGACACGGCGCCACGCTAGTCTGCGGCTGCGGACGGACCGCCTGCCTCGTCGGGGGAGGGATCGTCAGATCCCCGCCGGAAGCCGGGATTCCACCCCTTCGGGGTGTCGGACGGCGCGTTGGGCACCCTCCCCGCGCGGCCCCAAATGGCCTCCAGTAGGGTTTGGTCCGCATAAACATCCAAACCCCTGCCCGAGCAGGACCGGCGACCGACCTCGATGCGGCCGCAGCCGGCCGCACGGGCGAGACTCTCGGGAAGGCGCTACGTGAGTCCCAACGGCTCCGACCGCTCGTCGCGGCGCCCGATGCGGCGGAAGCTGCCGCAGGTGCTGACTGCGGGCCTGATCCTTGTGACCGCTACCGGTTGCTCGTACAAGGATTTCCCCCGCCTTGGTATGCCCACCCCGGTAACGGAAGAGGCACCTCGGATCCTCTCCCTCTGGCAGGGCTCGTGGGCGGCAGCGCTCGCCACGGGCGTGCTGGTGTGGGGGCTGATCATCTGGAGTGTCATCTTCCACCGGCGTAGCCGGACCAAGGTGGAGGTACCTCCGCAGACCCGGTACAACATGCCGATCGAGGCGTTGTACACCGTGGTTCCTCTGATCATCGTCTCGGTGCTCTTCTACTTCACCGCGCGCGATGAGTCGAAGATCCTCAGTCTTTCGCCGAAGCCCGCCCACACGATCAACGTGGTCGGCTTCCAGTGGAGCTGGGGCTTCAACTACGTGGAGGACGTGGACGGCAACCCCTCCACGGGCAACGCGGCGAAGACCACAGAGCTGTCCGATATCCCGGACCGCTTCACCAAGGATTTCCCCAAGGGAGCCGAAGGCGTCTACGACGTCGGTACGCCGGCCTCCCGGAACCCGCAGACCGGCAACCCGGGGCCGACCCTCTGGCTGCCCAAGGGCGAGAAGGTCCGCTTCGTTCTCACTTCGCGCGACGTCATCCATGACTTCTGGGTGGTGCCGTTCCTCATGAAGATGGACGTTGTCCCGGGCCACACCAACTCCTTCGAGGTGACCCCCAACCAGGAGGGCACCTTCCTGGGCAAGTGCGCTGAGCTGTGCGGCGTAGACCACTCCCGGATGCTCTTCAATGTGAAGGTCGTCTCCCCGGAGCGCTACAAGCAGCACCTCAAGGACCTGGCGGCCAAGCACCAGAACGGCTACATCCCCGCCGGGATCGCGCAGACTGGCCACGCCAAGAACGCGGAGACGAACAACCTGTGAGCATCCTCAACGAACCTCAGGGTGCCGCCGCAGCAGACGACTCCTACGAGAGCGAGCTGCCGGTACGGCGCAAAGAGCCGGGAAACATCGTCATCAAGTGGATGACCACCACTGATCACAAGACGATCGGCACGATGTATCTGGTCACATCGTTCGCCTTCTTCTGCATCGGCGGTGTGCTGGCGCTCGTCATGCGCGCCGAGCTGGCCCGTCCGGGTACGCAGATCGTGTCGAACGAGCAGTTCAACCAGGCGTTCACGATGCACGGCACGATCATGCTGCTGATGTTCGCGACGCCGCTCTTCGCCGGATTCGCGAACTGGATCATGCCGTTGCAGATCGGGGCGCCCGATGTGGCGTTCCCGCGGCTGAACATGTTCGCGTACTGGCTGTACCTCTTCGGCTCGCTCATCGCGGTCGGTGGCTTCATCACCCCGCAGGGCGCGGCCGACTTCGGCTGGTTCGCCTACTCCCCGCTGTCGGACGCCGTCCGGTCGCCCGGTGTCGGCGCCGACATGTGGATCATGGGTCTGGCCTTCTCGGGCTTCGGTACGATCCTCGGTTCGGTCAACTTCATCACCACGATCATCTGCATGCGTGCCCCTGGCATGACGATGTTCCGTATGCCGATCTTCGTGTGGAACGTCCTGCTGACCGGTGTGCTGGTCCTGCTGGCCTTCCCCGTCCTCGCCGCGGCACTCTTCGCGCTGGAGGCGGACCGCAAGTTCGGCGCTCATGTATTCGATGCGTCAAATGGCGGCGCGCTCCTATGGCAACACCTCTTCTGGTTCTTCGGCCATCCAGAGGTGTACATCATCGCGTTGCCATTCTTCGGAATTATTTCCGAAGTGATTCCAGTGTTCTCCAGAAAGCCGATGTTCGGATACATCGGCCTGGTCGCTGCGACGATTTCGATCGCCGGTCTTTCCGTGACGGTGTGGGCCCACCACATGTACGTCACCGGCGGCGTGCTCCTGCCGTTCTTCTCCTTCATGACCTTCCTGATCGCAGTGCCGACCGGTGTGAAGTTCTTCAACTGGATCGGCACGATGTGGAAGGGGTCGTTGTCCTTCGAGACACCGATGCTCTGGGCCGTCGGCTTCCTGATCACCTTCACCTTCGGTGGTCTGACCGGCGTCATCCTGGCCTCGCCCCCGATGGACTTCCACGTCTCCGACTCGTACTTCGTGGTCGCGCACTTCCACTACGTCATCTTCGGCACCGTGGTCTTCGCGATGTTCTCCGGATTCCACTTCTGGTGGCCGAAGTTCACGGGCAAGATGCTGGACGAGCGGCTCGGCAAGATCACCTTCTGGACGCTGTTCGTGGGCTTCCACGGCACGTTCCTGGTGCAGCACTGGCTGGGTGTCGAGGGCATGCCGCGTCGTTACGCGGACTACCTCGCCGCTGACGGCTTCACCACGCTGAACACCATCTCGACCATCAGCTCCTTCCTGCTGGGCCTGTCGATCCTGCCGTTCTTCTACAACGTCTGGAAGACCGCCAAGTACGGCAAGAAGGTCGAGGTCGACGACCCGTGGGGCTACGGCCGTTCGCTCGAATGGGCGACGTCCTGCCCGCCGCCCCGGCACAACTTCACGACCCTCCCGAGGATCCGCTCCGAATCCCCGGCGTTCGACCTGCACCACCCGGAGATCGCGGCTCTCGACCAGCTTGAGAACCACGGCGCCGGTGACAAGGTCCTGTCCGGCGGCAAGGAGGCAGGCAAGTGAAGGTCCAAGGCAAGATGTTCATCTGGCTGGCCGTCTTCATCCTCGCCGTGGCGGTCGTCTACGGCGTGTGGTCGAAGGAAGCAGCCGGAACGACGGCCCTCTTCATGGCCTTCGGGCTGAGCATCATGATCGGCTTCTACCTGGCCTTCACGGCCAGGCGGATCGACGCCGGCGCGATGGACAACAAGGAGGCCGACGTCGCGGACGACGCCGGTGAGGTGGGCTTCTTCGCCCCGCACAGCTGGCAGCCGATCTCCCTGGCTGTCGGCGGCGCGCTCGCCTTCCTGGCCATCGCCATGGGCTGGTGGCTGCTGTACTTCTCGGCACCGCTCGTGGTGGTCGGCCTCTGGGGCTGGGTCTTCGAGTTCTACCGCGGAGAGAACCAGAACCAGTAGGGGCTGAGCCCCACCGCTGGACCGTATGAGGAGGCCCGGACGCCAATCAGGCGTCCGGGCCTCCTCATTTGCAGTCATCCGGCGTGCCGTTACCAGGGGATCTTCTTAACGTGTGCATATGAGCCATGCACCTCGAATCCGTACGGTCCTGAGCTGCACGCTGCTGGTCGTGTCCCTTGGGGCAGCGGCGACCGCGTGCGGCAGTTCCGGCAGCAATCCGCTCTCGGCCTCGCCGTTCAACGCGGCCGATTCGATCTCCTTCAACGGCCCCAAGGGCGACGGCAAGGCCGACCCCGACAAGCCACTCGAAATCACCTCCAAGGATGACGACGGCCGCATCACCGACGTGACGGCCACCGACAGCACAGGACGCCAGCTGGCAGGCGAACTCTCCGCCGACGGCACCAGGTGGCACAGCACCGCTCCGCTGGCCGCAGGTGTCCACTACACGGTCCGGGTCGCCACTGAGGACGACCAGGGCGCGCCGGGCAACCGGACGATGGCGTTCGACACCAAGCCCGCCTCCAACCGGCTGAACGTCACCTTCGGCCCCAAGGCGGGGGAGTACGGAGTGGGCCAGCCCGTCACCGCCCAACTCAGCGCCCCGGTCAAGGACAAGGCGGCCAGGGCACAGGTCGAGCGCGCCCTGAAGGTCGACTCGGTGCCCGCCGTCGAAGGCGCCTGGTACTGGGTGGACAGCAAGACGCTGCACTACCGGCCGAAGGAGTACTGGCCCGCGCACGCCACGGTCAACGTGCACAGCAACCTCAACGGGATAAAGGTCAGCAAGAAGCTCTACGGCGGCACGGCCAAGCCGCTCAAGCTGAAGACAGGGGACCGCCTGGAGGCGATAACCGACGCCTCGTCCCACGAGATGACGGTCAAGCGCGACGGCCACGTGATCAACACCATCCCGGTGACCACGGGCAAGCCGGGCTTCGCCACCCGCAACGGCGTCAAGGTCGTGCTGGGCAAGACGTACTACGTACGGATGACCAGTTCCAGCATCGGGATAGCCGCCGGCAGCTCCGACTCGTACGACCTGCCGGTCTACTACGCGACACAGGTCACACTCAGCGGTGAGTACGTGCACGCCGCGCCCTGGTCCGAGGGCTCGCAGGGGTCCGCCAACACCAGCCACGGCTGCACCGGTATGAGTACCGGCAACGCCGAGTGGTTCTTCAACCACGTGCGCCAGGGCGACATAGTCTCCGTCGTCGGCAGCGACGGCGACACGATGACGCCCTTCGACAACGGCTACGGGGACTGGAACCTGTCCTGGGCCAAATGGGCCAAGGGCAGCGCCCTGACGAACGGAAAGCCGAACACGGAGACACCCGCGGAGACGGCCCGGCTGCGGCCCGCCGCGCTCTGAACCGCGACCCGCGCCGTGCTTCCGCGGGGGAGGGTCCGGGCCCCCTGTTCAGGACCCGTCAGGACCCCGCGGACACGGTGCCCGTCGCGAGCCTGTCACGCACCAGAGCGGCCAGTGAGGCCGCGAACTCCACCGGTTCCACCGGAAGGGTCACCGCGGCGTCCGCACGGCTCCAGGTGGCCAGCCAGGCGTCCTGCGGACGGCCGATCAGCAGCAGCACGGGCGGGCAACGGAAGACCTCGTCCTTGATCTGCCGGCAGACGCCCATACCGCCCGCGGGGACCGACTCGCCGTCCAGCACGCAGGCGTCGATCCCGCCCCTGTCCAGGGCGCTGAGGACCGCGTCGAGCGTCGCGCACTCCAGGTACTGCACCGGCGGCACGTCCGAGGCCGGCCTGCGACCCGCCGCGAGCCGTACCTGTTCCCGGGTATTCGCGTCGTCGCTGTAGACCAGGACCGTGGCGCTCGGCTGCATTGTTCCTCCGTGACGGCTGTGTCTTCGGGATCAGCGGGATCTGCCGGGCCCGCGGGGCCCGTTGGGGTCGGACCCTGGCGCGGATGCTACTCCGTCCGACACCCCGTCAACACCGTTACGGACCGCCTCGCGATGGGCTGTTAGGGCTGGACACGACCCGCTGACACACCGAACGGCACCCCCCAGGGTGAGGGCGGGATAAGCGACCGACATAATGTCGGTCGTGGCGACAGCAACGACAGTAGAAACCGGGCACGCGCACCCGTCGGTCAATCGGCCGAACCTCACCAGCGTCGGAACCATCATCTGGTTGAGTTCCGAGCTGATGTTCTTCGCGGCCCTCTTCGCGATGTACTTCACCCTGCGATCGGTGACGGGTCCCGAGCACTGGAAGGATATGGCGTCCTCGCTGAACGTTCCTTTCTCGGCGACGAACACCACGGTCCTTGTGCTCTCCTCTCTCACATGCCAGCTCGGCGTCTTTGCCGCCGAGCGTGGCGATGTGAAGAAGTTGCGCTCGTGGTTCTCGATCACGTTCGTGATGGGTGCGATCTTCATCGGAGGCCAGATCTTCGAGTACACCAACCTGGTGAAGGAGGACGGCCTCTCGCTCTCCTCCGACCCGTACGGTTCGGTGTTCTACCTGACCACGGGCTTCCATGGCTTGCATGTGACAGGCGGCCTGATCGCCTTCCTGTTCGTTCTCGGCAGGACATACGCAGCCAAGAGATTCACGCACCAGCAGGCGACCGCAGCCATCGTCGTGTCCTATTACTGGCACTTCGTCGATGTCGTGTGGATCGGCCTCTTCGCGACGATCTACCTGATCAAGTAATCGGGCCCGACGCCCCACTCATCCAGCAAGCACCGACGCAGAAGATCCTGACACCGGGGTAATCCGTGAAAAAGCTCTCCGCACGACGACGCCACCCGTTGGCGGCGGTCGTCGTCCTACTCCTCGCGCTGGCGGCCACCGGGGGGCTGTACGCCGCGTTCGCTCCCGCGGGCAAGGCGCAGGCCGACGACACCTCCCAGTCCCTCGCCATCAGTGAGGGCAAGAAGCTGTTCTCCGTGGGCTGCGCAAGCTGCCACGGAATGGGCGGCCAGGGCTCGTCCGACGGCCCCAGCCTGGTCGGCGTCGGCTCAGCCGCCGTGGACTTCCAGGTCGGCACCGGCCGTATGCCTGCCCAGCAGCCCGGCGCCCAGGTGCCGAAGAAGAAGGTCATCTACTCGCAGGGCCAGATCGACCAGCTGGCCGCGTACGTGGCCTCGCTCGGCGCCGGACCCATCGCGCCGACCTCGAAGCAGTACAGCGACCAGGGCGCCGACACCGCAGCCGGTGGCGACCTCTTCCGCACCAACTGCGCCCAGTGCCACAACTTCACGGGTGAGGGCGGTGCACTGACGCACGGCAAGTTCGCCCCGAGCCTTGAGGGCGCGAGCCCGAAGCACATCTACGAGGCCATGCAGACCGGCCCGCAGTCCATGCCGAACTTCCCCGACACCACGATGCCGGAGAAGCAGAAGCAGAACATCATCGCGTACATCAAGACCGTCAACGGCGACAACTCCGCCAGCGAGGGCGGCCTCAAGCTGGGCGGCCTCGGTCCGGTCAGTGAGGGTCTGTTCGGCTGGATCTTCGGACTTGGTGCGCTGATCGCAGTTGCCATCTGGGTCGCGGCCCACACCGCTAAGGCCAAGAAGTCATGAGTAGCCAAGAGAATTCCGAAGAGAACCTGCCGAGTGAGCAGGACCCCGCGCACGGCGCGGTGGAGCCCGCGGACGACCCGTTCGCGGACCCGGGACTGCCGGCCCACAAGCCGCGTATCCAGGACATCGACGAGCGGGCCGCCAAGCGCTCCGAGCGCGTGGTCGCCTTCCTGTTCACGCTCTCGATGCTGGCGACGATCGGGTTCATCGCGTCCTACGTGATCTTCCCCGTCGACAAGATCATCTTCGTCTTCCCGTTCGGGCACGTGAGCGCGCTCAACTTCTCCCTGGGTCTGACCCTGGGTGTGGCGCTCTTCACGATCGGCGCCGGCGCGGTCCACTGGGCCCGCACGCTGATGTCGGACGTCGAGATGCCGGCCGAGCGTCACCCGATCGAGGCCCCGGCCGAGGTCAAGGCGCAGGTCCTGGCCGACTTCGCGGCAGGTGCCGCCGAGTCCGGCTTCGGCCGCCGCAAGCTGATCCGCACCACGATGTTCGGCGCGATGGCCATGGTGCCGCTCGCCGGTGTGATGCTGCTGCGCGACCTCGGTCCGCTGCCGGAGAAGAAGCTCCGCAAGACGCTGTGGGCGCGCGGCAAGGTGCTCATCAACATGAACACCAACCAGCCGCTGCGTCCCGAGGACGTGTCCGTCGGTTCGCTGACCTTCGCCATGCCGCAGGGCCTTCAGGAGTCCGACGAGGACTTCCAGACGCAGATCGCCAAGGCTGCCCTGATGATCGTCCGTATCCAGCCGGAGAACATCAAGGACAAGAAGGAACGCGAGTGGGCCCACGACGGCATCGTCGCGTTCTCGAAGATCTGCACCCACGTCGGCTGCCCGATCAGCCTGTACGAGCAGCAGACGCACCACGTGCTCTGCCCGTGCCACCAGTCCACCTTCGACCTGTCCGACGGCGCCCGCGTCATCTTCGGCCCGGCCGGCCACCCGCTTCCGCAGCTGCGGATCGGTGTGAACGGCGAGGGTAATCTCGAAGCGCTCGGCGACTTCGCAGAGCCCGTCGGTCCTGCCTTCTGGGAGCGCGGATGAGCACCGTGACGGATACACAGCGCAAGGCGCCCGCCGGCGAGCGGGTGGCCGACTGGGCCGATGGCCGTCTGGGCATCTACGGCCTGGCCAAGACCAACATGCGCAAGATCTTCCCGGACCACTGGTCCTTCATGCTCGGGGAGATCTGCCTCTACACCTTCATCATCATCATCCTCACGGGTGTCTATCTGACGCTGTTCTTCCACCCGAGCATGAACGAGGTCGTCTACGACGGCCCGTACGTGCCGCTCCAGGGCATCCACATGTCCGAGGCGTACGCCTCGACGGTGAACATCAGCCTGGAGGTCCGCGGCGGTCTGCTCATCCGGCAGATCCACCACTGGGCCGCGCTGGTCTTCCTGGCCGGCATGCTGGTGCACATGATGCGCGTGTTCTTCACGGGCGCCTTCCGCAAGCCGCGCGAGATCAACTGGCTCTTCGGCTTCCTGCTGCTGGTGCTCGGGATGTTCACCGGCTTCACCGGCTACTCCCTCCCGGACGACCTGCTCTCCGGTACGGGTGTGCGGTTCATGGAGGGCGTCATGCTCTCCATCCCGATCGTCGGCTCGTACCTGTCGATGTTCCTGTACGGCGGTGAGTTCCCCGGCGGCGACTTCGTCTCCCGGTTCTACTCGGTCCACGTGCTACTGCTGCCGGGCATCATGCTCGGCCTGCTGGTCGGCCACCTGATCCTGGTCTTCTACCACAAGCACACGCAGTTCGCGGGTCCCGGCAAGACGAACAAGAACGTCGTCGGTATGCCCCTGCTGCCGGTCTACATGGCCAAGGCCGGAGGCTTCTTCTTCCTGGTCTTCGGTGTCATCGCCGCCATGGCCGCGATCGCCTCGATCAACCCGATCTGGGAGATCGGCCCGTACCGTCCGGATCAGGTGTCGACCGGCGCCCAGCCCGACTGGTACATGGGCTTCTCCGAGGGGCTCGTCCGCATCATGCCGGGCTGGGAGATCAACGCCTGGGGTCACACACTCGTCCTGGGTGTGTTCATCCCGATCGTGGTCTTCCCGCTGGTCCTGGTCGGTATCGGCGTCTATCCGTTCATCGAGTCCTGGATCACCGGGGACAAGCGCGAGCACCACATCCTGGACCGCCCGCGCAACGCCCCCACGCGTACGGGTCTCGGCGTCGCCTGGATCACGCTCTATCTGATCCTGCTCGTCGGCGGCGGCAACGACCTCTGGGCCACGCACTTCGATCTGTCGATCAACGCGATCACCTGGTTCGTCCGGATCGGGATGTTCGTCGGACCGGTCATCGCGTTCATCGTCGCCAAGCGCTGGTGCCTGGGTCTGCAGCGCCGTGACCGGGAGAAGGTGCTGCACGGACGCGAGTCCGGTGTCATCAAGCGCCTGCCGCACGGTGAGTTCATCGAGGTGCACGAGCCGCTCAAGCCCCAGCAGCTGCACACCCTGACCGCGCACGAGCAGTACCAGCCGCTCGAAATCGGCCCCGAGGTCGACGAGAACGGTGTCGCGCGCAAGGTGTCCCGTCTGACCCGGGTCCGCGCCAAGCTGAGCAAGGGCTACTACGGCGAGCACAACCAGATCGAGAAGCCCACTGCCGAGGAGTACAAGGAGATCACCAGCGGCCACGGTCACCACTGATCACCTGACCGACTGAAAAGTCGCCACAGCAGGAGCCCCGTCCATTCGCTGGACGGGGCTCTTCGCTGTCACCCGGAGCTGGATAAGCTTGGCCGCATCCCTATTCGACGGTGGACCCCAGGAGTGGACCATGAGCGTTGTGACCCCGGTCGGCGGCGACAGCGTGGCGGCACACTCCTGGCCGGGCGTGCTCGACTCGCTGCTCCGCGGCATCGACCAGAGTGCGGACGCCACCGCCTGGGCGATGGACCGCATCATGAGCGGCGAGGCGACGGACGCGCAGATCGCCGGGTTCGCGGTCGCCCTGCGTGCCAAGGGCGAGACGGTCGCGGAGATCAGCGGTCTCGTCCGGGCGATGTACGCGCACGCCAGGCTGATCGACGTGCCCGGCCCGAGCGTGGACATCGTCGGCACCGGCGGCGACGGCGCCAACACCGTGAACATCTCGACCATGTCCTCCATCGTCGTGGCGGGCACCGGCGCCAAGGTCGTCAAGCACGGCAACCGCGCGGCGTCGTCCCAGAGCGGGGCGTCCGACGTCCTGGAGAAGCTGGGCGTCAATCTCCAGCTGACCCCGGAGCGGGTCGTGGAGGTGGCCGCCGACGCGGGCATCACCTACTGCTTCGCGGTCAAGTTCCACCCCGCACTGCGCTATGTGGCCGCCGCCCGGAAGGAGTTGGGGATCCGCACCACCTTCAACTTCCTGGGTCCGCTCACCAACCCGGCGAAGGTCCGGGCACAGGCGACCGGTGTCTCCGACGCGCGGGTGGCGCCCATCATCGCGGGGGTGCTGGCCGAGCGCGGTTCGTCCGCTCTCGTGTTCCGCGGCGACGACGGGCTGGACGAGCTGACCACCACCGCCACATCCAGGGTCTGGACGGTGGCGGACGGCACGGTGCACGAGGAATCCTTCGACCCGCGCGACGTGGGCATCGGACTGGTCCCCGTGGAGGCGCTGCGCGGCGGCGACTCGTCGTACAACGCTGATGTGGCCCGCAGGCTGCTGTCCGGTGAAGCCGGTCCGGTACGGGACGCGGTCCTGCTGAACTCGGCGGCTGCGCTGGTCGCGCTGGACCCGGGCAGCGGATCCCTCAACGAGCGGATCGCGGCGGGTATCGCGCGGGCCGCCGATTCCATCGACTCCGGGTCGGCGGCCCGCGCGCTGGAGCGCTGGGTGGCCGCCAGCAACGCCTGAGCCCCTGTCCCTCTCACGACACCCCACCGCACAGCACACCCAGGGCGCAGTCGCGCAGCTCCGGCCGGCCATCGGTCTCATGCTGTGGACTGCGCCTTGGCACGTCCGGATACGTATGGCAGGATCCTCTGCAGGTCATGAGTGACAGCGACTACGGCCCCAGCCCGCTGTCCGGCAACCCTCCGTCCGTGGCGGGGTGCCCTGGGTGAAGACCAGGCCGTGGGCAGCGAAGTCCTCGGCAAGCGCGGATCCCTCGACAGGGATCCTGGTCGTCGAGGGAGATCTTCCGTGGTTCAGCGAATGCGATAGGGCAGTAGCCCCCTTCTCCGCACCCCTTTCCTTGCACTGCCGCGTGTGGCACGCGCAGTGAATTCGCCTGCCCTTTTCCGGGAGTTCGTCATGTCTGTTCCCAGTGCTGCCGTCAACGCGTCGGTTTGTAAGGATTCCTCCGAGAATCTCCCCGTCCTCGGGAGGGACGTCCTGGTCCCGCTCGTCACCGGAGGCGAGGTCACCTACGCGGCACTGGACTACGCGGCGAGCGCCCCGGCCCTCCAGCGCGTCTGGGACGACGTGGCGGCGTACGCCCCGTACTACGGCAGCGTGCACCGCGGCGCCGGGTACCTCTCGCAGCTCTCCACCGACCTCTTCGAGAACAGCCGGACGACTGTCGCCGAGTTCCTCGGCTGCCGTCCGGACGACCAGGTCGTCTTCACCCGTTCGACCACGGACTCGCTCAATCTGCTGGCCTCGGCGGTCCCCGAGGGCTGCGAGGTCTTCGTCTTCGAGACCGAGCACCACGCCTCGCTGCTGCCCTGGCGTGACGCCGCCGTGACCTACCTCAACGCCCCGCGCACCCCGCAGCAGGCAGTCGAGACCCTGGAGCGCGCGCTGGCGGACCGTAAGACGCCGGAGGCACCCGCCCTCGTCTGTGTCACGGGCGCTTCCAACGTCACCGGTGAGCTGTGGCCGGTCAAGGAGCTGGCGGTCGCCGCCCACGCCCACGGGGCGCGCATCGTGCTGGACGCGGCGCAGCTCGCACCGCACCACCCCGTGGACATCACGGAGCTGGACGTCGACTGGGTCGCCTTCTCCGGCCACAAGCTGTACGCGCCGTTCGGCTCCGGGGTCCTCGCGGGCCGCTCCGACTGGCTGCTCGCCGCCGAGCCGTACCTCGCGGGCGGCGGCGCCTCCCGCAGCGTGGCCCGGCGCGCCGACGGCGGTGTCGACGTCGAGTGGCACACCACCGCCGCCCGCCACGAGGCCGGATCGCCCAACGTCATCGGGGTCCACTCCATCGCGTCCGCCTGCCGGGCGCTCACCGACGCGGGCTTCGACTCCCTGGTCGAGCGCGAGCAGATGCTGGTCGGCAAGGTCCTCGACGGGCTCGGCGAGGTGGACGCGGTCCAGGTCCTCTCGCTCTTCGGCGACGATGCCCCGCGGGTCGGGGTCATCTCGTTCGTGGTGGACGGCTGGAACAGCTCGCACTTCGCGGCGGCGCTCTCCGCCGAGTACGGCATCGGGGTGCGCGATGGTCTGTTCTGCGCCCACCCGCTCGTACGCACCCTGCTCGGCAGCGACCCGCAGGACCAGGGCGAGTGCGGTGCTCCGGAGGGTGAGCCGGGCGAGCGTTCGCTCAACGCCGTCCGGGTGAGCTTCGGCGCCGGTACGCCGGACGAGCACGTGGAGCGCTTCGTGGGCGCGGTGAAGGAACTGGTGCGCGACGGTGCCCGCTGGAACTACCGCACCGAGGACGGCCGCTGCGTGCCGGCTGTCTGACCGCGGCGACGCGAACGCGTGACGGCCGTCCGGCGCGGGGCGGGGCTTCTCAGGCCTCGTGGCCCTGCGGCAGGGCGGCCGTCACGCGTCCAGGCCGATGGCGAAAGCCGCTTCCAGGTCGTGCTGCGAGTAGGTACGGAACGCCACATGCGTGTCCGTAGCCTCCACCCCGGGGATCTTGCTGATCCGGCCGGGGATGATGTCCGCCAGATCGTCGTGGCGAGCCACCCGGACCAGTGCGATCAGGTCGTACGTACCGGTGACGGAGTAGACCTCGCTGATGTTCTCCAGGGCGGCGAGCGATTCGGCGATCTCGGGGATCCGGTCCACGCTGGTCTTGATGAGCACGATCGCGGTGATCACGGCTTGCTTTCTCCCTCGGTGGCCGTCGCTGGGAGTTTCACTCTAGTCGTACGCCAGTACCGCACCGCCGCGTAGCCGAAGCCCAGCGAGAACCCCACCAGATGGGCCGTGTAGGCGACCCCGGGTCCGGTGCCGGTCTGCTGCCCGGCCGCCAGCCACTGCAGGACGAACCAGAAGACCAGCACGATCCAGGCGGGGAAGCGCAGCGGCAGGAACAGCAGGAAGGGGAAGATGCTCGTCACCCGGGCCCGGGGGAAGAGGCTCAGGAAGGCGCCGAGCACCGCCGAGATCGCACCCGACGCACCCACCAGGGTCTGGTCGGAGCCCGAGTGGGTGAGCGCGTACGCCGTCAGGGCGATATAGCCGCTCACCACATAGAAGACGGCGAAGTGCAGGCGCCCCATGCGCTCCTCGGCCATCGCGCCGAAGACGTACAGGAACAGCATGTTGCCCAGCAGATGCAGCCAGTTCGCGTGGATGAAGAGTGCGGTGAGCGGGGTGAGCAGGGCCCCCGCCGTACCGCTCATCAGTTCGGTGGGCACGACGCCCCAGTGTTCGAAGTACGCGCTCTGGGCGGCGAGGAGGTTGTCGCCGGTCCCGTAGGCCGGATCGAGCCCGGAGACGGGGCTCATCAGGAAGACCAGGCAGCACACCCCGATCAGGCCGTACGTCACCACCGGCCCGCCGAGCGCGTCCGCGCGCCGCCCCGGCGCCTTCCGTCCGGGTGCATCCCGCCACTTGAACATTGACCGAGCATGGCCCAACCGGACGCAATCGGGCAGATCGCCTCGCCGGGCCCCGTACGGTCGGCAGGTCCGCCCCCGGGGTATGCCGTAGGCCGTAGGGTTGCGGGGAGTACATCCGCAGTTCGATGGCGCACCGCGACCGAGGCAGTACGAACGAAGAGGACGCACGTATGACGACGGTTCCCACGCCGACCGCCGACACCCGGTGGCGCTGCACACTCTGCGGCAATCTCACCCGGTTCGACGTGACGCGCTCGTCGAAAGTTGTCGAGTACATACATCTCGACCTGGCCGGTGAGCCCACAGTGGAGGAGCGCGAGGTGGTCAGTGAGACCATCGAGCAGGTGCGCTGCCGGTGGTGCAACGCGGTGGACCAGATCGAGCTGGTGGACAGGCCGGGCGGCGGCTCCTGAGGGAGCCCCCCGAAGAGCGACAGTGGGGTGACGGATGGTGGAGGCTGAAGGCGGTGCGGAGCCGGCCGACGCGGCCGGCGACGCCGCAGAGGCGCTCGACCGTCCGCTGCCCGAAGGGGTACGGCGGCGTGTGGTCGCCCTCGTCTCCGACGCATTCGGCGGGCTGACCGTACCCGAACTCCCGGCGCAGCTGCGGCAGTACGCCCGGTTCACCCCCACCAGGCGGGCCAAGTTCGCGGGCAACGCGATGGCGGCGGCCCTGGAGGGCGACGCGCTGTTCCGCCGGCGTATCGGTGAGCGGCTGAAGGAGTCCCAGCCCGAACTGACCGGGGCGCTCGAAGCCGGCTCGCCGCCCGCGGCCGCCGACCCGGTGGACGTGGCGGCGGCCGCCTACGTACTGCGTCCGGCCGGCTGGGTGAAGCTCGTCGCCGCCGCGGGCGAGGAGGCCCAGCGCGTGGTCGCCGAGCGCGCCGACGAGGCGGGCCGGCACGAGCTGGAGCGGCTGCGCGCGGAACTGGCGGACGCGCGGGCGCAGACCAGGACCGAGAACGAGCGGCTGCGTACGGAGCTGGACGCGGCCCGCAAGGATGCTGAATCGCTTCAGCGCAAGCTGCGCAGCGCGCAGAGCGATGTGAAGCGCGGCGAGGCGGCGCTGCGCCGCTCCGGCTCCGAGATCGAAACGGTCCGGTCCGACGCCGCGGCGCGCGTCGCCGCGGCGGAGAGCGAGTCGCGGCGGCTGAAGGCGCGGCTCGGTGAGGCCGAGGCGGCGGTCGAGGCCGGCCGCCGAGCCGTACGCGAGGGGCGTTCCGTCGAGGACATGCGGCTGCGGCTGCTCCTCGACACGGTGCTCGACGCCGCCCAGGGGCTGCGGCGCGAACTGGCCCTGCCACCGGTGACCACGCGCCCCGCCGACTCCGTCGACGCGGTCGAGCCGGGCCGGCTCTCGCCCAAGGACATCGCGGCCAGGGCGCTTTCCGACACCGACCCGGCCCTGCTCGACCAGCTGCTCTCGCTGCCGCAGGCCCATCTGGTGGTGGACGGCTACAACGTCACCAAGACCGGCTATCCGCAACTGCCCCTGGAGAAGCAGCGGTTGCGCCTGCTCGGCGGTCTCTCGATGCTCGCGGCGCAGACGGGCGCCGAGATGACCTGTGTCTTCGACGGGGCCGAGCTCGCGGCGCCGGTGCTGCTCGCGCCGCCGCGCGGCGTGCGGGTGCTGTTCAGCAAGCCAGGGGTGACCGCGGACGAGGTGATCCGCCAGCTGGTCAGGGCGGAGCCCTCCGGGCGTCCCGTGGTGGTCGTGTCGGCGGACCGCGAGGTCGCCGACGGCGTGGCGAGATCGGGCGCCAGGCCCGTTGCGTCCGTCTTGTTGCTGAAGAGGCTTTCGCGCGCCTGATAACTCCTGCGCACAATGCCCGACTTCGCGCCGGGCGTTTTCCACCACAGCGTCAAGTGACCGTTACTGCCCGTGCGGTGTCTGTAAAATATGCACTCAGTGACCAAGATTTTTGGCAACAGGATTTGAACTGATCACAAGAAGGTCACTAAGGTCGGGCCTCGAACCTTCGCGCGGTCGATCACTCATCCAGGGTGGCAGCGAAGGAACCGCCGAAGCCTTCACGGTTTTGCTACGTGTTCGGCGGCTCTGAGGAAGAAGGAGCTCGCCTCCGTGGCGTCCCACCGTCGACTGAAGCAGCCGAGCCGCACCCGCGTGACCGTGCTCACCGCGACCGCTGCCGCTGCTGTGGCCCTGACAGCTCAGGCCGCACACGCAGACCCGAAGCCGACCAAGAGCGAGGTCAAGGCGAAGGTCGACAAGCTCTACGAAGACGTCGACGCGGTCAGCCAGAAGTACGACGGCGCCAAGGACCAGCAGAACAAGCTCAAGAAGCAGGTCGACGACCTCCAGGACAGCGTCGCTCGCGGCCAGGGCGACCTCAACAAGCTGCGGGGCCAGCTCGGTTCGATCGCGAGCGCCCAGTACCGCTCGGGCGGCATCGACCCGTCGGTCCAGCTCTTCCTCTCGTCCGACCCGAACACCTTCCTCGACAAGGCCACCGCGCAGGACCAGCTGAGCGATCAGCAGGCCGACGCGGTCAAGAAGATCCAGGCCAAGCAGCGGGCCCTCGCCCAGGAGCGTGCCGAGGCGCAGGACAAGCTCAAGGACCTGGCGTCGACGCGCACGGAACTCGGCAAGAAGAAGCAGGAAGTCCAGGACAAGCTCGCCGACGCGCGCAAGCTGCTCTCCTCCCTGACCGCTGCCGAGCGCGCCTCGATAGCCGCGGAGAACCAGCGCGCCAACCGCGACAACAGCCGTCCCGACCTCGGCAACTCCGTGCCTGCCTCCGCCCGCGGGGCCGCCGCCCTCAACGCGGCGAAGACCCAGCTGGGCAAGCCGTACGTGTACGGAGCCACCGGACCCGCCTCCTTCGACTGCTCGGGGCTGACGTCCTGGGCGTACGCGCAGGCCGGTGTCACGATCCCGCGCACCTCGCAGGCCCAGGCCAACGCCGGTCAGCGCATCTACTCGCAGAGCGCCCTCAAGCCGGGCGACCTGGTGCTCTTCTACGGCGACATGCACCACATCGGCATCTACGCGGGCAACGGCACGGTGCTGCACGCACCGCACACCGGCGCGGTCGTCCGGTACGAGGCGATGGCCGACATGCCCTTCCAGTTCGGCGTCCGCATCTGATCGGGACCCCTTCCGTACGGCGCCGCCGACACCGCCCGATCGGGCGAATTACGGTGCTGTGAGCTGACTCCCCGCCCCGTCGTGACCTTGAGGTCTACGGCGGGGCGTCACTCTGTGTGCACGGCGGGGTCTTTGGTCACAGCGTGGTCACACGGCTACTGTCCGGCGTGCGGTGCCCGGCAACCGGTCCGCCCATCGGGGCGGCAGGGACCGCACGCAGCGGAAGGAGTGCGGCTCCTGTGGTGTCCCATCGCCGTGCCACCCAGTCCGGCCTCGGCCGGAGCACCCGGATCACCGTGCTGTCCGCCGCGCTGGCGACGGCCGCGGCAGGACTCGGGGCCGCACCGGCGGGCGCCGAGCCGCACGAGTCGGCTGCGGTCACCAAGAGCGAGGTCGACGGCCTGTACGCGCAGGCCGAGCGGGCCACCCAGCAGTACGACAAGGCGGACGAGCAGGCCCAGCGGCTGCGCCACCAGGTCAGTGAGGCACAGGACGGCGTCGCACGCGGCCAGGAGCAGCTCAACGTGATGCGCGGGGCGCTCGGTGCGCTGGCAGGGGCCCAGTACCGCGCGGGTGCCATCGACCCCTCGCTCGCCCTGCTGCTCTCGTCGGACCCCGCCTCGTATCTCGACAAGGCCGCTGCCCTGGCGCAGCTCGGCGATGTCCGGGCCGGTGAACTGCACCGCATCGAGCAGGCCCAGCGCGAGCTGACACAGCGGCGCGCCGACGCGACCCGCAAACTCGCCGAACTCCGCAGCAGTCGCACCGAGGTCGCCCGCCACAAGCGCACCGTCGAGGGCAAACTCGCCCGCGCGCGCCGGCTGCTCGACGCGCTGCCCAGCGGGCAGCGCGCCCAGTACGACCAGGTCTCGCGCTCGGACCGGGGCGCACTGCCCGAGCTCGGCGCGCTGCCGGTGTCGGGCCGGGCCGCCGCCGCCGTGGCCGCGGCCCGCAGCGCGCTCGGCAAGCCCTACGTGTGGGGAGCCAACGGCCCCTCGGGCTTCGACTGTTCGGGGCTGATGCAGTGGGCGTACGCGCACGCGGGCGTCTCCCTGCCGCGCACCTCGCAGGAGCAGCGGTACGCGGGCCGGCAGATCCCGCTCTCCCAGGCGCAGCCCGGGGACCTCGTGGTGTACCGCAGCGACGCCAGCCACGTCGCGATGTACATGGGCAACGGCCAGGTCCTGCACGCGCCGTATCCCGGGGCCAGGGTCCGCTACGACCCGGTCGGCATGATGCCCGTCTCCTCGGTGACCCGGGTCTGACCTGTGCCGGGCGGCGGTCGGGCCGGTCCGTCGGGGCACGTACGATCGGCGGCGTGACAGCGCGGGGGAGCATGACGGGACGGAAGCGGGCCGCCGGCTGCGCGCTCGCCCTCTGCCTGCTGCTTCCCGCGTGCGGCGGGCCTTCAGGACCCGGCTCGTCCGGCACCGCGGAGCGCGACATCCGCCGCACTCTCGACCGCCGGGCCGCCGCCGTCGTCGGCCATGACGAGAGCGGCTATCTGTCCGTCGTCGATCCACGGGCGAAGGGGCTGCGGACGGCGCAGCGCGCGGAGTTCCACAACCTCGCCGCCCTACCGCTGAGTTCCTGGCAGTACCGGGTCGACGAGGTAAGGCAGGCGGGCGCCACCGCCACCGCGCAGGTCGAGCTGCGGTACCGGATCTCCGGTTACGACAGTGCGCCGGTGGCGGCCCGGCGCACGCTCAAGCTGGTGCGGCGCGACGGCCGCTGGTACCTGGACGACGACAGCCCCGCCACCGGCACCGGGCAGCAGCTCTGGCAGCAGGGCCCGGTGCGGATCGCCCGCGGCAAGCACAGCCTGGTGCTCGGCGTCGGCGAGTCCGGCGGGCTGCTCCGGCAGGTGGCCGCCGTCGCGGACCGTGCCGTCCCCGCCGTCGACAAGGCGTGGCACCGCAAGTGGGCAGGGCGTGTGGTGGTGCTGGTGCCGTCATCGCTGGACGCGATGGGCGCGCTGCTCGGCTCGCCCGCCGCCACCTACCGGGGCATCGCGGCGGTCACCACCGGCGAGGCGGGCGGCTCCGGGGCAGCGCCCGCCGACCGGGTCATCGTCAACCCCGAGGCGTACGCCCAGCTGGGCCAGTTGGGCCGGCAGGTGGTCATCAGCCACGAGACCACCCATGTCGCCACCCGCACCGCGACGTCCGCGGCCACCCCGCTCTGGCTCTCCGAGGGATTCGCCGACTGGGTCGCCTACCGGGGCACCGGCAGCAGCCCCCGGGAGACGGCACCGGAGCTCCAGCGGGCGGTGCGTTCGGGGTCGCTGCCCGCGACCCTGCCCACGGACGCCGACTTCGCCTTCAGCGACAGTGCCGACCGGCTGGCGCGGGCGTACGAGGGCGGCTGGCTGGCCTGCCGGCTGATCGCCGAGCACTGGGGCGAGCAGAAGCTGACCGACTTCTACCGGGCGGTCGGGGCGCACGGGCAGCGCGACGGCGCGGTGGAGGAGGCCATGAACGACGTGCTCGGTACGGATCCGGACGCCTTCACGGCACGGTGGCGCGAGTACCTCAGGGCGCAGCTGGGCTGAGCGGCTCATGGCCCGCGTCGGTGTCTCCGGCGGCCCCGGCGGCTGAGGCAGCTTCGGGCTGTGTGGTGCTGCCGGGCCCGGCGGCGGCCCCGTCCTCCGCCGCCGTCCGCCCGTGCCGTGGGACCGTGTGCCGCCACAGCGCGCGGGCCGCGGCCAGCGACGCCACGACCAGCAGGCCGTTCCGTACGAACATCAGCACAAGCCCGACCGCGTCCCCGGCCACCACATGGTCGAACCCGAGCGGGAACTCCAGGAAGGTCACGGCCGTGGCGCCCGCCACCAGCAGGACCGGGACCGCCATCGCGCTGGTACGGAAGACCAGGCAGACGGCGCCGAGGCCGACCAGCCACACCAGGTACTGGGGGCTGATCACCCGGCTCGTCGTGGTGAAGAGCAGCACCGCGGTGAACGCCGCGTCGCACGGCGTCGCCGGAGCGTACTCCCTGGCCCGCAGCCGCCACAGCAGCAGCCAGCCGAAGGCCGCGGCGGTCAGCCCCAGCGCGACGGCGCTCACCGCGTGGACATATGGTCCGACGAACTCCACCGAGCCGTAGGTGAGCAGCACCTGCCCCTGCCAGCCGAACTGCCGGGCCACCTGGAAGACCAGACCACCCAGCGACTCGACCTCGGTGCCCCGCTCGCGCTGGAAGGTGAGGAAGGCGAAGGCGCCGGGCACCGCCGTGCCCGCGAGCAGCAGCAGGCCCGCTGCCGTCGCCGCGAAGGCCGACCAGGACCGGCGCGCGGTACGGCCGCGCCGCACGCCCGCGAGCAGCAGCGCGGGCCAGACCTTGAGCAGGGCCCCGAACGCGGCCAGCGCGCCCATGGTGCGCGGCCGGCGGGCCCCGGCCAGCAGCGCGGCCACCGCGACCGCGGTCACCATCAGGTCGTACCTGGAGTACGCGGTCGGGCCGAGCAGCGGCAGGCCCCCCACCCACACCCAGACGCCGGCCGGCCGTCTGCCGGGCCGGCCCGCCGTGTACACCAGCAGACCGAGCACCACCGCGTCGGCGATGAGGGTCAGCACGAAGAAGGCCGGTGCGTAGCCGAGGAACGGCAGCAGGGCGGGGGAGAGGACCGCGAGTGCCGCACCGGGCGGGTACTGCCAGGTCACGTCGGAAAGCGGGAAGGTGCCGGTCCGCAGCACCTCGTACCAGCCGTGGTAGATCCCCGACACATCGACGGTGACGTCGGCCCCCGGGACGACAAGGACCTTGAACACGCAGAGCATCAGCAGCGCCCTGGTCGCGGCCCACACCACGACCGGAAGCGCCGTGCCGCGTACGGCCCGCCGGACCGCCCCGTCCGTTGTGACGGCCTGCGCCGTGGTGTGCTCCGACATCGGGGTCATGATGCCGTGCGAGGGCGGGCGGGAGCGGTGAGGCAGGGCCGTTGGGTACTGTCGGCGGCGATGCACAAGACGTTGATCGTGACCAATGACTTCCCGCCGCGCCCCGGCGGTATCCAGGCGTTCCTGCACAACATGGCGCTGCGTCTGGACCCCGGACAGCTCGTCGTCTACGCCTCCACCTGGAAGCGCGGCGCCGAGGGCGCGGCGGCCACCGCCGCGTTCGACGCGGAGCAGCCGTTCACGGTCGTACGCGACCGGACCACGATGCTCCTGCCCACCCCGCGCGTCACGGCGAGGGCGAGCGGGCTGCTGCGCGAACACGGCTGTACGTCGGTGTGGTTCGGGGCGGCGGCCCCGCTCGGCCTGATGGCTCCGGCGCTGCGGGCGGCCGGCGCCGAACGGATCGTCGCCACCACGCACGGCCACGAGGCGGGCTGGGCGCAGCTGCCCGGGGCGCGGCAGCTGTTGCGGCGCATCGGCGAAGGCACGGACACACTCACCTACCTCGGCGAGTACACCCGCTCGCGGATCGCCGCCGCGCTGTCCCCGGCGGCCGCCGCCCGCATGGTTCAACTGCCGCCGGGCGTCGACGAGAAGACCTTCCACCCGGCCTCGGGCGGTGCGGCGGTACGCGCCCGGCTCGGGCTCACGGACCGGCCGGTGGTCGTGTGCGTATCGCGGCTCGTCCCGCGCAAGGGGCAGGACACCCTGATCCTGGCGATGCCCCGGATCCTGCGGGAGGTGCCGGACGCGGTGCTGCTGATCGTGGGCGGCGGACCGTACGCCGGGGACCTGGAGAAACTGGCGGCACGGACGGGCGTCGCGGACTCGGTGCGCTTCACCGGGCCGGTGCCCTGGGCGGAGCTGCCCGCGCACTACGGCGCGGGCGACGTCTTCGCCATGCCGTGCCGCACCCGCAGGGGCGGGCTCGATGTGGAGGGGCTCGGCATCGTCTACCTGGAGGCGTCCGCGACCGGGCTGCCGGTGGTGGCGGGCGATTCGGGCGGCGCGCCCGACGCGGTGCTCGACGGTGAGACCGGCTGGGTGGTGCGGGGCGGCTCGGCCGATGACGCGGCGGACCGGATCGTCACGCTGCTCCAGGACCCCGGGCTGCGGCGGCGGATGGGCGAGCGCGGCCGGGCGTGGGTCGAGGAGAAGTGGCGCTGGGACCTGCTCGCCGAGAAGCTCAGGGAACTGCTCTGAGGGCACTGCTCTGACGGAACCGGAACCGGAACCGGAGCCGGTGCGGAACCGGGACCGTGTGCGTAGCCGTAGCCGTAGCCGTAGCCGTAGCCGTAGCCGGAACCGCGACCGGGTGCGGGCCGCGCGGCCCGCACCCGGTTCTCGTGTGGTGCCAGGTCAGCCCCGGTAGATCGCTTCGATCTCGTCCGCGAAGTCCTTCGCCACCACAGCGCGCTTGAGCTTCAGCGACGGTGTGATGTGCCCCGCCTCCTCGGTGAGCTGCGCGGGCAGTACCCGGAACTTGCGGACGGACTCGGCCTTGGAGACCGCCGCGTTGCCGTCGTCCACCGCCCGCTGGATCTCGGCGAGCAGCTCCGGGTCCTCGCGCAGCGACAGCGCGGTGGACCCCACCGGCTTGCCGTTCTCCTCGGCCCACCGCGCCAGGAACTCCTCGTCCAGCGTGATCAGCGCGCCGATGAACGGCCGCCCGTCGCCGACCACCATGCACTCGGCGACCAGGGCATGAGCACGGATGCGGTCCTCGATCACCGCGGGGGCGACGTTCTTGCCGCCCGCGGTGACGATGATCTCCTTCTTGCGGCCGGTGATCGCGAGATAGCCGTCCTCGTCGAGCGTGCCGATGTCACCGGTGTGGAACCAGCCGTCCGCCAGCGCATCGGCCGTCGCCGTCTCGTTGTTCCAGTAGCCGCTGAACAGGTGCTCGCCGTGCAGCAGCACCTCGCCGTCGTCCGCTATCCGTACGACCGAACCGGGCAGCGGCTGGCCGACCGTGCCGATCTTCTGCCGGTCCCACGGGTTGAAGGCGGTCGCCGCACAGGACTCGGTGAGGCCGTACCCCTCCAGCACTGTGAAGCCGATGCCCCGGTAGAAGTGGCCGAGCCGCTCGCCCAGCGGCGCGCCACCGGAGATCGCGTACTCGCCGCGTCCGCCGAGTACCGCCCGCAGCTTGCTGAAGACCAGCCGGTCGAAGACCTTGTGCTTGATCCGCAGGCCCGCGGACGGGCCCTGCGGGGTACCGAGCGCGCGGCTGTAGGCGATGGCGGTGTTCGCGGCCTTGTCGAAGATCTTTCCCTTGCCGTCGGCCTGCGCCTTGGCGCGCGCCGAGTTGTAGACCTTCTCGAAGACCCGGGGCACGCCCAGGATCAACGTCGGCCTGAAGGAGGCCAGTTCGTCCGTGAGGTGCTTGATGTCCGGTACGCAGCCGATCTTGATCGGCGCCATCACGGAGGAGACCTCGACCAGCCGGCCGAAGACATGCGCGGCGGGCAGGAAGAGCAGCACCGAACACTCGCCGCTGCGGAACAGCGGTTTCAGCCGCTCCACGATGTTGCCGCACTCGGCGAAGAAGCTGCGGTGGGTCAGCACGCAGCCCTTCGGGCGGCCGGTGGTCCCCGACGTGTAGACGATGGTGGCCGGATCGTCGGCCCGCGCCCGGGAGCTGCGCTCGTCCACGGTCGCGTCCGTGACCCCGGCGCCACTCGCCCTGAGCTCGTCGACGGCGCCCCGGTCGATCTGCCAGACGTGCTTGAGGGCCGGCAGCGAGTGCCGTACGGCCTCCACGGTCGCGGCGTGCGCGTCGCTCTCCACGAGCACCGCGACCGCTCCGGAGTCGCCGAGTATCCACTGCACCTGCTCGGCCGAACTGGTCTCGTACACCGGCACGGTGATCGCGCCCGCGCTCCAGATCGCGAAGTCCAGCTGCACCCACTCGTACCGGGTACGGGACATCAGCGCGACCCGGTCCCCGGGCTGCACACCCGCGGCGATCAGGCCCTTCGCGGCGTCATGGACCTCGGTGAGGAACCGGGCGGCGGTGACATCGGTCCAGGCGCCGGCCACCTTGCGGCCCATCACCGCGGCATCGGGGTGCTGAGCGGCGTTGCGGCGGATCAGATCTGTCAGATTGCCGTCCGATGGGACCTCGTACAGGGCCGGAAGGCTGAACTCACGCAAGACTGCTGCTCCTCTGGTCGACATCGCTGTCGCCACGACTGGACCTGACCGCCCGGACGTTACCCATGGGTACGCGGTTCCCGATAGGGGGTTCCGGCCAGATGTTCCATGCGTCACACGACACCGCTGTGCTTCGCGCAGAGTAGTCCACGCATGTCGAGCGGCGGCGGTATTCGCAGGTCCGGCACCCTCTATCCATGTTGTGCCCAGGAGTCCTAGGGTGATCTCCATGCGCGTGCATGTGGTCAGTGACGTCCATGGCAACACCAGCGGTCTGGCGAGGGCCGGCGACGGCGCCGACGCTCTCATCTGCCTCGGCGACCTGGTCCTCTTCCTGGACTACGCCGATCACTCCCGCGGGATCTTCCCCGACCTCTTCGGGGTCGAGAACGCCGACCGCATCGTGGAGCTGCGCACCGCGCGCCGCTTCGACGAGGCGCGCGACCTCGGCCGCAGGCTCTGGAGCGGGGTGGACCGCGACACCGCGATCGAGACGGCGGTGCGCAGCCAGTACGCCGACATGTTCGCGGCCTTCCCCACTCCGACGTACGCGACCTACGGCAACGTCGACATCCCACCGCTCTGGCGCGAGTACGCCCGCCCCGGTACGACCGTCCTGGACGGCGAGCGCGTCGAGATCGGCGGCCGTGTCTTCGGCTTCGTCGGCGGCGGCCTCAGGACCCCGATGCGCACGCCCTACGAGGTGAGCGACGAGGAGTACGCGGCCAAGATCGAGGCGCTCGGCGACGTCGACGTGCTCTGTACGCACATCCCGCCCGAGGTCCCGGAGCTGGTGTACGACACGGTGGCCCGCCGCTTCGAGCGGGGCAGCCGCGCCCTGCTCGCCGCGATCCAGCGCATCCGCCCGAAGTACGCGCTCTTCGGGCATGTGCACCAGCCCCTGTCCCGCCGGGTCCGTGTCGGCCGGACCGAGTGCGTGAACGTCGGCCACTTCGCTTCGACCTCGCGGCCCTGGGTCATGGAGTGGTAGCGGTCAGTGGTGGGCGGTCAGCGGTAGCCGGTCGGTGGTGGGCGGTCAGCGGTCCGGTGCGCACGCGATAGCCTTCACAGCGCATGCACACCGGATTCCGCACTGGAGGAGCCACGGCGATGGCTGAACACACCAGCTCAAGCATCACGATCGAGGCCGCACCGGCCGACGTCATGGGCGTGATCGCCGACTTCGCCCGCTACCCGGAGTGGACCGGCGAGGTCAAGGAGGCCGAAGTGCTCTCCACCGACGCCGAGGGCCGCGCCGAGCAGGTCAGGCTGGTGCTCGACGCCGGCGCGATCAAGGACGACCACACCCTCGCGTACACCTGGACCGGCGCCGACGAGGTCAGCTGGACGCTGGTCAAGTCGCAGATGCTCCGCGCGCTCGACGGTACGTACCTCCTCGCCCCGGCCGGTGACGCCACCGAGGTCACCTACCGGCTGACCGTCGACGTCAAGATCCCGATGCTCGGGATGATCAAGCGCAAGGCCGAGAAGGTCATCATCGACCGCGCCCTGGCCGGTCTGAAGAAGCGGGTCGAGTCGGGCGCCGCAGCACAGTCCGAGGGCTGACGCCCGATGCGTACGGTCCTCGTCACCGGCCTCGGCGGCGCGGGCCGCACCACCGTCGCGGCGGCCACCGCGCTGGCGGCCGCCCGCGAAGGCGAACGGGTCCTGCTGCTCTCCACCGACCCGGACCCGGGTGAGAGTCTGTCCGCCGCCCGCGACGCGGGGGTGCGGGCCGAACGGATCGACTCCGGCGCACACTTCCGTACCGAACTGCTGGCCCTCCAGGAACGCGGCGCCGCGGCCCTCGATCTGCTCGGCGCTGCCAGGCTGGAGGAGGAGGAGCTGACCGAGCTGCCGGGCGCCGGGCAGCTCGCGCTGCTGCACGCGCTGCGCACCGTCGACAGCGCCGAGTGGGACCTGACCGTCGTCGACATGCCTCCCGTCCAGGAGACCCTGGCCGTCCTCGCCCTCCCCGAGCAGCTCCGCCGCTACCTGCGCCGGCTGCTGCCGCCCGAGCGGCAGGCGGCCCGGGCGCTGCGCCCGATGCTGGCCCAGCTCGCGGGCGTCCCGATGCCCGCGCAGTGGGTGTACGGGACGACCGCCCGGTGGGAGGACGAACTGGCCGCGGTCCAGGCCAGGATCGACGACCCGGACACCACCGTGCGGCTGGTGGCCGAGCCGGGACCCGCCGCCACCCGGGCGCTGCGCACCGCCCGTACCGGGATCGCCCTGTACCGCCGCACCCTCGACCTGGTCGTCGCGAACCGGCTGCTGCCCACCGGCTCCCGCGACCCCTGGCTCGCTGCGCTCGCGGCACAGCAGCAGGAGCACCTCAAGGAGCTGTCGGCCTGCTTCGGCGACGTGGACGTGGCGGAACTTCCCCATCTGGGACGCGCCCCGCGCACCGCCGACGAGCTGGTCCCGCTGGAACGCCCGGCCGCTCGCCGTGCGGCGGCCCCGGAGTGGAGCGTCGAGGACCGGCTCGCCGACGACGGCGTGCTGGTCTGGCAGCTTCCGCTGCCCGGCGCGGTCAAGGAGGAGCTGGGCCTGGTGCGGCGCGGCGACGAACTGCTGCTCACCGCAGGGCCGTTCCGCAGGACCGTCACCCTGCCGTCGGCGCTCCGCCGCTGCACGGTCGAGGGCGCGGGGCTCACGGACGGGGTGCTGGGCATCCGGTTCGCGCCCGATCCGGGGCTGTGGCCGCAGAGCCGCTGACCGGGCCGGATACGGAGCCGTCGACCGAGCGGCCCGACCGCCGCTGACCGGGCCGGTGAACGTAGCAGGGCCGTTCGGGTAACGTCGTAAGTACGGTCCGAAGTACACCCGTATCCGTCGCAGGAGTCCGCCATGAGCGAAGCCACCGAGCAGCCCGACACCGACTCGGACGCCTGGGCGAAGGCCTGCGCCGAGGACCTCGCAGCGGAGAAGGCCCGCCGCCGCGCCCAGTACGGAAGCCCCGAGGGATCGGCGGCCGACGAGCTCAAGAAGCTCTTCGAAGCGGTCGCCGACAAGGTGTCCGACTTCCAGTCGTCGCTCCCCGGCATGGCCGCCCAGGGCGCCGTGCAGCAGTTCCTCAGCCAGGCGAAGTCCGTCGTCGAGCCCGTGGTCGAGCGCAACCCCGATGTCTTCGACCACCTGGCGGCCGCCGGCGGTGAACTCCTCGCCGCCTACCGTTCGGCGGTGGAGAAGCAGGAACAGCGGTGGACCGCGGGCCGGGAAACGGCCGAGGGCCGGGACGCGGGCAAGGACGACGGCGGCGACGAGGGCCCCGGCCCGGCCGAGCGCATCGATCTGGACTGATCACCCCGGGCCTGCGGCCCTCGGGTACGGTTGCCCCTCAGCGGGGCTCGACCGAAAACTGAGGGACTCATGGGACTCACCATCGGCGTCGACATCGGCGGCACGAAGATCGCGGCCGGAGTGGTCGACGAAGAGGGCGCCATTCTCGATGTGCACAGGGTGCCCACCCCGCCGACCGCCGAAGGCATCGTCGACGCTATCTGCGCGGCAGTCTCCGAGGCCGGCAAGGGGCACGAGATCGAGGCGGTCGGCATCGGGGCAGCCGGATACGTGGACGACAAGCGGGCGACCGTCCTCTTCGCGCCGAACATCAACTGGCGGCACGAGCCGCTCAAGGACAAGGTCGAGCAGCGCATCGGCCTGCCCGTGGTCGTGGAGAACGACGCCAACGCGGCTGCCTGGGGCGAGTACAAGTTCGGTGCGGGCCAGGGGCACGAGGACGTCATCTGCATCACGATCGGCACCGGTCTCGGCGGCGGCATCATCATCGGCAACAAGCTGCGCCGTGGACGGTTCGGTGTGGCCGCCGAGTTCGGCCACATCCGGGTCGTCCCGGACGGGCTGCTGTGCGGCTGCGGCAGCCAGGGCTGCTGGGAGCAGTACGCGTCGGGCCGGGCCCTCGTCAGGTACGCGACGCAGCGCGCCAACGCCACCCCGGACCACGCACAGGTGCTGCTCGGCCTCGGCGACGGCACCCCCGGCGGCATCCAGGGCAAGCACATCAGCGAGGCCGCCCGCCAGGGCGACCCGGTGGCCATCGACTCGTTCCGCGAGCTGGCCCGCTGGGCCGGCGCCGGTCTGGCCGATCTGGCCTCGCTCTTCGACCCTTCGGCCTTCATCGTCGGCGGTGGTGTGTCGGACGAGGGCGAACTGGTCCTCGACCCGATCCGCAAGTCGTTCCGGCGCTGGCTGATCGGCGGCGCGTGGCGACCGCACGCCCAGGTGCTCGCGGCCCAACTGGGCGGCGAGGCAGGGCTGGTGGGCGCCGCAGACCTGGCCCGCCAGGGCTGACACGGGCAGTTGGACCGGCGCCTGCCGCATCCCCGGGGATGCGGCAGGCGCCGGTCCAACTGCCCGTCGTAGGGTGTCGCCCATGGCGATCACTACGCTGCCCGAATCTCGTACTGAGAGCGGCTCGGCCGTAATCCGGGTGCTCAGTTACAACATCCGCTCGATGCGCGACGACCGCGCGGCGCTGGTCCGGGTGATCCGTGCCTGCGACCCCGATCTGGTCCTCATCCAGGAGGCCCCGCGCTTCTTCCGCTGGCGCAAGGCCGCGGCCCGGCTCGCGGCCGCCACCGACCTGGTGACACTCGGCGGCGGAGCCCCCGCGGCCGGCCCGCTGCTGCTCTGTTCGCTGCGCGCCACGGTGGAGCGCAGCGAGGACGTGCTCCTGCCGCGCACCCCGGGGCAGCACCGGCGCGGTTTCGCGACCGCCGTGATCCGTATCGGGGGTGCCCGGCTCGGTGTGCTCAACTGCCATCTGAGCCTGCAGCCCGCCGAGCGCCACACGCAGGCGGGGCTGCTGCTCGACCGGCTCGGCTCGATGGACGTCCCGCACGCGGTCGTCGCCGGAGACCTCAACGACCGCCCGGACGGCCGGAGTTTCCGGCGGCTGGCGGCGGAGCTCCAGGACTGCCGTGCGGTGAAGCCGTGGGGCGGCGAGCACACCTACCCGGCGGCCGACCCGGACCGGCGGATCGACGCGGTCTTCGCGACGCCGGAGGTCGAGGTACTGGGGTGCGGAGTGCCGCAGGACATCCCGCAGGCGGACCTCCGGGCGGCGTCCGACCATCTCCCGGTACTCGCGGCGCTCCGGGTACGGACCGGCCCGTCCGGCGCCTGAGGCGACCGGATCAAACCAAGGGCAGCAGTCCTAGACCACGGCGCCCCGGCCGGGATCGTCCTCGTCGTCGTCCCCCGGCCCCATCCGCACCACCAGCGCCGCGAACCCGCCGAGGAACCCGCCGATACCGAGCGTCGCGAGCCACCACGTCATGTCCCAGCTCAGCACCACGGCGAGGATCAGCAGCACCGGCCCGCCCACGACGGCCAGCCACGCGAACTTCGCTGTGACGTCCGCCTCGGGGAGATCCGGGTCGGGCTGGACGAAGTGGCCCTCGTCCGAAGGGCCGAGGTCGTCGTCGGACGGCTGCGCCAGGCCGTGGTCGCGCGGGCCGCCGACGCCCGGGGCAAAGACGACCGAGCTGCCCAGCGGCCGGCCGGGCCCGCTCGCCGGACCGGGCTCGGCGTCCGCGTCCGGTTCCTCGGCCGCCGGCTCCCGGGCCCCGTCGGCGTTGACCCCCTCCTCCAGCAGGGCGAGGTCCTCCACCGACTTGAAGGGCTTGGTGCCCGCGGGATCGGCGGGCTCCTCGCCGTACCCCGCGACGATCGCCGCCCACACCGCTTCCTCGTCGATCGGCTGCGGTTCGCGCTCCGCCTCGTTCTCAGCCACCGGTGGTGCTCCCCTTCATCCCGACGCTCGGAGCGAGGCGGCCGATGAACGCGTGGCTCTGCTCGAAAATCCGCTCCGCATCGTGGTCCAACGTCGCCACGTGGTAGCTCTGTTCCAGCAGGACCTCCTCGACGTCCGTCGACGAGACCCGGCTGAGGATGCGGGCCGAGTCCGAGGGCCGCACCACATGGTCCTCGGCGCTGTGCAGCAGCAGCAACGGCTGAGTGACCTGGGGCAGTTCACGGTCCACCAGCCGGCAGAAACGCCGCAGCGAGTGGGCGCAGTGCAGCGGCACCCGGTCGTAACCCACCTCGACGGAGCCGCCCAGCGCGATGTCGCTGGCGATCCCCTTCGTCGTACGCACCAGATGCCGGGCGACCGGGAGCGCCTGCGCCGCGAGGCCGTGCACCTTGTTCAGCGGGTTGACCAGGACGAGGCCGCTCACCGAGTGGCCGTGCTTGGCGGCCAGCCGCAGGGCCAGCGCGCCGCCCATCGAGAGGCCGAAGACGAAGACCCGCTCGCACCGGTCGAGCAGGGCGCGCAGCTCGCGGTCCACCTCCGCGTACCAGTCCTGCCAGCCGGTGACCTGCATGTCCTGCCAGCGCGTGCCGTGCCCCGGAAGCAGCGGCAGCGAGACCGTCAGTCCCTGCTCGGCCAGATACCCGGCCCAGGGCCGCAGCGACTGCGGCGATCCGGTGAATCCATGGCAGAGGAGGACGCCGGTCTCTCCGCCTTCGTGGCGGTAGGGCTCGGCTCCAGGAAGCACCGGCACCGGGGTCTCCTGTTCGTCAGGTCTCGAAAGGTGTACTTCACCGTACGCGACCGGACCGACACCGACCAGGGCCGTCACCCCAGGACCGGGGGCGGATGGCCGGGGGCGCACGCCCCGCGCGGGATATGGTCGGTCCGACCGTCACAGGAAGGCATGCGAGTTGATCTACGGCGCAATGAAGTTCGCCATCGGGGGATCTCTGAAGGTCGCCTTCAGGCCCTGGGTGGAAGGGCTTGAGAACATCCCCGCGGAGGGGCCCGCCATCCTCGCGAGCAACCATCTGTCGTTCTCGGACTCCTTCTTCCTGCCCGCCGTGATGGACCGCAAGGTCACCTTCATCGCCAAGGCCGAGTACTTCACGTCGCCCGGTGTGAAAGGGAAGCTCACCGCCGCTTTCTTCAAGGGCGTCGGCCAGCTGCCGGTCGACCGCTCGGGCAGCCGCGGCGCGGGTGAGGCCGCGATCAGGAGTGGTGTCGAGGTGCTGGCCCGGGGCGAACTCTTCGGGATCTACCCGGAGGGCACCCGCTCACCGGACGGCCGCCTCTACCGGGGCAAGCCCGGAGGCCTCGCCCGGGTGGCGCTGGCGTCCGGTGCCCCCGTCATCCCCGTCGCGATGATCGACACCGAGAAGATCCAGCCGCCCGGACAGGTCATGCCCAAGCTGATGCGGCCGGGCATCAGGATCGGCAAGCCGCTCGACTTCAGCCGCTACTACGGCATGGAGAACGACCGGTTCATCCTGCGCTCGGTGACCGACGAGGTCATGTACGAGATCATGAAGCTCTCCGGCCAGGAGTACGTGGACATCTACGCGACCGCTGCCAAGCGCCGGATCGCGGACGAGGACAAGGCCCGGAAGGCCGCCGAGGCCGCCGGGGCCGGAGAGAAGAGCGACGGGGCGGACGGGTCCGGCAGCTAGCCGTACTGTCCGTCAGGGGTGGGTGTGATGGCGAAGGACCGGCGCGAGCGCGTCGTACGGATGTCGGTGGAGCTGCCCCTGTGGCGGGCTCTGACCGCGTACCGCGTGCTGACGATGGTCTACGCGATCCTGCTGTTCGCTTTCGCCTACCGGGAGTTCCACCGCCCGTGGGTGGCCATCGGCTACTTCGCGGTACTGACCGTCTGGACCCTGGCGACCCTTCCCAGGGTGGCCAACGCCGCCCGCTGCACCAAGCGCTTCCTGGGCGCCGATCTCACCGTCGCCCTCGCGGGCATCCTGCTGACGCCCGTCGCCGACTCGCACGCCCGGGTCGTCGGGGGCGCCACGACGATGCCGTCCATATGGACCGCCGGCTCCGTCCTGGCCTTCGCCATCAAGGGCGGCTGGCGCTGGGCCGCCTTCGCGTCGTCGCTGGTGGCGGTCGCCAACGTCACCGAGCGCGGTGAGCCCAGCGGGGACACCATCCACAACGTGATCCTGGTGTGGATCGCCTCCATCGCCATCGGCTACATCGTCGAGGTCGCCCGGGCTTCCGAGCGCACTCTCGCGCGCGCCCTGGAGATCGAGGCGGCCACCCGTGAGCGGGAGCGGCTGGCCCGCGACATCCACGACAGCGTGCTCCAGGTGCTGGCCATGGTGCAGCGGCGTGGCGCCGAGCTGGGCGGGGAGTCGGCCGAGCTCGGCAGGATGGCGGGGGAGCAGGAGGTGGCCCTGCGCACCCTGGTCTCCAGCGGTCTCGTCCCGCCGGCCCGGGACCCCGTCAGCACCGACGGGGCTCCCGGCGGCACTGACGGGGACGGACCGGATGGACGGGACGGACCGGACAGGCGGGGCGGCGGGTACGGGGCCGGACGGGAGCCCGGTGCGCGGGAAGCCGGCGGGCCTGAGCCGGGGCCCTGCGACCTGCGGGCGCTGCTCGCCCCGAACGCCGGATCGCGGGTGACCTTCGCGGAACCGGGTGCTCCGGTGTTCCTGGAGCCGGTGGCCGCGAAGGAGCTCGCCGCGGCTGTCAGTGCCGCCCTGGACAATGTCCGCAGACACGCGGGCAGCGGAGCCCGGGCGTGGATCCTGTTGGAGGACGAGCCGGACGAGGTGATCGTGACCGTACGGGACGACGGCCCCGGTATCCCGGCGGGGAGGCTCGCGGTCGCCGAGGGGGAGGGGCGTCTCGGTGTCGCTCTCTCCATCCGCGGCCGGCTGCGGGATCTGGGTGGCAGCGCCGAGCTGATCTCGGTACCGGGTCAGGGCACCGAGGTGGAACTGAAAGTCCCGAGGAGCACGCGGGATCCGGGGCACAAGCGGAACGCACGGGGGAGCGGACGGACATGAGCGAGCGGAACCGGATGAGTGAGCAGCGGACGGTCAAGGTGATGGTGGTCGACGACCACCCGATGTGGCGGGACGCGGTCGCCCGGGATCTGGCGGCCGCCGGCTTCGACGTCGTCGCCACGGCGGGCGACGGCCCGCAGGCGGTGCGGCGGGCCAGGGCCGTCACCCCCGACGTCCTGGTGCTCGACCTCAACCTGCCGGGCATGCCGGGCGTACAGGTCTGCAAGGAGCTGGTCGGAGCCGACCCCGGGCTCCGGGTCCTGGTGCTCTCGGCGAGCGGTGAGCACGCCGACGTACTGGAGGCGGTGAAGTCCGGCGCCACCGGCTATCTGCTGAAGTCGGCCAGTACACAGGAGCTCTCGGACGCCGTCCGCAGCACCGCGGCAGGCGACCCGGTGTTCACGCCGGGCCTGGCGGGCCTGGTGCTCGGCGAGTACCGCAGACTCGCGTCCGACCCGGCGCCCGCGGCCTCCGACGAGCCGAAGGCCCCGCAGCTCACCGAGCGGGAGACCGAGGTGCTGCGGCTGGTCGCGAAGGGGCTGAGCTACAAGCAGATCGCCGAACGCCTGGTCATCTCGCACCGCACCGTGCAGAACCACGTACAGAACACCCTGGGCAAGCTCCAGCTGCACAACCGTGTGGAGCTCGTGCGGTACGCGATAGAGCGCGGCCTCGATGATGCCTAGAGCCCTTCGTCCGGAACAGGCCGCGGCAGTCAAGGCCAACCGCACCCGGCAGGGCGGGAATTGACCTTCCGCCCTATCCCTTTGTGACCTGGGTCACCGTAGCGTGGACGGCGGTGTCTTCCACTGCGAACGGTGTCTTCCACTGCGAAGGGACGTGGTTCCATGCGGGTCGGAGTGCTGACCGGGGGCGGCGACTGCCCCGGGCTCAACGCGGTCATCCGGGCTGCCGTCCGCAAGGGCGTGCAGGAATACGGCTTCGGGTTCACCGGATTCAAGGACGGCTGGCGCGGCCCCCTGGAGGGCGACACCGTCACACTCGGCATCCCGGAGGTGCGCGGGATCCTGCCGCGCGGCGGCACCATCCTCGGCTCGTCGCGCACCAACCCGTTCCGCACCGGGGACGGCGTCGACCGGGTACGGGAGAACCTCGCACGGGACGGGGTCGACGCGCTGATCGTGATCGGCGGCGAGGACACGCTGGGCGTGGCCGGCCGCCTCTGGGACGAGTACCGGGTCCCCTGTGTCGGCGTACCGAAGACCATCGACAACGACCTCTCGGCCACCGACTACACCTTCGGGTTCGACACGGCGGTGGGTATCGCGACCGAGGCCATCGACCGCCTCCACACCACCGCCGAATCACATATGCGCGTCCTGGTGGTCGAGGTGATGGGCCGGCACGCGGGGTGGATCGCCCTGCACTCCGGGCTGGCCGGCGGCGCCAACGTCATCCTCATCCCCGAGCAGCGCTTCGACATCGACCAGGTCTGCTCCTGGGTGACTTCGCGCTTCCGCGCCTCGTACGCCCCGATCGTGGTCGTCGCCGAGGGAGCGATGCCCAGGGACGGCGACGCGGTGCTCAAGGACGGCACCCTCGACTCCTTCGGCCACACCCGGCTCTCCGGGGTCGGCGAATGGCTCGCCACCGAGATCGAGAAGCGGACCGGCAAGGAGGCCCGCACCACCGTCCTCGGCCATGTCCAGCGCGGCGGCACCCCCAGCGCCTTCGACCGCTGGCTGGCCACCCGGTTCGGCCTGCACGCGATCGACGCCGTACGCGACGGGGACTTCGGCAAGATGGTCGCCCTCAGCGGGACGGACATCGTGCGGGTGCCGATCGCCGAGGCGACCGCACGGCTCAAGACGGTCGACCCCGCGCTCTACCGTGAGGCCGGGGTCTTCTTCGGCTGAGCCCGGGCGGGCGGGCCCGCGCCGCCGAGGCTGAGCGGGCCCGCGCACTACGCCGTGCACCAGCGCCGTACGTCCGCTGTCCGCGCCGGACGGCCGTCTACACCAGCACCCCCGCCAGCAGCCCGGCCACGAGACGGGCGCCGTTCTTCGTCAGTACCGACTCGGGGTGGAACTGCACACCGGCGAACCCGTCCCCGCGCAGCGCGTGCACCTCGCCGCCGACCGGTTCACGGCTCAGCTCGATCCGGTGCATCGCCAGCTCCGCCGCCGCGCTGTCGTCGCACCGCGCCGTGTACGAGTTGTAGAACCCGACCGTCTCCTGGCGTCCGAAGAAGTCGATGCGCTCCTGGGCGCCCTGGTGGGGGACCGCCTTCCGGACGATCTCCAGGCCCAGTTCGGCCGCCAGCAGCTCATGGCCCAGACACACCCCGAGCAGCCCGTGCCGGTGGTCGCGGACCAGCTCCGCGGTGAGCCCCCGCAGGAACCGCATCTTCGGGTCGGTCCGGTCCGCCGGGTTGCCGGGCCCCGGGCCGAGCACCACCGGGCCCCGGTGCCCCAGGACGCTCTCCCGCAGACCGGGCTCGTCGTACCGCCGCACCGTCACCTCCAGCCCCGAGGACCGCAGCAGATGCGCCAGCATCGAGGTGAAGGTGTCCTCCGCGTCCACCACCAGTGCATGGCCCGCCACGGTGGCGGTCGTCTCCTGCATCCGCAGCCAGAACGGCGCGAGGTCGGCCCGCCGCGACTCCAGGGCGGCCCGCACCCGGGGGTCGTCCGCGAGCCGCGGCCCCGCCGTCTCCCGGCGGGGCCGGCCCTCCCGCACTCCGAGGGCCGTCAGCACCCCCGCCCCCTTGGCATGGGTCTCGGCGACCTCGCTCGCCGGGTCCGAGTGGCGTACGAGCGTGGCGCCGACCGAGACCCGCAGCGCGCCCCCGGCCGAGATGTCCGCCGTACGGATCAGGATCGGCGAGTCCAGCGTCTGCGCCCCGCCCGCGTCGCGCCCGATGAGCGCCAGCGCGCCCGCGTAGTAGCCGCGCCCGTCCGCCTCGTACCGCTCGATGACCCGGCAGGCGTTCTGCACCGGCGAACCGGTGACAGTCGCCGCGAACATCGTCTCCTTCAGCACCTCCCGCACATCCATCGAGCTGCGGCCCCGCAACTCGTACTCGGTGTGCGCGAGATGGGCCATCTCCTTCAGCCGCGGTCCGACGACGACCCCGCCCATGTCGCCGACGGTGCACATCATCTTCAGCTCCTCGTCCACCACCATGGAGAGCTCATCGGTCTCCTTGCGGTCGCCGAGGAACTCAAGCAGCGCCTCGGTGGTCGGCCCCTCCGGCGGATAGCGGAAGGTCCCGCTGATCGGGTTCATCACGACCGTCCCGCCGGACATCCGGACGTGCACCTCCGGGCTCGCGCCGACCAGGGTGCGCTCCCCGGTGTGCACCACGAAGGTCCAGTACGCGCCCCGCTCACCGTCGAGCAGCCGCCGGAAGAGGGCCAGCGCGTCCGCCCGTCCGAAGCCGGGGACCGAGCCCGTGTACGTACGGCGGATGACGAAGTTCGCCCCTTCGCCGCGGCCGATCTCGTCCGCGACGACCCGTCCGACGATCTCCCGGTAGGCGTCGTCGCTGATGTCGAAGCCGCCGTCCTCGACCTGCACGCCGTGGGCGGGCAGCTGGTCGAGCACCTCGCCGAGCGGCAGCTCGTACGTCTCGTCGGCGACCAGCACCGCCAGCGGAGTCCCGTCGTCGCGTACGTCGAAACCGCGCTCCGCGATCTGCCGGAACGGCACCAGGGCCAGCACCGGACCGCTGCCGCCGTCCGGGATGTCCGCGAGCCGTGCCACCTCGTGGACCTCGCCGGTCAGCAGCTCGACCGTGTCGTGGTCATGGCCGGGAGCACGCCTGCGCAGCAGGGCGAAGGGGCGGTGGTCGTCCAGCAGTGCGCTGATGAGCATCGGGGTTGTTCCTTCCGGGCGCCCCGCGGTGCGGGGAGGGGATACGGAGAGGAACGGCCGGTGGAAACACGGAAGGCCGCCCCTCGGGCGGCCTTCGCTTCGTCTGTGCGCGCGATGTCAGTGGGCCGCCGGATGAGCGGTCCACCACCAGTTTCGAATCGTCGTCGCGAACATGGTCGGGACTGTAGCGCATCGGCGATGCCCGTCCGGGATGCCCGTCCGTCTCATCCACCGGGCACCACCAGAACCGGTGACGGTGACCCCGTACTGTTGGCGGTGTGACCGTGAACGCTGAAACCCAAACCCCCGCCGCAGAGGCGGCCTGGCGACACCTTCCCGCGGTGCAGCAGCCCGAGTACCCGGATGCCGGAGCCCTGCGCGATGTGATCGCGGACCTCACGTCGTATCCGCCGCTCGTCTTCGCGGGCGAGTGCGACCAGCTGCGCGAGCGTCTGGGAGCCGTGGCCAGGGGCGAGGCGTTCCTGCTTCAGGGCGGGGACTGCGCCGAGGCCTTCGACGCCGTGTCCGCGGAGCAGATCAGGGCGAAGCTGAAGACGCTGCTGCAGATGAGCGCCGTGCTCACCTACGCGGCCTCCGTGCCCGTGGTGAAGGTCGGCCGGATCGCGGGGCAGTACTCCAAGCCGCGCTCCAAGGGCACCGAGACCCGCGACGGCGTGACGCTCCCGACGTACCGCGGTGACTCGGTCAACGGCTTCGACTTCGACGAGAAGTCCCGGATCCCGGACCCCGAGCGGCTCAAGCGGATGTACCACGCGTCCGCCTCGACGCTGAACCTGGTCCGCGCCTTCACCACCGGCGGCTACGCCGACCTGCGCCAGGTGCACGCCTGGAACCAGGACTTCGTGAAGTCCTCGCCGTCCGGGCAGCGTTACGAGCAGCTCGCCCGCGAGATCGACAGCGCGCTCAACTTCATGAAGGCGTGCGGGACCGACCCGGCGGAGTTCCGCGCGGTCGAGTTCTACGCCTCGCACGAGGCGCTGCTCCTCGACTACGAGTCGGCGCTGACCCGCACGGACTCCCGTACCGGCAAGCTCTACGACACGTCCGGCCACATGGTCTGGGTCGGCGAGCGCACCCGGCAGCTGGACCACGCGCACATCGAGTTCGCCTCGCAGATCCGCAACCCGATCGGCGTGAAGCTCGGCCCGACGACCACGCCGGAGGAGGCGCTCAGCTACATCGAGCGGCTGGACCCGGACCGCGAGCCCGGCCGGCTGACCTTCATCGTCAGGATGGGCGCCGACAAGGTCCGCGACAAGCTGCCGAACCTGGTCGAGAAGGTCACCGCGTCCGGCGCCCAGGTCGTCTGGGTCACGGACCCGATGCACGGCAACACCTTCGAGGCGGCGTCCGGCCACAAGACCCGCCGCTTCGACGACGTGCTCGACGAGGTCAAGGGCTTCTTCGAGGTCCACAAGAGCCTCGGCACGCACCCCGGCGGCATCCATGTCGAGCTGACCGGTGACGACGTCACCGAGTGCGTGGGCGGCGGCGACGAGATCTTCGTCGACGACCTGCACCAGCGCTACGAGACGGCCTGCGACCCGCGGCTCAACCGCAGCCAGTCGCTCGACCTGGCGTTCCTGGTCGCGGAGATGTACCGGGCGCAGTAGGCGGCAGGACAGCGGTACCGGCAGGACAGCGACACCGGCAGTACAGCGGAAAGGGCCGTGGGGCGCGGATCACAGCGATCCGGACCCCACGGCCCTTTTGCACCCCCGGAGCGGCGGGTAAGGTTAGGATTGCCTCACCGAAGCTGCTGAAGCTGCTTCGGGGTGGTGCCCGTCGTCAGCGATCCCGTCCGGGAGGTGAACCCGCGTGTATGTCTGCTCGTGCTTCGGCGTGACCGAGAAGCAGGTGAAGGACCACGCGGACGCCGGTGCCTGCACCCCCCGCGAAATAGCGTCGGCCTGCAAGGCCGGTACGGACTGCGGCGGCTGCGTACGCAGCATCCAGGCGCTCCTCGGCCGGGGAAGCTGCCCCCGCCGTGAACTGCTCGACGGGCGGCGGCAGCCCGCACAGGAGCCCGTCGGCCGGCCGGAGCCCGCCGGATCACCGCTCCCCGAAGCCGCCTGAGCCCCGCCCCGGCCCGTCCCTCTCAGCTCTCCGGCTGCTCGATCAGCTGGGCGATGTAGAGCGGCTCACCGAGTTTCTCGACCAGCTCCAGCTGGGTGTCGAGATAGTCGATGTGGTGTTCCTCGTCCGCCAGGATCGACTCGAAGATGTTCGCGGATGTGATGTCGCCCTTGTTGCGCATGACCTCGATCCCGCGCCGGAGCCGGTCGATGGCCTCGGCCTCGACCTGCCGGTCCGCCTGGAACATCTCGGTGACCGTCTGGCCCACCCGTACGTGGAAGAGCCGCTGGTAGTTCGGCAGCCCCTCCAGGAAGAGGATCCGGTCGGTGAGGATCTCGGCGTGCTTCATCTCGTCGAACGACTCGGACCTGGTGTATTTCGCGAGCTTGGTCCAGCCGAAGTTCTCCTGCATCTTCGCGTGCAGGAAGTACTGGTTGATCGCCGTGAGCTCTCCGGTCAGCTGCTCGTTGAGAAACTCGATGACCTCGGGGTCGCCCTGCATCGCAGAGGCTCCTTCCAGGGGTGGATCCGGGCAGATTCCGCGCATCCTGTCACCGCCCACCGGGGCAGTCCAGTAAGTGCAGGCTTAGTACGAGTTGACCTCATCGGTGCAGACCTGGTCATGACCACCCCGCGAGGTCTGTCACCATGGATACATGGGTCAGCCGGAGAGCCGGGAGCAACAGGGAGCGGTGCAGTCCGAGCTCCCGCCGGGGCAGCGGCTGCAGCGCGGCTGGCCGGTGACGCACTACGGCCCCGTCCCCAAATTCAAGCCCGACCGGTGGGAATTCCGGGTCTTCGGCGCCACCGCGGACGGTGAGAAGCACTGCTGGAACCACGAGGAGTTCTCGGCTCTGCCGTTCTCCACCGTGGTCGCCGACCTGCACTGCGTGACGAAGTTCTCCATGCTGTCGGCCGAATGGGGCGGCGTACGGGCCCGGACCCTGGTCGAGCTGGCACCGCCCGCGCCCCAGGTCACCCATGTGATGGTCTGGGCCGAGTACGGCTACAGCGCCAATCTGCGCCTGGCGGAATTCACAGATGCGAAGACTCTCTTCGCGACCCACAAGGCCGGTGAGCTGCTGACCGCCGAGCACGGGTTCCCGCTGCGTCTCGTCGTACCGAAGCTCTACGCCTGGAAGGGCCCGAAATGGGTCCGCGGGATCGAGTACATGACCGCGGACCGCCGTGGCTTCTGGGAGGAGCGCGGGTACCACAATCTCGGCGACCCCTGGCAGGAGCAGCGCTACTCGTACCAGGAAGGCCCCGGCGACGGCCCCGAGCTCTGAGCGGGCTGCTCACCGGTGGTGGAACCGTTCAGCGGAATTGTTCAGGGGTTTCCTCAGAGGCGGAGCGACTTCAGGCGGGCCACGTCCGCCGTGTGCCCCTCCTTGCCGCCGGGGGTCTCGATGATCAGCGGCACCCCCTCGGTCGCCGGGTGGGCGAGCAGTTCCCTGAACGGCTCCGCCCCGATATGACCCGCGCCGATGTTCTCGTGCCGGTCCTTGTGGGCGCCCGTGGCTTCCTTGGAGTCATTGGCGTGGATCAGCTTGAGCCTGCCCTCGCCGACGGTGTCCACGAGGAGGTCCAGGGTCTGGTCCATCCCGCCGGGACCCGCGAGGTCGTGCCCGGCCGCGTGGATGTGGCAGGTGTCCAGGCAGACGCCGAGCCGCGGGTGGGAGTCGAGCGCCTCGAAGTACGGGCCGAAGTCCCAGGTGCGTGAGCAGAGCGAGGAGCCCTGGCCCGCCGTCGATTCGAGCAGCAGGAACGGGTCGTCGTCGTGGGTCAGCTCGTCGAGCAGCGGCAGCAGATGCGTACGGACCTGCGCGAGCGCCTCGGACCGCGGACGGCCGCCGGTCGCGGAGCCGGTGTGCACGACGACGCCCAGCGCGCCGATCTCCCGGCCCCGGCGCAGTGAGTGGCGCAGGGACTCCACCGACTTCTCCACGGTCGCGGCCGTGTGCGAGCCGAAGTTGATCAGATACGGCGCGTGCACATAGGCCGCGATCGACTCGTTCGCGCACTCCTTGCGGAACTGCTCGTCCTGGTCCGGGTTCCCGGTGGGGGTGGCCCAGCCGCGCGGGTTGGCCACGAAGACCTGCACGGTCTCCGCGCCCAGTTCACGGGCGTAGGACAGTCCGGCCCTGGCGAGGCCGCCGGCCACGGGGACATGGCCGCCGATGGGGTTGCGCACGGTGTGTTCAGAGTCCCTTGGTCTTGATGGTGATGGTGCTGCCCTCGGGGGCCTGGCTGCCGCCGTCGACGGACTGGGTGTCGACGGTGTCGCTGAAGGACAGGAACGGCTTGTCGACATGGACCTTGAAGCCCTTGTCGGTGAGCGCGCTCTTGGCGTCGTCCACGTTGTCGCCCGTGACATCGGGGACGGTGATCATCCGGGGGCCCTTGGACACCGTCAGCGTGACGGTGTCGCCCTCCGCCGCCCGGGCCCCGTCGGCGGGTGACTGTTTGGCGATCTGCCCGGCGTCCTCGGGGGAGTTGATCCGCCCCGGTGCGACCACGACCTTGAGGTTCTCGTCCTGCAGGTCGGCGCGGGCGTCCTCCAGGGACTCGCCCGTGACATCCGGTACGTCGACCGGGGCGCCCTTGGAGACGACCAGGGCGATCGCGGAACCGGCGTGCCGGGTGCCGGACGCCGGGTCCGTACGGATCACCTTGCCGCGGTCGACGTCTTCGCTGAACTCCTTGGTGACCATGCCGGAGGCCAGTCCGGCCTTCTTCAGATCCTGCCGGGCCTGTGCGAGCGGCTCACCCCCGACGTGCGGCACCCGGACGATCTCGGGCCCGCGCGAGACGACCAGGGACACCGCGTCGTTGTCCCGGATGCGGGCGCCCGACGCCGGACTGCTGCTCATGACCTGGCCGCGGTCGTAGGTGTCGCTGAATTTGTGCTCGGTCTTCTTCACGTCGAGACCGGCGGCCGACAGCCGCGACTTCGCGGCCTTCTCGGGCTGGCCGAGGAGTGAGGGGACCCGGGTGAACTGGCCCGAGTTGATGTACCAGACACCGGCGCCGACCCCCAGTACCAGAAGGACGGCGACGACCGACGCGACCAGACCGCGGCGGGTCCGTCGGCCGCGTCGCACGGGCCGCCGTCCGGGCTCGGGCTCCTCCGCGGGGGGCATCACCAGACGGCTGGTCCGGTTGATCCCCGCGGCGGGCAGCGGGCGCCGGATCACATCCGTACGGTCCTCGGAAGAGCCGGCCCCGGCCGCCCGGGAGTCCATCGGCCCGCTCGGGAGCGCCTGCGGCGGTACGGCATCCAGCTCGGCGTCGCTCAGTGCGGCACGGGCCTCACGGACCTGGCCGAGCAGCGCCACGGCGTCGTACGGCCGGTCATCGGGGTGCCGGGCGGTGGCGCTCGCCACCAGGCCGTCCAGCCGGGCGGCGAGCCCCGGTACGGCGGCGGACGGCGCGGGCACGCCTTCGTTGAGGTGCTGGTAGAGGACCTGGGCGGCGGTGTCGCCGCTGTGCGGTTTGGCGCCGGTCAGCATCTCGTACAGCACCACACCGCAGGCGTACACGTCCGCCCGGGTGTCGGCCGTGCCCTGCTCGATCTGCTCGGGGGCCAGATAGGAGACGGTGCCCAGGATGGTGCCCGTGCTGTTCGTCTCGGTGTCCACGGCCCGGACGAGGCCGAAATCGGCGACCTTGACCCGGCCGTCGTCCCCGATCAGGACGTTCTCCGGCTTCATGTCGCGGTGGACGAATCCGGCCCGGTGCGCGGCGCCGAGTGCGGCCAGCACCGGCTCCAGGATGTCCAGGGCGGCGCGGGGGCACAGCGCGCCCCGCTCGCGCAGGACGTCGCGCAGCGTGCACCCGGCGACGTACTCCATCGCCAGATAGACATGCGCGCCGTCCGCGCCCTGGTCGAACATGCCGACCACATTGGGGTGGTCGAGGCGTGCGACGGACTTGGCCTCGCGGATGAACCGCTCCACGAACGTGGCGTCGACCGCCAGCGCGGGGTGCATCACCTTGAGGGCGACCACCCGGTCCAGACGGGTGTCGACGGCCCGGTAGACCGTGGCCATGCCACCGATGGCGATGCACGCCTCCACCCGGTAGCGGCCGTCGAGCAGCTGCCCGACGAGCGGGGCTTGCGGGTCACCAAGCGTCGTATCCACGCTGGCGAGTGTACGAGTCGGCGCTGACAGGGCCTAAGCCGTCCTGGTGAATCGGCCGCGACTGAAGCCGAGCTGTGACAGGGCGGGCGGGGGCCACGGGGAAGGCATCACACCCCTCCGCGGCCCCCGCCCGATCCGAGTGGGAGGCCCTGGAACGCGGGCCGCTCCGGTGGAGGGCCGCGCGCCCCTCAGAAGGCGGGCCGCTCCGGATCGAGGGCCGCACGGCCCTCCTCCGGTGACGACGCCCGGGCGAAGTGCCTCCGGGGGATCCGGCCCGCCCGGTACGCGAGCCGGCCCGCCTCCACGCCCCGCCGCATCGCCGACGCCATCAGCTCCGGCTCCTGCGCGCGCGTCACCGCCGACGCCAGCATCACGGCCGCGCACCCCAGCTCCATCGCCAGCGCCGCGTCCGACGCCGTACCGGCCCCCGCGTCGAGGATCACCGGCACTCCGGCCCGCTCCACGATGAGCTGGAAGTTGTGCGGGTTGCGGATACCGAGCCCGGAGCCGATGGGGGAGCCGAGCGGCATGATCGCCGCGCAGCCCGCCTCCTCCAGCCGCCGGGCCAGGACCGGGTCGTCGTTCGTGTACGGCAGGACCGTGAAGCCGTCGTCGACCAGTGTCTCGGCGGCGTCGAGCAGCTCCACCGGGTCGGGCAGCAGGGTGTGCTCGTCCGCCACGACCTCCAGTTTGATCCAGTCCGTGCCCAGCGCCTCACGGGCCAGGCGGGCGGTCAGGACCGCCTCGCCCGCCGTGAAGCAGCCGGCGGTGTTCGGCAGCACCTTGATGGCGAGCTTGTCGAGCACCGAGAGGACCGAGCCCTGCACCGTGGGATCGAGGCGGCGCATCGCGACCGTCGTGAGTTCGGTGCCCGACGCGATCAGGGACCTCTCCAGCACATCGAGGCTCGGCGCACCGCCGGTCCCCATGATCAGCCGGGAGGAGAAGACGGCGTCCGCGAGAGTGAGGGGATCGTCTGCCATGTCCGGTTCAGCCTCCTTGGACTGCGGTGAGGATCTCGACGCGGTCGCCGTCGCCGAGCGGGGTGCGGGACCACAGGCCCCGGGGTACGACGGTCTCGTTGACCGCGGCGGCGACCCCCGACGGAGCGCTGGTGAGGCCGGTGACCAGCACATCGACGGTGGTGCCCGGCGCGATCCTGCGGGGTTCGCCGTTGACCGACACAGCGACCGGCGGCGCATCGGCCGGCGGCACGTCCGTGGGTGTGGGAGGCATGTTCATGCGGACTGCTCCTGTTGTACGGGGGAGAAGCGCCGGGGAGTGAAGGCGCGGGCCTCGGCGGGCAGCTCCCCGGTGGTGAGCAGTTCGGCCATCACATCGCCGGTGACGGGGGTGAGCAGCACACCGTTGCGGAAGTGGCCGGTGGCCAGCAGAAGGCCGGGCAGCGCGCTCGGGCCGAGCAGCGGCGCGTTGTCGGGCGACGCGGGACGCAGCCCCGCGATCGTCTCGGTGAGCGGGAGTTCGGTGATGCCGGGCACCAGCTCATGGGCGTCGCGGAGCAGTTCGTACACCCCGCCCGCGGTGACCGTGGTGTCCCAGCCCAGCTCCTCGCTGGTCGCGCCGATCACAAGTTCGCCGTTCTCGCGCGGGACCAGATAGAGGTGGCTGCCCCGGACGACCGCCCGGACGGTCCGGCTGAGGAACGGCGCGTACACCGGCGGCACCGTCAGCCGCAGCACCTGCCCCTTGACCGGGCGTACGGGCGGAAGCACGTCGGCCGGTACGCCCGCGAGCTGTCCGCTGCGGCTGCCGGCCGCCAGCACCACCTGGCCGGCGCTGAGCGCGACGCCGCCGGCGAGCACCACACCGGTGGCCCGGCCGCGCTCCACCGTCAGACGCTCGGCCCGGTCGCGGTGGAAGACGACCCCGGCCCGCTCGCACGCGGTGAGCAGCGCCTTCGCCAGCCGTCGTGGGTCCACCTGGTGGTCGCCGTCCACCCGCAGCCCGCCGCGTACGCCCGGCGCGAGCATCGGTTCGAGGCGCCTGCACTCGCGCCCCGTGAGCCACTCGGACTCCAGGCCCGAGCGGCGCTGAAGTGCGTGCAGCTCCCGCAGATGTGCCCGGTCGTCGAGGTCGAGCGCCACGGCGAGGGTGCCGCAGGAGCGGTAGCCGAGATCCTGTCCTGAAGCCTCCTCCAGCTCGGCGGCGAACGCCGGATAGCGGCGGGCGGACTCCAGGTTCAGCCCGAGCAGGACCTGCTCGCCGTAGTGGAGTTCCGTGACGGCCGCCAGCATCCCGGCCGCGACCTGTGCGGCTCCGCCGCCCGGCTGCGGGTCGGCGACCGCGGTGCGCAGTCCGCGCTGCGCCGACCGCCAGGCGGTGACGAGACCGATGATCCCGCCTCCGACGACCAGTACGTCCGGCAGCGCGTCCGAGGTGTCGGCGCGGTGTGCGTGCTGGTTGGAGTGGTGTGCGTGCATGGGCGTCCAGCCCCTCCCTTCGCCGGCATGACCCGGATCAGGTTCGTACGGTCGGAGGCCGTCCAGCCTCCCTCTCAGCCCGGTGCGCCCGGACTCCCGCGAGTGGTTCAGCCCGGCCAGCCTAACCCCGGTCCCCGCCGCCCCGTAAGGCGTCCCCGGGCGGCCCCCTGTCCTGACGGTGTGTCAGCTGTTTATGGTGACCGGGTGAGTGAGCCGAGGAACGTCGTCATCGCCGGTGCGGGCATGGCCGGAGTGCAGACCGCTGTCGCCCTGCGGGACCAGGGCTTCACCGGACCCGTCACGCTGATCGGTGAGGAGCCCCACCAGCCGTACGACAGACCGCCGCTCTCCAAGTCCGTGCTGCTCGGCAAGGCCGATGGCTCCGCCTTCGACGTCGACTTCGGCGCGCTCGGGGTCGAGCTGCTGCTGGGGTGCGAGGTGACCGGCGTACGCCCGCACGACCGGGAGCTGGACACCGCGCGCGGCCCCGTCCCGTACGGGTCGCTGGTCGTCGCCACCGGTGCCGGTCCGGTCACGCTGCCCGGCAGCGAGGGCGTCCCCGGCGTCCATCTGCTGCGCACCCTCGACGACGCGGGGCGGCTGCGGGCCGTTCTCGCCGAGCGGCGGGACGTCGTGGTGGTCGGCGCGGGCTGGATCGGCGCCGAGTTCGCCACGGCCGCCCGCGAGGCGGGGTGCGCCGTGACGGTCGTGGAGGCGGCCGGCCGGCCCCTGGCCGGGGCGCTGCCGGCCGAGATCGCGGCGCCCATGGCCGACTGGTACGCCGACAGCGGAGCCGAACTCGTCACCCACGCGCGCGTGGCCCGTGTCGAGCCGGGCGCCGTGGTCCTGGAGTCCGGGCGGCGGCTGCCGGCCGGGGCCGTCCTCGTCGGCATCGGGGCCAGGCCCGCGACCGGCTGGCTGGCCGGCTCGGGCATCGCGCTGGGCGCCGACGGCTCGGTCACGGCCGACGAACGGCTGCGCACCTCGGTCGCCGATGTGTACGCGGTCGGCGACTGCGCGTCCTTCCCCTCCCGCCGGTACGGCGAGCGGCTGCTGGTCCACCACTGGGACAATGCCCTCCAGGGGCCGCGCACGGTAGCGGCGGACGTGATCGGCGAGACGCCGCAGATCTACGACCCGGTGCCGTACTTCTGGTCCGAGCAGTTCGGCCGCTTCGTCCAGTACGCGGGCCACCACGCGGCCGCCGACACCCTGATCCGGCGCGGCGACCCGTCGGGTTCGGCCTGGTCGGTCTGCTGGCTGCGGGAGGAGCGGCTGGTCGCGGTGCTCGCCGTCGGCAGGCCCCGGGACCTGGCCCAGGGCCGCAAGCTCATCGAGTCGGGAGCCCCGGTGGACCCGGTCCGCGCCGCCGACCCCGCCGTGCCGCTCAAGTCGGCGGTCCGCCGGGAGGTGAGCCGGCCGTGACGGCGCGCGCCCTGAAGGGCTGAGTCCGGGTATCGGCTGTCAGTGCGGGATGGCAGGCTTGTCCCGTGACCGAGATTGACGCAAAAACCGATGCTCTCATCCCCGCCTGGCTGCACCTCCCCGATATCGCCGAGATGTTCGACATCGAGGTGACCCGCGTACGCCAGCTGGTCAAGGACGGCAAGCTCATCGCCGTACGCCGTGGTGAGAACAGGGCGCTCCAGGTGCCCGCCGCCTTCATCGACGGCACCAAAGTGGTCAAGGGCCTCTCCGGGACCCTGACGCTCCTGCGGGACGACGGCTTCAGCGACGAGGAGATGCTGGAGTGGCTCTTCACCCCCGACGAGACCCTGCCCGGCACGCCCGCGCAGGCGTTGAGCGAGAATCGCGGGACGGAGGTGAAGCGCCGGGCCCAGGCGCTCGCCCTCTGAGCAGAGTGTGATCACCTCGCGGTGTACGGACCGGGCCCGCCCCGGGCCGTACACCGCGGTCCATCGCTGTCCGGCCGCCCAGCTGTCCAACGGCCCGGCAGCCCGCCGCCGTCCATGGGGGGAACGCCCGATGTCCACCGCACCCGCACCGCTGTCCGATGCCCGCCTGTACCTCTGCACGGACGCGCGCAGGCGCCAGGGGGACCTGCCCGAGTTCCTGGACGCAGTCCTGGCCAACGGCGTGGACATCGTCCAGCTCCGGGACAAGGGCATGGAGGCGGCCGAGGAGCTGGACCACCTCCGGGTCTTCGCCGATGCCTGCCGCCGGCACGGCAAGCTGCTCGCGGTCAACGACCGGGCGGATGTCGCACACGCCATCGCGTCCGACGTGCTGCACCTGGGCCAGGGCGACCTGCCGGTGCCCGCGGCCCGTGCGCTGCTCGGCCCCGACGTGCTCATCGGCCGCTCGACCCACGCCGAGTCCGAGGTGGACGCGGCCGCCGCGGAGCCGGGCGTGGACTACTTCTGCACCGGCCCCTGCTGGCCCACCCCGACCAAGCCGGGACGGTACGCACCGGGGCTCGGCCTCGTGCGGTACGCGGCGGCGCTCACCACCTCGCGCCCCTGGTTCGCGATCGGCGGGATCGACGCGGGCAACCTGGACGAGGTGCTGGACGCGGGAGCGCGCCGGGTGGTGGTCGTCCGCGCGATCACCGAGGCGGACGACCCGGCCGCCGCCGCTGCTGCTCTCGCCGCCCGGGTCCGGGCCCGTACCGGGCAGGAAGCCGGGTAGGGAGCCGGGCCGGGAGTCCAGGAGGGTAAGTCGGCAGGGGCCGGGCGGTGAGCCCGGCAGGGAAGCGGACGCGGCAGTTCCGGAGGATCCGGGAAGTGTCCGATGGGTGGACAACTATCTCGCAAATCGGTCATAAGGTCTCGGCGTGGTTGGGGTAGCGGCAAGCCCTGACTAATCTGCCCGTATGGCCTTCGGCACCTCATCCACCAGAACCGACCACGCCCCGACCGTGCGTGACCTGCTCGCGACCGGCAGGACGCTGTACTCCTTCGAGTTCTGGGCGCCCAAGACCGAGAAGGGCGAGCGGAACCTCTGGAACGCGCTGCGCCGCGTCGAGGCGGTGGCACCCAGCTTCGTCTCCGTGACCTACGGCGCGGGCGGTTCGTCGCGTGCGGGCACGGTCAGGGCCACCGAGCAGATCGCGTCCGACACCACGCTCACCCCGGTCGCGCACCTCACGGCCGTCGACCACTCCGTCGCCGAGCTCCGCAACATCATCGGCCAGTACGCGGACGCCGGAATCCGCAACATCCTGGCCGTGCGCGGCGACCCGCCCGGTGACCCGATGGGCGAGTGGGTCAAGCATCCGGAAGGCGTCATGTACGCCGCCGACCTGGTCCGGCTGATCAAGGAGTCCGGCGACTTCTGCGTCGGCGTCGCGGCCTTCCCCGAGATGCACCCGCGCTCGGAGAACTGGGAGAGCGACATCCGGCATTTCACCGACAAGTGCCGCGCCGGTGCCGACTACGCGATCACCCAGATGTTCTTCGACCCGGAGGACTACCTGCGGATGCGCGAGCGGGTCGTCGCCGCCGGCTGCGACACCCCGGTCATTCCGGAAGTCATGCCGATCACCAATGTGCGGCAGTTGGACCGGTTCGCACAGCTCAGCAACGCACACTTCCCGTCCGACCTGAAAGAGCGCATCCACGCGGTCAAGGACGACCCGGCCGCTGTACGCTCCATTGGCATCGAGTTCGCTACGGAGTTCTGCGCGAGGCTGCTCTCCGAGGATGTCCCTGGGCTGCACTTCATCACGCTGAACAACTCCACCGCGACCCTCGAAATCTACGAGAATCTCGGACTGCACAAGCAGTCCTGACCGGCACATCCGCCCCCCGCACGGGGCGGTGGCCGCAGAGAGGGGCGTACATGGGCTGGACGGTCCTCTATGTCGGGTTCGCATTCGTCGCGCTGTGGCTGCTGGGCGAAGTGCTCCTCCAGTACAAGGCCAGGCTGCGCTGGCGGCTGCTCGCCTTCGCCGGATTCCTCGGCGTGGTCATCGGTGTGCTGCTGCACTCCGTGCCGGTGATCGTGGTCGGGGCCATCGCGTTCGCCGTCGGCCAGCTGTACGTCACGCTCTCCTTCCGGCGCGGCTTCTCGACCGGCTGGGCCATAAAGGGCGCACCCCGGGAGAAGAAACGGCGCAGGGCACGCGGCGGGAGCGCGGCGAAGGACCCGGTACTCGAAGTCTCGGACCTGGAGTACGAGCAGCCCGGGCAGGAGCAGCCGGGCAGCCAGGACCAGCTGGACGGCACGCAGCGGGGCGGCCACGAGGACGCCTTCGCGCAGCACGGCCACGGCCAGGACCAGGATCACGACGGCTACGGGCAGCCCGCGTACGGCGCCGGCGGCTACGGGACGGACGAGGGCTCCGGCTACGACGGGTCCGCCTACCCGCCGCACACCGCGGACCCCGCCGGCTCCCCGCAGTCGCAGACCCCCGAGCCGATGGCCGCCGGCGTCTACGCCCCGCAGCCGATGCCCGACGACACCGGCCAGTACGGCATATACAGCGACACGGCGTACGGAACCGGAGCGCAGTACGGCTCCGGCTACGACCGCAACGGCCAGAACGGCCAGTCGTACGACGGCCAGTACGGCTACGGCGGCGAGCAGCAGCAGTACTCCGCCTACTCGGACCCGTACATCGGCGCGGGCCAGTACGGAGCCTCCTACGGAGGCCAGCAGCAGTACACCGATCCGTACGCGGACCAGTACGCCAACGACACCCCGCCCGGCGGGGTCTGGGTCCCGCAGCAGCGCGACACCGAACCGGCGTACGGCGCCCCGTACACCCCGCAGTACGACGAGCACCCCGAGCACCCCGAGCACCCGGGGCAGCCGCCGTACCAGAGCGGTCACAACGGCTACAACGAGCAGCAGCGGTACTGAGCGCCGGCGGCGGCGCCGGGCGGGGACGCGGTGACCCGGCGCGGGCGGCCGGTGCCGTGCCGTCCGCCGGGTGCTCACTGCGAGCCGCGGAACCCCTCGCCCTCGACGATCAGCCCGGCGGCCAGCGCCCCGGACATTCCGGCGTGGGCGAGTCCGCCGCCCGGGTGCGACCAGCCGCCCGCCAGATACAGGCCGGGCAGCGGCGACCGGTTGGGGGCGGGCAGCAACTGCCCCTGCGCACCGGCCAGGGCGGGCCCCGGCACCTGGAGTGAACCGGTTTCCCGCAGGGTGTCGGCGGGGGTCCGTACCTCGCGCCACAGCACGCGCTCGCGCAGCCCGGGCGCGGCGGTCTCCGCGGCTGCCACCACCCGGTCGGCGAACGCCGCAGCGTGTTCCTCGGTGGCCCACTCCTGCGCGCCGCCGACGGTCCCGCCGATGACCGGCACGGTGACCGTCAGTGTGAGGGACTCGTGACCCGGGCCCGGGACCAGCGCCGGATCGTCCGGGCGCAGCACCGTCACCATCGGCAGGGCGCGCTCCGTCCGGTGCACCACGGTGCGGTGGACGGTGCCCGCTTCCCGGTCCCCGCGCAGCGCGAGGCAGACCACGAACCGTCCGGTCCGCAGGTCCGTCTCCCGGTGCGGCCACCCGAGGGCCGACGGCAACGGGGCGCCCGCGACCACCTGATCGGCATCGACGCCACTCCCGTCGGCCAGCTCCAGACCACAGGCCCGGCCGTCCTTCTCGCGTACGCCGGTGACCTCGGCCGAGAAGACGAACTCGACCTTCCGCGCCAGGCACCGCGCGTACACCGCGTCCGCCAGCGCGCGCATCCCCCCGCGCACGTACCAGTTGCCGAAGGTCTGCTCCATGTACGGCAGAACGGCCGCCGACGCCGGCGCGGTCAGCGGATCGAAACCGTAGGACAGCGCGTAGCTCGCCAGCAGGGCGGCCAGCCTCGGATCCCGCAGCTCCCTGCCGCCGATCTCGCCGAGCGTGGACGTGCCGCGCCGCAGCAGCCCGGTCCTGAGCGCCGGGTACGGATCGCGGCCGAGCGGGCCGGGATCGGCGGGCAGCGGCTCTTCGAGGAGCGGGCGCCTGGTCCTGTCCCAGGTCTCCCGCGCCCGGTCGAGGAACGCACCCCAGCGGGCGCCCGCGCCGCCGCCCAGCGCCGCGTCCAGGGCCGCGACGGCCCCGGCGCGTGAGGCGTTCGGCAGCACGACGTCGGTCCCGTCGTCGAAGAGATGGCGGCTCGCCGGGTCCACCTGCACGAGTTCGACGCACTGCTCCAGCGGTTCACGGCCCGTCTTCACGAACAAGTCGCGGTAGACGGCGGGCAGTTGGAGCAGTCCGGGCCCGGTGTCGAAGGCGAAGCCGTCGCGTGCGAAGCGGCCCACCGCCCCGCCGTGGGTCGCCGTACGTTCGTACACCGTCACCCGGTGGCCTGCCACAGCCAGCCGGGCGGCAGCCGCCATGGCGCCCATCCCGGCGCCGATCACCGCAATCCGTGCCATGGCGGGAACTTTATCGGTGCCCTGCGCGCCCCCGGTGGGGCGGCGCACACACGTCTGAGTATCCGTACCTAGAGGCAGAGATGAGTAGTTACGCGGATGGGCCCCCACCTGCGAAGACGGCAGAGTGTGGGACACGGAAGGGGCGCAGCGCCGGCACTGCCGACACGGGGCGGCGGAACGGCGCGGCTCCCCCGACGAGTACGGGATGTACGGGGGAGTACAGCGGGGGAGTACGGGGGAAGCGCCGCCAGGAACGGCCCGGGAGACCGGGCCGGGACGGGCGGCGCTCTTTCTTTGTGAAGGCCCAGGTCAGAGCCGATTGTCAGTGGTGGCCCGCACGATGGGCACAGACGGCCACAGTGCCGTCACGCGACGACAGGAGGTTCCGTCATGGCTGGCTCGAACGCCGCACCAGCGCACCAGCACCGTGTCACCGCCCCTGCCCCTTCACTCGTCCCCGCTCCATTCGTCCCCGCGGGCGACATCCACCCGGTCGCGCGCCGCACCACGGCGCCCGCTGCCGCCCTCGACCTGCTGACCCAGGCGCGGGCCGGACTGGACGAGGCCGCCGGGCTCGAAGCGCCCAACGAGCGGTACGCGACGGCCCACCTCGCCGCGCTGCGTACCGCCGCCGCGGTCCTCGCCTCGCGGGCCAGGCCCGAGGCGGTGCCGCGCCGGAAAGCGGGCGGCGCCCGCCGCCGGAACGCCATCCGTACGGCCTGGGAGCTGCTGCCGGAGCTCGCGCCCGAGCTGACCGAGTGGAGTGCCCTCTTCGCCTCCGGAGCCGGCCGCAGGGCCAGGGCCGAGGCCGGTATACCGGGCGCGGCGAGCAGCCGCGACGCCGACGATCTGCTGCGCGACGCGGCCATGTTCCTGCGCCTGGTCGAGCGGTTGCTGGCCCTCCAGCCGGTGCTGCCGCGGCCCGGGACGGAGCAACCTCCACGGGGTGAGCACGTGGGGTGACCAGGGGGACCTTCCAAGGCAATAGGGTGGGAGCCAGTCTTTGCTGTCTACGGCCCGCCGTCCGCGGCGGCACCGCGCCGAGGAGTCAACCGCCGTGTCGGACCAGCCGCGCCCCCGCGCCTCCCTTCGTACCGCCGTGGTGTGGGACGTACTCAAGGACGCCCTCGACCGTCGGGCCGAAGCGTCCGGCCGGTCCACCCTGGACGTCCTGGACACCGGCGGCGGCACCGGGAACTTCGCGGTGCCCGTCGCCCTCCTCGGTCACCGGGTCACCGTGGTCGACCCCAGCCCCAACGCACTCTTCGGCCTGGAGCGCAGGGCCGCGGAGGCCGGGGTCGCGGACCGGGTGCGCGGGGTGCAGGGCGATGTGCTCGGCCTGTTCGACGTGGTGGAGCGCGGCGGATACGACGCGGTGCTCTGCCACGGCGTCCTCGAATACGTGGAGGACCCGGCCGAGGGCATCAGGAACGCGGTGGACGCGCTCCGCCCCTCCGGCGCGCTCAGCCTGCTCGCCGCCGGGCTCGGTGGCGCCGTCCTGGCCCGGGCGCTGGCCGGGCACTTCAGCGAAGCCAGGCAGGCGCTGACGGACCCGGCGGGACGCTGGGGCGACGGCGACCCGGTGCCCCGGCGCTTCAGCGCGGAACAGCTCACCGGGCTGGTCACCACGGCCGGTCTGGAGGTCGGCGCGGTGCACGGTGTCCGGGTCTTCGCCGACCTGGTTCCCGGGGTTCTGGTCGACACCGAGCCGGGTGCCCTGGAGGCCCTGCTGAAGCTGGAGGCGGCCGCGGCGGAGCTGCCCGCCTTCCACTCGGTCGCCACCCAGCTGCACGTTCTGGGCGAGAAGCAGGGCTGATCAGCAGTGCAGTCGCGCACGGACTGACACACAGGCCCCCCATACGGGGGCTAGTCCCCGTATGATCGGGGTAACCATCCGGCATGACGGTCCGGCCGTCGGGGAATGCACGCCCCGGCAGCTGTGCCTGCATGGCGGCCCGGATGGTGAATTGGCGTAGAGGGCGGGTTTCACGGGGGCGAATCCCTGCCTATTCTGGAAGGGCCGCATCACGGTCGTACCCCGCGACCGACGAGTAGGAGGACTCCGTGCCGCTCTCGGAGCACGAGCAGCGCATGCTCGAGCAGATGGAGCGAGCGCTGTACGCCGAAGATCCCAAGTTCGCGACAGCGCTTGAGGGAAGCGGGCTGCGTACGTACACCCGTCGCCGGGTGTACCAGGCGATCGCTGGCTTTCTGGTGGGTATCGCCCTCCTCATGGCAGGAATGGTCGCTCAGCAGATCTGGATCAGTGTGGTGGGGTTCCTCGTCATGCTCGGCTGCGCGGTGCTCGCGGTCACCGGATGGCGCAAAGCGCCCAAGCCCGGTGAACAGCAACAGGCCGGAGCCCCGGCCCCGGGCCGGCAGGCCAGGAAACACCGTTCGGTGATGAATCGCATCGAGGAGCGCTGGCAGCGCCGCCGCGACGAACAGGGGCACTGACCCCGGCTGTCCGACGATGGACCAACGCTGGACCAGCAACGGACCAGCGATCGAGGGGCGACCGCCCGGAAGCGGTCGCCCCTCAGCCATGACCGGCCCCCGGCGGCCCGTGCGCGGGCGGTTCAGCCGCGCTGCCGGGAGGGCCGCAGATTCGCCATCCGCCTGCCCAGCCCCGCACGGCGGCGGCCCCAGCGGTCCGCCGCACGCTCCCGGCGCCGGGAGATCTCCCACACCACTCGTACGGATGAGGACGGCGCCAGCACCGCACGGACCCGTGTCACCCGGCCCGCACCGGTCCGCAGCGCGGCCCGGACCAGCAGGACGTCATCGGTGAGGCGGCCCACCTCACCGGCTCGGGGCGCGTACAGCACCTGCTCCACCGCGTGCGCGGCCCGGTGCACCGCATCGGCCGCCGGACCCGCCAGCCCACCGGTCCGTACGATCCGGTCGGCCGACTTCCGAGGGGTGAGCGAGTCATCGGGCCGGACCCCGTAGTCCCACGCCGAATCGGTGATCTCCCGCCAGGCCGACAGCGTCCGCTCTGCCGCCGACGCTCCGGCGGACCCGGGCGTGCGCCCGCCGGACCCCAGCCGCCGGGCCCGCGCTCTGATACGCCAGAGCATCGGCAGCACGAGCAGCAGGACCACGAGCAGTGCAGCCAGCCCCAGGCCCACCTCCGCGCCCAGGCCGGTGCCCCGGCCGGCCGGCGGCACTCCGCCGCCCTGTGCCGCTGCCCCGCACCCGCTGATCTTGCGCAGCTGCGGCGGACAGGCGGACGCCGCGGACGGGGTCGCCTCCGGAGCGGGCGATGACGTGGACTCCGGCTGCGCAGGAGAGGCCGGACCGTCGGAGGAGTTGTCCGCCTGGGTGTAGGACGGTACGGAACCACGGGTGGGCGTCGGCTCGAAGCGTGTCCAGCCCACCCCCTCGAAGTACAGCTCGGGCCAGGCGTGCGCGTCGCGCAGCCCGACCGACATCGTGCCGTCCGGCTGCGCGGTGCCCGGAGTGAAGCCCACCGAGACCCTGGCCGGGATGTGCAGCGTCCTGGCCATCGCCGCCATCGTGAAGGCGAAATGGACACAGAAGCCCTGCTTCTCCTTCAGGAAGCGCGCGATGGCTTCGGTACCGGTGCCCGACTGCACCTGAGTGTCGTAGGTGAAGCCGCCCTCCGACGCGAACCAGTCCTGCAGTTTGACCGCACGCTGGTAGTCGTTCGTGGCGCCCTTCGTCACCTGCTCCGCCGTGGATTTCACCACGCCGGGCAGCGAGCCCGGCACCTCCGTGTACTCCCGGAGCAGGGCGGCGGGCGCAGGCGGGGCCGAGGCCAGCTGCGCCGGCGTCGGCTGTACGACCAGGCTGTCCACGCCGTACTGCGCACCGCGGGTGGTCTGCCCGCGGTCGCCGACGAGCGTCCGCCCGGCCGGCTCGAAGCGCCAGCGGCCCTTGATGTCCACCTTCGTCGCCGGATAGGGGAGCGGCAGCCAGTTCTGCGCGTACCAGCCGGCCGCCGAGATATTGGTCTTGACCTCGGTGGTGCCCACATCGGAGCCGAGCCCCTCCGGTCTCGGCAGTTCCTTCGGAACGCCCTGGATCCGGCGCTCCGACGACTTCCACGCGGTGCCGTCGAACTGGTCCAGCGAGACGATCCGCAGATACATCCCGTCGGTGTCGACCGCGTTGGTGCGGTAGCGCAGCACCTCGCGGTCGTCGGACTGGGTGAGGCTGTTCTGCAGCGAGACCAGCGGGTTGACCGCGGAGATGGTCCCGCCGCCCCCGGCTCCGGTGCCCCGCCCCGCGCCGCCGAGCAGCCCGGTGTCCATCGCGGGCAGCGCGGCCGGGAGCACCAGGGCGAACCCCAGCGCGGCCACCCCGATGCGCCGCCCCGTGCGGACCGGCGCCGACGGGCCGCCCGTACCGCCCGTGGAACCGGCGCTCCCGCGCTCGCGGGGCGAGCCGCCGAAGACCCGTCCCCACTGGGAGAGCCTCTCCTTGCTCTCGGCCAGCAGGAGCAGCAGATAGCCGGACGCGGCGAGCACGAACCACAGCCAGGCCGCGCCGCTCTGCGAGATGCCGGCCGCCACCGAGTACAGCGCGAGGAGCGGCAGTCCGGCCGGCGCGGCACTCCGGAACGTCACCGCCAGCGCGTCCACCAGCAGCCCGACCACCAGTACTCCGCCGAACAGCATCAGCCGTATGCTCGCGGTCGTCGGCGCCGGTATCGAGTACTGCCCGATGTCGTCGGCGCCCGTCCGCAGCATCGCCCCGAAATGCTCAACGGCCTCCGGGCCCGGCACGATGCCGCCGAGCGCCTGGCCGTGCGCGAAGACCACGGTCAGCATCAGCAGCGCGGTCACCGCCTGCGCCGCCACGGTCAGGGGCCGCGCCAGCGGGACCCGCCGGGCCAGCGCGCCCACGCCGCTCTGTACGGCCAGCAGCAGTGCGGCCTGGATGATCCACGTGACCGGCTGGACGAGCGGCAGCAGCGCACACGCGGCCAGCATCGTGGCCGCGTAGGCGCACAGCGCCAGCCTCGCCCGGCTGCTCATGACCATCCCCCTGTGCTTGCGCCTGTGCCTGTGCCTGTGCCTGCGGCGCCTGTGCCACTGCCCGCGCCGGTTCCCGTCGCCGCCGTGCCGCCGCCCGTAGCCGCTGTGCCGCCGTACCAGGACGCCGGGTCCGTACCGCCGCGCTGCTGCCCCGCCTGCCGCCACAGCTCGGTGAGCACCGCCCCGGGCCCGACCTCCAGCGCGGTCCAGCCGGCGTCCCGCAGCAGCCGCAGTGTCCGGGTGCCGTGCTCCGCCGCCGCCTCCCCGTGCACCCAGGCGTCACTGTTCAGTACGAAGGCGACGGCGGCCCCACTGCGCTGCCGTATCCGGGCGGCGACCGCGGCCTGCTCCTCGTCCAGACTGCCGAAGAAGGCGACGAGAAGTCCTTCGTTCCCGCCGCGCAGCACGTCGTACGAGCGGGAGAGCCCGGCCCCGTCGGAGTGTCCGACGACGGCGAGCGCGTCCATCATCAGCCCGGCCGAGTCGGCGGACTCCTGGGTGGCCCCGGCGAATCCCCCCGAGCCCTCGCCCGGCACCGAGCTGCCCGTGTCCGTCAGCAGCCGTACCGAGAAGCCCCGTTCGAGTACGTGCACCAGCGCCGACGCCGCCCCCGACACGGCCCATTCGAAGGCCGAGTCCGGCCCCGCGCCCTCATAGGCGGTCCGGCGGGTGTCGAGCAGCACCGTGCAGCGGGCCCGCTGCGGCTGCTCCTCGCGGCGCACCATCAGCTCGCCGTGGCGGGCGGTGGAGCGCCAGTGCACCCGGCGCAGATCGTCGCCGTGCCGGTATCCGCGCGGGATCACATCGTCCTCGCCGGCCAGCGCGAGCGAGCGCTGTCTGCCGTCCCCGTACCCGGCCGACTCACCGGTCAGCCGGACCGGCGGCAGCTGCTCGGTCCTGGGAATCACCGTCAGGTTGTCGTGCGCGCTGAACGACCTGGTCAGCTCGCACATCCCGAACGGGTCGGTGAGCCGCAGCTGGAGCGGGCCCAGCGGATACCGCCCGCGCAGATCGGAGCGGACCCGGTACGACACCTCGCGCCGCCCGCCCGCCTCCACCCGGTCCAGGACGAAACGGGGCCGCGGCCCCAGCACGTACGGCACCCGGTCCTGGAGCATCAGCAGCCCCGTGGGCAGCCGCGAGACGTTGTCCATCCGCAGATGGACGCGGGCCTCGGACCCGGCGGGCACCCGGGCGGGGGAGAGCCGCCTGCTGGCCGCGACGCGGTACCGCGTACGGAACAGCACGGCCACACACACCAGCGGCAGCACAGCGAGCAGCAGCCCCACCCGCAACAGATCGCTCTGGCCCAGGACATACGCGCAGACCGCCGCGGCGACACCTGCCGCGATGAACGAGCGGCCCCGTGTGGTCAGCCCCGACAGCGCGGTCCGCAGCCCGCCGCTGTCCTCGTCGGCGGCGGCCGGAGCACCCCCGACGGCCATCACAGCCGCCGGGCGCCGGGCTGCTGGTTGTTGTACGCGGGAACGGGAGTCCGCTGGAGGATCTCCAGGACGACCTGCTCGGCGGTACGGCGGTTCAACTGGGCCTGGGCCGTGGGCAGCAGCCGGTGCGCGAGCACCGCGACGGCCAGCGCCTGGACGTCGTCGGGCAGCGCGTACTCCCGTCCGCTCAGCGCCGCCGACGCCTTGGCGGCCCGCAGCAGGTGCAGGGTGGCGCGGGGGGAAGCGCCGAGTCTGAGGTCCGGGTGGCTGCGGGTGGCCGTCACCAGCTGCACCGCGTACCGCCGCACCGCGTCGGCGACGTGCACCGCGCGCACCGCGTCGATGAGCTTCAGGATCTCGTGGGCGTGCGCCACCGGCTGGAGGTCGTCGAGCGGTGAGACACCGCCGTGCACGTCGAGCATCTGGAGTTCGGCCTCGGGGCTGGGATAGCCGATGGAGACCCGCGCCATGAACCGGTCGCGCTGCGCCTCGGGGAGCGGGTAGGTACCCTCCATCTCCACCGGGTTCTGCGTGGCCACCACCATGAACGGGGCGGGCAGCTCGTACGTCTTCCCGTCGATGGTGACCTGGCGCTCCTCCATCGATTCGAGCAGCGCCGACTGGGTCTTCGGCGATGCGCGGTTGATCTCGTCGCCGATCACGATCTGCGCGAAGATCGCCCCGGGCTTGAATTCGAAGTCGCGCCGCTGCTGGTCGAAGATCGAGACACCGGTGATGTCCGAAGGCAGCAGGTCGGGCGTGAACTGGATGCGCCGCACCGAGCAGTCGATGGTGCGGGCCAGCGCCTTGGCCAGCATGGTCTTGCCGACGCCCGGCACATCCTCGATGAGAAGATGCCCCTCGGCGAGCAGCACGGTCAGCGAAAGCCGTACGACCTCGGGCTTGCCCTCGATCACACCCTCCACCGACCCGCGGATACGCTCCGCCGTGGTCGTCAGATCCGCGAGGCTCGCTCGATCGTCATAGGTCGTCACCCGGCCCTCCTCGGCCCTACTCCCACGCTCCTGAGAAGCAGGGGATACCCGTCCACGGACCTGGGCACTGCGTACGGCCCCGGCCCAACCCCGAACAGCTGACGCCCCGCCCGGAGGGATCCGGACGAGGTGTCGCCCTCGCATTGTTGTTGCCGTTACCGCTTCGTGTCACTCGCCTGTGGACAAGTGGGCCGGATATGTCGCAGGTTGCCGTGATTTCGTCCTGCTCCGAGGGTGCGAACGGCAGCCCGGAACCTCACTCCTGAGGGTTCTGGCCGACCGGGTCGATCTCGCGCAGAAGCCCCGCCCGTACGTCGAAGACGAAGCCCCGGACGTCGTCGGTGTGCAGCAGGAAGGGCGAGGTCCGCACACGCTGCATCGACTGGCGTACGTCCTGGTCGACATCGCGGAAGGACTCCACAGCCCAGGGCGGACGCTGACCCACCTCTTCCTCCAGCTCGATCCGGAAGTCCTCGGTGAGGCTCTCCAGGCCGCAGCTGGTGTGGTGGATCAGTATCACGCTCCGCGTGCCCAGGGCGCGCTGGCTGATGGTCAGGGACCGGATGACGTCGTCGGTGACCACACCGCCCGCGTTGCGGATCGTGTGGCAGTCACCGAGATCGAGCCCGAGAGCCTTGTGCAGATCGAGTCGCGCGTCCATGCACGCGACCACAGCCACCTGGAGTACGGGGCGCGCGTCCATGCCGGGGTCCTTGAACGCCTCGGCGTAGTGGCGGTTGGACTCGACGAGCCGGTCGGTCACCGTTCCGCCGTCGGACACGGCCAGGTGCGGACGGGACGGGGTGGGCTCTGCGGGAGAGTGCGCAGCGGTCGACATGTGTATGACGGTAGCCGCCGTTGATCGAACGGTCCTGCCAGGGGGCCGGAAAAAAAGTGTCAACACGGGCGGTTGTGAGCTAATCCACAGCGGTGATGGCCAGTAACCCGTTCGGGTGAAAGCCGGGGTCCGCGGCGCGCTGGGCGGTTGATTGACCGGGGGGACGAGTGGACTAAAGTGGCGCGAAGTGGGAGGCGTGAGCGTCGTCACGTGCTGTACGGGCGCACTCCTCACGGTCACTCACCGCAGACACATCTGCTTGACGGACATATCCCGCACACCCGCGCATGCGCGGCGTACGTACGGCCCGGCCCTCTCCCGCTCGCCGGCCGGCCGACGCCCTTCCCGGCGCCGGCGGACCGTCCCCTTCCGAGCGGGCGGGGACCCGGCAGTACGTCCGGCCGCGCCGTACCTGAGAGGGCGCATGAGCCAGTCCCGACATGTCCCGGTGATGCTCCAGCGATGCCTGGACCTGTTGGCCCCGGCGCTCGCCCAGCCCGGTGCGGTCGTCGTCGACTGCACCCTCGGCCTCGGCGGCCACAGCGAGGCGCTCCTTTCGACCTTCCCGGCGGCCCGGCTGATCGCACTCGACCGCGACAAGGAAGCCCTGCGGCTCTCCGCCGAGCGGCTCGCGCCGTTCGGCGACCGGGCCACCCTGGTGCACGCCGTCTACGACGAACTGCCCGAGGTCCTGGACCGGCTGGACGTCCCGCGCGTACAGGGAGTCCTCTTCGACCTCGGCGTCTCGTCGATGCAGCTGGACGAGGCGGACCGCGGTTTCGCCTACGCCCAGGACGCCCCGCTCGACATGCGGATGGACCAGACGACCGGCATGGGCGCCGCCGAGGTGCTCAACACCTACCCGCCCGGCGAACTGGTCCGGATCCTGCGCGCGTACGGCGAGGAGAAGCAGGCCAAGCGGATCGTCTCCGCTGTCGTACGGGAGCGTGAGAGGGAACCGTTCACCAACAGCGCCCGGCTGGTCGAGCTGATCCGCGACTCGCTGCCGCAGGCCGCCAAGCGCACCGGCGGCAACCCCGCCAAGCGCACCTTCCAGGCCCTGCGCATCGAGGTCAACGGCGAACTGACCGTGCTGGAGCGTGCCATTCCGGCCGCCGTGAAGAGCCTCGCCGTGGGCGGGCGCATCGCCGTCCTCTCGTACCACTCGCTTGAGGACCGGCTGGTCAAACAGGTCTTCGCGGCGGGCGCTGCCAACACGGCGCCGGCCGGTCTGCCGGTGGTGCCCGAGCGCTACCAGCCGCGGCTCAAGCTCCTCACCCGCGGTGCGGAACTTCCCGCGGAGGAGGAGGTCGCGGACAACAGGCGCGCGGCACCCGCCCGGTTGCGGGGTGCGCAGCGCATCCGCGAGGAGGCGCTGTGAGCAAGCCGCCCCGGCAGTTGAAGGGCCGGGCCGCGCGGCTCGCCGCGCTCATGCCGGCCGGGCCCGGCAGAGCGGCCCGGATGCCCTTCGTGCTGCTGGTCGTGGTGCTGCTCGGCGGTGGCCTGATCACGCTCCTGCTGCTCAACTCGGCGCTGAACGAAGGTTCTTTCAAGCTCAGCAAGGACCAGAAGCAGATCACCGAGCTGACCGACGAGGAACAGGCGCTGCAGCGGGACGTCGACGGCCGCTCCGCACCCGGGGCGCTGGAGAAGCGGGCCCGCGAACTCGGCATGGTGCCGGGCGGCGGCCCCGCCTTCCTCGACCCGGACGGCAAGGTCCTGGGCCAGGCCGCCGAGTCCACGGCGCAGCCCGCACCGCCGCCTCCGGCCACGCCCAAGCCGTCCGCCACCCCTTCGGCACCGGCCGCGACCCCCTCGGGCGGCGCGCCCTCCGCGCCGGCCGGCACGACAGCGGCGCCGACCCATACCCCCGGCAGGTGACGCAGTGCCGTCCAAGGAACCCCCGCGCCGCCGCGTACCGGGACCCGCGCGTCCGGCACGGCCCGCCGCACGGAGCGCACGCCCGGCGCAGCGCCGCCCGCGCCCCGCACGCCGGCCCAGGACACTGCGGCTCGGCAGCCCGCGCCCCCGGCTGCGGCTCGTCAGCCTCGCCCTGGCCCTCGTGATGGCGGTCTTCGTCGTACGGCTGCTCCAGGTCCAGGCCATCGACGCGAGTGCCTACACGGCCAAGGCGGACAAGAACCGCTATCTGAGCCACACGCTGACCGCCGAGCGCGGGGAGATCACCGACCGCAGCGGTGTGGCCCTGGCCGCCAGCGTCGACGCGTACGACATCACGGCCGACCCCACGATGTTCAGCCGGGCCCAGAGCCACGCGACCGACGCCCCCGAGCAGGCGGGCGCTCTGCTCGCACCGATCCTCGGTGAGGACGCCGAGGCGATCGCGCGGAAACTCAGGACGCCCGACACCCGTTACGTACTGCTGGCGAGCCGGCAGACCCCGCAGGTCTGGAACCAGATCAAGGACCTGAAGAACGTCTTCGCGCAGAAGGCGTCCGCGGACAAGGCCAAGGGCGGCAAGGGTGCCGATGTGATGGCCGGGGTCTTCCAGGAGCCGAGCACCAAACGCGTGTACCCGAACGGCGACCTCGCAGCCGGGGTGCTCGGCTGGGTCAACTCGGCGGGCCAGGGCGCCGGCGGCCTGGAGTCCTCGCTGAACAAGGAGCTGGCGGGCAAGAACGGCAAGATCACTTATGCCCAGTCGGGCGGCCGTACGGTGCCGACCGCCGGGACGAGCGAGAAGCCGGCCGTCCCCGGCTCGGACGTCGAACTGACCCTGGACCGTGACATCCAGTGGGCCGCGCAGAGCGCCATCGCCGCCCAGGTGAAGGAGTCCAGGGCCGACCGCGGCTATGTGGTGGTGCAGGACACCAGGAGCGGTCAGGTCCTCGCCATGGCCGACGCGCCCGGCTTCGACCCCAACGACCTGACCCACGCCGACCCCGCCGCACTCGGCAACGCCGCGGTCCAGGACGCCTACGAGCCGGGCTCCGTCAGCAAGATCATGTCCATGGCCGCCATCATCCAGCAGGGGGTGGCCACCCCGACGACCCATGTCACCGTCCCCAACCGGCTGCACCGCGGGGACCGGCTCTTCAAGGACGACGTCGACCACGACACCTGGTCGCTGACGCTCAACGGCGTACTGGCCAAGTCCAGCAACATCGGCACCATCGAGGCCGCGGGCCAGCTCGGCAAGACGCAGCCCGAGGCCAACAGGGTCCTCTACTCCTATCTGCACAAGTTCGGCATCGGAAGTCCCACCGGGGTCGGCTTCCCCGGCGAGACATCGGGGATCCTGGCCAAGCCGCAGGACTGGTCGACGTCCCAGCAGTACACGATCCCGTTCGGACAGGGGCTCTCGCTCAGCGCGCTGCAGGCGGCCTCCGTGTACTCCACGATCGCCAACGGCGGTGTACGCGTGCAGCCCTCGCTGATCAGCGGCATCAAGGGCCCCGACGGCCGCTTCACCCCGTCGCCGGCCCCGAAGGAGAGCCGGGTCGTGAGCGAGCGGACGGCGAAGACGGTCTCCCGGATGCTGGAGTCGGTCGTCAGCGACGTGGAGGGCACCGGCATCTCCGCCCGTATCCCCGGCTACCGGGTCGCGGGCAAGACGGGCACGGCCAACCGGGTGGACCCGAAGACAGGCCGCTACAGCGGATACACCGCCTCCTTCGCGGGCTTCGCCCCCGCCGACAAACCCCGGGTCACCGTCTACTGCGCCATCCAGAACCCCACCAGCGGAAGCCACTTCGGCGGCTCCACCTGTGGCCCTGTTTACAAAAAGGTCATGGAGTTCGCCCTCAAGACCCTCCAGACCCCGCCGACCGGCAAGAAGGCCGACCCGCTGCCGGTCACCTTCGGCCCTCACCAGTGACTGGGAACCATCAGTGACGACGATCACCCCCGAGCCGGGGAACCGGAACACCGCCGCACCCTCACTTCGCGGGGAGCCCGGTGCGCCCGGTACGCTCACCGCCGTGCCACACGCTGATCAGTACCAAATCGCCCAGAAAGACCTTTCTGTGACCTATCCGGGAGCACCCCGTCCGGCCGAGGTCCGACCGACCCCTCTGGGGGATCTGGCAGGACGAGTGGGCATCGCGTCACCTGGTGCCGCTGAGGTCACCGGCATCACCCATGACTCCCGGGCCGTGCGGCCCGGAGACCTGTACGCCGCACTCCCCGGCGCCCGGCTGCACGGCGCCGACTTCGTCGAGCAGGCGGCAGGCCTGGGAGCCGCCGCGGTGCTCACGGACCCCACGGGCACCGAACGGGCCGAGGCCACCGGGCTCCCCGTGCTGACCGTCCCCGACCCGCGGGCCGTCATGGGCGAGCTGGCCGCGGAGATCTACGGGCACCCCGGCCGCGACCTCCTCCAGATCGGCATCACCGGCACATCGGGCAAGACCACCACGGCGTATCTGGTCGAGGGCGGCATCCGGGCGGCCGGGCACCTCAGCGGCCTCATCGGCACGGTCGAGATGCGGATCGGCGACGAGCGCATCAAGTCCGAGCGCACCACCCCCGAAGCCACCGACCTCCAGGCGCTGTTCGCGGTCATGCGCGAGCGCGGGGTCGACACGGTCGCCATGGAGGTCTCCAGCCACGCGCTGGTGCTCGGCCGGGTCGACGCCTGCGTCTTCGACGTCGCGGTCTTCAACAACCTCAGCCCGGAGCACATGGAGTTCCACTCCGGGATGGAGGACTACTTCCAGGCCAAGGCGCAGCTGTTCACCCCGCTGCGCAGCAAGGTCGGCGTCGTCAACTACGACGACGAGTACGGCCGCCGGCTCGTCGACGAGGCGACCGTCCCCATCACCACCTTCTCCGCCGAGGGGCATCCGGACGCCGACTGGCGGGCCGAGGACGTCGAAGTCGCCCTGTTCACCAGCACCTTCACCGCCGTCGGCCCGCAGGGACAGCGCATCGCCGCCACCTCGCCGCTGGCCGGCCCCTTCAACGTGGCCAACACCCTCGCCGCGATCGTCACCCTCGCCGTCGCGGGCACCGACCCGCAGACCGCGGCCGACGGCATCGCCGCCGTCCCCGGGGTGCCGGGCAGGCTGGAGCGGGTGGACGCCGGGCAGCCGTACCTCGCCGTCGTCGACTACGCGCACAAGACGGACGCCGTCGAGTCGGTGCTGCGGGCTCTGCGCAAGGTCACCGAGGGCAGCCTGCACATCGTGCTCGGCTGCGGCGGCGACCGCGACAAGACCAAACGCGGCCCGATGGGCGCGGCGGCGGCCCGCCTCGCCGACACCGCCGTACTGACCTCCGACAACCCGCGCGGCGAGGACCCCCTCGCGATCCTCGCCGCGATGATCGCCGGCGCCGCCGAGGTCCCGGTGCACGAGCGCGGCGACGTGCTGATCGACTCCGACCGCGCGGCGGCCATCGCCGCGGCCGTGGCCCGCGCCCGCCCCGGCGACACCGTGCTGGTCGCAGGCAAGGGCCATGAGCAGGGCCAGGACATCGCCGGCGTGGTACGCCCCTTCGACGACCGCCAGGTCCTCCGCGCAGCAATCGAGCGCGCAGCAATCGAGAACAACAGTCAGGGATGACCAAGTGATCGCCCTTTCCCTCTCCGAGATCGCCGACATCATCGGCGGGCAGTCGCACGACATACCGGATCCGTCCGTCCTGGTCACCGGTCCTGTCGTCACCGACTCCCGCGCGGTGCGGCCCGGCAGTCTCTTCGTCGCGTTCGCCGGTGAGCGCGTAGACGGCCACGACTATGCGCGGAGCGCCGTCGAAGCCGGAGCGTCGGCCGTGCTGGCCACCCGGCCCGTCGGCGTGCCGGCCATCGTGGTGCCCGACGTGACCGCCGCGCTCGGGACGCTCGCGCGTACCGTCGTGGAGCGCCTGGGTACCGAAGTCGTCGCACTCACCGGTTCCGCCGGCAAGACGTCGACCAAGGACCTGATCGCCCAACTCCTGGAGCGCAAGGGTCCGACGGTCTACCCGGAAGGAAATCTGAACAACGAGATCGGCCTGCCCCTCACCGCGCTGCGGGCCGACGAGAACACCCGTTACCTGGTTCTCGAAATGGGTGCGCGCTACATCGGCGACATCCGCTACCTCACCGGCCTGGTGCCGCCGAAGACCGGTCTCGTCCTCAACGTCGGGACCGCGCACATCGGGGAGTTCGGCGGCCGCGAGCAGATCGCCCAGGCCAAGGGCGAGATGGTCGAGTCGCTTCCGGAGCACGGCGTCGCCGTGCTCAACGCCGACGACCCGCTCGTACGTGCCATGTCCTCCCGGACCAAGGCGCGCCTCCTGCTCTTCGGAGAGGCGGATGAAGCGGACGTACGTGCCGAGAAGGTCCGCCTGACCGACACCGGGCAGGCCGCATTTACGCTGCACACACCCACCGGGTGCAGCGAGGTGACCTTGCGCCTGTACGGTGAGCACCACGTGTCGAACGCGCTCGCCGCGGCCGCCGTCGCACATGAGTTGGGCATGTCCGCTGACGAGATCGCAACGGCGCTCTCCGAGGCAGGCACGCTCTCCCGCTGGCGCATGGAGGTCACCGAGCGTCCGGACGGTGTGACGGTCGTCAACGACGCCTACAACGCGAACCCCGAATCCATGCGAGCCGCGCTGCGTGCGCTGGCGGCCATGGGCAAGGCCTCACAGGCGAAGGGGGGACGCACGTGGGCGGTGCTCGGTCAGATGGCCGAGCTCGGAGACGAGTCACTCGCCGAGCACGACGCGGTCGGACGGCTGGCCGTCCGGCTCAACGTGAGCAAGCTCGTGGCAGTCGGGGGCAGGGAAGCGTCCTGGCTGCAACTGGGCGCCTATAACGAGGGTTCGTGGGGTGAGGAGTCGGTGCACGTGTCCGACGCGCAGGCGGCCGTCGACCTGTTGCGCAGTCAACTGCGTGAGGGAGACGTCGTGCTGGTGAAGGCGTCCAGGTCGGTGGGGTTGGAGCAGGTGGCGAACGCGCTGCTCGACGGTGGTACCGAGGGCGAGGTCGCCGCCCGATGAAGCAGATTCTCTTCTCGGGAGTCATCGGACTCTTCCTCACCCTGGTCGGCACACCGCTGCTGATCAAGCTGCTTGCCCGCAAGGGGTACGGGCAGTTCATCCGGGACGACGGACCGCGTGGCCACCACGGCAAGCGCGGTACGCCGACCATGGGTGGTATCGCCTTCATCCTGGCCACGATCATCGCGTACCTCGCCACCAAGCTGATCACCGGCGACCCGATGACGTTCTCGGGTGTGCTGGTGCTCTTCCTGATGGCGGGGATGGGTCTGGTCGGGTTCCTCGACGACTACATCAAGATCGTCAAGCAGCGCTCGCTGGGCCTGCGGGCCAAGGCGAAGATGGCCGGCCAGCTGATCGTCGGTATCGCCTTCGCCGTCCTGGCCCTGATGTTCAAGGACTCGCGCGGCTACACGCCGGCCTCCACGAAGCTCTCCTTCGTCTCGGACTTCGGCTGGTCGATCGGACCGGTCCTCTTCGTCGTCTGGGCGCTGTTCATGATCCTGGCCATGTCGAACGGGGTGAACCTCACCGACGGCCTCGACGGCCTCGCCACCGGTGCCTCCGTGATGGTCTTCGGCGCGTACACCTTCATCGGTGTCTGGCAGTTCCAGGAGTCCTGCGCCAACGCGGCGACCCTGACCAACCCCAGCGCCTGCTTCGAGGTCAGAGACCCACTGGACCTGGCAGTCGTCGCATCGGCCCTGATGGGCGCCTGCTTCGGCTTCCTGTGGTGGAACACATCGCCCGCCAAGATCTTCATGGGCGACACCGGGTCGCTGGCGCTGGGCGGCGCGCTCGCCGGGCTCGCCATCTGCTCCCGCACCGAGTTCCTGATGGCCATCCTCGGCGGCCTCTTCGTCCTGATCACCATGTCCGTCGTGATCCAGGTCGGCTCCTTCAAGATGACCGGCAAGCGCGTCTTCAAGATGGCGCCACTCCAGCACCACTTCGAACTCAAGGGGTGGTCCGAAGTCCTTGTCGTGGTCCGCTTCTGGATCATCCAGGGCATGTGCGTGATCGTCGGCCTCGGGCTCTTCTACGCGGGCTGGGCGGCCGCCAAGTGATCTGGCAGGGCAAGCGCGTCACCGTGGCGGGCATGGGCGTCTCCGGGCTTCCGGCGGCGCGCGCCCTGCACGGCCTCGGCGCCGAGGTCACCGTCGTCAACGAGGGCGCGGACGAGCGCGCCCGCGCCCAGGCCGCCGAACTCACCGCGCTGGGCATCACGGTGCGCCTCGGCGACGCGACGACCCTGCCGGAGGGCACCGAACTGGTCGTCACCGCCCCCGGCTGGCGGCCGGACAAGCCGCTCTTCCTGGCGGCGGCCGAAGCAGGGGTGCCGGTCTGGGGCGACGTCGAACTCGCCTGGCGGCTGCGGCGTCCGGGCGCCGCGCCCTGGCTCGCGGTCACCGGCACCAACGGCAAGACCACGACCGTACGGATGCTCGCCTCGATCCTGCGCGCCGCCGGGCTGCGCACCGAGGCCGTCGGCAACATCGGCGTCTCGCTCCTGGACGCCGTCCTCGGCGACGAGGAGTACGACGTACTGGCCGTGGAGCTCTCCAGCTACCAGCTGCACTGGGCGCCCAGCCTGCGCGTCCACTCGGCCGCCGTGCTCAACCTGGCGCCCGACCACCTCGACTGGCACGGCTCCATGGCGGCGTACGCGGCCGACAAGGGCCGGGTCTACGAGGGCAACACCGTCGCCTGCGTCTACAACGCCGCGGACCCCGCCACCGAGGAACTCGTCCGCGCGGCCGACGTGGAGGAGGGCTGCCGGGCCATCGGCTTCACCCTCGGCACGCCGGGCCCCTCGCAGCTCGGCGTGGTCGACGGGATCCTGGTCGACCGCGCCTTCGTGGCCGACCGCCAGAAGCAGGCCCAGGAGCTGGCCGAGATCGGGGACGTCAACCCGCCGGCCCCGCACAACATCGCCAACGCCCTCGCCGCGGCCGCGCTGGCCCGCGCGTACGGCGTGGCGCCGGCCGCCGTACGCGACGGACTCCGCGCCTTCCGGCCGGATCCGCACCGCATCGAGAAGGTGGCCGACGTCGCGGGTGTCGCGTACGTCGACGACTCCAAGGCCACCAACACCCATGCCACCGAAGCCTCCCTGGCCGCCTACGACCCGATCGTCTGGATCGCGGGCGGTCTCGCCAAGGGCGCGAGCTTCGACGATCTGGTCGGCGGGGCGGCGAAGCGCCTGCGGGCCGTCGTGCTGATCGGCGCCGAGCGGGCGCTCATCGCCGAAGCCCTGGCGCGACACGCCCCGGAAGTACCGGTGGTCGACCTCGACCGGACCGACACTGGGGCGATGTCGGCGGCGGTCCGGGAGGCGGCACGGCTCGCCCGGCCGGGGGACACGGTCCTGCTGGCTCCGGCCTGTGCCTCCATGGACATGTTCGCCAACTACAACAAGCGTGGCGAGGCATTCGCCGACGCGGTACGCGAGTTGGCCGCCGAGAGCGGCTAGTGCCGCGGCAGGCAAGGTTTGCCCGTCAAGGAGCGGCGTTCGGTGCGGCGAGAGTGCGTGCCGGGCGTCGCGACGGGGCAAACGTTGCCTGCCGTGGCACTAGGAGCATGTCTCCTGGCCGGCCGTACGGCCCCGCGCCGGGACCCGGCAGAAGAAGCCGGGCACGAGTGGAGGGGACAGGCATGCCGGTCAAGGACAGAGGCGGGCGTGGCGGTACGGGGACGGCGCGCCGCCCGTCCGCGGCCCGGCGCGGCTCCGCACCGCGCGGCGCGGGCGGCAGCCAGCTGCGCCGCACCTACGAGCAGGCGCGGAGCACCCTGGACCGCCCTCTGACGGCCTACTACCTGCTGGTGGGGTCGGCGCTCCTGATCACGGTGCTCGGCCTGGTGATGGTCTACTCCGCCTCGATGATCAAGGCGCTGGAGATCTCCGAACCCGGCTCCTTCTTCTTCCGTAAACAGCTCTTCGCCGCGGCACTCGGCGGCGGTCTCGCGTTCATCGCGACCCGGATGCCCGTCAAGCTGCACCGGGCCTTCGCCTACCCGCTGCTCGCGGCCACCGTCTTCCTGATGGTCCTCGTCCAGGTGCCGGGGATAGGGCGTTCGGTCAACGGCAACCAGAACTGGATCTCGCTGGGCGGCCCCTTCATGCTCCAGCCGAGCGAGTTCGGCAAGCTCGCCCTGATCCTGTGGGGCGCCGACCTGCTCGCCCGCAAGCAGGAGAAGAAGCTGCTCACGCAGTGGAAGCACATGCTCGTGCCGCTCGTCCCCGTCGCCTTCATGCTGCTCGGACTGATCATGCTCGGCGGCGACATGGGCACGGCGATCATCCTCACCGCGATCCTGTTCGGGCTGCTGTGGCTCGCGGGAGCGCCCACCCGGATGTTCGCGATGGTGCTCGGTATCGCGGCGTTCATGACGTTCCTGCTGATCAAGACCAGCCCGAACCGGATGGGCAGGCTCGCCTGCATCGGCGCGACCGACCCGGGCCCGCAGGACCAGTGCTGGCAGGCGGTGCACGGAATCTACGCGCTCGCGTCCGGCGGCTGGTTCGGATCCGGACTGGGTGCGAGTGTGGAGAAATGGGGCCAACTCCCCGAGCCCCACACCGACTTCATCTTCGCCGTCACCGGGGAGGAACTGGGCCTTGCGGGGACTCTGTCAGTACTCGGCCTCTTCGCGGCTCTAGGCTATGCGGGTATCCGCGTGGCCGGACGCACGGAGGACCCCTTCGTGAGGTACGCAGCGGGAGGTGTGACCACCTGGATCACGGTCCAGTCCGTGATCAACATCGGTGCGGTGCTCGGTCTGCTGCCGATCGCCGGTGTCCCGCTCCCGCTGTTCTCCTACGGGGGCTCCGCCCTGCTGCCGACCATGTTCGCCGTCGGGCTGCTGATCGCCTTTGCGCGGTCGGACCCCGCAGCGAGAACGGCTCTGGCCTTGCGGAGGCCCGGGGTGAGATGGAAGTCGATGAGACGGCGCGTCAAGAAGCGTCCGTCCGGAGAGCGGTGAATTTCGGTGCATGTCGTACTCGCCGGCGGGGGGACCGCCGGCCACATCGAGCCGGCGCTCGCCCTTGCGGATGCCCTGCGCAGGCAGGACCCGGCCGTGGGCATCACGGCCCTCGGCACGGAGCGCGGACTCGAAACCCGCCTCGTGCCCGAACGGGGTTACGAGTTGGGGCTCATCCCCGCCGTACCACTGCCCCGCAGGCCCACGCCTGAGCTGATCACCGTCCCCGGACGGCTGCGCGGGACGATCAAGGCCGCCGAGCAGATCCTGGAGCGGACCAGGGCCGACTGCGTCGTCGGCTTCGGCGGCTATGTGGCACTGCCCGGCTATCTCGCGGCCAAGCGGCTCGGGGTGCCGATCATCGTCCACGAGGCCAACGCAAGACCGGGGCTCGCCAACAAGATCGGCTCCCGGTACGCGGCCGCCGTGGCCGTCTCCACCCCGGACAGCAAGCTCCGCGGCGCCCGCTACATCGGCATCCCGCTGCGCCGCACCATCGCCGTCCTCGACCGGGCCAAGGTCCGCCCCGAGGCGCGGGCCGCCTTCGGGCTCGACCCCAACCTGCCGACGCTGCTGGTCTCCGGCGGCTCGCAGGGGGCCCGCCGCCTCAATGAGGTGGTCCAGCAGGTCGCCCCGGTGCTCCAGCGCTCCGGGATCCAGATCCTGCACGTGGTCGGCCCGAAGAACGAACTGCCGCGTGTCGACAACATGCCCGGAATGCCGCCCTACCTCCCGGTACCGTACGTGGACCGGATGGACCTCGCGTACGCCGCGGCCGACATGATGCTCTGCCGCGCGGGCGCGATGACCGTGGCCGAACTCTCCGCCGTCGGGCTGCCCGCCGCCTATGTGCCGTTGCCGATCGGGAACGGCGAACAGCGGCTCAACGCCCAGCCGGTGGTCAACGCGGGCGGCGGCCTGCTGGTGGACGACGCTCAGCTGACCCCCGAGTGGGTGCAGGGCAACGTCCTGCCGGTTCTCGCCGATCCGCACCGGCTGTTCGAGATGTCCCGCGCCGCCGCCGAGTTCGGCCGCCGGGATGCCGATGATCTGCTTGTCGGCATGGTGTACGAGGCGATTGCGGCGCGCCGCCAGGCGTGACGCCCGAAGGAGCGAGCGTGGCCGGACCGACGACCGCACAGCGCGGTGAGCGCCATCCAGCGGCGGAGTCCGGCCGCGGCCGCCCCAAGGGGCAGGGGAAGCCCCCCGGCCGCCTCCGGCCGCGCGGCAGGCGGCTGGTGATCCTGGTGCTTGTCGTCCTGTTGCTTCTGCTGGGCGGCAGTATTTGGGCGCTCTATGGCTCTTCCTGGCTGCGGGTGGAGCATATTCGGACCACGGGGATGCGGGTTCTGACCCGGGACCAGGTGGAGTCGGCCGCGGCCGTTCCGATCGGCGATCCGCTGATTTCTATCGATACGGATGCGATGGAGAACCGGCTTCGGACGAAATTGCCCCGAATCGACTCGGTGGTTGTCGCCCGTTCATGGCCGCACGGCATCAGCTTGAAAGTAACCGAGCGAAAGCCGGTACTGCTCATGAAGTCGGGCGGTAAGTTCACAGAAGTGGACGCGAAGGGCGTGCGTTTCGCCACAGTGGAAAGCGCCCCCCGTGGAGTGCCGGTCCTTGAATTGACTGCCGGTCAGTCACCGAGTCTCCGCCGCTTCGGTGCGGACCGGCTGCGGGTCGAGGCGGTCCGGGTCGCCGGAGAACTTCCTTCCGCTGTCGCCCGGGACACCCTTTTCGTCCGGGTCAGTTCATACGACTCCATCTCGCTGGAGCTGACCGGGCACCGCACGGTGGCCTGGGGGAGCAGCGAGTTCGGCGCGGCCAAGGCGCGCGCGCTCACCGCGCTGACGAAAGCAGCCCCCAAGGCGGCGCACTTCGACGTGAGCGCCCCCACCGCCCCTGCGGTGTCAGGGAGTTGACGCACATCCTTGCTGGCCAGCACCCTGGTTGGTCAGCGCAACGGCTGATCACATAGGGTGAAAAGAAAAACGGGAGGTTCGGCGTGTTCATTGAACGTGCGCCACTTGTCGACTTAGTGTCCTGTTCGGAGAGTCCAAGGAGCAGACACACTGGTAACCCTGAACTTCACAGTTAGGGTTCGGGTCGGCGTTCGGACCGTCCCATCGGCATCCGTCGTCGCGACGCGGCAAGCGCGCAGCGGCGACACGTAACTCGAGGCGAGAGGCCTTCGACGTGGCAGCACCGCAGAACTACCTCGCAGTCATCAAGGTCATCGGTGTCGGCGGCGGTGGTGTCAATGCCATCAACCGAATGATCGAGGTCGGCCTCAAGGGCGTCGAGTTCATCGCGATCAACACCGACGCACAGGCCCTGTTGATGAGCGACGCCGACGTCAAGCTCGACGTCGGCCGTGAACTGACCCGCGGCCTCGGCGCCGGGGCCAACCCGGCAGTCGGGCGCAAGGCGGCAGAGGACCACCGTGAGGAGATCGAGGAGGTCCTCAAGGGGGCCGACATGGTCTTCGTCACCGCAGGAGAAGGCGGCGGCACCGGCACCGGCGGCGCACCCGTCGTCGCCAACATCGCCCGTTCACTGGGCGCACTCACCATCGGCGTGGTCACCCGTCCCTTCACCTTCGAGGGGCGGCGCCGCGCCAATCAGGCGGAGGACGGCATCGCCGAACTCCGCGAAGAGGTCGACACCCTCATCGTCATCCCCAACGACCGCCTGCTGTCCATCTCGGACCGCCAGGTCAGCGTCCTCGATGCCTTCAAGTCGGCGGACCAGGTCCTGCTGTCGGGTGTCCAGGGCATCACCGATCTGATCACCACACCGGGCCTGATCAACCTCGACTTCGCCGACGTCAAGTCCGTGATGTCCGAGGCCGGATCGGCGCTCATGGGGATCGGCTCGGCCCGCGGCGACGACCGCGCGGTGGCCGCGGCAGAGATGGCGATCTCCTCGCCACTGCTCGAAGCGTCCATCGACGGCGCACGCGGGGTGCTGCTCTCCATCTCCGGCGGTTCGGACCTCGGTCTCTTCGAGATCAACGAGGCCGCACAGCTGGTCAGCGAGGCGGCCCACCCCGAGGCCAACATCATCTTCGGCGCCGTCATCGACGACGCGCTCGGTGACGAGGTGCGGGTGACGGTCATCGCGGCCGGCTTCGACGGCGGACAGCCGCCGACCCGCCGGGAGAGCGCCACGGGTTCCGGCACCGCCAAGCGCGAGGAGCCCGTTCCGGTACGGGCCGCGGAGACGCCCCGTTCGCTCGGCGGTCTCGGTGCGGTCACCCAGCGCGAGGAGACTCCGGCACCGGCCGACACGGAGCGTGTGAACGAGGCCCCGGCAGCGCCGGTCGCCCCGCCGCAGGTCCCGCCGGCCCGTCCGTACCAGGACAGCCAGGCCGAAGAGCTGGACGTACCGGACTTCTTGAAGTGATGCGGCGTCCCATAACCGCGTACGACACCGCGATGTCTACGAACGGCGCGCACTTCGCTTTCACCGACAGGTGGGGCGGGGTGAGCGCCGTTCCGTACGATGAGCTCAATCTCGGCGGAGCGGTCGGCGACGACCCGGCCGCGGTCGTGACGAACCGTGAACTCGCGGCGCGCTCGCTGGGCATCGACCCGGCGCGGGTCGTCTGGATGAACCAGGTGCACGGGCGCGAGGTCGCCGTGGTCGACGGCCCCTGGGCACAAACACTCGGCGACGGTGCGGAAATCCCCGCCACCGATGCCGTCGTGACAGCCCGCCGGGGGGTCCCGCTGGCGGTGCTCACCGCCGACTGCGTCCCCGTACTGCTCGCCGACCCGGTCGCGGGGGTGGTGGCCGCGGCGCACGCGGGCCGTCCCGGGCTTGTCGCCGGGGTGGTCCCCGCCGCGGTCGGCGCGATGGTGTCGCTCGGCGCCGACCCCGCACGGATCACGGCCCGCACCGGCCCCGCCGTCTGCGGCCGTTGCTACGAAGTGCCCGCCGATATGCGGGCCGAGGTCGCACGGACCGTTCCCGAAGCCTGGTCGGAGACGAGCTGGTCCACACCGGCGGTGGATGTCACCGCAGGAGTGCTCGCCCAGCTGTCGGCGCTCGGCGTCGCGGACCGGCAGCACTCGCCGGTCTGCACTCTGGAATCGACCGACCACTTCTCCTACCGTCGCGACCGCACCACCGGGCGGCTCGCCGGATATGTCTGGCTGGACTGATAGGGCATGACGGACCGTAAGCGTGAACTCACCGCAAACCTGGCCCGCGTGGAGGAACGTATCGCTTCCGCGTGCGCGTCCGCCGGGCGCGAGCGGGAGGAGGTGACCCTGATCGTGGTCACCAAGACGTATCCCGCGAGCGATGTGCGACTTCTCTCGGAACTCGGCGTACGGCAGGTCGCGGAGAACCGCGACCAGGACGCGGCGCCCAAGGCCGCCGAGTGTGCGGATCTGTCGCTTTCCTGGCACTTTGTCGGTCAGCTTCAGACGAACAAGGTCCGCTCTGTGGCGAGTTATGCCGATGTAGTGCAGTCGGTGGACCGGGCCAGACTTGTTACATCTCTCTCAACCGCCGCCGTCCGGGCGGACCGTGAACTGGGCTGCCTGGTTCAGGTCGCGCTCGACGCGGAGGCCGGCGGGCGGGGTGAGCGGGGCGGCGTCGCACCCGACGGCGTCGGCGAGTTGGCCGATTCGGTGGCCGCCGCGCCAGGACTGCGGCTCGACGGGCTGATGACCGTCGCACCGCTGGCCGGACCGTACGCGGGACGGCAACAGGCGGCGTTCGAGCGGCTGATGGAAATCTCATCCCGCCTGCGCGCGACCCATCCTGCTGCCAACATGGTGTCAGCAGGGATGAGTACGGACCTCGAAGAGGCAGTGAAGGCGGGTGCGACACATGTCCGCGTCGGCACTGCGGTACTCGGCGTCCGTCCCCCGCTCGGGTAACGTCGCGAAGCAAGTCGGACCACAGCAGAAAATATGGTCATTCCCGCCGATCGGCGGGCAGACCCAGTGGATCGCGGGCACTTGGTGACGCTGCGAAATTGGCACAAGGGCGATCCACCACAGAGCGGAGGACTCAGAGCATGGCCGGCGCGATGCGCAAGATGGCGGTCTACCTCGGCCTCGTGGAGGACGATGGGTACGACGGCCCGGGGTTCGACCCCGATGACGAGTTCGAACCCGAGCCCGAGCCCGAGAGGGACCGACGGCGACACCAACCTCCGCATCAGTCGCACCAGTCCCAGCAGGACGAACCGGTGCGAATGGTGCAACCGCCCGCCCAGCGCGAGCCTGTTGCGCTACCGGCGGAAAGCGGACGACCCGCCCGAATCGCCCCCGTGGCGTCCATCACACCTGAACGCCCGAGTATGGAGAAGAACGCCCCGGTGATCATGCCCAAGGTTGTGTCCGAGCGGGAGCCCTACCGCATCACCACGCTGCACCCCCGGACCTACAACGAGGCCCGTACCATCGGGGAACACTTCCGTGAGGGCACTCCGGTGATCATGAATCTGACCGAGATGGATGACACGGATGCGAAGCGACTTGTCGACTTTGCCGCAGGACTTGTCTTCGGTCTGCATGGCAGCATTGAGCGGGTGACGCAGAAGGTGTTCCTGTTGTCGCCTGCTAACGTCGATGTCACGGCGGAGGACAAGGCCCGTATCGCAGAGGGCGGTTTCTTCAACCAGAGCTGAGAACGAGACACCGGGTACAACCCCGGCCGGGAGGCCGGAAGACGAGAACGTCAGGGGAGAGGGAAGCGTTAGATGGGCATCGCATTGGATGTGGTCTACATCGCGCTGATGTGTTTCCTCATCGTGTTGATCTTCCGGCTTGTCATGGACTACGTCTTCCAGTTCGCCCGTTCATGGCAACCTGGCAAGGCGATGGTGGTCGTTCTGGAGGCCACTTACACTGTCACCGATCCACCGCTCAAGCTTCTGCGGCGGTTCATTCCGCCGCTGCGTCTCGGGGGCGTGGCACTCGACCTGTCCTTCTTCGTTCTGATGATCATCGTCTACATCCTGATCAGCATTGTGAGCCGGGTGTGAACGATTCGGTCCTGCCGACTGCCGACGACTACGTAGAGGTGAAGAAGAGATGCCGCTGACCCCCGAGGACGTGCGGAACAAACAGTTCACGACCGTCCGCCTCCGAGAAGGCTATGACGAGGACGAGGTCGATGCCTTCCTCGACGAGGTCGAAGCCGAACTGACGCGACTGCTCCGCGAGAACGAGGATCTGCGCGCCAAGCTGGCAGCCGCCACGCGTGCCGCCGCGCAGAATCAGCAGCAGGGCATGCGCAAGCCGCCCGAGCAGCAGGACGGCCGCGGCGGTCCGAACGCTCCGGTGCCCGCCGCCATATCCGGTCCACCGCAGGGCCAGCAGCAGCCGCAGATGGGTCCGCCCCAACTGCCGGGCGGTCAGCCCCAGCTGCCTGCAGGTCCTGGCGGTCACGGCCCCGGTCCCCAGGGCCAGCACGGTCCGGGTCCGCAGGGTCAGCACGGCCCCGGTCCCCAGGGCCAGCACGGTCCGGGTCCGCAGGGTCAGCACGGCCCCGGTCCCATGGGCCAGCAGGGTCCGATGGGCGGCCAGGGTCAGCTCGGCCCGGGTCCCATGGGCCAGCAGGGTCCGATGGGTCAGGGTCCGATGGGCCAGCAGGGTCCGATGGGCGGTCAGGGGCAGCTCGCACAGGGCCCCATGGGCGGTCCGATGGGCGGCCACGGCGGTCCCCCGCAGATGCAGCAGCAGGGCCCCGGCGGCGACAGCGCTGCCCGCGTGCTCTCGCTCGCGCAGCAGACGGCCGACCAGGCGATCGCGGAGGCCCGTTCCGAGGCCAACAAGATCGTCGGCGAGGCGCGGAGCCGTGCCGAGGGTCTGGAGCGGGATGCCCGCGCCAAGGCCGACGCACTGGAGCGGGACGCTCAGGAGAAGCACCGCGTGGCGATGGGCTCCCTGGAGTCCGCCCGCGCGACGCTGGAGCGCAAGGTCGAGGATCTGCGTGGCTTCGAGCGTGAGTACCGGACCAGGCTGAAGTCCTACCTGGAGAGCCAGCTGCGTCAGCTGGAGACCCAGGCGGACGACTCGCTGGCCCCGCCGCGTACCCCGGCGACCGCTTCGCTGCCGCCGTCGCCCTCGATGGCTTCGGCCGGTGCGGGCGCGATGGGACACGCGCAGCAGAGCATGGGCGGGAACCCGTCCATGGGCAGTCAGCCGTCGATGGGCGGTGCCCCGTCGTACGGCGGTCAGCAGCAGATGTCGCCGGCGATGACTCAGCCGATGGCGCCGGTGCGGCCGCAGGCTCCGCAGCCGATGCAGCAGGCACCTTCGCCCATGCGGGGGTTCCTGATCGACGAGGACGACAACTGATCGTGAGTGCGTTGAGCGCTTGACGGTCGGCAGACTGAGGGCCGGGCCCCGGGGTTTTCCCTGGGGCCCGGCCCTTTTGTGTGTGGGTGGGCGGTTTGTGTGGTGGGTGCGGGTGCGGGTGCGGGTGCGTTTGGTGGTGCGGGTGGGTGGCGCCTGCGGCGGGCCTGTTCTCCCCTCCCCGCCCCTTCCCGTAACCGGGGCTCCGCCCCGGACCCCGCTCCTCAAACGCCGGAGGGGCTGGAGGTGGGGCTGGGGTTGGGGGCCCGAGTTGGGCACCGGACGGGCTGGAAGCGGGGCTGGGGATGGGGTCTGAGTTGGACGTCGGAGGGGCTGGAGGTGGGGCTGGGGTTGGGGGTCTGAGTTGGACGTCGGAGGGGCTGGAGGTGGGGCTGGGGTTGGGGGTCCGAGTTGGACGCCGGACGGGCTGGAAGTGGGCCGGGGTTGCGTTCCGCGAAAAGCCCGATGGGCCCGGTCGGGAAGTTCCGGCCGGCCCCATCGGGGGTGGTGCGGGTGTTACGCCTCTGTCCTGTGGAGGCGGAACGTCAGTGCGAGGCCCTCGTCCGTGAACGGGGCGCCGTAGGGTGCTTCGCCCTCGCCCTCCGCGTAGTCCAGGGCCAGCACCTCGTCCGCGATCAGGCCCGCGTGTTCGGTCAGGGCGTCCCTGGTCTCCGGGGCGGTGCTCGACCAGCGGACCGCGATGCGGTCCGCGACGTCCAGGCCGCTGTTCTTGCGGGCCTCCTGGATCAGGCGGATCGCGTCGCGCGCCAGCCCGGCCCTGCGCAGTTCCGGGGTGATCTCCAGGTCCAGGGCCACCGTCGCGCCCGAGTCGGACGCCACCGACCAGCCCTCGCGCGGGGTTTCGGTGATGATCACCTCGTCGGGGGAGAGCGTGACGGTCTCACCTTCCACCGTCACCGATGCCGTGCCCCCGCGCAGCGCGAGCGAGAGCGCTGCCGCGTCGGCCTCGGCCACCGCCTTGGCCACCGCCTGGACGCCCTTGCCGAAACGCTTGCCCAGCGCGCGGAAGTTGGCCTTGGCCGTGGTGTCCACCAGCGAGCCGCCGACCTCGGAGAGCGAGGCCAGGGACGAGACGTTCAGCTCCTCGGTGATCTGGGCGCGGAGCTCGGGCGTCAGTGACTCGAACCCTGCCGCCGCGACCAGCGCGCGGGAGAGCGGCTGGCGGGTCTTGACGCCCGACTCGGCGCGCGTCGCACGGCCCAGCTCCACCAGGCGCCGCACCAGCGCCATCTGCTGCGAGAGCTGCGGGTCGATCGCCGCCAGGTCGGCCTTCGGCCAGCTGGAGAGGTGCACCGACTCCGGGGCGTCCGGGGTGACCGGGGTGATCATGTCCTGCCAGACCCGCTCGGTGATGAACGGGGTGAGCGGCGCCATCAGCCCGGTGACCGTCTCGATCACCTCGTGCAGCGTGCGCAGCGCCGCAGCGTCGCCCTGCCAGAAGCGCCGGCGCGAGCGGCGCACGTACCAGTTCGACAGGTCGTCGACGAAGGCGGACAGGAGCTTGCCGGCCCGCTGGGTGTCGTACGCGTCCAGCGACTTGGTCACCTGGTCCACCAGCGCGTTGAGCTCGCTGAGCAGCCAGCGGTCCAGGACCGTGCGGTCGCCGGGTGCCGGGTCGGAGGCCGAGGGGGCCCAGCCGGACGTACGGGCGTACAGCGCCTGGAAGGCCACCGTGTTCCAGTACGTGAGGAGGGTCTTGCGGACCACCTCCTGGATCGTGCCGTGGCCGACGCGGCGGGCCGCCCACGGGGAGCCGCCGGCCGCCATGAACCAGCGCACCGCGTCCGCCCCGTGCCGGTCCATCAGCGGGATCGGGTCGAGGGTGTTGCCCAGGTGCTTGGACATCTTCCTGCCGTCCTCGGCGAGGATGTGGCCCAGGCAGACGACGTTCTCGTAACTCGACTTGTCGAAGACCAGCGTGCCGACCGCCATGAGTGTGTAGAACCACCCGCGTGTCTGGTCGATGGCCTCGGAGATGAACTGCGCCGGGTAGCGGCGCTCGAAGAGTTCCTTGTTCCGGTACGGGTAGCCGTACTGCGCGAACGGCATCGAACCCGAGTCGTACCAGGCGTCGATGACCTCCGGGACCCGGGTCGCGGTCTTCTCGCACTGCGGGCACGGGAAGGTGACCTCGTCGATGTACGGGCGGTGCGGGTCGAGCTCCGACTGGTCGGTGCCGGTCAGGTCGGTCAGTTCGGCGCGCGATCCGATGACGGTGAGGTGGTCGTCCTCGCAGCGCCAGATCGGCAGCGGGGTGCCCCAGTAACGGTTGCGGGAGAGCGCCCAGTCGACGTTGTTGTTCAGCCAGTCGCCGAAGCGGCCCTGCTTGACCGAGTCCGGGAACCAGTTGGTCTTCTCGTTCTCCCGGAGCATCGCGTCCTTGACCGCGGTGGTCCTGATGTACCAGGACGGCTGCGCGTAGTAGAGGAGCGCGGTGTGGCAGCGCCAGCAGTGCGGGTAGCTGTGCTCGTACGGGACGTGCCGGAAGAGCGCGCCGCGTGCCTGGAGGTCGGCTACCAGTGTCTCGTCGGCCTTCTTGAAGAAGACACCGCCGACGAGCGGGACGCCCTCCTCGAACGTGCCGTCGGGGCGGACCGGGTTGACGACCGGCAGGCCGTACGAACGGCAGACCTTGAGGTCGTCCTCACCGAAGGCGGGGGACTGGTGGACGAGTCCGGTGCCGTCCTCGGTCGTGACGTACTCGGCGTTGACGACGTAGTGCGCCTCGGCCGGGAAGTCGACCAGCGTGAACGGGCGCTGGTAGGTCCAGCGCTCCATCTCGGCGCCGGTGAAACGCTCGCCCGTGGTCTCCCAGCCCTCGCCGAGCGCCTTTTCGAGCAGCGGCTCGGCGACCACCAGCTTCTCCGTGCCGTCGGTCGCGACGACATAGCTGACGCCGGGGTGCGCGGCGACAGCCGTGTTGGAGACCAGCGTCCAGGGAGTGGTCGTCCAGACCAGCAGGGCGGCCTCGCCCGCGAGGGGCCCGGAGGTGAGCGGGAAGCGCACGAAGACGGAGGGGTCGACGACCGTCTCGTACCCCTGGGCCAGCTCGTGGTCCGAGAGGCCGGTGCCGCACCGCGGGCACCAGGGGGCGACGCGGTGGTCCTGGACCAGCAGGTCCTTGTTGAAGATCTCCTTCAGCGACCACCAGACGCTCTCGACGTAGGACGGGTCCATCGTCCGGTACGCGTTGTCCAGGTCGACCCAGTAGCCCATCCGGGTGGTCAGGTCGGCGAAGGCGTCGGTGTGCCGGGTGACCGAGGCGCGGCACTTGTCGTTGAAGGCGGCGATCCCGTACGCCTCGATGTCCTGCTTGCCGGTGAAGCCGAGTTCCTTCTCGACCGCCAGCTCGACGGGCAGACCGTGGCAGTCCCAGCCCGCCTTGCGCGGCACGTGGTAGCCCCGCATCGTGCGGAAGCGCGGGAAGACGTCCTTGAAGACACGGGCCTCGATGTGGTGCGCGCCCGGCATGCCGTTGGCGGTCGGCGGTCCTTCGTAGAACACCCACTCGGGGCGTCCTTCGGACTGCTCCAGACTCTTCGAGAAGACCTGTGCCTCCTGCCAGAAGTCGAGCACGGCGTGCTCAAGGGCGGGCAGGTCGACCTGGGCGGGCACCTGGCGGTACAGGGGCGGTGTCATCGAACTCCTCCAACGGACGTTTCTCTCTCCGTCGGAGGGACGAGAGCCCAGTCGCTCCCGCGGTACCACCCTCCTTGGCCCCGGCTGTCGTGCCGTGGCCCCCTCATTGGGGTCGCGGTGCCGGTTCTACTCGCCCCGTCCACTGGCTCACGGGCTTTCTTCCGACGGCTCAGGGGTGATCTTCACGCCGTGCCTGCCTCCGGGCTCACACCGTCCCCGGATCGCTCGTGGCCGCTTGCGCCGCTACTCGTCCCGTCCATGCCTTCCGCTGGGGCCAGTGTACGGGCCCGCATGGACGGGTTCCGACCGGTTTTCCCGCGGGCGCTCGCGGCCGCCGGGCTGACCCGAATGGCCACACGTGGCCCCGCGGGATACCGGGACTCCCGGTTGGCGGATTACCGGGCGGGGAGCTGGGCACAACGCTTGCAGGCTCGGCTTGTCCAGGACGTGAGGAGGGCTGAACCGGCGGCGTGCCCCGTTGCCGCGGGACTGGTGTCGATTTATCGTCCCAGCAGACTCGCGAGCAAGATCACAAAATGTGAAGGGGCCGCGGCCATGGTGGCGAAGAAGACCGCCGGATCGAGATCGGCGTCCGCAGAATCCACTGGGGCGACGGCCGGGGACGCGGCAGGCGAGCACGGAGCCGCCGCGGACGGGACCGTCGCCGGGAAACCCACCGCGAAGAAGGCCGCGGCGGCGAAGAAGGCAGCAGCCAAGAAGACCGCAGCCAAGAGGGCGCCCGCCAAGAAGGCGCCCGCGAAGAAGACCGCAGCCAAGAAGGCGGCTGCCAAGAAGACGGCCGCGAAGAAGGCCGCGTCCAGTACGTCACCGGGCCACCCGGCGCCGGACAGCACGGCCGCGACCGCGGCGCAGGGGGCGGCCGAGGCCGCGGAACAGACGGGAGCCAAGACGGTGGTTGCGAAGAAGAGCGCCGGCGGGAGCGCGGCGGCCGGCAAGCCCGCCCCCTCCGCCGTGCCCAAGGCCCGGGTCGCCGCGCCCGTGGCCCCGGGGGAGCTGCCCGTACGGCCCGGCGAGGACCCCTGGACCCCGGAGGAGGTCGCCGACGCCCGGGCCGAGCTGCAGAGCGAGGACCTGCGGCTGGGAGCCGAGATCGCGGCGGCGGAGACGGCTCTCGCCGGTCTGATGCGGGACTCCGGCGAGGGCGCGGGTGATGACCAGGCCGACACCGGCACCAAGAACATCACCCGGGAGAGCGAGCTGGCACTCGCGGCCAACGCCCGCGAGATGCTGGAGCAGACCGAGCGGGCGCTGGAGCGGCTCGACGCCGGGACGTACGGGCTCTGCGAGAACTGCGGCAAGCCGATCGGCAAGGCGCGCATGCAGGCATTCCCGCGCGCCACCCTCTGCGTCGAGTGCAAGCAGAAACAGGAACGCAGGTCCTGAGAGCTTCGGGGGCGGTGTGTCGTACCCTCGTCCTCAGTCAGGTACTAGGGCGAGGGAATCACGTGGCAGAGGCGGAGCGCATCATCGGTACGCCGGACATTCCCGAGTCGGCAGGGGACGCACCGGAGCAGCCGCCCGAGGAGGAGACCTCCGCGGTGGCCGCCCCCGGGGCGCATTCCGCGGACGGAGCGGCCGCCGACGGGCCGGCCGTGGACGAACCGGCCGCCGACGGGGAGAGCCCCGACGAGCGGCCCCGGGGCAAGCGCAGGCTCACGGTGCTCTTCGTCGTGGCCGTCCTCGCCTATCTGCTCGACCTGGTGAGCAAGACGATCGTGGTGGCCAAGCTGGAGCACCACGCCCCCGTCAAGGTGATCGGTGATCTGCTGCAGTTCGACGCGATCCGGAACGCGGGCGCCGCCTTCGGGCTCGGGTCGGCGTACACCGTGATCTTCACCATTGTCGCGGCGTCCGTGATCGTGGTCATCGTCCGGCTGGCCAGGAAGCTCTACAGCGCGCCCTGGGCGGTCGCGCTCGGTCTGCTGCTCGGTGGCGCGCTGGGCAATCTGACCGACCGGATCTTCCGCTCGCCCGGCGTCTTCCAGGGCGAGGTCGTCGACTTCATCAGGCCCGCGCACTTCGCGGTGTTCAACCTCGCCGACTCCGCGATCGTCTGCGGCGGCATCCTGATCGTGCTGCTGTCGTTCAAGGGCCTCGACCCCGACGGGACCGTCCACAAGGACTGACGGACCGGCGGGTCCTCCGGGCAAGGCATACTCGACGGGTGAGTACCGTTCCCGAGATCCGCACCCTGCCCGTTCCCGATGGCCTGGAGGGCGAGCGCGTCGACGCCGCCATCTCCCGCATGTTCGGGTTTTCCCGCACCAAGGCGGCCGACCTCGCCGCCTCGGGAAAGGTCCAGGTCGACGGGTCAGTGGTCGGGAAGTCCGAGCGGGTCCGGGGCGGCGCCTGGCTGGAGGTCGAGATGCCCGCGGCCGCCGCTCCCGTGCAGATCGTCGCCGAGCCCGTCGAGGGCATGGAGATCGTCCATGACGACGACGACATCGTGGTGATCCTCAAGCCCGTCGGTGTCGCCGCCCACCCCAGCCCCGGCTGGACCGGCACCACCGTCATCGGCGGCCTCGCCGCAGCCGGGTACCGCATCTCCACTTCGGGCGCGGCCGAGCGCCAGGGCATCGTGCACCGGCTGGACGTGGGGACGTCCGGGCTGATGGTGGTGGCCAAGTCGGAGCGCGCGTACACCCTGCTCAAGCAGCAGTTCCGGGAGCGCACGGTCGACAAGCGCTACCACGCGCTGGTGCAGGGCCACCCCGACCCGATGAGCGGGACGATCGACGCCCCCATCGGGCGCCACCCCAACCACGACTACAAGTGGGCCGTGACGGCCGAGGGCAAGCCGTCCGTCACGCACTACGACCTGATCGAGGCGTTCCGGGCGGCCTCGCTGCTCGACATCAAGCTGGAGACCGGGCGTACGCACCAGATCCGGGTGCACATGTCCGCCCACCGCCACCCCTGTGTGGGCGACATCACCTACGGCGCCGACCCGACCATGGCGAAGCGGCTCGGTCTGACGCGGCAGTGGCTGCACGCGATGAGCCTGGGCTTCGAGCACCCGTCGGACGGGCAGTGGGTCCAGTTCCGGAGCGAGTACCCGGAGGACCTGCGCCACGCGCTGGAGGCGATCCGGGCGGAGAGCGAGCAGCGGTGACCAGCGGGTACGAGGTGCGGGTGGTGGCCGACAAGGCCGGTCTCGACGCCTGCTTCGCCGTCCGCAGGGACGTCTTCGTGACCGAGCAGGGCGTGCCGCCCGAGCTGGAGTACGACGCGTACGACGCCCTCGGCGCGGCCACCGTGCATGTGCTGGCCGCCGGCGCGGACGGGCCGCTGGGGACCGGGCGGCTGCTGCTGCCCGCCGCCGGACCCGGGCGCGGGGTGGACGAGCCGGGCGTCGGCTCGCTCGGCCGGCTCGCCGTCGCCGCTGCCGCGCGGGGCAGGGGCGTGGGTGTCGCGCTGGTCCGGGCGATCGAGGACGCGGCCCGTGAGCGCGGGCTGACCGCGGTGGATCTGCACGCGCAGACCCATGCGCTGGGTTTCTACGAGCGGCTGGGGTACGTGGCGTACGGACCCGAGTTCCCGGATGCGGGCATCCCGCACCGGGCGATGCGCCGCACCGTCGGGGACAGCGCCGCGCATCGCACCGGCGCGGACAGCAAGTAAGGCGGACTGCGGGCAAGTCAGCGCCGGGCGAGGTGCAGCCCGGTCAGGACGGCAGCCCCCACGGCTCGGCCGGCCCGTTCGCCGGTACGTCCCTGGGCCCCCGGGACGCGTGGGCGCCGCGCGGGGTGACCACGGCCGTCGCGCCGCGCGGCAGCCGCACCGCGATCCGGCCGGGGCCCGTGCCGTGCCAGGACAGCGGACGACCGTGCTCGTCCCGTACGTCGACCGCGCCGGAGATCCCGTGGTCGAGCGTGAGCGGTTCGCCGGCCTCGCTCCGGATCCGTATCCAGCGGGTGGCGCCGCCCGCACGGTCCGCGTCCACCAGGAAGGCGCCCTCGGTGCGCAGGGAGGCGATCGACGCGTCCGCCCACCGCTCCGACACCGAGGGGAACACCTTCAGCACCCCGCCGTCGCCCTGCACCGCCATGTCCAGCATCGACTGGACCGCGGCCAGGGGGGATTCGAGTGCGAGGTTCTTGCCCTCGCGGTACATCGTGTTGGGCGTCATCCGACAGTCGGCGACGGTGTTCCCGTCGGTGAAGAAGGTCAGCTGGTCCAGCGCCTTCTCCGGCTCGCCCATCACCGAGTACATGGACGACGAGGTGGCGTAGCTGTAGCCGTGCCAGGCGCTCTGCATGCTCGTCCAGTGGGCCAGCGAGCGCCGCATCACATCCCGGTCGCCCTGCCTGTCCCACTTCCGCTCGCGCAGCGGATAGAGCCAGAGCAGATGGGAGTGGTGGCGGTGCGAGTCCGCCAGCGGCACGTCCTTGCCGATCATCACCCCGTCCGCCGGGTCCTCGGCGTACGGGGTGAGCCGCGCCGAGATGTCCCGCCACTGCCGGGCGCGGGGGTCGTCGACGCGCAGCAGCCGGGCCGAGTCGATGAGCGTACGGGCGCCCCAGCGGATCAGTGAGAGGTCGTAGGTGCAGTCCGCCGCGTTGGCGTACTCGGGGGAGCGGGTGGTCAGCAGGTGCAGCTTGCCGTCGCCGCCCTCGTGCAGGAAGTTGGCGTAGAAGTTGATGGCTTTCGCGAGGATCGGATACACCACGTCACGCAGGGTGGCGAGGTCCATCGAGTGCCGGTACGAGAGCCAGACGTTGTGCAGCGCCCAGGTGAGATTGCCGAAGTTGTCGGAGATGTGGTCGGAGCCGGGGACCCCGACGTCGTACGTGTCGCCCGCCCGCAGCTGCCAGTCGGACGGGTGGCCGAGCGCGTAGTTGTGGCCGTCGCGGTAGGCGGCAGGAACGGACGTCGGCAGGTTCTTCTCGAAACGGCGGAACGCCCGGGTCACCGAGTCCAGTTCGGGGTGGTTGGTGCCGTTGACCGCGGGCATCCCGATCTGGACGTTGAGGTTCCACCACACCGCCGTCCAGCTGTTGCCGACCTCCGGGTACCAGGGCCCCCACTCGGACAGGGTCGGGCCCTGGGCGCGGGTGGTCGAGGCCATCTTGTAGAGCTGGAGGACGTAGAACGCCTGGAGCCGCTTGTCCGGTACGGAGAGGAAGCTGCGCCGGTAGTAGGCGTGCCACCACTCGCGGTGCCGGGCGACCAGCCGGTCGGGGCCGGTGGCCAGCGCGCGGTCCACCGCCGCCACGGCGTCCGCGGTCGCCTGCCGCACATCGCCGGGGAAGCGGTAGACCAGTTGCGCGGCCAGCAGCCGCCCCGTCCCCTCGCGCTGCTCCCGCCAGGCCGTCGTCCAGCCGCCGCCCGCCAGCAGCGGCTGTTCGACGAAGCCGGCGCCGACCCGCGGGTCCGGATTGGGCGTGTAGTCGGCCGGCTTGTCGATGAGCCGGGTACTGGCGGCCTGGAGCCACTGGAAGGCCCAGGCGGCGGACTCCTCGCCCGCGCTCGGCCGGGTCGAGACCAGCAGCGCGCCCGAGTCGTTCTGGACGAGCGCGGAGAAGGCCAGGGAGCCGCGGGTGGTGGTGAGCGTGCCGCGCAGCTCCGCGTCGTACGGATCGAGCGTCCAGTCGACCGCGGTGATCTCCCCGGCCAGGGTGAGCGTGAAGTACCCGACGGGCAGCCGGGAGTAGCCGGTGCCGCCGCGCCACTGGCCGCGCTGGTCCTGCACCTGGGTGTGGCTGATCATCAGCTTCAGCGTGTTCGCGGACGCGCCCCGGTAGAGCTGTGCGCCGAGGTAACCGTTGGCGAGGAACGGGGCGTCCTGCCAGCCGGTGGGCAGCCGACGCCACTTCATGGCGGCGGCGCGGACCGTCCGTTCGTACACGTCGGGGCCGTGCGACCCGGGCCGGCCGTCGGCCGGGGCCGCCCAGGCGGTGCGGGACCCGGCCAGCCAGAGGGCGGCGGTCGCGCCCGCCGCCGTACCGGCGAAGTGTCTGCGGGAGAGCTCATGCACGGTGGAGGCTCCTGTTCGGTACGGGGGTGCGGTCCGGGGCGCCCCCGAGCGGGGCGCGGCGCGTGGTGACGCGCCTCATGAGGCGAGCAGTTTCCGGCAGGCGTCGACGGACGGGCCCATGCCGTGGTCGGGGTCGGCGCCGTACACCCCGTTCGCGTCCTTCTGGCCGAAGCCCAGCGGCTGGTAGAGCGTGGCGCAGGACGGCTCGCGGTCGGCGAGCCGCTGCCAGGAGGCCCAGGCGCTGTCGTACGCCCGCAGATGGGCGGCCATCAGGTGGCTCCGCTCGCCCGCGTAGGCACGCAGCATCACCTGCCAGCCGTGGTGGATGACCGAGTACAGATGCAGGCCGTAGCGGGACGAGACGCGCAGGAATGCGCGGTCGGCCCGGTCGCGCAGCGGAAGCCGCCCGGAGAGCGCGCTGATCTCCTGCCAGATCCGGGCCGCCTGCGCCTTCTCCGCCAGGATCCGCTCGACGCTGCCCGCCGCGACGATCGCCCGGTAGTCGTCGGTGAGGTCCTTGTCGGAGCCGCCGAGGTACTGGTCGCGGGTCCAGGTCAGCCGCTTGACCTGGGTGAGCGCGCTGTAGTGGCCGCGCAGGGTGCCGGCCGCGGAGAGCAGCGCCAGCCGGTGGAAGCTGTCGACGGCGCTGCCGGACAGCCCGGCGCGGTGGGCGTACGCGCGGAAGGCGCCCGCCTCGCCGAGCCCGGTGTCACGGGTCCAGCGGGCCACCACCCACATGTTCAGGTCGCACCAGAGCTCGTTGGTGATGTACGGGCCGCGCCAGCCACCGCCGCGCGACCAGGTCCACACCCCGGCGAACAGCGGGTTGCCCGCGAGATCCGCGAGACCCTGCGGGCCGGGCAGACCGGCGTACTCCTCGAAGCCGTTGATGACGCCGTCACCGATGTAGTCCGGGCAGGCGCCCTTCGCCTCGTACTCGCGGGCGCACTCCACTTCGGCGATCTGCCGGTGGTTCCCGATGCCCAGGGTCGGGTTGAAGGCGACGGTCCGCCAGAAGTCGACCGCCGTGTGCTTCACCGAGAACAGCAGGTTCCGGTGCGGCTCGATCGCGTCGGTGACGGTGCGGTAGAACGCCGGGTCGTTGGTGAGCGGGTCGCCGCCGGTGGACCAGGTGCGGTAGAAGAGCCGCTTCCCCGCGCGGACGCACACCTCGTCGCGCAGCAGACCGATCAGCAGGTGGTGGCTGTCCTTCCCTTCGGTGATCGGGTTGTTGCCCGTGTGGTACGGCACGTTCTGCAGATAGGTCTCACCGGTCCGGATGACCAGACCGTCGATGCCGGGGAAGCGGGCGAAGACCTCACGGAGCATCAGCCGGTGGATCTCCAGGGTGCGCGGGCGGTGCAGGCTGATCCGGCCCTGGTCGTCCAGGACCTCGTCGCCGTACAGCTCGACCAGCCGTTTCGGCAGCACGATGATGTCGGTGAAGAAGTACGAGTCGATGCCCGCGGCGTGCGCGCGCCGGATGTGCTCGTCGATGCCCCTGGCGTTCTCCTCGACCCAGGCACGCGCCTCGGACCCCGCCGGAAAGATCCGATCGTCGACGGTGTCGAAGGTGACTCCGGTGTGCGGCGGGCGGAACTCGTTGATGACCTGGCCGTCATATCCGTACGAGGCAAGGGTGCGCGGGTCGTTGTAGCGGGACTCGGTCATCGGCTCGCCCGGGTTCGCCTGGACCATGTCCATGAGGAAGGGCAGCCGCCTGCCGGGGGAGTGGGCGGGCGGCCGGGCCGGTGCGGTGGAGGCGTACGCGTGCGGGGCGGCGCCGAGGGCGAGCAGCGCGCCCGCACCGGTCGCCGCGGCGCCCAGGACTGCTCTCCTGGACGGCGGTTGATGCGCGGAGGGCATATGAGCTCCAGTCAGGTATGTGTCGACAGTTCTCGTCCCTGAATCCATGCACCCTGCATAGTGCCCGCGCCTCAACCGGACGGGAAGACCTCGCGCACCATAGACATCGGATGAAAGATGGAGTGCGGCCAAGGCGGAGGCGGAGCAGGCGGGGCTATTGGGCTGATACGCACGTATTGCATGGCACGCTTGAGCCACTGACCGTCAAGGTTTCGGCAGCGATGCCGACGGAGATTCCGACAGCCCCGGAGGGCAACCCGTGGACCAATTGGCACTGCTGCTCCTGCTGTTGATCGGGGCGGTGGTCTCCGTACCGATCGGTGAGCGGCTCGGGCTGCCCGCCCCGGTCCTGATGACGCTCCTCGGGATCTGCCTCGCCCTGCTGCCCTTCGTGCCGAATGTCGACATCCCCTCGGGCTTCATCCTTCCGCTGGTGCTGCCGCCGCTGCTGTACGCGGCCGTACAGCGCACCTCCTGGCGGCAGTTCACGGCCAACTTCCGGCCGATCCTGCTGCTCGCCGTCGCGCTGGTCTTCGTGACGACGGCCGCGGTGGCCGCGGTCGCGAGCGCGATGGTGCCGGGCCTGCCGATCGCCGCGGCCGTCGCGCTGGGCGCGCTGGTGGCGCCGCCCGACCCGGTGGCGGCGACCGCCGTCGCCGGCGCGCTCGGGCTGCCCCGCCGGCTCGTCTCGATCCTGGAGGGCGAAGGGCTGTTCAACGACGTGACAGCGATCGTGCTCTACCACGTGGCGATCGCCGCCGCCGTCACCGGAACCTTCTCCTGGCCGGTCGCGGCGGGCCAGTTGGTGCTCTCCGCCGTGGTGGCCCTGGTGGTGGGACTCGCCCTCGGCTGGCTCACCAACAAGCTGATGGGGCTGCTGGGCGACACCACCCTGCAGATCGGTCTGACCCTGCTGGTGCCCTTCCTCAGCTATGTGCTGGCCGAGGAGTTGATGGGGTCGGGCGTGCTGGCGGTGCTCACCTCCGCGCTGTTCCTCGCCGAACACACCGCCGACGCCGACGACGTACGCGGCCGGCTGGAGGGCAACGCCTTCTGGGAGATCGTCGACACCCTCGTCACCGGGGTGACCTTCGGTCTCATCGGGCTCGAACTGCATGTGGTGTTCGGCACCGCGAACGGGCATCTGGCCGAGATGATCGGCTGGGGCGCGGCAGCCGTGGGAGTCGTCGTCGCACTGCGCCTGGTGTGGCTGCTGCCCGCCACCTGGCTCGCGAAGAGACTGCACACCCTGCGGGACTACGACGAGGACATCCCCACCAGCTGGCGCGAGACCATCGTCATGTGGTGGGCCGGGATGCGCGGGGTCGCCTCGGTCGCGCTGGCCCTCGCCATCCCGATGACCAAGGACGACGGCAGCCCCTTCCCGGCGCGCAGCGAGATCATCTTCATCGCCTTCGCCGTGGTCATGGTCACCCTGGTCTTCCAGGGGCTGACCCTGCCCTGGCTGGTGAAGAAACTGGGCGTCCGCTCGGACGCCGGCGCCGAGCGCGAACTCGAACGGAGCCTGGCGGTACGGGCGGCCAAGGCCGCCAGACACCGGCTCAAGGAGATCCAGGACGTCGAGGAGCTGCCCGAGGAGGTCATGGAACGGCTGGCCCGCGGCGCCTTCGAGATCGGCGTCAGGATCAGCCCCGGGATGGTCGACGAGGAGCGGCACGCCGCGTATCTGAAGCGGGCCGAGCGGGTCAGGACCACCCAGCGGATCCAGCGGGAGATGATGTCGGCGGCCCGTCACGAAGTGCTCTCCGCGCGCAACGAACCCGGCGCCGACCCGGAGATCGTCGACCGGGTGCTGCGCCACCTGGACGTGCGCAGCCTGCGGTAACGCGCGTCACTGCGGCGGCCCCGGCCGTCAGCTCCTGGTCAGCCCCGGCCGGTCCTGGGAGCGGGGTCGTGCTTGAACAGATCCGGTCCCCAGTGGTTCTTCGCCAGCTCGGCCGGTGCGGTCGCGACCTTGGGCAGGGCGTACGGGTGCTCGTCACGCAGCCAGGCGATCAGCTGCTCCCGTACGGCACACCGCACGGTCCAGATGTCGTCCGAGTCCTTCGCGGTGACCACGGCCCGCACCTGGATGGTGCTCGGAGTGGTGTCCGTGACGGCGAGCGACCAGTTCCTGCCGTCCCACGACGGGATCTCGCTCAGGATCTCCCGCAGCTTCTCGCGCATCTGCGGGACCGGCGTCGAGTGGTCGAGCTGGAAGAAGACGGTGCCGGACATCTGGGCACCGCCGCGCGACCAGTTCTCGAAGGGCTTGCTGGTGAAGTACGACACCGGCATGGTGATCCGGCGCTCGTCCCAGGTGCGCACCGCGAGGAAGGTCAGCGTGATCTCCTCGACGGTGCCCCACTCGCCGTCCACGACCACCGTGTCCCCGATGCGGACCATGTCGCCGAAGGCGATCTGCAGCCCGGCGAACAGGTTGCCCAGAGTGGACTGGGCGGCGACACCGGCGACGATGCCGAGGAGCCCGGCGGAGGCCAGCAGCGAGGTGCCCGCGGTACGCATCGTGGGGAAGGTCAGCAGCATCGCCGATGCGGCCACCGTCCCGACGATCGCCGTCACCACCCGCTGGATGAGCGTGACCTGGGTACGGACCCGGCGGAGCCTGGCCTGGTCGTGGGTGGTCGCCGCGTAACGGGCGTACGAGGAGTCGACGATCGCCGTGGCGATCCGCAGGGCCAGCCAGGCCGTGAAGCCGATCAGGACCAGGGTGAGGAACTGCCCGATCCCGGTGGAGTGGTGCTGCACCGGCTTGAACCGCACCTGCTGGTAACTGCCGCGCAGCAGCCCGGTGATCAGGACCGACTGCAGCGGTACCCGGCAGCGCCGCAGCAGGCCCCAGAGGGGGGTCTCGTGGTGGCGCTCGTCGGTTCGCTTGAGCGCGCGGTCGACCAGCCAGCCCACCGCGAGCGTCAGCAGCACCGAGCCGCCGATGACGATCAGGGGACGCAGTACGGTCTCCATGCTTCCGGCCGAAGCTGGCACCATGGCCACGTGAACATCATCCTTTTCCATTCGACGTACGGTTTGCGGCCTGCCGTCCGTGCGGCGGCCGACCGGCTGCGTGCGGCCGGTCATCAGGTGTTGGTGCCCGATCTTTTCGACGGTAAGACTTTCGGGACCGTCGAGGAAGGCATGGCCTTCAAGGAGGAGCTCGGCTCCGAAGAGCTGCTGAAGCGCGCCGTGACGGCCGCCGCTCCCCACTCGGACGAGGGCCTGGTCTACGCCGGGTTCTCGCTCGGCGGCTCCCTCGCGCAGAATCTTGCCATCGCGGACGAGAAGGCCCGCGGACTGCTGCTTCTGCACGGGACGTCGGACATCGCCGACGACGCGTCGGTGGACGAGCTGCCCGTACAGCTGCATGTCGCCGACCCCGACCCGTTCGAGCCGCACGACTGGCTGAACGCCTGGTATCTGCGGATGCAGCGGATCGGGGCCGATGTGGAGGTGCACCACTACGCGGGCGCGGGCCACCTCTACACCGACCCCGAGCTGCCCGACTACGACGCCGAGGCGGCCGAGCGGACCTGGCGGGTCGCACTCGGCTTCCTCGAAACGCTCTAGGGTCTTCCGCTGGATCAGGCCGGATCGGGCCGGATCAGGCCTTGAGGGCCTTGTCCAGCGCGGTGTTGAAGTTCGCGACGCTCATGGGGGCGTTGTCACTGCCCGGGGTGGTCAGCTTCTTGCCGTCCATCTTGAGGGTGGGCGTCCCCGTGACACCGCTCTTGTCGAACTTCGCGGACATCTTCATCGCCCACGCGTCATAGGTGCCGTCGGTGACGGCCTTCTGGAAGGCCTTGTTGTCCTTCAGTTCCGGCACGGTCTGCGCGATCTTGATGAGATACGAGTCGTCCTTGAACGTGTCCGTGGTCTCATCGGGGTGCCACTTCGCGGAGTACATCGCGGTCTTGTAGTGCTCGAACGCGGTGGGGCTCACATTGAGCGCGGCGCCCAGAGCGCTCAGACCGTTCTTCGAGCCCTCGCCGCCGTTGTTGTCGATGAACGTGGCACCGATGTACTGGATCTTGAACTTGCCCGCGTCGAGGTCCTTCTGCACCGTCGCGCCGACCGTCTGGTCGAACGTCGCGCAGATCGGGCAGCGCGGGTCCTCGTACATCTGGAGCGTCTTCTTGGCCGACGCCTTGCCGACGACGACCGTGGTGCCGTCCGTGCCCGTGGTGTTCTTCGGCGCGACGACCTTGGCGCTCTTCGCCGCCTCCCAGCCGGAGGGCTTGTTCAGCTGCATGACGCCGTAACCGACGCCCGCGGCGATCGCGAGGACGACGATGATGGAACCGCCGACGAAGAGCTGCCGACGGGTCTTGTCCTTCTTCGCCTGGCGCTCGCGCTCGGCGCGCAGCCGCTCGCGGGCCGCTGCTTTGTTGGTCTGGTTGTTGCGTGCACTCATGGTGGGGTTCTCCGTGTGGTACGTGGTCGGGGCAGGGCGGAACTGCGTACTCAGCTCAGGACGGGAGCCGGGTACGGAGGTCCGCGCAGTCCCACGGAGTGCACGAGGAGCAGGGTGCGCGAGGTGCGCGGGCGGTGCGCGGGGAGTGCCCCGTCCCGCACGGCGGTGCGGGCCGCTCCGACGACGGCCACCGCGACGAGCAGCGGCCGGAAGGCGAGGGCGCCGACCGAGCGGGCCACCGAGGCCAGCGCGCTCTCGCCGCGCCGCAGCCAGAGCGCGGCCAGCAGCCCGACCGCGACATGAGCGCCGAGCAGCAGCCAGGGCAGCGCCGGAGCCTGCGAGTCGAGCAGCGCCACCGCGTCCTTGCCGGGGCCGGTCACGGCGGCCAGCGGGGTGCCGACCTGGCCGCCGCAGAGCACATCCACCCCGACCGAGCGCAGGGCGCCCGCGACGGGGCCGCCCGACGGGCCGTAACAGACATGCTGGCCGGTGGTGAAGACGGTGTCGGCGGCGAGTTCGAGCGGAATGAGGACGCCCGCTATCGCCCCGAAACCGCGCTCGCGGCCGGCCAGCGCGAAGGCCACGGTGAAGACGGCGGCGGCGAGCGCCGCCACCGTGACCGGCGGCAGCGGGACCTGTGAGAGGAGCACATGGGACGCAGTGGAGAGGGTCACGACCAGCGCTGTGAAAAGCGCCGCGCGAACCGCTCTGAGCTGTGTCCCTGATATGTCCATCGGCCCCGAGTGTGCCATGGGCGCAGGTAAGAGACCCTTAAAGGTTCCTGAGTCTAGAGACCGGGGATCCGGCCATTGCGGAACAATTCCACGAAAATCGCGTGGTCACGCCGGGTCTGCGCCCCGTACGCGTGCGCGAAGTCCACCAGCATCTTGGCGAAGCCGTCCTCGTCGGCCGCGATGGCCGCGTCGATGGCGCGCTCCGTCGAGAACGGCACCAGCGAGTGGCCGCTCTCGTCGTCCGCCGCCGCGTGCATGGTGGCCGTGGCCCGGCCGAGGTCGGCGACGACCGCCGCGATCTCCTCGGGGTCGTCCAGGTCCGACCAGTCGAGATCCACCGCGTACGGCGAGACCTCGGCCACCAGCTGCCCGGCGCCGTCCAGCTCGGTCCAGCCGAGCCACGGGTCGGCGTGCGCCTGCAGGGCGCGCTGCGAGATCACCGTGCGATGGCCCTCGTGCTGGAAGTACCCGCGGACCGCCGGGTCAGTGATGTGCCGGGAGACCGCCGGGGTCTGGCTCTGCTTCATGTAGATGATCACGTCGTTCTCCAGGGCGTCGCTGTGGCCCTCCAGGAGAATGTTGTACGAGGGCAGCCCGGCCGAGCCGATCCCGATGCCCTTGCGGCCCACGACGTCCTTCACCCGGTACGAGTCGGGGCGGCCCAGGCTCTCCTCCGGCAGCGTCTCCAGATAGCCGTCGAAGGCGGCGAGGATCTTGTACCGCGACGCCGCGTCGAGCTCCACCGTGCTGCTGTCGGTGGTGAAGCGCCGCTCGTGGTCGCGGATCTCCGTCATGGAGCCGAGGAGCGCGAATCTGGTGCGCGACCTGGCCGCGCGCAGCACGCCGAGCAGCGGCCCCTCGGCGGTGTCCAGCGTGAACGGAGGCACGTCGTCGTCCCGGGCGCCGGACGCCAGGACCCGGATCCGCTCGCGGTAGGCGGCCGCATAGGTCTCCACCAGACCGGTGATCTGGTCGTCGCTGAGCGCCTTGGCGTGGCCGAGCAGCGCCAGCGAGGCCGCGAAGCGCTGGACGTCCCAGGTGAAGGGGCCCACATAGGCCTCGTCGAAGTCGTTCACATTGAAGATCAGCCGGCCGTTGGCGTCCAGGTAGGTGCCGAAGTTCTCCGCGTGCAGATCGCCGTGCACCCAGACCCGGCCGGTCCGCTCGTCCAGATACGGTCCGCCCTCCGCGCTCCCGCCCAGGTCCTCGTAGAAGAGGCAGGCCGCGCCCCGGTAGAAGGCGAAGGCCGAGGCCGCCATCTTCCGGAACTTGACCCGGAAAGCAGCCGGATCGGCGGCCAGGAGCTCGCCGAACGCGGTGCCGAAAACGGCGAGAATCTGCTCGCCGCGCTCCTCGGAGCTGGGCTGCGGGACCGACATCGCGGGTGCCTCCAGGTGCATCACATAAGGGACAGCTGTTCCAACGGGCTCAACGCACGGAGCCACCCGGGAGTGCCCCGCGACTGTCGGTGGGCCGACGTAGACTTCGTCGCTGTTCCCCCACTCGTCCCAGGAGGCACCCCCGTGACCAAGCCGCCTTTCACGCACCTTCACGTCCACACGCAGTACTCGATGCTGGACGGTGCCGCGCGGCTCAAGGACATGTTCAACGCCTGCAATGAGATGGGCATGTCGCATATCGCGATGTCCGACCACGGGAACCTGCACGGGGCGTACGACTTCTTCCATTCGGCGAAGAAGGCGGGTGTGACGCCGATCATCGGTATCGAGGCGTATGTCGCTCCGGAGTCGCGGCGGAACAAGCGGAAGGTCAAGTGGGGCCAGCCGCATCAGAAGCGCGACGACGTGTCCGGTTCGGGTGGTTATACGCATAAGACGATCTGGGCGGCGAACAGTACGGGTCTGCACAACCTGTTCAAGCTGTCGTCGGACGCGTACGCCGAGGGCTGGCTGCAGAAGTGGCCGCGGATGGACAAGGAGACGATCTCCCAGTGGTCCGAGGGCCTGATCGCCTCGACCGGCTGTCCGTCGGGTGAGGTGCAGACCCGGTTGCGGCTGGGGCAGTTCGACGAGGCGATGCAGGCGGCCTCCGACTACAAGGACATCTTCGGTGAGGGCCGGTACTTCCTGGAGCTGATGGACCACGGCATCGAGATCGAACGCCGGGTCCGCGACGGCCTGGTGGAGATCGGCCAGAAGCTCGGCATCCCGCCGCTGGTGACGAACGACTCGCACTACACCTACGCGCACGAGGCGAGCGCGCACGACGCCCTGCTCTGCATCCAGACCGGCAAGAACCTCTCGGACCCGGACCGCTTCCGCTTCGACGGCACCGGCTACTACCTCAAGACGACCGACGAGATGTACGCCATCGACTCCTCGGACGCCTGGCAGCAGGGGTGCGCCAACACCCTGCTGGTCGCGGAGCAGATCGACACCTCGGGCATGTTCGAGAAGCGCGACCTGATGCCGAAGTTCGACATCCCGGACGGCTACACCGAGATCACCTGGTTCCAGGAAGAGGTCCGGGTCGGCATGGAGCGCCGGTATCCGGGGGGTGTCCCCGAGGACCGCCAGAAGCAGGCGGCGTACGAGATGGACATCATCATCCAGATGGGGTTCCCGGGGTACTTCCTGGTGGTGGCCGACTTCATCATGTGGGCGAAGAACAACGGCATCGCGGTCGGCCCCGGGCGTGGTTCGGCGGCCGGCTCGATCGTCTCGTACGCGATGGGGATCACCGACCTCGACCCGATCACGCACGGGCTGATCTTCGAGCGGTTCCTCAACCCCGAGCGTGTCTCGATGCCCGATGTCGACATCGACTTCGACGAGCGCAGGCGCGTCGAGGTGATCCGGTACGTGACGGAGAAGTACGGCGCCGACAAGGTCGCCATGATCGGCACGTACGGAAAGATCAAGGCCAAGAACGCGATCAAGGACTCCGCGCGCGTGCTCGGCTATCCGTACGCGATGGGTGACCGCCTCACCAAGGCGATGCCCGCCGACGTCCTGGGCAAGGGGATCGACCTCAGCGGTATCACCGACCCCAAGCACCCGCGGTACAGCGAGGCGGGCGAGATCCGGGGGATGTACGAGAACGAACCGGACGTCAAGAAGGTCATCGACACCGCCACCGGCGTCGAGGGCCTGGTCCGGCAGATGGGTGTGCACGCGGCCGGCGTGATCATGTCCAGCGAGCCCATCGTCGACCACGCCCCGGTCTGGGTCAGGCACACGGACAACGTCACCATCACGCAGTGGGACTACCCGCAGTGCGAGTCGCTCGGCCTGCTGAAGATGGACTTCCTGGGCCTGCGCAACCTGACGATCATGGACGACGCCGTCAAGATGGTGAAGGCCAACAAGGGCATCGACCTGGAGATGCTGTCCCTCCCGCTGGACGACCCCAAGACCTTCGAACTGCTCTGCCGCGGTGACACGCTCGGCGTCTTCCAGTTCGACGGCGGCCCGATGCGCTCCCTGCTGCGCCAGATGCAGCCCGACAACTTCGAGGACATTTCCGCCGTCTCGGCCCTGTACCGGCCGGGCCCGATGGGCATGAACTCGCACACGAACTACGCGGAGCGCAAGAACAACCGCCAGGAGATCACCCCGATCCACCCGGAGCTGGAGGAGCCCCTCAAGGAGGTCCTCGGCCTCACCTACGGCCTGATCGTGTACCAGGAGCAGGTGCAGAAGGCCGCCCAGATCGTCGCCGGTTACTCGCTCGGCGAGGCCGACATCCTGCGCCGTGTGATGGGCAAGAAGAAGGCCGACGAACTGGCCAAGAACTTCGTGCTCTTCGAGGCCGGGGCCAAGAAGGAGGGCTTCTCGGACGCGGCGATCAAGGCACTCTGGGACGTCCTGGTGCCGTTCGCCGGATACGCGTTCAACAAGGCGCACTCCTCCGCGTACGGCCTGGTCACCTACTGGACCGCCTACCTCAAGGCCAACTACCCGGCCGAGTACATGGCGGCGCTGCTCACCTCGGTGCGCGACGACAAGGACAAGTCGGCGATCTACCTCAACGAGTGCCGCCGCATGGGCATCAAGGTGCTGCCGCCCAATGTGAACGAGTCCGAGTCCAACTTCGCCGCCCAGGGCGACGACGTGATCCTCTTCGGCCTCTCCGCGGTGCGCAACGTCGGTACGAACGTGGTGGAGTCGATCATCCGCTCCCGCAAGGCCAAGGGGAAGTACAGCTCCTTCCCCGACTACCTCGACAAGGTCGAGGCCGTGGCCTGCAACAAGCGCACCACCGAATCGCTCATCAAGGCGGGTGCCTTCGACGAGATGGGACACACCCGCAAGGGCCTCACCGCGCACTTCGAGCCGATGATCGACAACGTGGTCGCGGTCAAGCGCAAGGAGGCCGAGGGGCAGTTCGACCTCTTCGGCGGCGGCGAGGAGGACAGCTCCGAGCCGGGCTTCGGGCTCGACGTGGAGTTCTCCGACATCGAGTGGGAGAAGTCGTATCTGCTCGCGCAGGAGCGGGAGATGCTCGGTCTCTACGTCTCCGACCACCCGCTCTTCGGGCTTGAACACGTGCTCTCGGACAAGAGCGACGCCGCCATCGCCCAGCTGACCGGTGGGGAGCACTCGGACGGCGCGGTCGTCACCATCGGCGGCATCATCTCCGGCCTCCAGCGCAAGATGACCAAGCAGGGCAACGCCTGGGCCATCGCCACCGTCGAGGACCTCGCGGGCACCATCGAGTGCATGTTCTTCCCGGCCACTTACCAGCTGGTGTCGACCCAGCTGGTCGAGGACACCGTGGTGTTCGTCAAGGGCCGGCTCGACAAGCGCGAGGACATCCCGCGCCTCGTCGCGATGGAGATGCAGGTCCCCGACCTGTCGTCCGCCGGGACCAACGCCCCGGTGACGATCACCATCCCCACCGTGAAGGTCACCCCGCCGATGGTCAGCAGGCTCGGTGAGATCCTCTCCCACCACCGGGGCAACTCCGAGGTGCGGATCAAGCTTCAGGGCTCCCGCAAGACCACGGTGCTCCGGCTCGACCGGCACCGGGTGCAGCCCGACCCGGCACTCTTCGGCGATCTGAAGGTGCTGCTGGGCGCGGCCTGCCTGGCGGGCTGAGCCGCTTGAGGGGCGCGCCGTGCACGGCGCGCCCCTCGAACATCATTACGGCGAAGATCAGTTGTGGCCGAAGCGCTTCTGGTGCTTACGTGCGACATCTGACGGGCTGCCCTGCGGCATCGACTGCGGCTGGGACTCATTCTGCGACTCGAACGAGCTGGACCGGGCGTCCTCGCCGCTGCGTTCGGCGGCGGACGAGCGGTCCTGCTGACTGCCGTGCTTATGGCGGTTCTTGTGCTTGGCCATGGTGATGCCTCCTTGAGGGGGACTAGGGGCCAGGGCCGCGACCAGATTCACATATCGCACAGACTGCCGCATTTTGGATCATTACCGTGCGTAATGAGGGCTTGTCCCGCGTTACTTCGGACCAACTTCGCGCTACGCCACGCCGATGATCGAGTTCCGGCCGTTAACCCTCGTACGGTCGGGCAGACTCGAAGGAAACCCGAAGTACTTCCCCTTCTCCCGAGGTACCCGAAAGAGGGTGGATCGCGTGGACCGCTGCGTCGTCCTGGTGGACGCCGGATACCTGCTGGGAGCCGCCGCGAGTCTTCTCGCGGGAGAACCTGCCCGCTCCCGCATCACTGTCGACCACGCGGCGCTCATCCAGGGCCTGCGCGAGCGAGCCGAGGACGACACGGAGCAGCCGCTGCTGCGGATCTACTGGTTCGACGGCGCCCCCGACCGGGTGCCGCAGCCCGAACACCGCAGGCTGCGGGTGATGCCGCGGGTGACCGTCCGGCTGGGCGCACTGACGAGGAGCGACGGCCGCTGGGCGCAGAAGGGCGTCGACGCCGCCATGCACGCGGAACTCACCGAACTGGCCAGAAATCGCGCCTGTTCGGACATCGTGCTGGTCACCGGCGACGGAGATCTGCTGCCCGGCCTGATGTCCGCGAAGGAGCACGGCGTGGCCGTGCACCTGTGGGCGGTGCAGGCGGCCGACGGGGACTACAACCAGTCCGAGGACCTGGTGGCCGAGGCCGATGAGCGCCGGGTGCTGGACCGGACCTGGATCACCAAGGCCGTACGGGCCAAGGAGACCGGCGGGGCCTGCGCACCGGCGTCCGCGCCCCGCCCGGAGATCGCCGCGATCCTCTCCGCCCCGCTCCCGGAGTCGGCGCTCGCCGCGTCGGCCGAGCGGGCGGCGCAGGCCGCCGCCGTGCACAACGTCGCGACGGCGGGCCCGGCCACCGAGCAGCCCACCGACGAGGAACGGGCGCACGCGGCGGCGGCCAGGGGAGGTGTCCCCACCCCCAAGGACCTCGCGGGCCTGCGCGGCCCCGGAGCGCAGCCCGCCGCCCAGCACCCGGCGAACGCGACGCTGCGCTGGTCGTCCGAGCGCGGCTGGATCGAGCGCCCCGGCGGCCAGGCCGGTGAACCGGCGGAGACCGCGTCCCTGCCGACGCTCGCCCAGGTCACCACGGCGGAGCAGCGGTGGGCGGACCGCGAGGAGGACATCACCACGGTCGGCGGTGACCCCTTCGAGGTGGGGCAGGTCTTCGCCAGGCGGTGGATGGAGCGGCTGCCGGACCCCGGCCATGTGCAGAAGCTGTCGGCGATGTACCCGCGGATCCCGCACCGGATCGACGGTGAGCTGCTGCGGTACGCGGCCCGGTTCGGGCTGCTCGCCCACAAGGACGACCAGATCGACGAGCACGACCGGTACGCGATCAGGGCCGGGTTCTGGCGGGAGATCGACGTACGGGCCGCGGAGCACGCGCCCGCGGGGGAGCAGACCGGGCGCTGACGTGTGCCGACGGCCGTCACCGGGAGCGGGCGCGACCGGCCCCGGCGCCCTTCCGGGCTGCCCAACCCCGTAGGCTCGTCCCTCGTGAGTACGGGCAATGTGTGCGTGGTGCGCGAGCTGGTGAAGACGTACCCGGCCGCGCGCGGCAGACGGGGGGCTCCCGCCACGCCCGAGGTGCGGGCCACCGACGGGATCTCCCTGACCGTGCGCCGCGGCGAGATCTTCGGGCTGCTCGGACCCAACGGCGCGGGCAAGTCCACCCTCGTACGCCAGCTCACCGGGCTGATGCGGCCCGATTCCGGCCACGTCGAAGTGCTCGGCCACGATCTCGTACGCCATCCCGAACGCGCCGCGCGGCTGCTCGGCTATCTGGGCCAGGAGTCCACCGCGCTCGACGAACTGACCGTCGCCCTCGCGGCGGAGACCACCGGCCGGCTGCGCGGTCTCTCCGTGCCGGACGCGCGCCGGGAACGGGACGCCGTACTGGAGGAACTGGGGATCACCGAGCTCGCCGGGCGGCCGCTCAAGAAGCTCTCCGGCGGCCAGCGGCGGCTCGCCTGTTTCGCCGCCACGCTCGTCGGGGACCGCTCGCTGCTCGTCCTGGACGAGCCCACCACCGGGATGGACCCCGTCGCACGGCGCGCCGTGTGGGCCGCGGTCGACCGGCGGCGGGCCGAGCGCGGCGTGACCGTCCTGCTGGTCACCCACAACGTCATCGAGGCCGAGACCGTGCTGGACCGGGTCGCCGTCATCGAACGCGGCCGGGTGATCGCCTGCGACACCCCGGCCGGGCTGAAGGCCCAGGTCGCGGGCGAGGTCCGGGTCGAGCTGGTCTGGCGGGAACGGGCGCCGCTGGACATCCCGGAGGTCGCAGCGCTCCGCGAGTCCGCGCAGGAGTCCGGGCGCCGCTGGGTGCTGCGGCTGGCACCCGACGAGGCACGGGCCGCCGTCGCCACGGTGACCGGCGGGCCCGCCTTCAGCGCACTCGACGACTTCACGCTGTCCACACCGAGCCTGGAGGACGTGTACATGGCGCTGGGCGGCCGTACGAAGGGGCTGGTGAAGGCGTGACCGCAGTGGTCTCCGCGCAGTCCCAGCCGAATCCGGAGATCCCGCCGCGCGGCGAGACCCTCCCCCCTGGCGGCTCCGGCGCCCGGGGCGGCCTGCCCGGTGCCGCCGGCGCGGCCACCGGGGCCGAGCCGCTCGCGCCGCGCGCCCGGCTGCTGCCGGCGCTCGCCGCGGTCTACCGGGCCCAGCTGTCACGGGCCCGGGTGGCGCGCATCCCGCTGCTCTTCGTGGCGACGTTCCAGTCCGTCGGGATCATGATCCTGATGCGCGGGGTCGTCGACGGCGGCGACGAGGCCCGCGCCGTGGTGGCGGGCTCGACCGTCCTGGTCGTGGCGTTCGTCGCGCTCAATCTGCTCGCGCAGTACTTCGGTCAGCTGCGTGCCAGCGGTGGACTCGACCACTACGCCACCCTGCCGGTGCCGCCCGCGTCCGTGGTGCTGGGGACCGCCGGGGCGTACGCCTCCTTCACGGTGCCCGGCACGGTCGTCACCGCCGTCGCAGGGTCCGTGCTCTTCCAGCTGCCGCTGGCGCATCTGTGGGTGCTCGCCGCCGTCGTCCCGCTCGCCGGGGCGGCGCTCGCCGGGCTTGGCGCCGCGCTCGGACTGCTCGCGCCGCGCCAGGAACTCGCCACCCTGCTCGGGCAGCTCGGGATGTCCGCCGCGCTGCTCCTCGGCGTGCTCCCGGCAGACCGGCTGCCGGGGCCGATCGCGTACGCCCGCGACCTGCTGCCGTCCACCTACGGGGTGGAGGCGCTGGCCCGTACCTTCGGCGACCACCCGGACTGGCCGGCGGTCGGCGCCGACCTCGCTGTGTGCGCCGCGGTCGGAGTGGTCTCGCTGGCCGTGGCCACCTGGGCCTACCGGCGGGCGGCGGTCCGGTGAGGCGGCACACAGGGCAGCCTGGCACGATGGCAGAGTGACCGCGCCACTGACACCTCCGCACCAGCCCCCGAACGACGACCCCTGGCAGAAGGGTCCTTCGGGAGCCACCCCCTGGCCGGGTCCGGAGCAGGCAGGTGACGACGACGGCCCGGGACTGCGGGCCGAGCTGGTGCAGGCCGCCGTCGTGGCGGTCGTGCTGGCGGTCCTGGGCGTGCTGCTCGGCCTGCTGTGGATGTGGCTCGCGCCGCGCGTTCCGCTGATCTCCGACGGCAAGGCCGTCTACCTCAAGGACTCGGAGGGTGAGCAGGCGATCGGCGGGGACGGCACGTTCGCGCTGCTCGGCCTGGCGTTCGGCGTGGTGAGCGCGGCCGCCGTCTTCCTCTTCCGCAGGCGCGGCGGGGTGCCGCTGGTCATCGCCCTCGCCGTCGGCGGCCTGCTCGGCTCGCTGCTCGCCTGGCGCGTCGGGATCTGGCTCGGCCCGTCGCAGGACGTGGTCGCGGCCGCGAAGCACGCGGGCAAGGGCGTCACCTTCGACGCACCGCTGAAACTGGCCGCGAAGGGCGCACTGCTCGCGTGGCCGGTGGCGGCGATGATCGTGCACCTGGGGGTGACCGCGGTGTTCGGACCGCGGGACCCCGAGCCGGAGTGGACCCCGCCGTCCCCGCCCGCCACGCTGCCTCCGCTGTCGTACGAGGACCCCGCTCCGGAGCCGGGCGAAAGGCGTTAGTGCCGCGGCACTAGACCGCCGGGTCGTACGGGCGGCCCGCCCGCCCCACCACGGCCAGCAGCGCCCCGGTGAGCCCGGCCAGGTCCGCAGGGGACAGCTCCACCTCAAGCCCCCTGCGCCCCGCCGATACGCAGATGGTCCCGTGCTCCGACGCCGATGCGTCAAGGACCGTGCGGAGGCGCTTGCGCTGGCCCAGCGGGGAGATGCCGCCGAGCACGTACCCCGTGGTGCGTTCCGCCACGGCCGGGTCCGCCATCGTGGCGCGCTTGCCGCCCACCGCTGCGGCCAGGGCCTTGAGGTCCAGGCTGCCTGCGACCGGGACGACGGCCACGGTCAGTTCGCCGTCCACATCGGCCACCAGCGTCTTGAATACCCGGTCGGGGGTGACCCCGAGCGCTTCGGCGGCCTCCCCGCCGTAGGAGGCGGCGGCCGGGTCGTGTTCGTACGTGTGCAGCGTGTACGCCGTGCCTGCCGCGGCCAGCGCCGCCGTGGCCGGCGTGCCCCCCGACTGCTTCTTCTTCGCCTTCTTCGCCACGTGCGCGCTCCTCGGGTCAGTTGAGGTGGGTCGGGGCCCGGGTCAGGTCCGTGGCGGGCAGCGACGGCAGATGCCGGATCACCGCGGTCTCCGACCGCAGCAGCTTCAGCTCCTCGCGCAGCCGGGTCGCGATGTCCGGCGCTTCGAGCAGTTTCTGCTTGGCGGGCACGTCCAGCACGGCGGCCGCCGCGACCAGGTACGAGACCACCGAGGGCTCGTCGGGAAGCTCGGCCCCCGTGGTGAGCGAGCGTTCGCGTGCACCGGCCAGCCGCTTCTGATAGGCGCGGAAGGCGCGCAGCACACCCTCAGCGAGGGCGCCCGCGTCGTCCCCGGCGTCCTCGGGCAGTTCCTCGACCTCGGCGGTCAGATACGGGCCGCTCGCGTCCAGCGAGTGGATCCGCACCCGCGCCGTGCCGGTGGCGAGCACCTCGAAGCTGCCGTCGTCGCGCTCACGGATCGTGGCCGCGTCGGCGATGCAGCCGATGTGGTGCAGGGCGGTGGCCGGGTCGTCGCCGAACCCGGCGGCCGGGCCAGGCTCGGGCAGTGCGGCGCGGCCGGGCAGCCCTGGCAGCGTGGGCGCCACCTCGGAACCGTCGCGGATGGCGACGACGGCGAAGCGCCGTGGCTCGGCCTCGTCGTCCACCTTGAGCAGGTCGCGCATCATGGCGCGATAACGCTCCTCGAAGATGTTCAGAGGCAGCACGAGGCCCGGGAACAGCACCGAGTTCAGCGGGAAGAGAGGGAGGCGCGCGGTGGTCACAGCGGTCAAGCGTAATGGCCGCGGCCACGGGCGCGCCCCGTCCTGTCCCGCCGCGCACCCCCGGGAGCGGCCAGCAGGCGTGCCGCGCCGCGCAGTTCGAGGAACCGGCCCAGCGGGTCGTCACTCAGCCGGGCCCACGGGAACGAGGTCACGTCCGGGCCGATCAGCCGGAACTGCTCCACAGCTTCGGCCCACCTCTCCCGGCTGACCAGCACGTACACCAGCAGATTCCGGATCTCCGCGAGCAGCGCGTCGCCCGGCCGGTACCCGGCGGACAGCGCGACGGCGCGGTCGGCCGCCCCGTCGATCCGCTCGCGGACGGCGGCCGGCTGCCCGCCGCCGACGAGGTACGCGAAAGCCGCCCGTACCGGCAGCGCCCGCACCAGCGATCCGGGCGGTGCGTCGTCCGCGGCCTGCTCCGCGAAGTCGAAGCACTCGCGGTGCGAGCCGTGCCACTGCACCGACAGATAGCGCAGGGCGGCCACATGGCAGCCGTAGTGCCACGGGGAGCGGCGCAGCGCCTGCTCCCAGAGGGTCTCGAAGTCGGTGTGCGTGGCGTGCACTCCGCGCGCGTGGTCCAGAGCGATGCGCCACGGCACCGGGTCCCGGGGATCACCGTCGGCCGCCGCCTCGACCAGCGGGCCGATCTCCCGCAGCAGTTCGGCCCGGGCGGGGGAGTCCCAGGCCCTGAGGACCGCGAGGCCGGCCGCGAGGAGCAGCGCGTCCGGGTCGTGCGGCGAGGCCGCGAGCCAGCCGGAGAGCCATTCGTCCCTGCTGAGGGCGAAGGCGGCGAGCCGGGTGAGGTAGCGGTCGCGGTGCTCCCAGCCGGATGTCGCCCGTGTGGCGGCCAGCAGTGCGGCCGCCGGCCCGTGGTCCCCCTCGGCCGCCGCGACGAGCACGGGCGCCAGCCGGGCGTCGGGGACGTCGAGCAGCACCTCTTCGTCGCGGTGGCCGCCCGGCCCGTCGGCGGGCCGGTGCGGCGGGCGGCGCCCCGTTCCGGTCAGGGAGCGCAGGGAGCGCAGGGGCATGGCGCGGAGGGAGGGCAGAGAAGTAATGAGGGACATGGTGCGGACCATTGAAAACCGCAGGTGAGGAGGGCGCCAGGGGCAGGACGTGAAGCTTTCGTATCGGGGTGATGGTTGTACGCGGGGTGGTCAAGGAGCGGTAAAGAGGTAGGGGGAGCGGTAAAGAGGTAAGGGGGCGGACCGGACTTCCCGGACGCGGACTCACCCACCCCGCCCCGCAGGACCCACCCACCGCACGACGCACCCACCGCACGACGCACCCACCGCACGGCACCCGCCCACCGCACGGCACACCCACCGCACGACGCACCCACCGCACGGCACACCCACCGCACCCGGCCCGTCAGCTCCGGCGCAGCAGGCGGGTGGCGCCCGTCGCGACCGTCGTGGCCAGGATCCAGCCGAGCACGATCAGCGCGGCGGCCGCCCACTGCCAGCCGCCGCACAGCTTCCAGTAGCCGTCCTGCCCGAGGTTGACCACCGGGATCAGCAGATCCAGTGCGTAGAGCGCCGCGTTCCACTGCGGATGCCCGTCCCGGCTCATCGGCTCCGGGTGGTAGCGCGAGAACGCGACCGTTCCCGCCGCCCACAGCACCGCCATCCAGAGCGCGGCCCGCCCCGGCCGGTAGCCGTACGCCACCGTCCAGTCCTGGAGGTACCCCCACACCTTGGCGGCCAGCGGCAGCGTCTCGCGCCGTCTGCGCTGCTTCGCGAGCAGCACCTCGCGGGCGTCCGCGTCCTCGCCGCTGTTGCGCAGCACCGACGCCAGCCGTTCGTACGGCTCCGGCGCGTACTCCGGAGTCGCCGCCGTCACCCACTCCAGCCGCTGCTCCAGCGGGAATCGGCCGACCGGGATGAGGTTCTCGTAGCTGAAGCCGCCCATCGCCAGACCGCCGGGACCCGGCCAACTGGTCGACATATCGACCAGGTTGACCACCTTGGCGCCCGAGAGCACCACCCGGCCCTGCTCGGGGCGGTCCCCGAGGAAGCGCAGTTCGGGGGTCTGGATACGGCGCAGTGACAGCTCCTGGTCGCTATGCATACGGAACTTCGCACTCCGCAGGTCGAGGGCGTCCCCGAACCGCCCGTCGTCAAGCCGTATCCCGCCGACGCACTCGAACGGCTGGATCCTCGTCCCGTACGGCGGGGTCGGCCCGGTGCCGTACGGGGGAGTGGTGCCGCCGCCGTCCGGTGTCACCCCGGCCGCCGACAGATAGAGCGTGCGCTCCACCGAGAGCTGCGGTGCGTTCAGCGCCCGCCGTCCGTCCGGATTGAGCAGCCGGCTGCCGTTGAAGCTCAGCGAGACCCCGATCCGCGCCGAGCGCAGACTCACCTCGCCGTGCGACTCGATCATCTCGGCCTGCAGATCCTGCGCCACGTACAGCCCGTCGGCCGCGATGGAGCGGCCCTTGCGGTCCGGGTGCACCACCATCATGTTGATCAGCAGATCCGTGCCGATCTGCGCGTCGGTCAGCCGGATGCCGCCCGCCACCCGGCAGCGCGGCAGATGCAGATCGCCCTCGCTGTGCAGCCGGGCCGCCTCAAGACGCGGCATCGCGCAGCCGACCATCCGGACCGTGGTCACCCGGCACTCCGGCAGCAGCACCTCGTCCTCGAACCGGCAGCCGGTCAGCTCCACGTACGGAGTGACCGTGCCGCCCGCGAGATCCAGCGCGCCGGTGATCTGCACCCCGGTCAGCTTGAGCGAGGCGACCCGGCCCGCCAGCGCCGGCGGCCCGCTGAGCAGCAGCAGGGCCACCACGCGCGCACGGACCGTGCGCTCGGGGCCCCAGGTGCGGGCCGAGAGCGGATTGTCCATGACCGGGTTACGGGTGCGCAGATCGTAGGTGCTGCCGTTGCGGAAGGCCTCCCACATGCCCAGCTCGGCGCCGGTCAGCCAGTTGGGCGCATGCTCGTCGTGCTGCGCCTCTGTCACTGCCGCCCCTCCCTGCCCACGAGTGATGGAGTGAACGCTAGCGGTCACCGTCAGGGGGCCAGTTGTGTATCAGCCACTGATACGGGCGACCGGAGGCCGTAACCGGTCTGAGAGAATTGGTGTCATGATCTCCCGAATCGATCTGCGCGGCGACGCCCTCCCCGAGGGTGGCGCCCTGCGCGACCTGCTGCCCCGTGCCGACTTCGACGTACAGGCCGCCCTGGAAAAGGTGCGGCCGATCTGCGAGGACGTGCACCATCGCGGTGACGCGGCGCTCATCGAGTACGCGGAGAAGTTCGACGGTGTGCGGCTGGAGCAGGTGCGGGTGCCCGCAGCCGCCCTCGCCGACGCTCTGGCCGGGCTCGACCCGGCCGTCCGGGCGGCCCTGGAGGAGTCGGTCAGGCGCGCCAGGCTGGTCCACCGCGCCCAGCGACGCGCCGAGCACACCACCCAGGTCGTCCCCGGCGGCAAAGTGACCGAGAAGTGGGTACCGGTCGAGCGTGTCGGGCTGTACGCGCCGGGCGGACGCTCCGTCTACCCCTCCTCGGTGGTCATGAACGTCGTCCCCGCCCAGGAGGCCGGGGTCGAGTCGATCGCCCTCGCGTCCCCCGCGCAGAAGGAGTTCGGCGGTTTGCCGCACCCGACGATCCTGGCCGCCTGCGCGCTGCTCGGCATCGACGAGGTGTACGCGGCGGGCGGCGCCACCGCCGTCGCGATGTTCGCCCACGGCACCGAGTCCTGCCCCCCGGTCAACATGGTCACGGGCCCCGGCAACATCTGGGTCGCCGCGGCCAAGCGGTACTTCACCGGCCGGATCGGCATCGACGCCGAGGCGGGCCCGACCGAGATCGCCGTACTCGCCGACGACACCGCCGACCCCGCGCACGTCGCGGCCGACCTGATCAGCCAGGCCGAGCACGACCCGATGGCCGCCGCCGTCCTCGTCACCGACTCGGCCGAGCTGGCCGACGCGGTCGAGAAGGAGCTGGCGCCGCAGGTCGCCGCCACCAAGCACATCACCGAGCGGATCGTCCCCGCGCTGGAGGGCAAGCAGTCCGCGATCGTTCTCGTCGACTCGGTCGAGGACGGCCTGAAGGTCGTGGATGCGTACGGCGCCGAGCACCTGGAGATCCAGACCGCCGACGCCGCAGCGGTCGCCGCCCGGGTCCGCAACGCCGGAGCCGTCTTCGTCGGCCCCTGGGCCCCGGTCTCCCTCGGGGACTACTGCGCCGGGTCCAACCACGTCCTGCCCACCGGCGGCTGCGCCTGCCACTCCTCGGGCCTCTCCGTCCAGTCGTTCCTGCGCGGCATCCACATCGTCGACTACACCCGGGACGCGCTCGCCGAGGTCACCCACCACGTGGTGACGCTCGCCGAGGCCGAGGACCTGCCCGCGCACGGCGCGGCCCTCAAGGCGAGGTTCGGATGGAAGGTGCCCACCGCATGACAGGCATCGACGACCTGCCCGTACGGGACGAACTGCGCGGCCAGTCCCCGTACGGCGCGCCCCAACTGGACGTCCCCGTACGGCTGAACACCAACGAGAACCCGTACCCGCTGCCCGAGGCGCTGATCGACCGGATCACCGAGCGCGTACGGGAGGCGGCCCGCACGCTCAACCGCTACCCCGACCGGGACGCCGTCGAGCTCCGCACCGAGCTGGCCCGCTACCTCACCAGGACCGCGGGGCACCCGGTCGGCGCGGCCAACGTCTGGGCGGCGAACGGCTCGAACGAGGTCATCCAGCAGCTGCTCCAGACCTTCGGCGGCCCCGGCCGCACGGCCATCGGCTTCGAGCCCTCGTACTCGATGCACGCCCTCATCGCGCGCGGCACCGGCACCGGCTGGATCTCCGGACCGCGCAACGAGGACTTCACCATCGACGTGGCGGCGGCCGAACGCTCCATCGCCGGGAACCGGCCGGACGTCGTCTTCATCACCTCGCCCAACAACCCCACCGGCACCGCGGTCGACACCGAGACCGTCCTCGCGCTGTACGAGGCGGCGCAGGCGGCGGGCCCCGCGATGGTCGTGGTGGACGAGGCGTACGGCGAGTTCAGCCACGCGCCCTCGCTGCTCCCGCTGATCGAGGGCCGCCCCCACCTGGTCCTCTCCCGGACCATGTCCAAGGCGTTCGGCGCGGCCGGGCTGCGGCTCGGCTACCTCGCGGCCGACCCGGCCGTGGTCGACGCCGTCCAGCTCGTACGGCTGCCGTACCACCTGTCATCGGTCACCCAGGCCACCGCGCTCGCCGCCCTGGAGCACACCGATACCCTGTTGCGGTACGTCGAGCAGCTGAAGGACGAGCGCGACAGGCTCGTCAGTGAGCTGCGCTCCATCGGATACGACGTGACCCAGTCCGATGCCAACTTCATCCAGTTCGGCCGCTTCCAGGACGCCTCGGCTGCCTGGCGGGCGATCCTCGACCACGGTGTCCTGATCAGGAACAACGGGGTCCCCGGATGGCTGCGGGTCTCCGTGGGCACTCCGGCCGAGAACGACGCGTTCCTCGAAGCGGCACGCACACTGCACAAGGAGATCACCGCATGACTCGCGTGGGCCGCATCGGACGGGTGGAACGCACCACCAAGGAGACCTCGGTCGTGGTCGAGATCAATCTCGACGGCACCGGCAAGGTCGACGTGTCGACGGGGGTCGGCTTCTACGACCACATGCTCGACCAGCTGGGCCGCCACGGCCTCTTCGACCTCACGGTCAAGACGGACGGCGACCTGCACATCGACTCGCACCACACCATCGAGGACACCGCCCTGGCGATCGGCGCCGCCTTCAAGCAGGCGCTCGGCGACAAGGTGGGCATCTACCGGTTCGGCAACTGCACGGTGCCGCTGGACGAGTCGCTCGCCCAGGTCACCGTCGACCTGTCGGGCCGCCCCTACCTGGTGCACACCGAGCCGGAGAACATGGCGCCGATGATCGGCGAGTACGACACGACGATGACCCGGCACATCCTGGAGTCGTTCGTCGCGCAGGCCCAGATCGCGCTGCACGTCCACGTGCCGTACGGGCGCAACGCCCACCACATCGTGGAGTGCCAGTTCAAGGCCCTGGCCCGCGCGCTGCGTTACGCGTCCGAGCACGACCCGCGGGCAGCGGGCATTCTTCCTTCGACCAAGGGCGCCCTGTAAGCATGACTGGCCTCAACACCATCCTCATCGTCGTCGGCCTCTTCCTGGCCGGCGGTATCTACTCCTTCGTCAAGCAGAAGATGCCCGCGAGCCTCATCGTGCTGCTCTCCATCGGAGCCGTGATGTGCCTGGCGGCGGGTGTGATGCGTATCCAGGGAATCTGGACATGACCGCCCGCAGGAAGGTCGTGGTCTTCGACTACGGCTTCGGCAACGTCCGCTCCGCCGAGCGCGCGCTCGCGCACGCCGGCGCGGACGTCGAGATCACCCGTGACTTCGACCGCGCCATGAACGCCGAAGGGCTGCTCGTCCCCGGTGTCGGTGCCTTCTCCGCCTGTATGAAGGGGCTCAAGGAGGCCCGCGGCGACTGGATCGTCGGCCGCAGGCTCGCCGGCGGCCGCCCGGTCATGGGCATCTGCGTCGGGATGCAGATCCTCTTCGAGCGCGGCATCGAGCACGGCGTGGAGACCGAGGGCCTCGACGAGTGGCCCGGCACGGTCGGCCCGCTCAAGGCCGACGTCGTACCGCACATGGGGTGGAACACCGTGGAAGCCCCGGCGGACACCGAGCTCTTCGCCGGGCTCGACGAGGCAGCGCGCTTCTACTTCGTGCACTCCTACGCGGCGCACGACTGGTCGCTCGAAGTCACCAACGCCAGGATCCGCGCCCCGCGCGTCACCTGGGCCACGCACGGCGAGCGCTTCGTCGCGGCCGTCGAGAACGGCCCCCTGTCGGCCACCCAGTTCCACCCCGAGAAGTCCGGCGACGCCGGCGCCCAGCTGCTGACCAACTGGATCGGAACCCTCTGATGTCCGCCTTGCAGAAGAAGCTCGAACTCCTCCCCGCCGTCGATGTCCGGGACGGCCAGGCGGTCCGCCTCGTCCACGGAGAGTCCGGCTCCGAGACCTCCTACGGCTCACCGCTGGAAGCCGCGCTCGCGTGGCAGCGGTCGGGCGCCGAGTGGCTGCACCTGGTCGACCTCGACGCCGCCTTCGGCACCGGCGACAACCGGAAGCTGATCTCCGAGGTCACCTCGGCGATGGACATCAAGGTCGAGCTCTCCGGCGGCATCCGCGACGACGCGTCGCTGGCCGCAGCCCTCGCCACCGGCTGCACCCGGGTCAACCTCGGCACCGCCGCGCTGGAGACCCCCGAGTGGGTCGCGAAGATCATCGCCGAGCACGGCGACAAGATCGCGGTCGGCCTCGACGTACGCGGTACGACCCTCAGGGGCCGCGGCTGGACCCGGGACGGCGGCGACCTCTACGAGACGCTCGCCCGCCTCGACTCCGAGGGCTGCGCCCGCTACGTGGTCACCGACATCGCCAAGGACGGCACGCTACAGGGCCCCAACCTGGAGCTCCTGAAGAACGTCTGCGCGGCCACCGACAAGCCCGTCGTCGCCTCCGGCGGCGTCTCCTCGCTCGACGACCTGCGGGCCATCTCCTCGCTCGTCCCCTCCGGCGTCGAGGGCGCGATCGTCGGCAAGGCGCTGTACGCCAAGGCGTTCACCCTGGAAGAGGCCCTCGAAGCGGTAGCGGTGGCGGCATGAGCGAAGGCGCCACGGACGACGGCGTACGCCGTATCGCCTCCGGCGGCCCGTGGGAGGAGGCCTTCGGCTACTCCCGCGCCGTGGAGCTGCCCAACGGCCTCGTCCTGGTCGCCGGCTGCACCGCCATGGCCAACGGCCGGATCGCGGAGGGCGGACCGTACGAACAGGCCGTCACCGCCTTCGGCGTCGCCGTCGACGCGCTCAAGGAGCTCGGCCTGGGCGCCGAGCACGTGGTCCGCACCCGGATGTACGTCACGCACGCCCGTGACGTGGACGAGGTCGGCCGCGCCCACAAGGAACTGTTCGACAAGGTGCGGCCCGCCGCATCCATGATCATCGTCTCCGGTTTCGTCGACCCCAGCCTGGTCGTCGAGGTCGAGGTCGAGGCGTACCGGGGGAAGCACGCATGACACTCGCCGTACGGGTCATCCCCTGCCTGGACGTGGACAACGGCCGCGTCGTCAAGGGAGTCAACTTCCAGAACCTCCGGGACGCGGGCGACCCCGTCGAGATGGCCAGGCTCTACGACGCCGAGGGCGCCGACGAGCTGACCTTCCTCGACATCACCGCCTCGTCCGGCAACCGCGAGACGACCTACGACGTGGTGCGCCGCACCGCCGAGCAGGTCTTCATCCCGCTCACCGTCGGCGGCGGCGTCCGTACCACCGAGGACGTCGACAAGCTGCTGCGCGCGGGCGCGGACAAGGTCGGCGTCAACACCGCGGCCATCGCCCGCCCCGAGCTCATCAGCGAGATCGCCGAGCGCTTCGGGCGCCAGGTGCTCGTCCTCTCGGTCGACGCCCGCCGCACCGCCGACGGCACCTTCGAGGTCACCACGCACGGCGGCCGCCGGGGCACCGGTATCGACGCCGTCGAGTGGGCGCACCGGGCGGCCGAGCTGGGGGCGGGCGAGATCCTGCTCAACTCCATGGACGCCGACGGCACCAAGGACGGCTACGACACCGAGATGATCGCGGCGGTACGCGCACACGTCACCGTCCCGGTCATCGCGAGCGGTGGCGCGGGCGCCCTGGAGCACTTCCCGCCGGCAGTCGGCGCGGGCGCCGACGCGGTGCTCGCCGCATCGGTCTTCCACTTCGGTGACCTGCGGATCTCCCAGGTCAAGGACGAGCTGCGGCAGTCCGGCCACCCGGTCAGGTAGCACCGGACACCCGGCCGGGCAGCGCCGGACAACGGCCGGGTAGCACCGGACACCGGCCGGGCAGCACCGGCTGCCGGTCAGGAAGAGCCGCCCGGCCGCCCTCCCGCAGGGGCGGCCGGGCGCTCGGACTCACAGACCGAGCTTGGCCTCGATCGCCTTGGCCGACGCCTCCGCGTCCCCGTCGACCTCCACCTTCGCCGCGTCCTGCCGGCCGAAGGCGAACATCGTCAGCTCGCCCGGCTCCCCGGTGACCGTCACCACCGGTGTGCCGCGGTGCGCGACCGCGGTCTGGCCGTCGGGCCGCCGCAGCACGAGCCCCACCGGCGCCCTGCGCCCCATCAGCCGGGCCCCCTTCTCAAGACGCCGCCACAGCGCCTCGGCGAAGACCGGGTCCACCTCACGGGGCGACCAGTCGGGCTGCGCCCGCCGCACGTCCTCGGCATGTACGAAGAACTCGACGGCGTTGGCGCCCTCGTCCACCTGCTTGAGCGAGTACGGCGAGAACTTGGGCGGCCCCGTACGGATCAGCTGGATCAGCTCCTCGTACGGCTTCGCGGTGAATTCGCCCTGCACCCGGTCGAGGCGCCCCTTGAGCGCGCCGATCAGGATCCCGCCCGCCGCGTCGAGCCGCCGCTCGCGTACCACCACATGGGCGGCGAGATCGCGGGTCTTCCAGCCCTCGCAGAGCGTCGGGGCGCCGGGACCCGCCGCCTCCAACAGGTCGGCGAGGAGAAGTCGTTCGCGCTTGGCATGGGTCGACATGCCCGCCAGCGTACGACCGCGCTCGCCGTTCCGCCCAGTGGGCTGTGGTGGGCCGGGTCCGCCGGGCCGCGCGGGCGCGGCACAATGAATCCATGACCAGCACGCCCAGCACACCGCAGTCCACCGGTCTCGACCCCGCGATCGCCGCACGCCTCAAGCGCAGCGCGGACGGCCTGGTGCCGGCCATCGCCCAGCAGTACGACACCGGTGAGGTGCTGATGCTCGGCTGGATGGACGACGAGGCCCTGCACCGCACCCTCACCACCGGCCGCTGCACGTACTGGTCGCGCAGCCGCCGGGAGTACTGGGTCAAGGGCGACACGTCCGGGCACGTGCAGCACGTCAAGTCGGTCGCACTCGACTGCGACGCCGACACGGTCCTGGTGAAGGTGGACCAGGTCGGCGCGGCCTGCCACACGGGCGAGCGGACCTGCTTCGACGCGGACGTCCTGCTGGGCTGATACAGCGGCCGACTGGCGACCGAGCGCCGGGCCGACGGCCCCTAGACTTCCGCCATGGACCTGGAGACCTTCCGCAAGCTCGCCGCCGACCGCCGCGTCATCCCCGTCACCCGCACCCTTCTCGCCGACGGAGACACCCCGGTGGGCCTCTACCGGAAGCTCGCAGCGGAGCGCCCGGGCACCTTCCTCCTGGAGTCCGCCGAGAACGGCCGCACCTGGTCCCGCTACTCCTTCATCGGCGTACGGTCCGCCGCCACCCTCACCGAACGCGACGGCGCCACCCACTGGGAAGGCGCCCCGCCGGTCGGCGTCCCGGTCGACGGCGACCCGCTGCAGGCGCTGCGCGCCACCGTCGAGGCGCTGCACACCCCGCGCGACCTGGCGGGCGGGATGCCGCCCTTCACCGGCGGCATGGTCGGCTACCTCGGATACGACATCGTGCGCCGCCTGGAGAAGGTCGGACCCGGCGAGCGCGACGACCTGAAACTCCCCGAGCTGACCATGCTGCTCACCTCGGACCTCGCCGTACTCGACCACTGGGCCGGCACGGTCATGCTGATCGCCAACGCGATCAACCACAACGACCTCGACACCGGGGTGGACGAGGCCTACACCGACGCCGTGGCCCGGCTCGACGCCATGGAGGCGGACCTCGTGCGCCCCGCCGGGACCGCACCCGCCGTACTGCCGGCGTCCGAGCTCCCCGAGTACACCGCGCTCTGGGGAGGCAAGGACTACCAGGACGTGGTCGAGGACATCAAGGAGCGCATCAGGGCCGGTGAGGCCTTCCAGGTCGTGCCGTCCCAGCGCTTCGAAACGGCCTGTACGGCGAGCGCGCTGGACGTCTACCGGGTGCTGCGCGCCACCAACCCCTCGCCGTACATGTACCTCTTCCGCTTCGACGGCTTCGACGTCGTCGGCTCCAGCCCCGAGGCGCTGGTCAAGGTCGAGGACGGGCGCGCCATGGTGCACCCCATCGCCGGGACCCGGCACCGCGGCGCGACCCCGCGCGAGGACCAGGAGCTCGCCGACGAGCTGCTCGCCGACCCGAAGGAGCGCGCCGAGCACCTGATGCTGGTCGACCTCGGCCGCAACGACCTCGGGCGGGTCTGCGAGCCGGGCTCCGTGGAGGTCGTCGACTTCATGTCGGTCGAGAAGTACTCCCACGTCATGCACATCGTCTCCACCGTGACCGGCCGGGTCGCCGAGGGCCGCACCGCCTTCGACGTCCTCACCTCGTGCTTCCCCGCCGGCACCCTCTCCGGCGCCCCCAAGCCCCGCGCGCTCCAGATCATCGACGAGCTGGAGCCCACCAGGCGCGGGCTCTACGGCGGCTGCGTCGGCTACCTCGACTTCGCAGGTGACTCCGACACCGCCATCGCCATCCGCACGGCGCTGCTGCGCGACGGCACCGCCTACGTCCAGGCCGGGGCCGGTGTGGTCGCCGACTCCGACCCGGTCTCCGAGGACAACGAGTGCCGCAACAAGGCGGCGGCCGTGCTCCGCGCCGTCGGTTCGGCCAACCGCCTCACCGGTCCTTCGGGGCGTAGGGGATAGTGGAGGACGTGAGTGCCGTACCCCAGCCCCGATCCGAAGCAGGACCGGCCGCAGCCTCCCCGGGCAGCCGCCGCAGTCTTGCCACCGCTCTGCTACTCGGCGCAGTCGGCGCTGCCGTCGTCCTCCTGTCCTCCGGGCAGACCTGGGCCCGGGGCAACGCCCCGGTCGGTGGCGGAGTCCTGCCGCTGACGGCCGACGGGGGTGATGTCACCGGAGTGCCCACGGCCCTGGCGATCGTCGGTCTGGCCGCTCTCGTCGCGGTCTTCGCGGTACGCAGCGCGGGCCGTGTCTTCGTCTCCGCGCTGCTCGCCCTCTGCGGGGCCGGCGCGGGCGTGGCGGCCGTCGCCGGAGCGGGCGACAGCGCCGCACTGAACGACAAGGCGGCCACCAGCGCCGGCAACACCGCCACCACCATCGAGGCGCTCTCCCACACGGCCTGGCCCTATGTGGCCGCGTTCGGCGGCCTGCTGATCCTCTTCGCGGGCCTGCTCGCCCTCCGCTACGGTAAGCAGTGGCCTGCCATGTCCAGCCGGTACGAGCGCGACGGCACCCCGCGACCGCGCCGGCCACGCACGGCACCGGATCCGGAACGGCCCGAGGAGATCTGGAAGGCGCTCGACCGCGGCGAGGACCCCACGCGCGAAGCGTGACGGACAGCTCACCCCCCAGCTCATCGCCCGGCACGGCGGTGCGCGACAATGGGCGTGAGCTTCCGGCGCCCGGCCGGGCCACGGCTGGGACGGGCGACCGCGGAACACGGCTCGCATCAGGGCCTGGACACACAGCAACGAGGAGCAACTCATGGCGGGCACCAGCCACGGACACACCCCGGCCGCCTGGACCGGCGTCATCATCGCCTTCATCGGCTTCTGCGTCTCGGGCGCCTGCATGGTGGTACCCAGCCCGATCGGCGTCATCGTCGGACTGGTCGTCGTGGTACTCGGCGGTGTCGTAGGCGTCGCCATGAAGGCCGCGGGCCTCGGTATGCCGAAGGAGTCCGAAGCCAGCATCCAGGCCAGGGCGCGGGCTTCCCAGGCGCAGGCGCACTGACGGACCGCTCCGCGAGTACCGTCCGGCGGGGCGCAGTCCGGTTCTCCGGGCTGCGCCTTCCCGTATGAGCTGCGCCTTCCCGTCCGAACAGGGAGAATCGCCGAGTGGACCCCAACGCAGCCCCTGCCGCCCTCCGCGCCCCGGCCCCGCCGCCGGCCTGGCTCCCGGCGCCCGGACACCCCGGGCCCCCCGTCTCCGGACACCCGGCGCCCCCGGCCCCCGAGCCGCTCGTACGCCGGCTTCTCGTACCGCTCGGCACGCTGGCCGCGGTCGCCGCCGCCTTCACCTACGTCGGCGCCGTCGACCCCAACCACCCCGGTCACTACCCGGTCTGCCCGCTGTACGCGGTCACCGGCATCTACTGTCCGGGCTGCGGCGGGCTGCGCAGCGCCCATGCCGTCGCCCACGGCGACTTCGCCGCGGCCCTCGGTGACAACGCGCTCGCGGTCGTCGGGTACGCCGTCTTCGCCGTGGTGATGGTGGTGTGGCTGATTCGCGCCGTAAGGGGACGGCCGGCCGAGCGGTTCACGGTCCGGCCCGCCCTCTGGTGGGGCATCGGCGCCGTCGTCCTGGTCTTCAGCGTGCTGCGCAACCTCCCCATGGGGTCGTTCCTGGCCCCGTGAGCGTCTGCGGGACCGGAACTCGCACCGACCGGATGCGGGGCCCGGGGTCTTCTACGGATAACATCACCATGGCTGATCCTGATCCATCCACACGTCCCGGAAGGGGGCCGCTCGCGTGAGTGTGCTCGACGAGATCATCGAAGGCGTACGCGCCGACCTCGCGGAGCGGCAGGCGAGCGTCAGCCTCGACGAGCTCAAGGACCGCGCCGCGAAGGCTCCCCGGGCCAAGGACGGCGTCGCGGCGCTCCGTGGCGACAGCGTCAAGGTCATCTGCGAGGTCAAGCGCTCCAGCCCCTCGAAGGGCGCGCTGGCGGCCATCGCCGACCCCGCCGCGCTCGCCGCCGACTACGAGGCGGGCGGCGCGTCCGTCATCTCCGTACTGACCGAGCAGCGCCGCTTCGGCGGCTCGCTGGCCGACCTGGAGGCCGTCCGGGCCAAGGTCGACATCCCGGTCCTGCGCAAGGACTTCATCGTCACCGCGTACCAGCTCTGGGAAGCACGGGCGTACGGAGCCGACCTGGCGCTCCTGATCGTCGCGGCCCTGGAGCAGGAGGCGCTCGTCTCGCTGATCGAGCGCGCCGAGTCCATCGGGCTCACCCCGCTGGTCGAGGTCCACGACGAGGACGAGGCCGAGCGCGCGGTCGCCGCCGGAGCCCGGGTCATCGGGGTCAACGCACGCAATCTCAAGGACCTCAAGGTCGACCGCGGCACCTTCGAGCGCGTCGCCCCCGAGATCCCCTCGCACGTGGTCAAGGTCGCCGAGTCCGGGGTCCGCGGCCCGCACGACCTGATCGCCTACGCCAACGACGGCGCCGACGCCGTGCTGGTGGGCGAGTCCCTGGTCACCGGCCGGGACCCGAAGGGCGCCGTCGCCGACCTGGTCGCCGCGGGCGCCCACCCGGCCCTGCGGCACGGGCGGGACTGACCCCCATGGCCATTGCCCGTCTCTCGCGTGGGTGCAAGCCCCGCGGCTGCCGTGCGCCCGCCCGGCGGGTGCACGGACGACGGGTGCGCTACCACATCGGTTCCGAGCCCGGCCAGATCAACGGCATGCGATGGCGTCGCTGAGCGGACAGCTCAGCAACACCTCTCACCTCCTGCGTACCACCCCTTACGTACCTGCGGAGATCACGCATGTCTTCAGAGTTCTTCATCCCGGATCCGGACGGCCGGATCCCCAGCGCCGAGGGCTACTTCGGCGCCTTCGGCGGCAAGTTCATCCCCGAGGCGCTCGTCGCCGCGGTGGACGAGGTCGCCGTCGAGTACGACAAGGCCAAGTCCGACCCGGCCTTCGCGGCCGAGCTGAACGACCTCATGGTCAACTACACCGGCAGGCCGAGCGCCCTCACCGAGGTGCCGCGGTTCGCCGAACACGCCGGTGGCGTACGGATGTTCCTCAAGCGCGAGGACCTCAACCACACCGGATCGCACAAGATCAACAACGTGCTCGGTCAGGCCCTGCTCACCAAGCGCATGGGCAAGACCCGGGTCATCGCGGAGACCGGGGCCGGACAGCACGGCGTCGCCACGGCGACCGCCTGCGCCCTCTTCGGTCTCGAATGCACCATCTACATGGGCGAGATCGACACCGAGCGCCAGGCGCTCAACGTCGCCAGGATGCGGATGCTCGGTGCCGAGGTCGTCGCCGTGAAGTCCGGCAGCCGCACCCTCAAGGACGCCATCAACGAGGCGTTCCGCGACTGGGTCGCCAATGTGGACCGCACGCACTACCTCTTCGGCACGGTCGCCGGGCCGCACCCCTTCCCGGCGATGGTGCGCGACTTCCACCGGGTGATCGGCGTCGAGGCGCGGCGGCAGATCCTGGAGCGCGCGGGCCGGCTCCCCGACGCCGTCGCCGCGTGCGTCGGCGGCGGGTCCAACGCCATCGGACTCTTCCACGCGTTCATCCCGGACGCCTCGGTGCGTCTCGTCGGCTTCGAGCCCGCCGGACACGGCATCGCGACCGGCGAGCACGCGGCGACGCTCTCCGCCGGTGAGCCGGGGATCCTGCACGGCTCCCGCTCGTACGTGCTCCAGGACGAGGAGGGCCAGATCACCGAGCCCTACTCGATCTCCGCCGGGCTCGACTACCCCGGCATCGGCCCGGAGCACGCCTATCTGAAGGACGCCCGCCGCGGCGAGTACCGCGCGGTGACCGACGACGAGGCGATGCAGGCGCTGCGGCTGCTGTCGCGCACCGAGGGGATCATTCCGGCCATCGAGTCGGCGCACGCGCTGGCCGGTGCGCTGGACCTCGGCAAGGAGCTGGGCAAGGACGGGCTGATCGTGGTCAACCTGTCCGGCCGCGGCGACAAGGACATGGACACGGCCGCCCGCTACTTCGGGCTGTACAGCGCGGACGCGGAGGTGGCAGCCAAGTGAGCCAGAACAGCGGAAACAGCGGAACTGGCGCGCACGGCGGGCACGGCGGAAACACAGCGCTCCTGAGCTCGGTCCTGGCCGGGGCGAAGGCCGAGGACCGGGCGGCGCTCATCGCGTACCTCCCGGCCGGATTCCCCACGGTCGACGGCGGGATCGAGGCGGTGAAGGCCGTCATCGAAGGCGGCGCCGACATCGTCGAGGTGGGGCTGCCGCACAGCGACCCGGTCCTCGACGGTCCGGTCATCCAGACCGCCGACGACATCGCGCTCAAGGGCGGGGTGAAGATCGCCGACGTACTGCGCACGGTGCGCGAGGGGTACGAGGCCACGGGCGCGCCCATCCTCGTCATGACGTACTGGAACCCCATCGACCGGTACGGCGTCGAGCGGTTCACCGCCGAGCTGGCCGAGGCGGGCGGCGCCGGCTGCATCCTGCCCGACCTGCCGGTCCAGGAGTCCGCGCTGTGGCGCGAGAACGCGGAGAAGCACGGTCTCGCGACCGTCTTCGTCGTCGCGCCGAGCAGCAGGGACGAACGGCTGGCGACGATCACCGCGGCCGGGTCCGGCTTTGTCTACGCGGCCTCGCTGATGGGGGTCACCGGAACCAGGAACTCCGTGGGCGAGCAGGCCCAGGAGCTCGTACGGCGCACCCGCGCCACCACCGAGCTGCCGGTGTGCGTGGGGCTCGGGGTCTCCAACGCCGAACAGGCCGCCGAGGTCGCCGTGTTCGCCGATGGAGTGATCGTCGGGTCCGCGTTCGTCAAGCGGATGCTCGAAGCGGAGAACGGCGCCGCGGGTCTGGACAGCATCCGCGAACTGGCGGGCGACCTGGCCAAGGGCGTACGCAGAAGCTGACGCCGTCGCTCGTACGGGTGGAACTGGGACCGGGGAGGCGCGCTCGTGCCTCCCCGGTTCGTTGCTGCGGGTGTGAGCGAGAAGAACCGAGACGCGAAGAGGGCCGCCCGCGAGCGGCTCATCGAAGAGCGCGAGAAGCAGAAAGCCCGTGACCGGCGCAAGCGGGGAATGATCGTCGGCGGCTCCGTGGTGGGGGTGCTGGCGCTGGCCGCGGTGATCGGAGTGGTCGCGGCCAACTCCGGCTCGGACAGCGGCAGTGACAGCGCGAGCAGCCCCCTCACCGTGCCGAGCGGCGCGACCGGAAAGGACAGCCTGGCGGTCCCCGTGGGCGCGAGCGACGCACCGTCCACGCTCACCGTCTGGGAGGACTTCCGCTGCCCGGCCTGCGGCCAGTTCGAGAACGGCTTCCGCAGCACGATCCACGAGCTGGAGAATTCCGGGCAGCTGAAGGTCGAGTACCACCTCGCCACGCTCATCGACAGCAACATGGGCGGCACGGGCTCGCTGCGCGCGGCCAACGCCGCCGCCTGCGCGCAGGACGAGAGGAAGTTCCCCGCGTACCACGACGTGCTCTACGAGAATCAGCCCGAGGAGACCACGGACCCCTACGCCCAGAACAGCAAGCTGATCGAGCTGGCAGGGAAGGTGAAGGGGCTGAAGACTGCGGCCTTCACCTCCTGTGTGAACGGCGGGAAACACGACAGCTGGGTGAAGCGGTCGAACGCGGCCTTCCAGAAGGGCGGCTTCAGCGGCACCCCGACGGTCGAGCTCAACGGCTCGTCGGTCTTCCCGAAGAAGGGCAATGAGCAGATCTCGCCCGCCAATCTGAAGAAGTGGGTGACCGAGGCCAACCAGGGCAAGAAGGCGGGCACGGTCTCACCGGCGCCCGCGGCCTGAGCCCACCGGGACAGGGCCCTGTCACGCACGGCGTTACGCACGCTTGTTACGCACGGCCTTGTTACGCATACGTTGCCGGGTGGGTGGTCCGACGGCCCACCCGGCCATGTAGCGTCTGCGGTGCCATGAACCTTGCCTTCATTCCCAGTCCGTCGACCGGCGTGGTCCATCTCGGACCGATTCCGCTGCGCGGCTACGCGTTCTGCATCATCATCGGTGTCTTCGTCGCCGTCTGGTACGGCAACAAGCGCTGGGTCGCCAGGGGCGGCAGAGTGGGCACCGTGGCCGACATCGCGGTCTGGGCCGTGCCCTTCGGCCTGGTCGGCGGGCGGCTCTACCACGTCATCACCGACTACGAGCTGTACTTCAGCAGTGGCCGGGACTGGGTCGACGCCTTCAAGATCTGGCAAGGCGGCCTCGGTATCTGGGGCGCGGTCGCGCTCGGCGCGGTCGGCGCCTGGATCGGCTGCCGCCGCCGCGGTATCCCGCTGCCCGCGTGGGCCGACACACTGGCCCCGGGCCTCGCCTTCGCCCAGGCCATCGGCCGCTGGGGCAACTGGTTCAACCAGGAGCTGTACGGCAAGCCGACCGATCTGCCCTGGGCGCTGAAGATCAGTGCGGGCCCCGACAGGATCGCCGGGACGTACCACCCGACCTTCCTCTACGAGTCGCTCTGGTGCGTCGGCGTCGGTTTCCTCGTCATCTGGGCCGACCGCCGCTTCAAGCTCGGCCATGGGCGGGCGTTCGCGCTGTACGTCGCTTCGTACTGCGTGGGCCGCGCCTGGATCGAGCACATGCGGGTCGACTACGCGCACCACATCCTGGGGCTGCGGCTCAACGACTGGACCGCGCTGATCATGTTCCTGCTCGCCGTGACGTACTTCGTCGTCTCGGCGAAGCTGCGGCCGGGCCGCGAGGAGATCGTCGAGCCCGCCGCGGCGGAGGCGGACCGGGAAGCCGGGGACGACGCCGAGGCCGCCAAGGCTGACGACGCCAAGGCCGAGGACGCTGACGGTCGTGCCGGTGTCGGTGCCGATGGTGCCGGTCCCGACGCCCCTGCCGACGCCGGCAAGAGCGACAGCCCGGCTGCGGCCGATACGCAGGACGAGGCAGCCGGGACCGCCGAGCCGGCCGGGGTCAAGGCGGAGGCGCAGGCCGAGAAGGGCTGACCGGCCCGCTCAGTACCCGCATCTCAGGCGCACCCTGTGTCTCAGGTGCGCCGGCGCTCCGTCTCAGGTGCGCCTGCGTTCCGCGAGATCCAGCGTGCGCCGGGCGCCCGCCACCACTGCCGCATCCACGAAGCGGCCGTCGGGCAGTGCCAGCGCCCCCTCGTCGGTGGGCGCGGCCAGCACGATGTCCCGCGCCGCCCGGACCTCCGCCGCGGTGGGCAGATACGCCCGCTCGATCACCGGCAGCTGCCTCGGGTGGATCGCCGCGCGCCCCAGGAACCCCAGCGCCCGGCCCCGTGCGCAGGATGCCGCGAGCCCGTCCAGATCCCGTACGTCCGCGTACACCGACTGAGCGGGCGGAGCCAGTCCTGCCGCCCGTGCCGCGACCACCGCGCGGCTCCGGGGCCAGGCGAGGCCCGCCTCGTCGTACACGCCCAGATCGGCCCGGAGATCCGCCTCGCCGAGAGCCAGCCCGCACACCGCTGGGCTGGCCGTGGCGATCTCGTAGGCACGTTCCACGCCCAGCGCCGACTCCAGTATCGGATAAAGCGGAACGCCCTCCCGGCCCGCGGCGGCCGCCGCCCAGCCGGCCACTCTGCGCACCTCCGCGGGCCCGTTGGCCTTCGGCAGCCGCAGCCCCGCGAGGCCCGGAAGACCGGCGACTGCCCGTACGTCCGCCTCGGCGAGCGGCCCGTCCAGCGCGTTGATCCGGACATGGACCGGCGAGGGGCCGGGGGCCGGATCGGCGAGGAGTTCGGCGGTGGCGTCACGTGCGTAGGCCTTGCGGTCGGGTGCGACCGCGTCCTCCAGGTCGACCAGCACCACATCGGCGCCGGCCGCCAGCGCCCGCGCCACCACAGCGGGCCGGTCGCCCGGCACGTACAACCAGGTCAGCACGGTCCGCACCGGGCTGCGCGCGGGCAGTTCCTCCGACACGCTCACCGGACCGCACCCGACTCCCGCAGGGCCGCGATGTCGGCGGGCTCCAGGCCGATCCCGGTCAGCACGGCGTCGGTGTCGGCGCCGTGCGGCCTCCCCGCCCACTTGATGGCGCCCGGCGTCCCGGAGAGCCGGAAGAGGACGTTCTGCATCCTGATGGTGCCCAGCTCCTCGTCGGGGACCTCCGCGATCGTGCCCAGCGCCCGGTACTGCGGGTCCGCCATGACATCGCCGATCTCGTAGACCGGCGCTATGGCCGCCTGCGCCTCCTCGAACGCCGTCACCACATCGGCCCGGTCGTGCCGGGCTATCCAGTCACCCACTGCCGCGTCCAGCTCGTCGGCGTGCCGGGCGCGCTGCGCCCCCGAAGCGAACCACGGCTCGTCGATGAACTCGGGCCGCCCCACCAGCCGCATCACCCGCTCCGCGATCGACTGTGCCGACGTCGAGACAGCCACCCAACTGCCGTCGCGGGTGCGGTAGGTGTTGCGCGGCGCGTTGTTGTTCGACCGGTTGCCGGTGCGCGGCTGCACATAGCCGAGCTGGTCGTACCAGATGGGCTGCGGGCCCAGCACCGCCAGCATCGGTTCGATGATCGCCATGTCCACGACCTGGCCGCACCCGGTGCGGTCCCGCCCGGCGATGGCCGCCATCACGGCGTACGCGGTGGAGAGCGCGGCGATCGAGTCGGCGAGGCCGAACGGCGGCAGCGTCGGCGGTCCTTCCGGCTCGCCGGTCATGGCGGCGAAACCGCTCATGGCCTCGGCGAGCGTGCCGAATCCGGGGCGCCGGGAGTACGGACCGAACTGGCCGAACCCGGTCACCCGCGCCAGCACCAGCCGGGGGTTGGCCGCGGACAGCTCCTCCCAGCCCAGGCCCCACTTCTCCAGGGTGCCGGGCCGGAAGTTCTCGATGATCACATCCGCGCCGGCGGCCAGCCTCAGCAGCACGTCGCGACCGTCCGGCGACGAGAGGTCGAGCGTGATGTTGCGCTTGTTCCTGCCCAGCAGCTTCCACCACAGCCCCACGCCGTCCTTGCTGGGACCGTGCCCGCGTGAGGGGTCGGGCCTGCGGGGGTGCTCCACCTTGATGACCTCGGCCCCGAAGTCGCCGAGCAGGGTCGCGGCCAGCGGCCCGGCGAAGAGCGTCGCCAGATCGAGGACGCGCAGCCCTCCGAGCGAGGACGGCTGAGGGCCTGCTGCGTCTGCCGGGCCTGCCGGGTCTGCTGCGCCCGCTGTGTCTGTCGTGTCGTCGTCGTGCATGAGTCGCTGTTCCTCCGCTGCCCTGCTCATACCGCCCTGTCCCTCCGCCGCACATGGCGCAGCGTGCGCTCGGCGAGCGTGTCGAAGCCGATGCCGTCCAGGCCGCCCACCGTGGTGGCCAGCCGGTTCCGCAGGGGCGCGGTCCAGCGGGCCGGCACGGCGCGCGGGCCGCCCGCGAGCAGTCCGGCGACGCTGCCCGCCGTCGCCCCGTTGGAATCGGTGTCCCAGCCCCCGGACACCGCGCGGCAGATGGAGCCGGTGAAGTCGCCGTCCGCGTGGGTCAGCGCCGCCGCGAGCAGCGCCGCGTTCGGCAGTACGTGCACCCAGTGGTGGTCGCCGTACGCCGAGTGCAGCTCGTCCACGACCGACTCGAACGCGGCGGCGGTGCGCAGCGGTTCGGCGGCGGCCCGGCCGATACCGAACCGCACGGCGGCCGCGTACCGGGAACCCGGCGGCACGACCGAGAGACCGGCCCGCAGACACGCGTGGATGTCCGCGCCACCGCCCGCGGCTGCCGCGATCACGGCGGCGGCGAACATCTCGCCGTACACCCCGTTCGCCGTATGGGTGAGCACCGCGTCCCGCCAGGCCGCGGCGGCTGCCGCGCCCGGATCACCCGGGTGCGTCCAGCCGAAGACGTCGGCCCTGATCTGCGCACCGATCCACTCGCGGAACGGATTGCGGTACGCGGCGGTGTCCGGAGGTTCGGCCCCCGCGAGCAGATTGCGGTACGCGACCCGCTCGGCGGTGAAGGTCCGGCCGGCCGGCAGCTCGTCCAGCCACAGCTGTGCCACGTCCGCGGTGCTGAACTCCGGCCCGTACCGGTCGAGCAACAGCAGCCCGAGCAGCGGGTAGTTGAGGTCGTCGTCCTCGGGGGCGCCGTCGATGTTCTCGGCGAGCGAGGTGGGGCGCGAGCGGCGGTTCCACGGATGGGCGGCGGCCACCTCCGGGTCGAGACCCACCTCGGTGAACCAGCTGTCCAGCGGCCAGTTGCCGGTGGAGCGGGCGATGGCCCGGATGCCGTCCAGCGTCAGCTTCTCGACCGGCTTGCCGAGCACACAGCCCGCGGCCCGGCCCAGCCAGGACGCCTCAAGCCGTGAGCGCAGCGCGTCCCGGTCCACCGGACCGTCCGCGGGGGCGGGCCACTCGGGGCACAGCGCCCTGATCGCGGGCAGCTCCGTCGGCTCGTCGGCCGCCAACGGCGAGGCAGTCGCGCCCAGTTCGTCCAGAATTTCACAGGCGAGCGTCCGCAGCTCCGGTGCGGCGGGTGCGGCGGAAGCGCCCGCGCGGGCCGGCGCCGGATGGCCGCCCGCCGCAGTCCACCGCCGCTCGGCAGCCGTCGGATCGCGCCCGTCCTGCGCCGCCTGGCGCAGCTCGTGCCCCACCAGGTCCTCGGGCTGCACCCAGGTCAGCCGCAGCGGACGGCCGGTCGCCGCCGGGGAGCCGGGGGCCGTCACCGGGCACCCGCAATGGCACCGAACAGCGCCTCGTGCTCCCGGCGCCGCTCCAGATCGCGGGCGAACACCTCGCGGGTGACGCCCGCGAGTGCGGCGGCCGGAGTGTGCAGATCGAGACGGCTCGCCGTGGCGACCTCCCCGGCCCAGTCGGCGGGGACCGCGCTCTCGCCGTAGAGCGCACCGACGATCGCACCGCTCATGGTGGCGATGGAGTCGCAGTCCCGGCCGTAGTTGACGGAGCCGAGTACGGTCTCACGGAATTCGCCGCGGCCCGCGAGCAGCATCCCGAGCGCCACCGGCAGCTCCTCGATGGAGTGCAGCCGCGACGGGCGGCGGGCGCCCAGCGACGGCTTGCGGTACTCGGGGCCCACCGTGTCGAAGGGGGCCACCGCCTCGCGCAGCGGCTTCAGCGCCGACTCGAACCCGTCGTGCGCGGCGGCCACTTCGCAGACCGCCTCGATCGCCGCGCGGGTGCCGTCCTTCGCCAGTCCCAGCACGTCACCGACCACGGAGTCGGGGGTCGCGCCGGGCTTGCAGGCCGCGGCCACCGCAGCGGCGAAGACCGCTGCCGCCTCCCGGCCGTAACTGGACTGGTGGGCGCCCGCGATGTCGAGGGCCTCGGCGTACGCGTTCGCCGGGCTGCCCGCGTTGACCAGGCCGACGGGCGCCATGTACATCGCGGCGCCGCAGTTGACGATGTTGCCGACCCCGGCCTCGCGCGGGTCGACATGCCCGTAGTGCAGCCGCGCGACGATCCACTTCTCGGCGAGGAAGATCCGCTGCAACGGCAGTGCCTCCGCCTCCAGTTCGGGGATCCAGCGCGGTGTGCCCATCAGGTCGGGCACCAGGTGGTCGGCGACCGCGTACGCGTCGAGGTGGTCGCGCACGGTCTCGTAGACGCGGATCAGCGCATGGGTCATCAGAGTGTCGTCGGTGACGTGCCCGTCGCCCTTGTGGTACGGGGCGATCGGCCGGGCGGTACGCCACTCCTCCTTGTAGAAGGGCTCGACGATGCCCTGCACACGGCCGCCGTGCCGCTCGCTGATGGCTTCCGGGGTCCAGCCCTCCACCGGGCCGCCGAGCGCGTCCCCGACGGCCGCGCCGATCAGGGCTCCGGTGGTGCGGTCCTCCAGGGAGGGGGTGGGCACGGTCATGAGCGGGTTCCTTCCGGGAGGACATGCAGAGGGGAGGCGAGCCGTGCGGCGACCTCGACGAGGTCGGTGCCGGCCAGCTGGGGCAGGGCGCAGCCGACGAGGGTGCGGCAGCTGTCCCGCCAGGTGTCGGGCAAGGACCCGGCGCCGCCGATGGCGCCGGTGAGGGCGCCCGCCAGCGCGGGCGCCGAGTCGGCGACCCGGGACAGACAGGCGGCGGACGGCACCGCCTCGGCGAGCGCGCCGCCGGCCGCGAGCGTCATCGCCAGGGCGACGGGCACCGTCTCGGCGGCGGCGATCCCGTAGCTGTAGACGTGGTCGACGATCTCGTGCTCCAGGACGGGGACCAGCGCGAACGCACTGCCGGGGCGGCCCGTGCCGGCGGCCGTCGCGGTCCGGGCGAGCGCCACCGCGTGCAGCGCGTTGCGGCGGATCTCGCTGCCGTCGGGGAGCTGTGCGAGCGCCTCGTCCACACAGGCGGCGGCCGTCGCTCCGCCCAGTGCGGCGGCGACCGCTGCGGCCATCGCGCGAGCGCCGTGCACCCCGTCACCGTCCTGGGTGTAGCGGGCGTCGAACTCCGCGAGGTCGGCGGCGGCGGCCGGGTCGCCGGGGTGCACCACGGCGAGTACCGCGGCGCGCACACAGGCGGCGTCGTCGAAGTGGTGCGGATTGTCATGGCCGGTGGCCGGGGGCCGCAGTCCCGCCGCCAGATTCCCGAGACCGGCCCGTACGGAGATCCGGGCGCGCAGTGGGATCAGCGCCGACTCGATCTCGTCGGCCTGCGCGGACGCGGCGGCCACCTCGTCGGCGAGCGCGTTCCAGGCCAGCGCCAGCGCGGAGCGCACCCGCTGCTCTGGGGAGAGATCGCTGTGCCCCGACGAGGCGGCCGACAGGATCGCCTGCGCGGTGAACGTGGCCCACTCGGCGTCGTCGGAGGGTCCCAGCTGGAGCGGGGCCGGCGGCTGGTTCAGGGCGATGGGCACCGGCAGTGTGGTGGTGGCGTTCTGCTCGGCGAAGGTGTCCAGTTCACGGGTGAGCCTGCGGGTCCAGTTGGGCAGCAGCGCCGCGCGGTGCCGCCCGGCCGGCCAGCCCGCGGCGTCGCCCGCGGCGATCCCCAGGAGCAGGCCCTCCACCCGGCGGTGCGGATCGCGGCCGGACAGCTCGGGGGCGGGACGGTTCAGCTGTGTGGTCACGAGGCGGCCTGCCTGTTCTCGTTCGACGGGTCGGTCGCCCGGCCCGGCACCGCGTTCAGCGGCAGCAGCCCGTCGGCGGCGTCTGCCGTCGCGTCCAGCGGCAGCAGCGCGTCGGCGACATCGAGGATGTGGCGTCCGGCCATGGCGGGCAGACAGCTGCCGCGCACCGGCCCGATGGCGGCCGCCCAGTGGGCGGGGATGCCGCTCTCGCCACCGAGCGCCCCGGCGAGTGAGCCCGCGACGGCCGCCGTGGTGTCGGCGTCGCGGCCCATGTTCACGGCCGTCAGCACCGACCCGCGGAAGTCGCCGCCTGCGGCGATGAAGGCCCCGAAGGCGAGGCCCACCGCCTCGGGTGCCAGATCGGTCCACGGGTACCCGCCGATCACGACGGCCGAGCGCACCGCGCGTTCGACCGGGAGCGGCGAGCCGTCGGGCCCCGGCACCGCCCGGCGGGCCGCGCTGACCGCGCGGTGCAGCGAGCGTGCGGTCCAGGAGTCCTCGGGGATCACCGAGAGCGCGGCCTGCACCACCGCGTCGGGACTGTCGCTCACCATGGCGGCGGCCACTCCTGCGGCGACGGCCTGCCCGCCGTAGATCCCCTCGCCGTCATGGCTGACCGTGCCGTCCACCGCGACCAGCCGGGCCGCCTCGGCGGGCCGCCCCGTCGCGTACACCCCGAACGGCGCGGCCCGCATGGCGAGTCCGTCGCTCCACGCGTGCCGGTGCTGGGCGGAGATCGGGGCCGCGAGCCCGCGCCGCAGGTTCTCCAGGGTGCCGCGCTCGCTGAACCCGGCGCCGCGGAACGGGCCTTCGTCGCGGTCGGCGATCCACAGGTGCCACGCCGCCTCGACATGGGCGACGGTCAGCGCCGAACCGTGCTCGGCGAGCAGCAGCCCCGAGAAGATCGCGTACTCGGTGTCGTCCGTACCGGCCGGCTCGTCCAGGACGAAGCCCTCGATACGGCCCCAACGCTCCCTGATCCGGGAGGGCTTCATGTTCTCGGCGGGGGCGCCCAGGGCGTCCCCCACGGCCAGGCCGAGGAGGGCGCCGCGGGCGCGGTCCCGGAGCGTACCGGGGAGACCGGGCCGCTCGCGCCGGAGCCGGGCCGGGGGTGGTCTGTTCGCCGTGTCTGCTTCGGTGGCCGGGCCTGGGCTGCCGCTCATGGGCTGATCGTGCTCATTTCTGGGGTTGTGCGGGCGCGGGCGCGGGAGGCGTCAGCGCTGGTAGCGGTCGAGGACCCGCTGGCCGTCGCCGGTCAGCTTGGAGCGCAGCGAGCTCAGACCGATCGAGCCGTTGTAGTACTCCTGGAAGGCGGGGGTGGCGATCTTGTCCTTCCACTCGGCGTAGCCACGCACCCCGAGTACGGGGGAGGGGATCAGGTCGCCTGCCATCTCGCTGCCGGTGCGCCAGCCGTTCTCCGGGGTGCGCAGCGCCGGGTCCTTCAGCGCCGAGCGGCTGTCGGGCAGCAGCCAGTCGCCGAGGGCGAGGCGCGCGGCGTTCTTGCCCTGGGTGAGGAAGGAGATGAAGTCGACCGCCGCCTGCTTGTGGTGCGAGTCCTGCGAGACCGACAGGGTCTGCGGTACGACCCCCTGCGAGCTGCCCCGCGGTCCGCTCCCCGCGGGCATCGGCAGGACCGTCCAGCCGAAGCCCTTCGGCGCCTGCTGCTGGACCTGCTGCCGGAAGGAGAAGTTCAGCGGCACCATGGCGTACTTGCCGGCGAAGAACCCGGGCAGAGTGTCCGAACCGCCCATGCCCAGACTGCTCTTGGGCGCGGTGTGGTCCTGGTTGATCTGCCGGTTGATGACCTGGGACACCGCGGAGTCGGCGGCGTCGAAGCTCACCTTGTTCTTGCCGTCCGCCTTTTTGAAGATCTGCCCGCCGGTGGACGCGGAGCTGTTGACGGACTGGCTCACCGGCTCCTTCATCGACCAGGCGACGCCGTACCGCCGGGTTTTCCCGCCCGGCCCCCGGACCGTGAGCTTCTTGGCGGCCCGCTCGAACTCCGGCCAGCTCCAGGGGTGGGTGGCGGTCGGAATCCGTACGCCGGACGCCTTGAGCAGTTTGGTGTTGGCGACCATGACCCGCGGCTCCTGGAGGAACGGCACGCCGTAGATCCCCTTGTCGAAGGTGGTCATGTCCCACGACTGCCGGGGGATGTCCTTGTGCAGCGACGCGGGCAGCATCCCGCGTATGTCGGCGAGATAGCCGCCGTACGCGAAGTCCGTGAGGTCCGACGCGTCGTCATGGATGATGTCCGGCGCCTGGCCGCCCTCGAAGGAGGTGAGCAGCTGGTCGTGGATGCCGTCCCAGCTGCCCTGTACGTACTTGACGTGGACGTCGGGGTGGTGTCTGTTCCACTGCGCGACCAGTGCCTTGTTGGCGGCCACGGAGTCCTTCTGCCAGGCCAGGCTGAGGAATTGGAGCGTGACCCGGCCGGACGAGTCGTCACCGCTGTCGCCCTGGCCGCAGCCGGTGACGAGGACCAGCCCGGCAGCGGCGGCCAGCGCCGTCACCGCGGTACGGATCCGGTTACGGGTGCGCATCAGCCCTTCACCGCCCCTGCGAGCATCCCGCCGACCAGCCTGCGCTGGAGCAGCGCGAAGAAGAGCAGGCTGGGGATGGTGGCGATGACGGAGGCCGCGGCGAGCGGTCCCAGGTCGGCGACGCCCTCGGCGCCGAGGAAACGGGTCAGGATCACGGACATCGTCTGGTTCTCCGGGGACTTGAGCAGCACGAGGGCGAAGAAGAACTCGTTCCAGGCGGTGACGAAGGTGAACATCGCCGTCGCGACCAGACCCGGGGTCAGCAGCGGGAAGACCACGCTGACCAGGGTCCGCAGCCGCCCGGCGCCGTCGACGGCCGCGGCCTCCTCCAGCGTGACCGGGACGGCCTTGACGTACCCCTGGAGCATCCAGAGCGAGAACGGCAGGTTCCAGACGACGTACACCGCGATCAGACCGGCGAGCGAGTTGATCAGGTGCAGGTTCTTCAGCACCAGGAACAGCGGGATGATGATCAGCACGAACGGGAACATCTGGCTGACCAGCACCCAGCCGTTGGCCACCGTGGACATCCGGCTGCGGAAGCGGACCAGGGCGTACGCGGCGGGCACCGCGAGCGCCACCGAGATCACCGTCGCGCTGCCCGCCACGATCAGGCTGTTGAGCGCGGAGTGCAGCAGCGGCTGTGCGTCGAAGGCGGCCCGGAAGTTGTCCAGGGTCGGGTGCTGGGGGAGCCAGGTCGGGCTGATGGACCCCAGTTCCCTGGGGGACTTGAACGCGGTGGACACCAGCCACAGCAGCGGGAACGCCAGGAAGACCAGATAGCACAGGAGGGCCAGGTACTGACCGGTGCGGCCGGCCGTCCGCCGGGCGCGGAGCTGTGCGGGGACACTCATGCCGCCTCCTCCTTGAGCTTCTTGCGCAGGAACACGGTGAGGAGGACCGCGATGAGGGCGACCATCACCAGACCCATCGCGGCCGCGTAGCCGAACTGGCCGTACTTGAAGGCCTCTTCGTACGAGAAGAGCATCGGCAGCCGGGTCTTGCCGCCGGGTCCGCCCTGCGTCAGCACGTAGACCAGGCCGAACGAGTTGAAGTTCCAGATGAAGTTCAGCGCGGTCACGGCGACCACCACCGGCCTGAGGGCGGGCCAGGTGACGGTGGTGAAGCGGCGCCACATCCCGGCGCCGTCGAGCTGCGCTGCCTCCTTCAGCTCCACCGGTACGTTCTGCAGCCCGGCGAGCAGCACCACGGTGGTCTGCGGCATCCCCGCCCACACACCGACGACGATCACGGCCGGGAGCGCCACCGAGAGGCTGGTCAGCCAGTCGACGTTGTCGCTGATCAGGTGCAGCTGCATCAGCGTCTTGTTGAGGATGCCCGCGTCCGGGTGGTACACGAGCCGCCACATGATCCCGACGACCACCTCGGGCATCGCCCACGGGACCAGCGCGAGCGTGCGGGCCAGCCAGCGGAAGCGCAGGTTCTCGTTGAGCAGCAGGGCCAGGCCCAGCGCCAGCACGAACTGGAGCACGGTGACGCTGACGGCCCAGACGATGCCGATCCGGAACGACTCCCAGAACAGCGAGTCGTGCAGCAGATCGACGAAGTTGGCGAGGCCGGTGAACTGCGTCGACGTGGTGCGCCCGGCCTGCGAGTCGGTGAAGGCGAGCGAGAAGCCGTACAGCAGCGGCCCCACGCTCAGCACCAGGATCGGTATCAGGGCGGGCGCCAGCAGGAACCACGCCCCCCGGTCCAGACCGAGCGCCCGTCTGCGCTGGTCGGGGGTGCGGGGCGGTGGGGTGCCGCGGTGGCCCGCGGCGTCTTTGCCACGGGCTGCGGTGAGACTCATACGGACCTCGGGTTCTCCAGGTCGGTCGCCGGCGCGGTGGAGGCGCGTACGACGAGGCGGGGTACGGCGGTGCTGTGCTGCGGGGCTTCGGGGGCCGCGCCCTGGCCGAGCCGGGCGAGCAGCAGTCCGGCCGCCCGTCTGCCGCGCTCGACGGAGCCCAGGTCGACGCTGGTCAGCGGCGGCCAGGCGGCCTGGGCCAGGGCGCTGTCGTCCATTCCCGCCACGGCGATGTCGTCGGGGATGCGCAGCCCGCGGGAGTGCAGGGTGCGGACCGCGCCGACGGCCAGCTGGTCGTTGGCGCAGAAGAGTGCGTCGGGGGAGGCGGCCAGCAACTGCTCGGCCGCCGCTGCGCCGGACTCGGTGGCGAAGTCGGTGTTGACCACGAGCGATTCGTCGTAGCGCAGGCCCAGGCTGTCGAGGGCCTTGCGGTAGCCGGTGGCGCGGTTGCGTCCCGGCACCGTGTCGAGCGGGCCGTTGATGAAGGCGATCCTGCGCCGCCCCGTCCCGTGCAGATGGCGTACGGCGAGCCCGACGCCGCGCACGGAGTCGGCGCGCACGCTGTCGACCGGCACGTTCTCCGGCAGCGAGCCGATGATCACGACCGGGGCGGCCGCCGAGCTGAGCGCCTTCGCGTAGGCGCCGGTGATGCGGATGGGGCAGAGGATCAGCCCGTCGCTCGTGCGGTCGCCCAGACTGCGGATCGCGGCGAGCTCGTCCTCCACGACCGCGTCGGTGGAGTGCAGCAGCAGCCGGTATCCGGCGGCCCGGGTGACGGACTGGATCCCGCGGACCATCGCCACGTACACCGGGTTGCCGATGTCCTCCATCGCGAAGGTCAGCTGCCGGGTCCTGCCGCCCTTGAGCGAGCGGGCCACGGCGTTCGGTACGTAACCGAGCTCCGCGACCGCGCGCTCGACCCGCGAGACGGTGTCGGGGCGTGCGCCGACGCCGTTGAGCACCCGGGAGACGGACGCGATGGACACCCCCGCGCGCTGGGCGATCGACACGATGGTCGGTGTCCCGTTCTGCGGCATGTCTGCCCCCTGAGCATCCGTGACCTGGTGTGAGTGCGCGCTGTAAACGTTTCCAGCAACTGGAAACGTTTACAGATACTGGAGACCCGGCTCGGGGACGTCAATGCGTCTGTCGTGTGATCCACGTCTCCATCGAGATTCCGGAGGATCGCATCCGGGCTGGTCCCGGCCCTTCGCACCCCTGGTAAGTACGGCCTTCCTTGCTGGCGAGAGCCATTTTTCGTGCGTACTTTCGACTGTGTTCCCGGGTCCGCTGCGCGGAGCCGGGGCGCTGACGCAAGAGAGAGGGCGGGGACCGATGTCCATCATGGAGAACGAGGCGGCGCTGCATGAGGCGCACCGCGACAACCACACCCACCGGGACGTCAACGGCGGCTGGCTGCGCCCCGCCGTCTTCGGTGCGATGGACGGGCTGGTCTCCAACCTCGCGCTGATGACCGGGGTCGCGGGCGGCGACGTATCGCACCGCACCATCGTGATCACCGGCCTGGTGGGCCTCGCGGCCGGAGCCTTCTCGATGGCCGCGGGCGAGTACACGTCGGTCGCCTCGCAGCGCGAGCTCGTCCAGGCCGAACTCGAAGTGGAGCGGCGGGAGTTGCGCAAGCACCCGCTGGACGAGATGAAGGAGCTCGCGGCGCTCTACGTGTCGCGCGGGGTGGAGCCCCGGCTGGCGGCCGAGGTTGCCGAGCAGCTCTCCAGGGACCCCGAGCAGGCGCTGGAGATCCACGCCAGGGAAGAGCTGGGCATCGACCCGGACGACCTGCCGTCCCCGCTGGTCGCCGCACTGTCGTCCTTCGGTGCCTTCGCGCTGGGCGCGCTGCTTCCGCTGCTCCCGTATCTGCTCGGCGCCACCGCGCTGTGGCTGGCCCTGCTGCTGGCCCTGATCGGTCTCTTCGGCTGTGGCGCAGTGGTGGCGCGGGTCACCGCGCGCTCCTGGTGGTACAGCGGGCTCCGGCAGCTGGCGCTGGGAGGGGCTGCGGCCGGGATCACCTACGCGCTGGGCGCGCTGTTCGGCACCGCCGTGGGCTGATCGGCTCCCGGGCCTTCACCGGTCCGGGGGAGTGAGGCATTATGCGTCGAGCATCATAGGTATCGGCTGCCCGGCGGTTTTGAGTGACGAACCACCGGGCATAAGCCGGAAGCGCCGCAGGCAACGCCGCCTGCACCTATCCGGGCCCACGGACGCCGATCCGGCCGTGTCGCCCCACCTCCACCGCTCCGCGGTGTCCGCATGTTGGAATGAAAACATCCGCTTTTCGAGAAGCACTCCATCATGTAACCTGCTCGAAATTTCGCAGAGGGCCAACGTCGTCCCTATGCACTTGCATATGCCACGACGACGACGGGAGAGCCGATGCGCATCCACGCCTGGTCGCCCATGGAGGGTCGCCCCGCCCCGCAGGGGCTGTACGACCCCAGCAACGAGCACGACGCCTGCGGTGTCGGGTTCGTGGCCACTCTTACCGGCGTGGCCAGCCACGAGCTGGTCGAGCAGGCGCTGACCGTACTGCGCAATCTCGAACACCGCGGCGCCACCGGATCCGAGCCGGACTCCGGCGACGGAGCGGGAATCCTGCTCCAGGTGCCCGACGCTTTCCTGCGTGAGGCCACCGGATTCGAGCTCCCCGAAGCGGGTGCGTACGCCGTCGGCATCGGCTTCCTGCCGCTCGACGACAGCCCCGCTGCCGTCTCGCGGATAGAGACGCTGGCCGCCGAGGAAGGCCTCACCGTCCTCGGCTGGCGCGAGGTCCCGGTCACCCCGGACCTGCTGGGCAGCGGCGCCCGCGCCACCATGCCCGAGTTCCGTCAGCTCTTCGTCGCCGACGCGCCGCAGGGTGAGGACGCCCCTGCCACGGGCATCGCGCTCGACCGCAAGGCCTTCGTCCTGCGCAAGCGCGCCGAGCGCGAGGCCGGGGTCTACTTCCCCTCGCTCTCCGCCCGCACGATCGTCTACAAGGGCATGCTCACGACGGGGCAGCTGGAGCCGTTCTTCCCGGACCTCTCCGACCGCCGCTTCGCCACCGCCGTCGCCCTGGTGCACTCGCGCTTCTCGACCAACACCTTCCCGAGCTGGCCGCTCGCCCACCCGTACCGCTTCGTCGCGCACAACGGCGAGATCAACACGGTCAAGGGCAACCGCAACTGGATGAAGGCCCGCGAGTCCCAGCTCGCGTCCGACCTCTTCGGACCGCAGAAGCTGGACCGGATCTTCCCCCTCTGCACCCCCGACGCCTCGGACTCCGCCTCCTTCGACGAGGTCCTGGAGCTCCTGCACCTGGGCGGCCGCTCGCTCCCGCACTCCGTGCTGATGATGGTCCCCGAGGCGTGGGAGAACCACGAGTCGATGGACCCGGCACGCCGGGCCTTCTACCAGTACCACGCGACGATGATGGAGCCCTGGGACGGCCCCGCCTGCGTCACCTTCACCGACGGCACTCAGGTCGGCGCGGTCCTCGACCGCAACGGTCTGCGCCCCGGCCGCTACTGGGTGACCGATGACGGCCTCGTCGTCCTCTCGTCCGAGGTCGGCGTCCTGGACATCGACCCCGCGAAGGTGGTCCGCAAGGGCCGTCTGCAGCCCGGCCGGATGTTCCTCGTGGACACCGCCGAGCACCGCATCATCGAGGACGACGAGATCAAGGCCGGTCTCGCCGCCGAGCAGCCGTACGAGGAGTGGCTGGAGAGCGGCGAGATCGAGCTGGAGGACCTCCCCGAGCGCGAGCACATCGTGCACACCCACGCCTCGGTCACCCGCCGCCAGCAGACCTTCGGCTACACCGAGGAGGAGCTGCGCATCATCCTCGCGCCCATGGCCCGCACCTCGGGCGAGCCGCTCGGCTCCATGGGCACGGACTCGCCGATCGCCGCGCTCTCCGCGCGCCCCCGGCTGCTCTTCGACTACTTCACCCAGCTCTTCGCGCAGGTCACCAACCCGCCGCTGGACGCCATCCGCGAGGAGCTCGTCACCTCGCTGCGCTCCACGCTCGGCCCCGCGGGCAACATCCTGGAGCCCACAGCGGCCGCCTGCCGCAGCGTCACGCTGCCCTTCCCGGTGATCGACAACGACGAGCTCGCCAAGCTGATACACATCAACGCCGACGGCGACATGCCGGGGATGAAGGCCGCGACGCTCGCCGGCCTCTACCGGGTCGGCGGCGGTGGCGACGCCCTCGCCGCCCGGCTCAAGGACATCTGCGACGAGACCGACGCCGCCATCGAGGCGGGCGCCCGGCTGATCGTCCTGTCCGACCGGCACTCCGACGCCGAGCACGCCCCGATCCCCTCGCTGCTGCTCACATCGGCCGTCCACCACCACCTCATCCGCACCAAGCAGCGCACCCAGGTGGGCCTCCTCGTCGAGGCCGGTGACGTACGCGAGGTGCACCACATCGCCCTGCTGATCGGGTACGGCGCCGCCGCCGTCAACCCGTACCTCGCCATGGAGTCCGTCGAGGACCTGGTCCGCGCCGGCACCTTCATCGAGGGCCTGGAGCCCGAGCAGGCCATCCGTAACCTGATCTACGCCCTGGGCAAGGGCGTCCTGAAGGTCATGTCCAAGATGGGCATCTCGACCGTGGCCTCCTACCGGGGCGCGCAGGTCTTCGAGGCCGTCGGACTCGACCAGTCCTTCGTCGACACGTACTTCAACGGCACCGCGACCAAGATCGGCGGCGCCGGACTCGATGTCGTCGCCACCGAGGTCGCCGCCCGGCACGCCAAGGCGTACCCCGCGTCCGGCATCTCCGCATCGCACCGCAAGCTGGAGATCGGCGGCGAGTACCAGTGGCGCCGCGAGGGCGAGCCGCACCTCTTCGACCCGGACACGGTCTTCCGCCTCCAGCACGCGGCGCGCTCCGGCCGGTACGACATCTTCAAGAAGTACACGGACCGGGTGAACGAGCAGTCCGAGCGGCTGATGACGCTCCGCGGCCTGTTCGGCTTCGCCTCCGGCCGCGAGTCCATCCCGCTCGACGAGGTGGAGCCCGCGTCGGAGATCGTCAAGCGCTTCTCCACCGGCGCCATGTCGTACGGCTCCATCTCCAAGGAGGCGCACGAGACCCTCGCCATCGCCATGAACCAGCTGGGCGGCAAGTCCAACACCGGTGAGGGCGGCGAGGACGCCGACCGGCTGTACGACCCGGCGCGCCGCTCGTCCATCAAGCAGGTCGCATCCGGCCGCTTCGGTGTGACCAGCGAGTACCTGGTCAACGCCGACGACATCCAGATCAAGATGGCGCAGGGCGCCAAGCCCGGCGAGGGCGGCCAGCTGCCCGGCCACAAGGTCTACCCGTGGGTCGCGAAGACCCGGCACTCGACGCCCGGCGTCGGCCTCATCTCGCCGCCGCCGCACCACGACATCTACTCCATCGAGGATCTCGCCCAGCTGATCCACGACCTCAAGAACGCCAACCCGGCGGCCCGCATCCACGTGAAGCTGGTCTCCGAGGTCGGTGTCGGCACGGTCGCCGCGGGCGTCTCCAAGGCGCACGCGGACGTCGTCCTCATCTCCGGACACGACGGCGGCACCGGCGCCTCCCCGCTCACCTCGCTGAAGCACGCGGGCGGCCCCTGGGAGCTCGGCCTCGCCGAAACCCAGCAGACGCTGCTGCTCAACGGTCTGCGGGACCGCATCGTCGTACAGACCGACGGCCAGCTGAAGACCGGCCGCGACGTCATCATCGCCGCGCTCCTCGGCGCCGAGGAGTTCGGTTTCGCGACCGCGCCGCTCGTCGTCTCCGGCTGCGTCATGATGCGCGTCTGCCACCTCGACACCTGCCCGGTCGGCATCGCCACCCAGAACCCGGTGCTGCGCGAGCGCTTCTCCGGCAAGGCCGAGTACATCGTGAACTTCTTCCGGTTCATCGCCGAAGAGGTCCGCGAACTCCTCGCCGAGCTGGGCTTCCGTACCCTCGAAGAGGCCGTCGGCCACGCCGAGCTGCTCGACACCGAGCGGGCGGTCAACCACTGGAAGGCGCAGGGGCTCGACCTCAACCCGCTCTTCCACGTCCCGGAGCTGCCCGAGGGCGCGGCACGCCACCGCACCGCCGAGCAGGACCACGGCCTGGAGAAGGCGCTCGACAACCAGCTGATCAAGCTGGCGGCCGACGCGCTGGCCGCCGACTCCGCCGAGGCCGCCCAGCCGGTCCGCGCGCAGGTCGCCATCCGGAACATCAACCGGACCGTCGGCACCATGCTCGGTCACGAGGTGACGAAGAAGTTCGGTGGCGCGGGCCTGCCCGACGACACCATCGACATCACCTTCACCGGCTCCGCGGGCCAGTCCTTCGGCGCCTTCGCCCCGCGCGGGGTCACCCTCCGGCTGGAGGGCGACGCCAACGACTACGTCGGCAAGGGCCTCTCCGGCGGCCGCATCGTCGTCCGCCCGGACCGCGGCGCCGAGCACCTCGCCGAGTACTCCACCATCGCGGGCAACACCATCGCCTACGGCGCGACCGGCGGCGAGCTGTTCCTGCGCGGCCGCACCGGCGAGCGGTTCTGCGTCCGCAACTCCGGCGCGACGGTCGTCTCGGAAGGCGTGGGCGACCACGGCTGCGAGTACATGACCGGCGGGCACGCCGTGGTCATCGGCGAGACCGGCCGGAACTTCGCCGCCGGTATGTCGGGCGGTGTCGCGTACGTGATCGACCTCGACCCCGACAACGTCAACGCCGGAAACATCGGCGCGGTCGAGTCCGTCGACGACACCGACAAGCAGTGGCTGCACGACGTCGTGCGCCGCCACCAGGAGGAGACCGGCTCCACCGTGGCCGAGAAGCTGCTGGCCGACTGGGACACATCGGCGGCCCGCTTCAGCAAGATCATCCCGACCACCTACAAGGCAGTGCTCGCCGCCAAGGACGCCGCTGAGCTGGCAGGTCTCTCCGAGAACGAGACCACCGAGAAGATGATGGAGGCGGCGACCAATGGCTGACCCCAAGGGCTTTCTGACAACGGACCGCGAGGTCGCGCAGACCCGCCCCGTCGATGAGCGGGTGAAGGACTGGAACGAGGTCTACGTTCCCGGATCCCTGCTGCCGATCATCAGCAAGCAGGCCGGCCGCTGCATGGACTGCGGTATCCCGTTCTGCCACAACGGCTGCCCGCTGGGGAACCTCATCCCCGAGTGGAACGACTACGCGTACCGCGAGGACTGGTCGGCGGCGTCCGAGCGGCTGCACGCCACCAACAACTTCCCGGAGTTCACCGGACGCCTCTGCCCGGCGCCCTGCGAGTCGGCGTGTGTGCTCGGCATCAACCAGCCCGCCGTCACCATCAAGAACGTCGAGGTCTCGATCATCGACAAGGCGTGGGACAGCGGCGACGTCACCCCGCAGCCGCCCGAGCGGCTCTCCGGCAAGACGGTCGCGGTCATCGGCTCGGGACCGGCAGGACTCGCCGCCGCCCAGCAGCTGACCCGCGCCGGGCACACGGTCGCCGTCTACGAGCGCGCGGACCGCATCGGGGGACTGCTCCGGTACGGCATCCCCGCGTTCAAGATGGAGAAGTCCCACATCAACCGGCGCATCGAGCAGATGCGCGCGGAGGGCACCAAGTTCCGCACCGAGACGGAGATCGGCCGCGACATCGACGCGGCGAAGCTCCGCCGCAGGTACGACGCGGTGGTCATCGCCGCCGGCGCGACGGTCTCCCGGGACCTGCCCGTACCGGGCCGTGAGCTGAACGGCATCCACTTCGCCATGGAGTACCTGCCGCTCGCCAACAAGGTGCAGGAGGGCGACCTCACGGTGGCCCCGATCACCGCCGAGGGAAAGCACGTCGTGGTCATCGGCGGCGGCGACACCGGCGCCGACTGCGTGGGCACCGCCCACCGCCAGGGCGCCGCTTCGGTCACCCAGCTGGAGATCATGCCCCGGCCCGGCGACGAGCGGAACGCCGGCCAGCCCTGGCCGACCTTCCCGATGCTCTACAAGGTCACCTCCGCGCACGAGGAGGGCGGCGAGCGCATCTACGCCGTGTCGACCACGCACTTCGAGGGTTCCGAGCCCGAGGAGGGGGAGACGGTCGGAAACGTCAAGTACCTGCACCTCGTCGAGGTGGAGTTCAAGGACGGCAAGCTGGAGCAGCAGCCCGGCACCGAGCGCCGGATCCCCGCCGAGCTGGTCACCCTGGCCATGGGCTTCACCGGAACCGACCAGGCCAACGGTCTCGTCCAGCAGTTCGGCCTCGAACTCGACGCCCGCGGCAACATCGCCCGCGATGCCGACTACGCGACCAATGTGCCCGGCGTGTACGTTGCTGGGGACGCGGGCCGCGGCCAGTCGCTGATCGTCTGGGCGATCGCCGAGGGCCGCTCGGCGGCGCGCGGCGTGGACCGTTTCCTCACGGGCGCCAGCGAGCTGCACGCCCCGATCAAGCCGACGGACCGGGCACTGACGGTCTGAAGGACCCACCGATACGTCCCGCACAATGGGGTGCGGAACTGAACGCGGCGCCTGCCTTGTCCCCGACCGGACACTGGGTGGGCGCCGTGGCGCGTCCAGCAGCCAGCAGCGGCTCGCAGCGGCCTTCAGGAGGCGGCGGACGACGACACGGAGGGCGAGGGAGTGGACCAGCGCATGGATCAGCGGGCCGGCCGGCGGGCGGTGCGGGCGTGACAGTACGGATACTGCGGGCCGGCGAGCGGGCCGCCGCGCCCTGGAAGAACGGCGGCGGGGTCACCCGCGAGATCGCCGCCGGGCCCGAGGGTGCCGGGATGGACACCTTCGCCTGGCGGGTGAGCCTGGCGGATGTCGGCGCCGACGGGCCGTTCTCCGTGTTCCCCGAGGTCACCAGGGTGCTGACGGTGGCGGACGGCGCGGGGATGGAGCTGACCGCCGGCGGGGTCCCGCTGCGGGCGGACGAGCGGTTCGTGCCGCACCGCTTCGCCGGAGACGTGGCGACGCACGGACGGCTGCTCGACGGCCCCGTCGTGAACTTCAACGTGATGTACCGCGAAGCGCTCACCGAGGCGCTCATCTCGGTCGTACGGGGCAGACTCACCGTCGCCGTCCCGCCGGGCGCCACCGTGCTGGTCGTCGCGCTGGACGGCGCCGCGGTCCTGGAGGACGCGGGCGCGGCCCTGGGACCCTACGACGCGGCGTTGGTGACCGGGGACTCACCGGGTGTGCTGCGGGCCGACGGCCACACGGCCCTCGTCACCCTGCGCAGCGTGGCGCGGGACCGCAGCAGGGCGCGGAGCTCCTGAATTCCCTTGCCCCACACGTGTGTTGAGGCATGATGCGATCATGACTTCATTCGTACGCCATGTCACGGTCGACTGCGCCAACGCCTATGAACTCGGCAGCTTCTGGGCCAAGGTCCTCGACATTCCGCTCACGGACGAGGACAAGCCGGGTGACCCCGAGGCGCTGATCCAGGCCACCGGTTTCGGGCTGCTCTTCATTCAGGTGCCCGAGCCCAAGCAGATCAAGAACCGCTTGCATCTGGACCTCCAGCCGACGGACCGCACCCGGGAGGAGGAGGTGGAGCGGCTGCTGGCACTCGGCGCCACGCTCGTCGAGGACCACCGCAGGCCCGACGGCCGGGGCTGGGCGACGATGGCCGACATCGAGGGCAACGAGTTCTGTGTCGAGCGGAGCACCGCCGAGCGGTCCAGGGGCTGACCGGCCGCGTTCGGCGGGCGGTGGCCCGGCCGTCCGCGTCCGGTCGTCGGGTCAGTGGTGTACCAGGCAGAAGGGGTGCCCGGCGGGGTCCGCGTAGATACGCCAGCCCGGCGCGCTGTCGTCGAGCAGATGGGCGCCCGCGTCGAGCACCTCGACCTCCGCCCGGTCGAGGTCGGGCACGCTGAAGTCCAGATGGAACTGCTGGGGCCGGGTCGGGTCCGGCCAGGCCGGTGCGCGGTGGTTCTCGGCGCGCTGGAAGGCCAGGACCAGACCGGACGCGGTGTGCAGTGTGGACCAGTCGGAGCTGAGCGTCCAGCGGGGGTCGGGCCGGTCGACACTGCCGCCGAGGACCGACCGGTAGAACGCGGCCAGGTCTGCGGGGGCGGGGCAGTCCAGCACTATGCACTGCAATTCGGCGATCATGCCCGGAATCCTAGGCTGCGGGCCGCCGCGTCCCGTACGGGGAGGGGGCGTCCCGGACACCACGGGCGCGGGTGAACGTCAATCGAACAGTGCGGGGACTCTCTCACCCTTCCGGTCCGTTTTCCGGGGCCCGTCCCGGCTTCCGCCGGCTTCCGGGGCGTTCCGGTGTGCGTGATCAACTGGTGTTACGGCCCAGGCGAGTTGACCGGCGGCCGGGTTCCGTACGGGGCGGAACCACCGGTCGGAGGGGTGCGCGGAGATCATTCGGGTCCCGTTGGGTCCAGACATCCGGGCGACAAGCGTGCTAGGCTGACGTTGTTGCAGTTTTGGTACCCATGAACTTTATGTGCGCCTGACGGGAATGCTCCGACAGGCGCATTATTGTTTTCCGGCTTTCTCCGGATGGGGTTCAATGCGGCGACGCGGAATTCGTAAAGTGCGAATTTCCGGCACTGCACCTGTTGAGGAGAATGTTATGGCCACCGGTACCGTGAAGTGGTTCAACTCGGAAAAGGGCTTCGGCTTCATCGAGCAGGACGGCGGCGGCGCCGACGTCTTCGCCCACTACTCGAACATCGCCACCCAGGGCTTCCGTGAGCTCCAGGAGGGCCAGAAGGTCTCCTTCGACGTCACGCAGGGCCAGAAGGGCCCGCAGGCGGAGAACATCGTCCCGGCCTAATTGTCGGACGCGTACCTCGCTGACCGGGGCCCGCACCTCCAAGGTGCGGGTCCCGGTTTGTGCTGTCCTACATCCGGCAGGAAGGCTTGAACCGCATGACCCGCTCCGCTGAACGCCCGGCACGCCCCGCACGCACCAGTCCGCCGAGGGGCCGAGGCAAGGCCCCCGCAAAGTCTCCGGCCCGCAAGGCAGCTCCCAGGCCTGCCGAATTCACGCTGCCGGACACCATCACCCCCGCGCTGCCCGCCGTCGAGGCCTTCGCCGAGCTGGACATGCCCGCCGCACTCCTCAAGACCCTTGCGGCCCAGGGTGTGACCGACCCCTTCCCGATCCAGGCAGCCACCCTGCCGAACTCCCTCGCGGGCCGCGACCTGCTGGGCCGCGGCCGGACCGGCTCCGGCAAGACCCTGGCGTTCGGGCTGGCGATGCTGGCCCGTGTCGCGGGCCGCCGCGCCGAGCCGAAGGCGCCGCTGGCCCTCGTGCTGGTGCCCACCCGCGAGCTGGCGCAGCAGGTCACCGACGCGCTGACGCCGTACGCCACCTCGGTCCAGCTGCGGCTGACCACTGTCGTCGGCGGGATGTCGATCTCCAAGCAGTCCGGCGCGCTGCGACGTGGCGCCGAGGTGCTGGTCGCCACCCCGGGGCGGCTCAAGGACCTCATCGAGCGCGGCGACTGCCGCCTCGACCAGGTCGGCATCACCGTGCTCGACGAGGCCGACCAGATGGCCGACATGGGGTTCATGCCGCAGGTCACCGCACTGCTCAAGCAGGTCGAGCCGGGCGGTCAGCGGATGCTGTTCTCGGCGACCCTGGACAAGAACATCGACCGGCTGGTCAAGATGTTCCTGACCGACCCGGTCGTGCACTCGGTGGACCCGTCGGCGGGCGCGGTGACCACGATGGACCACCACGTGCTCTATGTCGCCGACGAGACCGACAAGAAGGCCGTCACCACGCGCATCGCGGCACGCGACGGTCGGGTGATCCTCTTCCTGGACACCAAGCGGTCCGTCGACCGTCTGGTGAAGCGGCTGCTGGCCAGCGGCGTACGGGCGGGCGGGCTGCACGGCGGGCGCTCCCAGCCGCAGCGCAACCGCACCCTCGACCAGTTCAAGAACGGCCAGGTCACCGCGTTGGTCGCGACCAACGTCGCGGCGCGCGGCATCCACATCGACGACCTCGACCTGGTCGTGAACGTGGACCCGCCCACCGACCACAAGGACTACGTCCACCGCGGCGGGCGCACCGCGCGGGCGGGCGAGTCGGGCAGCGTCGTCACGCTCGTGCTCCCGGAGCAGAAGCGCGAGATGACCCGGCTGATGTCGGACGCGGGCATCACGCCCAGGACCGCCCGGGTCAGGTCCAGCGACGAGGAGCTCACCCGGATCACCGGGGCGCAGGAACCCTCGGGTGTGGCGATCGTGATCGACGTACCGCAGCAGGCCACCGCGCCGCAGCGGCGCTCCAGGCCCAGCAGGCCCGCGACCGGGGCAGCCGCCCCGGCCGGGCAGGGCCGTGGAGGACGCGGCCGCCGTGGTGGCCAGGGCCGTGGTGGTCAGGGCCAGGGCGGCGCCCAGGGCGGTCAGGGCCGTGGCGGCGCCGGCCGTGGTGGCGGCGGTCAGGGCCGTGGTGGCCAGGGCGGCCGCAGGGCCGCCGCCTGACGGCAGTGTGAGGCCGGGCCCCTCCGCTCAGCGGGCCCGGTGTCAGCTCCGGGGGTGCAGGTCGACACGGACCGTCAGCAGCTCCGTCCCCATCGCCCGGACGACCGCCGCGTTCAGCGCGCGCAGCGGATGCCCCCGGGCGAGGGTGCGCTGCCGGGCGTACGGGTCGTCGCCGGGGAGCAGCTGGGCTGTCCCCGGCACCCAGACGGAGCGGCTCCCCGCACGGAGCCGGACCCGCACGTCAGGGCAGTCCCGGATGTTACGGACGTAACCGGCGTGCATGCCGTGTTCCGCGACGATCCAGAACACCGTCCCCTCCCGGCCCTCGCCGACCGGGGTGGTGCAGATCTGTCCGGTGACCCGCCCGCGCGTCTCCAGCAGCGCGTAGCCGGGCGCGGCCCCGAGCCGCAGCAGCAGCCGGACCGGCGGGTTGATCAGATACCGCTGGAGCGGCCGCACCAGTGTGTGCTTGGTCTCCACGCGCATGAAGGTGACTCCCTCTCGCCGGATCGGCCGGACAGGCCCTAGGTGTCGCAGTCCAGGACGGTGCGGCAGAGCCCGCAGCGGGCCCGCACCCGGCCCCGGACCGGTACCCGTATCCGCTGATGGCAGGTCGGGCAGGCGAAACTGACGCGCAGTCCGTCCGCCGCCTCCTCGAAGGCGTACGGCATCCCCGGGGCGGAGCGGCCGCCGTGCTCCTGCGCGTACCTGCGGTGCTTCGCATAGGCACGCCGCCCGGCCCACCCCGCGGCGGTCAGCGGCGGGCGGCTGCTGTCCTGGCCGGCCCGGGCCCGCCCCTTCGTGTACGCCGTGTAGGCCTGCGGGCTGGTGAACCAGATCGACGGGTCCTCGTCGAAGAGCAGCGCCCGCTTGGCCAGGACGTAACCGAACTCCTCAGGGGTGAGATAGCCGAGCTTCTGGCTGGACACCTCGTCCTCCCGGAACGCGTCGAGCAGCAGCCAGCCCGCCCCGAGGTAGGTCGTCGCGGTGTCGGTGAGGATCTCGTTGTCCCGGGTCCCCGCGAAGCCGAGGCCGAGCCGGTGCAGCAGCACATGCATGACCTCATGGGCGAGAGCCGCCCCGATGTCGCCCCTGTGGGTACGGAAACGGTCATTGAGCTCGATGAAGTACTCCGGCCCCGCGGCCAGTTCGACCGCGGCCGCGTGCTCCATCTCGCGGAAGCTGACGATCATGCGGGCGTCCGGCAGCCGCAGCTGGTGGACCAGCGCACGGGCCACCCGCTGGGCGCCCAGATGCAGATCGTCCACGTCGGAGAACGCGACATCGACGGGTGCGACGCTCGGCGTGTAGCTGAGGACGCCGTCGTACGAGAGGCGCCTGTGCAGTGCCGTGATCGCCGCCTGCACTGTCTCCAGATGCGGAAATCCGTGTACGACCGCGCTGTCGTCCGTCACGTGTCCACTCTACGGCCGGGCGGAAACGGCGGACAGCGGCCATTGTCGTGGGAGTAGCCCTTTCCGGACGACGGGACCAGGTCCTGTCCGGGCAGGGCTTGAGGACCCCTCAGCCCCCACGAGAGGAAGCCCGTTGAACCAGCCAGTGCGCACCATCGGACGAACTGCGGCCATCGGCGCCGCCGTACTCGCCGCCCTCAGCCTCCAGCCCGCCCCGGCCTCGGCCGCCGCCCCCGAACCCGTCGTCGGAGGCACCCGGGTGGCGGAGGGCCAGTACCCCTTTATGGTGCATCTCTCCCAGGGATGCGGCGGAGCCCTCTACGCCAAGGACATCGTCCTCACTGCGGCCCACTGCGTGTCCAAGTCCGGGGCCAACACCTCGATCACCGCCACCGCGGGCTCGGTCGACCTCCAGGGCCCGCGCGCCGTCCACATCAAGTCCACCCAGGTCGTCCAGGCCCCGGGCTACAACGGCAAGGGCAAGGACTGGGCGCTGGTCAAACTGGCCGCGCCCTTCGACCTGCCGACCCTCCCCACCGCCACCAGCACGGAGTACGACCAGGGAACGTTCACCATCGCGGGCTGGGGTTCGACGAGCGAGGACGGCGGCCAGCAGCGCTATCTGCGGCAGGCGACCGTCCCGTACGTGTCCGACGAGCAGTGCGGACAGGCGTACGGAACGCAGTTCAACGCCGGTGACGAGATCTGCGCCGGAGACGTCGCCAAGGGCGGCGTCGACACCTGCCAGGGCGACTCGGGCGGCCCGATGTTCCGCAAGGACGACCAGGGCGGCTGGATCCAGGTCGGGATCGTGAGCTTCGGCCAGGGCTGCGCCGAGCCGGGCTACCCGGGTGTGTACGCCCAGGTGTCGGCCCTCTCGGCGGACATCAAGTCGGCCGCGGACGCGCTGCACTGAGGCCGCGACGGGTGCCCGGCGCACGAGCCGGGCAGAAGTCCGGCTCGCGAGCCGGGTAAAAGAAGGGCCAAAACCGGTCGGAGGAACGGACAGGGAGCCCGGGCAAAGCGCCTGATATCGCTTTAGTCCAAGACCTGTCCCTCCTTTGTCCATAGGCTCACACGCCCCGCCCCTCCATCGTGACGTGCACGGATGATCGTCGCGATGGAGGAGCGAGCGTGCACGAAGAAGACCGAGGGCCCAGCCGCAGGACCGTGGTGGCCGCCACCGCGCTGGCCGGTGTCGGTGCGGCACTCGCCACCCCGTCCGCCTTCGCGGCGGACGCGGCGGCCACGGGCTCCGGAGCCACCGGCGGAGCCGAGGCCGTCCTGCGTTCCGAAGCCCTCGACGTACGCGTCGACCGCGGCTTCCCGCGCATCGTGTCGTACACCGACCGCCGGACGGGCGCGCTGCTGCACGGGCAGGAGGACCCCGTCACCTCGGTGCTCATCGACGGCGCCCCGCACACCCCGAAGGTGACGTCCGGGCCCGGCCGGGACCGGATCGCGTACACCCTCGCCTTCGACGGCGGGACCGAGATCGGTGTCGAGATCCGGGTCGACGGATGGCGGACCGACTGGCGGGTCACCCGTATCGCGGACACCGCGGCGCTGCGCGTCGGGACGCTGGAGATCCCCGCCCTCGCCTTCCTCTCGGTACGCAGCGACCAGCCGGGCGCCACCCTGCTGGCCGCCAAGCTCGACCTGGACAAGGCCAAGAGCGGCGACACCCTGGTGAAGGTCGCGCCCGACAGCGCGGCGGACGCGGCGCCCGTCGGCTGCGCGTACGCCGTGGTGGCGCACGACGGGCTCGGCGGGGCCGTCGAGACCAACACGGTCTACGACAATCCGGCCGACACCCCGGGCGCCACCTGGGAGAACGGCCGGATGTGGCGGCAGACCGTCAAGAAGGACGGTTACGTCAAGGCGCAGCTGGCGTGCGGTCAGTGGACCCACCGCGCGGACACCTCGCCGGTGGACGCCACCGAACCACTGCCGTACGCGACCGTCATCCTCACCCGGGACCGCAACGGCGACGGCGTGGTCGACTGGCAGGACGCGGCCATCGCCTTCCGCGACATCATGGTGACCCCGCTCGGCGCGGACGACACCCATCTGCGGGTCGTCCCGCACATCCCGTTCAACTTCGCCTCGCAGGCCACCAACCCGTTCCTCGCGACGCTCGACAACGTCAAGCGGATCTCGCTCGCCACGGACGGGCTGCGCCAGTACACGCTGCTCAAGGGGTACCAGTCGGAGGGCCACGACTCCGCCCACCCCGACTACGCGGGCAACTACAACGAGCGGGCCGGCGGGCTCGCCGACATGAACACCCTCGTCAAGGAGGGCAGCAAGTGGAACAGCGACTTCAGTGTGCACGTCAACGCCACCGAGTCGTACCCCGTCGCCCACGCCTTCTCCGAGAAGCTCGTCGACAAGACCAACAAGCAGTGGGACTGGCTCGACCAGTCCTACCGCATCGACTCCCGGCGTGACCTGGTGTCGGGCGACATCATCAAGCGGCTCCAGGACCTGCGTAACGACACGCACCCCGCGCTCAACGCCATCTACTTCGACGTCTTCCGGGAGTCCGGCTGGAACGGCGACCGGCTCCAGCGCGCCCTGCGCGAGCAGGGGTGGACGGTCAGCAGCGAGTGGGGCCACGGCCTGGAGCGCTCCTCGGTGTGGTCGCACTGGGCGAACGAGACCGACTACGGCGCCGACACCTCGCGCGGCATCAACTCCCAGCTGATCCGCTTCATCCGCAACCACCAGAAGGACGTCTTCTCCAACAAGTGGCCCACGCTGCTGGGCGCCGGGCGGATGGGTAATTTCGAGGGCTGGGTCAACAAGACCGACTGGAACGCCTTCTACGACATCATCTGGACCGAGGCGCTGCCCGCGAAGTACCTCCAGGCCTACCCGGTCAAGCGGTGGACCGAGCACGAGATCACCTTCTTCGGCCCCACCGGGACCGTCGTCGGCGACACGGACGGCAACCGCCGCATCACCACCGACGGACGGGTCGTCTACACCGGCGGCAGCTACCTGCTGCCCTGGGAGCCCCGCAGGGCGACCGACCCGGAGAAGCTCTACCACTACAACCCCAAGGGCGGCAGCACCACCTGGCAGCTGCCGCGCGGCTGGTCGCACTCCTCGCGCGTCGCGCTCTACCGGCTGACCGACCAGGGTCGGGTGCACGCCGGTGACCTGGCGGTCCGCTCGGGCAAGGTCACCGTGGAGGCCACCGCGGGACAGCCCTATGTGCTGTACCGCTCACGGGTAGCAGCCCCGGCCGAACCCCAGTGGGGGCAGGGCACTCCGGTGTACGACCCCGGCTTCAACTCCGGCTCCCTGAAGGGCTGGCAGACCACGCCGGCCGGGGGAACCGCCTCCGTCGTACTGAACTCCATCGGCGACTACGAGCTGGTGATCGGCGCCGGAGCGGCCACCACCGTCGGCCAGCGCCTGGGCCGGCTGCCCGCCGGCACCTATGTCGCCTCGGTGCAGGTCGAGGTCGGCAAGAAGGCGGGGGAGCGGCGCAGGGCCGCCCTGGAGATCCGTACCGCCGACGGCGTGACCGCCGCCAACTGGACCGACACCTCGTGCGCGGGCAACTACGTCGCGGCCGACCGCAAGCACGAGACCCGCTTCCAGCGGATGTTCACGTACTTCACCGTGCCGGAGAGCGGCGGCCGGGTCGACCTCACGCTGCGGGTGGCCGCGGGCGACGCGCAGGTGCGGTTCGACAACCTGCGGATCGCCGGGGCGAAGCCCACCCGGAAGGCGGGCACGGTGGCCTTCGAGGACTTCGAGAACGTCCCGCAGGGCTGGGGCGTCTTCGTCAAGGGCGACGCGGGCGGCTCGACCGACCCGCGGACCCATGTCGGGCAGCGGCACGCGCCGTTCACCCAGCGGGGCTGGAACGGCAAGGTCATCGATGACGTCATCGACGGCGGCCAGTCGCTCAAGTCGCGCGGCGAGAACGACGGCCTGGTCTACCGGACCGTCCAGCACACTGTCCGCTTCGAGCCGTCGAAGCGGTACCGGGTCTCCTTCCGGTACGAGAACGACACGGCCGGCCAGTACGCCTGGATCACCGGCGTCGACGAGCCCGCGGCGCGCGAGCTGGACCGCAAGGCACTGCCCGTCGCGACCGAACCGACGCAGCTGAGCTACGAGTTCACCGCGCCGGCCGATGGCGACGCCTGGGTGGGACTGCGCAAGGTCGGCGACGACGGTGTCGCCGAATTCGCGCTCGACGCCTTCGAGGTCCGCGAGGTGTAGCGGAGCCGGACGCATCCGACGGTGCGGTGCGCGGTGGGCCGGTCCTCAGCCGAGGACCGGCCCACCGCCGTAACCGCCCGGTGTGCGCGGGGGGTTACGGCGGGGGTTCCAACGAGGGGGTTTCAGCGGAGCGCCAGCCCCGGCTCGCCCGCATCCGCCGCATCCGCCGCGAGCTCCAGCACCCACACCTCGTTCTCGCCCTCGCGCAGTACCGGGCCCGGTACGAACAGTGAACTCTGCGGCCCCGCCGACCAGTAACGGCCCAAGTTGAAGCCGTTCACCCAGACGAACCCCCGCACCCACCCGGTCAGTTCGAGTGTCGCGTCCCCGGCCCCGCTCACCTCGAACGTCCCCCGGTGCAGCCCCCGGGCCCCGGAATCCGGGCCGCCCGGCGGCACCGCACGGAACGGCAGCTTCGCGACCGCCGACGCGTCGTCGAACGCGTCGAGCCGCAGCCCCCGCGCACGCACCCCGTGCAGATACTGCCGCTCGTGCAGCACCCCGCCCGTCAGGCCCTTCGGCTCACCGAGACGCGGGCCGTAGTTGACCCGGCCCAGCGACTCCACCCACAGCTCCACCGACGCGGGCCCCGCCACCGGAGCGCCCAGCTCCGTGCGGACCCCGTCGACGTACAGCTGCGCCGCATCGCGCACTCCGGGCGCGGTCAGCGGATACGGCTTGCGCGGGCCCGGCACCTGTACGCGGTAGCGGACCAGACCCCGGTCGACATCCAGCTCCTCGAACGACGGGGGAGCACCTGTGACCTGCTCGGGCCCGCCCAGCGCGTCCGTCACCTCGCCGAGCGGCACCCACTCGGGGAGCGCGGCCCGTACGGGCGCCGCCAGCGCGGCAGGGGACGGCGGCAGTTCGGGCAGCGGCCCGTCCGCGTACTCCGCCAGCACCTCGCGGAACAGCCAGAACTTCCGGGTCGGCCGCCCGTACTCGTCGATGGGCGCACCGTAGTCGTACGAGGTCACGGTCGGCTGCAGCTCGCCCTCGTGCAGCTCACCCGAGCGGTTGGCGCCCGCCCAGCCGGCGAAGTTCGTCCCGCCGTGCGCCATGTACAGATTCACCGAAGCCCCGCACTCCAGGATCTCCCGCAGCGCCCGCGCGGCGTCCGCCGGATCCCGTACGACGGGCTCGGCGCCCCAGTGGTCGAACCAGCCGCACCAGAACTCCATGCACATCAGCGGCCCCTTCGGCCGGTGCCGGCGCAGCACGCCGAAGCCCTCGCGCGCGCCCGCGCCGAAGTTGGCCGTGGCCAGCACCCCGGGGACCGAACCGCCGGTCAGCATGTGGTCCTCGGGACCGTCCGACGTGAACAGCGGCACGCTCACCCCGAGCGTGCGGAGCAGCCCCGCCATATGGCGCAGATAGACCTGGTCGGATCCGTAACTGCCGTACTCGTTCTCGACCTGCACCATGATCACCGGGCCGCCCCGGTCGATCTGCCGGGGGACGATCTCACGCAGCAGCCGGTGGAACCAGCGGTCCACCTGGCGCAGATACTCAGCGTCACGCGTCCGCACCCGCGCACCGAGCGCTCCGGTCAGCCAGTGCGGCAGCCCGCCGTTCTCCCACTCGGCACAGATGTACGGTCCCGGGCGGACGACCGCCCACAGGCCGGCCTCGTGCGCGGCGTCCAGGAACCGGCCGAGTGCCTGCACGTCATGGAAGCGGCCCTGCTGGGGCTCGTGCAGATTCCACGGGACGTATGTCTCAACGGAGTTGAGCCCCATGGCCCGGAGCATGGCCAGCCGGTGTCCCCACTGGTCCTCGTGCACCCGGAAGTAGTGCAGCGCCCCCGACAGCAGCCGGACCGGCCGCCCGTCGATCAGGAAATCCTCGTCACCCACAGTGAAATCAGCCACGTCGACACTCTCACCTCTGGCGGCGGCCCGGTCCATGGACAAAGATCAACGCTCGTTGGACGCAAGAGACCGCAGTCAACAACCCGTGAAGATCGCGACGCACCGTACAGGAGGCCGGAAAAGGGATGTACCACACCTGGATGCGCTACTTCACTCCGAGCCCCGCCCACCACAAGCTCGGCCTGGTCTGCCTCGGAGTGGGCCTCCAGCACGGCACCCTGCCCGCGGTCGGCCCGCGGACGCTCGACCACCATGTCGCTGTCGTCGTCGGTGCGGGCAGCGGCTGGTACCGCGGCGCCGACGGACGCCGTACGACCGTCACCGCACCCGCACTCATCTGGATCACCCCCGGCGCCACCCACCACTACGGAGCAGATCCGGCCACCGGCTGGGACGAGTCCTTCGTCGACTTCACCGGGCCCGCCACCGCCACCTACACCGAACTCGGCTACATCGAACCCGACCGGCCCGTCGTCCCGCTCACCGACGTCGCGGGCGCACGCGCCGCCGTGGGGCGCATCGTCCGCGCCGCGCGCCGCGGGAACCCGCTGCTCGACGTGGAGAGCGGGGCCGCCGTCCACGAACTGCTCGTCGCGCTGCGCCGCGCCCGCGCCGACACCGACGCCGAAGGCGCCCCCGTCCTCCAGGCGCTCGCCCGCGACGCCTTCCAGCCGCTGACCGTCGCCGAACACGCGGCCCGGCACGGCATGACCCCGGCCGAACTGCGCAGCGCGGTACGGCAGGGGGCGGGCTGCAGCCCCAAGGACTACCTCCTGGGCATCCGCCTCGGCCGCGCCAAGGAACTGCTCGCCGCCACCGATCTGCCGGTCGCCGCCGTCGCCCGCAGAGTGGGCTACGACGACCCCGCGTACTTCTCCCGGCTCTTCACCCGCCGGGTCGGAAAGGCCCCGGTCGTCTTCCGCCAGCAGCAGGGACACACCGTGCCCGGCGGCTGGAGTGACCAGATACCGGACCCCGACGACCCGCCGACGATCACGACGTAAGCTCGACGACCATGACCGAGACAGCCCCGTCCGTACAGGCCGAACTGGACCGCCTGCGTGGATCCATCGACAACATCGACGCCGCCGTCGTCCACATGCTCGCCGAGCGCTTCAAAGCCACCCAGCAGGTCGGCCTCCTCAAGGCGCGCAACCAGCTCCCGCCCGCCGACCCGGCCCGCGAGGCCCGCCAGATCGCCCGGCTGCGCAGCCTCGCCGAGAGCGCGAAACTCGACCCGGCGTTCGCCGAGAAGCTGCTCAACTTCATCGTCGCGGAAGTGATCAGACACCACGAACGCATCGCGGACGGCTCGGCGACGGACAAGTGACCGGGGCCCGCCGGTGGGACGGGGGGCCGGCGTCGGCCCTCGTGGCAATCGACCACGCGGCGCCGGCCCCGGGGCGGCTGGTCCAAGGCGCTCCCGTCCGGGGACAGCTCTCGTGATGACCGGTGCGTAGTGACCCCTGTGGTGGCTGCATGCAGGTGTGAATTCGGGACAGTTGGTGCAGGCAGTAGCTGCGACCGGAGGCGTCCCTGATGGGGCCGAGCTGTGCATGGCGTGGGCAATTTGTCCATGAATAGGGAGTATGCGCACATTCTCGGATGGCGTTGACGCGTTGATTGGTGACGTCCGGGTGATCGGAAAGGGAAGCGAGCCGGCAGAGCAAAATTTGGATGTGCGCAGTGCTTCTTGGCCGGTACTCGTGTCCTCATGGCCGACGGGGAAAAGAAGAAAATTGAAGACGTCAAGATGGGTGATGAGGTAGAAGCCACCGATCCTGGAACGGGTAAATCCGGTCACCGGAAAGTGACCCGCCTCATCGTCACTAATGACGACAAACGCTTCAACGCTCTTTCCATCGCCACAAAAAGCGGTACGGAAAAGATCACCGCCACCTATGAGCATCCCTTCTGGTCCCCCTCTGAAGGGCGCTGGACCGGGACGGCCAAGCTGAAGCGGGGTATGACCCTGCTGACGGACGACGGCAGCAGAGTCACGGTCACGGCCAACCGCCCCTTCGTCAAGCACGCGAGGACCTATAACCTTACGGTCGAGGGCCTCCATACGTACTATGTGCTGGCGGGGGAAACGCCGGTACTCGTTCACAACAGCAACTGCGGAATTGGTCGGGAGCTGATCGGTGACGAGAGGGCGGATCACATCCTTGATGGTCACAGGTACCCGGGGGCGCCGGGTAAGGACGCTTTCCCGCAAGGGTGGTCTGATGACCAGATTTTGGATGCTGTTGCTGACGTGGTGACGAGTCCAAATAGTCAAAGGACCTGGTACAAGGGATCTGCTGTGCATGCCGAGAGAACCCTGAAGACCAGGAAGGGCGAACCTGCGGTTCAGAATGTGATCGGGTCAGTGGGAGGGGTGAGAATGCTAGTGCGTTACGAACCTCTCACTGGGAAGGTGCTCACAGCTTTCCCGCACTGAGGAAATGGTCCACCCGATCCGGGTGTAGCGAATTCGATGATTGGAGGATTAATGGAGAGAGATGCGAATCTGATGGAACTGTTGCATCGTTTGGACGATCCCGAATGTCCAGAAACGCCAGCTGACTACAATGCGGGCGATGCTGCAGCTTCGTTCAGCCGTCTGGCTGTGCAGGTTGGTTCTCACTTCTCGACGCCTTGTGGAATCGATCGAGACATCCAGGACTCCGCGCAGTACGGACGAATCGAAGTGCCAGGGGAAGCCACAGTCTGTGGGACGAGGATTGTTGCCCTGGTGAGCAAGTTCAAGCCATTGGCAATGGTGGCGGCCGATAACCCTGGCGCCTTCTTGGGTACGGATGAAGCGCAGGCTGAAGGCGAGCTCGACGCGAATGACCTTGAGAAGGTAGAGCAAGTTCTCGCTGAATCGGGGTACATCACGATTCCGGAAGAACTTCTTGAAAGAAGCTATGGCGGGCCCACTCTCTTGCGTTTCCACGGTTCTGGGGAGCCGAGTTGGTGGGACCGGTTCTTCGGTTCTTTCTGATGGGTCTCAAGTATCGGGTTCCGTAACGTTGGTTCTCATGGATCGCATGGGGTTCGTTACCCGATTCGACCCATCCGCGCCATGAGAAGGACCATGCAGTGGCAAAGATCAGCCCCGCCGAGCTGTGCTTGGCGGGGCTGATCTGGCGTTTGACGGCAGTAGTTGACGGCAACGTCAGCGGACGCCAGTGGCGGGTGGTGGTGGTTCGTCGCCGCCGGAGCGGGCCGTCTCGGTGGTTTCCCGGCTGCCGAGCGCGGTGCTGAGGGTGTCGATGGCTTGCCGCTGGAGGCGGAGGCGTACGTGGGCGTAGACGGTGGCGGTGACGCCGATGTGGGCGTGGCCGAGGAGTTCCTTGATGACGACGAGATCGACGCCTTGTTCCAGGAGGAGGGTGGCGGTCGAGTGCCGGAGGTCGTGGAAGCGGATCGTCCGGAGTTCCGCGCCGTGGAGGAGGCGGCGAAAGCGGCGGGTGAGGTTGGTGGGACGAGCGGCCTGCCTTTCGGGTGGTGGAGACGAGCCCGTTGTCCGTCCAGCCCGTTCCGGCCGCCTGGCGCTCGTCCTGCTGCCGTTCTTGGTAGGTTTTGAGGGAGTTGAGGCATTCAGTGCGCAGGGCGAGTCCGTCTAGCGCGTAGCGCCTGCGGTCCAACAGCCCCACCCGAGCCCCGGCCGCCCCCTGTGACCGCCCCGCCGCACCCTCTCGTACCGACCTCACCACACCCCCTCACCCCACCCCGCCTCCCACCACACCCCGTACCGACCCGCGCCGCCCGCAGTACCCGAGACCCCGTGCGCGACGCCGACGGCGTACGGCACGATGGGCCCATGTCCGTACTGACGCGCGATGAAGCGCAGCTCCGAGCCCAGCTCCTCGATGTCCAGCGGTACACGATCGACCTCGATCTGACGCAGGGCGACGACACCTTCGACTCCCGTACCGTCATCCGTTTCACCGCGCGTGCGGCCGGAGACACCTTCGTCGAGGTCAAGCCCGCCGAGCTGCGCTCCGTGACTCTCGACGGGCAGCCCATCGACCCCGGGACGCTCTCCGGGAACCGGCTCCCGCTCACCGGCATCACGCCCGGCGAGCACGAGCTGCTGATCGACGCCGCGATGCGCTACTCGCACACCGGCGAAGGAATGCACCGGTTCACCGACCCCACCGACGGCGAGACCTACGTCTACACGCAGCTGTTCATGGAGGACGTCCAGCGCGTGTTCGCCGCGTTCGACCAGCCCGACCTCAAAGCCGTCTTCCAGCTCGGCGTCACCGCACCCGACGGCTGGACCGTCCTCACCAACGCCGTCGCCGAGCGGACCGACGGCGGCGGCTGGCAGGCCGCACCCACCCCCCTCATCTCCACCTACCTCGTCGCCGTCGCCGCGGGCCCCTGGCACTCCGTGACCACCGAGCACGCCGGGCTCCCCTTCGGCCTGCACTGCCGCCGCTCACTCGCACCCCACCTCGACGCGGACGCCGACGAGATCTTCGAGATCACCCGCGCCTGCTACGACCGGTACCACGAGAAGTTCGACGAGCCGTACCCCTTCGACTCGTACGACCAGGCCTTCGTCCCGGAGTTCAACGCCGGCGCCATGGAGAACCCCGGCCTGGTCACCTTCCGCGACGAGTTCATCTACCGCTCCGCCGTCACCGACACCGAGCGGCAGACCCGCGGCATGGTCATCGCCCACGAAATGGCCCATATGTGGTTCGGCGACCTCGTCACCCTCCAGTGGTGGGACGACATCTGGCTGAACGAGTCCTTCGCCGAGTACATGGGCTACCAGACCCTCGCCGAAGCCACCCGCTTCACCGGCACCTGGGTCGACTTCGCCATCGCCCGCAAGACCTGGGGGTACGACGCCGACCAGCGCCCCTCCACCCACCCCGTCGCCCCCGACCCGGCGCTCGTCCCCGACACCGCGTCCGCGATGCTCAACTTCGACGGGATCTCGTACGCCAAGGGCGCGTCCGCGCTGCGCCAACTCGTCGCCTGGCTCGGCGAGAAGGACTTCCTCGCCGGGATCAACGTCCACTTCGCCCGGCACCGCTTCGGCAACGCCACCCTCGCCGACTTCATCGACAACCTGGCGTCCGCCACCGACCGCGACGTCCACGCCTGGGCCGCGCGGTGGCTGGGCACCACCGGAGTCGACACCCTCACCCCCACCGTCACCGAGACCGACAACAACTGGTCGTTCAGCGTCGCCCGCACCGGCAGCCGCCCCCACCGCATCGCCGTCGGCGCCTACGACCACGACCCGGTCGACCCCTCCCACCTGGTGCTGCGCGCACGCTTCGAACTCGACGTACCCGCCGAGGACAGTGCCGCCGCCACCACCGCTGACACCACCGACGCCGCCAGGACCTTCCAGGGCCGCCGCCCCGACCTGCTCCTCCTCAACGACGGCGACCTCACCTACGCCAAGGTCCGCCTCGACGCCGCCTCCTGGGAGACCGCAGTACGCGCGCTCTCCGGCCTCCCCGACCCGCTGACCCGCGCCGTCGTCTGGAACGCCGCACGCGACATGGTCCGCGACGGCGAACTGCCGCCCACCGCCTACCTGGACGCCGCGCTCGCCCACCTCCCGCACGAGGCGGACCTCGCCGTCGTCCAGGGCGTCCTCGTCTTCGCCGCCACCCAGATCGCCGACCGCTACCTGCCGCACGCCGACCGGTCCGCCGCACTCGCCACCGTCAGCACGATCTGCCGCGCGCTCATCCGCCGCACCGAGGACGGGAACAACCCCGGGCTCCGCCTCGTCGCAGTCCGCCACTTCATCGACGCGGCCACCCAGCCCGACGGCATCCAGGCCTGGCTCGACGACGGCGGCGTCCCCGGCGGCCCCGAACTCGACCCCGAGTTGCGCTGGCGCATCCTCCACCGCCTGGCCGCACTCGGCGCCGTCGACGAGAGCGTCATCGACGCCGAACTCGACCGGGACATCAGCGCCACCGGACAGGAAGGAGCCGCCCGCTGCCGGGCTGCGCTGCCCGCACCGGAGGCCAAGGCCGCGGCATGGCAGCGGATGTTCAGCTCCGACGACCTCTCCAACTACCTGTTCAACGCCACCGCCGGCGGCTTCTGGCAGGCCGAACAGACCGAACTCGTCGCGCAGTACGCGGAGCGCTACTACGAGGACGCCGTCGCCCTCGCCGGCCGCCGGGGCCCGGCCATCGCCGAGGCCGCCGGACGGTACGCCTTCCCCGCGTACGAGGTCACGCCCGAGGCACTCGCCCGCGGCGAAGCCTGTCTGCGCGAGACCGACATGATCCCCGCCCTGCGCCGCAAGCTCACCGACCAGCTCGACGACCTGCGGCGCGCCCTGGAGGTCCGCCGGGCCTGACCGCAGGTGCGGGGCGGCAGCCCCTTGTACCACCCCAGGAGGCTCCAACTTCCCCCCGCACCAGGGCAATACCACTTTCGGGTTGAGCTCGTTGTGCTCTTCGGGCGCGCCGCCTGTCCCCCGTACAGGCTGGGGCGACAGCCCCGAGCGCACCGAAGGACACCCGTATGAGTACGCCGCCACTCGCCGGAGGGGCCGCAGGGCCGAACGCCCTGCGGCCCCTCGTCGGTACCGTCCTCGACGCGCTGCACGACGGGGCCGCCGACCGGATCGGCCCGCTGCCGCCCGGCGGCCCGGAAGCCGTCGCCGTACGGGTACGGGCCACGGCCCACCCCGTGCTGCCCGACACCGGAACCGGCGCCGAAGAAGCCCTGCGCACCCTGGTCCACGCCATCACCGAAGGCGCGGCGGACCCCGCCGACCCACGCTGCGCGGCCCATCTGCACTGCCCGCCGCTCGCCGTCGCCGCAGCCGCCGACCTCGCCGCCTCCGCCCTCAACCCCTCGATGGACTCCTGGGACCAGGCCCCCGCGGCCTCCGAGCTCGAAGCCCTCGTCACCCGCGCCATCGCCGCCGAGATCTACCCGGCGGGCGACGCGCTCGTCACCACCGGCGGCAGCGAGTCCAACCAGCTCGCACTGCTCCTCGCCCGCGAACGCCACGGCGCCGTCCGGATCGTCTGCGGCGCCAACGCCCACCACTCCCTGCACCGCGCAGCCTGGCTGCTCGGCCTCCCCGAACCCCTCACCGTCCCGTCGCCCTCCGGAACCATCGACCTCGCCGCGCTCGACGAAGCACTCACCGCGACACACGGCCCGGTCCTGGTCGCGGCCACCGCCGGCACCACCGACGCCGGACTCATCGACCCGCTCCCCGAGATCGCCGACCTCTGCGACCGGCACGGCGCCGAACTGCACATCGACGCCGCATACGGCGGCCCGCTCCTCTTCAGCGACCTCCACCGACCCCTGCTTGCCGGCCTCGAACGAGCCCACTCGGTAACCCTCGACCTGCACAAACTCGGCTGGCAGCCGGTCGCGGCAGGACTCCTCGCCGTCCCGTGCCCCGCCACCCTGGACGCCCTCACCCACCAGGCCGACTACCTCAACGCCGACGACGACACCGAAGCCGGCCTCCCCGACCTCCTCGGCCGCTCCCTGCGGACCACCCGGCGCCCCGACGTCTTCAAGATCGCCGTCACACTCCGCGCCCTCGGCCGGAGCGGCCTCGCCGCCCTCATCGACCGCACCTGCGCCATCGCCGCAGAACTCGCCGACCTCGTCGAGGCCCGGCCCGGCCTGGAGCTCTACGACCGGCCCACCATCTCCACCGTGCTCTTCCGCCCCACCGGAGCGGACGACGCGACCGTGGCCGCCATCCGCCGCACCCTCCTCACCGAGGGCCATGCCGTACTCGGCCGGGCCCGCGCGGACAACCGCCTCTGGCTGAAAGCCACCCTGCTCAACCCCCACGCCACCACCGGTGACCTGGAAGCTCTCCTCAAACTCCTGGAAGGCAGTACGCCCCGATGACGACGGACCAGCAGGCTTCCGCAGACCAGCCCCACGATCTGGTGGGGGTCGGCATCGGACCGTTCAACCTCTCCCTCGCGGCACTCGCCCACCCCCTCACCGAACTCTCCACCGCCTTCTACGAACAGCGCCCCGCATTCCACTGGCACCCCGGCCTGCTCATCGAGGACGCCACCCTCCAAGTCCCCTTCCTCGCCGACCTGGTGACCCTCGCCGAACCCGCCAGCCCCTGGTCGTTCCTCAGCTACCTCAAGGAACGCGAGCGGCTCTACCCCTTCTACTTCGCCGAGCACTTCCACATCAGGCGCACCGAGTACGACGCCTACTGCCGCTGGGTCAGCGAGAGCCTGCCCGGACTCCACTTCGGCCACCAGGTCGACGCCATCCGCTGGAACGCCGAACACGCCCTCTTCGAAGTCGACTTCACCCAACTCGACGCCGACGGAGAAGCCGAGGCACTCGGCCGCGCCCACACCCGCAACCTGGCACTCGGCGTCGGCACCGAGCCGTACATCCCGGAGACCCTCAAGCCGCTCGCCGAAGCACCATCCGTACCCGTCGTGCACTCGTCCGACTACCTCGCCAGCCGCGAACGGCTCCTCGCCGCAGGGCACATCACCGTCATCGGCGCGGGCCAGTCCGGCGCCGAGATCTTCCTCGACCTGCTCCGGGCCCGCCCCGCAGGCCAGGAGAAGATCACCTGGCTCGCCCGGACCGAGGCCTTCGCCCCCATGGAGTACTCCAAGCTCGGCCTGGAGCACTTCACCCCCGACTACACCCGCTACTTCCACCAGCTGCCCGAGTCAGCCCGCGACTCCCTCGCCCCGCAGCAGTGGCAGCTCCACAAGGGCATCGACGCCGAAACCATCGCGGCCATCCACGGCGAGCTCTACCGCCGCACCCAGCACGGCGGCTGGCCCGACGCCGTCCTCACCCCGGGCGTCACCGTCCGCACCGCCGGACGCGTCGCCACCACCAAGGTCGAACTCCACCTCGAACACGCCCGGCAGGGCTCCCGCTCCCGCCTCACCACCGACGCCGTGGTCCTCGCCACCGGCTACCGGGAACGACCGCTCGACGGAATGCTCGCCGGCCTCGACCCCTACATGCGGCGCGACGCGTCCGAGCGCCCCCGCATCGACGACCAGTACCGGCTGCTCCTGGACCCCGCCGTCACCGGCTCCGTGTACGTACAGAACGCCGAACGCCACACCCATGGCGTCGGCGCCCCCGACCTCGGCCTCGCCGCCTGGCGCAGCGCGACGATCCTCAACTCCCTCACCGGGAAGGACCCCTACCCGCTGCCCCGGCGCACCGCGTTCACCAGCTTCGGCCTCGACCGCGAGCACGCCCTGCCCCCGCAGAGCCGCACCCGCCTCGTCCCGCTGGCCGAACGCAGCAGCTGAGCGGTCGTCGAGCACACGGGCAACCGGCCGGACCGCCGCACCCGGCCCGGCCGGGCCCGCAAACCCGGCCGGACACCCGGCCACGCCCTAGAAGACCGGCGTACCGTCCCGCGTCAGCTTCCAGTCCACCGAAGCGAACTCCGACGCGTCCACCGTCCCCTTCGCCTGCACCCACGCGATGATCGTGTTCCGGATCTCGTCCGAATTGGCCCACAGCTGCTTGGCGGACGGCACATGCGGGAAGTTACCGCCGCCGCTCGCCCGGTAGTTGTTCACCGCCAGCACGAACTGCGCCGCCGGATCGATCGCCTTACCGCCGAAGGACAGCTTCGCGATCCGCGAACCGGCCGTCTTGGCGATGTCGATCTCGTACGTCAGACCCGACACCGCGTCATAGTTGTAGTCCGGCGTGTCATCCGCGTTCGTCAGCTTCGAGGTGTCGACAGGACCGCCCGCCGGCGTCTGCACGTAGTAGCGCGCCGAGAACTCCAGATAGTCCTTGATCTGCGCACCCGTCACCAGACGGGCCTCCAGCGTGTTCTCGAACGGGTACAGGCCCGCCGCGTCCTTGATCGTCACGTTCCCGGCGGGAATCTGCGCCGTATGCGAGAAGCACGACGCCTGCGAGAGCACCGGCAGCGCCGCGTACTCACCACCGGCCAGCGCCGCCTTCACCGTGTCGGTCTGGACGGCGTTGATCAGATCGATGATCGGCTCGTCCTTCCACGGCGCGTCCGCCGTGGTCATCGCGGCGGACGACGTCCCGATCACCTCGTTGACGTACGCCACGACCTTCTTGTGCTCGTCCGTCAGCAGCTTCACGAGCTCCGGGTCCTCGGCCGCGGTATTGGAGTTCAGCACCCGCGCACCGGCCTTCTCGACCGCCCAGCGACCCTTCTCCCACACCAGGTCGAAGTCGAAGACCGTGAGCCGCTCCCCCCACATCAGCGGCTCGGAGAGAACGACCTGCTTCCCGGTCTTCTTGTTCTCCACGAACCTCTCGGGGATCTCGACATGCGCATGGCCCACCAGGATGGCGTCGATCCCCGGCACCTGCTCGGCCACCAGGGCGGACGCGTTCTCCACGTACGGGATCTGGTCACCGTACGAGGATGTGCCGCTGGCTCCCGAGTGCGCCGCCACGAGCACCACGTCGGCACCCATGGAACGCAGCCGCGGCACATACTTCGCCGCCTGCTCCTCCAGCCCCGGAAACACCATCTTGCCCTGCACGTTCGCCTTGTCCCAGATGGCGATGCCCGGGTTAGTCAGCCCGAGGATCGCGACCTTCACATCCCGGCCGTGCGGTGTGCGGAGCGTCCTGAAGACGTACGGGGCGAACGCCGGCCTGAGCGTCTTCGCGTCCAGGGCGTTGGCCCCCAGCAGCGGGAAACGGCACTGCTCCTCGAACTTCCGCAGCACCGGAATGCCGTAGTTGAACTCGTGGTTGCCCAGCGCCGCCGCGTCGTAGCCGATGTGGTTCATCGCCTGCGCCATCGGGTGCACCGGACCGTGCTTGGCCGTGATCGGGTCGATCTTCGCGTAGTAGTACGACAGTTGGGTGCCCTGGATGGTGTCGCCCGCGTCGATCATCAGGGTGTTGTGGCGGCCTCTCTCCTCGCGGATCCCGTTGACCAGCGTCGAGATCTTCGCCAGGCCGACGTCGTTGTGTGCGGCGTCGTCGAACTCCTTGTCCGTGAAGTAGTCCCAGTTGAAGACATGGCCGTGCAGATCGGTCGTCCCCATCACGGTGAAGGAGTACCGCTTCGGCGGACGCCCGTGACCGTGGCCATGGCCGTGCCCCTGCGCCTCAGCGGGCACTGCCGTGCCTCCGGCGATGGCCACACCGGCGCCTGCGGCGGCCGAAGTACCCAGGAACGTCCTACGGTTGAGCGGCATTTCGTCTCCCTAGTCACGTGCACAACGCGCGTAGATGCGGACAGCAACCATGCACAACGCGCGTAGATTCTGACCCAGGAGCCACGCGGTGCAACACCCCCCGCAGGTTTCGATCTGGTGACCGCCGACTGTCGTACCGGGGTGCGACAGTGGGAACCATGACCGACGAAGTCCCGTACCCCTCCGCAGCCCCCTACGGCACGCCCGACACCCCCCGCGTCGCCGTGCGCGGCGAGGCGAGCCTCGAAGTCGAACCCGAGACCGCCACCCTCACCGTCACCGCGAGCGCCCGCGGCAAGGACCGCCGGGCAGCGCTGCAGGACCTCACCCGGCGCAACGCCGCCATCTTCGAACTCGCCAGGGAATACGGCGAAGCCGTCGAGAAACTGGAGAGCGGCGCGCTCTCCGTCAGCCCCGAACCGGCCCAGCACGGCTGGGGCGAAAGGGTCCGCGCCTACTCCGGCCACGTCCGGATCACCGTCGCACTCAACGACTTCACCGCACTCGGCGAACTCACCGCCCGCCTCGCCGGCCTGGAACTGACCCGCGTCGAAGGACCCTGGTGGGCGCTGCGCCCCGGATCGCCCGCACACCGCGACGCCCGCCGGCAGGCCGTGCGGGACGCCGTCACCCGCGCCCGTGAGTACGCCGAGGCGCTCGGCGCCGAGCTGACCGCCCTGGTCGAGCTCTCCGACCCGGGCGCGGACGGTGCGCGCCCGCCCGCCCCCGGCTTCGCCGGCACCCGTGGCTTCAGAGCGGCGGCACCCGGCGGGGCGGACGACGTACCGGCCATCGACCTCGAACCCCAGCGCCAGACCGTTTACGCACAGGTGAACGCCCGTTTCACCATGTCACCACCGGCGCTCTGAGGCCCGCACCGGGAATCCGGCCCGGCCCGGAAGCCCGGGGGAGCCACGGCCGGCAGTCGGCCGACGGTCAGGGGACGCAATTCCGCATAGGGCCCATCGGAATTGCTCATCAGAGCGCACGCGCGCACAATTCAACAGTTGTCAATAGCCTTTCATGTAAAGGTGGTTGAGTCGTCATGTGTGACCCATCACTTACCCATCGGTAAGGCATACGCTCGAACCATGCGCCGAGCAAAGATCGTTTGTACCCTGGGCCCCGCGACCGACTCGTACGACCAGATCAAGGCACTGGTCGAAGCCGGTATGGACATGGCCCGATTCAATCTCAGCCACGGCAGCTACGCCGAGCACGAGGAGCGTTTCCGCCGCGTACGCAAGGCGGCCGAGGAGACAGGCCGCAGCGTCGGCATCCTCGCGGATCTTCAAGGCCCGAAGATCCGCCTCGGCCGCTTCGCCGAAGGCCCCGTACTCCTTGAACGCGGCGACGAGTTCACCATCACCGTCGCCCCCGGCGCCCGGGGCGACCGGAGCAGCTGCGGCACCACCTACAACGGCCTCGCCGGGGACGTGACCACCGGCGAGCGCATCCTCGTCGACGACGGCAAGGTCGCCCTCGAAGTCACCTCCGTCGAAGGCCCCCGCGTCCACACCCTGGTCGTCGAGGGCGGCATGGTCTCGGACCACAAGGGGCTCAACCTCCCCGGTGTCGCGGTGTCCGTCCCCGCCATGTCCGAGAAGGACGCCGATGACCTTCGCTGGGCCCTGCGGACCGGGGCCGACATCATCGCGCTCTCCTTCGTGCGCAGCGGCCGGGACGTCGACGAGGTCCACCAGATCATGGAGGAGGAGGGCCGCAGGCTCCCCGTCATCGCCAAGATCGAGAAGCCGCAGGCCGTCGAGAACATCGACGGGATCGTCGCGGCCTTCGACGGCATCATGGTCGCCCGCGGTGACCTCGGCGTCGAGATGCCCCTGGAACAGGTGCCGATCGTCCAGAAGCGCGCCGTGAAGCTGGCCAAGCGCAACGCCAAGCCCGTCATCGTCGCGACCCAGATGCTCGACTCGATGATCGACAACTCCCGCCCCACCCGCGCCGAAGCCTCCGACGTCGCCAACGCGGTCATCGACGGCACTGACGCCGTGATGCTCTCCGGCGAGACCAGCGTCGGCAAGTACCCGGTGGAGACGGTCCGGACGATGGGCCGCATCGTCGAGGCCGCCGAGGAGGACATCCTCGCCCGCGGCCTGCCGCCGCTGAACGACCGCAACAAGCCGCGTACCCAGGGCGGCGCCGTCGCCCGCGCGGCCGCCGAGATGGGCGACTTCCTCGGCGCGAAGCTGCTCGTGGCCTTCACCCAGTCCGGCGACACGGCGAAGCGGCTCTCGCGCTACCGCTCACCGATCCCGCTGCTGGCCTTCACCCCGGACCCGGCAACACGTGCCCAGCTCACCCTGACTTGGGGTGTGGAGACCTATCTCGGCCCGCACGTGGAATCCACGGACGAGATGGTCGCGCAGGTCGACGAACAACTCCTGAAGGCGGGCCGCTGCCAGAAGGGCGACATCGTCGTCATCACCGCGGGCTCCCCGCCCGGCGTCGCGGGCTCCACCAATCTGGTCCGCGTCCACCACGTCGGGGAGGACGATTCGCCGAAGTAGCCAGACTGGTCAGCAGTAGACCAGGGCCCCTCGAATTCGCTGCTGAGGGGCCCTTTCGCGGCTCAGTACTTCGGACCTACGTGTGCATCCATGAGTGCAACGGATCCGCGCTTGGCCACGGAGATGTTGTATGGCCTGCTGTGGCGGGTGCAGCTCTTCCATTCGACGCCGAGTTTGTCGAGGGTGTCGGTGTAGAGACGGCGGATGTCGTCGGACACGTTGGTGAACCAGTACCTGGGGTATTCGTAGCGCTTCCGCTCACCACCGACGATGCGGGTGGTCCAGTTTGTGTTCCGGCATCCGTCGGAGTGGATCAAGCCGCGCACGAACGGCCAAGGATATTCATCGACAATCTGCTGCTGCCAGGGTTCCAGCGCGATGGTTCGGTCGTGCTTTTTCCCGGGGCCGTGCTGGGGGAACAGGCATGGCCAATGTCTGCTGTAACCGGTGACGGCAACACAACCTTCCTTCTGGACCAAGCAAAGGGAATCGCTTGGACTAACGGCACTGATCGCTTCGCGGCACGTCTCGATGAGCCCCGGCCAGGAGTTGGAACAGGCGATGCGCAAGTAGTACCCAATCTTGGGATGAGGGCTGATGCAGCCATCGCCGAGGTAGAGGCCGAGTAGATATGCATATGCGGCGGCGTCGTCGGGGGTTCCGGGTTCGAGGCGGCACCGTGCGCAAGGGGCTAGGCGGGGGTGGGCGAGAGGCTCCACGTGGGTCTGCCATTCGCGGATTGCGGCCCGTGATATACCCGTCTGCTTGCTGACGGAGTTGAGGCTGTGACCTTGGCCGACGAGTTCAAGTGCGAGCTTGCGTGCGCTGAGGTCGTACATGGATGCGAGACTGGCCCGAACATCGCTGCTGCCGCACCCGTTCGACGCTGCGTTCGCTGAGGCGAGTGAAGATCTCCAATAAGGGGTGGGCCTTGGAAGCGAAGGTAAAGTGCCCTGGGTGGGATTCGAACCCACGCTGTCGGTGGTTTGAGCACCGTGTCTCTTCCGCTGGACTACCAGGGCTTGCCTTGAGATCAAAGGTTAGCGGAGACCCGCCGTGACTCAAACATACAGGAGCTAGGTAGGCTCAGGTAGCAGCACCTGCCATGAATCAAGGAGCCCCGTGACCGCCCCCGAGTCGCCCCAGCCCGTCGCCGACGACGACAAGTCGCACGTCCCGCCGCTGACGACCCGTGTCGTCATCGCCGAGGACGAGGCCCTCATCCGCCTCGACCTCAAAGAGATGCTCGAAGAAGAGGGCTACGCGGTCGTCGGCGAAGCCGGTGACGGTCAGCGGGCCGTCGAGCTGGCCCGGGAGCACCGGCCCGATCTGGTGATCCTCGATGTGAAGATGCCCGTTCTGGACGGGATCTCCGCCGCCGAGAAGATCACCGAGGAGTCCATCGCCCCGGTCCTGATGCTGACCGCGTTCTCGCAGCGCGACCTCGTGGAGCGGGCCAGGGACGCCGGAGCGATGGCGTATCTCGTGAAGCCGTTCTCCAAGAGCGACGTCGTGCCCGCCATCGAGATGGCCGTCTCCCGCTTCACCGAGCTGAAGGCCCTGGAGCAGGAGGTCGCCGACCTCTCGCAGCGGCTGGAGACGCGGAAGCTGGTGGACCGGGCGAAGTCGGTGCTGCAGACGCAGTACGGGCTGACCGAGCCCGCCGCCTTCCGATGGATCCAGAAGACGTCGATGGACCGCCGGATGTCGATGCAGCAGGTCGCCGAGGCGGTCATCGAGGACGCCGAGGAGAAGAAGGCGGCCAAGGAGCAGTAGCTCCGGCGCGGCTCCAGGTCCGCAGTACGAAGGCGACAGCCGGACGGCCCGCCCCGGGAGATTCGGGGTGGGCCGTCCGGCTGTGTGCTGCGGGGACCGGGCGGACCGGGTTCAGTCCTCGCCGAGGTACGCCTTGCGGACCGACTCGTCGTGCAGCAGGTCGTGGCCGGTACCGGAGAGCGAGATCTTGCCGATCTCCATGACGTACCCGTGGTCGGCCAGCGACAGCGCCGCCTGCGCGTTCTGTTCGACGAGCAGGATCGTCATGCCCTGGGACTTGAGCTCGACGATGGTCTCCATGATCTTCTGCATCATGATCGGCGAGAGGCCCATGGAGGGTTCGTCGAGCATCAGCAGCTTGGGCTGCGACATCAGCGCCCGGCCCATGGCGAGCATCTGCTGCTCACCGCCGGAAAGGGTGCCCGCTGCCTGCTTCCGGCGTTCGCCCAGGATCGGGAAGAGGTCGTAGGCGCGCTGGATGTCCTTCTCGATGCCTTCCTTGTCGTCCCTGAGGAACGCTCCGAGCTGGAGGTTCTCGAAGATCGACAGGCGCGGGAAGATGTGCCGGCCCTCGGGGGAGTGGGCCAGGCCGAGGGCGACGACCTTGTGGGCCGGGATGCCCGCGAGCGGTTTCCCGTCGAAGGCGATCGTGCCGCCGGCCGGTTTGATCAGGCCGGAGAGGGTGCGCAGGGTGGTGGTCTTGCCGGCGCCGTTGGTGCCGATCAGGGTGACGACCTGGCCGGCTTCGACGCTGAAGGAGATGCCCTTGACGGCCTCGATCTTGCCGTAGGCGACCCTGAGGTCCTGGACCTCCAGGAGAGCGGTCACTGGGTGTCTCCTTCGGTACCGGTGGAGCTGGTGGTACTGGTCGTGCCCGTGGTGCTTGTCGTGCTGGTGGTACCTGTCGCGGCCTCGGCCGCTTCGACCTCGGCCACCTCCTCGTCCCCCGGTGCGCCTTCGAAGGGCGTTCCCAGGTAGGCCGCGATGACGCGTTCGTCGCCCTGGACCACCTCCGATGTGCCCTCGACGAGCTTCTCGCCCTGGACGAGGACGGCGACGCGGTCGCAGAGGTTGAAGATGAACCGCATGTCGTGCTCGATGACGAGTACGGCGATGCCCTGGTCCCGGATGGCGAAGACGAGCTCCTCGGTGGCGCGGGTCTCCTGCGGGTTCATCCCGGCGGTGGGCTCGTCGAGCAGCAGCAGACCGGGTTCGCTGGCGAGGGCGCGGGCGATTTCGAGCTTGCGCTGTTCGCCGTACGGGAGGTTGCGCGCGAGGTGGCCGGCCTTGTGGGCCAGGCCGATGAACTCCAGGAGTTCTGTTGCCCGTTCGCGGGACCTGGCCTCGGCCCGGTGGAAGCCGGGGCCGCGCAGGATGGCGGACCAGAGGCCTTCCTTGGTCCTGGTGTGGCGTCCGACGAGGACGTTCTCCAGGACCGTCATATTGGCGAAGAGCCGGATGTTCTGGAAGGTGCGGGCGATGCCCGCCTTGGTGACGAGGTGCGGTTTGGGCGGCAGGACGGTGCCCTTGTAGCTGACCTTGCCCTCGGTGGGGACGTAGAGGCCGGTGAGGCAGTTGAAGAAGGTGGTCTTGCCGGCGCCGTTGGGGCCGATGAGGCCGACTATCTCTCCGGCGTTGACGGTGAGGTCGACGTCGCGGACGGCGGTGAGGCCGCCGAAGCGCATGATGACGCCTTCGGCCTGGAGCACGGGGGCGGCGGTGGCTTCCGGGGCCGGTGCGGTCGTGTGCGTGGTCATGTCGTTCCTCACGCCCCTGCCTTGCCTGCGGGGACGGTTTCGTCGCCGGTTGTGCGTTGTTCCGGCAGGTCGGGTGCGCTGTCCTCGTGGAATTCGAGCTGGTGCCGCCGGTTGGCGATGACGCCTTCGGGGCGGAAGCGCATCAGCAGGACGAGTGCGATGCCGAAGGCGAGCAGTTCGTACTGCTTGAGGAAGCCGAGCTTCTCCGGGATGAGGTAGAGGAAGGTGGCACCGAGGATCGGGCCGCCGACCGTTCCCATGCCGCCGAGTACCACTGCGGCCAGCAGGAAGGCCGAGTTGGGCGGGGCGGCTCCGGCGAACTGGTACGGGGCGGGGGTGACGCTGTAGGTCACGTGCGCGCTGACCGTTCCGGCGAGGCCCGCGAGGGTGGCGCCGAGTGCGAAGGCGATGAGCTTGACCCGGAAGCCGTTGATGCCCATGGCGGTGGCCGCTGTCTCGTCCTCGCGGATGGCGATCCAGGAGCGTCCGATACGGGAGTCGGCCGCGCGGTTGAAGACCAGGACGACGAGTCCGGTGATCACCAGCATGAGCAGGAAGTAGTTGGCGAACCGGCCGAGGGTGAAGCCCGCGATGTTGTGGGAGGCACCGAGGTTGAACCCGAAGAGTTCGAGGTCCGGGATGGAGGGGATGCCGTTGGGGCCGTTGGTGATGTCGGGGCCCGACGAGCCGTCCAGGCTGTTCACGGCGATGCGGAAGATCTCTCCGAAGCCCAGGGTGACGATCGCGAGGTAGTCGCCGCGCAGTCGCAGGGTGGGTGCGCCGATGAGGACGCCGAAGATCAGGGAGGCTGCCATTCCGGTCAGGGCGGCTGCCCAGAACGGGAATTGGACGCCGGAGAAGGTGGAGAACTCGGATCCGGAGACCAGTGCCGCCGCGTAGGCGCCGACGCCGAGGAAGGCGACGTAGCCGAGGTCGAGGAGTCCGGTGAGGCCGACGACGATGTTGAGGCCGAGGGCGACGGTTCCGAAGATGAGGATGTTCACGCCGAGGTTGGCGTTGTGGTCCTCGCTCTGGGTGAACGGGAAGATCGCCGCTGCGAGGAACGCCATGGAGGTGGCGAATCCTTTGTGCCGGGCGTTGAGTTCGGAGAAGCGGTCGGTGAGTCCGGCGCCGAAGAGCGCCCAGGCGTTGAAGACGACGAGCAGGACGAACGCGATGAAGACTTCCGGCTGTTCGTCGGGGACGCCGATGCCGTACGTGAAGACGATGAGGCCGAGCACGGTGGCGGCGGTGATGACCACGCGCTGTCCCCAGGCCGGGAGCGCCTGGGCTGCGGGGATCGGGTCGGCCTTGGCGAAGTAGGACTTCGCGGTGGTGCCGGGCCTGGGCAGCGCGAGTGTGCCGACGAGGGCGACTGCGGCGCCCACGGCGGCGATCCAGCCGCCCGGGTCGAGGTTGACGAGCCCGCCGAGTTCGAAGGCGATGGCGAGGACGACGTACCAGACGACGGCGAACGCGGCGAGCGCCGCGAGGAAGACCGGGGCGGTCGCGCCGCTGGGGTTGAGCCAGCGCAGTCCGCGTACGCGAGCGTGGCTGAGGACGAAGAGGAGGGTGACGACGCCGCCGATGACCGCGAGGAACTGGAGTCCTGAGGGGTTCCCGGAGTAGGTCAGGTCGTCGGCGAAGTCGGACTCCCAGGTCCAGGAGAGGAAGGCGCTCACGATGGTGATGACGGCGCCGGCGATGGTGAGTACGCGGGCGGCGACCAGCGGGAGCGGGATGAGCGGCGAGGCACCGGAGGGGGTGGCGGCACTGGTGGCGGTGGGCTCGTTGGCCGGGTTGGTGCCGGTGGTGCCGGTGGTGCCGGTGGTGCCGGTGGTCTCGGCGTTCGCGTCGGGCTCGTTGTTCTGGGTGGGTTCCATGTCCGTCACGCCCTGTCCGCGACGCGTTCGCCCAGTAGACCTTGTGGTCGTAGGAGCAGTACGAGAATCAGCAGCACGAAGGCCCAGACCGCCGACCATGCCTGGCCGCCGAGCTGATGCATACCGGGAACCTGGTCGATGTACGCGGTGGCCATGACTTCGGCGACACCGAGGACGAGACCGCCGAGCATGGCGCCGTAGATGTTGCCGATGCCGCCGAGCACGGCCGCGGTGAAGGCTTTGAGGCCGGCCTGGAAGCCCATGCTGTAGTCGACGTTGCCGATCTTGAAGCCGTACGCGATGCCGGCGACGGCGGCGAAGAGGCCGCCGATGGCGAACGCGATGACGATGATGCGGTTGGTGTCGATGCCCATGAGCTGGGCGGTGTCGGGGTCCTGGGCGGTGGCCTGCATGGCGCGGCCGGTGCGGGAGGTCCGGGTGAAGACGGCGAGAGCGGCCATGCAGAGGGGGGCCGCGATGATCAGGAAGAGGTCGCCGCTCTGGATGTCGATGGAGCCGAGGTGGTACGGGCCGCCGGGCAGTGGCGGGAAGACGCGGGCGTTCTCCGCGCCGGGGTACCAGTTGAAGACTGCCTGCTGGAGTGCGAGGGAGAGGCCGATCGCGGTGATGAGCGGTGCGAGTCGTGGCGCGCCGCGCAGGGGCCGGTAGGCGAAGCGTTCCGCTCCGACGGCGACGAGTACGGCGACGATGGCGCCGCCCACCAGCATGGCCGGCAGGGCTATCCACATCGAAGTGCCGTCAGGCAGTACGTACATGTAGACCGTCAGCGCGCCGAAGCCGCCGGTCATGAATATCTCGCCGTGGGCGAAGTTGATGAGCTGGACGATGCCGTACACCATCGTGTATCCGATGGCGATCAGCCCGTACATCGAGCCGAGGAACAGCCCGTTGGCCAGCTGTTGCGGCAGGGAGTTCACCGCATGGCCTCCATGTGGGTGGGGTGTGAGCTACGGGGAGACTGCGGGCCGCGCGGTGACTGGTGGTCGTGGCCGCGCGGCCCTGTGCACTGCGGTGTTCCTGGTCAGCCGGCCGGCGTGTAGATGCCGCTCTTGACGGCCTTCCAGGCGCCGTTCTTGACCTGGTAGACGGTGAGCTGCTTGTTGGTGGTGTCGCCGTACTGGTCGAAGGAGACGTGGCCTGCGATGCCGTCGAAGTCCGTCTTCTGGACGGCGTTGACGATCTGCTGGCGGGCGTCGGACGGGACCTTGCCGTCCTTCACCACGGCGCCGACGGCCTTGATGATGGCGGTGGCGGCGTCGTAGGAGTATCCGCCGTAAGTCCCGTAGTCACCGGTGTACTTGGCGGCCTTGTACTTCGCGATGAAGTCCTTGGCGGCGGGGAGGGACTCGACGGGGACGCCGACGGAGGTGGCGAGGTCGCCCTCGGCCGCCTTGCCCGCGGTCTTGATGTAGGTGGGTGAGAACATGCCGTCGCCGCCCATGAGCGGGATGTGGGCGCCGGCGTCCTTGAGCTGCTTGGTGATGATCTGGGACTCGTCGTACTGGCCGCCGTAGTAAAGGATGTCGGCGCCGGAGTTCTTGATCTTGGTGACGAGGGTGGAGAAGTCCTTGTCCCCGGTGTTGACGTGGTCCTGGCCGGCCAGCTTGCCGCCCGCCTTCAGGAAGTTGGCCTTGAAGAGCTTGGCGAGACCGGCGCCGTAGGTCTGCTTGTCGTCGACGACGAAGACCTTCTTCTTCTTGAGCGTCTGCCCGGCGTACTGCGCGGCGAAGCCGCCCTGGAGGGCGTCCGTGGTCGCGGTGCGGAAGTACGTCTTGTACGGGCGGACCTTCTTGGTCTGCCAGTTCTTGCCCTGGGTGAGCTCGGGGGCGGTGTTCGCCGGTGATATCTCGACCAGGTTGGCGGTGGCGAAGACCTGCTGCATGGTCTGTGCGACACCGGAGTTGAGCGGTCCGACGACGCCCAGAACGTTGTTGTCCGCGACCAGCGCGGAGGCGTTCTGCTGGCCGGTCGGCGGCAGGGCCTTGTCGTCGAGTGCCTTGATGCTGAACTTCACGCCGGGCACGGTGTTGTTCTTGTTCGCGTCATCGATGGCGACCTTGACGCCGCCCTGGATGCCGAGGCCGGTGGCGGAGTTCGCTCCGGTGAGCGGCGCGTCGACGCCGATGACGACCTCGGTCTTGCCGCCGCTGCTGCCCTTGCTGTCCTTGTTGTCGCGCGATCCACAAGCGGTGAGTGTGAGCGCGCCTGTGGTCAGCACGGTGGTGAGTATGAGCAACGAACGCTGTCGCACGATGAATCCTCTCCCTGGCGCCGCCGCCTCTGCTGAGGCGCCGTAGGTCTCGCCGGGCCGTACTGGATTGGTGCAGGGCCGTGCTGCAGACGCGCCCGGCGGCGCGGTGACTGGGCGTGACTCTAAGCGCAGGTGACGGAAGTGCGGACCATCGAAGGTCAGGATGTGACTGTCTTGTTATGACCGGAGCGGCGAACGGTAGGCGCACTGCGGACAGTTGGGAGAAATGCGGTCACCATGTATCTGCCCGGGATGTGAGAACGTGCAGTTCCGCTAAGGGGCTTGAGGCAATCATGGTGCTGTCGGCGGGTGCGCGGTGCGGGTGTCGCAAAGCCGCCGCCGGGCGGGCCGGCGGCGGGGTGCGGGGGCACCGCGGAATCCCTCATTCATTGCGGTTTTGTTACGCAGCGTGACATGAAAGTGCGACGGCCGGTGTTCTGCGTGACGGATACGGCCGCTGGGGCGTGTCCGCGACGTCGCCCGGTCGTGGAGAGCGGGTGGGGTCAGCCCGCGGAGCCGTCGGGGGCGGCGTCGCGCAGAAGGCAGGTGAGCCGGGCCGTGCAGACCCGCTTGTCCTGTTCGTCGGTGATGACGATCTCGTACGTCGCGGTGGACCGGCCGCGGTGGACCGGGGTGGCCACCCCGGTGACCAGCCCGCTGCGGGCGCCGCGGTGATGCGTGCAGTTGAGGTCGACGCCGACGGCGAGCTTGGAGGGGCCGCCGTGCAGCATCGAGCCGACGGAGCCGAGGGTCTCGGCGAGTACGGCGGACGCGCCGCCGTGCAGCAGGCCGTACGGCTGGGTGTTGCCCTCGACCGGCATGGTGCCGACGACGCGGTCGGCGGCGGCCTCGATGATCCGGACGCCCATCCGCTCGCCGAGATGGCCTGCGGAGAACAGCGCGGGCAGGTCGACGCCGAGCTCGGCGTACTCGTCGATGACCTCTTGAGGGAACTTCACGGTGGTCTGCTCGCCCATGGTGGTCCGGCTCCGATCGTCGTGGCGGCTGCTGCGCCGGCTTCCGGCAGCGGACCGCTGGCGGGCCCGCCCGGTGGCTTAAGCGAACGCTTAGGCCGTGGCGGATTGTTCCAGACGGACCACCAGGGACTTGCTCGTGGGGGTGTTGCTGACGTCGGCGGTCGCGTCCAGCGGGACCAGGACGTTCGTCTCCGGGTAGTACGCGGCGGCGCAGCCTCGGGTGGTCGGGTAGTGCACCACCCGGAAGCCGGGGGCGCGCCGCTCGACGCCGTCCTTCCACTCGCTGACCAGGTCGGCGTACGAGCCCTCGGCGAAGCCGAGCTCGCGGGCGTCGTCCGGGTTGACCAGGACGATGCGGCGGCCGCCCTTGATGCCGCGGTAGCGGTCGTCGAGGCCGTAGATCGTGGTGTTGTACTGGTCGTGCGAGCGCATGGTCTGGAGCAGCAGCCGCCCCTCGGGGAGCTCCGGGTGCTCGACGGGCGCCGCGGTGAAGTTCGCCTTGCCGGTGGCCGTGGGGAAGCGGCGCTCGTCACGCGGGGCGTGCGGGAGGGCGAAGCCGCCGGGCGCGGCGATGCGGGTGTTGAAGTCCTCGAAGCCCGGCACGACGCGCGAGATCCGGTCCCGGATCGTGGCGTAGTCCTTCTCGAACTCCTCCCAGCCGATGGCGGATTCGGCGCCGAGGACCGCGCGCGCCATCCGGGCGACGATGGCCGGCTCGGAGAGGAGCCGCGGGCCCGCGGGGGCGAGGTTGCCCCGGGAGGCATGGACGAGACCCATGGAGTCCTCGACGGTGACGAACTGCTTCCCGCCCGCCTGGACGTCCTTGTCGGTGCGCCCGAGGGTGGGGAGGATCAGGGCGCGGCTGCCGGTGACGGCGTGCGAGCGGTTCAGCTTGGTCGACACGTGCACGGTGAGGGAGGCGCGGCGCATGGCTGCCTCGGTGACGTCGGTGTCGGGTGTCGCACCCACGAAGTTCCCGCCCATGGCGAAGAAGACCTTGGCCTTGCCGTCGCGCAGCGCCTCGATGGCGCGGACGACGTCGAAGCCGTGGTGGCGGGGCGAGGTGATCCCGAATTCCTTGTCCAGTGCGTCGAGGAACGCGGGATCGGGGCGCTCGAAGATGCCCATCGTGCGGTCGCCCTGGACGTTGGAGTGCCCGCGTACCGGGCAGACACCGGCGCCGGTGCGGCCGATGTTCCCGCGCAGCAGCAGGAAGTTGACCACTTCGCGGATGGTCGGCACCGAGTGCTTGTGCTGGGTCAGGCCCATGGCCCAGCAGACGATGGTCCGCTTGGAGGCGAGGACCATCGCGAGGGCCTGCTCGATGTCCGTGCGGGAGAGGCCGGTGGCGGTGAGTGTCGCGTCCCAGTCGGCGGCGCGTGCGGCGGCCGCGAACTCCTCGTATCCGTGGGTGTGTTCGCGTATGAACAGCTCGTCGGTCGCGCCCTCGGTCTCGATGATCAGTTTGTTCAGGAGGCGGAAGAGCGCCTGGTCGCCGCCGATGCGGATCTGCAGGAAGAGGTCGGTGAGGGCCGCCCCCCTGAGCATGCCCTGCGGGGTCTGCGGGTTCTTGAAGCGCGCAAGGCCGGCCTCGGGCAGCGGGTTCACGGAGATGATCTTCGCGCCCGCGGCCTTGGCCTTCTCCAGCGCGGAGAGCATGCGCGGGTGGTTGGTGCCCGGGTTCTGCCCGGCGACGATGATCAGGTCCGCCTGGTGCATGTCGTCGAGGGAGACGCTGCCCTTGCCGATGCCGATCGTCTCCGAGAGCGCCGATCCGGACGACTCGTGGCACATGTTGGAGCAGTCGGGCAGGTTGTTCGTGCCGTAGGCGCGGGCGAAGAGCTGGAGCAGGAACGCGGCTTCGTTGCTGGTGCGGCCCGAGGTGTAGAAGAGCGCCTCGTCGGGGGAGTCCAGCGCCCGCAGCTCCTCGGCGATGACCTCGAAGGCACGCTCCCAGCTGACCGGCTCGTACCGGTCGCCGCCCTCCGGCAGGAGCATCGGCTCGGTGATCCGGCCCTGCTGTCCCAGCCAGTAGCCGCTGCGCGACGCGAGATCGGCGACGGGGTGCTCGGCGAAGAACGCGGGCGTGACCCGGCGCAGCGTCGCCTCCTCGGCGACGGCCTTGGCGCCGTTCTCGCAGAATTCCGCGGTGTGCCGTTTGTCGCCCTCGGGCCAGGCGCAGCCGGGGCAGTCGAAGCCGCCCTTCTGATTGACCTTGAGAAGGGTCCTCGCGGTCCGCACCACGCCCATCTGCTGCTGGGCGATCTGCAGGGTGTGGCCGATGGCGGGCAGCCCGGCGGCGGCATGATGCGGGGCCGTGACCTGCGGCGCGTCCTGAACCGGGTCACCTGTGGGCGGCTTGGCAGCCATGGCGCTCTCCTTCGAGCGGGCGGATCGGCGTACAGCCCCGATCCTGTCACGCGCCACTGACAGCCGTTCCGGTGAGGTGTGCGGAGGTCTGGATTGTCAGTGCTCCGTGGCAGGATCGGACCCGTGGCAAAGACAGCATCGAAGCAGACCGCAGACACCCGCCCCCGCCTGCTCCTCATGGACGGGCACTCTCTGGCGTACCGGGCGTTCTTCGCGCTGCCCGCGGAGAACTTCACGACCGCGAGCGGTCAGACGACGAATGCCGTCTACGGCTTCGCGTCGATGCTGGCGAACACACTGCGTGATGAGGCGCCCACCCACTTCGCGGTGGCTTTCGACGTCTCCCGCAAGACCTGGCGAGCGGACGAGTTCCCCGAGTACAAGGCGAACCGCTCCAAGACCCCCGACGAGTTCAAGGGCCAGGTCGAGCTGATCGGCGAAGTGCTGGACACGATGCGGGTGGACCGCTTCGCGATCGAGGGCTTCGAGGCGGACGACGTCATCGCGACGCTCGCCACCCAGGCCGAGGCGGCCGGCTTCGAGGTACTGATCGTCACCGGTGACCGGGACTCCTTCCAGCTGATCACCGACCATGTCACCGTGCTGTACCCGACCAAGGGCGTCTCCGAGCTCACCCGCTTCACACCGGAGAAGGTCGAGGAGAAGTACGGCCTGACCCCGCAGCAGTACCCGGACTTCGCGGCGCTGCGCGGCGACCCGTCGGACAACCTTCCGGGTATCCCCGGCGTCGGCGAGAAGACGGCCGCGAAGTGGATCAACCAGTTCGGTTCGTTCGCCGAGCTGGTGGAGCGTGCCGACGAGGTCAAGGGCAAGGCCGGGCAGAATTTCCGCGATCACCTGGATGCGGTGCGGCTCAACCGCCGGCTCACCGAGATGGTCCGCGATGTCGAGCTGCCGAAGGGCCCGGCGGACCTGGAGCGCGCCGCGTACGACCGGGAGGCGTTCGCGCACGTGCTGGATGTGCTGGAGATCCGGAACCCGAGCCTGCGCGAGCGGCTGCTGGCCGTCGACCCGGGTGCGGCGGACGAAGCGGACCAGGCTCCGGCCGCCGGAGTCGAGCTGGACGGCTCCGTGCTGGCCTCCGGGGAGCTGGCGCCCTGGCTGGCCGAGCACGGCGGGCAGCCGCTGGGCATGGCCACCGTCGAGAGCTGGGCGCTGGGCACCGGCAGTGTCCGCGAGATCGCGCTCGCCGCGGCGGACGGGCCCGCCGCCTGGTTCGACACCACCCAGCTGGACGAGGCCGACGAGCAGGCCTTCGCCGCCTGGATCGCGGACCCGGAGAGCCCCAAGGTCATGCACAACGCGAAGAACGCGATGCGGGTCTTCCCCGAGCACGGCTGGAGCGTCGAGGGCGTCGCGATGGACACCGCGCTCGCCGCCTATCTGGTGAAGCCCGGCCGGCGCTCCTTCGCGCTGGAGCCACTGGCCGTGGAGTACCTGGGCCGGGAGCTCGCCCCGGCGGCCTCCGCCGACGGCCAGCTCGCCTTCGGAACGGATGAGCAGGCCGAGGCCGAGTCCCTGATGACCCAGGCCCGCGCGGTGCTCGACCTCGGCGACGCGTTCGGCGAGCGGCTCCAGGAGGTCGGCGCCACCGGACTGCTGCACGATGTGGAGCTGCCGACGTCGATCCTGCTGGCCCGGCTGGAACGGCACGGCATCGCCGCCGACCGCGCCCATCTGGAGGGAATGGAGCAGCAGTTCGCCGGTGCGGTGCAGCAGGCCGTGAAGGAGGCGCATGCGGCGGTCGGGCACGAGTTCAACCTCGGCTCGCCCAAGCAGCTGCAGGAGGTCTTCTTCACCGAGCTCGGTCTGCCCAAGACGAAGAAGACCAAGACCGGGTACACGACGGACGCGGACGCGCTGGCCTGGCTGGCCGCGCAGACCGAGCACGACCTGCCGGTGATCATGCTGCGCCACCGGGAACAGGCCAAGCTGCGGGTGACCGTCGAGGGCCTGATCAAGATGGTGGCCGCGGACGGCCGGATCCACACCACTTTCAACCAGACGGTGGCGGCGACGGGCCGGCTGTCGTCCACCGACCCCAACCTGCAGAACATCCCGGTGCGTACGGACGAGGGCCGGGCCATCCGCCGCGGCTTCGTCGTCGGCGAGGGGTACGAATCGCTGATGACCGCCGACTACAGTCAGATCGAACTGCGGGTGATGGCGCATCTGTCGGAGGACGCCGGGCTGATCGAGGCGTTCACCTCGGGCGAGGACCTGCACACCACGGTCGCCTCACAGGTGTTCGGGGTGGAGAAGTCCGCCGTCGACCCGGAGATGCGGCGCAAGATCAAGGCGATGTCGTACGGACTCGCCTACGGGCTCTCGGCGTTCGGCCTCTCCCAGCAGCTGAACATCGAGGCCGGCGAGGCGCGCGGGCTGATGGACACCTTCTTCGAGCGGTTCGGCGGGGTGCGGGACTATCTGCAGCGCGTCGTCGAGGAGGCCCGCGCCACCGGGTACACCCAGACGATGCTGGGCCGCCGCCGCTATCTGCCCGATCTCAACAGCGACAACCGCCAGCGCCGTGAGATGGCCGAGCGGATGGCGCTCAACGCCCCCATCCAGGGCACCGCGGCGGACATCGTCAAGGTCGCGATGCTGAAGGTGGACCGGGCACTGGCCGGGGCCGGGCTGGCCTCGCGGATGCTGCTCCAGGTGCACGACGAAATCGTGCTGGAGATCGCCTCCGGCGAGCGCAAGCAGGTGGAGGAGATCCTCCGCAGGGAGATGGCGGCCGCGGCACAACTGCGGGCCCCGCTCGATGTGTCGGTGGGTGTCGGCGCGGACTGGGAGTCGGCCGCACACTGACCCCGGCCCGGCCCGGGGTGCGGGCTCCGGGCTGCGCACCGCGGCAGGAAGACGCCCGGCGGCCCGGAGCTGAAGAATCGGTGAAAAGCGATCAGTGGCCGGTGTTGCGAGGGCGGTAGTTGTCGTAATGTCACCGGAGTCCCGCGCTGGGGGGCGCGATCAGTCGACGGGGAGGAACCACACCTATGGCACCGCACTTCAGCAGCCGGTTGCGCAAGGGGGCGACGGCGACCACGGTGGCCGCGCTGGCGGTGGCGGCGATGACCGCTTCGCAGGCGCCGGACGCCATGGGCAGCCAGTCCCCGGACAACAGCAGGCAGGCCGCTGACGCGACGCCACCGTCCGGTACCCCGGTGAGCGGCGACTCCCCGTACTTCACCGACCTTCCCCCGCTGAACACCCCCGCCAAGCCGGCAACTCCCGTCACCACTCCGGCCGGAGCTGACGCGGCCGGCATACCGGCTTCGGTGCTGGCCGCCTATCGGAAGGCGGAGCAGACCGTCGCGGGCACCGACCCCGGCTGCCATCTGCCGTGGGAGCTGCTCGCGGCGATCGGCAAGGTCGAGTCGGGCCAGGCGCGCGGCGGGCGGGTGGACTCCGCGGGCACCACACTCAGCCCGATCCTCGGCCCCGTGCTCAACGGCGCGGGCTTCGCCAACATCTCCGACACCGACAACGGGAAGTACGACGGCGACACGACGCACGACCGCGCGGTCGGCCCGATGCAATTCATCCCGTCCACCTGGGCCACCTGGGGTCAGGACGGGAACGGCGACGGCAAGAAGGACCCCAACAACGTCTTCGACGCGTCGCTCGCCACCGGCCGCTACCTCTGCGCCGACGGCCGCGACGTCTCCGGACAGCACGATCTCGACCAGGCGATCCTGGGCTACAACCACTCGCAGGAGTATCTGAGTACGGTCCTGTCCTGGTTCGAGTTCTACAAGAAGGGCACCCACGACGTCCCGGACGGCACCGGCGTGCTGCCCGCCGGTACCGGACCCGACGGCCAGGGGTACGGCGGAGGAGACCACGGCGACGCACCCCGTGCGGGCGACAGTCCCTCCCGTCCCGGCTCGACGCCGTCCCCGTTCCCGTCCAAGGCGCCCAGGCCCAGCCCCAAGCCGACGAAGACCGGCGCCGGGACGATCGCACCTGCGCCGGGCCCCAGCAAGAGCGGCAAGCCCTCGGCATCCCCGAGCCCTTCGGGCAGCCCGAGCGGTTCGCCCTCGCCGAGCGGCTCCGGCTGCCCGACCCCCTCGCCGTCGCCGTCGGACAGCGCGAGCCCGAGCCCCTCGCCGTCCCCCTCCGGCTCGGCCAGTCCCTCACCGTCGCCCACGCCGTCCCCGTCCGGCAGTGCGAGCGGTTCGCCGTCGCCGTCCCCGAGCAGGAGCGGCAGCCCGGCTCCCTGCGCCACCGGCTGACCCAGGTCCGTCCAGCCGTCCGAGTCACCGAGCCCGGCCGTGCACCGAAACCGGTGTGCGGCCGGGCTCCGTCGTGCCCGCCCGGATCCGGCCCGGACAACAGGTCGGCGCAACGTGTTCTCATCTCGCCGCCGCATTGCTACGGTGCCCCATCCCTGACGATGCATCAGATCCCGTAGGAGGCCGTGCATGCGCGCCCTCGTAGCCGCCGCCATCGGGCTGGCCGTGGCCTTCGCCCTCGTCCTCACGATCACGGCGGTCGGTTCACCCACCGGCAAGACCTCGCCCAAACCGTTGCTCACCACCGTCCCCGGCCCCAAGAGCCAGTAAGGCCGAGAGCCAGGCACCAAGAGCCGGGCCCAAGAGTCAGTAGGCCCCAAGACCCAGTAGGAGGACGGCCATGCGCCGTAAAGCCAGTCTGGTGCTGCTCGCCTTCGCGGTCTTCTGCGCCGCCATGTCCCCGCTGATGCGCTGGTACGCCTTCCCCCGGCTGGCGAAGATCCCGGCCAACCAGTACCAGGAGGAAGTCCTGCAGGCGAAGCCCGCGACCCTCCTCGACTACGGCACCATGCAGGCCAAGAAGGTCCCCGAGGTCACCATCGTGCAGACGCTCCGGGGCAATGTCGCGGAATCCAACCGCATCGAGCAGAGCGCCGGACGTGATGTCGTCGTCTGGGACTCGCTGTCCTATGTCGCCGGACCCGACGGCAAGATGGTCTCCGAGATCCCCGAGCGGTACATCTTCGACGCGCACACCCAAGCACCGGTCCACGCGACCGGCGAGATGGTCGACGGCGACCCGGTCAGCCGGACGGGCATCGAGTTCAAGTGGCCGTTCCTCACCCAGAAGCGCGACTACGAGTACTTCGACGCCCAGACCCACACCTCGGCCCCCATCCACTACCGGGGCACGGTGAAGTTCCACGGTCTCGACGTGTACTACTTCGAGGAGACCATCCCCTGGACCAAGGTGTCGATGCCGAAGAAGATGCCGGTCAAGGGCATCACCCCGGAGTCCGTCGCGAAGACCGGCACCACCCGCTGGTACTCCACCAAGCGGATGTTCTGGGTGGACCCCGTCACCGGTGCCCCCGTCAACGGCGAGGAGATCCACAAGGAGGAGCTGCGCGGCGGCACCCTGCTGGGCGGCCGGGCCAAGGTCACCGCGTTCGCCGGGGACGTGAAGATGCGCCCGGACTACGTCAACTACACAGTCAACCTGGTCAAGTCGAACCGGCTGCTCGTGCTGCTGCTCACCTCGTACCTGCCCTGGGGCTTCCTGGGCCTCGGCATCTGCCTGCTCGCGCTGGCGCTCTGGCTGGAGGCGCGCAGCCGCCGGCCGGGGGAGCCCGACCGGCCGGACGCCCGGCTGCCCGACCCGGAACCGGTCATCGTCTGATCCGTAACACCAGATCCGTAACACCACGAGAACACCATGAGGTCGTGAGCGCTGAACCGGCGGCAGCCCGGCCGGAGGCGGGCCGCAGCGCGGTCTGCTTCCGGTTCTGGCCTACCCCCGGTTCTGGCGGGCTTTCGTGTACCGCGTCGGCGCCGCATCCGAAGGGTCCTCCGGCCACGGGTGCCGGGGATAGCGCCCGCGCAGTTCCGCCCGCACCGACCGGTAGCCCTCCCGCCAGAACGACGCCAGATCGGCCGTCACGGCGGCGGGACGCCCGGCCGGAGAGAGCAGATGGACCAGGACCGGCACCCCCGCTACCGCAGGCGTCTCGGCGAGGCCGAACATCTCCTGGAGCTTCACCGCGAGCACCGGCTGCGGGCCGCCGTAGTCCAGCCGGATCCGGGACCCGCTCGGCACCTCGTACCGCTCGGGCGCCAGCTCGTCCAGCCGCGCTGCCTCGCCGGTCGCCCAGGGCAGCAGCCTGCCGAGCGCCTGCCCGGCCTCGGTCCGTGCCAGGTCGCTCCGCCGCCGCGCCCTGGACAGTTCGGGCTCCAGCCACTCGTCGGTCCGCGCCAGCAGCGCCTCGTCCGACACGTCCGGCCAGCCGCCGCCCACCTCCCGGTGCAGAAAGGCGAGGCGCTGCCGCAACTCCCGTGCGTGCGGGGTCCAGCGCAGCAGCCCGAGCCCCTCGCGCCGCAGCCCGTCGAGCAGTGCTTCCCGTACGAGGGCGGGCGGCGGGCTCTTCAGCGGCCGTACCGCCAACTCGACCGCGCCCAGCCGTTCCACACGCCGGGCCAGTACCTCACCGTCCGCCCAGCGGACCTCGTCGGCGGTGCTGAGCAGATGCCCCGCCGCAAGCCGTGCGGTGTCCTCGTCGACGACGGCGGCCAGCCGTACCCGCGCCGACGCGGCGGTCGCCGGACGGTCGGCCACCGCGACGGCGATCCACGGCGCACTGCGCAGCCGCGACCCGGCCGCCGTCTCCGCCCCGGTCCCCGACACCATCAGGAACGCGCCCTCACCCCTGGCCCGTGCCACCCGCTCGGGGAAGGCGAGGGCGGCCACCAGACCCGCCACCACGTCGTCGCTGTCATGACCGCTGCCACCGTCATGGCCGCCGTCACGGGCTCCGTCCCGCGCGCCCCGTCCCGTACGACCGCTGCCACCGCCATGACGGCTGTCACCGGCTGCTCCGTCCCGCGCGCCCCGTCCTGTCCGTGCGCCGTCCACCCCCGACGCCAGCCTGCGGACCTCCTGGCGCCAGCGGCCCGCATAGCCGTCGCCCCCCGCGCGTGCGGCGCGCCAGGCGGCGGTGAGATCGTCCCCGTAATCCCGGGGCGGCTCCTCGCTGAGCAGCGCCACCACCTCCGCCGCCCGGCGTGCGCCGACTTCGCGTGCGCCGTCGAGGAGCGCCCGCGCGAGCCGGGGGTGCAGCCCGAGCCGTGCCATCCGTACGCCCCGGCCGGTGGCCCGGCCGTCCCCGTCCACCGCGCCGATCGCGGCCAGCACCTCGCGCGCCGCGCCCATCGCCCCGGCGGGCGGCGGGTCGAGCAGGGCGAGGCCCCCGGCCGACGGATCGCCCCAGCAGGCCGCCTGGAGGGCGAACGCGGCCAGATCGGCGACCTTGATCTCGGGCGAGGGGAAGCGGGTGAGCCGGGTGTCCTCGGCCTCCGTCCAGCAGCGGTAGACGGTGCCCGGCGCCTCCCGGCCCGCCCGTCCCGCGCGCTGCCGGGACGCGGCCTGCGAGACCCGTACGGTCGTGAGCGCGCTCAGCCCGCGCGCATGGTCGGTGCGCGGCTCGCGCGCCAGCCCGGCGTCCACCACCACCCGTACCCCCGGCACGGTCAGCGACGACTCGGCCACCGACGTCGCGAGCACCACCCGGCGGCCGGCCGATCCCGCGAGCACGGCGTCCTGCACGGCGGCGGGCGCACGCCCGTGCACCTGGAGCACCTCCACGCCGAGATCCGACAACGGCCCGGTCAACTGCCCCGCCACCCTGGTGATTTCACCGACCCCCGGCAGGAAGCAGAGCACATCGCCGGTCCGCTCGGCCAGCGCCCTCCGGACGACCGAGGCGACATGCGTGAGCAGGGCGGGATCCACCCGCATCCCGTGCGGCGGCCGCACGGGCCCGGCGGGCGGCGCCCACACCGTCTCCACCGGGTGGGACACGCCGTGCGCCTCCACCACGGGGGCGTCGCCGAGCAGCCGCGCCCACCCCTCGGCGTCGGTCGTCGCGGACGCCGCCAGCAGACGCAGCTCAGGGCGGAGCGCGGCCCGCACATCGAGGAGGAAGGCGGCGACGGTGTCCGCGTCGAGGTGGCGTTCGTGGCATTCGTCGAGCATGACCACGTCCACCCCGGCCAGCTCCTGGTCGCGCTGGAGCCGCTGGAGCAGAACGCCGGTGGTGACGACCTCCACCACGGTGTCCGGTCCCACGGTCCGCTCGCCGCGCACGGTGAATCCGACCCGCCCGCCGACCTGCTCGCCCAGCAGCCACGCCATCCGCCGCGCGGCGGCCCGTGCGGCGATCCGGCGCGGCTCGGCGACGATCACCTTCCGCACCGGGCCGTTCCCGGCCGCACCACCGACGAGCCCCGCCAGCACCAGCGGCACCAGCGTGGTCTTGCCGGTGCCGGGCGGCGCGCACAGCACGGCGGCGCCGTGCGCGTCGAGGGCCCGTTCGAGGGCGGGCACGGCGGTACAGACGGGAAGCACGTCGAGCGCGCCGGTACGGATCACCCGGTCAGTCTCGTACGTCGTCCCGTACGCAGACGAAAATCGCCGAGCCCGGAATGAGCTTCCCCCGCAGCGGGGACCAGCCGCCCCACTCCGACGTGTTCCACTCAGGCCACTGCGGCTCGACCAGATCAGCCAGCCGGAACCCGCCCGCCAGCACGTCCCGCACCCGGTCACCGAGGGTGCGGTGGTGCTCGACGTACACCGCGTTCCCCCGCTCGTCCTGCTCGACGTACGGGGTGCGGTCGAAGTAGGAGGACGTGACCGTCAGGCCCTCGGGGCCCGGCTCGTCGGGGAAGGCCCAGCGGATCGGGTGGGTGACCGAGAAGACCCAGCGCCCGCCGGGCCGCAGCACCCGGTGCACCTCGCGGAACACCTTCACCGGGTCCGCGACGAAGGGCACGGCGCCGTAAGCGGAACAGGCCAGGTCGAAGGAGCCGTCGCGGAACGGCAGGACCGAGGCGTCCGCCGCCACCAGCGGGACCTCGGCCACGCCGGGCCGGTTCTCACCGATCCGCAGCGCGTGCTGGAGCTGCCGGTGGGAGACGTCGAGGGCCACCGGGCGTGCGCCCTGGGCGGCCAGCCAGCGCGAGCACTGGGCGGCCCCGGCGCCGATCTCCAGGACGTCGAGTCCCTTCAGTCCCTCGGCCGGGCCCAGCAGCTCGGCCTCCACCTCGTCGAGGCCCTCGGGCCCCCAGACGAAGCGGTCGTCGCCCAGGAAGGAGCCGTGCTCGGTCTGGTACTCGTCGGCGTTGCGGTCCCACCAGCCCCGGTTGGCCCGGCTGCTCTCGGTGTCCCCGGCGTCACGGCGTGTCGCCTCGGGCTCGTTCTCGTACTCTTCGCTCATCGTGCCAGTCTGTATCGTCGGTTCCGGTGGCAGTCGTCGCGGTGGTCGTGACGGCACCGGAGGAAACGGCGCCGGGCCGGTGTCGGGGCCGATGTGGCCTCGTACAACAGAAGTTGTGCCGGGATTGGTGCGATCCGCCCTGGGTGTGCGCCTTCGCGCATTGACCGTGTCCGGCCGTCCCCGTATGCTACAAGTTGCGCTGCGAGCCTGCGCTCCTCAGACCTAGCAGGCTGCGCTTGCATCTGTTGCATGTCCCCTCGGTTATCGAGGCGCCACCGATGTGTTCGGCAACGAACACGGAATACCGGATCGGCGCTTCCTGGGCTGTCCGGCGTCTGCAGAGGCGATACGGGCTCCCGGCGTAGCAGTACCTACGACTTCAATGTCCGTACCGGAGCCCTTTCCCACATGACGAGCAGCACCGAGACCACCGCCACCACGCCGCAGGTTGCGGTCAACGACATCGGCGACGCGGACGCGTTCCTCGCGGCGATCGACGAGACGATCAAGTACTTCAACGATGGCGACATCGTTGACGGCGTCATCGTCAAGGTTGACCGGGACGAGGTTCTCCTCGACATCGGTTACAAGACCGAAGGCGTCATTCCGAGCCGCGAGCTCTCGATCAAGCACGACGTCGACCCCAATGAGGTCGTCAAGGTCGGCGACGAGATCGAGGCCCTGGTTCTCCAGAAGGAGGACAAGGAAGGCCGCCTGATCCTCTCGAAGAAGCGCGCTCAGTACGAGCGTGCCTGGGGCACCATCGAGAAGATCAAGGAAGAAGACGGGATCGTCACCGGCACCGTCATCGAGGTCGTCAAGGGTGGTCTCATCCTCGACATCGGCCTCCGTGGCTTCCTGCCGGCCTCCCTGGTCGAGATGCGTCGTGTCCGCGACCTCCAGCCCTACGTGGGCAAGGAGCTTGAGGCCAAGATCATCGAGCTGGACAAGAACCGCAACAACGTGGTCCTGTCCCGCCGTGCCTGGCTTGAGCAGACCCAGTCCGAGGTGCGCCAGACGTTCCTCACGACCCTGCAGAAGGGTCAGGTCCGCTCCGGCGTCGTCTCCTCGATCGTCAACTTCGGTGCCTTCGTGGACCTGGGTGGCGTCGACGGTCTCGTGCACGTCTCCGAGCTCTCCTGGAAGCACATCGACCACCCCTCCGAGGTTGTCGAGGTCGGCCAGGAAGTCACCGTCGAGGTTCTCGACGTGGACATGGACCGCGAGCGTGTCTCCCTGTCGCTCAAGGCGACGCAGGAAGACCCGTGGCAGCAGTTCGCCCGTACGCACCAGATCGGTCAGGTCGTCCCGGGCAAGGTCACGAAGCTCGTTCCGTTCGGTGCGTTCGTGCGCGTCGACGAGGGCATCGAGGGCCTGGTCCACATCTCCGAGCTGGCCGAGCGCCACGTGGAGATCCCGGAGCAGGTCGTCCAGGTCAACGACGAGATCTTCGTCAAGGTCATCGACATCGACCTTGAGCGCCGCCGCATCAGCCTCTCGCTGAAGCAGGCCAACGAGTCCTTCGGCTCGGACCCGGCCTCGGTCGAGTTCGACCCGACGCTGTACGGCATGGCCGCGTCGTACGACGACCAGGGGAACTACATCTACCCCGAGGGCTTCGACCCCGAGACCAACGACTGGCTTGAGGGCTTCGACACCCAGCGCGAGGCCTGGGAAGGCCAGTACGCCGAGGCGCAGGCGCGCTTCGAGCAGCACCAGGCCCAGGTCATCAAGTCCCGCGAGGCCGACGAGGCCGCTGCTGCCGAGGGTGCTGCCGCTCCGGCCGCGACCAGCGGTGGCAACGCCGGTGCGGGTGCATCGGGCGGTTCGTACTCCTCGGAGTCGGACGACAACTCCGGCGCCCTGGCGTCGGACGAGGCCCTGGCCGCCCTGCGCGAGAAGCTGGCCGGTGGCCAGAGCTGACGCTCAGGTCCCAGCTGGTGAATAGCTGAAGTCGAGGCCCGCTCCCTCCGGGGGGCGGGCCTCGCTCATGTCCTGGGGCAGGTGGTTGCCTGTGAAGACGTGGCTGCGGGGAATGCGCGGGCCGTACGGGACGTTCTCCCCGGTGAACACGAGGAGGAGCGGTAATCGTGCTTGATCCGCAAGATTTGTACGCATGGGAGCCGAAGGGCCTGGCAGTCGTCGATGTGGCGCTCGCGCAGGAGTCGGCCGGACTTGTCATGCTCTATCACTTCGACGGGTACATCGACGCGGGCGAGACCGGCGACCAGATCGTCGAGGGTCTGCTGGACACGCTGCCCCACCAGGTGGTCGCCAGTTTCGACCACGACCGGCTCGTGGACTACCGCGCACGCCGCCCCCTGCTGACCTTCAAGCGCGACCAGTGGACGGACTACGAGACCCCGACGCTCGACGTGCGCCTGGTCCAGGACGCCACGGGCGCGCCCTTCCTGCTGCTCTCGGGCCCCGAGCCCGATGTCGAGTGGGAGCGGTTCGCGGCCGCGGTCGAGCAGATCGTCGACCGGCTCGGCGTCCGTATCTCGGTGAACTTCCACGGGATCCCGATGGGCGTCCCGCACACCCGCCCGGTCGGGATCACCCCGCACGGCAACCGCACGGACCTGATGCCCGGCCACAAGTCGCCGTTCGAAGAGGCGCAGGTGCCCGGCAGCGCGGAGTCGCTGGTGGAGTTCCGGCTCGCGCAGTCGGGGCACGACGTGCTCGGTGTCGCCGCCCATGTGCCGCACTACGTCGCCCGGTCCTCGTATCCGGACGCGGCGCTGACCGCCCTTGAGGCCGTCACCGCGGCGACCGGTCTCGTACTGCCGAGCGTCGCGCACGCCCTGCGTACCGAGGCGCAGCGCACCCAGGACGAGATCGAGCGCCAGATCGGTGAGGGCGACGAGGAACTGACCGCCCTGGTCCAGGGACTTGAGCACCAGTACGACGCGCTGGCCGGATCGGAGACCCGGGGCAATCTGGTCGCCGAGGCGGTCGAACTGCCGTCGGCGGACGAGATCGGCCGCGAATTCGAACGGTTCCTCGCGGAGCGGGAGGGCGACGTCTGAGGCCCCGGCGGAAGGCAACGGCGTACAGGGCCTAGGCTCCTGGCCATGCTGAAAGTGGGATTGACCGGTGGAATCGGCGCCGGCAAGAGCGAAGTGTCCCGGCTGTTTGTCAGTTACGGAGCGGTACTGATCGACGCCGACCGGATCGCCCGTGAGGTGGTCGAACCGGGAACTCCGGGTCTTGCGGCCGTGGTCGAGGCGTTCGGCGAGTCCGTTCTCGCCGGGGACGGCAGCCTGGACCGGCCCGCGCTCGGGGCGATCGTCTTTGCCGACCCGGACCGCCTGGCGACGCTGAACTCGATCGTCCACCCGCTCGTCGGAGCCCGCTCCGCCGAGCTGGAGGGCCTGGCGCAGGCGGATTCGGTCGTCATCCACGACGTACCGCTGCTGACCGAGAACGGCCTCGCCCCGCTCTACGACCTGGTGGTCGTGGTGGACGCGGCGCCGGAAACGCAGCTGGACCGGCTGGTACGGCTGCGCGGAATGCAGGAGTCCGAGGCACGTGCCCGGATGGCCGCCCAGGCCACCAGGGAGCAGCGCCGCGAGATCGCCGACATCCTGATCGACAACGACGGCCCGCTGGACGCCCTGGAACCGCAGGTGCGCTCGGTCTGGGAGCGGCTGACGGAGCGGGCCGGGGGCTGACCGCCCCACCGGCCTGTCCCACCGGACCGGCAGTGGTCAGGGCAGCCACAGCCACAGCAACCACAGCAGCCTCAGCTACGACGGAGAAAGGCCAGCACCGATGTCCCACAGCAACCCCGAGACCCACGTCATCGACTACCGCGCGGCCGAACAGCTGCTGGACGCCCGTGATCCGCGTGGTGCCGTGAAGCTGCTGGACGAGGTCATCGCGGCTCACCCGGAGAACACCGCGGCACGCCTGCTGCGCGCCAGGGCGTTCTTCGCCGCCGCGCAACTCCGTCCGGCCGAGCTGGAGTTCCAGCTGGTCCTGGAACGCGAGCCGGACAACGCCTTCGCGCACTTCGCCCTGGCCCGCACCTTCGAGCGGGCCGGCCGCCCCGAACAGGCCAGACGTCACTTCAGGCTGGCCGCTGCGCTCGACCCGCAGCCCGAGTATCTGCGGGCCGCGCGGTTCGACTCCGAGGACTGACCCGGGAGTTCGGGACGGCGGCGGGAACGACGGCCGGGGCACGTTCGTTCTGTACGGCATGAGCGTCAGGATGCGCGAGGGGTACGAAGGCACGGGGCCGGGAGCAAGAACGCCCGACGGGTGTTCCGTCGAGCTGTACAAGCGGCTGCCGGTCGGAGACGAACCGGATGTCGTGGCCGCTGCGGTCCCGGCCGGAGCGAGCGTCCTCGAACTGGGCAGCGGGGCGGGCCGGGTCACCCGTCCGCTGGCCGAACGGGGCTTCACGGTCACCGCGGTGGACGAGTCACCCGGAATGCTGGAACAGATCGCGGGCGTCGACGGCGTCCGCACGGTCTGCAGCCCGATCGAGAAGCTGGACACCGGCGAGAGCTACGACGTGGTGCTGCTGGCGTCGTTTCTGGTGCACGCGGGAGACCCGCGGGTACGCGAGGGGCTGCTGCGCACCTGCCGGCGCCATGTGAAGGACGACGGCTGTGTGCTGGTGCAGCGCGAGGGCCTGGACTGGCACGCGGACGTTCCGAGGGAGCGGCGCAACAGCGCGGGCGGGATCGTGCGCATCAAGTCCGCGACCCCGGTCGGTGACGGCGTGGACGCGATGCTCTGCGAGTACGTCTACCCCGACGCGACCTGGACGCAGACCTTCCTGTCGCGTCCGCTGAGCCGCGAGGAGTTCGAGCGGCACCTGGGGGAGGCCGGGCTCGTCGTGGACAGATATCTGACGGACGACGGCACCTGGGTCCGGGCGCTGCCCGCACAGTGAACACCCGATGCCCGGGGTACCGGCGGCCGCCGGTGGCGAACACTGTGACCCGCGGAGCGCCCCTCTCGGTGGACCAGGGTGTCCCGGTGGGCCGGGGCGTATCAGTGGACCCCGGTGCCTCAGTGGACCAGGGTGTAGCTGCGCCAGGCCACGAGCGGTGGTGTCACCGTGTTCGTCATCGTGGTCGCGTTGTACATCGACGGCTTTCCGGTGCAGCCGGCGCCCGGGTACAGCCACATGTCGATCAGGGTGTTGTTGGCGACGGCCGCGGCGCCCCCGCGCGGCAGCGGGTGGCAGCCGGTCACGGACGGATTCGAGACGGTGACGACCTTCGAATCCGGCGTGGTGTACGAGATCGTGCCGACCGCCGAGCGGTTGAGACCGGAACACCCGGCCACGGCGAACGGCAGGAGCACTGCGCCGGCGATGAAGCCGAGGCGCCGGTGATCGGACATGCGCGGTCCCGTCTGTACGGAGAGTCACTGGTGGGAGCCAGCCTGCCCGCTTCCGGACTCCTCGGCATCCGGTGCTGGGCCGCGCGGGGGACGGTGCTCAGTCCACGACGGCGGTCGCGGTGATCTCGACCAGCTGGCCCGTGTACCCGAGGCAGCTGACGCCCAGCAGGGTCGAGGTGTGCGGCCCCGCGCTGAGGCCCGAGGCCTGTACGGCCTGCCAGACGCCGGACAGGACTGCCGGAGTGTCGCCCACGACGTACACGGTGCTGGCGACGACCTGCGAGAGATCGCTCCCGATCGCCCGCAGCGCCTCGTCCAGATTGGCGAGGACCTGTCCGGTCTGCACCACCGGATCTCCGGGACCGACCAGCTCTCCCGTCGCGTCGAGCGGTACCGAACCTGCCATGAAGGCGAGCCGCTGCCCGGCTTCGACCACCGCCGCATGTGCGTAGCCGGGAGGTGGGAAGAGTGTCGGAACCGTGGTGTGCCGGGCCATCAGGACCGCCTTTCACCCGGCATGAGGAGCCGGGATCTTTACGGGAAGATCGCGGCACGGTATCAGGGGGGAGGCGCCCGGCGCCGCTCCTTTTCCGGCGCCGCTCCCTGCTCCGGCCGACTCCGCCGGGCGGGCCGCGCGCCGGTGAACGCATGTTTCCGATCGAGCCGTTGGGGCCCGAATTGAAGAGTGGAGATCTGAACCAGATGGAACCGGTGTGCATGACGCGGCAGGGTGCCGTCCGCGGTCGGATGGACGACGCAGGAGTGGCGTCCTTCCTCGGAATCCCTTACGCGGCGCCGCCGTTCGGACCGCGCCGATTCCGTGCGCCGGCGCCGCCCGCACCGTGGCAGGGCGTACGGGAAGCCCATGCCCACGGTCCGACCGCGCCCAGAGCGCCGTACGCGCCCCCCTTCGACGCGCTCATCCCCGAGGAACTCGGCAAGGACGGCGAGGACTGCCTCAACCTCAGTGTCTGGACGCCCGAGCCGGGGCCCAACGGCGGGCTCCCGGTCATGGTGTGGCTGCACGGAGGGGCGTTCTCGAACGGCTCGGGGTCGGCTCCCGCCTACGACGGCAGGGCGTTCGCCCGCGACGGTGTGGTCTGCGTGACGGTCAACTACCGGCTGGGCACCGACGGCTTCCTGAGCCTGGAGGGCGCGCCCGACAACCGCGGGCTGCTCGACCAGATCGCGGCCCTGGAGTGGGTGCGCGAGAACATCGCGTCCTTCGGCGGCTCCCCGGACCGGGTCACGGTCTTCGGGGAGTCGGCCGGCGCGATGAGTATCGGTGTGCTGCTCGGGATGGAGCCGGCGCGCGGGCTGTTCAGGCGGGCCGTTCTGCAGAGCGGGGGCGCACATCACTTCCTGCGCCCCCGCTCCGCCCAGCTGATCGCCGCACATCTCGCCGAGCGGCTCGGCGTCGCCGCGACCGCCGAGGAGTTCGCCGCCCTGCCGCTCGCGACGCTGCTCGGCGCACAGGCCGAGCTGCGCGCGGAGATCGGGCGCCGTCCCGATCCGGAGCTGTGGGGGGACGCCGCGCTCAATGCGATGCCCTTCGAGCCGGTCGCTCCCGGGCTCGCCCTGCCGGGCCCGGACTGCGGTGTCGAGCTGCTCGTCGGCAGTAACCGGGAGGAGAACCGCCTCTTCATGGTGCCGACCGGACGGATGGACACGATCACGGACGAGCGGTTGCGGCTGGCGGCGACGGCGTACGGCCTCGACCCGGACCGGGCCCTCGCCGTCTACCGCGCGGGCCGCGGGCAGGCGAGCGCGGGCGAACTGCTCGACGCGGTGGCGACCGACTGGTTCTACCGGATTCCCGCCCTCCGCCTGGCCGAGGCCGTGCCCGGTACGCATGTCTACGAATTCGCCTGGCGCTCACCGCAGTTCGACGGCGGACTCGGCGCCTGCCACGCGTCCGAGCTGGGCTTCGTCTTCGACAATCTGCGCGATCCCACCTATCTCCCGATGCTCGGGAGCCACCCGCCCCAGGCGCTGGCGGACACGGTGCACAGTGCCTGGGTGGCCTTCGCGGAGACCGGGGACCCGGGGTGGCCGTCGTACGGACCCGACCGCACCACGATGATCTTCGCCGACGAGTCCGGCCCCGTCGACGATCCACGACCGGCGGAGCGGGCCCTGTGGGAAGGGGTGCGCTGAGCCGCTTCGGAGTTCGCCGAGGGGTTGCCCCCTGCACCTGCCGCACGCCAGGGCCAGGCCGTCGGAATCCACTGTCGGACCCGGCTGTCAGACCCCGCACCTACACTCGCAGAGAGATGGGAACCAGGGCGGAAGGGCAGGTGAGCGGGGTGCGGCGGACAGCGGAGACGCAGGGGACGAGCGGGGCCGGACCCACGGCGCTCACCCGGCAGGCCGTGGTCTTCCTGCCTGCCGTCCTGCCCCGCGAGGGCCGGTTCGCCTTCTGGGACCCGGCGGCGCCCCAGCCACCGGCCGCCGGCCCCGACGAGCTCGTTGTCGTACGGCGGCACGGTGCGGCGGCCCGTCGCAGTACCGTGTCCGCCGTTCTGCTGCCCCTCACCGAGGCGCTGCCGCTGCTGGCCGCCGCCCGGCACTCCCCGGTCGCCCACCCCGCCGCCCGCTGCTGGGGCGCGGCGGCGCTGCACGCCCTGCAACTGGCCGCGCGCGGGCGGTTCCTGCCCGGACTGACCGCGGATGACCATGACGCCTGGCGGGCCGGACCGCTCGACGCGGAGGATGTCGCACATCTGCGCGCGGTGGCCGCCGCCATGCCGCCCGAGGCGTACGCCGTGCCGTTTCCCGGCCGCACGCCCCTGGAGCTCCCCGAGCCCGAAGGGCTGATCCGGTCGTTCTACGACGCCGTCGCCGACGCCCTGCCGCGCACCCCGGCCGCACCGCACGCGGCCGGGTCCGCATACGCCGCCCGCGCACCGCAGCGGCTGCCGGGGCTGCGCGAGTGGGCGGCCGAGGTGGCGGCCGGGGCGGACGCGGGCGTACAGGTCTCGCTCCGGCTCGACCTCTCCGGTTACGAGCTGTTCGACCGGGCCGACGACGTGGCCGCGCCTGCGGACGGCGCCCCTGCGGGCAGCGCCTTTGCGGACGGTGCCCCGGCGGACGGCGCCGACGGTGACACCGGAGCAGCCGGTCATGTCGCGGCACGGGAGCGGCGGGCCGCCGCGGCTGTCGTCCAGGTGCACAGCCTCGCCGACCCGACGCTGGTGGCCGACGCGGGACGGCTCTGGGCCGGTGACGGCGACGAGCACTTCGGGCCGCGGGTGCGGATCGACGCCGTACTGGCGCTGCGGCGCGCGGCGCGGGTCTGGCCCCCGCTGGCCGGGCTCCTGGAGCGGCCGGTGCCCGACGTACTGCCGTTGTCCGAGGACGAGTTGTACGAACTGCTCGGCCCCGCGGCCGCACGGCTCGCCGCGGCGGGCGTGGCCGTGCACTGGCCGAGGGACCTGGTCCGGTCGCTGTCCGCGGCCGCGGTCGTCAGACCGGCACCCGGCTCGGCCACGGACGGCACCGCGTTCTTCGACGCGGAACAGCTCTTCTCCTTCAGCTGGCAGCTGGCCATCGGCGACGACCGGCTGACCGAATCGGAGATGGACCTCCTGGCCGAGGCGCACCGCCCGATCGTGCGGCTGCGCGACCAGTGGGTCGTCATCGACCCGGCCCTCGTGCGGAAGGCACGCAAGCGGGAGCTGGGGCTCCTCGCACCGGTGGACGCGCTCTCGGTGGCACTGACCGGCAGCGCCGACGTGGACGGTGAGCAGGTCGATGCGGTCCCGGTCGGCGCGCTCGCGGCCCTGCACTCCAGACTCACGTCGGACACGGCGCCGCTGCCGCAGCCCGCGGGACTTGAGGCCACGCTCCGCGACTACCAGCTGCGCGGTCTCGGCTGGCTGGATCTGATGACCTCGCTCGGCCTCGGCGGCTGCCTCGCCGACGACATGGGCCTCGGCAAGACGATCACGCTCATCGCCCTCCATCTGCACCGCGCCCGGCCCGAACCCACGCTGGTGGTCTGCCCCGCCTCACTGCTCGGCAACTGGCAGCGCGAGATCAACCGCTTCGCCCCGGGCGTGCCCGTACGCCGCTTCCACGGCACGGACCGCTCGCTGACCGGCGCCGAGGGCGGCTTCGTCCTGACGACGTACGGCACGATGCGCACCAGCGCCGCCGAACTGGCCGGGCACCCCTGGGGCATGGTCGTCGCCGACGAGGCACAGCACATCAAGAACCCCAACGCGGCGACGGCGAAAGCCCTGCGCACCATCCCGGCCCCGGCGCGGGTCGCGCTCACCGGCACACCCGTGGAGAACAACCTCTCCGAACTGTGGGCGCTCCTCGACTGGACGACCCCCGGGCTTCTCGGCCCGCTCAAGACGTTCCGCGCCCGCCACGCGAGGATCGTCGAGAACGGCGAGGAGGACGGCGCGGTCGAGCGGCTGGCCCGGCTCGTCAGACCATTCCTCCTGCGCCGCAAGAAGTCCGACCCGGGCATCGCCCCCGAGCTGCCGCCCAAGACGGAGACCGACCACCCCGTCCCGCTCACCAGGGAACAGGCATCGCTCTACCAGGCGGTCGTCCGCGAGTCGATGGCGGTCATCGAAGCCGGCGAGGGCCTCGGCCGGCGCGCCCAGATCATGAAGCTGCTCACCGCGCTCAAGCAGATCTGCAACCACCCGGCGCAGTATCTGAAGGAGGGCCCCTCCCGCCTCGCCGGACGCTCGGGCAAGCTCGCCCTCCTCGACGAACTCCTCGACACCATCCTCGCGGAGGGCGGATCCGGCGGCGCCGTCCTGGTCTTCACCCAGTACGTGGCGATGGCCCGGCTGCTCTCCGAACACCTCACCGCACGCGGCATCCCCTCACAACTCCTGCACGGCGGAACGCCCGTGGCCCGGCGCGAGGAGATGGTGGACCGCTTCCAGGCCGGCGAGTGCCCGGTCTTCCTGCTCTCCCTCAAGGCGGCCGGGACCGGGCTGAACCTCACCCGAGCCGGTCATGTCATCCACTACGACCGATGGTGGAACCCGGCCGTCGAGGAACAGGCCACGGACCGTGCGTACCGCATCGGCCAGACCCAGCCCGTGCAGGTCCACCGGCTGATCACGGAAGGCACCGTGGAGGACCGGATCGCCGAGATGCTGACGGCCAAGCGTGCGCTGGCCGACGCGGTGCTCGGCTCCGGTGAGAGCGCCCTCACCGAGCTGGGCGACGCGGAACTCGCCGACCTGGTGTCCTTGCGGAGGGCCTCATGAGCAGCTGGTGGGGGAACGCCTGGGTGGCCGCCCTGGAGGCGCTGTCGCTCGACGCGGGCCGCCTCGAACGGGGCAGGAGTTATGCGGACGGCGGCCATGTCGCCGCGGTGAACGTCGCACCGGGCCGCATCCTTGCCTATGTGCAGGGAAGCCGCCCGCGCCCCTACCGGGCGGAACTGCGGCTGCGTACGCTCTCCGGCGCCGACTGGGACCACTTCCTGGAAGCGGCCGCGGCCCAGCCCGGCCATATCGCCGCGCTGCTCGACAAGGACATGCCCCACTCGCTGGTCGACGCGGCGGCCGAGGCCGGTGTCGCCCTGCTCCCGGCGCCGGGCGATCTCGTCCCGTCCTGCACCTGCCCGGACAGCGGCCGCCCCTGCAAGCACGCCGCAGCCCTCTGCTACGAGACGGCCCGGCTCCTCGACGCAGACCCGTTCGTCCTGCTCCTGATGCGCGGCAGGGGCGAGCGTGAACTCCTCGACGAACTGGCCCGGCGCAGCGCGGCCCACTCGGCACGGGAGCAGCCACCCGCACCGCCCGTCCCCGGAGTCCCCGCCCGGGAGGCCCTCGCCCCGCGGTTCCTGCCACCCCTGCCCCCGCCGCTGCCCGTCGGGCCGTACCCCGGGCGTCCGCCCGCCTATCCCGAGACGCCCGGGGCCCCCGACCCCTCGGCCCTCGACGACCTCGCCACCGACGCCGCGGCGCGCGCCCACACGCTGCTCACCACCGGGGCCGACCCCGTCAGCGGCCTCACCCCCTGGCAGGACGCGGTCCGGCTGGCAGCGGCCCGCCCCACCGCCGGGCTGACCGCCACCACCCGGACGCTCTACCGCAGACTCGCGTCGGCCACCGGCCGCACCCCCACCGACCTGGCGCGGGCGGTGGCCGCCTGGCGACAGGGCGGCGCCGAAGGCCTGGCCGTCCTCGAAACCCCGTGGGATCCGCCCGCCGGCCCCTTCGACCGGGCCCGTCCCGCGCTGGCCGCCGCCGGGCTGCCGCGCTTCCAGCCCTCGCGCAACCGGCTGACCGTGCCCGGCGGCGCGCTCCAGCTCCGCTTCGGCCGGGACGGTCGCTGGTACGCGTACGAATCCGACCCGGGCCGGGACGACTGGTGGCCCCGCGACACCCCGCACCCCGACCCGGTGGAGGCGCTCCGGCGCTAATCTTGAAGAGCGGTATGCGAACAGGACCCACGACCCGGCTCGCACGACCCGACGCAGACGATCCGAATCAAGGGGGCACGGTGGACGCGGAGTTGACGGCGCTGGTGACGGCGGGGGCGACCACGCTCGTACAGCAGATGGCGACCGACGCATGGGCACGTACGCGCGACCGGGTGGCTGCCTTCCTGGCCCGCCGCGGCAATGTGGACCCCGCCGCGGTCTCCGCCGAACTGGACGCGTCCCGCGCCGAGTTGGCGACCGCCCGGGAGGACGGCGACGAGGAGGCCGCCGCCGATGTGCAGGGGGAGTGGCGGCTGCGGATGCGCCGCGCGCTGCTGGCCGATCCGGACGCCGCAGCGGAACTGCGCGAGCTTGTCGATGAGTTGGCCCCACCGGCGCCCGTTCAGCGCACCGGCGACGTCAATATCAGCTTCAGCGGCGTCAACCAGTACGGGATGATGATCCAGGCCGGGAACATCGAGAATCTGCACCCCGGCCAGGGCTGAGGGCCTTGTGCGCAACGACATCAGCGGTACGGTCCACGGCCCCACTGTGCAGGCGGAGCGGATCGGCAGTGTGAGCTTCCAGCAGGCCCCGGCGCCGTTCCTGGTGCCGGGCGCCCCGGTGCCCCGCGCGCTGCCGTCGGCTCCCCGGCACTTCACCGACCGGCGGTGCGAACTGGACGAACTGGAAGCATTGTTGGCGCAGGACGACGACGCGCCCAAGGTCGTCGTCCTGTGCGGCTCCGAGGGCATCGGCAAGTCCGCGACCGTGCTGCACTGGGCGACCGGCCTCGCGCGGCGCTACGACGGCGGGCAGCTGCACGTGGATCTGCGAGGCGAGTCCACGGCCACCGCGCTCAGCCCCTCGGTCGTACTGGTGGGCTTCCTGCACGCCCTCGGGATGGACCCGCGATGGGTTCCGGCGGACGAGGGCGCCCAGGCCGAGCGGTTCCGCACCCTCACCGCGGGACGCAGACTTCTGACCGTCCTCGACAACGCGCACTCCGTACCCCAGGTGCTGCCCCTGCTGAGCGCCGCACCCGGCTCTCTCACCCTGATCACCAGCCGCAGGAGACTGCCCAAGCTCTTACGTGAGAAGGGCGCCCACCACATCGAACTCGGCCCGCTGGAGCCACCGGACGCCGAGCTGCTGCTGACCCGTATCGCACACGGCCGTGACGCCGCCGGGGTGCGGGCCGTCGCCGAGCGCTGCGCGGGGCACCCGCTCGCGCTCTGCATGGCCGGGGAACGGGTAGCCGTCAGACCGCATCTGTCCTGGCAACGGCTGGAGTCCGACATGGCACAACACCAGGAACCCGCCGCGGAGCACGGCCCGGCGGACCCTGTCCCCGGTATCGCGGACGCCTCCTACGCGGATCTGTCACCGGAAGCGGCCAGGCTCTACCGTCTCGCCGGACTGCGGCCCTGGCCCTCGGTCACCGTCGCCGCGGCGGCCAAGCTCACGGACGTACCGGAACCCCGTGCGGCGGAGCTGCTGGAAGAGCTCGCCGACATCCATCTGCTGCAGGAGACGGCGCCGGGCCGCTACCGCTTCCACGACCTGATCCGGGCCCACGCCGAACAGCGCGCGCTGCACGAGGAAGGTCCGGCCCGCTCGGCGGCGGCCGTCCGCCGGCTCCTCCTGCACCATCTGGACACGGCAGTGGCCGCGGACGCCTGTGTGATCCCCGGGCGCTGGCATCTGGGCCCCGCCTACCCCCGGATCACCGCCGCCCCGCCCGCGTATGCATCGCCCGCCGAGGCGCTCGACCGGCTGGCGGCGGAGCGGGAGAATCTGGCGGAGGCGGTGCGGACGGCTGCGGAGTACGGGCACGACGACCTCACCTGGCAGCTGTGCGAGGCGTTGTGGGGCCTGTATCTGCGGATGGGGTTCCACCAGGAGTGGAAGGCCACCCACCGGCTCGGGGTGGAAGCGGCGGGCCGTACTCCGCAGACACCTGAGGCAGCCGGGCGGATGCACACCCAACTGGGCTTCGCTCACCTCGGGTTGTCCGAATTCGCGGAAGCCGAGGAGGAGTTCCGGGCGGCGGCAGCGGCCGACAGCGCCTGCGGTCATACGCGCGGTGAGTCCACGGCCAGGGAGTCGCTGGGGCTGCTGCGGCTGCGCCAGGGCCGGTACGAGGAGGCGGAGAGCAGCCTCGCCCTGGCCCGCGCGGCGGCCGGGCAGGTCGGTGACGCACGGGCCCTCGCGCTCCTCGACCACCACATCGGCCGGGCACTCGCCGGACAGGGCCGGTTCGCCGAGGCCACCGCGCAGCTGGAAGCGGCTCGCGAGCGGCTCCGGTCCCTTCCCGACCCGTACAACGAGGCACGCGCCCTGATGAGCCTCGGTGAGACGGCGCTCACCGCGGGTGATCCGGCGGGGGCCGAGCGGTGGCTGGCCGACGCGGCGCAGCGGATGGCCGCCGAGGACGCGGTCGTCCAGCAGGCGGCCATCGCGGAACTGCGGGCGGAGGCGGCAGCAGTACCGGAGCGCGCGAAGGCATTCCTCCGTGAGGCCCTGGCTCTCCACGAGCGAACGGGAGCGCCGGGGGCGGCGCAGGTCCGGGCGGAGCTGGACGCTATGGAGTGAGCGTCACCCGCATCTGATGCCGGGCGGTCCCGGTCACCACGGTCAGGTGGCCGGGGTGATCCCCGGCGATGAGGTCGCCGATGACGTGGCCGCTCTCCAGCCAGGCGTGCAGCGCGGAGGCGTACACCGCCGGATCGGGGCCCGGTCCGGTCCCGGTGGGAGCCCCGGTCAGTGTGAGCAGGGTCCCGTCGGCCGTGCGGACCAGACAGCTGTCGCGCCCGGTCACGGCCACCGCCATCGCCGCGTACCTGAACCGGTGCGACACAGCGGTGGCCCATGCGACGGCCGGGCCGGGCGCCCAGGTGCCGGTCCCGTCACCGGCGCCGTCGGCCGGGTCGTCCGGGCCGTGACTCAGTACAAGATCGGCGAGCGCGATCCGGCTCGGGTCGGGGGTCTTGTCGGGCACCACGGTGTGCGCGTCACCAGAGGCATCCGGCTCCGGATCGGCCGCAGGCTCCGCGTAACGGGTGACGGAGACCTCCCGGTCGCCCAGCATCCGGGTCACCACCCGCAGCGGGGACAGGACCCGGGCGGGCCCGGAATCCGGCGCCGGCAGCCGGTCCAGCAGCGCGGGCCACGGCGGTTCGTCCCGCCGCAGCAGCCGGTAGAAGGTCCGCCGCAGCAGCGTGCCCGACTCACCGGGTGCCGATGTGGTCTGCGCGGTGACCGCGTCGTGCCGGCCGGGGAACCACCCGTCGAGCAGGCCCTCGATCTGCGGGCGCGGCGGCTTGTACGGGCGCAGGTGCGGCGCGGTCCGGCCCAGCGCCGCCACCGGCGAAGCGGGGTCCAGATCCTCGTGGGGGAAGGCGCCGAGAAGGACGGGCCGGCCGATGGCCGCCGCGTAGAACGTGACCGACCCGTGGTCGCCGATGACGGCGTCGGATGCGACAAGTGCCTGGCGCCAGGGCCCGAGCGGCGGTATGACGGTGAGTCCGGCGTCCCGCGCCCGCCTGAGCCACCGGTCTATCTGACCCGGTCCGTGGCCGTGCCAGATATTGGGATGGAGAACCGCGCATATCCGGTACTCGTCAACAGGCAGACTGCCCGTCAGCTCACGCAGCAGCCACGGAAAGCTCTCCTGTGCGAAGAGCGAGTGCGGGCCCCAGGTGGAGTTGAGGACCACCAGCCGCTGTCCGGGAGTGACGCCGAGCCTGCGGCGGAAGGACTCGCGCGAGGGCAGGGCCGCCAGGATCCGGTCGAAGCAGGGGTCCCCGGCCAGTACGGCGGTCGGCACGGCCTCGGGGCACGAGAGGCGGAGCCGTTCGAGCTGTTCGGGGTGGGAGAGGACCGTGGCGGCGGCCAGCGGTACGCCCCCGTGGAGCAGCCACTCGGGCGCGAGCCCGAAGACCGGGACGGACGGGGGCGCGGTGGTCCGGGCTTCCCCCCTGCCCGCGCACTCCGCCGGTTCGCCCTCTGCCCGTCCGCCTTCCGCCCGTCCGGTGTCCGGTGTCCGGTGTCCGGTGTCCGGTGTCCGGTGTCCGGTGTCCGGTGTGGCCAGCCTCTTATTGTAACCAACCCCGTGCGAAAGGATGGCCAATTTCCCCTGGAACGCGTCCAGTTCACCGCCGTAACTCGCGCTGACCACCAGATCGAAATCGGTCTCCCGCGCCTGCTCCCAGGGCAGTACCGGCAGCCCCGCCCGCGCGAGCAGATCCGCCACTCCCCCCAGAAAGGGGGAGGACCCGGTGCAGGTGGCCAGCGCCTGTACGTCCAGGTCGCTGTCGAACAGCGGTAGCACGTCCAGCAGTCGGGTCGCGGACGTCACGTTGTGCACGACGAACAGCACACGCCGGGCCCCGGTCCGTGTCACCCACTGTTCCGCATCCCGCCCCACCGGCACCCGCAGCCACATCCCGCCACCCTAACGGCCTCCGTCACTGCGGGCGGGAGAGGACGTAACACCGGCCGTTGTCCCTGGTTGTCCGGTTGCCCGTCCTTCTCCGGCCGGCCGGACCGCACCTGCCTCGGACTCAGCCCGGGACATCGGACTGCCGCAGTTCGAGAACCTGGACCCCGTACGGCTCCAGCGTGACCTCCGGCGACTCCACCCCCGTACCGAGTCCGAAGAACCTGCCCCCGCCCGGCCGCACGGTCAGCGTGTCCTGCGACTGGCTGACCAGCCAGACGAAGCGCCGGCCGTCCTCGTGCACCAGCACATCGGCGCTCACATACGGGGTGTCCACCGTCACCGGACGCGCCACCCCCGCGACCTCCGCCAGGGCCTCGTACAGCCGGTGCGTCTGCTCCGGGTTGACGCGCGGGGTGCGGGCGGCCATGTGCTCCAGCGGATAGGTGGCCAGCACCGTCCGGCCCGCCCCCGTCTCGTTCACCAGCAGCGCCGGCCGGCCGTGCGCGTCGGTCGCCACCACGCGCGCGCCCACCGGCACGACCGGCAGGTAGGCGATGCTGTCCTCGTTCCCCGCGACCGGGAAGCGCAGCGTCTCGCCGGCCTTCAGCGGGCCGAAGTCCTCGGTGAAGGTCAGGTCGATGACGGTGTCCTCGACCGGCTCGGCGACCCCGTACGACAGCTGGTGCTCCACGCCGAACAGCCCGTCCAGGTCGTGGAACCACGGCCCGCGGGTCGCCGGGTGCTCGCCCGAGCAGAACGACAGGTAGACCGTCGCCCCCTCGCGGGCCCTCCGCTCCAGGTCCCGCCGGGTCCGGGTCGTCAGCTGGCGGGTCGAGGGCAGCAGATACAGCTGGACGTCCTCGGCGAGCCCGTCCGCCTCCCGGGTGAACCCGACCGGCAGATCGGCGCCGTGCGCCGCGACGTACCCCTGCTGGAGCGAGGAGAAGATCAGCGGACGGTCCGCCGGCCTGCTGTACGGGTAGCCGCGCTCCAGGAACGCCGGGACGACCAGCGCGGCCCCCGCGTCCGACCGCCGGCACCGGGCGAAGTCGACCTGGCCGAGCACCGTGGCGAAGGCGGAGAGTTCCCGCAGCGGCTCCTTCGCGCGCCCCGCGCCGTCCGTGATGCCGAAGTGCATCTCGAAGGGGTGGTGGTCGTACGGTGACTGCTCCCACAGGTCGTCGTAGTCGGTGTTGTTCCAGGCGATCCAGCCCGTCGCCCCGCCGAGCAGCGAATTGTGCAGCGTCTGGCGGTAGTACACCCCCGCGTTGCGCGCCGACACGGTGTCCGTGGAGAGGCCGAACTCCTCAAGCACCACCGGCTGCCCCGTGACCGACGCCAGTTCGCACTCGAAGGCCGCCCGGTAGTGCTGGCGCACCGCGTCGGTGTCCGAGCGGTAGACATGCGGGCCGACGAAGTCGACGTACTCGGCGGTCTCGCGCAGCGAGAATCCGTTGTCGCGCCCGGTCACCTCCTGGCCCCAGGCGCCGTCGCCGAGCGAGACGGGCTGAGTGCCGCCGGCCGCCCGCACCGCGTTGCACATCGACTGCGCCCACGCCGTCACCACATCCGACGACGGCGGGTCGACCTGGTAGATCCGCCCGTACCCCGGCATCTCATTGGTGATCAGCCACCCCGTGACGGCGGCGTGGTCCTTGAAGCGCCGGGTCATCTCGCTCGCGAACCAGGCCTGCCGGCCGACCATCCACACGTCCTCGTAGAGATCGCGTCCCGCACGCCACACCGGGTCCCAGTTCTCACCGGACATATGGCCGACGATGAAAGTGGGGACGGTGCCCATCCCGTACTCGCTGTGCGCGTCCAGGAAGTCCCGGAAGCGGTCGCACAGTTCCTCGTCGATCCGGTGCGGCTCGGGGTGGAAGTCCGGCCAGTAGAAGAACGAGCGGGTCATGTTGAGCCCGTGCTCGCGCAGCACGGCGAGCTCCTCGCGCACCACACCGGGGTCGTAATTGCGCCACATCAGGGGGCCGCCGGTGCGGGACCAGAAGTTGGCGCCGAGCCAGGGCAGAACGGCCGGGTCGTGGGCGAGCTGGGCGCTGTGGCGCTGCATGTGAAGTGCTCCAGAAAATCAGACGGGACCGGTCGACTCGCGTACGACGAGCCGGGGTTGTCCGGTGAGGGGTTCAGGGGGTACGTCCTCGCCGCACTGCGCGAGCAGCGCCCGGGCGGCAGCCGCGCCGGCCCGCTGGACGTACTGGTCGACCGTGGTCAGCCGGGGGTGGATCCAGCTGCCGACCGGCAGGTTGTCATAGCCGACGACGGACAGTTCCGCGGGCACGGAGAGCCCCGCGCGCTGCGCCGTGCCGATGCCGCAGACCGCCATCGAGTCGTTGGCGAAGACGATGGCGGTGGGCCGCGGGTCGAGGGCGAGCAGCCGCTCGGTGGCGGAAGTGGCCGCCGCCTCGGTGAAGTCCGTGTGGAGCACCGCGACCGGGGCCAGGCCCGCCCCGGCCAGGGTCTCCTCGAAGACCCGCTGCCGGAAGCGCGTGTGGAGCAGCCCCGTCGGCCCGGTCACATAGGCGATGCGCCGGTGTCCCAGATCCAGCAGATGGCGGACCGCCTCGCTGACTCCGCTGCCGTGCGCCGTGCCCAGCAGGACCGCGGGCAGTCCGAGCCGTTCGAGCAGCGGCGGGCGCGGGTCGTCGGCCCGGTGCTCGGTCAGCACGGCCCCGTCGACCCGGCCCTCGGCGGCGAGGCGTTCGTACAGCGCGGTCTCCTCGCGCACATCGCCGGTCAGATGCAGCAGCAGCCCGTACCCGCGCGGCGACAGCTCGCTCTCAAGACCGGTGATCAGCTCGGAGAAGTGCAGGTCGGTGCCGAGAACGTCGGTGGGGCGGCGTACGACCATCGCGACCGTGTGCGTACGGGCCCTGCGCAGCGCGCTCGCCGACGCGCTCGGCGACCAGCCGAGCCGCCCGGCCGTCTCCAGGACGCGGCGCCGGGTCGGCTCGGAGATCCGGCCGGTGTTGTTGAAGACCTTGGACACGGCCGCCGTGGAGACCCCGGCCTGCGCGGCGACGTCCTTGATCGTGGGCCGGGAGCCGGCCGCCGGAGCCGGGCTCACATCTTCACCGCGCCGCTGACCAGGGCCTGTTGCATTCGCTTCTGCAGCAACGTGTACATGATCCAGACCGGGACGAGGGTGAGGATCGTACCGGCCGTGAGGATGCCGTAGTCGGTGCCGATCTGCGATTTGAGGGTGGGCAGAGCGACCTGGATGGTCCGCAGGTCCGGGTCCGGGCCGATGATGATCAGCGAGTACAGGTACTCGTTCCAGAAGGTCAGGAAGTTCAGCAGCAGCACCGTCGCGATGCCCGGCATACACATCGGGGTGTAGATGTGCCGCAGTACGCCGAAGGTCGACGCGCCGTCGATCCGGGCGGCCTCCTCCATCTCCGGCGGGATGGTCCGCATGAACTGGATGAGGATCACCACCGACAGCGGCATCGCGGTGGCCGGCAGGAACAGCACCATGAACAGCCGGGTGTGGAAGAGCCCGGTGGCAGCGGAGAGCAGGAAGGTGGGGAAGAGGGCGGCGAAGGTGGGGATGAGGAAGCCGAGCGAGAAGATCCGCTCGATGGCGGCGCCGGCCCGGCCCCGCGCGCGGGCCAGCGCGAACGCCGCGGGTATGGCGAGCCCCAGCGTCAGGGCCAGCGAGAACACCGTGACGATCCCTGAGTTGAGGATCGCCATCCCCAGATCGGCGCTCTCGAACGCGGTACGGAAGTTCCCGAACCCGAACGACGTCGGAGGGGCGAGCGGGTGGGCGAAGATGGCCTCGTTGGACTTGAACGCCGACGCCAGGAAGTAGTACAGCGGGACGGCGAGCAGGACGGCGTACGCCCACACCAGAATGTGCGCGGGGAGCCAGGACTTTCTGAACTTCATGGTGGCCATGGGGTCGGGCTCCGATCAGTAACTCTGGCGGAAGACACGGCGGATGGCGAGCAGCCCGGCGAGCCCCGCGAGGAAGAGGACCACACCGACGGCCTGGCTGTAGCCGAGGTCGCTCTCCATGAAGGCCTTCTCGTAGACGAGGAAGGACAGCGTGGTCGAGGAGTTGGCGGGGCCGCCCTGGGTCAGCAGCAGCACCTGCTGCGCGGAGCCGAAGAGCGTCCAGAGGAACTGGAGCATCGTGACGACACCGACGTACTCCTTGATGACCGGGAAGTGGATGCGCCACATGGCGCGCCAGTGCCCGGCCCCGTCCAGCTGCGCCGCCTCGCCGATCTCCTCGGGCACGCTGTCGAGCCGTGCGGCGAAGAGGACGGCGGTGAACCCGATTCCGGCCCAGACGTCCAGGGCGATCAGGCAGTAGAGCGCGGTGTCGGGATTGGCGAGCCAGGCGTCGGTCACCGATCCGAGGCCGACGGACTTCAGGGCGCCGTTGACCAGGCCGTCCGGGGAGAGTGCGGCGTAGAAGACCATGGCCTTGGCCGGGGTGGAGATGAGCCCGGGGACGAACAGCAGATAGCGGATCACCTTGTGGCCCGGCGGCTTCTGGGCGACGTAGTACCCGACCATGTAGGCGCAGACGATCATCACCGGAAGCGCGATGACCATCTGGAGACCGGTGTTGCGCATGGCCTGCCAGAAGACCGGATCGTCGAAGAGCGCCTGGAAGTTGCCCGCTCCGGCGAAGGACGTCGGCTGGAGCATGCCGGGCCAGTGCAGGGCGGCGATCACGAAGATCGCGACCATCGGCCCGACCATGAAGACCAGATACCAGACGAGGGCGGGCAGCGCGAGGATCGTGGTGCGCGGACCGCGCCGCTCGCGCCGCGCGGCGGGTGGGACCGCCTGCCGGGAGGCGGGCCTGACGGACGAGGTCATCGTCATGGGGTTGCCTCCTCAGGCGTTGCGGTACGCGCCCTGGAGCGCGGAGAGAATACGGCGGGAGCTGACGCCCGGGGTGAAGGCGGTGCTGGTGGCCTGGATCATCGGCTGGACGGCCGACGGCGGTACGTAGAGGTCGGGCAGTACCACCTGGCTGACGCTGTCGCCCAGTTGCTGTGCCTTGGCGACCAGCGGGAACGTGTCGCTCAGGGTGTCCGTCCGTACCGCCATGTCCCGGCCGCCCTCCGATACGAACCGGCTGACGACCTCCGGCCGGTACATGAAGCGGACGAACTTCTCGACGGTCTCGATCTTCCTGGTGCCGTTGGGGCTGACCCAGAAACCGGAGACGGTGAAGGTCCGCAGGATGGTCGGCTTGTCGTGCACAGCGCCGGGAGGCAGCGGCCAGCCGCCGACATCCGTCTGGCTGGCAACGTTGTCAGGAACGCGGGCGAGCGCGGAGGACATCGCCGACTGCATGGCGGCCGCCCCGGTGTTGAACTGCGTGGTCATCGAGTCGGTGGTGAGCCCCTGGGCCTTGTCGGTGAAGACACCGGCGTCCCGCAGCTCGACGAAGTACTCGATGCCTTCCCGTGCGCCCTTGATCCCGCTGAAGTCGCCGGTGGCGTAGAGCTTCTTGGCCTGGTCGGCGGTCAGGAAGGACTGGATGATCTGGGCGAGGAGCTTCTGCCCCGTCCAGTCGTTGCCGCCGATGGTGACGGGGGCGGTGCCCTTCGCACGGAGCTTCCTGGCCGCGGCGATCAGCGCGTCCCCGGTGAGCGGGATGTCCTCGACGCCTGCCTTGCGCATCAGGCCGCGGTTGAAGGCGACGGGCCAGTTGCTCGCGATGTACGGGAGGGCGCGGAGCCGGCCCTTCTCGTCGGTCCACTCGGCGAGCGCGGCGGGCAGGATGCGCTTGCGCAGGTCCCAGTCGTCGAGATAGCCGTTGACGGTCACCGTGGCGCCGAGTTCGGTCCAGGAAACGGTCTTGTCGTAGAGGTTGACCATGACGACGTCGGCCTCTTTGTGCGCCAGCCGCGACGTCTCGTAGACCTGTCCCAACTCGTCCCCGTTGATCAGGGTCTTGACCTTGAGTCCCGGGTTCTCCTTGCGGAACATGTCGAGCACGGCCCGGAAGGTCGCGGAGCCGGGCGCGGTGCCGCCCAGCGAACTGTGGACGACCAGGGTGTCGGGGTCGGATTCGTCCCCTCCGAGCATCCCGCACCCGGAAAGACCGGGCACGGCGACACCGGCGGCGACGGCCGCACCCGCGGAGATGAACCCACGGCGATTCAGCATGGAACGCACGGCGTGCGGCCTCCTACGGGGGAGCAGGGGAGTGGGCACCCGGCAGGTGGTTAATCGATACACCTTCGAGGTGGGAGCACCGTACGAGGCAGCGGGGGAGTGGTCAACCCCCCGTTGCACATGGTGAACCGGCGTGGTGGGGACGGGCGAAATCGGGTATTCGTCCCGCCGGTGCAGAGCATTCGTCCGGCCGGGGCGAGGTGTTCGTGCGGCCGGTGCGAGGGAGACGGGCCGTTGTCAGGGGCTGGTGAGGATGACCAGTTGCCGGGTGGCCCGGGTCATCGCGACATAGCGGTCGACAGCTCCTTCGATGCCCTCGCCGAACGCCTCCGGGTCGATCAGGACGACCAGGTCGAATTCGAGGCCCTTCGACAGCTCCGGGGTCAGCGACCGGACACGGGACGTCGACCGGAACGCGGGATCGCCGATGACGCACGCGATCCCCTCGGCGTGTGCGGCGAGCCAGGTGTCGAGGACCGCTGCCAGATCCGCGGCGGATCCGTGTACTACGGGGACCCCGGTGCTGCGGATGGAGGCGGGCACGTTGGCGTCCGGGAGCGCGGCCCGGATGACCGGCTCGGCTTCCGTCATGATTTCCTCCGGCGTCCGGTAGTTGACGCTCAGGGAGGCCAGGCTGATCCGGTCGAGCCCGACCCGTTCGAGCCGTTCCCGCCACGGCTCCGTGAACCCGTGCCTGGCCTGGGCGCGGTCCCCGACGACGGTGAAGCTCCGGGACGGGCACCGGAGCAGCAGCATCTGCCACTCCGCGTCGGTCAGTTCCTGCGCCTCGTCCACGACGACATGTGCGAACGGTCCTGCGAGCAGGTCCGGTTCGGCGCCGGGCCGTGCGGTCTCGTCGACCAGGCTGTCCTTGATGTCCTGTCCGTGCAGCATCGTCAGCACACCTTCACCGTCGTCGTCCGCGTCGAGCAGGGTGTCGACGACCATGGCCATCTGCTCGCGTTCGGCGGCGACGGCGGCGTTGTGCCGGTGCTTGCGCCGTGACGCCTCCGGGTCGCCGAGCCGCTGCCGTGCCGCGTCCAGGAGCGGCAGGTCGGACACCGTCCAGGCCTGGGCGTCCGCGCGCTGCAGCCGCCGGACGTCGTCGGGGCCGAGCCAGGGGGCGCACATCCGCAGATAGGCGGGCACCGACCACAGGTCTCCGACGATGTCAGCCGCTTCGAGCAGTGGCCATGCGCGGTCGAAGGCGGTGAGCAGCTCACGGTCCTGCAGCAGCGACTTGCGGAGCAGTTCGGCCGGTACATCGCCGTCGTCGTGCTGGTCGGTCCTGACCACCTTGTCCGCCAGGATCGTGAGCAGCTCCTCCCGGACCTGGTCGCGCGCCTCGTTGTGCGGAGTGCCCGGTTCCGCTGCTTCGAACGCGACGGCCCAGTCGTCGGCGCTCAGCCAGATGTCGGACCAGTGGGTCGTGACCGTCATGCCCTTGGCGGGCGGCTCCTCGTAGAACCTGACGGCCGTCTCGACCGCCCCGACCAGGTCCGCGGACGACTTCAGGAGGGCCACGCCCGGGTCGGTCTCGGTCCCTGCCGCGGCCCCCTCGGCGACGAGGTCCCGCAGCGTGCAGGTCTGCACGCCCTCCTCTCCGAGGCTGGGGAGGACATCGGCGACGTACCCCAGGTACGGCTGGTGCGGACCGACGAACAGCACGCCGCCCCGGTGGTGGCCGAGGTGGGGGTCGGAGTAGAGGAGGTAGGCGGAGCGGTGCAGAGCGACGACGGTCTTTCCGGTACCCGGGCCGCCGTCGACGACGAGGGCGCCGCGGGATCCCGCGCGGATGATGGCGTCCTGATCGGCCTGGATGGTGCTGAGTACGTCTCGCATCCGTGGCGACCGATGGGCGCCCAGGCCGGCGATGAAGGCGGACTGGTCGTCGAGCGCGGCATGTCCGGCAAACCCCTTCGAGGTGAACACCTCGTCCCAGTAGTCGCTGATGAGACCGTCCGTCCAGCGATATCTGCGGCGGCTCGCCAGGCCCATCGGGTTGGCGTGGGTGGCTCCGAAGAACGGCTCGGCCGCGGGGGAGCGCCAGTCGAGCAGCAGCCGGCGGCCCGCGCTGTCCTTGAGGCCGAGGCGTCCGACGTACACGGGGTCGGGGCTGTCCGCGCCGACCATGCGCCCGAGGCAGAGATCCAGGCCGAAACGGCGCAGTGTGCGCAATCGGGCGGTCAGCCGGTGGATCTCCATGTCCCGGTCCATCGCCTGCCGGCCGATGCCGCCGGGCGCCCTGCGCTCGGCATCGAGGCGGGCGGAGAGCTCGGCGATCGACTGGTCGAGGCACTCCGCGATGGCCGCGAAGTGCTGCTCATCGCCGGAGATCAGTGCCGGGTCGGCCTTGGGGGAGAGACGGTCGGGGAGGTCGAACGCTCTGGTGGGCAGAGGGTTCACGTCGCTGGTTCCGATCTGTTGGGTCCGATCCGAGGTGGCTCGCGGCCGTTGCGCGCGCCCTTGCCGCCCTTGCGCTCAGCCCGCGTTCAGCACGCGCGCAGCACGGCTTCTGGACCGGTGTGACGAAGGCGTCGGGCTTGGCGGCCATCACTGCGGGCATCACCGCGGGCATGGTGGCGGCACATTTCGCGACCGGCGCTTGTGTTTCTGTTTCCTTTTCCGTTTCCGTGGATTCCGGCCTCGGCCGACGATTCTGCGGTACGACCGGGGCCTTGCCGCAAGCCCCCCAGTGCGCTATAAATTAAGAGTGGCAAGGAGTGGGTAACCCTCTTTGCCTTTTGTTTTGTCTCCCGCCGTCCGCTCGGGAGGCTCAGCCTCCCGAGCGGGGCGTGGCCCCCGGCGTCACGGGCGTGGCCCCGGCGTCACAATGACTTCGACCAGTCGGTCAGAGTGGTGAAGTCCCTCTCCCGCAAGCCGTGTCGGGGGGCTATCCGCAGGAGGAGCGACGGCGCGTCATGGTGTGTCGTGACATGAGCCGTGTCCAGGTCCGTGATCATGTCGTCCACCCAGGCGAAGGGGCGGCCCGCGGCCCACTCCAGGAGTGGGCGGGTCTTCCAGTAGAGCCCGTCGGGATCCGTCGCGAAGAGCTCGGGCCATTCGATGACCGGAAGGGCGCGCGGCAGGCCGATGGCCGGGGCGATCATCTCGTTCGCCTCGTGCATCCAGGTGGTTGCCCACACGAGTTCGAAGGGGAGGGCGGTGAGGCGGGCGCCGTGCTCCGGATGGAGCCGCACGCACAGGCCTCGCCGGTGGGCCCGGGAACCCGGTGTCTGGCGCGCGAGCCAGTTCGCCGGGTGGAAGCGGTGGGCCGTGTATCCGCGCAGGCGGGCGAGCCGGGCGGAGTACGGGTTGAGGGGGCCATCCACGTCGATCAGCAGCAGCGGGCGATCCGTCATGGCCCATTACTTCCCCTGGCGGAGCACCCCAATGTCAGTGGTACTGCATAGAGTTGACACGTGGTCGAAGAGACGCGGAACAGCGTGAGCGGGCAGGCCCGAGTGGGGACGGTCGTGCAGGCCGGAAGCGTGGGGGAGGTCCACTTTCATCAGAGTGCGGATACAGGTCCTGAGATCACCGCGTTCCAGCTGCCGCCCGGCGCGGCGCACTTCGTCGACCGGGACACCGAACAGGCCTCTGTGGCCAGGGTGGTTCAGGAACACAGAGGAACGGGCCGAGCCGTCGGCGGAGTTGCTGCGGAGCGGCCGCTCGTCGTAGCGGTCCACGGGCTGCGCGGCGTCGGTAAGACAGCGCTCGGGGTGCGGCTCGCGCGGGGACTGGCCGAGGAATTTCCTGATGCCCTGCGGTTCGTCGACCTCGACGACCACCGCCGGGACGGCGGCGTCGAGACAGCCGAGGTCCTGGGTGAGCTGCTCCGCTCGCTGGGCGTGCGGCCGGACTGGGTGGAACCGGCGTACGCCGGACGCCGTCGGCAGTACTGGGCCCGCACTCAGGGCAGACGCCTGGTCCTCGTGGTCGACAACGTCAGGTTCGGGCTTGAGCTGGAACAGCTGATGCCCGCATCGGCGGACTCCGTCGTGATCGCCATCGGCCAGGGCCGGCTGGACGACCTGAAGGGCGGCGCCGATCTGGAGATTCCGCTGGGTCCGCTCGGACACGAGCACGCGGCGCAGCTGCTGCGCGCCATCGCCGACGATCCGCGCTTCTCCACCGAACCCGCGGCGGCCGAGGCCCTGGCCAGGGCGTGCGGCGGCCTGCCCGCCGCGCTGGAGGTCGCGGGCGAGTGGCTGCGCAAGCACCGCAGGAGGACACTGATGCGGCTGGTCGCTCAGCTGACCGACGAGCTGGCGGAGAGGGGCCTCCCCTTGGTCGAAGCTGTCTGGGACGCGGCATACGGAGACCTCGGACCGGATGCCGCCCGGCTGTACCGGCTGCTCGCGGTGCACCCCGGCCCGTATCTCCTGCCGGAGGCTGTTACCGCACTGTTCGGCGAGGGCGCGGACGCCGCCGAGGACGCTCTGGAAGAGCTGGAGCGGGCCAGTCTGCTGCTGCCAGGGCGGGGCGGCCGCCCGGCGATGCACGATCTGCTCCGGGCCCATGCAGTGCGCTGCGCACGGCGTCACGGCGGGGAGACCGAGGCCGCTGAGGCACGCGGGCGGGTGATCCGCTGGTATCTGCGCCAGGCCCAGCGGGCGGACGCGCTGGCCGCCGGACCGCGCATGAAGTTCGCCGACGCGATGCCCGCCGTCGAGGGGGCACCGGATGTGGAGTTCGCGGCGGGCAAGCTGGGAGCCCTGCGGTGGCTGGAGGGCGAGCACCTCGCACTGTACGGATGCGTCCGTGCGGCCTACGCGTACGGCATGGACACCGAGGCCTGGGCGCTCTGCGAACCCTTGTGGACGCATTTTCTCGACCATGCGCACTACGGCGAGGTGACCGAGGCCTTCCGCACGGGCCGGGACGCCGCTCAGCGCGCGGGGCACATCGCCGCACTGGTGCGGATGCGCTGCCAACTGGCCCGCCCGCTGTGGGAACAGAAGCGGTACGAGGAGGCGGAGACCGAGGTGGGGCTCGCAGTGGGCGGCGCCCGGCTGCTCGGCGGAGCCCCGGCGGACGGCGAGCTGAAACTGTGGGCGTCCGCGCTGGAGTTCCGCGGCCGGGCCCGCTCCGAACAGGGGGACTGGGCGAGCGCCGTACCGGACTTCGAGGAATCCCGGCAGATCCACACCCGGATCGGCAACGCCTACGGGGTACTGCTCCAGACCCACCTGCTGGGCCAGGCCGCCGCGGCTCTGGGCGAACCGGACCGGGCGGCAACGCTGTTGGCACGCGCCCACGAGATGGCCCGGGAGCAGGAGCGCGAACGGATGACCGCCAGGACCGGCTTCGAGCTGGGCCGGGTGCTGCAGGGGCTCGCCCGCCGGGAGGAGGCCGCCGCACTCTACGCGGCCGCCCTGGACGGGGCCCGTGAGCGTGGCTCCGGGCGGGACGAGGTGCGGGTCCTGGAGGCGCTCGGCTCGTTGGCGGCGGACTGCGGCGACGAGGAGGCGGCCTCGGCGCACCGGGCGTCGGCCCGGGCGATCTGCGAACGGGAGGGCGGTCTCCCGGACACCGGCGCGGGCGGCCCGTCCTGATCCGCACGTGCCTGATGCGCGGCGGCTACAGCTCGTGCGCGGCCTCGTCGTCGGCGGCGGGAGCCAGATGTGCGCGGTACGTCCGGCCCGCCACTTCGCAGTGCAGGGTGACCGGAACGCCGGGTTGCGGGTTGTCGGGGTACGGATTGTCGGTGAGCCAGGCGTGCACACCGGAGAGAACGGCGGCCGGATCGGTCCGTACGACCGTCCCTTCATCGGAGGATCCCTCGACGCGGACGGTGAGCAGAGGAGTCTGCGCCCTGCGGAGCAGCCAGCGGGAGCCGGAGAGTTCGACGGCGGCGGTACGGCGCCCCGGGTGGTCCGCGAGCGTATGTGCGGTCCAGCCGGCTGCCGTCCAGGTGACGGAGTGCGGCGCGGTCCGGTCGGGCCGGGTACGGCGGCGGAAGAGCAGTGCCGCGCTCTGGGACAGGGGGGCGGTGGCGCGTTCCAGTTCCACCGCGAGGTGATGGGCCGGGAGTTCGGCGGGGGCGGGACGGCGTTCGATACGGATCTCCGCCCCGTGGATCTCCGTTTGCACGGTGAAGGCTGTCGGGGTGCTCGGGGCAGGAGCGGGCTGCGGAAGAGGGCGGGCGCTGATAGCGGCCGTCGGGGGAGCGATGGCCAACAGCGCGTAGAGCTCGGTACGCAGTCGGTCCAGAGCCCTGCCCTGTTCGGCGAAGGCCGGTGCGGCCAGGGCGCGGACCGTTTGCGGCGAGTTGGCCGCCAGCGCCGGTTCCAGGTCTGCCGCCGTGTCCAGGACCGTTACCCGGGAGAGGAGTTCGGCCATCGGTGTGCCGGGGATGAGTTCGCTGCCGCCGTCGCATCCCGCTGCCATCGGGATGCCGAGGGCCGCCGCGTACAGCGCAGTCGAGCCGTGGTCGGTGATGACGCCGTCGGCCGCCACGAGGACCGAGGCCCACTCTTCGTACGGCCGCGGCAGGAGCAGCCCTGACGCGAGAGCGGGGGAGAGGGCCTGCCGCAGGTCGTACGAGCCCGTCCTGCTGTGCTCGTTCGGATGCACGATCAGCGCCAACTGGTAGGCGTCGCAGTCGAGATGCTCGGCCAGCTCGGTGGGCAGATCGGGCCGCCGCTCCAGCAGGGACTCCGGTCCCCAGGTCGAGGTGAGGGCGATGAGCCTGCGGCCTCCGGTCCCGAGAGAGGCGCGATAGGCGTCACGGCGCGGAAGCGATGCGAGCATACGGTCCAGGACGGGGTCTCCGACCACGCTCGCGCGGGCGGCGGCGGCCGGGCAGCCGGCCGCGAGCCGTGCGACCTGGCCGGGGTGGGCGAGCCCGTGCAGATCAGCAAGGGGCCGGCCGTCGCGCAGCAGCCACGCCGGATCGAGCCCGGAGGCCGAATCGGCGGATCCTTCCCCGGCGAGCGACTTGTTGAAGCCCGCTCCGTGCGGGAGCAGGGCGAGCGGTCCGGTGAGCAGGTCCAGATCGCCTTTGGGGCTGGCGGCGACAATCAGGTCGTACGGCTGCCGCAGGGCCTCCGCCCAGGGGACGGTGCGCGCATCCGCGGCCTCGATCGCGGCGAGTGCGTCGACCCCGAAGTCAGAGCCCGGGACCAGAGTGAACCGGCGGCGGCCGATCCGGTTGTCACCGGCGAAGACCGGCGCTACGTCGAGAAGCCGGTGCAGGGCGGTTGCTGAACGCGCCGCGAAGAGGACCGACTTCTGACGGTTACCCGATCCGCCGCTGTCCGCTGTCCGCTGTCCGCTGCCCGCTGCCCGCTGCCCGCTGCCCGCTGCCCGCTGCCCGCTGCCCGCTATTGGATTGTTCATCCTAGTCCGCGGGGCACTGTCAGATATGGCGTTTTTGTCATTCTCTGGTGTAGGTGATGGCTTGGGCAGTGGCATGCCGAGATCCTACCGGGGGCGCCACTGCCGTTCCTCTCCCCCTGAACTCCGGCAGCCCCCCTGAACTCGGGCGGCAATAATCCCTGGATCTACGGGAGTTGTCGCTGATACGTTCCATCCGTGGCGAAACTCAATCAGATCATCGCAGTCGAAAAGGGAATCAAGTCAAAGTCCCACCAGGACCTCACCGCGGCCCAGCAGGGACTGCAGAAGCCGGTCCTGCTGTCGGGAATTTCCCGCACCTACCAGCCGAAGGACGAGGAGGGCGAGCAGTTGCCGCCCGAGTCCACGCGGGTACAGGTGCAGGCCGAGGACGTGCTGCGGGACACCGCCGCCACCCTGACCAGGCTCTTCGATGTCACCGCCACCAAGGACTGGGCGAACTGCTCCGCCCGCGCCGATGTGAAGGTCGACGGACGCGTGCTGCTCACCGCCGTGCCGGTCTCCTATCTGCTTTTCCTGGAGAAACAGCTCACCGATCTCCATTCCTTCGCACGGAAGCTGCCGATTCTCGACGCATCCGAATTCTGGGTGCAGGACCCCTCGACCGACGCCTGGAAGACCGAGCCGGTGCGCACGGTCCGTACGAGGAAAGTGCCCCGCAACCATGTCAAGGCCGAGGCGACCGAAAACCATCCGGCGCAGGTCGAGGTGTATTACGAGGACGTGCCGGTCGGTTACTGGACCACAGTGAAGTTCTCCGGTTCGCTGCCCGCCCGCCGGGTCAATGAGCTGGTGGGCCGGATCGAGAAGCTTCAGCAGGCGGTGAAGTTCGCACGCGAGGACGCGAACAGCGCCGACGTCACCGACGAGCACGTGGGCGATGCGGTATTCGGCTACCTCTTCGGGGACGGGCAGGGGTAGCGTCACAGACTCCCCGGCCGCCTCAGTGCGGCCCGGGGTGCGCGAGGAGCGCAAGCTGAAACTGAAGTTCGTCGTGATGCAGCGGCATGAGCCGCGTCCCATCTCAGACTCTCGCTCCAGACTCAGCATTCGCCGCTCATCGCCGGTCCGACCGGGCACGGGCTTGGTCGTCGGTTGCCGGTTCGACCCCGGCCCGCCCCTCTCCCTGGGGCGGTAGCTCAATGGCAGAGCGCGACGACGTAACAGCTGACCTGTGCCCTCAAGCGCGCCGGCGTGTGCAGTGGGGCGGCATCATCAGGGCCCGGGGGTTGGACATACCTCCGGGCCCGCTCCATGCCACCGTGCTGGCTCCCCGCTGCCCCCACTGTTCCCCGTCCCCCTCCTCTACTCCCCTACTCCTCCTCGCCCCGCTCTTCGACGGCAAGGACCGTTCCGTACGCGCCGAAGCCCGCGATCACCAGGCCGTCCCGGAACGTCAGCACCTCATAGACCCGCCCTCCGATCTGGTTCCGATAGTCGATCACGAGCGAGTCCACCCCCGCCCGTACGTCCATGACGTCGAAGTGCAGATCGGGGATACGGGCGAGCCCCGTCCGCCAGTACGCCCGCAGCTCGTCCTTGCCACGAACCGTTCCTGACGCGTCACCGTTGAAGCGCTCGATCATCGGCGAACTGAAGGTCACGTCCTCGTGGTAATGCGCGAGAATGCGCTCCAAGTCGTGCGAGTTCCAGTCCTCCCGCCACTCCGCGGCGAACTTCTGCGCGAATTCCAGATCCATACGGCCGATCGTAGAGGCCGGTTCGGTGATGATGAACGGGTGCGACTCGAAGCGATCTCCTGGGAACGGCTGACCGACGCTCTGGCCCGGAGCGCCGACGAACTGAAGGCCGCGGACGGCGGTCCCTGGCCCAAGATCGCGGTGGACGGTGCGCCCGCCGCCCCCACCGGAGAGCTGGCGACCGCGATCGCCGAGGGGCTGCGGGCCCGCGGCCGGTCCGTCCATGTGGTCAGTACGCAGGGCTTCCTGCGCCCGGCCTCACTCCGGTACGAGTACGGGAAACGTGACCCCGACACGTACTACAGCGGTTGGTTCGACACCGGCGCGCTCTGGCGCGAGGTCTTCGGCCCCCTGGAGGCGGGCGGCAGCGGACGCGTGCTGCCCGACCTCTGGGACCCGGTGACCGACCGCGCCACGCGCAGTCCGTATCAGCGGCTGCCGGACGGCGGGGTGCTCATCGTGCAGGGGCCGTTGCTGTTCGGACACTGGTTTCCCTTCGACTTGAGCGTTCATCTGCGGCTCTCGGCGGGCGCACTCCAGCGCCGCACCGGTACGGACGAGCAGTGGACCCTGTCCGCCTTCCAGCGGTACGAGGAAGAGGTCGCTCCCGCGGAGACCGCGGATGTGGTCGTACGGGCGGACCACCCCGGCCATCTCGCCTGGAGCGGACCACCGGCCTGAGCCGGAAAGCCGCACCAGGTACGGACGACCCCGGCCATGAAGGCGCCTGGCCATGAAGGCACTTGGCTACGAAGGTCATCCTGGCTCCGCAGATCCCTGCACGCGAGGTCCCTAGACCAGGCGCTTTATCTCGCCCCGCACCCGGTAGAAGCCGCCCGACGAGGAGTGCAGGGCGTCCACCACATAACGCGCGCCCGGCTGCCGTATCCCCCGGGGGAACTGCACGTGCCAGGTCGGCTCATAGCCGTCCGACACCACCTGGACCCGCAGTCGGCCCCCGACCTGGACGCACTCCACGACGATCCCGGCGCCCGGGGCGGGAAGCGCGCTCACCGTGGCCACGTCCGCCGTCGGAGTGTAGGTGGGCAGCGCCGCGGCCTGCTTGACATCCACGGCGACCGGCAGGCTTCCGCCCTGCGCTGCGGTGATCGCCGCCTCACTCGCGTCGATGCAGGCCAGCGAGCCGTCGGTGGTCACGACATAGAGCTTCTCGTCGTGGTACTGCATGGAGAGCGCCGAACCGCCGCCCGTTCCCAGCTTCCACAGCCGGGTGCCGTCCGAGGTGAAGCAGTAGACCGACGAGGCCAGGTCGCCCGCGAAGACATACTCACCGTCGGCGGATGTCGCACACGAGTACACGGCCGCGTCGCACTGGTACCGCGCTTCGCTCCGGCCGGTTGCCTTGGAGAGCCGCTCGACCACCTGACGGCCGGTGCCCGCGTACACCGACGTCTCCTCCTGCCAGCCGAAGAGCACGCCGCCGAAGGTGTCCGTGTGCCACAACTCGCCGCTGCCGTCGGCCGCGTACGCCGTCACGCCGTGCGTGTGCCCGTGGTAGACCGCATGGTCGTCGGCCCGCACCATCCAGGCGTTGTTGCCCTTCGAGCGGCGCGACCACTGGAACTCGTCCTCGTGGTCGATGACGGTGAGGCCGCCGTTGTGGTCCGACACGTTCAGCACGCCCTCGTGGATGTCCAGCCAGAAGATGTCCACGTCCTCCGCGATCTCGTAGGCGGCGAACGGCACCTTGGACGACAGGTCGTACACCTTGCCGTCGTCGCAGCCCGCGTAGATCCAGAAGTCGTCGGCGACCAGGCACTTGACCCCGTCGGGCAGCGAGAAGCGCGCCAGCACTTCGCCGTCGTGGCCCAGCGTGTACACATCGCCGCGCTGATTGCCCACCCAGCAGTGGTCCTCGTCGATATGGATCCCGAACGCCGAAGTGCCGGTACGGAAGCGCCAGAGAACGGGCGCCGTGGCCCGGGCCGTCGAGGGGGCGGAGGTCACCTGACGGCGGGTCACCGCCCGCGCCGCCCGCTGCCCCTGCACCGCGGGGGCGTACCCCTTCCGGACCTTCTCGCCCACCTTCTTCGCCGCGGCCGCTTGTGCCTTGGCCGCGGTGGGGAAGGTCGAGACCTGGCGCTGGCCGTCCGCACCGATCCGGCCGTACCGCACGGCCACCGTCGTCCCGTTCACGGTCACTTCGTAGAACTTGTGCGCTCCGGCGCCCTCCTGGGACAGCTCCAGATATGTCGTCACTCCCGACCCGCCAGTGGCCACAGCACACCCCTCCCCAAGGACCGGCCCGATCGGCCTGTCCAACTGATTCCAAGCTAGACGCGACCACTGACAATCGGCCGCGCACGCCCGGTGAGGCTCCCGCCGGAACGGGAAGGTGATGGCCCAGCAGAACGGGAAGGCGATGGTCCAGCCGGCACGGCCCGTGGACACCGGATTCATCCAGGCCGGCCCGGTCGCTAAGGTTGCCCGCCATGACGACAAGTGATCAGACACCGCCCTCCTTCGCCGTGCACATACCGGATGCCGAACTGGAGCCCGAGCCGCTCGACCCCGCGCAGATCGTGTCCGGAGACCCCGTGGTCACCGGCAAGGTCCTGTGGGAGTCCGCGGACGGCACACAGCTGCGCGGTATCTGGCAGATCACGCCCGGAGTGGTGACCGACACCGAGGCCAACGAACTGTTCGTGGTCGTCAGCGGGCGTGCGACCGTCGCGGTCGAGGGCGGCGAGACGCTGCGGATCGGCCCCGGCGACGCGTGTGTGCTGCGGGAGGGCGACCGCACGACCTGGACCGTCCACGAGACGCTGCGCAAGGCGTACCACATCAGCCTCTGAGGCATCTGAGGCCTTGAGGCATCTGAAGCCTCTGAAGGTACTGACCACGGGCCCGCCGGCCGCCGTGGCCCCGGGGCGCCCAGTGCGCCTGGCGGGGCCGCGCAGGCCGCGGCCGTCGAGGAACACCCAGAACAGACGACGGTCGGACCAGAACAGACGACGGTCGGGTCAGGCGACGGTCGGAACAGACGACCTCAGTACGGGCGACGCTCAGAACAGGGGCTGCGGCAGCACGCCCTCCAGCGCCAGGAGCTGCCGCTTCGTCTCCGTGCCACCGCCGAATCCGCCCAGACCGCCGTCGCTCTCCACCACCCGGTGACAGGGCACGACGACGGGGAGTGGGTTCGATGCCATCGCGACGCCCACCGCCTGCGCGGCCGCCGGCTGTCCCACCCGGCGGGCGAGGTCGCCGTACCCGACGACCGACCCGTACGGCACCCCGTCCGCCAGTTCGCGCAGCACCCGGCGGTTGAACCCGGCGGTCAGTGTCCAGTCCAGTGGCAGCGTGAAGGTGCGCAGGTCACCGTCGAAGTAGGCAGCCAGCTGGCGTATGGGCTCCGCCAGCCGCGCCGATTCCGGCGCTTCGACCGGCGCGGCAGCGAACCGTGCGGTCAGCTGCTCCAGTGCCCTGCGGCGCACCGCGGGAACGGCATGGAACATGACGCTCACCAGCCCCCTGCTGGTCGCGGCCAGCAGCAGCGGACCGATGTCGCTGCTGATCGTGGTCCACTCGATCTCGACGACCTGCGTTCCGTTCTCCACGCCCCCACCGTACGGCGGCCCACCGACAACGCGGCCGGGCGGCGGACGGACCCGGTTGTCAGTGGGTGGTCGTACGGTGGTTGCATGCGGCCCGTTTCCAAGATCGAACGCACGGTGGCGCCTTTCGAGGTCGTCAGTCCCTACCAGCCCAGCGGTGACCAGCCGACGGCCATCGCTGACCTCGAAAAGCGTATCCGTGCAGGTGAGAAGGACGTCGTCCTGCTCGGTGCGACCGGCACAGGCAAGTCGGCGACCACCGCCTGGATGATCGAGAAGCTTCAGCGCCCCACGCTGGTGATGGCGCCGAACAAGACGCTCGCCGCCCAGCTGGCGAACGAGTTCCGCGAGCTGCTCCCCAACAACGCCGTCGAGTACTTCGTCTCGTACTACGACTACTACCAGCCCGAGGCGTACGTACCGCAGTCCGATACGTACATCGAGAAGGACTCCTCGATCAACGAGGAGGTCGAGCGCCTGCGCCACTCCGCGACGAACTCGCTGCTGACCCGCCGCGACGTGGTCGTGGTCGCCTCGGTCTCCTGCATCTACGGCCTCGGCACGCCGCAGGAGTACGTGGACCGGATGGTGTCCCTCAAGGTCGGCGAGGAGCTGGACCGGGACGAGCTGCTGCGCCGGTTTGTCGACATCCAGTACACGCGCAATGACGTTGCGTTCACCCGGGGCACCTTCCGGGTACGGGGCGACACCATCGAGATCTTCCCCGTGTACGAGGAGCTCGCCGTCCGGATCGAGATGTTCGGCGACGAGATCGAGGCGCTCTCCACGCTGCACCCGCTCACCGGCGAGATCATCAGCGAGGACGAGTCCCTCTACATCTTCCCGGCGACCCACTACGTGGCAGGCCCGGAGCGCATGGAGAAGGCGGTCAACGGCATCGAGAAGGAGCTGGAGGAGCGGCTCGCGGAGCTGGACAAGCAGGGCAAGATGCTGGAGTCCCAGCGGCTGCGTATGCGCACCACCTACGACCTGGAGATGCTGCGCCAGATCGGCAGCTGCTCCGGTGTCGAGAACTACTCGATGCACTTCGACGGCCGCGACCCCGGCACGGCACCCAACACCCTCATCGACTACTTCCCGGAGGACTTCCTGCTCGTCCTGGACGAGTCGCATGTCACCGTTCCGCAGATCGGCGCGATGTACGAGGGCGACGCCTCCCGCAAGCGCACTCTGGTCGACCACGGCTTCCGGCTGCCGTCCGCGCTGGACAACAGGCCGCTGAAGTGGGAGGAGTTCCAGAAGCGCATCGGGCAGACCGTCTACCTCTCCGCCACACCGGGAAAGTACGAACTCTCCCGGGGCGACGGCTTCGTGGAGCAGATCATCCGCCCCACCGGGCTCGTCGACCCCGAGGTCGTCGTCAAGCCCACCGAGGGCCAGATCGACGACCTGGTCCACGAGATCCGTACGCGTACGGAGAAGGACGAGCGGGTCCTGGTCACCACGCTCACCAAGAAGATGGCCGAAGACCTGACCGACTACTTCCTCAACCTGGGCATCCAGGTGCGCTATCTGCACAGTGATGTCGACACGCTGCGCCGTATCGAGCTGCTGCGCGAGCTGCGGGCCGGGGAGTACGACGTGCTGGTCGGCATCAACCTGCTGCGTGAGGGGCTCGACCTCCCCGAGGTGTCGCTGGTCGCCATCCTCGACGCCGACAAGGAAGGCTTCCTCCGGTCGGGCACGTCGCTGATCCAGACGATCGGCCGTGCGGCGCGAAATGTCTCCGGGCAGGTCCACATGTACGCGGACCGGGTCACCCCGGCGATGGAGAAGGCCATCGAGGAGACCAACCGCCGCCGCGAGAAGCAGGTCGCGTACAACAAGGAGCGCGGGCTCGATCCGCAGCCGCTGCGTAAGAAGATCAACGACATCGTCGCGACGATCGCGCGCGAGGAGGTCGACACCGAGCAGCTGCTCGGTACGGGTTACCGCAAGGCGAAGGACGGGAAGCAGCCGCAGGCCCCGGTGCCCGCGCTGGGCGGTGCGGCAGTCAAGGGCGCCAAGAGCGCGAAGGGGGCGAAGAAGGCCCCGACCGACCGCCCCGCCGAGGAACTGGCCGGGATCATCGAGGAGATGACCGAGCGGATGCGCGCCGCCGCAGCGGACCTGCAGTTCGAGGTGGCCGCCCGGCTCCGTGACGAAGTCGGTGAGCTGAAGAAGGAGTTGCGCCAGATGAAGGAGGGCGGGCTGGCCTGACCCGCCCGGCCTGACCCAGCCGACCCTGCTGTCGCAGAACGACTGGTGCAGGAGCGATCGCAGGAGCGGCTTCTGACAGAACCGCTACTGCCAGAAGTGCTGCTGTCAGAACGGCTCTTGCCAGAACGGCTCTTGCCAGGACGACTGTTGCAAGAGCGACACAAAAACGCCCCGGCCCTCCTGCGGTGTCCGCGCGACTGCGTAGGGTGCGGGGAAAACGTGGGGAAACAGGAAGAAGGGACAGCGCGTGACGGCCAATTTTGCCAAGGGCCCTGGCGTCAATCTGACCAAGGGGCAGGCCATCAGCCTGCAGAAGAACGACGGGGGCACCCTGACGGCGGTGCGGATGGGGCTCGGCTGGCAGGCGGCGCCGCGCCGTGGGCTGTTCGGTTCCCGCACCCGGGAGATCGACCTCGACGCATCGGCGGTGTTGTTCGCCGACAAGCAGCCCGTGGACGTGGTGTTCTTCCGCCACCTCGTCAGCGACGACGGCTCGGTGAAGCACACCGGTGACAACCTGGTCGGCGGCGCGGGCCAGGGAGGCGACGACGAGGCGATCCTCGTCGATCTCGCCCGGGTCCCGGTCCACATCGACCAGATCGTCTTCACGGTGAACTCGTTCACCGGTCAGACGTTCCAGGAGGTGCAGAACGCCTTCTGCCGCATCGTCGACGAGACCAACGGCGAAGAGCTCGCCCGCTACACGCTCGACGGCGGCGGCCAGTTCACGGCCCAGATCATGGCGAAGGTGCACCGTTCGGGCGGTGGCTGGCAGATGACGGCCATCGGCAACCCGGCCAACGGCCGCACGTTCCAGGACCTGATGCCGGCGATCCTGCCGCACCTGTAGGCGCCACCACCCGGCCGGTCACCACCACCCGGCTATCTCCGAGAGTGCGCGAGCAGTTCCCGGCGGCACGAGGCTGCCGGGAACTGGCTGTTCCGGCCGGCGGAACCGCAAGCTGACGACCGAGTGCAACGCGACGAGGGGACACGCGCGATGACGGCCGAGCTGGTCCGGGGGCAGAACCATCCCCTGCCCGTGGCCCGACTGGAAATCCGGGTGTCGGCAGGGAAGCCGGTCCTGGCCGGTGCCACGCTCAGCGACGAGCAGGGCCGGGTCCGCGGCGCGGAGTGGGTGGCCCATCCCGGATCTCCGCAGCTGCCCGGCCTCGAAGTGTCCCGGCAGGCGGCGGCGGACCACCGGCTCGCGGTGGACCTGGAAGCACTGCCGGAGGCCGTGCACCGGGTGAACGTCCTGCTGGCTCTGCCCACCGGCCCCGGCGGCCCCAGCTCGTTCGCCTCCGTCGCCGCACCCTTCACCGCTGTCACCGGGCCGGCCGGTGCGGAGGTCGTCAGCTACACCATCACCGGACTGGGCGCCGAGTCGGCAGTCGTCGCCCTGGAGCTCTACTGCAGACAGGGAGCCTGGAAGGTCCGTGCCGTCGGCCAGGGGTACGCGGGCGGCCTTGCCGATCTGCTCGGTGACCAGGGGCTGCCGGGCGCCCGGGACCTCGCGGACGCGATCCAGGCCGCAGCCGTCGGCAGCGCGGCCCGCTCGGTGGCCCCGCCGTGCACCGCGCAGGCCCCGCCGCATACCGTGCCGGGCGGCGATGTGCGTCCCGGCCCGGGCTTCGGTGACCGTCCCGAGGAACGTGCCACCACCCCCGTGCCACAGTCCCCGCGACCGGTGCCGGGCGAGGGACCGGGCGTTCCCGGAGCCGGCGGGCGCCCCGAGGGCGGCCCGGTCGACTACACGCATCCGCGCCGGCAGCGCGCCGCGCCTCCGACGCCGCCCCCGGCTGTGCCCGGCCCCCGGCCCGGCGAGCAGCACCGGCCCGTCGCGGGCGACGCCACCGGCTGGTCCATGGAGGAGCGTCTGTACAACCAGGTCCGGGGCATGTTCGAGGACCTGGCCCGGGCGGCCGCCGCGTACCGCAGCGCTGTCGATTTCGCCGACTCGCGTCTGGAACGCGAGATCGACGAGGCGCTCTCCGACCCGCGCAGCCGTACCGGTTCCGCAGGTGCCGAAGCCCGGAGACAGGCGCAGGAGAAGCGGGACGGGCTGGCAGCTCGGGCACGAGAGGTGCTCGACCGGGACCTCGACCAGCTCGTCGCCGAGTCCGAGGTGGTCGAGCCGGCCCTGGCCCCGGCCTTCGCCCGCTGGGACCACCCCGTCTGGCACGGGTACCGCGTCCCGGCCGAGGCTCCGCTCGCGCTGCGCGCCGGTGATCTGCACCTTCCGGTCCGTCCCGGGCTGCGCATCCCGATGCTGGTGCGGCTGCCACTTGAGCGCGGCCTCTGGGTCGACAGCGGCCGTACCGGATCCGGGGCGGAGCTGGACTCCGCCGGGCTGCGCACCCGCGCCATGGACACCGCCGTCGCCCACGCCGCTCGCCTGCTCGCCGTCCACCCGGCGGGGGAGTTCACCGTGCAGGTGATCGATCCGGCGGGCTCGGGCGCAGGACCGCTGGCTCCGCTGACCGCCTCCGGAGTGCTCGACGCACCGCCGGCGACCGGCGCGCAGGGGGTGGCTGCCGTACTGGCGCGCCTGGTGCAGCGGGTGGATCTGGTGCAGATGGCGGTGCGCGGAGGTGCGGCCGACTCCCTCCCGCCGGATCTGGACCCGGCGGAGCAGCTGCTGATCGTCAACGACTTCCCGCACGGTTTCGATGACCGCGCCCTCACACACCTGCGCTACCTGGCCGACGAGGGGCCCTCCGTCGGTGTCCATCTGCTGATGGTCGCCGACCGGGAGGACGCACGGGAGTACGGTCCGGTGCTCGACCCGCTATGGCGTTCGCTGCTGCGCATCACCCCGGTCCCGGACGACCACATAGCCGACCCCTGGGTCGGGCATGCCTGGACGTACGAACCGTCGCTGCCGCCACCGGGCAGTGAGGTGCTGCGGAACGTGCTCGACCAGGTCGCCGCGGCCCGCCGAGTCTGGCCCCGACCGGTTCCCCCAGCCCCTTGAGGTGCCTTCAGGCCCTTCCGGTCCTCCCGGATCGCTGCCGTCTCCGTACCTCTCTGCACTCTTGACCTGCGTGCTTGGATTATTCTTTACCAAGCTCTTTACCTTCCCTTGGTGTTCCCTGTACTGTTCTTGGTGCGGAGGGGAGTACTCCCCAAGTGCGGCGCACCCGTCAGTACGGACCTGTCAGGTCCCGGGGCGCCGGCCCGATGAGCCGGTCCGTCCGGCGCGGGTGGAAGAGACCTCCGGCAGCGACGACGCTGATCAAGTAGCCGTAGCAAACGCCGGAGGCGTAATGGACGTGTCACTGACCCTGTGGGCCCTGACCATTCTTGGCCTGGGCGCCCTGATCGCGGCCGACTTCGTGATCGGTCGCAAGCCCCATGACGTATCGGTCAAGGAGGCCGGTGTCTGGACCGTGGTCTGGATCGCCCTGGCCGCGCTCTTCGGCCTCGGCCTGCTGCTCTTCGGCGGCGGCCAGGCGTCCGGCGAGTTCTTCGCGGGCTTCATCACCGAGAAGTCGCTGAGCGTCGACAACCTCTTCGTCTTCATCCTGATCATGGCGAAGTTCTCGGTGCCGTCCCACCTGCAGCAGCGGGTGCTGCTGTTCGGTGTCCTGATAGCCCTGGTGCTGCGTGCGGTCTTCATCGCGGCGGGCGCGGCGATCATCGCCGGCTTCTCGTGGGTCTTCTTCCTCTTCGGTGCGTTCCTGATCTACACCGCCTGGAAGCTCATCAAGGAAGCGCGTTCGGGCGACGAGGAAGAGGAGTTCGAGGAGAACCGCCTCCTCAAGTCGGTCGAGCGGCGTTTCGGCGTGGCCGACCGCTACCACGGCACCAAGCTCTTCATCCAGCAGAACGGCAAGCGGATCATGACGCCGCTGATGGTCGTGATGCTCGCCATCGGCACCACCGACGTGCTGTTCGCGATGGACTCGATCCCCGCGATCTTCGGCCTCACCAAGGACCCGTACATCGTCTTCACGGCCAACGCCTTCGCCCTCATGGGGCTGCGCCAGCTGTACTTCCTCATAGGCGGCCTGCTGAAGAAGCTGGTGCACCTCAGCTACGGGCTGTCGGTCATCCTCGGCTTCATCGGCGTCAAGTTGCTGCTGCACGCGCTGCACGAGTCCGGGGTGCCCGTCCCGGAGATCTCCATCCCCGTCTCGCTGGCGGTCATCTGCGGCGTGCTGATCGTCACCACGGTCACCAGCCTCCTCGCCAGCAGGAAGCAAGCGGCAGCGGAGGCGGCCGGGGCGTCGGACAAGGACGGCATCGACGCCTGACGGCCGGTCGGCCCAGGGAGAAAAAGGGGGCAGGTCTACGGGTACGCCCGCGGCTCACCAGCCGCGGGCGCGCCACTCCGCGAGGTGTGGGCGCTCATTGCCCAGCGTGGTGTCGTGCCCGTGCCCCGGGTAGACCCAGCTCTCGTCGGACAGCCGGTCGAAGAGCTTCTCCTCGACACCGTCGAGCAGGCTGGTGAAGGCCTTCGGGTCGTCGAAGGTGTTCCCGACCCCGCCGGGGAAGAGGCAGTCGCCGGTGAAGACATGCGGGTGGCCGTGCGGGTCGTCGTAGATGAGTGCGATCGAGCCCGGGGTGTGGCCGATCAGCCGGCGGGCGCTGAGCTCGACCCGGCCCACCCAGATCCTGTCACCGTCCTCCACGGGGACGTCGGTGGCGACCGGGATGCCCCCGACGTCGTACCGCCCCGCGTAGGTGCGGGCGCCCGTCGCGTCCACCACGTCCTGCAAGGATTGCCAGTGGTCGCCGTGGCGGTGTGTGGTGACCACGGAGGCGATCGAGTCGTCCCCGATCAGTTGCAGCAGCGTCTCGGTGTCGTTGGCCGCGTCGATCAGCAGCTGCTCTCCGGACTCCCGGCAGCGCAGCAGATACGCGTTGTTGTTCATCGGGCCCACCGCGACCTTGGAGATCATCAGAGCTGTCAGCTCGTGTACGTCCGCCGGGCCGCCGACCTTCACCACTCCGCTGTACGTCATGGTGCCGAGTCTAGAGCGGCAGACCGGGCCGGGGGCGGGGGTGTTCGGTACGAAGTGCTGGTTCGGTACGGAGTACTAGAGCGACGGCAGTACCGGCAGCGCGCCGCCGCCGGGGACCGTCAGCCCCTTGCCGTCGCCGCGGCCCGACAGCCAGCCCAGCAGCGCGGTGGCGGGCCCTTCGACACCGGCCACTGCGGGATCGCCGGAGAAGCGGTCCCGCAGGAAGCCGATCTCCCGCCGGGTGAACTCCGCGGGAAGATCCGCCAGCTCGTAGCCGATGCCGAGATCGACGTGGTGCAGCTCGATCTCGGCCCACCGCCGGAAGGGGACGCGGGCGGCCGTGTCCGTGACGCCGTTGCGGAGGGTCACGGTGCGGGACCAGTCCGCGGGAAGTGCCGCGCGCTCACGGAGCCGGGCCGCGCTCTCGCGCAGGTCGGTCAGCTGTGCGGCGAGCGGGCGGTGAGCGTCGCGCTCGATGTCGGCGTCGCGGGCCTCGGCGGATGCGTACATCGGCAGACCGGCGAGAACATTTCCGATCGCGTCGGCGTTACGTGAGAGATGGGCGAGGACATGACCGCGGGACCAGCCGGGGAGCCGTGACGGTTCCGCGGCCGTGGCGTTGTCCAGTCCGGCAGCCGCGGCCAGGAGCCGTTCGGTCGCCTCGTCCAGGGATTCCAGGTCGCGCACGTGATCGATCATGCGGCTGACGATAGGCCCCTCCACTCCTTCGGGTGAAGCTCTTTACCGATGGCCGTAATTCGAATGCGCGTGCTATAGGCTCGTGAGAGACATCCAACAAGCCATCTTCAGACATCGCTGAGGCGCCCCCCATACCCTGGGGAGGGGGCTCCGCCCCTGCTTCTTCTCTCAGAAAGGTGCGGACCGGCGTGGCCGACCGTCTCATCGTTCGTGGCGCTCGCGAGCACAATCTCAAGAACGTCTCGATCGACCTCCCGCGTGACTCCCTGATCGTCTTCACCGGGCTCTCCGGATCGGGAAAGTCCTCCCTCGCGTTCGACACGATCTTCGCCGAGGGGCAGCGCCGCTATGTCGAGTCGCTCTCCTCGTACGCCCGGCAGTTCCTCGGGCAGATGGACAAGCCCGATGTGGACTTCATCGAGGGGCTGTCCCCCGCTGTTTCCATCGACCAGAAGTCGACCTCGCGCAACCCGCGCTCGACGGTCGGCACCATCACCGAGGTCTACGACTACCTGCGTCTGCTCTTCGCGCGCATCGGCAAGCCGCACTGCCCCCAGTGCGGCCGGCCCATCTCGCGCCAGTCCCCGCAGGCCATCGTCGACAAGGTCCTCGAACTGCCGGAGGGCAGCCGCTTCCAGGTGCTCTCGCCGCTCGTGCGGGAGCGCAAGGGCGAATTCGTCGACCTCTTCTCCGACCTCCAGACCAAGGGGTACAGCCGTGCCCGGGTGGACGGCGAGACGATCCAGCTCTCCGAGCCGCCCAAGCTGAAGAAGCAGGAGAAGCACACCATCGAGGTGGTCATCGACCGCCTCACGGTCAAGGACAGCGCCAAGCGTCGCCTCACCGACTCGGTGGAGACCGCGCTCGGGCTGGCCGGCGGCATGGTCATCCTGGACTTCGTCGATCTGCCCGCGGACGACCCCGAGCGTGAGCGGATGTACTCCGAGCACCTCTACTGCGCGTACGACGACCTGTCCTTCGAAGAGCTGGAGCCGCGCTCCTTCTCGTTCAACTCGCCCTTCGGCGCCTGCCCCGACTGCACCGGCATCGGGACGCGCATGGAGGTCGACCCCGAGCTGCTCATCCCGGACGAGGACAAGTCACTCGACGAGGGCGCGATCTCGCCGTGGTCGCACGGCCACACCAAGGAATACTTCGCACGGCTGGTCGGTGCGCTCTCCGAAGAGCTCGGATTCCGGACGGACATCCCCTGGGCCGGGCTGCCGCAGCGCGCCAAGAAGGCCCTGCTGAACGGCCACAAGACCCAGATCGAGGTCCGCTACCGCAACCGGTACGGGCGGGAGCGCGCCTACACGACCTCCTTCGAAGGCGTGGTGCCCTTCGTCAAGCGGCGGCACTCGGAGGCCGAGAGCGACTCCAGCAGGGAGCGCTTCGAGGGCTATATGCGCGAGGTGCCCTGCCCGACCTGTGAGGGCACCCGGCTGAAGCCGATCGTCCTCGCGGTCACCGTGATGGAGAAGTCCATCGCCGAGGTCGCCGCGATGTCGATCAGTGAGTGCGCGGACTTCCTGGGCCGGCTGAAGCTCAACGCCCGCGACAAGAAGATCGCCGAGCGGGTGCTCAAGGAGGTCAACGAACGGCTGAAGTTCCTGGTCGACGTCGGTCTCGACTACCTCTCGCTCAACCGCGCGGCGGGCACGCTCTCCGGCGGCGAGGCGCAGCGCATCAGGCTGGCGACGCAGATCGGTTCCGGTCTGGTCGGTGTGCTGTACGTGCTGGACGAGCCGTCCATCGGCCTGCACCAGCGCGACAACCACCGTCTCATCGAGACGCTCATCCGGCTGCGCGACATGGGCAACACCTTGATCGTCGTCGAACACGACGAGGACACCATCAAGGTCGCCGACTGGGTCGTGGACATCGGCCCCGGCGCGGGTGAGCACGGCGGCAAGGTCGTGCACTCCGGGTCGCTGAAGGACCTGCTCACCAACAAGGAGTCCCTGACCGGCCAGTACCTGGCGGGCAAGAAGGCCATCCCGATCCCGGACGTGCGCAGGCCCGTGGACCCGGGGCGGCGGCTGACGGTGCACGGTGCCCGGGAGAACAACCTCCAGGACATCGACGTGCCCTTCCCGCTCGGGGTGCTGACCGCGGTCACCGGTGTCTCGGGATCCGGCAAGTCGACCCTGGTCAACGACATCCTCTACACGCACCTGGCGCGTGAGCTCAACGGCGCGCGTACGGTGCCCGGCCGGCACACCCGGGTCGACGGCGACGACCTGGTCGACAAGGTCGTTCACGTCGACCAGTCGCCCATCGGCCGTACTCCCCGGTCCAACCCGGCGACGTACACCGGTGTCTTCGACCATGTGCGCAGGCTCTTCGCCGAGACGATGGAGGCCAAGGTCCGCGGGTACCTGCCGGGGCGCTTCTCCTTCAACGTCAAGGGCGGCCGCTGCGAGAACTGCTCGGGCGACGGCACGATCAAGATCGAGATGAACTTCCTGCCGGATGTGTACGTCCCGTGCGAGGTCTGCCACGGCGCGCGCTACAACCGGGAGACCCTTGAGGTCCACTACAAGGGCAAGTCCATCGCCGAGGTCCTGGACATGCCGATCGAAGAGGGCCTGGACTTCTTCGAGGCCGTCCCGACCATCGCGCGTCATCTGCGCACGCTCAACGAGGTGGGCCTCGGCTACGTCAGGCTCGGGCAGTCCGCGCCGACGCTGTCGGGCGGCGAGGCACAGCGGGTGAAGCTGGCGAGCGAGCTCCAGAAGCGCTCCACCGGCCGCACCGTCTATGTCCTGGACGAGCCGACGACGGGCCTCCACTTCGAGGACATCAGCAAGCTGATCAACGTGCTGTCGGGCCTGGTCGACAAGGGGAACACGGTGATCGTCATCGAGCACAACCTGGATGTCGTCAAGACGGCGGACTGGGTCATCGACATGGGGCCCGAGGGCGGCAACGGCGGAGGCCTGGTCATCGCGGAGGGCACCCCGGAGCAGGTCGCGGGGGTCCCGGCCAGCCACACCGGGAAGTTCCTCCGGGACATCCTGGACTCCGACCGGATCAGCGACGCGACTCCGGTCAGCAAGGCGCCGGCGAAGAAGGCCGCAGCGAAGGGGGCCGCAGTGAAGAAGGCAGCGGCCAAGAAGCCGGCAGCGGAGAAGGCAGCGCCGAAGAAGGCGGCCGCGAAGAAGACGACGCGTACACGCCGCGCCTCGTCGTGACTGTGCTGTCGATGCGGCGCAGTCCGTGCTGTGCTGTCCGAACCGGGCTGTCCGCGCGGTGCTTGTCCGCGCGGTGTTGTCCGTGACTCCGGCGGTGACGGGGGGCCGGCGCCCCTGACGGATGGGGGAGCGTGAGGCCTTGACGGAGGTACGGACCGACGACGGCGCACGGCTCTGGGCCGTGCGCCGGGGCCAGGGTCAGCCCGTGGTGTTCTGCCACGGCGGCCCCGGCCTGTGGGACACCCTGCAGGACGTGGCCGACCTGCTGCCCGGGTACGCCGTGCACCGCTGGGACCAGCGGGGCTGCGGCCGCTCGGGCCCGTCCGACGGCCCGTACACGGTGGCCCGCTCGGTCGCCGACCTCGAAGCAGTCCGCCGCCACTTCGACCTGGACCGGATGGCGCTGCTCGGCCACTCCTGGGGTGCTCAGCTGGCCCTGTGCTACGCGCTGGAGCACCCCGGCCGGGTCGGCGCACTCGTCTATGTCTCCGGCACCGGCATCGATCCGGTGGACACCTGGTATCCCGAGTTCGTCCGCGCGTTCCGCCGGGGCCTGGAAGCGGCACCGGAACCCCGGGGGGAGCTGGACGACCGCAGCAGTGTCGTACTGCGCTGGTCGGTGGAGTTCCAGGACCGGACCCGCGCGCACCGGCTCGCGGAGCGGATGGCCACCCCCTGGTACGGGGTCAACCTGGCCGCCAACGACACCATCAACGCGGAGAACCGATGGAGCTGGGGCACCCCCGCCCTGCGCGGACGCTGTGCGGAGCTGGACATCCCGGTACTGATCGTGGACGGGGACCGCGACCTCCGTCCGCGCTCGGCCGTGGACTCCCTGGCGAGCGCCCTGCCGCGGGCCGAGCGGGTCGTCCTGCGCGGTGCCGGGCACCTTCCCTGGGCCGAGGACCCGGCAGGCTTCCGGTCGGCGGTGACCGCCTTCCTGCTCAGGCAGCCGGGCCTGGCCCCTCCTGATCCGGACTGATCCGGACTGATCCGGACTGATCCGGCCTGATCCGAACGGCCTGACTCCAACGACTCCGGCCCAATCCCAACGACTCCGGCCCGGTCCTCACGCGGGCCCCGGCCCCCACACGGGCCCCGGTCCGAGGGTGCGAGTCCCTAGGTCAGCTCCCGCGCGTACGGCGGCTGGGCCCCCGTACGTGAGCAGGTCACCGCGGCCGCCCGGGCCGCGAAGCCCAGGACCTGGGCCCAGTCGTCGCCGGACAGCGCGCCCGTCGCCGCGGCCGACAGGGCGTCCCGCTCCGCAAGGCTGTGCAGCAGCGCGGCGTTGACCGTGTCACCCGCGCCGATCGTGTCCACCACATCGACCGCCGCACCGGGGACCGCGTACTCGCCGCCCGCCCTGGTCCGTACGGTCAGGCCGTCGCCGCCGTGCGTGACCACCACCGCCTGCGGCCCCGCGGCCAGCCACTCCTCCGGGGTGCCGCCGAGCCACTGGGCGTCCTCCTCCGACAGCTTCAGGAGGGTGACATCGGGCAGCCAGCCCCGGAACCGCTTCCGGTAGGCGTCCCCGTCCTGGATCAGCCCCGCCCTGATGTTCGGGTCGAGCAGGGTGAACACCCCGCGCGCCGATTCCCGCCGCAGCAGCGCCTCGTACGCACTCGCACCCGGTTCGAGGACCAGCGAACAGGTGCCCAGCGACAACGCCCGTACCTCGGCGGGCAGTTGCTCCGGGAGTTGGAAGAGCCGGTCCGCGCTGCCCTCGGCGTAGAAGCCGTATCCCGCGGAACCGTCGTCGCTCAGCGCCGCCACCGCGAGCGTCGTCGGCTCCGGTCCGCGCTGCACCAGCGAGAGGTCCACCCCGGCCGCCCGCAGCCCGCCGAGCAGCGCCTCGCCGAAGCCGTCGGTGGACACCCGCGAGCAGAAGCCCACCCGGGCACCGAGCCGCCCCAGGGCGACCGCCGTGTTGTAGGGCCCGCCGCCCAGCCGTGGCAGCAGTGCGGGCAGCGGCTCACCGGGCGCGGCGGCGTTCTGCGGCACCAGGTCGATCAGGGACTCTCCGGCGACGGTGATCACGGATCCCGAACGTAGCCGAAGTTCCCGGGCCCGTAAACGCCGCGAACACCCCGTGCGATGGCGGAGATCTCCACCGGTATGGTCGGTTCCGTCGCTGATGCCTGCTGAACAGTGGAGCCTCCCATGTCCGGTCTGCCCCCCGCTCGTCGTTCCGTCCTTATGGGGGCCGCCCTGGCGGGCGCCGCGGGGCTCGGGCTCACCGCCTGCTCCGGCGGGGGCGGTGGCACCTCGTCCGGGCCGGACAAGCCCGTCGACCTCGGCGCGGCGGACGCCGTGCCGGTCGGGGGAGTGAAGTACTACCGGGACCAGTTCCTGCTCGTGAGCCGGCCGAGCGCCGACGAGTACAAGGCGCTCTGGTCGCGGTGCACCCACCAGAACTGCCCCCTGCAGAAGATCGAGGGCAAGGTCGGCATCTGCCCCTGCCACGGCAGCCGCTTCGACGTCACGACGGGCAAGGTGCTGCAGGGCCCCGCCAGCCGCCCGCTCGCCGACGTACCGGTCAAGGTGGTGGGCGGAAAGCTGATCGCGGGCCCCGACAAGAAGGCCTGACGCCCGCCCGCGGCGACTCCGCGCTGTCAGTCACCGCCAGTAGGGTGGGAGACATGGCAGACCCCTCCAGTTACCGCCCCAAGCCGGGACAGATCCCCGACTCCCCGGGGGTCTACAAATTCCGCGACGAGCACCACCGGGTGATCTACGTCGGGAAGGCGAAGAGCCTGCGCCCGCGCCTGTCCTCGTACTTCCAGGACCTGGCCCATCTCCACCCGCGCACCCGGACGATGGTCACCACGGCGGCCTCCGTGGAGTGGACGGTGGTCGCCACCGAGGTCGAGGCGCTCCAGCTCGAATACTCCTGGATCAAGGAATTCGACCCCCGTTTCAACGTCAAGTACCGCGACGACAAGAGCTATCCGTCCCTCGCGGTGACGATGAACGAGGAGTTCCCGCGGGTGCAGGTGATGCGCGGCCCCAAGAAGAAGGGCGTGCGCTACTTCGGTCCCTACGGCCACGCCTGGGCCATCCGCGAGACCGTCGACCTGATGCTCCGCGTCTTCCCCGTACGCACCTGCTCCGCCGGGGTGTTCAAACGCTCCGCGCAGATCGGCCGCCCCTGCCTCCTCGGCTACATCGGCAAGTGCTCGGCGCCCTGCGTCGGCCGCGTCACCCCCGAGGAACACCGCGAACTCGCCGAGGAGTTCTGCGACTTCATGGCCGGCCGCACCGGCACGTACATACGCCGCATCGAGCAGGAGATGCGGGACGCGGCGGAGGAGATGGAGTACGAGAGGGCGGCCAGGCTCCGCGACGACATAGAGGCGCTCAAGCGCGCCCTGGAGAAGAACGCGGTCGTCTTCAACGACGCCACCGACGCCGACCTGATCGCGGTCGCCGAGGACGAGCTGGAGGCCGCCGTCCAGATCTTCCACGTCCGGGGCGGCCGGGTCCGCGGCCAGCGCGGCTGGGTGACCGACAAGGTCGAGGCCGTGGACACCTCCGGCCTCGTGGGGCATGCGCTCCAGCAGCTGTACGGCGAGGAGAAGGGCGAGGGCGTGCCCAAGGAGGTGCTGGTCCCGGCCCTCCCGGAGCAGGCCGAAGCCGTCACCCAGTGGCTCGCGGACCGCCGCGGTTCGCATGTCTCGCTGCGCATCCCGCAGCGTGGCGACAAGAAGGACCTGATGGCGACCGTCCAGCGCAATGCCCAGCAGGCACTGGTGCTGCACAAGACGAAGCGCGCCTCCGACCTCACCACCCGCTCCCGGGCCCTGGAGGAGATCGCCGCCGCGCTCGGCCTGGACAGCGCGCCGCTGCGGATCGAGTGCTACGACATCTCGCACCTCCAGGGCGACGACGTGGTGGCGTCGATGGTGGTCTTCGAGGACGGTCTGGTCCGCAAGGGGGAGTACCGCCGCTTCCAGATCAAGGGCTTCGAGGGGCAGGACGACGTCCGGTCCATGCACGAGGTGCTCACCCGGCGCTTCCGGCGGTACCTCCAGGAGAAGGAGCGGACGGGGGAGTGGACCGAGGAGCAGGCCGCCGGGGCCGTCGAGGACGACGGCCGTCCCAAGCGGTTCGCGTACCCGCCCCAGCTGGTGGTGGTCGACGGCGGCCGGCCCCAGGTGGCGGCGGCGAAGCGCGCTCTCGACGAGCTGGGCATCGACGATGTCGCGGTCTGCGGTCTCGCCAAGCGGCTGGAGGAGGTCTGGCTGCCCGATGACGACGACCCGGTTGTCCTGCCCCGGTCCAGCGAGGGGCTCTACCTCCTCCAGCGGGTGCGTGACGAAGCCCACCGTTTTGCCATCACCTATCAGCGCGCCAAGCGGGCCAAGCGCTTCAAGGCGGGGCCGCTCGACTCCGTCGCCGGTCTGGGCGAAACCAGGAAACAGGCCCTGATCAAGCACTTCGGCTCCGTCAAGAAGCTGAAACAGGCCACAATCGAGCAGATCTGCGAAGTGCCCGGGATAGGCCGCAGGACGGCCGAGTCGGTGGCCGCGGCGCTCGCACAGGCGGCCCCGGCCGCCCCTGCCGTGAACACGGCAACAGGAGAGATCATTGAAGACGACGGGGACGACGACGGGGGCGACACACATGAGTGATGAGCAGGAACGGGACGGAGCAGACGTGAGTACGGGCAGTGCGGGCACGGGCACACCGGCCGAGACCGCGGAAGCAGCCATTCCGGAGCTGGTGATCATCTCCGGGATGAGCGGCGCCGGGCGTTCCACCGCGGCGAAGTGCCTGGAGGACCTGGGCTGGTTCGTCGTCGACAACCTCCCGCCCGCGCTGATCCCCACCATGGTCGAGCTCGGCGCCCGCTCACAGGGCAACGTGGCCCGTATCGCCGTGGTCGTCGACGTACGCGGCCGCCGGTTCTTCGACAACCTGCGCCAGTCCCTCGCGGACCTGGCCGCCAAGCAGGTCACCCGGCGGATCGTCTTCCTGGAGTCGTCCGACGACGCGCTGGTGCGCCGCTTCGAATCGGTCCGCAGACCGCACCCCCTCCAGGGGGACGGCCGGATCACCGACGGCATCGCCGCCGAACGCGACCTGCTGCGCGAGCTGCGCGGTGACGCCGACCTGGTGATCGACACCTCCAGCCTCAACGTGCACGAACTGCGGGCCAAGATGGACGCCCAGTTCGCCGGCGACGAGGAGCCCGAGCTCCGGGCGACGGTGATGTCCTTCGGCTACAAGTACGGACTCCCGGTCGACGCGGACCTCGTCGTCGACTGCCGGTTCCTGCCCAACCCGCACTGGGTCCCCGAGCTGCGCCCCTTCACCGGCCTCAACGAGGAGGTGTCCGCGTACGTCTTCAACCAGCCGGGCGCCAAGGAGTTCCTCAACCAGTACAGCGAGCTGCTCCAGATCATCGCCACCGGCTACCGGCGCGAGGGCAAGCGCTACGTGACCATCGCCGTCGGCTGTACCGGCGGCAAGCACCGCTCCGTGGCGATGTCCGAGAAGCTCGCCGCCCGGCTGGCGTCGGAAGGGATCGAGACGGTGCTGGTCCATCGCGACATGGGGCGCGAGTGACAGGGCGCAGCACCGCCAAGCTGCGGCGCGTACGGCTGGTACCGGGCCGGATCAGGCGCGGCACCCAGCCGAAGGTCGTCGCGCTGGGCGGCGGGATGGGGCTCTCCGCCTCGCTCGCCGCGCTGCGCCGCATCACCGGGGACCTGACCGCCGTGGTGACCGTCGCCGACGACGGCGGCTCCAGCGGCCGGCTCCGCGAGGAGCTGGGCGTGCTGCCGCCCGGCGATCTGCGCAAGGCGCTCGCCGCGCTCTGCGGGGACGACGACTGGGGGCAGACCTGGGCCCGCGTGATCCAGCACCGCTTCCAGTCCAAGGGCGAGCTGCACGAGCACGCGGTCGGCAATCTGCTGATCGTCGCCCTGTGGGAGCAGCTCGGCGACCATGTGCAGGCCCTTGACCTGGTCGGCAGGCTGCTCGGCGCGCACGGCAGGGTGCTGCCGATGTCCGCGGTGCCGCTGGAGCTCCAGGCGCTGGTCCGCGGCCACGACCCGGCCCGCCCGGACGATGTCGACACGGTCCGCGGCCAGGCCACGGTCGCCCTCACGCCGGGTGAGGTGCAGTCCGTGCACCTGGTGCCGAACGACCCGCCGGCCGTCCCGGAGGCCGTCGCCGCGGTCCTCGACGCGGACTGGGTGGTGCTCGGTCCCGGCTCCTGGTTCTCCTCCGTGATCCCGCACCTGCTGGTGCCCGAACTGCTCGACGCGCTCGTCGAGACGAAGGCGCGCAAGGTGCTCTCGCTCAATCTCGCGCCGCAACCCGGTGAAACCGATGGCTTCTCACCGCAGCGTCATTTGGAGGTTTTGGCCCGACACGCCCCTAAACTCGCCCTGGACGTGGTGCTTGCCGACGAGGCCGCCGTGCCCGACCGCGCGAGTCTCGCCGAAGCCGCCAAAGGGCTCGGCGCGGCGGTCGAGCTGGCGCCCGTGGCCTCGCCCGACGGCTCCCCTACCCACGACAGGGAGCTGCTGGCCGCCGCGTACGACCGTATTTTTCGGATGCATGGAAGGATCGGCCCATGGCGATGACGGCAGCGGTGAAGGACGAAGTCTCCCGGCTCCCCGTCACCCGGACCTGCTGCAGGAAGGCGGAGGTTTCGGCGATTCTTCGGTTCGCCGGCGGGCTGCACCTGGTGAGCGGGCGGATTGTGATCGAGGCGGAGCTGGACACCGCCATGGCGGCGCGCAGGCTCAAGCGGGACATCCTGGAGATCTTCGGGCACAACTCCGAACTGATCGTGATGGCCCCCGGCGGGCTGCGCAGAGGCAGCCGCTACGTCGTACGGGTCGTGGCGGGCGGCGATCAGCTGGCACGCCAGACCGGCCTGGTGGACGGCCGCGGCCGCCCCATCCGCGGTCTGCCCCCGCAGGTGGTCTCGGGGGCCACCTGTGACGCCGAGGCGGCCTGGCGCGGCGCCTTCCTGGCACACGGCTCGCTCACCGAGCCCGGCCGCTCCTCCTCCCTGGAGGTGACCTGCCCCGGGCCCGAGGCCGCGCTGGCCCTGGTGGGCGCGGCGCGCAGGCTGCAGATCGCGTCCAAGGCCCGTGAGGTCCGCGGTGTGGACCGGGTCGTCGTCCGGGACGGGGACGCCATCGGCGCCCTGCTCACCCGGCTCGGCGCGCACGAGTCCGTCCTGGCGTGGGAGGAGCGGCGGATGCGCCGCGAGGTCCGCGCCACCGCCAACCGCCTCGCCAACTTCGACGACGCCAACCTCCGCCGCTCGGCACGGGCCGCGGTCGCCGCCGGGGCCAGGGTGGGCCGCGCGCTGGAGATCCTCGCCGACGAGGTGCCCGAGCACCTCGCGGCGGCCGGCAGGCTGCGGATGGAGCACAAGCAGGCGTCGCTGGAGGAACTGGGCGCGCTCGCCGACCCGCCGCTCACCAAGGACGCCGTCGCGGGCCGGATCCGCCGGCTGCTCGCCATGGCCGACAAGCGGGCGCAGGATCTGGGCATTCCCGGTACGGAGTCCACGCTGTCGGAGGAGATGGACGACAGCCTCGTCGGCTGAACCGTCCGGCCCGGCGGAAGCCCCCGCTGTATTCCCGATTCCTGATGTCGCATTCCGGAAGAGTCCAACGCGTCGGTGCCGGTGCCCATATGGGTACCGGCACCGACGTATGAGCCGGTGAATGTACTGGTGGGTAGGGGTGTCCGCACCGGATGTCAAATTCCGTACGGTCCTGTTCGATATGACCCTGGGGGCTTTCGAGAGGTAGGGTCGGAGGCGGTCGGGGACATCCCATACATCTCGCCGTGGCGTCGAAACCCGGCGTACCAACGAGGAGATCGAGTTCGTGACGATCCGCGTAGGCATCAACGGCTTTGGCCGCATCGGTCGTAACTACTTCCGCGCGCTGCTGGAGCAGGGTGCTGACATCGAGATCGTGGCTGTCAACGACCTGGGTGACACCGCGACCACCGCGCATCTGCTGAAGTACGACACGATTCTGGGCCGTCTCAAGGCCGAGGTCACGCACACCGCAGACACCATCACCGTTGACGGCCACACCATCAAGGTGCTGTCCGAGCGCAACCCGGCCGACATCCCCTGGGGTCAGCTGGGCGTCGACATCGTGATCGAGTCGACCGGCTTCTTCACGAAGAAGGCCGATGCCGAGAAGCACATCGCCGGCGGCGCCAAGAAGGTCCTCATCTCGGCTCCGGCCAAGGGCGAGGACATCACCATCGTGATGGGCGTCAACCAGGACAAGTACGACGCGGCCAAGCACAACGTCATCTCCAACGCCTCCTGCACCACCAACTGTGTGGCGCCGATGGCCAAGGTTCTCCTGGAGAACTTCGGCATCGTCAAGGGCATGATGACGACGGTCCACGCGTACACCAACGACCAGCGCATCCTGGACTACCCGCACTCGGACCTGCGCCGCGCCCGCGCCGCCGCCGAGAACATCATTCCGACCACCACGGGTGCCGCCAAGGCCACCGCGCTGGTCATCCCGGAGCTTGAGGGCAAGCTCGACGGCATCGCGATGCGCGTCCCGGTCCCGACCGGCTCCGTGACCGACCTGGTCATCGAGCTGGAGCGCGAGGTGACCAAGGACGAGGTCAACGCCGCGTTCCAGAAGGCCTCCGAGGGCCAGCTCAAGGGCCTCCTCGACTACACCGAGGACCCGATCGTCTCCTCGGACATCGTCAACTGGCCGGCGTCCTGCACCTTCGACTCCTCCCTGACCATGGTCCAGGGCAAGAGCGTCAAGGTCATCGGCTGGTACGACAACGAGTGGGGCTACTCCAACCGCCTGGTCGACCTGACCGTCTTTGTCGGCAACCAGCTCTGAGCACGGGCCGGTAGGCAACTCGATGTGAGCACGGGGCCCGGACTGCGCGACGAAGCGCGGTCCGGGCCCCGTGGCCTGTCCAGATCGTCCAAGGAGTCCAGGAACCCATGAAGACCATCGACGAACTTCTCGCCGAAGGGGTCGCGGGCAAGCGGGTATTCGTCCGCGCCGACCTCAATGTGCCGCTCTCCGGCACCACCATCACCGACGACGGCCGGATCCGTGCCGTCCAGCCGACGGTGGCCAAGCTCGCGGAGGCCGGCGCCCGTGTCGTCGTCGCCTCGCACCTCGGCCGCCCGAAGGGCGCCCCGGACCCGGCGTTCTCGCTCGCGCCCGCGGCGGCGCGCCTCGGTGAACTCCTCGGCGCCGACGTCGCGTTCGCGACCGACACGGTCGGCGATTCCGCCAAAGCCACCGTCGCCGCTCTCAAGGACGGCCAGGTCGCCGTCATCGAGAACCTCCGCTTCAACGCCGGTGAGACCTCGAAGGACGACGCCGAGCGCGGCGCCTTCGCCGACCGGCTCGCCGAGCTGGCCGATGTCTACGTCGGCGACGGCTTCGGCGCCGTGCACCGCAAGCACGCCTCGGTCTACGACCTCCCGGCCCGCCTGCCGCACGCCGCCGGCTACCTCATCGCCACCGAGGTCGCCGTCCTGAAGAAGCTGACGTCCGACGTCAAGCGCCCGTACGCCGTGGTCCTCGGCGGCGCCAAGGTCTCCGACAAGCTCGGCGTCATCGACCACCTGCTCGACCGGGCCGACCGCATCCTCATCGGCGGCGGCATGGCGTACACCTTCCTCAAGGCCCAGGGCCACGAGGTCGGCAGCTCCCTCCTCCAGGAGGACCAGATCCCGGTGGTCCGCGAATACCTGGAGCGCGCCAAGGCCAAGGGGGTGGAGTTCGTGCTCCCGGTCGACGTCGTGGTCTCCGCGGAGTTCCCCGACCTCAAGGCCAAGGAGCCGACACACCCCGAAACCGTTCCCGCGGACGCGATCCCGGCCGGGCGGATGGGTCTGGACAACGGCCCCGAGACCAACAAGCTCTACGCATCGAAGCTCGCCGACGCGGCCACCGTCTTCTGGAACGGCCCGATGGGCGTCTTCGAGCACCCCGACTACGCCGACGGCACCCGCGCTGTCGCGCAGGCGCTCCTCGACAGCCAGGCCTTCACGGTCGTCGGAGGCGGTGACTCCGCCGCCGCGGTCCGCATCCTGGGCTTCGACGAGAACAAGTTCGGACACATCTCGACCGGTGGCGGTGCCAGCCTCGAATACCTTGAGGGCAAGACGCTTCCCGGCCTCGCCGCACTGGAGAACTGACAACCTCATGACAAATCAGAGCACCCGCACCCCGCTGATGGCGGGCAACTGGAAGATGAACCTCAACCACCTTGAGGCCATCGCGCACGTCCAGAAGCTCTCCTTCGCGATCACCGACAAGGACTACGACGCCGTCGAGGTGGCGGTCCTGCCGCCCTTCGTGGACCTGCGCTCCGTCCAGACACTCGTCGACGGCGACAAGATCAAGATCAAGTACGGCGCCCAGGACATCTCGGCGCACGACTCCGGCGCGTACACCGGTGAGATCTCCGGGCCGATGCTGGCCAAGCTCAAGTGCGCCTATGTGGCCGTCGGCCACAGCGAGCGCCGCCAGTACCACGCCGAGACCGACGAGATCTGCAACGCCAAGGTCAAGGCCGCCTACAAGCACGGCATCACCCCGATCCTCTGCGTCGGCGAGGGCCTGGACGTCCGCAAGGCCGGCCAGCAGGTCGAGTACACGCTGGGCCAGCTCGACGGCGGGCTCAAGGACATCCCGGCCGACCAGGCCGAGTCGATCGTGATCGCGTACGAGCCGGTCTGGGCCATCGGCACCGGCGAGGTCGCCACCCCCGAGGACGCCCAGGAGGTCTGCGGGGCGATCCGCGGCCGGCTGGCCGAGCTGTACTCGCAGGAGCTGGCCGACAAGGTCCGCATCCAGTACGGCGGCTCCGTCAAGTCCGGGAACGTGGCCGCGATCATGGCGCAGCCCGATGTGGACGGTGCGCTGATCGGCGGCGCCGCCCTCGACGCCGACGAGTTCGTCAAGATCGTCCGGTTCCGCGACCAGTGAGTATGCGCTAGCGCGGATCCGTCGTACCCTTGCGGGGCCGAGACGGCTGGCAGCAGCCGTCCGGCCCCTTCGTCCGTTTTGAGTTCCGAGGAAGTTGGTCCAGCCGTGATTCTGGGGTTCTCGATCGCCCTGATCGTCTTCAGCCTGCTGCTGATGCTGCTGGTGCTGATGCACAAGGGGAAGGGCGGCGGCCTCTCCGACATGTTCGGTGGCGGTATGCAGTCGTCCGTCGGTGGCTCCTCGGTCGCCGAGCGCAACCTCGACCGCATCACCGTGGTGCTGGCCCTGCTGTGGTTCGCGTGCATCGTCGTACTCGGCCTGCTGATGAAGCTGAAGAACTGACCGTCCGTATCCACGTTCTCTCCGCGTGTTGCCCGCGTTTCGGTGCGGGGGTGTAACTCCAATCACTGGACGCGCGTTGGGCCTTCCGTAGACTGGGGCATCTTCGAGCACCATCACGCAGGGAGTTACGACCGTGGCAAGTGGCAACGCGATCCGGGGAAGCCGGGTCGGAGCGGGGCCGATGGGGGAGGCCGAGCGGGGCGAGTCCGCACCGCGCCTCCGCATCTCCTTCTGGTGCTCGAACGGGCACGAGACGCAGCCGAGCTTCGCCCACGATGCGCAGGTTCCGGAGACCTGGGACTGCCCGCGCTGTGGGTTCCCGGCCGGTCAGGACAGCGACAACCCCCCGGACCCGCCGCGCACCGAGCCGTACAAGACGCACCTCGCCTACGTGCGCGAGCGGCGCAGTGACGAGGACGGTGAGGCGATCCTCGCCGAGGCCCTCGCGAAACTGCGGGGCGAGATCTGACAGCGTGAATTCCGGCCGGAACCCACTCGGGTGTCCGGCCGGACTGCGTAGCGGCCACTGCCCATAGCCGGGAGCGCTGGTCGCGACGCTCGTGCGCCGGATCAATTAGGTTGGACGGAGCGGGGCATGTACGCAGGTACGAGAAGAATGGACTGATGTCCGAGATGAACGCAGAAGGCCGTACCAGGCTCAACCAGATGCCCGAGTGGACAGCTCTGGGCAAGCACCGGGAGCAGCTGGGCGACACGCGTCTGCGGGAGCTGTTCGACAGGGATCCGGAGCGAGGGCGCACCTACACCCTCCGGGCGGGCGACCTGTATCTCGACTACTCCAAGCACCTGGTGACCGGCGAGACGCTCGGCCTGCTGCGCGAGCTGGCCGACGCCGCCGGGGTGGCCGGGCTGCGTGACGCGATGTTCCGCGGCGAGAAGATCAACACCACTGAGGACCGCGCGGTGCTGCACACCGCGCTCCGCGCCCCGCGCGGCGCGGTGGTCGAGGTGGACGGCGAGAACGTGGTGCCCGCCGTGCACGCCGTGCTCGACAAGATGGCGGCCTTCTCCGACAAGGTCAGGTCGGGGGAGTGGACCGGCCACACCGGCAAGCGCATCAGGACCGTCGTCAACATCGGCATCGGCGGCTCGGACCTGGGCCCCGCGATGGCGTACGAGGCGCTGCGCTCCTTCACCGACCGCAACCTCCAGTTCCGCTTCGTCTCGAACGTCGACGGGGCCGATCTGCACGAGGCCGTAAGGGACTTGGACCCGGCGGAGACGCTTTTCATCATCGCCTCCAAGACCTTCACCACCATCGAGACCATCACCAACGCGACCTCCGCGCGCAACTGGCTGCTGACGAATCTGAGGGCCGATCAGGACGCGGTGGCCAAGCACTTCGTGGCGCTGTCGACGAACGCGGAGAAGGTCGCGGACTTCGGTATCGACACGGCCAACATGTTCGAGTTCTGGGACTGGGTCGGCGGGCGGTACTCGTACGACTCGGCGATCGGCCTCTCGCTGATGATCGCGATCGGCCCGGAGCGCTTCCGGGAGATGCTCGACGGTTTCCACCAGATCGACGAGCACTTCCGCACCGCGCCGCCCGAGGAGAACATCCCGCTCCTGCTGGGCCTGCTGGGCGTCTGGTACGGCGCGTTCTTCGACGCCCAGTCGCACGCGGTCCTGCCGTACTCGCACTACCTCTCCAAGTTCACCGCGTACCTCCAGCAGCTGGACATGGAGTCCAACGGCAAGTCCGTCGACCGTGACGGCAATCCGGTCGACTGGCAGACGGGGCCCGTGGTCTGGGGGACGCCGGGCACCAACGGCCAGCACGCGTACTACCAGTTGCTGCACCAGGGCACCAAGGTCGTCCCGGCGGACTTCATCGGCTTCGCCAAGCCCGTCGACGACCTGACGGCGGGTCTGGCGGGCCAGCACGACCTCCTGATGGCGAACTTCATCGCCCAGACCCAGGCCCTGGCCTTCGGCAAGACACCCGACGAGGTACGGGCCGAGGGCGTCGCCGAGGAGCTGGTCCCGCACAAGACGTTCCGCGGCAACCACCCGACGTCCACGATCCTCGCCGATGCGCTCACCCCGTCGGTCCTGGGCCAGCTGATCGCGCTCTACGAGCACAAGGTCTTCGTCCAGGGCGCGATCTGGAACATCGACTCCTTCGACCAGTGGGGCGTCGAGCTCGGCAAGGTGCTCGCCAAGAAGATCGAGTCCGTCATCACCGGCGGCAAGGGCGGCGCTGACCTGGACAGCTCCACCGCCACGCTGGTCGACACCTACCGCGCGCTGCGGGCCAAGCAGTAGCAGCGCGGTACGGACACAGCAGGACCGGCCCGCACCCCCCTCGGCAGGGAGTGCGGGCCGGTCCTGTTCCGTACGGCGCCCGGCCGGTGTCAGGCGGTGGCCGGCGCGTAGAGCTGCGGCGGCAGCTGCGAAGCGGCCGCCGTGTCGAGGAGCCACAGCGTCCTGCTGCGGCCCCGGGCGCCCGCTGCCGGGGCCTGGACCTCGCCGGCCCCGGAGAGGGCGAGAGCCGCGGCCCCCGCCTTGTCCTCGCCCGCCGCGAGCAGCCACACCTCACGTGCGGCCCGGATCGCGGGCAGCGTCAGCGACAGCCGCACCGGCGGCGGCTTGGGCGCACCGTGCACGCCCACGACGGTGCGTACGGTCTCCCGTACGGCCGGGAGCTCGGGGAAGAGCGAGGCCACATGCGCGTCCGGGCCCACCCCCAGCATCAGCACGTCGAACGACGGCACGTCGCCGTGGTCCTCAGGACCCGCCGCCGCGGCCAGCTCCGCCGCGTACGAAGCGGCGGCCGCCTCCACGTCGCTGCCGTACGGGCCGTCCGAAGCGGCCATGGCGTGCACCCGCTCGGGGGCCACGCCCACCGAGTCGAGCAGCGCGGCCCGCGCCTGGGTGACGTTCCGCTCGGGGTCGCCCTCCGGCAGGAAGCGCTCGTCGCCCCACCACAGGTCGATCCGCGACCAGTCGACGGCGTCCCGCGCGGGCGCCTCGGCGAGGGCCGCGAGCAGCCCGTTGCCGTTGCGCCCGCCGGTGAGCACCACCGAAGCGGAGCCGCGGGCGGCCTGGGCGTCCACGATCTTCGTGATCAGCCGGGCCGCCGCGGCCTGGGCCATCAGCTCCTTGTCGCGGTGGACGACGAGCTGCGGCGCACTCACTTCGACGCCGCCTTCTTTGCGGGTGCCTTCTTCGCGGCGGCGGCCTTCTCGGGCTTCTCCGCCCCCTCGGCCGTGTCCCCGCCATCCTGCTTCGGCGCGGGGGTGACCAGCCGGTCCACGCCGTACTTCAGCGAGGCCGCGTAGGTGTCGTCCGGGTCCAGCCTGCGCAGCTCCTCGGCGAGCAGCTCCGAGGTCTCCCGGCGCTTCAGCGCCACCGCGCGGTCCGGCTGGCCCTCCATGCAGAGCGTGGCCAGCGAACCGTCGGGGCGGTCCAGCACGATCTCGCCGTGGTCCGTCTGCATCCGTACGGCCGTGAGACCGGGTCCGGACGAGATGGAACGGGTCACCGGTACGTCGAGCCGGTCGGCGAGCCACATCGCGAGCAGCTCACAGCTCGGATTGAACTCCTCGCCCTCCACCTCGGCGCCCTTCACCCGGCTCGGCACCTGGTCCAGCGCCGCGGCGAGCATCGAACGCCAGGGGGTGATGCGCGACCATGCCAGGTCCGTGTCGCCCGGGGTGTAGGCGGCGGCGCGGCCCGAGAGCTCGGCGATGGGCTGCTCGGCGGCGTACGAGTCGGTGACACGGCGCTGGCCGAGCGCACCGAGCGGGTCCTTCGCCGGGTCGAGCGGCGCGTTCACCGGCCACCAGACCACCACGGGGGCGTCCGGCAGCAGCAGCGGCAGCACCACCGACTGGGCGTGGTGCAGCACCTCGCCGTACATCCGCAGGACGACGGTCTCGCCGCTGCCCGCGTCCGTACCGACCCGGATCTCCGCGTCGAGCCGGGCCGCGGCCCGGTCGCGCGGGGAGCGGGAGACCCGCTTGACGACCACGAGGGTGCGCGAGGGGTGCTCGCGCGACGCGTCGTTGGCCGCCTTGAGCGCGTCGTAGGCGTTCTCCTCGTCGGTCACGATGACGAGGGTCAGCACCATGCCGACGGCGGGGGTGCCGACGGCGCGGCGCCCCTCCACCAGTGCCTTGTTGACCTTGCTGGCTGTGGTTTCCGTCAGATCGATTTTCATGGCCGACGCCAGCTCCGTCCTTCTCGTGCGAGCATTTCGTCCGCCTCGGCCGGTCCCCAGGTGCCCGACTCGTACTGCGCGGGCTTTCCGTGGCTGTCCCAGTACTCCTCGATCGGGTCGAGGATCCGCCAGGACTGCTCGACCTCCTCCAGGCGCGGGAAGAGGTTCGAGTCGCCGAGCAGCACATCGAGGATGAGCCGCTCGTACGCCTCCGGGCTGGACTCGGTGAAGGACTCGCCGTACGCGAAGTCCATCGACACGTCCCGGATCTCCATCGAGGTGCCGGGCACCTTGGAGCCGAACCGCATGGTGATGCCCTCGTCGGGCTGGACGCGGATGACGATCGCGTTCTGGCCCAGCTCCTCCGTCGCCGTGTGGTCGAACGGGGAGTGCGGGGCGCGCTGGAAGACCACGGCGATCTCGGTGACGCGGCGGCCCAGGCGCTTGCCGGTGCGGAGGTAGAAGGGGACGCCCGCCCAGCGGCGGTTGTCGATCTCCAGCCGCACCGCGGCGTAGGTGTCGGTCGTCGACTTGGGGTCGATGCCGTCTTCCTGGAGGTAGCCGACGGCCTGCTCGCCGCCCTGCCAGCCCGCGGCGTACTGGCCGCGCACGGTCTCCTTGCCGAGGTCCTTGGGCAGCCTGACGGCGCCCAGCACCTTGGTCTTCTCGGCCACCAGCGCATGGGCGTCGAAGGAGGCGGGCTCCTCCATCGCGGTCAGCGCGAGCAGCTGGAGCAGGTGGTTCTGGATGACGTCACGGGCGGCGCCGATGCCGTCGTAGTACCCGGCCCGGCCGCCGATGCCGATGTCCTCGGCCATGGTGATCTGGACGTGGTCGACGTACGACCGGTTCCAGATCGGCTCGAAGAGGGTGTTGGCGAAGCGGAGCGCCAGGATGTTCTGGACGGTCTCCTTGCCGAGGTAGTGGTCGATCCGGAAGACCTCGTTCGGCGGAAAGACCTCGTGCACGACCTTGTTGAGCTCCTGGGCGCTCTTCAGGTCGTGGCCGAACGGCTTCTCGATGACCGCGCGGCGCCAGGAGCCGTTCCGCTGGTCGGCGAGACCGTGCTTCTTGAGCTGCTGGACGACCTTGGGGAAGAACTTGGGCGGGACCGACAGGTAGAAGGCGAAGTTGCCTCCGGTGCCCTGCTGCTTGTCCAGCTCCTCGATCGTCGACTTGAGGGTGGCGAACGCCGCGTCGTCGTCGAAGTCGCCCTGGACGAAGCGCATCCCCTGGATGAGCTGCTGCCAGACCTCCTCGCGGAACGGCGTCCTGGCGTGCTCCTTGACCGAGTCGTGGACCACCTGGGCGAAGTCCTCGTCCTCCCAGTCGCGGCGCGCGAACCCGATGAGCGAGAAGCCCGGCGGGAGCAGGCCGCGATTGGCCAGGTCGTAGACAGCGGGCATCAGCTTTTTACGGGACAAATCACCCGTGACGCCAAAAATGACCAGGCCCGACGGCCCCGCGATACGCGGGAGCCGTCGGTCCGCAGCGTCACGCAGCGGGTTGCTGCTTGACAAGGTTTCAGCCCTTCGCAGGGGCGAGGCGTTCGAGCTCTGCCTCAGTGGACTTGAGCAGGTCGTTCCAGGAGGTCGCGAACTTCTCGACACCCTCGTCCTCCAGGACCTGTACGACATCGTCGTACGAGATCCCGAGCTTCTCCACGGCATCGAGCTCGGCGCGGGCCTGCTCATAGGTGCCGGAAACCGCGTTGCCGGTGATCTCGCCATGGTCGGCGGTGGCGTCGAGCGTCGCCTCCGGCATGGTGTTCACCGTGTTGGGCGCGACCAGGTCCACGACGTACATCGTGTCGCGGTACGCCGGGTCCTTGACGCCGGTCGACGCCCACAGCGGACGCTGCTTGTTGGCGTGCGCCTTGTCGAGGGCGGCCCAGCGGTCGGAGGAGAAGACCTCCTCGTACGCCTGGTAGGCGAGCCGCGCGTTGGCCACGGCGGCCTTGCCCTTGAGGGCCTTGGCCTCGTCGGTGCCCAGGGCGTCCAGCCGCTTGTCGATCTCGGTGTCCACGCGGGACACGAAGAAGGAGGCGACCGAGTGGATCTTGGAGAGGTCCAGGCCGGCGGCCTTGGCCTTCTCCAGGCCCGCCAGGTAGGCGTCCATGACCGCGAGGTAACGCTCCAGCGAGAAGATCAGCGTGACGTTGACGCTGATGCCCCGGCCGATGGTCTCGGTGATGGCCGGCAGGCCGGCCTTGGTCGCCGGGATCTTGATGAGCGTGTTCGGGCGGTCCACCAGCCAGGCGAGCTGCTTGGCCTCGGCGACCGTGGCCGTGGTGTGGTGGGCGAGACGCGGGTCGACCTCGATGGAGACCCGGCCGTCCTGGCCGTCCGTCGCGTCGAAGACCGGGCGCAGGATGTCGGCGGCGTCACGGACGTCCGCCGTCGTGATCATGCGGATGGCCTCCTCGACGGTGACCTTCCGGGCCGCGAGGTCGGTGAGCTGCTGGTCGTAGCCGTCGCCCTGCGAGATCGCCTTCTGGAAGATCGACGGGTTGGTGGTGACACCCACCACGTGCTGCTGGTCGATCAGTTCGGCGAGGTTGCCGGATGTGATGCGCTTGCGCGAAAGGTCGTCGAGCCAGATCGCGACGCCTTCGTCGGAGAGGCGCTTGAGTGCGTCTGTCATGGGAATTGCATCTCCTACTTGTTCGTATATAAGCGTCAGCGCGCTGCGGCTTCGAGCGATTCCCTGGCGGCTTGGGCGACGGCCTCGGCGGTGAAGCCGAACTCGCGGAAGAGGACCTTGCCGTCGGCGGACGCACCGTAGTGCTCCAGCGACACGATCCGGCCCGCGTCACCGACGAAGCGGTACCAGGTCAGACCGATACCGGCCTCGACGGCCACCCGCGCCTTGACGGCCGGCGGCAGCACCGAGTCGCGGTACGCCTGGTCCTGCTCCTCGAACCACTCGACGCACGGCATCGAGACCACCCGGGTCGGAACGCCGGCGGCCTGGAGCTGCTCACGCGCCTCGACGGCCAGCTGGACCTCGGAGCCGGTGCCGATCAGGACGACCTCGGGCGCGCCGCCCTCGGCGTCGAACAGCACGTAACCGCCGTTGGCCACACCATCGTTCGCCTCGTACACCGGCACACCCTGGCGGGTCAGCGCGAAGCCGTGCGGGGCTCCCTTGCCGAACACCTTGGTGTAGCGCTGGAGGACCTCGCGCCAGGCGATGACCGTCTCGTTGGCGTCCGCCGGGCGGATCAGGTTCAGGCCCGGGATGGCGCGCAGGGCGGCCAGGTGCTCCACCGGCTGGTGGGTCGGGCCGTCCTCGCCGACGCCGACCGAGTCGTGCGTCCACACATAGGTGACCGGCAGGTGCATCAGGGCGGAGAGCCGTACGGCGTTGCGCATGTAGTCGGAGAACACCAGGAAGGTGCCGCCGTAGATGCGGGTGTTGCCGTGCAGCGCGATGCCGTTCATCTCCGCGGCCATGGCGTGCTCTCGGATACCGAAGTGGACCGTGCGGCCGTACGGGTCGGCGCCCGGCAGCTGGTTCCCCTCGGGCAGGAAGGACGACGTCTTGTCGATCGTCGTGTTGTTCGACCCGGCGAGGTCGGCCGAGCCGCCCCACAGCTCCGGGATGACCGTGCCCAGCGCTTCGAGCGCCTTGCCGGAGGCGGCGCGGGTGGCGATGGAGGCGCCGGTCTCGAACGCGGGCAGCTCCTTCGTCCAGCCCTCGGGCAGCTCGCCCGCCCTGACCCGGTCGAACCGGGCGGCGTGCTCCGGGTTGGCGGTGCGCCAGGCGGCGAAGCCCTTCTCCCAGACGGCCCTGGCCTCACGGCCGCGGTCCAGCAGGGCGCGGGTGTGCGCCAGGACCTCGTCCGACACGTCGAAGGACTTCTCCGGGTCGAAGCCGAGGATCTTCTTGGTCGCGGCGACCTCTTCGTCGCCGAGCGCCGAGCCGTGCGCCGCGCCGGTGTTCTGGGCGTGCGGGGCAGGCCAGGCGATGATCGAGCGCATCGCGATGAACGACGGGCGCCCGGTCTCGGCCTTGGCGGCCTGGAGCGCCGCGTACAGGGCGGCCGGGTCGAGGTCGCCGTTCGCCTTCGGCGCCACACGCTGGACGTGCCAGCCGTACGCCTCGTAGCGCGCGCAGGTGTCCTCGGACACCGCGGTCTCGGTGTCGCCCTCGATCGAGATGTGGTTGTCGTCCCACAGCAGCACGAGGTTGCCGAGCTTCTGGTGGCCGGCGAGCGAGGACGCCTCGGACGAGATGCCCTCCTGGAGGCAGCCGTCGCCGGCGATCGCGTAGATGAAGTGGTCGAACGGGGAGGTGCCGGGGGCAGCCTCCGGGTCGAAGAGACCGCGCTCGTACCGGGCGGCCATGGCCATGCCCACGGCGTTGGCGACACCCTGGCCCAGCGGGCCGGTGGTGGTCTCCACGCCGGTGGTGTGTCCGTACTCCGGGTGCCCCGGGGTCTTGGAGCCCCACGTACGGAACGCTTCGAGGTCTGCCAGCTCCAGGCCGAATCCGGCCAGGTAGAGCTGGGTGTAGAGGGTCAGCGAGGAGTGACCGGCCGAGAGGACGAACCGGTCACGACCGGTCCACTCGGGGTCCGCCGGGTCGTGCCGCATCACCTTCTGGAAGAGGGTGTACGCGGCCGGGGCCAGGCTCATGGCCGTACCGGGATGGCCGTTGCCGACCTTCTGTACGGCGTCCGCGGCCAGCACGCGGGCGGTGTCGACGGCCCGCTGGTCCAATTCGGTCCACGCGAGTTCAGTGGTGGTCGGCTTGGTACTCACCCTGGGTCAGGGCTCCTCTCCACATATGTAATCCCGGTTACGTTCGGTGCACCGGGCGTTGTCGAGCCTACCCCCGTAGCAACGCCCCTTTTTTCGAGTTCCCGCCGGTGGCAGACAGACACTTCCCAGGGTGCGGGCGCGGCCGCCGATCCGCCCGTCGAAGAGCGCACCTCCGCTCGTAAGAGCCCCCCCTTTCCACCCCGAACTACAGGCCCAACACGACCGCACCCCCGGGGATGGCGACGTATGGGCAACGTCTAGAGTGGCGTGGTACGCGCAAGTCTTTACCGGCCCTTCACGGTCGGAACTTGCTGGGAAATTCTCTGTCAGGGGTGTACGTGACGGCCGTCGAGTCCCGACCCGCAGGGGTCGTCCTGACTCCCAGCCCGGGGGCCCATCGGCCATTCGGGGCCCGTGTCAAGGGTTTTGTGGCGCTGACCAAGCCGCGGATCATCGAACTGCTGCTGATCACCACCGTTCCGGTGATGTTCCTCGCCAAGCAGGGCGTGCCCAATCTGTGGCTCGTCCTGGCCACCTGCTTCGGTGGATATCTCTCCGCCGGCGGCGCCAACGCGTTCAACATGTTCATCGACCGCGACATCGACGCGCTGATGGACCGCACGTCGCAGCGTCCGCTGGTCACCGGCATGGTCTCGCCGCGTGAGTGCCTGGTCTTCGCCTTCGCGCTGGCCACCGTCTCCACGCTCTGGTTCGGGCTGCTCGTCAACTGGTTCTCGGCGGCGCTCTCGCTGGGCGCGCTCCTCTTCTACGTCGTCGTCTACACGATGATCCTCAAGCGCCGCACCTCGCAGAACATCGTCTGGGGCGGCATCGCGGGCTGTATGCCGGTGCTCATCGGCTGGTCCTCGGTCACGGACTCGATGTCGTGGGCCCCGGTCATCCTCTTCCTGGTGATGTTCTTCTGGACGCCGCCCCACTACTGGCCGCTGTCGATGCGGGTCAAGGACGACTACGCCCGCGTCGGGGTCCCGATGCTGCCGGTGATCGCCACCAACCAGGTCGTGGCCAAGCAGATCGTCATCTACAGCTGGGCGATGGTCGTCGTCTCGCTGCTGCTGACCCCGCTCGGCTACACGGGCTGGTTCTACACGGTGGTGGCCGTGCTGGCCGGCGCCTTCTGGCTGCGGGAGGCGCACGCGCTGCGGAACCGGGCCAAGAACGGGGTGACGGGCCCCAAGCTCAAGGAGATGCGGCTCTTCCACTGGTCCATCACCTATGTCTCGCTGCTCTTCGTGGCGGTCGCGGTGGACCCCTTCCTGCGGTAGGCCCCGCGTTCTCCCGCGGCACGGACGCTCGTCCGGTCCGCTCAGGTACTTCCCGATATGGGCAGGTGCAGTGGTTCACGCCACTGCACCTGCCCATGTCGCGTCCCACTACCCGCTAGTAGCATGCGGCCATGGCAGATACGCAGGTTGACGAGAAGCGGGACGCCCGAGCCGACCGGAAGACGGCCAGGCTCGCCCGGCAGATCCAGGCCTTCGGCCGGGAGCACGGCGGCGCCGAGGCGCAGCTCGCGTACATCGGTGAGCGCGGCGCCCGCATCGTGCTGGTCGGCGAGGACGGCGGCTGGGGAGACCTGGTGGCACCGTCGTACGCCATGGCGCAGAGCGCGACCGAGCAGGCGGGGGTCACCGTCCACGAGTCCTTCGACGGCGATCTCGCGGCCAAGGTCCGCACCGGCCCGTACGAGTGGAAGCGGATGGCCGGTATCCAGCTCGGCGGCTCCCGGGCCGGCGCAGACCGCTGAGGGCAGCGGCCGAGGCCAACACCTGGGGGCGGGTTTCCGCGTTAGGGCTGGAGGAGAACAGCCCGAAGCGGAGGCCCGGATGATCGAGACACCCTGCCTGGTGGACCAGTACTGCCACGGCGTGCTCCGCACCGAACTCGGCCTTGGGACCTTCGAGGCGCACCTCGGCAGCACCCCCGGGCCGCCCGCCCCCGGCACCACCTTCTTCGACACCCAGACCGGCTTCGCCGTACGGCGCTGGTGCCCGCCGCTGCTCGGCCTCGAACCGCACTGCGCCCCCGCGCGCTACCTCGCCCGCCGCCGGGAACTCGGCGTGCCGGAGGTGGGGAGACGGCTGCTGCGCTCCAGCGGCATCAGCACCTATCTGGTGGACACCGGGCTGCCGGGCGATCTCACGGGTCCCGCCGAGATGGCATCGGCCGGCGACGCCGACGCCCACGAGATCGTCCGCCTCGAACTCCTCGCCGAGCAGGTCGCCGACACCTCGGGCACCGTCGACTCCTTCCTCGCGAATCTGGCCGAGGCGGTGCACGGAGCGGCCGGCTCCGCCGTGGCCTTCAGCTCGGTGGCCCCGGTACGGCACGGACTCGCCCTGGCGCCCGACCCGCCGGGCGCCGGCGAGGTGCGCGGCGCCGCGGGGCGCTGGCTCGCGGACCGACAGGTCGGCGGCAGCCTCACCGATCCGGTGCTGCTGCGCCATCTGCTGTGGAACGCCGTCGCGTCCGGCCGCCCGCTCCAGCTGCACATCGGGGCGGGTGACCCGCTGCTGCTGACGGACCTCATCGTCGCCGCGACCGGACTCGGCACCGATCTGGTGCTGCTGCACGGCTATCCGTACCACCGGCAGGCAGCGCAGCTGGCGAGCGTCCACCCGCATGTGTACGCAGACCTGGGCCCGGCCCTGGCGCACACGGGGGCGCGGGCCGCTGTCGTGCTCGCGGAGATCCTGGAGCTGGCGCCGTTCGGGAAGCTGCTGTTCTCCAGCGGCGCCCGGGGGCTCCCCGAGCTGCATGTGGTGCGTGCGCGGGTGTTCCGGGAAGCGCTGGCCCGGACGCTGGGCGGCTGGGTCGAGGACGGCGCCTGGTCGCACACCGACGCGACACGGGTCGCCGGAATGATCGCGGCAGGCAACGCGCGCCGCGTCTACGGCCTCGAAGGGCCGGACAGCTAGAGTCCGGGGCCGGTTCTAGACGGCGGTGAGCGCCGAGTTCTCCGACTGCGCGGGGATCTCCGCACCGGACAGCGGCCGCTCGCGGAGCGAGAGCAGCACCCGCAGTACACCGATCCACACCAGCGATGCGCCGAACATGTGCAGCCCGACCAGGACCTCGGGGGTGTGCGTGAAGTACTGGACGTAGCCGATCACGCCCTGGCCCATCAGGATCAGGAAGAGATCGCGGGCCCGGTGCAGCGGTCCGACAGGCGCGTCCACCGCCTTCAGTACGAACCAGAGCGCCGCGGTGAGCGCCACCACGACCCAGGCGAAGTCGGCGTGCAGCTGCGCGATCATCGCCCAGTCGACCGGGATGCGCTCCACCTCGCTGGTGTCGCCCGCGTGCCGCCCCGCTCCCGAGACGACCGTACCGACCGCGATCAGCCCGGCCGACGCCACGACGAGCAGCCAGGTCAGCTGGACGACCGCCCTGCCCACCAGGGGGCGGGGTGCGCCGTCGCCCTCACGGACCCGCTGCCAGGTCACCACGGCGACCGTGAGCAGCGCGGTGGCCAGCAGGAAGTGCAGGGCCACGGTGTACGGGTTCAGGCCGACCAGCACCACGATGCCGCCCAGCACGGCGTTGCCCATGACCACCCAGAACTGGGCCCAGCCGAGCCGGGTCACCGAGCGCCGCCACGGCTTCTCCGAGCGGGCGGCGATGATCGTCCAGCCGACCGCCGCGCACAGGACGTACGTCAGCATCCGGTTGGAGAACTCGATGGCTCCGTGGAAGCCCATCGCGCTGGTCGTGGTGAGGCTCTGGTCGGTGCACTTGGGCCAGGTCGGGCAGCCGAGGCCGGAACCCGTGAGCCGCACTGCCCCGCCGGCGACGATGATGATCACAGCCAGCACGACGGCCGAGAGCGCCGCGCGCTGCACGGTCCGGGGGCCCGGAGTCCAGCGGTCGGCGATGAAGGCGAGTGGATTGCGCACGGCGCCAACGGCTTCGGCGCGGGTCAGTTTCGGCACGGGGACATCGTAGGCCGGGCGCTTGTGCGTACTTTCACGAGGGGGCGCTTTCTACTCCCATCGGAAGTACCGGGCGGCCGCGCCCAGTCCGAGCACCGCCCACACCGCGACGATCCCCAGATCGCCCCACGGCATCGAAGCGCCGTGCTGCAGGACGTCCCGCAGGCCGTCGGAGAGCGCCGAGACCGGCAGCAGCTCCAGTACGGACCTGACGCCACCGGGGAACTTGTCCATCGGCACGATCACCCCGCCGCCGACGAGCAGCAGCAGGAAGACGAGGTTGGCCGCGGCCAGCGTGGCCTCCGCCTTGAGCGTCCCCGCCATCAGCAGGCCCAGGCCCGAGAAGGCGGCCGTACCGAGGACGAGCAGCAGCAGGACGGCGAACGGGTTGCCGTGCGGCGACCAGCCGAGCAGCAGCGCGATCACGGTCAGCAGGACGATCTGCAGGACCTCGGTGACGATCACGGCCAGCGTCTTGGAGGCCATCAGCGCCCAGCGGGGGAGCGGTGAGGCGCCGAGCCGCTTGAGCACCCCGTACCTGCGCTCGAAACCGGTCGCGATGGCCTGCCCGGTGAAGGCCGTGGACATCACGGCGAGTGCCAGGATGCCCGGGGCCAGGAAGTCCACGGACTTGCCGGCACCGGTGTCGACGATGTCGACCGCGGAGAAGAGGACCAGCAGCAGCGACGGGATGATCACGGTCAGCAGCAGCTGCTCACCGTTGCGCAGCAGCATCTTCGTCTCGAAGGCGGTCTGCGCGGTGATCATGCGGGACAGCGGGGCCGCCCCCGGCCGCGGGGTGTACGTACCGGCGCTCATGCGCGCAGCTCCTTGCCGGTCAGTTCCAGGAAGACATCTTCGAGGGTGTGGCGCTCGACCGAGATGCGGTCCGGCAGCACACCGTGCTGGGCGCACCAGGAGGTGACGGTGGCGAGCAGCTGGGGGTCGACCGTACCGGTGATCCGGTAGGCGCCCGGGGTCAGCTCGGCCGCCGCCGAGCCGTCCGGGAGCGCCTTCAGCAGCGAGCCGACGTCGAGCCCGGGCCGTCCGCCGAAGCGCAGGGTGTTCTCGGCGCCGCCGCGGCAGAGCTGCTCGGGGGTGCCGTGCACGACGGCCCGGCCCGCGTCGATGATCGCCACCTCGTCGGCGAGCTGCTCGGCCTCGTCCATGAAGTGGGTGGTGAGCACCGTCGTCACCCCGTCCGCGCGCAGCTCCCGTACGAGATCCCAGGTGGACCTGCGGGCCTGCGGGTCGAGGCCGGCGGTCGGCTCGTCCAGGAAGATCAGCTCGGGGCGGCCCACGACGGCCATCGCGAGGGCGAGCCGCTGCTGCTGCCCGCCGGAGAGCCTGCGGTACGTCGTGCGGCCGCAGCTCTCCAGGCCGAGCCGCTCGATGAGCGAGTCGACATCGAGGGGGTGCGCGTGCAGTTTCGCCATGTGGCGCAGCATCTCGTCGGCGCGGGCGCCGGAGTAGACGCCGCCGGACTGGAGCATCACCCCGATCCGGGGGCGCAGCCGGGCCGCGTCGGCCACCGGGTCGAGACCCAGGACCCGGACGGTGCCGGCGTCGGCGCGGCGGTAGCCCTCGCAGGTCTCGACGGTGGTGGTCTTGCCTGCGCCGTTGGGCCCGAGTACGGCGGTGACAGTGCCCGCGCCGACCGTGAGGTCCAGGCCGTCCACAGCGGTCTTGGCGCCGTACCGCTTGACGAGGCCGCGTACCTCAACGGCGGGATCTGTACTCATACGGGGGAGTCTACGAAGCGGGCGGGGCGCGGATCGTGCAGGGGCCCGAGGGCATGGGGGAACAGGCATCCGGCCCTGTTTAGGTAGCCCTAAGTGATCGAGGCCACCGCTGGAGTCCCCGATCTTCACTTGTCGCGCACCGGTGAATTACGCAACAATGGCGTTGTGAAAAACGTCGGCGAGGCTCCAGTCCGTGGGACTGCCCAGGAGGAACTCGCGACCGGTGAGCGGTCCACCCGCAACCGGGTCGCGCGCTCCATCCTGGACCACGGCCCGTCCACCGTCACCGAACTGGCAGGACGCCTCGGGCTCACCCCGGCGGCCGTCCGCCGCCATCTCGACGCCCTGGTCACCGACGATGTGGTCGCCGCCCGCGAGCAGCGGGTGTACGGCGCCAGGACCCGGGGCCGTCCCGCCAAGGTCTTCGCGCTGACCGACTGCGGCCGCGACGCCTTCGACCAGTCCTACGACCAGCTCGCCGCCGACGCGCTGCGGTGGATCGCCCGGCGCTCCGGTGACGACGAGGTCATGGCGTTCGCCCGCGACCGGCTCGACACCCAGGCCGCGGCCTACCGCGAGGCCATTGACGCCGCGGCGCCGGAGAACCGCGCCGAGGCTCTGGCCAAGGCGTTGACCGCCGACGGGTACGCTGCTACGGCGCGAAGCGCCCCGGTCGGCGAGCAGCTCTGCCAGCACCACTGCCCGGTGGCCCATGTCGCCGAGCAGTTCCCGCAGCTGTGCGAGGCGGAGACCGAGGTCTTCTCCCGCCTGCTCGGGACCCATGTGCAGCGTCTCGCCACCATCGCCCACGGCGACGGTGTGTGCACGACGTTCATTCCCAAGAACGCCCATCAAGCCCATCAGGTAAACGACTCAGCATCCGCCAGCACGGCCGGGAGGAACCCCGCATGACTCTCCCCACGGAGACTGCCCACCCCGAACTCGAGGGCCTGGGTACGTACGAATTCGGCTGGGCCGACTCCGACGTGGCAGGTGCCGCGGCCAAGCGCGGCCTGTCCGAAGCTGTCGTCCGCGACATCTCGGCGAAGAAGAACGAGCCCGAGTGGATGCTGAAGCTGCGTCTCAAGGGCCTCAAGCTCTTCGGCAAGAAGCCCATGCCGAGCTGGGGCTCCGACCTGTCGGGCATCGACTTCGAGAACATCAAGTACTTCGTGCGGTCCACCGAGAAGCAGGCGGAGTCCTGGGAGGACCTGCCGGAGGACATCAAGAAGACGTACGACAAGCTCGGCATCCCGGAGGCGGAGAAGCAGCGCCTCGTCGCGGGTGTCGCCGCCCAGTACGAGTCCGAGGTCGTGTACCACCAGATCAACGAGGAGCTGGAGGCGCAGGGTGTCATCTTCATGGACACCGACACCGCGCTGAAGGAGCACCCGGAGCTCTTCCAGGAGTACTTCGGCACGGTGATCCCGGTCGGCGACAACAAGTTCGCCTCGCTGAACTCGGCCGTGTGGTCCGGCGGTTCGTTCATCTACGTGCCGAAGGGCGTGCACGTCGAGATCCCGCTGCAGGCCTACTTCCGCATCAACACGGAGAACATGGGCCAGTTCGAGCGGACGCTGATCATCGTCGACGAGGACGCCTACGTCCACTACGTCGAGGGCTGCACCGCCCCGATCTACTCCTCGGACTCGCTGCACAGCGCCGTCGTCGAGATCATCGTGAAGAAGGGCGGCCGCTGCCGCTACACGACGATCCAGAACTGGTCGAACAACGTCTACAACCTCGTCACCAAGCGTGCCGTGGCGTACGAGGGCGCGACCATGGAGTGGGTCGACGGCAACATCGGCTCCAAGGTGACCATGAAGTACCCGGCCGTCTACCTGATGGGCGAGCACGCCAAGGGCGAGACCCTGTCGATCGCCTTCGCGGGCGAGGGCCAGCACCAGGACGCCGGCGCCAAGATGGTCCACATGGCCCCGAACACCTCCTCCAACATCGTCTCCAAGTCGGTGGCGCGAGGCGGCGGCCGTACCTCCTACCGCGGTCTGATCGAGATCGGCGAGGGCGCCGAGGGCTCCAAGTCCAACGTGCTCTGTGACGCGCTGCTCGTCGACACGGTCTCCCGCTCGGACACCTACCCCTATGTGGACGTCCGCGAGGACGACGTGTCCATGGGCCACGAGGCGACCGTCTCCAAGGTCTCCGACGACCAGCTCTTCTACCTGATGAGCCGCGGTATGACGGAGTTCGAGGCGATGGCCATGATCGTGCGCGGCTTCGTCGAGCCGATCGCCAAGGAGCTCCCCATGGAGTACGCCCTGGAGCTCAACCGGCTGATCGAGCTGCAGATGGAGGGATCGGTCGGCTAGCAGCCGCCCGCCCCTCGCCCGACCCCCGTATCCACCAGAAAGCGAGCACGACGACAGCCATGGCTGAGGCTCAGAACATTCCTGCGGGTTCCACTACCGCCGGGTCCATCGCGGTGGCTGCCGAGTCCACCGTCGCCACCCGGATGAGCGCGCCGCCGTCCTTCGACGTGGCGGACTTCCCGGTCCCGCACGGCCGCGAGGAGGAGTGGCGGTTCACTCCGCTGGAGCGGCTCAAGGGCCTGCACGACGGCACCGCCGTCGCGACCGGCGCCGGCGTCGAGGTCGAGGTGTCCGCCCCCGAGGGCGTGCACGTCGAGACCGTCGGCCGTGACGACGCCCGCATCGGCAAGGCCGGCACCCCGGTGGACCGGGTCGCCGCCCAGGCGTACTCCTCCTTCGAGAAGGCCTCGGTCGTCTCGGTGCCCAAGGAGACCGTGCTCAGCGAGCCGATCCGGATCGCCGTGCGCGGCGTCGGCGGTGTCGCCTACGGCCACCAGGTCATCGAGCTGGGCGCCTTCGCCGAAGCCCTCGTGGTCATCGACCACACCGGTGACGCGGTGCTCGCCGCCAACGTCGACTACATCCTGGGCGACGGCGCGAAGCTGACCGTCGTCTCCGTCCAGGACTGGGAGCCCGGCGCCGTCCACGTGGCGCAGCACAACGCGCTGGTGGGCAGGGACGCCTCGCTCAAGTCGGTCGTGGTCACCTTCGGCGGCGACGTCGTACGCGTCCACCCGCGCGTGCAGTACGCGGGCCCCGGCGGCGATGCCGAGCTCCTCGGGCTCTACTTCACCGACCACGGCCAGCACCAGGAGCACCGCCTCCTCGTCGACCACAACGCGCCGCACTGCCGGTCGAACGTGGCCTACAAGGGCGCGCTCCAGGGCCAGGACGCACACGCCGTCTGGATCGGCGACGTCCTGATCAGGGCCGCCGCCGAGGGCACCGACTCGTACGAGCTGAACCGCAACCTCGTCCTCACCGACGGCGCGCGGGTCGACTCGGTCCCGAACCTGGAGATCGAGACCGGCGAGATCGCCGGCGCGGGCCACGCGTCGGCCACCGGCCGCTTCGACGACTCGCAGCTCTTCTACCTCCAGTCGCGCGGTATCCCGGAGGCCGAAGCCCGCCGCCTGGTGGTCCGCGGCTTCTTCGCCGAGCTGGTCCAGCAGATCGGTCTGCCGGACGTCGAGGAGCGCCTGCTCGACAAGATCGACGCCGAGCTGCAGGCAGCCGTCTGATGGCCGCCTTCGTCAGAGCCTGTGCGCTGAGCGAGCTGGAGGACGACACCCCGAAGCGGGTGGAGATCGACGGCACGCCGGTGTCCGTGGTCCGTACGGAAGGGGAGGTGTTCGCGATCAACGACATCTGCTCGCACGCGAACGTCTCCCTCTCCGAGGGCGAGGTCGAGGACTGCACCATCGAGTGCTGGCTGCACGGTTCCAGCTTCGACCTCCGCACCGGCAAGCCGTCCGGCCTTCCCGCGACGCGCCCCGTCCCCGTTTACCCCGTAAAGATCGAAGGGGACGATGTGCTCGTCTCCGTATCCCAGGAGTCCTGAGTCACCCATGGCAACGCTTGAAATCCGCGACCTGCACGTCTCCGTCGAAACCGAGAACGGTACGAAGGAGATCCTCAAGGGCGTCGACCTGACCGTGAAGCAGGGCGAGACCCACGCCATCATGGGCCCGAACGGCTCCGGCAAGTCGACGCTGGCGTACTCCCTCGCGGGGCACCCCAAGTACACGATCACCAGCGGCACCGTCACCCTCGACGGTGAGGACGTGCTGGAGATGACCGTCGACGAGCGGGCCCGCGCCGGCGTCTTCCTCGCCATGCAGTACCCGGTCGAGGTCCCCGGCGTCTCCGTCTCCAACTTCCTGCGTACGTCGGCCACCGCCATCCGCGGCGAGGCGCCGAAGCTCCGTACCTGGGTGAAGGAGGTCAAGACGGCCATGGAGACCCTCCAGATGGACCCGGCCTTCGCCGAGCGCAACGTCAACGAGGGCTTCTCCGGCGGTGAGAAGAAGCGCCACGAGATCCTCCAGCTGGAGCTGCTCAAGCCGAAGATCGCGATCCTCGACGAGACGGACTCCGGTCTGGACGTCGACGCGCTGCGCCAGGTCTCCGACGGCGTCAACCGCGTCCGTGAGGGCGGCGAGGTCGGCACCCTGCTGATCACCCACTACACGCGCATCCTGCGCTACATCAAGCCCGACTTCGTGCACGTCTTCGCGAACGGCCGGATCGCCGAGTCCGGCGGCCCGGAGCTCGCCGACAAGCTGGAGAACGAGGGCTACGAGGCATACACGAAGGGTGGCGCAACAGCGTGACACAGCTGCCGGGCCTCCTGGACACCGACGCGATCCGCAAGGACTTCCCCCTGCTGGATCGTGTGGTCCACGACGGGAAGAAGATCGTTTACCTGGACAACGCGGCGACCTCGCAGAAGCCGCGCCAGGTACTCGACGCGCTGAACGAGTACTACGAGCAGCACAACGCCAACGTCCACCGCGGCGTGCACGTGCTCGCGGAGGAGGCCACGGCGCTGTACGAGGGCGCCCGCGACAAGGTCGCCGCCTTCATCAACGCGCCGAGCCGCGACGAGGTGATCTTCACCAAGAACGCCTCCGAGTCGCTCAACCTCGTGGCCAACATGCTCGGCTGGGCCGACGAGCCGTACCGGGTCGACCACGAGACCGAGATCGTCATCACGGAGATGGAGCACCACTCCAACATCGTGCCGTGGCAGCTGCTCTCGCAGCGCACCGGCGCGAAGCTGAAGTGGTTCGGCCTCACCGACGACGGCCGCCTCGACCTGTCCAACGTCGAGGAGATCATCACCGAGAAGACGAAGATCGTCTCCTTCACGCTGGTCTCCAACCTGATGGGCACGGTCAACCCGGTCGAGACGATCATCCGGCGCGCCCAGGAGGTCGGTGCGCTCGTCTGCATCGACGCCTCCCAGGCCGCACCGCACATGGTGCTCGACGTGCAGGCGCTGCAAGCCGACTTCGTGGCCTTCACCGGCCACAAGATGGTCGGCCCGACCGGGATCGGCGTCCTCTGGGGCCGTCAGGAGCTCCTTGAGGACCTCCCGCCGTTCCTCGGCGGCGGCGAGATGATCGAGACCGTGTCGATGCACTCCTCGACCTACGCCCCCGCGCCGCACAAGTTCGAGGCGGGTACGCCCCCGATCGCCCAGGCCGTCGGCCTCGGAGCGGCCGTGGACTACCTCTCGTCGATCGGCATGGACAAGATCGCCGCGCATGAGCACGCGCTCACCGAGTACGCGATGAAGCGTCTCGCCGACATCCCGGACCTGCGGTTCATCGGACCGTCCACGGCCCTGGACCGCGGCGCGACGATCTCCTTCACGCTCGGTGACATCCACCCGCACGACGTGGGCCAGGTCCTCGACGAGGAGGGCATCGCGGTCCGGGTCGGCCACCACTGCGCACGGCCGGTCTGCCTGCGGTACGGAATTCCTGCGACCACGCGAGCGTCGTTCTATCTGTACTCCACGCCCGAAGAGGTCGACGCACTGGCTGACGGGCTGGAGCACGTACGGAATTTCTTCGGCTAGGGCCTTTTCGTTTGGACCGTGCCGGGCCGGACAGGGCCGGCTACACCGACGAGGACATCGGGTAGGGACTGGATCGTGAAGCTGGATTCGATGTACCAGGAAGTGATCCTGGACCACTACAAGCACCCGCACGGGCGCGGTCTCCGTGACGGCGACGCCGAGGTGCACCACGTCAATCCGACGTGCGGCGACGAGATCACGCTGCGTGTGCGGTACGAGGGCGACCGCATCGCGGACGTGTCGTACGAGGGCCAGGGCTGCTCCATCAGCCAGGCCAGCGCGTCCGTGATGAACGAACTGCTGGTCGGCAAGGAGCTGGGCGACGCCCAGAAGATCCAGTCGACCTTCCTGGAGCTGATGCAGTCCAGGGGGCAGATCGAGCCGGACGACGCGATGGAGGAGGTACTGGAGGACGCCGTCGCGTTCGCCGGTGTCTCGAAGTACCCGGCGCGCGTCAAGTGCGCGCTGCTGAGCTGGATGGCGTGGAAGGACGCGACGGCGCAGGCGCTGTCCGAAGGGAAGACCGCATGAGTGACAACGAGACCGCCACGATGAAGCCGGCCTCCGAGGAGGAGGTCCGCGAGGCGCTGTACGACGTCGTCGACCCCGAGCTGGGGATCGACGTGGTCAACCTGGGCCTGATCTACGGCATCCACGTGGACGACGCCAACATCGCCACGCTGGACATGACGCTGACGTCCGCGGCCTGCCCGCTGACCGATGTCATCGAGGACCAGGCGAAGTCGGCCACCGAGGGCATCGTCAACGAGCTGAAGATCAACTGGGTCTGGATGCCGCCGTGGGGACCGGACAAGATCACCGACGACGGCCGCGAGCAGCTGCGCGCGCTCGGCTTCAACGTCTGACGGCGCTGCCGCCCAACAGCCCTCCCCGTACTGCCGATACGGCCCCGGTGCTCCGCGCACCGGGGCCGTATTGTGCTGTTCGCGTTCCGTACGTACGGTGTGCGCGCCCCGTTGGCGCGGAGACCGGAGCCTTCTCGTCGACGACACCCCCACCGCCATCCCCCACGACGAGAGGGTCCCCGTGCAGATCTCTGCCATCCTGTTCCGCCGCTCGTTCCGTCCGAGGACCGGCATCGTGGCCGCCGCCGCGGGCGGACTGTTCTCCCTGGTCCTCACCGGCGCCAACGCCCCCGCGCACGCGGCGAGTTACGGAACGCCCACGCTCTCCCTCTCGGCCGGCTACCTCTCCGGCGCGGTCGGCGCCACCGGTGACCCGGCCGTCACCGTCACCGTGGGGCAGAGCGGTGCGGACGCCTCGGCGCTCACCGTGGCCGCTTCGGCCAGTTCCAAGTCCTCCGTCGCCGGGACCGGCGATGTCTCCGTCACGGGCAGCGGCGCCACCCGCCGGGTCACGGTCGGCGCCCGCGCACAGGGCTACACCGACCTCACCATCGAGGTCACCGGCCTCGGTGGCAAGACCGCCACCAAGACCCTGCACTACGCCGCGTCCGCCGCGGTCCAGCACAGCGCGGACACCCGCTACTTCACCGGCTCCTCCGACGCCTCCGCCGCCGTCTCCGTCGGCGGCGGCTATGTGGTGGTGGCCGACGACGAGTCCAACACCCTGCGGCTCTACGACGGTTCGACATCCGGGGCGCCCGTGCGGACCTGGGACTTCAGCGACGAGCTCGGGGTCAAGAAGGAGATCGACATCGAGGCCGCGGCCCGGGTCGGCGACACGGTCTACTGGACGGGCTCGCTGGGCAACAACAAGGACGGCGAGTACAAGCCCGACCGCAACCGGATCTTCACCACCGAGGTCACCGGTTCGGGAGCCGCCACCCAGCTGTCCTTCGGCGGCTCGTACGCGAAGCTCCGTGACGACCTGGTCGCCTGGGACAAGGCCAACGGCGACCGTTACGGGTTCGCCGCCGGCACCGAGGACGGCCAGGTCCCCAAGCAGATCGACGGATTCAACATCGAGGGGCTGGAGTTCGCGCCCGGTTCGTCCAGCACGGCCTACCTCGGCTTCCGCGCGCCCCTGGTGCCGCCGAAGAACGGCGGCAAGGCGCTCATCGTGCCGGTCACCAACATGGACAAGGTGGTCACCGGCACGAAGGCCGCCTTCGGCACACCGATCGAGCTGGACCTCGGAGGGCTCTCCATCCGGGACATCCGCAAGAACGCGGCCGGTCAGTATCTGATCGTCGCCGGTTCGTGGGCCGCCGACGACAACTCCGATCCGTACGCCCTCTACTCCTGGGACGGTGTCGCCGGGCACACCCCCGTGAAGCGGGCCGACCTGCCGACCAGCGACCCGGGCGGCTGGGAGGCCGTGGTGGACGTCCCCGACCTGAACGCGGCCGGGGCGCGCGCCCAGCTGATCACCGACGACGGATCGGCCGACCTCTACGGGGACGGCACGGAGGCGAAGGACCTCACCCACGACGAGTGGAAGAAGTCCCGCGCCACCTGGTTCACCGTGGGGAAGTGACGTTCGGCGGCTGCTGCCCGGCGGGCTCTGCGGCCGCCGCCTCGATGAGCACCGGCCCCAGCTCCTCCCGGCGCATCCGGCGGTCGACGTAGAGCAGTCCCGTCACCAGCTGAGGGAAGGTCACCGACACGATCTGGCTGAGCGTCTGGCCCAGCAGGGTGATCGCCAGATAGCTGGTGAGACCTGCCACCAGCTGGGCCGCGCTCGGGTCGGACGCGGTGTCCAGGGGGAGCCTCAGGCTGTGGAACATCCCCAGCGTGGTGAAGGGGAGCTGGATGAAGGAGCCCGCGATGGAGCCGAGCACCAGGGCCAGCAGCGAGATGCCGCAGACCCGCCACCAGGCGCCCCGCACCAGCCGGGCCGATCGGCGCAGTGCGCCGATCGGCCCCTGGCGCTCGAAGACCACGGCGGCCGGTGCCAGGCTGAGGAGCACCCACAGCCATACGCCCAGCGGCAGCAGGACCAGCCCGCCGAGCACGCCCACCACCACCGCCACGGCGATGCTGTGCGCACCGACCGTCGCGACGACGACGGCGACCACTGCCCCCGCGACCAGCAGCAGCGGCACGAGGGTGATCAGCCCGCTCAGCAGCACGGTGCCCAGCACCGGAAGCACCCGCGACCAGGCCCGCCGCCAGACGGCCCGGAAGGATGCCGGCCGGCCGAGCACCGCTTCCTGCAGCACGCTCGCACTGGTCGCGTAGACCATGGCGGTGCAGACCATGGTCAGCAGCGCGGTGCCGAGCAGCACCCCGGCGAACCCCAGCACCACGGGACCGGCCCGGCCCCAGGTGACGTCGGACGCCTCGGGTGCGTGGACGATGCCGTGGATCCGGTCGGAGAGCGACGCGTAGAGGACCGCGAGCGCCGCCGCGATGACCGCGGCGGCGCCGCCGTACACCACCGCTGCCACGCCGAACAGCTGCTTCCAGTAGCGGCCGGCCGTGGATATCGCGCCGTTGAGGATGTCGCTGAGCTGCAACGGCTGCAGGGGTATCACGCCCGGCTTGGGTGCCTGGGGCGGCAGTGGGGCGCCCCAGCCCGGCGGCCCCCACCCCGCAGGCCCCCCGTGCGGCGTACTTCCGTACGCGCCTGCCCACCCCGAGTCCTGTGCCACTGCTCGCTCCGTTCCCTGTCTGTCGACCGTCCGGTGTCGGCCGTCCGGATTTCCGTACCGGATTCCGCCGGACGGCACACCGTAGCCCGTCGCTGATGTGTACGGTCGTACACATGCCCTATGTACTGCTTGCCGCGGCCATCGCCGCAGAGGTCGGCGGGACCACCGCCATGAAGTACAGCGACGGATTCAGCCGGTTGTGGCCCTCGCTGGCGACGGCGGCCGGCTATGTGCTCGCCTTCGTCCTGCTCGCCCAGGTGCTCAAGTCCCTTTCGGTGGGCACCGCTTACGCGATCTGGGCCGGCACCGGCACCGCCGCCATCGCGGCCATCGGCATGGTCTTCCTGGGGGAGTCGCCGAGCGTGGCGAAGCTCGCCGGTATCGCCCTGGTCATCGGCGGGGTCGTCCTGCTCAATCTGGGCGGCTCGCACTGATGGGCCGGCGCTACGACCCGGACCGCCGGGAGCGGATCATCGACGCCGCGATCCGGATCGCCGGCGACCAGGGCATCGCGGGGCTGAGCCACCGCTCGGTCGCGGCGGAGGCCGATGTGCCGCTCGGCTCGACGACGTACCACTTCGCCACGCTCGACGAACTGCTGATCGCCGCGTTGCGGAAGGTCAGCGACGATCCGCAGTCCGCGGGCACGGGGTGGGCGACGGCGCTCGCCGGGCCGGGCGCAGGGCTGGCCGAGCGGCTCACGGCGCTGCTCGGGGGGCTCGTCGCGGAGGACCGGAGCCGGGTGCGGCTGGAGTACGAGCTGTATCTCGCCGCACTGCGCCGTGAGGCCCTGCGGCCCGTCGCGGCGGAGTGGCTGGACGCTTTCGTGGAGGTCGTCCGGGCCCATGTCGGCGGTGACGCCGCCACAGCCCGCGCGCTGGTGGCCCTGATCGACGGGCTGCTGATCCAACTCCTGCTGACCGGGCGGGCGTTCGATCCGGATGAGGTACGGGAGGCGCTGCTCCGGATCATCGGGGGCCGGGACGTCCCGGGCGCCGGAGCCCCCGGCGTCAGCGGCTGACCGCGGCGAGTGCCGCCCGCACGCTGTCCTCGATGTCCGTGACCGGGTACAGCGCCTCGCGGACGGTCCGGTCCCGGTCCACCACCAGCGTCAGCCGCTTCAGCCTGCTGACCCCCGCCGTGCGGAAGGTGGGCAGCCGCAGTGCGGCCGCCAGCTCCAGGCCCGCGTCGGAGAGCAGCGGGAAGCGCAGCCGCTCCTTCTCGGCGAACGCCCGCTGCTCGTCGGGGCGCTGGGTGGAGACCCCGTGCACGGTCGCCCCGGCGGCGGTGAACTCCGCCAGCCGGTCGCGGTACGTGCACGACTCCAGGGTGCAGCCGGAGGCCCCGGGGATCCCGGCCCAGCCGGGCGGGTAGGAGGCGCGCTCCGCGTAGGCGGCGGGGAAGCAGTACAGGACGGTGTGCGCGGCGGCCGGGTCGACCGGGTCCAGCAGGCGCCCGTCCGGACCGGTGAGCCGCAGCTCGGGTACGCGCGTGCCGATCAGGCCGCGCACCCGCTCGGCCTCCTTCGATGTCTCACCGGCCGTCGCCATCGTCTCTCCCTCTCCCAGTACCCAGGTGTCCCCCCAGTCCTGGAGGGCGATCAGCACCGGAAGCAGGGCGCTGCCCCGCGGGGTGAGCCGGTACTCGTATCTGACCGGGCGCTCCTGGTACGGCTCGCGCCTCAGCACCCCCGCGTCCACCAGCAGGCGCAGCCGCTCCGTCAGTACCTTGCGGGACATCCCCAGCTCCCGCTGGAGCGCGTCGAAGCGGTGCACCCCGCGCGCGGTGTCCCGCACGATCAGCAGGGTCCACCAGTCGCCCACGACGTCCAGGGCCTGGGCGATCGCGCAGTCGGCGTCGTCCAGACGGGTGCGCTGTGTCATGGACCCCTCCGTCCCGGTCGTCCCGGTCTCCGCCGTCCCGGTCCCCGTCGTTCTTCCCCGTGTGCGGGCTCATGGTGCCACAGTGAGTTCCCGGTGGGAACTCGGTGGAGACGGCCGACCGCTGAGACCGGTTCGCCGGTGCGGCGCCCGGCCGGTTAGGTTTTGGTCATGACCGACACGCTCTCGCAGACCCCTGCCCGCTCCACCGGCGCCGTGGCCGCCGGACTCGCCACGATCGCCGCCGACGGCACCGTTCTCGACACCTGGTTCCCCGCGCCCGGACTCACCACTGAGCCCGGCCCCGCGGGCACCGAGCGGCTCTCCGCCGAGCGCGCCGCGGAGCTGCTGGGCGAGGCCGCCCCGAAGGCCGTGGGCCCCGACCCGCGCCGTGGCGTCGAGGTCGTCGCCGTCCGCACGGTCATCGCCTCGCTCGACGACAAGCCGCTGGACACGCACGACGTGTATCTCCGGCTGCACCTGCTCTCGCACCGGCTGGTCCAGCCGCACGGCCAGAGCCTGGACGGGATGTTCGGCCTGCTCGCCAACGTCGCCTGGACCTCGCTCGGCCCGGTCGCCGTGGACGACATCGAGAAGGTGCGGCTGAACGCCCGCGCCGAGGGCCTGCACCTCCAGGTCACCTCGATCGACAAGTTCCCGCGGATGACGGACTACGTGGCGCCCAAGGGCGTCCGGATCGCCGACGCCGACCGGGTCCGCCTCGGCGCGCACCTCGCCGACGGCACGACCGTCATGCACGAGGGCTTCGTCAACTTCAACGCGGGCACGCTCGGCACCTCCATGGTCGAGGGCCGGATCTCCGCGGGCGTCGTGGTCGGCAACGGCTCCGACGTCGGCGGCGGCGCCTCCACCATGGGCACCCTCTCCGGCGGCGGCAACGTCCGTATCACCATCGGGGAGCGCTGCCTGGTCGGCGCCGAGGCGGGCGTCGGGATCGCGCTCGGCGACGAGTGCGTCGTCGAGGCCGGGCTGTACGTCACCGCGGGTACCCGGATCACGATGCCCGACGGGCAGGTCGTCAAGGCCCGCGAGCTCTCCGGCGCCTCGAACATCCTCTTCCGCCGCAACTCGGTCACCGGCACGGTGGAGGCCCGTCCGAACAACGCCGTCTGGGGCGGCCTCAACGAGATCCTGCACAGCCACAACTGAGGCTGCCCCGCCCGCCGTCCGGTGCCGGTCTCACCCGGCGGCGGGCAGCTCCGCATACGCCCTGCGCAGCCCGTCGACCGCATCGCGGCCGGCGGGCCGCAGCGGTTCACGGACCGGTCCGGACGGCAGCCCGGCCGCGCCGAGCAGGGCCTTCGCGGTCACCGTGCCCGGCAGGCCGGACGCCATCATCAGCTCCACCAGCGGGGTGTTGAGCCGGTTGAGCCGCGCGGCCTCGGCGGGATCCGGCGCGGCGTAGGCGTCGAGCACCGCCCGCAGCTGCCGCGGGGCAACGTTCGCGACCGTACTGACGAAGCCCGATCCGCCGACCGCGTACAGCGGCAGGTTCAGTTCCTCGCAGCCGGAGTAGTAGGCGAGCCCGGTACGGGAGATGACCTTGGTGGAGCCCAGCAGGTCGTAGGCGCAGTCCTTCACGGCCGTGATGCGCGGGTGCCCGGACAGCCTCAGCAGTGCCCCGGTCCCGATCCGGGTACCGGTGCGGCCGGGGATGTCGTAGAGCATCACCGGCAGGCCGGTGGCGTCGGCGACCGTACGGAAGTGGGCTTCGACGGCGTCCTGCGGAGGGCGGCTGTAGTACGGCGTCACCACCAGGAGGCCGTCCGCGCCCGCGCTCTCGGCCGACCGCGCCAGCTCGACGGTGTGCCGGGTCGAGGCGCTGCCCACCCCCGCCACGATGTGGGCCCGGTCGCCGACAGCCTCCACGACCGCCCGTACCAGCGCGGTCTTCTCGGCATCGGTGGTGGTCGGGGACTCTCCGGTGGTGCCGCTGAGGACGAGCCCGTCACACCCCGCACCGACCAGATGGACGGCGAGCCGCTGCGCGCCCTCCAGGTCGAGCTCACCGGCAGCGGTGAACGGCGTGATCATTGCGCAGAGCGCACGCCCGAAGGGCGGTGAAGGGGTCATGACGGCAGTCTCGCCTCAGCGGAGAGTGAAGGTCCACTTAGTTCTGCTTCGGGTGAATGCGAAGCATGCCTGAACAGTGCCTGCCGGTGCCCAGGCCTGCGCACCGGAGTGTGCGCGAGATCAGCGGCAGATCAGTAACCCGTGCCGGTGCTGGCGCTGCTCGAAGCCGAACTGCTGCTCGACGGCGAGCTGCTGGACTTCGGTGCGGCGGCGGTGATCTTCTTGCCGTCGGGACCCACGACGTACCACTTGGCGCCGAACTGAGTGAGACCCTGGCCGTTGAGCTCGCCGGGATTGCGGTCGCCCAGGTACGTGTAGAGCGGGTGGCCCTTGTAGGTGACCTGCTTGGCGCCGCCGCTCCGGACCGACGTGCTGAGCAGCTTGGACTGCACCCCGCTCTCCGCGGTCGGCGTGTTCGTGACCAGCAGCGGCGGCCACGCCTTGGCGCAGGCGCCCATGCAGGTCGACTTGCTGGTCTTGTCCGCCTCGAAGAGGTAGAGCGTCCGGCCCTTCCCGGTGACCAGGATCTTGCCCAGCGGGGTCTTCTTGACCATGACCGTCCTCAGAGCGGTCGTGGCCGACGGGCTGCTCGACGCCGTCATGCTGCTGGAGGGCGAGGATCCGGCCCCGGGGTCCTGGGGCTTCGATCCGCTGGAACAACCGCTCACCGCCGCGGCGAAAAGGCCAACCGCAGCTACGGCGGCCGCTGTATTGATGCTGCTCCTCATGGAGGCTCCTCCGGTCGGCCGCCGGGCGGCGGCGCGCTGGTGGCCGGCCCGGAGCGGGCCGCCGGATCCACTCGACCGCGAGTCCGGGCCGCGGGCCACCCGGAAGAGCCGTCCGGAGTACAGCTCCCGGGAGGCCGGGCGACTGCCGCCGGCCGCTACGAAGCGTCCGGAGCGTCAGCCCGGCGGGTCTGCTGAGGGGCGTGCCTGCGCCTGCGCCGGAGCACCAGCGGCACGGCGCCCATCAGGCCGGCCGCGGCGGGGGCCGAGGCCGCGGCCGCGCTGAGGCCGGACTGGCTGAAGGTGGCGGGGACCGGCAGGTTGTTCAGCCGGTTGAGCGGCCAGGCGATGACCTCGGCGCGCCCCACGACGTCCTTCACCGGGACGGAGCCGCCGCCCTTCTCGTCCTGGTGGTAGCGGGAGTCGGCCGAGTACTGCCGGTGGTCGCCCATGACCCAGATGTGGTTCTTGGGCACCTTGATCTTGAACTGGCCCTGCGGGTCCGTACTGCACGGGGTGTTGCCGGGGAAGACGTACGGCTCCTTCAGAGCCTTGCCGTTCACCTTCACCGGGCCCGTGCCCTTGCACTCCACGGTGTCGCCGCCGACCCCGATGACCCGCTTGATCAGATCCCGCTCATTGGCGGACGGCATCAGCCCGATGTAGCTCAGCCCCTTCTGGACCGGGTTGGGCTTGCTGACCGGCTCGTCCGCCAGCCAGCCGTCCGGGTCGTGGAAGACGACGACCTCGCCGCGGTGCGGCTCCGCGCCGAACCACGGGGTCAGCTTGTCCACCAGCACGCGGTCGCCGGTCTGCAGCGTGTTCTGCATGGAGTCCGACGGGATGGAGAACGCCTGCAGCAGGAACGTTTTGATCAGCAGCGCGAGCACCAGCGCGATGACGACGAGCAGCGGCAGCTCCTTCCAGAAGGAACGCTGCGTGCTCCTGGTGGTGCTGCCGTGCCCCGAGTCCCGCGCGTCCGACGCGTCGCTCTCCTGGCCTGACTCCGTGCCGACCGTCACATCCCCCACCCTCACTGCGTCCGGGAGCTGGATAATTCCACCCAGATCTTCGCACGCATCCCGCTCCGCCCGGATCACGCCCTTATCCCGGGCACATCCGGCACCGGCGGGCGGGGGTGTGTGTGGTACGGCACCCCGCCGGGAGCCGGTCACGCCCGGCGGGGGTGCCGTCCGGCCGGTCGATGTCCGGCCGGACGTACTACGGCCGGAAGCGCAGCACGCTCGGGTCGTGGTCGCTGTTCTGGTCGGCGAACTCGGCGTTGATGTGGACGATGTCCAGCTGGTACTTCCGCACCGACGGGCTCACCAGGATCTGGTCCAGGATCTGCGAGTTGCCCTCGTACACATAGGAGTAGCGCTCGTTCGCAGGCAGCGAGTACGCCGTCGCCGACAGCGCCTTCCCGTCGGTGAGGATCTTCGCGGTGCCGGAGAACTCGAAGTCGTTGAGGTCGCCGAGCACCACGACCTCGGCGTCCGGCTGCACCGAACGGATCTTCCTCACGAACGTGTTCACGGCCTTGGCCTGCTCGTGCCGCTCCGTCTCCGAGCTGCGCGCCGGGGGCTGGTACTGCGAGTCGATCGCCTGGTCGCCGCCCTTCGACGCGAAGTGGTTGGCGACCAGGAAGACCTTCCTGCCGCGGAACGTGAACTCCCCGGCGAGCGGCTTGCGGCTGTCCTTCCAGGCGGGGTTGGCCGGGTCGACACGGCCGGGGGAGCAGGTCAGCGCGGCCTTGCCGTGCTGGGAGACGACGCCGGTGGCGCTGGTCGCGGTGCCACCCGCGCGGTCGGTGAAGCCGACGCGGTCCGGGTTGTAGAGGAAGCCCTGGCGGATGTTGCCGCCGGGCTCTCCGCCGTCCGCCTGGTCCACCGGGTCGATGGAGCGCCACTGATAGCGGGGGCCGCCCGCCGCGACGATCGCGTCGATGAACTTGCCGACCGTGACATCGGCCGCGACCACACCGTCGTTCTTGGCGCCGTCGTTGTCCTGGATCTCCTCGATGGCCACGATGTCGGGCGACGAGAGATGGTCCACGACCCCGGCCGCCAGCTTGTCGAACTTGCTCTGCGGGTCTGTCGGGTCCAGGTTCTCCACGTTGTACGTGGCGACGGCCAGCTCGTCCCTCTGCTGCTTGCGGGTGACCTCGGGCTTGATCCGGCCCTTCTTCACGGTGCCCAGCTGCCGGGCGGCCACGGTGTACGTACCGGCGAACTGGTTGTAGTCCAGGGGGCCTTCGGTCGTACCGCTCAGCGAGTCACCGACATTCGCCACCGGGAACGCCCCGGCGGTGGCGGGGGCCAGTGACTGGACCATCAGCCGGCCGGTGTTCTGCGAGGTGTACCCGTTGTAGAGGGTGCCGCCGCGCCGGGTCGGGCGCTCGTCCGGCTTCACGGTGACCCACAGCTCCCCGTAGGTGTCGGTCGCGCCGGTGACCCGTGAGGTGCCGATCCGGACGTTCATGCCCTCCAGGGACTCGTAGCGGTCGAGGGCGTACTTGTCCGGCCGCAGGGTGAGGCCGTTGATGCTGCCGCCCGCCGCCCTGTCGCCCGCGGGGGCGAAAGTGCCGGGCACATCACGGGAGTTGATGACCGTCGCGGCGGGCAGCGGGTTGCCCGAGGAGACGACGGTCACGGCCGGCCTGCCGATCTCGGTGACCGACTGGTTCCCGGAGGCGGCGCCGCCGGGTATGTACTCGTCGACCGTGCCGGAGACCGTGACCGAGTCGCCCACGGCGACGGTCGGCGCCGAGCTGGTGAAGACGAAGACCCCCTCGCTGGTCGCGGGGTCGGCGTCCGGGTGCGGGTCCTGGAACCAGAAGCCCTTGGAACCGGACGTCCGCACACCCGTCACGATGCCGGGCACACCGGTCACCGCCTTCCCGGCCAGCGGGGAGAGGCGGGTGCTGCCCTGGATGTCGTGGATCCTGACCTCGGCCGCACCGGCCGACGCGGGGGTGACGGCGAGCAGACCGGCGGCCAGCGCGGCCGTCACCACGGCGGTGACGGCCGCCGGCTTTGCGATGGGGAAAGCGGGAAGAGCGCGCATCTACAGAACTCCGGAGGTGAGGGTGGAGTGGACCGTGGGGCTACGTTCTACGTTCTACGCGCGTCAATCTCTTGGGTGGGAAGGGGAGTTGTCAAGGGTCCGCCGGTGGCCGGAGGTTGACGGGTACATGAACCAGGTGGCATGGGTCGAAATGCGTCTACGCTGGGTCGCCCGAACCGTATGCCAGAAGACCGCGCCCTCTCGCCGGTCGGTCTCAGCCCCGAGGAGAACCACCGATGTCCGGAGACCGCCCCACCCTGCCGCCGGTGCGGCTGAACTCCGAAGCGGAACTCGCACGTGACGCGCTGGCCGCACCCCTCCTCACGCGGGCCGTCCGGCTGGCGCGCTGGGCCGGGCCCGGCACGCGCGTCGGTGCGGGGGGCGAGCTGGTCGACGAGCAGCTGCCCGCGGCGGCGGCGGAGCTCGGTCTCGGCGCGGACGAGGACGGCGCTGCCCTGGCGAGCGAGGCGTGGCGGCTCGCCGTCGACACCGGGCTCGTGGACATCGTGGACGCGGAGGACGGCCAGGACGCCGAGGACGCCGAGGACGGCGAGGACGGCGAGAGCGGCGAGGACGCCGAGGGCGGGGCGGCCCCCGGCGAGAACCTGGCGCTGATCACGTCGGGCAGCCCCCAGGAGATCCTGGCGCTCTGGCTGGACGGCCTGGAGACCGTGCACGCCGACGCCATCGCCCCGCAGTTCGACGACTTCGCCGACCTGGTGGGCGACGACGGCGAGATCGACTTCGGGAAGCTGGAGTGGGACCCCGAGGCGGAGGCGGAGTTCCTCGACGGCGTGCTGGGCAACCTCTATCTGCTCACCGTGACGGAGACCGGCGCCCAGGACGCCCCGGTGCCGCTCCCCGCGCTGGCCGCCTCGATGATCGTCCCCGACGACATGGGTGAGCCGACGGACGACGTACTGGAGCAGGTGTCGGAGGCGATGATGCGCCTGGACGACCAGTTCAGCCTGCTCGAACCGATCGGCCTGGTCGAGTACCACCCGGTCGACGAGGCCCTGATGGCCGAAGAGGCGGAGTACGCGGAGGGACAGGGTGGCCCGGAACGGCCGGTGGACGACGAGGACGTCTCCCGGTACGGCATGGTGCGGCTCACCCCGCTCGGTCTGTACGGGATCCGGGCCCGGATGCTGGACGCGGGCGTCGACGCCCCCGCCGTCGGCGAGCTCGCGGACAAGGACGCGGGCGCCCTGCTCGACGCCCTGGTGAACTTCCCCGAGGGTGCCGCACGCGCCGAGACCGTGCTCTGGCTGGGCGGCCGTGAACCGGCCGCCGCCGCGAAGGAGTTGCTGTCCGCCGCACGGGGCGTGGACCGGGGCGCGCCGCTGCGCAGGCTGCACTGCCAGCAGGCGCTCTCGCTGGTGGCCGACGACGCGGCGGAGCACGAGGTGCGCGAGGTGCTCGACGACGCGCAGCTCGGCGGGCTCGCCCGGGTCTGGCTCGCCGAGCGGGGTGCGGCCGATGTGCCCGCGCCGCCGGAGTCGATGATCTTCTGGCTGGCGATCGACACGCTGGCCGCGCAGCTGGACGCGGACGGTGAGGTCGAGGAGCTGCAGGGGCTCGTGGAGGGGCTGACCGGACAGCACAGCGGCTTCTTCGAGGCGGCCTGGCGGGTGGAGCACCCGGCGACGGCCGAGGTGCTGGAGGCGATGGGGCAGCTGCACCCGGACCGCAAGGCGGCGAAGGACGCCCGCAAGGCGGCCTTCAAGGCCCGTTCGCGGGCCTGAGGGCGGATGCGCGGGCCCGGGGGCGGAACGCCGGGCCCGAGGGCGGACGGCCGGGCCCGGGCGCGGACGGCCGGGCCCGATCCGAACGAGAGACCCTGGGCTTGAGGGGCGCCGCCCGGTCCCTCAAGTCCGCAGGTACGACGCCCCGTTGAGGTCGAGCACGGTGCCCGACGACCACTCCGCGGCCGGCGAGGCCAGCCACAGCACCGCGGCCGCGATCTCGTCGGGCGACGCCACCCGGCCGAACGGCGACTGCGCCCGGATCGCCTCGCCCTCGGCGCCGCTCAGCCGGTCCGCCACCCGCTCCGTCTCGAAGAAGCCGGGGGCGACCGAGGCGACCCCGATCCCGTACGGAGCGAGGGAGACGGCGAGCGACTGGCCGAGCGCGTGCACGGCCGCCTTGGTCGCGCCGTACGCCGGGTGGTCGGGCTCGCCGCGGAACGCCCCGCGCGAGCCGATGTTCACGATCCGGCCGCCGTTGCCCGCGTCGATCATGCGGCGCCCGGCGAGATGGCTGATCTGCGCGGTGGCGAGCAGATTGACGGCGACGTGCTGCTGCCAGACAGCCACCCACTCCTCGTACGGAGTCCCGGGCAGCGAATGGGGCCCGCGCATTACGGCGGCGTTGTTCACCAGTACGTCGATGCCGCCGAGGCCGTCTGCCGCGCGCCCGGCGACCTCGGCGGCCACCGCCGGGTCCGAGAGGTCGCCGCCGACCAGGACGTGGCCGGAGCCCGGGAGCGCCGCGAGCGTGTGCCGGGCGTCGTCCTCCCTGGTCCCGTAGTGCACCGCCACCAGGTCCCCGTTGGCGGCGAAAGCGTGGGCGGCGGCGCGGCCCAGGCCGCGGGAGGCACCTGTGATGAGGACGCGACGGCCGGTTGCTGGGAATTCCATCCCCTGATCATCGCAGGCGGAATCCACCCGCGGAAACCTTGCCCCAGGGCCGTGCGGCGGGACAGACATGGCGTGAGGAGGTCTCGCGGGCGCATACTGAAGCCAATGACTAAGTCAGCCGGATCCCGGCGCCACCTGCCCTCCAGTCCCTTCAACCGCCCGGCCCAAGCCGCCGCACCCATCGAGATCTTCGATATCGGCGACCGTGTTTCGCATGATCAGTTCGGGCTCGGAAGAGTCATCGGAATCGAGGGCGACAATGACGCTGTGCTCATCGACTTCTCCGGGCGTCAGGGGAGGATCCTCAGCCCTTACGCCAAGCTGACCAAGCTCTGAGTCCGGCGAGGACAGGTCAGCCAGGCCGGGCGGGTAAGCCCGGCCAGTCAGGGAACGGCCGCCGGACCTCGGGTACGAGGGCGGCGTGAGGTGACCCGGTGGGATGCCGGGTCACCGTTCCGTATGGGGTCCGTGTGGGGCCACCGGGGCGGAGCATCCCGGTGTGGCGGGCGACATTGACGCCGGTGCCGACGATCGCGACGATGAAGCAGGCAGTGGCGATCGCAAGGAGCATCTGATGCCGAAGCCGATGCGGGCCGATGCGCGCCGCAATTACGAACGTCTCCTGAAGGAGGCGGCCCTGGCTTTCGCCGAGCGCGGGGTGGACGCATCGCTGGACGACATCGCGAAGCGCGCGGGCGTCGGCTCGGGCACGCTCTACCGCCACTTCCCCACGCGGCAGGACCTCCTCGAAGGGGTCTACGTCGACAGCATCGACGAACTCGCCGACCAGGCCGTCGAATTCGGTGCGTCGGCACGGGCGCCGGGCGAGGCGCTGGCCGACTGGCTGCAGAAGCTGGCGGAGCAGATGATCCACCTCCGCGGCCTCAAGACGCTGCTCGGAGCGGCGATGGCCGACGGCAGTACGCCGGTGATCTCGGACTGCAGCGGCCGGCTCATGGACGCGGCGGCCGACCTGCTCACGGCCGCGCAGAAGGCCGGTGCGGCGCGCGCGGACCTGGAGACCGCCGAGGTGCTGCGGCTCACGCACGCGGTGGCCACGGCGGCCGAGCTCGGTGCGGGCGGGCCGCCCGACGTGCGCCGCTATCTGTCGCTGATGATCGAGGGGATCGGCGGCGGGGACCCGCGGGCGATGTCCCGGTGAGCCGGGCCGGCCCGGTGGACGGCGTCACCGGGGAACCGCCGGCACTGCCCGGGGTCACGGCCGGAGCGGGAGAGGGGACGGGGACGGCGGACGGGGCCGGACCGGAGGACAGGAGCCGGACGGTGCTGTGCCGGATGTGCGGCAGGCCGCTGACGGGTCTGGCCTCACGGCGCACCGGACTCGGCCCGGCCTGTGACGCGAAACTGCACCCGGCGGGACCGGACATCCGGACCCGCAGGCACGGGGTCGACCAGGATCCGATTCCCGGCCTGGACGGTACGTCGGGCGGCGACGCCCGGGGCGACGGCTGACCGGCCGGAGCTGTGCGGCGAGGTCGGTGCGGCTGGAGCTGAGCGGCAGGATTCGAACGGCTGGACCGGCCGGTCCTAGGCCGCGGGCTCGATGCCGCCCTGTATCGCGGCCGCCCACTCCAGCAGCAGGATTTCGTAGTCCTCCGAAGGCCACTCGCCGTCCGTCTTCTGGGCATCGACGAGCCTGCGGATGGCGTCGTTGGCCTGGGAGGCGGAAGGGGTGGTGGGCATACGAACAAGGCTACGGCCTGCCACTGACAGTTAACCCTCATCTGCGCGTGGTATCGGTCACGTGTTCCGGGAAAGGACGTGTTGTCCGTCACTGGTACCGGCCGGTAAGGCGTTCGGCGGCCTTAACGGGCCTTTACGGGGACGGAGTTCGGGCCCGCGGGGTTGCCTCCCGGTGGTGCGACGCGGGTCACCTCGGCGCCTTCGCGCACCCCGGCCGGTACTTCGTGCGGCGCGCCGTGCTGAGCACCGGCCGGCAGGGTTTCGAGCTTCGCGCGGCCGTCCTGGATCGCGTGGTCGAGCGGGAGGCTGCCGTCGCTGACGGCGATGCAGGTGCCGGCGTCCAGGGTGAGCCGGACACCCGGGTGCTCGGCGGGGCCGTCGCCGTAGAGCGGCTCGCCGCCGTCGGTGCGGACATGGAACACGCCCTCGTCCATCCGGACCTCGACCACGCCGGGGCCGAGCCCGGCCAGATGCCGGGCCAGCGGAATGGCGAACCAGTGTGCGCGCAGGGCGTCCGTCGGCCGCCGCTCGGCCAGTGCGGGGCTGCCCCAGTCGGCCAGCGCGGTGAGAACGGGCAGCAGTGCGGCCCCCCGCGCCGTCAGCTCGTACACGGAGGCGGGCGCGGGCGGCGGCAGCCTGCGCCGGGTCGCAAGACCCTCACGCTCCATGTCCTTGAGCCGTGAGGCCAGCACGTCGGTGCTCACGCCCGGCAGATCGGCGTGGAGGTCGGTGTAGCGGCGCGGGCCCGCCAGGAGTTCGCGGACGATCAGCAGGGTCCAGCGGTCTCCGACGGCGTCGAGCGCGCGGGCGGCGGCGCAGTACTGGTCGTAACTTCGGCGTGGCATGTACCGCAGTCTAGACAGAAAGTTGGACTTTCCAAGCTGCTACTTGGTAAAACCAAGTGAAGCAAGTGAGACCTGGGAGGGCCACGGCATGGAGTTCCGCCAGTCGAACAAATTGAGTGAGGTCTGCTACGAGATCCGGGGCCCGGTGATCGAGCAGGCCAACGCACTGGAGGAAGCCGGGCACAGTGTGCTGCGCCTGAACACCGGTAACCCCGCGCTCTTCGGTTTCGAGGCGCCGGAGGAGATCGTCCAGGACATGATCAGGATGCTGCCCCAGGCGCACGGCTACACGGACTCGCGGGGCATTCTCTCGGCGCGGCGTGCCGTGGCCCAGCGCTACCAGGCGCGCGGGCTGCCCGATGTCACCGTCGATGACGTCTTCCTCGGCAACGGGGTCTCCGAACTCATCTCGATGGCGGTCCAGGCGCTCCTGGAGGACGGGGACGAGATTCTCATCCCGGCGCCCGACTTCCCGCTCTGGACGGCCGTCACCACGCTGGCCGGCGGGCGGGCGGTGCACTATCTGTGCGACGAGTCGGCGGACTGGTACCCGGACCTCGACGACATGGCCTCGAAGATCACCGACCGTACCAAGGCCGTGGTGATCATCAACCCCAACAACCCCACCGGCGCGGTGTATCCGCGTGAGATCGTCGAGGGCGTCCTCGATCTCGCCCGCCGCCACGGCCTGATGGTCTTCGCCGACGAGATCTACGACCAGATCGTCTACGACGACGCCGTCCACCACTCGGCCGCCGCCCTCGCACCCGATCTGGTCGTCCTCACCTTCAGCGGTCTGTCCAAGTCGTACCGCGTCGCGGGCTTCCGGTCCGGCTGGCTGGTCGTCACCGGGCCCAAGCAGCACGCGAAGAGCTATCTGGAGGGGCTGATGATGCTCGCCTCCATGCGGCTGTGCGCCAACGCCCCTGCCCAGTACGCCATTCAGGCCGCGCTGGGCGGCCGCCAGTCCATCAGGGATCTGACGGCGCCTGGCGGCCGCCTGCATGAGCAGCGCGACAGGGCGTGGGAGAAGCTCAACGAGATCCCGGGCGTCTCCTGTGTGAAGCCGAAGGGCGCGCTCTACGCGTTCCCCCGGCTCGACCCGAAGGTCCACCGGATCCACGACGACGAGAAGTTCGTCCTGGACCTGCTGCTCCGGGAGAAGATCCAGGTGGTGCAGGGCACCGGCTTCAACTGGCCGCGCCCCGACCACTTCCGGATCCTGACGCTGCCGCACGCCGACGACCTGGACGCGGCGATCAGCCGGATCGGCCGCTTCCTGGCCGGCTACCGCCAGTGACGCAGGTGCGGGGCCCCGCCGCTACAGGGCCTTCGCCGCGGGCTTGACCATGCCCCGGACCGTGCGGGACTTCACGAAGTCGCCCACCGCCGTCATCTCCCACTCGCCCGAGAACTGCCTGATCAGCTTGGCCATCAGCACCCCCGTCTGCGGCTCGGCGCCGGTCAGGTCGAACCGCACCAGCTCTTCCCCGCTCGCCGCGTCGATCAGCCTGCAGTACGCCTTGGTCACCTCGGTGAACTTCTGGCCGGTGAAGGAGTTGACCGTGAAGAACAGGGCGGTGGCCTCGGCGGGGACCCGGCCGAGGTCGACCACGATCACCTCGTCGTCGCCCGCGCCCTCGCCCGTGAGGTTGTCGCCGGAGTGCTTGACCGCGCCGTCGAGGATCGAGAGCTTGCCGAAGTAGCAGCTGTCGATGTGGTCGCGCTGCGGGCCGAAGGCCATGACCGAGGCGTCGAGGTCGATGTCCTTGCCACGGACGGCGGGCTCCCAGCCGAGGCCCATCTTCACCCGGGACAGCAGCGGCTTGCCGCCCTTGACCAGCGAGACCGTCTGGTTCTTCCGGAGGCTGACCCGGCCCTTGTCCAGATTGATCCGCCCGGTGCCGGCGGGCGGGGCCGGGGGCGCGGCGGGGGGTGCCGGCGGGGCAGCGACGGCGACCCGGGGATCCACCGGCGGCGCGGCCGGCATCGGCGGGGCCGCCGGGGCCGCGGCGGGTGCCGGTGCGGCCGCCGGTGCGGCCGGCTCCTCGACCGACACACCGAAGTCCGTCGCGATACCGGCCAGGCCGTTCGCATACCCCTGGCCCACGGCGCGCACCTTCCACGCGCCGTTGCGGAGGTAGATCTCCACGATCACCAGCGCGGTCTCGGTGCCGAGCCGGGGCGGGGTGAAGGACGCCAGGACGCTGCCGTCGTCGGCCGAGCGGACGGTGGCCGTCGGCTCGATGCCCTGGAACGTCTGGCCCGCCGCGTCCGGGCTCGCGGTGATCACGATCTTTTCGATGCCCGCGGGGACGGCCGCCGTGTCCACCACGATCGCGTCCGGCGCCGAACCGCCGCCGGAGCGGTGGCCGACGCCGGGGCCCGACGGCTGGTTGTAGAAGATGAAGTCGTCGTCCGAGCGCACCTTGCCGTCGGCGGTGAGCAGCAGGCCCGACACGTCGAGCCGCACCGGAGCCGCCACATCCACCGCGACGCGGGAGATCGGGAGCGGGATGTTCGAGCCTGGGGTCATTACGGTCATGTCCGGAGGAACGAGCGGCAGGGCTTTACGGTTCCTTGAATCTTTCCCGGCTCTCCGACGGCCGTCCCGGGCTCCCGGGCCTCCACCCGTAAGGCAAGCCCCGTACGTTCCTCCGCTCCCGGGTCACTTCCCCGGCAGCACCACGATCTTCCGGCCGATGCCCGCCTTGAAGCGGTCCAGCGCCGCCGGATAGCTCTCCAGCGGAAGCCGGTCGCTGATGAAGACCGCCGGGTCCAGCACCCCGGCGGCGAACAGTTCGGCCGCCCGCTCGTAGCTGTGCAGCACCGCCATCGAACCGGTGATCGTGATCTCCTGGTTGTAGATCCGGTACGGGTCGATCGTCGCCCGGGTCGCGTAGTCGGCGACACCGAACTGCAGATACGTCCCGGCCTTCGCCACCCGCCCCAGACCGTCCTGGATCGCGGCCGCGTTGCCGGTCGCGTCGATGACCACGTCCCAGCCCCGCCCGGCCCGGTCCAGCTCGTCCGCGCCGCCCGCCGCGGCGGAGCAGCCCAGGGCGCGGGCGGTGGTGAGCCGCTCCTCGTTGATGTCGACCATGTCCACACTGGCCGCGCCGGTCCGCTTGGCCAGCTCCAGCATCATCAGCCCCATCGTCCCGGAGCCGTAGATCAGCACATGCGAGCCGAGCCGGCTGTTCAGCACGTCGTAGCCGCGTACCGCGCAGGACAGCGGTTCGATCAGGGCCGCGTCCTCGGTCCGTACGTGGTCGGGCAGTTTCACGCAGTTGGCGGCGGGCGCCACCGCGTACTCGGCGGCGCCGCCCGCGGTGGTCACCCCGATCGCCGCCCACTTCTCGCACATGTTGTTGTGGCCGAGACGGCAGTAGCGGCACTCGAAGCAGTACAGGGACGGGTCCACGGCCACCCGGTCGCCCGCGGCCAGCGAGGTGACATCGGAGCCCAGCGCCACGACCGTCCCCGCGAACTCATGGCCGGGCACCACCGGCAGGGTGGGTGCGAACTCGCCCTGGAGGATGTGCAGATCGGTGCCGCACAGCCCGCACGCGGCCACTTCGACGATCACGTCGCGCGGCCCCGGGGTGGGGTCCGGCACCTCCCCGTACCCGACCTTGCCGACGGCTTCGATGATGGCGGCCTTCATTTCACGGCTCCCAGCGAAAGGCCCTGGACCAGCTTGTCCTGGGCGGCGAACCCCGCGGCGAGCACCGGCAGGGAGACGACGAGCGACGCGGCGCACACCTTCGCCAGGAACAGGCCCTGGCTGGTGATGAAGCCGGTCAGGAAGACGGGCGCGGTCTCGGCGACGACGCCCGTGAGCACCCGCGCGAACAGCAGCTCGTTCCAGCTGAAGATGAAGCAGATCAGCGCGGTGGCGGCGATTCCCGGCATGGAGATCGGGGCGACGATCCGGGTGAGGATCACCGGCAGCCTGGCGCCGTCGACCCGCGCCGCCTCGATGACCGCCACCGGCACCTCCGCCAGGAAGGACTGCATCATCCACACCGCGATCGGCAGGTTCATCGAGGTGTAGAGGATGACCAGCATCCAGATGTTGTCGAGCATCCCGGTGTTCTTGGCGAACAGATAGACCGGCAGCAGCCCGGCGACCACCGGGAGCATCTTCGTGGAGAGGAAGAAGAACAGGACGTCGGTCCACTTCTTCACCGGCCGGATCGAGAGCGCGTACGCGGCGGGCAGCGCAAGCACCAGCACACAGAGCGTCGAGACGACCGAGGCCACGGCCGAGTTGGCCAGCGCGGGCCAGGGGCTCGCGCCGCCGCCCGCGCCGAAGAAGTCGCGGTAGCCGTCCAGGGTGAGCGAGGCGGCGAGCGACGGCGGGTTGGTGGCCGCGTCGGTCTCCGCGTGGAAGGAGGTCAGCGCCATCCACGCGATCGGCAGGAAGAAGAGGATCCCGGCGAGCCAGGCCGTCAGGCCCAGCAGTGCGCCCCCGGTACGGGCGGCGCCCCGGGGCGCCGCCGTGTCTGCGGATTTCATGCGCGTGATGCCTCCTCGCTGAAGAGGGACGAGACCACGCGGAGCGCGAAGGTCGCGATGATGATCGTGCCGATGACGACCAGGACCCCGGCGGCGGACGCCAGACCGTTCTCGTGCGCCTGGTAGAAGGCCTGGTAGACGGTGTACGGAAGGTTCGCCGTGCCCAGGCCGCCCGAGGTGATGGTGAAGACGGCGTCGAAGTTCTGCACGATGTAGATCGAGCCGAGCAGCGCGCCCAGTTCCAGATAGCGCCGCAGATGGGGCAGCGTCAGATGGCGAAAGATCTGCCAGCTGCCCGCGCCGTCGATCCGCGCCGCCTCGATCAGCTCCGGTGAGCGGCTCTGCAGCCCGGCCAGCAGGATCAGCATCATGAACGGCGTCCACTGCCAGATCAGCGCCGCCTCGACCGCGAGCAGCGGGGTGTTCGACACCCAGTCGGGCTGCGGCGCGCCCCCGCCGCCCACCCAGTGCAGCAGCCCGTTGAAGAGCCCGTACTCCGGGTTGTAGAGCACATGCTTCCAGAGCAGCGCGGCCGCCACCGGGACCAGCAGGAACGGCGCGATCAGCAGCGTACGGACGAACCCACGGCCCTTGAAGCGGCGGTCGAGCAGCAGCGCGAGGACGAGCCCGAGCACCAGGCTGACGAGCACCACAGCGACCGTCAGCAGCACCGTGGTGAGGACCGACTTGCGCAGATCCGGGTCGGTGAGCACATCGGAGTAGTTGGCGAAACCGGTGAAGTGCCGGGCCTTCGGATAGAGCGCGTTCCAGTTGAAGAAGGAGATCACCACGGTTGCCACGAAGGGCAGTTGGGTGACCACGATCATGAAGATCAGAGCCGGCAGCAGCGGGGCCCGGGTGGCCCAGGCGCGCAGCCGGCTGCCCGGCGGGGCTGTTGGACCGGGAGGGGACGCCGCGCGGACCGCGGCCGGAGCGGTGGTGGCTGTCATCGTCCCTCGTACTCCTTCGCGATCTTCGCGGCGAGCCGCTGGGATGCGGCGATGGCCGAATCGACGGACTTGCGCCCGGCGATGGCGGCGCTGATCTCCTGGGAGACCTTGGTGCCGAGGTCCGTGAACTCGGGGATGCCGACGAACTGGATTCCGGGCGCGGGGCGCGGCTGGACCCCCGGGTTGCCGGGCTTGGCACTTCTGATGGCGTTGAGCGTGACGTCCCCGAACGCGGCGGACGCCTTGCGGTAGGAGGGGTCGGCGTAGGTGGACGCGCGTTTCCCGGCCGGGGCGTCGGACCAGCCGGTCTCCTTGCCGACGAGCTGCTCGTACTGCTTGCCCGAAGCCCAGGAGATGAACTTCCAGGCCTTGTCCGGGTTGCGGGAGGTCTTCTGGATGCCCCAGGCCCAGGTGTAGAGCCACCCGGAGTTGTCCGTCTTCTCGACCGGCGCGGGTGCGTAGCCGATCTTGCCCTTGACCGGGGACTTGGCCGACTCCAGCGAGCCGGCGGCGGAGGTCGCGTCGTACCACATGGCGGTCTTCGACTGGGTGAGGTCGTTGAGGCACTCGGCGAACCCGGACTGCGCGGCCCCCGACTCGCCGTGCTGACGCACCAGTTGGACGTAGAAGTTGACGGCCTGCTTGAAGGCGGGGGCATCGAGCCGGGCCTTCCAGTCCTTGTCGAACCAGGTCCCGCCGAAGGTGTTGACCACGGTGGTCAGCGGCGCGATCAGCTCGCCCCAGCCGGGCAGGCCGCGCAGACAGATGCCCTTCATCCCCGGTTTCGCGCCGTCGGCCTTAGCGGCCAGATCGGCGACCTGCTGCCAGGTGGGGTGGGCGGGCATGGTCAGGTGCTTCTGCGCGAAGACGTCCTTGCGGTACATCAGCATGGACGACTCGCCGTAGAAGGGCTCGCCGTAGAGCTTCTTGTCGTCCCCGGTGAGCGATTGCCGCAGCGCGGGCAGGATGTCCTTCTGGTCGAACGCGGTGTCCTTGGCCGTGTACGGGCCGAGGTCGTGCAGCCAGCCGTTCCTGGCGTAGATCGGGATCTCGTAGTTGCTCAGCGTCGCGACGTCGTACTGGCCCGCCTGGTTGGCGAAGTCCTGGCTGATCTTGTCGCGTACGTCGTTCTCGGGCAGCACGGTGAAGTTCACCTTGATGCCCGTCTCGCGGGTGAAGTGGGCGGCGGTGAGCTTCTGCAACTCCGTCATCTGCGGGTTGTTGACCATCAGCACATTGATCGAGTCCCCGCCGGACCCGCTTCCTCCGGCGCCGGTCCAGCAGCCGGACAGGCTGATGAGCAGCGCCCCCGATGCGGCCTGCGCGAGCAGTGCGCGCGGCCTCCGTCGGCTCGGGCTTCGCATGGATCGCTCCTCGGGTGGGTTTTTGCGTGGACCGGCCGGGCTCAGACTCGGATGACCTGCGGTCCCAGCAGGGAGTAGCGGTGTGCCTCGGGCGCGGGCAGCAGGGTGCTGGTGACGATGGTTTCGAAGTCGGTGACATGGGCGAACCGGCAGAAGCTCGACGCACCGAACTTGGTGTGGTTCCCGGCGAACACCCGGCGCCTGGCGGCCCTGACCGCCTGTGCCTTGACCTCGCCGACCGCCGGGTCGGGGGTGGTCAGACCGTGTTCGCGGGAGATCCCGTTGGCACCGATGAAAGCCAGGTCGATGACGAACCCGGACAGCATCCGGGTCGTCCAGTGGTCGACGGTGGCCAGGGTGCCCGAGCGCAGCCGGCCGCCGAGCAGCAGGACCGTCGTGCGCTCGGCCAGCGCCAGTGCCCCCGCCGTCACCAGGGAGGCGGTGACCACGGTCAGCGGGCGGTCGTGCGGCAGGCATTCGGCGATCAGCTGCGGGGTGAACCCCTCGTCGATGAAGACCGTTTCGGCGTCGCCGAGCAGCTGGGCCGCCGCCTCGGCGATCCGCCGCTTCTCCGGTACGTGCATCGTCGTCCGGAAGTCCAGGGTGGTCTCGAAGCCCGCGCTCTCCACCGGGTAGGCGCCGCCGTGCGTCCGCCGCACCAGCCCGTGGTCCTCCAGCGCGCGCAGATCGCGGCGCACGGTCTCCTTGGCCACGCCCAGCCGTGCGGACAGCTCGGTGACATCGACCGAGCCCGCTTTCCGGGCGGACCGGACGATCTCCCTCCGGCGCTGCTCCGCGCTCACTGACACTGGACCTCCTCGGATTCGGCCGGCCGAGTGGGGCGCCGGCCGTGTGGAGATTTGTACAGCCGCCCCGCTGGTGTGAACAGGGCAGGAACGGGCCTGATCACGCCCGTTTCTGCCCGTTTCCATGAAGGGTGACACCGCACCCACCTGGGGTGGCGTGCCCGTCCGGGCATGACAAAGGCCCGTCCGGCGTACGGACGGGCCCGTTCACTGCCCGGATGCGGGCGCCCGCTGTGCGGTTGACCGGCGCGGGCCGGTCAGCGCGGCCAGATCGGCGGGTCGGTGAGGAACGGTCCGCCGAGGTGGGAGTGGGCCGGGTTCGCCGGGTCGAGCTCGCCCTGTTCGGCGATGAGCTCAGCCGCGTACGGCTCGGAGTCGTCCTGCGGCTCGTACCCCAGCGCCCGCGCCGACGAGAGGTCCCACCAGATACGGGTGTTGGCCGAAGAGCCGTAGACCACCGAGTGGCCGACGCCGTCGGCGGTCAGGGCCGCGTGGAAGAGCCGCGCGCCGTCCTGCGGGCTCATCCAGACGGAGAGCATCCGGACGGACGTCGGCTCGGCGAAGCAGGAGCCGATCCGGACGGACACCGTCTCCTGGCCGAACTTGTCCCAGTACAGCTGCGCCAGATCCTCCCCGAAGCACTTGGAGAGCCCGTAGTACGTGTCCGGCCTGCGCGGGGTGTCGACCGGGATCAACGTGCCCGGGGCGGCCGGGACCCGGCTCCCCGGGCTCGGGGTGTAGCCCACCGCGTGGTTGGACGAGGCGAAGACGATCCGTCCGGTGCCCGCCTCGCGGGCCGCCTCGTAGAGGTTGTACGTGCCCTCGATGTTGGCCCGGAGGATCTTGTCGAAGGACGATTCGAGGGAGATACCGGCGAGATGGATGACGGCGTCGACTCCCCGCACCGCCTCGCGCAGCGCCTCCTTGTCGGCCAGGTCCGCGGTGATCGCCGCGGGTTCGCCCTCGACCGGTACGGCATCGAAGAGGCGCAGCTCATAGCCGTACGCGGGCAACAGGCCCCGCATCAGGGTGCCGAGGCCTCCGGCGGCTCCGGTGAGCAGGATGGTGCGGGGAGCGGGCATGAGCGGGTCTCTCCTCGGTGAATCGGAACCGGCCGGCCGTGCGGGCGGGATGGACCGGCCGACCGCGACGACGGATGGGTCGCACAGCCATCGCATGTCTATGGGTGGATGACATTCACATGTATGGACAAGTGCAGGGACAAGCTATGAAGGCCCGGGAGCCCCGTCAAGTGCCGCGCGGGGGTGCGGATTCTGCTTCTGTGGTGGCGTTTCTCGTCTTGACCGCCCCGGCGCCGCTGGCTTAGCGTGGCAATGTTCAGAAATATAGACACTGATCAGAATTGTGCACGCGGAACTGTGCACGACTGGATGCCCCAGGGAGCGCCCGTGTCCTCAGCCCCGCTCGCCGGCCGACTTGATGGTCTGCTGTTCTTCCCCGTGACTCCGTACGGGCCGGACGGCGCCGTCGACCTCGATGCCTTCCGGGCGCATGTGCGCAGCGGCATCGACTCCGGCGCGGCCGCGGTCTTCGCCTGCTGCGGCACGGGCGAGTTCCACGCCCTCGGCCCGGAGGAGTTCGGCGCGGCCGTCGCCGCCGCGGTCGAGGTGAGCGCGGGCCGGGTGCCGGTCGTCGCCGGCGCCGGATACGGCACGGCGCTCGCCGTCCAGTTCGCCAGGACCGCGCAGGAGGCGGGCGCCGACGGGCTCCTCGCCATGCCGCCGTACCTCGTCACGGCGGGCCAGGACGGTCTCGTCCGCCACTACACGGCGCTCGCGGCGGCCACCACGCTCGACATCATCGTCTACCAGCGCGACAACGCGGTGTTCACGCCCGAGACGGTCGTGGCCCTCGCCCGGGTCGACGGGATCATCGGGCTCAAGGACGGGCACGGCGACCTCGACCTGATGCAGCGCATCATCAGCGCGGTCCGCACCGAGCTGCCCGGCCGGGACTTCCTCTACTTCAACGGGCTCCCCACCGCCGAACTCACCGCGCTCTCCTACCGCGCCATCGGCGTCACGCTCTACTCGTCAGCGGTCTTCTGCTTCGCCCCGGACATCGCGCTCGCCTTCTACCGCGCGCTGCGCTCCGGTGACGACGCGACGGTGAACCGGCTGCTCGACGCCTTCTACCGGCCGCTCGTCGAGCTGCGCAACCAGCGGCGCGGGTACGCGGTGTCGCTGATCAAGGCCGGGGTGCGGCTCGGCGGACTGGATGTCGGCGAGGTCCGCCCGCCGCTCGGTGAGCCCACCCCCGAGCACATCGCACAGCTCGCCGCCATCATCGAGCGGGGCCGCGCGGCACTGGCCGTCCCGGCGGGCGCGGCGGGTGCGGGGGAGCGGGCGTGAAGACCTCGGCCTTCCTCTATCCCTGGGACGTCGTCGGCGACCCGCAAGCCCCGGCCCGCATCGCGGACCTCGGCGTCCAGCAGGTCACCCTCGCCTCCGCCTACCACTCGACCCGCGCCCTGACACCGCGTCATCCCCGGCACCGGATCGTCACCGCAGGACACGCGTCCGTCCTCTACCCGCCGTCCCCGGAGCGGTGGGCCGGGCGGGAGCTGCGCCCGTACGCGGCAGGGCCCTGGGCCCCCACCCCCGACCCGTACGGAGAGGCAGCGGCAGCGCTGGCCGCCGCCGGCCTGGAAGTCCACACCTGGGTGGTCCTGGCGCACAACTCCCGCCTGGGCACCGAGCACCCCGGCACTTCGGTGGTCAACGCCTACGGGGACCGCTACCCCTGGGCGCCCTGTATCGCCCAGCCCGCCACCCGTGCCTACCTCACCGAGCTGGCCGCCGAGGCCGCGGTGCGTCCCGGGGCGCACGGCACCGAACTGGAGTCGCTCGGCTGGTACGGCCTCGCCCATCTGCACGCCCACGACAAGATCGCCGGAGTGGGGCTCGGCGACGCGGGCCAGTACCTGATGTCGCTCTGCTTCTGCCCGGTCTGCGCGGAGGGGTACGGCGGACTCGGCCTGGACGCCGACGAGTTGAGCGCGGCCGTACGCCGGGCGCTGGAGCCGGGGTGGTCCACCGGATCCTCCGATGCGGGCAGCTCCGCGATCGAGAAGCTGCTCGGGGCCGGTACCGCCGCCGCCGTGCTCCAGTGGCGCACCCGGACCGCCCGGACGCTCCAGGAGCAGGCCGTCGCCGCGGTACGGGCCGCGGCGCCCTCCGGCTTCCAGGTGCTGCTGCACGCCGACCCGGCCGCCCACCACTGCGGGGCGAACGCGGGCGTCGACCCCGAGCACATCCTCGGCGTCGCCGACGGGGTGGTCGTGCCCTGCACCGGCGGTCCCAGCCTGCTGGCCCCCTTCGCCGTGCACCGCACGGACCGCACGGTGCTCGCGGCCAACCTCACCGTCGTCTCCGGCATGGGTGGCAGCCCGGCCACCCTGGCGCAGGACGCGGCCCGCGCCGCCGGGCTCGGAGCGACCGAACTGCGGCTGTACCACGCCGGGCTGGCGTCCGACGCCGATCTCACGCTCGTACGGGCCGCGCTGTCCTGACCTCCGGGCGCATTGGTCGCCCGGCCGGCAGAACGGGCTGGACAGGCGGGGGTTGGCGGCCGGTGCGGGGCGGGCGGGCACCGGTGGCCCCGGTAGCCCAGAGGGGTCGGCCGGGCACCGCGGGCGAGCAACCTCACAGGCCCCACCAGTCACCTGCGCAACATCTCCACAGGGGTGAACCTCGTTACCGGGCTATGACATAGCCGGCTTGACAGTCGCTGACATCACGCAAGTAGGTTCGATATGCACTGATGTTTTTCCTACATACCGGCGTCCCCACGCCGGAAGAAGGGACGCCCATGGGTTCCCACGCCCGCCCCAACCGGATCCACCGCACCGGAGTCCGGATCGCGATGGTCGCACTGGTCGGAGCCGCTCTGCCGCTCGCCGCCGGTGGCCTCGCCGAGGCGGCCACCCCCGGTGCCACGCACTCCGCCGACGACAACGGCGCGCAGGGCAGCGAGGCCACCACCCCGGCCGGCCAGAACCAGCACGTGCAGCAGCAGTCGCAGCCGGCGCAGCACGCCGTCAGGGCCGCCGACGCTCAGGTCGCCAAGGATCAGGCCGGTCCGCAGATCAGCGCCGATCACGCCTTCCTGCTGGATGCCCGCGACGGCAGCCAGGAGCGGGAGATGTGGGCCGGGGCCAAGGCCGACGAGAGCGTCCCGATGGCCAGCACCACCAAGATCATGACCGCCCTGGTGGTGCTCAAGCACCCGGAGTGGCTGAACCATCAGATCACGGTGAAGCAGGAATACCGGGACTACGTCCAGCAGGTCGGCGGCAGCACCGCCGACCTCCAGACCGGTGACACGCTGACCGTCGAGCAGCTGATGCACGCCATGCTGCTCCCGTCCGGTGACGACGCCGCGATGGCCCTGGCCGACAACCTCGGCTCCGGGGCCACCCAGGATGCCCGGATCGCGGACTTCGTGAGCCAGATGAACGCCGAGGCTCAGCAACTCGGCCTCACCGGCACGCACTTCGACACCTTCGACGGCATCTCGCACGGCAACAACCACAGCACCGCCCGCGACCTGGCCAAGCTCGGCCAGCGCGCGATGCTGCAGCCGGTGTTCGCCGACATCGTGAACGAAAAGCAGTTCAAGACCGAGGCCCCGGCGGCCAACGGCCACACCCGGTACTACACCTGGAACACCACCAACGAGCTGCTGGGCACGTACGACGGCGCCCTGGGCGTCAAGACCGGCAGCGGCCCCGAGGACGGCTACTGCTTCGTCTTCGCCGCCAAGCGGGACAACCGCACCCTGGTCGGCGCGATCCTCAAGGACAAGGACGACGCCTCCCGCTTCGGCGACGCCACCAAGATGCTCGACTGGGGCTTCGCCCACTGAACTGAGCAGGCAGCGCCTCCGCCACTACCGGCGGCGGCGCAGCCTCGCGTCCTCGATCGCGGGCGGTGCGGCCGCGTAGTTGTCCGCCGGGTCGAGGTCGGTTCCCGGCGGGACGATCTCGTCGATCCGGTCGAGGATCTCGTCCGACAGCTCGATGTCCGACAGTTCGGTACGGGGCAGCCGTGTGTGAGACAGCCCGGTGTGAGACAGCCCGGTCCCGGCACCATGGAGAAGCCCGTCCAGCTGTTCCTGTGTACGGGGACCGATCAGGACCGTGGAGACCGCCGGATGCGCGCGTACGAAGGCGATCGCGAGCTGCGGCAGCGTCATCCCCGCCTCCTCCGCGAGCACCGTGAGCCGGGCGAGCGCCGCGGCCTTCAGGGCACCGGCCGGAGTGGACGTGTCGTAGTGCGACGGGAAGACGGACGACATCAGCCTGGCCCGGTGGGTGGCCGGGAGGTCCGCCCGCCCGGAGAGCCAGCCGCTGTTCAGCGGACTGAAGGTCAGCACACCCAGTCCGTGGCGGAGCGCGGTCGGGAGCACGGCGGCCTCCGGCCGGCGGGTGAAGATGGAGTACATGGGCTGCTCGGTCAGGAACCGGTGGGATCCGCGCCGCTCCGCCGTCCACTGCGCCTCGACCATCATCTCCGCAGGGAACATGGACGATCCGAACGCCCTGATCTTGCCTGCCTGTACGAGGTCGGACAGCGCGGCGAGCGTCTCGCCGGTCTCGGTTCGGTGGTCGGGCCGGTGGATCTGGTACAGGTCGATGTAGTCGGTGCCGAGCCGGCGGAGGCTGTCCTCGACCGCGCGTACGATCCACCGCCGTGAGCCGCCCCGCTGGTTCGGGTCGTCGCCCATCGGCCGTCCGAACTTCGTCGCGATGACCAGACCGTCCCTGCGGCCCTTGACGGCCTTGCCGACGATCTCCTCGGACTCGCCCCTGGAGTAGACGTCGGCCGTGTCGATGACATTGATCCCGGCGTCGAGCGCGCTGTGGATGATACGGATCGCGTCCCCGTGGTCCGCGTTGCCCAGACTCCCGAACATCATCGCGCCGAGCGCGATCTCGCTGACGGATATTCCGGTCGACCCGAGGGTCCTGCGCTTCATTACGTCATGCCTCCGGCGCTTCGCTTGCAGATTCCCCACCAGCCAACACGCCGCCCCCGCCCGTCCGGTAGACGAATCCTGCCGCCCGCTTGCACGATCCTGCCGACATTGCTCTAATCCCGCCATGACAGACGCGCCAGTACCAGAGGGGGCAGCACCGGACGCGCCGGCACCGGATGCGGCAGCACCACCCGGATCCGCGGCGCGGACCGCGGAACTCCTCGGTGAGCTACGGACGCTGATCGTGCGCCACGCAGGCCGCGGCCCGCAGCTGAAGACGGAGATCCTGGACGGCGTGGCCATCACCTGCGCGTACCGTCCCACCCTCCCGGTGAGCGCGATGGCGGAACCGTCGCTCGCGGTCGTCGGCCAGGGCGTCAAGCGCACGATCCTGAACGGCGTGCCCCACGACTACCGGGCGGGGCAGTACCTCGTCGTGTCGGTCGACCTGCCGGTGACCGGTCAGGCGCTCGAAGCAGACGAGGACGAACCCTTCGTCGTCTTCAGCATGACGCTGGACCCGGCGGCGATCGCACCGCTGCTCCTGGAGACCGGCAACATCACGAAACCGCCCGCCTTCACGGGCCTCGCGGTCAGCGACGCGACGCCCGAACTGCTCGATCCGGTCGTCCGGCTGCTGCGCCTGCTGGGTCGCCCGGACGACCTCCGGGTGCTCGCACCCGGCATCGAACGGGAGATCCTGTGGCGTCTCATCACCGGTGACCAGGGCGCGCTGGTCCGCCAGATCGGCCTCGCCAACAGCAGCATCGCGCACATCTCCCGCACGATCCGCTGGATCCGCCGGCACTACGACGAACCGCTGCGCATCGCGGACCTCGCCGACCTGGCCGGTATGAGTCCGTCGGCCTTCCACCGGCACTTCCGCTCCGCGACCTCGATGACCCCGATCCAGTTCCAGAAGCAGATCCGGCTGCGGGAGGCGCGCGCCCTGCTCCTGACGGGGCCGGTGGACGTCGCGGACATCGGCCACCGGGTGGGCTACGGGAGCCCGTCCCAGTTCAGCCGCGAGTACCGCAAGGCGTTCGGCGCCCCGCCAGGCCGGGACGCGGCCCGGCACGCGGAGCACGGCTGACGGACGCACGGCCGCCGGAACAGCGCACTCCCGACGAACTAGCCGCGCACCCCGTACACATGGGGGGTCGTGGTGGTGAGCGCGGCGAAGCCCAGCCGCTGGAGGATCGGGCGGCTGTCGTCGGACGCGTCGACCTGGAGGAGGCGGACGCCGCGTGCGGCGGCGATTCCCGCACGGTGGGCGACCAGGGCGCGGTAGATGCCGCGACCACGCCAGGCCGGGGCCGTGCCGCCGCCCCAGAGACTGGCGAAGCCGGTGCCCGGACAGAACTCCATCCGCGCCGCGCAGACCGGTTCGTCACCGGCCATCGCCACCACCGCGGCCAGCGAATCCGGGTCGTCGGTCAGCCGGTTCAGCACCTGCTGGTGGATCCGTGAACCGTCCTCGCCGAACGCCGCCTCGTGCGCGCGTGTCATGAGAGCCACCCCGGCCGCATCGGTCACGGGACGCAGCTCCACCCCTGCGGGCAGCCGCACCTCGGTCGGCAGCGACCGGACCTCGGCGACCATCAGGGTCTCCGGCGGCTCGGGTGTGAACCCGGCCGCCACGAGCCGGTCCGCCAGGTCGGCCGGGCGGTCGTGGGCGTACAGCTTCCACTCGAACTCGCGGTTCAGCGCGGTGAAATGCCGGACCTCCCCGGCGATCGCCGCATCGGCGGTGGCCGAGTCGAGCCCGGACCAGACGACACCGTTCCAGCTGTCGGCGTCCGGACCGGTCTGCCGCACGACGTCGCCGACACGTTCGACCACGCTGCCGGGGCCGTCCGGGGGCGCGTCCCGCCGCATCCGAAGGTCGAACTCCGCCCGTACCGCTTCGAGATCCATCCGGTCACTCAACAACGGGGCCCCACGGGCCGCAACCGGGTTTCTCCGCAACAGATCCGCAAAGTGCCTTGTGCAGTCCATGTGATGCGCGTAGACATCCAGTGACCTGCAGTTCACCAACAGAACCGGAGCAGACGCGTATGCCCTCCAGACTCGCCAGGATCTCCGCGTGTACGGTCGCCCTCGCCGCGGCCGGCAGCGCCCTCTACGGCATCGGCGTCGCCACCGCCGACAATTCGGTGCCGCGGACCGACCGGGAGATCCCCAACGTCACCAAGGTCGAAGACAGCATCAACGCCTACTACGGCGGTACGGCGGACGCCTCGGGCGCCTACCAGGCCTCGCCGAAGAGCAACTACGCCAAGCAGGTCGAAGGCATCGAGGCGCGGGCGAAGCGGCAGATCGCCGGGGCCGCCCACCGCACCGGCCACGGCCGCAAGCCCGCCATCGTGCTGGACGTGGACGACACGACGCTGCTCACCTACGACTACGAGAAGAAGAACGGCTTCGCCTACAACGCAACCGCCTTCAACGACTACGTCCAGAGCGCGCGGTCGATCGCGGTCTTCGGGATGCCCGACGTCGTCAACTACGCCGCGAAGAAGGGCGTTACGGTCTTCTTCCTGACCGGACGTGACGAGACGCAGCGCACCGCTTCGGCCACCAACCTGACCCGGGCCGGATACCAGGTGCCCGTGGACAGGTCCCACTTCTACCTCAAGGACCCGAACGCGGCCCCGCCCTATCTGAGCTGCGGAACGCCGAAGTGGACCTGCACCACGGTCCAGTTCAAGGCCGGGACGAGGAAGCACATCGAGTCGCTCGGTTACGACATCGTCGCCAACTTCGGGGACCAGTACTCCGACCTCGGCGGCGGTTACGCCGACAAGACGTACAAGATCCCGAACCCGATGTACTTCCTGCCGTGACCGGACCGGTCCCGCGCTGACAGCCGCCGGGGGAGGGGTCGCTCCGTGCCCGCTCCTCCGGCGACGGGGAACGGACTCGCCTGCGCCGCCAGGGCGTCAGCTCGTCAGGTCGTTGGGGCCGGAGCCGCGCGCCGCGCCCTGACCGTCTCGTACCGCAGCGCCACGCCCGTCACGACCGCGCCGGTTCCCTCCCACAGCCCCACACCCAGGAACCCGGAGGGCGCGCGGCCGGATACGACGGCCGTGGTGAAGACCGCGAAGGTCAGCAGCCGGAACGGCACTGTCCAGCGGAAGAAGCCCTTCCAGTCGGCGGCGGCAGCCAGTACGTAGTACACGCCCATGTTCACCGCGGCCATCGAGGAGGCCGTGATGAAGGTCCGGGTGTAGTCGGACGCCGGGCGGCCGGCGGCGGGGGCGGCGAAGCCCAGGGTCTTCAGCAGCGCGTCGGGGGAGATCAGACCCACGGCTCCCAGGACGGCGGCGAGTACGCCGAAGACGGCCATGGTCCAGCCGGACGGGGAACGGGGCAGTCGTATGACCATGGCGGCACCCTACGGCCCGGCGCGCCTGCCGGGGGCCGTAATGGATCAACGTAAAGGATCGCCGGACTGGATCACCGATCGGGATCACCGATCGGCTGTCACCGGCCGGCTACTTCAGCGCCGCCGCCATCATCTTCTGGGCGACAGGCCCCGCCAGGCCGTTGCCGCTCACCTCCGCACGGGCCGCGTCCGAGTCCTCGACGAGCACCGCGACAGCCACCTCCTTACCGGTCGACTTGTCCTTCGCGTACGACGTGAACCAGGCGTACGGCGCCTTGTCGTTGTTCACACCGTGCTGGGCCGTGCCGGTCTTGCCGCCCACCACGGCGCCGGGGACCTTCGCGCTCGAACCCGTGCCCTGCTCGACGACCGTCTGCATCGCACTCTGGAGCTGGGCCGCCGTGGACGACGAGACGATCCGCTTGCCCTGGTCCTTCCCGTAGGACTGGAGGGTGTTGCCGTCGCCGTCCGTCACCTTGGAGACCATGTGCGGGTCGGCCATCACCCCGTCGTTCGCCAGGGCGGACGTCACCATCGCCATCTGGAGCGGGGTGGCCGTCACATCGAACTGGCCGATGCCGCTCAGCGCCGTCTGCGCCTTGTCCATGTGCGAGGGGTAGTTGCTCGGCCAGGCGCGCACCGGCACGTCCTGCTTGGAGTCGTTGAAGCCGAACTTCTCCGCCATCGCCTTCACCTTGTCCTGGCCCAGGTCGTCGGCCACCTTGGCGAAGACGGTGTTGCAGGAGTATTCGAGGGCGGTGCGGAGCGTCGCGTTCTTGCAGGGGTCCGATGCGCTCTCGTTCGTGAGGTCCGTGGTCGTGCCCGGGAGCCGGTAAGGGTCGGGGCTGTCGGTCTTCTCGTCGATCGACGAGAAGAGCCCGTCCTCCAGCGCGGCCGACGCGACCACCAGCTTGAAGGTCGACCCCGGGGGCAGCGGCTGGCGCAGCGCCCGGTTGAGCATCGGCTGGTTCTTGTCGGTGGTCAGCTGCTTCCAGGCGTCGCCGTCCGTCGTACCGCTGATCTTCGACGGGTCGTAGGACGGCGTGGACACCATCCCCAGGATCTGGCCGGTCTTCGGATCGATGGCGACGGCGGCGCCCTTCTTGCTGCCGAGCGCTTCGTACCCCGCCTTCTGCACGGAGGGGTCGATGGTCGTCAGGACGTCACCGGGGGCGGTCTGCTTGCCGGTGAGCGCGTCGATCGGGTTCTTCAGCCGGCTGTCCGTCCCGTCGAGGACGTCGCTGTAGATCCCTTCGAGCTGCGTCGACCCGTACGCCTGCGAGCTGTACCCGGTCACAGCCGAGTACAGGTCTCCGTCGGCGTATGTCCGCTTGTAGGCGAGGTCGCCGCCGTCCGTCCGCTTCGACCCGGTGACCGACCTCCCTCCCACGATGATGTCGCCCAGCGGCTTCGCGTACTGCGCGATGGCGGTCCGCCGGTTGTTCTTGTTGTCTGCGAGGGCCTTGCTCTCGTACGTCTGCACCCAGGTCGCCCGCACGAGCAGAGCGAGGACCAGCAGCAGGCAGAAGACCGAGGCGCGCCTGATTGTCTTGTTCATCCCGTGTGAGGACGAGTGGGGCGGGCGGAACCGTTCCTTTCCGGCGGATTTCTCAGCGATCTCTCATCTGCCGGGCCGCCGGGCCGCCGGGTTGCCGTACTTCCGGCCGTCGTGGCTCAGAGCCGCCGGGTGGCGAGGGTCAGCCGGTCGCGGGCGTCGAAGAGCGCGTCCTTGACCATCTGCTCGTGGGCCGGGGTGAGCCTGGCCACCGGCACCGAGCAGCTGATCGCGTCGCGGGCCGGGGTCCGGTACGGGATCGCCACGCCGAAGCAGCGCAGCCCCAGCGTGTTCTCCTCGCGGTCCACGGCGTACCCCTGCTCGCGGACGAGGTGCAGCTCCTCGATGAGCTTCTCGCGGTCGGTGATGGTGTGCTCGGTCAGCTGCGGCATGGTCTCCGGCAGCATCTTGCGGACCTGCTCGTCACTGTGGGTGGCGAGCAGCGCCTTGCCCAGTGAGGTCGAGTGCGCGGGCAGCCTGCGGCCGACCCGGGTGAAGGGGCGCAGGTAGTGCTGCGACTGCCGGGTGGCCAGATAGACCACGTTGGTCCCGTCGAGGCGGGCGAGGTGGATGGTCTCCGTCGTGTCGTCGGAGAGCCGGTCCAGGGTGGTCCGGGCCGCCGCGACCACCTCGTCGCCGTCGATGTACGACGTGCCGACGAGCAGGGCGCGTACGCCGATGCCGTACCGGGTGCCGGTCGCGTCGGTCTCCACCCAGCCCAGCTCCACCAGTGTGCGCAGCAGCATGTAGAGACTGGACTTGGGGTAGCCGACCGCCTCCTGCACGGCCGCGAGCGAGTGCATACCGGGGCGCCCGGCGAAGTACTCCAGCAACTCGACCGTCCGCACCGCGGACTTGACCTGCGCCCCACCTGCTGCCTCGGCAGTCGACATTCGACCCTGCCCCTCTTGTCAATGCTGAACGCGCGTTATTAGAGTTCCAGGAGAAATTCATCATCAGGAACAGTGTTCAGAATACCGAACAACTTTACCGAACAACTCGTTGTGCGGCAGTGGTTTGCGGCAGTGGATCTGGAAGGACGTTCGCGGTGGCAGCAACACCAGTCTGGAGTGTCGACCCCCGAACCGGGAAGCAGCGCGAGCAGGTCGCGCTGGAGGCCACGACGGCCGAGGTGGACCAAGTGGTCCGCGCCGCCCACGCCGTGTGTGCGTCGCTCGCCGACCGCAGGATACGGGCGGCCCTGCTGCGTACCGCCGCCGACCTGCTCGACGAGGCCGGGCCCCATGTCATCGAGGCCGCCGACGCCGAGACCGCGCTCGGTCCTGGCCGGCTCACCGGTGAACTGGCCCGCACGACCGCGCAGTTCCGGGCCTTCGCCGACGTGATCGACGAGGGTTCGTTCCTCGACATCCGCATCGACCACCCGGACGCCGCCGCGACCCCGCCCCGGCCCGACCTGCGCCGGTACAAGCTGCCGCTGGGCGTCGTCGCGGTGTACGCGGCGAGCAACTTCCCGCTGGCCTTCTCGGTACCGGGCGGCGACACCGCGAGCGCACTCGCGGCCGGCTGCCCGGTCGTGGTCAAGGCGCACCCCGACCACCCCGCGACGTCCGAGCTGTGCGCCTCCGTGCTGCACCGGGCCGCCGAGCAGGTCGGTCTCGACCCCGCGGTGGTCTCCGTGGTGCACGGCTTCGACGCCGGAGTGGCGCTCGTCAAGCACCCGCTGGTCTCCGCCGCCGGTTTCACCGGCTCGCTGCGTGGCGGCCGCGCCCTCTTCGACGCGGCTGCCGCCAGGCCGGTCCCGATCCCCTTCCACGGCGAGCTGGGCTCGCTCAACCCGGTCGTGGTGACGGAGGCCGCGGCCGCCGAGCGCGCCGAGGAGATCGGGGCAGGGCTCGCGGGCTCCGTCACACTCGGCACCGGCCAGTTCTGTGTGAAGCCCGGCTTCGTGCTCGCGCCCACCGGGCCCGGCGGCGACGCCCTGGTCAAGGCGCTGACCGCCGCGGTCAGCGACAGCGAGGCCGGTGTCCTCCTCGACCACCGGATGCGCGACAGCTTCCTGACGGGCGTACGCGAACGGGCCGCCCTGACCGGGGTCGACGCCCCGGTCACGCCCGGGGCGGGCGGCGAGCACACCGTCAGCGCGGGCTTCCTGACACTGCCCGCCGCGCTGCTCGCGGCGGACGGCGAGCACGATCTGCTCCTGGAGGAGTGCTTCGGACCGGTCACGGTCGTCGCACGCTACGGATCCACCGACGAGATCACCGCGGTGCTCTCCCGGCTGCCGGGCAATCTGACGGCGACCCTCCAGGTCTCCGCCGCCGAGGCCGCGGGCGAGGGCACCGCCGCCGCCCTGCTCGACGAGCTCACCCCGCTCGCCGGGCGGGTCCTGGTCAACGGCTGGCCCACCGGGGTCGCGGTCGCCCCCGCCCAGCACCACGGCGGCCCCTACCCGGCCACCACCTCCACCTCCACCTCGGTCGGCGGCACCGCCATCGAGCGCTGGCTGCGCCCGGTCGCGTACCAGAGCACGCCCGACGCGCTGCTCCCGCCCGAACTGCGCGAGGCCAACCCGCTGGGCCTGCCCCGCCGCATCAACGGCCTGCCCGAGTGACCCGGCTGCCCGAGCTGCCCTTCCCGCTGTTTCCGGAGGGCCCGCAGACCCCCTGGTCGTACGCGGAGGGGGCGCTCTCGGTGCGCGCCGGAGCGCGCGAGGACCTGTTCGTGCCCCCGGCGGGCGACTCGCTCGATCCGGCGTCGGACGCGCCCAGGCTGGTCGGCACGCCACCGCCCGGCGACTTCCAGCTGATCGCCAGGGTGGCGGTCGGCTTCGCCGGCGCGGGGGACGCCGGCGCGCTGTACCTGGAGACCGGCAAACGGGAGTGGGCCAAGCTCTGCTTCGAACTCTCCCCGGACACCCCCACCATCTGCTCGGTCGTCACCAGGGGGCACTCCGACGACGTCAACTCCTCGGTGGTGGAGGGCGACAGCGTCTGGCTCCGGATCAGCCGGACCGGGAAGGCCTTCGCGTTCCACGCGTCGGCCGACGGTGAACGCTGGACCTTCGTACGAGTCTTCGCACTCGGCGACGGACCGGCGGAGACCGGCGCCCGGATCGGCTTCCTGGCCCAGTGCCCCGAGGCGGACGGCTGCGCGGTGACGTTCGACTCCCTCGTCTACCGGGACCGTGCGCCCAAGGGGCTGCGCGACGGGAGCTGACGCCGGGGCCGGGCGGGACCGCGTTCGGCCCCGCCCGGCGGACCGGCCTCACCCCCAGCGCCTGTCGGGCCTCTTTCAACCGCACTGCAACCGCGCGGTGATCAGCCGGCGTCCTTCCCGCCATGACATCCGTTGCTCTGATCCGCCCGGCCCGCCCGGAGGACATCGACACCATCGCCGCACTCCACGCCGCGGCCCGTGCCACGTACTACGAAGGCCGGATACCGGTCGAGGAGTACGCCGGCCCCGAGGTGCACGCGCAGGTGCGGGAGGGGTGGGTCGGCGCGATCGGCCGGCAGGACGGCGGGGTGCTCTGCGCCGAGGTCGCGGGCATCGTCGCCGGGGTCACGTCGTTCCGGGTCTTCAACGGGGCCATGACCCTCATGCAGTTCCACGTCGACCCGGCCCGCTGGAGCCGGGGGATCGGCGGCGCCCTGCACGACGCGGTCGTCGCCGCCTGGCAGCGGGACGCGGTGCCCGAGGCGCGGCTCGAAGTGTACGAACACAATCTGCGCGCCCAGCGGTTCTACGCCCGCCACGGGTGGCTGCCGGCCGAGCCTGCGGTCAGCGACCCCGACAGCGCGCACATCTCGCTGCGGCTGGAGATCCCGGCCGTCCTGGCCCGGAGCTGAGAGCGGGGCACCCCTCCCGGTGGTGGGGGCGGCGTGACGTCATCCCCGGTCGCCCGGGGCTGCCCCCTGCTGCGGCGGCCGGTGGATGTCGAGGTGCGGAGGGGTGCCGGTCAGCGGCAGTTTGTGCACGAACGCGCGTCGCAGCGCGTGGTACGGCGCCTCCGGATCGCCGAAGGTGCGGGCCATCCGCGCCAGTTCGTCCTCCCGGTGGGCCGCCAGCGGCCTGACCTCCTCCTCGTGCTCCAGCTCCGCCTTCTTGGCCGCGGCCCGCGACTGCGCACCGGAGGACGACGCGAGGAGCGCCGCGAGCCGGATGACCGTGCCCGGGAAGTCCTGCGGGCCGCACTCGACGATCCGGTCCACCAGGCCGATGCGCTGCCCGGCGGCCGCGCTGACCGGCAGCGCCCGCCGCATCAGCTCCCCGGCGACCTCCGCACCCGCCCGGCGCGGCAGCGTGCGGGTCCAGTACTCGGATCCGTACAGGCCCATCAGCCGGTAGTGCGGGTTCAGCACCGCGCCCGCCCTGCACCAGACCTCGTCCGCCGCCAGGGCCAGCATCACCCCTCCGGCGGCGGCGTTGCCGCCCACGGCGGAGACCACCAGACGGTCGGTGGTCGTCAGAACGGCCTCCACCAGGTCGTCCATGGCGCTGATGTTGGCCCAGGACTCCGCCGCCGGATCGGTGGCCGCCTCGATCACGTTGAGATGGATGCCGTTGCTGAAGAAGTCCCGGCCGCCGCCCAGCACCAGGACCGAGGTGGGCCGGGCCAGAGCGGTCCGGTACGCGGCGAGCAGCCGCTCGCAGTGCGCTGTGCTCATCGCGCCGCCGGGGAAGGAGAACGTCAGGAACCCCGCCTGCCCCTCCTCCCGGTACCGGATGTCGCTCCAGGTGCGGAAGTTCTCGTCCGGCCGCAGAGGCGCGGGGAGTTCGGGCAGTTCCGGGAGCCGGTCGCCGAGCGCGCTGACGGCGGGCAGTTTGTACGTGGGCGGCTGCCCGGAACCGCGCCGGGGCCGCAGCTCCGGGATCCACACCGCCCCGTCGGCCGTCGCCCGGCAGACGGCGCCCGCCCGGGTGGCCAGCAACTCCCCCGGCTGCCCGCGCAGTTGGTCCTCGGGATGGCCCCCGTGCAGGAACCACTCGGCGCCGAGCAGTTCGTCCCGTACTCCGGGGTTCGAGTCGGCGGCACGCAGCTTGCGTACGACCGCCGCGGTGGAATCCGCCCGCCAGTCGATCCGCCGCTGCTCCTGCCGGAGAAAGGGCCGGGTGCCGACGCCTCCCTGGCGCGTTTGTCGGGGGGACTCCTGCTGCTGCGGTTCGGGGGAGTACGTGCCTGACGCGAAGCGCTCCACGGCCAGCAGCACGGCCCGCAGCGCCGCGTCGGAGATCTCGTTGCGGTAGAGATCGCTCTTGCCGACCGGGGGTACCGGGCACTCGGCGGTGGCCCAGACATCACCGGCGTCCATGACCGCGCCGGCCTGCAGAACGGTGACCCCCCACCGGGCCACGCCCTCGTGGATCGCCCAGTCCAGGGAGGAGGGCCCCCGGTCCCCGACGGGTCCCGGATGCACGATGAGGCAGGTGTGCGCCGACCAGATGTCTTGCGGGACAGCGGTCTTCAGCAGCGGGGCGACGATCAGCTCGGGCCGGTGCCGGCTGATGGCCTCCCGCAGCGCCGTGTCGTGCAGGGCGGGGTCCGGCAGCGCGATGGCGACGGCCACCGTGTGGCCGTGGTCCCGCAGCTCGGCGTGCACACGCTGTGTCAGGCTGTTGAAGGCACTCGCGACGAGCAGGATGTGCACGGCGGTCTCCCGGTGATCGGACGCTCCACGGCCGGGGCGGGGCCGACCGCCTGCGATCGTCGGGCACCCGGACGGCGAGGGGCGGACGCCGGGCTGAGGTGTAGCCCGAAAGCGGAGCACCCTGGGCCATCTGCGGCGTCCGGCCGAGCCGGGTCCGCCCCGGCGCTGATGCGGTCCGCTGTCAGGAACCCGGCCGGCCCCCGCCGTCCCACCAGGGCTGCCTACTCGACGACGCGCACGGCGCCCGACGGGCAGAGCATGCCGGCCTCACGCGCCGCGGCGCGGTCCTCGTCGCCGGGATCGGCGGCCAGCACCTTCACGACACCGTCGTCGTCCTGGTCGAAGACCTCCGGCGCCGTCAGCGCGCACAGGCCCGCGCCCACACAGACCTCCCGGTCGGCCGTCACCCGCATTGCTGCTCCTTCCGCCGCGGTCACCAGGTGACCGGGAGTTCGTTGACGCCCTGGATCGTCGTACCCGGACGCAGGGTCAACCGGTCCACCGGCACCGCCAGCCGCAGGTTCGGCAGCCGGTCGAACAACGCCGTGAGGATGACCTCCAGTTCGAGGCGGGCCAGGTTCTGGCCGAGGCACTGGTGCACCCCGTAGCCGAATGCCAGATGGTGGCGGGCCTCGCGCCGCACGTCGAAGGTGTCCGGCTCCGCGAAGACCGAACTGTCGCGGTTGGCGATGGAGTTGGTGACGATGACACCCTCGCCGGCCCGGATGCACTGGCCGTCGACATCGATGTCAGCCGTCGCGATGCGTGCCCCGGCGATGTCCGCGATCGCCAGATAGCGCAGCAGCTCCTCCACCGCCCCCGGTACCAGCGACGGGTCGGCCCGCAACGCGGCGTACTGCTCGGGGTGTTCGAGCAGGGTGATGACGCTGAGAGAAGTCATCGACGCCGTCGTCTCGTGGCCGGCCACCAGCAGCAGGATGGCGGTCGACACCAGCTCCTCGCGGTCGATCGCGCCCTTCTCCAGCTGCTCCGTGACCAGGGTGCTCAGCAGGCCCGGCCGGCGCTCGCCGCGCAAGGAGTCCACCAGGCCGCCCAGATAGTCCTCCAGCTCGTCCCGGGCGGCACGCGTCCCCGCCACGTCCGTGGACTGGATCAGCCGCCTGCTGGCGTCCTGGAAGAAGTCGTGCTCGGCGTAGGGCACGCCGAGCAGTCGGCAGATCACCATGGACGGCACGGGCAGCGCGAACTGGCTGACGAGGTCGGCGGGCGGCCCGGAGGCGATCATCTCGTCCAGGAAGCCGTGCACGATCTGCTCCACGTCCTCCCGCATCCCCTTGATGCGCCGGACGGTGAACTCGCTGATGGTCATACGGCGCTTCGGCCCGTGCTCGGGCGGGTCGAGGCCGATGAAGGCCGGCCGGCGGTCCCGGAAGCTCACCACGCGCTCGGAGGTCGCCGGGAAGGCGTCGTCCGTCCGGTCGGACGACAGCCGGGGATCGGCGAGCAGCTTTCGCGCGGTGTCGTACCCGGTCACCAGCCATGCCTGCCGGCCGTCGTAGAGGGTGACCCGCTGCAGCGATCCCTCCCGCTCCCGGAGGTCGTTGTACTGGTCGGGAAGTTGGTAGGGGCAGGTGCGGTCGCTGGGAAAGGCGGGGGCGCCTGATGGGGGCGTCGTAACGGTCTCGGTCATCGTTCCCCTCGATGTACTCGACGCTTAAAGAACGGTCCGTTCTCTAATAAGGAGGCTAGGCTGACGCGCTCGGGGTCCACAACGGGTGTTTCGACAAATGGCTGGGAGTCATGCATCCAATCAACGGGGACGCGGCGGACCGTTCGGCCGGCGACCACCGCAGAAACCCTCGCCGCCGGGGCGAGGAGCTGGAGAACGCCATCCTGGCGGCGGTCCTCGACGAACTCGCCGAGGTCGGTTACGCCGGACTGACGATGGAGCGCGTGGCCGTAAGAGCCCGCACCGGCAAGGCCACCCTGTACCGGCGGTGGCCCAGCCGCGCCGAACTCGTCATCGACGCCTGCGCGGCCCGACGCCTGACCGAGGCGGATCTGCCCGACACCGGCGCCCTGCGCACCGACGTGATCGCCGTGCTGCGGCAGCTCTCCGCCAGGCTGGCCACCTCGCACGGCGACATCCTCCGCGGCCTGATCACGGAGGCCATGCACGATCCCGAGTTCGCCCGGCTGGTCCGCGAACGGGTCGGCCCCGCAGGCCCCGGACCGATCAAGAGTGTCCTGTTGCGTGCTGTCGCACGTGGCGAGATCGCGCCGTGGGTGCCCGCCTCACGGCGCGCCACCGTGGCGGTCGACCTGCTCCGCAACCACTATCTGCTCTACGGTGCCCCGGTCCCGGAGGACGTCATCGCCGAGATCGTCGACCACGTCTACCTCCCCCTCCTCCTCGCTCCACGGAGCGCCGTGCCGGACATCCCCGCGGCCCCGCCGTCGACCGGTGCGGCCGGGGAGGCGTAGCCCGCGGAGGGTGCAGCCGTCCGCTGTCAGCGGCGCGTACTTCGCTCGCGCAACCCGGCGAGGGTCCGAAGCCGGGAATGGGCGGGTCCGTGCGCATGTTCACCAGGGTGCGCGGGGGCCTCCTGCGCCGTACGACCCTGGAGAGATGAAGAACATGCGCGTCGAGATCTGGAGCGACATCGCCTGCCCCTGGTGCTACGTGGGCAAGGCCCGGTTCGAGAAGGCCCTCGCCGGCTTCCCGCACCGTGACCAGGTCGAGGTGGTGCACCGCTCCTTCGAGCTCGACCCGGGGCGGGCGAAGGGCGATGCCGCGCCCGTCCTGGAGATGCTCAGCAAGAAGTACGGACTGAGCACGAGCAGGCACAGGAGGCCGAGAACAACATCGCGGCCAACGCCGGTGCCGAGGGGCTCGGCTACCGCACGGAGGGCCGTGACCACGGGAACACCTTCGACATGCACCGGCTGCTGCACCTCGCCAAGGAGCACGGGCGCCAGGACGAGCTGATCGGGCTGCTCTACCGGGCGAACTTCGCCGACGAGCGGTCCGTCTTCGACGGCGACGCGTATCTGGTGGAGCTGGCCGTGGAGGCCGGGCTCGACGCCGACGCGGTCCGTGCGGTGCTCGCCGACCCTGCCGCCTACGCCGACGACGTACGCGCCGATGAGCGCGAGGCGGCTGAACTCGGTGCGAACGGCGTGCCGTTCTTCGTCCTCGACCGGGCGTTCGGCGTGTCCGGCGCCCAGCCCGCCGAGGTCTTCACCCAGGCGCTCGGCCAGGCCTGGGACGCCAAGCCCCGGCTCGCCGCGGTCGGCGGGGACGGCGAGGTCTGCGGCCCCGACGGCTGCGAGGTCCCGGCGACGGGCGACCCGGCCTGACTCTCCGGCTGCTCCGCCCCTGGTCACCGCCCGCCGAGAAGGTGCGTCGCGTCGTGGAAGGCGCGGCGCACCGCTGCGATGCCGTCCCCGTCCCGGCTGGGATGCACCCGGTTGGTGAGCAGCACCGCGTACCGTCCGGTCGCCGGGTCGACCCACAGGCTCGTGCCCGTGAACCCGGTGTGCCCGTACGAGTCCGGCCCGAAGGAGTCGCCGACGGGGGAGCCGGCCGGGTCCTGGCCCTGCCACGCGAGCCCCCTGCGCAGCGCGAGACCGTCCGTGTGGCCCGCTGTCATCAGGGCGAACGTCGCGGGGCGCAGCAGCTCCCGCCCGCCGCCCGCCAGTGACCGGCCCAGCCGCTCCATGTCGCCCAGGGTGGCGAACAGACCGGCGTGGGCGGCCACCCCGCCGAGTACAGCGGCGTTCTCGTCGTGCACCTCGCCGGTCACCACCCGGCCGCGCCACGGGCAGTCCTCGGTGGCCACCGCGCGGGCCCGGCCCGCCGCGTCCGGGGTGAATCCGGTGTCCGCCAACCCCAGGGGTGCGCAGACCAGTTCCGCCACCAGCCGGTCCAGCGGGCGCCCGGTGGCGGCCTCCGCGATCAGCCCGAGCAGGATGAAGCCCTGCGAGGAGTACTCGACGCGGGCGCCCGGGGGAGCGGTCGGCGGCAGCTCCCGTACCGCGTCCAGCAGCGCCGCACGCGTCGGGCTCTCCCGGTAGAGCGGTACCCGGCCGGGCAACCCCGAGGTGTGCGTGAGCAGTTGATAGAGCGTCAGGTGTGATTTGTCGCCGCCCCGGTACTCCGGCAGATGCGCGCCGACCGTGTCGGTGAGCGCCAGGGCGCCCGCATCGATCAGGGCCATCACCGCGAGGCCCGCGACCGGCTTGGTCACCGATGCGAGATCCCACAGCTCGCTGCCGTCGAGCTCAGGACCGGCCCAGCTCCTGGTGCCGGTCCAGCCCCGGTCCAGCGGGCCGTCGGCGGTGCCGACCGACCAGGCGGCAGCCGAGTACACCCGGCGCTCCCGTCCGGCGGCGAGCAGGTCGGCCGGCCGGCCGGTGTCCGCCGCACCTCCCGCCGGCTCCGTACCCCCCGCTGGCTCCCTGCCCACCGCTGAGTCGGTGCCCGCCGCCGAGTCCATGCCTGCCGCGCTCATGTCCGGTCACCGTCCCATGCGGTCGTGCCTCCGACGACGCCCAGTGCGGGGCCGCTGCTGCCGAGGCCGGCCGAGACCGTACGGGCCGCCGCGCGCACCATCGGGCCGAACAGTCCGGCGCTCTCCGGATCCAGGGTGAACGTCAGCCCGGAGATGCCGATCGCGCCCACCACCCGCCCGTCCCCGTCCGTCACCGGTGCGGCCACCGCGCGGACGTCCAGCTCGTGGTACTCGTCGTCGACCGCGTAACCCCGCTCCGCCGTACGGCGCAACTCGGCCCGGATCGCGCGGGGTTCGGTGAGCGTACGGGAGGTGTGTGCGGTGAGCGGGGTCTCTTCGAGTACCGCTGCCACCTCCGGCTCCGGCAGCGCGGAGAGCATCGCCAGACCCGCCGCGGTGCAGTACAGCGGGGTCTCGCCGCCGGGCCGGGTGCTCAGCAGGTAGCCGCGCACCGGTTCGGACTGCTCCAGGTGTACGGCGGTGGTCCGGTGCCGTACCGCGTAGTACGCGAGCTGGCCGGTGCGGGTGCGCAGATCGGCCAGTGCCGGGCGGACCAGCCGGAGGTCGTCCCCGGTGTCCAGCGCGGCGGCGGCCAGGCCGAGCAGCCGGGGCCCCGCGCGGTAACTGCCGCCCTCCGCCGGCTGGGCGAAGCCGTACTCGGCCATCGTCCGCAGATGGCGGTGGACCGTCGGTTTGGTGAGTCCGGTGCGCCGCGCGATCTCGCCCAGCCGGTGCGGGCCGCCCGTCTGTACCAGTGCCTCCAGTACCTCCATCGCTTTGTCGACCGGGCCCTTCCCGGGCTCCTGCTCGCTCGATCGGGTGTTGACCGTGTTCGGCATGACGCCTAGCTTAACCCCATCGCATTCCATCTTCCGGAACGGAAGTGTTGTTCAATGGAACGAATACGTCAGGGGTGGGCCGTGGACCGCAATCACCCGTCCCGCCGCGACGTGGTGCGGCTCGGCGGTCTGCTCGTCCCGGCCGTCGCCGCCCCGGCTCTCCTGACGGGGTGTGGTGCCGACCCCGCGAGCAGCGCCGGCAATGTCCTGCGGGTCTCGCAGCCCGGCGACGCCACGACCATGGACCCGCAGAAACAGGGCGACATGGTGTCGATGAACGCCCTGATCAACATGTTCGACACGCTCACCACCCGGGGCCGCGACAACAAGCTGCACCCGCGCCTGGCGCTCTCCTGGACGGCCCGCTCCGAGCGGACCTGGAGGTTCCGGCTGCGCCCCGGCGTGAAGTTCCACAACGGCGAACCCTGCGACGCGGCCGCCGTGAAGTTCAGCATCGAGCGGCTGCTCGACCCGGCGACCAAGTCGCCCATCGTCGAGCTGCGTTACGTGAAGAGCGTGAGCGTCGTCGACCGGCTCACCGTGGATGTGCACACCACGCTGCACGACCCGATCCTGCCCGACAAGCTCTCCCTGTTCGGCGGAGTCGTCGTCCCGCCGCGCTATATCGCCCGCGTCGGGGACGAGGGATTCGCCAACCACCCCGTCGGCACAGGCCCGTTCACCTTCGTCAGCTGGCAGCGCGACCACCAGCTGCGGATGCGGGCCAACCCCGGGCACTGGCAGGGCAGGCCGAGCGTGGACGAACTGGTCTTCAGCCCGGCGCCCAACCCGTCCTCCTCGCTCGCGGCCCTCCAGAGCGGCGGCGTCGACCTCGTCACCGGGCTGACCCCCGACGCCGCCCAGCAGCTGGACGGGTACACCGGGGTGACGCTGGACAGCTACCCCGGCATCCGCACCTCGTACCTCTCGCTGAACACCCTGGACGGCGGCCCGCTGGGCGACCACCGGGTGCGGCAGGCGCTCAACCACGCGATCGATGTCCCGCTGCTGATCAAGGCGGTGCTGGGCGGCAAGGCCCGTGAGGTCCCCGCGATGATCCCGCGCGGCGCCTTCGGCTTCGACCCGTCCGTCAAGCCCTTCACCCGCTCGGCGGCGAAGGCCCGCGCACTGCTCGCCGAAGCCGGATACCCGCACGGATTCTCCACCACGCTCACCGCGTCCAACGTCGACTCCAACGTCGCCGAAGCGCTCTCCGGACTCCTCGCCCGCGCCGGGGTGCACGCCCGCGTCGCCCTCCTCGACCCCGGTACGTACGCGGCCCGGCTCACCTCCGACGACCACGGCGCGCTCGGCCCGATGTATCTGGCGGCGAGCACCGTCTGGACCCTCGACGGCGAGAGCATGCTCCAGTCCGTCGTACGCAGCGACCGCAGGCAGAGCCGCTGGCACTCCAAGGAGGCCGACCGGCTCATCGACACCGAGGAGCTGTCGGTCGACCCCGCGGAACGCGCCCGCGCCTTCTCCGACCTCCAGCGGCTGATGCGCGAGCAGGCGCCCTTCGTCTTCCTCTACCAGCTCGACAACATCCTCGCCCGCAACGCGCGGCCCCGGTGGAAACCGGGCGTCGTGGGCTCGCTGGCCATGCAGAACGCGGAGGTCACGGTATGAGCGACCTGTCCCTCCGGGAACCGGACACGACGACGCCCGGCCCGGCCCGCCGTACCGCCCGCGACCGGACCCGGCTGCTGCGCGGCGTCCTGGTGCGGCTGGGCACCGCGCTGCTCGTCCTGCTGTGCACGGCGACCGTCTCGTTCTTCCTGGTCCGGCTCTCCGGCGACCCCGTCAAACAGCTGCTCCCGCCGGACGCCACGGCACACCAGGAGACCGTGCTGCGGGCGAGCCTCGGACTGAACCGGCCGCTGCTCACCCAGTACCTGGACTTCCTGTGGGGGCTGCCCCGCCTCGACTTCGGGAACTCCCTCTTCTACAACGAACCGGTCAGGACCGTCCTGGCCGACCGGCTGCCCGCCACCCTCCAACTCGCGGGCGCCGCACTGGTGGTGACCCTGGTCATCGCGGTGCCGGCCGGGATCTTCGCGGCCATGCGCCGCGGCCGGGCCTCCGACCGCGGAGTGATGACCGGAGTGCTGCTCGGACAGTCCACCCCGCCCTTCTGGGTCGGCATCCTGCTGATCCTGGTCTTCGCGGTGGGACTGCATGTCCTTCCGGCGTCCGGATACGGCACCTTCGCCAACCTCGTGCTCCCCGCGGTCACCCTCGCCGTCTACTCCATCGCGGTCGTCGCCCGGCTGCTGCGGTCCTCACTGATCGACGTGCTCTCCTCCGACCACATCCGTACCGCGAGGGCCAAGGGGTTCGGCCCGGTCAAGGTGGTGCTCAGGCACGGGCTGCGCAACGCGTCGCTGCCCGTGATCACGGTGGTCGGCCTCGAAGTGGGCAGCCTGCTCGGCGGCGCGATCCTCACCGAACAGGTCTTCTCCTGGCCCGGCGTCGGACAGCTGACGATCGAGGCCATCTCCAAACGCGACTTCCCGCTGGTCCAGGCAACGGTGCTCTTCTTCGCCGCCACCTTCGTCGTGGTGAACCTGCTGGTGGACCTCTCCTACAGCTTCCTCGACCCGAGGGTGAGGTCAACCAAGTGAGTCCGCTGCGCCCGGTGAGTCCCAAGAACACGACGAACACGCCGGACACGATGCCTGTTGCACCGCCGGCACCTCCCGCCCCGGCCGCGCCGCCGGCCCGCGGTCCCGGATCCGCCGCACTGCGGGCCCTGCTGCGCAACCGGCTCGCGGTCATCGCCCTGGCCGTACTCGCGGTCATGCTGATCGCCGCCGTGTTCGCCCCGCTCATCGCCCCCTGTGACCCGAACGCCCAGAACCTGCTGCTGCGGCTCCGGCCGCCCGCCTGGCAGCACGGCGGCAGCAGCGCCCATCTCCTCGGCACCGACCAGCTCGGCCGGGACATGCTGTCCCGCGTCATCTACGGCACCCGGGTGTCGCTCCTTGTGGGCGCGGGCGCCGCGCTCCTCGCCGGAGTCATCGGCACCGCCGTCGGGCTGGCCTCCGGCTACTTCGGCGGCTGGACCGACCGCGTACTGATGCGGCTGGCCGACGTCCAGCTGGCCTTCCCGGCGATTCTGCTGGCGCTGGCCATCGTCGGATTCCTCGGCTCCGGCCTCTGGTACGTGATCCTCGTGCTCGGCTTCACCGGCTGGGTCTCCTACGCCCGCGTCGTCCGCTCCGAGGTCATGTCGCTGCGCTCCCGCGACTTCATCACCGAGGCACGGGCCATCGGCGTCACGGACGCCACCATCATGCGCCGCCATCTGCTGCCCAACGTGATGGCGCCTCTCGCCACCATCGGCACCCTGCACATCGCCGCCGCCATCGTCGCCGAGGCGTCCCTGAGCTACCTCGGCCTCGGTGTCCCCAAGGAGACCGTCACCTGGGGCTCGATGCTCTCCGACGGACAGCTCTACCTGGGCACCTCCTGGTGGCTCGCCGTCTTCCCCGGAGCCGCCCTGATGATCACCTCGCTCGCTGTCAACATCACCGGCGACGCCCTGCGCGACGTCGCGGACCCGAAGGCGTACCGCCGATGAAGCCCACCCCCGCGCCCACCCCCGAACCCGCAGATCCGCTGCTCCGCATCAACGACCTCAGCGTCGATTTCCGGCTCGAAAGCTCCACCGTGCACGCCGTCCGGGGTGTCTCCCTGGAGGTCGACGCCGGGGAGACGCTCGCCGTCGTCGGCGAGTCCGGCAGCGGGAAGACGGCCACCGCACTCTCCGTACTGCGCCTCAACCCGGCGCCGCCCTGCGTCTACAGCGGCGGCGAGATCCTCTTCGACGGCCACGACCTGCTCGCGCTCTCCGAGAAGGAGCTCGGCCGGATCAGGGGCCATGACATCGCCATGGTCTTCCAGGACCCGATGACCAGCCTCGACCCGCTCCAACGGGTCGGCAGCCAGGTCGCCGAAGTGCTCAGGCACCACCAGGGGCTGTCCAGGTCCGAAGCCCGGGAGGCCGCCGTCGCGGCCCTGGACGAGGTCGGCATCCCCGACCCGGAACGCCGCTACCGGCAGTACCCGCACGAGCTCTCCGGCGGGCTGCGCCAGCGCGTGATGATCGCGACCGCGCTGGTCGCCAGGCCGCGGGTGCTCATCGCCGACGAGCCGACCACCGCCCTCGACGTCACCGTGCAGCGGCAGATCCTCGATCTCCTGGTCGAGCTGCGGCAACGGCACGGCATGGCCGTCGTCCTCATCACCCACGACCTCGGCGTGGTGGCCGAGACCGCCGACCGGGTCGCCGTCATGAACCGCGGCCGGGTCGTGGAGACCGGCGACGTCCTGGACGTCTTCGCGCACCCGGCGGACGACTACACCCGCCGGCTCCTGGACGCCACCCCCCGATTGGAGCCGGCATGACATCAGGACAAGGCAGTCCACTGCTCGAACTGGACGGACTGCGCAAGGAGTTCGGCAGCAGGCCGGTGAGCGTGGCGGTGGACGACGTGTCGCTGACGGTGTACGAGGGCGAGACCCTGGCCCTGGTCGGCGAATCGGGGTGCGGCAAGACCACGCTGACCAGGCTGCTGCTGCGGCTCATCGAACCCACCGCGGGCCGTGTGCGCTTCGCCGGGCAGGACCTCGGCGCCCTCACCCCGGCCCAGCTGCGCTCCGTACGGCGGGAGATGCAGGTCGTCCTCCAGGACCCGTACTCCAGCATGAACCCGCGGATGCGGATCGCCGACATCGTGGCGGAACCCCTGGTCACCCACGATCCGGCGGCACGCGGGCGACGCGGCAGGGCCCGCACCAGGGAGCGTGTCGGTGAACTCCTGGAGGCGGTCGGTCTGGACGCGGGTATCCAGGACCGCTATCCGCACGAGTTCTCCGGCGGTCAGCGCCAGCGCGTCTCGATCGCCCGCGCGCTCGCCATCGAACCCCGGCTCGTGGTGCTCGACGAACCCACCAGCGCTCTCGACGTCTCCGTGCAGGCCAGGATCCTCGATCTGCTCGCTGAGCTCCAGCAGCGGCTGGGCCTGACCTATGTCTTCGTCTCGCACAACCTGGCCGTGGTGCGCCAGGTCGCTGACCGGGTCGCCGTGATGCGCCGGGGCGCCCTGGTGGAGGTCGGCGACGCGGCCGACGTCTTCCGGCACCCCCGGCACGAGTACACCCGCCGGCTCCTCGACGCGGTCCCCGACCCGGACCCGCGCACCGCACGCCGGACGGCGGGGCCCCGCAGGGAGAGCGCCGGGGCGGAGGCGGATCAGCGATGACCGGACCTGCCCCGGCGCTCGCCGTTCTACAGCTGCGACAGGACGAGACCGGCCCCGCCGAGCAGCGCCACATCGTCCACGGCCGCCGGGCTGACCTGCACCCTCGGCAGTTCGGCGGCGCCCGACGCCCCGTCGGCGCTGTCGGCGCGCAGCCGCTCCTCGATCAGCGTACGGAAGCGCTCGCCGCCCTCACGGGCCTCGCCGTGCAGCACGAAGAGGCCGGGGGCGAAGAGCTGCTGCACGTTCACCAGGCCCAGGGCCACGTTCCGCGCGTACTCCTCGACGACCCGGCGGGCCTGCTCGTCCGGCCGCTCCACCAGACCGGCCAGCGAAACGCGGTCGCCGAGCCCGGCCGCCCGCGAACGCTCCCGCAGCCAGCGGGTGGTGGCCACCGTCTTCCAGCAGCCGCGGCGGCCGCAGGTGCACGGGTCGCCGCTGGCCGACACCGTCATATGGGCGCCGCTGCGGCCCCCGGGCGGGGCCAGCACCTCACCGCCGTAGAGGATGCCCACCCCCAGCACCTCACCGGTCGAGACCGAGGCGAAGGTACGCCGCCCGCGCCCCGCACCGAACCAGCGGTCGCCGAGCACCTGGAGCCTGGCCCGGTGCTCGACCCGCACCCGCAGCCCGGTCAGAGCGCCCAGCCGTTCGGCCACCGGGTAGCCGTGCAGCGCCGGAACGTCGTTGACCTCGGTGATCAGGCCCGCCTCCGGGTCGACGAGGCCGGCGGCGGCCACCCCCACCCCGTCCGGATCATGACCGGCGAAGACCCGGGCCGCCCCGGCGAGTGCGGCGTCGATGTCGCGGGTCGTCGCCGCGCCCGCGTCGTACCTGGCCTCCGCCCGCTCCAGCACGGCGCCCGACATCGTCAGGACGGCCGCCGTGACCCGGCCGGGCACCAGCTCGACCGCGCCGAGCGTCCGCCGGGCGCCCGGCACGAGGGGGGCCGGAGCGGGCTCGGACACCAACCGCAACGGAGAACGTCTCTGCACCATGCGCCGACTCTGCCACGGCGGAGTTTCGAGGAGGTAGCGCTGTGAGCCAACTGCAACCGAGCCGACCGCGGCCGACCGGCCAGGCCCGGCTGACCGAACTGACCTGGGGCGAGGTGCGCGCGGCCGGTGAGCACGGCATCGCCCTGCTGCCCATCGGGTCCCAGGAGCAGCACGCCGGACATCTGCCGATGGGCACCGACACCCTGCTCGCCGAGGCGGTGATCGACCGGGCGGGCGCCCTGCTCGCCGGGGAGCCGGACGCACCGGAACTCGTACGGCTGCCGGCCCTGCCCTTCGGGCACAGCCCGCACCATCTGTTCGCCGCCGCCGTCTCGCTCTCCGCCGCCACCCTGGGCGCGGTGCTGGACGACATCCTGGACTCGCTCGTGACCAGCGGATACCGCCGGATCATGGTGGTGAACGGACACGGCGGCAACGACGAGATCATGCGCCTCGCCGTGAAGCGGTTCGCGCTGCGCTCCGATGTGACCGTCGCCGCATGCTCGTACTGGACCGTCACATCGGGCGCGGACGACGGGGGCAGGCCCGAGGTCACCCCCGGCCACGCCGGATGGTTCGAGACCTCGCTGATGCTGGCGGCCCACCCGGACCTCGTCCGTACGCCGGTACCGGCCCGCGCGCCCGTCGAGCCCCCACCGCTCTTCGACAACCCGCCGTACCCGGGGCTGACCGTGGAGCGCCACGGCGAGTGGGAGCGAGTGGGCGGTGCGACCGACGACGCGTCCGGCGCCGACGCGGAGCGGGGCACCCGGCTGCTCGACGACCGGGCCACCGGGCTGGCCCGCGCGATCCGCGCGTTCGACGCGGCGACCCGCTGAGCCGCCGGATCCCTGCACCAGATCCCTGCACCAGGACATCCCCGAAGAGCCCGATGAGGGCCCGATGAGGGCCCGATGCGAGAAAGAGAGAGCTGTGAAGATCACTGATGTCGACGTGTGGGTCGTGAACCTTCCGCTGGTGAATCCGTTCACCAGCTCGTTCGAGACCAAGACGGGCGAGACCCGCACGGTGGTGCGGATCCGTACCGACACGGGTGTCGACGGCTGGGGCGAGACGATGTGGGGCCGGCCGGTCGCGGCGATCGTCAAAGCGCTCGCGGCGGACCTGATCGGTACCAGTCCGTTCGCCCTGGAGAGCTTCCACCGCAAACAGCACATGGTGCCGTTCTTCCACGGCTACCTGGGATACGCGGCCATCGCCGCCCTGGACGTGGCCTGCTGGGACGCGATGGGCAAGGCCACCGGGCAGTCCGTCACCGACCTGCTGGGCGGTCCGGTACGCGACGAGGTCCCCATCACCGCACTGGTGACCCGCGCCGACGCGCCCGGAGTGGGCGCGGACGGGCTGCCGAAGGCGCTCGCCGAGCACACCGCACGGGTGGTGGCCGAAGGCGGCTTCGACGCGGTCAAGCTCAAGGGCACCAGGGACGTCGCCGGTGACGTCGCCATCCTGCGGGCCGTCCGCGAGGCCCTGCCCCGGGTGAATCTGCGGGTCGACCCGAACGCGGCCTGGTCGGTCCCCGACTCGGTGCGCGCCGGGATCGCCCTGGAGGAACTGGACCTGGAGTACCTGGAGGACCCCTGCGTCGGCATCGAGGGCATGAGCCAGGTGCACGCCAAGGTCCGGATCCCGCTCTGCACCAATATGTGCGTCGTCCGTTTCGAGGAGTTCGCCCCGGCGATACGCCTGAACGCCGTCGACGTGATCCACGGCGACGTCTACAAGTGGGGCGGCATCGCCGCGACCAAGGCGCTCGCGGCCCACTGCGAGACGTTCGGGCTCGGGATGAACCTGCACAGCGGCGGCGAGCTGGGCATCGCGACCGCGGCCCATCTGGCCGTCGTGTCCAGCACCCCGGTCCTGTCACGGGCGATCGACAGCATGTACTACCTGCACGCCGACGACATCATCGAGCCGCTGCACCTCGAAGGCGGCCGGCTGCGGGTGCCCACCGGACCCGGCCTGGGCGTCAGCGTGGACGAGGAGAAGCTGCGCCACTTCGCAGGGGTCAACGAGCGCGAAGGAGACCTGACCGGATGAGCCCGGCACCGGAAATCCACACAGACCAGCAGCCCGGACAGCGCAGCGGCGGCAAGCAGGCGGTGCACAGCGCGCACGCGCCACGCCCCGCCGGGGCCTACAGCCAGGGCGTGGTGGCCGGAGGATTCCTGTACACGGCGGGGTTCGGCCCGCAGGACCCGGCGACCGGGGAGGTACCCGGCACGGTCGGGGAGCAGACCGCCCAGGTGCTGCGCAACGTCCGGTCGGTCCTCGCCGAGTGCGGGCTGACCCTGGACGACGTCGTCAAGGTGACCGTCCATCTGGCCCGGCTCCACCGGGACTTCGCCGCATTCGACGCGGCGTACGGAGAGTTCTTCACGGCGCCGTACCCGGTGCGCACCACGGTGGGATCCGAGCTGATGGACATCCTGGTCGAGATCGATGTGGTGGCCTGTGCCGGTGAGTGAACACGGCCCGCACCGGGGGGAGAACCCGCGGGTCAGCGCCGTTCCATAAGGACCACTTGGAGGGCCCCGGCGCTGTCGCGCCATGGACGGTGCGCGGCCGGGGCCGCAGAGTGGAGCCCATGGAGACCTTGGCAGGCGCCGAGTTCGCGCCCGAGACGACATATCTGAACACCGCGAGCAGCGGTCTGCTCCCGGCCCGCACCGTCGCCGCGATCCACACCGCCGTGACGAGCGCGGCCGTGGGCAGGCAGGCCGACATGTTCGCCGATGTGGAGGCGTCCCGCGCCTCCTTCGCCCGGCTCGCCGGAGTCCCCGCCGCCCGTGTCGCGGCCGGGACCTCGGTCGCCGTCTACTGCGGGTTGATCGCCACCGCCCTCCCCGACGGGGCCGAAGTCCTGCTGGCCGAGGGCGACTTCAGCTCGCTGGTGAACCCCTTCGTCGTACGCGCCGGCCTCAAGGTGCGCTTCGCGCCGCTGGAGTCGATGGCCGAAGCGGTGCGCCCGGGCACCGCGCTCGTCGCGGTGAGCGCGGTGCAGTCGGCCGACGGCCGGATGGCCGACCTGGCGGCGATCCGGGCCGCGGCCCGTGCGCACGGCGCCCGCACACTGGTGGACGCGTCGCAGTCGGCGGGGTGGCTCCCGCTCGACGCCGCCGAGGACGACTACACCGTGGCCGTCGCCTACAAATGGCTGGCCTGCCCGCGCGGTATCGCGTTCCTGGTGGTCCCCGATGACCTGGGCGGGCTGACGCCGGTGTTCGGCGGCTGGGTCGCGGGGGAGGAGCCCTGGAGCAGCTGCTACGGACCGGTGGCCGAACTCGCCCACTCCGCACGGCGGTTCGACGAGTCCCCGGGCCTCTTCTCGTACGCCGGAGCCCGGCACTCCCTGGCCCTGATCGAGGAGACCGGGCCGGCGGCGATCGGGCGCCACAATGTCGCACTCGCCGACCGCTTCCGGGCCGGACTCGACCGGATCGGACAGCGCGCCGTCGCCGCTCCCGGCTCGGCGATCGTCGCGGCCCCGGGGCTCGGCCACCGCCGTGACGAGTTCGGCCGGGCGGGCATCGAACTCTCCGACCGCGCGGGCAACCTGCGCGCCGCCTTCCACCTCTACAACTCGGCCGCCGACGTCGACCGGCTCCTCGACGTGCTCTCCGGCTGAGCCCGGGAAGCACCGGCATACGCGGGAGGGGGACGGCACCCTGTGCCGTCCCCCTCCCGCGTACCTCAGATCACTTCACCGGAGTGAAGTCCCGCGCCCCGATGAAATCGGGCCGCCGGATCGGAGCCGAGAAGGGCTCCACCGCCGCGTTCTCCACGCTGTTGAACACGATGAAGACATTGCTGCGGGCGTACGGGGTGATGTTGTCACCCGAACCGTGCATGCAGTTGCAGTCGAACCAGGTGGCCGAGCCGGCCCGGCCCGTGAAGAGCCTGATGCCGTGGGCGTCCGCCATCCGCGTCAGCGCCTTGTCCGACGGGATGCCCGCGTCCTGCATCTGGAGCGACCGCTTGTAGTTGTCCTTCGGCGTCTCACCCGCGCACCCCAGGAAGTGCTGGTGCGAACCCGGCATGATCATCAAGCCGCCGTTGGTGTCGAAGTTCTCGGTCAGTGCGATCGAGACGGACACGGTCCGCATGTTCGCCAGACCGTCCTCGGCGTGCCACGTCTCGAAGTCCGAGTGCCAGTAGAAACCACTGGCTCCGAACCCCGGCTTGACGTTGATCCGGGACTGGTGGACATAGACGTCCGACCCCAGGATCTGCCGGGCCCGGTCCAACAGCCGCTCGTCCCGCACCAGTTGCGCGAAGACCTCGCTGAGCCTGTGTACCTCGAAGACCGACCGTACGTCCTGGGACTTCGGCTCGATGATGGAGCGCTCATCGGCGCGGACGTCCGGATCGGCGATCAGCCGGTCCAGTTCCGCGCGGTAGAGGGCCACCTCGTCGTCCGTGAGCAGATCGCCGACGGTGAGGAACCCGTCCCGCTCGAAGCCCTGGAGCTCCGGCTGCGCGATCGGGCCCGCCGCGCCGGGCTGCGACCAGACCACCGGGTCCTGGCGGGGGGTGGTCACTTCACTCGCGCCACGGGTGGGATAGAGGTCCGCCCGGATGTTGGACAGTACTTCGGTCATGGCTGTCAGGCCTCCTCGGTCAGCAGCGGGTAAACGCCGTTCTCATCGTGGTCCTCCCGTCCGGTGACCGGAGGGTTGAAGACGCAGACGCAGTGGAAGTCGGTCTTCGGGCGCAGAGTGTGCTTCTCGTGCCCGTTGAGCAGGTACATGGTGCCGGGCTCGATCCAGTGGACCTCGCCGGTGTCGTCGTTGGTGAGCTCGGCCTCGCCCTTGGTGCAGAGCACGGCCTCGATGTGGTTGGCGTACCACATCGATGTCTCGGTTCCCGCGTACAGGATGGTCTCGTGCAGGGAGAAGCCGACCTTCTCCTTGGCGAGGACGATGCGCTTGCTCTCCCAGGTCCCCGACTTCGACTTGATGTGGCGGTCGGTTCCCTCGACGTCCTTGAACGATCGGACAATCACTGTGACGTGAGCCTTTCTGTGTAGCCGGTGCGATGGTGCGTGGTGCGTCAGGCGGTCTCGCGGACGGAACGGGCCAGGATGCTCAGGCCCTCGTCCAGTTCTTCGGTGGAGACGGTCAGCGGCGGGAGCAGTTTGACGACCTCGCTCTCCGGGCCGGAGGTCTCGATCAGCAGCCCGAGGTCGAAGGCGCGGCGGGCGACGGCTGTGGCACGCGGCTTGTCCTCGAACTCGATGCCCCAGACGAGGCCACGGCCGCGGAAGCTCACGCCCGCTCCGTCATTCTCCTCGACCAGAGCCAGCAGCGCGCGCTCGACCTGCTCGCCGCGGGCCAGCGTCTGCTTCTCCATCTGGCCGTCGGACCAGTACGTCTCAAGGGTGGCGGTGGCGGTGACGAACGCCGGGTTGTTGCCGCGGAAGGTGCCGTTGTGCTCGCCCGGCTCCCACACGTCGAGCTCGCCCTTGAAGAGGCAGAGCGACATGGGCAGCCCGTAGCCGCTGATGGACTTCGACAGCGTGACGATGTCGGGGGTGATGCCTGCTTCCTCGAAGGAGAAGAAGCCGCCGGTGCGGCCGCAGCCCATCTGGATGTCGTCGACGATCAGCAGCATGTCCTGGCGGTGGCAGAGGTCCTGGAGTGCGCGGAGCCACTCGGCGCGCGCCACATTGATGCCGCCCTCGCCCTGGACCGTCTCGACGATCACGGCGGCCGGCTTGTTGAGACCGGAGCCCTGGTCCTCCAGCAGACGCTCGAACCAGAGGAAGTCCGGGATCTGGCCGTCGAAGTAGTTGTCGAACGGCATCGGTGTGCCGTGCACCAGCGGGATACCGGCGCCGGCCCGCTTGAAGGCGTTGCCGGTCACGGCCAGTGAGCCGAGCGACATGCCGTGGAAGGCGTTGGTGAACGAGACGACGGACTCGCGGCCCTTGACCTTGCGGGCCAGCTTCAGCGCCGACTCGACGGCGTTGGTGCCTGTCGGGCCCGGGAACATCACCTTGTACGGCAGGTCGCGCGGGCGCAGGATCACGTTCTGGAAGGACTCCAGGAAGGCGCGTTTCGCCGTGGTGGCCATGTCCAGGCCGTGGGTGATGCCGTCGCGCTCGATGTAGTCGATCAGCGCGCGTTTGAGCACCGGGTTGTTGTGGCCGTAGTTGAGTGAACCGGCTCCGGCGAAGAAGTCGAGGTAGGTGTGGCCGTCCTCGTCGTGGAGGTAACTGCCCTGGGCCCGGTCGAACACGGCCGGCCAGCTGCGGCAGTAACTGCGCACCTCCGACTCAAGGGTCTCGAAGACACTCAGGGCGGGCGGGGTGATGGTCACAGCAATCTCCTGGGGGTGAGGGATGTCAGTCAGGCCGAGACGGGGCTGATGCGGTACAGCACTTCCGGCTGGTGCGTCCCTTCGGGGAACAGTCCGCCGTCGAAGAGCACTTCACGTTCCACTGCCGCCCCGTGACGCTCTGCGAACGAGCGGAACAGGCGGTCGGACGCGGTGTTGTCCGGAGAAATGGTGGTTTCCAGCTCCCGGACCACTCCCCTGGCGGTCACCTTGGCGACCAGCCCGTCCAGCAGTACGCCGGCGAGGCCCTGGCCGCGGTATGCCTGGTCGACGGCGACCTGCCAGACGACGAGGGCTTCGGGACGGTCGGGGCGGACATATCCGGTGACGAAGCCGATGGGGGCACCGGCCGTGTCGCGCGCCACCACGGAGGTCGCTGCGAAGTCGCGACACCACAGCAGGTAGCTGTACGAGGAGTTGAGGTCCAGCACCTCGGAGTCGCGGGCGATACGCCAGATCGCGGCCCCGTCCTCCACTCGTGGGGTGTCTATCTCCTGGAATTCGCTACGGGCACGTACAAGGTCTTCTTGCGCGGCGGTCATGTAAAGGAAATTTACCCAGCAAATTCGAAAAATGCATTCTGGCGCAGGGTTGGCCAAAAGTTCAGTCCATGCTATCGCGCGGGCGCGGGTCGGCGCCTCTCCGGTCGCGAATATGGCTGATTTGTACCGGAATTATCGGGCAAAGTGACCGTACTGTGGGGTCGGTCACAGATGCGTAACCTTCGTGATGTGTGTCCGAAACCCGCTGATGGAACCTGTGGAAAATACTGCGTTTAGGGTCCGGGAAAGCGGGCAGAAGAAAAAAGTTGCCTGTACTGGTAAAAGCCGGAATTCTGCATTCTGCAATTCTTTGATTACGCGGGCTGTGTGTACGGGGGTGTGTACGGGGCCGGGCCGTACACACCCCCCGCCGTACGGGGCCGGTGGCTCAGCCGCGCTGCCAGGCCTCCGACACGGCGCCGCGTGCGGCCTCCAGATCGACAGCGGCCCCCGGACCACCCGAAGCGGGGCCACCCGGTACGGCGTCGCTCAGCGCGGCACCCAGTGCCGCGAGCGAGGACTGCACCACGCCCTGGGCGGCGTCCGGGCCGTAGTGGTTGATCCGCACCATCTCCCCGGCCAGCGCCCCGCCGCCCGCGATCAGCGGCAGCGTGGGGTCGGCCGCCAGGGCCTTCGCGACCAGCTCCGACGCGTCGACCCCGGCCGGGGTCCGGAGCGTGGTGGCCACGGGGGCCGCGTCCCGTGCCTCGTGCACGAACGGCGCCAGTCCGCCACCCAGGGCGAGCGCCCCGGCCCGGGTTGCCGCGGCGGCCCGTGCGTGCCGGTCCATCACCGCTTCGGGGCCCTCCGACTCGATCCGCTCCAGACAGGCCCCCAGCGCCAGCATCTCCAGCTGGGCGGGCGCGTGCGGCAGCGCGGTGCGCCCCGCGTCGATCCAGCGCTCCTTCCAGTCCAGGAGCGACAGGTACGAGCGGCGCGGAGCCCGCGGGTTCTCCGCGAACCGCTGCCAGGCGCGCTCGCTCACGGAGACGGCCGACACCCCGGCGGGGCCGCCCATCGCCTTCTGCGCGCCGATCACGCAGAGATCCACCCCCCAGGCGTCCGGCAGCAGCGGCTCGGCGCCCACCGACGCGACCGCGTCCAGCATGAAGAGCGCGCCGTGCGCCCGTACCGCCTCACCGATCTCCGCGACCGGGTTGGTGTTGCCGGTCGCCGCCTCCGCGTGGACCAGGGACACGAAGTCGATCTCCGGGCGGGCGGCGAGCGCCTCGCGCACCTGGTCCGCGGTGACCGCGGTGTGGAACGGCACGGCCAGGTCGACCACGGTGACCCCGCAGTCGCGCAGCCAGTTGCCGAAGGTCTGGCCGTACGGCCCGGTGATCACATTGAGCGCGGTGGAGCCCGGCCTGGCGCCGGAGCGGATGCAGCCCTCCAGCGGCAGCAGCGCCTCCCCCTGCATGATCACGATGTCCTGCCGGGTGCCGAGCAGCGAGGCCGTCTGCCGCTCGATCGCGGCGAAGTGCGCGGGGGTGAGCGGGGCGAGGTCAAGGAAGGGGTGCGTCACTGTGGTGCTCTCTTCGCGAGTTCGTTCGGGCTGCCGGTCCGATGGTACTGAGCAGGATTCCGGGCCCCTGCCGCCCGGCGTGGCCCCGTCGTTAGGCTCGCCGCATGAGCGATCACACGGTGCTGCATGTGAAGGGGCGGGTGCTGGTCGGGCCCGACGACGTCAGGGACGAACTGTGGGTGGTCGGCGGGCGGATCACCTATGTACGCCCGGCCGCGGAGGCCGTCACCGTGCGGGGATGGGTGCTGCCAGGGCTGGTCGACGCGCACTGCCACGTCGGGCTCGACGCGCACGGCGCGGTCGACGACGCGACCAGCGAGAAGCAGGCGCTCGGCGAGCGGGAGGCCGGGGCGCTGCTGCTGCGCGACGCGGGATCGCCCTCCGACACCCGCTGGATCGACGGCCGCGCCGACCTCCCGAAGATCATCCGGGCGGGCCGCCACATCGCGCGCACCCGCCGCTACATCCGGAACTACGCCCATGAGATCGAACCGGGGGACCTCGTCGAGTACGTCGCGAGGGAGGCCCGCAACGGCGACGGCTGGGTCAAACTCGTCGGTGACTGGATCGACCGGGACACCGGGGACCTCTCCGCCTGCTGGCCGCGCGGGGAGGTGGAGGCGGCGATCGCCGAGGCGCACCGGCTCGGGGCCAGGGTGACCGCGCACTGCTTCGCCGAGGACTCGCTGCGCGACCTCGTGGAGGCGGGGATCGACTGCATCGAGCACGCCACCGGGCTCACCGACGAGACCGTCCCGCTCTTCGCCGAGCGGGGGGTCGCGATCGTACCGACGCTGGTGAACATCGCGACCTTCCCGCAGCTCGCCGCGGGCGGCGACGCCAAGTACCCGCGCTGGTCCGCCCATATGAGGCGGCTGCACGAGCGTCGTTACGACACCGTCCGCTCCGCCTACGACGCGGGTGTGCCGGTCTACGTCGGCACGGACGCGGGCGGCTCGCTGCCGCACGGCCTGGTCGCCGAGGAGGCGGCGGAGCTGGTGAAGGCGGGCATCCCGGTGTCCGACGTGCTGTCGGCTGCGTCCTGGGGCGCCCGGGAGTGGCTGCGCAGGCCGGGGCTCACCGAGGGCGCGCCGGCCGACCTCGTGGTGTACACGGAGGACCCGCGCGAGAACGTACGGGTGCTGGGTGCCCCGCACCGGGTGGTCCTCGAAGGCCGGGTGGTGGGGTGAGAGAACCACCCGGACCGCCAGGACCACTCGGTGCCGGGGTGGGTCGGCGTTCCGGAGGGTGCCTGGTTGACCGGGCGTGACGTGAGGGCGCCCGCACTCGTTGAGGCACCTGGTGTGCGCCCCGCGGGGCCACCGGCGCACCACCTCGGGGCGGTGAAACGAGGGGTTCAGAGGAACGCCCGTGCCTCAGGATTCGAATGCAGACGCGGAAACGCCACTTTGGAGTGAACTCACGTCAGGTTGCTGACCGTTCACCCACAGTGCGTAAAGATTCCGGTGTCTCGGTCGCCGGCGCACCCACGAAGTCCCCGTGAGCTGCGCCCCCGGCGACGTCATGTCTCTTGTGGGGGTACCACCGCTTTGAACAGCAACACCTTCCGTATGCCCGCACGCCGTACGGCCGCCGTCTGTGTGGCCGCCGCGCTGACCGCGGGCCCCGCGGCGCTCCTCGCCGCGGCGCCCGCCCAGGCGGCCACCGGCAGTGACGGAAAGGCGAGCGCAGTCGTGCTCCGTACCGGGCTCGATGTCTCGCTGCTCAACAAGACCGTCGATGTGCCGCTCACGGTCGCGCTCAACGAGGTGCACGCCCCGGCCAGCGCGGACAGGACCGCGCTGACCGCGAAGCTGGACGGTGTCGACAAGGGCCGCCCGTTCAGCCTGCTGCGCGCCGATGTCGCCACCGCCCGGGCGACGGCCGACCGGCACAGGGCGGAGGGGTACGCCAACGTCGCCCGCGCGTCGGTCCATGTCCCCGGGCTGCCGCTGCTGTCGCTGATCGAGGTCGAGAAGGTCACGTCGAAGGCGGTCTGCGAGGCCGGTGAGCGGCCGCACGCCGAGTCGAACGTGCTCGGCCATGTGACCGTGCTCGGCAAGCGGATCACGCTCTCCGCCGGTGGCTCGACCCGGATCCATGTGCCCGCCGTCGGTGATGTCACGCTCGACCTCTCGAAGACCAGCACGACATCCCGTACGGCCGCCGCCACCGCGCTGCAGCTCAAGGTGTCGGTCAACCCGCTGAAGCTGAACGTCGCCGATGTCCAGGGCGAGGTGACCCTCGCGCAGGCGACCTGCGAGTCGCCGAAGGCCGCCCCGGCGGGCCACCAGGGCGGCGGCCGGCCGGCGGAGCCCACCCCCGCCACCGGGGTCGAGGAACAGACCGTGGCCCACCCGAAGCCGGCGGCCGCGCCGGAGAAGGAGCACCTCGCGGAGACCGGCGGCAGCTCCATGACGCCGTACATCGCGGGAGGCGCGGCGGCCCTGGTCCTGGCCGGCGGCGGCGCGCTCGCGGTGGCCCGTGGACGGAGCCGCAACAAGGCCTGACCGGTACGGGAGCCGGGCCGTACGACGGGGCTTACGAGAGCCGGCCGTACGAGCACGGGCCGTACGAGTGCCGGTCGTACGAGAGCCGGGGCCGCACCGGAGGGGGGTGCGGCCCCGGCCCGTCCGGACGTCAGCCGGAGATTCCGCTCAGCGCCTGGTCGAGCGCCTGCAGGAACCGGTTGGTCGTCGCACGGTCGCGCACCGCGAGCCGCAGCCACTCGGGCCCGAGCCCCGGAAAGGTGTCACCGCGGCGGGCCGCGAAGCCCAGCTGCCGCAGCCGCTCCCGCACCTCGTCGGCACGCTCCATCCGGACGAGCACGAACGGGCCCTCGGCCGCCTCGACCGCGCGTACCTCGTCGAACTCCGCGAGACCGGCCAGCAGATGGGCGCGGTCCTCGGCGATCGCGTGCGCGGCGAGCTCCGCCTCGGCCAGTGCGGGAGCCGCCGAGCACGCCTCGGCCGCGGCCAGCGCCGGGGTGGACACCGGCCACAACGGCTGTGCGCGCGCCAGCAGTTCCACCGTCTCCGGGTCGGCCAGCACATAGCCGATCCGCAGCCCCGCGAGACCCCAGGTCTTGGTGAGGCTGCGCAGGACGATCAGGCCCGGCACATCCGTACGGCCGGCGAGCGACTCGCGCTCGCCGGGCACCGCGTCCATGAACGCCTCGTCGACCACCAGCAGCCGCCCCGGCGCAGCCAGCGAGGCGAGCGTTCCGGCCGGGTGCAGTACGGACGTCGGGTTGGTCGGATTGCCCGCCACCACCAGGTCCGCCGCTTCGGGCACGGCCGCCGGATCCAGCCGGAAACCGTCCTCCGCACGCAGCAGCACCCGCCGCACCGTGTGCCCGGCGTCGCGCAGCGCCGCCTCCGGCTCGGTGAACTGCGGATGCACGACCACGGGTCTGCGCACCGGAAGGGCGCGGGCGATCAGCACGAACGCCTCGGCGGCGCCGGCTGTCAGCAGGACCCGTTCGACCGGCAGCCCGTGCCGGGCGGCCACCGCGGCTCTGGCGGCCCGTCCGTCGGGGTACGCGGCCAGGCCGCCGAGCGACCCCGCTATGTGGTCCCTGAGCCAGGGCGGGGGAGTGCCCGCCCTGACATTGACCGCGAGGTCGGTGAGGCCGCCGGGACCGCAGTCCCGTACCTCCGCGTCGCCGTGGTGCCGCAGATCGTGGACGTCAGTGTGTGAGCGCATGACTGCCATGGTGGTGAAGGTGGTGCCCCTCGTCATCAGGGTGGAGGTGGGGCTGTTGTGGAAGTCCCGGATCCGCGACGGCGCCGCGCGGCGCCATCCGGTGCCCCGGGCCCGGTGGTGCGGGCGGTTCACGGCGTACGACGGCGCAGGTCGCCATCGCCGGGCGGCCGTGCGGCGCCGACTTCCGCTTCGGGACGAGCAGTTCGCCGCCGCCGGCGAGTGCGGCCGCCTCCGCGACCGACGGGGTGCCGACCGCGGCCCGTGACGTGTCCGACGGGTGGGGCACCTCGATCCGGGCGAGCACGGCGGCGCCGTACGGACGCAGCGGCACCCCCAGCCGCACGGCGGCGGCGAGCAGCCCCGGCTCGCCGGCCCTGCTGTCCACGGTCGTCAGCTCGGCGACATCGAGCGGCGAAAGACCGGCGTCCCGCAGGGCGGCCACGACCAGCCCGATGACCTCGTCGGCACGGACCCCGCGGGAGGCCCCGACACCCACGACGAGGTCCGGCGCACGCTCCGGTGCTCCCACCGGGCCGGGTTCGACAGCGGTCATGGGCGCGGGTTCCTCTCCGGCGGATTCAGACGTTGACATGCGGGACCGGGGTGTCATGGGCTAGGCAGGGCCCATGGCGGTCTTCGTCGCGCTCGGCGCGTTCCTGATGACGCTGGTCGGTGGCTGGACGGCTCAGCGGGTCACCGACAAGCGCCATCTCGTGCTGGGTCTGGCCGGCGGACTGATGCTCGGCGTGGTCGGGCTCGACCTGCTGCCCGAGGCGCTGCGCGCGGCGGGCGGCGAGATCTTCGGTGTGCCCGCCGCGCTGCTGCTGTTCGTCGGCGGGTTCCTCGTCGCCCACCTGGTGGAGCGGCTGCTCGCGGTACGCCAGGCGGCGCACGGGGCGGCGGAGGAGCGGGTGCCCCAGGTCGGGCTGACGGCGGCGGCGGCGATGGTCGGCCACAGCCTGATGGACGGTGTCGCGATCGGCGCCGCCTTCCAGGTGGGCGACGGGATGGGCGCCGCCGTGGCCATCGCGGTGGTCACCCACGACTTCGCGGACGGCTTCAACACGTACACCCTGACCAGCCTGTACGGGAACGCACGCCGCAAGGCGATCGCCATGCTGGTCGCCGACGCGCTGGCTCCCGTGGTGGGTGCGGCGTCGACCCTGCTGTTCACCCTTCCGGAGCAGCCGCTCGGCTGCTATCTCGGCTTCTTCGGCGGTGTTCTGCTCTATCTCGCCGCCGCCGAGATCCTTCCCGAGGCCCACCACGAACACCCGGCCCGCTCCACGCTGCTGTGCACCGTGGCGGGGGTGGCGTTCATCTGGCTCGTGGTGGGCATCGCGGGCTGAGAGCCCCGCAACCCCGCGCACCGGCCCCGCGACAGGCCACCCCGGATTCTGGAGCGGCCCCGGCCCCGCGACAGACCCGTTCATCCCGTGCACCGGTCCACGAATCTGCGGGCGACCGCGGGCTGCGCGGCCCAGTGCGTGTGCAGATAGCTCGCGTGCACGCCCTGCTGGACGAAGCCCTCGACCCGGCGTTCCGGCTGGTGCACACCCCACGCGGGGGTGGCGCCCGCACCGGGCTCAAGGACCGTGCGGTGGAACTCGTGGGCGCGCAGCCGGGTCCCGGCCTGCGCCAGCGAGCTGTCCGACACGGCCACCGCGTCCCGGTAGCCGAGCGTCAGCCGCTCCGACATCCGGGCCTCCGCGTCCAGCACCCCGCACATCGGATGCCCGTCGAGCGAGCGCGACAGATACAGCAGCCCGGCGCACTCGGCGGCGACCGGTGCGCCGGACGCCGCCAGCTCCGCCACGGCCCCGCGCAGCGGCGCGTTGGCGGACAGCTCGGGCCCGTACACCTCGGGGAAGCCGCCGCCTATGACGAGCGCCCCGGTGCCCTCGGGGAGCCGCTCGTCGTGGAGCGGGTCGAAGCCGACGACATCGGCGCCCGCCGCGGTGAGCAGCTCGGTGTGCTCGGTGTACGAGAAGGAGAACGCGGCCCCGCCCGCGACGGCGACGACCGGGCGCCCACGGCGGGCAGCCCCGCCACCGGCTGCCGTGCCAGGACGCGCCGCCCCGCTGCCGGAGGCCGTAGCAGGATCGGCCGCCCCGCTGCCGGAGCCGGGCGCAAGGGCCTCGTGCGGGTCCCACGCCCCGGCGTCCAGCGGCGGTGCGCTCCGCGCCAGTGCCAGCACCGCCTCCAGATCGCACCCGGCCCGCACCTGCTCCGCCATCGCCGCGACGGCGCCCACCGCGTCGGGCCGCCGCTCCGCCACCGGCACAAGCCCCAGATGCCGGGACGGGGTCTTCGCCTGCCCGGTACGCCGGAGCACTCCGAGCACCGGCACCCCCGACTCGTCCAGCGCCTCCCGGAGCAGCGCCTCGTGCCGGTCGGAGCCCACCTTGTTGAGGATCACCCCGCCGATCCGCACCCGGGGGTCCCAGGACGCGAACCCGTGCACCAGCGCGGCCACCGACCGGGACTGCGACGACGCGTCGACCACCAGCACCACCGGAGCCCGCAGCACCTTCGCGATCTGCGCGGTGGACGCCAGCTCGCCCTGCCCGGCCGCCCCGTCGTACAGACCCATCACGCCCTCGACGACCGCCAGATCCGCGCCGGCCGCACCGTGCGCGAAGAGCGGCCCGATCAGCTCCGTACCGCAGAGGTACGCGTCGAGATTGCGCCCGGGGCGGCCGGTCGCCAGCGCGTGGTACCCGGGGTCGATGTAGTCGGGTCCCACCTTGTGCGGCGACACGGCGAGGCCGCGCCCGGCGAACGCGGCCATCAGGCCGGTGGCGACCGTGGTCTTGCCGCTGCCCGAGGACGGCGCGGCGATGACGAGTCTGGCTACCACTCGATGCCCCTCTGCCCCTTCTGCCCCGCGTCCATCGGATGCTTGACCTTGGACATGTCGGTCACCAGGTCGGCGAAGTCGAGCAGCGGCTGCGGCGCGTTCCGCCCGGTGATCACCACATGCTGGGTGCCGGGCCGGTCCCGCAGCACCGAGATCACCTCATCGGTGTCCACCCACCCCCAGTGCATCGGGTACGCGAACTCGTCCAGCACGACCAGCCGGTAGCTCTCCGCCGCCAGATCGCGCTTGACCTGCTCCCAGCCCTCCCGGGCGGCTTCCTCGCTCGACTCGATGTCCCGCTGGACCCAGGACCAGCCCTCGCCCATCTTGTGCCAGGCGACCGTCCCGCCCTCACCGCTCTCCCCGAGCACCTTCAGGGCCCGCTCCTCGCCGACCTTCCACTTGGCGGACTTCACGAACTGGAACACCCCGATGGGCCAGCCCTGATTCCAGCCGCGCAGCGCGAGCCCGAAGGCCGCGGTCGACTTCCCCTTCCCGATGCCGGTGTGCACCATCGTCAGCGGCCGGTTGCGGCGCTGGCGGGTGGTGAGCCCGTCCTCGGGCACGGTGGTCGGCTGTCCCTGCGGCATTACGCTGCCCTCCTGGATGAAGTGCTCTGTACGTCCTTGACCAGCCCCGCGATGCTCTCGGCCCGCAGCTCGTCCAGCGTCACCGCGGTGCCGCCGAGCTGCTGCGCCAGCTCTCCGGCGAGCCCCAGCCTGACCGGACCCGTCTCGCAGTCCACGACGACCGACGCGACGCCCTCCGCCTCGTGCAGCCGGGCCGCGCGCGCGGCCAGCGCGACCGGATCGGGGCCGCCGGTGGCCCGTCCGTCGGTGACGACCACCAGCAGCGGCCGGCGCGACGGGTCCCGCATCCGCTCGACCCGCAGTACCTCACGGGCTTTCAGCAGCCCGGCGGCGACCGGGGTGCGCCCGCCGGTCGGCAGTGTGTCGAGCCGGGCCGCGGCCGCGTCCACCGACGAGGTCGGCGGCAGCGCGATCTCCGCGTCCTTCCCGCGGAAGGTCACCAGACCCACCTTGTCCCGCCGCTGGTACGCGTCGAGCAGCAGCGAGAGCACGGCGCCCTTCACCGCGCTCATCCGCTGCCTGGCCGCCATCGACCCGGAGGCGTCCACCACGAAGAGCACCAGATTGCCCTCGCGCCCCTCCCGGGTGGCCTGCCGCAGATCGTCCCTGCGGACCACGAGACCGCGGCCGGAGCGCCCGCGCGCCCGCTGGTGCGGCGCCGCGGCCTGGACCGTCGCCGCCAGATGCAGCTTGGTGAGCGCACCCTGCGGCCGGCGCGAACCGGTGGTGCGGCCGTGCTCGGTCCTGGCCCGGGAGCGGCGCCCCGCGGCGCCGTCGCCGAGCCCCGGCACGCTCAGCATCCGGGTACGGAACGGTTCGGCCGCCTTCGCCGCCGCCTGCTCCCCGCCCCCGCCCGGCGCGGCGGGCGCGCTCTCGCCGGGCTGCTGCTGCGCGGGCGTGTCGGACCCGTCGGCCGCGGGCTCCTGCTGCTGCGGCGTGTCGCCCGGTCCGCCGTCCCCGTCGCGCTGCGGCGGCAGCCCGCCACCGCCACCGCCGTCGGGCCCGTCCGGTCCGGGATCGTCATCGCCGCCGTCGTGTCCGTCGCCGTCCCCGGCGGACTCCCTCAGCGTGTCGTCGAGCTTGTCCTCGTCGAGCCCCGGCGCGTCGAACGGGTTGCGCCTGCGGCGGTGCGGCAGCGCGAGCAGCGCGGCCTGCCGTACGTCGTCGGCCGTGACGTCCGGACGTCCCGCCCAGGCGGCCAGCGCGGTCGCGGTGCGCGCCATCACGATGTCCGCGCGCATCCCGTCCACCTCGAACGCGGCGCAGGTCGCGGCGATCTGCCGCAGCGCGGGATCGCCGAGACGCACGGAGGGCAGCAGCGCCCGCGCGGCCACGATGCGCGCCCGCAGCTCGCTCTCCTCGTCCGCCCAGCGGGCGGCGAACCCGGCAGGGTCGTCGTCGTACGCGAGCCTCCTGCGCACCACCTCGACCCGCTGGTCCGGGTCGCGCGACGCGGCGACCTCGACGGTCAGCCCGAAACGGTCCAGCAACTGCGGCCGCAGTTCGCCCTCTTCGGGGTTCATCGTCCCGACGAGCAGGAACCGCGCGGCGTGCCGTACGGAGACGCCCTCGCGCTCCACGTACGAGGCGCCCATGGCGGCGGCGTCGAGCAGCAGGTCCACCAAGTGGTCGTGCAGCAGGTTGACTTCGTCGACGTACAGGATCCCGCGGTGCGCGTCGGCGAGCAGCCCCGGCTCGAACGCCTTCACGCCGTCGGCCAGCGCGCGCTCGATGTCCAGCGCGCCGACCAGCCGGTCCTCCGAGGCGCCGACGGGCAGTTCGACCATGCGCGCGTCGCGCGACACGCCGTCGGTGGCCTCGTGCGGACCGTCAGGACACGCCGGGTCGGGTGCGCCGGGGTCGCACGAGAAGCGGCATCCGGAGACCACCGGGACCCCGGGCAGCAGCGCGGACAGGGCCCGCACCGCCGTACTCTTCGCGGTCCCCTTCTCGCCGCGCACGAGTACGCCGCCGACAGCCGGGCTGACCGCGTTGAGCAGCAGCCCGAGACGCAGGTCATCCATGCCCACGACAGCGGTGAACGGATAGGGCGTGCTCACTTCGGGATCACTCCTTCAGATGCTCGGGTGACAGGTTCGGTGAGGGGCTGACGGGCGAATGGGGCGACGGGCCGCCGGGCGCACGGCTGACGGGGCGTTCGCGGGCGCGCCCCGGCCGCTCTCATGGCGCTCCGGGTGGGACGAAGGGGAGTCCGGCCGGCGCGCCCGACTCGATGAGCGCGAGCAGCCCCTCGGTGTCCGCGTGCTCCTCGATGAGGTCGCCGAGCCGGTCGAGCTGCTCCTCGCGGAGCACGCCGAAGCTGGTGTCGGGCGCCGGTACGAAGCGCCGTCCCGCGACGGCGGCGACCTCGCGCAGAAAAGCCCGGCGGAAACCGTCGCTCTCCAGCGAGCCGTGCCAGTGGGTGCCCCACACGGAGCCGGCGCGGCAGCCGTCCAGGAAGGGGGAGCCGCCCAGCACATCTGCGACCCCGTGGTGGATCTCGTACCCCTCGACCGGCTCCCCGAGGGCTTCGCCGACGGGCCGCGCCAGGGTCTTCTCCACCTCGAACCGCACCCGGACGGGCAGCAGTCCGAGCCCGTCGACGGCCCCGGCGCGCGATTCGACCGTGTCGTCGATGTGCTCGCCGAGCAGCTGGAAACCACCGCAGATGCCCAGCACCGGACGGCCTTCGGCGGCCCGCCGGGCCAGCGCCTCCGCGAGCCCGCGCTCCCGCAGCCACTCCAGCGCGCGCACCGTGCCGCGCGTCCCCGGCACGATCACCAGGTCCGCGTCGGCCAGCTCCTCCGCGCGGTCCACGAACCGCACCACGACGCCCGGTTCGGCGGCCAGCGCGTCCACATCAGTGAAGTTCGACATCAGCGGCACGGCGCACACGGCGACCCGCAGCACGTCCTGCCCGTAGGGCGCGGACACGGCGGACTCGCGCACCGTGCCGCGCATCGACACCCGCAGCCCGTCCTCCTCGTCGATGCCCAGACCGTGCGCGTACGGCAGGACACCGTAGGTCCGCCGCCCGGTCAGCCCGTACAGCATGTCGAGCCCCGGTTCGAGCAGGGACACATCACCGCGGAACTTGTTGACGAGGTACCCGGCGACGAGCGACTGGTCCTCGGCGCTCAGCAGCGCCGTCGTACCGAAGAACGACGCGAAGACACCGCCCCGGTCGATGTCGCCGACGACGACCACCGGGAAGCGCGCGGCGCGCGCGATGCCCATGTTCACGATGTCGGTCCGCCGCAGATTGATCTCGGCCGGACTGCCCGCCCCCTCGCAGATCACCGCGTCATACGTGCCCCGGAGTCGGGTCAGACAGTCCGTCACGGTGCCGAGCAGCGCCTCCTGCCGGCCGCCGTGGTAGCCGCGGGCGCTCATCTCGCCCACCGGCTTCCCCATCAGCACGACCTGGCTCGACCGGTCGCTCCCCGGCTTGAGCAGCACCGGGTTCATCAGCGCTGTGGGCTCGACCCGCGCAGCCTGTGCCTGCATCGCCTGGGCCCGCCCGATCTCCGCCCCCTCGCGGGTGACGAACGAATTGAGCGACATGTTCTGCGCCTTGAAGGGCGCGACTTTCACACCCCGGCGCACCAGCCACCGGCAGATACCCGCCGTGACCACGCTCTTCCCGGCGTCCGACGTGGTTCCGGCCACCAGCAGCCCGCCACTCATCCGCGTACCTTCCTCACCACGAGAGCTGTCGCGAGCGCCAGCAGGGACACCCGGCGCGACAGCCGCACCGCGCGTTCGATGTCGCCGACGGCCACCGGCCGGCCGCCGCCGTTGAGTACCGCCCGGTGCTCGACCCGGCCGGCGTACGCGAGGGTGCCGCCGAGCCGTACGCCCAGCGCACCCGCGAACGACGCCTCCACCGGGCCCGCGTTGGGGCTCGGGTGGCGGCCCGCGTCCGACCGCCAGGCCCGTACCGCGCCGCGCGGGTCCCCGCCCGCGAGCACCGCCAGTACGGCGGTGAGCCGGGCGCCCGGCCGGCCCGCCAGATCGTCGAGCCGGGCGGAGGCCCAGCCGTACCGCAGATACCGGGGCGACCGGTGGCCCACCATCGCGTCCAGGGTGTTCACCGCCCGGAACCCGACGAGCCCCGGCACCCCGGCCAGGGCGCCCCAGACCAGCGCGCCCACCACCGCGTCGGAGGTGTTCTCGGCCACGGACTCCACGACGGCCCGCGCGATCTGCTGCGCGTCGAGCGCCTGCGGATCGCGTCCGCACAGATGCGGCAGCCGCTCCCTGGCCGCCCCGACATCACCTGCCGCCAGCGCGTCGGCCACCGCGCGGGCCTCACGCCCCAGCGAGGTGCCGCCGACGACGGCCCAGGTGGCGGCGGCGGTCAGTGCGACGCCCGCGGCGGGACGGCCGCGTACGGCACGCCCGGCCAGCACGGCGGCACCCACCGCGCCCCCGGCGCAGACCACGGTGTGCAGCGCGCCCCACCCGCGGTGGTCACGCCAGAGCCGGCGCTCCACGGCGGCGGCGGCCCGCCCGAAGGCGGCGACGGGGTGCCCGCGCCGGGGGTCGGCGAAGATGAGGTCTGCCAGGAGGCCCGTGGTGGCGCCGTACACGAAGACACGCTCTCCACGCATGGGGTCAGCAGGCCAGTTCGCCCGGGACCCTCACTGCGGTCGTACTCGGAGCATCGGGCGGTTCGGGCAGCAGGCGGCCGCGCATGGCGTAGTCCTCACTCAGGGTGTCCGCGCCCTGGTTCGACGTGACCGGCGGTGAGAGTTCCTGGCTCCCGGGGGCGACCCCGGTGACAGTGGCGGGACCGCGCCGGATTCGCACCGGACTTCCTCTCCTGCCGCCGTATTGGCCCCGGAAGTCCACCACGGTCGGCGAACACCCGTCAACTCACCCTTGACCTGCGACGGGGCAGTGTGCCGAGCCCCACACGGGCCACCCGGACGGCCGTACGGGCCACTCGCCCGGCAGGCCGCGCACACGGGCAGCCCGCCCGGTGGCCGGTGGCGGCCGCCGGGCGGGCGGAGTGACGCTGTCGCGGGGAGTGGTGGGGGAGGAGCGGGCCGTCAGGCGACGATCAGATAGATCCCGTACGCCACGGCCGCCGCGCAGAGCGCGAAGCAGGCGTACGAGCCGGCCCGCGCGGCCGGGCCCCTGCCCGTACCGGCAGGAGTCGCGGCGGCGGGTGCGGTGGCGGTGCCCGGCTCCGGCACGGGCTTCCGCGCCAGGCCCACCACGCCGAGGGTGAACAGGCCGACCAGTCCGACGGTGGCCACGAGGCTGACGCCGAAGACGGTGCCGAGAGCTGCCCAGTCGATGTCCATGGTGCGGTGTCCTTCTCCTTCAGACCGTGTTCGGACGGACCGTGTTCTCAGGGTTCTCAGGGTTCTCAGGGTTCTGAGGGTGCTCAGGCCGTGTTCAGACCGTGGCGGGCCGGGTGGGCTCCGGTGCGGCGCCGCCCGGTGCGGGGATGGTGGTCCGGAGACCGTCGGAGACCGCTCCGGCCGGCGGCGGGGCGACGGCCGCGATGGCGGTGGTCACCACCCCGGCGGGCTCGTCGGACGCGGCGGGTTCGTCGGGGGTGACGCTGTGCTGGCCGACCGGTTGGCGGCGGGAGAGCGACCAGATGACACCGGAGCCCGCGACCAGCAGGACGGCGACGGCGCCGATGCCCCAGGGGCCGCGGCCGGCCAGATACTCGGCGCCCGCGCCGACGACCGCGGCGGCGGGCAGGGTCAGACACCAGGCGACGGCCATCCGGGTCGCGGTGGACCAGCGGACCACCCCGCCCTTGCGGCCGACGCCCGCGCCCATCACGGCGCCCGAGCAGACCTGCGTGGTGGAGAGCGAGAAGCCGAGGTGCGAGGAGGCCAGGATCACGGTCGCGGCACCGGTCTGGGCGGCGAAGCCCTGCTGCGGCCTGAGCTCGGTGAGCCCCTTGCCCATGGTCTTGATGATGCGCCAGCCGCCCAGGTACGTACCGAGTGCGATGGCAGTGCCCGCGGAGACGATGACCCACAGGGGCGGGTTCGAACCGGGGGCGATGACGTTGCCGGTGACCAGGGCGAGGGTGATGACACCCATGGTCTTCTGCGCGTCGTTGGTGCCGTGGGCGAGCGAGACCAGGCCGGCGGAGGCGATCTGGCCGGCCCGGTAGCCCTTGGCGGTGGACTTCTCGTCCGTACGGCGCCCGATCCGGTACGTCAGCCTGGTGGCCAGCAGCGCGGCGACACCGGCGACGACCGGCGCGGCGACCGCGGGGAGCAGGACCTTGGTGATGACGACATCGCCGTTGACACCCGACGAGCCGACCGACATCAGCGTGGCTCCGATGAGCCCGCCGAAGAGTGCGTGGGAGGAACTGGACGGCAGGCCGAGCAGCCAGGTCAGCAGATTCCAGAGGATGGCACCGACGAGTGCCGCGAAGATCACTTCTGTGGTGATGCCCTGTTCATTGATGATCCCGCCGGAGATCGTCTTGGCGACCTCGACGGACAGGAATGCCCCGACAAGGTTGAGCACGGCGGACATGGCCACCGCGGTCTTCGGTTTGAGAGCGCCGGTCGAGATGGTCGTCGCCATCGCGTTGGCCGTGTCGTGGAAACCGTTCGTGAAGTCGAACACGAGAGCGGTAATGATCACGATCCCAAGGAGCAGGGTCAAGTGTTCCATTTACCTGGGCAATCGTTCGAGGTCATTGACGAGATGAACGTAGGCAACCCGGGTGAACGGAAGATGAACTGAGCCGGGCGCTGTGGTGACCCTGCCCGGAGGCGCCTGTTCCGCTCACTGCCGGCGCTGCCTCTGCCCGCTGCCGCGGCGGCATACCGGGGCGCACGGACGGCTGGCATCATCGCGTGGACGGGCCGCCCGTGCGCCCGAAGCGCAGACGTGGCAGAGAGGCAGAAGTGGCAGAAGGGGCAGATGTGGCAGGGGCAGATGTGACGGGGGAGACAGCAGTGGCACCGGAGGAGACCGATCCGCTCGCGAGGGCCTGGCACGAACTCGTCTCCACCGCCCGCAGGACCGCGTCCGAGGGGCTGGTCGTCGGCACATCGGGCAATGTCTCCGTACGCTGCGGCGACCTCGTCCTGGTCACCCCCAGCGGAGTGCCGTACGAGAAGCTCGGCCCCGGCGACACCGTCGCCGTCGACCTGGACGGCCACCAGGTGCTCGGCGAGCTGAAACCGACCAGCGAACTGCCCCTGCACCTGGCCGTCCACCGCGCCACCACCGCCACCGCCGTGGTCCACACCCACGCGGTGCACGCGACGGCGGTCTCCACCCTGGTCCCGGAGCTGCCCGCGGTCCACTACATGGCCGCCGCGCTGGGCGGCCCGGTGCGCGTCGCCCCGTACGCGCTCTACGGAAGCGACGAGCTGGCCGCGAACATGCTCACCGCTCTCACGGACCGCTCCGGCTGCCTCCTGCAGAACCACGGCACAGTCACCTACGGCAGCTCGCTCGACCAGGCCTACGACCGCACCGCCCAGCTGGAGTGGATGTGCCGCCTCTGGCTCACCGCGTCCGCGCTGCCCGGCCGCACCCCCTCCCTGCTGTCGCCCGGACAACTGGCCGAGGCCACCGAGAAGCTGCGGGGGTACGGCCAGCCCGGCTGAGTCCTCGCAGGTCCGGCCCCCGTTTGCCCCGGCCGGCTGGCAGCCGGGCCCGCCCCCGCCGACACTGGAGGGGTGCGCCCGGCAACCGCGACGGCAACGGCCGTCACCACTCTGATCGGCGTCGGCGCGGCCGCGGCAGCGGCCGGCCGGCTCGCCGCCGACGCCGCGCTCAAGGCGCCGCACGGCCGGGCCCTGCCCGCCGAACCCCGGCTCTCCGTACACGCCACGGCCCCCGGCCGGGTCACCCTCACCCGGTGCCTGGCCTCGCTGCGCCCCGGTGTGTACGGGCTGGAGGGCCCGGGTGTCCACGCGGTCGTCGGGCCGGTGATCGACGGCGGCTCCGAGACCGCCGACACCGTCGTGCGCCGTCTCGACCGGGTCACCTACGGCACGCTCGCCCCCGGCACCAAGGCCCGGCTCACCCCCCAGGTGTACGTGGGCGACCCGCGCTCCGCGCTCGGCATCGACCACGCCGACGTGGACATCCCCGCTGAACTCGGCGCCTGCCCGGCCTGGTTCGTGCCCGGCCCCCGTCCCACCTGGGTGATCACGGTGCACGGCCTGGGGACCGGCAGGGAGCAGCCCATGAACGTCCTGGGCTTCCTGCACCGCCAGCAGTTCGCGGTCCTCGACATCTCCTACCGGGGGGACACCGGCGCCCCCGCGAACCCGGACGGTCTGGGACACCTCGGCGCGTCCGAGTGGCGCGACCTGGACGCGGCCATCCGCTACGCCGTCCGCTACGGCGCGGAGCGCGTCGTCCTGCACGGCTGGTCCACCGGCGCCGCCATGGCCCTGCACGCCGCGGTGGGCTCGGGGATGCGCGACCGCATCAGCGGCCTGATCCTCGACTCCCCGGTCCTCGACTGGGAGGCCACCCTCGGCGCGCTGGCCGCCGCCCGGCGCACCCCCGCCTTCCTGCTGCCGCTCGCGGTACGGGCGGCCCAGGGGCGTACCGGCACCAACGGCGACCGGCTGCGCGCCGCCGCCGACCCCCGGGTGCTGACCGTGCCCACGCTGGTCTTCCACGGCCCCGACGACCGGGTGGCCCCCTGGCGGCGCTCCGTCGAATTCGCCGCGGGCAAGCCGTCGTTGGTGGACCTGCGGACCGTGACCGGCGCCCCGCACGGCGCCATGTGGAACGCGGATCCCGACGGCTACGAAGAGGCCATGCGGCGCTTCCTGACCCCGCTGATGTAGCGGTCCGGGCCCGCCGGCCCGCTTCCGTACCCCCTGCGTCAACCTGTAGCGAGGGGTTCCGTTTGGGCTTTCGGCCCGTCAGAGGCAAGACTGCTCCCCGTGACGTCCCGTAACCCGCGCGACTCCAGACTCCGCCTCGTCCGCCCCCGACCTCTGCTCACGGCCCGCCGTGTCGTGAGCAACCGGCCCATCCGCCCCGCCCCGCGCCCGCCCGCCGGTACCCCGGCCCCGGCGGAGCTGGCCCGCCAGGCCAGGACGGTGCTCGCCGACGCCGTCCGGATCGCCCGCTGGACCGGGGACGCCCGGCCGGTGCGGGGCGGGGCACTCACCGCCCCCGTCGCCGAACACGCCGCGCACACCCTCTCGTTGACCCCGGAAGCGGTCCGCGCGGGCTGGGACCGCGCCCGGCTCGCCGGACTCGTCGAACTGCACGGGGACATCGCCCGCCCCGGGTGGCGGCTGCGCGCCTGGGACGGTGACGACAGCGCGGTGCTGCGCGGCTGGGTCGCCCTCTTCGACGCCTGGTCGATCGTCCATCCGGCCGCCGCCGATGTCCCGGTCACCGCGGTGGCCGAGGTCGTCGAGGCCGTACCGCAGGTGCTCTCGCTGCTTCAGCTCTCCGCGGGGCCGGTGACCGTGCCGGCCCTGCTCGACCTGCTCCAGCAGCGCGTCGCCGAACTGCACGAGGAACGCTGCGAGGTCCCCTACGGCCCGCAGCCGCAGCCCGAGCCCCCGATGGCGGCGGGCACGCTCGCCGCGCTGCTCGACTGGGCGCTGCGGGGCCTGGCGGCGGTCGGCGCCCTGACGCTGGCGCCCGGCCAGGCGACGCTGACGCCGCTCGGCAACTGGGCGGTCTGGGTCAAGCTGGAGCAGATCTGCGTCGCGGCGCAGAGCCCGGCCGGCAACATCGAGCAGCGCGCCGACGCCATGCTGCGCGGCTGCGCGGGACTGACACCCGGCCCGGCGCGGGCCGAGTACCGCGCCTGGCTGGCCGCCCGCACCGTGGGCAGCGCCGTCAGCGAGCTGCTCGGGGTGGCCCGGGGCGAGGACGCGCTGCTGCGCGGTCTCGCCTTCGAGGCACTGCGGGTGGTCGGCGCTCCCGCGGAAGCGGCGGTACGGGGCGCGGCCGCCGAGACCTCGCTCCGTCCGTACGCGGTGCTCTGGCTGGCCGAGTACGAGGGTGCCGACCCGGAGGACGCCCACGACGCGCTCACCCGTGAAGAGGCGACCTGGCTCTGGGTGGACACCGCCGCGGCCGTCGCCGACCACGGAGAGAGCACCCTGCTGGTCCGCCACCTGGAATCGGCGGTGCAGGGCACCGTGCCCGCCCTGCTCGAAGAGGTCCGGGCGGTGGGGCACCCGCGCACCGTGCAGGTGCTGGTGGCGCTGGCCGCCGCGCACCCCGATCCGGCCCTGGCCAAGGCGGTCCGCCGGGCCGCGTTCCAGGTGCACACCGGGGGAGTCTGAGCGTCCGGGCGGCCGGTGCCTTCCGTTCGGATCAGGCCCGGGATGTGCCGGGAGGGCTCAGAGCGCGCCTCCCGGCGCATAGGTGCCGAAGCTCCAGATGTTCCCCTCGGGGTCGCGCGCCAGGTAGTCGCGGGAGCCGTAGTCCTGGTCGGTCGGCGGCATCAGGATCTCCACCCCGTGCTCCACGGCCCGCCGGTGGTGGGCGTCGGTGTCCTCGATGACCACGTAGACGCCCACCGGACCGCCCTTCGCCATCGCCTGGGCGAAGACCCCTTCCCGGCCCCGGGTGCCGAGCATCACCATGCCGTCGCCGTAGGCCAGCTCGGCGTGGGCGACCGCGCCGCTCTCGTCCTCGTAGACAGCGACCTCGGTGAAGCCGAAGGCGTCCTTGAGCAGCCGGATGGCCGCCTTGGCGTCGTCGTACAGCAGCGTCGGACTGATGGTGGCAACCATCCCGGACACCCTTCCCGCTGAGTTCGATCTTCCGATTTGTCCCTCTTGCGTGTGGCGCGGTCCCAGTCTGGCACCGGGCCCCGGCAGAGTGCCCGCGCGGCACCGTTAGACTGGGCCGCATGGCATTTCTCCTTGTGCATTAGCCGGCGTCGAAGCAACCCTCCGCCTGCCCTTCCGCCGTCCATACCGCCCTGGAGTTTTTCCGTGATCACCGCTTCCGGCATCGAGCTGCGCGCCGGCGCCCGCATCCTCATCGAGTCCGCCTCCTTCCGTATCGCCAAGGGCGACCGCATCGGCCTCGTCGGCCGCAACGGCGCAGGCAAGACCACGCTCACCAAGTGCCTCGCGGGCGAGGGCGCCCCCGCCGGGGGCACCATCACCCGCTCCGGCGAGGTCGGCTACCTCCCGCAGGACCCGCGCACCGGCGACCTCGACGTCCTCGCCAGCGACCGCATCCTCTCCGCCCGTGACCTCGACTCCGTGCTGCGCAAGATGCGGGAGAACGAGGAGCGCATGGCGCACGGCCAGGGCGCGACCCGCGAGAAGGCGATGAAGAAGTACGAGCGCCTGGAGACGGAGTTCCTCACCAAGGGCGGGTACGCGGCCGAGGCCGAGGCGGCCACCATCGCCGCTGCCCTCGGACTGCCCGACCGGGTGCTCGGCCAGCCGCTCCATACGCTCTCCGGCGGTCAGCGCCGCCGGGTCGAGCTGGCCAGGATCCTCTTCTCGGACGCCGACACCCTGCTCCTCGACGAGCCCACCAACCACCTCGACGCCGACTCCATCGTCTGGCTGCGCGAGTACCTGAAGAACTACCGCGGCGGCTTCATCGTGATCTCCCACGATGAAGAGCTGGTCAAGACGGTGGTCAACAAGGTCTTCTATCTGGACGCCAACCGCACCCAGATCGATGTCTACAACATGGGGTGGAAGCTCTACCAGCAGCAGCGCGAGGCCGACGAGAAGCGCCGCAAGCGCGAGCGCCAGAACGCCGAGAAGAAGGCCGCGTCCCTCAACTCGCAGGCCGACAAGATGCGCGCCAAGGCGACCAAGACCGTCGCCGCGCAGAACATGGCCAAGCGCGCGGACCGGCTGCTCGCCGGTCTCGAAGCCGTACGGGTGTCCGACAAGGTCGCCAAGCTGCGCTTCCCCGACCCCGCGCCCTGCGGCAGAACCCCGCTGATGGCGGAGGGCCTGTCCAAGTCGTACGGCTCGCTGGAGATCTTCACCGATGTCGACCTCGCGGTCGACAAGGGCTCCCGCGTCGTCATCCTCGGCCTCAACGGTGCGGGCAAGACCACGCTGCTGAAGCTGCTGGCCGGCGCCGAGAAGCCCGACACCGGCGAGGTCATCGAGGGCCACGGCCTGAAGATGGGCTACTACGCCCAGGAGCACGAGACGCTGGACCCCGAGCGCTCGGTGCTGGAGAACATGCGCTCCGCCGCACCCGATCTCGATCTGGTCCAGGTCCGCAAGACGCTCGGCTCGTTCCTCTTCTCGGGCGACGACGTCGACAAGCCGGCCGGGGTCCTCTCCGGCGGTGAGAAGACCCGGCTGGCGCTGGCCACCCTCGTCGTCTCGTCGGCCAACGTGCTCCTGCTCGACGAGCCCACCAACAACCTCGACCCGGCCAGCCGCGAGGAGATCCTCGGAGCGCTCCGCACCTACAAGGGCGCGGTCATCCTCGTCACCCACGACGAGGGCGCGGTACACGCGCTGGAGCCGGAGCGGATCATCCTGCTGCCCGACGGCGTCGAGGACCTGTGGGGTCCGGACTACGCGGATCTGGTGGCACTGGCCTGATCCGGCGCCCGGTCCGTCGCCTGATCCACTTCGGATGGATCATTCGGCTCACAGGTGATCCTTCATCTGAGTGAGCCGCTCTCGTACCCCGGCGCGCCCCACGCCTGCTGCCCGCCCGGCGGGCGTCATACGGGTCCGTACCGTGCTCCTTCCATCAGACCGCCGCTGACCAGCGCCTTCGCGCTCAGCGGCGGTCTTCTGCGCGTCCTGCCGGGGCCGGAATGCCGCGATCCGGTCCGCGGAGTGAGCCGGGACACAGAAATCCCTGTCGCACAGACCTTGCCGAATGGGTGGCCAGGACGGCCGGGAGGGGTGATCATGAGAGTCCAGAGCGCACTTCCTTGAGGAGGCACGGGTGGCCGAGACTCTGAAGAAGGGCAGCCGGGTTACCGGCGCCGCGCGTGACAAGCTCGCGGCAGACCTGAAGAAGAAATACGACTCCGGTGCGAGCATCCGGGCACTGGCCGAAGAGACCGGCCGCTCCTACGGATTCGTCCACCGGATGCTCAGCGAGTCCGGTGTGACGCTGCGAGGACGCGGCGGAGCAACGCGAGGCAAGAAGGCCGCATCGGCCTGACAGGGCTGTGGCCCTGGGTTCTGGGGTTCACCGGTTCACCACGGTGCCACCCGGTCGGCCGGAGGGCCGGCAGGGTGGTTACTGTGCAGTCACTTACCTGTCTGCACAGAACCGGAGACCCCCATGACCTCGCTCGACTACGTGCTCGACAAGGACGGCGTACGGCTGACCGTCGAGGACGCGGTTGCCACGGTGACGCTGGCCAACCCCGCGAAGCGCAACGCCCAGTCTCCCGCTCTGTGGCGGGCGTTGACAGAAGCGGGACGGTCACTGCCGGGCAGTGTCCGCGTCGTGGTGCTGCGCGGTGAGGGCAAGTCCTTCTCCGCGGGCCTGGACCGGCAGGCGTTCACGCCTGAGGGTTTCGACGGTGAGCCGTCCTTCCTCGATCTGGCACGCGGTGATGACGCCACGCTCGACGCGGCCATCGCCGAGTACCAGGAGGCGTTCACCTGGTGGCGCCGCACCGACCTGATCACCATCGCCGCCGTACAGGGCCACGCGATCGGTGCCGGGTTCCAGCTCGCCCTCGCCTGCGACCTGCGGGTCGTCGCCGACGACGTGCAGTTCGCCATGCGCGAGACCAGCCTCGGGCTCGTCCCCGACCTCACCGGCACATATCCGCTGGTGGGGCTCGTCGGCTATGCCCGGGCGCTGGAGATCTGCGCCACCGGCCGGTTCGTGCACGCCGACGAAGCCGTCCGTACGGGTCTGGCCAATCTGGCCGTCCCCGCCGACGAACTCGACGGAACGGTCACCGACCTGGCGGCCGCCCTGCTCGCCGCCCCCCGCGATGCGGTCATCGAGACCAAGGCACTGCTGCTCGGGGCACCGGACCGTACGTACGAGGAGCAGCGCACAGCCGAGCGCGCCGGACAGGCCCGCAGGCTGCGTGACCTGGCGGGACTGTCCGACTGACGGTCCGGCTCCCAGTCCGGCCGGTGGTCCGGCCGCCTGTCCGCGCGCCTGTCCGGCCGACTGTCCGTACGGCGCTCCCGTCTTCCCTCAGGCCACCCGGCTCTTCCCTCAGGCCACCCGGCGCGCGCGGTGCTTCACCGGGCGCAGCTGGACCTCGGCGGGAAGCTCGGCCAGCCCGGCCGACTCGCGGGCGTGCGCCAGGGCCCCGGTGGTGAGGTCCGAGAGCGCGGACACCGGCTCCGCGTGCGGCGCGAGCGCCATACCGATCCGGGCCGCGGGGGAGGTGCGCCGGCCGGTCAGCCGGACCACCGCACGGTCGACGCCGTGCAGCGACTCGGCCTCGGCCGCCAGCGCGTTCTCCAGTGCCCGGCCCCTGAGCCGCGCGCCGTCCCCGTCGCCGCTGTCGACCAGCACCTCGGAGAGACGCGAGCGGCGCAGCTGGGCGAGCAGCCACCACAGCGCGAGCAGCACGATGACGGCGAACACCGCGATGACCACCGGCCACCACCAGCTGTCGCCGCGCCATTTGGTGCGGCGCGCCGTGCTGAGCAGGACGTCGTGCGGCCCGCTCCAGGGCCACCACGAGGGAACGGAGAGGTGCAGCCCCGCGGCCAGCACCGCTCCGCCAAGGGCGAGCAGTACGAGTCCGGCGAGGGTGAGCAGCACCCGGTTGACTGTCTTCAGCATCGAAGCGTCACCCCTTCTTGGCCGGACGGCTGACGTGTACGGAGAGCCGCGGCCGCGACGCGAGCCCCAGGCCGTTGATCCCTGCCGTCATCGCGCTGTCCAAGTCGGCCCGTACGTCGTCGAGTTCGCGGAAGTGTGCGCGGGCGCGCACCTTGACCTTGGAGCGCTTCATCCGGATGCGCACGGACTGCACACCGGGCACCTCCATGGCCCGGTCCCGCAGCACCAGCGCCGCCGCGTCCCGTTCGAGCGCTGCCTTGATCTGCGGGCTGTCGCGCCGCATCGTCAGCAGCGAGCGCAGGCCCGGGGTGAGCGCCAGGATGATCAGCCAGAGGCCGATGGCCATCGCGACCCCGGCGCCGACCTTGATCCAGATGCTGTCCAGGGGGCGTGTCGCCAGATCGTCGGCGACCACACGGCGCCAGTGCATCGCGGGCCGCCCGGCCCGGACCGCCGACACGTCGTACAGCAGCACGCCGGACGCCGCGAGCACCACGAGCGCGAGCAGCGCCGCCGGTGTCCTGCGCCCCGACCAGAATCGCCTCGCCCGGCCACCCGACCCGGGCACCGGTGCGTACGCCGTGGCGGAGCCGGGACCGCTGGGCTCGGCCGGGGTCTTCTCCAGGACGGGAAGCCGCCGCGTGCTGTCGTCCGCCTCGCTCATCGGGCCCTCCCCCGGTCGGAGCCGCGGGTCTGCTCGGAGTGCAGCTGCTCGACCTGCACCGCCACCTCGGGCACCTCCATGCCCGCCAGCGACTCGACCCGCTGGGCCACCCGGCGGCGGACCGCACCGCACTGGGCGCCGATGTCGGACGGATAGCCGAGATCCAGACTGACCCGCACCCGCGCACGGGAGTCCTGCACGGTGACCGTGGCGTGCGGGGCCGTTCCGCCGGCGGGCACCGTGCCGATCGCCTCACGCGCCGCCTGCGCCGCGATCTTCGACACGACCCGGTCGGCGATGCGGGTCGAGCCGCGTTCCGCGGGCGCCACCTGAGCGGTCATCGCCGCCCGTCGCCGTGGTCGCGGCCGCGGAAGAAGTCACCGGCTTCGAGGTCGCCGTCGGCGAACTTGCCCGCCACGAAGCCGATCGCACCGAGTGCGGCCACCAGAAGAAAGGCTCCGAAGCCGCCGAAGTAGCCGGCGAAGCCAAGTGCCATACCGACCAACAGGCCGACCACAGCCATACTCATCGTGCGCTCCTAAGCCGAAGGTACGGGGTTACTGAAGTCGGGACTCCGGCTCTTCGTCGTCTTCCTCGTCGGGCAGCTTCACATCGCTGACCGCGATATTGACCTCGACGACCTCAAGTCCCGTCATGCGCTCCACAGCCGAGATGACGTTCTCCCGCACATCGCGTGCGACCTCCGAGATCGACACGCCGTACTCGACGACGATCTCCAGATCGAGAGCCGTCTGGACCTCACCGACCTCGGCCTTCACCCCGCGCGACACGGACTTGGTGCCGCCGCCGGGCACCCGGTCGCGCACCGCACCGAACGTACGGGAGATCCCGCTGCCCATCGCGTGCACGCCGGGCACGTCGCGCGCCGCGAGACCGGCGATCTTCTCGACCACGCCGTCCGCGATGGTGGTACGGCCGCGGGATCCGGGGGCGCCGCCGCCGCGCTTGGTCACATCGGGCCTGGCGGGCCCCTTGCCAGAGGTGTCGGACTGGTTCTGCTGCGGGGTCTCACTCATCGCCGTACGTCCTCTCCGAGCGGTAGCCGATTCTGTGCCCACCGTAGGTGCGCTTTCCCGGTTCCGCGCCGGGAATGCGGCAGGGTGGAGGTATGACGGGTGACGGATCGCGGGTGCAGGACGGGTGGGCGCAGGCCGTCCGCAGCAGGCTCGGCCTCGGCAGGCTGCTGCCGCTCGGCGGCGCGCGGGACGGGGCCTGGATCGCCGAGGATGCGGCCGCCGCCGTGCTGCGGCGCGCTGCCGGCGGGGTGCCGGGGGTCGCCCTCGGGAAGCTGAGGATTGCCCCGGCCGAGACCGGTGGGACGGCCCGCTCGGCGGTTCCGGCCCCGCCGAGCGCCCTGCCGCCCGGGCCGCTGCGGGTCGAGGCGGAGGCCGAAGCGGCGGCCGGGGGAGAGTCACTGCCGGCGGCCGTCGAGCGGCTGCGGGACGCGCTGTTCGGGGCCTGCGCCGATGCGCTGGGGCTCGAAGTGGCCGAGGTGGACGTACGGGTGACGGGGCTGCTGGACGCCCCGTCGGACCCGTCGGCGCCGGGCGGGCCGAACCCGCCGCCGGTCGTTGGGCCGGACAGGGGAGTCGCTGCTGTACGGGGCCCCGAGGCGGAGGCGGCCGCCGCCGTTCCCGGCGTCGCCCGTCTGACCGGTGTCCTCGGGGACGCCGTGCACCGCACCGACCACCACGTCCGGGTGGAGCTCGCGGTGGCCGCCGGGCGGCGGGCCCTCGATGTGGCGGGGGCGGTGCGGTCGGCGGTGGCCGCGGCGGCCGGTGCGGACCGGTCGGTCGCCGTGCTGGTCACGGCGGTGGAACTGCCCTGACCCGGCCCCTGTTCAGGACCGGGCCGCCCGGCTGCGTAACCGGCCGGGCGGCCGGCTGCGCAGCCGGACCGTGCACGGCGGGCGCCGTGCGGGTCAGAATCCGCGCCGGGAACCGCCGTCGACCGGCAGCATGACCCCGGTGAGGTACGAGGCCCCGGGCGACAGCAGGAACGCGGCGGCCCTGCCGAACTCCTCCGGCCGCCCGTAGCGCCGCAGCGGAATCCCCGCCTCGCTCCTCGTGCGCGCCGCCTCCGGGTCACCGCCGAGCGTGTCGAGGTGCCGCACCCGGTCCGTGTCGATGCGGCCTGGCAGCAGCCCGACCACCCGGATCCCGAGCGGACCCACCTCGTCGGCGAGCGACTTGGCGAAACCGGCCAGACCGGGGCGGAGCCCGTTGGAGATCGTCAGGCCGCCGATGGGCTCGTGCACCGAGCCGGAGAGCACCAGGCCGATCACGCCGCCGTCGGACAGCTCGGCCGCGGCGGTGCGGGCGAGCCGCACCGCGCCCAGGAAGACGGCCTCGAAGGCCGTGCGCCACTGCTCGTCGGTGTTGTCGGCCGCGGAGCCTGCGGCCGGGCCGCCGACGCTGATCAGGATGCCGTCGAAGCGGCCGAAGTGCTCCCGCGCGGTGGCGATCAGCCGCTCGGCGACCGCGGGGTCGCTGTTGTCGGCCGCCACCCCGATCACACCGGGACCGAGCTCGGCCGCCGCAGCTCGCGCCGTATCCGCGTCGCGCCCGGTGATGATCACCTTCGCCCCGTCGGCCGCCAGCTCACGTGCGGAGGCGAACCCCAGCCCCCTGGTGGCCCCGGTGACGACGTAGACGCGGTCCTTCAGTCCAAGATCCATGGCTCTATCCTGCATCCTCCTCGGGCGCCCCCAGCGCGCGGGCCAGCCCGAGAGCGGTGTTCACCAGGCCGATGTGGCTGAACGCCTGCGGGAAGTTGCCGAGTTGGCGCCCGGCCACCGGGTCGTACTCCTCGGCCAGCAGTCCGACGTCGTTGCGGAGCGACAGCAGCTTTTCGAGGAGCGCCTCGGCCTCCTTGACCCGCCCGGTCAGCCGCAGCGCGTCGGCCAGCCAGAACGAGCAGACCAGGAACGTCCCCTCGCCGCCCGGCAGGCCGTCCACCGCCGGCCCCGCCATGCTGTAGCGGCGCACCAGGCCGTCGTGGCACAGCTCCCGGCGTACGGCGTCGACCGTACCGATCACCCGCGGATCGTCCGGCGGCAGGAAGCCGACCTGGGGGATGAGCAGCGTCGCCGCGTCCAGATCGGAGCAGCCGTACGACTGGGTGAAGGTGTTGTGCTCCTTGTCGAAGCCCTTCTCGCACACCTCCTGGTGCACCTCGTCGCGCATCCGCCGCCACCGCTCCACGTCCCCGTGCAGCTTCGGCTCGGCCTCCAGGGTGCGTACGGCGCGGTCGGCGGCCACCCACGCCATCACCTTCGAGTGCACGAAGTGGCGGCGCGGCCCGCGTACTTCCCACAGACCCTCGTCCGGCTCGCGCCAGCGCGACTCCAGGAAGCCGAGCAGAGCCAGCTGGAGCCTCCAGGCGTGCGGCTCATCGGCAAGACCCGACGTACGGGCCAGATAGAGCGAGTCGATGACCTCGCCGTACACGTCGAGCTGAAGCTGGGTCACGGCTCCGTTCCCGGTGCGCACCGGCGCGGACCCCTCGTGGCCGCGCAGCCACTCCAGCTCCGTCTCGGGCAGCCGCCGCTCGCCGGCGAGCCCGTACATGATCTGCAGATCACCGGGGGCGCCCGCGACCGCGCGCAGCAGCCAGTCGCGCCACGCGGCGGCCTCCTCCAGATAGCCGCAGGCCAGCAGCGCGCCGAGGGTGAGCGTGGAGTCGCGCAGCCAGCAGAACCGGTAGTCCCAGTTGCGTACGCCCCCGATCTCCTCCGGGAGGGAGGTGGTGGGGGCCGCGACGATGCCGCCGGTCGGGGCGAAGGTGAGCGCCTTCAGGCTGATCAGCGAGCGGATCACGGCCTCGCGGTAAGGGCCCTGGTACCGGCAGCGCTCCGACCACTCGTGCCAGTCCTCCAGGGCGTCGGCCAGTGCCTCGTGCGGGTCCACCAGCGGAGGGCGCGGCTCCTCCGAGGGGTGCCAGGTGAGCACGAACGCCACCTTCTCGCCCGCGGCGACCGTGAACGACGAGCAGGTGGAGAACTGGTGGCCCCAGGTCCGCACCTCCGGCTCGCTGCGCAGCCACACCGAGTCCGGGCCCGCCACCGCGACCCGGTGCCCGTCCGAGCGGCGCATCCACGGGATGACCGAGCCGTAGTCGAAGCGCAGGCGCAGCGTTCCCGCCATCTCCACCTCGCCGGTGACACCTTCGACGATCCGCATGATGTCCGGGGCGGTGTCACGCTGCGGCATGAAGTCGGTGATTTTGACCGTGCCGGTCGCCGTCTCCCAGACCGATTCCAGGACGAGCGACTCGCCCCGGTAGCTCCGCCTGGTGCAGTTGCCGGCTCCGGCCGGGGCGATGCGCCAGTGGCCGTTCTCGTCGTCGCCGAGCAGCGAGGCGAAGCACGCCGCCGAGTCGAAGCGGGGCAGGCACAGCCAGTCGATGGAGCCGTCCCTGCCGACCAGGGCCGCGGTCTGCAGATCGCCGATGAGGGCGTAGTCCTCGATACGTTGGGTCACGGTGTGCCGTCTTCCCGGGACCGCGCCGGGTTAAGCAGCCGTGGGCACCGGTTCGGGTGTGCTCTCGGAGGCGGCCGCGGCCCGTTCGCGCTTCTCACGGCGTACGAGGACCACGAATCCGATGGGCACTCCGGCGGTGAAGAGCCACCACTGGACGGCGTACGCCATGTGCGGGCCGATGTCCGAGTGCTCGGGTGCCGGGATCAGCTGGGGCGAGTCGCCCTTGGGCGTGGGCGCGGTCTGCTCGATGTAGCCGCCGAGCACCGTCCTGCCCAGCGCCTTCGCCTCTTCGGCGCTGTTGATCAGCATCACCTGGTGGGGCGGCAGCCCCTTCTCGTTCTTGATCCCGCTGGCCCCGGTCGTCTCGTCGGCCATCAGCCGGCCGGCCACCGTGAGCCTGCCCTTGGGGGCGGGCGGGATCTTGGGGAGCGTGAGCTGGCTGCCGTTGTCCGCGACCCAGCCGCGGTTGATGAGTACGGTCTTGCCGTCGTCCAGGACGAAGGGCGTCAGGACGTGGTACCCGACGGTGCCGTCGGCCGAGGTCCTGCGCCGTACGACGACCTCGTCCGCGTTGTCGAAGTGGCCGGTCGCCGTCACCTGGCGCCAGTACTGGTCGTACGGCACGGTGTGCCCGGGGGAGGTGAGGTCTCCGACCGGTACGGGTCTCGACTTGAGATTCTTGCCGATGAGTGTGTTCTGCGCAACCTTGTGTTCATGGCGGTGCAGTTGCCAGAAGCCCAGCTTGATCATCGTCGGCATCAGGACGATGGAGACAAGGGCGAGAATCACCCACTGCCGTGTCAACAGGAAGCGGTACACGCCTCTGAAGGTACCCGCCCGGCGAAGCCCTCCGGACGGGGGGTCCGGCCGGAGGGACAGAACCGGGCAGAGTCAGACCTTGTCGACGATGCCCTCCTTCCCCTCCGCGCGGGCGCAGTGCCCGCCGCAGTACCACACACCGTCGGCCTCCACGCCCTGCCCGATGACCTGGACACGGCAGTGCCCACAGATGGGCGCCATGCGGTGAATGGCGCAGGAGAAGCAGTCGAAGACGTGGACCGCGCCCTGCGCGTGAACCTCGAAGGACATGCCGTAGTCGTTTCCGCATACCTCGCAACGTGCCATGCGCCACAGGGTGGGACGCGCGGGCGCCGGCGGGCGAGCGGGCGGTGGGCGAGTCGCCCGCCAATCACCCGTCTGCCGGGGCCGGGGCGACGTCGCGCAGCAGCTGGGTGAAGGCGGCCTCGTCGATGACGGGGGTGCCGAAGGACTTGGCCTTGACCGTCTTGGACGTGGCGGAGTCCGGGTCGTTGGTGACGAGCAGGCTGGTCAGCCGGGAGAGGCTCGTCGCCACATGCAGCCCGGCTTCGGCTGCCCGGTCCTCCAGCAGCTCGCGGTCGACCGATGTGTCACCGGAGAACGCCACCCGCATCCCCTGCGCCAGCGGCTTCCCCGGCTCGTACCGCCCCGGATTCGGGTAGGGGCAGGCGGGCCGCTTCCTGGCCGGGCGCCAGCTGCTCTGCCGGTACGAGGCCTGGTAGCCGACACGCGGCGCGGCCGGTGCGTCCGACCACTCGGTGAGCGGCCGGCACTCCAGGAGCGGCAGCCGCACCCCGTCCCTGGCTGCCGCGTGCAGACTCGGGCGGAACGCCTCGGCCAGCACCCGGGCGTCGTCGAGCGCGTGGTGGGCGTGCTCCTGTACGACGCCGAAGTGCGCGGCGAGCGACTCCAGCTTGTGGTTGGGCAGCGGCAGGGCGAGCTCCTTGGAGAGCGCGATGGTGCACAGCCGCTGGCGGACCGGAGGGGTGCGCTGCGCGCGGGCGTACTCCCTGGCGATCATCTGCCAGTCGAAGATCGCGTTGTGCGCCACCAGCACGCGCCCGTCGAGCCGTTCGGCGAACTCCGCCGCGATCTCCGGGAAGAGCGGGGCGCCCGCCAGGACATCACTGGTCAGCCCGTGGATCCAGACGGGCCCGGGGTCCCGCTCCGGATTCACCAGCGTGTACCAGTGGTCCTCGACATCGCCCCGGGCGTCCAGCCGGTAGACGGCAGCGGAGATTATCCGGTCGTCGCGTGCGAGGCCGGTGGTCTCCACGTCGACGACCGCGTACCCCTGCGGGTACGCGGCCGGCCACGCTGTCGCTGCTGTCTGGCGGTCGTCGAGCATGGTCACAGAGAATACGGGCCCCTACCGACAACACCGCAATCCCGGGGGCGGCCCCGATCGGCGGCCGGCGGCGGCCGGTACCCGTGTCCGGGGCGGCAGCGCACGGCTTCCGTTACGGCGTAACCGATATGACGGGGCATCGGCTCCGGCCGGCGCCGCTCCGGCCCCGTGCCCCGCTGACACCGCCCCGGCCGTCCGGCTGGTCCGGGACACCACGGGCGAGGCCGGTGCGGTGCGGGCCGCCCGGATGAGACTCTGGTCCGATGACGGACTCCTCCCACGGCGAACCCCACCACAGCGGCCTCGGAGCGCGCCTCAACTGGCTCCGGGCCGCGGTGCTCGGAGCCAACGACGGTGTCGTGTCGACCGCGGGCATCGTCGTCGGCGTCGCCGGTGCCACCGACTCGCGTACCGCACTGCTCACCGCCGGTCTCTCCGGACTGCTCGCCGGATCGATGTCGATGGCGGCGGGGGAGTACGTCTCCGTGTCCACCCAGCGCGACTCCGAGAAGGCCGCGCTGGCCATGGAGAGGCGCGAACTGCGCGAGACCCCGGACGCCGAACTCGACGAACTGGCCGGGCTCCTGGAGGGCAAGGGGCTCTCGGCCGAACTGGCCCGCGAGGCCGCCGAGCAGCTCACGGAGCGGGACGCCCTGCGCGCCCACGCCGAGGTCGAGCTGGGCATCGACCCCGACGACCTCACCAGTCCCTGGCACGCCGCCGGCGCCAGCTTCGCCGCCTTCACGGCCGGTGCGCTGCTGCCGTTGCTGGCCATCGTGCTTCCGCCGGCCTCGGTCCGGCTGTACATCACGGTGCTCTCCGTCCTGGCGGCGCTGGCCATGGCGGGCTGGTGGAGCGCCCGGTCGGGTGCCGCTCCGGTGCGCCCCGCCGTGGCGCGGAACATGGTGGGGGGCGCGCTGGCCATGGCGGTGACCTACGGCGCCGGTGCGCTGCTGGGTGCGGCGGGGGTCTGAGCCGCCGAGCCTGCCCCGGAAGCCCGCCCCGAGCCCGCCGGGAGGACGCGGAGGCCGCTCAGGTCTGCTCCGGGACGGCTCAAGGACCGCTCCGGCGGCGCCGATTGGCGGAACTCACCAAAACACGCTGACAGAATGTCTCGCATACTTGTCAGTAACAACGTCTAGCCGGGGCCGTTCCGGCGGCCGTACCGTGCTGCCATGCCGAACCTGCCCGATGTCGTGCTGTGGTCCATACCGGCGTTCGTCCTGCTCACCGTCGTGGAGATGGCGAGCTACCGGTTCCATCCCGACGAGGACTCCGCGGGGTACGAGACCAGGGATGCCGTCACCAGCATCGGTATGGGTCTCGGCAGCCTGGTCTTCGACTTCCTGTGGAAGATCCCGATCGTCGCGATCTACACCGCCGTCTACGAACTGACCCCGCTGCGCGTCCCCGTCCTGTGGTGGACCGTCCCCCTGATGCTGCTCGGCCAGGACTTCTTCTACTACTGGTCGCACCGCGGCCACCATGTCGTCCGCATCCTGTGGGCCTGCCACGTCGTGCACCACTCCAGCCGCAAGTTCAACCTCACGACCGCGCTGCGCCAGCCCTGGACGTCGCTGACCGTCTGGCCGTTCTACGTCCCGCTGATCGCCATCGGCGTGCATCCGGCCGCGCTCGCCTTCTGCTCGTCGGCCAACCTCGTCTACCAGTTCTGGGTGCACACCGAGCGGGTCGGCAAGCTGCCGCGCCCCTTCGAGTACCTGCTCAACACGCCCTCCCACCACCGGGTGCACCACGCCTCCCAGGGCGGCTACCTGGACCGCAACTTCGGCGGGATCCTCATCGTCTGGGACCGGCTGTTCGGGTCCTTCACCCCGGAGACCGTGCGGCCCGTCTTCGGGCTGACCAAGAACATCGAGACCTACAACCCGCTGCGGGTCGCGACCCACGAGTACGCGGCGATCGCCCGGGACCTGCGGGCCGCGGAGAGCTGGCGCGAACGGGCGGGGCGGGTCTTCGGCGGACCGGGCTGGCAGCCGGCGCCGGTGACGGGGGCCGCGGCCCCGCAGCCGGTGGAACCCGCCGCCGCTGTCCCCGCCGCCGCTCCCGCCGTCCGGGAGACCTCCTCCGAGCGGATCGCGTGACGCGGGAGCGGGCCGCGCGGCTGCTGCTGTTCGCCTACGCGCTCGCCGTCCTGACCGACCTCTCCGCGCTCCTCGTGCACGGGCACACCGCCCAGACCCTGCACGCCGTCGCCAAACCGCTGCTGATGCCGCTGCTCGCGGCCCAGGTGTACGCGCGGGGCGCGCCCCGGCTGCTGATCGCGGCGCTGCTGTTCGGCTGGGGCGGCGACACCCTGCTCCTGATCGACGCGGACCCGGCCTTCCTCGCCGGGATGGCGCTGTTCGCCGCCGGGCACGTCTGCTACCTGGTGCTCTTCGGCCGCGGCCGGACGAACCCGTACCTCGGGGCGGGCTACGCGGTCGCGCTGGCCGCCACGGCCGCCGTGCTGCTGCCCGCCCTCCCGGCCGGGCTGCGGATCCCGGTGGCGGGCTACTCGCTGCTGCTCACCGCCATGGCGTACCGGGCGAGCGGACTCGGCCTGCGGGCCGGGCTGGGCGGGGCGCTCTTCCTGGTCTCCGACACGCTGATCGCCACGGGCATCGCGGACCTCCCACAGCCACCCGTACCCGGTTTCTGGGTCATGGCGACCTATCTGGCGGCCCAGTCCCTGCTGGCCTCCGGGGTGCTCCGGTCCTGGGGTGCGCCGGCTCCCGGGTACGGTGGCAGTCGTACATCTGTCTGATCAGCAAGGATTTGTCCCATGCGCGCCACCGTCATCCACGCCCCTCACGACATCCGCGTGGAAGAGGTGCCGGACCCCGCGATCCAGCACCCCACCGACGTCGTCGTCCGCGTCCTGCGGTCCTGCATCTGCGGCAGCGACCTCTGGGCCTACCGGGGGGTGGCCGCGCGCGTCCCGGGGCAACGCATCGGCCACGAGTTCCTCGGCACCGTCGAGTCGGCCGGCTCCGACGTACGGGGCTTCGCCACCGGTGACCTCGTCGTCGCGCCCTTCGTCTGGTCCGACGGCGCCTGCGAGTACTGCGCCGAAGGGCTGACCACCTCCTGCCCGCAGGGCGGGTTCTGGGGCTCGGTCGGCGCCGACGGCGGCCAGGGCGAAGCGGTCAGGGTGCCCTTCGCCGACGCCACACTCGTCAAGCTCCCGGCCGCCGCCGCGTCCGACGACCGGCTGCTCACCGGGCTGCTCGCGCTCTCCGACGTCATGGGCACCGGCCACCACGCCGCCCTCGGCGCGGGGGTGCGGCCGGGCAGCACCGTCGCCGTCGTCGGTGACGGAGCGGTCGGGCTCTGCGGCGTACTGGCCGCCAGGCGGCTCGGCGCCGAGCGCATCATCGCGCTCGGCCGGCACCGGGCCCGCACGGACATCGCCCGGACCTTCGGCGCCACGGACATCGTCGCGGTCCGCGGCGACGAGGCCGTCGCCGCGGTGCGCGAGCTGACCGGCGGCCAGGGCGCGCACGCGGTGATCGAGGCCGTCGGCACCGAGCAGTCGATGGCCACCGCCGTCGCCGTCACCCGCGACGGCGGAGCCATCGGGTACGTCGGTGTCCCGCACGGCAGCGGCACGGGTCTGAGCCTCAGCGACATGTTCAACCGCAACATCGCCCTGCGTGGCGGTGTCGCGCCGGTCCGCACCTACATCCCCGAGCTGCTCCCCGACGTACTGGACGGCACGATCGACCCGTCACCGGTCTTCGACCGGACCGTCGGCCTGGACGAGGTGCCGGAGGGCTACCGGGCGATGGACGAGCGCACCGCGCTCAAGGTGCTGGTGAAGTAGGCGCGGTGCGACGGGCCCTACCGGGTGACCGCGTGCAGCGCGTCGGCCAGACCCGCCCCGTAGAAGCTGTTGTGGTCCCTGCCGCCGTGGCAGACCGCGTCGGGCCTGCCGTCACCGTTGGCGTCGATCGGGTACGGGTCCGGGCAGGCGAGCCGGTCGGCCCCCGCGTACAGCAGCGCCTCGACCTGTGCGGGTGAGGCGTGCGGATGGCGGGACTTGATCAGGGCCGCGACCCCGGCGGCATGGGGGGACGCCATGGACGTGCCTGACATGTAGGCGTAGCCGCCGCCCGGCACAGGGCCGAGGACCGCGCTGCTGGTCGCGGGCGGCTCGGGGGGCTGGAACGCCACCGAGTCGCCGCCCGGCGCCGCGATGTCGATGACCCCGAATCCGTAGTTGGAGTAGGAGGACTTGAGGGTCTTGGCGCCGGTCGCGGCCACCGTGACGACACCCGGCAACTGGCCCGGAATCTGCGGGCACTTGGACGGGTCGACCGTACGGGAGACCGCTGTGCCGTCGTCGGGGCTCAGTGCGTCGGTGACCGAGTGCGAGGCGAGGTCGAACCCGTCGTTGGCCGCGCCCGCGACATTGACCGTGCCCTTGCGCTCCGCGTACCGGGAGGCCCGGGTGACCGCCTCGACCAGGGCCTTCTGGTCCGGGTCGTCCGTGCAGTTGAAGTACCACGGGTCGGTGAAATAGCTGTTGTTGGTCACATCGGCACCGTGGTCGGCGGCCCATATGAAGGCGCAGACGACGGCCTCCGTGTAGAAGAACGAGGACGCTGTACCGACCTTGATGCCGGACACCCGCACCCCTGGCGCGACACCGGTGATGCCGATGCCGTTCCGCGCGCCCGCGATCTCGCCCGCCACATGCGTGCCGTGCGGATTCCCCCCGCTGCCCGGCCGCCAGGCGCCGTCCGTGGTGTCGGGCCTGCCCGTCGCACAGTTCGCCGAGCCCGCGCGGTCGAAGTTGGGGGCGATGTCCGGATGTGTGTCGTCGACACCCGTGTCGATCACCGCGACGGTGACGGCACGGCTGCCGAGCGTCTTCTCATGGGCCTTGTCCGCCTTGATGGCCCTCATGTCCCACTGGAGCGGCTCCATCGGATCCGCACCGGGCGCGGCCTCCGCCGCCAGCGCCTTCCGCTGCCGCGCCGTGAGTTCCAGCGGTGTGGCCGTGTCCGTGGCGGCCTCGGCGGGCAGCGGCGCGGTGCGGGTGGCACCGGCCGATTCGACCCCTCCGGCCCTGCGGATGGTCCTCGCGAAGTCCGGGTCCGGCGAGTGCGCGACGATCACGCCCACCTTGTCGTACGCCATGACCACCGACCCGCCCGCCCGGGAGATGGCCCGCTCCACCGCGGCCGGCGTGCCGTGACCGGTCCCGGTGTTCACGACGTACGACAGGCCGGGACCCGCCCCGGCAGCCGATGAGTGCGCGGGGCCGCCGCCCTGCTCCGCTGTCGCGGTGGCCGGCAGGAGGCCGAGCGAGGCGACGAGTGCCAGTCCTGCGGGCAGCGCGAGTGCGCGCCACCGCCCGTATCTCAGACGATCCATGGGTTCTCCACATCATCCGTGTCAACCGCCCTGCTGCGAACCGCAGTTGGGCGCTACCCGACCAGTGAAGCCGACGCCGGCCCTTCCTGCCCGTCGATCGATCCAGCAGGAAGGGCCGGGCATTGAACCACTTGGCCCCGCGCGCCGTGCCCTTGTCGGAGGCCCGTACCGCAGGCCTCCGGCAGCCCACCCACCGCAAGCACGTCGCGAGGAGAATCCGTGGCCACCGATGCACCGCAGTTCCCGGACGGAACGGACACCGGACCCCGCCCCGGCCGGCCCACGACAGAGATGTTCACCGAGGTGCAGCAGAGCGCCGAGTTCGGCGAACTGCGCCGCGCCCACCGCTCCTTCGCCTTTCCGCTGACCGTCGGCTTCGTCGCCTGGTACCTGCTGTACGTCCTGCTGTCGAGCTACGCGGGCGGCTTCATGGGCACCAGGCTCTTCGGCAACATCAATGTGGCGCTGGTCCTCGGCCTCGCCCAGTTCCTCACCACGTTCCTCATCGCGTGGTTCTACTCGCGACATGCCGCGGCCCGGCTCGACCCGAAGGGCGCCGCGATCAAGTCCCGTATGGAGGAGCGCGCATGAGCCCCGCAGTCCAGCTCGCCGCATCGGCGACCACCCAGCACCGGCCCCTGATCATCACGCTCTTCGCGGTCTTCGTCGTCGCCACGCTCGTCATCACCGTCTGGGCCGGACGCCGTACCAGGAGCGCCGCCGACTTCTACGCGGGCGGCCGGCAGTTCACCGCACTGCAGAACGGGCTCGCGGTCTCCGGCGACTACATGTCGGCCGCGTCGTTCCTCGGCATCGCGGGCGCCATCGCCCTCTTCGGCTACGACGGCTTCCTCTACTCGATCGGCTTCCTGGTCGCCTGGCTGGTCGCCCTGCTGCTCGTCGCCGAGCCGCTGCGCAACTCCGGCCGCTACACGATGGGCGACGTCCTCGCCTACCGGATGCGCCAGCGCCCCGTCCGCACCGCCGCGGGGGCGTCCACCATCGTCGTCTCGATCCTCTACCTGCTGGCGCAGATGGCGGGCGCCGGTGTCCTGGTCTCGCTGCTGCTCGGCATCACCAGCGACGCCGGGAAGATCGCCATCGTCGCCCTGGTCGGAGTCCTGATGATCGTGTACGTCACGATCGGCGGGATGAAGGGCACCACCTGGGTCCAGATGGTGAAGGCCGTCCTGCTGATCGCCGGAACCGTCCTCATCACGTTTCTGATCCTGCTCAAATTCCACTTCAACGTCTCCGACCTGCTCGGCTCGGCCGCGTCGAACAGCGGCAAGGGGAAGGCGTTCCTGGAACCCGGCCTCAAGTACGGCGCTACGGGAACCTCCAAGCTGGACTTCATCTCGCTCGGCATCGCGCTGGTGCTCGGCACCGCGGGTCTGCCGCACATCCTGATCCGCTTCTACACCGTGCCGACGGCCAAGGCCGCCCGCAAGTCGGTGAACTGGGCGATCGGCATCATCGGCGCCTTCTACCTGATGACGATCGTGCTCGGGTTCGGCGCCGCGGCCCTGCTCAAGCCCGCCGACATCATCGCGTCCAACCCGGCGGGGAACACGGCGGCCCCGCTCGCGGCCCTGCAGATCGGCGGCGGCGCCGACTCCACCGGGGGTTCGGTCCTGCTCGCGGTGATCTCGGCGGTCGCGTTCGCCACCATCCTCGCGGTGGTCGCCGGGCTGACCTTGGCCTCCTCGTCGTCGTTCGCGCACGACATCTACGCCAACGTCATCCGCAGGGGGCAGGCCACCGAGAAGGAGGAGATGCGCGCGGCCCGCTGGGCGACCGTCGCGATCGGTGCCGTCGCCATCGTGCTGGGTGCCTTCGCCCGCGATCTGAACGTCGCGGGTCTGGTCGCCCTTGCCTTCGCGGTCGCCGCGTCCGCCAATCTGCCGACCCTGCTCTACAGCCTCTTCTGGAAGAGGTTCACGACCTCGGGCGCCCTGTGGTCCATCTACGGCGGGCTCATCTCCTCCGTGGTGCTGGTGCTCTTCTCGCCGGTCGTCTCCGGGAAGCCCACCTCGATGTTCAAGGGCGTCGACTTCGCCTGGTTCCCGCTGGAGAACCCCGGCCTCATCTCCATCCCGCTGGGGTTCCTGCTCGGCTGGCTGGGCTCGCTGCTCTCGCCCGAGAAGCCGGACGAGGACAAGTACGCCGAGCTGGAGGTCAGGTCCCTCACCGGATTCGGCGCCCACTGACGGCAGTCCGCGCAGGCAGTCCGTGCAGCAGCCCGCGCAGGTCGTTCGCGCAGGCAGGAGACGTGCCGGCGCGGGGGTCCGGTCGTAGATCCATACGACCGGACCCCCGCCTACCCTGTGGTAATCGGCCCTGTCGCTGTCACAGGTGTCGCGTAGGCTCGGTCGCGTACGCATTTCCGCTATCGGGGAGGGGGCCCACCGTGCTTATCGACACCTTTGGCCGAGTGGCCACTGACCTGCGAGTGTCACTCACGGACCGCTGTAATCTGCGCTGCACCTACTGCATGCCGGAAGAGGGCCTGCAGTGGCTCGCCAAGCCCGATCTGCTCACGGACGACGAAATCGTCCGGCTGATCGGCATCGCCGTGACCAGCCTGGGCATCACCGAGGTCCGCTTCACCGGCGGTGAGCCGCTGCTGCGCCCCGGTCTCGTCGGCATCGTCGAGCGCGTCGCGGCCCTGGAGTCGCGCCCCCGGATGTCCCTCACGACCAATGGCATCGGCCTCAAGCGCACCGCCCAGGCCCTGGCGGCAGCGGGCCTCGACCGGGTCAACGTCTCGCTCGACACCCTGCGCCCGGACGTCTTCAAGACCCTCACCCGCAGGGACCGGCAACGCGATGTGCTGGACGGTATGGCGGCCGCCGGCGCCGCCGGACTCACCCCGGTCAAGGTCAACACCGTGCTGATGCCGGGGCTCAACGACGACGAGGCACCCGACCTGCTCGCCTGGGCCGTGGAGCACGGGTACGAGCTGCGCTTCATCGAGCAGATGCCGCTCGACGCCCAGCACGGCTGGAAGCGCGACGGCATGATCACGGCAGGTGACATCCTCAAGTCGCTGCGCACCCGCTTCACGCTGACCGAGGAAGGCAGCGAAGAGCGCGGTTCGGCGCCCGCCGAGCGCTGGGTGGTCGACGGCGGTCCGCACCGGGTCGGCGTCATCGCCTCGGTCACCCGCCCGTTCTGTGCCGCCTGCGACCGCACCCGGCTCACCGCGGACGGACAGGTGCGCACCTGCCTGTTCGCCCAGGAGGAGTCCGACCTGCGGGGCGCGCTCCGCTCCGGGGAGCCGGACGAGGAGATCGCCCGGCGCTGGAAGCTGGCGATGTGGGGAAAGAAGGCCGGATCCGGTCTGGACGACCCGTCCTTCCTCCAGCCCGACCGGCCCATGTCGGCGATCGGCGGCTGACGGCCGTACCCGTCCGGCCTGCGCTCGGCCGGTTTCTGCGCCCCGCCGGGCGGCGTTCCGTCGGTCAGTTGTGTCTTACGGGGTCTGCGTCTCGCCGGTCTGTGTCTCCCCGGTCCGGCCCCTCTGCTCCCACTCGGCCAGGAGCACCACGTCCTTGAGGAAGCCGCGCACCCCCAGGAACTGCGACAGATGCTCCCGGTGTTCCGCACAGGCCAGCCATGTCTTCCGGCGCTCCGGGGTGTGCAGTTTCGGGTTGTTCCACGCCAGCACCCACACGGCGTCGGCCCGGCATCCCTTGGCCGAGCAGACCGGGGCGGGCGTGACAGCGGCGGGCGGGACCGGGGCGGAACCGGTCGAATCAGGGGAGTTCACACCTCAACCCTAGGCCAAAGCATCGCCGTTACGGACAGGCGAGGAGCCGGAGGGAGGGGCCGGAAAAAGGCGACGCCGAGCAGCCACGGGGGGAGCTGCCCGGCGTCGGTCCGTCGCTCCGACGGGGGATGCGGAGCGCCCCCAAAGTATGTCATGGGCCAATGGGACTGCGGCACCGGAACTTCATGATTGATCTGAGCTTTTCTTGAGCTTTGACACCGGCAGGGGATCGGCCCCGCCTCAGCCCTGCTCCGCCGCCCGTTGGTCACGCTCCGTGGTGGGTCCCTCGTCCGCCGGATCCGTCCCCGGAACCACGGACGACGGTTCCAGCGGCGGGCGGAAGGGCGCGGGAACGAACGTCGTGGGGAGCCCCGGAGTGTTCTCGCGGCCCGCGTTCGCGATTACCACGGCGATGTACGGAAGGAAGGCGCCGAGCACCAGCGTCCCGATCGCCACCGGCCGTGCCACGTTCCAGAGAGCCGCGGTCAGGATGACCGCGACGGTGCGCACCGTCATCGAGATGATGTACCGGCGCTGCCGGCCGCGTACATCCTCCTCAAGACCCGTCCGGGCCCCCGTGATCCGGAAGACCTCACCACTGCGCTGCTTCCGCATCACGCTCCACCACCCGATTCCTGCGCCGGACTCTCCCCGGACCGGACGGCACCACGTTACGCCGGGGCCCGGCCGCCGATAAGAGCGGGGCGCGCTCGTACCGCCCGTACCGGGGCTGCCGGGGCGCGTATGGAGGTGTCCGACATGCGCCGTATGGAGGATGGGCCGAAACTGGGGCCCGTGCGTATCCAGCAGCCGCATCAGGAGGCGACATGAATTGGTTGTGGGCCATCATCGTGGGGCTGGTGCTCGGCCTGATCGCCAAGGCGATCATCCCGGGCAAGCAGCAGATCCCGCTGTGGCTGACCGTGATCTTCGGCATCCTGGGCAGCGTGCTGGGCAACTGGGTGGCCACCGGGCTGGGGGTCAACGACACCCGGGGTATCGACTGGATCAGACATCTGCTCCAGCTGGCCGGCGCCGTGATCATCGTCGGCGTGGGGGACAAGCTCTGGACCTCGGTCCGGGGCAGCAGACACACCACCTGACGCCACGCACGCGTGAGGGGCGGCCGGTTCCGTACCGGCCGCCCCTCACGTATGTGCTGAGACCGACAGGACCTAGACGCCCGTGACCTCGACCGCCGCCAGGCTCTTCTTGCCCCGGCGCAGCACCAGCCACCGCCCGTGCAGCAGATCCCCGGCCGCCGGCACCGCGTCCTCGCCCGTGACCTTCACGTTGTTCACGTACGCCCCGCCCTCCTTGACGGCGCGGCGGGCCGCCGACCGGCTCGGCACAAGACCCGTGTCGGCGAGCAGTTCCACGACCGGCAGCAGGCCGTCGACCTCGGTGTGCGGCAGCTCGGAGAGCGCGGCGCTCAGCGTCGCCTCGTCGAGCTCCGTGAGCTCACCCTGTCCGAACAGCGCCCTGGACGCCGCGACGACCGCCGCGCACTGGTCCGCGCCGTGCACCAGCGTGGTCAGCTCCTCGGCCAGCGAGCGCTGGGCGGCCCGCGCCTGCGGCCGCTCCTCGGTCAGCTGCTCCAGCTCCTCCAGCTCGGCGCGGCTCTTGAAGCTGAGGATGCGGTTGTACGTGGAGACATCGCGGTCGTCCACATTCAGCCAGAACTGGTAGAAGGCGTACGGAGTGGTCATCTCCGCGTCCAGCCAGACGGCCCCGCTCTCGGACTTGCCGAACTTGGTGCCGTCCGCCTTGACCATCAGCGGGGTGCCCAGCGCGTGCACGGGCGCGTCCGGCTCCAGGCGGTGGATCAGGTCGATCCCCGCCGTGAGGTTGCCCCACTGGTCGCTGCCGCCCTGCTGGAGCGTGCAGCCGTACCGCCGGTACAGCTCCAGGAAGTCCATCCCCTGGAGCAGCTGGTAGCTGAACTCCGTGTAGCTGATGCCCTGTTCGGACTCCAGGCGGCGGGCGACCGACTCCTTGGTGAGCATCTTGTTCACCCGGAAGTGCTTGCCGATGTCCCGCAGGAACTCGATCGCGGACAGGCCCGCGGTCCAGTCCAGGTTGTTGACCATCACCGCCGCGTTCTCCCCCTCGAAGGAGAGGAACGGCTCGATCTGGGAGCGCAGCCGGCCCACCCAGTTGGCGATGGTCTCCGGGTCGTTCAGCGTCCGCTCGGCGGTCGGCCTCGGGTCACCGATCTGGCCGGTGGCCCCGCCCACCAGCGCCAGCGGCCGGTGACCGGCCTGCTGGAGCCTGCGGACGGTGAGGACCTGCACGAGGTGGCCCACATGCAGGCTCGCCGCCGTCGGGTCGAAGCCGCAATAGAACGTGACGGGACCGTCCGCGAGCGTCTTGCGCAATGCGTCCTCGTCAGTGGAGAGGGCGAAGAGCCCCCGCCACTTCAGCTCGTCGACGATGTCCGTCACGGGTCTCGCGTCTCCTTCGGTGTGGCTGGAAGTACGTCCCAGAGGTTATACGCCCTGGCTGACGGAACTCATATTGAAATCCGGGATGCGCAGGGCAGGCATCGCGGCGCGGGTGAACCAGTCGCCCCACTCGCGCGGCAGCGTCCGCTCCGTACGCCCGGCCTCGGTGGCCCGGGAGAGCAGATCGACCGGCGACTCGTTGAAGCGGAAGTTGTTCACCTCGCCGGTGACCTCGCCGTTCTCCACGAGGTAGACACCGTCCCTGGTCAGCCCGGTCAGCAGCAGGGTGGCCGGGTCGACCTCCCTGATGTACCAGAGGCAGGTCAGCAGCAGGGCGGGTCCGTCGTGCCCCGACGCCGCCACCATCTCGTCGAGCGAACGCTCCCCGCCGCCCTCCAGGATCAGATTGCTGATGGCGGGCGCCACCGGGAGGCCGGTCAGCTCGGCGCTGTGCCGGGTGGTGAGCAGATGCTCCAGCCGGCCTTCGCGCACCCAGTCCGTACGGGAGAGCGGCAGGCCGTTGTCGAAGACCGACGAGTCGTCGCCCGAGGAGTGCGCGAGGACGAAGGGCGCCGACTCCAGACCGGGCTCGGCCGGATCGCTGCGCAGGGTCAGCGGAAGCGGGGAGAGCCGGTCGCCGAGCCGGGTCCCGCCGCCGGGCCGGGAGAAGACCGTACGGCCCTCCGCCGCGTCCCGGGCGGCCGACGACCAGTACTGGTAGATCAGCAGATCGGCCACCGCGGTCGGCGGCAGCAGCGTCTCGTACCGCCCGGCGGGCAGCGCCACCCTGCGCTCGGCCCAGCGCAGCCGCTGCGCCAGTCCGGCGTCCAGCGCGGCCGGGTCGACGTCGGTGAAGTCCCGGGTGGCCCGGCCCGCCCAGGCGGAGCGGGACCGGTCGGGGGACTTGGCGTTCAGCTCCAGCGTGCCGTTCGGCTGGTCGTGGCGCAGCCGCAGACCGGTGGACGTACCGAGGTAGCTGGAGGTCATCTCGTGGTGGGCGAATCCGTACAGCTCGCGCCCGCCGGACCGCGCGCGGGCGAAGGACTCACCGAGCGCCGGCGCGAAGGCGTCGAAGACCGCCGACGTCGTCTCGGCGGGCGCTTCCGTGAAACCGGCGGACTCGGGCACCCCGGTGACCAGCGGCCGGGCGTCCTCGGCGGGGGAACCGTCGCGGGCCGCCGCCTCGGCGGCCCGGACCAGCGGTTCGAGATCCGCCGCGGTCACCGCCGACCGGGAGACGACACCGGACGCGGTGCCCTCCTTGCCGTCGACGGTCGCGATGACGGTCAGGGTCCGGCCGCGGGTCACACCGTTGGTCGTCAGCGCATTGCCCGCCCAGCGCAGATTGGCGCTCGAATGCTCGTCGGCGATGACGGCACAGCCGTCCGCGGTGGACAGCGCCAGGGCACGCTCGACGATCTCGTGCGGCCTGCTCGTGCGGTTCGACGGGGTCATCGCCCGGCCTCCTGGGTGGTGTTCAAGATGTTCACGCCGCGGAAGAGGGCGGACGGGCAGCCGTGCGAGACCGATGCGACCTGGCCCGGCTGGGCCTTGCCGCAGTTGAAGGCGCCGCCCAGCACATAGGTCTGCGGGCCGCCGGCCTTCTCCATCGAGCCCCAGAAGTCCGTCGTCGTCGCCTGGTAGGCGACATCCCGCAACTGCCCGGCAAGTTGCCCGTTCCTGATGCGATATGCCCGCTGCTGGGTGAACTGGAAGTTGTAGCGCTGCATATCGATCGACCACGACCGGTCGCCCACCACATAGATCCCGCGCTCGACACCCCCGATCAGGTCCTCCGTCGAGAGCCCGCCAGGATCCGGCTTGAGCGACACATTGGCCATCCGCTGCACCGGCACATGCCCCGGCGAATCCGCGTACGCGCACCCGTTGGACCGGCCGAGCCCCGTCAGCTTCGCGATCCTGCGGTCCAGCTGGTACCCGACCAGGGTGCCGTCCTTGATCAGATCCCAGGACTGCGCCTCCACACCCTCGTCGTCGAACCCGACCGTGGCCAGACCGTGTTCGGCGGTCCTGTCGCCCGTCACATTCATCACGGGGGAGCCGTACGCCAACGTGCCGAGCTGGTCGAACGTGGCGAAGGAGGTCCCGGCGTACGCCGCCTCGTACCCCAGCGCCCGGTCCAGCTCGGTGGCGTGCCCGATCGACTCGTGGATGGTCAGCCAGAGGTTGGACGGGTCCACGACCAGGTCGTACGCCCCCGCCTCGACGCTCGGCGCCCGCATCTTCTCGGCGAGCAGCTCCGGGATCCGCTCCAGCTCGGCGTCCCAGTCCCAGCCCGTGCCGGTCAGATACTCCCAGCCGCGCCCGGCCGGCGGCGCGAGGGTGCGCATCGAGTCGAACTCACCCGTGTCCGCGTCCACCGCCACCGCGGTGAGCTGCGGATGGAGCCTGACCCGCTGCTGGGTGGTGACGGTGCCCGCGGTGTCCGCGTAGAACTTGTTCTCCAGGACGGTCATCAGCGAGGCGTCCGCATGGGCGACACCGTCCGCCCGCAGCAGCCGCGCCGACCAGTCGGCCAGCAGCCCGGTCTTCTCGTCGGCGGGTACGGAGAAGGGGTCGGTCTCGTACGAGGAGATCCAGGTCCGGTCCGGGTGCACCGGCTCGTCCGCCAGCTCCACCCTCTCGTCGGACCCGGCCGCCCTGATCACCTTGGCGGAGAGTTTCGCCATCGCGACCGCCTGCCCGGCCACCCGCGCCGCAGCGTCCATCGAGAGGTCCACACCGGAGGCGAACCCCCAGCTCCCCCCGTGCACGACCCGCACGGCGTACCCGAGATCAGTGGTGTCCGTCGACCCGGCAGGCCGGGCGTCCCGCAGCCGCCAGGTCGCGCTGCGGACACGTTCGAAGCGGAAGTCGGCGTGGTCGGCGCCGAGCGCGCGGGCGCGGGCCAGCGCCGCGTCGGCCAGGGCGCGCAGCGGCAGAGCCGTGAAGGCTGCGTCGATCGAATGTGGCACGAGGTCTCCTGTCGTCACGACCGGTCGCTCGCATCATGTCGCGCGGACGCGTCCCGCTGCCAGATGCTTTCTGTAGGGACCCGACAGGGACCGCCACGCGGCGCTGTCGGAGGCCGATTCCTCCGAAGTGGGGCAGGACCGATAGTTTGCGTGAGTACCACACAGCTATCGAAAGGGTGATCCGTTGAGCCGCTCGGTTCTCGTCACCGGAGGAAACCGGGGCATCGGCCTTGCCATCGCCCGCGCTTTCGCAGACGCAGGCGACAAGGTCGCGATCACGTACCGCTCCGGCGAGCCGGCCGCGCTTGCCGAACAGGGGTTCCTGGCCGTCAAGTGCGACATCACCGACACCGAGCAGGTGGAGCAGGCCTACAAGGAGATCGAGGAGAAGCACGGTCCCGTGGAGGTGCTGGTCGCCAACGCCGGTGTCACCAAGGACCAGTTGCTGATGCGGATGTCCGAGGACGACTTCACCGCCGTACTCGACACCAACCTCACCGGCACCTTCCGGGTCGTGAAGCGGGCCAACCGCGCGATGCTGCGCGCCAAGAAGGGCCGCGTCGTCCTCATCTCGTCCGTGGTCGGTCTGCTCGGCTCCGCCGGACAGGCGAACTACGCCGCTTCCAAGGCCGGCCTGGTGGGCTTCGCGCGCTCCCTCGCCCGTGAGCTCGGCTCCCGCAACATCACTTTCAACGTAGTCGCACCCGGTTTCGTCGACACCGACATGACCAAGGTGCTCACCGACGAGCAGCGCGCGGGCATCGTCTCGCAGGTGCCGCTCGGCCGGTACGCGCAGCCGGAGGAGATCGCCGCGACGGTGCGGTTCCTCGCCTCCGACGACGCGTCGTACATCACTGGAGCCGTCATCCCCGTTGACGGCGGATTGGGCATGGGTCACTGATCACATGAGCGGAATTCTCGACGGCAAGCGCATCCTCATCACGGGTGTGCTGATGGAGTCCTCCATCGCCTTCCACACCGCCAAGGTGGCCCAGGAGCAGGGTGCCGAGGTCATCCTGACCGCCTTCCCGCGGCCCACCCTCACCGAGCGCATCGCCAAGAAGCTGCCGAAGCCCGCCAAGGTCATCGAGCTCGACGTCACCAACACCGAGCACCTCGACCGGCTCGCGGACCTGGTCCGCGACGAGCTCGGCTCGCTCGACGGCGTTGTGCACTCCATCGGCTTCGCGCCGCAGGACGCGCTCGGCGGCAACTTCCTCAACACCCCGTTCGAGTCGGTCTCCACGGCCATGCACGTCTCGGCGTTCTCGCTGAAGTCGCTGGCCATGGCCTGTCTGCCGCTGATGGGCGAGGGCGGCTCGGTGGTCGGACTCACCTTCGACGCCCAGTACGCCTGGCCGCAGTACGACTGGATGGGCCCCGCCAAGGCGGCGCTTGAGGCGACCTCCCGCTACCTGGCCCGCGACCTGGGCAAGCAGGACATCCGCTGCAACCTGATCTCCGCCGGCCCCATCGGCTCGATGGCCGCGAAGTCCATCCCCGGCTTCGGGGAACTGGCCGACGTCTGGAACAGCCGCTCCCCGCTCGCCTGGGACATGGCCGACCCCGAGCCGGCCGGCCGCGGCATCGTCGCGCTGCTCTCGGACTTCTTCCCGAAGACGACCGGCGAGATCATCCACGTCGACGGCGGCGTGCACATGATGGGCGCCTGACCCGCCCGTATCGCTCAGGACACCGCTCAGGAGGCCGCGCGACCGTCGAGCAGACGGCGCGCGGCCTCCGTGCGTCCGGGGGCGACCTCGATCCGTACCCCTTCGAAGCCGGGGCCGCGGGTCGCGTCCAGGGCCATCCGGGACGTCGTGCCGTCCGCCGTGGACGACGGGTCGAGGGGGCTGCCGGGCAGACCGCCGACCTGGAAGACGTCCCGGTGCGGCTGGAGATGGGTGGCCATCGCCCACAGCACCTGCGAGTCCCGGGTGATGTCGACGTCCTCGTCGACCGCGACCACCGTCTTGAGGTACGGGTCCCAGCCGAGCAGCCCCAGCATGATCTGCCGGGCCTGGCCGGGGCGGCCGGCGCGCATCGCCACGTACGCGTGGAAGTGGGTGCCCGAGGTCGGATAGTGCAGCGCGGTCACCTCCGGGAAGCGCTCCATGAGCTTCTGCGCCATCTCCGACTCGCGCGGCACCCGCGCCAGGTTGAGGTGTTCGGCGGTGCTGCCGCCCACCACGTCAAGGAGCAGCGCGTCCCGGCGCCGCAGGACCGTCTCGACGGTCAGTACGTTGTGGGTCGAGCGGTCCGACGAGTAGCCGGAGAACTCACCGAAGGGACCCTCATCGGCGCGGCGGGCGGGATCGATGAACCCCTCAAGGACCGTCTCGGCGCTCGCCGGAACCCGTATCCCGTACTTCGGGGTCCGCACCACCTCCAGGGGCGCCCCGAACAGGCCGCCCGCCACACACCGTTCGTCGGTGTCCGCGCCCACCCGGGCGGACGCCGCCAGCATGAACAGCGGGTGCGCCCCGACGACCATGGCCACCGGGAGCCGTTCGCCGTGCTCCTCGGCCAGCCGCAGCAACTGCCACAGATGGCCGCGCGAATGCAGGCTGGTGGCCAGCTCGCCAGGGCTGTGCACCATCGCGCGGTGGTAGCTGAGATTGCCCGAGCGGCCTTCGGCGTACGCGGGTGCCTCCGCCGCGATGATGCCGTTCGTGATGTACGGGCCACGGTCCGAAGCGAAGTGCCGGATCATCGGAAGCGCGCCGAGGTCCGGCTCCGCCACCACGTCGAGCACCGGACCCTCCCGCACCACCCGCGGCTCGCACCGGCGGGCCGACGCCGCCTGGTACGCGCGGTGCAGCCCCGCCGTACCGGTGCCGAGCAGGCGGGCGATACGGCGGCGCGATGCGAACACATTGGTGACCAGGGGAGCGCCGAGCCCCGCGACGTTCCGGCAGACCACCAGCTCGTCCCGGCCGCGGGCGGCCAGCTCCAGGACGAGCGCGGCCACGTCCTCGCCCTCGATCCGCTCATCGACGGTGAGTACGTCGTCGGGGTGGTCGGCGGTGTACCGGGCGAGGAAGTCGCGCAGGTCCTGGGAGGCGGCGGCCGGGACCGGCCCCGCCGCCGGCTCAGTGGTCACAGCAGACTCCCGCGTGCTGCTCGACCGAGAACAGCTCGCCCCACTCGGGAGCACCGACCGTCAGGCCCAGCAGATCGAGCCCGGTCCTGATCGCCACCCGGGCGCCGTCGTACACCGGCTTGCCCAGCTCCCGTTCCAGCAGCGCGGCCACCGGCGCGACCGGCAGCTCCGTACCCGTCACCACCAGGCACTGGGCGTCCGGCGAGTCGGCGCCGGCCAGCAGTCTCCGTACCCGCGACACCGGGAGTCCTGCGGCCTCCCGCGCCGTGGAAAGCCCGAGCGCGGTCACCGAGACCACCCTGAATCCGGCCGCCAGATAGGTGTCGGCGAGCCGCCCCGCGACCTGTTCGGAGCCCGGCGAGACCAGCGCGAGCGAGGTCAGCCCCCGGCGGGCGAGCAGATCGAGCTGGCCCAGCGTGACGGTCGACGCGGGGACGCCCGCCACCTCCTCGATCCGGCGCGCCACGGCCCGCCCGTGCGCAGCGCCGTGCAGATCGCTCGAACTGCCGCTCCAGACCACGGCGTCGGCGCCCGCGTCGGCCAGCAGCGCGGCCGAGCGGGTGAGTTCACCGGACTGCGAGGGCGCGATCGCCGGCCCGTACAGCACGTCCGGCAGGGCGGTGCGGGCGACCGGATGGGCGGCCTCGATGGAGACGGAGCGGCAGATCTGGCCCGACCAGCGCTCGACGCCGATGGAGGGGGAGGGGACGAGATGACCGATGCGCCGCATGACGGCACCTGCTTCCGTACCGGGGACGCCGGGGCACCGTGCCCGTGGTGGACCGCGTCCGTGGTGGATGTGCGGAGGGAGGGCCGGCCCGCTCCTGCGAGGAGGGGCGGGCCGGCCCGGGGACGGAACCGTCGGAACCGCTGCCCTCAGACGCGCGACGTACCGGCCGCGTCCAGCGAGGCGTAGGTGTCCGTGAGGCGCAGCCGCGCCTCCTCCTGGTCGCGCGGCGGGGGAGTGGGCTTCAGGCCCAGCAGCTTCGCCACGTTGTTGCCGAGATACCCCTCCAGATGCTCCTCGGAGAGGTTCATGCCCTGCGGCGGCGGGCCGCAGAGCACCTCCAGCTCCCGGGCCCACATGCCCGGTTCGTTGGGCGGCGAGTCCGTACCGAAGACCAGCTGGTGCTTCTCCATCTGCTGGGCGAACTCCACGATCCGCGACTGGAGCAGCCACCCCGACTCGCCGTACACATTGGGCGAGTCGAGGATCATGTAGAGCGCCTCGAAGCAGTAGACGCCGCCGGTCTGCACGCCGAAGTGCCCGAGGATGAAGTTGACGTTCGGGAACTCACGGATGATCGGGTAGAACTGCGTCGGGATCGAGTACGGCCCGTCGCCGGTGTGGATCAGGACGAGGACGCCCAGCTCGTCACAGACCCGCAGCACCGGACGGAGCCAGTCGAGCGCCCGGTCGGGCCGGTAGGCATGCATGTTGGCATGCAGCTTGAGCATCTTGTAGCCGTACTCCTTGACGTGGAACTCCAGCTCCTTCGCGCCGTTCTCCGGCCCGAAGCGCGGGTTGTACATGAAGTTCCCGATGAAGCGGTCGGGGTACGTCGTCACCAGCTCGGTGATGTACGCCATGTAGTCGCGGATGCCCTCGCGGCCGCCCCGCATCCCGTCCTGCCAGACGCTGTTGCCGGGCGGGGGCATGATGCAGCCGTAGTCGATCCGGCGGGGCTTGCCGTTGATCATGTACGGGCCGTCCATCATGGCCAGGGTCCGCTCACCGGTGAACGGCTCGCCGTCGTGGCGCCACGCCTGGTCCACGACGTTCGTGGGATGCATATGAGTGTCGATGATCAAGGTGCTGTTCCTTCCCTGCTGGTTCTGGTGGTACGTACGCGGTGCGTGCAGAACCGTCGGGGGACCCGGGGGCGGGCCCGCATCACCTCCCTTCGCTGTGGACGATGTCGTCCTGGGGGTCGCCGTCGACGATGTCTCCGGGGCGCACCGGCACCCTGGTCAGTGCGAGGCCGGTCGCGTCGCGCAGCGCGTTGGCGATGGCCGGCGTCGACGACAGGGTCGGTGGCTCGCCCACTCCGTTCAGGCCGTACGGCGAGTCCGGGTGGGGCAGTTCGAGCAGCTCGATGGGGACCGACGGCATGTCCGCGATCGTCGGGATCAGATAGTCGGTGAAGGACGGATTGCGCACCCTGCCTTCCTGCACATGCAGTTCCTCCATGAGCGCGAGCCCCAGGCCCTGGGCGCTGCCGCCCTCGATCTGCCCCTCCACGGCAAGGGGATTCATCGCCTTGCCGACATCCTGGGTGGTGGCCAGCTCGACCACCTTCACCAGCCCGAGTTCGGTGTCGACGTCCACCACCGCGCGGTGGGCGGCGAACGCGAAGGCGATGTGGGCGTCGCCCTGGCCGCGTTCGGGGTCGATGGGAAAGGTGCGGCGGTGGCGGTACTCGTACTCCGCCTCGACGGGCCCGTCCGCGAGCAGCACCTCCAGCGGCCCGTCCCCGCGCGCGGTCAGCTCCTCCCGTACGGCCTTGCAGGCGCCCTGCACCGCACCGCCGCTCATCCAGCTGATCCGGGACGCCGACGACGAACCCGCGTCGCCGGCCAGGGTGTCGGCGGGCAGCACCACCACCCGCTCCACGCCCAGCTCGGTCCTGGCGATCTGTGCCTGTACGGTCACGATGCCCTGGCCGCACTCGGCGGCCGCGGTGTGGATCTCGGCGACCGGCTCCCCGTTGGCCAGGGCGAGCCGGACCCGGGCCGCCGAACGGTCGTCGACCCCGCCGGAGAAGCCGATGGCCTTGACCCCGATGGCATAGCCGACCCCGCGTCTGACGCCCTCGCCGTGTGTGGTGTTGTTCAGCCCGCCCGGCCGGGCGAACGCGCCCTCACCGGCGGGCGGCAGCGGCCGGGCGCGCAGCCGCTCAAGGAGCTCGGCGGCGGGTGCGGGACCGTCCACCGACTGCCCGGTGGGCAGCACCGTCCCGGTCGTCATGGCGTTGCGGATGCGCAACTCCACCGGATCCATGGCGAGTTCACGGGCCAGCCGGTCGAGGTTGGACTCCACGCCGTAACACGACTGCACCGCACCGAAGCCGCGCATCGCCCCGCACGGCGGGTTGTTGGTGTAGACGCTGTAGCCGTCGATCTCGGCGTGCGGCACGTCGTAGGCGCCCGCCGCGAAGTACGAGCCGTTCGCTATGACCACCTGGGAGGTGGAGGTGTAGGCGCCGCCGTCGAAGAGCAGCCGCGCCCTGACGTACACGAGCTTCCCGTCGCGCGTCGCACCGTGCTCGAAGCGCATCCGGGCCGGGTGGCGGTGCACATGGCCGTAGAACGACTCCTCGCGGTTGTAACTCATCTTCACCGGACGGCCGGTGTGCAGCGCGAGCATCGCCGCGTGGATCTGCACCGAGACGTCCTCGCGTCCGCCGAAGGCCCCGCCGACCCCGGAGAGCGTCAGCCGCACCTTCTCCGGCGGCAGCCCGAGCGCCGCGCACATCTGGTGCTGGTCGTCGTGCAGCCACTGGGTCGACACATAGACATCGACACCGCCGTCCTCCGCGGGTATCGCGAGGCCCGACTCTGGGCCGAGGAACGCCTGGTCCTGCATCCCGACCTCGTACGTCCCCGCGACCACCACATCGGCCAGCCTCCTGGCCTCGGCCATGTCACCGTGCCGGATGCGGACATGCCGTACGACATTGCCGGACCTCCCGTCGACCCGCCGCTCGTGGACCAGCGGGCCCCCGCCGCCGACCGCCTGCTCGGGGTCGGTCAGCGGTTCGAGCACCTCGTACCCGACGTCGATCAGCCGCAGCGCGCGGCGCGCCGTCTCCGGGTGGTCCGCCGCCACCAGCGCCACCGGTTCGCCCTGGTAGCGCACCCGGTCGGCGGCCAGCACCGGCTGGTCGGCGACCTTCATCCCGTACAGCGGCCGGCCCGGCACATCCTCGTGCGTGAGCACCGCGACCACGCCGGGCAGCCGGAGCGCGGGGGCGGTGTCGAGACGCACGATCCGCGCGCAGGGGTGCGGGCTGCGCAGGGTCGCACCCCACACCATCGCGTCGTCGTGCAGATCGGATGCGTACGCGAAGGCACCCTGGACCTTCAGCCGGCCGTCTGGCCGCAGGACGCTCTCGCCGACTCCCTGCCGGATGCCGGTGACGGTGCTCACGGACCATCACTTCCCTTCTGCTGTAGGGGATGCGGTACGGGGCTGCCGCACGGGAGCCGCGGCGTGGACGGCGGGCGCAGGGGGCCTGCCCCCCCCGATCCGGAGGGCGGGCGCCGGAGTCTTCGCGACCCGGGCGACAGGCCCTACGGCCCGACCGGGTGTACGGGAGCGGGCCCGCCCTCCGTACGGTCGGGGCCCGGCGCCACCGCCTGCGACAGCCGGATCCGCAGCCGCCTGATGTGGTCGCGGGCCGCGAGCTCGGCCGCGTCCGGGTCGCCCGCCGTCATCGCCTCGAAGATCCGGCGGTGCTCCTCGACGGCGAGCCGGGGGGCCTGGGGGCTGCGCCAGAGCGCGTGCAGCGCGAGGTGGGCCTTGCCCTGCACGGTGTCCAGGGCCGCGGTGAGATGGGGGTTGCCCGCGACCTCGCGGATGAGGCGGTGGTAGGCCATGTCCATCTCGGTGTGCGCCTGCTCGTCGTCGCCCGCCGCCACGACCCGCTCGTGCCGCTCCAGGAGGTCGCGCAGTTCGGAGACCCTGGTGGCGTCGAGCCGCTCGGTGGCGAGCCGGGCGGCCAGCCCCTCCATCACCTCGCGGACCACGTACAGCTGGCGCACGTCCTCGACGTCGACGGTGGCGACCACGGCGCCCCGGTGGGCGATGTGGGTGGCCAGGCCGTCGTGGATCAGCCGCTGCACGGCCTCGCGGACCGGGCTGCGGCTGATGCCCAGCTGGGTGGCGAGCGCGGGCACGGAGAGCGCGTCGCCGGGGCGCAGCCGGTTGGCCAGCACCGCCCCCTTGAGCTCCTCGTACGCCCGGTCGGCAAGCAGGCTTCCGGCCGCGACCGGGTTCACTGCTCTCTCCGTCGACATGCCCCAACTCCCTCTACGACGCTCAGCTGCTCCGAGGCTCTTACGACGCCTCGTCCGATGTGCTGGGGATCGTGCTCTCCAGCTGTTCTTCATGTTGCATGTAATCTTCGGACGGGTCAATGGAGCGTGCAGCCCTCTTCCGGTGCCCCGGCAGCCTGAGATGGTGGAAGAACAGGTTGAGCAGCACAGCCGTCAGGGTGCCCAGAATGATGCCGCTCTCGAAGAGTGCATGCAGTTGGCGGCCCGGCATCTGATCGGCGAACTGGGGGAACGCGGTCGGCAGGAAACCGACGCCCACGCTCGCGGCGACCAGGATCGTGTTGCGCTGGTCGCCGAGGTCGGCCTGGACCAGGATCTGCACCCCCACCACGGCGATGGTGGAGAACAGCACGATCGTCGCGCCGCCCAGCACGGACGCCGGCATCGCGGCCACCACCGCGCCCACCTTCGGCACCACGCCGAGCACCATCATGATCACGCCGGACGCCGCGACGATCCACCGGCTCTTCACCCGGGTCAGTCCGATCAGCCCGATGTTCTGCGAATAGACCGTGCTGGGAAAGGAGTTGAGGAGCCCGGCGATCACTGTCGCGAGGCCGTCCGCGCGCAGCGCCCGGGTCACCTGCCGGCCGTCCACCTCGCGGCCGACGATCCTGCCCACCGCGAAGAACTGCCCGATGGACTCCACCGCGATGATGATCATCACCAGGACGATGGAGAGCACCGCGGTCATCTCGAAACGCGGCGCCCCGTAGTGCAGCGGGGCCGTGACGCCCAGCCAGGCGGAGCCGCCGATCCCCGAGAAGTCGGTCTCCCCGGCGAGCGCGGCCACCACCGTGCCCGCGACCAGGCCGAGCAGTACCGCCACCGTGGCCAGGAAGCCCCGGGAGAACTTGTGCAGCAGCAGGATCACCAGCAGGGTGACCCCCGCGAGGCCCAGATGGACCGGTGAGCCGAAGGTGCGCTGCGAGGGGTCCCCGCCGCCCACCTGCCGGGCCGCCACCGCGAGCAGGGTGATCCCGACGATGGTCACGATGGTGCCGGTGACCAGCGGCGGGAAGAACCTGACCAGTCTGCTGAAGAACGGCGCGATCACGAAGAGCGCGAGCCCGGCGGCGATCACCGCCCCGAAGACGGTCGGCAGTCCGGCCTTCGCCCCGCCCGCGGCCAGGCCCACCGACACGAGCGAGGGCACCGCCGTCGTCGACGTGCCCTGCACCACCGGCAGCCGGATGCCGATCCCGGGCAGCCCCACGGACTGCAGCAGCGTGGCGAGACCGCAGGTCAGCAGCGAGGCGTTGACCAGCATCCCGATGTCATCGGCGGGCATCCCGATGCCCTGGGCGACCAGCAGCGGCATGACGACCGCACCGGCGTAGAAGGCCAGCACGTGCTGGAGCCCGTAGACGGCCAGCCGCCAGAACGCCGGCACGGCATCGACCTGATCCGGATCGGCCGGCCCGACGGCGCCCGCGTCCACCGGGACAGGGACCTGGACCGGGTCCGGCCCGGGCTCCCGGGCCCGGCCCGTACTGCCCTGAACTGCCTTGCGCGACATGTGCGTTCTCCCTCCACCCGCCCCACGGCGGGGGTTGTTCACTGCGCACGTACGGGGGCCGCGGACGGGCAGCCGACAGGGAAATCGGTCGGTCGGGGGTGTGGTCAGTGGTTCCAGGGGCGGATCAGTCCGCCGAAGCCGGCACGCGACACGAGCTGTTCGGACCGCTCCTGGGCCTCGGCGAGCAGTGCCTCCTCGTCCACCAGCACGCAGCGGCCGTCCTCGAAGACGACCCGCCCGTCGACGACGGTCAGCTCCACGTCGGAGCCGCGCGACGCGTACACGAGGGCGGAGACGGTGCGGTGCAGCGGCACCTGGTGCGGGCGGTCCAGGGCGACCACGGCGAGATCCGCGGGGGCGCCGGCGGTCAGGATGCCGGCCCCCGTACCCGCATAGCGGGCGCCCTCCCGGGTGGCCAGCTCCAGCGCCTCCTCGCAGCGCGCGGCGGCCGGGTCGAGGGTGTGCTGGCGCTGCCCGAAGAGCGTCTGCTTCATCACCTCGAACATGTCCTGGCGGTGCCCGGCGCTGGGGCCGTCGGTGCCGAGCGCCACCACGGCGCCCGCCTCCCGCAGTTCGCGCAGCCGCATCACACCCGAGGCCAGATAGGCGTTGGACACGGGATTGTGGGCCACACCGGCCCGCCGCTCGCCGATCCGGCGGATCTCCGCGCCGTCCAGCCACACGGCGTGCGCGAGGGTGGTCCGCTCGTCGAGCAGCCCCTCGGCGGCAAGCCACTCGACCGGTCTGACGCCGTACGCCTCCAGATAGCTCTCCGGGTCCTTCGCCCCTTCGCTGCAGTGCGTGTGCCAGCGCGTCCCGGACTCGGCGGCCAGCGCCGCCGCGCCCCTGACCAGGTCCTGGTCCACGTAACTGAGGTTGAGGGGGGCCGGCCAGATCTCCACGGTGGAGCCGGGCGGCCGCCGCCGCATGCACTCCCGGGTGAGTTCCAGCTCCTCGGCGACGGAGTACCGGAAGAGCGCGGGAGGCAGCCCCCGCGCGAGCGCCACCGGGGTCCGGTGTCCGATCATGCCGCGGGCCACCGCGCCGCGCAGCCCCGCCGATTCGACGGCCGCCGCCACCGCGAGCACGGTCTCCGGGTCGGTGGGCGCGTAGTGGTTGTCGATGACGGTGGTGATGCCCGAGCGCAGCGCCTCCACCGCGCCGAGAGTGGCGGCGACCCTGGCGTCGTCGGGGGTCACGGCTATGGAGTACGGCCACATGAACTCGCACAGCCAGGGCCAGATGGAGAGGCCCTCGCCCAGTCCGCGGGCGAGGGACTGGAACAGATGGCTGTGCCCGTCGGTGAAGCCCGGGACGACGGCCCGGCCCCGGCAGTCGACCGTGCGGGCCGCCTGCCACGCGGCATCGGTCTCCGCCGCCGGGCCCACCGCCGCGATGCGGTTCCCGGTGATGGCGACCGAGCCCGGTTCGTACACGGCCCGCCGGCCGTCGACGGTCACCACTCGTCCGCCCGACAGCAGAAGATCGCACTCCATGGGGGCCTCCAGAGGCTCTGTGGTCTGTGGTGGGGGGTCTGTGATGTGGGATCTGGGGTCTGGGGAAGCCGGCTACGGGATACTCAACATTGCATGTAACATATTCCGGCCCGGGTGCATGTCAACCCTTCTCACGTCACTTCCGCCGCCCGCCCCGGCTGTCCCCCCCCCGACTCGTGGAACGGAGCGAACGACCGCAGACTGATCAGGCCGGGGCACTCCCCGGCTCACCCGGGGAGGAGGCACGGGCATGCGTTCGATCCGCTACCGGACAGCGGTCCTGCTCGTGGCCTCGGCCGGAGTGGCGGGGCTCGCCGCCCCCACGAGCGTGCAGGCGGAGCCGGCCCCCTTCGGCGCCGGATGCCTCATATCCCTCAGGGGCTCGCACACGACAGCCACCTGTCACAACAGATACGTCGGGACCGACCGGGTCGCCCTGCACGTCGAGTGCGCCCGCTGGTGGGACATCGACATGGACAGCGCGCCGGTCGAGGTCGGCCCCGCGCAGAGCGTGCGGCTCACCGGCCGCTGCTGGAAAGAGATCAGCTCGGTCTGGGTGACACACCGGCGGGCGGACTGAGCCGCGCGGAACCCCTCAGGCGGAGGCCTCCAGGCAGTTGGCGAACGCGTGGCTCGCCGCCTCGGTGGCTGCCAGGTCCCCGTCGCCGTTCCGGATCGCGTCGATCAGCCGGGTGTGGTCCATGTACCCCTCGGGCCGCAGCTCGCGCCCCACGTCGTCCCGGAGCCAGTCGCGGAGCAGGTCGCCCAGGTCGGCGTAGAGCTCGGTCAGTACGTCGTTGTGCGAGGCGTTCACGATCGCCAGGTGCAGGGTCGCGTCGGCGGCCACGAACGCCTCCGCGTCACCCGCCTCCCAGGTCCGCTCCCGCTCGGCGAGCAGGCCCGCCAGCTGCTTCATGTCCCGCTCGGTGCGCCGCTCGGCGGCCAGCCGGGCGGCCGACGACTCCAGGGTCGAGCGCAGTTCCGCCACGTGCCGCGGGTCGGCCGCGGCGAACCGCCGGTGCATCACCCCGGCCAGCTCACTGGTGGCGACCACATAGGTGCCGGAGCCCTGCCGGATGTCCAGCAGCCCGTTGTGCGCGAGAGCGCGCACCGCCTCCCGGACGGTATTGCGGGCCACTCCCAGCTGCTCGACCAGTTCGGGCTCGGTCGGGATGCGTGAACCGACCGGCCACTCGCCGGAGGTGATCTGGTTCCGCAGTTCGGTGATCACCTGGTCGGCGAGTGCGGAACGCCGGGGGGTGTTCAGCGCCATGGTGCTCCTCGTTCGGGGTCGGGCGGTGGGAAGCGGGGATTGGATGATTGGACAACCAATCATCCCATGATTCTATGATGTCCTTATGCCAGACGACGAGACGAAGATCCTCGCCCCCGCTGCCGAGCCGCGTGTCGCGGCGGATGCCGCCCGCCCGCAGCCCGCCGCATGGACCGTGAAACTGGTGATGGCCGGCATCGTCCTCGCCGCCGTCAATCTCCGGCCCGCCATCACGAGTCTCGGCGCGCTCCTCGAAGAGGTGCGGGACGGCCTCGGGATGAGCGGCAGCGTCGCCGGTGTCCTCACCTCCGTACCGCCGCTCTGCTTCGCCGTCTTCGGCGTCATGTCGCCCCGGCTGGCCCGCCGCTTCGGGCCCGGCGCCGTCGTCTGCGCCGGGATGGTGGCGATCACCGCGGGCCTGGTGATCCGGCCCTTCATGAGCGGTACGGCAGGCTTCCTGGCCGCCAGCGCGCTGGCCCTGATGGGGATAGCCGTGAGCAACGTGCTGATGCCGGTGATCGTCAAGCGGTACTTCCCGGACCGCGTCGGAACGATGACCGGGCTCTACTCGATGGCCCTCGCCCTGGGCACCGCACTCGCCGCGGCCCTCACCGTCCCGCTGACCGACGGCCTCGGCGGCAGCTGGCGGCTGGGTCTCGGGGTGTGGGCGGTGCTGGCCGCCGTGGCCGTACTGCCCTGGATCGCGCTCATCAAGGACCGCAGCATCACCGCGGCGAACGCGGCGACCGAGGCAGGCGCAGCCGCCGTGGAAGCTCCGGGCGCCGCAGGCACCGCTGACGCGGCCCGGTCGCAGGCACCCGTCCGCCGGATCACCAGCAGCCGCACCGCCTGGGCCCTGGCCTGCTTCTTCGGGCTCCAGGCCACCGCCGCGTACATCACCATGGGCTGGATGCCGCAGATCTTCCGTGACGCCGGGGTCTCGGCCGGCACGGCGGGGCTGCTGCTCGCCGTCACGATGGTGATGGGCGTGCCGCTCGCCTTCGTCATTCCGCGCCTGGCGAGCCGGATGAAGAACCAGGGCCCCATCGTCGTCGCCCTGGGCGCCTGCGGGCTCGTCGGTTACGCCGGTCTCTATCTGGCCCCGTCCGGCGGCGCCTGGGTCTGGGCGCTGCTGCTCGGCATCTCCAACTGCTCGTTCCCGCTCGCCCTGACGATGATCGGCATGCGGTCGCGGAGCGGCGCCGGAGTGGTCAGGCTCTCCGCCTTCGCCCAGTCCACCGGCTATCTGATCTCCATCCCGGGACCGCTGCTCGTCGGGGTCCTCTACCAGCACAGCGGCGGCTGGGGCCTGCCCATCGCGCTGATGGCCGGGCTGATGGTGCCGCAGATCGCCGCCGGGATCCTCGCCGGACGGGACCGGACGATCGAGGACGAATCCTGAGATGCGAGACTGACGTCATGCCAGTGCTCGAACCGAATCCCCAGAACGGTCAGAAGAAGCTCCTGCTCGTGCTCGGAGCCATGCTCGCGGTCACGGCGATCGTCGCGATCATCGCTACGATCGCGTCGCCCTGACCCGTTGTCCTGTCCGATGTTCCGGACCGGTGTCCCCGGCCCGGAACACCGACCCCGCGCCCTGCCCCCTGTCCTGCCCCCGTGTCCCGATCGGACGCCCGCGGTCCGGCGGTGGGGCTAGCACCACCGTCCCCTAGGGGGCCAGGCTCAGGGTGAAGTGGGTGGGTCACCGGATGGGAGGGCGCCCCCGTACTCCGTAGGTTCAGGTACATCAGCCACCGCGAACCTCATGGAGGCGGCCATGCCGGCCCGTCCGCACACCACCCGCCCCCACCACGGCCACGCGCAGAGCGGGATCGACGTGCGGCTGCCTTGGTGGGCCATCGCCCTGCCCGCGCTGGCCTTCGCCGTTCTGCTGCTGCTGATCAGCGCGCCCGGCCAGGCGCACGCGGACACCGGCGAGGCCACCGTCACGCATGTGCTGGAGCGGATCCAGCAGAGTCTGCCGTTGTAGCGCTCCCCGGCCACCGTGGCCGAAGCCTGTTCACTCGTGCCGGGGGAGCCTCCCAACACCCTGCGCCCGATGGTCCGATCCGTGCGAAGCTGGATTGTATGAGCGCCGTTGTGTCATCCGGGGGAACAGCCCCCGGAACCCCCGAGTCCCGCAGGATTGTCCTTCTCCGGCACGCGAAGGCCGACTGGCCCGAGGTGTCCGACCACGACCGGCCGCTCGCCGACCGCGGCCGTATGGACGCAGCGGCCGCCGGCAGCTGGCTCTCCTCCCACGCGTTCCGTTTCGACCTGGCCCTCTGCTCGACCGCGGTCAGGACGCGCGAGACCTGGAAGCTGGCCGTCCAGGAACTGCCGGACCGGCCCCGGACCGTCTACGAGGAGCGGCTGTACGAGGCGTCCCTCGGCGAAGTGCTCGCGCTGCTCAACGAGATCCCCGACGACGTCAGCGATGTGCTGGTCATCGGCCACAACCCGGTGACGCACGCACTCGCCGACGCGCTGTCGGGCCGTGCCGAGGGAGAGTTGCTGACCAGGATGAACCGCAGCGGATTCCCGACCGCGGGGATCGCCGTCATCGAGTTCACCGGCCCGTGGAAGTCCGTCGAGCACGGAGTGGGCAAACTGACGGCCTTCTGGGCGCCGCACGAGTAGGACCGGCCAACGGCCTCCCCCGCGACAGGCGGTGGAGGCCGGTGGTGGTCAGACCCCGTCGTCGACGAGGCCGTCCGCGGCCTCGACCTCTTCACGGGTGATCCCCAGCAGATAGAGCACCGTGTCCAGGAAGGGCACGTTCACCGCCGTGTCGGCGGCCTTGCGGACCACGGGCTTGGCGTTGAACGCGACGCCGAGCCCCGCCGCGTTGAGCATGTCCAGGTCGTTCGCACCGTCCCCGATGGCGACGGTCTGTGCCAGCGGGACGCCCGCCTCCGCGGCGAACCGCCGCAGCAGCCGCGCCTTGCCCGCGCGGTCCACGATCTCGCCGACGACCCGCCCGGTGAGCCGGCCGTCGACGATCTCCAGTGTGTTGGCCGAGGCGAAGTCGAGGCCGAGCCGCTCCTTGAGGTCATCGGTCACCTGGGTGAACCCGCCCGACACGACGCCCACTTGGTAGCCAAGACGCTTCAGTGTACGGATCAGGGTGCGGGCACCGGGCGTGAGCCGTACCTCGGACCGTACTTTGTCGACGACCGACCCATCGAGCCCCGCCAGCAGCGCCACCCGCGCGTGCAGTGACTGCTCGAAGTCCAGCTCGCCGCGCATCGCGCGCGCCGTCACCTCCGCGACCTCCTGCTCACACCCCGCGTGCGCGGCGAAGAGCTCGATCACCTCGTCCTGGATGACCGTCGAGTCGACGTCCATCACGACGAGCCGCTGGGCGCGGCGGTGCAGACCCGCCGAGATCACGGCCACATCCACCCCGAGCACCGAAGCCTCTATGGCGAGTGCCGTACGGAGCGGCTCGGTCTCCACCCCGGACACCGCGAACTCCACCGCGGTCACCGGGTACTTGGCCAGCCGGAAGATACGGTCGATGTTGCCGCCCGTGCCGGTGATGCTCGCCGCTATGGCGGCGGTCGACTCGGCGGTGAGCGGGTTGCCGAGCACGGTCACATGGGAACGCCCGCTGCCCCGGGGCCGGTTGTCGCCGGTGCCGGAGATGATCTCCGTCTCCAGCTTGAGGGACTCGGCCCAGCTGTGCACGGTGGCCCGCAGCTCGCCCTCGGCGTTGCCGCCGGGGCCCGGAGCCGTGACGAGGGCGCACAGCGTGATCCGGCCACGGGTGACCACCTGCTCGATGTCGACGACGTCGACGGCGTAGGCGGCGAGGGTGTCGAAGAGACCTGCGGTGATCCCGGGGCGGTCCTTCCCGAAGATCTTGACGAGGAGAGTCGGAGAGTCCGCGTGGACTGGGGGCTGCGATGCGCTCATGGTGGTCCCACCGTATAGGTCGCGGCCGGGCCGCAGGCAGCCCGTCCCGAGTACCGGACGCCGGTGGCGGGACCGGCCGGCGGACCGGGCGCGGCAGCCCCTATTTGTCGCGAACGTCGCCCGGACCTGTGCGTCTCCACCCCATTGGTACGCGGTCGTCACACAGCCCGGCTTCCCGATGCCTCTCTGTGCCTGAAATAGTTCCCCAGGATGTTCGCCATCCCTAGACTCCCTGCAATGGGGGTACCTCGGGGGACAATAAGTGGGGCTGGAGTGCCGGAACTCGTAGTTGAACTGAATGGCAGGATCTGGACGCTCGATCCGTCCAGGTCGTACACCCTCGGCCGTGATCCGCAGGGAGACCTGCCGATCGACGACGCCAGGGTCTCGTGGCGACACGCCACTATCAGCTGGGGAGGCCGTGGTTGGGTCATCGAGGACCATGGCTCGACCAACGGCACGTTTGCGCAGGGGCAGCGGATCCAGCAGCTGGAGATCGGCCCCGGTTCGGCGGTGCACCTCGGCAACGCGGCCGACGGCCCGCTGCTGAGCCTGTCCGCCGCAGCGCCGGCCGCGCAGGCACAGGCGCCGATGCAGGCCCAGGCGCCGATGCAGGCCCAGGCGTCCGCGCCGGCGCACGCTCCGCAGGCCGCCCAGGCGCAGGGACCGGCGTACGCCCCTCCCCAGCAGCAGGGCGCTCCGGCGGGCTGGGCCCCGGCCCAGCAGGCGCCGCAGAACGCGGCCCCGCAGGGCTGGCAGCAGCAGGGCCAGGTGCCTCAGCAGGGCGGTCCGGAGGGCGGGGGCGCGGGGGCCCCGCCGGCGTACGGCGACCGCAGCCCGACCACCTTCCACCAGCTGGCGCTCGGCCGGGTGATGCGCATCGGCCGTGCGCTGGAGAACGAACTGGTCGTCTCCGACCTCCAGGTCTCCCGTAACCACGCCGAGTTCGTCGCGACACCGGACGGCCGCTTCGAGATCCGGGACCTCGGATCCCACAACGGCACCTACATCAACGGCCAGCCGATGGCCAAGTCCGGAACGGCCCTGATCGGCCCGAACGACATCGTCGGCGTCGGCCACTCGACCTTCCGGCTGGTCGGCGACCGCCTGGAGGAGTTCGTCGACACCGGCGAGGTCTCCTTCTCCGCCCGCCACCTCACGGTGACGGTCGACGGGGGCAAGGACATCCTCAAGGACGTCTCGTTCGGCGTCCCGGAGAAGTCGCTCATCGCGGTCATCGGCCCGTCGGGCTCCGGGAAGTCCACCCTGCTCAAGGCGCTCACCGGCTACCGGCCCGCCAACCGCGGGGATGTCCTCTACGACAACAGGAATCTGTACAAGCAGTTCGCAGAGCTGCGCCAGCGCATCGGGCTGGTCCCGCAGGACGACATCCTGCACAAGGAGCTCACGGTCCGTAAGGCGATGAAGTACGCGGCCAAGCTGCGCTTCCCCGCCGACACCACCGAGGCGGAGCGCTCCTCGCGCATCGACGAGGTGCTGCGCGAGCTGAAGCTGGACATCCACAAGGAGAAGAGGGTCGCCTCCCTCTCCGGTGGCCAGCGCAAGCGCGTATCGGTCGCACTCGAACTGCTGACCAAGCCGTCGCTGATCTTCCTGGACGAGCCGACGTCGGGGCTCGACCCGGGCATGGACCGCGATGTCATGCAGCTGCTGCGCGGCCTCGCCGACGACGGCCGTACGGTCCTCGTCGTCACGCACTCCGTCGCCGAGCTCGCCATCTGCGACAAGCTCCTGGTGATGGCGCCCGGCGGCTCGGTCGCGTACTTCGGACCGCCCGAGGAGGCGCTGAACTTCTTCGGCTACAGCAGCTGGGCCGATGTCTTCTCGGCCTTCGAGAACTACCGCGACTACGACTGGGCGGGGCGCTGGCGCGGTTCGCAGCACTACCAGATGTACGCGGCGGACATCGACTCGGTCGCGGTGCAGTCGGTCGACATGCCGTCCGCCCAGTCCATGAAGCCGCCGAAGCCGCAGGCCTGGGGTTCCCAGCTGCTCACCCTGATGAGGCGCTATGTGTCGGTGATCGTGTCCGACCGGGGCTTCATGGCGCTCTCCCTGCTGCTGCCCGCGGTGCTGGGTACGGTCGGCGCGCTGATCCCCGCGGACTACGGACTCGGCCTCGGCCCGGCGGCAGGGCGCTTCAGCAACGGCGACGGCGCGGTGATCCTGCTGATCCTCGCGGTGGGTGCCTGCTTCGCCGGGGCGGCCAACTCCGTACGAGAGCTGATCAAGGAACGGGTGATCTACGAACGGGAGCGGGCCACCGGCCTCTCGCGTTCCGCCTATCTGATGTCCAAGGTGATCGTGCTCGGTCTGATCACCCTGGTTCAGGGCGCCATCATCGGCGGCATCGGCTTCGGGATGAAGAAGGCGCCGGCCGAGGGCCTGATCTTCTCGACCTCCACCCGGCTGGAGATGACCCTGCCGATCATGGCGCTCGGCCTCACCTCGATGATGATCGGCCTGATCATCTCGTCGCTGGTGAAGACCTCCGAGAAGACCATGCCGCTCCTCGTCATGTTCGCCATCACCCAGGTCGTCTTCACGGGCTGTCTGTTCACCTTGAACGGCGCCGCGGGGATCAACCAGTTCTCGTTCCTGATGCCCGCCCGCTGGGCGGTCGCCGCCGCGGGCGCCACCGCGTCGCTGAACGTCCTGCTGCCCAACAAGAAGGACCTGGCCAGCACCGACCCGCTCTGGGACCACACCCTCGGTACCTGGGTGATGGACATGGGGATCCTGCTCGCCATCGGCGTGATCTGCGGCGTCATGGTGGCGCGGCTGCTGCGCCGGCACGAGCCCGAGGTCATGCGCAAGTAGCAGACCCGCAGTCCCGCAGGCCCGCAGTCCCGCAACGCCGAAGGGCGGCACCCGCAGTGTGGGTGCCGCCCTTCGGCGTGGTCCGGTGGTGCGCCGGACCATGTGACTCCTGCGTGACCAGTGCCGGATCAGTAGGCGCTGTTGACGTTGTCTATCGAGCCGTAGTTCGCGGCGGCGTAGTTCGCGGCGGCGGTGATGTTGGCGACCGGGTCGTAGATGTTCGACGACGTGCCGGCGACGTGGTACGCGTCGAACGTCGGCTGGATGGTCTGGAGCAGGCCCTTCGACGGGACACCGTTCTGGGCGTTGATGTCCCAGTTGTTGATGGCCATCGGGTTGCCGCCGGACTCACGGATGATGTTGCGGTACAGGCCGTTGTACGAGCCGGGGATGTTCTTGGCCTGCATGATGGCCAGCGCGTGGCGGATCCAGCCGTCGAGGTTGTTCGCGTAGACGGGCGTGCGGGCGGCGGCGCGGCTGGCGGCGGCCTTGGCCGCCCGCTCCTTCGCCTTCGCCGCTGCGGCCGCCTTCGCCTTGGCCTTCGCGGCAGCCTCGCTCTTCGCCTTGGCGGCGGCTTCGGCCTTGGCCTTGGCGGCGGCCTTGGCCTTCGCCGCTGCCTTCGCCTTGGCCGCCGCGGTCTTGGCGGCCTGGTCGGCGTGGGCCTGCTGCGTGTGCAGGCTGGCCTGCACCGCCTTGGTCTGCGAGGCGAAGGCGACCGGGGCCGCGTCGATCGACGTGTGGGAAGTCTCTGCGGACGCGTTTCCGGGAACAAGCGTGAAGGCGAGTGCGGCGGCGCCGACGGCGGCCACACCACCGATCGAGTACTTGTGAGTCTTGGTCAGGCGACGAAGGCCATGGCGGTTCTCGGACATGCGGGCGTTCCTCTTCGAATAGCGGAAGTCGCGAGCGCCGGGGGCGGCGGAGCGCCCTGGGGCGGCGACGGGAGCAATTCTTAGCGGCCGCAAAATCTTGTGGCAAAGGTGTGACGTACGATCCTGCTTAGTGGCGTAGGTGCGCTACTGGAGTGCCGAGTGCCCGCGCTTACCCGGCCCAGGAGCCCCTTAAGCATCAACTAGCGAACCTCGTAAGTGACGTGGGTCCTATGCGCGGCGTCACACTGTTCGGGCAGTGAATTCACAATGCGTTGCTTCAGCAATGCGGAGCGTTAGGTTCCTCATCCGGAAGGATGAGGTGAACGTCCCCGAACTCGTGCCAGAGGTAGAGCGCACGTACCGCCTCCGCATAGCTGCGCTCCAGGGCCTCCCGCCCCGCGACCGCCTCCAGCATCAGCAGATGCGAGGCCTCCGGCTCGTGCAGCCCGGTCAGCAGCCCGTCCACCACCCGCACCCCGCGGCCGGGCGTGACCACCAGATCCGTCCACCCGGCCAGCGCCCGCACCAGGCCGTCTGCCTCGTTGCCGCCGGCCGCGGTCTCCAGGGCACGCACCGCTGTCGTCCCCACCGCGATGATCCGCCCACCGCCCGCCCGCGCCGCGTTGACCAGCCGGGCAGTGGCCGCCGGCACCTCGAACCGTTCGGGATACGGGGTCTCGTGCGCCTCCGCCGACGCCACCCCGGTGTGCAGCACCACCGGCGCGAACTGGATCCCCCGGCTCACCAGCTCCGCGACAAGACCGGCGGTGAAGGGCCGCCCGGCACTCGGCATCTCCGCCGAACCCGCCCCGTCCGGCGCCGCCAGCGCGAACACCGTCTGATACGCGGAGAGCGGCTGGTCACGGCGGGTGTACGCGTACCGGATCGGGCGCCCGTGCCGCCGCAGCAGCTCCGGCACTGCGGCCGCCGAAGGCCGCACCCACCACAACCGGTCCTCACCGGCGGCCAGCGGCTCCTCCCATACGAGCCGTACGCCCTCGGGCAGCCGCACCACCGACCCCGCCGGGCCGCCCGCGCACCGCCGGGTACTCCCGCCCGGCACCGGCTCCCGCAGCTCCACCGCCCACCGGCCGTCGTCCCCACGGGCCGAGAAGTGCACCACGACACGGGCCCCGGAAGAGGCTGTCCCGTCCACCGCGGCGGGCAGCGTCCGTGAGGTGTTCACCACCAGTACGTCCCCCGCCCGCAGCTGCCCCGGCAGCTCCCGGAAGGCGTGGTGGGAGACAGCGGTGCCGCGCGACACCATCAGCCGTACGTCGTCCCGCCCCCGGCCGCGCTCCTCGGCGGGCACCACCGCCGGCCGCCCGTCGGGGACCCGCAGCGCCTGCCGCGCACTCATCGCACCTCACCCACCAGCAGCGCGGGGGCCGAGTACCGCCCGCTCACCGGCCGCTCGTCGAGCAGCCGAAGAAACGCCGGGACCACCTCCGAAGGCGCGGGCCTCTCCTCCTCGTCACCGGGCACCGCGGCCGCGTACAGATCGGTACGCATGTCACCCGGGTCCACCGCCCACACCCGCAGCCCCGGCTCCTCGGCCGCGAGCACCGCCGACAGCTGGTCCAGCGCGGCTTTCGACGCCCCGTATCCGCCCCAGGTCGGGTACGCCTCGACAGCGGCGTCCGAACTCACCGTGACCACCGCCCCCGCACCGGACGCCCGCAGCAGCGGCAGCGCCTCCTGCACCAGACCGAGCGCGGCCACCACATTGGTCTCCAGTGCCGCCCGCAGCCCGTCGGGCGTCAGCTCCTCCAGACGCACGAGCGGCTCGGCGCCCAGCGCGCTCGCATTGCTGACCAGCAGATCGAGCCCGCCGAGACCGCGCGCCGCATCGGCCAGCCGGCTCCGGTGCGCCGCGTCGCCGACGTCCCCCGCCACCGCCACCACCCGCGTGCCGTACTCCGCGAGCTCCCGCGCCGCCCCGTCCAGAACCTCCGGTGTCCTCGCATCGATGACCAGGTCCCAGCCCCGCCCCGCGAGTCCCGCGGCGAGCGCCCGGCCCAGCCCCTTCGATCCTCCCGTGATGACTGCTACCGCCATGGCACGTCCCTCTTCTTCCCGTAGTCCCGCAGCTCTTCCGGTCAGCCCGTCGCTTCGTGCCGCCGACTTCGGGCCGCCAACTTCGTGCCGCCAACGTAGGAACGCGCCCCCGCTCGGCGCCTCGGCCGCGGGACGCAGGGACCAGGGCACTTCGGAGTAGTCCCGATGTCCCGGGTGAGCTGGTCCCCAAGGACCGGGACGGAGCCCGTCCGCAGCCCGATACGGCCCGCCCGGCCCGCCGGTACGGTGTGGCCATGTCCCATCGACCCGCTTCCGGCCTGTCCGCGGTGAGCACCGCGCTGCTCGCGATGAGCAGGCACCTGGAGGTCCGCGACGTCCTCAAGACGATCGTGGTCTCCGCCCGCGAACTGCTGGACGCCGAGTACGCCGCGCTCGGGGTCCCCGACGACCACGGCGGCTTCGCCCAGTTCGTGGTCGACGGGGTCAGTGACGCCCAGTGGAAGGCCATCGGCCCGCTCCCGCGCCAGCACGGCATCCTCGCCGCGATGCTGCACGACGAGAAGCCCCAGCGCCTCGACGACGTACGCGAGGACCCCCGCTTCGGCGGCTGGCCGTCCACGCACCCCGAGATGTCGGACTTCCTCGGCCTGCCCGTCCGCGACGGCGACGAGACGATCGCCGCGCTCTTCCTCGCCAACAAGCGGTGTCCCAGGCCCACCGGCCGCTGCGGGTTCACCGAGGAGGACGAGGAGCTCCTGACGATCCTCGCCCAGCACGCCGCCATCGCCCTCACCAACGCCCGCCTCTACGAGCGGAGCCGCGAGCTCACCATCGCCGAGGAACGCACCCGGCTGGCGCACGAACTCCACGACGCCGTCAGCCAGAAACTCTTCTCCCTGCGGCTCACGGCCCAGGCCGCCGCCACCCTGGTGGACCGCGACCCGGCCCGCGCCAAGGGCGAGCTCCAGCAGGTCGCCGACCTCGCGGCCGAGGCCGCCGACGAACTCCGCGCCGCCGTCGTGGAGCTGCGCCCCGCCGCCCTCGACGAGGACGGTCTGATCCCCACGCTCCGGACGCACATCCAGGTCCTCGACCGCGCGCACACCCCGCACGTCACCTTCCGGAGCGGGCAGGTGCGGGCGCTCCCCGCCGCCCAGGAGGAGGCGCTGCTGCGGGTGGCCCAGGAGGCGCTGCACAACGCCCTGCGCCACTCGGGCGCCGGACGGATCGATGTCGTACTGGAGAGCCGGCGGGCCCGGCCCGGCGCGGTCCTGCGGATCACCGATGACGGCGCCGGATTCGAGCCGTCGGCCGTACGGCGGGCCGGCCGGCACCTCGGCCTGGTCTCCATGCGGGACCGCGCGAGCGGCGTCGGAGGCAGGCTCAGGGTGGAATCGGCGCCCGGAGAGGGCGCCACGATCGAGATGGAGGTGCCCGGTGGCTGACACCGCACCCAGGCCGAAGGCGGCCATCCGCGTCCTGCTCGTCGACGACCACCAGGTGGTCAGGCGGGGCCTGCGCACCTTTCTGGAGATCCAGGACGACATCGAGGTCGTGGGCGAGGCACCGGACGGTGAGCAGGGGGTGGCCGCCGCCGAGGAGCTGCGCCCCGACATCGTCCTGATGGACATCAAGATGCCGGGCATGGACGGTATCGAGGCGCTGCGCAGGCTCAGGGAGCTGGCCAATCCGGCGAGGGTGCTGGTGGTCACCAGCTTCACCGAGCAGCGCACCGTGGTTCCCGCCCTGCGCGCGGGTGCGTCGGGCTATGTGTACAAGGACGTCGACCCGGAGGCGCTGGCCGACGCGATCCGCTCGGTCCACGCCGGGCACGTCCTGCTCCAGCCCGAAGTGGCCGGGGCGCTGCTCTCCCCGGAGCCGGGTGGCGGCCAGGGGAGGGGCACCGCGCTCACCGAGCGGGAACGCGAGGTGCTGGGGCTGATCGCCGACGGACGCTCCAACCGGGAGATCGCGCGAGCACTGGTCCTCTCCGAGAAGACCGTCAAGACGCATGTGTCGAACATCCTGATGAAACTGGACCTCGCCGACCGGACCCAGGCGGCGCTCTGGGCGGTACGGAACGGGGCGGCGGGCTGAGCGGAGGCTTGAGCGGACCGTCATATTCCGGTGTGAGATTCATACCGTCGGGTGTAAGTCACCCACATGGCGTATCCGGATGGCCCCTCCGCCGTTCTCCATGCGTGCTGCGGCGCCGGCCGCAGCCAGCTAGGAGGATCCTGAAATGAAGAACCTGAAGAAGGCCGCTGCCATCACCCTCGTCGCCGGTGGCGTCCTCGCCGCCGGAGCCGGTGCGGCGTCCGCCGCCTCGCACGCGGCCGGTGCGGCGACCAACTCGCCCGGCGTCGTCTCCGGCAACGTGGTGCAGGCCCCGGTGCACGTCCCGGTGAACGCCGTCGGCAACACCGTCTCCGTCATCGGCGTCCTGAACCCGGCCTTCGCCAACCACGGCATCAACGGCTGACCGCACATCGGTCACCGGCCGACGGCCCCTCGGACACCGTGCCCCCTCAGGCGCTGTGCCCGGGGGGCCGTTCGTCCCGACGGCGCAGGTTCTTTCCGCCGCAGTCTTCTTCGGGGCCGCCCGCATCGCCGCTCGTGGCCTCCGAGGCGCGAGGGCGGAAGGGGGCCGGCCGGTTGCAGGAGCGCCCTCGTCGAAGCCCCCGTCAGCCGCGCCGCTCCCGCTCCTCCACGTACGCGTTGTACGCCGCCACCTGCGCCCGCCGGGCCACCCGCTCCACCGGCCGCAGCGCATTCCCCCGCGCCGCCATCTCCGATGCGCTCACCGCGCCGCCCGGCCCGTGCTCGTACGCCACCGAGACCAGCAGCCCGACCCGCCGCGCCAGTTCGAGCACCCGGACCGCGCGCGCCGGATACCCCGGCGCGAGCAGCTCCCCGGCCCCCGCTTCCGCCCGGGCCCGGTACGCGTCGATCGCCGCCTCGGCAGCAGGCCCGCCGCCCGCCACATCGAGACCCGAGAGCACCGCGGTCGCCTCCCGCAGCCCCTCCGCCAGCTCCCGCTCCGCCTCACCGAGCGAGGGCACGTCGGCCGGCGGCGCCTCGCGGACCGGCAGGCAGTGCCAGACCACCTCCCGGTGCAGATCGCCCTCCGGGCCCGCCTCGTACAGCTCGGGCACCAGCCCCAGCGGTACGCCGAAGGCGGTGACCGCCTCCTCCGCCTCCAGCGCCCGCGCGTTGAACTCCGGCGGCCCGCTGAGACCCAGCGGATGTCCCGCTGTGGGCATCGCCACCCGGTAGCCGGTGGCGCCGAGCGATCTCAGCCGCCCCAGCGCCAGCGTGAGCCCGACGGGCCCCGCCTCGCCCGGCAGCCCCTCCACCCGGTGCACAGCGTCCTCGCCCACGATGGCGAGTGCGGCGTCATCCGGCGATACAATTCCGGCCAACAGGGCATTTCCCCATGCGGCCAGCCGTCCTGAGCGTGGTTCCGTGAACATGGACCCAGCGTAGGGACTGGACCTGGGGCCTGTGGTTTGGATCAGGCCGGGCTCGCGGGGTCTGGCACGCACGCTCGCTGCGTTGTCGTCGGTCGCCGACGCTCCGCGTCGACTCCCTCCTCCGCCTTGCGATCGCACGCACCAGACCCCGCTCCCTGATCCGGCCTGATCCAAACCACAGGCCCTAGACGTGGGCGCACTTCTCAAGTGGCGTAGGTTTTCCCTGGGAGCTGCGCCCACAGGCGCACGCGCGAACCGAGACTGCATGGGGAGACAACGCGCTCATGAGCGATGTACTGGAGCTGCTGGACGTATCGGTGGTCCGCGACGGACGTGCTCTGGTGGACGACGTCTCCTGGGCGGTGAAGGAGGGGGAGCGCTGGGTCATCCTCGGCCCCAACGGCGCGGGCAAGACCACCCTCCTCAATATCGCGTCCAGCTACCTCTTCCCGACCACCGGCACCGCGTCCATCCTCGGTGAGCAGCTCGGCAAGCCCGGCACCGACGTCTTCGAGCTCCGCCCGCGCATCGGCATGGCCGGCGCCGCCATGGCCGAGAAGATGCCCAAGCGGCAGACCGTGCTGCAAGTGGTGCTCACCGCGGCCTACGGCATGACGGCCACCTGGAACGAGGACTACGAGGAGGTCGACGAGCAGCGCGCCCGCGCCTTCCTCGACCGCCTCGGCATGACCGAGTTCCTGGACCGCAAGTTCGGCACCCTCTCCGAGGGCGAGCGCAAGCGCACCCTGATCGCCCGCGCGATGATGACCGACCCCGAGCTGCTCCTGCTCGACGAGCCCGCCGCCGGTCTCGACCTCGGCGGCCGCGAGGATCTCGTACGCCGTCTCGGCCGGCTGGCCAAGGACCCGTACGCCCCCTCGATGGTGATGGTGACCCACCACGTCGAGGAGATCGCCCCGGGCTTCACCCACGTCCTGATGATCCGTCAGGGCAAGGTGCTCGCCGCCGGTCCGATGGAGACCGAACTGAGCTCCCGCAACCTCTCCCTCTGCTTCGGGCTGCCGCTCGTCGTCGAACAGCGCGGCAACCGCTGGACCGCGCAGGGCCTTCCGCTCGGCTGACCGGTTCCGTACTCCTTGCGCCCTGTCCCCGAAGGGGACTGCCGCCCTACCATGACCCCGTGGACATCGAGACATGGGTGTGGTGGCTGATCGGCGCGGCCGGGCTGGGAATCCCGCTCGTCATCACCGCCATGCCCGAATTCGGGATGCTGGCCGTAGGGGCGGTCGCCGCGTCGGCCGCCGCCGGCCTCGGCGTCGGCCCGGTGCCCCAGGTCCTCGTCTTCGTGATCGTGTCCGTCGCACTCATCGCCGTAGTACGCCCCATCGCCAACCGGCACCGGTCCCAGCGACCTGAACTGGCCACCGGGATCGATGCGTTGAAAGGCCGTCAGGCCGTCGTCCTGGAGCGGGTCGACGGCAGCGGCGGCCGTATCAAGCTGGCCGGAGAGGTGTGGTCGGCGCGGGCCCTCGACGGTGACAGCAGTTATCAGCCAGGTCAGCAGGTCGACGTCGTGGAGATCGACGGAGCGACAGCCGTCGTCCTGTGACAGAACCTCACACACGGCAGGCCGAGGTCTGCGAAGATCATTCATCGGGAACTGTCGGCAATCGAAGGGCACGGGGAGCACGATGCCATCCGTCATCATCGTTCTGATCATTCTGGTGGTGCTGGTCTTCATCGCCCTGATCAAAACGATCCAGGTGATCCCACAGGCCAGCGCCGCCATCGTCGAACGGTTCGGCCGCTACACACGAACTCTCAACGCCGGACTGAACATCGTCGTCCCGTTCATCGACTCGATCCGCAACCGGATCGACCTCCGGGAACAGGTCGTGCCCTTCCCGCCGCAGCCGGTGATCACCCAGGACAACCTGGTCGTCAACATCGACACGGTCATCTACTACCAGGTGACCGACGCCCGCGCCGCGACCTACGAAGTGGCCAGCTACATCCAGGCGATCGAGCAGCTCACCGTCACCACCCTCCGCAACATCATCGGCGGCATGGACCTGGAGCGGACCCTGACCTCCCGTGAGGAGATCAACGCGGCGCTGCGCGGTGTACTCGACGAGGCCACCGGCAAGTGGGGCATCCGCGTCAACCGCGTCGAACTCAAGGCCATCGAACCGCCCACCTCCATCCAGGACTCGATGGAGAAGCAGATGCGCGCCGACCGTGACAAGCGCGCCGCGATCCTCCAGGCCGAAGGTGTCCGGCAGTCCGAAATCCTGCGCGCCGAGGGCGAGAAGCAGTCGGCCATCCTCCGGGCCGAAGGTGAGGCCAAGGCCTCGGCGCTGCGCGCGGAGGGCGAGGCCCAGGCCATCCGTACGGTCTTCGAGTCGATCCACGCGGGCGACGCCGACCAGAAGCTGCTCGCCTACCAGTACCTCCAGATGCTCCCGAAGATCGCCGAGGGCGACGCCAACAAGCTCTGGATCGTGCCGAGCGAGATCGGCGACGCGCTCAAGGGACTCAGCGGAGCCTTCGGGAACCTCGGCGACAACGTCCCCGGCTTCAACACCGGCAAGGAGTCGCCCGCGCCCCCGGCCGCGAGGCGCCCCTCGGAGTAACGACCCGGCGCGACGGAGAAGCCCGCCCCCGGCCGGATCGGCACATGACAGGGGGCGGGCTTCTCCGCGTACGTCTACGCGGTCTGCGGGAGCCAGTCGGGCAGCGCCTGCCGGTCACCGGCACCGAGCGCGAGCATCATCGCGTCGGCCGGAGTCGGCACGAACGGCCTGCGCAGCAGCGGCATTCCGGCCTGGTCCGGGGTACGGGCCGCTTTGCGGTGGTTGTCCTCGGCGCAGGAGGCCACCGTGTTCAGCCAGGTGTCCTGGCCGCCCTGCGCGCGCGGCACCACATGGTCGACGGTGGTCGCCCGCCGCCCGCAGTACGCGCACCTGTGCTGGTCACGGACCAGCACCCCCCGTCTCGACCACGGTGCCTGTCTTCGGAAGGGCACCCGGACATAGCGGCAGAGCCTGATCACCCGGGGTACCGGCAGCTCGACAGCGGCCGCACGCACCCGGAGCCCGGGGTGGGCCTGCTCGACCACGGCCTTGTCCTGGAGCACCAGGACCACCGCGCGGTTGAGCGTCACTGTCGACAGCGGTTCGAAGCTGGCGTTCAGTACCAATGTGTCCCGCATGGTGCCCACCTCCGTGTGCCGGCCCACCCCCTGGCGGGACGCGGGACTGGGATCAACTCTGGCCGGGCACGCCACGATGGACAACGCAATAAAAAAGGCCCTGCCCTGGTCTCTCCAAGACCGGGGCAGGGCAAACAGACGCGCAGGCTTCAGCTTTCGGCGGGAGCCGCGTACTCGGCGATGAGCTGGGCGCGTGCCAGCGTGTGGAACCGCAGATTGAAGCCGACCGCGGCGGGCGGGGTGTCCGAGTCGATACCGAGCTGCGGGGTGTCCACCGCGTACACGGTGAAGACATAGCGGTGGTTCTCACCGGCCGGCGGCGCGGCGCCCCCGAACTCCTTCGCGCCGTAGTCGTTGCGGGCCTGCACCGCGCCGGGCGGCAGCCCCTTGAACGCACCACTGCCCGCACCCGCGGGCAGCTCGCTCACCGAGGCCGGAATGTCGAACAGCGACCAGTGCCAGAACCCGCTGCCCGTGGGCGCGTCGGGGTCGAAGCAGGTCACGGCGAAACTCCTGGTCTCCGGCGGGAACCCCTCCCACCGCAGCTGCGGCGAGGTATTCCCCGCCGCGTACACCTGAGCGTCCTTCAATACCGCACCCGGCGCGATGTCCTCGCTCACCACGGTGAACGAGGGCACCGGCGGATGAAAGTCATGGGGGAGCGGCGGCTTGCTGAGCCCGGTCACGACGGCACCTCCTGCATCGGCTGTCAGTTTCCTTGTCCGACCCTAGAGCCAGTTCCGTCTGCCACCCACATCGGCCAGCCACTGATGGAGGTATCCCGTCCAGTCGGTGTCCCGGAAGTCGTGCAGCCCCACCTGGAACGCCCGGTACGAGTCACTGCTCTCGCTGAAGAGACCCGGCTTCTTGTCCATTTCCAGTATCACGTCCATCTCACGGTCGTCCGTGACGAAGGTCAACTCGACCTGGTTCAGCCCCCGGTACTGTTCCGGCGGGCAGAACTCGATCTCTTGGTAGAAGGGGAGCAGCTGGCGTGTGCCGCGGATGCGGCCGCGCTCCAGATCCGCACTCACGAACCGGAAACCGAGCTCGCCGAAGGCGTCAAGAACGGCCTGCTGGGCGGGGAGCGGATGCACCTGAATGGGGTCGAGGTCCCCGGCGTCCAGCGCCCGCGCGATCTCCAGCTCCGTCGTCACTCCGATATGCATCCCGGGCAGCGGCCGCCCCGCGATGTTCGTGATCGGGGTCTCCCAGGGTATTTCGAGCCCGAACGGCACCACATGCAGGGCGCCCGCCGCGATCGCCAGATCCCCGCCCAGGCGTACCTCGGTGAACTCGATGTCCTGCTTGACCTCGTGGTCGCCGCCCTCGATCTCCACCCGGCCCTGGAGCCCCACGGAGAGGCCTTCGATCAGCTGGTCGACGGCACCGCCCCGAATCCGCACCTCCCCCTGGACCACACCGCCCGGCACGACGTTCGCCTCGGCCAGCTCCGTCTCCACCGAAGCACCGCCGGCCCCCAAGCTCGCGAGCAGTCTCTTGAACCCCATGCCCACTCCACTCCTCATCGCTTCTTTTTGATCTTGCACCCCCATACATACGCGTCGACGCGCGACGACCGCCGGCCGCACCCCACTACGCTCGTACGCCATGAGTGCCAGCCCGGACCGTACGCCCCTGCCACGAGACTTCTTCGAACGCTCCGTACTGGAGGTCGCCCCGGATCTCCTGGGCTGCACCCTGGTCCGCCGCACCCCGGACGGGCCGATGGAACTGCGCCTCACAGAAGTGGAGGCGTACGCGGGGGAGGTCGACCCGGGTTCGCACGCCTACCGCGGCCGGACGGCCCGCAACGAGGTCATGTTCGGCCCGCCCGGCCATGTGTACGTCTACTTCACCTACGGCATGTGGCACTGCATGAACCTGGTCTGCGGCCCGGAGGGCAGGGCGAGCGGGGTACTGCTCCGCGGGGGAGAGGTGACAGCGGGCGCCGAGCTGGTACGGGAACGCCGCCCCTCGGCCCGGCACGACAGAGAACTGGCGAAGGGCCCGGCCCGGCTGGCGACCGGTCTGGACGTCGACCGCTCGCTCAACGGCGCCGATGTCTGCGCACCGGGGGAGACCGTGCTGTCGATCCTCACGGGTACTCCGCCTCACCCCGATCTCGTACGCAGCGGCCCCCGCACGGGAGTTGGCGGCGCGGGCGCCCACCAGCCCTGGCGCTTCTGGATCGACAGCGATCCCACGGTCAGCCCGTACCGTGCGCATGTTCCACGCAGGAAGCGGACTTGACTCGGCTGGTACCGACGCCTAACGTAGTCCGAGCCGCTTGACACGGGCACTGCTATCGGAACGGCCCATCGGGCCGAACCTGAGCAGCCCGAAGTGGCCAACCACTACCTACGATCTCCCTCAGCGGGTTTGATTTTTGGCGTGCCGAAATTCGAATCCAAGGCTCGATTATGAGCCTCTGAAGAAATCGGCTAACGTAGTGGACACGCCGAAAGGGAAACGCGAAAGCGAAGAACTGGAAAGCAAACCCGGCCGACCGGGAATCGGACACGAAAGAGTCTGATAGAGTCGGAAACGCAAGACCGAAGGGAAAAGCCCGGAGGAAAGCCCGAGAGGGTGAGTACAAAGGAAGCGTCCGTTCCTTGAGAACTCAACAGCGTGCCAAAAGTCAACGCCAGATATGTTGATACCCCGGC
>NZ_JAPEPC010000001.1:6062500-6582500 GCF_026340465.1 Streptomyces sp. NBC_01306
TATTCCCTGGTGACCGATAGCGGATAGTACCGTGAGGGAATGGTGAAAAGTACCGCGGGAGCGGAGTGAAATAGTACCTGAAACCGTGTGCCTACAAGCCGTGGGAGCGTCGCTGGCAGTACTTGTACTGTCAGTCGTGACTGCGTGCCTTTTGAAGAATGAGCCTGCGAGTTAGCGGTGTGTAGCGAGGTTAACCCGTGTGGGGAAGCCGTAGCGAAAGCGAGTCCTAATAGGGCGTTTGAGTTGCACGCTCTAGACCCGAAGCGGAGTGATCTAGCCATGGGCAGGTTGAAGCGGCTGTAAGAGGTCGTGGAGGACCGAACCCACCAGGGTTGAAAACCTGGGGGATGACCTGTGGTTAGGGGTGAAAGGCCAATCAAACTCCGTGATAGCTGGTTCTCCCCGAAATGCATTTAGGTGCAGCGTCGTGTGTTTCTTGCCGGAGGTAGAGCACTGGATAGGCGATGGGCCCTACCGGGTTACTGACCTTAGCCAAACTCCGAATGCCGGTAAGTGAGAGCGCGGCAGTGAGACTGTGGGGGATAAGCTCCATGGTCGAGAGGGAAACAGCCCAGAGCATCGACTAAGGCCCCTAAGCGTACGCTAAGTGGAAAAGGATGTGGAGTCGCAGAGACAACCAGGAGGTTGGCTTAGAAGCAGCCATCCTTGAAAGAGTGCGTAATTGCTCACTGGTCAAGTGATTCCGCGCCGACAATGTAGCGGGGCTCAAGCGTACCGCCGAAGTCGTGTCATTCCAGCACATACCCCCAACGGGGGCTGGGATGGGTAGGGGAGCGTCGTGTGCCGGGTGAAGCAGCCGCGGAAGCGAGTTGTGGACGGTTCACGAGTGAGAATGCAGGCATGAGTAGCGATACACACGTGAGAAACGTGTGCGCCGATTGACTAAGGGTTCCTGGGTCAAGCTGATCTGCCCAGGGTAAGTCGGGACCTAAGGCGAGGCCGACAGGCGTAGTCGATGGACAACCGGTTGATATTCCGGTACCCGCTTTGAAACGCCCAATACTGAATCCTCTAATGCTAAGGCCGTGAAGCCGTCCTGGACCCTTCGGGGAAAGGGGAGTGGTGGAGCCGCTGAACCAAGGTGGTAGTAGGTAAGCGATGGGGTGACGCAGGAAGGTAGTCCAGCCCGGGCGGTGGTTGTCCCGGGGTAAGGGTGTAGCCCGTTATCCAGGTAAATCCGGATGACATGTGGGTGAGACCTGATGCCGAGCCGATTGTGGTGAAGTGGATGATCCTATGCTGTCGAGAAAAGCCTCTAGCGAGTTTCATGGCGGCCCGTACCCTAAACCGACTCAGGTGGTCAGGTAGAGAATACCGAGGCGTTCGGGTGAACTATGGTTAAGGAACTCGGCAAAATGCCCCCGTAACTTCGGGAGAAGGGGGGCCATTCTTGGTGATTGGATTTACTCCATGAGCTGGGGGTGGCCGCAGAGACCAGCGAGAAGCGACTGTTTACTAAAAACACAGGTCCGTGCGAAGCCGTAAGGCGATGTATACGGACTGACGCCTGCCCGGTGCTGGAACGTTAAGGGGACCGGTTAGTGATCTTTCGGGGTTGCGAAGCTGAGAACTTAAGCGCCAGTAAACGGCGGTGGTAACTATAACCATCCTAAGGTAGCGAAATTCCTTGTCGGGTAAGTTCCGACCTGCACGAATGGCGTAACGACTTCTCGACTGTCTCAACCATAGGCCCGGTGAAATTGCACTACGAGTAAAGATGCTCGTTTCGCGCAGAAGGACGGAAAGACCCCGGGACCTTTACTACAGTTTGATATTGGTGTTCGGTTCGGCTTGTGTAGGATAGGTGGGAGACTTTGAAGCGGCCACGCCAGTGGTTGTGGAGTCGTCGTTGAAATACCACTCTGGTCGTGCTGGATGTCTAACCTCGGTCCGTGATCCGGATCAGGGACAGTGTCTGATGGGTAGTTTAACTGGGGCGGTTGCCTCCTAAAGAGTAACGGAGGCGCCCAAAGGTTCCCTCAGCCTGGTTGGCAATCAGGTGTTGAGTGTAAGTGCACAAGGGAGCTTGACTGTGAGACCGACGGGTCGAGCAGGGACGAAAGTCGGGACTAGTGATCCGGCAGTGGCTTGTGGAAGCGCTGTCGCTCAACGGATAAAAGGTACCCCGGGGATAACAGGCTGATCTTCCCCAAGAGTCCATATCGACGGGATGGTTTGGCACCTCGATGTCGGCTCGTCGCATCCTGGGGCTGGAGTCGGTCCCAAGGGTTGGGCTGTTCGCCCATTAAAGCGGTACGCGAGCTGGGTTTAGAACGTCGTGAGACAGTTCGGTCCCTATCCTCTGCGCGCGTAGGAATATTGAGAAGGGCTGTCCCTAGTACGAGAGGACCGGGACGGACGAACCTCTGGTGTGCCAGTTGTCCTGCCAAGGGCATGGCTGGTTGGCTACGTTCGGAAAGGATAACCGCTGAAAGCATCTAAGCGGGAAGCCTGCTTCGAGATGAGTATTCCCACCCCCTTTGAGGGGTTAAGGCTCCCAGTAGACGACTGGGTTGATAGGCCAGATGTGGAAGCCCGGTAACGGGTGGAGCTGACTGGTACTAATAGGCCGAGGGCTTGTCCTCAGTTGCTCGCGTCCACTGTGTTGTTCCCAGGCCACGAACTATCGTGCCGGCGGAACTTGTTTCACTTACTTAATTGAAGAGTGTGCTTGTTCGCTAGAGCCCAAATAGGGTTTCGGTGGTCATAGCGTTAGGGAAACGCCCGGTTACATTCCGAACCCGGAAGCTAAGCCTTTCAGCGCCGATGGTACTGCAGGGGGGACCCTGTGGGAGAGTAGGACGCCGCCGAACAATCTTTGAAGGACCTTTGGTCCCAGCGTTCAGCGCTGGGACCAAAGGTCCTTTTTTTATTTCCCGAAGCGCGTCGGATCGCCGACTGCGTGAGAATGACTGCGGTACCCGAAGACAGGAGCCCCACCCATGTCCACCAACTCTCCCGACGACCGACCGGAGCGCGAGCCGCGTCGCCGGGACGGCGGTGACCAGGGCGGATTCCGCGGTGGTCGTGATAATCGATCCAGTGGCCCGAGCCGGGACAACGACCGTGGTGGCTTCCGTCGCGACGACAACCGCGGTGGCAGCCGTGGCGGTGGCAGCGGAGCCGGTGGGTTCCGTGGTGGCCGTGACGACCGCTCGTCCAGCGGCCCGCGCCGGGACGACCGTGGTGGGCGACCCGCCGGTGCCGGTGGTGGTTTCCGTGGTGGCCGTGACGACCGGCCGTCGGGTGGGCCCCGTCGTGATGACGACCGCGGCGGACGGCCCGGCAGCGCCGGCGGATACCGCGGTGGCCAGCGTGACGACCGTGGCGGCCGCCCTTCCAGTGGTGACCGTGGTGGGCGTCCGGGTGGTAGTGGCGGTGGGTTTGCCCGTCGTGACGACCGGCCGTCGTTCCGGCGTGACGACAGTCGTGGTGACCGGCGTGATGACAGCCGTGGTGGGCGTCCCGGTGGTGGTGGCGGTTTTGAGCGTCGCGATGACCGGGGCGGTGACCGTGGTGGCCGTCCGTCCGGTGGTGACCGTGGTGGGTTCCGTGGCGGTCAGCGTGATGACCGTTCGTTCGGTGCTCCGCGCCGCGATGACCGTCCGTCCGGTGGCCCGCGTCGGGACGATGAGCGCGGTGGTGGCTTCCGCCGTGACGACCGTCCCAGCGGTGGCGGCTACGGCCGGCGCGACGACCGGGGCAGCGACCGCGGCGGGTTCCGTGGTGGGCGTGACGACCGGCCGTCCGGTGGTCCGCGCCGTGATGACGACCGTGGTGGGCGTCCGGGTGGTAGCGGCGGTGGGTTTGCCCGTCGTGATGACCGGCCGTCGTTCCGGCGTGACGACAGTCGTGGTGACCGGCGTGATGATCGTCGTGATGACAGCCGTGGTGGGCGTCCCGGTGGTGGTGGCGGTTTTGAGCGTCGCGACGATCGGGGCGGTGACCGTGGTGGCCGTCCGTCCGGTGGTGACCGTGGTGGGTTCCGTGGCGGTCAGCGTGATGACCGTTCGTTCGGTGCTCCGCGCCGCGATGACCGTCCGTCCGGTGCTCCGCGTCGGGATGATGAGCGCGGTGGTGGCTTCCGTCGTGACGACCGTCCCAGCGGTGGCGGCTACGGCCGGCGCGACGACCGGGGCAGCGACCGCGGCGGCCGTCCCTCCGGTGGTGACCGTGGCGGGTTCCGCGGCGGTCAGCGCGATGACCGTGACCGTGGTGGATACCGGGGCGGCCAGCGTGACGAGCGTGGCGGCGGTTTCCAGCGGGACGACCGCGACCGGGACCGCGAGCCTGTGAAGCGGCTTCCCATCCCGGAGGACGTCACCGGCCAGGAGATCGACAAGGACGTACGGCAGGAGCTCATGAGCCTGCCCAAGACCCTCGCCGAGGATGTCGCGAAGAACCTGGTGATGGTCGCCCGGCTGATCGATGAGGACCCCGAAGAGGCGTACGAGTACTCGCGTATCGCCCTTCGGCTGGCCTCCCGGGTCGCCGCTGTGCGCGAGGCGGCCGGGTTCGCCGCGTACGCGACACAGAAGTACACGGAGGCGCTCGCCGAGTTCCGTGCCACGAAGCGGATGACCGGCACGGTCGACCTCTGGCCCGTCATGGCGGACTGCGAGCGCGGTCTGGGCCGGCCCGAGCGGGCGATGGCGATGGCCGGAGAGCCCGAGGTGCAGAGGCTCGACAAGGCCGGACAGGTCGAGATGCGTCTGGTCGCCGCCGGTGCGCGCCGCGACATGGGACAGATCGACGCGGCGATCGTCACGCTGCAGAGCCCGGAGCTGGCGTCCCACTCCGTACAGCCGTGGACCGCGCGGCTGCGCTACGCCTACGCCGACGCGCTCCTCGCTGCGGGACGCGAGGACGAGGCGCGTGAGTGGTTCGCCAAGACCATCGAGTCCGACAAGGACGGCTCGACGGACGCGTCGGACCGGCTCGCCGAGCTGGAGGGCGTCGAGTTCGTCGACGTCGAGGACGAGTCGGACGACGAGTCCGACGAGCCGCAGGCCGATGCCCCGGACCGGAGCGTGGACAGCGACGGCGACAGCGCTGCCGGCAGCCGGGACTGATGAACGCCGTCCGGCCCTGGCCGATCGGTCAGTGAACTGACAACGAGAAAGGCCGCACCCGGACGCCGGGTGCGGCCCTTCTCCGTATGGCGCGATTCAGTCGATGGTGAGGCTGCGCAGCACGAGCCCGGTCGCCGGTTTCGGGCCGAACGAGGTCGATTTGCGGGGCATCGTCACTCCTCGGCGGGCCAGCTCCCGGACGACCTCTTCGCGTACCGGATGCATCAGAACAGCTGTGCCGCCCTGGCGTTCCGCCTGTTCGACGGCCGCGTCCGTGGCATGGATGTACGCGATGTGCTCAGGCGCGTCCGGGACCGACCAGACCTTGTCCAGGAGCGTGTGGTGCAGGACGGTCGCGTCGAGGGTCTGCCAGGCCGTGGGGTGGTCCGTGGGGACGGTTCGGGCCAGCAGTTCCTCCGACGGCCGGTCGACGAGATGGAACCGGCCGTCCCCGGCGAGCAGGAAGGCGTTGCCCGCGGCTGCCGCGTCGGCGAGGGCGGCCAGCGCCTCGGGGAGCGCTTCGATCGTGCGGACCCGGAAGGCGCCGTCGAGCGCCGCCAGCGCTTCGGAGACGGGCAGCCGGCGCAGTACCCGGTGGATCGCCCGTACCTGGAGCGGATAGTGAACCGTGTCGATGAGGAGCACCAGGCCGTACCCCCACGGGCCCGGCCCCGGATGTTCGCCGCGCAGCTGGAGGTAGGTCGCCCACCGGTGGTGCCCGTCGGCGATCAGGGCCTGGCGGTCGGCCAGGTCCGCCTGCGCCTCCGCGATCTCCGCCGGGTCGGTGACGGCCCACAGCCGGTGGCTGAAGCCGTCCTCGGTGGTCGTCGCGAGCAGCGGGGGGCCGGTTATGGTCCGCTCGATGACAGCCGTCGCGCCCGCCGATCCTGCTGTGTCCGCTGTGTCTGCCGCGTCCGTTGTCCCCGTCGTGCCGTCGTCGCTGCGGTAGGTCAGCAGAAGCGGTTCGAAGTTGACGGCTGTGGTCCGCATCAGCGCCGCCCGGTCCGCGACGATGTCGGCCATCACGTCCTCGTGCGGAAGGACCACCCCCTCCTCGGGCGTGGAGAGGGCCAGTGCTCCGATGAGACCGCGCTGGAGCACAGCGCCGTTGCGCTGCTCGTACACATACAGGGCTGCCTCGGGGTCGGCGGCCAGGATGCCGTCCCTGAGCCAGTCGGAGAGGGTCGCCGCGGCCCTCTCGTTGCGGGCTGCCGGAGTGTCGGCCTGCGGCAGGATCAGCCTCACGATGTTGTGCGGATCGGCGGACTCCAGGTGCAGCAGCCCGTCCGGTCTGACCACGACGTCGTACGGCGGAGACGTGACGGCTGCGAGGCTGCCGACGCGTTCGGGAACGTAGCGCACTCCGCGGAAAGGGAAAAGACGCAGTCCGGTGTCCGCATGCCGACCACTTGAAGTCATTGGTGCATGGTATGTGGGGATCCGTCATACGGGATGATCGGGAGAAGAACAGCTATCGAGGAGTGCGATGACCCGGCAGACCAGGACCAGCCCGGACGGCATGAGGACAGCGCTGAGTGAGACGTACGACACAGCCCTGCTCGATCTGGACGGGGTGGTGTACGCGGGCGGCGCGGCGATCGTCCACGCCGTCTCCTCGCTCGGGACCGCGCGGGACGGCGGGATGCACCTCGCGTACGTGACCAACAACGCGCTGCGGACGCCGGATGCGGTGGCGCTGCACCTCACCGAGCTGGGGGTGCCCGCCGAGGCCGCCGATGTCATCACCTCGGCCCAGGCGGTGTCCCGGCTGATCGCCGATCAGGTCCCGCAAGGGGCCAGGGTGCTGGCCATCGGCGGGGAGGGGCTGCGGGTCGCGCTGCGCGAACGCGGTCTGGAACCGGTGGACTCGGCCGAGGACTCCCCGGTGGCGGTGGCCCAGGGGTACGGCGGTCCCGACATGACCTGGGCGCGGTTCGCCGAGGCCGGATACGCGATCAACAGCGGTCTGCCATGGTTCGTTTCCAATACGGATCTGACCATTCCCAGCGCACGTGGGATCGCGCCCGGTAATGGCGCCGCGGTCGAGGTCGTCCGGATCGCCACCGGGGCCGAGCCGCAGGTGGCCGGGAAGCCGTTGCCCCCCATGCACCGGGAGACCGTGCTGCGGACCGGAGCCGAACGGCCGCTGGTCGTCGGGGACCGGCTGGACACCGACATCGAGGGCGCGTTCAACGGAGGGGTGGACTCGCTGCTCGTACTGACCGGCGTGACGGATGCGGCGCAGCTGCTGGCCGCCCGGCCGGAGCACCGGCCGACCTATGTGGACGCGGATCTGCGGGGGTTGCTCACCGGTCAGCCCGAAGTGACCGGCGAGGGCGGTGCGTTCCGCTGCGGCGGCTGGACCGCTTCGGTACGGGACGGTGAGCTGGCCGTGGACGGTGACGGTGGCGCGCTGGACGGGCTGCGGGCGCTGTGCGCAGCGGCCTGGACAGAGGCGGGCGAGGGTACGTACGGTCCGGACGCGGGCAAGGTGATTTCCCGCATCGGGCTCTGACGTACGCCGGGCTCCGACGCGCGTCGGGCTGTAACGCGCGCCGTGCTCCGTCACGCGGACCTCGCCGCTTCCCCCGCCTCACCTTCCGGGTGAAGCCTCCCAGTCGAAGAGTTGCGAGGGTAGGCTAACCTAACTACGTGTTGGTCGACAGTCTCCCCAGACAGAGCGCGGAGCAAGCCCCCGCGCCCCCGAAGCACAACGCTGCGCGCGCCGCCGGGCTGCTGTTGTCGCTCGGTGTGCTGCTCCTGGTCGTCGTGGCGAGCATCGCGCTCGGCGCCAAAGCGGTGCCGCTCAGCGATGTATGGCACGGCCTGGCGCACAGCTCGGGCACCGCCGACGACGTCCTGATCCAGGATGTGCGAATACCGCGCACCCTGCTGGGGGTCCTCGTAGGAGCCGCGCTCGGGGTCGCGGGAGCGGTGATGCAGGCGCTCACCCGCAATCCGCTCGCCGAGCCCGGCATCCTCGGTGTCAACGCGGGTGCCTCCGCCGCCGTGGTCTCCGCGATGAGCTTTCTCGGCGTCAGCTCCTTCACCGGTTATGTGTGGTTCGCGTTCGCGGGCGCCGCGGTGGTCTCGGTGCTCGTCTACGTACTGAGCGGGAGCCGCGGCGCCACCCCGGTACGGCTCGCGCTCGCCGGCACGGCCGCCACGTACGCGATGTTCGGATACGTCAACGCCGTGGAGCTGCTGGACTCGGCCGCGCTGGACAAGATGCGCTTCTGGACGGTCGGTTCGCTGGCATCGGCGACGTCCGCGACGGTCTCGCAGGTGTGGCCGTTCGTGGCGGCCGGTCTGCTGGTCGCGCTGCTGCTCGGCCGCCCCCTGAACGCCATGGCCCTCGGCGACGACACGGCCAGGTCGCTCGGCGCGCATCTGACGCGCACCCGGGTGCTCGCGATGGTCGCCGTCACGCTGCTCTGCGGTTCGGCGACCGCCGCCTGCGGGCCGATCGTCTTCATCGGGCTGATGGTTCCGCACATCGTCCGGGCCATCACCGGACCCGACATGCGCTGGACGCTGCCGTACGCGGCGGTCCTCTCGCCCGTCCTGCTGCTGGGCGCCGACGTCGTCGGCCGGATCGTCGCCCGGCCCGCCGAACTCCAGGTCGGCATCGTGACCGCGCTCATCGGCGGCCCCATCTTCATCTTTCTCGTACGCCGCCGGAGGATGACTCAGCTGTGAAAGCGATCCACGCGATACGGACCCCGGGAGGGCTCTCCCTGCGGGTCGAGGTCAGGACCGCGGTCGTCGTCGTACTGCTGGCCGTGGTCGCCCTGGCGGCCGCCGTCGTGCTCATCGGGAGCGGTGACTACCCGATGGCACCCGCGGACGTGATCCGCACCCTGCTGGGCAGCGGCACCACCGCCCAGGAGTTCATCGTCAACGACCTGCGGCTGCCCAGAGCGCTCGTCGGCCTCCTCGTCGGGGCGGCGCTGGGCATCGGGGGAGCGGTCTTCCAGTCCATCTCCCGTAATCCGCTGGGCAGTCCGGACGTGATCGGCTTCGGGCAGGGGGCCAGTGTCGGTGCGCTCGCTGTCATCGTGCTCTTCCACGGCGGGGCGACCGCGGTGGCCGGCGGCGCGATCGTCGGCGGTCTGGCCACCGGAATCGCCGTGTACATGCTGGCGTGGAAGCGCGGTGTGCACGGCTACCGGCTGGTCCTCGTCGGCATCGGCGCCGCCGCGATGCTCACCGCCTGCAACAGCTATCTGCTCACCAAGGCCAATCTGGTCGACGCGACCCGCGCCGTCGTCTGGATGACCGGCTCGCTCGACGGCCGCGACTGGTCGCAGGTCTGGCCGCTGCTGGTCACCTGTGCGGTCCTGATACCGCTGGTACTCGGGTACGGGCGCAACCTCAGGATGCTGGAGATGGGCGACGACGCCGCGTACGCCCTGGGCGTACGGGTCGAGCGGACCAGGCTGGTGCTGATGCTGGCCGCGGTCCTGCTGACCGCGGTGGCCACCGCCGCGGCGGGGCCGATCGCCTTCGTGGCGCTCAGCGCGCCCCAGCTGGCCCGGCGGCTGACCCGCTCACCGGGCGCCAACCTCCTCCCGTCGGCCTTTATGGGCGCGGCCCTGCTGGTGGTCGCCGACTGGATCGCACAGCGGGCCTTCGGGGACCGGCAGCTGCCGGTGGGAGTCGTGACGGGGGTGCTCGGCGGCTGCTATCTGCTGTGGCTGCTGGTCTCCGAACGCAAGGCAGGACGGATCTGATGATGACAACCAGGAGCACCTCCATGCAGCGACTCACCGCCGAATCGGTCACCTTCGGCTACGAGCAGCGGGTCATCGCCGAGAACCTCTCGGTCGAGATCCCCGACAACTCCTTCACCGTCATCGTCGGCCCCAACGCCTGCGGCAAGTCGACCCTGCTGCGCGCCCTGTCGCGGATGCTGAAGCCCTCGCAGGGGCGGGTGCTCCTCGACGGGCAGGCGATCGGCTCGATGCCCGCCAAGAAGGTGGCCAGGACGCTGGGGCTGCTCCCGCAGTCCTCCATCGCCCCCGACGGCATCACGGTCGCCGACCTGGTGGCCCGCGGCCGCTACCCGCACCAGGGTCTGCTGCGCCAGTGGTCGCCCGACGACGAGCGCATCGTCGAGGAGGCGATGGCCGCCACGCGGATCGGCGGGCTCGGCGACCGTTATGTGGACGAGCTCTCCGGCGGTCAGCGCCAGCGCGTGTGGATCGCGATGGCGCTCGCCCAGCAGACCCCGCTGCTGCTCCTCGACGAGCCGACGACCTTCCTCGACATCCAGCACCAGATCGACGTGCTCGACCTCTGCGCGGAGCTGCACGAGACGCAGGGGCGCACGCTGGTGGCCGTACTGCACGACCTCAATCACGCCGCGCGCTACGCGACCCACCTCATCGCCATGCGGGACGGCGAGATCGTCGCCGAGGGACCGCCCGCCGACGTGGTCACGGCGGGTCTGGTGGAGAAGGTGTTCGGGCTGCGCTGCCAGATCATCGACGACCCCGAGACGGGGACACCGCTGGTGGTGCCCGCCGGGCGCCGGGTGCGTACCGCGGGGACGGCTACAGCAGTGTCCTGAGGCGCAGCAGATCGCGGAAGCCCGCTTCGAGCCGCACCCGGCCCGAGCCCCAGGCCTTCGCGAAGTTCAGCTCGCCCGCCACCAGGGCCACCAGATCGTCGCCCTTCATCGCGAGCCGGATCTCCGCCTTCGCGGGCGGTGGTCCCGCGACGGTGTCGAGCACCTGGATCCGGCCATCCACGAGACGCCCGGTGAAGGTGACGTCCAGGTCGGTGATGTGGCAGCTCAGCGAGCGGTCCAGTGCCGCCGCGCTGCGTACCTGGCTGTTCGCCTCTGTCATGTTGTCCGAGAGCCTGTCGAGGGCGCTGCGGCACTCTTCTGTCGTCGCCATCGTGATCGACCGTACCGCAGCGCTTCGGGGTAGCGTCTGGGCATGAGTGACGCGATGCCGGAGCCCCCCGGGGCGCAGGCCGGGAGCCAGGACGGTCAGGACGGCCCGGGCGGTACGGAACATGCCCCGGCGCCGCTGGGAGTCGTCCGCACGCCCACCGGGAACGACGGCGTGGACCGGGTGCTCGGCCGGCTGGCCGACGCCGACCACCTCGCTGCCGACGGACATGTCGAGGTGTACGAAGATGTACACCGTGGGCTGCGTGAGGCGCTGGACGCGCTGGACGCACCGCCCGGACCTCCGGCCCCGGCCCGGGGCCCCGCCCCTCACGAGGTCCCTCAGAACGTCCCTCACAACAGCAGGAGCTGAACCGAACGTGGCAGGAGTGGCACGCCGGCGTCTCGACGCCGAGCTGGTCCGCCGGAGTCTCGCCCGCTCGCGGGAGCACGCGAGCCAGCTGATCGCGGCAGGACGGGTGTCCGTCAAGGGCGCCACCGCGACCAAGGCGGCCACCCAGGTCGAGACGAGCGCCGCCGTTGTCGTACGCAAGGACGACACGGATCCCGACTACGTCTCGCGCGGCGGGCACAAGCTCGCGGGCGCCTTCGCGGCCTTCACACCGCTCGGCCTGCGGGTCGGGGGGCGGCGGGCGCTGGACGCGGGCGCGTCGACCGGCGGCTTCACCGACGTCCTGCTGCGGGCGGGCGCCGCGCAGGTCGTCGCGGTGGACGTCGGGTACGGGCAGCTCGCCTGGTCGCTGCAGAGCGACGACCGCGTCACCGTCAAGGACCGCACGAACGTACGCGAGTTGACGCTGGAGGACATCGGCGGAACACCCGTGGACCTGGCCGTCGGAGACCTCTCTTTCATCGCGCTCGGTCTGGTGCTGCCCGCTCTCGCGCGGTGCGCGGGGCCGGACGCCGACCTGGTGCTCATGGTCAAACCGCAGTTCGAGATCGGCAAGGACCGGCTGGGCAGCGGAGGCGTGGTCCGCAGCCCCGAACTGCGGGCGGAGACCGTGCGGACCGTGGCCGGGCAGGCGGCCGGGCTCGGACTCGGCGTACGGGGTGTCACCGCCAGCCCGCTGCCGGGACCCTCGGGAAATGTCGAGTACTTTCTGTGGCTGCGGGCGGACGCGCCCGCGCTCGATCCGGCGGATGTGGAGCGTGCAGTGGCGGAGGGGCCGCAGTGACGGAAGCAGCAGCACCATCGGCAGTTGAATCAGCAGCTGGACCGGCGGTACGGGGAGTGGCACCGGCCGTGGCGGCGGGGCCGGCGGTGGAAGCGCCGGCGGAACCGGCGGCGCCCCCCGTGGACCGTACGGTCTTCCTGCTCGCGCACACCGGGCGGCCCGCCGCCATCCGCAGCGCCGAGCGCGTCGTGGAGGGCTTGCTGAAGAACGGCCTGCGCGTCCGGGTCCTGGCGGCGGAGGCCGCCGACCTGCCGGTGCCGCCATCGGTCGAACTCGTCGCCGAGGCGACACCCGCCTGCCTGGACGGCTGCGAGCTGCTGATCGTTCTCGGCGGCGACGGAACACTGCTGCGCGGTGCCGAGTTCGCCCGTGCGTCCGGGGTGCCGATGCTCGGCGTCAACCTCGGCAGGGTGGGCTTCCTCGCCGAGGCCGAGCGCGACGACCTCGACAAGGTCGTCGACCGGGTGGTCACCCGGTCGTACGAGGTCGAGGAGCGGATGACCGTCGATGTCCTCGTGCACAACAACGGCGACATCGTGCACCGTGACTGGGCGCTCAACGAGGCCGCCGTACAGAAGACCGAGCCCGAACGGATGCTGGAGGTCGTCCTGGAGATCGACGGCCGTCCGGTCACCGGCTTCGGCTGCGACGGCGTCGTCTGCGCGACCCCGACCGGTTCGACCGCCTACGCCTTCTCGGCCGGCGGGCCGGTGATCTGGCCGGAGGTGGAAGCGCTGCTGATGGTCCCCATCGGCGCACACGCGCTGTTCGCCAAGCCCCTGGTGACCTCGCCCGCCTCCGTCCTCGCGGTCGAGGTGCAGCCGCACACCCCGCACGGCGTCCTGTGGTGCGACGGGCGCCGCTGGGTGGGGCTGCCCGCGGGGGCGCGGGTCGAGGTGCGCAGGGGCGCCGTGCCCGTACGGCTGGCGCGGCTGCACCACGCTTCGTTCACCGACCGCCTGGTGGCCAAGTTCGCACTGCCCGTGGCGGGCTGGCGCGGCGCTCCGCACTGAGCTTCCCACCGGCCTTCCCGCTGAGCTCCGTACTGAGCTCCGCACGCCCGGCCGGCGGCCGCTCCGGCCGGGGCACGTCGCACGGGACCCGGGAAACCTCGTATGGTCATGTGCGTGTTGGAGGAGATGCGGATACGGTCGCTCGGAGTCATCGACGACGCTGTGGTGGAGCTTTCACCCGGTTTCACCGCGGTGACAGGTGAGACGGGCGCGGGCAAGACCATGGTCGTGACCAGCCTCGGGCTGCTGCTCGGCGGGCGAGCCGACGCCGCCCTGGTGCGGCTCGGTGCCAAGTCGGCGGTGGTCGAAGGGCGGATCGCGCTGCCCGCGGGCGCGCCGGCCGCGGTACGGGCCGAGGAGGCGGGCGCCGAACTCGACGAGGGCGCGCTGCTCATCAGCCGTACGGTCTCGGCCGAAGGGCGCTCACGGGCGCACATCGGCGGACGTTCCGTACCGGTCGGGCTGCTCGCCGAGATCGCCGACGAACTGGTCGCCGTGCACGGGCAGACCGACCAGCAGGGGCTGCTGCGCCCCGCCAGACAGCGCCAGGCCCTCGACCGGTACGCAGGCGAGGCGGTGGCCGGCCCGCACACCAAGTACGCGGCTGCCTACAAACGGCTGCGCGCCGTCGCCGCCGAGCTGGACGAACTGACCACCCGGGCGCGGGAACGGGCCCAGGAGGCCGACCTGCTCCGCTTCGGGCTCGACGAGATCGCCGCGGTCGAGCCGCTGCCCGGTGAGGACGCCGAACTCGCCGCAGAGGCCGAGCGTCTCGGGCACGCCGAAGCGCTCGCGTCGGCCGCGTCCGCGGCGCACACCGCGCTCGTCGGCAACCCGGAGGACCCCGAGGGCATCGACGCGACGACCCTGGTCGCCGGCTCGGGACGGGCGCTCGACGCGGTACGCAGCCACGACCCGGCGCTGGCCGCGCTCGCCGAACGGATCGGCGAGATCGGCATTCTGCTCGCCGACGTGTCGGGGGAGCTGGCCGGTTACGCGGACAACCTCGACGCCGATCCGCTGCGGCTCGCCGCCGTGGAGGAGCGCCGGGCAGCCCTGACCCAGCTGACCCGCAAGTACGGCGAGGACATCGCGGCCGTACTGGCCTGGGCGGAGGAGGGCGCGGCGCGCCTCACCGAGCTGGAGGGCGACGACGACCGGATCGGTGAACTGACGGCGGAGCACGAGGCGCTGCGCTCGGAGCTGTCCGGTCTCGCGCAGACGCTCACCGACGCGCGTACGGAGGCGGCCGAGCGGTTCGCGGGCGCTGTCACCGCCGAACTCGCCTCGCTCGCCATGCCGCACGCCCGGGTGACGATCGACATCCGGCAGACCGACGACCCCGAAGGGGTGGAGGTCGGCGGGCGGACCGTCGCCTACGGCCCGCTCGGCGCCGACGAGGTGGAACTGCTGCTCGCCCCGCACCCCGGTGCGGCCGCCCGGCCCATCTCCAAGGGCGCGTCGGGCGGTGAGCTCTCCCGGGTGATGCTCGCGGTCGAGGTCGTCTTCGCGGGGTCCGATCCCGTACCGACGTATCTCTTCGACGAGGTCGACGCCGGGGTCGGCGGCAAGGCCGCCGTCGAGGTGGGCCGCCGGCTCGCCAGGCTCGCCCGGTCCGCGCAGGTGGTGGTCGTGACGCATCTGCCGCAGGTGGCCGCCTTCGCCGACCGGCAGCTGCTGGTCGAGAAGACCAACGACGGCTCGGTGACCAGCAGCGGTGTCACGGTCCTGGAGGGCGAGGACCGGGTACGGGAGCTGTCGCGGATGCTCGCGGGCCAGGAGGACTCCGAGACGGCGCGGGCGCACGCCGAGGAACTGCTGGCCACAGCACGGGCGGACGGCTGAACGGACCGCGGGGCAGCAGGACGGTCGGCCGGTCGCTCAGCGCCTCCGGCCGACCCCGCCGGGGCTGCCCCCGGGCCTCCGCGGGCCGCCGCCTAGGGTGGAGCGCATGACCAGACACGGCGCCCGGACCACCGCACTCCTCGCTTCGTTCGGTGCGACCCGCGCCGCCGCGACGGGACTGCGCCGCCGGTTTCCGGGGGGCGCGGCGCGCTGGGAGCGCACCAACTACGCCGGGCGCACGGTCGATCTCTGCGCCGGTCCTGCCACCACGGTCGGCGCGGCGCTCGGCGCGGTCGTCGGCACCCTTCCGCCCCGGGCACGCGGGGCGGCCGCCCTGGCCGTGCTCACCGCCGGTGCCTGCGGGGCCTACGACGACACCACCGGCGCGGGCGATCCGCGCCGCGGGTTCCGCGCCCATCTCGGCGCGCTGAGCCGCGGCGAGATCACCAGCGGCACGGTGAAGCTCCTGGGCATCGGCGCGGCGGGTCTTGCCGCGGGCGCGCTGCTCAAGGACCGCCCCGTCGACCGGGTGCTGGCCGGGGTCGTCGTCGCGGGCACCGCCCACTTCGTCAACCTGGTGGATATGCGCCCGGGGAGGGCCGCCGTCGCGGTGCTCGGTCTCGCGGCGCCCGGTCTGCTGCGGCGCGGTCCGGCCGGGGCGCTCGCCGCCGCACCGCTCGGAGCCGCGGCAGCGGTCGTCATCGACGACCTGGCCGAACAGACCATGCTCGGCGACGCGGGAGCGCACGCCCTCGGTGCCGCCCTCGGCGTGGCGATCGTCGCGGGCAACGGGCGGGCCGGACTCGCCGCGCACGCGGCAGCGGTGGTCGCCGCCGCCGCGTACGGTGACAAGGTGAGCCGCGCGGCAGCCGGTTGAGCCGCAGCTCACCCATGCGGGTGACAGCTCAAGCGTGTTGACGCGACCGTACAGGGGCTCGGTCCCCCGGAGAGTGCCGGAACCCGTGCGCGGGCTGGCATCCTGGGGCGCACACATCCGTCCGACGCCGACTCAGGAGCTCCGGTCAGTGAGCAGCACCCAGGTCCCGCCGTACGGCCGTTCACCTCTCTGCGCCGTCCAGGTGCTGGGCGGCGGCAGCGCCGGCAGCAGCGCACATGTCCGGTCGATCACCGGGGGCCTGATCGAGCGGGGCGTGCACGTCACGGTGTGCGCCCCCGCCGAACTTGAGCGGACATACGGCTTCAGCGAGGCGGGCGCGCACTTCGTGCCCGTACCCCGGCGCAGCGACCCGTCGTCCGTCGCCGCGCTGCGCGCCGCCTGTCTGCGGGCCGACATCGTCCACGCGCACGGGCTGAACGCCGCCGTACGGACCTCGCTCGCGCTCAGCGGACTGCGGCGGCCGCTCGTCGTCACCTGGCACACCCGCCCGCACGCCGAAGGCGCGCGGAGCCGTCTGCTGCGGTTGATGGAGCGAAGGGCCGCCAGGGCGGCGGCAGTTGTGCTCGGTACGTCGTCCGAACTGGTCGACAGGGCACGCAGCCGGGGGGCGCGCGACGCGCGGCTCGCGCCGGTCGCTGTCCCCGCACCCCGAGTGGCCGCGAGCGGTACCGAGAGCAAGGCCCGCGCGGAACTGGGCGCGGTGGACCGGCCGTTGGTGATGACCGTCGGCAGCCTCGTCGCACACCACGGTTACGGGACGCTGCTGGATGCGGCCCGGCTGTGGCAGCACCTCGACCCGGTACCGCTGCTGGTGATCGCGGGCGAGGGCGCGGAGCGTGCCGCACTGCAGAGCCGGATCGCGGCCGACGCGCTCTCGGTCCGGCTCATCGGCAGCCGCGAGGATGTGACGGAGCTGCTCGCGTCCGCCGATGTCGCCGTACTGTCCAGCCGTTGGGAGGCGCGGCCCCTGCTGGCGCAGGAGGCACTGCGGCTGGGGGTGCCCCTGGTCGCCACGGCGGTCGGCGGGGTGCCCGAGCTGGTGGGCGAAGCGGCCGAACTCGTCCCGTACGGCGACCCGGAGGCCCTGGCCGCACGGGTGACCGCGCTGCTGGCCGATCCCGAACGCCGGGAAGGACTCGCCACTGCGGGTCTTGCGCAGGCCGCGGACTGGCCGACCGAGGACGAGACGGTGGCGCAAGTGCTCAGCGTCTACGACGAGTTGACCGAGTCCGTCGGGGCCCGCTGAGCGCCCGCCGCCGGGTGACCCGCTCCCGCCTGCGGATGGCCCGCTCCCGCCGAGGGGCGCCCTGCTACGGGGTGTGCCTGCGGGCCCGCAGCGCCAGGCTCAGGGCGAGCACCGTCTGCGGGTCGTCCAGGTCGGTACCGAGGAGCTCGGCGATCCGCGCCAGCCGGTTGTAGAGCGTCTGGCGGTTGAGATGCAGCTCGCGTGCCGTCTCGGCCTTGCGGCCCGCGTGTGCCAGATAGGTCTGGAGCGTGGGCAGCAGCGCGGGCCGCGACGTGCGGTCGTGCTCGCGCAGCGGGCCGATCGCCCGGTCCACGAAGGCCGCCAGGTCCGGCTGGTCGCGCAGCCGCCAGAGCAGCAGGTCGATGTCGAGGCGCCGTGCGTCGTACCAGGGGCGGTCGGGCAGCCCCTGCGCGGCGGTCGCCGTCTCGGCGGCGTGCCGCAGCCCGGCCGATGCCGCGGCCCAGCCGCCCGCCACCCCCACCACGACGATCGGCGGATGCGCGCCGGCCCGCTCCAGGCCCGCGCGCGCCACACCGGCCCGCAGCGCGACGGCCACCCGGTCGGCCACGGTGGTGCGCTCCGACTCCGTACGCAGACCGAGGAGCAGTGGGACCCGGCCCTCCACGGGGCGTACGCCGAGGAGCACCGGCACCCCCACGGAGCTCAGCTCCTCCAGCACAGCCCGGGCCAGCACGGCCCAGTTGCCCGACGGCGACAGCTCGGCCGCCAGCCGCATCACCACGGGCAGCAGCGGACCCTCACCCGGCCGGAAACCGAGCACCCGGGCCTGGGCGGGAGCGTCATGGGCGGAGACCCGCCCCTCGGCCAGGTCGGTCAGGAAGTCACCGCGCCCGCGCGCTGCCAGCTCCTCCTCCTGCCGGGCCTGCATCAGCACGACGGCGAGGATCCCGGCGGTCCGCTCGGCGGCCATCCGGTGCACCTGGGCCAGCGGCGCCGACACCGGGAGGAGCGCCAGCCTGGCCCGTACCGAACCGGTGCCCGAGCCGCCGCCCGCCACGTCCACCAGGACCGCGCCCGCCGGACGGTGTCCGCGCAGCCCCTCCCACACCTGGAGCGGCTCGCCCTCGCCCGCGGCGTACAGCAGCTGTCCGTCGGGGGTCTCCAGGAAGACCGGGTTGGCCGTGAACTCGGCCAGGATCGAGAGCACTTGAGGCACCCCGCCACCGCCGAGCAGCGCCTGTGTGCACCGCCGGTGCACTTCGTCGGCGCGCTGCACCAGGGCGTAATGACCGTTGATGATCTCGGTATGGACCTCCTCCGTCACCGAGACGAAGGGCACCTCCCGGTGCAGCTGGACCAGCGGCAGCCCGGCCGCCCGCGCGGTCTCCACGAGTGTCGACGGCAGCCGCGAGAAGCGCGGGCCCAGTTCCACCACGAGGGCGGCGATCCCGCGGTCGGCGAGCCGGCGGACGAACGCCCGCTGCTCGGCGGGGCGGGTGCCAAGACCAAGACCGGTGGTGAGCAGCAGCTCGCCGCCCTTGAGCAGCGAGGCGATGTTCGGCACCTCACCGGCGTGCACCCACCGGACCGTGCGGCTGAGCCGGTCGCCGCCCGCGACGACCTCGGGCAGCCCACCGCGCAGTCCCGGCAGCTCAAGCGCCCGCTGCACTGTGATTCCGCCCTGGTTCTCCATATGGCCGGACGCTACCCGAAGCCGTCGGCGCAGGTTTCCGTGAGCCGGGGTCGTGAAGCGCGTTGCCCCGCGGATTCGTGAGGTGATCCCGGGACTGCGCCATCGGGGTCGTCGCTTCATCGTGTCGTTCTGCCCGGGACAGGTAGGGGTGTGACCGGGATACGCGCCAAGGGCAACGGGATGATCTCGAAGCCCTGAGCGCCCGTCGCCCGTCACTCATCCGGCTCGGTGCCGGTGGTGGTGATGCGGCCGAGGGAGGTCCCACCGTGGCGGTGCCAGGAGACGATGCGGTCGCGCTTCTGCTCACCATCGAGATCGACGGTAACGCTGATAATCGATTATCTTCCTGATCGTCTATTGTGTAGGCATGACCCAGACGACCCACCCCTCAGCCTCGGCGGGGAAGCAGATGCTCTCCGAGCGGGTCTACACACACCTGCGGGAGGCGATCATGCGCGGGGACCACGCTCCCGGTGACGCCCTCAAACCCCAAGACCTCGCGAAAGAGCAGGGCGTGAGCCTGGCCGTTGTGCGCGAGGCGCTCGTGCGGGTGGTCGGCGAGGGCCTCGCCGACCGGCTGCCCAACCGCGGCTTCGCCGTCCCGGCCTTCTCCGATCTCCGCTGGCAGGAGATCGCGGAGGCCCGCCGGACCATCGAACCGGTCATGCTGCGCATGTCCATCGAACGCGGCGACGTCGACTGGGAAGCCCGCGTACGAGCCGCCCACCACCGTCTGACCCGCACCCCGGCGTACGTACCGGAGGAGGGCGAGCACTACAGCAGCACATGGGCCGAAGTCCACCGGGTCTTCCACCGCACCTTGCTGGAGGGGTGCGGCAACCTCGTCCTGCTGGAGACCTACGACCGGATGTGGACCGCGAGCGAGCTGGCCCGCCGCTGGTCGGCGCACCGCAACCCCGACCGGGACGGCGCCCTGGAACATCGCCGACTGGAGGAGGCAGCCCTCGCCCGCGACGCCGGCACCGCAGCCGAGGTCCTGACCCAGCACCTCACCCAGACCGCGGCCGGACTGACCGACTGCCCCCACCACGAGCCCACGGACGCAGCCTGACGCGCGCCGCCCGCCTGACCGCACCTGATCACCGAGACCGGAGTCACCGCATGACCATCTTCGAGGCGAGCACGAGCCGCCACTGCCACAACGCTGTCAGCCCTCTGCACGCATCCGTGTACTTCGCGCCGGAGCCGGAGGAAGAACTCGCGGCACTGGGGCTGGAGCGCGGATCCATGGTCTACCTCGCGAGCCGCGCGGCGCCGCTCGGGGCCGTCGACGCGGGCACCGTCACAGCGACGTTCTACAACTTCAACCACCAGCACGTGCAGCGGTACATCCCCGCCGCATGGACCGTCACCACACCGGACAAGGTGCTCACGGCACGCCTGCGCGGCGCGGACCGAACGCTGCAGCGGCTGCTCGGGAAGGAGGCCCTCATGTCCACAAAGATGACCGAGGCGGCCGAACTGGCGCTGCACGCCACCGAAGCCTGCCGCCGAGAGGCACGGCCGCTGTACGCCGCCAACGCCGACCTCCCCGTACCCGAAGAACCGCACCTGGCTCTGTGGCACGCCGCGACGCTGCTGCGCGAACACCGGGGTGACGGTCACCTCGCCGCCCTGGCGATCGCCGGCCTGTCCGGCATCGAGGCGCTGGTCCTGCACAACGCCACCGGCACGGCACCGACTTCGGCACTGTTCATGCGGACCCGCGGGTGGTCCGCGCAGCAATGGGACACCGCCCGGAACCAGTTGCGCGAGCGCGGCCTGCTGGACGAGGCAGGCAACCTCACGCAGGCGGGCACGGCCCTGCGCGGCGAGACCGAGGTGCTCACCGACCGCCTCGATGCCGCCCCGTACGACCACCTCGGCCGGGCCGCCACCGCACGCCTCACCGAACTGGCCAGCGGCTTCTCCGGAACCCTCAGGGCAGCGGGCGCCTTCCCCGCGGTGCACTTCGGCAAGGGCTGAGGCCTGCTTCCCGGCCCGGCGCGTCGTCCTGGTCACGAACCCGGACGGCTGCCCCGCCCCCCCGGCTCAGCGGCTCGGTCAACGGTCGCTGTCCGGCATGGCATGGACCTGCGCCGGTTTGAGTCAAGGGCAACCAGCCGACACTGTTCACGCAGATCAAGGCGCTGCCGTGGAAGGACGCTCCGGTCGTGGACAACAGCGAGGACCGCGCCCACGGCCGCATCGAGCGGCACAGTGTCAAGGTCGTCACCGCCGCCGGGATCCTGTTTCCGCGCGCCCGCCAAGCCATCCAGATCACCCGCAAGACCCGGCGGCTCGACAGCACGAAATGGACCACCGAGATCGCCCACGCGGTCACCAGCCTGACCGCCGAGCAGGCCACCGCGCGCCAGCTCGCCACGTGGGTACGAGGCCACTGGCGCATCGAAAACCGACTGCACTTGGGCCCGCGACGTCACCTTCGACGAGGACCGATCTCAAATCCGACTTTGCCCGGATCCTGGTCCGGACGCTCAGAAAGTCGGGCGGGGTTCTGCGGCCGAACCGTGACTGCAACTGCTCAGGGAGACGTTCGCCCTGGATCCGGATGTTGGCCGCGGCCTCTTCGATCCGATGCAGGTCGCCGGTTGTCAGCTCGACGTCGAGTGCGCCCAGGTTCTCTTCCAGGCGGTGCAGCTTGGTGGTGCCGGGGATCGGCACGAACCACGGCTTCTGCGCCAGCACCCAGGCGAGAGCGATCTGGGCCGGAGTGGCTCCCTTGTCGTCGGCAATCTGCTGCAGCAGGTCGATCAGCACCTGGTTGGTTTGCCGTGCTTCAGGGCTGAAGCGCTGAAGCAGGCGGCGGAGGTCGTTGTCGGCCAGTGACGTGCTGGAATCGATCTTGCCGGTCAAAAATCCTTTGCCGAGCGGGCTATAGGAAACCAGACCGATGCCCAGTTCTTCCAAGGTCGGAATGATTTCGGTTTCGTGCTCGCGCATCCAGAGCGAGTACTCGCTTTGCAGTGCCGTTACTGGCTGAACGGCGTGGGCGCGACGAATCGTCGCGGCACCGGCCTCGGACAAGCCAAAGTGCTTTACCTTGCCTTCGGCGATCAGCTCCTTGACCGTGCCGGCCACGTCTTCAATGGGCACGTTGGGGTCGACGCGGTGTTGGTAGAGCAGGTCGATGCTTTCGGTTTGAAGACGCTTGAGCGAGGCCTCGGTCACTTGGCGGATCTGCTCGGGTCTGCTGTCGACCCCGGACATCGGGGTCGGCCCGTGCTCGCCGTGCTTGATTCCAAACTTGGTGGCGATCACCACCTGGTCGCGGACCGGTGCCAGCGCCTGACCGACCAAGTCCTCATTGGTAAACGGTCCGTAGACCTCGGCAGTGTCGAAGAAAGTCACGCCGTGGTCAACGGCCGCCCGCAGCAGCTTCGTCATCTCGGCCGTGTCTTGTGGCTGACCGTAGAAGAAACTCATGCCCATGCAGCCGAGCCCGAGAGCCGAGACTTCGAGGTGTTGTCCTAGTGTTCCGAGTCAGGAATTCCGCGTATATGTGTAGGCTTGTTATATGGCGCGGATGGGGCGGCCGAAGGCCGAGTTGACTCTGTCGGATGAGGAACGGGCCGCACTTGAGGAGTGGGTGCGGCGTCGTTCCACGCCGCAGGCGTGGGCATTGCGGTGCCGGATCATCCTGGCCTGCGCCGAAGGCACCTCCAACAAGGACGTGGCTACTCAACTCGGTTCCACACCACAGGCGGTGGGCCGCTGGCGGGCCCGATTCGTGCAATATCGAATCGCAGGTCTGGGTGACATGCCACGTCCGGGTGGCCCCAGGACAGTGACGGACGACCAGGTCGCCGCGGTCGTCACCAGGACGCTGGAGTCCATCCCGAAGAACGCGACACACTGGTCGACGCGGTCGATGGCGAAAGAGATGGGTCTGTCCCAGTCGTCGGTGTCCCGGATCTGGCGGGCGTTCGGCCTGCAGCCACATCGCTCGGAGACCTTCAAACTGTCAACCGATCCGTACTTCGTCGACAAGGTCCACGACGTCGTCGGTCTCTACTTGGACCCGCCCGAACGGGCGTTGGTGTTCTGCGTGGATGAGAAGTCGCAGATCCAGGCCCTGGATCGGTCGCAGCCGGTGCTGCCGATGATGCCCGGTGTTCCCGAGCGGGCGACCCATGACTACGTCCGCGCCGGCACCACCACGTTGTTCGCCGCACTCGAGGTGGCCACCGGCAAGGTGATCAGCTCCCTGCACCGCAGGCACCGGGCCGAGGAATTCAAGAAGTTCCTAGTCAAGCTCGACAAAGAGGTGCCTGGCGACCTGGAAGTCCACCTCGTCTGTGACAACTACGCCACCCACAAGACACCCGCCATCAAGAAGTGGCTGCTGGCCCACCCCCGGTTCCACCTGCACTTCACACCAACCGGCTCGTCCTGGCTCAACCTCGTCGAGCGATGGTTCGCCGAACTCACCAACAAGCAGATACGGCGAGGCGTCCACAAATCCGTCCACGCCCTTGAGAAGGACATCCGCAACTGGATCAGTGCCTGGAACACCGACCCGAAGCCCTACGTCTGGACGAAGACCGCAGACGAAATCCTCGAACGCCTCGCCAGCTATCTGAACAGAATTCCCGACTCAGAACACTAGTTTGCGTTTTTGCATTAGAGATACTCCTGGGATATTGATCATCTGGCTCCCGCTTATTCGTGTTCAGCCGGGAGCCGGTATAGAAGTTGGACAGCCTTCCGGGACGGCCGGCGAGACCCTAGTGATAAAGGCATGCCCTCAACGCTATGGCTTTGGAGTGCACTCCAAGCAAGCGGAACAGGTAAGAAATCGGCAGGGTGCTCCCGCGGGGCGGCGGCTGCACCCCTGGGTGCTCCCGGGCCGCTCAGTACTCCAGCTGTAGATCGCGATCTTCGTAATGCGGGGCCGGCTGGGCTTGGTGGCTGCGGCGGGATGGTGCGTAGGGTGCCGGGGTGATCGCGATGCCAGAGGAGTTCGCACAGAGCACTGTCGACCGCGAGGGGGAGGCCGGGGTGGTGTGGCTCGCCGAGTTGCCCGGGATCGTGGAGGAGCTGCTGGGGCGCTGGGGGTGTATGCCGGATGGCGAGGTCATGCACGGGGGCGTTGGTGTCATCGTTCCGGTACGGCGGCGGGCTGAGGAGGGCGCCGTGCTGAAGGTGTCGTTTCCGCATCCCGGCAACGTTCACGAGCCGGATGCGTTCGTTGCGTGGGGTGGGTGCGGTGCCGTCCTACTGCATGAGCGCGACGACGAGCGGTTCGCGATGCTGCTGGAGCGGGTTCAGCCGTCGACCCTGGCGGAGGTCGAGGACGGCGACGAGGTGGTGACGGTCGCCGGGCGGCTCAATCGCCGCCTGGCCATCCCCGCACTGCCCGGCCTGCCCCGGCTGCGTGAGCAGGCCGATGTCTGGGAGGAGCAGCTGTGCAAGGACGCCGTGGAGCTGCCGCAGGCGCCGCCGCGCAAGGTGCTGGACGCCGCCGTGGCGACCGTTCGGGAGCTGGGTCGGGCCCAGCCGGACACCCTCATCCATGGCGACTTTCATCCCCGGAACATCCTGCGTGCCGACCGGGAGCCGTGGCTGGCGGTCGACCCCAAGGGGTACGTGGGAGACCCCGCCTACGACGGCGGCACACTGCTGAAGTCCCGCGCGCTGATGCTCCTCGAAGCGGATGACCTGCGCAAGGCTGTCCACCGGGTCTTGGACGTCTTCGCCGAGGCCGCAGAACTCGACCGTGAACGCGTCCAGCGGTGGGCCCAGTTCCATGCCGTCCAGGCTGCGTTCTGGGGCCGCCGCCACGGCTTTCGTATCGCCCGCAGCGGACCACGGCTGGACTGGCTCACCGAATTCGCCGACCGCCTGGCTGAGTTGCTCACCGAACGCTCGTAGAGCGTGATGGTGCTGGCCGGGTCCGGTGGGTGGACGAGTGTGGCCACCGTTGACCATCGTGAGCTGTGTGGACTGACGATGAGATGGCGGCCAAGGTCACAGCGTGGATCCGGCCCGGTGGCGGGAGACGTTCGCGGCGGTCATGGGCCGCATCGCGGGCCGATTCGCCCGATACGAACCCTGTTTGCGGGCCGGGCGGCTGGTACTGGGCCTGCTGTCGGACTTGCCCCACAAGAACTGCTGGGCGATCGCGGAGTGGGCCGGGGGGGGGGCCAGCCCGCACGGTATGCAGCATCTCTTGTGCCGGGCCTCCTGGGGTGTATCTCTCGGCCGGGCGCGGTGCGAAGGGACAACGGTTCTACGACTGCACCGTCGTCGACCTCGCCGACCCGACGCCGGGCAGCCACCAGCTCCTGATCCGCCGCAGCCGCACTACCGGCGAACTCGCCTACTACCGCTGCGACTCCACCGAGCCAGTCCTGCTGACCGTGCTGGTCAAGCGAGAAGTGTCATGCTTCCGGGCGGAGTTGTACGCGTGTCTGACCGCGCGGGGCGAGGCGTTGTTCGAGGCGTTGGTTCGAGTTGTGCGGCGCGCTGCTGTGCACGGTTGGGCCGGTGCGGACGCTCGTCGACCTGGCGCTCGCGCCGGAACACCGCCGCGGGCACGGCGCCCTCTACGCCGGCCTCAACCAGGGACGGATCGACGTGACCCGACTGCGCCGTGCGCTGGTCTCGATGCCGTAGCCGAGGGCCGCGGACTGTCGTATCGTGCTGGCCGCGGACGTCCCGCCATGGCTGCGGCCGGACGTCGACACCTGCCCTGACCGGACCTTCTGCCACGTTCGGCCGGGGTGAAGGGACCGGGGTCACCCCGGCCGGCGAACCACGCAGCCAGGGGCCCGGGTGCGCTGCCGCCCGGCGGTGGCAGCACACCCGGACCTGACGGTCAGCGGGCGCGGGCCGGGGCGGCTGTCACCCGAGGGAGATCGGGTCGGTGCCGAAGGTCCAGGAGCTTCCGGACCTCGCGTAGACCTGGATCGGGGTGCTGCCGTAGTCCTCGCCGGAGATGGAGTCGCACTGGCCGGGCGCGAGGACGGGAGTGATGTGCCCCGGGCTGGTGACGTTGTCGCCCGCCGTGTCCTTGATCCAGAAATAGAAGCTGTTCGCCGAGCTCTGGTAGTTGCACAGCCGGGCGGACACCCACGGGTTGTCGTCCAACGTGTGCCAGCCAGTGATCTCCACGCCGTGCGCAGAGTTGGAGTCGGATCCGGTTGCGGCGGATGCGCTTCCCGACGCGAGCCCCAGCCCCGTGACGGTCAGTGCGGTCACTGCGGCGAGGGAGGCGACTCGGCGCCCCAGCTTGAACTGCATGTCTTCCCTTTCGATTCGGACGGGACGAACGATCCGTGTTCACAACCCTCTGGCAAGTCATGGCACGGACAACTGTCCGACAAGCCATGCCTCGCAGAGGGAGTGGGTGCAGCTACTTCTCTTGCGTGCTCGCCGCTATATGGAGATCGGCGGCGTCTCTCCCCCGTACCAGTAGGCAGGACTGGTGAAGAAGGAAACTCCCTAACCACCCGCGCCGTCTCCATCCACACACGTCCTGACTTGAAGGCCATCCGCGGACAGATAGCGGCAGCCGCCACCTGACTGGTCGGCCGAGGCGGCGCCCGCAGCGCCAATGGAGATGCCCGTGACAAGTGCCAAAGCGGCTGCGCCGCCGGCGACAGCCCGTCGAAACCTCATGGTTCGTTCCTCTTGTAGGCGGGCGCTGCTGTGAGGGGTCCTGTCGGAACTCGAAGCTACGCGGCCATGGGAAGCTGGGAAGGATCTGTCTGCACAGTGAAGAGAAGTGCCGTCGCGCGCATGGAGGTTGCCGAGGTAAAGCAGGCTGACGGCATCCGGATGTACTTGCCGCTGCTGGACGGCACTGGGCTGGGGCACGAGACGTTCTCGACGGGGGCGCCGGCCGGGGTTGCGGCGACGAGGCCAGCGGTGGTGAGGCCGGCCGCGATGGCTCCGGCCGTCAGTTTCAGGGCGAGTTTCATGTGGTCCCCCCGACGTCTGTGCGTCAACGGCCTGTGTCGATCTTGCCAACTCACCCACAGGCCGCGGGCTGCTCTCCAGTCATCTCGCTGAACGCCATCAGCACGGGCCCGCGTCGCTGTTGCCCGAGTTCGCGCCACTGGCATAGGCGTGCCACGAGCCGTAGCCCTCGCCGCAGGCGAGGGAGATATTGACCGTCGCCTGCCAGGTGTCGGGCTTGGAGTTGTGGATCGGAACCCAGCCGGTGGTGACGTCCTGCGGGCCGAGGATCGTCTCGGTGTTGTTGCACGGAGGGTTGGCGAACCCTTGCGGCCTGAGGCAGGGGTTCGCTGACCAGTTGCTCGGGAGCGGGTCGTTGCGGTGGTTGACCCAGTAGCTGTAGGAGTACTGGAAGTGGGCGCGGGCGCTGCCGCAGCTGTCGTACTGCTGCTCCACCTGGCCGGCGTACTCGCCGCCGACATAGATGTTGCCAGGGGCGCCGATGTCGATGATGGTGCAGCTGGCGGGGGCGGCGTGTGCGACTCCGCCGACGTCGATGATGGTGCCGCCTGCGACGGCCAGGGTCGCGGCGGCCATGGCGATGGTGCGTCGGGCCGTTCCGAGTTTCAGCATGGGTGTGTTTCCCCCGCGTAGTTGATACCCCTTGCCGGAGCATCTGGTTGTTCCTCTGGTTTCGTGCTGCCGCTTGGGTCGACCTTGCGCGAAGTGGCAGGTCCAGGCTGCCCGGGGCACTGGAGTGGAGTCACGATTCCCGTACGAATCCGTACAGCCCGCTTATAGACTCTCCTTGTCAGCAGCACGGCTTCACGGGGGAGCGAGCGTCGTGGGTGGGCAGCGGGGTGCTATGCCGGATCCGAGCAAGGCGGCGGATCTGGCGGAGTTCGTCTGTTTGCTGGGTGAGTTGCGGGCCTGGGCGGGGATGCCGTCGTACCGGGTGCTTGCCAGAAGGGTCGGGCCGCTGATGCGACCGGCACGGGTTGTCTCACTGTCCACGGTCGTGGACGCTTTCAAGACCGGACGCAGTCGCCTGGACCTGGACCTGGTCGTGGGAATCGTCCGGGCGCTGGGGGCGGACGAACCTGCGGTCGATCTCTGGCGCAAGGCATGCATCAAGGTCCACGGGCTGGCCAAGACCGGCGGCCCAGTCGGCGTCTTCGGTCAACTACCCACGGATCTGGCGACGTTCACCGGGCGCCGTGAGGAACTCGCGCGCCTGATCGCGGCCGCGACGCAGCATCACGACCGCAGCGGTGCGACCACGGTCGTGATCTCCGCGGTCGAGGGCATGGCCGGGGTCGGCAAGACCCAGCTAGCGATCCATGCCGCCCACAAACTGGTACGCGCCGGGCACTTCATCGACGTGCAGCTGCATGTGAACCTGCGCGGCTTCGACCCCGAACTCCCGCCCGCGGACCCGTCCGCGGTGTTGGAGGCGTTCCTGCGGCAGCTGGGAGTAGCCGCGCAGCAGATCCCCGAGAGTCGGGACGAGCGGGCGGCGATGTACCGCGACCGAATGCGGGATCGCCGTGCCTTGGTGCTGCTGGACAACGCCGCCACCGAGGACCAGGTCCGCGACCTCATCCCAGCCGGGCCCACATGCCTGGTCCTGATCACCAGCCGCCGCAGTCTCGCCGGACTCGACGGTGCCTCCCCGCACCTGATCGACACTTTCACCCAGACCGAAGCACTCGACCTGCTCACCCGGATCGCCGGACACGACCGTGTGGCCGCCGAACCCGAAGCTGCCGCACGCGTCATCGGGTACTGCGACCGCCTCCCACTCGCCCTGGCGCTGACCGCCGCCCGGCTCCGTTCCCGGCCCGCCTGGAGCCTGGCCGAACTCGCCGACCGGATGCAGGCCGGGCGTCTGGAGGCGATCAGCGCCGGCGGCCGCGCAATACGCCCTGTGTTCGACGCGTCCTACCAGGCACTCCCGGACAGGGCACAGCAGGTGTTCCGCCTCATCGGTCTTCACCCCGGCCCGGACTTCAGCGCAGCGGCGGCCGCCGCATTGGCGGGCATCACCGCCGGCGGGGCCGCCGAGGTACTGGAACTGCTCCTGGACGAACACCTGCTCCAGCAAAAGCGCAGCGGGCGCTTCGAACTCCACGACCTGCTCCGCGCCTACGCCAGTGAGCAGGCCAACACCATTGACCCTGGCCAGGAGCGCCGCGCCGCAGTGCACCGGATGCTGGATCACTATGGGCATACCGCACACGACGCCGCCCTGCTGTTGGAACGGGGCCGGGACCCGCTGAGCCTGCCCCCGCCGCAACCGGGGGTCTGCCTGGAACACTTCGCCGATCACGAGCGGGCGCTGGCCTGGTTCACCACCGAACATGCCGTGCTTCTAAGCGCCGTAGGCCACGCCGCCGCCACCGGTTTCCACGCCCACACCTGGCAGCTGGCCCACGCCCTCGCCACCTACCTCGATCGGCGCGGGAACTGGCACGACCTTGCCGCCGTCGGCAACACCGCCATAGACGCCGCCGACCGGCTGGCCGACCCCCTCGGGAAGGCCATCGCCCACAACATCGTCGCCCGCGCCCACCGCCGCCATGGCAACTATGAGGACGCCCAGCATCACCTGCGCCACGCACTCGACCTGTTCGGCCGGATCGGTAACCTGGATGGGCAGGCCGATACGTACATCGAACTCGCCAGAGTGAAGGCATGGCAGAGCCCTCCTGCCATCGCCGAAGCACGTGCACTTGCCCGTCAGGCCCACGCCTTGTACCAGTCCCGTGGCCACCGGCTGGGGCAGGCCCAGACCCTGACCGCCATCGGCTGGTCGCACGCGCGCCTTGGCGACTATGCACAGGCCTTGACCTGCTGCCGACAGGCTCTGCCTGTCCTTGAAGAATTCGACGACCGTGAACGGCAGGCCCATGCCTGGGACAGCATTGCCTACGCCCACAGCTACCTGGGTCAGCACACTCAAGCCGTCGCGTGCTACAGACTCGCCCTTGATCTGTGCCGCGGCCTCGGCGACCGCCCGCTAGAAGCAGACATCCTCAATCGCTTCGGCGACGCCCACCATGCCGCGCACTGCCCCGATGCAGCCCACGATGCCTGGCAACAGGCCCTGGACATCCTCACCGAACTCGATCAGCCCTACGCCGACCAGATCCGCAGCAAGCTCGGTCTGTACGGTGACCGGTGGGAAGTCCCGGACAGGGGGCGTGTCAGAGGGCATGAGAGGACGTTCCGAACCGGCATGACCTTCTTGTAGTCGCCTCCCTCATCGGCAGCGAGACGGGACACCCGTTGCGGCGAGAGCCGTACGCCTTGTCACCGCTGACGTGATCGGGCCGGGTGCGGGGCCGCTCGTCCTGCGGGCGAATCCTGCAACTCTCGAATGCCGGCACCCCACCAGTGCGCGGAGCGCCGCCGAAGGCGCCCTTGACTGACCGGACCAGCCTCACACTCAGCAGTCGGGCGGCCCGTCACGGTCCCGGCCCAGGTGGGGAATTACGCCGCGCAGATCATGTAGTCCGTGGGGGATCACGCAGCCGCTCACACGGCGCGGCCACCGCCGTACCCGTCGGATCACCGACCCCGCGATTTCCCAGGCGGCCCCACTGGCCGCCAAACGCCGGAGTCCTGCCCCGGCCGCGCACGCAGACGCTGACCGGGGCGGTCCCGTACACAAAGAGGGGAACTACTTGCTCATGGGGGGCAGGAATCCCATCCCCCTGTCCTATTGGCCACGCGGTGGACATCACCGGTGGGAAACGGACACGGGATCCGGGATCCCACAGCAGGTCACCCTCCGTAGGCACCCGAGGCCGTGAGCCGCAGCGCGGTGTCGATCAGCGGCACATGGCTGAAGGCCTGCGGGAAGTTGCCCACCTGGCGCTGGAGCCTGGGATCCCACTCCTCGGCGAGCAGCCCGAGGTCGTTGCGGAGCCCGAGCAGCTTCTCGAAGAGCTTGCGCGCCTCGTCCACCCGCCCGATCATCGCCAGGTCGTCGGCGAGCCAGAACGAGCAGGCGAGGAAGGCGCCCTCGTCGCCCTCCAGCCCGTCGACGCCCGCGGCGCCGCCCGTGGTCGGGTAGCGCAGGACGAAACCGTCCGGTGTGGACAGTTCGCGCTGGATGGCCTCGACGGTGCCGATGACGCGCTTGTCGTCCGGCGGCAGGAACCCCATCTGCGGGATGAGCAGCAGGGACGCGTCCAGCTCCTTCGAGCCGTAGGACTGCGTGAAGGTGTTGCGTTCCTTGTCGTAGCCCCGCTCGCAGACATCGCGGTGGATGTCGTCGCGCAGCTCGCGCCAGCGCTCGATGGGCCCGTCGGCGTCCCCGGACTCGATCAGCTTGATGGTCCGGTCGACGGCGACCCAGGCCATCACCTTGGAGTGCACGAAGTGGCGGCGCGGCCCGCGCACCTCCCAGATGCCCTCGTCGGGCTGGTCCCAGTGGTCCTCCAGATACCGGATCAGCTTGAGCTGGAGCAGGGACGCGTAGTCGCTGCGGGCAAGGCCCGTCATATGGGCGAGGTGCAGGGCCTCGGTGACTTCGCCGTACACATCGAGCTGGAGCTGTCCGGCCGCGCCGTTGCCCACCCGGACGGGGCCCGAGTTCTCGTAGCCCGGCAGCCAGTCCAGCTCCGCCTCGCCGAGCTCGCGCTCCCCGGCGATCCCGTACATGATCTGCAGGTTCTCCGGGTCGCCCGCGACGGCCCGCAGCAGCCACTCGCGCCAGGCGCGGGCCTCCTCGCGGTAGCCGGTGCGCAGCAGTGACGAGAGCGTGATCGCCGCGTCGCGGAGCCAGGTGTAGCGGTAGTCCCAGTTGCGGGAGCCGCCGATGTCCTCGGGCAGTGAGGTCGTCGGCGCGGCGACGATGCCGCCGGTCGGCGCGTAGGTGAGCGCCTTGAGGGTGATCAGCGAGCGGACCACGGCCTCGCGGTAGGGGCCGTGGTACGTGCACTGCTCGACCCAGTCGCGCCAGAAGTCCTCGGTGGCCACCAGCGAGTTCTCCGGCTCGGGCAGCGCGGGCGGGGCCTTGTGCGAGGGCTCCCAGCTGATGGTGAAGGCGATCCTGTCGCCCGGTCCGACGGTGAAGTCGGAGTACGTCGTGAGGTCCTCGCCGTAGGTGTCGGCCGAGGTGTCCAGCCAGACCGAGTCGGGCCCCGCGACCGCGACCGTGCGCCCGTCCACCTTGTGGACCCAGGGCGTCACCCGCCCGTAGCTGAACCGCATCCGGAGTGCGGAGCGCATCGGGACGCGCCCGCTCACCCCTTCCACGATCCGGATCAGCTGGGGGGCGCCGTCACGCGGCGGCATGAAATCCGTCACACGGACGGTGCCGCGCGGCGTGTCCCACTCCGATTCGAGGATCAGTGAATCCCCGCGGTAGCGGCGCCGGTCAGCGACCGGCGGACATGCCGAAGGGGCATGCGCGGGTCCCAGCCGCCAGAAACCGTTTTCCTCGGTCCCCAGCAGTCCGGCAAAGACGGCGTGCGAGTCGAAGCGGGGCAGGCACAGCCAGTCGGCCGTCCCGTCCCGGCAGACCAGGGCGGCGGTCTGCATGTCTCCGATGAGTGCGTAATCCTCGATGCGCCCGGCCACGTGCAATCTCCAGTCGAACGGCCACGTCGCCCCTCGGGGCGCTTGTGTTGCAGTCAAGGGCTGTTTGGAATAAGCGCTGACGAGCGCCGGCGGGCGCAAGTTCCGGAGAACGGGCGGGGGTGGTGCCGGCTTCCGGCCGTCTCGGCAGCGAGTGTCCGAGCAGGATACGACGCACCCAGGTGATCCGCATGACCTGCCAGGCACCCTGACTGGTCCGAACGGGTGAGTGTTGAGTGACCGGATTGCGGCCGTCCGGTGAAGGTTGAGCTGTGTGTGGCGGAGGCGGTGCTGTGCGTGGCCGGGAGCGGTCTCCCGCCGTCGCTGATACCCTGGTGGCCCGTGGACCGGTGGTCATTACGCCCCGAACCGCAGCGACGGCACCCCCGGAATTCTCCGGGCCCCGTGTCGGCACGCACTCCAGATCGCGACCACGGGAGCCCCCTCTTGGCCATGCAGGCCCGCAACTCAACATCCGCGACGACCAAGCACATCTTCGTCACCGGGGGTGTCGCCTCTTCCCTCGGCAAGGGTCTGACCGCCTCCAGTCTCGGTGCGCTCCTCAAGGCCCGCGGCCTGCGGGTCACGATGCAGAAGCTCGACCCGTACCTGAACGTCGACCCGGGCACGATGAACCCGTTCCAGCACGGTGAGGTGTTCGTCACCAACGACGGCGCCGAGACCGACCTGGACATCGGCCACTACGAGCGTTTCCTCGACGTGGACCTCGACGGTTCCGCCAACGTCACCACCGGCCAGGTCTACTCGACGGTCATCGCCAAGGAGCGGCGCGGCGAGTACCTCGGTGACACCGTGCAGGTCATCCCGCACATCACCAACGAGATCAAGCACCGCATCCGCCGGATGGCCACGGACGACGTCGACGTCGTCATCACCGAGGTCGGCGGCACGGTCGGCGACATCGAGTCGCTGCCGTTCCTGGAGACCGTCCGCCAGGTCCGCCACGAGGTCGGCCGGGACAACGTCTTCGTGGTGCACATCTCGCTGCTGCCCTACATCGGCCCCTCCGGCGAGCTGAAGACCAAGCCCACCCAGCACTCCGTCGCGGCCCTGCGCAACATCGGCATCCAGCCCGACGCGATCGTGCTGCGCGCCGACCGCGACGTACCGACCGCCATCAAGCGCAAGATCTCGCTGATGTGCGATGTCGACGAGGACGCCGTGGTGGCCTGCGTCGACGCCAAGTCGATCTACGACATCCCGAAGGTGCTGCACACCGAGGGACTGGACGCCTACGTCGTCCGCAAGCTCGACCTGCCGTTCCGCGACGTGGACTGGTCCACCTGGGACGACCTGCTGGACCGCGTCCACAACCCCGACCACGAGGTCACCGTCGCGCTGGTCGGCAAGTACATCGACCTGCCCGACGCCTATCTCTCGGTCACCGAGGCCATCCGGGCCGGCGGCTTCGCCAACCGGGCCCGGGTCAAGGTCAAGTGGGTCACTTCCGACGACTGCAAAACGCAGGCCGCCGCGAAGAAGCAGCTCGGGGACGTCGACGCGATCTGCATCCCGGGCGGCTTCGGCGAGCGCGGGGTCGACGGCAAGGTCGGCGCGATCCAGTACGCCCGCGAGAACCGGATCCCGCTGCTCGGCCTCTGCCTGGGCCTCCAGTGCATCGTCATCGAAGCGGCGCGGAACGTCGCGGGTATCCCGGACGCCAACTCCACCGAGTTCGACGCGGCCACCGGCCACCCGGTGATCTCCACGATGGAGGAGCAGCTGGCCTACGTCGAGGGCGCCGGCGACCTGGGCGGCACCATGCGGCTCGGCCTCTACCCGGCGAAGCTCGCCGAGGGCTCGCTCGTCCGTGAGGCGTACGAGGACCAGCCGTACGTCGAGGAGCGCCACCGCCACCGCTACGAGGTCAACAACACCTACCGCGCCGAGCTGGAGACCAAGGCCGGTCTGGTCTTCTCGGGCACGTCCCCCGACAACAAGCTCGTCGAGTACGTCGAGTACCCCCGCGAGGTGCACCCCTACCTCGTCGCCACCCAGGCCCACCCGGAGCTGCGCTCCCGGCCCACCCGGCCGCACCCGCTCTTCGCGGGTCTGGTGAAGGCCGCCGTGGCGCGCAAGACGGGCAAGTAGCACGCGGACACGGGCGTTACGGTTGACCGGGGCGGGGTTCTCATGAGCCCCCGCCCCGGTTTCCGCATTTGAGAGGACGCTTCCATGGCCATCAGGGACACCGCAGAGGAGTGGCAGGTCACCGCGACCACCACCCCCTTCACCGGGAACAAGACCAGCGTCCGCACCGACGACGTCGTGATGCCCGACGGGACCGTCGTGCACCGCGACTACCAGGTCCACCCCGGCTCGGTGGCCGTCCTCGCACTCGATGACGAGGGCAAGGTCATCGTCCTGCGCCAGTACCGCCACCCCGTACGGCAGAAGCTCTGGGAGATCCCGGCGGGGCTGCTCGACATCCCCGGTGAGAACCCGCTGCACGCCGCGCAGCGCGAGCTGTACGAAGAGGCGCACGTCAAGGCCGAGAACTGGCGGGTGCTCGCCGATGTGTACCCGACGCCGGGCGGCTGCGACGAAGCCGTACGGATCTTCCTCGCCCGTGAGGTCTCCGAGGCCGAGGGCGCGCGCTTCGAGGTCTCCGAGGAGGAGGCGGACATGGAGCACGCCCGGGTCGACCCCGCGGAGCTCGTCCGGGGCGCGCTCGCCGGAGAGCTGCACAACACCTGCCTGGTCGTGGGGGTCCTGGCGCTCACCGCCGCCCTCAACGGCGACGGCCTGGACGCACTGCGCCCGGCCGACGCCCCCTGGCCCGCCCGGCCCTTCGAGGCGTAGAACGGCCCCGCCCGGCCACCGGCACTTTCCGGCCCCCTCTTTTCGGCCCCTCTTTTCGGCTTTCGATCTGATGATCTGCTGATCCGATTGAGGGACATGCCTACTGTGCCCGCCCTGCCCCACCTGGTTCGTCTGAATACGTGAACTACGCTCGGCACCGTCCCGTCCGGGCCCCCGGCGGGCCGGTGCGCAGGCGGACGGAGCGAGCCCGTGACGGATCAGGCGGTGGACGCGGTCGACCGGGTCACGACATCGGACGCCGACCGGACGACCGGTCACTTCTTCGGCAGGCAGCGGGAGTTGAAGGCGCTGCGCGCCGACATCGAGCGGGCAGGTCTGGACACCATGGCCGGCCGCAAGGGCGCCCGCCCCCGGGTGCTGCTCATCGCGGGAAAGCCGGGGTCGGGGCGGAGCGCACTCGCCGCCGAACTGGCCGGACAGCTCACCGCCGACTACCCGGACGGGGTGCTGAGCGCCCGGCTCACCACACCCGGCGGCGACCGGGTGCCCGACGGGGACACCGCACGCCGGCTGCTCGGCGCGCTCGGCGTCCCCGCTCCCGCGGGCGCCGCCGACGACGACCTCACCGGACTGGTCCGCGAGGCACTGGCCGGGCGCCGGGTCCTGCTCGTCCTGGACGACGCGGCTGACGCCGGACAGGTCGATCCTTTCCTTCCCGACATCTCGGACTCCCTGGTCGTGGCCGTCTCCACCGGCCCGCTGACCGGTATCCCCGATGTCAGGCCCTGCACGCTCGGCGGTCTGGACACCGGGTCCGCCGTCGGACTGCTGGGAGATTTCACCGGCGCGGTCCGCGTCACCGTGGACCCGCGGACCGCCGAGGCGCTGTCCGAGGAGTGCGGCGGGCAGCCCGCGGCGCTGGTGCTGCTCGGCGGCTGGCTCGCCGCCAGGCCCAAGGTGTCGGTCGCGGACGTCGCCCAGCAGTTCCGGAACCTGCCCGACGAGGCCGACGGGCCCGCGGCCGCCCGCCCGCTGGCCCGCGCCTTCCGGTTCGTGTACGGCTCCCTGCCGCAGCCGGCCGCCCGGATACTGCGGCTGCTGGCCCTCGCCCCCGCCGGACTGGCCGACGCGCACACGGCGTCAGCGCTGGCCGGCTGCTCGGTGTCAGCCGCCCGGTCCACCCTGGAGGACTTCGCCGGGCTGGGCCTGCTGCGCGCCTGTTCGGAGGGGCAGTTCGAGGTGCCGGGCTGCCTCGCCCCGCTGCTCCGCGCACTGATGGAGGCCCAGGACCGGCCCGCCGAGGTGCAGCTGGCCAGGGCGCGGCTGCTGGAGCGGACCGTGCGGCTGCTCCAGTCCTGCCGGGCGGTCACCGACCCGGACGGCTCGCCGTCCCGCAGGAAACTGGCCGGGCTGCCCCGCACGCTCCGCTTCGCGAACGCCCCGGCCGCCGCCGAGTGGCTCCGGCTGCGGGAGCCCGCGCTGCTCGCGAGCGCACGGCTGGCGGTCGCGGACGGCGAGCTGGACACGCTGGCCAGACGGCTGGTCGCCGCGTTCGTAAGGGCCCTGACCGCGCACCGCGGGGCCGAGGCCGCCGCCGCCGAGCTGTACGGCCTCCACCAGCTGGTGCTGGGCGTCGCCGAGCGGCGCGGGCTGCACCGGGAGCAGGCGGCGGCGCTGCTGAACCTCGCCGATCTCGACGCGCGGACCGGCCGCACCCGCGAGGCCCTGGACCGCTACCGGGCCGCGCTGGACGCCGGACGCGCGGCGAACGACCCGTACGCGACCGGCCGGGCGACGGAATCCGTCGGCGGCGCCTACCAGGAGCTGGGGGACTGGCAGCGGGCCTGCGACTGGTACGGGCGAGCGCTCTCCCAGCGGCAGGCGCGGGGGGAACTGGCGGACGAGTCCCGGCTCCACGGACGGCTCGGCACCGTGCACACCTATGCGGGCCACTACACCGACGCGCTGCGCAGCTGGCGGGCCGCCGTGGCCGGGTACCGCAGGGCGGGGGACCTGCCGGCCCAGGCGCGGGCGCTCAGCGAGGTGGCCCGGGTGCAGGAGTACGCGGGGCGCCCCGACGAGTCGCTCCGCACTTGTACGGAGGCGGTGGAGTGGGCCCGGCGCGCCGATGACGTGCGGCTTCAGGCGGCGCTGCACCTGCGGCTGGCCGACACTCTGGAGCGGCTGGGCGACTCGGCGGCGGCCCAGCTGCACCGCGGTTCGGCTGAGAGATTGCTGGCCGATTAGAGATTTGCCTACGAAATCCGTGGTGGCTCGACTGAAGATTATTGCTTTGGAAGGCTAGACAGCACGAAGTCCTTCATTAACACTGGTTTTCATCGCGTCCATCCGGGATGCCTCAGCTCTGCTGTGCATTGCCGGATATATGCGTCATCTCCAGAACATCACCCCCCAGATTCAAGGACCGTGATCGACGTGCTGGTCGGCATCCCCCGCGAGGTCAAGAACAACGAGTTCCGGGTGGCCATCACCCCGGCAGGCGTGCACGAGCTGGTGCGCCATGGACACCAGGTCGTCATCGAGCAGAGTGCGGGCGTCGGCTCCGCGATCACCGATGAGGAGTACGTGGCCGCGGGCGCGCGCATCCTCCCCACAGCCGACGAGGTGTGGGCCGCCGCTGACCTGCTGCTCAAGGTCAAGGAGCCCATCGCCGAGGAGTACCACCGCCTTCGCAAGGACCAGACGCTCTTCACGTACCTGCACCTCGCCGCTTCCCGCGCGTGCACGGACGCCCTGCTGGAGTCCGGCACCACGGCCATCGCGTACGAGACGGTCGAGACCGCGAACCGCCAGCTGCCGCTGCTCGCCCCGATGTCGGAGGTGGCCGGCCGGCTCGCCCCGCAGGTCGGCGCGTACCACCTGATGCGCTCGGCGGGCGGCCGCGGTGTGCTGCCCGGCGGTGTGCCCGGTACGGCGGCGGGCGAGGCGGTCGTCATCGGCGGCGGCGTCTCCGGCTGGAACGCCACGCAGATCGCCATCGGCATGGGCTTCCACGTCACGCTGCTGGACAAGGACATCAACAAGCTCCGCGAGGCGGACCGGATCTTCGGCACCAAGGTGCAGACGATCGTCTCGAACGCGTTCGAGCTGGAGAAGGCGGTCGTCGCTGCGGACCTCGTCATCGGCGCCGTGCTCATCCCCGGTGCCAAGGCGCCGAAGCTCGTCACCAACGCGCTCGTCGCCAAGATGAAGCCCGGAAGTGTACTTGTCGACATTGCGATTGATCAGGGCGGCTGCTTCGAGGACTCGCGTCCGACCACGCACGCCGAGCCGACCTTCCAGGTCCACAACTCGGTGTTCTACTGCGTGGCGAATATGCCGGGCGCGGTGCCGCGTACGTCGACCTACGCCCTCACCAACGCCACGCTCCCGTACATCGTGGAGCTCGCGAACCGGGGCTGGGAGGACGCGCTGCGCCGCGACCCCGCGCTCGCGCTAGGTCTCAACACGCATGACGGGCAGGTCGTTTACCGCTCGGTCGCCGAGGACCTCGGTCTTCCGCACGTCGAACTGAGCGCCTTGCTCGGCTGACCCGTCAACACGCGTCGTCAATCTCACGCAACCGGCCGGACCTTGCACGCCGAGGTCCGGCCGGTTGCGCGTCTGCCCCCTTTGCGCCCCTCGTTCAACTCGCCGCGAACGTAACCCTTTAGCCGTTTCGTACACCCGTGAAACCCGCCGAGTGATCCCTGTACGCCCTTGACACCGGGGTGTTCCGTTGCCGACACATCGGGCCGGGTCCGGCGGATTGTGTTGCTGCGGACCGGTGACACGCCATAGAGTCGCCCATCGTCGGCATGGTGCCACGCTGACCTATCGATAAAGTTTCCTGGTCACGTCCAAGGAGGTAAGACGACTTGTGAATGAGTCGACATTTACTCCCGGGGGTGGTCGATCAGGAACGCCTGCTCGGGGCCACGGCCCTGCGGGGCGCGAGGCTGTCGGCTCCGTCGCTGTCCGCGCCTCCGCGAGCCACCAGACCCACCCGCACATGACGACAGCCCACCAGAGTATGGACGGCCTACACGTGAACGCCAGGGCCGGCGACCGGAGTGGCGATACGACCACCCATCTCGCCGTCTACAACGAGGTCCCCGAGGGTCACTTCTACGACCCCGACGCCGAGTACGAGCCCGACCCGGAGTACGCGGCCACGCTCGCCCCGGACGCTGCCCGCCAGCGCCGCGAGCGGATCGGCCCGACCGGACGGCCGCTGCCGTACTTCCCGATTCCAGGACCGCTGACCGATCACGGTCCCGCCAAGATCATCGCGATGTGCAACCAGAAGGGCGGCGTGGGCAAGACCACGTCGACCATCAACCTGGGCGCCGCCCTCGCGGAGTACGGACGGCGGGTGCTGCTGGTCGACTTCGACCCGCAGGGCGCGCTCTCCGTCGGTCTCGGTGTGAACCCGATGGAGCTCGACCTCACCGTCTACAACCTGCTCATGGAGCGGGGCATGGCGGCGGACGAGGTCCTGCTCAAGACCGCAGTGCCCAACATGGACCTGCTGCCCAGCAATATCGACCTGTCGGCCGCCGAAGTGCAGCTCGTCAGCGAGGTGGCCCGGGAGTCCACGCTCCAGCGCGCGCTCAAGCCGCTGATGCAGGACTACGACTACATCGTGATCGACTGCCAGCCGTCGCTCGGTCTGCTGACCGTGAACGCGCTGACGGCCGCGCACAAGGTCATCGTGCCGCTGGAGTGCGAGTTCTTCGCGCTGCGCGGGGTGGCATTGCTGACCGAGACCATCGAGAAGGTCCAGGAGCGGCTCAACCCCGACCTGGAGCTCGACGGGATCCTGGCCACGATGTACGACTCCCGTACGGTGCACAGCCGCGAGGTGCTCGCGCGTGTCGTCGAAGCCTTCGACAACCACGTGTATCACACAGTCATCGGCCGGACCGTGCGCTTCCCGGAGACCACGGTCGCCGGTGAGCCCATCACCACGTACGCCTCCAACTCGGTCGGCGCGGCCGCCTACCGTCAGCTCGCCAGGGAGGTGCTCGCCCGGTGTCACGCCGAGTGAGTCTGCCGGGGGCCGACGAGCTGTTCCGTACGACCGGGGGGATGGCGCTCCAGTCGTCGTCCCCGCGGCGGCCGGTCAACGGCGAGGCACGGATCCCCGGACCCGCGGGCGAGAGCGACCCGGCCGCACCGGCCGCGCCCTCCGCCGAGCGGGACGGGTCCGCGGCGGCGGAGCACTCCACCGCCGCGGCGGAGACCACCGAGTCCCGCAGCAGGACCGACGGGGCGGAGGCGGCCGCGGGCCGCAGACCGCAGGAGGCGCGGCCCATGACCGCGCCGGTGGCCCCGGCCGGCCAGCAGCGCCGCCGGGGCGGCGGCAGGGGGGCCAACCGGCGCCCCACCGGGCGTGAGCGGCACGACGAGAAGATCACGGTCTATGTCTCGGCCGAGGAGCTGATGGACCTCGAACACGCGCGTCTGGTGCTGCGCGGTGAGCACGGCCTCGCCGTGGACCGCGGGCGCATCGTCCGGGAGGCGGTGGCCGTGGTGCTCGCCGACCTGGAGTCGCGCGGCGACGCCAGCATTCTCGTACGGCGGCTGCGCGGGCGCTGATACGACGGCGGCGCGGGCGCTGAGCGGCTGCGCGCCGGTGGCCTTCCCGCGCCCGTACTTCCGTACCCTGGACCGCAATGCCTGCCGCCGACGACTCCGCGCCGACCCGCCGCCGCGCCCTGGGGCGCGGCCCGGGGGCGCCTTCCGTGGGGCAGAGGACGCCGGAGCCCGGCGCGGCGCCCGTACGCGCGCCCGGGCCCGATCCGGTACCCGGGCCCGATCCGGTACCTGTGACGGCGTCCCGACCGGCGCCGGAGCCGGTGGCCGACCCCGCACTCCCGGTGCCACCGCCCCCGCCGGCCTCCGTTCAGCCGGAGGACGGTGATCCGGACGAGCCGCGCGACGGCCGGTTCACGGTGCGGCTCACCAACTTCGAAGGGCCCTTCGACCTCCTCCTCCAGCTGATCTCCAAGCACAAGCTCGACATCACCGAGATCGCCCTGTCGAAGGTCACCGACGAGTTCATGGCGCACATCCGGGCCATGGGCGCGGAGTGGGACCTGGACCAGACCACGGAGTTCCTGGTGGTCGCCGCCACTCTGCTCGATCTGAAGGCGGCGCGGCTGCTGCCCGCGGCCGAGATCGAGGACGAGGCCGATCTCGCGCTGCTCGAAGCGCGGGACCTGCTCTTCGCCCGGCTGCTCCAGTACCGCGCGTACAAGCAGATCGCCGACATCTTCAGCGACCGGTTCGAGGCCGAGGGCAAGCGGTATCCGCGCACCGTGGGACTGGAGCCGCACCACGCGGCGCTGCTGCCCGAGGTCGTCATCAGCATCGGCGCCGACGGCTTCGCGAAGCTCGCCGTGAAGGCGATGCAGCCGAAGGCCGCACCGCAGATCTACATCGACCACATCCACGCCCCGCTGGTCTCCGTTCAGGAACAGGCGGAGATCGTGGTGGCCCGGCTGCGCTCCTGCGGCGAGGTGAGCTTCCACACCCTCACCGAGGACGCGGCGGACACCCTCACCGTGGTCGCCCGCTTCCTGGCCCTGCTGGAGCTCTACCGCGAGAAGGCGGTCGCCCTCGACCAGCCGGAGGCGCTCGGCGAACTGCTGGTGCGCTGGACCGGCGGTGACGGCGCGGAGCCCGTGGTGACCGACGAATTCGATCAAGTGGTGGAGGAGACGGCATGAGTGATCTCAAGCCCGAACTCGAAGCGGTCCTGATGGTCGTCGACGAGCCGGCCACCGAAGAACACCTGGCCAAGGTCCTGGACCGGTCCAGACGCGAGGTCGCCGACGCGCTGCGGGCGCTGTCCGACGAGTACACCGTCCAGGGCCGGGGCTTCGACCTGCGGCTGGTGGCCGGCGGCTGGCGGTTCTACACCCGCCCCGAGTACGCGGCGGCCGTCGAGAGCTTCGTCCTGGACGGGCAGCAGGCCCGGCTCACCCAGGCCGCGCTGGAGACCCTCGCGGTGGTCGCCTACCGCCAGCCGGTCAGCAGGTCCCGGGTCTCCGCGGTCCGCGGAGTCAACTGTGACGGGGTCATGCGGACCCTCCTGCAGAGGGGTCTGGTGGAGGAGGCGGGCGCGGAACCCGAAACAGGTGCGATCCTGTACAGGACGACGAACTACTTTCTGGAGCGGATGGGCCTGCGAGGCCTGGACGAGCTCCCGGAGCTCGCGCCCTTCCTTCCGGAGGCGGATGCGATCGAGGCCGAGACACAAGAAGGTGTGCCGTCGTTCGATCCGGATGCACCGTACGGTCCGGACACCGACGCAGACGACAAGACGGAACTTTGATGCGAAGCAACGGCAGGAACAGCGGAACCGGCAACCGGGACAACCGGGGTGCGGGCGGGAAGCCGCCCCGTCGGACGTCCGGCGGTGCCGGCGGGGCCGGCGGAGGGCGCGGCGACAAGCAGGAGGAGCGTCCGCGCCGGCCCCGCCCCGAGGAGCGGCGTTACGACGTCGGTACGGGTTCCTCCGACGACCAGGGCCGCAAGCCCGCGGGTGGCGGCCGGGGCGGCCCGGCCGCCGGCGGCAAGCCCGGTGGCAAGACCGCGGGCAGCCGGGGCGCGGCCGCGCGCGGCGGCGCCAAGGGCGGCCCGAAGAAGAGCCCGCAGAGCCAGCCCCCGCGCCGCGGCCCGCACGGCCAGCGGGAGCCCTCCAGGCCGCGCGAGCTCGACGCCAAGATCGAGGAGCGCAACCGGGAGCGGCACAACAAGCCGCAGGTGAAGACCCCCAAGACCTTCCCCGGCGCCGAGGAGGAGGGCGAGCGCCTGCAGAAGGTGCTGGCCAGGGCCGGTATGGGCTCGCGCCGCGCCTGTGAGGAGCTGATCGACCAGGCCAGGGTCGAGATCAACGGCGAGATCGTCATGGAGCAGGGCCGCCGGGTCCTGCCGAAGGACGAGATCAAGGTCGACGGCCTGACGGTCGCCACCCAGTCGTACCTCTTCTTCGCGCTGAACAAGCCCGCCGGTGTCGTCTCCTCGATGGAGGACCCGGACGGCCGCCAGAATCTGGGCGACTACGTCAACAACCGTGAGACGCGGCTGTTCCACGTGGGCCGTCTCGACACGGAGACCGAGGGCATCATCCTGCTCACCAACCACGGCGAGCTGGCCCACCGGCTGACCCACCCCCGTTACGGCGTGAAGAAGACCTATCTCGCCGCGATCCAGGGCCCGTTGCCGCGCGACCTCGGCAAGCGGCTGAAGGACGGCATCGAGCTGGAGGACGGCTACGCACGCGCCGACCACTTCCGCGTCGTCGAGAACACCGGCAAGAACTACCTGGTCGAGGTGACCCTCCACGAGGGCCGCAAGCACATCGTCCGCCGGATGCTGGCCGAGGCCGGTTTCCCGGTCGAGAAGCTGGTGCGGGTCAGCTTCGGCCCGATCCCGCTGGGCGACCAGAAGTCCGGCTGGCTGCGCCGCCTCACCAACACCGAGGTCGGCATGCTGATGAAGGAAGTCGGCCTGTAGCCGCCACCGCAGACGCAACCGGAACCCGGTCCCCGCTCCGTGCGGGGGCCGGGTTCTCTCTTGCCCGCCCGGCTCATCGGCTTTATAGTCATGGTGACCATAAAGAAGGGCGGGTGCACGGCCGCCCGGTGAACCGGGCCCACGGGGGTGGACCGGATTCCGGGAGGCCGTGCACCGGCAGAGCCGGAGGGGGCGCGCATGACGGAACACCGGTCCCGCGCCCCGTACGACCCCTCTGCCTTCACGCCGTTCGCCGTCGCCGTCGACCTGGCCGTCTTCACGGTCCGGGAGGGTGCGCTGCACGTCCTGCTGATACGGCGCGGTGAGCACCCGTACCTGGGCGCCTGGGCGCTGCCCGGCGGGTTCGTCCTGCCGGACGAGTCGGCCGGGGAGGCCGCCAGACGCGAACTGGCCGAGGAGACCGGGCTGTCCGGGGAGACCGCCGCCGCGCTCCATCTGGAGCAGCTGCGGACGTACAGCGAGCCCGGCCGTGACCCCAGGATGCGGGTCGTCTCCGTCGCCTACGCCGCGCTCGTACCGGATCTGCCGGAGCCCCGGGGCGGCGGCGACGCGGCCCACGCCCAGTGGATGCCCGCCGGTACGGAGCGTGCTCTCGCCTTCGACCACACCCGGATCCTGGCCGACGCCCACCGCCGGGTCGGCGCCAGGATCGAGTACAGCTGCCTCGCCACCTCGTTCTGCCCGCCCGAGTTCACCCTCGGCGAGCTCCAGCAGGTGTACGAGACGGTCTGGGGCACCGTGCTCGACCGTCCCAACTTCCGCCGCAAGGTCCTCGCCAGCCCGGGTTTCGTCGAACCGGTGCCGGGGGCCGCGCGTCTGACGGGTGGCCGGGGCAAACCGGCCGCCCTCTACCGGGCGGGTCCCGCCACCGCCCTGCACCCACCTCTGCTGCGCCCGGAAGGACGACCCGAATGAGTCCCGTCAGCCGTACCAGCCGTGTGAGCCCCGTCAGCCGTACGAGCAGCGCCGCCGGTCAGGCCGCCACCGGCGCCCTCATCGGACTCGCCCTGGGGGACGCCCTCGGCTACCCCACCGAGTTCGACGGCATACCGTCCATCCTCGCCACGCACGGCCCCTGGCGGGAGATGGCGCTGCCCCGCCCCGCGCTCGTCACCGACGACACCCAGATGACGCTCGCGCTGGGCCGGGCCCTGCGGACCGTGATGGACCGCGGGATCCTCGAACCGGTGTCGATGGCGGCGGCGGTCCGGCAGGAGTTCGTCGCCTGGTACCACTCGCCCGACAACAACCGCGCGCCAGGAAACACCTGTCTGACCGCCTGCGGCCTCCTCGACAGCGACCGGCCCTGGCAGCAGGCGAGCCGGCTGGGGTCCAAGGGATGCGGGGCCAATATGCGGGTCGCGCCCCTCGGCCTCGTACCCGGACTGAGCACCGAACAGCGCGCCGGAGCCGCCCAGTTGCAGTCCGCGCTCACCCACGGCCACCCCACGGCGCTGGCGGCCAGTGACCTGACGGCGCACGCGGTGTTCCTGCTGGCGCACGGGGCAGAGCCGACCGGTCTGGTGGGACAGCTCCGCTCGTACGCCATCGAGAACCGCACGCGCTACCACGAGCGGTGGCTCGGCGACCTCTGGACGTACGCGGGAGACGCCGGCGGCGCAACCCCCGCCCACTTCATGGCCCGCGGCTGGGACGACTGCCTCGCCGTCCTGGACCGGCTCGTCGCGGCGCTCCGCGCACCCTCGCCGGAGACGGACCCCTGCCTGGCGACGGGGGAGGGCTGGATCGCGGAGGAAGCCCTCGCCACCGCGCTGCACTGCTTCCTGCTCTTCCCCGACGAACCGCTCCTTGCGCTGCGCAGAGCAGCCTGCACCAGTGGCGACTCCGACTCGATCGCCTGCCTGGCGGGCGCCTTCGCCGGTGCGCGCCTCGGCCCCGGCGTCTGGCCGCGTGAGTGGGCGGAACGGATCGAGTACCACGGGGAACTGCTGGCGCTCGGCGCGCTCTGGGACGCCTGAGCAGGACAGCGCAGTGGGCCCACCGCGCCCGTCCCCGTCTCGCAGGTCGGGCGCGGCGGCCGATGTCCGTACGGCTGACTACTCTGGACGGAGCCGGTGCGGCAGACGCGCGGCGGACGTTTCACGGGAGCGAGGAGCAGCACGTGGCGGTACGAGCGGTCAGGGGAGCGGTCCAGCTGGAGCGGGACGAGGCCGGGCACCTGGAGGACCAGGTCGCCGCCCTCCTCACGGCCATCCTGGAGCGCAACGGCCTCGCCGTCGACGACCTGATCAGCATCTGGTTCACCGCCACCCCCGATCTGCACAGCGCCTTCCCGGCGGCTGCCGCGCGCGGACTCGGCATCGTGGACGTCCCGCTGATCTGCGCCCAGGAGCTGGACATCGCCGGGGCCATGCCGCGCGTCGTGCGGATCCTCGCGCACATCGAGAGCGACCTGCCCAGGTCCGGGATCAACCATGTCTACCTCGGCGCCGCCGGGGCCCTGCGCAAGGACATCGCCCAGTGAGAACCGCCCTCGTCATCGGGACCGGACTGGTCGGTACCTCAGCGGCCCTCGCACTGGCCGGCCGGGGGATCACGGTCCACCTCGTCGACCGCGACGAGGCCCAGGCCCGTACCGCGGCCGCGCTCGGCGCCGGAACCGACGAACCGCTCGAAGGCCGGGCGGACCTCGCGATCATCGCCGTACCGCCCGCCCATGTGGCAGCCACGCTGGCCGACGCGATGCGCCGCGGCGTCGCCCGCGCCTACCTCGACGTGGCCAGCGTGAAGAGCGGGCCGCGCCGCGAGCTGGAGGAGATGGGCTGCGACCTGGCCCCCTACATCGGTACGCATCCGATGGCCGGCAAGGAGCGCTCGGGCCCGCTGGCCGCGACCGCCGACCTCTTCGAGGGGCGGCCCTGGGTGCTCACCCCGACCCGGGACACCGAGACCGAGGTGCTGAACCTGGCCCTGGAGCTGGTCGCGCTCTGCCGGGCGGTGCCCGTGGTGATGGACGCCGAGGCGCACGACCGGGCCGTGGCCCTGGTCTCGCACACCCCGCAGCTGATCTCCTCGATGGTCGCCGCCCGCCTGGAGCAGGCCGACGAGACGGTCGTACGGCTCTGTGGCCAGGGCATCAGGGACGTCACCCGGATCGCCGCGTCGGACCCCCGGATGTGGGTGGAGATCCTCTCGGCCAACCCGGGACCGGTGGCGGACGTCCTGACCGGGGTCGCCGAAGACCTGGACGAGACGGTACGGGCACTGCGCGCCCTGGAGTCCGCCGACGAGGAGAAGCGGTTCACCGGGGTCGCGGGCATCGAGGACGTGCTGAAGCGGGGCAACGCGGGCCGGGTCCGGGTGCCGGGCAAGCACGGGGCCGCACCTGCCGCGTACGAGGTCGTGGCGGTCCTCATCAGCGACCAGCCGGGCGAGCTGGCCAGGATCTTCGCGGACGCCGGCCGGGCCGGGGTCAACATCGAGGACGTACGGATCGAGCACGCGACGGGACAGCAGGCCGGCCTGGTGCAGCTGATGGTGGAGCCGAGCGCGGCCCCCGCCCTGGCCACGGCGCTCCAGGAGCACGGCTGGGCGCTGCGCCAGTAGCGCCGCCCCTCAGCAGCGCCCACTCAGCAGTGCCCACCAGGAACGCCCGGGGGCCGGGCGCGGCGCCGCCGCCGGACGGCGTAACGGGACGGTCGCCCCAGCCAGTAACCTTGTGCGGGGCGCACCGGCGTCCCGCACATACCGCCCCGTGAAGCAGGAAGGTGTCCGTCACCGTGGAAACCGCCGCCCGGAACACCCCGGCAGCAGTGATTGTCGCCATCGACGGCCCCTCCGGCACGGGCAAGTCCAGCACGTCGAAGGCCGTCGCCGCCAAGCTCGGGCTGAGCTACCTGGACACGGGCGCCCAGTACCGGGCGATCACCTGGTGGATGATCAGCAACGGGGTCGACGTCCAGGACGCCGCGGCCGTGGCGAACGCGTCGGCCAAGCCCGCCATCGTCTCGGGCACCGACCCGGCCGCCCCGACCATCACCGTCGACGGCGCGGACGCCTCGGGGCCCATCCGCACCCAGGAGGTCACCGCCAAGGTCAGCGCGGTGAGCGCGGTCGCCGAGGTACGGGCCCGGATCACGGAGCTCCAGCGGGAGATCGCCGCCGCGGCCGAGGGCGGCATCGTCGTCGAGGGCCGCGACATAGGGACGACCGTCCTCCCGGACGCGGACCTCAAGGTCTTCCTGACCGCTTCCCCCGAGGCGCGGGCCGCGCGCCGCAGCGGCGAACTCAAGGGCAGCCAGGCCGCCGGTCTCGCCGCCACCAAGGACGCCCTCGTCAAGCGGGACGCGGCCGACTCCAGCCGTAAGACATCGCCCCTCGCCAAGGCGGACGACGCGGTCGAGGTGGACACCACGGAGCTGACCCTTCAGCAGGTCATCGAGTGCGTCGTCACCCTCGTCGAGGAGAAGCGGGCCGCCAGGTGACACCACCCGGGCCACGTGGTGCCGCGGTCGGGCGGGGCATCGGCATCGGGCTGATGTACGGCCTGTGGCGGCCCCGCGTCCTCGGTGCGTGGCGGGTCCCGGCGGGCGGGCCGGTCATCATGGCCGTGAACCACTCGCACAACATCGACGGGCCCATGCTGATGGGAACGGCGCCCCGGCCGGTGCATTTCCTGATCAAGAAGGAGGCGTTCACCGGTCCTCTCGACCCGTTCCTTCGTGGAATCGGGCAGCTGAAAGTGGACCGCGAGACCGCCGACCGGACAGCGGTCACGGACGCCCTCGGGGTACTCGCCGGCGGAGGTGTCCTCGGGATCTTCCCCGAAGGCACCAGGGGCGAGGGCGACTTCGCCTCACTGCGCGCGGGACTCGCGTACTTCGCGCTGCGGGCGGGCGCACCCATCGTCCCGGTGGCCGTCCTGGGCAGCACCGGACGCGGCGGACGCCTCGTCAGGGCGCTGCCACCGCTGCGCAGCCGGGTCGATGTGGTGTTCGGCGAGCCCTTCGACGCGGGGGACGGCAGCGGACGGCGTACGCGCAAGGCGCTGGACGAGGCCACCGTACGGATCCAGCAGCGGCTCACCGGCCACCTGCAAAGTGCCAGGCGCCTCACCGGGCGCTGAGCGAGACTTGAGTAGTGGACCGCGCAACCGCGGTCCATCGATGACGCAACAGAGGAACGGACTTCATGAACGACCAGCACGACCACGGAGCACTCGGCGACGCCGAGTACGCGGAGTTCATGGAGCTCGCCGCGGAAGAGGGTTTCGACGTCGAGGACGTCGAAGGCGCTCTTGAGGAGGCCTCGCACGGCCCCCTGCCCGTCCTCGCCGTCGTCGGCCGGCCGAATGTCGGCAAGTCGACCCTGGTGAACCGCATCATCGGCCGCCGTGAGGCGGTCGTCCAGGACAAGCCGGGTGTCACCCGCGACCGCGTCACCTACGAGGCCGAGTGGGCCGGGCGCCGCTTCAAGGTCGTCGACACCGGCGGCTGGGAGCAGGACGTCCTGGGCCTGGACGCCTCCGTCGCGGCGCAGGCCGAGTACGCCATCGAGGCGTCCGACGCCGTGGTCTTCGTGGTCGACTCGACGGTCGGCGCGACCGACACCGACGAGGCCGTCGTCAAGCTGTTGCGCCGGGCGGGCAAGCCCGTGGTGCTCTGCGCCAACAAGGTCGACGGGCAGAGCGGTGAGGCCGACGCCAGCACCCTCTGGTCGCTCGGTCTCGGCGAGCCGCACCCGGTCTCCTCGCTGCACGGCCGCGGCACCGGCGACATGCTGGACGCCGTACTCGAAGCGCTTCCCGAGGCACCGGCCCAGACCTTCGGCACCACGGTCGGCGGCCCGCGCAGGATCGCGCTCATCGGCCGTCCGAACGTCGGCAAGTCCTCGCTGCTCAACAAGGTCGCGAACGAGGACCGTGTCGTCGTCAACGAGATGGCGGGCACCACCCGCGACCCGGTCGACGAACTGATCAAGCTCGGCGGCATCGTCTGGAAGTTCATCGACACGGCGGGCATCCGCCGCCGGGTGCACCTCCAGGAAGGCGCGGACTACTACGCGTCACTGCGTACCGCGGCCGCTGTGGAGAAGGCCGAGGTCGCGGTCGTCCTGATCGACGCCACCGAGTCCATCAGCGTCCAGGACCAGCGCATCATCACCATGGCCGTCGAGGCGGGCCGGGCGATGGTCCTCGCGTTCAACAAGTGGGACAACCTTGACGAGGAGCGCCGCTACTACCTGGAGCGGGAGATCGAGACCGAGCTCGGCCAGGTCACCTGGGCGCCCCGGGTGAACGTCTCCGCCCGCACCGGGCGCCACATGGAGAAGCTGGTCCCGGCGATCGAGACGGCCATCAAGGGCTGGGAGACCCGGATCCCGACCGGCAGGCTCAACGCCTTCCTCGGCGAGATCGTCGCCGCCCACCCGCACCCGGTCCGCGGTGGAAAGCAGCCGCGCATCCTCTTCGGCACCCAGGCCGGGACGATGCCGCCGCGGTTCGTCCTCTTCGCGTCCGGCTTCCTGGAGGCCGGTTACCGGCGCTTCATCGAGCGCCGGCTGCGTGAGGAGTTCGGCTTCGACGGCACGCCGATCCACATCTCGGTCCGGGTGCGCGAGAAGCGCGGCCGCAAGAAGTAGTCGGGCGCGGGCAGGCTGCCGGGCGGGTGGATGCCACCGGCCCGGCAGCTGTCACCGTTCGCCGGCTTCCGTCGGGCCGGGGTGTCACATGCCCCGGCGCGGGCCCGGCGGCAGCGCGGGCCGCGCCTGCCCGCTGTTGTACTGGCGCTGCCAGGACCCGGGGTTCTCCGGCGGCCGCTGTGCGCTGCCGCCGCCCGTGTGCATCCCGCCCCCGTGCATCCCCGTGCCATGCATACCGGGGCTGTGCATCCCGCCCCCGTGCATCCCGGTGCCGAAAGCCGTGAAGCCGGTGTGCTCCTCGTTGTTCCGGTCGCCGGGGAGCGTACGGAACGATCTGCGGTACTCGGAGTAGAGCGCGTCGTAGATCGGTGTGGCGGAACGGTTCCCCGCCGGGTCCTGCGACGGGCGCATCGCGGGGATCTGAGACTGGTACGGCTGGCGGCTCGGCTCGTATGGGTGCACACAGGGGCCAACGACCCCGGGGCTCATCGGATGCGGGTCGGAAGTAACGGAATTTCCGCTGCAAACATGCTGGTAACCCCCAAACCGGAAATGGCTGGGGGTTTACCGGCATCCGGTCATCCGGGCTCTCAGGTACCGGCCAGCGGAAGAGCGGCGGCCACCAGCGCGCCCCGCATCGCCGCCCGCTCCAGAGCGTCACGCAGCAGGTCCTCGCGGCCCTGCTGGCCGATCGAGCCCGCCGGGGCCGCGAAGACCAGCACCGTGTGCGACTTGTTGGCCGCCGTGCGCCAGCCGTCGGTGACATGCAGCGGCTGGTGCGCCTGCCACCAGGAGACGGGGCTGCCGCCGCCCGTGCCCGGCTGGAGGATGGCGTGCAGCTGTCCCATGGCGAGCAGCACGGACCAGCCCGGCAGGGCGCTCGGCAGCTGCTCCAGACCGGCCACGGGCAGGAACCCCTGCTCGGTGAGGAGGTCCAGGAAGTCGTCGCCCGTGCCGGTGGAGCCGGGCCGGACGACCGGCGCGGTCGGCTCGACGACCAGTGCAGGGCAGAGCTCGCCCTGGATCAGCACGAGACCGCTGGTGATGCCGAGCACGGCCTGCTCAGGGCCTGCCGCGACCGGCGGGACGGGCGGTCCCTGCTGCGCGTCGGGGCCCTCGCCCGTGATGCTCCGTACGGCGCCCTGGAGCTGCGTCTCGGAGACCTTGACGACCTGTGAGGGGATGCAGGTGGCGTGGGCGAAGGCGAGCACGGCCGTCTCGTCGCCGACGAACAGCACCGTGCTGGTGCGCTCCTGCTCGGAGTCTCCGGGGGTACGGCAGGAGGTGCAGTCGTAGCTGCCCGGGGCGTTGTCCCCGGCGAGCAGGAGATCGGCTTCTTCGTCGCCGATCTCGGCACGTACGTCCTGGCTGACGTCGAGCATGCGCGGCACGGGTGGCTCCTCGAACTCGGTTCGTGCGCCGGGCAGTTCCCGGCCAACAAGAGAACAACGGGAGACCGCCTTCGGGGGTCACGCGTAAAGGCGGACAGAAATGGATGGCGGCGCCCGGGGGAGGACGAGCGGTCCGCCGAGCGGGTGGGACGGCCGCCGTGGGCCGCGCGGCACGATCATCATCTGATCCGCTCTGCTTAGCGTGGCCCGATGCCGACCCCTCGCGTGTGGCCCGCCGCCCTGCTGGCCCTGCTGATCGCCCTGGCCCCGTCCGGTGCGCAGGCCGCCTCGCCGCACGTCGCCACGGCCTCCGCCCGGGCTCCGGAGTCCAGGCCGTTGGCCTGCACCGGTGACCAGCGGCCCTGGGGATGCATCGCCGAGTGCGAGAGCGGCGGCCACTGGGACGCCAACACCGGCAACACCTTCTACGGCGGGCTGCAGATCCTCCAGTCGACCTGGGTCGAGTACGGCGGCCTCGCGTACGCACCGCGGGCCGATCTGGCCACCCGTGAGCAGCAGATCACCGTCGCGGAGAGAATCCTCGCCGCCCAGGGCTGGGGGGCCTGGCCGGTCTGCTCCAAGCGGTACGGCTTCGACGGGGCCGCGGGCCGGGGCCATGTCGTGACGTCCGGCGAGACCCTCAGCTCCATCGCCAGGCACTACGGGGTCAAGGGCGGCTGGTCCGCGCTCTACCGGACCAACGCCCGCTCCGTCGGGGCGCACCCCGACCGGCTCGCCGTCGGTACCAGGCTGACCCTGCCTGCCACGGCCCGGGGCTCCGCCCGAGGGGCCGGCGGGCCCGAGTAGAGTCCCTTCGCACGGCAGTCACGGGGGGAGATCCGGGACACCGGGGGCGCCGGGGTGCCGCGGTCCCGGGCACACGGCGGCGACGCGGGGGACACGACGGCGACATGCACATTACTTTCATGCTCCACAACGCCTACGGCATCGGCGGCACGATCCGGACCACCTTCACGCTGGCCGGCACGCTGGCCCAGCAGCACGATGTGGAGATCGTCTCCGTCTTCCGGCACCTCGACCGGCCGACGCTGGGCGCTCCGGACGGCGTACGGATGACTCATCTCGTCGATATGCGCAAGGACAGCGCGGACTACGCCGGGGACGATCCGGACCATGCCAGGCCGGCCATCGTCTTTCCCCGGGGCGATCACCGCCACCGCCAGTACAGCCGGCTCACGGACACCCGGATCGCCGGATATCTGAAGTCCCTGGAGGCCGACGTGATCGTCGGCACCCGTCCGGGGCTCAATGTGCAGATCGCCCGCCAGACGCGGCGCGGACCGGTCCGGGTCGGCCAGGAGCACCTCACGCTCGACAGCCACAACGCCCTGCTGCGCCGCGAGATCGGGTACCGCTACGGCCTGCTGGACGCGGTCACCACGGTCTCCGAGGCCGACGCACGCGCGTACCGTAACGGGCTCGCCCTTCCCGGCCTGCGGATCGACGCGATCCCCAACAGCGTTCCCGCGCCGCGTCTCCCGGTCTCCGACACCACGGCGAAGTGGGTCGTGGCAGCGGGCAGGCTGACCGAGACGAAGCGGTTCGACCTGCTGATCCGCGCCTTCGGCCAGGTGGTGGAGGTCCGCCCGGACTGGCGGCTGCGGATCTACGGCAGCGGCGACGCCAGCGGCAACGAGAAGAGCGCCCTGCGTGCCCTGATCGATGAACTGGGCCTGTACAACCACGTGTTCCTGATGGGCCCGGCCAACCCGATCGAGGCGGAGTGGGTCAAGGGTTCGGTGGCCGCGGTCACTTCGCGTCTCGAATCCTTCGGCATGTCGCTCGTCGAGGCGATGCGCTCCGGGCTGCCGGTTGTCTCCACCGACTGCCCGCACGGTCCCCGCGAGATCATCAGCGACGGCGTCGACGGGCGGCTGGTGCCCGTGGGCGACACCAGGGCCATAGCGGCTGCCCTCCTCCAGCTGATCGAGGACGACGCCCTGCGCGCCGCGATGGGAAGGGCCGCGCGCGACAGCTCCGCGCGCTTCGACCCCGCGCCGGTCGCGGCACGGCACGAGGCGCTCTTCACCGAACTGGCCGCCGGGCACGGCGGCGGGCCGTCCCGCGGCGCGCTGGGCGAAGGACTGCTGCGCGCCCGTGGCACGGCCGGGAGCAGGACGTACGGACTGCGGCACCGGATCTCCGGCGCCGTGCGAAGGAGGAGGGCCGCATGACAGGGACCAGCGAGGACCGGCTGCCGTACGCCGTCGACTGCACGGCCGACGCCGACGGAACCATCGGCTTCGCCGTCGCGGCGGCCGGCCCGACCGCACTGGTACTGAAGCGGCGCAAGTCCGGCGACCGGGTCCGGCTGGCGCTCACGGAGTCCCCGGACGGCGGCTCTTCCGGGGGTCACGCCGTTCTGGACGCCGCCGCTGAGCTCAGGGAGGGGCGCTGGGACGTCTTCACGGAGGGCGGACCGGCCGGCGAGCAGGGCGTCGAGCCGGGTCTCAGGGACCTGCGGAAGCTGACCGACCGCACACCGCATCCCGCGGCCACGGCAGTGGTCGCCCGCATCCCGTACCGCACGGCCGACGGGATGCTCGCGGTCCGCAGCTGGTTCCGCTCACCGCACGCGGAAGCCGGTGAACTCACCGTGCGGCCGGGTGCGCTGACCGTAAGCGGGCAGCTGTACGGGGCGGGGCTCGGCGCGGACGCGGTGGTGGAGGCGAGGCTGCGCGGCGCGCCGGGACAGGTGCACCGCGAACCGGTGCGGACCGGCGGTGACGACGGAGCGTTCAGCTGCACCCTGCACTGCGGGCCGCTGGCCGTGGGCGACGGCGAAGGGGCCCGGTTCTGGGACCTGTGGCTGCTGCCGGAGGGCGCGGAGGGGAGCGGTCCGGGCGTCCGGATCAGCCGGATCCTCGACGACATCGCCGACCGGAAGTCCGTCTTCGTCTACCCCGGTTCGCCGTGCGGCGACGGAGCGGTGCGGGCCGCCACGGCCACGCCGTACTACACGGTGGACAACGACCTCAGCGTGCGGGTCGACCCGCCGAAGGGCTGACGGGCGGGCATCCCGGGTGGTGCGGATTCTGTAGGGAATTCGTGAATCAACCGCGTTCCTGTTATTTTTCTCCCCGCTCTATTCACCGGAAATTCGGCACCCGTGTGCGGGCCGGTTCCTGTGAAATTCCGGGGGCGGAAAATGGTCCGTGGTTCACCGTGAGTGCAATGCAGATTCGACCGGTACGGAACACCCCTTCGGGTGACGGGCCACGGCCGAACAGCTGTGTTGGCGCTGTGACAGAAGTGTGACAGCAGGCGGATCCCGGCGTGATCAGGGACACCGGCCCCGCCGGCCTTCCGCCACCCTGGCCCGGGGCCTACGGTGGGTGTCATGGCACCCATTCCGACCCCTCCCGTACAGCCTGACGACGCCCCCGACAGCTATGTGGGCCTCGATGAGGAGCGCGCCGGGCAGCTGGCCAGGGAACGCGGCTGGTCCACCGTGAGAGCGCTGCCCACGGGCACCGTCATCACCATGGAGTTCCTGTCGGGCCGGCTCAACTTCGAGGTCGACGGCGGGAAGGTCGTCCGCTGCTGGCCGGGCTGATCCCCGCGTCGGCCGGCGCGGCGGAGCCCGCGTTCCCGCAGCAGTACGAAGGCCCCGGCCCGGGAGAGATCCCGGGCCGGGGCCTTCGTACTGCTGAGGAGTCTGTGCGTACCGCCTCCGCTGTCAGGTGGAGCCCCCCGGAACCGGCCGTGTCTGACCGGTGCGCGGGGTGCGGTCGGCGTGCGGGGGACGGCGGCTGCCGGCCGGAGTGACAGGCGTGCGGTCCGAGCGCGGGCCGTGCGCCCGTTGCAGCGAGGTGGGGTGCGTGCCGCTCCTGGGCGTACTGCCGGAGCGCCCCGCGATGCCCACCGGCTCCAGCGGCTGGCTCTCGTCGTCGGAGCCTTCGGCGCGCGGCTGGCCGTGCGGGAACAGCGCGGGCTGGACGTCGACCGGTATGGGCGCGGGCGCGGCGGGCCTGCGGCGGGCGGCGCGCAGTTTCTCGCGCACCGCGAAGATCGCGGTCTCGGTGCGGCCGATCAGTGGCTCGAACCAGGGGAGGCCCAGCAGGACCAGCAGACCGGCGGCCCAGCCGAGCAGCACATCGCTCAACCAGTGCGTACCGAGGTACACCGTGGTGGCTCCGACGCCCAGGGCCAGTGCGGCCGAGCCCACCGAGAGCCAGCGCCTGGCCAGCGGGGTGGTGGCCAGGTAGGCCAGGATTCCCCAGGTCACGACCGCGTTGGCGGTGTGGCCCGACGGAAATATATCGCCGCCGGCGAAGAGCTCGGCCGAGCCGATCTGGGTCGCGTAGTGCGGGCCGAGGCGGCCGAGGCCGAGCTTGACCGCGCCCACCGTGATGTTCAGCAGCAGCAGCGCCGCGCCGAGGGTCAGCAGGGGTCTGAGGGTGTGCTGCCGCCAGGAGCGCCAGCCGAGCCAGGCCGCGACCATCACCGCGGTGGGTCCGCGCTGGCCGAGCACCACGAAGTAGTCGAGGAAGGCATGAAGCTGGGGCCACTGCTGGTACGGCCGGAAGAGCATGACCTTCCAGTCCAGTCCCACGAGCCAGGACGTGGACAGCACGGCGACGACGATGGCCAGGTAGAAGGCCAGCGTCGAGCCGAGCAGGGCGATCCGGGTCCGGCTCATCCGCGGGATCTCTAGCTTCGGCGGTTCCGGCTCCCGGTCCAGGCGGGTAAAGATTCGGTCGATACGCACTCAATCGACGTTACAGCGAGTGAGTGACAAGGCTGGCCGATCCGGTCTCTTTGTGATGACGATGTGATGTGGACTATGTCTCATCCGCTTGTTTATTCCAACGCAATGTCGAATAGCGGTTCGTGGGTCTCGTTATATGCAAGAAGGCCCTTACGCTCGTGTTATCGGCCCTCTGGTAAAGACTTTTGAGGTATGCGCTCGGTATTTCCTTCCGGCCGCCGATGCCGCGCCGTCGCCCCGGCAAGATCGTTTGACCGGGTGCCGGGCGGGCGCGGACCGGTGCCCCGGGAGGTGAGATGGGCCACGTGGCAGGCGCGCGGTCTCGCGTACTCTGACGGCTCACTCGCCCGTCGAAGCCGGGCCCCGGAGGCGCACGCCCCCAGGTCCGCCGAGCGCGAGGGACACACCGTTGTGGGAGGTATGCGCATGTCAGGGACGTCCACAGTGGGCAGGCGCCCCGGCGTCGCCGTCGCGGCCGGTGCCAACCGCTGGGTCGTTCTTGTCGTCCTGTGCGTCAGCCTGCTGCTCGTCGCCCTCGACGCGACCGTCCTGCATGTCGCGGTCCCCTCGCTCACCGAGGACCTGCACCCCGGTGCCGTCCAGCTGCTCTGGATCGTCGACGCCTATCCGCTGGTCTGCGCCGCACTGCTGATCCTCTTCGGCACGCTCGGCGACCGGGTGGGCCGCCGCCGGGTCCTGCTGATCGGATACGGGCTGTTCGGCGCGGCCTCGGCCGTCGCGGCCTTCTCCACCGGCCCCGGGATACTCATCGGGGCCCGCGCCCTGCTCGGTGTCGGCGGCGCGATGATCATGCCCGCGACGCTGTCGATCCTCCGGGCGGTCTTTCCCGACCGCCGTGAACGCGCCGTGGCCATCGGGGTCTGGACCGCGGTGGCCGCGGTCGGCGCCGCCATCGGCCCCGTCCTCGGCGGATTCCTCGTGGAGCACTTCTGGTGGGGCTCGGTCTTCCTGATCAACCTTCCGCTGATGGCGGTGCTGCTGCCGCTGTCCCGCTGGGTGCTGCCCGAGTCGCGGGGCGGCTCGGACGGTCCGTGGGACGTGCTGGGCGCGCTGATGGCGGCCGCCGGTGTACTCGGCGTGGTCTTCGGTGTGAAGCGCATCGGCGGCGGCGAAGGCGTCATCGGCGCCGAGACGCTCGTGCCACTGCTGGTGGGCGCCGTGCTGCTGGTGCTCTTCGTCCGGCGGCAGCGGAGCCGGGAGCACCCGCTCATCGACATCCGGATGTTCTCCCGGCCCACCTTCACCACGGCGGTCGGCTGCATCGTCCTGGCCATGCTGGCCCTGGTCGGCCTGGAGCTGATCGCCGTCCAGTACCTCCAGCTGGTGCTCGGCCTCAGCCCGCTGGCGACCGGCCTGCGGCTGCTCCCGCTCACCTTCGCCGCCATTACCGCCGGGGCGATGGGCTCCGCCGTGCTGCGCCGTGTCGGACCGCGCCGGATGGTCGGCTGCGGGTTCGTACTCACCGCGGTCGCTGTGCTCTGCCTGGTCGGGATGGGAACCCGCGACAATCCGCTGCTGCTGACCGTCGCCTTCGTGCTGCTCGGCTTCGGGCTCCAGGCCACGCTCTTCGGGGCGTACGAGTCGATGCTCAGCGAGGCGCCCGCCGACCGGGCGGGCGGCGCGGCGGCGATCGGCGAGACCTCGTACCAGCTGGGCGCCGGTATGGGCATAGCGCTGCTCGGCAGTGTCATGAACGCGGCCTACGGTCCGTCGCTCCGTTCGGTGCCCGGGGTTCCGGCGCGGGCGAGCCACCAGGCCGCCAACTCACTGGGCGAGGCGTACCAGGTGGCCGCCCGGCTCGGCGGCCCCGCCGGACGGGCGCTGCGGAGCGCCGCCCGTGACGCCTTCGTCCACGGGCTGCACGTCACCCTGCTGGTCAGCGCCGGACTGCTGCTGCTCGGCGCGGTCGCCGCACTGCGGCTGCCCCGGGTGATGGAGTGCGCGGCCCTGCCCGGGGAGCGTGAGCACTCCGGCGGACCGCGGGCGGAACAGACGGAGGCGGAAGGGGGCCGCGCGTCCGTGGGGCAGCCGTCGGACGGGCGGGCCCGGGAGGCCCTGCCGAGGGTGCCCGCCCCCGCCCTGGCGCGCCCGGTGTCCGCCGATGCGGCCGGGTCTGGACGAGCCGGACACTGAGCCGTAACGTCAGCGGCACCCCGTAACTAACGCTGCTAGTTTTATCCGTTGTCCGCGCGAGCCGCCGGAGGCATCCCCATGTCCGCACCGTCCACGCTGCCGCCCTTCGACCCCGCCGACCCCATCGGCCTGGACGACCTGCTCGATGACGAGGATCTTGCCATCCGCGGCACCGTCCGCACCTGGGCCGCCGACCGGGTCCTGCCGCACATCGCGGAGTGGTACGAGAAGGGGGAGCTGCCCGACATCCGTGAGCTGGCCCGCGAACTGGGCTCTCTCGGCGCGCTGGGCATGTCCCTGGAGGGGTACGGCTGCGCGGGCGCCACCGCCGTCCAGTACGGCCTCGCCTGCCTGGAGCTGGAGGCCGCCGACTCCGGTATCCGCTCGCTGGTCTCCGTACAGGGATCCCTCGCGATGTACGCGATCCACCGCTTCGGCTCCCTGGAGCAGAAGCAGCAGTGGCTGCCCGGCATGGCGGCCGGTGAGGTCATCGGCTGCTTCGGCCTCACCGAGCCCGACCACGGCTCGGACCCGGCCGGAATGCGGACGTACGCGAAGCGGAGCGGCACCGACTGGGTGCTGACCGGCCGCAAGATGTGGATCACCAATGGCTCGGTGGCGGGCGTCGCCGTGGTCTGGGCGCAGACGGACGACGGCGTGCGCGGATTTGTCGTCCCCACGGACACCGCCGGGTTCTCGGCCCCCGAGATCAAGCACAAGTGGTCGCTGCGCGCCTCGGTCACCAGCGAGCTCGTCCTCGACGAGGTCCGGCTCCCGGCCGATGCGGTGCTGCCCGGGGTCACCGGGCTCAAGGGCCCGCTGAGCTGTCTGAGCCACGCCCGGTACGGGATCGTCTGGGGCGCGATGGGCGCCGCCCGCGCCAGTTTCGAGGCCGCGCTCGACTACTCCAGGACACGTGAGCAGTTCGGCAGGCCGATCGGCGGCTTCCAGCTGACTCAGGCCAAGCTGGCCGACATGGCGGTCGAACTGCACAAGGGCATCCTGCTCGCGCACCACATCGGGCGGCGGATGGACGCCGGGAGGCTCCGGCCCGAACAGGTCAGCTTCGGAAAGCTCAACAACGTGCGGGAGGCGATCGAGATCTGCCGCACCTCGCGGACGATCCTGGGCGCCAACGGGATCTCGCTGGAGTACCCGGTGATGCGGCACGCGACCAATCTGGAGTCGGTGCTGACGTACGAGGGCACCGTCGAGATGCACCAGCTGGTGCTGGGCAAGGCGCTCACCGGTCTCGACGCGTTCCGGTAGATCCGGACCCGCAGGCCGGGCCGGCCCCGGCACGGTCCCGGTCGCTCCGTGCTCCGGGGGTGTCCCCGGAGCACCGCCGGGCCCCGTCCCGGCTCAGCTCTGGTTGAAGAAGCCGCCCTCGGTGGACCGGCCCGCGGCCTCCCCGCTCACGATCTTCGTGTCGGACGGGGTCAGCAGGAAGACCCGGTTGGCCACCCGGTCGATCGAGCCGCGCAGCCCGAAGATCAGCCCGGCGGCGAAGTCCACCACACGCTTGGCGTCGGCGGGCTCCATGGACGTGAGGTTGACGATCACCGGGACACCGTCCCGGAACATCTCGCCGATGGCGCGGGCGTCCCGGAAGCTGTCGGGCGTGATCGTCGCGATCCGGCGGCTCCTCGCCTGCCCCGCTTCGGCGGCGACCCTGACCCTGGGGTCGGTCACCCATGCCTCGGCCGGGGCCGGGGACTCGGCGCCCTCCGTGTAATCGTCGTCGTAGTAGCGGTCTTCGTTGTCCTCGACGAGCCCCAGCCAGGCACTCGCCTTGCGTACCGATCCCATGGACGCCTCCTTTCGCCGCGGTCCTTCTGCGTTCCGCACCCCTATCGTCGTCCATGATGTGGATCGTTCGCCAAGTGGATAGTCGGTGTGCAGGGGATTCGTGACGGTACTGGTGCAGAAGTTATGGCGGTTCGTCAGGTTTCTTCCTACGTACGACTGCTGACAGAATGAAAATAGGATGTCTCCAGCCGTACGGGTGACGGTGGGGTCGTACGGGTGAAAGGGCCGCTCGCTACGATGCCGGAGGCGCCGTCACACCTCGTCCGGCACCGGTGAAAGAGGCTCGGGGGAGCACTGTGTTCGGAATAGTCAGGCCCTGTACGCACCGTCTCTCCGAGGGCCTGAGGGCGGAGTGGACGGCACATCTGTGCGGGCTCTGTCTCGCGCTGCGCGGCGATCACGGCCAGTTCGCGCGGGTCGCCACCAACTACGACGGCCTGATCGTCTCCGTGCTGACGGAGGCTCAGACAGAGCGGTCCGCCGGAAGGCGGCGCACCGCGGGCCCCTGTCCCTTGCGCGGGATGCGCACCGCGCCCGTCGCGCGCGGTGAGGGCGCCCGGCTCGCGGCAGCCGTATCCCTGGTGCTGGCCTCGGCGAAGATGCGGGACCATGTCGCCGACCGCGACGGTCTCCTGGCACGTAGGCCGGTCGCCGCGGCCGCCCGCCGCGTCGCCGCCCGCTGGGACCGCGCCGGTGCGCGGACCGGCGCCGATCTCGGGTTCGACACCGCGCTCCTGGTCGACGCCGTCGACCGGCAGGCCGGGATCGAGGCGCTCGCCGGGCCCGGCACGCCGCTGCTCACCGTCACCGAGCCGACCGAGACCGCCACCGCCGCTGCCTTCGCGCACACTGCCGTGCTCGCCGGCCGGCCGGGGAACGCGCCGCCGCTCGCCGAGGCCGGCCGGCTCTTCGGGAGGCTGGCCCATCTGCTGGACGCCGTGGAGGACAGGGAGGCTGACGCCGCGTCGGGTGCCTGGAACCCGCTGGCCGCGACCGGCACCTCCCTCGGCGAGGCCCGCAGGCTGTGCGACGACGCCCTGCACGGGATACGGCTCGCGCTGCGGGACGCCGAATTCACGGACGACCGGCTGGCACATGTGCTGCTCGCCCATGAACTCGGGCGCTCGGTGGACCGGGCGTTCGGCGGGAGCTGTGCCCACCGGACGCCCGGACCGTTCGGCCCGCCGCCGCCGGGGTTCGACCCCGATGGGCCGGAACACGGCGGCCAGGACGGCCACGGGCATGACAGCCACGACGGGAACGGCCACCACGGTGGGTCCAAGCGGGGCTTCCTGGCGGGGTGCGCCGTCGCCGTCGGGCTCTGCTGCACCTGCCGGGTCTGCTGCTCCTCCGAGTTCGAGGGCCCCTGGTCGGGCCGTAAGCGCGAGGGCTGCTGCAACGACTGCGACTGCAGCGGCTGTGACTGCGGTGGGTGCGACTGCAGTGGCTGTGACTGTGACGGCTGTGACTGCTGCTGCCCCTGCGACGGCTGCTGACCCCGGCCAGTCGGTCACCCGGTCAGCAGCGAGAGTGGTCAGCGGTGTGAGGCGGCTACTTGATCTCGGGCGGTGAGATCCGCGACTCCCCGATCCCGGACGGCACGGTGCCCCACTTCTTCAGGATTCGCCGGTACGTACCGTCCTTGATCAGCTGATTCACCGCGGCCCGGAAGGCAGGCGCCAGTGGCGTCCCCTTTTTGAAGGCGAATCCGACATCGAGACGGTGGAACTCATTGAGGAACCGCAGCCCCGGCTGCTGTTCGACGGCGAAGCGCAGGCCGTTGATCGTCGACATCACCACATCACTGCGGCCCTGCTGGAGCGAGCCCCAGAGCGCGGCGGAGTCGGCATACGTCTGGACCCGGTAATCCTTCTTCCCCGCAGCGGCGCACAGCTTCTTGGCCGCATCCAGGGTCGCCTCGAATGTGGTGCCGGCGCCGGTGGCCACATTCAGCCCGCACAGCTGTGTCAGATCGGTAACCTTGCCCAGTTTGCTGTCCTTGCGTACGGCGAAGCCCTGGCCGTCATTGATGTACGTAACGAAGTCGATCACCTTGCGGCGCTCGTCGGTCACGCCGAAATTGCCCACGCCCAGGTCGAATTTGCCGCTGTCGAGTGCGGGCAGAATCGTCTCGAAACCGGCGGCCTCACGTTTCAGCTTCAGACCGAGCGTCCTCGCGGCGGCGTCCGCGAAGTCGATGTCCTGGCCCACCAGGGTCTTCCCGTCGGGCAGATAACTGGTGCCGGGCGGGGCACCGCCGACGGCGGTCGCCAGGGTGAGGGTGCCGCCTTTCCGCAGGTCGGCGGGGAGCAGTGCGACGGCCGCCCGGTCGGGACGTACGTCCGACACCACGTCGCGGGTCGGGAGTGCGGCCGGCTTCGCCACGGCCTTCGAGCCGCCGCCCGTGGTCGCGGGGTCGCCCGATCCACAGGCCGTCAGGGCCAGTGCGGCCGCGGTGATCAGGGCTGAGGCAGCGACTCTTCGGCTCTTGCTCATGACGTCGGATTCTCCAGATGTGCACGGCACGACCGCCGTTCCGGCCTGGCCCCGGGGATCGCGCATGACGGATTCACGGATACACGGATTCACAGCCGTGACAGGGCAGGAGGGAACGGCGGAAGGGCCACAGGGAAGGCGGACAGGGGGAATGGCGAGGGGAATGGCGAGGGGAGTGGTGGGGAAAGCGCTGCGCGGGTGAAGGCGTGAGGGATCAGCACGATGCCGTGGCGCGAGCGCGGGACGAGATCGCGTGAAAGAGGCGGCCCGGAAAGGGCGCAGAAGCAAGAAGGGCGATACGCGGAGGAAACACGCGCAGCGAGAAAGAGCGGGGGTCAGCTCAACAGGAAGAGGACCACACTCGACCGAAGTCGATGTGGGAGCGGGTGACCAGCCACTGCTGCGGATGCATGGCCCAAGTGGAACAGGCATCCGTTACCCCGTCAACTGCCGCCGGACGTAACGCCCACAGTATGGACAGCCTTGACAGCGTACGGAACCAGCGCCGTAATCTCGGCAGCGGACCGTGCTGAGGGGCTCGGTCCGCTGCTGCACCGCGTGAAGGCATCACCGTGTTCGATCTCTGCATCCACGGAGCCTTCTCATGTCCGCGTCGTCAGACACCCTTCCCCAGCTCTCCCAGGCACCGCCCGCGGACGACGGCCCGGTGCCGCGCATCGTGCCGGTCCGCCGCACCGGCCAGTGGGCGGCGGCCGCCGTGGTGCTGGTACTGCTCGCCGGCGCCGTCACCTCCGTCGTCCGCAACGAGGCCTTCCAGTGGGGTGTGGTCGCCGACTACTTCGCCACCACCGCCGTGCTGCGCGGTCTCGGCCTGACCCTCTGGCTCACCGCCGCCGTCATGGTGCTCGGCTTCGCCCTCGGCACCCTGCTCGCCGTGGCGCGGATGTCCGCCAACCCCGTGCTGCGCGCGGTCGCCTGGGGATACATCTGGCTCTTCCGGTCGACGCCGATCCTGGTGCAGCTGCTGTTCTGGTTCAACATCGGAGCGCTCTACCCGCGGATTCTGGGCGTCAGGACCGTCGACCTCCTCGGCCCGGTCACCGTCGCCATCGTCGGGCTGACCCTGCACGAGGCGGCGTACGCGGCCGAGGTCGTACGCGGCGGCATCCTCTCCGTCGGACGCGGCCAGACCGAGGCGGCCGAGTCGCTGGGGCTCGGCCGGTGGCGCAGGCTGCGGCGGATCGTGCTGCCGCAGGCCATGCGGTCGATCGTGCCGCCCGCGGGGAACATGCTCATCGGCACGCTCAAGGGCACATCGATCGTCTCCGTCATCGCCGTCCAGGACCTGCTCTACTCCGTGCAGCTCGTCTACCACCGCACGTACCAGGTCATCCCGCTGCTGCTGGTCGCCACCATCTGGTACGCGCTCGTCACCTCGGTGCTCAGCGCGGGCCAGCACTACATCGAGCGGTACTACGCGCGCGGTGCCCGGTGAGGGGGTCCGTGGCGGTGGTCGGGGCCGGTCCGCGCGGCACCGGATTCCTGGAGCGGCTCGCCGCCAACGCCCCTTCGCTGTACGGGAACCAGCCGCTCGACATCCATCTGATCGACCCCTACCCGCCGGGCGGCGGGCGCATCTGGCGCCAGGACCAGTCACCGCTGCTGTGGATGAACTCCATGGCGGCCGACGTCACCATGTTCACCGACGAATCCGCGCAGCCCCTTGAGGGCCCCGTACGTCCGGGCCCCGACTTCGCCGAGTGGTCCGGGGCCGACCCGCGGACCTTCCCCACCCGGCAGGCGCAGAGCGGCTATCTGCGCTGGGTGTACGAGGAGGCCGTGGCCGCGCTGCCGCCGGGCTCCGCGGTACGCCGGCACCGGACGCGCGCGGTACGGATCAGTGGCCCGGCCGACGGCCGCCAGCAGGTGTGGCTGGAGGGGGAGGCCGAGCCGGTCATCGCCGATCTGGTGGTGCTGACCGTCGGCCACCTGGACGCGGATCCCGACGAGGAACAGCGCGAACTGGCCCGGTTCGCCCAGCGGCACGGGCTCGTGCACCTGCCGCCCGCCTTCACGGCGGACAGCGACCTGTCGGTGCTCGGCGCCGGCGAACCGGTCGTAGTCCGCGGCTTCGGCCTCGCCTTCATCGACCTGATGGTGCTCCTCACCGAGGGGCGCGGCGGCCGGTACGACGCACGGGGGGAGTATCTGCCCTCCGGCCGGGAGCCGGTCATGTACGTCGGATCGCGGCGCGGAGTGCCGTACCACTCCAAGATCGGCTACGGCTGGACCGGCGAACGCCCGCCGCTGCCACGGTTCTTCGGGCCCGAGCAGGTGGACCAGCTGCTCGCCGCGCCGGGGCCGGTCGACTTCGACCGCGACGTACGCCCGCTCATCGACCGGGAGCTCGGATTCGCCCACTACCACCGGCTCTTCACCGCGCACCCCGGCCGCACCACCGTCGAGTGGCCGGTCTTCGAGGAGAAGTACGCCGCGGCCGCCACCGGGCCGGAGCTGGCCGCGCTGGCCGAGGACGCCGTCCCCGACCCCGCCGACCGCTTCGACCCGGCGGCGCTCGACCGGCCGCTGGACGGCGTACGCCATGACTCCCTCGACGCACTCCAGGAGAGCCTGCGCGGCTGCATCGAGGCCGATCTCACCCGCCGCCACGACCCGGCGCACAGCCCGGACCTGGCGGTCTTCCTCGGACTGCTCTCGGTCTACGGTCAGTTGACCCGCCTCGGCGACACCGGTGAGGGCGGCGCCCGCTGGCACGGATTCTTCAGCTATCTGGCGTCGGGCCCGCCGGGACCGCGGCTGCGGCAGCTCCTCGCCCTGTCCCGCGCCGGTGTGGTGCGGTTCCTCGGCGCGGGCATCACCGTCGCCGCCGACGAGAGCCGCGGTGTGTTCAGCGCGGGCAGCGCGAGCGTTCCGGGGGAGCGCGTCGAGGCCCGCGCCCTGGTCGAGGCGAGGCTGCCCGCACCCTCGCCCGCGCGCACCCGCAGCGCCCTGCTGAACGCGCTGTACGAGGACGGGGCGCGGTCCAGCGCTGCGGGCCTGCTCGTCGTGGACCCGTCCGACGGACGGGTCGTGGAGCGTGGCACAGGGCCGCATCCGCGGCGTTTCGCACTCGGCCCGCACACCACGGCCCGCTCGGCCGGCGCCTTCGCCAGGCCGCACACGAACGCCCCCGCATTCCGGCAGAACGACGCCACCGCGCGCGCTGCCCTCACCCTGCTCAAGGAGTCCGCACGATGACAACGAGCCCGACGACGACCGGCCCGACGAAGACCGGCCCGACGAAGACCGGCCCGACGAAGACCGGCCCGGCGCAGGCCGGACTGACGGATGCCGGCCCGACGAATACCGGCCCGGCGGACGCGTCGGACCCGGCCCCCGCCATGGTCGAGATCAGGGCCGTGCACAAGAGCTTCGGCCCTCTCGAAGTGCTGCGCGGGATCGACCTGACAGTCCGCACCGGTGAGGTGACCGTCGTACTCGGCCCGTCCGGTTCGGGGAAGTCGACCCTGCTGCGGACCATCAACCACCTGGAGAAGGTGGACCGCGGCTGGATCAGCGTGGACGGCACCCTGGTCGGCTACCGCCGCTCCGGCGACCGTCTCCACGAACTGCCCGAGCGCGAGGTGCTCAAACAGCGCACCCGGATCGGCTTCGTCTTCCAGAACTTCCATCTCTTCCCGCACCTGACCGTGCTGGAGAACATCACCGAAGCCCCCGTGGCCGCCCTCGGGAGGCCCAGGAAGCAGGCGGAGGCGGCCGCGCAGGAGCTGCTGGCCCGGGTAGGGCTCGCCGACAAGGCGTCCGCCTACCCGGGCAGGCTCTCCGGCGGACAGCAGCAGCGGGTGGCCATCGCCCGCGCGCTCGCCCTGGAACCCAGCCTGCTCCTGTTCGACGAGCCCACGTCGGCTCTCGACCCCGAACTCGTCGGTGAAGTCCTCGATGTCATCAAGGACTTGGCCGCCCAGGGCACGACGATGATCGTCGTCACCCATGAGATCGGCTTCGCCCGGGAGGCCGCCGACACGGTGGTCTTCATGGACGAGGGCCGGATCGTGGAGCAGGGCCCGCCCGCCGCCGTGCTCGACCACCCGGAGCATGAGCGGACCCGCGCCTTCCTCTCCAAGGTCCTGTGAAAGGACTCCTGACCATGCCAGTGCCCCGCCCCCTCCACCTCGCCGCCGAGATCGGCGGCCGGCCGCGGTACGACGCCGGCCACTACACCCGCCTCGCGCTCCTCGCCGAGCGCGGCAACCTCGACTTCATCACCCTCGACGACTCCTTCGCCCGGCCGGGGCCCGACGCCCTCGCCGTGCTCGCCCGCGTCGCCCCCGGGACCGGACGGATCGGCCTGGTACCGGCCGTGACCACCACCCACACCGAGCCGTTCCATGTCTCGTCGGCCGTCGCCACCCTGGACTGGGTCAGCCGCGGCCGGGCCGGCTGGCGCACCGCGGTGTCGGACACCGCGGCCGAGGCCGCACTCTTCGGACGCCGCGACGCCGCGCCCCACGACGAGCTCTGGCACGAGGCCGGCGAAGTCGCCGACGTGGCGGCCAGGTTGTGGGACAGCTGGGACGACGACGCGGAGATCCGCGATGTGGCCACCGGCCGCTTCATCGACCGCGACAGGCTGCACTACACCGACTTCACCGGCCGTACGTTCTCCGTCCGGGGACCCGCGATCGTGCCCAGACCGCCCCAGGGCCACCCCGTCACGGTGGTCGACGGAACCGGTGCGGCGGCCCGCGAGACGGCCGTCCGGCACGCCGATGTCGTACTCGTACGCGCCGAGGACCCGGTCACCGCCCGTACGTGCAGGGAGGAGATCAGGAACCGGGCGGCCGCCCACGGCCGCAGCCCCGACCAGCTGCGTGTCCTGGTATCCCTCCCGGTCGAACTGCACACCGGCGCCGACGCGGTGGGCCTCGCCCGGCTGATCGCCGACTGGTACGAGCAGGACGCGGCCGACGGCTTCCATCTGATCCCCGCCGACGTGGAGCGCGACCTCCCGCTCATCGTCGACGGCACGGTCCCGGTGCTCCAGCACCACTGCCTGCTGCGCCGGTTCTATCCGGGCGCGACGCTCCGCGAGCATCTGGGACTGGCCCGTCCCGCAGGCCGGTACGCGGCACGGAGCCCCGGGGGACGGCACGCACCGGGCGCCGCAGGCCGGTACGCGCAGAGCGCCGCAGGCCGGTACGCACAGAGCCCGGGGGGACGGCCGTGACCGCACAGCAGAAGCAGATGCATCTCGCCGCCCACTTCCCGGGCGTCAACAGCACCACCGTGTGGACGGATCCCCGCTCGCGGAGCCAGATCGAGTTCTCCTCCTTCGAGCATCTCGCCCGGACGGCCGAGCGCGGCAGGTTCGACTTCTTCTTCCTCGCCGAGGGGCTGCGGCTGCGCGAGCACCGGGGACGCATCCACGACCTGGACGTGGTCGGCAGACCCGAGTCGATCACCCTGCTCAACGCGCTGGCGGCCGTCACCGACCGGCTCGGTCTGGCCGCGACCGTGAACGCCACCTTCAACGAGCCGTACGAACTCGCCCGCAGGCTCGCCACCCTCGACCACCTCAGCGGCGGGCGGGCCGCCTGGAACGTGGTCACCTCGTCCGACGCCTTCACCGGCGAGAACTTCCGGCGCGGCGGCTATCTCGACCGGGCCGACCGCTACACCCGCGCCGCCGAGTTCGTCGCGACGGCGCGTGAACTGTGGGACTCCTGGAGCCCCGACGGCAGCCCGAGTCCCTTCGCCCACCCGGGCCGGCACTTCGACATCGCGGGCGAGTTCACCGTCCCGCGCTCCCCGCAGGGCCACCCGGTCGTCATCCAGGCCGGCGACTCGGACGAGGGCCGGGAGTTCGCGGCCTCGTCCGCCGACGTGATCTTCACCCGGCACGGCACACTCGACGCGGGCCGCGCCTTTTACGCCGACACCAAGCGGCGGCTGGCGAAGTACGGCCGTGAGCCGTCGGAGCTGAAGATCATGCCGGGTGTCAGCTACGTCCTGGGCGACACCGCGGCCGATGCGCAGGAACGGGCGGCGGTCATCCGCGAGCAGCAGGTCTCCCCGCAGAACGCGATCCTCGCCCTGGAGCAGATCTGGGGCCGGGACCTCTCCTCGTACGACCCGGACGGGCCCCTGCCCGAGATCGACCCCGATCCCGGTTCGGATCTCGTCCAGGGGCGGGTCAGGGTGGCCGATCCGCAAGCCGTCGCCGCGAAGTGGCGGGCGCTCTCGCAGGAGAAGGGGCTGTCCATCCGGCAGACGGTCATCGAGACCACCGGACGCCAGTCCTTCATCGGCACCCCGGAAGCGGTGGCCGCCGAACTGCATGAATTCGTCCGGGCGGACGCGGCCGACGGGTTCGTCCTCGTCCCGCATCTCACCCCGGGCGGACTCGACGACTTCGTCGACCGGGTCGTACCACTGCTCCAGGAGCGCGGGGTGTTCCGCACCGAGTACAGCGGCCCGACGCTCCGCTCCCACCTCGGTCTCGCCGAGCCGGTATGGAAGGGTTGATCCCATGACAGAAGGAACGGGCAGTACCGATGGCCCCACGACTGCCACTGATGGCTCCACCGGCTCCACGACTGCCGAGGAAGCAGGGGCGCCGGGGCCGGCCGGCTGGCGGGCGTGGCACGAGCAGCGCACGGCGACGGTCACCGCGCCCTACGGTCCGCTGGCCCTGACCGGCACCCACTGGCTCGACGACGCGCCGGACGGACGGCTTCCGGATGTAGCGGGCCACTGGGAGGCAGCCGGTGACGAGGTGGTGCTGACGGCCACCGCCGAGGACGGACTCTCCCTCGACGGAGAGCCGTTCACCGGACGGACCGCGCTCACCGCCGACCACACCCCGCCCGCGCAGGCGCGCGTCGCCCAGGGCGACCGGCGGCTGGTCGTGGTGCGCAGGGAGGGGCTGTGGGCGGTCCGCGTCTGGGACCCGGACTCCGCGAACCGGCGGGCGTTCGCCGGGATCGAGGCCACGCCGTACCACCCGGAGTGGGTGCTTCCCGGCCTCTACCGGCCGTACGGCGCGAGCCGCACCGTCCAGGTGCCCAACGCCGACGGCCGCGACCGCGGTCTCGGCCTCTCCGGCGAACTCGCCTTCCACCTGGAGGGCGACGAACACACCCTCCAGGTCGCGCAGGAGGAGGACGGCTCGCTGTGGGCGGTCTTCGCCGATACCACCAGCGGAACGAGCAGTTACCGGTTCCGCTTCCTGCGGCCCTCCGCGCCGGCGGCCGACGGCCGGGTGAGCGTCGACTTCAACCGCACGCTGCTGCCGCCCTGCGCCTTCGCCGAGCACTTCATCTGCCCCTTCCCGCCGCCGGGCAACACCCTCCCGGTCGCGGTCACGGCGGGTGAACGCACGGCGCGTACACGCTGATCCGTCACCTCGCGGTGGCCGTGCCCGGCCGGAAGGCCCTCTTGCGCCCGACGGCCGGGTCGCGCTGTACTCCCGGCAGCGCGTTTGTCAGGGACACGGCGGGAGTGCTCTGCCGTGCCCCGGCCTGCGCCTCATGGGTCCCCCCACCGAAGGACCCGCGGATTCTCTTCCGGAGGAACTGATATGAGGATCAAGCGCACCACCCCCCACAGCGGCCCCGCGAGACGCGGCCGGCTGATCGCCGTGGCGTCCGGCCTGCTGGTCGCGGCCGCACTCACGGTCCCCACCGCCCACGCCGACCAGGCCACGGCGTACAGCCCCCAGCAGCTGACGGCCGCGAGCAACGCCGTGCAGGGCGCGGACGTGGCGGGCACCGCCTGGTACGTCGACAAGGCGACCGGCACCCTCGTCGTCACCGCGGACAGCTCGGTCTCATCGGCGGAGATCAGCCGGATCAAGCAGCGGACCGGGGCCAACGCGGGTGCGATCCGCGTCGAGCGCACCTCCGGCACCTTCAACAAGCTCCTCAAGGGCGGTGACGCCATCTACACCTCGCAGTGGCGCTGCTCCGTCGGCTTCAACGTACGCAGTGGCTCGACCTATTACTTCCTCACTGCGGGGCACTGCACCGAGGGCTCTCCCGCCTGGTATACCAACTCGTCCGACACCACGAGCATCGGCCCGACGGCCGGCACCAGCTTCCCGGGCAACGACTACGGCATCGTCAAGTACACCAACTCCGCCGTGCCGCACGACGGCACCGTCGGCAGCCAGGACATCACCAGCGCGGGCAACCCCACCGTGGGCCAGACCGTGACCAGGACCGGCTCCACCAGCGGTACCCACAGCGGCAAGGTCACCGCGCTGAACGCCACCGTCAACTACGGCAGCGGGGACGTCGTCTCCGGACTCATCCAGACGACGGTCTGCGCCGAGCCCGGTGACAGCGGCGGCCCGCTCTACGCGGGCTCCAAGGCCCTGGGTCTCACCTCCGGCGGCAGCGGTGACTGCACATCGGGCGGTACGACCTTCTTCCAGCCCGTCACCGAGGCGCTGAGCGCCTACGGGGTCAGCGTCTACTGACCGGGCCCCTCGGGTGGTTGTCGCCGCCCCGCTGACACAGCGACGCAAGAGCCTTCGTCCGGATTCCGGGCGGGGGCTCTTGCGTACTTTTGAGAGGATGTCAGGGGGAGCGGGGAGCTCACAGAAGGCGGGGGCGTATGAAGCGCATCGGAGTGACCGGACACCGCAGTATTCCGCCCGACGCCATCGCCCATGTGCGGGAGGCGCTGCGCACTCTGCTCGGCGGCCTCCAGGGGCCCCTGGAGGTCCTCTCCAGCCTGGCCGCGGGCGCCGACCAGCTCTTCGCCTGCATCGCGCTGGAATGCGGCGCCGAACTGACCGCGGTCATCCCCAGCGGTGACTACGAACTGGGCTTCTGCGACCCGGTCGAGCTGGCCGGCTACCACCGGCTCAGAGGCAGGGCGACCCAGGAGGTACGGATGGACTTCCCGCACTCCACGGACGAGGCCTACTACGCGGCGGGCGCCTATATCGCCGACAACTGCGACCGCCTGGTGGCCGTCTGGGACGGCCTGCCCGCGCGTGGCCTCGGCGGTACGGGCGACATCGTCAGCTACGCCCTGGAGGCGGGCAAGCCGGTGACGGTCATCTGGCGCGAGGGTGTGAAACGTGACTGAAAACGATCGCTGCTTCTGATCCGTCCCGCGGGCTGCTTCTGACCCGTGCCGCGGTGAATGTGTGACGTGGCATCAACTGCCGTGCCGGGCAAGCCAGTCGGTGTACTGCGGGGAGACGACCCGCTCGGTCTCGTACACCGCGGCCGACCACTGCTTCTCGGTGAGGGGGCTCTCCATCTCCAGATGCAGCGCCTTGAGCTTCTCCTCCACCAGCGCGTGCGCCGCTATCAGCGGCTGGTGCCGGCGGAATTCGCTCCAGGCGACCCCGGAGGCCGCGGCGGCCGACACCACCGCGGCGACCTCGGTGTTCTCGCTGATGGAGAGGGCACGCAACACCCCGAAGGCCAGGGCGACCAGGGTGAGCAGCGCGAAGGCACTCGACCACAGGAGGGTGGCGCCGCGGGAGACCTCCTGCTTGCGCCGGTACCAGTTGCGCTGCTCGATGAGCCGGTCCCGCACATAGGTCTCCTTGCGGACCTCGAACGACTTGGCCCGCAGGGAACGCATCTGAGGGGTGATCAGGTCAGGACCCGGTGTCTCCTGGTCCCAGCCCACCGTGCGCAGTTCCTCCAGCTGCTCCCCGACGCGGCCGATGAACAGCTCGTCCACATCGGCCGATCCGGCGTCGAAGGGGGCGCCGTGGACGGCGTACCGCCAGCACATGGACTTGATGAAATCGGCTGCCGAGCGGTTGAGTTGCCACTGCGCCTTGGCCTTGCGGCGGGAGGTGCTGAAGGTCAGCAGCAGCACCCCGGCGTAGGCCAGCGTGCTCAGTACGCCGATGGCCTGGAAGCCACCCCCGAGCTCCGCCCGCCAGGGCAGGGACGCCGTCGCGGCACCCACCACCAGGAGCACCAGCTGGGCCCGGGTGGAGCCCACGGCCTCGCCCTGTCTGGCGATGGCGTGGGCGTCGGCCCGGTGGAACAGTTCGGGCAGATCGGCACTCCGGAAGACCATGCTGCGTTCTGGGTTCCGCTCTGGACCGGGAAACGCCGTCACATGAACCCCCGTCTGCGACTTCAGTCTTCACTCTTTAGGTGGAATGGCGTGTTCCGGAATTCGGGAGCACACTCTGTGCGACGTTCTCGCTCGCGTCCGGTCGCGCTCAGTTGCCTTCGGTGTGGTTGAGGGTAAAGTCGACCCGCCGACACTGCAACGGTGCAAGTATCGGCATTCCTGCCCATGTCCAGAAAACATCCCTCAAGGACGGCCTCATCATGTCCGTAACTTCAGCCTCTTCCGGCGCAGTCAAGAAGCCGCGTGTCCCCCTGGCCGAGATCGATGTGCGCGGTACCGAGGCTGTCAAGCAGCTCGGCCGGGTTCTCTCCGCTTCGACCGGTCGCTCGATGAGGGCATCGACCTTCAATTCGGCGCTCTAGACTGGTGGAATGACAGGACCCCTGGTCCCATTCCGCGAGATCGTCCTCAAGGTCCACAGCAGATGCGATCTTGCCTGTGACCACTGCTATGTCTACGAACATGCTGACCAGAGCTGGCGCACTCGGCCCAAAGCCATCTCTGACCAGGCGATCCACTGGACAGCTCTGCGACTGGCGGAGCATGCCAGGACCCATGACCTGCCCTCCGTGTCAGTGATCCTGCACGGAGGGGAGCCACTGCTGGCAGGTCCCGCACGACTGCGCCGCGTCTGTGAGGAGCTCACCGGGGCCCTGGAAGGGACCGCCGAGCTCGACCTCCGGATCCACACCAACGGCCTCCAGCTCAGCCCCCGGTACCTCGACCTGTTCGACGAGTTCAACGTCCGGGTCGGCATCTCCCTCGACGGGGACCGCGCCGCCAACGACCGGCACCGCCGCTTCGCCGACGGCCGCACCAGCCATCCGCTGGTGCTCAGGGCCGTCGAGCTGCTCCGCCAGGACCGGTACGCCCATCTCGACCTCGGTCTGCTCTGCACCATCGACGTGCTGAACGACCCGGTCGCCGTCCATGACGCGCTGACCGGGCTCGGCCCCCCGCGCATCGACTTCCTGCTGCCGCACGCGACCTGGGACGACCCCCCGCACCGGCCCGCCGGATCGCCGACCGCCTACGCCGACTGGATCCTGACGGTCTTCGACCGCTGGGACGCGCGGGGTCGGCAGATCCCCGTGCGGCTCTTCGAGTCGGTCATCTCCACGCTCAACGGCGGTCCGAGCCTCACCGAGTCGCTGGGCCTGGCCCCCACCGATCTGGTCGTCGTGGAGACCGACGGCACGCTGGAGCAGGTCGACTCCCTCAAGAGCGCCTACGAGGGCGCCGCGTTCACCGGGTTCGACGTCTTCAGCCACACCTTCGACGAGGTCGCGGCCCACCCCGGGGTCCGCGCCCGCCAACTCGGCCTGGCCGGTGTCGGCGAGAAGTGCCGGGAGTGCCCCGTCGTACGGTCCTGCGGGGGCGGTCTCTACACCCACCGCTACCGTGCGGGCTCCTTCGACCAGGAGAGCGTCTACTGCACCGACCTGGAGGCCCTGGTCCGCGGCATCGAGACGCGCACCGCGGCGGCCACCACCTCGCCCGCGCTCACCGATCCGCAGGAGCTGGACGCCGGACAGCAGGACCTGACCCGCACTCTGCTCGCCGCCCTGCACACGGAGCTGGCGGGCCGCGGCGGCGAGGAGTGGGCTCGGGCCTGGGAGCTGGCGGGCACGGTCGAGCAGCGGTCCGACGGGCTCGACACCGTGCTCGCCCACCCCTACGCCCGCAGCTGGCTGCTCAGTTGTCTGGACGCCCTGCGCCAGGGCCGGACCGGCACCCCCGGCAGCAGGCTGGCCGCCCACGTCGCGGCCGGAGCCCTGCGCGGCGGGCTCGACCTGCCCGTCACCGTGGCGTACACCGGCGGTCTGCTGCACCTTCCGACCTACGGGGCGTTACGTCTCACCGGGCCGGCCGGGAGCGGCCGTGCCGAGGTCCGCATCGCCGAGAAGGGCTTCCTGGTCAGAAGCGAGGGCGCCGAACTGTACGTGCCGCGCCCGGACGAGGCCACCGCCGACTGGCAGCCGCTGCGCCGGACCGACTGCGACGGGGCCCCCGATCTCGCGCTGGACGATCTGGACCCGTACCGCGACTGCTTCGGTACGCCCGTCGGGGAGCGCCTCACCCTGGCGGGCGCCGCCGACTGGAGCCGGCGCTTCGCGCACACCTGGTCCGCGCTGCGTGCCGCCGTACCCGCGCACGCCGAGGACGCCGCCGCCCGGCTCACCACGGTGACCCCGCTGACCGCGGGCGAGCCGGCCGTCGGCCGGCACGGAGCCGGAGCCATCGGTGTCTCCCTCCCCGGCCTCACCCCCGAGGGCCTGCTGCGCGCCACGCGCCGGGCGAAGCTGCGCGCGCTCCTGGATGTCACCGATCTCTACGCCCAGGACGGCGCCTGGCTGCACCGGGTGGCCCGGCGGCAGGAACCGGCGCCGGTCTCGGAGGTGCTGTCCTGCGCCTACGAGGGCGTGGCGCTCGCCGCGTACGGAGGAGAGAACCGTGCACGCACCCTGGCGCACACCCGGCAGGCGCTGGAAGCTCTGGAGGGTGCGGCCGAACTGACCGTCAGTGGCAGGAGCCTGGTCGCCGCCCTGTGGGACGAGTGGGAGGAGACCGCCCGTGGCCGATGAAGCCGGGCCGGCCGCCGAGCTGAGGGCGCTCGGTGTCAGGGAGGGGATGACGCTGCTGGTGCACGCCGCGCTCGGCGGCACCGGGCTGGACGCGCGGACGCTGCGGGACGCGCTCCTCGGCGTACTGGGCGAGGACGGGACGCTGGTGGTCCCGGCCTTCACCCCGGAGAACTCCACGACATCGGCGGCCCATCTGCGGCAGACCGCCGGACTCACCGCGGACGCCAGGGACCGCTTCCTCGCCGCGATGCCCGCCTTCGATCCCGCCCGTACACCGTGCCCCGGGATGGGCCGGCTGGCTGAATGTGTACGGCTCTCCCCGGGCGCGGTACGCAGCAGCCACCCCCAGACCTCGTTCGCCGCGCTGGGCGCGCGCGCCGAAGAGCTGGTAAAGGACCATCCCGCCGACTGCCACCTCGGTGAGGAGTCCCCGCTGGGCAGGCTAGCCGCCGCCGGTGCGGAGGAATTGATGATCAATGTGGGATTCGGTGTGTGCACCTCCTTCCACCTTGCTGAATACCGGATTCCGGATATCCCGACGCAGCTGTACCGCTGCGTGGTCAGTACGGGCGGGCGGCGTGAGTGGTTCGAATACCGGGACGTCGAACTCGACGACAGCGATTTCGAACTGATCGGTGCGGATTTCCCCCGCGGGAGCCTGCGGGAGGGGAAGCTGGGGAACGCGGCCGCCACGGCGTTCCCGATCAAGGACGCTGTGGAGCACGCGATGAAATGGATGACCGAAAAGCGGCGTTGATTGACCGAACGTCGACGGGGTGGAGACTCTTCGCTCCGGAATGATGTCTTCATGGACGACGGGGGGCCGAGTTGGCAGCATCGGAACAGCCGAGAGCGGCGAACCACAGGCCGTATTTTTTTCTCAGCTATGCGCACACTCCGAAACACGGAGCCGTCGGGCCCGACCCGGACATGTGGGTCGAGCGGCTCTTCCGTGACCTCTGCGCCCATGTGATGGCCATGACCAACCTGCCCGCGGGAGCGCCCGCGGGCTTCATCGACCGGGAGCTGCGGTCGGGGGAGGGCTGGTCGGAGCGGCTCGGCGAAGTCCTCGCCACCTGCCGGGTCTTCGTACCGCTCTTCTCGCCCCGCTATTTCGGCAGCGAGATGTGCGGCAAGGAGTGGTACGCCTTCGCCCAGCGCGCCATTCAGGAACAGGTCCGCAGCAACCGCACGGCCGACGCGATAGTCCCCGCCCTCTGGGTCCCCGTGCCGCCGCACCAACTGCCGGGCCCGGCAGCGCGGTTGCAGTTCAACCACCGCGCGTTCGGTGAGCGCTATGTGACCGACGGGCTCTACGGTCTCGTCAAACTGCGGATATTCGCCGAGGAGTACGAGCGGGCCGTCTACGAACTGGCCAAACGCATTGTGAGCGTCGCCGACGCATCGGACGTCGGCCCGTGCCGCCCCGTCGACTACCGGGCCATACCCAGCGCCTTCGGCCCGCCCAGCGCGGGCCCGCGCCCGATGAAACTGACCGTCGCCGCGCCCACCCGCCACGACCTTCCCGACGGCCGGCATTCCGAGTACTACGGGGACACCCCGCTGGACTGGAATCCGTACCACCCGGTCTCCGCACAGCCGCTGTCCCGGCTCGCCGAGGACCTGGTCCGCTCGCTCAACTACCAGGCCACCGTCACCTCGTTCGACGAGGAAGTACTCCATCTCGACGGGAAACAGCCGCCGTCACGCCCCGAGGTCCTGCTCGTCGACCGCTGGGCCCTGCACGACGACGAGCGGCGCCAGCGGCTCTCCGCCTTCGACTCCGAGCACCGCCCCTGGGTGAGCGTGGTGGTCCCCTGGAACCGCGACGACCACCAGAGCAGAGCCTCCGAGGCCGAGCTCACCGGCCGTCTGGAGGACACCATGCCGTCCAAGATGCGGGAGGGGCGCGCCGCGTCGAGAGCGGCGGCCAAGGGCGTCCCGAGCATGGAGGCCTTCGGCCAGATCCTGCCCCAGGTGGTGGAGGCCGCCGCCCAGCAGTATCTGAAGCACGCCGCCGTCTACCCGCCGGGCGGCGGCGGTCACCACGAACGGCCCCGGCTCATCGGCCCGATGGCGACCGAACAGGCCGCCACCCGCTACATACCGGCTACTCAGGATCTCGCGCTCGATGCGGAGGACACGGATGACGGCAGGTCGTGACGGACGCATCGTCACCTTCTACTCGTACAAGGGAGGTACCGGCCGGACCATGGCCCTGGCCAACACCGCCTGGATCCTGGCCGCCAACGGCAAACGCGTCCTCGCGGTGGACTGGGACCTGGAGGCACCGGGCCTCTACCGCTTCTTCCACCCCTTCCTCGACCCGTCCACGCTCGGCGCCACCACCGGGATCATCGACCTGATCACCGAGTACGCCTGGGCGGCCACCAGCCCCGTCCCGCGCCCCGACGACTGGCACCGGGACTACGCCCGTATCCAGCAGCACGCGGTCTCGCTGACACCGGAGACGCTGGGCTGGGAGTTCCCCGACGGCGGCACGCTCGACTTCGTGTCGGCCGGCCGGCAGAACCGCGAGTACTCGGCCACCGTCTCCACCTTCGACTGGGACAACTTCTACGACCGGCTCGGCGGCGGCCACTTCTTCGACGCGCTGCGCGACGACATGAAGGCCAACTACGACTACGTCCTCATCGACAGCAGGACCGGACTCAGCGACATCGCCGACATCTGCACCGTCCATCTGCCCGACGCGCTCGTCGACTGCTTCACCCTCAGCGACCAGTCCATCGACGGCGCCGCCGCCGTGGCCCGCCAGATCGACAAGCACGACGGCGGCCGGGGCATCCAGATCCTGCCCGTCCCCATGCGGATCGACGAGGGCGAGAAGGAGAAGGCGGACGCCGGACGGGCCCTGGCCAGGCTCCGGTTCGACGGACTGCCGCGCGGGCTCACGGGCGAGGAGCTCACCGCGTACTGGGGAGCGGTCGAGATCCCGTACCGCCCCTACTACGCCTACGAGGAGACCCTGGCCACCTTCGGCGACGAGGCCGGGCTCACCAACTCGCTGCTCTCCGCCTTCGAACGGCTCGCCTCCGTCGTCACGAACCGGCAGATCACCTCGATGCCGCAGATCCCCGAAGAGGTCAGGCTGCGCATCAGGGACGCCTTCACCCGGCGCCGCCCCGCGCTCCCCGCCGATCTGCTGCTCAGCTATGTGGCGGAGAACCGGATGTGGGCCGACTGGATCGAGTCGGTGCTCACCCGCGCCGGCTTCCGGGTGGTGCCGCGCGACGTGTCCGCCGAGGCGCCGCCGTCCGACGCGGAGACCGCGGCGGCCGAAGGCGCGGCCCGTACCGTCGTCGTCCTCTCCAGCGCCTATCTCAAGTCGGCCCGCGCGGTGGAGGTCTGGCAGCGCTCGGCGGCCGAGGACCCCTCGGGGACCCGCAGACATCTGCTGCCGCTGCGCGTCGGTGATGTACGGCTGACCACGCCGTACATCGACCGCAACCCGGTCGACCTGTTCCGGCTGGACGAAGTGCACGCCACCACGGCGCTGCTGCGGTCGGTGGACCGGCCGGGCGGCCAGGCCGTCGACGGGGTGGCGCCGGGGCCGCGGTTCCCCGGCACCGTCCCGAAGATCTGGAACGCACCGGCCCGCAACTCCGGCTTCACCGGGCGCTCCCTGGTACTGGAGCGGATGCGCGACCAGCTCGGCGGCGGGATGGCCGTGGTCCTGCCGCAGCCCCAGACGCTGTACGGCCTCGGCGGCGTCGGCAAGACCCAGGTGGCCCTGGAGTACGTGCACCGCTTCATGGCCGACTACGACCTGGTCTGGTGGATCTCCGCCGAACAGACCGACGACGTGATCGCCGGCCTCGCCGAACTCGCCGTCCGTCTCGGCACCCAGGGCGCCGACGACATGGCGTCCGCCTCCCAGGAGGCCATCGACCTGCTGCGCCGCGGGGTGCCCACCTCGCGCTGGCTGCTGGTCTTCGACAACGCGGACGACCCCGAGCAGCTGAAGCGATTCTTCCCGCCGGGCGGCCCCGGCCATGTGCTGGTGACCTCGCGGAACCAGACCTGGTCGCAGTACGGGGACGCGCTGCCCGTCGACGTCTTCATGCGGGAGGAGTCCGTCGAGCACATCCAGCGCCGGGCGCCCGGCCTCTCCGCCGACGACGCGGCCCGGGTCGCCGAGGCGGTGGGCGACCTGCCGCTCGCCGTCGAGCAGGCGGCCGCCTGGATCGCCGAGACCGCCACCCCCGTCGACACCTATCTGGAACAGCTGGCCCAGGAGGCCGAGAGCGTCCTCGGCCTCAACCAGCCCGCCGGATACCCCGAACCGGTGGCCGCCACCTGGAACGTGTCCATCGCCCGCCTCAAGGAGCGCTCGCCCGCCGCGGTCCGGCTGCTCCAGCTCTGCGCCTTCTTCGCACCGGAACCGATCTCGGCGAAGCTCCTCTACAGCCGGGAGATGATCGACGCGCTCAAGCCGTACGACGCGACGCTCCAGGAGAAGCTGGTGCTCGGCCGGGTCATCCGGGAGATCGGCCGCTTCGCGCTCGCCAAGGTGGACCCGGTGGGCGGCTCCATCCAGGTGCACCGCCTGGTGCAGGCCGTGATCAAGGCACAGCTCACCCACGCGGAGCGGGACGACGCACGGCACGCCGTCCACATGATCCTCGCGGGCGCCAGGCCCGACGGTGACGAGCCCATAGACAACCCCGGCACCTGGCCCGACTTCGCCCCCATCTGGCCGCACCTGGGCCCGTCGGAGGCCAGGCTCTGCAAGGAGCCGGAGACCCGCCGGCTGATGATCGACCGGGTGCGCTATCTGTGGAAACGCGGCGACTTCGTCACGGCAGCGGCGCTCGCCGGCGAGCTGCGCGAGGTCTGGCGCGAACGCCTCGGCAACAACGACCTCCAGTACCTCTACCTCCGCTTCCACCTCTCCAACATCCTCCGCTCGCGCGGCCGTTACGTGGAGGCCATGGAGCTGGACGAGGAGACCCTGCGGCGCCAGCGCGAACAGCTCCCGGAGCTCGGCCCCTCGCATCCGCACACCTACATGACCACCAGCGCCCTGGCCATGGACCTCGGCGCGGTCGGTGAGTACAGCAGGGCCATGACGCTGGCGACCGAGGCGTACGAGGGGTTCAAGGAGATCTTCGACGAGTCGCATCCGAGGACCCTGGCCGCGGCCAACAACCTGGCGCTGAACCTGCGGATCGCGGGCCAGTACGCCCGCGCCCGCGAGATGGACCAGGACGTCTACGACCGGCGCACCGAAGTGCTCGGCCCGGAGCATCCGTACACCCTCTCGTCCGCGCAGAACCTCGCCCGCGACCTGCGCGAGGTCGGCCGGTACGAGGACTCCGTCGCGCTGCTCTCGCGGACGTACCAGATCTTCAAGGAGCAGCTGGGCCGGGCCTTCCCCGGTACGCTCGCGGCGGCCAAGAGCCTGGCCGTCTCGCTGCGCAGGGCCGGCCGTCCGGAGGACGCCAGGCGGCTGACCTCGGCCACCCGGGACAGGTACCGCATCAAGTACACGGTGGCGAACCCGGACTGGCTGGCCTGCGACCTGAACTTCGCGGCCGACCTGTTCGCCGCCGGGGACGCGGTGGGAGCACGGGACACCGCGCAGGCGGTGGTCGACCAGTACATGAAGATGCCGGGGGAGCGGCATCCGTACACCCTCACCGCCATGAACAACCTCGGCATCTACCAGGGGGCCTGCGGGGCGCTGGACACCGCGGAGTCGGTGCTCGCCTCCACGATCAGGGCGATGAGCGACGTACTGAACCCCCGCCATCCGCATGTGCTGTTCGCGACCGTCAACCTCGCCAATGTCACGGCCCAGCTGGGCGATCTCCCCAAGGCGCTGGAGATCGAGCGCCGGGTGGTCGCGGCGCTGCGCGAGGTCGTCGGCGCCCACCATCCGGAGACCCTGGCCTGTGCGTCCAACATGTCGGTGACGCTGGACGCGCTCGGCCGCAAGGAGGAGGCGCAGCTGCTGAGGGCGGAGACCGTCACCGAGCTGCAGCGGCAGCTCGGTGACGACCACGACTACGTGGGGATCGCGGGCGACGCGCGGCGGTTCAGCCGGGACCTGGAGCCGCTCGTGGTGTGACGGGCCCGGATCGCGCCGCGCGCCCCGGTTCTCACTCGTCCAGCAGCCAGTTGAGGATGCGGGGGAGCGCGTGCAGCGCGTCGAAGTGCGCGGCGGCCGGTTCGAGTACGGCCGTCGCGCCCGGGATGCGCCGGGCCAGCCAGCGCGAGTGACCGACGGGCGAGAAGACGTCCTTCACCCCGTGCCACAGCATGATCGGGCTGCGGATGTCGGCGGGGTCGAAGCCCCAGGGACGGGAGAACGCCAGCGCGTCGTCGATCCAGCCGTACGGTGAAGTGCGCAGCGCCTCCTGGTAGTTGCGCAGCAGCATGGCCCGTACGCCCGCGTCGTTGACGACTCTGCGGTCGGAGTCGGTGAGGTCGCTGAACAGCTGGTCGAGCAGGCGGACGGGGTTCTTCCTGATCTCCGCCGAGCGCGGGATGAGCCGTGCCGCCAGACCGTCGGGGTCGTCGGAAGCGCTGGTGTACTCCCGGACGTTGGACGCGGCCATGCCCTCGAACCAGTCGAGTCCGACGGCGTCCCGCGGGGCGAGCGTCACCAGGGCGGCCGCCCTGGTGACCCGGCCGGGCAGCAGGGCCGCACAGGCCAGCGCGTGGGGTGCGCCACCCGACCGCCCGGCGACGGCGAACTTCTCGATTCCCAGCGCGTCCGCGATCGCCCCGACGTCCTGGGCGACATCGGCGACGCTGCGTCCCGGCAGCCGGTCACTGCCTCCGTAGCCGGGGCGGTCGAAGGCGATGAGCTGCATTCTGCGCTGATAGAGCACCATGCCGCGCGGGGCGGGCCCCAGTCTGCTGCCCGGTGTGCCGTGCAGCAGGAACACCGGCCTGCCGCGTGGATCGCCGAGGCGCTCCACTGTGAGATGACGTCCGTCCGGCGCGCGAACCCGCCCGCGCAGCCCCGGTCCCTCTGTGCCGTATGCATGCATCGTGTGCACTGGCATCCCCCTTCGTTCCGATGATTACCCATCAGAGCGATTTCCGGGGGAGGGAGTTGCAGGGAAAGTGCGGATACGGACGGGGCCGCGCCCGCAATCCGCCCGCAACACGGTTGCAATCCGGTCGCAATCCGGTCCTCCGGCGGTGGATAGCGGACGGCGGCCGTCGGGCAACGGCTTCTGTTTGTCATCCGGCGGGGCTTATCTCCGCTTGAGTCCCCCTGCCGGACTGCCCATTCGTGAACGGAGTGCGGGTGCCTTGTTGGTGTCGTGTGCCCGTCCATGGGTCGACCTTGTGTGCGAGCTGTGACTGTCGGAATAGTGGGCGGCTCCATCCTCCGCTTCCGGTCACCCCACATGGCCGGAAGCGGCCCCCACAGGAGGTCGAAGTTGAAGCACCGACGCATACCCAAGCGCCGAGTGATCGCGGCAGCGACCGGCGCCGCCGCGCTGATCGCCGCAGGCGTCACCTTCCAGACGGCCAACGCCAGCGAGGCAGCACCGGCATCCCCGGTGAAGACGCTGTCCGTGGCCGCGGCCGGGACCCTGGCCTCGACGCTGACCCACGAACTGGGCGCCGACGCGGCCGGTTCGTACTACGACGCCAAGAGCAAGCACCTGGTGGTGAACGTCGTCGACGAGGCGGCGGCCCAGGGTGTGCGCAAGGCGGGCGGCCGAGCGAGAGTCGTCCAGAACTCGATGGCCGCACTGACCGGTGCGCGCAAGACCCTGGCCGACAAGGCATCGCTGCCGGGCACCTCATGGGCGGTGGACCCGGTCAGTAACAAGATCGTCGTCACCGCCGACCGCACCGTCTCCGGGGCGAAGCTCTCGAAGCTGGACAGCGTCGTCAAGGGCCTCGGCGCCAAGGCCGAACTCAAGCGCAGCGCGGGGGAGTTCAAGCCCCTCATCGCGGGCGGCGACGCCATCTGGGGCTCCAGCGCCCGCTGCTCGCTCGGCTTCAACGTGGTCAAGGACGGCCAGCCGTACTTCATCACCGCCGGGCACTGCACCCAGGCCGTCAGCAGCTGGTCGGACTCGCAGGGCGGATCCGAGATCGGCACCAACGCGGCCTCCGACTTCCCCGGCCACGACTACGGCCTGGTGAAGTACACATCGGACACCCCGCACCCGAGTGAGGTCGACCTCTACAACGGCAAGACGCAGCCGATCACCAAGGCGGCCGACGCGACGGTCGGCATGGCGGTCCAGCGCAGCGGTTCCACCACCCAGGTGCACGGCGGCACGGTGAAGGGGCTCAACGCCACCGTCAACTACGGCAACGGCGATGTCGTCAACGGCCTCATCCAGACCGATGTCTGCGCCGAGCCCGGCGACAGCGGCGGCGCGCTCTTCTCGGGCGACAGCGCGATCGGTCTGACTTCGGGCGGTAGCGGTGACTGCTCCGCCGGCGGCGAGACGTTCTTCCAGCCGGTGCCCGCGGCGCTGGCCGCCTTCGGAGCGACGATCGGCTGACGCTCCCTCCCGTACGCAGGGCGTGTTCTGAAGGCGTGCCTCCTGAAGGCGTGTCCTGAAGTGCATGTCCTGCGAACAGCAACAGGGCCCGGCCCGTCCTCGTGACGGGCCGGGCCTCTGCCGTGGGGCCGCCCCCGGCTCCGCCCTCAGGCCCGGGGGGCCCGGGGCGTCTCCCGTGGCTCCGGGGCGACGGCCGGCCTCCTGCGGAGCGTGGACATGGAGAGCGTGATCACCGTGCCCACCACCGCCCAGCCGGAGAGCACCAGCAGCGGCCCGGTGACGGAGTTGCCCCTGAAGTACGTGATGGAGCGCGCCGTCCAGGTGCCCGCGCCCGGGGGCAGCCAGGGGCCGATCGCGTGCCAGAACGGCGGCAGCATCGGCAGCGGGAAGGCGCCGCCCGCGCTCGGGTTGCCCGCGACCACCACCAGCAGGACGGCCAGGCCGATCCCCACGATGCCGGTGAGCGCCTGCAGGGCGAGCGTGATCGCGCCGACCCCGAAGACGACCAGCGCGCCGAGACCCCAGAGCGCCAGGACGCTGCCGGGCAGGGCGCCGAGCACCGGGCCGACGATGACCGCGCCCCCCAGCCCGCCCAGGACCGAGTAGAGCGCCATGGTGATGAGCCTGAGCGCGGCGCGGCGTCCGTTGGCGGCCCGGGAGCCCGCGCTGATGGCCAGGATCGACGCGCAGAGGTAGCCGCCGACGCACCATCCGACGACCAGGTAGAACGCGGAGAGACCGTCGAAGTCCTGGGCCGACGCCGGTGCCACGTCGACGGTCCGCACGCTCCGCCGCTGTGTCTTCTCCACGCCGGTGATGATCCGGTCGAGCGACGAGGACAGCACGGTCCCGCCGCCGGACGCGACCAGGAGCGTGTCCTTCGAACCACCGGGGCGGACGATCAGGGCGCCGTCGAGATCACGGTTCAGGATCTTCTGCCGGGCATCGGCCGCGTCGGCGACCGTACGCGGGTCCAGCGGCCCGCCGGGGAGTCCCTTGAGTTCACCGACCAGCCGCGGGCCCGCCTGCGCGGGCGCGACGACCCCGAAGGGGACGTCCTTCGGCCGGGGATTGTGCAGAGCGCCCACATAGGACGCGATGAACAGCAGCTGAAGCACCAGCGTGCCGATGACGAGCAGCGCCGCGCGCGGAGTGACAGCGGTCTTCATCTCGTCCAGAAAAGTCATGGCCCCACGGTCCGGTAGAGCCGGTGTTTACGCAGGTGGGGCGGGCCCGAATGGCTGACGCACCGTTAATCGCACAAGTATTCGAAAGTGGTCTATGGTGGAGAAGGGGGTCAGGAACGGACTGGATCATCGGAGCAGGAGGTGCGGCGGATGCCCGGTTTCACGCATCTCCACACCGTCTCGGGGTTCTCCCTGCGGTACGGGGCCTCCCACCCGGAACGGCTCGCCGAGCGGGCCGCCGAGCGGGGCATGGACGCCATCGCGCTGACCGACCGGGACACCCTCGCGGGCACCGTCCGCTTCGCCAAGGCGTGCGCCGCGGCCGGGGTGCGGCCGCTGTTCGGGGCGCGGCTCGCGGTCGGCGGGCGGGCGCGCGCCGAGGGTCCCACGCACCGGATGCGCGCCCCCGTGCGCGGCGGGGTGTTCGTCGACGAGTCCGTGCCCCGCGCGACCTTCCTCGCCCGGGACGGTGCGGAGGGCTGGGCGGCCCTGTGCCGGCTGGTCACCGCGGCCCACGCGGACGGGGACCGGCCCCTGCTGCCCTGGGACGAGAACCACGGGGACGGTCTCGCCGTCCTGCTCGGCCCGGACTCCGACGTCGGCCGGGCGCTCGCCGCAGGCCGCCCGGACCGGGCCGCCGTCCTGCTCGGACCCTGGCGGGAGGTCCACGGCGACGCGCTCCGCCTCGAAGCGGTCCACCACGGGCTGAGCGGCACAGGGCCCGGCTCGCTCAGACTCGCCGCCCGCACGCTCGGCTTCGCCGCCGAGCAGGGCGTACGCCCCGTACTGACCAACGCGGTCCGCTACGCCGACCAGGGGCAGGGCCCCGTCGCCGACGTCCTCGACGCCGCCCGCAGGCTGGTGCCCGTCGACCCGCGCAAGGGCCTCGACAGCGGTGAGCGCTGGCTCAAGGACGCCGGTGAGATGTTCCGCACCGCCGAGCGGATCGCCGAGGCGGCGGGCTTCCGCCGGGACACCGCGCACCGGCTGATCGACGAGACCCAGTCCCTGGCCGCCTCGTGCAGCGTCGACGCCGAGGACGACCTCGGTATGGGTACCGTCCACTTCCCCGAGCCGCGCCTCGTCGGCGCCGCGCACCGCACCGCCCAGCGCGTGCTCGCCTCCCGCAGCGCCGCCGGCATGGTGCTGCGCGGCTACGACCGCAGACGTGAGTACTGGGAGCGGCTGCACCACGAGCTGGACATCATCGCCTTCCACGGCCACGCCTCGTACTTCCTGACCGTCGCCCGGGTCGTGGACGACGTGAAGGAGATGGGCATCCGGGTCGCGGCCCGCGGCTCCGGCGCGGGGTCCCTCGTCAACCATCTGCTGGGCATCGCCAACGCGGACCCCGTCGAGCACGGGCTGCTGATGGAGCGCTTCCTCTCCCGGCGCAGGCTCGCGCTGCCCGACATCGACATCGACGTCGAGTCGGCCCGCAGGCTCGACGTCTACCGCGCGATCATCGGCCGCTTCGGCGCCGAGCGGGTCGCCACCGTGGCCATGCCGGAGACCTACCGGGTGCGCCACGCGATACGGGACGTGGGCGCCGCCCTGTCCATGGACCCGGCGGAGACCGACCGGCTCGCCAAGGCCTTCCCGCACATCCGCGCCCGCGACGCCCGCGCCGCGCTGGCGGAGCTGCCCGAACTGCGCGCCGTGGCCGAGGAGTCGGAGCGGGACGGCGGGAAGTACGGACGGCTGTGGGAGCTGGTCGAGGGGCTCGACGCGCTGCCGCGCGGAATCGCCATGCACCCGTGCGGGGTGCTGCTCTCCGACGCCTCCCTGCTGCGGCGCACGCCGGTGATGCCGACCAGCGGCGAAGGCTTTCCCATGTCCCAGTTCGACAAGGAGGACGTGGAGGACCTGGGGCTGCTCAAGCTCGATGTGCTGGGGGTGCGGATGCAGTCCGCGATGGCTCACGCCGTCGCCGAGATCGGCCGGGCCACGGGGGAGCACCTCGACCTGGACGACCCCGCACAGGTGCCGGCGGGCGACCCCGCGACGTACGCGCTCATCCGCTCCACCGAGACGCTGGGCTGCTTCCAGATCGAATCGCCGGGCCAGCGCGACCTGGTGGGGCGGCTGCAGCCGGCCACCTTCGACGATCTGGTCGTCGACATCTCGCTGTTCCGGCCCGGGCCGGTCGCGGCCGACATGGTGCGGCCCTTCATCGAAGCCCGGCACGGCCGCGCGCCGGTGCGCTTCCCGCATCCCGATCTGGCGGAGGCGCTGAGCGGCACGTACGGGGTCGTCGTCTTCCACGAGCAGATCATCGAGATCCTGCGGATCATGACGGGCTGCGGCCGGGACGAGGCGGACCAGGCGCGGCGCCGGCTGTCCGACCCCGAGTGGCAGGGGCGGATCCGCGCCTGGTTCGCCGGGGCGACTGCGGAGCGCGGCTATGCGCCCGAAGTCACCGCGCACACCTGGGAGATCGTCGAGGCGTTCGGCGCGTACGGCTTCTGCAAGGCGCACGCGGTGGCCTTCGCCGTGCCGACGTACCAGTCCGCCTGGCTCAAGGCACACCACCCCGCTGCCTTCTACGCGGGGCTGCTCACCCACGACCCCGGGATGTATCCGAAGCGGCTGCTGCTGGCGGACGCACGGCGGCGCGGGGTCCCGGTGCTGCCGCTGGATGTGAACCGGTCGGCGGTCGCTCACCGTATCGAACTGGTGTCCGGTACTTTCGGTGTCCGGCTCGCGCTCTCCGACGTCCACGGCATCAGCGAGGCCGAGGCCGGACGGATCGAGGCCGGGCAGCCGTACTCCTCGCTGCTGGACTTCTGGCAGCGCGCCCGGCCGGGGAAGCCGGTCGCCCAGCGGCTCGCCCAGGTCGGCGCGCTGGACGCGTTCGGCGCGAACCGCCGGGATCTGCTGCTGCACATCTCCGAACTGCACGCGGGCCGCAGCGGATCCGCGCACAGCGGCCAACTCGCCCTGGGGGAAGGGCGGAGGACGGCACCGGCAGGACTTCCCGACCTCAGCGACGCCGAGCGGCTCAGCGCCGAACTCGGCATCCTCGGCATGGACTCGTCGCGCCATCTGATGGAGGACCACTACGCCTTCCTGAAGGAACTGGGCGCGCTCTCCGCCCGGCGGCTGCGCTCCGCCGAGCACGGGCAGAGCGTCCTGGTCGCGGGCGCCAAGGCCGCCACCCAGACCCCGCCGATACGTTCCGGGCGCCGGGTCGTCTTCACCACCCTGGACGACGGCACGGGCCTGGTCGACCTCGCCTTCTTCGACGACAGCCATGCCACGTGCGCGTACACCGTCTTCCACTCCTGGCTGCTGCTGGTACGCGGAGTGGTGCAGCGGCGCGGGCCGCGCAGCCTCAGCGTGGTCGGCTCGGCGGCCTGGAACCTGGCCGATCTGGTCGAACTGCGGCGTACCGGCGGTCTCGATGCCGTCGCCGCCGCCCTGGCCGCGCCCGCACCGGACGGAAGGGACGGGGCGGATGGAAGGGACGGGGCGGACGCAACGGATGGGCCGGGCGACAACGGCCGGCGCATCCAGCTCTCCACCGGCTACGAGATGAACCCCTGGGCGGACCTCAGGCCCGCCGGGGACCCGAACGCCACCGGGCGCAAGCTCTGGCACTCCAGCCAGGGGAGCGCGGGATGATCCTCTCCGTACGGTTCACGCCCGAGGCCCTGCCCCTCGGCCTGATCGAGGACCTCACCCCGGTGGTCCAGGCGTTCCCGCCCGACTCCGCGCTCATCGATGTCGGCGGCGCGCAGCGGTACTTCGGGCGGAGCGCCACCGAACTCGCCGCGCTGCTGCGGGTGCGCGCGCTCGCCCACCACGGTCTCGACTGCGCGATCGGGGTGGGCGCCAATCCGCTGCTGGCCCGGATGGCCGCACGGGAAGCCCGGCCGGGAACGACCCTGGTGGCCGGTGACGCCCGGACGTTCCTCGCGGACAAACCCGCCGCCGCGCTCCAGGGGGTCGGGCCGAAGCTGGCCCGCATTCTCTGCTCGTACGGACTCGACTCCATCGACAGGATCGCCGCCGCGCCCCTCGCCACCCTCCAGCGGATCGCCGGAGCGCGTGCCGGGCGCGAACTCCAGGAACGGGCGCGCGGCATCGACCGTACGCGGGTCGTGCCGAACGCCGCCGCCCGCTCGGTCTCGTCCGAACGGTCCTTCCCCCGCGACGAACTGGACCGCGACCGGCAGCGCGGGGCCCTGCTCTCGCTCACCGAGGAACTGGGCGCCCGGATGCGCCGCGAGGGGCAGGTGTGCGGCTCGCTGACGCTCACCGTGCGGTACGCCGACCGGTCCACCACCACTCGCGGCCGCACCCTGCACGAGCGGACCGCGCACTCGGCGGCGCTCACCGCCGCGGCGTACGCGATTCATGACGCGCTCGGGCTCCAGCGCGCCAGGGTGCGCGCGATCGCGCTGCGCGCCGAGGGGCTGACACCGGCCGAGCACGCCGCCCATCAGCTGATGTTCGACCCCGCCGACGACAAGGCACGCCGCATCGAGGCGGTCGCCGACCGGGCGCGGGCACGGTTCGGACCCGGGGCGATCGTGCCGGGGACGCTCGGGGTGCAGGACCGGCGACACATGCGCCGTGCGGGCAGGCCCGTACGGCGGTCCGCTGTACCGTGACCGGCGAAGGTCAGCGACCGGCGAAGATCAGCGACCGGCGAAGATCAGCGAACGGCGAAAATCAGCGGACCGCGAAGGTTCAGCGGACGCGAAGGTTCAGTGACCGGCGAAGATCAGTTTCTGATCCTCCATCAGTTCTTTACTGACGCGTAACTTCCCCCGCTACCTTACTCGCGCGTAATTTGGCGTGAGCAGAACACTCTGGTGGTCCGGGCCGCAGGGCGAACATCCGTCGTCACTCCCTTGAGTCGCAAGGAGATCACTCGATGATGCCCTGGAAGCGTGCGCTCGGAGCCCTCCCCGCGCTGGCGCTGGCGGTCACCGCCGCCGCGGTCCCCGCCGCTACGACGGCGCAGGCCGCCGCCCCCAGCAGCGGCTGGAACAACTACTCCTGCAAACCGTCGGCCGCTCACCCCCGGCCGGTCGTCCTCGTCCCCGGCACCTTCGGGAACGCCGCCGACAACTGGCTGGTACTCGCCCCGTACCTGGTCAACCGCGGCTACTGCGTCTTCTCGCTCGACTACGGCCAACTCCCCGGCGAAACCCTCTTCGACGGGCTCGCCCCCATCGAGCAGTCGGCCGCCCAGCTCTCCACGTTCGTCGACAAGGTGCTCGCGGCGACCGGCACCCCGAAGGCCGACATCGTCGGCCACTCGCAGGGCGGCATGATGCCGAACTACTACATCAAGTTCCTCGGCGGGGCGGCCAAGGTGAACTCGATGACCGGCATCGCCCCCGACAACCACGGCACCACCCTGTCGGGCCTCACCAAGCTCCTGCCGTACTTCCCCGGCGCCGCCGACATCCTCGCGAAGGGCGCACCGGGCCTCACCGACCAGGTCGCGGGCTCGCCCTTCGTCACCAAGCTCAACTCGGTGCCCGACACGGTGCCCGGCGTGCACTACACCGTCATCGCCACCAAGTACGACGAGGTGGTCACCCCCTACAAGACCCAGTTCCTCAGCGGCCCGGACGTCAACAACGTGCTGCTCCAGGACAAGTGCGCGGCCGACCTCTCCGAGCACGTCACCATCGGCCTGACCGACAAGATCGCCTACCACGAGGTCGCCAACGCCCTCGACCCCGCGCACGCCACCCCCACCACCTGTGCCTCCGCCGTGGGTTAGGGGCCGGCAAGCCCGCCGGTACGGCGGCGAGCGCAGGGCGCGGTCTCCCCTCCCGTCCCGGGGCTGGAGGGGAGTTGTATACGGACGCGCCGAAGAGGGAGATCCACGCGCCGCGTCCGCCGTACGGTCATGAACTGCCCGAGCGTCGCACGGAGATACACGTATGTTTCGCCGGGCATGTGATCAGCGGGATTGTCGGTGGGAGCTGAGAGCATCGGATCATGACGATCAACTGGGATGCCGCCGCCGACACCTTCGACGAGGAGGCCGACCACGGCCTGCGCGACCCCGGGGTGCGCGACGCATGGGCGGCACGGCTGAAGAGATGGCTGCCGGGGGAGCGGGCCGCGGTCCTCGACGTGGGCTGCGGCACGGGCAGCCTCTCCCTGCTCGCCGCCGAGCAGGGACACCGGGTCACCGCGGTCGACCTCTCCCCCCGGATGGCCGAGCAGGCGCGCACCAAACTGGCCGGTGCGGACGCCGAGGTACTGGTGGGCGACGCGGCGCTGCCACCCGTCGGCGAGCGGACCTTCGATGTGGTGCTGGCCCGCCATGTGGTGTGGCTGCTCCCCGATTTCGAGGCGGCGCTCAAGCACTGGTGCTCCCTGCTCAACCCGGGCGGCCGGCTGGTCCTGGTGGAGGGCGTCTGGGGCGGCGTCGGGCTCTCCGCGGGCCAGCTGATGGCGGCCCTGGACCCGCTCACCGAGTCCGTGCACCACGAACTGCTCTCGGCCGACCCGGCCCTCTGGGGCAAGGAGGTCGACGACGAGCGCTATGTCCTGGTGGCGCTGACCTGAGACACCTTCAGCCCGGGATGCCTGGGTACCTGGGAAGCGGTGGTGGTCCTCCCTGGGGGAGAATCGCGGGGTGACTCTGAAGATCGCCATTGACGCGGATGCCGCCACCGCCCCGTACGAGCAGCTGAGGGCCCAGATCGCCGGACAGGCGCGCTCGGGGAAGCTTCCCGCGGGGTACCGGCTGCCGACGGTACGGGGGCTGGCCGAGGAGCTCGGCCTCGCTGCGAACACGGTCGCCAAGTCGTACCGGGCGCTGGAGGCGGACGGTGTGATCGAGACGCGTGGACGCAACGGCACCTTCGTGGCGGCCGCCGGTGACGCGGCGGAACGCGAAGCGGCGGAGGCGGCGCGGGCCTTCGCCGAGCGCGTCCTGCGGCTGGGCCTCGCTCCGGACGCGGCCCGCACCGCGGTCGACGACGCGCTGCGGGCGGTCTACGGGAAGTAGCTCCGGCAGGGGTACGCGCACCCCTACAGGTACAGCCCCGCGTCAACGCCCCGTTCCTGTGCGGGCACGGACGCCGGTCCCGTACCCCGTCGCAGCGCGTACAGCTCCGCGAGCGTCGTGCCGTCCCGGCCGACGCCCTCCTCCGTGCCCAGCCACGCCGCCGATTCCTTGCGGGTCAGCGGGCCGACCTCGATCCGGGCCAGGCAGCGGCCCGGACGCACCACGGCGGGGTGCAGACGCTCCAGGTCCTCATTGGTGGTGACGCCCACCAGGACATTGCGGCCCTGGCCCAGCAGCCCGTCCGTGAGGTTCAGCAGCCGCGACAGCGCCTGCCCCGCGGTGTGCTTGGCCTCGCCGCGGATCAGTTCGTCGCAGTCCTCAAGGAGCAGCAGCCGCCAGCGCCCCTTCGCCGAGCCGTCGTCCTCGCCGATGGCGATGTCCATCAGATAGCCGACGTCGTTGAACAGCCGCTCCGGGTCGAGCACGCAGTCCACCTGGCACCAGTCGCGCCAGGACCGGGCCAGTGTGCGCAGCGCCGACGTCTTCCCGGTGCCGGGCGGGCCGTGCAGCAGGAGCAGCCGGCCCGAGATGTCGTCCGGGGTGACCTTCATCAGGCCGTCCAGCGCATCGGCCACCGGTGCGGTGTAGTTGGCCCGCACCTCCTCCCAGGTGCCGGCCGCGATCTGCCGGGTGGTGCGGTGCGGACCGCGGCGCGGGGAGACGTACCAGAACCCCATGGGGACGTTCTCGGGCTGCGGTTCGGGCTCGTCCTGCGCGTCGTCCGTCGACTGCTTCAGTACCTTCGCCGCCAGCTCCTCACTGACCGCGGTGACGGTGACATCGGCGCCGCGGTTCCAGCGCGAGACGAGCAGCGTCCACCCCTCGCCCTCGGCGAGCGTCGCGCTGCGGTCGTCGTCCCGGGCCGCCCGCAGCACGGTCGCGCCCGGCGGCACCAGGGTGAGCCCCTTCTTGACGCGGTCGATCGAGGAACTGTGCGAGTACGGCTGCTCGCCCGTGGCGAAGCGGCCGAGGAACAGCGCGTCCACGACATCGGACGGCGAGTCGCTGTCGTCGACGTTGAGCCGGATCGGCAGGGATGCCTCAGGGTTTGCGGACATGCGCCCATGATCCGGCACCGACGCGGCCGGTGCACGCCCTTTGTGCCACGCGTTCTTCCCCGGCGGGACCGCCGTACGGCCGTCCGGGTCACTGAGGCCGTGTCACCGAAGGGGTGAATCACGGCCGTTGACGCCCGGAACCGCCGAGTGCCGGGCTTCACTGACGACGGGCGACCGTAAGCCGTCGGTGCGCCGTCCATGCGCCGTCGACGCGCCGAATACTTGGCATGAACACTTCCAGAGTGTGGCCCTGAGCTGGTACGACAGACGTGGCGGAAATCCCGCTCAAGGAGGTTCCATGAAATTGTCCAGATTTGTGACTTTCTCATCCTCTGTACTGCTCGCCGTCGGACTCGCCCTCACCGGGGCGGGCGCGGCGCAGGCCGCCCAACCGGCCGCATCCACCAGCTATGTGGCCCTCGGAGACTCGTACTCCTCCGGTGTCGGATCCGGCAGCTATGACAGTTCGAGCGGGGACTGCAAACGCAGCAGCCTCGCGTACCCGAAACTGTGGGCGGCGGCCCACTCGCCCTCGTCGTTCGCCTTCGTCGCCTGCTCGGGCGCTCGTACGAGTGACGTTCTCTCCAGCCAGCTCTCCGCGCTGAACTCCTCGACCGGCCTGGTCTCCCTCACCATCGGCGGCAACGACGCGGGATTCGCCGACACCATGACCACCTGTGTGCTGAAGTCCGAGGCGACCTGTCTCGCGGCTCTCGCGACAGCCAACACGTACATCGACTCGACGCTGCCCGGCCTGCTGGACAAGGTCTACTCGGCGATCTCCGCCAAGTCCCCCTCCGCGCATGTGGTCGTGCTCGGCTATCCGCGCTTCTACCAGCTGAACGGCAGCTGCATCGCCGGGCTGAGCGAGAAGGAGCGCGGCGCCATAAACTCCGCGTCCGACCACCTCAACGCGGTGACCGCCAAGCGCGCCGCCGACCACGGCTTCGCGTTCGGTGATGTCACCTCCGCCTTCTCCGGACACGAGATCTGCTCGTCCGACAGCTGGCTGCACAGCGTGAACATCCTCGATCTGACCGAGTCCTACCACCCCACGGCAGCCGGCCAGTCCGGCGGCTATCTGCCCGTGCTCACCGCGCAGGACTGAAGCTCGCCGTACGGGGGAGGAGGCCCTGTGTCCCAGGGCCTCCGTCCGGCTCCGTCCGCCTGCCGGCAGGACGGAGCGTGACCGGTCAACTCACCCTGGAACCAGATATATTCGGAGAGTTACCGTCAACCTCCGTATGGCAGAGGTGAATCCGGCGCCCGGGATACACGGGTGCCTCCGAGGGGCGATAGGGTTACTGTGCCCCGGGCCGGGTGCCCTCGTACGGGTGGGGAGTGACATGGAACAGATAACAGTGCGCAGCAGGCCACGAGTGCCTGCGATTACGTGCGGAAGCGGTGCGACCAGTTCGCGCCTCGACCGCCATCTCTCGGTGCTCGGCGGCCCTGTGGTCCCGCAGCGCGAGTCGGCAGAAGCGACGTCCCTGATGCGTGAACTCACCTCGCGTGACGTCGCACACTCCAGGACGGGCAGGGGTGCACGGGTGAAGCTCTTCGCGCCGCTGCGACGCCTGCGCCGCTCGCTCTTCGGCAGCCGCGGCTGAAACCTCCGAACAGGAACGACCGGTCCACGACCGGGCGACCACACCGTCCCGGTGCGGCGCTGCTCACGTCCCGCCCGTCATTCCCGGGGCGCACAGTGGCGCGCCGGTGTGTTCGCCGGTTCCGCACTCCTGACTTCCCGGCACCCTGAGCTTCCGTAACTCCGAGTCTCCACAACCCTGCCCAGCAGGCCCGGCCCGTCCGTGGGTCCTCCCCAGCCCGCAGGCCGGTCTGCTCCGGGCTCCGGGCCCACCCGGCGGTGTCACACCAGAGCGAACTGGCCTTCCGGGCCCTCCTCGTGGTGATCGAGCACCGACGCGGGGCGGCGGGCCGCCGCAGGTATCGGAAGGACGCCTGCCGCTTCCAGTTCGGCCCGTCCGATGCGCGGGCCCGACGCCAGCTTCCGCCGCAACTCGCCCTGCCCGGACCGGAGCCCGGCCAGCAGGGCCAGCACGGTGATCAGCTCCAGCAGTTCGGAGTTCCACTCCGGGGGCCAGCCGGCCGGCCGCAGCGCCTCCAGGGTGCCGGGCTCCGCCGCAGCGGTCCTGCGTCCGAACCAGAGGTCGAGCACCCGCACACCGCCCACGGTGAAGTCCCATGCCTCGGCGGGCACCGGGGAGATACGTCCGGTGCCGAGCAGCAGGGCCTCCTCGCCGGGGTCGTACGTGAGAACGTCGGGCCGGGGCGGGACGGCGGCCCGCACATAGGGCCGGCGGCCACCGGGCAGCCGGGGCCGGTCGCCGCCGCGCGCCCCGCGCAGCTGGATCCGCAGCAACCGCCGCCCCAGTTCGGTCCCGGACGACCAGAGTTCCGGGTCGGCGGTCAGCGGTACGGCGCACCCGCCGGGCGCCGTACCGGCGGCGGCCACCGCCCAGGCGAGTATCTGCCCGGCGGTCACCTCCTGCCCGTACCGCGAGGCGAGCAGATCCGCCAGCCCCGGCGCGATGTTGGGCTCGGTCCCGCCGGGCCTGCGGTGCAGCGGCCTGATCCGGCCGGCCCGGCCCGCCGGGGAGCGGCCGTCCGGGAGCACGGCGGAGACCAGCAGTGCCGGGCCGCCGTCCTGGGCCGTGCTGTCTCCCGCCGTGCGGTTCCGCGCCGCTCTGTCTGCCGCGGCGCCGGCCTGTTCGACGGCGAAGAGCTGGTGCTCGTCGGCGACCCGCCACAGCTCCGGGCGGGCGGCGTCCAGCAGCCGGTGGTCCGGGATCAGCCACTGCTCGTCGAACGGGCCGCATCCGAGCCGTACCGGTGCCGGACACGGGCCCGACTCACGGCTGAAGCGGCCCGTCCCGGTGGGCTGTCCCGGCAGCGCGGGTACGGAACTCTCCGGCGTCCTGGCCCTGGTGGGGCGGAACAGCCGCTCCCGTTCCGGCCCGTCGGCCCGTACCAGGGTGTCCCAGCGTGCCCTCAGCGAACGGGCGTCGGGCGCCACCACCCAGTCGCGCCCCAGCCGCGGGGACCCCACCGACCAGGGCATCAGATCGTCGAGCAGGGGAGCGTCATCCGTCACGGTCCGCATGCTAGTGCTGCGGCGGGCAAGGCTTGCCCCGTCCCGACGGGGCAAGCGCTCTCCAGCAGGACGATCACCGCTGTCTGACCACCACCAGGACGATCGCCGCGACAACGACCAGGGCGGCCACCACCGCGGCGGCGATCTTGCCCTTGCTGTACGGGCGTTCGCCGATGACCTCGGCGGTCCGTGCGTTGACCATGACCTGCCAGCTCTTGCCCGCGTAGAGATAGGTCAGGAACCAGACGGGCAGCAGCATCAGCTTGAAGGTGAGCCCGGAGTACCGGGTGTCCACCGAGTGCACCCGCTGTTCGTCCCCGCCGATGTCGGACCGGCAGTCGCGCGTAATGACGTCGGCCATCCGCTCCTTGGCCGTCACCAGCCCGTCCTCGGGCTCCACGTCGTACCGCACGGTCTGGAAACCGGCCAGGTACTCCGGCTGGAAGGGCTTGGCCTCCTCCAGCGGCCAGGGCGTCAGCTTGTCCAGCTGCTTCGTGGCCACGTGGTTGGTCCCCGCGACCAGCACATCGTCGAAGTCCCGGCTGACCGTCCCGGAGGCCGCGAACCAGCGGGTGTGCCGCACCTCACGGGTCTTGGTGACGCTCTCACCGTTCTCCGTCGTGGTGTACGTCTCGGTCACGTAGTAGTACTGACCACGCTGGCCCCGGTAGTGGGAGACCGTCTCCGCGTCATACGTCCAGTGCGGCAGATAGCTGCCCTTGAACGTCTCCGCCTCGCTGACCTTCTTCAGGCTGGAGGGGGCGAACCAGCGGGACGACGTCCACTTGCGCAGCGCCTCACGGGCGTTGTTGCGGTCCAGACCGAACGGGACCACCGCCTCCGGTGCCACACGTTCGGTGGCGTCCGGCTCCGCGACCAGCGCCGTAGCGCAGAACTGGCAGCGGGCGGAGAGGTCGTCGGTCTCGGTGTGGGCGGCGCAGCCGGGGCAGACATACGCCCGCACGCCCGCGGGCACGGAGCCCCGCGGCTTGGCGGGGAGCATGGCCAGCTCGTCCCAGCTGTGCTCGCGCACCTGGCGGGGCACGGAGGTGACAGCCTGCTCCTGACCGCAGTACGGGCAGCGCATCGCGTCGGAGCCGGGAGCGAACTCCACGGTGGCGCCGCACGCCTGGCACGGATAGGAGAGGGAAGCGGCCCCGGGCACGGCGGCCCCGGCGGCCGGATCCGCGGCCGGATCCGCGGCCGGATCCGCGGCCGGTCCGGTGGGTGCGCCGTAGGGCTGATCGTTGCTGGTCATCGTCGTCCCTGCCTCAGCCCTGCTGCGGGAACGGTGGCGGAACGGACCCGAGGAGTCTGCTGATCCCCGGCACCTGGTCGGCGGGGAGCCAGCCCGCCATCCCGTCCTTCCAGACGAGCGTCTCGCGCGTCAGGGTGCCCGCGCCCACCAGGCCGCTGAGCGCGGCGCTGTCGTACGGTCCCTGCTGGGCGCCGTTGACACCGACGAACCACTGCTCCTGCGCGGGCAGCGGCGGCGGACCTGCCGCCGGTGCGGGCGCCGCGGCAGGGGCGGGCGCCGCTGCGGCCTGCTGCGGGGCGAGCCCTGCGGCCATCCGCTGACCTGCGGCCATGCCGAGGCCCAGACCCATGCCCTCGCCGACACCGCTGCCGGGGGTCCGCGCACCGGCGCCGAGCGCGTCGGCCGCCTGGAACTGGGTGTACTGGTCGAGATTGCCCGCGATGCCCATCCGGGAGCGGGTGTCGATGGCCTGCTCCACCTCCGGCGGCAGCGAGATGTTCTCGATGATGAACTTGGGCACCGCGATACCGACCGGCGTCAGCTCCTGGGTGAGCACACCCGCCAGCTTCACGCCGATGGCGTCCTGCTGGGTCGCCAGATCCAGCATCGGTACGCCCGAGTTGGCCAGCGCGCTGCCCAGCTTGCCGACGATCAGCTGGCGCAGGTACTCCTGCACCTCCTCGGTGCGGAACTGCGGGTCGGTGCCCGCCAGTTCGCGCAGCAGCGCGGCCGGATCCACCACCCGTGCGGCGAAGGCGCCGAAGGCCCGGAGCCGCACCATGCCGAACTCGGGGTCGCGGACGATGACGGGGTTCTGCGTGCCCCATTTCATGTCGGTGAACTGACGGGTGGTGACGAAGTACACCTCGGCCTTGAACGGCGAGTTGAACCCGTACTTCCAGCCCTTCAGCGTGGCGAGCAGCGGCAGGTTCTGCGTTTCCAGCGTGTACGTGCCGGGCTGGAAGACGTCCGCGATCCGGCCCTCGTTGACGAAGACCGCCGTCTGCGACTCGCGTACGACGAGCCTGGCACCCATCTTGATCTCGTTGTCATGACGCGGGAATCGCCACACGATGGTGTCCCGGCTGTCGTCGGTCCACTCGACGATGTCAATGAATTCTCCGCGGATGCTGTCGAACAGCCCCATGGAACCTCCCCCTCTCGCGTTCGCGCGCCTTTCCCGACCCGCCCGGGAACGATAGCAACCGGTTCGGACACCTGGTCGGGCCGTCCGCCGGCACGGGCGCGCAGGCCGGAGGCCCGGAACACCCGTCTTCAACAGGTCAGGGCGCTCGACAGATCACGGCGCTCGACACGTCAGGGCGCTTCCACCGTCACCGAGAAGGAGAACTTGTCACCCCGGTACCGGATCCGGGCCACATCGACGACCTGGCCCGCCTCGTCGTACGTCACGCCCGTGTAGTGCAGGATCGGCGAGAGCAGCGGAACCTGGAGCAGTTCGGCCGTCACCGGGTCCGCCAGCCGGGCCTCGACCGTGTCGGTGATCCGGCTGATCCGCACCCCGACCCCGTCGCGCAGGACCTTGGTCATCGGCCAGCGCTCCAGGTCGCTGATCCGGACGGCGGCGGCGATCTCCGGACGGAGCGCGTTCTCCGCCCAGTTGGTCGGCTCACCGCTCTCGCTGTCGCAGCGCAGCCGGGTGTAGTCGACTATCTCGTCCAGCCCGGGGAAGTGCTCGGCGAGCTCACCCGGCACCGGGACCGGGCCGTGGCTGAGTACGGTCGTCCGCTCGCCCGACTGCTGGGCGACGATCGCGTCGATCGACCCCAGCAGACGGCGCGGAGCGCTCGGCCGTGCGCCGGGATCGATGAAGGTGCCGCGCCGCCGGTGCCGGGTGATCAGGCCCTCCGTCTCCAGCTCCTTCAGGGCCTGGCGCATGGTGAGCACGCTGACGCGGTAGTGCCCGGCCAGCTGCTCCTCGGTCGGCAGCCGCAGCGGATCCTGCGGACGGCGGCCCAGTATCGAGGCCCGCAGCGACTGCGAGACCTGATACCAGAGGGGCAGTCTGCGGTTCAGGACCAGCGAGTCGGGCGCGAAGGCGGTCACGTGGGTCTCCGTACGTACGGACGGTCGGCCGTGCCGGCACCGGACAGCCGGTGATCTTCGACCGTGCTGTCCGAGTATCCCTCAGCCCTCCCAGTGCCTGGCCAGCCCCTGCCACACGTTGTCGTACCCGGTCTGCAGATGACCGGCCTCCGCCGCCTGCGCGGTCGTCGTCACCGGCCAGCGCGTCTCGAACATGAAGGCGAGCCCGTCGTCGATCTTCTGCGGCTTGAGCTCGGCGACGCCGGCCCGCTCGAAGGTCTCCCGGTCCGGACCGTGCGCGGACATCATGTTGTGCAGGGAGCCGCCACCCGGTACGAATCCGCCCTTGCCCGCCGTCTTCGCGTCGTACGCGCCCTCGATCAGCCCCATGTACTCGCTCATCACATTGCGGTGGAAGTAGGGCGGCCGGAACGTGTCCTCGCCGACCAGCCAGCGCGGCGCGAAGACCACGAAGTCGACACCGGCGAGACCCTCGGTGTCGGACGGGGACGTCAGCACCGTGAAGATCGACGGGTCCGGGTGGTCGTAGCTGATGGACCCCATCACATTGAACCGGTGCAGGTCGTAGACGTACGGCGCGTGGTTGCCGTGCCAGGCCACGACGTCCAGCGGCGAGTGGTCGTACTCCGCGGCCCAGAGATTGCCGCAGTACTTGTTGACCACCTGGACCGGGCGCCCGGCGACGCCGTCGTCCTCGTAGGCGGCCACCGGGGCCAGGAAGTCCCGTGCGTTCGCCAGGCCGTTGGCGCCGATCGGGCCGAGGTCGGGGAGCTGGAAGGGGCGGCCGTAGTTCTCGCAGACATAGCCGCGGACCACTCCGTCGAGCAGCTCGACGCGGAACCGGACCCCGCGCGGGATCAGCGCGACCTCACCGGGCCGCGCGCTCAGCAGCCCCAGCTCGGTACGGATGAGGAGCCCGCCGCTCTCCGGGACGATCAGTAGCTCGCCGTCGGCGTCGCTGAACACCCGGTCCTTCATGGGGGAGTTGGCGTGGTAGAGGTGCACCGCCATCCCGGAGCGGCTGCTCGCGTCGCCGTTGCCGCCCAGCGTCCACAGGCCGGCCAGGAAGTCCGTGCCCGGGGCGGGCTCGGGCAGTGGGTCCCAGCGCAGCCGGTTGGGGTCGGGGACCTTCTCGGTGAACGGCGCACCGCGCACCGCGCCGTTGTCGATCCGTACGAAGGGCGGGTGGGCGGCCGACGGCCTGATCCGGTAGAGCCAGGAGCGGCGGTTGTGCGCGCGTGGCTCGGTGAAGGCGGTGCCGCTGAGCTGTTCCGCGTACAGCCCGAGCGGGGCGCGCTGCGGCGAGTTCCGGCCGTGCGGCAGGGCGCCGGACACCGCCTCCGTGCTGTGCTCGTTGCCGAAACCCGACGAGTACGTCAGCGCCCCGGCCGTCTCTCTGGCCTGCTCGACTGCGCCGGCCTGCTCGATCTCTCTGGCCCGCTCGATCTCTCTGGCCTGCTCGGTGGTCGTCATCGCTCGCTCCCGGGTGCCGAAAGAATCCTATGCTCAACAGTAGGATTGCGCTTACCGCGCGTCAACGGGGGGAAACCGGGGGCGACACCGCGCCGGGGCATCATGGAACGCATGGCCGATCCGAACGCGCTCCGGCGCGTCCCCGTACAACAGCGCAGCGCCGAGCGGCTGACCCGGATACTCGACGCCTGCGCGGAAATCCTCGATGAGGACGGTTACGAGCAGCTGACCACCCGTGCCGTCGCCGCGCGGGCGGCCGTTCCCATCGGCTCCGTCTACCGCTTCTTCGGAAACAAGCGCGCGATGGTGGACGCCCTGGCGCAGCGCAATCTGGACGGCTATGCGACCCGGATCACCGAGCGGCTCACCGGGCTCCCCGCGGCGGACTGGCGCGGGGTGATCGATGCCGTACTGGACGAGTACCTCGCCATGCGGCGGACCGTCCCCGGATTCGCCTTCGTCGACTTCGGCGGTCCGGCGGCACTGGACGACCCCAACCCGAAGGTCGCCGACCGCCTCACCGAACTGCTCGCGTCCCACCTCGGCAGGGCCGCCGACGGCACGCTGCGACGCAAGGTGCTCGTCGGTGTCGAGGCGACCGACGCGCTGCTCCAACTCGCCTTCCGCGGCGAGCCGTCCGGGGACACGGGGCTGATCGGGGAGGTCCGGGAACTGCTGCACGCGTATCTCGGACCCGTACTGGACTGAGCGCGCCCGGGCTGTTCGCCCCGCCATTCGCCCCACCAGGGGTGCGGCGCTCCGTCCACCGGGGATGAGCCCCCCCGCTCTGACACACCGATCTGCCCCGCCCCGCTCTGACGCACCCGGTCTGCCGTGCCTGTTCCGGCACGTCTGTCGCGGCATCGCCGTCGGGGGGCCCTGGCGCCGGAAAACTAACATCGCTAGTTTGGGCGGTGACGTCACCGCACGGCCCCGCACGGCGCCGGGCCGGGTGGCGCAGCGACATCCGGCAGGCTCTGGAGGAGTGCGATGAAGGCCCACGACGGCATGTACATCGGCGGTGAGTGGCGGCCCGCGGCCGGCCCGGACACGATCGCGGTGGTGAATCCGGCCGACGAGCAGGTCATCGGCCATGTCCCGGCCGGTACCCCGGAGGACGTCGACGCCGCGGTACGGGCGGCCCGTGCGGCCTTCCCGGGCTGGGCGGCGACGGCGCCCGCCGAGCGTGCCGCCAGGATCGGGGACCTGCGCGATGTGCTGGTCGCGCGCCGGGACGAGATCGCGGAGACCGTCACCGCCGAGCTGGGCGCACCCCTGCAGTTCTCCCGGGCCGTGCACGCGGGCGTGCCCGCGCTGGTCGCCGGTTCGTATGCGGAACTGGCCGCCACCCACCCCTTCGAGGAGAAGGTCGGCAACTCGACCGTCCTCTCCGAACCGGTCGGCGTCGTCGGCGCGATCACCCCCTGGAACTACCCACTGCACCAGATCGTCGCCAAGGTGGCCCCGGCGCTCGCCGCGGGCTGCACGGTCGTCCTGAAGCCGGCCGAGGACACCCCGCTGACGGCGCAGCTGTTCGCCGAGGCGACCGCGGAAGCGGGGCTGCCCGCGGGGGTCTTCAACCTGGTCACCGGCGTCGGATCGGTCGCGGGCCAGGCGCTGGCCGGGCACGACGGCGTCGACCTGGTCTCCTTCACCGGCTCCACCGCGGTCGGCCGGCAGATCGGCGCGGTCGCCGGCGCTGCGGTCAAGCGCGTCGCGCTGGAGCTCGGCGGGAAGTCCGCCAACGTGATCCTGCCGAGCGCCGACCTGGCCAAGGCGGTGGGTGTCGGTGTCGCCAACGTCATGGGCAACTCCGGCCAGACGTGCAGCGCCTGGACCCGGATGCTGGTCCATCGCGACCAGTACGACGAGGCGGTCACGCTCGCGGCGGCGGCCGCCGCCAAGTACGCCCCGGGTGAGCGGATGGGCCCGCTGGTCAACGCCAAGCAGCTGGACCGCGTCCGCGGCTACATCGAGAAGGGCGTCGAGGAGGGCGCCAGGCTGGTCGCGGGCGGGCCCGGAGCGCCGCTGGAGCGGGGGTACTACGTCAGCCCGACCGTCTTCGCCGATGTCACCCCCGACATGACCATCGCGCAGGAGGAGATCTTCGGCCCGGTCGTCTCGGTCATCGCCTACGAGGACGAGGAGGACGCCCTGCGGATCGCCAACGGCACCGTCTACGGCCTCGCGGGCGCCGTCTGGGCCGGTGAGGAGAGCGAGGCGGTGGCCTTCGCACGGCGGATGGACACCGGCCAGGTCGACATCAACGGCGGCCGCTTCAACCCGCTCGCACCCTTCGGCGGTTACAAGCAGTCCGGCGTCGGCCGCGAGCTCGGCTCGCACGGCCTCGCCGAGTACCTCCAGACCAAGTCCCTGCAGTTCTGAGCCCGGGAGCACCGCACATGGTCCGCGCAGCTGTCCTGTCCGCCGTCGGTTCCCCCCTGGAGATCACCGGCATCGAACTGCCCGAACCCGGCCCCGGTCAGGTCCGGGTCCGTCTCGCCGCAGCCGGGGTCTGCCACTCCGACCTCTCGCTGGCGAACGGCACCATGCGGGTGCCGGTTCCCGCGGTCCTCGGCCACGAGGGCGCGGGCACCGTCGTCTCGGTGGGCGAGGGCGTCACCCATGTCGCCCCGGGTGACGGCGTCGTCCTCAACTGGGCCCCGTCCTGCGGGACATGCCATGCCTGCTCGCTCGGGGAGGTGTGGCTCTGCGCCGACGCGCTGTCCGGGGCCGGCCGCGTCCATGCCCGTACCGCCGACGGCACCGAGCTGCATCCCGGCCTGAACGTCGCGGCGTTCGCCGAGGTGACGGTCGTCGCCGCGAACTGCGTCCTGCCGGTGCCCGACGGCATCCCGCTCACCGACGCGGCGCTGCTGGGCTGTGCTGTCCTCACCGGGTACGGCGCGGTGCACCACTCGGCGCGGGTCCGCGCGGGCGAGACGGTGGCGGTGTTCGGGGCGGGTGGTGTCGGCCTCGCGACCTTGCAGTCCGCGCGGATCGCGGGTGCGTCGGCGATCATCGCGGTGGACGTCTCCCCGGCGAAGGAGGAGCTGGCGCGGGCCGCCGGTGCCACCGAGTTCGTGGTGGCGTCCGGGACCACGGCCAAGGACATCCGCCGGCTGACGGGCGGCCACGGCGTGGACGCCGCGGTCGAGTGCGTGGGCCGCGCGGTGACGATCCGTACGGCCTGGGAGTCGACCCGGCGCGGCGGCCGCACCACGGTGGTCGGCATCGGCGGCAAGGACCAGCAGGTCACCTTCAACGCCCTGGAGCTCTTCCACTGGGGCCGCACGCTCTCCGGCTGCGTCTACGGCAACTCCGACCCGGCGCAGGACCTGCCGGTGCTCGCCGGGCACATCAGGGCGGGGCGGCTCGACGTCGGCGCGATGGTGACGGAGCGGATCGGCCTTGAGGGGATCCCCGGGGCGTTCGAGAACATGCTGGCGGGCAAGGGCGGACGGGCGCTGGTGGTCTTCGAATAGGCCCCTGGGCAGGGCCTCCAGGGGGTGGGGCGAGAGGTTCGCAGGGTGCGCGGGCCCGGCATCCCGGTGAACTTCCCGGCCGGGGAGCGCGGCACCGGGCGCCGTGGGTGACCGCTGCGTAGGGTCGCGCCGCCGGCCTCTCCGGCCGCACCGCCCCTGCCGCTTCCGGACGCGGGGCTCCCACCGCCGAAGGGTCTGCCCATGCCTCGCCTTCTCAGCCGTGCCCGCCTCAGCAGAGCCGCGCTCGCCGCGTGCGGGATTCCGGCGCTGCTCACACCGCTCGCGCTGGCCGGGGCCGGCCCGGCGGCCGGAACGCCGCTTCCCGGCAGCGCGGCACGCGGCGGCGGATCGGTCATCACCGTGACGACCGTCGAGGTGGGCAGGCCCGGCAACCGGGCGATCGGTGTCGTGCCCTTCACTGATGCCGTCTACCGGTCCTGCGCCGACGCCCCCCGACACCTCCAAGGGATGCCTGATGGTCGGCGGTGTCCGGCATCCGTACGAGATCGGGCAGCTCGAAGTCACCGTCGACGAGTGGGTGGCGTTCCTGAACACGGCGGACCCGACGGGCCGGGACCCCCACAACCTCTACGACAGCACCGAGAGTTCCACCGCCTGGCCCAGGTTCGGCCAGATCAACTTCTCCGCGCGGGCCCGCAGCGGCCACCACTACACGGTGGCCTATCCGCAGTGGGCGGACAAACCGTACGGCTTCGCGAACTTCCTGCGGTCGGCGCGCTTCGTCAACTCGCTCTACAACGGCCGGCTGATCTCCGAGAAGTCCGGGAACGGCGGCGGCTTCACGTCACGGACGTACAAGGTCCGGCTGTCGGCGCGCACCGAGCGGGGCATGTACGACCTCGCACGGCCGAAAGCCACCCGCTCCCACGCGTCGGGCTTCGTCCTGCCGAGCCAGGACGAATGGATCAAGGCCGCCTACTACGACCCGAAGGGCGGCGGCACCGACTCCTACTGGAAGTACCCGACCAACCCCGGGGTCTTCGGTGACGGTGACGCGACCGCACCCGCTCCGACGGCCCTGAACCCCTCGACCGGGGACGTCACCAACTCCGCGAACCAGCCGCTGGCCACCTACCACGCTTCAGGTCAGCCGGCGCCGGCCTGGTGCCCGGGGCAGGTGCGGCCGGATGTCTGCTCCAGCGTCAACCCGTTCGGCCTGGACCCCACGCTCTACGCCCGCGTCTACCAGGGCAGTCTCAGTACGGTCGGCCAGGCGCGGAGCACCTCGCCGTGGGGCACGTTCGACCAGGGCGGCAACGCGGTCGAGTGGACCGACACCATCGCACCGGCCCCGGCCGGGCAGGACTCCAGCCGCGTCTGGCGGCGGCTGCACGGCGGGACCGCCGGCGCCCCCGCCTACCAGATGTGGCCGTCGGCCGTCGGACTCCAGCCGCAGGACAATCCGTTCTTCGACCACGTCTATCCGTGGCTCGGCATCCGGGTCGGCGTCATCGGCACCCTGCGGACCGGCGCCCCGCGGGGCTGACTCCCGGCCGGCCGTGGCGGTGTTCCGGGCGCTCGCGGACGGCTGACGCGCGCACCGCGTGCGTCAGCCACCGTCCGCGGGCGGCCGGCTGTCCGCGAACTGCAGAGCCAGGCCGTCCACCAGGGCCCTGAGCCCGGTCTCGAAGGCGCCGTTGTCGACCTTCTGCCGGCGGTCGGCGAGCAGATGCGCCTGTCCGAGGTGCGGATAGTCGGCGGGGTCGTAGGCCGTCTCGTCGTCGACGAAGCCGCGCGCGAACGAGCCGAGCGCCGAGCCGGTGATGAAGTACCGCATCAGCGCCCCGATGTACGTCGCCTGGGCGGGCGGCCATCCCGCGCGGACCATCGCGCCGAAGACCGCGTCGGCCACCCGCAGCCCCGCCGGGCGCCTTCCGGGACCGTGGGCCAGCACCGGGACGATGTTGGGGTGGTCGCTGAGGGCCGCCCGGTAGGAGACGGCCCAGTCGTACAGCGCGGTGCGCCAGTCCCGGCCATCCGTCTCGTCGAACATCGACAGGTCGACCTGCGCCGAGACGGCGTCGGCGACCGCTTCGAGGATCTCGTCCTTGGTACGGAAGTGGTTGTACAGCGAGGGCCCGCTGACCCCCAGTTCGGCGGCGAGCCGGCGGGTGGAGACAGCGGCGAGCCCCTCGGAGTCCACGAGCGCGCTCGCGGTGGTGACGATGCGCTCCCTGCTGAGGAGGGGCTTGCGTGGGCGGGCCATGGCGCACATAGTAGGGCCTGCCACCCAGAAACTAGCAGTGCTAATTTAACGGATCCGGCCCGGCGGCCCGGCCGTCGGGCTGTCCGGCCGCCCGGCCGTTCCGGATGATCCGGCTGATCAAAAAGAGGTGCCCCATGAATCTGGAGCTCAGTGAGGAGCAGTCCGCGGTACGGCGGCTCGCCGAGGACTTCGTCGCCCGGGAGATCACACCGCACGTCGTCGAGTGGGACCGGGCGGAGAGCGTCGACCGCTCCGTGGTGCGCAAGCTCGGCGCGCTGGGCTTCCTCGGACTGACCGTGCCCGAGGAGTACGGCGGCTCCGGCGGTGACCACCTCTCGTACTGCCTGGTCACCGAGGAGCTGGGCCGCGGGGACTCGTCGGTGCGCGGCATCGTCTCGGTCTCGCTCGGCCTGGTGGCCAAGACCGTCGCGCACTGGGGCGACGAGGAGCAGAAGCAGCGCTGGCTGCCCGGCCTCACCTCCGGCGAGTACATCGGCTGTTTCGGCCTCACGGAGCCCGGCACCGGATCCGACGCGGGCAACCTCACGACGAAGGCCGTCCGGGACGGCGCCACCGGTGACTACGTCGTCAACGGCTCCAAGATGTTCATCACCAACGGCACCTGGGCCGATGTGGTGCTCCTCTTCGCCCGCTCCACCGATGCCCCGGGTCACCGGGGGATCTCGGCGTTCCTGATCCCCACCGACACCCCGGGACTCACCCGCCGTACCGTCCACGGCAAGCTCGGGCTGCGCGGCCAGGCGACGGCCGAGCTGGTCTTCGAGGACGTACGGGTCCCGGCGTCGGCGATGCTGGCGCCCGAGGGCAAGGGGTTCTCGGTCGCCATGTCGGCGCTGGCCAAGGGGCGGATGTCGGTCGCCGCGGGCTGTGTGGGCATCGCGCAGGCGGCGCTCGACTGCGCCGTGAAGTACGCGACCGAGCGCGAGCAGTTCGGCAGAACGATCGCCCACCACCAGCTCATCCAGGAGCTGATCACCGACATCTCGGTGGACGTGGACGCGGCCCGGCTGCTCACCTGGCGGGTCGCCGATCTGATCGACCGCGGCGAGCCCTTCGCCACCGAGTCGTCCAAGGCGAAGCTCTTCGCGTCGGAGGCCGCCGTACGGGCCGCGAACAACGCACTCCAGGTCTTCGGCGGTTACGGGTACATCGACGAGTACCCGGCGGGGAAGCTGCTGCGCGACGCCCGCGTGATGACGCTGTACGAGGGCACCAGCCAGATCCAGAAGCTGGTCATCGGCCGCGCGCTCACCGGGGTTTCCGCCTTCTGACACCGGGGCCCGCCTTCCGGCCCGCTCGTGGCCGCACCGGACGGGCACCCGCGCCGGGCGCCCGCTCTGAGTACCAGCGCTGAGTAGCTGTGCGGATGTGGCCGGTGCCACATCCGCACGATGCTGTCCCCATGAGTGACACACCGGTCAGACAGCAGAACACCGCCGCCTACTACGGCCAGGCCGTCGCCTCCTTCGCCGTCGCACTGGCGGCCATGGCGCTGGGCATCCTCAACCTGGACGTCAACGTCTGGGTGCGGGCCTTCCTCGGGCTCGGGCTCCTCTACCTCACGACATCCGCCTTCACCCTCGCCAAGGTCATCAGGGACCGGCAGGAGGCCGGCCAGATCGTGACCCGGGTCGACCAGGCCCGGCTGGAGAAACTGCTCGCCGAGCACGACCCGTTCCAGAAGCTCTGACAGCCGCTGCCATCGTTCTAAGCGCTTGCTCACCTTCGGGGTATGGTGTGCGTCCTGCAGCAGCGCTGCGTCATGGGCGGAAGGGGCGAGCAATGAGCACGGCGGAGGAGACGGCGGGCGGCGAGGAGCCGTGGGCGGAGGTCGGCCCCGAGGCAGCCAGGCGGCTGCTCGTCGCCGCGGTCGAGGCCTTCGCCGAACGCGGCTACCACGCGACGACGACCCGCGACATCGCGGGCCGCGCCGGAATGAGCCCGGCCGCGCTCTACATCCACTACAAGACCAAGGAAGAGCTGCTCCACCGGATCAGCCGGATCGGCCACGAGAAGGCCCTGGAGATCCTGGAGACGGCGGCCGACGGCCCGGGCACACCCGCCGACAGGCTCGCGGCGGCCGTCCGCGCCTTCGTCCGCTGGCACGCCGGGCACCACATGACTGCCCGTGTCGTCCAGTACGAACTCGACGCGCTCGCCGCCGAACACCGCACCGAGATCGTCGAACTCCGCAAGCGCAGCGACGCCGCCGTGCGCCGCATCATCAACGACGGTGTGCTGGCAGGGGAGTTCGACGTCCCGTACGTCGCCGGGACAGCGCTGGCCGTGCTGTCGCTCTGCATCGACGTGTCGCGCTGGTTCAACGTGGAGGGGCGGAGCACGCCCGACGAGGTCGGCGTGTTCTACGCCGACCTCGTCCTGCGGATGGTCTCCGCCCGCAAGTAGCGCGGGCTCAGCGGCGGCCCGGCGCCGCGGTGGTCCAGCGGTGCGGCAGTCCCGCGGCCGGTGTCAGAAGTAGTAGCGGGAGACCGACTCCGCCACGCACACCGGCTTGTCGCCGCCCTCGCGCTCCACCGTGACGGCGGCCGTCACCTGGACGCCCCCGCCCGCATCGGACACATCCGTGAGGACCGCCGTGGCCCGCAGCCGGGAGCCGACCGGCACCGTGGCGGGGAAACGCACCTTGTTGGTGCCGTAGTTGATGCCCATCTTCATCCCCTCGACCCGCATGACCTGCGGGACCAGCGTGGGCAGCAGCGACAGCGTCAGATAGCCGTGAGCGATGGTCGTGCCGAACGGGCCCGCCGCGGCCTTCTCCGGGTCGACATGGATCCACTGGTGGTCACCCGTGGCGTCCGCGAAGAGGTCGATCCGCTTCTGGTCGATCTCCAGCCAGTCGCTCGGCCCCAGCTGCTCACCGATCCCGGCGCGCAGCTCATCGGCGGATGTGAAGATCCTCGGCTCTGCCATGCGTGATCCTGCCTTTCCCAACAGTCCCGGCGGCCGGCGGCGCTCCGGCGGCCCCAGTGAAGTGTCCAAGCGCTTGCTCAGCATCGTAGGGCGCGCCCGTCCCTGTCAACGACCGGCCGCACCACCGGCCGTTGACGGAGGCGGGCAGTAGGCTTCGCGGAGTGCCGCACATTCCAGAGAAGATCCATGAGCTCACGGTCGGCCAGCTCTCCGCACGGAGCGGGGCCGCCGTCTCCGCCCTGCACTTCTACGAGAGCAAGGGGCTGATCAGCAGCCGCAGGACGAGCGGGAATCAGCGCCGCTACACCCGGGACGCGCTGCGCCGCGTCGCCTTCGTCCGCGCGGCGCAGCGGGTCGGCATCCCGCTGGCCACGATCAGGGGCGCGCTCGCCGAACTGCCCGACGAGCGCACGCCCAACCGCGAGGACTGGGCGCGCCTCTCCGCCGCCTGGCGCTCCGAGCTGGACGGGCGCATCGCCCAGCTCGCCCGCCTGCGCGACCATCTCACCGACTGCATCGGCTGCGGCTGCCTGTCGCTGGAGAACTGCGTCCTGTCCAACCCGGACGACATGTTCGGCGACCGCATGACCGGTTCGAGGCTGCTCCCCGGTCCTCCCGGTCCGGCTCCGGAGAGCGGGACCGGCTGACGGTCACGCAGGCTGTATCGGGCCCGCCGGATACCGGGCCCGGCCATCGGGCCCGGTTCTCAGGCCGCCGATGCCAGGGGTGAGTGCCGGGCGCTCCTCGCGCGGGCCAGCGCGGTGGGGGTGAGGACCGGCTGCGGTACGAGGATCCCGCAGTGGCTGCAGACAGGCCCCGACCACGGCTCCCGGCCGCCTCGCGAGGTCCAGGTCATGGTCTTCTCGGTACATACCGGGCAGGCGCCGGCCGGATCGGCCCTGAGGGCGGAAATCAGCCGCCGCAGAACCTCCGCCAGAGGGCGGGACGGGTGCACGGCGGGGTCGCCGCACCAGGCCACACCGCAGCCGCCCCAGGTGCGCCGGTGCCAGTCGTCGAAGGTGCCGGGACGCCGTATCCCGTCGTGTTTCTCACGCTTGCGCCGCTCCGCGAACTCCGCCTCGTAGGCGAGCCAGACGGTTCGCGCCTCTTCAAGTTCGTCGAGCGCGGCCACCAGCCGCGCCGGATCCGGGGCCCGGTCCTCGGGCCCGATGTGATGCCTGGCACACAGATGATCCCAGGTCGCCCTGTGTCCGTACGGGGCAAACCTCTCCAGACACTTGCGCAGCGAATACCGCCGCAGGGCAAGGTCGTGGTGGGGATCGCGCACCTGTCTCGCGAGACTCCGGAAACCGGCCATCGCACTGCCACCTCCGTCGCTGAATACTCCTGTGTCAGTGAATGGACGTACGGCTACCCGGTTCGGCTCCATCGAATTCCCGATGGCTGCCATCACCGATCCGGCCGCTCCCGCACCTGTGTGGTGATTCGGAAAAGGTGACGCATGTTCACCTTACTGACGGGTTACCTCGCCAGTAACGTCCGTCTCCACGGCTTCCCCCTCAGGAGCATTCATGCGACGACGCACCGGAAAGTTCAGAACCGCCATCGCCATGGCGGTGTTCGCACTCGGCGCCGGCCTGATGACACCACTGCCGCAGGCGACCGCCGCGGCCGCGGACCCCGTCACCGACTACTGCAAGAGCCAGTGCAACGACATCATGCCGCCGGGTGAGAACGGCAACGCCACCCTCGCCCAGATCCTCGCCCACCGTGCGCTGGGCACCCGCCCCGAACACAGCGCCGACCAGCTCGGACCGTACGACGCGCTGCCCGCCGGGGCTCCGTCGCTCACCGACTCCACCCTGAACAACTTCTTCAACGACGCCTCGTTCGGCGTCCCCGACGACCAGGTCGCCTCGGTCACCAAGCCGCGCGACGACGTCAGCATCACCCGGGACAAGAAGACCGGCGTACCCCACATCAAGGGGACGACGCGCTACGGAACCGAGTTCGGTGCCGGATACGCGGCGGGCCAGGACCGGCTCTGGCTGATGGACCTCTTCCGGCACATCGGCCGCGGCGAGCTCACCTCCTTCGCCGGCGGCGCACTCGCCAACCAGGGCCTGGAGCAGGAGTTCTGGCCGCAGGCCCCGTACACCGAGCAGGACCTCCAGGACCAGGCCGACCGGATAGCGGCCCAGGGCGCGCGCGGCAAGCAGGCCATGGACGACGCGCAGGCGTACATCGACGGCATCAACGCCTACCGGCAGAAGTCGAAGGACGGCCGCTACTTCCCCGGCGAGTACGTCCTCACCGGGAAGATCAACGCGATCACCAACGCCGGTGAGATCGCACCGTTCAAGATCACGGACATGATCGCGCTCGCCTCGGTCGTCGGCAGCCTCTTCGGCAGCGGCGGTGGCGGCGAGGTGCAGGACGCGCTGTCGCTGCTCTCGGCCCAGCAGAAGTACGGCGTCACCGAGGGCAGCAAGGTCTGGGAGTCGTTCCGGGAGCGCAACGACCCGGAGGCGACCCTCACCGTCCATGACGGCACCAGCTTCCCGTACGCGGACAAGCCCGCGGACCCCAAGGGCACCGCGATGCCCGACCCGGGCTCCGTGAAGGCCGAACCGCTGGTCTACGACCGGACGGGCGGCGCCAAGACCGAGGCGAAGACCCCGGTCAAGGCTCCGAAGAAACTCAAGCCCATGCAGGGGATGTACGACAACGGGGTGCTGCCCGCCGACCTGTTCAGCAGCAAGAAGGGCATGTCCAACGCCCTCGTCGTCTCGGGGCAGCACACCGCGAGCGGAAACCCCGTCGCCGTGTTCGGCCCGCAGACCGGGTACTTCCTGCCCCAGCTGCTGATGCTCCAGGAACTCCAGGGGCCCGGCATCAGCGCCCGCGGTGTCTCCTTCGCCGGTGTCGGCATGTACATCCAGCTGGGCCGCGGCCAGGACTACGCGTGGAGCGCCACATCCGCGGGCCAGGACATCACCGACACCTACGCGGTGGAGCTCTGCCAGGACGACACCCACTACCTCTTCCGGGGCGTCTGCACCCCGATGGAGAAGATGGAGCGGACCAACTCCTGGACGCCCACCGTCGCCGACTCCACGGCGGCCGGCTCCTACCGGATGCAGGTCTACCGCACCAAGTACGGCATCGTGACGCACCGTGCGACCGTCGGCGGCAAACCCGTCGCCTATACCTCGCTGCGCAGTACGTACGGCCATGAGGCCGACTCGATAGTCGGCTTCCAGATGATGAACGACCCGGGGTACGTGAAGGACGCCAAGACCTTCCAGGAGGCGGCCAGCCACATCGGCTTCACCTTCAACTGGTTCTACGCGGACTCCCGTCAGGCCGCCTACTTCAACAGCGGCAGGAACCCGGTGCGTGCGGACGGGGTGGACGCCTCGCTGCCCGTCAAGGCCGAACAGGCCTACGAGTGGAAGGGCTTCGACCCCGACCAGTACGCCACCGACGTCACCCCGCCCGCCCAGCACCCGCAGTCCGTGGGCCAGGACTACTACGTCTCCTGGAACAACAAGCAGGCCAAGGACTACTCCTCGGCCGGGTTCGGCAACGGCTCGGTGTACCGGGTCGACCTGCTCGGTGACCGGGTGGCCAAGCTCGTCGCCAAGGGCGGTGTCACCCGTGCCGCGCTGACCCGTGCCATGGCCGAGGCGGCCGTCACCGACCTGCGCGGCGAGGACGTCCTGCCCGAACTGCTCGACGTCGTACGGAGCAAGCCGGTCACCGACCCGGCGGAGGCAAAGGCCGTCGAGCAGCTGGAGGCCTGGGTGGCCGACGGCGCCCAGCGCAAGGAGAACGCCCAGAGCTCGCACGTCTACACCCACCCGGACGCCGTGCGGATCATGGACGCCTGGTGGCCGCTGCTGGTGGAGTCCGAGTTCAAACCGGGGCTCGGTGACGACCTCTACACGGCGCTCACCAACAACCTCGCCATCGACGAGTCGCCGTCGGCGGCCCACGGACCCACCGGGGCCCACGCCGGATCCGCCTTCCAGTACGGCTGGTGGAGCTATGTCGACAAGGACATCCGTACGGTCCTGGGACGCCCGGTGAAGGGCAAGCTGGGCAAGACGTACTGCGGTGGGGGAGACCTGAGCTCCTGCCGCGACGTGCTGCTCTCGACCCTGGGCCAGGCCGCGGCCAAGACCCCGGCGCAGGTCTACCCCGGCGACGACAGCTGCGCCGCCGGTGACCAGTGGTGCTCGGACGCGATCATCCACCGTCCGCTGGGCGGGCTGCAGTTCTGGCCCATCCAGTGGCAGAACCGGCCCACGTACCAGCAGGTCGTGGAGTTCCCCTCGCACCGGTAGCGATACCGGGGTAGGGGGCCGCGGGCCGGACCGGACAACTCCGGTCCGGCCCGCGGCGGTTGTCGCTCAGCGGTACGTCAGATACCGCTCGCGGACGGACCGGAAGGCGGCGAGTTCGCCCTGCCAGGCCGCCACCACCTCATCGGTGTCCGCACCCTTGTCGATCATGGTGCGGACCTGCGCGGACCCGGTCAGCTTGTCGATCCAGTCGTCGGAACGCCAGGCGAACCCGGACCAGACCTTCTTGGCCGTCACCAGCAGCCCGATCGCGGTCCGCACCGGGTCGAACGCCGCACGGTCCTGGACATGGAGCTGCACACCGCCCGCGGTCTTCCCCTCGAACTTGGAGAACACCGGCGCGAAGTACGCCTCGCGGAAGGCGACCCCCGGCAGCTCCAGCGCGTTGGCCGCCTCGGCCCACCGCCGGTCGATCCCCTCTGCCCCCAGCAGCTCGAACGGCCTGGTGGTGCCCCGTCCCTCGGAGAGGTTCGTCCCCTCGAACAGGCAGGTCCCCGAGTAGACGAGTGCGGTGTCCGGTGTCGGCATGTTCGGGCTCGGCGGCACCCATGGCAGCCCCGTCGCGTCGAAGAAGTCGCCGCGCCGCCAGCCGGACATCCGCACGGTCTCCAACTCGACCGGCTTCGGGAGGAATTCACCGTTGAAGAGCCGGGCGAGCTCCGTCACGGTCATCCCGTGCGCCTGGGAGACGGGCTGCCGCCCGACGAAGGTCGCGAACTCCTTGTGCAGCACAGGACCGAGCGCGGCCCGGCCGGTGACCGGATTCGGCCGGTCCAGCACCACGAAGCGCAGGCCCGCCAGCGCCGCCGCCTCCATGCAGTCGTACAGCGTCCAGATGTACGTGTAGAAGCGGGCCCCCACGTCCTGGATGTCGAAGACCACCGTGTCCACGCCGGACGTGGTGAAGATGTCCGCGAGGGGCTGCCCGCTCCTGGTGTACGTGTCGTACACCGGAAGCCCGGTCGCCGGGTCGTCGTACCGCCCCTCCGAACCGCCCGCCTGCGCCGTGCCGCGGAACCCGTGCTCCGGGCCGAAGACGGCGGTGAGGTTCACCCTCCGGTCGGCGTGCATGACATCGACGATGTGCCGGACGTCCTGGGTGACCCCGGTCGGGTTGGTGACGATCCCGACGCGCTCCCCGTCGAGCAGGCCGTAGCCGTCGGCGGCCAGCCGGTCGAACCCGGTACTCACCCGGGCGCGCTTCCCGTGCGCGGCGGCCGGCTGGGCCGCCGCGCCCACGGCTCCCAGCGCACCCACGGCTCCGCTCGCGGCCAGCAGACCCCGCCTGGACAGGTTCATCGGGCTACCTCCATGATCTCGCCGAGTGTCATGGCCACGCAGGCTAACTCTCGCCCCTTCCCCTGCCGCATACCGACTGGTTAGTCTGCTGGTGAATTCAACGGAGAGGCAGGTCCTGATGGGTACCGTCGAAGGCGCGGGTGTAGTGGTCACAGGGGCGGGCGGCGGTATCGGCGCGGCACTGGCCCGGAGGTTCGCCGCCGAGGGAGCCCGTGTCGTCGTCAACGACCTGGACGGCGACAAGGCCCGTGCGGTGGCCGACGGTATCGGCGCCACCGCGGTGCCCGGCGATGCCTCGGCCATCGTGGACGCCGCCCGCGAAGCGCTCGGCGGACGTGTCGACGTCTACTGCGCCAACGCCGGTCTGGGCTCCGGCGGCGACCCCTTCTCCGACGAGGCGGTCTGGGCCGCCGCCTGGGACGTCAATGTGATGGCCCATGTGCGCGCCGCCCGTGCGCTGCTGCCCGACTGGCTGGAGCGCGGCGAGGGCCGGTTCGTCTCCACCGTGTCGGCCGCCGGGCTGCTCACCATGATCGGCGCGGCCCCGTACAGCGTCACCAAGCACGGCGCGCTGGCCTTCGCCGAGTGGCTCTCGCTCACCTACCGCCACCGCGGGCTGAAGGTCCACGCGATCTGCCCGCAGGGCGTACGGACCGACATGCTCGCCGCTACGGGTTCCGCGGGCGAACTGGTGCTCGCCCCGACGGCGATCGAGCCCGACGATGTCGCGGACGCGCTCTTCGACGCCATCGCCGATGACCGGTTCCTGGTGCTGCCGCACCCCGAGGTCGCCGAGTACTACCAGGCGCGGGCCGCCGAGCCCGACCGGTGGATCGGCGGGATGAACCGCCTCCAGCAGAAATGGGAGGCCGGGCGGTGAGCACCTCGATCTACGCGGCGAAGCCCTGGCTCGGGCAGCTCAGCGAGGCCCAGCGCAGGCCGGTACACCCGCAGCCGAGCGTGGTCCACGCCTTCCGCGACGCCGTGGCCCGCGCACCGGAACACCCCGCCCTCGCCTACTTCGACGGGCGGCTCACCTACCGCGAGACCGACACGCTCTCCGACTCGGTCGCCGGACACCTGGCCGCCAGGGGGGTGGGCCGCGGCGACCGGGTCGCGGTCATGCTGCAGAACTCGCCGCACTTCGTGCTGGCGCTCCTCGGCGCCTGGAAGGCGGGTGCCACGGTCGTACCGCTCAATCCGATGTACAAATCGGCGGAGGTCGGCCATGCCCTGCGGGACGCCGGTGTCACGGCGCTGGTCTGCTCCGACCGTGCCTGGGAGGCGTATCTGCGGGAGACCGCCACCGGCACCGCCGGCTCCCTGGTCCGGTTCGCGCTCACCGCCTGCGAACGCGATCTGCAGAGCCGCGACGACGAACGGGTCCTCGGCTTCGAGCGGCTCCCGTGCCCCGCCGACACCGACGATCTGCTGGCGGTCGCCCGGCAGGGGCTCCCGGCCCCGGCCGACCGCGATCCGCTCGCCTCCGATGTGGCGCTGATCAGCTATACGTCGGGGACCAGCGGGACTCCCAAGGGTGCGATGAACGCGCACGCCAACATCATGGTGAACGCCGAGCGCCAGCGCACCGGCCACCCCGTCCCGGAGGGCTCGGCGTACTTCGCGCTCGCGCCTCTCTTCCACATCACCGGGATGGTCTGCGAACTCGCCGCGTGCGTCGCCAACGCCGGGACCCTCGTCCTCGCTTACCGGTTCCACCCCGGGGTGGTGCTCGACGCGTTCACCGAGCACCGTCCCGCGTACACGGTCGGCCCCTCCACGGCCTTCATGGCGCTCGCGGCCGACCCGTCGGTCACCCCGGACCACTTCGCCTCCTTCAAGGTGATCTCGTCGGGCGGCGCACCGCTGCCGCCCGCGCTGGTGGAGGGCTTCCGCGAGCGGTTCGGCCCCTACATCCGCAACGGATACGGGCTCACCGAGTGCACCGCCCCGTGCGCTTCGGTCCCGCCCGAGCGGGAGGCCCCGGTCGACCCGGTGTCGGGCACGCTCTCGGTCGGGGTGCCGGGACCGGACACCGTGGTGAGGATCGTGGACGCCGGCGGCGCCGAGGTGCCCTTCGGGGAGCAGGGCGAGATCGTGGTGAGCGGGCCGCAGGTGGTTTCCGGGTACTGGGAGCGCCCGGAGGCCACTGCCGAGACGTTCCCCGGCGGCGAGCTGCGCACCGGGGACATCGGCTTCATGGACCGGTACGGCTGGCTCTATGTCGTGGACCGGATGAAGGACATGATCAACGCCTCCGGTTTCAAGGTGTGGCCGCGCGAGGTCGAGGACGTCCTCTACACCCATCCCGCCGTACGGGAGGCCGCCGTGGTCGGGATCCCCGATGCCTACCGGGGAGAGTCGGTCAAGGCCTATGTGAGCCTGCGGCCCACGGAGTCCGGGGCCGCTGTGACGCCGGAGGAGCTGGCCGGCTACTGCAAGGAGCGGCTCGCGGCGTACAAGTACCCGCGCGAGGTCGAGATCCTGCCCGAGCTGCCGAAGACAACCAGTGGGAAGATCCTGAGGCGGGAACTGCGTTCCCCGCGGTGACGGGCGCAGGCGACGAGCACATGTGACGAGCTCATGGACGGACGGAAGGTGGCGGCGATGGCAGCCAGAACGACCGACGGGAACGGTGTCCCCGTCCCGCAGAGGCTGCTGGCCGCCGCGACCCGGCTCTTCGCCGAGCGCGGCTACGACCGGACCTCCGTCCAGGAGATCGTCGAAGCGGCGGGGGTCACCAAGGGCGCCCTCTACCACTACTTCGGCTCCAAGGAGGATCTGCTCCAGGAGGTCTACTCCCGGCTGCTGAGGCTCCAGCAGGAGCGGCTCGACGCGTTCGCGGACTCCGACGCGCCCGTCGAGCAGCGCCTGCGGGAGGCCGCGGCCGACGTCGTCGTCACGACCATCGAGAATCTGGACGACGCGTCGATCTTCTTCCGCTCCATGCACCAGCTGAGCCCGGAGAAGAACAAGCAGGTACGGCTGGAACGGCGCCGCTACCACGAGCGCTTCCGGGCGCTGGTGGAGGAGGGCCAGCGGATCGGGGTGTTCTCGAAGGCCGTCTCCGCGGATCTGGTGGTCGACTACCACTTCGGGTCCGTGCACCATCTGTCGACGTGGTACCGCCCGGACGGCCCGCTGACCCCACGCGAACTGGCCGAGCAGCTGGCCGATCTGCTGCTGAGGGCGCTGCGGCCGTAGCCATGACCGGCCGTAGCCGGAGCCCTGCTGTGGCCATGACCGGCCGTAGCCGGGCCGCGGCCGGTCCGGTGGTGACGGTCATGGCCACGACCGCAGCGACGGTCCTGGCCACACCGGTGATGTGACCAGGCAACCGTCCGTCCGCTACAGGTACTTCTTCAGCTCGCGCCGCGCCAGCGACCGCTGATGCACCTCGTCCGGCCCGTCCGCGAGCCTCAGCGTCCGCGCTCCGGCCCAGAGTTCGGCCAGTGGGAAGTCCTGGCTCACCCCGCCCGCGCCGTACAGCTGCACCGCCTTGTCGATGATGTCGATGACCGCGCGCGGCGTGGCGATCTTGATGGACTGGATCTCCGTGTGCGCCCCTCGGTTGCCCACGGTGTCCATCAGCCAGGCGGTCTTGAGGACCAGCAGCCGCAGTTGCTCCACGGTGACCCGGGCGTCCGCGATCCAGTTCTGTACGACGCCCTGCTGGGCCAGTTGCTTGCCGAACGCGGTACGGGAGACCGCGCGGCGGCACATCAGCTCGATGGCGCGCTCCGCCATCCCGATCAGCCTCATGCAGTGGTGGATCCGGCCCGGTCCGAGACGGGCCTGGGCGATGGCGAAGCCGCCGCCCTCCTCACCGATCAGGTTCGACGCGGGGACCCGGACGTTGTCGAGGACCACCTCGGCGTGGCCGCCGTGGTAGTGGTCCTCGTAGCCGTACACCTGCATGGCACGGCGGACTTCGAGTCCCGGGGTGTCGCGCGGGACCAGGATCATCGACTGCTGGCGGCGGGCGTCGGCGCCGTCCGGGTCGGTCTTCCCCATCACGATGAAGATCTTGCAGTCGGGGTTCATCGCCCCGGAGATGTACCACTTGCGGCCGTTGATGACGTACTCGTCGCCCTCGCGCGTGATACGGGTCTCGATGTTCGTCGCGTCGGACGAAGCGACCTCGGGCTCCGTCATGGCGAAGGCCGACCGGATCTCACCGGCGAGCAGCGGCTCCAGCCACTGCTTCTTCTGCTGCTCGGTGGCGAACTGGAACAGCACCTCCATATTGCCCGTGTCGGGGGCCGCGCAGTTCAGCGCGGTGGGTGCCAACTGCGGTGAGCGCCCGGTGATCTCGGCGAGCGGCGCGTACTGAAGGTTGGTCAGCCCCGCGCCGTACTCCGCGTCCGGCAGGAAGAGGTTCCACAGGCCCTGGCGGCGCGCCTCGGCCTTCAGGTCCTCGACCACCGCCGGGGTCTCCCAGGGGGAGGCGAGCCGGGCACGCTGCTCGTGGACGACGGCCTCGGCCGGGAGGACATGCTCGTCCATGAAGGCGTGGAGCTTGTCGCGCAGCTCTTCGGTGCGCGCGTCGAATGCGAAGTCCATGGGGGTGTTTCAGCCTTCCTTGAGGGTGGTGAGACCGTGCTCGATGAAGACGGGGACCAGCGAGCCGATCTGGTCGAAGCCGGCTCCGACGGTCTGGCCGAGGGTGTAGCGGTAGTGGATTCCTTCGAGGATCACGGCGAGCTTGAACCAGGCGAACGCCGTGTACCAGGCGATGGCGGAGGTGTCCCGGCCCGAGCGGTCCGCATAGCGCTCGACCAGCTCGGCGGGCGAAGGATGGCCCGCCGCACCGCTGGTGGTGGAGACCGGCGAATCGGGGATCCCCAGGTCCGAGCTGTACATCACGAGCAGGCCGAGGTCGGTCAGCGGATCGCCGAGCGTCGACATCTCCCAGTCCAGGATCGCGTTGATCCTGTCGTCGTCACCGAGCAGGACGTTGTCCAGGCGGTAGTCGCCGTGCACGACGGTGGGAGCCGGGGAGCGGGGCAGATCACGTCCGAGAGTGGCGTGCAGTTCGTCGATGCCGGCCAGTTCGCGGTTGCGCGAGGCGTCGAGCTGCTTGCCCCAGCGGCGCAGCTGCCGGTCGAGGAAGCCCTCGGGGCGCCCGAAGTCCGCGAGGCCCACCGCCTCCTGGTCCACGGCATGCAGATCCACGAGCGTGTCGACCAGCCCGAGCACCGCCGCACGGGTCCGCTCGGCACCGATGGCCGCCAGCTGGGCGGCGGTGCGGTACGGGGTGCCTTCGACGAACTCCATGACGTAGAACGGCGATCCGATGACCGACTCGTCCTCGCACATCAGCACTGTGGCCGGCACCGGAACCCCCGTCGGGTGCAGCGCGCTGATCACCCGGTGCTCGCGCTTCATGTCGTGCGCGGTGGCAAGGACATGGCCCAGCGGGGGCCTGCGGACGACCCAGCGGCCGGTCCCGTCGCTCACCGTGTACGTCAGATTCGACCGGCCGCCCTCGATCAACCGCGCGCTGAGCGGTCCGCTCACCAGGCCGGGCCGCACCCGGTCGAGATGACCGCGCAGCGCCTCGGGGTCGATTCCCGGTGGGTGGACTGTGCTCATGGGGCACCTCCGTGTGTAGCGGCGGACCGTCCGGGTGGACCATCGCGCCGATGTCTGCTGGAACTGTCTGCCGGCACGCTCGCGGTGAACGTCTGTACTCATCATGCCGACCAGTCGGTATGGCGTCCACCCCCGGCCCGTTTCCGGCAGCCGGTGCGCGGTCGTCACATCTCTGATACACCGCCCGGCCGCTTCCGGTTCCCGCCGGGCCCGCACCGCCGGCGCTCCCGTTTGCACGGGGTCCGGTTGCGCGAGGCGGGGCCTGACCAGAGGCTCATAGGCATGAAGGCGATCAGCTACAGCCGTTACGGCGGCCCCGAGGTCCTGGAGTACGGCGAGCGCCCCGAGCCCACGGTCGGGCCCGACTCCGTGCTGGTGAAAGTACGCGCGGCAGCCGTCAACCCGGTCGATGTGCATGCCCGCGAGGGGCACCTCGCCGCGCGGCTCGACGCCGTCTTCCCGGTCGTGCCGGGCTGGGACGTCTCCGGTGTGGTGGTGCAGCCGGGGGCGGCCGTGACCGAGTTCGCCGTCGGGGACGAGGTCATCGGGTACGTACGGGAGGACTTCCTGTCACGCGGAACCTTCGCCGAGTACGTGGCGGCCCCGGTGCGCACCCTGGCCCGCAAGCCGCTGCGGCTGAGTTTCGAGGAGGCCGCCGGGCTGCCGCTGACCGGACTCACCGCCTACCAGGCCCTTCGCGCGCTCGAAATCCGTTCCGACGACACCGTCCTCGTGCACGCGGCGGCGGGCGGCGTCGGCTCGATGGCCGTACAGCTCGCCCTGCACTCGGGAGCACGGGTCATCGGCACCGCGAGCACCCACAACCACGACCATCTGCGCACGCTGGGCGCGGAGCCGGTGGCCTACGGCGAGGGGCTCGCCGACCGGGTGCGGGCCCTGGCGCCCGACGGGGTGGACGCGGTCCTCGACACGGTCGGCGGCGACACCCTCAGGCTGTCGGCGAACCTGCTCGCCCCGGAAGGCCGGCTCGCGTCCATCGTGGACGGCGACGTCGTCGAGTTCGGCGGCCGCTATGTCTTCGTACGGCCCGACCCTCTCGACCTGCATGTCCTGGGCGAACTGGCCGACCAGGGAGAGATCACGGTCCACGTCGACCGGGTCCTCCCGCTGGAGCAGACGGCCGAGGCGCAGCGGCTCAACTCGGAGGGCCACACCCGCGGCAAGATCGTCGTCACGGTCGACTGGGACGCGGCGGCCTGACCCGTCCGCGCGCCGGATGCCTGCGCGGACGGTCCGCTTCGCGGTCGGCCCGGACGCGCACCGGATGCCTGCGCCGGTCCTTCGCCGTCAGTGTGGTTGCCGGGCGGTCAGCCGGCGGTACGCGGCGAGGCCGTCGGGCACCCACTCCCAGGTGCCGATACGGAGCGCCAGCTCCTCGTCGGAGAGGAAGCCGTGCCAGGCGACCTCCTCCACCTGGGGGTTCACCGGACGCGTGCAGCGCACCTCGTACACCCAGGACCACCAGCCCTGCCCGGCACCCTCGTACAGGAACTTGAAGAGCGGTACGGGCGCGGGCAGCCCGGACACGCCCAGCTCCTCCTCGGCCTCCCGCAGCGCCGCCGCGTCGTAGGACTCGCCCGCACCGACCACGCCGCCGACGAACATGTCGTACAGCGAGGGGAAGACCAGCTTCACCGGTGTCCGGCGGTGGACGAAGATCCGGTCGTCGGCGTCCCGGGCGAGGACGAAGACACAGCGGTGCAGCAGCCCCTTCGCGTACACCTCGCCCCGCGGGGCCTGCCCCGTCACCTGGTCGGACGCGTCGACCACATCGAGGATCTCGTCGGCGGGGGACGCGGGGGGTACGGGGTTCGCAGCGGTCATGCCGCCATCTTCTCGCGCGGCGCCCGCGCCGAGCCGGGGGGCATCGCCGGATGCCGTCCCAGCAGGACGATCCCCACGACGATCGCCGCGAGCCCGGCCGACTCCCAGGCCAGGGCTCCGGTGTCGGTGCGCAGCTGGTCGCCGAGGAACCCCACACCGCAGACGATGCCCGCGAGCGGCTGGGCCGCGGTGAGCGCGGGCAGCGAACTGCGCAGCGGCGCTGCCTCGAACGCGCTCTGCACCAGGATCAGCCCGGTCACGCCCAGCACGATCACCGCGTACGGCTCCCAGCCCGTCGTCAGCGCCGCCCAGCCGCCGTGCTCCAGAAGCTGCCCGCTGACCCGGGTCAGGGCGTCCTGGAGCCCGTACAGCAGACCGGCGCCGAGTGCGAGGAGCGCGGGGCCCACGGTCAGCCGGGTCCGTTTGGCGCAGACCGTCAGGACCATCGCGGTGCCGGCCACCACGCCGATGATCAGCCAGTGCCGCAGCTCGTTCACCGACGCGGCGCCGGGCTTCGGCTGGCCTGCCAGGATGAAGGCCGCGACCCCGCCCGCCAGCAGCGCGAGACCGCCCCAGCCCTGCCGCCCCAGCGGCTGTCCGGTCTGGTGCCGGGAGAGCGCCATGGCGAAGAGCAGGTTTGTCGCGAGCAGCGGTTCGACCAGCGAGATCTCGCCGTGGCCGAGCGCCAGGGCCCCCAGCACCATGCCGCAGACCATCAGCGCGATGCCGCCCAGCCAGAGCGGCACCCGCACCAGGTCGAGCAGCAGCCGGAAGGAGAGGAAGTCCTTCATGGGGGCGTGCCTGGCCGCTCTCTGCTGGAGCACGAATCCGAATCCGAGACAGCAGGCCGCGGCCACCGAGAGCGCGACGACGAGTACCGACACGTGATCAACCTCAAGACCGGCCAGAAGGGGCGGGGTTCTGGCGACGATAGCGCCTGCGGGTGCACCTGTACCCGTTGAGTGCACCGAACGGGACGGTTGACGCAGCTTCGGGACGAACTGAAGATGTGACCCACAAGTAACCTGGCAGGGATGGGGCTCATGGCGGACGACGCTGACGTGATCGTGATCGGGGCCGGGCTCGCCGGTCTGGTGGCCACCGCCGAGCTGGTGGACGCGGGGAAGAAGGTGATCCTCCTCGACCAGGAACCCGAGCAGTCGATGGGCGGGCAGGCGCACTGGTCCTTCGGCGGTCTGTTCTTCGTCGACTCGCCCGAACAGCGGCGCTTCCGGGTCAAGGACAGCCGCGAGCTGGCGATGCAGGACTGGCTGGGCACCGCCGGTTTCGACCGGCCCGAGGACCACTGGCCGCGGCAGTGGGCCGAGGCGTACGTGGACTTCGCGGCGGGCGAGAAGCGGGCCTGGCTGCACGCCCAGGGGATGCGCTTCTTCCCGGTCGTCGGCTGGGCGGAGCGCGGCGGGTACGACGCGACCGGCCACGGCAACTCCGTACCGCGCTTCCACATCACCTGGGGGACCGGGCCCGGCGTCGTCGCGCCCTTCGAGCGCCGGGTGCGGGAGGGTGTGGCGCGCGGCCTGGTGCAGCTCAGGTTCCGCCACCGGGTCACCGGCCTCGCCCGCAGCGCCGGTGCGGTGGACACGGTGACCGGTGAGGTGCTGGAGGCGAGCGGGGCCGAGCGGGGCACCGCCAGCAGCCGCGCGGTCACCGGCGAGTTCACCTACCGGGCACAGGCGGTCATCGTCACCTCGGGCGGGATCGGCGGCAACCACGACCTCGTACGGGCCCAGTGGCCGGAGCGGCTCGGCACCCCGCCCGCGCACATGCTGTCGGGGGTGCCCGCCCACGTGGACGGGCTGATGCTGGGCATCGCGGAGGCCGCGGGCGGCAGCCAGATCAACCGGGACCGGATGTGGCACTACACCGAGGGCATTCAGAACTGGAACCCGATCTGGGCGAAGCACGGCATCCGCATCCTGCCGGGGCCCTCGTCGCTCTGGTTCGACGCGCGCGGCAAACGCCTGCCGGTACCGCTCTTCCCCGGCTTCGACACCCTGGGCACGCTCGACCACATCATGAAGTCGGGCCACGACTACACCTGGTTCGTCCTCGACCAGCGCATCATCGGCAAGGAGTTCGCCCTCTCGGGCTCCGAGCAGAACCCGGACCTGACGGGGAAGTCCGTCCGTGACGTCATCGGGCGGGCGCGCGCCGACGTACCCGCGCCGGTGAAGGCGTTCATGGACAACGGCGCGGACTTCGTCGTGGAGAAGGACCTGGCGTCGCTGGTGCGCGGGATGAACAAGCTCACCGGGGAGCCGCTGATCGACGAGGCCGGGCTGCGCCGGGAGATCGTCGCCCGCGACCGGGAGATCGGCAATCCCTTCACGAAGGACCTCCAGGTGATGGCGGTCCGCGGCGCCCGGAAGTATCTGGGCGACAAGCTCATCCGCACGGCCGCGCCGCACCGCATCCTGGATCCCGCGGCGGGCCCGCTGATCGCGGTGAAACTGCACATCCTGACGCGCAAGTCGCTGGGCGGCCTGGAGACGGACCTGTCGTCCCGGGTCCTCGCGGAGCCGGCCGGCGGTACGGACAGGGGCGCGCCCGTGCCCGGTCTGTACGCGGCGGGGGAGGCGGCCGGGTTCGGCGGTGGCGGGGTGCACGGCTACCGGTCGCTGGAGGGCACGTTCCTGGGCGGCTGCATCTACTCCGGGCGGACCGCCGGGCGGGCTGCGGCCCGGGCGGTGGGGTAGCGGGGGCGGCGGGGCAGCGGGCGGTGGGGTGCGAGGGGCCGGCCGGCCCCGGCTCACCCTTCCTGGAGCCGCTCCACCACCCGGAACCGCTCGGCCACGATCATCGTGTCGTCGTCCACGGTGAACTCCGGGTCCCGCAGCGCCTCCCGCATCTCGTCGCCGTGCCAGAACCGCTCGTGCCCCGCGCGCCACTCGGCGACCGATGTGTGACCCTCGCCCTCGTCCAGTGCGTGCTGGAGGCCGACGTCGCCCAGCCGCAGCACCCGTACCCCGGTCAGCTCGACCACCGCGACCTCACGGCCGTCCGAGTCGATCAGCGCGGAGCGCTCGCCGACGGGGGGCAGTTCCTCCCGCTCCGCCTCGTACTCGGCGAGCAGTCCGCTGGTCGAGACCTTCTCCCCGCGCAGCACGGCGTCGACGAGCTGATCGCGGAGCGGGCCGGGAAAGGCGAACAACAGGGGCTTGAGGTGTTCGGGACCGGTCATGGAACCAGCGTACGCACCCGGGCAAAGCATGGCGTTGTAAAGGGAGTTGAGGAGGATGTGACGCCTGTGCGGCCTTGACGTGGAGCCATCAATACCGGTTTGCTGTGCGTGATCATTGCCCCCGGCGCCCTGAGGACCCCCGCGGATGCCCCCACTCCTCGGCCGCTCCCGAAGACGGGCCGGCCAGCTCGCCGACCCGGCTCTCGACGACGTCGAACTCACAGAAGTGCGAACCCAGTTGGCCCAGGGCCGCTGGGGCAGCGTCAGTTCCCTGCTCACCGCGACCGCCGACGACTGGGACCGCCGGGGCCACCGTCTCGTCGTACTCGCGGAGGGGCCGGGATCGGCGGCCTGGGCCGAGGACTGGCTGCTCGCCGAGCCGGAGAGCGCGGACGCCGCCGCCCTGCTGGCCTGCGCCATGGTCCTGCGGTCGCTGCGCGGCAAGGACGGCAGGGGAGGCCGGGCGGACAAGGTGGGCAGGGTGGGCAAGGCGGCCAAGGAAGAGGAGGGCGCGGCCCGCGAGGCCTGCCGGGCCGCTGCCCGGCTGGCGCCGTCGGACCCGACACCCTGGCTCGGGCTGCTGATCCTGGCCCGCAGCCGCGGCACCGAGGAGGAGGTCAGCCGCCTCTTCGACGAGGTGCGCTCACGCCACCCCGAGCACCACCACGCCCACCATCTGATGGCGGCGCGGCTCGCCGAGCGCCATCCGGGAGCCGGCCAGGACCCGCTGCACGAGGTGTACGACTTCGCGGCCTGGGCGGCCGAACAGGCGCCCGCCGACTCGCCGCTCGCGGTGCTGCCGGTGGTCGCCCACGCGGAGCGCTACCGGGTGCTCGCCACCGCGGGCAGCGAACCGGACGACCCCGCACGCTCCGCGCACTGGACGGGCCGGCGGGCCCGTCAGGTGATGAAGGCCGCCTTCGACTGGTGGCTGGAGTGGGAGCGCGAGGACCATCCGCGCAACCGCGTCGACCTCAACTTCCTGGCCCACGCGAAGTTCTGCGAGGGCCGGCCCGCGGAGGCCGCCGCGCTGTTCCACCGCATTGGAGAGCACTTCACGCCGGCCCCCTGGGCCTACCCCGACCGGGACGCGTACCAGGCGTTCAGCGCCGCGCGCGGTGCCGCGCTCGGCTCCGTCTAACTCCTCACCGAAGGGACCGACCCGCCATGCCGCCGGGCAGTTCGAGCACGAGCGAGATCAACGAGATCAGCACGTTCAAGGGCCAGGACCAGGCGCTGCGCGCCGGCCGTCTGGGGACGGCGGGGCTGCTGCTCTCCGTGCTCGCGGCCAGCGCTCCTCTGATGGTCGTCGCGGGAGTCATGCCCACGATCTTCGGCCTGATGGGAATCGTGGGACAGCCGATCCTCTACGTCATCCTGGCGGTCGTCCTGGCGCTGTTCAGCGTCGGTTACGCGGAGATGAGCCGGCATGTCCACAACGCCGGGGCCTTCTACGCGTACATCGCCCGCGGCCTCGGCTCCACCGCCGGAGCCGGCGCCTCCTTCGTCGCCCTGGTCGCCTACAGCGCCATGCAGGTCGGCATCTACGGGATCTTCGGCTTCGAGGTCTCCGGCCTCTTCGACACCTATCTGAGCACCGAACTGGCCTGGTGGATTCCGGCGTTGGTGGCCGTCGCGGTCGTCGGGGTGCTGTCCTGGCTGAAGATCGACCTCAATGCGAAGGTCCTCGGTGTGCTGCTGCTCATCGAGTGCGCCCTCGTGGTGATCTTCGACATCGCCTCGGTCGCGAGCCCCGCCAAGGAAGGGCTCTCGCTGCACGCATTCAACCCCGGCACCCTCACCGGTGCGGGCTTCGGCACCGCGCTCTGCTTCTGCATCGCCGCCTTCGTCGGCTTCGAACAGGCCCCCGTGTACGCCGAGGAGACCAGCAGGCCGCAGGTGGTGGTCCGCCGGGTGATGTTCCTCGCCGTCGGCTTCGTCGCGCTGTTCTTCGCCGTCAGCTCCTGGGCGCTGACCGTGGCCGCCGGGCCTTCGGCGATCAGCGCCCAGGCCGGCAAACTCGGCCCCGGACTGCTCTTCGGCCTCAGCGAGGGCGTACTCGGCAAGTCCTTCACCGATGTGCTCCACGTCCTCTTCGTCACCGGAATGTTCGCCGCGATGCTCAGCTTCCACAACGTGGTCGCCCGCTACGCCTTCGCGATGGGCCGGGAGGGACTGCTGCCCGCCGCCTTCGGCCGTACCAACAGGTCCAGCGGCGCACCCGGCACCGGCTCGCTGCTCCAGACCGTCATCTCCCTCGTCGTCGTCATCGCCTTCGCGGTGACCGACAGCAAGCCGCACGGTGACCCGACGGCGCCCGTCCTGCACCTCTTCACCTGGATGGGGAACATCGGCGCCCTCGGCATCATCCTGCTGATGGCCGCCGCGTCGGTCGCGGTGATCGCCTTCTTCGTGCAGCGCGGGGCGGCCCGTGCGCAGATCTGGCGGCTGACCGCGTCGGGCCTCGCCTGCCTCGCCCTGCTCACCATCGCCTTCATGACGGTCAAGGACTTCGACGTGCTGGTCGGAGCGGGCCCCGGGTCCGTCCTGAGCTGGCTGCTGCCCGGGATCATCGGCCTCGCCCTGCTCGGCGGTCTGGTCTACGGACTGGTGCTGCGCTCGGGCAGGCCCGAGGTGCACGCCCGGATCGGGCTCGGCAACGAGGCGTTCCAGCTCGACAAGGCCGCCGAGGCGCGGGCCGGAGCCGCCGCGGACATATGACGGAATCCTGACGTCACCCGCGGTCGCTGGCTTCTGGCGCCCGCGGGTGTTCGAATCGTTGGGTGAAACCAGAACCATCGGACCAGGGCGGCGCGCCGGTCGGCCGCCGCCTCGTCCTCGGGATGCTCGGCCTGGGCGCGGCGGGTCTTGTCACCGCGCCCTACGTCCAGCGCGGGGTCGACTCCGCGCTGGGGGCGGTCTCGGGCAAGGACCCCACCGGCCTGACCGGTCTGCTGCCCAACGGCGGCGGATTCCGCTACTACTCGGTCACCTCATCGGTGCCCCACAAGGACGCCGGGAACTACCGGCTCACCGTGGACGGCATGGTCGAGCGGCCCACCTCGTACACCCTCGGCTCGCTGCGCCGGCTGCCGCAGACCAGGCTGGTGCGCGATGTGCAGTGCGTCACCGGCTGGCGGGTGCCCGGCACCCCCTTCGAAGGCGTCCGGCTCTCCCGGCTGCTCGACGCGGCGGGGGTGCGGCCCGGGGCCGGCGCTGTCCGCTTCACCTGCTTCGACGGCGCGTACAGCGAGAGCCTCACCCTGGACCAGGCGCGCCGTGCGGACGTCCTGGTGGCGCTGCGGATGCAGGACGAGCCGGTGAGCCACAACCACGGCGGACCCGTCCGCCTCTATGTCGCGCCCATGTACTTCTACAAGTCGGCGAAATGGCTGTCCGGGATCACCGTCACCAGTGACGTGCGACAGGGTTACTGGGAGGAGCGCGGCTATGACATCGACGCCTGGGTCGGCAAGTCCAACGGACGCGACGACCACCCCACGGTCTGAGCTGCGCCGCTTCACCCGCCCCGTGCGGTGGGTGCACCGCACGACGTCGGCCCTGATGCTGGTGTGCATCGCGTCGGCGGGCTGCCTGTACATCCCGCAGTTCGCGGAGCTGGTCGGGCAGCGCTATCTGGTCGTGACCGTCCACGAATGGTCCGGGCTGCTGCTGCCGGTGCCGGTCCTGCTCGGCCTCGTCTCGCGTGCGCTGCGGGCGGACCTGGGCCGCCTCAACCGCTTCGCGCCGTACGACCGCGCCTGGCTCCGGTCGGCGCTGCGCAGGGACGGATCACCGCGCACGGCCGGCAAGTTCAACGGCGGCCAGAAGATCTACGCGGGGTGGATCGCCGGCGCCGCGCTGGTGATGCTCGGCACCGGGCTGCTGATGTGGTTCACGCATCTGGCACCGCTGGTCTGGCGGACGAGCGCCACCTTCATCCACGACTGGCTGGCGCTGGCCGTCGGCATCGTGGTCGCCGGGCACATCGGGATGGCGCTCGGCGACCCGGAGGCCCGGCGGGGGATGCGGACCGGCCGGGTCGGGCGCGGATGGGCGCGGCGGGAGCACCCGCTGTGGCTGGACGAGGAGTGAGGAGCCGGGCCGGGATCCGCGAGGTCGCGGCCCGGCTCCGGCATCCCGGTGCGCGGAGGCGGCCCCGCGGATCCGGCTCCCGGGTGGCTCCGGGCGGCATTGCGGACCGGGCCGCCCGGGACCGTTGGATCCGGGCGGGCCCTGCCGACCCGGCCCGGGGCCGGGCGGGCCCTCAGCCGCCGAAGTCCAGCAGCACCTTGCAGGACTGCGACCGGTCCGCCGCGAGAGCGAAGGCCTCAGCGGCCCGCTCCACCGGCACCACCGCACTGACCAGCGAGTCGAAGGAGTCGTCCCGGGCCAGCAGCTCGATCGCCGCGTCGAACTCCACGTCGAAGCGGAGCGCCCCGCGCAGTTCGATCTCCCGGCTCACCACCAGATTCCCGGCGAACGGGCTCATCCCCGGTGGCAGCATCCCCAGCTGTACGACGGCCCCGCCCCGCCGCACCGACCGCAGACATGTGTCCAGACCGGCTGCCGACCCGGACGCCTCGACCGCGGTGTCGACCTCGTCCGGCAGTCCGGGACCGGCCGGGTCGCCCACCGGTACGAGCGTCGTCGCGCCCGCGGCGGCCGCGAACTCCAGCGCCTTCGGCAGCAGATCGGTGACCGTGACGGCCGCGGCGCCCGCGGCCCGCAGCGCCGCCACCACCAGGGAGCCGATCGGCCCCGCACCCGTGACCAGGACGTGCTTGCCTTCGACGGGACCGGCCCTGCGCACCGCGTGCAGTGCGACCGACAGCGGTTCGGCCAGCGCGGCCCTGCGCAGCCCGAGGCCCGCCGGAAGCGCCCTCAGCTGGCCGGCCGGCACCGCGATCCGGGCCGCGAACCCGCCCTGCACATGCGGGGTACGGGCCGCGCTGCCCAGATAGCGGGTGTCCCGGCAGACGTTGGCCCGCCCGTCCAGGCACTCCGGGCAGGCGCCGCACGGCGTCGCCGGGTGCACGGCGACCGGGGTGCCGGGCGCGGGGCCGTCCGCCCCTTCGCCGTACGCGACCACGGTGCCGACGACCTCATGGCCCAGCACCATCGGCTCGCGCAGCAGGAAGTCGCCGACCCCGCCGTGCCGCCAGTAGTGCAGATCCGAGCCGCACACTCCGCCGTACCGCACCGCGACGACGGCCTGGCCGGGTCCGGCCACCGGCTCGGGCAGCTCATCGACCCGCAGGTCGTCCACTCCGTGGATCACACATCCGCGCATCACAGCACACTCGTCATTCCGCCGTCGACGTACAGGATCTGGCCGCTCACGAAGTCCGCGGCCGGTGAGGCGAGGTAGAGCACGCCGCCCACCAGGTCGTCGGTGCGCCCCCAGCGCCCGGCCGGGGTGCGGCGGCGCACCCAGGAGCTGAACTCCTCGTCCGCCACCAGCGGCCGGGTCAGCTCGGTCTCGATGTAGCCGGGGCCCAGGCCGTTGACCTGGATGCCGTACTGCCCCCAGTCGGCGCACATGCCCTTGGTGAGCATCTTCAGGGCGCCCTTGGTGGCCGCGTACGGAGCGATACCGGGGCGCACCACCTCGCTCTGCAGCGAACAGATGTTGATGATCTTCCCGTGGCCGCGGGGGACCATCCGCCGGGCGGCCTCGCGGCCCACCAGAAAGGCGCTGGTGAGGTTGGTGTCGACGATCCGGTGCCAGTCGTCGTCGGCGAAGTCGAGCAGCGGGGCGCGCAGCTGCATCCCGGCGTTGTTGACCAGGATGTCCAGCGGGCCCGCCTGCTCCTCGGCCGCGGCGATCCCGTCGGCGACCGAGGGCCCGTCGGTGACGTCGAAGGCGGCGGTGAGCACCGTGCCCCCGGCGTCGGCGAGTCCGGCGGCGGCCGCCTTCAGCCGGCCCTCGTCCCGCCCGTTGATGACGACGGTGCAGCCCGCCTCCAGCAGACCGCGGGCGAGCGCGTGCCCGATGCCGCGGCTGGCTCCGGTGACCAGCGCCGTACGGCCGCCGATCTCGAACAGTGGATGTGCCATGAGATGTGTCCTCGATCCGGCCTGATCCGAACGAACGGCCCTAGACAACCAGCGAGAGCAGCAGGATGAAGATCAGTGAGACCACCGAGATGATGGTCTCCATCACCGACCACGTCTTGATCGTCTGGCCGACGTCCATCCCGAAGTACTCCTTCACCAGCCAGAACCCCGCGTCGTTCACATGGCTGAAGAAGAGCGAGCCCGCGCCGATGGCGAGTACCAGAAGTGCCACGTGCGCGGTCGACATGTCCGCGGCGAGCGGCGCGACCAGACCGGCGGCGGAGACCGTCGCCACCGTGGCGGAGCCGGTCGCCAGGCGCATCACCACGGCGATCAGCCAGGCCAGCAGCAGCGCCGGGATCGACCAGTCCTTGGAGATGTCCAGCACCATCTGACCCACACCGGAGTCGATCAGGGTCTGCTTGAAGCCGCCGCCCGCGCCGACGATGAGCAGCACACTCGCGATCGGGGCGAGCGACTTCTCGACGGTCGCCGACATCCGTCCCTTGCTGAATCCGGCGGCCCGGCCCAGCGTGAACATGGCGACGAGCACCGCGGCCAGCAGGGCGATCAGGGGCGAGCCGATGACGTCGAACGCACGCTGGACCGTGTCCGCGGGGTCGTCGATCACGATGTCGACGAGCGCCTTGGCCAGCATCAGCACGACGGGCAGCAGCACGGTCGCCACGGTGGCACCGAAACCGGGCCGCTTCTCCAGGTCCTCCGACGGGCGCTGCGGCACCATCCGGTCGGGTGCCTGGATGTCCACCCAGCGGGCCGCGTACCGGGAGAACACCGGACCGGCGATGATCACGGTCGGGATGGCCACCAGGACACCCAGTGCGAGCGTCACACCGAGGTTGGCGTGCACGGCGGCGATGGCCACCAGCGGACCGGGGTGCGGCGGAATCAGACCGTGCATCACGGACAGGCCGGCCAGCGCCGGGATGCCGATCCGCATCAGCGAGAAGTTGCCGCGCTTGGCGACCAGCAGGACCACCGGGATCAGCAGCACGATGCCGATCTCGAAGAAGAGCGGCAGTCCCACGATCGCCGCGATCAGCACCATCGCCCACGGCATCCCGCGCCGGCTCGCCTTCGCGAGGATGGTGTCGACGATCTGGTCGGCGCCGCCGGAGTCCGCGAGGAGCTTGCCGAGGATGGCACCGAGCGCGATCAGGACACCCACGCTCGCGGTGGTGGAACCGAGGCCCGTGGTGAAGCTGGTGATGACCTTGTCGAGCGGAGCACCCGCGACCGCTCCCAGGACGAGCGATCCGATGGTCAGGGACAGGAACGCATGGAGCTTGGTCTTCGTGATGAGCAGGACGATGACGGCGATGCCCGCGAGGACGGCTATCCCCAGCTGGGCGTGGCCGGCCGACGATATCGGCGCTGCGTCCGCTGCCAGCATCTCGACACTGAGACTGGACACGGTGGATTCCTTCGGTTCGTGAGGAAGTGGTGCGTCAGGCGGTAAAGCGGTGAGAGGCCGGGCGTGACGGTGTTGCTACTGGCCGATGCCGCGCAGTGCGGCCACGGCCCGCCCGGTGATGTCCTCGGGGGTTCCGGAGATGTCGACGGCTGCGCCCGCCTCGTCCGGGCCCAGCGGCTGGAGCGCGGCGAACTGCGAATCGAGGAGCGCGGTGGGCATGAAGTGCCCCTTGCGCTCAGCCATCCGCTTCTCGATCAGCTCCCGGTCGCCCGTCAGATGCAGGAAGACGACGCCGGGCGCCTCGGCCCGCAGCCGGTCGCGGTAGGAGCGCTTGAGCGCGGAGCAGCTGACCACCCCGCCCCGGTCGGCGCGCTCGTGCGCCCACCGGCCGATCGCGTCCAGCCAGGGCCACCGGTCGGCGTCCTCAAGAGGCGTCCCGGCCGACATCTTGGCGATGTTCGCGGCGGGATGGAAGTCGTCCCCCTCGGCGTACGGGACGCCCAGTGCGGCGGAGAGCAGCGGACCGATCGTGGTCTTGCTGGTCCCTGCCACGCCCATCAGGACTACGACTCGGGGGGTGCTCATCGGTGGTGCCTCGCTGTCTTCTTCGACATGACTTCGACGGGGGCCGACATGGATCCGTCGCGCTACTGAAACCCATTAGGTACGACTTATTCAAGAGGCTGTGACCTAAAAGTCATACGTAATGGCTCCGGCAGATGCCCCGTAGGGTGAAGCCATGACCACTCAGGGCCCGGGGCTCCACGCCCACGTGCTGGAAAACCTCGGTCCCTCGATCACCTCGGGGGAGTACCCGCCGGGCAGCGTGCTGCGCACCGACGAACTCGCCCAGCGCTTCGACGTCTCGCGCACCGTGATCCGCGAGGCCGTCCGCGTCCTGGAGTCGATGCACCTGGTGGAGTCGCGGCGCCGGGTCGGCGTGACCGTCCGCCCCACCGAGGAGTGGAACGTCTACGACCCGCAGGTCATCCGGTGGCGGCTGGCCGGCGCCGACCGGTCCCGTCAGCTCCGCTCACTGACCGTCCTGCGGTACTCCGTGGAGCCGGTGGCCGCCGGGCTCGCGGCCCGGCACGCCACCGCCGAGCAGTGCGCCGCCCTCACCGAGCAGGCGCTCGGCATGGTCGCCACGTCCCGCGGCCACCAGCTCCCCGCGTACCTGGTGCACGACATCGCCTTCCACCGCCTCGTCCTGCGCGGCTCGGGGAACGAGATGTTCGCCCGGCTCGGCGACGTGGTCGCCGAGGTGCTCGCCGGACGTACGGAGCACCAGGTGATGTTCGACGACCCCGACCCGGCCGCCGTGACCTTGCATGTCCAGGTGGCGGAGGCCGTACGGGAAGGCGATGCGGACCGGGCGGAGGAACTCACCAGAGAGATCGCGGTCGGCGCCCTGAAGGAGCTCGATGTCCTGGCGCCCTGACCGGTGCCGTTCCAAACGTTTTTGTGACATAGATTTCATTCCGTTCTCGTGCCCGACGTGTCCCCTTTACGCTGACGCCTTGATCGGCCGCCACCTCCCCCACGTAAGGCGACGCACTCCATGAGCAACCGCACCCTCACTGCGGCAGAACCGACACCGCACGTCGATGCTGGTGACGAGGGCTACAGCAAAGACCTGAAGTCCCGCCACATCAACATGATCGCCATCGGCGGGGCCATCGGTACCGGCCTCTTCCTCGGCGCCGGCGGCCGGATGGCAGGTGCGGGCCCCTCACTCGCCATCGCCTACGCCGTCTGCGGAGCCTTCGCCTTCTTCGTCGTACGGGCCCTGGGCGAACTCGTCCTCTACCGCCCCTCGTCCGGCGCCTTCGTCAGCTACGCCCGTGAGTTCATGGGCGAGAAGGGCGCCTACACGGCGGGCTGGCTGTACTTCCTCAACTGGTCGACCACCGCCGTCGCCGACATCACGGCCGCCGCCACCTACGCCCACTTCTGGTCGATGTTCAGCTCGGTCCCGCAGTGGGTCTGCGCGCTCGTCGCCCTGGCCGTCGTCCTGGCCGCCAACCTGATCTCGGTGAAGTACTTCGGCGAGACCGAGTTCTGGTTCTCGATCATCAAGGTCACCGCACTGGTGGCCTTCATGTGCATCGGCATCTATCTGGTGGTCACCCAGCACTCGGTCGCCGGGCACACCCCCGGGATCAGCACCATCAGCGCCAACGGGGGCTTCTTCCCCAAGGGCGTGATGCCCATGCTGCTGGTCATCCAGGGCGTCGTCTTCGCGTATGCCTCCGTCGAGCTGTGCGGTGTCGCGGCCGGCGAGACCAAGAACCCCGGGAAGATCATCCCCAAGGCGATCAACTCGATCATGTGGCGGGTCGGCATCTTCTACGTCGGCTCCGTGGTGCTGCTCGCGCTGCTCCTCCCGTACACCGCGTACTCCGACGGCGAGAGCCCCTTCGTCACGGTGCTCTCGAAGATCGGCGTCCCGGGCGCCGCCGGCGTGATGAACCTGGTCGTCCTGACCGCCGCGCTCTCCAGCCTCAACTCCGGCCTGTACTCCACCGGCCGCATCCTGCGCTCGATGGCGCTCGCCGGGTCCGCCCCGCGCTTCACCGGCCGGATGAACAAGGGCCAGGTGCCCTACGGCGGCATCCTGCTCACCGCGGCCTTCGGGGTGCTGGGCGTCGTGCTCAACTACCTGGTCCCGGGCAAGGCCTTCGAGATTGTCCTCAACTTCGCCTCCATCGGCATCCTCGGCACCTGGGGCATGGTCATGCTCTGCTCGCTGCTCTTCTGGCGGCGGTCGACGGAGGGCCGGGTCACCCGCCCCTCCTACCGGCTGCCGTGGGCGCCGTACACCCAGATCGTCACCCTCTGCTTCCTGGTCTCCGTCGCGTTCCTGATGTGGTGGGGCGGGGGAGTGGGCCGTACCACCGTGGAGTGCCTGCCGCTGATCGCCGCCGCACTCGTCGGCGGCTGGTTCGTGGTGCGCGGCCGCGTCGCGTCCATCGCCGCCGAGCGCTAGGACCTTTCGGTCGGGACGGGCCGGGCTCGCGGGGTCTGGCACGCAGATCTGCGGCGTTGTCGTCAATCACCATGGCTCCGCCATGATTCAATCCTCCGCCTTGCAGATGCACGCACCAGACCCCGCTCCCTGGTCCGGCCTGTCCCGACCGAAAGGTCCTGGGGCCTGGAAGACTGAGCCCACGTACCGCTCGGTTACAGGAAGGCTGTTGACGGCATGACGCAGCAGGTCCAAGGGGTCGTGGCCCCCGGCAAGAACCAACCCGTACGCGTGGAGACGATCCTGGTCCCGGACCCGGGGCCGGGCGAGGCCGTGGTGAAGATCCAGGCCTGCGGGGTCTGCCACACGGACCTCCACTACAAGCAGGGCGGGATCAACGACGACTTCCCGTTCCTGCTCGGCCATGAGGCCGCGGGCATCGTGGAGTCGGTCGGCGACGGCGTCACCGACGTCGCCCCCGGCGACTTCGTGATCCTCAACTGGCGTGCCGTGTGCGGCCAGTGCCGGGCCTGTCTGCGCGGCAGGCCGCAGTACTGCTTCGACACGCACAACGCGAAGCAGAAGATGACATTGAGCGACGGTACGGAGCTCTCCCCGGCGCTCGGCATCGGAGCCTTCGCCGAGAAGACCCTGGTCGCCTCCGGCCAGTGCACCAAGGTCGACCCGGCCGTCTCCCCGGCCGTCGCCGGTCTGCTCGGCTGCGGAGTGATGGCGGGGATCGGCGCGGCCATCAACACCGGACAGGTCGGCCGCGGCGACTCGGTCGCGGTCATCGGCTGCGGCGGTGTCGGTGACGCCGCCGTCGTCGGGGCCCGGCTCGCCGGGGCCGCGAAGATCATCGCCGTCGACATCGACGACAAGAAGCTCGCCACCGCACAGCGGATGGGAGCCACCCACACCGTCAACTCGCGTACATCGGACCCGGTAGAGGCGATCCGGGAGCTCACCGGCGGCTTCGGCGCCGATGTGGTGATCGAGGCGGTCGGCCGCCCCGAGACGTACAAACAGGCCTTCTACGCCCGCGACCTGGCGGGCACGGTCGTCCTGGTGGGCGTCCCCACGCCGGAGATGCAGCTGGAACTCCCGCTCCTGGACGTCTTCGGCCGCGGCGGGGCGCTCAAGTCCTCCTGGTACGGGGACTGTCTGCCCTCCCGCGACTTCCCGATGCTCGTCGATCTGCACCAGCAGGGCCGGATCGACCTCGGCGCGTTCGTCACCGAGAAGATCAGGCTCGACGAGGTCGAGAAGGCCTTCGAGCGGATGGCCGACGGCGATGTGCTGCGCTCGGTGGTGGAGTTCTGATGGCGGCCCGTATCGACCATCTCGTCACCTCCGGCACGTTCTCGCTCGACGGCGGCAGCTGGGACGTCGACAACAACGTCTGGATCGTCGGCGACGACAGTGAGGCGATCGTCATCGACGCCGCCCATGACGCCACCGCGATCGAGGCCGCCCTCGGTGGCCGTACGCTGCGCGCCATCGTCTGCACGCACGCGCACAACGACCACATCGACGCGGCGCCCGCACTGGCCGCGGCGACCGGGGCGCCCATCCTGCTGCACCCGGACGATCTGCCGCTCTGGCGGATGACCCACCCCGGCCGCCTCCCGGACGGCGAACTCAAGGACGGGCAGACCCTGACGGTGGCGGGGACCGCGCTGACGGTGCTGCACACACCGGGCCATGCGCCGGGTGCGGTCTGCCTGTACGCGCCGGACCTGGCCACGGTGTTCACCGGCGACACGCTGTTCCAGGGCGGCCCCGGTGCGACCGGCCGGTCCTTCTCGGACCACCCGACGATCGTCGCGTCCATCCGGGACCGGCTGCTGACACTGGCCCCGGAGACCCTGGTCCGAACCGGCCACGGCGACTCCACCACGATCGGCGCCGAGGCCCCCGGCCTGCCGGAGTGGCTGGCACAGGACGGCTGAACCGCCGCGGGGCCGCTCCGGAGGGGAAGCCGGACAGGCGTCCCTCCGGAGCGGCCCCGGGCTCACTGCTTGCGGGCGACGCCCACCCAGCCGGGGATCGGATCGTCACCGGGGACCGGCACCCGCTCACCGAGCTCGGGCCGCCACTCGGCGGCCAGCGAGACCTCGGGGTCGAGGAGTTCGAAGCCGTCGAAGAACCGGGCGGTCTCCGCGCGTGAACGGGGCCGCAGGGTCAGACCCCGGGCCCGGTACATCTCGACGGCCCTCGCCGACCCCTCCGGGTCGAAATCCCCGGTGACATGCGAGAGGACGAGGCAGCTTCCCGGCGCCAGCGGCTCCATCAGCCGGTTCACCAGCTCGTACGCGTCCTCGTCGGCGACGAAGTGCAGCAGGGCCACCAGCGAGAGCGCGACCGGCCGGCCGAAGTCCAGGAGCTTCCCGGCCGCCTCCAGAATGGTGGAGGGCTCCCGCGCGTCCGCCTGGATGTAGTCGGTCGCGCCCTCGGGCGTCGACCGCAGCAGCGCCGCGGCGTGCGCCAGCACGATCGGGTCGTTGTCGCAGTAGACGACACGGGAGTCCGGCGCCGACCGCTGGGCGATCTGGTGAAGATTGGGTTCGGTCGGTATGCCCGTGCCGACGTCCAGGAACTGGCGGATGCCGCTCTCCGCCAGACAGCGGGTAGCGCGGTGCATGAACGCCCGGTTGACCCGGGCCATCTCCCGGCCCCGCGAATCGAGGGCGAGCAGCTGCTCGGCCATCTCCTGGTCGACCGGATAGTTGTCCTTGCCGCCCAGGAACCAGTCGTACATCCGGGCGGGATGCGGCTTGCTGGTGTCGATCTGGATGTGCGCGGGGTCTACTCCGGTCATGGGACGCTCCAGTTGATAGGTCGACAACGACGGCAATGACAACGACGCGATGACAACGGGCAACGGCAATGACTGACGGCAACAGTGCTGTTCAGGTGAGGAGGAAGTCCGCCTGGCCGGACTTCGCCCCCTGGATGAAAGCGGCGATCTCGCCGGTGGAGTAAATGAGTGCGGGGCCGTCAGGGTCTGCGGACTGGCGTACGGCGACCCTGCCGTCGGCCAGCTTCATGGCCTCGATGCAGTTGCCGCCGTTGCCGCCGCTCCACGGCTTGTGCCAGCCCTCGGCGCCGAGGTCCGCGGCAGGCATGCCGTTGTATATGCGATCCATTTACAGCTCCTTGCGGAAATCCTTGAGGATCTCCTTCGTGCGTTGTGCAGTTGCGGCCTGAGCCGCCATGCGGTCCATGACTTCGAGGTGCGCGGCCACCTCGGGGCGCGCGTCAAGATAGACCGCGCCGGTCAGGTACTCGCTGTAGACCATGTCGGGCAGTTCGGGCATCGCAAAACGGAAGAGGACGAAGGGACCGTAGGTCCCCGGGTGGTGACCGCTGGAGAACTCCGCGATCTGTAGCGTGACATGCGGCAGATCGGCGGCCCGCAGCAGCCGGTCGATCTGGCCCCGCATGACGTCGCGGCCGCCCGCGTGCCGCCGCAGCACCGTCTCGTCCATCACGACCCAGAGCGTCGGGGCGTCGGGCCGGGTCAGCAGGGACTGCCGCTCCATCCGCAGCGCGACGTGCCGCTCGATGTCCTCGGGGCTGGTCTCGCCGACGGCGCCGCTCATCATGATCGCGCGCGCGTACTCCTCGGTCTGGAGCACGCCGGGCACGAAGTGCGGCTCGTACTGCCTGATGAGCGAGGCGGCGCCCTCCAGGCTGACGTACATGCTGAACCAGTCGGGCAGGATCCCGTGGAACCGCTGCCACCAGCCCGGCTGGTTGGCCTCCTCGGTGAGTTCGACGAAGGCGTCGTTCTCGGCCTCGGTGATTCCGTATGCCTTCAGCAGCAGCTGCACATAGGGGATCTTCAGCGCCACCTCGGCGGTCTCCATCCGGCGGATGGTGGCCTGGGCGACCCTGAGTACCTTGGCAGCCTGTTCGCGACTCAGGCCGGCTCGCTCGCGCAGTTCCTGCAAGCGCTTACCGAGTACGACCTGGCCAACGGTCGGGGCGGACCGCGGCTCACTCAACTGAGACCTCCACTTGGGCAGTTGTCCAGCAGTGTGCCATGCCCGCCCCATCGGTGAAACGCCACTCTGAACTTTACAAAGTGCCTCTTGCCAAGGTGTCCGTTACGGAGGACAGTAGACGCGTGAACCAGTTCACGCGACTGGCGCATACCCGTGGGGGATGGTGCGGCAGTCGCGGTACCCCCACCGTGAGGATTTCGGCTGTGGCTCCAGGCACCGCGCTCATCCCCCAGCTCATCGATCAGTGTCCCGGCAGCAATGTCCGGCGGTACGCATTCGAATTACCGGCACGCACCGATTCCGTGGCCCGCGCCCGCCGCCTGACCCGGAACCGGCTCGCCTGCTGGGACTTCTCGGAGGACATCTGCGACACCGCCCTCCTGATCGTCTCGGAACTCTTCACCAACGCGGTCGTCCATACGGCAGGTGACCACATCGCCTGCGAACTGCGGGACGACCGGGGTCAGTTGCGCATTGCGATACAGGACCAGGGGCACGCGGCCGCGGGCCCGCAACTCTGCCGTTCCCCGCAGGGGGAGCACGGCCGCGGACTGCTGCTCGTCGACGCCGTCAGCAGTGCCTGGGGCGTCCGCGAAGCGACGCACGGGCCAGGGCGGCTGGTCTGGGCGGAGCTGGAGCGCGACGCGGGGCGGCCGTGCTGAGGAACGCGCTCGCGCGCGTCCCCGCTCTCTCGACACCGCTCGGCTGCGACGCGGTGGGTGTGCCCGAGCACCACGGCTTCCGGCTGCTGGCCAGACTGCCCAAGCCCGGCTGCGTCTTCGTGGACGACGACTGGTGGTGGTGGATCGTCCCCGCCGGATCGGACCACGAACTCGCCTGGCCGGACCGGGTGCGCTACGCCCCCGGCGCGTATGTGCCGACGGCCCGCCCCCGGCTGCTCCACTGGCCGCAGGACTCCCTGCCCTACACCCCGCCGATTCCGCTCTACCTCATGGTGTGCCAGCTCATGGGCGAAGTACCGGAGTGGGCGTAGCGCCTTCCGTTCGGATCGGTCAGGGAGGGCGCCGCGGACACCCGCACCGCTCTCCCCGACCCGCACGAAAGACCCTACGGCCGGAGCGTGACCGCCCGGCCCGGCCTCAGCCGTACCGTCCGGTGCCAGTCCCCGGCCCGTACCTCGGTCGTCGTACTCACCGTGGAGCGCAGCACCGCACCGGTGACCTTCCCGGCGCGCCACTCCAGATCGACGGTGATACCGCCGCGCGCGCCGACACCCGTGATCCGGCCCGCGGCCGCCCAGGCGCCGGGCAGCGCCGGAAGCAGCTCGATCACGCCCGGTCTTGAGTAGACCAGCATCTCGATCATCGCGGTCGGGGCACCGAAGTTGGCGTCGATCTGCAGGGTGGCGCGTGACCCCAGGTCGTACATGTCGAAGAGGTTCTGCGAGGTGCCGTTACTGGTGCCGGTGGACGGAGCCATGACCGTACGGACCAACTGGTAGGCCTTCTCGGCGTCCTTGAGCCGTGCCCAGCTCGCCGCGCGCCACGCGCAGCCCCAGCCGAAGCTCGACATACCGCGCGCCGTGAGCAGATTGCGCGCGCCGGTGACCAGCGCCGCCGGGCTGTCCTCGGGGGTGATCCGGTCGCCGGGGAAGAGGCCGATCAGCGGTGACAGATGCCGGTGGGTGGTCTCGCCCAGGTTCTCCGGGGTCATCCACTCCTCCAGCCAGCCGGTCTCCGGGCTGACCTGAGGGAGGTAGAGGCGGGCCTGGAGCCCGGCGACAGTCTTCGCGTATCCGGCGTCCCTGGCGAGCAGGGCGGCCGCCGTGCGGTACGAGGCGAAGAGGTCCCGTACGAGTTCCTGCGCATAGGTGATGCCCTTGGCGTCGGTCGGCCCCTGCTCCGGCGACCAGTCGCTGTCGTCGATCAGGACCTGCCGGGACGCGCCCGTGGCCGGGTCGGTGACGGTCGTGGTGATCAGCCGCGCCTCCCAGAACTCGCAGGCGCCCTTGAGGAGCGGGTAGATCTTCTTCAGCTCGGTGCGGTCCTGGGTGTACTCGTAGTGCTGCCAGAGCGAGTTGCAGAGCCAGGCGTTCCCGGCCGGGTGCCACCACCAGCCCATCCCGCCATGGACGTTGGTGGAGATAGCGGTCGTCCAGCCGGCTACCTTCCCGCTGGAGTTGCGGAATCCGTTGCGCGGGTCGTTGAAGCGCTTGGCGGTGGTACGGGTCCAGGACGGCACCTGGGCGAGGCAGTAGTCCAGGAAGGCGCCGAAACAGTCGGAGAGTCCGGCCCGGTCGGCCAGCCAGTAGTTCATCTGGACGTTGATGTCCGTGTGGTAGTCGCCCATCCAGTCCGGGTCCGTACGGTCGATCCACAGGCCCTGGAGGTTGAGCGGCACACTGTCGCGCGAACCGCTGATCATCAGATAGCGGCCGAACTGGAGGTAGGCGGCCTCCAGTTCGGGGTCCGGCGGCGCGCCGGCCGCGCCCAGCGCGGTGAGCCGGGACCAGGTGTCCATGGACCGCTGCGCGTCGGTCGACGTCCCGAGCTCGACCGTCATCCGCTCGTACAGCGGCCGGTAGTCGGCGAGATGGGTGCTGAGCAGCGCGGGGCCGCCCGCTTCCGCCGCGGCGCGCAGCCGGCCGGCCGCGATGGCGTGCGGGTCCGCGCCGGGGTTCCGGTAGCCGGTCGAGGGGTCCGGCGCGTAGTTCGTACCGCCGGCTATGACCACCAGGACTTCGGAGCACCCGGCGAAGGTGACGTCGGCGCCCTTGACGGCCACGGTGCCGGTGCGGCCGGTGACACCGGCCGCCGCCGCGTACGTCAGTCCGTTGGGGAACGCGCCCGTGAACGAGGCGGTACGGGTGGCGCCGTCCGCCGCGGCCGTCTCACCGTGCCATCCGGCGAGGGAGAGCGAGCCGGTGTAGGTGCCGCCGCCGCTCTGGGTGAGGCGGACGACGACGACCTCGTCGGGGTGGCTGGCGTACACCTCACGGCGGTAGGTCACCCCGCCCAGCCGGTAGGTGACCGTGCTGAGCCCGTTGCTGAGGTCGAGGGTCCGGCGGTAGCCGGTCACGGCGGACAGTTCATGGCCCGGGAGGTCGACCGAGGCCTTCGCGAGCAGCGTGAAGCTGCCGAAGTCGTCGGCTCCGTAAGGGAACTGGCCGTCGCTCTGGAGGGTGTCGTTGAGTCCGCCGGTCCACAGGGTGGCATCGGTGAGATAGAGCACGTCGTGCGCGGGGTCGCCGGTCAGCAGGGCTCCCATGCGGCCGTTCCCGACCGGCAGCCCCTGCTGGATGATCAGGCTCTCGCTCGCGGGCGCCGGGTAACGCAGCTCGGTGGCGGCCGATTCGGGTACGCGTCGGGCTCCCTGGCCTCCCCGGCGCGGCACGTCGGCGGCAGCGGTGAAGGGCCGGAGCCCACCGAGCGCGAGGCTCGCGGCGAGGGTCCCGCCGGCTGCCCCCAGAACGCTTCGACGCGACGGTGCGGGTTGTTCCGGGGCTTGGGGCATCTACCGGTCCCTTCGACGTGGTGTGCCATGACGGCACCTCAGGAAGCGACGGAAACGTACGATGTCTACGGGGGTGTGTCAATGTTCTGGGCGGTTTTCGCGCTCGGGGGAGGTTCGGTGGTGCTGTGACATCCGATGTATTGCCTGCGAGGCGTGGCGGCCGGCAGGTATGGCCCGCACGCACGGCCGGCGGCGGTCCCGTAAACGCAGAAGAACCCCAGCAGCAGCTGGGGTTCTTCTGATCCGATCTGGTGTCCGAGGGGGGACTTGAACCCCCACGCCCGATAAAGGGCACTAGCACCTCAAGCTAGCGCGTCTGCCATTCCGCCACCCGGACAAGGTGTCTGTCTCGCGGCCCCGGGCCGTTCCGACGTGGAAAACCATAGCAAACATTGGGAGGTGCTCGATCACGCGCCGGAGTCTGTGAACCGTGTATGACGACCGGTCCCGGCGCTTGGGTCCGGGGGGTGGCGCGGGCGAGGATGGGGCAGGGGACCACCAGCAGCGACAGCGGGAGGAAACAGCGTGAGCGAGCCCAACAGGACAGACGCCGGACGGGCCGTCTCCGGTGAGGACGAGGTCGTGGACCTCTGTCGTGACCTGATCCGGATCGACACCAGCAACTACGGCGACCACTCGGGGCCGGGTGAGCGGGCCGCCGCCGAGTACGTGGCGGAGAAGCTCGCCGAGGTCGGTCTCGAACCGCAGATCTTCGAGTCCCACCCGGGACGCGCGTCCACGGTGGCCCGGATCGAGGGCGAGGACCGGTCCAGGCCCGCGCTCCTCATCCACGGCCACACCGACGTCGTCCCGGCCAACGCCGACGACTGGACGCACCACCCCTTCGCCGGGGAGGTCGTGGACGACTGTGTCTGGGGCCGCGGCGCGGTCGACATGAAGGACATGGATGCGATGACCCTCGCGGTCGTACGGGACAGGCTGCGCAGCGGCCGAAAGCCCCCGCGCGACATCGTCCTGGCCTTCCTCGCCGACGAGGAGGCGGGCGGCACCTACGGCGCGCGCCACCTCGTCGACAACCACCCGGATCTCTTCGAGGGCGTCACGGAGGCGATCGGTGAGGTCGGCGGCTTCTCGTTCACCGTCAACGAGAATCTGCGGCTGTATCTCGTGGAGACGGCGCAGAAGGGCATGCACTGGATGCGCCTCACCGTGGACGGCACCGCCGGCCACGGCTCCATGACCAACACCGACAACGCCATCACCGAGCTCTGCGAGGCGGTGGGACGACTCGGGCGCCACCAGTGGCCGGTGCGGGTCACCAAGACCGTGCGGTCCTTCCTCGACGAGCTGTCCGACGCGCTCGGCACCCCGCTGGACCCCGAGGACATGGAGGCGACCCTCGCCAAGCTGGGCGGCATCGCGAAGATGGTCGGCGCGACCCTGCGCAACTCGGCCGCGCCCACCATGCTCGGCGCCGGCTACAAGGTGAACGTCATCCCCGGACAGGCGACGGCCCATGTCGACGGCCGCTTCCTGCCCGGCTACGAGGAGGAGTTCCTGACCGACCTCGACAAGCTCCTCGGCCCCCGGGTCAGGCGCGAGGACGTGCACGGCGACAAGGCGCTGGAGACGGGCTTCGACGGGGACCTGGTCGACGCCATGCAGGTGGCGCTGAAGGCCGAGGACCCGATCGCGCGGGCGGTGCCGTACATGCTGTCGGGCGGTACGGACGCCAAGTCCTTCGACGACCTGGGCATCCGCTGCTTCGGCTTCGCGCCGCTGAAGCTGCCGCCCGAGCTGGACTTCGCCGGAATGTTCCACGGGGTCGACGAGCGGGTGCCGGTCGACGGTCTGAAGTTCGGTGTACGGGTACTCGACCGCTTCCTGGACAAGTGCTGAACCGACTTTCCAACTAATCGGCTGTACGTGCGTATGCGACCGGAAAGAGTGAATGGGGCGATTGGTTCGTAGCCCCGCAGGGTTCTCCTCGTTACAGGTGGTGCGGTCCGCAGTCTGGACCGTATTTGCCGACTAGGAGGAACTAATGATCAAGAAGGTCGTCGCCGCTGCGGCAGTCACCGGTGGTCTCGTGCTCGCGGGTGCGGGCATGGCCGTCGCCGACTCGGGCGCTCAGGGTGCCGCTGTGCACTCTCCCGGCGTGATCTCGGGCAACGTTGTTCAGGTGCCCGTTCACATCCCGGTGAACGTGTGCGGCAACACGGTCTCTGTGATCGGGCTGCTCAACCCCGCCTTCGGCAACACCTGCGCCAACGTCTGACGTTGTGCCCCCGACCCGCGAGGGTCGGAGCCCCGCCGGCCCCGGAGCGCGCGCCATGCGCTCCGGGGCCGGAGGGGCATTCGGCCCAAGGGCGACGATGTCCGCGGGCATTTCCGGAAGGTAGAAGGCAGGAAACGAACCTATGCGCCAGGTCACGAAGAAAGGCCTGATCACCGTTGCGGCCGCGGGTGGAGTGCTCGCCCTGAGCGGTGGCTACGCGTACGCGGACTCGTCGGCTGACGGAACCGCAGCGAATTCGCCCGGAGTGCTCTCCGGCAATTCGATCCAGGCGCCGGTGCACGTGCCGGTGAACGTCTGCGGCAACACCGTCGACGTGGTCGGACTGCTCAACCCCGCATTCGGCAACAGGTGCAGCAACGGGCCGTCCGGCTCCGGAACGTCCCACACCGGGGGCGGGCACCAGGGGCAGGGCAGCGGCCACCACCGCGCCCCCGGCAACAACGGCAGCCACAACAACGGCACCGGCAGCCACAGCGGTGGCGGAGCGACGGCACAGGGCGACACGAGTGGTTCGCCCGGCGTTCTCTCCGGCAACAACGTCAAGCTTCCGCTCGACGTGCCCGTGAACGCCTGCGGCAACAGCGTCGATGTCGTCGGCCTGCTCAACCCGGTCTTCGGCAACAACTGCGCCAACGACGAGAGCGTCCCGCCGCCGGTCCACGTCCCGCACCACCCGGTCCACCCCGGTCAGCCGGGTCATCCGGAGCACCCGGGAACGCCGCGCGGTCACACGCCGAGCACCCCGCCGAAGCCCGCGGCGCCGCACGCCCCGGTCGCGCAGACCGTTTCGGTGCCCTCGGGCACCGAGCAGCTCGCGCACACCGGTACTGCCCCGCTCGGGCTGATCATTCCGGCGAGTGCCGGGATGGTGCTCGGGGGGATCATCCTGTACAGGCGGTCCCGGGCAGCCGCGTGACGGGCTGCTGAGCCCCACGCATACGCATGGAAGGGAGCGGGTTCCGCAGTCGCGGGACCCGCTCCCTCTTCACCATGTGGCGCGCACTTGGCGAATGATGCGCCGGCGCAGCCGCACTCTGCGGCTGCCGTCCCGGTGCAGACTCAGTCGGTCCAACTCCCAGTGTCCGTACTCGGCATGGTCGGTGAGCAGGCGTGTCGCATCCTTGCGGGAGACCCCGCGAGGTACGTACACGTCGACAAATTCGTATTCCGGCATCGCATCTATTGTGCGGGCAGAGGCCCGGTACGGATAGCGTCTGCCCTATGTCTGATGCTGCGCAGCCCACGGCTGCCGAGGTACGCGCCGCCGCCGAGGCGGTCAAAGCCGCGCTGGACCGTCACCTCGACGCGGTCGAAGCCCGTACGGGAGAGGACGACCCGGCCGTTTACGACGCGTTCAACGCGCTCGCCGCGGCCGCCGAGGCGTACGACGAGAGGCTCTACGACCGGTACGACGAGGTCACCCCCTTCGAGATTCCCGCTGCGGACGACGCACTGCCTCCGTATGCGGGCCCCGACGATCCGCACGCGCTCACGGTGCTGATCCGCCGCGACTACGCGGTGGCCCAGCCGCAGCGGCTGCTCGGGCAGGCACAGCGCATCGTGGACCTCGACCCGGAGGCGGACGGCGGACCGGGCGCGGGGGCTGTCGTCGGCAACAGCGTGCACGCCGCTCTGGGGGTGCTGTTCGGTGAGTACGAACCGGACGAGATCGCCTCGCGGCACAAGGAGTTCGGCCTTGAGGAGGGCGACTCCACGCTCTGGGTCTCGGCGTCGGACGACCTGCCCGAGCCGGGGGAGTGGCTGAGCACTCCGTTCGACCAGGCGGACCCGCAGCAGATCGTGTGCCGGTTCGACGTCAGTTCCGTCTTCGACGACGAGGAACTGCTCGATGGCGATGACGACGACGATGAGGATGATGACGGCGCCGACGACGACGCCGATGCGTCCTCCGCGCAAGGGGACCCGGAGGGCGAGAGGGTCTGATCCGGGCGTAGGACGTCCGGTATCCGGCATGGCGGCGGCCGGGGCAACTGCCCCGGCCGCCGCCGTGCCGGCGTCTAGACCGCTGCCGGCCGCAGCAGGGTGCGCAGCCGGGTGGTGCGGGGCCGGGCGGGGACTTCGGCCACCGCGTGCGGCAGTGCCTGGTCGACTCCGTGCACCACCGAGAGATGCCGTTCGCCGCGGCCGAACGCGGTGTAGACCCACGGCCTGCTCAGCCCGCTCGCCGCGTCGCCGGGCAGCACCACGACCACCGCGGGCCACCGCAGCCCGGCTGCCTGGTGCGCGGTGAGTGCCCAGCCGTGCCGTACCGATGCCTCCACCCGGTCCTTCGGTACGACGACGGGCGTGCCGGCGCAGTCCAGGTGCAGGCCGTCGCCGTCGGCCGAGACCACCGTGCCGGGCAGGGTCCTGCCGGGCGCCGGGGTGTAGGCGGCCCGGTCACCGGGATCGAAACCGCCGAAGCGGCCGGGGCCGGGGTTGAGACGTTCCTTCAGGGCCGCGTTGAGCGCGCGGGTGCCGGCGGGGCCACCGTGCCCCGGGGTGATGACCTGGGTGTCGGACACCGGCACGCCGATGGCCCGGGGTACGGAGTCGGCGACGAGCTGCACGGTGCGGTGCACCGCCTCACCGGCGTTCTGGACGGGGACGATCACGACTTCCTTGCCGGGCGCCGCCACCTGGTTCAGCTCGCCGATCCCGATTCCCGAGACCAGCTCGCCGATGGGGCCCGGATCGGGGGTGCGGGAGGCCAGCTGCGGGCAGGCGCGCGCCGCGAGGACATCGGTGAACACCTGCCCGGCACCGGCGGAACCGAGCACTCCGGGATCCCCGCTGAGGACCAGGCGGCTGCCGTCGGCCAGCGACTCGACCAGTACGGCCGCGCTCTCGACATCCAGCTGGGGGGCGTCCACGACGGCCAGCAGATCGAGCGCCAGAGCGCCCTCGCCGTCCCGTCCCGGCCCCTCCGAACCGGTCAGCAGCCCGGAGACGGTGACGGCCGCCGCCGGATCGTCCAGTGCGGCGGCCAGCCGCCGCCTCCCGTCGGGGGTGTGCGCGGCCGCGTATGCCCGCAGGCCCAGCGCGCGCGCCGCCGTGACCACTGCGGCCGGTTCGCTGCGGGCGGCCTCGCCGCCGGTGTGGGCGACCAGGCCGTTCTGTGCGACCGTCCGGATCAGTTCGGCGGCCGACGGGGAAGGGGCGTCCGCTGCGGCCTGTTCCCAGTCGGCCTGTTCGCCGCCGGGGGCGAGGGCGGACGCGTTCACCAGCCGGGCGAGGCCGTCCGCCAGGCTTTCCTCCGCGAGGGCGTACCGGTCGAGACCCAGCAGGACCCGCACGGGCTGCGGCGCCGCTTCGTCCTCGCTCCCGGAGCCGACGTCGTCCTGCCCGTCGTGCCCGGCCTCCTGCGCGGCGGGTGCCCCTGGGGCGGTGTCCAGCGCGTCCTGGAAGACCAGCACCGCGCCGTCCGCGACAGCGCTCTGCAGCGCCTCGTCGGGGTCCGGCACGGACCGCTCGGCGAGCGCCGCGCGGACCGCGTCCGACTCCAGCGCGGTGTGTCCCTGGAGCGCGGCCCGCTCAAGGAGCCAGCCCACCAGAGCGGCGGCCCGCCGCTCGTCGCCGGGTCCGGCCTCCGGGCCGAGCAGCGCACGGGCGAAGCCGTCCGCCTGTTCCGGCCGTACCCCGGGAACCGACAGCAACTGCCAGGGGTCCTCGCGCAGGGCGTCGGCCGCCTGGTCGCCGAGCGTCTCGGCGGCCCGTACGGCCAGTGACTCGGGGGCGCCGCCGGCGGCCAGGACGGCCCGCACGGACGACACGCTCTCGGGCGCCGCACCGGTGGGCGCGGCGGCCGGACGCACCGCGGGGCGTGGCTCGGCCTGCGGGGCAGGCGCGGGGCGGCGCGGCTCGGGCGCCGGGGGAGGGAAGTGCGCGGAGGGCTTCTCGCCGCCCTCCACCGCCCGGACCGCGGCCAGCAGGTCGGCGGCCCGGCCGCTCAGCTTCGTGCCGGCCTCGATGGGCCCGTCCTTCGCGGCCTTGCGCTGCTCGATTCTGGCCCGCAGCTCGCGCTGGGCCGCCAGTTCGGCTTCGGCCTCCGACAGGGCGGGTGCCTCGGCCGTCCCGGCGCCCTCCGCCGTTGCCGCCTCGGACGTCTCCTCCGCCGTCCCCTCGCCGTCCGGGGCTCCGGCTTCCGGGGCCCCGGCTTCCGCGGCCCCGCCGCCGTCGCCCTCGTCGGCACCCCCGCCGTCGCTCCCGTCGCTCCCGCCGGGGGGCCTGGACACGCTCCCCGGAGCTGCTTCCGGCCCGGTACCCGTACCGGTCTCAGCAGCACTCCCGGTGTCGGGCGCCGATTCCGATTCCGGTTCCGTCTCCGGTGCGGCTTCGGCGCCGGGAGCGGCCTCGGCCTCGGTGCTGGCCTCGGTGTCGAGGCGATCCGTACTCACAGCTCGGTCCAGTCCTGGTCGGGATAACGGTGAACGGGCTCCGACACATCGTCGAGCGCCCGGCAGATCTCGTCAGGAAGACTAAGCGTCTCCACTGACAATGCCGCCGCGAGCTGCTGCGCGTTGCGCGCGCCGATGATCGGGGCGACCACCCCGGGCCGGTCGCGGACCCAGGCCAGCGCGACCTCCAGCGGCGTGGTCGCGAGCCCGTCGGCCGCCGTGGCGACCGCGTCGACGATCCTGCTCGCGGCGTCGTCCAGATAGGGCGCGACGAAGGGCGCCAGCTGCTCCGACGCCCCGCGCGAGTCCACCGGAGTCCCATGGCGGTACTTGCCGGTGAGCACCCCGCGCCCCAGCGGCGACGACGGCAGCAGTCCCACCCCCAGGTCCACCGCGGCCGGCAGCACCTCCCGCTCCACCCCGCGCTGGAGCAGCGAGTACTCCATCTGCGTACTGGCGATGCGGGTCCTGACGCCCGGCGCCGCCAGCTGCCAGGTGGCGGCCTTGGCCAGCTGCCAGCCGGAGAAGTTGGACAGCCCCGCGTACCGCGCCCGACCGCTGGAGACCGCGATGTCCAGCGCCTGGAGCGTCTCGTCCAGCGGGGTCTCCGGGTCGAAGGCGTGCACCTGCCACAGATCCACGTAGTCGGTCCCCAGCCGCTCCAGTGAGGCGTCGAGCGCCGCCAGCAGATGCCCGCGCGAGCCGTCGAACCGGCGGTAGGGGTCGGGCACGCTGCCCGCCTTGGTGGCGATGACGAGATCGCGGCGGGGTATCAGCCGTTCGCAGAGCTGCCCGAGCAGATACTCGGCTTCTCCGTCGCCGTACACATCGGCCGTGTCGACGAGTGTGCCGCCGGCCTCCCAGAACGCCTTCAACAGGTCGGCGGCGTCGTGCTCGTCGGTGCTCCGCCCCCAGGTGAGGGTGCCGAGCCCGATCCGGGATACGCGCAGGCCCGTGCGGCCGAGATGCCTCTGCTCCATGGGCGCTGAGAGTACTGGCCACAGGGCCGCCCGGTGCAGGCCTGTGGACAACCACCCCCTGGACCACCCCCTGACGGATCTTGCCCCCGCGCGCTAGAGTCCCCGGAACAGGGACGTTACTCAGCAGTAAGGGAGCGGTCATGCGGCTCGGAATCAACCTCGGCTACTGGGGTGCCGGGATGGACGGCGACAACCTCGCCGTGGCTCAGGAGGCCGACCGGCTCGGCTACGACGTCTGCTGGGCGGCCGAGGCGTACGGCTCGGACGGGCCGACCGTGCTCTCCTGGGTCGCCGCCAGGACCGAGCGGATCGACGTGGGCTCCGCGATCTTCCAGATCCCCGCCAGGGCGCCCGCGATGACCGCGATGACCGCGGCCACCCTCGACTCGCTCTCCGGCGGCCGTTTCCGGCTCGGCCTCGGCGTCTCGGGGCCGCAGGTCTCCGAGGGCTGGTACGGCGTCAAGTTCGACAAACCGCTCTCGCGCACCCGTGAGTACGTGGAGATCGTCCGCAAGGCGATGTCGCGCGAGCGCCTGTCGTACGAGGGCGAGCACTGGACGCTGCCGCTGCCCGGCGGCCCCGGAAAGCCCATCAAGCTCACCGTCCACCCGCAGCGCGAGCACATCCCGCTCTACATCGCGGCGATCGGCCCCAAGAACCTGGAGCAGACCGGTGAGATCGCCGACGGCGCCCTGCTGATCTTCCCCTCGGCCGAGCACCTGGAGTCCACCGCGATCAGCCCGTTGCGCGCGGGCCGGGAAAAGGCCGGGCTCACGATGGAGGGCTTCGACGTCTGCCCGACCCTGCCGCTCGCGGTGGGCGACGACGTGCCCGCGCTGGCCGACACGTTCCGCCCGTACACCGCCCTGTACGTGGGTGGTATGGGCAGCCGCAAGCAGAACTTCTACAACAGGCTCGCGCAGCGCATGGGTTACGAGAAGGAGGCCGCCGAGATCCAGGAGAAGTACCTGGGCGGCGACCGGGACGGCGCGGCCGCCGCCGTACCGCACGAGCTGATCGACCGGACGACGCTGCTCGGGTCCGTGGAGCGGATCGCCGACCGGATGCAGGCCTACGCCGCGGCCGGGGTCACCACGCTGACGCTGGCCCCCGCCGGGTTCACGCTCGACGAGCGGGTGGCCGGGCTGCGGGCCGGTACGGAGGCGCTGGAGCGGGCCGGGCTCGCGTAGCCGGGCCATACAGTTCCCGGGAAGCCGGGAGAGGTCTGCGGCCGTGGTGGGGGCTCGGGGGTCTTCCCCGCCACGGCCGTCGTGCTGAACAACGCCTCAGGGGCCCCTCGGTTACGCCCCTGGGCCGCGGGTGGGCGTACCGCCTTTCGGCCCAACCGGTCAGGGGCACACATTGCCGGTCAACCGATATCGCATTTGACTCATACCGTCAGATATCGGCATGGAGGTGGCAGTGATGCTTTCGGCGCGGAGCATTTTCCAGGAGATCGTCGACAGCGACGACGCCTTCCGGCTGTTCTGCTCCATCGCGGCCGGCGGGGAGTCCCAGGGCGGCTGGGAGAACGGCCGGATCTCCGCGCTCGCCCCCGAGAGCATGAGCGCCCTCGCCCCGAAGATCGCCCGGCACGGTGCCGACGAGGACAAGCACGGCCGGATCTTCCGCGCCCTGCTCAAGAAGCGCGGGCTCGACCCCGTGGAGATCCCCGCGGAGACCGACTACACGATGCTGCTCGAACGCCGGGGCATCGGCCTGAGCCACCGCAGGCTGCGCGGAAGCGAGCGGCTGACCGAACGGGAGATCGTCGTCTACCTCGCGCACAGCAGGGTCACCGAACAGCGCGCTTCCGAGCAGATGAACACCCTGGTGCGGTACCTCGGCGACCAGCCCGACATCGGCCGGGCCGTGCGCATGATCTGCCGGGACGAGGACAACCACCTCGCCTACTGCCACGAGGAACTGCTGCGCCTGGCCGCACAGGGCCACGCCCGCACCATCCACTCCGTCCTGCGGGAGAGCGCGCTGGAGGAGATCCGCGTCTACCGGGAGGTGGGTCTCGCGGTGATGGAGCGGATGGGCGCCATCCTCGGCTGGCCGAGGGCCAAGTCGGCGGTGCTGGCCGCGGGCGTTCAGGGGCTGTACGGGTACGAGCGGGCGGGCGGCTGGCGCCGGTCGGTGAGCCTGGCCATGCCCGAGCGGCGCGACGCGCTCGGCGGGCCGGCCGCACCCCACACGGCGGAGTTCGCCTGAACCCGTACCCGCCCCCGTGCGGCAGCCGCCGGGGCCCGCCGGGCAAGCGGCCCCCGGCCGTCCCGTCTCAGAGCCAGCCGCGCCGTTTGAACTGCCGGTGCAGGGCGAAGACGACCGCGGCCATCAGCGCGATCACCGCCGGATAGGCCCAGGTCCACTTCAGTTCCGGCATGTGCTGGAAGTTCATGCCGTAGATACCGGCGACCATGGTCGGCACCGCCGCCATCGCCGCCCAGGCCGAGATCTTGCGCATGTCGTCGTTCTGCCGGACGCCCATCTGCGCCAGATGCGCGGAGAGGATGTCGGACAGCAGCCGGTCCAGACCCTCCACCTGCTCGTTGGCGCGGGTCAGATGGTCGCCCACATCCCGGAAGAACGGCTGCGAGTGTTCGTGCACGAACGGCACCCCCGCCCCCGCCAGCCGGGTCATGGGGGCCGCCAGCGGCCCGCTGGCACGGCGGAATTCGAGCACCTGCCGCTTGAAGGTGTAGATCCGCGACGCGATGTTCTTGGAATCGCCGCCGTTGGGCGCGAAGACCTCGGCCTCCAGCTCCTCCAGGTCGGTCTGGAGCTCCGCGGCCACGTCGATGTAGTGGTCGACGACGGTGTCGCTCACCGCGTACATGATGGCCGTGGGGCCGTGCTTGAGCACCTCGTGCTCCTGCTCAAGACGCTTGCGCACGGCGGCGAGCGGGGCACCCGCACCGTGCCGCACCGTCACCACGAACGAGTCGCCGAGGAAGAGCATCAGCTCGTCGGTGGTCACGGTGTCGCTGTCGGCGTCGTACATCACCGGCTTCAGCACCATGAAGAGCGTCTCGTCGTAGACCTCCAGCTTGGGCCGCTGGTGGGCCCGCAGGGCATCCTCCACCGCCAGCTGGTGCAGCTTGAACTCGCTGCTGACCAGGTCGAATTCCTCCTGCGTCGGCTCGTGCAGCCCGACCCAGAGAAAGGCGTTCCCGTCCGCGCGTGCTTCGGCGAGGGCGTCGGAGAGGTCCGGCGGCCCCTCTATGCGGCGTCCGTCCCGGTAGATGGCGCAATCGACAATCACGGCGCGCATTCTTCCCTGACCGGGCCGCCCGTGCACGCCCGGGGGGCCGCATCCGGGCCGCACCGGGTGCCGCAGGCCGCCCGGCGGGCCCCGTGGTCCACCGTCCGGATCGGGCCGGACCCGGTGGGCCCGGCCCGATCCGGACGGAAGGCCCTAGGCTGGCCGCCATGGCCACGCTGATTCTTGTACGGCACGGACGCTCCACCGCCAACACCTCCGGAGTGCTCGCGGGCCGGACGCCGGGCGTCTCCCTCGACGAGCGGGGTGTCGCCCAGGCGGCCGGGCTGCCGGACCGGCTGGCCGGGCTGCCGCTCGCCGCCGTCGTCACCAGCCCGCTGCAGCGCTGCCGCGAGACCGTCGCGCCGCTGCTGGCCGCCAGGCCGGAGCTGACGCTGCACACCGAGGACCGCATCAGCGAGTGCGACTACGGCGACTGGTCGGGGCGCAAACTCGCCGAACTCGGCGACGAGCCGCTGATGAGGACCGTGCAGCAGCACCCGTCGGCCGCAGCGTTCCCCGGCGGCGAGTCGATGCGCGCGATGCAGGCGCGGGCCGTCGACGCCGTACGGGACTGGAACGCCCGGATCGACGCCGATCACGGCGAGGACGCGGTGTACGCGATGTGTTCGCACGGCGACATCATCAAGTCGGTGATCGCCGACGCACTCGGTATGCACCTCGACCTCTTCCAGCGGATCCACGTCGACCCGTGTTCCCTCACGGCCATCCGCTACACCGCGGTGCGGCCCTTCGTCCTGCGGCTCGGCGACACCGGGGAGTTCGGCTCGCTGGCGCCGCGCGAGAGCGCCCCGGGATCGGACGCGGCTGTCGGTGGTGGCGCGGGCGCGCCGTGATCGCTCCGCGCAGTAGGGTGGGCGGGCCGTAAACCGGACCACCCCGCAGCCGAACCCCATGGAGATCAGGACGTGTCCCGTCAGGTGTACTTCTACGACCCGCCGGACCGCTTCGTTGCCGGTACGGTCGGGCTGCCTGGGCGCCGTACGTTCTTCCTTCAGGCGTCGTCCGGGCCCCGCACCACCAGCGTCGCGCTGGAGAAGACCCAGGTGGCCGCGCTCGCCGAGCGTATCGACGAACTGCTCGACGAAGTGGTGCGCAGGACCGGGGGCAACTCCCCGGTGCCCGCGGTCGCCCCGTCCGACGCCGGGGACACCGCCCCGCTGGACGCCCCGGTCGAGGAGGAGTTCCGCGTCGGCACGATGGCGCTGGCCTGGGACGGCGACGAACAGCGCATGATCATCGAGGCTCAGGCCCTCGTCGAGCTGGACGCGGACACCGACGAAGACCTCGCGGAAGCCGAGGAACGGCTCCTCCAGGACGACGAGAACGGTCCGCCGATGCTCCGCGTGCGGCTGACCGGCGCGCAGGCCAGGGCCTTCGCCAAGCGCGCGCTCGACGTCGTGAACGCGGGACGGCCGCCGTGCCCCCTGTGCAGCCTGCCGCTCGACCCGGAGGGACACGTATGCCCGCGCCAGAACGGATACCGCAGGGGGGCGTGACGGCCACCCGGCTTCTCCTGGAGGGGGAGCTGACGGTACGCGGACGGGTGCGCGAGGCATCCAACGCGGTGCTCTACTGCTCGGTCGCGTACGAGGGCCGGGAAGCGGCCTGTGTGTACAAACCGGTGGCCGGTGAACGGCCGCTGTGGGACTTCCCCGACGGGACGCTCGCCCAGCGCGAGGTGGCGGCGTACGAGGTCTCCGAGGCGACGGGATGGGGATTCGTCCCGCCGACGGTGCTGCGTGACGGGCCGTACGGCGAGGGCATGTGCCAGCTGTGGATCGAGTCCGCCGCCGAGCCGTCGCTGCTGGGTCTCGTCGAGGAGGACGAGCCCGCCGAGGGCTGGAAGGCCATCGGCTTCGCCGAAGTGGGCGAGGGCAGGACGGCGCTGCTGGTGCACGCGGACGACGAGCGGCTGCGGCGGCTCTCGGTGCTCGACGCGGTGATCAACAACGGCGACCGCAAGGGCGGTCATCTGCTGCCGACCGACGAGGGGCGGCTCTACGGCATCGACCATGGAGTCACCTTCAACGCCGACGGCAAACTGCGGACGCTGCTGTGGGGCTGGGCGGGCGAACCGCTGACGCCCGAGACGGCCGGGGTACTGGACAAGCTCGCGGTGGAGCTGGCGCCCGGTACGGGGCTCGCGGAGCGGCTGGCGGGGCTCATCACCGGGACGGAGCTGGAAGCGCTGCGAGGGCGCGTGGGGGCGCTCCGGGAGGCCGGCCTGCACCCCGTACCCAGCGGTGACTGGCCGGCGATCCCCTGGCCGCCTGTGTAGGGCGTACGGTTCCGGCCCCGGCACCGCGTCACGCAGCTCCGGATCACGCGGGCCTGTATCACGTACGCACCCCATTCGCGCAAGGGTGCCGATTCGGCCAACGTCGGCACTCCGGTTCGTTGTCGGAACTGACGTCCGGTTACGCTCGTGTACATGTATGCCTGGCCCGCTTCTGAGGTTCCCGCCCTGCCCGGCAAGGGCGCCGACCTCCAGATCCACTCCACCGCGACCGGCGGACGAGTAACCCTCGACCCCGGCCCCGTCGCCCGCATCTACGTCTGCGGCATCACGCCGTACGACGCGACGCACATCGGTCATGCGGCGACCTACAACGCGTTCGACCTCGTTCAGCGCGTGTGGCTCGACACCAAGCGGCAGGTCCACTACGTCCAGAACGTGACCGACGTGGACGATCCGCTGCTGGAGCGGGCCGTACGCGACGGCGAGGACTGGACCGAGCTCGCGGAGCGCGAGACGGCACTCTTCCGCGAGGACATGACCGCGCTGCGGATGCTCCCGCCGCAGCACTTCATCGGAGCGGTCGAGGCCATACCCGGCATCGTGCCGCTCGTCGAGCGGCTGCGTGACTGCGGGGCAGCCTACGAACTCGAAGGCGACATCTACTTCTCCGTGGAGAGCGACCCGCACTTCGGCGAGGTGTCGAACCTGGACGCGGAGGCGATGCGGCTGCTCTCGGCCGAGCGCGGCGGCGACCCCGAGCGGCCCGGCAAGAAGAACCCGCTGGACCCGATGCTCTGGCTGGGTGCCCGTGAGGGCGAGCCGAGCTGGGACGGCGCCTCCCTGGGCCCCGGCAGGCCCGGCTGGCACATCGAGTGCGTGGCCATCGCCCTCGACCACCTCGGGATGGGCTTCGACGTCCAGGGCGGCGGTTCCGACCTCGCCTTCCCGCACCACGAGATGGGCGCCTCGCACGCTCAGGTGCTGACCGGCGAGCACCCGTTCGCCCAGGCCTATGTGCACGCCGGCATGGTCGGTCTGGGCGGCGAGAAGATGTCCAAGTCCAAGGGCAATCTGGTCTTCGTGTCGAAGCTGCGCCACGAAGGCGTGGACCCGGCCGCGATCCGGCTCGCCCTGCTGGCCCACCACTACCGCTCGGACTGGGAGTGGACGGACCAGACCCTCCAGGACGCCGTGGAGCGGCTCGGCCGCTGGCGCGCCGCTGTCTCCCGGCCCGACGGACCGTCCGCCGACGCCCTGATCGAGGAGATCAGGCAGGCGCTCGCCGACGACCTCGACGCGCCCGCCGCGCTGCGCGCCGTGGACCGCTGGGCGGCTCTTCAGCAGTCCGGCGGCGGTACTGACGAGGGTGCGCCTGGCCTGGTGTCGCGCGCCGCCGACGCCCTGCTCGGAGTGGCCCTGTAAGGACGCCCCGCTCTTTCCCCGTCGCCCCCGGACTCCACAGGAGCCCGGGGGCGATTCCGTTCCGCAGGACCGGGATTACGGTCTGCCCCCGGAGGGGCCGCCGCCCTGATCACTCCTCGGAGGAGTCCTCCGGGCCGTTCTCGTCGTCCGTCGGCTTGTTGCTCCCCGGGTCGGGCCGCTGCGGCTTCGGGGGCCGGGAGCGGTTGCCGGGGCCGGAGCTGTCCCGCCGGTAGTTGCTGCCCTCGCCGCCGTCCGTGGCGTGTCCGCCGCCGGCCTGGCCCGGTCCTGGACCGCCGTCACGGCGGCGCAGATACCGCTCGAACTCCCGGGCGATGGCCTCGCCGGACGCCTCGGGGAGCTCCGCGGTGTCGCGTGCCTCCTCCAGCGTCTGGACGTACTCCGCCACCTCGCTGTCCTCCGCGGCCAGTTGGTCCACGCCGACCTGCCAGGCCCGTGCGTCCTCGGGCAGTTCGCCCAGCGGGATCCGCAGGTCGATCAGGTCTTCCAGCCGGTTCAGCAGAGCGAGCGTCGCCTTCGGGTTGGGCGGCTGCGACACGTAGTGCGGAACGGCGGCCCAGAGGCTCACCGCGGGCACACCGGCGTGGGTGCACGCCTCCTGGAGGATGCCGACGATGCCGGTCGGACCCTCGTACCGCGTCTCCTCCAGGTCCATCGTCCTGGCCAGATCCGCGTCCGACGTGACTCCGCTGACCGGCACCGGCCTGGTGTGCGGGGTGTCGCCGAGCAGCGCGCCCAGGATCACCACCATCTCGACGCCCAGTTCATGGGCGAAGCCCAGGATCTCGTTGCAGAACGAGCGCCAGCGCATGGACGGTTCGATCCCCCGGACCAGCACCAGGTCGCGCGGCTTGTCGCCGGTCACCCGGATCACGGAGAGCCGGGTCGTCGGCCAAGTGACCTTGCGTACCCCGCCGTCCAGCCACACCGTGGGCCGGTTGACCTGGAAGTCGTAGTAGTCCTCGGCGTCGAGCGCCGCGAACACCTCGCCCTTCCACTCCCGGTCCAGATGGGCGACCGCGGTGGAGGCTGCGTCGCCGGCGTCGTTCCAGCCCTCGAACGCGGCCACCATGACCGGGTCGATCAGCTCGGGAACCCCCTCGAGCTCGATCACCCAGTGCCTCCCTCCGAAGTTCTTCTCTTACGGACCAACCTTACGGCTTCCCGGGTGCCCGGACGCAGCCCTTGCGCACGCCCCCGTACAACCCGGCGTACGTCCCGGCGTGCACCGGGTTGTACGTCCCGGCAACTGGACGAGCCGTTCCGGCAGTCTGCCCATATCGAACCGATTCATCCGAGCTGTACCGGTCAAATTTCGTCCCACCTCTGGACGCTGCGGCATGTACGGGGCTATACATCGGATGACAAATTAAAGGTCCGATGTTCTTAACGGTTCTTACCAACGTTCTTACCAAGGGAGTGTGGATGAGTCCGACCGTCACGGGGTTCGAGGTCCACGACATCCGATTCCCCACCTCGGAACAGCTCGACGGCTCGGACGCCATGAACCCGGACCCCGACTACTCGGCGGCCTATGTGGTGCTCAGCACCGATCTGCCGGGCGGTGTCGCGGGACATGGCTTCTGTTTCACCATCGGGCGCGGCAACGACGTCATCGCCGCCGCCATCGAAGCGCTGCGGCCCTACGTGGAGGGGCGGCCCGCGCCGCTCACCGCCGCCGGGCTCGCGGAGCTGCACCACGATCTCACCCACGACTCGCAGCTGCGCTGGCTCGGCCCCGAGAAGGGGGTGATGCACATGGCGGCGGGCGCGGTCATCAACGCCGCCTGGGACCTGGCGGCCACCGTCGCGGGCAAGCCGGTCTGGGAGTTCCTGGCCGGGATGACACCGGAGGAGCTCGTCTCGCTGGTCGACTTCCGCTATCTGACCGACGCCCTCACCCCCGACGAGGCCCTCGCCATCCTGCGCGCCGCCGAACCCGGCCGCGCCGAACGGGCCGCCCTGCTGCGCGCCGACGGCTACCCCGCGTACACCACGTCGCCCGGCTGGCTCGGGTACTCCGACGAGAAGCTGGTGCGGCTCGCCCAGGAGGCGGTCGACGCCGGCTTCGGACAGATCAAGCTGAAGGTCGGCGCCGACCTGGACGACGACGTCCGCAGGATGAAGCTGGCCCGCGCGGCCGTCGGCCCCGGCATCCGGGTCGCCGTGGACGCCAACCAGCGCTGGGACGTCGCGGACGCGCTGCGGTGGATGGACGCGCTCGCCCCGTACGACCCGCACTGGATCGAGGAGCCGACCAGCCCCGACGACATCCTGGGCCACGCGGCGGTCAGATCCGGGCAGCCCGTGAAGGTCGCCACCGGTGAGCACGTCGCCAACCGGGTCGTCTTCAAGCAGCTGCTCCAGGCCGGCGCCGTCGACTTCGTACAGATCGACGCGGCCCGGGTCGCCGGAGTCAACGAGAACCTCGCGATCCTGCTGCTCGCGGCCAAGTTCGGCGTCCCGGTCTGCCCGCACGCGGGCGGCGTCGGACTGTGCGAGCTGGTCCAGCACCTGGCGATGTTCGACTTCGTCGCCGTGTCGGGCAGCCAGGACGACCGCGTCATCGAGTACGTGGACCATCTGCACGAACACTTCACCGACCCCGCGGTGATCGAGGGCGGACGCTATCTGGCGCCCCGCGCCCCGGGCTTCTCCGCCCGTATGCACCCCGCTTCCCTCGCCGCACACCGCTACCCCGACGGGCCCGTCTGGCAGGCCCGCCGCACCACCGAGGAGGTCAACTCGTGACCACTGCACGCGACTTCGAAGGGCTCGGCGCCCTGGTCACCGGCGGAGCTTCCGGCATCGGAGCCGCCATCGCCACCGAGCTGCTCGCCCGGGGCGCCCGGGTCGCCGTACTCGACCGCGAGACCGAGGGAGCGCCGGACGGCACCCTCGCGCTCAAGGCGGACGTCACCGACGACGGCGCGGTACGGGAGGCGGTCGACGCCGCGGCGGCCGAGTTCGGCGCACTGCACACGGTGGTGTCCAACGCGGGCATCGGCGCCGTCGGCACGGTCGCCGACAACCCCGACGACGAGTGGCAGCGGGTCCTGGACATCAACGTCCTCGGTATGGTCCGCACCGCCCGCCACGCGCTGCCGCACCTGCGCCGTTCGGCCGCCGAGCGGCCCGGCTGCGTCTCCGTCACCCACACCTGCTCGATCGCCGCGACCGCCGGCCTGCCGCAGCGCGCCCTCTACAGCGCCAGCAAGGGCGCGGTCCTCTCGCTGACCCTGGCCATGGCGGCCGACCACGTACGGGAGGGCATCCGGGTCAACTGCGTCAACCCCGGTACCGCGGACACCCCGTGGGTCGGGCGGCTGCTCGGCCAGGCCGACGACCCGGCCGCCGAGCGCGCGGCGCTCAACGCCCGCCAGCCCACCGGCCGGCTGGTCACCGCCGAAGAGGTGGCGGCGGCCGTCCTCTACCTCGCGAGCCCCGCGGCGGCGGCCGTCACCGGGACGGCACTCGCGGTCGACGGCGGAATGCAGGGACTGCGCCTGCGCCCCGCCGCCGACTGAGCAGAAGCGAACGCACTGAACACACGCACTGAACACACGCACTGAACACACCGGGCCGCACGGCCGACAGAGCATCAAGCGCCACTATCAAGGACGGGACACCAATGAGAGTGCGTACAACGAGTGCGGCGGCCTGCGCCGTACTGCTGGCCGTGACCGCCCTCGCGGGCTGCAACCGCGACTCCGGCAGCGGTTCGGAGGACAAGAAGGTCGGCATCGATCTGCCGCGCAGCGACAGCGACTTCTGGAACTCCTACCAGCAGTACATCAAGAAGGGCGTCGCGGCCGGTGAGGTCAAGGCGCTCCCGCTGACCAACTCGCAGAACGACATCGGCAAGCTCGTCGCCAACGTCCAGACGTTCAGCGACCAGGGCGCCAAGGCCGTCGTGATGGCGCCGCAGGACACCGGGGCCATCGCCTCGACGCTGCAGAACCTCAACAAGAAGAAGATTCCCGTCATCAGTGTCGACACCCGCCCCGACAAGGGCGACGTCTACATGGTGGTCCGCGCAGACAACCGCGCGTACGGCGAGAACGCCTGCAAGTACCTCGGCAAGCAGCTGAAGGGCAAGGGCAAGGTCGTCGAGTTCCAGGGCGACCTGTCGTCGATCAACGGCCGGGACCGCTCCGTCGCCTTCAAGTCCTGCATGACCAAGAACTTCCCCAAGATCAAGGTCTTCGAGCTGGCCACCGACTGGAAGGGCGATGTCGCATCGGCCAAGCTCCAGTCCACACTGGCCGCCAACCCCGACATCAACGGGATCTACATGCAGGCGGGCGGTGTCTTCCTGCAGCCCACGCTCGCGCTCCTGGAGCAGAAGAAGCTGCTGAAGCCGGCCGGCACCAAGGGCCACATCACGATCATCTCCAACGACGGCATCCCGGAGGAGTTCGACGCGATCAAGGCCGGGAAGATCGACGCGACCATCTCCCAGCCCGCCGACCTCTACGCCAAGTACGCGCTGTACTACGCCAAGGCGGCCGTCGACGGCAAGAAGTTCAAGGTGGGCCCGACCGACCACGACTCCCACATCATCAAGATCCCGAACGGCTACGAGGACCAGCTCCCCGCGCCGCTCGTGACCAAGGCCAACGTGAACGACCCGAAGCTGTGGGCCAATCAGCTGGGGAAGAAGAACTGACGATGCCCGATGCACCCGCGGTTCATGCGCAGGGCATCGTCAAGCGCTTCGGTCCCACCGTCGCGCTCGACGATGTCCGCCTGACAGTCCAGCCCGGTGAGTCGCACGCCCTGGTCGGGCGCAACGGCGCCGGAAAGTCCACCCTCGTCAGCGTCATCACCGGACTCCACAAGCCGGACGCGGGGACGGTCACCTTCAGCGGTGAGCCCGCGCCCGCCTTCGGCGACACCATGGCCTGGCAGTCGAAGGTCGCCTGTGTCTACCAGAAGTCCATGGCCGTCCCCGATCTCACCGTGGCCGAGAACCTCTTCCTGAACAACTTCGGCATCGACCGCGGTGCGCGGGGCGGCCGCTGGATCAGCTGGTCCGGGCTGCGCAAGCGGGCCGCGGCGCTGCTCGCGGAGTACGGGGTGAACATCGACCCCAGTACCCGCGCGAAGGACCTCTCCGTCGAACAGGTGCAGTTCGTGGAGATCGCCCGCGCGCTGTCCTTCGGGGCCCGGCTGATCATCCTCGACGAACCCACCGCTCAGCTCGACGCACGGGGGATCCAGAGCCTGTTCACCAAGCTCAGGGACCTCCAGAGCCAGGGGGTGGCGTTCCTCTTCATCTCGCACCACCTCCAGGAGGTGTACGAGCTGTGCACCGCGGTCACGGTCTACCGCGACGCCCGGCACGTCCTGACGGCGCCCGTCGCCGAACTGGGCAAGGCCGATCTGGTCGCCGCCATGACCGGTGAGTCCGCGACGGGCCCGGTGGCCTGGCACGCGGCCTCCGGTGCCGGGCCGACGGCCGCGACCGGGACGGAGGAGCCCGTCCTGCGCACCGAAGGGCTCGCCGTCGACGGCGAGTTCGAGCCGCTGGACATCGAGGTGCACCCCGGTGAGGTGCTGGGTATCGCGGGCGCCGCGGCCAGTGGCAACACCGCGCTGGGGGAGACGCTCGTCGGTATGCGCAGGGCGACCTCCGGGCGGGTCTCGGTCCGGGGCCGCGAGGTCAGACCGGGCAGCGTGCCGCACGCCCTGAACGCGGGGATCGGCTACATCCCGGAGGACCGGCACCGCCAGGGTCTGGTCCTGGAGCGCAGCGTGGCGGAGAACGCCACCCTGACGGTCGCCGACCAGCTGGGGCCGTGGGGGACCGTACTCCCCTCCCGTACCCGGGAGTTCGCGAGGACGATGATCTCCTCGCTGGACATCAAGACCACCGGGCCCGACCAGAAGGTCTCCGGGCTCTCCGGCGGCAACCAGCAGAAGGTGGTGGTGGCCCGTGCGCTGGCCCGTAACCCCAGCACGCTGGTGGCGGTACGGCCGACGGCCGGCGTGGACATCAAGTCCAAGGACTCGCTCCTGGGCGTGGTGCGGCGGGTCGCCGACGAGGGCAACGCCGCCGTGATCATCTCCGACGAACTCGACGACCTGCGGGTGTGCGACCGGGTGGTCGCGCTCTTCCACGGGCGGGTGGTCGCCGAATACGACAGTGGGTGGACGGACGGGGAACTGGTCGCCGCCATGGAAGGTGTGGGGGAACGGGCATGACCGACACGATCCGGCCGGCAGCGGCCGAGGAGACCAAGGTCCAGGTGAGCCCGGTACGCGCCAGGCTGGCCCTGGTCCGCTGGAGCGATTTCTCGCTCGTGCCGGTGATCCTGGTGCTGATGGTGATCGGATTCATCGTCTCGCCGGTGTTCCTGACGTCCCAGAACCTGATCAACGTCATCCAGCAGTCCTCCGAACTCAGCCTGCTGGTGCTGGCCCAGGCCTTCATCCTGATCTGCGGGCGGATGGACCTGTCACTGGAGTCGACGATCGGTATCGCGCCGGTCATCGCGCTGTGGCTGGTGCTGCCCTCGTCGGGCGACCGGTTCACCGGTCTGGGGCTGCTGCCCGCCTGGACGGCGATTCCGCTCTGCCTGCTCGCGGGTCTCGCGATCGGCGCGTTCAACGGCTTCCTGATGCTCAAGCTGCGCGTCAACGGCTTCATCGCGACGCTGGGCATGCTGATGATGCTCCGCGGGCTGCACATCGGGATCACCGAGGGCAAGTCGATCATCGATGTCCCGGCCTCGTTCAGCTACCTGGGCAGGGCCTCCTGGCTCGGCGCCCCCGCCGCGGTCTGGATCTGCCTGGCGCTGTTCGCCATCGGCGGGGCCGCGCTGGCGTGGACCCGGCACGGCCGGTCGCTGTACGCGATCGGCGGCAACCCGGAGGCGGCCCGCGCGGCCGGTATCCGGGTGGACCGGGTCACCTGGATCGTGCTGGCGATCGGCGGGCTGCTCGCGGCCTTCGCCGGAATCCTCTACACCGGCCACTACGGTTCGGTCGGCGCCGCCCAGGGCAAGGACATGATCTTCCAGGTCATGGCGGCCGCGGTCATCGGCGGCATCGGGCTGAAGGGCGGCCGGGGCACCATCTTCGGCGCGCTCACCGGTGTGCTCGCCCTCCAGCTGGTGGTCAATGTGATGACGCTCGCCGGGGTGCCCGGCCAGTGGGAGACGTTCCTCAACGGCGCGATCATCATCATCGCGCTGATCGCCTCCCGCTTCGCGAGCGGTGAGGAGCAGGACTGACGGACGCGCCACCCCGGCCCGCCCCGGGACGTACACCCAGGGCGCGCCACCGGGACGCACTCGCAGTAGGGGCCCCCGGGGCCTGGCCATCGCGGCCCGGCCCCGGGGGCCCCGTACTCACAGGGTCGAGCGCAGCCACTGCTCGACGCTGGCGATGTGCACCGTGGCCCAGGACCGGGCGGCTTCGGCGTCCCGGTCCCTGAGCGCCGTCAGGATGGCGCGGTGCTCGTGGAGCGTACGGCTCACCGCGTCCTCCTGGGTCAGTCCCCGCCACACCCGGGCGCGGGTGGTGGGCCCGGAGAGGCTGTCGAGCAGCGAGCAGAGCACCGAGTTCCCCGAGCTCTGCACGATGCCCCGGTGGAACTCCAGGTCGCCGGCGACCAGTTCCTCCACGGAGGGCTGCGGGCCGAGCGCGTCCAGCTGGGCGCTGAGCGCCTCCAGCTCCTCCTCGCTGATCCGGTGCGCGGCCATCGCCGTCGCGGCAGGCTCCAGGATGCGGCGTACGGCCAGGAACTCCAGCACGGTGTCGTCCCGGTGGAAGTCCACGACGAAGCTCATCGCTTCGAGGAGCAGCTGGGGATCGAGACTGGTGACGTACGTGCCGTCGCCCTGCCGCACGTCGAGGATGCGGATCAGCGAGAGCGCGCGCACCGCCTCGCGCAGCGAGTTGCGCGAAAGGCCGAGATCCGCGGCGAGTTCGCTCTCCTTGGGCAGCCGGTCGCCTGGCCGCAGTGCGCCCGAGACGATCATTTCCTTGATCTTCTCGATGGCCTCGTCGGTCACAGCCATGGGAACCTCGCCTCAACAGACATCCGATGTATCTGCTGATTATGGCTCCTCCGGGGCCGCTCGCGCACGCGGGTCCGGGTAACCCGCAGGACCGGAGTGTGCAACACCTGTGCGAGCCGACATATTTCAGGGCTAAGATTTCAACCCTGTACGGCGTTGTGAGAGCGACAGGGAGGCTGCGGCGCATGGCCGGGAAGAAGGCGGCGGGGGCACATCAGGATGCTGTCGCGTCCATTGTGGGGGACTGGGCGAGGGAGCGTCCCGAGCTGGACACCGCGCCCCTGGAGGTCCTCGCGAGACTGCACCGCACCTTTCTCCGGTACAGCACCAGGCTCACCACCGCGATCGACCGGCACGGGCTCTCGGTGGCGGGCTTCGACGTACTGACCGCGCTGCGCAGGGCCGGTGCGCCCTACCGGCTGACGGCGGGCCAGCTCGCCGACTCGGGTCTGGTGTCGTCGGCCGGGGTGACGCTGCGGATCGACCGGCTGGAGAAGGACGGTCTGATCGTCCGGGAGCGCGACGCCGAGGACCGCCGCGTCGTCTACTCGCGCCTCACCGACGCCGGGCTCGCCAAGGTGGACGAGGTGTTCGCCGAGCATCTCGACAACGAACGCCGGATGCTCGGCGGCCTCACCCCCGCGGAGTGCCGTCAGCTGGCACGGTTGCTGTCCAGGCTGGAGCGGTCCATCACCGAATCGGACGTCGACGAGGCGGCACCGGACTCCGCGTCGGGCTGAGGGACCGGCCGGAGCAGCAGCCAGGTGCCGCACACCAGCGTCACCGCCTGGGTGGCGGCCAGCAGCGCGTAGCCGGCAGCGAATCCCCGGCCGCCGAGCAGCCCCATCACGGCGCCCATCGCCATCGGCATGAACGCCGAGACGAGATTGCCGATCCCGTTCACGACCCCGTAGGCGCTGCCGACGGCGCCGGCCGGCGCGGCCTGCTGCACCAGCGTCGGGATCGCCGGACCCTGTAGCCCCCAGAAGCCGTTGGCGAGCACCAGCCCGGTGGCGGCGAGCCAGGCGGAGTCCGCCCCGATGACCAGCAGGACGCAGCCCCCGGTCCCGATACTGCCGACGACGAACAGCAGCGGGAGACGGCGCGGGGGCAGCCGGTCCAGCAGCCAGCCGCCCAGAAAGCCGGAGGCGAGGCTCAGCAGGAACGGCAGGGCCGCCACCGCCCCCATCGCGGCCAGCGAGAAGTGGCGCTCCTGGAGCAGATACGACGGCAGCCAGGCGCTGCTGCCCCAGAGATACGCGAGCGTGGCGATCTCTATCAGCAGGATGCCCCCGAGCCGCGGTGTGCGCAGGGCCTGTCGGAGTGTCGCCCCGAAGGACCGCCGCCCCGTCGTCCCCGTCGTCCGCCGGGTGCCCCGTCCCCGGACGAACAGCGCGATCAGCGGCAGCCCCACCACGGCGTTCAGGGCGGCGAGCAGCAGGAACGAGCTGTGCCAGTCGAAGCGGTTGACGAGATACGTGATCAGCGGCAGCCCCACCGCGGTCCCCAGCGAGACCCCCATCGAGGTCACCGCGTTGGGCTTGCCCACCGCGCCGGGCGTGAAGTGCTCACTCACATACATCGTCTTGAGCGAGAACAGCGGTCCCTCCGCCATGCCGAGGAACGCCCGCAGCACGACCAGCACGACCGCGCCCAGTGCGTAGGGCGAGACCAGGGTGAGCACCGACCAGAGGGCGACGCTCAGCAGGAGGCCGCGGCGCACACCCAGCAGGGACTCGTACAGCGGGGTGAGGAAGAACGCGGCCAGCCCGTACCCCACGAGGAAGGCTGTCATCAGGGCGCCCTGCGCCACCCGGTCGCCGGTGATCCCGAAATGACCGGTGAAGGCCCGGTCGGTGATCAGCACCGACACATTGACCCGGTCGATGTACGAGATCAGCACGATGACCAGGAGACTCAGGACGCCCAGCCAGCGGCGGGTGATCACCGCGGCGCGCCCTGCGCCTCGGCCTCCGCCCGGTACATCCGGCGCAGCCGGACCACGCCCAGGTCGTGCTGGTACAGGTTCTCCCGCTGGTCGGCGTCGGCCGGCATGGCCTCCAGCATCACCCGGTCCTGTTCGAGGACCTCCCAGTGGCGCTTCTCGATCAGCGTCCGGTACAGGAAGCGCCAGCTGTCCCGCTGCCAGCCCTCGACCTTGCGGTAGCGCCAGAAGAAGACACCCGTACGGTTCTCGTCCACCGGGCAGACCATCCCGACGATGCCGAACGGGCCGCCGGGGCCCGCCGACGGCGGGTAGGGAATCGACAGGTCGACCCAGTCGACCCCGGTCCTGCACAGCTCGACCCAGTCGAAGTTGACACCGCGCTGGTCGGTCTTCTCGAAGAAGTAGCCGCGGTCCGTCTCCCGGATGCGGAACTTGGCCGTCGTGTCGCCGTCGAACATCGTGTGCGACTCGTGGTGCAGGAACGCGCCGTGCATCGGGTCGAGCAGGTTCTCCACCGCGTACCGCCAGGGGCCGTTCCACTCCGCGTAGCAGAGGAACGAGTCGGTGCCCGGGTCGGTGAGGGGCTCCGGCAGCGTCAGCGGCGCCGGTTCGGGGTGCTCGTCGTCGCCGAAGTACGCGAGCACCGCGCCGCCCACCTCGCGCACCGGCAGGCTCCTGACGAGTTTCCTGCCCTCCAGATTGCAGCCGGGCAGCCCCGGCACCGAGGAGACCGTGCCGTCGGTCTCGATCTCCAGGCCGTGGTACCAGCAGGCCACCCGGTCGCCCAGGTGCTTGCCCAGCGAGAGCGGCGCGCCCCGGTGCGGACAGCGGTCCGCGAGCATGCTCAGTGTCGAGTCGGAGCGGCGGAACAGCAGCCACTGCTCACCGAGCACGGTGACCTTGCGCATCGCGCCCGGTGCGACGAAGCGGGAGGGCACGACGGGGTGCCACTGGTTGCGCAGGCCGGTGGCGTAGATGTGGTCGGCGGTCAGAGTGGTCATGTCACGCTCCCAGTCGGTTGATCTCGTCGCGGAAGGACTGCTCGGTCCACGGGGCGCCGTCGGGGGAGTGCACCTGGCGGGCGTTGAGCCCCCGTACGACGTCGGCCAGTTCATGGCCCTCGTGGGTGAAGACCTCTTCGAGCGCCGAGGCCAGCCGGTACTCGTAGGGGGTGGGCTCATGGGTGCGTGACTGATGTACGTCCAGGTAGGGCCAGTCGGTGGTCACAGTGCCTCCAGGAGGGGTTCGGGGTTGCACGGCCTCCGCCGTGACAGGGGTCGTCAGAGGTCGAGTACGAGAGGTCCCGAGGCGCAGCGCGACACGCAGATCATCATGGTCGCGTTCGACGCGTGCTCGGTCTCGCTGAGGACGAAGTCCCGGTGGTCCGGGGTGCCTTCGAGCACCCGGGTCTCGCAGGTCCCGCAGATGCCGTCCCGGCAGGAGCTGCCGACGGGAATGCCCGCGGCCTCGACGGCCGCCAGTACGGTGGTACCGCTGCCGACCGCGACGGTGACGCCGGACGCCCGGCACTCCACGTCGAAGGCCGTGTCGTCCCCGGCCGGCTCGACGGCCGGTGCGGCGAACCGCTCCACCCGCAGCAGCCCGGCCGGGCAGACCGCCTCCACGGCGTTGAGCAGCGGCTCCGGCCCGCAGCAGTACACCAGCGTGCCGGGACCCACGCCGTCCAGTGCCGACGCCAGGTCGATGTGTCCCAGCTCGTCCTGCGGATGCCGGAGCACGTCCCCGCCGCCGAGCGCCGCCAGTTCGGAGCCGAACGCCATGGACGCCCGCGTCCGGCCGCCGTGCACCAGGGTGTACGGAACGGACCTGCGCGCGGCCTCCCGGGCCATCGGCAGGATCGGGGTGATGCCGATGCCGCCCGCGATGAAGACGTAGCGCTCCGCCCCGTCCAGCGCGAAGTGGTTCCTCGGCCCGGCGGCGGTGACCCGCTGGCCGGGGCGCAGCCGGGTGTGCACATACCGTGAACCGCCGCGCGAAGACGGCTCGTCGAGCACGCCGATGCGGTATCCGGACAGATCGTGCGGGTCCCCGCAGAGCGAGTACTGCCGGGTCAGCCCGCCGACCTCCAGATCGAGATGGGCACCGGGCTCCCAGGCCGGCAGCGGCTTGCCGTCCGGGTGGACGAGAACCACCGAGAGGACGCCGTCGGCCTCCAAAGTCATGGTGCGGACAAGAAGTTCGAGCCGGGGTTCGCTTGGCGCGTCCATGGTGGCCTCCCTACGCCGTGGGGATCGTGACGGGCGGGGTGAACGGGTTCTTCATCGGGCCGAGTTCGGCCAGGTCGACCTCGACGAGCACAGGGCCGCCGGACGCCACCGCGTGTTCGAGCACCGGGTGCGCGTGCTCCGCGGCCGCTATGCGGGCGTACGGGAGGCCGCAGGCGCGGGCCAGCTGCTCGAAGTCCGGGGTGGCCAGATCGACTCCGGACCGCCGCTCGCTGTAGCGGTCCTGCATATTGCGGAGCACGCCGTAGCCGCCGTCGTTGAACACGACCAGGGTCAGGGCCGGGCGCTCCTGGGCGAGGGTGAGCAGTTCGCCGAGGTGGACCGCGAGGCCGCCGTCGCCGGCCAGTACCACGGTGGGGGTGTCCGGCCGCGCGAGCGCCGCCCCGATGCCCATGCCGAGGCCCTGTCCGATGCCGCCGCCGCGCGGGAACACATTGGACCGGGGGTCGTACATCTCCAGCAGACGGTTGCCCCAGCTGCTGGACGCGATGGTGACATCGCGGGCGACGACCGCCTCGCGGGGCAGCACCGCCCGCAGCGCGTCACAGACCGCCGCCTGCGGCCCGATGGAGTCGTGCAGCAGGGCCCGTACCTCCTCGCGTACGGCGGTGACCCGCGCCGTCCAGTCCGGTTCCGCCCGGCGCGCGTACGGCAGGAGGGACTCCAGTACGTCGGCCGCGCGCCCGTGCAGGGCGTGGCGCGCCGGGTAGACGCGGCCCGGTGCGGCCGCGTCGACATCCAGCTGGATATGGGCCGCGGGCAGTTCGAGGGTGTAGTCGGCGGTCTCGTTGGACCGGAAGTGCGTGCCGACGGTGAGCAGGACGTCCGCGTCGGCGAGCAGGGCGCGCCCCGCGGGCGTGGTGGCGAAGTTGCCGATGACCGCCGGGTGGTCCTCCGGCACCGCTCCCCGCCCCGAGTTGGACGTCAGCAGGCCCGCGCCGGTCGCCGCGAGCAGCGCCGTGAGCTGCGGTCCAGCCCCGGTCGCCCCGCCGCCCGCCCAGATCAGCGGGCGCCGTGCGGATGCCAGCAGCGCGGCGGCGGCGGCGAGTTCGGCCGCTTCGGGCACCGGATGCGGGCCGTCGGCGGGCGCCGCGCCGGTGTCGGTCTGTGCCGCGTACTGGAGATCCACCGGCCACTCGACGCTGCCGGGCCCGCCCGGAGCGGTGAGCGCGGCGCGGGCCGCCTCGCGCAGCAGCCGGCCCGCGTCATCGGCCGATGTGACCGTCGCGGCGTACGCGGAGACCGCACGCAGCATCGAGAGCTGGTCCTTGGTCTCATGGATGAAGCCGCGACCGCTGCCCAGGTAGGCGCTGTCGATCTGCCCGGTGACGTGCAGGACCGCCGTGCCCGAGCTGAGCGACTCGATGAGCGAGCCGGCCGCGTTGCCCGCCCCGGTGCCCGTGGAGGTGAGCGCGCAGCCGATCGAGCCGCGCGCCCTGCCGTAGGCGTCGGCGGCGCTGACGGCGGTGGCCTCGTGCCGCACGGGCACGAAGCGCAGCTCCCGGTCGACGGCCTCGACCAGCGGCAGATTGTGCACGCTGACGATGCCGAAGACCGTGCCGATGCCGAGTTCACGCAGGACGGCGACGAGGAGATCGCCTCCGGTGGTGTAACGCATGGTGGTCTCCTCAGAGGATGGAGCGGCCGACGCCGCCGCAGACGTCGATGCCGGTGCCGGTGATGTACGAGGCGCGGGGCGAGAGCAGGGACACCACCGCGTAGGCGACCTCATCGGCGCGGCCGAGCCGGCCGAGCGAGACCCCGCGGTCGGCGGCCAGCTCCGCCTGCCACCGCTCGTACGGCAGCGAGGTGCCGGACGCCGCGTGGCGGCGGGTCCACTGCCCGGTGTCGACCAGGCCCAGGCAGACCGAGTTGACCCGGATGCCGTCCGGGGCCAGCTCCTGTGAAAGGGACTTGGAGAGGTTGAGGATCCCGGCGCGGGCGGCGCTGGTGGTGATGAGCCGGGGTTCGGGCTGTTTGGCGAGTACCGCGTTGATGTTGACGACCGAGGCGACCGGCGAGGCACGCAGCAGGGCGAGCCCCGCGTGCAGCGGGTTGAGGACGCCGGCGAACTTCAGCTCCAGCTCGTCCCGCCAGTCCTCCGCCGTGCTCTCGGCGAAGTTCTTCATCCGCGACTGGCCGGCGTTGTTGACGAGTCCGTCCAGCGCGCCGAAGTGCTCCGCCGTGCGCTCGGTGAAGCGGCGGACCGCTCCGGCGTCCCGGACGTCGCAGACTCCGGTGAGCAGCCGGTCGCCGCCCGCGCCGAGACCGGCGGCAGCCGCGGCGAGCCGGTCCGCGTCGCGGCCGCAGGTGGCGACGTTGGCGCCTTCGTCGAGCAGGGCGCGGACCGTGGCCAGGCCGACGCCCGAGCTGCCGCCGGTCACCAGTACGGTGCGGTCGGCGAGGCCCAGATCCATATCAGTTGCTCCGATGGTCAGTTCATGGTGAAGCCGCCGTTGACGGCGATCACCTGTCCGGTGAGATAACGGGACTCGGCGCCCAGCAGGTACGAGACGAGCCCCAGCAGGTCGTCGGGGCGCTGCGGGCGTGAGATGGCCCGGTTGGCGCGGTACAGCTCATGGCGCTCGGCCGGTACGGACTCGGTGGCCTCGCCCTCGGTGATGCCGGGCGCCACCGCGTTCACGGTGATGCCCCGGTCGCCGAGTTCCCGGGCCATCGCCCGGGTGAGCGCGATCACGGCGCCCTTGGACGTGACGTAGTGGGCGAGCCGTACGGAGCCGTACAGCGCGGCGTCGGACGCGAGATGGACGATGCGACCGCCGTCGCCGTGCGCCAGCAGCTGGGGCAGCAGCGCACGGGAGACCAGCCAGGGGGAGCGGGCGTTGACGGCCATCAGCCGGTCCCACTCCGCGACGGTGATGTCCTGGAACTCCTTGCCGCCCACGCCGTTGGCGAGCGCCGCGTTGTTGACGAGACCGTGCAGCGGGCCGAGCCCGGCGACGGCCGACGCGAGGGCGTCGACCGATGCGGGGTCCGCCACGTCGCACTGGACGAAGTGGGCGTCCAGGCCCTCGTCGCGCAGCGCGCGGGCCGCCGATTCGCCGCGTTCCCGGTCCAGTTCGGCGACCACGGTGCGGAAGCCGTCCTGGCCCGCCCGGCGGGCCATGGCCAGTCCGAGGCCACGGCCGGCGCCGGTGATGACGACAGTGCGCATCAGTCGCGGGTCACGCCGTGCATCGGCGAGTGCTCGGGGTAGGTCGGGACCTGCGGCTTCTGCGTGCCGATGACGACGCAGAACAGCGCGTCGGTGTCGCCCTCGTTCTTCAGCGAACGCGCCACGCCCGCCGGGACCATGATCATGTCGCGGTAGCCGAGCGTGCGGTACTCCGCCTCGCTGTCACCGCGGTGGATCCCGACGCGCACCTTGCCCTCCAGGACGAAGAAGGCCTCCTCGACGTCGTGGTGGGTGTGCTCGGGGCCCTCGGCGCCCGGCGGCAGCAGCATGTTGGAGAAGGTGAAGCCGCCGGACGGCAGGATCCGGTTGTCACCGTCGTGGTTGCCGGTCGCGCCGGAGCCGACGTAGCGGATCTGCGCGCGCCGGTACTGGTCACCGGCCTTGGCCTGGAACGCCAGGGTGTCCCAGTCGGGCTCGCGGGAGTCCTTCGTGGCGATCAGGGAGTCGGTGTAGCCGGCGAGGTCGCCGCCGTTGTCGTACTCGGTGGTGGTGACGGGCATGACGTGCTCCTTCTCGGTGCGGGTGCTGCTCGGGCGGGTGCTGCTGGGGTGGTTCATTCGGGGATCTGTGCGGTGATACGGAGGTGGGAGAGGACCCAGGCGTTGAAGGCCCGGGGCTGCTCCTGGTTGGCCAGGTGACCGGCGTCCTTGACGATCACGTAGGCGGACTTGTGGAGGGAGCCCGCGATGAGCTGGCTCGCCTCGACGCCGGTGACCCGGTCCTGGTCGCCGCAGATGACCAGGGCGGGGGCGGTGATCCCGGCGAGTTCCGTACGGAGGTCGGCTGCGGCCATCGCCTCCGCGGCGTAGCCGTAGCCGGGCAGCCGGACGGCGCCGGCCATGGTGTCGACGACCCGCCGCACCAGCTCCGGGGGCGCCGCCGCGGAGACGAGCCGCGGTCCGCGCTGCTCGGCGAAGGCCCGCGGCCCGGCGGCTTCCAGCTCGGCCGCCCGTCCGCGCATCGCCGCCGCCTTCGCCGGGTCGGTGCCCGAACCGGCGCTGGAGTCGGCGACGATCAGCGAGGCGACCAGCCCGGGGTGGCGGGCGGCCAGCCGCAGTGCGATGACCCCGCCCCAGGAGACGCCCAGCACATGGGCGCTGCCGCCGCGCTCCTCGATGAGCGCCGCCGCCGCGTCCGCGTAGCCGTCGAGCGTCAGCGGGCCCGGCGGGTCGGGGGACGCCGCGTAGCCGGGCGCGTCCCAGGCCACCACCCGGACGTACGCGGAGAGTTCCGCGAGCTGCGGGGCGAAGGCGGCGGACGACGAGCCGATGCCGTGCAGGCAGAGCAGCAGCGGCCCCGCGGTCCCGGCCTCCGTCACCCGCGGGCCGGCCGCCGGTGCGGCGGTCACAGGATCTGCCCCGTCCGCCCGGCGAGGGCCGCGATGCTGCGCAGCACCGCGTACGGCACGATCCGGCTGGTGGCGGGGTTGCCGGGGTCCGGCAGATGCGCGACCTCGAAGCGGTAGGTCCCCTGCGGGCCGTCGGCCTCGATGAGATGACGGGTACGGTCGGCGCCCGGGTCGGCGACCACCCTGACCCGTACGGAGTCCGGGTCCCCGACGGCGAGGGCCACCGAAGCGGCCACATTCGTCGACTTGGGGAATTTCACCGGGATGTCGCGTGAGGTGCCCGACATGACCTCGACCGGACCGGTCGCCGTCCGCATCCGGGTCAGCAACTCCTCGTCCATCCAGGGCTGTTCGAGGGTCGACGGCAGTTTGGTGGTGGTCAGCCGTATGTCGTGCAGCGGCCCGAGGCCCCGGGCCGCCTGGAGCAGGTCGAGACCCCCGACGGCGCCCGATGTGAAGTACACCCGGCCAGGACCGGCGGCCAGCAGCCGCTTCGCCAGTTCCTCGTCGGTGAGCGCCCCGGTCGACGCGATCAGCAGATCGGTCCCGGACCGCAGGATGCGCTCGGCCCACTCCCGTACGACGCCCTGGCCCGCCGCCTCCACGATCAGATCGCAGCGCTCCAGGGCCTCTTCGAACGTCAGCTGCGGGGCGGGCGCTTCGCCGATCGCGCGGTTGTCCACCACACAGACCAGTTCGGCGCCTTCGACGGCGCCTGCGGCGAGTGCGGTGCCCACGGTGCGGCCGATGGCGCCCCAGCCGACGAGTCCCACGCTGCGGGTCATACCGGAATCTCCTCGGTGTCGGTGTCGGTGTCGGTGTCGGTGTCGCTGTCGCTGTGGGTCGTTGCTGTGCCGGCGTCGGCACAGGGGGTTGCGGGGGCCGCCGGGGCGGCGAGCGGACCGGGGTCGGGGATGCCCGCCATCCGGTCGCGGATCTCCGCCGACGGCGGCCCGGCCGTTCCCCAGAGATCGGACAGCTCGGGGGTCCGCCGCCAGACCCGGGCGATCCAGGCGTCCTCCACGATCTGCGCGACCTCCGACGTGTACTCGCAGACGAGCCCCGACGGGTCGGTGAAGTACGAGAAGGTGTTGTCGCCCGGACCGTGCCGGCCGGGGCCCCACTGCGGGACGATGCCGTGGTGACGCAGGCGGCCGAGCCCGCGCATGAAGTGGTCGACCGAACTCATCTCGTACGCCACGTGGTTGAGCGAGGCCCACTCGGCCTGGTTGAAGGCGATGCAGTGGTGGTCGGCGTTGCACCGCAGGAACGCCATCTGGTGCTCGGACCAGTCGGAGACCCGCAGGCCGAGTACGTCGCGGTAGAAGGCGACCGAGGCGTCGATGTCGGTGGTGTTGAGCACGGTGTGGGTGACGCCGACCGGCACCGAGCCGTCCCGGCCGCGCGGTGCGACCGCCTCGACCTCGGCGCTTATCTCGATCAGCCGGTGCTCGGGGTCGGTGAAGCGCAGCCCGTAGCCGCCGCCCACCTGGTCGAGCGGTCCTGGGCCCGCGACCGGGGTGATGCCCCGGGCGAGCAGCCGCCGTGCGGCCTCGTCCACATCGGCCGGTGTCGCCACGGCGAAGGCGATCCGGCCGAGGCCGGTGCGGTCGGCGCGGGTGAGGTGCAGGACGTGGTGCTCGGTTCCGGTGCCGCGCAGCCAGCGCGCACCGGGGCCGGACTCGACGCTCTCCAGGCCCCAGACCTCCTGGTAGAAGTCGGCGGTCTCGGAGAAGGCGGGGGTGAACAGCTCGACGCTGCGCAGCGACCGCAGCCGGGCGATGGGGGGTTGGGGCATGACTGTCTCCAGACGGGCTGTGACGACCGGGCGACTACGGGGCGGCCCAGGGCAGGGGGGCGTCCGACGTGCCCCAGTACAGGGACTTCTGGCGCTGGTAGGCGCGGATGCCGTCGCGGCTCTTCTCCCGCCCGAGACCGCTGTCCTTGAGGCCGCCGAAGGGGGTGGCGATGCTGAACTGCTTGTAGGTGTTGATCCAGACGGTGCCGGCCTCGACCCGGCGGGCGATCCGCCAGGCCGCCCGGTGATCACGGGTCCAGATGCCGCAGGCCAGGCCGTACACCGAGGCGTTGGCCCGCCGGACGAGATCGTCCTCGTCGTCGAACGGCAGCGCGGCGAGCACCGGTCCGAAGATCTCCTCCTGGCAGGTGCGCGAGGAGTTGTCCAGGCCGTCCAGGACGGTCGGCAGATAGTAGGCGCCGTCCCGGTACTCGTCGCCCGGCGGCACCGAGCCGCCGCAGAGCACCCGGGCCCCCTCGGTACGCGCCAGGTCGACCCTGGCCGCCACCGCGTCCCGGTGCCGGTGGTGCACCAGCGGACCGACCTGGGTGTCCGGCGCGCTACCGGGGCCGACCCGCAGCTTCCGGGTGCGCTCTACCAGTTCACCGACGAAGGCGTCGTAGATCTCACGCGCCACGAAGAGCCGCGAACCGGCGATGCAGGACTGGCCGCTGGAGGAGAAGACGCCGAACATCACTCCGGCCAGGGCCTGTTCGATGTCGGCGTCGGCGAGCACGATGGTCGGTGACTTGCCGCCCAGCTCCAGCGAGACGGGCATGATCTTCTCGGCCGCGGCGTGCGCGATCGTCCGTCCGGTGTCCGTACCGCCGGTGAAACTGACCTTTCCGATACGCGGATGGCGCACGATGGCGTCGCCCACGACGCTGCCGCGCCCGGGGAGCACCGACAGGAGCCCGGCGGGCAGCGAGAGTTCGTCCAGGGCGCGGCTGATCAGCCGGCCCAGCGCGAGGGAGACCAGCGGGGTCCACTCGGCGGGCTTCAGCAGGACCGCGTTGCCCCCGGCGAGGGCGGGCGCGAGCTTCTGCGCGTCGCTGGCCACCGGGGAGTTCCAGGGGTTGATCGCGCCGATGACACCGATCGGCTCGAAGGTGCTCATCGTGAGGTAGTCGCCGCGCGAGGGGGTGATCGCCTCCTCGGCGGTCTCCAGCGCGGCGGCCGTGTACCGGAAGGTCCCGGCCGCGCTGGCCACCAGGGCGCGCGTCTCGGTGAGGGCCTTGCCCGTGTCGGCGGTCTGGAGCGCCGCGAGGTGTTCCGCCGCGCCCTCGGTCAGCTCGGCGATCCGGTGCAGCAGCCGGGCGCGCTGATGCGGGAGGAGCGCGCGCCAGGCCGGGTCGGCGGCGGCGCGGGCGGCGCCTTCGGCGGCCTCGTCGACCTCCGCCGGGGTCACGGCGTGCACGGTGGCGAGCACCCGGCCGGTGGCCGGGTCGACGGTCTCGGCCGGGGCACCGGCGCCGCGGCGCCACACGCCGGCCACGAGCGCTTCGTCGGGTACTTCGGCAGCAGGGGACCGGGTCATACGGGAGCCTCCTGGCTGGACGGGGTTGAGTGGGGGCTGGTTTGGGTGAGGGCTAGAAATCTAAGGGCTTAAATATCTCAACGCAACCCCCTAATTGTTTGGTGATTTACCTGTGCAGACCCTTGACGCCGTCCGGTATGCAGGCGATACAACTTAAGCCCTAAGAAACTTTGGCCTAACGCGCTTCGCAGTCCGGGTTGCGGACAACCCCTGTGGGACATCGCGTTCTTCTCGCCTCGCCCTCGCCCCTCAGCCGTGGAGTCGGAGGACCCTGCATATGACGATCGACGCTTCAGCGGACCGAGCCGTCCGGGCGGCCGTCGCCGCCCGTTTCGAACGGCTCCCGATGAGCCGCTGGCATGTCACCGTCCGGCTCATCGTGGGCGCCGTCACCTTCTTCGAGGCGTTCGACCAGCTGCTGATCGCGTACGCGATGCCCCAGCTGCGCCACGAGTGGCATCTGACCGACTCCGCCTCCACCTGGCTGCTCACCGTCGGCTCCGTCGGGATGCTGATCGGGGCGGTGCTCTCCGGCCGGCTCGCCGACCGCATCGGCCGGGTCAAGGTCATCGCGCTGTGCGTGGCCGTCTCCAGCGTCGCCAACCTCGCCCTGGCCGCGACCACGTCGCCCGGCTCCTTCATGGCGGTGCGGTTCGTCCAGGGACTGGCCATCGGCGGCGAGGTCCCGGTGGCCGCCACCTTCATCGCCGAGATCACCCGCAGCCACCGGCGTGGGCGGTTCGTCCTGCTCTACGAACTGGTCTTCCCGGCCGGGCTCACCGTGGGCGCGCTGGTCGCCGCCTGGGTGGTGCCGCTGCTCGGCTGGCGCTGGATGTATGTGCTGGCCGCCGTGCCCGGGGTGCTCTGCGTCCTGGTGCAGCGATCCGTACCGGAGTCCCCGCGCTGGCTCGCCGAACACGGCAGGGTCCAGGAGGCGGCCGATGTGATGACCAGGATCGAGACCGAGGTCCAGCGCGCCACCGGGAAACCCCTGCCACCCGTCACCGACCCGCCGGCGGACGAGGCGGGCCCGGCGCCCGAAGCGGCCCCGGAAGCCGGGGCGAGCGGTCTGCGCGGGCTGTTCACCGGCCGCTACCGCCGCCGCACCCTGGTGATCGGCGCCCTCTGGTTCACCGGCTACTTCGTCAACTACGGCATCACGTCCTGGCTGCCGACGATCTACCAGAACCGCTACGGCCTCTCGCTCTCCGACGCGCTCCTCTACTCGACCGTCACGGCCTGCGCGGGACTCGCGGGCTGTCTGGCCGCGGCCCTCACCGTGGACAGGGCAGGACGCCGGCGCGTCATCACGGTGTGTCTCACGGGAGCCGCCGTGATGCTCCTGGTACTCGCGTACCTCGGCGCCGGGACCCCGGTCCAGGTGCTGGTGTGGACCTCGCTCGCCGCGGTCTTCTTCTTCGGCTCCAACATCTGCCTCTACCTCTACACACCCGAACTCTTCCCGACCCGGATGCGGGCCCTGGGCAGCAGCGTGGGCGGTGCGATGAACCGGCTCGGTGTGATCCTCGGCCCCATCGCCGTCGGCATGGTGTACGCCGGGGGGCATGTCCCCCCGGTCTTCGTGGTGCTGGGAGCGGTGGCCCTGGCGGGCGCCGCCGTCGCGGTGGTCGGCGCGGAGGAGACGGCGGGGCGGCGCCTGGAGGAGGTCTCGCCCTGAGCCGCCGCCGTGAACCGAACCGGCCGTGAACCGAATCGGCCGTGAACCGAATCGGCCGTGAACCGAACCACGGGCACTGGAAATGGTCGGCCGGTCACCGGTCAAGGCTGAGCGGAAGCTCGCGATGCGCGCTCACGGCGCCGGGGCCGGACCCGCACGTCGTGGAACCCCCCTGGTGGTGATGGCCTGTCAGGTGGCCATGTACCACCGTGAACGCGCCGCCGCACGCCATGCGCGCGCTCCGCCAATCGGTTGACGACGCGTCAATTCCCTTGGTAGAGGCGTCACTCCGATGGGTTAATGCGGGTGTCTACATCATGGGGCGATGGTCCATCGAGTCGCCGCGGACCAGCCTCCCTCCCGGGACTGGCCTCATCCCGTCCGGACGGGTCTCCGCACATCCCCATCTGCCAGCGGCCGGACGTGTTGGCCTGGGCCGGTTCGGGACGCCCGTGGATCGGGACACCCAGTCGCTGCTCGGAGAAGACTTCCGAGTGAGGAGGAACCCCTCATGCCCATCAGTCCCAACCAAGGCTCCACCAGCGGCGGAACAACCGTCACTATCACCGGCGTGAACCTGTCCGGTGCCACCGCCGTCCACTTCGGGTCCCGGACAGCCACGATCACCGCGAACACCCCGACCGCGATCACCGCCATCGACCCCGCGGGCTGCGGTGTCGTCGACGTCAACGTGACGACCGCGGGAGGGACGAGCAACTCGCTCTCCTTCTTCTACATCAGCCCGCCGATCGCGGTGTCCGTGGACCCGGGCTCCGGTCCGACGGCGGGCGGCAACACGGTCACCATCAACGGCTACGGACTCTCCACTGCCACCACCGTGTCCTTCGGCCCCAACAGCGTGACCCCGACGGTCGTCTCGGACAGCCGGCTGTCGGTGGTCGTTCCGGCCGGCAGCTCAGGTGGCTCCGTCGACGTCGCCGTCACCACCACCGGGGGCACGACCGCTCCGCTCACCTACGCCTACCTCGACGCGCCGACACCGGTCTCGCTCACACCCACCTCGGGGCCGGCCTCCGGCGGTACCTCGGTGACCGTCAACGGCACCGGCCTGGCATCCACCACGGCCGTCACCTTCGGCGGTACCGCCGCGTCCTTCGCAGTGCTGAACAGCACCACGCTGGTGGCTGTCACACCGCCCGGCACCACAGGTCCCGTCGATGTCGTCGTGACCACCGGGGGCGGTAGCGCCACCCTCAGCGACGGATTCACCTACGTGTCCGGTCCCGGTATCTGACGGAGTATCGGACGCACGGCTGTGCACAGCTCCGCTCCGGTCACCGGTCTGTGCCCAGCGGAAGCGGTGCGAACTCGGGTACGCCCGACCGCACCGCTTCCGTGACCCCCACAGCTCGCGGCCCAGCCAGGCCGACCACACCCCTTGGAGTCACCGTGGCCCCTCCCGTCCTCACGTCGGTCGCACCCAATACGGGTCCGGCGGCGGGCACCAATCCCGTGACCCTGAACGGAAGCCAGTTCACCGGCGCCACCGCCGTCACGTTCGGATCCGCGGCCGCCCTGTCGTACACGGTCACCACCCCCTCGACGATCACGGCGACCGTCCCGCCCGGAACCGGCACGGTCAACGTCACCGTGCGCACGCCCGCCGGGCTCAGCAACACGGTCGCCTACACCTACGCGCCCACACCGACCCTCAGTGCGATCGCACCGAACCAGGGACCGACGTCGGGCGGGACCACCGTGGTCCTCACCGGCACCGGCCTCACCGGGACCACTGCCGTCACCTTCGGCAGCACCCCCGCGACCTCCTACACCGTCAACTCCGCCAACCAGATCACCGCCGTCACCCCGGCCGGCAGCGGCGCGGTTGCGATCACCGCGACCACCGTCGGCGGCACCTCGGGGCCGGTGTTCTTCTACTACCTCAACGAGCCCTCGCTGCTGTCCGTCTCACCCGCCGAGGGACCGACGTCGGGCGGGACCACCGTGGTGCTCACCGGCACCGGCCTCACCGGGACCACCGCCGTCACCTTCGGCAGCACCCCCGCGACCTCCTACACCGTCAACTCCGCCACCCGGATCACCGCCATCACCCCGCCCGGCAGCGGATCCGTCGCGTGCACCGTCACCGGTCCCGGCGGCACCAGCAACTCCGTCATCTACACCTACGTGGCAGCGCCGACGCTCACCGCACTGTCGCCCACGCAGGGGCCGACCGGCGCGGGCGCCACCGTGACCCTGACGGGCACCGGGCTGACCACGACCTTCGCGGTCCACTTCGGTACCGAGCCGGCGGCCTTCACCGTGGTGTCGGACACGACAGCGATCGCGATCGCCCCGGCGGGTCCGGCGGGTCCGGTGCCGGTGAGTGTCATGACGTCGGGCGGCACGACCAACTCGCTCGCCTACCAGCGGGTTGCGCCTCCCGCGATCTAGCCAAATACCATGGCATCGGCGCCACCGGCCCGCGCCATCGGCCCGCTCCAGCCCATTCGAGCGAGCCGATGACTCAGGTGGGGCCGCCGGGACCCGCGCCTCCCGCATATGCCATCGAAAGCGGCCTAAGGTCACGCCCCGAACGGTTACGGCGAAACCCCGCCTGCCGAGCAGACCGAGGAGGCCCTTCAGTGAAAGCATGTCGTGCGCGCAAAGCCGGAGCCATGGTCGCCGCAGCCGCGGCGGCCACAGTGCTGTTCCTCGCTCCGTCGGCTGCTGCCGCCGATCAGTCCTCGACCACGGTCCAGGCCACGCCCTCATCGGCGGCGACCGGGCAACTGGTCACCCTCGACGCGACAGTGACCTGCAGCTCGGACCCGAGCGGCGGCCTCGGCGTGTCGTTCTTCGACGGCTCGGACCTCCTCGCGACCGCACCCGTCTCCGCCGACGGACACTCCTCACTGACCACCGGTTTCACGACCACCGGAACACACACCATCACCGCCGCCTACAACGGCGACGACGGTTGCAGCGCTTCGAACGACACCACCACCGTCACCGTCTCCCAAGCCCCGGCTCCCCCGGCCAACAACCCGGGCTGCCTGCTGTGCGGGCTCATCGACTTCCACTCCGGGGACATCCACAATCAGGTCAACGTCAACAGCCACAATGTGACGCGCATCGACAAATAAGCCCGTCCCGCCGGCCACTGGACGCGCGCCCGGGGTGCCACCACCGTGAGACTGAACGACCGACCGCCGATGTGAGACACCGGAAGCAGTACTGGTCAGAAGCAGGGCCGCTGCCGACAGAGGCGAGAACCCACAGGTCCGGTCAGGGCGGGCCTCACTCCCAGAGGGCCGACGGCGCCTCCTTCCGCACCACCGGGGCGATCTCCTCCGCGAACCGCTGCAGCGTCTCCAGCTGCTCCCCGCGCGCGAGCCCGAATCCGTCGACGCTGATGGACTGGAGGTCGTGCCGGTAGACCTCGTGGTAGCCGAGGATCTTGTCGATGATCTGCTGCGGGGACCCGATGAGCTGCGGGCCGCTCCCCATCGCGTCCTCGATGGTGCGGAAGGGGGTGTTGTATCCGGCTCTGCCCGCCAGATGTGGCTTGAAGGTCTGCGCCACCTTCGCCTCGTACAGCTCCTTGAAGCGCTCCACCGCCTGCTGCGAACTGTCGGCGATCAGCAGCCCGCCCGACCCGGCGGCGACATGGGCCCGCGCCGGGTCGTGCCCGTACTCCTCGAATTTCTCCCGGTAGTGGGCGATCAGCGCCGCATACGCCGCGCGCGGCTGGACGGCGTTGGCGGTGAAGAGCGGATCACCGTGGCGGGCCGCCAGTTCGGGGGAGTTGAGGCTGGTCGCCGAGCCGTGCCAGATGCGCGGGACCCCGTCGTACGGACGCGGGAGGGTCGTAGCCCCGTGCAGAGCGGGCCTGAACTCACCTTCCCAGTCGATCTCCTCCTCGCTCCAGAGCCGGCGCAGCAGCTCGTACTTCTCCTTCTGGAGGTCCCACTGCCGCTCCTCGTCGAGCCCGAAGAGGTCGAAGTGCCCGGCCTCCGCCCCCTTGCCGACGACCAGCTCGATACGGCCCCGCGACAGCTGGTCCAGGGTCGCGTAGTCCTCGGCGACCCGGACCGGATCGAGGATCGCCACGACCGTGACGCCGGTCAGCAGTCTGATCCTGGAGGTGCGGGCGGCGAGGGCGCCCAGCACCACCGTCGGGCTGGACGACAGAAAGGGCCCCGCGTGCCGCTCGCCGACCGCGTACCCGTCGAAGCCGAGCTGCTCGGCCGCCACGCCGACATCGACGACCTCGGCCAACCGGTCCGCTGCGGAGGGCAGTTCACCGGTCAGCGGGTGCGGGGCGTGGCTGATGAGGGAGAGCACTTGAAACTTCATGGTGCAACTCTGGGCGCCGCACATTGCGGCACTGTGGCAGCCGTGTGGCAGCAGTGAGGGGCGGCCCCGGAGGACCGCCCCTCACCGCTGCGGTGTTTCAGCGTGCTGCCGTTGTCAGCACGTCGGTTCTCCGCGCGTGGCCGCTACTTCTTGCCGAGCACGTCCTCGACCTTCGCCCGGACGTCGTCCGTGGCCAGGCCCCGGATGGTCAGCGTCGTACGGCGGCGCAGCACGTCGTCGGCCGTCTCGGCCCACTCGTGGTCGCGTGCGTAGACGACCTGCGCCCATATCTCCGGGGCGTCCGGGTGGACCCGTTCGGCCAGCGCCGGGTCCTCGTTCGCCAGCCGCGCGATGTCGAAGGAGAGCGAGCCGTAGTGCGTGGCCAGGTGGCGGGCCGTGTCCGCCGCCATGCGCGGCCCCGGCGTCCCGCCGTCCACAAGAAGCCGGTGCGCGACCGCGTGCGGGTTGGCGATGCCGGGCAGCGGCTGCTTCTTCGGCAGGTGCGAGATCGGCTCCATGTCGTCGCCGAGCGGGTGGCCGGGCAGTGCGGCCAGCTTGTTCATGACCGTACGGCCGATGTGCCGGAAGGTCGTCCACTTGCCGCCCGCCACCGAGAGCATCCCGCCGCGCCCCTCGGTGACGACCGTCTCGCGCTTAGCCTTCGAGGTGTCACCGGGGCCTCCCGGCAGCACCCGGAGTCCGGCGAAGGAGTACGTGATCAGATCACGCGAGAGCTGCTGGTCCCGTACGGAGAAGGCGGCCTCGTCCAGGATCTGGGTGATGTCCTTCTCGTTGACCGAGACATCGGCCGGGTCGCCCTCGTACTCCTCGTCGGTGGTCCCGAGCAGCAGCTGGTCCTCCCAGGGGAGGGCGAAGGTGATCCGGTACTTGTCGATCGGCGTCGCCAGCGCGGCACGCCAGGGCGCGGTGCGCTTGAGCACCAGGTGCGCGCCCTTGGAGAGCCGGATGGAGGGCGCCGCGTTCGGGTCCTCCAGCTTGCGCAGGTGGTCGACCCAGGGGCCGGTGGCGTTCAGTACGAGCCGGGCGCTGACGCCGAACTCGCTGCCGTCAAGACGGTCCTTCAGCTCCGCGCCGGTCACCCGGCCCCGGGTGAAGCGCAGCCCGGTGACCTCCGCGTGGTTGAGCACGGTGGCGCCGGACTCGACGGCGGCGCGCACCGTCATCAGGGCCATCCGCGAGTCGTTCATCTGGTCGTCGCCGTAGACCGCGACGGCCTTGAGGTTGTCGGTCCGCAGCTCGGGCACGTCGCGCTGCGCCTTCGCCGCGGAGATGACGTGGCCGACACCGTCGCCGAAGGCGGAGAGCGCGGAGTAGGCGAAGACGCCCGCACCGAGCTTGGCCGCGCCGTGCGGGCCGCCCTTGTACACCGGCAGGTAGAACGTCAGCGGGTTGGCCAGGTGCGGGGCCACGTCACGGGAGACGGCGCGGCGCTCGAAGTGGTTCTCCGCGACCAGCTTCACGGCCCCCGTCTGGAGGTAGCGGAGGCCGCCGTGCAGCAGCTTGGAGGAAGCGGACGATGTGGCGCCGGCGAAGTCACCGGCGTCCACCAGGGCCACCCGCAGCCCGGACTGCGCGGCGTGCCAGGCGGTGGAGATGCCCAGGATTCCGCCGCCGATCACCAGGAGGTCGTACGTCGCCTTGGAAAGCTGCTCCCGAGTCTCGGCGCGGCTCGGAAGGGAGCCGGAGGCCGGGTGCGTCCCGAGGGCCGGGACGCTCTGCAGGGTGGTCATATTGGTTACTCCTCGTCTTCGAGCCAGCCCATGGTCCGCTGTACGGCCTTGAGCCAGTTCTTGTACTCGCGGTCACGGACGGCCGCGTCCATCCGGGGTGTCCACTCGGCGGCCCTGCGCCAGTTGGCACGCAGTGCGTCGGTGTCCGGCCAGAAGCCGACGGCGAGACCGGCGGCGTAGGCAGCGCCGAGGCAGGTCGTCTCGGCCACCATCGGGCGCACCACCGGCGCGTCCAGGAAGTCGGAGAGCGTCTGCATCAGCAGGTTGTTGGAGGTCATTCCGCCGTCGACCTTGAGCGCGGTCAGCTCGACGCCGGAGTCCTTGGTCATGGCGTCGCTGATCTCACGCGTCTGCCAGGCGGTGGCCTCAAGAACGGCACGGGCGATGTGCGCCTTGGTGACGTAACGGGTCAGACCGGCGATCACACCGCGCGCGTCGGGACGCCAGTACGGGGCGAACAGACCGGAGAAGGCCGGTACGAAGTACGCGCCGCCGTTGTCCTCGACCGACGATGCCAGCGTCTCGACCTCGGCGGCACTGTTGATCATGCCCATCTGGTCGCGCAGCCACTGGACGAGCGAGCCCGTGACGGCGATCGACCCCTCCAGGGCGTACACCGGCTTCTGGTCGCCGATCTGGTAGCCGACGGTCGTCAGCAGGCCGTTGTACGAGTTGACGGGCGTGTCACCGGTGTTCATGAGCATGAAGGTGCCGGTGCCGTACGTCGACTTGGCCTCGCCCTCGGAGAAACAGGTCTGGCCGAACAGGGCCGCCTGCTGGTCGCCGAGCGCGGAAGCGACCGGGACACCGGCCAGCACGCCCGCGCTGGCCGTGCCGTACACCTCGGCGGACGAGCGGATCTCCGGCAGAACGGACTCGGGGATGCCGATGGAGGCGAGGATCTTCGGGTCCCACTCCATCTTGTGCAGGTTCATCAGGAGCGTGCGGGAGGCGTTGGTGACGTCCGTGACGTGGACACCGCCGTTCACCCCGCCCGTCAGGTTCCAGATGACCCAGGAGTCCATGGTGCCGAAGAGGATGTCGCCGGCCTCCGCGCGCTCGCGCAGCCCATCGACGTTGTCCAGCAGCCAGCGGATCTTCGGCCCTGCGAAGTACGAGGCCAGCGGCAGACCGGTCTCGCGGCGGAAGCGGTCCTGGCCGACGTTGCGGCCGAGCTCGCGGCAGAGCGCGTCGGTGCGGGTGTCCTGCCAGACGATGGCGTTGTGGACGGGCTCACCGGTGTTCTTGTCCCAGAGCAGCGTGGTCTCGCGCTGGTTGGTGATGCCGATGGCCTTGACGTCGGCTGCTGTGATGCCGGCCTTGTTGACCGCGCTGCCCACGACTTCCTGGACGTTGGTCCAGATCTCGGCGGCGTCGTGCTCGACCCAGCCGGGCTTGGGGAAGATCTGCTCGTGTTCCTTCTGGTCGACGGCGACGATCCGTCCGTCCCGGTCGAAGACGATGCAGCGGCTGGAGGTGGTGCCCTGGTCGATGGCCGCGATGAACGGCCCGGTGGTGTGAGCGTCAGTGGTCACGGTGTGCTCCGAAAGTCTGAAGGGTTGGTCGACGGTGCCGGTGCCGGGAGCTCACGCGAAGGCGAGGTTGTACAGACCGCCTGCGAGAGCGCCGCCTATGAGGGGGCCCGCCACGGGTATCCACGCGTAGCTCCAGTCCGAGCTGCCCTTGTGGGGGAGCCGCAGCAGGGAGTGGACGATACGCGGGCCGAGGTCGCGGACCGGGTTGATGGCGTAACCGGTCGGACCGCCGAGCGAGAGCCCGATGGATACGACGACCAGCGAGGTGATCAGAGCGCCGATGATGCTCAGGCCCTTGCCGTCCGCGCTGAGGCCCTGGGTCAGGATCGCCAGGACGAGGACCATGGTGCCGATGATCTCGGTGGCCAGGTTCTGCACGACGTTGCGGATCTCGGGCGCGGTGAAGAAGACACCGCCCACCGGGCCGGGGCCCGGCTCGCTCTTCGTGAGGCCCTTGTCCTGCGCCGCGATCTCCGGGTCCCTGAGATGGGCCTGGAAGTGTCCGTAGTACGCCACCCAGACCAGGGTCGCACCGATCATGGCGCCGAGCAGCTGGGAGCCGAGGTACAGGGGTACGTCACCCCACGGGGTGTCGCCCTTGATGGCCAGGCCTATGGTCACGGCCGGGTTCAGATGCGCGCCGGAGACGCCGGTGGAGATGTAGGCGGCGGTCAGTACGGCGAATCCCCAGCCGAACGTGACGGCCAGCCAGCCCGCGTCCTTGGCCTTGGAGCGCTTGAGTGTGACGGCGGCGCACACACCGGCGCCGAGCAGTACGAGTACGGCGGTCCCGATGGTCTCGCCGATGAAGATGTCGGAGCTGGACACCCGCGACTCCTTTGTCCTTCGTCCAGGGGAAGCCGGACACCGGTTTCCTCCGGTCGTCCGCGCCCTCAGGTGAGGGCGTTGCCGGCCCTTTGGCACTGTCACACCTTAACGCGTATTTCCGTTAAGTGTTCGACAATGCCGACCGATGAACGGCAGTTTTGTCCTGCGGTCGGTAAACGTCAAGGGGCTGTGACGTGAAACTCGATGGGCGGTTTCCGTCGGAGCCGTGCCGGCGCGCGGCCGGGACGGAAAAGGCGCCCCGGACCCGTACCCGCGGCGGCGCCTCAGAAGCGGCCGGCGCCCAGATCGCGCGAGACGGAGCGGGCGCAGTCGCGCACCGCGGCCACCAGTTCCGGGCGGAGCTCCCCGTCCACGCAGACCCGCTCGACCGCACCGGTCACCGCGATGGCGCCCAGCGGCATCCTGCGCCGGTCGTGGATGGGGGCGGCCACCGACGCCACGCCCTCCCAGGTCTCCTCGATGTCCGAACCCCAGCCGCGCGCCCTGGTCAGGTCGAGCACCGACTCGAACTGCTCCGGGTCGCTGATCGTGCGGGGAGTGAAAATCTGCCGCTCGGTCTCCAGGGCCTCGCTGTGCGCCACCGGGTCGTACGCCGAGAGCACCTTGCCCAGGGCGCTGGAGTGCAGTGGCTGCATGGCTCCGACCTCCAGCACCTGCCGGCTGTCGTCGGGGCGGAAGACATGGTGGACGATCAGGACGCCGCGCTGGTGCAGCACGCCCAGATAGACGCTCTCACCGCTGGAGCGGGCCAGGTCGTCGGTCCAGACGAGGGCGCGCGCCCGCAACTCGTGCACGTCCAGATAACTGTTGCCCAGGCGCAGCAGTTCGGCCCCCAGCTGATAGCGCCCGGATGCCGGGTCCTGCTCCACGAAACCCTCCTGCTGGAGGGTGCGCAGGATGCCGTGGGCGGTGCCTTTGGCCAGGTCGAGGGAGGAGGCGATGTCGGAGAGGCCGAGCCGCCGCTCGCCGCCCGCGAGCAGCCTCAGCATCGCAGCCGCCCGCTCCAGGGACTGAATGTTCTTCGCCATTGCTGGGCCACCCTCCACACTGTTCGGCAATGCTGAACACTATCGGTCCATGTCGACCCAGTGTCACGCGGAGTGCGGCCGGGCGATACCGGATCCGACCCGCGGCCCTGCGGTGGCAGGGGCGTCCGTCCCGTGGGACACCTGCCCCTATCGGTGCCGTCCCCGTTAGGCTGGCCTGGTGCGCCATCCTGCCGGAAGGCGCAAAGCCGACAGCCGTCGCATCCCAGGGAGTACATTCCATGGCCTCGTCGCCAACCCCTTCCGCTGACAGCCGGACCCGAGCTGACGCCCTCCGAGAGGCACTGGCCACCCGTGTGGTGGTGGCCGACGGTGCGATGGGCACGATGCTGCAGGCGCAGGATCCCACTCTTGAGGACTTCCAGCAGCTGGAGGGCTGCAACGAGATCCTGAACGTGACCAGGCCGGACATCGTCCGCTCGGTGCACGAGGAGTACTTCGCTGTCGGCGTCGACTGTGTGGAGACGAACACCTTCGGCGCGAACCACTCGGCGGCGAACGAGTACGAGATCGCCGACCGGATCACCGAGCTGTCCGAGGCCGGCGCCCGCATCGCCCGCGAGGTGGCCGACGAGTTCGGCGCGAAGGACGGCCGCCAGCGCTGGGTCCTCGGCTCGATCGGCCCCGGCACCAAGCTGCCGTCGCTCGGCCACACCACGTACGACGTCCTGCGGGACGGCTACCAGCAGAACGCCGAGGGACTGCTCGCCGGCGGGGCGGACGCCCTGATCGTGGAGACCACCCAGGACCTGCTGCAGACCAAGTCGAGCCTGATCGGCGCACGCCGGGCGATGGACGCCCTCGGTGTCAGCGTGCCGCTGATCTGCTCACTCGCCTTCGAGACGACCGGCGTCATGCTGCTCGGCTCCGAGATCGGCGCCGCGCTGACCGCCCTGGAGCCCCTGGGTATCGACCTGATCGGGCTGAACTGCTCGACGGGCCCGGCCGAGATGAGCGAGCACCTGCGCTATCTGGCCCGCCACTCGCGTACCCCGCTGATGTGCATGCCGAACGCCGGCCTGCCCGTGCTGACCAAGGATGGCGCGCACTTCCCGCTCGGCCCCGAGGGACTGGCGGACGCGCAGGAAGCATTCGTGACCGACTACGGCCTGTCCCTGATCGGCGGCTGCTGCGGCACGACGCCCGAGCATCTGCGTCAGGTCGTCGACCGGGCCAGCGCCCTCACCCCCACCGCTCGTGAGCCGCGTCCTGAGCCGGGTGCCGCGTCGCTGTATCAGACGGTGCCGTTCCGTCAGGACACGGCGTATATGGCGATCGGTGAGCGGACGAATGCCAACGGCAGTAAGAAGTTCCGTGAGGCGATGCTGGAGGCGCGTTGGGACGACTGTGTGGAGATGGCGCGCGATCAGATCCGTGAGGGCGCGCACATGCTGGATCTGTGTGTCGACTATGTGGGCCGTGATGGTGTGGCCGACATGAGCGAGCTGGCGGGCCGTTTCGCGACCGCCTCGACGTTGCCGATTGTGCTGGACTCCACGGAACTGCCTGTGCTGCGGGCGGGTTTGGAGAAGCTGGGCGGTCGGGCGGTCCTGAACTCGGTGAATTACGAGGACGGTGACGGGCCGGAGTCCCGTTTCGCGAAGGTGACCGCGCTGGCGGTCGAGCACGGTGCCGCGCTGATCGCGCTGACGATCGATGAGGAGGGTCAGGCGCGCACGGTCGAGCACAAGGTCGCTGTCGCGGAGCGGCTGATCGAGGACCTGACCGGTAATTGGGGGGTGCGCGAGTCGGACATTCTCATCGACACGCTGACCTTCACGATCTGCACGGGTCAGGAGGAGTCGAGGGGCGACGGCGTCGCCACCATCGAGGCCATCCGCGAGCTGAAGCGCCGGCATCCGGATGTCCAGACCACGCTGGGTCTGTCGAATATTTCCTTCGGTCTCAACCCGGCTGCCCGGGTGGTGCTGAACTCGGTGTTCCTGGATGAGTGTGTGAAGGCGGGGCTGGATTCGGCGATCGTGCATGCGTCGAAGATCCTGCCGATCGCCCGCCTGGAGGAGGAGCAGGTCAAGGTCGCCCTCGACCTGATCTACGACCGGCGGGCTGAGGGCTATGACCCGTTGCAGAAGCTCATGGAGCTTTTCGAGGGCGTCAACATGAAGTCCATGAAGCAGGGCAGGGCCGAGGAGCTCATGGCTCTCCCGCTGGACGAGCGGTTGCAGCGCAGGATCATCGACGGGGAGAAGAACGGTCTGGAGGCCGACCTGGATGAGGCGTTGCAGGCCCGGCCGGCTCTGGAGATCGTCAATGACACCTTGCTGGAGGGTATGAAGGTTGTCGGTGAGCTTTTCGGGTCGGGGCAGATGCAGTTGCCGTTCGTGCTCCAGTCGGCTGAGGTGATGAAGAGTGCGGTGGCTCATCTGGAGCCGCACATGGAGAAGACCGATGATGACGGCAAGGGCACGATCGTTCTGGCCACCGTCCGTGGTGACGTGCATGACATCGGTAAGAATCTCGTCGACATCATTCTGACGAACAATGGCTACAACGTCGTCAACCTCGGTATCAAGCAGCCTGTCTCGGCGATCCTGGAAGCGGCGGAGGAGCACAAGGCGGACGTCATCGGGATGTCCGGTCTCCTGGTGAAGTCGACTGTGATCATGAAGGAGAACCTCCAGGAGCTCAACCAGCGCAAGATGGCTGCCGATTTCCCCGTCATCCTCGGCGGCGCAGCCCTGACCAGGGCGTATGTCGAGCAGGACCTTCACGAGATCTACGAGGGCGAGGTCCGCTATGCGCGGGATGCTTTCGAGGGTCTGCGGTTGATGGATGCGCTGATCGGGGTCAAGCGGGGTGTGCCGGGTGTGGTGCTGCCCGAGCTCAAGCAGCGGCGGGTGCCGAAGCGGGATACGGCTGCTGTTCTGGAGGTGGAGGAGGCGCAGGGGCCTGTCCGCTCGGATGTGGCCACCGACAATCCGGTCCCGGAGCCGCCGTTCTGGGGCACCCGTGTCGTCAAGGGGATCCAGCTCAAGGAGTATGCGTCCTGGCTGGACGAGGGCGCGCTGTTCAAGGGGCAGTGGGGTCTGAAGGAGGCCCGTAAGGGTGAGGGTCCCACGTATGAGGAGCTGGTGGAGGCCGAGGGGCGGCCGCACCTGCGGGGGTGGCTGGATCAGCTGCACACCAAGAACATGCTCGAAGCGGCAGTGGTCTACGGCTACTTCCCCTGTGTCTCCAAGGGCGACGACCTGATCCTCCTGAACGAGGACGGCAGTGAGCGGACCCGTTTCTCCTTCCCGCGTCAGCGCCGTGGCCGCAGGCTCTGTCTGGCGGATTTCTTCCGCCCCGAGGAGTCCGGCGAGACCGATGTGATCGGTCTCCAGGTGGTCACGGTCGGCTCGCGGATCGGTGAGGCCACCGCCGAGCTGTTCGAGGCCAACTCCTACCGCGACTACCTCGAACTCCACGGCCTCTCCGTCCAGTTGGCCGAAGCCCTCGCCGAGTACTGGCACGCACGAGTCCGCTCCGAACTCGGCTACGCGGGCGAGGACCCCTCCGACGTCCAGGACATGTTCGCCCTGAAGTACCGCGGTGCGCGCTTCTCGCTCGGCTACGGCGCCTGCCCGGATCTGGAGGACCGGGCGAAGATCGCCGAACTGCTCCAGCCCGAGCGGATCGGCGTACACCTCTCCGAGGAGTTCCAGCTGCACCCCGAGCAGTCCACCGACGCGATCGTGATCCACCACCCCGAGGCGAAGTACTTCAACGCCCGGTAGACCCGTAGCCCGCTACCGGGCGCGGGTGCGCCGCATCGCAGCGCGCGCCGGACCGTCCCGACGTACACTGGTCGGTCCGGTGCAGGCCGGTTGCCTTCCCAGCAGGGCGGGCGACCGGCCTTCGTGTCCCTCCAGGAGGTGTCCCCGTATGACCAGTACGGTCGCCGCGCTCAACACCCGTATGGCCGAAGGCGCAGCTCTGCAGGCGGTCCTGCTCGACATGGACGGCACGCTGGTGGACACCGAGGGCATCTGGTGGGACGCCGAGGTGGAGGTCTTCGCGGACCTCGGCCACCGGCTCGACGAACGCTGGCGCGACACCGTGGTGGGCGGGCCGATGACCCGCAGTGCGGGATACCTGATCGAGGTCACCGGCGCGGACATCGCGCTCCCCGAGCTGACCACGCTGCTCAACGACCGGTTCGAGGCGCGGATCTCGGGCGGGGTGCCGCTGATGCCCGGGGCGCTGCGGCTGCTCACCGAGCTGGCCGCCCACGGTGTGCCCACGGCCCTGGTCTCCGCCTCGCACCGGCGGATCATCGACCGGGTCCTCAAGTCGCTCGGCCCGGACAACTTCTCCCTGACCATCGCGGGCGACGAGGTGGCGCGGACGAAACCGCACCCGGACCCCTATCTCGCCGCCGCCGCGGGCCTGGACGCCGATCCGGCGCGCTGCGCGGTCATCGAGGACACCGCGACCGGAGTGGCGGCGGCGGAGGCCGCGGGCTGCCGCGTGGTGGCAGTGCCCTCCGTGGCGCCCATCGCCGCAGCGGACGGCCGGGTAGTCGTCGGATCTCTGGAAGAAGTCGATCTGGGCTTTCTCAGGGCACTGGTCAACGGAATGCACCGAGCCGGATACTGACCGTGTTCCTTTCGTTTTGAAGGGAATCGGCGCCTGTCATCCACCTGTATTTACGTGAGCATGAAGAGAGGCTTGATGCTTTACGAAAGGCGGGGTCGAAGTGACGTTCATCACCTGACGAAACGTCGACACGGGGGCATTTGCGTGCTGCGAGTGCCGCATCGCCGTTCAGCACATGCCCATGTGTCCCGATTGGTGAAGCGGTGTACGAATCATTTCGGTGGTCGGATATTGACGCTCCGCTATCCGTGAAGATGGTGTGGATCCCACCCAAGTCGCCCCCGGTCCAGGTTTCCTGACGTTCCCCACTAATCTCATGGCGAGAACTTCGCCGTACACTTCTGTGCCCCCGGCGCCCACCATGCGGCCGGGATCACTGGACTGATCGCTCTGTACCCGGCCCGATCGCCCCGCCCCGATCGGGCGGCAGCGGCGGAGTGTCTGTACATCGCTGTATCCCAGTGCCGGATGAGGAGAACGTCCAGAATGAACCGCAAGACTCTGGTGCTGCCGGCGATAGTGTGCCTGCTCGCTCCGGTACTCGCCGCGTGCGGCAGCACAGGCAGCGGCGGCGACGGCGGCAAAGCCATCGTCGTGGGCACGACGGACTTCATCGAGTCCGGCAATAAGGCTCCGGCTCCTCTCGACCCCGCCTACACCTATGACACCGGCGTCTGGAACTTCCTGCGCCCGACACTCCAGTCACTCATGGCGATGCCGCGTGGTGGCGGCCTGCCGGTGCCGGACGCCGCCAGCGACTGCCGTTTCACGGACACCGAGAACGAGAGCTACCGCTGCAAGCTCCGCAGCGGCCTCCAGTTCGCCAACGGCGACCCCCTCACGGCCGCCGATGTGAAGTACTCGATGGAACGCGTCACCAAGATCGATGACCCGAACGGCCCGGCCGGTCTGCTGGAGAACATCGACACCATCGAGGCCGTCAACTCTCACGAGCTGGTCTTCCACCTCAAGACGCCCGACGCCACCTTCCCGTACAAGCTGGCGACGCCTGCCGCGGGCATCGTGGAGAAGAAGGAGTACGCGCCGAACAAGCTGCGCAAGGGCTTCGTGATCGACGGCTCCGGCCCGTACACCTTCAAGGCGGTGGTCAGCAACAACCGCTTGCAGAAGGCCATCTTCACCAAGAACCCCCACTACAAGGGGTCGCTGAAGCTGCAGAACGACAAGGTCGAGATCGATTCCTTCAAGGACGCCGCGGCCATGGGCTCCGCGCTGAAGTCCGCGAAGATCGACATGATGGCCCGCACGCTCTCCCCGGAGCAGATCAAGCAGTTCTCGGACGGTTCGTCGCCGAACATCAACTTCGTCGAGAGCCCCGGCCTGGAGATCCGCTACCTCGCCTTCAACACCAATGACCCGGCGGTGAAGAACAAGGCGGTCCGCCAGGCGATGGCCGCGCTCGTCGACCGCGGTCAGATCGCCAGCCAGGTGTACGGCGCCACCTCCGACCCGCTCTACTCGCTGATCCCCACCGGCATCGGCGGACACACGAATTCGTTCTTCAACAAGTACGGCGATCCGAGCAAGTCCGAGGCCGCCCAGATCCTGCACTCCGCCGGGATCACCAACAAGGTCCGGCTGACCCTGGACTACACGAGCGACCACTACGGGCCGGGTACGGCGAAGGAGTTCGCGCTGCTCAAGCAGCAGCTGAACGCCTCCGGGCTGTTCGACGTGAAGACCCAGGGCCACAAGTGGGCGCAGTTCCGCCCCGACGAGGTGAAGGGCGACTACGCGGTCTACGGCATGGGCTGGTTCCCGGACTTCCCCGACGCGGACAACTTCATCTCGCCGTTCCTCAGCAAGGGCAACTTCCTCAACTCGCCCTACGTGAACACCACCATCCGCGACAAGTACATCCCGGACTCCCGGCGCGCCGCGGACCGCACCACGGCGGTGGTCCCGCTCCAGAAGATCCAGGACATCGTCGCGGACGACGTTCCCGTGCTGCCGCTCTGGCAGGGCAAGCAGTATGTGGCGGCCCGGGACGACCTGACCGGAGCGGAGTGGGCGCTGAGCAACTCCTCCGCCCTGCAGATCTGGGAGCTCGCCCGCGGCGTCAGCTGACCGGCCGGCGGCAGCACACCGGCCGGTGTGCTGCCGCCCGGAGCCGCCCCGGTGGGTCGCGGGCGGCCCGGAGGACCGGCGGGCGGGGCCCGGGAGCTACTGCTGGGCCCCCGGGCGTACCAGACCGCTCTCGTACGCGTAGACCGCTGCCTGGACCCGGTCGCGCAGCCCCAGCTTGGTCAGCACGTGACCCACATGCGTCTTCACCGTGGTCTCGCTGACGAACAGATCGGCGGCGATCTCGGCGTTGGACAGACCCCGCGCGACCAGCTTGAGGACTTCCACCTCGCGCTCGGTCAGCGTGTGCAGCGTGTCCGGAACGGGATCCTCGCCGGACGGCAGATGGTCCGCGTACTTGTCGAGCAGCCGGCGGGTGATGCTCGGCGCGAGCATCGCCTCGCCCCCGGCCACCACCCGGATCGCCTGGACCAGCTCATTGGCGGGCGCGTCCTTGAGCAGGAAACCGCTCGCGCCGGCCCGCAGGGCCTCCACGACGTACTCGTCCAGGTCGAAAGTGGTCAGCACCAGGACCTTCGCCGGGCCGTCCCGGCCGGGGCCGGTGATCTGGCGGGTGGCCTCGACCCCGTCCATCCGGGGCATCCGGATGTCCATCAGCACCACATCGGGCTGCAACGCCCGGACCTGGTCGAGGGCCTGGAGGCCGTCCCCGGCCTCACCGACCACCGCCAGGTCCTGCTCGGCCTCCAGAATCATCCGGAAACCGGTGCGCAGCAGCGGCTGGTCATCGACCAGTAGGACGCGGATCGCCACGGGAACTCCTTCGCTAGACCGGCCCCATTCTGCCCTGACCGGCCCACCGGGACGCCGCAGGGCGTACCGGGGGAGTCCAGGACGGATCAGGCACAGCGCCGAAGGGGCCCGCCGGATCTCACCGCTCCGCGGCCGCGCCGGACACCTCGGCCCCGGCCTCGCGCACCACTTCCAGGGGGTAGACCGGCGGGGTGCCGCCGAATTCCGGACAGACCGCCTGGTGGTCGCACCAGCCGCAGAGCTTCGTCGGCCGCGGCTGCCAGTCGCCGCTCTCCGTGGCCTTCCTGATCGCGTCCCACAGCGCCAGCAGCTTGCGCTCGACCCGCTCCAGATCGCCTTCGACCGGGTCGTACGTCACCACGTCGCCGCTCCCCAGATACACCAGCTGGAGCCGGCGCGGCAGGATGCCCTTCAGCCGCCACACGACCAGCGCGTAGAACTTCATCTGGAAGAGCGCGCCCTCCGCGAACTGCGGGCGCGGCGCCTTGCCCGTCTTGTAGTCGACGATCCGGACCTCGCCGGTCGGCGCCACATCGACCCGGTCGATGATCCCGCGCAGCCGCAGCCCCGACGCCAGCTCCGTCTCGATGAACAGCTCCCGCTCGGCCGGTTCGAGCCGCGTCGGGTCCTCCAGCGTGAACCACCGCTCGACCAGCGCCTCGGCCTCCGAGAGCCACTTCGCCAGCTGCTCGCCCCCGGGGTCGTCCGCGAACAGCTCGCCCAGCTCCGGCTTGGCCGACAGAAGGCGGTCCCACTGGCCGGGGACCATGCCCCGGGCGCGCGGAACCGTCCGCTCCGCCGCCGGGTCGTCGAACATCCGCTCCAGCACCGCATGCACCAGAGTGCCGCGCGTCGCCGCAGGACTGGGCTTCTCCGGCAGCTTGTCGATCACCCGGAACCTGTACAGCAGCGGACACTGCATGAAGTCACTCGCCCGCGACGGCGAGAGTGAAGTGGGCTGCTGGGCGGTAGTCATGTCCAAGACCCTACGACCCGCCACTGACAACGATCCGCATACCATCGACGGTGGACCTCCTCACCCTGCATGATCAGGACACCGTGGAAAGCGGTGTCGGACCGGCGGCGGTGCGGAGGAACGCATTCGAACGACATGAACGACACGGAACGACATGAAGGGACACCGTGGACGAGAGCGGCGACAGCGGGCGCCCGCAGCCCGGCGCGGACGGGTCGGGGCCCGGCCCCGCGCCCGACGGCGGCAAACCGCAGCGCCGCCGGGACGCACCGGGCGGCGGCATCCTGATGGGCCGCCCCTTCGGAGTCCCGGTGTACGTCGCCCCCAGCTGGTTCCTGGTGGCAGCCCTCATCACCTGGGTATTCGGCGGCCAGCTCGACCGGATCCTCCCCGAACTGGGCAACGTCCGGTATCTGGTCTCCCTCTTCTTCGCGGTCGCCTTCTACGCCTCCGTGCTGGTCCACGAACTGGCCCACACCGTCGCCGCACTGCGGTTCAAGCTGCCGGTGCGCCGCATCCAGCTCCAGTTCTTCGGCGGTGTCTCGGAGATCGAGAAGGAGTCCGACACCCCGGGGCGCGAGTTCATCCTGGCCTTCGTCGGACCGCTGCTCTCGCTGATCCTCTCCGGCCTCTTCTACCTCGGGATGAAGGCGGTGGAGCCCGGTACGGTCCCCGGAGTGCTGCTGGCCGGCCTGATGATCTCCAACCTCATCGTGGCGGTCTTCAACCTGCTGCCCGGGCTTCCGCTGGACGGCGGCCGGATGCTCCGCGCGGTCGTCTGGAAGATCACCGGCAAGCCGATGAGCGGCACCATCGCCGCCGCCTGGTTCGGCCGCCTGCTCGCCGTCTCGGTCCTGATCGGCCTCCCGCTGCTCACCCACACCGGCTCCGACGCCGACGTGGGCGGCATGGAGACGGTCATGGACGCACTGCTCGCCGCGATCCTCGCCGCGATCATCTGGACCGGCGCGGGCAACAGCCTGCGGATGGCCAGGCTCCGCGAACACCTCCCCGAACTCCGCGCCCGTACGCTCACCCGGCGCGCCGTCCCCGTGGAGACGACGACACCGCTCTCGGAGGCGCTGCGCAGGGCCAATGACGCCGGTGCCCGCGCACTGGTCGTCGTGGACAGCCAGGGCGACCCGACCGCCCTGGTCCGGGAAGCGGCCATCGTCGGAGTGCCGGAGCACCGGCGCCCCTGGGTCGCGGTCAGCGGACTCGCCCAGGACCTCACCGAGGGGATGCGGGTGCCGGCCGAGCTGGCGGGCGAGGCGCTCCTCGACAAGCTGCGGGCCAGTCCGGCCACCGAGTACCTGGTGGTCGAGGAGACCGGCGCGATCTACGGAGTCCTCTCCACCGCCGACGTCGAACGGGCATTCGTCCAGGCGATGGCGCGACCCGGTTCCTGAGGCCGGTAGTCTGCTCGTATGTCCGAACCGACCGGTGCCGCCCGCCGACGTGGGCCCTTCAAAGTCGGGGACCAGGTCCAGCTCACCGACCCCAAGGGACGCCACTACACCTTCACGCTCGAAGCCGGGAAGAACTTCCACACCCACAAGGGTTCTTTCCCGCACGACGAGCTGATCGGTGCTCCCGAGGGCAGTGTTGTCCGTACCACGGGAAACGTCGCCTACCTCGCGCTGCGCCCCCTGCTCCCCGATTTCGTCCTGTCCATGCCCCGCGGCGCCGCCGTGGTCTACCCCAAGGACGCGGGCCAGATCCTGGCCTTCGGGGACATCTTCCCCGGCGCACGCGTCGTCGAGGCGGGTGTGGGGTCCGGCGCACTCAGCAGCTTCCTGCTGCGTGCCATCGGCGAGCAGGGGATGCTGCACTCGTACGAGCGCCGCGAGGACTTCGCGGAGATCGCCACGCAGAACGTGGAGCGCTACTTCGGCGGTCCGCACCCCGCCTGGCAGCTCACCGTCGGTGACCTCCAGGACAACCTCTCCGACACGGACGTCGACCGTGTGGTGCTGGACATGCTCGCCCCCTGGGAGTGCCTGGACGCCGTCTCCAAGGCGCTCGTCCCCGGCGGCATCCTCTGCTGCTACGTGGCCACCACCACCCAGCTCTCGCGCACCGTCGAGTCGATCAGGGAGATCGGCTGCTTCGCCGAGCCGCAGCCCTGGGAGTCCATGGTCCGCAACTGGCACGTCGAGGGGCTGGCCGTCCGCCCGGACCACCGGATGATCGGCCACACCGGCTTCCTCGTCACCGCCCGCCGTCTCGCCGACGGTGTGGAGGCCCCGCTGCGCCGCCGCCGGCCGTCCAAGGGCGCGTACGGCGAGGACTACAGCGGTCCCGGAAAGAGCACCGCCCAGCCGAAGGCCGCAGTCGAGAGCGACTCGGCCGAGAGCGGATCGACCGGTTCCGACGAGATCGTCTGACCCGGACAACGCACCGGCGCCGCCGCGCAGTTCCCCGAGCACACCGGGGAACTACGCGGCGGCTTCTTTACGTTGACCTTACGGACCCCGGCGTTCCGATCCCCTGTGACGTGTGGCACTATTCTGGCCACCCCCTCCGGCACTGCCCCACAGGAGACCTCTCGCGTGCAGCCCTCCGCGCTCCCGGACCTCGTACTCCCGGACCTCGCGCACAACAGGACCAGTCCGGTCCACTGGCTGGCCACGGCCACCGCGATGGCCGGCGTCGTCGCACTGGCGGGCGTTCTCACGCCCGATCCGGCCACCGCGTCCCAGCCCGGCGGCAGACCGGCCCGCACGCACATGGCCGCGCCGAACCCGGCGGCCGTGACCTTCCCGCTGAAGTGCGGAGGGGCGGGGACCACCGTCACCGGGAAGGCGTCCGGCGACCTCGACGGGGACGGCAGCTCCGAAACGGTGGCCGCGGTGCGCTGCGACGCCGGATCGGGCACACCCCCCAGCGGGATCTACGTGCTCGCCCGGCCGGGGACCGGTGACGGCCCGCCCCGGATCGTCGCGACACTGATCAGCCCGGCCGAGCAGCAGACCGTGGGCGCGCTCGCCGTGCGGGACGGCGCGGTGACCGCGACGCTCCTCGGCTACTCCTCACCCGATGTGCCGCGCTCGAATCCGGACGTGCGGCAGCAGGCCAAGTGGCGCTGGCAGGGCGGCGAGTTCGTACGCTCGGCGCCCTCCCAGGCGCGGAGCGTCTGACGGCGGTGGGCCCGGCGGCGGGCGTATGCCGACGGCGGGTACGTGGCGTACCTGAGGATGCGGCGCGCGCGATGACCTACTCGGCAGCGGGCCCGTAGACCTCGACGCTGTCCGAAACGCGACGTACATGGATGCAGTCGCCCGGACACTCCTTGGCCGAGTCCACCACGTCCTGGAGGAGCGGCAGCGGCACGGGCGTTGTGGCGCCGACGGCCTGGAGCAGCTCGTCGTCGGCGCTCTTCACATAGGCCAGCCCGTCGATGTCCAGCTCGAACACCTCGGGCGCGTACTGGGCGCAGATGCCGTCCCCGGTGCAGAGATCCTGGTCGATCCAGACCTCCAGCGCCTGGGCGCCGTCGCTGGTGGGAGCCTCGTCCTGCACGGTCATTTCTCCTGCCGTTCCTGCGCGGTTGAACCAATTGAAGCCAGCCCTGACGGGTGTTGAACACTTCGACGATACAACCGGCTGCTTTCCGATGTTGTTGGGTGGGTATTCCCAAGGCGTGAGGGAGTACGCAAGGGTGAAGATCAGACACACCCCGACGGTCTTTGTGATCTAGGGGTTTCAATCACCAGCCGCCCAGGTAGGGTCAGGAAGCGTCCAGCTCCCCTTGGAGGAGGTGAGGACCGTGGCAGCCCACGACGACGACATCAACCGCGGCACCCGGCCCGCGCGAGGGTCCGAGGACCCCGCCGGCCAGGTTGCCTATCTCGAGCAGGAAATCGCCGTCCTGCGCCGCAAGCTCGCCGACTCTCCGCGTCATACGAGGATTCTCGAAGAGCGGATCGTCGAGCTGCAGACCAACCTGGCAGGCGTGTCCGCGCAGAACGAGCGGCTCGCCAATACACTCCGTGAGGCCCGCGACCAGATCGTGGCCCTCAAGGAGGAGGTCGACCGGCTCGCACAGCCGCCGGCCGGCTTCGGTGTCTTCCTGCAGGCCAATGAGGACGGGACCTGCGACATCTTCACCGGGGGCCGCAAGCTCCGGGTGAACGTGAGTCCCAGCGTCGAGCTCGAAGAGCTCAGGCGCGGCCAGGAAGTCATGCTCAACGAAGCGCTCAACGTGGTCGAGGCCATGGAATTCGAGCGCGCCGGGGACATCGTCACCCTCAAGGAGATCCTTGAGGACGGCGAGCGCGCCCTGGTGATCGGGCACACCGACGAGGAACGGGTGGTGCGGCTCGCCGAGCCGCTGCTGGACATCACCATCCGCCCCGGCGACGCCCTGCTGCTCGACTCCAGGTCCGGTTACGTCTATGAAGTCGTGCCGAAGAGCGAGGTCGAGGAGCTCGTCCTCGAAGAGGTCCCGGACATCGACTACGACAAGATCGGCGGCCTGGGCGACCAGATCGAGCTGATCCGCGACGCGGTCGAGCTTCCGTACCTCCACCCCGACCTCTTCAAGGAGCACGAGCTGCGGCCGCCGAAGGGCATCCTGCTCTACGGTCCGCCCGGCTGCGGCAAGACTCTCATTGCCAAGGCCGTCGCCAACTCCCTTGCCAAGAAAGTCGCCGAGGTCACCGGCCAGCCCGCGGGGAAGAGCTACTTCCTCAACATCAAGGGCCCCGAACTCCTCAACAAGTACGTCGGTGAGACCGAGCGGCACATCCGCCTGGTCTTCCAGCGTGCCCGGGAGAAGGCGAGCGAGGGCACCCCTGTCATCGTCTTCTTCGACGAGATGGAATCCCTCTTCCGCACCCGTGGATCAGGCGTCAGCTCGGACGTGGAGAACACCATCGTCCCGCAGCTGCTCGCCGAGATCGACGGTGTGGAGGGCCTGGAGAACGTCATCGTCATCGGCGCCTCCAACCGCGAGGACATGATCGACCCGGCGATCCTGCGGCCGGGCCGGCTCGACGTCAAGATCAAGATCGAGCGTCCGGACGCGGAGGCGGCGAAGGACATCTTCGCCAAGTACCTGCGGTCGTCGCTGCCGCTGCACACGGACGACCTGGCCGAACACCGGGAGAACCCCGATGTCACGGTCAGCGCCATGATCCAGTCCGTCGTGGAGCGGATGTACACGGAGTCCGAGGAGAACCGCTTCCTCGAAGTCACGTACGCCAACGGCGACAAGGAAGTCCTCTACTTCAAGGACTTCAACTCCGGCGCGATGATCCAGAACATCGTCGACCGGGCCAAGAAGATGGCCATCAAGGCCTTCCTCGACCAGGGACAGAAGGGTCTGCGGGTCTCCCATCTCCTCCAGGCATGTGTGGATGAGTTCAAGGAGAACGAGGACCTGCCGAACACCACCAACCCCGACGACTGGGCCCGTATCTCCGGCAAGAAGGGCGAGCGGATCGTATTCATCCGCACCCTTGTCACCGGAAAGCAGGGCGCGGACACCGGGCGCTCCATCGACACGGTGGCGAACACCGGTCAGTACCTGTAAAAGACAGGGCGGCTGCGGGTCCCCCGGCGGGCACCCGCAGCCGCCGTGTTTTCCGGCCTTCGGCCGCAAGGACAGCAATGCCTGTAATGATCTCCCCAGCGGCGCAATGGCGTTCTACGCTCTTCGGTATCACCGAGTCGCGCAGTGCGGGGAAGGGCAACCGCACACGCACCGGAGAAGCAGCGGTACTTGAGCGACGTTCCCGCGAGGGGCGCTGCCGGGCAAGGAGGGCCGCATGACCGTACGGCGGGTAATGGGCATCGAGACGGAGTACGGCATCTCTGTTCCGGGCCACCCGAACGCCAATGCCATGCTCACCTCGTCCCAGATCGTCAACGCCTACGCGGCGGCGATGCACCGGGCGCGCCGCGCCCGCTGGGACTTCGAGGAGGAGAATCCGCTGCGGGACGCGCGAGGCTTCGACCTCGCCCGGGAGACCGCGGACACCAGCCAGCTGACCGACGAGGACATCGGCCTGGCCAATGTGATCCTCACCAACGGGGCGCGCCTCTACGTCGACCACGCCCACCCGGAGTACAGCTCCCCGGAAATCACCAATCCGCGCGACGCCGTGCTCTGGGACAAGGCGGGCGAGCGGATCATGGCGGAGGCCGCCGAACGGGCCGCCGAGATCCCGGGTGCGCAGCCGATCCACCTGTACAAGAACAACACCGACAACAAGGGCGCCTCGTACGGGACGCACGAGAACTACCTGATGAAGCGGGAGACCCCCTTCTCGGACATCGTGCGCCATCTGACCCCCTTCTTCGTCTCCCGCCAGGTGGTGACCGGGGCCGGCCGCGTCGGGATCGGCCAGGACGGCCATGAGCACGGCTTCCAGATCAGCCAGCGCGCGGACTACTTCGAGGTCGAGGTCGGCCTGGAGACCACGCTCAAGCGGCCCATCATCAACACCCGCGACGAACCGCACTCGGACGCCGAGAAGTACCGCCGCCTCCATGTGATCATCGGCGACGCGAACCTCTCGGAGATCTCGACCTACCTCAAGCTGGGCACGACCTCGCTGGTGCTCGCGATGATCGAGGACGGGTTCATCAAGGTGGACCTCGCGGTCGACCAGCCGGTGCGCACCCTCCACCAGGTCTCGCATGACCCCGGCCTCCAGCAGCTGGTCACGCTGCGCAGCGGCCGCACCCTCACCGCCGTACAGCTCCAGATGGAGTACTTCGAGCTGGCACGGAAGTACGTCGAGGAGCGGTACGGCGCGGACGCCGACGAGCAGACCAGGGACATCCTGGGCCGCTGGGAGGACGTGCTGAACCGGCTGGAGATCAACCCGATGAGCCTGTCGGGGGAACTCGACTGGATCACGAAGCAGGAGATCCTGGAGGGTTACCGCCGCCGGGACGGTGTCGACTGGGACGCGGCCAGGCTCCATCTGGTGGACCTGCAGTACGCGGATGTCCGGCCGGAGAAGGGGCTGTACAACCGTCTGGTGGCCCGCGGGAAGATGAAGCGGCTGCTGGACGAGCCCGCGGTCGTACGGGCCGCTGCGAACCCGCCGGAGGACACCAGGGCCTATTTCCGGGGCCGCTGTCTCGAACAGTACGCGGACGACGTCGCCGCGGCCTCCTGGGACTCCGTGATCTTCGACCTGCCGGGCTATGACTCGCTGCAACGGGTGCCGACGCTGGAGCCGCTGCGCGGGACCCGTAACCACGTCAAAGAGCTGCTGGACCGGTGCCGGACGGCGGAGGACCTGGTCCGAGTGCTGCAGGGCGGCTGAAAAGCCCCGCTGGTGGGAATCATCAGGGTAGGCCCCGGACGTTGAGGAAAGTGCGGGGCCAATGTCGGACCCCGCTTGTAGTGTCTGATCAAGCGGATCCGATCATGCTTCTGACCGGGGCGGGCCGATCCGTTCGTTCCAGTCAGCTCCAGTCAGTTCCAGTCCGTTTCAGCTTCAACAACATCGAACCGAGCGGGGTGAGGTAGATGGCGACCAAGGACACCGGCGGCGGGCAGCAGAAGGCGACGCGCTCCACCGAGGAGACCGAGGAGCAGGCGCCTGAGGCGCAGGGCTCCGAGGACCTCAAGGAGCGCCAGGAGAAGCTCTCGGACGACGTCGACTCCGTTCTGGACGAGATCGACGACGTGCTTGAGGAGAACGCCGAGGACTTCGTTCGGTCATTTGTTCAAAAGGGTGGCGAGTAGCCCCTGTTGTCCGTGGCCGGTGCGGCCGGCGCAAGCCGTTCGTACCGGGGCGGATGACCGGCGCGGGCGCGGGTAAGGTCCGTTCACAGTCCGCAAGATCGGCCCGGCCTCCAGAAGGCGGGCCGCCGCCCATCCGGAAGGAAACGCGTGGAAGCCAACCCTCGTAGCACCGGGCGTCTGCCGGCCGCTTTCCTGACGCCGGGGTCCTCCTCGTTCATGGACTTCCTGTCCGACCACTCGCCGGAAATCCTGCCGGGCAGGCGGCCGTTGCCGCCCACCCAGGGGCCGGTCGAGGCGCCGCACGGGACGACCATCGTCGCCGCGACCTTCCCCGGCGGGGTCGTCCTCGCCGGAGACCGGCGCGCGACCATGGGGAACATGATCGCTCAGCGCGACATCGAAAAGGTCTTCCCGGCCGACGAGTACTCGGCGGTCGGGATCGCGGGTACGGCCGGTCTCGCCGTCGAAATGGTCAAGCTGTTCCAGCTCGAACTGGAGCACTTCGAGAAGGTCGAGGGCGCCACCCTCTCCCTGGAGGGCAAGGCCAACCGGCTCTCCACCATGATCCGGGGCAATCTCTCCATGGCGATGCAGGGCCTCGCCGTGGTGCCGCTCTTCGCCGGGTACGACGTCGACCGCGAGGAGGGCCGGATCTTCTCCTACGACGTCACGGGCGGCCGCTCCGAGGAGCGCGGCTACGCCTCCACGGGCTCCGGCTCGATCTTCGCGCGCGGCTCCATGAAGAAGCTCTACCGCGACGACCTGACGGAGCAGCAGGCCACCACCCTGGTCGTACAGGCGCTGTACGACGCGGCCGACGACGACTCGGCGACCGGGGGGCCCGACGTGGCCCGCCGGATCTATCCGATCGTCACGGTCATCACCGACGAGGGCTGCCGCAGGCTGACCGATGAGGAGGGCTCCGAGCTCGCCCGTTCGATCCTGGCGCGGCGTCTCGAACAGCCCGACGGCCCGCGCGCCGAGCTGCTCTGAGGCCCTTCCGATGCACTCGTCACTGACAGAAAGGGACGGATAGCCGGTGTCGACGCCGTTCTATGTCTCACCTCAGCAGGCCATGGCCGACCGGGCGGAATACGCCCGGAAGGGCATCGCCCGTGGTCGCAGCCTGGTCGTGCTGCAGTACGCCGACGGCATCGTCTTCGTCGGCGAGAACCCGTCCCGTGCGCTGCACAAGTTCAGCGAGATCTACGACCGGATCGGCTTCGCGGCCGCCGGCAAGTACAACGAGTACGAGAATCTGCGGATCGGCGGTGTGCGCTACGCGGATCTGCGGGGCTACACCTACGACCGCGACGACGTGACGGCCCGCGGTCTGGCGAATGTCTACGCGCAGACGCTGGGCACGATCTTCTCCAGTGCGGCCGAGAAGCCGTACGAGGTGGAGCTGGTGGTCGCCGAGGTCGGGTCCGAGCCCGACGGCGACCAGATCTACCGGCTGCCGCACGACGGATCGATCGTGGATGAGCACGGCTCGGTCGCGGTCGGCGGCAACGCCGAGACGATCAGCACCTTCCTGGACCAGCAGCACCGCGAGGGGATGACCCTCGCGGAGGCGCTCAAGCTGGCCGTGCAGGCGCTGTCCCGCGACACCAACGGAGGCGAGCGGGAGATCCCCGCCGAGCGCCTCGAAGTGGCGGTGCTGGACCGGACCCGGCCGCAGCAGCGCAAGTTCAAGCGCATCGTCGGCCGTCAGCTGGCCAGGCTGCTCGATGCGGACGACGCCGCGACCGCCGAGACGGACGCGCCGTCGGACGAGGACGAGTAGCCCCGGCTGCCGCCCGGCTACGCCTGTGCCCCGGTCCGCCTGTGCGGTCCGGGGCACGTGTCTGTGGCTCCGCAGAGCGCCCGCGAGCAGAGATCGCACAGGCGGCAGAGCCCCCACAGGCAGAGTTCCCTACGAGCAGAGCGTCCACGAGCCGACGCCCGTGAGCCGGCGCCCACGAGCCGGCTTCCGCAGGCTCGCACCCACAAGTCCCAGTTGCCCGGTCCTCAGCCCTGCGCCGGTGCCCGGGCCGTCGAGCCGCGTACGAGAAGGTCCACCGGCAGATCGCCGCCCTCGGGCCTGCGGCCGTCGAGCACGGCGAGCAGAGCCGCCATGCCGCGCCGGCCGATCTGCTCCGCGGGCAGGGCCACCGTCGTCAGCTCCGGTTCGATCGCGGTCGCGAGCGCCAGATCGTCGAAACCGGTGACGGAGAGATCCTCCGGCACCCGCAGCCCCAGCCGCCGCGCCGCCTTGCAGGCGCCCGCGGCCAGGATGTCGTCGTCGCAGATGACCGCGGTCGGCCGGGGACCGGGGCCGGTGAGCGCGTCCTCCGCCGCCTGCCGCGCGGCATCCACCGCCAGCGGGGCCGTGACGGTGCGGACTTCCGCGCCCCGCAGAGCCGACCGCAGGGCGGCGGCCCGGACGTCGAAGGTCCAGGAGTCGACCGCCGGTGCGAGATGGACGAATCTGTGGTGGCCCAGTGCGAGCAGATGGTCCGTCACCTGGCGCATCCCGTCCGCGATATCCAGATTCACATGGGCCGCGGCCCCCGACTGGTCCGGATCGCTGTCCAGCATGACCAGCGGCAGACCGGACTCCTGGATCGCGGCGAGCGCGCCGACAGCCATCGACGAGGCGATGACCCCGTCCAGCGCGGTCCGCGCCGAGCCGAAGGGATCCCGGGCCGGCCCCACGCCGTCGGGGGAGGGGTAGAGCACCACCCCGAAGCCGTGCTCGGCCGCTGTCGCCGCGGCGCCCGTGTAGACGCGGGCGAAGAACTCGGTGGTCAGCGCGGGGACTACCAGCAGCACGGTCCGGGTGCTGCCCAGACGCAGATCGCGGGCGGCGAGATTCGGCCGGTACCCCAGCTGCCCGGCCGCGTCGCGGACCAGCCCCGCCGTGCGCTCGGAGACCCGTCCCCGCCACTTGTCGCCGAGGACCAGCGAGACGGTGGCCTGCGAGACACCTGCGGCGCGGGCCACGTCACGGCTGGTGGGGCGGGCCGGAACCACTGGTTCCGGGCTCGTCGCTCGGGCGTCCACTCGGGCCTCCGTCCGGCTTGCTCCCGGCCGCGGTCATCTGGACTCGCGGTCTGCGCACATGGTACGTATGAGCCCACACGTTATACGTAACACTCCGGTCGCGGCCGGGAGACAAGGGGCGGACATGGCCGCGGGATACGCGGAACTCTTCGGCACCAGGCATGTGAAGCGGCTGCTCACCGGCACCCTCGTCGGCCGGCTGCCGAACGCGACAGCCGCCATCGCCGTGGTGCTCTTCGTCCGCGCCGAAGGCGGCAGCTACTCGCTCGCGGGGGCGCTCTCCGCCGTCTACGGGCTGGCCACCGCGGTCGGCCAGCCGCTGCTCGGCCGCGCCGTCGACCTGTACGGACAGCCCCGGGTGATGCTGCCGTCGGCGCTGGTGTCGGCCCTGGGCATGGTGCTCTTCGCCGTCGTCGGCACCGGTCCGCTCGCGCTCGCCGTCATCGCGATGCTGGTCGCCGGGCTCTTCACACCACCCCTGGAGGGCGGGCTGCGTGCCCTGTGGCCCAGTGTCCTGAAGCGTGAGGACCGGGTGCACGCCGCGTACGCGATGGACGCGGTGGCCCAGGAGGTGATGTTCACGGTCGGCCCGCTGCTGATCACCCTGGCGGTCTCGCTGTGGTCGGCGGCGACCGCGCTGGTGGCGGTCAACGCCCTCGGGGTGCTCGGGGCGCTCTCCGTCGTCGTGTCGGAGCCCTCGCGCACCTGGCGCTCCGCGCCCCGCGAGGCCCACTGGCTGGGCGCCCTGCGCTCGCCCGGACTGCTCGCACTCCTCGGGGCGTTCTTCTTCGTCGGCCTGGTGCTGGGCTCGATCACGGTGGCCGCGATCGCCTACTCCGACGGGCACGGCGGCGACACGGCGTACGGCGTGTTGATGGCGGCGATCGGACTCGGCGCGCTCTTCGGCGGGCTGCTGTACGGCGCGCGGCAGTGGCCGGGCGCCGCGGAGAAGCGGCTGCGCGTCATCGTCGGGGCACTGGCGCTCTGTTATCTGCCCCTGATGCTGGTGCCCGGGGTGACCGCGATGTCCGTACTGATGACGGTGGCCGGTGTCTTCCTGGCTCCCGCCATCGCCTGCGCCTTCATCGTCGTCGACCGGCATGCCCCGCGCGGCACGGTCACCGAGGCGTTCTCCTGGCTGGTGACGACCTTCGGTGTCGGCGCCGCACTGGGTACGGCCGTCGCAGGACCGGCCGTCGAGGCGGGCGGCGCGCCCGCCGGGTTCGCCGCCGCGGGAGGCGGCGGGATCGCCGCGCTGCTCGTCCTGCTGGCCACTCAGCGGGTCCTCGCAGCTCCCGGCGGTACCGGCTCCGTCGTGGCCGGTTCCGAAAATGATCGGAACGGGGCCGTCGAACCCGGTTTCAGGACAGGCCATCAGGCGTAATGTTCAGTCATGGACCGCCGCATTTTCGGGCTGGAGAACGAGTACGGCGTCACGTGCACATTCAGGGGACAGCGCCGACTGTCACCTGACGAAGTGGCGCGCTACCTCTTCCGCCGTGTTGTGTCATGGGGCCGCAGCAGCAACGTCTTTCTGCGGAACGGCGCCCGCCTCTACCTCGACGTGGGATCGCATCCGGAATACGCAACTCCCGAATGCGACAACGTGGCTGAACTGGTCACACACGACAAGGCGGGCGAGCGCATTCTCGAAGGCCTGCTCGTCGACGCCGAACGCCGCCTGCACGAGGAGGGAATCGCGGGCGACGTCTATCTCTTCAAGAACAACACCGACTCGGCGGGAAACTCCTACGGCTGCCACGAGAACTATCTCGTCGCCCGCCATGGGGAGTTCTCGCGGCTCGCGGACATTCTCATCCCCTTCCTCGTCACCCGCCAATTGCTCTGCGGCGCCGGAAAGGTGTTGCAGACACCGCGCGGAGCGGTTTTCTGCGTGAGCCAGCGGGCGGAGCACATCTGGGAGGGCGTCAGTTCCGCGACCACCCGTTCCCGTCCCATCATCAACACCCGTGACGAGCCGCACGCGGACGCCGAGCGCTACCGCAGGCTGCACGTCATCGTCGGGGACTCGAACATGTCCGAGACGACCATGCTGCTGAAGGTCGGCGCGACCGACCTCGTCCTGCGCATGATCGAGGCGGGCACGGTGATGCGTGATCTGACCCTGGAGAACCCGATCAGGGCCATCCGCGAGGTCAGCCACGACACCACGGGCCAGCGCAAGGTGCGCCTCGCCAGCGGGCGGGAGGCATCGGCGCTCGAAGTCCAGCGCGAGTACTACGAGAAGGCCGTGGACTTCGTGGACCGCCGCGGCATCCGTACGGGCCAGGTCGAGCAGGTCCTGGAGCTCTGGGGCCGCACGCTCGACGCGATCGAGGAGGAGGACCTCGACAGGATCGGCACCGAGATCGACTGGGTGATGAAGTACAAGCTCATCGAGCGGTACCGGGACAAGCACAACATGACCATGTCGAATCCGAGGGTCGCTCAGATAGACCTCGCCTACCACGACATCCACCGCAGGCGCGGGCTGTACTACCTGCTGGAGAAGCGCGGACAGGCCGCGCGCATCTGTGAGGACCTGAAGATCTTCGAGGGCAAGTCGGTGCCCCCGCAGACCACTCGGGCGCGGCTGCGCGGGGACTTCATCCGCCGGGCCCAGGAGCAGCGCAGGGACTTCACCGTCGACTGGGTCCATCTCAAGCTCAACGACCAGGCGCAGCGCACCGTGCTCTGCAAGGACCCCTTCCGGTCGGTCGACGACAGGGTGGAGAAGCTGATCGCCGGGATGTGACCGTCCTCACCCCGGTCGCGCGAGGGCCCCGTACACATCAGTGCACGGGGCCCTCGCGCATGCCGTGAGCCCACATGGGGGACGCGGAGTCGTAGAGTGGCGGCCACTGACACCCCCACTACCCCGAGGACCACTGTGCGACGCCGTTTTGCTGCCTTGCTCATCGTGCCGGCCCTGGTACTGACCGCCTGCGGAGGTGGGTCCTCCAAGAAGACGGATGACTCGTCCTCACCGCCAGACCAGTCCGCGGCCACGGCCGTGCCCAAGCCGGTCGATTCGGCGTCCCCCCTGCCGACGGTCTCGGGCGGCGCGGGCAAGAAGGCGACCATCACGGTCCCCAAGAAGGACCCGAGCGGCAAGTTCGTCATCCACACTGTCTCCGAAGGCAGTGGCGCCGTGGTCAAGAAGAACGACCTGGTGATGGCCGACTTCACCGGCAAGGTCTGGAAGAGCGGCAAGGACATCGGCAGCTCGTTCGACAAGGGCGGCGCCCCGCAGCTCATCACCGCCGGTTCCAAGACGATCATCCCGGCCTTCGCCGACGCCGTCACCGGCCAGAAGATCGGCAGCCGGGTCCTGGTCGTCGCTCCGCCCAGCGCGGCCTTCGGCAGCCAGGGTCAGCAGCAGCTCGGTGTCACCGGCAAGGACACCCTGGTCTTCGCGCTGGACATCAAGAAGGTGATCCCGAAGAAGGTCGAGGGCACCCAGGCCCCCACCTCCTCCGACCTGCCCCAGGTCAAGGCGGACAAGGAAGCGCCCGCCACCATCTCCGTACCGAAGAGCGACCCGCCGACGAAGCTGGTCGACAAGGAGCTGATCCAGGGCAAGGGCGCCACGGTCAAGAAGGGCCAGACCGTCTACATGCAGTACAGCGGTGCTGCCTGGAAGCCCAACGAGGGCAAGTCCACCGCGACCCTGTTCGACTCGTCCTGGAAGAGCGGCACGCCGTTCCAGACGGCCATCGGTGAGGGCGCCGTCATCAAGGGCTGGGACCAGGGAATCGTCGGCAAGAAGGTCGGCAGCCGGGTCCTGCTGGTGATCCCGCCGTCGCTGGCCTACGGCGACAAGGCCCAGGGCACGACCCTGCCGGCCAAGTCGACGCTGGTCTTCGTCGTCGACATTCTGGCGGCAGTGTAAGACTGTCCCGGTTGCCCAGTACCAAGAAGTAGGAGCAATTACGTGAGCATCGACAAGCCCGAGGTCGACTTCCCGGGCGGCGAGCCGCCGGCCGAGCTGGAGATCAAGGAGATCTGGGAGGGCGACGGCGCCGTCGCCAAGGCCGGGGACAAGGTCAAGGTCCACTACGTGGGTGTGGCCTTCTCCACCGGTGAGGAGTTCGACGCGAGCTGGAACCGCGGCACCCCGCTGGAGTTCCAGCTCGGCGTCGGCCAGGTCATCTCCGGCTGGGACCAGGGTGTCCAGGGCATGAAGGTCGGCGGGCGTCGTCAGCTGACCATCCCCGCGCACCTCGCGTACGGAGACCAGGGCGCCGGCGGTCGTATCAAGCCGGGCGAGACGCTGATCTTCGTCTGTGACCTGGTCGCTGTCTGACCGGAACTGATCGTTTCCGAGGGTCCATGCCTGCCGGCATGGACCCTCGGCTTTTGACCGGGCACCCGGGAGCGGTACGGTCGGCGGTCGTGGAACGTCCCGCGTTCCACGTGCTGCGTTCTTCCCGGGGAATCGCCCCGGCGGACACTTCCGGACCCCAGAGAGGGCGTCGATGGCGATTGCCAAGGCCGAGCGGCTCATGAATCTGGCGCTGTGCCTGCTCGGAACCAGGCGACCCCTCAGCAAGCGTGAACTGCGGGGGTCCATCGAGGCGTATCTGGAAGCGGGGTCGGACGAGTCCTTCAACCGGATGTTCGAACGGGACAAGGACGATCTGCGGGAACTCGGCCTGGTCATCGAGACGGTCGAGAGTCTGGACGGGGACGCCGGATACCTGGCCCGCCGCGACAGCAACAGGCTTCCGCCGGTCGCACTCGACGCCGAGGAGGCCGCGGCGCTCGGACTGGCCGCCAAGGTCTGGCAGCAGGCGCGGCTGGCCGGCGCGGCCAGCGGCGCCCTGCAGAAACTCCGGGCCGCCGGAATGCCCGAGGCCGAGGACCCGTACGCCGTGCAGCACGGCGCCCTGGAACCGCGCATCCCGGTGCACGAGGCCGCGTTCGAGCCGCTGATGCTGGCCTGCCGCGACCGCCGCCCGGTCGTCTTCGACTACCGCAAGGCCAACGCGGCCCGCCCCGAGGCCCGTCAGGTCGAACCCTGGACGCTGGAGTGCTGGCGCGGCCACTGGTATCTCGCGGGCTGGGACCGTGAGCGCGGCGCCGAGCGGGTGTTCCGGCTCTCCCGTATCACCGGCAAAGTCCGTGCCAGGCCAGGTGCGTTCACCGCCGACGTGCCGGACGTGGTGACCGTACGCGAGACGGTGGAGACCTGGGCGGGCGAGACTGCGACCCGCAGCGCTCGGATCAGGCTGCGCTCCGGCGCGGGTTACCCGCTGCGCTCGCGTGCCACCGCCGTCCGGGAACTCGGCGACGGATGGGACGAGTTGGAGATTCCGTACGGACACGGCCTGGACGCCTGGCTGGTGGAGTTCGGCCCCGACGTGATCGTGCTGGACCCCGCGGATCTGCGGGCCGACGTGGTGGACCGGCTGCGCGCCGTGGCCAAGGACTGAGGAGCACGTGGCTACGAACGCGATCGACCAGACCCGCCGGATGCTGTCCCTGGTGACCTATCTGCGCGAGCGCCCCGGTGCCCGTGTCGGGGATGTCGCGCGGGCCTTCGGCATCACCGAGGACGAGCTGATCTCGGACCTGGACGTGCTGCCCATGTGCGGGACGAGCTTCCGCGGCGGCGACCTCCTCGACATCGACACCGACGGCGAGTCCATCTGGTGGCACAACGCCGATGATGTCGCCGCGCCGCTGCGGCTCGCCGCCGACGAGGCCACGGCCCTGCTGGTGGCAGCGCGTGCAGTGGCGACCCTGCCGGGGCTCCGCGAGGGAGACCGGCAGGCGCTGCTGCGGGCCACCGCGAAGCTGGAGGCCGCGGCCGGTGAGGTGGCGGGCGCCAGCTCCCGGCTCTCGGTGACCTTCGAGTCCGAGGGCGGTGTGTTCGCCGACGTGGACCGGGCCATCTCGGAGCGGCGCAGGCTCTGGCTGCGGTACTACTCGCCGGCCCGCGACGAGCTCACCGAGCGTGAGGTCGACCCGATCAGGCTCTTCGCCGTCGGCCATACGTACATGGAGGCCTGGTGCTACCTCTCCGAGGCCCGTCGCACCTTCCGGCTGGACCGGGTCGCCGGGATCCGGCTGCTCGACGAGCCCTCCGCGCCGCCCGAGCTCGAACTGCGTGACCTGTCGGCGGGGCTCGTCCAGCCCGCGGCCGAGGACCCGGAGGTCGTGGTCGAGACCGGCCCCGGCGGCCGCTGGGTCGCCGAGTACTACCCCCACGACAGCGCGGAGGAGCTCGCCGACGGCGGGCTGCGCATCACTCTGCGCACCCCCGACCCCGCCTCGCTGCGCAGGCTCGCCCTGCGGCTCGGCCGGGACGGGCGCATCGTCTCGCCGGGTGACCTGGCGGCCAGCGCACGTCTCGCGGCCCGTGAGGCCCTCGCCGCCTATGACGGGCAGGAGTAGAGGAGTTGAGGAATATGTCGGTTATGCCCGGATTTTCCGCGCAAGTGGGCCCGGTCATCTTCCGGGCCGCCTGCCCGGACTGCCGCAGCCGGTTCGAGCTGGCCGCGGGTGCGCTCCGGCTGGCGATCGGCGCCAGCCGGCGTACCACCTTCTACTCCTTCACCTGCCCCGACTGCGGGTCGTCGGTGCGCAAGCCGGCCGGTGAGCGGATCGTCGAACTCCTCACTGGCGGAGGCGTGCGGACGCTGCGCCTCCACTCCACTGTCTAGGGTGCTCACATGTTCTGGCCGATGACCGCGATCGCTCTGGGGTTCCTCGGAATCGCCGTGCTCGGTGTGCTCGCCATCAGGGTTTTCGTCGAGGCCCAGCGCCTCGGCAGCGAAGTGGCGCGCGCCACACAGCAGATCAGTAAGGCCTCCGAGGGGCTGGAGCGCGCGGCCACGGGGCTCGCGCGGAGCGGCGAAAGTTTGCGATAGAGGCACTCGGCTCTGCTGCCGGGCCGTTTCGAGCGGTACGCTGCTGGTCGCGGGCTCGGGAGCGAGGTACGGGCCGCAAGCGCGAGTCTGCACAGGGATTGCCCTGCGTTTACCCCCGCGGGTTACGATCGCTGCCAGCACGACGACCGGACGCCTGTCCGATCGGTCGGCAGCCCCACCCAGCCGCCTCGGTGAGAAGGTACAGCTTATGTTCGGAAGGCTCGGCGCCCCCGAGATCATCCTGATCCTCGTCGTCATCGTCCTGCTGTTCGGTGCGAAGAAGCTTCCGGACATGGCCCGTTCGCTGGGCAAGTCCGCCCGCATCCTCAAGAGCGAGGCCAAGGCGATGAAGTCGGAGGGCCAGCAGACCGCCCCCGCCGACCCGCCGCAGGACACCAACGGCCAGACCGACGTCCCGCGTACGATCCAGGCCGCTCCGGGAGACGTGACCAGCGCCCGTCCCGTGACCGAGCCGTCGGACTCGACCAAGCGCTGACAACCGGGCCGGAGCGGGCTCCGCGGTGAGCGGCAGCCCGCCGCACAGATGAGGACGTGGGTTGCTCGTGTCTGCCCGCAAAGTGGATAGGGATCCCGATGGGCGTATGCCCCTCGTGGAGCACCTGCGTGAGCTGCGCAATCGCCTGGCGAAGGCGATTCTGGCGATCATCGTGGTCACGATAATCGCCGCTTTCTTCTACGACGACATCATCAACTTCTTCACCCGCCCGGTGCTGCACTCGGTCGGCTGCCCGACAGCCTTCGCCGATCTCGCCACCCAGCCGAAGGGCACGACCTGCGCGCAGATCACGCTCAACGGCCTGCTCGGGCCCTTCACGCTCTCGCTGAAGGTCTCGCTCATGGCCGGCGTCGTGGGGGCGTCACCGATCTGGCTCTACCAGCTGTGGGCATTTCTCGCCCCGGGTCTGCACAAGAGCGAGAAGCGCTACACGCTCGGTTTTGTCGGGGCCGGAGTCCCGCTCTTCCTCTGTGGTGCCCTCTTCGCCTACGAGGTACTCCCGACCACCGCCAAGGTGCTGATCAACTTCACGCCTTTCGGGGTGAAGAACCTCCTGCCGCTCGACGATCTGCTGGATCTCGTCACGCGTATGGTCGTCGTCTTCGGTCTCGCGTTCGAGCTGCCGCTGCTGCTCGTGATGCTCAACTTCGCCGGGATCGTCACCGGGAAGCGGATGCTCGGCTGGTGGCGCGGCATGGTCCTCGGGATCACCGTGTTCGCGGCGGTCGCCACGCCGAGTACGGACCCGCTCTCGATGCTGGCGCTGTCCGCCCCGATCTGGGTCCTCTACTTCGTCGCCACCGGCGTCTCGATCCTGAACGACAGGCGGCGCAGGCTCCGTGCCGAGGAGGGCCCCGGCGACGACGAGGCATCCGAGCTCGACCTCACCCCCGAGGACATAGGAGAGGTCGAGACCGTGCCCGCATCCCGGGTACCGGGACAGGCCGGCAGTGAGACGGACGGTTCCAGCCCCCGTGGTCTGGGCGGTTACGACGACGTGACCTGACCTTGTAGGGTCCGGCGGGTGACCAGCGAGATCACCCTCTTCGTCAATCCCACCGCAGGACGCGGCCGGGGCGCGCACGCCGCGCAGCCGGCCGCTTCCGCGTTGCGGGACGCAGGTTTCTCCGTACGTACGGTGCTCGGCAGCGACGCGCCCGACGCGCTGCGCCGGGCGCGCGAGGCGGTCCGGGACGGGACCGGCGCCCTCATAGCCGTCGGAGGGGACGGCATGATCAGCCTCGCCCTCCAGGCCGTGGCGGGCACCCGCACCCCGCTGGGCGTGGTGGCCGTCGGCACCGGCAACGACTTCGCCCGCGGGCTCGGGCTGCCCGTACGGGACCCGGCGGCGGCGGGCCGCTCGGTGGCCGGGGCGCTCAAGGGCGGGAACATCAGGGAGATCGACCTCGGCCGGGTCGTTCCGGGCGACGGCGCCGGTCAGAACGACGGTATGGAGCCGGGTGACCGTGCGGACAACACCGGGGTCCGGCCGGCCGGGGAGCGCTGGTTCGGGAGCGTGCTCGCCGCCGGATTCGACTCGCGGGTCAACGACCGCGGCAACCGGATGCGCTGGCCCGCCGGCCGGCTGAAGTACGACCTGGCGATGGTCGCCGAACTGGCCGCCTTCCGGCCGCTCCCGTACCGGCTGGTGCTGGACGGGGGACCGGCGCGCGAGATCGAGGCGACGCTCGTCGCCGTCGGCAACGGACCGTCGTACGGCGGGGGCATGAAGATCTGCGCCGGGGCGGAGCTGGACGACGGTCTTCTCGACGTCACTGTGGTCGGTGCCTGCTCGCGCACCACCCTGGTCAGGGTCTTCCCGAAGGTCTACCGCGGCACCCACCTCGGCCATCCCGCCGTCACCTCGTACCGGGTGCGCAGGATCGAGCTGGGGGCCGCCGGGGTCACCGGGTACGCGGACGGTGAGCCACTGGGCGCGCTGCCGCTGACCGCCGAGTGTGTGCCGGGCGCGGTCCGGGTCATCGGCTGTTGAAATGCTGAAATAAAGATCACTGACTGTCGGAGGCGGCGGGTAGGCTCGTTGACAAGATGACCGAGGACCTTTCGCCCGCTGAGCGTTATGCAGCCGCCCGCATCCGCGCCGTCGAGGACGCCACTGCGCTGGCCCCTTTCCGCGGCATGTACGACTTCGATCTCGATCCGTTCCAGATCGAGGCGTGCCGGGCCCTGGAGGCGGGCAAGGGTGTGCTCGTCGCGGCACCCACCGGCTCGGGCAAGACGATCGTCGGCGAGTTCGCCGTGCACCTGGCCCTGGAGCAGGGCCGCAAGTGCTTCTACACCACCCCGATCAAGGCCCTGTCCAACCAGAAGTACGCGGACCTGGCGCGGCGGTACGGGGCGGACAAGGTCGGCCTGCTCACCGGTGACAACAGCGTGAACGCGGACGCCCCGGTGGTCGTCATGACCACCGAGGTCCTGCGGAACATGCTGTACGCGGGTTCGCAGGCGCTCCTGGGGCTCGGCTATGTGGTGATGGACGAGGTGCACTACCTCTCCGACCGCTTCCGCGGCGCCGTGTGGGAGGAGGTGATCATCCATCTGCCCGATTCGGTGACCCTGGTGTCGCTCTCCGCGACCGTGTCCAACGCCGAGGAGTTCGGCGACTGGCTGGACACCGTCCGCGGCGACACCGAAGTGATCGTCTCCGAGCACCGGCCCGTCCCGCTCTGGCAGCACGTGCTCGCCGGGCGCCGGATGTACGACCTCTTCGAGGAGTCCACGGACCACGGCGGGCGGGGCGGAGCCAAGCGCGAGGTCAACCCGGACCTGCTGCGGATGGCCCGGCAGGAGAACCAGCGCACGTACAACCCGCGGGACCGCCGTCGCGGCAAGATGGTGCGTGAGGCGGACCGCGAGCGCGAGCGGCGCTCCCGCAGCCGGGTCTGGACCCCCAGCAGGGCCGAGGTCATCGCCCGGCTCGACGCCGAGGGACTGCTGCCCGCCATCACCTTCATCTTCAGCAGGGCCGGCTGCGAGGCCGCCGTCCAGCAGTGCCTCTACGCGGGGCTGCGGCTCAACTCCGACGAGGCGCGCTCCACGGTCCGCGAGATCGTCGAGGAGCGCACCGCCGCCATCCCGCGCGAGGACCTCCACGTCCTCGGGTACTACGAGTGGCTGGAAGGCCTGGAGCGGGGCATCGCCGCGCACCACGCCGGGATGCTGCCGACCTTCAAGGAGGTCGTCGAGGAGCTCTTCGTACGCGGGCTGGTGAAGGCCGTGTTCGCGACGGAGACCCTGGCGCTCGGCATCAACATGCCCGCCCGCACGGTGGTCCTGGAGAAGCTCGTCAAGTGGAACGGCGAGCAGCACGCCGACATCACCCCCGGCGAGTACACGCAGCTGACCGGCCGGGCCGGGCGGCGCGGCATCGACATCGAGGGCCACGCCGTGGTGCTCTGGCAGCGCGCCATGGACCCCGGCGCGCTCGCGGGCCTCGCCGGAACCCGCACCTACCCGCTGCGTTCCAGCTTCCGGCCCTCGTACAACATGGCCGTCAATCTGGTGCAGCAGTTCGGCCGGCACCGTTCGCGGGAGCTGCTCGAAACGTCCTTCGCGCAGTTCCAGGCCGACAAGTCGGTCGTCGGGATCTCCAAGCAGGTGCAGAAGAACGAGGAGGGCATCGCCGGCTACCGCGAGGGCATGACCTGCCACCTCGGGGACTTCGAGGAGTACGCGCGGCTGCGCCGGGACCTCAAGGACCGCGAGACGGAGCTGGCCAAGCAGGGGGCCGTGCAGCGGCGGGCCGCCGCCGCTGACGCCCTGGAGAAGCTCAAGGCGGGTGACGTCATCCATGTGCCGACCGGCAAGTTCGCCGGCCTCGCGCTGGTCCTGGACCCGGGGCTGCCGGCCGGGCGGGCCAACGGGCACCGCGGCTTCGAGGCGTACGACGGGCCGCGGCCGCTGGTGCTCACCGCCGAGCGGCAGGTCAAGCGGCTCGCCGCGATGGACTTCCCGGTGCCGGTCGAGACCCTGGACCGGATGCGGATCCCGAAGTCGTTCAACGCGAAGTCGCCCCAGTCCAGGCGCGATCTGGCGTCCGCGCTGCGGACCAAGGCCGGGCACATCGTGCCCGACCGGCACCGCAAACCGCGGGCCGCTGCCGCCGATGACCGGGAGATCGCCCGGCTCCGTACCGAGCTGCGCGCGCACCCCTGCCACGGCTGCGACGAGCGGGAGGACCACGCCCGCTGGGCCGAGCGCTACCACCGGCTGCAGCGCGACACCCGTCAGCTGGAGCGCCGGATCGAGGGGCGGACCAACACCATCGCCCGCACCTTCGACCGGATCTACGCCCTGCTGACCGAGCTGGACTACCTCCGCGGCGACGAGTCGACCGTGCACGGCAAGCGCCTCGCCCGGCTCTACGGCGAGCTGGACCTGCTGGCGTCCGAGTGTCTGCGGGCCGGTGTCTGGGAAGGTCTCAGCCCCGCCGAACTGGCCGCGTGCGCCTCGGCCCTGGTCTTCGAGGCGCGCCAGTCCGACGACGCCGTCGCGCCCAAGGTCCCCGCCGGTGCGGCGAAGACCGCGCTGGGCGAGATGGTCCGGATCTGGGGCAGGCTCGACGCCCTGGAGGAGGACTTCAAGATCAACCAGACGGAGGGCGTGGGCCAGCGCGAACCCGACCTCGGCTTCGCCTGGGCGGCCTACCAGTGGGCATCCGGCCGGGGCCTCGACGAGGTGCTGCGCGACGCCGAGATGCCGGCCGGTGACTTTGTCCGCTGGTGCAAGCAGGTCATCGACGTCCTGGGCCAGATCGCGGCGGCGGCCCCCGGCGAGAACAGCACGGTCTCGCGCAACGCCCGCAAGGCGGTCGACGCGGTGCGGCGGGGCGTGGTGGCGTACAGCTCGGTGGGCTGACCGCACATACCGAAGCGCCGTACGGGCCCCCGCGGGAGCAGTCCTGCGGGGGCCCGTACGCGTGTGCTCAGCGGCCTGCGGCCCACTCGTCGTACGCCGTCCAGGCCAGGAGCGAACGGCCGCTCTCGAAGCGGTGCTCGGTGCCGGTGACCGGGTCGGTGAACTCCAGTACCCGGGCGAGGAGTTGCAGCGGCCTGCGGAAGTCGTCCGGCGGCGGGTCGGTGACCACCGGGAAGAACGGGTCGCCGAGCAGTGGGACGCCCAGCGCGTTCATATGGACGCGCAGCTGGTGCGTACGGCCCGTGACCGGGGTGAGCCGGTAGCGCACGAGATCCCCCCTGCGGCCGGCCGCCTCGATCCGGGTCTCGCTGTTCGGCTCGCCGGGTGTCTCGAAAGCGGCGACGATCCCCGGCACCTTCTCGATGCGGCTGCGGGAGACGTGCGGCAGTTCAAGACCGGCCCGGTACGGGGCGACGCCCTCGTACTCCTTGTGTACCTTCCGGTCCCGGAACAGCGTCTGGTAGGCGCCGCGCTCCTCGGGCCGCACGGAGAACAGCACAAGCCCCGCGGTCAGCCGGTCCAGCCGGTGGGCCGGGCTCAGCGCGGGCAGCCCGAGATCCTTGCGCAGCCGTGCCAGCGCGGTCTGGGTGATGTGCCTGCCCCGCGGGGTGGTGGCCAGGAAGTGCGGTTTGTCGGCGACGACGATGTGCTCGTCGCGGTGGCGCACAGTGATGGCGAACGGTACGGGTACCTCGTCGGGGAAGTCCCGGTGGAACCAGACCGAGGCGCCCGGCAGATAAGTGGTATCGGCCAGGACCGGCCCGTCCACCCCGACGAACGCGCCCCTCCGCAGCATGGCGTCGACCTCGGCGGCGCCGCCCGGCAGCCGCTCGGCCAGGTGCTCCCTGACGGTGGTCCACGCACCGTCCACGGGAAGCCGCAAGCGCACCGCGTCGATGCCCTCGCGCTGGGGCAGGGGGCCCGGGAGCCGGGAAGTCTTGCGTCTCATGGTGGGTCAAGAGTACGAGCGGTGGAGCGGCGGGGGCACCCGCCCCGCACGCACGGCGCGGGCCGCCGCACACCTGCTGTGCGGCGGCCCGCGCCGAAGGACGTACGTCTCCCTGCTCCACCGTGACTACTTCGGCATCAGCACCGAATCGACGATGTACACCGTCGCATTGGCCGTCGGGACGTTGCCGCAGACCACGTTGGAGGTGTCGTCGACCTTGTACGAGACGCCGGAGCCCGAGGTGGTGAGCTTGCTCTTCTCCAGCGTCGGGTAGCTGCCGTTCTCCAGCATCTTGGGCGTGAGCTTCTGGCCGACGACGTGGTACGTGAGGATCTTGGTCAGCATCGCCTTGTCGTTGAGGACCTTGTCCAGCTGAGTCTTCGGGATCTTGTTGAAGGCGTCGTTGGTCGGGGCGAACACCGTGATGTTCTTGGCGCTGTTCAGGGTGTCGACCAGGCCGGCCTTCTTGACCGCGGTCACCAGCGTGGACAGCGCCGGGTTGTTCGAGGCGGCGGTGGCGACCGGGTCCTTGGCCATGCCGTTGAAGCTGCCCGCGCCGTTCTTCGGGACCGTGGTACAGCCGGGGCCGAACGGCTTGCTGGTGTCCATGGCGTTCGACTTGGTGGCCGCAGCCGAAGGCGCCTTGTCCGAGCTCGCCTTCGAGTCTCCCTTCGAGTCGTTGGACGAGCACGCGGAGAGCGCCAGCGGAAGGACGACCGCGCCGACGACGGCGAGGGTGATGCGGGGGAAGCGGTTGGTGCGCATGGGGTTCTCCTAGCGGAAAAGGCTGCTCAGACCGGCTGCAAGGGATGGGGCACATGCGGAGTGAGCCGCCGCCACGTAACGCGTCGCGCGGCGGGTGTGTCCGGGACCCGGTGCGGCCGCATCTCTCCGAAGTGCACTCACGTCGGCTATTCGCGGCCGGTGCGGTCGCGGATTGGTCTGTCGCCCGATCGTGTGACGGACCAATCCGAATGGGGTCCGGCCGCGAATACCTGATGAGGGGGTGTTGTGCCCGACATGACGTACCGGAGGGAGCGGCATGGCAGACCGGAGGCGCCGGACGGCAGTAGTGGGAAGCGGGATCGCGGGGCTGACCGCCGCGCATGTTCTCCAGCGCGCGCATGAGGTCTCGCTGTACGAGGCGTACGACCGGATCGGCGGCCACGCGCACACCCACGACATACCGTCGGCCGACGGCCGGGTGCACACGGTCGACTCCGGATTCGTCGTCCACTACAAGCGCACCTATCCGCAGTCGCTGCGGCTCTTCGCCGAACTGGGCGTTGAGACGCAGGAGTCGGAGATGAGCATGTCGGTGCGGTGCGAGGAGTGCGGCCTCCAATACGCCGGTGCGCGCGGCCTGTCCGGAATCCTCGCCCAGCCCCGCGACGCCTTCCGCGGGCGGTATCTGCGGATGCTTGCGGAAGTGCCGCGCTTCCACCGCCTGGCCCGGAAACTGCTGAAGGCCGGAGCAGACACCGAAGCACTGACCCTGGGCGAGTTCCTCGGCCGCGGCGGCTTTTCCCCGTACTTCACCTCGCACTTCAGGACCCCGCTGGTCTCAGCGGTCCGGTCCTGCGACCCGGTGACCGCCCCGGGCCACCCCGCAGGTCCGCTCTTCCGCTTCCTGGAACACCACGGCCTCCTCTCGGTGACCGGGTGTCACCGCCTACGCGGGCGCCTACCACGGCCCGGGTTCCACGAGGACGGCTGTCGCTCGGGCGCCGTCGCCGCAGAGGCACTGGGGGTGATCCGGTGAACGCCGTCTACCCGTCCACGATCACGCATGTGCGGACCGCGCCGAAGCGGCACACCATGCACCACCGCACCTATATGTGGTTGATCGACCCTGACAGGCCGCCCCGGCTGCCGAGCGTGCTGCGACCGCTCGCCCGGTTCGAGGGCCGCGACCACTTCGGCGGGGGCGATCGGACCATCCGCGAGGGGCTCGACACCTTCCTGGCCGCCCGCGGGGTCGACCTCGACGGCGGCAGTGTGCTGATGCTCGCCCACGCCCGGGTGTTCGGACATGTCTTCAACCCGCTGACCGTCTACTGGTGCCGTGACGCGGAGGGCCGGCCGCTGTGCGTCGTCGCCGAGGTGCACAACACCTACGGCGAGCGGCACTGCTATCTGCTGCGCCCCGACCCGGCGGGCCGCGACACCGTACCGAAGGAGTTCTACGTATCGCCGTTCTTCCCCGTGGACGGCGACTACCGGATGCGGCTGCCCGAACCGGGCGAGCGGCTGAATCTCGCGGTGCATCTGGAGCGCGGCGACGCGCGCCCGTTCACCGCGACCGTACGGGGAGAACGCCGGGCCGCCACCCCGGCCGTTCTGCTGCGGTCGGCGCTGCGCCACCCGTGGTCGACCATGGTCCTTTCCCTCGGAATCCGGGCACATGGCATCTGGCTGTATCTGCGCGGGCTGCCCGTCCAGCCCCGTCCCCGTCATCTGCCCCAGGAGGGCGTGAAGTGAGTGTGTCCGTCTCCCCGGCGTCTCCCGGATCCGCAGGATCTCCCGGGCCCGCCACCCCCTCGGCAGCACTGCCCCGCACCGCGGTCGACGCCGAGCGCTGGCCGGACGTGGCCCGGCTGCCGGATGCGTCCTGGCTGCGTACCGCCATCGCGGAGCACATCGTCCGCCGGGCGCTCGCCGGACTTCCGCTGCGGGTCCGCCTCGCCGGCGCCGAGACACTCGGGCGCGGTGGTCCGCTGCTCGACGTGCACGACCCCAAGGCGTTCTTCCGGCGGATCGGCGCGGGCGGGCTGATCGGCTTCGGCGAGTCCTGGATGGCGGGCGAGTGGGCGGCTGCCGACCTGGTCGGTGTGCTGACCGTGCTCGCCGATCGGGCGGCGGTCCTGATCCCCGCGCCACTGCAGAAGCTGCGCACCGTCTGGGCCAGGAAGTAGCCCGTGGCCCGGCGCAACACACCCGAGGGCTCGCGCGGGAACATCAGCCACCACTACGACCTCTCCAACGACCTGTTCGCGCTGTTCCTCGACGAGACGCTGTCGTACTCGTCGGCCCTCTTCCGCGGCTTCCCCGCCGACCGGTCGGTGCTGGCCGCAGCCCAGCACCGCAAGATCGACCGGCTGCTCGACGAGGCCGGGGTCGGCCCCGGCACCGAACTCCTGGAGATCGGCACCGGCTGGGGTGAGCTGGCCGTCCGGGCCGCCGCGCGTGGCGCCCGGGTGCGCACGGTGACGCTCTCCAGGGAACAGCGCGAGCTGGCCGTCGAGCGGATCCGCGCCGCGGGACACCAGGACAGTGTCTCGGTGGAGATCCTCGATTACCGCCGGGTCGAAGGCAGTTACGACGCGATCGTGAGCGTCGAGATGATCGAGGCGGTCGGCGCCGAGTTCTGGCCCGAGTACTTCACGACCCTCGACCGGCTGCTGGCGCCCGGCGGGAAGATCGCGCTCCAGGCGATCACCATGCCGCACGAGCGGATGCTGGCCAGCAAGGACACCCACACCTGGATCCAGAAGTACGTCTTCCCCGGCGGTCTGCTGCCGTCGACCGAGGCCATCGAGCAGATCACCGCCGAGCACACGGCGCTGCGCGTCCGGCGCCGCGAGGAGTTCGGGCCGCACTACGCCGAGACCCTGAGGCTCTGGCGCGAACGCTTCGAGGAACAGGCCGACGAAGTCGGGGCACTGGGCTTCGACCAGACCTTCCGACGGCTGTGGACCTTCTACCTCGCCTACTCCGAAGCGGGTTTCCGCTCCGGCTATCTCGACGTGCAGCAACTGCTGCTCTCCAAGGAGGAGACCTCCCGATGACGCGCCCTCAGACCCGGACCGGCGCCGCCCAGCAGCTGTTCCCGCTGGTCGAACAGCTCCTCGGCGGCCGGCTTCCGCTGCGCCTGCGGGCCTGGGACGGTTCCACCGCGGGCCCCGATGGTGCTCCCGTCGTGGTCCTGCGCTCCCGCCGCGCACTGCGCCGCCTGGTCTGGCAGCCCGACGAACTCGGCCTGGCCCAGGCCTACATCACCGGTGAACTGGACATCGAAGGCGACCTCGCCGACGGCCTGCGCACCGTGTGGAGCGCGGTCCGGGCCCGCGGGCTGCGCCCACCGCGTCTCACCGTCGCCGACCGGGCCCGCGCGCTGCGCACCGCGGTGCGGCTCGGCGCGGTCGGCCCGCGCCCCGCGCCGCCGGCCGCCGAGGCCAGGCTGCGCGGCGCACTGCACAGCAAGGCCCGGGACCGGGCCGCCATCAGTCACCACTACGACCTCTCCAACGACTTCTACGCCTTGCTGCTCGATGAGACGATGGCGTACTCGTGCGGCTACTGGACCAGTGACAAGCCGGAGTACGGTGCGGCCGACGCCCAGCGCGACAAGCTGGAACTGATCTGCCGCAAGCTCGCGCTGACCCCCGGCGCCCGGTTGCTCGACATCGGCTGCGGCTGGGGATCGCTCACCCTGTACGCGGCGCAGGAGCACCAGGTGAAGGTCACCGCCGTCACCCTGGCCGCCGAGCAGGCGGAGTACGTCAGGCGCCAGGTGGTGGAGCGCGGGCTGACCGATCTGGTCGAGGTCCGGCTCTCGGACTACCGCGACATCACCGGCGGCGACTACGACGCGGTGTCCACCATCGAGATGGGCGAGCACGTCGGCGACGAGCAGTACCCCGGCTTCACCGCCACGCTGTTCGGGATGCTCCGCCCGGCGGGCCGGGTGCTGGTCCAGCAGATGTCCCGGGGCGCGGTCGCCCCGGGCGGCGGCGCCTTCATCGAGGCGTACATCGCGCCCGACATGCACATGCGTCCGCTGGGCGAGACGGTCTCGCTCCTTGAGGGCGCGGGCCTCGAGGTACGGGCCGTGGAGTCGATGCGCGAGCACTACACCCGGACCGTCGCCGCCTGGGAGCGGACGCTGGAGGAGCGCTGGGAGGAGTTCCGCGCCCTGGTCGGTGAGGAGACCGCACGGGTCTGGCGGCTCTATCTGGTGGGCGGGCGGCTGGCGTTCGAGGAGCGCCGGATGGGCGTGGACCAGATCCTCGGCGTACGGCCCGACGACAGCGGCGCCGGCGCGATGCCCGCCACTCTGCGCGACTGGTACGCCGAGGATGCCCGCCGGTGAGCGGTTACCCGTGGGGCGCCTTCGGCCAGGGGGTGGGAGCGGCGGCCGTCGCCGCGTTCGCCGTCCTGCTGCTCACCTTCGCCGTGGCGGTGGCCAGGGGGCTGCACCGGATCGTCGACATCGTCTGGGGGCCGGCGTTCGCCGCGGTCGCGGTGGTCTCGTACGCGGTCTCGGCGGGGGAGGGCGGTGACGGGACGCGGCGGCTCGTGGTCACGGCATTGACCGTGGTCTGGGGGCTGCGGCTCGGCATCCACATCGCGCGGCGCGGACGCGGCCACGGCGAGGACGCGCGCTACGAGGCGATGCTCGCCAAGGCCCCGGGCCACCGGAACCTGTACGCCCTGCGCATGGTCTATCTGCTCCAGGCCGCCCTCGTCGTGCTCGTCTCGCTGCCGGTGCAGGCCGCGCAGTACCTGTCTGGTGCGATGGGGCCCGCCGGGTACGCGGGCTGTGCGGTATGGCTGGTCGGTCTGCTCTTCGAGGGAGTGGGGGACCGGCAGCTGGCCCGCTTCAAGGCCGATCCGGCGCACAGCGGGCGGATCATGGACCGCGGCCTCTGGTCCTGGACCAGGCACCCGAACTACTTCGGTGACTTCTGCGTCTGGTGGGGGCTTTTCCTGCTTGTCTGTGACGATCCGGTGGTGGCCGCAGCCACCGTGGTGAGTCCGCTCGTGATGAGCTTCCTGCTGATCGGCGGAAGCGGAAAGCGGCTGCTTGAGCGGCATATGGCCGACCGGCCGGGCTTCGCCGATTACACCGCGCGGACCAGTGGGTTCTTCCCGCTGCCGCCGAAGCGGAGCTGACGGGAGAGTCACAGCGAATCGTGAGGGGGCCCGGCCGGGCCCCCTCACGATCACTTCCCCCAGCCGGTTTCAGGCCGCGAACTTCATCAGTGCCAGCGGGGTGGTCGTCGGCGCCTTCGAGCCGCCGGCCGGTTCGACTGTGATGCCCATACCGGCCGCGGAGTTGACCGAGCCATCCATGAGCACGCTCTCCGAGGAGGTCGAAGGATTCAGCAGACCGGCGGAGCGCATCGTCCCGTTGTCGTTGAACCAGAGCTGGTAGACCTTGCCGCTCGGTGGCTTCGGCAGTCCCGACGTGAGGAATGCCGCTCTGTTCCTGGTGTGCGAGACGACGACCGTGCCGCTCGCCCCGTCCTTCAGCTTCCCGGTCGTGACCTTGGCGTCCGGCGCGGCGAGCACCGCGGTCAGCGCACGGGCCTGCTGCTGCGCCTGCGCAGCGGAGTTCCTGGCGTCGCCGGCCGCCCGGTGCTGCCACACGGCGATCCCGCCGAACCCGACGGCCGAGGCGAGACAGGCGGCCAGTGCGAAGCGCGAGAGCGCCCGCCCACCCCGCCCGGTGCCGCCATCGCGGTGCTGCCGGGCAATCAGCGCCGTGTCCTGGCGCTCGGTGGAGATCCGTCGCAGGACCTCCTGCTTGAGCGCGGGCGGCGCGGTCACGGTGACGGCGAGCGCCAGCCTGCCCGCTGTCGCCACCAGCTCACGGACTTCCTGGGTGCAGGCGGGACATGCCTGGAGATGCTGTTCGAATGCGGCTCGCTCGTCGGGTTCCAGGGCGTGGAGTGCGTAAGCGCCGGTGAGTATGTGCAGATCCGCTGTCATCATGGGCTGCCCCCAGGCAGTCGCGCATCCGGATGAGTCCGTCGCGCAGTCGAGTCTTGATGGTGCCGAGCGGTACGACGAGCAGCTCAGCCACTTCCCGGCAGGCAAGTCCCCGGTAGTACGCGAGTGTGTACGGCTTCCTTCACGTGGGGTTCCTCCGCAGGGGCGGGCAGGGGGCATACGAGTGCTCGATGGACATTCGGAGCGGGCCGGGCAGCGGATTGGCCGGTTGTGCGAATCGTTCCGAGTTCCCCGGAGATTCGCGATACATCGTGGTTGCCCACTCTCGGTACTCGCGATATATTCGGTGACGAGTATTCGAATGGCGGGACAGCGGCGAGGTGGTGGGTGCGGTGGCCGGAAGGCGGCGCAAACTGAGCAATCCCCTGGCCCTTGCGGTCATGGTGACGCTGCACGAACGCCCCATGCATCCGTACGAGATCGCGCAGACGCTCCGGCAGCGCGGCAAGGAGCAGAGCGTCAAGATCAATTTCGGCTCGCTCTACACGGTCGTGCAGAACCTGGAGAAGCACGGCTTCGTGGAGGTCGCCGATGTGCAGCGGCAGGGCAACCGTCCCGAGCGCACTCTGTACGGCCTCACCGACAGCGGCCGTACGGAGATGCTCGACTGGATGTCCGATCTGCTGGCCGTCCCGGCGGCCGAGTTCCCGTTGTTCGGGACCGCGCTGTCGTTCCTGGGGGTGCTGCCGCCCGGTGAGGCGACGGCGCTCCTCGCGGAGCGGCTCGGCTCGCTCGATGTGGAGGCCGCCTCACTGCGGGGCGCGCTGCACAAGCTGTACGAGACGCTGCCCCGGATCTTCCTGGTGGAGATCGAGTACAAACTGCACATGATCGAGGCCGAGGCCGACTGGATCCGCACGCTCCGCACGGAGGTCGCGGACGGGTCGCTCAGTGGTCTCGACGGATGGCGGTCTCTGCACGAGACCGGTGAAATTCCGCCCGAATGGCGGGCGTTGGAGGAGATGAACCCAGCAGACACAAGCCGCGCACACGACAGCGGCAGAGATTAGAAAGCCCTGGCGGGCGCTGTTGGAGCAGCTCCCGCCAGGGTTCGAACCCCGGACCGGACTGCCGTGCGGCAGGCCAGGCCATCGAGGTGCGGCACACCAACGATAGCCCGGCGCTCCTCACGCGGATCGGCTCGGTATGCCCGAGAACCCCCGCTCACCACAGGAGAGCCCCGTCATGAGCACCCGTGCGCCCGCAGTCCTGGCGCGGAAACTGATCAAGACCTATCCCGGCGGAATCACCGCCCTCAACGGTATGGACATCACGGTCGAGACCGGCAAGGTCTTCGGCCTCCTCGGCCCCAACGGCGCCGGAAAGTCCACGACCGTCAAGATCCTCACCACCCTCGCCCGCGCCACCAGCGGAGAGGCGACCGTGGCCGGGCACGATGTGCTGCGCCACCCCGACCGGGTACGCCGCGCCATCGGTGTGGTCGCCCAGAGGTCGGGCGCGGACCCGGTGGCCACCGGCCGCGAGAACCTGCAGCTCCAGGGCAGGCTGTACGGACTGACGGGCGCCGCGCTCAACCGGCGTGCCGACGAACTGCTCGACCGGTTCGACCTGGCCGGTGCGGGGAAGCGCGCGGTGAAGGGGTACTCCGGCGGAATGCAGCGCCGGCTGGATGTGGCGCTCGGCCTGGTCCACCGGCCCGATGTGCTCTTCCTCGACGAACCGACGACCGGGCTCGACCCGGAGGCACGCGCGGCGATGTGGGACGAGATCTCCCGGCTCGCGGGTGACGAGGGGCTGACCATTCTGCTCACCACCCACTATCTGGAGGAGGCCGACCGGCTCGCCGAACGTATCGCGATCGTCGACCGCGGCCGGGTCGTGGTGGAGGGCTCGCCCGACCAGCTCAAGGGTGAACTGCGCGGCGACGCCGTGCACATGGAGCTGCGCGCCGAGGCCGGGCGGACGTCGCTCGCCGCGGCCGTCGGCGGGCTGCCCGGCATTCACGAGGTGCTGATCGAGGGGCGCAGGATCAGCGCCCGCGCCGACGACGGCGCCGCTGCCGTGCCCGTGCTGCTCGCCGCGCTGGAGCGGGCCGGGGCCGTGGTCGCGTCGGCGACCGTCGCGCGGCCCTCCCTCGACGACGTCTATCTGCGCTACGCGGGCCGCCGCTTCTCCGAGGCGCAGGACGACCGCACCCTCGAACCCGCCACCGCCGGAGGTACCCGATGAGCGCCGTCGCCCTCCGCCAGACCTGGTATATGACGCAGCGCCAGCTGACCGCGATCCTGCGGCAGCCCGTCTTCCTGCTGATCTCGCTGATCCAGCCGGTGATCTGGCTGTTCCTCTTCGGCAACCTCTTCAAGAAGGTCGTACAGCTCGGAGGCTTCGGCACCTCCAGCTATCTGGACTACCTGATCCCCGGCATCGTGGTGATGAGCGCGCTGGGATCCAGCATGTGGGCCGGTATGGGGACCCTGGAGGAGATCGACCGCGGCACGCTCAACAGGTTCCTCACCACGCCGGTCAGCCGTACCGCGCTGATGAACGCCAACGTCGTGCAGAACGGCATCTCCACCGCCGTCCAGTCCGTGATCATCGTGCTGCTCGGGATGCTGGGCGGTGCGGACTATCCCGGCGGCGCGGGTGGACTCGCCGTGCTGGTGTTGGCGTCGATCCTGCTCGGCACGGTCTTCGGCGCGCTCTCCAACGCGCTCGGCATGCTGGTGCGCCAACGGGAGTCGATCATCGGTATCAACACGTTTCTGCTGCTGCCGCTGACCTTCCTCTCCTCCGCCTTCATGGCGCCGTCCCAGATGCCGTCCTGGATGCGGTACATCGCCGACTTCAACCCGGTCAACTGGGCCATGGTCGCGGGCCGTTCGGCGATGGCCGCTGACCCGGACCGGTTCCTGGTGCTCAGCCGCGGGGGAGCGCTGCTCGTCCTGGCGGTCGTCGCGGTCCAGCTGTCGACCCGCACGTTCCGGTCGTACCAGCGCTCTGTATAGCCCTGAACACCGCGGCACAGCCCTGAACACCGGGGCCTGAACACCGCAGCCCGAAAGGTGCGGTCTGAACACCCCTGCCCCGTACAGCGGCAGGCCCCCGCACCGAGCGCAGTGCTCGCTGCCGGGGCCTGCCGCGACGGGGAGTAGGGAGGCGGGTCAGCCCGCCTGCTCCTGCTCGGCCTCCACCTGGGCGTTCCACTCGCGCTTCGCCGCGCGCCAGGTCTCGTCGTTCTGGCCCAGCCGCCAGTAGCCCGAGATGGACAGCTGTTCGCGGGGGATCCCCCGGTCCAGCCGCAGATGGCGCCGCAGCTCCTTCACACAGCCCGCTTCGCCGTGCACGAAGGCGCTGACCTCACCCGACGGGAAGTCCAGTGCCTTCACCGCGTCGATCAGGGCCTCGCCCGCCGGGCGGTCACCGCGGTGCAGCCAGTGCACCCCGACGCCGTCCGGCGCCGCGATCTTCTGCTCCTCGGCGGGGCCCGAAACCTCCACGAACGCGTGCACCACGGCGCCCTCCGGCATCCGCTCGACCGCGGCAGCGATCGCGGGCAGCGCGCTCTCGTCACCGGCCAGCAGGTGCCAGCCGGCGGCCGGGTCCGGGGCGTAGCCGCCGCCGGGGCCGAGGAAGCGCATCGTGTCGCCGGGCCGGGCGGCGGCCGCCCACGGACCGGCAAGACCTTCGGTGCCGTGCACGACGAAGTCGACCACCAGCTCGCCCAGCGCCGGATCCCAGGACCGCACCGTGTACGTCCGGGTCACCGGCCACTGCTCGCGCGGGAACTCCTCGCGGATCCGGGCCATGTCGAACGGTTCCGGGTAGCTCACGCCCTCGGGCGCGAAGAGCACCTTGATGTAGTGGTCGGTGAACTCCGCCGCGTCGAACGCGTCCAGCCCCTCGCCGGCGAGGACCAGACGGACCATGTGCGGGGTGATCCGCTCGGTACGGACCACCTGCGCCTCGTGGGCCTGCGGTGTCTTACGGGCCGGTGCTTCCGCCACGGACGGCTCCCCTGATCGTTGTGGTTAGGCTCGCCTAAGTTAACACCTCAGCCCTGGAGAGTGGAGAGCAGGCGCTGAAGCGATCCGCCCAGGCCCCACAGGGCGCCCTGCTGTTCCAGGGTGGCGGGGTCGCGCGGCTCGGCGGGCAGGGCCGGGTCGAACGGCGGCAGCGGTACGTCCGAAGCCACCCGCACCACCTTCGGCGCCACCGCGACATAGGGGCGCGCCTCGTCCAGCTTCCTGCGCTGCGAGGGGGTGAGCCGGGACACCGGGTCGTCGACCGCGGCCATGATTCCGGCCAGATCCCCGAACGCGTCGAGCAGCTTCGCCGCGGTCTTCTCGCCGATCCCCGGAACGCCGGGCAGCCCGTCGCTCGGGTCGCCCCGCAGCAGCGCCAGGTCCACATACCCCTGGCCGGTCACCCCGTACTTCTCGCGCAGCAGCGCCTCGTCGGTGAGCTGGAGGTTTCCGACGCCCTTCAGCGGATAGAGGACCCTGATGCCGCGGGCGTCGTCCACCAGCTGGTAGAGGTCGCGGTCCCCGGTGACGATGTCGACGGGTCCGGTGGCCCGGCCGGCGAGCGTGCCGATCACGTCGTCCGCCTCGTACCCCTCGACGCCGACCCGGGCGATCCCCAGGGCATCGAGCACCTGCTCGATCATCGGCACCTGCGGGGCAAGGGTGTCCGGGGTGTCCTCCTCGTCGGGGCCCTGGTCGGTCTCCTGCGCCACCCGGTGCGCCTTGTACGAGGGGATCAGGTCGACCCGCCACTGGGGGCGCCAGTCCGCGTCCATGCAGGCGACCAGGGAGTCCGGGCGGTGGTCCTGCACCAGCCGGGCGATGAAGTCGAGCAGCCCGCGCACGGCATTGACCGGGGTGCCGTCCGGGGCCCGTACGGTGTCGGGGACCCCGAAATAGGCCCGGTAGTAGAGGGAAGCGGTGTCGAGGAGCATCAGGCGTCGCGTCACACCCCGATCATGCCGCACGCCACTGACAGCTCACCCGAAGTGAGCTGGGTCACTCTTCTGTTTGGGCCGCATAAAGGTGGGCAGGCGCCGCCACGGAGCGGAACCAGTAGCAGATTCAAGTATTGCGAGGGTGAAGCGGACCGATACCGCGCCGCTCCACGACCCGTCGACACGGGGGTGGCAGGTCGTATTCGTTTCAACGCGTGAGGTGTATGTGTCCAGGCTGCAAGCCGACCGCTTGTACAAAGTGTTCGGCAGACGACCCGATGAAGCCGTGCGGAAACTCGAGAACGGCACCGGCCGCGATGAGCTGCGCGGTGAAGGGACGACTGCTGCGGTCATCGACGCATCCTTCACCGTCGAGCCGGGCCACATCTTCGTGGTCATGGGTCTCTCGGGATCCGGCAAGTCCACGCTGCTGCGCATGCTCAACGGACTCCTGGAGCCGACGTCGGGCCGTGTGCTCTTCGACGGCCAGGACCTGACCGCGCTCAGCGACAGCGAGCTGCGCGAGGTCCGCTCGAAGAAGATCAGCATGGTCTTCCAGCACTTCGCGCTCTTCCCCCACCGCAGCGTCCTGGAGAACGCCGGCTACGGCCTGGAGGTCCAGGGCGTGCCCCGCGCGGAGCGCGACAAGCGGGCGGCCGAGGCCCTGGAGATGACGGGTCTCGCGGGCTGGGAGAACTCCTGGCCCGACGAGCTGTCCGGCGGTATGCAGCAGCGTGTGGGCCTGGCCCGCGCGCTCGCCACCGACGCCGACCTGCTGCTGATGGACGAGTCCTTCAGCGCGCTCGACCCGCTGATCCGCCGCGACATGCAGGACCAGCTGCTCGAACTGCAGAAGCGGCTGAAGAAGACGATCGTCTTCATCACCCACGACCTCAATGAGGCCATGCGCCTCGGCGACAGTATCGCGGTCATGCGCGACGGTGAGATAGTCCAGCTCGGCTCCGCCGAGGACATCCTCATCACGCCGGCCAACGACTACGTCGCCTCCTTCACCAAGGACGTGGACCGCACGCGGGTCCTCACCGCCGCGGCGATGATGACCGACGACCACCGCCCCGACGCGGGCACCTGCGGCTGCGAGACCGTCACGCCCGACACCACCTTCGCCGACCTGTGCGGCGTGAGCGCGCGTGTCCCGCACGACGTGTCCGTGAAGAACGCCCAGGGCAAGATCGTCGGAGTCGTGCAGCAGTCCCGTCTCATAGGATTCCTCGGCGAGTACGCCGAGGCCCCGCTGGCCTGCGACGCAGCCCCCAAGAACAAGGCGGTCGCCAGTGCCTAGGTTCCATTTCGGCGACTGGGTCGAAAACATCGTCAAATGGCTGACGGACAACGTCGGCTGGCTCTTCGACGCCATCAACAGCGTGCTCACGCACATGTACAACGGCGTCGACGCGGTACTGGGCGGCGGTGAGCCGCTGCTGATGGCGGGCATCTTCGCCGTCCTCGCCTTCTGGCTGCGCGGACTGATACCGGCGGTGCTGACCTTTGTCGGCTTCGCCCTGATCGACTCCCTCTCCCTCTGGGACGACGGGATGGAAACGCTGTCGCTGGTGATCGTCGCGGCGGCCATCACGATCGTGATCGCGGTGCCGCTGGGTATCTGGGCGGCGCGCAACGCGAAGGTCGGCGCCGTGGTGCGCCCGGTGCTCGACGTCATGCAGACGATGCCCGCCTTCGTCTACCTGATCCCGGGCGTCATGTTCTTCGGCGTCGGGGTGACCCCCGGCGTGATCGCCACGATCGTCTTCGCGATGCCCCCGGGCGTCCGGATGACCGAGCTCGGCATCCGGCAGGTCGACGGCGAACTGGTCGAGGCCGCCGAGGCGTTCGGCACCACCCCGCGCAACATCCTGCGCCGGGTCCAGCTGCCCCTCGCGCTGCCGACCATCATGGCCGGTGTCAACCAGGTCATCATGCTCGCGCTCTCCATGGTCGTCATCGGCGGTATGGCCGGTGCGGGCGGTCTCGGTGAGAAGGTCTACGCGGCCATCACCCAGCTCCAGGTCGGTCTCGCCGCCGAGAGCGGTGTGGCCGTGGTCATCCTCGCCATCTATCTGGACCGGATGACCGGCGCCCTCAACCAGCGCGTCTCCCCGCTCGGCCGGCGGGCCGCCGCGAAGGCGGCCTCCGTGGCCCAGAAGTGGAGCTTCGCGCACTACCGCCCCGGCACCACCGTCGCCATGATCGGCGTCGTGATCCTGGGGCTCGTCGCGGGCGGCATGAACCTCGGCTCGGCCTCCGACAGCAACGGCTCGTCGCAGGCGGGCTCGGACGTCGGCCACGGCAAGCAGATCAAGATGGGGTACATCCCCTGGGACGAGGGCATCGCCTCCACGTACCTGTGGAAGGAGCTGCTGGAGGAGCGCGGCTACACGACCGACGTCAAGCAGCTCGACGCCGGCCCGCTCTACTCCGGTGTGGCCCGCGGCGACATCGACTTCCAGACCGACTCCTGGCTGCCGACGACCCACAAGGACTACTGGAACAAGTACAAGTCCCAGCTCGATGACATGGGCACGTGGTACGGCCCGACGTCGCTCGAACTGACGGTGCCTTCGTATGTCAAGGGTGTGAAGTCCCTGGCGGATCTGAAGGGCAAGGGCAAGGAGTTCAACGGCAAGATCATCGGTATTGAGTCGAGTGCCGGTGAGATGGGTCTGCTGAACAAGAAGGTCCTGAAGGCCTACGGGTTGCAGGGTGAGTACAAGGTGGTGTCGTCGAGTACGTCGTCGATGCTGGCGCAGCTGGCCCGCTCCATCAAGAAGAAGGAGCCGGTCGTGGTGGTGCTGTGGTCGCCGCACTGGGCGTACGGCAAGTACGACCTGACGAAGCTCAAGGACCCGAAGGGTGCCTGGGGCAAGAGCGACTCGATCCACACCGTCGCGCACAAGGGCTTCGACAAGAAGGACCCGACGGTCGCGAAGTGGCTCAAGGACTTCAAGCTCACCGAGGACCAGCTGACCAGCCTGGAGAACTCGGTCCAGGCCGCCGGTGAGGGCCACGAGCAGGACGGTGTGCGCGCCTGGCTGAAGAAGAACCCGGGCATGGCCGCCAAGCTCGCGCCCGTCGCGAAGGGTGCGGGCGCCCCGCAGAAGGGCAAGGACGCCGGCAAGAGCGTCAACCTGGGCTTCTTCCCGTGGGACGAGGCCATCGCCTCCACATACCTCTGGGACAACATCCTGGAGGACCGCGGCTACAAGCCCAACGTCAAGCAGCTCGACCCCGGGCCGCTGTACACCGCGCTGGCCCAGGGCCAGGAAGATGTGCAGTTCGACTCCTGGCTGCCGACGACCCACAAGCAGTACTGGGACAGATACAAGAGCAAACTCACCGATGTCGGCTCCTGGTACGGCCCGACGTCACTTGAGCTGTCCGTGCCTTCGTATGTCAAGGGTGTGAAGTCCCTGGCGGATCTGAAGGGCAAGGGCAAGGAGTTCAACGGCAAGATCATCGGTATTGAGTCGAGTGCCGGTGAGATGGGTCTGCTGAACAAGAAGGTCCTGAAGGCCTACGGGTTGCAGGGTGAGTACAAGGTGGTGTCGTCGAGTACGTCGTCGATGCTGGCGCAGCTGGCCCGCTCCATCAAGAAGAAGGAGCCGGTCGTGGTGGTGCTGTGGTCGCCGCACTGGGCGTACGGCAAGTACGACCTGACGAAGCTCAAGGACCCGAAGGGTGCCTGGGGCAAGAGCGACTCGATCCACACCGTGGCCCGCAAGGACTTCGGCAAGGACCTGCCCGAGCTGAACGGCTGGCTGAAGAACTTCAAGCTCAGCGAGGACAAGCTCAACTCCCTGGAGGTCGCGATCCAGGACGGCGGTGCGGGCAAGGAGAAGGAGTCCGCTCGCAAGTGGCTCGACGCGAACCCGGGCCTGGAGGACAAGCTGGCGCCTGTCGGCAGCTGATCCGGTTTCTCCCGCGGGATCTTCCGCGGAAGGCTCTCCCGCGAGGGGCGGGCAACGCCACCGGCGTTGTCCGCCCCTCGCGGCGTTCCGGGCTCCGTGCCGTCAACTTCGTACCGCAGATCCGCACTTGGGGAGGCGGGTCCGCGCGGTGCCGGATGCGGGCGCGCGGTTGTGCGGCGGAGCGGTTGTACGACGCGGGTGTGGCAGGAGGACCCTCCGGTGGCCCGAAGCTGCGTAAGGTGCTTGCAGACACGACGGGCGACAGGGCAAGGGGAGGGGAACCAGAGATGGACGCTAAGGAGAAGGAGGCGTTCCGGGTGGGTGCCGCCGTCCGCAGGCGCCGCCGCACACTGGGACTCACCCTCGCCAAGGTCTCCGCGCGCAGCGGACTCTCGGTGCCCTTCCTCAGCCAGATCGAGAACCAGCGGGCGCGGCCGAGCGAGCGCTCGCTCCAGCGGGTCGCCGACGCGCTGGAGACCACGGCCGTGGAACTGCTGGCCGCGTCCGACGCGGGACGCACGGTCGACGTCGTCCGTGCGACGGCCGCCACCGGGGCCGTGCCGGACCCCGAGCCGCAGATCCGGGACCTGGTGCGCGGACACCACCAGCTGCACGCCATGGAGTTCACGGGCGAGCAGGAGACCGGGCGCGAGTTCCAGCACCGCAACGACGAGGTGCTGTACGTGGCCGAGGGCGCGGCCGAGGTGGAGGCGGAGGGCCGGGCGTACCGACTGGAGCGCGGCGACAGCCTGTTCCTCTCCGGGGGAGTACGGCACCGCTGGCGTGCCACGGCGCCCGAGACCCGGATCGTCGTCGTCGCTGTCGCCGAGCACGTCGACGCGACGGCCGCCCCGCGGTGCTAGGGCCTGCGGTGCCAGGACCCGTCGTCCGGACCGGGCCCCCGGTGCCGGGGGCCTGACTCTAGAGTGACCGGATGACCCACACGACCCCGCCCGGCTGGTACCCGGACGCCGGCCTGCCCGCCACCGAGCGGTGGTGGGACGGCGCGGCCTGGACCGCGCACACCCGCCCGCTCGACGCCGTACCGCAGCAGCCGGGACCGCACCGGCCCGGATCGCACCAAGCCGTACCGCACGGCTTCGGTCCGCCGCCGCCCGCGCCGGCGGCCGGGCGCGGGCCCGGCGGGCTGCCGCGTGCGGTGCCGATCGCCGTCGGCGCGGTGGTCGCCGTCGCCCTGGCCGTGACGGTGGTGGTCACCGTGGTCAACAGCGGCGGTCACGGCAGAACGGCGCACTCCCCGTCCGCCACCGGCGTGCCCGCCTCGCACCAGGCCACGGCCGCCGGGACACACGGCCCGAACACCGCCGCGCCGCCGACCGACGACCCCTCGCTGCTCGTCGACGAGCTGAACGGCATCACCCTGCCGGTCCCGGCCGGCTGGGAGAAGCCGACGAGCACGGTCGATGACGTGACGACCATGCGGACCAGCCACTCCTACGAGTGCCCCGGCGACTCGGCCTCGTTCTGCTACCACGGCACGGTGACCTCACGCACCGCCGACGAGACCGAACTCCCCTCGGCGGAGGCCGTGGCCAAGGCGGACATCAAGGACGCCGCCGACAGCTCGTACGACAGGGATCTCGTCGGAGATCTCAACTACGACGGCATCACCTCGCACACCCGGCTCAAGTCCCAGTCCGTGGTGGTCGCGGGCCGCACCGGCTATCTGGTGCGCTGGCGGGTCAGGACCGGTGCGGGGCCCGGCGGTTACGTGCAGACCGTCGCCTTCCCGTCGTCGCTCGGCTCCGAGTCGATGGTGGTGGTGCGCTTCGCCTTCGACGCCGGGCCGGACGGACCGCCGCTGGGCGGCATGGACACCATCACCAGCGGGATCCGGCCCATCGGCGATGCCACCAGCGGCGGGGTGGGCAGCAGGATCGGTCACTGACGCCCCCTCAGGCCGGAGCGGGAACCAGGGAGTCAGGGAATCACGGAGAGAAGAGGGCAACGGGGCGCCGGGTCGGGGAGCTACAGGAAGGTGTGCCCCTCACCGCGGTACGTCGGCGCGGTCCCGGTCACCCGGTCCCCCTCGATCAGCTGCAGCGCGTCGAACCGCTCGCACAGCTCGCCCGACTTCGCGTGCCGGAACCACACCTTGTCACCGATGAGCAGATCGTCGGCGGGTGAGCCCAGCAGGGGTGTCTGGACCTCGCCCGGCCCCTCCTGCGGGTCGTAGCGAAGGCCCTCCGGAAGGTACGGGACGGGCAGCCGGTCCGCCCCCGCCGCGCCCGACGCGGGGTAGCCGCCGCCGAGCACGGTCACCACGCCCACGCCCGGCCTGCGCACCACCGGCATGGCGAAGAGGGCCGCCGGACGCCCGGTGAAAGAGGTGTAGTTGTCGAAGAGCCGCGGCACATAGAGGCCGGAACCCGCCGCGATCTCGGTCACCGCGGCCTCGGCCGCCGTGTGCTGGACGCTGCCCGTCCCACCGCCGTTCACGAACTCCAGGTCGGGCGCCACCGCCCGCACCGCCCGCACCACGGCGGCCCGCCGGGCCGCCAGCTCCCTGCGGGCCGCCGACTGCATCAGCCGCACCGCGCGGGAGCGCAGCGGCCGTCCGGCCACCGAGTCGCCGACCCCGGCGATATGGCCCTCGTACGCCATGAGGCCCACCAGCCGGAACCCCGGACGGCGCGCCACCGACCTTGCCAGCTCGGCGAGTTGGGCGGGCTCGCGCAGCGGCGACCTGAGCGCCCCGATCCGTACCCGGCCGGCGAGCATCCGGAGCGAGGTGTCCAGCTCCAGGCAGACCCTGATCTCCTCGCGGCCGCCGGCCCGTGCGCGGTCGATCAGCTCCAGCTGGGCCGGATCGTCCACCATGACGGTCACGGCGGCGGCGAGCTTGGGGTCGCCGGCCAGCTCGGCGTAGCCACCGCGGTCGGCCGACGGGTACGCGAGGAGCACGTCGTCGAAGCCCGAACGCGCCAGCCACAGCGACTCCGCCAGGGTGAAGGACATCAGTCCCTCGAACCCGTCCCGCTCCAGCACCCGTTCCAGGAGCGCCCGGCAGCGTACGGACTTGCTGGCCACCCGGATCGGTTTGCCCGCCGCGCGGCGGACCAGGTCGTCGGCGTTGGCGTCGAAGGCTTCGAGATCGACGATCGCCAGCGGGGCATCGAGAGCGGCGGTGGCCCGGTCGTACCGGGTCCGGTCAGCAGCACGGGGCGTCATGGCCGAAGCCTGCCAGACATGAATACCGGAGGGTAGGGGGATGTTCTGGGCAGATGCCCCGTGCGTACCGTCCGGTTCCCGCAGGTCCCGTGCCAGCCCGTAGAGTGACCGACGGACCCGCCAGGAAGGCGAATTCGGGCGGACGCACAGGGGGGCGGATGAGTACCGAGGCGCGACGTGCCCCCTTCCCGTCCTTCCCGCCCCGCCCGAAGGAACCGCCGCCCGCGCGGACCGGCACGGGGGAGCCCCCGGCAGAGACCCCCACCGAGACGACCACCCGGCTGCGCCCGGTCGTCGAATCGCCCGCACCCGCAACATCCGCAGTACCTGCACCCGCAGCATCGGCAGTATCCGCTGCATCGTCCGCATCCCAGGAATCCGCGGCATCGTCCGCAGCATCTCCTGAGTCTCCCGAACCGCCCGGCACGTCAGCCGGTTCACGGGCCGGAACGTCCGCCCCGCGGTCCGGCGTCCCGCCCCGGCCCACCACCGCGCCGCCGGCCTACCCGCCCCGGCCTCCGGTGCCCCCGGCCACCCGCCGCCGTCCGGTCGGCGCCGTCGATCTCACCCCGCGGCCGGGCGCGGGCGGCCCGGCGATCCGTACACAGCCGCATCCGGTCGCCGACGAGACGCCGGTGGAGACGACCACCCGGCTGCGGCCCGTTCCGGCCCGGCACCCCGCCAGGGCCGCGGCGGCCGCGGCCTGTGTGGTCCTCGGGCTCGGACTGCTCGGCGGCGCGGCCGCCGGGAGCATGCTGAGCGGTGACAGCGCGGCGGCCGGCCCCAGCGACGGGTTCACCGCATCGCGCGGCCTGTGGCACAGCACCCCTGTCGACACCCTCTTCCCCCCGACGCTCAAGGGCATCGGCGCGGGCCCCGGCGGTGCCGACCGCACCTGGACCAGGGTGGGTGTCGCGCCGGACAGCACGTGCACGGGCCGGCTCGACCCCATGCTGCTGCGGGCGCTCCAGCCGGTGGGCTGCACCAGGATGGTGCGCGCGACGTACACCGACGCCACCAGCAGCAGCGTGACCACGGTCGGGATGGTCTTCACGGAGGCGGACCCGGCGGCGATGTCCGCCCTGCACAAGAGGTTCGCGGCCGAGGGGCTCGACCGGCGCACCGATCTGATGCCCGGCACCTACCCGGTGAAGTCCACCGACGCCGCCTCCTTCGGCGACCGGCAGCGGGCGAGCTGGACGGTGAGCATCCTGACGGACGCGCCGGTGGTCATGTACGCGGTCTCGGGGTTCGCCGACGGGCGGACGGTCACCGATCCGCAGCCCGCCGCCGTGGCCATGGAGGAGTCGCAGACAACGGCCGCGGCCCAGGCGGGACTCGGCCACGAGGCCAAGGGCGTCGAGGAGCGGGTCGAGCGGGCGCTGCGCAAGAACGTCGCCGCGGCGGAGAAGCCCTGAACCGCAACCGACCAGGAAGCCCTGAACCGCAACGGACGGGCAGCCCTGACCCGCAACCGGGCGGGAATCCCTGACCGCACAGCGAAGCCCCGAACCGCACGGAGGAGCACCGATGAGACGCCGAGGACCGACCGTACTCACGGCCGTGCTGGCCGCCGCGGCCCTCACCGTGCTGCCCGCCGCGCCCGCGAGCGCCGACTCCATCCGCGCCCAGCAGTGGGAACTGGCCGCCATGCACACCCAGCAGGCCTGGCGTACGACCAAGGGCCGGGGCGTCACGGTCGCCGTGCTCGACACCGGAGTCGACAGCGCCAACCCCGATCTCACGGGGCAGGTGCTGCCCGACAAGGACCTGATCGGCTTCGGAGCGAAGCGCGGCGACCGGTCCTGGGCCCGGCACGGCACCGCGATGGCGGGCATCATCGCCGGACACGGCCACGGCCCCGGCCATGTGGACGGCGTCCTGGGCATCGCACCCGAGGCGCACATCCTGCCGGTCCGGGTGATCCTCGAAGGCAGCGACCCGGCGATCAAGAAGGCCCGTGCCTCGCGAGGCGGCGCCCTGGCCACCGGTATCCGCTGGGCGGCCGACCACCACGCCGATGTCATCAACCTCTCCCTCGGTGACGACAGCGCGTCCGCCCGCCCGGAGCCCGGCCAGGACTCCGCCGTCCAGTACGCCCTCTCCAAGGGCTCGGTCGTCGTCGCGTCGGCGGGCAACGGCGGCGAGGACGGGGACCACATCTCCTACCCGGCCGCCTACCCGGGCGTGATCGCGGTGACCGCCGTCGACCGGTACGGCACCCATGCCTCCTTCTCCACCCGCCGCTGGTACGCCACGGTCAGCGCCCCCGGCGTCGACGTCGTGATCGCCGACCCCGACCGCAAGTACTACGAGGGCTGGGGCACCAGCGCGGCGTCCGCGTTCGTCTCGGGCGCGGTCGCGCTGGTGCGGGCCGCGTACCCGGACCTCACTCCGGCACAGATCAAGAAGCTGCTCATGGACACCGCCCGGGACGCCCCGCAGGGCGGCCGCGACGACTCCCGCGGTTACGGCATGGTCGACCCCGCGGCCGCGCTCGCGGCGGCGGCGAAGCTCGCCCCGGCGCAGATCCGTACGGAGGCCGCCGGTTACGGGAAGAAGTACTTCGGGCCGGGCCCCGACGCGGAGCCGGGCGGCGGAGACGCCGGTGTCTGGGTCGTCCCGCTCGCGGGCGGCGCGGGGGTGCTGCTGCTGGCCGGCGCCCTGGTGCTGTGGCGCCGGGGACCGTCCAGGACCCCGCGCGGCGCCGGATTCAGCCGGTTCCGCCGGTCGCTGTGACGGCGGCCCGCGCCGCCGCCCCGGTGACCGCGATCCCCGCCGGCAGGGTCGTGTGCCCCTCGGAGAGCACGGCGATCAGCCGGCCGCCGGCCCCCGTGGTCACCAGCCCGATGCTGTTGACGGTCCAGCGGGCGGCGGAGCCGCGCGGGAGCCAGCCGTTCTTCAGCGCCCAGCTGCTCCCCGCCGCCGAGACGCCCCACGCCTGACCGGGCACCACCTGCGCCATCAGCGCCGTGAGGACGCGGCGCGAGGCCGGTGCCAGCTCGGAATCAGTGCCGAACACCGCCCGCAACAGGGCCAGTTGATCCCCGGCGGTGGTCCGGGTCAGACCCCACTCGCCGTTGGCGCCGCCCCGGGTGCGGGTGAGCCCGAGCCGCCGGACACCCGAGTCGAACCCCCGCGCACCGCCGATCGTCTTCCACAGTGCGGTGGCCGACGCGTTGTCGCTGTGCTCGATCATCGGCGCGGCGAGAGCCAGCTCCGGGGCGCCGGGACCGCGACCGGCGTCCTGCGCCCGCAGCAGCAGCGTCGCCAGGATGCCCACCTTCACGATGCTGGCCGTGTGGTAACTGCCGTTCCCGTACGCGGCGGTGGCGCCGGTCGCCGTGTCGAGCACCGCGACCGACAGCGAGGCGCCCCCGGCGACGGAACGCAGCGCACGGGCCAGTACCGCGTCCGGATCCACTTCGGCCCTCCCGGCGCTGCCCGCCTGCGCCCGCCGCGGCGGCGACGGGCGACGCCGACGATACGGCTGTGCGGGCCCGGCCCGGCAGCCGGCCGCGGCGCCGCGGCGGATAGGGTCGGGGCGTGGCGCTCAAGAACATTCCGGACTCCGGATTCTCCGACGACGACGGCACCGCCGACCCCCGGCTGACCGCGGCTCTCGCCGACTGGTCGCAGGACAGGGCGGCCGAGCCGAAGGTGCTCGAAGCCCTCAAGGACGCCCGGCTGCTGGTGCCGGTCGTCGCGATGCTGGGGGAGGCCGAGACGGGCGAGGACGGGCTGCGCCGCGAGAAGTCCAGCGACATGGCGGTCCCGACGCTCCAGGCCGGTGACCGCAGGGCGCTCCCGGCCTTCACGTCGACCGCGTCGCTGGCCCGCTGGGACCCGCAGGCCCGCCCGGTCGCCGTACCGCTGCACCAGGCGCTCCAGGCCGCCGCCCATGAGCGCGCCGACACCCTCGTACTCGATCTGGCGGGCCCCGTTCCGTACGAGCTCAAGGGCGGTGCGCTGCTCGCCCTCGCCGAGGGGCGCACCAGCGCAGACCCGCTGGACGACCCGGCTGTGGTGGAGGCGGTGCGCGACGTCGTGGCCGCGCACCCGGCGGTGGTCCGCGCCCACCTCGGCCCCGGCCGGGCCGACGGCACCCTGGCGCTGGTCCTCGCACCCGGTGCCGACCAGTCGGCCGCCACCGCCGTCGCCACGGATCTGGCCGCCCACGAGGTGCTCAGGGCCCGGCTGGTACGGGGCCTCGATCTGGCCCTGCTGCCCGCCGGGGCACCGGCTCCGAACACGCCGCTCTTCGCGCGCTGACCCGCGGCCCGGCGCCCCGAGAGGCAGTTCCGGCTCTTCCGACGAATAATTGCGGAGAAATCCGACAATCTTCGTGAGGGTGTGAGCTATGGAGACGGCGGAGACACGGAGGATTGCCGCGGAGTTCCTGGGAACTCTGCTGCTGGTGTTCATCGCGGTGGGATCCGTGGTGCTCGCCAGCGAGTACATCGGTGCCTTCGGCATCGCGCTCACGTTCGGCTTCACCATGCTGGCGCTGGCCTACTCGCTGGGCGCGATCTCGGGCTGCCACATCAACCCGGCCGTGACGCTGGGCATGCTGCTGGCCGAGCGCATCGATCTGCGCAGGGCGGTGGAGTACTGGATCGCGCAGTTCCTCGGCGCCATCGTCGGCGCCGCGCTGCTCTTCCTGCTCACCAAGCAGGTGCCGGGAATCAAGACCGACGGCCTGTTCGGCAGCAACGGGTACGGCAGCCGCTCGGCCGTCCACATCAACCTGGGCGGCGCCTTCCTGGCGGAACTGGCGCTGACCTTCGTCTACGTCTTCGTCGTGCTGGCCGTGACCCACAAGGTGGCCGTCGTGGGCTTCGACGGCCTGCCCATCGGTCTGGCGCTCGCCGCGGTCCACCTGATCGGCATCCCGCTGACCGGTACCTCGGTGAACCCGGCGCGGAGCCTCGGGCCGGCCCTCTTCGCCGGTGGCGCCGCACTCTCCCAGCTGTGGCTCTTCATCGTGGCGCCGCTGGTCGGCGGGGCGCTCGCGGCCTACGCGCACCGGTTCACGCACCCTGTGGGGTTCACCGGCCACGAGGAGGGGGAACTGAACGGCGGCCCCGCCGGTGGCTCCCCCGCCGACGGCTCCCGGGGCGGTACCTCACGGACCGGCCCCCGGGGAACCTCGTGGATCCGGCGTGGGCCCCGCTCTCAGCCGTAGACCGGCCCGGTGAACTTCTCACCGGGCCCGTCGCCCGGCTCGTCGGGCACGGCGGAAGCCTCGCGGAACGCCAGCTGGAGCGACTTTAGGCCGTCGCGCAGCGGGGCGGCGTGGAAGGAGCTGATCTCCGTGGCGCTCGCCGTGATCAGTCCGGCCAGCGCCTGGATCAGCTTCCGGGCCTCGTCAAGGTCCTTGTGCTTCTCGCCGTCCTCGGCCAGGCCCAGGTTGACGGCGGCCGAGCTCATCAGATGCACCGCGACCGTCGTGATCACCTCGACCGCGGGGACGTCCGCGATGTCACGGGTCATGGAGTCGAAGCCGGGGGCTTCTTCGGGGGTGGGGGTCGCGTCGCTCATGACGCACACGATATGCGGTGGTCCCGGTGGCCCCGCGCGGAGGCCGCCGCGCACCGGTTCGCCGCACCGGGTCCGGGGTGCTAACCTTGTGTAACGACCGGCCGGACACCTGTGTGCCCGGCCCGCAAGTGGAGGCTCCGATCTCCCACCTGACTGTCCTCCGGGACGGCGGGTCACCGGTCAGGCGGCGCCCATCGTTCCGTACGGACGATGGAAGCCACCCGATGTGCGCCCCGCGGCAAACGCGGCGGTGCTCCGGTATGTGAGGAGCTCCCGCCTGTGTCCCGTCCGGGGCGTTTTTCATGTTCCAGGTGCGGTTGGTCTGTCTAAACAGACGTTACGCGGCTGTCTGCCAGAGAGCCGTGTGGTGCTACCGAGGAGGATCCATCAGCGCCGAGCCCCGCATCAACGACCGGATTCGCGTTCCCGAGGTGCGACTTGTCGGACCCAGCGGCGAGCAGGTGGGCATTGTCCCGCTCGCGAAGGCCCTGGAACTGGCACAGGAGTACGACCTCGACCTGGTCGAGGTCGCGGCGACCGCCCGTCCGCCCGTGTGCAAGCTCATGGATTACGGGAAGTTCAAGTACGAGTCGGCCATGAAGGCCCGTGAGGCGCGCAAGAACCAGGCGCACACGGTCATCAAGGAGATGAAGCTCCGGCCGAAGATCGACCCGCACGACTACGACACCAAAAAGGGTCACGTCGTGCGCTTCCTCAAGCAGGGCGACAAGGTCAAGATCACGATCATGTTCCGCGGTCGCGAGCAGTCCCGCCCCGAACTGGGTTTCCGGCTGCTGCAGCGTCTCGCTTCGGACGTCGAGGACCTCGGGTTCATCGAGTCGAACCCGAAGCAGGACGGCCGAAACATGATCATGGTGCTTGGCCCGCACAAGAAGAAGACCGAGGCCATGGCCGAGGCGCGCGAGGCCCAGGCCGCCCGCAAGGCGGAGCGCCAGGGCTACGCGACCGAGGGGTCCGCGGACGAGGTCGCCGAGGCTCCGGCCGAGGCAGAGGCCGAAGCACCGGCCGAGACCACCTCCGAAGCGTGACCGGACGGGCCACCAGCCAGGCGGCCCCGGGGTTCCGCCCGGAACACATACCAACGATCTGACGCTCCCGGTCTCCGGTGCCCGCACCGGGGGAGCGCCACTGACGAGGAGAGTACGGCGCGATGCCGAAGAACAAGACGCACAGCGGCTCCAGCAAGCGCTTCAAGATCACCGGCTCCGGCAAGGTGCTCCGTGAGCGCGCCGGCAAGCGCCACCTGCTGGAGCACAAGTCGTCCAAGAAGACGCGTTCGCTGACCGGCACCGTCGTGGTGGCCCCGGCCGACGCCAAGAAGATCAAGAAGCTTCTCGGCAAGTGACCTCGCGGCCCCCGGTCACCACCGGGGGCACGAAGTCGGGACCGGGACCAATTCGTTTCCGGGCCGTGTGAGTTCACCCACGGCCCCGCTACAAGGAGTCAACAAGTGGCACGCGTCAAGCGGGCAGTCAACGCCCACAAGAAGCGCCGGGCAATTCTCGAAGCGGCCAAGGGCTACCGCGGTCAGCGTTCGCGCCTGTACCGCAAGGCCAAGGAGCAGGTCACCCACTCCCTGGTCTACAACTACAACGACCGCAAGAAGCGCAAGGGCGACTTCCGTCAGCTGTGGATCCAGCGCATCAACGCCGCTGCCCGCGAGAACGGCATGACGTACAACCGCCTCATCCAGGGTCTGAAGGCCGCCAACATCGAGGTGGACCGCAAGATCCTCGCCGAGCTGGCCGTCAACGACACCAACGCGTTCGCCGCGCTGGTCGAGGTCGCGCAGAAGGCGCTCCCGAGCGACGTCAACGCGCCGAAGACCGCTGCCTGATCAGGCACGCACTTCAGCCGGAGCCCGGCCGGCAGGACCCGCAGGCGGAAGCCGCCTGCGGGTCCGCTGTGTTCCACAGACCGGTTGTGCCCCCGCATCACCCCTGTAGAACGACCCGGACCGGTACCCAGCCGCCCGGACCTGCCGCAGTTCCGTACGTGAGTAAGGTGAAACGCCGACCATGGGCACCCCCGCCGAGCTGATCTCCCCGCGCTCCCCGCGCGTCGCCGCCGCGAAGCGGCTCGCCCGGCGCAACTTCCGCACCAAGGAACGCCGGTTCATCGCCGAGGGGCCGCAGGCCGTACGCGAAGCCGTGCAGCACCGGGTCGACGGCCGGCCGACGCTCGTGGAGCTGTTCGCCACCGTGGAGGCCGCCGAGCGGTACGAGACCGTCGTCGCCGCGGCACGGGACTCCGGAGCCCGCATCCACCTGGCGGGCGACGACGTACTCGCCGAACTCTCCCAGACCATCACCCCGCAGGGCCTCGTCGGAGTCTGCCGCTTCCTGGACTCGCCCTTCGACGAGATCCTCGCGGCGCGGCCCCGGCTGGTGGCCGTACTCGCGCATGTCCGCGACCCGGGCAACGCCGGGACGGTGCTGCGCTGCGCCGACGCAGCGGGCGCCGACGCCGTCGTACTCACCGACGCATCCGTCGACCTGTACAACCCCAAGTCCGTACGCGCGTCGGTCGGTTCGCACTTCCATCTGCCCGTCGCGGTGGGCGTCCCCGTCGAGCGGGCCGTCGCCGGTCTCAAGGCCGCCGGGGTACGGATCCTCGCCGCCGACGGGGCGGGCGACGACGACCTCGACGCCGAGCTCGACGCGGGCACCATGGGCGGTCCGAGTGCCTGGGTGTTCGGCAACGAGGCCTGGGGGCTCCCCGAGGAGACCCGGGCCCTCGCCGACGCCGTGGTCCGCGTCCCCATCCACGGCCGGGCCGAAAGTCTCAATCTCGCCACCGCCGCCGCCGTCTGCCTCTACGCGTCAGCGCGTGCGCAGCGCGCTTCCGGAGGGTGCCGCTCCGTGACCTCCAGCTAGTAGGGTGACGAGTTCGGGGGCCCACTGCGCTATTCGGAGAGGTGGGATACGGGGATGGCTGTCTCTTCGGGCAGTGCGTCATCGCACGGACATGGATCGCCGCTGAACGGAACCGGCGCGTCCGTCGGCCCGGGTCCTGCCGGATCCGGGGTCGACCCCGACGAACTCCCCGACGGTCTGGTCGTCGCCGACGAGCACGGCCGGATCATCTGCTTCAACGCCGCCGCCGCACGGATCACCGCCGTACCGCGAGCCGCCGCACTGGGCCGCCCCCTGGAGCAGGCGCTGCCCCTGGAGGACCTCAAGGGCCGCCGCTGGTGGACCCTGACCGATCCGTACGGCGGGCTCGCCATCCGCTACGGCCAGCCCGAGCGCAATCTGCTGCTGCCCGGCGGGCGCGAGGTGCTGGTCTCCGCGCGGTACATACGGGAGCGCCCCACCGGGCCCGTCCTGCGGGTCGTCGTCTCGATCCGGGGCACCGAGGCGCGCCGCCGCACCGAGCGCAGCCACGCCGAGCTGATAGCCACCGTCGCGCACGAGCTGCGCTCCCCGCTGACCTCGGTCAAAGGGTTCACCGCGACCCTGCTCGCCAAATGGGAGCGCTTCACCGACGCACAGAAGCGGCTCATGCTGGAGACCGTCGACGCCGACGCCAACCGGGTCACCCGGCTGATCGCCGAGCTTCTCGACATCTCGCGCATCGACTCGGGCCGGCTGGAGCTGCGCCGCCAGCCCGTCGACATCGCCGCTGCCGTCGTCCGGCACATCCAGGCCCACACCGCGTCCGGCCAGGACCCCGACCGGTTCCTGGTCCGGATCCAGCAGCCGCTGCCCGATCTCTGGGCCGACCCGGACAAGATCGACCAGATCCTCGGCAACCTGCTGGAAAATGCGGTGCGCCACGGTGAGGGAACCGTCACCATCGAGGTGGCGGCAGCCGCCGCGAAGAACGACGAGAAGGGGACGGGCGTCACGGTGACCGACGAGGGCCCCGGTATCCCCGAGGAGTCGATGAGCCGCGTCTTCACCCGCTTCTGGCGGGGCAGCAAGCGCGGTGGCACCGGGCTGGGCCTGTACATCGTCAAGGGCATCGTCGAGGCGCACGGCGGGACGATCACCGTCGGCCGCGGGGCGGGCGGCGGCGCGGAGTTCCGATTTATTCTGCCCGTAGGGGCTCCGGCCTACCTGAAATAGGAAATGTCGCGAAGCGTCGTGCAAGGGTGGCGGCGGGCGACGGGTGGGCCTGAGGACCTGCGGGCTTCTCCGACCCCACGCGACCTCTAGAATCGACCTTTGGCACGTTTGCGTCCTTGACGTCGCTGTCGGCGAGCAGGTCGCCTCAGCCAGAAATCGGAAGTACGGGAAGAGATGTCGGCACCGAACAAGTCGTACGACCCTGTTGAGGTCGAGGCACTGAAACCGGAAGAGATCGAGCGGATGCGGAGCGAGGCGCTCGCCGCCTTCGCTGCCGCGGGCGATCTCGACGCGCTCGCGCACGCCAAGACGGCCCACACCGGCGGCACCTCGCCGCTGGCGCTCGCCAACCGCGAGATCGGCGCGCTGCCGCCGCAGGCCAAGGCCGACGCGGGCAAGCGCGTCGGCATGGCGCGCGGCGCCGTGAACAAGGCCCTCGCGGCCCGTCAGGCGGAGCTGGAGACCGAGCGCGACGAGCGGGTCCTGGTCGAGGAGGCGGTGGACGTCACCCTGCCCTACGACCGCACCCCCGCCGGCGCCCGCCACCCGCTGACCACCTTCATGGAGCGGGTCTCGGACATCTTCGTGGCCATGGGCTACGAGGTCGCCGAGGGCCCGGAGGTCGAGGCGGAGTGGTTCAACTTCGACGCCCTGAACTTCACGCCCGACCACCCGGCCCGGCAGATGCAGGACACCTTCTTCGTCCAGGGCCCCGAGGGCACCGAGGGCGACGAGTCCGGTGTCGTGCTGCGGACGCACACCTCGCCCGTGCAGGCCCGCACCCTGCTCGACCGCGAGCCGCCCGTCTACGTCGTCTGCCCGGGGCGGGTCTACCGCACCGACGAGCTGGACGCCACGCACACGCCGGTCTTCCACCAGATCGAGCTGCTCGCCGTGGACGAGGGCCTCACCATGGCCGACCTCAAGGGCACCCTGGACCACATGGTGCAGGCACTCTTCGGTCATGACATGACGACCCGGCTGCGCCCCAACTACTTCCCGTTCACCGAGCCGTCCGCCGAGATGGACATGCAGTGCTACGTCTGCCGCGGCGCATCGGTGGGCAACCCCGACCGCCCCTGCCGTACCTGCTCCAGCGAGGGCTGGATCGAGCTGGGCGGCTGCGGGATGGTCAACCCCAAGGTGCTCACCGCCTGCGGTGTCGACCCCCAGAAGTACAGCGGATTCGCCTTCGGGTTCGGCATCGAACGGATGCTGATGTTCCGCCACAACGTCGAAGACATGCGAGACATGGTCGAGGGTGACATCCGGTTCACCCGGCCGTTCGGGATGGAGATCTGATGCGGGTCCCGCTTTCCTGGCTGCGGGAGTACGTCGATCTCCCCGCCACCGAGACCGGTCGTGACGTACAGGCCAAGCTGATCGGCGTCGGCCTGGAGGTCGAGACCGTCGAGCAGACCGGCGCGGGCCTCAAGGGTCCGCTGGTCGTCGGAGAAGTACTGACCATCGAGGAGCTGGAGGGCTTCAAGAAGCCCATCCGCTTCTGCACCGTCGACGTCGGCACCGCCAACGGCACCGGCGCCCCGCAGGAGATCGTCTGCGGCGCCCGGAACTTCGCCGTCGGCGACAAGGTCGTCGTGGTGCTGCCCGGCGCCGTGCTGCCCGGCGACTTCGCCATCGCCGCGCGCAAGACGTACGGCAAGACCTCGCACGGCATGATCTGCTCCGGCGACGAGCTGGGCATGGGCGACGACGGCACGCACGGCATCATCGTGCTGCCCCCCGGCCACGAGCCGGGCACCGACGCCATCGCGCTGCTCGAACTGGTCGACGAGGTGCTCGACATCGCCGTCACCCCCGACCGCGGCTACGCCCTGTCGATCCGAGGTGTCGCCCGGGAGACCGCCACCGCGTACGGGCTGCCGCTGAGCGACCCGGCGCTGCTCGACGTGGCGCCTCCCAACGCGTTCGGTTACCCGGTGAAGATCGCCGACCCGCGCGGCTGCGACCGCTTCACCGCCCGTACGGTCACCGGCATCGACGTCGAGGCCCGCACACCGATCTGGCTCCAGCGCCGGCTGCAGAAGGCCGGTATGCGGCCGGTCTCGCTCGCCGTCGACATCACCAACTACGTGATGCTGGAGCTCGGCCAGCCGCTGCACGCCTACGACCGCACCCGGATCGACGGGCCGATCGGCGTACGCAGGGCCGTGGCCGGCGAGAAGTTCACCACGCTCGACGGCGCGGCCCGGGTACTCGACGCCGGTGACCTGGTCATCACCGACGACCGAGGCCCCATCGGCCTCGCCGGTGTGATGGGCGGGGCCAACACCGAGATCGCCGACGTCACCACCGACCCGGAGACCGGACAGCTCCAGGGCACCACCGACGTCGTCATCGAGGCCGCGCACTTCGACGCGCTCTCCATCTCGCGCACCGCGCGCCGCCACAAGCTGGCCTCCGAGGCGTCCAAGCGCTTCGAGCGGGGTGTCGACCCGGAGGCCGCTTCGGCGGCCGCCCAGCGGACCGTCGACCTCCTGGTGCTGCTCGCGGGCGGCACCGCCGAGGCCGGGGTCACCGAGGTCGTCGCACCGTCGGCGCCGCGCACCCTCCAGATGCCCGCCGACCACCCGGACAAGGTGGCGGGCGTCGCGTACGGCCGGGAGACCGTCGTACGCCGCCTCCAGCAGGTCGGCTGCGACGTCTACGGTCAGGACGAGCTCGTCGTCACCGTGCCGTCCTGGCGCCCCGACCTCGCCTACCCCAACGACCTGGCCGAAGAGGTCATCCGTCTTGAGGGGTACGAGAACCTCCCGTCGACGCTGCCCAGGCCCCCGGCGGGCCGCGGGCTCACCGAGCGGCAGCGGCTGCACCGCAGGGTCGGCCGCGCGCTGGCCGGCGCGGGCTTCGTCGAGGCACTGAACTACCCGTTCACCGGCGACGCCGCGTTCGACCAGCTCGGGCTGGCCGCCGACGACCCGCGCCGCGCCACGGTCAAGCTGGTCAACCCGCTCTCCGACGAGGAGCCCGCGCTGCGCACCACGCTGCTGCCGGGGCTGCTCGGCGCGCTGCGGCGCAACACCGGACGCGGCTCGCACGACCTCGCGCTCTTCGAGACCGGTCTGGTCTTCCGGCCGACCGGTGAGGAGCGGGTGCCCGCGCGGCTGCCCGTCGACCGCAGGCCCACCGACGAGGAGATCGCCGGGATCACCGCCGCACTGCCGCGCCAGCCGCGCCGGGTCGCGACCGTCCTGGCCGGTGCGCGCGAGCAGGCCGGCTGGTGGGGCAAGGGCCGCCCGGCCGACTGGGCGGACGCCGTCGAGGCGGCCCGTACCGTCGCCCGCGAGGCCGGTGTCGAGCTGATCGTCCGCGGTGACCGGCACGAGCCGTGGCACCCCGGGCGCTGCGCCGCGCTGTACGTCACCGTGGACGGCGCGGAAGTCCTCGCCGGGCACGCGGGTGAGCTGCACCCGCGCGTCATCAAGGCGTTCCACCTCCCCGAGCGCAGCTGCGCCATGGAGCTGGAGCTCGATGTGCTGGAGCGGGCCGCCGGCACGCTCGTCGCGCCCCGGATCTCCTCCTTCCCGGTGGCGACCCAGGACGTCGCGCTGGTCGTTCCCGCCGGGGTACCGGCCGTGGACGTCGAGGCGGCCCTGCACGAGGGCGCCGGTGAACTCCTCGAATCGCTGCGGCTGTTCGACGTCTTCACCGGTGAGCAGATCGGTGAGGGCAAGAAGTCCCTGGCCTACGCACTGCGCTTCCGCGCGGCCGACCGCACGCTGACCGTCGAGGAGGCGACCGCCGCGCGGGACGCCGCTGTCGCGCTCGCGGCGGAGCGGACCGGGGCGGTGCTGCGCGGCGCGTAACCGCCGTTCCGCGTACGGGAACCACTGAGGGGCGTGTCCGGATCTCCGGGCGCGCCCCTCACTCGTTCGGGTGAGAAGCGCCCTGATGTACGCCAACGGGTACGCACCGCCGACAGAATCGACCCGCCCGATCATAGGCCGCCCCCGACTGCCGGACGGTCTCAAGTCGAGGGGGCCGGCGGCATGATCCGTACCAGGGCCGTGATCCGTACCAGGGGATGGCGGGGCGGGGTCGTCTTCGGCCTCCCCGCGCTCGGGCTGGCCGTCGTGGTCGGCTGGGAGCTGGCCGGCTCGCCGGCCGGCGACGACAGCATCACCGTCCGGCTGGCCTTCAGCGCCGCGCTGCTCTCGCTGGCGGGCTATGTCATCGCGGGTGTCCGGCTGGGCCCGGTACGGGAGTTGAGGCAGGCGCGTGCCGTCGCGTACGCCACCCAGCGGGTGCTGCTCAGGCCGCTGCCCCCGCGGATCGACGGTCTCGCCGTTGCCGCGAGCCAGCTCTCCGCCTCCGGGGGAGCGATGGTCGGCGGGGATCTCTACGAGGCGCTGGCCACGGTGCACGGGGTGCGGTTGGTGATCGGTGACGTGCGCGGCCACGGGCTGGCGGCCATCGGCGCGGTGGCCGCCGTGCTCGGCAGCTTCCGGGAGGCCGCGCACGACGAGCCGGCGCTGCCCGGCGTGGCACGGAGACTGGAACGCGCGCTGGAACGGCATCTGCGGGAGCGGTCCCGGCAGGAGCACCCGGCGGCGGGCGGGGCCGCGCCGGGCCATCCGTCGGCCGAGGAGTTCGTGACCGTACTGCTCCTGCAGATCGACGGCGAGGGCGGGATGACCGCGGTCAACTGCGGGCATCCGTGGCCCTACCGGCTGGGGAAGCCGGCCGGACCGCTCTGCGGGGGCGATCCGCTGCCCCCACTCGGGACGTTCCCGCTGCCCGCCGCCGTCGAGGCGGACCGGTGCGGCCGGCTGCTGCCCGGCGACGCGCTGCTCCTGCACACCGACGGGGCGACCGACGCACGGGACCCGGCAGGCCGGTTCTTCCGTCTGGAGGAAGCGCTGTCCGAAGCGGCCGCGGACGGCGTTCCCGCACCCGCGCGGGTGATCCAGCGGGTGCACGGGGCGCTGCTGCGGCACACCGGTGGCCGTATCACCGACGACGTGGCGCTGCTCGTCCTGCGCAACGACCGCCGCAGGACGCTCGGCAGGCCGGACCCGGTCCGTACCGCACGGTCAGCCCTCTGAGGCGGGCATGTGGTGCCGTAGGCGGGGCTGCGGGCCGTGGGAGAGCGCGATGCCGATGTGCTGTGACGGGCCGGGGCCGTGCCGTACGGGAGTGCGGCGCGGTGTGCGCCACCCGTCCTGTCGCGGAGCGCCGGGCAGTTCCGGCAGGGCGGGTGGCGCCGGGAGCGGGCCGTCGCACTGTACGAGGGGGAGCCGACGGCCCGGCCGCCTCCTGGGAGGCAGTTCAGTCAATCGCCCGGGCTCTCCCGGAGGAAGGGACCCGGGCCCCCGGTCCGGGCGTTCCGTTCACACCCCGTGTGAACCGCGCTCCGCTACGCTGTCCCGCACCCGGCCACGGAGGGCCCCATGCTGCCCAACACCCAGCTCGACGCCCTGCTCGACGAGGCCGGGATGTCCCATGCGGGCCTCGCCGTCCGGGTCAACGGGGCGGGCAGGACCCGCGGACTGGCCCTGCGGTACGAACACACCGCCGTGGCCCGCTGGCTGAAGGGCCAGCGGCCGCGCGGCCAGGTGCCCGACCTGCTCTGCGAGGTCCTGGGCGCCCGGCTGCGCCGTACGGTCACGCTGGACGACATCGGCCTCGGCGTACCGGGCGCACCCGCGCCGGTGCACACCACCGCGCTCTGCGGGTTCGTGGAGCGGGCGGCCGCGCTCTGGCGCTCCGACGCACAGCAGCGACCGCATCTGCGGGGCGCGGCCCCGGTGACCGGGACCCCGGCCGTGCTGCCGGTCTGGGAGTGGGAGAACCCGCCCGAGGACAACGACGTCTCACGCAGCGGCAGTTGCCGGGTCGGCCACGCCGACACCGGCACACTCCGCGCGGCCCGGACGCACTACGAGCAGATGTACCGGAAGGCGGGCGGTGTCGCGACCCGCGCCCGGATCGTCGGATTCCTCAACACCGGGACGGCGCCGCTGCTGCGCGGCTCGTACAGCGACGCCACCGGACGCGAACTCCTCCGTGCCACCGGCGGACTGGTGGCCATCGCCGGGATCTGCGCCTACGACTCCGATGAACAGGGCCTGGCCCAGCGCTACTTCCACCAGGCGCTGCGGCTGGCCAAGGCGAGCGGGGACCGCGCGCTCGGCGCGTATGTCGTCGCGCTCCTGGTCAACCAGGCGCTCTTCATGCGGGAGTACCGGCAGGCCGTCGCCTTCGCCGAGGCGGCGCTGCGGACGGCAGGCCGCGAGCTCACTCCGGCGCTGGGCAGCGATCTGCACGCGATGCAGGGGAAGGCGTACGCCTATCTCGGCGACGCCGGCAGCGCGCTGGCCTGCATCGGACGGGCGGAGGAGGCCGCCGGGCGGATCAGGCCGGGTGCCGAACCGGACGAGACCGGCTATGTGCAGCCCGGGCTCGTCAATGTGCAGGTGGCGGAGGCGCTGCTCAGGCTGGGTGATCTGCCGGCCGCCAGGGCCCAGGCGGTCGCCGCCGCCGCGGCCCCCGCGCACGACCGTGGCCGGGTCCACCGGCTGGCGATGCTCGCCCGGATCGAACTGCGGCAGGGGGACGCCGACCGCGGCGTGGCCACCGCGGTCGAAATGGCCGTCCAGGCACGGGGGATGGAGTCGCGCAGGCTCCGGGACCGGCTCCGCGATGTGCGTGACGATCTGCGCGAGACCCGGTTCGGCGGGGCCGATGAGGCCGCCGCTCTGATCGAGGGAGCGCTGCGCGTTCCCCTGTGAGCGTGCTCCTGCTGCCATATTGCCATCGACTTGTCGGAAGGTGGCAGGACTGTGCAGTGGACGAACTTAAGCGAACGAAATGTGTACAAGAACCGCTGGTTCCAGGTCAATCTGGCGGATGTCGCGCTCCCGGACGGCACCCGGCTCGACCACTATGTGATCCGGCAGCGGGCCGTCGCGGCGGCGACCGTCGTCAACGGGGCGAACGAGGTGCTGCTGCTCTGGCGCCACCGGTTCATCACGGACAGCTGGGGCTGGGAGCTGGCAGCGGGGGTGGTCGAGGACGGCGAGACGGCCGAGGCGGCAGCGGCCCGCGAGATGGAGGAGGAGACGGGGTGGCGGCCGGGTCCGCTGCGCCATCTGCTCAGCGTCGAACCGTCCAACGGCCTCTCCGACGCCCGGCACCATCTGTACTGGTCGGAGCAGGGAACCCGGACCGGCGGTCCGCAGGACGCGTTCGAGTCCTCGCGCCGTGAGTGGGTGCCGCTGAAGCTGGTGCCTGACATGATCGCGCGCGGCGAGGTCCCGGCGTCCAACATGGCGGCGGCGCTGCTGATGCTGCACCATCTGCGGCTCGGCTAGCCGGACTTGACGGCGAGGGGGACCTGGCGGCGGCGAGGGTGTGCGGGGCGGTGCGTACCGCCCCGCACAACCGCGCCGGGTCCGTCCGTACAGCTCAGTTGTACGGGTAGAAGCCCGAGCCGGTCTTACGGCCGAGCCGTCCCGCGTCGACCATGCGCTGCAGCAGCGGGGGAGCGGCGTACAGCGGCTCCTTGAACTCGGCGTACATCGAGTCGGCGACGGACGCGACGGTGTCGAGGCCGATCAGGTCGGCGAGCTTCAGCGGGCCCATCGGGTGGGCGCAGCCCATCTCCATGCCGTTGTCGATGTCCTCGCGGCTCGCGATGCCGGACTCGAACATCCGGATCGCGGAGAGCAGATACGGGATGAGCAGGGCGTTCACCACGAAGCCCGAGCGGTCCTGCGCACGGATCGCGTGCTTGCCGAGTATGTCCTGGACCAGCGCCTCGGAGCGCTTGACCGTCTCCTCGGACGTGGTCAGCGCCGGGATCAGTTCGACGAGCTGCTGCACGGGCGCGGGGTTGAAGAAGTGGATGCCCATGACCTGGTCGGGCCGGGAGGTCGCGACGGCCAGCTTCACCAGCGGGATCGAGGAGGTGTTGGAGGCGAGGATCGCGTCCGGCCGGGTCACCACCTGGTCGAGCACCTGGAAGATCTCCGTCTTCACCTGCTCGTTCTCCACGACGGCCTCGATGACGAGGTCGCGGTCGGCGAACTCCCCGAGGTCGGTCGTGAAGCTCAGCCGGCCGAGCGTCGCGTCGCGCTCCTCCTCGGTGATCTTGCCGCGCTCTGCGGCCTTCGAGAGGGAGTTGTGGAGCCGGGTGCGGCCGATTTCCAGAGCCTCGCCGGTGGTCTCGGCGACCATCACCTCAAGGCCGCTGCGGGCACAGACCTCTGCGATCCCCGCGCCCATCTGGCCACAGCCCACCACTCCGACGCGTTCGATGTCGGTCACATCCAGCCTTTCGCAGATCGTCGCGGGCGAGTACCCCGTATGGTTCCGGCGCCCGCCCGGCCCTCAGACGTTACCCCCGACCTGTGGGTGGCCGGGGCGCCGGGTTAACCACCGCTCACTGCGCAAATCATGACTTTTCTGCCTATCTCGTCCTGGAACGCTGAGTGACCGCGATGCAGACGAGGACCGCGACGGCGGCGATCGGAGCGGCCACCGGAAGGTGCTCGCCCAGCAGTGCGACGGACCAGACCAGGGTCAGCAGCGGCTGTGCGAGCTGGAGCTGACTGGCCCTGGCCACGCCGATCTCCGCCATGCCGCGGTACCAGACCACCAGCCCCAGGAACTGGGAACCCGCAGCCACCCAGAGCACCCCGGCGATGCTGTGGCCGGTGAGGTGTACGGGTTCGAGAGCCAGCGCCACGGCGGCGGCCGGCACGGCGAGCGGCAGGCAGAGGACCAGCGCCCAGCCGATCACCCGCCAGCCGGGCATCTCGCGGGCCAGCCGTCCGCCCTCGGTGTAGCCGGCGGCGCAGATCAGCAGGGCGCCGAAGAGATACATGTCACCCGTGGACACGGCGCCGCCGGACTGCTGCACGGTGAACGCGATCACCACGGCCGCCCCGGCCAGAGCGGCGGCCCAGAAGGCGCGGGACGGCCGCGAACCGGTCCGCAGGGCCGAGAAGGCAGCCGTGGTGAGCGGCAGCAGCCCCACCACCACGGCTGCGTGCGAGGTCGTGGACGTCTGCAGGGCGAGCGTGGTGAGCAGCGGGAAGCCCAGGACCACCCCGGCGGCCACCACGGCGATACCGGCCCAGTGGCGACGTTCGGGGACGGGGGCCCGCAGGGCCAGCAGGGCGCCGCCCGCCAGCAGGGCGGCGAGCACGCAGCGTACGGAGACGAGCGACCAGGGCCCGAAGCCCTCAAGGCCCCAGGCGGTCGCGGGGAACGTCAGTGAGAAAGCAACGACCCCGAGCCCGGCGAGGAGGGTGCCGTTGCGGCCCGTAGGGGTCCCGCCCGGTCGGGCCGCTCGGGCAACTGCGGTCCCGCCTGCGGCACCGTCACCTCTGCTGTCGGCGACTGCTATCGATGGATCGTCGGTAGCGCTATTCTGTGCTGTCATGTACGAGCGTAGCAGTGTGGCCGAATTGGTGAAATCCCTGAAAGCGGAGCTGAACCGCTATCCAGTTGATGGGAAGCTGCCGTCGAGCCGGGCCATGGTCGAGTCCTATCGGGTCAGCCCGGTGACCGTTTCCAGGGCGCTCGCCCAGCTCGCCGCCGAGGGGCTCGTCGTGACCCGCCCGGGCGCCGGAGCGTTCCGGGCGCGGCCCCGCGAGGACACCCCCGCACCCGGCGACACCTCCTGGCAGGAGATCGCGCTCAGCGCCGACGGTGCCACCGACGCGGCGCCCCGCGCGGTGGACGCCTCCGGAGTGCTGGTCACGCTCGCCGCCCCGCCGCCGGGCGTCATCGAGTTCAACGGCGGCTATCTGCATGCCTCACTCCAGCCGGAACAGGCCATGGCCGCCGCCCTCGCCAGGGCGGGCCGCAGGCCCGGCGCGTGGGGGCGGCCCCCCGTCGACGGGATTCCCGAGCTGCGCGAGTGGTTCGCGCGGGGGATCGGCGGACCGGTCACCGCGGCCGACGTCCTGGTCACCGCGGGCGGTCAGAGCGCCCTCAGTACCGCCCTGCGCGCCCTCGCCCCGCCCGGTGCCTCCGTACTCGTCGAATCCCCGACCTATCCGGGGATGCTGGCCGTCGCCCGCGCGGCAGGGCTGCGGCCGGTGCCGGTGCCGGTGGATCCCGACGGCGTGCGCCCCGGGCTGCTCGCCGACGCTTTCCGCGCCACCGGGTCCCGGGTCTTCGTCTGCCAGCCGCTCTTCCAGAACCCGACCGGCGCCGTCCTCAGCGACGCCCGCCGCCCGGAGGTGCTGCGCATCGCCCGGGAGGCGGGGGCGTTCGTCATCGAGGACGACTTCGTCCGCAGGCTCGTCCACGAGGACGCGGGACCCCTGCCGAGACCGCTGGCCACCGATGACCACGACGGGGTGGTCGTCCATGTCTGCTCGCTCACCAAGGCGACCTCGCCCAGCCTGCGGGTGGGGGTGCTGGCCGCTCGCGGTCCCGTGTTCGAACGGCTGCGCTCGATCCAGGTCGTCGACAGCTTCTTCGTGCCGCGGCCGATCCAGGAGGCCACCGTCGAGCTGGTCGGATCGCCCGCGTGGAACCGCCATCTGCGTTCCGTTTCCGGGAAGTTGAAGGACCGCAGGAACACCCTCACCGCCGCGCTCCGCAGCAGTCTCCCCGAGCTGGACCTGCCGTACATCCCCAGCGGCGGCTACCACCTCTGGCTGCGGCTGCCCGACGGTACGGACGAGGCGGCGGTGGTCTCGGCGGCTCTCCGCGCGGGCGTCGCCGTCGCGCCGGGCCGCCCGTACTTCTCCGCCGAACCGCCCGCCCCGCACCTGCGGCTGAGTTTCGCCGGGGTGGCGGGGCAGGGCGAGATCGCCGAAGGGGTACGGCGGTTGCGTACGGCGTGCGACGAGGCGCTCGGCTGAGGCGGCGCGGACGGGTCCCGCTCGCCCGCGCGGTCACGTGCCGCTCTGTTCCGGCGAGCCCCGGTCCGGTGTCGGCCCCGGCCGGCCTCGCTCGGTTCTGGCGCGCAGGTCTCCGCTTCGGTGCGCCGGTTCGCCGCCGCCCCTTGACCCGCCGGGGTTTCAGTCGCACGATCGCGGCCATGAGCGTTCGCGTCACGCTGGTCGCCGCCGCACGCAGTTCCTCCAGGCTCGCCGAGCGCTTCGACGACGACCGGCCTCTCGACCACGCCGGCTGGCACGAGGTGCAGCTCTCGGCGGGCTTCCTCGTCCCGCTGGCCGCGGCCGAGCTGCGCTACTGCTCGCCCACCGCCCGCAGCCGTGCCACCGGCGACGCGCTCGGGTTCGCGCCGCTGCTCCAACCCGCGCTGAGCGACTGCGACATGGGCCGCTGGCGCGGGCTCACCCTGGCGGAGGTGACGGCGCGCGAACCGGCCGCCGTCGATGTCTGGCTCTCCGACCCGCGCTCCGCCCCGCACGGCGGCGAGTCGCTGCTGGGCTTCATCTCGCGGATAGGGAACTGGCTGGAGACCCGGCCCCCGTGCGACGGCTCCATCGTCGCGGTCGCCGAACCGTCCGTCGTCCGGGCAGCCCTGGTCTACGCGCTCAAGGCGCCGCCCTCGACGTACTGGAACGTCGACGTGCCCCCGCTCTCCACGGCGACCCTGACCGGTCTGCCGGGGCGCTGGAGCCTGCGCCTGGAGACAGCCGCCCGCTGACCCGGCCGTACGGGGTGAGGGGAAGCTCTGCCCCGACCCGCCAGGTCCGGAGCCGCCAGGTCCTGACCCGCCAGGTCCTGACCCGTCAGTACCCGGGCCGCCCGGTGCCTGGGCCTGCCAGTACTTGAACTGCCAGTACCTGAACTACCAGTGCCTGGACTGTTAGTACCTGACCTGCCGGTACCTGACCTTCAGGTCAGCTCCGGCGGTGTCCAGTCGGCGTGCCGCAGGATCATCCGTACCGCTGTACCGGACGGGGCGATCCTGAGCGCCGCGTTGCGCAGCGACACGGCGAGCGGGTGCGTGAGCTGCTGCCCCATCCGGCCCGCCTGCCGGGCGGCCCGGGCCACCGACCGGCTGCGGGGGCGGCGTTCGGCGTCGTACCGCATGAGTGCGGACTCCACCGTGGTCGCACCCGCGAGCGCCGCGGCCAGGGTGACGGCATCCTCCAGCGCCTGGCAGGCGCCCTGACCGAGATGAGGGGTCATGGCATGTGCGGCATCGCCAAGCAGGGCTACGCGGCCCACGGCGTACGAGGGGAGCGGGGTGACGAGTTCACCGACGTCGTGGTGGAGGACGGTGTCCGGCCGGGTCGCGTCCAGCAGGGCGGGGATGGGGTCGTGCCAGCCGTCGAACCGGCGCCGTACCTCGGCCAGCGGGTCCCTGTGGCGCACCCCTGCCGGGGAGTTGACCACCGCGTGCCACTCGGCCCGGCCGTCGGTGAACGCGATGTGGCCGAACTCGGCGCCGCGTCCCCAGGTGAGTTCGAAGTCGGACCGCAGATCGACCGGGTGCTCCGTGATGGCGCGGAGCACGGTCGAACCGGAGTGGACGGGACCCGGGTGCCCGGGGAACAGCTCCGCGCGCACCCGGCCGGCGATGCCGTCGGCCGCCACGGCCAGATCCGCTTCGAGCACGGTGTCGCCGTGGCCCACCAGGACCCGAGCGGGGTCGGAGCGGTCGACGGAGGTCACGTCGGCGCCCACGACCAGGGACTCCGGGGGCAGGGCCGCCCGCAGCAGCCGGTGCAGCGCGGCACGGGGGATGCCCACGATCGGGGTGCCCAGGGCGCGCTCCAGGGCGGCGCCGTCCATCCGGGCGAGCCAGGTGCCGTCCGGCCTGCGGGTGCCGCCGGTGTACTGCGGCCGGGCCGCGCCGCGCACCTCGTCGCCCACACCGAGGGCGTCCAGGGCGCGGATGCCGTTGGCCGCGAGGGAGATTCCGGCGCCCGCGTCGTCGAGGACCGGGGCGCGCTCGACGACCGTCACCTCCCAGCCGATACGCCGCAGGCCGATCGCAGCCGCCAGCCCGCCGATCCCCCCGCCGATCACCACCGCGCTGTTCCCCATACCGGTCCCTCCTTCGGTCTCCGCCACCCGGCCGTTCCATGGCCTGCGGCCGTCCCGCGCCTCCGCTTTTTCTACAGCTGTAGAAAAAGCGGGCAGGGGGAGCGTACTACGGTCTTTCTACGGGTGTAGAAGGGGTGGGTGTAGAAAGGGGGGATGACTGGAGATCGACGCACTGTCCTCGCCGACGCGGCCATCGGGGTGCTCGCCGACGAAGGGATGCGCGGTCTGACCCACCGTGCGGTGGAGCGCGCTGCCGGTCTGCCGCCCGGCACCACATCGGCGTACTTCCGCAGCCGGAAAGCGCTGCTCACCGCACTGGTCGGCAGGCTTGTCGAGCTGGACCAGGCGGAGCTCCAGGCCGCGGGGGAGGCGGCGCAGATGCCGCGGGACGCCGGTGAACTCGCCGACGCCATCGCCGTGTTCGCCGCAGGACGCCTCGGGGGGGAGGGCCGTCGGCGGTCGCTCGCCCGGTACGCCTGCGCCGTCGAGGGCGTACGCCACCCGGAGCTGCGGGAGATTCTCGTACCGCATGAGAACGCGGCACGTGACGCGGTACGCGCGTTCCTGGCCGCGCAGGGCGTCGCCGACACCGAAGGGCGCACCCTGACCCTGCTGGCCTGTGTGGACGGGCTGATCTTCGACCGGCTGGTGGGCGGCGGGACCGTGCCGCGCGAGGAGATCCGGGGGCTGGTCACCGCGGCGCTGCGCGAGGGCCGCGCGTCCGAACCGGGCCGGGGGTGAACTGGCCGCGGTGACACGGTCCGGGGATGAGCGGGCCAGGGGTGAACGGGCCGGTCGTGTGTGCCGTCGCCTCAGCCGGCCGGTGCGGTCTGCCGGTCGAGCTGTTCGAGGACCAGGGGCCAGGCGTCGGCGGTGCGCTCGCAGGACTCCTCGTCGGCGAAGCCCGCATGGGTGAGCGTCAGCAGCGTGCCGTCCCCCTCCGGTGCGAGCTCGACGGTGACGACGGTCTCGGCGCCCTCGGTGCCGCCCGCCCCCGTGACCCAGGTGAGCTCGACGAGCCGGTCCCGCTCCAGCCGCAGGAACCGGCCGTAGTGCGGGTGCCGGACCACCGGGCCGCCCGGCTCGGGCGCGTACTCCGTCTCGAAGAAGAACGGCGCGCTCTCCTCGGGCGTCATCCGTACCGAACCGGGGGCCGCGAACCACCGGTCGAACCGTTCGGTCCAGGCCAGATAGAGGTCCCCGGGGGCGGCGCCCATGGTGCGCCCGGTCGTCAGCCGGAAGGGCCTGGACGTCAGATCCGGACTGCGGAACGGTTCCTCGGACATCGCGGTACGCCTCTTTCCACGGTCGGTCGGACAAGCCGGTCCGGACAACAGGGCGGTCGTCCCCATCGGATCACATGCGCCCGCCCGGCGCCCCGCGCGGGCGGGTTCTCCACGGGCGGCCGTCCCCGCCGGACCGGCGGTCCCGCAGCGCAGGCCGAGCGCGATCCGGCCGGCAACCGGTCAGGAATCGAGAAGCACGGCTGAGCGAGCCGCATTAGCGTGATCTCCATGGACGTCGGCATCCCCACGCCGGGTGGATGCGACCCACGACCACAGGAGCGACCATGCCAGGATCGGCAACCCAGGGAATCAAGACCGTGCTGCATCCCGTCTCCGACGTGGCGGCGGCCAAGTCGGTCTACACCGCCCTCCTCGGCGTACCACCGGTGGCCGACGAGTCGTACTATGTCGGGTTCGAGGCCGGTGGACAGCACATCGGGCTGGTGCCGGGCGGTGCGGAGCAGGGCATGACCGGGCCTGTGACCTACTGGGAGGTGCCGGACATCGAGGCGAAGCTGGCCGAGGTGACCGCCGCGGGTGCCGTGGTGAAGGAGCCCGCGCACGACGTCGGCGGGGGCCGCCTGGTGGCCACGGTCACCGACCCCGACGGTAATGTCCTGGGACTGCTCCAGGACCCGTGAGCACCGCCCCCTTCCGTGACAGAGAGAGTTCCCGCGACACAGGAGGGTTCCCGCGACGCAGGAGGCTTTCCGCGACGCGGGAGAGCCGCACTGCCCGACCGGAGCGGGTCCGGCCGGGCCGGGTGACACGGCGGAGACCGCGAGGGCGGCCCCGCCCGACAGATGGAGAGACGACACACATGGCCAGGAGGACGGGCGCACAGCCGCCTGCGCACGTTGCCGACAGCCACGGGCTGATCCGCGTGCACGGCGTGCGGGTGAACAACCTCAAGGACGTCAGCGTCGAGATACCGAAGCGCCGGCTGACGGTGTTCACCGGCGTATCCGGCTCGGGCAAGAGCTCCCTGGTCTTCGGCACGATCGCGGCGGAGTCGCAGCGGCTGATCAATGAGACCTACAGCGCCTTCGTGCAGGGCTTCATGCCGACGCTGGGGCGGCCCGAGGTCGACGTGCTCGAAGGTCTGACGACCGCGATCATCGTCGACCAGCAGCGGATCGGCGCCGACCCGCGCTCCACGGTCGGCACAGCCACCGACGTCAATGCGATGCTGCGCATCCTCTTCAGCCGGCTCGGGAAGCCGCACATCGGCTCGCCCCAGGCCTACTCCTTCAACGTCGCCTCGGTCAGCGGCGCGGGCGCGGTCACGATGGAGCGCGGCGGGGAGACCGTGAAGGAGCGGCGCAGCTTCAGCATCACCGGCGGTATGTGCCCGCGCTGCGAGGGCCGCGGCACGGTCACCGACATCGACCTCACCCAGCTCTTCGACGACTCCAAGTCGCTCGCCGAGGGCGCCATCACCGTCCCCGGCTACAAGGCGGGCGGCTGGAACTACCGGCTCTACAGCGGGTCCGGCTTCTACGACCCGGACAAGCCGATCCGCAAGTACACCAAGAAGGAGCTGCACGACTTCCTCCGCCGCGAGCCGACCAGGATGAAGATCGAGGGCATCAACATGACCTACGAGGGGCTGATCCCCCGGGTCCAGAAGTCGATGCTCTCCAAGGACCGGGAGGCGATGCAGCCGCACATCCGGGCGTTCGTGGACCGGGCGGTCACCTTCACCGTCTGTCCCGAGTGCGACGGCACCCGGCTCGCCGAGGCGGCGAGGTCGTCGCAGATCGGGAAGACCAGCATCGCCGACGCGTGCGCGATGCAGATCAGCGATCTGGCCGAGTGGGTCCGCGGCGTCGATGACCCCTCGGTCGCGCCGCTTCTCGCGAAACTGCGGCAGACCCTCGACTCGTTCGTGCAGATCGGCCTCGGCTACCTCTCGCTCGACCGGCCGTCGGGCTCGCTGTCGGGCGGCGAGGCACAGCGGGTCAAGCTGATCCGCCACCTCGGCTCCTCGCTCACCGACGTCACGTACGTCTTCGACGAGCCCACCATCGGTCTGCACCCCCACGACATCCAGCGGATGAACGACCTGCTGCTGCGGCTGCGGGACAACGGCAACACGGTGCTCGTCGTGGAGCACAAGCCGGAGACGATCGCGATCGCCGACCACGTGGTCGACCTCGGTCCCGGCGCCGGTACGGAGGGCGGCACCGTCTGCTTCGAGGGCACCGTCGAGGGGCTGCGGGCCGGTGGCACCCTCACCGGCCGCCATTTCGACGACCGGTCCACCCTCAAGGAGAAGGTGCGCACACCCACCGGCACGCTGGAGATCCGCGGCGCGACCGCGCACAACCTGCGCGATGTCGACGTCGACATCCCGCTCGGGGTGCTGGCCGTCGTCACCGGGGTCGCGGGCTCCGGCAAGAGCTCGCTCGTGCACGGATCGATCCACGCGGACGAGGGCGTGGTGTCGATCGGCCAGGAACCGATCCGCGGCTCACGGCGGAGCAACCCGGCGACGTACACCGGACTGCTCGAACCGATCCGCAAGGCGTTCGCGAAGGCCAACGGCGTGAAGCCGGCGCTGTTCAGCGCCAACTCCGAGGGTGCCTGCCCCAACTGCAACGGCGCGGGCGTCATCTACACCGACCTGGCGATGATGGCCGGCGTCGCCACCACCTGCGAGGAGTGCGAGGGGAAGCGGTACCAGGCGTCGGTGCTCGACCACCACCTCGGCGGACGCGACATCAGCGAGGTGCTCGCGATGTCGGTGGCCCAGGCCGAGGAGTTCTTCGGCGCGGGCGAGGCGCGCACCCCGGCCGCGCACGCCGTCCTCAGCAGGCTCGCCGATGTCGGGCTCGGCTACCTCAGCCTCGGCCAGCCGCTCACCACGCTCTCCGGCGGCGAGCGGCAGCGGCTCAAGCTGGCCACGCACATGGCCGAGAAGGGTGGCGTCTACGTACTGGACGAGCCGACCGCCGGGCTGCACCTCGCCGACGTCGAGCAGCTGCTCGGCCTGCTCGACCGGCTCGTGGACTCGGGCAAGTCGGTCATCGTCGTCGAGCACCACCAGGCGGTGATGGCGCACGCCGACTGGATCATCGACCTCGGCCCCGGCGCGGGCCACGACGGCGGCCGGATCGTCTTCGAGGGCACCCCCGCCGATCTGGTCGCCGCCCGCTCCACCCTCACGGGCGAACACCTCGCGGCGTACGTGGACGCGTGACGGCCCCGGCCGCTGCCCGGCCTCTCCGGTGCCCGGGCCGGGGGCACCGGAGAGGCCCCGGGAGGTCTCCTGCTCTCCTGCGAGGTCACTCCGTGCCGGTGGGCGGCTCGGTCAGGAACGGGCGCAGTTCGAGCCACTCGTGGATCGGCTTTCCGCCCGCCCCGGGGGCGGCCGACAGCTCCCCGGCCAGCTCGACGGCGCGCTCGTAGCCGGCGACGTCGATCACCATCCAGCCCGCGATGAGGTCCTTGGTCTCGGCGAACGGGCCGTCGGTGACCGGCGGGCGGCCCTCGCCGTCGTACCGGACGAACGTCCCCCCGGGGGCGAGCGCCTGACCGTCGACGAACTCGCCGGTCTTCTCCAGCCGGGCCGCGAAGTCGTTCATGTACTGGATGTGCGCCGATACCTCTTCCGGTGTCCACTGGTCCATGGGCACGTCGTTGACCGCAGCCGGAGCGCCGCGGTAGTGCTTGAGCAGCAGGTACTTCGCCATGGTTTCTCTCCTCGGTGCTGGTGCGGCCCATTCTGGCCGCGTTCGCCGTTGGGGGCGCGTTCACTGCTGGGACGGAGCGGGTCATGAGTTCTCGACATCGCCGCCCGGATTTTTTTCGCTGATTTTCGACGGCCCCAACCCGACGGCCCCAACTCGATGCCCCCAACGGTCGGTGCCTTCGGGCATCCTTTGCATAAAAGTGCAGTATTGCGTATAGTCATGCCATCGACGAGGAGGTTTCGGTGGCGGTACGTGCAGCGGTGGCAGGGGCAAGCGGATACGCCGGCGGGGAACTCCTCCGCCTGCTGCTGGGCCACCCGGATGTCGAGATCGGTGCGCTCACCGGCAACACCAACGCGGGTCAGGCGCTCGGCGCCCTCCAGCCGCATCTGCGGCCGCTGGCCGGGCGCGTGCTCCAGCCGACCACAGCGGACGTTCTCGCAGGTCACGACGTTGTCTTTCTGGCGCTGCCGCACGGGCAGTCCGCCGCCGTCGCCGACCAGCTCGGTGACGATGTCCTCGTCGTCGACATGGGCGCCGACTTCCGGCTGAAGGACGCCGGGGACTGGGAGCGGTTCTACGGCTCCCCGCACGCCGGGACCTGGCCGTACGGTCTGCCCGAGCTGCCCGGCGGGCGGACCGCCCTCGCCGGGTCGAAGCGGATCGCCGTCCCCGGCTGCTATCCGACAGCGGTGTCCCTCGCGCTCTTCCCGGCGTACGCGGCCGGCCTCGCCGAGCCCGAAGCGGTGATCGTCGCCGCCTCCGGTACATCCGGCGCGGGCAAGGCGGCCAAGCCGCACCTGCTCGGCTCCGAGGTGATGGGCTCGATGTCGCCGTACGGGGTCGGCGGCGGCCACCGGCACACCCCCGAGATGATCCAGAACCTCAGCGCGGCGGCCGGCGAGCCGGTCACCGTCTCGTTCACGCCGACCCTCGCGCCCATGCCGCGCGGCATCCTCGCCACCTGCACCGCGAAGGCGAAGCCCGGTGTGAGCGCCGAGACGGTCCGTGCGGCGTACGGCAAGGCCCTCGCGGACGAGCCGTTCACCGAGCTGCTGCCCGAGGGGCAGTGGCCGTCGACCGGCGCCGTGTACGGCTCCAACGCGGTGCAGATCCAGGTCGCGTACGACGAAGCCGCCGGCCGGATCGTCGCCATCAGCGCCATCGACAACCTCACCAAGGGCACCGCGGGCGGCGCCTTGCAGAGCATGAACATCGCACTCGGACTCCCCGAGGACCGAGGGCTTTCCACGATCGGACTGGCGCCGTGAGCGGCGCAGGCACAGACACCGGCCGGCACGTACGTACAGAGGCGAACGAGGAGATGCAGTGAGCGTCACGGCAGCGAAGGGATTCACGGCAGCGGGCATCGCCGCCGGAATCAAGGAGAGCGGCGGACCGGACCTGGCCCTCGTGGTCAACGCCGGCCCCCGGCTGGCCGCCGCGGGAGTCTTCACCTCCAACCGCGTCAAGGCCGCACCGGTCCTCTGGTCCGAGCAGGTAATCAAGGGCGGGACCGTCGGCGCCGTGGTCCTCAACTCCGGTGGCGCCAACGCCTGCACCGGACCCAGGGGCTTCCAGGACGCCCACGCCACCGCCGAGAAGGCGGCCGATGTCCTCGGCGGCAACGCGGGCGAGGTCGCGGTCGCGTCGACCGGGCTCATCGGTCTGCCGCTGCCCATGGGCAAACTGCTGCCCGGCATCGAGCGGGCCGCCGCCGAACTCTCCCCGCACGGCGGCGAGAAGGCCGCCATCGCCATCAAGACCACCGACACCGTCCACAAGACGGCCGTCGCGGGCGGGGACGGCTGGAGCGTCGGCGGGATGGCCAAGGGTGCGGGCATGCTCGCCCCCGGCCTCGCCACCATGCTCGTGGTGCTCACCACCGACGCCGACCTGGACAGCCCGGTGCTGGACCGGGCGCTGCGCGCCGCCACCCGCACGACGTTCGACCGGGTCGACTCCGACGGCTGCATGTCCACCAACGACACCGTGCTGCTGCTCGCCTCCGGTGCCTCCGAAGTGGTGCCCGGTGAGGAGGAGTTCGCCGAGGCCGTCCGTACGGTCTGCGCCGACCTGGCCCGCCAGCTGATCGGCGACGCGGAAGGCGCCAGCAAGGACATCCGGATCGAGGTGGTCAACGCCGCGACCGAGGACGACGCCGTCGAGGTGGGCCGCTCCATCGCCCGTAACAACCTGCTGAAGTGCGCCATCCACGGGGAGGACCCCAACTGGGGCCGGGTGCTCTCCGCGATCGGCACCACGTCCGCCGCCTTCGAGCCCGACGAGCTCAACGTCGCCATCAACGGCGTCTGGGTCTGCAAGAAGGGCTCCGTCGGCGAGGACCGCGACCTGGTCGACATGCGGTACCGCGAGGTCGCCATCACCGCGGACCTGGCGGCGGGCAGCGAGTCGGCCGTGATCTGGGCCAACGACCTCACCGCCGACTACGTCCACGAGAACAGCGCGTACAGCTCATGAGCACCCGCAAGCACACCGCGCTCCCCAAGGCGCAGACCCTCATCGAGGCGCTGCCCTGGCTGACCCGCCACCACGGCAAGACCGTCGTCATCAAGTTCGGCGGCAACGCCATGGTCGACGAGGAGCTGAAGGCCGCCTTCGCCCAGGACGTGGTCTTCCTGCGGCACGCAGGACTCAAGCCGGTCGTCGTCCACGGCGGCGGCCCGCAGATCAGCGCACAGCTCGACCGGCACGGTCTGGTCAGCGAGTTCAAGGCCGGGCTGCGGGTGACGACGCCCGAGGCGATGGACGTCGTACGGATGGTCCTCGCGGGCCAGGTGCAGCGCGAACTCGTCGGACTGCTCAACCAGCACGGCCCGTTCGCGGTCGGCATGACCGGCGAGGACGCGAACACGATCACCGCCGTCCAGCACTTCCCGCAGATCGACGGCGAGGCCGTCGACATCGGCCGGGTCGGCGAGATCACCGGGATCGACATCGGCGCGATCGAGGCGCTGCTCGCCGACGGCCGCATCCCCGTCGTCTCCTCGATCGCCCGCAGCGCCGATGACAACCACGTCTTCAACGTCAACGCCGACACCGCGGCCGCCGCACTGGCCGCAGCGCTGAACGCCGAGACGCTGATGGTCCTCACCGACGTCGAGGGCCTCTACGAGGACTGGCCCCACAGCGACGAGGTCATCAGCAGGCTCACGGCCAAGCAACTGGAGAAGCTCCTTCCCGAGCTGGCCAGCGGCATGGTCCCCAAGATGCAGGGCTGCCTCTTCGCCGTACGCAACGGCGTCACCACCGCCCGCGTCATCGACGGGCGGGTCCAGCACTCGATCCTGCTGGAGATCTTCACCGATGAGGGAATCGGCACGATGGTCGTGCCGGACACCGAGACGGAATCCACCGGCGCCACCGAGGGGGAGTCATGAGCAACCAGGAACTCGCACAGCGCTGGCAGGGCGCTCTGATGGACAACTACGGCACGCCGAAGCTCTCCCTGGTACGCGGCGAGGGCGCCACCGTGTGGGACGCCGACGGCACCGCGTACACCGACTTCGTCGGCGGCATCGCGGTCAACGCCCTCGGCCACGCCCACCCCGCGGTCGTCGAGGCCGTCTCGCGGCAGATCGCCTCGCTCGGCCATGTCTCCAACCTCTACATCGCCGAACCGCCCGTCGCGCTCGCCGAACGGCTGCTCCAGGTCTTCGGCCGCGCGGGCCGCGTGTACTTCGCCAACTCGGGGGCCGAGGCCAACGAGGCGGTCTTCAAGATCGGCCGGCTCACCGGGCGTACGCACATGGTCGCCACCCAGGGCGCCTTCCACGGCCGGACCATGGGCGCGCTCTCGCTCACCGGGCAGCCCGCCAAGCAGAACGGCTTCGAGCCACTGCCCGGTGTGGTCACCCATGTTCCGTACGGCGACGCGGAAGCCCTGCGCGCGGTCGTCACGGAGAACACCGCCTTCGTCATCATCGAACCGGTCCAGGGTGAGAACGGCGCAGTCGTCCCGCCCGCGGACTACCTCAGGGCCGCCCGGGAGATCACCCGCGCCACCGGCACACTGCTGGTGCTCGACGAGGTGCAGACGGGGATCGGGCGCACCGGCCATTGGTTCGAGTACCAGGCGCACGAAGGGGTCGACCCCGATGTCGTCACGCTCGCCAAGGGCCTCGGCGGCGGGCTCCCGCTGGGCGCGGCCGTGGCGTTCGGGGCGGCTGCCGAACTGCTGCACCCCGGTCAGCACGGCTCCACCTTCGGCGGCAACCCGGTGGCGTGCGCCGCCGGACTCGCCGTGCTCGACACGATCGCGGCGGACGGAATCCTCGACCGGGTGAAGCGCACGGGCGAGAAGCTGCGCACCGGAATCGAGGCGCTGGGGCACCCGCTGGTCGGGCAGGTCCGCGGTGCCGGACTGCTGCTGGGTATCGTGCTCACCGAGTCCCGCGCGCACCGGGTGCAGCAGGCGGCTCAGGACGCAGGCTTCCTGGTGAACGTGACCGGCCCCGATGTCGTACGGCTGATGCCGCCGCTGATCATCGGTGACCGCGACGTGGACGCGTTCCTTCAGGCGCTGCCCGGCGTTCTCGACCAGGCCAACGGGGAAGAGTGATCCGCAGAGTGAGGCGACGATGACCGAGGCGCAGCAGACCGAGCACGAGGCGCAGGACACCGAGCACGGCGGGCCGTCGGTCCCGCAGACCCGGACCGCACGCCACCGCCGGATCGTGGACATCCTCAACCGGCAGCCGGTGCGCTCGCAGAGCCAGCTCGCCAGGCTCCTCGCCGACGACGGGCTGAGCGTCACCCAGGCGACGCTCTCCCGCGATCTCGACGAACTGGGCGCCGTGAAGATCCGCAACACCGGTGGTGAGCTGATCTACGCGGTGCCCAGCGAGGGCGGCTACCGCACCCCCCACGCGCCGCTCGGCGAGTCCGCCAAGGAGGAGCGGATGCGCAGGCTCTCCTCCGAGCTGCTGATCTCGGCGGAGGCTTCGGCCAATCTGGTCGTGCTGCGCACCCCGCCGGGCGCCGCCCAGTTCCTCGCATCGGCCATCGACCAGGCCGAACTGCACGACATCCTCGGCACGATCGCCGGGGACGACACGCTGATGCTGATCAGCCGGGACCCGGCGGGCGGTCAGGCACTCGCGGACCATCTCCTGCGGCTGGCGCAGAACCCGCGCTGAGCACCCGCGGCCCCGGCCGGATGCTTCTTCTCGGTTCCGTCAGTGACGGGCCGTCAGTGACAGGCCGTCAGTAACGGGTCAGGGCTGTCGGCCCGGACCGGGTGCCGATCGCGATGTGCGGTCGGCTCCCGGGGGCGGCCCAGGTGAGGATACGGTCGATCGCGGCCGCCGGTACGGACACACAACCGTCGGTCGCGCCACTGCCGTTGACATGCAGGAAGATCCCGGCGCCCCGTTCGTGCACCGGCCGGGCGTAGTTGAAGCCGATGACGAGCGCCCGGGCGTACTGCGTCGGATAGGTGATCAGCCGCTCCGCGTCACTGGCCCGGCAGTCCGCGGGCAGCGGGTCCACCCAGCGGTTGTACGCACGGGACGCGTTGTCCTCGCACCACCAGGAACTCCCGTTGACCGCCCGGTAGGGGTAACGGGTCCCGGCGGGGGCCGCCTTGATCCCGAACGCGTACGGCAGGTCGTAGATGCCGGTGGGTGTGGTGGCCGTGCCCTGTCTGCGCGTCGCGCCGTCGGCCAGCCCCTTGGAGCCGAAGCGGGCCGGTGACGAGCCGGCCTCGCGCCAGGTGCCGTCGCGCAGGTCCCACCAGCTCAGCGTGCCGGTGGTGGAGTGCAGGGTCGCGGCCTCCACGGTGATCAGCTGGGAGCCGCCGCCGGTGTCGGCGAGCTGTCCGGGCAGCGGACCGTCACCGGCGGGAAGGGCCGCGAGGGAACCCGCGACGGCCAGCAGAACCGAACCTGCCACCAGGAATCTGCGCATGGTCCGGACGGTACGCGGCGGCCGGCCGGCCCGCCCGCGCTGTTGCTCCGTACGGCCCACCGGCAGTGCCCGGGCGGTCGGCGGCGGCCCCGGCGCGAGACCGTGAGCGGGCAGGTGGCCGGCTCAGGGTGTCGAGTCGCGGCTCGCGACCAGTGCGTCGATCAGGCCGAGCCCCTCGCCGCGGTGCCGGTCGATGGCGCGGTACCAGGTGCTCAGTGCCTCCTGGACATCGGTCATGAACTGCCGTGCGGCCGGGGCGAGTCCGCCGGTACGGTGCACCACGCCGAACCGGGCTTCGATGGCCGGCACCGTTTCGAGTACGCCGGCTCCCGCGTCCAGGGCGGTCAGGCACATCCGCAGGGGAAGGAACGCCTGGAACCCGGACCGGAGCACGAACGTGAGCTGCGCGGACCGGCTGGGCACGGTGGCCCCGATCGTCGCGTCGACGCCGTTCGCGGTCAGGGCGCGCTGGATGGCGTCCTCCTCGTGCCTGGGTACCTGCCGGCAGACCAGCGGGAGATCGCCGATGCGGGCCAGTTCGATCGCCGCCCCTCCGGGGGCGGGGCGGCTGCCGGGCGGACGTACCAGCAGGAGCCGCTGCACCCCGAGTTCGACGAACGTCAGATCGCTGCGGAGCTTCGATGCCAGCGCGAAACCCAGCTCGGCCTGGCCCTCCGCGACCGCCGCGGCCATCTCCTGCTGCGAGCCGACCTCCCGGATGACCAGCCGCACGGCGGGATGGCTGCGGGTGAAGCTGCCCGCCCAGGAGGCCACCGCCTCGCCCGACATGTCGGGGGTGCAGACCACCGTGAGCTCACCGCCCTGCACCTCCCGGGCACGCCGCATGGTGTCCTCGACGACCACCAGATCCTCCAGCACCCGGCGGGCCGGCGGCACCAGCTCAAGACCGGCCGAGGTCGGGACCAGCCGCCGTCCCGTCCGGTGGAACAGCGTCACCTTCAGCTCACGCTCCAGGGAGCGGATCGCGCTCGACAGCGAGGGCTGGGAGAGATAGAGGTGCTCCGCTGCGCGTCCGAGACCGCCCTGGTCCACGACCGCGAGGAAGTACTCGAGTTGCCTCAGCTCCACCTGTCCCTGCCCTCCTGCTGGGTTCACGGGCTCCGTCGGCCCGGCGGCCGGCGGACGGGTGCGGTGCCCCTCATGCCGCCCGCCTGCCGGTCACACGATAGGTGTCGGGCAGGGAGCCACAGGCCCCGACCTGGCGGGTGACCGCGCGGCCGAGGTTGCGCTCGTGGACCGGCGACGAGCCTTCGTAGATCCGCAGCGCCCGCACGTCCCGCCACATCCGGGGCACCGGGTGGTCGCCCACGATGCCCTCTCCGCCCAGGAGCTGGACGCAGCGGTCGCCGACCCGGCTCGCCATCTCCGAGGCGAACAGCTTCGCCGCGGTGATCCGGTGCCGGGGGACGGTGCCGCTGTCGAAGCTGTCCGCCGCCGCGACGGTGAGCGCGCGGGCCGCCTCCAGATCGGCGAAGCACCGGCCGAGGTCGGCCTGCACCGCGCCCAGATCCGCGAGGGGCGCCCCGAACTGCCTGCGCTCCAGCAGATGGGCCGCGGTCTCCTCCAGCATCCGGGTGGCCTGGCCCACACAGGTGGCCGCCACGTGCAGCCGGGCGTGGTTGATACCGCGCAGCGCCGCCGCGAAGCCGCCGCCGAGCGTGTCGCCCAGCAGCGCGGAACCGTCCACCTCCACCCCGGTCAGAATGATCTCGGCGACCGGGCCCTCGGCGTGCCCGTTCATCCGGGTGGCAAGCCGGGTCTCCAGGCCGGGGCTCCGGCGGGGCACCAGGAACGCGGAGACCCCGGCCGCACCTTCCTCCACGGTGCCGGTACGGGCGAACAGGAGGAGTTCGTCGGCCCAGTGGGCGTTGGTGATGTAGCGCTTGTGGCCGTCGATGACCCAGCCGCCCCCGGCCCGCCGGGCGGTCGTGGTGAGCGAGCCCGCGTCCGAGCCGGCCTCGGGCTCGGTCAGCGCGAACGCGGTGATCAGCTCACCGGCGGCCATGCCCGGCAGCATCCGCTTGTGCTGCTGCTCGGTGCCGTGGTCGAGGATGGCCTGCGAGCACAGTCCGACCACCGAGGCGAACCGGGACCGGTAGACGCAGGAGGCGCGGGTGAACTCCATGGTCAGCCGGACCTGCTGAGCCATGTTCCACTGGAGCCCGCCCAGCCGCCGCGGAATGGAAATCGCGAACAGCCCCGTGCGGGCCAGGGTCTCCATCACATGTCCCGGGACCTCCCCGGCCTCCACCATCTCCGCTTCGGCGGGGATGAGGACGTCGTCGGTGAGTTCGGCGACCCGCCCGAGGTACGCGTCGAAGTCGAGGTCGAGGACTTCACGGTCGATCATGCGATCTCCTTCGTCAGGGTTGCGGACAGTTCGCTCGGTGCGCCGGGTGCCGCTCCGGCCACGACGCCGCGTGCGATCAGCTCGCGTATCTCCGTTTCGTCCCGGCCCAGTTCGGCCAGGATCCGCCCCGTGTGCTCGCCGGTGTCCGGGGCCGGCGCGGATGTCGAAAGACGGTGGCCGTCGAGGGAGAACGGCGTGGTGGGCGCCGAGTACCGGCCGTCCGTACCCTCCGGGCCCCGGCAGTCGGCGATCAGCCCGGAGGCGAGCAGGTCCGGGTCCGTGGTGATCTCGTCGAAGCTCCGGACCGCGCCGCAGACGATGCCGGCCGAGCGCAGCCGCTCCAGGGCTCCCGCACGGTCCAGCCGGCCGAGCGTGGCGTGCAGGATCGCGAGGAGTTCGTCCCGGTGCGCGACCCGGGCCGAGTTCGAGGAGAAGCGGGCGTCGGACGCCAGCCCGGGACGGCCGATGACCTCGCAGAGCGCCGCGAACTTCTCCACGGTGTACGCCGAGATCACCAGCGCTCCACCGTCGCGCGTACGGATCAGGTCGGCGGCGGGCGCGGCCAGCGCCTGACCGTTGCCGCGGCGGCGCGGTGCCCGGCCGGTCATGCCGTGCTCCGTCCACTGCGGCGCCTGGGCGTGCACCACCGCCTCCATCAGCGAGGTCTCGACCACCCGGCCGCGCCCGTCGGCCGACCGTGCCAGGAGTGCGGCGAGCACCCCGGAGGTCAGGGCCTGCGCGGCCAGGACATCGGTGACTGCGAACCCGACCCGCTGGGGGTCGCGGTCGGCCTCGCCGGTGAGGTCCATGACGGCGAACTCGGCCTGGGCGGCGATGTCGAGCCCGGCCTGGGCCGCCGAAGGGCCCCGGGAACCGAATCCGCTCACGAACCCGTAGACCAGCCGGGGGTGGCGGGTCGTCAGGGTGGCGGCGTCGAGTCCCAGCCGGTCCACCACGCCGGGGCGGAAGTTGTGCAGCAGCACGTCCGCCGTGGCGATCAGGTCCGCGACGATCTCGCCGCTGCCCGGCGCCCGCAGGTCGATCGCCAGACTCCGCTTGGCCCGGTTGTTCGCCCGTACCATCGCCATCCCGAAGGTGCCGACGCGCCGCGCCTGATCACCGGCCGGTGGTTCGACCTTGACGACGTCCGCGCCGAGGTCGGCGAGGTTCTGTCCGGCGCCGGGAGCGGCGATGAACTGGCCGAAGTCCACCACCCGCAGTCCGGTGAGCGGCCGGGACCCGGCCGGGTGGGCGGTGGTCATCGGGTCACCCCTTTCGTCGCCCGGCGCCGGGCGGTCTCGGCGAGCAGGGTCTCGCGTGAACGGGCGGGGTCGAGGAGCAGGCCGCCGCCGACCGCGAGGACACAGATCGCGATACCTGTGAGCAGGAAGCCGTGGTCGTAGCCGTCGGCGACGGTCGTACCGGCATCCACGACCGCCCCGAGCGCCCAGGGCGCGACGATCCCGGCGAGGCTGTAGAGGGCGCTGCTGCACCCGAAGAAACCCGCACGGTGCTTGCGGGGCAGGAAGTCGGCCGCTCCGGCGAAGGTGATCGCGAAGGCGACGCTGTTGATCGAGAAGGAGACGACCACCAGCGCGAGTTGGAGCCCGCCCGGCGGCAGCCGGCTGAAGACGATCATCGAAAGGCCCGAGACGCACAGCAGGCCCATCGTCAGGTGGCTGCGCGCGACCCGGGAGGAGAAGCCGGCCTTCAGCAGTCTGCCCGACACCAGCCCGGCGGCGAGCAGGACCACGATGTCCAGCCCGTACGGCAGGGTGGCGAGCAGGCCGACGGTCGACTGCGAGTACCCCATGCCCTGGTGCAGGAAGGACGGCAGCCAGGCCACCTTCAACGACGTGATCAGGTAACCGGACGAGCAGAGCAGTGCCACCCCCCAGAAACTGCGGTTCCGCAGCAGCGAGACGAAGGGGACATCGATGCCGGCGTTCGGATCGTCGGCGACGGCCGAGGGGCGGGCGCCGGTGATGCGCAGCCGCCGCGCCCCCGGCTCGTGCCGGGTCGCCCACAGCCACACCGCGAACCAGAGCAGACCGGCCGCGATCAGCACGGCGAACCCCGTGTGCCAGTTCCAGGTCACGATCAGCCAGGTCAGCGCCGGTGTCGCGACCAGCGGGCCCAGCGACGAACCGGAGTTGACCACGGCGCCGGCGAACGCGCGCCGCTGCGGGGCGAACCGGTCCATGACGATCGACTGGCACAGCGCGAACGCGGGCCCTTCGAAGAACCCCAGGGCGATCCGCGACATGAGCAGCACACCGAGCGTGGTGGGCGCCGTCAGGGGGGCCATGCTGACCAGCCAGGCAGCCATCAGCAGCGCCGCCGACCACCGCCAGCTGATCCGGCGGACGGCCACGGTCAGCAGGACCGCGCCCACCGCGAACAGCCAGAAGAAGGAGCTCGACACCATGCCGTACTGGCTCGCGCTGAGGCCGAGGTCGGCCTCGATGTCGGGAGCCGCCACACCGATCGCGGCCTTGTCGGCGAAGTTCAACGTGAAGAAGGCCAGCAACAGGCCGATGATCAGCCAGTCCCTCGCCGGGACGCCTGCGCGGGTGTTTCGCGTGAGGTCCTGCTCGGGGATCGCCCGCGGTGCCGTGTTTGCGCTCATGTTCACCTCCGGACACTTGGGCTACGGGAACGTGCCGTGCGTCACACAGCACACCGTGGTGCGGGAGGGCGAACAAGGCCGGATCGGCTCAGGGTCACTTCGGCAATTCCGAAGTGACCCCGCGCGGCAGCCGGGCGTGGGCGTCGGGCGAGGGGGTGGTGTGGCCGCGGTCAGCCGGTTCGAAGGGCGTCCGGCACCGGAGCCGCGGCGGTCTCCGCCTTCCGGGACCGGTACGACATCCAGGCCGCGACCAGGGCCCCGGACACGTTGTGCCAGACCGAGAAGATCGCCGCGGGGAGCGCCGCCAGCGGGCTGAAGTGGGCGGTGGCCAGGGAAGCGGCCAGGCCCGAGTTCTGCATACCCACCTCGAAGGCCATCGCCCGGCTCCCCGGCTTCCCGAGACCGGCCGCCTTGCCCGCGCCGTAACCGAGCAGCAGGCCGAGACCGTTGTGGAGGACGACGGCCAGCAGCACCATCGCCGCAGCCGACTTGATCGCCGTCGCGCTGCCGCCCACCACGACCGCGACGATGACCGCCACGGTGACGGCCGAGAGCCAGGGCAGCGCGCCCAGCACCCGGTCCACGTAACGGCCCGCCAGGAACCGAACCGTCAGTCCCGCCAGCACCGGCAGCAGCACCGTCTTGAGGATGTCGGTCATCATCGAGCCCGCGTCGACCGGCAGATAGGCGCCCGCGAGCAGCAGCGTCAGCGGCGGCGTGACCAGCGGGGCGAGGACCGTCGAGACGGTGGCCACCGAGACCGAGAGCGCGACGTCGCCGCGCGCCAGATAGGTGACCACGTTGGACGCCGTGCCGCTCGGCGCGCAGCCGACCAGGATGACGCCGGCCGCCAACTGCGGCGAGAGACCGAGAACATGGGCGATCAGCCAGCCGAGTCCCGGCATGATCACATAGTGCGCGACCAGGCCGAGCCCCACGGCCCACGGCCGTTTCGCCACACCCTGGAAGTCCACCTTGGTCATGGTCAGTCCCATGCAGAACATGACCACGCCCAGCAGATACGGGACGGAGACGCTCCACCCCGCGAAGGTGTCCGGGGACGCCAGGCCTATCGCCCCCGCCACCAGGACGAGTACGGGGAAGACCGTGACCGCGCGGCGGGCCGCCCGGTCGGTGGCGCCGGCGGTGCCGGTCGTACCGGCGGATTCCTGGATCACTTGTTCGTTCTGCACCTGAGTGATGCAACGCTGCTCGCGCACTCCGCCGCAATCCCGTCTCGTTATGTGGTCTTTACATCGATTGTGCGGGCAGCGCGGCCAGCCGCTCCGCCAGCGGGTCGTCGCCGAGGAACGCCACCAGCTCCGCGAGGCCGGGGGCGGTCGCCGGACCGCGCCGGGTCACCGCGCAGGCCGCCGACGCGTTGGCGCCGCGTGCCGCCGACAGCGGGTCGAGACCCCTGCCGAGCAGGGCGAGGAACGCCCCGACATGGGCGTCGCCCGCACCGTTGCTGTCGACCGCCTCGACCGCGAAGCCCGGCACATGGACCGGCTCAGCACCCGGCGCCGCCAGCACGCAGCCGTCCTTGTCCGCGCGCACCAGCACCCCCGCGCCGGCCGGGAGCCGCTCGCGCAGCGCGGCGGCGGCCCGGCCGGGATCCGCGTGCCCGGTCAGCAGCCGCCCCTCGCGGGCGTTGCAGCTGAGCCAGTCGGCCCGTGCCAGGACCGGATCCAGGATCTCGCCGGGGATGTCGGCGACCAGCGGGCCCGGGTCGAAGCAGACCGTGACCCCGGCCGGCAGTCCGCCGGTGAAGCGGGCGAGCAGCGGGCCGTTCACCGGCATGACCAGGCCGTACCCGGACAGCTGGACCAGGTCGCCGTCCCTGAGCCGCCCGGCCACCACGGCCAGTTCCGCCGCGGTCAGCCGGGCGTCGACCCCGAAGCTGGTCACGAACGTGCGCTCGCCCCCGGCGTCCACCAGCGCCACGCAGAAGCCGGTGTCGCCGTCCTCGCGGACCGGCAGCACGGTCCGTACGCCCTCGGCGGCCAGCGCCTCCCGTACGAGATCGCCGTGCGGGCCCGTACCGTGCAGCCCCGCGTACACCGCGTCCGTACCGAGCCTGCGGGCCGCGACCAGGGTGTTGAACCCGCCGCCCGCCGTCCGGGACACGTGCGAGCCGATGACATCGCCGCCCCGCTCGGGCAGCGCGGGGATCTCGATCACCAGGTCCACGATGACGTTTCCGGCGAGGACCAGGCGGGGGGTGAGCGGGCGGGGGTTCATCGGACGGCCTCCTCAAGGGCGGGCTCAGGGACGGCGGCGGTCACCGGGGAGCGGCGGCCGGCCAGGAAGTAGACGGCGGCGCCGACCGCCATGGAGACGGCCCAGCCGAGGCCGTTGGTGCCGAACCAGCTTCCGGCCAGCGGGCCGGAGAACCAGACGTCGTCCTTGCCGGTGGACGCCTCGGTGAAGAGCAGCCCCGCCACGATCGCGGCGACCCAGGCGAGCACGGCCGGCAGCCGGAAGCCGCCGGTGTACCAGTAACCGCTGGTGCGGGTGGTGTCCATCAGGGCCGCGTCGTCGTACGTACGGCCGCGCAGCGTGTCCACGGCGATCACCCCGATCCACGCGGAGATCGGCACGGCCAGCAGGGTCAGGAAGGTGGAGAAGGGCCCGTAGAAGTCACCGGCGACCAGCATGAAGTAGATGCCGCCGAGGAACATCAGGACGACGTCGACGAGCACCGCGGCGGCCCGCGGCACCTTCAGCCCCAGCGTGATCATGGTGAGGCCGGCCGAGTAGGTGGAGAGGTGGTTGGACATCAGGAGTCCGCCGAACGCCGCGATCAGATAAGGGATCGCCATCCAGGACGGGAGCATCGCGTTGATGGCGGCGACCGGGTCCGACGCCGTGGCGAGGGCCGGGTCGCCCGCGGTCAGCAGCGAACCCAGCGAGATCAGCAGCACCAGCGGGATACCGGCACCGAAGGCGGACGCGCTGATCAGCCGGGAGCCCCGCACCGAGCGCGGGAGGTAGCGGGCGTAGTCCGCGCCCGCGTTGGCCCAGCCGATGCCGGTGCCCGCCGCGATGAACCCGATCCCCGCGATGACACCGCTGGTGGGTCCGGACGGCGTGTGCAGCACCTTGGACCAGTCGACGGTCGCGACCAGGAAACCCATCACGACCAGGTTCAGTACGCCGAAGAGGACCGTGGCCCACTTGTTGATCCACATGATGGTGGCGTGGCCGAGGCCGCTGATCAGCAGGGTGCAGGCGATGAAGACCAGCAGACAGACCACGGTGAGGACGGTGTTTTTGTGCACCCCGAAGGCGACCCCGAGCAGCGCAAGGAGCGCGTAGGCGGCGGTGGTCGTCGTGATCGTCTCCCAGCCCACCCGGCTCAGCCAGGTGATCAGGGTCGGACCCGCGTTGCCGCGCTGCCCGAAGACCGCCCTGGACAGCGTGAGTGCGGGGGCTCCGCCCTTCTGGCCCGCGATGCTCAACGCGCCGACCAGCGCGAACGAGCCGAACGAACCCACGACGGCGACCAGCGCCGCCTGCCAGATGTTCAGGCCGCGGAAGGCGACCAGCGTCGCACCGAGCGGCAGCCCGAGGAGCGAGATATTGGCGGCGAACCAGGTCCAGAACATCTGGCTCGCACGGCCATGGCGTTCACTGTCGGGGACCGGTTCGATCCCCCGGGTCTCCACGGTGCCGACGCGATCGTTCTTCGTTGAAGCGGCCATGACGGAACCTCCTTGCACGGTGTGTTGCGGGAATGGGGGCGATGCGGGAACGGGGGAACGCGGGGCTCAGCGGAGCGCGAGCAGCGCGTCGGCCAGTGGCTCCAGCGCGAGGCCGTTGACGGCCCGGAGCGTGCGTACGGCATCGGGCGGCAGGCCCGCCAGCCCGCGCACGGACCCGGCGACGGCGCCTGCGATGGCCGCGATGGTGTCGCTGTCGCCGCCGAGGTTGGCGGCGAGCAGGGTGCTGCGCCAGGGGTCGCCACCGGTCAGCGCGAGGACGGCGAAGGCCGCGGGGACGGACTCCTGGCTGGCCACGCTGGTGCCGATGAGCGCGACGATACGGTCGAGGGCTTCGGCCTCGTCCAGGCCGCTCACCAGCTCGCGGGCCCAGCCGATCCGGGCGGAGATGTCCGCCCCGGCGATCCAGTTGCCGCGGGCGGCTCCCGCGCGGGCCGCGGTGACCGCCGCCGCGAAGGCGTCGTCCAGCGTACCCCCCGCGACTCCGGTGCTCACCGCTGCCGCGACGGCCGCTGCGCCCGCGATCCCCACGTTCGTGTCGTGGGTGACCTGGCAGGACTCCACGACCCGGTCGAGGAACCGGGGCAGCGGCTGCACGGCGGAGGCGATGCCGACGGGGGTGACGCGCATGGCGGCGCCGTTGGTGGTGCCGTACCTGCCCGCCTCCTTGATGTCCGCGCCGCCCGCCACCGCGTCGAGAGCCGCCTTGGTGGAGGGGCCGAGCAGGTCGAAGGAGCCCTTGGCCTTCATCTCCTTCTCCCAGGCGAGCAGTTCAGCGGCGAACCGGAGCGGGTCGATGTGCCCGCCGCCCTCCACCAGCAGCCGGCCCACGATGACCGCCTGGTCGGTGTCGTCGGTGACCGATCCCGCGGGCATCCCGGCGCTGACCGGGTTGTCGTGCTGCGCGGGTTCGAAGCCGGTGATGCTGCCGTAGACCCGTACGACGTCCTCACGGGACATCACCTGGGTGGGCATGCCCAGGGCGTCCCCGAGGGCGAGGCCGTAGAGGGCGCCGAGGGCGCGGTCGAGCTGGTGCGGGTCGGTCATGCGTGGCCTCCTCGGCCGGTGGTGCGGACGTGCAACTGGAACCGGGACGGGTCGAGCAGGCTGGTGACCTGCTCCACGACGGAGCCGTCGGCGGCCCGGAACACCTGGGACTGGTGGAGGAATGCCTCACCGGGGGAGCGGCGCAGCGTGGCGGCGTCGGCCTCGTCGATGCCGGAGACCGAGATCCGGGCCTCGCCGGAGTCGGCGATCCGGCCCGCCGCGACGAGCGCCTTGTGCAGTGAACCGTCCTCCAGGCCGCGCTCGGCCAGCCCGGCGAGCGCGCCGACCGCGGGCACCCGGCTGCGCTCCAGCGAGATGCCGCGCCCGTCGGGCAGCCGCCTCACGCGGTCCAGGGCGATGAACCCGGTGGCCGCCAGACCGAGTGCGGCGGCGAGCCGCTGATCGGTGACGGTCTCGAACCGGAGTACCTCGGTGGTCAGTTCGGTGCCCTGGTCGGCGAGGGCCTGGGTCCAGCCGAGCCGGTTGTCCAGCGGTGTCCCGTCGAAGGTGACGAACGAGCCGATGCCGGCGTGGGTGGCGATCAGACCCTGCTCGCCGAGCTCGTTCAGCGCCTGCCGCACGGTGGTGCGGCTGACCCCGAAGCGTTCCCGCAGGGTGTGCTCGCCCGGCAGCTTGCTGCCGTCGGCGTGCACACCGGCGCGGATCTCCTCGGCGAGGATGCGTGAGATGCGGTGATGCTTATGAACCTGTCCAGGCATGTCTAGAAAGTAAGCGGAGTTCACCCTTCCAGTCCATGGTTCACGGCGAAAACTTTTCTGGACCTCCTGTGGCGACATCGCTCACCTGCGCTTTTGACAAGTCATACGGAGTTCTGCATAGTTATGCCTACCAGTGATTGCACCGTAAGGAGAAGCCCGTGACCGAGCGCGTCGTACTCGCCTACTCGGGAGGCCTGGACACCTCTGTCGCCATCGGCTGGATCGCCGAGGAGACGGGCGCCGAGGTCATCGCCGTCGCTGTGGACGTCGGCCAGGGCGGCGAGGACCTGGACGTCATCCGCAAGCGCGCGCTCGCCTGCGGTGCTGTCGAGGCCGAGGTCGCCGACGCCAAGGACGAGTTCGCCGAGGAGTACTGCCTCCCGGCGATCAAGGCCAACGCGCTCTACATGGACCGCTATCCGCTGGTCTCCGCGCTCTCGCGGCCGACCATCGTCAAGCACCTGGTCGCCGCCGCCAGGAAGCACGGCGCCACCACGGTCGCCCACGGCTGCACCGGCAAGGGCAACGACCAGGTCCGCTTCGAGGCCGGCATCACCGCGCTCGGCCCCGACCTCAAATGCATCGCGCCGGTCCGTGACTACGCGATGACCCGCGACAAGGCCATCGCCTTCTGCGAGGCGAAGAACCTCCCGATCGCGACGTCCAAGAAGTCCCCCTACTCCATCGACCAGAACGTCTTCGGGCGCGCTGTCGAGACGGGCTTCCTGGAGGACATCTGGAACGCGCCGATCGAGGACGTGTACGAGTACACGGCGAACCCGGCGGAGCCGCGCGAGGCCGACGAGGTCGTCATCTCCTTCGAGGCGGGTGTCCCGGTCGCCATCGACGGCAGCCCCGTCACCGTCCTGCAGGCGATCCAGCAGCTCAACGAGCGGGCCGGTGCCCAGGGCATCGGCCGGATCGACATGGTCGAGGACCGGCTCGTCGGCATCAAGTCCCGGGAGATCTACGAGGCGCCCGGCGCCATCGCGCTGATCACCGCCCACCAGGAGCTGGAGAACGTCACGGTCGAGCGCGAACTGGCCCGCTACAAGCGGCAGGTCGAGCAGCGCTGGGGCGAGATGGTCTACGACGGTCTGTGGTTCTCCCCGCTCAAGCGCGCCCTGGACGGCTTCATCAACGAGGCCAACCAGCACGTCACGGGCGACATCCGGATGACGCTGCACGGCGGCCGCGCCACCGTCACCGGCCGCAAGTCCAGTGAGTCCCTGTACGACTTCAACCTGGCGACCTACGACTCGGGCGATACTTTCGACCAGTCCAAGGCGCAGGGCTTCATCGAGATCTTCGGCCTCTCCGCGAAGATCGCGGCCAAGCGCGACCTGGCCTGACCCCACCGACCCGACCCGTACGGCGGCCGCCTCCCCGATCCTCCGCGGCGGGGAGGCGGCCCCCCCCGGCCTTTGAGGCCTCGGGGGAAGCCGCGTATTCCGACCCTCTTGAGGAGCAACTCAGTGAGCAGCAACACCGGTGACGTCCGGCTCTGGGGCGGACGTTTCGCCGACGGCCCCGCCGAGGCGCTGGCCCAGCTGTCCGCCTCCGTCCACTTCGACTGGCGGCTCGCCCCGTACGACATCGCCGGCTCCCGCGCCCACGCCCGCGCGCTGCACACGGCCGGGCTGCTCACGGTGGACGAACTGGACCGGATGCAGGACGGCCTCGACCGGCTGGCGGCGGACGTCGCCGACGGATCGTTCACCGGTACCGTCGCCGACGAGGACGTCCACACCGCACTGGAGCGGGGACTCCTGGAGCGCGTCGGCCCCGACCTCGGCGGCAAGCTGCGGGCCGGCCGGTCCCGCAACGACCAGATCGCCACCCTCTTCCGGATGTACCTCCGCGACCACGCCCGGACCATCGGCGGTCTGATCGCCGGTCTCCAGGACGCGCTGGTCGGCCTCGCCGAGGCGCACCCGGACGTGGCGATGCCCGGCCGCACCCATCTCCAGCACGCCCAGCCCGTCCTCTTCGCCCACCATGTGCTGGCCCACGCCCAGTCGCTGGCCCGGGACGCCGAGCGGCTGCGCCAGTGGGACGACCGCACCGCGGTCTCGCCGTACGGATCGGGGGCGCTCGCCGGGTCCTCGCTGGGGCTCGACCCCGAAGCGGTCGCGGCGGACCTCGGCTTCGAGCGCGGCTCGGCCGGCAACTCGATCGACGGCACCGCCTCGCGGGACTTCGCCGCCGAGTTCGCCTTCATCACGGCGATGATCGGCGTCAACCTCTCGCGGATCGCCGAGGAGATCATCATCTGGAACACGAAGGAGTTCTCCTTCGTCACCCTCCACGACGCCTTCTCCACCGGCTCGTCGATCATGCCGCAGAAGAAGAACCCGGACATCGCGGAGCTGGCGCGCGGCAAGTCCGGCCGGCTGATCGGCAATCTGACGGGGCTGCTGGCCACCCTGAAGGCGCTGCCGCTCGCGTACAACCGCGACCTCCAGGAGGACAAGGAGCCGGTCTTCGACTCCTGCGACCAGCTGGAGGTACTGCTGCCCGCCTTCACCGGCATGATGGCGACCCTGACCGTGCACCGCGAGCGGCTGGAGGAGCTGGCGCCCGCGGGCTTCTCGCTCGCCACCGACATCGCGGAGTGGCTGGTCAAGCAGGGTGTGCCGTTCCGGGTCGCCCACGAGGTCGCAGGTGAGTGCGTCAAGGAGTGCGAGCGGCACGGCATCGAGCTGGACCAGCTCACGGACGAGCAGTTCGCGAAGATCTCCGAGCATCTGACCCCCGAGGTCCGTACGGTGCTCGACGTGCCCGGCGCGCTGGCCTCCCGCAACGGCCGCGGCGGCACCGCACCGTCTGCGGTCGCCGCACAGCTCATCGAGGTCAAGGCGAACCTGGTCATCCAGCACGCCTGGGCAGCGGCCAAGGAGTAGCTCTCCCGTTCCGCCACCGGGTCCGACAGCGCCCGGCACCTCCACCCGGGTGCCGGGCGCTGTCGTACGCGATCGTGGGTAGGGGTGTCAGAGACCGCATCCCCCGATCCGCGCAGGGAGCCCCCGATGCCCTTCGCCCGCCTCACGGCAGCGACCACCCCCACGGCCCACATCGGACTCGGTCTGGCAGCCGTGGGCAGGCCGGGCTACATCAACCTCGGCCGCGACCAGGACCTGCCCGCCGACCGGACCCCTGAGGCCCTGCTCGGCCGTACGCATGAACTCCTGGACGCCGCCTACGCGCAGGGCGTGCGCTACTTCGACGTCGCACGCTCCTACGGCCGCGCCGAGGCCTTCCTCGCCGAGTGGCTGAATGCCAGGCCCGCCGTCCAGGACGTCGTGATCGGCAGCAAGTGGGGCTACACCTACACCGCCGACTGGCGCACCGACGCCGAGGTCCACGAGGTCAAGGACCACAGCGTCGCCACCTTCGACCGGCAGCGCACCGAGACCGGCATGCTGCTCGGTGAGCGGCTCGACCTCTACCAGATCCACTCCCTGACCGCCGACAGCCCGGCCCTGACCGACACCGAACTGCACGCCAGGCTGGCGGCGCTCGCGGCGGAAGGCGTGACGATCGGGTTCTCCACGAGCGGCCCCGCCCAGGCGGACACCGTCCGGGCCGCGCTCGGGGTCGAGGTCGGCGGCGAACCGCTCTTCCGCGCGGTGCAGAGCACCTACAACCTGCTGGACCCCTCGGTCGGAGAGGCGCTGGCCGAGGCCAACGAGGCAGGGCTCTCCGTGATCGTCAAGGAGGCGGTGGCCAACGGCCGTCTCGCCGGCAGCGCCGCCCCGGCGCCGCTGCGGGACATCGCCGAGGAGACCGGTACGACCCCCGACGCCGTCGCGCTGGCCGCGATCCTGCGCCGCCCCTGGGCGACGGTGGTGCTCTCCGGGGCGGCCACCGCCGTACAGCTGTCGGCCAATCTGCACGCGGCGGTGGCCGACCTCGGCGACGAGCAGCTGGAGCGGCTGGCCGGACTGCGGGAGGAGCCCGCGGCGTACTGGCAGCAGCGGGCGAAGCTGCCCTGGCACTGAAACACCGGAACGGGGCCCGCGCCGCGCGGGCTCAGGACGCGTCGAAGAGCGCGCTCACCGATTCGCCGTTGTGGATCCGCCGCATCGCCTCGGCCAGCGCCGGGGCGATGGAGAGGACCGTGAGTTTGTCGGTGTGCTCACGGGGCGGTATCGGCACGGTGTTCGTGCAGACGATCTCCAGCACGTCGGGCTGGTCCGAGAGCCGCTTGAGCGCTCCGGCGGCGAAGAGCCCGTGCGTACAGGCCACCCGGATCGACCTGGCGCCCAACTCGCGGAGCCGGTCGAGGAGTTCCAGTACGGTGCTGCCCTTGGCGATCTCGTCGTCCAGGACGATGATGTCGCGGCCCGCGACCTCACCGATGACGGAGCTGATGGCCACCCGGTCGTCGGCGAAGCGCTGCTTGGCGCCCGCCGCCACCTGGACGCCCAGCATCCGTGCGAAGGCCGCCGCCTCCTTGGCGTTGCCGAGGTCCGGCGAGACGACCGTGGTGCGCGAGACGTCGTAGCCGCGGAAGTGCTCGGCCAGCTCCCGCAGGGCGTGCAGATGGTCCACCGGGACCGAGAAGAACCCGTGCACCTGGGGCGAGTGCAGGGTCAGTGCCAGCACCCGGCTCGCCCCGGAGTTCACCAGCAGGTCGGCCACCAGCCGGCCCCCGATGGAGATCCGCGGCGCGTCCTTCTTGTCCGAACGGGCGTAGGCGTAGTGCGGCATCACCACGGTGATCCGGCCGGCCGACGCGCCGCGGGCCGCGTCGCACATCAGCAGCAGCTCGACGAGGTTCTCCTGCACCGGGGTGACCAGGGGCTGGATCAGGAAGACGTCACGCTCACGGCAGTTGGCCTGGAGCTGGACCTCCAGGCAGTCGTTGGCGAACCGGTTGACCCGCACCGGGCTCAGGGGTACGCCCAGATGCGCGGTGACCTCCTCGGCCAATTCGGGGTGGGCGCTACCGCTGAACACAGCGATGTCTCGCACGAACCGCTCCTTGTGTGGTCGAGGGGCGGCCGAAGTTCGGCCGAACCGGCTTGTCGCGCCGGGCCCATGCTACTGGCCGATATTGATGAGACATAGCTGTCTCATTGTGGTTATGTTTGTCTCATGACTGTCGACCGGGACCAGGTGCTGCGCACCGCCGCCACCCTGCTCACCCGTAAGGCGACCGCCACCATGGACGAGGTCGCCAGGGCGGCAGGCATCGGCAGGGCCACCCTCCACCGGCACTTCGCCGGACGGGACGCGCTGGTCAGGGCCCTGGAGGAGTTCGGCATCGCGGAGTTCGAGGCGGCGCTCGACGCGGCCAGGACCGACGAGGGACCGGCGGTGGAGGCGCTGCGGCGCCTGATCGCCGAGGTCCAGCCCGCCGCCGGGCTGCTCGCCTTCCTCGTCACCGAGAACGAACTCTTCGAGGGCGAAGGGGTGAACGAGGGCTGGGACCGGCTCGACGCCCGGGTCTGCGCCCTCTTCCGGCGCGGCCAGGAGGCCGGGGAGCTCCGGATCGACCTCACCCCCGCCTGGCTGACCGAGGCGTTCTACGGGCTCATCGGCACCTGCGCCTGGGCGATACAGGACGGCCGGGTGGCGGCCAATGACTTCTCTTACATGATCGCCGAGTTGCTGCTCGGCGGCGCACAACGGAGCGTGGAGCAATGACCGGTACCACCCGGCGGACGAGCGACTCCGGGGCCACTCGCGGTCCCGGCCGCTGGCTCGCCCTCGCCGTGCTCGTCCTCGCCGTGCTGCTGGTCGCGGTCGACGCGACGGTGCTCGGCCTGGCGACGCCCTTCCTGAGCGAGGACCTCAAGCCATCGGGCACCCAGCTCCTGTGGATCGGCGACATCTACTCGTTCGTCATCGCGGGACTGCTGGTCTCCATGGGCAGCCTCGGCGACCGGATCGGCCGCAAGAAGCTGCTGCTCTCCGGCTCTGTCGCCTTCGGCGCGATCTCCGTACTGAACGCCTACGCGAACAGCCCCGAGATGATGATCGCCGCCCGGGCGCTGCTCGGCATCGCGGGCGCCACCCTGATGCCGTCCACCCTCGCGCTGATCCGCAACATCTTCCACGACCCGAAGGAGCGCAGCCTCGCCGTCGGGATCTGGGGCGCGGCCGCTTCGGCCGGTACCGCGGTCGGTCCGGTGGTCGGCGGGTTCCTGCTGGAGAACTTCTGGTGGGGCTCGGTCTTCCTCATCAACCTGCCGGTGATGCTGGTGCTCGTCCTGGTCGGCCTGAAGGTGCTGCCCGAGTCGCGCGACCCGAACCCCGGCCCGTGGGACCTGGTCAGTGTGGGCCTCTCCCTGGTCGGCGTGATGGCGGTGGTGTACGCGGTGAAGGAGGCGGCGGCCAACGGCTTCCACTGGGACAACCTGGCGGCCGGGGCCGTCGGTCTGCTGGCCCTGCTCTGGTTCGCCCGTCGCCAGCTGACCCTGGATTCGCCGCTGCTCGATATGCGGCTCTTCCACCACCGCGGTTTCTCCGGCGCGGTGCTGGCCGATCTGCTGACCATTCTCGGCCTCTCCGGTCTGGTGTTCTTCCTCTCGCAGTTCCTCCAGCTGGTGCAGGGACGCTCCCCGCTGGCCGCCGGGCTGATCGAACTTCCCGCCGCGGTGGGAGCGGTCGCCACCGGGCTGATGGCCGGATACCTGGCGCGCAAGGCGTCGGTCCGCAGCGCCGTGGCCGGCGGTCTGTCGGCGGTCGCGGTGGCCCTCGCGGGCTGTGTGTGGGTCAGTGCGTCGACCGGTGTGGTGGCCCTGGGGCTTGCCCTGTTCTTCGGCGGGCTCGGAGCGGGCCTGGCCTTCACCGTGACCTCCGACGTGCTGCTCTCCAGCGTCCCCAAGGACCAGGCGGGCGCGGCGTCCGCCGTGTCCGAGACCGCGTACGAACTGGGTACGGCTCTGGGGATCGCCCTGCTCGGCTCGGTGGTCACCGGGATCTACCGGGGCTTCTCCATCCCGCAAGGGGTCCCCGCCCACGCCGCGGTCGAGGCCCATGAGTCACTCGGCGGCGCCGTCGAAGCGGCGAAGACCCTGCCGCACGACCAGGGCGCCGCCCTGCTCTCCTCCGCGCAGGAGGCCTTCACACACGGCTTCCAGGCGGCCGCCGCGGTCGGCTCCATCGTCCTGTTCGCCACGGCGGTGACCTCGTGGTTCCTGCTCAGGGGACAGAAGCTGCACGTCTGACACGGACCGCACGCCTGCGGGGCACGGCTGATACAGCTGATGCCTACGGCGGAGGGCCACCCGGGACATTCCGGGTGGCCCTCCGCCGTATGCGTATGCAGCAGGCGTGCGCGGGTCAGGCGGCCTTCGCCTTCGTGGCGTACATGTCGACGTACTCCTGACCGGACAGACGCATGACCTCGGCCATCACCGAGTCGGTGACCGCGCGCAGCACATAGCGGTCGCGGTCCATGCCGTCGTAGCGCGAGAACTCCATCGGCTCACCGAAGCGGACCGTGACCTTGCCGGGCCGCGGCAGGCCCGAGCCGTTCGGCTGGAGCTTGTCCGTACCGATCATCGCGAACGGCACCACGGGCGCGCCCGTCATCAGCGTGAGACGCGCGATGCCCGTACGGCCGCGGTACAGCCGTCCGTCGGGGGAGCGGGTGCCCTCCGGGTAGATCGAGAACGCCTTGCCGTCCTCCAGCACCTGGCGGCCGGTCATCAGGGCAGCGACGCCGCCGCGTCCACCGTCGCGGTCCACCGGGATCATCCCGACACCGGTGAAGAACCAGGCCATCAGACGGCCCTTCAGCCCCTTGCCCGTCACGTACTCGTCCTTGCCGATGAAAAAGACCTGCCGCTGGAGGCAGATCGGCATGATCATCGAGTCGATGAACGTGAGGTGGTTACCGGCGAGGATGACCGGTCCCGTCCCCGGGATGTTCGAGGCGCCCTCCACCCGCGGGCGGAACATCAGACGCATGATCGGTCCGAGCACTGCCTTGATGAGTGCGAGTCGGGACAACGGTTCCTCCGGAGTCGGGGCCGGGCGGCCACGGTGAAGTATGTGCAGGTCGGTACGGTACTCGCGCGCTGTGGAGTGGCGCACATCGGGTTCACCCCATTGATGCGCGGTATTGACGCGAGTTCGAGCCGTGTTCTGCGCTGTGCCACCCCACGTTAGGCGCAACTCCCTACCATCGGGCCCTTCAGCGTTGCCAGGTGCGGGACATCACAGCGAGGAGTGCCCATGTCGCAAGGCGGACAGACAGGACCCGGACGGCGCACACTGCTCGGCGCGGCGGTGCTCGGCACGGCCGCGCTGGGGCTCTCCGGTACGGCGAACGCGGCAGCACCCGGCACCGGCCACGGCGCGCCGGACGGCGGTCGCGGCACCACGTACAAGGACCTGCCCGTGCCCACGGTCATCGGTCACCGCGGAACGGCCGGCTACCGGCCCGAGCACACACTCGGTTCGTACCAGCACGCTCTCGACCTCGGCGCCGACATCATCGAGCAGGACGTGGTCCCCACCAGGGACGGGCACCTCGTCTGCCGTCATGAGAACGACATCTCCGCGACCACGGACGTCTCGGCGCACCCGCGGTTCGCGGACCGCAGGACCACGAAGTCGGTCGACGGGACGGCCGTCACCGGATGGTTCACCGAGGACTTCACCCTCGCCGAACTCCGGACCCTCCGGGCCAAGGAGCGTATTCCGGCCAACCGCCAGCACAACACGCTCTACGACGGCCGCTGGCCGGTCCCCACCTTCGAAGAGGTGCTGCGCTGGGCGGAACAGAGAGGCCGTGAGCGCGGCAGGCCGGTCTGGCTCTACACCGAGACCAAGCACCCCACCTACTTCCGCGGGCTCGGCCTCGGCCTTGAGGAGCGTCTGGTCGCGCTGTTGCGCAAGTACGGCCGGGACCGGCGCAGTTCCCCGCAGTTCGTCCAGTCCTTCGAGCCCAGCTCCATCCAGCGCCTCGCCCGGCTCGCCGGCACCCCGGGCATCGTGCTGCTCTCCGATCCGGCCGGCCGGCCCTGGGACTTCGTGCAGTCGGGGGACCCGCGCACGGTCGCCGACCTCCAGACCCCGGCAGGGCTGAAGTGGATCGCCTCCTACGCCCAGGGCATCGGCCCCACGCTCGACTCGGTCATCCCGAAGGACGGGGACGGTCGGCTCACCGAGCCCACCACCCTGGTGCGGGACGCCCATGCGCAGGGCCTGCTCCTCCACCCGTACACGATGCGCAACGAGAACACCTTCCTGCCCGCGGACTTCCGGCGCGGTACGGACCCGAACGCCTACGGCGACGCCTTCGGCGCGTTCCGGGTGTACTTCGCGACGGGCATCGACGGGGTCTTCTCCGACAACGCGGACACGGCGCTGCTCGCGGCCGCCGACCACCGCGCCCGCTGACACGGCGGCCTCTTCCGGCCGGCCGCCCTGCCCGCTCTTCCCGTACGGGTGAAATACCGCCGCCGGGGCAACCGCGCCCGGCGGCGGCCGCGTCCCGTCCGGCATGGATCTCGTCACCGAACTGAGCCCGCTGCTCGCTGCCGAGGCGGCCGCCGAAGCCGCCGCGTCCGGAGTGGACCCCGCCGATCTCGAACAGGCCGTCTGGGTACGGCTGCTGGAGCAGACCCCCGCCGAACCCCGGCGCTGGGTCCGCTCCGCCGTACGGGCCGAGGCGGACCGGGCGCGGCAGCAGGCCGGACGGGAACTGCCGTACGCCGTCGAGCCGTACGCGGACCCCGAGGCACGGCCCGAGCGCGCCGTGCTCGCAGCCGAGCGGCGCCGCGCGGTGCGGGCCGCCGTCAGCCGGACGCCCGGGCGCTGCCCCCGGCTGCTCACCGCGATGCTCTCGCCCGCCGACCCCACCTACCGGGAGATCGCCGGGGAGTTGGGTATGTCACAGGGGAGTCTGGGGCCGGTTCGTTCCCGATGTCTGGGATGTCTGCGGAGAATGCTGACGGCGGAGGTTGCGGCCGGGGGCCGGTGGGGAAAGGAGCGTTAGACATCCGGTGAACAGGTGAGCGGGAGGCATGCGCACATGGGCATGAGCGTGACCATCTCAGCGGCGACTGCGCAGGACGCCGAGCAGATTCTGAAACTCCAGTACCTGTGTTACCAGAGCGAGGCCGAGCTCTACGGCGACTACTCCATCGAGCCGCTCACCCAGACACTCGACGCGCTGCGGGCCGAACTCGCCGAAGGCCACGGGCTGGTGGCGCGCCTGGGCAGTGAGGTGGTGGCCTCGGTGCGCGGCGGGGTGGACGCATCGGGCACGGCCCGGATAGCCAAGCTGATCGTGCATCCGAGGATGCAGCGGCACGGCATCGGTGGCCGGCTGCTCACCGCCATCGAGGGCAAGTTCGCGGCGGACCCGGCCGCCCGCCGCTTCCAGCTGTTCACCGGCCACCGGAGCGAAGGCAATCTGCGGCTGTACCGCAGCCACGGATATGTACCGGTCTCGACCGAGAGCACCGGCGGCGCGGTCACCGTGGTGACGCTGGAGAAGGAGGCCGGGGCGCGCGCGTATGTGAAGAGCGCCTGAGGAGCTGTTGCTCAACCCGCCGGGCCGCCCTGCGCCGGGACGTCAGTGCCTGGCGGCCCTGCGCAGCCACAGCATGCCGAGCACCGGAAGGATCACCGGGATGAAGAGGTAACCCATCCCGTAGTCCGACCAGACCGTGGCGTCCGGGAACGATCCGGGGGAGGCCAGCGTCCAGCTGCCGACGACCAGGACGAAGACCAGCTCGGCGGCGCAGCACACCAGCGCCGCCCGGCGGGCCTTCTCGCCGCCGCGGACCAGCGAGTAGGTGATGAAGCCGTACACCAGGGCGGCCAGCGCCGAGAGCGAGTAGGCCAGCGGCGCCTTCCCGAAGTCCATGATCATCTGGACGATCGAGCGGGATGCCGCCGCGACCGTGAACACCCCGTAGAACCAGACGAGTACCCGGCCGGGACCGGTGCCCAGCTCGTACCGGGGCTTCTCCTCAGCGGTGGTCATCGTCAGTTTCCCCAGATGTCGTAGAGCCGGACTTCCAGCACGGCCAGGACCACCGCGCCCGCGACGACCGTCACCGAACCCCAGCGGGTCCGCTCGGTCAGCGACAGGAACCCGGCGGCGGGCACAGCGGCGAAGGCGCCGATCAGATAGGCGATGAAGATCGTCTTGCCCTGCTCGGGCCGCTCGCCGCGGGCCAGCTGCACGATGCCGATCACCAGCTGCGCCAGGGCCAGGACCGAGACGACGGCCATACCGATGAAGTGCCAGTCCTTCGTGGGCTGGTCCCGGTAGGCGGCGAAACCGCACCAGGCTGCGAGGGCGAGCGCGGCCACGGTGACCGCGACCGTCAGGGCGAAAAGCATGGAGCTGAGGGTATTACGGCGCGGAGCGCCCCCCGCGCGCGGCCCCGGCCCGGTGTCCGGCCGCTCGCCTTCCCGGTGACCGCGGGAGTCCCTCGGCGGGGCCCCGGCACCGGGCCGCGATCAAGCCCGTGGCCTTGGCCACAGCGCAGGCACCCACCGGCTGCACACCCGAACCACCCGCGCTGGGCTCCGTACGGTGTCGCCGCAGGTCGGAGCCGTTTCGCGGGCGCCGGGCGACTGCCCCGGAGCGTGTCCAGGGCCGTCCGTTATGCGGACAAGCGTGCTCGGGCCGTCCTCACGTCTGCTTTACTTGCCGCATGACCACGACGAGCAGCCGCACCCTTGCGACCGAGGCGATCAGCACGCCCGGTGCTCGTTGTATGTGTCGAATGCGCGCCTTCTGAGGGTCCCTGCCCGCGCCCCGAAGCGGGACCGAGAGCCGGGCCGCCCGCCTCCGCGCCCCTGCGGACACGGCAGCCGCCCGGCCACGCGCACGAAAGCCTTCCGGTCACCACCGTTACGGCCGTGCCGCGCTTCCAGACGAATGCCCCGTGCCGGCGGACACCGCGCCGCGCACTCGACAGTGACGGAAACTCTGTGATCACCACCACCGGCCTGACGAAGGTCTATGCCTCGCGCGGCCGTGAGGTCACCGCCCTGGACGGCGTCGACCTGCACGTCCGCGAGGGTGAGGTGTTCGGCGTCATCGGCCAGAGCGGCGCCGGGAAGTCCTCGCTCATCCGCTGCGTCAACCTCCTCGAACGCCCCACATCCGGCACCGTGACCGTCGACGGCACCGACCTCACCGCGCTCGCCGGCCGCGGCAGCCGCGCCGGCCGGGAGCTGCGCGCGGCCCGCAGCCGGATCGGCATGGTCTTCCAGCACTTCAACCTGCTGTCCTCGCGCACCGTGCAGGACAACGTCGAACTGCCGCTGGAGATCCTCGGCGTCGCCCGCAGGGACCGCGCCCGCAAGGCGCTCGAACTGCTCGACCTGGTCGGCCTCGCCGACCGCGCGAAGTCCTACCCGGCGCAGCTCTCCGGCGGTCAGAAACAACGCGTCGGCATCGCCCGCGCACTAGCGGGCGACCCGAAGGTGCTGCTCTCCGACGAGGCGACCTCCGCACTCGACCCCGAGACCACCCGGTCGATCCTCCAGCTGCTGCGCGACCTCAACCAGCAGCTCGGTCTCACCGTGCTGCTCATCACGCACGAGATGGACGTCGTCAAGACCGTCTGCGACTCGGCCGCACTGATGAAGAGCGGCCGGATCGTCGAGTCGGGGACCGTCGCCGAACTCCTGGCGACGCCCGGCTCCGAACTCGCCCGCGAGCTGTTCCCGGTGGGCGGCCCGCTGCCGGGTACCGACCGTACGGTCATCGACGTCACCTTCCACGGAGAGAGCGCGGGCCGCCCCGTGATCTCCCAGCTCTCCCGTACCTACAACATCGACATATCGATCCTGGGCGCCGCGATGGACACCGTCGGCGGCAACCAGATCGGCCGGATGCGGATCGAACTGCCCGGCCCCTTCGAGGAGAACGTCGTGCCGATCGGATTCCTCCGCGAACAGGGCCTCCAGATCGAAGTGGCAGGCGCCGAGCACCCCGCACTGGTCAAGGAGGACGCCAAGTGAACTGGTCCGAGATGCAGCCGCTGCTCTCCCAGGGCACCACCGACACCCTCTACATGGTCCTGTGGGCCACCCTCGTGACGGTCCTCGTCGGACTGCCGCTCGGTGTGCTCCTCGTCCTCACCGACAAGGGCGGGCTGCTCCAGAACCGCCCGGTGAACAAGGTCGTCGGCGTGATCGTGAACATCGGGCGCTCGCTGCCCTTCATCATCCTGCTGATCGCGCTGATCCCCTTCACCACCTTCGTCGTTGGCACGTTCATCGGCCCGACCGCGATGATCGTCCCGCTGGCGATCGGCGCCATCCCGTTCTTCGCCCGGCTCGTCGAAACAGCCGTACGCGAGGTCGACCACGGTCTGGTCGAGGCGGTCCAGTCGATGGGCGGCAGTGTCCCGACCATCGTCCGGAAGGTGCTGCTGCCGCAGGCGCTGCCGTCCCTGATCTCCGCGGTCACCACCACCGTCATCGTGCTCATCGGGTACTCGGCGATGGCCGGCGCGGTCGGCGGCGAGGGGCTCGGCTCCAAGGCGATCACCTACGGATACCAGCGCTTCGAGAACAGCTTCATGATCGCGACCGTGATCGTGCTGGTCGTGATCGTCACCGTGATCCAGCTGATCGGCGACGGAGCCGTACGCCTGCTGGCCCGCCGGGGGCGCACCACCTCGTAGGACATTCCCTCCGCTCGCAGTCCGCAGTAGAGCCCGCACTCCTTGTCCGGGCGACATCCCGCACCACATGAAAGAGGCACTTTTCGTGCGTAACTCCCGCAAGATATCCGCTTCCGCAGCCGCCGTCGCCGCTCTGGCCATCGGTCTCACCGCCTGCGGCACCTCGTCCGACCCGTCGAGCAAGCCCGAGGGCGCCAAGGCCGACACGAGCAAGCCGCTCGTCGTCGCCGCCTCGCCCGTCCCGCACGCCGACATCCTCAACTTCGTGAAGACCCACCTGGCGGCCAAGGCCGGGCTCAAGCTCCAGGTCAAGGAGTTCACGGACTACGTCCTGCCGAACACGGCCACCCAGACCGGCCAGGTCGACGCCAACTTCTTCCAGCACAAGCCGTATCTCGACGACTTCAACAAGAAGAACCACACCGACCTGGTCCCCGTCGTCAGCGTGCACCTGGAGCCGCTGGGCCTGTACTCCAAGAAGGACAAGTCCCTCAAGGACGTCAAGTCCGGGCAGACCGTCGCCGTCCCCAACGACACCACCAACGAGGGCCGCGCGCTCAAGCTGCTCGCGGACAACGGGCTGATCACCCTCAAGAGCGGTGTGGGCAGCGAGGCCACGCTCGGCGACATCAAGGACAGCAAGGGCCTGAAGTTCAAGGAGCTGGAGGCCGCCACGCTGCCCCGCGCCCTGAACAGCGTCGACGCCGCCGTCATCAACGGCAACTACGCGATCGACGCGAAGCTCAAGCCCGCCAAGGACGCGCTCGTCCTGGAGAAGGCGGCCGGCAACCCGTACGCCAACATCCTCGTCGTCAAGAAGGGCAGCGAGAAGGACCCGCGCGTCGAGAAGCTGGCGAAGCTCCTCAACTCCCCGCAGGTGAAGAAGTTCATCGACGACAAGTACCAGGGCGCGGTCATCCCGGCGTTCGGGACCGTCAAGCCCTGACACCCGTACGGTTACTGCCCGCGCGGGCCCCGCGTACCCTCACGTGGTATGCGGGGCCTCCCGCCGCCACCCGGCCATGCGGCGCCCGGTCCCCATGCTGCATGCTGTGGCTTTACTTCGGTCCCTGGCCATGGAGCAGCGCATGACGACCACCTTCCCGGACATCTCCATCAGCACGGACCGGCTGGTGCTGCGCCCCTTCGAGGAGGCGGACATTCCGCCGCTGGCCGACATGATGAACGACGAGGCGGTCACGGCCTGGACCACGGCGCCCCACCCCTACCAGCACATCGACGGTGAGCGCTGGGTGCGCAGGATCGCCCCCGCAGAGCGCACCGCCGGGCGCGGGATCGTCCTCGCCGTCACGGAGTTCCTGACCCACCGGCTGGTCGGCACCATCCATCTGCGCGCCACCAACTGGCGCACGATGGCCACCGAGGTCCGCTACATCACCGCCCCCTGGGCACGCGGCGAGGGATACGCCACCGAGTCGGTCCTTGCCGTCGCGCAGTGGCTCTTCCGCGACCTGCGGTTCGAGCGCATCGAGCTGCGCACCCCGGCGGACAACACCGCGGCGCAGCAGGTCGCGCAGAAGATCGGCTGCATCAGCGAGGGCGTGCTGCGCAACGCCTGGATAGCGCGCACCCGCACCGAGAACGGCACGGACGGCGGCTGGACCGACATCCGCACCGACCTCATCGTGTGGAGCCTGCTCCCCGAGGACCTGGAAGGGATCGCCGACCAGCTGGCCGACGCCAACGGGTACGGCACCTTCAACGACTGGAACTGACCCCCTCGTCGGTCACCGGCCGCAGCGGGTAACCTCGCGGGTGCTCGCTGTTCCGCTCCGCAGCCCCGGTTCGTCCCTGCCCCGCCGGCACATGTCCGCCGGCACATGTGCCGGGCGGAACTGCTGCCCGGACACCGGCAGAACGTTTGCACCCCGCCGCGCGACAACACCAGGAGACTGACGACGATGGCCGACCGGATCACGGTGATCGGCTGGGACGGCTCGCCCCTGACCGCGGCCGCCAGGTCGGCTCTCTCCGCGGCCACGCTGGTGGCCGGGGCCGCCCACCACCTCGCGCTCCCCGAAGTGCCGCCCGGCGCCGAGCGGATCCGGCTCGGCAGTGTGAGCCTGGCCGCCCGCCGGATCGCCGGACACCGCGGCAGCGCCGTGGTGCTCGCCGACGGCGACCCAGGCTTCCACGGAGTCGTCCGCACCCTGCGCGCCCCGGAGTACGGCCTGGAGGTCGAGGTCGTCCCCGCCGTGTCGTCCGTGGCCGCGGCCTTCGCCCGCGCCGGGATGCCGTGGGACGACGCCGAGGTCGTCGTCGCCCATCCGCGTACGCTGCGGCGCGCGGTCAACGTCTGCCGGGCGCACCCCAAGGTCGCCGTCCTCACCTCGCCGGGCGCCGGCCCCGCCGAACTCGCCCTGCTCCTCGAAGGGGTCCACCGCACCTTCGTCATCTGCGAGGAACTGGGCACCACGCGCGAGCAGGTCACCGTCCTCACCTCCGACAAGGCCGCCGACCACACCTGGCGCGACCCGAACGTCGTCATCGTCATCGGCGGCGGCGGCCCCCCGGACGCCCCGGCGGTCCGCGGCTGGGCGCTGCCGCCCGCCGAGTACGGCGAAGGGCTCAGCGAGGGCGAGCACGCCGGACTGCGCGCCGCCCAACTGGCCAGGCTCGGCCCGCGCACCGGCGACCTGGTCTGGGACATCGGCTCGGGCAGTGGAGCACTGGCCGTCGAGGCGGCCCGGTTCGGCGCCGCCGTCATCGCGGTCGACGCCGACCGCGAGAGCTGTGTCCGTACGGACGCGGCCGCGCACCGCTTCGGGGTCCAGCTCCAGGTCATCCACGGGCAGGCACCCCAGGTACTGGAGCGGCTGCCGGAGCCCGACGTGGTCCGGATCGGTGGCGGGGGAGTGGCAGTTGTCACCGGCTGCGCCGACCGCAGACCCGGGCGCATCGTCACCCACGCGGCCACCCGGGACGAGGCCGAGGCGCTCGGGGCGGCGCTGGCGGACGGCGGCTACCTGGTGGAATGCGCGCTGCTGCAATCCGTCGACCTGGACACCCGCACCTGGGCGGAGCGTGAGCGCTCGGTTGTCTTCCTGGTGTCGGGCCGCCGTCCGGAAAGTGGCCCCTGACCCTGCTCCGGGACGGCGCGGGGTAGGCTGGCCGACTGTTGTACCGCAGCTGGAGGTTCGGCGCTTCGTTCGCCAATGTCCGGAAAAAGGAACCGTTTTGGGTCCGGTGTGGTACGGCGGCACCGGGGACGCGCGACGTGGCGCAGCCCACAGCGGACCGTGGCAGGAATCCCTGCACGGCGTCGAACGGCCGTGACAATACTGAGTGTCCGCAGGCCTTTCGTACCGCACGGCGTGCCCGCTCGTTGTCTCAGTACGGGCGACCCGGTAAAGGGCTGAAGGAGCACTATGGATGGGCAAGGGGTACGCATGACCGACACCGGCCAGGTCCCGGGCGATGGACAGCCGGGGAACGCAGGCATGGTGGAGCAGCAGGGCCTCCCCGCCCCCGGTGCCTACACCTTCCCCGACTCCCCGGAGACTCCCGCAGAGGACGACGATCTGCTGCTGATGCCCGGCGCGCAGGGCGCGTGGAGTGAGCCGCAGCAGGCGCAGGGGCAGCCGCAGTTCCAGGCCCAGTTCCAGCCGCAGGCCGCCGCTCAGCTGCCCGAACCGGGTGCGCACGAGACCGGTGGACGCGACTCGGGCTCCGTGGACGTGGGCGCCGTGCGCGCCCAGGCCGGGGCCCAGTCGACCCCGCCGCCGCGCAGGCCGCTGCACATGGGTCCGCCCGTGCCCGACGCCACCGGTGGTGTGGTGCGCTCGCTGGCCGACCGCGGCCCGACCATGGCTCCGCCGCAGCCCGCTCCGGTGTCCGACGGCGGTCCGCAGACGCTCGGGCCCGAGTATCTGGACTTCCCGCGTGATGAGGCCGAGGCCCTGCCCGGACCGCAGTTGGGGGAGATCCCGCCGCAGGCCGTTCCGTGGACGCCGCAGCCCGAGCCGGTCGCCCAGGACCCGGCCGCCGCCGTGCAGCCCGGAACGCCCGCGCAGACACCCCGGTCCGAGCCGCAGCCCGAGCCGCAGTCCCATGACTTCCCCGCGGACCAAGTCGGCCCGGCGGAAACGGTCGTTCCCGAGCCGGTCGCCGCGCAGGTCCAGGCCGCTCCGGTGACGGTGCTGCCGGAGGCCCCGGCCGAGCCCGCCGCCGCACAGGACTCGATGGGCCGCTTCGTCCCGGTCGAGGGCTCGCTGCCGTCCGCGCCGCATCTGGCCCCGACACCGGCCGCCGCCATGACGGCACCGGAGGCCCCCCTGGCCGAGCAGCCGGTCGCCGAAGCGGCACCGGTCGCCGGACAGCCGGCCGGACCGCAGCCGGAAGCGGTCCCGGCCGGGTCCGCTGTACCGGTTCCGGAGGCGGAATCCCCGTCAGTGGCCGAACCGGTGGCGGAGCCGGTGGCCGAACAGGCCGCAGGACCGGTGGCGGAGCCCGTGACGGAGCCGGTGGCGGAGTCAGCTCCGGAAGCCGTGGCCGCACCTGCTCCGGCGCCCGTGCCGCAGGCCCAGCCGGAGCCGGTCGCCGCCGCTGCGGAAGCGGAGGCGGCAGCAGCCGGTACGGACGTCGTGGAGCCGGAGAGCGCCGTGGCGCCCGTGCCCGCCGCCGAATCCGTACCCATAGAGGCCGGGGAGCAGCTTCCCCGCACCGCGGCCGTGGCCCCGGTGCCCGCCCCCCGCCGGAGCGGAGCCGCCGAGCAGCAGGTGCCCGCAGCCGAGCCGCAGCCGGACCCCGCAGGGCAGGCCGCACCGCAGGCGTCCGCCGGACCGGCCGAGGCGCAAGCACCGGTCGACGCACCGGCCGATGTCGTCGCCGATGAGACGGTCGCTCACGCCGCCGCCCCTGCCGCCGCCGTCGCTCCGGCCGCGGCAGCACCCGCGGAGGCCGCAGCACCCGCCGTCGAGCCCCCGGCGGCAGCGGCAGTCGAAACCGAAGCCGCCGCCGAAGCCGTATCCGCCCCCGATGCCGCCGAGCCGGCCACACCGGTCCCGGCCGCCGAGCCCGTACCGGCTCCCGAAGCCCGGCCGTTCCCCGCCGACGCACAGCCCGGGCCGGCGGCCGCCGCGGAACAGGCTGCCGAGGCGCGGCCCGCGGCCGCAGCGGCGCCCGTCCAGGAACAGCCCGCCGAAGCGCAGCCCGGCACTGAACAGCCCGGCACGGAACAGCCCGGAACCGAGCACCCCGGCCCCGAGCAGCAGCCCGCCGAGAACGCCGATCAGCAGCCCACCGAGGACGCCGAAGCCGCCGATACCGCCGAGCAGCAGCAGCAGTCGGCCGAGGCCGAGGCCGAGCCCGTCACGGCCGCCGCCCCCGGCTACGACGACGCCGAGCGCGAAGCCGTCCTGCGGGTCATGCGGGAGCGCCGGGACATCCGCAACGGCTTCCGCAGCGACCCCATCCCGCACGAGGTGCTGCTGCGGGTGCTCGAAGCCGCGCACACCGCGCCGAGCGTCGGCCACTCCCAGCCCTGGGACTTCGTCGTCATCCGCTCGGCCGAGACCCGCCGTTCCATGCACGAACTGGCCCAGCGCCAGCGCGAGGCGTACGCCAAGTCCCTTCCCAAGGGCCGCGCCAAGCAGTTCAAGGAACTGAAGATCGAGGCGATCCTCGACACCCCGGTCAATATCGTCGTCACCGCCGACCCGACCCGGGGCGGCCGCCACACCCTCGGCCGGCACACCCAGCCGCAGATGGCGCCGTACTCCTCCGCCCTCGCCGTCGAGAACCTCTGGCTCGCCGCCCGCGCCGAAGGCCTCGGCGTCGGCTGGGTCAGCTTCTTCGACGAGCGCGAGATGGTCCGCGCACTCGGTCTGCCCGAACACCTCGAAGTCGTCGCCTACCTCTGCGTGGGGTACGTCGACGAGTTCCCCGAGGAGCCCGAGCTGATGCAGGCGGGCTGGTCCAAGCGCCGCCCGCTCTCCTGGGTCGTCCACGAGGAGACGTACGGCCGCCGCGCACTGCCCGGCGAGGACCCGCACGACCTGCTCCAGGACACCATCACCAACATCCGGCCGCTGGACGCCAAGGCGCTCGGTGAGGCGTGGGACCGCCAGAAGCGGATGACCAAGCCCGCCGGAGCGCTGGGGATGCTGGAGATCATCTCCGCACAGCTCAGCGGCCTCTCCCGGATGTGCCCGCCGCCCATCCCGGAACCAGCGGCCGTCGCGATCTTCGCCGGGGACCACGGGGTGTACGCCCAGGGCGTCACCGCATGGCCGCAGGAAGTGACCTGCCAGATGGTGGCCAACTTCCTCGGTGGCGGCGCGGTCTGCAACGCCTTCGCCAACCAGGTCGGCGCCGAGGTCTGCGTCGTGGATGTCGGTGTCGCCGGCGAACTCCCGGCCACACCGGGCCTGCTGCCCCGCAAGGTGCGCGCCGGGACCGGCGACTTCACCACCGGCCCCGCGCTCACCCGCGAAGAAGTGCTTTCCGCGATCGAGGTCGGCATCGAGACGGCCCGCGATCTGGTGGCTGCGGGCAACAAGGTGCTGCTCACCGGTGAGATGGGCATCGCCAACACCACGGTCTCCGCCGCGCTGATCTGCGTCTACACCGGCCAGGACCCCAGCGAGGTCACCGGTCGCGGCACCGGCATCAACGACGAGATGCACGCCCGCAAGGTCGATGTCGTCCGGCGCGGACTGGAGCTCCACCACCCCGACCCCGCCGACCCGATCGGGGTCCTCGCGGCGGTCGGCGGCCTCGAACACGCCGCGCTGGCCGGATTCCTGCTCGGCGGCGCCTCGCTGCGTACGCCGGTGATCCTGGACGGTGTCAGCGCCGGAGCCGCAGCACTGGTCGCCCGTGCCATCGCACCCGAGGCACTGGCCGCCTGCATCGCGGGCCACCGCAGCGCGGAGCCCGGCCATGTCGCCGCGCTCAACAAGCTGGGCCTGCGCCCGCTGGTCGACCTCGACCTGCGCCTCGGCGAGGGAACCGGCGCGCTGCTCGCGCTGCCCGTCGTCCAGAGCGCGGCCAGGGCGATGCACGAAGTGGCCACCTTCGACTCCGCGGGTGTCACCGAGAAGTAGCCGCAGCGAACGCGGGTGAGGGGCCGGGGTCGTTGATCCCGGCCCCTCACCCCCGTCGGGGCGGCCCCGGACCGTACAGTGTCCCGGGGAGCCGACCCCACTCCCACCAGCCGCTTCGTCGTCGCAGCGGTACGCAGCCCCAGTCCCCGCGCGAGGAGCCAGCCACGCCATGGCCGAGCATTCCGATTACCCCGCCTACCCCGTAGGACTCCGTCTCTCCGGCCGGCGCGTCGTCGTCATCGGCGGCGGGCAGGTCGCACAGCGCCGCCTCCCCTCGCTCATCGCGGCCGGCGGCGACATCCTGCTCATCTCGCCGTCCGCCACCCCTTCCGTCGAGGCGATGGTGTCGGCGGGCGAGATCGCCTGGGAGCGGCGCGCCTACGCGGACGGTGACCTGGCCGGGGCCTGGTACGTACTGATCGCGACCGGCGACACGGCGGCCAACGAGACGGCGTCCGCCGAGGCCGAGCGCCACCGGATCTGGTGCGTACGCAGCGACGACGCCGCGGCCGCCACCGCCTGGACGCCCGCCACCGGCCGCAGCGAAGGCGTCACCGTCGCCGTCCTCACCGGCCACGACCCGCGCAGGTCGGCCGCCGTGCGCGACGCCATCGTGGAGGGCCTGCGGGACGGCACCCTCGCCGCCCCGCGCAACCGCGACCGCGACCGCGCCCCGGGCGTCGCCCTGGTCGGCGGCGGCCCCGGCGACCCCGACCTGATCACGGTGCGCGGACGGCGCCTCCTCGCCGAGGCGGACGTCGTCATCGCCGACCGGCTGGGCCCGCGTGACCTGCTCGACGAGCTGCCCCCGCACGTCGAGGTCATCGACGCCGCGAAGATCCCGTACGGCCGGTTCATGGCGCAGGAAGCCATCAACAACGCGCTCATCGAACACGCCAGGGCCGGAAAGGCCGTCGTACGGCTCAAGGGCGGCGACCCGTTCGTCTTCGGCCGGGGCATGGAGGAGGCCGAGGCGCTCGCCGCTGCGGGCATCGCGTGCACGGTGGTGCCCGGCATCTCCAGTTCCATCAGCGTCCCGGGAGCCGCCGGGATCCCGGTCACCCACCGCGGTGTCGCCCATGAGTTCACCGTCGTCAGCGGCCATGTCGCCCCTGACGACGAACGGTCCCTGGTCGACTGGGCCGCCCTCGCCACGCTGCGCGGCACGCTCGTCGTGCTGATGGGCGTCGACAAGATCGGCGCCATCGCCGAGGCCCTGATCGCGCACGGAAAGAGTCCGGACACCCCTGTGGCGCTCGTCCAGGAAGGAACCACGGCCGCTCAGCGCCGGGTCGACGCCACGCTCGCGACGGTGGGGGAGAGGGCCAGGTCCGAGGGGGTACGCCCGCCCGCTGTCATTGTCATCGGCCCCGTCGTCCGGGTCGGACCGGCGTACGGTCGCCCTTAGCCCCCATTGCCGGGCGGTGTTCACCGTTTCCGTGCCCAGCCGTTGGCACCTCATCCAGGACAAGGCAGTATCACCCTGTGGCTGATCTCATCACTGTCGATGACCCCGACGACCCGCGTCTGCGCGACTACACGGGCCTGACCGATGTCGAGCTCCGGCGCAGGCGTGAACCCGCCGAGGGCCTCTTCATCGCCGAGGGTGAGAAGGTCATCCGCCGGGCCAGGCTCGCCGGGTACGAGATGCGGTCGATGCTCCTGTCGGCCAAGTGGGTCGACGTCATGCGCGACGTCATCGACGAGGTCCCGGCCCCGGTGTACGCCGTCAGCCCCGAGCTCGCCGAACAGGTGACCGGCTACCACGTGCACCGCGGCGCCCTGGCCTCCATGCAGCGCAAGCCGCTCCCGGCCTCCGGCGAACTGCTCGGCAGGACCCTCGGGACCGTGGTGCGGCAACCCGCGGCGCGGCGCGTCGCCGTGTTCGAGGACATCGTCGACCACGCGAACCTGGGCGCTGCCTTCAGGAACGCCGCGGCCCTCGGAGTCGACGCGGTCTTCCTCACTCCGGGCTGTGCAGACCCTCTCTACCGGAGGTCGGTGAAGGTCTCGATGGGGGGCGTCTTCCAGGTGCCGTGGACCCGTTTCGAGTCCTGGCCCAAAGGCGTCGAGGCCCTCCGCTCCGAGGGGTTCACGGTCGCCGCACTCTGCTTGAGCGAGCGAGCGATCACCCTCGACGAACTCGCCGCGCGGAAGGACGAGAACCTCGCCCTTGTCTTCGGCACGGAGGGCATCGGCCTCACCCCCAGGACGCTCGCCGCTGTCGACGAGCACGTCCGCATCCCGATGGACGCCGGTGTGGACTCCCTCAATGTGGCCGCAGCCTCGGCTGTGGCCTTCTACGCCACCCGGCCGGGAGCCGCCTGAAACACCTCGTCGGCAGGCCGGTTCGGGGTATCGGCGCCGCCGCTCATCCCAGACGCAGCCGGTCGTGTTCGTAGTGGCGCTTGCCGATCACGAAGGCCGCACAGCTCGCGACAGCGATGAACGGGACGACGCGCAGCGCGCCGAGCAGGCCCACATGATCAGCGAGCATGCCCGTCAGCGTGGGGCCCGGTGCCAGGCCGAGGAGACTGTTGGCCAGGGTGAGCGTGGCGAAGGCCGTCGCCGAGATGGCCGCAGGGGTCAGATCGGCCACCATGGCTGCCGCCGGCCCCGCAGTCGCATTGCACAGCAGACTTCCCAGGCCGATCAACACCAGTTGCAGCGGGCCTGCCGACAGCAGGAAGCCGCTCGCCAGCAGTACCAGCGATCCGAGGCTGCAAGCGATCGCCACGGTCCACTTCCGTGCCGCCGCACCCCGGCAGACACGGTCCGCCACCATTCCGGCGGCGACCATTCCGATCCCGGTGATCAGCGCGAAGACTCCGGCGATCAGGCCGGCCCTGGAAGAGGACATCGAGTAGTAGCGGTTGAGGAAACTCGGCATCCAGGCCAGCAGCGCCATCCCGACGAACATCTGCAACCCGCTGCCGACGTAGGCGCAGTTCACCGAGACCGACGAGAACAGGCGGGGCAGCAGGGAGCGCAGAGCAGCAGGTGTGAGCGGCCGGCCTCCGCCGCTCGCTGCGGCTCTGCCGGCCTGCGGATTCAGCCTCTTCTCCGTCACCACCAGGCAGTAGGCGATGGCGAGGACCAGCCCGAAGATCCCCATGATGCTGAACGCCCAGCGCCAGCCCAGGTGCTGGGCCACCACACCACCGACCGACACGCCGAGCACCGAGCCGAACGCCCCGCCCCCGATGAACGCGCCGGAGAGCGTGGCCCGCATGGTGACGGGAAAGACGCTGATGACGACGGCGATGCCGACGCTTCCGTAGGCCGCCTCACCGACGCCGACGAGGAACCGGGCCGCGAACATCTCGCCGTAACTCGCCGAGAGCGCGCAGGCGAAAGTCGCCAGGCTCCACACCAGCGCGGCGGCGACCAGACACCGGACCCTGCCCCAGCGGTCCGCGGCCAGCGACAGCGGAAAGGTCAGTACGCCGACCACCAGCGCCACGATGCCGCTGAGGGAGCCCAACTGGCCGTCGGACAGCAGCCAGTCCGCCTTCAGCATCGGGAAGACCGCGTTGAGGACCTGCCGTGACATGTAGTCGGACAGCAGGAGCCCGAAACTCAATACGAATACGAGCCATGCGTAGCCGCGGGACACGGCCGGTATGGGCTGGAAGGTCCGCGGACCTGTTGCGCCGTCGGTCTGAAGCGCCATCGGTGTCACCTCTCCTGTCCGGGAAACGTCAGACCGCGTAGTGCTGCGTGCAGCGGTTGTCCCAGATGTCCTGGTTCTCCGGCAGCAGGGAATCATCATGGAATTGCACGGTGGGCCTCCTGGCAGAATGCGTACGGAACGAGGGGTGTGAAGCCGGCCGGTGCGTGGGTCAGGCGCCGTCGCCGTGCTGTGGGAGCTGCGCGAGCTCCTCGGCAAGGATCGGTACGCCGAGGTTGCAGGCGTGGATGCCGACCAGCGTTGTCAGCTTGAGGACTTCGAGGATCTCTTCACGCGTGGCGCCCAGCCGCAGAGCCATCCGGATGTGCCGGCGAACGCCCGGGGCGTACATGTGCGTAGCGGCCGCGTCCACGGCGATGGCCAGCAGCTCGACGACCTTGGGTTCCAGAACTCCGCTCAGCCACGGCTGCATGGCCGTTGCCATGAACTGCTCGGTCCAGGCCGGGTCCCATTCATGCAACTTGTCCCACAGTGGGTTCCAGTTGTCCTGCTCGCGCATCCGTTCCACGACCGGTGTGGGATCGCTGGTGCTGTTCACTCGTTCAACTCCGTCCCGTGATGGTGTGAGAGCCCACTCGCAGCGCCGGGACTGCCCGGAGGCGATGGAGTGGTTGGAGCACATGAGGATGTACGGACGAGGCTCGGGAGTCCGCCGCCGGAACTCGGAAGGACAGCGGCGGAGCCCGGGAGGAGCGGTGTGACCGCGAGCAGGATCCCTGCCCTTCGATGTGCGGTCAGCGTTCCCCGCTGGCGATACGCAGACGTTACGTCCCGGCCGTATTCCGTGCTTTGCCTCACGGGACGAGTGACTTACCTCCTTGGGACAGTCCCGTCGGGGCCGGTACCACTCACTCCAGGGTGGAAGCGCCGAGGTTGGCCCTGCGTACCCGGCGATCCACGCTCTGTGCCGTTCGTGCGGCGGCATCGATGAGCGAGTCGCCTTCGGACATGTGCCGGTCGATGGCCCGGACCCATTCATTGAGCGACTGCTTCGAAAAGGCCAGGAATCGGGAAGCGGCTCCGGTGGGCTCGGCTCGCCGGCTGATCACCCCGATTCCCATCGAAAGACCCGGGGACAGCTCCCTCAGCACGCCGCCGCGGTACCGCGCGTCCAGGGCCACCCGCAGGGGGACGATGGCGACGGCACCGCCGGCCAGGACCATCGGCAGTACGGCACCACGCTGCCGGACCTCCACGACGATGCGGGGCTCGACACCGTGTGACCGCAGCGTCTTCTCGATGTGGTCCCTCATCGCCGTCCCACGCTCGCCCAGCACGAAGGGAGTACCGGAGAGCGAGCCGATCGGTACGGGGTCCGGCCATCGTTCCTCGGTACCCGGAGGACTGACGAGTACCAGCCGCTGGTCCACCAGCCGCTCCGCCTCCAGATCGGTACTGGACACGGGCACCGGGAGAAACCCCAGTTCACAGGCGCCGGACTTGACGAGTGCCGCGACCTCCGCGGGGTCGTCGCGCTCCTCGATCCGGAACTTGATGTGCGGATGAAGGCTCCGGAACCGGGCGACCCACACCGAGAGCGGATCCGTGGACAGATCGGAGAGTGAGGAAATATCGATACGCCCGGTACGGACTTCGCTGACATCGCGGACGGCGTTGTGCGCTGCGTCGACCTCACGCAGAATCATCCTGGCCGGCCCGACAAGTGCTTCGCCGGCCGGTGACAGCACCACCCTCCTGCCGACCCGGTGGAACAGCTCGGTTCCGAGGCCCTTTTCGAGCTTGCGCACGGCCTGCGACAGAGAAGGCTGTGCCACGCGCAGTGCGACCGCTGCCTTGTTGACCCCGCCGTGGTCGACGACCGCGAGGAATACTCCAACTGACGCAGATCCATGAGCGCACCCTATGGTCCGGACCTCGTCACTCCGGGCTTCGGAGCGAACTCACAGAGCCAGCGACTTGGAGATCACGCTCTTCATCACTTCGCTGGTACCGCCGAAGATCCGTGTGACGCGGGCGTCCGCGTACAGCCGTGAGATCGGGTACTCCCGCATATAGCCGTAACCGCCGTGAAGTTGCAGGCACCGGTCGATGACGCGGGCCTGCGTCTCGGTGGAGAACAGCTTGACCTTGGCCGCGTCGGCCGGAGTCAGCGTGCCGGCGTCGAGCCCGGCGACGGCCCGGTCGATCAGTGCCTGGGAGGCCTCCAGCTCTGTGGCGCAGTCCGCCAGTACGAACTTGGTGTTCTGGAAATCAGCCACGCGGCGGCCGAACACTTTGCGTTCCCGCACATACTCGATCGCCAGGTTCAGCGCCGCGGTCGCAGTCGCCTGGGCGGTGATCGAGATGGAGAGCCGTTCCTGGGCCAGGTTGCTGGTCAGCATGGCGAACGCGCCACCCTCCGCGCCCAGTACGTTGCGGGCCGGCACCCGGACATTGTCGAAGACGAGCTCCGCGGTGTCCGATGACTTGAGGCCGAGCTTCTCCAGGTTGCGCCCCCGGACGAAGCCGTCCGTGCCGGCCTCGACCACCAGCAGTGAGAGCCCGTCACGCCGGCTCTCCACGTCACGGGAGGTCCTCGCGACGACGATGACGAGGTCGGCGTTGATCCCGCCGGTGATGAACGTCTTGGACCCGTTGAGGATGAAGTCGTCGCCGTCGCGCACGGCGTTGGCCGAGATGCCGGCCAGGTCCGATCCCGTTCCTGGTTCGGTCATCGCGATGGACGCGACGAGGTCTCCGTCCGCGAAACCGGGGAACCACCGGGACTTCTGCTCGTCGTTGGCGTACTCCAGGAAGTACGGCAGGACGGTGTTGAGGTGCACCTGCAAGCCACCCAGTGAGGCAGCGGCATAGCCGATTTCCTCGAACACGATGACGTTGAAGAGGAAGCTGTCCATGCCCGCGCCGCCATAGGCCTCGGGCACCTGCAGGCCGTTGATCCCGATCTCGGCGGTCCGCTTGAACAACTCGCGGGGGACCATGCCCGCGGCCTCCCACTCCGGCATGTGAGGCGCCACCTCCTTGGCCATGAACCGGCGGACGGTGGCACGGAATGCGTCGTGCTCCGGGGCGAACAGGTTTCGTTCCATGTGAACTCCTCAACTTGAAGGTGGGGCGAGTCAGTTCGAAGCGGGACGAGTCAGGGCTGCGGGACGGGCTGCGCTCCGGGCCGGCCGGCGGTGAAGGTGCGGACGACGCCCGCGGCTTCGAGCTTGCGGATGGCGGTGAGGTCGTAGCCCAGCTCGGTGAGCACCTCGGTGGTGTGCTGGCCGAGCTCGGGAGCTCCGTTGCCGGACACCTCCGGAACGCTGCCGAGGTGCCACGGCGAGCCGAGCGTTGTCGACTCCTGGCCGGCCGCGTCGGCCACGTTGATGAAGATGCCGGAGGCCTCGACATCGGGGCTCGCCATGGTCTGGCCGTAGGTGTTGATGCGGCCGGCCACCACGCCGTTGCCCGCCAGGAGACTCATGGCCTCCTCCGTGGTCATCGTCGCGAACTCGCGGCGCAGCTCGGCCAGCAACGCGGGGCGGTTGCGCACCCGTGCGCCATTGGTCGCGAAGCGCTCGTCCGTGGCCAGCTCCGGCCGTCCCAGCATCCGGCAGAGACGTACGAAGTGGCCGTCCGAGTAGGCGGATACGACCAGGGCCCCGTCACCGGTGGGCATGATGTCGGCCGCAGGGGCGAGGGCCGGCTGGCTGTTTCCCGTGCGGATGGGCTCTTTGCCGGTCAGCAGGTACGTTCCCCAGTTGGGAGCCTGCAGATGGACGGCCACTTCGAGCAGGGAGACCTCGACCTCATCTCCCTGACCGGTACGGAGACGCCTGATGTACGCGCCGAGAACGGCCTGCGCACAGACGTACGCGGTGGTCGAGTCGACGACCTGGAAGCCGACCTTCTGGGGCTCCCGGTCCGGCTCGCCGGTCACCCACATGATGCCGCTCTCGGCCTGTGCCGCTATGTCCAGACCCGCTCGCAGCCTCGACGGGCCGTGCAGCCCGAAACCGCTGACAGTGGCGTAGACGATCTCCGGCTGCTCGGCGCGAACGGTCCGCGCCCCCAGTCCGAAGGACTCCATCACACCGGGGCGAAGGTTCTGGACGACGATGTCGGCGCCGGCGATCAGCTGCCGTGCGACCCGCCGGCCGCGAGGATCCTTGAGATCCAGCGCGACACCTCTCTTGTTCCGGCTGTAGGCGTTGAGCATGGCCCGGCCGGGAACACCGATCACCCGGGCCGATTCGCCGTTGACCGGCTCGACCTTGATGACATCGGCTCCCATGTCACCGAGAAGCTGAGCGGCGGCGGGCGCCGCGATGAACTGGCCGAAGTCGATGACTCGGACACCTTCCAGGGGCTTGGTCATCGGGGACCTTCCTGAACTGGGCACGGAGCTCGGCGCGGTCACGATCCGGGCGGAGGGACATGAGGGCGAGGCGTCGGATGCGATGGGCCGACGCGCTCGGGGCAGAGCCGTAGGTCTGCCCACCTGCCGGCAAGCGGAGATCGGGTTGCGAAGCCGCTGATCCCATTGAACTCATCCGGAATAATCACGTCCAAGACCGAACTTCACCCGGATCGACTGCAATTGCCTATGGATCGCGAAGCTGCCGATGTGCCCATGCCGTTCAGGCAGTGGCACATCGGCAGGAAGGTCTGGCCCACGTCAGCGTGATTGATGTCGACAGGAACGAGGGGAGGTGACCGCTGTCAACCCCTTATGGGCCGAACGCCCTCAGTCCTCCGGGCCGGAGTCTCCGAGCGCGGTCAGGGCCGCATCACGGACCCGTTCGATGCGCTCCTCGGCGATCCGGACCACCGGGGCGACCTCGCCCGCCGCCACCGCGGTGCGAAGGGCATGCCAGCTGTCGAGGGACCGCGGGATGTTCTCCGGGTGGTACGCCAGTCCCAGACGCACATACCGGAGCGTCTGGATGGCGAGGGACTGCAGCAGATCCGCGAGGGTGCGGTTGCTCGCCGCCGACGTGATCGCCGAGTTCATCAGGAACGTCGCCGTCGCGTAGTCGTCGGCGGACTCCGTGACCGGCCGCTCGACCGCGGGCATGTGCGCGTCCAGAACCGCGAGCAGCCGCTTCGGCTCCAGAGCCATCTCCTCCCGGAGGAGCATGACGTACAACGCGATGCGCACGTCGAAGACGTTGCGCACCTCCTCCGGCGTCGGCGCCGTGACGAGCGCGCCCCGCCGTGCCTGGAACTCGATGAGCCGGTCCCGTTCGAGAATGCGCAGCGCCTCACGGACCGGCGCCCGGCTGACGCCGAGGACCTCGCAGAGATCGTGCTCAAGCAGGCGCCGGCCGGCGTGGATGAGGTCGAGTGTGATGGCACAGGCCAGCCGGGCGGCGATCTGTTCGGCCAGCGAGACCGCCACCTCCGTGCTGGAACGGTGCCTGAGCACCGACCGCTCCATGGCCACCATCCGCTGGTCATGGGGGAGGAGCAGCAGCCGGGACAGGTCAGGCAGGTCCTGTGTCCGTTTGCGTGCCAAGCCGCGGCCTTCTTCCTTGTTCCGTGTCTGTCCGCTGTGGACGGCCCCTGATCGTATCGCCGACCGAGCGGCCGCTTACGCCGCCGCGGGAGACCGCGCCCGGCTCAGAACTGCTGCGCCGCCGCGATCCCGAGCAGGACGATGAGCGTCACCACGACGAAGACGATCAGGCGCTGTCGGATCATCCGCGGGCTCGGCCCGGTCCTGCGGCCGGCCGAGGTCGGACGGCCGGTGCCCGATCTGGCCCCCGGGCGGCCGTTCGTACGGGCTCCCGAGCGCGTGGTGTTGCGCTGCGGCCCCGGCCGGGCGCCACTGTGCGGCGCCGGCGGGCGCGGCGCCTGTGGCCTGGGCGTCTGCGGCCTGGGCGTCTGGGCGCCCTCGGCCCGGCGGGGCGGGACGTGCCGCTCGGTCGGGGGTGCGGCGATCCGCCCCGTCGGCCGGTCCGCCTCCTGCTCGCGGCGCTGCGCGGGGGTGCGGCCCTCGGAGAGTCCCTGCGCCTCCCTTGCGGCGATCTCCTTGAGCCGCATGGACAGTTGGAGCGTCGAGGGGCGGTCCTCGGGGTCCTTCGCGAGACAGGCCCGCACCAGTGGCGCCAGGGCGTCGTGCACGTCGTACAGATGCGGCTCCTCGTGCACCACCCGGTAGAGCATCACCTCGGAACTGCCGTGCCCGAAAGGCGAGTCGGCCGTCGCGGCGTACGCGAGCGTGGCGCCCAGCGCGAAGACGTCGGTCGCCGGGGTGACTGCGGCGCCGCGCACCTGCTCGGGCGCGAGGAAGCCCGGTGACCCCACGGCCGTACCGACATGGGTGAGGGTGCTCGCTCCGGTCGCCCACGCGATACCGAAGTCGATGATCCGGGGGCCCTTCGGGGAGAGCAGGATGTTCGACGGCTTCAGGTCGCGGTGGACGACACCCGCCTCGTGGACCGCCACCAGACCCTCGGAGAGCGCGGCCCCGATGGACGCGACCTCGGCCGCCGACAGCGGGCCCTCATCGGCCACCTTGTCGTGCAGGGAGGGGCCGGGGACGTACTGCGTCGCGAACCACGGCCGGTCGGCCTCCAGGTCGGCGGCGACCAGCCGGGCCGTGCACCCGCCCCTGATCCGCCGCGCGGCCGACACCTCACGGGCGAACCGTGACCGGAACTCCTGGTCCTCGGCCAGATCCGGCCGGATCACCTTGAGCGCCACGCGCTGCCCCCGCCGGTCGGAGCCGAGGTAGACGACACCCATGCCGCCCGCACCCAAGCGCCGGTGAAGCCTGAACGAGCCGACGACACGCGGATCCTCGCGCCGGAGCCGCATCATCGTCATGTCCATCCCCGCTGCCCGGTCCGTCTGACGAGGCACAGCTTACGTACCCGCGGCCCGGTGTGCTCATAGGCCGCGCCCTCTCGCCCGTATCGATTGGCCGGCCCGCCCGGTGGTGGTGAAGCGCGGTCAGCTCGGGGCGTATCCGGCCGCCTTGGCGCGGACCGCGTCTCAAAGCTCCTCCACAGGAAGGATATTGAGATCTTCCGGGCCGTCGGCCGGTACGGGGGCCGGGTACAGCGGGCACCGTCCGTACCCGGGCCGCCGTGCCCGCCGGGGGAGGCCCGGGTACGGCGGCAACGGCCCACTGAGGGGTCCGTGACGTGAGTGAAGTCACCCGCGCGGGCGCCCGGCGCCGCTCGGCGGAGCACCGTCGCCGGTTCCCCGGCCGGGGGCCGGACAGCAGGCGGCCGCGTTCCCGGACGGGTCGGGGCGGCCTCCCCCTCGGGGAAGACCCGCAGGTGTACTGCCGGGTTCTCCACCCAGGGGAGTAGACCGGTGTACGGAGGCTCATCCTCCTGGAGGCCCGGTATTCGGTACGCGGGCATGACGACCGGGGCATTTCCCACCCCTAGATTTGAGGTCAAGCGGCGGGTGCAGCACTCGTCCCCCGAGGTCGGTACTCGCCGCTTGCCGAAACCGACAGGAGAGGGAGCGGGACCATGGCCGGCACCGCAGCGCGGACGACGCTCCGCACGCAGGGACGCAGGGCGTACACCACGCTCGGCGTCCGCAGCTCCGGTACCCGCCACCCGCTGGTGGCGACCGCCATGGTCCTTCCCCTCGCCGCACTGCTGATGTTCGTCTTCGGAGGCTGGCAGGCAGTGGTCACACAGGCGTCGTCCGTGGGCGTGATGCTGGGGCGCTGAGCGGCGCCCCGGGTCCGGGAGAGCGGTCCGGGCCAGGGACATCCGGCCAACAACCCCGTGGGGACGGGGGTGCGGCGGACGGCAGCGTTTGTCCGGTCAGCTGGGGAGCTGGCCGGACATCGCGCTGTCCGGGGCCTTTCCCGCTGCCTGGTGCCCGCCGGGGCCTCGCCGGTTCCGCCATGTTCCGGAGCGCCGCGTAGGCTCCCCGGCGCGCACACCGACCCACCGACGGGGGAGACCGTGACCCCAACCGCCAGGACACGCACGCTCGCCGCCGCCGCCGAACGCGCCGCCCACCCCCGCGGCGACGGACACCCGCCGTACACACCGTGCCCCGACTGCGGCCGCGAGGCCACCGTCCTCACCGACCGTCCCGACGGCGCCGTCGTCCGGCACGGCACCGCCGTGGCCAAGGCGCACGCCACGGACACGGATCCGGCCGCCCTCGCGGTACGGGTGGCCGTCGCCGCGCACCCCCTCCTGGCCGGCATCCTGCTGCCGCCGCTCACCGGCCCGGCGAGGAGCGCGGCCGGAGCCGTCACCGTGTGGCCCTGCGGCGCCCCCGTCGACCCCGGGGCCCCCGGCGCGGCGCCCTGGGAGGACGCCGCCATCCTGCTCGCCCGGCTGCACTCGGTACCGCCCGCCGCCCTCGCCCTGCCAGGTCCGCTGCCCCCGATGCGGGGCCCGGCCAAGGCGGCCCGCGCCCTGGCCCGGATGCGGGAGGCGCGTCCGGGACCGGCGGCCGAGACCGTACTGAGCGCCTGGCGCGGACTGCCCGGCTGGGCCCGGGACGAGGCGCCCGCACCTCGCGACACCTTCCTCTGCCACGGTGATCTGCACCTCGGGCAGCTCGTGCGGCACCCTGCGGACAGCGGCCCGTGGCAGCTGATCGACGTGGACGACCTCGGCCGGGGCGACCCCGCCTGGGACCTGGCCCGCCCCGCGGCCTGGTACGCGGCCGGGCTGCTGGCGCCCGGCGCGTGGGCGCGGTTCCTCGCCGCGTACCGGGCGGCGGGCGGCCCCGCCGTGTGCCGGGAAGGCGACCCCTGGCCCGAACTGGACGTACCCGCACGGGCGCTGACCGTTCAGACCGCCGCTCTCGCCCTGGCCAAGTCGGCGGCAGCGAACAGACCGCTGGACGAGGCCGAGCGGATGATGCTCGATTCGTGCGCCCGAATCGCCGGTGTCCCGGCGGAGTTGGCGCCCGGAGCGGCATCGTAGGCTGAGCCGTCCTGATCCAACGGCGAGGAGTCGAACCGGTGCAGTGTCCCAAGTGCCATGCCCCGATGCACACGTACAACCGCAATGGCGTCCAGATCGAGCAGTGCAGCGGCTGCCGGGGGATATTCCTCGACTACGGGGAGCTGGAATCGCTGACCCGTCTTGAATCCCAGTGGGGCCAGCAGCCGCCGCCACAGGCCTATCAGGCCCCGCCGCAGGCACCGGTCTGGGGCGCCCCGCAGCAGCACGGCGGCCACTACGGCGGTCACCACGACAGCCATCACGGCCACCACAACAGGGGCTTCGGCCACATGCTGTTCTCCTCCTGACCACGGGGGAGGGGCCGGCACGACAGAAGAACCCCCCGGCCGTGGAGACGGCCGGGGGGTTCCTGTTCCGGTGCGCGATACTGGGATTGAACCAGTGACCTCTTCCGTGTCAGGGAAGCGCTCTCCCGCTGAGCTAATCGCGCGGGATATTTCGATGGTGCTCGTACCGCGAGTGATCTCGGTACCTTCTGGCATTACTGCGTGCGCGATACTGGGATTGAACCAGTGACCTCTTCCGTGTCAGGGAAGCGCTCTCCCGCTGAGCTAATCGCGCGGGACGGAAACCCGGCCGAAGCAGGGATCCAGTGGACGATACTGGGATTGAACCAGTGACCTCTTCCGTGTCAGGGAAGCGCTCTCCCGCTGAGCTAATCGTCCTTGGAGGTGGAGACGGGATTTGAACCCGTGTAGACGGCTTTGCAGGCCGTTGCCTCGCCTCTCGGCCACTCCACCAGGAGTACGGGGGTTCGGGAAGATCCCCCGGGTCCTACGAGCGGACGACCAGGTTCGAACTGGCGACCTCAACCTTGGCAAGGTTGCGCTCTACCAACTGAGCTACGTCCGCTTGTCATTCCCGCAGCGCTTGCGCGCCCCGGCGACATGTTGAACTCTAGCGGATTCCCGGGCCAGCACAAAAACGCGTTTCCGCAGCGTGCTGCGGTGCGTTCGCGCCGGAGCGGCTTTCCGGCGGCCCGTCCTAGACTCGCCGGTGTGCACCGCCTCCCCGCTCTTGCCCGCTTCGGCGGCCGCGTCGCCTGTGACCTGCGCGATGTCACCAGCGACCCCGCCGCCCTGGACTCCACCGGCTTCTGGGCGGTGGCCGCGGATTTCGAGGGCGGGCTCGTCTGCGCCCGCTTCGGGGGCGTACGTACGGAGCCGGTGCCCGCGGCCGTGCCCGGCCGGTGGCAGGGGCCGGCTGCCGGTGACTGGACGTCCTCGCTCGACCGCGACGCGTACACGGCGGGGGTCCGTCACATCCGTGCGCGGATCGCCGCGGGCGAGGTGTACCAGGCCAATCTCTGCCGGGTGCTCTCCGCGCCGCTGCCCGGCCGGGGGACCCCCGACATCGACGCCCTGACCGCCCTGCTCGCCCGGGGCAATCCGGCGCCGTACGCCGGGACGATCCGGCTGCCCGCGCACGGGGTGGAGATCGCGACGGCCTCCCCCGAGCTGTATCTGCGCCGCTCGGGACGGACCGTCGAGTCGGGCCCGATCAAGGGGACGGGGCGCACCGCCGCCGACCTCCTGGAGAAGGACCACGCGGAGAACGTGATGATCGTGGACCTCGTACGCAACGACCTCGGCCGGGTCTGCGCCACCGGCTCGGTCGAAGTGCCGCGGCTCTGCGCGGTCGAACAGCATCCCGGTCTCGTCCATCTCGTCTCCGCGGTCCGCGGCGAACTGGCCGAGGGGACCGGCTGGAGCCGCCTGCTGGCAAGCACCTTCCCGCCCGGCTCGGTGACCGGGGCACCCAAGTCGAGTGCGCTGCGCATCATCGAGGCGCTGGAGACCGCGCCGCGCGGGCCGTACTGCGGAGGCATCGGCTGGGTCGACGCAGACCGTGGTACGGCTGAGCTGGCCGTCGGCATCCGGACGTTCTGGATCGACCGCGGCGACGGCCCCGGGCCGGTGCTGCGCTTCGGCACCGGCGCCGGGATCACCTGGGGCTCGGACCCGGCGCGCGAGTGGGACGAGACGGAACTCAAGGCCGGCCGGCTGCTCGCGATAGCGTCCGGGGCGAACGAGACGATCGGAAGGACCACTCCATGAAGATCTGGGTCAACGGCGGGCTGCGGGACGCGGACACCGCCCTGGTCTCGGTGCTCGACCACGGGCTGACCGTGGGCGACGGCATCTTCGAGACGGTCAAGGCGACCGGGGGCCGCACGTTCGCGCTCACCCGGCACCTGGACCGGCTGACCCGCTCGGCCCGCGGACTCGGCCTGCCCGATCCCGATCTGGACGAGGTGCGCCGCGCCTGTAGGGCTGTGCTCGACGCCAACCCGGTGGAGCTGGGCAGGCTGCGGATCACGTACACCGGCGGGCTCTCCCCGCTCGGCTCCGACCGCGGCGACGCGGGCCCCACCCTGGTCGTCGCACTCGGCGCGACGAAGCGCCGCCCCGACACCACCGCCGCGGTCACCGTCCCCTGGACACGGAACGAACGCAGCGCGCTGGCCGGGCTGAAGACCACCTCGTACGCGGAGAACGTCGTCGCGCTCGCGCGGGCCCATGAACACGGCGCCACCGAGGCGCTGTTCGCCAACACCACGGGCGCGCTGTGCGAGGGCACCGGCTCCAACGTCTTCGTCGTGGTCGACGGCGAACTGCACACCCCGCCGCTCTCCTCCGGCTGCCTGGCCGGTATCACCCGGGCGCTGGCCGTCGAGTGGACCGGAGCGCGGGAGACCGAGCTGCCGCTGGACGTCCTGGAGCGGGCCGAGGAGATCTTCCTGACCTCGACGCTCCGCGATGTGCAGGCCGTCCACCGGATCGACGGACGCCAACTGGCCGACGCGCCGGGCCCGGTGACCTCGAAGGCCATGCGGATCTGGGACGAGCGCGCCGCGGACCGGCTGGATCCCTGAGCCGTCACCGGGCCCGGGGGCCGCGCAGCGGGCCGTACATCGGTGAACGCGGATGACGTGGGGCCGCAGGACGGGTACAACTCCCCTGATGACCACCACCCTGCGGCCGACCGGGCCGCTTCAGCAGGGCGCCGACGGCGCCAAGGCACGCTCCTACGAGGTCTGCGTGAACAGCCGCCCGGTGGGCGCGGTCGACCTCCGCACGGACCCCGCGTTCGGGCCCGTCGGCGGCGTGATCGGCGGGCTGCGGATCGACGAGCCCGACCGGGGGCGCGGCCGGGGCACCGTGGCCGCGCTCGCCGCCGAGGAGGTGCTGCGCGGCTGGGGGTGCGACCGGGTGCGGATCGGCATACCGGCCGACGCCACGGCCGCGCTGCGGATGGCCGACGCGCTCGGCTACACCCTGCTCAACAGCCACCTGTTGAAGGAGCTGCCCGGGCAGCCGCCGGAACTGCCCTCCGGGGTGGCGGGCCGCCGGATGCGCGAGGACGAGTTCCCGGCCTGGCTGGCCGCGGCTGTCGACGGCTACGCGCGGTCCTGGACCGAGCGGGGAATGCCGGAGGCCCGGGCCCGCGCCAAGTCCGAGGCCGACCACCGGGAGAACCTTCCCGACGGCCCGGTGACCCCCGGCGTCGCCCTCGATGTCCTGGTCGAGGGCGGCCGGGTGGTCGGGTACGTCTGGGTCGCCGAGATCGAACTGGACCCCGGCCGGCGGGGCGCTTTCGTCTTCGACGTCGAGGTGGCCGGTGAGCACCGCGGGCGGGGCCACGGCCGTTCGCTGATGCTGCTCGCCGAACGCGAGGCACTGGCGGCCGGGGCGCGGCTGATCAAGCTGAACGTGTTCGCGGCCAACACCCCGGCGGTCCGGCTCTACGCGTCACTCGGCTACCGGGAGGTCGAACGCTTCTACGCCAAGCGGCTGCTCTGAGCCGTCGGGCCTTCCGGGACGGCCGGGCCTCCCGGGAGGCCCGAACTTTTGGGACGGCGGAGCCTTTCCGCGGCGGCGGCCGGCCGGTCGGTGACGCCTCAGGTCTCCGGCCGGAGATCCCTCAGGCTTCGCCGGCGGCGAGCAGCCGGTCGGCGATCTCCTCGATCCGCTCGCGCAGGCCTTCCTGGCTCTTGCCGCCGTCCAGCCGTTCGCCGCCGATGACATAGGTCGGGGTGCCGGTGACACCGATCGCCTTGCCCTCGGCCTGGTCGGCGTCGACGGTCAGCATGTGCCGGCCGTCGATCAGCACGGTGTCGAACTCATCGGTGTCCAGGCCGAGTTCACCGGCGGTCTCCAGCAGGACCGGCTCGCCCCGGGAGGCCAGCTCCCCGGTGCGGGCGAGCACGGCCTCCGTGTACGGCCAGCCCTGTCCCTGCTCGAAGGCCTCCTCCGCCGCCTGGGCCGCCGCATAGGCGTGCCGGTGCTTCTCCAGCGGGAAGTGGCGCAGCCGCACGTCGAGACGGTCGCCGTAGTGGGCGCGCAGCGCGCGTACGTCGTCCAGGGCGCTGTGGCAGTCGGGGCACTGGAGCTCGCACCAGACGTCCAGGACGACGGGGCGGGAGGCGGAGGAGTCACTCATGGCGCCAGTCTCCCAGCCGTACGCGGTACGGCCCAACCGGGACCTGAGGAGGATCCGCCCCGGATATGTCCCTGAAGTCGGACCGGGACGTGGCCCGCGCACCCCACTCCGGTGCAGGATGGAGGGAAGCGAACCCATGGCTGGAGGAGACCGGATGATTGCCGAGACCGTCTGTTCCGCGGTGTCCGCGGCAGGGCTGGGCATCGCCGCGATCACGGCGTACCGCAAGCGATTCCTGTCGGCGACCCGCATTTTCGCGTACTCGCTGGTCCCGGTCGGGCTGGTGCTGACGGGAGTCGTCGGCTGGGTGGCCGACATCGCGTTCAAGCCGTCGGTCTGGCTCGGCTTCGGGATGCTCGCGGTCGCCTGGCTGCTCTTCATCACCACCCGGGCTGTCGAGCGCCGCTCCGGCGGCACGCGCAAGGAGCGCAAGGCGGCTGCCAGGGCGGCCGAGCCGGACGCGGTCGCCCCCGCGGCTTCGGCCCCTTCGCTGCCGGGCCGTACCGGAGCGCAGCCGCAGACCGCCGCGCGGCCCGCGCCGCAGGCCAAGGCGGCGGAGCCCAGGACCGCCCCGCCCAGGACCGCCGCACCCACCGAGGACTTCACCGACATCGAGGAGATCCTCAAGAAGCACGGCATCTGACCGCGGAGCCACGGCATCCGGCTACCGGGGTCCGGTCGTCCCGCTGATGGATCCCGCCCGGTCCACGGCGCCTGCCCGGCCCACGCCGCTCCACGTGGTCCCCGGCGCCCGCCCGGTCTAGGGCGCCCCGCCCGGATGCCCGCCGATCCGCGCCTCCGCGGCTGTCCAGCCGTTGCGGTCCGGCCCCGGTTCGTATCTGCGCAGCGGCTGCGTGGCGGCGATCAGCCCCCGCATCTCGGACAGCCCCCCGACCAGTCCGTGGGCCCGTGCCTGCACCAGCACATTGCCGAGGGCCGCCGCCTCCGCGGGCCCGGCGATCACCGGAATACCCGTCGCGTCGGCCGTCAACTGGCACAGCAGCGCGTTGCGCGACCCGCCGCCCACCAGATGGATCCGGGTGATCTCCCGGTCGGCCAGAGCGGCGGCCCGGCGCAGCACTCTGCGGTGGGCCAGCGCCAGGCTCTCCAGGATGCAGCGCACCACAGCGCCCCGGTCCGCCGGACGCGGCTGGCCCGTCCGTACGCAGAACGCGGCGATCCTGGCCGGCATGTCACCGGGGGAGACGAAGACCGGGTCGTCCGGGTCGATCAGTGAGACGAAGGGCCGCGCCTTGGCCGCCGCGTCCAGCAGCGGGCCGAGCCCGGCCGGCTGCCCCGCCCTCTCCCAGGTGCGCAGGGACTCCTCCAGAAGCCACAGCCCCATGATGTTGCGCAGGAAACGCCAGGTGCCTTCCACTCCGCGCTCATTGGTGAAATTGGCAGCCCGCGCCTGCTCCGTGAGGACGGGGGCGGCCAGTTCAAGACCGGCCAGTGACCAGGTGCCCGCCGAGACGTACGCGAACCCCGGCCCGTCCGCCGGCACCGCGGCCACCGCGGAAGCCGTGTCGTGCGAGGCCACGGTCGTGACAGCGGTGCCCGGCCGCAGCCCGGTCGCATCGGCCACGTACGGCAGCAGCACCCCGGCCGGGTCCCCGGGCGCCCGCAGCGGCGGCAGCAGCGCCGGGTCGATGCCGAGCCGGGCGGTCAGTTCCCGCGACCAGAGCCCGGTGCCGGCCTCCAGCAGCCCGGTGGTCGAGGCGTTGGTGAGCTCGGCGCCCACCGAACCGGTCAGCCAGTACGTCAGCAGATCGGGGATCAGCAGCAGCCGGCGCGCCGCCGCCGGCTGCGCGCCGCCCCGATCGGCGGCCAGCTGGTACAGCGTGTTGAACGGCAGATGCTGGAGCCCGCACACCCGGTACAGCTCCCCGGCACCCACCTCCCGTCTGACCTGCTCGGCCACATCGGCGGTGCGCGGATCGCGGTAGTGGCGGGGCAGCCCGAGCAGCGCCCCGTCCGCGTCGAGCAGCCCGTAGTCGACCGCCCAGCTGTCGATGCCCACCGAGGCGACACCGCCCCGGCGGGCCGCCTCCCGCAGCCCGTCCAGCACGCCCTGGTACAGCGACGGCAGATTCCAGTGCAGCCCGCCCGGAAGCCGCACCGGCACATTGCGGAACCGGTGCAACTCGGTGAGGTCCAGCCGGCCGGCGCCGCCCCCGGTCTCCACCCGGCCGGCCATCACCCGGCCGCTGGTCGCCCCCAGATCGGCCGCTGCGAAGACGGTCACCGCAGGAACGCGGCGGCCACGCCCGCGTCGACCGGCACCAGCAGCCCGGTGGTGTGCGACAGATCCCCGCCGGTCAGCGCGTAGACCGCGTTCGCGACATGCTCCGGCAGCACTTCGCGCTTGAGCAGGGTCCGCTGGGCGTAGAACTCGCCGAGCTTCTCCTCCTCGACCCCGTACACCGCCGCCCGTTCGGCGCCCCAGCCACCCGCGAAGATCCCCGAACCGCGCACCACACCGTCCGGGTTGACCCCGTTGACCCGGATCGAGTGCTCGCCCAGCTCGGCGGCCAGCAGCCGCACCTGGTGCGCCTGGTCCGCCTTGGTCGCGGAGTACGCGATGTTGCGGGGGCCCGCGAAGATCGCGTTCTTGGACACGACGTAGACGATGTCGCCGCCGAGCCCCTGCGCGGTCATCATCCGGGCCGCCTCGCGGGACACCAGGAACGAGCCGCGCGCCATGATCGAGTGCTGGCGGTCCCAGTCGTCGGCCGTGGTCTCCAGCAGCGGCCTCGACAGCGAGATCCCGGCGTTGTTGACGACCAGGTCGACGCCCCCGAAGGCCAGCGCGGCCCGGTCGAAGGCCGCGGTAATCTGCGCCTCCGATGTGACGTCCACGGTCACCGCGACGGCGTGGTCGGGGCCGCCCAGCTCGTCGGCGACCCGGGCGGCGCCCGCTCCGTCCCGGTCGGCGACGACCACACAGGCCCCCTCGGCGGCCAGCCGCCGCGCGATGGCACGGCCGATGCCCGAACCGGCGCCGGTCACCAGCGCGACCCGGGTGGCGAGGGGTTTGGGCGCGGGCATCCGGCGGAGCTTGGCCTCCTCCAGCTCCCAGTACTCGATACGGAACTTCTCCGCCTCGCCGATGGGCGCGTACGTGGAGACGGCCTCGGCCCCGCGCATCACCTGGACCGCGTTGAGGTAGAACTCCCCGGCCACGCGCGCCGTCTGCTTGTCCTTGCCGAAGGAGAACATCCCCACCCCGGGCACCAGCACGATCGCTGGATCGGCGCCGCGCATCGCGGGCGAGGCGGGCGTCGCGTACCGCTCGTAGTACGCCCGGTACTCCTCACGGTAAGCGGCGTGCAGCTCGCGCAGCCGGACGGTCACCTCGTCCACCGGGGCGGCGGGCGGCAGGTCCAGGACCAGCGGGCGCACCTTGGTCCGCAGGAAGTGGTCGGGGCAGGAGGTGCCGAGGGCGGCGAGCCGGGGGTGCGCGGTACGGGACAGGAAGTCGAGCACCGTGTCCGCGTCGCTGAAGTGCCCGACCTGCGGCCGGTCGGCGGAGGCGAGACCGCGTATCACCGGCGCCAGGGCGGCGGCCCTGGCCCGCCGCTCGGCCCGCGGCAGCGGCGTGTACCCCTCCCGTACGGGGCCGAACGGCTCGGGCCTGCCGCGCCGGGCCAGATACTCCCCGGCGGTGCGGATGATGAAGAGCGAACGCTCCTCGCACTCCTCGGCCGTCGCGCCCCAGGCGGTGATCCCATGGCCGCCGAGCACACAGCCGACGGCCCGCGGGTTGGCGGCCTTGACCGCTGCGATGTCGAGCCCCAGCTGGAACCCCGGCCGCCGCCACGGCACCCACACCACCCGGTCCCCGAAGCAGTCGGCCGTGAGCTTCTCCCCGTCGGCGGCGCAGGCCAGCGCGATCCCCGAGTCGGGGTGCAGATGGTCGACATGCGGGGCATCGACCAGGCCGTGCATCGCGGTGTCGATGGAGGGCGCCGCACCGCCTCTGCCGTGGAGGCAGTGGTCGAAGGCGGCGACCATCTCGTCCTCGCGGTCGACGCCGGGGTAGACATCGGCGAGCGCGCGCAGCCGGTCCAGCCGCAGAACGGCGAGCCCCGACGGGGTGAGCGTGCCCAGGTCGCCGCCCGAGCCCTTCACCCAGAGCAGCTCGGTGTCCCGGCCGGTCACCGGGTCGATGCCTGCGCCCTTGGCCGATGTGTTGCCGCCCGCGTAGTTGGTGTTGCGCGGATCGGAGCCGAGCCGGTTGGAGCGTGCCAGCAGCGCCGCGACCTCAGGGGGCTGCGTGGGCTGCGTGGTCTGTGAAGCCTGCGCGGATTCGGGTACTTCGGGGACTGCCGATTCGTCGGGGACTTCCGGTACGTCGGGGACTTCCGGTACTTCCGGGACCGGGCGCGGCATGTCAGGCCCCCCATCCGGCCTGGGTGCCGCCCACGCGCTCGGCGGCGATCCGCTCCTGCCTGCCGGACGCGAGATAGGCGGCGACCGGATCGGGGTGCAGCCCGCCCTCCTCCCGGATCCCGGCGAGCAACGGCCTGACGTCGGTGTTGTACGCGTCCATCAGCACGGCGTTCGCGCCGAGCACGTCCCCCGAGCGCTGCGCCGCGCCGAGCGCGTCGGCGTCGACGGTGAGCGCCTTCGCCGTGGCCTCCTGGACGTTCATCACCGACCGGATGACAGCCGGGATCTTGGCCTCGATGTTGTGGCACTGGTCGAGCATGAAGTTGACCTGGGCGGCCGGTTCGAGACCGCCGTTCCTGACGACCTCGTGCATGATCCGGAACAGCTGGAAGGGGTCAGCCGCTCCCGCCATCAGATCGTCGTCCGCGTAGAAGCGGGAGTTGAAGTCGAAGGCCCCCAGCTTCCCTTCGCGCAGCAGCACGGCGACGATGAACTCGATGTTCGTGCCCGGTGCGTGGTGCCCGGTGTCCACGACGACCTTCGCCTTCGGGCCGAGCTTCAGGCAGTGGGCGTACGCCGTGCCCCAGTCGGGGACGTCCGTCGCGTAGAAGGCGGGTTCGAAGAGCTTGTACTCCAGCAGCATCCGGCGGCCGTCACCCAGCCGTTCGTACACGGTCGCCAGCGCCTCGGCGAGCCGGTCCTGGCGGGCCACCACATCGTCCTGGCCCGGGTAGTTGGTGCCGTCGGAGAACCACAGCTTCAGATCGGACGAGCCGGTCGCGTCCATGATGTCGACGCACTCCAGCAGATGCGCCACCGCCTTGCGCCGTACCGCGCCGTCGGGGTGCGTCACCGATCCCAGCTTGAAGTCGTCGTCCTGGAAGACGTTGGAGTTGACCGCGCCCAGCGTCAGCCCGCGCTCCTTGGCGTACGCGGCCAGGGCGGCGTAGTCGTCGACCCGGTCCCAGGGGATGTGCAGGGAGACGCGGGGGGCCACCCCGGTGAAGGCATGAACCTGTGCGGCGTCGTCCAGCTTCTCGAACGGATCGCGGGGCACCCCGGGCTGCGCGAACACCTTGAAACGGGTGCCGGAGTTCCCGTAACCCCAGGACGGGGTCTCGATCGTCTGCGACGCCAGCGCGGCCTTCACGGCCGAGAGTTCAGACATGCCAACCCCTTCAATGAATCGATTCATTGAGCGGTGAAGCTAGTAGCGGGGCACAGTCGCGTCAACCCTTGACGCACCTGGGGGTGGCGGCCGGCTTCCCGCTGGTTTGAATCAATTCACGGATGCGCCTGCCCGGCTGCCGGGAGCGGTACGGGACGGGTCCGCCGGGCCCGGGGGTCCGCCCGTCTCGCCCGGGCGGGGGCGCGACCGTACGATGAGCGCACTCCGTGCGGGCGGGCCGGACATCTCCCGGGTCGGCCCGGACACAGCCAGGTACAGCAGGTGGGACAGACGTGGCAGGCATCAAGGACGTGGCCAGACGTGCGGGCGTCTCGGTCGGCACCGTGTCCAATGTCATCAACCGGCCGGCCTCCGTCTCGCCGGAGACCCGCGCCCGGGTGCAGGCGGCCATCGCTGAACTCGGCTATGTACGGAGCGAGTCGGCCAGACAGCTGAGGGCGGGCAGCAGCAGGATCGTGGCGCTGCTCGTGCTCGACATGGGCAACCCGTTCTTCGTGGACATCGCCCGCGGTGCCGAACGGGCCGCCCGCGGTGCCGGGCTCGGCGTCATGGTCTGCAACAGCGACCAGAGCGCGGCCGAGGAGGCCGCCTACCTGTCGCTCTTCGCCGAGCAGCGGGTGCTGGGGGTGCTGGTCACCCCGGCCGACCCCACCGGGAAGAGCCTGGAGGACTTCGGCCGGCACGGCATCCCCTCCGTCCTGGTCGACCGGGTGGCGTCCGGCGCCACCTCCTGCGCGGTCTCGGTGGACGACGTCCACGGCGGCACCCTGGCCGTACGCCATCTCGTCGCCGCCGGGCACCGGTCGATCGCCTTCGTCACCGGGCCGCCGGAGCTGCGCCAGATCCAGGACCGCAGAAAGGGCGCGCTGGCCGCGCTCCACGAGGCGGGGCTCCCGTCCGAGGCCCTGGTGGACATCTCCACGGGCCGGCTGGACGTGGCGGCGGGCCGGGACGCCGGTGCCCGACTGGTCGGCCTCGTGCCGCGGCCGACCGCCGTCTTCTGCGTGAACGACCTGCTGGCGCTCGGCGTGCTCCAGTCGCTGTACGCCGCGGGCGTCAAGGTGCCGCAGGACATGGCCATCGTCGGCTACGACGACATCGAGTTCGCCGCGGCGGCCGCCGTACCGCTGACGTCGGTACGCCAGCCCGCGGTGCTGATGGGACGGATGGCGGCCGAACTCCTCCTGGAGGAGGCCGGATACGCGGGCGACGGCGAGCATCTGCACCGCGGTGTCATGCTCCAGCCCGAGCTGGTCGTCCGGGCGTCCAGCATTCTGCCGCACTGACGTCCGTCCGGCGCACGGACGGCCGGGCGTGCTGTCACGGGATTCAGCGAACTGGCCATCGATATATGCGTGTTGACCGGCGGAAACGGCACCGCTGCGTCATCATCGGCCCGAGATGCCGGATACCTGCCGGGACGATGTTGCCGTCCCCACCCCTGCCCCCGAGCCGCGTGGCTGCCTCTTCGCGCTCTCCCAGCCACCCCTGATGATCTTCCTCGGGGTGATCTGCTGTCTGCTGCTCATGGCGGCCGTGCACGATCTGTTCCTGCTGTGAGGGCGGACGTCAGCCCGCGGCCGCCTTCCGTCTGGCGCGGTAGGCGGCGACATGCAGCCGGTTGCCGCAGGTGCGGCTGTCGCAGTACCGGCGGGAGCGATTGCGTGAGAGATCGACGAAGGCGTGTCCGCAGTCCGGGGCCTCGCAGCGGCGCAGCCGCTCCTGCTCGCCCGCGACGACGATGAAGGCGAGCGCCATCCCGCCGTCGGCCGCCAGGTGGTCGGCGACGGAGGCGCCGGGCGCGAAGTAGTGCACATGCCAGTCGTAACCGTCGTGGTCGGTGAGCTGCGGAGTCGTGCCCGCGGACGCGACGAGCCGGTTGACGAGCGCTGCCGCGGCATGGGGGCCGGGGGCGGCGAACACCTCGGCGAACTGCCGGCGCACCCCGATCACGGCCCGCCGGTCGTCCTCGCCGAGCTGTCCCACGCCGCTCAGGTCGTAGTCGCGCACGAAGGCGTACAGCCCCTCGATGTCGGCGAGCGGGTCGGCGTCCGCACCCTCCGGCGCGGTGTTCACCAGACTGACCACCACGTTGAGGGCGATCCGGGTGTCGTGGGGAATCAGCACGATGCACTCCCTGGCCTGCGACGGGCCGGCGCCCGCCGATGCTGGCCGACTCTAGTGCCTCGCCGCTCCCGCCCCGGACGCACCGGGGCGCCGTCCCCGCGGTGGATTCCGCGGGGACGGCGCCCGGCTTCTGGCGTATGTCGTTGTCTGCGCGGTGCCGTCGCCCCGAGTCGGACGGCGCCGGGCCTCTCGCAGCCTGGCTCAGCTTTCGGCCAGAATGTGCGAGAGCTCGGTGTCGAGATCGAAGTGACGGTGTTCCGTACCGGGTGGCACGGCGGCGTCGGTCCGCTTGAGGAACGACTCCAGGGCCCTCGCAGGGGCTTCGAGCAGGGCTTCTCCTTCCGGGGAGCTCAGGGCGATACAGACCACGCCCTGACCGTGACTGCGCGACGGCCAGACTCGGACGTCGCCGGTGCCGGTGGGCCTGTGCAGACCCTCTGCGAGGAGATCGCGGGCGAAGACCCACTCCACGGTCTCCTCGGCTCCGGTGTGGAAGGTGGCATGCACGGCATACGGATCGGCCGTGTCATACCGCAGGCCCGCGGGTACAGGCAGTGATGACTCGCTCGACACAACGAGGCGCAGGTGCAGCTCGCAGCTGACCGTGGTGTTCATAAGCGCCAGGGCCTTTCGCTCAGTGTGCGCTCGGGGATTCGCACGTCGGCGAAATCGACATGCCACCTACGGTGCCGTTGTAAACCCCTCTGACCGATTTGTGGCTCTTAAGGTCGCCTGTACGGCGGAGTGTGACTTTGTCCGGTTACGGCAAATGGGTGACGCCCGGCGCGGCGGCTCCGGAGGTGGCCGGTCCAGTAAGTTGGGGGACATGAATGCGGAGAGTGACGGGCGGGGTGGGATCGCCACGGTGGACTCCGGGGGAGGCGGGACGGGCGTGAGCGGCGCGGAGGCGCCCTCGGAGCGCGTGCCCGGGTCCCGGGCCCCGGCCTTCGTCAGGAAGTCCAGGGCGCTGCGTCTGAGCTGGCAGGTGGGCGTCTTCCTGGTGGGGCTCGCCGTGGTGGCCGCGGGCGTCGTCATGCTGCCGCTGCCGGGGCCCGGCTGGCTGGTGATCTTCGGTGGCATGGCGGTCTGGGCGACCGAGTTCGTCTGGGCGCAGCTGGTGCTCCGCTGGACCAGGCGGAAGGTGGCCGGGGCGGCGCGCAAGGCACTCGACCCCCGGGTCCGGCGACGGAACCTGATCCTGCTGACTGCCGGGCTGGTGATCGTCGCCGTACTGCTCGCGATCTACGTCAGGCAGTTCGGGGTCGTGATGCCGTGGAAGATCCGCGAGTGAACGAAGTTCCACGAGTGGTTCCAGGGTGGTCCGGAACGGCCCGGGCCATGCGGTAATGTTTTCCCTGCGCCCGGGCGATTAGCTCAGTGGGAGAGCGCTTCGTTCACACCGAAGAGGTCACTGGTTCGAACCCAGTATCGCCCACCGTCCGGTTCCGATGGCCCGGAGGCTTTCCAGCCTCCGGGCCATCGGCGTTCCGCCGTGACGCAGGCCGTTGATCATTCCCGCCGCGCTCTCCCCGGCTGTTCTCCTTAAAACGATTCACCCTGTGTCGGGGCTCCCGCGTGTTCCTGTGTGAACCACGGAGACCGGTGCGCGCCGAGCCGGTTCGGGGTGCTGCTCCGGGCCGGCGGCCGTGCCTGCCGCAATAGTTTGAACCAGGACCGGCGGGCCCTGTATGGTTCAGTCCGTTCCCGGGCGATTAGCTCAGTGGGAGAGCGCTTCGTTCACACCGAAGAGGTCACTGGTTCGAACCCAGTATCGCCCACCGGGTCAGGCCGGTCCGCCACCGCGGACCGGCCTTTCTGTATGCCGCACCCGTGTGCCGCGCCTGCCGTACGCCGGTTCGTTCCGTGCCGTACGGTCAGGCCGCCACGGACAGTTCGGGCCGCAGCGGCCACGACGGATCCACGGTCTCCGGTGTGCCCTGCCGGGCGAACCAGGCCTGTAGTCCGCGCGCCTGCGCCGCGTGCCACGTCGTCTGCAACGTGTGCAGCTCACCGGGCGTCAGCCGCTCAAGACGCCCCGCGAACCGGCGCCCTATCGCCCGTACGAGCTCCAGTGAGGCCAGTGCGTCCGCGGCCGCGTCGTGGGCACCGTCCAGCACTACCTCGTACTGCTGGCAGAGGTCCGTCAGGGTGCGGTGGCCCTTGCGGTAGCGGTCCAGGTGTTTGTCCAGGACGCGCGGGTCCAGGACCCGCAGTGGTGACTCCCCGAGGTACCGGCCGAGCGAGGATGCGCGGTGGCGCCTCAACTCCCGGTCGAGCAGAGTCAGATCGAAGGGCGCGTTCATGACCACCAGCGGCCGGCCCGCCGCGCACTGCTCGGCCAGCGCCCTGGCTATCTCCGCCACCACGGGCGACGGCCAGCGGCCGTTGCGCTGGAGATGGAGATCGGTCAGACCATGGATCTCGGTGGCACCCGCGGGAACCGGGATACCAGGATTCACCAGCCAGCGGGTGGTGCGCGGCCGCCCTCCCGCGGCGTCCTGCACGACCAGCGCGGCGGACACGATGCGGTCGTCCTCGACGTCCACGCCCGTCGTTTCGGTGTCAAAAGCTGCCAGGGGTCCTTCGAACCAGCACGGCATGTCCCAACTCCTCGCACTCACTTGGCAGATGGCGTGCGACATCTGCCCGATTCGGTGATACCCGGCTGTTTGCGACATACGCCGACCGGAGACAACACAGGTGACGGGCGAGGACATTGACGGCCCGTCGCCGGAAATGGACCGGCCCGGTATCGGCACAGTCCGGAAGGCACACCACAGCCATGGCGCTCACGCAGCCCGAACGGGGCCCCCTGGTGCCCGAGCGGCTCGCGCCGCTGCGCGGTTCGCTCGCCACCACCGCCTGTATGGAGACCTTTCAGGTGGGATATCTGCACGCGGTCGCGGCCGCTTCGGGATGTTCGCTGTCCCAGCCCTTTCCGGACAACGGGATCGACTGGCACGTGAGCCACGGAGCTCCGGACCACACCGTGGACGACGAAGTGACCATCAAGGTGCAGCTGAAATGCACCTACCAGATCGCCCCGAACCCGCCCGGCGCGGCCTTCTCCTTCACGCTCGACAACGCCCATCTCGTGAAGCTCGCCCGTACGCCGGTCTCGGTGCACAAGATCCTCGTCGTGATGCTGGTGCCGCGGACCCGGGACGACTGGCTGCGGGCCGGTCACGACCGGCTCGATCTGCGGCACTGCTGTTACTGGACCAACTTGGCAGGCCACCCGGTGACGGGCCGGCACAGGACCACCGTGCGGATCCCGACCTCGCGGATATTCGACGACCGAGCACTCTGCGAGATCATGACCCGTGTCGGGGCCGGAGGGAGACCCTGATGCAGCACCGCCCGCTCGACGAACCCGTACGTCCCCACCCGGTCGAAGGACCGGGGGTCCGGGACGGCGGCGAGGGCCCCGACCCCGCGCGGGTCGACCCCGCGGTACTCGGCGCGCTGCTCGGCCGGCACGGCTGGCTCCGCCGCGGCGGAGCCGCCGGACGCTATGCCCGCTGGACGCCCCCCGGCCCCGCAGGCCGGGGTACGAGCGTCCTCGTCCCCGAGAGCCGCTCCTTTCCCGACAGCGACGACCTGCTGGCCGAGGCGCTCACCGCACTCACCCGCTGCGCCGCGCCGTCGGCCCGCGAGGTGCTGGTCGCGCTCACCGTGCCGAGCGACGAGGTCCGCTGGTCGCGGGAGACCGCCGACGACCTCTCCGGGGTGGCCCCATGGACCGTCCAGGAGCAACTGCGCTCGGCCGCACGCCAGATGCTCACGGCGGGCGCACTGGCGGCGGCCCGCAGCGCCGGGTACCACGGCGCCCGCCACCGCAGGCAGGCCGACGCCGCGCTGGACGGGGTGCTGGCGGGTCCTGCCCCGGACGGGCGCGGGCTCACCGCCTTCGTCCCCGTGGAGCCGGGCCGGGCCGTCGTGGTCCGGCTGCACCACGCGCTGCACGCGGCCAGGGAGGCGGTGGACTACCAGCGGGCGACCGGCGGGATGGACGCGTTCGACGCCGCGGTCCGCGCCGGGGTGAGCCGCGAGCTGACCGAGGCGGTCGTCGCGCTCGTACGGGGCACCGAAGGGGTGTCGGTCGCGCTGGCCTGGGCCCCGGCGGCCGGGGTGCCCGAGGGGTGTGCGGCCAGGCCGGAACCGGTCGCGTTCTCGCCCGGTGACCTTCCCGCGCTGCGGGCGGCCGGCGCCCGCTATCTGCGCTCGGAGCCCTCCCTGCCGGTCCGGGTCACGGGCGCCGTCGTACGGATGCGCCGCTCGGCGCCGGGCGGTCCCGGCACGGTCCGGCTGCGAGTGCTGGCCGGCGCCGAGGTCCCGTACGTACGGATGGTGCTCGACGAGGAGGCGTACCGGATCGCGGGCCACGCGCATCTGGTCGGGCTGCCGGTCAGGGTGCAGGGCAGGCTGGAGAGCCGCAGCGGCTTCCGCCGGCTGACCGGCGCCGAAGGGGTGGTCCCCGTCCAGGTGGACGAGGTGGAGCGGGACCGGCTGATGAAGGCGCTCCAGGAGAACCTCGACTTCTTCGAGGAGGCCTGCGCGGGGGAGCGGGCGGAGGACGCGGAGGAGGCCGGGGGAGGGTCCGGGAGCGAGGGCCCCTAACCGTTTCGCAAACCACGCCCCGGTCTCGGTACGATTCAGGCGCGCCGGGCTCCACCGGCGCACCCCCTGAGTCAGGAGAGACCGGTGTCAGACGTCCGTGTGGTCATCCATCGCGATTCCGAGCGGGAAGAGCGCGTGGTGACGACGGGCACTACGGCAGCCGAGCTCTTCCCCGGCGAGCGCACCGTCGTCGCGGCCCGGGTGGCAGGTGAGCTGAAGGACCTGGCCTACGCGTTGGCCGACGGCGACGAGATCGAGCCCGTCGTGATCTCGTCCGAGGACGGCCTCAACATCCTGCGCCACTCCACCGCGCATGTGATGGCACAGGCCGTGCAGGAGCTCTTCCCCGACGCGAAGCTCGGCATCGGCCCGCCGGTCAAGGACGGCTTCTACTACGACTTCGACGTCGAGCGGCCGTTCACCCCCGAGGATCTCAAGGCCATCGAGAAGAAGATGCAGGAGATCCAGAAGCGCGGGCAGCGCTTCTCACGGCGTGTGGTGACCGACGACGACGCCCGCGCCGAGCTGGCATCCGAGCCGTACAAGCTGGAGCTCATCGGGATCAAGGGCTCCGCCTCGGCGGACGACGGGGCGGACGTCGAGGTGGGCGGCGGCGAGCTGACCATCTACGACAACCTCGACCCGAAGACCGGCGACCTCTGCTGGAAGGACCTCTGCCGCGGTCCGCACCTGCCCACCACCCGGTTCATCCCCGCCTTCAAGCTGATGCGGAACGCCGCCGCGTACTGGCGCGGCAGCGAGAAGAACCCGATGCTGCAGCGCATCTACGGCACCGCCTGGCCCACCAAGGACGAGCTCAAGGCGCACCTGGAGTTCCTGGAGGAGGCCGCCAAGCGGGACCACCGCAAGCTCGGCAACGAGCTGGACCTCTTCTCGTTCCCGGACGAGATCGGCCCCGGCCTCGCGGTCTTCCACCCCAAGGGCGGCATCATCCGCCGCGCCATGGAGGACTACTCGCGCAAGCGGCACGAGGAGGAGGGCTACGAGTTCGTCTACTCGCCGCACGCCACCAAGGGCAAGCTCTTCGAGAAGTCCGGCCACCTGGACTGGTACGCGGACGGCATGTACCCGCCCATGCAGCTCGACGACGGGGTGGACTACTACCTCAAGCCGATGAACTGCCCGATGCACAACCTGATCTTCGATGCGCGCGGCCGCTCCTACCGTGAACTGCCGCTGCGTCTCTTCGAGTTCGGCACGGTGTACCGGTACGAGAAGTCGGGCGTCGTGCACGGCCTGACCCGCTCGCGCGGCTTCACCCAGGACGACGCGCACATCTACTGCACCAAGGAGCAGATGGCGGACGAGCTGGACAGGACGCTCACCTTCGTCCTGAACCTGCTGCGCGACTACGGCCTGACCGACTTCTACCTGGAGCTGTCCACCAAGGACCCGGAGAAGTTCGTCGGCTCGGACGAGGTCTGGGAAGAGGCCACCGAGACGCTCCGCCAGGTGGCCGAGAAGCAGGGCCTGCCGCTGGTCCCGGACCCGGGCGGCGCCGCGTTCTACGGGCCGAAGATCTCCGTCCAGTGCAAGGACGCCATCGGGCGCACCTGGCAGATGTCGACCGTCCAGCTCGACTTCAACCTGCCGGAGCGCTTCGACCTGGAGTACACGGGACCCGACGGCACCAAGCAGCGCCCGGTGATGATCCACCGCGCCCTGTTCGGTTCCATCGAGCGCTTCTTCGCGGTGCTCCTGGAGCACTACGCGGGCGCGTTCCCGGTCTGGCTGGCGCCTGTCCAGGCGGTCGGCATCCCGATCGGCGACGCGCACATCCCGTACCTCCAGGAGTTCGCCGCCACGGCGCGCAAGCAGGGGCTGCGGGTCGAGGTGGACGCCTCGTCGGACCGGATGCAGAAGAAGATCCGCAACCAGCAGCGTGCCAAGGTGCCCTTCATGATCATCGCGGGCGACGAGGACATGGCCAACGGCGCCGTCTCCTTCCGGTACCGCGACGGATCGCAGGAGAACGGCATCCCGGTGGACGACGCCATCGCCAAGATCGCGCAGGCCGTCGCGGACCGCGTACAGGTCTGATCCGCCCGGCCGGTGAGGCCCCCGGAGAGTCAGCTCTCCGGGGGCCTCTCCTCGTCGTCCCGTCGGAAGGTCTGCAACAGCCAGGACGAGAAGGATCCCGTCACGGCGCCCAGCAGGGCGATGCCGCACGCCATCATGGCCACCGCGATCACCCGTCCCAGTGGCGTCACGGGGGTCACGTCGCCGTAGCCGACCGTCGAGAGCGTCGCGGCGGCCCACCACACGGCGTCGCCGAAGGTACGGATGGTGGCGCCCGGCGCCGAGCGCTCACAGCTGTAGACGGCGAGCGACCCGGCGAAAGCGAGCAGTACGGCCGAGAGTCCCGCATACGCGATCACCCGGGCCTGCAGATTCAGCCGCGGCTGCTCCCTCTTCTGCTGCACCGCGTTGTAGAGCGGCACGATCCGCAGCAGCCGAAGCAGCGGCAGGATGACCGCCAGCGTGTCCATCCGGTGCCGGTGCGGGAAGCGCAGCCGCTCACCGCTCAGGACGAGCCGTACCGCGTAGTCCAGTACGAAGACCAGCCAGACCGCCAGGGCCACCGCGAGTGCGGTGTCCCGCAGCAAAGGATCAGCGCCCCGCGCCAGCACCCGGACCGCATAACAGGCGAGGAAGAGCAGCGCGGCCGCGAAGAGCGGAATCTCCGTGCGCTCCTCCCAGCGGCGCAGCCGCTCGCCGGGAATCAGGACGTCCATCCGCCCAGCATCGCCGGGACCGCCGTCGCCCGCGCCCCGGCGACACGTCGCGAACGGGGGAAGTCATATGCTGCACAGCATGACGAGTGAGCCGGAGCAGCAGATCGGAGTGGGGACGCAGGACGCGTTCCAGCGCCTGTGGACCCCCCACCGGATGGCGTACATCCAGGGGGAGAACAAGCCGAGCGGGCCGGGCTCGGACGACGACTGTCCGTTCTGCTCGATCCCGTCGAAGTCCGACGAGGACGGCCTTGTCGTGGCGCGCGGCCGGCATGTGTACGCGGTGCTCAACCTCTACCCGTACAACGGCGGACATCTCATGGTCGTGCCGTTCCGCCATGTCGCCGACTACACGGAGCTGGATGCGGCCGAGACGGCCGAGCTGGCCGAGCTGACCAAGCGGGCGATGACGGCGCTGCGGACGGCTTCCGGTGCGCACGGCTTCAACATCGGTATGAACCAGGGGGAGTCGGCGGGGGCCGGCATCGCGGCCCATCTGCACCAGCACGTGGTGCCGCGCTGGGGCGGCGACACCAACTTCATGCCGGTCGTCGGGCACACCAAGGTGCTGCCGCAGCTGCTGGCCGACACCCGTACGATGCTGGCCGCGGCCTGGCCGGTCTGAGCGGCCGGTATGCGGTGACGGGGGCGTAGCCCGGCACATGGACGGAGGCAGGGCCCCGGCGGGTGCCGGGGCCCTTGCGTTTCCGGGGGCGTGGTGTCAGGCGTCGTAGACGTCGGCCTGGCGCGGTGTCGGGTCCTGCACCAGTCCGCTGAGGACCATCGAGCGATTGGTGAAGGAGTCGGTGTTCACGCCGTGCTCGTCGAGCACCCGCATGGCCGCCGTGTGCACGGCGCGCAGTACCGGAGTGGCCGCCCGCATCGCGTCGTCCGCCATGAAGCGGTGCCGCCAGGGCTTGTCGGCCCAGGCGTGCCGCATCCCGAACGGCTCGGGCAGCGTGATCTTCCCGCCGCAGAAGTCGAGGACGGGCGGGAACCAGGTCAGCGGGGCCCGCGCGGCCAGTCGCACCACCTCGGGGGTCTCCACCAGCGGCAGGTTCACCTCCCGCGTCTCCCAGAACTTGACCGCCTTGTTGACCTCCTTGGTCTTGGCCGCAGGCTTGGTGGTGAAGAGCGAGTGCACCGGGCCGAGCGCATGGCCGGTGACCTCGATCCGCAGCGTCTCGTGGAGCACCGTCACCGTGATCATCATGGTGATCACCAGCTGCCCGTCCCAGAGAGTGAACTGCACGCCCAGATAGTGGCGGTTGCCGCTGCCGAACTGCTGCTCGTTGCAGATCCGCTGTATCTCGTGGCCCTTGATCTGGAAGGCCTCCACGTCCTCCCCGTCGGGCCGGCTGACCTCGCTCGCGTTCTCACCGACGGGTGCCACGATCCAGTGCTTCACGGACGGGGTGGGGAAGCCGCCGGTGTGCAGCGGGCCGCGCTCCAGCATCCGCAGCCGGTCGTGGATGGCCCGGATGACGTCCCAGCTGCGGAAGCCGTGGATCTCGGTGCCCGCCTCGCGGGGGACGAGCTCCTCGGCGAGCTGCCAGCTGCCCCAGCGGGTGCCCATGCCGAGTATCCCCTTGGGGCCCGCGTAGAACACCGAGTTGGACTGCTGCTCGGCCGTCAGCTTGGCCAGGGACTGGCGCAGCTGCTCGGCTGCGGTCTCGGTGGGGTTGCGCGGTACGGCCTCCGGGATCTTCGGCCCGATGCCGCCGCCGGACAGCAGACTCTCCCAGCGGGACCGCAGGTCAACGGCCGTCTTCTCGCAGATCCGCTTGGCCCACACCCAGCCGATGACCGGCGCGACCATCATGAGCCGCAGATACAGCGCCCCGATGCCGCCGAACGGCAGCTTGACGAGGAAGAGCACCACGAGTGCGCCGACAGCCACAAGCAGCGCGGTGCCCAGGGCTCCCATGCTGCGGTTCCGGGATCCGGACAGGGTGCGCCGCAGCTGGAAGACGCCGAGCCAGATCAGCAGCCCGGGGAGGAACACGAGTCCGAAGAGGGCCATCACGATGGTCAGCCTGGTGTCGCGCTCCTTACGGATACGGGTCGCCGCCAGGCAGTGTTCGACCACCGTCTGGGGCTCGGTCCCGAAGGACTGGATGAGCGCCTTCCGGGTGCCACCGAGCATCCGCACCTGGACGGCTCGGGAGAAGGACTCGCCCAGATTCGGCTCGAAGAGCGAGAACTTGCCCTTCTTCACCACTGTCTTGTGCCACTCGCTGTTGGCTTTGAGTATGTCCTCGACCGAACTGTCCCGGTAGGCCGCCGACGCGAGGGCGTGGGTCGCGGCGGTCTGGCCCGCTGCTCCCTGGAGCGGAACCTGTGCCCCGGGAATGAAATCGAATCCGTCGTTCGCCACCGCTGCCCCCATCGCCGCACCCAACCGCTGCTGCGGCTGTTCCCAACTACCGTGCCCCGCACACCTGCTGCGCCGGACCCGGGCAGTCCCGCGCCTTCCGTCCGTGCCGTGACCTCAGCGTATCCGTGGTGCTCCCCGCGCGTCACGGGACGCCGGAAGGCTGTCCGGCGCAGGGCGGTGCGCGGCCGGATACCGCTCAGCCGCACGGCTGTTGGCCGCAACCCGCTACGAACCGGTGTACGCCTGATCGCGCACCCGGTCGGCCACCTGCGGTGGCATCGGCTCATGGCGTACGTACGAGCGTGTGAACCGCCCGGTGCCGTGCGAGAGCGACCGCAGATCGACGGCGTACCGCCCGATCTCGATCTCCGGGACCTCGGCCCGGACCAGGGTGCGGCCCGGCACCGTCTGCTCGGTGCCCACCACCCGGCCGCGCCGACCGGAGAGATCGCTGATCACCGGGCCCACGAAGTCGTCGGGCACCAGCACCCGGACCGAGATCACGGGCTCCAGGAGATGGATCGGGGCCCGGTCCGCCGCCTCCCGCAGGGCCAGCGCGCCCGCCGTCTGGAACGCCGCGTCCGAGGAGTCCACGGAGTGGGCCTTGCCGTCCCGGAGGGTGATACGGACGTCGACGAGCGGGTGCCCGGCCGCGACGCCCCGGGCCGCCTGCGCGCGTACGCCCTTCTCGACGGACGGGATGAACTGGCGGGGCACCGAACCGCCGACGACCCGGTCGACGAACTCGATCCCCGATCCGGAGGGCAGCGGGGCGACCTCGATCGCGCAGATCGCGAACTGGCCGTGGCCGCCGGACTGTTTGACGTGCCTGCCGCGCCCCTCGGCCGGTCCGCCGAATGTCTCGCGCAGCGACACCCGGTACGGCTCGGCGTCCACCCGGACCCCGTATCTGCCCTGCAGCCGCTCCAGCGCCACGTCCCGCTGCGCCTCGCCGAGACACCAGAGCACCAGCTGGTGGGTGTCCGGGTTCTGCTCCAGACGCATGGTCGGATCTTCGGTGACCAGCCGGGTGAGCCCCAGCGAGAGCTTGTCCTCGTCCGCCTTGCCATGGGCGGCGACGGCGAGCGGGAGCAGCGGCTCCGGCAGCGTCCACGCCTCCATCACCATCGGGTCGTCCTTGCCGGACAGCGTGTCGCCGGTCTCCGCGCGGCTCAGCCCCGCGACGCAGGCGATGTCTCCCGCGATGCACTCGTGCAGCGGGCTCTGCCGTCGTCCGAAGGGTGCCGAGAGCGCGCCGACGCGTTCGTCCGTGTCACGGTCGTCGCCGCCGTCCAGGCCGGCGCGGCCGTGGCCCGGCTGGCTGTGCCCGGCCACATGCACCGTCTCGTCGGGCCGCAGGGTCCCGGAGAAGACCCGTACGAGGGAGAGCCGGCCCACATAGGGATCGGATGCCGTCTTGATCACCTCGGCGACCAGCGGCCCGCACGGGTCGCAGCTCGCCGCGGCGTGCGGGGCGCCCTCCGGGGTGGTGACCGCCGGGGCCTCCCGCTCGGGCGGTGCGGGGAAGCCGCGGGTGATCAGTTCGAGCAGTTCGACGGTGCCGAGCCCCTGCCGTCCGCCGGACACCGCGGGCGCGGCGGCGAGCACCGGGTGGAAGACACCGCGGGCGACCGCCCGCTCCAGATCCGCGATCACCGTCCCGACGTCGATCTCCTCGCCGCCGAGATAGCGGTCCATCAGGGTCTCGTCCTCGCTCTCGGCGATGATCCCCTCGATCAGCCGGTTGCGGGCCTCCTCCATCGGCGGCAGCTCGGCCTCGCCGGGCTCGCTCTCCGTACGCTCTCCCGAGGCGTAACCGGACAGCCGACGGGTGAGCAGCCCGGCAAGCCCGGTCACCGGGACGTGCCCGTCCGGCCCCGGCGATCCGTACAGCGGGAGGTACAGGGGGAGCACCGCGTCGGGGTCGTCGCCGCCGAAGATCCGGCCGCACAGCCGGGTCAGTTCCGCGTAGCCGGTGCGGGCCGTGTCCAGATGGGTGACCACGATGGCCCGCGGCATCCCGACGGCCGCGCACTCCTCCCAGACGGCGCGCGTCGCGCCGTCGACGCTGTCCGCGTCCTGGGCGGCCGACACGACGAACAGGGCGGCGTCCGCAGCGCGCAGACCGGCCCGCAGCTCGCCGACGAAATCGGCGTAACCAGGTGTGTCGAGCAGATTGATCTTGATGCCGTCCCACTCGACGGGGACGAGCGAGAGCTGGACCGACCGCTGCCTGCGCTGTTCGATCTCGTCGTAGTCGGAGACGGTCTGGCCGTCCTCCACGCGGCCGGCCCGGGTGACCGCTCCTGCGGTCAGCGCCAGGGCCTCGACCAGCGTGGTCTTGCCGGATCCGCTGTGGCCGACCAGGACCACGTTCCGTACGGAAGCGGGCCGGCCGGCCGTCGTCACTCTGCCGGCGGCCCCGGGGTGTGTGCTCGCCTTGTCGCCCATGAGTGTGCCTCCCGTGTGATGAGGGACGTTGCACGGTGAGAAACGGAGCGGACACAGGGCCGGGAAGCGTGGCGGCACCGGTGACGCCCGCGGTCATTCGAGCTTTCCACTCGGGCCGCGGCGCGTCCATACGTGCGGCTCCGGCGTCTGCCCGGCCCCCGCCCGTCACCCGCCGCGACAGGGCCCGGCGGTGGAGGTCCGCGGTCCTGGCTACGATGGGCCCGCCGGGTGGCCAATGGGGCCGCGCGGCTCACCAACCCCCCGGGAAGGCCATGCTGAACAAGTACGCGCGTGCATTCTTTACGCGTGTCCTCACGCCGTTCGCCTCGTTTCTGCTCCGGATCGGGGTCAGCCCCGACGCGGTGACGCTGACCGGTACGGCCGGGGTGATGGCGGGTGCGCTGGTCTTCTTCCCCAGGGGAGAGTTCTTCTGGGGCACGATCGTCATCACACTCTTCGTCTTCTCCGACCTCGTCGACGGCAACATGGCGCGCCAGGCCGGGATTTCGAGCCGCTGGGGGGCCTTCCTCGACTCGACCCTCGACCGGGTCGCGGACGGGGCGATCTTCTCCGGGCTCGCCCTCTGGTACGCGGGCACCGGTGACAACAACATGCTGTGCGCGGTCGCCCTCTTCTGCCTCGCGAGCGGCCAGGTGGTCTCGTACACCAAGGCCCGCGGCGAGTCGATCGGGCTGCCGGTCGCGGTGAACGGGCTGATCGAGCGGGCCGAGCGGCTGGTCATCTCGCTCGTCGCCGCCGGTTTGGCCGGGCTGCACAAGTTCGGGGTGCCCGGGATCCAGATCCTGCTGCCGATCGCGCTGTGGATCGTGGCGGTGGGCAGCCTGATCACCCTGGTGCAGCGGGTGGTCACCGTACGCAGGGAGTCTGCGGAGGCCGATGCCGCGGCGGCTGCCGAAGCCTCCGCGCACGGCGGCGAGGCGGTATGAGGGAGCGAGTGACGGACGCCCTGTACGGACTCGGCTGGGGCGCGGTCAAGAAGCTGCCCGAGCCGGTCGCCACGGGGCTGGGCAGGCGTATCGCGGACACGGTCTGGAAGCGGCGCGGCAAGAGCGTGCTGCGGCTCGAATCCAACCTGTCCAGGGTGGTGCCCGGCGCCGGCCCCGACCGGCTGGCCGAGCTGTCCCGGGCCGGGATGCGCTCGTACATGCGGTACTGGATGGAGTCCTTCCGGCTGCCCGCGTGGAGCGCCGACCGGGTCCGCAATGGCTTCGACGTCGACGATGTCCACCATCTGACGGACGGCCTGGCCGCCGGGAAGGGCGTCATACTCGCCCTTCCGCACATGGGCAATTACGACCTCGCGGGCGCCTGGGTCACCACGAAGCTGGGGGTGCCGTTCACCACGGTCGCCGAGCGGCTCGAGCCCGAGACCCTCTACGACCGGTTCGTCGCCTACCGCGAGGGCCTGGGCATGGAGGTCCTGCCGCACACCGGCGGCTCCGCTTTCGGCACGCTGGCCAGGCGGCTGCGGGACGGCGGTCTGGTCTGCCTGGTCGCCGACCGCGACCTCTCCGCATCGGGCGTCGAGGTCCGGTTCTTCGGCGAGGCGACCCGGATGCCCGCGGGCCCCGCGCTGCTCGCCCAGCAGACCGGAGCGCTGCTGCTGCCCGTCACGCTCTGGTACGACGGTTCGCCGGTGATGCGCGGCCGTGTCCATCCCCCGGTGGACGTACCCGCCTCGGGTACGCGCCCCGAGAAGACCTCGGTGATGGCGCAGGCGCTCGCCGACGCCTTCGCCACCGGAATCGCCGAGCACCCGGAGGACTGGCACATGCTCCAGCGCCTCTGGCTCGCCGACCTGGAGCCTCGTCAGGAGCCTTCGTGAAGATCGGCATCGTCTGCCCGTACTCCTGGGACGTCCCGGGCGGGGTCCAGTTCCACATCAGGGACCTCGCCGAGCATCTGAACGGCCTCGGCCACCAGGTGTCGGTGCTGGCCCCGTCCGACGACGAGACACCCCTGCCGCCGTACGTGGTCTCCGCGGGCCGGGCCGTCCCCGTCCCGTACAACGGCTCGGTCGCCCGGCTCAACTTCGGCTTCCTGTCGGCGGCCCGGGTGCGGCGCTGGCTGCACGACGGCACCTTCGACGTGATCCACATCCATGAGCCCACCTCGCCGTCGCTCGGGCTGCTCACCTGCTGGGCCGCGCAGGGGCCGATCGTGGCGACCTTCCACACCTCCAACCCGCGCTCACGGGCGATGATCGCCGCGTACCCGATCCTGCAGCCCGCGCTGGAGAAGATCTCGGCCCGGATCGCGGTGAGCGAGTACGCGCGCAGGACCCTGGTCGAGCACCTGGGCGGCGACGCGGTGGTCATCCCCAACGGCGTCGACGTCGCATTCTTCGAGCGCGCCGAGCCCAAGCCCGAGTGGCAGGGGGCGACCATCGGGTTCATCGGGCGGATCGACGAGCCGCGCAAGGGGCTGCCGGTCCTGATGCGGGCGCTGCCGAAGATCCTCGCCGAGTGCCCGGACGCCCGGCTGCTGGTCGCGGGCCGGGGCGACGAGAAGGAAGCCGTCGCCACCCTGCCGAAGGAGATGCGGCAGCGGGTCGAGTTCCTCGGCATGGTCAGCGACGAGGACAAGGCCCGGCTGCTGCGCAGCGTCGACGTCTATGTCGCGCCGAACACCGGCGGCGAGAGCTTCGGGATCATCCTCGTCGAGGCGATGTCGGCCGGTGCGCCAGTGCTGGCGAGCGACCTCGACGCGTTCGCCCAGGTCCTGGACCAGGGCGCGGCCGGCGAGCTGTTCGCCAACGAGGACGCGGACGCGCTGGCCGCCTCCGCCGTGCGGCTGCTGGGCGACAGCGAGCGCCGGGAGGGGCTGCGCCGGCGGGGCAGCGCGCATGTGCGCCGCTTCGACTGGTCGACGGTCGGTGCGGACATCCTGGCGGTGTACGAGACGGTGACCGACGGCGCCGCGTCGGTCGACACCGACGAACGGGTCAGCCTGCGGGCCCGGTTCGGCCTGGCCAGGGACTGACAGGGCGCCACAGACGGGCACTTGACGGGCCGTCAGGTCTGCTCGTGGCGCTGTGCCGCGGCCCGGGGGCGGCCCGGGGCGTCCGCCGCGGCGGACGCCGGCCCGCGCCGGACCGGTAGCCTTTCGGCCCGTGACCGTATCCCTGATCATCTGGATCGTCCTCGCTTTCGTCGCGGTCGGCCTCTACCTGAGCTGGACCGCAGGCCGGCTCGACCGGCTGCACGCGCGGATCGACGCCGCCCGCGCCGCCCTCGACGCCCAGCTGCTGCGCCGCGCGTCGGTCGCCCAGGAGCTGGCCACGTCCGGCGTCCTCGACCCCGCGGCCTCGATCGTCCTGTACGAGGCGGCGCACGCGGCCCGGCAGTCCGATGAGGAGCAGCGCGAGGTGGCCGAGAGTGAGCTCAGCCAGGCGCTGCGGGCTGTATTCGGTGAGACGGCGCAGGTCGGGGCCGTACGCTCGGCGCCCGGCGGGGAGGAGGCGGCCGACGAGCTGGCCGCGGCCGTCAGGCGGGTGCCGATGGCCAGGCGCTTCCACAACGACGCGGTACGGGCCGCCCGCGCCCTGCGCACGCACCGCAAGGTCCGCTGGTTCCGGCTCGCGGGACACGCGCCGTTCCCGCTGGCGTTCGAGATGGACGACGAGCCGCCGGTGGCGCTGGCCGACCGGCCGGGCACCTGATCTCCTGAATCGCCGGGGCGTCTGCTGAATCGTCTGAATCGTCGGGGCTTCGAGAACGATCCACCGGCTGTTCATTGGCCCTTGCAGTGGACTGGTTCACAGGAGTTATCTCGGTGGAGCAAGAACTCTCTTCCCCGAGCGAGGTAGCCCGTGTCCAGTACGCACTCCACCACTTCCCCCGCCGAGACCCCGGCGACCGGCACCGCACGCGTCAAGCGCGGCATGGCCGAGCAGCTCAAGGGCGGCGTGATCATGGATGTGGTCGACGCCGAGCAGGCGAAGATAGCCGAGGACGCGGGCGCCGTCGCCGTCATGGCGCTGGAGCGGGTCCCCGCCGACATCCGCAAGGACGGCGGAGTCGCCCGGATGTCCGACCCGAACATGATCGAAGAGATCATCTCGGCCGTCTCCATCCCGGTCATGGCCAAGTCGCGTATCGGCCACTTCGTCGAGGCCCAGGTGCTGCAGTCCCTCGGCGTCGACTACATCGACGAGTCCGAGGTGCTGACCCCGGCCGACGAGGTCAACCACAGCGACAAGTTCGCCTTCACGACGCCGTTCGTCTGCGGCGCCACCAACCTGGGCGAGGCCCTGCGCCGGATCGCCGAGGGCGCGGCCATGATCCGCTCCAAGGGCGAGGCCGGCACCGGCAACGTCGTCGAGGCCGTCCGTCACCTGCGCCAGATCAAGAACGAGATCGCCCGGCTGCGCGGCTACGACAACAACGAGCTGTACGCCGCGGCCAAGGACCTGCGCGCCCCGTACGAGCTGGTCAAGGAGGTCGCCGGGCTCGGCAAGCTGCCCGTCGTCCTCTTCTCGGCAGGCGGTGTCGCCACCCCCGCCGACGCGGCGCTGATGCGCCAGCTCGGCGCCGAGGGCGTCTTCGTCGGCTCCGGCATCTTCAAGTCCGGCGACCCGGCCAAGCGCGCCGCCGCCATCGTCAGGGCCACCACGTTCTTCGACGACCCGAAGGTCATCGCGGACGCCTCCCGCAACCTGGGCGAGGCCATGGTCGGCATCAACTGCGACACCCTTCCCGAGTCCGAGCGTTACGCGAACCGGGGCTGGTGATGGGCACTCCCGTCATCGGCGTCCTCGCTCTCCAGGGCGACGTGCGGGAGCACCTGGCCGCCCTGGGCGCCGCCGGCGCCCAGGGCGGTCCGGTCCGGCGTCCCGAGGAGCTGGACGAGCTCGACGGCCTGGTCATCCCGGGCGGCGAGTCCACCACGATGTCCAAGCTGGCCGCCCTGTTCGGCATGCTGGAGCCGTTGCGTGAGCGCATCGCGTCCGGGCTGCCGGTGTACGGGACGTGCGCCGGAATGATCATGCTCGCCGACAAGATCCTCGACCCCAGGTCGGGCCAGGAGACCTTCGGCGGGATCGAGATGATCGTCCGGCGCAACGCCTTCGGACGCCAGAACGAGTCCTTCGAGGCGGCCGTCGAGATCCCCGAGATCCCCGGCGGCCCCGTCGAGGGTGTCTTCATCCGGGCGCCCTGGGTCGAATCGGTGGGCGCCGGGGTCCAGGTCCTCGCGGAGCACGGCGGCCATATCGTCGCGGTGCGCCAGGGCCATTGCCTGGCCACGTCGTTCCACCCGGAGCTGACCGGCGACCACCGCGTACACCGGTACTTCGCGGACATGGTGCGCGACGCCCAGTGACCGGCGCCCGGTAGGATCTCTGGCGTTCGTCCAGGAAATGGTTACGCGAAGGAGACAGGCAGATGTCCGGCCACTCTAAATGGGCTACGACGAAGCACAAGAAGGCCGTGGTTGACGCCAAGCGCGGCAAGCTCTTCGCGAAGATGATCAAGAACATCGAGGTCGCGGCCCGCACGGGCGGCGCCGACGTGTCCGGCAACCCGACCCTCTTCGACGCCATCCAGAAGGCCAAGAAGAGCTCGGTGCCGAACAAGAACATCGACTCCGCGGTCAAGCGCGGTGCCGGTCTCGAAGCCGGTGGCGCCGACTACGAGACGATCATGTACGAGGGCTACGGACCGAACGGTGTCGCGGTGCTCATCGAGTGCCTCACCGACAACCGCAACCGTGCCGCGTCCGACGTGCGCGTCGCGATGACGCGCAACGGCGGCAACATGGCCGACCCCGGCTCCGTGTCGTACCTGTTCAACCGCAAGGGCGTCGTGGTCGTCCCCAAGGCCGAACTCACCGAGGACGACGTCCTGGGCGCGGTGCTCGACGCCGGCGCCGAGGAGGTCAACGACCTGGGCGAGTCCTTCGAGGTGCTCTCCGAGGCCACCGACATGGTCGCGGTCCGCACCGCGCTCCAGGAGGCGGGCATCGACTACGACTCGGCCGAGGCCAACTTCATGCCGACCATGCAGGTCGAGCTGGACGAAGAGGGCGCACGCAAGATCTTCAAGCTGATCGACGCGCTGGAGGACAGCGACGACGTGCAGAACGTCTTCGCCAACTTCGACGTATCGGACGAGGTCATGGAGAAGATCGACGCCTGACGGGCACTCAGCACCACGGGTACGTACGGACGGGCCGCCGGGGACACACCCCGCCGGCCCGTCCGTGTTCCCTGCGGACCCGGCTGCCCCGGCGGTCCCGGCGTTCTCTGTGTTGTCGGTGCCACCCGATAGCCTGCGACAACGCAGGAACACCTGGGCGAACGGCACCACCCGTTCCGCCAGGCACCGGACAGGCGATCGGGCATGAGGGAGGGGGCACCGTGCGGGTACTGGGCGTGGACCCGGGGCTGACGCGCTGCGGCGTCGGAGTCGTCGAGGGCGTGGCCGGTCGCCCGCTGACCATGCTCGGCGTGGGAGTCGTCCGGACGCCCGCCGACGCGGAGCTGGGGCAGCGGCTGGTCGCCATCGAGCGCGGCATCGAGGCGTGGCTGGACGAGCACCGGCCCGAAGTCGTCGCCGTGGAGCGGGTGTTCAGCCAGCACAACGTCAGTACGGTGATGGGCACCGCACAGGCCAGCGCGGTCGCGATGCTCTGTGCCTCACGCCGCGGCATCCCCGTAGCCCTGCACACCCCCAGCGAGGTCAAGGCCGCCGTCTCCGGCAGCGGCAGAGCCGACAAGGCCCAGGTCGGGGCGATGGTGACCCGGCTGCTCCGGCTCGACGCGCCTCCGAAACCGGCGGACGCCGCCGACGCCCTGGCGCTCGCCATCTGCCACATCTGGCGGGCCCCCGCCCAGAACAGGCTCCAGCAGGCCGTCGCCGCCCACCGCACCCTGAAAGGCCGTACCGCATGATCGCCTTCGTCTCCGGACCGGTGGCCGCCCTGGCCCCGACCACCGCCGTCATCGAGGTCGGCGGGATCGGCATGTCGGTCCAGTGCGCACCCAACACGCTGTCCGCCCTGCGCATCGGCCAGCAGGCCAAGCTCGCCACCTCTCTCGTCGTGCGGGAGGACTCCCTCACGCTCTACGGCTTCGCCGACGACGACGAACGCCAGACCTTCGAACTCCTCCAGACCGCGAGCGGCGTCGGCCCCCGGCTCGCCCAGGCCATGCTCGCCGTGCACTCGCCGGACGCCCTGCGGCTCGCCGTGTCCACCGGTGACGAGAAATCGCTCACCGCGGTACCGGGCATCGGCAAGAAGGGCGCCCAGAAGCTCCTCCTGGAGCTCAAGGACCGGCTCGGAGCCCCGCTCGGCACCGGCGGCGCGCACCTCGCAGCGCAGCGCACCGCATCCGGACCCGCGCCGTGGAGCGAGCAGCTGCACTCCGCGCTGGTCGGCCTCGGGTACGCGCCGCGTGACGCGGAGGAGGCCGTCGCCGCTGTCACCCCCCAGGCCGAGGCCGCCGCCGAGCCCAACGTCGGCGCGCTCCTCAAGGCCGCCCTGCAGACCCTCAACCGCGCCCGCTGATCGAGAGACCCGCATGCTGCCTCCTCAGAACGAGTGGGACGACACCGTCCCCGACACCGAAGAGCGCCTGGTGGGAGCCGACGCCGACGGTGAGGACCAGGCTGTCGAAGCCGCACTGCGCCCCAAGGACCTGGACGAGTTCGTGGGCCAGGAGAAGGTCAGACTCCAGCTCGACCTGGTCCTGCGGGCGGCCAGGCAGCGCGGCGCCACCGCCGACCATGTGCTGCTCTCCGGCGCCCCGGGCCTCGGCAAGACCACTCTTTCGATGATCATCGCGGCCGAGATGGGCGCTCCCATCCGGATCACGTCCGGCCCCGCGATCCAGCACGCCGGGGATCTGGCTGCGATCCTCTCGTCCCTCCAGGAGGGCGAGGTCCTCTTCCTGGACGAGATCCACCGGATGTCCAGGCCCGCCGAGGAAATGCTCTACATGGCGATGGAGGACTTCCGGGTCGACGTCATCGTCGGCAAGGGGCCAGGCGCCACCGCCATCCCGCTGGAGCTGCCGCCCTTCACCCTGGTCGGCGCCACCACCAGGGCGGGCCTGCTGCCGCCGCCGCTGCGCGACCGTTTCGGCTTCACCGGGCACATGGAGTTCTACGAACCGGCCGAGCTGGAGCGCGTCATCCACCGCTCGGCCCGGCTGCTCGACGTCGAGATCGGCGAGGACGGCGCAGGGGAGATCGCCGGACGCTCCCGCGGCACCCCCCGGATCGCCAACCGGCTGCTGCGCCGGGTCCGCGACTACGCCCAGGTGGAGGCCGACGGAGTGATCACCCGGGAGATCGCCCGTACGGCGCTCGCGGTGTACGAGGTTGACGCCCGCGGACTCGACCGGCTGGACCGTGCGGTGCTCCAGGCCCTGCTCAAGCTCTTCGGGGGCGGACCCGTGGGACTCTCCACACTCGCCGTCGCCGTGGGGGAGGAGCGCGAGACGGTCGAGGAGGTCGCCGAGCCGTTCCTGGTCCGCGAGGGGCTGCTGGCCCGGACCCCGCGCGGCCGGGTGGCCACACCGGCCGCCTGGGCGCACCTGGGACTCGTACCCCCGCAGGGTGGCGCGGGAGGCGCCGCGGGAAAGGGACAAGCGGGTCTGTTCGGGGCGTGAGAAGGCTCGGGGGTGCACGCTGCGGAACCCCGGTGCCATGCTGGGCGTTGTTCCATTGATGCGGACTCGCCTAGACTCCGCCGATGCCGCCCTTCCCGGACGGCATGCCCCGCCCCCGAAGATCAGGCCGCGATCCAGCGCGGTCGTGCGAAGGAAGTTCCCTCCCGTGAGTCTCGTGACCCTCCTCCCCTTCATCGTGCTCATCGGGGCCATGTTCCTGATGACCCGGTCCGCCAAGCGGAAGCAGCAGGCGGCTGCAACGATGCGCAATGAGATGCAGCCCGGCACCGGCGTCCGGACGATCGGGGGCATGTACGCCACCGTCAAGGAGATCAACGAGGACTCGGTTCTCCTGGAGATCGCGCCCGGCGTCCACGCCGTCTACGGCAAGAACGCGATCGGCGCGGTCCTGGACGACGCGGAGTACAACCGCATCGTCCACGGCGAGACCGCGATCGTCCCCGACGACGCCTCCTCGCTGACCGAGCTCGACGACGCCAAGGTCGACCTCGGCAAGCACGAGACGCCGTCCGCCGACGATGACGCCGCCTCTGGCGAAGCCGAGGACGCCGACCAGGCCGAGGCCACCTCCGAGGACAAGGCCGACAAGGCGGACAAGGCCGAGAAGAAGAACGACGGCGAGGGCGAAGCGAAGTAGTACATCCGGGGACCGCCGGTGCTGCCCGATGGCAGCACCGGCGGTCCCCGAGACCGTGCACTGCTACAGCGGAGCAGGTCCCCCACATCACTTCGTGGCCGCTCACAGCGCATACCCGGCGCGGGCGGTAGGACAGGGAGAATCGACAAGGTGGCAGCACCGAACAAGGGCCGAAGGCAGACGGGAGCCCAGGGCAAGCCCGGGCGGTCCCTGGCCCTGATCCTGATCGCCATGGTTGCGCTCGTCGGCGGGATGTTCTGGGCGAAGCAGGTCACGCCACGTCTCGGCATCGACCTCGCGGGCGGTACGAGCATCACGCTCCAGGCCAAGCCCCAGCCGGGCAAGCCCAACGCGATCAACCAGAAGAACATGGACACCGCGGTCAGCATCATCGAGCGCCGTGTCAATGGACTCGGGGTCTCCGAGGCCGAGGTTCAGACGCAGGGCAAGGACCAGATCCTCGTCAACATCCCCAAGGGGACGAACGAGAAGCAGGCCAGGCAGCAGGTCGGTACCACCGCCCAGCTGTACTTCCGCCCTGTGGTGACGGTCGCTGCGGGCAAGCCCACGCCCGCCGGTAAGCCCTCCACCACGCCCTCCCCGAGCGCCTCGTCGAAGTCCAAGGCCACCGACAAGTCGTCCTCGTCGTCGAAGAAGTCGACCTCGTCCCCCCAGGGCCGTGCGGTGACCGACGCGCTGAAGGCCGGTCCCACGCCCAACCCGTCGACGCCTCCCCAGTCCAGCCCCACCCCGTCGACCGCCGACAGCGCGGCCGCCGCCAAGCTGGAGAAGAAGTTCGCCGCGCTCGACTGCTCCACCAAGGCCGGCCGTGCCAAGGCCGGCGGCGACAACGTCAAGCCCAGCGACCCGACCGTGGCGTGCAGCCAGTCCGGTGACGCGAAGTACATCCTCGACGCCGCAGCCGTGGACGGCACCGACGTCTCCGGCGCCAAGGCCGTCATCGACCAGCAGCAGGGTCAGTGGATCGTCCAGATGGACTTCACGAGCAAGGGCTCGAAGAAGTTCCAGGCGATCACCAGCAAGCTCTCGAAGCAGCAGTCCCCGCAGAACCAGTTCGCCATCGCGCTGGACGGCGCCGTCGTCTCGGCCCCCAGCGTGAGCCAGACGCTCAGCGGCAGCGCCCAGATCTCCGGCAGCTTCACCCAGCAGTCGGCCGAGGACCTCGGCAACGTGCTGTCCTACGGTGCGCTCCCGCTCTCCTTCAAGGAGGAGACGGTCACCACCGTGACCGCGGCGCTCGGCGGCGAGCAGCTCCAGGCGGGCATCATCGCCGGTGCGATCGGCCTCGCGCTGGTCATCATCTACCTGGTGGCCTACTACCGCGGCCTGTCGTTCATCGCGATCCTCAGCCTCCTGGTCTCCGCGATCCTCACGTACTCACTGATGTCGCTGCTCGGCAAGGGCATCGGCTTCGCACTCAACCTGCCTGCGGTGTGTGGTGCGATCGTTGCGATCGGCATCACCGCGGACTCGTTCATCGTCTACTTCGAACGCATCCGTGACGAGATCCGCGAGGGCCGCACGCTGCGGCCCGCCGTCGAGCGCGCCTGGCCGCGCGCCCGGCGCACCATCCTGGTCTCGGACTTCGTGTCCTTCCTCGCCGCCGCGGTGCTGTACATCGTGACGGTCGGCAAGGTGCAGGGCTTCGCGTTCACGCTGGGTCTGACCACGCTGCTCGACGTCGTCGTGGTCTTCCTCTTCACCAAGCCGGTGATGACGCTGCTGGCCCGCAAGAAGTTCTTCTACAGCGGCCACCCGTGGTCCGGACTCGACCCGAAGCGGCTCGGCGCCAAACCCCCGCTCCGCCGTTCGCGCCGTGCCGCCTCCTCCGCCCCCACCGACCCGAAGGAGGCGTGAGATGTCGCGACTCGGCAGCATGGGCGCCCGGCTGTACCGCGGCGAGGTCGGCTACGACTTCGTGGCCAAGCGCAAGATCTGGTACGGCATCTCGATCCTGATCACCATCACGGCCATCGTCGGCCTGGCGGTGCGCGGTCTGAACCTGGGCATCGAGTTCCAGGGCGGTGCGGTCTTCACCACCACCCAGAGCAGCAGCGTCTCGGTGACGCGCGCCCAGGACGTGGCGGAGCAGCTCTCCGGACATGACGCGTCCGTCCAGAAGCTCGGCAACGGCGGGATGCGGATCCAGGTCTCCGGGATCGACACCGACACGGCCGACAAGATCCACGGCACGCTCGCCAAGGACCTGAAGCTCCCGATCGACAAGATCGCCGCCGACGTGGTCGGTCCCAGCTGGGGAGCGACGATCGCCAACAAGGCCTGGGAGGGCCTGGCGATCTTCATGATCCTGGTGGTGGTCTATCTGGCCATCGCCTTCGAGTGGCGGATGGCCCTCGCCGCCCTCGTCGCCCTGATCCACGACCTCACGATCACGGTCGGGATCTACGCGCTCGTCGGCTTCGAGGTCACCGAGGGCACGGTGATCGGTCTGCTGACCATCCTCGGTTACTCCCTCTACGACACCGTGGTCGTCTTCGACGGTCTCAAGGAGGCGTCGAAGGATCTCAAGAAGCAGACCCGCTTCACCTACAGCGAGATCGCCAACCGCAGCCTCAACGGCACCCTGGTGCGTTCCATCAACACCACGGTCGTCGCGCTGCTCCCGGTGGCGGGCCTGCTCTTCATCGGCGGCGGTTTCCTCGGCGCCGGAATGCTGAACGACATCTCGCTCGCGCTGTTCGTGGGCCTCGCGGCCGGTGCGTACTCCTCGATCTTCATCGCCACCCCGCTCGTCGCCGACCTCAAGGAACGCGACCCCGCGATGCAGGCCCTCAAGAAGCGGGTGCTCGCCAAGCGGGCCGCCGCCGCCGCGAAGGGCGAACCGTCCGACCAGGACGACGACACCCTCCAGCCGGAGGACGGCGCCCCGGCCCCGGCCGGCGCCGTGGCCGGCGGCCGGCGCGCTCCCGCCCCGCGGGGCCGCGGGCGTACCCAGGGGAAGCGCCGATGACGGACACCCGGAGCATCCAGGACCTGCTGCTCAGCAGGATCAGGGACGTGCAGGACTATCCGCAGCCGGGCGTGGTGTTCAAGGACATCACCCCGCTCCTCGCGGACCCGGAGGCCTTCACGGCGCTGACCGACGCCCTCGCGGAGCTCTGCCTGCGGCACGGCGCCACGAAGATCGTCGGCCTGGAAGCGCGCGGCTTCATCCTGGCCGCACCGGTCGCGGTCCGCGCCGGAATCGGCTTCATCCCGGTCCGCAAGGCCGGGAAGCTGCCGGGCGCGACGCTCTCCCAGACGTACGACCTGGAGTACGGCAGCGCCGAGATCGAGGTGCACGCCGAGGACCTCTGCGCCGACGACCGCGTCATGGTCATCGACGACGTGCTCGCCACCGGCGGCACGGCCGAGGCCTCGCTGGACCTGATCCGGCGGGCCGGTGCGCAGGTCATCGGCGTGGCCGTACTGATGGAGCTGGGCTTCCTGGACGGGCGTGCCCGGCTGGAGCCCGCACTGCACGGCGCCCCGCTGGACGCCCTGATCACGGTCTGATCGCGGCCTGATCCGTACGCCGTACCGCTGAGGCGGGCCCCCGGAACCCCGGGCGGTCCGCCTCTCGCGTACGGTGCCGGCACCGGCCCGGGGCGAGCGGATCGCCCGGGATCGTTACCATGGGCTTCCGGACCTGACACGGGGACCCGGACCCTCCCCCAGGCTCCGTCCGGGGGGACCCCCAGAGGAGTGCCCTTGCCAGACGAGGACCGGCCCGCAGCCGCCGCACAGCCCGAGAAGCAGGACCAGAAGGCCGCGGCGGCCCCAGCGACGCCCGAGAAGCCGCCTGCCGGTCAGCCGAAGCCCTCGGCTCCCGTGGTGCGCCCCGGCGGCGCCGCCCCCCTCTCCACGCCGAAGCCCGCCGCCCAGGCGCCCCCGCCGGGACCGGCCGCGCAGGGTGCCACCGCGCGCCCGGCCCCGCAGGGCCCCGTCGCGCGCTCCGGCGGCTCGTCCAACCGCGTCAGGGCCAGGCTCGCCCGGCTCGGAGTCCAGCGCTCCTCGCCGTACAACCCGGTCCTTGAACCGCTGCTGCGGGCCGTGCGCGGCAACGACCCGAAGATCGAGTCGGCGACGCTGCGGCAGATCGAGCGCGCCTACCAGGTGGCCGAGCGCTGGCACCGCGGGCAGAAGCGCAAGAGCGGCGACCCGTACATCACGCACCCGCTCGCCGTCACCACGATCCTCGCCGAGCTGGGTATGGACCCGGCCACCCTGATGGCGGGGCTGCTGCACGACACCGTCGAGGACACCGAGTACGGCCTGGACACCCTGCGCCGCGACTTCGGCGACCAGGTCGCCCTCCTCGTCGACGGCGTCACCAAGCTCGACAAGGTCAAGTTCGGTGAGGCCGCGCAGGCCGAGACCGTACGCAAGATGGTCGTCGCCATGGCCAAGGATCCGCGCGTCCTGGTCATCAAGCTCGCCGACCGGCTGCACAACATGCGCACCATGCGGTATCTCAAGCGGGAGAAGCAGGAGAAGAAGGCCCGCGAGACCCTGGAGATCTACGCGCCGCTCGCCCACCGCCTGGGCATGAACACCATCAAGTGGGAGCTGGAGGACCTCGCCTTCGCGATCCTCTACCCGAAGATGTACGACGAGATCGTGCGGCTGGTCGCCGAGCGGGCGCCCAAGCGCGACGAGTACCTCGCCATAGTGACCGACGAGGTCCAGTCGGATCTTCGCGCCGCCCGCATCAAGGCCACCGTCACCGGGCGCCCCAAGCACTACTACAGCGTCTACCAGAAGATGATCGTGCGCGGCCGCGACTTCGCGGAGATCTACGACCTGGTGGGCATCCGCATCCTTGTCGACACCGTCCGCGACTGCTACGCGGCGCTCGGCACCGTCCACGCCCGGTGGAACCCGGTCCCGGGGCGGTTCAAGGACTACATCGCGATGCCCAAGTTCAACATGTACCAGTCGCTGCACACCACGGTGATCGGTCCCAGCGGCAAGCCCGTCGAGCTCCAGATCCGTACGTTCGACATGCACCGCCGGGCCGAGTACGGCATCGCCGCGCACTGGAAGTACAAGCAGGAGGCCGTCGCGGGCGCCTCCAAGGTGCGCACCGACGCACCGAAGAGCACCGGCAAGGGCTCCCGTCAGGACACCGTCAACGACATGGCCTGGCTGCGGCAGCTGCTCGACTGGCAGAAGGAGACCGAGGACCCCAGCGAGTTCCTGGAGTCGCTGCGCTTCGACCTGTCGCGCAACGAGGTCTTCGTGTTCACGCCGAAGGGCGACGTCATCGCGCTGCCCGCCGGCGCCACCCCCGTCGACTTCGCGTACGCCGTCCACACGGAGGTCGGCCACCGGACCATAGGGGCACGGGTCAACGGGCGGCTCGTCCCGCTCGAATCCACCCTCGACAACGGCGACCTGGTCGAGGTCTTCACCTCCAAGGCCGCGGGCGCCGGACCCTCCAGGGACTGGCTGGGCTTCGTCAAGTCGCCCCGGGCGCGCAACAAGATCCGCGCCTGGTTCTCCAAGGAGCGCCGCGACGAAGCGATCGAGCAGGGCAAGGACGCCATCGCGCGGGCCATGCGCAAGCAGAACCTGCCGATCCAGCGCATCCTCACCGGCGACTCGCTCGTCACACTGGCGCACGAGATGCGCTACCCGGACATCTCCTCGCTGTACGCGGCGATCGGCGAGGGCCATGTGGCCGCGCAGGGCGTCGTGCAGAAACTGGTGCAGGCGCTCGGCGGCGAGGAAGCGGCCAACGAGGACATCGCCGAGAGCACACCGCCGTCGCACGGCCGCAGCAAGCGGCGCGCCAACGCGGACCCCGGTGTGGTCGTCAAGGGCGTCGACGACGTCTGGGTGAAGCTCGCCCGGTGCTGCACGCCCGTCCCCGGCGACCCCATCATCGGGTTCGTCACCCGGGGGAGCGGGGTCTCCGTGCACCGCGCGGACTGTGTCAACGTGGACTCGCTGTCGCAGCAGCCCGAACGGATCCTCGAAGTCGAGTGGGCACCCACCCAGTCCTCGGTCTTCCTGGTCGCCATCCAGGTCGAGGCCCTGGACCGCTCCCGGCTGCTCTCGGACGTCACCCGCGTCCTCTCCGACCAGCACGTGAACATCCTGTCGGCGGCGGTCCAGACCTCCCGCGACCGGGTGGCCACCTCACGCTTCACCTTCGAGATGGGCGACCCGAAGCACCTCGGACACGTCCTGAAGGCGGTACGGGGCGTGGAGGGCGTCTACGACGTCTACCGGGTGACCTCGGCCCGCAGGCCCTGACGCCGGAGCCGCACCACGACATGGGTGAGGGCCCTCCGCTCGGCGGAGGGCCCTCACCCATGTCCGGGATGCTTCAGGCTTCTCAGCCGCCGAACTCCTCCAGGCCCTTCATCGCCTGGTCGAGCAGCGCCTGGCGCCCCTCCAGCTCACGGGCGAGCTTGTCGGCCCTGGCGTTGTTGCCGGCCGCACGCGCCGTGTCGATCTGCTTGCGCAGCTTGTCGACCGCGTCCTGGAGCTGACCCGTCAGACCCGCGGCCCGTGCGCGCGCCTCCGGGTTGGTGCGCCGCCACTCGGTCTCCTCGGCCTCCTGGAGTGCCCGCTCCACCGTGTGCATCCGGCCCTCCACCTTCGGCCGGGCGTCACGCGGTACGTGGCCGATGGCCTCCCAGCGCTCGTTCAGCGCCCGGAACGCGGACCTGGCCGACTTGAGATCCCGTACCGGGAGCAGTTTCTCGGCCTCGACCGCGAGCTCCTCCTTCAGCTTGAGGTTCTCGGACTGCTCGGCGTCCCGCTCGGCGAAGACCTCGCTGCGGGCGGCGAAGAAGACGTCCTGGGCGCCGCGGAAGCGGTTCCACAGGTCGTCCTCGGACTCGCGCTGGGCGCGGCCCGCGGCCTTCCACTCGGTCATCAGATCGCGGTAACGGGCCGCCGTCGCACCCCAGTCGGTCGACCCGGAGAGCGACTCCGCCTCGGCGACCAGCTTCTCCTTGGCCTTGCGGGCGTCCTCGCGCTGGGCGTCCAGCGAGGCGAAGTGCGCCTTGCGCCGCTTGGAGAACGCCGACCTGGCGTGCGAGAAGCGGTGCCACAGCTCGTCGTCGGACTTCCGGTCGAGCCGGGGGAGACCCTTCCAGGTGTCCACCAGCGCCCGCAGCCGCTCACCCGCGGACCGCCACTGGTCGCTCTGCGCGAGCTCCTCGGCCTCCACGACCAGGGCTTCCTTGGCGTGCTTCGCCTCGTCGGTCTGCCTGGCCTTCTGGACCTTGCGCTCCTCACGGCGCGCCTCGACCGTCGAGACCAGCCCGTCCAGCCGCACCCGCAGAGCGTTCAGGTCGCCGACTGCATGGTGCTCATCGACCTGCCCGCGCAGGTGGTCGATCGCGGTCTGGGCGTCCTTGGCCGACAGATCGGTGGTCTTCACCCGGCGTTCGAGGAGGCCGATCTCGACGACCAGGCCCTCGTACTTGCGCTCGAAGTAGGCCAGGGCCTCCTCGGGAGAGCCTGCCTGCCAAGAACCGACGACCTTCTCGCCGTCGGCCGTACGCACGTATACGGTGCCGGTCTCGTCGACACGGCCCCACGGGTCGCTGCTCACAGCGCCTCCATCCACATGATGTCTGCGGAGACTTGTGGGCCCCCGGACATCGTCCACAGTTTCTTCGGCCGGGCTGCTTGCGCCCCGCACACCGCCAACATAGGCGAACGGCGGGGCGGCTGTCCGCATCCGGCCCATCCGAATATCCCCATATCCCCTGTCCCCGTTCCTGGTTTACCCGTTTCCCCGCCGCCCCGATTCGCCGCTACGGCCCCGGCTCAGTCCTTGGTGACGGTGGCCTTCGAGACGGTGACGGCCTTCTTGGGCGCCCCGTCCTGGCTTCCGCCGGTCACTCCGGCCTTGGCCACGGCCTTCACCGTCTTCAGTCCCGCCGCGTCCATCGTCCCGAACGGGGTGTAGGTCGGCGGCAGTTTGCTGTCCTTGTACACGAGGAAGAACTGGCTGCCGCCGGTGTGCGGCTGGCCGGTGTTGGCCATCGCCACCGTGCCCGCCGGGTACGTCACCGTACCGTCGCTGCCCGCCTTGCCGAGGGCGGTCAGGTTCTCGTCAGGGATGGTGTAGCCGGGCCCGCCCGAGCCGTCGCCCTTGGGGTCGCCGCACTGGAGCACGTAGATGCCGCTCGTGGTGAGGCGGTGGCACTTGGTCTTGTCGAAGAAGCCCTTGTCCGCGAGCGACTTGAAGGAGTTCACGGTGTGCGGGGTCTTCGCGGCATCCATGACCAGGGAGACCGCACCCTGGTTCGTCTTGAGGGCGAAGGTGTACTTGGCCTTCTTGTCGATCTTCATCGCGGGCTCGGGGGGACCGGTGCTGCTCGCCGACGGCGACGGGTCCGCGGCCTTGGCGGGGGCGGCCTTGCCGTCGTCGCCCTTGAAGGCCCCGGCTCCCCACGCGATGCCGCCCGCCACGACCACCACGGCGACCGCCGACGCGATCACCGCGTTGCGGCGGCGTGCGTTGCGCCGGGCCGTGATGCGGCGTTCCTGCTGCCGCTCGAACTTTTCCCTGGCGAGCTGCCGCCGCCGCTGATCGCTGTTGACCACCGGGTGTTCTCCCTCGTCCGTATGCATGCGTGATTCGCGCGTGCCGTATACCTGTCCGGGCTAGGCCGTACCGTATATGGGTTCGCTGTGCGATGAGCGGCGCCGGTAGGCTCTCATCTGCTGCATTCTCCCGCTGGACCGACATTTAAGGACGATCGTGCTCATTGCCGGGTTCCCCGCCGGGGCCTGGGGGACCAACTGCTATCTGGTCGCCCCCGCCGCAGGTGAGGAGTGCGTGATCATCGACCCGGGCCACCAGGCGGCCCAGGGAGTCGAGGACGCGCTCAGGAAGCATCGGCTCAAGCCAGTGGCGGTCGTTCTCACCCATGGCCACATCGACCATGTGGCATCGGTCGTCCCGGTGTGCGGAGCGCATGACGTCCCGGCGTGGATCCACCCCGCCGACCGCTTCATGATGAGCGACCCGGAGAAGGGCATCGGCCGTTCCATCGGGATGCCGCTGATGGGCGAACTGACCGTCGGTGAACCGGACGACGTCAAGGAACTGGCCGACGGGAGCGAGCTGACCCTCGCCGGCCTGGAGTTCGCCGTCTCGCATGCGCCCGGCCATACCAAGGGGTCGGTGACGTTCAGGATGCCCGAGGCTGCGGACATTCCGCAGATTCTCTTCTCGGGCGACCTGCTCTTCGCCGGCTCCATCGGCCGCACCGACATGCCCGGTGGCGACCACGCCGAGATCCTTGAGTCGCTGGCCCGTGTGTGCCTGCCGCTCGACGACTCGACCGTGGTGCTGCCCGGTCACAACGAGCAGACGACCATCGGCCGCGAGCGCGCCACCAACCCGTATCTGCGGGGCCTGGCCGCTCCCCGACGAGGAATGTGACGACTTTTCCGTGAGTACTTTCCAGGCCCCCAAGGGCACGTACGACCTGCTGCCGCCCTCGTCCGCGAAGTTCCTCGCGGTACGCGAGGCGCTCGCGGCCCCGCTGCGGAACTCCGGCTACGAGTACATCGAGACGCCCGGCTTCGAGAACGTCGAGCTCTTCTCGCGCGGGGTGGGCGAATCGACCGACATCGTCTCCAAGGAGATGTACGTCTTCGAGACGCGCGGCGGTGACCGGCTCGCGCTGCGCCCCGAGGGCACCGCTTCCGTACTGCGCGCCGCGCTGGAGGCCAACCTCCACAAGGCCGGGAATCTGCCGGTCAAGCTCTGGTACTCCGGCTCGTACTACCGCTACGAGCGCCCGCAGAAGGGGCGCTACCGCCACTTCTCGCAGGTGGGCGCCGAGGCGATCGGCACCGAGGACCCCGCGCTCGACGCCGAGATGATCATCCTCGCCGACCAGGCCTACCGTTCGCTCGGCCTGCGGCAGTTCCGCATCCTGCTCAACTCGCTCGGGGACCGCGAGTGCCGTCCGCTCTACCGCGACGCGCTCCAGGGCTTCCTGCGCGGGCTCGACCTGGACGAGGACACCCGGCGGCGGGCCGAGATCAACCCGCTGCGCGTGCTCGACGACAAGCGGGCCGACGTACAGAAGCAGCTGGCCGGTGCGCCGATGCTGCGGGACTACCTGTGCGAGGCGTGCAAGGCGTACCACGAGGAGGTCCGCGCCCTGCTGACCGCCGCGGGCGTCGCGTACGAGGACGACGTGAAGCTGGTACGCGGCCTCGACTACTACACCCGCACCACCTTCGAGTTCGTCCACGACGGACTCGGCTCGCAGTCCGCGGTGGGCGGCGGCGGCCGCTACGACGGGCTCTCCGAGATGATCGGCGGCCCCGCGCTGCCGTCGGTGGGCTGGGCGCTCGGCGTGGACCGCACCGTGCTGGCGCTGGAGGCGGAGGGCGTCGAGCTCGAACTGCCCGCCACGACAAGCGTGTTCGCCGTGCCGCTCGGCGAGGAGGCCCGGCGGGTGCTCTTCGGGGCGGTCACCGAGCTGCGCAGGGCGGGCGTCGCCACCGACTTCGCGTTCGGCGGGCGCGGCCTCAAGGGCGCGATGAAGAGCGCCAACCGCAGCGGGGCCCGCTTCACCGTGGTCGCGGGTGAGCGGGATCTCGCCGAGGGCGTCGTCCAGCTCAAGGACATGGAGTCCGGCGAGCAGAGCGCGGTGCCGCTCGACGCCCTCGTCGGAGAGGTCCGCAAGCGGCTCGGCTGAGACCGGCACCACTGCTGAACCCGGCACACCCTGCGGCCCGGGCGGAGACTCTCCGCCCGGGCCGCAGGCGCAGGACCGCCATGGAAAATCCTGCCCATTCGGGACAAGAGGGACGGTGGCGTCAACCCGGCGCGTGCCGGTTCGCTCCGCCGGGCAATTGCGACACATGATCGCCGGGTACGGTTCACGGCGCCCGGACAGGCCGCCCGCCGGACGGCTCCTGCCGCGTCCCCGGAGCGAGTGCCTGCAGCCTCCCGGTCGCGCCGGCCCCTGACGGCCCTCCGGCACCCGCGCCCCCGGACACCTTCCCCGGATCGAATGCCCAGGTCGCAGAGGGTCGGCCAGGACGGCGCCGCCGTGTCCCGGCCGCTGCCCTCGTCCGCCGGCCGTGCACGCCACCCGGCCGGAAGGCCTTCCGGCGGGCGGGCCGCCCGGCGCAGGGGTCCGCATCTCCTTATCTCCATCGAACAGTGCGAACCCCGCGCGGTGCGGCACAATGAGCCTGCCCACAGGCCACAGGAGCGATGGATCGGCATGATGACGACGACAGTGGTTGACGACGTGTCCGCGCAGCAGGACGGGAAGACCGGCGCGAGCCGTGCCTTCGGCTGGCTTCTGGTGATCACCGGAGCCGCCGGGCTACTCGCGGCGTGGGTCATCACCCTCGACGAGTTCAAGCTCCTGAAGAACCCGAACTTCACCCCCGGCTGCAGCCTCAACCCGGTGGTGTCCTGCGGCAACGTGATGAAGAGCGCGCAGGCCTCGGTCTTCGGCTTCCCCAATCCGATGCTGGGCCTTGCCACCTACGCCGTCGTGATCGGTGTCGGCATGAGCCTGATCGCGGGCGGGCGCTACAGCCGCTGGTACTGGCTGACGTTCAACGCGGGCTGCCTCTTCGGCGTCGGCTTCGTCACCTGGCTCCAGTACCAGTCCCTGTACAACATCAACTCGCTCTGCCTCTGGTGCTGCCTGGCCTGGGTGGGCACGATCACCCTCTTCTGGTACGTCACCTCGCACAACATCCGGCACGGCCTGCTGGCCGCCCCCGGCTGGCTGCGGAGCTTCTTCGGCGAGTTCACCTGGGTGCTGCCCGTCGTGCACATCGGGATCATCGGCATGCTGATCCTCACCCGCTGGTGGGACTTCTGGACCGGGGCGCACTGACCTCTCGTACTCCGGCCCCGGACGGGCCGGTCCCGGGCGGCGACAGCGGCCCGGGACCGTTGTCAGTGGCGTGACATAGGGTTTTGTACGTGGAACCCGATCTGTTCACCGCCGCGGCCGAAGAGCGCCAGGAGAAGGACCCGTCCAGCAGCCCCCTGGCTGTACGGATGCGCCCGCGCACCCTGGACGAAGTGGTGGGCCAGCAGCATCTCCTGAAGCAGGGCTCACCGCTGCGACGGCTCGTTGGCGAGTCCGGCGGCGGACCTGCCGGGCCCTCGTCCGTGCTGCTCTGGGGGCCGCCGGGCATCGGCAAGACGACCCTCGCCTACGTCGTGAGCCAGGCCACCCGGAAACGGTTCGTCGAGCTCTCCGCCATCACGGCGGGCGTCAAGGAAGTCCGCGCCGTCATCGACGGCGCACGCAGGGCCTCGGGGGGATACGGCAAGGAGACCGTCCTCTTCCTCGACGAGATCCACCGCTTCAGCAAGGCCCAGCAGGACTCACTGCTCCCCGCGGTGGAGAACCGCTGGGTCACGCTGGTCGCCGCGACCACCGAGAACCCGTACTTCTCGATCATCTCGCCGCTGCTCTCCAGGTCCCTGCTGCTCACGCTCGAATCGCTCACCGACGACGACCTGCGGTCGCTGCTGCACCGGGCACTCACCGAGGAGCGCGGGCTCGGCGGCGCCGTCACGCTGGCGCCCGCGGCCGAGACGCATCTGCTGCGGATCTCCGGCGGCGACGCCCGCCGCGCCCTCACCGCACTCGAAGCGGCGGCCGGCGCGGCCATGGCCAAGTCCGAGCCGGAGATCACGCTCGGGACGCTGGAGGAGACGGTCGACCGCGCCGCGGTGGCGTACGACCGCGACGGCGATCAGCACTACGACGTGGCGAGCGCCCTGATCAAGTCGATCCGCGGCTCCGACGTGGACGCCGCCCTGCACTATCTGGCCCGCATGATCGAAGCGGGGGAGGACCCGAGGTTCATCGCCAGACGGCTGATGATCTCGGCCAGTGAGGACATCGGACTCGCCGACCCCACCGCGCTGCCGACCGCGGTCGCTGCCGCCCAGGCCGTCGCGCTGATCGGCTTCCCCGAGGCCGCGCTCACCCTCAGCCACGCCACGATCGCGCTGGCGCTGGCCCCCAAGTCGAACGCGGCGACGACAGCGATCTCCGCCGCCCGCGCCGATGTGCGCGCGGGTCTTGTCGGGCCGGTTCCGGCGCATCTGCGCGACGGGCACTACAAGGGCGCGGCCAAGCTCGGCCACGCCCAGGGCTACGTCTATCCGCACGATGTCCCGGGCGCCATCGCCGCCCAGCAGTACGCCCCGGACTCCGTGCGGGGCAAGCGTTACTACGAGCCCACCCGGTACGGCGCCGAGGCGCGCTACGCGGACGTGGTCGAGAAGGTGCGGGAGCGGCTGTCGGGCGAAGGCGCGGACGGACGTCAGTGACGGCCCGGCGGTCTCACCCGGCCGCCGCGTCGAAGAGCGTGTACATGGCGCGTTGCAGCCCGGTCACATCGCTCACCGGCTCGTGGAAGTCGAAGCGCGCGTCGAAGCACCGGGCGCCGGTGAACCGCACCCGCAGCCCGAACCGGTCGAGCGCCAACGGCACCGCCGCGGTCCCGTCCGGCACCCGGTCGCCGAGCAGCCCGGACACCTGGTCGCCGTGGGCGGAGTGCAGATGCTGGAGCAGTTCGGCCTCATGGCCGACCAGGGGATCGGCGACCGCCTCCGCGAACTCCTCGGGCTCGGCACTCCCGTGCCCCCAGAGGTCGTCCACGTACACCTCTCCGACCTCCAGCCGCAGCATCATGCGGCCCGGAGCCGCCATGCCGGGTACGGAGGTGAGCCAGCCGGAGACCCGGGCCCGGCCGCGGATCCGGTGGGGCACGGAGACCGGGGCGACATCTGTGATCTCCAGCACCGCGGCCAGCTCGTCGTCCTGGGCGTGGGTCGCCGCCCGGACGGCCGGGGACGCGGCGGGGAAGAGCAGATACAGCTCGCCGTCGGGTCCGGTGCTGCGGGTGAGCGGGACCAGCTGGTCGCTGAGGGCGGCTTCGACCCCGGTCACCAGCAGTACCGCGGAGCAGGTACTCTGTACGAGAGTTCGTGTGCGCTCGGCTGCTGACGGCATCCGGGCGGATTCAAGTCCGCTGGGACGCGGCTGACCACGATCTGATCGGACCTCCGTCGCGTCGACGCCCAGAGCGTCGGCCTTCTTTGTGCTGTCCGTGATGTGACTGGTGTTCCCCGGACGAGACATACGATCTCCTTGAGTAAGGTGAGCCTAACCTAACCCAACCATGGAGGTTTGGAGAACGTGCCTAACCAGTCGCGTCCCAAGGTCAAGAAGTCACGCGCGCTCGGTATCGCGCTGACGCCGAAGGCTGTCAAGTACTTCGAGGCCCGTCCGTACCCGCCGGGCGAGCACGGCCGTGGCCGCAAGCAGAACTCGGACTACAAGGTCCGTCTGCTGGAGAAGCAGCGTCTGCGCGCCCAGTACGACATCAGCGAGCGCCAGATGGCCCGCGCCTACGACCGCGCCAAGAAGGCCGAAGGCAAGACGGGCGAGGCGCTGGTCGTCGAGCTTGAGCGCCGTCTCGACGCCCTGGTCCTGCGTTCGGGCATCGCCCGGACCATCTACCAGGCCCGCCAGATGGTCGTCCACGGCCACATCCAGGTCAACGGCGGCAAGGTCGACAAGCCGTCGTTCCGCGTCCGTCCCGACGACGTCGTGATGGTCCGCGAGCGCAGCCGCGAGAAGGTCCCCTTCCAGGTTGCCCGTGAGGGTGGCTACGACACCGAGGGCGAGACCCCGCGCTACCTCCAGGTGAACCTGAAGGCCCTGGCCTTCCGCCTGGACCGCGACCCGAACCGCAAGGAAATCCCGGTCATCTGCGACGAGCAGCTGGTCGTCGAGTACTACGCCCGCTGATCCGGACGTACCTCGCGCTTCATCGCTTCGGCCCGTCGTCCCCTCGCTCCTCGCGGAGCCGGGGGCGGCGGGTCTTCGCGTGCTGCCGGGCCGTGCAGCGCACGCGCCACCGCGGCGTCCCGGCCCAGCTGTGCACCCCGCGACAGGAAACTCTCGTAGACCTCGGGACCCAGCTTGCGGCGGGCCCCCTCCTCGCACCGCTGATGCGGCGCGTTGTAGTACGCCGAGCCGAAGAGCGGCAGCCCCACCGACGACCAGAGCCGCCCGGCCGCGCCCTGCAGCAGCGCGGCCTCCGTGGCCTCGCCGCCCTCCAGGGCGAGCAGCGCCATCAGCTCCAGGGCGAGCACCGTGCCCAGCTGGTCGTGGAAGGCATGGCTGGTCGCGAGGGACTCGGACAGCAGCTCGCGGGAGCGCGCCGCCCGGCCGTCCGACCAGGCCTCGAAAGCCAGTACATACAGCGCGTAGGCCCGCGCCCAGCGCTCGCCGTGGTCCTCGCAGACCGTCACGACGTCCTGGCAGATGGCGACCGCCTCGGCGAGCCGGCCGCGGAAGCACACCGCCATCGCCAGCTCGACCTGGCCCATCAGGACGTTGCTGTTGAGTTCACCGAGCTCCCGGTACTGCCCGATCGCCTCGCGCAGCAGTTCCTCCGCGCGCGGCATGTCATCGGTGACCAGCGCCAGACAGCCGGTCCTGTGCAGCGCGTACGCGGCCGCCACCTCGTCACCGGTGTGCTGCGCCGCCTCGTGGCACTCGTGGAGGGCGGCCACCGCGGCCACCGCGTCGCCCTGGAGCACCGCCACGTAGCCCAGGACCCAGAGGGCTTTGAGCCGTGAGCCGTCGTGCCCGCTCTCCGCCTCCAGTACATGCTCCAGCCAGTGCCGGCCCTCGGCGAGCCGCCCGCAGCCCGCCCAGTAGAACCAGAGCGTCCCCGCCAGGTACTGCGCCAGATGAACGTCACCGGAGTGCTCCAGCGAGAACTCCAGCGCGCCCCGCAGATTGGGCAGTTCACTGTCCACCCGGGCCGCGATCCCGGCCTGCCGTGGGCTGAACCAGTCGAGCTCGCACCAGGTGGCCAGCCCCAGGAACCAGTCGCGGTGGCGCCGCCGGAGCTGCTCGGTGTCCCCGGTCGCGGCGAGCCACTGTGCCCCGTAGTCCCGGATCGTGTCGAGCATCCGGTAGCGGACGCCCGCCGGGGTGTCCTCCCGTACCAGCACGGACTGTGCGAGCAACTCGTCCAGCACCTCCAGGACGCCGTCGGAGGGGAGTTCGGGGCCGGCGCAGATGTACTCGGCCGCCTCCAGGTCGAACTGCCCGGGGAACACGGAGAGCCGCGCCCAGAGCAACCGCTGTTCCGGGGTGCACAGTTCGTGGCTCCAGCCGATCGCCGTGCGCAGCGTCCGGTGGCGCGGCAGCACACCCCTGCCGCCCCCGGTCAGCACCCGGAACCGGTCGTCCAGCCTGGCCAGCAGCTGCTCGACCGAGAGGGCCCGCATCCGTCCCGCCGCCAGTTCCAGCGCGAGCGGGATCCCGTCCAGCCGCCGGCACACCTCCGCCACCAGCGCGGCGTCGCTCCGGGCGAACCGGAATCCGGGCCGGCCAGCCGAGACGCGTTCGGTGAAGAGCCGCACGGCGTCCCGGTCCCGCATCGGCCCCAGCGGGAGGGGCAGCTCGCCCTCGATCTCCAGGGGCCGCCTGCCGACCGCGATCACCCGCAGTCCCGGTGCGCTGCGCAGCAGTGCGAGGAGCAGCCCGGCGCACGCGTCGACCAGGAACTCGAAGCCGTCGACCACCAACAGCAGCTCCCGCCCGGCGAGATGGCGGGTCAGCACCTCGCGCGGCGGCCTGCTCGTGTGGTCGGTCAGCCCCAGGGCCTCGACGAGGGTGTGCTCGACCAGCTCCGGGTCGCGCAGGGCGGACAGCTCGGCCAGCCACACTCCGTCGCAGAACCGTTCCTGCAGTGTCTCCGCCACCTGCGTCGCCAGCCGTGTCTTGCCCACGCCACCGACTCCGACCACGGTGACCAGCCGGGACGAGCCGATGAGTCTCTCCAGCTCGGCGGCCTCGCTCCGGCGCCCCACGAACCGGCTGAGCTCTGCCGGAAGGCTGCCGGGGGCGGTCCGATGGCCGGTCGAGTCACTTCGCATAGAACACGGAGAGTACGCGGCGGTGAGCACTACGTACAATCCGATGCCGGAACTCCCGGCGCGCACAGCGGATATCCGGTACAGGGGCGGAGTCCCGGCGCGATAGGCTCGGAAACCGCAATCGATGTGACCAACGACGTGACTTCCGACGACCAGAGAGCGGTGCAACGTGTCCGGTGGAGAGGTGGCCGGCATCCTGGTGGCCGTCTTCTGGGCGATCCTGGTCTCCTTCCTCGCCGTGGTGCTGGTGAGGCTGGCCCAGACGCTCAGGACGACCACCAAGCTGGTGGCGGACGTGACCGACCAGGCCGTGCCCCTGCTCGCCGACGCCTCCACGGCCGTCCGGTCGGCGCAGACCCAGCTGGAGCGGGTCGACGCCATCGCGAGCGACGTGCAGGAGGTCACCTCCAACGCGTCGGCGCTCTCCACCACCGTCGCATCGACCTTCGGCGGACCGCTGGTGAAGGTCGCGGCCTTCGGCTACGGCGTCCGCCGGGCCCTCGGGCGCAAGGGCGAAGCGGAGCCGGAGAGCCCGCGCCGCCCGGTGATCGTCGGCCGCACGGTGCCGGCCCCACGGCGTAGGAAGCGGAAGGGCTGACGCTGCAATGTTCCGCCGTACGTTCTGGTTCGCCACCGGCGCCGCAGCCGGTGTGTGGGCCACCACCAAGGTCAACCGCAAGATCAAGCAGCTGAGCCCGGAGAGCCTCGCGGCGCAGGCGGCGAACAAGGCCGTCGACGCGGGCCACCGGCTGAAGGACTTCGCCGTCGACGTACGGGCCGGAATGGTCCAGCGCGAGGCGGAGCTGGGGGAGGCGCTCGGCATCGACGCGCAGCCCGGACCGGCCGAGCTTCCCGCGCGGCGACGTCTCGCCGCCATCGAATACACCAAGCACTCGCACAACCGGAATGAGGACCACTGATGGAGTCGGCTGAAATTCGCCGCCGCTGGCTGAGCTTCTTCGAGGAGCGCGGGCACACCGTCGTCCCTTCGGCGTCGCTCATCGCGGACGACCCGACTCTGCTCCTTGTGCCCGCGGGCATGGTCCCGTTCAAGCCGTACTTCCTGGGCGAGGCCAAGCCGCCGGCCCCGCGCGCCACCAGCGTGCAGAAGTGCGTGCGTACACCGGACATCGAAGAGGTCGGCAAGACCACCCGGCACGGCACGTTCTTCCAGATGTGCGGCAACTTCTCCTTCGGCGACTACTTCAAGGAAGGCGCCATCCAGTACGCCTGGGAGCTGCTCACCAGCTCCGTGGCGGACGGCGGTTACGGTCTTGAGCCCGAGCGGCTCTGGATCACCGTCTACCTGGACGACGACGAGGCCGAGCAGATCTGGCGCGAGAAGATCGGCGTACCGGCCGAGCGCATCCAGCGGCTGGGCAAGAAGGACAACTTCTGGTCCATGGGCGTCCCCGGCCCCTGCGGACCGTGCTCCGAGATCAACTACGACCGCGGCCCGGAGTTCGGAGTCGAGGGCGGCCCCGCCGTCAACGACGAGCGCTACGTGGAGATCTGGAACCTGGTCTTCATGCAGTACGAGCGCGGCGCCGGAGACGGGAAGGAGGACTTCCCGATCCTCGGCGACCTGCCGTCCAGGAACATCGACACCGGCCTGGGCCTCGAACGCCTGGCGATGATCCTCCAGGACGTGCCGAACCTGTACGAGATCGACACCTCGCAGGTCGTCATCGACAAGGCCACCGAGCTGACCGGCGTCAGGTACGGCCAGGCCGAGGGCTCGGACGTCTCGCTGCGGGTCGTCACCGACCACATGCGTACGTCCGTGATGCTCATCGGCGACGGTGTGACCCCCGGCAACGAGGGCCGCGGCTACGTCCTGCGCCGCATCATGCGCCGGGCCATCCGCAACATGCGGCTGCTGGGCGCCACCGGGCCGGTCGTCGCCGAGCTGGTCGACGTGGTGATCAACACGATGGGCCACCAGTACCCGGAGCTCATCACCGACCGCAAGCGCATCGAGACCGTCGCCCTCGCCGAGGAGGCCGCCTTCGTCAAGACGCTGAAGGCCGGCACCAACATCCTCGACAGCGCCGTCAGTGAGACCAAGGCCGCCGGCGGCCGGATCCTCGCCGGTGACAAGGCGTTCCTGCTCCACGACACCTGGGGCTTCCCGATCGACCTCACCCTGGAGATGGCCGCCGAACAGGGCGTCTCGGTGGACGAGGACGGCTTCCGGCGGCTGATGAAGGAGCAGCGCGAGCGGGCCAAGGCCGACGCCAGGTCGAAGAAGACCGGCCACGCCGACCTCTCCGCCTACCGCGCCGTCGCCGACAGCTCCGGCGCCACCGAGTTCACCGGATACACCTCCACCGAGGGCGAGTCGACCATCGTCGGACTGCTCGTCGACGGGGTGCCGTCGCCCGCCGCCACCGAGGGCGACGAGGTCGAGATCGTCCTGGACCGGACCCCGTTCTACGCCGAGGGCGGCGGCCAGCTCGCCGACACCGGCCGGATCAGGCTCGACTCGGGCGCTGTCGTGGAGGTCCGCGACGTCCAGCAGCCGGTCCCCGGGGTCTCCGTGCACAAGGGCTCGGTCCAGGTGGGCGAGGTGACGGTGGGAGCCGCCGCCTACGCCGCCATCGACCAGCGCCGCCGCCGGGCCATCGCCCGCGCCCACAGCGCCACCCACCTCACCCACCAGGCGCTGCGCGACGCCCTCGGCCCGACGGCCGCCCAGGCCGGCTCGGAGAACTCGCCCGGTCGCTTCCGCTTCGACTTCGGTTCGCCCAACGCCGTTCCCGGCACGGTCCTCACCGACGTCGAGCAGAAGATCAACGATGTCCTCGCCCATGAACTCGACGTCCACGCCGAGGTCATGTCCATCGACGAGGCCAAGAAGCAGGGCGCCATCGCCGAGTTCGGCGAGAAGTACGGCGAGCGCGTCCGTGTCGTCACCATCGGAGACTTCTCCAAGGAGCTGTGCGGCGGGACGCATGTCCGCAACACGGCCCAGCTCGGACTGGTGAAGCTGCTCGGCGAGTCCTCGATCGGCTCCGGTGTGCGCCGGATCGAGGCTCTGGTGGGCGTCGACGCGTACAACTTCCTGGCCAGGGAGCACACGGTGGTCGCCCAGCTCCAGGAGCTGGTCAAGGGCCGCTCCGAGGAGCTGCCCGAGAAGATCTCCGGGATGCTCTCGAAGCTCAAGGACGCCGAGAAGGAGATCGAGAAGTTCCGCGCGGAGAAGGTCCTCCAGGCCGCCGCCGGTCTCGCCGCCGGGGCCAAGGACGTACGCGGTGTCGCCGTGGTGACCGGCCAGGTCCCCGACGGCACGGGCGCCGACGACCTGCGCAGGCTCGTTCTCGACGTACGGGGCCGTATCCAGGGCGACCGCCCCGCCGTGGTGGCCCTCTTCACCACGGCCAACGGCCGCCCGCTGACGGTCATCGCCACCAACGAGGCCGCCAGGGGCCGCGGTCTCAAGGCCGGCGAGCTGGTCCGTACGGCTGCCAAGACCCTCGGTGGCGGCGGTGGCGGCAAGCCGGACGTCGCCCAGGGCGGCGGGCAGAACCCGGACGCCATCGGCGACGCCGTGGCCGCCGTCGAGCGCCTGGTCGGAGAGACCGCCTGATGCGACGGGGCCGCCGGCTTTCGATCGATGTCGGGGACGCCCGGATCGGGGTCGCCTCGTGCGACCCCGACGGGGTCCTCGCCACACCGGTGGAGACCGTGCCCGGACGTGATGTCCCGGCCGCCCACCGGCGGTTGAAGCAATTGATCGCCGAGTACGAACCGATTGAGGTCGTGGTCGGCCTTCCCCGTTCCCTGAATGGAGGAGAGGGCCCGGCGGCCGCCAAGGTCCGCGGATTCGCCCAGGAACTCGCTCGTGGTATCGCACCCATTCCGGTGCGATTGATCGACGAGAGGATGACCACAGTGACAGCGAGTCAGAGTTTGCGGGCCTCAGGCGTAAAGTCCCGAAAGGGTCGTTCTGTCATCGACCAGGCGGCGGCCGTTGTCATCCTGCAGAATGCACTGGAGTCCGAACGGGCGTCAGGCGTTGCTCCAGGTGAGGGCGTCGAAGTGGTTGTCTGACCGGGTTACGGTAACGTTCCGCGCCATGCGGCGGTTTTCGAACAGCTGCCGCACAGCACAAGAGGCGGACCGTCCGGAGGCCTCGCGGCTCTAGGGGACCGATGACTGAGTATGGCCGGAGCGCAGGCTCCGAACCGTGGCATCCCGAGGACCCGTTGTACGGGGACCAGGGATGGGGAGGTCAGCAGGACGCCTCCGGTCAGACGCCGTACAACGGCCAGGCGCAGCAGTACGCCCAGGTGCAGCAGTACGACCAGTACGGCAACCCGGTGTACAGCCCGCCGCAGGACCCGTACCAGCAGCAGTACCCGCAGCAGCAGGGGCAGTATCCGCAGGACCCGCAGCAGCACGGCGCGGGCCAGGACCAGTACGGCCAGGGCCAGTACGGCCAGAACCAGAACCAGTACGGCCGGGACCAGCAGCAGTACCCGCAGGACCCGAACCAGCAGCAGTACGCGCAGAATTCGAATGCGCAGCAGTACCCGCAGACCCCGCACCAGCAGGCCCCCGACCAGCAGGCGCAGTACCAGCAGCAGTACGGGCAGCCCCCGTACCAGCAGGACGCGTACCCGCAGCAGACCCAGCCGCAGCAGAACGGCGGCTGGGACGGCGCAGCGCAGACCGGTGTGGCGTACGGCGCGGATCCGCACACGCCGTACGGCGGACAGCCGGTGCACCACAACGGGGAGAACCCCGACTTCTACCGGACGCCCGACGCCTATCCGCCGCCGCAGCCCCCCGGCCGCCGGGACGAGTGGCAGCAGGAGCCGCCCGCGGAGCCCGAGGCCGAGCCGCAGCACGAGCCCGAGACGCATCCTTTCTTCACCGGCGCCGACAGTCCTGTCGGCGGCGGCGATGACGACTACGACGACGACCCCGCCGAGACACGTGACGGCACCCGGGACCGCCGGGGCAAGAGCGGAAAGCCCAAACGCCGCAACGGCTGTGCCTGCTTCGTGGTCTCACTCGTCATGGTCGCCGGCCTCGGCGGCGTGGGCTATGTCGGTTACAGCTTCTACCAGTCCCGCTACGCACCGCCGCCCGACTACACCGGCGTCGGCAGCACGCCGGTCGAGGTCGAGGTCCCGCAGGGCACGGGCCTCGGCGGGATCGGCCGGCTGCTGAAGCAGAAGGGCGTCGTCAAGAGCGTCCAGGCGTTCGTCACCGCGGCCGGGAAGAACCCGAAGGGCAAGGCGCTGCAGGCCGGGGTGTACAGCCTCAACCAGCAGATGTCCGCGGCGAACGCGGTCACCGCGATGGTGGACCCGAACAGCCTGAACCAGCTGATCATCCCGCCCGGCTGGCGGAACGCCAATGTGTACGCGGCCATCGACAAACGGCTGGAGCTCAAGGCCGGGACCACCGCCGGCGTCGCCAGGTCGCAGGCCGACAAGCTGGGTCTGCCCGGCTGGGCCAAGGGGCACAAGAACCTCAAGGACCCGCTGGAGGGCTTCCTGGCGCCGGCGAGCTACCCGATCGCCAAGGGGATGAAGCCGGAGGACCTCCTCAAGAAGATGGTCGGCCAGTCGGACAAGACGTACGGGGACGACAAACTCGACGCGGCGGCGCACCGGCTGGGGCTGAAGGACTCGTTCCAGGTCGTCACCGTGGCGAGCATGCTCCAGGCCGAGGGGAAGACGAACGACGACTTCCGGCGGATGGCCGAGGTCATTTACAACAGGCTGAAACCCAGCAATCTCCAGAACACCAATCAGCGGCTTCAGTTCGACTCCACGTACAACTATCTCAAGGGCCAGAGCAAGATCAATATCGGCTCCACCGAGATCAACAAGAACACGGATCCGTACAACACCTATAAGCAGAGAGGGCTGCCCCCCGGACCCATTGGGAATCCGGGCAAGGACGCCATGGCGGCAGCGTTGAATCCGACAAAGGACGGCTACTACTTCTTTGTTTCGATCGACGGGCACCAAACCGAATTCGCCAAGACGTATGCGGAGTTCATGAAGTTGAAGACGCAGTTCGATGCCAAACAGAGCAGCAATGGCTGAGGCTCGCAGGGCGGCCGTTCTGGGCTCGCCGATCGCGCACTCGCTCTCGCCGGTGCTGCACCGTGCCGCGTACCGGGAACTCGGCCTCGGTGACTGGTCGTACGACCGTTTCGAGGTGGACGAGGCGGCCCTCCCGGCGTTCGTCGACGGGCTGGGCGCGTCCTGGGCCGGGCTCTCGCTGACCATGCCGCTCAAGCGGGCGGTCATCCCGCTGCTCGACGAGGTGACCGCGACGGCCGCATCCGTCGAAGCGGTCAACACGGTGGTGTTCACCGCCGACGGGCGCCGGGTGGGTGACAACACCGACATCCCGGGGATGATCGCCGCGATGCGTGAGCGCGGCGTCGAGAAGGTCGAGTCGGCCGCCGTCCTGGGCGCGGGCGCCACCGCCTCGTCCGCCCTCGCGGCCCTCTCCCTCATCTGTACGGGCCCGGTCACCGCCTACGTACGCAGTGCCGCCCGCGCCCAGGAGATGCGCGGCTGGGGCGAACGGCTGGGCGTCGACGTGCGCACGGCCGACTGGGCGGAGGCCGCCGGGGCGTTCAACGCGCCGCTGGTCATCGCGACCACCCCGGCCGGCACCACCGACGCGCTCGCCGCCGCCGTCCCCGACGCGCCCGGCACGCTCTTCGACGTGCTGTACGAGCCGTGGCCGACACCGCTCGCCACCGCCTGGCAGTCCCGCGGCGGGGCCGTCGTCGGCGGCCTCGACCTGCTGGTGCACCAGGCGGTGCTCCAGGTCGAGCAGATGACCGGGAGCAGCCCCGCACCGCTGGCCGCCATGCGGGAAGCGGGAGAGCGGGCGCTCGCCTCGCGGTGAGGCTCGGCCTGCCGTACGTACACACGGCATCCGGCAGTGCGGCGGGTCAGCCGCGGTGCCGGAGGCCGATGCCCGTACCCGCCGCGTAGTCCTGGGTCCAGCTGCGGCCCGCGTCGGACTTCCAGGTGACCTGGACGGTGTCGCCCAGGGCCCTGACGCGCTCCACCGTCATGGAGCGGTCACTGTCCCTGACATCGCCGCGGCGCAGCTCCCGCGCCTCCACGGTGACGCGCTCGGCGGGCTGTGCGCGCTGTGCCTCGCCGGCCGCCCGCACCAGGGCGGCGGCCAGCTCCCTGGCCTGCGCGGGGGAGCAGTGCAGCACGGTCTCCGGGGCCTGCGGCGACGTCCGCGCGGTGAGCCGTACTCCTGCGGCGCCCGCCGTCAGGGTCACCCCCGCGCCGTCCGCGAGATCCAGTTCCACGCGCTCTCCGTCTCTCTCCGGCGGCCCGCGTCCGGGGGCCGCCCCGCTCTCCGGTGACCTCCGCATTGGAGCACACCGCGCGCCCCTGCCCCGGCGCCGGACGCCGGATCCGGCGGCGCCCGGACGGTCCTTACGGGGACCGGGCCGACGTCCGCCAGCTGGACCCGTGACCGCCCGGCGCCCCGGTCGTGGGAGGATCGGGTCAGGCGGGCCAGGGCCGCGCACCCGGTCGCGCCGTCGCAGATCGAGGCGCGAGCATGAGGAGCACCGTTGAGCAGGTTGCGTTGGCTGACCGCGGGGGAGTCGCACGGACCCGCACTGGTGGCGACGCTGGAGGGGCTTCCCGCCGGCGTCCCGGTCACCACGGACATGGTGGCGGACGCGCTCGCCCGGCGGCGGCTCGGATACGGCCGCGGCGCCCGGATGAAGTTCGAGAAGGACGAGGTCACCTTCCTCGGCGGGGTCCGGCACGGGCTGACCATGGGCGGCCCGGTGGCCGTCATGATCGGCAACACCGAGTGGCCCAAGTGGGAGAAGGTCATGTCGGCCGACCCGGTCGACCCCGACGAGCTGGCCCAGCTGGCCCGCAACGCCCCGCTGACCCGCCCCCGCCCCGGCCACGCGGACCTCGCGGGTATGCAGAAGTACGCGCTGGACGAGGCCCGGCCGATCCTGGAGCGCGCCAGCGCCCGTGAGACGGCGGCCCGCGTCGCCCTCGGCACGGTGGCCCGCTCCTACCTGAAGGAGACGACCGGCATCGAACTCGTCTCGCACGTCGTGGAGCTGGCCGGAGCGAAGGCCCCCTACGGCGTCGTCCCGGTCCCCGCCGACGAGGCGCGGCTGGACGAGGACCCGGTGCGCTGCCTGGACGCGGACGCGTCGAAGGCGATGGTCGCCGAGATCGACCAGGCCCACAAGGACGGTGACACCCTCGGCGGTGTGGTCGAGGTGCTCGCCTACGGCGTACCGGTCGGCCTCGGTTCGCATGTCCACTGGGACCGCAGGCTCGACGCCAGGCTCGCCGCCGCCCTGATGGGCATCCAGGCCATCAAGGGCGTCGAGGTCGGCGACGGCTTCGACCTGGCCCGGGTGCCGGGCTCCAAGGCCCACGACGAGATCGTGCCGACCGATGAGGGCGTACGCCGCACATCGGGCCGCTCCGGTGGTACCGAGGGCGGAATGTCCACCGGTGAACTGCTGCGCGTCCGGGCCGCGATGAAGCCGATCGCGACCGTGCCCCGCGCGCTCGCCACCATCGACGTGGCCACCGGCGAGGTCGCCGCCGCGCACCACCAGCGCTCGGACGTCTGCGCGGTGCCTGCCGCCGGGATCGTCGCCGAGGCCATGGTCGCGCTGGTCCTGGCGGACGCGGTCGCGGAGAAGTTCGGCGGCGACAGTGTCGGCGAGACCCGCAGGAACGTCCGGTCGTTCCTCGACAACCTGCAGATCCGATGACCGGGCCGCTGGTCGTCCTCGTCGGCCCGATGGGCGTCGGCAAGTCCACCGTCGGTGAACTGCTCGCCGAGCGGCTCGGCGCGGGCTACCGCGACACCGACGCCGACATCGTGGCCGCCGAGGGCCGCACCATCGCGGACATCTTCGTCGACGACGGCGAGGACCACTTCCGCGCCCTGGAACGCGCGGCGGTACGCGAGGCGGTGACCGGGCACACCGGCGTACTGTCGCTCGGCGGCGGCGCGGTCCTCGACCCGGCCACCCGCGAGCTGCTCGCCGGCCGCCCCGTCGTCTACCTCTCCATGGACGTGGACGAGGCGGTCAAGCGGGTCGGGCTCAACACCGCGCGCCCGCTGCTCGCCGTCAACCCGCGCCGTCAGTGGCGTGAGCTGATGGACGCGCGGCGGTCCCTGTACACCGAAGTCGCCCGTGCCGTCGTCGCCACCGACGGCCTGTTCCCCGAAGAGGTCGCCGAGGCGGTCCTCGACGCCCTGGAGCTCCGGCTCCCCGCAGGGGACATCACCCCGCCCCCCGGCCAGGAGAAGACCGTATGACGCAGGACGCCCCCATCCGTATCCAGGTCGGCGGCACGGACGGCCACGATCCGTACGAGGTGCTGGTCGGCCGTCAGCTGCTGGGCGAACTGCCCGCGCTGATCGGCGAGCAGACCAGGCGGGTCGCCGTACTGCACCCCGAGGCGCTGGCCGAGACCGGCGAGGCGGTGCGCCAGGACCTCGCCGACCAGGGGTACGAGGCCATCGCGGTCCAGCTGCCCAACGCCGAGGAGGCCAAGACCGTCGAGGTCGCCGCCTACTGCTGGAAGGCGCTGGGCCAGACCGGGTTCACCCGCACCGATGTCATCATCGGCGTCGGCGGCGGCGCGACCACCGATGTGGCCGGGTTCGTCGCGGCGACCTGGCTGCGCGGAGTGCGCTGGATCGCGGTCCCCACCACCGTGCTCGGCATGGTGGACGCGGCCGTCGGCGGCAAGACCGGCATCAACACCGCCGAGGGCAAGAACCTGGTGGGCGCCTTCCACCCGCCCGCCGGGGTGCTCTGCGACCTCGCCGCGCTGGACTCGCTCCCGGTCAACGACTACGTCTCCGGGATGGCCGAGATCATCAAGGCCGGTTTCATCGCCGACCCGGCCATCCTCGACCTCGTGGAGTCCGACCCCGAGGGGGCCCGTACACCCGCAGGACCGCACACCGCCGAGCTGATCGAGCGGTCCATCCGGGTCAAGGCCGAGGTCGTGTCGAACGACCTCAAGGAGTCGGGGCTGCGGGAGATCCTCAACTACGGCCACACGCTCGCCCACGCCATCGAGAAGAACGAGCGCTACAAGTGGCGGCACGGCGCCGCCGTCTCGGTCGGCATGGTGTTCGCCGCCGAACTCGGCCGTCTCGCGGGGCGCCTCGACGACGCGACCGCCGACCGGCACAGCGCCGTACTCGCCTCCGTCGGGCTGCCGCTGACCTACCGGGGCGACCAGTGGCCCAAGCTCCTGGAGACGATGAAGGTCGACAAGAAGTCCCGGGGCAACGTCCTGCGCTTCATCGTCCTCGACGGACTCGCCAAGCCGACGGTCCTGGAGGGTCCCGACCCGGCCGTCCTGCTCGCCGCGTTCGGTGAGGTCTCCGCGTGAGCGCCCGCGTCCTCGTCCTCAACGGCCCCAACCTGGGCAGGCTGGGCTCCCGCGAGCCCGACGTCTACGGTGCGACGTCGTACGCGGGACTCGTCGAGGCCTGCACCCTGCTGGGCAAGGAGCTCGGTCTCGACGTCGAGGTGCGTGAGACCAACGACGAGGGCGAGATGATCCGCTGGCTGCACGAGGCGGCCGACGGTGCGGTCCCCGTCGTGATCAACCCCGGTGCATTCACGCACTACTCGTACGCGATGCGGGACGCGGCGGCCCAGCGCACCGCCCCGCTCATCGAGGTGCACATCTCGAATCCGTACGCCCGCGAGGAGTTCCGTCACAACTCGGTAATCGCCGCGGTCGCCAGCGGTACCGTGGCGGGCTTCGGGATCGGCTCCTACCGCCTCGCCCTGCGGGCGCTGGCCGGGGAACTCCCCGGCTGAAGCCGGACTTTGGTCCCTCCCCGGCCGTTCACAGGGTGCCGGCCGGGGAGGGTACCGTTCAGTACGAGAACCAGTCGGCTGAGCGAGACGGAGTGGCACCGGATGCAGCACGCTGTGGGACCTCCGCTGCCGCCGCCCCCACCGGGCGCCGCAGGCTGGGGACAGAGCGCCCAGCATCCCGGCCGGCCCCCGGGCTGGGTGGCACCCGGCCGGCCGGCGGGCCCGCCCGCGCCGCCGCCCCAGCCGCCGCCGGCGCCGCCGTCCATGGAGACGACCGGCCACATCCAGCTGCCGCCCGGTGGGCCGGTCCCGCTGCCGGCGCCGCCCGTGGCCAGCACCCCGGCCGACACCGGCAACACCACGCTCGCCGTCCTCCTCATAGGACCGGCGGGCGCCGGCAAGACCACCGTCGCCCGGCACTGGGCGCGGAGCCGCCGGATGCCCACGTCGCACATCAGCCTCGACGACGTACGCGAGTGGGTCTGCTCCGGTTTCGCCGACCCCAAGACCGGCTGGAACGACCACTCCGAGGCCCAGTACCGGCTGGCCCGCCGCACCTGCGGCTTCGCCGCGCGCAACTTCCTGGCCAACGGCATCTCCTGCATCCTCGACGACGCGGTCTTCCCCGACCGCCCGGTCGTCGGCCTCGGCGGCTGGAAGCGCCACGTGGGCCCCGGCCTGCTGCCCGTCGTCCTGCTGCCGGGCCTGGAAGTCGTCCTGGAGCGCAACGCGGCCCGCAGCGGCAACCGCCGCCTCGGCGACGAGGAAGTCGCCCGGATCCACGGCCGGATGGCCGGCTGGTACGGCTCGGGGCTGCCGATCATCGACAACTCGGGCTACGACGTGGCGACCACCGCCCAGGTGCTCGACGACGTACTCGCCCGCTCCATCGCCTCCCCTCCGACCTGGTGAAGCTCCCCGGTCGGACGCGCTGAACCAGCCGGGACCCGCTGCCGCTCCTAGGCTCGGGACCATGGCAGAGGTGTTTGCGGTCCGCCGGGCAAGGCTGCGCGACCGGTGCCTGGCAGCGGGCAGCGGGGCGGCGCTGGTCTCCCGGCCGGCCAACGTCCGGTATCTCGCCGGTGCGGCCCCGGCGGGCGCGGTCCTGCTGCTGGGCCCCGACGGCGATGAGCTTCTCTGCCCTGCCGAGCCGCCGGACGACCACCAGGACGGCCGCCCCGACGAGCACCTGCGGCTCACGGTGCTGCCGGCGCCGGGCGGCGACCCGGCGGTGGCAGCCGCCGGCCGGCTCGGCTCGGTGGGCGCCGTGACGCTGGCCGTCGAGGAGCACCATCTGACCGTCGCGCGGCACCGGGCCCTGCAGTCGGTGGCTCCGCGGGTGCGTCTCGCCGATCTCGCCCGCGCCGTCGAGCAGCAGCGGATCATCAAGGACGAGGACGAGATCCGCTGTCTGCGCACCGCGGGGGAGATCACCGACCAGGCCCTGGGCGAGCTGCTCGAATCGATCCTCGTCGGGCGCACCGAGCGCCATCTCGCCCTGGAGCTGGAGCGCCGCCTGGTCGACCACGGAGCCGCCGGTCCTTCCCTCCCGACCTCGGTGGCCACCGGTCCCAACGCCGGACTGTGCGGCCACCGCCCGACCGACCGCCGGGTCGAGGAGGGCGATCTGCTCTCCGTCCGGCTCGGGGCGGTGTACCGCGGATACCGATGTGAGATCGGCCGGACGTTCGTCATCGGGACGGCGCCCGCGGACTGGCAGATCGAGCTGTACGACCTGGTCTTCGCCGCACAACGGGCAGGTCGGGAGGCACTTGTGCCCGGCGCGGCCTGCCGGGACGTGGACCTCGCGGCACGCCATGTACTGGAGGCCGCGGGCCACGGCGACACCCTCGGCCCGTCGACCGGACACGGTGTCGGGCTCGAAATCGACGAGGACCCGCAGCTGGCACCTGCGGCCATGGGTAAACTGGACGCTTGCGTGCCGGTCACCGTCGAACCGGGGGTCCACCTCCCTGGCCGGGGCGGAGTCCGGATCGATGACACGCTCGTCGTACGCCCTGAGGCGGACGGCGGACCCGAGCTACTCACCATTACGACCAAGGAGCTGCTCGCCCTCTAGTGGCGTGCACCCGCGGTCCCACACACGCTGCAGTCCAGGAGAACCTCAACCGTGGCTTCCACGAACGACCTCAAGAACGGCCTGGTGCTCAAGCTCGACGGGGGCCAGCTCTGGTCCGTCGTCGAGTTCCAGCACGTCAAGCCCGGCAAGGGCCCGGCTTTTGTGCGCACCAAGCTCAAGAACGTGCTTTCCGGCAAGGTCGTCGACAAGACGTTCAACGCCGGTGTGAAGGTCGAGACGGCCACCATTGACCGACGCGACATGCAGTTCTCGTACATGGACGGCGAGTACTTCGTGTTCATGGACATGGACACCTACGACCAGCTGATGGTCGACCGCAAGTCGGTCGGTGACGCGGCCAACTTCCTCATCGAGGGCTTCACCGCCTCGGTCGCCCAGTACGAGGGCGAGGTGCTCTACGTCGAGCTCCCGGCCGCGGTCGAGCTGACGATCCAGCACACCGACCCGGGCGTCCAGGGCGACCGTTCCACCGGCGGCACCAAGCCGGCCACCCTGGAGACCGGTTACGAGATCGGTGTCCCGCTGTTCATCACGACCGGCGAGAAGATCAAGGTCGACACGCGATCCGGTGATTATCTCGGCCGGGTGAACAGCTAACCGTGGCTGCCCGGAACACGGCGCGCAAGCGCGCCTTCCAGATCCTCTTCGAGGCCGACCAGCGCGGGGCGTCCGTGCAGACCGTCCTCGCGGACTGGATCCGTCACGCCCGGACCGACGACCGGCAGCCACCGGTCAGTGAGTACACGATGGAGCTCGTCGAGGGGTACGCGGAGCACGCGGACCGTATCGACGACCTCATCGCCACCTACGCGGTGGGCTGGACCCTCGACCGGATGCCGGTCGTCGACCGCAACATCATCAGGCTCAGCGCGCACGAGCTGGTGTGGGTCGACGGGACGCCGGACGCCGTCGTGATGGACGAGGCGGTGCAGCTCGCCAAGGAGTTCTCCACCGACGAGTCGCCGGCCTTCATCAACGGCCTGCTCGGCCGGTTCAAGGACCTCAAGCCGAGTCTGCGCCGCGACTGACCCCGGTCACGGAGTCCGCCCAGCCAGGCCCGGAGCAGAAGATGAACAATCTTCCGCTCCGGGCCTGGTGCGTTCCGCGGACCGTGACCTAGGTTGCGCGCATGGCTGACCCAGGTGCACAGACCGGCGAGCCGGTCCCCGCGGGGACCGGACCGTACGCCCCCGCCGACCGGCGCATCCTCGACAGGCTCGGCGCCCTGCGCGCGGCCGATCTGCCCGTCAGGGGCGGACGCACCATGGCGTACGTCTACGACTCGGGCCTGCCGGGCATCGAGGAGCTGGCCAATGCGGCGGCCGCCGCGTTCGCGGGCGTCAACGGCCTCGACATGACGGCCTTCCCCAGTGTGGTGTCCCTGGAGAACGACATCGTGGCGCGCACCGCCCGGCTGCTCGGCGGCGGCCCTGACACCGTGGGCACCTTCACCAGCGGCGGTACGGAGAGCTGTCTGCTCGCCGTCCTCACCGCCCGCGAACACGCACTGCGCACCCGTGGTGTCACCGAACCCGAACTGGTGCTGCCCGAGACCGCGCACGCGGCCTTCCACAAGGCCGCCGCGCTCTTCGGGCTCAGGACCGTGGTGGTCCCGGTGGACCCGCTGACCTACCGGGTGCGCGTCGCCGACCTCACGGCCGCGCTCTCCGACCGCACGGCGCTCGTGGTGGTCTCCGCGCCCTCGTACGCCCACGGGGTGATCGACCCGGTCGCTGAAGCCGCCGCCGAGGCGGCCCGGCACGGCGTGCTCTGCCACGTCGACGCATGTATCGGCGGCTGGTACCTGGGGCATCTGAGGCTGGGCGCTGATGCGCCGGCGCCGCCGCCGTTCGATCTTGCCGTGCCCGGTGTCACCTCGCTCTCGGTCGACCTGCACAAGTACGGATACACGGCCAAGGGCGCGTCGGTCCTGCTGTTCAGGGACGCCGAACTCCGCAGGCACGGCTGGTTCGCGCATGCCTCATGGCCCGGCTACCCGGTGGTCAACGCCACCCTCCAGGGCACCAAACCGGCCGGGCCGCTGGCTGCCGCCTGGGCGGTTCTTGAGCGGATCGGCACCGACGGGTACACGGCGCTCTCGCTGCGCGTCCACGAGGCGGTGACGGCGCTCGTGGTGGGGATCGCGGACATCGACGGGCTCCGGGTGCTCGGCAGCCCCGACTCCTCACTGCTCGCGATCGCCGGCGACGGACCGGGCATCGACCCGTTCGTGGTGGCGGACGAGATGCGCCGCCTGGGCTGGTACGTACAGCCGCAGCCCGCCTTCGCGGGCTCACCGGCCAATCTGCATCTCACCGTGACGGCGGCGATGGCGGGGGAGGACACCGTACGGAAGCTGCTCGGCGCGCTGACCGCCGCGGTGGCCGCAGCCGCGGCCACCGGGCCCGCCGAGGCCGATCCCGCGGTGCTCGCGGCCGCCGCGGCACTCGACCCGGAGACGCTCACCCCCGAGGAGGCGGCTCTCGCGGTCGACTTCGCCGGAGTGGGGGCGCAGGGGGAGCTGCCCGAGCGGATGGCGCCCGTCCTCGCGGTGCTCCAGGCGCTGCCGCCGAAACTCGCCGAACGGCTGCTGCCCGAACTCGTCGGCCGGCTCTACCGGCCCGCGGGACTGACGGCGGGGACTGACGGCGGGGGACTGACGGTGTCGGACTGAGGTGGGCCGACCGCCGCCGGGAGCCGGAAACCCGAAAGGCGGCCACCGGCATATGCGGGGCCGCCCTTCGGACGAGACGTTTCTTCTGTTGAACAATCGGCGAGCGGCTCAGCCCTCGTCGTGCGCGACCGCGCGCCGCGCGTCCGCGTCCAGCACACCCCAGCTGATCAGCTGCTCGGTGAGCACCGAGGGGGACTGGTCGTAGATGACGGCGAGTGTGCGCAGGTCGTCCTGGCGGATCGACAGCACCTTGCCGTTGTAGTCGCCGCGCTGGCTCTGGATCGTGGCCGCGTAGCGCTGGAGCGGCCCGGCCTTCTCCGGCGGGACGTGGGCGAGGCGCTCCAGGTCCAGGACGAGCTTCGGCGGCGGCTCGGCCGCTCCGCCCGGCGTCGTGCCCGGCAGCAGCTCCTGCACCGGAACCCCGTAGAAGTCCGCCAGCTCGGCGAGGCGCTGGACGGTCACGGCGCGGTCGCCACGCTCGTACGAACCCACCACTACGGCCTTCCACCGGCCCTGGGACTTCTCCTCGACACCGTGGAGGGAAAGGCCCTGCTGGGTGCGGATGGCACGGAGCTTGGCCCCGAGCTGTTTTGCGTATTCGCTGGACATATGGCTCCCCGGACGCTGAGATGCACTGCGGCTCCGCCGCGCGGCTGGTAACTCACTGTGAGGTTACGCAGCGTTACTTGGATGCGTCAAGCCGAATGGTCCGGACCGCCTCCGGACCGCCTCCGGACCAGGGCGGGAACGCCCGCTCCGCCCCTGGTACGGTGGCTGTTGTAATCCCGACGTCCTTTAAGGTCCGTCCCGTGAGGCGGAGAAGGAGGTCCGTTTCATATGGACACCAGCAGTGCAAGTTCAGCCAGTGGAAGTTCTGCCAGTGCGGGCCCGAACGGTGCCGGCGCAGGCAGCGGTGGTTCCGGCGCGCGCCCCGTTCTGGAGGCCCCGGACATCGCACGGGTTCTGACCCGTATCGCTCACGAGATCGTCGAACGCGCCAAGGGCGCCGAAGACGTCGTGCTCCTCGGCATCCCGACCCGCGGTGTGTTCCTGGCCCGCAGGCTCGCGGCCAAGCTCGAAGAGATCACCGGCCGTACGATCCCGGTCGGTTCCCTGGACATCACCATGTACCGCGACGACCTGCGGATGCGGCCCGCCCGCGCGCTGGCCCGTACGGACATCCCCGCGGACGGCGTCGACGGACGCCTGGTGGTCCTCGTCGACGACGTGCTCTTCTCCGGCCGTACGATCCGTGCCGCGCTGGACGCCCTGGGCGACATCGGCCGCCCGCGCGCGGTGCAGCTCGCGGTCCTCGTCGACCGCGGCCACCGCGAACTCCCGATCCGCGCGGACTACGTCGGCAAGAACCTCCCCACGTCGCTGCGGGAGACGGTCAAGGTCCAGCTCGCCGAGGAGGACGGCCGCGACACGGTCCTGCTCGGTACCGAGCGGACCGCCCCGGCCGGCGGCCGTTAGCTCCTCTCCCGTACGGCCCGCGACCCGGGCCGCAGAGCTGTGCCCGCCCGCCTGCCCTGCCTGAATCCGCTGCGTCCTCCGCGACCCCCGCGAAAACATGGAGAACACCCAGATGAAGCGTCACCTCATCTCGGCCGCCGATCTCACCCGTGACGACGCCGTCCTGATCCTCGACACCGCCGAGGAGATGGCCCGGGTCGCCGACCGGCCGGTCAAGAAGCTTCCGACCCTGCGCGGCCGGACCGTCGTCAACCTCTTCTTCGAGGACTCGACCCGGACCCGCATCTCCTTCGAGGCCGCGGCCAAGCGGCTCTCCGCCGACGTCATCAACTTCTCCGCGAAGGGCTCGTCGGTCTCCAAGGGCGAGTCCCTCAAGGACACCGCGCTGACCCTGGAAGCCATGGGCGCCGACGCCGTCGTCATCCGGCACGGCTCGTCCGGGGCCCCGTACCGGCTCGCCACATCGGGCTGGATCGACGGCGCTGTCGTCAACGCGGGCGACGGCACCCACGAACACCCCACCCAGGCACTCCTCGACGCGTTCACCATGCGCCGCAGGCTGGTCGGGGCCGACACCGGCATAGGGCGCGACCTCGAAGGCCGCCGGATCACCATCGTCGGCGACGTGCTGCACAGCAGGGTCGCCCGGTCCAACGTCCATCTGCTGCACACCCTCGGCGCCCGGGTGACGCTGGTCGCGCCGCCCACGCTGGTGCCCATCGGCGTCGAGCACTGGCCCTGTGAGGTCTCGTACGACCTCGACCGGGTGCTCCCCGAATCCGACGCCGTCATGATGCTGCGTGTGCAGCGCGAGCGGATGAACGCGGCCTTCTTCCCCACCGAACGCGAGTACTCGCGCCGCTACGGCCTGGACGGCGACCGCATGGCGCGGATGCCCGGCGACTCCATCGTGATGCACCCCGGACCGATGAACCGCGGGATGGAGATCACCGCCGACGTCGCCGACTCGGACCGCTGCACCGCCGTGGAGCAGGTCGCCAACGGCGTCTCGATCCGGATGGCCGTCCTCTATCTGCTGCTGGGCGGCTCCGAGCCCGCCATGACTTCCCGTACCGAGGAGAGCAAGTAATCATGAGCAAGACCCTGATCCGTGGTGCGAAGGTGCTCGGCGGCGAGCCGCAGGACGTCCTGATCGACGGCGAGACCATCGCGGCGGTGGGCCCCGGCCTGTCCGCCGACGGCGCCGATGTCATCGAGGCCGACGGCCGGATCCTGCTGCCCGGCCTCGTCGACCTGCACACCCATCTGCGTGAGCCGGGCCGTGAGGACTCCGAGACCGTGCTCACCGGTACCAAGGCCGCCGCCTCCGGCGGATTCACCGCCGTCCACGCCATGGCGAACACCTTCCCCGTCGCGGACACCGCCGGCGTCGTGGAGCAGGTCTGGCGCCTGGGCAAGGAGTCCGGCTACTGCGACGTGCAGCCCATCGGCGCCGTCACCGTCGGCCTGGCCGGCAAGCAGCTCGCCGAACTCGGCGCGATGCACGACTCGGCCGCCGCCGTCCGGGTCTTCTCCGACGACGGCAAGTGCGTGGACGACGCCGTGATCATGCGCCGCGCCCTGGAGTACGTGAAGGCCTTCGACGGCGTCGTGGCCCAGCACGCCCAGGAGCCCCGGCTCACCGAGGGCGCCCAGATGAACGAGGGCGTCGTCTCCTCCGAACTGGGTCTCGGCGGCTGGCCCGCCGTCGCCGAGGAGTCGATCATCGCCCGCGATGTGCTGCTCGCCGCCCACGTCGGCTCCCGGGTGCACATCTGCCACCTCTCGACGGCCGGTTCCGTGGAGATCGTCCGCTGGGCCAAGTCCAAGGGCTGGAACGTCACGGCCGAGGTGACCCCGCACCACCTCCTCCTCACCGACGAGCTGGTCCGTACGTACAACCCGGTCTACAAGGTCAACCCGCCGCTGCGCACCGAGGCCGATGTGATGGCCCTGCGCGAGGCGCTCGCCGACGGCACGATCGACTGCGTCGCCACCGACCACGCCCCGCACCCGCACGAGGACAAGGACTGCGAGTGGGCGGCCGCCGCCATGGGGATGGTGGGCCTGGAGACCGCGCTCTCCGTCGTCCAGCAGACGATGGTCGACACCGGGCTCGTCGACTGGGAGACGGTCGCCGACCGGATGTCCTTCCGCCCCGCTGCCATCGGCCGCCTGGCGGGCCACGGCCGGCCGATCGCCGCCGGTGAGCCCGCGAACCTCACGCTGGTCGACGCGGCTTACCGTGGTGAGGTGGACCCCGCGGGCTTCGCCTCCCGCAGCCGCAACACTCCGTACGAGGGCCGTGAGCTGCCGGGACGCGTCACCCACACCTTCCTGCGGGGCAGGGCAACGGTCGTGGACGGGAAGCTGGCGTGACACCTCTCATCAATCTTCACCTCGCAGCGGAACAGAAGTCGGCGGACGTCACCGACTGGTCGGGCCGCATCGGCTGGATCGTCGGCCTGCTGCTCTTCGTCGCGCTCGTCTACTGGCTGATGCGCGAAGGCTGGAAGTGGCGCGGGACGCTCCAGAGCGACCTCCCCGAGCTGCCTGGAATGCCGGACGAACCGGGTGCGGCCAGACTGGAGATGAGCGGTCGCTACCACGGCTCGACCACGGCAGGGCAGTGGCTCGACCGGATCGTCGCGCACGGCCTGGGCACCCGCAGCAAGGCCGAGGTGACGCTCACGGACGCGGGTGTGGAGGTCGTACGCCCCGGGGCCGAGGACTTCTTCATCCCGGCGGCGCAGCTCCGCGAGGCCCGGCTCGACAAGGGCATCGCGGGCAAGGTCCTCACCGAGGGCGGCATGCTGATCATCACCTGGCAGCACGGCGACAAGCTGCTCGACTCCGGCTTCCGCTCCGACCGGGCGGCGGAACAGGCCGCCTGGGTCGAGGCCGTCAACGCCATGAGCCACCCGGCGGGCGCGCACACCACGGACAGCACCACCAGCACCACGCACCACCCGATCACGACGGAAGGCACCGCACGATGACGATCTCCAGCCCGGGGAACGCCTCGGAGAGGAAAGCGGCATCCCCCGCCGTACTCGTCCTGGAGGACGGCCGGTGCTTCCGCGGCCGCTCCTACGGGGCCACCGGGGAGACCTTCGGTGAAGCGGTGTTCAACACCGGCATGACCGGTTACCAGGAAACCCTCACCGACCCCTCCTACCACCGCCAGGTCGTCGTGATGACCGCCCCGCACGTGGGCAACACCGGCGTCAACGACGAGGACGACGAGTCCGCGAAGATCTGGGTCGCCGGCTATGTCGTACGCGACCCCGCCCGTATCCCGTCGAACTGGCGCTCACGCCGCTCCCTCGACGACGAGCTGGTGAAGCAGGGCATCGTCGGCATCAGCGGTATCGACACCCGGGCCCTCACCCGGCATCTGCGGGAGCGCGGCGCGATGCGCGTCGGCATCTTCTCCGGCAACGCGGTCGCCGACGAGGGAATGCTCCTTGCCAAGGTCCGGCAGGCACCCGAGATGAACGGCGCCGACCTCTCCGCCGAGGTCGCCACCACCGAGACGTACGTGGTCCCGGCGGTCGGCGAGAAGAAGTTCACGGTCGCCGCCATCGACCTCGGCATCAAGGGCATGACCCCGCACCGGATGGCCGAGCGCGGCATCGAGGTGCACGTCCTGCCCGCGACCGCCACCGCCGACGACGTGTACGCGGTCGCCCCCGACGGAGTGTTCCTCTCCAACGGCCCCGGCGACCCCGCCACCGCCGACCTGACGGTCATCAAGGCCGTCCTGGAGCGGAAGACCCCGCTCTTCGGCATCTGCTTCGGCAACCAGTTGCTCGGCCGCTCGCTGGGCTTCGGCACCTACAAGCTCAAGTACGGCCACCGCGGCATCAACCAGCCCGTGCAGGACCGTACGACCGGCAAGGTCGAGGTCACCGCGCACAACCACGGCTTCGCCGTCGACGCGCCGCTCGACCAGGTCTCCGACACGCCCTACGGCCGTGCCGAGGTCTCCCACGTCTGTCTCAACGACAACGTGGTCGAAGGACTCCAGCTGCTCGACCAGCCGGCCTTCAGCGTCCAGTACCACCCCGAAGCAGCCGCAGGCCCGCACGACGCCGCGTACCTCTTCGACCGCTTCGTATCCCTGATGGAGGGCCAGCGTGCCTAAGCGCACCGATATCCAGTCCGTTCTGGTGATCGGGTCCGGTCCGATCGTCATTGGTCAGGCTGCCGAGTTCGATTACTCGGGTACCCAGGCGTGCCGGGTGCTCAAGTCGGAGGGCCTGCGGGTCATCCTGGTCAACTCGAACCCGGCCACGATCATGACCGACCCGGAGATCGCCGACGCCACCTACGTCGAGCCGATCACTCCGGAGTTCGTCGAGAAGATCATCGCGAAGGAGCGCCCGGACGCCCTGCTGCCGACCTTGGGCGGGCAGACCGCGCTGAACACCGCGATCTCGATGCACGAGGGCGGGGTGCTGGAGAAGTACGGGGTCGAGCTGATCGGCGCGAACGTCGAGGCGATCAACAAGGGCGAGGACCGCGACCTGTTCAAGGGTGTCGTCGAGGCCGTGCGCACCAAGATCGGTCACGGTGAGTCCGCCCGCTCGGTGATCTGTCACACGATGGACGACATCATCAACGGCGTCGACGAGCTCGGCGGCTACCCCGTCGTCGTCCGCCCCTCCTTCACGATGGGTGGCGCCGGTTCCGGCTTCGCGCACGACGAGGAGGAGCTGCGGCGGATCGCGGGGCAGGGGCTGATGCTGTCGCCGACCACCGAGGTGCTCCTGGAGGAGTCCATCCTGGGATGGAAGGAGTACGAGCTGGAGCTGATGCGGGACAAGCACGACAACGTCGTGGTCGTCTGCTCCATCGAGAACTTCGACCCGATGGGCGTGCACACCGGGGACTCGATCACGGTGGCTCCGGCGATGACGCTGACCGACCGTGAGTATCAGCGGCTGCGGGACATCGGTATCGCGATCATCCGTGAGGTGGGCGTCGACACCGGCGGCTGCAACATCCAGTTCGCCGTCAACCCCGAAGACGGCCGGATCATCGTCATCGAGATGAACCCGCGTGTTTCGCGGTCCTCGGCGCTGGCGTCGAAGGCGACGGGGTTCCCGATCGCGAAGATCGCGGCCCGGCTCGCTGTCGGATACACGCTGGACGAGATCCCGAACGACATCACGGAGAAGACTCCGGCATCGTTCGAGCCGACGCTCGACTACGTGGTGGTGAAGGTCCCGCGGTTCGCGTTCGAGAAGTTCCCCGCCGCGGATGCCACGCTCACCACGACCATGAAGTCGGTGGGCGAGGCGATGGCGATCGGCCGTAACTTCTCCGAGGCGCTGAACAAGGCGCTGCGTTCGCTGGAGAAGAAGGGCTCGCAGTTCACCTTCACCGGTGACCCCGGCGACAAGTCCAAGCTGCTGGAGAAGGCCGGGGTTCCGACCGACGGCCGGATCAACACGGTCATGCAGGCCATGCGGGCCGGCGCGACACCCGAAGAGGTCTTCGACGCGACGAAGATCGACCCGTGGTTCGTCGACCAGCTGTTCCTGATCCTGGAGCACGCGCAGGAGCTGGCCGCCGCCGAGAAGCTCGACCCGCAGCTGTTGGCGGATGCGAAGCGGCATGGCTTCTCGGACGCTCAGATCGCGGGGATCCGGGGCCTGCGTGAGGACGTCGTCCGCGAGGTGCGGCACGCGCTGGGGGTGCGCCCGGTCTACAAGACGGTCGACACCTGCGCCGCCGAGTTCGCCGCGAAGACCCCGTACTTCTACTCCTCCTACGACGAGGAGAGCGAGGTCGCGCCGCGCGAGAAGCCCGCCGTGATCATTCTGGGGTCGGGTCCGAACCGGATCGGCCAGGGCATCGAGTTCGACTACTCCTGTGTCCACGCCTCCTTCGCGCTCAGCGACGCCGGCTACGAGACCGTGATGGTCAACTGCAACCCCGAGACGGTCTCCACCGACTACGACACCTCCGACCGGCTCTACTTCGAGCCGCTCACCCTCGAAGACGTCCTGGAGATCGTGCACGCCGAGACCCTGGCGGGGCCCGTCGCCGGTGTCATCGTGCAGCTCGGCGGCCAGACCCCGCTGGGCCTGGCACAGGCCCTCAAGGACAACGGCGTGCCGGTCGTCGGCACCCCGCCGGAGGCCATCCACGCCGCTGAGGACCGCGGCGCGTTCGGCCAGGTCCTCGCCGAGGCCGGACTGCCCGCGCCCAAGCACGGCACGGCCACCACGTTCGACGAGGCCAAGGCCATCGCCGACGAGATCGGCTACCCGGTCCTGGTCCGCCCCTCCTACGTGCTCGGCGGACGCGGCATGGAGATCGTCTACGACGAGACCCGACTCGCCTCCTACATCGCCGAGTCCACGGAGATCAGTCCTACCCGCCCGGTGCTGGTCGACCGATTCCTCGACGACGCGATCGAGATCGACGTCGACGCGCTCTACGACGGCACCGAGCTCTACCTCGGCGGCGTCATGGAACACATCGAGGAAGCCGGAATCCACTCCGGCGACTCCGCCTGCGCGCTGCCCCCCATCACCCTCGGCGGCTTCGACATCAAACGGCTGCGCACCTCGACCGAGGCCATCGCCAAGGGCGTCGGTGTCCGCGGGCTGATCAATATCCAGTTCGCGCTGGCCGGGGACATCCTCTACGTCCTGGAAGCCAACCCGCGCGCCTCCCGTACGGTGCCCTTCACCTCGAAGGCCACCGCGGTCCCGCTGGCCAAGGCCGCAGCCCGCATCTCACTCGGCGCGACCGTCGCCGAGCTGCGCGCGGAGGGGATGCTCCCGGCGACCGGCGACGGTGGGACTCTGCCGCAGGACGCGCCGATCTCGGTGAAGGAGGCGGTGATGCCGTGGTCGCGTTTCCGTGACATGCACGGCCGTGGCGTCGACACCGTCCTCGGCCCGGAGATGCGCTCGACCGGTGAGGTCATGGGCATCGACTCGGTCTTCGGGACCGCGTACGCGAAGTCGCAGGCGGGGGCGTACGGGCCGCTGCCGACCAAGGGGCGGGCGTTCATCTCGGTCGCCAACCGGGACAAACGCTCGATGATCTTCCCGGCCCGTGAGCTGGTCGCGCACGGCTTCGAGCTCCTGGCCACCTCGGGGACCGCGGAGGTACTGCGGCGTAACGGGATCAACGCGACCGTGGTCCGCAAGCTCTCCGAGGGCGAGGGCCCCGGTGGTGAGCGGACCATCGTCCAGCTCATCCACGACGGGGACGTCGACCTGATCGTCAACACCCCCTACGGCACCGGTGGCCGGCTCGACGGCTACGAGATCCGTACCGCGGCCGTGGCCCGCTCCGTGCCCTGCCTCACCACGGTCCAGGCACTCGCCGCCGCCGTACAAGGCATCGACGCACTCAACGGCGGCGACGTCGGCGTCCGTTCCCTCCAGGAACACGCACGCCATCTGACCGCGGCACGCGAGGCGTAGCAGCCCACGAGGGGGACACCGGAAACGGTGTCCCCCTCTTCATGAGCCCCCGTACGTGAGTTCCCGCCCGGGGGCTCGTCATGAGGAAAGCCGGATGTACAAACTCTTCTTCGACCTGGTCTTCAAGCGGATGGACCCCGAGCGCGCCCACCACCTGGCCTTCCGCTGGATCCGCACCGCGGCGCGGATCCCGGTGCTGCGCACCTTCGCAGCCGCCGCTCTCGCGCCCCGCCACAAGGAACTGCGCACGGAGGCCCTCGGTCTGCGGATGCACGGCCCCTTCGGCCTCGCCGCCGGCTTCGACAAGAACGCGGTCGCCATCGACGGTATGACCATGCTCGGCTTCGACCACGTCGAGATCGGCACAGTCACCGCGCAGCCCCAGCCCGGCAACCCCGGGAAGCGGCTCTTCCGCCTGGTGGCGGACCGCGCGCTCATCAACCGCATGGGCTTCAACAATGAGGGCTCCGCGGCCGTGGCGGCCCGTCTGGCGGCCCGTAACCCCGTCTTCAGGACCACCGTCGGCGTCAACATCGGCAAGACCAAGGTCGTCCCCGAGGAGGAAGCCACCGGCGACTACGTCACGTCGACCGAACGGCTGGCCCGCCACGCGGACTACCTGGTGGTCAATGTGTCGTCGCCGAACACCCCGGGCCTGCGGAACCTCCAGGCCACGGAAGCGCTGCGCCCGCTGCTGACCGCCGTACGCGAGGCGGCCGACCGCACCGTCACGGAGCGGCGGGTCCCGCTCCTGGTGAAGATCGCCCCCGACCTGGCCGACGAGGACGTGGACGCCGTCGCCGACCTGGCGGTGGAACTGGGCCTGGACGGCATCATCGCCACCAACACCACCATCGCGCGCGACAGCCTCGGCCTGCGGTCCGCCCCCGAGCTCACGGAGGAGACCGGCGGCCTCTCCGGCGCACCGCTCAAGGAACGCTCCCTGGAGGTCCTGCGCCGTCTGCACGGGCGCGTGGGCGGCGACCTCACCCTGATCGGGGTCGGCGGCATCGAGACCGCCGAGGACGCCTGGCAGCGGATCCTGGCAGGGGCCACGCTGGTCCAGGGCTACAGCGCCTTCATCTACCAGGGCCCGTTCTGGGCCCGCGCGATCCACAAGGGCCTCGCGGCCCGGCTGCGCAACAGCCCGTACGCCACCCTCGCCGAAGCCGTCGGCGCCGACACCCGGAAGGCCACCCGATGACGCCCCAGCAGCCACTCGAACCGTTCGGCACCCGGCTCCGCCGGGCGATGGACACCCGCGGGCCGCTCTGCGTCGGTATCGACCCGCACGCCTCCCTGCTGACCGCCTGGGGCCTCGGCGACGACATCGCCGGTCTGGAGCGCTTCACACGTACGGTCGTGGAGGCGCTGGCCGACCGGGTCGCGGTGCTCAAGCCGCAGTCCGCCTTCTTCGAGCGGTTCGGCTCACGCGGCATCGCCGTCCTGGAGAAGGCCGTCGCCGAGGCGCGTTCGGCCGGGGCCCTGGTGCTCATGGACGCCAAGCGCGGCGACATCGGCTCGACCATGGGTGCCTACGCCGCGACCTATCTGGACCAGGGCTCGCCGCTCTTCTCGGACGCGGTGACCCTCTCGCCGTACCTCGGCTTCGGCTCGCTGCGGCCGGCCCTGGACGCGGCGGTGCTCAGCGGCGCGGGCGTCTTCGTCCTCGCGCTGACCTCCAACCCGGAGGGCGCCGAGGTCCAGCGGGCCACAACGCTCGACGGCCGGCCGCTCGCCCGGGTGATGCTCGACCACATGGCGGCCGAGAACGAGGGCGCCGACCCGCTCGGCTCGGTGGGCGCCGTCGTCGGTGCGACGCTCGGCGACCCGGGGGTACGCCTGGACATCAACGGCCCGCTGCTCGCCCCCGGCATCGGCGCCCAGGGGGCGACGCCCGCGGATCTGCCCCGGGTGTTCGGTTCGGCGGTCGGCAACGTGGTGCCGAGCGTCAGCCGGGGAGTCCTGCGCCACGGGCCCGACACCGCGGCCCTCCGCGATTCGGCCGCCCGGTTCGCCGACGAAGTGCGTACCGCGGTCGCCGGTTAGCGAGCGTCCGGCCGGTCAGCGAGGTCCGGGGCCGGGCCGGGCGTGAAACCCGGGCCGGAAACCCGGGGCGGTGCGGCGAGATTCAGCCAGTTCCGGCCCGGTGGGCCGAAAACCGGGGTGTTATGCCCTAAATATCCCCTCCGGCCAAGGCTGACCAGGACTTTTCGTCTGTTCTCGCTGACTGGAGCGGCCCTGGCCGCTAGTCTCCGTCGAGAGCCGACGTGCAATTCTCTTGTTCGTCGCTCCGCAGGTGTGGGGCGATCAGGTTCCTCACCGGTCCGTATCCGACAGTTCGACATCCGAGGTGACGTAGGCGTGGCTCTTCCGCCCCTTACCCCTGAACAGCGCGCAGCCGCGCTCGAAAAGGCCGCCGCGGCTCGCCGGGAGCGGGCCGAGGTCAAGAATCGACTCAAGCACTCCGGCGCCTCCCTGCACGAGGTCATCAAGCAGGGCCAGGAGAATGGCGTCATCGGGAAGATGAAGGTCTCCGCTCTCCTTGAGTCCCTGCCCGGTGTGGGCAAGGTCCGCGCCAAGCAGATCATGGAGCGGCTCGGCATCTCCGAGAGCCGCCGAGTGCGCGGTCTCGGCTCCAATCAGATCGCCTCTTTGGAGCGCGAGTTCGGTGGCGGCGCTGCCTGACGTCCCGGGCACCCCCGGGAAGCTGGAATAATCGCCGCATGGCTGCAACACCCCGGGGGACGACCCCCGTACCCCCGGACCCCCATCCGCGGTTGACCGTGCTCTCCGGCCCCTCCGGGGTCGGCAAGAGCACGGTCGTCGCCCATATGCGCAAGGTTCACCCCGAGGTCTGGCTCTCGGTGTCGGCGACGACCCGCAAGCCACGCCCCGGCGAGCGCCACGGCGTCCAGTACTTTTTCGTGGACGACGAGGAGTTCGACAAGCTCGTCGCCAACGGTGAGCTGCTGGAGTGGGCCGAATTCGCGGGCAATCGGTACGGCACCCCGCGCCGGGCCGTCCTGGACCGCCTGGAGGCGGGGGAGCCGGTGCTCCTGGAGATCGATCTCCAGGGCGCCCGGCTCGTACGGGATTCGATGCCCGAGGCCCAGCTGGTCTTCCTGGCACCGCCCAGCTGGGACGAGCTGGTCCGCCGGCTCACCGGGCGCGGGACCGAACCGCCCGATGTCATCGAACGCAGGCTGGCGGCCGCGAAGATCGAACTGGCCGCGGAGTCGGAGTTCGATACGACTCTTGTCAATACCTCCGTCGAGGACGTGGCCCGTGAGCTGCTAGCCTTGGTCAAGGTTCTTTGATTTTCACTCCATCGGAAGGCAGAGAGTGTCCTCTTCCATCACCACGCCCGAGGGCATCATCAACCCGCCGATTGATGAGCTGCTCGAGGCAACCGACTCCAAGTACAGCCTTGTGATCTACGCCGCCAAGCGCGCGCGCCAGATCAACGCGTACTACTCGCAGCTCGGCGAAGGCCTGCTGGAGTACGTCGGTCCGCTGGTGGACACTCACGTCCACGAGAAGCCCCTCTCGATCGCGCTCCGCGAGATCAACGCGGGTCTGCTGACCTCCGAGGCCATCGAAGGCCCCGCGCAGTAACGCAGACAGTGATTTCTTTCACTCCGGGCCCGGCAGCACAGCTGCCGGGCCCGGAGTGTTTCCCGGGGCCCCCGGGAGCGCTGCCCCGCCCGTGATGCAGCATGGGGGTGTACGAATCCGAATGCGGAGCGAAGCCGGGGAGACGTGGACGTGGCGGAGAAGCCGAAGGTCGTTCTGGGGGTCAGCGGAGGCATCGCCGCGTACAAGGCGTGCGAGGTGCTGCGCAGGCTGACCGAGTCCGGCCATGACGTACGGGTCGTGCCGACCGGTTCCGCCCTCCACTTCGTCGGCGCCGCGACCTGGTCGGCGCTCTCCGGCCACCCGGTGTCCACCGAGGTCTGGTCCGACGTCCACGAGGTCCCGCACGTGCGGATCGGCCAGGGCGCGGATCTGGTGCTGGTCGCCCCCGCCACCGCCGACCTGCTCGCGAAGGCCGCCCACGGGCTCGCCGACGACCTGCTGACCAACACGCTCCTCACCGCCCGATGTCCGGTGGTCTTCGCCCCGGCGATGCACACCGAGATGTGGGAGCACCCGGCCACCCAGGAGAACGTGGCGACGCTGCGCCGTCGCGGCGCCGTCGTGATCGAGCCGGCTGTCGGGCGCCTCACCGGCGTGGACACCGGCAAGGGCAGGCTGCCCGACCCCGGCGAGATCTTCGAGACCTGCCGCCGGGTGCTCACCCGCGGGACCGCGGAGCCCGACCTCGCGGGCCGCCATGTCGTCGTCAGCGCCGGCGGCACCCGTGAACCGCTCGACCCGGTCCGCTATCTGGGGAACCGCTCATCGGGCAAACAGGGGTACGCCCTGGCCCGTACGGCTGTCGCACGCGGCGCCCGGGTGACGCTGATCGAGGCCAACACCGGACTGCCCGCACCGGCCGGGGCCGATGTGGTGCACGTGGGCACGGCGGTGCAGCTGCGGGAGGCGGTACTGAAGGCCGCGGCCGACGCCGACGCGGTGGTCATGGCGGCAGCGGTGGCCGACTTCCGGCCCGCGGCCTACGCCCAGGGCAAGATCAAGAAGCGGGACGGCCAGGAGCCCGCACCCATCGCGCTGGTCCGCAATCCGGACATCCTCGCCGAGATCTCCGCGGAGCGCGCCACGCCCGGACAGGTCGTGGTCGGATTCGCGGCGGAGACGGACGACGTGCTCTCCAACGGACGGCACAAGCTGCGGCGCAAGGGCTGTGATCTGCTCGTCGTCAACGAGGTCGGGGAGGACAAGACCTTCGGCTCCGAGGAGAACGAAGCGGTCGTCCTCGCGGCCGGGGGTGACGAGACCGCCGTGCCGTACGGCTCCAAGGAAGCCCTTGCCGATACCGTCTGGGATCTGGTGGTATCGCGCTTCGGATGAAAATCTGGTGACAGCCACCGGGTCGGAGGAAGCCGGTGGAGGCCGTTTTCCACCCCATTTCGGCGGTCGTAAGGCCGTACCGCCGGTGCAGTGCCTCTGGTCACACGACTCCCACGGAGCGAGACACGTTCCCCGTTGACCGGAGGCGACCGATAAACTGGTCACGGAATGAGCCGGGCGCAGCCCCCGGCCCACTCCACCCATGATCAGCCAGCAGCCGCTGCAACCCCAGGGAGCGTTGTGTCCCGTCGTCTGTTCACCTCGGAATCTGTTACCGAGGGCCACCCTGACAAGATCGCTGACCAGATCAGCGACACGATTCTTGACGCGCTTCTGCGTGAGGACCCCGCTTCCCGTGTGGCCGTGGAGACGCTGATCACCACGGGCCAGGTGCATGTGGCCGGTGAGGTCACCACGAAGGCGTACGCGCCGATCGCGCAGCTCGTGCGGGAGAAGATCCTGGAGATCGGTTACGACTCGTCGAAGAAGGGCTTCGACGGTGCTTCCTGTGGTGTGTCGGTGTCGATCGGGGCGCAGTCCCCGGACATCGCGCAGGGTGTCGACACCGCGTACGAGAAGCGGGTGGCCGCTTCGGGTACCGAGGATGATGATCTCGACAAGCAGGGCGCGGGCGACCAGGGCCTGATGTTCGGCTACGCGTGTGACGAGACGCCCGAGCTGATGCCGCTGCCGATCCATCTGGCGCACCGGTTGTCGCGTCGTCTGTCCGAGGTTCGTAAGAACGGGACGATCCCGTATCTGCGTCCGGACGGGAAGACTCAGGTCACCATTGAGTACGACGGTGACAAGGCGCTGCGGCTGGACACGGTCGTGGTCTCCTCGCAGCATGCGAGTGATATCGATCTGGACTCGCTGCTCGCGCCGGACATTCGTGAGTTCGTTGTCGAGCATGTGCTGAAGCAGCTGATCGATGACGGCATCAAGCTGGACACCGAGGGGTACCGGCTGCTGGTCAACCCGACGGGCCGTTTCGAGATCGGTGGCCCGATGGGTGACGCGGGTCTGACCGGTCGCAAGATCATCATCGACACGTACGGGGGGATGGCCCGCCACGGCGGCGGCGCGTTCTCGGGTAAGGACCCGTCGAAGGTGGACCGCTCGGCGGCGTACGCGATGCGCTGGGTCGCCAAGAACGTGGTGGCCGCAGGCCTCGCCACCCGCTGCGAGGTCCAGGTCGCCTACGCGATCGGCAAGGCCGAACCGGTGGGCCTGTTCGTCGAAACCTTCGGCACCGCCGCCACCGACGTCGAGAAGATCGAGCACGCCATCTCGGAGGTCTTCGATCTCCGCCCGGCCGCGATCATCCGCGACCTGGACCTGCTGCGCCCGATCTACGCCCAGACCGCCGCGTACGGCCACTTCGGCCGCGAACTCCCCGACTTCACCTGGGAGCGCACGGACCGCGTGGACGCACTGCGCAAGGCCGCGGGGCTGTAAGCCCGCTCGTTCCTGACACAGCGCTGCCCGGCCCCTCCCGACGGAGGCGCCGGGCAGTGCTGTGTCGTACCCCGGAACGGGCCGGATCCGAACCCGGTCAGAACCGGATCGGAACGGATCAGGAGGAGATCAGAACGGGACCGACTCCGCAGGCGGGGGAGGCCCGGCGGGTCCCGCTCCATTGACGTGGGGCGAGGGCCGGCCGGGAGACGAGTCGAACCTCGTGTGGATCTCGGCCGCGGGGTCCCCGTCGAGATAGCGCAGTGTCCCGGCGACCTGCCCGGCGAGCAGGGAGACCACCGGGTCCTCCGGCCCCAGTCCGGCGGCGTGCACCAGCTGAGCGAAGGCGTCGCCCAGCCCAGCCCCGGCCGGTGACGTCGGGGGCGCTGCCTCTCCGGGGGCAGTTCCCGGAGCGCCGCCCGGCCCGGTGGGCGGCGCCGGTGTCCCGATGGGCGGAATCGCCGGCCCCTCCTCGGGCGGGCGTTCCACCAGATGCCGGAACCTCTCGTCGACGTCCTGGTTGTTGGCGGCCGATGTGAGCTGGGCGAGCAGGCCGATGTCCTTGACGGTCCTGTCCACGCGGTCGTCGTTCCGGTGCAGCCACCACACCACCGCGCTGCCGGTGTCCCGCAGGACGTCCTCGCCCAGATAGGTCCGACGGCTCTGCTCGAACTTCCGCTCGTGCTCCCAGACCGCTTCGTCCTTGCGCACGGAGGCCAGCGCGGCCAGCCGCTCCTGGTCCCGGGCCAGCAGAAACGCCCCGGCGTCAGCCGAGCCACGATGAACCGGGCCCCCGACACCCTCACCGAGTGGAACGCGCGGACAGCCGCGACCGGCGCCCGAACCCCCGGCGAAGCCCGCCGAGACACCGAACTTGGTGAAGTCCGAAGCCAGTTGAAAGACCTGAGACGTGAGCGGACCCAGCCGGCGCTTCGACGCAGCAGCCACCGTGATCGCTGCCCTGCACCATGACAAAGCGGGCCTACGCGAAGAACTCGCCGGACGCGGCGCCATCGTCGCACGCGACGAACGACGCGCCTCTCGAACCGAAACGATCGGCCCATGCTGCCCCCGGGCCCACCCAGAACTGTCAGTGCTGGGTGCAAGCATCTCCTGCATGCATAGCGAACCCCTCGACCTGCGACAGGTCACAGCCCCTGGTGACGTCACGCCGGAGCTGAGGCAAGCACTCATCGGATGCTGGATTGAGGTCACCAACACCGGCGGAGCAGCAGGGTTCCCCTTCCCGCCCATCGACGCGAGCCAGGCAGCCCCTGCGGTCGACTCCCTCGTCAAGGGCCTTGTCCCTGAGACGAGCCGCCTCGTGGTCGCATCGATCAACGGCAACCTCGCCGGGTGGCTGAATGTTCGGCGTGATCCCTTTGAGGTCATCTCCCACTGGGGGACGCTCCACCATGTCCAGACACGGACGGGCCTGCGGGGCCGCGGCATCGGGGCTGCTCTCATGAATCACGTTCGTGACATCGCCCGCGACGAGATGGGGCTGGAACAACTCCACTTGGCTGCCCGCGGCGGCGTTGGACTGGAGGACTTCTACGGCCGCTTGGGCTGGAAGGAGATCGGTTGTTGGCCGGGCGCTCTTCGCCTCGCCCCCGGCGATGATCGCGACGAAATCCTGATGATCCTGGCACCGCTCTGACGCCAAGCATCTGTCTCAACACCATCGCGGCAAAAGGTCCCGTGTTCGCCCCGATGAACACGGGATCTTGCATGTCAGGCAGACCTCACGATGTCTCATGAGACACCGAAACGGTGGGGAACGTTGCCGGTTCTGGAGGGAACCGGAAACGGTCAGCCATGTCGAGAAGGCGATTTCGGCCACCGCAGCGACGCGTGCGGGGTGCGGGTCCGGCTCAGCGGATCAGGGTGAAACGGAGTTCCGTTCCGGGTGCTGCCTGGGCGGCTGCGGACAGGGACGGTTCCGGGACGACGCCGATCACCGGGTAGCCGCCCGTCGTCGGGTGGTCGTTGAGGAAGACCACCGGGCGGCCGTCCGGCGGGACCTGTACCGAGCCCAGGACGACGCCCTCGCTGGGGAGTTCGCCGTGCCGGGACCGTTCCAGTGCGGGGCCCTCGGTGCGCAGGCCGATGCGGTTGCTGTGCGGCGACACCCGGTATCCGGCTGTCGCCAGGGTGCGCAGGGCGGCCGGTGTGAACCAGTCGTGACGGGGGCCGGGCCGCACCGGCAGTACCAGCGAGGTGGGGATGCCGGGCCACGGGGCGGTGTCCGCGCCCGGGGTCGTTCCGTGGTCCTGCGGTGTGCCGAGCGGGAGGGCGTCGCCGTCGCGCAGGGGGGCCGGGCCGAGGCCTGAGAGCAGGTCGGCCGAGCGGCTGCCCAGTACGGGCTCGGGGCACAGGCCGCCCCCGAAGGCCAGATAGCTGCGGACCCCGTGCTGCGCCGGATGCGCTTCCAGTACCGCACCGGCGGGCACGACGACCGGTGCGCCCCAGGGGGCGGGCCGTCCGTCGACCGTCACCCGGCAGGGCGCGCCCCCGACGACCGCGGTCACCGCCCGGGTGGGGCGGACCGCGCAGCCGGTGAGTGTCGTCTCCAGTACGGCGGCGTCCGCCGGGTTGCCGGTCAGGCGGTTGGCCAGTTGCCGGGCCGGGGCGTCCAGGGCGCCCGCGCGGGGGACGCCGAGATGGGCGTACCCGGTGCGGCCGCCGTCCTGCACCGTGGTCAGGGCGCCCGCGCGGACCACCTGGAGCATGGGCGGCAGCACAGCTGTCACTGTCAGCGCTGTCGTCGCTTGTGTCTCTGGCGTCACTGGCACTGGGCTGCTTCCTCCTCCGTACGCGTTCCGGCAGCGCGGTGGCGGTCCGGGGCCTCGGTGAAACGGACCCGGGTGCCGGGGGTCAGCAGTGCGGCGGGGTCGCGGTCCTGGTTCCAGAGGCAGTCCGGGTCGGGTGTCCGGCCGATGAGTTGCCAGCCGCCGGGGGACGCGCGCGGGTACACGCCGGTGTACGGACCGGCCAGCGCCAGCGATCCAACGGGGACCCGGGTGCGCGGGGTGGCGCGGCGGGGGACCCGGAAGCGCTCGGGGAGACCGGTCAGATAGCCGAAACCGGGAGCGAAGCCGGAGAAGGCGACCCGGAATTCGATGCCGCTGTGGATCCGGGCCACATCGCCGGGCTCGACGCCCCAGACGGCTGCCACATCGGCGAGGTCGGGGCCGTCGTACACCACGGGGACCTCGACGGCCGGGCCCGCGTCGCGCGGCAGCGGCGGTATCCGCCAGGAGACGAGAGACCGGGCCAGGCGCTCGGGGGCGCCGGGCGGGCCGTCGGCGATGCCGTCGAGCAGGACGGTTCGGGCGCCGGGGACGATCTCGCGTACGCCGGGGAGCACGCCGAGGGCACGGCGGCGCAGCAGTTCGGCGTGGAACGCCTCGGCGGCCGCGCCGGTGGGGAGCTCCACGAGCAGTCCGTGGCGCCCTGCGGGCAGCACCCGGATGCTGTCGGTGCGGGCTGCTTCGGTCTTCCTCATGCGAACGCCCCGACCCGGACGCCGGCTTCTTCGAGCGCCGCTCTGATCCGGCGGGCGACGTCGGCCGCACCGGGGGTGTCGCCGTGTACGCACAGGGAGCGGGCTCCGGCCGGCACCTGGCTGCCGTCGACGGCGGTGACCGTACCGTCGACAGCCATCCCGACGGACCGGCGAACGACCGTTCCGGCGTCCTCGATCACCGCGCCGGGTTCGCGGCGTGGCACGAGGGTGCCCTGCGGGGTGTACGCACGGTCGGCGAACGCCTCCTCGACCGCGGGCAGGCCCGCGGCCCGGGCGGACGCGAGCAGCCGTGAACCCGGCAGGCCCAGGACGGCGAGGCCGCCGCCCGCGAGGCGGATGCCTTCGACGACCGCCTCGGCCTGCTCCTCGTCCCGGACGGTGCGGTTGTAGAGGGCGCCGTGCGGTTTGACGTACGAGACACCCGGCCCGGCGGCCTCCGCGAAGACCCGCAGCGCGCCGATCTGGTAGGCCACCTCGGCGGCCAGTTCGCCGGCCGGCACATCCATGGAGCGGCGGCCGAAACCGGCGAGATCCCGGTACGAGACATGGGCGCCGATACGTACCCCGCGCGCGGCGGCCGTATCGCACACCCGGCGCATCACGGAGGCGTCGCCCGCGTGGAATCCGCAGGCGACGTTGGCGCTCGTCACACAGGAGAGCAGGGCCTCGTCATCGGTGAGCTGCCACCGGCCGAAGCCCTCGCCGAGGTCCGCGTTGAGATCCATCACATGCGTACGCTAACGAATTGTTGAACAATCTGACAAGGGTGAGGGGGAAGCCGGGCCGGACGCCGGTACGGGGCCGGTCGGGGTCGGCTTGGGTGCGGGCGCGCGACTGCGGTTGACTTGGCGGCGTTGCCCGGCGCGGGGCGGAGCGGCGAACGACTGATGGACAGGGGTCGAGACATGGCGGGGACAGCGGGCCGGACTTCTCCGGACCTCTCGGAGCTGACTGCGGGCAGTGCCGCTCCGGCCGGTACGGGCGCGGGCACCGCGGAGCGGGTGGCCGCGATCCTGCGGGAGCGGATCACCGAGGGGTACTTCCAGCCCGGCAGCCGTCTGTCCGAGGAGAGCCTCAGTGCCGCGCTCGCGGTGTCCCGCAACACGCTGCGGGAGGCGTTCAGGCTGCTCACCCATGAGCGGCTGCTGGAGCACCGGCTGAACCGAGGTGTCTTCGTCCGTGTCCTGGCGGTCGAGGACCTCGTCGACATCTACCAGGTCAGGCTGCTGGTCGAGTGCTCCGCGCTGCGGGCCCTGGGGGAGCCGCCGTACCGGCTGGACGACGTGGAGGCCGCGGTGGCCACCGGGGAGCGGGCCGCGGCCGTGGACGAGTGGGCGGCCTGCTCCACCGCCAACATCCGCTTCCACCAGGCGCTCGCGGCGCTCGCCGGGAGCCCCCGGGTGAACGAGCTGATGCGCAATGTGCTGGCCGAGCTGCGCCTCGCTTTCCATGTGATGGCGGATCCGCGGCGTTTCCACGAGCCCTATCTCACCCGGAACAGGCAGCTCGTCGACCGGCTGGCCGCGGGCGACGCGGTGGGCGCCGAACGGATGCTGGGCTTCTATCTGGAGGACTCCCGCCGCCAGCTCGCCGAGGCCTATGCGATGCGCCTCGCCGCGGAGTGAGCGGACCGGGTGAGTGGCGGGCCGGCCCGGGTGATGTGCCCTGCGGGTGAGCCGGGGTGTGTGATGCGGATGCGCGTGGTGTGGATGCGTGTGGTGCGGAGGTGTGTGGTGATGCGTGTGGTGCGGATGTGTGGGCAGGTCTGTGCTCGTCCTTCCGTTCGCTCCGTGCTGTTCCCCCTTCCGTGCTGTTCCCCCTTCCGTCCGCTCCGTACTGGGTGACGAACACCTCTTGTGTGTTTGTTCAACAATCGCCTAGGGTCTCGCGCAGCATCCCCGTCTGATCAGGGCCGACAGGTCCATGCGCGGAAGAAGGCCGACGCGTGATCGTTCTCCTCGGCGTGCTTGTGGTGATCCTCGGATTCGCCACGCGCCGCAACCCCCTCCTCGTGGTGGGCGCCGCCGGCATCGTGACCGGACTGCTCGGCAAGATGTCGCCGCAGGAAGTGCTGGCCGCGTTCGGCACCAGTTTCGCCTCGTCCCGTTCCGTCACCGTCTTCGTCATCACCCTCCCGGTCATCGGTCTCCTGGAGCGCTACGGCCTTCAGGAACAGGCCCGCAACCTCATCGGACGACTCGGCTCGCTGACCACCGGCCGGTTCCTCGCCCTCTATCTGCTCATCCGCCAGCTGACCGCCTCCGTCGGACTGACCAGCATCGGCGGTCCCGCGCAGAGCGTGCGCCCGCTGATCGCCCCGATGGCCGAGGCCGCCGCAGAGACCAGGGCGGGCGGTCCGCTGCCGAAGCGGCTCCGCGAGAAGATCCGCTCGCACGCCTCGGGCGCCGACACCATCGGCATGTTCTTCGGCGAGGACTGCTTCATAGCCATCGGCTCGATCCTGCTGATCACCGGCTTCGTCAACTCGACGTACAACCAGCACCTCGAACCGCTCAGCCTCGCCCTCTGGGCCATCCCCTCCGCGGTCTGCGCCTTCCTCATCCACGGCGCGCGGCTGCTGCACCTGGACCGGGTGCTGGAGCGTGAACTGGCCGTCGTCGCCGCCGAGAACGAACTCGCCGCCCACACCGCAACCGCACGCCGTCCCGAGGACCTCACGTGATCAAGTCCGAGTACTTCTTCTGGCTGGTCGGCGCGGTCTTCCTGGTGATGGCGGCGCAGATGGCCGGCGACCGCACCAACCCCAGGCGCTTCGGTTCGGCGTCCTTCTGGGGCCTGCTGGGCGCATCCTTCTTCTACTCGACCGGTGTGGTCGACAAATCGCTTCCTGCCGAGCCGCTCGGTGCCGCCGTCCTGGTGCTGATCGTCCTCGGCGGCTTCGGCCTCACCGGCAAGGGCACACCGCACACCCCGCCCCGCGAGGAGCGGGCCGCTTCGGCCGCGCGGCTCGGCAACAAACTGTTCCTCCCGGCCCTCACCATCCCGGTCGTCGCGATGCTCTGCGCGACGCTGCTGAAGAAGGTGAAGATCGGCGGCGAACCTGTCCTGGAGCCGGGGTACGAGACGATCCTGGGCCTCGGTATCGGGGCAATCGCCGCGCTGGTGGTCGGCATGATCGTCCTGCGCGAGCGCCGCATCACGGTCCCCCTGCACGCCGGGCGCAACATGCTCGAATCCATGGGGTGGGCCCTGGTGCTGCCCCAACTGCTCGCGGTGCTCGGGACCATCTTCCAGACGGCGGGCGTCGGCGACCAGGTCGGACGGATCACCGAGGCGATCCTTCCGGACGGCCAGCGTTTCATCGCGGTGCTCGTCTACTGCTGCGGCATGGTCCTGTTCACGATCGTCATGGGCAATGCCTTCGCAGCCTTCCCCGTCATGACAGCGGCGGTCGGCTGGCCCGTCCTGATCCAGCAGATGCACGGCAGTATCCCGGCGATCCTCGCCATCGGGATGCTGTGCGGCTTCTGCGGCACTCTCGTCACGCCGATGGCCGCCAACTTCAACCTGGTCCCGGCCGCGCTGCTGGAACTGGACGACCAGTACGGGCCCATCAAGGCCCAACTGCCCACGGCGGCGGCGCTCCTTGTCTGCAACATCGCCGTCCTCGCGCTGTTCGCCTTCTGACCGCCCCGCCCGCCTTCTGACCGCCCGCCTTCCGAACCGAGCCCCGCCTTCCGAATCGCCCCGCCTCCTCCTCAGCTCCGTTCAGTTCAGCCAGTTCAGCCAGCTCAGCCAGCTCAGTTCGTTCAGTACCGCCCCGCTCAAGGAGTACCGCCATGCCCCCCACCTCCCCGGTCCCGGCCTCCGTGCTGCCCCGTGAGTACGCGCGTCCGTTCGCGGAGCTGGCGCTCCACAACGTGGTGCGCGAGTACCCGAACGCCCCGGCCCACCTGTACGCAGGCCCCGAGGAGATCGTCGCGCCGCGCGAGCTGCACCCCGCGTTCTACGGGTCGTACGACTGGCACTCCACCGTGCACATGCACTGGCTGCTCGTCCGGCTGCTGCGCCGCTTCGGCCCGGCCGCGCACGGCGGGGACCGGAGCGGCGCGGACGCGCTGCCCGCGACCACGGCGAGCCGGATCACCGAGGTGCTGGACGTCCATCTGACCCACGCCAACATCGCGGTCGAGGCCGCCTACCTGCGCCGCCGCCCGTCGTTCGAACGCCCCTACGGCTGGGCCTGGCTGGTGGCGCTCGCCGCCGAATGCCGGGCGCTGGGCGGCGCGGCGGGCGACCGGTGGGCCGACGCGCTCGCCCCCGCCGTGGACGCCGTCGGAGATCTGCTCCAGTCCTGGCTGGCCAAGGCTACGTATCCGGTCCGGCACGGAGTGCACAACAACAGCGCCTTCGGGCTCGGGCTCGTCCTGGACGCGGGCGAGCGGGCCGGGCTCGCCCGTCCGGTGCTGGACGCGGCGGCCGGCCGGCTGACCGACTGGTTCGCCGGGGACCACGACGCGCCGCTCCACTGGGAACCCTCCGGCCAGGACTTCCTGTCGCCCGCGCTGACCGAGGCGCACGCGATGCTGCGGGTCCTGCCGGCCGCAGAATTCCCCGGCTGGCTCGCCGGTTTCGTACCGGCGCTGACCAGCGGTGACCCGTGCTCCCTGCTCACCCCGCCGGTGATCTCGGACTACGCCGACCCGCAGATCGGGCATCTGCTCGGCCTCACCATGAGCCGGGCGGCGGGGCTGCGCGCCATCGCGGCCGCGCTGCCCGCGGGACCGGCGCGCGAGGCCGTGGAGGAGTCGGTCGCGGCCCATCTGGCGGTGGGGCTCCCGGCCGTCTCGTCGGGCGAATTCAACTCCGACCACTGGCTGGCGACGTATGCCGCGCTGGCCCTGGACACACCGCCCGGACACTGACCCTGATCACCGGCGCGGCACTCCGGCGCCGGCTCCGTAGCCGTCCGTCCGGCAGACCCGATGTCAGTGGGGTCTGGTAGGAATTTGGCTGTGAGCAGCGACGACGAGCAGCCCGGGACCCCTGCCGACGGGGGCCCCGAGCAGCTTGCCCTCATCAGGGAGACCGTACGGCGCACGAAGGTGCCCCGGGCCAAGCCGCGCACCTGGCGCGGGGCCGCACTCGCCAAGGAGCTGCCCGTGGCGAGGGTCGTGGTGAACAAGGGCGTGCTCCACCTCGACCAGTTCTTCGACTACGCCGTACCGGAAGAGCTCGACGAGGCGGCCCAGCCGGGTGTGCGGGTGCGCGTCCGCTTCGGCGCCGGCAGCCGCAATGTGCGTGCCGGCCGCCGGGAGGGCGGTGGGCTGATCGACGGGTTCGTGGTCGAGCGCCGGGCCGATACGGACTACTCGGGAGCGCTCGCCGCGCTGGCCGGGGTGGTGTCGCCCGAGCCCGTCCTCAGCCCTGAACTGCTCGGGCTCGCGCGGGCGGTCGCCGACCGGTATGCGGGCAGCCTCGCCGACGTACTGCAACTGGCCGTGCCACCGCGGAACGCGCGCGCCGAGGGGAAGCCGTCCCCCGAGCCGCTGGAACCACCGCCCGCACCGGAGCCCGGCACCTGGGCCCGGTACGGACAGGGGCCGGGCTTTCTGCGGGCGCTGGCGTCGGGCGGGGCGCCGCGGGCCGTGTGGACCGCGCTGCCGGGACCGCACTGGCCGCAGGAGCTGGCGCTCGCCGTCGCCGCCGCGCTGTCCTCGGGGCGGGGCGCGCTCGTCGTGGTGCCCGACGGACGTTCGGCGGCCCGGGTGGACGGCGCGCTCACGGAGGTCCTCGGCCCCGGGCACCACGCGCTGCTCACCGCCGACGCAGGACCCGAGAAGCGGTACCGGCAGTGGCTCGCGGTGCGGCGTGGCGCCGTGCGGGCCGTGGTCGGCACCCGGGCCGCGATGTTCGCACCCGTCCAGGATCTCGGTCTGGCGGTCATCTGGGAGGACGGGGACGCCAGCCACAGCGAACCGCACGCGCCGCTGCCGCACGCCCGCGAGGTCCTGCTGCTCCGCGCCGCGCACGACAAGTGCGCCTTCCTGCTGGGCAGTACGAGCTGCACGGTGGAGGCCGCCCAGCTCGTCGAGACCGGCTGGGCCGCCCCGCTCGTCGCGGACCGGGAACAGGTGCGGGCCGCCGCTCCCCTCGTACGGACCGTGGGTGACCTCGATCTGGCGCGGGACGAGGGGGCCAGGGCGGCCAGGCTGCCCAGCCTCGCCTGGCAGGCCGTGCGGGAGGGCCTCAAGAGCGGCCCGGTCCTGGTGCAGGTGCCGCGCAGAGGCTATGTGCCGAGACTCTCCTGCGAGCGCTGTCGTACGCCCGCGCGCTGCGCGCACTGCTCGGGCCCTCTGGAAGCACCGGACGAGCGGGCGCTGACCTGCGGCTGGTGCGGGCGCGACGCGGCCGGCTGGCACTGCCTGGAGTGCGGCCACACGAGACTGCGGGCGCAGGTCGTCGGCGCGCGGCGGACCGCCGAGGAGCTGGGCCGGGCATTTCCGGCCGTGCCCGTACGGACGTCGGGACGCGACCAGGTCCTGGACACCGTGGACGGGCGGCCCGCCCTGGTGGTGAGCACACCGGGCGCCGAACCGGTCGCCGAAGGCGGATATGCGGCGGCGCTGCTCCTTGACGGCTGGGCGATGCTCGGCAGGCCCGACCTGCGCGCGGGCGAGGAGGCGCTGCGCCGCTGGATCGACGCGGCCGCGCTGGTACGGGGGCAGAGCGAGGGCGGCACGGTGGTGGTCGTCGCCGAGCCGACACTGCGCCCCGTCCAGGCACTGGTCCGCTGGGACCCGGCCGGGCACGCGGTGCGCGAGCTGGCCGACCGGGCCGAGCTGGGCTTCCCGCCCGTCTCGCGGATGGCAGCGGTGTCGGGGAGGGCGCAGACGCTGGAGGAGTTCCTGGAAGCGGTCAGGCTGCCGCAGGACGCCGAGGTACTGGGACCCGTGCCGATCGTCGCCGCCGACCCCAACAGGCCCCGCAGACCCGGCGATCCGCCACCGGGCGAGAGCTGGGAGCGGGCGCTGGTCCGGGTGCCGCCGGGGAGCGGAGCGGCGCTCGCATCGGCGCTGCGGACGGCACAGGCGGCACGGCTGACGCGGGGCAGCGACCCGGTACGGATCAGGGTCGACCCACCGGACATCGGCTGACGCCGAACGGCCCTTCGGCGCTTGCCGGTTGGGGTGCCTGAGCCACAGGCGGCACCTGCGGTTCCTGCGGCACCTGCGGTTCCTGCGGCCCCTGCGTTTCCTGCGGTTCCTGCTTCACCTGAGTCTCCTGCGACACCTGAGTTCCTGCGAGACCTGAGTCCGGGAACTCCGTCGGCACCTGAGTCCGGGAGCTCCGTGCTCCCGGCACGCGACTGCCCCCGGCGCGGTCCGGCGCGAGGGGCAGTTGAGGCGGGGCGGGCAGCGTTGAAGTGCCGGTGCCGAGCGGCCGGGTCAGCCGTTGCGCGGCCCCGGGAAGGCACTCGGGCGTGCCTCTTCGCGCAGCGAGTGGCCGCCCGCCGTCGGCTGGGGCGGCATCGAGCGCGCGGCGGGCACCGACGGCAGGGCAGGTGACACCGGCAGGGCGTGCGGCGGGGCGGCCGGCTGACTGTCCTCGTCGGTGGCGGTGTTCTCCGGCTCGGCGTTCGCCGCGGCAGCGACCGCGGCGGCCGCCGAAGCCCGCCGGGTGCCGTATCTGCGGTGCACCGCCTGCTTGGTGACGCCGAGCGCCGAGCCCACCGCGTCCCACGAGAAGCCCAGCGATCGGTCGAAGTCCACCGCGGCTGTCACCAGGGTCTCGACGCTGTCCCGGAGTTCCTGGGCCAGGCGGACGGTCGGGGCGGGAGCCCTGCCGTAGACGACGAAGCCCGTGGAAGGGCCTGAGCGGCGCGGGCGGTAGACATTGCCCAGTTGAGCGGTGAGGGTGCGCAGTGCGTCCACTTGTCGGCGGACCCGCTCGATGTCTCTGACCAACAGGTGCAGGCTGGCCCGCGCTTGGGCGTCGTGGGTTGCGTGGTCGGCCATGAACAAGCCTCTCGAACCGGCGTTGAAAAGGATCGGGCCGCGCATACGGCCCACTTTCATTTCGGTCAATCTCTCTTGACCAACGCTCCACCTGCTGTTCTGGTCACGCTGCGGGGGCGTATGGGCATATGCGAGGGGCGCGCGGCGGTGCGTACGCCCCCTCTGAACGGGCCCGTAGACTGGTGCGCTGCTCGTAGTCGTTTCGTAGTCGTGCGCAGTCGGTCCGAGAGGCATCCAGTGAAACTCGTCTTCGCAGGCACCCCCGAGGTCGCCGTCCCCGCCCTGGACGCCCTGATCGCATCCGGCCGGCACGAAGTGGCCGCTGTGGTGACCCGCCCCGACGCCCCCGCCGGGCGCGGCCGCAGGCTGGTGGCGAGCCCGGTCGCACAGCGCGCCGAGGAGGCCGGCATCGAGGTGCTGAAGCCGGCCAGGCCGCGGGACGAGGACTTCCTGGCACGGCTGCGGGAGATCGGCCCCGACTGCTGCCCGGTCGTGGCGTACGGGGCGCTGCTGCCCAAGACCGCCCTCGACGTGCCGGCGCGCGGCTGGGTCAATCTGCATTTCTCGCTGCTGCCGGCCTGGCGCGGTGCGGCGCCCGTGCAGCACTCGATCATCGCGGGCGACGAGGTGACCGGTGCGTCGACCTTCCTGATCGAGGAGGGGCTCGACTCGGGTCCGGTCTACGGGGTGCTCACCGAGGAGGTGCGCCCCACCGACACCAGCGGCGATCTGCTCACCCGGCTGGCCTTCGCGGGATCGGGCTTGCTGGTGGCGACCATGGACGGGATCGAGGACGGCACCCTGCACGCGGTGCCCCAGCCCGCCGAAGGGGTCTCGCTCGCCCCGAAGATCACCGTCGAGAACGCCAGGGTGGACTGGTCCGCCCCCGCGATGCGGGTGGACCGTCTGGTGCGCGGCTGCACGCCCGCGCCCGGTGCCTGGACCGTCTTCCGGGACGAGCGGCTCAAACTGGTCTCTCTCGCGCCGGTCACCGACCGCACGGACCTGGCCCCCGGCGAACTGGCCGTCGCCAAGAACAGCGTCCACGCGGGCACCGGCTCGCACGCAGTGGAGCTGCTCTGGGTCCAGCCCCAGGGCAAGAAGCCGATGCGCGCGGCCGACTGGGCGCGCGGTGTACGGATCGTCGCCGGGGAACTGCTCGGCGAGTAGGCGCGCGGCGCAGCACTCCGCCGTACTCACCGGAGCGGCACGAGCGGCCGAGCGCGCGGCCGGAGCGTCACGCGCGGCGGGCAGGGGGCGCCCGGGTGAACCGCACGCTGTGCCGGACGTACGCTGAGAGGGTTCGTCCCCCTCACCCTCAGCGGAGCACCTTTCACGTGACCGACCAGCCTCGTCGCCGTCCCGCGCAGCAGCCGGGACAGCAGCGGCCGAAACAGCAGTCGAAGCCCTACCGCCGCCCGCAGAAGGACCCGGTGCGGCTCCTCGCCTTCGAAGTGCTGCGGGCGGTCGACGACCGGGACGCGTACGCCAACCTCGTGCTGCCGCCCCTGCTGAAGAAGGCCCGCGAGAAGCCGGACTTCGACGGGCGGGACGCAGCGCTCGCCACCGAGCTGGTGTACGGGACGCTGCGCCGGCAGGGCACGTACGACGCGGTCATCTCGGCCTGTATCGACCGCCCGCTGCGGCAGGTCGACCCGCCGGTGCTCGATGTGCTGGCACTCGGTGCGCACCAGCTGCTCGGTACCCGTATCCCCACCCACGCCGCGGTCTCGGCGAGCGTGGAACTGGCCAGGGTCGTGCTCGGCGACGGTCGGGCCAAGTTCGTCAACGCCGTGCTGCGCAAGGTGGCGGCGGACGACCTCGATGGCTGGCTGGAGCGGGTCGCCCCGGCCTACGACGAGGACGCCGAGGCCCATCTCGCCGTGGTGCACTCGCACCCCCGCTGGATCGTCTCCGCGCTGTGGGACTCGCTGGGCGGCGGCCGCGCCGGGATCGAGGACCTACTCGAAGCGGACAACGAACGCCCCGAGGTGACCCTGGTCGCCCGGCCGGGCCGCTCCACCACCGACGAGCTGATGGAGACCGTCGGCGAGGACTCGGCGCTGCCCGGCCGCTGGTCGCCGTACGCCGTCCGGCTCGCGGAGGGCGGCGAGCCCGGTGCGATCGAAGCGGTGCGCGACGGGCGGGCGGGCGTCCAGGACGAGGGCAGCCAGCTGGTGGCCGCCGCCCTGGCGAACGCGCCGCTGGAGGGCCGCGACGAGCGCTGGCTCGACGGCTGCGCGGGTCCCGGGGGCAAGGCCGCCCTGCTGGCCGCGCTCGCCGCGCAGCGCGGCGCCCTGCTGCTCGCATCCGAGAAGCAGCCGCACCGGGCCCGGCTCGTCGAGCGGACGCTCGCGGGCAACCCGGGCCCGTACCAGGTGATCGCCGCCGACGGCACCAGGCCGGCCTGGCTGCCCGGCTCCTTCGACCGGGTGCTGATGGACGTGCCCTGCACCGGGCTCGGCGCGCTGCGCCGCAGGCCCGAGGCCCGGTGGCGGCGACGCCCCGAGGACCTGGAAGGGTTCGCCCCGCTGCAACGCGGGCTGCTCCGCGAGGCGCTGAGCGCGGTACGGGTCGGCGGTGTCGTCGGATACGCGACCTGCTCGCCGCACCTCGCCGAGACGCGGATCGTGGTCGAGGACGTCCTGAAGGGCCGCGGCGGACAGCCCGTCGAGGCCGAGTGGATCGACGTCAGGCCGCTGATGCCGGGGGTCGCGGCGGTGGGCGACGGCCCCGACGTACAGCTGTGGCCGCACCTGCACGGCACCGACGCCATGTACCTCGCACTGCTGCGGCGCACTGCCTGAACCCGACGGGCAGCTGCTGCCGTGAGCTCATCGCTCCGTGTCCATGTGGGACATGGTGCAAGGGCGCAGTTACGGCAGGTCGCGGCGCATCAGGTCGGCGTAGGTCTCGCGACGCACGACGGCGCGGTGCTCGCCGTCGCGGACGAAGACCACCGGGGGGCGGCGCGCGCCGTTGTAGTTGTTGCTCAGCGCGTAGGTGTAGGCGCCGGTGACCGGTACGGCGATCAGGTCGCCGACGCTCGGGTCGTCGAGCGGGACGTCGGCGCTGAGGGTGTCGCCCGACTCACAGTGGCGACCCACCAGTCGGCACATCTCGCCCGCGCCGGTCGGGCGGGTGGCGACGGCGGCCTCGAAACGCTGCTGGTAGAGGGATACCTCAAGGTTGTCGCCCATACCGCCATCGACGGCGACGAAGGTGTGGCCGGCGCCGCGCTTGACGGAGACGACGCGGTAGAGCGAGACGCCGGACTCGGACACCAGCGAACGGCCCGGCTCGATCAGGAGGCGGGCGTCGGCCGGCAGCAGCCGCTTCGCGACGTCGGTCATGGCGTCGAGGTACGCCTCCACCGTGGGTGGCCGGTCGGTGTAGGTGTACCGGGAACCAAGGCCGCCGCCCAGGTCGTAGACGGCGAACTCGCCAAGTTCGGCGACCGCCTCGACGGCCTGCGCGAAGGGTTCGAGGTCCAGGATCTGGGAGCCGATGTGGACGTGGACGCCGTCCAGCCGCAACCGGTCGCCGGCGCGCAGCCGCGCGATCGCCTCCCGGGCCTGCGGGAGGAGCAGGCCGAACTTGGAGCCGTTCTGGCCGGTGGAGATCGCCTCATGCGTGTCGGGGTGGATGTCGGGAGTGACCCGGACCAGCACGCCCTGCTCGCCGCCGGTGTCGGAGAGGATCTTCTCCAGCTTGTCGATGTCGTCGAAGTTGTCGATGACGATCTTCCCCGCGCCCGCCTCGACGGCGAGGCGCAACTCCTCCTCGGTCTTGGCGTTGCCGTGCACGACCAGACCGGTCGGGTCGGCGCCCGCGGCGAGGGCGAGGGTCAGCTCGCCGCCGCCGGCGACGTCGATGCCGAGGCCCTCCTCGGTGAGCAGCCGGTAGACGGCCGTGCAGGGGAAGGCCTTCGAGGCGAATGTGGCCCGGGAGTTCGGCCAGCGGGCGGCCAGACCGTCGGCGTACCGGCGGGCACGGGCGCGGATTGAGGCCTCGTCGACGATCAGCGCGGGAGTGCCGTAGGTCTCGGCGAGCTCTGCCACCGGGACACCGCCGAGCACCAGCGCGCCAGTCCCGTCCTGGGTCGTCCCCGGGGGGAACAGCCCCACCAGTTCCCTGCCTGCCTGCGTCGCCGCCATCCGCGCTCCTCGTGACATTGGTTGGTCCCGCTCTCCGAAGTGACTCCCCTTATATTTGGGCTTTCGTTGGGTCGAAGCATCGTTGACATCATCAATATGGGGTGCTCAGACTTGGTGTCTGCAACAATCGCTGAGCCGGAGACGCACATGCAGGAGTCTGGCGCGCGGCGGCACCTGCCCGCCCGCCAACTGGTGGACAACATCGGCCCGGCGCTGCTGCGCTTGATCCAGGAGGGGGCCGGCTGCGACGGGCCGCTGACCGAGATCGCCATCTACGCCCCGGGTGCGCCGACGCAGCTTGGGCCGGGGTGTGTGGTGCTGGGCGTCGGCGTGACCACTGAAGCCGAGCTGCGCGAACTGACCGCGGCGATGGAACATGGTGACGCGCGAGTGGTGGCGGTGAAGGCCCCGGTGCCGCCGTCGGCGGACAAAGAGCTGACGATCATCGAGGTCAACCAGAACGCGTCCTGGATGCACGTCGCGACGACCGTTCGTGAGCAGTTGCTCGAATACGCGAGGATGCGCGTGCGCTCCGTCAGCAGCGGCTCGGAGCTGTTTTCCCTGGCGAACGCGATCTACGAGGCTCTCGGCGCCCCGGTCACCATCGAAGACCGCTTTTCCGCGCTGGTCGCCTGGTCGGAGGGCCAGGACAAGACCGATGCCGAGCGGATCGAGACCATTCTGGGGCGGGCGGTGCAGCCGAGGACGCTCGCCGAACAACGCGAGCGCCATGAATTCGAGCGCCTCCATGCCAGCAGCGAGCCGGTGTATATGGAAGCGACCGAACCGGACCAGCTGCCGAGGGTAGCCATCGTTGTCCGGGCCGGCTCGGATGTCCTCGGCTACATCTGGGCCGCGGTCGCCGGACCGCTCGACGAGGCGGGCACCGCTCGTCTGCGCGAATTCGCGTCGATGGTCGCGCTGCAGATGGTCGGCTTGCGAACCGAGACCAGCTATGCCCGTCAGCAGCGTGGCGAGCTGGCTGCCGCAGTACTCGGAGGGTCGGCCGATCGAGTGGAGGCGAGCCGGCTGCAATTGGGCTCTGGACCGGTCTGTGTACTGGCTGCGGCCCCCAGGTTGATCGGGACCACGGACGCCGACGCAGCGACCGCTGACGAGCTACGCCGGTTCGCTGACACGTTGGAGTACTTTCTGGCGGCCGTGCACTCCCGTTCTGCCTCGGTGGTGGGCACAGGCGCGGTGTACGTACTGGTTGCCTGGCCTCCGGAACACGCCGCGGCACTTGAGTCGACCATCAACCTGGCACGTGATTTCCTCGGGCGGACGCCACTGGCCAGTGACTATGTGGTCGCCATCGGCGGCCCGGCCGACTCGCTGGGCCGGATCGCCGCCGTGCGGGCGCAGACAGACGCCGCACTGCGGGCGCTACGGCACCCGACCTTCCACGGGCCGGCTGTGCGCACCGTGGAGGACATGGCGCTGCCGGTGTTGTTGCTGCATCTCGCCGACGTTACTGAGTCGCTCGGCCTCCCGGATACCAGCGGAGCTCTGCACCGGCTGTGTCAGGAGGATGGCCAGGACGGTCTGCTGACGGTGACCCTGGCCGCCTATCTCGCCGCCGCGGGGGCCACGGACATCGCGGCGGCCAAGCTGCACATCCACCCCAACACGATGCGCTACCGGCTGCGCCGGATCCGCGAGGTCTCCGGGCTGGATTTCACTGATGCCGACGCCGTGCTGCTCGCGCACCTCCAGCTTCGGGTGCGCGAGCTGCGGATGAGGATTGCCTGATTGCTCCCGCTATGGACGGAATGAGCGCGTGTAGCGGCATCCGTCCAGGTCGACCCACAGCACTGAGCCGTTGAGGGCGGGGCCGGCTGTCAACCGCTCCGGCAATCGCGGATCGGCTCCGACGCGGAACGTTCCGTCATCGAGTGCGATGAGTTCCGGTTCATCGCACGGCGCTTCGACGCCGGTCGCAGCGATCATGTGCAGTCGCCCCGCCCGTTGCACGATCCTGAAGCTGGGATACCAGGGCGTGTAGCTCCGGTAGTGACCGGCGAGCGGATGCGGGGTTGTGGCCGGCGTGGGGTCAGGACCGGGCGTGGGGTCGGGACCGGGCGTGGGGTCGGGACCGAGCGTGGGGTCGGGACCGAGCGAGTCGGGTCCGCAGAGCCACTGCGGCTTCCCGGCGACGGTGCTCAGCGAATGGTGGTAGGCGGACCAGTCCGGGTGATCACATGCCAGCCGCCCGTCCCCTGCGTCGTACAGCTTGCCTGTTGTCCCGTTCGAGGTGAGAGAGAGGCCATGGTCCGCAGTGGCGTCGACCCGGATCCGGCGCGATCCCGCTCCGTAGCTTCCTGTGTAGCGATGAGCGTCTGCGATTATCTCCCGGTCGAACAGCGCCGGTTCCGGCGAGGCGCCTTGTACGACGGAAAGCACATGCCGGCCGAAACGGTCGACTATCTGGCAGTCGCCGGGCGCATTGGTCAGCACTGCGACACCGTATCCACCGTCGATATCGGCGGCGAGAAACGAGCGGTATCCGACCATTCCGCCGGCGTGCATGAGCCAGGTATGGCCGTCGATGATTTCCACGTCCACGCCAAGTCCATAACCACTCCGATGTTCCGCCGAACCGCCTGCGTCGACACGGTCTGTGATGATCTGCTCGAACCGCTCCGGGCTGAGGATCCTGGTGCCGGCCACGGTGCCGCGCCCCAGGAGCATTCGAGCGAACACGCCCAAGTCGGATGCGGTTGCAGTCACATTCGCATCGGCCGCCGAATAATCGAAAAAGGTGGCAGGCGTGAGCGGGGCCGACGGCAGTGGCGGTGCGGCGTCGTGCCGGAACCGGTATCCGGTGGCGAGGTGGGCCATGTCTTCGTGAATGATGTGCGCTGTCGATTCACGCATTCCCAGCGGGTGCAGCAGCCGCTCGGCCATGGCGTCCGCGAGCGATTTCCCTGTGACATGCTCGATGATCAGCCCCAGCAGGTTATAGCCTTCGTTGGAGTAGTGGAACATCTGACCCGGTTCGACACACGTCGTCGCATCACGCAGTGCGTAACCGCGAGCGGCGGCATCGGGAAGCGCATCAGCCCCGGCCACCAGACCCGAAGTGTGCTGCATGAGGTGGCGGACTGTGATTTTTCGCGACCCGCCGTTCGGGGTGAACCACGGCAGATAGTCAGCAACCTGTGCTTCGAAATTCACCTTCCCCTCATCTGCCAATTGCCCGAGCAGGAACGCGGTGAAGGTCTTGCTGACCGAACCGATCTCGAACCGCGTGTGATCAGAAACTGGAGCACCGGATTCCGTGTCAGCGAATCCCTCTGTGATGAGCATGGATTCGCCGGTTGCGGTGACAATACTGATGGCGAGCCCGGGCACCGGCCACGATGTGCGCAGCTGCTTTGCCAGCTGGGAGATCATGGGTCGCATGTTCATCAAATTCCTGCCTTCTGTGAACCGGATCCTGTGTACCTGTCAGGCCCGAGCTCGACGTTCGAGTAATCCATTTCCGCGTCCGGTCGGTGGCCCTTGACGAATCGGCGACACAGCGGGTACAGCGCCACGCCCAGGAGTGCCACCGCGAGACTCGTGAGGAACGTAGCGGTCTCATCGACTGCTGAAATCCACGCCAGATACACGATCATTCCGGTAGGGAGCGCGACCACCAGGACAGCGCCGGGCCAGCCGCCGGGAACACGAACCGGTCGGCGCATCTGGGGATACCGCCAGCGAAGGACCAGGAAGGCGACGAATTCAAGCAGGATGGACGACAGGGTGAGGAGCACCGTGGCCCGCAAAATCGAACTGAAATCGACAGCAGCGAGGACAATCACGACAATGCTGCTCGCCAGGAGAGCACCTACCGGCGTGTCGAATCGTCTACTGTCTCGCGCCATCCAGCGAGGCAGATAAGCATCCGCTGCAAGCGCGCGCGGAATTCGTGTGCTCGTCAGGAGGATCGCCATGAACAAGCCGGCCAGGGAAAGCGCCGATCCCAGGGAGATCAGCACCTTGAGCCAGCTTCCGCCCAAGATATCGCCGACCGTGATGAAATCGCCTTGAGCCCAGGCGGCGGGCGAACCCCGATGAAGGCCACTGCCGATGGCGGCGATCGTGGGCAAGAGGTAGGCAGCGATGATCAGCGGAACCGAAATGATCAGGGCGCGCGTGTAGGTTCGGTGCGCGTCGGCAACCTCACCCAGCACGGTACTCGGACCGTCGAAGCCAAGGTATAGCCACACGATCACGCTGAGCGCGCCGGCCACCGACGAGCGCGCGCTTTGACCTGGAATCATGAAGGGTGAAAAAACGTCGGTTCCGTTGTTGATCGCATGATAGACACCGATAACTGCCAACACGGCGAACGGTGCGAGAATCAGCACCATCATCCCGACTGAATATTCGCTCACGGCCTTGGAGCCGCGATAGTTGAGGTAGGCCATCGGAATAATGAGGGCGACGGTGACGATCCAGTGCAGGTCCACCACGAAGCCACCATGGAACAGGGACAGAATTACCAGTCCCTTCCCGCGCGTGATGGCGGGTACCCAGGTCGCCAGGTAGTCGACGAGTAGGATCGGATACAGGGTGAGATTCAACACTGAGCCGACCGTATTCCAGATACCGAACACAAATGCCGGAAAATTTCCGAGCGCGAGTTTTGTCCAGTAATAGTAACCGCCGTTGACCGGTATCGCGGCGCTGAGTTCCGCTGCCACCAATGCGTTCGGGACACCGAAAATAATTGGCACCAGGATAATCATCATCAAGGTCATGCCCGGCCCGGCGCTGGAAATGGAAGCTTCCAGCCCGAAGGGACCTCCGGAAACCGTGAAGAAGAAGATGCCGACCAGTGGCAGCACGCCGATCGCACGTTTCCCCGTCCCCGGCGCCGATGGCGCGATATCGGTTGGGGTCAGTTCAGTCATACTGGTCTCCGCTAGTCGATCCGAGCCGGGCATCCGCCCCTGTAAGAGCCCTTAGACCCTGAAGAAGTAGCCGGGTCACGTCAGATATGGGCGGTTGGGCACCTGATCGACATAACGTATGGGGCGTCGTCGAAGCGGTCCTCGTCGTACGCGTCAAAGCCGTGCCCCGGTAGTTGTCGCTTCCACCAAACGCTGGACGCCGCAGCCCCTGTCATCTCTGGTGCACTCGATGGCCAGGATCGTGAGACCAAACCGGGTCGACCACGGATGAGACACCTGAGGACTTCCGGGCCAGGCCATCGGCTGTGGTAGGGAGAAGCGAGAACCTGCACCTCCGGGCGCCGGTGTATGCGAGGTTTGCACGGTGTGTGCGGATCCCCGGGCCACCGCGGTCCCTGCCGTGGCGGGCAACTGCGCCGGGGCATGGCAGGCTTGGGGCATGGCCGTGCAGATCAACCCCAGCATCCTGTCCGCCGACTTCTCCCGACTCGCGGAGGAGGCGAAGGCCGTCGAAGGTGCCGACTGGCTCCACGTCGATGTGATGGACAACCACTTCGTCCCCAATCTGACCCTCGGGGTCCCTGTGGTGGAAGCGCTCAGCCGGGCCTCGGACACGCCGCTGGACTGCCACCTCATGATTGAGGACGCGGACCGCTGGGCGCCGCAGTACGTCGAGGCGGGCGCGGGCTCCGTCACCTTCCACGTGGAGGCCGCCGCCGCCCCCGTACGGCTCGCGCGCGAGATCAGGGCCAAGGGCGCACGCGCCTCCATGGCGCTGAAGCCCGCGACGCCCATCGAGCCCTACGAGGACCTGCTCCCGGAGCTCGACATGCTGCTGATCATGACGGTGGAGCCCGGCTTCGGCGGCCAGTCCTTCCTGGACATCATGCTGCCGAAGATCCGCCGCACCCGTGAGCTGATCTCCAAGCACGGACTCGAACTCTGGCTCCAGGTCGACGGCGGGGTCTCCGCGTCGACGATCGAGCGGTGCGCGGAGGCCGGCGCGGACGTCTTCGTCGCGGGCTCCGCGGTGTACGGCGCCGACGACCCGGCCGCGGCGGTCCGGATGCTCCGCCACCAGGCGCAGGAGACGACGGCGACGGCGGGCTGGGCCTGCGGCCACTGAGCGGCCAGGAGATGAACGCGGCCTTTCGGGGCTGATCAAGTGATGCCGGGTCTGACAGGATGGCGGGTCCGGGAGTGAACAGCAGTAGTGAGGAGATCGCGGTGTCTGCAATGTCGGCGGGCAGATCAGCCCTGCGGATGGGACCCGCGGAGCTGGTGCAGGCGGCGGCCATGGCCCGTCGCTTCTACCTGGAGGGAAAGTCCAAGATCCAGATCGCCGAGGAGTTCGGCGTCAGCCGGTTCAAGGTCGCCCGGGTCCTGGAGACGGCGCTGGAGCGCGATCTCGTACGGATCGAGATCCGGGTCCCCGCCGAGCTGGACGCGGAGCGTTCCGACGCGCTGCGCGCCCGTTACGGGCTGCGCCACGCGGTCGTCGTCGAGTCCCCGGCGGACGCGGCGGACGACGCCCCCGATCCGGAGAACCTGGGTGAGGTCGCCGCCGATCTGCTGGGCGAGCTGGTCACCGAGGGCGATGTGCTGGGCCTCGCCTGGGGTCGCTCCACCATCCACATGGCGGCGGCGCTCAATGTTCTCCCGCCGTGCACGGTGGTCCAGCTGACCGGTGTGTACGACGCGGGGACGGCCGAGCGCGGCTCCGTCGAGGCGGTACGGCGTGCCGCCCAGGTCTCCGGGGGCGAGGCGCACCCCATCTACGCCCCGATGCTGCTGCCGGACCCGGCCACCGCCGCCGCGCTCCGCAACCAGACCGGCATCGCGCGCGCCTTCGAGTACTTCGACAAGGTGACCGTCGCCGCGGTGTCCATCGGCTCCTGGGAGCCGGGCATCTCGACGGTCCACGACATGCTCAGCGACGCCGAGCGGGCGCACTACGCCTCGCTCGGGGTCGCCGCCGAGATGTCCGCGCACCTCTTCGACGCCGAGGGGCGGCGGGTCGGCCGCGACCTGGGCGAGCGGTGCATCACCGTCGAGGCCGACCGGCTGCGCCGGATCCCCGAGGTCGTGGCCATCGCGGGCGGCCAGCGCAAGGCGGCGGCGATCGGGGCCGTCCTGAAGTCGGGCCTCGTCACCAGCCTGGTCACCGACACGGCGGCCGCCGACTTCCTGCTGACGGAGACCGGACCCGGACCGCGCCCGGCGCTGGACCGCGCGGACCCCGACGGGGTCTGACCCCGGACGGATGCGCTGACCGGCAGGGCCCGCGCCCCCGCGATCAGGCCCGGCCGCGTGCCTGCTTGAAGCGGGCCAGGCCGTCGGAGAGTTCGAGCAGGGGCCCGGGATAGTCGTACGCGGCGCGCTCCGGCCCCCGGAGCTTCCACGGCTCGTGCGCGGCCGCCCCCACCAGACCGGCCAGCTCGGGCACCCAGCGGCGGACGTAATCCCCCTGCGGGTCGTACCGCCTGCCCTGGGTCACCGGGTTGAACACCCTGTTCGGCCTGCTGTCCGTGCCGGTGCCCGCCACCCACTGCCAGTTGAGCTGGTTGTTCGCGACATCGCCGTCCACCAGCAGCTCCAGGAAGTACCGCGCACCGACCCGCCAGTCCACGTACAGCGTCTTGGCGAGGAAACTCGCGGTGAGCAGCCGCCCCCGGTTGTGCATCCAGCCCTCGTGCCGCAGCTGCCGCATCGCGGCGTCGATCACCGGATATCCGGTGCGTCCCTCCTTCCAGGCCGTGATCTCCCGCGCGGCGGACCGTTCGGAACGCCAGCGGTCGTGCTGCGAGCGGTAGTCGGCGGAAGCGGCCGCCGGGCGCGCGGCGAGCACCTGGTGGTGGAAGTCCCGCCAGCACAGCTGCCGTACGAACGCGTCGGCGCCCGCACCGCCCCTCCGGGACGCGCCGTGCACCAGCTCGACGGGGGAGAGGGTGCCGAAGTGCAGATGCGGCGACAGACGGGACGTCAGATCGCCCGGCAGGTCGTCGTGGTGGTCCTCGTACCCGGCGAGCCCGTTCCGCTGCCAGGCCGACCAGCGGGCGCGGCCCTCGCGCTCGCCGCCGGCGGCGAGACCTTCCGAGACCCCGGACACGTCCGTGCGGGACGGCAGCCGCTCCGACCGGGCGGCCTCGGGCACCCGTACCGTGCGCGGCGCGCCCTGGACGGTGCGCAGCCGCTCCTCGGACCAGCGCCTGAAGTACGGGGTGAACACCGCGAAGTGGTCCGACGACGCGGGGGTGACCGCACCCGGCGGCACCGCGGTGATCACCGCGTCATGGACGCACAGACGCCTGCCGTCCGCCTCCAGCGCCGCGCGCAGCCGCTCCTCCCGGTGCTGTGCGTACGCGCTGACCCCGGCCGCCATGTGCACATCGGCGGCGCCCGTCTCCGCGGCCACCCGGCAGACCTCATCGGTCACGGCGCCCGACCGTACGACGAGCCGGCCGCCGCGCTCCCGCAGCCCCGCGTCGAGGCCGGCCAGGCAGTCGGCCAGGAACGCCTGCCGGTTGGGCGCGGCGAAGCCCGCCGACTCGATGGCCCGGTCGCGGACGAACAGCGGCACCACCTCGTCCGCCGACGCGAGGGCAGCGCGCAGCGGCGGATTGTCGTGCAGCCGCAGGTCGGAGGTGAACAGGGCGACCGACACGCTCATGCGCCACTCCTCTTCGGTTTCCTGGCAGATTTCAGCGGGCGCCGGGGGCGGGCTCCTGACGGCCCTGGCTCGCGCGGTCCGCCGCTCCGGCGATATTGCGGGCCATTCCGCCGAAGACGACGGCATGGAAGGGCGCGACACTCCACCAGTACGCGTGTCCGAGCAGCCCCCGGGGGTGGAAGAGGGCGCGCTGCCGGTAGCGGGTGCGTCCCCGGCTGTCCCGGTCCACGGACATCTCCAGCCAGGCGAGTCCCGGCAGCCGCATCTCGGCCCGCAGCCGCAGCAGGCGGCCCGGCTCGATCGCCTCGACGCGCCAGAAGTCCAGCGAGTCGCCGACTCTGAGCCGCTGCGCGTCCCTTCGCCCGCGGCGCAGGCCGACCCCGCCCGCCAGCCGGTCCAGCCAGCCGCGCACGGCCCAGGCGAGCGGGAAGGAGTACCAGCCGTTGTCGCCCCCGACGCCCTCGACGATCCGCCAGAGCGCTTCCGGGGCCGCGTCCATGGTGAGTTGGCGCCGGTCCGTGTAGAGGCTGCCGCCCGCCCAGCCGGGGTCGGTGGGCAGCGGATCGCTCGGGGCGCCGGGCAGCGAGGCGGACGACCAGCGGGTGGTGACCTGAGCGTCCTGAACCCGCTGGAGCGCCAGTTGGAGCGCCCTGCCGAAGCTGAACGGCACACCGGGGCCGTCCGGCACATACCGCGCGATGTCGTGTTCGCGGCACACGACTTCGTAGCGCAGCGACTCGGCGAGCGGCCGGGCGAGCGAGCGCGGAACGGGGGTGACCAGGCCGATCCAGTGGCTGGACAGGCGCGGCGAGAGCATCGGCACCGGCAGGATGAGCCGGTGCGGAAGACCGGCGACCGAGGCGAACCGGCGCATCATGTCGCGGTACGTCATGATGTCGGGTCCGCCGATGTCGAAGGCCCGGTGCACATCGGCCGGCATCAGCGCACTGCCGACCAGGTACCGCAGCACGTCCCGGACGGCGATCGGCTGGATCCGGGTGCTGACCCAGCTCGGCGTGACCATGACCGGCAGCCGCTCGGTGAGATACCGCAGCATCTCGAAGGACGCGGAGCCGGAGCCGATGATGACCGCGGCGCGCAGCACGGTGGTCGGCACCCCCGACGCGAGGAGGATGCGGCCGACCTCGGCCCGCGAGCGCAGATGCGGTGAGAGCTCCTGCTCCGGTACGCCGTCGGGGGTGAGGCCGCCCAGATAGACGATGCGCCGGACACCGGCGGCCCGGGCCTGCTCGCCGAAGATCCTGGCCGCCCTGCGGTCCGTCTCCTCGAAGCCGGAGCCGGTGTTCAGCGCGTGCACCAGGTAGTACGCCACGTCGATGCCCCGCATGGACGCGGCCACCGACGCGGCATCGGTGACATCGCCCCGTACGGCTTCCGCCCGTCCGGCCCAGGGGTGGTCCCGCAGTCTGTCCGGGGACCTGGACAGACAGCGGACGCGGTGGCCGGCATCGAGCAGTTCGGGCACCAGCCGGCCACCGATATAGCCCGTAGCCCCGGTCACCAGGCAGTGCAGGGCGGGTGAGCCGGGCGCGGGTGCCGCTTCACCGTCGCTCATGGAGGCCTCCGTGGCATGTCGGTTTCATGGTCTTCTGTGCTGTTCTCTTCCTCCACTGTCCCCGTTTCTTCCCGGCAGGGGCGTCCGGCGAGAGAAATGCGCCCCGAGGACGTCTACTGAGAAGTCCGGACGAGTGAAGGGTTGCCACCCCATGACGGACCACCGGGGCCGCCGCTGCGATGTCATCGTGATCGGCGCGGGGCTGGCCGGCCTCGCCTGTGCCGCTGATCTGTGCCGGGAGGGTCTGTCCGTCAGCCTGCTGGAGGGATCCGACACGCCCGGCGGCAGAATGCGCACCGACCGGCACGAGGGATTCCTCCTCGACCGGGGCTTCCAGGTCTTCAACACGTCGTACCCCCAGGTCAAACAGCGGATGTGGCTCCGAGGGCTGCGGCTGCGCCCCTTCACGCCCGGAGCCCTGGTGTACACGCCGTCGGGACGGCTGCGGTTCAGCGACCCGACCCGGCGGCCGGGCGTGGCGGTGGATCTGCTGTCGCTGCGGCCGGTCGCGGGCCGCCGCGACCTCCTGGCGCTCGGGCTGCTCTCCGCGCGCGACCTGTTCGGGCCGGCCGGCGCGGTGAAGCGTGCGGCGGACCGTACGACGCGCACGGCGCTCGCCGACGCCGGGATCTCCGAGAAACTGATCGACACGTTCTTCCGGCCCTTCCTCTCCGGTGTCTTCCTGGAGGACAGCCTCGAAACCTCGTCGCGCTTCTTCCATCTGGTCTGGCGCAGCATGCTCCGGGGCACCCAGTGCCTGCCCGCGGCGGGGATCGGCGCCGTACCGGCGCAGCTCGCGGGCGCGCTGCCGCCGGGGGTGCTGAGCCCCGGCACCCCGGTGCGGGCGATCACGGACGCGGGTGTCGAGCTGCCGGACGGCACGGAGCTCCACGCTCCCTGTGTGGTGGTCGCGACCGGGCCGGCCGCGGCGGCCCGGCTGCTGCCCGGCCTCGTCGTACCGGACACCCGCACCGTCACGACCTACTACCACGCGGCCCCGCAGCCGCCGCTGCACGAGCCGACCCTGCTGGTCGACAGCGCGCGGCGCTTCCTCAACACCTGCGTACTGAGCGAGGTCGCCCCCACCTACGCCCCGGCCGACCGCTCCCTGATCTCCACATCGGTCCTCGGTCCCGGCGGGCCGGGGGAGGAGGAGAGGCTGCGCGGCGTGCTCGCCGAGGTGTACGGCACCGACACGTCGTCCTGGGAGCTCCTCGCCCCGTACACGGTGGAGGGCGCCCTGCCCGCCATGACCGCGCCGTGGCCGCTGAGCCGCACGACGCGGGTGTCCGCCGGGCGTCATGTGTGCGGAGACCACCGCGCCACGGGGTCCGTGCAGGGCGCGCTCGCCTCCGGGGCACGTGCGGCGCGCGAGGTGCTCGCGGACCGGAGCGGACAGCACGGAGAGCACGAAGAGCACGGACAGCACGGGCAGTACGGGCAGTACGGACCGGTCTGAGCCGCGCACCGGTCCGCGACACGCACCGCCGCCCCGGCCGGTTCGGCTGAACATACGAGCCGCCGTACCCCGCCCCTGGTGGAAGCCACAGAAGAGGGGGCGCGCATTCGCCACTCGGGGTCCCATCGGCGATGATGGCCTAGGAGCCGCAGCCTGATCCTGTGCCGGACGGCGCTGACTTCCCGCCCGCCCATTCTGTATAACCGCAGGTGAGAGAGTTAGTATGCGTTTCCTCAATGATCTCAAGCCGCCGTACGACCTGACGTACGACGATGTGTTCATGGTGCCGAGCCACTCCGCTGTCGGCTCACGTCAGGGCGTCGATCTGTCCGCCCCCGACGGCACCGGCACCACCATCCCGCTCGTTGTCGCGAACATGACGGCCATCGCGGGCCGCCGGATGGCCGAAACCGTCGCCCGGCGCGGTGGCCTGGTCGTCATCCCGCAGGACATTCCGATCGAGGTCGTCACCGAGGTCATCTCCTGGGTGAAGACGCGTCACCTCGTGCTGGACACGCCCATAGTGCTCGCCCCGACGCAGACCGTCGCCGACGCGCTGTCCCTGCTGCCCAAGCGCGCCCACAACGCGGGTGTCGTGGTGGACGAGGACAGCCGGCCGGTCGGTGTCGTGACCGACGAGGACCTGGCGGGCGTCGACCGCTTCACCCAGCTGTCCGAAGTCATGTCGTCCAAGGACCTGGTGCTCCTCGACGCGGACATCGACCCGCGTGAGGCGTTCAACCGGCTCGACGGCGCCAACCGCCGCTACGCGCCCGCCGTCGACACGGATGGCAGGCTGGCCGGCATCCTGACCCGTACGGGCGCTCTGCGCGCCACCCTCTACACCCCGGCCGTCGACGCTCAGGGCAGGCTGCGGATCGCCGCCGCCGTCGGTATCAACGGCGATGTCGCGGGCAAGGCCAAGCAGTTGCTCGACGCCGGCGCCGACACGATCGTCGTGGACACCGCGCACGGCCACCAGGAGTCGATGATCGCCGCGGTCAGGGCGGTGCGGGCACTCGACCCGCAGGTGCCGATCGTCGCGGGCAACATCGTGGCCGCCGAGGGCGTACGTGATCTCATCGAGGCCGGCGCCGACATCATCAAGGTCGGCGTGGGCCCGGGCGCCATGTGCACCACCCGGATGATGACGGGCGTGGGCCGCCCGCAGTTCTCCGCCGTGCTCGAATGCGCCACGGAGGCGCGGAAGTTCGGCAAGCACGTCTGGGCCGACGGCGGGGTCAGGCACCCGCGTGACGTGGCGATGGCGCTGGCCGCCGGTGCGTCGAACGTCATGATCGGCTCTTGGTTCGCCGGGACGTACGAGTCCCCGGGCGACTTGCAGCAGGCTGCCGACGGCCGCTGGTACAAGGAGTCGTTCGGGATGGCGTCGGCCCGCGCCGTCCGCAACCGTACGAGCGAGGAGTCGGCCTACGACCGTGCCCGCAAGGGCCTGTTCGAGGAGGGCATCTCCACGTCGCGGATGTTCCTCGACCCGGCCCGCCCGGGTGTCGAGGACCTGATCGACTCGATCATCGCGGGCGTCCGCTCCTCCTGCACCTACGCCGGTGCCAACACCCTGGAGGAGTTCGCCGAGAAGGCGATCGTCGGGGTGCAGAGCGCCGCAGGCTACGCCGAGGGCAAGCCGCTGCACGCCAGCTGGGGCTGACCGGTTCGGGCTGACCGTACCGACGCCGGAGCCGGCCTCCGCACCTGCGGAGGCCGGCTCCGGCGTTTCCGCGCTCCGACGCGCCCTCCCCGTATCCCCTCGCAACCCCTCGCGCCCCCCGTATCTCCCGTAGCACTGCTGTCCCCGCGTCTCCGATCACCGCTCTCTGTCACCGCCTTGTGCCACCGCCTGTGTCATCGCCCTGGCCCGGTCGTTGACGGCGCAATGGCCGGATTCCCGCGTATGGAGTGCCCCGTAATGGGTAACCGGGAACTGCGGAAGCTGCCGGAGAACGAGAGAGGGAGTACACCGTGCCCCTGGCGACCACTGTCCCGGCCGGATTCGCCCCGCACGCCGGCCACCAGCCCGTCGGCCATCCGCACGCCGGCCACCCGCCGGGCCGGGCGCCCGGACAACTCCCTTACGTGGCATACCCGTCGAAGGTCGCGTCGTACGAGGCGCGCGAACTCTCCCGGCTCTTCTTCGCCACCCTCGACACAGCGGAAGAGGGCACCCACGAGCACCAGTACGCGCGCAACACACTGATCGAGCTGAACCTCTCGCTGGTCAGGTTCGCTGCCACCCGCTTCCGCAGCCGCTCCGACCAGATGGAGGACATCGTCCAGGTCGGCACCATCGGGCTGATCAAGGCGATAGACCGGTTCGACCTCTCCCGCGAGGTGGAGTTCGCGACATTCGCGATGCCCTGCATCATCGGTGAGATCAAGCGCTTCTTCCGTGACACCAGCTGGTCCGTCCACGTGCCCCGGCGCCTCCAGGAAATGCGGATCACGCTGGCCAAGGCGTCCGACGAGCTGTTCCAGACCCTGGACCGTTCCCCGACGCCCGCCGAACTGGCCAGGCACCTCGGGATGGACGAGGAGGAGATAGTCGAAGGGCTGGTCGCGGCCAACGGCTACACCGCCGGCTCCATCGACTCCACCGTCGAGGACGGCGCGGACAGCGGCGCCAGGACCCTGGCCGACCGGCTCGGCGAACCCGACGGCGGCCTGGACCTCGTGGAGAACCTCGCCGTGCTGAAACCGCTGGTGGCCCGGCTCGGTGCCAGGGACCGGCGCATACTGCGGATGCGGTACGGCGACGAGCTGACCCAGTCGCAGATCGGAGCCGAACTGGGCATCTCCCAGATGCATGTGTCCCGGCTGCTGGCACGGATCACCGCACAGCTGCGGAGGGAACTGCTCGGCCCGGAGTGACCGTCTCAGCCGACCGCCTGCCCGGTCGGCGGATGCGACCAGATCGCCCGGACCGTTTTGCCGGACGCGCGCGGGCTGATCTCGACCCGCCCGGCCAGCCGCAGCACCATGTGCCACCCGAACCCGCCGCCTCCCGAGAAGTCGGGCTCACGGGCGACGGGGTGCGCCGGGCTGTCGTCGTCCATCTCCACGACCAGCACGCCGGGCTCGGCGCTCAGCCGCAGGTGCCACCAGCCCGCGGTGTGACGTGCCGCGTTGGCGGCGAGTTCGCTGATCACGAGCAGCACAGCGTCGACATCGGCCCAGGGGCAGTTCTGGGACAGAAATCGGCTGGCGGCATCGCGGGCCGTGGCACTGTCTGCCAACGGCGAATCCATGACAACCACGGGCGGCTCCTCAGCATCTCCCGCTCGCTTACCCCACCAGTGCCAGTCCATCACTCCCGGGTTCCGGGTTCGCCCCCAGCGGAATCGGTACGCCGCGGAGCCCTGACCCGCTGCCCGCTCGCGGGCACGCAACGGATCGCCATCAGCAGGCACAGAGACGCAACGAATCGTGCAGTGATGCGCAATGGAGGCGCCTTGTCCGCATGGAGCCGCTGAACGTACCGTCGGTCTGTCCCCAGAATCCCCTTCTGTACCGTCCGAGGTCTGCCATGCCGCCGCTGCGCACCGCCCTGCTCCAGAGTTCCGGCCGTCCCGGCGACGTCGCGGGGAACCTCACCGCGCTGGACGAGGCAGCGGGCCGGGCCGCGGCCTCCGGCGCCGGACTGCTGGTCTGCCCCGAACTGTTCCTGACCGGATACGCGATCGGTGAGGACGTGCCCCGGCTGGCCGAGCCCGCCGACGGTGCCAGTGCGCTGGCCGTCGCGGACATCGCGGTACGCCACGGGATCGCCGTGCTCTACGGCTACCCCGAACGCCACGGCGAGCAGATCCACAACGCGGCCCAGCTGATCGACGCCGAAGGCCACCGCCTGGCCAACTACCGCAAGACCCATCTCTTCGGCTGCTTCGAGCAGAAGTGGTTCACGCCGGGGGACGCCCCCGTCGTCCAGGCGGAGCTGGCCGGGCTCCGGATCGGGATCATGATCTGCTACGACGTGGAGTTCCCGGAGAACGTCCGGGCGCACGCACTCGCCGGCACCGATCTGCTCCTGGTCCCCACCGCCCAGATGCACCCCTTCCAGTTCGTCGCCGAGTCCCTGGTGCCGGTCCGGGCCTTCGAGAACCAGCTGTACATCGCGTACGTCAACCGCACCGGCCCCGAGGGCGACTTCGAGTTCGTCGGCCTCAGCTGTCTGGCAGGCCCCGACGGGACCGTCCGCACCCGCGCCGGACGCGGCACCGAGCTGATCACCGGCGACGCCGATCCCGCGCTGCTGCGCGCCTCGCGTGAGAACAACCCGTATCTCCGCGACCGCCGACCGGACCTCTACCACTCGCTGGTCTGAGCGCCGCTCGTACCGCGCGCCCCTGCATCAGCCACTTCAGCACTTCCGCTACTTCAGCCGCTTCCGCGACTTTCCGTGCAAGGAGCCCGTACCCCATGACGTCCACGGTGCCCAACACCGCCGTTCAGCACGCCGACGGCCAGCCGCCGATCACCATGTTCGGACCGGATTTCCCCTACGCCTACGACGACTTCCTCGCGCACCCGGCGGGCCTCGGCCAGATACCGGCCACCGAGCACGGCACCGAGGTCGCCGTCATCGGTGGCGGGCTTTCGGGGATCATCACCGCGTACGAGCTGATGAAGATGGGCCTCAAGCCGGTGGTGTACGAGGCGGACCGGATCGGCGGGCGGCTGCGCACCGTGGGATTCGACGGCTGCGACCCCTCGCTCACCGCGGAACTGGGGGCCATGCGCTTCCCGCCGTCCTCCACGGCGCTCCAGCACTACATCGACCTGGTGGGTCTTGAGACGAAGTCCTTCCCCAACCCGCTGGCCCCCGGCACCCCTTCGACAGTGGTCGACCTCAAGGGCGAGTCGCACTACGCCACGTCCGTGGAGGATCTTCCGCAGGTCTACCGCGATGTGATGCACGCCTGGAACGCCTGCCTGGAGGAGGGCGCGGACTTCTCCGACATGAACCGCGCCCTGCGCGAGCGGGACGTACCGCGGATCCGGGAGATCTGGGCACGGCTCGTCGAGCAGCTGGACGACCAGACGTTCTACGGCTTCCTCTGCGGGTCCGAGGCGTTCTCCTCGTTCCGGCACCGGGAGATCTTCGGCCAGGTCGGCTTCGGGACGGGCGGCTGGGACACCGACTTCCCCAACTCGATCCTGGAGATCCTCCGGGTTGTCTACACGGAGGCGGACGACCACCACCGCGGGATCGTCGGGGGCTCGCAGCAGCTGCCGATGCGGCTCTGGGAGCGCGAACCGCAGAAGACCGTCCACTGGCCGTCCGGCACCTCGCTCGCCTCACTGCACGGTGGGGAGCCCCGCGCCGCGGTGACCCGGCTGCACCGCACGGCAGGCAACCGCATCACCGTCACGGACGCGTCCGGCGACATACGCACCTACCCGGCGGCCGTCTTCACCGCGCAGTCCTGGATGCTGCTCTCCAAGATCGACTGCGACGACACGCTCTTCCCCATCGACCACTGGACGGCAATGGAGCGCACCCACTACATGGAGTCGTCCAAGCTGTTCGTCCCGGTGGACCGGCCCTTCTGGCTCGACGAGGCGCTGGACGACAACGGCAACCCGACCGGCCGCGACACGATGTCGATGACGCTCACCGACCGGATGACGCGCGGCACCTACCTGCTGGACGACGGACCGGACCGGCCCGCCACGATCTGCCTCTCGTACACCTGGTGCGACGACAGCCTCAAGTGGCTGCCGCTCTCCGCGCACGAGCGGATGGAGGTCATGCTGAAGTCGCTCGGCGAGATCTACCCGAAGGTGGACATCCGGAAGCACATCATCGGCAACCCGGTCACCGTCTCCTGGGAGGACGAGCCCTACTTCATGGGCGCGTTCAAGGCCAACCTGCCCGGCCACTACCGCTACCAGCGGCGGCTGTTCACCCACTTCATGCAGGACCGGCTCCCCGAGGACCGGCGCGGGCTGTTCCTCGCGGGCGACGACATCTCCTGGACGGCGGGCTGGGCCGAGGGCGCCGTGCAGACCGCGCTCAACGCGGTCTGGGGCGTCATGCACCACTTCGGCGGTACGACCGACGCGGCCAACCCCGGGCCCGGCGACCTGTACGACGAGATCGCGCCGGTCGAACTCCCCGAGGACTGAGCCCCTGGACCCCTGGGCTCTGAGCCCGGGGGAGTACGGGGGAGCGCGGGGAGGCCGTGCGCCGGCCGGCCGGTCAGATCCCGGCCGCGCGCGCTGCCGCGTACACCTCGGCGGCCACGTCGGTCAGTTCGTGCGCGTCACGCATCGTGCTCTGGAGGTCGAGCAGGAACTCGGTGGCCACCCCGGTCTCCGCATGAGCCGCCAGATCCTCGACGATCTGCGCGGTGCTGCCCTGGAACGGCTTGCGGTCCCCGCCCTCGTACGGCTTCACGCTGTGGGTCGCGTTGACCCGGACCGTCACGGTCAGCGGGCGCTCGCGGCCCCGTTCGCCCGCCAGGTCCTGGATCTTCCGCCACTCCTCGGCCAGGGCGCCGGGCCCCAGGGCGACCGGAATCCAGCCGTCCGCCCGGTCGACCAGCCGCCGGAGCGCACGCGGGCCGCCCGCCGGCAGCCGGACCGGGATCGGGCGGGCCGGCTTGGGGCCGACCACGGCGGGCGCGATCGTGGTGAACTCCCCTTCGTACGCCACCGGATCGGGACCCCACACCGCTGCGAAGACATCGAGCAGTTCGTCCAGGAGCGCGCCCCGCTTCGCGAAGGGGGCCACGGCCGCCGCCGCGTACTCGTCGTGGGACCAGCCCGTCCCGATCCCGGCCACGACCCGGCCGCCGCTCGCCGCGTCGAGCGAGGCGAGGGAGCGGGCCAGCTGGAAGGGCACATGCAGCGGCGCCACCAGCACACTGGTGCCCAGCTCCGCCCGGCCGGTCGCCGCGGCGGCCAGGGTCAGGGTCACCAGGGGATCGGCCACCGAGCGGTACTGCTCGGGCCAGGGCAGCCCCGGGACGCCGTACAGCCCCTGGGTCGCGGGCTCCGGGAAGAGGATCCGCTCGAAGACCCACAGCGACTCGAAACCGGTCTCCTCGGCCGCACGCGCCACCGCCGGGACGTCACGACCGATGGCGTACTGCTTCATCTGAGGAAGGCCGAGACCGAGCCGGACCGCCATGGTGAACTCCTTCGTCGGGAGAGCCTGCGCTGCCGGGCGGGTCAGCGCAGGGGGGTGAGCAGATACCGGCCGACCAGGCCGGCACTCGCGTCCATCCCCTCTCTGAACTCCTCGGCCAGCACCGGTTGTTCCCGCAGGCTCCAGAGAATCCGGGCGGCCGACCAGGCGGCGTCGCGGGCCCGCTCCAGACTCCACGAGCCGATGAGATGGGTGAGCGGGTCGATGATCTCCAGGAGGTCAGGACCCGGCATCAGCTCCTCGCGGATCCGCTCCTCCAGCCGTTCGAGTAGCTGGCCCACCCGGTGGAAGTCCCCTTCGAGCGCGGCGGGTTCGCAGCCGAGGAGACGGCAGGCGTCGATGACCGCGAGCGCCAGATCGTGGCCGATGTGCGCGTTGATGCCCGCGAGCGCGAACTGCAGCGGCCGTACGCCGGGATGGTGGCGGTACTGGAAGAGCGGCCGCCAGCAGGCGGGCGGCCGGTGCCCGTCGGCCACCGCTCCGACCGCGGCCAGATAGCGCTCCGCGAACACCACGTCGAGCGTCGTGGCGCGGCGCGGATCGGGGAACTGCCGTCCCTCGATGCGCTGTCCGACCTCTTCGGTGACCGTCAGATAGATGTTGTTGAAGACCGCCACCCCGTCCGCGGCCGGCCACGACGAGCGCAGGGCCCGCATCCTGGCCACCACACCGTCGACCGAACGCCGCTCGGGGACGGTCCGGGCCGCGCGCTGTTCCGTCTGTGTCATGGGGGCAGCCTGGCAGCAGCGGGCCGCCGGACGGCGGCATCACGCCCGTACTTCCTCAGAACGGGCGAAGCCGGAAAGGCTCCAGCGAAAGGCCTCAGGCGTCGCTGCCCGGCTCCGGCTCCGCGCCGCCCTCCGGCTTCTCGTACGAGGAGGTGCCCGAATCCAGCAGCGGCGTCTGCGACTTGAGGTGCGGCGGTGCCATGGCCCGCAGCGCGTGGTAGCCGGTGATGACCACGATCGTGCCGAGCGCGATCCCGCTGAGCTGGAAGTTGTCCGTGATCTTCAGTGAGACACCGCCGACACCGATGATGATGCCCGCGGCCGCCGGTACGAGATTCAGCGGATTGCGCAGATCCACCTTGCCGTTGATCCAGATCTGCGCGCCGAGCAGGCCGATCATGCCGTAGAGGATCACGGTGATCCCGCCGAGCACGCCGCCCGGGATGGCGGCCACCACGGCACCGAACTTGGGGCAGAGGCCGAAGAGCAGGGCGAAGCAGGCGGCCGCCCAGTACGCGGCGGTGGAGTACACGCGGGTCGCGGCCATCACGCCGATGTTCTCGGAGTACGTGGTGTTGGGAGGACCGCCCAGACCGGTGGAGAGCATGGAGGCGACACCGTCGGCGGCGATGGCGGTGCCCAGCTTGTCGTCCAGGTTCGAGCCGGTCATCTCGCCCACGGCCTTGACGTGCCCGGCGTTCTCGGCGATCAGCGCGATGATGACGGGCAGCGCGACGAGGATCGCCGACCACTGGAAACTCGGGGCGTGGAAGTGCGGCAGCCCGACCCAGTCAGCGTGGCCCACTGCGGAGAGGTCGAGACGCCAGTGGTCGGTGACCTTGCCGGCCGAGTCGACCGAGTGGATCTTCCCGAAGACCCGGTCGGACAGCCAGGAGAGGCCGTATCCGAAGACCAGCCCCAGGAAGATCGCGATCCGGGACCAGAAACCGCGCAGGCAGACGACGGCGAGACCGGTGAAGAGCATCACCAGGATCGCCGTCCACTGGTCCTGCGGCCAGTACGTGGACGCGGTCACCGGCGCCAGGTTGAAGCCGATCAGCATGACGACCGCACCGGTGACCACCGGCGGCATCGCGGCATGGATGATCCGCGCGCCGAACCGCTGGACGGCCAGACCCGCCGCGAAGAGGACCGCACCGACGACGAAGACCGCACCGGTGACGGTGGCGCTGCTGCCTCCGGTGGCGCGGATGGTCGCGGCGACGCCCACGAACGAGAGCGAACAGCCGAGATAGCTGGGGACCCGGCCACGGGTGGCGAGCAGGAAGATCATGGTCGCGACACCGGACATCATGATCGCGAGATTCGGGTCGAGCCCCATCAGGACGGGCGCCACGAACGACGCACCGAACATCGCCACGACATGCTGCGCGCCGAGACCGGCGGTGCGCGGCCAGGTCAGCCGTTCGTCGGGGCGTACGACGGCCCCCGGGGCGGGGGTCTTCCCGTCCCCGTGCAAGGTCCAGCGCACGCCCAGGCCGCCCATGATCGCTCCCATTCGTTCAGTTCTCTGCTGATTCTCTGTCTCGCCTGGCAGCTGATCGTGCACTTCGCGGCAGAAATGGCCAGAGCAATGTTAATCCGGAGCCCGGCCCTCCCTTTACCGCCGGGAAGCGGCTCCGGTCACCGCGGGGAAGCGGCTCCGGTCACCGGCGGAGAGCGGCCCCGGTCACCGGCGGAGAGCGGCCCCGGTCAGGCCTCCTGCTCGGCCCCGGCCACCGCCACCACGCGGTTCGTCGAGCGCAGCACACCCGCGGCCAGCACCAGGCCGAACGCCAGCACCGTCACCAGGATGAAGGAGCCCACCAGCGAGGTCGCATTGGCGATCCCGCCGATCGCCGACGGCGCGATGAGCCCCGAGGTGTACGTGATGGTGGCGACGCCCGCGATGGCCTGGCTGGTGTTGGGGCCGCTGCGCCCGGCCGCCGCGAAGGCCAGCGGGACGACCACCGCGACCCCGAGCCCGATCAGCGCGAAACCGCCCACCGCCGCCCAGGGGTTGGGGGCCAGTACGACCCCCAGCCCGCCCAGCGTGGCCAGGACCCCGCCCGCGCGCACCGTCCGTACCGCGCCGAAGCGGTCGACCACCCGGTCCCCGGCGAGTCTGGCCACCGCCATGGTGAGCGAGAAGGCCGTGGTCGATCCGGCGGCGACGCCCGCCGATGTGTCCAGCGTGTCCCGCAGGAAGACCGCCGACCAGTCCAGGCTCGCGCCCTCAGCGAAGACCGCGCAGAAGGCGACAGCGCCGATGACCAGCGCGGACCTCGGCGGCAGCGCGAAGCGCGGCGGCGGTTCGTCGTGCGCGGTGCTCCGCAGGTCGAGTACCCCCTGGCAGGCGGCGAGTCCCAGCACGGTGAGGGCCGCGGCGGCGATGCAGTGGTGGAGCCTGGCGTCGCTGCCCAGATGGGCGGCGAGCGTGCCGGCGGCCGACCCGATCAGGGCGCCCGCGCTCCACATGCCGTGCAGCCCGGACATGATGGACCGGCCGAGCCGGTTCTCCGTCTCGACCCCCAGTGCGTTCATCGCCACGTCCGCCATGCCCGCGGCGGCGCCGTAGAAGAAGAGCACGGCGCAGAGCGTCACCAGATTCGGTGCGAAAGCGGGCAGCGCCAGTGCCAGCGTCCACAGCGCGAGCAGCCCGCGCAGCGCGTTGCGGGCCCCGAACCGGTGGGTGACCGCACCCGAGACCGGCATCAGCAGCGAAGAACCGATCGCCGGAAAGGCCAGCGCCAGACCGAGCTGGCCCGCGCTCACCCCGGCGTGCTCCTGGATCCAGGGGACGCGGGTCGCGAAGCTGCCGGTCACCGCGCCATGGACGCAGAACACGGCAGCCAGGGCGTAGCGCGCCCGCTTCACTCTGCCCAGGCTGAAGCCCGCCTCGCCGGTCATGCGCCCTCCCCGAGCGTCGTTCGCTGTCCCGTACCCCTGATGCGGCTCCCGGTACCGCCGGGTGCCGTGCCCGGCCGTAAACTATCAGGCAACCTGCCTGATAAATAGATCTGGAAGGATCCCGGCCATGCCCGCATCCTCGATCACCGCTCGGGCCGTCAACGACCGCATCGCCCTCGACCTGCTCCAGGGAGAGGGCCCGTTGACGGCCGGGCAGCTCAAGACGCTCACCGGACTCTCCCGGCCGAGCGTCGCCGACCTCGTGGAGCGGCTTCAGACGGCCGGGCTGATCTCCGTCGTCGGCGAGGCGGGCGCGGAGCGGCGCGGCCCGAACGCCCGGGTGTACGGGATCGTGGCCGACCGGGCGCACCTCGCGGCCCTCGACGTACGGACGGGAAGCGTCGCCGTGGTCGTCACCGACCTGCTCGGCGCGGTACTCGCCGAGGCCACGCTGCCCATCGGAGACGGTGCGGGCCCCGGCCCCGCCGACGCCGTGGAGGAGGCGGCCGCCCTGCTGGAGCGCACCGTGCGGCAGGCCGGCGCGGCCCGGCTGCACAGCGTCGGGATCGGCGCCCCGGGCCTCATCGACCCGGCCACCGGCGAACTCCGCAACTCCAGCGGGCTGCCCGCCTGGCACCGCAGCCTGGTCGGCGCGCTCCAGGAGCGGCTGCCCGCCACCGTCCTGGTCGAGAACGAGACCAATCTCGCCGCCCTCGCCGAGCAGCGGACCGGCGCGGCCCGCGGGCTCGACACCTTCGTCCTGCTCTGGCTCGGCCACGGCGTCGGCGCCGCCCTCGTCCTCGAAGGAAAGCTGCGCCGGGGCGCGTCGGGCGGCGCGGGGGAGATCGGCTTCCTCCCGGTTCCCGGCAGAGGGCTCCCGTCGGCCACCGACTGCGGCGAGGGGTTCCACGGCCTGGCGGGCAGCGCCGCGATCTGCGCGCTCGCCGACCGGCACGCCGTCACGGCGGTGCCGGAGGTACGGGAACCCCCGGCGGCCGCCGTCGTACGGGCCGCTCCGTCGGCGGGCCGGCGCGGCGAGGACTTCCTGGAGGCGCTGGCCGGACACATCGCCCTCGGCGCCGCAGCCGTCGCCGCGGTGGTCGACCCGGGCTGTGTGGTGCTGGGCGGCGAGATCGGCCACGCGGGGGGCGCGGACCTCGCGGCCCGGGTGGAACGGCGCCTGGCCGCACTCTCCCCGCTGCGTACCGAAGTGCGGGCCGGGACTCTCGGCGGCGCGGCGGTGCTGCACGGCGCACTGCTGACCGCGCGGGACGCGGCGCAGGACGATCTGTTCGGCGGCTGACCGGCCGCCCGGCACGGGCTGTGACCGGACGGTCGCAGTGCCTGTGAGCCAGCCCACATCGGCTCGCCCGCATGGCCGACGGCCGGACGTGGCAGACTTGCCGTGTACCAGCAGCAGCGCACTCCGGGGTCGGTGTAATTCCGAACCGGCGGTTATAGTCCGCGACCCGTCCGCATCCAGTGGGCGGTTGACCAGGTGTAATTCCTGGACCGACGGTGAAAGTCCGGATGGGAGGCAGTGCGCGGCGGGCCGTATTGGTACGCCGTAGCCGGTGGCGTGTCGTCTCGACACAGCCTTCTCCGGTCCCGGCGTTCCTGTGTGGTCCCGCTCTCTGTCGTCATCGACAGGCCCCGGAGTCCGTGCCCGAAGAGGCAGGAGGACCCGGTGGCCACCGCAGCCGTTCCGTCGCCACAGGCGGTCGACGCCATGCGCCGAGCCATCGCGCTCGCGGCGCGCGGACTCGGATCCACCAGCCCCAACCCCGTCGTCGGGTGTGTCGTCCTCGACGCGTCGGGCGAACCGGCGGGCGAAGGCTTCCACCAGCGGGCAGGCGGTCCGCACGCCGAGGTCAACGCACTCGCGGCGGCAGGTGACAGAGCGCGCGGCGGCACCGCGTACGTCACGCTCGAACCCTGCAACCACATCGGCCGCACCGGCCCCTGCTCCCAGGCGCTCATCGACGCCGGTGTCGCCCGCGTGGTGTACGCGGTCGCCGACCCCAACCCGCAGGCCACCGGCGGCGCCGACACCCTGCGCGCGGCCGGGATCGCGGTCACGGCGGGCGTGCTGGCCGACGAGGCCGAAGCGGGCAACACCGCCTGGCTCACCTCGGTACGCCTCGGCCGCCCCCATGTGACCTGGAAGTACGCGGCGACGCTCGACGGCCGCACCGCGGCCGCCGACGGGACGAGCCGCTGGATCACATCGGCCGAGTCCCGCGCCGACGTCCACCGGCTGCGCGCCGAGTCCGACGCGGTCCTCGTCGGCTCGGGAACCCTGCGCGCCGACGACCCGCACCTCGCCGTCCGCGGTATCGAGGGCGCCACCCAGCCGCTGCGGGTGGTCCTGGACACCCACGCCCGCTCCCTCACCCCCACCGCCCGGGTCCTGGACGACGCGGCACCGACGCTGGTCGTCGTCGGCAAGGGCGTCACCACGCCCCCGCTCCCCGGAGCGAGTGCCGCCGAAGTGGCGCGGCTGCCGTACGACGGAGCCGGTATCGCCGTCGACGCGCTGCTCGCCGAGCTGCACGCGCGCGGTGTCCGCTCCGTACTCCTCGAAGGAGGGCCGACGCTGGCGGGCTCCTTCGTCGCCGCGGGCGCCGTCGACCGGGTCGTCGGCTATCTCGCCCCTGTCCTCCTCGGCGCGGGCCCCGCGGCCCTCGCCGACGCCGGAATCACCACCATCACCGACGCGTTGCGACTCGACGTCACCGAGACCGTCCGCATCGGCCCCGATCTGCGGATCACCGCCACCCCTAAGGAGCGCTGAGCGCCGTGTTCACCGGAATCGTCGAAGAACTGGGTGAGGTCACCGCCGTCGAGAACCTCGGCGACGCCTCCCGCTTCCGCCTGCGCGGACCGGTCGTGACCGAGGACGCCAAGCACGGCGACTCCATCGCCGTCAACGGCGTCTGTCTCACCGTGGTCGAATCCGGCGGTGGCGAGTTCACCGCCGATGTCATGGCCGAGACACTCAACCGCTCCAGCCTCGGCGCGCTCGCCACCGGCTCCCGGGTCAACCTCGAACGCCCCATGGCGCTCGGCGGCCGCCTCGGCGGACACCTCGTCCAGGGCCATGTGGACGGCACCGGCACGGTCGTCGAACGCAAACCGTCCGACAACTGGGAGTTCGTGAAGATCTCACTCCCGTCGGACCTCTCCCGGTACGTCGTGGAGAAGGGCTCCATCACCGTCGACGGAGTCAGCCTCACCGTCGTCGACGCCGGGCCTGACTACTTCACCATCAGCCTCATCCCCACCACCCTCGCCCTGACCACCCTCGGCATCAAGCAGGCGGGCGACCCGGTCAACCTCGAAGTGGACGTACTCGCCAAGTACGTCGAGCGGCTGCTCGGCGCCGACGGCACCCGGGCCACACCCGAACCGGAGGGCCGCTGAAGTGAGCGCACTGACCTGGCTGAACACCGAGGCGTTCACCGTGCTCGGCCAGCACATCCTGTGGTCCGACATGATCGGCAACACCATCGGGCTGATCGCGCTCGCCCTCGGCTGGCGCCGCTCGGTGCTGACATGGCCCGCGCAGTTCCTGTCCGGCGTCATCCTCGTCGGCGCGTACTCATCGGCCCATCTCAGCGGCGGAGTCGGCAAACAGCTGCTGGTCATCGGGATCGCCCTGTGGGGCTGGTGGTCCTGGACCCGGGGCAGGCAGCAGGCCCAGGACGGCAGCATCGCCGTGCGGTTCGCGACCTGGCGTGAGCGCGGGCTGCTGCTGGCGGGCGCCGTGGTCGGCACCGTCGCCGTGGCCGCGCTCTTCCTGGCCGTCCCCTCCCTGTCCTGGAGCCCGTGGGCCGACGCCTACATATTCGTCGGCACCCTGGTCGCGATGGTCGCCCAGGCGCGCGGTCTCGTCGAATTCTGGTTCGCGTGGCTGCTCGTCGACCTCGTCGGCGTCCCCCTCGCCTTCCACAGCGGCCTGGCCTTCTCCGGTCTGGTCTACGTGGTCTACTTCGCGCTCGTCCTCTGGGGCATGCGCGACTGGTGGCTGCGATCCCGTACGAGCGTCAAGCCCGCCCTGGAAGGAGCAGCAGCATGACTGCCGAGCCCGTCTGGTACTCGACCGACAACGCCGAGGACCTCTCCCTCGACCCCGTGGAACAGGCCGTACGCGACATCGCGGCGGGCCGGCCGGTGGTGGTCGTCGACGACGAGGACCGCGAGAACGAGGGCGACCTCGTCATCGCGGCCGAGAAGGCCACCCCCGAGATCGTCGCGTTCATGATGAGCGAGTGCCGTGGACTGATCTGCGCGCCCATGGAGGGCGACGAGCTGGCCCGGCTCGACCTCCCGCAGATGGTCGAGAACAACACCGAGTCGATGAAGACGGCCTTCACTGTCTCCGTCGACGCCGCCACCGCGCACGGGGTCACCACCGGAATCTCCGCCGCCGACCGCGCGACCACCCTGCGGCTGCTCGCCGACGGCCGGGCCGGCGCCGGGGACTTCGTACGCCCCGGGCACGTCTTCCCGCTGCGGGCCAAGCCCGGCGGCGTGCTCGTGCGCAACGGGCACACCGAGGCGGCCGTCGACCTGGCCCGGCTGGCCGGTCTGCGCCCGGCCGGCGCGATCGTCGAGATCGCGGGGGAGGACGGGGTGATGCTGCGCCTGCCCGAGCTGGTCCCCTTCGCCCGCAAGCACGGCCTCACGATCATCTCCATCGAGGACCTGATCGCCTACCGCCGCAGCTCCGAACCGCGGGTACGCCGCGAGGCGACCGTCCGCCTCCCCACCGCCTACGGCGAGTTCACCGCGTACGGCTACCGCTCCATCGCCGACGGCATCGAGCATGTCGCCCTGGTCCACGGGGAGATCGGGGACGGCGACGACGTCCTGGTGCGGATCCACTCCGAGTGCCTCACCGGCGACATCTTCCACTCGCTGCGCTGCGACTGCGGCCCCCAGCTGGAAGCCTCCATGGAGCGCATCACCACCGAGGGCCGCGGCGTCGTCGTCTACCTGCGAGGCCACGAGGGGCGCGGCATCGGGCTGCTGTCCAAGCTGCGCGCCTACGAGCTCCAGGAGCGAGGCCGCGACACCCTGGACGCCAACCTGGAACTCGGGCTGCCCGCCGACGCGCGTGACTACGGCGCCGGAGCGCAGATCCTGGCGGACCTCGGGGTACGCAGCCTGCGGCTGATGACCAACAACCCCGAGAAGACCGCCGCCCTCGTCCGGCACGGCCTGGACGTCACCGGCCGGGAGGCCATGCCCGTCCAGGCGGGCGAGCACAACCTCCGGTACCTGCGCACCAAGCGGGACCGGATGGGACACGACCTGCCCTGGCTGGACACCACGTCCGCCTGCGGCAACCAGTAGGACCGGGCCAACAGCAGACCAGCCGGCCCGAGAACGAGAAGCACGAGGAGAGACAGACATGAGCGGCAAGGGCGCACCCGAACTCACCGTGAAGAACTGCGGCGACCTGCGCGTGGCCGTCATCGCGGCCCAGTGGCACGAGAAGGTCATGGACGGCCTCGTCGACGGCGCACTGCGCGCCCTGGGCGAGCTGGGCATCGACGAACCGACCCTGCTGCGGGTCCCGGGCAGCTTCGAACTCCCGGTGGTCGCCAAGGTCCTCGCGGGCCGCGGCTACGACGCGATCGTCGCTCTCGGCGTGGTCATCAGGGGCGGCACCCCGCACTTCGACTATGTCTGCCAGGGCGTCACGGGCGGCCTCACCCAGGTCTCGGTCGACACCGGCGTCCCGATCGGGTTCGGCCTGCTGACCTGCGACACCGAGGAACAGGCGCTGGACCGGGCCGGCCTCGAAGGATCCAACGAGGACAAGGGGCACGAAGCGGTCACCGCTGCTGTCGCCACCGCGACCACACTGCGCACGGTCAGCGAACCCTGGCGCTGAGTGGGGACGGGGACCCCGTACTCTTAGCAGCATCATGGCGAACAAAACCTTCGAAGAGCTCTTCTCCGAGCTCCAGCTCAAGGCCGCCAACGGCGACCCCTCCACCTCCCGCACCGCCGAACTGGTGGGCAAGGGCGTGCATGCCATCGGCAAGAAGGTCGTCGAGGAGGCAGCCGAGGTGTGGATGGCAGCCGAGCACGAGGGCAAGGAAGCCGCAGCCGAGGAAATCTCGCAGCTGCTGTACCACGTTCAGGTGATGATGGTCGCCCGTGGGATCTCACTCGACGACGTCTACGCCCATCTCTGAGCACCCGCCCTCGTAGATCCAGCACGCTCTCCGTCTCCGTACGTCCAGACAGTCAGCACCCCAGCACCTCAGCACCCGTAATCACTCCGCACGAAGGAAGCCGACCTCATGCTGCGCATCGCCGTCCCCAACAAGGGTTCTCTCTCCGGGCCTGCGATGGCGATGCTCCATGAGGCCGGCTACCGGCAGCGCAAGGAGTCCAAGGAGCTCGTCCTCGTCGACCCGGTGAACCAGGTCGAGTTCTTCTACCTCCGCCCGCGCGACATCGCGATCTACGTCAGCTCCGGCAAGCTCGACATCGGCATCACCGGCCGCGACCTGCTGCTGGACTCCGGGGCCGAGGCGGAGGAGATCCTCCAGCTCGGCTTCGCCCGCTCGACCTTCCGGTACGCCACCAAGCCCGGCACGGCGAAGGGCCCGGCGGACTTCGGCGGCATGACGATCGCGACCTCGTACGAGGGAATCGTCGCCAAAGCCCTCGCCGAGCAGGGCGTCGACGCGGCAGTCGTCCACCTCGACGGCGCCGTCGAGACGGCCATCGAGCTGGGCGTCGCCCAGGTCATCGCGGACGTCGTCGAGACCGGCACCTCACTGCGGAACGCCGGACTCGAAGTCATCGGCGAACCGATCATGAAGTCCGAGGCCGTCGTCATCCGCCGGATCGGAGCCGACGCCGACGAGCCCAAGGCGCAGCAGTTCCTGCGCCGCCTCCAGGGCGTCCTGGTGGCCCGGAGCTACGTGATGATGGACTACGACTGCCGGGTCGAGTTCCTGGAGCAGGCCGTGGCCCTCACGCCCGGCCTGGAGTCGCCGACCATCTCCCCGCTGCACCACGAGGGATGGGTCGCCGTCCGCTCGATGGTCGCGGCCAGCGAAGCCCAGCGGATCATGGACGACCTCTACGCACTCGGCGCCCGCGCCATCCTCACCACGGCCATCCACGCCTGCCGTCTCTGACCAGCACGAAGGACGAACGGATCATGACCGCCCCCGAACTTCCCGCCCTCCCGGTCACCTTCAGGCCGACCCGTACGCGGGTGGTGCTGCTGTCGGTGGGGACGGTCATGTTCGTCGTCCTCAGCGTCGTCTCCCTGATGCTGGAGACCCTGACGCCGGGTGAGCGTGTCTCGTTCATCTTCACCGCGGCTGTCTTCTTCGGGGTGCTGGCGCTGCTCAGCCGCCCCAAGGTCGTCGCGGACGAGGACGGCGTCACCGTCGTCAATCTCACATCCAGGCGCCGGCTGGCCTGGCCGGAGATCCTGCACGTCAATCTGCGCCCCGGCGACGCCTGGGTCTTCCTCGACCTCAGCGACGGCACCAGCCTCCCCGCCCTCGGCATCCAGCCCGGTATCGGCAAGGCCCAGGCCATCCGCGACGCCCGCGCCCTGCGCGCCCTGGCGGACTCACGCGGCCCGGCCACCGACGACCGGAGCACCCCGGCGGAGTAGCAGGATCCGCCCGCCGGACAGGTACGGACGGCTGAGCCCCTGACGCGCCGGGCCGCTGTTTGATTACTCTGGGGCGGGGCGCCAGGTGCGCCCCGCCCCGCATTCTGTGACCCACGCGGTCCGCGGGGCACCCCTGCGACATGAGGAGTGATTCCTTCCAGCAATGGACGGATCATCCGGTAGTACGTGCGCCGCCCCCCTCCTGGAGGCGGCGGCATGACCATTCCCCTTCTGCTCCTCGGAGCGGCTTTCCTCCTGATCCTCGCCAACGGATTCTTCGTCGCGGCCGAATTCGGCCTCGTCACCGTGGAGCGGCCGGACGCCGAACGCGCCGCCGCGGACGGCGACCGGCGGGCCCGCACCGTCGTACGGGCCCTGCGGGAACTCTCCTTCCAGCTCTCCGGCACCCAGCTCGGCATCACCATCACCTCGCTGGTGGTCGGAATGCTCGCCGAGCCCGCGCTCGCGGAGCTGCTCGAAGGACCGCTCACCGCCACCGGGCTGCCCGCGGGGGCCGTGTCCGGGATCAGCGTGGTGCTCGGCATGATGCTCGCCGCCGCCGTGCAGATGGTGCTCGGCGAACTGGTCCCGAAGAACTGGGCGGTGTCCAGGCCGCTCCAGGTGGCCAGGTTCGTCGCCGGCCCCCAGCACCTCTTCTCGACCGCGTTCCGGCCGGTGATCAGTCTGCTGAACACCGTCGCCAACCGGCTGGTCCGGGCGCTCGGCGTCGAGCCCGCCGACGAGCTGGCCTCGGCCCGTACCCCCGGCGAACTCGTCTCGCTGGCCCGCCACTCGGCGCAGGCCGGCACGCTGGAACAGGACACGGCCGACCTCTTCGTCAGGACCCTCTCGCTGGCCGGGCTCACCGCCCAGCACGTCATGACCCCCCGGGTGAAGGTCAGCGCACTCCAGTCGTCGGCGACGGCGGCCGACGTACTGAACCTCACCCGCGCCACCGGCCTCTCCCGCTTCCCCGTCTACCGGGAGCGCATCGACGAGGTCGTCGGCATGGTCCATCTGAAGGACGCGCTCGCCGTGGCGGTGCAGGCCAGGCACCGGACCTCGGTGGGACGGGTCGCCGTCGCACCGCTCCTGGTGCCCGAGACGCTGCCCGTGCAGCAGCTCCTGGAGCGGCTGCGCACCGAGCAGCCGATCGCCGTGGTGGTGGACGAGTACGGCGGCACCGCCGGAGTCGTCACCCTGGAGGACATCGTCGAGGAGCTGGTCGGGGAGGTCAGGGACGAGCACGACGGCGCCGACGCCGACCGCCCCGAGCTGTCCCCGGCCCCCGCCGAGGACGGCAACCCCGCCTGGGAGGCAGACGGCAGCTGCCGGGTCCTCACCCTGCGGCGGATAGGTCTTGAGGTCCCCGAGGGCCCGTACGAGACCGTCGCCGGACTCGTGGCAGACCTGCTGGGACGCATCCCCGCCCCGGGCGACCGGGCCGAACTGCCCGGCTGGCGGCTCTCGGTCCGCAGGGTCGAGCGCTACCGCGCCGAGCGGGTGCGGCTGGTCCGTACCGCCGATGTGCCCGTCCCGGTCATGGAGGGCGTGCGATGAGCTTCTTCCAGCTCCTCTTCGCCGTCGCCCTGGTACTCGCCAACGGCTTCTTCGTCGGGGCGGAGTTCGCGCTCGTCTCCGTACGCCGCAGCCAGGTCGAGCCACTGGCCGCCGAGGGCTCCGCACGGGCCCGCAAGGTGCTCTACGGCCTGGAGAACCTGCCGCGGATGATGGCCGCCGCGCAGTTCGGCATCACCGTCTGCTCGCTGACACTGGGCGCTGTCGCCGAGCCGACCGTCGCCCACCTCCTGGAGCCGGTCTTCCAGGCGGTCCGGCTGCCCGGCGGTCTGGTCCATCCGCTGGGGTACGCGATCGCTCTCGCGCTCGTGGTCTCGCTGCATCTGGTCATCGGCGAGATGGTCCCGAAGAACCTCGCCATGGCCGCACCCGAGAAGACCGCGCTCTGGCTCAGCCCCGGACTCGTCGGCTTCGCCCGGCTGTGCCGCCCGGTGACCGTCGCACTCGGGGCCTGTGCCCGGCTGGTGCTGAAGCTCTTCGGCGTCGAGCCCAAGGACGAGGTCGAGGCGGTCTTCACCAGCGAGCAGCTCAACCGGCTCGTCGAGGACTCGGGCCAGGCCGGTCTGCTGGACTCGGAGGCCCAGGAACGTCTGGAGGACGCACTGGAGCTGGGCAGCAGGCCGATCGCGGACGTGCTGATCGCCCGCGCCGAGCTGATCACGGTCGCCCCGTCGGTCACCCCGCTGATGATCGAGGAGCTGACCGTGCGCACCGGCTACTCGCGCTTCCCCGTCTGTGCGGACAGCGGCGCCTTCATGGGCTATCTGCACGTCAAGGACGTGCTCGACCTGGAGGACCGGGAACGGGCCGTCCCCCAGCAGGTCTGGCGTCCGATGGCGACGCTCCGCGCGGAGCTGCCGCTGGACGACGCGCTGACCGTGATGCGGCGCGCGGCCACCCATCTGGCCCAGGTCGCCGACGGATCGGGGAAGGTGCTCGGTCTGGTGGCGCTGGAGGACGTACTGGAGAAGCTGGTCGGTGAGGTACGGGACCCGGCGCACCGGGAAGTCCCGGCACCGCAGGTGACCCGGGTATCCGAGCCGCGCACCGACCGCAGCGAACAGGCGCTGGCCGGGTAGGCCCGGCCCCCGGGGCGGGGACCGTTCAGAGCGGCGGCTCCTGCTGCCCGCGACCGACCGGTCCCCGCCCCGAGAGCACCTCCCCGTACGCCTGCATCAGGTCCGGCAGCCGCAGCGTCGACAGATCGTCCCTGCCCGGTGTGGTGGCGTACCCGGTCAGTCGCAGATCCCGGTAGGCGCAGCTCTTCTCGTACAGCGTGCGCAGGAACCGGCCGTTGCCCAGCTCGTCGATCCACCCCTGGTCCACCACATGACCGGCGATCGAGCGCAGCTCGTCCAGCGACTCCGCGTCCCACACATCGCCGTTCTCCGTCGCCAGCACCTCGCCGATGGCGGTCAGCTCCAGCGGCCGGTAGCTCGGGAAGTCGACGCGTGAGGTGAACCGCGACGAGAGCCCCGGATTGGTGGCGAGGAGACGGTCCATGCCCTGGGGGTAGCCGGCCAGGATGACCACCAGGTGGTCGCGGTTGTCCTCGGCCCGTTTCAGCAGGACCTGGAGCGCCTCGTCGCCGTAGGCGTCGCCTTTGCTGTAACCGGAGTTGGCGAGGCTGTACGCCTCGTCCACGAAGAGCACCCCGCCGAGCGCGGAGTCGATCAGCTCGTTCGCCTTCACGGCGGTCTGTCCCAGGAACTCGCCCACCAGATCGGCGCGCTGGGCCTCGATGAGATGGTCGCCGCCGAGCAGCCCGAGCGCGTAGAACACCCGGCCCAGGATGCGGGCCACGGTTGTCTTGCCGGTACCCGAGGGGCCCGAGAAGACGAAGTGGCGTTTCGGCGGCTGCACCGGCAGCCCCTGGCCGGCCCGCAGCCGGGCCATGTTGAGCTGCGCCGACAGCGCTTTGACCTGACGTTTGACCGGTTCCAGGCCGACCATGCGCTCCAGTTCGTCCAGTGCGCACGCCAGCAGTTCGGGGTCGGTGGGCCCGGCAGGCAGATCCGGCGGGAACTGGCCGGCGGGGGAGGGATCCCGGTCCCGTACGGTACCGGAGGGCGGAGCGGAGCCGCCGAGCGGATCGCCGCCCGGACTCCCGGGGCTCCCGGGCCGGGGATCCCGCCCCTCGGCCGGATCGCCCTCCGCGAAGGCGCTGTCCATCTGCCCGTCCACGGCGTCCTGCCCGAACCCGGCCAGTGAGACCGCGGCGTAGTCCACCGCGTCGTCGTACCCGTCGCCCTCGGAGATCGCGGCGAGCCGGGCAGCGGTGTCCATGAACGCGGGATCCACCCGGTGCACCGCCCGGTACAGCGGCAGGGCCGCGGCACTGCGCCCGGTCCCCTCATGGGCGCGGGCGAGCCAGTAGCGCAGCTCCTTGCGCTGCGGCTGCTCGCTGCGGCAGCGCATCAGCGCCGCCGAGAGCAGTGGTTCCGCTTGCCCGTACATCTCCAGGCGCACCCGCGCCATCCCGCCGAACAGTCCCGCCTCGATCCCCAGGACCGGATCGTCGACCAGCGAAGCGGTGTAACGCACCAGCCGCTCCCAGTCCTTGGCGAGGTACGCGCGGCAGGCGTGCAGGAACCGCACCTGCGGATCGGTGTCGACCGGCGGCAGCCCCGCCAGCGCCCGGTCCAGCTCCGGCACATGGCGTCCGTCCAGCCAGTGCGAGGCGTGCGCGAGGAGCAGATCGCGCGGACTCTCAAGGACCGGCTGCACCCACCAGCCCAGCCAGTACCAGGAGTTGAGGGTGCGGCGCAGCCTGCCGCGCTGCTCGCCGAACCGCTCCCGGTGCCGGAACATCCGCAGTAACGCGGTGGTGGTGTCCACCCGCAGCGCATGCAGTCCGAGCCAGCCGTCCGCCATCCCCGGATCGAGCCGCACCGCGGCCCGGAACTCCTCCTCCGCCTGTGGGTACGCCCCCATCGTGTAGGCGTCCACGCCTCTCAGCCAGGCAAGATCGGCCGGGGCGTGCGAGCCCTGCGTGCCGAAATCCATCACGTCCCCCACAGACCGTGCCCCCGTACCGTGCCGCCGGGCTCGGCGCCCTGCGACCTGTGAACCGCTGTGCAGCGGACGGGAATTGACCGGCGCCGCCCGAAGGGCATCGTACCTGCGCAGAGGCCCGGTACCGAAGGGTGCCGGAGTACTGGGTGCCAGGGGGAGAGGGCTTGCTCACGGTGACCGAGGGTGAGCGATCAGCGAGACCGGGAGTCCGGTTGGGGAGGGAATGGGCAGAACGAAGCCCCCGATCACGGGGGAACAACCGGGGGCTTCGCGTCTGCGGCGGCTTCGAAAAGCCGCACATTGAGAACGTAAGACCTGTACGGGCCCTGGGTCAAGCGGAGTTGAAGCACTGGAACGGCGGTTTTCCGCCGGGCGCCGGTCCTGGGGAGAGGTCATGACTATGCGTGACCAAATGGATCGCTCACGCGGTCACTGAGGGAGCCCGGAACCACTCGTAACCCTTGTAACACTCACGTACCAGCAGATCCGCGAATGGCCGGGAAGGGTCCCCGGCGAAGTGCCGGGCCTCCGCCGCCGTCCAGCCGTCCCAGAAGTCCGTCAGGGCCGGGCCGTCGCGGTGGCGGCCCCGTGCCCAGGACGCGGCAGCGCCCCGGTCCATCCAGAGCAGCTGGGCGAGATACGGGCGCAGGGCCCGGCGGCCCGCGCCCACCCCTTCGACAATGACGACGTCAGTGGCGTCGATGGTCCGCTCGGGACCGAAGCGGCGCAGCGTCCAGTCGTACGGCGCGTACCGTGCGGCCTCGCCGCGGGTGAACGGTCCGGTCACCTGCGCGTGCAGCCTCCCGGTCCAGTCGAACAGTTCCTGGTGGGTGGCGAGATCATCCAGATGGAGTACGGGCACACCACCCAGCGCTTCGGCGAGCGTGGCCGAGAACGTGCTCTTCCCCGAGCCCGCGTGGCCGTCGACCGCGATCAGCCGAACCGGCCCGCAGGAGACGGGCCGTGCACGGATCGCGGCGGCGAGGTGGTCGAGGTCTTCCATGGGGCCAGCCTAGGAGCAGTTGGCGGCGCCGCAGGTCACGCCAGTGGTCGATACCAATATTGGTGGCAGGACGCGAGGCGAATCACTGGCAGAAACGCGTCGTGAGCCGGGATAGTTGCCCCACTGTCGCGCACTCGCCGCCCCATCCGTATCCGACTGGGGGTCCATCAAAGTGACCAGTACCACTCCGCGCAGAACCGTCCTCGCCGCGGCGGTCGCCGCCGCGGCCGCTGCCGCAGGTGCCGCTGCCGCCGCACCCGCCGTCGCCGCCCCGGCCGCCCCGGACGGCGCGCCCGCCACCCCGCACACCCCGCAGGCCGCCGGGGGAGGGCCCGTGACCCCGCTCGTGGACAACAGCGCCTGGGCCTCGTACAGCGACTGGCGCTCGGGAACGGCCGACGGCACCAAGGCTGTTCCCGGCCGCCGCTCCGGGCTGGTGATCACGGCCCCCGCGGGCCGCACCGACTACACCGATCCGCACACCGGGAAGACCGCCGCCTGGGAGTACGCGACCTGGACCTCACCGGTCCACCGCTCACGCGTCCCGGCCACCGAGGCCGTCGCGTCCTGGAACGCGCACACTCCGGCAGGCACCTGGATCCAGGTCGAGCTGCGCGGCAGCTACACCGACGGCACCGAGACCCCCTGGTACGTGATGGGCCGCTGGGCCTCCGGCGACGCGGACATCCGCCGGACCTCCCTCGACGGCCAGGGCGACGGCAAGAGCTCCATCTCGACCGACACCTTCGCCATCGGCGACGCCGCGAGCGGGCTCCGGCTGGTCTCGTACCGGCTGCGGCTGACGCTGTACCGCACCCCGGGCACCCGGCTCACGCCCACCGTCCGGCGGATCGGGGCGATGGCGTCGGACATCCCGGACCGGTTCACCGTCCCGCCGTCGGTGCCGCGGATCTCCCGCGAGCTGACCGTCCCGCGCTTCTCGCAGGACATCCACGCGGGCCAGTACCCGCAGTACGACAACGGCGGCGAGGCCTGGTGCAGCCCCACCTCGTCCTCGATGATCATCAAGTACTGGGGGCGCGGGCCTACCGCCGCCGACCTGGCCTGGATCGATCCGTCGTACGCCGACCCCGAGGTCTGCCAGGCGGCCCGCTACACCTATGACTACCAGTACGAGGGCTGCGGCAACTGGCCGTTCAACGCCGCCTACGCGGCGACCTACGAGGGCATGAGCGCGGTGGTCACCCGGCTGGGTTCGCTCGGCGACCTGGAGACCCTGATCAGGGCGGGTATCCCGGCCATAACGTCACAGTCCTTCCTCAAGGAGGAGCTGACCGGCGCCGGTTACGGCACCTCGGGCCATCTGATGACGGTGATCGGCTTCACGGCCGACGGCGACGTGATCGCCAACGACCCCGCCTCACCGGACGACAACGCGGTCCGCCATGTGTACCGGCGAGCCGAGTGGGAGAACATCTGGCTCCGCACGAAGCGGCACGACGCGAACGGCAAGGTCGTGAGCGGCACGGGCGGTGTCTGCTACCTCTACTGGCCCACTGACCTGACACCGGGTCAGCACCGGGTTCTGCGGTCGCTCGGGCTGGTGTGAGCATGAGGGGCCCCGCACAGGTGTGACCATGTGGGGTCCCACGGCCGCCTCGACGCCTCGACGCCTCGACGGCTCCACGGCGAAAGACGCAGGAGTCGTCAGTGGACGGACTCGCCACGTACGCATGGACGTACTCGTGTCTATGCCATGCGCTCAAGCAGGCGGGCCGAGACGGGGTGGTTCAGCGGCCGGCTGTCGGCGAGGCGCTCCACCTCACCGACAGCCAGCTCTCCCATGCGCAGCAGCTCGGTTCCCAGGGAGCCCGCGACGTGAGGCGTCAGCGCGACATGCGGGTGATTCCACAGCGGACTGTCCGCGGGCAGCGGTTCCGGATCCGTGACGTCGAGTACCGCGTACAACTGTCCGCTGCCCACCGCGGCCGTCAGCGCGGCGGTGTCGACCAGTTCCCCCCGCGCGGTGTTGATCAACGTGGCACCGGGGCGCATCGACGACAGCCGCCGCGCGTCCATGAGATGCCGCGTCTGCGGTAGCGAAGGCGCGTGCAGGGAGACCACGTCGCTGGTGGACACGAGCTCGTCGAGCCCCAGCAGCCGTGCGCCCAGCGTCCCGGCCTCCGCCTCCGTGAGGTAGGGGTCGGCGACGACGCGTTCGACGTCGTAGTTCCGCAGCAGGGCGAGGACGCGGCGGCCGACGGCGGAGGCGCCGACGACCCCGATCTGCTTGCGGTAGTTGCCCACCGGAACGGAGCTGTCGGGCGGGTCCGTCTGTGCATGGCCGGACGCCTGCCGCGCGAGCAGCGGCAGGACACGCTTGTTGGCCAGGACGATCATGGCGACCGTGTACTCGGCGACAGGGACGGCATTGGCGGCGGCGGCCGAAGAGACGGCGATACCCCGCTCCCAACAAGCAGCCGTGACATGGTGTTTGACCGATCCGGCGGCATGGACAACGGCGCGCAGGCGTGGTGCCCGTGCCAGCACCTCGGCTGTGAGGGGCGGGCATCCCCAGCCGGTGACAAGGATGTCGACGCGCGCGAGAGAGGCTTTCGCCCGGGGCGAGGAGAACTCGTGGAGCACCGGAGCCGGGTCGAGGTCCGCGGCCCTGCCGAGACGCCGCAGCTGCTCGTCGTCGAACAGGCGCCCTGCCAGGCCTTCCTGCATGGCGAGGGCAAGTCGGGGTCGGTTGTCGCTGGTCACGCGTCTCCTCGGCCGGGGGCTTGATGTGCAGGTGCCGGGACAATCCAATGACCGGTCGGTCGGCAGCGTCAACGATCACCCGGCTGACCGAAAGGAACCGAAAGCGAAGAGACGGGATGGCCAACAGGCGGGCGGCCGGCTCTCAGACGGCGCCGCAGGAGGAGCGGACCACGAGCTTGGGCAGCAGCGCCATGCGCCGGGTCGCCACCTCATCACCCGGCGCGGCGATGCGTCGCATCACGGTGTCCACGGCGGTGCGGCCCACATCGAACTTGGGCGGGGCCACCGCGGTCAGCGGCACCTCGGCAAGCGCCGCCACCTCATCGTCGTAGGAGATGACCGCGAAGTCACCGGGGACATCCAGCCCGCGCTCCATGACGGCCCGTACGACCGCCGCCGCGTTTCCGTCCGCGTGCACGACGACGGCTCGGGTCCCGCTGTCCAGACAGCGGTCCACCAGTGATTCGACGGCGGCTGCGTTGCCCTTCGGGTCGAGGTCGCTGCGCGGCAGTTCCGTGCGTTCCACTCCGCCGTCGGTGAGCCCCAGCCTGGCCAGCGCTTCCGCGTGGCCGTCGAAGAGCCACCGGGCCGTGGGGCTGCGGAGCCCGCCCGCCGCGGCCACCCGGGTGTGCCCCAGGGAGACCAGATGTTCCACCGCGAGTTCGGTGCCCGCCGCATGGTCGGTGCGCACGTACTCGATGTGCGCGGCGGCCGTCCCCGACAACGAACGCTCGACCAGTACGGTCGGCACGTCGAGTCCGCTCAGCCACTGCGTGGTCTCCGGATCCTCGTCAGGGGGCTGGGCGGTCGCGATCAGCAGTCCGTCCACCCCGCGGTTCAGCATCCGGTCGACCTGCTCGCGTTCGATGCCGTGGTCGTAGTGGTTGACGGCCAGGACGATACGGGCACCGTGCTGCCCGGCAGCGGACTCCGCCCCCCGGAGCACAGCCGGGTAGTAGTACACGGAGGACGGGACCACCAGGCCGACGGTGGCGCGGTGGGTGTCGCGCCCGCCCGCCTGCTTGCCCCGCGCCGTCCTGCGAGCCGGCTGCGACTGCTTGCCGGGGATGCTCGCTCCGCCGTAGACCCGCTCCAGCATGCCGCGGTCGACGAGCGTGCCGATGTCCCGGCGCAGGGTGACCGTCGAGACGCCGAGCCGACCGGCCATGTCCGTCACGCGCACACAGCCCTGACTCCGGGCCACCTGCATGATCGCCTCGTGGCGCTCGACCGCCATCATCACGTGCTGTCCCCCCGAATCGGCTGACACTTACCCGGCCATGGGCTCCCCGGTCACCGGGCGTGGAGCGTACTGGCTTTTCCAACCGATCGAAAGCCTCCGCTTTCACTCTCCCGCACCTTTCTTCGTTTCCCTTCGACTTATTGCCACCTCCTTGACCGAACGGTCATGCTGGCGATCATTTCCGTACCGCCGCGACTCAGAACGAAAACGAGGTGCCGCGCATGAACCTGTCGCACCAGCCCTTGCCCCCCGAGGTGCGGGAACTCTCCCCGTACACCGGGTTCGGGCGGGCCCACTGGCTGGCACTCGCGGACCAACTCCTCGTGGACGCGCACCGGTTCGCCACTCCCTCGGGCGCGCGCATCGCCCTGCCGGGCCGTGCCTCGTCCTCGGGTCCGGACTCGGATCAGCTGGAGGGTTTCGCACGGACCTTCCTGCTGTTCGCCTTCCGCGTGGCGGGCAGTGCGGGAGAGGCACCGGCCGGGCTGCTCCAGTCGTACGCCGACGGTTTCGCGGCAGGTACCGACCCCGCTCATCCCGAGGCGTGGCCGAGACTGGCGCAGGACTGCCGTCAGACACTCGTGGAGGCGTGCTCGCTCGCGCTCGGTCTGCACCTGACCAGGCCGTGGCTGTGGGACCAACTGCCCTCCGCAGTGCGGGAGCGGATCGTCGCGTGGTTCCAGGGTGCCTGGGGGCTGGGCATCCCGGACAACAACTGGCACATGTTCCGGGTGATCGTCGGCGAGTTCCTGGCGAGCGTCGGCGGGGCGCACGACCGGGCCGAGATGGACACCGACCTCGCCAGGATCGAGGAGTTCTACGTCGGAGACGGGTGGTACCGCGACGGCGGCGATGCCCGAAGAGCCGACTGCTTCGACCACTACTGCGGCTGGGCCATGCACACGTATCCCGTGCTGTGGGCCTTGATGGCGGGGGAGCGCGGCGAGGCACGACTGCCTGTCCTGCGAGAGCGGCTGAGACGATTCCTGGACGACTTCACGCTGCTCTTCGGTGCCGATGGTGCGCCGGTGCACCAAGGGCGCTCCCTGATCTACCGGTTCGCCGCCACAGCGGCCCCCTGGGTCGGTGCGCTGGCCGACGCCACACCGCTCACCCCGGGCCAGACCAGACGGCTGGCCAGCGGCGCGTTGCGGCACTTCACCGCCCGCGGTTTCCGCGACAGCCAGGGGATCGCCACGCTGGGCTGGTACGGGGAGTTCCCGCCGCTGGTGCAGGGCTACTCGGGGCCGGGCTCGCCGTACTGGTTGTCCAAGGGCTTCCTCGGCCTGTTGCTGCCGGCGGATCATCCGTGCTGGACCGCGGTGGAGGAACCGCTCCCCGTCGAGCGCGCCGACCAGGTCAGGTCCCTCCCGGCGCCCGGCTTCGTCCTCTCGGCCACACGAGCCGACGGAGTCGTCCGGCTGTTCAACCACGGCAGCGACAACCGGCTCCTGCCCGGCGCCGCCGCCGACCCTCACTACGCGCGTCTGGCGTACTCGACAGTCACCGGCCCCGCCCATCCGGAACCCGGGCAGCAGCACGCGGACAACCATGCCGGTCTGCTGGACAGCGAGTGGGGGCTGTCCCAGCGCCACCGCATCCACCGGCTGCGCGTCGTCGACCGCCACGCCGCGTCGTGGCACCGTCCGCGCTGGCCTGCCGCGCCGGACGGACAGGGTCCCGCCGGTGTGGCGGATGCCCGTATCGAGACGGCGAGCGTGGTGTGGGGCGCGTACGAACTGCGAGTCCATCTCGTGGACGCTCCTCCCGGCCTGCCGCTCTACGAGAGCGGGTGGCAGGTCGCCGGGGAAACGCTCGTACCGCAACCGGTCGGCGGGGACCGGTCTTCGGCCGTCACCGCCGCGGGGCTCACCAGTAACTTCGTCGCTCTGCACGGCCATGGCCAGGTACGGCTTGCGAACGACGGAACCACGAGCGCGTTCGGAGCGAAAGCCGCGTTCCCGTACACCACCACCGAGCGCGCCGAACGCCGCACGCTGCATGTGGCCCTGGTGGGGCTCACCGGACAGGGCGCGCCGGCGCAAGTCCCCGACGTGCGGTGCCGGATCGACGGAACCACGGTCACTGCACGGTTCCCCGACGGGACCCGGGTCCTCGTCGCCCTGGGGCCGGTGCCCGCGCACTCGCCCCAGTTGGGGGGACGGGTACTGGAGGGGCCGGTGCGGTACGCGCGCCTGACTCCCGGCGAGCGTTCGGTCGTCGTCGCCCACTGAGTCGCCCATTGAACGGTCGTGGCCCATCGGACGAACGACCCAACGGCCCGAGCGTGCGACGGCTTTGATCATCCTCCGGATGATCGATGTTGAACGGTTGAAGCAAGTTTCTGGCCGAGTTCCGAAGCGATCTCGTACAGTCCGGGCACTGCTCACCCGCGCAGTGGCGCAGCCCGGACGAGTTGCCGCCGCTGCCGTTCCGCTCCGTCTCCCCGACGCCGTGGCCCGGGTGCCCGTCATTCCCGTATCGCAAGGAGGACATCGTGTTGTCCATCGGAAACGGTCGGCGCAGGCTGAACGCCCTCGCGGTGGCCGGCTGCCTCGTGGCAAGCCTCGGGGCCTGCACCGGCGGGACCACTGACATCAGCGGGGGCACGGGCGGCAACGGTGCGTCGCTGACCATGGCCGCCGATGCCGCCACGACCTGGGCCCGCAACTTCAACATCTACTCACCCGCCAGCGACAAGAGCCCCGCGCTGCGACTGCTCTTCGAACCGTTGGTGCGCGTCGACTACACCCAGGGCGCGAAGGCGGACCCCTGGCTGGCCAAGTCCTTCGACTGGAACAGCAAGGGCACCGAACTCACCTTCCACCTGCGCACCGATGTCGCCTGGTCGGACGGCAGGAAGTTCACCGCCGACGACGTCGTCTACACACTGCGCCTCATGCTGGAGCACCCCGAACTCAACCGCGCCGGCGTCACCTACAAGAAGGTGACCAAGGTGGACGGTTCGACCGTCAAGGTCACCTGGGACCACGCGGCCTACTCCGAGCTCAGCAGCTTCGGGACCGGCAGTCTGGACATCGTTCCGCGGCACCAGTGGGCCCACAAGGACCTCAAGACCTGGACCAACAACAATCCGGTCGGTACCGGGCCGTACACCCTCGCCGACTTCAACAGCCAGCAGGTCACCTACAAGGCCCGCGACGACTACTGGGGTGCCCGGGTGGCCGTACCGGCCATCAAGATCCCGGCGGTCCTCGGCGACGCGACCAAGCCCAAGATGCTCACCGGCGAACTCGACCTGGCCACGACCGCATGGGCCGGCGCCGACAAGGACTTCGTGGCGAGGGACCCGAAGACGAACGTCTACGCGGTGTACGCGACGGGCGGCAGCACGGCGCTGTACTTCAACAACGCCGTCGCCCCGTACAACAACGTCCATGTGCGGCGCGCCCTCTCCGCGGCGGTGGATGCCCGGAAGATGCTGTCGCTCAACGACACCGGCCAGGCACCCGCGAACATCACCGGGCTCGACGAGCAGGCCTACGGCGACGTCATCGCCCGCGAGTACCGCGGCAAGGTCAACCGGCAGGACATCGCGCTGGCCAAGAGGGAACTCAAGGCCGGTGGCTACACGGTCAGGAAGGGCGAGCTCGTCAAGGGCGGCAAGTCCTATCCCCTGGAACTGAAGATCATCCAGGAGTACGCCAACTGGCAGGCGTACGCACGCGGCTTCGCGGACCAGGCGAAGCAGGCCCTCGGCCTGAACGTCAAGGTGCTGCCGGTGCAGTCCTCCAGCTTCGACCCCGAGGTCAACGAGGGCGACTACGGCATGGCCTTCAACTATGCGGGGAGCGGCACCGGGGTCTTCAACTCCTACTCCGCCATGCTCGACAGCTCGTACGCCCAGCCGATCGGCAAGAACTCCAACTTCGACAACACCGAACGCTGGAAGGACCCGCAGACCGACCGTCTCCTCCACCGGCTGAGCGAGACGGACGACCCGGCACGGATCAAGGAGATCTCGGCTGAGCTGGAGAAGATCGTCGCCGATCAGGTGCCCCTGCGCCCGCTGTTCCAGAGCGTGTGGTTCCTGGACATCAACACCAGCCGCTGGAAGGGCTGGCCCAAGCCCGGCGTCGACAACTACGTCCCGCACTTCATCAACGGACCGGACTTCACCCTGACCCTCCAGCACCTCAAGCCGGCCGAATAGGAACAAGGACCGCGCCATGACCGAATGCACCGCGGAGGAGAACCCCTCCGCTGCCACCCCCGCCGCGGCCGGGACCCCTCCTGCTCCGGCCGCAGCGCCCCGGCGCCACCGTTTCTCCGGCCGGTGGCGGCCGCTGCGCAGACGACTCGGCTTCTACCTGGTCGCCGCCTGGGCCGCGATCACCGCGAACTTCCTCATTCCGCGCCTGATGCCCGGCGACCCCGCGGAGGTGATTCTCCGCCAGTTCCAGAAGACCTCCGGGGGAGAGCCGCTGCCGCCCGGGGCCATCGACAACATCCGGGCCCTGTTCGGCGACCCGAAGGCGAACCTGTTCCAGCAGTACGCCGACTACCTCGGCAACCTCGCGCATCTGAACCTCGGCGTCTCCGTGAGCCGGTTCCCCGTGCCCGTCTCCGACCTGATCATGACGGGCCTTCCCTGGACCCTGATGCTGGCCGGGATCTCCACAGTCCTCGCCTTCGTCATCGGGATCGTCCTCGGCGTCGTCGCCGGATGGCGGCCCGGGCGCCTCGCCGACTCGGTGATGGCCCCGCTCGCGATGTTCACCACCTCCGTGCCGTACTTCTGGATCGCCCTGCTCGCGGTGTGGTTCCTCGGCTTCAAGCTGCGCTGGTTCCCGCTCTCCGGCGGGTACGCACCCGACGCGACTCCCGGATCGATCGGCTACGTCCTGAGCGTGCTGCACTACGGAACTCTGCCGGTGGCGACGATCGTCCTCGCCTCCGCCGGAAGCTGGCTGGTGGGCATGCGCAACATGACGGTCACCACAGTCAGCGAGGACTACGTCCAGCTCGGGCGCGCCAAGGGGCTGTCCCCCTGGCGGGTGATGACCCGCTACGGCGCCCGCAACGCGATCCTGCCCAGCTTCACCAGCTTCGCCCTGGCTCTCGGTTCTGTCGTCGGCGGCTCCCTGCTCACCGAGATGGTCTTCTCCTACCCCGGTATCGGATTCCTGCTGTTCGACGCCATCGACAAGCGGGACTACCCCCTGATGCAGGCGGTTTTCCTGCTCGTGACCCTGGCGACCCTGTTCACCAACTTCGTCGCGGACTCCCTGTACACCCTGCTCGACCCGCGCACCCGGGAGGTGAGCTGAACCATGAAGGACTTCCTGCACAGCTGGAAGGTCCGCACGGGCCTCGCGATCCTGTGCCTGTACGGCCTGTTCGCGATCTTCGGCCCCGGCCTCGACGCACTCCTCGGCCTGGACCCGCACGCCATCGACTACACGGCCATCCAGCAGCCGCCCTCCACGGCGCACTGGCTGGGCACGACGACCGGTGGGGAGGACGTCCTTGCGCAGCTCCTCGCCGGAACCCGCGGCTCGATCACGGTCGGGCTGATCGCCGGGACCATCAGCACCGCCATCGCGGTACTGGTGGGAGTCATCGGTACGTTCGCGGGCGGCCACGCCGACGGATTCGCCAACTTTCTGACGAACCTCTTCCTGGTCGTCCCCGTCTTCCCGCTGATCCTCGTTGTCGCCGGATATCTGCAGGGCGGCGGGGTGCTGATGATCGGGCTCCTCATCGGCTTCTTCGGCTGGCCCGGTGGCGCGCGTACCCTGCGGGCGCAGACCCTGAGCCTGCGCCGGCGGGACTTCATCATGGCGATGCGCATGCTCGGTGAGCGCCGATGGCGTCTGGTCTGGGTCGAGGCGATGCCGCACCTGGCCGGCTGGATCTCCGCGATGTTCCTGCATGCGGTGGTCGGGGCGGTACTCGCCGAGGCCGGGCTCGCCTTTCTCGGCATCACAAGCCCTGACGCGGTCAGCTGGGGCACGATGATCCAGCAGGCCAACCAGCAGTCGGCGTTGCTGCGCGGAATGTGGTGGTGGTTCGTGCCGCCGGGAGCTTGCATCGCCCTGCTCGGCCTGGCCGCCGGTCTGGTGAACTTCGGCATCGACGAGATCGCCAACCCCCGTCTCAAGGCAGCACGGCGCAGCCTCGTCCGCCAGGTCGACCGGCGCGCCGGGGCGGCTGCCCGGCCGGGCCCGACACCGGCCGCCCCGCGCACCCAGGAGGTCCCGTCATGACCGGCGCCGTACACCCCGACAGCACGGGCGCGGTCGACCTCGCACAGCGCCCGCACGACCTCCTGCTCGAAGTGAAGGACCTCACCGTCGAGTACGTCAGGCCCGCGCCCGACCCCGGCGTCGTGGCCTGCCGTGAGCTGACCTTCCATCTGCGCCGGGGCGAAATCCTCGGTGTCGCAGGTGAGTCAGGATCGGGCAAGTCGACGCTGATCACCGCGTTGACCCGCTTGCAGCGGATGCCGGCTGTGACCACGAACGGCTCGATCCTCCTGCACCGAGAAGGCTCCGACCCCCTGGACCTGGTGGCGCAGCCGGAGCGCGTGCTGCGCCGCCTGCGGTGGAGCGAGATCGCGATCGTGATGCAGTCCGCCATGGACGCTCTCAACCCGGTGATGCGGCTCGGCGCGCAGTTCGCCGATGTCCTGCGGGCCCACGATCCGACGATGGGCAGGAAGGCGGCGTGGGAGCGGGCAGCCGAACTGGTCGCCCTGGTCGGCATCTCCGCGGACCGCCTTCGCGCCTATCCGCACGAGCTGTCCGGCGGCATGCGCCAGCGCGCCTCGATCGCGCTCGCCCTCGCCTGCGAGCCGTCCCTCATCGTGATGGACGAACCCACCACGGCCGTCGACGTGGTGATGCAGCGCCAGATCCTGTCGCAGGTGCTCCGGATGCGCGAACGGCTCGACTTCGCCGTGGTCTTCGTCACCCACGACCTGTCCCTGCTGCTCGAACTCGCCGACCGGATCGCGATCATGTACGCGGGACGCATCGTGGAAGAGGGCCCGGCGAAGGCTCTCTACGCCGACCCGCAACACCCCTACACCCGTGGTCTGCGGGACTCGTTCCCACCGCTCTTCGCGCCCAAGCGGCAGCTGACCGGAATACCCGGCGTTCCACCGAGCCTGCTGTCTCCTCCTGCGGGATGCGCCTTCCACCCGCGCTGCGATCGGGCGTTCGCACCGTGCGACACCCGCACCCCCGAACTCGTAACGGCGGGAGACCGCCAGGTTGCCTGCCATCTGCATACGAGCGACGCGCCGCCGGTGGCCGAGCGCGCGGAACAGTCCGCCCCACACGAGGAGTTGAACCGGTGACGACCGCCGTTCCCGCGCAGGCCCGTGGGCTGGTGCCCGTACTCGAAGCGGTCGGGGTGAGCCGCCACTTCGACGTCACCCGTGGCCTCGGCCGGCACCAGGTGGTGCGCGCCGTGGAGAATGTCCATCTCACGCTCCACCGGGGTGAGATCGTCGCGCTGGTGGGCGAGAGCGGCAGTGGCAAGACCACACTCGCCCGGCTCCTCGCCCTTTTCCACGGTGCCACCGCGGGGGAGATCCGGCTGAACGGCACTGCCGTGCAACCGGATACCAAGGCTGCGCGGGCCTATCACTCGGCCGTGCAGATGATCTTCCAGGATCCCTTCGGCTCGCTCAACCCGCAGCGCAGGGTCCGGCACAACCTGGAACGAGCACTGCGGCTGCACGGCCATGCGGCGGCCTCGAAGAGCGAACGCAGGCTCCAGGTCCTCGATCTCCTGGAGAAGGTCAACCTTGCACCGGCCGGGCAATTCATCGACAAACTGCCCCACGAACTCTCCGGCGGCCAGCGTCAGCGCGTCGTGATCGCCCGCGCTCTCGCGGTCCGTCCGAGTGTCCTGATCGGTGATGAGCCGATCTCGATGCTCGATGTGTCGATCCGCCTGGACATGCTCAATCTCCTTGCCCGGTTGCGGGACGAGGAAGGGCTCAGCCTGCTGTACATCACCCACGACATCGCCAGCGCCCGCTATCTCGCGGACCGTATTCATGTGATGTACGCGGGACAGGTCGTCGAGTCCGGGCCCACCGAAGACGTCATCCAGCACCCCAAACACCCCTATACGAAGCTCTTGCTGGATTCCTCTCCCGACCCGGAGCGGCTCCTTTTCCCCGACGCGGTCAGCGCCTTCGACATCACCTCGTCGCAGGGGGAACCACCGAGCCTCATCACCCCGCCGTCGGGCTGCCGTTTCCACCCGCGCTGCCCGTTGGCGCATGCCGAGTGCGGGCAGGTCGCACCGCCCCGGGTCACCTTTCCGTCCGGGCAGGAGGTGGACTGCGTCCTGCACGCCTGAGACCGTCCGGCCCCCGGTGACCTCCACCTGCTGCGACGAGTGGTCAGGGGGCGCCGCCCGGCCGCGGGCCCCGGTAGCCCGGCAGGGAAGACCGGTCGATGCCGACTTCGTAGCGGATGCGGGAGCTGACCTTGTTGCCCCTGACCTGGGCGCCCGTGGAATGGATCGCCAGGCCGATGGCATGGTCGGGGGCGGCGGCGAAGACGTTGCCGGTGACGGTGGCGTGCTGGACGTCCTCGAACATCAGGGTCTGTGAGGCCTTCAGGGTCTCGCAGTAGTTGTTCCTGACTCTGATGTCGTACGTGTGGCCGCGGCCGTCGCCCTCGCCGTCGTTGGGGCCCTCGGCCATCAGGCACATGTTGTCGATCCGCTCGCACCGGTTGCCCTCGATCAGGACGTGGTGGCTGGGCGGGGTGTCGCTGGCGAAGGTCTGCATGCAGTCGGCGTGGCCGTACCGGTTGGAGGCGCCGGTGATGGTGTTGTGCTGGATCTTCAGGTCGTCGCCGAAGAAGCGCAGGCCATCACCGTCGCCGCCGTGCGGGCGGGTCACGGTGTTGTTCCGTACGGTGATGTCGTGGCCGGTCATCTCGATGCCGGGGGCCTGCGGGGTGTCGACGGCGTACCCCTCGACCACGACGTGGTCGGCCTCGACGGTGATGCCGTCGACGGTGCGGCCGTTGCCGCGGTGGACAGCCGGGTGCCCGGCGGTGCCGCCTTCGGTGATGACGAGCCGTACGGATCGTGACACCACGGAGTCTGCGGCGGAGGCCGGGGCCAGGGGCTGTGCGGTCGCGGCCGTGAGCGTCGCCAGCAGGGCGGCTCCGGGGAGGAGCCGGCTGCGGATGCCGTTCGGGCGGCGGGTCGTGGTCGTCATGGTGCGTGAGCGTAGGAGCTGTCCCGGGGAGGGGTCCCGAGGAGGGGCGCGGGCCCGGTGGCCGGCGTCAGCGGGGCATCAGGCGGCGTCGATCAGCGACAGGTCCATCGGTACGAGACTGGTCGACACCATCAGGGCGCGGATCAGGTGGTCGTTGAGCGCGTTGCCGACCGGCTCGCCCACCTCCTCGCGGGTCAGCCAGGGCACCCCGTCGCGGGACAGCCGCAGACGTACGGCGTTGACCAGGTGCTCGACGCGTTTGTCGGTCCAGCCCGCCCCCGGCTGCAACTCGGCGAGCTGGGCGGCTGTCTGCTTCCACGTCAGCGGCTGCGGGCGGGGCTCGTGCAACAGGTAACGGCGTCCCAGCGCGATGAGGGCCAACTTCTCCTGTTCAGTGAGCAGCCACACCCGGGGCGGCCGGGTGACGTCACCGTGGCGCGGTACCGGACGCTCGTCCTCGGGACCGGTGACGAAGGCCTCCAGCAGGTGCTCGCGGCCTCGCGAACCACCCGCGAACAACGGGGTGTAGCCGGTCGCGAGGGGAAACGGCTCCTCGCCCCCGAACAGCAGCCGGGTCCCGGCGCAGCGGATCGGCAACCGCCCGTCGTTCCGTACCCACCACTGCCCGGTGGGTGAACGTGCCCTGGTGACGGCTCACCCGGGCATCGTCCTCGCCCAGACAGATGTGCACATCGGGCCGGTTGCGGCCGAACAGCACCTCACGGCCCTCACCCGGGCCCAGTGCCATGCCGCCGGTGAGCGCCAGTGCGTAGAGCGTCCCGGGCACGGGGCCTGAGGCGCCCCTGGCCAGACTGCCGTAACCGGCGGGCAGGGTGCGCCCGTCGGCGGGGCGCGCCGTCGTGGGGGGCACGGTCACTTGCTCTCCGGCAGCTGCTCGGCGAGGTTCTGCACCACGGTGGCCGACAGCTTCTTGGCGGTGTCGCAGAGCCGGCCGGCCGACTGCGGTGCGTATACGGTCAGTTCGACGAACTCGACGATGTCGTCGCCGACGGCGGTCGTATACGTACGGTGCGGGGTGCGCACGACACAGCTGTCGTCGCCGGATTCCCCCGGGGACACATAGCTCTTCCGCCCGGCGACCCGTGCCGGCTTTCCGTTGTCCGACAGTTCGTTGTCCCGGTTGAACAGGACGTCCACGCCCGCGTCGCCGGTGGACGAGGACCACCCGCACTGCCAGTTGCCGAAGCCCCGCTCCGGGTGCTGCGTCTCGACACCGGCCGCCTTCTCGATGGCGGACGCGTCCAGCAGTGAGCATGCGTCGCGACGGGCCAGGGAGGCCGCGGCGGCGGTTGAGGAGCGCCGCGGAACCGCGCCCCGGTCCAGCACACCCACCGCCACGTCGGTGCCCGCGTCGGCCAGTTCGCACGGTTCGGGTGCCCCCGCCGCACGCCGCTTTGCCACGATCACGACCTGTTCGTGGTCAGCGGTCGCGATGTGCCGCTCGCACTCGTCCCCGTCGCGTGCGTACGACCCGACGGTGACGTTGCCGACCCGCCGGGTGGGCACGTCGCCACCGAACTGTGCCGGGGCCCTGTCGAAGGCGAGTTCCAGGTCCGCGAGTTCGTCCCCGTTGCCGGTCTCCACCACGACGTCGCAGCGGTTGAACTCTCCGTAGGCCGGGTCGAGCCGGGTCTCGCCGAACCGGCTCAGCGACGCCGCGTCGAGCAGTCCGCAGGGGGCCGCCGTAGCGGCGTCGCCGATGGTCCCGGCCCTGCCCGCGCCGGCCGTGGCCGAGGACCTGGCACCGTCCGTATGCGTCCGGCTGTCTTCCCCCGCGGTCCACGGGTGCAGGCCGGCGGCCGCGATCGCCGCCGCCGCGACCAGCGCCCCCGACGTGATCGCGAGCGCTCGGCGCCGACGGCGTACGACCCGTGGCAACCGGCGTGTGACGGACAGGAGGGGGCCGATCGGCAGAGTGCGGCCGTCGTTCAGCTTCGCCGTGATCTCCGGCGGAGGCGGGGCGGCCCGGGTCAGCAGCTCGTACGCCCCGGTGGCGTCGGGCCGGTTCCGGGGCTCCAGCTCCAGCAGCGCGGCCAGTGGCCCGGTGAGCAGGCCGGCCCGGACCGCGGGTTCGAGGTGCCCCTCGATCGCCCGGGCCACATACGCCATGGGGTGCTCGGCCTGCCCGTACGGCGACTGGCCCTCGACCGCCGCGTACAGGGTCGCGCCCAGGGAGAACACATCGGACTTCTCGTCTCCCCGCTTCCCCCTGACCAGCTCGGGCGCCAGATAGCGGGGCTTGCCCCGTACGACACCGGTGGTCGTCCGGGTGGCCTCGCTCCACAGCGCCCGGGAGATCCCGAAGTCGGTGAGCCTGGCGATGCCTTCGTCGGTGACCAGGATGTTCTCCGGGGTCACATCGCCGTGCACCACGCCCGCGCTGTGGGACTTCGCGAGCGCGGCCGCGATCTGGCTGCCGATCGCCCCGGCCTCCTGGGGCGGGAGCAGACCCCGCTCGTGGACGATCTGCGCCAGGCTCTGCGCGGGCACGTACTCCATGACGATCCAGCAGGTGTCGGCGTCGTGGTCGTAGTCGAAGACCCCCACGATGTTCGCGTGGTGCAGCCGCCCGGCGTTGCGCGCCTCCTTCATGAGCTGCTGCGTGGACCGGTCGTCGTCCGGGTGGGCGAACTTGACCGCGACCTGCCGCTCCAGCCGTTCGTCCCAGGCCCGCCACACGACGCCCATCCCGCCCTTGCCGATGGTCTCCTGCAACAGATACCGGCCTGCGACCTTGATTCCTGCCTCTGGCGTCATCAGCACCGCCCCGTCCTCACCCCTCGCGCCGCATGACACCACACGGTCCTCCGTCGGTCACGGAGTGTACTCGGCGGTGATCTGTCCAGCAGGGCTTCCGGCGGACCGGCACAGGATCCCCCCAGGGCACGGCGATTACCTCCCCGTTGACCCAACTGGGGCGCGGCGCAGAGCATTTGAGGTGTCGTTTGATGCCGTGCCTCACCTGCTGCCGTCCCTTCGGCGGCGTCGCATCCGGCGGGCCGTTCCCAGGTCAACGGCTCCACGGCCTGAAGAACTTGGCCCTGAGCGGTCTGCCATACTTCGGGCCTACGAGGGCAGTGGCAACCTCCTGAGCAGTGGCGGAACAGGGCCGGACGTGAACCAGAGCGGACCGTACATACATCAGCGCACCCCGACCGAGCGTTCCCAGCTCCGTCGCACGGACCTCATCGCCACCGGGCGGAGACTGTTCGCCGACACGTCGTACGACGCACTGTCGATGGACGACATCGCCCGGCACGCGGGGGTCGCGAAAGGGCTCATCTACTACTACTTCAAGAGCAAACGCGGCTACTACCTCGCCGTCGTCGAGGAGTCGGTGGCCGAGCTGGTCGCCCGCGCGGCCGGCGAGACCGAGCTGCCCAGGGCCGACCGCGTGCACCGCACCGTCGAGGGCTATCTGCTCTACGCCCAGAACAACCGGGCGGCCTTCCGCACCATCGTGACCGGCGGCGTCGGCTTCGACACCCAGGTGCAGGCGCTGCGCGGCGCGGTCCGTGAGGAACTCATCGCCACCATCGCGGATGGCGCCTACGGGCACCGGGACATCCCGCTCCTGGCCAGGCTCGCGCTGCTGGGCTGGCTGAGCGCCGTGGAGGGCATCACGCTCGACTGGCTCGGCCACCAGGAACTCGACCGTGCGCAGATCCGTGAGCTGCTGGTGCGGATGCTGCGCAACACCCTCGACACCATCGGCGAGTTCGTCGCCGAGTGCCCGTCGCCGCCGCCCCCGGAGTGAGACCGGGGGACGCGCTCAGGGGGTGGAGGCCGGCCGGCCTCCACCCCCTGATGCGGACAGGAACTAGCTGACGGCGTGGATCAGTTCACCGTTGGAGGTGTCGCCGCTCAGCTCCCAGAGGAAGGTGCCGCCGAGGCCCTGCTGGTTCTTGTAGGCCATCTTCCCCGCGATGGTGGCCGGGGTGTCGTAACTCCACCAGTTCGAGCCGCACTTGGCGTACGCGGTCCCGGCGACGGTCCCGGTGGCCGGGCAGCTGGTCTTGAGGACCTTGTAGTCCTCGATCCCCTGCTCGTACGTGCCGGGGGCCGGGCCGGTCGCGGTGCCGCCGGGGGCGTCCTGGGTCACACCGGTCCAGCCGCGGCCGTAGAAGCCGATACCCAGCAGCAGCTTGTCCGCGGGCACGCCCAGGCCCTTGAGCTTGGTGATCGTGGCGTCGGTGTTGAAGCCCGCCTTCGGGATGCCGGTGTAGGAGGTGAGCGGGGAGTGCGGGGCGGTCGGCCCCTGTGCGTCCCAGGCCCCGAAGTAGTCGTACGTCATCGGGTTGTACCAGTCGACGTACTGCGCGGCCCCCGCGTAGTCGGCGGAGTCCATCTTGCCGCCGTCCGAGGCGTCGGCCGTGATCGCCGCGGTGACCAGCGACGACGAGCCGAACTTGGCGCGCAGCGCGGCCATCACGTTCTTGAAGGCCTCCGTTCCGCTGGTGTCGCAGGAGAGGCCGCAGTTGTTCGGGTACTCCCAGTCGATGTCGATGCCGTCGAAGACATCCGCCCACCGCGAGTCCTTGACCAGGTCGTAGCAGGACTGCGCGAAGGCGGCCGGGTCCTTCGCGGCCTCACCGAAGCCGCCGGACCAGGTCCAGCCGCCGAAGGACCAGAGGATCTTGAGGTTGGGGTGCAGCTTCTTCAGCTCGCGCAGCTGGTTGAAGTTGCCCGCCACCGGCTGGTCCCAGGTGTCGGCGGTGCCGTCCACGCTGGAGGACGCGTCGTACGTCTTCTGGTAATCGGCGTAGGCGTCGCCGATGGCGCACTTGCCGCCGGTGACGTTGCCGAACGCGTAGTTGATGTGGGTGAGTTTGTCCGCCGAACCCGAGGTCTGGATGTTCTTGACCTGGTAGTTGCGCTGGTAGACGTCCCAGTCTGCGAAGTACCCGACGACCTTGCTGCCCGCGGCCGCAGCGGTGCCCGTCTCGGTACTCGCGGCCGTCCTGGTGGCCGCCCCGGCGCGGTGCTCGCCGGCGGACGCCGTGCCGGCGCCCGCGAGCAGGGAGACGCCGAGGGCTGCCGTACAGGCGGCGGCGAGCAGGGACCGGACCCGGGCCCTTGGGTGGAATCGTCCGAACATGCTGTCTCCTCGTGGGGGAGGGGGGCGGAAGGTGGGGGGAGCTGTCTGGTGCATGTGTTTGGCATGAACGCGGAAAGCCGATAGCGGGAAGATAGAAGGACTAGACCAGTGCGGTCAATGGTTCGGACCAATTTCCGCCCCGTGACGGAAGTCCGCCGATCGGGCATACTCAAGCCGCCACAGCCTCTGGTCAGCCTCTTCCGCGATCCGGGAGGGCAGCATCGGCTGAAGGCGAGATCCGGCGGCGTTGCCACACCCTGGCCACGCGTACGCCGCAGCGCCCGACAGGGAGGAGAGCGTCGCCATGTCCGACCGCGCCCCGCAGTTGGTGGACCGTCAGTTGCCCACCGAGGAGTCCCGGGACCTGCTCGCGCTGGTGCGCGACATCGTCCAGCGGGAGATCGTGCCCGGTGCGGCCGCCGAGGAGGAAGCCGGCCGGTTCCCCCGCGAGGTCTTCACCCTGCTCTCGGATGCCGGACTGCTCGGCCTCCCCTACGACTCCGCGTACGGCGGCGGTGACCAGCCGTACGAGGTCTACCTCCAGGTGCTCGAAGAGCTGGCGGCGGCGCGGCTCACCGTCGGCCTCGGCGTCAGCGTCCACTCGCTCGCCTGCCACGCCCTCGCCGGATACGGCAGCAAGGAGCAGCGGTCCGCGCAGCTGCCCGCGATGCTCGGCGGGGGACTGCTCGGGGCGTACTGCCTCTCCGAACCCGCCTCGGGCTCGGACGCCGCGTCGCTCCGCACGAAGGCCGTGCGGGACGGCGACGACTGGGTCATCACCGGCACCAAGGCGTGGATCACACACGGCGGGATCGCCGATTTCTGCACGGTGCTGGCGCGCACCGGCGGCGAGGGGGCGCGCGGGATCTCGGCGTTCCTGGTGCCGGGCGACGCCGCGGGGCTGTCCGCCGCCGTCCCCGAGAAGAAGATGGGGATGAAGGGCTCGCCCACCGCCCAGCTGCACTTCGACGCCGTACGGGTGTCGGGCGACCGGCTGATCGGGGAGGAGGGCCAGGGCTTCGCCATCGCCCTCTCCGCGCTCGACTCCGGGCGGCTGGGGATCGCCGCCTGCGCCATCGGCGTCGCCCAGGCCGCGCTGGACGAGGCGGTGCGGTACGCCACGGAGCGGCAGCAGTTCGGCCACCCCATCGCGGACTTCCAGGGGCTGCGCTTCATGCTCGCCGACATGGCCACCCAGATCGAGGCGGGCCGGTCCCTCTATCTCGCGGCCGCCCGGCTGCGGGACGCCGGGCGGCCCTTCTCGCGGCAGGCGGCCATGGCCAAACTCTTCTGCACGGACGCGGCGATGCGGGCCACCACCGACGCGGTCCAGGTGCTCGGCGGCTATGGCTACACCGCGGACTTCCCGGTCGAGCGGTTCATGCGGGAGGCCAAGGTGCTGCAGATCGTCGAGGGCACCAATCAGATCCAGCGGATGGTCATCGCCCGCCACCTCGCGGGTCCGGAGTCCCGCTGAACTGACCCGGCTGGACGGTCGTCGCGGTCAGGCGTGCCCACTCCTGGTCGCGGCGGCCCGGGAGGGTCCGGCCGGCCCGTCCCCACTGGCTGACCAGGGCCTGGTAGATCGGCGCTTCCGCGCTCTGCGGAAGGGATTCTTGAGGGGCGGACGGGAGGAGCCGGCGCAGTCCGGTCCCGGTCCGGGTCCCGTAGTGCAGAAGAGTCATGCACGGTCAACGCGGAGCGGCGGCGCGCGGTCACCGCCCCGCGCCGTCGGGCGTCTGTTCGCGCCGTCAAGGGCGGTGCGCACGCCGCCCGTCCGGGGCCGGCCGGATCCCGCCACTCCGCGGGCCGGCCGGATCCGGTGCGATCCGGGTCTGGCAGTACGTGCCATTTCTGACGTACCGTCATCTTCCCTGTCAGCAGGAGGATGCCGTGACCGACGACCGTCCCATCGCGCTCGACGAATACCCCGTCCATCAGGTGCCGTTGTCGATGAAGCATGTCGCGACGGGAGACCGTAACGCCTATGACCGCTGCATCTTCCATGTCTTCGACCACCGGGGCCGGGCGCTGCTCGTGGTGGGACTCGGCGTCTACCCCAACACGGGTGTGATCGACGCGTACGCGACCCTGCGCACCGGCGACCGGCTGCACGCCGTCCGCGCGTCGGACGCACTCACCGACGACCGGATGAACCTCTCCGTCGGCCCCTTGCGTATCACCGTCGACGTCCCGCTCCAACGGCTGACGCTGCACTGTGCGGCCGACCCGGCCGACCCGGACTCGCTCTCGTACGACATCGAGTGGACCGCGGACTTCCCGGCTGTCTGGGAACCGCACCATGTGCAGCGGCGCGGCGAGCGGCTGATGCTCGAAGGCCGCCGCTTCGTGCAGGCCGGCAGCTGTTCCGGGGTCATCCGCGCGGGCGGCGAGGAGATACGGGTCGGGGCGGGGGAGTGGACCGGCACCCGCGACCGGAGCTGGGGTGTGCGGCCCATCCCCGGCGAGGAGGGCGGGCGCGCCGAGGCCGAGTACCGGCCCGAAGGGTTCCACTGGCTCTGGATCCCGGTCCGCTTCGACGACCGCTTCGTCCTGGTGATCGCCCAGGAGGACGCCGACGGCTACCGGACGCTGAACGAGGCGCTGCTGGTCCGCGACGGGGGCCATGACGTCCAACTCGGCTGGCCGCGCACGGAGATCGAGTACCGGCCCGGCACCCGCCACCCCGAACGAGCGGTGATCCACCTCACAGGACCGGACGGGCGGCCGATGGAACTGACCGCCGAAACACTCTGCTCGTCGCCGCTGGCGCTCGGCGCGGGCTACCCGCCGGCCACCGACTGGCAGCACGGCACCTGGCAGGGGCGCGGCTGGACCGACCGGCGCAGCTACGACATGAGCGACCCGGCGGCCCATCCGGCCGCCGCCTACGGCGTCACCGACCACGCCGCCCGCTTCACCCTCGACGGCCAGGTCGGCCACGGCATCTTCGAGCACGGCAGCTTCGGCCGCCACGACCCCAGCGGATTCACCGGATACGCGTCGGTCGCCCCCTGAACGTACGCCCAACGGCCTTGTCCGGCGGCGCTGTACGCCGGCCGGGCGCCGCGGGCAGCCGCGCGTCCGCACTCCCCCTCCGCACGCCCTTCCCGAGCGAGGAGCACCGCCATGACCACGGCACCACGCCCCCGCACCACCACCCGAGACCCGCAGGAACTGGGCCGCAGGCTCGCCGTCTGGCTCGGCACCCGGCTGCCCGGCGCCCGTGTCGGCGACCTCACGACCCCCGCGTCGAACGGCATGTCAAGCGAGACCCTGCTCTTCGGCATCGACGGCCCCGCCGCCCCGGTGGACTCCTGCGCCCTGCGCCTGGCCGCCGACCCCGCCGCGTACACCGTCTTCCCCGCCTACGACATGGAGCGGCAGTACCGGGTGATGAGCCTGGTCGCCGCGCACACCGACATCCCGGTGCCGCGCGTCCTGTGGCTGGAAACGGACCCGGGGCCGCTGGGCGCGCCGTTCTTCGTGATGGAACAGGCCCACGGCAGGGTCCCGCCCGACGTCATGCCCTATACGTACGAAGGGAATTGGCTGTACGCCGCGACCGACGCCGAACGCGCCGCGCTGGAGGAGGGGACCCTGCGCGTCCTGGCGGGGCTGCACCGGCAGTTCCCCGCCACCGAGGCGGAGTTCCTGCTGCCCGCAGGGGAAGGCAGTCCGCTGCGCCGCCATGTGGACGAGCAACGGGCCTACTACGCCTGGGTGGTGGACGGTCTGCCGCCCTCACCGCTCATCGAGGCGGCCTTCGAGCGGCTGGAGGAGCTGTGGCCCGGGGACGAGGGGCCCGCCGTGCTGTGCTGGGGAGACGCCCGGATCGGCAACATCGTGTACGACGGCTTCGAGCCCGCCGCCGTGCTCGACTGGGAGATGGCCGCCTGCGGCCCGTGCGAACTGGACCTCGGCTGGACCGTCTATCTGCACCGCTTCTTCCAGGACCTCACCGAGGGGTCCGGGCTGCCGGGCCTGCCCGGCCTGCTGCGCCGGGAGAACGCCGAGCGGCGGTACGCCGAACTCACCGGCCACACACCGCGCGACATGGACTTCCATCTGCTCTACGCGGCGCTGCGGCACGCGATCGTCATGCTGCGCATCGCCTACCGGCAGGTGCACTTCGGCGAGGTCCGGGTCCCCGCGGACCCGGATGCCATGATCCTGCACCGGGCGTCTCTGGCCGCCCTGGTGGAGGGAACGTACGACTGGTCAGGCGGCTTCGCGCACCGGCCGGGCGGCCTTGACGGGGCGTGAGCCCGGCCCGCCGACGTGCGAGAACGGCTGCTTGCGCCAGTCCAGCCCCTGAGGGAGCGTCAGCAGGAGTGCGGTGTCCTGCTCCTGGGCCTCCAGGGACTCGTCGGCGGGCTTGGCGTCCGACGCCGCACGGCCGGTGCCCACACACGCGGTCAGCCCGAACGGATTCCAGGGGCTCGCGCAGAGCGCGTGCTCGGGCAGGACGACCTCGCCCGCGAGAAGGGCGATCGGCTGCGCGCAGTCCGGGCAGATCACCCGGTACATCTCATAGGTGTCGTAGGCCGCGAGACCTGGATCGTTCTCGATGGCCGCGAGCTCTGCGGGCTCGATGGAATCGACGCTCTTCAGCTTGTGCATGGAGATTCTCCCCCTCGGGTGGGCCGACCAGATAACTGTGGTCTCGACCACAGCAAGCACTTCCCGCCCGGTGTCCGCGGTAACCGCGCGTTCCCCGCGGACACGGCTCCAGGCCTGTGGCCTTCGTCACACGAACGCGTCACGGGACCCTTACCGGCCCTCTCCAGCTGTGCCGGAGAGGGCCGGGGCCATAGGTTGATCCGTATGGAGGAGCTGGATCGCCGCATCGTGGAATTGCTCGTCAAGGACGGGCGGATGAGCTACACCGACCTGGGCAAGGCCACCGGCCTGTCCACATCGGCGGTGCATCAGCGCGTACGCCGTCTCGAACAGCGCGGAGTCATCCGCGGTTACGCCGCCGTGGTCGATCCGGAGGCCGTGGGACTGCCGCTCACCGCGTTCATCTCGGTGAAGCCCTTCGACCCGAGCGCCCCGGACGACATCGCCGAGCGGCTCGCCGGGGTCCCCGAGATCGAGGCCTGCCACAGCGTGGCGGGCGACGAGAACTACATCCTCAAGGTGCGCGTCCCGACACCGCTCGCCCTGGAGAACCTGCTGACCAGGATCCGCTCGCTGGCCGGGGTCTCCACCCGTACCACCGTCGTGCTCTCCACCCCGTACGAGGCACGGCCCCCGGAGATCTGAGCCGCCCCGCCGCCCGGGGTGCCCCCCTGCGCGGACCGGTGCTCCGCAGGCGGGAGACTGTTCTCCATGACCGAGAGCACCGCCCCCCAGGCCGACCACCGCACCGTACTGCTGCGCGGTGGGGACATCCACAGCCCCGCCGACCCCTTCGCCACCGCGATGGTCGTGGAACGCGGGCACGTCGCCTGGGTGGGCTCCGAAGGGGCGGCCGACGCCTTCGCCAAGGGCGTCGACGAGACCGTCGACCTCGAAGGGGCCCTGGTGACCCCGGCGTTCACCGACGCACACGTCCACACGACATCGACGGGACTCGCCCTCACCGGCCTCGACCTGTCGGCCGCGCGGACCGCGCAGGAGACCCTGCGGCTCGTCCGGGAGCACGCGGCGGACCGCCCGGGCGACCGGGTGCTGCTCGGCCACGGCTGGGACGAGTCCGGCTGGCCGGACGGGCAGCCGCTGTCCCGCACCGCGCTCGACGAGGCGGCCGGTGGCCGGCCGGTCTATCTGCCCCGGGTCGACGTCCACTCGGCCGTGGTCTCCAGCGCCCTGCTCGATCTGGTCCCGAGGGTCACCTCGCTGCCCGGCTACCGGGCGGACGCCCCGCTCACCGGCGCGGCGCACCACGCCGTGCGTGCGGCGGCCCACGCGCAGATCACCCCGGAGCAGCGCACCGAGGCGCAGCGCGCCGCCCGCGAGCGGGCCGCCTCGCTCGGTATCGGCTCGCTCCACGAGTGCGGCGGGCCCGACATCTCCGACGAGGACGACTTCACCGGGCTGCTCCGCCTCGCCGCACAGGAGAAGGGGCCGCGCGTCTTCGGCTACTGGGCCGAGCGTGTCGCCGACGCCAAGGACGCCCGGCGCATCAGGGAACTGGGCGCGGTCGGCGCGGCCGGCGACCTCTTCGCCGACGGCTCGCTCGGCTCGCACACCGCCTGCCTGCACGAGCCGTACGCGGACGCGGCGCACACCGGCACCGCGCACCTGGACTCCGCCGACATCGCCGCCCATGTCACCGCCTGCACCGAGGCCGGGCTCCAGGCGGGCTTCCACGCCATCGGGGACGCCGCGCTCACCGCGGTGGTCGACGGGGTGCGGGCCGCCGCGGAGAAGCTCGGCCTCGCCCGGGTCCGCGCCGCCCGGCACCGCGTCGAGCACGCCGAGATGCTCACCCCGGAAACCGTCGCCGCCTTCGCCGAGCTGGGTCTCACCGCCTCCGTGCAGCCCGCCTTCGACGCGGCGTGGGGCGGCGCCGACGGGATGTACGCCCAGCGGCTCGGCGCCGAGCGGGCCGGCACCCTCAACCCGTACGCGGCCCTGCTGCGGGCCGGTGTGCCGCTCGCCTTCGGCTCCGACAGCCCGGTCACCCCGCTCGACCCCTGGGGGAACGTCCGGGCCGCGGCCTTCCACCGGACCCCCGGACACCGGATCTCCGTACGCGCCGCGTTCACCGCCCACACCCGCGGCGGCTGGCGGTCCATCGGCCGGGACGACACCGGCGTCCTGGTGCCCGGCGCCCCCGCCGACTACGCGGTCTGGCGCACCGCCGACCTGGTGGTGCAGGCCCCCGACGACCGGGTGGCCCGCTGGTCGACCGACCCGCGCTCCGGCACCCCGGGGCTGCCGGACCTCACCCCTGGCGCCGAACTCCCGGTCTGCCTGCGGACGGTGGTCTTCGGACAAACTGTCTTCGTGAGGCCGAACGAGTGACATCGCGGCATTTCGTGCGGCCGATCGATGCCGGAAAGTCTCTCCCGCCACCTGCGGCTCTTCCGTACTGACCTGGTCATTCATCAGAACACCGCAGGTCGGGCGAGTATTGACAGGAAGCGGCCACCGGCGGGTAGGTTCGGCCGAGTCCACCACAGGACGTCCGACCGGCAAACCTCCACGCAGTCGTCGAACGCCGCTGGGTCATGGGGCGGTACACCGGAAGGCGTGCCACCACTGGGAGCCAGGTTCAGCGCCCGCGCCTCGGGGGCGAGGGAGGTTTCAGCCGGAAGGGGGTCCGCCCTGCTCCTCAGGAGTTCGCGGGCAGGTGCGACCCGGGTGGGGCCCGGACGTTCAGTAGACAACGGCTCTCGGTCGACCCGCAGCCAGCGGGCCCCAGGTCGGCCCGAAGGACGCCGGGCCCCGATCCGAAGTTCCCCTCCCCTCTCGGGAGTCGGGCCTGCCGATGCGGCTGCGTTCCACCATCCCGGCGCTGGATAGGGTGATGGCTCGGCACACAGTGAGGGGCAGTAGTGAACGACGGCGGTGAGCGGCGATTCGGTCCGCTCGGCAAGGCCTTGGTCATCATTCCGACCTACAACGAGGCCGAGAACATCAAGCCGATCGTTGCCCGGGTTCGCGCCGCGGTGCCGGAGGCGGACATTCTGGTCGCCGACGACAACAGCCCGGACGGCACCGGGAAGATCGTTGATGAGCTGGCGGGGGACGACCCGCAGGTCCAGGTGCTGCACCGGAAGGGCAAGGAAGGCCTCGGCGCCGCGTATCTCGCCGGCTTCCGCTGGGGCATCGAGCACGGGTACGGCGTCCTGGTGGAGATGGACGCCGACGGTTCGCACCAGCCCGAGGAACTTCCCCGCCTGCTCACCGCGTTGAAGGGCGCCGACCTGGTGCTCGGCTCGCGGTGGATGCCGGGCGGACGGGTCGTCAACTGGCCCAAGTCCCGGGAACTGCTCTCGCGGGGCGGCAGTACGTACTCGCGGCTGCTGCTCGGCGTACCGATCCGCGATGTCACCGGTGGTTTCCGGGCGTTCCGCAAGGAGACCCTGCAGGAACTCGGCCTCGACGAGGTGTCGTCCCAGGGGTACTGCTTCCAGGTGGACCTCGCCCGGCGGGCCGTCGAGGCGGGCTGCCATGTCGTGGAGGTCCCGATCACCTTCGTCGAGCGCGAGATCGGCGACTCCAAGATGAGCAAGGACATCGTCGTGGAGGCGCTGTGGCGGGTGACGGCCTGGGGGGTCGGCTCGCGGGCCTCCCGCCTGCTGGGGCGGGAGCCTTCCTGAGCTCCCCAGCACGTCATCCGTGCGCGCCTGCAGGCACACTGGGAGCATGACGACCGGCACACAGCCCCCGACCGCTCCCAAGCGCTCCCGGGCGCGCACCTTCGTACCGCTGGGCATCGCCGTCTGGGTGGTCCTTGAGATCTGGCTGCTGCTCCTGGTGGCCGACGCGGTGGGCGGGCTCACCGTGCTCTTCCTGCTCGTCGGCGGTCTGGTGCTCGGCGCCGCCGTCGTCAAGCGGGCCGGGCGGCGGGCCTTCCGCAATCTGACGGAGACGGTCCAGCGGCAGCAGTCGGGAGCGCCGCCGGCGCAGGAGCGGGAGGGCGGGAACGGCTTCCTGATGCTCTCGGGGCTGCTGATCATGCTCCCCGGGCTGATCACCGATGCGGTGGGGCTCCTGCTGCTGGTGCCGCCCCTGCGGTCGGCGCTGAGCCGGTACACCGAGCGGACCCTGGAGCGCCGGATGGGCAGGGCGGCGCCGGGCACCGTCGGCGACGCCTTCCAGCAGGCGCGGATGCACCGCCCGGACGGCAAGGTCGTCCAGGGCGAGGTCATCAAGAACGACGACCGCCCCGGCTCCCACCGGGACGACGAGGGCCCCCGCCCGCCGCTGACGCCCTGACGCCGCCCCGCAGGACATGCCAGGAGCTGCGGGCCGCGCGCCCCCCATACAAAGAGCTGAGGGCTCCGGCACACCCTGAAGTGTGCCGGAGCCCTCAGCTCCTGATGTGGTCGTGCTGTACGCGAACGCCTGGGCGTTACGCGGACTTGCGGCTGTCCCGCGGATGCACGGCAATGTTCATGGCGCCGGAACGAAGGACGGCCAGCCTCTCGGCCAGCACCTCCTCCAGCTCCTCGCGGGTGCGCCGCTCCATGAGCATGTCCCAGTGCGTGCGCGCGGGCTTGCCCTTCTTCTCCTCAGGGCCGTCCCCGTCTACCAGGAGTGCTTGGGCGCCGCACGCCTTACACTCCCACTCGGGCGGAATGTCCGCCTCTACAGAGAACGGCATCTCAAAGCGATGTCCGTTCTCGCATGCGTACTCCACCGCCTGGCGCGGAGCCAGGTCGATGCCGCGGTCGGTCTCGTAGCTGGTCACCACGAGGCGCGTGCCGCGAAGAGCTCGCTCACTCATGAATCGTGCCTCCCGGGCTTGTCGCCCACAGGACAGGTGTCGCTGTCGTCGTCATCCGGTCAACGTCCGGTCGGCGGTAAAGATTCCCGTTGCGGGTCATACGTCGCCCGTCGTGCCGCCCCTTGTTGTACCCACCAGTGCCCTCTTTGTCACATCTACTCAGAGATGTCACCCTGCGATTTCGGCTGATGATCCCGCAGTAACGGTCCGTCCGGTGAGCCAAAGGCGTACACTACCGGCCTTTCACTTCAATGCCTAAACCCGCTGCGGTGCCGCGTTTCCCGCCGCTGCCACGGCCTCCCTCACAGGTACCCGCGCCAGCAGGAAGAAACCCAGTACGAAGAAGATCACCAGCGAGATGATCGCCGCACGGTAACTGCCGGTCAACTGGTAGGCGAGCCCGAACACCAGGGGGCCGAGCCAGCTCAGGCCGCGGTCGCTCATCTCGTACGCCGAGAAGTACTCGGCCTCTTTGCCCTCCGGCACCAGATGGGAGAAGAGCGAGCGCGAGAGCGCCTGGCTGCCGCCGAGCACCGCGCCGATCGCCGCCGCCAGCACGAAGAACCAGACCGGCGCACGGGCGGGCAGGAAGTACCCGGCACCGAGGATCAGCGTCCACACGGCGAGGGAGCCGAGCACCGTACGCTTCGCGCCGTAGGTCCGCGCCAGCCGCCCCATGCCGAGCGCGCCCGCCACCGCCAGCACCTGCACCAGCAGAATCGCGGTGATCAGGGTGGTCTGGCCGAGGCCCAGCTCTTCGGAGCCGTACACGGACGCCTGCGAGATCACCGTCTGGATGCCGTCGTTGTAGACGAGGTACGCGAGCAGGAACGAGAGAGTCAGCGGATAGCGGCGCATGTCCCGCAGTGTCCGCAGGAGCTGCCGCCACCCGGCACCGACCGCCCCACGGCCCGCTGCCGCGCCCACCCGGCGGTCGCGCAGCCGGCGCAGCGGTATCAGGGTGAAGGCGCCCCACCACACCCCGGCCGTCGCCAGGCAGATCCGTACGGCGGTGGACTCCGACACCCCGAAAGCCGCGTGGCCCGAGTAGAGCACCAGATCCAGCACCAGGACGAAGGCGCCCGATGTGTACCCGAAGGCCCAGCCGCGTGAGGAGACGGTGTCGCGCTCCTCCGGCTCCGCGATCTGCGGGAGGTAGGCGTTGTACAGGACCATGGAGACGGCCAGTGAGGAGTTGGCCACGATCAGCAGCAGCGAGCCCAGCAGATAGCGGTCGCCGTCCAGGAAGAACATCCCGGCTGTGGCCCCGGCGCCGAGATACGCGGCGCCCGCGAGCAGTGGTTTCTTCCGTCCCGTCCGGTCGGCGACGGCGCCCGCCAGCGGCATGACGAGCACCGCCACGACCACGGAAACCGAGACGGTGTACGCGAAGACGGACCCCGCGCGCAGCGGGACGCCGAGCGGATGGACATAGCCGTGGGCGTCCGCCGCTGCCCGGGCGACCGAGGTCAGATACGGGCCGAGGAACACCGTGAGCACGCTGGTCGAGTAGACGGAGGACGCGAAGTCGTAGAAGTACCAGCCGTGCTGCTCGCGCTTCCGGTCGGCCGCGGTGGTCGCTCCGGCCGTACCGACTGTGCCGTTCGCGGTGCCAGCGCTCAAACCGCGCCCCCTGATCGTCAGTTCCACGCCCCCCGCGCGGTGAGGACCGTGCGCAGTGACTCCAGCTGATCGGTCATGATGCCATCCACGCCCAGGTCGAGGAGGGCGGCCATCCGCCGGGGGTCGTTGACCGTCCAGACGTGCACCTGGAGCCCGCGGGCGTGCGCGGTGCGCACGAAGCGCCGGTCGACCACCCGGATCCGGCCGTGGAATTCCGGCACCTGGGCGCAGACAGCTCCCGTGCGCAGAGCGGCCGGGGCCCCGTAGGAGCGCAGCCGCAGCGCCGCGATGCCGCTCATGCCGTACGAGGTGGCGAGCCGCGGACCCGCGAGGCGGGCCGCCGCGGCCACGCGCTTCTCCGAGAACGAGCCGACGCACACCCGGTCCCAGGCGCCCGTGCTGCGGATCAGGCCGATCAGCGGGGCCAGCGCGGGCCCGGCCTTGATGTCGACGTTCCAGCGGGCGTCGGGAAACTCTTCAAGCAGGTCGGCGAAGAGCGGCAGCGGTTCGGTGCCCGCCACCCGCGCCCGCCGGACCTCGCTCCACGGCAGGGAGGCGATGGGGCCTCGCGCGTCCGTCATCCGGTCGAGCGTCGCGTCGTGGAAGGCGACCAGCCGGCCGTCGGCCGTGGTGTGTACATCGGTCTCGAAATAGCGGTAACCGGCGCGGTCCGCCAGCCGGAAGGCGGCCGCGGTGTTCTCCAGGCCGTCCGCCGATCCGCCCCGGTGGGCGAACGGGATCGGGCCCGGGTGGTCCAGATAGGGGTGCTGGGTCCTCGTCACTCGGGAAGTATCGCCTCCGCCGTGGCGCGGGCCAGCGGCGCCCGGTCGGCGGCCGGGTCGGGCAGCGCGAACACCCGCAGGAAGAGCTGGGCGAGCGGCCCGATGGAGAGGGCGTACACCACGGTGCCCACCCCGAGGGTCCCGCCCAGGACGAAGCCGGTGGCCACGACGGCGATCTCGATGGCGGTGCGCGAGAGCCGGATCGAAAGGCCGGTGAGGCGGTGCACCCCGGTCATCAGGCCGTCCCGGGGGCCGGGGCCGAAGCGGGCGGAGATGTACAGGCCGGTGGCCGCGCCGTTGAGCAGGATGCCCGCCGCCATCAGCGCGATCCGGCCGGGCAGGCCGTGCACGGCCGGGACCAGGTCGAGGGTCGAGTCCATGGCGATGCCGATGACGAAGACGTTGGAGACGGTGCCGAGCCCCGGGCGCTGCCTGAGGGGGATCCACAGCAGCAGTACGGCGGCGCCGACGATGATCGAGACGGTGCCGATCGTCAGACCGGTGAGCCTGGCCAGTCCCTGGTGCAGCACACCCCACGGCTCAAGGCCGAGGCCCGCGTCGACGAGGAGGGCGGAGCTGACGCCGTACAGCGCCAGACCGACGTAGAGCTGCACAAGCCTGCGTATGACATTCCTGGACAATATGGTCCTCCATGAGGGTGGGTAGCCGTAGTGGACTGGTACGTGACACTCTGTGGCTTGGGTTACGAGGCCAACCATGGCCAATTCCGGGAAGGTGGACTGAATTCCATGACGCAGTGGACTTCGGCGGTCGGCGCGGCGCAGCTGGCCCGGCAGCTCAGCACCCAGCAGTCACGGCCGGCCGGACCCGGCACGCGCAGGCCGCCCGCCTACCGGGCGCTCGCCGACGGCATCAGGGTGCTCGTCCTCGAAGGCCGCGTCCCGGTGGCCGCACGGCTGCCCGCCGAGCGGGAACTGGCGGTCGCGCTGGCGGTGAGCCGCACCACGGTGGCCGCCGCCTACGAGGCACTGCGTACCGAGGGCTTCCTGGAGTCCCGCCGCGGCGCGGGCAGTTGGACCGCGGTCCCGGCCGGCAACCCGCTGCCCGCCCGGGGTCTGGAACCGCTGCCGCCCGAGACGCTCGGCTCGATGATCGACCTCGGCACCGCCGCGCTGCCCGCGCCGGAGCCCTGGCTCACGCGCTCGGTCCAGGGCGCGCTCGAAGAGCTGGCGCCGTACGCGCACACCCACGGCGACTACCCGGCGGGGCTGCCGGCGCTGCGCCAGAAACTGGCCGACCGCTACACGGAGCAGGGCATCCCGACCATGCCCGAGCAGATCATGGTGACCACCGGGGCGATGGGCGCCATGGACGCCATCTGCCACCTGTTCGCCGGGCGCGGCGAGCGCATCGCCGTCGAGTCGCCCTCGTACGCCAACATCCTCCAGCTGATGCGGGAGGCCGGGGCGCGGCTGGTGCCGGTCGCGATGGCCGAAGGGCTCAGTGGCTGGGATCTGCCCAGGTGGCGGCAGGTGCTGCGCGACGCGGCCCCCCGTATCGCCTATGTGGTGGCCGACTTCCACAACCCGACCGGCGCGCTCGCCGACGAGGACCAGCGGCGCGGTCTTGTGGACGCGGCCCGCTCGGCCGGCACCGTCCTGGTCGTCGACGAGACGATGACCGAGCTGCTCCTCGACGAGGAGACCGAAATGCCCCGCCCGGTCTGCGCCTTCGACCCGGCCGGCAGCACGGTGCTGACGGTGGGCTCGGCGAGCAAGGCGTTCTGGGCCGGTATGCGGATCGGCTGGGTGCGCGCCGCGCCCGACGTGATCCGCAGCCTGGTGTCCGCCCGGGCCTACGCCGACCTGGGCACCCCTGTGCTTGAGCAGCTGGCCGTCAACTGGCTGATGAGCACCGGGGGGTGGGAGCAGGCCGTCGATATCCGCCGCTCGCAGGCCAGGGAGAACCGCGACGCGCTGGTCGGCGCCGTCCGCAGGGAGCTGCCCGACTGGGAGTTCGACGTGCCGCACGGCGGGCTGACGCTCTGGGTGCGGACGGGCGGGCTCTCCGGCTCCCGGCTCGCCGAGGTCGGGGAGCGGGTCGGCGTCCGGGTCCCCTCCGGGCCCCGGTTCGGGGTCGACGGGGCCTTCGAGGGGTATGTGCGGCTGCCGTTCACCGTCGGGGGCCGGGTGGCCGACGAGGCCGCGCTGCGGCTGGCGGCCGCCGCGCGGCTGGTCGGAACCGGCGCGAGCACCGGCACCGAAGCCCCGCGGACGTTCGTGGCCTGAGCCCTTCTCGCCGAACCCCCGTCAGCCCCCCCCCGTCGCCCCGGGGGCCCCGTCAGCCCTCGGCCGCCACCGGCGCCGCCTCCATGGGGCGCGGCCCGGTCTCCAGCCGGTCGGCCTCCAGCGGAGTCGCCTCCACCGGGGCCTTCTCCATCGGCGCGGGCTCCGCGGTGGCCTGCTGCGTCACCGGTGCCGGCTCCGGCGCGCCCTGCCGGCCGGGGAGCAGATCCAGTACGGCCTTGCGGTGCGCCTCACTGGTCGCGTCGTCGTACGGGTCGGGGGTGGCCGGGACCTGGAGCCGGAGGACCGGCCCGGACCCGAGCCGCGCATAGCCGCGTCCCGGCGGGGTGCCGGGCGTCGGCGTGGTGTGGGGCGGCGTGCCGAGCAGGGCCTCGATCTGGTCCTCGGGCGCCGATCCGAGCACGACGCGGGCGCGGGTGTGGCGCCGGACGGCGTCGCTCAGCGCGTCCACCGTGTCGGACTGGTCGGCCACCACCACCGTGACGCCGGCCGCCCTGCCGTGCCGCAGGGGGACCTGCAGCAGCTCCTGGGGGTCGGTGCGCCCGTCGGCCGCCGCCAGATGCCCGAAGACGCTGGGCCGGTCGAGCAGGATCCACAGCGGGCGCCTGGTGTCCTCGGGCGTGGGATGCCCGGACTGCCTGGCGCGGTTGGCCGCGATCAGCCGCCGCTCGGTCTCGTGCGCCGCCCATTCCAGGGTGCTCAGGGCCCCGGCGAGTCCGCACTCGACGGCGAGCACCCCGTCGCGGCCGGTGAGGCAGGCGTACTCCCCGGTCCCGCTGCCCTCGATGATCACCACGTCGCCGTACCGCAGCGCCTGGAGCGCGATCGAGCGCAGCAGTGTGGTGGTCCCGCTGCCCGGCTCGCCCACGACGAGCAGATGCGGTTCCGTCGAGCGCGCGCCGGTCCGCCAGACGACGGGCGGTGCGTCGGCCTGCTCCTCGCCGTCCCGCACCGGCACCGTGCGCCGCACCGCGTCCGGGTCGGTGAAGCCGAGGACGGTCTCGCCGGGTCCGGTGACGAAGGGCTGCGCCGCGATCGTGGTGGACAGAGCGGGCAGCACGCTCATCGCGAGCCGGTTGTTCTCCTCGTCCCAGTCGAAGCGGTATTCGCGCCCGCGCCCTGACTTGGCGTGCAGGAGCTGCTCGATCCGGGTGCGGGACGCGGCTTCGCCGTCGGTGAAGTGCGCCGGATACGCGACGTGCAGCGCGGTGAGCCGTCCGTCGCCGTCGAAGGTGTAGTCGCTGAACGCCTCGTCCCACGCGCCTCCGTGGCAGAAGAGGGGAGCCGGGTCGTCGGGGACGGAGAAGTACGGCACCAGGGCCTCGTACAGCGCCTGGAGCCGGGCGGTCTCCGCCTCGTCGGGCCCGGTCTTCACCACGGTCCGCTCGTGCCCCTGCCAGGCGGCCGCGGCCATCACCGTGATCAGGGCGAGCAGCGGCCCGTACGGGATGAGCGCGACCACCAGGACGCAGGCCGCGACGAGGAACAGCACGGGACCGCGCCGGTCCTTGGGTGTCGCGGCCCACCGCTGTCGCCCGGCCGAGGCCAGCTTGCGCAGGCCACGCCCGATGGTGATCAGTGGATGGAGCACGTCGGTGGCGCTGTCGGCGGCCGTCCGCGCGATCTCGCGGCTGCGGGTGATCGATGCGCTGCTGCTGCTCAGAATGCGGGGAAGTGGTCGCCGGGCCACGTCTGTCTCCTGGGGTGGGTGGGAAACGGTTACCGAGGGTCAGAACTTGATTCCGCCCAGCATGCTGGCCAGGCTCGCACCGCCGGCCGTGATGCTCGGTGCGATGGCGGTACCCGCGACGTAGAAGCCGAAGAGGGCACAGACGAGCCCGTGGGAGGCCTTGAGTCCGTCCTTCTTGAAGAAGAGGAAGGAGATGATGCCCAGCAGTACGACGCCTGAGATGGAAAGGATCATGAGTGTTCTCCTGGTTGGGGGGACAGTCACCATGAGTTCTTCCAGGTTCACAGAAAGTATCTATGCGATAAAAGGTGCAAATGGGTTAAATATCAGGTAATTCACCTGACTGGCCGATGGGGATGTACGGGCCGTGCCAGGCTCCCGGGGCGGGCAGTAATCTGTCGGTTCACTCGTACGGCTCACCTGCCGTACCCCGAGGTCACGGCATGGAAGGCGGTACGCGCGATGAGCGAGGCTCCGGACCCCGAGGTGGTCGAGCTGGCGACGAAGGTCTTCGACCTCGCCAGGCAGGGGGAGGCCGACGCGCTCGCCGCGTACGTCGACGCGGGGGTCCCGGCGAACCTCACCAACGACCGCGGCGACACCCTGGTGATGCTCGCCGCCTACCACGGCCACGCGGCGACGGTGGAGGCCCTCATCACCCGCGGCGCCGAGGCCGACCGGGCCAACGACCGGGGCCAGACCCCGCTGGCCGGTGCGGTCTTCAAGGGCGAGGACGCGGTGATCCGCGCACTGCTCGCCGGCGGCGCCGATCCGGAGGCCGGGACTCCGTCCGCCGTGGATACCGCGCGGATGTTTGGGAAGACGGAGCTGGTGGAGCTGTTCGGCGCCCGCTGACCGGCCTGTCGTAAATGTGGTCGCGGTGGCGATTTGGCTGGGTCATCATGACGTCGCGGGTCCACATCGGACCACCGACGAGAGGCAGAGGAAGATGAACTGCACCAAGCAGATGGCAACGGGCGGCCGGACATGTTGTTGCGCGGCCAGGTAGTCCACGTATCCCGGTTGCGTCTACAGCTTGATGTGAGGCCTCTTCCATGAACGATCCAGTCATAGCGCCGAGCGGCACCTTGCTCGGCCTCCTCCAGCGGGGCCGCGGCGACGGCACGCTGCACGCGCTCGCCGCACCGCGCAAGGAAGCGCTGGCCGCCCTGAACCACTGCGTCCTGAGCGACCCCCGCCACGACTGGCAGGTCGAGAACCGCTCGCTCTACTACGCGCGCCTCTACCTCGACCTCGACGGCGGGCTCGGCGAGATCGAGCGGCACCTCTTCGTCCCGGACGACCACTTCGTCACCGAGGACAGCAGGACCGGGCTCGCCCTCGCGGTACTGGGTCACCTCGCCTCGTACGACAGGGACGACGCGCTCGCGCTGCTGCGGCGGTACGCGGCGACCGGCTCCAACTGGGCCTGGGCGCTCGACGAACTCGCCCTGCGTGACGACGACGCGGGGCTGCGCGCTCTGGCCGTGCCCGTACTTGGCCGGTTCCCCGCCACCCCGCAGGGCGAGGCCGAGCTGGCCGCCGCCGTGCGCGACGCCTACGAACCCCGGCCCTGGTGGCTGTGGGCCGATGATCCGCGGGATTCGGTGGGCGCCCGGGTCAGGGCCGCCGCGGAGCAGGGGTCCTTCGACCGCTGGCAGCGGCAGATGCGCCCGACGGGCCCCCGCCCCGGCTGGAGCGTGCAGGCCGTCTTCGACTGGGCGCAGCAGGGACTGAAGCGCGGCAGCGAACTGCATCTGCCCGCCGCCCGCTGCCTCACCGCCGTGGCCGGTCCCGGGGACCGCGCCGCGATCGTCGAGGCCGCCCGCAGCGGTACGGACGGAGCCCGCTGCGCGGCGCTGCACTATCTCGCCGAGGCGCGGGACCCCGCCGTGCTGGACCTCATCGAAGCCGCGGTGGACAGCCCCTCCCGTACCGTCGCGGAGACGGCCGTGGCCGCCTTCGAGCGGATGTGCGGAGACGAGGCGGTGGACCGCGCGCGCTGCTGGGTGCAGCGGCCCGACGCGCTGGGTGCGTCGGCCGCCGGTGTGCTCGCCGGGCGCGGCGGGGTGCAGGACGCACACCTGGTGCTCGGCGCGCTGCGCGAGACCGTCCGGGCCGACGGCCCCGACGCGGCCCTGCTCTGGACGCTCGTCGACGGGGCCGGCCGGCTCGGCATCGCCTGTGCGGCGCCCGTCCTGCGCCATGTGTACCGCGAGACGGCCTCCTCGCATCTGCGCGGCAGCGCGGCCCGCGCGCTCGCCGCCACCGACCCGTCCTTCGGCGCCGGATTCGCCGTCGAGTGCCTGTGGGACTGCGAGGAGACCACCCGGGAGGTGGCCGCCCTGCACGCCGAGACCGGCGACGTCCGGGTGGTCGACCGGCTCCGCCGGCTGGCCGCCGATCCCGCGGAGGAGGCCGAGGTGCAGACCGCGGTCCGCAACCGGATCGGCACCGAGGGGACCGCGGTCTGACGCGGCCACGCCGCCCGCTCCACCACCGGGCGGGCCCCCGGCCGCCGGATCACCCGACGTCCGGCTGCGAACACGCCGGGAAGGAACTGGCGTACGCCGTGGGGCTGTTGGGACATGGGTTGTGCGCTGAACACCTCGGCCGGAAGCTGTGACAGCCTCGTCCACCCTGTACACCCGACGGGCGGGCCAATGCAGCCGGCAGGATCAAACGGGCGTCCGGTCCGGGGCGCCGGGCGACGGCGGCGCCGGACGGCCGTGTACGGGAACGAACACCACCGGAGTCCCCGGCACCGCCTGCGCCGCAGCCCCGAGCCGGTCCTCGGGGACGACACCGATCACCGGGTAGCCCCCGGTCACCGGATGATCGGCGAGGAAGAGCACCGGCAGCCCGTCGGGCGGCACCTGCACCGCGCCCAGAACCATTCCCTCACTGGGGAGTTCGGCGCCGTCCGCGCGTTCCAGGGGCGGGCCCTCGGTGCGCAGGCCGATGCGGTTGCTCGCGGCCGAGACCCGGTAGCCGGCCTCCGGCAGGGCCCGCAGTGCCGCATCCGTGAACCGGTCCGCACGGGGGCCAAGCACCAGCGGGAGCACCAGCTCGTCCGGGGGAGCAGGCAGCGGGACCGCGTCCACCGGGCCCGGCGGCGGTTCACCCGGGACCCCCAGCGGCAGCAACTGCCCGGCCTCCAGCGGTGCGGGGCCCAGGCCGGAGAGCAGATCGGTGGCCCGGCTGCCCAGCACCGGCCGCACGGCGACGCCACCGCCGAACGCCACATAACTGCGCAGCCCCCCGACCGCCCCGCCCACGTCGAGCACGGCACCCGCCGGCACCCTTACCGGCGCGCCCCAGGCGGCGGGGCGGCCGTCGATCCGTACCGGACAGGGCGCACCGGTCACGGCCGCCGTGACATCCGTACGGACCCGCACCGCGGTGCCGTCGAGTGTGGTCTCCAGGGTGGCGGCGCCCGCCGCGTTACCGGCGAGAAGGTTCGCCAGCCGGTGCGCGGCCGGGTCCAGGGCGCCCGAGCGCGGAACGCCGAGATGCGCGTGGCCCGGACGCCCGAGGTCCTGCACGGTGGTGAGCGCCCCGGCACGCACGACCTCCAGCGCATCCGGAACTCCCGCATCCGGCACCCCGGCGCCCGGATCTCCCGGGCCGGTCGCCCTCATGCCGCCTCCTCCGTCGTGAACCGCACCCGCGCGCCCGGGACCAGCAGCGCCGCGGGCTCGCGGTCCTGGTCCCACAGCACCGCGCCGGTGGTGCCGATCAGCTGCCAGCCGCCGGGGGACGAGCGGGGGTAGATGCCCGCGTAGGTGTCGGCGAGAGCGACCGAACCGGCGGGCACAGCCGTACGGGGCGTGGCCCTGCGCGGCAGCCGGAGCCGGTCGGGAAGCCCGGACAGATAGCCGAAGCCGGGCACGAAACCGCAGAAGGCGACCCGGAACCGGAGGCCGCCGACGATTCCCGGGACGTCCTCAGGCGCCACCTGCCAGTGGTCCGCCACCTCCGCCAGATCGGGGCCGTCGTAGCGCACGGCGATCTCGATCTCAGGACCGCCGGTCCCGGCGGACGGCGGCACGGTCCAGGTGGTGAGCCGGGCGGCGAGCTCCCGGGGGCGGGCCAGACCGTCCAGCAGTACGGTCCGGGCGGCCGGCACGATCTCCGTCACCGGGGGAAGCTCACCGGCGTCGCGCCTGCGCAGCAGCTCGGCGTGGAACGCCTCCGTCTCCGGCGCCGACTCCAGCTCGACGAGCAGGGCGTGTTCGCCCACCGGCAGCACCCTCACCGGCACGGCCCCTCGTGCGGCCGGCGCCCTCCGCCGCGTGGCCGGGCCGTCATGCGAAGGGCTCCAGCACCACACCGGCGGCGAGCAGTTCCCGGCGGACCCGCAGTGCGATGTCCGCCGCCCCCGGGGTGTCGCCGTGCAGACAGAGCGACCGCGCGTCGACGGTGACGGGCTCCCCGGTGACCGCGGCCACCGAGTGGTCGCGCACCATGGCCAGCGCCCGGGCGACCACCGCGTCCGGCTCGTGCACCACCGCCCCGGGCCTGCTGCGCGGAACGAGTGTGGCCTGCGCGGTGTACGCGCGGTCGGCGAAGGCCTCCGGCACCGAGGCCAGCCCCGCGTCCGCTGCTGCCGCCAGCAGCCGGGAGCCGGGCAGCCCGAGCACCGGCAGCGCGCCCCCGGCGAGCCGCACGCCCGCGACGACCGCGCCCGCCTGCTCCTCGTCGTGGACGGTGCGGTTGTAGAGCGCGCCGTGCGGTTTGACATACGACACCCGGCTGCCGGCGGCCCGCGCGAAGAGCTCCAACGCGCCGATCTGATAGGCGACTTCGTCGGCCAGCTCACCGGCGGGGACATCCATGGCGCGCCTCCCGAAACCCGCCAGGTCGCGGTACGAGACCTGGGCGCCGATCCGTACACCGCGAGCGGCGGCCAGTTCGCAGACCCGGCGCATGGTCGACGGGTCGCCCGCGTGGAAACCGCAGGCGACATTGGCACTGGTGACGACGGACAGCAGCGCCTCGTCGTCGGTGAGCGTCCAGCGGCCGAACCCCTCACCGAGGTCGGCGTTGAGATCGACCACGGCCGGGGCGGCGGCGGTCGGGGCGGTCGTGCTCATACGGCTCCCTCCGGGAGCGGGACGGGGTTCGCACCGGGGCGGGATCCGGGGCGGGATCCGGGGCGGACCGAAGGTGGTTGCTGGGTGCACCGGACGGTGGACAGGGCGTGGTCCGGGGGTGGTTCACGGGGTGGACAGTCGTGGCCCCGGAGGTGCGTACGGGCGGATCCGGGCCCGGTCCGGGGAGCACGAAGCCTAGCCGCCGCAGGCCGAGCGGGCCCGGTGGACAGGCGCCCCATCCGCGCCGTTTCGACCGTTGTCAGTGCGAGGACCTAATCTGTGCAACGTGACTTCGCCTGCCCCGACGGAATTCGTTCCGCCCCAGCTCAGCGCGGGGCCGCGCCCCGCACCGGGCCCGGCCGCCGACGAAGGGCTGGCGCGGCGGCTGCGCGCGCTCGCGTGCACCGCCCCACTGCACGACCTCGATGTGCGCAAGGCCAATCTGGCCGGCGAGTACACGGTCTACGCCATGGCCGAGGTGGCGCTCGCCGCGATCGACCTGGTCACGCTCAACATGGACTTCGACACCGGGGCCGACCACGACCAGATAGTGGCCAGGCTGCTGCCGCGCGTCGCGGCCCAGGCCCCGCGCCGCCCGGCGGAGGAGCACGAGCGGGTGGCCCGCTGGGTGCTGGAGAACCTGATCAATGTCGGCAGCGTGGACCGCGGGTTCCGCGCGGTCTACGGCACGTTCGGTCCCGACGGGGAGTACGTCCGCCGCGACTACGACTTCAAGCTGGTCGAGGAGGTGCCGGGTCACGGCGGCACCGTCTATCTGCGCACCACCGACGAAGCGGTCAACGTCCTGGTGGGCGCCCTCGACACGGACGTCACCAGCGCACAGATCGCCGCCGAGGTGAAGCTGGAGGTGCTGATCAGCCGGGGCAGGCTCGCCGACGCCCAGCTCGCGGCGGAGCAGGCCCGCTACCGGACCGTGCAGTACGCCGAGACGCTGCGCAGGACCCTGGAAGCGACCCGGCGCAACGTCCGCGCGGTCGACTGGCTGCGCACCGTGCCCGACATGATCGACGAAGCCCTGGACCACGTGGCCGACCGCTACCGCCATGAGAACGCGATCCTCACCAACATCCGCAAGGCCAGGGACGAGACGGAGGAGCCCGAGCACAAGCGGCGCGCCGCCGAGCTCGTCGACATCGTCAAGGACTGCATCCGCCGCCACACCCAGCTCCAGTCCCGGCTGCTGGAGGCCGGGCCGCTCTTCCGCGCCGAGCAGGACCGGCAGGCCTTCGCCCCGCCGACGGCGAGTTCCGGACTGGATCTGTACGGACAGCTGGTCGCCCCCGTACTGCCACTGCCGCTGGAGCAGGCCATCCGGGTCACCGACGCGTTCTTCGCCCGGGGCACCGGGCTGCGTACCCCCGTGTCGGTACGGGTCGGGGACCTGGTCGACATTCTGCTGACGCCGCCGGCCGAGCGGGAGCACCTGGGCGCCGAGATGCCCGAGCCCGACCTCATCGCGACACCGGACGACAGCCGGTTCAGCGAGGAGCAGCTGGCAGCCGCGATGGAGCTGCTCGACCTGGAGCACGACGCCCCGCGCCGGCTCTCCGGTCTGCTGGCCGAAGCCCGGCTGCGGGATCCGGAACTGCCGTATCTGGTCGCCCTGCTGGCCATCCACGCGGCCAGCCCGCCGGTCGGCACCGCGTACCGACAGGGTGAGGAACGCCTGCTCTTCGCCGTGGACGACGGCACCGATCTGGACGACTCCGAGTTCGGCGGTGCGGATCTGATAGTGGGGACGGCCCTCCTGGACACCGTCGGAATGGCCGCGGGCCGTACGGAGTCCGCATGAACCTCCGGCAGCCAGGGCCCGGGGAGCAGTACAGAACGACACCGACCGAGGAGCAGCAGCTGTGAGCGAGACCCACGCCGAGCACACCGCGTGGAGCGAGCCCGACCAGGGCGGCGCCGCCGTGCCGTCGGCCGGCCCGGCGGTGACCCCGGCCGACGCCGCCGACGCGGCGCGCCTCGTCGCCTTCGGACTCCAGCCGAAGCTGCTGCCCGCCCGTGACGCCGAGTACGCGGAGCTGCTCCGCCGCTACCGCGAGGCGCCCGCCTTCGCCCGGCTCGCCGACGCTGTCGCCACCGGGCTCGGCCTGGTCGTCCTGGAGGTATCGACCCGGGCGGGCATGGCCGTCGCCGCCGGGGAGGACTCGGTCTTCGCCGTACGCATGGGCGACTACGCGCGCCGCGCCGCCGCCGACTCCGCCGACCGCTTCCTGCATGGGCTGGCCCATCTCGCCGTCGCCGCCATGTCCTTCCCGCGCCCCGAAGACCTCGCCGACGACGGGTACATCGGCCGGATCACGGTCAATGGCGTCGACGCGTTCGTCCGCCAGGCCTGCCGCCGGCTGGAGGAGCGGGCCGATGAGCAGGGCGAGAACAGCGACCCGGCCACCGATGCCCCCGGGCTCGAAGCCGCCTGGCGGATCTACGCGAGGCGCAGCTCCACCGGAGCGACCAAGGACGCCAGGCGGCTGGCCGGTTCCACCACCGGGATCGTCGCCAAGGCCGTTGTCTTCCTCACGGATTCGGGGTTCCTGCAGCGCACCGGCGACGACGCCGGAGGCGCGTACCGCACCACCGCCCGCTACCAGCTCCAGGTCCGTGACATGGCGGGCAGCGCCGCCATGGCCGAGCTGCTCGACCTGGGCGTCGTGCCGGTGACCGACGGAACGGCCACGCTGCTGCCGCCCTCCGGGACCGACGACCTCGAACTGACCGCCGACGCGGGACTCCCCTTCCACTCCTGACCAGCCCCAGAGCCAGATCCCGCACCACAACGACGAGAGTCCGCCGCCATGTACGAGCTGTCCCGGGTCCGCCTCTACTCCATCGGCCCTGCCGGTGCGCGCTACGCCGACACCGTGCTCGACCTGCGGGGAGTGGGCGCCCCCGTGCCCCACCCGGCTCCGGCCCAGGCGGAGTTCTTCGAGGAGGAACCGGTCGGCCCGCCGCGCCGCCCCGCGCCCGCGGGTGTCCTCTTCCTGGAGAACGGCGGCGGCAAGTCGGTCCTGCTGAAGCTGATCTTCTCGGTGATGCTGCCGGGCCACCGCAACACACTCGGCGGCGCCAGCTCCGGCGTTCTGCGCAAGTTCCTGCTCGCCGACGACTGCGGCCATGTCGCCCTGGAGTGGCAGCACACCCTCACCGGTGAGCTCGTCGTGGTCGGCAAGGCCAGCGAGTGGCGCGGCCGGCAGGTCTCCAACGACCCGCGGAAGTTCGCCGAGGCCTGGTACTCGTTCAGGCCCGGCCCCGGGCTGAGCCTCGACTCCCTTCCGGTCGCCGAAGCCACCACCGTACGGCCGCCGGTGGAGGGTGTCTCCGGGGCGCGGGGCAGGCGCCGCACCATGAAGGGCTTCCGCGACGCGATCACCGAGGCCGGCAAGTTCTATCCCCATCTGGACGTCCACTGGGAGGAGATCCACGACCGCTGGAACGAACACCTCGGCGATCTGGGCCTCGACCCCGAACTCTTCCGCTACCAGCGAGAGATGAACGCCGACGAGGGCGAGGCAGCCGGTCTCTTCGCGGTCAAGAAGGACTCCGATTTCACGGATCTGCTGCTGCGGGCCGTCACCGACACCCGGGACACGGACGGACTGGCCGATCTCGTCGGCAGTTTCGGCAGCAAGCTCGGCCGCCGCGCCGAACTCACCGCGGAGCGTGACTTCACCGCGGGCTCGGTCGATCTGCTCGGCCGCATCGTCGACGCCGCGGCGGCGCGCTCGCGGTCCAGGGACGTCCACGCGGGGGCCGAGCGCCGTACGCGCACCCTCGCCCGCAGGCTCTCCGCCCGCGCCGCCGACGAGCGGGGCCGCGCGTCCGACCTCGCCCAGCAGGTCACCTCCGCCGCCCACACCGTCACGCAGGCCGAGGACGCCCGCGGCCGCAGCGCGCTGATCGCCGCCGAACTGGCCTACCGGCACGCCTCATTGGCGCTCACCGTCGCCGAGAAGTCCGCAGCGGCGCAGCGCAGGGAGCTGGCCGACGCGCGGACGTTCCACTCGGCCTGGCAGGCCGCCGAGGCGGTGCTGCGGCACCGCGCGGCAGCCGACCGGTCCGCCCGGGTCGCGGTGGCCATCCGTGAGGCCGAGCGGGACGCCGCCCCGGCCCTGGCCGCCCGGGCCACCGCGGCGGCCGACCTGGTCCGCGCACTCCACTCGGCGGCCGAGAGCGGCGAGCAGCTCGCCAACGAGGAGGAGGAGCGCGCTGCCGTGCTCCAGACGGCGGGCGAGGCCGCCCACCGCGACGCCACCGCCGCGGCGACCGAGGCACAGCGCGCCCGCAGCGAGGCCGGGCACCTGCGCCAGCGCCTCACCGAGGTCGGCCAGGAGACCTCCGAGGCCGTTCGCGCGGGCTGGCTGGACGACACCGCGCCCGACGCGGATCCTGCGCGCGCCGCACTGGCGGCCAGCGACGCGGAGAAGACAGCGGTCGCCGCCTGGGACACGGCTCGCGAGCAGGCGCGCACCACGGCGGACGAGGCCAGGGAGGCCGCCTCCCGGGAGAGCCGGGCCGACCTCGCCGCGGCCCGGGCCGCGGACGCTGCGCGGGCCGCCGAGCAGGCGTACGAGGCGGAGCTGCGCACCGCCGACTCCATCGCGGCGGAGCCCCGGCTGGCCGAACTGCTGAGCTTGCCCCCGGCATCAACACCCGTATCCGCATGGGTATCTGCACCGGCATCAACACCGGCATCGGTCACGACTGCGGGGCTGCCCCAGCCCCGCAGCGGATCCACGCCGCAGGAAGCGGACCGGCCCCGGAGAGGGACCGGCGCAGGCCAGGCCGACGAGACCGGGGCAGGGGCCTCCGGAACCGCCGGGCCGCAGGACGCACAGGCCGCCGCAGCCGCCCGCGCACCGGAGAGTCATGCCGGCACCCTGACCAGCGGCCGGCTCACCGCAGCCGAGCTGGACCGCAACGCGGAAGAGCTCAAGGAACTTCTCGACGGGGGCGTCGCATCGGCCGAACGCCAGCTCTTCGAGCTGCGCACCGCCGCCGCGGACGACTCCCGCATCCTCGGCGCACTGGGTGACGGCGGGCTGCTGCCGCCGGGACCCGATGTCCTTGCCACCGTCGAATTCCTGGGCGAGCACGGTATCCCCGCACTGCCCGGCTGGCGCTATCTCGCCCAGGCGGTGGACCCCGCCGACCACGCGGCGGTGCTGGCCGCCCGCCCGGAGCTGGTCGACGGTGTGGTGATCACCGACCCGGCCGCACACAGCCGGGCCCGCTCCGTGCTGAGCGGGGCCGCCCTGCTCCCGCGCTCCGCGGTCGCCGTCGGCACCGCGTCCGCGCTGCTGGCACCGGTACCGGGCCCCGGCCCGTCCGGAACAGGCGACGGTGACGTGTTCCTCGTACCGCCGAACCCGGCCATGCACGACGAGCACGCCGCCGACGAGGAACGGCAGGCGCTGCGCTCCCGTGCGGGCCGGCGCGACGAGGAGATCCGCACGCTCGCTGCCCGGCTGGGCGGCGACCGGACGCTCGCCGCCCGGCTCGGCTCCTGGCGGTCCGCCTGCGCGCCCGGGACGCTCGACGAACTGGCCGCTGCCGCGAGCAGCGCGGAGGAAGCGGCCGGGACCGCCACCGCCGCACTTGAGGAAGCCCGTACGGCCCGGGCCGAGGCGGACGAGGCTGCCGCCGACGCCGCCCGGGTGCGCGACGAACGCCAGGACGCCGCACAGCGCGCCCGGCGGGTGGCCGACGCGCTCTCCGGACTGGCCTTCCGGCTCCGCGAACGGGCGGGCTGGCAGGTCACCCTGCGCGAACTGGGCGACGAGGCGGCCGAGTCGGAAACCCGGGCCGCGGCCTGCCTGGAGCGTGCCAGGGCCGCCGACGAGGACCGCAGGGCCGCCCAGCGGGCCGCCGACGACGCGCGCCGCACCGCCCGCGCGCTGCGGGCCGAACGGTCCGAAATCGCCGGAGTGCCCGAGGACCTGCCCGAACCGGAAGCGGGCGCACAGCGCTCCGCACTGCCGGCCCTGCGGGAGGCCTACCGGGCCGCATCGCAGCTGTACGAGAAGGTCGGCGTCGGAGCCGACCTCCGGGCCGAGCAGGCCAGGGCCGAGAGCGACGAGAGCGCGGCCCGCGCCGAGCTCGACCGGCTCTCCAACAAGGTCCGTACCCGCGCCTCCCAGCTGCTCGAATCGACCGACGGCGCCGACGGCCCGTCCCGGCAGGCAGCCGCGGCCCGCGCGGAGTCGCTCGTCCAGATGCTGGAGACACGCGCGTCGACCGCCAGCGAACAGCTCGGCCGGCTGCGGGGCGAGGCCGAACGGCTCGCGCCCGCGGACGGTGCGGACGCCCACACCGAGCTGCCCGACGCACTGGTACCGGCCGACGCGGACGCCGCACAGACCCTGCTGCGGACCGCCACGGCAGAACTGGGCTCCCGCACCGACGCGTTGGAGACCTCCCGCGCGGCCCACGCCGAACTGCTGCGCGCCCACCGGGCGTCGGAGGACGCGGCGGGCGGATTCGACGAGTCGGCCGCCCTGCTGCGGGACCTGCTCCGCGACCCGCACCAGGACGACGAGAGCGCCGAATCCGCACCGCCCGAGCCGTATCCCGGCAGCCAGGAGGAGGCCAGGGAGTCGGCAGCTGAGGCCCGCCGCTCACTGCGCGCCTGCGCCGGCGACCTGTCGGCGGCCGAGTCGGCCGTGCGGGAGGCGAGTGACATCCTCGTACGGCATGCCAACGCCACCCGCTACGAGCAGGTCCGCACCCCGGCACGCCAGCAGATCCGTGAACTGCCCGCCGCCGCGCTCCCGGAGCACGCCGAGAAGTGGGCGGCGGCCTTCGCGCCCCGGCTGCGGGTGCTCACCGACGAACTGGAGCAGCTGGAGCGCAACCGGGACTCGATCGTCGACCGGCTGCGCGGCCTGGTGGAGTCCGCGCTCACCACACTGCGCTCCGCCCAGCGGCTCTCCCGGCTGCCCGAAGGCCTCGGGGAGTGGTCGGGCCAGGAGTTCCTGCGCATCCGTTTCGAGGAGCCCGACCAGGCCACCCTTGCCGAACGGCTCGGTGAGGTCGTCGACGAGGCGACCAGGGCGGCCCTGAAGAAGAACTCCGATCTGCGCAGGGACGGGATGTCACTGCTGCTGCGGGCCGTCCAGGCGGCGCTCGAACCCAGGGGCGTGGCCGTCGAGATCCTCAAGCCGGACGCGGTGCTCCGGGCCGAGCGGGTCCCGGTGGGGCAGATGGGAGATGTGTTCTCCGGCGGACAGCTGCTCACCGCGGCCATCGCCCTCTACTGCACGATGGCCGCCCTGCGCAGCAACGACCGTGGCCGGGACAGGCACCGGCACGCGGGCACGCTCTTCCTCGACAACCCGATCGGCCGGGCGAACGCCACCTATTTGCTGGAGCTCCAGCGCGCCGTCTCCGATGCTCTCGGCGTCCAGCTGCTCTATACGACGGGGCTTTTCGACACCACGGCGCTCGCCGAATTCCCGCTGGTCATCAGGTTGCGCAATGACGCGGATCTCAGGGCGGGGCTGAAGTACATCAGCGTGGAGGAGCATCTGCGGCCGGGTCTCCCGCAGCAGGACCCCGGTGGGGGGCAGGTGCACGGCGAGATCACCGCGACCCGGATGTTCAAACGGGCCCAGGCGGCACAGAGCGCCCAGCCGTCCTAGCCGTCTCAGCCGTCCTGGCCGTCTCAGCCGTCCTGGCCCTCCGGGCCGGTTCAGGGCCGGCCGGCTCAGGGCGGTTCGGCTCAGGGCCGGCTGGTTCAGGACCGGCCGGCTCAGGGCTGGGGCGACAGCCGGGCGGAGCGTTTCGTACGTATCCGCTCGGCGTCCCCCTCCTGCCGAGGGGCCGAACGCCGCGCCGAACGCCGGGCCGCCCGCCGCTCCTTGCGGAGTCGGCGGGCGGTGCTGCTGGGAACGGACGTCACACCATGGCGCTGGTTCCACACCTGCCGGGTGATCCAGACGTCCAGTACCGCCCAGGTCGCGACGACCGTACTCGCCACACTGCTCAGCACCATCGGGAAGGCCAGCCAGGAGCCCGCCACGGTGGAGAGGAAGGCCGTCACCGCCTGGATCAGCGTCACGGACACGATGAGCACGGCACGCACCGCGCTTCCGCGCACCGGATCCGGCAGCCGGTACCGTCCGACCGGCTCCTCGACCCACAGCGTCCGCAGGGGGGCCTCGCCCTCTTCGATGGTCATGCTCTCTTCACCCTCGACCTTCACGCCTCGGCGCTGTCCGACTCCAGAACGGATGCCCGGCTTGGGTCGGTTCAAGCGTCCCCGCCCGTGGTGCGCCCCTCGTACGGAAGGACGAAGAACTGCCGTCAAAGATTCCCGCAACCCATAGAATTCCAGCCATCTGAGAAGGTGTGGAAAGTGCTGTCCTGTCAGGGTTATCTGACCGGATCAGGGAAGACGATCTGCTGGGATACCAGGACATGGCATGATCAACTCCCCTACGGGCGGCCGAAAATAGTCCGGACGTCCCTTCGAGTTGCTTGTGCGGCAGTAGTAGGCTCACGCCGTTTGTTGACGGAACACCACCCCCGCCGGGCGGGGTTGAGCTGGGGGAGGCCATGCGCTTTCGCGGGAAGTCCATCCGCAGGAAGATCGTGGCGCTGTTGCTGGTCCCACTTGTCGCGTTGACGGCGATCTGGACGTTCTCCGTCTACGTCACCGGCCGGGACGCCCTGCAACTGATGCGCACGGGAACCGTCTACAAGAGCGTGGCGCACCCGCTCACCGCTTCCCTCCAGTCGGTCGAGAAGGAACGTTCCCTGACCCTGCGCCAGCTGGTCGATCCGGGAGCCTCGGACATCCAGTCCGAACTGCGCACCCAGCGCGCCGACACCGATGCGGCCGTCGCCCAGCTGCGCCGCGGCGCAGCGCGGAGCGACGCCCGTTCCGCGCTGGGCGGGAACTCCGAACGGCAGCTGCGTACGGTGCTGGACGGGTTCGCCGGACTCGGCTCGCTGCGGCAGAACGCCGGCGACCACGAGGTGACCCGCCGCGAGGCGTACGACCAGTACAACCGGCTCTGCGATCAGGCGCTCGACTTCCTGGCCGGCCTGCCCACCCTGCAGAACTCCGGCCTCGACAAGGAGGCGCGCGGCCTCGTCGGTGTCACCCGGGCCCGTGAGTCCCTCTCGCGGGAGGACGCGCTCCTCGGCTCCGCCCTGACATCCGGACGGCTCGACTCCAGGGACCTGCGTGACATCTCGGACCTCGTCACCGCCCGCAAGATGTACTACACGGTCAGCCTGCCCTCGCTGCCGGGCGGGGCGAGCGACGCGTTCAACGCCTACTGGAGCGGACCCGCGACCATCCCGGTACGCACCGCCGAATCCACGGCGATCGACAAGAACCCCGGCAGCTCCACCATCACCGGATCAGCGTCCCGCTGGAGCACGGACGCCGACCGCACGCTCAGCCATCTCGACACGCTGGCAACCGACGCCCGCAAGGACTTCCTGGGCCGGGTGAGGCCCGCCGCCGTCGGCGTCTTCGCCAAGGCCGCGATCGCCGCGCTGCTCGGCATCGGCGGACTGCTGGTGTCCCTGGTGGTGTCCGTGCGCATCGGGCGTGAACTGATCCGCGACCTCAGCCGGCTGCGCAAGGAGGCCCATGAGGTCTCCGGGGTGCGGCTGCCCGCTGTGATGCGCCGGCTCGCCGCCGGGGAGCAGGTCGACATCGACACCGAGGCGCCGCGCCTGGAGTACGCGAAGGACGAGGTCGGCCAGGTCGGCCTGGCCCTCAACACCGTCCAGCGGGCCGCCGTAGAAGCAGCCGTGCGCCAGGCGGACCTGCGCCGCGGGGTCTCCGACGTCTTCGTCAACCTGGCCCGCCGCAACCAGGTCCTGCTGCACCGCCAGCTGACGCTGCTGGACGCCATGGAGCGCCGTACGGAGGACACCGAGGAACTCGCCGATCTGTTCCGGCTCGATCACCTCACCACCCGGATGCGGCGGCACGCCGAGGGCCTGGTGATCCTCTCCGGAGCTTCCCCGTCCCGGCAGTGGCGCAAGCCGGTCCAGCTGATGGACGTGGTACGTGCGGCGGTCGCCGAGGTCGAGGACTACGAGCGGGTCGAGGTACGGCGGCTGCCGAGGATCGGGGTCGGCGGCCCGGCCGTCGCCGACCTCACGCACCTCATCGCCGAACTCCTGGAGAACGCCACGGTGTTCTCACCTCCGCACACAGCGGTGCAGGTGCTGGGCGAGCGGGTCGCCAACGGCTTCACCCTGGAGATCCACGACCGCGGGCTGGGGATCGCGCCCGACGCGCTGCTCGACGCCAACCTCCGTCTCGCCGAGACCCCCGAGTTCGAGCTGTCGGACACCGACCGCCTCGGCCTCTTCGTGGTGAGCAGGCTCGCGCAGCGGCAGAACGTGCGGGTCTCGCTCCAGCCCTCACCGTACGGCGGCACCACCGCCGTCATCTTCATCCCGGTGGCGCTGCTCACCGATGCCCCGGACACCGATGCCCCGGACGCCGACGGCACGGCCGCCGGATCCGGGGCCGATGGCGCCGGATTCCGCTCCGACCGCCGGTCCGCCCACCGGTCCGGATCGCGCTCCGGGCTCGCGCCGGTGCCGGCCGCGGGGCGTACACCGGTGTCCGTGATCGACGGGCCGGTCGAACTGGAGCCGCCCGTCGACGCGTTGACCTTCGACGACACGGCGGACCTGGACGACGAGGACAGCGTGCCGGGCGGGATCTTCCGCAACCGCGCAGTGGCCCCGGCGCCCGACCAGCACCAGCAGACCCCCGACGAAGGAGCGGCGCCGCAGAGCGCGACACGCCCCGCAGGCCCGGTCGGACTGCCCCGGCGCCGCAAACCCGGACAGCCGACTCTGGTCTCGGACCACGGGCGCAGGGTCGACATCCCGGAACCGTCACGGACCGAACCGTCACGGACCGAGCCCCGGCGGGCCGAACTCCCACAGCGCGAGCCCCGGCGGGCCGAACCGCGCCGGACCGAACTCCCGCAGCGCCGGACCGAACCGCGCCGGGCCGAACCGTCGAGGGCTGAGACCGACCGCCCACAGTCCGACCGCCCGCAGTCCGACCGCCCGCAGTCCCGGCCCCCGCAGCCCCAGCCCCCGCGTACCGGCCCCCCGGTGGCAGGCCCCGGCGGGTTGCCGCGCCGGGTGCGCCAGGCGAATCTGGCCCCGCAGCTGAGGGGTGTGCCCGCAGTCGAGCCGGATGCCGCGGACGACGACGAACGCGACGCGGACGAGGTACGCAGCCGGATGGCATCGCTCCAGCGTGGCTGGCAGCGGGGCCGCCGCGACAACTCCGCACAGGACTCGGCAGAATCAGCCGCAGTCGGCACCGGACCGGCCGACACAGCACCAGGAACCACATCGGAGGGGACCGGTCGATGACCGTACCGAACGCAGCAGCACATAACGCCGCAGGGGGCCCCGGCGAGCTCAACTGGCTCCTCGACGAGCTCGTCGACCGGGTCGGCAGCATCCGCAAGGCGCTGGTCCTCTCGGGAGACGGCCTGGCGACCGGCACTTCGAAGGACCTGACCCGGGAGGACGGCGAGCACCTGGCGGCCGTCGCCTCCGGCTTCCACAGCCTGGCCAAGGGCGTCGGACGCCACTTCGAGGCCGGCAAGGTCCGCCAGACCGTGGTGGAGCTGGACGAGGCCTTCCTCTTCATCACGGCGGCCGGCGACGGCAGCTGCCTGGCCGTGCTGTCCGACGCGGACTCCGACGTCGGCCTGGTGGCGTACGAGATGACGCTGATGGTGAAGCGGGTCGGCGCCCACCTCGCGACGGCCCCGCGGAGCGGGCTCACCGCAGGAGGGTGAGGAGAACGCCATGAGCGACGCGGGCCGGCCACCGGCGCACCACTGGTTCGACGACGACGCGGGCCCCGTGGTCCGGCCGTACGCCATGACGCGCGGCCGTACCGGCTCGGACGGCGGCCACCGCCTCGACCTGATCGCGCTGGTCATCCCCGAGCCGGCCGCCGAGGATACGGGCAGGGACCAGACGCTCTCGCCCGAGCATGTGGACATCGTCGAACGGTGCAGCACCGCACCGCAGTCCATCGCCGAACTCGCCGCCGACTTCGACCTGCCCGTAGGGGTGGTGCGGGTCCTGGTCGGCGACCTCGTCGACGATGAACTCGTCCGTGTCACCCAGCCAGTACCGCCGGCGGAACTGCCGGACGTCAGCATTCTTCGCGAGGTAATCAATGGCCTTCGGGCGCTCTAGCCGCAACCAGCAGTTCGTCGAGCCGGTGACCCTCAAGATCCTGGTGGCGGGCGGCTTCGGCGTGGGGAAGACCACCCTGGTGGGCGCGGTCAGCGAGATCAGACCGCTGCGCACCGAGGAGACCCTGAGCGAGGCGGGCCGCCCGGTGGACTCCACCGACGGTGTGGAGCAGAAGACCACCACCACGGTCGCCATGGACTTCGGCCGCATCACGCTCAAGGAGGACCTCGTCCTCTATCTGTTCGGCACACCGGGCCAGGACCGCTTCTGGTTCCTCTGGGACGAGCTGGCGCAGGGCGCGCTGGGGGCGGTCGTCCTCGCCGACACCCGCCGCTTAGAGGACTGCTTCGCGGCCGTCGACTACTTCGAGCGGCGCTCCATCCCGTTCACCGTGGCGGTCAACTGCTTCGACGATGCGGACCGTTACCCGGGGGAGACCGTACGGTCGGCGCTCGACCTCGACCCCGAAGTGCCCGTCCTGATGTGTGACGCGCGGGAGCGCGAGACGGTCAAGGAGGTCCTGGTGGCCGTCGTGGAGCACGCCATGGCCCTCGCCTCCGGAGCCCGCGCGCACGCCGTCACCTGAGCCGTACGCCCCGGCCCGGTTCAGTTCTGGTTCAGCTGGTTCCGTCCTGGTTTCAGCACGACAGCCGCTCAGCGGACGGCGATCACCGACGATCCGTGCCCGAACAGCCCCTGGTTGGCGGTGATCGCGGCCCGCGCCCCCGGCACCTGACGCGTGCCGGCCCGGCCGCGCAGCTGCCAGGTCACTTCGCAGACCTGCGCGATGGCCTGGGCGGGGACCGCCTCACCGAAGGAGGCCAGACCGCCGCTGGTGTTGACCGGTACGCGCCCGCCGAGCGCGGTGGCACCCTCCCGTACGAGCTTCGCGCCCTCGCCCGGTGCGCAGAGCCCGATGTCCTCGTACCACTCCAGCTCCAGGGCGGTCGACAGGTCGTAGACCTCGGCCAGCGAGATGTCCTCGGGGCCGATGCCCGCTTCCTCGTACGCCGCCCGTGCGATGGAGGCGCGGAAGGACTCCGCGGGGGCCGCCACTGCGGTGGACGAGTCGGTGGCGATGTCCGGCAGGTCGAGGACGGTCCTCGGGTAGGTCGGGGTGACGGTGGACACCGCACGGATACGGACGGGGTCGGCCACCCCGTGCCGGCGCGCGAACGCCATGCTGGTGAGTACGAGAGCGGCCGCGCCGTCGGAGGTCGCACAGATGTCGAGCAGCCGCAGCGGGTCGGCGACCACCGGGGACGCGGCCACGTCGTCGAGACTGACCGGCCTGCGGTAACGGGCGCTGGGGTTGAGCACACCCGCCGCCGCGTTCTTGACCTTCACCCGTGCGAAGTCTTCGAGGGTGTCGCCGTGCACAGCCATCCGGCGGCGGGCGTACAGCGCGAAGTACGCCGGGTTGGTGGCGCCCAGCACCCGGAACCGCAGCCAGTCCGGGTCGTCGGGCCGCTCACCGCCCGCAGGGGCGAAGAACCCCTTCGGCGCGGAGTCCGCGCCGACCACCAGCGCCACATCCGCCATCCCGGCGAGGATCTGGGCCCTGGCCGTGCTGATGGCCTGCGCCCCGGAGGCGCAGGCCGCGTACACGCTGGTGACACGCGCTCCCTGCCACCCGAGCGCCCGCGCGAAGGTCGCCCCCGCCACGTACCCGGGATAGCCGCAGCGCACCGTGTCCGCGCCGACCACCGACTGCACGTCCTGCCAGTCGATCCCGGCGTCCGCCAGCGCAGTACGGGCCGCTGCGGTCCCGTACTCGACGAAGCTCCGCCCCCACTTGCCCCACGGGTGCATCCCGGCACCCAGGACCGCTATGTCGCCGCTCATGAGCGCGCCTCCGGTGTCCGCACCGGTCGCCAGTGCCAGGTGGTCCAGGTGGTGTCCGTGTCCTCGTTGAGCACGCCGGGTACGGCTTCGACGACGGCGCCGACCGCCAGATCCGTGAGTGCCACGCCCGGTGCGGCCTGCCCGAGCACGACCATGCCCTCCGCTTCGAGCTCGACGGCGACCAGGGTGTACGGCTCCCACTCCACGCCGGGATCCGAGACGTACGGCGCGGGCGGCCGGTACCGGCCGTCGGTGTACGACCAGACGCGGCCACGCTTGGAGAGCGGCACCTCCGCCAACTCCCCGCCCTGACAGCCGGGATTACGGCAGAAGGTGTCCTCGCGCGGGAAGAAGACGGCGGAACAGGCCGAGCACCGGGTGCCCAGCAGCCGGAAGTCGTCCTCCCCGGCATCGGCCGTGAACCATCCGGCCACCACGGGTGTGCGGGTGCGCGTCAAAACCCCTCCCGGCATCAGCTATCTGACGGAACGTCAGAAGTGTTCAGTGTGGCACGGGTCAGCCGTTCTCCGCGAGCCACTTGGCGGCGGTGGCGGCCAGTTCGTGGTCCCGGCCCGCCAGCATCGTCCGGATCATCCGCACGTCTCCGCGGAGCGACCAGGCCGGGTGGCCGAACGAAGCCGGGTTGTTCCCCTCGATGAGGAAGTGCGCGGACCAGGCGGTCCCGTACCCGATGAGCGGCAGCGCGGCCGCATACCGCTTCCGGCCGCGCGCCAGCCCGTAGGTGCTCAGCGCGAGCCCGGTCAGCGTGCCGGTCAGATGCACCCACCGGGTCGCCGCACGGGAGTGCATCGCTACGTAGTAGGGCCAGAATTCCTCGTACGAATCAAACGTCCGCTGCGTCATGGGGAGACGGTAGGCCCCGGCGATGTGCCGGGGAAGAAGCGGGCGGCTCACCAACGGCCCGGCGGGCCGGGCTGCCGGTCAGGACCGTCCGGCGCGCACGGGGCGACGTCCGATGGGCGAGACGCCGGTTGACCGCCCGAGGGTCCCACCTGCTAGCTTCTGCCCCGTGTTCATGTCGCATTTACCAGAAGTCCGCTCCGTGAGGTCACCTTGACCCGCTGATCGTGACCTCTACCGCTACCGCACGCTGCCTGGACTGCCGACGCCTTCAGGCTTCCCACCGCTCCCCGTCTCGCGCCCGGCGCCGTGACGGCGCTCCGCCGTCGGCACCACCGACAGCCGCGCGCCCGCGCCCTCTCGCCCCGACGTGGAGCCCCTGATGAGTACCAATGACACATCCCCCCAACCGGGCATATGCGGCGCTTCGGCCACGGGCCCTGAGGGGGTGGGCCCATCCGGCGCGGCGGGCGTCGACCTGGAACCCATCGTCTCCGCGTCGTCCCGGCGCCGCAGCGTGCCGCGCTGGCTCCGACGCGCCTCCGGGCCCTTGCTGCTGCTGGCCCTGTGGCAGGTGTTCAGCGCCACCGGGGCACTCCAGCCGGACATCCTTGCCTCCCCGGGCACCATCGCCCGTACCGCGGGCGGGCTGATCGCCGACGGCACGCTGCCGTCAGCGATGGCGGTCTCCGTGCAACGCGTCGCCGTCGGACTGGCGCTGGGCGCGACGGCCGGGGTCGGTCTTGGGCTGCTGTCCGGGCTGCTGCGGATCGGCGAGGACCTGATCGACGCTGTGGTGCAGATGCTGCGCGCGGTGCCGTTCGCCGGGCTCATCCCGCTGCTGATCGTCTGGCTGGGCATCGGTGAGACGGTCAAGGCGACGCTGATCGCCTTCGCCGTGGCCTTCCCGCTGTACATGAACACCTACGCCGGGATCCGTGGCGTGGACCAGCAGTTGATCGAGGCCGGCGCCACGCTGGGACTGGGCCGGTGGGGCCTGATCCGCCATGTCGTGCTGCCCGGGGCGCTGCCCGGCGCCCTGACCGGGCTGAGGTTCGCGCTGGGCTCGGCGTGGCTGGCCCTGGTCTTCGGCGAGACGGTCAACGCCGGCGACGGCATCGGCTTCCTGATGGATCAGGCCCGTGAGTACTACCGCACCGACGTCATCGTGGTCTGCCTGATCGTCTACGCCTGCCTCGGCCTGGCCGCCGATGTCGTCGTCCGCACGCTGGAAAGGCTGTTGCTGCAATGGCGACCGACGTTCACGGGGAAGTGACCGCCGACCGGGCGGTCGTCGAGATCGCCGGTCTGGCCCGGGCCTTCGACGGCCGGGCCGTCCTCGACGGGCTGGAGCTCACGGTACGGCCGGGCGAGTTCGTGGCCCTGCTGGGACGCAGCGGCTGCGGCAAGAGCACGCTGCTGCGGATACTCGCCGGGCTCGACCGGGACATCGACGGCACCGTGCTCGTGCCTCGCCGCCGGGCGGTGGCCTTCCAGTCGCCCCGCCTGATGCCGTGGAAACGCGTGTGGCGCAACGTGGTGCTGGGCCTGCCGGGCCGCCCCTCGCGGGAGACCGCGGTACGGGCGCTGGCCGAGGTCGGCCTGGAGCACCGGGCGGATGCCTGGCCCAAGACACTCTCCGGCGGTGAGGCCCAACGCGCCTCGCTGGCACGGGCGCTGGTCCGCGAACCGGACCTGCTGCTGCTCGACGAGCCGTTCGGCGCACTCGACGCGCTCACCCGGATCAGGGCCCAGCAGCAGGTCGCCGAGGTGTGGCAGCGCAGAGGCTGCGCCGTCCTGCTCGTCACGCATGACGTGGAGGAAGCGCTGCTGCTGGCCGACCGGGTCCTGGTGATGCAGGACGGCGTCATCGCCCATGAGCAACCGGTGGACCTGCCACGCCCGCGCGACGTGGGCGCGCCGGAGTTCACCCTGCTGCGCGCCGGGCTGCTGGCCGAACTCGGCGTAGCGGCGGCCCAGGCCCCCTTCTGACCGTCCCCGCGACACATCTCCACTCAACCCGAAGAAAGACTCCCCATGAAACGACGCTGCCTCGGCGCCCTGCTCATCCCGTTCGCTCTGCTGACCACGGCATGCGGAGGGAAGTCCGCGGACACCCACACCAGGACCACGCTCAACGTCGGTGACCAGACGGGCGGCGACCGGGCCATGCTGGAAGCCTCCGGCGAGCTCGACAACATGCCGTACAAGATCAACTGGTCGAACTTCGCCTCCGGGCCGCTGCTGCTGGAAGCCGTCAACGCCAAGGCGGTCGACCTCGGCTGGACCGGCAACACCCCGCCGGTGTTCGCCGCCGCGTCCAAATCGAAGATCACCGTTGTGGGCGCGATGCACAGCTCGGTGGCGGGCACGGCCATCCTGGTGCCGAAGAACTCGCCGCTGAAGAGCGTCCACGATCTCAAGGGCAAGAAGATCGCGGTGATGCAGGGCACCACCGGGCACGACCTGCTGCTCGGCGTGCTCAGGAAGGCCGGAATGTCGATCAAGGACGTCAAGGTCGACTACCTCCAGTCCGCCGAGGCGAAGACCGCCTTCAAGCGGGGAGACGTCGATGCCTGGGCGGCGGCAGACCCGACCACCACCCAGGCGCTGGACGGCGGGAACGCCCGGGTCCTGGTGAGCGGACAGGGGCTGGTCAACGGCCTCACCTTCGATATCGCCTCGCCCTCCGCGCTGGCGGACAAGGGGAAGTCGGCAGCCATGAAGGACTACATGCAGCGGCTGCAGCGCGCCCGGAAGTGGGTCTACCAGCACCCGCAGCAGTGGGCGAAGGTGTGGGCCAAGGACACCGGCGTGCCGTACAAGGTGGCGCTGGACGCGGTGCGGCGTACGTCGGGCACGACGGTGCGGGTCGCCGTGGACCGGGCCGCCGTCGCATCGGAGCAGCAGATCGCCGACGAGTTCGCGGGCCTGAAGCTGATACCCGAGCGGTTCACCTTCTCCGACTTCGTCGACACCCGGTTCAACGCCGGTGTGCCGCCGTCCACCACCCCGCCCCACGCGTTCTGAAAGGCGGGGCCGGACGACACGCCCGTACCGCCGTCACCGCCCCTGCCCGCGGGCGGTGGCGGCCGGAGGGCACGAGGCGCCCTCACGAAGGTGAGCCGGAACCCGAGCCCATGGAGGGCACTCCGGAACCGGCGGTGTCAGCGGTGCCCGGCCACCGAACGCCACGCGACCGGGAAGTCGAAGTAGCGGTCGGGGTACACCTCCGGCTGGTAGGTGAAGTGCCACCATTCCTCGGGGAGGTTGACGAAGCCGACGGCGCCGAGCGCGGTCCGCAGCATGTCGCGGTTGGTGCGCTGGACGCCCTTGATCCGCGGGTCGTCGGTGTGCGCGAGGGTGTCGAAGCAGTCGAACCCGGTCCCCATGTCGATGGAGTTGTCCGGGAAGCGCTGCGCCTTCGGCGCGTAGCAGGGAGCCAGCGGCTGCCCGTGGCGGTACGGGCGGGTCGGCAGCGCCGGGAGTTTCACCAGCGTGAGATCCATGGTGCTGCCCCGGCTGTGGCCGGACTTCGCCGCGATGTAACCGTCCGCGAAGAGCCGCGACTTGTCGACCTGCGGATAGAACTCGGCCTTCATCGCCAGGGCATTCGGGTCCTCGGCCCAGCGCACGAAGCGGTCGACGGCGCGCTGCGGCCGGTAGCAGTCGTAGACCTTGAGCGAGTAGCCCCGGCGCAGTAGCTCCGTCTGGGCCCGGTGCAGGGCCTGCGCTGCGGGGCGGGTGAGGATGCACAGGGGCTGGTCGTAGCCGTCGACCGGTGCGCCCGTGAAGTTGTGCTCGTACGGGTAGCGCATCTCCTGGATGATCGTCGGGTCCACGGAGCGCAGCGCGACGAAGTCCCGGGGCGCCCGCGGCTCCCGCTGCGCCCCGGCGGCCGGTGTGACGGAGGAGAGGGCGAGCAGGGCGGCGGCGGCCACGGCCAGGGACCGTGCGGCGGATGTCAGTCGTGTCATGGGCATTCCATCTATCAGGTGAACGGCCCGCAGGGGAAGCACGATCGGCTACAGTCCGCGCTCATGAACGAGCCTGCCGACGAGCATCGCGACGAGCCTGTCAGGGATTCCCACTGTTCGAGCTGTGGCGCTCCGTTCGTCGCCGCCGCCGGATGGCCCCGCACCTGCCCGTCCTGCGGGACCACGGCCTACCGCAACCCACTGCCCGTCGCCGTGGCGCTGCTGCCGGTACGCGACGGGCAGGGCACCGGACTCGCCGTCATCACCCGGACCAACGAGCCGCAGGCCGGCGGGATCGCCCTGCCCGGCGGCTTCATCGACGGCGTCGAAACGTGGCAGCACGCGGTCGTGCGTGAGCTGCGGGAGGAGACGGGCATCACCGCCCGGCAGCAGGACGTACGGCTGGCCGACGCGCGCAGCTCGCCGGACGGCCATCTGCTGCTCTTCGGCCTGCTCCCGGAACGTGCGGCGGCCGGCCTTCCGCTGTCCGAACCCACCGACGAGACAACAGGCTGGCACATCCTGCGGGTCCCCACGGACCTCTGCTTCCCGTTGCAGACCGCGGTAGTCCGGGGCTGGTTCGCCGGACGGTACAGCTGAATCCGGGCCGGGGTCCGGCCCTGGCCGGTCCAGGACACACGACTCTCCGCACCAGGCCCGGACCACGCTGAACCTGCCGTCCGGACGACAGCCCCTACGTCCCGAGCCCCCGCACCCGCACCCGGCACCCCGGCTCCACCGCGCCCTCCGCCACCACGCGCCCCACCACTACCCGGCCGTCCTCCAGCGCCGTGGTGTAGCGCTCGACCTCCGGCTCCTCCCACCCGTCACCGGCGTCCCGTACGACCACCCCGCCCCCCGTACGCCCGGCGGCCGGCGCCCAGACCTCCAGCTCCGTACCGCCGTCGTCACCCCGTACCGGAATCACCGAACCGGCCCGCGCCAGCACCGGTACGCGCGACAGCGGCGCGTCCAGCACCACCTGCCCCGGCCCCTCGTGGGCCGCGCCGGTCGCCGTGTCGTACCACCGGCCCCGCGGCAGCCGCACCGCCCGCCGGTCGCCGCCGGGGTCGAGGACCGGCGCCACCAGAAGGCAGTCCCCGAGCAGGAAGGCGTCCTCGCACTCCCGCAGCGCGCGGTCCCCCGGCGAACTCCACCAGACCGGCCGCACATACGGGGCCCCGGTCAGCCGTGACACGTGCGCCAGCGTCACGAAGTACGGGTGCAGCCGCTCCCGTTCCACCAGTGCCGCCTTCGCGTGCACCAGCGTCTCCGGGCCGAACTCCCACGGCTCCCTGCGCCCGGCCCGGATCGCCGAGTGGGTGCGCAGCAGCGGCAGGAAGGACGCCAGCTGGAGCCAGCGCAGATACAGCTCGGGGGAAGGGCTGCCGTCGAAGCCGCCCACGTCGGGGCCCGAGTACGGCACCCCGCACAGCCCGAGACCCAGCACCAGCGACAGCGAGGCCCGCAGCCCCGGCCAGCCCGTCGTCACATCGCCCGACCAGGTCCCGCCGTACCGCTGCATCCCCGCCCACCCGGAGCGCGAGAACAGAAAGGGGCGCTCATCGGGGCGCAGCGCCCGCAGCCCCTCGTAACCGGCCCGCGCCATCGTCAGACCGTAGACGTTGTGGGCCTCCCGGTGGTCGCCGCCGCGGCCCTCCAGAGCGTGCTGTGACGAGAGCGGCAGCGTCGGATCCCCGAACGGGACGATGGAGGCCGGCTCGTTCATGTCGTGCCAGAAACCGGCGAAGCCCTGCGCGAGCCGCTCCGCGTACAGCTCGCCCCACCAGGCACGTACCTGCGGCGCGGTGAAGTCGGGGAAGACGCACTCACCCGGCCAGACGACCCCGCGCGCCGCGCCGCCCCGCGCGTCCCCGACGAAGGCGTCCGCGGCCAGCCCCTCCTCGTACACGCGATTGCCCGGCTCGGCCGGCACCGCCGGATCGACGATCGAGACCAGCCGTATGCCGTCCCTGAGGAGCTCTCCCGCGAGGCCGGGAAGGTCCGGGAAGTGCTCGCGGTCGACGGTGAAGACCTGATGCCGGTCGAAGTGGTCGATGTCCAGATGCAGTGCCGTCAGGGGCAGCCCGTGCTCCCGGTATCCGGCGACGACCCTGCGGACCTCCCGCGCACTGCCGAAACCCCACCGCGCGTGCTGCGGTCCCAGCGCCCAGGACGGCGGGAGCGCGGGCCGGCCGGTCAGCGCCGTCCAGCCCAGCAGGACCCGCGCCGGGGTGCCGGCCACCACCCAGCAGCGCAGCGGACCGCCGCCCATCCGCACCTCGCTGGAACCCGGCCTGTCATGCCCGGAGCCCGCGCCCTCCTGACCCTCGGCCAGCACCACCCGGCCCTCCCGGGTGTTGTCGTGGAAGACCAGATGAGTCCCGGCGTCGGCCACCACCAGCTGCACCGGCATCGTGATGTACAGCGGGTCGTCACCAGGTCCGAAGCCACCGCGCGGGTCGGTGTTCCACAGGTGGTACGTGCCGTCGCGCAGCCGGGGCCCCGACGCCCGCCCGCCGAGCCCGAAGAAGCGCGCGTCGGCCGGGACCTCGGCCCGCTGCACCCAGCGCGCCGCACCACCCGACACCGGCTCCCACCAGCGCGGCGGCAGCTCACGGCGGATCCGCACACCGCCCGGAGTCAGGATCTCCACGGCCCCCTGCCGGGACACCGTGACGGTCACCCGCTCCGACACCACCCGCCACCCGCCGTCCTTGTCCGGTTCGAGGACGGCCCGGGGGTCCGCATCCGGGCAGCCGGCCAGCGCGTACGAGGGAGTCGGCTCCGCGCCGTCCCACCCCCAGAAGACCGCGCCGCCCACCGCGACCCGTACCAGCAGCTCCGAGCGGGCGAAACGGATGACACCGCCGCCCGGCCGGTGCTCCACACCGGTCACCGCGCCGGGCACCCGCGCCCGCTCGGGGCCGGGCGGCGCGAGCGCCGCCGCGTCCGTGCGCCGTCTGCGCAGGGCGGTGCGCAGGGCCAGCCGCCCCCGAGCCGAACCGAACGCCTTCACCGAGCGAACCAGGCCGCGACCGTCCATGCTGATCACACTGCCATCCCGGTACCGGGACGCGAGGGCCGTTCAGCCGTCGTTCACCTCGCCCTTGACCAGATGTTCACCATGCCGATGCCGGTCGGCCCGCCCTGGTGCGCAGGACGATCACATGGCATCGTCGCTGCCAGCCGTGTCACGCGCACACCCCTCGCACGTGCGCGCCCACACGCGACACCACGCGTACAGCCCGGGAGCCGCCCCATGAACCCATCGAACACCGCGCCCCTCTGGCAGCCCAGCCAGGAACGGATCGACGGTGCCAGGATCACCCGCTTCCAGGCGTGGGCCGCCGAACGGTACGGCGCACCCGCGGACGGCGGGTACGCGGCACTGCACCGCTGGTCGGTCGAGGAGCTCGCCACCTTCTGGGAAGCGGTCGCCGACTGGTTCGGCATCCGGTTCACGACCCCGTACGAGAGCGTGCTCGCCGACCGCTCCATGCCGGGCGCCCGGTGGTTCCCCGGAGCCACCGTCAACTACGCGGAACACGCCCTGCGGACCGCCACCGACCCGGGCCGCGCGCAGGAGCCCGCCCTGCTGCACGTCGACGAGAACCAGGATCCGCAGGCCGTCAGCTGGTCCGAACTGCGCCGCCAAGTAGGAGCGCTCGCCGCCGAACTGCGCGCACTGGGCGTACGCCCCGGCGACCGCGTCAGCGGCTACCTGCCCAACATCCCGCAGGCCGTCACCGCGCTGCTCGCCACCGCCGCGGTCGGCGCGGTGTGGACCTCCTGCGCCCCCGACTTCGGCGCCCGCAGCGTCCTCGACCGTTTCCAGCAGGTCGAACCGGTCGTCCTGTTCGCCGTCGACGGCTACCGCTACGGCGGCAAGTCCCACGACCGGCGCGACACCGTCGCCGAACTCCGCGCCGAACTGCCCACCCTGCGCGCCGTGATCCATGTGCCGCTGCTCCGCACCCCGGCCCCGGACGGCGCGCTCGACTGGTCCACCGTCACCTCCGGCGACGTGGAGCCGGTGTTCGAGCAGGTCCCGTTCGACCACCCGCTCTGGGTGCTCTACTCATCGGGCACGACCGGACTCCCCAAGGCCATCGTGCAGTCCCAGGGCGGCATCCTGATCGAGCACCTCAAACAGCTCGGCCTGCACTGCGACCTCGGTCCCGGCGACCGCTTCTTCTGGTACACCTCCACCGGCTGGATGATGTGGAACTTCCTCGTCTCCGGTCTGCTCACCGGGACCACGATCGTCCTGTACGACGGCAGCCCCGGCTTCCCGGGCACCGACGCGCAGTGGCGCATCGCCGAAACCACCGGGACAACACTGTTCGGCACGTCCGCCGCCTACGTCATGGCCTGCCGCAAGGCGGGCGTCCGGCCCGCCCGCGACCACGACCTCTCCCGCGTCAAGTGCGTAGCGACGACCGGCTCCCCGCTGCCGCCCGACGGCTTCCGCTGGCTCCACGAAGCGGCGGGCGAGGATCTCTGGATCGCCTCGGTCAGCGGCGGTACGGACGTGTGCAGCTGCTTCGCGGGCGCCGTGCCCACCCTCCCGGTCCACATCGGGGAACTCCAGGCGGCCTGCCTCGGGACCGACCTCCAGGCCTGGGACCCGCAGGGCAGGCCGCTCATCGACGAGGTCGGCGAACTCGTCGTCACCAACCCCATGCCGTCCATGCCGATCCGCTTCTGGAACGACCCCGACGGCAGCCGCTATCTGAGCAGTTACTTCGAGACGTACCCCGGAGTCTGGCGGCACGGCGACTGGATCACGATCACCGGACACGGCTCCGTGATCATCCACGGACGCTCGGACTCCACTCTCAACCGGCAGGGCGTCCGGATGGGATCCGCCGACATCTACGAAGCGGTCGAGCGGCTCCCCGAGATCCGCGAGTCACTGGTCATCGGGGTCGAAGAGCCCGACGGCGGCTACTGGATGCCGCTCTTCGTCCACCTCGCGCCGGGCACCCCGCTCGACGACGGCCTGCGGCTGCGCATCAAGCAGACGATCCGCGAGCAGCTGTCGCCGCGCCATGTACCCGACGACATCATCGAGGTCCCCGGCGTCCCGCACACCCTCACCGGCAAGCGCATCGAGGTCCCGGTCAAACGGCTGCTCCAGGGCGCGGCGCTCGACAAGGCGGTCAACCCCGGCTCGGTCGACAACCTCGAACTGCTGCACTTCTACGAGAAGCTGGCCCGCGACCGCGGCTGACCACTGCGGCTCACGACGGTGCCGCCGGCCCAGGGACGCTCTGCGAACACGGCACGACCGAACCCTCAGCCCCCGTACGTGGCCTCGGACTCGCCCAGCACCTCCGCGAAGTCCGAGGCCAGCGCGGCCGCTCCGGCCTCGGTCAGGGTGGCCACCGTGATCCGTACGGCCGGGGGAGCCGCGATACGGAACCGCGCCCCCGCCGCGATCCACCAGCCGCGCGACCGCATACCGTTGACCACCGCGGACTCGTCCCGCACCGGCACCCAGACATTGAGCCCGCTCGCCCCGTGCGCCGGGATCCCCAGTTCCGCGAGGTGCGCGACCAGGGCCTCCCTGCGCTCCGTGTACGTCCGTCCGGCCCGTTCGACCAGTGTGCGCACCGGCGCATCGGACATCGCCCGCGCGACCGTCTCCTGCAGCAGATGGCTGACCCACCCGGACGTCAGCAGCATCCGGCCGTCATGGCGGGCCAGCGTCGTCGCATCGCAGGCCACCGCTGCCCAGCGCAGATCGATCCCCAGATGCTTGGAGACGGTCCGCACCTGCGCCCAGCGGGCCAGACCGCCCGAAGCCAGCGGGAACGGCGCCACGCCCGCGACATCGGCGTTGTGGTCGTCCTCGACGACCAGCACATCGGGAAACCCCGCCAGCACATCGAGGAGTGCCGCCCGGCGCGCAGCCGAGAAGCAGCCGCCGACCGGACTCTGCCCCCGCGGACTGCACACCACGGCGCGCGCACCGGCCCGCAGCGCGGCGCGCAGGGCGTCCGGGCGGATGCCCTCGTCGTCCACCGCGACCGGAGCGATCCGCAGCCCCAACGCCGGTACGAGATCGAGGAGATGGTGAAATCCCGGATCCTCGACGGCGACCGTGTCACCCGGTTTCAGCTCCACCGAGAGCAGCCGGGCCATGCAGTCGAGCGCCCCGTGCGAGAACGTCACCCGCTCGTGCGGCACCCCGTCCCGCGCGAACCACTCCCGCGACAGCTCCTCCAGGGCGGGCAGCCGCGGCGAACCCCGGTGCGAACCCTGTACGGGGTCGACCCGCCCGGGCGGCAGCAGTACGGGGAGCAGCGCCGGGTCCGGATACCCGCCCGCCAGGTCACGTACCCCCGGCGGCACCTTCGGCGGCCGCCGCGAACCCACCGCCGGGGCCTGCGCCACCACCGTGCCGCCCCGCCCGCGCGTGATCACGATGCCGCGCTGCCGCAGCTCCCGGTACGCCATCGCGACCGTGCCCGGGCTCACGCCGAGCCCCTCGGCAAGCCTGCGCACCGGAGGCAGGGCATCTCCCGGGCCCAACAGGCCCTCGGTCACGCCCTGTTCGACCGAGGCCGAAATGTCCCTGGCCGTCGTACCACTGATCCCATATTGTGTTACCACGTAGATGAGTATGTATCAGTACATAGGTCTGGTCAAGGGGGAACAATGAAAACGAGCCGGCGCCGAGCCGCACTGTACGAACGGATCCCGGGCGGCGAGGACGGCCGCCGGATGCTCTGGATCGCCCTCATCAACAAAGCGGGCACCGGACTCTGGATGGGCGCCGCCGCGCTCTACTTCACTCTTGTCGCCGGCCTCTCGGTCGCCCAGGTCGGCATCCTCATGGGGGTCTCGGGGGCCGCCGGCATCGCGGGCGCACCGCTCGCCGGCCATCTCGCCGACCGGTTCCCCCTCACCCGCGTCCTGGTGGCCGCCCAGGTCCAGCAGGCACTGGCCCTGCTCGCGCTGCTCACCACACACAGCTTCACGCTGATGCTCCTCTACTCCGCCGTCGGCAGCCTCGGCGACCGCGGGTCCAACGTCCTCACCAAGCTCTACTCGGCCCGGGTGGGCGGAGCCGACCGCATCCGCTACCAGGCGGTCCAGCGCACAGTCTCCAACGCGGGCTGGGCCATCGGCGGCCTCGCCGCGGCCGTCACCCTCGGCGTCGGGACCACTCACGCCTACTACGCCCTGCTCATCGGCAACGCCGTGTCGTATGCCGTGGTCGCGGCCCTCACCGTGCGCTGCGCCGAACCGCCGGCTCCCTCCCGGGTCGTCACGGGTTCGGCCGGTACGGGTCCGGTCGTCACGGGTTCGGAGGGACCGGCCCTCGCCGCCCCGCCGCCCAACCCCTGGCGCGACCGCACGTACCTCCTCTTCACCGCGACCGAGACGATGCTCTTCCTGGACGACGCCGTGCTGCAGGTCGGGATGCCGCTGTGGATCGTCCACGCCACCACGGCCCCGCACGGTCTGGCGCCCCTGCTGATGGTCCTCAACTGCGTCATGGTCGTCTTCTGCCAGGTGCCGCTCAGCCGGTTCGCCTCCACCCCGCAGACGGCCCGCACCCTCCTGATGCCGCTCGCCGGCTCCTTCACGGCCGGCTGCCTCGCGATGACCGCTTCGTCGCACGGCGGCACCTGGGCAGCCGTCACCGCGCTGATCCTCGCCGCGATCGCGCTGACCGTCGCCGAGATGCTGCACGCCACGGCCTCCTGGGAACTCTCGGTCACCCTCGCCGACGACGAGGCGCAGGGCGCCTACCTCGGGGTGCACGGGCTCGCCCAGTCCGCCCAGCGCAGCGGCGGGCCCCTGCTCGTCACCGCGGTGATCGCCGCAGGTCCGCTGGGATGGCCCGTACTCGCCGCAGGTGTCGTAGCGACCTGCGCGGCGCAGAGCCGTCTGGTGCGGACCCGGCTGTCCGCAACGGCGTTGTCAGTGCCCCCGGTTACTGTGAGTGAGCACTGATCGAGCGCGCTCAGGGGGAGTCATGGCGCAGACACACCGGACCGGATCCATGCGGCACGCACTGCGCCGCGAAGCACCGAGCACCGTCGGCCTGCTGGCCGACGAGCAGGACTTCGCGGTGATGCGGCGCTACCGCACCTTCACCTTCGACGACCACACGGCCTACCTCCAGCAGGTCGAGGGCCTGCTGCGGGCCCTCACCGCCGAGGAGGTGCACACGACGGTCGCCCTCTTCGACCCCGAGGAGTACGAGGAGTTCTGCACGGCGGCCGGGCTCGACCCGGACTCGGCAGACAGCCGGACGCGCTTCACCGCGGGCATCGCGGCGGACGGGGCGACCGTCCAGTACACCGGACAGCCCATCGACCGGCTGGTCCCGCTCCTCATCAACGCCGCAGTGTGCCGGGCCACTCTGGAGTACGCGACGATGGTGCTGGCCGAAGCGGGGGAGTGCGCCGACTGCGGCCAGGACATCGGCGCGACATCGTTCGACCGGGCCTCCCGCGCACTGAAGAGCCTGCTGGACGGGGCGGGCCCCGGGGTCCACCATCTCGTCTGCAGCATTCCCGCCGAGGACGAACCGCTCCTCGCCGTCCTGCACGCCGAGAGGGGCGAAGGCCCCCGCACCCGGCTCGACCGCGCGGAAGGCATGGCCTTCGTGACCGTGCTCGCCGCCGGTATGGCTCTGGAAAGCCCCGGCGGGATTGTCATCCGTACGACGGTGCCGGGCCAGGACGACACGGTCCGCGGCTGGCGGCTCCACCGAGGCCGACTGCAACCGCTCACCGCGGGCGAGGTGTTCAGCGCCTACTGCACCGACGCCGACACCGGCGACCCGGTGGCCCCGGAACCGGGCGTCGACTACTGCGCCGGATACGTGATCCCGGAGGACGACCCGCACCACTGACCTCTGACTCCTGATCACCGACCACGGACGCCCGAGGGGCTCCCGGCCGGACACGGCAGGAAGCCCCTCGGACACCACACCACCGGGCGCCGGAACCGCGCGACTACTCGCCGGACAGCACGGCCTGAGCGGCCAGCCGTGCTTCGTCCGCCGAGTCTGCGGCGCGCGCCGCGGCAGCCGCACGCTCGCACTGGGCGAGCGTGTGCTGCGCCAGCGTCGTGCGGACGTACGGAATGGCGGCCGCACCCATGGAAAGGCTGGTCACACCGAGACCGGTCAGCACACATGCCAGCGTCGGATCGGAGGCGGCCTCACCGCAGACACCACAGCTCTTGGCCTCGGCCTTCGCGGCCTCGGCGGCCATCGACACCAGGTCGAGCAGCGCGGGCTGCCACGGATCCTGCAGCCGGGACACCGCACCGACCTGCCGGTCCGCCGCGAAGGTGTACTGCGCCAGGTCGTTGGTGCCCAGCGAAAGGAACTCGACCTCGCGGAGGATGGACCGCGCCCGCAGCGCGGCGGACGGGATCTCCACCATCGCGCCGAACTTCGCGTGCAGCCCCGCCTCCCGGCAGGCGTCGGCGAACGCCTTGGCATCGGCCCGGTCCGCCACCATCGGCGCCATGACCTCCAGATACACCGGCAGCCCCTCAACTGCCCTGGCCAGCGCGGTCAACTGGGCCCGCAGCACATCGGGGTGGTCGAGGAGCGACCGAAGCCCCCGCACACCGAGGGCGGGGTTCGGCTCGTCGGCCGGCGTCAGGAAGTCCAGCGGCTTGTCGGCCCCGGCGTCCAGCACCCGCACCACAACCCGGCTCTCCGGAAACGCCTCCAGCACCGAGCGGTACGCCTCGACCTGCTTCGCCTCCGACGGCGCCTTCGCGGAGTCGTCCAGGAACAGGAACTCGGTACGGAAGAGGCCGACGCCCTCGGCGCCCGCCTCCAGTGCTGCGGCGACATCGTCCGGCCCGCCGATATTGGCCAGCAGCGGCACCTTGTGGCCGTCGGACGTCGCCCCGGGACCGGTCGAAGCGGACAGCGCGGCCTTGCGGGCGGCGGCCGCGGACACCAACTCGGCCCGCTTCTCGTCGCTGGGCCGGACGAAGATCTCTCCCGTACTGCCGTCGACGGCCACGACGGTGCCCTCGGCCAGCTCACCCGCACCGGGCAGGGCCACGACGGCCGGTACACCGAGTGCCCGGGCCAGGATGGCGCTGTGGCTGGTGGGCCCGCCCTCCTCGGTCACGAAACCGAGCACCAGCGCGGGGTCGAGCAGCGCGGTGTCCGCGGGAGCGAGATCCCGGGCGATCAGTACATAGGGCTCATCGCTGTCGGGCACACCCGGCATCGGGACACCCAGCAGCCGCGCGACGATACGGTTCCGCACATCGTCCAGGTCCGCGACCCGGCCCGCGAGATACTCACCGGCACCGGCCAGCAGCGCCCGGTACGAGGCGAACGCGTCGTACACCCCGCGCTCGGCCGAGCTGCCCACGGCGATACGCCGGTCGACATCGGCGATGAGCTCCGGGTCCTGGGCCATCATGGCCTGCGCCTCCAGCACGTGCTGTGCCTCGCCGCCGGCCAGATTTCC
>NZ_JAPEPC010000001.1:6587500-7495744 GCF_026340465.1 Streptomyces sp. NBC_01306
CGGCCCGTACCCTAAACCGACTCAGGTGGTCAGGTAGAGAATACCGAGGCGTTCGGGTGAACTATGGTTAAGGAACTCGGCAAAATGCCCCCGTAACTTCGGGAGAAGGGGGGCCATTCTTGGTGATTGGATTTACTCCATGAGCTGGGGGTGGCCGCAGAGACCAGCGAGAAGCGACTGTTTACTAAAAACACAGGTCCGTGCGAAGCCGTAAGGCGATGTATACGGACTGACGCCTGCCCGGTGCTGGAACGTTAAGGGGACCGGTTAGTGATCTTTCGGGGTTGCGAAGCTGAGAACTTAAGCGCCAGTAAACGGCGGTGGTAACTATAACCATCCTAAGGTAGCGAAATTCCTTGTCGGGTAAGTTCCGACCTGCACGAATGGCGTAACGACTTCTCGACTGTCTCAACCATAGGCCCGGTGAAATTGCACTACGAGTAAAGATGCTCGTTTCGCGCAGAAGGACGGAAAGACCCCGGGACCTTTACTACAGTTTGATATTGGTGTTCGGTTCGGCTTGTGTAGGATAGGTGGGAGACTTTGAAGCGGCCACGCCAGTGGTTGTGGAGTCGTCGTTGAAATACCACTCTGGTCGTGCTGGATGTCTAACCTCGGTCCGTGATCCGGATCAGGGACAGTGTCTGATGGGTAGTTTAACTGGGGCGGTTGCCTCCTAAAGAGTAACGGAGGCGCCCAAAGGTTCCCTCAGCCTGGTTGGCAATCAGGTGTTGAGTGTAAGTGCACAAGGGAGCTTGACTGTGAGACCGACGGGTCGAGCAGGGACGAAAGTCGGGACTAGTGATCCGGCAGTGGCTTGTGGAAGCGCTGTCGCTCAACGGATAAAAGGTACCCCGGGGATAACAGGCTGATCTTCCCCAAGAGTCCATATCGACGGGATGGTTTGGCACCTCGATGTCGGCTCGTCGCATCCTGGGGCTGGAGTCGGTCCCAAGGGTTGGGCTGTTCGCCCATTAAAGCGGTACGCGAGCTGGGTTTAGAACGTCGTGAGACAGTTCGGTCCCTATCCTCTGCGCGCGTAGGAATATTGAGAAGGGCTGTCCCTAGTACGAGAGGACCGGGACGGACGAACCTCTGGTGTGCCAGTTGTCCTGCCAAGGGCATGGCTGGTTGGCTACGTTCGGAAAGGATAACCGCTGAAAGCATCTAAGCGGGAAGCCTGCTTCGAGATGAGTATTCCCACCCCCTTTGAGGGGTTAAGGCTCCCAGTAGACGACTGGGTTGATAGGCCAGATGTGGAAGCCCGGTAACGGGTGGAGCTGACTGGTACTAATAGGCCGAGGGCTTGTCCTCAGTTGCTCGCGTCCACTGTGTTAGTTCTGAAATAACGAACGACCGTGTTGTATCCGGTGTTGGTTAATTTCATAGTGTTTCGGTGGTCATTGCGTTAGGGAAACGCCCGGTTACATTCCGAACCCGGAAGCTAAGCCTTTCAGCGCCGATGGTACTGCAGGGGGGACCCTGTGGGAGAGTAGGACGCCGCCGAACAATTTTTAGCCTCAACCCCGAGCTGTAATGGCTCGGGGTTGAGGCATTTTTGCGTCCACGTGCAGTTCACTCCCAGGCCGGCATCAGGCCACTGACCCCTGTGACTTGGCAGGTCGCCGCTGAGGGTAAGGTCAGGGAGCATCGTTCGTACGTTCCTCACAGGAGGCCCCCGGGTGGAGGTCCAGGAGACCCGTGTTCAGACCGACCGGGTACTCACCATCCCCAACATCCTCAGCATGGCCCGCCTCGTCGGTGTGCCCATTTTCCTGTGGCTGATTCTCCGTCCTGAGTTCGGCGGGCCCAAGAGTGATGGCTGGGCATTGCTGGTGCTCATGCTCAGCGGTGTGAGCGATTATCTCGACGGCAAGCTGGCTCGCCGCTGGAACCAGATCAGCAACCTGGGACGGCTGCTCGACCCTGCCGCGGACCGTCTCTTCATTCTCTCCACCCTGGTTGGTCTGACCTGGCGGGAGATCCTGCCGATTTGGTTGACCGCGGCACTATTGGCCCGTGAGCTGATGCTTCTGGTCATGGTCGGAATCCTGCGCAAGCACGGCTATCCGCCGCCCCAGGTGAACTTTCTGGGCAAGGCAGCTACCTTCAACTTGATGTACGCGTTCCCGTTGCTCCTGCTCAGCGACGGTAGCGGCTGGCTGAGCACCCTGGCGTCGATTCTCGGATGGGCGTTCGCAGGGTGGGGTACAACGCTCTACTGGTGGGCAGGAATCCTGTATGTGGTACAAGTCCGCCGGCTTGTGAAGGCGGATGTAGCAGCCGATTGAACTCGTCGATGCGCACCGCGCAGCGTGGCCGGATTGCGTATGACGCCCGAGTGTCCTCACCGGACGGGTGAAGTCGGCTGGACTGTCGACATCTCAAGGAGGGCGCTTCCGACATGAAGGCCGTCGTGATGGCTGGTGGCGAAGGCACACGTCTTCGCCCTATGACCTCAAGTATGCCCAAGCCGCTCCTGCCGGTGGTCAACCGACCGATCATGGAACATGTGCTGCGGCTGTTGAAGCGGCACGGGCTCAGTGAAACCGTCGTCACCGTGCAGTTCCTCGCGTCCCTCGTCAAGAATTACTTCGGCGACGGTGAAGAGCTCGGTATGGAGCTCACATACGCCAACGAGGAGAAGCCGCTCGGCACCGCAGGAAGCGTAAAGAATGCGGAAGAGGCCCTCAAGGACGACACCTTTCTGGTGATCTCCGGGGATGCGCTCACCGACTTCGACCTGACGGATCTGATTAATTTCCATAAGGAGAAGGGCGCACTTGTCACTGTGTGCCTGACCCGTGTGCCGAATCCGTTGGAGTTCGGCATCACCATCGTGGACGAAGAAGGAAAGGTCGAGCGCTTCCTGGAGAAGCCGACCTGGGGCCAGGTTTTCTCGGACACCGTGAACACGGGTATCTATGTGATGGAACCCGAGGTCTTCGACTACGTCGAGGCAGATGTGTCGGTCGACTGGTCCGGTGATGTCTTCCCCCAGCTCATGAAGGAGGGGAAGCGGGTCTACGGCTATATCGCCGAAGGCTACTGGGAGGACGTGGGCACTCACGAGAGCTATGTAAAGGCCCAGGCGGACGTCCTCGAAGGCAAAGTCGAAGTGGACATCGACGGGTTCGAGATCTCTCCCGGTGTCTGGGTGTCCGAAGGTGCCGAGGTGCATCCCGACGCCGTACTCCGAGGTCCGCTCTACGTCGGCGACTACGCCAAGGTGGAAGAGGGCGTGGAAATACGGGAGCACACCGTCGTCGGTTCCAATGTGGTCGTCAAGACCGGTGCTTTCCTGCACAAGGCTGTCATCCACGACAACGTGTACATCGGCCAGCAGTCCAACCTGCGCGGCTGCGTGATCGGGAAGAACACCGACATCATGCGGGCCGCCCGCATCGAGGACGGCGCCGTCATCGGGGATGAGTGCCTCGTCGGTGAGGAATCCATCATCCAGGGCAATGTGCGGGTGTATCCGTTCAAGACCATCGAGGCGGGTGCGTTCGTCAACACCTCGGTGATCTGGGAATCCCGGGGCCAGGCGCATCTTTTCGGTGCTCGCGGAGTCTCCGGAATCCTGAATGTCGAAATCACCCCGGAGCTGGCCGTACGGTTGGCCGGCGCGTACGCCACCACGCTCAAGAAGGGCTCCACCGTCACCACCGCGCGTGACCACTCGCGTGGTGCGCGTGCCCTCAAACGGGCGGTGATCTCCGCCCTTCAGGCCAGCGCCATCGACGTACGGGACCTGGAGAACGTGCCGCTGCCGGTGGCCCGGCAGCAGACCGCCCGCGGCAGTGCGGGCGGCATCATGATCCGGACCTCGCCCGGTGTGCCCGACTCGGTCGACATCATGTTCTTCGACGAGCGCGGGGCGGATCTCTCCCAGGGCAGGCAGCGCAAGCTGGACCGGGTGTACGCACGCCAGGAGTACCGCCGCGCCTTCCCCGGTGAGATCGGGGACCTGCACTTCCCGGCGAGCGTCTTCGACTCGTACACCGGCTCCCTGCTCCGCAACGTGGACACGACGGGGATCGCGGACGCCGGGCTCAAGGTCGTGGTCGACGCGTCCAACGGCAGTGCCGGTCTCGTCCTGCCCAGCCTCCTCGGACGGCTCGGTGTCGACGCTCTTGTCATCAACCCGGGACTGGACGAGTCACGGCCGACGGAGACCGCCGACACCCGTCGCGCCGGGCTGGTCAGGCTCGGTGAGATCGTGGCCTCGGCGCGGGCGGCGTTCGGAGTGCGGTTCGACCCGGTGGGCGAGCGGCTCTCCCTCGTGGACGAGCGTGGACGGATCATCGAGGACGACCGCGCTCTGCTGGTGATGCTGGATCTGATCGCGGCCGAGCGGCGCAGCGGACGCGTCGCGCTGCCGGTCACGACCACGAGGATCGCCGAACAGGTCGCCGCCTACCACGGGACGCAGGTGGAGTGGACGACCACTTCGCCCGACGACCTGACCCGGGTGGGCCGCGAGGACTCCACCATCTTCGGCGGCGACGGACGCGGTGGATTCATCATCCCCGAGTCCACCAGCGTCTTCGACGGCACCGCGGCCTTCGTCCGGCTCATCGGCCTGGTCTCGCGTACGCAGTTGACGCTCAGTCAGATCGATGCCCGGATTCCGCGTGCCCATGTGCTCCGCCGTGACCTGGCGACGCCCTGGGCCGTCAAGGGTCTGGTCATGCGCCGGGTGGTGGAGGCGGCTGCCGACCGGTCCGTGGACACCACGGACGGGGTGCGGGTCGTCGAACCCGACGGCCGCTGGGTGATGGTGCTGCCGGCCCCGGCCGAAGCCGTCACTCATCTGTGGGCGGAAGGGCCGGACGACGCGTCCGCGCAGGTGCTGCTCGACGAGTGGTCGGCGATCGTGGACGGCGCAGGTCAGTGAGGTCGTAGCGGTGTACCGGACGGCCTGACCCCGGGCCGTCCGGTACACCGATGGGGCCATTGGGAGCCTGTGGCTGCGACGTGCGACGATGTGCGGCATGCCGAAGCAGCCCCCCGTTCGGAGCGCAGCCTCCCCGCCGCCGCGCCCCGATGCGTCGATGTCGCTGCTCAACAACGTGATGGACCACAGCCTCGACGACGGCTACGCCGAGGCCACCGCCCGGCGGCGGGCCGAGGGCAGTGTGGGGATGCCGCGTTCACTGCGGGCCAAGCTCGGTCTCGCCGCGGGTCTTGTGCTCGCCGCGGTCGTGGTCACCGTGGGCGCCGCGCAGGCCAGAGTGACTGCGCCGGTGGTCGCGAAGGAGCGCCAGGAGCTCATCGACCGTATCGACTCGGAGACTTCGTCCGCCGATGCGGAGCAGAAGAAGGTCGACGGGCTGCGCGACTCGGTGGGTGAGCAGCAGCGCAAGGCACTCCAGAAGCACGGGGGCGACCAGGGCGGTCCGGTGGCGCTGCTGTCCGGAGCGACAGCGGTGCACGGGCCCGGAGTGAAGCTGGTCATCGACGACGCCAAGGACAGTTCCCAGAGCGACGGCGGGGGGCCGCGCGAGAGCCCCGGGTTCTCCGACACGGGGCGGGTACGGGACCGGGACATGCAGCAGTTCGTCAACGCGCTGTGGCAGTCGGGCGCCGAGGCGATCGCCATCAACGGCCAGCGCCTGACCGCTCTGTCGGCGATCCGCGCCGCGGGTGACGCCATACTGGTCGACAACAGGCCGCTGGTACCGCCGTACACGGTGCTGGCGGTGGGGGACGGGAAGCAGTTGCTCAGCGAATTCGATGACAGCGTCGGCGGACAGTACCTGAAGGTCCTGAAGGACAGCTATGGCATCCGCACCAGCAGTTCCGACCAGGCCGACGTGCGCCTTCCTGCGGCCGCGAGCCTGATCGTACGTACAGCAAAGCCGAAGGCCGCCGGCACCGACCAAGGCGCGGCCGACACAGGGAAGGGCACATCGTGATCGCCGTACTGGGCCTCGTCGTGGGAGTCGTGGTCGGACTGTTGGTCCGGCCCGAAGTGCCGGCGATGGTCGAGCCGTACCTCCCCATTGCCGTCGTGGCCGCCCTCGACGCGGTCTTCGGCGGTCTGCGGGCCATGCTCGACGGAATCTTCGTGGACAAGGTCTTCGTCGTGTCCTTCCTGTCCAACGTCGTGGTGGCCGCGCTGATCGTCTTCCTCGGCGACAAGCTGGGCGTCGGCGCGCAGTTGTCCACCGGCGTGGTCGTCGTCTTCGGCATCCGTATCTTCTCGAACGCCGCGGCCATTCGCCGGCATGTGTTCCGGGCGTGAGGCCGATGGGTGACGAGCCGATGAGCAACGACGAGAATCCGCCCGACCCGCGGGATCCGGGTGACCCTCGGAGCCCACAGGAGCCACCGCGCGATCCCGGCGGCAGGTCCGGGCGCTTCCCCGGCGCGCTGCCCGCGGAGAAGCCCGCGCAGACACCGCAGGGAGACGCCACGGGGGCGACGCCCGCGGCGCAGCCGAGGCAGGCCGGACGGCAGCGGCTGATCGCCGCCCTCTGGCCACCCCGGGTCACCAGGGCGCAACTCGTCGTCGCCCTGCTGCTGTTCGTACTGGGTCTGGGACTTGCCATCCAGGTCCGCTCCAACAGCGACAACAGCCCGCTGCGCGGCGCACGCCAGGAGGACCTGGTGCGGATCCTCGACGAGCTCGACAACCGCACCCAGCGCCTGGACGACGAGAAGCAGCGTCTGCAGAGCCAGCGCAGCCAGTTGGAGAGCAGCTCGGACCAGGCCGAGGAGGCCCGCAAGCAGACGGACGAGAAAGCACGTCAGCTCGGCATCCTGGCCGGCACGGTGGCCGCCCAGGGCCCCGGCATCACCCTGCTCGTCAACGACCCGCACAAGACGGTCGAGGCGGACATGCTTCTCGACACGGTCCAGGAATTGCGGGCGGCCGGTGCCGAGGCGATCCAGGTCAACGGTGTCCGGGTCGTGGGGGACACCTACTTCTCCGACGCGGGCGGCGGGATCCAGGTGGACAAGGAGAAGATCAGTGCGCCGTACACCTTCAAGGTCATCGGGAAACCGGCCGACTTGGAGCCCGCGCTGAATATTCCGGGCGGAGTGGTGCAGACTCTGGAGAAGGAGCAGGCCACAGCCACTGTGACGCCTGAACAGAAGATCGTTGTGGACGCCTTGCGACCAGCGAAGCGGCCTGACTACGCTCGGTCTTCCGGGCAGTGAGGCGGGGGCGCGTGAGAGCCGCGGGACAAGGCCATGAGGTTGCGGGGGGTCGGCGCACCGATAGCGGGGTGCGTGGTGGAAACTGTCTGGGGGGTACGGACGTTGTAAGGATGTCCGGTTCGGCAGGTGTGTTCATCGAGAGTTCGTCCTGCCCCACGGGCGGGTCTGTTTCGGTCAAGGGGAATCGCCCGTGAAGTTGTTTGGGAAGTTGTTCGGCAAGAGTGCACGTGAGGACAGCGCACGGCACCGCGCCCCACGCCACATGGAGGGCGAGGACCAGGGTGGTGACCGCCCGCTGTTCCGGGACGAGGTGGGGCGGTCCGGTCGCGACATTTCGGGTGATCAGGGTGCGTCGTCTGTTGACCCTGCGGGTCAGGGCCGCATAGGTTTTGGTGAAGCATCAACCTCAAGTACGAGTCGAGGGTTGCCCTCCGATCCGTACGCAACCAACGCCCATGCAGGGCAGTCGCGGCAGGAGGATGCGTCCATGCCGGTTTGCACGAGGTGCGGCCACCACAATGCCGAGGACAGTCGGTTCTGCTCCAACTGCGGAGCGCCGTTGCGCGCCGGGGTGCCCGAGCGGCCCTCGGAGACCACTTCGACGATCTCCATCTCCGGGCTGGAGGCGTACGAGGCGGAGGTGACAGGTCAGACCGCTTCGCCGTCGCTCTCTCCGGAGGCCCAGGCGGCCGTCGACGCCCTGCCCCTCGGCTCGGCGCTGCTCGTGGTCCGCCGCGGTCCGAACTCGGGCAGTCGCTTCCTGCTGGACGGCGATCTGACCACGGCCGGCCGGCATCCGCAGAGCGACATCTTCCTCGACGACGTCACGGTGTCGAGGCGGCATGTGGAGTTCCGCAGGGGCGCCGACGGCGGATTCACCGTCTCGGACGTCGGCAGCCTGAACGGCACGTACGTCAACCGTGAGCGCATCGACGCCGTCGTGCTCTCCAACGGTGACGAGGTGCAGATCGGGAAGTACCGGCTGGTCTTCTACGCGAGCCAGCGGGGCGTGTGACCCGTCAGGGAAGGCCCATGCTGCAATCATCGACGGGCGGTGCCGGCGACGGCACCGCCACCGGGGACGACCGGCTGGTCAGTATCGGCACGGTCCTGAATCTGCTTCGGGAGGAATTTCCCGAAGTCACGATCTCCAAGATCCGTTTTCTGGAGGCCGAGGGGCTGGTCGAGCCGCAGCGCACGTCGTCCGGGTACCGGAAGTTCGGTACCGCGGACGTCGAGCGGCTGGCTCAGGTCCTGCGGATGCAGCGTGACCACTATCTGCCGCTGAAGGTCATCCGGGACCATCTCGACGCACTGGGCCGGGGCGAGCAGATCCAGCTCCCCGCGCCCGGTGCCGTCCGCGAGCCCGAGGACGGAGCTCCGGGCGGCGGCGCGGGTGAACCCACGGCGTCCCGGGTGGGCCGGGACGAGCTCCTCGCGGCCGCCGGGATCAGCGCGGACGACCTCGCCGAGTGGGAGTCGTACGGTCTGCTGTCGCCGCTCCCGGAGGGCGGATACGACGCGGAGGCCGTGAATGTGGCCGGGCTTGTCGCGGATCTGGGCCGATTCGGTCTGGAACCGCGGCATCTGCGCGCCATGAAAGCGGCCGCCGACCGTGAGTCCGGGCTGATCGAGCAGGTCGTCGCCCCCCTTCGGCTGAACCGCAATCCGCAGACCAGAGCGGATGCGGAGACCACCACGAAGGACCTGGCAGCACTGACCGTGCGGCTTCACGCGGCGCTCGTGCAGACCTCTCTCAGGGTCCGGTTGCACTGATCATGGGGGTGCCCGACTACCCAAACCTGCCGGGCACGTCCTAGGGTTGCTGTGTGAACGAGCTCGACGTTGTGGGTGTCCGGGTGGAAATGCCCTCCAACCAGCCGATCGTGCTCCTGCGTGAAGTGGGAGGCGACCGGTATCTCCCTATCTGGATCGGCCCTGGTGAGGCGACTGCGATCGCCTTCGCCCAGCAGGGCATGGCTCCAGCAAGGCCGCTGACCCATGACCTCTTCAAGGATGTCCTCGAAGCGGTCGGCCAGGAGCTCACGGAAGTGCGCATCACCGACCTGCGCGACGGGGTCTTCTTCGCGGAGCTGGTCTTCGCGAGCGGGGTCGAGGTGAGTGCGAGGCCCTCCGACGCCATAGCGCTCGCCCTGCGCACCGGGACGCCGATCTACGGCAGCGACGGGGTGCTCGACGATGCGGGAATCGCCATTCCTGACGAGCAGGAGGACGAGGTGGAGAAGTTCCGCGAGTTCCTCGACCAGATCTCTCCGGAGGACTTCGGGACCAACAGCCAGTGACGCTCCGCTCGGGTCGTCAGCGCATCCGGCAAGCCTTTCCCCGAAGAGGGGCACGCGAAACCACTCTTAGGGTGATTATCACTCGGCGTGCCGAGTGTGGCGATCGTTGACGCACCTCAAGTGACTGCCTACCGTCGAGTGGGCAGTTCAAGGACGGAGGTCGGCGTGAGAAGCACCGGCGAAGATATGGCAGGGGATTTCCCCGGACTGGGTCCGGGGGACGGAGTGCCGTATCCGCTTCACGGCTCAGCGGCCGAAACGACGACCGACACCGTCGGCTACCGGGGACCGACCGCCTGCGCGGCGGCCGGGATCACCTACCGGCAGCTCGACTACTGGGCGCGTACGGGACTGGTCGAGCCGAGTGTGCGGCCCGCCCAGGGGTCGGGTACCCAGCGTCTCTACAGCTTCCGCGACGTGGTCGTCCTCAAGATCGTGAAGCGGTTCCTGGACACCGGTGTGGCCCTCCAGAACATCCGGACGGCGGTCCACCACCTCAGAGACCGCGGGGCCGGCGACCTCGACCGTATGACGCTGATGAGCGACGGTGCGACGGTGTACGAGTGCACCTCGCCCGACGAGGTGGTCGGTCTGCTGCAGGGCGGACAGGGGATCTTCGGGATCGCCGTCGGGGTTGTGTGGCGGGATGTGGAGAGCGCCCTCTCACAGCTGCACGGCGAGCGGGTCGACACCGGCGAGACCCTCATCGGCCACAACCCGGCCGACGAGCTGGCCAGGCGCCGCAACCGCGCCGTCTGACGGGCCTCCGCGCTGCGGGGGCCCGATTGTCAGTGCCGTGAGGCAGCATCGGTGGTGTGAGAGCCGCGCCCACCATCCTGCATCTGGACATGGATGCCTTCTTCGCCGCCGCGGAACAGGCGGCGAAGCCGAGCCTGCGCGGGAAGCCGGTGGTGGTGGGCGGGCTCGGGCCGCGCGGAGTCGTGTCGACGGCCTCGTACGAGGCCCGGGTGTTCGGGGTGCATTCGGCGATGCCGATGGCCCAGGCCCGCCGGCTCTGTCCGAACGCCGCCTATCTGGTGCCGCGCTTCGCGCTCTACCGCGAGGTGAGCGGCCAGGTCATGGAGCTGCTCGGGCGGCTCTCGCCGCTGGTCGAGCCACTGAGCCTGGACGAGGCCTTCGTGGACCTGGAGGCGGGCGGAGTCGCAGACGGCAGGCGATCGGCGAGGCGCGCCGGTGAGCAACTGCGCAGGGACATCCTGGCGGTCACGGGGCTCAGCGGGTCGGTGGGTCTCGCCGGCTCCAAGATGCTGGCGAAGATCGGCTCGGAGCGTGCCAAGCCGGACGGCCTGGTCCTGATAGAACCGGGCACCGAGCGCGAGCTGCTCGCGCCCCTCTCCGTACGGATCCTGCCGGGCGTGGGGCCGGCGACCGGCGAGCATCTGCGCAGGGCCGGGATGACCACCGTGTCCCATCTGGCCGAGGCCGGTGAGGACGAGCTCGTCCGGCTGCTGGGCAAGGCGCACGGCGCCTCGCTCTACCGGATGGCGCTCGGTCACGACGACCGGCCCGTGGTGTCCGAGCGGGACGCCAAGTCGGTCTCGGTGGAGGACACCTTCGACGTCGACCTGCACGACCGGGTGCGGGTGCGGGCGGAGGTGGTGCGGCTGGCCGGGCGGTGCGTGGAGCGGCTGCGGGACGCCGGGCGGTCCGGGCGGACGGTGGTGCTGAAGGTCCGGCGGTACGACTTCTCGACGCTGACCCGCTCCGAGACGCTCCGGGGGCCCACGGACGACCCGGAGGTCGTCCGCGAGGCCGCAGGTCGGCTGCTGGAGGCCGTGGACACCACGGGCGGCGTGAGGCTGCTCGGGGTGGGGGTCACCGGCCTCGCGGACTTCACCCAGGAGGACCTTTTCGCGCAGGCGGCGACGGAGCGGGCTGCCGAGCTGGAGCACGCGGCGGCGGAAGAGGCGGCGCCCGGTCCCGCGGCGCCGCCGGAGCCATCCGCCGACGAGCCGCCGCCCGGCACCGGTCACCGCTGGCTCGCCGGGCACGATGTGCGCCACGACGAGTACGGCGCTGGGTGGGTGCAGGGCAGCGGCGTGGGCCGGGTGACGGTGCGGTTCGAGGATCCGTACGCGACCGTGCCCGGCCGGGTGCGGACCTTCCGGGTCGACGACCCCGCGCTGAGGCCGTCGGATCCGCTGCCGTTGGTCCGGGCTGCCCCGACTGCCCCGACGGGATCCGATGGCCCGTGCGGTGCGGATGGATCCGGCCGACCGGGCGGACCGGACGGGACAGCCGTGGGGGAGGAAGCGGACACCGGTGAGAGGCCCGGAAAGTCCGGGGAAGCAGTGCCTGGCGGGGCGGAGCCGGGTGGTCAGGCGCGTTCTTCTTCGCCCGCGAGCCGGCCGAAGTCCCGGTCGGGGGGCGGCGGCGTGGGGGCCGAGATACCGAGCCCGTAGTGGTGGTAGAGCTGGAGTTCCTGCTCGGGTGAGAGATGGCGGCCGACACCGAAGCCCGGTGCTTCCTTGATCAGCGTGCGGTCGAAGGGCACCCGGAGGGCTTCGCTGACCAGTTCGCTCGGCTTCAGCGGGACGAAGGCGTCCCGGGTGAACAGCCCGGTGCGTACCGCGGCCCACTCGGGCACTCCGGTGGCGTCGTCGAGGTAGACCTCGTCAACCGTGCCGATCTTGAGGCCATTGCGGTCGAACGCCTTGCGGCCTATCAGGCTGCGCGGATCTATGTCGGTCTGCACGGTCCCTCCAACTGATCGCAACGGATCACGATGTCTCCCGCCCCCTGCGAAGGTCTCCCCCTCAGGGAAGTCCAGATCCGGGGCATCGGCCACTCGAACACCGTGCGAAGTGGCTCGCTGGTACGCTGGCCAATGGCTGCTGACCCCGCGCGGGAGAGCCCTTCGGACGCGATGTCCGGGGGCGCCGAAGGAGCAAATCCTCCCCGGAATCTCTCAGGCACACGTACCGCGCGGACGAGGTCACTCTGGAAAGCAGGGCGGGCGTCGGGCGGGCACGTCCGGATCCCTACCTCACCGACGGTGAAAGCGGGCACGTCGAGCGACGGGCCGGTGAAACTCTCAGGTTGAGATGACAGAGGGGGAGGCCGTCCGGGTACCCGTGCCGTGGTACCCCTCGCAGGTCGTTAAGACCAGGAGGCCTCCGCCATGACTGCTCACCGCATTCCGCTCTCCCAGCTGGAGCGTGGCATCCCCTTCGAACAGCGCCACATCGGGCCCGACGCGGGGGCCCAGGCCAAGATGCTCGCCCATGTCGGTTACGGATCGCTCTCGGAGCTCACCGCGGCCGCCGTCCCCGAGGTGATCAAGAGCGCCGAGGCGCTGAACCTCCCGGACGCGCGCACCGAGGCCGAGGTCCTCGCCGAGCTGCGTCTCCTCGCCGACCGCAACCAGGTCCTCGCCCCGATGATCGGGCTCGGCTACTACGGCACGTTCACACCGCCGGTCATCCTGCGCAACGTCATGGAGAACCCCGCCTGGTACACGGCGTACACGCCCTACCAGCCGGAGATCTCCCAGGGGCGCCTGGAGGCGCTGCTGAACTTCCAGACCGTTGTCGCCGATCTGACGGGCCTGCCCACCTCGGGCGCATCGCTGCTGGACGAGGGCACCGCGGCAGCCGAGGCGATGTCCCTCGCGCGCCGCGTCGGCAAGGTCAAGAACGGTGTCTTCCTGGTCGACGCCGACGCCCTTCCGCAGACCGTCGCGGTGATCGAGACGCGCGCCGAGCCTGCCGGTGTCGAGGTTGTCGTCGCCGACCTCAGCGACGGCATCCCGGCCGAGGTGGCCGAGCGCGGCGTCTTCGGCGTACTGCTCCAGTACCCCGGCGCCTCCGGCCGGGTCCGGGACATCGCGCCCGTCATCGAGCAGGCGCACGAGCTCGGCGCCGTCGTCACCGTCGCCGCCGACCTGCTGGCGCTGACGCTGCTCACCTCGCCCGGCGAGCTGGGGGCGGACATCGCGGTCGGTACGACCCAGCGGTTCGGTGTCCCGATGGGCTTCGGCGGTCCGCACGCCGGGTTCATGGCCGTACGTGAGAAGTTCGCACGCAGCCTGCCGGGGCGGCTCGTCGGCGTCTCCGTCGACGCCGACGGAAACAAGGCGTACCGGCTGGCCCTGCAGACCCGTGAGCAGCACATCCGCCGCGAGAAGGCCACCAGCAACATCTGCACCGCGCAGGTGCTCCTTGCCGTGATGGCCGGGATGTACGCGGTCTACCACGGCCCGGACGGCCTGCGTGACATCGCCCGGCGCACCCACCGGTACGCGGCGATCCTCGCCGAGGGGCTGCGCGCCGCGGGCGTCGACGTTGTGCACGGCGAGTACTTCGACACCCTCACCGTACGGACAGCGGGCAAGGCCGCCGAGGTCGTCGCCGCTGCCCGCGAGGGCGGGGTCAACCTGCACCAGGTCGACGCCGACCTGGTCTCCGTCGCCTGCGACGAGACCACCACGCGCACCCAGCTGGCCGCCGTCTGGGCAGCCTTCGGCGCCGATGGCGACATCGAGGCGCTCGACGGGCGGACCGCCGACGCGCTGCCCGCGGGGCTGCTGCGCCAGGACACCGTCCTCACCCACCCGGTCTTCCACCAGCACCGTTCCGAGACGGCGATGCTGCGCTACCTGCGCAAGCTCGCCGACCGCGACTACGCGCTGGACCGCGGCATGATCCCGCTCGGCTCCTGCACCATGAAGCTCAACGCCACCACCGAGATGGAGCCGGTCACCTGGCCCGAGTTCGGTGCGATCCACCCCTTCGCCCCGGTCGAGCAGGCGCAGGGATATCTGACGCTCATCCGCGAGCTGGAGGAGCGGCTGGCCGAGGTCACCGGATACGACAAGGTCTCCCTCCAGCCCAACGCGGGCTCGCAGGGCGAGCTGGCCGGTCTGCTGGCCGTGCGCGCCTACCACCGGGCCAACGGCGACACCGCACGCACCGTGTGCCTCATCCCGTCGTCGGCGCACGGCACCAACGCCGCCAGCGCCGTGATGGCCGGGATGAAGGTCGTCGTCGTGAAGACCCGCGAGGACGGCGACGTCGACGTCGAGGACCTGAACGCCAAGATCGAGCAGTACCGCGACGAGCTGTCCGTGCTGATGGTCACCTACCCGTCGACCCACGGGGTCTTCGAGGAGCACATCACCGACATCTGCGCCGCCGTGCACGACGCGGGCGGTCAGGTGTACGTCGACGGCGCCAACCTGAACGCACTGGTCGGCCTCGCCAAGCCCGGCAAGTTCGGCTCGGACGTCTCGCACCTCAACCTGCACAAGACCTTCTGCATCCCGCACGGCGGCGGCGGCCCCGGTGTCGGCCCCGTCGGCGTACGGGCCCACCTGGCGCCGTACCTTCCCAACCACCCGCTCCAGCCGGCCGCCGGCCCCGCGACGGGTGTCGGTCCGGTCTCGGCCGCCCCGTGGGGCTCGGCCGGCATCCTGCCGATCTCCTGGGCGTACGTACGTCTCATGGGTGGCGAGGGGCTCAAGCGGGCGACGCAGGTGGCCGTGCTGGCCGCCAACTACATCGCCAAGCGCCTCGAACCGCACTACCCGGTGCTGTACACGGGCCCCAAGGGGCTGGTCGCGCACGAGTGCATCGTCGATCTGCGGCCGCTGTCGAAGGCGACGGGTGTGAGCGTCGACGACATCGCCAAGCGCCTCATCGACTACGGCTTCCACGCGCCGACGATGTCGTTCCCGGTGGCCGGGACGCTGATGATCGAGCCCACCGAGAGCGAGGACCTGGCGGAACTCGACCGGTTCTGCGACACGATGATCGCGATCCGTGCCGAGATCGAGAAGGTCGCTTCGGGCGAGTGGGCGGCGGACGACAACCCGCTGTGCAACGCCCCGCACACCGCGGCGGCGCTGGGCGGTGAGTGGACCCACGCGTACACCCGCGAGGAGGCCGTCTTCCCGGCCGGCGTCTCGCCCGCCGACAAGTACTGGCCGCCGGTGCGCCGGATCGACGGGGCCTTCGGCGACCGCAACCTCGTCTGCTCCTGCCCGCCGCTGGACGCGTACGACAACTGACGGACATGCGGGAGGGCCGGTTCGGGGATGTCACCCGGGCCGGCCCTTCGTCGTCTGTGCCAGTGCTGTCGCTGTGGCTGTGCAGTTCTGTTTCTGCGGACGTAACAGGGTCAGGCCGCGGTCGCCAGTCCCGAACCCAGGGGGCGGTGCGGCGCGATGATCTGGCCGTCGGGCAGCAGTTCACCGGTGTCCTCGAAGATGAGAACGCCGTTGCACAGCAGACTCCAGCCCTGCTCCGGATGGTGCGCGACGAGGAGCGCGGCCTCCCGGTCGGCGGAGGTGGCAGACGGGCAGGTGGGCTGGTGCTGGCACATGGATGCGTTCTTTCGCTGCGTTGTAGTGAGTGTCCTGCGGCTCGATGCGGATTTCATGGCCGCCCCCCGATCAGTCGGTGATCCCAGTGTTGCCCTACGGACGTCAATCCGCAGGTATTTCACGGCAGCACTTGCTACAGCATAAGGACGCATCACCCGTGCGGACGGTTCAGCTCAACTTGACTGCCTGTTCGGGTGGTTCGGAGGTGGCCCGACCGGGCTAGACCGGATGGGCAGGAAGAGCGCCGCGCCCCGCGACCTGATGTGGTCACGGGGCGCGCGGTGGTGCTCGGCAGCTGTCAGGCGGAAGAGCTGAGCAGCGGGGGTGACAGCCTCATCGTCATCACCGGGAGCAGCTCCGACACCCGGTGCGGGCGGTGCGCGGCGATGCCGGGCGGTGCGGGTGCGAGGGGCACCAGCAGGTCCGTGGGGGCCGGCATCGTGCCGGAGACCGAGGCGTCGGCGCCGGTGTCACCGTGCAGCCACAGCGTCAGCATGTAGAGCTCGGGCACGGACAGCAGCCGGGGCTGGAACGGTGTGTCCATCGCCTCGGCCCGGCGCAGCGCGCTTCCGGTGGCGGTCGCGTACGGGCCCTCGAAGAAGTGCGAGAAGGTCCAGCCGTCGGCGGTGAGTGTGGTGTCCGCGGCGGCCACGGCGCGATCGCCGCTGCGGATCAGGAAACGCCAGCCGGTGAGCCGGGTACGTGGGGTCCCGCCGCTCGGCATGATCTGGTCCAGTACGTAAACAGGAAGGGGCAGTTCGGGGGTGAGCGGCCCCGGGGCGGAGCGGAGAGCCGGGGTTCGGGCCTCGCGTACGGCAGTGGGGGAGCCGAGTGCCGCGAGGACGCTGCGCAGGGCCGGCGCGGGAGCCGGAGGGACATACAGCGGCATGATGTGGTCGCCTCTCACTTCGGAGACACGTTGATGCGTGGGCTGTGCGGACAGCACTGTCAGCAGGCAGGGGCAGAGGGGGGCCGTGGGGCGTGGAGGGGTACCGCACTCTCCGGGGGCCGGGGCGCCAACTCTCTGCCTCGTCTGCGGAGTTTATACGACACGTGTTCACGCGGGGTTTCAACTAGCTGACGCGGATATTGCAAACAAGTTGCTATTCGGTCTTTCTCCTGCGGAGATTATCCCGGTTTAGCGTAGGCGCGCTCCTGTGGCCTCACGGTTCCCCGTGCGAGTGGTCGGCCGAAAACCGTCGGTCGTTTTCATCGGGTCACGGAGTCGCACAGGCTTGGAAATTGCACCGGGCGTCTGCCCGGCGAATGTGCCAAATGTCATGTGCCACACGTCATCTTCTCGTCACCTTACTCGCTCCGGAATCCGGGCGGGGGGAGTTACGGATCACCGGGTGTGGGCATTATCGACCGTGACCCGGGCGGCCGTTGCCGCCGCACACGCGTGGAGGGGTGCCCCGATGGGGGAGAAGCTGGAGGCGGACGGTGTCGATCCGTCGGGCAGGCAGCGGTACCGGAGGAAGCTGCAGCAGTGTCTGGAGGTACTGGAGAGACTATTGGAGGAGAAGAGGTTCGACCGCCCGAGAAATCTCATGGGGATGGAGATCGAACTCAATCTCGCGGGCGCCGACGGCATGCCCCGGATGATGAATGCCGAGGTACTCGACCGCATCGCGAGCCGTGATTTCCAGATGGAACTCGGGATGTTCAATCTCGAAGTGAATATTATCCCGCACCGGTTGGGCGGCCGTGTCTTCGACCAGCTCGCCGAGGAGCTCCGTACCGGTCTCGCATACGCGCACAGAAAAGCGGCCGAAGTCGACGCGGGGATCGTGATGATCGGAATCCTGCCGACGCTGGAGCTGCAGGATCTCGGCGCCGCGAACCTCTCGTCGGCCGACCGCTACACCCTGCTCGACGATCAGATGCGCGCGGCCCGCGGTGAGGACTTCGACCTCGACATCACCGGCGTCGAACGGCTGACCTGTTCCTCGTCCTCGATCGCGCCCGAAGCGGCCTGTACCTCGGTGCAGTTGCACCTGCAGGTCACCCCGGCGCGGTTCGCCGATGTGTGGAACGCGGCGCAGGCCGTCGCCGCCGTGCAGGTCGCGCTGGGTGCCAACTCGCCGTTCCTGTTCGGCAAGGAGCTGTGGCGGGAGTCCCGGCCCCCGCTCTTCCTCCAGGCGACCGATGTGCGCCCGCCGGAACTCCGGGCCCAGGGGGTGCGGCCGCGTACCTGGTTCGGTGAGCGCTGGATCGACTCGGCGTACGACCTCTTCGAGGAGAACCTCCGGTACTTTCCGCCGCTGCTGCCGCTGTGCGACGACGAGGACCCGCTGCGGGTGCTCGACGACGGCGGGGTGCCGGGCCTTCAGGAACTCGTCCTGCACAACGGGACCGTCTACCGCTGGAACCGCCCGGTCTACGACGTGGCCGACGGCGTGCCGCATCTGCGGGTCGAGAACAGGGTGCTGCCCGCCGGCCCCACCGTCACGGATGTGATGGCCAACGCGGCCTTCTACTACGGGTTGGTGAGGGCGCTCGCCGACGACTCCCGCCCGGTGTGGCGCCGGCTGCCCTTCGAGGCCGCCGCGCGCAACTTCGACGCGGCCTGCCGGTACGGGATCGACGCCGAACTGGAGTGGCCCGGGCCCGGGCGCTCAGGTGGCGTCACGGCGGTGCCCGTGGTGCGGCTCGTCAGGGACGAGCTGCTGCCGCTGGCCGCCGCCGGGCTCGACGCCTGGGGGATAGAGGCCGCGGACCGCGACCGCTGCCTGGGTGTCATCGAGGAGCGGTGCAGGCGCCGTACGAACGGCGCATCCTGGCAGGTGGACACGTTCCACCGGGCGCTGGAGACGGGGCTCGGGCGGCGCGAGGCGCTGGCGCTCACCACCCGGCGGTACGCCGAGCTGATGGCGGGCGGCGAACCGGTGCACTCCTGGCCGGACGGTGTTCCGGCAACCGCGAGGGCTCGCGGGCGGTGAGCGCGCCGGGGACGGTGACGGCTCGCGGGCGGTGAACGCGCGGCGGGGCGCTGCCCGCCGATGCCCGGCCGGCCGGTCAGCGCCCGGTCGGTGCCCGGTCAGCGCCCGCCGACCGCCATGACCGCTTTCAGCAGGACCGAGTTGATCTGAGAGGGGTCGCTCACCTGGTACCCCGCGCCACCCGTCGCCCTGGCGACCTGCTCGACCTCGGTCCTGTCCGTGTCGGGGCCCACCGCGATCATGATGAGCGGCACGGGGCGCTCGGGATCGGTGAGCTCCCGGAGCTTGGCGATCAGGGCGCTGCGGGAGATGCCGTGGTCGTCCTCGTTGACGCCGTCGGTGAGCACCACCACCGCGTTGAACTTCCCGCGGGCGTAGGTCTTCCGGGCATCCTGGAACGCCGCCAGCGTGGTGTCGTACAGACCGGTGGCGCCACCTGGCACGGGCCGCAGCGCGGAGAAGGCCGCGGCGAGCCGGTCGCGCTGGGTCCCGCCGCCCCGGGCCGGACCGCCGAGGCGGACCGTCGGTACGCGCTTGCGGTAGTCGCGCGTTCCGTCGAGGTGTGTGGCGAAGTCCCAGAGCCCGATCTCGTCCTCCGGCGTGAACTGGTCGAGGGCCTTGAGCAAGGACGCTCTGGTGATGTCCATCCTGGTCTGCCCGCCCTTTCCCGGCACCGGGGTGGACATCGAGCCCGACGCGTCGACGACGGTGGTCAGCCGGGCACTCTGGACCGTGATGGTCCACATGCCGAGCGTCTCGTCGAGAACGTCCTCGGACGGCGGCTCCGGGGAGGCGTCGGTGTACGGCTGCGGGGTGCGCCCGCCCGCCGCCTCGACCCGGCTCGTCGTCGCGGGACGGTCCGGGATCCTGAAGCCCTGCCGGTCCAGCACGGTGCGGCTGACGCCCTCGCCGAGATAGGTCATGAACCGCATCGCTGCCCGGCTCTGATCGGTGGTCAGCGCCGCCTCGTCGACCACTGTGTACGGGTAGTCCAGCTGGGGTGTGCCGTCCTTGGGGTAGAAGAGCCGCAGCTTCCGGGCGCCGCCCCGCGACGTGTTGTGCGCGAAGGCCGCCTGCTCGGACAGGACCAGGGCCTGGTTGCGGTGGGGGTCGTCCTTCTCCGTACCGGACCCGTCCTGCGCGAGTGTGGCGAGCACCTTGGAATCCGCGTCCGAGATGCGCCGGGACAGCACCTTGGCGGTGGCGGCGACCTGGGTGTCGCCACTCGCTGCCTGGCCCGGTGACTGGGCGATGCTGCTGAGGGCGAGCAGCCCGGTGGCGCTGCGGGCCGGGTCGGCCGCGCCGATATGGATCTTGCCCGAGCCGGTCGCAGCCGCGGTGAGCCCGGCCCAGGTGTAGGTCTTCTCCGGCCAGCCCAGCGCCTTGGCGGCCGAGGGCACCATGGCCAGGGTGACCGGGGACTCCGCGATGCTGGACGCGGGTGTGAGCGGGACGTTCTCGCCGGTGTCCTGGGCCCGGTCCACCCATGCCCCGGAGTCCGGCAGCCATATCTGGTACCCCGGCTCGGCGCTGCTGGTGCCCAGATCGTGCGCGACCTTGTACGAGTCGCGTGCTGTGACCGTGATGTCCAGGCACTGGCCGTCCGACTGCACATGGTCCTCGCGGGCCCGCTCGGCAGCCGTGCGTACGGCCGGGGTGATATCGGGCGATGCCACCATGCGCAGTTTCACCGCGGAGCCGTGGCAGGGACCGGAGAGCCCGAACACGCCGCGCTCGACAGCCACGCCCGTGCCCGCTGCCGCACCGAGGACGAGCACGGTGGCGATGGCGACGGTACGACGCCGCCGTGCACCGGAACGGGGCCGGGTTGCCGGTGCCGTGAGGTCATCGGGCAAGCTGTGACGTCCCATGCGGTGGTGCTCCTCCCCTGAAGGACGAACAAGGAAAAGGGGGAGCGCGCCACCGAATTGGCGCCCGTCCCCCGGCCTGTCGTGCACGATCTTCGTACCTGTATTCGAGACCCTAGTGGCACGGTGGTGGGGATGAGGCGCGATTGGCCAACTGGAGGCAGGTGTGCAGGCGGAGGGCGAGCGCGTGGCTGATTTTGTTCCCACACAGGGGGTGCCGCAGCGGTTCTTGCGGTCCGAGACGGTGCTGGTACTCGCACTCTCGCTCGGCGCGAGCGGCGTTTCGGCACTGATCAGCTTTATCGGGGCACTGACGAAACCAGGAGGGCTCAAACACCAGGCCGCCAATCTCAACGGGTCGTACGCGCCGGGGCGGCCATGGCTGGATCTCGCCTGGCAGCTCTTCGGGATCGCGACGGCCCTGGTGCCGGTCGCGCTGGTGGTGCATCTGCTGCTGCGCGAGGGGTCGGGCCTGCGTGCGATCGGCTTCGACCGGACACGGCTCCGGGCCGATCTCGGCCGTGGGGTACTGATCGCGGCGGGGATCGGCAGTGTGGGCCTCGCTTTCTATCTGGGCGCGCGGGCCACCGGGTTCAACTTGACCGTGGTGCCGGAGTCGCTGCCCGATGTGTGGTGGAAGATCCCGGTACTGATCCTCTCGGCGGTGCAGAACGCCGTACTGGAGGAAGTCATCGTCGTCGGGTATCTGCTGCGCAGACTGGGGCAGTTCGGGTGGACCCCGATCGCCGCTCTGGCGGCGAGCGCGGTGCTGCGCGGTTCGTACCACCTCTACCAGGGGGTCGGCGGGTTCCTCGGAAATGTGGCGATGGGCGTGGTGTTCGTGCTGCTCTACCGGCGGTGGGGGCGGGTCGGACCGCTGGTCGTCGCGCACTCGCTGCTCGACATCGGGGCGTTCGTCGGATACGCGCTGCTGGCCGGGAAGGTGGGGTGGCTGCCCACCGGGTGAGCGGCCACCCCACTGCGGATCGGCGCTGCGGCGGCCGGCCCTCTCGCGGTGCTGCGACGGATGGCCCGTCCCGGCGCTGTGAGGGGGCCGGCCGTCCTTCTCAGACGTGCAGTTCGCCGTCGATGACGGTGACCGCGCTGCCGGTGAGCAGCGTCCGGTCGCCGCGCAGTGCCGTCCGTACGAGACCGGAGCGGGCCGAGGCCTGGAGGCCCGTCAGGTCGTCGCGGCCCAGCCGGGCCGACCAGAACGGGGCCAGTGCGGTGTGCGCGCTGCCGGTCACCGGGTCCTCGTCGATGCCGACGCGGGGGAAGAAGCAGCGCGACACGTAGTCGTAGCCGAGCGAGGGGTCGTCGGCCTCGGCGGTGGCGATGATGCCCCGCCGGGAGTGGGCCTTCAGCGCCGCGGAGTCGGGCGACAGTGAGCGGACCGTCTGCTCGTCGGCGACCTCGACGAGCAGGTCCCCGATGTGCGGCCCGGTGTCCCTCACCCCGGTGATCCGGGCCCCGAGCGCCTCACTGAGACCGGCCGGGACGGCTTCCTCGGTGAGCTGCGACGTGGGGAAGTCCAGCGTGATCGCGCCGTCCTCGCGGGCCGTCGCGGTGAGCAGTCCGCAGCGCGCCGCGAAGCGGACGGTGCCGGTCGCCGCGCCCGATGTGTGCAGGACATGGGCGGTGGCCAGGGTGGCGTGGCCGCACATGTCGACCTCGGTGGCCGGGGTGAACCAGCGCAGCGCCCAGTCGGCCTCGCCGCCGGCGGGCAGCGGGTGGGCGAATGCGGTCTCGGAGAGGTTCACCTCCGCCGCCACGCTCTGGAGCCAGCCGTCGTCCGGAAAGGAGTCGAGGAGCAGCACCCCGGCCGGGTTGCCGGCGAAGGGGCGGTCCGTGAAGGCGTCGACGATTCGTATGCGCATGGGACAGACCGTAGGCGCGGGGCAACACCGCAGGCCAAGGCCACTCGCGGGGGAGTGGCCCGGAAAAGATTGCTAAACGAACAGTCCCGATATATCGTTGACGCATCGCGACAGATCAACGATGTAAGGAAGTGAGTGCGATGCGTTCCCATGGACACGCACACGGACATGGACACGGCGGCCCCGGCCGTCACGGCGGGGACTTCGAGGAGCGCCGCGGCGCCTTCGGGTCGTTCGGTCCGCCGTTCGGCGGCCCGTTCGGCGGGCGCGGCGGCAGAGGCGGACCCCGGGGGAGGGCGCGCCGCGGTGACGTACGCGCGTCGATCCTGGCGCTGCTCAAGGACCGGCCGATGCACGGTTACGAAATGATCCAGGAGATCGGCGAGCGCAGCGGCGGGGCCTGGCGCCCGAGCCCCGGCTCCGTCTATCCGACGCTCCAGCTCCTTGAGGACGAGGGGCTGATCGCCAGCGAGAGCGAGGGCGGCAAGAAGCTGTTCACGCTCACGGAGCCGGGGCGCACGGCGGCCGACGAGGGTCCGGACGCTCCCTGGGAGGGGGCCGGACGCGGCGGTGACTGGGAGACGGTGAACGAGATCCGTCAGGCCGGCTTCGGTCTGATGGAAGCGTTCGGCCAGGTGTTCCGGACGGGTACGCCGGAGCAGCGCAAGAAGGCGATGGCCGTGATCAGCGAATCCCGGAAGAAGCTCTATCTGATTCTGGCCGATGAGGATGAGGACTGAGACCGGTCCAGCGACCGAGGCGGCGCCCCCACGGACATCCGTGGGGGCGCCGCTGTCGTACGGGGCCTGCCGGGCTCAGGTCACCAGGCCGGCGAGTTTGCGCAGGGACTCCTGGAGTGCGGCGGTCGCCGAGTCCTTGAGCTTGCCGGCCATCAGCGACACGGCGGCCCCCGTGAACTCGCCGTCGATCCGGACCACAGTGGCGTCGCCCTCCGGGGTGAGCGAGTAGCGCATCGCGAGGCTGACACCCATCGGGCCCTTGCCGCGGGTGACCAGCAGGGCCCCGGGCGTCAGCTCGTCGACCGTCCAGTTCACCTCCGCGGGGAAGCCCATGAGCTTCATGTTCTCCTCGAAGGTGGCCCCCACGGCGAGGTTGGCCGGGCCGCCCTTCGGGAAGCTGGTGTGTGTCGCGTTCCACTCGCCGTACGCGCTGAAGTCGGTCAGCTGGGACCAGACCTTCTCGGCCGGTGCTTCGATCCGAGCCTCGGCGCTGACTTCGGCCATGCGACCACCCCTTCTCGTCGGGTTGTGATGTCGCGGAACGTAGCCCCTGGGCCCGGAACATTCAATACTGATGAACCGTCAGGTCTCATCGGCCGGTCCGCGGGTGGACGGAGGGGCGGGCCGGGGGAGCCCGGCGTGTGCGGACACAGCGGCCCGGGTGTGCGGACACAGGGGGGCGTGCGCCCGTTTCGCGCGCAATCGCCGTCTCATCCGTAAGGAGGAGAGTCCCGGCGGGCGTGCCCAACTTCCGTCGGACGGGTAAATGCTCCCCGGCGGGGATGTTCCGGGCGCGGGTGGCTGATGAGCTGGGAGATGTGCATAGCCCTACCCAGCCGGACGACCAGCCCGCCCCGTCCCGAGCCGACATCGAAGCCAGGCTCACCGTGGAACTGGCGACGGTCGTGGCGGGCGCACGCCGGCGTGCGCTGCGTGACGGCGACCGGCAGATCGACACGGCCCATCTGCTGCACTCGGTGATCGAGACCGACCCCGAGGTGCGGGCAGCCTTCGAGGGCGGCCCCCAGGTGGCCAGGGTGCTCGGCTATCTCGTGCAGCGCAGCATCGGCTACGGGCTGCGCTGGCAGGGGTCGGTCGAGGACTCGGGGGCCGTTCCGGTGGTGACCGAGCCCGGGGTGGCGGGCTGGTCGCCTGCCGCTGTCGCGGCCATGGAGGGCGCCCTGGAGAGAGCGGGGAAGGACGGGAACCGGCGGGCGAGCGGGCTCGATCTGCTGGCCGCGCTCGCCCGCGACCGCGAGTGCCGCGCCGTGGAGGTGCTGGGCCGCGCAGGAGTGGACGCGGAGTTCCTCGCGGGGCGCCTGGAGGGCGGCATCCGGCAGACCCGTCGGTGGTGACGCGCCCGATCCCACCTGCGATGATGTGCCGATGCGTGCGTCTCGGGGAAAGAGCGTCGGCCTGGGACTCGCCCTGGTGTCGGCCTTCGCGTTCGGTGGATCGGGTGTCGCGGCCAAGCCGCTGATCGAGGCGGGTCTCGACCCGCTGCAAGTGGTCTGGCTCCGGGTGGCCGGGGCCGCCCTGGTGATGCTGCCCGTCGCCTGGCGCCACCGCGACCTCGTACGGCGCAGGCCCGCGCTGCTCATCGGCTTCGGACTGCTCGCCGTCGCGGGCGTCCAGGCCTGCTACTTTGCGGCCCTCTCCCGTATCCCGGTCGGTGTCGCCCTGCTGGTCGAGTACCTGGCGCCCGCGCTCGTCCTGGGCTGGGTCCGGTTCGTGCAGCGCAGGCCGGTGACGCGCGCCGCCGCCCTCGGGGTGGTGCTCGCGGCCGGGGGGCTCGCCTGTGTGGTCGAGGTCTGGTCCGGGCTGAGCTTCGACGCGATCGGGCTGCTGCTCGCGCTGGGCGCCGCCTGCTGCCAGGTCGGCTACTTCGTCCTGTCGGACCACGGCGGCGACGGCGACGACCGGACCGACCCGCTGGGCGTCATCGCGTACGGACTCCTCGTCGGCACGGCCCTGTTGACGGTGGTCGCCCGCCCGTGGCGGATGCACTGGTCACTGCTCGCGAGTCAGGCGGACATGAACGGGACGCGGGTGCCCGCCTGGCTGCTGCTCGGCTGGATCGTGCTGATCGCCACCGTCGTCGCGTATGTCTTCGGCGTGGTCTCGATCCGCAGGCTCTCCCCGCAGGTGGCCGGGGTGGTCGCCTGTCTCGAAGCGGTCATCGCGACCGTGCTCGCCTGGGTGCTGCTCGGGGAACATCTCTCCGCGCCGCAGATCGCGGGCGGGGCGGTGGTGCTGATCGGTGCGTTCGTCGCCCAGTCCTCGGCGCCGAAGCCCCCTTCGGGCCCGGTGGCGGGCGCAACTCCCGCCGTGGGGGCCGAGTTGCCCGCAGCGGAGCGGAGCGCGAACCCGTGAACGAGGCCTTCGGCTAGGGTTTGGCCATGCATCTCACCGTACTGCCGCCCCCCGCTGCATAGCGCGGGCGGCCGCATCCACTGACGGAGACCGGGCTCGGGTTGTTCCCGAGCGGCTCGTCGCTGCCCGCGCACGGAGTTCAGCGACCGCCCTTTCTCAGTCTTCCCTCATGGAGCACGTACATGACGCATACGCCGAACCCTGCCGCCGGGCTGTCCGTCCGCCGGAGTCTCATCTATCTGTCCGTGGCCGGAGCGGCCTGGGGCACCGCGGGGGCCGGGGCCTCGCTGCTCTACCGGGCCAGTGATCTCGGGCCCGTCTCCCTCACCTTCTGGCGCTGCGCCGGCGGCCTGGTGCTGCTGCTCGCCGTGCGGGCCGTGCGCCGCCGACCGCGCGGTGTGCCCCGCCCCGCCGAACCCCGCACGCGTCCGGCTCTGCGCACCGCTGCCACCGGCCTGGCGTTCACGCTCTTCCAGGTCGCCTACTTCGCCGCGGTCCAGCTCACCGGGCTCGCCGTGGCCACCGTCGTCACCCTCGGCGCCGGGCCCGTGCTCATCGCCGTCGGTGCCCGGCTGACCCTGGGGGAGCGGCTGGGCGCCGGCGGGATCACCGCCGTCGCGGGTGCGCTCGGCGGACTCGTGGTGCTCGTCCTGGGCAGTGGCAGCGGAGCCGTACGCCCCGCCGGGGTCGGCTGGGCGCTGCTCTCCGCCGCCGGATACGCGGCGATGACCCTGCTGACCCGGTGGTTCGGCCGGAGCGGTGGCGGCGACCCGTTGTCGACGACGGCCTGGTCCCTCGCCGTCGGTACCGTCGTCCTGCTGCCGCTCGCCGTGGCGGAGGGGCTGTTCCCGCACACCGTCGATCTTGGCAGGGTGGTGGGCCTGCTGGCCTATGTGGCCGCGGTGCCCACCGCGCTCGCGTACGCCCTGTACTTCACCGGGGCCGCGGTCGTCCGGTCCGCCACGGTCTCGGTGATCATGCTGCTGGAACCGGTGAGCGCGGCGGTCATCGCTGTCGCCCTGCTCGGGGAGCGTCTCACCGCGGCCACCGTCCTCGGCACGCTGCTGCTGCTCGCGGCCGTAACCGGTCTCGCGTACGGGGAGATGCGGGCGGCCGCGGCGCGGCGCCGCCCGGTACCGGTCTGAGCCGGTCCGGGGCGGCGGCAGCGTCTCGCCCACGCTTCCCGGAGCGGGGTCAGTGCCGGTCGAGGTAGTCCGGCAGGGCGATGGCGGGGTCCAGGTCGTCCGACGGGACCGGTGCGCCGTATCCGCGGGTCAGCGGTACGACACCCGACCAGTACGGGAGGCTGAGGTCCTCGGGCTCGTCGTTGGGGCCGCCGGCGCGGACCTTGGCGGAGACCTCGTCGAGGTCCAGGCGGACCACAGCAGTTGCCGCCAGCTCCTTGGCGTTCGCCGGGCGTGAGTCGTGCGACCGGCCGGGCACGGCCTGCTCGACGATCGCGTCGAGAGCGGTGCGCCGTTCGTCGGCGCCGGTGACCTGGCGGGCCGTGCCGTGGACCACCACCGAGCGGTAGTTGATCGAGTGGTGGAACGCGGACCGGGCCAGGACGAGACCGTCGACATGGGTGACCGTCAGGCAGACCGGGATGCCGGGGTCCGCGTCGCCGGCCGCCCGCAGCGGGCGGGAGCCCGTCGAGCCGTGGATGTAGAGGCGCTCGCCGACCCGCGCGTACAGCGTCGGCAGCACGACGGGCGCACCGTCGCGGAGGAATCCGAGGTGGCAGACGTATCCCTCGTCCAGTACCGAGTGCACCAGTTCACGGTCGTACGAGGCCCGCTCCCGGGAGCGGGTGGGCACGGTCCGCGCGGTCGGTACGTAGGGCGCGTCCTGCTGCCGGGGAGAGGCCGGAGGGGTCTCGGACATCGCGTTCTCCATGTTGCGTACTCCATTGCATTAGTGCATAATCTCGTTTGTGCTAGGAGAATATGGGATCGAAGGGCGCCGTGCAACGGACATCGCGGCGAGCGTGGAGCGGGCGGTCAGCTCCGGTGCGCTCGCGCCGGGGCAACTCCTGCCGCCGTTGAGGGAGTTGGCGGAGCAGTTGGGTGTCAATCCGAACACCGTCGGCGCTGCGTACCGGACCCTCCGCGACCGCGGAGTGATCGCGACGGCGGGCCGCAGGGGGAGCCGGGTGCGGCCCCGGCCGGCCAGCACGGCGCGTGAATCGATCAGGGCCGACATCCCCGCCGGCGTGCGGGACCTGGCGTCGGGCAATCCCGACCGCGCCCTGCTGCCCCCGCTCGCCGGGGCTCTGGCGGTCGCGGCCGCGCGCAGTGACGAGCGGGCCGTGCTCTACGGGCAGGCGGGCGTCGACCCGGAGCTCGAACGGCTGGCGCGCGCGGCCCTCGCCGCCGACGGCGTGCCCGAGGGGCCGGTCGCCGTGGTGTCCGGTTCGCTCGACGGGATCGAACGGGTGCTGGCCGCGCACCTCAGGCCGGGTGACTCCGTCGCCATCGAGGATCCGGGCTGGGGCGCCCTGCTGGATCTCGTACCGGCGCTGGGGCTGCGCGCGGTGCCGATGGGGCTCGACGGCGAGGGGCCGCTGCCGGGAGAGGTGGAACGGGTGCTGCGCGAGGGGGCGCGCGCGCTCGTGGTCACCGCCCGTGCGCAGAATCCCACCGGCGCCGCAGTGAGTTCAGCGCGCGCCGAGGTACTGCGGACCGTCCTGCGTGACCATCCCGGCGTCCTGCTGATCGAGGACGATCACGGGCACGGGATCGTGGATCTGCCGCTGAGCCCGCTGGCGGCGGTGGCGGACAACTGGGCTTTCGTACGGTCGGTGTCCAAGGCGTACGGGCCCGATCTGCGGCTCGCCGTGCTGACCGGTGACGCGGTCACCGTGGACCGGGTGCTGGGCCGTCAGCGGCTCGGCCCCGGCTGGGTCAGCCATCTGCTCCAGAGTGCGGTGGTCCAGCTGTGGAGCTCGGGGGCCGTCGATGTCTCCGCGGTCTCGCTGTCCTACGGGCGGCGCCGGGAGTCGCTGGTCAGGGCCCTGGCCGAGCGGGGCATCGACGCCTGCGGCCGGAGCGGGATGAATGTGTGGGTGCCGGTGCCGGACGAGACCGGGGTGGTGGCGCGGCTGCTGCACTCCGGCTGGGCCGTCGCCCCCGGCGCCCGCTTCCGGATGGCCGCGCCGCCGGGGGTGCGCGTCACGGTCTCCACGCTGGGCCCGGACGACATCGGTCCGGTCGCGGACGCCGTCGCGTCGGCGGCCGGACCCGCGCCGGGCAGGCGCTACGACTGACCGTGCCCGGCAGGCGCTACGGCTGGCTGCCCCCGGCCGACGTCACAGCTGACCGGCCCCGCCGCCCGGCCCGGCGCCTCATCGGCCTGCTCTGTGTCAGGGCGGCGCCGGCCAGCACGATCACCGCGCCGACCGGGGTGTTCCACCCGATGTTCTCGCCCAGCACTGCCACGCCCGCCGCGGTGGCGATCACCGGGATGAAGTACGTGACCATCTGGGCGGTGGTCGGGCCGACCTCGGCCACCAGGCCGTACTGCAGCAGCAGGGCGACACCGGTGCCCAGCGCGCCGAGGGCCGCGACGGCGAGCAGCGGCACCACCGGGAAGGACCTGGGCAGCGCGGTGAACAGCGGGGTGACCAGGGCGAGTTCGACGGTCGCCACCAGGAGCTGCGAACCGGTGAGGGTGAGATGGGAGCTGCCGGTGCCCGCCAGGGTGCGCCGTACGTAGATCCAGCCGACCGGGTAGCAGAGGGACGCCACCAGGGCCATCGCGGTGCCTCTGAAGTCCAGTCCGGAGAAGCCCTGCCAGACGCCGAGCACCGTCAGGACACCGAGGAATCCGACCCCGAGCCCGGCGACCCTGCGGCGGGTCGGGCGGTCCTCGGAGAGCGCGACGAGAGAGAGCGCCATGCCCCACAGCGGGGAGGTGGCGTTGCAGATCCCGGCGAGCGTCGAGGGGATCGTCTGCTCGGCGTAGGCGAAGAGCGAGAACGGCGCCGCGTTCAGCAGCAGGGCGGCGACCGCGAGATGCCCCCAGGTCCGCGCCCCGCGCGGCAGTCGCTCGCGCCTGAAGGCGATCGCCGCGGCCAGCACGGCGGTGCCGAAGAAGAGGCGGCCGAAAGTGACCTGGAACGGCGCGTAGCCGCCGGTGCCCACCTTGATCAGCAGAAAGCTGAAGCCCCAGATGAGCGAGAGCAGGGCGAAGCGGATGCGCCAGTCGACAGCGGGGCGGCGGGTGGTGGGCGGCGGTGCGATGACCGGTGCTGACACGGTCCTGGCGGGAGTCGCGGTGCTCATACGGACCACTCTGGACCGCGCTATCTCGTAGCACAAGCGAGATTACGTGGAGTGGTTGCCTTAGCATTGCTTACATGTTGAATCTGGAGCGTCTACGCATCCTCGACGCGGTGGCCCGGCACGGCTCGGTGAGCGGAGCGGCCGACGGGCTGCACGTGACCACCTCGGCCGTCTCCCAGCAACTGGCCAAGCTGGAGCGGGAGGCGGGGCAGCCGCTGCTCGCCAAGAACGGCCGGGGGGTCCGCCTCACGGACGCGGGGCGGCTGCTCGCCGACCACGCCGCCCGGATCCTCTCCCAGGTGGAGCTGGCCCAGTCCGATCTGGAGGCCCAGCGCGGCCGGGTGGTCGGGGAGCTGCGGATCTCGGCCTTCCCCACCGCTGCCCGCGGGCTGCTCCCCGGAGTGCTCGCCTCGCTGCGGGCCGGCCATCCCCAACTGGCGGTCTGCTCCCAGGAGCTGGAGGGCGAGGACGGTGTCCGGGGTGTGGTGCGCGGCGACCTCGATGTGGCCGTGGTGCTCGACTGGTACAACAAGCCCACGGCGATGCCCGAAGGGATGGCCAAGCGTGCGCTCTTCGACGACATCGCCGATATCGCGGTGCCCGCGGACCATCCGCTGGCCGGCGCGGCCGAGGTGGAGCTGGAGGCGTTCGCGCAGGACGAGTGGATCACCTGGCCGGAGGGCGAGTTCTGCCGCGAGTGGCTGATGTTCACCCTGGGGGGCAAGGGGTTCGAGCCGCGGATCTCCCATGTCGCGGGTGAGCACCCCACGCAGATGGCACTGGTCGCCGCCGGGCTCGGGGTCGGTGTCGCGCCGCGGCTGGGGCGGGGCCCGGTGCCGGACGGCGTGCGGGTCGTCACCGTACGGGACGCGCTGCGGCGCCATGTGTACGCGATCTGGCGCGCCGACGCCGACCGCCGGCCCTCCATCCGGGCGGCGGTCGACGCGCTGTACGCGGCCGGTACGGGTCTGGAGGGCGCTGGCCCGGACGGAGCCGGTGGCTGAGCGAGGCCGGGTGGCGCGCGGGCTCAACGGCCCACCGGTCAGCCGAGTTCGCCCAGCCGGGTTTGTCAGCCGAGTTTGCGGAAGTCCCAGGAGACCACCGCGTCCGGGGTCAGCCGCAGCCAGGCGTGGCGCCCGTCGTACGGCATGAGGTCCATCCCGAAGTTCTTGCGCGCGAACAGCTTCTCGGGTGCGTCGAGTTCGGGGCAGGGCTCTCCCGTACGGGGCGCCTCGCCGACCGTGACCGCGCTGCCGGAGAGTTCCACGCCGCGCAGCTCGCCGTACTCCTCGCCGTCGTCGACCACCACGGCCAGGCGCGGGTCCCGGGACAGCTGCGACCAGCGGCGGCTGCGGGTCAGCGAGTAGAGCCAGAGCGATGTGCCGTCCCAGAGGAACCAGAGGGCGCCGACGTGCGGACGGCCGTCGGCCGAGACGGTGGCCACCCGGCAGGTGCGCCGCTCGCCGAGGAAGGTGTCGCGCTCCGCGTCCGTCATCATGATCCTGCGGCCTCGGCGCTGGGTGTCGGTCATGGGGCGTCTCCCGCCGTTTCGGCTGTATCTGACTGTGTGTCAGGAATCAGGTGTCAGAAATCATGGAGTCTCTTCCTTCATGACGCAATGGGCGTTAGCCTCGCGCGCCCGGCCCTGCCCGGTGGGCCGCGTTCCACGAGAGGTGAGGGCCCATGCCGTCGTCCGAACAGCTTGCGCAGCAGCTCGACCCCGCCACGGCGGTGCTGCTCACCGTCGAGTGCCAGGAGGGCGTGGTCGGCCGGGACAGCGCCCTGCCCGAACTGGCCGCCGAAGCAAGGTCGTCGGGGGCCCTGGGACGCGTCGCCCAACTGGTCGCCCGCGCACACGAAACAGGGGTGCAGGTGGTGCACGCGGTGGCGGAACGGCGCCCCGACGGGCGGGGCGCCAACCGGAACGCCCGGCTCTTCCGGGCGGCCGGCCGGCTCCCCGTCCAGCAGCACACGGGCTCACCGGCGGTCAGGGTCGCCGAGCCGGTCGAGGTGGCGGACGAGGACCTCGTCGTACGGCGGCTGCACGGACTCTCGCCCATCGCCGGCACGGACGTCGACGCGCTGCTGCGCAACATCGGCTGCCGCACACTGGTCGTCACCGGGGTCTCCGCCAATGTCGCCATCCCCAACGCCGTCTTCGACGCGGTCAATCTCGGCTACACGGTGGTGGTTCCGGCCGACGCCATCGCGGGGGTGCCCGCCGACTACACCCCCGCGATGATCCGCAACACCCTCGCGCTCGTGGCGACGATCACCACGACCGACGACGTACTCGCGAGCTGGAAGCAGTCCGGGATTCCGGCGGGAGACTGATCAGGACGCGTCGGCAGTCCGTGCCAACGCCCGCTGGATGAAGTCGAGTTCCAGGGCCAGCAGCCGGTCCGCCACGCCTTCTGCATGGACGAGGTGCCCCGCACCGGACAGCGGCAGGACGGTGTGCGGCCGGCCTGCGGCCAGCAGTGCGGCCGACAGGCGCAGCGTATGGGCGGGCGCCACATTGTCGTCGGCGAGTCCGTGCACCAGCATCAGCGGCCGGGAGAGCCGGTGCGCGTGGGGGAGCAGCGAGGAACGTTCGTACCCCTCGGGCTGGACGTCCGGGTGGCCGAGGAAGCGCTCCTCCCAGTAGCTGTCGTACAGCCGCCGGTCCGCGGGTGCGGCGCCCGCGACCGCCGCGTGGAACACATCCGGGCGGTGCAGCACCGCCCCGGCGGCGAGATAGCCGCTGTACGACCAGCCCCGGATCGCCACCCGCCCCAGATCCAGGGCGTCGTACCGTTCCGCTGCCGCGTGCAGGGCGTCGACCTGGTCGTCGAGCACCGGCCCCAGCCGGTCGCCGACGATGGCCCGCTCCCAGGCGATGCCCCGGCCGGGGGTGCCGCGTCCGTCCGTGGCCAGTACGGCGAAGCCCTGCTCGGCGTACCACTGGCAGACGGCGGTGTACCAGCCCCGCCCCCTGGTCACCACTTGCAGGCCGGGCCCCGCGTAGGGGCTGAGCAGCACCGGCAGCCGTTCCTGCCCCGGCGCGTACCAGGAGGGCAGATGCAGGCGGCTGCGCAACTCGCGTGCGCCGAGGGTGAGATGGACCGGCGCCGGGATGACGAGCGGCTCCTCGGTGAGCACCGCGATCCGCCCGTCCGGGCGCCCGGCCCGGCGCACCGTCACCGACTGGCCGTTCTCCGTCATGCTGTCGACGACCAGCGTGGAGCCACCGGCGGCGGCCGTGTGCACACCGGGGTCCTGCGTCAGCCTGACGAACCCGGGCCCCTCCTCGTACGTCCAGACATGGACCTCTGTCGGCTCCTCGCTCGCGGTGAAGAAGACCCGCTCGCCCACCGAGCCCACCACTTCGCGCACATACAGGCCTTCGGGACTGATGGCGTCGCCGATCCGGATTCCGCGCACATTGCCACGGACCCAGGGCAGGATCCGGACACCTCCGGGGGTGTGCGGCGGTGTGCCGGGCTGGAATCGCACCCAGTTCTCGTCGGACATCCGGGACAGCACCTCGTACCCGCCGCCCGCCGGGTCGGCGGCGACGACCCACACCGTGCGCTGGTCCCGGGTCTGGAGGACGGCGACGGGCCCGGCACTTCCCCAGGACGCGGAGACCAGGTACTCGAAGACGGGGGCGGTCCAGGCACCGGGCGGGGTCTGCCCTTCGGGCACCGCGTGGGGCAGCGGGAGGGGGGTGCGGTCGCCCCCGGTGCTGATCACGAGCAGCGAGGTCTCGGCGTTGGGGGTGCCGGCCGCCGGGTAGCGGATGGCCACGGGGGGCTTCTCCGGGTCGGCGGGGTCGGCGATGTAGCGGCGGCGCACCATCGAGGTGTCGACCCGGGCGACGAGCAGCGCGTCGCTGTCCGGGGACCACCAGTACCCGCGCGACCTGCCGATGGAGGCGGTCGCACAGTAGTCGGCGAGACCGTAGCCGACATCGGCGTCCTCGGGCGCGGCGAGCAGCCGGTCGGCTGTCCCGTCGGTCCGTACGACGTGCAGGGCGCCGCCGGTGACGTATGCGATCAGGGTGCCGTCCGGCGAGGGCCGGGCGTCGGTCACCGGTCCGGCGGTGCGGATACGGAACGGGGCGGCGGTGGCCGACGCGTGCTCCGGGGCGTCCGGCGGGCTGTCGGGACGGCGCTCCGGGCCGGACTCCGCGCGGACGGTCCAGAGTTCGCCGTCCGCGGCGTAGGCGACGACCCGTGCGTCCCGGTCGGCGGCGTACGCGGTCACGCCCCCCGAGGGCGCAGGGTGACCGGCGAGAAGACGCTCCTGCCCGTCCTCGTACATCCAGAGGAGACCGCGTGCGTCGGTGCCGGACGCGGACCGTACGAACAGCACGCGTTCGCCGTCCGGGGAGACGGTGAACTGCCGGGGGGTACCGAGGGTGAAGCGGCGGGTCCTGGCGAACTGGCGGGGGAATCCGTTGATGTCCATGGCTCCATGTGCTTTCCGTGGGTGTGACCGGGAGGAACAGAAAGAACGGGCGGGAACAGAAGAGGGAGGGAACTGAAGAGGGCGAGAACAGAGGAAACAGTCCGGAACAGAGAAAGATCGTCGCCCTCTGTCCCCCGGAGCGACCCGGCGGAATCGCGCCGAAATCACAGCAGCCCCTCTCACGACGGTGCGTGGGAGGGGCGCTTCCGGGGACCGTCGAGGCCGACGATCTCGGTGTGTACGTCTTATCGCTGTATGCCTTGGGGGACCGGGCTGCCGGGTGCGAGGCGCCTGAACGGCAGGCTCTCCCCGCGCCGGGCCGCGGGTCTGTCCTGGGTGTGCCGGAAAACCTATCAGTGGGGCTGCCCGGCGAGGTGACCGGGTCCGCCAGGAGGCAGGGTGTACCGGGTGCCGGTCAGCTGAGCGTGCTCAGCGCCGCCGGGTCGTAGGCGGCCAGCTCACCGAACCGCCCCTCCAGCACCTTGGCCGCCCACTGGGGGTCGTGCAGCAGCGCACGGCCCACGGCGACCAGGTCGAACTCGTCGCGCTCCAGGCGGTCGAGAAGGTTGTCGATCCCCTTGACCTGCGAGCCCTCGCCGCGGAAGGCGCTGCTGAACTCGTTGTCCAGGCCGACCGATCCGACGGTGATGACCGGCTTGCCGCTGAGCTTCTTCGTCCAGCCGGCGAGGTTGAGGTCGGAGCCGTCGAACTCCGGCTCCCAGTAGCGGCGCGTGGAGGCGTGGAAGACGTCCACCCCGGCTCCGGCCAGCGGGGTCAGCAGGGCGTCCAGCTCCTCGGGGGTCCCGGCGAGCTTCGCCTCGTACGACTGCATCTTCCACTGGGAGAAGCGGAAGATCACCGGGAAGGTCGGCGAGACCGCCGCGCGGACCGCGGCCACGATCTCGGCTGCGAACCTGGTGCGGGCCACCGCGTCACCGCCGTACGCGTCGGTCCGCCGGTTGGTCCCCTGCCACAGGAACTGGTCGATGAGGTAGCCGTGGGCGCCGTGCAGTTCGACCCCGTCGAAGCCGATGCGCTCGGCCGCGGCCGCGGCCTCCGCGAACGCGCCGATCACGTCGTCCAGGTCCTGCTGCGTCATGGCCTTGCCGTCGTCCCCGGTGCCTTCGGGGAGGCGGAGGCCGGAGGGGCCCATGGCCGGGGCGTCGGGGAACGGGGGCCGCCCGGCGGTGCGGGCCATACCGATGTGCCACAGCTGCGGCACGATCGTGCCGCCCGCCGCGTGCACGGCGTCCGCGACCTTCGCCCAGCCCGCGAGCTGGTCATCGCCGTGGAAGCGCGGAACGCGGTCGCTCTCCCCGGCCGACGCGTGTCCGACATAGGTGCCTTCGGTGACGATCAGGCCGACACCGGCGGCGGCCCGGCGCGCGTAGTACGAGAGCACGTCATCGCCCGGTATGCCGCCGGGCGAGAACTGCCGGGTCATCGGCGCCATCGCGATCCGGTTGGGGACGGTCAGGCCGTTCAGGACGACGGGCCGGGACAGGATCTGCGCCGCACGGCTGGCGGAGGCGGTGGTGGTCACTTTGACGGGCTCCTCGGGAAACGGCTGACCGGAACTGGCACGCGGTGTGCCGTCGGGGTCAACCGGAGACAGGCTCCGGTCATTCCGCCATTCTGTTGTGACCCCGGATACGTCTGCGAACCCGGCGTTCCGCGGTGGCCCCGAAGCCACCGGGGAACAACGTCCATGACCCCGGATGCTTCCGCCGATGCCCGTACCCCGTCAGCCCCGTACCCCGTCAGCCCCGCGCGCCGGAGCCCTCGCCCAGGGTGGCGCCGAGCGCCGCACGGTCGACCTTGCCGTTGCCGTTCAGCGGCAGGGCGGCCAGCCGGGTGAGGACGGCGGGCACCATATAGGCGGGGAGGCGGTCGCGGAGCGCCGCGCGGACGTCGTTCGCACTGTCGGCGGCCCCTGTGTAGGCGGCTGCGATCTCGGTGCCCGCCCGGGTCGCCAGCGCGACGGCCGCCGCGTCGCTCACGCCCGGCTGACCGCGCAACGCCGCTTCGACCTCGCCCAGTTCGACCCGGTACCCGTGCACCTGGACCTGCTGGTCGCTGCGCCCGATGTGCACCAGCGGCAGGTCACGCGACCCGGCGCCTTCGTCGGGCGGCAGCAGGGCGACGCGGTCGCCGGTGCGGTACCAGTGCGCGTCGGTCAGCGCGGTGGCCGGATCGTACGGGGCTCCGTCGGCTTCGAGGAACCGGCCGGCGTTGTTGTCCGGGTCGAGGTAGCCGGGGAAGCGCTGCGGACCCCGTACGCACAGCTCGCTCCCGAACAGACGGTGTTCCATCCGGGGGTTCAGGGTGCCGATCGGCACGGTGCCGTTGGCGGGAGCCGGCCAGCGTTCCGGGTCGTTGGGCAGCCGGTACGCGGTGCACGTGACGGTCAGTTCGGTCGGACCGTAGGCGTTCTCCAGGGAGCTGCCGGGGGCGGCCCGCTGCCACGCCCGCGCCTGCTGGAGTGTCAGCGGCTCCCCGCAGAACATGCTGGCCCGCAGCGTCGGCATGCTTCCCGGGCCGAGCGCGCGCAGCCGCTTCGCGAGCGAGATGACCGACGGCACGGAGTTCCAGTGCGTGATGGCGTGCCGGTTGACGAAGCGGACCGGCGCCAGCAGATCGGCGCGGGCCGGTACGACCAGGGCGGCGCCGCTTCCCCATGCGGTGTACATGTCGAAGACGGAGGGGTCGAAGGTCAGCTCGAAGGTCTGCGAGAAGCGGTCGCCGGGGCCCGCCGCGCAGCGCGGTACGGCGTGGGCGAGGTAGGCGCAGATGTTCCGCTGCCGGATGGGGACGCCCTTGGGGACCCCGGTGGACCCTGAGGTGAACATGATGTACGCGAGGTCATCGGGACCCGCCCCCGCGGCGGACGGCTCCGGCGCGGGGGAGTCCAGGCGGCGGAGCAGCTCACCGTCCGTCATCTCTGTTGTCCGCACGCCCAGTTGGCCGGGGTGCTCGGCGGTTCCGTCACTGAGGACCCTGTCCAGCGACGCCTGGCGCACGATCCCGGCGTTGCGCTCGGCGGGGAACGCGGGACCGAGCGGAACCACGGCGGCGCCGATGCGCTGGATGGCCAGGTATCCCGCGTACGCGACGACGCTGCGCCCGGCCAGCAGCCCCACCCTGCGCGGCGGCGCCCCGTCCCCGCCACTGACGAGCGCCGAGGCCAAGTGGTCGGCGAGAAGGGAGAGTTCGGTGTACGTCAGCTCGGTGTCGCCGGTCTCCAGCGCCGTACGGTCGCCGTGGGCCGCGACCGATGCCGCGAACCAGTCGTCGAGGGTGTGCCGTGGGGCGGGCATGTTCACGGTCTGTCCTTGTCGGATGTCGGGGTCTCGCCGGATGCCGGGGTGCTGCCGGACGTATCGGTTCCGCACACGCCCGGTGCGGGGCGCGTGGAGAACGCGCAGCTGAACGGGGTCTGTGACCGGTCGCGCAGACTGATCCAGCGGTACGCGCCCCAGTGGCCGTGCCGGGAGCCGGGACGTACGTCGATGGTCCAGGGGCGGCCGGAGACACCCGCGCCGCTGGCCTTCACACAGGCCTCCTGGACGGTCCACACCCAGGCGACCTCCTCGGCGGCCCGCTCCGGCGGCAGCGCGGTGACCCGGTCGGCGTGGCCGTGCAGCACCCGGCGGGCGAACGGGGCCGACACGGATTCCGCGGGCTGCTGGAGATCCACCCCGACGGCGCGCCCGACGGCGACCCCGGCCGCGACCGCGCCTCCGCTGTGCGACACGCTGATCCCCACCCCGGGCAGTCCCGCGATACGGGGTCGGCCGCGCTCGTCCGCAGCGATGCGGGCCCCGTCGGCCGCCGGGTGGACGGCGGTGATCAGCCGGCGCAGCAGCCCGCGCCCGGCGAGGAATTCACGGGCGCGCCACTCGGGCAGCAGGGCCGCGCGGCGCAGATCGTCCCGGTGGGTACTCGGCGGGGTCCGGTCGGCACCGGCCTCGGCCACCCAGACCCGGTCCGCGACCTCCAGCACGGTGTTCACCGCAGTACGTCCGGCCGCGCGGGCTCGGCCAGGATGCTCTCGGCGGCGTCGGCCAGCGCGCCGAGCACCACCTCGTTCGCACCGCCGCCGATCCCGAACAGCGCGGCCTGGGCGCGTACTTCCTGGATGCCGCCGGTGGTGAAGCCCGCCGCGCCCCACAGCTGACCGCATTCGGCCAGCACCTCGCTGACGGTGGCGCCCGCGGCCGCCTTGAGCGTGGCGGCTGCCGTCGTGTCGTACCGGGACACCACGGGCTCCCCGAACTCCGCCACCAGCGCCTGGAGTTCGCGCAGCCGCAGCAGGCAGCGCGCGAACCGCTGGCGTACGGATTCCAGGTCCCACAGGGTGCCGTCCCCGTGCGCGCGGGCGGCCAGATGGCGCCGGGTGTCCCGCAGGGTGCGGCGGCACAGGGACACGCCCCACTGTGCGCCGGCGAGCCGCTCGGTGGCGATATGGCGGGCGAAGAGCGGCAGTCCGAAGCCGGCCCGGCCCACCACCTGGTCCCGCCCGACCCGTACACCGTCGAAGGTGAGGTGGCCGGCGCCCGAGTCCGCGAAGAGCGCCGAGTCCGCGGGGGTCACCGCCACGCCCGGTGCGTCGGCCGGCACCAGGACCCAGGTGAAGTGGGTGAAGTGCCGCCCGGGGCGGTGCCGGGCGAGGACGAGGTGGTGACCGGCGGTGGTGGCGTTGGCGATCCAGTTCTTCCCGCCCGTCACCACCAGGGCGTCGTCCTCGGTCCGCACCTCGGTGCGCAGCGCCGTGAGATCGGTCCCCGCGGTGACGTCACTCGCTGCCAGCGAGACCGCGGTCCGGCCCGCGAGCGCCTCCTTCAGGGCGGACCGGGCCGCGGGCGCGGTACCGGCCGCGAGGACCGGCAGCGCGGTGGCGAGCTGAACGCTCACCGACAGCGTGGCGGCGATCGAGAAGCGGGCGTCCACGGCGGCCAGCAGCCCGTCGAGACCGTCGAGATCGGCCCCGGCCCCGACCGAGCCGTCACGGTAGGCGCGGGGGGTCAGACCGCCCCGGCCCAGCGCCGCCCAGACCCGGTCGCCGCTCGCCGTGGCGGGCAGCGCGTCGAGCGCGGTCCAGTCGGGGTCGCCCGGCCGCTCCTGGCGGGATGTGTCAGGCAAAGTTCACCCCCTGGTCCCGGAGCGCCAGCCGGCCGTCGGCGAGGTGCAGCCGGTCGTTGCTGTAGTTCAGCGCCGCCGAACGCAGATCCCGCAGGGCGCGTTCGAGGTGGGTGGGGGAGTCCTTGAGATAGCCGTGCCGCAGCCCGAGCGCGGTGACCAGGCCGTCCACCGCCGCGTGGCACTCGTCGGCAGCGGTGATCTTCAGCGAGTTGAGCAGCAGCTGACGTGCCGGCGCCGAGAGGTCGCCGCCCGACTCCACCACCCCCAGCGCCCGGGTGAGCAGCGCGTGCACCGCCTCCAGACGCTGCCGGGACCGGGAGATCCGGGAGAGCAGGAGTTCCGACGTCAGGTCGAAGCGTTCGCGGCCCGCCGGGCTGCGCAGCAGTCGCAGGACACGGGAGAGGGCGCCGGCCGCCGTGCCGAGCCACACGGCCGACCAGCCCAGATGGGCCAGCGGACCGAAGACCTGGGCGGCGATCTCGTGGAACCCGCCGTGCTCGCCCACCACTTGGCGGGCCGGCACGCTGCCGGACAGCTTGAGCGCGCCGCTGTGGCTGGCCCGCATCCCCATCGGCTGCCACTCCCCTGAGCCGCTGATGCCGAGCTGGCTCCGGTGCGCGTACACCAGGGACACATCGCTGTCGGTGACGGCGCCGGGGCTGCGCATCGTGATGAGGAAGCCGTCGGCGTACCCGCCGCCGGTCACGACCGGCGCGAACCTGTCGATCACCAGCTGCCCGTCGCCGCCGGTCAACTGGGCCTGAGCGCTCAGCAGATGACCGCCCTTGCCCGCCTCGGTCGTCACCGACGCCAGATAGATCCCGCCCTTGGCGATGTCCGGCAGCAGCTCGTCGCGGAGCGCCCGGTCGCCGTACCGGACGATGGCCTCCGCCTGCTGGCAGTGCATCGCGAAGATCATGCCCACCGACATGTCGCTGCGCCCCAGCGTCTGCGCCGCTGCCACCAGGTCCGCCACGGTGCCGCCGAGCCCGCCGTGCGCGGCGGGCACCATGAGTCCGAGCAGACCGGTGCTGCGGAGGGCGTCCAGGGCCTCGACGGGGAACTCCGCGTCCCGGTCGGTCCGCGCCGCGTGCTCGCCGGTCACCGCGGTCACCTCCGCGAGCGCGGCCGTCAGGTCCAGCGGGCCGTTCGCCGCGGGCTCCGTGCTCATGCGCCCACCTGGCCGGCGGATCCGTCGGAGAGCTGCGCGGAGATCACGTGCCAGAGGCTGCCCGCGGTGGCGAACGTCGTGTCGTTGAGCTCCTCGTCGGGCAGGGATATCCCGAAGGTGTCCTCGACGGAGAACAGCAGCTCGATGGCTTGCATCGAGTCGACGCCGAGCCTGCGCAGATCCGTGCCGGGGGTGATGACGACGTCGGGTCCGGCGTTCTTCAGGAAGGGGCGGAGCAGTTCGGTGAATCGGGAGTCCATGGCGGAGCCTCTCGGGTGGGACGGTGAGACGAAGGGGCTTACGTTCGGATCAGGCCCGATCAAGGAGCGGGGCGTGGTCAGTGGGCGATACGGCACAGGTCGTCGACCCGGCGGAGGTTCTCCGGTACGAGGTCGGCGGCGGCGAACTCCGTCCCGAGGTCGTCCTCAAGGCGCTCGATGATCTCGATCAGCCGGAAGGAGCCGAACGAGGCGAACGAGTCGAAGGCAGCACCCGCCAGCAGTTCGGCCTCGGAGACGCCGAGCACGGCCCCGGCCACGGCAGCCACCCGCAGGCGCAGCGCCTCGTCCGGCGGGGCGGGGGACGCGGACGGTTCCGGGTGGATTGCCAGGTCGGCCGCGAGTACTTCGCGCAGGCGCTCCACGAGCTGCGGCGGTTCGGCCCTGCCCCGCGAGACCCGGCGGTGGGCGAGATACGTCTGCTCGACGACCTTGTCCCAGGCGCGCAGCTGCGCCTCCTCTGCGTCGCTCGCCGAGGACCGGCCGGAGTAGAGCTCGCGGTATTTCGCGTGCAGCCGGCGGCTGCGGGCCAGCAGCCAGGTCTCCACCGTGAGCTGCTCGACGGCGCGCGCCCGGTCCGGCCAGGTCTCGTACGCGCCGAGGTACTCCCGTACCGCGTCGTCGTCCGCGGTCAGCACGGGCGGCAGCGCGGTGAGCGGCGGCAGGTCTCCCGGGCCGATCCCGACCGCGTCGGCCGGTCCGATGCCCGCCAGATCCGCGTCGGAGAGGACCCAGCGGCCGGGCACCGCGGGCCCCCAGGTCGTCTCGCTGCGGTAGGCATCCGTGATGTGCCAGCCGTCCGGCCCGGCGGTGAGCAGGAAGCTGTGCTCCATGTGCGCGTGCCCGTGGTACGGCAGCCAGGGCAGCCGGAACGAGTCCGCGATCACATAGTGGGTGGAGCCGCGCCGGGCGACGGCGGCCGGCAGTTCGGACCCGGACAGCCGCTCACGCCGTTCCGCGCGCAGTCCCAGCAGGCCGGGCAGCGTGCTGAGTTGCTCGTCCGGCGGGGGTTCCACTGTCGGCAGCCCGTCGGGCCGCTTCCAGGTACGGAAGTCGAGGGCCGCCCCCGCCCGCAGATGGGTCCCGGCGCCGTGGTGGTGGTCCGCCAGTACGGCCAGATTGACCTGCACACAGTCCAGCAGGCCGGTGTGGACCGAATCGAAGTCGAAGTGCTCCGGCCCACCGGGGCGCGGGGCGCCCGTACTCGGTATGTCCGTATCCGCCATGTCCGCTCACATTCCTTGACTCATCGGTCCCTGCTGCGCCGGCCCGCGCCCTGTTTCCCGTCCGCCGCCAACGGTCAGAGCCACGGCGGGAGTACGGGCAGTCCGGCTGTCGACGTGAGGCCCGTACCGCCCGACCGGCCCGCCAGCCAGGCGAGCGCGTCCGCCGGCGTACCGGTGACGTCCGGGCCGCCCGTGCCGAACCGGCCGAGGACATCTCCTCCGGTGTCGCGCAGGGTGAAGTCCGGTACGCCGTCGGCCTCCGCGTAGTAGCCGAGCACGTCGGCCAGGATGATCTGCCGCGCCGACGCGGGGATGTCGTCCCATCCGTAGCCGATGTCCAGGTCCACATGGTGCAGTTCGAGTTCGCGCAGCCGGATCACCAGAATCCGCTGCGGGGTGCAGAGTTCCCCCGTGAAGGGCCTGACCGTCGCCTGCCACGCGGCGGCGGGCAGCGTTTCGATCGTGTGCTGGAAGTGCTCGGCGCTCTCCCGGACGTCGGTCAGCTGGACCGCGGCGGGACGGCCTGCGCCCGCCTCGATCTCGGTGTCGCGGGCCCCGCGGTTCGCGTACTGGGGTGTCTCCACCCCGGTCCGCGCCCACTCCAGCAGCCGTTCCAGTGCTGGGGCCTGGCGTGCCAGATGGCTCAGGACATGGCCGCGGGTCCAGCCGGGCAGCCGGGACGGCTCCGGGACGTCCTGGTCGCGGAGCCCGGTCAGCCCGGCCAGCAGCCGGTCCGCCGCGGCGGCGATCTCCTGGAACGACTCCCGGGTGGGGGCGATCTCCTTCAACGGGACTCCTTCTGCGTCTGCGTCTGCTTCTGCATCTACGTGGACGTGCGGTTCGGTTCCGGGCTCAGCTCTGTTCCGGGCTGCTCTCCGCTCGGAGTGGTCTGCCGCTGTCCGGCCGGGTGAGCCGGGCGAACCCGTCGGCGATGGTGGACAGCGTGGCCGCGATGTGCGGGAGGCGCGCCGGATCGTCGGCCAGCAGGGCCTCTTCCTGCTGCCGCTCGTCGCCGTACAGCAGGCTGGTGGCCGCCTTGAACCGCAGCGCGTGCGGCCGGTCACCGAGCAGATGACCGCCCAGGACGACGATCCCGGAGTCGTCGAGCAGCCGTGCCGCGAGGGACGCCGAGTCCGTGATGCCGCGCGCGGCCAGCCGGTCGCGCAGCGGCTCGAAGTCCGGATAGACGTAGAACCCGCCGGCCGGCGGCCGGCACTCGGCCCCCGCTTCGACCGCGATCCGGTGCACCGCCCGCGCCACCGCACCGTGCAGCCGGGCGCTCGCCCGCTTCCTGGCGACGATCTCCGGGGGCTCCGCGAACGCGTACTCCGCGACCTGCTGCATCGGCCCCGCGAGCGTCGACCACAGCTCGCTGGCCGCCGCGACCACGGAGTCCCGCAGCAGTTCACCCGCCTCGCCCGCGGGGAACCGCGCGGCGCCGATGCGCCAGCCGCCCAGCCCCAGCGTCTTGGAGAGACCGGTGGTGACGACGGTGCGCTCCGGGGCCACATCCGCCGGGCTCAGGAAGGGCGTGGCCCGCGGGTCGTGGACGATGTCCCGGTAGATCTCGTCGGAGACGATCAACAGGTCCTCGGCCTGCGCGACCGCACAGATCTCGCGGACCGCGGCGGGCGGCGCGAGCGTCCCGGTCGGGTTGTCCGGCAGCGTCAGCACCAGCAGCCGGGGGTCGCCGCCGGTCCGTCTGGCCCGCCGGATCGTCTCGCGCAGCGCACCGGGCTCCGGCATACCGCCGTACTCCCGTGGGATCGGCACCCCGAAGACCTGCTTGCCCGCGTACGCGGCCTGCGGCGCATAGGTGTTCCAGGCGGGCTGCGGCAGCAGCACATCGCCGGGGACGGCGAGCTGTACGGCCATCAGCAGCGGCTTGCTGCCGGGGCCGACCACGATCCGGTCGGCGTCGGTCGGCAGCCCGCGGCGTGCGAAGTACCCGGCGACGGCCGCCCGTACGCCCTCGGCGCCCGCCACCGGGCCGTACGCGGAGCGGGACGCGCCGATGGCCAGCTGTTCGGCGAGCTGCGGCAGCACCGGCAGTCTGGCCTCGCCGAACGCGAGGTGGATCAGGGAGTCCCCCCGGGCCCTGCGCCGGTCCACCAGCTGGTTCAGCGCCAGGTTCGGGGAAGGCGGTGCGAACGTCACTGCGGTCATGTCCGGTTCCTCTCCGGCAGCCCGTGCGCGCCGTCACCCGCGGGGCCGGACGTTCCGGCACCGCCCGGGGCGCCGCCGCGCACGGCCGCCGCGATGTCTGCGGGGGTCGAGGGGTCGAGTTCCAGCTCGTCGAGCCAGGCGGCGTCCGGCGAGTAACGCGCCCGGAACGGCCTGCCCACCAGTGCGGGATCGCGAGCCTGGAGCATCCGCAGCCGGAAGAACGCGCCCTCGGCTGTCTCCTCCACCCCGTCGACCACGACCTTGCCCGGCGTCGCCGACATGACGGGCCCCCGCACCGTGCGAGCCAGGCCCGGCAGTGTGCGGTACGCCTCGGTGAAGATGTCCGCCGCCCTGGCGAGCGGCACCTTGAAGTAGTCGTACGGTCCGGTGTCCCGCTCCACGAACAGGTAGTACGGCACCGCCCCGGCCGCCAGTTCCGCACGCCACAGCGCGCTCCACACCCGGGCGTCGTCGTTGACGTGCCCGATCAGCGGGGCCTGGCAGTAGACGACCGCGCCGGTGGCCCTGATCCGGGCCACGGCCCGGCGCGCGAGGTCGCTCTCCAGCTCCCGCGGGTGGCTGAAGTGCGCCATCACGGCGAGCTGCCGCCCGGACGCCACCACGGACTCGAACAGCCGCAGCACCTCGTCGGCGTCCGGGTCGGTGACGTACCGCTGCGGCCAGTAGGCGACGGACTTGGTGCCGATCCGGACCGTACGGACGGACTCGACGCCCAGCAGCGGTTCGATGTGGGCACGCAGCCGCTCCGTCGACATCACCATCGGGTCGCCGCCCGTGACCAGGACGTCGTGCACCTCGGGATGGCCGCTCAGGTACTCGATGAGCCCCGACGGGTCGGGGGCCGCGAAGCGCAGATCGGCGTCGCCGATGAACTGCGCCCAGCGGAAGCAGTACGTGCAGTACGCGTGGCAGGTCTGCCCCTGGCCGGGGAAGTAGAGCACCGTCTCGCGGTACTTGTGCTGGAGCCCGGGGAGCTGGACGCCCTCCTGGCTCGGCACGTTGAGCTGCTGCTGGCCGGACGGATGCGGATTGAGCCGCTCGCGGATGTCCCGTACGGCCTCGCGCAGCAGGAGCTTGTCCGACGGGTCGCCGGAGAGCTTGGCGAGCTGGTCCTCGTCGGAGCGCGCCAGCATCCCGCTCTGCGGGAACGTCAGCTGGAACATGGGGTCTTCGGGGACCCGGTCCCAGTCGATGAGGTGTGACAGCACATATTCGTTGACCCGGAACGGCAGCACGAGCGACACCCTGCGCACGGTCTCCGTGATGTGTTCGGGCAGCCCGAACCGCCGGGCGATGTCGTCGATGTGGCGCGGCCCGAACGCCCGGAACCTGTCGGGATCCCGCTGTCCGGCCGGCATCAGTTCGGGCCTCCTGTCCGGTTCGGTTTGCGGTACAGCTCGTCGCCCAGGACCAGGAAGTCGAGGTCCATGGAGCGGAACGCCCGCACCGCGTCGGCCGCGGTGTTGACGACGGGTTCGCCCTTGTCGTTGAAGGAGGTGTTGAGCAGCACCGGTGGCACACCGTCCCGCCGCAGGCCGTCCAGGGCCGCCCCCACCGCCGGTGCCTCGTCGCCGTGCAGCACCTGCGGGCGGGTGGTGCCGTCGACGTGCACGACACCGGGTGCGACACAACGCCCGAGTTCGGTCGCCCTGGCCGCGCCGAGCATGTAGCGGCTCAGATGCTCCTGCTGCTCCCAGAGCAGGGCGCCGTAGTCGGGCCGGGTGACCCCCGCGAAGGGGCGCCACTGCTCGCGGTTCTTGATGGAGTTCACCCGGGCGTGCACCGCCGCGGTGTCCGGTACGGCGATGATCGACCGGCGGCACAGCGCACGCGGCCCGACCTCCGCCCGGCCCTGGGCGACCGCCCCGACCTGGCCGTCGATGAGCAGTGCGGTCAGCTCGTCGGTGTCGAGGTCGCTGCGGAGCAGTCCCGAAGTGTCCGGCCTGCCGGGTCCGTTGGTGTGGTCGTAGCCGTGAATGTCGGTGCCCAGATAGGGGCTGAGCGCCCCGGTCCGCCGCTTCGGCGGCCGTACGGTCCAGGCGGCTCCGAGCGCGACGCCCGCGTCGTGCGGCACCGGCGGGACGTACAGCGGTCCGGGCAGCGTGCCGTTGGTGCTGCAGTTCAGCGCCACGCCGCCGCTCATGCAGAGCTGTTCGACACCGGACGTCTTGCGGGTCAGCGCCGCGAGATGACTGACGGTCTCCTCGATGAGCCGCTGTGCGGTGTAGGCCACGAGAATCGCGCGGGGGTCATCGGTGAGTGCCTCCTCGGGGGCGCTCGGCGCGTCGGCGCCCGCGATCCGGGTGTAGCGCTCCCGCCACCGGGCGACCGTCGTGTCGTACTGCTCCCTGATCTCGTCGGCGGTGGCGTGCCCGGTGCTCTCCGCCAGCGGCTCGACGGCCAGCCGGAAGTCGTCGGCCCGGATGTCGACCAGGGACTCGACGTCAAGACCGGCGGCGCGGCCGTACGCGGCGAGACCCATGGTCTTGCCCGCGTTGAGGAAGGAGAAGCCGAGCCAGGTGGACGCGGCGTCGTAGGCGTAACCCAGCGACGCGGTGCGCTGCCAGGTCCGCTCCAGGCGCGGTTCGGCGCCGTCCTCGTACGTCCAGATGGTGGAGGACTCGTTCTCGCCGTGCCCGTCGACTACCAGGACCCCGGCCCTGGAGAAGGGCGAGGCGTAGAACGACGAGGCGGCGTGCGCCTGGTGGTGGGGTACGCGGACGACCTCGGGGGTGCGATCGCCGAAGTCCAGGCCGACGGCGTACGCCAGGAACTCCGCGTCGGTCGCGAACCGGCGCGGGTACAGCTGCTCGCTGTCCCAGCCGAGCGCGACCATATCGATGTCGGCGGCGGAGATCCCGGCCTGTTCCAGACAGAACCGGGCCGCGCCCAGCGGTTTGCGGTAGAGCGAGTGCCGGCGCCGGTTGCACCGCTCCTCCTCGGAGAAGGCGACGATCTCACCGTTCCCGTCGATGAGGCAGGCGGCGCTGTCGTGCCACCCGGCGGGAGGGGCGTTGACTCCAAGAATCCACGTCATGCGCGTCTCTCCTCGTTGGCTGTGGTCAGTCACGGAAGTCGGGTGAGGGTGTGGCGCACGGCACGCTGGGCGCGGCCGAGCGCGGCCGCGCACTCGTCCGGGCTGTCGCCGACGGCGATCAGCGCGGCGAGGCGGGGCACGATGCCGCGTGGGGGCAGCAGCAGTTCGCTGCCCGGGGCGACGAGCGGGACCGCTTCGACGATGCCGGGTTCGGCAGCGGCGGCGGTCAGATCGAGGGAGTCCACAGTGCAGTCGTGCTCGGGGTAGACGAAGCGGACCTCGGCGCAGCGGTCCCGGGTTTGGGTGAGGTCGGGGGTGCGGCCGAGCGCGATGTCCACGGCGGCCGTGACCGGGCAGACGCCGGTGGCGAGCGTCCCGAGCAGCGGGATGAAGTCGCCGCCGAGCCGGCCGTTCACCTCCACGACGCGCGGCCCGGTGCGGGTGAGGCGCAGCTCGGTGTGGGTCAGGCCGGTGCGGACACCGAGGACCGTATGGGCCCGCGCCACCACGGACCGCACCTCGTCGGCCCAGGGCTCGTCGCGCCAGGGGGCGACCCGGTGGCCGGTCTCCTCGAAGTACGGGGCGAATCCGAGCTGCTTGTGCGCGACGTTGACGATGCGGACCGCCCCGTCGGAGACCGCGCAGTCCACACTGATCTCCGGGCCCTCCAGATACTCCTCGACGATCGCGCCGTCCAGGGCGCTGATGCCGGGGAACGAGGAGGTGCGCGCCTGCTCGAAGGAGCGGGCGAGCTGTTCGGGGCCGTCCACGAGGCTGACCCCGATGCTGCCGGCAAGCCCGCGCGGTTTGACCACGACCGGCCAGCCGAGCGCCTCGGCGGCCTCCGCAGCCTCCGCCCGGCTGTGCACATGGCGGTACGCGGCCGAGGGGACCCCGGCCGCGCCGAGCAGCCGCCGGGTGGCCAGCTTGTCGCGGCAGCGCCGGGCCGCCTCGGGGCTCATATGCGGCAGCCGCAGCAGCCGTGCCACCTCGGCGGTGGTCTCCAGGAGGGTCTCGTCCCAGGTCAGTACGGCGCCGGGTCCTTCATGGCCGTCCAGCAGTTCCGCCACGGCCCGCGCGGTGGCCGTGGCATCGGAGGTGTCCGCGGTCCGGAACCGGTCGCCCACATAAGGGCGTTGCCAGTCGACGGCGGTGCTCTGGACGAGGGCGGCCTCGACCCCTGCGGCGACGGCGCTCAGCGCGTACGAGCGGTAGGGCGGATTGCCGCAGCCCACGACGGCGAGCCGGCCGGGCCGCCGGACGTCGACGGGGGCGCACACCAGCGAGGCTTCCCGGATCGTGCGGCGGACGGCCTCCGTGACCCCGGCGCTGTCCCGCCCGCGGAACCGGAACCGGATGCCGGCGTTCTCGTACCCGCCCTCGCTCAGCAACGCCCCGTCGTGCGGGCGTACTTCGGCGTACGGTCCGGGCGCCGCGTCGGAGGCCCGGGGCCCGGTCGCCGAGAGGACCCGGCAGGGCATCGGCACCGAGGGCGGCACCAGCAGCCAGCCCGCCACATCGGCGGGTCCTTCGAAGGCGGGCGCGGATCCGTTCCCGATGCCCGTCTGCTGGGCGACGGCCACCGCCATCAGGTCGATACCGTGCACCTCACGCCAGATGAAGGGCACTTCGGCGCCGCCCGGCCTCGCCCCGATCTCCAGGACGGTCAGTGCGCCGCTCCCGCTCTCGAAGAGCTCCAGATGGAAGACCGCGGGCCCGGCGAAGAGGGCACCGGCCGTCGCCGCGGCGATCTCTCCGATCCGGCCGAGGAGTACGGGGTCGTCGATCTCGACGGAGCCGAGTGCGGCGCCTGCGGTGAACTCCAGACAGGTGCTCAGATAGCGGGACGCCCGCCACGCGCCGAGGCCGTCCCCTGCGTCCCCCGTGTACACGCCGTCGACGTGCAGCACCTCGTCGGGCAGCCACGGCTGTACGAGCATCTCGGTGTCGCGCGGGAACGCGTACGCCCGGAGCGCGTCGGGGGAGTCGAGCCGCCGGATTCCGGCACTGGCCGTGCCCCGCCGCGGTTTGACCAGCACCGGCCAGCCGTGCCGGGCGGCGAAGGACCCGACCGCGGCGTGGTCCGGCGCGTCGGCCGTCGCGGGGACGGGGACGCCCGCGGCCGTGAGCCGCTGGGCCATCAGCAGTTTGTCCCGCAGGGGTTCCAGGTCCTCGCTGCGCTGTCCGGGCAGGCCGAACTCGCCGCGCAGATCGGCGGCCAGATCGAGATCGGTCTCCTGGAGCGCCACGATGCGGGTCGGCGGCCCGGTCTGCTCGGCCAGCGAGCCGATCGCGTCACGGACCTGTTTGACGTTCTCCGTGCTGTCCACGAGCCGTACGCCCGCGGCCTGTTCGTGCGGCAGATGGCGGGCGGCCCGTTCGGTGGTGACGTAGCTGACGCGGTGGACGGCGTGGTCCAGATACGCGGCGTAGTCGGCATACCGGTCGGTCCAGCGGTGGATGACCATCACGTGTTCGGGCACTGAGATGCCTCCTGGGGCAGGAACGAGCACGGGCGGGGCGGGGAAGGCGGTACCGGGGCGGCGGGCCGTCCGGCGCGTGGTCGGGGTGGGGGCGGCGGCGCCCCGCCGGGCCGACGGCGGTGGCGCGTCCGGGTGCGCCGGGCGTTCCGTGCCGGACGGCGGTTTCGCGGTGCTGACCGTGGGCCGGTCAGCACTCTCCGGCGGCGGACAGGAGCGTGTGGTGCATGTCCCACAGCAGTTCCGCACACTGCTCGCGGCCGATGTCCTTGGCGGTGAGCCGCGCCGACAGACCGGACGCGCTCTCCTGGACGCGGGCGTAACAACGCGGGCCGATCGAGGTGAAGGGCTCCTCCCAGGTGATGGCGGGCTCGTCAATGGGTGCCGGTTCCCCGGAATCGGGAGGCTGCCGCTCCGGCAGGGTCACGTAGTTGAAGGCACAGGCGGGTTCGGGCGCCCCGGGTCTGCCGGCGAGCAGCGCGGCCACCGCGGTGACGTCGTGCGCACCGTGGCGGAAGGCACCGAGGCTGCTCCAGTGCGTGGCGGATGCCAGCTTGCGCAGGTCGTCCTCGCGGGCGCCCTCGATCAGGGCGGGCACCCACTGGTTCATCGAGGTGACCACGTGCTTCCAGCGGGCGGAGAAGCGGTTGGCGCTCATCAGCTGCACCAGCAGGGCGTCGGTGCCGCAGATCCTGGCCACGCTGCGGGCGTAGGCGGCGAGGACGACGCTGGAGGGGGACACCTCCGCCGCAGCCGCGACCGTACGGGCGGCGGCGCGGGCGGGTCCGGAACGCAGGGTGGCCTGGACGGCACCGGCACCGGCCGTGGCCGGCAGGGCGACGGGCGGTGCCCGGTCGAGAAGCCGGTCCCAGTGGTCGAGTGCGGCGCTCTGCCGGCGCAGGCCCGCGGGCGTGAACTGGTCGGCGGCCAGCTCGGCGGGGCCGGGTGCGGGGGCAGGTCCGGCTCCGGACGGGTCCGTGAGCGCCCCGGTGAACTCCTGGTGCAGCACTTCCTCGGCCCAGGCGTCAGCGGCGATGTGGTGTTTGACGAACAGCAGGTGGGAGGCGGTCCCCGCCCGGGTCAACAGGGCGGCCCGCCAGCCGTGTTCATCGCCGAGGCGGAAGCGCAGGGAGGCCGGGCCCGTGACGAAGTCCCCGGGTGGAGTGCCACCCGTCTCGACCACCAGCAGCGAGTCGGAGAAGTCATCGTCGGGCGTCAACTGACCTGGTGAGCCGGGATCCTGGAGGTCGTAGCGCGTCCTCAGCGACGGATGGCGGGCGACAACGGCCCGCAGGGCCGTGCGCACCTTCTCCGTGCCGACGCCGTGGGGGAGCGCCCAGAGCGCGGCGTTGTTCGCCTCGTGCCACCGGGCGCTCGGCAGATCCCGGATGTCGTGCCAGACCGAGAGCTGGCCCAGCGAAAGCGGTCCCGCCACAGACATCCACCCCCTCCATAGACATGGGCCAAGACTTTCGCATCGTGAAATCAACTTTCCACGCACCGCTGACGCTGCCACACACTGTTGAAGCCTGTCCAGGTTGAACGGCCCCCCGCCGCCCCTTCGCTCACCGTTCATCACCCCACAACACCGGTCTGGAGAAAGGGAGTTGGGACTTCGTGAAAATTGACCGCACTCGCACTCCCGCGCGTGGCGCGCCCCTGTACCGGTCGCGGAGTGAGCCACATCACATGCCATCCCCGGCGTCTCCGTGAGAGTCTGGGCCCGCCTTCGGAAGTAGGTTTCCGCGATGCGAAATATGCGGAGTCGGATACGAGAAGAGCGCGACGGTAACCGTCGGCCGGGTCCCGCGCGGCGCGCTCCCGCGCCCGGCCGACCTGCCGGAGAGGCGGAAGGGCCGGCCCGCCCCCGGACCATCGTTCCCGCACCAGACGAGGGGCCTCAGCAACGTGACGCAACAGCCGTACCACCAGGCCGGTGACGCCGGGGAGTTCCTGCACGACTTCCTGCTTCGTGCGGTGGGGACGACCCCGGACCGCCCGGCCGTGGTGGAGTCCCCCCGGCCCGGGCAGACCACCGTGACGACCTACGGCGAACTCGGCTCCCTGGTGCACACCTACACCGCGGCGCTGGATGAACTGGGCATCGAGACCGGCGCCCGGGTGATTCTGGAGGCCGAGACGACCGCGCTGTCCGTCGCGATGTTCCTGGCCTGCTCACGGGCCGGCCTCACCTTCATCCCGGTGAGCCCCGAAATGCCGGGCCGGCGGCTGCTGTCCATCATCGCGACCGCGCGGCCCGCCCTCCACCTCCAGGCGGCGGACGGCGAACGTGCGGACATCCCCCACGAGGTCGGGGCGGCCAGGTTCGGGCCCGGAGGGCTGGCCGTGGAGCGGATGCCGGACTGGCGTACCCCCCGGCGGCGTACCCCCTGTGTCACCGACCCCGCCTACATCATCTTCACGTCCGGTACCACGGGGCGGCCCAAGGGCGTCGTGATGAGCCACCGGGCCGTGGTCGCCTTCTACCGGGGCATGCTGGCCCACCGCCTCGCCACCCCCGACGACCGGATCGCCAGCACCTCGCCCCTCCAGTTCGACTTCTCGCTGCTCAACATCGGCCTGGCGCTGGGCAGCGGAGCATCGGTCGTCCCCGTCCCGCCGCGACTGGTGCGCTGGCCGAGGCACTTCCTGCGGGTGCTCCGGGAGACCGGGGCGACCCAGGTCAACGGCGTACCGTCGATCTGGCGCCAGGCGCTGCGGTACGAGCCCGCGCGGCTGGCCGCGCTCCAGGGGCTGCGCCGCGTCCTCTTCTGCGGCGAGGTGTTCCCACCGGCCGAGCTGCGCCGGCTCCAGGAACTCCTGACACGGGCGGAGTTCACCAACTGCTACGGCAGCACCGAGTCGATGGCCTGCTCGTTCGAGCCGGTGCCCCGCCCGCTCCCCGAGACGGCGGACCAGCTCTCCATCGGCATCGCCCATCCCGGCGCGGAGCTGCTTCTCGTCGACGGCACGGGCGAGATCGTCGAGGAGCCCGGCGTACCCGGCGAACTCCATCTGCGCAGCCCCGCGCTGTTCACGGGGTACTGGGACGACCCGGTGGCCACCCGGGCCGCGCTGGTGCCCGATCCGCTGTCCCCGCAGTCGGGCCAGCTGGTCCTGCGCACCGGCGATCTGGGCGTACGGGGCAAGGACGGGGAGTTCTACTTCTGCGGCCGGACCGACTCCCAGGTGCAGATCAACGGCAACAGGGTCGAACTGGGCGAGGTGGAGCAGCAGTTGCAGGCGTACCCGGGTGTCACGGCGGCCGCCGTGCTGGCGCTTCCGGGGCCGGACGGCGGGCAGCATCTGACGGCGTTCACCGTGCCGGCCACGCGCCGGACCTCCACTGACGGGCCCCACGGCGAGGCGAACGCGTGGGACGCGGGCGCCCTGCGGGACTTCTGCGCGCGGACGCTGCCCCCGTACATGGTCCCGCAGGAGTTCCACCTGGTGGACACGCTGCCCACGACGGCGAACGGCAAGGTCGACCGCGTGGCGCTGGCAGCGGGTGTCGGTGCCGTACCGGAATCCGGTGGCGGCTCCGTAGAGGGCTCACCGGGCTCACCGGATTCAGCAGGCGCGCCGGATTCCACAGGACGGCCGCCCGGGATTCCCGTCCGGGCCCCGGCCGTTCTGCGCGGGTGCGGTCGCTGAGTCCGCCCGGTCCGCGGTGATCCGGCACCGAACCCGCCCCGTAGGAGAGAACTTTGAGCAGAACCGACATGCCAGCGACCCGCCCCGCCGAGCAATCGGAGAGCCGGCTGCGCACCTTCGTACGGGTCCGCGCGGGCGGGCTGCCCGGGGCTTTCTGGGTGCTGTGGGGCGGGACCCTGGTCAACCGGCTCGGCTCCATGGTCAATCCGTTCCTCAGCCTCTATCTGACCGGGATCCGCGGAGTCCCGATCGGCACCACCGGGCTCATCCTCGCCACGGCCGGCCTGGGGTCGGTCATCTCGCAGCCGCTCGGCGGGTTCATCGCCGACCGCTTCGGCCGCCGGGTGGCCCTGAGCGGCGGCATGCTGGCGAACGGCGCGACGCTCCTGACGCTCGGACACGCCCACAGCCTCGGCGTGCTCGTCCCGGCCTGCTTCGTGCTCGGCATCACCATCGACTTCTTCCGCCCCGCCGCCCAGGCCCTCGTCGCGGACACCGTCCCCACCGCCGACCGCACCCGTGCCTTCGGTCTGCTGCTGTGGTCGGTCAATCTCGGGTTCTCGATGGCGATGGTGCTGGGCGGCTACCTCGCCTCCCACGGCTACCAGTTGATCTTCTGGCTGGACGCCGGAGCCTGCTCGGTCTTCGCCGTACTGGTGTGGCTCGCCGTCCCCGAGACCCAGCCACCCGCCGGCGAGCACAGCCCCGGCGGATTCCTCACCCCCGTGCGCGACCGCGCGATGCTGGCCTTCGCCGGCATCATCGTGGTCTACGCGACCGTCTTCCAGCAGGCTTTCGCCACGCTGCCCCTGGCGATGCGGGGCGAGGGCCTGTCCAGTACCGCGTACGGCACGGTCATGGCGGTCAACGGGCTGGTGGTCATCGCCGCGCAACCCCTGATCGGCCACCGGCTCGGGGCCTTCGACAAGAGCCGGGTGCTCGCCACCGGCTTCGGCGTCGCCGCCGTCGGTACGACCGTGATGGTGTTCGCCTCCACGACCCCCCTGTACGGGCTCGCCATCGGGGTGTGGACGCTGGGGGAGATCCTGGTCTTCGCGATGACCGCGTCCGTCGTCGCCGACCTGGCACCGCCTCATCTCCGTGGGAGATACAACGGGTTGATCGGGATGGCCTGGGGTACGGGCTTCCTGCTGGCGCCGGTCGCGGGCACCCGGCTGCTGCTCGTCGGCCCGACGACGCTCTGGCTGACCAGCGCGTGCCTGTGCCTTGTCGCGGCGGCGGGCCAGCTCTCGCTCGCTCCGGTCCTGCGCCGCAGAACGGCGCAGTGAGCACTCACCTCACCGACCTCCTCGAAGGGGACCCCACCGTGCAGAAGGTGCTGCTGATAGAGGCCGACGTATCCGCGGGCGAGGACATACTGACCGCGGCGGCGGAGCTCGGCGTCGAGGCGCATGTCGCCACCCACGAGGACGTGTTCCGTTCCTACCGGCCCGAGTTGAAGGCGAAGATCAGCGGCACCGTCTTCACCGACTTCGCCGATCCGCAGACCGCTCTCGACGACCTCGCCCGTTTCTGCCGGGAGACGGGTATCGACGGGATCGTGGCCTGCTGGGAATTCCTCTCGCCGCTGGCCACCCGCCTCGCGGACCGGCTGGGGCTCCCCGGCCATCGCCCGGAACTCGCCGACGCCTGCCGCAACAAGCGCCTCATGGCCGAGGTGTTCGCCGCCCACGGGGTTCCCGCCCCGCGCACCGTCGTGGCCCGGGACCCCGGGGAACTGGCCCGGCGCGTGGCGGAGAGCGGTCTCGGCTTCCCCCTCGTCGTCAAACCGGCGGAGAACGCGGCATCCATCGGGGTCTCGGTCGTACGCTCGGCCGCGGAACTCCCCGAAGCCGCCCGGCTGGCCCAGTCGCAGACCCACAAGACCTCGCACGGTCTGGCCCTCGACATCACGCTGCTGGCCCAGGAGCACGTGGACGGCGACGAGTTCAGCGTCGAGTCCGTCATCTTCGACGGCGAGATCCACCATCTGACGATCACCGAGAAGCTCACCACCGGAGGGACGAGCCGCGCCGAACTGGGCCACACAGTGCCCGCGGACACCGCACCCGCCGTCGGCGCGGCGCTGTACGCGGCGGCCACCGCCGCGATCCAGGCGCTGGGGCTCCGCAACGGCGTCGCCCACACCGAGGTGAAGGTCAGCAGCGGGGGAGCGCCCAAGGTCATCGAGGTGGGCGCGCGGCCGCCGGGTGACCACATCATGCGGCTGGTCAGGGAAGCGCTCGGCATCGACGAGGCGCGTGCCTGCCTCCAGACGGTGCTGGGCCGGCGGCCGGATGTCGCACCTCGGCGCCGCGCGGCCGCCGCCATCCGGTTCATCACCGCTCCGGGGGCCGGAGTTCTCCGGTGGACCAGCGCGCTCCCCTGCGGCGACCACGTGATCGCGACGGCCATGTCGAAGATGCCGGGTGACGAAGTGGGCGGCCCGTACGACAACATGGGCCGCATCGGACAGATCATGCTCCGCGGAGCCACCGCGGCGGAGGTCAACAAGGTGGCGGCCGAGGCCATGGAGGCGATCACGGTGGAGATGGTGACCCAGTGGTGAGGGGCACGGAGCCCTGCACGGTGCCCGGTGCCCGTCCGGCCGGGTACAGCACCGTTTCCACGTCTCTGGCCCTGCACAGTGACCGGCGACTGAGCGAACGCGTGGCCGCCGCCGCGCCGCTCGGCTCCGGCATCGGCGGAAGCTCGGCACTGCTGGAAGTCGCCGGTACACCGGTCTTCGTGAAGCGGGTGCCGCTGACTGAGCGGGAACTCCGTCCGGATCACGTCCGCTCCACGGCAAACATCTTCGGTCTGCCTGCCTTCTGCCAGTACGGCATCGGTGGGCCGGGTTTCGGGGCCTGGCGCGAGCTCGCCGCTCACACCATGACCACCAACTGGGTGCTCGCAGGGCAGTACCAGGGCTTCCCGCTGATGTATCACTGGCGCGTACTGCCGGGCGCGGCCCCGGCCCTTCCGGAGGAACTCGCCGACGTGGAGCGGGCCGTGGCCTATTGGGGAGGCGGGCCGGAGGTGCGCGCCCGTATCGAGGCCCTTGAGCAGGCCCCGGCGAGCCTGCTGCTGTTTCTGGAGTACATCCCACAGACGCTGCACGCGTGGCTCTCCGAGCAGGTGCGGGCCGGTGACGAGACCGCCGGCCGGGCCTGTTCCCTGGTCGAGAAGGAGCTGGTGGCCGGCACCTCCTTCATGAACGACCGCGGGCTCCTGCACTTCGATGCCCACTTCGAGAACATCCTGACCGACGGCCGTCGCCTCTACTTCGCGGATTACGGCCTGGCTCTCTCGTCCCGGTTCGACCTGTCGCCCGGCGAGGCGGACTTCTTCGACAGGCACCGGACGTACGACCGCGCCTACACCCTCAGTTACCTGGTGAACTGGCTGGTCAGTGGCGTGTACGGGTGCGCGCGGCCGGAGCGGGAGGCCATGATACGCGCGTGTGCCGCAGGGGAACGTCCCCCGGCGGGCCCGCCAGAGGTGACGGCGGTCCTCACCCGCCATGCGCCGCTGTCGGCGGTCGTGACGGACTTCTACGGCAGGCTTCAGGACGAGAGCCGGGACATTCCGTACCCGGTGGAGGCGATCCGCCGGATCCTCGATTCACGCGTCTGCTGAGAGCCCATGCCCCGAGAGGGTGGCCGGTACACGAAGCCGCGGAGTTGAAGCGGACCCTGCGGCGGCGCATCCTGGACACGGCAGGCGCAGGGGAGCCATCCGATGCCGTCGGCAGCCTCCAGCCATGAGACGGGGCGTATGAACATCGACGACGCCGTTCCGGAGCAGGGACAGGCCGGAGGACACCCGTCCCAGTGGGCCGTGATCACGGTTGACGAACAGGGTGTCGTCACGGGATGGAGCCCGGGTGCCCGGCATCTGCTCGGTTACGCCGACACCGAGGCCGTCGGAGGGCCGATGGCGCGCTTCCTCGATCCGGCCACGGCTCCCCGCTTCTGGACATTCCCCGCGGACCGCAACGACTGGGCGGGTGAGATCACGGCGCAGCGGCAGGACGGCGGCCGGCTGACCCTGACCGCCTCCGGCCACCGGTTCGCCGGCCACGGCGCACGCCGGCAGTGGGTCCTGCTGCTGGCCCTCCCCGGGCCGCCGCACCCCGCGGAGGAGGAACGGCCCCTGCTCGACTGGGTGTTCGCGGGATCACCGTTCGCGCTGACGGTCTACGGCCGGGACCTGCGGTGCAGGCAGCAGAACGCCGCCATGTCCCGTCTGACCGGAGAGCCGGAGGGTGACCGGCGGGGCAAACGCCCCTCCGAGTCGTTCTCCGGCCCCGACGTACAGGACTGGGAGAACCGCCTGCGCCGGGCGATCGAGACCGGTGAACCGGTCCCTGACACCGAGCTCCACGCCCACGTGCCCGCCCACCCCGGCCAGGACCGCATCTACACCGCCTCCGCCTTCCCCCTCCATGACCGGCACGGAGCCGTTCTCGGCATCTGTGCGACAGCCACCGACATCACCGAGCAGCACCGGGCCCGTCAGACACGGGCCCTGCTCAATCAGGCCAGTACCCGCATCGGCAGCACCCTGGACGTCATGCGCACGGCTCAGGAACTGGCCGACGTCGCAGTCCCCGGGATCGCCGACTGGGCCAACGTCGACCTGCTGGAGACCCTGCTCCAGGGCGAGGAACCCACGCCTTTCACCGCCGGGGTGGAACTGCGCCGGGCCGCGAACCGGTCCGTACACGAGGGATCCCCGGAAGCGCTGCACCAGGTGGGAGACGTGGGCTTCTACCCGGCGGACTCACCACCCGTCCGCTGTATGGCCACCGGAGAGTCCGTCATCCACCGGATGACGGACCGCGCCGCCGTCTCATGGCTGGCGCAGGACCCGGTGCGTGCCGACAGCTTCCGCCGGCACCGCTTCCAGTCGGTCATGGTCGTCCCCGTGCGTGCGCGGGGGACCGTCCTCGGCATCACCGTCCTGCTCCGGCGCTCCGGAGAACCTTTCACGGACGACGACCGCCGCCTGGCGGAAGAACTCGTGGCGCGGGCCGCCGTCTGCCTGGACAACGCACGGCGCTTCCAGCGTGAGCGCACCGCCGCCCTCACACTCCAGCGAAGCCTTCTCCCGCACCGGCTGCCCCCGCAGACCGCGGTCGACACGGCCTGGCGCTACCTCCCCGCAGGCAGCCAGTCCGGCGTCGGCGGCGATTGGTTCGACGTCATCCCGCTGTCCGGCGCCCGCGTCGCCCTGGTCGTCGGCGACGTCGTGGGCCACGGCATCGCCGCGGCCGCCACCATGGGCCGCCTCCGCACCGCGGTACGCACCCTCGCCGACGTCGACCTGCCCCCGGACGAACTGCTCACCCACCTGGACGACGTGGTCACCCGCCTCGCCACCGAGGGCCGCACCCCCGACGCTGCCGCCGGGCTCGCGGCCACCTGTGTCTACGCCGTCTACGATCCCGTCTCCCACACCTGCTGCATCGCCCGCGCCGGGCACCCTCCGCCGGCCGTGATCGCGCCCGACGGCACGGTGGAATACCTCGAACTGCCCCTGGGAGCCGCACTGGGACTCGGCAGCCAGCCCTTCGAATCCGCCGAGGTCGACCTCGCCGAAGGCAGCCTGCTGGCCCTCTTCTCGGACGGCCTGATCAACTCCCACGAGAACGGCACCGACGACGGGCTCCGCCTGCTGGGCCGCGTGCTCGCCCAACGCACGCCCTCGCTGGACGAGTTGTGCGACAGCGTGCTCAAGGACCTGCTCCCGGCCCGCCCGGCCGACGACGTAGCCCTCCTGATCGCCCGGACGCGAGCCCTCGCCGCGGACCGTGTCGCGGTACTTCCGGTGCCGGCCGACCCCGCGTTCGTGACCTCGGCCCGTTCCTGGGCCACCCGTCAGCTGAACGAGTGGGGACTGGACGATGAGGCCTTCGTCATCGAACTGGTCGTCAGTGAACTGGTCACCAACGCCATCCGTTACGGTCGGGTGCCCATCGAACTCCGGCTGATCCGGGACCAGTCGCTCATCTGTGAAGTGTCCGACAGCAGCAGCACCACCCCCCATATGCGACGGGCCCTGCTCTCCGACGAGGGGGGCCGCGGTCTGCTCCTGGTCGCTCAGCTCACTCAGCGCTGGGGCACACGCCACTCCCACGAAGGGAAGACGATCTGGTGCGAACAGCCGCTGCCCGCGGACGCCGCCGCACACTGAACCACTGGGTTGCCTACAGATGAGCCCGGTGAGGATGAGGGACCTTATTTGGTCACATCCCGCAGATCCACACGGGCTTTGTCCCAGGTCAACTATAATGGGCCGCAGAAAGAGTGCTCTCTATGCACTGCGGTGTTGCCAAGGCAATGATTCTCAGACAGGGCAGATCTTCTCCATGACGGGTGACCCGAAGAGCGACGCCGCACCTGCCGGGCGCGGGAGCCGGCGACTCGCCGAGACTGTGGCGGGGCTGATCGAGAAGGACATCGTGAAGGAGGGCTGGCGCACCGGGTCGGTCCTCGGATCCGAACGGGAACTGATCGAACGCTACGGCGTGAGCCGCGCCGTGTTCCGCGAAGCCGTGCGGCTCATCGAGCATCACCAGATGGCGCGTATGCGTCGTGGTCCGGGTGGTGGCCTCGTCGTCACCGAACCGGATCCCGGCATCGTCCGCGATGCCGCGCGGGTCTATCTCCGGCACGCGGCCGTCAGCCGGCGCCAGCTGTTCGAGGCGCGGATGGCCCTCGAACTCGCAGGTGTCACCACGGCGATCGAGAACCTGACAGAGTCCGGAATCGCCCGCCTGACGGACGCGCTGGCGACCGAGCAGGAGCTGATCGACCGCGGTGTGACACTCGGGCACGCGCGGAACCTCCACAGTGTGATCGCCGAGTTGGCGGGCAATCCGGCGATCACCCTCTTCGTCGAGGTGCTGGCCCAGCTCGACCAGGACATGGTGCAGGACGAATGGGAGTCCGGCGACCAGCCGGACGAGGGCAGCCGCGATGCCGCGGTCAAGTCCCACCAGGCGCACAGGGCGATGGTCGCGGCGATCGTGGCGGGCGACGCTCCGCTCGCGCAACACCGGATGCGGCGGCACTTGCAAGCCGTGGCGGAGCTCCTGAAGAACGAGTCGTAGCCACAAGTCCCCTGGGAACCGCCCGAAGACCCTCGTCGTATAAAAAGTGCACTCTTTATCGGCGAGGGGGAGGGGTTGTGCTCACGTCATGCTCCCGGCTAGGCAACTTACGTCTGATCCACTGCCGGGCTAGACCTTGTTCGAGTAATGAGTACACTGAACTGAAGCTGAGCAGAACGGGATACGCGGAGCGCAGTTGTGTCGTGGGCTCCGGTGCGGACAGCGGGATCGGCGATGGGGTCGATCGGTGTGCGGCCGGCCACGTCGCGATGCCGCGGATGAACCAGCACTCGCGAAAGGGACGTCCTCATGAACTCGCAGACCGGGCCGCACCACCAGGCAGACGACCTTCTCCGCAACCTCGGCGTTCCCACCAGGGGCGCGGTGTACGACCTGTCCTCGGGCTGGTGGCGGCACATGCCCACCTTTGACGGCTATCCGCGTTTCGAGGTCCTCACCTACAGCTCGCCGCAGGGCCAGCGGGCGTCGCAGCGGTTCCCGTTCGACAACCCCGATGAGAACCAGGTCCAGATGGGCTATGTGTCCGAGCTCATGTCGGGCAGCCTGCACACCGGGACCCATATCGACGCGCTCTGCCATGTGACGTGCGGGGAGAACGACGAATGGCACGGGGGCGTGTCGGCGAATGAGGCGCTGGGCGACTACGGCGCCGAACGCGGGGACGCCTCCGAGTTGGCTCCCATCATCGGAAGAGGCGTTCTGCTGGACGTCCCCCGAGCGCTCGGCCTCGATGTACTGCCGCCCCACTTCGCGATCGGTGAGCAGCATCTGCGGCAGGCCGCGGACGCTGCCGAGGTGACGATCCAGGCCGGGGACATCGTGCTGGTGCGGACGGGGCAGATGAAGTTCTGGCCCGACATCGACCTGGTCCGCAAGCACGGCGACGGCAGTGGTGTGGCACTGGACGGAGCGCAGTGGCTCGTGTCGCAGGGCGCCGGTTATGTGGGCGCGGACACCATGTCCTTCGAAGTGAGGCCGTCGACGGTGCCCGGGAACCAGCTCCCGGTGCATCTGTACCTGCTCCATGAGCAGGGCATCCACATCATGGAGTGGGTCAACTGCGAGGGCCTGGCGGCCGACGCGGTCTCCAGCTTCCTCTTCGTGGGCCTTCCGCTGACCATCCGCGGCGGCACAGGGTCGCCGCTCCGGCCGATCGCCGTGGCGTAACCGGGCGGGGAGGCGCGTCAACATGCACGGGATGGTCTTCTCCGAGCTGACTCCGGTGGCGTTCGCCGCGCGCGCCGCCAAAGTGTTCGCCGACCGCCTCGCGGTCGTCGACGGTGACATGCGGTACTCCTATGCCGAGCTCTGGCAACGGGCACAGGCGCTGGCCGGCGTGCTGGACGGGCACGGAGTGCGGCCGGGGGACCGGGTCGCGGTACTGGCCCCCAACACCCATGTGCTGCTGGAGGCGCACTACGGAGTGCCCCTGGCCGGCGCGGTCCTCGTGGCGCTCAACACCAGGCTGGCGCCCGCCGAGATCGCCTACATCCTCGACCACAGCGCCCCTGGCGTGGTGATCGTGGACGCCGCATGCCGTGACCTGCTGACCGAGGCGCTGAAGCACAGCGAGATCCGGCCGGCAGTGATCAACTCAGGGCGCCCGCAGGACGAGTACGAGTCCTCGCTGGCGGCCGCCACCCCGAGGGCGGTGGCGGTCACCGACGAGAGATCCCTGCTCTCGATCAACTACACCAGCGGTACGACCGGCCGGCCGAAGGGAGTGATGTACCACCACCGTGGTGCCTATCTCCAGGCGCTGGCGATGGCCTACCACGCCAAGTTGGACACATCGGCGCGATATCTGTGGACGCTGCCGATGTTCCACACGAACGGCTGGTGCTTCCCGTGGGCGGTGACCGCGGCCGGGGCGGTGCACCACTGCCTGCGCAAGGTGAACCCGTCGGACATCTGGCATGCCATCCGCGAGAGCGGTGTCACCCACTTCTGTGCCGCACCCACCGTGCTGGCCATGCTGGCCGAGGACCCCGCCGCGGCAGCACCGGTCTCCCACCCGGTACAGGTGTTCGTCGGGGGTGCGCCGCCGTGGCCCGCACTGCTTGCCAGGATGAGCGCGCTCGGCATCGGGATCCGTCATCTCTACGGACTCACCGAGACGTTCGGGCCGGCCGTCGTGTGTGACCCGCAGCCCGAGTGGCGGGATCTGCCGGCCGAACAGCGCGCACCGCTGATGGCACGACAGGGCATCGCCAACATCATCGCCGAACCGCTGCGGGTGGTCGATTCCGACGGTGCCGATGTGCCGGCTGATGCCAACACCCTCGGCGAGATCGTGCTGCGCGGCAACGACGTGATGCTCGGCTACTACCGCGACGACGAAGCGACCGCGGCCGCGGCGACCACCGATGGCTGGTTCCGCTCGGGCGACCTGGGCGTCATGCATCCGGACGGCTATGTCGAGCTGCGTGACCGGGCCAAGGACGTCATCATCTCCGGCGGCGAGAACATCACCTGCGTCGAAGTGGAGAGCGCGCTCGCGGAGCACCCAGCGGTGGTCGAGGCCGCGGTCGTCGGCACGCCGCACCCGAAATGGGGTGAGGTTCCGATCGCGTACGTCAAGCTCCGTGCCAACGCGTCGGTCACGGAAGCAGAACTCGTCACCTTCGTGCGGGCCAGGATCGCGGGGTTCAAGGCACCACGCCAAGTGGTCTTCGGCGAGCTGCCCAAGACGTCGACGGGAAAGATCCAGAAGAACCTGTTGCGGCAGCGGTCCGCTCATGCCGCGACCGATCAAGCCCCCTGCCAGTGACGTGACGGCATCCGGGATCCCGCAGCTGGGCCGCGGGCCGGAAGAACATGATCAAGAGCAGTGAATCAGGAGAGTCATGATCAAGACCAGGAAATCGCTCGCGTTCGCGGCCGCCTTGGTGGCCCTGGTCGCCGGCGGTTCGGTGGCCACGGCTGCTGCGAGTACGACCGGCGGCCGGGGTGCCGTCGCCACCTCGGACGCGGGGCGGGGGACGCCACAGCCGCGGGTCATCCGGGCGACTCAGGATGCCAGGGTGGCGCCTCTGGACCCGCCGTCGGCGTTCGGGCACGCGACCGTGCTGGAGGGGCCTGCCCTCGGACCCGACGGGCAGCTGTACTTCGTCGACTTCACCGCACCTGCGGGAAAGCCCAAGATCCTCCGGTACGACCTGCGGACGAAGGCCGTCAAGCCTCTCTACACCGACGCCACGAGCCGGTTCTCGTCCCTGCAGTTCAGCCCGGCCGACGGGAAGATCTACGTCACCGACTACGACCACGGGAAGATCGACCGGCTCAACCCCGACGGCACCGGCTTCACCACTGTCTTCTCGGGTCCGGTGGACGGCCGGTCGATGGTGCCCGACGACATCGCCTTCAACAAGGCGGGGGACATGTACATCACCGACTACCAGGGCTCGCTGAAGAAGCCCGACGGCCGGGTCGTACGTCTCGACGCCGACGGCAGCAACCCGATCGTCCTGCAGGACGGCCTGTCCGATCCCAACGGCATCTCGTTCACCCCGGACTTCTCCGGCCTGTGGGTGGGCGAGTACAACCTCGGCCGGGAGAACTACTTCACTCTGGCGCCCGACGGGAAGAGCTTCACCGGAGGCGGAGTCGGGATGTCCGCCAATGTCGGCACCGCCGGCTTCGACTCCAACACCGTCGACTCCGCGGGCAACGTGTACCAGGTGGTGCTCGGCGCCGGGAAGATCCTCGTGTGGAACCGGACCGGAGACCTGATCGCCACGATCGCCATTCCGCAGAAGCCGAAGCCGGAACTCCTCGTCAGCAACCTGGTCATCAAGCCGGGCACCACCCACGGGTACATCACCGTGGGCGGCGACAACGGCGGCTACATCTATAAGTTCCGTGCGCTCGCACCGGGGATCCCGCAGTCCAACGGCGGAGGCGCCTGAGAGCTCCGCACACCATGCCTGCGCGGCCGGCGACGGTGAACACGTAGCCGGCCGACGCCGGATGGACGCTTCCGCATGAGCCGACGGCGGCATCGCTTCCCGGGCCGGACACTGTTGCAGTGTCCGGCCCGGGAAGCGATGCCGCCGTTCGACGATGTACGGGTACGGGCGGGGCGACGCGTTATCCCTCAGCGCCGTGGCCCGCGGTTTCGGCCAGCGCTTCCGCGCGCACACGCCGGCGATCGGGCTTGCTGTTCGGGGTGAGTGGGATCGCGTCGAGCAGGCGCAGGTTCTTGGGGATCTTGTATCCGGCCAAATCCGCCCGGCAGAAGCTGCGCAGCTCCTCCAGATCAACCGTCTTGTCCTGGACGGCCACGATGCCGGCTTCGACGCGCTCCCCCCAGTGCCCGTCGGGCAGGCCGTACACCACGGCGTCGGCCACCAGCGGGTGACGGAGAATCACTTCCTCCACCTCCCGTGGGTAGACGTTCTCACCACCGCTGATGATCACCTCCTTCGTACGCCCGGCGATGAACACCCAGCCGTCCTCCGTCCGTGAGGCACGGTCACCGATGTGCACGCCATCGGCCCGGAACGTCTCCTCGGTCTCCTCCGGCATTCCGTAGTACCCGTGGGCCTGCCAGGGGCAGGCGACCACGAGGTCGCCGACGACACCTGCGGGGACCTCGCGGCCGTCCCCGTCGAGGATCCGGACGACCGCGCCGGGGAGCGGCCTGCCCACACCGGTGAACCGGCCGGCCAGCAGGTCTTCGTGGTCGAATCCCATGACCGAGCCGAATTCGGTGGCGCCGAATCCGGCACGAATCCTGGCGTTGGGGAAGTCACGCAGCAGACCGCGTACGAAGTCGTCCGTGGACGGGGCCGACCCGAAACGGATCGCCGTGACGTTCTCGCGGCGGGTGGTGGCGAAGTCGGGGTGTCCGCGCAGCGCGGCGAACATCGTCGGCGCACCCATCAGACGGCTGGCGCCACGGTCGATGGCAGCGAGCGCGGAACCGGCGTCGAACCGCCGCTGGATCCAGACCTCCCCACCCGCGAGCAGGGGGGCCAACAGGTTCGTGCCCAGCGTGATGTGGAAGAACGGGGAGAAGAACAGCTCGATATCGGTGACCGTTCGCGGGTTCCCGTGTGCGCAGGTGTTGAGCCAGAGCCACAGGCTGCGATGGGTGTGGAACACGCCCTTCGGCGTTCCGGTCGTGCCGCCGGTCGCGAAGATGACGGCCGGGGCGTCCTCGGCCGGGGGTGCGAGAGGCTCGCCGTGGGCCGCCAGCGGGGCGGTCCGGTCCGCGATGGGCATCCGGTCGGCGGCGGCCGGCAGCTCGATGACCCGGCAGCCCGTCTCATGAGCCAGGGACGTATGGGCGGGGTCCGCGATCACGGCACTCGGGCGGAGTGTGGCGAGGTAGGAGCGTGCTTCCGGCCCGGTCAGGCGGTCGTTGAGCGGTGCGGCCACCAGGCCGGCGGCCATGGCGCCGAGGATGACCACCGTGTGCGGTATCGACGGCTCCATGGCCGTCACGACCCGGTCGCCGGGGTGCAGGCCGGCGCGCCGCAGCCCCAGGGCAACGGCATCCATCGCCCCGACCAGCTCGGTAAATGTCAGTTCGCCGGAGTCGTCACGCAGCGCTCGTCCATGGGCCCCGTGCGGCCCGGCGCCGATCGTGCGCAGCCAGTTCGGCAGTGTCAGTACATCAGCCACGGAGTTGCTCCCTTGGTCGTCAGCCGGCGCAGTCAGCGCGAGAGTTTCCGCCAGGCTATCGGCTAAAACGGCAATTGAGTGCCATCTTCTTACATTGATTGGTCAGTTCGCGCTCGGCTCCGGACTCCCGGCGTGCGCGTGTCGGGACCGCCTCCGGGCCCCTGGTGGGTCGATCGATCCCTCGCCGTAAGTCCTGCGTGCTGACGTGGCACTGCCGATCACCGGGCCGAGCGGGCCGAAGCTGCGACGCCCCGCCTTCGGTCGTGCGAGAGGCCTTGCCGCTGGCCCAATAAAGTGTACTCTTTTCTCTAGAGCGCCTTGCTCCTCGGATGGGAGCGACCGACGTGGCACCACGGGATGCGCTCGCTCCTCAAGGTGCAGCGCGGGAGGCGCACGACCGAACACGGGGAGGGACTGATGGAATTCGCTTTGAGTGAGGCCGACACGGCGTTTCGGAGCGACCTCGTCGGCTTTCTTGACCAAGAACTGGCCGACGGATGGAACCGCTCCGAGCACGGTCTCGGCAGCGCGGTGTACACCGACTTCTCAAGAGGCTTCGTGCACACCCTGGCGGCCAAGGGGTGGCTCACCCCGCACTGGCCGCCGGAGTACGGCGGCGGTGGCCAGGGGGCGTGGCAGCACTTCGTGCTCGGCGAGGAGATGTGGAAGCGGGGGGAGCCCCGCGGCCCGCAGTACATGAATGTGAACTGGGTCGGCCCCTCGATCATCAAGTACGGCACGGAGGAACAGAAGAAGGAGCTCCTGCCGCCGATCACCCGGGGCGAAGTCTTCTGGTGCCAGGGCTTCTCCGAGCCGGAGGCGGGTACCGACCTGGCGTCCCTGCGGACCCGCGCGGACCGCGACGGTGAGGACTACGTCCTCAACGGCCAGAAGATCTGGACGTCGTATGCGAACGCGGCCGACTACTGCTTCCTCCTGGCGCGCACCGGTTCCGTGTCGGACGGCCGGAACGGGATCTCCGTCTTCCTGCTGCCGCTGAAGACGCCGGGCGTCGAAGTCAGGCGCATCGACGGGTTCGTCGGGGACCACTCGTTCAACGAACTGTTCCTCACGGACGTCAGGATTCCCAGGAACTGCCTGCTCGGCGAGGAGAACAAGGGCTGGGACATCGTCCGCCGGACACTCGCCTACGAGCGCGTCGGCGCCCCGCGTTACGCGCGTGCGGCTCTTGTTCTCGACGGGCTCGCCGACTGGTGCCGAACGGCCGGCCTGCTCACGGATCCCGGCGTACAGGAGCAGTTCGGCGATGCGCGAGCGCTCTGTGAGGCTGCTCGTGTCCTTGTCTACCGAGTCATCGACGAGCGGGCCAAGGCGAAGGAACCCTCGCCGCTGGCCTACCAGGCCCGCGCGGCGATGGTCCAGGCCGAGCGTGCGGTCGGCGACCTCGCGCTCGATGTCATGGGAAGCGAAGCCCTGGTCGAGAAGTCGCCCGGCGATGCGCAGTTCCGCAACTCGCTCGGCGCCGGCATCGCCGCAGGGAGCTACGAAGTCCAGCTCAACCTGATCAGCCGCCTGATCCTGAAGCTGCCGAAGGAATAGACGTGGATTTCGAACGATCGGATACGCAACACGCGCTGCTGGACGCACTGGGCACCCTGCTGAGCCGGCACGCCGGCACCCAGCGTTGCCGAGAGCTCGCCGAGCGCGGGGCATACGACCACGAGCTCGAATCCGAGCTGCGCGCGGCCGGCTTCCTCGACGTGTTCGGCGAGGACGGCGCGGGGCCGCTGGAAGCCACCCTCGCGGTCGAACAGATCAGTGCCGAACTCGGCGCGATCACTCCGGTACCGCATCTGCTCGTGCTGCCCGCGCTCGGGCTGCCGGTACCCGAGGGCCCGGTCGTCCTGGCCGGCGGCGACGGGTCGGGCCCGGTGCGGTACGGCAGCGAGGCCAGGCAGATCCTCACCGCCGGGGCTGATCGGTGCGCTGCGGCGGAGCTGAGTCCTGACGACGCGGAGCCGGTTCCGTCGGCGTACGGCTATCCGCTGGCCCGGGTGGTTCCGCGCCGCGCCGAGGACCTCGCTCCCGGGACGTCACAGACGATGATGAACTGGTGGCGTGTCGGGGTCTGTGCCGAGGCTCTCGGGATGATGCAGAGGGCGTTCGACCTCACCGTCCAGTACGCGAAGGACCGCACCGTGTTCGGGCGCGCCCTCGGTTCGTTCCAGGCGTTGCAGCACCGTCTCGCCGAGGTGAGCGTGCTGGTCGAAGGGGCGCGCTGGCTCACCTACGAGGCGGCGTTCCGTGGCGCCACCACGGAGTCGTCGGCTGTCGCCGCCGCGCACACGATGGCCGCACTGAACCGGCTGACGCGGGAAACACACCAGATCACGGGTGCTGTCGGGCTGACCAGGGAACACGACCTCCACCTCTGGACGCTTCGCCTGCAAGCGCTCAGAGCGGAGCTCGGTGGACTGCGCGCGCACCGGCGTGCCGTGGTGACATCTCGCTGGGAAGTCGCGGCGGCATGAGCGAACCTGTCACGTTCACCCCGGATCAGGAAGCGCTCGCCGGGTCCGTCCGGAGCTACTGCGCGGCCCGGTGCCCCGAAGAAGTCCAGCGTGCGGGTTCGGATTCGTTTCCCTGGCCGTTCTGGTACGGGCTGGCCGAACTCGGCGTGCTGTCGTTGGCGGTGCCCGGTGAGGAGGGCGGGGCGGGTGAGATCTCCGCCGTCGCCATGGAGCTGGGACGTGCCTTCGCGCCAGGGCCGTTGGCGGCCACCGTCTTCGCGGCACATACGCTGCCGTCCGCGCACTCGCTCCCCGTGGTCTCCGGCGACAGCCTGGTGTCCTGGGGATGCCCCCCGCTGATGCCCTGGTCGCCGGTCGCCGACGTCTTCATCGAGACGGACGGCGAGCGGGCCTGGCTCGCGCGTCCTGCCGGTGAGGTGAACCCGCTGGAGACCCTCGGCAACGAGCCATGGGGACGTGTTCCGCTGGAGCGCGTTCTCCCCCTGGAAGGCGTTCGGGAGGGAACGGACCTCTCGAACATGGCGCTCGCCGGGTATCTGTGGGGCGCGGGGAAGCGCGTGCTGGACGCCGCGGTCGAGCACGCACGTACGCGAGTCCAGTTCGGCCGCGCCATCGGCACCTTTCAAGCCGTCGCACATCCCATCGCGAACGCCGGCCTCGGACTTGAGGCCGCGGAGAAGCTGATCAAGGTCGCCGCGCGGGCCGTCGACCACGGTCACCCCCAGGCGTCCGGCCTCGCGTCCGCCGCGCGGCTGTCCGCATCGAGAGCCGCCATGGACGCGGCTTTCGTCTCCCACCAGACGCACGGTGCCATGGGCTACTCCGTGGAAGGGCCGGTCGGCCACATCGCGCAGCGCATCCGGCAGCTCTCCATGTTGCCGTCACATGCGAACGAAACAGGCGAACAGGTATTGGCGATGTATTCGGAGAGTGGTCGGGAATGACGCAGGACCAGGATCATCCGGCGGACGTCGAAGAGCCGGAGGTGCTCTTCGAGAAGCGTGAACACGTCGCGTACATCACGCTCAATCGACCGCACAAGGGAAACTCCCTGACCGGCACGATGATGCCGCAGATGAAGGCCGTATGGAGTGAGGTCAGGGACGACCCGTGGATCCGGGCGGCCATCGTCACCGGCGCAGGTGACCGGCACCTGTGCACCGGCGCGGACGTGAACGTCGTCGCCGGCCGGGGCGGCATGAGCACCGGCACGGGGCCGCTGACCGACGAGGTCTTCTGGTCGCCGCGGCAGAACCGGGTGTGGAAGCCGGTCATCTGCGCGGTCAACGGCCTGGCGGCCGGAGCCGGGCTGCACTTCGTGGTCGACGCCGACATCGTGGTCGCATCGGAGCAGGCGAGTTTCATGGACACCCATGTCAATGTCGGCCTGGTGGGGGCGATGGAGAACATCGGTCTCGCCAAGCGGCTGCCGCTGGGCTCCGCGCTGCGGATGACCTTGATGGGCAAGGGCTACCGGATGCCGGCCGAGCGCGCGTACCAGCTGGGGCTGGTGGACGAACTGGTCGCCCACGGACAACTCATGGACACAGCCGAAGAGATGGCGCAGTGCATCGCCAAGAACTCGCCGGCCGCGGTGTCGCTCTCGCAGCAGGCGATCTGGGGGTCGCTGGAAATGGGATACACCCAGGCGTGCGAGTACGGATGGTCGCTCCTGCGGATGCACTGGGCACACCCCGACTCGAAGGAAGGCCCCCGGGCGTTCAGCGAGGGGCGCGAACCGAAGTGGACCACCGCGGCCGGCAAGGACGACTGACATGGACTATGGATTCACCCCCGAGGAGGAGGCGTTTCGCAGCGAGGTACTGGAGTTCCTCGCCGACTTCCAGGGGCTGGACGGCTACTTCCACCGCCGTGAGGGCACGGGGGAGGGCGTACGGAGGGTCTACCGGGCGCTCGGGGAGCGCGGTTGGCTGTCACTGTCCTGGCCCGCGGAGTTCGGTGGCGGGGGGTTGTCACCCGCGTACGAGTTCATCCTGTGGGACGAGATGGCCTATGCGCGGGTCGCCCGGCCGCCGATGGGTCCCGGCCTCGTCGCCAAGGCGCTCATGACCCACGGGACGGCCGAGCAGTGCGAACGCTTCCTCCCGGGGCTCCGGCTCGGACAGATCAACTTCGCGCTCGGCTATTCGGAGCCGGACGCCGGTTCGGATCTGGCGGCAGTGCGGACCCGGGCGACGCGAGCCGGTGACGACTACGAGATCAACGGCGCGAAGTGCTGGACATCCAACGCCCACTGGGCCGACTGCATCTGGCTGCTCTGCCGGACCGGAGCCCCCGACAGCAGATCGCGCGGACTCAGTGTCCTGATCGTCCCCCTGGACCAGCCCGGCGTCTCGGTCTCCCCGATCCCGACCCATGACGGCGGTCGCCTGAACGAGGTCCGGTTCGACGGCGTACGGGTCCCGGCCGGGAACCGGGTCGGCGGCGAGAACGACGGGTGGCAGGTGGTCGCGTCCGCGCTCGCGGTCGAACGACATGTCCAGTTCCCGCCGAAGCGGCTGCGAAGGGACCTCCAGGACCTCCTCACCTGGACGGAGAAGTCGGGCCTGAGCCACGATCCCGTCGTCCGCCGGCGGCTGTGCGACCTCGCTGTGAAAGTGGCGGAGGCCGAGGCGCTGGCGCTGGCGCTGCTCGGCGAGATCATCAGCGGTGAACCCTCGGCGGTCCCGGCGGCGTACCACAAACTGGCCGGCACCCTGCTCGCCCAGGAGATCGCGCGTTCGGCCATGGAGTTCGGATCGGGCGAGGCGCTGATCAGGGACACCGATGTCGAGTTCATGTGGCGGCAGGCGATCCTGGAAACCGTCGGCGGCGGAACATCGGAAATGATGCGCGGACTCATCGCACGACAGGCGTTCGGGCTCGACAGCAAAGGCTGAGAGCCGTCGCGCAGTTGCCGGTCACAGGAAAACTGATCCAGGTCTCGCTCATGTGAGGCCCGTTCTCCCGGAAATCACCGAGGAGAACGGGCCCTGCACACACCGCGGAAACCGCTCATCGTTCACCAACCCGCAACATCCCTCACGCTCAAGGGAGTCAGGCATGTCCGCTGCACCCTCCGCGTCGTCCCCGGAAAGCCCCGAGAGATCCGCAGGGTCCGGGATACCACCCACGGCAACGGATCCCGCACTGCTGCGCAAAGTGGCACTGTCGAGCCTGCTCGGCACCGTCATCGAGTACTACGACTTCCTGCTCTACGGCACGATGGCAGCCCTGGTCTTCGGCCCGTTGTTCTTCCCCGAGTCGAACTCCACGGTCGGCACGATCGCCTCGTTCGGGACACTGGCCGCCGGCTATGTCGCGCGGCCCGTCGGGGGCGCTGTCTTCGGGCACTTCGGCGACCGGCTCGGACGCAAGACCGTGCTCATCGTGACGATGGTCCTCATGGGCGCGGCGAGCTCCCTGATCGGACTGCTGCCCACGTACGCGACGATCGGCGTCGCGGCTCCCGTGCTGCTGATCCTGTTCCGTATCGTCCAGGGCATCGCCATCGGCGGTGAATGGGGCGGCGCCACGCTGATGGTCGTCGAGCACGCCGACGCACGGCGCCGCGGCCTGTGGAACGGCGTGATGCAGATGGGGTCACCGATCGGATTCCTCCTGTCCAGCCTTGTGGTCACCGCGATCACGCTCCTTCCCCAGGACCGGTTCATGGCGTGGGGCTGGCGCATCCCGTTCCTGTTCAGCGCGCTGCTGGTCGGCATCGGCCTGTATGTGCGCATCAGCGTCACGGAGAGCCCGCTGTTCCAGCAGGCGGCGCGGGCCCGGGATGAGCAGGCCGCGGCACAGCCACCCCGTATCCCCCTGGCACAGGTGCTGCGCGCGCCGCGTGTCCTCGTCCTCGCCTGCGCGGTCGGCATCGGCCCCTTCGCCCTGACCGCCCTGATCGGGACCTTCATGCTCACCTACGCCAAGGCCGTCGGGTATGAGACGTCCGACGTGATGACCGGCCTCACGGCCACCTCGATCACCGGGCTGGTGGCCATCCCGTTCTTCTCCGCGCTGTCGGACCGCGTCGGCCGCCGGGCGGTGTCGATGGGGGGCGCCGCAGGTATCGTCCTGCTCGCTTTCCCGATCTACGCCCTGATCAACACGGGGTCCGTCGCTCTGCTGATCCTCGGCATGGTGCTCGGGCAGGTGGTGCAGAACGCGATGTACGCACCGCTGGGCCCACTGCTGTCCGAGATGTTCGGCACCCAGGTGCGCTACACCGGAGCATCCATGGGCTACCAGCTGGCCGCACTGATCGGCGGTGGCTTCACTCCGCTCTTCGCGAGCAGCCGGCTCTCGGCTTCGGGCAGCATCTCCAGCACCCCCCTCGCCATCCTGGCCATCGTCTGCGGGCTGATCACCGCACTCGCCATCTGGCGCACCGCCGAAACCCGCGGCCGGGACCTGTCCGAGGACCCGGGCGCGGAGCCACTCGGTCAGGTGACGCAGGGCGTGCTGGACAGATCGACCGGCGGAGAGTAGACAAGCACGCCAAGCTCCTGGTGAGTACGGGTCATCCTGTTCGAGAACCCGTCCGCCAGGAGCTTCGCCATGTTGTACGTCGGTACCGATCTACGAGTGAGGCGTGTGTGCGGAGCTTCTCCGGAACGGATCACGGGAAGCCGGACATACGCGGCCCGTGGCATTACCTGCTGTGGATGGCGGCCGGACATCGCCGCCTCCTGTTGTCCGACTGTGTCTTCAACATGATGTGGTCGGGCGGACTGGCGCTGACACCGGCAGTGATCGGCCAGGCCATCAACACCGGCCTGGTGGCGAAGGACCAGACAGCACTCGTCCTGTGGGGCCTGGCGATCCTCGGACTGGGCATCGCCACGGCGCTGTCCGCCCTGTTCGTGGAGCGCCTCGAACTGCGGCTGAAGGTCGAGCCCGGGTACGAGACCATGCGGCTAGCCACCCGCAAGGCATGTGAACTGGGCACGACGCTCGACCGGAAGTCCTCGGCCGGCGACCTCGTCACGGTGGGCGTCTCGGACATCAGCCTCATCGGCCAGACCCTGGAGGTCGGCGCCCGCGGTGTCGGCGGAGCGGTCGGGTTCGTCGTCGTCGCCGTACTCATGCTGTTCGCCTCCTGGCAGGTCGGCCTGCTGGTGCTGGTCGCGGTGCCGGTCATCCTCTTCATCACCACCCGCCTGGCCCGCACCCTGCGCAGCAGGCAGAGCCATCTCCGCACACAGCAGCGAGAACTCACCGACCAGTCCGTCGACATCGTGCGAGGACTGCGGGTCCTGCGCGGAATCGGCGGCGAGGAGCTGTTCGCCGACCGGTACCGTGACGGCTCGCAGCGCCTCAGGTCCGTCGCGCTGCAACAGGCGCGGGCCTCAGCGCTCCTGGGGGCGGCCAGGACGTTCCTGCCGAGCCTGCTGCTCGCCGGAGTGGTGGCCCTGGCCGGGGAGCTGGTACTGACCGAGCGGCTGAGCGCCGGTCAGATGGTGGCCTTCTACGGGTTCGCCACGTACCTGGTGATTCCCACCAACCAGATCACCTTCGCCGTCTCCAAGGCCATGCAGGGCCATGTGGCCGCCACGAACGTCATCCGGCTGCTCCGGACGGAGCCCGACGTCGGCCCGGGCCCCGCATCGGGCGCGATGCCCGGCACCGGTGTCCTGGCCGACCCCGAATCCGGCCTGCGGGTGCCCGCCGACGGCCTGACCGCCGTCGTCTGCTCCGCGGGCGACTCGGCCGCCCTGGCCGACCGGCTGGGACGCTACATCGAGTCCGGCGCGACGTACGCCGGACGCCCGCTGGCCGAACTGCCGTTGGCCGGGGTGCGCGAGCGGATCCTCGTCACCACCGCCGACGAGCACTTGTTCGCGGGACCACTGCGCCGCGAACTGAACCCGACGGGCAGGCCGGACGGCTCCGGCTCCGGCTCCGACGACCAGCTGTGGGCGGCCGTCGACGCGGCCGCCGCCCGGGACATCGTCGAGGCGCTGCCCGAGCGGCTCGACACCCATGTGGCCGCGGGCGGCCGGGAGTTCTCAGGGGGCCAGCAGCAGCGCCTGCGGCTGGCCCGCGCCCTGATGGCCGATCCGGAAGTCCTGGTCCTGTCCGACCCGACCAGCGCTGTCGACGCGCATACGGAGAGCAGGATGGCTGAGGGAATCGTGCACTTGCGCCAGGGCAGGGCCACCGTCGTGTTCACGACGAGCGTCCTGCTGCTGCACCGGGCCGATCACGTGGCGCTGGTCCTCGACGGCACGGTGGCAGCCGAGGGATCCCATGAGTCGCTGATGGCGGACGCGCGCTACCGGTCCCTGGTCGAGCGCTGGACGGCCGTCGCATGAGCGCGCTGCCTGTTGCCACGAGCCGCGAACTCCGCGCGTATGTGCGGCGCGCCGTCCTGACCAACCGCGCCGAGTTCGGCCTGGTGATCGCCTTGCAGGCGTGCTCGGCGGCCACCGGGCTGTTCGCCCCGTGGCTGCTCGGCACCCTGGTCGCGGACGTGACCCAGGGCAAGGACACGGTGGAACGTCTGGTTCTGCTGATCCTCGGCTGTCTGGCGGGCCAGGCCGTGCTGGTACGCCTCGCGGGGTACGCGGCCGCCGCGCTCGGCGAGAAGATCCTCGCCGCACTGCGCGAGGAATTCGTGACGGACCTGCTGGACCTGCCGCCCGAGGTCGTCGAGGACGCGGACAGCGGTGACCTGATCACCCGGACGACCCGGGACGTCGACCTGCTGTCCAACGCCATCCGGGCCGCGATCCCGGCGACCCTGACCTCGATCGGCATCGTCGCGTTCACCCTCGGTGCCCTGGCGCTGATCAGCCCGGTCCTGCTGCTGCCGTGCCTGGTCCCCGTCCCGGTGCTGGTCGGCGCGGGCCGCTGGTACCTGCGCCGGGCGCACCAGGGGTATCTGCTCCAGGCCGCCTCCTACTCCCGGCTGACCGAGAGCCTGGCCGAGACCGCCGAGGGCGCCCGTACGGTCGACGGGCTGCGACTGACCGCCCGCCGTATGGACCAGCTCAACGACGACATCGCCCACTCCTACGCCGCCGAACGCCACACCCTGCGGCTGCGGAACGTCTTCCTCCCGCTGTGCGACACCAGTTACGCCCTGCCGGTGGCCGCGATGCTGATCATCGGCGGCTCGCTCTACCTGCACGGAGTGGTATCCCTGGCCGCTGTCACCGCGGGCACGCTGTACGCCTCGCAGCTGCTCAACCCGCTGGACCAGCTGATGTTCTGGCTGGACGAGCTCCAGTCGGCGGGTGCCGCGCTGGCCCGGCTGCTGGGTCTCGCGCGGTTCCGGGGCGCGGCCTCCGTACCGGCGCCCCGGACCCCGGCCGCGGCGCCGCCGGACGGGCACGGCGGCGCGGCCGGGCCGCCGGACATCGAGGTACGGGATCTGCGCTACGCGTACCGGCCGGAGCACGAGGCGCTGCGCGGTATCAGCCTGACCATCGGGCAGGGCGAATGGCTGGCCGTCGTCGGGCCATCGGGCGCCGGTAAGACGACGCTGGCCAAGCTGCTGGCCGGTATCTACCGACCACCCAGCGGCGGCGTCACCATCGGCGGCCGGGACATCGCGGACCTGCCACCCGCCGAGCGGCGCGGCACGGTGGCTCTGGTGACCCAGGAGCACCACGTCTTCCGCGGCACGCTGCGCGACAACCTGACCATCGCGCGGCCGGACGCGGGAGAAGACGAGATGGCGGCCGCCCTGAGGGCGGTCGACGCATGGGACTGGGCCGAGGCGATGGGCGTGGACACCCCGGTCGGGCCCGGGGGACAGGCGCTGGACCCGGCGAAGGTGCAGCAACTGGCTCTGGCCCGGCTCATCCTCGCGAGTCCGGACGTCCTGATCCTGGACGAGGCGACCTCACTGCTGAACCCCTCGGCCGCGCGGCACCTGGAACGGTCGCTGGCCGCCGTCACGTGCGGCCGCACCGTGATCGCCGTGGTGCACCGACTGCACACCGCCCGGGACGCCGACCGGATCGCGGTTCTCGAAGACGGCCGGATCACCGAATTCGGCCCGCACGAGGAACTCCTCGCCAGGAACGGCGCCTACGCAGGGCTGTGGCGCGCCTGGCAGGGGTAGAGCGTGTGAACACGACGACAGCCCCGTGCAGTTGGCGCTAGGTGTATTGCCCTGTGAGGTTGGGGACGCGGGTGGCGGGTGGTTTGCCCTTGAGCGCGGTGTGTCCGCGGTGGTGATTGTAGGTGTGTAGCCAGGCGGGGTAGGCGTCGCGTCGTTCTTGTTCTGACTGGTAGGGCTTTGCGTAGGCCCACTCGTCGAGGAGGGTGCGGTTGAGGCGTTCGACCTTGCCGTTGGTCTGTGGCCGGTAGGGCCGGGTTCGCTTGTGGGCGATCCCGGCTGCCGTCAGGGTCTCGTGCCAGAGGTGGGACTTGTAGCAGGCGCCGTTGTCGGTCAGGACGCGTTCGACGGTGATCCCGCACGAGGCGAAGTAGGCGTGTGCCCGCTGCCAGAACCCGGTGGCGGTCTCTTTCTTCTCGTCGGTGAGGATCTCGCTGTAGGCGAGGCGGGAGTGGTCGTCGACGGCGGTGTGGATGTAGCTGTATCCGGTGCCGGAGCGGGTCTTGCGGCCGGCCGGGCGTCCGAGGGTCTTGTGGCCGCCGCCGTTGGGGATGTTGCCGAGCTTCTTGATGTCGACGTGTACGAGTTCGCCGGGCCGGTCGCGTTCGTAGCGGCGTATGACGCGGCCGGTGGCCCGGTCCAGATGGGCGAGCCGGGCCAGGCCGAAACGGACCAGTATCCGGTGCACGGTCGAGGGCACCAGGCCCAGCAGGTGCGCGATGCGGGCCGGTCCCCACCTTCGTGAGAGGCGGACTTTGATGACCCGGCGTTCGGTCCGGGTCGGAGTGCGCCGGGGGCTGCGGTGAGGGCGGCTGGAACGGTCACTCAGCCCGGCCTCGCCGAGTTGGCGGTAACGCCCGGCCCATCGCTGGGCGGTGGTCGGCGAGACCTGGAAACGCTCCGCTGCCCGGCGCAGAGGCCATCCGTCATCGACCACGCAGCGGGCCACCCGCAGACGTCCGGTCTCGGTCAGAGGTGCATTACGGTGAGGCATGAGGGCCTTTCGGGCTGGTGTAGACGTCGCAATCCACACCGAACCCGGAAGGCCCTCCCCCTTCAAGATCCCTTAGCCGAGATCTCGCTCACCCGTCCACAACCTCCTCGGACAGAACAGCTAGGGCCTGTCGTCAAAGTGCCGCCTGCGCAGCCGAATTCAGCCGCCGACCGATGAGGAAGCAGCACTCATGGACATCCGCCCGTGCCAAGAAGGCGATCTTGAAATCCTGGAGAGGCAGATGCCCTCACCCGGACAGACACACCGCCATGCGATGCGCTTCGAAACGCAGGAGCAAGGTCTCAGTACCTTCCTGGTCGCCTGGGCCGACCGGATCCCCGTCGGGACAGCACAGATTCTGTGGCACGGATGCAGAGCACCCGAAGTGCACGACCGCTTCCCGGAATGCCCTGAGCTGAACGGCCTGGGAGTCTGGCCGCCGCAGCAACGGTCACAGGGCATCGGGAGTGCCATCATCCACGCGGCGGAGACCCAGGTGCGGCGCAACGGCTACCACCGGTTCGGCTTGGGTGTGGACGACCAGAACCACCGTGCGGCCTCCCTCTACCTCCGACTCGGCTACCACGAAACCGGCTGCCGCTACCTCGACCGCTACCACTACCTGGACGACGAAGGCTTGCGCCATGAGGTCGCCGACCCCTGTAGGTTCCTGGTCAAACAGCTCACCGGACAGCCCGGCTGACACCAACGCCGAGCACTGAACGGCGCACGAGCCCGCCCGCCCGCGGTGGTGCGTGCGCGGCGATCTTGCGCCAGGCTGGGGTCCGAACCGTTCCGCCGACGGCGCCCGATCCGCGCCTGTCTCCGGCGGCACGGCGAACGCCACTGGAGGTGATGGGTGGACCAGGGCCCCGCGGACCGCGGCATGGACCACGAAGAGCCGGGCCGCGGTGACGTGGCACGGGACAGCGGCCACCCCTCCGGCGCGACGTCCGGGGCGAGCGGTCCGGGCCCGGCGGATGCGGCCGGGGTCCTGCCGCTGGCCTCCACGGCCGGGCGCGGTGTGCTGGCCTGCGCGGTGCTCGGTTCGGGCATGACGATGCTGGACGGCACGGTGGTCAACGTCGCGCTGCCGCGGATCGGAGCCGACTTCGACGTACCGCTGTCGGCGCTCCAGTGGACCATCACCGCGTACATGCTCCCGCTCGCCGGGCTGATCCTGCTCGGCGGCGGGCTCGGAGACCGCTACGGGCGGCGCCGGATCTTCATGATCGGCGTGGCGTGGTTCGCGGCGGCGTCCGTGCTCTGCGGGCTGGCGCCGAACGACGGAGCGCTGATCGCGGCCCGCGCGTTGCAGGGGGTCGGCGGGGCGCTGCTCACGCCCGGCTCGCTGGCGCTGGTGCAGGGCACCTTCCGCGCACAGGACCGTGCCAAGGCGGTCGGGCTGTGGTCCGGTCTGGGCGGCGTGGCGACCTCCGTCGGGCCGTTCCTGGGCGGCTGGCTGGTGGACGGGCCGGGCTGGCGGTGGATCTTCTACATCAACGCGCCGCTCGCACTCGCCGTGCTGCTGCTCGCGGTCCGCTGGGTGCCGGAAAGCCGCGACTGGCAGGCGACCGGGCGGTTCGACGTGGCCGGCGCCGCGCTCGCCGCCCTCGGCCTGGCCGGCATCACGTACGCCCTGATCGACGCGACCGGCGGTTTCGGGCCGACGGTGATCGCGGCGGTGCTCGCCGGGCTGCTGTTCACCGCGCTGTTCGTACGGCGGGAAGGCAGGACCGGGCATCCCATGCTCCCGCTGGGGATGTTCCGGGTGAAGCTGTTCACCTCGGTCAACCTGGTCACCCTGTGTCTCTACGCGGCGATCGGCGGGGTGTTCTTCCTGCTGCCCACGCAGCTGCAGAACGGCCTGGGGTACGAGGCGCTGGCCGCCGGGGTGGCCTCGCTGCCGATCACCATCCTGATGATGCTGCTGTCCGGCCCGGCCGGCGCCCTTGCGCAGCGGATCGGCCCGCGCCCGCTGCTCACCCTGGGGCCGCTGGTCGCGGCGGTGGGTCTGGTCCTGCTGCGCCGGGTGCATCCCGGCGGCTCGTACTGGGCGGACGTACTGCCCGCCGTGGTGGTCCTCGGATTCGGCATGAGCATGTTCGTCGCACCGCTCACCGCGACGGTCCTCGCGTCCGTCGACGTACGGCGGGCCGGAATCGCCAGCGGCGTCAACAACGCCGCCGCCCGGGTCGCGCAGTTGCTGGCGGTGGCCGCTCTGCCCCTCGCGGTCGGCCTGTCCGGCAGCGGATACCGCACCGTCTCCACGGTCGACCACGCCTTCGGCGAGGCGGTACTGATCTGCGCCGGGCTCATGGTGCTGGGCGCGGCGGTCTCGTGGTTCACGGTGCCGCCCGACGTGCTGCGGCCCGCCGAGGACACCCCGCACGCTCGCCCGGAGTGCACCGTGCACGGCGCCCCGGCGCTCCCGCCGCTGGAGCCCGGCCGACGCCGCGACGCCGGCCCGCTGCCCGGTCCCGGTGGGCCCCCGGGCCCCGAGGGGGACGGCGCCGCGCCCGCCTAGACTGCTGACAGCGAGCGGATGGACGGACCGGCAGGGCGGTGGGACGGTGGCACGACAGGACACGGCGCCGGGCGAGGACGCCTCCCCGCCCGGCGGACTTCACCAGGTGGCGGACACTCTCGGCTATCTCGCCGGACGGTGGCGGGTCGAGCGGACCGTTTACGACCTTTCCCAGGACCGGCACGGCACCTTCCGCGGTACGGCCGACTTCACACGCGGGGAGCCCGGCGCGGAACTGCGGCACGTCGAGCGCGGCGAGTTCACCTGGGGCGGGGTGACCCGGCCCGCATCCCGCGAGCACCTCTTCGAGCGGGCCGGCGACGGGGCGGCCTTCGTACGGTTCGCCGACGGCCGCCCGTTCCACCCCCTGGACCTGCGCGACGGACGGTGCGTCGCCGACCATCCGTGCGCCGAGGACGTCTACCGCGGCGAGTTCAGCGTGCTCGCAGCGGACCGCTGGCGGGTGGTGTGGACGGTACGCGGCCCGACCAAGGATCTGCGGCTGGTGACCCTGCACCACCGGATCTGAGACCGCAGGCGAAGAACAGGAGCACGCGGCTGACGAACTCCCCACGCTCAGTCCGGTGGTTGAGGAGGCATGCCCGGCCGGGTCCATGGCTGGGGTGCCGCTCGCCGGCGCAGATGCCCGCTGACCGGTTCGCGGGGGACGGCGGGTGCCGGTGCGGGGGGTGCGGTGGCGGGGAATGAGGACGAGGGCTGGAACGGGTTCACCCATGAACCTGTTCCAGCCCTCGCCAGGACCTGAGTCCTGCCGTCCCCGCTTGGGGGTTGGCCGTCCCACGGACTCAGGTGGTCGTGGGGTGTGGGGGTTCCGCTTGGTCAGTAGGCGGAGTTGACGTTGTCCATCGAGCCGTATTTGTCGGCGGCGTAGTTGGCTGCGGCGACGATGTTGGCGACGGGGTCGGTGAGGCTGTTCTTGGTGCCCTTGACGTGGTAGGTGTCGAAGGTGGGCTGGATGACCTGGAGGAGTCCCTTGGAGGGGATGCCGTTCTGGGCGTTGACGTCCCAGTTGTTCTGGGCGTGGGGGTTGCCGCTCGACTCGCGCATGATGTTGCGGTGCAGGCCTTCGTAGCTGCCGGGTATGTGCTTGGCCTTCATGATGGCCAGTGATTCCTTGATCCAGCCGTCGAGGTTGTTGCTGTACTTCGTGCTCTTGACGATCGCGGAGACGGCGTCGACGTGCTTGGCCGTCGGGGCCTTCTTCGCCGCGGCGTGGTGGGCGGCCTGCTTGGCGTGGGCGGCCTTGGCCGCGTGGTCGGCCTGCTTGGTGATCTGGGCGGCGGTGACGGCCGAGTCCGCGGCGGGTGTGGTGGGGGTGTGCTCGGCGGCGTGGGCGTGCGGGGCCAGGGTCAGGGCGCAGGCGGCGGCTGCTGCGGTGGCGATGGTGGTGATGGTGGTCTTGCGGAGGTTCAGGGTGTGGCGGGTGGTGGCAGTCATGGGTGTACCTCTCCATTCGGGGACGTCGTTTGGGGAGGCCGACTGGGGGGTCGGCGACACGGGTGGGCCGGTGGGGGCCGTGGTGCGTGTCGTGGGGCCGGTGTCTGGATGGCGGGCGGTGTGTTCGCCCGGTCCGGCGCTCGGCTCCCCGGTACGTCCAACACCTTGCGAGACCGCCTTGGGCGTTGGCAATTGTGTGACCTACTACCCCAGATAGCGACAAACCGGACAGGGGTGGGGTGGGGCCCGCAATGAGCGGGAAAGGTCCGCCGTGTATCTACTAGGTGTCGTCCTGTGTGACGCGGGCCCTATGCCCGGGCTCACACATCACCGGTCCCGACACCCCTGATTCCTACTCCGCGTCACCACCCGTACACAGCAAATCCCACTCATCCTGCCCTTTATCGGGGCCGCCGCGAGGACACCCTCCAACAACCGAAACGGCCCGCCGGGTAGCCGGCGGGCCGTTATGAAAGATCGAGGTCAGGTAAGGAGAGGGGGTCGGGCCGTGGCCCGGGCTTGCCGTGCTGTGAGGGGGTTGGTCAGCCGTTCGCGAGGGCCTTCACGCGGTCGAAACGCCCATTGAACCGGTCATGGTCACCGACCGCCGCTCCCTTGGAGGTGTACTGCCAAATGGTCTGGTACTTCCAGCCCGCCGGCAGGGCTCCGACGGATGAACCGTAGTGCGGCACCCACAGCGGATTGGTCCTGCCGAACCCGGAGTTGTTCCCTGTGCAGGACTTCCACCAGTTGGTGGAGGTGTACAGGACGACATCCCGGCCGGTCTTCGCCTTGTAGGTCCTGGAAAAGTCCCTCACCCAGCTGACCATGCCCTGGTGGCTCAGTCCGTAGCAGGAGCTGCCGTAAGGGTTGTACTCCAAATCGAGAGCGCCGGGCAGGGTCTTGCCGTCCTTGGACCAGCCGCCGCCGTGCGCCAGGAAGTACCGGGCCTGGGTGGCGCCGCTGGAGGTGTTGGGAGTGGCGAAATGGTAGGCGCCCCGGATGATGCCGGCCTTGTACGACCCGTTGTACTGCTGGGTGAAGGACGGGTTCTTGTAACTGGTTGACTCCGTCGCCTTGACGTAGGCGAACCTCACGCCGGAATTCCGCAGCGGGGACCATGCGACGCTGCCCTGGTAACTGCTGACGTCGACGCCCTCGGTACCCCGGGGGGTGGTGAGTTTGACGCCACTCCTGCTGGTGTCCTCATGTCTGAGGATCTGGGAGCCGGCGAAGTCGTCCCCGGGGTGAGAGGGCTCGGGGACGCCGGTAGCGGCGGCTGCGGTACTGGACAGCACGAGGGCAAGGGCAGGAATACCCACGGCCAGAGCGGCTAGGACAGTCGACATCTGGCGAGGTGTGGCGGGCACAGACATGAGACGCCTCCAAGGGTCGTGCCCAGCCTGCGCGGGTTCGGAGGAACACACCGTGAGGCGCGCGGAGGGCGCGGCTCATATCACCCGATACGTCGTACGGCGGACGGCGATCCGAACGCCGGAGCGGACGTGGTGCGGAGGCAGAGGTCCGGTGCCGGAACGGCCTCCGGCCGCTCACCCCCGACTGGCGCGCTCGGATATTGTGATCACTTCATGCCGGAGGCGATGGCAAGGTTGAAGAGTCGGGTGGCCCAGGAAAATGCTGAGTGAGGTGACCGCGACCCGCTATGTCACGCCCTTGCGTGAGGGCGGATCGCTCCCCGGGATCGTCGAGGCCGACGACCTCGGTACGTACGTCATGAAGTTCACCGGCGCCGGGCAGGGCCGCAAGACGCTGGTGGCCGAGGTCATCTGCGGTCAGCTCGGACGCAGGCTCGGGCTGCGGGTGCCCGAGCTCGTGCAGATGCAGCTGGACCCCGTCATCGGGCTGTCCGAGCCGGACCAGGAGGTGCAGGAGCTGCTGAAGGCCAGCGGCGGGCTGAACCTGGGGATGGACTACCTGCCGGGATCGCTCGGCTTCGACCCGCTCGCCTACCAGGTCGGTCCCGAGGAGGCCGGGCGGATCGTCTGGTTCGATGCGGTGATCAACAACGTCGACCGTTCCTGGCGGAACCCCAACATGCTTGTCTGGCACGGCGATCTCTGGCTCATCGACCACGGCGCCACCATGATCTGGCACCACAACTGGCCGTCCGCGAAGAACTACGGCAGCAAGCCGTACGACGCGTCCGACCACGTCCTGGCGACCTTCGCCCCCGATGTGGCCTCCGCCGCCGCCGAGTTGGCGCCGCTGGTCACCGAGCAGCTGCTCACCGAGGTCGCCGCCGACGTACCGGAAGCCTGGCTGGAGGAGGAGGCCGGCTTCGGTACCACCGACGAGCTGCGGCGCGCATATGTGGAGGTTCTGCTGGAGCGGGCCGCCTCCGTGCACACCCGGATCACGTTCGGGCCGCAGACCCCCACCGGTCCGTCCCGCGCCCCGGGCTGGCTCTCCGAGCGCCTCGCGCCCCCTGTACGGCAGCGGGACGAGAAGAAGGACGGCACCCGATGACCGGGTCTGAACCCGGTCGCCGGGACGTCTACGAGTACGCCCTGGTGCGGGTGATGCCGCGGGTCGACCGTGGTGAGATGTTCAACGCGGGGGTCCTGGTTTACTGCCGGGCCAGGTCGTTCGTCGCCGCACGTACACATCTGGACGAGGCGAAGCTGAGGATGCTCGACCCGCACGCCGACGTCGTCGGGGTACGCGCCGCGCTGCGCGCCGTCGAAGGGGTCTGCCACGGCGGAGAGGCCGCAGGACAGGCGGGCCCCGACGACGCGGGGCGCCGGTTCCGCTGGCTGATCGCACCCCGTTCGACGGTCGTACAGCCCGGTCCTGTGCACACCGGACTGACCGCCGACCCGGCCGCCGAGGCCGACCGGCTGCTCGGGCTGCTGGTGCGCTGAGAGGGTGGCACCCGGTGTGACGTTCACTGCTGACCCCGTCTGCCGTTGACACCGGGTGCCAGGCCTTCTAGCGTCTCGTCTGCTGAAGGTACTAAGCGGTTGCTCAGTGATCTGGGGCCGCGATCCGAGGGCGAGGAGAGCCAGTATGTCCACCACCGAGCAGCGCGTTGCCATCGTGACGGGGGCCGCGCGCGGCATTGGCGCAGCCACCGCCGTACGTCTGGCGGCGGAGGGCCGCGCTGTCGCCGTACTCGACCTCGACGAGGCGGCCTGCAAGGACACCGTCGAGAAGATCACCTCCGCGGGCGGCCGGGCCATCGCCGTGAGCTGTGACGTCTCGGACAGCGCCCAGGTCGAAGCGGCGGTGGCCCGGGTCGCGGAAGAGCTCGGCGCCCCGACGATCCTCGTCAACAACGCCGGTGTCCTCCGCGACAACCTGCTCTTCAAGATGAGCGAGTCCGACTGGGACACGGTCATGAACGTCCACCTCAAGGGCGCGTTCCTGATGTCCAAGGCGGTCCAGAAGCACATGGTGGACGCCAAGTTCGGCCGGATCGTGAGCCTGTCCTCCAGCTCGGCGCTGGGCAACCGCGGCCAGGCGAACTACTCCGCCGTGAAGGCCGGTCTCCAGGGCTTCACCAAGACGCTCGCCAAGGAGCTCGGCAAGTTCGGCGTCACCGCCAACGCCGTCGCTCCCGGCTTCATCGTCACCGAGATGACCGCGCAGACCGCGGCGCGCGTCGGCATGGGCTTCGAGGAGTTCCAGGCCGCCGCCGCCACCCAGATCCCGGTGCAGCGCGTCGGCAGGCCCGAGGACATCGCCAACGCCATCGCCTTCTTCACCGGCGAGGACGCGGGATTCGTGTCCGGACAGGTCATGTACGTCGCCGGCGGCCCGCTCAACTGATCAGGGAATTACGGGAATCACAAGGGGTTCAACGGACATGACTGCACAGGACAGCGGGAAGGTCGCGCTGATCACCGGCGCGAGCCGCGGCATCGGATACGGCATCGCCGAGGCGTTCGTCGCCCGCGGCGACCGGGTCTGCATCACCGGCCGCAACGAGGACGCGCTCAAGGCGGCGGTGGAGCGGCTCGGTGCCGACCGGGTGATCGGCATCGCGGGCAAGGCCCATGACGAGGCGCACCAGGCGGCGGCCGTCGAGCGGGTCATGGAGGCATTCGGCAGGGTCGACCACCTGGTCAACAACGCCGGTACCAACCCGGTGTTCGGCCCGATGGCCGACATGGACCTGAACGTGGCGCGCAAGGTCTTCGAGACCAACGTCATCTCGGCGCTCGGCTTCGCCCAGCAGACCTGGAAGGCGTGGCAGAAGGAGAACGGCGGCGCGATCGTGAACATCGCGTCCATCGCCGGTGTCTCCGCCTCGCCGATGATCGGCGCGTACGGCATGAGCAAGGCCGCGATGGTCAACCTCACGCTCCAGCTGGCGCACGAGTTCGCCCCGGTGGTCCGGGTCAACGCCATCGCGCCCGCCGTGGTCAAGACCAGGTTCGCCGAGGCGCTGTACGAAGGCCGCGAGGCGGAGGCGGCCGCCGCGTACCCGATGGGCAGGCTCGGAGTGCCCGCTGACATCGGGGGCGCCGCCGCGTTCCTCACGTCCGACCAGTCGGGCTGGGTCACCGGTCAGACCCTGCTGCTCGACGGCGGGATGTTCCTCAACGCCGGCGTCGGCTGACGTCCGCTAAGCCTGCTCACCGCACGGCCCCGGACATCCGTCCGGGGCCGTTGTCAGTGGTCGCCGGTAGGTTCTGTGATGAAGAACGGATCGCACACCGGAGGTTGTTGACGTGACCGGAACCGACATGCTGCCCGCATCCTGGAGCGGCGTCCTCGGCGATGAGCTGGAGAAGCCCTACTTCAAGGAGCTGACGGCGTTCGTCGAGGAGGAGCGGGCCAGGGGACCGGTCTACCCGCCGCGCGACGAGGTCTTCGCCGCGCTGGACGCCACGCCGTACGACCGGGTGAAGGTGCTGATCCTCGGCCAGGACCCCTACCACGGCGAGGGCCAGGGCCACGGTCTCTGCTTCTCGGTGCGCCCGGGCGTCCGTACGCCACCCTCCCTGCGGAACATCTACAAGGAGATGAAGGAGGAGCTCGGCCACCCGGTCCCGGACAACGGCTATCTGATGCCGTGGGCCGAGCAGGGCGTCCTCCTGCTCAACGCGGTGCTCACGGTGCGCGCGTCGGAGGCCAACTCGCACAAGGGCAAGGGCTGGGAGAGGTTCACGGACGCGGTGATCAGCGCGGTGGCCTCGCGGCCCGACCCCGCGGTCTTCGTCCTCTGGGGCAACTACGCGCAGAAGAAGCTGCCGCTGATCGACGAGGAGCGCCACGTGGTGGTGAAGGGCGCACACCCCTCGCCGCTCTCCGCGAAGAAGTTCTTCGGCTCGCGGCCGTTCACCCAGATCGACAAGGCGGTCGCCGAGCAGGGCCACGGGCCGATCGACTGGCGGATCCCCGACCTGGGCTGACGGGGATCACCGGAGGTTGCCGCTAGCGTCGGTGGTACGCCGGGATAGACCGGACATCTGTGTGCGGCGACAGGAGGCAGCGGTGACGGAGTCGCAGCGGGAGACGTCGGGGGACGTCGTCATGGGCAGGATCGGACAGGTGATCATGCTGCTGCACGGAGGCGACCGGGAGGAGGCCCGCAACCGGTTCGCCGGGCTGTGGGACGAGATCGGCGAGTCCGGCGACGCGCTGCACCGCTGCACCCTCGCGCACTACATGGCGGATGCCCAGGACGACCCCGAGGACGAGCTGCTCTGGGATCTGCGGGCACTGGCCGCGGCCGAGGGCCTTGACGACGAGCGCGTCGGCCGCCAGGACACCGCGGTCGCCGTCCGGGGCTTCTACTCCTCCCTGCACCTCAACCTCGCGGCCGACTACCTGAAGCTGGAGCGCAGAGAGGCCGCGCGCGTGCATCTGGGGCGTGCGCGGTCCGCGACGGGCGAACTGGCCGACGACGGCTACGGAGACGGCGTACGGGCGGCGATCGAACGGATGGAGTGGCGGCTGGGGGAGGGGTGAGGGATGAGGGATGAGGTGGCAGGGCGAGGGGGCTCGTGCGTCACCGGCCGTACGTCTGGTGGCAGATCCGCGCCTGGGGGCTGTCCGGCGACCAGCCTCCGTAGCCTTCGCCGAGCGCGCAGACATCCGACGTGGTGCCGGACGGGTGGACCGGGTGCTTCTGATACCGCCGCGGAGCCGGCTGCGCCCGGTGGACGCGGCGGGGGTGCGCCGTACGGGGGCGTGCGGGCCGGACCGTGTGGCGGGCCGTCGCCGGACCTGTACCGGTACCGCGCCCGGCTTCGCCGCCCGGGCGCGGTACGGGCGGGGCGCCCCGGTGGCCGGACCCCTTTCCGGGAGGCACGGTCTCCAGGGCCTCGACCGGGGGTCCCTGCGCGATCTGCGGGCCGGTGTGCTGCGCGTGGTGACCGGGCGTACGGGACGGTCCGGGCGAGGGCGCGGGCGCCGGAGGGACGGCCACACAGCCGGAGGCGGCCGAGACGGCTGCACCCAGCAGGGCCAGAGTGATGATCTTCGTTCGGTGCACCCGTCCAACTCTGCCGCCCACAAGGGCCGTTCCGGGTACCGGAAGCGGAGATTGGCCCCACACGGGTGACCCGGCAGATCCGGACGGAAGCCCCTAGGGGCTGTCCGGCGCATCGTGTCGCAGACGCGGGGTTTGGTACGCCCATCTGCGGCGTTGTCGTCGGTTGCCGACTCCCCCAGCCTCCGGCCGGGGGGACCCCCATCGCGTCGACGCCCTCCTCCGCCTTGCAGCTGGACGCACCAAACCCCGCTCACCGGGACCGATCAGGCACCGGTTCATTCCTGCGACCTGATCCGCCGGGCAGCCCCTAATCGCCGGTGACGCCGTCGATCCGCTCGCGCAGCAGATCCGCGTGACCGTTGTGACGGGCGTACTCCTCGATCATATGGGTGTAGATCCACCGCAGATTGAACTGCTCGCCCCGCCGGCTGAGCCCCTTGGACAGGTCGTCCAGCGAGTGGCGGGCCGCCACCTCGCGGGCATACGCGATCTCCCGCTGCCAGGTGCTGTACGCCTCGTCCCAGGTGTCCGCATCGGTGAGATGGAACTCCCCGTCCGGGTCTTCCTCGCTGTAGTAGAGCGGCGGGGTGTCCTCGCCCTCCAGCACCTCGCGGAACCAGCCCCGTTCCACCTCGACCATATGCCGTACGAGCCCGAGCAGGGACAGCTCCGAAGGCGGCACCGAAGCCTCACGCAGCTGCTTGTCGTCGAGCCCGGCGCACTTGTGAGCCAGGGTGGCGCGGTGGTAGTCCAGCCATCCTTCGAGCATGGTGCGTTCGTCGGCCCTGAGCGGCGGTTCCTGGCGTTCCTGAGTCGTCATGCGGAGCATCATCACCCACGGGTCGGCGGCCCCGCCATGCTTTATCGGTGCCGGGCATTCCGGTGCTGCGCTCCTTCGCGGACATCGCCGGTCGGCAGCCGCCGCGGCGCACGTATGCTGCCCAGACACACGGCACCGGGAACGGCACCGGGACACGACAGGCCGGTCAAGAGCGTCGGTCAACGGGGTCGGCCGCCAGGCCGGTCGGCAGAGCGGCACATCGGCAGACGGACAGATCGAAAGACGGATAGGGAGACCCCTGTGAAGGTCGGCTGTATCGGGCTCGGGGACATCGCGCAGAAGGCATATCTGCCGGTACTGACGGCCCTGCCCGGGATCGAACTGCATCTTCAGACCCGGACCCCGGCGACCCTCACCCGTACCGCCGAGACCTTCCACATCCCGGCTGACCGGTGCCACACCGACCTGGACTCCCTGCTCGCGCAGGGGCTTGACGCCGCGTTCGTCCACGCGCCGACCGGTGTGCACCCCGAGATCGCGAGCCGGCTGCTCCGGGCGGGCGTGCCGACCTATGTCGACAAGCCGCTCTCGTACGAACTCGCCGAGTCCGAGCGGCTGGTGGCCCTCGCCGAGGACCGCGGTGTGAGCCTCGCCGTCGGCTTCAACCGGCGGCTGGCACCGGGCTACGCCCAGTGCGCCGACCACCCCCGCGACCTGATCCTGATGCAGAAGAACCGGACTGACCTCGCGGAGGACCCGCGCACCCTGGTGCTCGACGACTTCATCCACGTCGTCGACACCCTGCGCTTCCTGGCGCCGGGCCCGGTCGAGCACGTCGACGTGCGGGCCCGGATCCGTGCGGGGCTGATGCACCACGTGGTGCTCCACCTCTCCGGTGACGGCTTCTCCGCGATCGGCTCGATGAACCGGGTGAGCGGCTCCACCGAGGAGATCCTCGAAGTCTCGGGCCACGGCACCAAGCGACAGGTCGTCAATCTCGCGGAGACCATCGACCACAAGGGGCAGCCGACGGTCCGCCGCCGCGGCGACTGGACACCGGTGGCCCGCCAGCGTGGCATCGAGCAGTGCGTGACGGCCTTCCTCGACGCCGTGGCGGCGGGCAAGCTGCTCAGCGCCAGGGACGCCCTGCTGACCCATGAACTCTGCGAGCGTGTGGTCCTGCGGGCTCAGGCGCAGGCCGTCTGACCGAGCGCAGCCCCTCGACGGCGCACAGCACGGCGAGCACGGCCAGCGCGCCGTGGACCGGCCAGTCGCCGAACCTGACATAGAGCGTCGTGCCGTGGGCCAGCGGGATGTCGTACACCTGCGCGGTGCTGCGGCCGGTCCCCAGCCAGGGGCCGACCCGGTCGCCGCCGGGGCCGTACACCGCGCTCACCCCGGTGAGCGTGGCGTGCACCATCGGGCGGCCGCTCTCGGCCGCCCGCAGCGCGGCCAGCGACGCGTGCTGCTCGGGCGCCCAGCTGTGCTGGAACGACGAGGTCGACGACTGGGCCACCAGGAGCTGCGAGCCGTCCCTCGTCAGCTGCCTGCTCATGTCGGGGAACGCCGTCTCGAAGCAGATCAGCGGCCCCACCCGGAGCCCGCCGGGCAGCTTCATGACGACCTGGTGTGTGCCGTGCCTGCGGTCCTCGCCCGCCGCCCGCCCCACCGAGGTGGCCCAGCCGAGCACCGAACGCGCCGGAATGTACTCGCCGAACGGCACCAGCCGCATCTTGTCGTAGCGGTCGCCGGTCAGCCCGGACGGACCGACGAGTACGGAACTCTTGTAGATGCCCGGCGCGTCGGACCGTCTGGCGTCCACATTGACCAGGATGTCCGCGCCGGTCTCCCGGGACAGCCGGGCGATACGCGCCGTCAGATCCGGGCGGGCGGCCAGGTCATGACCGACGCTGCTCTCGCCCCACACCACCAGGTCGATGTGGCGGCCGGTCAGCTGCCTGGTCAGGGCCTCACTCCGGGCGAACCGGTCTTTGATTTCCCGGGTGACTCCCGGCTGGACGACCGCGATCCGGGTCCCGCCCGACGTCTCGGGGCGCGGTGCCCACACCCAGACGGCCCCGGTGAGGACGGCGCAGGCCAGCACCCCGGCCACCGCCGTCGTACGGGCCGACTCGACCACCAGCAGTGCCACGGCTCCGGTGTTGACCGCCACCACGAGAAGGCTCACCAGCCAGACCCCGCCCACCGAGGCGAGCCGCAGAGCCGGGGCCACCTGCCACTGGCTGGAGCCGAGCAGCCCCCACGGACCGCCGAGCCCCTGCCAGGACCTCACCAGCTCGACCATCAGCCATCCGGAGGGCAGCACGACCAGAGCGGCTGCCACCCGCGCGGCGCTCGCCGCCCCGCCCAGCATCCAGCGGACCAGCCATCCCCAGGGCGCCCAGAGCAGCCCGAGCAGCGCGGCCAGCACCACGATGAAGACATTCAGGCTGGGAATCAGCCAGTGGTGCACGGCGATCATGAACCCGGTGCCGCCGAGCCAGCCGTCCAGGGCGGCCCGCCGCCCGGTGGGCGCAGCCCGTACCAGCAGCATCCAGGGCACCAGGGCCACATAGGCGAACCACCAGAGGGACGGCGCCGGGAAGGCGAGCATCGGCAACCCCCCGGCCAGCAGCGCCGCGGCGCCGCGCCACCAGGGCGAGCGACCGGCTCTGCGCAGTCGCTCCAGCGGAATCTGCATCCAGCGCCTCCTCGCTCCCGCCCGGTGAGCAGCCTCGTGCGGACAGTCTCCGCCGAGTTGTCGCTTCCCGCGGTTTGTCGCTTCCCACAGTGTGGGGGAGCAGGACGGCTACCGACAGTGCGCCCGCACACGCACGGCGTGTCAGATTCCGCCCGGCGCACCGGGTGTGCGCCGCCACTTCTCCTGTACGACGACGCCGAGCAGCCGCCAGCCGCTCTCCGTGCGCACCAGGCTGAAGGCGTAGCGGCCGCCGGAGACGAAGTCCGGCGCGGTCGGTCCTGCGGCGCCTGGGGAATCCCCACCGGCACCCGCATCACCGCCCTCGTCGGACGACCGGGACTTCAGCCGCATCGGGTTGAGGTAGTCGGCCTGGAGCTCCGCCCGGTCCCCCGGGTAGCCGCCCAGATCCTGGAGCCGCAGCCGCCGGTTGACGATCAGGTGCTGGCGTACCGGAAAGAGCCGCATCGTCTCCGCGAGCCAGTCGGCGACCTCCGCCGCGGGCCCCTCCACTCCGCCCGCCGCGCGGTAGTCGGCCCGGCCGTCCGGTGCGAACAGGGCCCGGTAGTCGGCCCATTCACCGTCGTCCACGGCCACCGCGTAACCGGTGATCAGTTCGTCGATGTCCAGCCGGTCCATCACGGTAGCGAGTTCCACGCGCTGAGTCATCGGCTCAGTCTCCGGCACCCGGTGCCCCGGGCCAAGGGGTTTGCAGGGCTGCCTCGGCCCCACCGCACGGGACCGCGCCTGGCAGCACCACCCGACAGCCTGCTCGACATACCGCGCCGGACCGGGGAAGAGTGACGCGGATGACTGTACGTATCGAACGCAACGGCCCCGTCACCACCGTGGTGCTCGCACGGCCCGGGGCGCGCAACGCCGTCGACGGCCCCACCGCTCGCGCGCTGGCCGATGCCTTCCGCGCCTTCGACGCCGACCCCGACGCGGCGGTGGCCGTGCTCTGGGGCGAAGGAGGCACCTTCTGCGCGGGGGCCGATCTGAAGGCCGTCGGCACCCCGCGCGGCAACACCGTCACCGCCACCGCCGGCGAAGGGGACGGCCCGATGGGGCCGACCCGGATGCGTCTCGGGAAGCCGGTGATCGCCGCCGTCTCCGGTCATGCGGTGGCCGGTGGACTGGAACTCGCGCTCTGGTGCGATCTGCGGGTGGCCGACGAGGACGCCGTGTTCGGGGTGTTCTGCCGCCGCTGGGGTGTGCCGCTGATCGACGGCGGGACCGTACGGCTGCCACGCCTCATCGGTGAGAGCCGGGCGATGGACCTGGTCCTGACCGGCCGACCGGTCGGCGCGGCCGAGGCGCACGCGATCGGACTGGCCAACCGGGTGGTCCCTGCCGGTACCGCACGGGCGGCCGCGGAGGAACTCGCCGCGTCCATCGCCGCGTTCCCGCAGACCTGCCTGCGCGAGGACCGCCTCGCGCTGCTGGAGCAGAGCGGCCTGTCCGAGGCCGACGCACTGGAGGGCGAACTGCGGCACGGCCGGATCTCGCTCGCGCAGATGCGGCGCGGGGTGGACGAGTTCGCCGCGGGCGCCGGGAGGCACGGCTCGTTCGGCCCGCCGTCTCCCGGTGCGTGACGATCCGGGTGACGTGCCCGCACATCGCCCGGGCGACCGGCAGTTGACGTGCCCGCACACCCCCGCACACCCCGCCCACCCCCGCACACCCCGCTCACCCCGCACCCCCCGCCGCTGACCCGTCCCGCACGTCACCCGCTGGCAGTTAGCCGCCATGGCGCCTATCCGCCAGCCCATTCACCCCACGGCCACCGCGAGCGCCCCGAGACTCTTCGCAGTGCCCGGGACCACCACCCCCGTCAGCCCGGGCCCCCGGAGAGAGGGGCACCATGACCAGAGCACCTGCGTGGCGAAGAGCCAGATGGATCTCCGCCGGACTCGCGCTCGCACTGCTCCCGGCAGGCCAGGCGCTCGCGGTGGCAGGAGCGGGCAAGACCCCCGCGCCGTCCCGCACCGCGCCGCCGTCCGCCACCGCCCATGCGACACACACCGTCACGCTGATCACCGGTGACCGGGTGACCGTCACCGACCTCGGTGGCGGCCGCAGCACGGTCTCCGTCGAGCGCCCGAAGGGCGCGACCGGAGCCGTCCGCAGCCAGACGTCCAACGGCCGGGTCACCGTGCTGCCCGACGAGGCGCTGCCCTACCTCCGCTCGGGCGTCCTCGACAAGCGGCTCTTCGACGTCACCGGCCTCATCGAGCAGGGCATCGGCACGGCCAAGACCGGCGGGCTGCCGCTGATCGTCACGTACGGCAAGGGCGTCCGCAGCGCCGCACCGACTGGTGCCACGACCGTCCGGGCCCTGCCGAGCGTCGGCGGCGCCGCGGTGCGGGCCGCCACATCCGGCACCTTCTGGAAGTCGCTCACCGACTCCCGTACCCGGCAGGCCGGTTCGTTCGCCGACGGGATCGGGAAGGTCTGGCTCGACGGCAAGGTCAAGGCCGACATGGCCGAGAGTAACGCGCAGATAGGCACCCCGGCCGCCTGGCAGGCCGGACTCACCGGCAAGGGCGTCAAGGTCGCCGTCCTGGACACCGGTGTCGACGCCGACCACCCCGACCTCAAGGGCCGGATCAGCGCGTCCAAGTCCTTCATCGCCGGGGAGGAGACCACCGACCGCAACGGCCACGGCACCCACACCACGTCGACCGTGGGCGGCAGCGGAGCCGCGTCCGACGGCAAGGAGAAGGGCGTCGCCCCGGACGCCGACCTGGCCGTCGGCAAGGTGCTTTCCGACGAGGGCTCCGGCACCGACTCCGAGATCATCGCGGGTATGGAGTGGGCCGCCAAGGACATCCACGCCAAGATCATCAGCATGAGCCTGGGCTCCCAGGAGGCCAGCGACGGCACCGACCCCATGGCGGCGGCGGTCAACACCCTCTCCAAGGACACCGGCGCCCTGTTCGTGGTCGCCGCGGGCAACTCCGGCGCCCCCGGCTCCATCGGCTCGCCCGGCGCAGCCGACTCGGCGCTCACCATCGGCGCGGTGGACTCCGCCGACCAGCCCGCGTACTTCACCAGCCAGGGCCCGCGCCTCGGCGACAACGCGCTCAAGCCCGACCTGTCCGCGCCCGGCGTGGACATCCTCGCCGCCCGCTCGCAGTACGCCGAGGGCACCGGCCCGTACCAGACCATGAGCGGGACGTCGATGGCCACCCCGCACGTGGCCGGCGTCGCGGCGCTGCTCGCCCAGAAGCACCCCGACTGGACCGGGCAGCAGCTCAAGGACGCGCTGATGTCGACGTCGAAGACGCTGCCCGACCCGGTGTACACGCTGGGCGCCGGCCGGGTCGACGTCCCCGCGGCCACCACCGCGAGCGTCACCGCCACCGGCAGCGCCGACCTCGGCTTCTACTCCTGGCCGTACGGGGACGACAAGCCGGTCACCCGCACGCTGACCTACGCCAACTCCTCCGACACGCCGGTGACTCTGGCGCTCGCCGCCGACGGAGCAGCCGACGGCGTCGTCAAGCTCGCCGACACGAGCCTGACCGTGCCCGCGCACTCCACCGCACAGACCACCGTCACCGGGGACGGCGCCAACGCGCCCGTCGGCAACACCTCGGGGCAGATCACTGCGAGCACCGGCGGCAAGATCGTCGCGCACACCGCCTTCGGCCTGGTCAAGGAGGAGGAGCGGTACTCCCTCACCGTCCATGTGAAGGACCGGGACGGCGCGCCGACCGCCGCGAACCTCGCCGTACAGGAACTGGCCGAGGGGACCGACCCGGAGAACGCGACCGTCGGTGAATCCGGCACCCTCACCCTGCGGCTGAAGCCCGGCACCTACTCGGTGGCGTCCTTCCTCGACGTACAGGGCGCCAAGGGCAAGGACTCGCTCGGCCTCGGCTTCCTCACCGACCCGCAGATCGTCGTCGACCGTAACCGTGAGATCACCCTCGACGGACGCCAGTTGCACCAGATCACGGCACAGGTGCCCCGGCGCACCGAGACCCGGCAGCTGCTGATGGAGTTCGACCGCAAGGCGAACGGCGCCGACTTCGGCGGAGCCGTACAGGTGCCGCTCACGTACGACAGCATCTTCGCCGCGCCCACCAGGAAGGTCACCGACGGCACCTTCGAGTACCGCACCGTCTGGCGCCTCGCCAAGCCCCTGCTCGAAGCGGTCGCGGACGGCAAGCGGATCGGTGACACCGTCGTACAGGCCGGCTCCACCGTCCTCGAAGGCAGTCACCGGGTCGGCGTCGCCGACCTCGGGACCGGCACCGCTGCCGAGTACCAGGGCAAGAACGTACGTGGCAAGGCCGTTCTGGTCCGCGCCACGCCCGATGTCACCCCGCAGCAGCTCACCGCCGCCGCACAGCAGGCCGGAGCGGTCTCGCTCTTCGTCACCGACGACACGCCGGGGCGCCTGGCCGCCTGGTTCGGCGCGGACGACGGCTCGGACACGCCTCTCCAGGTGGCGTCCGTGAACGCGGCCGACGGCGCCCTGCTGGCCGCCACCGCACGCCGCCACGGCACGGTGGAACTCACCGGCACCCGCTACACGCCGTATGTCTACGACCTCTCCGACGGCCACCCCGGGGCGGTCCCGAAGGACCTGACGTACAAGCCGGGCAAGAAGGATCTCGCCACCCTGGACACCGAGTTCTACGCCGCCAAGCCCGTCGACGGCGGTGAGTTCCGCTACTCGCTCACCGGTACCTTCCCGGTCGGCTTCGGTTTCCTGGAGCGCACGCACTACCCGGCCGAGCGCACCGACTACGTCAGCACCGGCGCGGGCCAGACCTGGGAGCAGTCCGTCACCGCGGGCCCGACCTCGCTGGAGGAGCGCAGCGGTCTGGTCGCCTACAAGGGCGGCAGCCACACCGGACTCGACTGGTTCAAGCCCGTGCTGCACCCGTGGCTCGGCACCGGACTCGGCTGGGGTCAGCAGCGCACCGGCAACGACCTCCAGTTCAACACCCCGGGCTGGGGCGATTCCGGCCCCGACCACACCGGATTCGGCGACGTCTGGAACGACGACTCCATGACCCAGACCACCGATGTGTACGCGAACGGGGTCCAGGTCGACCACAGGACCGGCTCGGGCGCCTACGCCTGGGGCGCCGACCCGGCCGAGACCACGTACAAGGTGGTCACCGACACCACGCGGTCCCCGGCCACCTGGGTACTGTCCACCAAGGGCCACTCGGAGTGGACCTTCAAGTCGGCCGAGACCCCGGCGGACCACGCCACCTATCTGCCGCTGCTCAACCTGGGCTTCGGCCTCGACACCGACTCCGCCGGTGACGTCCGCGCCGGGCGCACCCTGCCCGTCTCCATCAGCGCCGAGTACGTCAAGGGCGCCCCGGACACCGGGACGATCAAGTCGGGGGCGCTGGAGGTCTCCTACGACGACGGCAAGACCTGGACCTCCGTCGGGCTCAGCACCGCTCACGGCGAATCCGCCGTCTGGAAGGGCTCGCTGCGGGTGCCCAAGGACGCCGGGTACATCTCGCTGCGCGCCTCCGCCAGCGACGACCGGGGCGGCTCGGTGAAGCAGGAGATCATCCGCGCGGTGGGGGTGAAGTAGCGGAAACAGTGCGTCTCCGGACCTCTGAGGCCTTTCGGCTGGATCGGTCCGGATCAGGAGCCCGGTACGGCGCAGGCCGTACCGGGCTCCGCACGGACCAGAGAGTCCAAGGTCACAGTGGTTCTCCCAACTGCGCACCTGGCCCCCTCGCCTAGCATCTGAGCATGACGGTCCTGCCCGACAACGGGTTCCCCCTGGCCGCCGGATTCCCGCATGCGACCCATGAGCAGTGGCAGCGCCTTGTGGAAGGTGTGCTGCGCAAATCGGGTAAGGATGTCCCGGGTACGGCGGCGGAAGAAGCGCTCTGCACCGCACTGGATGACGGTCTGGTGGTCCAGCCGCTCTACACCGCGCCGGACGGCGGCGGGGGTGAGCAGTCCGGGGCCACCGCACCGGCCGGGCTCCCGGGGTTCGCCCCGTTCACCCGCGGCGGCACCCCGGCCGGCCGTGTGGCCGGTGGCTGGGACGTACGCCAGCGGCACAGCCGGCCCGATGCCTCGCGCACCAACGCGGCCGTGCTCGCGGACCTGGAGAACGGCGTCTCCTCCGTATGGCTCACCGTGGGCGATGGGGGAGTTCCCGTGGCCGGTATCGGCGCGGCTCTCGAAGGCGTCCATCTCGACCTGGCGCCGGTCGTCCTCGAAGCGGGCGCCGAATTCGACGGCGCCGCAAGGGAATTGCTCCGGCTCTTCGACGAGCGGGGCGTCGCCCCCGAAGCGGCGCTCGGCTCCCTCGGCGCGGACCCGCTCGGCCATGCGGCCCGCACCGGTGCGCACGACGCCGTGGCCGGGCACACCGCGCAGGCCGTCGCGCTGGCCGAGCTGTGCCACCAGCGGTATCCGCAGGTGCGGGCGCTCGTCGTGGACGCACTGCCGTACCACTCGGCGGGCGGCTCGGCGGCCCAGGAGCTGGGCTGCTCGCTCGCCACTGCGGTGGCGTACCTCCGCGGGCTCACCGCGGCCGGACTCGACGTCGCAGCGGCCTGCGGACAGCTGGAATTCCGCTACGCGGCCACCGCCGACCAGTTCCTGACGATCGCGAAGCTGCGCGCCGCCCGCCGTCTCTGGGCCCGGGTGGCCGAGGCGAGCGGCGCCCCGGCGGCCGGGGCGCAGCACCAGCACGCGGTGACATCCCCGGTGATGATGGCGCGGCGCGACCCGTGGGTGAACATGCTGCGGACGACGGTCGCCTGTCTGGCGGCCGGTACGGGCGGCGCGGACGCAGTGACCGTGCTGCCCTTCGACCACACGCTGGGCCTGCCGGACGACTTCGCCCGCCGCATTGCCCGCAACACGTCGACGATCCTGGTCGAGGAGTCCCATCTGGCCCGGGTCATCGACCCCGCGGGCGGCTCCTGGTACGTGGAGCGGCTCACCGACGAACTGGCGCAGGCGGCCTGGGAGTGGTTCCAGGAGATCGAACGCGCCGGGGGCCAGGAGCAGGCCCTGCGGTCCGGGCTGATCGCCGGACGGCTGGCGGCCACCTGGGAGCGGCGCAGCGAGAAGCTGGCCGGACGGAGCGAACCGGTCACCGGCGTCAGTGAGTTCCCGCAGCTGGTCGAGCGCGCCGTCGTCAGGGACCCCGCGCCCGCCGCTCCCGGCGGCGGCCTTCCGGTGGTCCACCGCGACGACGCCTTCGAAGCGCTGCGGGCCCGTTCGGACGCCCATCTGGCCGCGACCGGCGCCCGCCCACGGGTGTTCCTGGCCACACTCGGCCCCGCGGCCGCGCACACCGCGCGGGCCGGCTTCGCCGCCAACCTCTTCCAGGCGGGCGGCATCGAACCGGTCAACGGCCCGGTGCCGGGCGCCCCCGACACGGCCGCCGCGGCGTTCGCCGACGCGGGCACCACCCTGGCCTGCATCTGTTCCAGCGACACCGTCTACGCCGAACAGGCAGCGGACACCGCTGCCGCGCTGAAGGGCGCCGGGGCGCGGCAGGTGTTCCTCGCCGGCCGCCCCGGAGACCGGCGCGACGCGTATCTGGCCTCCGGGGTTGACGAGTTCGTCTTCGCCGGAGGAGACGTGGTGGCCGTGCTGACCTCCGTCCTCGACCGTATGGGAGTGGCGTAATGCAGATCCCGGACTTCACCGAGATCGAACTGGGGCCTGGCGGTGCCTCCGCCACGCCCACCGACGAGCAGTGGCGGGCGGCCGTGAAGGAGTCCACCGGCCACAGCGTCGACGAGCTGGTCTGGCAGACCCCCGAGGGCATCCCCGTCAAACCCCTCTACACCGGCCAGGACACCGAGGGGCTCGACTTCCTCGGCACCTACCCGGGCATCGCGCCGTACCTCCGCGGCCCCTACCCGACGATGTACGTCAATCAGCCCTGGACGATCCGTCAGTACGCCGGATTCTCCACCGCCGAGGAGTCGAACGCCTTCTACCGCCGCAACTTGGCGGCGGGTCAGAAGGGCCTCTCGGTCGCCTTCGACCTGCCGACGCACCGCGGGTACGACAGCGACCACCCGCGTGTCACCGGCGACGTCGGCATGGCGGGCGTCGCGATCGACTCGATCTACGACATGCGGCAGCTCTTCGACGGCATCCCGCTGGACAAGATGTCGGTGTCCATGACGATGAACGGAGCGGTACTGCCCGTACTGGCGCTGTACATCGTCGCCGCCGAGGAGCAGGGCGTACCGCCGGAGAAGCTGGCCGGGACCATCCAGAACGACATCCTCAAGGAGTTCATGGTCCGCAACACCTACATCTACCCGCCGAAGCCCTCCATGCGGATCATCTCCGACATCTTCTCCTACACCTCACAGAAGATGCCGCGCTACAACTCGATCTCCATCTCCGGCTACCACATCCAGGAAGCGGGCGCGACAGCCGATCTGGAGCTCGCCTACACGCTGGCCGACGGCGTGGAGTACCTGCGGGCCGGTATCGCCGCCGGGATGGACGTCGACGCCTTCGCACCGAGGCTCTCCTTCTTCTGGGCGATCGGCATGAACTTCTTCATGGAGATCGCGAAGCTGCGCGCGGCCCGGCTGCTCTGGGCCAGGCTGGTCAAGGAGTTCGACCCGAAGAACGCCAAGTCCCTGTCGCTGCGCACCCATTCGCAGACCTCCGGCTGGTCGCTCACCGCACAGGACGTCTTCAACAACGTGACCCGCACCTGTGTCGAGGCGATGGCCGCCACCCAGGGTCACACCCAGTCGCTGCACACCAACGCACTCGACGAGGCGCTGGCCCTGCCGACCGACTTCTCCGCACGGATCGCCCGCAACACCCAGCTGCTGCTGCAGCAGGAGTCGGGCACCTGCCGGGTCATCGACCCGTGGGGCGGCAGCGCGTACGTCGAGAAGCTCACGCACGACCTGGCGCAACGCGCCTGGCAGCACATCGAGGAGGTCGAGGCGGCCGGCGGCATGGCGCAGGCCATCGACGCGGGCATCCCCAAACTCCGGGTGGAGGAGGCGGCAGCCCGCACCCAGGCGCGTATCGACTCCGGGCGTCAGCCCGTCGTCGGTGTCAACAAGTACCGGGTGGAGACCGACGAGGAGATCGACGTACTCAAGGTCGACAACTCCTCGGTGCGCACCCAGCAGGTCGCCAAGCTGAAGCGGCTGCGCGAGGAGCGCGACGAAGCGGCCTGCCAGGACGCCCTGCGGGCGCTGACCGATGCCGCAGGCCGCGACCCCGGGCCCGGACTTGACGGCAATCTGCTGGCGCTCGCGGTCGACGCGGCGCGGGCGATGGCCACCGTCGGTGAGATCTCCGACGCCCTGGAGAAGGTCTACGGGCGGCACGCGGGACAGATCCGTACGATCTCCGGTGTGTACCGGACCGAGGCAGGGGAGTCGCCCTCCGTGGAGCGGACGCGCCGGCTTGTGGACTCCTTCGAGGAGGCCGAGGGGCGCCGTCCGCGCATCCTCGTCGCCAAAATGGGCCAGGACGGCCACGACCGCGGCCAGAAGGTGATCGCCACCGCCTTCGCCGACCTGGGCTTCGACGTGGACGTCGGCCCGCTCTTCCAGACGCCGGGCGAGGTGGCACGGCAGGCGGTCGAGGCGGACGTGCACATCGTCGGGGTCTCCTCGCTCGCCGCGGGACACCTCACGCTCGTCCCCGCGCTGCGGGAGGAGCTGGCAGCGGAGGGCCGGGAGGACATCATGATCGTCGTCGGCGGGGTCATCCCGCCCGCGGACATCCCGGCCCTGCACGAGGCCGGCGCCGCCGCGGTCTTCCCGCCGGGCACCGTGATCCCGGACGCGGCGTACGACCTGGTGGTCCGGCTCGCCTCCGCACTCGGGCACGAGCTCTGACATGGCGCCGCACATCGATCCGGACCGTTATGCCCAGGGCGTCATCGACGGGTCACGGGCCACTGTCGCGCGGGCCATCACGCTGGTGGAATCCTCCCGGGCGGACCACCGGGCCCTCGCCCAGCAGTTGCTGACCGCGCTGCTCCCGCACGCCGGGAAAGCACGCCGGATCGGGATCAGCGGGGTGCCCGGCGTCGGGAAGTCCACCTTCATCGACGCCTTCGGCACCCTGCTCACCGGTCTGGGCCACCGGGTGGCGGTGCTCGCCGTCGACCCCTCGTCCAGCAGGACCGGCGGCTCCATCCTGGGCGACAAGACCCGGATGGAGCGGCTGGCCGTGGATCCGGCGGCCTTCGTCAGGCCCTCACCGACCGCCGGCACCCTCGGCGGAGTGGCCCGCGCCACCCGGGAGGCCATGGTGGTGGTGGAGGCGGCCGGCTACGACGTCGTCCTGGTGGAGACCGTCGGGGTCGGCCAGTCCGAGACCGCCGTGTCGGACATGGTGGACTCCTTCCTGCTGCTCACCCTGGCCCGCACCGGCGACCAGCTGCAGGGCATCAAGAAGGGTGTGCTGGAACTGGCCGACGTCATCGCCGTCAACAAGGCGGACGGCCCGCACGAACGCGACGCGCGCTCGGCCGCCCGCGAACTCGCGGGCGCGCTGCGGCTGATGCACCCGGCCGACGCCGCGTGGACCCCGCCGGTGCTCAGCTGCAGCGCCCGGGAGTCCCTCGGTCTCGACACCGTGTGGGAGCGGCTCGAACAGCACCGCAAGGTCCTGGACGCGTCCGGCCGGCTGGCCGCCAAACGGCGTGACCAGCAGGTCGACTGGGCCTGGACGATGGTGCGCGACGGGCTGCTCAAGGAACTGCACGACCACCCGGACGTCAAGCGGCTCGCCCCGCTGCTCGAACAGGAGCTGCGCGGCGGCACCTTGACGCCGACGCTCGCCGCCGAGCGGATCCTCGGCGCGTTCCGGGGGGCGTCACCGGGCTGAGACGGCTGACATGCTGTTGCTCAGCACCTATTGCTCAGCACCTGTTGCTCAGCACCTGTTGCTCACCGCCTGTTGCTCACCACCTGCTGCTCACCACCTGCGGTTCACCAGGTGGTGAGCAGCAGGTGGTTGACGAGCAGGGCGAGGAGCGCCTGCAGCGTCAGCCAGCGGCGCCGGTCCGCGGCCGGGAGCAGGGCCGCCGCGGGCAGCATCCAGAGCGCGAAGGGAATCCAGATGCGCTCCGTCTCCGCCTTGCTCATGCCCGACAGATCAGCGAAGAGCAGTGCGAGCAGGACGGCCAGGGCGAGCATCCCGAGCCGGTCGGCGGCGCCGTCCCGCCCCCCGCGCCAGCGGCGGACCGCACCCGGGAGCGAGGCCCCCGCGCGCCGCAGTCCGGCCACCGAGGCCAGTCCGGTGATGACCACGGTGCAGGCGAGGTTGCCCCAGACCCAGTAACTCTGCGGCCGGTCCCCTCCTACGCCCTGGTAGTAGCGCTGCACCAACAGGCCGTACGCCTCCCACCAGTTGAAGCCCGCAAGCGTGAACGCGAGGGCGACGAGCGCCACTCCGGCCAGCGCGGGCGCCAGCGGGCGGGCGTTGCGGGCGAGGAGGAGGACCACGACGGCCGGCACCGCGAAGAGGGTCAGCCCGTACGAGATGTAGAGGGTCCAGCCGAAGAGCAGTCCCGCCGCCAGCGCGACGAGTGCGGGGGCGCGGACCGTACGGGTGGCCGCCAGGGCGAGCAGGGCGACCGCCCAGGCGGCGACCGCCGCGAAGTAGCCGTCCGCCGACGTCCCGATCCAGACCGCGGCCGGTGCCAGCACAAGGAAGGGCGCCGCCCGGCGCGCGGTCCGCTCGGAGGCCAGCGCGCGCAGCGCCACCAGCACGGCGACCGCCGCCGATGCGCCGACCGTGATGCACCAGACGCCGGCCCAGCCACCGCCGCCCAGCCCGATCCGGTCCAGCCAGACGAAGGTCAGCGTGGCACCCGGCGGATGCCCCGCCACATGCGCGGGCCAGTTGTGCGGGTGCCCGATCAGGATGTGCTGGTTGAAGGTGCGCAGCGTCGGACCGATGTGCGCGAACCGGTCGATGACACTGAGGTACTCGTTCCTGTTCACGAGCCGGTTCGCGACGCCCCGCTGCCAGCCGTCCACCAGGGCCAGCGACCAGATCCAGGCCAGCGACGTGCCGTACGCCACCAGGGTCAGCGTCCGCCAGGACAGCCGGGCGGCGAGCACAGGACCGTGGACGATCACCCCGGCCGCGACGGCGAGCGCCGCGGGAGTGCCGGGACCCACATGCGGGAGCCAGTCGGCCAGCAGCGGCGGCCACGCCACGTGCAGGGTGCCGTCGGCGTTCTGGATGACGGTGCCGACGACGGCGGCCACGGCAACGAGCAGCGCTCCGGCGATCGCGGCGATGACGTCGGGACGCCGTCCCCGGCGCGCCGGGGACACGGGCTCGGTGGACTTCTCAGCGAGGGGGGCGGGGGCTGTCACAGGCCCACGCTAGGCCGCGGGGCTGCGGGAAACACCGAGGCGAAGCCGTCCGTCACCGAACCGTCAGATCTCCTCGCGGGGGCCGCCCGACGTCAGAGTTTCGTCATCGGTTCCGGGCCCCGCAAGGCCGGTGCACCGGCTTAACGTCGGGGCGCGGCCGTGGACGACCACCGCCGGAACCGTCCGGGAAGTGCCATGCGCGCCAAGCCGAATGCCCCGCAGATCCTCTCGCCCGCCGCCCCCGAATTCTGGCGCAGTCCGCTGCGCGGGCCATGGCTGACGGCGCTGCTCGGCGTCGTCCTGCTGGCCGGGATCACCGTCCTGGTCGTGACGGGCCTGCTGTCCTACGCCGCTTACAACCCGGATCTCGCCGCCGTCAACGACAAGACCCCGGACAAGGGGCTGCTCGGCCTCTATCTCTTCGCATGGCCCACCCACCCGCACTGGCTCTACCGGCTCACCCAGGGCGTGCATGTGACGCTCGGCGTCGTGCTCGTCCCGGTGCTGCTCGCCAAGCTCTGGTCCGTCGTCCCGAAGCTCTTCGCGCTGCCGCCCGCCCGGTCGGTGGCCCACGCACTGGAGCGGATCTCGCTGCTCCTGCTGGTCGGCGGGGTGCTCTTCGAGTTCGCCACCGGCCTGCTCAACGTCCAGCTCGACTACCTCTTTCCCGGGTCGTTCTACAGGCTGCACTTCTACGGCGCCTGGGTGTTCACCGCCGCCTTCGCCGCGCATGTGGCTCTCCGCCTCCCCATGGCGGTGCGGGTGCTGCGTGAGAGGGGGCTGCGGGCGCCGCTGCGGGAGCCCGTGGTCCGGCAGCAGGAGCCCCCCGACAACTCCGGCCTGGTCACGCCACGCCCAGCGGCGATGACGCTCTCCCGGCGCGGTCTCCTGGGGCTGGCCGGCGGCGGATCGCTCCTGCTGTTCGCGGTCACGGCGGGCCAGAGCATCGGCGGACCGCTGCGCCGGGTCGCCCTGCTCGCCCCGCACGGCGGCGGGGAACCCGGGCGCGGCCCGAACGGTTTCCAGATCAACAAGACCGCGGCCCTGGCCGGCATCAGGTCCCGGGACACCGGCGACGGCTGGCGGCTGGAGGTGCGGGGCCCCCGGGGATCGGTGCGTCTGACGCGCGAGGAGCTGCTGCGCCTGCCGCAGCACGGCGCGCACCTTCCCATCGCCTGCGTGGAGGGCTGGTCGACACCGGACCAGGGCTGGCACGGCGTACGGCTCCGGGATCTGGCCGCCCTGGTCGGCGCGGGGGACCGGCCACCGGGGGTGCTCGTACGGTCCCTCCAGCGGCACGGTTCCTTCCGGGTGGCCGCGCTGCGGGACAACCAGGTGCGCGACCCGGGATCGCTGCTGGCGCTGCGCGTCAACGGCGCCGATCTCTCGCCCGACCACGGTTACCCGGCACGGATCATCGTCCCGGCGGCTCCGGGCGTGCTCAACACCAAATGGGTGGCCTCGCTGACCTTCGGGGAGCTGTGATGCGGCGGTTCGAGCGCCGGTACGGGGCAGGTCCGCTGCAGCTCGCCGTGCTGCTGGTCTCCTTCGCGGTGGCGGGATACGCGGGGGTCCGGCTGCTGGCGGGCGACTGGTCCGGGATCGTCGTATGGTTCGCCGGCGCGGCCCTGGTGCAGGATCTGGTGCTGATTCCGCTCTACTCACTGGCCGACCGGGCCCTGCGGGCGCTGCCCGGCGTGGTCCGCGGAGGGTGGACCAACACGCTCAGAGTGCCGGCGGCGCTGTCCGGACTGCTGCTGCTCGTCTGGTTCCCGCTGATCCTCGGCCCGCCAGAACGCTACGGGCGGGCCACGGGGCTGCCCGGCGGAGTGTTCCTGACCCGGTGGCTGCTGATCACGGCGGCGCTCTTCGCGCTCTCGGCCGGCTGGAGAGCGGCCAGGGCGCTGCGCCGATCGCCGATTACGGCATTTGGGGCATATCGTGGGAAGCGTAAGCGACTCGGGCAATAGGGGGTCGTAATGGTGGCAGTACTTCTGACCGCGATAGTGGTGATCCTCTGTTGCGCCGCTGTGTACGGAATCTCCGCGGCGCGCGTGATCAAGCAGTACGAGCGTGGTGTGGTCTTCCGGTTCGGCCGGCTGCGCGAGGCGGAACGGCTGCCGGGATTCACCACGGTGATCCCGGGCGTCGACCGGCTGCACAAGGTGAATCTGCAGATCGTGACGATGCCGGTCCCGGCCCAGGAGGGCATCACGCGGGACAACGTGACCGTACGGGTCGACGCGGTCGTCTACTTCAAGGTGGTCAACGCGGCCGACGCGGTCATCGCCGTCGAGGACTACCGGTTCGCCGTCTCGCAGATGGCGCAGACCTCGCTGCGTTCGATCATCGGTAAGAGCGATCTGGACGATCTGCTGTCGAACCGCGAGAAGCTGAACCAGGGCCTGGAGCTGATGATCGACAGTCCGGCCATCGGCTGGGGTGTGCAGATCGACCGGGTGGAGATCAAGGACGTGTCGCTGCCCGAGACGATGAAGCGGTCGATGGCACGGCAGGCCGAGGCGGCCCGTGAACGGCGTGCCCGGGTCATCAACGCCGATGCCGAGCTCCAGGCGTCGAAGAAGCTGGCCCAGGCCGCCGAAGTGATGTCCGAGCACCCGGCCGCCCTCCAGCTCCGTCTGCTGCAGACGGTGGCCGAGGTCGCGTCCGAGAAGAACTCCACGCTGGTCCTGCCGTTCCCGGTCGAGCTGCTCCGGTTCCTGGAGCGGGCACAGCGCTACCCGCAGATGCCGGGGGCGGAGCCCGAAGCGGAGACCGGCACGGCGAAGTCCGGTACCTCCGCGACCGAGGCGGTGGAGGCCGCCGTACCCGGGCTCTCCGCCGAAGAGGTCGAGGCGGCGAAGCTGGACCTGACCACACTCGGGATCCCGCTGCCGGGGCTGGAGGCGCTGGAGCGGTCCCGGCCGGCGGAGCCCGGTCCGTCCGGGGAAGCGGAGGCGGAGTCCGACCTGCCCGTACCGGAGGACGAACCGCCGGTACGGGAGGACGAGCCGCCCCTCGGTCCGGACGAGGGGTCCGGAACGGGCAAGTGAACCGGTCGGTGAACCGGCAGCAAGCGGACCGGCAGCGCGTGAACCGGCGGGTGAACCTGTAAGTGACGGCGCCCGGTTCAGTACGGTGCGGTGCGGTGATCCGGTCCTAACGCGCCCTGCTCCGCCGCCCGTTCCCCGCCCCCTCAGCCCCCGGCCGGACCCGCGTCCGGGCTGAGCACCCCCGTACCGACCAGGACGAACAGGGCGACACCCAGCAGGATCCGGTAGACCACGAACGGCATGAAGCTCCTCGACGAGATGAACCTCATGAACCACGCGATGACCGCGTACCCCACGGCGAACGCCACGACCGTCGCCAGCAGCGTCGGCCCCCACGGCGTCCCGCCGCTCCCGGCCGCGTCCTTGAGTTCGAAGGCCCCGGAGGCGAGGACCGCGGGGATCGCCAGCAGGAACGAGTACCGGGCGGCCGCCTCACGGGTGTAGCCCATGAGTAGACCGCCGCTGATCGTGGCGCCCGAGCGGGAGACGCCCGGGACCAGCGCGAGCGCCTGGCAGAGCCCGTAGACCAGCCCGTCCCGGACGGTCAGCTCCTCAAGCGACCTGCGCTCCCTGCCCGCCCTGTGCCTGCCGCCGCTCTCGTCGCGGGCGGCCAGCCGGTCGGCCGCGCCCAGCACCAGGCCCATCCCGATCAGGGTGCAGGCGATGACCCGCAGGTCCCGGAAGGACGTGTCGATCTGGTCTTTGAGCAGGATCCCCAGCACACCGATCGGGATGGTCCCGACGATGACGAGCCAGCCCATCCGGGCGTCGTGGTCCGCGCGCAGCGAGCGGTCGGTGAGCGAGCGGAACCACGCCGAGACGATCCTGGCGATGTCCTTGCGGAAGTAGATGATGACCGCGGCCTCGGTGCCTATCTGCGTGATCGCCGTGAAAGCCGCACCCGCGTCGGGCCAGCCCGCGAAGGCTGAGGCCAGCCGCAGATGGGCGCTGGAGGACACGGGCAGAAACTCGGTCAGCCCCTGCACGAATCCGAGGACGAACGATTCGAACCAAGACATGGGTGGGGGCCGTCCAAAGGATCAAGGGGCTGATGCGCAAGGAACGTAACCGCCGAAGGTGTACGGCCGTCGACCCTCTCGCGTACGGACGGCCAACGGCCCCCGCCACGGCCCCGCCACGGCCCCCGGACGGGGTCAGTGGCCGCGCAGCCGGTGCCGCTTGCGCCAGGCGATCCACGCGGCGCCCGCCCCGGACACCACGATGAAGCCCATCGAGACCAGGAACGCCGGAGAGGTGGGCGAGGACGCCCGGCTGCCCGCCACCACGTACGCCGCCGTGTTCGGGACCGACCCGAGCCCGGTGGCCACCAGGAACGGCAGCCACCCCATCCGCGACACCGCCGCGCAGTAGTTGGCGGCGGCGAACGGCACCCCGGGGAAGAGCCGCAGCGCGAGCATCGAACGGAAGCCGTGCCGGCTCAACTGCCCGTCGGCCGCCGTCAGCCAGCGCCCGCGCAGCAACGGCCGCAGCGCGCTCTGGCCGAGCAGCCGGCCGAGGCCGAAGGACACGCCGGCCCCCAGCACCGTCCCGGCGACGGCCGCGCCGAGCCCGGCCTGGCTGCCGAAGAGGGCGCCCGCCGCGAGATTCAGCAGCGGCCTGGGCACGAAGGCGGCCGTGCAGGCGCCGTACGCGACGGAGAACAGCACGATGGCCGAGATCCCGCTGAGTTGTGGCGGCCAGCCCGCCGCGAGCAGCCGCTGCGGCTGGAAGAGGAGCATCAGGGTCGCCGCGGCCACCAGCAGCACCACGAGCAGGGAGAGCCGGGACCACGGCGAGGCAAGTGCCCTGACGCAGCGCACGGTCAGTCCGGCGGCGGGTCGGGCAGCGGGCTCCAGCATCCCGGGAGACTAACCGACACCCGGGTGTGATCGTCGTAATGGCTCCGGGCTTCCGGCGGCGCGGGGCGCTCCGCGGCTCATCACGGGCCGTCAAGGATTCCCGGACGAGCGGGAAAACCGGTCGACGTACCGACGGCGCCGGGGGGAGGATCAGGGCATGTTCCGGTACGCCTTCCTCGCAGCGCCGTCCGCAGTCGCGGACGCGCCGAAGGCTGCCGGTCTCCCCGATTACGCCGCACCTGCCGCAACGGCCGTGCACCGTGCGGCCGTTGCCGCAGCGCTCCTCGGCGGCGCCCGAAGCTGACCCTTCCCGGACTGTCCGGCGGACCCCGCAGGGGGAGGGTCGGCCGGATCCGGGGGTCCCGCCACACTTCGGTATTTCCCGAATTTCGCGAGGAAGAAAAAGGCCATGCCCAAGACGGCATACATGCGTACCGAGCCCCGCCTCAACATCGGCACCATGGGCCACGTCGACCACGGCAAGATCACCCTGACCGCTGCCATCACCAAGGTGCTCAGCGACCGCGCGGACAGCAGTACCTCCTTCATCGCCTCCGACCGGATCGACCGGGCGCCGGAGGAGGCGCAGCGCGGCATCACCATCAACATCACGCAGGTGGAGTACGAGACCGACACCCGCCACTGCGCCCACCTCGGCACGCCGGGACACGCGGACTACGTCAAGAACATGGTCACCGGCGCCGCCCAGCTCGACGGGGCGATCCTCGTCGTCTCCGCGCTCGACGGGGTCATGCCGCAGACCGCGGAGCACGTCCTGCTGGCCCGTCAGGTCGGCGTCGACCACATCGTCGTCGCCCTCGACAAGGCGGACGCGGGGGACGAGGAGCTGACCGACCTGGTCGAGCTGGAGGTCCGTCAACTGCTCTCCGCCCATGGATACGGCGGGGACGCGGCCCCGGTGGTACGGGTGTCGGGGCTGAAGGCGCTGGAGGGCGACCCGCGCTGGGCGGCCTCGGTCGAGGCGCTGCTCGACGCGGTGGACACCTATGTGCCGATGCCCGAGCGGTACACCGACGCGCCGTTCCTGCTCCCGGTGGAGAACGTACTCACCATCACCGGGGTGGGGGATGTAGGCGGTTTCACGTTTCGAATGGAGTGCGGTGGGTGTGTTGAGGGGCTACGCGCGGCCGGGGTGGAGAACTGGCCGTTCCATCGCGCATGACGGTCCTGCACAGAGGGGGCGCTCTTGTCAGAGTCATCGGACCCTTGCACTCTGTAATACGTCGAGGTGTAACTCGATCCGTGCCGGGGGGAGCAGCGGATGACGGGGTACGAGAACGGCGACTTATCCGGGCGGGGGCGGTCCGCACGGCAGGCCCTGGGGGACAAGGTCCTGCTTCACACGCGCACCGCGGAGCCGCCGGCGGACGATGGGGCCGGCTTCGGCGGGATCATCCTGTGCGGCACCAAAGCCCTCGCGGAGACCAAAGACGCGCAGCGCCATCTCGCCGATGAACCGCTCCTGCTCGACCCGGCTCTGTACGAACAGCACACGGCCGGCGCCCACGAGTCCTTCCTTCAGACCCGGCCACGCTTCGCACCGGCGGGTCTTTACCCCGAGCCGGCCACCTCGATGTACCCAGGGTCCGAACAGCTCGACGCCGGCGCGACCGCCGTCCTCACACCCACCCGGTACTTCGAAGCAGGGGACACTGCGGCCGTGGCGGAAGCCACCCGCCGTATGAAGCAACTCGACCCGGACACCGTCATCTTCACCGTCCCGCTCGACGCACGGTGGCTGCGGAGCGACGACATGGCCGGCTTCCTGATCCGCACCCTCAACCGAGTGCCACACCTCAAAGCCATCGCGCTGGGATCTGTCGACGAGCCGCTTCCGGACCGGGACACCGCACTGCGCCTGCGTGCACTCATGTCTCGCATCAACAGCACTGGCCTCATCCGGACCGGCCTCTCCGGACTCGACGCCCTCGCTCACGGCGCGACCTTCGTTTCCATCGGAGTCCAGCCGGCCTGCCGCACCTTCCGGCCGCCGGGAGCTGCCGGGACGCCCGGCGCCAATCCCTCCGGAACGCGCCGGGCCCGCGTCCTGCACCCCGCCCTCATGGAGTACTTCCATGGCGACCGGCTCGCCCATTTCTACGGATTCTCCGACGCACCCGAGTGCCACTGCGACGCCTGCAACGGCCTCAGCCTCGCCCGCTTCAGCGATGACGCGGAAGACGTCCAGGCCGCAGATGAGCACAACGTCGCCACCTGGCTGCCATGGGCGCAAGAACTGCAGAGAACTCCAGCAGGTCCTCAACGCCGAAGGCTGTGGCAGAAGCGCTGCTGGAAAGCCATCGATGGCAGGGGAGAAATAGTGCGCCGATGGAGGCTCGCCAGGGCCCCTGAACCCCCTGCCGCCCTTATGCAGTGGGCGGTCGCAGAGGACTGACTTCCCCGGGCCCCCCGACCCGGCCCGACGCCTGCTCATAAGCATGCTCGGTGAACCGCCACCCGGCGGCCGTGCCGGCCACGTCCGCCAGCGGCTGCACAGGAACCAGCACCTGCGGCTCACCGGCACCCTGCCAGTGCACGACCCCCGTGCTGAAATGTGCCGCCTCCTCCAGCAACTGCTCCGACCCTGCCGGGAGGCAGTCCAGCCAGATGGCCTGTGGCGCGTACGCGCCGAACGGCATCACATGCAGAGCCTCCAAGCCAGCGGTTTCGCTGCGCACCACGGCCAGATCCACCCACAACGGCAGTGTCGCCGCCCGCTCCACCATGTCCGCCCGCTGCTCCACCGCTCCCGCCGGCCACCCCTTGGACAGCCGACGCCGGTCCCTGCCCTCCAGCATGGCCAACGGCACCGGCCTGCCAACGGGCAGCTTCAACAGGGTGTCCAGCAGCCAGAGATCATTGAGGGGCTCGGCGTTCGATGCAGCTCGTCGGCGGTGTTCCGCCTCGTCGAGCCGGTACACCAGCACCACCCTCACACCCCACAACGCGACCTCGGAGACTCGGGCACCCGACGGAAGCTTCCCGCCCAACGCGGCCTCAACCACCCGCCATGCGCGCTCATCAGCCGACGCGAACTCGGACATGACCCACAACCTCATCCTTCTCGACGACCTCAAGCACCCAACCACGTCAACAACGGATGCCGGAACTTTTCACGGGTATCGGTCACCTGCTGCGCCGAGACGGCGTACAACACCACACGATCAACGATCAACGATCGACGCGAGTACGTATGGCTGTCAGAGGCAGATGCACGGCTGAACACCGGGGCGCCGTGCCGGAAAGAGGGCAGGTCAGGGGTGTAGCGCTGCCCAACCGAGGAAGCGCAGCGCGGGTTTGTCGACCGGGTCGGCCCAGATCAGTGCGCCGTCTGCAAGGCCGGGCACTGTGCCGCCCTGCCCCGGGCGGGGCTTCAGCCGGCCAGTGCCCGGCTCCAGGGCTTCGATGACGTCTCCGAGCAACTCGGCCAGGGCCGTTCCGCCCGGTGTCTGCGGCTCGTCCTCCATGGACCAGGCGCCGAGCCGGCCACCGTCACAGTCGATGGTGGCCCCCATCCACGGCTCGTTCACCTCGTTCGTGGTGATCGGAAGCCACAAGCGGCCCCAGCCATCGAAGGAATCGGCCAGATCATCACGCAGTTCCAAGGCGGTGTCGATCGGCATCAGCGCATACCCGTCGAGGAACGCGCCCGCACCGGTATCGATGTCATCGGCGACTCCGTCAGCCAGCCCCCACAGCGTCCGCAGATCCGGGTGTATGGGGAAACCCAGACGCTGCTCGGCCCGTGTGATCTGCTCCTTCGGGACACCCGGCCGCAGGGTCTCGGCAGACTTCGGTGCCTGTTCTCCCAGCCACCGCACGATCCAGACCCACGCCTCTTCCACATTTCGTTGACTGCTCATCCCGCCAACCTATCGGCGGGCAGGGACGCATCCTCGGCAGCTCGGGCAGATCAAGCTCGGCGACACGGAGGGCACAATGGGACGGTGAACGAGGCGATACCGGTGATCCGGGACGTGGACCACGGCACCGCGAGGCTGCTGCCCGACGTCGACCGGGAGCGGGCCTGGCTGCTCACCGTCGACGGCGCGCCCCAGTCGTATGTGGACCTGGACGATCCGGCGTATCTGGAGTTCGAGTACGCGCGCAGGCTCGGCCACGTCGTGGACTGCGCGGCCGGCCCCGGAGAACCGCTCGATGTCGTGCACCTCGGCGGGGGCGCCCTCACACTGCCCCGCTACGTGGCGGCGCTCCGGCCGGGATCGCGGCAGGACGTGGTGGAGGCGGACCGGGGACTGGTCGCCCTGGTCGCCGGGGAGCTGCCGCTGCCGCACGGTTCGGGGATCACCGTGCATGCCATGGATGCGCGGGGCTGGCTGGAGGGCAGACCCGCGGCATCGGCCGACGTACTGATCGCCGATGTCTTCGGCGGCTCCCGGGTGCCCGCGCACCTCACATCCGTCGAGTACGCGCGGTCGGCCGCCCGGGTGCTGCGCGACGGCGGGGTCTACGCGGCGAACCTCGCGGACGGCGCGCCTTTCGGCTTCCTGCGCACCCAACTCGCCGCATTCTCCGAGGTGTTCGCCGAGGTCGCGCTCATCGCCGAGCCGTCGGTGCTGCGCGGCCGGCGCTTCGGCAACGCGGTAATCGTCGCCTCGCAGACCGAGCTGGACACCGCGGCGCTGAGCCGCCGTACGGCCTCGGACGCTTTCCCCGCGCGGGTCGAGCACGGTGCGTCGCTGGCCCGGTTCACCGGTGGCGCCCGGCCGGTCACGGACGCGGAAGCGGTCGCCTCACCCGAGCCGCCCGACGGAGCTTTCAGCGTCGGCTGACGGCGCGGCGCCGGGGACGCGCTCCGGGGCGAGGACGTCAGCAGCGGTGTCAGCCGTGGCCGTACCCGAAGCCGCGAGGTCGGCGGCTGTCCGGTCCGCAGCCGTGCGGCGCGTCAGATTCCGTACGTCGGGCACACACAGCACCGCTGCTGTCAGCAGGGCCACCAGCCCCGCGCACCCCCACAGCGAGGCTGTCCGTCCGAACGCCTGCTCCGCGGGGCCCGCCAGGGCCGTGGCCAGCGGGAGCATCGCGAGCGAGCCGAGCCAGTCGTAGGCGGAGACCCGGGAGAACTTGTCCTCGGGGATCTCCTGGTGCAGCGCCGTCATCCAGGAGACGCCGAACGTCTCGACCAGTACGCCGCTGAAGAACATCACGCACACCAGAGCGGCGAACGGGACGGGCACGGCGAGCGCCGCCGACGGCAGCGCCAGCGGGAAGACACACAGCGTCCCGGTCAGCAGCAGCCGGCGTGGTTTCCAGCGCGTCATGATCAGTGCCCCGCCGACCGTGCCCGCGCCGAAGGCGGCGAGCGACAGCCCCCAGGGGCCCGCGCCGCCCAGCGAATCCCGCGCGACCAGTGGCCCGTACACCGCCTCCGCGGCGCCGATGACGGCGTTGACCACGGCGAACTGCAGGATGATGCTCCACAGCCAGGGCCGCCCGATGACCTCGCGCCAGCCCTCCCGCAGATCGGCGAGCATCCCGCCGCCCGGTGCGCGCGGAGCGATATGGCTGACGTCGAGGAAGGCCCGGAGCGAACCGGCGACGGCGAAGGCCGCCGCGTCGACGGCGAGCACCCAGCCCGGTCCGATGGCGGCGATCAGCGCGCCGCCCAGCGCGGCGCCGCCGATTCCCGCGCCCTGCATGGCCATCCGGTAGAACGCGAAGGCCCGGCCGGCCTCTTCTCCCCGGACGGTGGACAGCAGCATGCCCTCGGACGCGGGCGAGAAGAACGCCTGGCCCGTACCGCACAGCGCGGTGAGCACCATCATCTGCCAGAGCGGCGGGTGGCCGGTCAGGACCAGGATGGCGAAGGCGGCCTGGGACACGCAGTTCAGGCCGTTGGCCGCGACCATCACCCGGTGGCGCGGCAGCCGGTCGGCCAGCGCTCCGCCGATCAGCAGGAAGAGGACGAGGGGCAGTGTGCGGGCCGCGGCGAGCAGGCCCACGTCGCTGCTGTCGCCACCCGCGTCCAGCACCGCGAACGCCGAGGCGATCAGGGCTCCGTTGCTGCCCAGGCTCGTCACCACGGCGGCCGCCGTGAGCAGGGTGTAGTTGCGCCCGGCCCACGCGGGGCGGCGGGAGTGCGGAGGGGCGGCGGCAGGAGACGTCACTCTGGGACTATCGCTGCCGTCGCCCCTCCATGCCAAACGCCTGGGCGATGCCGATCCATTCGAAAACCGGGCGCAATCAGGCGGATTGGGTCAGATCGGGTCGGATTCCGTCAAGAACCGAGCCTCAGTCGTCGCTCGCGCCCGTGGGCTTGCCCGCCAGTCGCACCGTGCTGAGGATCTTGTCGACCGTCGACTGGGGGATCGCCCCGGGGACGCCGGTGCTGTTGTAGAGGGAGAACGCCACGAAGTCGCCCGCGGAGTTCTTGAATCCGAAGGTGATGGCCTGGCCGTCGGTGGTGCACTTGGACTTCTTCGGCACGTTGGTCGCCCAGGCGCGGGCAAGACTGCCGGTGACCCCGGACTTGGTCGTGTACGGCTTCGACTTGGAGGTCTTCACCAGCTTCTTGTTCGGCTGGGTGTACGCGCCGTAGACCCACCAGGGCACCTGCTTCTCGGCGACATCCTGGGTGCTCTTGGCGCCGTCGGCCCCCTTCGTCCCCGCGCCGCCGAGTCCGGTGTCCTCGGTGTAGCCGTCCTTGTCGGAGTCCTCCGTGCACCACTTGGACTTGTAGAACGCTGGCGCCGACTGGCCGATCAGGGTCTTGCCCTTGTCGTCCTCGAAGCCGCTGAAGGTGCCCGAGGACGCCACCTCCCACTGCGGCGGTACGTCGAAGGCGGTGCCCCACTTCGGGTTCACGACGACCTTCCACCCGGCGATGACCGGCTTGGGGCCCTCGCCCCCGGCTCGCGGGTTGGGAGCAGGCGCCGGGTTCTTCTGGTCCGTGGACGCGGACGCCGACGGGGACGGCGACTTCTTGTCGGCCTGGACCGTACCGCCCTTGTCGCCGTCGCCCTTGAACACGACCACGCCGGTGATCACCGCGGCGGCTACGACCGCCGTCGCGGAGATGATCGCGATGATCGTCGTCTTCTTCTTGTCCTCGGGCGAGCGGGGTGCGCCGGGCGGCGTTCCCACCGCGTACTGCGGAACCGTCGGCTGCTGGTACGGACTGGGCTGCTGGTAACCCTGCGGGGCTCCCTGCTGCGGAGGTCCTGGCTGAGGTTGTCCCTGCTGATAAGGGTTCGGCTGCTGGTACCCCGGCTGCTGATAGGGATTCGGATTCTGGTCCTGCGGGTTCTGCTCGCCCCCGGGCGGCTGCTGTCCTGGCCACATGGCGAGTAACCATAGAGGTGACAGGGGCACGTCGCTACGGCCGCCCCCGGCCCGGTATGGCCAAGCCGACCTACTCGCGGGTAACCTCCCGTTCCATGACCGCAGAACAGATGTCCGCAGGCGAGCTGCTCGCTGCCACCGTGCCCATGGCCAGGACCCTCCAACTCGACTTCATCGAGACGACGCCGGAGCGGGCCGTCGTCCGGCTGCCGGACCAGGCCGACTTCCACAACCACGTCGGCGGACCGCACGCGGGCGCGATGTTCACCCTCGCGGAGTCGGCGAGCGGTGCGATCGTCATCGCCGCGTTCGGCGAGCAGATGTCGCGTGCCGTGCCGCTCGCGGTGCGCGCCGAGATCGACTACAAGAAGCTCGCCATGGGTGACGTCACGGCGACCGCCACGCTGGGCCGCCCGGTGGCCGATGTGGTGGCGGAGCTGGACGCGGGGGAGCGCCCCGAGTTCCCGGTCCACATAGCGATCCGGCGTGCGGACGAGGCGGTCACCGGTGAGATGACGGTGGTCTGGACGCTGCGTCCGAACTCCTGATGCGTGACCGCTGACCGCTGACTCCTGAGTCATGACTTCAGGCTGCCGGGCCCTGGTTCCCGGCTCCTGAATCCCGGGTCCTGGCGGGCAGGGCGCCTCCCGCGTGGGGGCGCCTTCTGCTGTCCGCCACCGCCGCCGGGCGAGCGGGTAGGCTTCCCACAGGCGGCGCGGGGGGCGCGGGGGGCGCGCTTCCCGGTAGAGACGGGTACTTCGAAGGGCAGGGGCCGGCGGTGCACATCCAGGCGTGGCTGGAGACGATTCCGGCGGTGAGCATCTATCTGCTGGTCGCGGTGGTCATCGGGGTGGAGAGCCTCGGGATTCCGCTGCCGGGCGAGATCGTGCTGGTGAGCGCCGCCCTGCTGGCCTCACAGCAGGGCCATATCGACCCACTCGTACTGGGCATCTGCGCCTCGGCGGGCGCGATTGTCGGTGACTCGATCGGGTACGCCATCGGGCGCAAGGGCGGACGTCCGCTGATCGCCTGGCTCGGCCGCAGATTCCCCGGACACTTCAGCGGGGCCAACATCGCCATGGCGGAGCGGTCCTTCGAGAAGTGGGGCATGTGGGCGGTGTTCTTCGGCCGTTTCATCGCCCTGCTCCGGATCTTCGCCGGGCCGCTGGCCGGCGTACTGCACATGCCGTACTGGAAGTTCCTCACCGCCAACGCACTCGGCGGCATCCTGTGGGCCGGCGGCACGACCGTCGCCGTCTACTACGTGGGCATCGTCGCCGAGTCGTGGTTCAAGAACTTCTCGTACGCGGGCCTGGCCGTGGCCGCAGTGCTCGGCGTGGCCTCGATGCTCATCATCAAGAACCGGGCGAAGAAGGCGCATGCCAAGGCCCAGGCGGCTGCCGAGACGCCGGAATCCGTACCTGCCGACTGAACCCACCCGCCCGCACCGCCCGCCCGCACGCGGTCATATACGGCAGCGGCCCGGCATCCAGCGGCTCAGCGGCCCGATATCTCAGCGGCCCAGCGCCTCAGCGGTCCGGCTGCCGGTCCGGGAAATGGATGACCTCGCAGTCGTCGAGAGCCACCATGCCCTCGGTGATCAGCTCGTCCAGCTGGGGCAGGAACGCCCGGACCTTTTCGGCGGCGTCCACGATCACCACGGCCACCGGCAGATCCTCACTCAGCGACAGCAGCCGCTGGGTGTGGATCAGCGACGAGGCGCCGAAGCCCTCGATGCCGCGGAAGACACTCGCCCCTGCCAGACCGGCTCGGTGGGCCCGGTGCACGATCTCCGAATACACCGGCTTGTGGTGCCAGAGGTCGGATTCCCCGACGAAGATGGTCGCCCGCAGGGCGGCCGTACCGCTGGGCACGGTCATGTCTGCCTCCACGCCACTGCGCGGCGTGACACCCACACCGCGCTCCACACCGCTGCGAGAGCCGCGAGCAGCGTCAGTCCGAGATACGCCAGGCCGGTACTGGCGTGGCCGCCGTGCACCAACCGCTGGATGTCCACCGCGTAGGTGGAGAACGTGGTGAATCCGCCGAGCACCCCGGTGCCGAAGAACGGGCGCACCAGCCGGTGCGCCGCCCACACATCGGTGATCACCACCATGAACACCCCGATCACGGCGCACCCCACGACGTTCACCAGCAGGGTCGTCCAGGGGAAACCGCCGGCCTCGGTGGGCCAGAGCAGTCCGGCGCCGTAACGGGCCGACGCTCCGGCGACGCCACCGAGGGACACCACGGCCAGAACCGGCCACGGGCCGAACAGCGGACCGTGGCGCCGTGCACGCCGTGCGGCGGGCAGCGGCGGCGTACCGCCCGGGCCCTGCCCGGGCGGCTGATCCACTGTGCGGTCCGCACCCATGGACTCCGTCTCCTGGTCGCAGGGCTCCGCGCACGGCACGGCTGCGCTTTCAGGCTAGCGTCGGGCTGCCCGGCCCCGCCATCCGGAGGCGGCGCGCTCAGCCCACGTCGCGGTGGCCCTTGGCCAGCTCCAGATACATCGCCGCGTTGAGCTTGATGCCCTCGCGCTCCTCGTCGGTCAGCTCGCGCTTGACCTTCGCCGGGACCCCCGCGACCAGTGAGCCCGGCGGGACCCGCATCCCCTGCGGGACGAGCGCCTGAGCGGCGATCAGCGAACCGGTACCGATATGTGCGCCGTTGAGGACCGTGGCGCCCATCCCGACGAGTACATCGTCCTCGACCGTGCACCCGTGCAGCACCGCGTTGTGCCCCACGGACACCCGCTCGCCGACCGTGACCGGGAACCCCGGATCGACATGCACCGTGCAGTTGTCCTGGATGTTGCTGTCGGCGCCGACCACGATCGGCCCGCAGTCGGCCCGCAGCACCGTGTGGTACCAGACGCTGGAACCGGCGGCCAGTGTCACATCGCCGATGACGACGGACGTGGGCGCCGTGAACGACTGCGGGTCGACCACCGGCTCCCGGCCGCCGACACCGCTGATCAAGGACTGCTCCGCCACTGCTGTCTCCTTGCTTCCCGCATCGCTTCCCGCGTTACCGGGACCCGTATGGTGCGCGCCCGCGCCTTCCGGCACCGTAAGCGACGCTGGGTCGAAGATCACAGCCCGCCCCTCTGATCGCCGCCCGGCCCGCTGAGTACGGTGTGGGGGTGGCCCGGAACAGAAACACGTTCTCATCGCTGACATCCCGTGCGCTGCACGCCGGATGGCAGTGGATGCAGCGGGCGGGCGCGGTGACGGCGGAGCGGCCGGGGAAGCTGCGCTTCCGCCGGATCGGCACCGGAACGCGGCTCGCCTTCCCGCAGGGCGCCGTCTTCGGCGAACCCTGGATCGAGCTGGGCAACCACTGCATCATCGGTGAACAGGTCACGCTCACCGCCGGGATGATGCCCGATCTGGACCTCGGCCCCGATCCCATCCTGACGCTGGGCGACGGTGTCGTGCTCGGGCGCGGCAGCCATGTGATCGCCGATACCAGGGTCACCGTCGGATCGGACACCTACTGCGGCCCGTACGTCTACATCACGTCCACGAACCACAGTTACGACGATCCGCACGAGCCCGTCGGCAAGCAGTGGCCGCGGACCGCGCCTGTCGTGATCGGGCCGGGATGCTGGCTCGGGACCGGCGCGGTCATCCTGCCGGGCGCCCGGCTCGGCCGCAATGTCGTGGTCGCCGCGGGCGCGGTGGTACGCGGCGAGGTGCCCGACCATGCGGTGGTCGCCGGGGCGCCCGCGCGGATCGTACGGAGCTGGGACGCGGAGAACGGGTGGCAGCCCCCGCTGCGTACACCGGCCCCCGTGCCGATTCCCGAGGGCGTCACCCCGGAGCAGCTGCTCGCCCTCGGCAGCCTGGAACCCGACGCTTCCTGACCTGACTGCTCGCGCTGCCCGACTGCTCGCACTGCCCGACCGCTCGGGCTCCCGCACGTCGTCTCGCACTGCCCGACCGCCCGGGCTTGCCGCCGGTCTCTCCCGTCAGCCGCGGCCCTCGCCCGTCAGCCGGTGGCGAGCAGTACCGTCCCCACCAGCGCGAGCCCCGCACCCGCGGCCTGTATCGCGCGCAGCCGCTCCTTGAGGAATCCGCGCGCGGCCAGCGCCGTGATCACCGGGTAGAGGGAGGCCAGGACCGCGGCGACGGTGACCGGCCCCGAGTGGGCGGCGAGCGAGTAGGTGCCGTTGGCCGCCACATCGGCGAGGCCGACGAAGGCGAGCGCCGGCAGCGACCGCAGGATCAGCCCCGCCCCGCCACCCTCGGGCAGTGCCCGCGCCCCGCGCCGCACCGAGACGTACAGGGCCGTCCCGCCGACCGCCACATTGGCGACGCGCTGGACGAACAGCGCGAGGAAGAGACCGGTGACGGTGGTGGAGGCCTCGGAGATCAAGGACATCACCGTGCCGAAGCCCACCGCGGCGATCAGCGTCAGCGCGACCGCCTGCCGCTGTACCGGCGCTCCCCGCAGCTCGGGCCCGCCCGCGAGCACCACGCCTGCGACGGCCACGGCGATTCCGGCGAACTGCGGTACGCCGGGCCGTTCACCGAGCACCAGCCCGACGCCGACCGGGACGACGACACCGAGTGAGCCGAGCGGCGACACCACGCCCATCGGGCCGAGTGCGAGAGCCTTGTAGAAGCTGAGCATCGCCACCGGCCCCACCACACCGGCTGCCACGGCGAACCAGAGCTGCGGCCCGAATTCGCTCCAGCCGCCGGTGGCCACCACGATCGAGCCGAGCACCACCACGGCCACCGCCTGCGAGACGACGACCACCGTCAGCGCGGGTATCCGCCGGGTGAGGAGCCCGCCGCCGAAGTCGGCCAGCCCCCAGAGCAGGCTGGTGGCCAGGGCGAAGAGGGCAGTCATCGGGGCCTCGCAGTACAGTGCGGTGAATCGTTGGGTGCACCACACCGTAGTGCAAGATATTGAACCCTGTCATCCAGAATAATGGACGGAATGTGTCGGACTTCGACCAGCTCACCCAGTCGCTTGCCCGGAACCTCAAGCGCTGGCGCGGCGAGCGGGGCTTCACACTCGACGCGCTGGCGGCCCGGGCGGGTGTCAGCCGAGGCATGATCATCCAGATCGAGCAGGCCCGCACGAACCCCAGTGTCGGCACCACGGTGAAGCTCGCGGACGCCCTTGGCGTCAGCATCACCACGCTCCTCGACTACGAGCAGGGGCCGCAGGTCAGGATCGTCCCGGCCGAGCAGGCGGTCCGTATGTGGGGGACGGACGCGGGCAGCCACACGGTCCTGCTCGTCGGCAACGAGACGCGCGGGCCGCTGGAGATGTGGGCCTGGCGGCTGATGCCCGGCGACAGCAGCACATCGGACGCGCACCCGCCGGGGACGGTCGAACTGCTCCATGTCACCGCCGGTGAACTCACGTTGGTCGCCGACGGGGTGGCGCACTCGGTACCGGCCGGGACCTCGGCGACCTTCGAGGCCAACGTGGAGCACGCCTACCGCAACGAGGGCACGGAGACGGTCGAGATGACGATGGCCGTGTCCATCCCGCCGGTCGGCCGGCAGCGCCCGTAGTCCGCCCGTCCGTAGTCCGCTCGCTCGCAGTCCGCCCATCCGTAGTCCGCTCGCCCGCAGTCCGGCCGCCCGCAGTCCCCGCCGGTGGCCCGAGCCTGCTGTTCCCGCTCGCCGTACCGGGCGGGACAGGCCTGCGGCAGCACCGAACCGGGGTACGGGCGGCGGCTGTTAGCGTGAGCCGTATGCGCGCTCCCATCGGTACCTTCGACGATGTCCGCCACGCCCAGGACTGCCTGGACCTGCTGACCGCACCGGTCGCCGACGCGGTGCGGCACTGGCAGGGAGACGTCCCCGCCCAGGACCTGATCTACGTGGACAGCGACCCGGAGATCGCCGACACCGCCGCCTTCGTGGCGCACTACGGGCCGGAGCTGCTCGACGTCTCGGCGAACTGTGTCGTCGTCGCGGGCAAGCGCGGCGGAGAGACCTCGCTCGCCGCCTGTCTGGTGCTGTCCCGTACCCGTCTCGACGTGAACGGCGCCGTCCGCAAGCAACTCGGCGCGCGCAAGGCGTCCTTCGCGCCCATGGACACCGCCACCGGCGAGACCGGCATGGAGTACGGCGGGGTCACCCCGGTCGGACTGCCCGCCGGCTGGCCGCTGCTCGTGGACTCCGCCGTCGTGGACCTGGACTGGGTGCTCGTCGGCAGCGGCAGTCGCAGGGGCAAGCTGATCGTTCCCGGCAAGGCGTTCGCCGGGCTGCCGGGCGCGATCGTCATCGAGGGGCTTGGCGGCTGAGGCAGCCGGGACCGCTCCCGGTCCCGGCTCGGCCGGGTCAGCCCAGAGCAGGAATCTCTATGGCCGGGCAGCGGTCCATGACCATGTCACGCCCGGCCTCCCGCACCCGCCCGTACGCGGCCTCGTCGATCACGCCGAGCTGGAACCAGACCGCCTTGGCGCCGACGGCCACCGCCTCGTCGGCGACGGCACCCGCCAGGTCGCTGTTGACGAAGACATCGACGACATCGACGGGGAAAGGGATGTCGGAGAGCGATGCGTACCCCTGCTCGCCGTGGACCGTCTCCGCCTTGGGATGGACCGGCACGATGCGCTTGCCGTAGCGCTGGAGCACCCCGGCCACGCCGAACGCCGACCGCCCTCTGTTGCTCGACAGTCCCACGATCGCCCAGGTGTCGCCGGTCGTGGTGAGGATCTTGCGGATGGTGTCCGTGTCTGCGTGCATGACTGGACAACGGCGTACCCGCCAGGACTGTTCCCGCAGGGCCGCATAGGCTGGCCCGATGCAGGAGCAGTACCGGACAGTCGCCCGCGAGGGTGTGCACGAGACCGAGGTCAACAGATCGCGCTTCATCTGCGCACTGGCCCCCGCCGCGACCGAGGAGGAGGCACAGGCCTTCCTCGCACGCATCCGCAGGGAGCACCCCGGCGCTTCCCACCACTGCTTCGCGTACGTCATCGGCGCCGACGCCTCCGTACAGAAAGCCGGCGACGACGGTGAGCCCGGCGGGACCGCCGGTGTGCCGATGCTCCAGATGCTGCTGCGACGCGAGGTGCGGTACGCCGTCGCCGTCGTCACCCGCTACTTCGGCGGGGTGAAGCTGGGGGCGGGCGGGCTGATCCGGGCCTACGGCGGAGCTGTCGGAGAGGCCCTCGACGAGCTGGGCACCATCGTCAGGCAGCGCTACCGGCTGGCCACGGTCACCGTCGACCACCAGCGCGCGGGCAAGCTGGAGAACGACCTGCGGGCCACCGGTCGCGTCGTGCGCGAGGTCCGCTACGCGGAGGCGGTGACGATCGACATCGCACTGCCGGACGCGGATGTCGGGAGCTTCCGGGTCTGGCTCGCCGACAGCACGGCCGGGGCCGCGTCGCTGGAACTCGGCAGCGAGGCGTACGGCGACATCTGAAACCCCGGCCACGTCCCGCCGCTGTCGTCCCCGTGTGCCGCCCCGCGACGGTGGCCAGGTCACCGGAGCGCGCCTCAGCAGTGTGTCCTGAATACCTATGAGCTACCAGGCGGTACCCCGCACCGTTGAGGAACGGCGTTCACACACGGTTGTCCCGTGCGGGAGACGAGATGAGGTAGATCAATGTCCGGTGTTGCCCTGTGCGCGCAAGACGTGCAGAGAGAGGCGTACGCATCCATCCACGCCGGAGCCCAGGAGGAAGTGCTCACCGAACTGTGCTCGGCGCTCTTCGCGTCCCTGCCGCGGCGGGACCAGCGCAGGCGGGGTGTGGAGTACGTACGCGGTCTCCTGGCAGCCGAGGGACGCAAATCGATCCGGAACATGGCCGCGCTGACCGGTGGGGCGACCACCGAACAGGGATTGCACCACTTCATCAGCAGTTCCACCTGGGACTGGGCGGAGGTGCGTGGGCAGCTCGCCCGGTATCTGGTGCGGGCCGCGCTCCCCAGTGCGTGGGTGGTACGACCGATGATCATTCCGAAGGCCGGTGAGCACTCCGTCGGTGTCGACCGGCGGTACTTCCCCGCCTTCGGCCAGGTTCTCAACGCCCAGCAGGCTTTCGGGGTCTGGGCGGCGTCCGACCGGATGAGCAGTCCGGTCAACTGGCGGCTGCACCTGTCCGGTACGTGGCTCGACGACGGGCGACGCAGGGTCCGGGCTTCGATTCCCGAATCGCTGAGTCCGGAGGAGACGCTGGGCGAGTGCGCGATCGAAGTGTGCCGGGAACTGGTGGTGGAACAGGGGCTGCCCCTACTCCCGGTGGTGCTGGACTCGCGCGAGACGGACGCCGCCACCACGGTGCGCCAACTGCGTGCCGCGGGACTGCCGTTTCTGATCAGGGTGAGTGGCACTCAGCTGCTGGCGGCAGCGGACGCGACGGCGCAGGCCCGGCGCAGCGAGCTCCCCGCGTACCAGATCATGGGCGCGGCGAAGGAGTTGCGGCGTCAGGCCGTCTGGACCGACCACGGCCCGGCGGCGGCGTCCCGGACCAGTCTGGTGGCGGCCCTGCGCGTCGCGCTGCCCGCCCGCGCGTCCCGCTCAGCGGCTCCGGAGCAAGCCGGCGACCGGCGTGGTCTGTTGCTGCTCGGTGAGTGGAGGGACAGCGGGCGCTGGCCCACCGGGCTCTGGCTCACGGACCTGACCCATGTGCAGCCCGGCGCCCTGCTGCGGCTGAGCAAGCTGATCGCCCGGGTCGACCGCGACTGCGCCGAGATCGCCGATCAGGTGGGGGTCCGGGACTACGCGGGCCGCTCCTTCGGCGGCTGGCACCGGCACATCACCCTGGCCTCGGCCGCCCACGCGATCACCGCCGTGGCCGGCGCGGCAGAACGGCAGTGCCGGGCTTCGTGACGTCGCGCGGGCGACGCCGCGGGGGGCGCCGGACGTCCGGGCCCGCGGGAACGGTGGCGGCGGACGACAGTCCGCCACCCCGCAGGGCATGGCGGATACGGGAGAGGCGAAGGGCGAGTTGCACCTCGAACGCCCGCTCCGGCTGCTGCCAGCCGGGACCCAGCAGCTCGCCTATGCGCTCCAGCCGCCGGGTCACCGTATTGGGGTGCACATGCAGTCGCTCGGCCGCGTACGTCGGGCTGGAGCCCGTCTCGAAGTACGCCTCCAGGGTGGGGACGAGCGCGGTGAGGCGCTGCCGGTCGTAGTCGGCGACCGGTCCTATCGTGGCGTCGATGAACGCGCCGACGTCATGGCTGCCCGACAGGAGTACGCCGAGGCCGCCCAGTTCGCGTGGGGAGGCGGCACGGCCGACGGCTCCGAGGGAGATCATCGCGTCGAGGCAGCGCTTGGCCTCCTGGTGGGCACCGGTGACCGACAGGGCTTCGGCCACCGGTCCTGCCGCCGCCACCGTCACACGCTGGTCGAGCAGCGGGGACAGCTCGGTATGGACGGCCCGGGCGGTGGCTCCCGCTTCGTTGCCCGCGAGAAGGAGCACGACGGAGTCCTTGCGCATGCTCATGAGCCCGTTCACACGCTGCGTGTACGAGAGCGCCCAGGCGCTCAACTCGCCCCCGAACGCCTTCTCGGGGCGGGCGATGACCACGATGTGCGGCTTGTCCAGATCGACACCGCAGCGACGGGCGCGCGCCTCCAGGAGCGGGGGCGGGCCCCCGGCGAGCGCCAGCAGGTCGTCCAGGAGACTGTGCCGGACCCGGCCGTGGGCGCCGGCGCTCCGGCCTGCCTCCAGGAGCAGGGCGATGGCGGTGAACCGCGCGCCGAGACCCAGTAACCGCTCGTCGAACGCGGTGAGCCGGTGCCCCGGGAACATGAGAAGGGTGCCGAGGTGCTCCTCGCCCGCGACGATCGGTGCGGCCCAGGAACCGTCGGCCATCGCGACGGGTTCACCGGCGGCCCGCGCCTGTGAAGTAGCCGGATCGGAGGCGGCAGGAGCGTCCGTGGTCTCACCGATGTCCGGCGGCTCACCGGCCGTGGCGAGGAAAGTGCCGTCCAGGGCGTGGACCCGCACAGCTCCGTCCAGCCGGCGGGCCAGCTCTGCGAGGAGGGGCTGCGGGCCTCCGCCGTTCAGTACCAGCCCGGTGAACAGGCCCTGCATCTCGCTCAGTTCGCGTTCCTGGCGCAGAGCGGGCCCCTCCAGCGCCGCGACCGTGGCCGCGTCGAGCAGGCGTGCTCGCTCGATGGCCGCGCCCGCGAGCTCTCCCAGGGAGCTCATGAGCGAGATTTCGTCGGCGCTGAAGTGACGCACGTTCCGGTCGGCGGCACAGAGGACGCCGACCGGCCGCGTGCCGTGACTCAGCGGCACCGCCACGATCGCGCGCAGCGCCTCGGCCCCGGCCATCTCGTCGAAGGCCGGGTGGTGGTGGAACCGCTTGTCGGCGGGGTAGTCGGGCGTCCAGAACGGGGCGGAGTTGAAGAGCACCTCCCCGATCGGCCCCGCGTTGGCCGGCAGCCGCAGGCCCACCGTGCCGGTCGATGTGTGACCGTCGGAGCTGCGGATGTGTACGAACCCCTGCTCCTCGGCCGGGAAGCAGACGAAGGCCAGGTCGAGGCCGAGCAGCAGTCGGGCACGGCGCGTGACGACATTGAGGACGGCGTCCAGTTCCTGTGACATGGCGAGCTCACGTGCGGTGTCGACGAGGGCGGACAGTCCCATCTCCCGCTGCTGACGCCGGCCCGACTGTGCATGGATCCGCAGAGCCAGCCCCCCGGCCCGCTTCAGCACATCCCGCTCCGCGTCGGCGACACCCCCCTCAAGGGCTTGCGCCACCAGGGCTTCCACCTGCTCCACCGGTGCTTCTTCGGCCAGTAACTCCAGCACGGCGAGCGCGCCGGACCCCACACTGATCTGCGACAAGATGCTCCCTTTGTCATGCTCTCGCAGCTGCGTTCCCCTTTGCGCAGCCCCTCGGAACCTACGCAGCCGACCTGACAGAGTCAACAGTTTGTTGAATGGCGGACGGTGGGGTGAACCAGGTGCGGCCCGGCCTGCGCCCGGCCCCCGGTGACCGCGCCGTTCGCGCCGGAAACCTGATGGAGTAGCCGCCACTTGACGGATTGCGCCGACCGGCCTTGGCGGGTGCTCCGTCCACGTCACAGGATCGGGGCAATGCGAAGCGGGCCCGCCCTCCCGGCCGGCCGGGCCCCCGTGCGCCTTGTCCATCCACTGAGGGGGAGCGCCATGTTGAACGTCGCCGTGGTCTATTACTCGTCAACCGGGAACGTGCACCGGCTGGCCGACGCCGCAGCAGTCTCCGCGAAGAAGACGGGCGCCGAAGTGCGCCTGCGCCGGGTGGCGGAAGTGTTTCCGCAGTCGCAGGTGGAGGCCGGGAACGACGCCTGGGCCGCACATCTGGAAGCCACCCGCGATGTACCCCTGGCCGCACTGGACGACCTGGAGTGGGCGGACGCGATCCTGTTCGGCACGCCGACCCGTTTCGGTCTCCCCGCCGCGCAGCTCAAGCAGTTCCTCGACACCACGGTGGGGCTGTCGCTCCAGGGCAGGCTGGTGAACAAGGTCGTCTCCTCGTTCACCTCCACGGCCGCCGGTCACAGCGGGCAGGAGAGCACCATCCTCGCGCTGAACAACACCTACTACCACTGGGGGGCGATCATCGTCCCGACCGGCGCCACGGACCCGGTCCTGACCACACCGGGCAACGGCAACCCGTACGGGGTCAGCAGCGTCTCCGGCAACCAGCCCGGCAACGTCAGCGAGGAGAACCTCGCGGCCATGGAGTTCCAGGCCCGCCGGGTCGCCGCGATCGCAGCCGCCCTCAAGCGGGGCTTCCAGGCCGCCTGACGTCTCCGCCGCCGTACAGACCGCGTCAGCAAGCCGTACAGACCGCGTCAGCACGCAGCGCAGACCGCGTCGGCACGCAGTGCAGGCCGCGTCAGCGCGCACACCATCACAGGAGGTCCGACGCATGGAGAGCAGGATCGCCCTCGTCACGGGGGCAGCCGGCGGAATCGGTGAAGCAGTGGTCCGGGCACTGGGGGAGCGCGGTGTGCGGATCGCCGCCGTCGACCAGGACGGCGACCGCCTCCGGCGCACGGTGGGCGGTCTCGTCGCCGAAGGGCATCAGGTCGCCGGATTCGTCTGCGACGTGACGAGCGGCCCGGACGTCGAATCGACGGTCGAGAGCGTCGAGTCGGAGCTGGGGCCCGTGGACTATCTCGTCAATGCGGCCGGTGTGCTGCGCCTGGGGGAGGCCCGCAGCCTCACCGACGAGGACTGGCTGTCGACGTTCGCGGTCAACACCACCGGCGTCTTCCACATGTGCCGGGCAGTCGCCAACCGGATGGTCCCCCGCTCGCGCGGCGGCATCGTCACCGTCGCGTCGAACGCGGCCGGCACCCCCCGCACGGACATGGCCGCATACGCCGCGTCGAAGGCGGCGGCGTCCATGTTCACCAAGAGCCTCGGCCTGGAACTGGCACGGCACGGCATCCGCTGCAACGTGGTCGCACCCGGTTCGACCGACACTCCGATGCTCACCTCGATGTGGCAGGACGAGAGCGGGCCCAAGGGCACCATCGAAGGCCGGCCCGAAGCTTTCCGGGTGGGCATCCCGCTCGGCAGGCTGGCCCGCCCGTCGAACATCGCCGACGCCGTCGTCTTCCTCCTCTCGGACCAGTCCTCGCACATCACCCTGCACGACCTGACGGTCGACGGGGGTGCCGCACTCGGTGTCTGACCGACCGACTGACCCCAACCAGCGGAGAAGGACCTTGCCCGGCATACCCCTTATTGAGCCGTACCCGATGCCGACGTCGGCCGATCTCCCCGCCAACGTCGCAGGGTGGACCGCCGACCCGGAGCGGGCCGTACTGCTCGTTCACGACATGCAGCGCTACTTCCTGAAGCCCCTGCCCGACGCCCTGCGTGACGAACTGGTCCGCAACGCGGCGGAGTTACGGGACCGCTGTGCGGCGCTCGGCGTCCCCGTGGCGTACACGGCGCAGCCCGGCGGGATGACCGAGCAACAGCGCGGCCTGCTCGCGGACTTCTGGGGACCGGGCATGCGTACCGCCCCCGCCGACCGGGAGGTCGTCGAGCCGCTGGCCCCGGTCCCCGGAGACTGGGTGTTCACCAAGTGGCGCTACAGCGCCTTCTTCCGCTCCGACCTGCTGAAACACATGCGCCAGGCCGGCCGTGACCAACTGATCATCTGTGGCGTGTACGCACACGTCGGAGTGCTCATGAGCGCCGTCGACGCGTTCACCAACGACATCCAGGCATTCCTGGTCGCGGACGCCGTCGCCGACTTCTCCGCGGACCAGCACCGACAGGCCGTCGAGTACGCGGCGAGCCGCTGTGCGATGGCGGTCACGACCAAGGAAGTCCTGCTGTGACCGGAACCCGAGAGTGCGCCCCCCTTCCCCCGGGCGGCCCCGACCTGCTCGGACAGGTACTCAGTGACCGGCCGCCGCCGTTCGCGCTGCTCCACCGTCCCGAGGCGTCCGGCCGGGGAACGCTGGACGTCCTGCTCGGCGAGGTCTCGACACCCGCCACGCTCGCCGAGATCCCGCTGCCGGACGCGGCCGGCCGGCCGGGTGCTCCCCGGCACGAGATGCTGGTCCTCGTCCCCTACTGCCAGATCGCCGAGCGCGGCTTCGTCTGCACCGACGACGGCGCACCGCTGATCGCCATGACCGTCGTCGACCAGACGACCACTCCGGTCACCGAAGCGCTGTCCCGGATCCCGGACGCGCCCATCGAGCTGGCGGGCGGGCACTTCGACATCGACGACGACACCTACGCCGACACCGTCCGCCGGGTGATCGCTGACGAGATCGGCCAGGGCGCCGGGGCCAACTTCGTCCTCAAGCGCACGTTCGTGGCCGATATCACCGGTTACACGCCGCGCAGCGCGCTCACCCTCTTCCGGCGGTTGCTGGTGGGGGAGTCGGGCGCGTACTGGACGTTCATCGTGCACACCGGGACGCGTACGTTCGTCGGTGCCACACCGGAGTGTCACGTCAGCCTGCGCGACGGAACCGCCGTGATGAACCCCGTCAGCGGCACCTACCGCTACCCGCCTTCGGGGCCCACCCTGCCCGGCGTGATGGAGTTCCTCGCCGACCGCAAGGAGGCCGACGAGCTCTACATGGTCGTCGACGAGGAACTGAAGATGATGGCCCGGATCTGCGAGAAGGGCGGCCGGGTGACCGGGCCCTATCTCAAGGAGATGGCGCGCCTCGCGCACACCGAATACGTCATCGAGGGCCACAGCACCAGGGATCCGCGCGAGATCCTGCGCGAGACGATGTTCGCGCCCACCGTCACCGGCAGCCCGCTGGAGAACGCCTGCCGGGTCATTCACACGTACGAGCCGCAGGGCCGCGGCTACTACAGCGGGGTCGTCGCGCTCATCGGACAGGACGGGGCCGGTGCCCGCGCCCTCGACTCCGCGATCCTCATCCGTACCGCCGACATCGGCGGGGGCGGACGGCTGAACATCAGCGTCGGCGCGACGCTCGTACGCCACTCCGACCCCGCTTCCGAAGTGGCGGAGACCCGGGCCAAGGCCGCAGGACTGCTCGCGGCGCTGCAGGCCGACGCCCCGGCGACGCTGGCGTCGCACCCCGAGGTCAGGGCTGCGCTGGAACAGCGCAACGACACCATCGCCGGCTTCTGGCTCGCCGGCGGGCAGCCCGGCCGGGCCGGCGGACCTGCCCCGGACGGACAGAGCGACGCGCTGTCCGGCAGCGACCGCAAGGTGCTCGTCATCGATGCGGAGGACACCTTCACCGCGATGCTCGCCCACCAACTCCGGTCGGTGGGGCTCTCCGTGACGGTACGTCGCTTCGACGAGCCGTACGGCTTCGACGGCTGGGACCTCGTCATCATGGGGCCGGGCCCCGGTTCCCCGCACGACAGCGGCCATCCCAAGATCGCACACCTGCGGGCAGCGATACGGACCCTGCTCGCCGAGCGGCGGCCCTTCCTCGCCGTCTGCCTCAGCCATCAACTCCTCAGCCGCGAGACCGGCTTCGAGGTGGCCCGCCGGGCCACCCCGAACCAGGGTGTGCAGCGCGAGATCGACTTCTTCGGTCTCCGGGAGCGGGTCGGCTTCTACAACACCTTCGCCGCGGTCTCCTCCCACGACAAGGTCGACTGCGGTGCGGCCGGGATCGTGGAGGTGAGCCGCGACGCCCGTACGGGCGAGGTGTACGGCCTGCGCGGCAGCCACTTCGCCTCGATGCAGTTCCACCCCGAGTCCCTGCTCACCCAGGACGGCGTACGCATCCTGGAACGGCTCATCGCGGAGGTGCTGAGCACATGAGGGATGAGCGCATGACCGCTGAGCCCATGACTGCTGAGCTCATGGGGGCCGTGGATCCGGCCCCGCCCGGGCCGAACACACCACCCGTACCCACCCAGATGACGGACTCCGCACCGGTTTCTGTACTCAGGACCGCGCCGGCGGTGTCATCTTCTCCAGACCTCCACCCACCTGTGCAGCCGCAGTCGAAGCCGAGGAAATCCTGATGTTCCGGATACCTTCCAGCAACAACGGCCTCTATCTCGGATCGGTGCCCGAGTCGGCCGCCGCGAAGAATGGCGGCACACTGATCACGCTCGACCACGACATGGTCACCCTGCCCGGCGTCCGGCGCACCCTGACCGTCGCCGAACTCGCCGAGCACGTGGACGACATGGCGGGCCGCCTGTGGGCCGCCGGGGTCCGGCCGAGCGAGCACGTCGCGGTCCACCTGAGCCCCGGGTTCGACATCTATGTGCTGGCAACCGCGGCGGCCCGTATCGGCGCCGTGCCGGTCATGCTGTCACCGGCTCTGGAGGGGGAGAGCGTCGCCGCACTGCTCGAACGGCTGGACAGGCCGCATCTGCTCACGGACGGAACGAAGCTGGACGGGGCGCTGTCCGCCTTCCCGATCGGCGACCTCACCGACCGCGTCATCGTCACCACCGGCTCCCGGCCGGACGCCGTGACCCTGGCCGGACTTGCCGGGTCGCCGCGGCAGCAGCCGGTCATGCTCCACCCCGACCAGCCCGCGCTGATGACGCACACCTCCGGCACCACAGGGCTGCCGAAGCTCGTCGTGCACTCCGCGCGCAGCCTGCACGGCCGGTACCGCCCGCAGGAACGGCTCGCCTCCCTGGTCCGCCGGCGCGAGACCGTGGCCATCCACGTGTCGTACGTGCATTCGCGGATGTATCTGGCGCTCGCCGTACTGCTGCCACGGGCCATGCCACTGGTCATCATGAACGAATCGGCGCCCGCCGGAGTCGCGGAGCTCTTCGCCGAGACACGGCCCGGGTTCATCGAGACCCACCCGAACTCCTTCATGGAGTGGGAAGAACTCGTCGACCACCCGCGCAAACCGCTCGCCAGCGTCCGCTACTTCAGCAGCACGTTCGACGCGATCCACCCGAGCACCATGGACCGGCTGCTGGGGGCGTCGGAACGCCGCTCGCCGCTGTTCTTCCAGATCTACGGCCAGAGCGAGTGCGGCCCGCTGGTGGGCCGTGGCTACACCCGGAAGAACGCGCACAAGGCCGACGGCCGGTGCCTGGGGTTCGCCATGCCGGGCGTGACGAACTTCCGCCTGGTGAGCCGCAACGGCGCCCGGCCGTCCCGGGAGACCCCGGGCTACATCGAGGTGAGCACCGGCGGCCGCGCCCTGACCTACTTCGGGGAGAGGGAGCGCTTCGACCAGCAGGTGCACGGCAGTTGGTGGCGCGGCGGTGATGTCGGATACCGCTCCAGGTTCGGCTGCCTCCATCTGCTGGACCGTGAGGTCGACGTCATCCCGACCATCCACAGCACCCTGGAGGTCGAGGACACCCTGCTCGGCCGGCTGGAGGAGCTGACCGAACTCGTCGTGGTGGCGGGCCCGCACCAGGAGCCCGTCCCGGTCGTGTGCACCAAGGACGACCGGCCGTTGCAAGCCGAGCGGTGGCGGTCCGCGGTGGCCGATCTCGCGCCGATGGCAGCTCCGGTCCAGATGCCGCTGACCGAGCTGCCCCGTACGGCCACCATGAAGATCAAGCGCATCGAACTGTCCCAGTGGCTGCGGACGCAGGAGGGCCCGGAATCGTGACACGGCAAGTGACCGGGGGCGACGTCCGGCCCCCCGCGGCGGACTTCGACGTACTCGTGGTCGGCGCCGGACCGAGCGGGCTGATGGCGGCCTGCGAGCTGCTGCGGCGCGGGGTCCGGGTGCGCGTCATCGACCGGGCGCCGGAGCCCGTGCGCGCTCCGAAGGCCCTGTCGCTGTGGCCGCGTGCGCTCGACATCCTGGAGGACGTGGGGCTGTACGAGGAGATCCGGCGGAAATCCAACCGGATCGACGCGTTCAGCTACTTCTCCGACCGCAGGCTGCTCGCCTCCTTCGGCTTCTCCGAGGACCTGGCGTCCCGGATCCTCCCGCAGTACGAGACCGAACAGGCGCTCACCGGACAGCTGGAGCGCCTCGGCGGCAAGCCCGAGCGCGGCGTCCGGCTCCTGGCCCTGGACGATGTCGACCACTCCGGGGACATCGAGGCCACCGACGGTGTCACCGCCGTACTGGAACATTCCGACGGGGGAGTGGAACGCGTCAGGGCGCCGTTCGTCATCGGCGCCGACGGAGCGAGCAGCTCCGTGCGCGGCCAGATCGGCGTCGGCTTCGACGGCAGCACGTACGAGATGGCCTTCGCGCTGGTCGACACCCGGATCGAGGGCCACCTTCCGCCGGACGAGATCAGCTACTACCAGTCCCCGGCGGGGACATTGGTGATCGTGCCGATGCCGGACGGTGTCTTCCGCTTCCTGTCCGTCATGGCCGGCGGCCGTGAGGTGAGCGTGCCCATGATGCAGGCCGTTCTCGACGAACGGGGGCCACGCGGGGTGCGGATCACGGAACCGGTGTGGCAGACGGTCTTCCGGGTCCATGCCCGGCACGCCACCGACTTCCGGCGCGGACGTGTCTTCCTCATGGGAGACGCGGCACATGTGCACAGCCCGGCGGGCGGACAGGGTATGAACAACGGGCTCCAGGACGCCAACAACCTCGGCTGGAAACTGGCTTCGGTGATCCAGGGCCGGGCGCCGGGCTCGCTGCTGGGGACCTACGGCCCGGAACGCTCCGAAGCGACCCGCCGCATCGTCCGTGACACCGATCTGCAGACCCGGGCCTGGATGGTCGACAGCCAGGTGCGCATCCGGGCCCGCGACGCCGCCTTCCGGCTGCTCGACAGGTCCGGCGCGGTGTCCCGGCTCTACGCACCGGTGATGGCCGGCCGGCGCCTGGCTTATACGCCGGCCCGCGCCACCCAGTACCCGGCCCGCCGGTCGGGCTGCCCGCCGCGTACCCGGCTGCCCGGCGGTCTGAAGGTCGGCGCCGTCTTCCCCCGGGAGCGGGCGGTGCCCCTCGGTATCTCGGGCCCGGACGTGGACCCGTCGGCCTGGACGGTCGCCGTGATCGCGCCCCGGGACGGTTCCGCCTGGCTGACCGAGGTCGGGCACCTGGTCGACCGGTGGCCGCCGCTGCGAGTGGTGCGGCTGGCGCGCGCGGATGTCGCGCCGTACGGCGGCTGTGGGCGGCCGGGCTACTACCTCGTCCGCCCGGACGGACACATTGCCGCGCACGGCCACGAGCGGGACCTGAACCGGCTGGAGGCCGAACTGGGTTCGGCGCTGCTGCCGCGCACCTGATCATCTCCCCGTGAACGTAGGGCCGTTGGGGTTGCGTCCTCATATCCTCGACAATTAATATCCAGGATATGAGGATGCATGAGGGCGTCGAATGGGCGCTGCACAGTTGCCTCAACCTGGCGTGGGCCGGGGACGAGCGGGCGATCACGGCTGCCCGGCTCGCGGCGTACCACGACCTGCCGGCGGCCTACCTCAACAAGCAGCTTCAAGCGCTGGCCCGGGCGGGCATCGTGTCGTCCGCTCCGGGCCCGCGGGGCGGGTTCCGGCTGGCCCGCAGGCCCGAGGACGTCACCCTGATGGATGTGGTGGCGGCGATCGAGGGGCCGGACCAGGCCTTCCGCTGTACCGAGATCCGGCAGCAGGGGCCGGGTGCGGGGATGCCGGACAACTACGGCGGTCCTTGCACCGTTTCGCGGGCCATGCGCAAGGCCGAGGTCGCCTGGCGCCGGGAGCTCGCGGGCCAGACCCTCGCGGACATCAAGGCCACGGCGGAGCGTACCGCCCCCGGTGTGCCCGGCCGCGTGCGCCGCTGGTTCGCCGACTCCCGCGCCTGAACCCCCGCCGGCCCCCGGGCAGCGGCGGGGAATACCCGCACAGCAATTCTGGACATTTTTTATCCTGATACCAAGGGGTTCAACCATGAGTGCTCAGCCTGAACGCATCTGTGTCTGCGAGGTGTTGCCCTGGTGGACGGCGGATCCGCAACCACTGCGGCAGGGGATCGGGGGCACTCCGTGACGGACCTCGAATCCCCGGTGGCCACCACCACCGGTACGGACCGGTCGCCGTTAAAGGGGTGGCTCGCGGTCGCCGCCGTCACCCTGGGAATCTTCTCCCTGATGACATCGGAACTGCTGCCGGTCGGCCTGCTCACGCCGGTCGGTTCCGAGCTGAAGGTGTCCGAGGGCACGGCCGGGCTGATGGTGACGGTGCCCGGTCTGGTGGCCGCGGTGTCGGCGCCGCTGATCACCGTGGCCGCCGGCCGGCTGGACCGCAGGTGGGTGCTGGCCGTACTGGTCGGCCTGGTCGGTGTGGCCAATCTGGCGGGCGCCCTGGCGCCGAACTTCGCCACCCTGCTCATCGCCCGCCTCTTCATCGGCGTGAGCGTCGGCGGCTTCTGGGCGATCGCGGGCGGCCTCGCCCTGCGGCTGGTGCCCGAGAAGCATGTCCCCCGGGCCATGTCGATCATCTTCGGCGGTGTGTCGACCGCATCGGTGCTCGGTGTGCCCACCGGCACCCTGCTCGGCGACATGAGCGGCTGGCGCACCGCTTTCGCCTCGGTCGGGCTGCTCGGCCTGGCGGCTCTGGTCTGCCTGGTGCTGATGGTCCCGCCGCTGCCGGCCACCCGGACGATCACCATGGCCGCACTGCCCCGGCTGCTCCGCGCCAACACGGCCATCCGGATCGGCGTACTGGCCACTTTCCTGCTCATCACCGGTCACTTCATCGCGTACACATTCGTCCGCCCGGTCCTCCAGGACATCTCCGGCTTCGACGGCGACATGACCAGCTCACTGCTGCTCATCTACGGAGTGGCGGGCATCCTCGGCAATTTCGTGGCCGGTTCCCGGGCCGCGAAGCATGTCCGGGGGACACTGTTCGTCATCGCCCTCGTACTGACGGCTGCCATGGTCCTCATCCCCGTCCTCGGCACCGGACACGTCGGAGGGCTTCTCCTCCTGGTGCTCTGGGGTCTCGGGTACGGAGGAGTCTCGGTGAGCCTGCAGACCTGGATGCTCAAGGCCGCCCCGGAAGCGAACGAGGCCGCCTCGTCCCTCTTCGTCATGATGTTCAATCTGTCGATCGCCCTCGGCGCACTCATCGGCGGCCGCGTCGTGGACGGCTCAACGGCCGGTGTGCTGTGGCTCGGAGGCGCACTTGTCCTCCTGACCGCGGTGGCGGTGGGCGCGTCCAGGAAGGCGCAACTCGCCTGAGGGTGTGCGCCGTCGGGGCCCGAGCGGGATCCCGGTCCGGCACCCGCACCCCTCCATGAACCGCCGCGTTGCGCCGACCGTCCTCGGCACAACGCGGCCCTGCCACAGCGCAACACCGCCCCCGCGCGGTTCCTGGGAGCAGCGCGGGGGCGGTCGGGCAGTCCTGCCGCAGCAAGGCTCCGGCGGACCGTCTCTCAGGTCACCGTCTGCCGCAGTGCGCGGTCCGCCAGCGCAGCCGCGGCGCCCGTGTAGCGCGCCGGATCGCACAGTTCGGCCAGTTCGGCCGCGCTCAGCCGGCCGTGCAGTTCCGGGGCTCCGGCCAGCACGTCGTGCAGCGGCCGGGCGGTCCGCGCCGCGACCGTGGACGCCTCACTCAGTACCCGCTGAGCCGTGGCCTTGCCGATCCGGGGCGCCAGCACCGCCGCGATCCGCTCCGAGACGATCCCGCCCCCGGTGAGTTCCAGATTCGCCCTCATCCGCTCAGGGCGCACCTCAAGGCCCTCGGCCAGTTCCGCCGCCGTGCAGGCGGCTCCGCCGGCCAGCCGCAGGCATTCCCGCAGCAACTGCCACTCGGCCTGCCAGACACCGCCGGACCGCTCGTCCTCCGAGACCAGGCACTGGGTCAGGCCCGCGGCCAGGACGGGAACCTGCAGCGCGGCACTGCGCACCAGGGTGGCCAGAACGGGGTTGCGCTTGTGGGGCATGGCCGATGAACCTCCCCGCCCGGCGGCAGTCGGCTCGGCGACTTCGCCGACCTCCGTCCGGGACAGCGTCTGCACGTCGACAGCCATCTTGGCCAGCGCCCCGGTGGTGAAGGCCAGGGCCGCCGCCAGGTCGGCGACCGGGGTACGCAGGACATGCCAGGGCAGCACGGGCCGTGCGAGACCCGTCTCCGACGCGAACGCGTCGAGCAGCCGGTCGAGGTAGTCGTCCGGGTCGGGCTGCCCGTCGGTTCCGGCCGTTCCATCGCCGTCGATCCGGGCGTACTCCAGGTATCCGGCGAGCGTTCCCGCGGCCCCGCCCAGCGAGACGGGCAGCCCGTGGTCGAGAAGCCGGCCGAGCCGTGCGTCCGCCTCCAGGACGAGCTGCCGCCAGCCGGCCGCCTTCAGGCCGAAGGTCGTGGGCACGGCGTGCAGGGCCAGGGTGCGGCCCGCCATCACGGTGTCGCGGTGCCGGCGGGCCAGCTCTCCCAGGGCCGTGGCCACCCGGGCGAGATCGGCCCGTACGATCCGCAGCGCCCGCCCGGCGACCAGCATGGCACCGGTGTCGAAGATGTCCTGACTGGTGGAGCCGCGGTGCACGTACTCGGCGGCGGCCGGGTCGTCGGCGGCCACCGCCCGGCTGAGCGCCCGCACGAGCCCGACGACCGGGTTGGCGGTCTCCCGGGACTCGACGGCCAGCGCACGCAGGTCGAGACGGTCCGCCCGCGCCGCCCGGGTGATGGCGTCCGCGGCCGCGGACGGCAGGGCCCCCAGTCCGGCCTGCGCACGGGCCAGAGCCGCTTCCGCGTCCAGCATCGCCTGGAGCCAGGCGCGGTCGCAGACAGCCGCTTCGACAGGGGTGCCGGCCCGCACGGGAGACAGCAACCCGGCGTCGGTCAGCACATCGGGCTGCTCGGTCATACGACCACCCCCACGAGGTCGGAGTCGGCGGTGAACGGGCGTACCCCGGCCGGGACATGAGCGACCGGGGGCAGGGCGAGCACGGCGCGGGCGATCTCGTCGGAGTCGCCCAGCGTCACCGAGTCCACTCCGGGCCGTATCCCGGCCGCGGTCACCCAGTGCACGGACTCGGTGGGAACCCCGTAGGCGAACCGGCGCGGGTGGGCGGTGCCCTGTGGCCCGAGGACGTGGTAGGGCCGCGGGGTCACGGCGAGGCCCCCGGTCTCGTAACCGCCCTCCTGGCCGCCCGGGATGCGGTACGTGGTGCACTGGCCGGTGTTGAGCAGATGCCGCAGCAGCGGGTCGGCCGTACGGCGCAGATCGGGCTCCGGCAGCCGGGCCTCTATCAGCGTCTGCGCCCGCACCGGAGGGCCGGGTATGACAGTGGAGTCGGCGACGAATGCCGGGTTGCCCGTGTCGATGCGAATACGGGTGCCCGGTCCGGTGACCTCCAGGATGCCCGCTTCCATGAGCGCGCCCATCTCCTCGATACGGGAGGCCGGCGGGCCGATGGAGAGGTAGGCGTTCAGGGGTGTGTACCAGCCTTCGAGGTCGTCCCGGTGCGAGCCGCCGTCCAGGCCCCCGTGGTCGACCGCGAGCCGGACTTCGTTCCGCAGGTCCCGCAGGACGTCGAGCGCGGCCTTGAGCGGGCCGCTGAGGTTGCCCGCTCGTGCCTGCCGCACGTCCCTGGCCAGGTAGTCCAGCAGCCAGGACCGGAATGCGTCGCGATCGGTGAAGACCCGGTCCCCGTAGGGCTTGGTGAGCCGTTCCCAGCTCCAGCGGTCATCGGTCCCGATACGCCAGGCGTCCAGCAGCGCCGCCGGGTCCTGTCCCGGCGGCAGCGCCAGATACTGGTCGGTGAAGGGCTCACGGTCCGCGCCCCGCCCCCGGGCCGCCAGCAGGGTGCCGTAGTAGACGCTCTCCACTTCCCGGGAGATGAGCGGCCACAGCTCCGTGGCGAAGCGGACCCCGCCGGCCTCCGCAGGCCTGCTGCGCAGTCCGTCGATCAGCGCCGGGGTCAGGAGCCGGGGGAAGTACCGTCCGGAAGCGCCCTTCTCGTTCTCCCCGCGGGCCTGGTACGGAACACCGCGACGCGAACTCGCGTACAGCTGCGGTTCGTTCCCCGAAGGCCGGTAGACCAGGCGCTCGCCCTCCCGGTCGAAGGTCCCCCCGCGCCCGACGGTGAACAGTGCCATGTGGTCGAAGAAGTTGAGTCCCAGCCCCCGGAGCAGCACCGGGCTGCCCGGCTGGATCGCGCTGAGGTCGAGGTCCGCCGGGTTGGCGGGGGTGATGTACGTGAGGTGGTGGATACGGGCGAGACTCGCCGTCCGCTCCTCCTGCGGGGTGAGGCGGGCCGCGACATGGCCGAGCGCGAGAACGATGGCGTCCAGGTGGTCGAGTCTCGTACCGTCTTCGAGCCGGACGCCCTGCGGCCCGCCGGGTACGCCGTGGGTGTCGGCCATGGCGACCGCACGCGACCGGTGCACCCGGACCGTCACATGGGCCGGCGCGTGGGCGACCATGTGACGGAACCGGTCGGCCAGGTAACTGCCGTAGAAGGCGCGGGTCGGATAGGAGTCGGGGCCCAGCCCCCGGGCCTCGGCGAGGGTCGCCGCGTCGACGGCTTCCGGTCCGTCCCCGCCGCTTCCGCCGGCCGGTGTCCCGACCAGCTCCTGGGCCCAGTCGTAGAGGCTCGGTCCCGGCTCGACCGGCCCGTCGATCTGTGAACTCTCGTCCGTGTAGACAGTGATCTGTGAGGCCACGGTGTTCATCAGGAGGTGGCGGGACTGTTCGGTACGCCATACGGCGCCGGCGCCCGGAGTGGCCGGGTCGATGACGTGCACGGTCACCGACGGGTGCGAGGGGGAGCGCCGTTCGTTGGCACACAGCCGCTCCAGCACGGACAGACCGCGGGGGCCGGCGCCGACGACGCAGACTTCGATACGGCCGCTGCTCATGACGGGCACTCCGCTCTCGGATGGCTGACAACGATCACTGGGGTGGACCGCGGGGCGGTCATGTTTCCGCCCGGTGGGGGGCGCGTACGGCCGGGTCCTGGCCAGGGACGGGCAGTGTATCCGGGCCGGGTACGGGCAGTGCGTCCGCGGAATCGAAGGACCGGGCGCCGTGCATCCAGGCCACCTGGTCGTGCAGCTCGGCCGCCGAAAGCGAGGACAGCAGCGCGTTCCTGTCACGGGCCGCCTGCCCCGCCGGATGCCACAACTGCGTGCTGCGGCGGGCGAGCAGCTGGATCTGCGCGGTCCGGTCGCGCCGTTCGGCGTTGTACTTCTCGAACCGCGCGGGAAGTTCGTCGGCGCGAGCACCGAGCATCCCGCCGAGCAGCACGGCGTCCTCCAGCGCCTGGCAGGCGCCCTGGGCCGCGTAGTGCAGCATCGGATGTGCGGCGTCGCCCAGCAGGGCCACCCGCCCGTCCGTCCAGTCGCGCACCGGTTCGCGGTCCACGAGCACCCAGGACCGCCAGTCCTCGCCCAGTTCGAGCAGCCGGTGCGGAACTTCACCCAGGTCCGTGAACTCGCGGCGGACGCGCTCCCGTGTCACGGAAACAGCGGCGAACGCCTCCGTGGCGCCGTCGTCACGGCTGGCGGCGAGGTTGAGGTACTTCCCGCCGGCGATGGGATAGTGCACGAAGTGACAGCCGGGGCCGGCCCACCAGGTCACGGTGGGGGAGCGGAGCTCCTCGGGCACCCGGGTCATCTCGATGACGGCCCGGTAGACCGTGAGTCCGGAGACGACCGGCGGCCCGTCGCCCACCAGCTGCCCGCGCAGCGCCGAGTGAATGCCGTCGGCGCCGATCAGGCCGTCGCCGCTGATCCGCTGCCCGTCGTCGAGGACGACCGTCGCGCTCGCCGCGTCCTGTTCATAACCCACGACGCCGCTGCCGCTGCGCAGTTCGACCCCGTCGTGGCGGCGGCAGGCGTCCAGCAGCAGGCCGTGCAGCTCGGCCCGGTGCACCACGACGTACGGATTGCCGAAGCGGCGCCGGTACTCGCCGGTGAGCGGCATGCTCGTCACATGCTCACCGGTGACCCCGTCCATGAACCGCAGAGCTTCCATCCGTACGGCGGTTTCCCGGACGGCGTCCCCCAGACCGAGGCGGTCGAGGGCGTGCAGGCCGTTCGGCGCCAGCTGGATACCGGCGCCGATCTCGGCGAAGCGATCGGCCCGTTCGAGGACCAGCACCTGATGTCCCTGCCCGGCGACGGCGAGGGCGGCGGCCAGTCCGCCGATGCCGCCGCCGACCACGACTGTCTTCATCGTCCTGCTCCCTCCGTGCTCCCTCACGGGCGCCGGCCCTCCGCTGCGAGGAGCCGCGCGAGCTCAAGTCTCTTGATCTTGGTGGTGGCCGTCTGCGGCAGATCGCCCAGACGCTGGTGCACGGGCGCGGCCATGGGCGGCAGGTCCGCGGCCGCGGCTTCCCACGCCGCCGCGTCCAGCGGTTTGTCGTCCTTGGTGCAGACGACGGGCACCGCAGTGCCGTCCGCGCCGCGCACGATGACGACCTCGTTCAGCTCCGTCAGCCTGCCGAGCAGGGTGTCCTCGGCGGCCAGCGTGCTGCCGAACCCCTCGATCAGATCCACCTCCCGGTCGAGGAGATGGACGCACCCCCACTTCGTGCGGTATCCGACGTCGCCCATCCGCCACCAACCGCCTTCGGACACCTGCTGTTCGTAGCGGTCGTGCTCGCCGAGATAGGTCGCGATGCGGCCGTGGCTGCGTACCTCGATATATCCGGGATTGGACTCCGACGGCGCCCTGCCGTCGCGGCTGACGACACGGGCCTCCGTCATACCGGGGAACGGCATTCCGACGCAGCGGCCGTCCGCCTCCGGGTGCCGCCGCCGGGTGAACGCGCGCACCACGGCCGGACCCACCTCGCTCTGCCCGTAGAGCTGGCCGAAGACCGGGGCCCTGCGCCGTGTCGCCCGGAGCAGCCGGTGAACCGTCCGGGGGTGAATGGCGTCGAAGGTGCTGCTGAAGAGTTTGACGTTCGACAGTGGCTCACGGGGGTCGTCGGCCAACTCCTCCCACTCCATGAAGGAGTTGGGGTGGGCCTCCAGGACGCCGGGGCGGATACGGGCGAAGAGATCGCCCACCCGCCGCACATCGGAGTCGGCGAGGACGGCGATCGGGAATCCGCGCATCAGCGAGATGGCGAGCGCGGTGAAGAGCCGGGAATGCACGAACGACACATGCAGGGCGATGGTCTCGCGCCTGACCAGGATGGGGGCGACGGCCAGCAACTGGGGCCGGTACCTGGCCTGGAGGCTGTGGCCCGTATGGACGGCGAGTTTCGGTGTACCGGTGGTCCCCGATGTGTGGGTGATGAGTGCCGGGCGCTCAGGAGGCAGAGTCACCGGGGTGACGCGACCGGCTCCCGCCGGCGAGGTCAGGGAGAGGGCGCGTTCGTGGTCCCCGGTGGTGAGCAGTACCCGCTCCGCCAGCTCGAAGACCGTGTCCGGCAGCTCCTTCGCGAGCTTGTCCGGATCGGTCACCAGGAAGGGCCTGCCCACCCGCCGGACCAGTTCCGCGACCGTCGTGCCGTCCAGCGCCGGGGACAGCAGCACGGGTACGGCACCGATGCGCGCCACCGCACAGGCGAGAAGGATGATGTCGAACCCGTCGGACTTGTGGACGACCACTTTCTGACCGGGGCGTACTCGGGCGGCCCACAGCCGGGAGGCGAAGTCATCGACGATGTCCGCTACTTCGGCGACGGTCATCCGCAGCCCTGCGGAAGGCGCGATGCCGAGCTGGTGGTCGAGAATCAGGATATTCGCCGGATGCCGGGCCGCTGCCCGCTCGAAAAGCGTCCCCAGCCGGAATCCGCGATTTCCTATGCGTTGTAGAAGCATGCCGCCAAGCTCTCGTTGGTGGACGTGAGAATCCGGTCGCCGCATGCTGGTCACTGCTTCGGCCGGAGAGTTCAGGGAGTGGGGGCGTACTGCTCAGCCCCTGTCGACAACGGCCTTGACGCGGTCGAGGGTGGCCGCCAGATCCCCCTTCACCTTGGCGCCCCATTCGGTGAAGAACCGCCGCTTCTCCTGCTCGTCCATGTCCGCGACAATGCCGCGGATTCCCTCGGTCGCCCGGTCCATACGGAAATGGTGGGTGAGGGTGCAACCCCCCTCCACAGGCTCGATGTCGAAACCCCAGATGCTCTGCTGCCTGTTCCCGGAGGTGTCGCGCATGGCCCAGCGGAACGTCACACCGGGATCGGCGGCGACGACCTCGGACTGAGTGATCCACTTTCCCCGGACGACCGGCGCCCAGGAGACAACGCTCTCGTCGCGCAGATTCTCTCCGCGGAAAACAGCTCCGACCGTGGCCGGTTCACCGGAAACCCATTCGCCTCCCAGGCATTCGGGGCTCCATTCGCCACTGCGCGGAAGATCGCTGACGATTGCGTACACATCCTCCGGTGCTGCGGAAACGGTTGTGCGGGCGCCGAGTTCGAAGAGCGGCGATTCTTCACTGATGTTTGGGTCCATGCCCGGAAGCTTGCAGATGCCCTGTGTCGTGGGTCAAAGCCCGGGGCGCGGGTCCGTCAAGTCGCCCCTTGGGGTGCCATGTTGCACGCTCATTCCGGACTGATGTCCCGGCCGAAGTGGTGGGCCGCGATCACCATGCGGTGGGCGTGGTAGAAGCGGTGGGCTCCGTGATTGGCGACCCCCGAGTCGAGTTCGATCCGAGTGCAGCCGGCGCGCCTGGCCCGCGCCTCCAGCTCCTCCATCAGCAGACTTCCGACGCCACCCGACCGCACCCCCGGGTCGGTGACCAGATCGTCGACGAACAGCAGCCGGCCCCGGCTCGTCACCAGCGTCCGGTGAGTCGCCACGCCCACGCACGGCCCGTCCGGGACGTAGGCAGCGGTGAAGACGAGACCCTGCCGGTGGGCCTCAGAGGCGAAGGACATGAACGCCGCTTCGCTGAGGCCGGGCCGCAACGTCCGCAGGAGCGGGCCTATTTCGGTGCGCATGGCTGCCTGCCCGGGCACAATGTCAGCTGTTGTCAGGTTCACACCGGCAGCCTACGACCCGGACGCCGGACCGTCGGAGGGTGCGCCCGAGCCGGCGGCCCGGCCGCAGGCCCAGCGGTCTGCGGGGTGTCCGATACCCGTCTCACCGGCCGGGCCGAGTTGACGGACATCGGTTCCGTTCCTGGCGGCCCGTGCCGGCCGTGTCAGGATGCTGAACCATGCGCGCCGCCTACATAGAACAGCTCGGCACCCCGGACGTCATACGCTACGGCGAGCTGCCGCCACCCCTGCCGGGCCCCGCCGACGTACTCGTCGATGTGCTCGCCACCACGGTCAATCCGGTGGACACCTTCGTCCGCTCGGGAATCTTCCCCACACCCGTCGACTTCCCGTTCGTGATCGGCCGGGATCTGGTCGGCAGGGTCTCCGCTCTCTCCACGGCAGGTCCGGAAGCACCGGGCTTCGCGGTGGGCGACCTGGTGTGGAGCAACAGCCTCGGCCACGGAGGCCGGCAGGGGGCCGCCGCAGAGCAGGCCGTGGTGGCGGCCGACCGGCTCTACCGTCTTCCCGACGGGGTCGACCCGTACGAGGCGGTTGCCCTGGTCCACCCCGCCGCTACGGCCTGTCTCGCCCTGTTCACCCACGGCAGGATCCGCGCCGGTGAGACGGTCCTCGTCGCCGGCGCCGCCGGGAACGTCGGGAGCGCGCTGGTCGTCCTGGCCGTCCGGGCGGGCGCCCGGGTCGTCGCCACCGCCGGCGCCCGGGACGCCGAGTACTGCCGCTCCCTCGGCGCCTCGGAGGTCCTGGACTACCGGGACCCCGACCTCTTCCGGCACATCCGGGCCGCCACGCCGCAGGGCGTGGACCTCTACCTCGACACCGCGGGTGAGAACGATCTGGCGAACGCCGTCGGCCTCCTGGCCCGTCGCGGCAGGATCGTGCTGCTGGCCGGGGCCAGGTCCCGTCCTGTTCTGCCGGCCGGACCGCTCTACATGAACGACTGCTCGGTCGTCGGATTCGTCATCTCCCACGCGACCGCGGCGGAGCTGGCCGAGGTCGCCGTCACTGTCAACAGCTTCCTGAGCGATGCCCGCCTGCGCCCCCGCGCCATCGAGACGCTTCCGCTGAGCTCCGCCGCGGAGACCCACCGCCGGATGGAGGACGGCCGGCTCCACGGCAGAAGGGTCGTTCTCCGCCCGGACCACTGACAGCCTCCATGGCCGCACCGCCCCCGGCACCGGTGGCAGACTGAGGTGCGTGATGGACGGGGTGGCGGGGCGGAGTGAGGAAAAAATGCAGGTCGGAGCAGCACCTTGAGGATTCTGCACACATCGGACTGGCACCTCGGCCGCTCCTTCCACCGCGTCGGACTCCTCGACGCCCAGGCCGCGTACCTCGACCACCTGGTGGCGACCGTACGGGCCCACGAGGTGGACGCGGTCCTGGTGGCCGGAGACGTCTACGACAGGGCGGTGCCCCCGCTCGCCGCGGTGGAGCTCTTCGACCGTGCGCTGCACCGGCTCGCCGAAGCGGGCGTCGCGACGGTGATGATCTCGGGCAACCACGACTCGGCCCGCAGGCTCGGAGTGGGCGCGGGTCTCATCCGGCTGGCCGGAATACATCTGCGGACCGATCCGGCGGAGTGCGCCACTCCGGTGCTCCTCTCCGACCAGTACGGCGATGTGGTGCTCTACGGGCTGCCCTATCTGGAACCGGCCCTGGTCCGCGACGAGTTGAAGGCGGCCAGGGCGGGGCACGAAGCCGTACTGACCGCCGCGATGGACCGGGTGCGCGCGGACCTCGCAGGACGGGCCCCCGGCACCCGCTCCGTGGTCCTCGCCCATGCCTTCGTCGCCGGCGGAGAGCCCAGCGACAGTGAGCGCGACATCACCGTCGGCGGGGTGGCCGCCGTACCGGCCGGAGTCTTCTCCGGCGTCGACTATGTCGCCCTCGGCCATCTGCACGGCAGCCAGACGCTCACCGAGCGGGTCCGCTACTCGGGCTCCCCGCTCGCCTACTCCTTCTCCGAGGCCGCCCACCGCAAGACGATGTGGCTGATCGACCTCGGCCCCGCCGGAGAGATCGCCGCCGAGCGGATCGACTGCCCCGTCCCCCGGCGGCTCGCCAGGATCCGGGGCCGTCTCGACGCACTGCTGGAGGATCCGGCGCTGGAGCGGTACGAGGAGTCCTGGGTGGAGGCCACACTCACCGACCCGGTACGGCCCACCGAGCCGATGGCCAGGCTCGGCGCGCGCTTCCCGCACACGCTCAGCCTGGTCTTCGAGCCGGACCGGACCACCGGGGACCCGCTCGCCTCCTACGCCCAGCGCCTCAAGGGGCGCACCGACCAGCAGATCGCCGAGGACTTCGTGGCGCACGTACGGGGCGGCGCGGGGCCCGACGCGGCGGAGCGGGGCGTGCTCTCCGGCGCCATCGACGACGTCCGGGTGGACGACGGGGCGAACGAGGTGGCGCGATGAGGCTGCACACCCTGCGCATCGCCGCCTTCGGCCCCTTCGCCGCACGCCAGGAAGTCGACTTCGACTCGCTCTCCGAAGCCGGGCTCTTCCTCCTCCACGGACCGACCGGCGCCGGCAAGACGTCGGTCCTCGATGCCGTGTGTTACGCGCTCTACGGAGCGGTACCCGGCGCGAGGCAGGGGCCCGGGACCACCCTGCGCAGCGACCACGCCCTGGTCGACGAGCCCACCGAGATCTCGCTGGAACTGAGTGTCGGCGACCGCCGCCTGGAGGTCACCCGGCTGCCGGCGCAGCCGCGCCCCAAGAAGCGCGGCGAGGGCTTCGTCACGGAGAAGGCGCAGAGCAGACTGCGCGAGTACGACTCGCAGACCGGCAGCTGGCGGTCGCTGAGCAAGTCCCACCAGGAGATCGGCGAGGAGATCACCCAGCTCATCGGGATGAGCAGGGAACAGTTCTGCCAGGTGGTGCTGCTGCCCCAGGGCGACTTCGCCCGTTTCCTGCGGGCGGACGCCGAGGCGCGCGGAAAGCTGCTCGGCCGCCTCTTCGACACCCGGCGCTTCGCCGCCGTCGAGGAGCGCCTCGCCGCGCTGCGCCGGGCGGCCGAGACACAGGTGCTCGCCGGTGACGAGCGGCTGCTGACCCTCGCGCACCGGATGGCCGAGGCCGCGGGCCCGGCCGCGGACGACTGGCCGCTGCCCGTCGACCGGCCGGGCGATCCCGGTCTCGCCGAGGCCGTACTGCAGTGGGCCGCGGTGGCCCGCTGCGGAGCCGGCGAACGGCTCGACATCGCGCGGGCGGCCCTGTCCGCAGCGGAGAGCCGGCAGGCAGCGGCCCGGACAAACCTGGAGGACCAGCGCGAACTGGCCAGGCTCCAGGAGCGGTTCGAGCAGACGCGACGCCGGACCGAAGAGCTGGCGAACCGCCGCGGCGAGCGCGAGGAGGTGCGCGCCAGGCTGGACCGGGCGCGCCGGGCCGAACGGGTCGGCGACGCGCTGACCCAGCGCGACGAAGCGGCCCAGGAGCACCGCGACGCGGCAGATGCCCGGGAGCGCGCCCGGCGCGAACTGCCCGCCGAGCTGGCCGACGCGGGCGCCGACCAGCTCTCCGCGCTGGAGCGCAGGCTCCGCCAGGACCTCGGGGCGCTGGACGCGGCGCGCCGGGCCGAGCGGCGCAGCGCGGAGATCACCGCCGAGCGTGCGGGCCTGGACCGGCAGGCGCACGCCGACGACGAGCTGATCCGCGAGGCGGCCGGCTGGCTGACCGACTGGGACACCGTCCTGCGCCGCTGCCAGGACCGGATCGAGGCCGCACAGGAGGCCGCGACCCGTGCCGAGCAGCTGGCGGGACAGCTCGAACCGGCCCGCCGCCGGCTGGAGGCGGCACGCGCCCGCGACCGGCTCGCCACCGACGCGGCGGCAGCGGAGGGGCGGCTGAGCGCGGCGCGCGAGCGGGCGAACGCGGCGCACGAGACCTGGCTCGACCTGCGGGAGCGCCGGCTGCGCGGGGTCGCGGCCGAGCTGGCCGCCGGGCTGCGGGACGGCGAGCCCTGCGCGGTGTGCGGCGCGGCCGACCACCCGGCGCCCGCCATGCCCGGGGCCGGCCATGTGGACCGCGCCGCGGAGGAGGCGGCGTACGAGACGCACACCCGCGCCGACGAGGACCGTGCCGAAGCGGAGCGCGCACTCGGCGCCGTCCGCGAGGCGGTCGCTGAAGCGCGCGCGGGGGCGGGCAGCGCCACCACGGGTGAACTCGCCGAACTGGTCGGCCAGTTGCAGCGCGACCATGCCGAGGCCCACGGTACGGCTGCCGGGATGCACGCCGCGCGGGAGGAGCGCGCCCGGGCCGAGCGCGAACACGCCGGGCGGACCGCCGCCCAGCAGCAGGCCGAACGCCGCTCCGCCGCCCGGACCTCGCAGCGCGAGGCACTGGAGCGGGAGCAGTCCGCGATCGAGGAGGAGCTGGTGGGGGCGCGCGGCGGCGCGGGCAGCGTCGCCGAACACGCCACACGGCTCGAACACCGGATGCGGTTCCTGGACCGGGCGGCCGACGCGGTACGCGCGGTCGACACCACCGCCCAGCGGCTCAAGGAGGCCGACGACCGGCTCGCCGACGCCGCCTTCCGGGCCGGCTTCGACACCCCGCAGGAGGCCGCCGCCGAACTGACCGACGACAGCGAACAGCGCCGCCTGCAGCAGCGCCTCGACGCCTGGCAGGCTGAGGAGGCCGCACTGGCCGAGCGCCTCGCCGAGCAGGACGCGGCCGACGCCGCCGGTCGCCCGCCGGCCGATCCCGGCGCGGCCCGGGCGGAGTTCGACACCGCGGAGCGCGCCTTCCTGGAGGCATCGTCCGTACTGGACGCCGCTGCCGAGCGCCGCATCGCGCTCCGGCGCCTCTCCGCGCAGGCCGCCGACGAGCTCGCCGGCCTCGGTCCGCTGCGCGCCGAGTACGACAGGGTGGCCCGCCTCGCCACGCTCACCGCGGGGACATCGGCCGACAACGAACGGAAGATGCGCCTGGAGTCGTACGTCCTGGCCGCCCGTCTGGAACAGGTCGCCGCGGCGGCCACCGTCCGGCTGCAGACCATGTCGGCCGGGCGCTACACCCTGGTCCACTCCGATGCCAGAGCGGGCGGCCGGGGCCGCTCCGGGCTCGGGCTGCACGTCCTGGACTCCTGGACGGGGCGGGAGCGCGACACCGCGACGCTGTCCGGAGGCGAGACGTTCTTCGCGTCACTGGCCCTCGCGCTGGGCCTGGCCGACGTGGTCACCGACGAAGCGGGCGGCATACGGCTGGACACACTCTTCATCGATGAGGGCTTCGGAAGTCTGGACGACCAGACGCTGGACGACGTGCTCGACGTCCTGGACTCCCTGCGCGAACGGGACCGCAGCGTCGGCATCGTCAGCCATGTCGGCGACCTGCGCCGCCGGATCCCGGCCCAACTGGAGGTCGTCAAGGAGCAGAGCGGATCGGCGGTCAGGCACCACGCGGCGGGCTCCTCCCGCTGAGCGGTGCCGGACCCGGCCGCCGACGGCCGCCGGGCCCGCGCACCCGCGAGCCCGGCCACCGCCGTACCGCGCGGGGAGCACCCGCGCCGGCACCTGCCTCCCTACAGCTTCGAGATCTCGTCCACCAGATCGTCAAGACCCAGCGACCCCTGCGACAGCGCGGCCATGTGCCAGGCCTTCGCGTCGAAGGAGTCACCGTGCGCCTTGCGGGCGTTCTCCCGGCCCAGCAGCCAGGCGCGCTCGCCCAGCTTGTACCCGATGGCCTGGCCCGGCATCGACAGATAGCGGATGAGCTCGCTCTCCACGAAGTCCGCGGGCCGCCCGCTGTGGTTGCCGAAGAACTCCTGGGCCAGCTCCGGCGTCCAGCGCTCGCCCGGGTGGAACGGCGAATCGGCCGGAATCTCCAGTTCCAGGTGCATGCCGATGTCCACGATCACCCGGCAGGCACGCATCATCTGCGCGTCCAGATACCCGAGCCTGCGCTCCGCGTCCGGCAGGAAGCCCAGCTCGTCCATGAGGCGCTCGGCGTAGAGCGCCCAGCCCTCCGCGTTGGCGCTGACCATCCCGACACTCGCCTGGTAGCGGGAGAGCTGGTCCGAGACGTGCACCCACTGCGCCAGCTGGAGATGGTGCCCGGGCACCCCCTCGTGGTACCAGGTGGAGACCAGGTCGTACACCGGGAAGCGGGTCTCGCCCATGGTCGGCAGCCAGGTACATCCGGGCCGCGAGAAGTCCTCGGACGGCGGTGTGTAGTACGGAGCGGCGGCGCCGCCGGGCGGTGCGATCCGGGACTCGACCTTCCGTACCCGCTCGGCGAGTTCGAAATGGGTGCCGTCGAGCGATTCCATCGCCTCCGACATCAGCCCCTGGAGCCACTTCTGGACCTCGTCCACGCCCTCGATGTGGGTGCCGTGCTCATCCAGGTGCGCCAGCGCCTCCCAGGGACTGGCCCCCGGCAGGATCTTCGCGGCCTCGGTCCTCATCTCGGCCAGCAGGCGGTGGTATTCGGACCAGCCGTACGCGTACGCCTCGTCCAGATCAAGGTCGGTGCCGTTGAAATAGCGTGACCAGCGGGCGTACCGCTCGCGGCCGACCGTGTCCGGTGCGTCCTCGACCGCCGGCGCGTAGACATCGCGCATCCAGTCGCGCAACGCGGCCACCGCACCGGTCGCGGAACGGGCCGCGGAGTCCAGCTCCTTGCGCAGTGAATCCGGGCCCGCTGCGGCGAACTCCTCGAACCAGCCGGTGCCTTCCCCGCCGGTACCGGCCCACTCCGTGAGCTGGCCGATGAACGTCTCGGTGGGGCGCGGGCCGCCGAGCAGCCCCCGTTCGAGCCCGAGGGCCAGGGACTCGCGGTACCCGTCGAGCGCGGCGGGCACGCCGCCGAGGCGCTCGGCTACGGCCGCCCAGTCCTCGTCGGTCTCGGTGGGCGTCACGGTGAACACCTCACGCACGGCATGGGCCGGGGAGTGGATGTTGCTGACGGCGCGCAGCGCCTCATCGGCCTCGTGCACGGCCAGTTCGGCGTTGAGCCGCTCGCGCAGCAGCCTGCCGCAGCGCCGCTCGGCATCGCTGTCCCCGCCCGGCCGGCGCTCCGCGGCGTCGAGTTCGGCCAGGGTCGTCCGCGCGAGCGCGGCGAGGGCGGCCTGCCCGGCGGGGGAGAAGTCGGGAAGGCCGCTGGAGCTCTCGCGCACTCCGAGATAGGTGCCGGTGATCGGGTCGAGAGCGATCAGGGAGTCGACATAGGCGTCGGCGACCTGACGGGGCAGTGGGCTGCTGAGAGTCTGTGACATGCGGACATCTTCGTACGGCGGGGAGTTCCGCGCCATCACTCTCCGCGTCATCACCCTCCGGGCCGTCTCTCTCCGGGCCCGTGCTCCCCGGGGCGCTCACCCCGGCGGCAGCAGCGGCCCGCAGTCCCACTGCTGGAAGATCAGCCGGGTCTCCACCCGGGCCACTTCGCGGTGGGCCGTGAACTCGTCCAGAACCAGCCGCTGCAGGTCCGCGGTGTCCGCCACCGCCACATGCACCAGGTAGTCGTCAGGACCCGCCAGATGGAAGAGGGCCCGTGACTCGGGCAGTCCGCGGATCCGCTCCACGAACGGGCCGACCAGCTCCCGGCGGTGCGGCCGTACCTGCACCGAGAGCAGCGCTTCGAGGCCCCGCCCCAGCTTCGCCGGGTCGAGCCGCAGCTGATGGCCCAGGACCACTCCGGAGCGGCGCAGCCGGGCCACCCGGTCGAGGCAGGTCGATGCGGCGACCCCGACCTCGGCAGCCAGCTCACGGTAGGTCGTCCGGGCATCGTTCTGCAGGAGGCGGAGCAGATGCAGATCGACCGGGTCGAGTACGACGGATTCGGCCATCGGCCGAACGTAACACGGGCTTTGGCCCCAACTACCCGGAGGCTGTTCAGGATTTCCTCATGAAATCCGATCCCCCGACCACATCCAGGGCCCTGGCCACCGAAGCGGTGCACGCCGGACGCGAAGACCTCGCCGGTCTCGGCCTGCACGCCGTCCCGATCGACCTGTCGACGACGTACCCCTCGTACGACAGCAGGCAGGAGGCGGCCAGGATCGACGAGTTCGCCGCCACCGGGGCCCGTCCGCAGGGGCCGCCGGTCTACGCCAGGCTCGACAACCCCACCACCGCGCGCTTCGAGACGGCGCTCGCCCGGCTGGAGGGGGCCGCGAGCGCGGTGGCTTTCGCCAGCGGAATGGCCGCGCTCACCGCGGTGCTGCTCGCCCGTTCGAGCCAGGGGCTGCGCCATGTCGTCGCGGTCCGCCCGCTGTACGGATGCAGCGATCATCTGCTCACCGCCGGGCTGCTCGGTACCGAGGTGACCTGGACCGACCCGGCGGGTGTCGCCGAAGCGATCCGTCCGGAGACCGGCCTGGTGATGGTGGAGACCCCTGCCAACCCGACCCTCGCCGAGACCGACATCCGGGCGCTGGCGCACTCCTGCGGCGCGGTGCCGCTGCTCGTCGACAGCACCTTCGCGACCCCGGTCCTCCAGCGGCCGCTGGAGCACGGGGCGCGGATCGTCCTGCACAGTGCGACGAAGTATCTGGGCGGGCACGGCGATGTGCTGGCCGGTGTGGTGGCCTGCGACGAGGAGTTCGCACGGGTGCTGCGCCAGCTGCGGTTCGCGACCGGCGGCGTCCTGCACCCGCTGTCCGGATATCTGCTGCTGCGCGGGCTCTCGACCCTGCCGGTCAGGATGCGGGCCGCCGCAGGGACGGCCGCCGAGCTGGCCCGCAGACTGGCCGCCGACCCGAGGGTCGCGGCGGTCCACTATCCGAAGCTGGGCGGCGCCATGGTGGCCTTCGAGGTGCACGGCGATCCGCACCGGGTGATCGCGGACGTACGGCTGATCACCCCGGCCGTCAGCCTTGGCAGCGTCGACACCCTCATCCAGCACCCCGCCTCCATCAGTCACCGCATCGTGGCCGAGGGAGACCGGCGGTCCGCAGGTGTGAGCGAGCAGTTGCTGCGGATGTCGGTGGGGCTGGAGGACGTGGACGATCTCTGGGCGGACCTGGACGGGGCGCTCAGTGGCCGCTCTGCTCGCTCGGCCCGTACGGCAGTTCACGCGGGAGGCCGTACGGCAGGTCGGGCGCCGGACGGGAGTGCGCGGGCGTCGTCGCCAGCCGTGCGGTGATCACCAGAGTGCCTTCCTCGATCTGGTAGTCGAGGGGCAGCCCGAGGCCGCGCATCGCCGCCACCATCCCGGTGTTGGACGCCTGCGTCACCGCGTACACGCTCTCGCACCCGGTCTCCTCGGCCAGCGCCAGCAGCCGGCCGAGCAGTTCGGAGCCGATGCCGCGGCGCTGCCAGGCATCCTCGACGAGCAGTGCGACCTCGGTCTCGTCACCGTCCCACAGGAGGTGGCCGAGGCCGACGATGCGCCCCGAAGCGGTCTGCACGGCGAGGGTGCGGCCGAAGCGGGGGCTCAGCAGATGGCCGAGATAGCGGTCAGCATCGCCGACGGGGCCGTGGTACCGCAGGCCGAGGGTCCGGTCGGTGCACCGGTCGTGCATCGCCCTGGCCGCCTGCGCGTCGTCGGGACCGGCCCTGCGCACGGTGATCTCGTTGCCCTCGGGGAGGGTGAAGACTTCCCGGCGGCGGGGCATCCGCGGGCCGAGGCGGGCGTCGAGTTCGATGAGGGCCCTGGCGCGGGCGAACTCCGTCGGGGTGAACGGCAGATGGGGCCGCTCGACCGTGATCGTGCCGCCGGACGGGTCGCGCAGCCGCATCACCCGCTCCTCAAGAACGCCGTCCGCGGGCGTCGGCTCATCGGCGGATGCGCCCCCGACCGACACGGCGGGGAGCGAGTGAATGGTGCAGCGGCCGAGCAACTGACGCAGTGCCAGTGGGAGTTCGGCGGCATCCAGGGCGGTGCGGGTGGCGAGACCCAGCACCCGGGTCGGTGCGTCGACCAGGTCGTGGGCGTCCGCGCGCTCGATCCATGTGTCGTGCCCGCCTGCCGCCGACACCTCGTGGCCGAGCTGCCGGGACTGGAAGGCGGCCGGGGCGCGGAGCAGGAACTCGTCGACCGTGCCGTCGGCGAGCGGGTGGGTCTGGAGCGTCAGGATGTCGACCTGGTGACGGGCCAGCGCCGTGCACAGCGCGGCCAGGCTGCCGGGCTCGTCCCGTACGGTCGTACGCATCCGCCACAGCACGGTCTCGGACCGTGCCACCCCGTCCGTGTCGCTGTTTTCGCTGCTGTGATCGCTGCCTGTGCCGCCGTGCACATGCTCGTCGTGGGGAGCGGCCGACGTGGCTGCTGTGCCGCTTGCGCCGGACTGTCCGGACGACTGCCCGGACGGTGGCGCGTGGCTGTGGCGCTGGGCCCACCAGAGGTGGAACGCCGCCGTGCCGGTGAGCGCCACGGCGGCGGCGACCAGGAGGAAGGGCCCGTCGGGCCCGTGCGCGACGAGATCGGCGACGGCGTCGGCGAGGGCGACGGCGGTGAACAGGGCGGCCAGTTCGATGAGGTCCCGGCGCCAGTGGTGCGGGCGACGGGCGCTCTTCGCGGGATTCACATCGGTCATGCCCTCACTGTGACCGAGCGGTGTTGCCTGATCACGAACACCCTGTGACTGATGGGTTAAGTGTGATTTTGGTTGATTGATAACTTTTTCCCGCCGGAAAAGACGCGAAGCGTCCCGCCCGGTGCCCCATGGTGATGCAGTTGCCATTGAACGTACCCCCTCACCCCAAGTGAACCGCCACGGGCCTCAATTGGTTCCTGCCAGCAGCCGGATACCGCGCTCGATCTCCGGCGGTGTCAGATGCGCGTATCCGAGCACCAGACGTACGACGCCGTCCGGGGGGCGGGCGGTTCCGTAGTCGGACAGCGGACGCACCGCGGCACCCGCCCGGGCCGCCCGCTCCAGAAAGCGGTCCTGCGGGCCGTGAGACTCCGGCAGCCGCGCGATGACATGGAGTCCGGCGGCGATCCCGCTGACCGTGGCCCCCGGGATGTGCTCGTCGAGAGCCCGGACCAGGGCGTCCCGCCGCTCCCGGTAGACGCGCTGGCAGCGCCGCAACTGGCGGTCGTAGCCGCCGCCCCTGATGAACTCGGCCAGCAGCGCCTGGTCGATGGCGGGATTGCCGAGATCCATGGTGCGTTTACGCGCGACGATCTCGCCGGTCAGCCACTCCGGAGCGACCAGCCAGCCCAGTCGCAGGCCGGGCGCGAGGGACTTGCTCACCGAGCCGGTGTACGCGACACGTCCGGGATCGAGCCCCTGGAGCGCCCCGACCGGCGCGCGGTCGTAACGGAAGTCCCCGTCGTAGTCGTCCTCGACGACCAGCCCGTCCACCGAGCGTGCCCAGTCGAGGAGTTGGGAGCGCCGGGCCGGGGAGCAGGCGATACCGGTGGGGAACTGGTGCGCCGGGGTGGTGACCACGGCGCGCACTCCGCTCGCGGCGAGCGGGCCCGGAGCCGGCCCCTCCGCGTCGAGCGGCAGCGCAGCGGTGCGCAGCCCGGCCGCGGCGAAGAGGGTCGTGTGCTCGGGACTGCCGGGATCCTCGACGCCGACGGTGCGCAGGCCGCGCGCGTGGAGCACCAGGCCGAGCAGGGTGGTCGCCTGCGCGACACCGGAACAGACCACGAGGCGCTCCGGATCCGTCACCACTCCGCGACGCCGGGTGAGCAGCTCCGCCAGCGCCCCGCGCAGCTCGGGAAGGCCACGCGGATCCGGGTAGCCGAGCGCGTGGTGCGGCAGCCTCGTCAGTACGGAGCGGTGGGCGGCGCTCCAGGCGGCGCGCGGGAAGAGCGAGAGATCGGGTGTCCCCGGGCGGAAGTCGACCTGTACGCCGGGCCCGCGCGGCGCCGGACCCCGTACACCGCCCGCCGACGGGCGAACGGCGCCGCCCACCCAGGTGCCCGCACCCCGGCCGGTGCGCAGATAGCCCTCAGCGGTCAGCTGCTCGTACGCCTCGGTGACCAGACCGCGCGACACACCGAGGTCGGCCGCGAGCGCACGGCTGGACGGCAGCCGGGTCCCGGCCGGCAGCCGCCCGGCCCGTACCGCGGCGCGCAGCGCCTCCTGCAACTCCCGGCCGCGGCGGCGGGGCGGCGCGGCCGTGACAGGCAGCAGCAGCTCCCAGGCCGGTGACCCGGCGGGACGCGCGGCCGTACCGGGCGGGGCGGAGTCCGGCGGATTGGTCCCCGATAGCGTCATACGAGTGGACCCTAATACGGGCCACCGGCCCCTCTAGCCTCGTCCGTATGACCTCAACTCCCGTACGGGGGGCGCTCCTCGCGGCGCTCGCCTGTGTCCTCGTCGGTGGCTCGTTCACGGCCAACAGCGTGCTCGGCGACTACCCGTACGCGGGCGGCCAGGCCCTGCGGTACGCGCTGGCCGCCCTGTTGCTCCTGCCGATGCTGGGGCGGGGCGGCGCGGTGCGGCTGCGTGCACTCGGCGCCGGACAGTGGGGGCGTCTCGCGCTGCTCGCCGCCGTCGGGATGGTCGGATTCAACCTGGCGGTGCTGGCCGCGGAACGGACCGCGGAGCCCGCCGTCCCCGGTGTCTTCGTCGGCTGCGCGCCGGTCGTCGTCGCGGTGCTCGTGCCGCTGGCCGGCGGGCGGCGGCCGGCCCGGCCGGTTCTCCTGGGCGCGCTGCTGGTGGCCGCGGGTGCCTTCGCGGTCCAGGGCTGGGGCCGCACCGACGCCATGGGGATCGGCTGCTCGGCGGGCGCACTCGCGGGCGAGGTGGGCTTCGCCGTCCTTGCCCCTCCGGTGCTGCGGCCCCTCGGCCCGAAGCTGCTGTCCGCCACGGTGTGTGCGGTGGCGGCCCTCGAATCGGCCGTGATCGGCATCGCCGTGGACGGACCCCGTTTCCTCCGGGCGCCGGACACCGCGGAGGCGCTGGCACTCGGCTGGCAGGCCGTCGTGGTCACCGTCATCGGGTTCGTCTGCTGGTACAGCGGGATGCAGCGGATCGGCGCCGAGCGGGCCACGCTGTTCTCTGGCCTGATCCCCGTGGCTGCCGCGCTGACCGCGCCTCTGGTCGGCGCCGGGGGCTACGGCGCGCCGCAGGCCGCGGGCAGCGCTCTGGTCGCGGTGGGGGTGACACTCGGGTCCCGGGCGGCCGGACGCCGCTCAGCGGCTGGTGTCGAGGATGACGCGGGCCACCAGGGCGGGGTCGTCACTCATCGGGACATGGCCGCAGCCGGGCAGCCGGACCAGCCGGGCGCCGGGGATGGTGTGCTTGGCGCGGATGCCCTGGCGCCGCAGCAGGATGCGGTCCTTCGTGCCCCACGCGACGGTGACGGGTACGGCGCTCACCTCGGAGGTGAAGAGTACGTCCCGGCCGGCGGCGAGGGTTTCGCCGAAGCCGGTCGCACCGCGCAGCGCCCGGGTCTCCGCGACGACGGCCTCCGGTGAACGGCGCCCCGGCCGGGCGTAGATGGTGCCGGTGAGGGCCGCCCGTCCGGCCGCCGAGCGCGACAGCCGCTCGACCACCGGGGGCGGCAGCAGCCGTGCACCGTGCCGCATCGCCGTCAGCGTCGAGAACGCGTAGCGCCGCTCGCCCGGCGTCCAGAACCCGGCCGGGGAGAGGGCGGTGACCGACCGTACGAGCTTCCTGCTGCCCAGCTCCAGCGCGAGCAGGCCGCCGAGCGAGTTCCCCGCCACATGGGGCCGTTCGGCGCCGAGCGCCTCGCACATCGCGCCGAGCAGCGGCACGACGGACGCGAGGTCGTACGGCACGCCGTCGGGCAGTGCGGGCGAGGCGCCGAACCCGGGCAGGTCCACGGCGATCACCTCACGCTCGGCGGCCAGGATGTGCACCACGGGATCCCACGCCTGCCGGTGGTGGCCGATACCGTGCAGCAGCAGGAGCGGGGCGCCGGATCCGGTGCGCTCGTACGCCACGTGGACCGGTTTCTGCCCCGTCGGAGTGTCGATCGTGAAGGAGACCTGGGCGGTCATGCTGCTGCTCCCTGGGGGTGGGGGTCCCTGAGGGCAGGAACCGGCTCTTGGACCGCCCGGCAATCGGAGGCGGTCTTAGACATTGCGTCAGTAACAATTACCCTTCAGTAGCTTGTACTTCAAGGGTCGGCGCGAAGTGGATCCGGCCCCTTCCGGCGATTCTTTCTGGACAGCGGAGGGCCGGTCGGCTGGGATGGGGGAGTGGCGACCGACACAGTGACCGACCTCTTCGAAGAACACCGCTCCGTGCTGACGGGTGTGGCGTACCGGATGCTCGGCCGGGTGGCCGATGCCGAGGACGTCGTGCAGGAGGCGTGGTTCCGGTGGTCGGCGGCCGACCGCGGGGATGTCCGCGAGCCGCGTGCTTTCCTCGTCCGGATCACCACCCGGCTGGCGCTCGACCGGCTCAGGCACGTGCAGTCGAGGCGCGAGGCGTACGTGGGGCCGTGGCTGCCCGAGCCGCTCGCCACGGACTTCGGCGCGGCCGTTCCCGACACCGCGGAGCAGGCGGTGCTCGCCGAGTCCGTTTCGTTCGCCGTTCTGGTGGTGCTGGAATCGCTCTCCCCGCTGGAGCGTGCGGTGTTCGTACTGCGGGAGGCCTTCGGATTCCCGTACTCGGAGATCGCCGTCGTACTCGATCGCGGCGAGGCCGCCGTGCGCCAGCTCGCCGGGCGCGCCAGGCGCCATGTGGAGGAGCGCAAGCCGCGGTACGACGTCGATCCGGCCGAACGCCGCGATCTGACCGAACGGTTCCTGGCCGCGGCCTCGGGCGGGAACCTGGACGAGCTGCTGGCCCTGCTCACCCCCGGTGTGCGCCTGGTGGGGGACAGCGGCGGCAAGTCCAAGGCGCCGCTGCGCGTCATCGAGAGCGCGGACAAGGTGGGCCGCTTCCTGTTCGGGGTCGCGGAGAAGGGCATCGAGGGCGGCGAGTTCCGCATCAGGGAGCTCAACGGCGCCCCGGCGATCGTCGTCCTCGCGGGCGGCACGGTGGACACCGTGGTGCAGGCGGAGATCAAGGACGGCCGGATCGCCGAGATCTACATCGTGCGCAATCCTGACAAACTCCTCCTGCTCTCCGCGGAGTAGAGCCCGCCGGACCCTGTGATCCGGGTGAGCCCGCCATGCGTGGCTGCCCGGTTGCCGCTGCTCGATAACTTTTCGTGAACGCTCTGCGTCATGGCGCGACTCCGCTCCGCTATCGGGCGAGGATTGGTCTTGACCAAGAAGGGGTGCCGTCCTACTCTCGCAGAGTTAGTGCAGGAACCTTTAATAAATAAGGGCACAGAAAAGCCGCCGGGGATACGGCGATTGCGGAGGATCAGGGTGGGGACCACGCAGCTGGAATCGGTGCCGGAGCCGAAGTACTGGCACCTCAAGAACGTGCTCACCGAGGCGCTGGACTCGGAATTCGCGGTCGGGGAGATCCTCCCCAACGAGCGTGAACTGGCCGCGCGCTTCGGTGTCGCGCGCGCCACGCTGCGTCAGGCGCTGGAACAGCTGGAGCTGGAAGGGCGTCTGCAGCGCCGCCGGGGGGTGGGCACCACGGTGGCCCCGCCGCGCGTCGGTGTCGATGTGTCGACTTCCCAGCAGACCTGGCCCGGTGCGTCGGACGACGCCTGGCAGCCCGTCGAGTGCGGCAGCGCCACCCCGCCGGCCGCCGTGGCCCGGCTGCTCGACGCGGACGGCGACGACGCGGTGCACACCGTACGCAGGATCCGGATGACGCAGGGGCAGTCCGTCGCCACGGAGCTGGTGTACGTGCCGGTTGCCTCTGTGCCCGAACTGTCCGCCATAGAAGCCCCGTCGGGCCCGGCGCGTGCGCGCGCCGTCCTCCGTGAGCTCCAGCATCTCGACCTCGACGGCCAGGACCGCGCGGTCGAGCTCGGTTCGGCGCGCGCCGACGACGCCAGGGAACTCGACCGGCTGCCCGGTGCTCCGGTGCTCGTCGTCACCACCCGGTACATTGCGGGCGGCCGGACGGTCGCGGTGTCGGTGGCCACCTACCGGGCGGACACCTGCCGGCTCACCTTCGGCGACTCGGGCGACGTGGAGATCAGCGACCAGCTGCCGGGCGGCAAGAAGGCCTCCTGACGCCCGGACGTCCACGGGTTGTTCAACACCACGGTGTGACGGGCCCCGCCGCTGCGCCCGGCGTTCAGCGGCGGGCCGTCACCGTGCCCTCCACGGCGAAGAGCTCCTCCTCCACGTGGTCGAGCGCCAGCCGCAGTGCACCGGTCGCCACCGCGGCCTCACCGAGCACCGACAGCGCGACCCGGGGCGGGCGCAGGCAGTAGCGCGCCAACTCGCCCCGCAGCGGCTCCAGTACGCCGTCCAGTCCGGCCGCCCAGCCGCCGATCACCACCAGCTCCGGGTCGAGTGCCAGCACCAGCGCTGCGACGTCGTGCACCAGCCGCTGAATGAACCGCTCCACGGCGGCCCGGGCCCGGGTGTCGCCCTCCTTGGCATGGGAGAAGACCTCGGCGACCGCGTGCTCGTCCAGCGGATGGAGCGGCTCGTCGGTCGTGGAGAGCAGCTTCTCGGGTGTGACTCCACGGCCCAGCAGATGCAGCGCGCCGATCTCGCCCGCCGCGCCGCCGAAACCGCGGTGCAGCCGCCCGCCGATCAGCGATCCGGCACCGGGGCTCAGGCCGGCGAGCACGAAGACGATGTCGTCGGAATCGGTCGCGGCGCCCTTCCAGTGCTCGGCCACGGCTGCCGCGTTGGCGTCGTTCTCGACCAGGACCGGGCAGCGGAACGACCGCCGCAGCCGCTCGCCCAGTGCGAGCCCGGTCCACTCGGGAAGCGCGGTGCCCAGCCGGACCGTGCCGTCGGCCTCCACGATTCCGGGGCTGCCGACCCCGACCGCCCGCAGCGTGCTGCGCGCGACTCCGGCCCGGCGCAGCACATCGGCCACCGTGCTCCGGACCCGCTCCAGCCGCTCGTCCGCGGACGCCGCCTCCGGCACGTCGCGGGAACCGGAGCCGATGATCTCTCCGTCGAGGCCGGAGAGCAGGGCGGCGACCCGGTGCGGCCCGATCTCGATCCCCAGCAGATGCCCGGCCTCCGCACGGAACCGGAACCGCCGCGCCGGCCGCCCCTGGCGCCGGGTCCCGCCCTCCGCCTCGGGTGCGTCCTCGACGACGAGCCCGGCCGCCATCAGGCCTTCGATCACGCCTTCGACCGTCGGCCGCGAAAGGCCGGTGATACGGGTGAGATCCGTCAGGGTCGGGAACACCTCGCCGCGCAGTGCGTGCAGCACCACGGAGGAGTTGATCCGTCGCAGCAACGAGGGATCCCCGCCGGTCAGCTGCCCCAACGTCTGTCCTCCCAGCTCAGCTCATGCGTGTGTGCCCGGATGGTACCGGGTGACAGGTCGGGCGGCGAGTGGCTGCCGGAACGACAGCGGGTCAGGCGGGCGCGACGAACCCCGACTCGTACGCGGCAATCACCGCTTGCGTACGGTCCCGGGCCCCCAACTTCGCCAGCACAGCGCTGACGTGGGACTTCACCGTTGCGCCGGCGTGACGTCTGACGGCCCCGGCGGTCAACTGTCAGTGGTGGAAGGTTTACTGAGGGGATGACCACCGCTCAGTACGTCGCCACCATCGACCGGCTGCGGACCCGTGCGTTCCCCGCCCGGCACGGGTGGTCGGACACCGGACCGGGCGGGCCCGGGTACCACCTCGCGGCTCTGATCACCCGCGACACGCTCCTGGGCGCCGAGGACGACGCCGCTCCGGAGGGGGAGGCCGAAGACCAGCTCGGGGCCGAGTACGAGGCCCTGGTGGCCGTGCTCGACGCGCGGTGGGGCGAGGCGCAGACGTTCAGCCTCTGGAGCATGCTGACCCGGCGCATGGAGGGGGAGGAGATACCGGAGCCCTGGGCCGAGTTGTGCACCACCGCACCGTCCCTCCACCTCTGGAGGGCTGAGGGGCGCTGGATCGCCATCGGGGCCGTACGGGAGAGCCAGGAGCAGGGCGCACGGTTGATGGTGGCGGTTACCGACGTGGATCCGCCGTAGCCTGCGGCCCCAGCTGCGGTCCCAGCTGCGGGGTCCTGCCGGTGGGTGACCGCCGGTGAGCCGGCTGCTCCGGTGTGCTGGGTCGCTGCCCGGTCAGGGTGCGGACCGGGGTGTCGTCCGGACTGCTTCGCGCAGTCTGCCGTACTCCTCGGCCATCGTTGCCGCGGTCCAGTGGGCGTTGAGACCGCTCGGGTTGGGCAGTGCCCAGATCCGGGTGGAGCCGATGGTCCGGGTCTGCGGACCTATCCGGGCCTTGGGCTCGTGGAACGCCGTGCGGTAGGCGGTGACTCCCACGACGGCGAGCCAACGCGGCTTGAGCTTCTCCACCTTGGCCGTCAGGATGCGTCCGCCCTCGCGGTACTCCTCGGCGCTCAGCTCATCGGCGCGGGCCGAGGCCCGTGCCACCACATTGGTGATGCCGAGGCCGAGGCCAAGCAGGTCGTCCTGTTCCGAAGGGGCCAGCCTGCGGGGCGTGAATCCTGACAGGTGGAGCACCGGCCAGAAACGGTTGCCCGGCCGGGCGAAGTGGTGGCCGGTCGCGGCCGTCATCAGGCCGGGGTTGATCCCGCAGAACAGGACGCTCAAGCCCTCCGCGACCACATCGGGGACGATGCGGTCGCGGGCGGCTTCGAGCTCTTCGGGCTTCATCAGCGGATCAGCGCGCGGATCAGAGGATCGAGCCGGGGGCGTAGGCGGCGGCCTCCGGGTGCTGCTTGGAGACCTCCTCGATCCGCGAGACCACCGCGGCCACCTGGGCGCCCGCGGCGCCGGTGAAGGAGAGCTTGTCCGCCATCAGCGAGTCCAGCTGAGCCCGGTCGAGAGGCATCCGCTCGTCGGCCGCCAGCTTGTCCAGCAGCTCGTTGCGCTCAGCGCCCTGCTCGCGCATGGCGAGCGCGGACGCGACCGCGTGCTCCTTGATGACCTCGTGCGCCACCTCACGGCCGACACCCGCCCGTACGGCGCCCATCAGCACCTTGGTGGTGGCAAGGAACGGCAGATAGCGGTCCAGCTCCCGGGCGACCACCGCCGGGAACGCGCCGAACTCGTCGAGCACCGTCAGGAAGGTCTCCAGCAGCCCGTCGAAGGCGAAGAACGCGTCGGGCAGGGCGACGCGGCGGACGACCGAGCACGACACGTCGCCCTCGTTCCACTGGTCACCGGCCAGTTCGCCGGTCATCGACGCGTAACCGCGCAGGATCACCATCAGACCGTTGACGCGCTCGCAGGAACGGGTGTTCATCTTGTGCGGCATCGCGGACGAGCCGACCTGCCCCGGCTTGAACCCCTCCGTCACCAGCTCGTGCCCGGCCATCAGCCGGATCGTCTTGGCCAGCGACGAGGGCGCGCCCGCCAGCTGCACGAGCGCGGTCACCACCTCGTAGTCGATCGAGCGGGGGTACACCTGGCCGACCGATGTGAAGGCGTGCGCGAAGCCGAGGTGCCCCGCGATCCGCTGCTCCAGCTCGGCCAGCTTCGACTCATCACCGCCCAGCAGGTCGAGCATGTCCTGTGCGGTACCGACCGGGCCCTTGATCCCGCGCAGCGGGTAACGCCCCAGCAGGTCCTCAAGACGTCCGTACGCCGCCAGCAGTTCGTCGGCGGTCGTCGCGAAGCGCTTGCCGAGCGTCGTCGCCTGCGCGGCCACATTGTGCGAACGCCCGGCCATCACCAGCTCGGCGTGCTCACCGGCCAGCCTGCCGAGGCGCGCGAGCACGGCGACGGTGCGGTCCCGCATCAGTTCGAGCGAGAGCCGGATCTGGAGCTGCTCCACGTTCTCGGTGAGGTCGCGCGAGGTCATGCCCTTGTGGATCTGCTCATGCCCCGCCAGGGCGTTGAACTCCTCGATCCGCGCCTTCACGTCGTGCCGGGTGACTTTCTCCCGCTCGGCGATCGACGCCAGGTCCACCTGGTCGAGCACCCGCTCGTAGTCGGCGACCGCGGTCCCGGGCACCTCGATCCCGAGGTCCTGCTGGGCACGCAGCACGGCCAGCCAGAGCTGGCGCTCCAGCCTGACCTTCTGCTCGGGGGACCAGAGGACAGCGAGCTCCGTGGAGGCGTAGCGGCCGGCCAGAACGTTGGGGATGCGAGGCTTTGCAGTCACGTGAAGTGATTCTACTGGCGGTTCCTGCAGGTCCGTGCCCCGGATCTCTTTGTGGGTTGCTACGGCGTTCGGCTCGGGCTACCGCGTTCGAATATGCGTTCGGGTACGCTCTGCTGTATGGCTGTCCACCTGCAGAGTTCCCTCTTCGGCCAGGGTGATGCGACCGGTCTGCGCCCGCTGGCCGGAGTCCACCGCAGCCACCTGGGGCAGGGCGCCTGGATCGATGTGCTGCCGCAGTGGCTCGCCGGGGCGGACGCGCTCTTCGACGTACTGGTGCGGGACGTCCCCTGGCACGCGGAACAGCGCGTCATGTACGAGCGGGTGGTGGAGGTGCCGAGACTGCTGTCGTTCTTCCGCGCGGACGACCCTCTGCCGCACCCGGTGCTCGACGAGGCCCGTGACGCACTCGGGGCGCATTACGCGGAGGAGCTCGGCGAGCCCTTCACCACCGCCGGACTGTGCTTCTACCGAGACGGACGGGACGGCGTCGCCTGGCACGGGGACACCATCGGCCGGGGCAGCAGGGAGGACACGATGGTCGCGATCCTCTCGCTCGGCGCTCCCCGGACCCTGACGCTCCGGCCGCGTGGTGGAGGCGGCACCGTCCGCACCCCGCTCGGGCACGGCGACCTCATCGTGATGGGCGGCAGCTGCCAGCGCACCTGGGAGCACGCCATTCTCAAGACGGCCAGGCCCGTGGGGCCGCGCATCAGCGTCCAGTTCCGCCCGCACGGGGTGCGCTGAGCCGCGCGCCTGCGAGAGTACGGAGGTCTCCGCGCCTGCCCGGACCGTTCCCGTCCCAGCCCGCGCCCGCCCGGACTGTGCCCCTCCCGGTCCCGGCCCGATCCACACCGGGACGACGCACCGGGACGACGCGGTGGAAAACGGGTACGGATTCTCCGCCTTCGCCCAGCTTCTTCCACCGGCCCGGAGCCCCGCCATGCTGCTTCATGAACTCGCCGCCACCTCCCGCGCTGTCGGTTCGGAATCCGCCAGGAACGCGAAGACCGCCCTGCTGGCCGAGTACCTCGGAAGCCTCGGACCGGACGATCTGCCCGCGGCGGTGGCGCTGCTCTCCGGCGAGTCCCGGCGGATGCGGATCGGGGTCGGCCCCGCGGCTCTGCGTGACCTTCCGGAACCCGCTGCTGATCCGTCGCTCGGTGTGCGGGAGACGCAGGACATCCTGGCCGCGCTGGCCGGCGTGCACGGCCCCGGTTCGCGTGACGAACGGAGCGCCCTGCTTCACGGGCTGTTCTCCCGGGCCACCGCGTCGGAGCAGTCCTTTCTCGGCGCCGTCCTCGTCGGCGAACTGCGGCAGGGCGCACTCGACTCCGTGGTCGCGGACGCGGTGGCGAAGGCCGCAGGGGTGGCGTCGGCGGACGTCAGGCGGGCCCTGATGTTCCGCGGCTCCGCCCGTGCCGTGGCGGCTGCTGCCCTGTCGGGCGGGCAGGAGGCGCTGCGGGCCTTCGGCCTGGAACTGGGCAGGCCGGTGCGGCCGATGCTCGCCGCGGGGGCGCCCGATGTGGCCGCGGCCCTGGAACGGATCGCGCCCGCCGCTCTGGAGTGGAAGCTGGACGGGATCCGGGTCCAGGTCCACCGGAACGGCGCCGAAGTGGCCGTCTTCACCCGGAGCCTGGACGACATCACCTCGCGGGTGCCCGAAGTGGTCGAGGCGGCGAGGGAGTTGCCCGTCCGCTCGGCGGTGCTCGACGGGGAGGCGCTCGCGGTGGGACCGGACGGACGCCCCATGCCGTTCCAGGTGACGGCCGCCCGTACCGCGTCCCGGCAGGATCCGGCCCGGCTGCGTGCCGAAGTGCCATTGCGCGTGTACTTCTTCGACCTGCTGCACCGCGACGGCGCCGACCTCATCGACCTGCCCGCACGGACCCGCTGGGAGGCACTGGACGCGGTGGTGCCCGTGGAACTGCGCGTTCCGCGTACGGTCACCGGCGAGCCGGCCGAGGCGGAGCGGTTCTTCGCGGACGCCGTCGCGCAGGGGCAGGAAGGCGTGGTGGTGAAGGACCCCGCAGCGCCGTACGCGGCGGGGCGCCGCGGAGCCGGCTGGATCAAGGTGAAGCCCCGGCTCACGCTGGACCTGGTCGTGACGGCGGCGGAGTGGGGGCACGGCAGGCGGCAGGGCGTGCTCAGCAATCTCCATCTCGCCGCTCGCGGAGAGGCGGGGGATCCCGGTCCGTGGGTGATGCTGGGCAAGACCTTCAAGGGCCTCACCGATGAACTGCTGGCCTGGCAGACCCGCGAACTGCTGGCGCGCGAGGTGAGCCGGGACGAATACGTCGTACGGGTAAGGCCCGAACTGGTGGTGGAGGTGGCCTTCGACGGGCTGCAGCGCAGCACCCGCTATCCGGCCGGTCTCGCCCTGCGCTTCGCACGCGTCCTGCGCTACCGCGAGGACAAGGGCCCCGCCGACGCGGACACCGTTGCCGCGGTCCGCGCACTCGCCCCGGTCGCCCTGTGATCCACGTGACCCCGCGTGCGGCACAACGACACCCCCACACCTACGGCACCCCGGCACCCCCGCCCTTACGGCGCCTACGACACGTCCGGCGCGGCCTCCAGCCGCCGCCAGCCGGTCACCGGGCCGGGGGCTCCGTCCTCAGCGGGCGTGATCCAGAACGCCCTTCCGGTGTCGGGGCAGAACTGGGCGCCGCTGCGCCCGTCGCCCGATGAACGTCCCGTCAGCCGCCGCCCGATCCACGGCACCAGATGCTCGCGCGCGAACCGGAGGTCACTGCTCCGCCGCGCAATCCACCGGGCCGCCGCAGCCGGGGGCAGCGGCGCCCGCCAGTCGTCCTCGGCCGCCAGCCCCAGCGTCTGCCACACCGCCTCGGCCACCCGGTGGTGGCCCTCGGCCGTCAGATGCAGCCGGTCCACGCCCCACAGCCGCTGATCCCCGAGCACCGGAGCGCCGTAGAGGTCGACGACCAGCGCGCCGTGCCGTGCGGCCAGGTCGTCGATGAAGGTGAACAGTTCCTCCATGCGCGGGCGGAAGCGTTCCATCACCGGTCCGTTCCGGCCCGGGCTGCGCATCAGTACCAGCTGTCCGCAGGCGGGAGCCAGCCGTCCTGCTGCCTCCTCCAGCCGCCCGCGCACCATCCCCATGTCGCACTTGGGGCGCAGGGTGTCGTTGAGCCCGCCGACCAGCGTCACCACATCGGGCCGGAGCTCCGCCGCCGCTTCGACCTGTTCGTCGGCGATCTGGCCGATCAGCTTTCCGCGTACGGCGAGATTCGCGTACCGGAAGCCGGGGGCCCGTGTCGCCAGGCGGGCCGCGAGCAGATCGGCCCAGCCGCGGTACGAGCCGTCGGGCAGGCCGTCCGACATTCCCTCGGTGAAGGAGTCGCCGACCGCGACCAGACTGGTGTAGGAGGCATTCAATTTCATCGCCGGGCGATCCTACCGTGACGTGCCGCTGCCGCCCCGGGGATCTCCCGGGGGTCTCCGGGGAGACAGCGGCGCGTGGTCAGTCGCCGGTTCCGGCCGGCGCCGTCGGCCGCCCGACCAGTTCCCGCAGCACGTCCTCCATCGTCACCAGACCGGCGAGTGTGCCGTCGTCACCCATCACCGCCGCCAGATGCGTACGGCTGCGGCGCATCGCTGTCAGTACGTCGTCCAGCGGGCTGGCCGCACGCACCCGGGCGATGGCCCGCATCGCGGAGACCGTGAACGGCAGATCGCGCGGCAGTGCGTCCAGCGCGTCCTTGACGTGCAGATAGCCCAGAATCCGCCGGTCGTCGTCCACCACGGGAAAGCGTGAGAAGCCCGATTCGACCGACAGCTGCTCCAGCTTCTCCGGAGTCGTTCCGAGGCGCGCGTACACCACCTGCTCCAGCGGTACGACCACATCGCGCACCGGCCTCCGGCCCAGCTCCAGGGCGTCGTGCAGCCGCTCGCTCGCCCGGTCGTCGAGCAGTCCGGCCGCCGAGGCGTCGGTCACCAGACGGGCCAGCTCGTCGTCCGTGAAGGTCGCCGCGACCTCGCTCTTCGCCTCCACCCGCAACAGCTTCAGCAGTCCGTTGGCGAAGGAGTTGATCGCGAAGATCACCGGACGCAGCGCACGCGCCAGGGCGACCAGCGGAGGGCCGAGCAGCAGAGCCGCCCGTACCGGCCCGGCCAGGGCGATGTTCTTCGGAACCATCTCGCCGAAGAGCATGTGCAGATACGTGGCCACGACGAGGCTGATGACGAAGGAGAGCGGGTGGATCAGCCCGCCGGGCATCCCGACGGTGTGGAAGACCGGCTCCAGCAGATGGGCGATGGCCGGCTCCGCGACCACACCGAGCACCAGCGTGCAGAGCGTGATGCCGAGCTGCGCCGCCGCCATCAGCGCTGCCAGATGCTCCAGCCCCCACAGCACACTCCGCGCCCGCCGGTCGCCCTCCTCGGCGGCCGGTTCGATCTGGCTTCGGCGGACGGAGATCAGGGCGAACTCGCCACCGACGAAGAAGGCGTTGACGACCAGCGTCAGCAGCCCGATGAACAGTTGGACCACAGTCATCGCGAGCCCTCTTTGCCGTTCTTGCCGTCGTTCTTTCCGTCGTTCTTGCTGTCTGTCCTGCCGTCTGTGCCGTCGTCGTCGCCGTCGGCCGCCACCGGTGCGTGCAGCAGCAGCCGGGCGGCGCGCCGCCCGGTCGCGTCCACCACATCGATCCGCCAGCCGGCCACTTCGACGGTGTCGCCCTCGGCCGGGATACGCCCCAGCTCGGTGGCGACCAGACCCGCCAGAGTCTCGTACGGGCCTTCGGCCACCCGCATCCCGATCGACTCCAGCTGGTCGGTCCTGGCGGCCCCGTCCACCGAGTAGACCGGCCGGCCGTCCGCGTCCTCGCCCGCGCCGGCGAGGTCGGGCGTCTCGTGCGGATCGTGCTCGTCACGCACTTCGCCGACGACCTCCTCGACGATGTCCTCCAGCGTGACGACGCCGGCCGTGCCGCCGTACTCGTCGATCACCACGGACATCGTGCGCTTGCCGTACATCCGGTCGAGCAGCCGGTCCACCGTCAGCGTCTCGGGTACGAGCAGGGGCTCGCGGAGCAGCTCGGAGACGGGGAATCGCGGCCTGCGCTCCGCCGGGAGCGCCAGCACGTCCTTGATGTCGGCGACGCCGACGACCTGGTCGAGGCTGCCCCGGTAGACCGGGAAGCGCGACAGCCCGGTGGCGCGGGTGGCATTGGCGACGTCCTCCGCGCTGGCCTGCACATCGAGCGCCACCACCTGGACTCTGGGGGTCATCACGTTCTCGGCGGTCAGATCCGCCAGGTTGAGCGTGCGGACGAAACGCTCGGCGGTGTCCTCCTCCAGCGCGCCCGCCTTGGCCGAGTGGCGGGCCAGCGCGACCAGCTCCTGGGGCGAGCGGGCCGAGGCCAGCTCCTCCGTCGGTTCCATGCCGAGCCGGCGCAGCAGCCGGTTGGCGGTGTTGTTGAGATGGCTGATCAGCGGGCGGAAGACGGCGCTGAAGTACCGCTGGGGGGTGGCCACCACCTTGGCCACGGCCAGCGGGGAGGAGATCGCCCAGTTCTTCGGTACCAGCTCACCGACCACCATCAGGAAGACGGTGGAGAGGGCGGTACCGATCACCAGGCCCACCGACGAGGCCGCACCGGACGGGAGGCCCACCGACTCGATGGGCCCGCGCAGCAGCTTCCCGATCGAGGGCTCGGCGAGCATACCGATGACCAGGTTGGTGACGGTGATACCGAGCTGGGCGCCCGACAGCTGGAAGGTGAGGCCGCGTACCGCCCGCAGCGCGCTCGCCGCGCCGCGCTCCCCCCGTTCTGCGGCCGCTTCGAGCTCGCTGCGCTCGACGGTCGTGAGCGAGAACTCCGCCGCCACGAAGGCCGAGCAGGCCAGCGAGAGCAGCAGTGCCACGATGAGCAGAAGCACTTCGGTCATCGGTTCACCTCCGTCCCATGATCGGCCAGGGAGCGGAGGAACGCGCGATGTCGGCTACTGGGACGTCGGGTACTGGGGGGCTCGCCCATGGGCGGACGCTCACACCTTTCGGTCGGTGGTACGGCGGACAACCAGCGTAAAGGAAAGGCAAAGAGCCGGCCGCTCCGAGTCCGGCCGGCCGCTCCCGCCCCTGCTTGCTCCGGTGCCCGGCCCGGCGGATCGCAACCGTCCGGCGGTCCTGTCCGTGGCTACAGCGGCTTGACCCACCGTCGCCAGTGGTCCTCGCGATGGTAGCCAGCCGCCGCCCAGGTGCGGTGGGCCCGTTCGTTGTCCTCCAGGACCATGGCGTCGCCCCGCCGTCCACCCAGGGCGGCGAATCGCTGTTCCGCCGCCTCCAGGAGGGCGGCGGCGATGCCCTGCCGGCGGCAGTCCGGGTGTACGGCAAGGCGGTAGAGGGAGCAGCGCCATCCGTCGAAGCCGGCTATCACGGACCCCGCGAGAAGGCCGTCGCGCTCCGCGATCAGGAGGGCTTCGGGGTCCCTGGTGACGAGCCGGGCCACTCCGTCGGGGTCGTCGCTGACGCTGGTTCCTTCAGCGGCGAGGCGCCAGAACCGCAGAACGGCGTCGATGTCCGAGAGGGTGGCGCAGCGGATATGAAGATCGCTCATGGGGCGAGCCAACCAGAACGCCCGGCTGCCGGGCGAGCGGTTTCGCTGCGAGCCGGCCGGACCGGGTGCCCGGCCGGCGCCTCGCGGCGGCCGCCGTCCCCGTAGCCGCTCTTGCCGGTGCTAGCGTCTGCGCGCTAGCGTGGTCGCGTGGCCAAGACTCAGCTGAACGTACGCGTGGACGAAGCGACCGCCGAAGCGGCGCGGCAGCGCGCTCTCCAGCGCGGAGTGAGCGTGAACCGCTACATCGAGGAGCTGGTGAACCAGGACGCGGGCGAGGTGGGACACACCTTCGTGGAGGCGGCCGCCGACTTCATGAAGCAGTACGCGTCGGTGTTCGCGGACGAGTCCGCCGCCGAGGGCAAGCGCCGCAAGGGCAGCCGTTGAACCTCAAGATCGATCTGGCCTGGCTGCTCATGGTCGCCGAGCACAAGACTCCCGGAGACCCTCCCGTCATCGACTGGGGTGCGCTGGTGGCTGCCGTCAGCCGGCATGATGCGGAGGTCTTCGGCGTCCCCGTCTACAGCGACCCGTACGCGCGCGCCGCCGCTCTGCTGCAACTCCTGCTCCACGTACCGGCATTGGAGCACTCCAACGCGATGTTCGCCTCGGCCGTCGCCTATGGCTACCTCGTCGCCTGCGGGCTGAAGGTCGTCACCTCGCCGGAGCAGGTCAGAGACCTGGCGCGGCTGGTGAAGCAGGACAAGGCGGATGTCCGGGTCATCGCGGATGAACTGCGCCAATGGAGCCTGTGAGCCATCGGTCGCGCCGTATGCCGTACGCCGAACGCGCGGCACTGATCCTCACGAAGTCATCGGGCGATCCGGTCGCCGCGCCGTGCCCAGTACGCAGGGTGAGGAAGGCAGTCGCAGGCCGCCCTCCGGTACGTTCAGCCGCCGGTAGGTGCCGAGTTCGAAACCCGCCGCCTCGATCGCGGACAGGGTGTCCCGCGCCGTGTGACAGCCGCCGAAGAGCAGCGGCCAGACCGTACGGTCCAGGGCCCGCTGGGTAGCGGCCATCGGGTGTCCCTGACCCAGCCCGTGTTCGAAGAACCGCAGTTCACCGCCCGGCCGCAGCACCCGCCTGATCTCGGCGAGCGCCTGTGGCAGATCGCGTACGGTGCACAGCACCAGCGACGCCACCGCAGCGTCGAACGTCCCGCTCCGCACGGGCAGCGCCTCCGCCGTCCCCGGCACCACGTCCACGGGGACCGGGGCACGCATCGCGGACCGCACCGCCAACTGCCGCAGAGTGCGCTCAGGTTCGACGGCCACCACCTCGGAGACCGTTGCCGGGCAGTGGGCGAAATTCAGCCCGTTCCCCGCGCCGATCTCGATCACACGGCCGGAGAGGCCCGCGAGCAGCTCGGCGCGGTGGGCCGCCACCCCCGCCGTGCGGTCGGCCTTGACACTGAACCGGGCGTAGAAGCGGGCGAACAGCGGATGGTGCACGGTGTCGCTCGGGATCTTGCTGTTGCGCAGCGGCATCGCGGGTCTCCTCCGGCGGACGGGACGGCAGGGCGCACGGCGGTGATCGCCCCGCCCGTCCCGCTCATGCCCCGGATGGCCCGGCGCACTCCGGGAGCCGCGGGAAAATGACGCGGGCGTGGCGGACACCCGCGCCCGTCCGGCCGACACCCGCGCCCACCTGGCCGTATCAGCCCGGCGCGGTGCCCCGGGTCCCGCCCAGGCGGGGTGCGAGCCAGCTCCGCGCCCGGTCCCGGAAGTCGGCCGGGGCCAGCCCGCCCGCACCCTCCGGCACCACGCCGAGCAGCGGAGCCCCGGCGACCTCCGGGAGATCCAGCAGATTGCACCGGGCGTCCAGACCGGGTTCGGCGGGCCAGCTGCCGATCACGACCCCCGCGCACTCCAGCCGCCGGGCTCGCAGGGCCTCGGCGGTCAGCGCGGTCACGTTGAGCGTGCCGATACCGGCGAGGGCGACCACCAGCACCGGCGCCCCCATCAGCCGGGCCGCGTCCGCGAGCGTGCCGCCCTCGTCGTCGAACCGTACGAGCAGCCCGCCCGCGCCCTCGACCAGCACCAGATCGTGTTCGGCGGCCAGCTTCTGCGCCGCGTCCGCCACGTCCTGCGGGCGCAGCGGGGCGAGCCCGGCGCGCCGGGCGGCCGTCGCCGGGGCCAACGGGTCCGGGAACCGCGCCAGTTCGACGGCGGTCACCGCTCCGGCCAGCCGTGCCACCTCGGCCGCGTCGCCGTGCTCGCCGGGCAGCAGCCCGGTCTGCGCGGGTTTCAGAACGGCGACGGACCGGCCGCGCGCGGCGGCCGCCACCGCGGCGGTCACCACCGTCTTGCCGATCTCCGTGCCGGTCCCCGTCACCACGAGAATCGTCATGTCATGCCTCCCTCGCCACCGCGCACACCGCACGGCAGATCCGTGCCACGTCCTGATCGCCGGTGACGTACGGCGGCATGGTGTAGACGAGATCGCGGAACGGACGCAACCAGACGCCCTCGCGTACGGCCGCCCGGGTCGCCGCGGCCATGTCCACCTCATGGTCCAGCTGGACGACCCCGATCGCGCCGAGCACCCGGACGTCCCGGACTCCCGGCAGCTCCGCCGCCCCGGACAGACCCTCCAGCAGAGCCGTCTCCAGGCGCTTGACCTCCCCTTCCCAGTCCTGCCCGAGCAGCAGCTCGATCGAGGCGCAGGCCACCGCGGCGGCCAGCGGATTGCCCATGAACGTCGGCCCGTGCGCCAGCACCGGCACCTCGCCCCTGGCGATGCCCTCGGCCACCCGGGGGGTGCAGAGCGTCGCCGCCATCGTCAGATAGCCCCCGGTCAGCGCCTTGCCCACGCACATCACATCCGGGGTGACCCCGGCGTGGTCGGCCGCGAAGAGCTTGCCCGTACGGCCGAAGCCGGTGGCGATCTCGTCGAAGACCAGCAGCACACCGTGCGCGTCGCACGCCTCGCGGAGCACCCGCAGATACGCGGGGGAGTGGAAGCGCATCCCGCCCGCGCCCTGGACCACCGGCTCCACGATCACCGCCGCCAGCTCGTCCGCATGACGGCCGATCAGCTCATGGAGGTGGTCGGCGTACCCCTGCTCGTACTCCGCGGGAGGCGCGTCGGCGAAGACCTGCCGCGGCAGCACCCCCGACCACAGGTCGTGCATCCCGCCCTCGGGGTCGCACACCGACATGGGCTGCCAGGTGTCCCCGTGGTAGCCGCCTCGCCAGGTCAGCAGCCGCTGCTTGGCGGGGCGGCCCACGGAACGCCAGTACTGCAGGCACATCTTGACGGCGACCTCGACCGACACCGAACCCGAGTCGGAGAGGAACACATGCTGGAGCGGCTCCGGGGTGATCTCCACCAGCTTCGCCGCAAGTTGCACGGCGGGCTCATGGGTGAGCCCGCCGAACATCACATGGCTCATCCGGTCCAGCTGGCCGCGCGCGGCCTCGTTCAGCACCGGGTGGTTGTAGCCGTGGATCGCCGACCACCAGGACGACATGCCGTCCACCAGCTCACCCGTACCGGCGACCCGCAGCCGGACACCGGAAGCCGACTCGACGAGCAGCGGCTCCTGCCGGCCGGGCATCGGACCGTACGGGTGCCAGACATGGCGCCGGTCGAGGTCGAGCAGCGCGGCGGAGTCAGGCATTGGGTGCGAGATCCGTTCCGGCGCCCCTGCGGCGTACCGACACCAGACCCTCGCGGTGTTCGGGCAGCGTCGTCGTCTCCGCGCCCTCCACCTCGAATCCGGCATCCGCGATCATGTCCAGATCGGCCCGGCCCGCCTGGCCCTCGCTCGTCAGATAGTCGCCGAGGAAGATGGAGTTGACGAGGTGCAGGGCGAGCGGCTGCAGGGAGCGCAGATGCACCTCGCGTCCGCCCGCCAGCCGGACCTCGGCGTCCGGGCAGACGAACCGCACCATCGCCAGGATGCGCAGACACCGCTGCGGGGTCAGATGCCAGTCCCCGGCCAGCGGGGTGCCCTCCATCGGGATCAGGAAGTTCACCGGCACCGAGTCGGGGTCGAGGCCGCGCAGTGCGAAGACCACGTCGACCAGGTCGGCGTCGCTCTCACCCATCCCGGCGATCAGCCCCGAGCAGGCCGAAAGACCGGCGGCCTGGGCGTGCTGGACCGTATCGACCCGGTCGGCGAAGTCATGGGTGGTGCAGATGTCGGCGTAGGTGGCCTCCGACGTGTTGAGGTTGTGGTTGTACGCGTCCGCGCCCGCCGCCCGCAGCCGTTCGGCCTGGCCGTCCTTGAGCAGCCCGAGGCAGGCGCACACCTCGATGTCCTCGTTCTGCTCCTTGATCGCCTCGATCGTCTCCGAGACGCGGTCGACATCGCGGTCCGTCGGCCCGCGGCCGCTGGCGACCAGACAGACCCGCTTCGCCCCGCCCGCCACTCCGGCCGCAGCGGCCTTCGACGCCTCGTCCGGCTTCAGCCAGGTGTACTTGAGGATCTCCGCCTTGGAGCCCAGCCGCTGCGAGCAGTACGAGCAGTCCTCCGGGCAGAGGCCCGATTTGAGATTGACGAGATAGTTGAGCTTCACCCGCCGCCCGTACCACTTGCGGCGTACCTTTCCGGCTGCCGCCACCACGTCCAGCAGTTCGTCGTCGGTCGTCGCCAGCACGGCGAGCGCCTCTTCACGGGTCGGCAGTTCGCGCCGCAGCCCCTTGTCCACCAGCGTGTTCAGCAGGTCCATGGGAGTGATCCTTACCCACCGCACCGCCTCCGGCCAAGGAGGAACCCAACAACACAGCCGTCAGGGGGTGTGTGTATTGCCACACCCTGATCCCGCATCGCCCCGGCTAGGGTCTGTGAACTGCCTACAAAAAGGGACCGACCATGTCTCCAGCCGTGCCCCGCGAGCCATTCGAGTGGACCGACGCCGCTGCGCGCCGCCGGGCGGACGCCGGGCTGGTGCGCACGCTTCGGCCGCGCGCGGCGGCCCCGGACGTGCTGGATCTCGCGAGCAACGACTATCTGGGGCTGAGCAGCCGAGCCGAGATCACCGGAGCCGCGGCCGATTCGGCCCGCCGCTGGGGTGCGGGCGCCACCGGGTCCCGGCTGGTCACCGGCTCCACCGCGCTCCACGCCGAACTGGAGCGCGAGCTGGCGCGGTTCACCGGTTTCGAGGCGGCGCTGGTCTTCTCCTCCGGGTACGCGGCCAACCTCGCCGTGCTCACCGCGCTCACCGGCCGTGACGCGCTGATCGTCTCGGACGCCGCCAACCACGCCTCGATCATCGACGGTTGCCGGCTCTCCAGGGCGGCGACCGAAGTCGTCCCGCACGGTGATCCCGAGGCCGTGGCCAAGGCGCTCGACGCGTATGACGGCGGCCGGGCCGTCGTGGTCAGCGACTCGGTCTTCTCGGTCGACGGCGACGCCGCGCCGCTGCCGGAACTGGCCGCGGTGTGCCGTACGTACGGAGCGGCGCTGATCACCGACGACGCGCACGGCTTCGGCGTGCTCGGCGACGGCGGACGCGGCGCCGTGCACGCGGCGGGACTGGCGGGCGCCCCCGATGTGGTCGCCACGGTCACCCTGTCGAAGTCGCTCGGCAGCCAGGGCGGCGCGGTGCTCGGGCCCGCCCGGGTCATCGACCATCTGGTCAACGAGGCGCGCACCTTCATCTTCGACACCGGCCTGGCGCCCGCGGCGGTGGGTGCCGCGCTGGCGAGCCTGCGGCTGCTGCGGGACGAGCCGCTGCTCGCCGGCCGCGCCCGTACGGTGGCGCACACCCTGCACACACGGCTGACCGCGGGCGGACTCAGTGCGGTACGCCCGCAGGCCGCCGTCGTCTCCGTTCTCGCGCCCACGCCCGGGCAGGCGGTGCGCTGGGCGGCCGACTGCCGTGCGGCGGGCCTCGTGGTCGGCTGCTTCCGTCCGCCGTCGGTGCCGGACGGCATCTCACGGCTGCGGCTCACCGCACGCGCCGACCTGACGGACGAACAGATCGAGTGGGCGGTGGACACGGTGCTGCGCACCGCGCCCACCGGCTGACGCGTCGGGCACTCCCCGACGAAAGGGCCTAGGCCTCGGGCACCGAGGCCAGGAAGCAGGTCCAGGCGCCCGCTCCGAAGAGCAGCGCCGGGTGGTTCACGCGCTTGGAGTCACGGACGGCCAGCAGACCGCCGTCGAGTAACGCGGTCTCGACGCAGTTGTTCATTCCGGTGCTGCGGCTGCTGCGCCGCCACCTCGCGCCGTTCAGAGAAGTACTGGAAGGGACGTTCGCAGGACGTGCGGACATGATGCCTCCCTAGACGCCGTCATCGATCCCGGCGATGAGATCCAACGATTCCTGCTGCGGAAGGGCGCGCGCCTGGATCCTGCGGAACGCGGCGCTGTACGCCTTGAGGTCTTCTTTCCGTTCCAGATATCGGCTACTCATCAAATGGTCGAGAACGACCACATCCAGATCAATCATGTTCGAAAAAGAGAAGATTGTGAAAGAGCCGGTGAGTCCGATGTGCCCTCCGGCGGCGAACGGCATGACCTGCAACCGCACATGGGGCAGCCGGGCGACCTCCCGGACATGCCGTAACTGCTCCGCCATCACCCCGCGCCCGCCCATCCGGCGGTGCAGAGCCGCTTCGTCGACGACCGCGCTCAGCTCCAGCGGCGGATCCGCCTCCAGCACCCGCTGCCGTGCCAGCCGCACATCGACCAGCGAGTCCACGGTCCGGGCCGGCAGCCCGTCGAGCGAGGCCCGGGTGACCGCCTTCGCGTAGCCGGGTGTCTGCAGCAGGCCGGGCACCACCGATGTCTCGAAGGTGTGCGCCGTGCACGCCTGGGACTCCAGCCTGATGAAGTCCCGGTACTGGGCGGGCAGCAGACGCCGGTAGGTGTGCGACCAGTCGGCGCTCTCGTCGGCCCCCGCACCGCACAGCGCCTCCAGGAGTTCGCGCTGCGCCGCGTCCCGCACGCCGTACGCATCGAGCAGCAGGGCCACATCCGACGGCTTCACACCACTGCGCCCGGTCTCGATCCTGCTCACCTTCGACTGGTGCCAGCCCGCGAGCCGGGCCGCCGCCGCGCTGGTCAGACCCGCCAGGACGCGCAGCCGGCGCAGCTCGGCACCGAGTTTGACGCGGCGCACCGCGGGGCTGCTCCGCACCGTGTTCTCCCTCCGGCCGGCCGTTTCTGCCAACGTGCCATTCCGGCCGTCAAATACGGTCTTCCGTCGCAGAGTTCATCACTTTGAGCGACAGATATATGCACATCTTTGTGGATGGCCGGTACTGCGGTCACTATGAGTGTCACGCTCGCACGAAGCGCCACCTGAGGCCGTCTCGAAGTCCATCCGTCACGAGACCTGCGCCGGCAGCGGTGGGAAAGGGACAGGCCGTCATGGCAGACCACCAGGAAGCTTCCGTTACCCTGCCGAGCGAGCCGGCTTCGGTCCCGGCCGCCCGGACGTTCGTGGCCCGTGTGCTCACCGGTTGGGGGCTGCCTCCCGACGCGGAGCTGGCGGACACCATCCGGCTGATCGTCTCGGAGCTGGCGACCAACGCGGTGCAGCACACCTTCGGCGCGTCCCCCACCTTCACGGTGCAGGCCGTCCTGGAGCGGGACGAGCGGCTGTGTGTCGGCGTGACCGACAGCCATCCGCGCTGGCCCCAGCGGCTGCCCGCGGCGGTGCAGCAGGACAACGGCCGGGGCATGGTCATCATCCGCTGGCTGGCGGCCGAGAACGGCGGCCGGCTGTCGGTCACTCCGACGCGGGACGGCGGCAAGACCGTATGGATCGCCCTGCCCTGGACCGCCGTGGTCCAGGGCTGAACGAACCCGCACCCGCCGACCGCTCCCGGCTTCAGCCCACCCGGCCGTACCAGACGCTGTGGGACCAGATCCTCTCCAGCCTGACCACGGCGCCGGTCTTGGGGGAGTGCCAGATCTTCCCGTGCCCGGCGTAGATGCCGACGTGGTAGACGCTCCGGCCGTAGTGGAAGAACACCAGGTCACCGCGGTGCCGCCAGGAGGACGGGATATGGCGTACGCGGTTGTACTGCGCCTGGGCGGTGCGGGGCAGCTCTTTGCCCGCCTGTTTGTACGAGTAGAGCGTGAGCCCCGAGCAGTCGAACCGTGATGGCCCCGCCGCCCCCCACTGATAGGGCGATCCCTTCTTGGAGGCCGCGATCTGCACGGCCCGGGCGGCGTGCGCGGCGGCTTGGGCCTCCACGGTCGCGCCCGGTACCAGCGAGGTCCCCGCGACTGTGGCGAGGGTGAGGGCCGAGGCTGTTCCGGCCCGGGCGAGGAGAGACGGGATATGAATCTGCGCAGTCATGCGCAACCCTTCGCAAACCGCCTGTGAAAGATGACCTGTCGGGTTCGGGCCGGCGAAGTTGCCCGGCCGCCGGGCAGGTTGACCGACTGATCAAGTCGGCCGTCCCGCCAGGCGGCTTCACCCCGAGGAGCGACGTCGCTGTCGCTCCGGACTGCCTGGGTCCTCCACTCCTGCCGATCCACTCGTGTCGACCAGACATCCGGGTGCGGCGGCAGGACTCGGCGTCCGCCCGGACCGCCCCGCCGTGGTGGCGGGGGCTTGTCGTCTCCCGGATCTTCACTCATGGCATGGCCGATTCCGGGCTGACCGCGCCGATTTGTGATGCTTCGGGGTCACTGGCCTGTTCGAGTGGACGCTGCGGGCACCGGGCCGGGGGATTACCTGGGCGTACGGCCCTCACCTGGGGCGCAGCAGGCGGACCGGGCGGCGTGCCGGTGCGATGCGCAACTCGTCGCGGCCACTGGATCGCCGCCTGTCTAAGCCTTCCGGGGGGCGCCCATCGGTGTACTGGCAGCCGCCGAAAGGTGGATCCGGGACTTCCCCTGTGCGGAGATGCCGGTACGGATGCCGGTGCGGAGGCTGCGTAGTCCGGGTGTCCGCGCGGATGGCACCCGCTCGCAGCAGGGTTGACGCACGGTCACCCCGGTGGGGTGCATACGCACCGGATGCCCCGCGGAGGCGAGTTCACCCGGTATCGGCAACTCATCCTGGAATGGCTGTAGTTCACCTGACGCCGGCCAACTTCACCGACGTCGCTCCGCGTTGGGTGCGAGGGGCCAACCGGGTGCGTTGCACCGCTCACCGGGACCGCCCTCTCCGCATTTCGGGTTGGCAAAGAACACCCATGCGCCCTGTTGTCAGGGACCGTTCACGAGAAAGGATCCCCGGTACGTACTGGAGAGCGCCGGACGAACGGCGCTTCGCACAGGGGGAGGTACCACGTGAGACGCACCGCAGTGCTCGGCTCGGCCGGCGCTCTGGCCGCGGCGACTCTCATAGCGGGCGCCATGGCGGCGCCGTCGGCCACCGCCGACGGCCGCGGCCACGCAGGCTCGGAGGCACACGGCGCGGCCGTCGCCGCCGCGCGGGCGGCGAAAGCGGGGATCGACTGGCGGGACTGTCCTGCGGACTGGGCGCTCGCGAAGCCGATCCAGTGCGGCTGGGTGACCGTGCCGGTCGACTACGCGCACCCGGACGGCCGGACGATCAAGCTGGCGGTGGACCGGGCGCTGAGCACCGGCACGAAGTCGCAGCGGCAGGGCTCCCTCGTCTACAACCCCGGCGGCCCCGGCGCTTCGGGGATGCGCTTCCCCGCCAGGACGACCACCGGGAGCGCGCTCTGGGTCAACACCGCCAAGGCGTACGACTTCGTGGGCTTCGACCCGCGCGGTGTGGGCCACTCGGCGCCGGTCTCCTGCATCGACCCGCAGAAGTACGTCAGCGCCCCCAAGCCCGACCCGGTCCCGGACAGCGCGGCCGACAAGCGGGTCCAGCGCAAGCTCGCGGCGCAGTACGCGGACGGCTGTGAGCAGCGCAGCGGTGCGATGCTCCCGTACCTGACCACGCCGAACTCGGCGCGTGACCTCGACGTCATCAGGGCGGCGCTCGGCGAGAAGAAGCTCAACTACCTGGGTGTCTCCTACGGGACCTATCTCGGCGCGGTGTACGGAACGCTCTTCCCGGGCCATGTCCGCCGGATGATCGTGGACAGTGTGGTCGACCCGAAGAAGTCGAACATCTGGTACCAGGCCAACCTCAACCAGGACGTCGCCTTCCAGGGCCGCTGGCACGACTGGCAGAACTGGGTCGCCGCGAACGACGCCGCCTTCCATATCGGGAAGACGGCGGACGCCGTCGAGCAGCAGTGGGTGAAGCTGCGGGCCACGGCGAAGAAGCACCCGATCGGTGGGGTCGTGGGCCCCGCCGAGCTGCTCGGGTTCTTCCAGAACGCGCCGTACTACGACTCCTCCTGGGCGCCGGTCGCCAAGGCCTGGAGTCAGTACCTCGCCGGTGATCCGCAGCCGCTGATCGATGCCGCAGGGCCCGATATGTCGGACACCGCGGGCAATATCTCGGCGGAGAACGGCACCGCCGTCTACACCGCGGTCGAGTGCGCCGATGCCAAGTGGCCCACCGACTGGCGGACATGGGACCGGGACAACACCCGGCTCAACAAGGACTATCCGTTCCTCACCTGGTCCAACGCCTGGATGAACCTGCCGTGCGCCACCTGGCCCGCGAAGCAGCAGACCCCGGTGAACGTCCGGACGGGCAAGGGGCTCCCGCCGGTGCTGATCGTGCAGTCGACCCGTGACGCGGCCACGCCCTTCCAGGGGGCCGTCGACCTGCACCAGCGCTTCAAGGGCTCACGTCTCATCATCGAGAAGGGCGCCGGATCGCACGGGGTGACCGGTCTGGTCAACCCGTGCATCAACACCCGGGTGGACAGCTATCTGCTCACCGGCAGCACCGACCGCCACGACGTGACGTGCGCCCCGCACGCCACACCGACGCCGTAACGGCCCGCGCCTGGGGAACCGCTTGTTCAGCGGTTCCCCAGCCAGGCGTCCTCCGCCGCGTAGTCGAAGAGATCGAGATGCGGGTCGTACGTCTTCGCCATCGCGGGGAAGGCCTCACGCCAGTCCCGGCCCCGGAGCCGGCCCGCTATCCACTCCACGGTCTCGGGCAGCGACTCGGCGTACCCGGTCACCGGGCGGTAGCCCAACTCCCGCTCGGCGGCCGACATGTCGTACACCACGGGGTGGTCGACGCCCCACGGGGTCATGCCCATGTCGGAGCGCCCCTCGACCAGCACCAGCCGGCTCCGTACGCCCATGGCCTCGTCGATGGCCGCGCTGATCCCGGCGACCGTGGGCACCTCGGGGTCACCGCCGTTCAGCACCCGCGCCCCCGGGCGCAGCGCCGCCAGCCGGATCATCTCGGCGAGGTTGGAGACATGCACCGGATGGAAGCGGCTCCGCCCGCCGTGGGCCAGGATCCGCACCGGACGGCCGTCGAGAGCGCGCTTGACGAAGTACAGCTCACGCGGGGACCGGCCGTGCGGACCGTGGATCGCGCCCGCGCGCACCAGCGTGACGGGCAGGGCCCCGGCGGCCGCCAGCAGTTCCCGTTCCAGCGCCACCTTGCGGGTGCCGTACGTGGCCGGGCCCGCCTCGACCGTGAGGTGACTCTCGGGGACCGGCACCGGAAGGCGCGGAAAGCCGTCCGGCTCGTCCTGGGTGTCGAAACTGCGCCCGTCGGCGTCCGCGTACACCGCGCCGCTGGAGATCACCACCGCCGAGCCGATCCGGTCCGCGAGGCCGGTCAGCTGCCGGGCGTGGTCCGCTCCGAACGCGACCATGTCGACCAGTACGTCACAGCCGTCTCCCAGGGCCTGTGACAGCTCACCCTCGCTGTCCCGGTCGACGCGCACCGTACGCACGTCATCCGGCCAGCTGTCGTCGCGGCCCGCCCCGCGCGAAGCGGCCCGTACCTCCCATCCGTCCGAGACGAGCGCGCGCACTGCCGCGCGCCCGATCTGCCCAGTGGCTCCGAGTACGAAGACGCTTCCTCTGCTGCTCATGCCGCCGACGCTACGGCGGGTGTTCCGGTCCGGGCCAGACGGTTCTGCCGACAGCCGATCCGGTGTCAGCGCGGCTTCCTCGGCGGCTTCTTCGCCTGTGCGGCGGCCTTCACGTCCGCGGCGTACGCGTCGACGTACTCCTGGCCGGAGAGCCCGAGCACCGCGTACATGATCTCGTCCGTGACGGCCCGCAGCGCCACCTTCTCGTTCTCCAGCCCCGCGTAGCGGCTGAAGTCCAGTGGCTTCCCGAAGCGGATCGTCACCCGCCTGATCTTCGGCATCCGCTGGCCGGGCGGCTGGATCTCGAAGGTGCCCACCATGGCGCACGGCACCACCGGAACGCGGCCCTGGATGGCCATCACCGCGACGCCGACCTTGCCCTTGTAGAGCCTGCCGTCGTGCGAGCGGGTGCCTTCCGGATAGATCCCGAGCAGTTCACCCCGGCCGAGCACGCCGAGCCCCTCACGGACCGCGGCTCTGCCCGCTTCCCGGCCCGACCGGTCCACCGGGATCTGGCCGATGCTGCGGAAGAAGGCAGCCGTCAGCCGGCCCTTGATGCCGGGCCCGGTGAAGTACTCCTGCTTGGCGAGAAAGGTGATGCGACGGCTGAGGACGACCGGCATCAGGAAGTGGTCGGAGAAGGACAGATGGTTGCCCGCGACGATCGCGGCGCCGTCCTCCGGGATGTGTTCGAGCCCTTCGATCCTCGGCCGGAACAGCAGCCTCAGCAGCGGCCCCAGAACGGCATATTTCAGGACGTAGTAGAACAATCGCGGTACCGCCTCCCCGTCGCCCCGTGCCCACGCACAGTAGCCGCCGCACCGTCTGATGCGGAACCCGTGCGCCCCTCGCCCGTCACTCCCGGTCCCCGTCCGGCAGCGGCCGGAGCCGTCTGCTCCTGACCGGAACCGGCGGGCGGCCGTCCGGGTGCCGGATCCGCGTCCGTACGGGTGGCCGGGCGGCGTGGTGGCTTGCCGCCGGGCCGGGTGGCCGGGTGCTCTGGCCTCCCACCCTCGTGCCGAGTTCCAGGAGGCCCGGATGCGCCCCCGTACGATGTCCGCCGCAGCGGCCCTGCTCGCCTTCGCCGCGGCTGTGCCCGCGCAGGCAGCCGGTACGCCGCCCATCCGCCCGGCCGGACTCGTCCTCTCCGTCGCATCGCAGACGCACCCCGACCGGGACCGCAGCGTGCTGCTCCGGTGCGCACCGGAGCAGAGCGACGGCTCGCACCCGGAAGCCGCAGCCGCGTGCCGGGCACTCGACCTGGCGGGTGGCAGCTTCGACCGTCTCGCAGGGGAGCCCCGGGCCTGCACCCGGCAGTCCGATCCGGTCACGGTCACCGTCGGCGGGACCTGGGGCGGCCGCCCCACCCACTGGGACCGGACGTTCGCCAACGCCTGCTCGCTCGACGCGGCGACCGGCCCGGTCTTCCGCTTCTGAGCGGCTGGGCGTGCCGCCTCCACCGCCCCGCCGCTCAGCCGCTGCCGCGCGACGCGATCATGCCGACGGTCACCAGACCCAGCACCACCCAGCCGAACCACAGCCAGCCGTTGCTGCCTATCACCGCCGTGTATCCGGTCACCGTGACCAGGGCTCCCACGGTGATGACACCCATCGTTTTCACAGAACCGGGCATGGCCCTCCTCCTCGGGGGTGGAGGGCCATCGTCGCCCGGCAGGGGCCTTCTCCGCTACTGGCCGCGTGCCTGGAGTGACGCCAGGTAGGCGTTGTAGGCGGCCAGCTCCTTGTCGCCGTTGCGGTCCTCGGCCCGGTCGGAGCGCCGCGAGACGCGCTGCTCGGAGCCGTACCACTGGAAGACCAGGGCGATCAGGACCAGCACGGACGGGATCTCGCTGAACGCCCAGGCGATGCCGCCCGCGGCCGTCTGGTCGGAGAGCGCGTCGATCCCCAGTGAGGCGGAAGGGTGCTTGTACACCTGCACCATCGGCTCGCTCGCCATCATCAGTGCGATGCCGAAGAACGCGTGGAAGGGCATCCCGGCGAAGAGCTCCAGCATCCGCATGATGTAGCCCGGCCGGTGCGGCCCCGGGTCGATGCCCATGATCGGCCAGAAGAAGACCAGGCCCACGAAGAGGAAGTGCACCATCATCACGATGTGCCCGGTCATCGAACCCATCAGGAAGTCGAAGAGCGGCGTGAAGTACAGGCCGTAGAGGCTGGCGATGAACAGCGGGATGGTGAAAGCGGGATGCGTGACGATCCGCATGAAGCGGCTCTGGAGCAGCATCAGCAGCAGCTCCCGCGGCCCCTTCCGGTTGCCGCGGCCCGCGACCGGCAGTGCGCGCAGGGCCAGCGTCACCGGCGCGCCGAGCAGCAGCAGGATGGGGGAGAGCATGCTGATGATCATGTGCTGCACCATGTGCACGCTGAACATGACCATGCCGTAGTCGTTCAGTTTGGTGCACATCGTCAGGCCGACGGTCAGCACGCCGAGGACGAAGAGCGCGATCCGGTGGACCGGCCAGCTGTCGCCGCGCCGGCGCAGCCGCACCACGCCCCAGCCGTACAGCGCGAGCCCCACCAGACAGCTGATCAGGAAGAAGGGGTCCGCGGAGAATCCCAGCCCCCGTCCCAGCGTGAACGGCGGCAGATCCATGGTCATGCCGCCCATGGGCATGCCGTGCCCGCTGTGGTCCATCCACTCACTCCTGATTCGTGCCTGATGTCCGCACCAGACTAGAACTGCCCCCGGCCGCAGCTGCGGCCGGGGGCAGTTCGTACTGTATCGGGCGAATGGGGAACGTTCAGAGGACGCACTCGGCTTCGGCGTACCGCTCCGCGGGCACGGTCTTGAGGGTCTCCACGGCCTCGGCGAGCGGCACCATGGTGATCTCCGTGCCGTGCAGCGCCGTCAGCATGCCGAACGCGCCGCGGTGCGCGGCCTCCACGGCGTGCCAGCCGAACCGGGTGGCCAGGACACGGTCGTACGCGGTGGGGGTGCCGCCACGCTGCACATGACCGAGTATCACCGGACGGGCCTCCTTGCCGAGACGCTCCTCCAGCTCGATGGAGAGCTGCCTGGCGACACCGGCGAACCGCTCGTGGCCGTACATGTCCTTGGCGCCCACATCGAAGCTCATCGAGCCCTCGCGCGGCTTCGCCCCCTCGGCGACCACCACGATCGCGAACTTCTTGCCCGCCGAGAAGCGCCGGCCGACCAGCTCGGTGAGCTCACCGATGTCGAAGGGACGCTCCGGCACGACGATGGCGTGCGCGCCCGCCGCCATGCCCGAGTGCAGCGCGATCCACCCGGTGTGGCGTCCCATGACCTCCACGATCAGCACCCGCTGGTGCGATTCGGCGGTGGTCTTCAGCCGGTCGAGCGCATCCGTCGCGACCCCGACGGCCGTGTCGAAGCCGAAGGTGACATCGGTCGACGCGATGTCGTTGTCGATGGTCTTCGGCACACCCACTATCGGCAGCCCGGCCTCGGAGAGGAGGTGCGCCGCCTTCAGCGTGCCCTCGCCGCCGATCGGGATGATCGCGTCGAGCCCCAGGTCGGCGACATGGCCCCGGGCGCGCTCCACACCGTCGCGCAGATGCGCGGGCTGCACCCGCGAGGAGCCGAGGATCGTGCCGCCGCGCGCCAGGATGCCACCCACCGCGTCGAGGTCGAGCTTGCGGTAGTCGCACTCAAGCAGGCCCTTCCACCCGTCGTGGAAGCCGATGACCTCGTCGCCATGATCGACGACGGCGCGGTGCACGACCGAGCGGATGACGGCGTTCAGGCCGGGGCAGTCGCCGCCGGAGGTGAGGACACCAATTCGCATTGCCCGACTTACCTTTGCAACGTGGGCTTGTGACCGGACCACGTCGTCCGGGCTGGATCCCCGTCACCCTACCGGCGGAGGGTGACGGAGACGTAGCGGGCGTCCGCCTGCTGGACGCCGCTCAGATGTACGTATCAGGCCTCATGCGGGCTGTGTGGCCGCCGCGATCCGCTCGGTCCGCAGCGCCTCGTACCAGCGGTCGTCGGTCGGAGGCAGCGCGTTGACGTCCAGGGCCAGCTTGAGCAGCAGATCGGCGATCTGCGGGTTGCGGGCCAGCACCGGGCCGTGCATGTACGTACCGAAGACGGTGTCGTTGTACGCGCCCTCGGTGCCGTCGCCCGTGCCGTTGCCCCGGCCGAGCTGGACCCGGGCGAACGGGCGGGCGGTCGGGCCGAGATGGGTGATGCCCTGGTGGTTCTCGAAACCGGTCAGCGGCGGCAGGCCCAGCCGCTGGTCGATGTCGCCGTACACGTCGCCGACGCAGCGGTCGCCCTCGCCGCGGGTCGAGATGACGTCGAGGAGCCCCAGTCCCGGTTCGCGCTCGCCGAGGTCGTTGATGAACTCGTGGCCGAGGATCTGGTACCCGGCGCAGACCGAGAAGATGATCGCGCCGTTGGAGGCCGCCCTGCTGAGGCCGCCGTCCCTGCGCAGCCGCTCGGACGCCAGCCGCTGCGGGCGGTCCTCGCCGCCGCCGATCAGATAGATGTCGCCGGATGTCGGCACCGGCTGGTCGCTGCGCACGTCGATACGGGTCACATCCAGGCCGCGCTGGCGGGCCCGGCGCTCCACCACCAGGGCGTTGCCCTGGTCGCCGTAGGTGCTCAGCAGGTCCGGGTAGACCCACACCAGGCGCAGGCTGTTGTCGCTCATCATCGTTTCCTCTGAGGTCAGTTGCCGACGCGGCGGCGCACGTCCTGGAACGCGGTGTAGTTGGCGATCAGTTCGATCCGGCCGGGCGGCGCGTACTGGACCGCCTCGTCCACGGTCTCGCAGACCTGGAACTGGAGACCGGCCACTTCGAGCCGTACCGCGAGGTCCAGCTTGCGGTCGCCGATGACGAAGATCGGGTGGCCCGCGAGCCGGGTGTAGTCGACGTCCCAGAGCCAGGAGGTGTCCGTACCGTCGGCGCCACGGGCGTTGACGGCGAGGATCACCGGCGTGGGCGGCGGGTCGATCAGCGAGAACGTCTCCAGCCAGCCGGCCGGGTTCTTGGCGAGCAGCAGCCGCACCTCGCGGTTGAGGAACGACACCACGTCGTAGCGGCCGGCGACGGCCTGCACCCCGTACATCCGCTCCAGGGCGACCTGGGGCGGCACGCCGAAGGTCGCCGCGACGGCTGCCGACGTCGTCGCGTTCGCCTTGTTCGCCCGGCCCGGCAGCTGGAGGTGGATCGGCCAGGCGGAGCCGTGCGGATCGAGGACGTAGTCGCCGGAGAGCGCCCAACTGGGCGCCGGACGGCGGAAACCGCAGTCCGCGCAGAACCACTCGTCGTTCGGCCACTGGAGCACACCGCCGCAGGACGGGCACGACCAGGCGTCGTCCTTCCACTCCTGGCCGGCCGCGACCCAGACCACGGTGGGCGATGACGAAGCGGCCCACACGACCAGCGGGTCGTCGGCGTTGGCGATGACGACGGCCTTCGTCCCGGCCAGCCCCTCGCGCCACCGCTCGGCCAGCATGCGGGTCTCGCCCGCCCGGTCGAGCTGGTCCCGGGAGAGGTTCAGCAGGGCGATCGCCTTGGGTGTCGTGTCGCGTGCGACCCCGGCGAGGTACTTCTCGTCGACCTCGATCACACCGAAGCGCGCGTCGGAACCGCCGGCCAGCGCGGAGGTGATGCCCGCCGGCATGTTGGCGCCCAGGGCGTTCGACACCACAGGTCCCGCGGCCCGCAGCGCCTCGGCGATGAGCCGGGTCGTGGTCGTCTTGCCGTTCGTCGCCGAGACCAGGATCACGTCCAGGTGCTGGGCGAGACGCCCGAGCAGGTCGGGGTCGAGCCTCAGCGCGACCTTGCCGCCGATCACCGATCCGCTGCCGCGCCCCGCGGCGCGCGATACCGCTGCCGCGGCCTTGCCTGCCGTCACGGCCAGCTTGGCCCGCGGCGACAGCGGCTCCGTGTTGCCGTCCATCGTCCTAGATCCTCCTTGCGTCGGCGCGGGGCTCAGCCTATCGAGATCCGGCCGTGCGCCCGACCTCGGCACCGCCGGGGCGGCGCGGTTCCGGCGGGAACGTACGCTTGCCGCCATGCGAAACCGCCCGATCCCCGGCAGTTCCGGAGCCGTGCGGACGATGAGTCCGCACGGCGATCCCGTGCTGCACGCGCCCTGCGAGCCCGTGGCCGGCTTCGACACCTCGCTCGCCCGGCTCGTCGAGGACATGTTCGCCACGATGTACGCGGCACACGGTGTCGGCCTCGCGGCGAATCAGATCGGCGTCGGGCTCCGGGTGTTCGTCTACGACTGCCCGGACGACGAGGACGTCCGCCATCTCGGGCACCTGGTCAACCCCCGGCTGGTGGAGGCGGACGGGGTCACCGTGCGTGGCGCCGAGGGCTGCCTCTCGCTGCCCGGCGTCGAGGCGGGCACCCCGCGCTTCGACCACGCCGTCGTGGAGGGCTTCTCCGTGACCGGCGAGCCGGTCACCGTCAGCGGTACCGGATTCTTCGCACGCTGCCTCCAGCACGAGTGCGACCACCTCGAAGGGCTGATGTACACGGACCGGCTGTCGGGCCGGCGCCGCAGCAGGGCGCTGCGGGCCGCCCGCAAGGCCGGCCTCATCCACTAGGTCCCACCAGGTCCCACCAGGTCCTGTCCGGCCGGGTGTTCATCCGGATGTGTCAGAAGCCCGGTCCGCCCGCGCGGTCGGTGGCCAGGGAGAGCCTGCCCCAGAGGAGATCGGCGAGACTGCTGACCAACTGCGCCCGTGGGCAGGGCCGTTCACCCAGCCACCAGTCGCCCGCCGCATGCATCATCCCGACGATGCCATGGCCCCAGACCCGGGCCAGCTGCTCGCTGTCCGGCCCGAGGTCGACGCGTTCGGCGATGACTTTGGCCAGTTCCTCGCCGAGCCTGCGCAGCAGTGGCGCGGAGTGCAGTCCCACGTCGAAGGCCTGCTCGGGCTGCTGGCCGTCGTCGGCCGGGTGCATCAGGAAGCGGTAGACCTGCGGCCTGGCCTCTATCGCCGCCAGATAGGTGTCCAGCGTGGCCTCGACCCGCTCGCGGCGCCCGGCCGGAGCGTCCAGCGCGGCCCGCAGCGCGCTCAGCAGCGCGTCGGTATGGCGCTTGGCGAGTGCCCGGTAGAGGCCGCCCTTGTCGCCGAAGTGCCGGTAGAGGATGGGCTTGGTGATCCCCGCCTCGGCGGCGATGGCGTTCATGGACGCCTTCGGGCCGTCCCGCAGCACGACCCGGTCGGCGGCCTCCAGCAGTTCCCGGCGGCGGCTGTGCGCCGACCGCTGCTGTGCGGTCTGTGTGGCCTGTCCGGCCTGTGTGGTCCCCATGAGCAACTCTTCCCCGCCCTGCGATTCTCGCTCTGTGACACGGACCCGTGCTGCGTCCGCTGATTGATCCGGCCCCCGCCGAGAACGTAACACCCGGCCGGGGGCCCGCGCCGGGGGCGATCGCGGAGGTTGACAGGTGCTACTTGCCAGTAACAGACTGCGGTTACCGCAAGTAACAAACCGATGGAACGCAGTGCTGGAGGGGACATGGCCGAGTTCACGCTCGAACTCAACGATGATCAGAAGGAGGTCCGCGACTGGATCCACGGATTCGCCGCGGACGTGATCCGCCCGGCTGCCGCCGAGTGGGACGAGCGTGAGGAGACGCCCTGGCCGGTGATCCAGGAGGCCGCCAAGGTCGGCATCTACTCGCTCGACTTCTACGCCCAGCAGTTCTTCGACCCGACCGGGCTCGGCATCCCCATGGCCATGGAGGAGCTCTTCTGGGGCGACGCGGGCATCGCGCTGTCGATCGTCGGGACGGGCCTGGCCGCCGTCGGTGTCCTCGCCAACGGCACCGAGGAGCAGATCGGCACCTGGATCCCGCAGATGTACGGAGACGCCGTCGACGTCAAGGTCGCGGCCTTCTGCTCGTCCGAGCCCGACGCCGGTTCGGACGTCGCGGCGATGCGGACCCGCGCGGTGTACGACGCGGCCAAGGACGAGTGGGTGCTCAACGGCACCAAGACCTGGGCGACCAACGGCGGCATCGCCAACGTCCATGTCGTGGTCGCCGTGGTCGACCCCGACGCCGGCTCCAAGGGCCATGCCTCGTTCATCGTCCCGCCGGGGACACCGGGCCTCTCGCAGGGCCAGAAGTTCAAGAAGCACGGCATCCGCGCCTCCCACACGGCCGAGGTCGTGCTGGAGGACGTCAGGGTGCCCGGCCACTGCCTGCTCGGCGGCAAGGAGAAGCTGGACGAGCGGCTGGCCCGCGCCCGGGAGCGCGCGAAGCAGGGCGGCGGCGTGGGGGCACCTCCCGCCGAAGGCAGGGGGAGGGTGAAGAACGCGGCGATGGCCACCTTCGAGGCCTCCCGCCCCGCGGTCGGCGCCATGGCGGTCGGCACCGCGCGGGCCGCGTACGAGGTCGCGCTGGACTACGCGAAGACCCGCAGCCAGTTCGGCCGCCCGATCATCGACAACCAGGGCGTCGCCTTCCAGCTCGCCGACATGCGGACGCAGATCGACGCGGCCCGCCTGCTGGTCTGGCGCGCCTCCTGGATGGCATCGGCGAACAAGCCGTTCACCGCGGCCGAGGGCTCCATGTCCAAGCTGTACGCGAGCGAGACGGCCAAGAAGGTCACCGCCCAGGCCATCCAGATCCTCGGGGGCAACGGCTACACCCGTGAGTACCCGGTCGAGCGGATGCACCGCGACGCCGCGATCTACACCATCTTCGAGGGCACCAGCGAGATCCAGCGCCTGGTGATCGCCCGGACCCTCTCGGGTATGCCGATCCGCTGACCCGGCCGGCCGGAAGACCGGCCGGCCGGAAGACCGGCCGGACACCTGAACAGGCCCGCGGGGGCGTACCCCCGCGGGCCTGTTCAGGTTGCTCCGGCGGATCCGGTGTCCGGACCCCGGTGTGTCAGGCCGGGAGCTGCGCCTCGATGGCCGCCACGACCTCCGCCGCCTCCGGCTCGGTACGCGGGCGGATCCGGGAGACGACCTCGCCCGCCGGGGAGATCAGGAACTTCTCGAAGTTCCACTGGACGTCCCCGGCCTCACCGGCCTCGTCGGCCACCTGCGTCAGCTCCGCGTACAGCGGATGCCGCTCCGCACCGTTGACGTCGGTCTTCTCCAGCATCGGGAACGTCACGCCGTAGGTGGCCGAGCAGAAGGTCTGGATCTCGTCGGCGCTGCCCGGCTCCTGGCCGGCGAACTGGTTGCAGGGCACGCCGATGACGGCGAACCCGCGCTCCCCGTACTGCTGCTGAAGCTTTTCGAGACCGGCGTACTGCGGGGTGAGACCGCACTTGGACGCCACGTTCACCAGCAGCACCGCCTTGCCCCGGTAGTCGGCCAGGGACGTCGCTTCGCCGGTCAGGGTGCGCAGAGGGATGTCGTACAGGCTCATCGCCAGCTCCTGTTCGTAGGTCAGTGGTACGTACTGTTCCAGAGACCCGTGGACACCCGGCCGACGGCCCCGGCCTGGGGCCGTGCACCGCCTCAGGCCCGCCCGCCCTGCCTGCGCGCCCGGCGCCGTGCGATCAGCAGGGCGCAGGCCAGCGCGGCTGCGGCCACTCCGCCCGCGAAGAGGAACGCCGTCCGGCCGGAGACCGAGACGTGCGAGGTCTGCGACGCCGCGACCGGGGGTGTGTGCCTGGCGTCCGCCGGGGTGGCGGCGGGCGCCGAGGGGTGCGCCGGGCGGACGCCGGGCAGCACGCTCACCGGGGTCGCGGTGGGCGAGGTGGCGAACCCCCAGTCCAGCAGGGACCGCGTCTCGTTGTAGGCGTCGTTCGGCTGGCCCGACTGCGGGTTCATGACGGTCACCAGGAGGGTGCGCCCGTTCCGCTGGGCGGCGGTGACCAGGGTGTTGCCCGCTTCGGTCGTGTACCCGTTCTTCACCCCGAGCAGGCCGGGGTACTGCACGACACCGTGCGACCCCACGAGCAGCCGGTTGGTGTTCTGGATGCCGAACGCACCGGGGCCGCCCGAGGCCGGGAACCGGGCCGTCCTGGTCGAGGCGAACTGCCGGAACTCCGGATTCGCCATTCCCGCACGGGCGATCACGGACAGGTCGTACGCGGAGGAGTGCTGCCCCGGGGTGTCGTATCCGTCGGCGGACTTCACGACGGTGTCCCGCAATCCGATCCGGCGGGCGGCGGCCTGCATGTCCTTGATGGTGGCCGGCAGACCGCCGTTCATCATCGCCAGGGTGTGCACCGCGTCGTTGCCCGACGCCAGGAACACACCGCGCCACAGATCGGCGACCGTGTACCGGGTGCCTTCCTTGACCCCGACCATGCTGCTCCCCGGCTGGAGCCCGGTGATGTCGCTCTCCGCCACCCGGTGCACCTCCTTCGGCGGGAACTTCGGCAGCACGGCCAGCGCGAAGAGCGTCTTGAGCGTGCTGGCCGGCGGGAGCTGCCGGTGCGCGTTCCTGGCCGCCAGTACCCGGCCGGTCCGCAGATCGGTCACCATCCACGACAGGGCGGTCGCCGCGGGCGGTCTGGCGGCTCCGGGGGAGACCTGGACGCCGGTGCGGTACAGCGCGGACTGCCCGCTGTCCGCGGCCGGTTCGGGCGCGGGCCGGCTGTCGGCCCGCGCGGCCGGTGAGAGAGAGGCGAGTACCAGTGCGGGCAGGGAAACGGCCACGGCCGCACGGATCCTGACAGAACACCACATCGCTTGCGACATGATCACACCGTAGGAGAAGTCCGAAAGGTCCGCTCCGTGGCTTAGCCCGACCGGACCGGTCCCCGGGTCCCGCTCAGGCGCCGAGCCTGCGGAACAGTCCCTCCTGGACGACCGAGACCAGCAGATTCCCCGCGCGGTCGAAGATCCGGCCGCGGGCCAGCCCCCGGCCGCCCGTCGCGATGGGCGACTCCTGGTCGTAGAGGAACCACTCGTCGGTACGGAACGGGCGGTGGAACCACATGGCGTGGTCCAGCGAAGCCATGTCGAATCCGCGCGGCCCCCACAGCGGCTCGACCGGGATACGGACCGCGTCCAGCAGCGTCATGTCGCTGGCGTAGGTGAGCGCGCAGGTGTGGATCAGCTGGTCGTCGCCGAGCGGGCCGACCGCCCGCATCCACACCGCGCTGCTCGGATCGGCGCCCTTGATCTCGTCGGGGGTCCAGCGCAGCCGGTCGACGTAACGGATCTCGAAGGGCTGCCTGCGGGCCATCCTCTCCAGCGCCTCGGGCAACTCGCCCAGGTGCTCACGGAGTTCGTCCGCGACCCCCGGCAGTGACTCGGGGTCCGGGACATCGCGGGTCAGCGGTGCCTGGTGCTCGATGCTGCCCTCCTCCGGCCGGTGGAAGGACGCCGTCAGGTTGAAGATGGTGCGGCCCTGCTGGACCGCGGTCACCCGGCGGGTGGTGAAGGAGCGGCCGTCCCTGACCCGTTCCACCTGGTAGACGATCGGCACCCCCGGCCTGCCGGGGCGCAGGAAGTACGCGTGCAGCGAGTGGACCGGCCGCTCGCCGTCGGTGGTACGGCCGGCCGCCACCAGGGCCTGCCCCGCGACCTGCCCGCCGAAGACCCGCTGCAGGGATTCGTGGGGGCTGCGGCCGCGGAAGATGTCGACCTCGATCTGCTCCAGGTCGAGCAGGTCGATCAGCTTCTCGGTGGGGTTCGTCATACGGTGTCCTCCCAGGTCACAGCGTTTTCCGGGGTCACAGAGGTCGTCCGCTTCCCCGCTGGGGGCACAGCGGCCGCCCGGCTCACAGCTGGCCCACGGCGGTGACGCGGACGACCGCGCGGCCCTCCTCGTCGGAGGCCGCGAGATCCACCTCCGCGCTGATGCCCCAGTCGTGGTCGCCGTTCGGGTCGGCGAAGATCTGCCGTACACGCCACAGCCCGTGCGAGGTGTTCTCCTCGTCCGCCTCGATGATCAGCAGCTTGGGGCCGCGCGCGTCCGGTCCTGTGCCCAGGTCGTCGTACTCGTCCCAGTAGGCGTCCATCGCCTCGCCCCAGGCGTCCTCGTCCCACCCCGCGTCGCCGTCCAGCTCGCCGAGTGCGGCCACGTTGTCCAGCGCCGCCAGCTCCACCCGGCGGAACATCGCATTGCGTACGAGCACTCGGAAGGCGCGGGCGTTGGCGGTGACCGGCTTGACCTGGTCGGCCCGCTCGGCGGCCTGCTCCGCGGTCTCCACCTCCGGGTTGGCCAGCTGCTCCCACTCGTCGAGCAGGCTGGAGTCCACCTGGCGGACCAGCTCGCCCAGCCAGGCGATGAGGTCCTGGAGGTCCTCGGACTTCAGATCGTCCGGGATGGTGTGGTCGAGCGCCTTGTACGCACCCGCGAGGTACCGCAGCACGATGCCCTCGGTGCGGGCGAGCTCGTAGTGCGAGGTGAACTCGGTGAAGGTCATGGCCCGTTCGTACATGTCACGGATGACCGACTTCGGCGACACCGGGTGGTCGCCGACCCACGGGTGGCTCGTGCGGTAGACGTTGTACGCGTGCACCAGCAGCTCTTCGAGCGGCTTGGGGTACGTGACCTCCTGGAGCCGCTCCATGCGCTCCTCGTACTCCATCCCGTCGGCCTTCATCTGGCCGATCGCCTCACCGCGCGCCTTGTTCTGCTGGGCGGCGAGGATCTGCCGCGGGTCGTCCAGCGTCGACTCGACCACCGAGACCATGTCCAGTGCGTACGAGGGGGACTCGGCGTCCAGCAGGTCGAACGCGGCCAGCGCGAAGGTGGACAGCGGCTGGTTGAGCGCGAAGTCCTGCTGGAGGTCGACGGTCAGCCGGATGATGCGGCCCTCGGCGTCCGGAGCGTCCAGTTGCTCCACCACACCGCCATCGAGCAGCGAGCGGTAGATCGCGATGGCGCGGCGGATGTGCCGCAGCTGCGCCTTGCGCGGCTCGTGGTTGTCCTCCAGGAGGTGGCGCATCGCCTTGAACGCGTTGCCCGGCCGGGCGATCACCGAGAGCAGCATGGTGTGGGTGACCCGGAACCGCGAGGTCAGCGGCTCGGGATCGGCGGCGATCAGCTTCTCGAAGGTGGTGTCGCTCCAGGCGATGAAACCTTCCGGCGCCTTCTTGCGGACCACCTTGCGGCGCTTCTTCGGGTCGTCGCCCGCCTTGGCGAGCGCCTTCTCGTTCTCGACGACGTGCTCGGGGGCCTGCGCGACGACGAAGCCGGCCGTGTCGAACCCGGCCCGGCCCGCGCGGCCCGCGATCTGGTGGAACTCCCGGGCGCGGAGCGTGCGGACACGTGTCCCGTCGTACTTCGTCAGCGCGGTGAACAGCACCGTACGGATGGGCACGTTGACTCCCACGCCCAGGGTGTCCGTACCGCAGATGACCTTCAACAGACCGGCCTGCGCCAGCTTCTCGACCAGCCGGCGGTACTTGGGGAGCATGCCGGCGTGGTGGACGCCGATGCCGTGGCGCACATAACGCGAGAGGTTCTGGCCGAACTTGGTGGTGAAGCGGAAGTTGCCGATGAGATCGGCGATCCGGTCCTTCTCCTCCCGGCTGCACATGTTGATGCTCATCAGCGACTGCGCGCGCTCGACCGCTGCGGCCTGGGTGAAGTGCACGATGTAGACGGGCGACTGCTTGGTTTCGAGCAGTTCGGTCAGCGTCTCGGTGATCGGGGTCCGCCGGTACTCGTACGACAGCGGGACCGGGCGGCTCGCGGAGCGGACCACGGAGGTCGGCAGGCCGGTGCGCCGCGTCAGGTCCTCCTCGAACCGGGAGACGTCACCGAGGGTCGCGGACATCAGGATGAACTGCGCCTGCGGCAGCTCCAGGATCGGGATCTGCCACGCCCAGCCACGGTCGGGCTCCGCGTAGAAGTGGAACTCGTCCATCACGACCTGGCCGATGTCGGCGTACTTGCCGTCGCGCAGCGCGATCGAGGCCAGCACCTCCGCCGTGCAGCAGATGACCGGGGCGTCCGCGTTCACCGACGCGTCGCCGGTGAGCATTCCGACGTTCTCGGTGCCGAAGAGCTTGCACAGGTCGAAGAACTTCTCCGAGACCAGGGCCTTGATCGGCGCGGTGTAGAAGGTGACCTTGTCGTGAGCCAGCGCGGTGAAGTGCGCACCGGCCGCCACCAGGCTCTTTCCCGAGCCGGTGGGGGTGGAGAGGATCACGTTGGCCCCGGACACCACCTCGATCAGCGCCTCCTCCTGAGCCGGATAGAGCGTGATGCCCTGACCCTCCGCCCACGACGAGAAAGCCTCGAAGAGAGCATCGGGATCGGCGGTCGTGGGGAGCTGATCGATAAGGGTCACGCCTCCATCTTGCCTGCCTTACCCGCTCAAGGGGGAACCGGCTGCCCGCGCGAAGATCACGAGCGATACGCTTCCCTCTCGAACAGTCCTCAACTGGGCTTCAGCACAACGGAAATACGGGGCGGAACGAACCATGATGGGACCGGCGCACTCGCTGTCAGGAGCGGCAGCCTGGCTGGGGGTGGGGGCGGCGGCGACCGCGTACGGACATCCGATGCCGTGGCCGGTCCTCGTCGTCGGAGCGCTGATCAGCGCCGGGGCGGCGCTGGCACCCGACCTTGATCACAAGGCCGCGACCATATCCAACGCGTTCGGCCCGCTGTCGCACGGGCTGTGCGCGCTCGTGGACGCGCTGGCGACTGTCGTGTACAGGGCGACGAGGGGCAAGGGCGACGCCCGCAAGGGCGGCGGCCACCGCACCCTCACTCACACCGGGGTGTGGGCGGTCCTGCTCGGCGCCGGAGCTTCCGCCCTGGCGATCTACGGCGGCCGCTGGGCGGTCCTCGGCATCCTCTTCGTCCATGTGGTGCTCGCCATCGAGGGGCTGCTCTGGCGGGCCTCGCGCCCGTCCAGCAGCACCGTGCTGGTGTGGCTGCTCGGTGCTGCCGGTGCGTGGATCCTGGCCCAGATCCTGTCCGAGCCGGGCAACGGCGCGGACTGGTTCTTCACCGGCCCCCACCAGAACTACATGTGGCTGGGTCTGCCGATCCTGCTGGGCGCCCTGATCCACGACATCGGTGACGCCATCACCGTCTCGGGCTGCCCGATCTTCTGGCCGATACCGCTCGGCCGCAAGCACTGGCGCCATGTCGGCCCGCCCAAGTTCATGCGGTTCCGCGCGGGCAGCTGGGTGGAGCTCAAGGTGCTGATGCCGGTGTTCATGGTGGCGGGCGGAGTCAGCTGCGCGGTCGCGCTCGGCGTCATCTGAGCGGGCCGTGACCGGCGCGGTGCGAGGTCGGGCAGGTCCGGCCGGTGTCAGCCGCCGGCGAGGACGAAATCGGCTATCGCCGCGGCGACGGCTCCGGGCTGCTCATCGGGGATGAAGTGTCCGGCGTCGGGCACGACGACGCCGGTGACGTCGTCGGCCCATGGGCTGATGGAGGCCGCCATGTCCGGGACGGAGCCGTGGCTGCTGGAGATCCCGAGAACGGGCACGGTCAGGTGCCGCCGCTCCAGTGCCTCGTGGTTCTTGCGCGCCGAATCGGCGGCGTCCCGGTAGTAGGCGAGGGAGGCGCGGAGGCCACCGTCGGCGGCGACGGCCGCCGCGTAGTGGTCGAGCTCGGCGTCATCGAACGTGTCGGGAGAGAGCGCCTTCACTTTCAGGAACCAGCCGACGTAGTCCCGTTCGCGGCCGGCCAGCAGCGTCTCGGGCAGGTCGGGCACGAGATGGAACGCGAAATGCCAGGTCTTCCACGCCCGATCCGGGTCGGTGGGAATCGCTTCGGGGAGGGTGATGCCGGGAATTCCGGCGTCGAGCAGCGCGACCCCGTGCAGGTGGCTCTCGAATTCGAGTGCCAGGGAGAAAGCGACCCAGGCGCCGATGTCGTGGGCGACCAGCCAGTAGGACGACACTCCGAGAGCCTTCACGGCGGCGTGGACGTGCGCGGCGACCGTGTGCGTGTCGTAGCCGCGCTCCGGACGCTCGGAGTGGCCCTGACCCGGCAGGTCGATTGCGATGACGTGGAACCGGTCGGCGAGACCGGGCATGACCTTCCGCCATGCCCACCAGGTCTGCGGGAACCCGGCGAGCAGGACAACGGCCGGGCCGGCCGTCCGGCCGCCTTCGACGGCGTGGAGGCGGACGCCGTTCGCATCGACCCAGCGGTGAGTGAATCCCGCCAGGTCGTGCAGGGGCAGATCGCGGACGGGGTTGCTTTCACAGACGTGCCGAGCGCTGGTCGCAGGGTCAGTCATGGGGATCCTCCGTCAGGGTGAGGTGTCTTGGTGAACGCCGTCGCGCTGTCGCGACGTGTGAGGGACGCCCGGCCATCACCATGCGGGGACGCTAACACATCTTGAACTGAGTGTTCCAAGATAGAATGGTGCGGCGCAGCGCACGAGACATCGACAGACACCGGCAAGGAAGTGCCACGTGGCAGGCAAGAAGCAATTCGACATGGACACGGCACTCGACGCCGCGATGGTCCAGTTCTGGCGGGCCGGCTACGCCGATACCTCAGTGGACGATCTGTCCCGGGTGACCGGTCTGAACCGCAGCTCCATCTACTCCTCGCTCGGCGACAAGGACACGCTCTTCCTGCGCTGCCTGGACCGGTACGCCGCGCGTTATGGCGAGAAGTACGACGCCGCCCTGTCGTGTGCGGCCTCGGAGCCTCTTGCAGCCGTTCGTGCGTTCTTCGACGTCACCCTTGAGCGCATCGCCGATCCCGAACTGCCGGACGGCTGCCTGGTTGCCCAGTCGGCCATGGCGATCCCGGTGCTGAGCCAGAGCGTCGCGGCACACGCGAAGGAGGCGCTGGGCTTCCAGCGCTCGCGTCTGCGCGCCGCACTGAAGGCGGGCCGGTTGACCGACCGGGACGCCGAGGCCTTCGCCGACCACATGGCCGCCGTGAACCAGTCTCTCGCCGTCATGAGCAGAGCCGGGGCGAGCCCGGCGCAGCTCCGGGCCATTGTGGGCGTAACCGTCGACGCGCTCTCACAGGCGTTGCGTACGCGCACGTAGCGCTGCGGGCCGGGGCCCGTCGTCGACCCGACGGACCCCTGCCCCCGCGCTCACCCGTGCCAGGACCGCCACAGCGCCGCATATGCGCCGTCCGCAGCGACCAGCTCGTCATGGCTGCCCAGCTCGCTGACGCGGCCCTCCTCGACCACCGCGATCACATCCGCGTCGTGCGCGGTGTGCAGCCGGTGCGCGATCGCCACCACGGTGCGCCCGTCGAGCACCCGGGCGAGCGAACGCTCCAGATGGCGGGCCGCCCGCGGGTCCAGCAGCGACGTCGCCTCGTCCAGCACCAGGGTGTGCGGATCGGCGAGCACCAGCCGGGCCAGCGCGATCTGCTGGGCCTGCGCCGGGGTGAGGGCCAGACCGCCCGAGCCGACCTCGGTGTCCAGCGCCCCGTCCAGGGCGGCGGCCCAGCCGTCCGCGTCGACCGCGCCGAGCGCGGCCCACAGCTCCGTGTCGTCCGCGCCCGCCCTGGCCAGCAGCAGATTGTCGCGCAGGGAACCCACGAAGACGTGGTGCTCCTGATTGACCAGTGCGACATGTTCCCTTACGCGCTCCGCGGGCATCCTGGACAACTCGGCGCCCCCCAGCGTGACCTCGCCGGTGCGTGGCGCGTAGATCCCGGCCAGCAGCCGGCCCAGCGTGGACTTGCCCGCGCCGGACGGCCCGACCAGCGCCATCCGCGTGCCGGGGGCCACATCGAGTGTCACCCGGTGCAGTACGTCGACACCCTCCCGGTATCCGAAGTGCACCGCGTCGGCGCGCACCGCACGCCCGTCCGGGCCGATGGTCCCGTCACCCGCGTCCGGCTCGATCTCGCGCACACCCACCAGCCGGGCCAACGACACCTGGGCGACCTGGAGTTCGTCGTACCAGCGCAGGATGAGCCCGACCGGATCGACCATCATCTGGGCGAGCAGCGCCCCGGTGGTGAGCTGGCCGACGCTGATCCAGCCCTGGAGCACGAAGACGCCGCCGAGCATCAGCACCACGCCGAGGATCGTCACATAGGTGACGTTGATGACCGGGAAGAGGACCGACCGCAGCCAGAGCGTGTACCTCTCCCAGCGGGTCCACTCCTCGACCCGCCGCTCGGAGAGCGCCACCCGGCGGGCGCCGAGGCGGTGCGCCTCGATGGTCCTGCCCGCGTCCACGGTCTCGGCGAGCGCCGCGGCGACCGCCGCGTATCCGGCGGCCTCCGAACGGTAGGCGGACGGCGCCCGCTTGAAGTACCAGCGGCACCCGGCCAGCAGCACCGGCAGCGCGACCAGCACGGCGAGCGCGAGCGGCGGTGCGGTCACGGTCAGCGCGCCGATCAGCAGCGCCGCCCACACCACGCCGATGGCCAGCTGGGGCACTGCCTCGCGCATCGCGTTCGCGAGCCGGTCGATGTCGGTGGTGATGCGCGAGAGCAGGTCACCGGTACCGGCCCGTTCCAGGACGCCCGGCGGCAGCGCGACCGACCGTACGAGATAGTCCTCGCGGAGGTCGGCCAGCATCTCCTCGCCGAGCATCGCGCCGCGCAGCCCCACCAGCCGTACGAAGAAGGTCTGGACGGCAAGTGCCACGGCGAACACCACCGCGACGCGGCCGAGATGCATGTCGTGCCTGCCGTTCGACAGGTCCTCGACGAGACCGCCCAGGAGGTACGGGCCGACCAGCGAGGCGACCACCGCGATCGCGTTGGCCCCGATGAGTACGGCGAACGCCCGCCGGTGGCGGCCCAGCAACTCGCGTACGTAGGTCCTCACCGTCGTGGGTGTGCCGACCGGCAGTGTGGTGGCCGTCTCCGGTGCCGCCGGGTCGTAGGCCGGGGGCGCGACGCCGATCATGCCGACTCCTCGATGTCTGCGAAAGCTTGCCGGGCGGTGCGGGCGGCCGGGTCCGAGGCCCCGGCGGCGGGCGCTCCGTCCGCCTCCTCGCCGGGATGGCGGGTGACGACCGCGCGGTACCGCACGTCGCCGTGGAGCAGCTCGCGGTGCGGGCCGGCCGCGGCGACGGCACCCTCGTGTACGAAGACCACCCGGTCGGCGTGGTCGAGCAGCAGCGGCGACGAGGCGAAGACCACCGTCGTACGGCCTGCGCGCAGCTCCTTCACACCCCGGGCGACCCGTGCCTCGGTGTGCGAGTCGACGGCCGACGTCGGCTCGTCGAGCACCAGCACCTCCGGGTCGGTCACCAGCGAACGCGCCAGGGCAAGACGCTGCCGCTGTCCTCCGGAGAGCGACCGCCCGCGTTCGGTGATCCTGGTCCGCAGGGGATCGCCGCCCGGTTCGGCGGCGGCCTGCGCGAGCGCTTGCAGGACGTCCGTGCACTGCGCGGCGGCCAGCGCCCGCGCGGCGGGCACCTGGCCGGACGACGGCACGTCGAGCAGCTCGCTCAGGGTCCCGGACAGCAGCACCGGGTCCTTGTCCTGGACCAGGACGGCCGTACGGGCCGTGTCCAGCGGCAGATCGTCGAGCGCGACCCCGCCGAGCAGGACCGACGGCAGCTTCCCCGCGTCCTCCGCGGTGGCATGACCGCCGAGCCGCTCGGCCAGCGCGCCCGCGGCGTCCGGATCGCCGCACACCACAGCGGTGAACTCACCTGCCGGCGCGAGCAGTCCGGTCTCCGGGTCGTAGAGATCACCGGCCGGCACCACATCGGTGCCCACCGTCGGGACGGCCGCGGGACGGCCGGCCGGCTCCTCGTGCGCCGTCCGTTCGAGCGCCAGCACCCGCGCCGCGCGTTTCGCCGACGGCCGGGAGAACGAGTACGCCATGGCGATCTCCTGGAAGTGCCGCAGCGGGAAGAGCAGCAGCGTCACCGCGCTGTACACGGTGACGAGCTGGCCGACCTCGATCCGTCCTTCGGCGGCCAGCCGGGCACCGTAGCAGACCACCCCGATCAGCAGCAGCCCCGGCAGCAGCACCTGGATCCCCGAGATCAGCGCCCACATACGGGCGCTGCGCACGGCGGCCCGGCGCACTTCCTGGGATGCGCTGCGGTAGCGGCCGAGGAAGAGCTCCTCGCCGCCGATACCACGCAGTACCCGAAGCCCCGCCACGGTGTCGGCCGCCAGCTCGGTGGCCCGGCCCGCCTTCTCCCGCTGGAGATCGGCGCGCGCGGTGGCGCTGGACAGCAACGGCAGGACGGCCAGCGCCAGTACGGGCATGGCGAGCGCCACCACGATGCCCAGCGAGGGCAGATACACCACCAGGCCGGCACAGATGATGACCAGAACGGTCGCGGCGGCGAGGAAGCGCGAGAGCGCCTCGACGAACCAGCCGATCTTCTCCACGTCCCCGGTGGACACCGCGACGACCTCACCCGCCGCGACCCGCCGGGTCAGCGCCGAACCCAGCTCGGCGGTCTTGCGGGCCAGCAGCTGCTGGACGCGGGCCGCAGCGGTGATCCAGTTGGTGACGGCGGTCCGGTGCAGCATGGTGTCGCCCACCGCGATCAGCGCGCCGAGCAGCGCGATCAGCCCGCCGGAGAGGGCGAGCCGGCCGCCGGAGCGGTCCACCACCGCCTGCACGGCGAAGCCGACCGCCAGTGGCAGTCCGGCGATCCCGCACTGGTGCAGCAGCCCCCAGGCGAGCGAGCGGCACTGACCGCCGAGCTGGTTGCGCCCGAGCCAGTAGAGGAAGCGGGGACCTGACCGTACGTCGGGATCGCCTGGATCTGGATAGGGAAGATCGCGAATCTGCATGGGATCCCAGAAGTCGAAGAGGGGCTCAAACCGTGCAAGGTTCGCGCTCCGCCACGCTTCGGGGCAATCGATTTTCCGTCCGGGGGACCCGAACGCGCCGTGATCGCGCCGGGTTCAGCCGCGCCGGTCCGGTCCGGGACCGGGCCGGGTCGCCCGCTCCAGCTCAAGGAGTACGGAGTGGTAACCGCGCCCGGTCGCACGGTCCATACCGACCTCGCACATCCGGTTCGCCGAGAGATACGCGTCGAAACTCCTGGCGTTGACCTCGGCCGCCTCCGGCGCCGTCGCGGCGGCGGTGAGTTCCTTGTGGAGCATCCCGCGGTCCCCGGCGAAGGCGCAGCAGCCGAGACTGTCGGGGACGACGACCTCATCGGCGCAGGCCTCGGCGACGGCCCTCAACTGCTGCTCGTCGCCCAGGTGTTGCATGGAGCAGGTGGGGTGCAGCACGGCGGAGCCGGTCTTACGGAGCACGGTGAGACGGGGGAGCAGCTCGTCGGCGGCCCAGACGACGGAGTCGACGATCGTCAGCTCGCTGTGCAGCTCACGGTTGTCGTCGGTGAGGTAGGGGACCACCTCATGGGCGATGCCCAGGGTGCAGGACGACGCGTCCACGATCAGCGGGTACTTGCCGCCGCCGGTCCAGCCCCAGGCGGCCTCGACGATGCGGTTGGCCATCACCGTGTTGCCCTCGTCGTACCCCTTGGAGTGCCAGATCGTCGCACAGCAGGTCCCCGCCACATTGTCCGGGATCCACACCGGCCGTCCGGCCCGCTCGGCGAGCGCCACGACGGCCCGGGGGAGTGAGGGCCCCTGGAATCCGGCCGGTTCACCGAAGATCCGGTTGACGCAGGCGGGGTAGTAGACGGCGGTCGAGCCCCTGCGCGAGGTGCGCGGGAGTTCACGGGCGGCCGCCCCGGGGATCTCCGGCAGCCACTCCGGCACCAGATCGGGGCGGACGGCCCGGCGGGCGAGGCCGGTGACGGACTCAAGGAGCCGGTCACTGATCCGGTCCGCAGCGCCGACCGCGAGCCGCGCCGCCGCCTCGACCGTCCTGAAGTTCCGTGCGGTCAGCGCGGCCACCCGCTCCTCGCGCGGGGTGTGCCGCCGGTGGCGGAAGTCCTTCATCATCGCGCCGGTGTCGATCCCCACCGGGCAGGCGAGCTTGCAGGTGGAGTCGCCCGCGCAGGTGTCCACGGCGTCATACCCGTACGCGTCGAGCAGGCTGTCCTCGACCGGGGAGCCGGGCGACTGGCGCATCATCTCGCGGCGCAGCACGATGCGCTGGCGCGGTGTCGTCGTCAGATCGTGGCTGGGGCAGGTGGGTTCGCAGAATCCGCACTCGATACAGGGGTCGGCGATCAGCTCCACCTTGGGGATGGTCTTGAGCCCGCGCAGATGGGCCTCGGGGTCACGGTCCAGGACGATACGGGGCGCGAGCACCCCGTCGGGGTCGATGATCTGCTTGATCCGCCACATCAACTCCGTCGCCCTCGGGCCCCATTCGAGTTCGAGGAAGGGCGCGATGTTGCGGCCGGTGGCGTGCTCGGCCTTGAGCGATCCGTCGAAGCGCCCGACCGTCAGCCGGCAGAACTCGTCCATGAAGGCGGCATAGCGCTCGACGTCCTCGGGCAGCCCCGCGTCGAAGGCGAGCAGGAAATGCAGATTGCCGTGGGCCGCGTGACCGGCCACGGCGGCGTCGAAGCCGTGCCGGGTCTGCAGTTCGAGCAGCGCCGTGCAGGCGTCGGCGAGCTTCGACGGCGGTACGGCGAAGTCCTCGGTGATCAGCGTCGTGCCGGACGGCCGGGCACCGCCGACCGCGGTGACGAACGCCTTGCGCGCCTTCCAGTACCCGGCGATGGTCTTCGGGTCGCGGGTGAACTCATTGGTCACCGAGGCGACGGGCGCCACCAGCTCCAGGCCGGCGACGGCCCCGGCCGCCACCCGCTCGTACGCCTCCCTGCCCGCCTCGTCCGGGGCGCGGAACTCGACCAGCAGCGCCGCCGTCTCCTTGGGCAGCTCCGCCCAGTCGGCCGGAACGCCCGCCACGCTCACCGAGGCGCGCAGCGTGTTGCCGTCCATCAGCTCGACGGCCAGGGCCCCGGCCTGGTTGAAGACGGGGACCGCCGCGGCAGCCGCCCGGAGCGTCGGGAAGAAGAGCAGCGCGGTGGAGAGCCTGCGGTCCAGCGGCAGGGTGTCGAAGACGACCTCGGAGATGAAACCGAAGGTGCCCTCGGAACCGACCATCAGCCCGCGCAGGATCTCGACGGGGGTGGCGCCGTCCAGGAAGGCGTCGAGGCGGTAGCCGTTGGTGTTCTTGATCTCGTACTTGGACCGGATCCGGGCGGTCAGCTCCTGGTCTGCCTCGATCTCCGCCTTGACCGCGAGCAGCCCCGCGCACAGGCCGGGCTCGGCGGCGGCGAGGGCGTCGTCGGCGGCCGGGCCGGCCGTGTCGACCACGGTGCCGCCCGGCAGCACGAAGGTCAGCGACGCGAGCGTGCGGTAGGAGTTACGGGTGGTGCCCGCCGTCATACCGGAGGCGTTGTTGGCGACGACACCGCCGAGGGTGCAGGCGATGGCGCTGGCCGGGTCGGGGCCCAGGACGCGGCCGTGCCGGGCGAGCGTCGCATTGGCGCGGACGACGGTGGTGCCCGGCTGGATGCGGGCTCGTGCGCCGTCGTCCATGACCTCGATGCCGGACCAGTGGCGGCGGACGTCGACCAGGATGTCCTCGCCCTGGGCCTGCCCGTTCAGTGAGGTGCCCGCTGCCCGGAAGACGACCTGGCGGCCGTTGTCCCTCGCGTACGAGAGCACGGCCGAGATGTCGTCGATGTCCTCGGCGACCACCACGACCCGGGGGACGAATCGGTACGGGCTGGCGTCGGACGCGTACCGCACGAGGTCGGAGACCTTCGAGAGCACCTTCTCCTCGCCCAGCAGCGCGGTCAGATCACCGCGCAGCGGCTCGGGGGTCCCGGCCGACCGGGTGTCGGGCACCCGGTCGGGGGCCGGCGTCCGCTTCGTACGCGGCCGGAGAGTGCCGGGCTTCGGGTCGAGCAGCGGCATGGCGGAGCCTCCTGGGCTGGACGGCTGGACGGCTGGAGAGCTGTACGGATGGCGGCCGGGCGGGTCCGGTGGATGCGCGGGCGGCCGTCAGAGGTGGTGGTCGCCCGCGCCGTCCAGCAGCGTGGACAGCAGTTCGCCGAGCACGTCGCGCTGGCCGGTGGCCAGTGGGGCAAGGATCTCCTCAGCGGCCCTGCGGCGCGCGTCGCGCAGCGCGCGCAGGGTGGCCCGGCCGCTGTCCGTCAGCTCGATCCGCACCACCCGGCGGTTGCTCGGATCGGGCACCCGGCGGACGCTGCCGCTCTCCTCCAGGGCGTCGACGAGGCTGGTCACGGCGCGCGGCACCACTTCGAGCCGCTGGGCCAGGTCGGCCATGCGCGGCGGCTCGGTGCAGTGCGCGACCGTACGCAGCAGGCGGGACTGCGCGGGGGTGATGCCTACCGGCTCCAGATGCTGCTTGTGGATCCGGTGGAGCCTGCGGGTCAGCCGGAGGAGCTGCTCGGCCAGCAGGCCGTCGGCGTCGGGGGCACCGGAGGGTGATGACATGGAGGGAACAATATCAGGACCATGTGCATTGTGAGCTTAGGTAACAGTGCATTATGCTCTACGGACCCGCTCCGGTACGTCCGGGGCCGGCTCCGTTCCCGCGCCTCGTGCGGCGGGCCGGTGATGCCGCCCCGCCGCACTGCCGGAGCGCTGAACCACTGCTGAACGACTGTGCAGTCACCGTTGCATCACCTCCACTGCCGAAGGAGCTCATGAAACCCGAACGCCCCGACTGGACGCCCCCGCCCCGTGCGGCCGGGCGGCCGCCTGCCGAAGTACGGCGTATCGTCCGGCTCTTCCGCCCCTACCGCGCGCGCCTGGCACTCGTCGGACTGCTGGTCTGCGCTTCGTCGCTGGTCTCGGTCGCCTCGCCGTTCATGCTGCGGGCCATCCTCGACACCGCGATCCCGCAGGGCCGTACCGGTCTGCTGAGCCTGCTCGCCCTGGGCATGATCGCCACCGCGGTCGTGAACAGCGTCTTCGGAGTGCTCCAGACCCTGATCTCGACCACGGTCGGCCAGCGCGTCATGCACGATCTGCGCACCGCCGTCTACGCCCAGCTGCAGCGGATGCCGCTCGCCTTCTTCACCCGGACGCGCACCGGTGAGGTCCAGTCCCGCATCGCCAACGACATCGGCGGTATGCAGGCGACGGTCACCTCCACCGCGACCTCCCTGGTCTCCAACCTCACGGCCGTCATCGCCACCGTCGTCGCCATGGTCGCCCTCGACTGGCGGCTGACGATCGTGTCCCTCCTGCTGCTCCCGGTGTTCGTCTGGATCAGCCGCCGAGTCGGCCGCGAGCGCAAGAAGATCACCACCGAGCGGCAGAAGCAGATGGCGGTGATGGCCGCCACGGTCACCGAGTCGCTGTCGGTCAGCGGCATCCTGCTCGGGCGCACCATGGGCCGCTCCGACTCGCTCACCCAGGGTTTCGCCACGGAGTCCGAACGCCTCGTCGACCTCGAAGTGCGCTCCAGCATGGCCGGACGGTGGCGGATGTCGACCATCGGCATCGTCATGGCCGCGATGCCGGCCGTCATCTACTGGGCGGCGGGCCTGGCCCTCCAGGAGGGCGGGCCCCATGTCTCCATCGGCACGCTCGTCGCCTTCGTCTCGCTCCAGCAGGGGCTCTTCCGCCCCGCGGTCAGCCTGCTGTCGACCGGTGTGGACATGCAGACGTCGATCGCCCTCTTCCAGCGGATCTTCGAGTACCTGGATCTGCCGGTGGACATCACGGAGCCCGAGAACCCCGTCCCGCTGGACGAGGTCCGTGGCGAAGTGCGCTTCCAGCACGTCGACTTCGGCTATGACGAGACGAGCGGGCCCACTCTGGAGGCCATCGACATCGCGGTGCCCGCCGGCGGCAGCCTGGCGGTCGTCGGCCCCACCGGTTCGGGCAAGTCCACCCTCAGCTATCTGGTGCCCCGGCTGTACGACGTGACCGGCGGACAGGTCACGCTGGACGGTGTCGATGTGCGCGACCTCGACTTCGCCACGCTGGCGCGGGCCGTGGGCGTCGTTTCCCAGGAGACCTACCTCTTCCACGCGTCGGTCGCTGACAACCTGCGCTTCGCCAAGCCGGACGCCACCGACGCCCAGCTCGAAGAGGCGGCCAGAGCCGCGCAGATCCACGAGCACATCGCTTCGCTGCCCGACGGGTACCGGACACTGGTCGGTGAGCGTGGTTATCGCTTCTCGGGCGGCGAGAAACAGCGCCTGGCCCTGGCCCGTACGATCCTGCGCGACCCGCCGGTCCTGATCCTCGACGAAGCCACCAGCGCCCTGGACACCCGCACCGAACACGCCGTGCAGCAAGCCATCGACGGTCTGTCCGCCGGTCGCACCACCATCACCATCGCGCACCGGCTCTCCACGGTCAGGGACGCCGACCAGATCGTGGTGCTGGACGCCGGACGGGTCGCCGAGCGCGGGACGCATGACGAACTGCTCGCACTGGACGGCCGGTACGCCGCACTGGTCCGCAGGGACGGCGAGCGGGCCCCGACCGTGACCGTCTGACAGCCGGCGCCGGCACCTGACACGACAGCGCCGCCGCTCCCGTGGGACGGGAAGCGACGGCGCCGGTCGGAACGAGTGTCAGACGAGCCAACCCACGAAGTGGACGATGCCGGCAAGCAGGTCGGTGAGGAAGTTCATGGTGGTGCGTTCTCCTTGTGCATGGTTCATCAGTGGGACTGCGCAGTCGCGGTCTGCAGCCCGTCGCTTGCGCACTGTAAGCATCCTGCTTCGTGCGGTAGCCGGGCAAGCGAATCCGGTACGACCACACGTTCCAGCGAACACCCGCTCCCCTGTTCGTGTGTTCGTCAACATGCTGCCTTTGTCAGGCGGCTGAGGCGCCGACGGGAGCGGGGTCCCCGGAGCGTTCCAGCAGCCGCCGGACGTCCCGGACCGCCGAGCGTCCCGCCCGGTTGGCGCCGATGGTGGAGGCCGAAGGCCCGTAACCGAGCAGATGGATCCGCTCGTCCCGGACCACGCGGGTGCCGTCGAGCTGGATGCCACCGCCCGGTTCGCGGAGCCGCAGAGGTGACAGATGGTCGATGGCGGCCCGGAATCCGGTGGCCCAGAGGATGGTGTCCGCCGCCACGGTGCGGCCGCTGTCCCAGGCGACCCCGTCCGGGGTGATCCGGTCGAACATGGGCAGCCGGTCGAGAACGCCCCGGTCCCGGGCGGCCCGGATCGCGTCGTTCACCGGCAGTCCGGTCACCGAGACGACACTCTGCGGCGGCAGCCCCCGCCGTACGCGCTCCTCGACCATCGCGACCGCTCGCCGGCCCCACTCCTCGGTGAACGGCCCCTCCCTGAACACCGGCGGGCGCCGCGTCACCCAGGTCGTCCCGGCGGCGACGCCGGCGATCTCCATCAGATGCTGGGTACCGGAGGCCCCGCCGCCGACGACCACGACCCGCTGCCCGGCGAACTCCTGCGGGCCGCGGTATCCCGAGGTGTGCAACTGCCGTCCCCGGAAGGCCTCCTGGCCCGGGTAGTGCGGCCAGAAGGGCCGGTCCCAGGTGCCGGTGGCGCTGATCACCGCACGGGCGGTCCAGACACCCTGTGACGTCTCGACGCGCAGCCGCCCGCCGTGGCCCTCGCGTACCGCGGTGACCTCGACGGGTCGGCGTACCTGAAGCCCGAAGGCCTCCTCGTACGCCGTGAAGTATTCGCCCACGACCTCCGACGAGGGCCGGTCGCCGTCGGCGTCGCCCAGCTCCATACCGGGCAGCGAGTGCATCCCGTGCACCTTGCCGTAGGTCAGCGAGGGCCAGCGGAACTGCCAGGCGCCACCCGGCCGCGGGGCATGGTCCAGCACGACGAAATCCCGCCCGGGGGCCAGCCCGGTGCGCCGCAGGTGGTAGGCGGCGGAGAGGCCCGCCTGTCCGGCGCCGATGACCACCACGTCCACTGCGCGTACCCCGGAGTCGTTCACGTTTCATCCAACAGCTCCGGCTTCCGGGATCTTCCCGCCCGGGGACGGGTCGACCCGCCCGGACGGGCACGTGCCTCCGGCGCGCGGGAGGATGGGACGCATGGCAGACACCACCTTCACGACGCGCATCGTGCACATCAGGACGGGCGACCGCGAGACCGTCACCGACCTGACGGGGGAGTGCGAGGAATTCCTCCGTGAGGCGGCGGCGGGCCGTGACGGCCTGCTCAATGTCTTCGTACCGCACGCGACAGCCGGCGTAGCGGTGCTGGAAACCGGAGCGGGCAGCGACGACGACCTCATCGCGGCCCTGCACGGCCTGCTCCCGGCGGACGACCGCTGGCAGCACAGACACGGCACCCCGGGCCACGGCAGGGACCACGTGGTACCGGCCCTGGTGGCACCGCACGCGACACTTCCGGTGATCGGAGGGCGGCTGGAACTGGGGACGTGGCAGTCGGTGTGCCTGGTGGATACCAACGTGGATAACGTCAACCGGCACGTTCGGTTGAGCTTCTTTGGTGGGTGAGTTGCTCGACGAGCTGCACTGTAGTGGGCGGTTCCGGCCGTACCGACCGGGCACTCAGGACTGCCGGGAGCGGCGCTCCATGCAGCCAATCCCGGCACACGAACTTCGCTGGCTCATCCCGCGCGGCGGCGCTGTGATCAGCTTCACACCCGCCTCGGCATGCAACGAGTTCCAGGAGCAATGGAAGTACGGCTCGGAGTGGATCGCCGAGCAGACAGGCGGTGGCGACCACCGAGATGAGGGCGTCGGCGAACGCCTTGACCATCGCGCGCAGGAGATCGGGACTCGCTGCGGCGAGGTTGTCTTCGGTGAGGGCGTGCAGGGGCAGACTGCCTGGCGCGGTCATCGTGCTGATCTCCTTCGAGGCTTCGACACTTCGAAGATCAGCCGGTGGCCGTTCATCTATGGCGGGTCAGGACGGTGAGCGCAGCCAGCCATGGGTGCGAGCGGTGCGGGAGGCGACCTCCAGTAGCCGGGCGGTGGCGGGCCGTTCGGTGCCGCCGCGGGTGAGCAGGTGGATCTCGATGGTCGCTGCCGGGGACAGCGGCTGCCACACCAGGCCGGCCGGGAGGCCGGGCAGGGCGGACTCGCCGACGATGGATACGGCTTCGCCCTGGGTGACGGGCATGTGGGAGGCATCGAAGGACAGTTGGCGCTCGCGCAGTCGCGGGGAGATTCCGGCGCGGTCGAGAATGCCGGTGATCGCGTCGTAGTGCCCGGGGTTGTCGTGGCGTGCGTGTACGAGCACGGTCTCGTCGACGAGCGCGTGCACGTCGACATCCGAACCGGCGGTGAGGGGGTGGTCTGCGGACATCAGGACGCCTTGGGGTTCCAGGCGTACCAGGGTGCGGACCAGTTGCGGGGTCGGGGGCGGGCAGCGGACCAGTCCCGCGTCGAGGGTGCCGTCGGCGACGCCCGCCAGGATCTCGGCGGTGGGCAGCAGACGGGTGCCCGTACTGATACCGGGATATGCCTTGGCCAATGCGGCGAGCAGGGTGGGCGCGGTCTCGTAGCCGGTGCTCGCGCTGTAGCCGAGGGACACGCTGCCGCTCTCACCTGCGGCGAAGCGCCGCACGTCCTGCCACAGCCGGTCCATCTCGCCGCACAGTGTCGACCCGCGGTCCATCAGGAGCCGGCCGGCTTCGGTGGGCTCCACGGACTGTGTGGTGCGGTCGAGGAGTCGTACGCCCAATTCCTGTTCCAGCTGACGTATTTGTCGGCTGAGGGCGGGCTGGGCTATGTGCAAGCGTTCTGCGGCCCGGGTGAAATTCTGCTCCTGGGCGACGGCGAGGAAGTAGCGAAGACGACGAAGTTCTGCCATGCCACGCACCCTACAACTGTCCTGGCCTGCACTTATATCGTTTTGTTCTGAGCCTGGTGCGAACAGGTCTTTCCCTTCTGCCGTGGGGGATTCCTAGTGTTCGAGGTGTCGGAGAGACAACGCCTCGAACACGGAGAAGGGCCTCACCATGAACCAGCAGGAAATCACCGAAGCGAGCAAGGAAATCGTCCAGGCGTACATGGACGCCCTGATGAAGGGTGACCTGGTTGCACTGCGCGACTTCTTCACGCCGGAGACGACCTGGACTCTGGCCGGTGATCTGCCGGTGTCGGGCACCTGGACCGGACCGGACGAGATCCTCGGTGAGTTCGTGCCGGCGATGGTGGCCCGGTTGGTGCCGGAGTCGATGGAGTTCGAGTTCGAGGGGCTGATCGGAGAGGGCGAGCGGGTCCTTGCCGAATGGAACACCCGGGCTCTGGCGCGGGCGGGAGGCCGTTACGACCAGCACTGCCTGGCCGTCTTCACGGTCCGGGAAGGCCGGATAGCCGCGGTGCGTGAGCACTTCGACACCCTGCACGCCAAGACCGTCGTCTTCGCCTGAAGCCGCCCCAAGTTCTCGTCGACGTCCACGCGTTACGTCACCAGGAGTTGTGAACCATGAAGGCCATGCTGCCCGGATCCACCGCCGACGCCGCCAAGCCGGTCGTCCTCGGCGAGGCACCCGAGCCCGAGCCCGCCGCCGACGAGGCCGTCGTCGCGGTGGAGGCGTACTCCGTCAACCGCGGAGAGACGTTCCAGCTCGACGGCGGCCTCGACCGCCGCTGGGCGGGATGGCGCCCGGGCAAGGACGTCGCCGGCACCGTCATACGGGCGGCGGCCAACGGCACCGGCCCGACGGCCGGTACCCGAGTGGTGGCCCATCCCCCGGCGTACGGTTGGGCCGAGCGCGTCGCCGTACCCACCACGAGCCTCGCCGAACTGCCCGACAGCGTCGACGCGGTGACCGCCGCGGCGCTCCCGCTCGCCGGGATCACCGCACTGCGACTGCTGCGCGCCGCCGGGCCGATCGCCGGACGCCGGATCCTGCTCACCGGGGCCAGCGGGGGCGTCGGCCACTACCTGACCGAGCTGGCCGCCGCCTGTGGCGCGGAGCTGACAGCGGTCACCGCCACCGTCGAGCGGGGCGCACGGCTGCTACAGCTCGGGGCCGCCGAACTGATCACGTCGGTGGACGAGGCGGCGGGCCCCTACGACGTGGTTCTCGAATCCGTCGGCGGTGCCAGTCTTCCCACGGCACTGGCCCAACTGGCGCCGGGCGGGCACCTGGTGTGGTTCGGGCAGGCCAGCCGCGAACCCGTCACCCTCAACTTCTTCGACTTCTTCAAGGGCCCGAACCAGGCCCGCATCATGCACTTCGACTACACGACGTCCGATGCGACGTACGGCCAGGACTTGGCCGCCCTGGTGCGCCTGGTGGCCGCCGGCCGCCTGCACCCCGAGATCGGCACGGTCCGCGACTGGCGTCGCACCCCCGACGTCATCACCGACCTGCGCGGCCGCAACATCCGCGGTAACGCCGTCCTGACCGTCGGCTGACCCACACGCCGGGCTCGCCGACCGCACCGACGACACCGCATCCGACACTCACCCCGAGCGGATCCTCATGACCAACACCATCCTGACCACCCTGTCGCACCAGCCCCTGCTCTTCGTCCCGGAGAAGGCCGAAGCAATGACAGCCACTCTTGAGCTGTCGCCGGGCGACGCGGGTACGCCCCCGCACCGGCACTCCGGGCCGGTCTTCGGCTACGTACTCGAAGGTGAGCTCCTGTTCGAGCTGGAGGGGGAGCCTGCACGCGTCATCCGCGCGGGCGAGGCGTTCTCGGAGCCCGGCGGCGACGTAATCCACTACCAGGCGGCCAACAACCTTTCCGATGCCACCACCTGCTTCGTCGTGGTCATGATCCACGCCCCCGGCGAGCCGATGCTCACCCTCGTCACGGACGACGAACTGGCCGCCCGCCGCCACCTTCGGGCCCCCAAGGAGGCATGACGTGCGCATCTTCCTGGCCGGCGCCACTGGCGTCATCGGCCGCCGCCTGCTACCCCTACTTCTGGCCCAGGGCCACCAAGTCACGGGCACCTCCCGTACTTTCGAAGGCGCAGCGCGGGTCACGGCCGCCGGTGCCACCGGTATCCGGCTGGACATGTTCGACCGTGCGGCCGTCACCGAGGCGCTGGCGGCCGCCGCACCGGATGCCGTCATCCATCAACTCACCGCGCTCGCGGCGGGCAGCAGCGCGGACAACGCCCGCATACGGGTCGACGGCACCCGCAACCTCGTCGACGCCTCCCGTACGGCGGGAGTCGGCCGGATGATCGCGCAGTCGATCGCGTGGGCATACCAGGCCGGTGATACATCCGCCGATGAATCCACACCGCTTGATCTCACCGCGGACGAGCCACGCGCCACCACCGTCCTCGGCGTACAGGCCCTGGAGAACGCGGTGGCCGAAACCCCCGACCACGTGGTCTTGCGCTATGGCACCCTGTACGGCCCCGGCACCTGGTACGCACCGAACGCACTGATGTCCACCAGACTGCGTGCCGGCGAGCTCGCCGCGAACGACGCCGTGAGCTCCTTTCTCCACATCGAGGACGCCGCCCGGACCGCCCTCCTCGCCCTCGACTGGCCGAGCGGAACGATCAACATCGTTGACGACGAGCCAGCCCCCGCGCATGCATGGGTGCCGGTCTTCGCCCACGCGCTCGGCGCACCGGCACCCGCCCGCAGCACCGGCCGTGCTGGTTGGGAACGCGGGGCACGCAACGCCAAGGCCCGCGCACTCGGTTGGGCACCACGCCACCCGTCCTGGCGCGACGGATTCCAGACCGGCCCGGAGTAGCGGACACCGGTGACACTGCTCGCACCTGGCGACGATCCAGCGATCCGCCCGCGTCGGTATGAGGCCGACGCCGACCTGCAACTGCCCCGGCCGACATCCTCTGGAAGACCTGCGCACGACCGGAAGGGTTCAATCAGCCGACGCGACCGCTCGCTGTGAGGCCGGGCCCTTGGGAGCCGCTTCTCTAACTGGACTCCCCAAATCCCCCCAACGCACATCAGGCCTGGTACTGATCTCTCACTACCAGGTCAGGCCTGGTAGTGAGAGATCAGTACCAGGCCTGACCTGGCGCGGCCTGCGCCGCGGCGGCCACCGGGAGCGCCAACTCCTCCTGCCCGGCCGATCCCTGACGGGGCATTGACCGTGCTGTGCGGTGCTGACAACGTTGTCCTGCCTGCTCGTCGAAGATCCAGTGTGGAGGTCCCACCGTGTCACTCCCCAACCCCAGTCGGCGCAAGATGCTCGGCTTGCTCGCCACCTCCGGTGCGGGTGCCGCCCTCGCCGGGGCGATGCCCGGCACCGCGTCGGCCGCGGCTCCGACGACGGGCGGCATGTGGTGGCCGCGCGAGCGGATACTGCCCGGCTTCGCCGAACCCCGCGCACTGGACGTCGCGGATCTGACGACGGCGGACGCCGACGAACAACTGCTCTTCGCCACGCTGCAGGGCAACGTGAATCGCAGTCGGCCGCAGATCGCTCTGCTGCGCGAGTCCGACGAGGGGGCGACCACCTGGCTGAAGACCGCCGGCCTGGCCTTCCGCGCGGTCGGCGATCCGTGGTCGCTGCTGTCGAAGTACCGCTCGGAGATCAGGGGCGTCATCGTCACCGACCCGGCCCAGCCCGCGACCGTCAACCTCGCCACCACGCTGGCCGGCCTGCGCAACGCCGTGGCCGCCTCCCCCGACCAGTTGCCCAAGCTGACCGCCGAGCCGTACAACCTGAAGGTCCTGGACGACCTGCGCGACCGGTTCACCGACGAACTGTCCGCCTACCGCTGGGCGGTGGACCACCTCTGGCCGCACGCCAGCCAGCGCCTGCTGGTCGGGCTCGACCCCAGCGTCGGGGCCTATCTGCGCGACTACGCGGTCGCCACCCGGGCGCTGGTGCTGTGGATCCACGCCGACCAGCCCGACTCCCGTGAGCTGGGCGCCCGGGTGATGTCCCAGATGTCGGCCGGCTCCCCCTATTTGGGCTGGTTCCCCTCCGGTGTGGGCGGCGAGAGCGACGGCACCGAGCTGACCTCGGAGCACGGCCTGGTGGTGCTGGCCAGCGACTGGTCACAGAACCTGACGGTCTTCGGCGGAGTGCGGGCGCCACTGGCGAGGACTCAGGTGACGCTGCCGACGCCGCGACTGGGCAACCGTATCTACGTCACCTTCACCATGACGGAGGGCGACAACCTCCAGTACAACCAGCACCGCATGCGAGTGCTGTGGGACGATCCGGCGCGCGGTGCGGTGCCGATCAACTGGTCCACCAACCCGGTGCTCGCCGACGCCGCGCCCACCTTCCTGTCCTACTACCAGCGCACCGCCACCCGGCAGGACTACCTGATGGCCGGGCCTTCCGGCGCGGGCTACGCGTATCCGACACCCTGGCCGGACGACACCTTCCGGGTCTTCACCGAGACCAGCGCCCGCTACATGCGCCGGACCGGGCTGGACAGCGCCGTGATCCTCAACCGCAAGTCCGGCTCGGACGTCCCGCTCACCGGTGCGAAGGCCCGCCAGTACCTCCACGACGTGCGTCCGCTCGGCCTGCTGGAGGAGTGGACCACCCGAACCGGGACCAGCGCCCTGGAGGGCAGCGTGCCGCTGTCCGTCAGCTACTTGACCGACTCCGTGGCGGACGCCCGGGACGCGATCGCGAAGGCCTCCGCCGACTGGGACGGGACCAAGCCCCTGTTCCTGTCGATCGGCACCCTCGCCTGGAACCTGACCCCGTCCGACGTGGTCACGATCGCCCGCTCGCTGGACTCCCGCTACCAGGTGGTCCGCGGCGACCAGTACTTCCGGCTCGCCCGCAAGGCGCTGCACCTTCCGCCCGCCTGACCGGCGAGGCCGGCCGGCCTCGCCGGAGGCCGGGGCGGGCATCGACCGGGGAGCGGCGCCGCGGCCACCGCAGCGGCGCCTCCCCGCTGTCGGGGTGCTGCTCGTCGCTCGCGCGGCCGCAGGCCTGGCCGCGTCCGGGGTGACACCCTCGGTGTATGTGCTGGTCGGCGCCGGTGCCCTGGGATGCCGACCCTTATGACGGCGGCGGTCATTCCCCCGATAGTGCAGGGCGGCACTCAGGGAAAGCCAGGTCAAGCAACGTGGAGTTGGCTTGAGGTAGGCCCGGTGCTCACCGGCACCGGGCCTCCCGTGGATCGCTGCGAACCTGTGTGGCAGGGGCGATTGCGACGGTCAGTGCTCCAGAGTCATCGCGTAGACCTCAAGGTCGCTGTTGCGTTGCCAGTCGAGTCCTCCGGACCCGGGCGCGACCCAGGCCGGTACGGACGGTGCTGCCAGCGAGAGGGACCGGACCTGCTTCCCGGACTTCAGCGGGACGGTCGTTTCGTAGAGCGACGCCTTGGTGGTGGTCTTCCCGGTTCCGGCCTTGAGCTGGTACGCGGTCGTCAGCGCGACGGCGTTGCCGAAGTCCGGAGTCTTGTTCGCCCAGCCGGTGAGTTCGAGCGGAACCGTCGTGGTGCTGCCGTCGGTGTAGGTGACGACGGCGGTGGCCGACGCGGCGCCGGTACTGCCGTTGTCGGAAGCGCCCACGATGTGGAGGCTGTTGTAGTCGCCGGAGGGGAGGGCGATGGCCTGCCCGGTGGACTTGACGAAGTTCCTGCTGCTGCCGGAGGTCGGGGGTGCCTGGTAGGTCACCCCGCCGAAGGCGACCGGTCCCGGCGCGGGCAGTTGGTCGGCGGCGAAGCTCGTACCCGTGCTGTCGAAGTCCCCCTCGCCCGGGGCGGCGAGCGTGGCGACGCCGTCGTTGTTGTAGGCGGCGTTGAGGTCGACGGCACACGAAGTGTCCGTCTTGATGGCGCAGTTCGCCCCGGCCCGCGGGACCACGACGGTGATGGTCTTCCCGACCGGCGTGGCTCCGGGGAGTCCGGCGGAGACCTTCACCTTGTAGGTGCCCGCCTTGGTTCCGGCCGGCGCGGTGATCCGCAACTGCTTGTTCATCTGGGCGGGGAGCCCGTCCGATTCGGCCGTCGCCGTCGTGCCGGCCGGGGACACCGACCAGCCCTCGGGCGCCTTCGCGGTCACGGCGACCCGCGCGGTGTGCGGAGCCGTGGCCAGCAGCGTCAGGTCGACCTGTTGCCGCGACGCACGATCCGCCGTGGGCTCCATGACGACCTGGTCCGGCCCTGCGTGAGCGCTGAGCCGGCGCTGCGGATTCGGCGTTGTGCTGATCGACGGCGGGGCGTCCTTCGCGTCCGTCGCCCACGCGGTGGGTTTGGTGCTCAGGGCGTAGTCGATGCGCCCGCCGTGGGAGATGTCGGCCTGGTCGACCCATGCCTTGTCCCAGGCCTTGCCGTTCACCGTCGCGGAGGCGACGTAACGGTTGGCCATGCTGGCGTCGGGCGCGGAGATCCTCAGCGTTCCGCCCTGCGTCTTCCCGTACTCACCGATCCGCACCCGGGCGTCCGGGAACTGCGGCGTGGTGAGGACGTCGAAGTTGCCGCCGCTGGTCGTGGGGTAGAGCCCCAGCGACGACATGACGTACCAGGAGGACATCTCTCCCATGTCGTCGTTGCCGGGGATGCCGCCGGGGCTGTTCGTGAACAGGGTCTCCTGCGCCTTGACCACGGTCGCGGTGTTGCCGGGCTGCCCGGTCCACGCGTAGAGGTACGGGGCGATGAGGTTCGGCTCGTTGTTCGGGTTGTACTTCGTGGAGTCGTAGTAGTTGTACGGGTCGCTGACCCAGGCCGTGCGCGCGGTTCCTTCCGGGTCGGTGAGGAGGTCGTCGTAGGCGAAGAAGTCGTTGAGCCGCTTGTTCGTCGCGTCCTTGCCGCCCAGCATGCCGATGAGCCCCGCCGGGTCCTGGGGCACCAGCCACTGGTACTGGCTCGCGTTCTGCTCGTGCAGTGCGTGGTTGCTCGTGACCGGGTCGTACGGGGTCAGCCAGGTGCCGTCGGCCGCGGTACGCGGTCGGAACTGGCTGGTCTGCCGGTCGAAGACGTTCTTGTACGCCTGCCCGCGCTCGGCGAACATCGTGGCGTCGGCGGTGTGGCCGAGGCCCTTCGCCATCAGCGCCAGCGACGCGTCGGCCGCCGCGTACTCCAACGTTGCCGACGTGCCGTAGTAGCAGTCGTTGTCGTTCGACTTGGTCGGGCAGCAGCTGCCGCTCGTGCCGCCGTCGCAGTCGGCGTTCGACTTCACGTTGAGGCCGTAGGGGATGTACCCGCGCTCCGCGTAATACGCGGCACCGGCACGCCCGTTCTCGCGGACGCCGGCGGGCGGTACCTCGGTCGCGTTCGCCCGGAGGTACTTGTACGCCTCTTCGGCGTCCGCACCGGTGAGCAACCCCTTCGACCAGCCCTCGACCAGGAACGGCGTGACCGGGTCACCGGTCATGATGTTGCCCTCCTGGTCTTCCAGGTACCAGCGCGGAAGCGCGCCGCCCTCCCGTGCGATCGCGAGGATCGACATGTCGATGTCGTGTGCGACCTTGGGAACGAGCATTTCGAGGAGCTTGTTCTGCGTCCGGTACGTGTCCCACAGCGAGAAGTTGCTGTACGGGGTGTAGCCCCTGGCGGTGTGGGTCTTCTTGTCGGCTCCGACGTAACGGCCGTCGACGTCACCGATGATGTTCGGATCGACCATGGAGTGGTACAACGCCGTGTAGTACGCGACCTGTTGGTCGTGCCCACCACCGCCGATCGCGGCCTTGTGCAGCATGGTGTTCCACTCGCCGTTCAACGCCTTGTGCACGGCGTCGAAGTCGAAGCCGAACTTCTCCGTCTCCGTCGCGAGGTTCTTGTGCGCGCCGTCGAGTCCGGTGAAGGAGAGCCCCACCTTCGCGACCACGGGGGCGTCGTTCTTCGTCGTGTCGAACGTCGCCCACGCACCGTTGGACCCCTTGGCGGCCGATTCGCGGGAACCCGGGCTCCGTTCGGTGCCCTTCCAGGTGCCGTACGAGGCGAACGGCCGGCTGAGTTCGGCGACGAAGTAGGTCTTCTTGGAATCCTCGACCCACCCCTCGACCGTCCGGCTGCCGACGACGCGGATCTCGGAATCGCTCACGCCTGCACCGGCGTTGAACAGTACGTTCGCCTGACGCGTCCGCGGGAACGTGTACTGCTGCCACCCGGTCCGTGCGGTCGCCGTCAAGGAGGCGGTCACGCCGTACTTGTCGAGCTTCGTCCGGTAGAAGTCGGGCTTCGCTGTCTCGTTCTCATGGCTGAAGGTCGACGCGTACTGCGCCGGATCGGTCGAACTCACCTCTCCGGTGGTGGGCATCATCGGCAGGTAATTGAACCGGCACCCGTTGATCGTCGTCTGACTGAACCCCATGACGGTGTCGGACGACTCCTTGTCGCACCCCGTGCCGCCGGCCGTCTTCATCAACGGACTCTCCTGCACCAGGCCGAACGGTGCGCCCGCCGCGGGGAAGGTCAGCCCCTCGTTCTCGGTCCCGATGAACGGATTGACCAGCTTCGTCAGATCGGTCCCCGCTCCCGGCGTCGCGTCGGACGCCGCCGCCGGCTGCGTGGCGGCGTCCGCGCTCGCCACAGTCCCGGTGACAGATCCGGCGGCGGCGAGGGCGAAACAGAGCGCAGCCGTCCCCAACCGGTCCCTCAGGCGCCGTGCCGCCGATCCGTTCCGGGTCGGTGCGTATCGCGTTGATTGCATACCACTCCCGCCGTGCTGCCACTCGTGGACATCGTTGTCATGCACCGCACGTGACGCTAGATCGTCTCCTCCACCCCGGCAAGGGGCTACTGCTCCGTCACTTGGCCGAGGTGGCTGCCGTTGCCGTCGCGCCGGCCGGCCCGTCATCACACGACAGATGTGAGACGGGCGCCGCCTCCCTTCAGCCCTGGAAAGCAGCCGGTCACGGTGGGCATCACAGGTGTCGCGCGGGGACCGTCCGGAGTCCTGGCTGCCAATTCGTAACACGCAGCGGTGTTCTCTTCTCGTTCACTTTGTTGGTATTCCTAGGGCCGATACCGCGTCCAGCAGGGGGCGTTGTACGGTTCGCCGGAAGGACAACGCTGTCTTGACGACCGACTTGATGCAGGACGGCAGAGCCGCCCCGCCAAGTCCGGCAACTGCCGGCGCGGCAGGGCCCCGGACCCGCGCACGGCGCCGGCGGCGCGAGTACCTGCTGTTCGCCGCCTTCGCTGCCCCGAACTTCTTCTTCCTGCTGGTGTTCGCCTACTGGCCGGTGATCTACAACGCCTATCTGAGCCTCACCGACTGGGACATGGTTTCCTCGACGTGGCACATGATCGGCCTGGACAACTACACGTCGCTGTTCGCCGACCCCGACTTCCGCGGCAGCCTGTGGACGACCGTGCTGTTCGTCGTCGGAATCGTCGCGGGCGGACTGGTACTCGGCCTCGCCACCGCCCTGTTGCTCAACCAGCGGCTGCGCGGGCGGAACGTCGTGCGGACGCTGGCCTTCGCCCCGTACGTGCTCTCCGGAGCCGCTGTCGGCACCTTGTGGCTGTTCATCTTCGATCCCAACTACGGACTGATACGCCCGTTGCTCGCACCCCTCGGCCTGGCCGCGCCGGCGATGATGACCGACTCCAAGTGGGCGCTGTCCGGCCTCGTCCTGGTCTACCTCTGGAAGAACATCGGCTTCGTCGCCGTGGTCTACCTCGCCGGTCTGCAGGGCTTGCCCAGGGACGTGTTCGAGGCGGCTGCCCTGGACGGCGCGGGAGCGTGGACGCGGCTGCGCCGCATCATCCTGCCGCTGCTCTCGCCCGTCACCTTCTTCCTGCTGGTGACCTGCACCATCAGCACCTTCCAGGCGTTCGATGTGATCGCCGTGATGACCAACGGCGGCCCCGGCACCTCCACCTCGATCCTCAGCTGGTTCATCTACGACCAGGGCTTCCGCACCTTCGACGCGGGCCGCGCGTCGGCCGCCGCCATGATCATGTTCGTGGTGCTGCTGCTGATCACTGGATTCCAGGCACGCTTCCTCCAGCGAAAGGTGCACTACCAGTGACAGTCGCCGACTCCCTGACGGACGCCGGCCCGGTCGCCACAGCCGGCCGCTCCGGTGCCCGCCGCGCACGCCGCTTCGGCCTGTACGCGCTGCTCGTCCTGGTCGCCGTCATCGCGGGTGGCCCGCTGTACTGGCTGATCTCCTCAGCGCTGAAGACCAACCCGCAGATCTACAGCTACCCCCCGCACTGGATCCCCACGGACCTGCGGTGGTCCAACTTCTCCGACGCCTGGAGCGCGGCGCCGTTCGGCCGGTTCTTCCTCAACTCCCTGATCGTGTCCGTGATCGGCACCGCGATCGAGTTGACCGCCGCGCTGCTCTGCGCCTACGCGTTCGTGTTCCTGCCGTTCCCCGGCAAGAAGGTCCTCTTCCTGTTCCTGCTGGGCGCGATGATGGTGCCGGGCCACGTCACGCTGCTGCCGAACTTCCTGACCATCGCCCAGCTCGGCTGGGTCAACTCCTACGCGGGCCTGATAGCCCCGGGTCTCGGCTCGGTCTTCGGTACCTTCCTGCTGCGCCAGCACATGCTGACACTGCCTCAGGAGATCACGGACGCGGCGAAGATCGACGGGGCCGGGCACCTGCGCATCCTCTTCCGGGTGGTGCTGCCGATGTCCCGTCCGATGGTGATCACCGTCGCCCTGGTCGTCCTGGTCGGCAAGTGGAACGACTTCATCTGGCCCTTGATCGTCACCAGCAGCGCGGACATGCGGACCCTCCCCATCGGTCTGCTCTTCCTCAAGAACACCGAGACCTTCGCCAACTGGGGAGCGATCCTCGCCGGTGCCGTGATGGTGATCGTGCCGGTCCTCGTCATGTTCTTCTTCGCCCAGCGCTACATCATCGCCGGGCTGACCCAGGGAGCCGGAAAATGACACGGACCTCGCTGCGGGAGTCCGCGGGCCCCGCGCTCGACAGGCGCAGGCTGCTCGGGGCGGGCGCGGGGCTGGGACTGGCCGCGGCGCTGAGCGCCTGCGGCCAGACCACGGGGACCGTCACACAGCCCGGCGGCGGATCGGTACCCGATGCGTTCCGGGGGCGCACCAGGGTGGTCCTCTGGTCGACGTTCGCAGATCCGGTGGGCCCGGCCCTGCAGAAACTCGTCGACGCCTTCAACCGCGAGCAGCGGGACGTGTACGTGGAGGTGCAGTTCCAGGGCACCTACGACGAGTGCGCCCAGAAGGCGGTCATCAGCCTGCTCGGGGCCCAGGCCCCCGACTTGTGCGTCCTGTCCGACGTGAAGTGGTACAAGTTCTACTTCGGCGACGCCCTGGAACCCTGGGACAGTTACTTCGCACGGGGCGAGCTGGAGCGGACCTATAATCCGCGGCTGCTCAGCGAGGGCGTCCGCAAGGGGCACACGTGGTGGCTGCCGCTGGCCCGCTCCACGCCGCTCTTCTACTACAACAAGACGCTCTTCGAGAAGGCCGGCGTACCGGTACGCCCCCCGGAGAGCTACGACGAGCTCTACGACTGGTCGCGCCACGTCACCCGGCAGAGCGTGGGCGGCAAGCGGGTGGCCCTGGAGGCGTACCAGGCAGTTGACGGGGACTGGCAGTTCCAGTGCAGTGCCTGGCAGTGGGGCGGGGCGTACTCCAAGGGCATGGACGTCACCATCGACGGGGGCGGGGCCGTGGCGGCGGGCGAGTGGCAGCGCAAGCTGATCTTCAAGGACAGGATCGCTTACATGGCGACCGAGCCCACCGCCGACCTGGGCAACCAGCTGATCGCCACGCTCGTCACCTCCACCGGTGGCCTGAAGAAGATCAACGAGATGGCGAAGGCGAACGGCTGGGAGCTGGGCACCGGCTTCCTGCCGAAGAAGGAGAAGTTCGCGGTCAATACGGGCGGTGGTGGTCTGGGCATATTCAAGCGCGTGCCGCGGGAACGCAAGGAGGCCGCGGCCCAGTTCGCGCGCTTCCTGGCCCGCCCCGAGAACGCCGCGCAATGGGCCGTCGAGACCGGCTACCTGCCCGTGGTGCCGGCGGCGGTCAAGGAGCCCACCCTCGCCAAGCTGATGAAGGACGACCCGAACTTCGCCACGGCCGTCAGGCAGTTGGATCTCACCCGCCCCGGTGACCAGGTGCGCATGATGATTCCGAATGCGAATGTGCGTATCTACACTGCTCTGCAGCGCATATGGTCGGCGAACACCCCCGCACAGCAGGCCTTCGCGGAGGTCGCCGACCAGCTGCGCAAGGGCGTCGACCGCTACGGCCCGATGATTGAGGAGCACTTGTGAACCACCCCGTGAGGCGTCCCGTGGTGTACGCACACCGTGGAGCCCGGGCCGACGAGCCGGAGAACACTCTGCGGTCCTTCCGGCGGGCTCTCGCTCTCGGCGCCGACGGTATCGAACTCGACATCCGCCTCACCTCCGACGGCCACCTCGTCGTCATCCACGACAAGGCCGTGGACCGTACGACTGACGGCACCGGCCTCGTCGCCGACTTCACCCTGGCCGGCCTCCGGGCATTGGACGCCGGGGAGGGCGAGCGGATACCCACCTTCGACGAGGCCATGGAAGTCTGCGGGGACGTCGTCCAGATCGAGATCAAGGCCCTGGAGGCGGTGGAGGCGCTCGCCGAGCGGGAACGCCGTACCCCGCTGCCCGGGTCGGTCGTACTGACCTCCTTCAGCAAGGCCGCCGTGGAGGAGGCCGCCCGATGGCTGCCGCACGTCCCCCGTGGCCTGATCACCCACCACCCCGGCGCTGAAATGATCAAGGACGCGCTGGACCTCAAGGCCACCTGGGTGTGCCCGGAGCTGAAGCCCGAGCTCACCCGGGACCTCGTGGACCGCTGTCACGAGAGCGGCATCCAGGTGGATGCCTGGCCCACCGCGGAGCGGGCCCATCTGCTCCGCTGGGTCGAGATCGGAGCGGACGCCGTGACCACGGACCACCCGGGGCGGATCGGCGAGTGGCTGGACACGTCCGGCAGTTGACGGCGTGGGTACTCACTGGTAGGCGCGTTGTTCGGCGATGTCGAGCCAGTGCTCGACATCGGCCGGAGCGAAATGCCGGATGGCCCAGTCGACCATGCGCAGGCTCATGTGGGCCCAGGCGAGTCGGAGGAAGGTGTCAGGCAGAGCATCGAGGACGTCGTCAAGACGTTCGGCGACACCCGGTTCGCACGTCTTCGCGTGGATGCCGAAGCGCAAGGTCACCAGGTCGAGTCGGCGATCACCGCGTCCGGCGCCGTCCCAGTCGACGATGCCCGTGATCGCACCGCCGACGGCCAGCAAATTGCCAGGATGAAAGTCGTAGTGCACGGCGTCGTATCCGCCCAGCCGGTCAGGGTTGTCCTGCCCGACTGCGGTGATCCAGCGTTCGAGGGCGGCACTGCGGCGGTTGTGCCGGCGCAGCGGTTCGTGCAGGCAGTAGCCGGAACCGTCCTCGCTGAGGTGCAGGCCGACCGGAGGGATGTCCGGGCGGTCGGCGAGCCGACCGGTCTGCAACCGGTTGAGTTCGAGGGCCTGCTCCAGGCCACGGTGGTCCAGATTGTCGATCTTCGCGCCCGGCAGGAGCTCTTGCACAACGACCACCGCGTGGCCGGTCTGGACCGCCAACTCGGTGGCCGGCGCCGGGTATTCCGGAGAACGGAGGATGTCGGCCACGCTGAGCGGCCCTGCTTGTATGTCGGCAAGCCTGCTGTGCGGTCGCCACTTCAGGACCGAACGGCGGCCGTCGGCCCACCGCACGTAGGCGGCACCCACCTGCCCACCCGGACACGGGCCCTGGACCGTCAGACGGACACCCGTCTGCGAATACAGGGCTTCAGTCATTCGCTCGGCATCGAGCCGCTCGGCCCTCGCCCACCTCTCCGGTGAAGAATTCACCGTCTGATTGAACTCGATGGCTAGTGCCGCGGCAGGCAAGGTTTGCCCGTCAAGGAGCGGCGTTCGGTGCGTGCTCTCGGCGTGCCGGCCGGAAGCCCTTGTACTGGACGTACTTGGGCTTTCGGCCGGTGCGGCGAGAGTGTGTGCCGGGCGTCGCGACGGGGCAAACGTTGCCTGCCGTGGCACTAGGGTGGAGTCCATGTCCGCCACAACGCCCAGCAGGCCGCCCCTCGTTGACCCGGCGGAGCTGGTCGCTGACCCGTACTCGGTGTACGCGCGGCTCCGCGAAGCCGGGCCCGTCCATCGCATCGCCGGAACGGACGGGCTTCCGGCCTGGCTGGTCACGCGTTACGACGACGTACGCGAGGCCCTCGCCGACCGCCGGCTCTCCCTCGACAAGCGCAATGCGACGCCCGGCGGCTACCACGGGCTCGCGCTGCCGCCGGCGCTGGACGCGAACCTGCTGAACATGGACCCGCCCGACCACACCCGCATCCGCCGTCTGGTGTCCCGGGCGTTCACCCCGCGCCACATCGACCGCCTGCGCGAACCCATCAGGGAAACCGCTGACTCGCTGCTCGACGCCATCGAACCTCACGGTCACGCGGACCTGATCACCTCGTACGCCGCACCGCTGCCGATCACGGTGATCTGCGACCTGCTCGGCGTGGCTCCGCACGACCGCCGCGACTTCCGGTCCTGGACCGACGCCCTGGTCGCCCCGGACCCGGCGCAACCCGGCCGGGCGAAGGAATCGGTCCGCAGCATGCTGGCCTTCTTCGCCCAGCTCATCGCCGACAAGCAGGCCGCGCCCGCCGACGACCTGCTCTCGGCGCTGATCGCCGTACGGGACGACACGGACCGGCTGAGCGAGGACGAGCTCACGTCCCTGGCCTTCGTGATCCTGTTCGCCGGGTACGAGAACACCGTGCACCTGATCGGCAACTCCACCCTGGCCCTGCTCAGCCACCCCGGCCAACTGAGCGCGCTCCGTGCCGATCCCGGTCGGCTGGCCGGCGCGGTCGAGGAGCTGGCCCGCTACGACGGTCCCGTGCCCCTGGCCATCCGGCGCTTCCCCACCGAGGACATCACCATCGGCGGGGTCGGCATCCCGGCCGGTGAGACCGTCCTGTTGTCCCTGGCCGCCGCGCACCGGGACCCGCACCGCTTCACCGAACCCGACCGGCTCGACATCGGCCGTGACGCCACCGGTCATCTCGCCCTCGGCCACGGCATCCACTACTGCCTCGGCGCACCGCTGGCCCGGATGGAGACCGAGATCGCTCTCGCCGCGCTCATCGACCGTTTCCCCGCTCTGGCCCTCGACATCGCCCCGGACGAAGTGCGGTGGCGTCCGTCCATGCGCGCCCGCGGGCTGGTCGCACTGCCGGTGCGCTACTGACCACCACCCGGACTGCGGAGCGGGTGAGCACTGACTGGCCGGCGTTGTCTTGCAGGTGGTCAGCCGCTCTTGGACTTGCCCCTGGCCGAGCCGGCTCTTTCCCGTACGTCCTCCGCCACCGATGTGTCGAGCGCGGCCCGTACGAGGGCCGCGGCGAAGACTGCCAGCTGCTGCGCGGACACCAGCTTCGCCAGTTCGCGGGGGGTGGTGGGCAACCCGAGGCGCTCCGCCCCCTGGACCGCCTTTCCGTCGAGATAGGGCTCCAGCTCGGTCCAGATCCCCTGGACCTCACGCAGGAAGATGGCCGCGCCGGCCGGGCCGATCCCGGGCAGCTCCTGGAGGAGTTCCTTCATGCGTTCCGGATCGCCATCGGCTTTCTTGCGCAGACGCCTCAGGTCGCCGCCGTAGTGCTCGTGGAGAAATTCCGCGCTCCTGCCGAGGGTGGTGGACGTGCTCTCGTCGTACCGCCTGTAGTGGCCGGCGCCCAGTGCGTCCACACGCTGCTGCCAGGTGGCGTCCTGCATCCGGCGGGGGGTGCGCATGTCCGCCTCGAACAGTTCGTGGGCCGCGTCGACGGCGACCGAGGCCCGGATACGGGCGCTGAGGAGAGAAGCGAGGACCAGCAGCTGATAGAGCGGCTGGGGAGTGTCCCGGAGCCGGATTCCCGCCTGTGCGGCGTAGGTCTGTCCATGGGTGTCGAGCAGTGCGCGGGCCGTTTCGCGGCGCGTGGCCGTGGCGCTCATGGTGACGTCCTCCCTGAGCGAATGGTGTGGTGCCGTGCTTCGGACTCCGTTACTACTGAATTGTCCCAAAGCGGACGGGCAGGTGCATCCGGCCTCCGCGGACTCTCGTGGCGCCCCAGCGGCTCCCCGGTGTCCGAACCGCGGCGGCAGGACCGTGATCCAGGTGTTGTCGCGCTCGTGATGGCACTTGAGCTCGCCTCCCGTCCCCTCGATCACACGCTCTCTTCCCGACGGACGGAGAAGGCGCCCGCGGCAGCCGCCAGGACTGCCGCCTCCGCGGCCCGTTCCGGGAGTTGCGGGTCCTGATCGGCACGCAGAAGCACCAGCTGGTGGTAGAGGGGCGCCGTGGCGGCGATCAGCAGGCTCCGCGCGTCCGTGTGCTGTGCGGGGAGTTCACCGCGCTCGATGGCCCGCTCGACGAGGATCTCGCACTGGGCGTACCGGTCCGTCCACAACTGCGTCTGGGCCCGCGCGGCCTGTGCGGAGTGGAACGAGGCGGCCATCAGGGCGACGGCGAACGACGGCTGTACGACCAGGGATTCCTGGATCTCCTGGTTGAGGGCCGTCAGATCGCCGCGCAGCGAGCCGGTGTCCGGCGGCTGCCAGTCGATCTCGCCGGCGGCGTCGATGACGTCGACGAGCAGGCCGCCCACATCGCGCCAGCGCCGGTAGACCGTGGCGCGGTGCACTCCGGCCCGCGTCGCGACCCCCTCCATCGTGAGTCCTTCGTGACCGCGTTCGGTGAGTTCGGCGCGCACCGCATCGAGAACCTGGGCGCGGATGCGGGCGGTGCGACCGCCCGGGCGGCGGTCCGACGTCGTGTCCAGTGGGTCTGTCATCGGCAATCAGTATCCGGTTGATCAAGGCGGCAGGGCTGTGCCAGCATCTTAACGCGACAGTCGTCGCGCTAGGCTCACCAGAGAGGAACCGCCTCCACGATGCCGCCCGTTCCTGCCGACCCCACCGTGCTCCACCCGATGCCCGAGCACCCGCGCGTGGTTCTGCTCAAACCGCTGGTGAAGTCGCCGCTGATCGAGGTCGGTGACTTCTCCTACTACGACGATCCGGACGACCCGACCGCGTTCGAGACCCGCAACGTCCTGTACCACTACGGTCCCGAGCGGCTTTCCATCGGCAAGTACTGCGCGCTGGGGACGGGCACCCGGTTCATCATGAACGGCGCCAACCACCGCATGGACGGCCCTTCCACCTTCCCGTTCCCCACCATGGGGGGCTCCTGGGCCGAGCACTTCGACCTGATCACCAACCTGCCCGGCCGGGGCGACACGGTCGTCGGCAATGACGTGTGGTTCGGCCACGGCGCCACGGTCATGCCCGGTGTACGCATCGGCCACGGCGCGATCATCGCCGCCGGCGCCGTGGTCACCGCCGACGTCCCCGATTACGGCATCGTCGGCGGCAACCCCGCCCGGCTCATCCGCACCCGCTACGACGCCGCGGACATTGCCCGGCTCCTCGCCGTGGCGTGGTGGGACTGGCCTGTGCAGCACATCACCGAGCAGGTACGGACGATCATGTCGGGGACCGTCACCGACCTGGAGGAGGCCGCCGCGCGGATCGACCAGCCCTGACACCGCGTCCTCGCCACACCGCCCGCACCCGTCCCGCGCCAGAAACGAGTGATCGCCCATGTCCCGACGCCGCGTCCATATCGCGATGGTCGGCATCCCCGTCGTCAGCCATGTTCTGCCCAGCCTCGCGCTCATCCGTGAGCTGGTGGCCCGCGGGCACCGGGTCACCTACGCCAACGACCCGTTCATGGCCGACCGGATCGAGTCCGCCGGCGCGGAGCTGGTGCCCTGCACCTCCACGTTGCCCGTCGCCGGCAACGACTGGCCCGCCGATCCCATCGCCGCGGCGAGCCTCTTCCTCGACGACGCCGTCCAGGCGCTCCCGCAACTGCGCGCCGCCTACGACGACGATCCGGCCGATCTGTACCTCTACGACATCGGCGCCTATGCCGCGCGCGCCCTCGCCGAAGTGCAGGGCCGTCCCCTCATGCAGCTGTCCCCGACGTTCGTCGGCTGGGACGGCTACCAGGAGGAAGTCGCGGTGCATCTGCGGAAGCTGCCGGGCGCCGAGGCGTACCGGGACAGGTTCGCACGGTGGCTCGCCGGCTGCGGTGCGACCACCACGGACGTGGACACGTTCTCCGGCCCGCCCGCCCGAGCGCTCGCCCTGATCCCGCGAGCGATGCAGCCGCACGCCGATCGGGTCGACACCGGCGCGGTGACCTTCGTCGGCCCCTGCTTCGACAGCCGAGCGGACACGGACGGCTGGACCCGCCCGGCGACCGCCGACAACGTGTTGCTGATCTCGCTCGGCTCGGCGTACACGCGCCGGCCCGAGTTCTACCGCCAGTGCATCGCGGCCTTCGGCGACCTGCCCGGCTGGCACGTCGTACTCCAGATCGGCAAGTACACCGACCCCGAGGAGCTCGGCACCATCCCGCCCAACGTCGAGGTGCACTCCTGGGTCCCGCAGCGGGCGGTCCTGGAACAGGCCGACGCCTTCATCACCCACGCCGGCATGGGCGGCTGCGGTGAAGGGCTCCTCGCCGGCGTTCCCATGATCGCTGTGCCGCAGGGGGCCGAGCAGTTCATGAACGCCGACCGGCTCGTGGAACTCGGCGTCGCCCGGCGTGTGGACACAGCTGACGCCACCGCCGAGACCCTTCGCGCGGCGCTGAACGGCCTGGTCACGGATCCGGAACGCGTTGCCCGGTCCAAGCAGTTGCAGACCGCTGCCCGGGCCGAGGGCGGCACCCCGCGCGCTGCTGACCTCATCGAGAAGATGCCGGCCGCCGCCGGGGGCCCCGCGCTCTGAGCACTGCCGCTTCGCTTCCCCGCCCGGCACCGCGCCGTCCTCGTCCGGGATGTGCGGTACGGGAGCGGCTCCCGGCTCCCTGTTCGTCACCCGCATTGCTCTTCCGTACTGCCCAGCGGCTAGTTTGTGTGCAGGACAGGTACGCAGGCCCGTGGTGGCAGAGGTGCACGGGGGACGGGAGGTCGGGAAGAGTGTCGCTGCGCGGAGGTGACCCAGCCGAGATCGGCGGCTATCCGCTGGAGGCGCGGCTCGGCTCGGGTGGCATGGGCACGGTCTTTCTGGCCCGTACGAGCTCGGGGCGACCTGTCGCGATCAAACTCATCCACCAGCAGTTCGCGGGGGACGACGAGTTCCGCATCCGTTTCCGGCAGGAGGTGGCCGCGGCGAGGCGGGTGAGCGGCGCGTTCACCGCCGCCGTGGTCGACGCAGCGCCTGAGGCCGAGCAGCCGTGGATGGCGACGACCTATATCGAGGGGCACACGCTCGCCCAGCGCATCGCCGCTGACGGCCCGCTGGACGGAGCGGAGCTGCGGAGGCTCGCCATCGGGCTGGCGGAGGCGCTGCGCGACATCCACCGGGTCGGCGTCGTCCACCGTGACCTGAAGCCCTCGAACGTCGTGCTCTCGCCCGAGGGCCCGCGCGTCATCGACTTCGGCATTTCGCGCGCCGTGGACCAGCAGACACTGACAATGACCGGGCGGGTCATCGGTACGCCGCCCTTCATGTCGCCGGAGCAGTTGCAGGCGCCGCGTGGTGTGGGACCGCGGTCCGATGTCTTCTCGCTGGGGACGCTGCTGGTGTACGCGGCGACGGGGCAAGGGCCCTTCGACGCGGACAGTCCGTACATGACGGCGTATCAGGTGGTGCACGAGGAGCCGTCGCTGGACGCCGTCCCGGGCGCTTTGCGCGCGGTCGTCGAGCCATGCCTGGCCAAGGAGCCCGAGGGGCGCCCCTCGGCGGACGAACTCCTCGTACTGTTGCGGGACCTGCCGGCCGATCTCGGTGGGACCGACGCGAACGGGGTCGGCGCGGGCTGCACCCGCGATGTGAACACCCAGCATCACCTCGCGACGCCGGCCGCCCCGGCGTCGGCCGCACCGACCACCGCCCCGGCCGGTCCCGATACAGGGAGCACCGCGATCGGCCGCGGTCTGCGTCGCCGTTGGCGTCCTGTGCTCGCGACGGCGGTCGCGGTGGCAGCGATCGGCGGGGGAGTCACCGCACTCCAGGCGGGCGGCTTCGGGGGGAACAGCGGCGGAGACAAGGGCAACAGCGTCGCTGCGGCGCCGGGTGGCGCACTCCCGGACGGATTCCAGCCGTGGCGCAGGACCGTGCAGGGCGGCCGCAAGGACATTCCTGACGAGCTGCGTTGCGTCGCGCGCGGCGACGCGCTGTTCTGCGGGGGCGGCGGTGTCGTCGCGACCCGTCTCAGGGCCCGGGACGGCTCGCGGGTGTGGACGGCGAAGAGCCCGGGCGTCCCCGTCGAGGGCATGCACCTGGTGGGCGCCACCGACGACACGGTGCTCGGTTACCGCTTCGCCGCCCAGAACGCCCCGCAGGGCCCTCCCAACGAGGTGGTGGCGCTCGACGCGAACAGCGGCCGGGAGCTGTGGTCCGTGCCGTCCGGCGCCGAGTCGCAGGCCGTCACCGGCCGGTCGCAGGATGCCCTTGTGATCGGCTCATCCGTCGTGACGGTCGACTCTTCCAACTCCCGCTTGGAGGCCCGGGACGCGCACAGCGGCGCGGTCGCCTGGCGGACATCGTTCCCCGCGGGTACGCGGTGCGCTCCCGTCCCGCTGGGCCCACAGCTCCTCGCGATGTGCGCCCCCGACACGGAGGTGAACAACCTGGAGGTGCGCCACTCCACCCTGTACGTGGTGGACCGCGCCTCGGGGACACTGGGCAGGCCCATCGCGGTCAACGGCCCCGCCGTGCCGATGGGCGCCGCCAACGGCAGGCTCGTACTCCTTCACGAGCACATGGAGGGAACGGCGATGGCCGGCTACGACGGGGTGGCGCGGGTCGACCCGGCCTCGCGGAAGGTCACGTACTCCCGGCTGCCCAGGACTTACGCGGGGACGCCCGGCATGGCGGACGGCACCGTCTACGTGAGCGGGCAGATCGGTCTCGTCACGGCGCTCGACCCCGAGACCGGCCGGAAGAAGTGGTCGCGCCAGACCGGCGTGGAGGGTGCTTCGGGCCCCGTGGCGGGGGCCGGGGCGCTGTATTTCAGCTCGGCCACCGGCCGGGTCGTCGCGCTGTCACCGCGCGGTGGCGAACCCCTGTGGACAACAGATCCGCGGGCCGACGGTTTGACGGGCGAGCAGGGCGCAAGCCCGCGCGTGACCCTTGCGGGGCGTGCGGTGGTCGTGGCCGCGGCCAAGAACACTCTGTTCGCCTTCGACACGCAGAGGCCGCCGAAGTCGGGCTGACCCGGGTGGCACCGGTCGCCGGTGCCGCCCATGCCGTCGAGCACCGTCACGGACTCTCGTCATCGCCGAGGTCATCGGGCGGTACCCCGTGTTCGAGGAAGAGGTCGGCGAGGTCGAGGTTCACTTCCCCGGTGCCGTTGTGCAGAGCCTGTTCGGTCCAGATGACCTTGCCGGTCGGGGTGTACCGAGTGCCCCAGTGCTGCGCGAGTCTGGCAACCAGGAACAGTCCGCGGCCGCCCTCATCAGTGGACTTCGCCTGGCGCAGGTGCGGGGACGTGCTGGAACCGTCCGAGACCTCGCAGATCAGGGTGCGGTCCCGCAGCAGCCGTACCCGTACCGGAGGCGTGCCGTACCGGATGGCGTTCGTGATCAGCTCCGACAGGATGAGTTCGGTGGTGAAGGCGATCTCGTCCAGCCCCCAGTCCGCCAGCTGCCGGCTGGCGTCGTTGCGCACGGACGCGACCGCCGCCGGATCGGACGGCACCTCCCACTCGGCCACCTGTCCCGGGCCCAGCAGACGGGTGCGGGCCACCAGCAGCGCGACGTCGTCGCTGGGCTGCGGCAGCAGGACGGAGTCGATGACCGCCTGGCAGGTCTGCTCCGGGCCCCGCCCGGGGTGCCCGGTCAGGGCTTCCCGCAGCAGGTCCAGACCCGTGTCGACGTCCCGGTCGCGGTCCTCCACGAGCCCGTCGGTGTACAGCACCAGCTGGCTGCCCTCGGCAAGGGACAGTTCGGCGATCTCGAACGGCTGGCCGCCGAGCCCGAGCGGCGGGGAGAGCGGCACATCCGGGAACGTGACCGTGCCGTCCGGATGCACCAGTGCGGGCCCGAGGTGGCCCGCCCGGGCCACCCGGCAGTGGCCGGCCACCGGGTCGTAGACGGCGTACAGGCAGGTCGCCCCGGTCACCCCGGGCCATTCGTCGCCTGTGCCCTCGTCGGCGTCGATCCGGACGACCAACTCGTCCAGGTATCCCAGCAGTTCGTCGGGCGCCAGGTCCAGGGCCGAGAAGTTGTGCACCGCGGTCCGTAGCCGGCCCATGGTGGCCGCGGCGTGCAGCCCGTGCCCGACCACGTCGCCCACCACCAGAGCCACCCGGGCCCCGGGCAGGGGGATGACGTCGAACCAGTCCCCGCCCACGCCGGTCTGGGCGGGCAGATAACGGTGGGCGGCTTCCACCGCCGTCTGCCCGGACAGCCCACGCGGCAGCAGGCTGCGCTGCAGAGCGACGGCCACGCCGTGCTCCCGGGTGAAGCGACGGGCGTTGTCCAGACACACGGCTGCCCGGGCGGCCAGCTCCTCGGCGAAGGACAGATCGTCCGCCTCGAACGGCTGCGCCTGCTCCGAGCGCCAGAAGCAGGCCCTGCCCAGCACCGTCCCGCGGGCCAGCAGCGGCACCGCGATCAGCGAATGGAGGCCGTGGTCGAGGATCATCGCCGCACGCTCGGGATCGTGGGTTCGCCAGTCCTGCTCGGTACGCAGATCGGCGATCAGGCCCCCTCGATCCGGGGCCGGCCCCTCCGTCTGCTGTGTCGTGGGGATCAACTGCACCACATCGCCGACCGGGGCCACCGGCGCGTCGGCCCGTACCCCGCGCAGGGCCACCCGGTGCATCTCCGTGCTTGCCCACCCCAGCTCCTGCCCCTGCACCACGGCATCGGCCAGGTCGACGGTGACGAGGTCCGCGAACCGCGGCATCGTCACCTCCGCCAGTTCCTCCGCCGTGCGCTTCGCGTCCAAGGTGGTCCCGATCCGTACCCCCGCCTCGTACAGAAGCGTCAGCCGGCCCCGTGCCATCTCCGCCCGCCCCGTCAGCGCCGCAAGCTCCGTGGTGTCCCGCAGCGTTGCCACATACATCGCCGGCCGTCCGCCGCCGTCCGCCGCCGGCCGCACATTGACGCCCAGCAACCGGTCCCCTGCCCGGTGCACCTCGTCGCTCGCCGGCCGCAGCGAGCCGAGCAGCTCCGCCACAGCCGGTGCCAGCCCCAACTCCGCGACGGGTCGCCCCTCCGCGTCCGCGGGCAGCTCCAGCAAGCGCCGCGCCTCGTCGTTGGCCAGCAGCAGCCGCCCGTCCTGGTCGACGATCACCACGCCCTCCCGCACCGCGTGCAGCACCGCGTCATGGTGCTCGTACATCCGCGTCATCTCCGCCGGCCCCAGCCCGTGGGTCTGCCGCCGCAGCCGACGCGACACCAGCACCGAGCTGCCTGCCGCCAACACCAGTACCCCCGCCGCCGCGCCCAGCAGCACCGGCAGCTGGCGGTTCGCCGCGCTCTCCACGTCCGCCACCGTGATCGCGACCGACACCAGGCCCACGACCTTCCCGTCGGGTCGCATGACGGGGACGATCGAGTCCACGGCGGGGCCCTGGCTCGCGGTGAAGGTCCGGGTGAAGGCGCCGTGCGTGATGGCTGACTTGTACGGGCCGACGACATGCTTGCCGATCAGTTTCGGGTCGGGATGGGTGTAGCGGATCCCTGTCGTGCTGAACACCACGACGAAGTCGATGTCGGTCGACTTACGGACTTTCTCGGCCCGCGGCTGCAGGATCGCGGTCGGATTGGCGCTGGTCAACGCCGCTGCCGTGCCGGGTGCCTGTGCGAAGGCCTGGGCCACGTCGAGCGTCCGGTGGCGGGCGTCCATCGTGCGGTTGCGCCGGACCTGCAGCGCGAGCGCCACCACCGCGGCCACGATCAGCACCGCCACGACGACCACCTGCAGGACGAACATCTGGCCCGCGACGCTGCGTACACCCGGCAGCGAGAAACGGCGCCCCCGCGAGGACCCGAACGACGCCTTGCGCTCACCCATGGGCCGGTCCTGCCGATCGTTTCTTCGAGAATCCGGAGGGTTGCTCCGTCCGTCGGGCGGTGGCCCGGACGGGCCCACAGACGGAATAACCCATAAGACCAAGAATCAGCCGTAATGTCTCCTTACCCAATTCCTTGGCCGGTCGGCCGTTCCCCCGGACGGCGCACGCCCGGTCGTGCGGGCCTGTGCCCCGGGTGAGGGGCGGCGCCGGCTGGGCGGACCGGGCTGCCCTGCGGGGTGCTGGGGTGCGGCACGTCTCCTGCCGGGTGGTGCCGGTGGTGGTGGCCATGGCGGGAAACTCTGAATGGTGGTTCACTTCTTTCATGGCCTACCGCAAGACCACCGCCGAAATCGACCGGCTCCAAGCCGCCAGAGAGCACCTCGTCGCATGTGCCACCTCGGTGGTCACGGAAGTGGGCTGGTCACAGGCGTCGGTGACCGCCGTCGCCGATGCGGCGGGCATCGCGGCCGGTTCGGTGTACCAGCACTTCCCGTCCAAGGGGGCGCTCGCCGTCGAGGTGTTCCGACGCGCCGCGGGACGTGAGGTGGAAGTCCTGGGCGAGGTGCTCCAGGGGCCGGGAACACCCGCCGAGCGGCTCAGCCGAGGCATCCAGGTCTTCGCCCGCCGCGCCCTGGAGAACCGCGGACTGGCATACGCGCTGCTCGCCGCACCCGCCGAACCGGCGGTCGGGGCCGAGCGCCTCGACTTCCGGCGCCGCTACCGGGCGCTGTTCGCCGAGGTCGTCCACGAGGGCATCGCGAACGGCCTGTTGCCCGCGCAGAACGGCGAGATCACGGCGGCAGCGCTCACCGGGGCGATCGGTGAGGTGCTCGTCGACCCGCTCGGCCACCACGACGAGAAGGCCACCGAGGAACTCCTCGCCGAACTCACCGCCATGGCGTTGCGCTGCGCGGGCGTCCCGGTCGACGCACAGCAGCCCTGAGCCGATCCGCGTACGTACGCACCCGGAGGGAAAACCGTGTCCACGACCGCCGCTCCCCGCAGCCGTCCCACCGCCCCCACCCACGAAGTGACCAATCAGCCGCCGCCGCTGACCGGTCACGACGCCGCCCAGGACGCCGTGCTGCTGGAAGGCATGTGCCGTGAGGGTGCGCCGTGGCACACCGCGGACCTCCACGACCTCGGCCGCTTCGTCGCGGGCGAGGAAGCCCAGGGCTGGGCCGACCAGGCCAACCGCCATGAACCGGTGCTGCACACTCACGACCGCTACGGCCACCGTATCGACGAGGTGGAGTTCCACCCCGCCTACCACCACCTGATGGACGCCTCCGTGGGCGCGGGCCTGGCCGGCGCGGCCTGGGCCGACGAGCGCCCGGGCGCCCATGTGGCCCGCGCCGCGGGGTTCATGCTGATGACGATGGTGGAGCCGGGGCACCTGTGCCCGGTCTCCATGACGTACGCGGTGGTCCCGGCGCTGCGCCACTCTCCCGGCCTCGCCGCCACGTACGAGCCCCTCCTCACCAGCCGCGTCTACGATCCCGGGCTGCGTACCCCCGCAGGCAAGCGAGGGCTGCTCGCCGGGATGGGCATGACGGAGAAGCAGGGCGGCACCGACGTGCGCGCCAACACCACATCGGCCACCGAAGAGCCCGACGGGACCTGGCGGTTGCGCGGTCACAAGTGGTTCACCAGCGCACCGATGAACGACCTCTTCCTGGTGCTGGCCCAGGCGCCCGGCGGGCTGTCCTGCTTCCTCGTGCCACGCGTGCTGCCGGACGGCAGCCGCAACACCTTCCGCATCCAGCGGCTCAAGGACAAACTCGGCAACCGTGCCAACGCCAGCAGCGAGCCCGAGTTCGACGACACGGTGGCCTGGCTCGTCGGCCCCGAGGGCAAGGGCGTACGCACCATCATCGACATGGTGACCTCGACGCGCCTCGACTGCGTCCTCGGATCCGCTGCGGGCACTCGTGCCGCGCTGGCCCAGGCCGCCCACCATGCCCGCCACCGCGCTGTGTTCGGCGCCAAGTTGATCGACCAGCCGCTGATGCGCAATGTGATCGGCGACCTCGCGGTGGAGTCCGAGGCCGCCACCACACTCGCCCTTCGCCTTGCCGGGGCGGCCGACCGGGGGCGGAGCGGCGACGCCCGGGAACGGGCGTTCCTGCGGCTCGCCACGGCAGTCGGCAAGTACTGGGTGTGCAAACGGCAGCCCGCAGCGGTCGCCGAGGCGCTGGAATGCCTTGGTGGCAACGGATATGACGAGGCATCCGGTATGCCGCGTCTCTACCGCGAGGCCCCGCTCAACGGCATCTGGGAGGGTTCGGGCAACGTCAACGCCCTTGACATGCTGCGAGCGCTGGCGCGTGAGTCCGAGTCCGTCGACGCCTTCCGTACCGAGATCGAGGCGGCCTCGGGCGCCGACCGGCGACTGGACGCCGCCTGGCAGGAGCTGCGCGGTCAACTCGTCCTCACCGAGGACGCCCCACTGCGGGCCCGCCGTCTGATCGAACGCGCGGCGCTCGTGCTCCAGGGATCGCTCCTCGTCCGCCACGCGCCGGCCGCTGTCGCCGACGCCTTCTGCGCGTCCCGGCTGGCCGGGGACCGGGGGCTGGCGTTCGGGACCCTTCCGCCGGACACGGATTTCGCGGGAGTGCTGGAGCGTCTCCCTGTCTGACCGCGGACTCGGGGACCCCGCAGGGCGTGGCCAACGACGTCCGGCTGCCGGTCTGGGAGCCCCACAACATCTGATCGCACGGGAGGGATCCCGTCCCACTGTTCACGCACTCGGTCAGTAGGGGCCGACGGCGACCACGGCGACGACGAGTGCCGCCAGCATCAGGAGCGCCAGCGCGAGGAAGGCGGGAAGTTCCGAGTGGCCGAACGCCTCACGGCGCCGCATGCTGGCCTGTCGCCGCCGCCACTGCCGGTAGCCGATGAGCGTCGAGCCCACGGACAGGGCGACCAGGTAGCTTGCCAGCGCCAGCCGCAGGGCGGTGGGGGAGATACGGACCAGTTGGAGGACGCCGAGTGCTCCGGCCAGGAGGGCCAGGGCGGCGCGCAGCCAGGAAAGCAGGGTGCGCTCGTTGGCCAGGGTGGCCCGGTAGTCCGGCTCCTCCCCGCTCTCCCACCAGCGCCCGGTGGCCGTGGCCGGCCGGTGGCCGTCCGCGCCGCCGTCCGGGTCGTCGGAGCCGGGAGTTCTGTCCGGCGCTGTCACCGGGCGGTGCCGTGGAGGCAGCCGGTGGCCTGCCGGGGACCCGTTCCCGTGCGGCCGCAAAGTACCGCGCACCCCTCTGGAAGGCCGGGATTCCTGGGCATGGGGATCTCCCTCGCAGCGATATGTCTCCGGGGCGGCCGCTGACAGAGGCGCGGGCCGCCCTCCCGCAAGTCCACAAGTGCGCAAGTCCGCAAGTCGGGCAGTCCGGCAGTCCGGCAGTCCGGCAGTCCGGCAGTTCAGTACCGCGCGCGCCGCCTCCTGCGGTTGCGGTTGTAGACCAGCAGGGCCCCGGCGAGGAGGCCGATCACGAACATGATCAGCAGCGCCGCGTACAGAGGCATGGTGACGACGGGAACCAGCAGCCGGATCTTCACCTGCCGGGTGTTCTCGGCGATGAGAGTGATCGCGACCGCGGTCAGCAGCAGGGCGAGGACGCGCGTAGGCGTCAGGGCCTGGCGCCACCGTGAGGCACGGCCGGTCGAGGCGCGCGGGGCGTCTGGAGCCTGGTGTCCGCTCATCTCGCCAGGATCGTCCCCGGGGGCACGGGATGCCGATTCGGAGTGAGCCATTCGGGTGGCGGGCGGCCTGTGCGTGCACCGGGCGGATCACGGATCCGACGGATCAGCGGCGAGGATTCCGCCCAGTCCCTGCCGGTCGGGGCGGGCCACGATGCGCTTCAGGAGAGGATCCGTGAGGGTCGCGGCCGCCAGCCGGTCCAGAGCATCCGAGCGTTCGGTCAGGGCCGGTTGGCGGTGGGCCGGTGCCGTGGCCAGCAGGCGCTGGAGAAGGGCGTGCAGGCGCCGCACCGTCTGGGGATTCGAGGCGCCGTAGAGAAGTGTCTCATCGAGTGCGAGGGAGAGGAGGCCGGCCCAGTCCGGGGCAGGGCAGAAGACGCGGGGTGTGCCTTTGGCGTCGGTCAGCCAGGCCGGGCCGAGGGGCCTGCCCGCCAGCCGCAGCAGGCTGTCCTCGATCTGGTCGAGTGCCTGCACTGCCGTGGTCGGGTCGTTGACGGCAGGGGAGAGCGCCCGGATCGCGATGTCGGCCAGGAGCCGGAACCCGTATCCGGTGTCCTGCTCGACGGTACGGTTCGGGCCGTAGTGGAAACACGCGGTGACGCGTCTGACGGTCCGGCGGCCGCAGTCCGTGCCGCCCGCCTCCAGATAGGCGACCGTTTCGCCGGACCTGATGAAGTCGCCCACGGGGTGTACGAGGACGACACGGACCCCGTGGCGAGCAGCGATCCGGGTGAGGACGGTCTCGTCGATGGAGAAGATGACAGCCGGACGGCCGCTGTGGACGATGACGGGCGCGCCCTCGCGGCCCTGGGGCGACGGGTACTGAGCCGCGTCCGCCCGCCCGGCGGGACGGGCCTGAGCGGGAGAGGCCCGGGTGGGAGAGGCCCGGGTGGGAGAGGCCTGAGCGGGGCAGGTCTGGTCGATGACCGTCCGAAGCCGCCGGCCGACCGCACGGGCGAGACCGCCGCCCGTCACGGCGTGCCGGAGCGAGGACAGCAGGTAGAGGACAACCGTGGCGTCGATGAGGACGAGAGCGATCGCCACGGTCACGCTCACCCGCGGGACGCTGCGCCCATGGACATGGCTCAAGGCGACGAGGGCGTACAGGGCGGTCCCGATCAGCAGACCGAACAGGACCAGATAGCGGCTGAAGTGGCCGAGCGCCCCGACCAGTCGGGGAGACATCGTCTGCACCGTCTGCACCACCAGAGTGATGGCGGTGACGACGAACCCCGCGAGTGTGATCATGCCGCCTGCGATCGCGGCGAGAGTCGCCTGCGCCGTGGAGGCGTCGAAGCCCAGGCCCGGTGTGGGCAGGTTCCGGTCCCACTCCGGCAGCACCCAGCCCAGCAGCGCTCCACCGCCCACCAGGAGCAGCGCCGCTCCTTGACTGCGGACACGACGAGCGCGGTGGGCGGCCCCGCCGCGCCGGGGCGGGCGCGTCCTCGCCTCCGGCGTCACAGCACGGCCGTGACCGCGGCGCACGTCGCCTCCCCGGTCCGAAGGGCCTTGACGGGTACCGATGGGGCCTCGACGGGTCGCAGTGGCTCCGAGCGGAGCACCTGCCGTTCGGACATAGGCATCCTTGGTCCTCATCTGCGCCGGGATCTCGATCGTCACGCGACGCGGGCGGCGCCGCGAGTCGGCCGCGCCGCGTGACACCCCGTCCACATCCCCGGGACCTCGCCCCGCCCGCTGACCTCCGTCCGCCCCGCCGGCCGCCGGCCCGCCCCTCCGATGGGCTATCCCCGCTCGTGACGCCCCGCTCGCGGGATGAGGGTGGGCAGCACCGGCCGTACCAGGTGTGCGGCCCGCCGTGTCCACGCCCTGCCAGGGAGGCCGTTGTTGTCCACCTCCGAAGCAAAGCCGGGCCGGCCGGGCATCGCCGAGGCGGTCCCGGCGGTGCGGAAGCACGCTCCCTCCTCCGACACGCAGGGCCCGCCCCTCTGCGACACGCGTGGCCCGGACGACGCGAGCTACGGCTGCACGGGTCCAGCCCGATCGGTCCGGCACGGTATGCCGGGCCGGGTCTGACCGCCGCCCGGATCCGTGTCACACCCCGGCACGCTGGTCCTGATCATGGCCGCCGCGGTGCTCGCCCCGCTGCTGGCCAACGTGGCAGCGCGACGTCTCGCCGTGCCGCTCGTCATCTTCGAGATCGCGCTCGGCATTCTCATCGGCCCCGACGCCCTCGGCTGGACGCATTCGGACCAGGTCATCGACACCCTGTCGAACCTGGGGCTGTCCATGCTGATCTTCCTCGCCGGTTACGAGATCGACTTCGCGGCGGTGCGGGGCAGGACCCTGCACCGGGCTGCCGGAGCCTGGCTGTCCTCGCTGGCCGTCGCCATCGCGGTGGCCTTCCTGCTCAGCGGTGACGACGTGTACAAGGCGTTCGTGATCGGCACGTCACTGACCAGCACAGCCCTGGGCACGGTCCTGCCGATGCTCAAGGACGAGGGGGACCTGCACGGCCGCTTCGGCACGGTGGTGACGGCCTTCGGAGCGGTGGGCGAGTTCGGCCCGGTCGTCGCCACCGCTCTGCTGCTCAGCGGCCGTAAACCCGGGGTGTCGGCCGCCCTCCTGATCGTCTTCGCGGCCGTCACGGCCGCGGCCCTCTTCTGGGCGCTGCGCCCCAGGCCGCCCTGGTTCTCCCGGCTGATCGACAAGACCCTGCACAACAGTGCCCAGTTCGCCGTCCGTTTCGTCATGTTCCTGCTGGCCGGGATGCTGGCCCTGGCGTCGGCATTCGGACTCGACATCCTGCTGGGCGCGTTCGCGGCGGGCATCCTGGCCCGCCTGGTCCTGCAGGGCGCCGCCCCCCACAGCAGCGCCGAAGTCCTGGGCAAGGTGGAGGCCATGGGCTTCGGATTCCTCGTACCGTTGTTCTACGTGGTGACCGGCATCAACTTCGACCTCCATGCCCTGCTCCACGACGTCCGTTCACTGGTACTGCTGCCGGTCTTCCTGCTCCTGTTCCTCCTCATCCGGGGAGGACCCGTATACCTGCTCGCCCCCCGCGACCTCGACCGCCGCGGCAGGAGGGCGCTCACCCTGTTCGCGGCGACCTGCCTCCCCCTTGTGGTCGCCATCACCACCATCGGCGTCAGCCAGAAGCTCGTCACCTCGGCCGTGGCGGCGGCTCTGGTCGGCGCCGCGATGATCTCGGTGCTGGTATTCCCGCTGCTGGCCAGGCGCGTTCGCGCGGGCAGCGACGCTGCACAGCCGGGTCCCCTGGACGCCGAGGAGTCGGAGGCGTGGTAACGGCTCTGCCGGCAGCTGATGTTGAGACGTACGGGGCCCCTGAGGCCGGGTCCGGATTCAAAGAGCCTTTCCGTACGGTCGGGAGCGCGGGCCGGCGCCGCATCCGAGGCGGCGGCCCTCAACTGCGCGGCCACACACGGAAAGGTCTGGTTGCCGGCTCGTCAGGTCGGTTACTGTCCGGTCCTGGCCGTGATCCGACGGGTCTGAGGGGTTGGTGTTGCAGTGACCGGATTCGATGAGACCGGGCGCTCGATCTGGTCGGGGCGGGCAGTCGCGTACGCGGAGTCCTTCGCGGCGGTGTGCGCGCATCCGGTCGATGAGCTGCTGGATGCCGTCGGGGCCGGTCCCGACACCGATCTGCTGGATGTGGGTACCGGGTCGGGGAACGTCGCCGCGGGGGCGAGCGCGAGAGGTGCCCGGGTCACAGCTGTTGATGCCGAGCCGGGGATGGTGGAGTTGGCCGCGAAGGCTGTGCCGCTGGCCGATGTCGGTGTCGCCGAGCTGCCCGCTCTTCCTTTCGCTGATGATGCCTTCGATGCGGTGACCGCCAACTTCGTTCTGGACCATGTCGGTTGGCCGCAGCGTGCGCTGGCCGAGCTGGGCCGGGTGAGCCGGCCGGGCGGCCGGATCGCGGTGACGGTGTGGTCCGTGCCGGCCGGGCCCGGGCAGGCACTGCTGGGACGAGCGATGGAGGCCGCCGGTGTGCAGCGACCTGTCCACCGGCCGGTCCTGGCGCCCGAGACCGACTTCCCACGCACTGAGCAGGGGCTTGAGGACTTGCTGCTGGCCGCCGGACTCTCCAGGCCCTCCTGCCGGACCATCGCCTGGAACCATCGGACATCCGCGCAGGAGTGGTGGCACGGCGCGGCGTCGGGTGTCGGCTTCACCGGTCACCTCATCGCCGCCCAACCGCCCCGCACCAGAGCGGAGATCAAGCGGCATTTCGATCGTCTCAGCGGAGAGTTCACCGGTCCGGACGGCCGGCTCGCGCTGCCGCACAGGGCACTGCTCGCCGGCGGAACAGGATGACCATGCACGATGATCAAGTGGACGTGACCACGGCAACGGTTGCGACCCTGATCCAGGAACAGTTCCCCCGGTGGAGCGGCAAGGAGATCCGACTCCTGCGGTCGGCTGGGACGGTCAACGCCATCTTCCGCATCGGGAACGACCTCTCGGCACGTTTCCCGCTGCGCCTGGCCGATGCCGCCGATGTGCTGACGGTTCTGCAGCGGGAAGCCCTGGCGAGCACGGAGCTGGCGCAGGTGTCCCGGTTCCCTGCTCCGGAACCCGTCGCCCTGGGAGAGCCCGGAGCGGGCTACCCCATGCCGTGGTCGGTCCAGACATGGCTGCCGGGCACGGTCGCATCGGATGCCGACCCGAGTGGGTCGGAAGCCTTCGCACAGGTCTCTCCGGCGGCACCTGGCGTACGGCGAGAGTGGCATGCTCGGCCTGGCGCACGATGCGGCGCGCCTCCGAGAGGAAGGCCCGGCCTGCGGGCATCAGCCGCACCGTTCGGTTGGTGCGGTCCAGCAGCCTCACACCCAGCTCGTTCTCCAGCAGCTGGATCTGCCGGCTCAGCGGCGGCTGGGTCATGCTCAGTCGCTCCGCGGCGCGGGTGAAGTGCAGTTCCTCAGCCACGGCCACGAAACACGACAGCTGAGTCAGCGTGAACAATGTTGCTCTCCTTGAATGGTCACATCCAAAACTTATGGTGGACGTGGATCAATCGTGACCGTAGCGTCGAACGTATTCGGCACGGCGGCACGGCGGCACGGCGGCACGGCGGCACGGCGGCACGGCGCACCGACACGATCCGGCATCGGCGGGAAGCCAGGGAAGAGAGAACGCACCGCGTCCCCACCATCCCAACCATCCCAACCGCACCGACCCAGGGACACGAAGTGGCGACCACGACGAACACGACACCCCGAGCCGCGCACGCCGCGCACTCCGTGGGCGCAGCCACCCTCGACCGCATCGCGTGGCTACGTCTCTCGTCGGTGACCCTGCCGCTGTCCACGCCGATCAGCGACGCGAAGGTCCTGACTGGACGTCAGGAGCCGATGACGGAGGTCGCCTTCCTCTTCGTGGAGGTCGCCACTGAGCAGGGGCACGAGGGCATCGGCTTCAGCTACTCCAAGCGGGCAGGCGGCCCTGGCCAGTTCGCGCACGCCCGCGAGATCGCCGAGACCCTGATCGGTGAGGACCCCAGCGACATCGGCAAGATCTGGACCAAGCTGGTGTGGGCCGGAGCGTCAGTGGGACGCAGCGGTCTGGCCACCCAGGCGATCGCCGCCTTCGACGTCGCGCTGTGGGACCTCAAGGCCAAGCGGGCCGGTCTGCCGCTGGCCAAGCTGCTCGGCGCCCACCGCGACTCCGTGCGCTGTTACAACACCTCCGGCGGCTTCCTGCACACGCCGACCGGGCAGGTCCTGGACAACGCCACCGCATCCCTGGACAGCGGCATCGGCGGCATCAAGATCAAGGTCGGTCACCCCGACGGCACATACGACCTGGCCCGTCTCACTGCGGTGCGCGAGCACATCGGCGACGAGGTGCCGCTCATGGCCGATGCCAACCAGCAGTGGGACCGGCCCACCGCACAGCGCATGGGCCGCGCCATGGAGAAGTTCAACCTGGTCTGGATCGAGGAGCCTCTCGACGCCTACGACGCCCAGGGCCACGCCGCGCTCGCCGCCTCCCTGGACACTCCCGTCGCCACCGGCGAGATGCTGGCCAGCGTCGCTGATCATGTCGAGCTGATCCGGCAGAACGCCGCCGACGTCATCCAGCCCGATGCCCCCCGCATCGGGGGTATCACCCAGTTCCTCAAGCTCGCCGTTCTCGCCGAGCACCACCAGCTGCAGCTCGCACCGCACTTCGCGATGGAGATCCATCTCCACCTGGCCGCCGCGTACCCGATCGAACCCTGGGTGGAGCACTTCGACTGGCTGGAGCCGCTGTTCAACGAGCGCCTGGAGATCCGGGACGGACGCATGTACGTCTCCGCGCGCCCCGGCCTCGGCTTCACGCTCAGTGATCAGGCCCGGGCCTGGACGATCGCCGAACACGAGGTCGGCGCCCGCCCCTGACCCGGCCTGATCCAGGCGTAAGGCGCCTGGCCCCCGACAGGAACCGCGCCGCCGCACCGGGCCCGGCTGCGCCCGTGCGGGGCGAGTGGCCGGACACGCAGCCCTGCCGCTTCTCGAAGACCGCAGAGAGTGATGGATGGTCGGCAGAGCGTCGGCATCCGCTGCTCCGGGACGGCTGCGGGGCACCGCGACTGTGAGCCCGCCCATAGGACGTATGTCATGTACGAGGCACGGCAGTAGGGGTGCGGAAGACGTGGCGGACCGCGCACCGGGGTCGTCGACGCCGCTGCGGGCCCGACTACGTACACAGGTAGTAAGGGGCCTCGTTGCCCCCGCCTTCCAGCGGCGCTAACCATGGTTCGAGTCCCGGGGAGCCGAGTGCCGGACCGGTCGGGCCCCGCCCGCTTCCGCTGCTCCGCCCACGACGCGTAGCTCCGTTCCGCTGTCGCCGGCCCCCGCGGCCTCGCACGACATCCCCGAGGTAAGAGGTACTTCCGTATGCCCGCCACCACTCGAAGGACTGATAGCTGATGGCGTACGAGAGCGGGAACGCGATACCCGGGCAGGACGGCCCGGGGCCCGCCGCCCCCGGGCCGGCAGGTGAGGAGCCGCACGGGCGGCGTCCGCGTCGCCGAGCACTGCGGATCACCGCCTGGGCCGCCCTCGGTGTACTGGCGGTGGGAGGAGGAGGCGCGGCCTACCTCTGGTCGCACCTCAACGGCAACGTCAAGGGCGTCGACATCAACGCCGCCCTCGGAAAAGACCGGCCCAGCGACGCGCACAACGGCGCGATGAACATCCTCCTCCTCGGGTCCGACTCGCGTGCGGGAACGCACGGCGAGTACGGAAAGGGCGTCAGCGGCGCCCGGTCCGACACGACGATGGTTCTCCACGTCGACAAGTCTCACCGCAAGGCGAGCGTCGTCAGCATCCCGCGGGACACGATGGTGGACCGCCCGGCGTGCCCGAAGCCGCACGGCGGTACCGTGCCCGGAGCGCACCAGGCGATGTTCAACGACTCCTACGCCGTGGGTGGCCCGGGGTGCACCGTGAAGACGGTCGAGAAGATGTCCGGTGTCCGCATGGACCACTACGTCGAAGTCGACTTCAACGGATTCAAGAAGCTCATCGATCAGCTCGGTGGTGTGAACATCACCACCAGCAAGGCGATCGACGACAGCGACAGCCACCTCGACCTGTCCGCCGGGAAGCACACGCTCAAGGGCGAGCAGGCACTCAGTCTGGTACGGACCCGGCATGGTGTGGGTGACGGCAGTGACCTCGGCCGTATCCAGCTCCAGCAGGCGTTCATCAAGGCCCTGACCGACCGGGTCGACAACATCGGCCTGCTCGGCAATCCGGCCAAGCTCTACGGCCTCGCCGACACCGCGACCCGGACCGTGACCGCCGACTCCGGGCTGGCGTCCGCGGACAAGCTGCTGGGTCTGGCCAAGGACCTCAGGGGCATCAGCCCGAAGAACATGAACATGGTCACGATGCCGGTGACCTACGACAGTCAGGCCCCGGACCGGGTCCTGCCCCTCACCAAGGCGTCCCAGCAGGTCTGGAAGGCGCTTCGGGACGACCGGCCGATTCCGAAGTCCGCCGAACAGAACTCGGTGGGCGACAAGGGCAAGTCCCCGGTCACCGCGAGCTCTTGACGCCGGGCCGTCAGGCCACCGCCGCGCCGGAACCGTGAAGCGCCGACGGATGGGCCGACAGCGGCGTGACGGAGACCGACATGTAGCGGAAGAGCGGCAGATTCCACAGGACGCTGTGCAGCTCGTCGTTGTCCGCGACGTCGAAGACGCTGAGGTTGGCGTACTGCCCGGTGCACCGCCAGATGTGGACCCAGACGCCATCCCTCTGGAGCGCTTGACAGTAGGCCTTCTCACGGGCTATCAGGTCCTCGCGTACCTCGGGGGCGAGGTCGTGCGGGATCGCGACATCCATGTTCACTGCGAACAGCATGGTGTTTCCTCTGCTGGTGGAAGGTACGGGGCGCGGCGGTACGTCAGGCTTTGTCGAGCGCGAAGTCGTACGTCACTTCATTGCCTTCACCGGAATCGGCCGGCGCCGGGGCGAGGATCAGCTCTGGTTTCACAGCCGAGGCGATGTCGTCATCGAGGTGACTGCCGCTCTCGAAGTACAGCTGGGTGGTGATGAGTTGGTGGCCCGGCACGGAGACTTTCAGATGCAGATGAGCCGGGCGCCAGGCGTGCCAGCCGGCCGCGGCTATCAGCATTCCGCAGGAGCCGTCGGTGGGGATCCGGTACGGGGCCGGCTCCAGGGTGTGAATCTTGAAGTGCCCCTGACCGTCGGCGATGACGGTGCCGCGCAGGTTCCACTCCGGCAGGCCGGGGGCGAACTGCGAGTAGAGGCCGTCGGCGTCGGCGTGCCAGATCTCGACCCTGGCACCGGGCAGCGGCGCGCCGCCGACCGCGGTCACCTGGCCCTGGAACAGCAGCGGTGTTCCGGCTTCGCCCACGCGCATGGGCAGGGTGGCTTCCGCAGGAAGGACCGGCGCACCGGGGACGTAGTAGGGGCCTTCGATGGTGCCGCTGGTGCCCTCACGGTTCTCGTTGGCGACCTCCTCGACGACGTGCTCGATCCACACGTCGAGGAAGAGGGGCCATTCGCCGTCCTGGCCGACCTGGATGAGCCAGGACTTCAGCGCATCGTATTCGGCGTACGTGACCTTGTGCCTGCGGATGACGTCGTGCACGGCGGCGATCGCCTCGGATGCCAGCAGGCCGACGCGCGCGGTGCCGGCGACGGGGGCCTCCGTGTGCTGCTTGCCGCGGAACCGCTCGGTGGCGGCGGCGCCGGACGCTGCCGCGGTGGCCTGGCCGGCGGGGGTCTGCGCGGCGGGGGTCTGCTGGGTGGCGTCGGTCATGTCCCGGTCCTGTTCTGGTGGTTGTGGTGGCTTGGCTTCTTCGGGGTGGGGCGTGGCCTCTTCAGGTGTCCTGGCGGTAGCGCGCCAGCTTGTCCGGGTCGATCGCCACACCGAGGCCGGGCAGGTCCCGTACCGTGAGCCGGCCGTCGCTGATGGTGAGCGGCTCGGTGAGCAGGTCGTCCCTCATGTCCAGGAAGTTGGAGAGTTCCCCGGCGCGGTGGGACGAGGTGGCGTAGGCGGCGCCGAAGGCGACGGTGCACGCGGTGCCCAGCTGGCCGTCGATCTGATTGCCCATCACGACTTCCGCGCCCATGCCCTCGCACTGGAACAGCACGCGCTGGGACGTGGTGAAGCCGGTGCGGGCGGTCTTGATGCTGATCGCGGTGGCCGCGCCGTCCAGGAGCGAGCGCGTCACCTCGGCGGGTGTGACGGCCGATTCGTCGGCCACGAACGGCACCGGGCTCTGCCGTACGAGCCACCGTCGCCCGAGCACGTCGTCGGCGGGACACAGTTCCTCGGCGAGCGTGATGCCCAGCGGGTCGAGCGCACGCAGGGCCCGGGCCGACTCGGACGCGGTCCAGCCGCGGTTGCCGTCGACGTACAACTCGGCTTCGTCACCCAGTACTTCGCGCAGTGCCCGGCACACCTCGACGTCGAGCCGTACGGGGCGGCGGCCGACCTTCACCTTGAAGACGCGGATGCCGTACCTGTCCCGCATCCGCTCGGCTTCGGCGGCCATCTTCGCCGGTTCGTCGAATCCGAGCATGTGAGAGACCCGCATGGAATTGCCGTGCCCACCGAGCAGCGTGGTGACGGGAAGGCCGAGCGCTTGTCCCGCGAGGTCCCAGAGCGCCATGTCGATCGCCGACTTGGCGACGGGGTTGCCGACGGTACGGCGCAGGTGCCCGTGAACGGCCTCGCGGGCCAGCACGTCCAGGCCCACGAGGTTCGGGGCGAAGATCTTCTCGATGACGGCGATCACGGACTGCTGGGTCTCGCCGTAGGTGAAGGGGCGGGGCGGTGCGTCCGCCACGCCGGTCAGCCCGCTGTCGGTGTGGACGCGGACCAGGACGTGCTCGGCAGTGTGTACTTCACCGCTGGCGAAGCGCAGGGGCTTGGCGTACGGGATGGCGTAGGGGATTGCCTCGATCGCTGTGATCTTCATCGGTGCCTGCTCGCGGTCGTGCGGATGGTCGTACGGCTGGTCGTGCGGATGGTCGTACGGAGGGGGGCTCGGTGCGCGCGGATTCCTCGGCGGCCGTACTCGGTGTCCGCCGGGTGCACGCCGAGCACCGGCAGGTCAGCAGGCCACCGGCGGGGCCGAGTCCAGGCGGTGGAAGGACCGGTTGAAGTAGACGAGGCTCTGGCCGCCGGTTCGGGTGCGGACCTGCTCGATCTCCACGAACAGCACGCTGTGTGATCCCATCGGCTTACGGTCCTTGACCGTTCCGACCACGGCCACCAGCGCATCCTCCAGAACCGGCACGTCCTGGCTCCGGTCCCAGATGTCCCAGCTGAACCGTTCGGCCATGGACACCTCGGTGGCACCCGCGAAGTGCAGCGCGAGCTCCTGCTGGTCTCCGCCGAGCACATTGAGGCAGACACGTCCGTTGGCGCTGAACACATCGTGCATCGCACTGCTGCGATTGACACAGACCAGGACGGTCGGTGGGTTGTCGGTCACGGAGCAGACGGCGCTGAGGGTGATGCCGCAGCGGCCGCTCGGCCCGTCCGTCGTGAGGATGTTGACGGCGGCGGGAAGATGCGCCATCGCTTCCCGGAACGCGTCCCTCGATGGGATGCCAGGGGCGTCGTTGACACTCATGGCTGGATTCACACTCATGGCTGGTGGTTCCTCTCTGCGCCGACTGGCGCGTCTGACAGGTGCGGGGTGCGGGTCACCACAGCTCGACCACCAGGCGAGGTGACCTGGAACGGGACACGCACGCCGCGATCTGGTCACCGGCGGCCTTCTCCTTCGCGGTGAGGCAGTGGTCCCTGTGGTCGGGATCGCCGGACAGGACCTGGAGTACGCACGTGCCGCAGATGCCCTCGCGGCAGGAGGTGTCGATGGCCACCCCGTTCGCCTCCAGGACGTCGGCGATGCTCCTGTCGGGTGGCACGGTGAAGACCTCACCGGTGTCGAGCTCGACCTCAAAGCTGGTGCAGGGGGCGGCGTCCTCCTGTTCGCCTGCCTGGAAGAGCTCCGAATGGATGTGGTCCGCCGGGAGTCCGCGACCCGCGAGCGCGGCCGTCTGCTCCATGAAGCCCGGTGGCCCGCAGGTATAGACGTGCGCCTGTGCGGGGAGCCCCGTCAGTTCGTCCGCGAGCACCGCCGTGGTGCCCGCACGGCCCAGCCCGAAGTGGAACGTGACCCGGTCCGCGAAGGCGGCTTCTTCGAGGAGCCCGGCGAGAGCCGCCTCCGAACGGTCGCGCGCCACATAGTGCAGCCTGAACTCGGCGCCTGCCGCGTGCAGTTCGTACGCCATGGCCAGCAAGGGAGTGATGCCGATGCCTGCCGCCACCAGGTGGTGCTCACTCGCTTGCGGGACGACGCCGAAGAGCCGGCGCGGTTCACCGACGAGGAGTTCGGTGCCGGTCGTGACCTTGTCGTGCAGGGCCAGTGAGCCGCCGCGGGAATTCTCCTCGCGTTTGACTGCGATGGTGTAGAAGCCGATGTCGCCGGGCGGGCCGCACAGCGAGTACGGGCGGGTGACACCGGTGGGGCCGGTCACGTCGATGTGGGCGCCGGCCGCGTAGGGAGCGAGGGGACGGCCGTCGGAGCGAGCCAGTCGGAGCACCTTGACCGCCGCCGTCTCCTGGGCGGTCTCGGTGACGGTGACAGTGAACATCCGTCTGCCTTCGTGAGGGTTGGGGTTGTTTGCGGCGCTGCTCAGCGCATGTACAGGCCGCCGTTGGCGTCCCAGCAGGCTCCGGTGACGGCGTCCGCGTGCTCGGATGCCAGGAGGACGGCCATGTCCGCGATGAACTCGGGCCGTCCGAGCCGGCCCACCGGGATCGATGCCTCGATCTGCGCGAGCCTGTCCGGCGCGACGCTCTCGCGTACGACCGGCAGGTCCTGCGGTCCGGGCGACACGGCGTTCACCGTCACACCCCGGGGGCCCAGCTCACGGGCGAAGACCTTGGTGAGCGTGGCCACTCCGCCCTTCGCCGCCGCATAGTGCGCGCCGGTCGCGGTGCCCCCGTTCTGTCCGGCGAGCGAGCCGATGTTGACGATGCGTCCGTAGCCACGTCCGGCGAAGTAGGAGCCGAGGACCTGGCAGCCGAAGAACGTACCGTTGAGGTTGGCGGAGACGACCGAGGCGAAGCTCTCCGGGCCGATCTCCATCAGCTGCTCGACCTTCGAGTAACCGGCGTTGTTGACCAGCACATGGATCGCGTCCCACCGCTCGACGAGAGCGTCCCGTGCCTGGACGAAGGCGTCCTTGTCGCGGACATCCAGGCGGAGTCCGAGCGCGGACTGCCCGCTCGGGTCCAGCGATGCGGCGGCCGCGACCGCGGCGTCCCCGTCCAGGTCGGTCAGCGCGACCCGGTAGCCCCGGCCGTGCAGACGGGCCGCGATGCACGCCCCCAGACCGCGGGCCGCCCCGGTCACCAGCGCGACCCGGGGGGAAGCGCTCTCATCGGGCCGGTACGTCCCCGGCGCGCTCACAGCAGGAACCCCGACGCCGTCACGGCGTCCTCGGCGTTGACCAGGCGTACGACCTTGCGTGCGATCCGCGGACCTCCGGCGGTGAACACGATGCGGTGGCTGACGTCGGCGGCGAGCACGGACGTCTCCTCCCGCTTGTAGGCGACGAGGATCTGGCCGGAGTCGATCTCGACCGTGTCCGCGTCCCGGCCCGTGACCACGAAACGTGAGGCGGACCGGACCGTGCGGGCCGCAGCCACCGCCGAGATGGAGAACTCTCCGCCGAGGCGCTCGATCCGCATACGGCGCATCCGGTCGTCGTCATAGACGAGATTGAGGGTGGCCGCGAAGTCGGTCGTCTCCCGGGCGATGGGGATCACGTACTCCCCGCCCTCGGCCCACAGGGCGTCCCACTCCTCGTACCGCCGGGCGTCCAGCAGATGGGCCTCGTGCCAGATCAGCGAGACCGAGTCCAGCGCCCGCCGGTCGTCGAACGGCAGCCCCGTCTCCCGGGCCATCGCGCTGAAAGTGTCACTTGTCATCGGCCATCATCCTTTTCCACTTGCTGTACGCCTCCCGCATACCGGTCTCGTCCGTCGCATGGGAGGTGGGCTGCCCGAGGTCGTCGGTTGTCTCGCGGCCGAGACCCCGGTTGACGAGGATCGGCATGTCGGCGCCGCCGGCGACGCCCCGCTGCACCCGGCTCCACGCCTCGGCGTCGTCGGGACTGCCGAACCCGAACGGGCCCTGGAAGTGCTCGTGGATGCGGAGCCGTTCGCGGTTGACGATCTCCGGACCACCGTCCAGGCCGAGGGCGACGTGCCTGATCTCCGTCTCGTTCACGGAGAGGGGCCGCAGCACCCGGAAGAACGACATCGACATGGCAACGTTCGGGAACAGGTTCAGGTTGAAACCGACGCCGTGCATCGCACGGACGATCCGCCGGACCTTCTCCGGTGGCATATCCTTGGAGAGTTCCTCAACGATGTGGCTGAAGCGGTCCTGGAGCTTCTCCGTGCCGTCGTCGACATCGAAGTCGACATGGTCGGAGACGCTGACGGCGACGCTGTGACCGTTGCCCAGCGCATGGGTGACCGCCGTCTCGTCGGTCATGATCGACAACATGCTCGCCGTCTCGGCGTCCACCGACGACATCCAGGAGCGGTGCACGATCGGGAAGTGGTACCAGTCGGTGGTGTTCTCCAGCTGGATCTTCCAGTTGCCCTGGAAACGGAACTTGTGCTCCCCCTGCACCTTGACCGGATAGCCGGCGCCCTGCTTCATGAACCGGTCGATCCACAGGCGGGCGCCGCCGAGGAAGTCCTCCAGAGGCTCGACGTCCGGGTTGAAGCTGGCGAAGATCATGCCCGCGTAGATGCCCACTTCGAGGCGCTGGAGCGGCAGATCCTTCTTCTCCGCGACGCCCTCATAGCCTTCGGGGTAGGGAATGCCCCGCAGCTTCCCGTCCAGGGCGTACGACCAGGCGTGGTAAGGGCAGGTGAAGCCGTTGCTGTTGCCCTTGGGCAGCTCGCAGACGCTGGCGCCGCGGTGTCGGCAGCGGTTCAGCAGGACATTCACACCGCCCTTGCGGTCACGAGTGACGATGACGGGCAGCCGGCCCACCCAGGCCGTCTTGAAGTCACCGGCCTCGGCAACCTCGCTCTCGTGCGCCACCCAGACCCAGGTCTTCTGGAAGATCCTGTCCATCTCCTGCTCGAACAGCCGGGGATCGGTGTACAGCGTGCCGGAGACGCGGTCGTTCCCGACGAGCGCCGGGAGATCGGGGACCGTGGTCATCGGGTGACCTCCGGCTCCGGCAGCGAGCGGCCCATCCGGGCTTCGATCTTCATGTAGCGCCACAGGCCGTGCTCGCCTACCTGGATGGTGCGGAACAGATTGCAGGCGGCCGCGACGGTGGGCTGGTCGACGACGTCGGCGAGGACGTACGAGGTCCACGGCCAGGAAGCGGACGGCCCGACCATGTGACAGTCGTCGTCGAAGGTGCCGAGGACTTCGACACCTGGCAGGGCGGCGAGGTCGGCGAGCATGGTGGTGAAACCGTTCCAGACCTCCTTGCCCCGGCCGGTCGGCAGGTCGAAGAAGTTCTGGTTGACGCCTATGCAGAAGAGCACGCGCAGAGGCTCGGACGAGGCGGGCTGGGGCATGAGGAATCCTTCTGTGTGACGGGAGATGTACGAACGCGTGACGGGAGACGCACCGACAGGAACGTGGGGGAGAAGAGGCGTCAGAGGTAGCCGGGGAAAGGCGTGACACCGGTGAGGACCGCGCCCGCGCCGTCGTACATGCCCTCCTGAAGGAAGGCATGCTGCGGGACGACAGAGGCATCCCGCAGATAGCGCTGCATGGGGCTGCCGTCGGTGATGGCGGGAATTCCGCACAACTGGTACGCGGAGCGCACCACTTCGAACGAGACCTTGGCGACGTGGGCCGACGCGAGGCGCAGCAGGCTGGTCTGTCCGGGCGTCGCCGGGTCGCCGGCCTCCACGCTCGCGTACACCTCCTCGGTCGTCTCGTAGAAGAAGGCGCGGGCGGACCGCAGTTCGGCCTCCGCCTTGCCGAGAGCGATGCGATAGGTGGCGCGGTCGGCGGGCTTGGGCGCGCCCGTGTAGCCGGCCCGGCCTCCTCTGGCGATGGCCAGGTCCAGCGCGGACCGGGCGACGCCGAGACCGACGACAGCCAGGACCTGCGCCGCGTAGGCGACGGCCGGATAGCGGTAGAGCGGCTCGTCCACGGTCGGTTCGCCGCCGCGGACGAACGTCCACTCCTCCGGCACGACGACGCCGTCGACCTTGAGGTCGTGACTGCCGGTGCCCCGCATACCCAGGACGTCCCAGTTTTCGACGATCTCGACCTGGGCGGGGTCCAGCAGCGCGGTACGGGGCCGTCCGGCGTGGTCGTCGCCGACGCTGATGCCTACGCCCAGAACGTCGGCTCCCTTGCAGCCACTGGCGAACTTCCACTGCCCCGCGATCCGGTATCCGCCGTCCGCGCGCTCGGCCTTCCGTACCGGGAAGAGACCGGCGGCGAAGGCCACATCCGGGCCGTCCGCGTACAGTTCCGCCTGCGTCGGGAGCGGCAGCGCCGCCAGATAGACCAGCGACGAGCCGAAGCTCGCAACCCAGCCGGCCGACGCGTCGACCTGCGAGATCCGCTCGATGCGGTCGAGGAATACGGCCGGTGGCAGCGCGTCTCCGCCGAAACGTCGCGGTACACCTGCGCGGTAGATGCCGGCCCGCTTGAACTCGGCGATCATGTCGCGCGGCACATGCCGGTGTTCTTCGAACTCGGACCGCCGTTCGGCCACCAGGGCGAGTACCTTCTCGAATTCCTTCCGGTCGCCGGAATGATCCGGCATCCGGGAATCCAGTATCGAGGTCAATGGAAACTCTCCTCGCGTTGACGGGTGGATTTCCTGTTCCACCGCGTTCTCACGCTATTCGCGTCGGCGAGGGCGTCGCAATCGGGGTTTTGCCGCGTCCTGTAGGGGATTCCCTTACTCGGAGAGCAGCGGCAGAGCGAAGCTGAACGCCGCGCCCCTGGGGGAATTCTCGGCGGCGTGGATCGTACCGTGATGGCGCGTGATGATGCGATGGCTCAGGGCCAGTCCGATGCCGCTTCCGTTCTCTTTCGAGGTGAATGCGCCATCGAATATCAGGCCGTCCGGGAATGCGGTAAGGCCTTGCCCGAGATCACGGACGGTCAGTTCGGCCAGGGAGCCGTTCCGCGCCGTTGAAACAGTCACCGACCGGCGATCCGCCGGCCAGCGCGTCATTTCCTCGATGGCGTTGAAGGCGAGGTTCATCACGACCTGTCCGATCAGGACTTTGTCACAGCGCACCGGAAGCGGGTCCGTGCTGGGCAGCCAGGCGACGGCCACCTCGCTCTGGCGTGCTCTGACGTCGATGAAGTAGAGGCAGTCGGTGACGATGTCATTGAGATCGATGAGCTGTTCCGACTGTTCCAGCCGTACGACGTACTGCCGCAGGCTCGAAAGGATCTGTGCCGCTCGGTCGATCTGGAGGGTGGCGTTCTTGAGGCCCCAGTCGAGCGCTTCGTGGTCGGCGCCGCCGCCCAGACGCCCGCGTACGCCCGCGACGAAGTTGTGCGCGGCGGCGATCGGCTGGCTCACCTCGTGGGCGATGGCCATCGCCATGTCGCCCATGGCGTTGTAGCGGGCCAGGTAGTTGAGGTACTGGGCGTCCCGGCGGTGCTCCTCCTCCACCTGGACGCGGTCGGTGATGTCGTGGAAGAGGAGGAGCAGGCCGCGCAGGTCGCTCTCGATGTCGATGTACTGCCAGCGGCCCGCGAACCAGCGTTTCCGGCCGTCGGCGGTGCGGAGCCGGTACTGCCCGTCCGTGGGCGGGCCGTCCCGCTCCGTCATGGCGAGTACCTCGCGCAACGCGGCGGCGGACTCCTCGTCGCAGAAGCGGGTGAAGTCACCTCCGGTGAGCTGCTCGGCCTCCAGATGCAGCAGGGAGCCCGCCGATGAACTCGCGTACAGCACACGGGCGTCGTCGTCGAGCACCACGATGCCCTCGTCGAGATTCCGCAGGAAGGTCTGCAGTCGGCTCTCGGTCCGCAGCAGGTCCAGGCGGGTTGCCTGCTCCGCCGCGATGTCGCGGAACTGGACCATCACCACAGGGCCCTGCGCCAGTTCCACCCGGAAGGCGATCGCCTCGGTGAGGATGTTCTCACCGGCCTTGGACCGGTAGCACCACTCGATGGAGCTGCTGCCGTGGTCGGCGGCCCGTTGCAGCCAGTCGACGCCGATCTCACGGGCGTACTGGTGCGCGTTGGAACTCATGTCGGGTGCCTTGAGCGGCTTCAGTTCGTCGAGGGTGAAGCCGAGCACGTCACACGCGGCGGGATTGGCCCAGAGGATGTCCTTGCTGACCGAGTCGTGCACCAGAACGCAGCACTGGAGGGCCGCGAAGAGCCTGCTGAAGTCCAGGGAAACGGGCTGCTCATGCACGCGGACCGGTCCTCCTCGTCTCACTGGCCCCACACGGCGGGCGCAGTCCAGTACTCGCTGCCGTCGGCGCTGACCCCGTGCTGCCAGGCAGCGGTGCGGCGCAGGGTCGGCTCGACCTTCGCAGTGGCGGCGTCCGCCCCTGCGGGACCGTCCTTCTCGACCTGCCAGTGCACCCAGTCGAGTTCGCGCCCCCGGCTGTCGTGGACGAACAGGTCCACATGATGCCAGCGGTACCCATGGGTGTCGGCGTAGCAGGTCAGCAGCATGCTCCGGCCGTCATCACCGGACTGCTCCGGTGTCTGTGCCGCCTTGCTCATCGTTGACAACTCCTGCCTCTCGTAGGTCCGTACGCGGTGGGGGCCACCGCCGGGCGCTGCGCGGAACCGCCCTTCGGTTCAGCGCGACGGCAGCTCCAGCCCGGCCTGGAGCACGTCCCGGACGAGGGTGGTGATGCTCACCGCCCCTGCCTTCTCGCGTATCCGCGTCCGGTGCACGTCGACGGTCTTCACGCTGATCCCGAGCCGGGACGCGATGCTCTTGCTCGGCAGACCGTCGGCGACCAGCCCGAGGATCTGCAGCTCGCGATCGGTCAGGCTGTCCAGACGTGCCCGGAGCTCGCTTTCCCGGGCCGAGCGGGCGAACCTCTCCCGTGCCGTCCGCAGCGTCTTCTGTACGACGTCGAGCATGTGCTGCGGATCGTAGGGCTTCTCCAGGAAGTCGACGGCGCCGTGCTGCAGGGCCCGTACCGACATCCTGATGTCACCGTGCGCGGAGACGAAGATGATCGGGACGGCCGAGCAGGTCCGGTTCAGCATGTCCTGCAGTTCGAAGCCACTGGCCTCGGGCATGCGCACATCCAGCACCAGGCAGGCCGGCTGCTGCGGGTCGTAGGACTGGAGGAACGCGCTCACGCCGGGAAAACAGACCGACCTGATGTGCACCGATTCCAGAAGCCAGGCCAGTGACGCGCACAGCTCCTGGTCGTCGTCCACGATGTAGACGACGCTGTCGTGCGCCGGCCCGTCCGCAAGGCTGCCGTTCGCTGTCACCCTCACCCCTAGAGGTCACTCGTTCCGGTCCGCCGAGGCTAGACAGCCGGGGGACGGGCGGGCAATGCGAGTTGTCCGCGCGCACCCCCGGGGAATCGCCCGGCGGTGTAAGGGTTTCCCCTACGCGGTGCTCGGACTGTCACGCGGTGCTCAGGCTGTCACGCGGTGCTCAGACTGGGCCTGCGACCGGCCCCGCGCCGGCGTCACCCGATCTGTCCTCCGCCGCGCTCCGCGCACCCGCGGCGGAGAAGTAGCGCAGGGCCGAATCGCGGGTGCCTGCCACGTGGCGCCTGGCCACTTCCTCCGAGCGGGGCGCGTCGTGCTCGCGGATCGCCTCGTACAGGCGCTCGTGTTCGCCGCACATGGGATCGCCGTCGTCGAGGTCGGATGTCAGGTGGAAGAGGCGGCGCAGGCGGGCGTCCAGGGGTGCCATCAGTTCCTGGAGGAGGGGGTTTCCCGACGCCTCGACGATCTGCTGGTGGAAGTCGGCGTTGCAGGTGACGGCCTGGCGCAGCCGGCCCGCGTCGGCGGCTGTGCGGCCTCGGGTCAGGAGGCTCTCCATCGTGCGCAGCTGGGCGGGCGTCGCATGGCGCGCGGCGAGTCCCGCCGCCAGGCCCTCCAGGCTTTCGCGGACGTCGAAGAGGTACGCGGCGTCCTGTGCGCCGAACTCCGTGACCACGGAGCCCCGCCGGGCCTGCACGGTGAGGAAGCCGTCCCGCTCCAGCCGCTGCATGGCCTCTCTCAGCGGGATGCGGGAGACGCCGAGCTGTTCTGCGAGGTCGCGCTCCACCAGTCGCAGCCCGGCCGCGTACGTTCCCTCGATGATCCGCTCCCGGAGTTCCGCGTAGACCCGTTCACGCAGGGACTGATGGGTCTCGCCGATCGTGGGGCGGCGGCCGGGGCGGATGGTCATCGAATCCTCTCGACTGACGTACGGGCCCGGCCATGACCGGCCCGGGGTTCATCCGATCATCGCAGACCGCGGAAACGAGTGGCGACAGACCATTGATTGGTATTCGGTATACCAGCTAACTTGTCAGTGCCCGCCTCCCACCAGCAGCGTTTCACCGGTCTTGGCACCGGCTGGTCAGTCGTGGCGGGCGTCGAACGAACAGTTGGAGGAAGACGTGTCGCAACCCGCCGACGCCCCGCCGGTACCGATCGCCCCCGAGGTCCTCAGGAACGCCACCCTGCCCGGCGGCCGGCGTGCCGACATCCATCTCGCCGACGGCCGTGTCAAGGCCGTGACGGACCCGGCTGTCTCCGGCAGGTCGGCCGCCCCCGAGCCCGCCGGTGTCGACGTCGGGGGCGCACTCGTCCTGCCCGCGCTCGTCGACGGCCACGCCCACCTGGACAAGACACTGTTCGGCGCACCCTGGCAGCCGCACCGCGACTCGGCAGGTCTGCGGGAACAGATCGCGAACGAACGGGCCCTGCGCGCCTCGGCCGACGTCCCCGTGGCGGACCGGGCCGCGGCCCTGGCGCATCGCATGGTGTCCCTCGGCACCGGCCATGTGCGCTCCCACGTCGACATCGACCCCGACGTGCGCCTGGACGGACTGCACGCGCTGCTGGAGGTGCGGGAGAAGTTCCGTGACCGGCTGGGGATCCAGCTTGTGGCGTTTCCGCAGAGCGGCGTGGTCAGCTCCCCGGGTGTCGCCGACCTCCTCGACGCGGCCCTCGCGGAGGGCGCCGACCTCATCGGCGGGCTCGATCCGGCGGGTTTCGACGGTGACGTGGACGGGCAGCTCGACATCGTCTTCGCACTGGCCGAGCGGCACGGCGCCGGGGTCGACATCCATCTGCACGACGGCGGCGTGACCGGCACCCGGCAGTTGCGCGCCATCGCGGAACGGACGGCGGCGCTCGGCCTCGGCGGGACAGTCACCGTCAGCCACGCCTACGCCCTCGGTGCGGTCGAAGGACCCGAACTGGACCGCACCGCCACTGCCCTGGCCACGGCCGGTGTGGCGATCATGACGAACGGGCCCCGGACTTCCATGCCGCCCGTCCTGCGCCTGCACGAGCACGGCGTCCTCGTCTTCGCCGGATCCGACAACATCCGCGACACCTGGTGGCCCTACGGCACGGCGGACATGCTCGAACGCGCCACCATCATCGGGCTGCAGGGCGACCTCATGACGGACGACGAGCTGCACCACGCGGCCTCGATGGTCACCGACCGGGCCGCCGCGGCCCTCGGGCTCGCCGGCTACGGCCTTGCCCCCGGCTGCCGCGCCGACCTGGTCGTCATCGCCGCCGGCGGAGTCCCGGAGGCCGTCGCGGCCCACCCGCGACGCCTGCTGGTTCTGCACGGCGGACAGGTCGTCGGCCCCGCACCCGAGGCGGACTTCCCCTCGTTCGCCGTACCGGGCGGCTCATCGTCCACGCCCCGCGCTCCGCTTGCCGGCCCGGGCGGCGCCGCTGCCCCGCGGGGGGCCCGATGAGCGCCCGGCCGCCCGCTGCCGACCGCGCACGTGAGGCACCCGGCAGACCTCAGTCCCCCGGCGCCGCCCACGAGAAGGGGGCTGGTCTCTCCGCCGGCCGGATCGGCACGTTCGACCTGGTCTTCTTCGTCGTCGCCGCGGCCGCACCGCTGACCGTGCTGGCCGGTGTGGCGCCCGTCGTGATCGGTATCGGCGGCCCCGGTGCGCCGTTGGGCTATCTGATCTCGGGCGCGCTGCTCGTCCTCTTCGCCGCCGGCTTCACGGCCATGAGCCTGCATGTGCGCAACGCGGGCGCCTTCTACGCCTACGTGGCCCGCGGCCTCGGCCGCACCACAGGTGTCGGAATCGCCTACGTCGCCGTCGTGTCCTACAACCTCATCACGCCCGGAGTGGCGGCGGCCGTCGGCTACTTCGCGGCCGGATCGGTGCACGACGCGACCGGAGCGGACATTCCGTGGTGGATGCTCTCAGCGGTCTGCGTGCTCGTCGTCGGTGTGCTCGGCTGGCTCAGGGTCACGCTCGGCGCCAAGGTCCTCGGTATCGCCCTCATCCTTGAGGTCGCGTCGCTCCTCGTCATGGACGGCGGCATTCTCGGCGGCCGCGGTACCGCCGCACTCGACCTGGGGTCCTTCGACCCGAGCACGCTCGCCACCGGCGGGATCGCCGGGATGTTCGTCATCGTCATCGGTGCGTTCACAGGCTTCGAGGCCACGGCCATCTACGCGGAGGAGGCACGCGACCCGGGCCGCACGGTGCCGCGGGCCACGTTCATCGCCATCGGCTTCCTCGCCGTCTTCTACTCGGTCGGCGTGTGGCTGATCATGGGCGCGTTCGGCACGGACCAGGCCGTGGCGCTGGCCCGTGGCGCGGCCGGCCCCGAACTCACCTTCAAGGCCGGCGAACTGTACGTGGGAACCTGGCTCGCCGACACGATGCACGCCCTCCTCATCGTGAGCGCCTTCGCCGCCACGCTCGCGTTCCACAACGCCGCCGCACGCTATCTGTACGCCCTCGGCCGTGAAGGCCTCCTGCCGCGGCGCCTCGGTATTGCCTCCGCACGACACGGCTCCCCAGGGGTCGCGGTGGGCGCCCAGACGGTCTTCAACCTGCTGGTGATCCTGGCCGGTGCCGCACTGGCAGCCGACCCGTTCTCGGAGGTCTTCATCTGGACCAATGGCACCGCGGTCCTCGGCATCATGGTGATGCAGGCGCTGGCCGCCCTCGCGGTGTGGGCCTTCTTCCGCCGGGACCGGCGGGGCATGCCGGCGTTGCGGGTGGTCTGGTGCCCACTGATCGCGTTCGCCGGTCTCACGCTCCTGGCCGTCCTCGCTGTCCTGCACTTCGACCTTCTGACGGGTGCGCCGGACGCGGTGAACGTGGCCCTCCTGGCGCCGCTGCCCGTGGCTCTGCTCGCGGGCGTGTGCGTCGCCCTGAGCATCCGGCGAAGGGACCCCGAGCGGTACGCCCAGCTGACGAACGTCGATGTCGAAAGGGACTGACGCCACGGGTCGACCGCCCGCGGCGAGCGGGCGGTCTCCGCGCTGAACCGGCTGAACCATCAGCCGGTACGCGCGTCTCCGCCGGCCGGTGCATACGACGCCGGGCCGGCTCCGGGAGCGGGCCGATCGGGAGCGGCCCCGCCCGGCGTAGGGGAAACCCTCAGCGGCGGCAGAGGAAATCTCCATACCGCAGACCCGCCACCGCGCCCTACCGTCGAGGTGCCCGGGGCCGGACCGGAACGCTGGGACGTGAACTGGCCCTCCGGCCCTTCGCGGGAGGCGTACGCCGAATGGGAGAAAGCATGAGTCTGTGGCAACCCTGGTCGCTGCGGGAGCTGGTACGGGACCTCGCCGCCGGGCGGACCACCGCGACGGCCGCGCTGGATCGGTCCCGCGCCCGCATCGCCGCGACAGAACCGGAGGTCATGGCCTGGGTCGGCCAGGCGGGCGACCCGGACGGCATCGCCACATCCGGGCCGCTGGCGGGCACCCCGTTCGGTGTCAAGGACATCATCGACGTCGCCGGCCGGTCCACCCGCTGCGGCTCGGCACTGCGCGCTGACGACGCTCCCGCAAGGGCGGACGCACCGATCGTCCGGGCCTGGCGCGACGCCGGAGCCACCGTCGTCGGGAAGACCGTCACCACCGAGTTCGCATACTTCGCCCCTGGCCCGACCCGTAACCCCGCCGCCCCGGGGCACACTCCCGGCGGCTCGTCCAGCGGTTCGGCCGCCGCGGTCGCCTGCGGTCACGTCCCGCTCGCCATCGGCTCCCAGACCGCCGGATCAGTCACCCGCCCGGCCTCGTACTGCGGTGTCGCGTCTCTGGTCATGACGCACGGACGGTTCCCCCTGGACGGTGTGGTCGGCCTCAGCCCCAGCTTCGACAGCCACGGGTTCTACGCGGCGGGCGCGACCGACCTCGCGGTCGCCTGGGAAGCCCTCACCGGCAGTGGGCCCGCGCCTTCCGGCCCCGCGCCCTCCGACCCCGCGGCGCCGCCCCGCGTACTGCTGTGGACGGCGGGGCCGATCGGCGGGCTGAGCGACGACATGCGGCAGGCGCTTGAGACAGCCGGCAAGCGGCTGGCTGCCGCGGGTGCCGAGGTGGAGGCCTTTCCCGAGGAGCGGCTCATCGCCGACGTGACGGCCGCGCATCCCGTGATCATGGCGTACGAGGCCGCACGCGAACGCGCCGCCGAACGCGCCGTCGCCGACCGGCTGAGCGCGCCGCTGGCGCTGTTGCTCCGCGACGGCGCCGCGACTTCGGACGCCGGTCTCGCGGCCGCCCGCAGCACTGTCGCAGCGGCCCGTCCCAGGATGGCCGCGCTGCTGGCGTCCTATGACGTCATCGTCGGACCCGCCGCCCTGGGCTCCGCCCCGGCCGGGCTGGACGCCACCGGAGACCCCGTGCTCAGCAGGGCCTGGCAGGCGCTGGGCCTGCCCGTTGTGACGGTGCCCGGGCTGTATGACACGGCAGGGCTGCCACTCGGAATTCAGGCGGTCGGCCCGGCGCACGGCGAATCCGGCCTGCTGGCCAGGAGCGCCTGGATCGAGGCGGTGCTGTCCTGAAGCCCGATGGGCGAGCGACACGAGAAGGAGCTGTCCGTGCGAGACGTGAAGGAGCCACCGGTGACCGGCCAGGACACGATTGCCGCGCTTGTACAGCGCATCGAGACACTGGAGGCCGAGGCCGATATCCGGCGGCTCCAGACGCGCTACATGTTCCTGTGCGACACGCCCTGCCCCGAGTTCGGTGTGCGGGACGACAGCCACCGTATCGACCTGATCATGGAGCTGTACGCGGAGGACGCCGTCTGGGAGGGCGTCGGCGAGTACTACGACGGCCAGTTCGGCCGCGCCGAGGGGGCCGCCCGGATACGCGCCCACTTCGAAGGGTTCTGGGGTGAGAAGCGGGACCCCGAACTCCTGCTGAACGCGCACTATGTGACGTCGGAACAGATTCATGTCGACGGGGCCGAGGCCACGGGCCAGTGGATCCACATGCAGCCGTGGCTCTTCGCCGACGGCACCGCGCTGTTGCGGTCGAGCCGTCTCAACAACGCCTTCCGGCGCATCGACGGCACATGGCGGATCACCCGGACCCGGACCGAGAACGTGTTCGTCGCGCCGCTGCCGCAGCACTTCACCGGTGACTTCCCGTCCGCCTCCGTGCTGATGCGGCCGTAGTGGAAGCGCGTTCGCGGGCGCGCGATAGGTTGCCGGCCATGACTGAACCAGGGTCCGTCAGCTGGCCACCTGCCCCGATCAGGACCGAGCGGCTCGTGCTCCGGGAGCCCGAGGCCCGGGACCGTGCGGCGTGCATCGAGCTGTTCACCTCGCCTGAGGTGGGCGCCTTCATAGGCGGGCCTCGGCCGCGTGATGAGCTGGAACGCACAGTGCCCGAGACGCCCGGGGGGCGCCCCGGCCTTTTCGTGATCGAGCTCGACGGAGCGATGATCGGCACCATCGAACTCAACCGGCGCGACGCCGCGCACCGGAGTCAAGTCCGTCCGGATGCCGGAGAGTCCGAGCTCGGCTACCTGTTCCTGCCGGAGGCGTGGGGGCGCGGGTACGCCTTCGAGGCGTGCACGGCTGCGCTCGGCTGGTTCGCCGACGCGCTACCCGGAGAGCCGGTGGTGCTCTGCACCCAGACCGCCAACGACCGCTCGATGCGCCTCGCGGCGAAGCTGGGCTTCACCGAGGTGCAACGGTACGAGGAGTGGGGCGCCGAGCAGTGGTTCGGCGTGTGGTCCCCGATCACGCCGTCCGGTTGAACTCCTGCTCCACGGCGCTGATTCACCAGACCGAGGGCGGTGGACCGACAGCCCTTCGCGCTGCTGGGGACGTTGTTCGGCGCATACGCCGAAACCGTCCCCGAATTCGCTCGCAGCTCTGCGACGCAGGCGCAACTCCGCACCCCGCGCAGCAATATGACGGGCCGTCGGAGCCTTCGGGGCTCCGACGGCCCGGTCGTGCTGTCGCTGCACGAGGCGTCGGCCACAGGTCGTGAGGGCTGTACCTGGAAGGCCGGCTCCTCCGGCGCAACGGGGTGATGTCACTCCACCGCGGAAGCCAGGCTGAGTACCGGCGCGGCCTGGTCGGTGAGCTGGTGCAGCTGGTTCAGTTCGTTCAGGTGGTTCAAGCCGGCCAGCTGATCCTTCACCTTCGGGAGCCGGGCGGCGTACGGCGCGGGGATGCCGGTCGTGGCGATGGCATCGAGCTCGCCGATGGGATTCAGCTTCGAGCCGGCCCGGCCGGACGAGTCAGCGGCGTGCGCCGACGACATGGCAAGGCACGGGAGGGCGGCGGCCAGAGCGAGGCATGCGGCAATTCGTCGTGTTGTGGTCATACATGTGCAAACGCGCCGATGCGTCTATGGACACGGCGCAGGCCGGCTGCGGCGTAGCGCCCCCGGAGTTCCTGAGGTTTCTGAATCTATAAATCAGATCGCCTGCAACGGAAACATCTGTTGGACAGAATTTCCGGCACGCCCCAGGATTTCCCGTGCGGTAGCGCAGTCAACGCGACACAGGGATGAACTACCGCCTGAGTGGAGGCTGAAAGTGCCAAGTGAAGAGACCGAAGTAGTCATCGTCGGGGCGGGCCAGGCGGGCGTGGCGATGAGTGAGCACCTGGGAGCCTGCGGCGTACCGCACATCGTCCTGGAGCGGCACCGTATCGCCGAGCGGTGGCGCTCGGAGCGGTGGGATTCCCTGGTCGCGAACGGGCCCGCGTGGCACGACCGGTTCCCGGGGCTGGAGTTCGCCGACGTCGACCCCGACGGCTTCGCGTCGAAGGGACAGGTCGCGGACTACTTCGCCGCGTACGCCGAGAAGATCGGTGCCCCGGTCCGGTGCGGTGTCGAGGTGACCTCGGTGCGCAAGCACGCCGGCCGGCCCGGCTTCCGGGTCGAGACGTCGGACGGCACCATCGACGCGCGCTTCGTCGTGGCTGCGACCGGACCCTTCCAGCGGCCCGTGATCCCGCCCATCGTCCCGGACGGCGCCGGCCCCGTGCAGATCCACTCCAGCGGGTACCGCAATCCGGAGCAACTGCCCGAGGGGGCGGTCCTCGTGGTCGGGGCGGGCTCATCCGGGGTGCAGATCGCCGACGAACTCCGCCGGTCGGGGCGCCAGGTCTTCCTCTCCGTCGGCCCGCACGACCGTCCTCCCCGCGAGTACCGCGGACGTGACTTCTGCTGGTGGCTCGGTGTGCTCGGGCTCTGGGACGCGGAGACGCCTCCGCAGGGTGCCGCACATGTCACCATCGCGGTCAGCGGCGCCCGGGGCGGCCACACCGTGGACTTCCGTGCCCTGGCCGGCACCGGCATCCAGCTCGTCGGCATGACCGCGTCCTGCGACGACGGCGTACTGCGCTTCGCGCCGGATCTCGCCACGAACATAGCCCTCGGCGACGCCAAGTACCTCGCACTGCTTCAGGCGGCCGACGCGTACGTCGAGCGCAATGGGCTCGACCTCCCCGAGGAGCCGGAGGCACATGTCCTCGGCCCGGACCCGGAATGCGTGACCGACCCGCTCCCGGAGCTCGACCTGGCCGGGGCCGGCGTCACCTCGATCGTCTGGGCGACGGGCTTCGCCACCGACTACAGCTGGCTCGACGTCGACGCTTTCGACGAGAACGGCCGGCCGGACCAGCGACGAGGAGTGTCCTCCGAACCCGGCGTCTACTTCGTGGGCCTGCCCTGGCTGTCCCGCCGCGGGTCGAGCTTCATCTGGGGCGTCTGGCACGACGCCAGGTACATCGCCGACCACATCACGACCCAGCGGGGCTACCTCGCGTACAGCACCACCGACCGGCCCGGCGCCGTGCCGGCGACCCGGCAGAACTGAGGAGCAGAAGATGACCTCCACGAGCAACGGCCGCCCGGCGAGGGGCCCGGTCACCGCGGGCGGGCACACCCGGATCAGGCCGTTCAACACCCGCGACACCTATCCCGAGCAGAACCTCGACAACGACCTCTGTCAGGCCGTCGTGGCCGGCAACACCGTCTACGTCCGGGGCCAGATCGGTCAGGACCTCGACACCAGCGAGTCGGTCGGAATCGGTGACGCCGGGGCCCAGGCCGAGCAGGCGATGGCCAACATCAAGATGCTGCTCGAAGAAGCGGGCAGCCGCATGGAGCACCTCGTCAAACTGACGATCTATCTGATCGACCCGCGCTACCGCGAGGCCGTGTACCGCACGGTGGGCCGCTGGACCAAGGGCGTGCACCCGATCTCCACCGGCATCGTGGTGTCCGCTCTGGCCCGTGCGGAGTGGCTGTGCGAGATCGACGCCGTCGCGGTGATCCCGGAGGGGGAGCGGTCATGACTTTCTCCCTGGTGGTCCGTGACGGCGAGCGGTTCGGTATCGCGGTCAGCTCGTCGAGCCCGGCGGTCGCGGCCCGCGTCGCCCATCTCGCACCCGGTGTCGGCGCGGCGGCGTCGCAGAACGTCACCGATCCCACCCTCGGCACGAGCCTGCTGGCCGGGCTCGCGGAACACGGCGACGGACAGCGCGCCCTGGCCGACGTCACCGGTGCGGCGCGGAACGCGAAGACCATCGGCTACCGGCAGTTGACGGTGCTCGGCCGCTCCGGCCCCGGATTCGCGTACAGCGGTCCGGGGACGCTGGGCACACACGCGTCGGCCACCGGGGACGGTGCGGTCGCGGCGGGCAACATGCTGTCGGGCGAACACATCCCGCAGGTGCTCCTCGACGCGTACACGACGGCCACCGGCGAGTTGGAAGAGCGTCTGATCGCCGCCCTGCGTGCCGCCGTGGCGGCCGGCGGGGAGGAAGGGCCGGTGCACTCCGCGGGCCTGGCGGTCGTCGCGGACGTGGACTGGCGGGTCACCGACCTGCGCGTGGACTGGGCCGACGACCCCGTCGACCGGCTCGCCGAACTCCTCGACGTCTGGCTGCCGCAGCGCGACGACTACGTACGGCGCGGACTCGACCCGCAGGCCGCGCCCTCGTACGGCGTCCTGGGCGATCTGTGATGGGCGCGCTGAAAGCGGCCGCCCGGCGCGAGATCGACCGCCAGGCCGACGAGCTGGTCGGTCTCTCCGAGCGGCTGCACGCCGACCCGGAGACGGCCTGGGAGGAGCACCGGGCCGCCGCAGCCGTGCCGGAACTGCTGGACCGCGCCGGATTCGAGGTCACCTCGTCCTACCTGGGCCTGGAGACGGCGTTCCTGGCCCGGTTCGGCAGCGGGCCCACGAGGATCGCGCTGTGCGCCGAGTACGACGCGCTGCCCGGCCTCGGCCATGCCTGCGGGCACAACCTCATCGCGGCGAGCTCCGTCGGGGCCGCGCTCGGTCTGGCAGCCGTCGCCGACGAAGCCGGCCTCACCGTGGAGGTCTACGGCACACCCGCCGAAGAAGGCGGCGGCGGCAAGATCGAGATGCTCGACCGGGGAGCCTTCGCCGGAGTGGACCTCGCCATGATGGCGCACCCGGCGCCGGTCGACGTCGCCGAGGCCCGTCCGTTCGCGGTCATCCACTCCAAGATCGCCTACACCGGGAAGTCCGCCCACGCCGCGGCCTATCCCGAAGCCGGGGTCAACGCGGCTGACGCCTTCACCGTGGCCCAGGTCGCGATCGGGCTGCTCCGGCAGCAACTGCCGCCATCGGCCCGCGTGCACGGCGTGGTGACCCACGCGGGGGACGCGCCGAACGCCATCCCGGACCGGACCACCGGCCGGTGGTACGTACGGGCGGAGACGCTCGCCGAACTGGCCGAGCTGGAACCACGCGTCATGCGGGCCTTCGAAGCGGGCGCCCTCGCGACCGGCTGCGAGCTGGAGATCGAACCGGAGAGCAAGCCGTACGCGGAGTTCCGCACGGACGAGACCGCTCTCGGGCACTACCGGGCGAACGCCCTCGCGCTGGGACGCGAGTTCGCGCCGCCCGGCCAGGCGGCACGGATGAACCGTGCCTCCACCGACATGGGCAACGTGTCGCAAGTGGTGCCGGCCATCCACCCCTACATCGGCATCGGATCGCTGCCGGCCACCAACCATCAGCACGAGTTCGCCGCGTTCTGCGTGGGCGGAAAGGCCCAGCGGGCTCTGCTCGACGCGGCGATCGCGCTGGCCTGGACCGGCCTGGACCGAAGCGGGGCGGCCGGGGGGACGAGGTCATGACGGGAGCGGCCGGCGCCGTGGCCACACGGATCGATCCCGTGCAGTGGACGACCCCGGTCGCCACCAGGCCCGGGCCCGGCCCGGCCGCTTCCCCCGTCGGCCGGTTCGACGGCATGCGCCGCGGCCGTCAACCGCTGCTCACCGCCGCCCGGTGCCGCGCCGGCACCCCCGGCGCACCGGCCGGGCCGGCCCCGCCCCCCTGACCGGCCTGCCCGCGCTCCGACGGCACACGCCGACGGTGCCCGCACAGCTCAGCTTCTCCCCCCATCCCCAAGGAGGTGTGTATGCCCACACGTAACACCGGCACCACGACGACCGAGGCCGAGGTGGCCACCGATGTGGTCGCACTGCGCAGGAACGTCGCCGCGGGAGCCATCGGTGTGTTCGTGCACTGGTTCGACTGGGCTGCCTACGCCTACCTCGCCGGCACCGTCGCCACCGTGTTCTTCCCGGCAGAGGACAGCACCACCGGGCTGCTCGCCGTGTTCGGCGTGTTCGCGGTGTCGTTCGGCGTCCGGCCGATCGGCGCCATGGTCTTCGGGCCGCTCGGCGACAGGATCGGCCGCAAGCGCACCTTGTCACTGGTCATCTTCATGATGTCCGGCGCGACCCTGACGATCGGTCTGCTGCCCGGTTACGCGACGATCGGGGTCGCCGCCCCGGTGCTCCTGCTGGTCCTGCGCCTCATACAGGGCTTCGCCGCGGGCGGCGAGTTCGGCAGCGCGGCGAGCTTCCTGGCCGAGAGCGCCCCGCGGCGGCGCCGCGGATTCGGGGTCAGCTGGCTGGAGGTCGGCTCCCTGCTGGGCTTCCTCGCCGGATCGTTCGTCTTCCTGCTGCTGTCCTCGGGGCTCGACGACAGCCAGCTGACGTCTTGGGGCTGGCGCATCCCCTTCCTCATCGCCGCGCCCCTGGGCGTCATCGGCTTCATCATCCGCAACAAGATCGAGGACACCCCCGAGTACCGGGCGCTCGAAGCCAACGACACCGTCCCGCGCAGCCCCGTACGAGAACTGCTCCGCACCGAGAAGCGGCAACTGCTCCAGGCGGCAGGCCTCATGACCGCCATGCACGTGCCCTTCTACATCGTGCTGACCTATCTGGTGACGTACGAGACCGACCACCTGGGGCAGTCGTCCGACAACGCGGCCCTGCTGTCCACGGCGATCTCGCTGCTGGGGCTGTTGTTCGTTCCGCTGTTCGGCCTGCTGTCCGACCGGGTGGGACGTAAACCGGTCTTCGTCGGAGCGACGGTGGCCCTGCTGGTCCTCGCCGTCCCCGCGTTCCTGCTGATGCGGACCGGGCTCGTCGGAACCTGGGTGGCGGGGCTCGTGCTCGGCGTGATCCTCGCGGCGATCCTCGGCACCTACGCGGTGTGGTCGGCGGAGATCTTCCCCACCCGCACCCGCCAGAGCGGCCTGTCCATCGCGTACAACATCACCGCCGCCCTCTTCGCCGGCACGGTGCCCTATCTGATGACCGTGCTCATCTCCGCGACCAGCAGCACCCTGCTGCCCGGCTTCTACCTGATGGTGTTCGCCGTGGGTGGCCTCGTCGCCGCGCTGTCCCTCCGGGAGACAGCAGGCTCCGCCATGCTGCGCCCCGAGGACGTGCCCGACCCGGCACCCGAGGACGTGCCCGTGCCGGCCGCCGAGCACTCCTAGCGGCCGCCGCATGAGGGCGGGCACGTCGGGCACGTACACGATCGTCCGGCGCGATGTTCACACCCGGCGCGAGGTGCGGAGATGACGGCACCGGTGGGTTTCACCCTCGTCCAGCTCCGCTATTTCCTCGTCGCCGCCGAGTGCGGTTCGATGACGGCGGCATCGGCCGAGCTGCATATCGCGCAGTCCGCGGTGTCCGCTGCCATCCACAGTCTGGAAGGCAACCTGCGGGCACAGCTGTTCATCCGCCGCCGGGGCCGCGGGCTGGTCCTGACACCGGCGGGGGAGAGGCTCCGGCACCAGGCACGCGAACTTCTGGCCCGTGCACGTGAGTTGCCGGGGGAGGCGCGCGGCAGCGGGCGGGTCCTGTCGGGGCCGGTGAGCGTCGGATGCTTCATCACGCTGGCCCCGTACTACCTGCCCGCCCTGTTCAGCGCATGCGCCGGCCGGTACCCGGGGATCGAGATCGACGTCGTGGAGGCCGAGGCCGAACAGCTGCTCCAGGCACTGCGTGCGGGACGCATCGACTTCGCCCTCACCTACGGCCTCGGCCTGTCCACCGGTCCCGAGGTGCGCGGAGAGACGATCGCCCGCGTGCCGGCCCATGCCATCGTCCCGGCCGGCCACCCCCTGGCCGGCCGGGGGACGGTGGACTTGACCGAACTGGCCGCGGAGCCGTTGGTGCTGCTCGATCTGCCCTACAGCCGGGACTACTTCCGCGCGCTCGTGGCAGCCACCGGCACCGCACCCGACGTGCGGTACCGCACCCGGAGCTACGAGACCGTCCGCTCCATGGTGGCCAGGGGCCTCGGCTACTCGGTGCTGAACCAGCGTCCGGCGACCAGAGAGACGTATGGCGGCGGCGAGGTGGTGGAGTTGGAGCTGAGCGAGCGATACCCACCGCTGGAACTCAAGCTGGCGACGGTCCAGGGTGTGACACAGACCGCCCGCGCCCGGGCCGTCATGGAGACGGTGCGGGACATGACGGCCGGCGGCGGCCCGGCGAACTGACGTACGCCAACCAGGGTTTGTCCCCCTTCCTGCCCATCGGCCGTCTACTGTCGGACTCGCCGCTCTGCCCGTCGCGGCCTCCTGAGGAGGAATCCTGTGTCATCGTCCTGCGGTCCCCAGCACGCTCCCGTCGGTGATGTGGGGGTGGCCCTCATGATGATCGACTCCCGGCTCAGAGGCATCCACGAGGGCAAGGCCGGGACCGACCCCGAACAACAGGTGCTGATCGACCAGTTGACCGCGTCACTGGGCCCCGAGGGAGCCGATGACGTACTGGACGGCGTGTGCACGCTCGTTCTCATGTTCATGACCTGGCTGCGGAAAGCCCATGAGGAACAGGACAAGGACGTCATCGAGTACGTGGTGCCCAACCTGGTGGCCACGATGCGCATGATGCCCAGGAGCGTCCGGCCCGAGACCATCCCCACCATGGCCGGCCTCGTCATCGCCGCGGGCACCGGGCTGAGCCCCAGCCTGTGGCGGAAACAATACGGATACTGGACCGAGGAGGAGATGACTCCCCTCGAAGTCACCGCGTTCCTGCTCGCGGAGCACATCAACCGCATCACCGACGACCCCGACTTCGCCACCCGCTTGATCAGCGAGGCTCTGGCCAGTTCGGAGGAGGACTGCTGAGCGGGCGCAGCAGGCGGTGCGGCGCCGGCCATGGGTGATCTCATCCCGTCGCGGGGAAGGCCTGTTCGGTCCAGATGGTTTTGCCGGAGCGGGTGTAACGCGTTCCCCACCTCTGGACGAGTTGCGCGACGATGAACAGACCGCGCCCGCCTTCGTCGTCCTCGCCGCTGTGGCGCAGATGCGGTGAGGTGTGGCCCGAATCCGCGACCTCGCACAGGAGGGTCCGGTCGCGGATGAGGCGTACGTGGAGCGGTCCTTCGGCGTATCTGACCGCGTTGGTCACCAGCTCGCTGACGATCAGCTCGGTCGCGAACGACAACTCCGCGAGGCCCCAGTGGTTCAGCTGTCCGATGGCCAGTTCCCGGGCACGGCCCGCGGCGGACGGCTCTGCGGGCAGCTCCCATTCGGCGACCTGCGAAGCGTGGAGTTCGCGGGTGCGGACCAGCAGCAGGGCGGTGTCGTCGGCGGTTGTCCCGCCCGGCAGGAGTTCTGCCACCGCCCGGTCGCAGAGCTCTTCGAGCGATGCGTGGCGGTCGCGGAGCACACGGCCCAGGGTGTCGAGTCCTTGATCGATGTCGCGGTCGCGGGCCTCGACCAGTCCGTCGGTGAAGAGAGCCAGCAGGCTGCCCACCGGCAGCTCGATCTCCAGGGACTCGAACGGCAGACCGCCGAGGCCCAGGGGCGGGCCTGCCGGCAGGTCCGGGAAGAACAGCCGGCCGTCCGGCTCGACGACCGCCGGTGGCAGATGCCCGGCCCTGGCCATGACACAGCGCCGCGAGACCGGGTCGTAGACCGCGTAGAGACAGGTCGCCCCGGTGGTCACATCGGCGTAGGTGCCGTCGGGTGCGCCCAGCTCGTCCGACTGCTCGTCCGCCGACTGCCCCACCAGATCGTCCAGCCGCGACAGCAGCTCGACGGGATCCATGTCCATCTGGGCGAAGGCACGTACGGTCGTACGCAGCCGTCCCATGGTGGCGGCTGCCTGCAGGCCGTGGCCGACCACGTCCCCGACCACGAGTCCGACCCTGGTTCCGGACAGGGGGATGACGTCGAACCAGTCACCGCCGACCCCTGTCACGGCGTCCGTGGGCAGGTAGCGGTAGGCCAGGTCGACCGCTGACGGCTCCGGCACGTGTTGCGGCAGCAGCTGGCGCTGGAGGGCCAGGGCGGCGGTGCGTTCACGGGCGAAGCGGCGGGCGTTGTCGATGGAGACCGCCGTACGGGCGACCAGCTCGTCGGCCAGTGCCACTTCGCCGCTGTCGAAGGTGGCCGAACCGGTGTCGCGGATGAAGGTGACGAGTCCCAGCATGCTGCTTCCGGTCCGCAGCGGCACGACCAGGGTTGTGTCGTCGAGTACGAGCCCGCCCGAGGCGAGGCTGCGGTCCTGCGGCGAACCGGGCCGGTACTCCACGGGCGAGTGGTTCACGACGGAAGGGGGAGGCGGCTGCTGTCCCGGCTCCCCCCGGCCGGCTTCCTCGGCCGGGCGACGGGCGACCCGTACGAGAGAGATCGCCGCCGAGTCGCTGGTGGCCGGCAGCTCGCCCTCCAGTACCGGCCGCGAAAGGTCGACCGTGACAGTGGCGGCGAACTCCGGTACCGCCACCTCGGTGATCTTCTCGGCGGTGACCAGCACATCGAGGGTGGTGCCGATCCCGCGGCCCGCCTCGACGAGCAGGGCCAGCCGCCGCTGGGCCCGGTAGCGATCGGAGATGTCGAATGCGTCCTCGCACACTCCGAATACGTGTCCGCCGGCGTCCTGGAGCCGGTAGTAGGCGCAGGACCAGAGGTGGTCCGTTTCCGGGTCGGTGGGCGGCCGGCCCAGGAAGTGCAGGTCCAGAATTGGTTCTCCGGTGTCCAGTACGTGACGCATGACCCCGTCCAGAGTGGGCGGGTGCCCCTTGGACACGAATTTCCCCTCGGAGTACAGGTCGTCGGGCCGAGAGCCGCGGAACTCGGCGAACGGGCGACCGATCTCCTGTTCGTACGCCGCGTTGCACCAGGTCAGGTGGAGGTCGGTGTCGTAGATGGCCAGGCCGACGGGCGACTGGGTGGTCAGTCCGTGCAGCAGGGCCTGCTGGGACTCCCACAGCCGGAGATCCTTCAGCTCCGTCGCGACGAGCACACGCTCCGCCGTGCCCGCGCCCGGCAGCGGACACACCGCGGTGGCGACGATCAGCTCACGCCCGTCGCGGTGCCGGGCGACGCGGATCTCACTTCCGCGGAGCCGGGGAGGGAAGGGGCGCGCGGAGGGTGTCGGGCCGGGCGACAGGAACGTGGTCAGGGGCCGGCCGACGATCTCGTGCGGCCGGTACCCGAGGAGCTGCTCCGCCGCTGCGCTCCATCCGATGACCGTGTCCTGGGCGTCGATGACCGCCGTGGCCGCCCTGGTGATGTCGAGGGGACTACGAAAGTCGGCACTCTGCTCCGTGTTCCATGCCGTCATGGCGCCATATCAGCCCCGTTCATCCCTTCCAGAATCCGCTGTCCCGGGGGCAGGCACAACCGCGGGCGGACCATCCAGGGCGGGACGGGGCTCCTGGACTGCTCATCGTGCTCGGCGGGCTGCCCCTGAGCACCATCCGCACGACCGCGCCACCGAGGGTTCGCCGCTCAACCGCGTAGCCGCGCGTTGAGCCGGGCGGCCTGTCGCACGAGGTGATCGCGTTCCGGGATGTTGGGCGCCGCCCGGGCGGCCTGGGCGTAGAGCCGTGCCGCGGTCACCGGATCACCGTCACGCTCGTGCAGGTACGCCGCGACGGCGGCGTGCCGTGGCAGAGAAGGGTCGAGCTCTGCCAGGGCGGCCAGCCCGGCCCGCGGGCCGTCGGCCTCGCCCACCGCGACGGCCCGGTTGAGGCGGGCCACCGGGCTGCCGGTGAGGCGTACCAGTTCGTCGTACCACTCGACGATCTGTACCCAGTCGGTCTCCTCGGTGGTCCGGGCGTCGGCGTGGAGCGCGGCGATGGCCGCCTGGGCCTGGAATTCGCCCAGGCGGTCGCGGGCGAGGGCGCTCTGGAGCAACTCGACGCCCTCGGTGATCAGCTGGGTGTTCCACAGGCCGCGGTCCTGCTCGGCAAGCGGCACGAGCCTGCCGTCGGGGCCGGTCCTCGCCGGGCGCCGTGCGTGGTGGAGCAGCATGAGCGCGAGCAGGCCCGCGACCTCCTCATGGCTGGTCCTGGCTGCCAGTTGGCGGGTGAGCCGGATCGCTTCGGCGGCGAGGTCGACGTCGCCGGAGTAGCCCTCGTTGAACACCAGATAGAGCACGCGCAGCACCGTGGCGACATCGCCGGGCTGGTCGAACCGGACGTCGGAGACGGTCCGCTTGGCCCTGCTGATCCGCTGGGCCATGGTCGGTTCCGGCACGAGGTAGGCCTGCGCGATCTGCCGGGTGGTCAGACCGCCGACCGCGCGCAGCGTGAGCGCGACGGCCGAGGCCGGTGTCAGGGACGGGTGCGCGCACAGAAAGTACAGCTGAAGGGTGTCGTCCACCGCCTCGCTCGCATCGGGCAGGGGCTCGGCATCGACCAGTTCCTCCCGCCGCCGCCGGGAGGTATCGGCGCGTACGGCGTCGAGGAACTTGCGCCAGGCCACCGTGACCAGCCAGCCCTTGAGGTCCCGCACGGGGTGTCCCCCGCTCGAAGAGGGCGGGGAGGAGCCGTCCGGCCACCTGCGCACGGCCTCGACCAGGGCGTCCTGCACGGCGTCCTCGGCCTCCGCGAAGTCGGCTCCGCGACGGACGAGAACACCGATCACCGCGGGCACCAGCTCCCGGAGCAGCGACTCGTTCACTCGGTGGCCGTGGGCTGCTCGGCGTAGAACGGGCGCACTTCGAGCCACTCGTGGATCGGCTTCCCACCCGCACCCGGAGCCGCCGACAGCTCGCCGGCCAGTTCGAGCGCGCGCTCGTAGGTCTCGACGTCGATCACCATCCAGCCGGCGATCAGGTCCTTGGTCTCCGCGAAGGGGCCGTCGGTGACCGGCGGCCGCCCCTCGCCGTCGTAGCGGACGAACGTGCCGTCCGGGGAGAGAGCCTGACCGTCGACGAACTCGCCGGTGCCCTCCAGCCGGGCAGCGAAGTCACGCATGTACTGCACGTGGGCCGAGACCTCCTCCGGTTCCCACTGGTCCATCGGCACGTTGTTGACGGGCGCCGGCGCGCCCCGGTAGTGCTTGAGCAGCAGGTACTTGGCCATCGTGTTCTCCCCGGTGAGGTACGGCCCATTGTGGCCGTGTTCACTCCTGGGACGGAGCCGCGCGCGGGTTCTCGACATCCCGTGGCGGAATTTTCTGGCGGATTCGGGGCTCCGCGCTTCGGCCGACGGCCGACGGCTGGCGTCCGCAGTTGCGGGCGGTGACCGCGCGGCCAGAATGAGCTGCATGGACGCCGAGGTGCAGACGTACATCGCCGGGATCGCATCCGGACACCGCCCGCTCTTCGACCGGGTCGACCGGCTGATCCTGGAGGTTCACCCCGAGGCGTCCCTGGTGCTGTCCTACGGGATGCCGACCTACCGGGTCGGCACACGCAAGCTGCACGTCGGGACCTGGCAGCACGGGCTCTCGATCTACGGGTGGGGCAAGGACCGGGACGCGGGCTTCACCTCCCGCCACCCGGCGCTCGTCAGCGGGAAGGGAACCATCCGGCTGCGTCCCCAGGACGCGGCGGACGTCACCGACGACGAGCTGCGGGATTTCATCCGCGCCGCACTGGAAGCCTGAGCCCCCGCCCTATTTATTCTCAAGGGTTGACTAAAAAGTTGACGGCCTCGTACGGTGCCGATCGGCGCGCCGTGCGAAGAAACGCTCCGAGCGCATCGGCGAGGGGCGGACGGAGCATGAGCACACGCAACACCCTGTCCCTGACGGCCGGTCAGCGCCGAGTGGACGACGAGTGGACACCCACGGCGCCTGCGACAACTCGCCGGCCGGGGCCCCGGCCTGCCCACCCTGGAGACGCCCATGGCAAGCCGTGATCCGCTGCACCCGAACATTCTGGTCATCCTCAGCGACGACCAGGGCCATTGGGCTCTGGGCTGCGCGGGCAACGACGAGATCATCACTCCCCGGCTCGACGCGCTCGCCGCCGGAGGCACCCGCCTGGAGAACTTCTTCTGTACCTCCCCGGTCTGCTCTCCCGCGCGGGCCAGCCTCTTCACCGGGCAGATACCGTCCCGCCACGGGGTGCACGACTGGCTCTCCGGCGGTCACGCGGGGGAGGACGGTGTCGACTTCCTGGCCGGGCAGCGCCTGTTCACCGACGACCTGGCCGCAGCCGGGTACCGGCTGGCGCTGTCCGGCAAGTGGCATCTCGGTGCGAACGACCGGCCCCGGCCGGGGTTCACCCACTGGTACTCCCACGAAAGCGGCGGCAGTCCCTATCACGGTGCACCCATGTACCGCGACGGCGTACCGGCCCCGGCCGATGGCTACCTCACCGATCTGCTCGCGGACGACGCCGCGGCCTTCGTACGGGCCGAGGCCGACAGCGACGACGCTCCTTTCTACCTCTCTCTGCACTTCACTGCTCCGCACAAGCCCTGGAAGGACCAGCACCCGCCGCACATCGAGAGTCTGTACGCCGACTGCGCCTTCGACAGCTGCCCGCAGGAGCCCGCGCACCCCTGGCAGCCCCTGGTGGACGGGGTGCCCGTCGGAGGCGAGCCGGACGTGCGTGCGGCCCTTGTCGGCTACTTCGCCTCGGTCACCGCCATGGACGCCGGTATCGGGAGGGTGCTCGACACACTGGCCGAACAGGGGCTGACCGACAGCACCCTCGTCGTCTTCTCCAGCGACAACGGGTTCAACTGCGGTCACCACGGCATCTGGGGCAAGGGCAACGGCACCTTCCCGCAGAACATGTACGACAGCTCGGTCAAGGTGCCCGCGATCATCTCGCAACCGGGGCGGATCACCGCGGGTCAGGTGCGCCAGGAGCTGCTGTCGGCCTACGACTTCGCGGCAACGCTCATGGAATGCGCAGGCTTGGACCCCGAGCCGTACGAACAGGGTCCGGGCAACTCCTTCGCGGGTCTGCTCCTCGGCGACGGAGTGCGGCGGGCCGGGGCGCAGCGGTCCGCACCGTCCCGGCCTGTGGTGGTCTACGACGAATACGGGCCGGTACGCATGATCCGGACCACGGACTGGAAGTACGTCCACCGCTATCCGTACGGCCCGCATGAGCTCTACCACCTGGCCGCGGACCCGGGCGAGCGGGTCAATCTGGCCGGGGACCCGGCCCACCGCGAGCAAATCGGGGCTCTGCGGCAGCGGTTGGACGCCTGGTTCCTGGAGCACGGAGAACCTGAACGGGACGGGAGCCGCCTGCCGGTCACCGGGGCGGGGCAGTCCGCACCGCTGGACGGCGACCCGACAGGAGCGTTCGACGAACCGGAGTGGCAGCTGCGGTATCCGCCGGTCAGCCCTTCCTGAAGCGTCCGGCCTTCCAGGAGCGTCCGGCTCCCGGTAAAAGGGGATCGCCCGCAACGCGATCTGCCGGCGCATCGGGAACGCCCCGGTCACCGGCTTCGCCGTGTACGACTGCTCGTACGTGAGGCCGGCCGACAGGCCGGGGCCGGGGCGGGCGGACTCAGGCCGCCTCGGGCCCGGTCGTGTTGATGACCCCGAAGACGCCGCCCTGCGGGTCCTGCACAAGAGCCATCCGGCCCGCCATCATGTCGAAGGGGGGCTTGAGGACGTTGCCGCCGGCCCGTACCAGCGCATCGACCGTGCTGTCGGTGTCGTCGACGGAGAAGTACGTCAGCCAGTGCGAGGGCCCGGCCGGTCGCGGCTCCTCCTTGTTCGCGAAGCCCTGCATACCGCCGACCGTACGGCCGTCCACGGACAGCGCGAAGTAGTCGGGCGCGCCCTCCATGGGGGCCGCCTTGACGCCCAGCACCTTGGCGTAGAAGGGCGCGGCGGCGGCCGGGTCGGTGGTGTTGATCTCGTTCCAGATGACCGCGCCCGGCTCGTTGACGATTCCGGCGCCGTGGAAGTCCCGGGCCTGCCAAAGACCGAAGGCAGCGCCCGTCGGGTCGGTCGCGACGGCCATCTGGCCGAGCGTGAGCACGTCCATGCCAGGCATGATCACCTGGCCTCCGTTGGCCGTGATCGCTCTCTCGGCGGCAGACAGGTCGGTGGTGGCGAGGTAGGTGGTCCAGGCGGTCGGGGGCGCCGGGTCGGGTGTGCTGCCGTCCGGGTTCATCGCTTTCATGATCCCGGCGACCGGCTTGCCGTTCAGTGTGCAGACCGCGTATCCCCCGGTCTCGGCCCCTCCGGCCTCTCCCTGCCAGCCGAACAGGTCACGGTAGAAATCGAGCGCAGCCTGCTGGTCGGGGACCATGAGATCGACCCAGCAGGGGGTGCCGGGTGTGTACGGACTGGTGACATCGGGCATGACGATCCTCCGTGGTGGTGGTGTTCCCACCCCTACCACTGCCCTGGCAGGGACCCCGGCGACGTGGGATCCCGTAAACATCACCCGACCGTGGACCGGTCGTGCCCCGGCCCGTGAACAGCTGACTTCGCGGCGCCGGCCGGGAGTGCTTCCCGGCCGGCCGACGCGGCCAGGAGTCCGGCCCCGGCCGCGCGGGCCGGGGCCGGACTCCTGCAGAGCTGCTGTGGTCCTGATCCCGACGGGGTCAGGCCGTGCCGGAGCTCTTGAGGAAGTCGGCGTCGAATGCCTTCTCGATGCCGCTGACCACTGCGGAGTCACTGACGATGAGGCCGAGTTCGCGGTTGTGGTTGAGCGAGTTGTCGGAGAAGTTCTCCGAACCGGCAAACACCTTCGCGGAGGACATGCCGTAGTCGGCGACGATCGCCTTGGCGTGGATGTAGTAGCCGGTGGAACTCGTGTAGGTGGTCACCTTGCCACCCGCCGCAGTGACCTCCTGCAGCTCCTTGCTGTACTTCGACGACTGGTTCTCGGCGACGACGCGAACGGCGACGCCGCGCTTCGCGTCCGCGACGACCGCATTCACCAGCGCGGAGTCACCGAACTCCTCCTCCTGGACATCGAGGCTGCTCTTCGCGCCCGTGACCAGGGCCAGCAGATGGCTCTGCGAGTCGGTGGGCGACCAGACCAGGTCCGTACCGTCGGACGGGGTGACGGAGGTCTTCGCGTAGTCGGCGTCGAAGACCTTCTCGATCGCCGCGACATCGCCCTGGTCGGTGTCGAAGACGCCGTAGTCGCGCGAGGTCGAGTAGTACTCCGTGTCGAAGTTGCCGGTGCTGATGTACGACTTGGCGCCGTCGACGGTGATCGTCTTCTGGTGGGTGTACACGTACGCCGATGACGAGTACGTGACCCCGGCACCGGCCGCGGACAGGGCCTTGTAGGCGGCGCCGTCGATGGACGAATGCTGGGAGTCGAAGACCACGCGGACCTTCACGCCCGCCTTCTGCTGCTTCACCAGATCGTTGACGAGAGTGGTGTCGCGCAACTCGTAGATCGTCACGTCGACCGACTTCTTGGCCGAGTTGACGAAGTCGTAGATCGCGCCTTCCTTCTGGTCCGGCAGGACCACCAGGGAGTAGGCGCTCGCGGCATGGGCCGTAGCAGGGAGGAGGGCACATACGGCGGCCAGGGCGCCTGCGGCCAGGGTGGGCATGAGGCGGTGTGTGGGGTTCACCGGGGCTCCTGTACGTAGTCTCGTGGGGGCGCGCAACGCGCGTAGCGCATCCCAGTAGGGCATAGCGCCGAGGCTTGCTGAAGCTCAGTTGAGTGAACAGAGGGGAAGCGTTGTGCAAAGCGCCACAGGCTTTACTCCTGCATCAACTGTCCCAAAAGGGTGTGCAGTTGGCGCACGTCTGTCCGACGGATCCCGGTCGGCGGGCGCAGCCGCCCGCCGCGCAACTCCACCCTCGGCCACGGGTGGCAATGCGATCGGCGGGAACGGGTCGGACAACTGATGCGGCGCCGAGCCACAACCTCCCGTTGTACACATAGGGTGGCCGCATGGACCTCGACGCCGTTCGTACCTTCGTCGCCGCTGCGGATGCCGGGCAGTTTCAGGAAGCCGCCGCGGCGCTCTCGATCACCCAGCAGGCCGTCTCCAAGCGCATCGCCGCGCTGGAGAAGGACCTGGAGGCGCGTCTGTTCACCCGCACGGCCCGCGGAGCCCGGCTCACGATCGACGGCCAGGCGTTCCTGCCTCACGCCCGCGAACTCCTGCGGGCGGAAGAACGCGCCGACGCGTCGGTGCGTCCGGGCCGGCGCGCTCTGCGCATCGATGTCGTCAGCCGGCGGATCGCGTCGGCAGTGCTCCTGCAGGACTTCCACCGTATGCGTCCTGAGATCTTGCTGGATGTCGTGGCACTGCTGAGCGCCGACGTCGATGCGGCAGTCGCCGCTGTCGAAGCCGGCACGATCGACGCCACCTTCCACGCTGTGGCCTCGCAGCTGCATCTGCCGGATGCCATCAGGACCGCCCGGGTGATCGACGAGCCGCACCAGCTGCTCGTCGGGCCCCGCCACGCACTTGCCAACGCCCGTACCGTCACGCCGGCGCAGCTTGTCGGACACCGGATCTGGATGCCCGGTATCGCTGCCGGGACCGAGGTGGCCGCGTACTTCGACGAGCTCGCCGCCGCCTTCGGGCTCACCCTCGACTTCATCGGGCCGGTCTTCGGCAACGAGGCACTGCTGGCCGAGATCGCCGACTCCGCGGAGCTGGCCACTCTGGTCGGCGAGCGTACGCGGTATCTGTGGCCGGACAGCTACGACCTGAGGCGCATCCCGGTACGCGGCCCGGCACTGATCTACCCGCTGTCCCTGATCTGGCGCGACGACAACCCCCACCCCGCGCTCGCCGAATTCCGCGACTACCTCGGCTCCCGACGGCCGAGCCCGCCCAACACCGAGTCCTGGACACCGACATGGGCGCAGTGGTCGGCAAGGTCATGACCTGAACCGAGACCGGCCGCCGAACCGGCCCGGGCGCCGCCGTACGATCGCGGCCGGGCACCGGGACCGGTGTGCTCCCCGGCCGCGATGGCCTTCACGCGCGCCTCATGCCCGCCTGCCGCCGTCGACCGACATCGCGATCCCCGTGACGTAGGACGCGGCGTCCGAGCAGAGCCAGACCGCCGCCGCGGCGGCCTCCTCCGGCATGGCGAGCCGGCCGAGCGGCGTGATCCCCGCCTGCTGCGCGATCATGTCCGTGCCGTCCGCCACCTTCTCGAACCCGGCAGTGAGAGTCGGGCCGGGGCAGACGGCGTTGACCCGGATGTTGTCCGGCGCGTAGTCCACCGCGGCGGCCTTGGTGAGCCCGACGATGCCGTGCTTGGCGGCCACGTAGGCGGGGGCGTGCGGAATCGCGTACAGGCCGCCGTTGGAGGCGATGTTGACGATCGCGCCGCCTCCACGGAGCAAGGGCAGCTCGTACTTCATGCAGAGGAAGGTCCCGGCCAGATTGACGTGGACCACGCGCTCGAACTCGTCCAGGGTCATCCGGTCGAGCTGCTGGTGGTGCGAGGCCAGGCCGGCGTTGTTCACGGCGAAATCGAGGCCGCCGTAGGCCGTGACCGTGCGCTCCACGGCCGTCCGCACGGAGCGTTCGTCGGCGATGTCGACGGTGACGGCCAGCGCTTCCCCGCCGTCCTTTGTGATCATTTCGGTGGTCTCGGCCGCTGTGCGCTCGTCGATGTCGAGCACGGCGACCGCGGCGCCGCTCCGGGCCAGCTCCAGCGCCGTCGCGCGGCCGATCCCACTGCCGGCGCCGGTGACCAGTCCCGCCTTGCGGGCCTTTCGGGAGAGGTCGCTCATACCAGCGGCTCGTGGTTCGCCCAGGCGACCTTGTACGGGTGCCGTGACTGCCAGTGGCGGATGACCTCGTGCAGGCCGGGCGCGGTGAACGCCTTCGCGAGGGCGTCGGTGTCGGCCACGGCGACCTGCACGATCGCGGTCGCGATCAGCGCCGGAATGGCCTCCTCGCCGGGGACAGGGATGTGGCGCCGGGCCGCGATCGACTGGACGAGACCGGAGTCGAGCATGGCCCGTTCGATGTCTGTGAGGTATTGGTCGAGTTCAGCGGTGGGCAGCGGCTGATCGAAGGAGACGATCATTGTGTGGTTGATCATGTGCCAATTTTGATGGCGACCACCGACCGTGTCCAAGATCGGTTCGATATTCAGCGATAACCTGGAGGCATGATTGAACTACAGACCCGTGAGCTGGAGTACTTCATCGCAGTCGCCGGCGAGCTGCATTTCGGCCGGGCCGCCGTGCGGCTCTCGATCGCCCAGCCGGCGCTGTCGAAGGCGATCCAGCGGATCGAGACCCGGCTCGGTGTCCCGCTGTTCGTCCGCTCCAGCCGCCGAGTCGAACTCACCCCGGCCGGGGAGGCGTTGCAGGAACACGGGCGGCACGCGCTCAACGCGGTCAGTGCCGCGGTCCGCAACGCCCGGCGCGCCGGCGACACCCAGGCCCACCTGCGACTCGTACTCAAGCCCGGCGGTGACGCGGGCCTGCTGTCCGGGATCCTGGCCGCGTACGCCCACCAGCCCGACGCCCGCCGGGTGGACATCCTGTTCAGCGGCCCCGCCGACCGCGCCGACTTCCTGCTCGGCGGCCGGGCCGATGTCGGCCTGCTCTATGTGCCGTTCGACGATCTCGACGGCCTGGCCCACGAGACATTGCGTACCGAGGACCGCGTGGTCATCGTCCCGTCCGGGCACCGGCTGGCCGGGCGCGCCTCGGTGCTCATGTCCGATCTGGAGGGTGAGACGCTGCCGCGCTGGAAGGGGATCCCCGGGGGCGACGGCACCGGCCCCGAGGTCACCGATGTGGTCCAGATGCTCCACATGATCACGGTCGGCCGGATGATCGGGGTGCTGCCGCGCTCACTGGTCGAACCGGTCCCGGCCGGCCTCACCTGCGTCCCGGTGACCGACGCGCCGCCCAGCCGTCTGGTGCTCGCCTGGAACGAGCAGGACCGCCGCCCGCTGGTCGCGTCGTTCGTGGCCGCCGCGCGCAGTACCGGAACCGCACCTGAGTGAGGCGCGGAGCACCCTTCACCGCCGTGCCCGGCCTGCCGTCCGGTGGCTTTCAACCGGCCGCCGCTCCCGGATCCGCGGAGAGGAGGCGTGCGTACCGGTGCTGCCAGGGAGATGCCTCCTCCAGCTGGGCGCTGAGCGAGATGAGGGTGGTCTCGCCGGCCGGGCGCCCCACCAGGGAGACTCCGACGGGCAGCCCGCCCCGGGACCAGTACAACGGTACGTTGACGACCGGCTGGCCCGTCATGTTGTACGGGCTGGTGAACGCGCTGAAGGCGCTCTGGCGCCGCAGGTTGGCCAGCGGATCGCCGGTCTCGGCGAAGTACTCCACCGGCTGCGGCAGCGAAGCCAGTGTCGGGGTGAGGATGACGTCGTAACCGGCGGTCGCCTCGACGGCACGGCGGCTCGCCCGCTGCATACCGGTGATCGCGGCGGCGAACCGCTCGCCGGTGACCGTCCTCCCGTACTCGCGCCAGGCGCGGGTCACCGGGCGCAGCAGCTCCTCGGCCCCGGGTTCCACGGCGTAGCCGAGTGACTGCACGCTCCATGCGGCGGTGAAGAAGTCGCCGAGCTCGGGGCCGAACGGCGTGGCGATGTCCTCGATGTCATGTCCCAGCTCCTCCAGGAGCTGGGAGGCGTGCTCCCAGGCCGCCAGGCACGTGGGGTCGACGTCCACGCCCGGGGCTGCGGGCTTCGCGTACCGGCCGATACGCAGTCGACCGGGGCTGCGTTCGGCGTGGGCCAGGAACGTCTCGCCCTCCGGCAGCGGCGGCGCCCAGTGCGGGTCGCCCGGCATGGGTCCGGCCAGCACATCCAGCATGGCGGCGGCATCCCGTACGGTACGGGCCAACGGGCCTTGCACGGCGAGGCCGTTGACCTCGGCCCCGGCCGGCCCGGAGCTGACCCGGCCACGGGACGGCTTGATGCCGAACAGCCCGCAGGCGCTCGCCGGGATCCGGATGGAGCCGCCGCCGTCACTGGCGTGTGCGACCGCCACCATGCCGAGTGCCACCGCGACCGCCGCCCCGCCGCTGGAGCCGCCGGCGGACAGCGCGGGGTCCCAGGGATTGCGGGCCGGCCCGGTCAGGTCGTTGTCGGTGTAGCAACAGCAGCCGAATTCCGGGGTGTTGGTCTTTCCCAGGCTGATCGTGCCGGCCTCGCGCAACCGGGTCACCGTGTGGGCGTCCACCTCCGGTACGGACCCGGCGAAGGCCCGGGAACCGTACGTCGTGCGCACACCGGCGGTGTCGACCAGGTCCTTGACAGCCGTCGGTACGCCGAACAGCGGTGAGAGACCCTCCTCCCCGCGCCGCTCCTGCACCGCTGCGGCCTGCGCGACGGCCGCACGGTGATCGATGGTGAGGAATGCTCCGTAGCGGTCGTTGAACTGCTCGATACGGGCCAGTTGGTGCTGTACGAGTTCCAGGGGGCCGACCTCGCCCCTGCGTACGGCTGCGCCCTGGTCGAGGGCGCTGAGTCCGTGGAGACCGCCACCCGCCTGCTGGGGCGCTCCGGCCTGTCCCGTCACTTCCGTCATGCGCTGATCTCCTTCATCCCGGCGAGCTGTTGTGCCACCAGACGCTCGTGGGCCTCGGTGTCGCGGCGTGCTTCACGTGGGCGCCAGCGGCCGGTCATCACGAAGATGCACGGCAGGAACAGCACCTGGCCTCCCAGGCAGACCCACCACCAGGTCTGCCACTCCTGCGCGTTGTGTGCGGTGGCCTTCTGCACTTCCGGGCCGTGGACGCGCAGGATCTTCAGTTGTGGTGCGGCCTTCCGGACGGTCCGCAAGCCGCCCGCGCCGACCTCCTGCACCGCCCGCGCCGTCAGCGGTGCGGGTGCCTTGCCCGGGGGATAGGAGGAGAGCTGCGCGAAGAGCTGCGGATGGGCGCGCGTGATGGCCAGGGCGGGGGCGGCCTGGACAGAGGCCTCTTTGACCGCTGTGCCGTGCTCGATGAGCGGGGTCACGGTGCTCACGACCAGCGGCAGGCAGGCAGCGGAGGCGGCGACCGTGATCCGTATGAGCCACCCCCACACGGCCAGCCCGGTCGCGATGGCCGCGGGGTTGCGCCGCTCGACCGTCTCGGTGAAGCCCGCCATCCACGGTGAGTACGCGACGCCGCTGGTGGCGCCGATGCCCGCCACGATGAACGCGAAGGTGTAATAGCCCGTGTGCGGCTGGGTGGTGTGCAGCACGAATGCGAGGGTGAAGCCGATCGAGCCGAGCGCACCGATCAGCATGAACGGCTTGCGCACCCGCAGCCGGTCGGAGAGGAGTCCGGCTGCCACCAGGAAGACGGCGTTCGTCCCCCAATACCAGTTGAGCAGGGAGTTCGTGCGCTGCGCGGAGTATCCGAAGTTCGTGGCGAAATAGACTACGAAGTTGCCGACCGCGGCGAAGTACAGCAACAGGTAGAGGCTGATGGCGAGGGCCGAGCCGAGGACATCGAGGCGGAGCATCTGGCGCCACTGTCCGTGCAGGGCCGACTCGGCGTCGATCCCCTTGGCGCGTGCCTCGACCAGGGCGCGGTCACGCAGGCTCACCATGATCTGGCCGCGCAGCGCGGGGGCGAGTTCCCGCAGTCCGATGAACGCGGCCACGAACACGACCAGTCCGGCGACCCCCGCATACCGGATCTCGTCCTGCCAGGTGGTGGAGCCGGTGAAGGTGCGGCCGGTGACCGCCGTGACCACGAGACTCCCGACAACCGGGCCCATCGTCCAGTACCCCATGGCCGAGGCGCGGCCGAGCTGCGGCGAGAAGTCGCGGATCAGCGCGGGGGTGGCCACCAGGATCATGCCTTCGACGAGTGCGACGCACGCGTAGATGACCAGGTAGCTCACCTTTCCCGGCGCGTTCGGCAGGGCGAACGTGGTGAGCAGGCCGACCAGGAGCAGGCCGTACACCGCGATGTTCGCCCGTCCCCAGCGGTCGGCAAGACCGGCCACCAGGGAGGCGAAGGCGCCGACCGCGTTGGCGGCCACCGAGATGTAGACGAAGTACAGGAACGTCATGTGGTAGTGGCTGATGATGGCCGTCGACACGGCGTACTGGATGTAGAGCTGGTAGTACAGAACGACCGTGGCGAGCACGACGATCGCCAGATACCAGTAGCGGCGACGGTTCTCCGGATAGTGGTCCAGCTGACGGTTGCCCAGCCCCCTCAACGCTGAAGTGAGCGCCCGGCCCTGCGGCCGTGCTGTCCCCGCCGGTGACGGAACCGTCATCCTGGCCTCCTGCCGATGAGTGCGTACGCCTTCGGGCGTCGCATGGCCGGGAGGGTAGTACTGACTGGTCGGTATGGGCCAGGGGTGCGCAGAGGATTAGTGATCCGGGCATCCGCACGCCGGTCGCTCCGGACGTGACCGCGTGCCGCAGGCAGCCGGGCGGCGCGGAGGCCGAGCGGGCGGGGGCGGACCGGCGGGGTCGTGACTACGTGGCGTCGGTCCCCGCGCGGTCTGCGATGTGGGGCGGGGCGGTGATGCCGGGGGTGAGCAGGGGGTCCGGTTCGAGGGTGCCCCAGGTGGTGCGGAGGGGGAGGGTGCCGGCCCAGACGTCCAGCTCGGCGTCGGGACTCCCGCCGTCGTCCGGGGGACCGGTGCGAATCTTCACCGATGCCTCGTCGAGGGAGAGGGCGAGCAGGGCGGTGGCGGCCAGTTCCTTGCGGCTCGGGCGGCGGGCGTAGTCCCACTGGCCCGGAGTGGCCTGCTCGGTGAGGCAGCGCAGGCCCTCGGTCTTCTCGTCCGGGTCGGTGACGAGACGAGGGGTGCCGAAGACCATGGCACTGCGGTAGTTGACACCGTGCTCGAAGACCGAGCGGGCGAGTACCAGGCCGTCCACGTGCGTGACGGTGACGCAGACGGCTGCCTCCGGGGACGCGGCCAGGCTGCGACTGGCGACGGAGCCGTGGAAGTAGAGCGTGGTGCCGTCCGATCCGTAGACCGTGGGGACGACCATCATGGTCCCCTCGACGGTCACCCCGAGATGGCAGATGAAGCCTGCGGCCAGGATGGCGTCGAGGTCGGCGCGTTCGAGGCTGCCCTGTTCGCGGAGCCGGCGGTGGCGTGTGCGCTCGGACTCCGGCAGCGGCCGGCTGGGGAGGGCTGGGCTCATGGCTGTCTCTCCGCGGTGACGGTGTACGGGGCTGAGCCGTTACTGGTACTGGTCCCCGCGCTCGCACGGTTTCCGGCGGTCCGGATCCCGGCTTCCGGCGGAGCATACAGATTTCGTCCCTGTATGCCCAGATCTTCTTCTGATTTCGTTGCACTGGTGGATTGATTCAACGAATTCCGTCACTGAGTCATCGACGGCTGTTCGATGATTCCAAGGGGTGGGGGAGGGCCGGGATTCCTGCCGTGGCTACCGTTGCCCAGTACCCCACCGATCCCGACCTCTGGAGCAGCCCCGTGTCCGTACCCCTCGGCGATGACGTGGTGGCGCTGCTGCGCCGCCCCAGCACCTGCTACATCGCCACGACGATGCCCGACGGTTCGCCCCAGCTCACCCAGACATGGGTGGACACCGACGGCGAGCACGTCCTGATCAACAGCGTCGAGTCGCATCAGAAGACCCGGAACATCGCGCGCGACCCGCGCGTGGCCGTCGCGGTCTCCGACCCCTCGGACCCCTCCTCCTACGTCCAGATCCGTGGCCGGGTGCTGCGGGTGACCACCGAGGGGGCTGTCGACCACATCGAGGCGCTCGCGCAGAAGTATCTCGGCGGCCCCTACCCGTGGTTCGGCGGCCGGGACCAGGTCCGGGTGATCTATGTGATCCGGCCCGAACGGGTCAGCAGCCCCCGCGGCTGACGACCGGCACCGCGGGCCTCGTCGTAGCGGCGCATGACGAGGCGGGCGAGCGCGTCGTGCGTGCCGAGCGGGGCGGAGGTGAGGCAGGCGCCGGAACGGGCGGCGCTGCGGGCGAAGAAGCCGGGGCTCAGCAGGTATTCGGCGACAGCGACGCGGGCGTGGCCCTCGGAGCGAAGTGCGGCGACGGCCTCGGCGGGGGTGGGGCCGACGGCACAGAGGTGGGCGGGGACGACTCCGTCCCCGCCCGGGAGGTGTTCGCGCAGCAGCGAGGCCATGGCCGCGGTGCCGGCGTTGGCGCCGGGATCCGTGGATCCCGCCGCCGCGAGTACGACCGGCCCGTCCCCGGCGCGCCACCCGGCGTCGGCGAGACGGTCGGCGAGGGCCTCGGCCAGCAGCGGGTCGGGGCCGAGCACACGGGCGACCCGGACGCGCAGGTGCGGCGCGGCCGCGAGGGCGCCGGGGATGTCGGCGCGGACGTGGTATCCGGCGCCGAGCAGCAGCGGTACGAGAACCACCTCACCGTTCAGTCCGGCCAGCGCCTCCGGCAGGGAGGGGGCGACCAGGTCGAGGAAGCACCGCTCCACGCGCAGTCCGGGACGGAGCGCGCGCACCCCGGCGACGAGCGCCTCGGTCACCGCGACACCTTCGGCGTCCCGGGTGCCGTGGGCCACCGCGAGCAGGGTCGGCGGCGCCTGGCGGGCGGGATCGGGACCGGCAGGGACGGTCATGCCGTCGCCAGCCGGTAGCCGCGCTTGGGCACGGTCCTGACCAGGTCGCCGTGCGGGCCGAGCGAGGCGCGCAGCCGGCCGATCGCGGCCTCCACCGCGTGCTCGTCCGCATCGGAGCCGGCCCAGGCGCGGCCCAGCAGTTCGGCGCGGCTGAGCACCCGGCCAGGTCTCTCGGCCAGCGCGCGGAGCAGCGTCGCGCCCTTCGGCGAGAGCCAGTAGTTCTCCCCGTCGACCAGCAGCGCGCTGCCCTGGAGCACCAACGCACGCCCGGCGACGCGGAGTTCCTGGCGGCTGCGCCGGGGCAGCGTCTCGGTGAGCGTGCGGACCAGCGCGCCGAGGCGGCCGCGTTCGGGCCAGACCACCGGCAGCCCGGCGTCCAGCAGCGGCCGGCCGCAGACCGGGCCGACGCAGACCGGCAGTACGTCGCCGGACATCGCCTCCAGTACCAGCTCATGCAGGCCGTCGGCCGCCGCGGTCTCCAGGAAGGCGGTGATCGCGGGCGCGCTGGTGAAGGTCAGCGCGTGGACCTCGCGGCGGACGGTCTGCTCGACCAGCCGCCGGACCGGGCCCGGGTCCTCCGGCGGAGCCCAGCGGTAGACGGGGACCGGGACGACCTCGGCGCCGCGCTCGCGCAGGGCCGCGCCGAACGCGGTGAGCGGCAGGCCGTGTTCCTGCACCGCGATCCGGCGGCCTGCCAGTGGCTGGGCCAGCAGCCAGGTGAGCAGTTCGCCGGTGACCTCGCTCCCGGGGGAGTACGCCTCGTCGAGCCCGCTGGCGCGGACCGCGCCGGTCGCCTTCGGGCCACGGGACAGTACGACGGCGTTCCGGCACGCGGCGGACAGCGCGGCGCCGCGCCCCCAGCCGTCGGCCGCGCTCATCCAGCCGCGCCAGCCGACACCGGTGGTCGCCACGACGTAGTCCAGCGGCGCGGTCAGGCACAGCTCGGTCGCCCGGCGCAGCGCGATGTCGTCCTCCAGCGGGAGGATGCGCAGCGCCGGTGCCTCGACCACGCGCGCGCCGCGCCGGGTCAGCAGCGCGACGAGCTCGTCACGGCGGCGCGCGGCGGTCACGCCGACGGTGTACCCCGTCAGCGGGCCCGTCGGCGCGGTCGGGGTGGGGTTGCCGGAAGTGCTCATGGACGCAGACTCGGGCCACCCGGTTACCGGGAGATTGCCCAGCCGTCACGCGCGCGTGAGATGACGCCGTGCGGTGTTACGGCGCATGTCCGCGACCGCACCCCGTCCCGGCTGCGGTGTGAGGGACGCGTACCGCGGGCGCAACACGGGCGACAAGGACGCGTAACGACCGGCGGCCAAGGTCGATGGCATGACGACCCTCACCGACACGCACTGCCCGTACTGCTCGCTGCAGTGCGGTATGCGCCTCGCCGCGGCCGACGGCGCCGGGACGCTGGTCGTCGAGCGGCCCGGCTTCCCCGTCAACAGGGGCGCGCTCTGCGGGAAGGGCCGGTCCGCCGCAGAGCTGCTCGGCCCGGCGAACCGGCTGAGCACGCCGCTGGTCCGTGAACGCGGCGAGTTGCGGGCGGCGAGCTGGGACGCGGCGCTGGACCGGGTCGCGCGGGGCTTCGCGGCGATCCGGGCCGAGCACGGCGCCGACGCGGTCGGAGTCTTCGGCGGCGGCGGGCTGACCAACGAGAAGGCGTACCAGCTGGGCAAGTTCGCCCGGGTCGCACTCGGCACCGCCAACATCGACTACAACGGCCGCTTCTGCATGGCGTCGGCCGCCGCCGGGAACAGGATCGCCTTCGGCCTGGACCGGGGGCTGCCCTTCCCGCTGGAGGACATCCCGCGCACCGAGTGCCTGATCCTGGTCGGCAGCAACCCCGCGGAGACGATGCCGCCCGCGCTGCGCTACTTCCGCGAACTCCGGGAGAACGGCGGCACGTTGATCGTCGTCGACCCGCGCCGCACCAGGACCGCCGCCCTGGCCGACCTCCACCTTCAGCCGCTGCCCGGCAGCGATCTGGCACTCGCGCTCGGCCTGCTGCACCTGCTGATCGCCGACGGGACGGTCGACACCGATTTCGTCGAGGCGCGCACCACCGGATTCGGGCAGGCACGTGCCGCGGCGATGGCCCACTGGCCGGAGCGCGTCGAGCGGCTCACCGGCATAGCGGCCGAACAACTCCGGGATGCTGCCCACCGCTTCGGACGGGCCAGGACCGGCATGGTGCTGACCGCACGCGGCCCGGAACAGCAGAGCAAGGGCACCGACACCGTCGGCGCATGGATCAACCTCTGCCTTGCTTCGGGCAAGGCGGGCCGGCTGTACTCCGGTTACGGCTGTCTGACCGGCCAGGGCAACGGGCAGGGCGGGCGGGAGCACGGCCAGAAGGCCGACCAGCTCCCCGGCTACCGCTCCATCGAGGATCCGGCCGCACGTGAGCACGTCGCCCGCGTCTGGGGCGTGCACCCGGACAGCCTGCCGCGCTCGGGCCGTTCGGCCTACGAGCTGCTCGACAGCCTCGGCGCGCCGGGCGAGGACGGCGTGCACGGGCTGCTGCTGATGGGGTCCAACCCCGTCGTCTCCGCCCCGCGCGCGGCCCATGTGACGCAGCGGCTGCGCTCACTGGACCTGCTCGTGGTCAGCGACCTCGTGCTCTCCGACACGGCGCAGCTCGCCGATGTCGTCCTGCCCAGCGCCCAGTGGGCGGAGGAGACCGGCACGATGACCAATGTCGAGGGCCGGGTGATCCTCCGGCAGCGGGCGGTGGACGCGCCCGACGGCGTACGCGGAGACCTGTGGCTGATGCGCGAACTCGCCGAACGGCTGGGCGTCGACCGGGGGTTCCACGACGACCCGGAGACGGTCTTCGATGAGCTGCGCCGTGCATCGGCCGGCGGTGCGGCCGACTACGCGGGCATCAGCTACGACCGGATCCGCGCCGGGGACGGCGTCTTCTGGCCCTGCCCGGCCGGGGACCACCCCGGCACGCCGCGACTCTTCCTGGACGCCTTCGCCACGCCGGACGGCCGCGCCCGTTTCGCCCCGGTCACCCACCGCCCGGCGGCGGAGGAGCCCGACGCGGAGTACCCGCTGTACCTGACCACGGGGCGCGTGCTGTCGCAGTACCAGAGCGGGGCGCAGACCCGGCGGGTCGGCGCGCTCAACTCCGCCGCACCCGGACCGTTCGTGGAGCTGCACCCGCTGCTCGCGCGGCGGCTGGCGGTGACGGAGGGGGAGCTGCTCGCGGTCACCTCCCGGCGGGGCCGGGCGGTCGCACCGGCCCGGATCACCGATGCGATCCGAACGGACACGGTGTTCATGCCCTTCCACTGGCCGGGTGCGGGCCGGGCCAACACACTCACCAACCCGGCACTGGACCCGACCTCGAAGATGCCCGAGTTCAAGGTCTGCGCGGTGCGGGTGGAAGCAGCGCGGGCCGGAGCAATGCCGGCCGGAGCGGCGCGGTCCGGCGAAGGGGAACCCGTATGAACGAGCGCCTGAACCATGGCCTGACGGCACGTCATATCGCGGTCGTCGGGGCCGGGATGGCCGCAGCGCGCTTCGCCGAGCGCTACCGCGCCCTCGGCGGCACCGCCCGGATCACCCTGTACGGGGCCGAGGCCCGCGCTCCCTACAACCGGGTGCTGCTCGCCGATGTGCTGACCGGACGTTACGACGCGGAGTCGATCGCTCTGCCGACCGGTGAGGCTCAACTGCGGCTCGGTATCGAGGCGGTGGCCGTGGACCCCGGCGCACGCACGCTGACGCTGGCCGACGGCCGCCGGGAGGCCTGGGACCAACTCGTCCTCGCGACCGGCGCCAACCCGCTGCTGCCCCCGGTCCGCGGCCTGCGCCGCCCCGACGGCGCCGGGCTGCGCGACGGCGTGCACGCCCTGCGCACCCTCGCCGACTGCGCGCGGCTGGCCGAGGATGCAGGCAGGGCGCGACGCGCGGTGGTCATCGGGGGCGGGGTGCTCGGCGTCAGCGTCGCCCGGGCGCTGGCCGCCATCGGCCTCACCGTCGAGATCGTGCACCAGGGTCCGCATCTGATCGAGCGGCAGCTCGACGCCGAAGCGGCGGCCGCGCTCCGCGCCGGGCTGCGCGGGCTGGGCGTCGAGGCCTATCCGGGCAACCGCGCCCGTGCGGTCGTGGAGGGGAGCGCCACCGACGGCGCCGCCGTCGAGCTGGCCAACGGCTACCGCCTCAGCACCGACCTGACCGTCCTCGCCTGCGGTGTCCGGCCGCGCACCGCGCTCGCCCACGCCGCCGGACTGGACGTCGGCGCCGGCGTCGTCGTCGACGACACGCTGGCCACATCCGAGCCCCACGTGTATGCCATCGGCGACTGCACCCAGCACCGCGGCACGGTGCACGGGCTGTCCGGACCGGCCTGGGAGCAGGCCGACGTACTTGCCGCACGGCTCTCCGGCGCGGACCCCGGCGCGCTCTACCGGGGCGCGCGCCCGCTGGCCCGGCTCAGCGCCGGACCGCTGGAGTACGCGGCCTTCGGCGATGCCCACCTCGACGATGCCGATCAGGCAGCCGATCCCGGACTGGACGTGCTGCGGCTGACGGACGCGACGCGCGGCACCTACAAGAAGCTCATGCTGCGCGACGGGCGTCTGGTGGGCGCGATCCTGCTCGGCGACCTGGCCACCGTGGGCGACCTCGCCCTTGCCTGCGAGCGCGACGACCTCCTTTCCGACCGACCCCTGCACCTGCTCACCCCTTACGGAGCCTCCCGATGACGCATCACCAGACATCCGGCCGGCTGCCCCGCCGGCTGAAGGATCTCGTCCTGGTCGGTCACGGCATGGTCGGCCAGCGCTTCCTGGAGGCGCTGACCGGGCAGCCCGGGGCCGCCGCCTGGCGGATCACCGTACTCGCCGAGGAACCGCGCCCCGCCTACGACCGGGTCCATCTGACCTCGTGGTTCTCCGGCACCAGCGTCGAGGAACTGTCGCTCGCCGCGCCGGGCTTCCTGACCGAGCACGGCATCGACCTGCGCCTCGCCGACCCGGCCGCCGCGATCGACCGGGCCGCGCAGACCGTCACCACCGCATCCGGCGAGGTGCTGCACTATGACGCGCTGGTGCTGGCCACCGGCTCGTACCCGTTCGTGCCGCCGGTCCCCGGCCACGACGCGGCCGGCTGTCACGTCTACCGGACCATCGAGGACCTGGAGGCGATCCGCGCCGACGCCGGCCGGTCGGGCACCGGCGTCGTTGTCGGCGGCGGCCTGCTCGGCCTCGAAGCGGCCGGCGCCCTCAGGGCGCTCGGCCTGGAGACGCACGTCGTCGAGTTCGCGCCCCGGCTGATGGCCCTCCAGATCGACGAGGGCGGCGGGCAGCTGCTGCGCCGCAAGATCGAGGACCTGGGAGTCCACGTCCACACCGGGGCCGGCACCCGGGCCATCGTCACCGGCGACGACGGACGGGTGTGCGGGACGGAACTCTCCGACGGCCGCGAACTCCCGGCCGGTCTGGTCGTCTTCTCGGCCGGTGTACGACCGCGCGACCAGCTGGCCCGAGAGAGCGGTCTGCCGGTCGGTGAGCGCGGCGGCATCGTCGTCGACGAGCGCTGCCGTACCCAGGACCCGCACGTCTACGCCATCGGCGAGTGCGCGCTGGCCGCCGACGGCAAGGTCTACGGCCTGGTGGCCCCCGGCTACGCGATGGCCGGCACGGCCGCCCGCTCACTCGCCGGCGAACACCGCGACGAGTCCGCCTTCACCGGCGCGGACACCTCGACCAAGCTCAAACTGCTCGGCGTCGACGTCGCCAGCTTCGGTGACGCCCACGGCGCGACCGACGGCGCGCTCGACGTCCTCTACAGCGACAGCCGATCCGGGGTCTACAAGAAGCTGGTCATCGGCCGCGAAGGGCAACTGCTCGGCGGTGTGCTGGTCGGCGACACCGAGTCGTACGGCCTGCTGCGCCCGCTGGCGATCGGCGGCAAGCCGTTGCAGACCGCCCCCGAGCGGCTGGTACTTCCGGCCGGTGCCGGCCCGGCCGGGCCGGTCGCGCTGCCGGACGATGCCGTGGTCTGCTCCTGCCACAACGTCAGCCAGGGCGAGATCCGCGCCGCCGTCCGTGAGCAGGGCTGCACCACCGTCCCCGCGGTCAAGAAGTGCACCAGCGCGGGCACCGGGTGCGGCAGCTGCGTCAAACTGCTGGGCACCATCGTGACCGAGGAGCTGGCAGCGAGCGGCGTCAGCGTCGACACGAACCTGTGCGAGCACTTCGCGCACACCCGCGCCGAGCTCTACGAGATCGTCCGGGCCACCGGGATCACCTCCTTCTCGGCCCTGATCGACGGACACGGCAGCGGGGAGGGCTGCGACATCTGCAAACCGGCCGTCGCCTCGATCCTGGCCGGCTCGGACAACGGCCACATCCTCGACGGCGAGCAGGCCGCGCTGCAGGACACCAACGACCACTTCCTGGCCAACCTCCAGCGCAACGGGTCCTACTCGGTGGTGCCACGGATCCCGGGCGGCGAGATCACCCCGTACGGTCTGATCACCATCGGCGAGATCGCCCGGGACTTCGGGCTCTACACGAAGATCACCGGCGGCCAGCGGATCGATCTCCTCGGCGCCGCGGTCGATCAACTGCCCGGGATCTGGAGGCGGTTGGTGGACGCGGGCTTCGAGTCCGGCCACGCGTACGGCAAGTCGCTGCGTACGGTGAAGTCCTGCGTCGGCGAGACCTGGTGCCGGTACGGAGTGCAGGACTCGGTCGGCCTCGCGATCGAGCTGGAGCTGCGCTACCGGGGCCTGCGCTCGCCGCACAAGCTCAAATCCGCGGTATCCGGCTGCGCACGCGAGTGCGCGGAGGCGCAGGGCAAGGACTTCGGCATCATCGCGACTTCCTCCGGCTGGAACCTCTACGTCGGCGGGAACGGCGGTATGACGCCACGTCACGCGGACCTGCTGGCTGCCGACCTGGACCGGGAGACGCTGATCCGGAGCATCGACCGATTCCTGATGTTCTACATCCGCACCGCCGACCGGCTGGAGCGGACGTCCGTCTGGCTGGACCGCGTCGAGGGCGGCCTGGAGCATGTGCGGGCGGTCGTCATGGACGACTCGCTGGGCATCTGCGCCGAGCTCGATCTGCTGATGGAGCGTCATATCGGCGGCTACCGCGACGAATGGGCCGCCGTGCTGGACGACCCCGAACGGCTGCGCCGCTTCGCATCCTTCGTCAACGCCCCCGGCACGCCCGACCCTGCCGTGGCCTTCATGCCGGAGCGCGGCCAGATCCGGCCGGCCCGCCCCGGCGAGAACGAGCAGAGCCCCGCACCGGCCCTGGTGGCCGGAGCCCGACTGGAGGTGCGTACCGCATGAGCACACTGGTGGAGATCTTCGACGGCACTCGGTGGACGCCTGTCTGTGACTACCGGGACCTGATTCCCGGGCGCGGTGTGGCCGTGCTCAGCGGACGCGGCGCGCAGGTGGCGGTCTTCCGCGACCGGGCGGGCGCGCTGTACGCGGTCGACAACCGCGACCCGTTCAGCGGCGCGTACGTCATCTCACGCGGCATCCTCGGCAGCCGGGGTACGGCCCCGACGGTGGCCTCGCCGATGTACAAGCAGGTCTTCGACCTGCGGGACGGCCGCTGCCTGGACGAGGACACCGCCCCCGACGGCACCCCGGCAGAGCTGCGGGTCTGGCCGGTTCGGACCGGAGCGGCGGCGCCCTCACAGCTGGTCGGAGCGGCCGTGCGCGAGCCGTAGCACGGCTGAGCGGCGGGGGGACGACCGGCGAAACCCGCCGCTCCTAGCGTCGGGTCGACACGTACCCCCAACTCACGAACCAGCAGGTGACAGCTGATGCGCACTGCCGTCGGAACAGCCGGAACAGCCGGAACAGAAGCCCCGGCCGGGGACGTTCCCCGGGATACAGAAGGGGCGGTGGACGCGGCCCGGCCCCGGTCCATCACGGACTGGCGTCCGGAGGACGAGGTGTTCTGGGCGGAGACCGGGGCGGGAGTCGCCCGCCGGAATCTGGTCTTCTCGGTCCTGTCCGAGCACATCGGATTCTCGGTGTGGAGCCTGTGGTCGGTACTGGTGCTGTTCCTCGGACCGGAGTACCACGTCGACGCGGCAGGCAAGTTCACACTCACCGCACTGCCCACGGCGCTCGGCGCGGTCCTGCGTCTGCCCTACACCTTCGCGGTGGCGAGGTTCGGCGGCCGCAACTGGACCATGGTCAGCGCGCTGCTGCTGCTGGTTCCGACGGTGCTGGCGGGGCTCGTGCTGCGGCCCGGTGTCTCGTACGGAACGCTGCTCGCCGTGGCGTGTGCCGCCGGTGTCGGCGGCGGCAACTTCGCTTCCTCCATGGCGAACATCAACGCGTTCTACCCCCAGCGCCTCAAGGGCTGGGCGCTGGGGGTCAACGCGGGCGGCGGCAACCTCGGCGTCCCGGTCGTGCAACTGGTCGGCCTGCTGGTGCTGGCCACAGCGGGCGCGGCGCACCCGCGGCTGGTACCGCTGGTCTACCTGCCGCTGATCGTGCTGGCCGCGCTGGGCGCGGCGCTGAGGATGGACAACCTGACGTCGCTGAGGAGCGACAGGCGGGCGCTGCGGGAGGTGGCCGGGGAGCCGCACAGCTGGGTCATGTCGCTGCTCTACATCGGCACCTTCGGTTCGTTCATCGGCTTCGGCTTCGCCTTCGGACAGGTCCTGCAGGTGCAGTTCCACCAGCAGTTCGACACCCCCGTGAAAGCCGCGTACCTGACCTTTCTCGGCCCTCTGCTGGGCTCGCTGGTACGGCCGTTGGGCGGGAGGATGGCGGACCGCTGGGGCGGCGCCCGGGTGACGCTGTGGACCTTCGCCGCGATGGCGGCGGGCACGGGCGTGGTGCTGGTCGCCTCGCAGCAGAAGTCGCTGCCGATGTTCCTGACCGGCTTCGTGGCACTGTTCGTGCTGAGCGGGATCGGCAACGGCTCGACGTACAAGATGATTCCGGCGATCTTCCAGGCCGGGGCACGGATCGCGGTCGCGGCCGGAGCCGACGAGGACACCGCGGAGCGGGACTCGCGGCGCCGGGCGTCGGCGCTGATCGGACTGGCCGGCGCGCTCGGGGCGTTCGGCGGTGTCCTGGTGAACATCGCCTTCCGGCAGTCGTTCATGGCCGTCGGGGACGGCGACGCGGCGTACTGGGCCTTTCTGGCGACGTACGCGGTGTGCTGCGCCGTGACGTGGGTGGTCTATCTGCGGCCCCGGGTGGGACCGATGCCGGGGGTCTGAGGGCGGCGGTGTACCTGGCGCGCGAAGGCACGTCCGGGCCACGGGCGGGGGCGGGATCAGCCCCCGTCGGCCTCCCGCTCCGCGTCCGCGTCCGCATGGAACTGGGGTGTGTAGCAGACGGCGATGAGGAGTCCTTCCGGGCTGAGCAGCCGCGCGGTCACCTGCGTCCACGGTTCCGTCCGGGCTTCGTGGATCAGCCGGTGGCCGCGCTGCTTCAGCTCGTCGGCTGCCCCGGCGACGTCCAGGACCTCGAACTCCACACTGGCTTGAGGGATGGGAACATCTGTCGGCCACTCCTCGGTTCCGAAGCAGGCGCGAGCGGCCTCGGCGAGCGGCCACAGCCCGAAGTGCTTGACGCCGCCCAGCCTGTGGGTGAAGACGTAGTCGCCTTCACCGCCTTCGAACGTCAAGTGCAGAGCGTCCTGATAGAACGCTCGCGCAGCCTCGCGGTCCCGCACGATCGGCGCGATGCTCGTAACGAATTCGACCTGCAACGGCTCGTCCCTTCCGCCCGATGTCCTGACAGACGCCAGGATCAGCGGCCTTCCCCGGGAAGAACGGCAGCCGCGCCACCCGCCCACCAGCCGCCCATCCGTTCGGTGCAACGGCACGCACGCACCCGGGCGGCCGCCCGCGAGCGCGGTCGTGCTTCCCGCGTGGGATCCAGCGAGCGCAGAGCATGGCATCTTATGGTGATCCGATGCGACTTGTACCCTGGTGGGCCTTGCTCTCGTCCGGGTTCGCACCTGTGTTGCTCATCGGGGGCTGGAATCTCGCGGAGCTGCTGCAGGGGCCCGGCTACAACCCCAAGACCCGCACGATCAGTGTCCTCGCCGCTTACGGTATGCCCGGATACGGGGTGATGACCGGGATGCTGCTGGCCCTCGGGGCCTGTTACGTCGTCACCGCGATCGGGCTGCGCTCCGCCACGCTCCTCGGCCGGGCCGCGCTCGCCGGGGGCGGGATCTCCGCGATGGTGCTGACGCTGGTACCGGCGCCCCCGAGTGGAGGTTCGTTCGGTCACGGGGCTGTGGTCACGGTGGGGTTCGGGCTGCTGGCCGTCTGGCCGGTACTGGCGGTCGACCGTGGTGCGGACGCGCCGTGGGGACTGCGGCCTGCCGCAGTCCGGGACGGGGGTGCGTCATGGGGGCTGCGGCACGACGTGTCGATCGCGGTCACTGCCATGATGGGCGCCTGCGCGGTCTGGTTCCTCGTCGGGCTCCAGCTTCACGGGCTGCCGGGCGTCGCCGAACGTGTCCTGACCTTCACGCAGGCGCTGTGGCCCTTCCTGGTCGTCATCTCCTGCTGGCCGCACCAGGTCAGCAGCGAACAGGCGTAGCGCGGGCCCTACGGCCGCGCTTGGGCCATATCCGGTTGAGGCGGTCTCTCGTGCGGGACGCGTCGGGCGCGGCCCGTGGCCGGTCAGGCGAGCAGCCGGTTGAGGTGGGACACGCGCCGGGCGGCGGCCACCAGGGAACGGATCTGAGGGCCGGCCTGGTCGGTCCGGGTCAGCGGCTTCGCGAACGGCAGGCGCACATCACGGTGGGTTCCGGGGTATTCCAGACGCAGGGTCAGGCCGTAACGGTCCATCGCCAGCGGCAGGACGCGCACCATGCCCTTGTCCGGCTGTGGCTGTGCGAGACGCAGGAGGAGGGGCACGAGTTCGCTGTGGCCGTCCATGAGGTGGGTCAGCATCGCCGCCTCGCCGGTGGCGATCGGATCGGGGTCCGTCCTCTGCAGCGCGGCATACGTGACGAAGGCCCGGCCGTTGTGGTCGTCGAGGACCGCCTGGCCGAACTCCATGCAGGTGCTCGCCGTGGTCTCCATGCTGTACTCGGCCAACAGCAGGCCGGTGACCGTGACGCGGGCCCGCATCCGGTCCCGTACGGGCGTGGGCGCGATGTCGGTGAGTTCCAGCCGGACCGGGACGCGTGTGCCCGGGTGGGCGGGGCGGGCCTCGGGCGGCGCGTGCAGGTGGACGTGGCCCATCGCGCCGGCGCCGTCGAGACGGTGCACCTCGATGGGGTCGTGACCGTCGCTCACCACCGTCATCGAGTGGGCTGCGGTCAGGATCGACAGCACGCGTTCGGCGGGCGTCGGCTGCGTGACGCGGGCGTTGAAAGGGCGCATCCAATTTCTCCAGGAGGAGCGGGCGGGTAGGTCTCATTACGGCTACTTAGGTATGCCTAACCTAACCTATAGCCCCGGGGTCCGGACAGCAGGGCGGCGTGCCGGTCCGGAGCGCCGCCGCGGCCCGGACCGGCCGTGCCCGCAAGGTGTCGCCCACTGGTGTCGCCCGACTCACCCCAACTCCCTCACCCCGCCCACCTGCCCGAGAGGAAGGTCAGTGCGACGGCAGTCGTGACAGGGGTGGCGACAGCGAGGCAGAGGGTCTTGAACCCCGGCCTGCGCAGGCTCCACCCCGCCAGGGCGATCCACAGCGGCCACCACAGGAGGGTGGAGCGGGGGATGGACATGTACCAGTACGAGGTACCCAGGGCCCACAGGGTGAGGCCCATGTACAGCGCCTCGGCCCAGCGGCGCTGCCGTACCAGGAAGGCGACGAGGGCGAGTCCGGCGACCATGGCCAGGAGTTCGGCCTGGAACATGACGGCGTAACCGGTGGTCTGCGCATGGGCGAAGGCGGCGTGCCAGGTGTTGGACCAGGCTTCCCAGGGAGCGTGGAACGTGCGGTTCCAGCCGTGTTCCTCGGCGTGTTTCCAGGCCATCCAGTCGCCGGTGTGGGCGTGCAGGAAGCCGCTGTAGAGCGCCACGGGTACGGCGGGCAGGGCGAGCCAGGGGAGTTGGCGCCACTGGCGGCCGGTGCGGGCGGTGAGCAGGAAGTGCAGCGCGATGGCGGCTGCGAGGAACAGACCGTTCACCCGGACCGCGGTGGCCAGGGCGGTCAGCGTGGCGGCGAGCGGCCAGTTGCGCCGCTGGGCGGCGAGCCAGGCGGGCAGTGCGAGGGCGAGGAAGAGCGCCTCGGTGTAGCCGGCGGCCAGGAAGATCGCACACGGCGAGAGCAGCAGGAAGGCCACGGTGCGCCGGCCGGCCCCGTGGTCGGGCAGGTGCAGCCGGGTGATCCGGGAGAGCGCCAGAACGGCAACGGCCCCGGCGGCGAAGGAGATCAGCAGGCCGGCCGCTGTCCAGTTCGTCACGACGGTGTGCACCGCCCGCAGTACGAGCGGGAAGCCGGGCAGAAAGGCCTCCCTGTGGTCCAGGGTGCTGCGCAGGAATTCGCCCTGCCCGGGGAAGTAGCCGTCCTTGGCTATGTGCAGGTAGAAGTACCAGTCCCACTGCTGGAAGGGTGCCAGAAGGGGACCGGCGGCACGGGAGTTGTGGTCGGCGGGAAACAGCCAGCGGGCGCAGTAGGCCGTGGTCCAGATACCCAGGCGGGTCACCAGATACAGCCACAGCACCTCACGGTCGGCAGGGCTCACCCGCAGAAGAAGCGATCGCAAGGCCCCCGGCCGGTGGCGGGGACCGGACTCGGATCGGTACCGGCTGTCTCCGTACCACCGGGCCCCGCGCGAACGGTTTCCGGTCGGCCGGTCTCCGTGCGACCGGTCTCCGTCCGGCTTGGCTTCGCACCCTGCTGACGAGTGCGTCCGCTGGCCCGGCGCGCGGGACTTGCGTGCGGATACGGGTGTGTTCTCACGCAGCCCGGACGGCAAGAACGGCATGGTGACTCTCTCCTGGTCTGCGGGGCGTGCCGGGATGACCGGTGGCACCCGCGGTTCCTGCGTGTTCGGCTCTCCTGGGAATACGCCTGGGACCGGGCATCCGGCTGACACGGGACACCGGGAAATGAGCGTGATGATCGTCACGGAACCAGGAGCCATGACTGCACATCAGGCCGGCGGACCGCACTGGGGCATCTCGATGGAAAGCCGCAGGGAGCCCCAACCCAGTGGCCGCGGCGCCCCCTTGACGGCCCCGTCCGGCGGCGCTCCGGCGCTCCGGGAATCAGGCAGGTCGGGCCGATGCGTACTGGTGGGCTCGCCCGCCCCGCCACTTCACCCACGCCTCGTCGTCCAGCAGGGTGTCCGCGTCCAGCAGCCCGGCCCGCCGCAGGAACTCGACGACGTCCGCGTCGTGATGGGCCAGGCCTGCGATCTCTCCTTGGATCGTCACCCGCCGTCCGCCGCTGGGGGAGGGCGGGTGCACCACTATCGGTGTGCTGTCCATGACCTCAGGGTGCGTCCGGCCGCCTGTTCCGGCACGCCGGGAGGCCGGCGCACCCCGGCTGATCCGGAGCCGCAGCCGTGCGCGGACAGCGGGGCGGCGCGCCCTCTCCGGGGGCCCGGGGGAGGGGCATCGCGGGCTCTGAGCCCTTGGCCCATCGGGGTGACCGGCGGGCGGCACGGTGGCGCGGCCCGGCTCCGGTACCGGCCGGTCTGCCTAGCGTGAGGTGCCCTTCCCCCGCGACCCCTGGAGTACGCCATGACGATGCCCGCCCTCGCCGACCTGACCGGTACGTATGTGCTCGACCCGGCCCACACCCGCATCGGGTTCGTGGCCAGGCACGCGATGATCACCAAGGTCCGCGGCTCGTTCGCCGAGTTCGAGGGCACGCTCAAGCTGGACGGCTCGGACCCGGCCAAGTCGAGCGTCGCGGTCACCATCAATACCGAGACCATCGACACCGGTAACGAGCAGCGCGACGGGCACCTGCGGACCAACGACTTTCTCGATGTCCCGAACTACCCGCGGATCACCTTCACCTCGACCGGGATCAAGCAGGTGGACGGCACCCACTTCCGGCTGACCGGCGATCTGACGATCAAGGACACCAGCAAGCCGATCAGCATCGACTTCGAGCTCACCGGCACCGCCCAGGACCCCTTCGGCAACCAGCGGGTGGGCTTCGAGGGTGAGGTGGCCGTGAGCCGCAAGGAGTACGGCATGACGTGGAACGCGGCTCTCGAAGGCGGTGGCGTCCTCGTCGGCGACAAGGTGGTGCTGGAGTTCGACATCTCGGCCATCAAACAGAGCTGAGCAGCAGCTCTGTGCGGCCCGGAGCACACGGCGTCCGAAGCCGGGCCGGTCCGAAGCCCTGGCCGCCCGAAGCGCGGGTGCGAACCGGGTGAGACAGGCAGGAGTATGAGTTCGTTGCGCTTTCTGCACTCGCTCCAGGGGCCGCGACGCCATCCGAAGGCACTCATGGTGGTGCCGTTCGCTCTGATCGCCGCTGTCACGGTGGTGGACGTCTTCACCCCGCCGGCTGTGCATCTCGGACCCTTCCTGGTGGCGGCGCCCGCCGTGACAGCGTCGTTCGCCGGCCCCCTCGGCACCGCGGTCGTCAGTGTGGTGGCCCTCGTGGCCGACGCGTTCGTGGCCGGCACCCGGGGCAGCGTCACCGATCTCAATCACACCTACCAGCTCGCCGCACTCTTCATGATCTCCGTCTTCGTCACCTTCCTCGCCCATCTGCGAGTGCGGCACGAACGTGAGATGACCCATCTGCGCTGGGTGGCACGCGCGGTGCAGCGTGTGGTGATGAGGCCGCTGCCGGAACGCAGCGGGCCGCTGCGCATCTCCTCGGTCTATCTGGCGGCGGAGGCGGAGGCGCAGCTCGGCGGCGATCTGTACGCGGTCACGCGTACGGCGGGCGGAACCCGCGTGATCATCGGTGACGTACGCGGCAACGGACTCGAAGCCATGGGTGAGGCGGCCGGTGTCCTCGGCGCCTTCCGGGCGCTGACCCACTACGATCCGGAGCTCCCCGAGGCCGTTGCCCAGCTGGAGGCCGGTGTCGCGGCCGACCGGATCGACACGGCCGGGGCGCAAGGGGCCGACGAGGACATCGGGGAGGCCTTCGTCACCGCGGCCGTGCTCGACATCCCCGACGCCGAACCGGAACTGGAGCTGGTCAGCTGCGGCCACCCGCCGCCGCTGGTGGTGCGCGCGGGCCGGGTGCACTCGCTCGACGTACGGGAGCCGGCCCTGCCTCTCGGGCTCGGCCAGCTGCTCCCCAGCGCCTTCACCGCGGAGACGTTCGACTTCGGTGTCGGCGATGTCCTCCTCCTGTACACGGACGGCGTCATCGAGGCCCGGGACACCGCAGGCCGGTTCTACCCGCTGCCCGACCGGATCGCGTCCTGGGGGGCCGACGGCCCGGACGCGCTGCTCGAACGGCTCTGCACCGACCTGCTGCGTCATGCCGGCGGCAGCCTGGGCGACGACGCGGCGATGGTCGCCATCGAAAGGCTGCCGGCCGGCGAATGAGCGGACGCCCCGTCGCTGTTCACCCCTCACCTGCGCCTTGGTCCAGACCTATTGACCACAGGTCTGGACCACTTTAGATTGACAGGTACGTGACATTACGTGGATGCCTGAGTGTGTGCCAGGTGCGTGATGCCCGTGCTCCGCCAACTCGCCGGGCCAGGAAGGGACACGACATGATCGGTCGGACGGTACGTCTTCTGGGGGTCGGTCTCGCGACGGCCGCCGTCGTGCAGATGCTGGTCGCCGCCGCGCCCGGCAGTCCGCGGGCCGTCGACACCTGTGCGGTCAAGTCGAAGCCCGCGGGCAAGGTGCTCCAGGGGTACTGGGAGAACTGGGACGGGGCCGCCAACGGTGTGCACCCGCCGCTCGGCTGGATCCCGATCACCGACCCCCGTATCCCCGCCCACGGTTACAACGTGATCAACGCGGCCTTCCCGGTCATCCGCTCGGACGGTACCGCCCTCTGGGAGGACGGGATGGACTCGACGGTGAAGGTCCCGACCCCGGCCGAGATGTGCCAGGCCAAAGCCTCCGGCCTCACGACACTGATGTCCATCGGCGGCGCGACGGCGGGGATCGACCTGAGCTCCACCGCGGTCGCCGACCGGTTCGTGGACACCGTGGTGCCGCTCCTGAAGCAGTACAACTTCGACGGCATCGACATCGACATCGAGACCGGACTGACCGGCAGCGGCAACATCAACCAGCTCTCGGCCTCCCAGTCCAACCTCATCCGCATCATCGACGGCGTGCTCGCCCGGATGCCGTCGAACTTCGGTCTGACGATGGCGCCCGAGACCGCGTACGTCACCGGGGGCAGCGTCACCTACGGCTCGATCTGGGGCGCGTATCTGCCCATCGTGAAGAAGTACGCGGACAACGGCCGGCTCTGGTGGCTGAACATGCAGTACTACAACGGCAGCATGTACGGCTGCTCCGGTGACTCGTACTCCGCCGGGACGGTCGAAGGCTTCACCGCGCAGACGGACTGCTTGAACAAGGGGCTCTCCGTTCAGGGCACGACGGTCAAGGTCCCCTACGACAAGCAGGTGCCGGGACTCCCGGCGCAACCGGGTGCGGGCGGCGGGTACATGTCGACCGGGCAGGTGGCGCAGGCGTGGAACACCTACAACAGCGGTCTCAAGGGACTCATGACCTGGTCGCTCAACTGGGACGGCTCCAAGGGCTGGACCTTCGGGGACAACGTTTCGTCGCTGTTCAACCAACTCTGATCCGGGCAATGGGAGTTGGGCGGGCTCACCCCGCGTCGGTAAGGCTTTGGCGCTTTCCGGGATTCCCTGGTGGCTTCGCGCGGGCCGCCCTGGCTGGATGGGCCGGTACTGTGGCGTCCGCGCGGTTGGTGGTGGCATTGACCGACGACACCGACCGAGGAAGAGGGCTGCGGCTTGGCACGCAAACGGACGGAGGACCTGCCTGACCTGTCCGGGCTGCTCCTGCCTCGTGACCAGCGGATGACGGCTGTGGAGCAGTCGTTGCTCAGGCATCGCTCCAGTACGCAGGTGGCGGTCTCCCTGGCGGAGCAGATCGCTGCCCGGTTGGCCTGTGTCATCACCTTCGACCTGATCCACGGCGGTCAGCGCCTGCTCGAACAGGACATCTGCGAGATCCTCGGTGTCAGCCGGGCGCCGGTCCGTGAAGCGCTGCGCATCCTTGAGCGGGACCGGCTCGTCGAGTTCCAGGCACGGAGGGGCGCGCTCGTCACCGCGCCGACGGCCAGGGAGGTGCGCAACGTCTTCGACGTGCGGATCGCGCTGTACGTCATGCTCCTCCGGGAGGAGATGAAGGAACCGAAGCGGCTGCTCGCCGTCCTGGACTCCCACATGTCCGCGGTCGAGAGGTCGGTCTCCCAGTCCGTCGACGACCAGTCCGCCGACGACTATGCGACGGCGACGTTCTTGCTGAACTCGTCGATCGCGGCGGCGGCGAGCAACCAGACCCTCGCGGACCTGTTGCAGTCCGTCTCCCTCCAGACGCTCCGATATGTGCGTCTGGGACTGGCGCGCGACCCCGGGAGCATCCCGCGGTCCCTGGAGAGCTGGCACACCCTTCGGGCCGCGGTGGCGGCGGGCAAGGCCGCCCCGGTGATCCGGATCGCCGTGGATCGCATCGAGCGAATCCGCGACGCGGCCCTGGTGGCCCTTGAGGACACCCGCGTATCTGACTGAACGTATCTGACTGAACGGGTTTCGTCCGTGGGGTTGACAGTGGTCACCCCTTCTTTATTCTTGTCGACATCAATCTGAAAAAGGATTGAGCCATCCCTGTCGGCACGGATCGCGGAGGAACATCATGGCCCTGAAGATCACACCACTCACCGGGTCGATCGGTGCGTCGGTCGAAGGGGTCCGCCTGGGGGAGGACCTCGACACGGCGACACTCGCCACACTCCGGGAAGCGTTCCTGGAGCACTGCATGCTCCTCTTCCGGGGACAGCACCTCGAACCGCCGGCGCACGCCAGGTTCGCACGCCACTGGGGCGACCCGGTCGTCACGGCCATGCTCAACCAGCTCGCGGACGCTCCGGGCGTCGTCCAGATCACCGACGTCAAGAAGGAGACCACCGCCACCGAGGCATGGCACTACGACGCCGCTTTCGAGGCGGTCCCGCCCAAGATCTCGATGCTCTCGGCCGTCACCATCCCGGTGGGCGGCGACACCCTGTGGTCGAACCAGTACCTCGCTTTCGAAAGGCTCTCACCGGATCTGCGGCGTGTGCTGGAGACCCTGCGGGTGCGCTTCCGCGGCATCCGGCTCGGCCGGATGATGGGCATCCCCGAGGCGGAGCGGCCGCAGGCGGTGCACCCCCTCGTCCGTACCCACCCGGAGACCGGGCGCAAGGCCCTCTATGTCGGCCACCTGGAGAACAGCTGCATCGAAGGCTGGACCAGGGAGGAGAGCGACCCGCTCATGGAGTTCCTCTACACCCGGTCCGTCACCCCGGACAACGTGTACCGGCACGGCTGGCAGCCCGGTGACCTCGTGATGTGGGACAACCGCTGCACGATGCACTACGCCGTCCACGACTACGGCGACCAGCCGCGGGCCCTCAACCGGATCACGCTCCACGGCGAGGCCCCGGCCTGAGCGACCGGGCATCTTGAACCTCTTGATGCATTCCCGAGACGGAGAGGCCATGACCTCCAGCAACACCAAGTCACCCGTTCCCGTGGGGGCGGCCGGAGCCGCCGAAGGGCAAGGCCGTCCCCCGTCCGCTCGCCGCAAGCGCGGACGGATCAAGGTGCGCGCATGGCAGGTCTTCCTGCTGATCGCCTGGTTCGGCCTGTGGCAATGGACCACCAGCGCGGGCATCCTGGACCCCGTCCTCTCCAAGTCCCCTGAGCAGTCGTGGCATTACCTCGTCACTGCCGGGGAGTCGGGGGAGCTGTGGTCCAACACCCGGGCGACGATGACGGCGGTGCTGCTGGCCTGGGTCATGGCGGGGGTCGCGGGCGTCGTAGCGGGGCTCGCGCTGGGCCTCCTGCCCTCCACCGAGCGGATTCTCACGCCGTTCCTGGACGCCATGAACTCCATGCCGCGCATCGCGCTGGCGCCGCTGTTCATCGTGGCGTTCGGCATCGGGCTGTGGGCCAAGGTCGCCCTCGCATCGACGCTCGTCTTCTTCATCGTCATGTCGGGGGCGCGCGCGGGGATACGGTCCGCCGACGCGGAGTGGCTCCGGCTGTCGGCCGTCCTCGGAGTGAACAAGGTCCAGCTGTTCACGAAGATCTTCTTCCCGGTCGCGACGCCCGCCATCTTCGCGTCCCTGCGCCTCGGCCTCGTCTACTCGCTGCTCGGTGTAGTGGGCTCCGAGCTGATCTCCGCCGAGAACGGTCTCGGCCAGCTGATCGCGAACTACTCCGCCATCTTCCGGATGGATGCGGTGTACGCGATTCTCATCCTGCTGGCTGTGATCGCCGTCATTCTCAACCAATTCATGGGCGCCATCGAGGCACGGCTGCTCAGGTGGCAGCCCCCGGAAGAGCGGTGAACATGCCAGCCCGATCCCATAGGTCCGAGACGGATCCCGCCATGAACGGCGCGTCGGCACTTCAGGGTGGCGCGCACCCGGCCGACGCCGTGACGTTCGAGAACGTGACCGTCACCTTTCCCTCTGCCGACGGCGGAGTCCGCACGATCCTCGAAGAGCTCAACCTGTCGATACCCGCCGGGCAGTTCGTGGCGGTCGTCGGCCGGAGCGGCTGCGGCAAGACGACCATGCTCAACATGGCGGCAGGTCTCGTCGAGGCGGCCGACGGCGCGGTGACCGTCCTCGGGTCCGCACCCCGGGCCGCCCGCAAACGGATGGGATTCATGCTCGCCCGCGATGCCCTGCTTCCTTGGCGCACCGCGTCGGGCAATGTGCAGTACGGCCTGGAGCTGCGCGGGGTCAAGCCCACCGCCGAACGGAAGGAGACCGCTTCCCGCTGGCTCTCGACCGTCCACCTCGCTGACCACGAGAAGCACTACCCCTGGCAGCTCTCCCAGGGGATGCGCCAGCGGGTCGCACTGGCCCGGACCTGGGCCCTCGACCCTGAACTGCTCCTCATGGACGAGCCGTTCGCCGCTCTTGACGTCAACACGAGGCGATCCGCCCAGAACGAGTTCCTCGATCTGTGGCAGCGGGAGGAACACCGCACGGTCATGTTCGTCACGCACGATCTCGGTGAGGCCGTCGCGCTGGCCGACCGTGTCGTGCTCATGGGGGAGGGCGGAGTCCTCGACGACGTCATGATCGACATCGAGCGGCCGCGGGATCTGACACACATCACGATGGACTCGGCCTATCAGGACATCCTTGAGCGGCTCCGTGCCCATCTGCGCCGGTGAACGCCTGCGGCGTACCCGGCCGGTTCACCGTCCGTCCGCTTTTGCCCCCGGCCCCTGCCACATCGAACAGTAGAGGAGGCCCAGGGTGTACAAGGCCAGCAAGCCGGCTGCCGTCGGGCTCGGTTTCGCACTCGTCCTGCTGACCGGCTGCGGCCAGGGCAACTCCGGTGACCAGGGCGACGGTTCGAAGATCGTCCTCGGCAACTATCTGCACAACTCCATCGCCTGGCCCTCGACCATCGCCATCGAGCAGGGCTTCTTCAAGAAGGAGGGGCTGGATGTCAAACCCCTGGCGGCGAAGTCGGGCCCCGAGCTCGCCGCGCAGCTCATCGGCGGCTCGACCCAGATCGCGGCGGTGAGCCCGGACAACATCATCCCGGCCATCCAGCAGAAGCAGCCGGTCACCCTGCTGCCGCCCTACGGCCGGCTGGACATGGTGCTGCTCGCCCCGAAGTCCGGTCACATCACCAACGTGAAACAGCTGGCCGGGAAGCGGGTCGGCGTCGTCTCACGCGGGTCCGCCGTGGAGAAGTACGCGCAGGAGGTACTGAAGGCGAACGGTGTGGACCCCGGCTCCGTCACCTTCGTGGCCGTGGGCGGGGCCGTGACGCAGGAGCCCGCTCTGCGCAACAACACGGTCGATGCCGTCGTCGGCTCCTCGTCGACGTACTTCACGCTGGCTTCGCACGGGCTCGACCTCGTGCCGTTCTCGGACGCCCTCGCAGGCGGGGCCGGTGACCTCAGCCGCAATGGCCTTCAGGTCCTCTGGGCCACCACGAAGGGCTACAAGGCCAAGCACCCCGGTACCGTCGGCAAGTTCTGCAGGGCGATGGACTCCGCGGTGAAGTGGATCAACGACGACACGAACAAGGCCGCCGGTGTGAAGTCGTTGTCGAAGCTGCTGGGGCTCAGGGCGGATGCGGCCGGCCGACTCTGGGACAAGGTTCATCAGTCGTACATCACCTCGACCGACGCCGCCGCCTGGAAGACGAACGTGAAGTTTTCCACCGGGAAGCCGGACGCTGTGCCATTCGACGTGATCGACAACAGCTGCGGACAGTGAGGGCCGGCGGGCGAACCCCGCATCTTCGCTGACCGTTCAGAGCCCCGCCCCGGCCGATGCCACCAGGACCCCTGGGTGGCGAAGGCCGGGGCGGGGCCCTTTTGCTGCCGGAGCGGCCGGACTGCCCGGGTCGTCCTGATGTGCCCGGCGCCCGGCCCTGCGCCCGGCCCTGCGTACGGCCCTGGAACGACGAAGCCGTCGGCGAACGGCCCGTTGCCGACCGCTCCGGCCGTGGTGCAACGGACCGCCCGACGGCGGCTCCGGTGGGGGAGACGCCCCCGGTCAGCTGTGAGTGAGGTGTTCTCGGTACTGCTCCCGCAAGGGCGCCTTGAGGATCTTGCCCGTTGCCCCCATGGGCAGGGTGTCCACGAACACCACGTCGTCGGGGACGCACCATTTGGCGATCTTCCCAGCGAACGAGCCGAGGAGCTCCTCCGCCGTCACCGCGGAGCCGGGCCGCCGGACGGCCACGAGGATCGGGCGCTCATCCCACTTCTCGTGCGCGACACCTATGCAGGCAGCCGCCTCGACCTCGGGGTGGTTCACGGCGAGGTTCTCGATCTCGATCGAACTGATCCACTCGCCACCGGACTTGATGAGGTCCTTGCTCCGGTCCGTGATCTGCATGAACCCTTCGGGGTCCATCGTCGCGATGTCGCCGGTCGGGAACCAGCCGTTGACGAGGGGGCTCGGACGGCCCGGGGGGTAGTACCCGCTGGTGACCCAGTGGCCCCGCACCATGAGGTGGCCCGGCGTGCGGCCGTCCCACGGCAGCTCGGCGCCCTCATCGTCCGTGATCTTCATGTCGATGCCGAACAGGGAGCGGCCCTGCTTGGCGAGCACCGCCTCCTGCGCCTCGCGGTCGAGAGCCTGGTGGCTGAGCTTGAGGACCGACGCGGAGCCCAAGGGGCTCGTCTCCGTCATGCCCCAGCCGTGGATGACCCGGACCCCGTGGACGTCCCGCAGCTCACGGGCCATCCAGGCGGGGCAGGCGGCGCCTCCGATGACGGCCCGCTGGAGGGTCTTGAGCGTGATGCCGGTGGCGCGTGCGTGGTCCAGCTGCCCCTGCCAGACGGTGGGGACGCTCCCGGAGATCGTGACGCCCTCGGCCTCCTGGAGCGCCGTGAGGGCCGGGCCGCTCAAATCCTTGCCGGGCAGCACGAGTTTCGCCCCGGTGAGGCATGCGGCATACGGGATGCCCCATGCGTTGACGTGGAACATCGGCACGACGGGCATGACCACGTCGCAGGCCGAGAGCCCCATCGAGTCGGGCAGGGCGACACCGTACGAGTGCAGCACGGTCGAACGGTGCGAGTACAGCGCCCCCTTGGGGTGTCCGGTGGTGCCGCTCGTGTAGCACAGGGAGGCCGCTTGCTTCTCGTCGAAGTCGGGCCAGGTGTAGTCGCCGTCCTGTGCCGCCAGGAGGTCCTCGTACGCCGTGACCTCCAGGTCGTCGCCGGCGGGCTGTGCGGCCGCAAGCTGCCCGGCGTCGCTCAGCAGGACGAACTTCCGGACGCCGGGCACGCGCGGAGCGATCTCCCGGACCAGGTCGACGAAGGTGAGGTCGAAGAAGAGGACCGAGTCGCCGGCGTTGTTGATGATCCAGACGAGCTGGTCCGGGTGCAGGCGCGGATTGAGCGTGTGCAGAACCGAACCGGAACCGGAGACGCCGTAATACAGCTCCACATGGCGGTAGCCGTTCCAGGCGAGGGTGGCGACGCGGTCGCCGGGCCCGACGCCCATCGCCCCGACGGCCTGCGCCACCTGCCGGCTGCGGTGGGCCATGTCGCGGAAGGTGTACCGGTGGATGTCCCCCTCGCACCGTGCCGAGACGACCTCGGTGTTCGCGTGATGGCGCTCGGCGTGCGTGAGGAGAGTAGAGACGAGGAGCTGCTGATGCATCATCAGGCCGTTCACCGGGCCTCCTGGAGTGAGTCGGCGGAGTGGGCGGAGCCCCTGGCTTCGACGGAGCCGGCGGCGCGCAGCCGCATGGCGGTGAGCAGTTCCAGCGCGCGGCGTCCGGCGGCGGATCCGCCGGGGACGTCCCCGCGCACGTGCAGGGGACGCAGATCCTCGATCTCCTGAAGGGCGCGGACGAGGGCTGGCTCGGCGACCGCGTACTTGCGGACCATGTTGACGACGAGCATCGAGCAGTGGATGACGTCCTCGTCCTCGGCTGTGACGCCGTCCGCGTGCAGGGCGGCGTTGAGCCAGTGGGTGCCGGCGAGCATCGCGGCCTCGATGGCGATCTCGTGGTCGTCCGGGCCGAGTCGGGTCAGCGAGCGTTCGATGTTCGAGGCCAGCTCGACGTGGCGTTCGACGTTCATGCTTCCCCCTTCAGACGTGGGGCCGCCACCGATGTCACGACCGCGAACGCGTCGTCGCACTCGGCCACGACGGCGGCGTCGGGCCGCCGGTTCCCGCGCAGGCACGGGTCGCGGAAGACCTCGATGCGGTGAATGGCGTGTTCCAGGAGGACGATGTCATCGGGCTTGTCACCGTCCACCGGGGGCCAGCCGACATGACTGACGTCGCCGAGCTCGCGCAGCTCCCGGTGGAACGAGCCGTCGGTGTCCGGGACCACGTACATCCCCGGAATCGTGGAGAACGCGCCTTCCGCGACGGTGAGTCCGGCGTCGTGGACGGCCGCGTTGTAGGCGTTGGTGCACGCCGTCAGCGTCGTCCAGTACCACAGCTCGAAGTCCTCGATCGGGTCGAGGCGTTGGCGCAGGGCCACGAGGCGGTCGAATTTGCCGCGGTGGCCTGCGATCTTCACCGGTCACCGGCCGGGGGCGGCATGAGCAGTGCGATCTTGCCGATGTGCCCGCTCCTGGTCATGTGGTCGTATGCCGCGCCGACGTCCGCCATGGCGAACGTGCGGTCGACGACCGGCACGATGACCCGGCGTTCCCACAGGTCGAGCAGGTCGCGTTCGGCCGCCCGGATGCAGTCCAGCCGCTCCTCCTCGGTCCGGGTCTGGAAGGTGACGCCGATGAGGGTCAGCCGCTTGCGCCACAGAGTGGTCAGGTCGATCTCCGCCCGGGCCGAACCCATCCGGCCCACCTGAACGAGGCGGCCCCTGACGGCCATCGACGTCAGGTTGTCGTCCAGAACCGTGCCACCGACGGAGTCGATGACGACATCGACGCCCCGGTTGCCGGTGATCTCCGCGACGGTGGACACCTGGTCCTGCGAGGACATGCCGATGACGTGATGGGCTCCCTGGTCGTACAGGGCTTGCGTCTTGGACGCCGAGGTCGTCGTCGCGATGACCGTGCCGGCGCCGAGGGCCCGCGCGATCTGGACGGCCGCGAGTCCGATGCCGCCCGTCGCGGCGTTGATGAGCACGGCCTCGCCGGGTGCCATGCGGCCGTTGGTGACGAGCGCGTCGTGAGCCGTCATGTAGACGTTGAGGAAGGAGCCCGCCTCGGCCCAGGAGCTGCTCTCCGGCTTGCGGACCAACGCACTTGCGGAGACCACGACGAGCTCGGCCTGGGTACCGGTGCCGTGCGCGACGACGGCGTCGCCGGGCTTCCAGTCCGTGACGCCCGCCCCCACGGTGTCGATCTCCCCGGCGAGTTCGACGCCAACGGGCACCAGGTCGCCGTCCTTGACCCGGCCGGCCTGCAGCAGTTCTCCGCGGTTGAGCCCCGAAGCCCGGACGCGGACGAGGACCTGGCCGGGGCCCGGAGCCGGTGCGGGCAGGCCGACGACGACCGGAACGCCGCCGTCGGGAGTGGGACGGATCCGTACAGCATCCATGGGTCAGACCTTCCTAGAAGTTACTGTCGACAATAACACTGGAACGGATTACTCTGCCAGAGCGACAGCGCGAGAGCGGTGGCCGAAGTACCCGGACATCTCCGCCTACCCGGACACCTCCGCCTGTTCCTCCGCCTGTCCCTCCGTCTGATCAAGAGAAGGGCAACACGCCATGACCCGCACCCCCGCCGAGCGGCTCGACGGCCTCCGTGGCCGGATCATCGACTTCCGTCTCCGCCCGCCGACCGGCCCCTACCGCAACTTCTTCACCCCGACCGTCGTCGGCGCCGTGAACCGCATCCTGGGTGACGCGGTTCCGCGGTCCTACACGATCAGCACGGACCCCTTCCCGAACGCGGAGGACCGCGCCATCGAGGCCGTGATCGCGGAGATGGACTCGGTCGGCGTCCGCCTCGGCGTCATGAACGGCCGTCACTCGGTGAACCGTCCGGTCCCCGTGCACATCGAGGACACCGACCTCGCCGAGCTGACCGAGCGCACCGACGGCCGCGTACTCGGCCTGGCCGGCATCGACTTCGACAAGCCGATCGACGACATCATCGCGGGCCTGGACGTCGCGGTGAAGGAACTGGGCCTCATCGGCGTCTGCATGGAGCCGGGCCTCGCCCGCACGCCCATGTACGCGGACGACGAGCAGCTCTTCCCGCTCTACGAGAAGATTGCCGACCTGGGCGTCCCGCTCCTCTTCATGACGGGCCCGCTCGCCGGTCCCGACATCAGCCACACCGACCCGGTCCGCTTCGACCGGGTGGCCCGCCGCCACCCCGGGATGCCGGTCGTCCTCGGGCACGGCTGCTACCCGTACGTGAACGAGGCGATCTCGCTCGCCTTCAAGAGCGAGGCCACGGGGATCCACAACGTCTTCGTGTCTCCCGACGTCTACATGTTCGCTCCGGGCGGGCAGGCGTACGCCGACGGCGTCAACTGGCTGCCGAACCGCTTCGTCTACGCGTCGGCCTACTCCTTCTGCGGTGTCGAGGAGGGTGTCCTGAAGAGCTGTGAGCTCGACCTCGACGACGCCGCCCTGCGCGCCTACATGTACGGCAACGCCGAGCGGCTGCTCAAGAAGGCGGGCAAGTGATGGGTGAGGGTTCCCTCCGCGTCGCGATGCGTGACCACCCCCAAGGGATGGTCACCGAGGGCGACTTCCTCATCGAGAAGACCGCGCGCCCCACTCCCGGCCCCGGCCAGGCGCTCGTCCGGGTCCGCCACCTCTCTCTCGACCCGTACATGCGGCCGATGATGAACCCGGTCCGGTCCTACGTGGAGCCGCTCAAGCCCGGCCAGACCATGCCCGGAGCGACAGTCGGTGAGGTCGTCGAGAGCAATGAGGACGCGCTGCCCGTGGGTACCCACGTGGCCTGCATGCTCGGCTGGCAGGAATACGGCCTCGTCACCAAGGAGAGTGCCCGGACAGTGGATCTGGGCGCGGCGGACCTCTCGCTGGCTCTGCACGTTCTCGGTATGACCGGCGCCACGGCGCACTACGGCCTGTTGTACCTGGGTGATCCCAAGCCCGGCGAGACCGTTGTCGTCACGGCGGCCTCGGGCGCGGTCGGCAGTGTCGTCGGCCAGCTCGCCAAGATCAAGGGATGCCGGGTCATCGGCGTCGCCGGCGGGCCGGAGAAGTGCCGGTACGTCAAGGAGGAACTCGGCTTCGACGAGTGCCTCGACCACCGCGCCGACGACTTCGAGCAGCGGTTCACGGAGCTCACCACCGACTGGGTCGACATCCTCTTCGAGAACGTCGGCGGTCGCATCCTCGACGCGATCCTGCCGCGGATGAACGACCACGGCCGAGTCGTGCTCTGCGGCAACATCAGCGACTACAACCGCGACGAGCCGTACGGCATCAAGGGGATCAGCCACCTGCTGCTCCACCGGGTCAACGTCTACTCCTTCGTCATCGCGGACCACCGCGACTACTGGCCCCGGGCCATCGGCGAACTGGCCGGCTGGGTCAAGGAGGGGCGCATCCGGTTCCGCGAGGATGTCGCCAAGGGTGGCCTGGAGGACGCACCGGCGGCTTTCATCAGCATGCTCACCGGTCGCAACTTCGGCAAGCAGCTCGTGGAGGTCGCGCCTGCCTCCGCGGGGAATTGACCTGGCGCGGCTCGACCGGCGCAGAGGTCCGGCCCCCGGAGACCGTCCACCCGATGCTCTCCGGGGGCCGGGCTCAGCGGCCCACCCACGTCCATACGGTCTTTTCCACCTCGCGGTCCGGGGCGGTCCGCTTGAGCGCCCCGCACGCTTGTGACTCAGTAGTTATTAATGTAGACATTAATTTATTCCGGAAGGAAATGTCATGCCAGAGGCGGTCATCGTCTCCGCAGCCCGCTCGCCGATCGGGCGGGCGGTCAAGGGCTCGCTCAAGGACATCCGGCCCGACGACCTCGCCGTGCACATCGTGCGGGCGGCACTCCGGGCCGTACCCGATCTCGACCCGGCCGAACTCGGTGACCTGATCCTCGGCTGCGGACTGCCCGGCGGGGATTCCGGTCACAACATGGGCCGCGTCGTCGCCGTTCTGGCCGGGCTCGACCAGTTGCCCGGCACCACGGTGACGCGATACTGCGCATCCAGCGTCCAGTCCATCCGGATGGCGATGCACGCGATCCGGGCCGGCGAGGGCCACGCGTTCATCGCGGCGGGCGTCGAGAGCGTGAGCAGTTACGCACACGGCAACAGCGACAACCTCCCGGGCACGTACAACCCCGTGTTCGCGCCGGCCCAGGAGCGGACCCAGCGGTTCGCCGAGGGCGGTCTGACCTGGTCCGACCCCCGTGAGGCGGGGCTGCTGCCCGACGCCTACATGTCCATGGGGCAGACCGCCGAGAACGTCGCCCAGCTCAAGGGCGTCACCCGGGCCGACCAGGACGAGTTCGCCGTACGCAGCCAGAACCGGGCCGAGAAGGCCATCGCCGACGGGTTCTTCGCCCGCGAGATCACCCCGGTGACACTGCCGGACGGCACCGTCGTCGCAGCCGACGACGGCCCCCGGCCGGGTGTGACCTTCGAAGCGGTGTCCGCACTGCGGCCGGTCTTCCGTCCCGACGGCACCATCACCGCGGGCAACTGCTGCCCCCTCAACGACGGCGCGGCCGCTCTCGTCGTCATGAGTGACATCCGGGCCCGGGAACTCGGCCTCCGGCCGCTCGCCCGCATCGTATCGACAGGAGTGACAGGCCTGTCCCCGGAAGTCATGGGCCTCGGTCCCGTGACGGCCGTCCAACAGGCCCTGCATCTTGCACACATGACGGTGGCGGACATCGACCTCGTCGAGATCAACGAGGCGTTCGCGGCCCAGGTCATCGCGTCCTCGCGGGAGCTGGGCATCGACGAGGACCGCCTCAACGTCAAGGGCGGGGCCATCGCCCTGGGCCACCCCTTCGGCATGACCGGGGCACGCATCACCACCACGCTCCTCAACGCACTGAGCACCGAGGACAAGCAGACCGGTCTCGTGTCCATGTGCGTCGGCGGCGGCCAGGGGATGGCCATGGTCATCGAGCGCCTCGCCTGAACGCTGTTCCGGGAAACCTGGATCCCCTGAGGAGGAGAGAGTCATGAAGCCATTCGACGGCAAGGTGGCCCTGGTCAGCGGTGCCAGCCGCGGCATCGGGTACGCCATCGCGGAGCGGCTCGTCGCCGACGGCGCGCGGGTCGTCATCACCGCGCGCAAAGAAGCAGCACTGAAGGAAGCCGCCGACGCGCTCGGTACGCCGGACCAGGTCCGGTTCGTGGCCGGGAGTGCCGAGCAGCCGGAGAGCCGGCAAGCGGCCGTCGCCGCGGCCGTCTCCGCATTCGGCTCCATCGACCTGCTGGTCAACAACACCGGAATCAACCCGGTGTACGGCCCGCTGATCGACATCGACCCGGTGGCGGCCCGCAAGATCTTCGAGGTCAACTGCCTTGCGGCGCTGGACTGGATCCGGCTGGCCCGCCAGGCCGGGATGGGCGGGCGCGGGCCGGGAGCCGTGGTCAACGTGTCCTCCATCGCCGGGCTCCGGCCGTCCACCGGAATCGGCTTCTACGGGGCCACCAAGGCGATGCTCTCCTTCATCACGTCCCAGCTGGCGGTCGAACTCGCGCCCGGTATCAGGGTGAACGCCGTCGCGCCCGCGGTCGTCAAGACCCGGTTCGCCACCGCGCTCTACGAGGGCCGCGAAGAGGCCGTGGCCAAGGGGTACCCGATGGGGCGTCTCGGTGAACCCGGGGACATCGCAGGCGCGGTGGCCTTCCTCCTCTCCGAGGACGCCGCGTGGACGACGGGGCAGACCCTCGTGGTCGACGGCGGACACCTCTTCGTCGGCGAGGGGGAGTGATGGGCGGCGCAGGTCCCGTCGAGGCCGTCGCGTTCGACTACGGCGGGGTGCTCACCACTCCGGTGGCAGACTCGCTCGCGCAGTGGCGTGCCACCTCCCGTATCGACCCGCAGTGCTTCACCGACTGCCTGCGTACCTGGCTCGGCCGGGAGGCCGAACCGGACTCCCCGGTACACGAGTTGGAGACCGGAAAGCTCGACGCGGCGGGGTTCGAGCAGGCGCTCGCGGCCCGGCTGCGGCGCACCGACGGAAGCCGCCCCGAGCCCGCGGGCATGCTCGCGGACATGTTCGCCGGGCTCCACCCCGATCAGGAGATGTGGGACCTGACCGACGAGTTGCGGGCCCGCGGTGTCAGGGTCGCCATCCTCTCCAACAGCTGGGCGAACACCTACCCGGACCGGCTCTACGACGGAAGGTTCGATCCGGTCGTCATCTCCGGGCAGGTCGGGCTGCGTAAACCCGCCGCGGACATCTACCGGCTGCTGTGCACGCGCCTCGGCCTGCCGCCCGAGCGGGTCGCGTTCGTCGATGACGCCCGGCCCAACGTCGAGGGCGCCCGCCGCGCCGGCTTGCACGGCCTTCTCCACCGCGACGCCGCCACCACCCGGGACGCGCTGCTGTCCGTCATCGAGTCCGGCGCACCCGTCGGACCGACCACGTCCCACCCGAGCAAGGAGCCCCGAGCATGAACTCCCCACGCGTCGCCATCGTCACCGGTGCCGCCCGCGGCATCGGCGCCGCGGTTGCCGAGCGGCTGGCCACGGACGGATTCGCCGTCGCTGTCGCCGACCTGGACCAGCGGGCCTGTGCCGAGGTCGTCGCCCGTATCAAGTCCGCCGGCGGCCATGCCCTGGCCGTTCAGATCGACGTCTCCGACGAGGACTCCGCGGCGCGCGGGACAGCGCTCGTCGCCGAGCGGCTCGGCCCGCCGACGGTCCTCGTCAACAACGCGGGCGTGCTCCGCGACAACCTCCTCTTCCGGATGACGAACGCCGAGTGGTCGACCGTCATGGACGTCCACCTCCGCGGCTCCTTCCTCATGTCCCGTGCCGCCCAGGCGCACATGACCAAGGCGGGCTTCGGACGGATCGTCAACCTGTCGAGCACGTCCGCCCTCGGCAACCGTGGCCAGGCCAACTACGCGGCCGCCAAAGCGGGCCTCCAGGGCTTCACGAAAACGCTCGCCATCGAGCTGGGCAAGTTCGGCATCACGACGAACGCCATCGCGCCGGGGTTCATCGCCACGGACATGACCCGGGCGACCGCCGAGCGGATGGGCGTCTCCTTCGACGAACTGGTCGAGCACGGAGCCAAGGAGATCCCGGCCGGCCGGGTGGGAACACCGGCCGACATCGCCGCCGTCGCCTCCTTCCTCGCCCGCGCGGACGCGGGGTTCGTCAACGGGCAGGTCATCTATGTCGCCGGCGGACCGAAGGGCTGAGAGCCATGCGCACTTTCGATATCACCGTCGCATCCGGGGGCGGCTACCGCCCCGTCCGCCCTGTCCGTGCCGTCCGGGCCCTCCTCGTCCTTGCGGTGCTGTGATGGCCGACGAACGCAACCTGCCCGGCCTCGACCTCGATGTCGTCGGCACGTTCCTCCGTACCCATGTCGACCCGCAGCTCGGTGAGTGCACCGGCCGGATCATCACCGGCGGCAATTCGAACATGACCTACCTCGTCGGCAACGGCCACCGGCGGTGGATCGTCCGGCGGCCACCGCTCGGTCATGTCCTGGAAACCGCCCACGACATGGGCCGTGAGGCTCGCGTCATGAGCGCGCTCGCCACGACAGCTGTCCCCGTGCCGCAGGTCCTCGCTGTGTGCGGCGACCCGGCACTGATCGGCGCGCCCTTCTACGTCATGGAGTACGTCCCGGGGACCGCCTACCGGGACGAGAAGGAACTGCGCGCGCTGGGCGCCGACCGCACCCGGGAGATCGCCCACGAGATGATCGACGTGCTCGCCGGCCTCCACGCGGTCGACCCGGAGGCCGTCGGCCTCGGCGGCCTCGGCCGCCCCGAGGGCTTCCTCGGCCGGCAGCTGTCCCGGTGGACCCGGCAGCTCGAAGCGTCCCGCTCCCGCGAGCTGACCGGGGCCGAGGAACTGCGAACGGCCCTCGCGGCCCGGGTGCCCACCGAGTCGGCCGCCCGGATCGTGCACGGCGACTTCCGGCTGGACAACCTGCTCGTCGACGAGTTGGGGGTGCGGGCCGTCATCGACTGGGAGATGGCGACGACCGGCGACCCCCTCACCGATCTCGCGCTTCTCGTCGTCTACGGGCGGGTCGCCGGGATCCCCGGTGGCGAGGCCATCACGACGATCTCCCGCGCCCCCGGCTTCCCGTCCGCGCCCCAGCTCGTGGAGTGGTACGTCGCGCGCAGCGGTCCGCTGCCCCCGGCGGGTCTCGGGTTCTACCTGGGCCTGGCGGCGTTCAAGCTCGCCGTCATCCTCGAAGGCATTCACCTCCGGCACTCCCGGAAGCAGACCGTCGGGGCCGGATTCGACACGGTCGGCACCCTCGTGGAGCCCCTCTTCGGCGAAGGCATCGCCCTCCTCAGGGAATGGAGCTGAGGTCATGAACGAGAACACGATGCGTGGACGCGTCACCGAACTGCTGCGCGCATACCCGCCCGCCACCACCGACCCGGCCGTTTTCCACCGCGCCCGGTTCGACGCCGGGCTCGCCTGGGTGCACTTCCCCGAGGGCCTCGGCGGACTCGGCATCTCCCGCGGCCTCCAGGACGTCGTCGACACCGAACTCCGGTCGGGCGGAGCCCCCTTGAACCCGGCCGGCCACATCGGAATCGGCCTCGGTATGGCGGCGCCCACGATCCTCGCGTTCGGAACCGCGGAGCAGCAGCTGCGCTACCTGCGGCCGCTCTGGCTCGGCGATGAGGTCTGGTGCCAGCTGTTCTCCGAGCCCGGTGCCGGGTCCGACCTCGCCGCTGTGGCGACACGTGCCGTGCGTGACGACGGGGGCGGCTGGGTCGTCAACGGGCAGAAGGTGTGGACCTCCAGCGCCCACGTCGCACGCTTCGCCATCCTGCTGGCCCGCACCGATCCGGACGTGCCCAAGCACCGCGGTCTTTCGTACTTCGTCCTCGACATGTCCGCCCCAGGCGTCGAGGTCCGGCCGCTCCGCCAGATCACCGGGGAGGCCGAGTTCAACGAGGTCTTCCTCACCGACGTACGCGTCCCCGACACGGCCCGGCTCGGTGAGGTCGGTGACGGCTGGAAGGTCGCCAACGCGACACTGAGCAGCGAACGGGTCGCCATCGGCGGCGACCAGGCGGACCGCGAGTCGGGGATGATCTCCAAGGTCGCGCAGCTGTGGCGCGAGCACCCCGGGGTCCGCAGTGCTGCCGTGCACGACCGCGTCATGGAGCGCTGGGTCGCCGCCGAGGTGTTCCGGCTCACGGGCGCCCGGCTCCGGCAGCGGCTCGCGACGGGGGCGCCCGGATTCGAGGGCGCCGCCATGAAGGTGATGTTCGCCGACCTGGCCCAGAGCATCAGCCTCCTCGAACTCGAACTCGACCCCGACGGCGCACTCCAGTACGACGACTGGGCGCTCGTCAGGCCGGCCTCCGTCGACTTCCTGAGCCGGGGACCGGGCTACCGCTACCTGCGCGCGAAGGGCAACTCGATCGAGGGCGGAACGTCCGAGGTCCTCCGCAACATCGTCGCCGAACGTGTGCTCGGCCTCCCGGGCGAGCCCCGGGTGGACAAGGACGTCCCCTGGAAGAAGGTCCCCCGATGACGCTCCCCGTTTACTCAGGCCCGGTCCGGCTCTCGCTCGTCGAGTCCGAGGACGAGGAGTCGGTACGGACCGTCGTGCGCAAACTGCTCGCCGACCGGTGCGCGTCCGAGGATGTCGCGGCCGTCTACGACGGCGCCCAAGGCCTGCACGGCGCGCTGTGGCGGACCCTGGCCGCCGACCTGGGACTCGCCGGGCTCCTCGTACCGGAGGAGGCAGGGGGAGCCGGGGCAGGTCCGCGCGAGACCGGGACCGTGCTGGAGGAACTCGGCTCGGCCGTCGCCCCGGTCCCCTTCCTCACCAGTGCCGTCATCGCCACGAGCACCCTGGTGCGGCTGATGTCCGAGCAGTCCGCGGACCGGAGCGCGGTACGCGACACGCTGGTGGCAGCGGCATCCGGGGAACTCGTCCTCACGCTCGCGGTCCCCTGGTCCGCGGCCCCGGACAGCCCGGCGTACACCGTCCGGGAGAAGCCGGACGGTCTGCACGGTGACGTCACACCGGTGGCCGGTGCGGACGCCGGCACCTTCCTCGTCCCGGCGCTGGGCACGGACGGTCCGGGGCTCTGGCTCGTCGACCGCGCAGAGGTCCGGGCCACCCCCGTGACAGCCCTCGACATGACCCGTCCGCTGGCCACCCTCAGGCTTGACGGTGCCCGCGCCCGCCCGGTGGCGCGGGGGCGGGCCGCGGAGGACGCCGTACGCGCCGGTCTGCTCACGGGCGCCGGGCTGCTCGCTTCGGAGCAGGTCGGCCTCGCGCACTGGTGCCTCACCGAGACCGTCTCCTACCTGACGGAACGCCGCCAGTTCGGGCGAGTCGTCGGTGGCTTCCAGGCGATCAAGCACCGTATGGCGGATCTGCACATCGCCGTTGAGAGCGCCCGCGCCGCGGCCCGTTACGCCGCGGCCGCGCTGGCCGACGACCCCGGCGACGCGCCGGTGGCGGTGGCCGTGGCCGCGTCGGTGTGCAGCGAGGTGGCGGTCCGTGCCGCCGAGGAGTGCGTTCAGCTCCACGGCGGGATCGGCATGACCTGGGAGCACCCCGCACATCTGCGGCTGAAGCGCGCCGTCGCGGACCAGGTCGCGCTCGGCACACCCGTCCGCCACCGGGCCCGTCTCGGCGGCATCGTCGGAATCGTCCCGGACAAGGAGTGCCGCTGATGGTCACGGCCGCTCAGGCCGTGGCTGCGTACATGCACCATCTCGCCCCGGCGGTGGGCGGGGTGACGTTCTGAGGCTGCGTCATACTGCGGACCACGGACATCCTTCCCCAGGGGGCCCTCGACGTGGCCGACCAGGTGCAGAGCGCCGCCATCGGTATGGCGCTGTTCGGGATGGGCTCCAGCGGGTACTTTCCCACTCTGCTGCGCCGAGGCGGGCCTCGCTGTTCTCGCCACCGTGTTCATCATGGCGTTCTGCTGCGCCGGAACGCTGCTCGTCATCAACTGACCGACCCGCCCGAGGAGGCCGGCCATGTCGTCGATTGTTCGCCGTATCGGTATTCCACTGGAAACCAAACCGGGTGAGACCCGGGTTGCGGCCACCCCCAGGACCGTTGAGCAGTTGATCAAGCTGGGGTATGCCGTATCCGTCGAATCCGGGGCCGGTGACGGCGCGGCGTTCGACGACGCGTCGTACCGGGCTGCCGGCGCCGAGACCGCCGGCCCGGAGGTGTGGGACGCCGACATCGTGATGAAGATCAATGCCCCGGACGACGCGGAAGTGGCCCGGTTCCGCCCGGGACAGACCGTCGTGAGTCTGATGGCGCCGGCGCTGTCCCCGGAACTCGTCAGCGCTCTCGCCGAGCGGGGCGTCACGGCGCTCGCCATGGACGTCGTCCCCCGCATCTCCCGCGCGCAGGCGCTGGATGTGTTGTCGTCGATGGCGAACATCGGCGGGTACCGGGCCGTCATCGAGGCGGCGAACGAGTACGGGTCGCTCTTCACCGGGCAGGTGACGGCGGCCGGGAAGGTGCCGCCGGCGACGGTGCTGGTGGTCGGTGCGGGTGTGGCCGGGCTGGCCGCCATGGGCACTGCGAACAGTCTGGGCGCCGTCGTGAAGGCGTTCGACGCCCGGCCGGAGGTCGCGGACCAAGTCGATTCGATGGGCGGGGAGTTCCTCCGCCCCGACCTCGAAGGTCTGGAGACCGGCCCGTCCGCCGACGGCTACGCCAGGGAAATGGGCGAGGAGTTCAACCGGCGGACCGCACAGATGTACCGCGAGATCGTCCCGACGGTCGACATCATCGTGACGACCGCGTTGATTCCGGGCCGCCCGGCGCCCCGGATCATCGACGCGGACATGGTCGCTTCCATGAAGCGCGGCAGTGTCATCGTCGACATGGCCGCGTCCAACGGCGGCAATGTCGCGGGCACGGTGGCGGACCAGAAGGTCGTCACAGCCAACGGCGTGACGATCCTCGGCTGGACGGACCTGCCGGGCCGGCTGCCCACCCAGGCGTCCCAGCTGTTCGGGCAGAACCTCGTCAACCTGCTGAAGCTCCTCACGCCGGCGAAGGACGGCCGGCTCACCCTCGACCTGGAGGACGCCGTCCAGCGGGGGATGACGGTATGTCACAACGGTGAGGTTCTGTGGCCACCGCCGCCGGTGCAGGTCTCAGCGGCGCCCGCTGCCCCGGCCGCCACGGTCGCGCTGCCACCGAAACCCGAGAAGAAGCCGGTCGGTCAGGGCACTCGCACGGCTGTCATCGGCGCCGCCGCAGCTCTGTTCCTGGTACTGGCCGCGTACTCCCCGCAGCCGTTCCTCGGCCACTTCACGGTGTTCATGCTGTCGGTCGTCATCGGCTACTACGTCATCGGCAACGTCCACCACGCGCTGCACACACCTCTCATGTCGGTGACGAACGCGATCTCCGGGATCATCGTCGTCGGCGCGCTCCTCCAGGTCGGTGTGTACGGCAGCCGGCTGATCGCCTTCGTCGGCATCCTCGTGGCGACCATCAATGTCTTCGGCGGGTTCACCGTGACCGCTCGCATGCTGCAGATGTTCAAGAAAGAGGACGCGTCCCGATGAACCCCACACTCCTCCAGGGCGCCTACATCGTCGCCGGTCTGCTCTTCATCCTCGCCCTGAAGGGCTTGTCCAAGCACGAGAGCGCCCGCATGGGCAACCGGTACGGCATGGCGGGCATGGCGATCGCGCTGATCGCCACGGTGGTGGCCGCCGTCGCGGGCACCACGGGCGGCGGGCCGTCGTCCGGGGGCAGCGGGCTGTCCGGGCTTGCGTTGATCCTCCCCGCCATGGCGGTCGCCGCCGTCATCGGCATCACCCTCGCCCGGCGCGTCGAGATGACCGGAATGCCGGAGCTCATCGCGATGCTGCACAGCTTCGTCGGTCTCGCGGCCGTCCTCGTCGGCTGGAACAGTTCGTACGAGAAGAACGTGGCCTACCCGACGATCCACGACGTGGAGGTCTTCGTCGGGGTCTTCATCGGTGCGGTGACCCTGACCGGATCCGTCGTCGCCTACCTGAAACTGTCGGCGAAGATCAAGAGTGCGCCGCTGGCCCTGCCGGGGCACAACGCGCTGAACCTCTTCCTGCTCGCCGCGATGGCCGCCCTGACCGTCACCTACTGCCTGACCCCGCACGGCGCGGGGCTCACCCGGCTGCTCCTGCTGGCGGGCGTGACGCTGCTGGCGCTCTTCCTCGGCTGGCACCTGGTGATGTCCATCGGTGGCGGCGACATGCCCGTGGTCGTGTCGATGCTCAACAGCTACTCCGGGTGGGCCGCCGCGGCCGCCGGCTTCCTCCTGGACAACGACCTGCTCATCATCACCGGTGCCCTCGTCGGCTCCTCCGGTGCCTATCTGAGCTACATCATGTGCACGGCGATGAACCGGTCGTTCATCTCCGTCATCGCCGGCGGCTTCGGCGTCGAGGCCGGAGCCACCGCGGTCGAGGGCGACTACGGGGAACACCGCGAGATCACCGCCGACGATGCCGCGATGCTCCTGGCGGACGCGTCATCGGTCGTCATCACACCGGGCTACGGCATGGCCACCGCGCAGGCACAGCACGCCGTCGCCGAACTCACCAAGAACCTCCGGGCCAGGGACATCAACGTCCGGTTCGCCATCCACCCCGTCGCAGGCCGCCTTCCGGGGCACATGAACGTCCTCCTCGCGGAGGCGAAAGTGCCCTACGACATCGTCCTGGAGATGGACGAGATCAACGACGACTTCCCCGACACCGACGTCGTCCTCGTCATCGGCGCCAACGACACCGTCAACCCGGCCGCCATCGACCAGCCGGGATCACCGATCGCCGGTATGCCCGTCCTGCAAGTCTGGGAGGCCAGGAACGTCATCGCGTTCAAACGGTCCATGGCCACCGGATACGCCGGCGTCCAGAACCCCCTGTTCTTCAAGGACAACACCCAGATGCTCTTCGGCGACGCCAAGCTGCGTGTCGAAGACATCCTCAAAGCCCTCTGACCGCCTCGCTGCGCGGCTGATCCGCACCAGCAGGGGGCCTCGAAGGGGCTCGGGCGGGTCTCGCGCGTTGGACTATGCGTCCGGGGTGGCACCAGACTGGGTATTGAGCCCAGCACGCTGTCGGTGCGAGAGGGAACGGCCATGGCCTCCAGGCGGTCGGACACGGAGCCCCGGGCGGACCTGATCCAGGCGAGCGCCCAGCCGCTGACCGGCCCCGCGTCCCTCGACCCGCTGCTGGAGCGGATCGGTGACGCACGGTACGTACTGCTGGGCGAGGCCTCCCACGGAAGTGCCGATTACTACCGCTGGAGGGCGGTACTGACGCGTCGGCTGATCGAGGAGAAGGGCTTCTCCTTCGTCGCGGTCGAGGGTGACTGGCCGGACTGCGAGGCCGTTCACTCCTCGGTCACGGCAGCGCCGGGCGCCCCGGAGGACCCGCTCGATGTGCTGATGGAGTTCGGCCGCTGGCCGACATGGATGTGGGCCAACACCAACGTGCTCCGCTTCGCCCGGTGGCTGCGCGAGTACAACACCGGTCTGCCGCACGGCAGTTCACGCGTGGGCTTCTTCGGCCTGGACGTCTACTCGTTGTGGGAGTCGCTGGACGCCGTGATCGGCTACCTCGACGAACATGCCCCGGCCGAGCCGGCGGGCGCACTGGAGGCGTACCGCTGCTTCGAGCTGTACGCCGGGGATCCCCGCTCCTACGCACACGCCACCCGGTTCGTGCCGTCCGGTTGCGAGCGCGAAGTCCTCACCCTGCTGGTGCGGTTGAGGCAGTTCACGGAGGGCGCCGAGGCGGCAGACGGCGGCTTCGCGCAATTCACCGCACGGCAGAACGCGGAAGTGCTGGCCGGCGCCGAACGCTACTACCGGGCCATGGTGGGCGGCGGCCCGGAGTCCTGGAACATCCGTGACCACCACATGGCTGACACCCTCGACCGGCTCATGGAGCACCATGGTCCCGACGCGAAGGCTGTGGTGTGGGCACACAACACCCATGTCGGAGACGCACGGGCCACCGACATGCCTGCGGCCGGAGTGGTCAGTCTCGGCCAGATCGTTCGCGAACGCCACGCCACGGAAGGCGTCGTACTGGTCGGTTTCGGCTCCTACGACGGAACGGTGATCGCCGCCGGCCACTGGGGCGATCCCCCGAGCATGATGCGCGTACCTCCCGCGCGGACCGACAGCGTGGAGGAACTGCTGCACCGGGCGCTTCCCGGCGGTGCGGGACTGTTCGTCTTCCCGGAGGGCGTCCATCAGGGGGTGCCGGCCGGCCACAGCCCCGACTGGTTCGACGAGGAGCGGGACCACCGTGCCATCGGAGTGGTCTACCGGCCGGATGCCGAGAAGCGCGGCAACTACGTGCCCACCGTGCTCGGTGAACGCTACGACGCCTTCGTCTTCCTCGACCGCAGCCAGGCCCTCGCCCCGCTCCACGGCGCTCCGTTGGGCACGGGCGAGGAGGAGACGTGGCCCACCGGGATGTGACACCCGCGCACGATCAGCGATACCCGGAGCTGCGGGAGCTGTCGCAGCCCATGGGAGAGAGGAAGGATCATGCGATTCCGCGACCGCCGGGAAGCCGGGCGGGACCTCGCCGCCGCGCTCCTCGCATCAGTGGCCGCCGACGGCCTCGTCCGCCCCCTGGTGCTGGGGCTGCCACGTGGCGGTGTGCCCGTCGCCGCGGAGGTCGCCCGGGCCCTGGAAGCGCCGCTGGACGTGCTCGTCGTACGGAAGATCGGCGCACCGGGACAGCCGGAGACGGGGGTCGGAGCGATCGCCGGCGATGACCCGCCGCTGTTCGACTCGCGGTCCTTGCGGTGGCTCGGCCTGAGCGAGGACGCGCTCGCCTCCACCGTCGCCCGCGAGCGCACCGAACTCCACCGCCGGGAAGACCTCTACCGGCACGGCCGGCCGCCACTCGTGTGCGAGGGCCGAACCGTGATCCTCGTCGACGACGGACTCGCCACCGGCGTCACGGCACGCGCGGCCGTGCGTCATCTGCGCCGCCAGGCACCCGGCCGTCTGCTCCTGGCGGTCCCCGTGGGCGCGGCCGACGGCACCGCGGCGCTGCGCCAGGAGGCCGACGATGTGATCTGCCTCCAGCAGCCGGCACTCTTCCAGGCGGTCGGGCAGTGGTACGAGCAGTTCGACCAGACCTCCGACGGCGAGGTGATCGAGATCCTGCGGGAGTTCACCGTCCCGACCTGAGCCGGAGCAGTGGGCGGGCGGCCGCTGCCCCCGTACGTACCCCGTGATCCCGGGCCCGTGCCCCGCACGGACTGCGTCCAGTGGCATGTGGTGGCTCCGTGGCATCAAGTGGGAGCGGCGGCCGTTCGGCGCGTGTGCCGGATCCGGCGAGTGGATCCGGTCACCCCACGCACCCTCCGGGCGCACGGACCGATCCGTGACCCACCGCAGAAAGGGTGTGAAACACGTATGCAGCCGAGCACCGGACGGCCCCGGCCGCGCGACCCGGCAGGGAAGACGCCCGTGTGGTCGACCGTGACCCTGCGGGTCAACGGGACGGCGCACACCCTGGAACTCGACCACCGCACCACGGTCCTGGACGCCCTCAGGGACGAGATCGGGCTCACGGGTGCGAAAAAGGGCTGCGACCACGGGCAGTGCGGCGCCTGCACGGTGCTGGTCGGCGGACGCCGGGCCAACAGCTGCCTGCTGCTGGCCGTCGCCCACCAGGACGCCCCCATCACCACCATCGAGGGCCTCGTTTCCGCCGGCGCCCCGCACCCCGTCCAGGAGGCCTTCCTGGACCGTGACGGATTCCAGTGCGGCTACTGCACCCCGGGGCAGATCTGCTCGGCGGTCGGCGTGCTGGCCGAAGCCGCCGCTGGCCACCCCTCCCACGTCACGGCGGCGGCCGACCTCGCCGACGAGGGACCCGCCGAGCTCACCCCGGACGAGATCCGGGAGCGGATGAGCGGCAATCTGTGCCGGTGCGGCGCCTATCCCCGTATCGTCGAAGCCGTCGCGGACGTGATCGCGTGAAGCCGTTCGGTTATGTCAGGGCCCGCAGCACCGAGGACGCCGTGCACCACTTCCTCTCGCTGCCGGACGCCCGCTTCCTCGGCGGCGGTACCAATCTCGTCGACCTCATGAAACTCGGTGTGGAGGCCCCCGGCACCCTCGTCGACGTCAGCGGGCTGCCCCTCGACACCGTCAGCGAACTGCCCGGCGGCGGGCTCCGGATCGGGGCGACCGTGCGCAACAGCGACCTCGCCGCGCATCCGGCGGTGCGCCGCGACCTGCCCGTCCTGGCCCAGGCCCTGCTGTCCGGTGCGTCGGGCCAGCTCCGCAACATGGCCACCACCGGGGGCAACCTCCTCCAGCGGACCCGCTGCCCGTACTTCCAGGACACCGGGCAGCCCTGCAACAAGCGCGAACCGGGCTCCGGTTGCGGGGCGCTCGACGGCGTCAACCGTGACCACGCCGTGCTCGGCCACTCCGCGCACTGCGTGGCCACCCATCCCTCCGACATGGCGGTCGCCCTGGCGGCCCTCGACGCCGAAATCGAACTCGTCGGCCCCGGAGGCGAACGGAAGGTCCCCGTGGCCGACTTCCACCGCCTTCCCGGCGACCGCCCCCAGCAGGACACCGTCATCCGGCCCGGAGAGCTGATCACCTCGGTGGTGGTCCCGGCGTCGTCCGGGGGGATGCCCTCCGCGTACCGCAAGGCGCGCGACCGGTCCTCGTACGCCTTCGCGCTCGTCTCCGTCGCCGCCGTCCTGGCCGTCGGCGACGACGGGCTGATCCGCCACGCGCGCCTCTGCTTCGGCGGCGTCGCACACAAACCCTGGCGCGCGGTGACCGCCGAGGCGCTCCTCGTCGGAGCACCGGCAGGCGAGGACACCTATCTGCGCGCCGCCGAGGCCGAACTGGCACAGGCCGCACCGCTGTCCGGCAACGCCTTCAAGGTGAGGCTCGCCCGCCGTCTGGCGGTCGACACCCTGGGCCGTCTCGCGGACCGCGGCTGAGGAGGAGAGCACCCCGTGAACCCCCGACTGCCCGTGACCGCATGGCCCGTGTCCGAAGTGCCCATGACCGGCACCCCCGTCAGCCGCCGCGAAGGCCGGGCGAAAGTCACCGGCACCGCGGTCTACGCGGCCGAGCACGCCCCGTCCGGCCGTCTGCACGCCTGGCCGGTCCCGGCCGCGATCGCCTCGGGCCGGGTCCGTGCCGTACACACCGAGGACGCCCTGGCGCTGCCCGGCACCGTCGCCGTACTCACCGCGGGCAACGCGCCCCGGCTGGGCACCACCGACGACCCGGCCCTGGCCGTTCTGCAGAACGACCGGGTGCCGCACTACGGCTGGCCTGTCGCCCTCGCCGTGGCCGAGACCCTCGCGGGGGCCCGGGCCGCGGCGCACGCCGTGCGGGTGGAGTACGAGAGGGGCTCCCACGAGTCCGTCCTGAAGGCCGGCGACCCCACGATCTACGCGCCGGAGACCGCCAACGGAGGCCACCCCGCCTACCGGGAGCGCGGTGACTTCGCCACCGCTCACGCCGCGGCTCCGGTCCGCATCGACGTGTCGTACACCGTGTCCCCGCTGCACAACCATCCCATGGAGCCGCACGCCAGCACCGCCGAGTGGACCGGCGGGCATCTGACCGTGCACGACTCCAGCCAGGGTGCGACAGCCGTCCGCGAGGCCCTCGCCACCCTGTTCGCCGTGCCGGAGCGCGACATCACGGTCGTCTCCCAGCACGTCGGCGGCGGGTTCGGATCCAAGGGCACCCCGCGCCCCCATGTGGTGCTCGCCGTCATGGCCGCCCTGCACACCGGGCGCCCCGTGACGCTGGCCCTTCCCCGGCGGCAGATGCCCGCGATGGTCGGGCACCGCGCCCCCACCCTGCAACGTGTGCGGCTGGGGGCGGGCGACGACGGTGTCATCACCGCCCTGGCGCACGAGGTGATCACGCACACCTCGCGGATCAAGGAGTTCGTGGAGCAGGCCGCCGTTCCCGGGCGGGTCATGTACCGCTCACCGCACAGCCTGACGACCCATCGCGTCGCGGCCCTCGATGTGCCGAGCCCCTCCTGGATGCGGGCGCCCGGCGAGGCTCCCGGCATGTACGCGCTGGAATCCGCGATGGACGAACTCGCCGTCGCGACCGGCCTGGACCCGGTGGAACTGCGGCTGCGGAACGAGCCGGACACCGAGCCGGACAGCGGCCTCCCGTTCAGCAGTCGGCATCTCACCGAGTGCCTGCGGGAAGGCGCGCGCCGCTTCGGCTGGAACGACCGGGATCCGCGCCCCGGTGTACGGCGCGACGGCGCGCTCCTGGCCGGAACCGGTGTCGCCGCCGCGACCTACCCCGTCCTGGTCTCCCCGTCCCGGGCGACCGCGCACGCGGCGCCCGACGGCACCTTTCTGGTACGGATCAACGCCACCGACATCGGTACGGGCGCCCGTACGGTCCTGGCGCAGATCGCCGCCGACGTGCTGCACGTACCGCTGGCCCGGGTGGCCGTCGACATCGGCAGCAGCGATCTGCCCAGCGCCTCTCTCGCCGGCGGTTCCTCGGGCACCGCGTCCTGGGGCTGGGCGGTCCACCAGGCCTGCACCTCGCTCGCGGCAAGGCTCGGTGAACACGGGGGAGCGGTCCCTGCCGATGGCCTGGACGCCACCGCCGACACCAGCGGACAGGCCGGAGAGCCGGTGCCCTACGCCAGGCACGCCTTCGGGGCCCACTTCGCGGAGGTGGAGGCGGACACGGTGACGGGCGAGGTCCGGGTCCGGCGGATGCTGGGCGTGTACGCGGCCGGACACATCCTCAACTCCCGTACGGCCAGGGCACAGTTCATCGGCGGCATGGTGATGGGCATCGGGATGGCCCTCACCGAGGGCAGCACCGTCGACCCCGCGTCCGGTGCCTTCGTGGAGAGCGATCTCGCCTCGTACCACGTGCCCGTCTGCGCCGACATCCGCGACATCGAGGCGCACTGGATCGAGGAGCGGGACGAGCACCTCAATCCGATGGGGAGCAAGGGAATCGGCGAGATCGGCATTGTCGGTACGGCGGCAGCGGTCGGTAACGCCTTCTACCACGCCACCGGCGTCCGGATGCGCTCGCTCCCGATCACCGCGGACAAGGTGCTGGAGGCGATGGACGGCGCCGGGCTCTGAGGGGTCCGTTCGCCGCGGGGGCGGCTTGCATGATCCAATCACTTTCCCCCGTCCCCTCCCGAAAGTCCCTACGTGCCTGCCGTGTTCCGCCGCGCCGCCCGTGTCCTCGCCCCGCTGCTGATGGTCCTCGCCGCCGGATGCTCCTCCGGCGACCCCAACGGCGCCTCCTCCCCGGCCGCTTCGGGCTCCGCACGGGACGGCGGCGTGCACAAGCCCCCGGCCCGGGCGGCCTTCGACTACCAGCTGGGCGGTCCGTACCGGCCGCCCGCCGGGGTGCGCGCGGTCTCCCGGGACCGCACCGCGGATCCCGTACCGGGGCTCTACAACATCTGTTACGTCAACGCCTTCCAGACGCAGCCCGGTGGCGCTGTCGGCTGGTGGCACAAGCACCACCCCGACCTGCTGCTGCACGACCGCCACGGCAAGCCGGTCGTCGACGAGGACTGGCAGGAGCCCCTCCTCGACATCTCGGGCGCCGCCAAGCGGGAGAAGCTCGCGGGCATCGTCGGCCGCTGGATCGACGGCTGCGCCGACGCCGGGTTCGACGCGGTGGAGCCCGACAACCTCGACTCGTACGAGCGCTCCGACCATCTGCTCACCGCCGACGACGCGGCGTCCTTCGCCACCCTGCTGGCCGCGCGGGCGCACCGGCAGGGCCTCGCCGTCGCCCAGAAGAACACCACCGACCTGCTGGGCCTGCGCCACCGCATCGGGTTCGACTTCGCCGTCGTCGAGGAGTGCGGCCGCTACCAGGAGTGCACCGAGTTCGCCGACGCCTACCGGGGCAGGGTTTTCGACATCGAGTACGGAACCAAGGACTTCGACCGGGCCTGCCACTCCTGGGGCAGGAAGCTCTCGGTCACGCTGCGCGACCGCGAGGTGAGCCCTGCGGGCGAGAAAGCCCATGTGTACCGGCGGTGCGACGCCGCCGGCTGACGGGTGTGCTTCCGGGAGGCCCGCCCCTCACGGGACCCGATCAGGGCCGGGCCGCCGTGGCACGGGAGTCCAGCGTCTCCCTGGTGCCGGTCCCGATGCAAGGGGCGTGCCGCTGCCAGCTGAAATCCAGCACACCGTGCTCCGCGAGAACCTGGCGGCCGGCTTCGAAATAGTTCGGCTCGCTGTCCACGAGGGTGCCATCGAGATCGAAAATGACCGGAGCTGCGCTGGGTGTGCTCATCCCTCCCAGGATGCCAAGAGGGCAGTTCCCGGCCCTCCCGGGGCGCCCCGGCTCTGCTCCCCGGGCGCCTGCCGCTCCTCTGCCGGGGCGCAGCCGCCCGCGGCCGGATGCGTGCGGCTCCGTCGCCCCGGGGGCGGGGCCCTGTCGAGAGGGGGGCGCTCAGGAGATATCTTGATGTCGAGCAATGTTGCAGACGTGGAGCGGAGCACCCGGTGACTGACTCGACCATCATCTATACACATACCGACGAGGCCCCGGCCCTGGCGACGTATTCGTTCCTGCCGGTGATCCAGGCGTACGCCTCGACGGCCGGTGTGACCGTGGAGAGCCGTGACATCTCTCTCGCGGGGCGGATCATCGCCAGTTTCCCCGATCGTCTTGACGAGAGCCGACGGGTCGAGGACGCACTCGCCGAGCTCGGCGAGCTGGCCAGGACGCCCGGCGCGAACATCATCAAGCTGCCGAACATCTCGGCGTCCATCCCCCAGCTGAAGGCCGCCATCGCGGAGCTGCAGAAGCTGGGCTACGCGCTGCCGGACTACCCGGACGACCCGCAGACCGACGAGGACAAGGACGTCCGCGCCCGGTACGACAAGGTCAAGGGCAGCGCCGTCAACCCGGTGCTGCGCGAGGGCAATTCGGACCGCCGCGCCCCGGCATCGGTGAAGAACTACGCCAAGGCCCACCCGCACCGGATGGGCGCCTGGTCGTCCGAATCGAAGACGAACGTCGCCCACATGGACGGCGACGACTTCCGCTCCACCGAGAAGTCCGCCGTCATCGGCGAGGACGGCTCGCTCCGCATCGAGCTGGCCGGGGACGACGGCACCACCACCGTCCTGCGCGAGTCGGTACCCGTGCTGGCCGGCGAGGTCGTCGACGCCTCGGTGATGCGCGTGGCCGCGCTCCGTGAGTTCTTCACGGCGCAGATCGCCCGCGCCAAGGCCGAGGGCGTGCTCTTCTCGGTGCACCTGAAGGCCACGATGATGAAGGTCTCCGACCCGATCATCTTCGGCCACGTGGTGCGCGCCTTCTTCCCGAAGACGTTCGCCGAGCACGGTGCGGCACTCGCCGCCGCCGGGCTGACCCCCAACGACGGTCTCGGCGGCATCCTCAAGGGCCTGGACGCGCTGCCCGAGGGCGCGAAGATCAAGGAGTCCTTCGAGGCCGAGCTGGCCGAGGGCCCGTCCCTGGCGATGGTCGACTCCGACCGCGGCATCACCAACCTGCATGTGCCGAGCGATGTCATCGTCGACGCGTCCATGCCGGCCATGATCCGTACCTCCGGCCACATGTGGGGCCCGGACGGCGGCGAGGCCGACACCCTGGCGACCATCCCGGACAGCAGCTACGCCGGGATCTACCAGGTCGTCATCGACGACTGCCGCGCCAACGGCGCCTACGACCCGTCGACGATGGGCTCCGTGCCCAACGTCGGTCTGATGGCGCAGAAGGCCGAGGAGTACGGCAGCCACGACAAGACCTTCGAGATCCCGGTCACCGGCACGGTGCGGGTCCTCGACGGCCAGGGCAACGCCGTACTGGAGCACGCCGTCAGCGCCGGTGACATCTGGCGCATGTGCCAGACCAAGGACCTGCCGATCCAGGACTGGGTCAAGCTCGCGGTGACCCGCGCCCGCGCGACCGGCACCCCGGCCGTGTTCTGGCTCGACGAGGGACGCGCGCACGACGCCGCCCTGATCGCGAAGGTCAAGGCGTACCTCCCCGAGCACGACACCGACGGTCTGCAGATCGAGATCATGACGCCGGCGGACGCCATCGCGTTCTCGCTGGAGCGCATCCGCCGCGGCGAGGACACGATCTCCGTCACCGGCAATGTGCTGCGCGACTACCTGACCGACCTGTTCCCGATCCTTGAGCTGGGCACGAGCGCGAAGATGCTCTCCGTCGTCCCGCTCATGAACGGCGGCGGTCTGTTCGAGACGGGCGCCGGCGGTTCCGCGCCGAAGCACGTCCAGCAGCTCGTCAAGGAGAACTACCTGCGCTGGGACAGCCTGGGTGAGTTCCTCGCGCTGGCGGTCAGCTTCGAGCACCTCGCGCAGACGACGGGCAACGCACGCGCCCAGGTCCTCGCGGACACGCTCGACCGCGCGACCGGCACGTTCCTCAACGAGGACAAGTCGCCGAGCCGCAAGCTCGGTGGCATCGACAACCGCGGCAGCCACTTCTACCTGGCGCTCTACTGGGCCCGGGAGCTGGCAGCGCAGACCGACGACGCACAGCTCGCCGGGGCGTTCTCGGCGCTCGCCAAGACGCTCGGTGAGCAGGAGCAGACCATCGTCGGCGAGCTGATCGCGGTCCAGGGTTCCCCGGCTGACATCGGCAGCTACTACCAGCCCGACCCGGAGAAGGCATCGGCCGTCATGCGCCCGTCGGCGACCTTCAACCAGGCCATCGCGACGCTCGGCTGACGTCCGGCAGACCGGCCGCCCCAGCGGCGGCCGGCCGCCGACCCGCACCCTGGCCGCCCCGGCCGGCATCCCGCCGGCCGGGGCGGCCGCGTTGCGTGAAGGGCCCGCCGCCGGACCGGCCCGGAGCGACGCCGGATGCCGGGGACCGGCTTGCGTGGTTCCATGAGAGATGTCAGTGCCTGATATGCCCGCCGTATCCGCCGAGCGGACGCAACGGGGTTGCACATCAGGCTGATCCACGACTTTCAGGGCGGCGTGCGGCTGTCCGGCCGGACCGGTGCGAGCCGGCCGCCCTCATGGACACGCGCCGTGAATCCGCCTCGTGCACCCCCGGGTGCGCGGGCCGGCGGTCCTGAAAGGAGATGCGGTATGTCCACAGCCATCCTCACCGTGTTCAGACACCTCATACGGCTGGTGACAGGCTCGGCCAGGGCCATCGGCAGCTACCTAGCACAGCGCTTCGGGCCCCAGCGGCCCCCGGCGGAACACCCACGGCACCCCCGCCCCGCCGATCTGCTGGCCGGCCGGGTGGAGCAGGCCGACTACCAGGCGGACCAGGAACGCCTGGCGCTCGCCGACGCGTCCGCCCATCCCCTCCACGTGCCCCCGCTGCCGAGACGATGACCGATCCTGCTGACCGGGCTGACCGGGGGCAGCAGAACAGCCCGGCGCACGGCAGCGCCACAGTCATCCGGGCCGCCGGCCTCACCAAGGCCTACCCCAAGACGCAGACCCCCGCGGTGGACGGCCTCGATCTCCGGGTGTGCCAGGGCGAGATCTTCGGACTGCTCGGGCCCAACGGGGCGGGCAAGACCACCACCGTCGGCATGCTGACCGCCCGGGTGGTGCCGACGGCGGGGTCGGCGTACATCGGTGACATCGACGTGGTCGCGGAACCGACGCTGGCCAAGCAGCTCATCGCCGTCGTCAGCCAGCAGAACACACTGGACCGCTCGCTGACGGTGTGGGAGAACCTGTACTTCCACGGCCTGCTGTTCGGCATCCCGCGCCGGGAGTCGCGCCGTACCGCCGACGCACTCCTCGAACAGTTCCATCTGTCCCGCTGGGGCAAGGCGTCGGTGTTCGCCCTGTCCGGCGGGATGGCGCAGCGTCTGATGGTGGCGCGCGCGATCTTCCACCGTCCCGCCGTGCTCTTCCTCGACGAGCCGACGGCCGGGCTGGACCCGCAGGGCAGACTGGCCCTCTGGGAGGCGCTGGACGGGCTGATCGCCGACGGCCAGACGATTCTGCTCACCACGCACAACATGGACGAGGCCGACCACCTCTGCGACCGGGTGGCGATCATCGACCACGGCCGGATCCTCGCCCTGGACACGCCTGCCGCCCTCAAGCAGGGGCTCGGCGCCGACGCCGTGGTCACGGTCGCCACCAGCGGCAGCCAGGACGGCCTGGCGGCCCGGCTGAACAGTGACATCCCGGGCGTCGTCCGCACCCGGCTGGTCGACGGAGCCGTCGAGCTCCAGGTCAAGGGCGCCGAACGGCTGCTGCCGCGGGTCGTCACGAGCGCGGAGGCCGGTGGGTTCGAGCTGGTCGACCTCTCGATCGCCGAGAGCACCCTGGAAACGGTGTTCATCAGCCTGACCGGACAGGAGCTGAGGGACTGATGGCTGCGTCGAGTGCCGTCCCGCCGCCCGGGGACGTTCCGTCCGCGGGCCCGTCCGGGCACCCCATCGGCGTACGGCCCGCCCGGTCGGCCGCCGCCTCCAGCCGCTCCGCGCTGAGCGCGCTGATCCAGCGGGATCTGACCGTCCTGATGAAGAGCTTCGGCGAGTTCGCGGGCCGGACCGTCATGCAGCCGTTCCTGCTGGTCTTCGTGTTCCTGTACGTGTTCCCGCTCATCGGCCAGGGCATCGGATCGGGCGGCGGCGCCAAGGGGGAGTCGGCGTTCGCCACCGTGCTGGTCCCGGGGGTGGTGTCCATCGCGATCATGTTCCAGGGCATCCAGTCGGTCGCCATCCAGATGTCCCAGGAGTTCGGCTTCACCCGGGAGATCGAGGACCGGGTGCAGGCCCCGTGCCCGATCTGGCTGGTGGCGGTGGCGAGAGTGCTGTCCGGGTCGGCTCAGGGGCTGATCTCGGCGGTCATCGTGCTGCCCATCGCGGCCGTCGTGCACGCACCGGGCGTGCACCCCCAACTCAGCATCCACTGGTGGATCGTGGTCACCCTGATCCCGCTGTCCTGCCTCACGATGACCTCACTCGGACTGCTCCTGGGCACCACGTTCGAGCCGAGGAACATCGGCGTGATGTTCGGCTTCGTCGTGCTGCCGCTCGTCTTCCTCGGCGGCACCTACTACCAGTGGACCAAACTGGCTCCGGTACAGGTGGGAGGCTTCCACTGGCTCCAGGTGCTGGTGCTGGTCAACCCGCTGATCTATATGAGCGAGGGGATGCGGGCCGGCTTCACGGACGTGTCCCACATGCACCTGTACATCGTCTATCCGGTGCTCGCCGGGTTCTGTGCGCTCTTCCTCACCCTCGGGCTGCGCAACTTCCGCCGCCGCGTGCTGTCCTGACCGTGCGGCGGCGCGCCCGAATTGGTCCAGACCGCTCCTGCTACCGTCTGCCGGAGCCCGGCCACACACGGACCGGGCGCCGTCGGAGAGGGGAGCACGGTGGTCACCACAGGCGCCGGGCGGGCGTTCATCGGGTCATTCACCGCGGCGGGGGGACCGGGGCTCGTCGCCGCAACGGTGGACGGGGCGGGGGCGCTGACCCTGCTGGGCGCGGTGGACACGCTGCCGAACCCCTCGTTCCTCGCCCCGGCCCCCGGCGGCTCGGTCCTCTACGCCGTCTCGGAGACCGGCGAGGGCGCTGCGGCGGCCTTCGACATCACCGGAGCGCGGCCCCGGCTGATCGGTGAGCCGGTCGCCGTGGGCGGCGCCGACCCGACCCACCTCGTCCTCACGGGCGGGCATGTCGTCACGGCCAACTACAGCTCGGGAAGTGTCAGCGTGCTGCCCGTCCGTGCCATGGACGGCGGGCTGGACGCGCCCGTTCACGTACTGCGGCACGAGGGCAGGGGACCGGACCCGGCTCGCCAGGAGGGCCCGCACGCCCACCAGGTGAAGCGGGACCCCTCGGGGCGCTGGGTGCTGAGCGTCGACCTCGGGACCGACTCCGTACGGGTCTGCGCGCTGGACGGCGCCACGGGCGCGCTGACGGTGCACGGGGAGACCGCGCTGCGGCCCGGCAGCGGGCCCCGCCACCTGGCGTTCCACCCGGCGGGGGCGCATGTCTACGTCCTGAACGAGCTGGAGCCCACGCTCACGGTCTGCCGGTGGGACGCCGGGGCGGGCACGCTGGAGCCGGTCGGCCGGACCCGGCTGCTGCCCGGGGGCGCGACGGGGGAGAGCTACGGCTCGGGAGTGGCCGTCGCACCCGGCGGACGCTTCGTCTGGGCGGCGAACCGGGGCCAGGACAGCATCTCGGTCCTCGCCCTCGACGAGAGCCGGGAGAAGCCCGTCCTGACCACCACGGTGGACTGCGGCGGCCGGTGGCCGCGCGATCTCGTCGTGGACCCCGGGGGGCGGCGGCTGTACGCGGCCAATGAGCACTCGGGGGACGTGACCTGGTTCGACATCGACCCGCGGACGGGGATTCCGCACCGCGCCGGCTCCGTGCAGGTGGCCGCCGCCTCGTGCGTGGTGTTCGCCTGACTGCTCCGGCAGCGCTGCCCCGACGGTCCTGCTCCGGTGCCCCTGCTCCGGTTCCCGGTGACAGCTGGGGGCACCGGAGCGGGACGTACGGAGGGCCCGCACCGGCACTCCGTGCTGCCCCGGTGCGGACCCTTCCCGTACGTGGCCGTGTTCGTTCCGCAGGTCAGCCGACCGGGGCTCCCTGGGACGGCTGCTGCGGGGTGATGCCCAGCGCGGTCGTGTACTTCGAGAGGACCAGCTTGCCGACCGCGGGGTAGGCGCCGAGCGGCTCGGCAGCGGCGCACTCCGCCTCCTTGGCGGCCCCGGCCAGCAGCTCCTCGCTGACCTCGGGGCCGATCAGGTACGGCGCGAGCGCCAGCTGGGCCGATCCCGAACCCCGCAGCTGCTCCGCGATCGCGGAGACCGAACCGTCCACATCGAGTGCGGCGGCCATCACCGGTACGGCCAGTCGTGCGGCCAGCAGCATTCCGGTGATCCCGGCGGCCTGCACCGCCTCGTCGCCGCCGACCGTCGCCAGGATGATGCCGTCGGCGGCGGTGGCGACCGTGAACAGCCTGGCCCGGTCGGCGCGGGAGAGACCGGCCTCGGAGAGACGCACATGCAGGCCCTCCGCGAGCAGCGGGTGCGGTCCCAGCACCTCGGTCAGCTCGGCGGCGGTGGTGCTGTCCATCACGGCCTGCCGTATCCGCCGCTCGGTGGCAGCGTCGGGGCCCGCGAGCAGGGGCACCACGACTGCGGTGGCGCCCGTCGGCTCGGCCACCTCACGTCCGGCGGCCCTCGCCTGCGCACAGCGCGCCACCCGCTCGGCCGCGGTGTGGGAAAGGACCGCCTCAAGGGCGGGAAACTCGTCGTCGGTGCCATCCAGGTAACCGATACGGGCATCCAGGCCGGGCAGCTCGGAGCGGGCGATGGAAATAACCTCTTCCGCCAGGCTGCGGACAGCGGCGGAAGGTGTGCCGGGAACAGCGAGAACCAGCGCGGGCGCGCCCTCAGGAGCCACCGCGGGTTCCGGGCGGCGGTGCCGTCCGGTCTGGCGAGGTCGCGGCATTCGTACAGGCAGGCCGGATGCGGGCCCATTGGGGGAGCTCATGGCGCCGCATGCTACTGGCTTTGCAGGCCCGGCTGTTCGGGGAGGGTGCGTTCGCGCGGCGTCTGTCCTCATTTATCCGTTGCGTCTCGGCCCTGTCGCGTATCCTGTTCCGCCACGACACGCAAGAGCTGTGGATGCGGTGGCAGCCGGAGGCTCCCCGTGGCGAGCGCGGAGGCGATCAGTACCGCTCCCACCAGCGGATCCCCGGCCGCCGGTACAGGTCTGGCGTAGGGCAGCAGGGCGGCGAACTCCTCGTGGGCAGGAGTGAGCAGAGGGTCCCCCATCTTGAACAGACCACCCGTGAGGGCTACTTCACAGCCCGAGCGTGACCCCGACGGCTCCGGCGGGCAGACGGCGGCGGCGGCTTCGGCGATCTGCCGGGCCGCGTCCCGCAGAATCGCGGCCGCCACGGGGTCGCTCCCGGCGCACCGGGCCACCTCCGGGGCGAACGAGGCGAGCACCGCTGGCCGGTCCGAACGCGGGTACAGGACGCCCGGCAGACCGGCCGCCGGTCCGAAGACCGCCTCCAGCCGCTCCAGGAGCGCGGTCGAACCACCTCGCCGTCCGTCGTGCGCGCGCATCCCGGCCTCCAGACCGGCCCGGCCGATCCAGGCCCCGCCGCCGCAGTCGCCCAGCAGATGCCCCCAGCCGTCCGCCCTGCGCCACCGGGTGAGGTCGGTGCCCAGCGCGATCATCCCGGTACCCGCGGCGACGACAGCTCCGGGCCGCTGGCCCAGGGCTCCCGCGTAGGCTGTCACCGCGTCCGCGGCGAGCGCCAGCCGCCGTACACCGAGGGATCGCTCCAGCGCCGCGGGCAGCTCCGCGCGCAGATCGTCCCCGAGCGTCGCCATCCCGGCGGCGCCGATCGCCACCGCCGACACCCTGGCACCGCCCGCGCGCCCGAGCAGTTCCCCCGCCATGGGCAGCAACTGCTCCAGCAGATGCGCCGCTTCGATACCCCGGGGCCCGGTGCGTACCGGAATCCGGGACACCACGGAGTCGAAGGCCGAGGGCTGCCCGGAGCCGGTGGATCCGGAAGCTGTGGTCTCCGAGGTGGTGGATTCGGCGAGCGCCGGATCGGGCGCTGCGGCGAGTGCGACCCGGAGCCCGGAGCCGCCGGAGTCCACCCCCAGCACCCAGGTCACGGCAGTCGCCAGTCCACGGGCTGGGCACCCTGGCGCACCAGCAGGTCGTTGGTACGGCTGAAGGGGCGCGAACCGAAGAAGCCGCGATCCGCCGACATGGGGGAGGGGTGGGACGACTCGACCGCGGGAAGGTTCCCCAGCAGGGGCCGGAGGTTTCGGGCGTCGCGGCCCCACAACACCGAGACCAGCGGCTTTCCCCGCGCGGCCAGGGCGCGGATGGCCTGCTCGGTCACTTCCTCCCAGCCCTTGCCGCGGTGTGCCGCCGGTTTGCGCGGCGCCGTGGTCAGCGCCCTGTTGAGCAGCAGGACCCCCTGCTCGGCCCAGGGCGTCAGATCACCGTTGGAGGGGCGGGGCAGGCCCAGGTCCGCGTGCATCTCGCGGAAGATGTTGTCGAGACTGCCGGGCACCGGACGCACATCGGGCGCCACCGAGAAGCTCAGCCCGACGGCGTGCCCCGGCGTCGGATACGGATCCTGGCCGACGATCAGCACGCGTACCTCGTCGAACGGCTGCTGGAACGCGCGCAGCACGTTCGCCCCGGACGGCAGATAGGTGCGTCCCGCGGCGATCTCGGCGCGCAGGAACTCGCCCATCGCCGTGATCCGTTCGGCTGCGGGAGCGAGCGCCTGCGCCCACCCCGCTTCGACAATTTCATTCAACGGTCGTGCTGCCACGGGGCGTCACTCTACTGGCAGACCGCACCGCCGCCGCCCCGGGTGCGGTCAGGCGATCACCGCCGCCCGTACACAGAGCACATCGGGCAGATGCGAGGCGAGCTGGTGCCAGTTGTCGCCGTCGTCCGCGCTCGCGTACACCTCGCCGTTGCGGTTGCCGAAGTACACCCCTGCCGGGTCTGCGTCGTCCGTACGGAGCGCGTCGCGCAGCACGGTGCCGTAGTGCGCGCCGCCGGGCAGCCCGGCCGAGAGCGCCTCCCAGCTCGCTCCGGCGTCACTGGTGCGGTAGACACGGCACTTGCGGTCCGCCGGGACGCGGTCCGAGTCGGCCGTGATGGGGAAGACATAGGCAGTGCCGGGGCGGTGCGGGTGGGCGGCGACCGCGAAGCCGAAGGTGGAGGGCAGCCCCGCGCCGATGTCGGCCCAGGTGGAGCCCGCGTCGTCGCTGCGGTACACCCCCCAGTGATTCTGCAGATACAGCCGGTCCGGGTCCCCGGCATCCTGGGCGATCTTGTGGACGCACTGCCCGAACTCCGGCTCGGGATCAGGCAGGAAGACCGCCGACACGCCCCTGTTGGACGGCTCCCAGGCCGAGCCGCCGTCCCGGGTGCGGAACACCCCGGCCGTGGAGACCGCGACCATCACGGCGTCGGCGCTGCGGCCGTCGGTGACCACCGTGTGCACCGCCTCGCCGCCTCCGCCCGGCACCCACTTCGCCCGGGTCGGGTGCTCCCAGAGCGGCCGCACCAGCTCGAATGTCTCCCCCCGGTCCTCGGAGCGGAAGAGCGCGGCGGGCTCGGTGCCCGCGTACACCACGTCCGGAGCGGCCGGCCCGGCCGGATGGAGCTGCCACACCCGCTCCAGCGACGCGCCCGTGTCCTTGGGGAACTTCACCGCGGGCTTCTTCGCCTCGGTCCAGCTCGTCCCGAGATCGTCGGAGTGGAACACCGACGGACCCCAGTGCGCGCTGTCCCCGCCGACCAGCACTCTCGGCCGGGAGTGACGCGTGTCGATGGCGATCGAGTACACCGCCTGTGCGTTGAAGTGCGGGCCGTCGAACTGCCAGACCCCGCCGGATCTGCGACCGATGAAGAGACCCTTGCGCGTGCCCACCGTCAGTAGTACCTCGGTCATGACGACACCTCTCGTACGTTCCGGTACGCCGTTTATGCCGACTGCACCGACTACGTTGTGCAGTGGATACCGTCAGTCTGCCGCGCCCCACTGACAGTGACCCTCCGAGCGCTCATAAGCCCAGGCCACGCCGCGTTTCCCGGGGCGGCGGGCCCCGCCCCGCCGCCCCGGCACCGCGACCGCCGGACCCGCCCCGCCGGTCTCACCGTGCCGGCCGGAAGCGGGGCTCAGTACACCCGCTTTGCATGATCATGCGTTATGCCGCATACTCTTTCCATGTCTAAGGTTCTTACCTCCCTGCCCACCGGCGAGCGCGTCGGCATCGCCTTCTCCGGTGGCCTCGACACCTCCGTCGCGGTCGCGTGGATGCGCGACAAGGGTGCCGTCCCGTGCACCTACACCGCCGACATCGGCCAGTACGACGAGCCCGACATCGCGTCGGTACCGGGCCGGGCGCTGGCCTACGGCGCCGAGATCGCGCGCCTGGTCGACTGCCGTGCGGCGCTGGTCGAGGAGGGCCTGGCCGCGCTCACCTGCGGTGCGTTCCACATCCGGTCCGGCGGGCGCTCGTACTTCAACACGACGCCGCTCGGCCGCGCCGTCACCGGCACCCTGCTGGTCCGGGCGATGCTTGAGGACGACGTACAGATCTGGGGCGACGGCTCCACCTTCAAGGGCAACGACATCGAGCGGTTCTACCGTTACGGTCTGCTCGCCAACCCGCACCTGCGCATCTACAAGCCGTGGCTCGACGCGGACTTCGTCACCGAGCTCGGCGGCCGCAAGGAGATGTCGGAGTGGCTGGTCGCGCATGACCTCCCGTACCGCGACAGCACCGAGAAGGCCTACTCCACCGACGCCAACATCTGGGGCGCCACCCACGAGGCCAAGACCCTGGAGCACCTCGACACCGGCGTCGAGACCGTGGACCCGATCATGGGCGTCAGGTTCTGGGACTCCGAGGTCCGGATCGCCGCCGAGGACGTGACGATCGGCTTCGACCAGGGCCGCCCGGTGACGATCAACGGCACGAAGTTCGCCACCCCGGTCGACCTGGTGATGGAGGCCAACGCCATCGGCGGCCGCCACGGCATGGGCATGTCCGACCAGATCGAGAACCGGGTGATCGAGGCCAAGAGCCGCGGTATCTACGAGGCCCCGGGCATGGCGCTGCTGCACGCCGTGTACGAGCGGCTGGTCAACGCGATCCACAACGAGGACACCGTCGCGCAGTACCACAACGAGGGCCGGCGCCTCGGCCGCCTCATGTACGAGGGCCGCTGGCTCGACCCGCAGGCGCTGATGATCCGCGAGTCGCTGCAGCGCTGGGTGGGCGCTGCGGTCACCGGAGAGGTGACGCTGCGGCTGCGGCGCGGTGAGGACTACTCGGTCATGAACACCTCGGGCCCGGCGTTCAGTTACCACCCGGACAAGCTGTCCATGGAGCGGACCGAGGACTCGGCGTTCGGCCCGGTGGACCGGATCGGCCAGCTCACCATGCGCAACCTCGACATCGCCGACTCGCGCGCCAAGCTGGAGCAGTACGCGGATCTCGGCATCGTCGGCAACACGCACGAGACGCTCATCGGTGCCGCCCAGGCCGCATCGACGGGGCTGATCGGCGCGATGCCGCAGGGCGGCGCCGAGGTCATCGCCTCCCGCGGCAAGGTCAAGGGCGACGACGACCAGATGCTCGACCGCGCCGCGATGGAGTTCGGCACCGACTGACCGCCGGTCCGGCAGTCAGGACACCACCCGGGAAGCGACAACAGTTTCCGGGTGGTGTCCTGCCGTCTGCCGGTCGTCCCTGGTCCAAGCGGCCCGGCTATCAGCGAGCCGCGGGCAGGGTGACCTCGAAGCGGCAGCCGCCGGTCACGTTGCGCACCGCGGCCTGACCGGCGTGCGCCTCCACGATGCCGCGCACGATGGCCAGGCCGAGACCGGCGCCCGCCGGGGGCGTGCGGGCCTCGGTGCCCCGCCAGCCGGTGTCGAAGACCCGCGCCAGATCGTCCTCCGGGATGCCGCCACAGCCGTCGGTCACCGAGAGGACGACGGAGCCGGCCCGCTGCTCGGCCGCGATCGCCACCGTGCCGTCGGCCGGAGTCCGGTGGATGGCGTTGACCAGCAGATTGGCCAGGACCCTGGTCATCTCCTTGCCGTCCACATCGACGGGCAGCGGCTCCACCCCGCCCCCCTCCAGCCGGACGCCGTGCTCGCGGGCCAGCGGGTCCGCCCCGGCCAGCGCGTCGCCCACCAGGTCGTACACGGACATCCGGATCGGCGTCAGCGTGAGCGCCCCCGCATGGATGCGGGACAGTTCGAAGAGGTCGCCGACCATGGTGTTCATCCGGTCCACCTCGGTGCGGATCTGCCGGAAGTAGCGCTCCGGGTCGGCGGCCATCCCGTCCTCCAGCGCCTCCGACATCGCCCGCAGCCCGGCGAGCGGAGTCCGCAGATCGTGCGAGATCCAGGCGACCAGCTCACGCCGCGAGGTCTCAAGTGCCTGCTCACGGCGGCGTGACGCCGCCAGCTTCTCGCTCGTCGCGGCGAGCTCCCTTCCCAGGTCGGCCAGTTCGGCGGTGGGCGCCCCACCCGGTACGGCGAAGTCGCCCCCGTCGCCGAAGGACCGCGTGGCCAGCGTCAGTGCCCTGCTGCCCGCGACGACCCAGCGGCCGAGCAGCAGCGCGGTCGCCAGCGAGACCACGGCGGCCATCGCCACCACCAGCGTCACCACCTTGAGGTCGTGCGGCGACAGGAACATCGCTCTGGCCACCGCCAGCGTCCCCGCGAGCATCGCGGTCACCGCGACGGCCGAGATGACCGTGAGCGACAGGGCGACCGAGCGGTGGCGCAGCCGCCACAGGGCGCCGGCCCCGATCAGCCCGGCCGCACCGGCGCCGAGGAACGCGTACAGGGCGATCAGCAGCAGATCCTTCATCGCGCGCCCGCCTCTCCCGACCCGGACCGGGCCTCGCCCGCACCGGCATCAGCGCCTGTGCCGGCATCCGAGGCCGCACCGGCATCCGAGCCCCCGCCCGCACCGGATTCCAGGCCCCCACCCGGCTCCGCGCTCCCGGGGCCCGTACCGTCCTCGAACCGGTACCCGACCCCCCACACGGTCCGGATCAGCCTCGGTGCGGCGGGATCGTCCTCGATCTTGCCGCGGAGCCGGCGCACATGGACCGTGACCGTCGACAGATCGCCGAACTCCCAGCCCCACACCTCGTGCATCAGCTGCTCCCGGCCGCAGGCCTGCCCCGGATGTCCGATCAGATAGGCCAGCAGATCGAACTCCCGCAGCGTCAGGGCGAGTTCGCGTCCGTCCTTGGTGGCGCGCCGGGCCGCGGGATCCACCGTGACCCCCGCGGCGTGCAGCAGCGGCCCCGGCCGGTCGCCGCCCGAACGGCTGCGCCGCAGCACCGAGTCGACGCGGAGCACCAGTTCACGCGGGCTGAACGGCTTGGTGACGTAGTCGTCCGCGCCTATTTCGAGCCCGAGGATCCGGTCGTCCTCGTCGCCGCGCGCGGTCAGCATGATCACCGGGACCGGGCCGCGGTCCCGCAGCACCCGGCACACCTCCAGACCGTCCATGCCCGGCAGCATCAGATCGAGCACCACCAGATCGGGCCGGGAACGCGCCGCGCACTCCAGGGCGGCCGGGCCGTCGGCCGCGCGGTCCACGGAGTACCCGGCCCGGTCGAGGTAGCCGGCGACGACTTCGGAGACGGTCGGGTCGTCGTCGACGACCAGCACGCGGGGCGGGGCGATGGCGGGGTGCGGGTTCTGCATGACCCCAGCGTGTCACCGAGGCGCGGCGAACGGACGGTCGACCGGGTGGTTGCGCGCGGACGTCCGCGTTTCGTAAGGAGCGGAAGAGCCATCGCGCTCCGTTTGCTTCGTACGGTGAGGGACGTGACCGACCTGACGCCTCTGAGGCCCCCGAACCCCGTGCCCCCCATGGCGGTGGACGTCGTCCTCCCCTGCCTCGACGAAGCCGGGGCGCTGCCCCGGGTGCTGGAGCGCATCCCGTCCGGCTGGCGGGCACTCGTGGTCGACAACGGCTCGACCGACGGTTCGGCCGCCATCGCCGCCGGCCTCGGGGCCACCGTCGTCCACGAACCCCGCCGCGGCTTCGGCGCCGCCTGCCACGCGGGCCTGCGCGCCGCGACCGCTGAGCTGGTGTGCTTCTGCGACTGCGACGGCTCGCTGGATCCCGGGCTGCTGACCGGCCTCGTCCGCCGGGTCACTGACGGCGAGTCCGACCTCGTGCTGGGCCGCCGCCGTCCCACCGGGCGCGGCGCCTGGCCGCTGCACGCCCGCGCGGGCAACTACGCGCTCTCCCGGATGCTGCACACCCGCACCGGGCTGCGCCTGCGCGACCTCGGCCCGATGCGCGCCGCCCGCCGTACGGCGCTGCTCGGCCTCGGACTGACCGACCGGCGCAGCGGCTACCCGCTGGAGATGGTCGTACGAGCGGCCGACGCGGGGTGGCGGATCACCGAGCAGGACGTGCCCTACCGGCCGCGCACCGGGAAGTCCAAGGTCACGGGCACCTGGCGGGGCACCTGGCAGGCGGTGGGCGACATGCGTTCCGTACTGAACCGCCCCGCGCCCGCCGTGACGGCGGTGCGATGACCACGCTGCTCGTCATCGCCAAGGAGCCGCTGCCGGGCCGGGTCAAGACCCGGCTCACGCCGCCCTACACCCCGCAGCAGGCGGCGCAGATCGCCGAGGCCGCGCTCAGCGACACGCTCACAGCGGTCCTGGACTGCCCCGCCCGCCGCCGGATCCTGGTGCTCGAAGGCGCGCCGGGTAAGTGGCTGCCGCCCGGTATCGAGGTCGTACCGCAGAGCGGCGGCGGACTCGACGAACGGCTCGCCGCGGCGTTCGCCCTCTGTACGGGCCCCGCACTGCTCGTCGGCATGGACACCCCGCAACTCACCCCCGCACTGCTGGCCCCCGTGCTCGGACCCGGCGGCTGGAGCGGCTGCGACGCCTGGTTCGGTCCGGCCGCCGACGGCGGGTTCTGGGCACTCGGATTCGCGGAACCCCGCCCCGAACTGATCCGCGGCGTTCCCATGTCGACCCCGGGGACCGGCGCGGCCCAGCGGGCCAGGCTGACCGATGCCGGGCTCGCCGTCCGTGATCTGCCCGAGCTGCGCGACGTCGACACCGCCGACGACGTACGGACGGTGGCCGCGGCCATTCCGCACAGCGGTTTCGCGGCAGCCTTCGCGGGCATCGCTGCCGCGGCACCCGCTCCCGTCCCTGCCGCCGCCCCGTCCGCGCACCGCACCGGAGCCCGGACGTGAGCGCGCCCGTGCGGGCCCGCTGCTGGCAGTCCGATCCGTACACCGACGCCCTGCGCACCGGACGCGGCCCGCTGTTCCTCCGCCGCGCCGACGGCTGGCTCCTTCCGCTCGACGTGGAACGCTGGTGCGCGGGCGCCGACCGTGCCGACATGTCCGTGCTCGCCCGGTGCGAGGGGACCGTCCTGGACATCGGCTGCGGCCCCGGCCGGCTGGTCGCCGCACTGGCCGGTCTCGGCCACCGGGCCCTCGGCGTCGACGTCAGCCCCGCGGCCGTCGCCCGCACCGCACGCGCCGGAGCGCCCGCGCTGTGCCGCTCCGTGTTCGACCGGCTGCCGGGGGAGGGGCGCTGGGGTACGGCGCTCCTCATCGACGGCAACATCGGCATCGGCGGCGACCCGCGCACCCTGCTCGGCAGGGCCGCACAACTCATCGCCCCTCAGGGGCTGTTGCTGGCCGAGGCCGCCCCGGTCGATGTCGACGAGTGCGTACGCGTCCGCGTCGACGACGGCAGAGGCGGCGCCGGTGCCGACTTCCCCTGGGCCCGGGTCGGCGTACGCGCGCTCCTGGGCCACGCACGCGCGGCCGGCTGGAGCGCGGCCGGGCAGTGGCAGGAGGAGGGCCGCCCCTTCGTCGCGCTCCGCCGCTCCGGTGCCGTCGTGCACCAGGCGCACCCGGCTGCGGAGGCGTCCGGCCACGGATTCTGAGCACCGGCCGCACCGCACGGGATCGCCCGGCCCCGGAGCGCAGGTACAGGGAAAGTAAAGTCCTGCCCATGGTGGTCATACCGGCGGACCCGGGCACCCCCGACAGCCGGAGCGCCCGGCGCTACCTGTGGTGGCTGGTGGTCGTGCAGCGCCGCAGAATCGTCGCGGGCGCCCTGCTGGGCAGTGCGTGGATGATCGGTCTCACGCTGCCGCCCTATCTGCTGTCCCGGGCGATCGACGGAGGACTCAGGGCCGGAAGCCCGGGGACGCTGCTCCGCTGGACCGCCGCGCTGCTGGCCGTCGGAGTGCTGAACGCCTGGCTCGGCATCATGCGCCACCGCACCATGACCAAGGTCAGGATGGACGCGGCCTTCCGCACGGTGCAGGCCGTCGTACGGCACTCCACCCGGCTGGGCGCCGCACTGCCCCTCCGGGTGACGGCCGGTGAGGTCGCCACGATCGGCGGCAGCGATGTGGCACGCATCAGCGAGACCCTCACGGTCACCGGGCCCGGGGTCGGAGCCGTGGTGGCGTACTTCGTGGTGGCCGGTCTGCTGTTCTCCGTGTCACCGCTCCTCATGGCCGTCCTGCTGCTCGGCGTACCGCTGCTCGCCGTCGTGATCGGGCCGCTCCTCGGGCGTCTGCAGGGGGCCGAGTCCGCCTACCGGCAGAGCCAGGGCGAACTCACCGCCCTGCTCACCGATCTCGTGGGCGGACTGCGGGTCCTCGGCGGCCTCGGCGGCAAGGGGCTGTACGCCGACCGCTACCGCGCCGGTTCGCAGCGCCTCCGCGCGGAGGGGTACCGGGTGGGCGCCGTGACCAGCTGGATCCAGGCGCTCGCGGTGGGGCTGCCCGCGCTCTTCCTCGCAGCCGTCACCTGGCTCGCGGCCCGGATGGCGGCCGAGGGGACGATCACAGTGGGCCAACTGGTGGCGGTGTACGGCTATGTGGCGGTTCTCGTGGCGCCGGTGACCTTCCTCATCGAGGGCGGTTACGGCATCAGCCGGGGTCTGGTCGCGGCCCGCCGGGTGGTGCGGTTCCTCACGCTGGAACCGCACGCGGGACCGGCCGAGCACCATTGCCCCGCGGCGGCCCCGGAGCAGCCGTCCGTACTGCGTGATCCCACGTCCGGTACCGAGGCGGCGCCCGGGCTGCTGACGGCACTGGTCAGCGCCCGGCCCGCGGAGACGGCCGCGGTGGTCGACCGGCTCGGCCGGTTCACCGCTTCGGACGTCACCTGGGGCCCCGTGCGGCTCGACGCGGTTTCCGCGGCGCAGGTGAGGGCGCGGATCCTGGTCGCGGACAATGAGGCGTACCTGTTCGCGGGAACGCTGCGCGAGGCCCTCGTGGGCCGGCAGGACCGGGACGACGACGCCATCGCCGGTGCGCTCCACACCGCGGTGGCCGAGGACGTCGTCGCGGGTCTCCCCGACGGGCTCGGCTCGGCGGTCGACGCCATGGGCCGCAATCTCTCCGGCGGCCAGCGGCAGCGGATCCGGCTCGCCGGGGCCCTGCTGGCCGACCCCGAAGTACTGCTGGCGGTCGATCCCACGTCGGCGGTCGACGCGCACACCGAGGCGGCCGTCGCGGCCCGGGTGAAGGAGGCCCGCACCGGCCGCACGACCCTGGTCACCACCACCTCACCGCTGTTCCTGGAGCGGGCCGACACCGTGTACTACCTGGTGGACGGCGTGGCCGCCGCTGCCGGCAGCCACGTCGAGCTGATGCGCGACCAGCCCGGCTACCGGGCGCTGGTCGCGCGCAGCACCGGTGAGGAGACGGCGGCCGGGGACGGCACCGCGGCCGGTGACCTGCCGGGCAGCCGGGCCGCACCGGACAGCGGTGCGGCGGGTCGCGCCGCTGCCGGCGGAGCCGGGGCGGGCGGCCCCGGGGTGGAGAGCACCGCGGCGGACGGTACGGCAGCGGACCGGGCCGGGGTGGAGAGCACCGCGGCCGGAGCCGATGGCGGGGCAGCCGGTACGCCCACGTCGAAGGAGGCCGTACGGTGAGCAACCCGCTGCCCGTGGCCGGGAAGCGCGAGGTCCGGCTGGCGGCCGGACGGCTCGTCCGGGCCGATGTCCGCGCCTTCACCGCCGTCATCGCTCTCAACGCCCTGGCCGCCGGGGCGGGACTGGCCGGACCGTGGCTCCTGGGCCGCATCATCGACCGCGTCAGTGCCGGCGGAGGCGTCGGCACCGTCGACCGGCTCGCTCCGGCCATCCTGCTCTTCGCGGTGGCCGAACTGCTGCTCACCCGATTCGCCCGGTACCTCGCTCACCGCTTCGGCGAGCGCACATCGGCCCGGGTCCGCGAGCAGTTCACCGACCGGGCGCTCGCCCTGCCCGCCGCAGTCGTGGAGGGCGCGGGCACCGGCGATCTCAGCGTCCGGGGGACCTCCGATGTCGCCACCGTCGGCTCGACCCTGCGGGACGCGGCCCCGGACGTCCTCATCGCCGTCGTCCAGGTGCTGTTCATCCTCGGCGCGGTCTTCGCGGTGAACCCGCTGCTCGGCTGCTGCGCGGTGGCCGGCCTCTCAGGCATCCGGTGGGCGGCGCGCTGGTATCTGCGCCGGGCCCGCCCCGCCTATCTGGCCGAGGGCGCCGCGTACTCGCAGCTCACCGAAGTCCTCACATCGACGGCGTCCGGCGCCCGTACCGTCGAGGCGCTCGGCCTTGAACTGCGGCGCATCGCCACGTGCGACGAGGCGGTCGACGCCTGGCGCCGCACCCGGCTGCGGACGCTGCGGCTGCGCAGCGTGCTCTTCCCCGCCGTCGATGTCTCGTACGTACTGCCGGTGGCCGGTGTGCTGCTGCTCGGGGGCGTGCTGAACGACCGGGGCGTGGTGTCACTGGGGGCGGTGGTCGCGGCCGCCCTCTATCTCCGCCGGCTGTCCGCGCCACTCGACACCGTCCTCCAGTGGATGGAGCAACTGCAGAGCAGCGGGGCCGCCTTCGCCCGGGTGGAGGGGCTGGCGCAGGCCCCGGCGCCCGTCCCGCCCGCGGCGCCCGGCGTGCCCGCGGGCGACCGGATCGAGGTGACGGGTGTCCACTACGCCTACCCGGGCGGCGGTGATGTGCTGCACGGGGTCGATCTGACCGTACGGCCCGGTGAGCGGCTGGCCGTCGTCGGGCCCTCCGGGGCCGGGAAGTCCACCCTGGGCAGGCTGCTTGCGGGAATCGACGCCCCGCGGACGGGCGCCGTCACGGTGGGCGGAGTGCCGCTCGCGGACCAGTCGCCCGGACAGCTGCGCCGCCAGGTCGTCCTGGTCACCCAGGAACACCATGTCTTCCTCGGCACGGTGCGGGACAATCTGCTGATCGCCGCACCCGGCGCGACCGACACCGAACTGACCGGCGCCCTGAACGCGGTGGGCGCCGACTGGGTGGCCGCTCTGCCCGACGGACTCGCCACCGAACTGGGCGCGGGCGGCCGGCTGTTCGACGGCGCCCAGGCGCAGCAACTGGCCCTGGCCCGCGTCGTGCTGACGGATCCGCACACCCTGATCCTCGACGAGGCGACCGCCCTGCTCGATCCGGCGACAGCACGCCATACCGAGCGCGCTCTGGCCGCGGTCCTCGAAGGCCGCACCGTGATCGCCATCGCGCACCGTCTGCACACCGCGCACGACGCCGATCGGGTCGCCGTCATGGCGGACGGCAGGCTCGCCGAACTCGGCACCCACGACGAACTCGTCGCGGCAGGCGGAGCGTATGCCGCGCTCTGGAACACCTGGCACGGTGCCCGGCCGGCCCCGTGGCCTTAGCGACTGCCCGGCGCGGGCGGCAACTCCGCCGTACCCGGAGGCTGTTGCCGCCACCCGCGTGCCCCTGCGCCGAAGTCTGCCGGCGTCCTGAGGTCAGCGCTGCTGCTGGCGGCTGCGCTGGCGTTCGATGCTGTGTCGCAGATGGTCCGTCATCGCCTCCGCCGCGCGCTCGGGGCTGCGGCGCAGCACGGCGCGCAGGATGCGGTCGTGCTCGGCGAGGGTCGGCTCCGCGGCGCCCTGGATGCTGCTGAGGCGGAAGATGTGCAGGTGCGAGTGGAGCCGGCTCACCGCGTCAGCCAGCAGCGGGCGGCTGGCGGCGCGGGCGATCGAGTCGTGGAATCGCTGGTCGCCCGCTGCGAACTCCCGGTAGACGGCGTACCGTTCACCCGACCCGGGGCGGTCGCGCATCTCCTGCACCAGGCTCTCGATGCTGTCGAGCTGCTGGTCGTCCGCATGGACCGCGGCCAGCGCCGCCGCGGTCGGCTCCAGCAGCAGACGCATCTCGAACAGCTCCTCCAGGCCCTGCGGGGTGAGGAGTTCGGTGGCCCGGTACCCCGCGAGTGACCGCTTGGTGACCAGGCCGTCCGACTCCAGCCGTGCCAGCGCCTCGCGTACCGGCGTCGGAGAGACCTGGAGCGTACGGGCGAGCGCCTCGATGCCGACCCGGGCACCCGGCCTGATCTCGTGGTCCATGACCATCGCCTTGACAGCCTCGTAGACGCTGTCGCCCAGTACCTGGCGCTGCGGCGCCGGCGCCCCTTCGTCCGACAGCATCCGGCCTCCTCCAGCCCGTCGCACAGCGACTACCCCGGGCACCCGATTCTATAGGGATCGCGCGTACCTACTCCATGAGGAAGACCTGCTCCATGGGGGTCCACCAGTCGTCGGGTCCCGCCTCCGGCACCTTCTCCTGGCAGGGATCCGTCAGCTCCCACCAGGCGCGGGTCGCCTCGTCCCGGCCCATCGCCGCGAGATCCGCGGCCAGGTCGTCGCCGTGGTACTCGAAGTAGCTGAAGAGCCGGTCCCCGAGCAGATGGATCGAGTAGTTGGCGATATGGCTCGCCCGGAGCCGGGCGAGCACCGGCTCCGGGACCGCCAGGTGCAGCTCGCGGTAGTACGCCAGCTTCTCCGGACGTACTTTGATGACCTGCGCGATCCGCCGCATCAGCCTGTCACCGCCGCTCGTACCGTCTGGCGCTGCGCGCCGAGCCCGTCGATTTCGAGGTCGACCACATCGCCCGCCGACAGATACGGGAAGCGGCCGGAGAGCGCGACGCCCTCCGGGGTGCCGGTGTTGATGATGTCGCCGGGTTCGAGCACCAGGTAGTGGCTGAGGTGGCGTACCAGTTCATGCGCCCCGAAGATCATGTCCGCGGTGCTGGAGTCCTGGCGCGGCTCGCCGTTGACCCGGCTGCGGAGGTTCAGGGCCTGCGGGCCTCCGGGGAGGTCCCCGGCCGGGACGAGCCACGGCCCGAGCGGGTTGAAGGTCTCGCTCGACTTGCCCTTCGACCACTGGCCGCCCGACTCGTCGAGCTGGTAGGTCCGTTCCGATACGTCATGGGAGACCGCGTATCCCGCGATGCACTCCGCGGCCGCGTCCGCCGAGTCCAGGTAGCGGGCGGTGCGTCCGATGACGACGGCCAGTTCGACCTCCCAGTCCACGGTCTTCGCCCCGGGCGGGATCAGGACGTCGTCGTACGGACCGACCACGGTGTTGGGGTGCTTGAAGAAAATGATCGGTGCGGTGGGTGGCTCGCTGCCCGACTCCGCCGCGTGGGCCGCGTAGTTCTGGCCGATGCAGAGGACCGCGGCGGGCCGGGCGACCGGTGCGCCCACCCGGAGCCGGTCCGCTCCCGGGAGTTCGGTGAGCGTCCCGGCCCTGAGGGCTTCCCGTACCCGGTCGATCCCGCCGCCGGCGAGGAACCGCCCGTCGATGTCGTCGGTCAGCGGGCCGAGATCGTAGAGCACACCGGCTTCGCGAACGGCGGGGCGCTCGCTGCCCGGATCGCCCAGTCGCATGAGCTGCATGACAGCAGCCTCCTCATGTGTCGGACTCAGAGGTTCAGAGGTTCAGAGGTTCAACAGAGGTCGGATGTTAGCGAGATGAAAGCTATAGGAAAACCCGGGCGGGGAGAACCCCAGCGCTACAACGGCCCTTGCTGCCACAGAAAAGCGCGGTTCAAGGGTTGACGCCCGCCGGGGCTTCATGGCTAACCTCCGATGACCCTCACATTCCTATAGGATAAATCCGGCTGTTTCTGGAGGCGCCATGGCCGACTCCCCGCACTCCGTCCCCACCGCGCGCCAACCGTCCGGAGACACACCCGCTCCCGACCCCACGTCCGGTGGCGCGGCCGCCCCGCCGCTTCCCCGGTTCGTCAAGGCCGTCGCCGTGCTCGGCGGAATGGCGGGTCTGCTGTACGGCTATGACTCCGGCGCCATCGCCACCGCACTGCCCTTCGCCACCGACCGGTTCGGCCTCTCCTCCACCGAACAGGGCCTGGTCACCAGCCTGATCCTGCTCGGTGCGCTGCCGTCGATCGTCGTCGGATCGCTGGCCGCCAAGCGGTACGACCGCAGGCATCTGCTGATCGTCGCCGGGGTCGTCTTCGCCGTGGGATCGGTCGGCTGCGCGCTGTCGACCAGCGTCGCGATGCTGCTCGTCTCCCGCTTCGTCCTCGGCCTCGCCGTGGGCCTGGCCAATATGTTCGGCCTGATCTATCTGACCGAACTGGCGCCGAAGCGGGTACGCGGCCTGATCAGCGCGCTCTACCAACTCAGCGTCAACGTCGGCATTCTGATCGCCTACGGCGCCGGTGACGCCCTGCGCGGCGCGGGCGCCTGGCAGTGGATGCTCGGCCTCGGGGCGCTGCCCGCCCTGCTCTTCCTCATCGGCATGGTGCTCAGCCCGGCCAGCCCGCGCTGGCTGAGCCTGCGCGGCCGGGAGGCGGAAGCCCATGCCGTACTGATGCGGCTGCGGTCGTCGCGCGGCGAGGCGGACGCGGAAGCGGCCGAGATCCAGCAGAGCCTCGGGATGCAGGGGGCCGGTCTGCGCGAGCTGCTGCACCGCTACCGCCCCGCGCTGCGGATCGGACTGGTTCTGACCTTCTTCCAGGTGTTCACCGGGATCAACGCCGTCGTCTACTACGCGCCCACCGTCTTCGCGGGCGCCACCGGGCACTCCGCCGACACCGGCATCATCGCCAACTACAGCGTCGGCGGCGCCCTGGTGATCTCCACCGCGATCTCGCTGCCCCTGATCGACCGGCTCGGCCGCGTCAGGATGCTGGCCTGGAGCCTGGGCGGCCAGGTGCCGCCGTTGATCCTGCTGGCCCTGTTCCCGCACTCGTCCGCTCTGGACGTCGTCTGCGTCTTCGCCTTCACCTTCGCCTTCGGGTTCGGTCTCGGCCCGGTCTTCTGGCTCTACATCCCGGAGATCCTGCCGCTGCGCGCCCGCGCCCTGGGCATGGGGGTCGTCACGTTCACCCAGTACCTCTTCAACTTCCTCTTCTCCTTGACCTTTCCTGACATCCTCGGTGCGATCGGCTTCTGGGTCTTCGGCATCTACGCAGTGATCTCCGCACTGGGGCTCGCATTCGTCCTGACCGGGGTACCCGAGACGGCGAACCGCTCGTTGGAGGAGATCGAGGCGGAGTGGCGGCGCAAGGACGCGGCGCCGGCCTCCGCCCCGGCCGCCGCCTGACCACATCCGCCGCGGCCCCGAGCCGCGGACGACCCCGAGAAGGACACATGCGGGTAGGACTCTTCGTGACGTGTGTGAATGACGCGTTGTATCCACGGACCGGCATCGCCGTGGTGAAACTGCTTGAGCGGCTGGGGGTGGAGGTCGGCTTCCCCGCCGGACAGACCTGCTGCGGGCAGCCGCAGTTCAACACCGGCTACCGGCGCGAGACCGAACCTCTGGTCCGGCGCTTCGACCGGGAATTCGCTCCCTACGACTACGTCGTCACGCCGTCGGGTTCCTGCGCGGCCATGGTCCGCGACAACTATCCGCGGATCGGCCGCAAGGCGGCGGCGGAGCACCGCGGTCACGAGCTCGCCGACGCGGCCGCCCGCTCCGTGCCCAAGACGTACGAGCTGACGGAGTTCCTGGTGGATGTGCTCGGGGTCGTCGACGTGGGGGCGTACTTCCCGCATACGGTGACGTACCACCCCTCCTGCCACGGTCTGCGGATGCTGGGGCTCGGCGACCGGCCGCGCCGGCTCCTCGACGCGGTACGCGGCCTTGAGCTGCGGGAGCTGGCAGGGGCCGAGGAGTGCTGCGGTTTCGGCGGGACCTTCGCTGTGAAGAACGCGGATGTGTCGGCCGCCATGGGCGAGGACAAGGTACGCAACGCGGTGTCGACCGGCGCCGATGTGCTGTGCGGGGCCGACAATTCCTGTCTCATGCACATCGGCGGCATTCTGCGCCGCCAGGACGCGCCGCTGCGGGCGCTCCACCTGGCCGAGATCCTGGCGAGCACCGAAGAGGAGCCCCACGTATGAGCGGTACCTATCTCGGGATGCCGTCCTTCCCCGAGGCGGCCAGGGAAGCCGTGCACAACGAGACCCTGCGCGGGAACCTCCGGCACGCCACCCACACCATCCGCGACAAACGGGCCAAGGCGGTGGCCGAACTCGCCGACTGGGCGCAGCTGCGGGAGGCGGGCCGGCAGATCAAGGACCGGACGCTACGTCATCTGGACGAGTATCTGGTGCAGTTGGAGAAGTCGGTCACCGCCGCCGGCGGAACCGTCCACTGGGCGGCCGACGCCGACGAGGCCAACCGGATCGTCGCCGGACTGGTCAAGGCGACCGGTGAGCGCGAGGTCGTCAAGGTCAAGTCGATGGCGACGCAGGAGATCGGCCTCAACGAGGCCCTGGAGGCCGAGGGGATCACCGCGTACGAGACGGACCTCGCGGAACTGATCGTGCAGCTGGGCGAGGACCGCCCCAGCCACATCCTGGTCCCGGCGATCCACCGCAACCGGGGTGAGATCAGGGAGATCTTCGCCCGGACGATGAGTGAATGGGGGCGGCCGGCCCCCGAAGGTCTGACCGACAGCCCGGCCGAGCTGGCCGAGGCCGCCAGGCTGCACCTGAGGGAGAAGTTCCTCCGGGCCAAGGTAGGGATCTCGGGGGCCAACTTCATGGTCGCCGAGACCGGCACCCTCGTCGTGGTCGAGTCCGAGGGCAACGGCCGGATGTGCCTGACGCTGCCCGAGACGCTGATCTCGGTGGTGGGCATCGAGAAGACCGTGCCGACCTGGCAGGACCTGGAGGTCTTCCTCCAGACTCTGCCGCGCTCGTCGACGGCCGAGCGGATGAACCCGTACACCAGCACCTGGACCGGCACCACCGAAGCGGACGGGCCGCGCGACTTCCATCTGGTGCTCCTCGACAACGGCCGCACCGCCACCCTGGCCGACGAGGTCGGCCGCCAGGCGCTGCGCTGCATCCGCTGCTCCGCCTGTCTCAACGTCTGCCCGGTGTACGAAAGGGCCGGCGGCCACGCGTACGGCTCGGTCTACCCGGGCCCCATCGGCGCCATCCTCAGCCCGCAACTCCGGGGCACGGAGAGCGAGATCGATGCCTCGCTGCCGTACGCCTCCTCGCTCTGCGGCGCCTGCTACGACGTGTGCCCGGTCGCCATCGACATCCCCGAGGTCCTGGTCCACCTGCGCGAGCGGGTCGCCGGCCAGGGCGGCAAGGGCCACCGTCTTGAGAAGGCGGCGATCAAAGCGGCCGGCTGGGTGCTGAACCATCCGGCCGCACTCGCCGCCGGTGAGAAGGCGGCGTCGAAGACCCGCGGACTGCACCCCAGGCGGCTGCCGGGCGCGGCGGCCTGGACCGACAGCCGCGATCTGCCCGAGGTGCCGCCCGAACCGTTCCGTGACTGGTGGAAGAAGAACCGCACATGAGCTCCCGCGACCAGATCCTCGCCCGCGTACGCGCCGCGGTCGCCGACACGCCGGAGGCGCCCGAGGTCAGCCGCGACTACCTCACCACGCACACCGCCGAAGACCCGGCGGCCGTGCTGGACCTCCTCCACGAGAACCTCGCGGACTACCGCGCCCTCGTGCACCGGACCCGGCCCGAGGGGCTGCCCGCGCTGCTCGCCCGGCTGCTGGCCGAGCGTGGCGCGACGACCGTGCTGGCGCCTCCCGGGCTGCCCGCCGGGTGGCTGGCCGAGTCCACCGCCACCCGGACCGATGACACACCGGCATCGACCGCGCAGGAACTCGACGCCGTGGACAGCGTGGTCACCGGATGCGCGGTGGCCATCGCGGAGACCGGCACCATCGTCCTGGACGGCAGCGCAGGCCAGGGGCGCCGCCGGATCACCCTCGTCCCCGACCACCACATCTGCGTCGTACGGGCCCCGGAGCAGGTGGTCGCCTCGGTACCGCAGGCACTCCCACGTCTCGACCCGGCGCGCCCGCTCACCTGGATCTCGGGCCCTTCGGCGACCAGTGACATCGAACTCGACCGCGTCGAAGGCGTCCATGGCCCCCGCACCCTCGAAGTCGTCCTCGTCGAGGAGGGCACGAGCACCGAGTGAAGGACCGGGCAGCCGGGGACCAAAAGACGAGCGACGGAACCAGCGGGAGACCCCATCCATGAGCAGAATCACGAGCGTCGACTGCCGGCTCGTCTTCATCGAGCCCGAGACGCTGCGCACCGACGCCACCCAGACCTTCGTACGCCAGGAGACGATCCTCGTCACCGTCGGGACGGACGACGGGCTGAGCGGCACCGGGTACTCCTACACGATCGGCACCGGCGGCAGTTCCGTACTGGCGCTGCTGCGTGACCACCTCGCCGGCACGCTGCTGGGCGCCGATGCCCGCAACGTCGAGGCGGTCTGGGCCCGGATGCTCGCGGCGACCCGGGCCACCGCGTTCGGGCTTCTCACCTCACTGGCGCTGGCCGCCGTCGACACGGCCCTGTGGGATCTGCGGTGCCTGCGCGCCAGTGAACCGCTGTGGCGGCTCGCGGGCGGCGCGCACGACCGGCTGCCCGTGTACGACACCGAGGGCGGCTGGCTGCATCTGAGCACCGACGAACTGGTCAAGAACGTCTCGGCGGCGCAGGCTTCGGGGCTGCGCGGCGCCAAGCTGAAGGTCGGCAAGCCCACCGCGGTCGAGGACGCGGAACGCCTCGCGGCGGTCCGCGAGGCAACCGGGCCCGGCTTCGAGATCATGGTCGACGCCAACCAGTCGCTCACCGGGGCGGAGGCGATCCGCCGGGCCCGCACGTACGAGCCGCTGGACATCGCGTGGTTCGAGGAGCCGCTGCCGGCCGATGACGTCGCGGGGCACCGCAGGCTGGCCCGCTCGACCACGGTGCCGGTCGCGGTGGGTGAATCGGTGTATAGCGTCGGTCACTTCGCCGAGTACCTGTCGGCGGGCGCCGCCGGAATCGTGCAGGCCGATGTGGCCCGCGTCGGCGGCATCACCCCGTGGCTGAAGGTCGCACACGCCGCCGAGGCCTGCAATGTGCGAGTGGCCCCGCACTTCCTGATGGAACTGCACGCGAGCCTGGCCTGCGCGGTCCCCGCCGGGATGTATGTGGAGCACATACCGCAGCTCGGTGCGATCACCCGCAGTGAGCTGGTCATCGAGGACGGCTGCGTCGTCCCGCCGGAGACGCCCGGTCTCGGCATCGAGTGGGACGAGGACGCCATCGCGGATCTGCGGGTCGCGTAGCGGCGCAGAAGCCGCAGCGCAATCCCGTAATTCGCAGACCCGTGAACCATGAGGCGGCCGGGAGGGTTCCGCGCCCTCCCGGCCGGTGCTCAGACGGAGCGGTGGTACTGCTGCGGTACGTGCACGTCGGCGCCGAGCACCCGGGCCGCGTGCCGGGCCCAGGACGGGTTGCGGAGCAGCTCACGGCCGAGCAGTACCGCGTCCGCCTCGCCGTTGGCCAGGATTTTGTCGGCCTGTTCGACCTCGGTGATCAGCCCGACGGCGGCGACGGGCAGCGATGTCCCGGCCTTGACCCGTGCGGCGAAGGGCACCTGGTAGCCGGGGCCGACCGGGATGCGGACCCCGGCCGCGTTGCCGCCGGTCGACACGTCGAGCAGATCGACGCCGTGCTCCTTGAGCAGTGGTGCGAGGCGCACCGTGTCGTCGGCCGTCCAGCCGCCCTCGTCCAGCCAGTCGGTGGCCGAGATACGGAAGAAGAGCGGCAGCTCGTCGGGCCACACCGCCCGTACGGCGTCCACGACTTCCAGCGCGAAGCGGGTGCGGTTCTCGAACGATCCGCCGTACTCGTCGGTGCGGTGGTTGCTGTGCGGTGAGAGGAACTCGCTCACCAGATAGCCGTGTGCGCCGTGGATCTCGGCGACCTGGAACCCCGCGTCGAGCGCACGCCGGGCTGCATCGGCGAACTGGCCGACGATGTCCCGTATCTGAGCTGCCGTCAACTCGTCCGGTACAAGCTCACCCTGGTCCAGGGGGACCGGGCTGGGCGCGACCGGCTGCCAGCCGCCCTGGTCGGGGCCGATCGGGCCGCCGCCCTTCCAGGGGCGGTCCGTCGAGGCCTTGCGCCCGGCATGGCCGAGCTGGATCCCGGGAACGGTGCCCTGCCCCTTGAGGAAGCCGGTGATCCGGCGGAGCGCCTCGACCTGGGTGTCGTTCCAGATGCCCAGGTCGGCGGGGGTGATCCGGCCCTCGGGGCTGACCGCTGTCGCCTCGACGATGATCAGGCCGGCGCCTCCGGCGGCCCGTGCGGCGTAGTGCGCGAAGTGCCAGTCGTCGGCGACGCCCGTGCCGGGCCCCGAGGTGGCAGCCGAGTACTGGCACATGGGCGGCATCCACACGCGGTTGGGGAAGGTCAGCGACCGCAGGGTGTACGGCTCGAAAAGGGCGCTCACGACAGGCTCCATTCACAACGGCGTCGGGACGCTCGTACGATACCCGTCGTAGTACGGTGAATGTCAAACTACGATGGAACTCGTACAATGGGGCTGTCCCCGGACCCGTCCGGACCCGCCCGGGTCCGAATGGAGGCCCGAATGAAGGAGAGCCGTCGTGGCGACCGCAACGACCAGCCGTGCACTGGCCCATCCGGCGCGTGACGAGATCCGCCTGGACGGCGTGCTCCATGCGCTGGCCGACCCGATGCGGATGTGTGTGGTGCGGGAACTGGCTTCGGACGGCGGTGAGTTGTCCTGTTCCCGGTTCGTGCTCCCGGTGACCAAGTCGACCACCACGCACCACTTCAGGGTGCTGCGCGAGAGCGGTGTGATCCGGCAGATCTACCGGGGGACCGCGAAGATGAACGTGCTGCGCAGGGACGATCTGGACGCGGTCTTCCCCGGTCTGCTGGACAGTGTCCTGGCCGCGGCCGAGGCGGAGGCGTCACGGGAGGCGTGAACCTCCGCCGCCGTCAGCGCGGCGAGGTGGCGGCGGGGTCGGTCCCGCCGGCTCTGTCGGTCCCTTCGGTCTTGTCGGTCCCGTCGGCCGGGGGTGCCCCCAGGCTCCAGTCGAGCCCGTACCGCTGGAACAGCTCGGCCCGCAGTCGCGCGTGCGGCATGGGCGCCCCCGGCAGCAGCTGGGCGAAGACCGTGCCCATCAGCTGGGCACGCAGCAGCGGGTAGTCGGTGTCCGGGTCGGGTGACCCGTACCGCTCCACGGCCGAGCGCAGGACCCGGGCGAGCTGCTGCTGTTCGGGGCACTGTACGAATCCCTGCTCCTGGAGGATTCCGGCCATATGCGTCCGCATCAGTACGGGGTGGTCGGCGGCCAGCCCCAGGATCGCGTCGATGGCCCGCGCCAGCAGTTCCTGCCCGTCGTCGGTGCGCGGCTCACGCTCCATGGCCGCGGTGAGCGTGCGGTGCATCAGGCGGTGCACCGCGGACTGCAGCAGATACCGCTTGCCCGGGAAGTAGTACGAGACGAGACCGCGGGCGGATCCGGCGCGGTCGGCGATGTCCGCCAGCGTCGTCGCCTCGTATCCGCGCTCACCGACAAGATCCACTGTGGCCTGCAGCAGCCGCTCGCGGGAACGCCGCCGCAACTCCTCATTGACCGATTGGCTGCGCGGGGACATGCTTTACTCCTGCGTTGACTGGCTCTCAGCCAACTATAATCAGCGCATCCTGCAAAGGGCCCCGTCAGGGGCTGTTCTGCGGGCATCGTCCGGACCGGGCGGCGCGGGGGACCGTCCGGTTCGGATTTCCTGCTGCCGCGACCTGGTGATTTCCGGCTTTTTCGGGTGGTTCCGGCAGTTCCCCGCCGGGCTGCTCTGGGCGCGCCCCTCGTGTCAGCCGACGATATCCAGCACCGGGCGGAGTGCGTCCGGGCGCTCGGCGGCCGGGAGGTGGTCCACGAAGTGGACCGCGCAGCCCAGATTCCGGGCACCGCCGTCGGCGCGGCGCTCGTCGCCGACCATCAGGGTCTCGCCGGGATCCTGGCCCAGCGCCTCGCAAGCGGCACGGAAGAGCCGGACGTCGGGTTTCTGGACGCCGTGCTCGTACGACAGGGTGTAGTGGTCCACGTACGGATCGACCCCGTGGGCGCGGAACACCGGCCGCAGGTCCCAGCCGATGTTGCTCACCACGCCGACCCCGATCCCGCGGGCGTGCAGGGTGCCGAGCACCTCGGCCGTGTCCGGGTAGGGGCTCCAGGCGTCCGGTGTCCTGTGGCGTGCGTAGAGGGCGTCGTACAGTGCCGGATCCGGCAGCTCGACCTGGCGGGCGAGGCCCGTGAACGCGGCGCGGTGCTGCTCGGCGCTCTCGTCGCGGGATGCCCACAGCCCGGCGAGCGAGGGCGGCACCCGCTGGGGGGTGGGGCCACCGGGTTGTGCGCCCGCAGCGGTCAACTCCGCTGTGCGGAGGGCGAATTCCTCCTGGTCCAGCGTGATACCCGCCTCCTCCAGGGTGGCCCGCAGCCACGTCGCGACAGACTCGGCCCGGAAGAGGGTCCCGGAGAAGTCGAAGAGTACGGCCTTGATCGTCCCCTTGATCGTCATGGGGGCATTCTTCCCCGTCCGGCTGTCGCGACAGTCACCGGTATCGCTGCCGTCATGGCCAGTGCCACGGCAGGCAACGTTTGCCCCGTCGCGACGCCCGGCACACACTCTCGCCGCACCGGCCGAAAGCCCAAGTACGTCCAGTACAAGGGCTTCCGGCCGGCACGCCGAGAGCACGCACCGAACGCCGCTCCTTGACGGGCAAACCTTGCCTGCCGCGGCACTAGCCGAGCGCGCGCAGCCCGGGGATGAACGCCACCAGCAGTGGCACGACCGGCACCAGCGAGGCGGCGGCGGTCAGCCGCAGCCTGCGGCCGGCGGTGAGGCGCGGGGCCGCGTTCAGCAGCCGGTCGACTCGGTGCGGAAGTTCCGCGTCGGGGGTCGGACAGGGGCCAAACACCCCGCGGTGCTCGTTGAGTTGGACCAGCGCCAGCGCTATGGTCAGCCGCCCGAACCGGCGCGAGGCCACATCGTCGGCGGCCAGCTCCACCAGCCGGTGCATCTCGTTGCGGAAGGCGGCGAAGACCGGAATCTGCGGGAAGCCCACGGCCAGCGCGGCCGAGCAGTGCAGCAGCCAGTCGTGACGGGCCCGCGCGTGGCCCTGTTCATGGGCGAGCACGGCATCGAGCTGATGGCCTTTCAGCCCCCGTAGTGCCCCTGTGGTGATGACCAGTTGGGGAGCCGAGCCGGGCAGCCACCAGGCGTCGGGGCGCTCGCCCTCCAGCACGACGAGGCGCTCGCCGCCCGGTTCCTCGCCGGGCAGCACGGGGGAGCGCACCAGCAGTTCCCTGCGGCTCCGCCGGCGTGCGGCCCGCGCGCGGCGGATCTCCCGGGTGAGCATCGCGGCCGTCCAGACACCACCGGCGGCCAGCACCGTCGCTGTCGCCGCCGACCACTGCGCGTATGTGCCGAGGGCGTACGCCTCCACCACGGCGTGCGGGGCCGGGGCGAAGACGTGGCCCCGCACGAGCTGCCAGGCCGCCGAGGCGCTGAAGGTCATCGCCAGCGCGAAGCAGAGCAGTACAGCGGCAACCACGCACTGCCACACCCACAGCGCCACCACGGGCTCCCGCTCGGGCCACTGGGCGCGTGCCAGAAGCCGCGGTGCCGCAACAGCAGCCACGGCTCCGAGTAGCAACAGCGCTAGGGAGACCACCATGGTCGTCAGTTTATGGAGTCGGTGTGTCGCCGGGGTATGGCCTGGCTCCGCAAGTGACGCAGGACACGGCCTGGTTCCGCCCAGGAGTGGGGAAACTGTCCTGTTCGGTGTCGCTCGCGGATGCGGAGTCTCAACTGCCGGTCAGGGTGCGGCCGAGGAGCGAGAGCAGGCAGTCCCAGTGGCGCTGCACCGCGACGGGGTCGAAGGCCTCCGTGTCGGACATGGTGAAGCCGTGGACGGTGCCGGGTTGGATCTCGGTGGTGTGGCGGACACCTGCGGCGTCCAGGGCCTGGTTGAGCGCGCTGAAGGTCTCGGGGGTCATGTCGCCTTCGGCGAGGCCGAGGTGTACCTGCGCCCTGACCTCGGGGAAGAGGTGGTGCGGGCTTTCGGGCGCGTCCGTGACCAGGGGGCTGGGGTGGAATCCGGCGACGGCGGCCACCCGGCCCGGGTGGGCCGCCGCGGTGCGCATCGCCAGGGCGCCACCCATGCAGTAGCCGATCGCGGCGACCGGTCCGGCACTGACCTCGGGCCGGCCGGTGAGGAAGCCGAGGTAGGCGTCGGCGTCCCGCAGGGCGCGTTCGGGGGTGTGCGCCTCGATCAAGGGCATCAGCTGGGCGAAGACCGCGGGCCTGACCTCTTTCCCGAGGTACGCGGGAAGGTCGGTCACCGGCGCCGGACCGTGCCGGTAGTAGAGGTTGGGGACGAGTACGTAGTACCCGTGCCCGGCCAGTTCGCGGGCCATCTCCCGCAGCACGGGCCGCAGGCCGAAGGCGTCCGGATACATCAGCACCCCGGGGTGCTGCTCGCCTCCGTCGGGGAAGGCGGCGAAGGCGTCGGCCCGGCCGTCCGCTGTGGGAATCCGCAGTGTCCTGGTGTGACTGCTGTTCGCTGGTTCCTCGACTCTGGTGTTCGCGTGGTGGGGCATGGCGGGTAAAGTACAACGTGTAGGGCAGCGAATGCAATGGTCATTGCAGTTTCCGCTTACGGGTACCTTGACCAGGGCGGCAGGGGCAGAGAGGGCGGTCACCCATGAGGCAGGGCCAGGCGGAGAAGCGGGCGGCCATCCTGCGGGGCGCGCGCAAGGTCTTCGGGCGTGACGGCTATACCCGTACGAGCATCGAATCGATCGCCAAGGAGGCCGTGGTCTCCACCCGTACGATCTACAACCACTTCCCCGGTGGGAAGGTCCAGCTCTTCAGGGCCGTGGTGGTCGAGGGCTCGGAGCCGGTCGTCGAGGCGCGTCTCGACGCGATCGACCGGCGGCTGTACAAGGTCACCGCGGCCGAACTGGAGCAGGACCTCGTCGAGTTCGTACGGGCCTGGGTCGCCTCGTCGCACCGGTTCGCCGATCATTTCGCGGTCGTCCGGCAGATGCGGGTCGAAAGTGCCCATCTCCCTCAGGAGTTCCTCACGGCCTGGCGGCAGAGCGGACCGCAGCGGGCTTCCGACGCGCTGGCCGAGCGGTTCGAGCGGCTGGCCGCCGACGGACTGCTCGTGACGGACGATCCGGCGCGGGCGGCCCGCCACTTGCTGCTGCTCACGGTGGCGGAGATCAACGAGCAGAGTTTCCACGGGGCGTTGCCGCTTTCGGACGGGGCGGAGGACGCGATCATCGAGTCGGGGGTACGAGCCTTCCTCCAGGGATACGCGCCCCGTTGATCCCTTCTTGAGGGCAGGGTGTGTGCCGGGCGGAGCCGTCCCCCCTCCGGCTTCACGGCCCGCGCCGGCCTCTCGATTCGAAGAGCCGCAGCCTGGCCGCCCACAGCTCCCACAGCTCTCCCGCTCTTGTTCCGTCGCCCTGCCGGGGTCAGATCGTCAGCAGCATCGCGAACATGGCCATTCCCATGGCCAGCCGGCAGGCGAGCGCCAGTTCCGGACGGGCTCCCCAGCCGATGGCACCAGCGGGCCCGCCACCCCCCGTTGCCACCGACACCGCGGGGACCAGGGTGGCGCCCGTGCGCAGGACGTACACGGCGTAGTAGGCCAGCAGCGCCCCGGTGAGGAGCGGTATCCCTCCGGCCGAGTGCGACGCGTGCTCCATGGAGCCGCCACTCATGGCGCCGTCATCCATGGCTCCGCCGTGCGCCCCGCCCGACGCCATCCCCGCTGTCATCGTGAGCGCCATGTAGACCATGGCGAGCGAGCCGACCAGGTGGTGCAGATGGTGAGCGCTCGACCGGAGCTGCCACAGGGCCCGGAGGCCGCCTGCCGCGAAGACCGCGGCGAGTACCGTCCACCCCCACCCCGGGAGAGTGCCCATCGCGGCGGGCAGAGCCATCGCCGCCATGCCGAACCCCATCACCGCCTCGCCCCCCGCAGCCGTCCGCGCCTGCTGCGATGTGCTGCGCATCCGCAGCAGGCAGTAGGCCCCGGTCGCCGCGCTCAGCGCCATCAGCAGCCAGCCGGACATCGAGGATCCGTGCACGGCGTACCTCCCCGTTCGACGCGCCGGCCCGTCCGGCCGTCCCCCTCCACGCATCGATGCCCGGGCCGGGCGGAGCGCACGCAAGCGCAGGGGGGCACGGGGGAGCGCGTCGCGGGCGCGTTACTGTCTGGTCAGCACCGTCCGGGCAGCTCCGGACCGCCCGGAACCGCCTTCGACGGGAGACATCACCCCATGGACACCGCCCCCGACCGGATCACTTTCAGGGACGCGGCAGAGGCCGACGTACCGGCGCTCGTCACCTTGATCGAGTCGGCCTACCGCGGGGACAGCAGCCGCACCGGCTGGACCACCGAGGCGGACATCCTGGACGGGCAGCGCACCGACCCGGAGGGGGTGCGCGGAGTCATGGCGGCGCCCGCCAGCCGGCTGATGGTGGTGGAGCGTGACGGCGAGCCGGTCGCCTGCTGCCAGCTGGAGCGGCGCGGCCACGCGGCCTACTTCGGGATGTTCGCGGTGAGCCCGGCCCTGCAGGGCGCGGGACTCGGCAAGCGGATCATCGCCGAGGCCGAACGCCTGGTGCACGCGGAGTGGGGTGCCGATGAGATGCATATGACGGTCATATCCGTACGGGACGACCTCATCGCCTGGTACGAGCGGCGCGGCTACCGCCGCACGGGGAGGATGTTCCCCTTCCCGTACGGCGACGAGCGGTTCGGTATCCCGCTCCGCGACGACCTTCAGTTCGAGCTGCTGATCAAGCCGCTCCCGGCCGGGACCCCCGGCCCGCGAGCGGAGTAGCGGTCCTCAGGCCGTGAATCGCCCGGTGCGCCGGATCTCCGGGTAGTCGGTGGTCGCACCGTCCAGATCCAGCGCCCGGACCAGCCTCAGGTGGTCCTGGGTGTTCACCACCCAGCCGAGCACCTTCAGGCCTTCCGCGTGCGCCTTCTCGACCATCTCCAGGGTCAGCCTGCGGATGTTCAGCGCCACCGTCGCGGCGCCGACCGCCTTGGCGCGGTCCACGATGTCCGGGCCCCAGCGGCTCGCGATGAGCACCGTCCGCACGCCCGGAACGAGTGAGGCGATCTCGCGGACCGCCTCGTCGTGGAACGAGGAGACCTCGACCCGCCCGGCCAGATCGCGCCGGAGCATCACCGCGGCGAGCGCCCGCGCCGCGGCGGCGTCCTTGATCTCTGCCTGGATCGGTGAGCGGACCGCGTCCAGCACCTCTTCGAAGACCGGGATCCGCTCGCCCTGGCCGGCGTCGAGCTCACGCAGCTCGGCGAGCGTCCGGTCGGCGATGGCTCCGTTGCCGTCGGTCGTGCGGTCCACGTCCGTGTCGTGCATGACGACGAGTGAACCGTCCTTGCTCAGATGCAGGTCGAGCTCGATGGCGTCCATACCCGCCTGTTCCGCACGGCGGAAGGACCGCAGGGTGTTCTCCGGCTCGACGCCCATGACCCCGCGATGTCCGATGATGAGGAGACTCAAGGTTCTCTCGCTTCCGTCGACGGCGGCTCTCGCGTGGCATTGCTACCCAGCTGGCAGAGCCGCAGCCTAACTCTCCGCCTCCGCCACTGTCCCCGGCTCCCGCGATGCGGCGGAGCGCCCGTTTTTCCGGCCGGCGGGCGGACCGGAAAACGGATCTTCCGAAGTGCGGTTTTTCCGGGCACCGCGGGGTGGAAGCGGTTCCATCCCGGGCATACGACAGGAAGATTCGCTGCGATCATGGGGGTTCCGCGGGATGATTTGTTGAGTGCGACCTTGAACCAGCGATCCGAACATGGATACGGTGTCCCAGCGGTTGGACGGCAAATTCTGCTGTGGAGGAAGTGACATGACGAAAATTCTTGTGCCGGACGCAGTCGGCGGCGGTATATCCGGCGACCGGCGGGTGGTTGAGCACCCGGCCTGGCCCGTGCTCAAGAACGCCGTCGAGGAGATCCGGCCGTGGCAGTCGAAGGACGGTTCCATCGACTTCGAGGCCGACGGTGCCCCTTCCCGTACCGCCGTCGATGAGGCGGTCGCGCGTGTGACGGGCGCGGTCGAGGAGCTCTCCCCGCTGCTGCCCCACGACGCCGCGTACCACCGGGCGCTCGTCGCCGACCTCCGCAAGTGGGCCGGCAGCGGATTCGCCGTCCCGGACTTCCTGGACTCGCTGCTCGCCTTCCAGCCGGCCGACCTGCGCGCCGACGGACTCCAGCATCTGGTCGTCTTCGCGATGTACACGCAGAACGGCAACCCGGACCGCAACCTCGAAGCGGTCGTGCTCCGCATGGTCTGGCCGGAGTGGCTCTCCGAGCTGGAGTCCACGCGCTACGACAACCCGCTGTTCTGCGGCATCACCTTCGAGGACTTCACGTCCGGTTACGACACCAACTCCGCGGTGCTCTTCCCGGAGACCATCGCCGTGCGCGAGGCCCCCGAACGCTTCACCTGGGGCGGCATCTTCTGCGACCGCGAGGCGGCACGCTTCCGGACCGTGACGGAGGCCGCCGTGCAGGTCCTGCGGCTCGAACTGCCCGAAGACATCCATGAGATGGTCTCCGACCAGGAGCGCTGCCAGCAGGCGTTCGTGCTGTGGGACATGATCCACGACCGCACCCACAGCCACGGCGACCTGCCGTTCGACCCCTTCATGATCAAGCAGCGCCAGCCGTTCTGGATGTACGGCCTCGAAGAGCTGCGCTGCGACCTGACCGCCTTCCGGGAGGCCGTGCGCCTGGAGGCCGACGGCTACGGACAGGGCCGCGACGTCCAGTACGCCGTGCTCTTCGACCGGATGTTCCGCTTCCCGGTGACCGGTGAGCGCGTGCGCAACTACGACGGACTCGGCGGCCAGCTGCTCTTCGCCTATCTGCACAAGCACGACGTGGTGCGCTGGACCGACAGCACCCTGAAGATCGACTGGGAGCGGGCCCCGCAGGTCACCAAACAGCTCTGCGCGGAGATCGAGGACCTGTACCGGGCCGGCATCGACCGCCCCAAGCTGGTCCACTGGTTCGCCGCCTACGACCTGGTCTCCCGCTATCTCGCCCCGCACCCGGGATCACGCTGGGCCAAGGGCCCGGACGCCCTGGATCTGAGCCAGCCGCCGCGTAAACTTGTGGATGACGTGCTTGCGGACGAGTTTCCGCTCAGCATGTTCTATGAGGCCCTCGCCAAGAAGCTGAAGCGCGTGGTCGCCTCGACCAAGGGCATCACCGCGGCGGGCACCCACGAGCGGGAAGCGGCGTGAGCGCCCGCAGGCAGGAGGCGGAGACGATGAGCAAGGGATCGCTGGACGGAGCCGTGGTCGCGGTGGCCGGGGCCGCGGGCCCGGCGGGCCGCGCGGCGCTGCTGAGGCTGGCCGAGGCCGGGGCGACCGTGGTCGGCGCGGACTCCGATGTCGCCCGGCTGGCCGAGGCGGTGGACGCGGCGCGCTATGCGCACGGCGGCGCCACCGTCACCGGTGAGACGGTCGATCTGCTGGACCTGGCGGCCACGCGGGCCTGGGCCGACCGTACGGAGGCCGAGTTCGGCCGTATCGACGGCCTGGTGCACCTGGTGGGCGGCTGGCGCGGCAGCGCCACCTTCACCGAGACCGACATCGCCGACTGGAACCTGCTGGAGAAGCTGCTCATCCGTACGGTGCAGCACACCTCGCTGGCGTTCCACGACGCGCTGCTGCGCAGCGACCGCGGCCGCTATGTGCTGATCAGCGCGGCCGGTGCGTCCAAGCCCACCGCGGGCAATGCCGCCTACGCGGCGTCGAAGGCCGCGGCCGAGGCCTGGACGCTGGCGCTCGGCGACGCCTTCCGCAAGGCGGGCGGTGAGGACGGTCCGCGTACGGCCGCGTCCGTCCTGGTGATCAAGGCTCTGGTGCACGACGCGATGCGTGCCGAGCGTCCGAATGCGAAGTTCTCGGGCTTCACCGACGTCGCGCAGCTGGCCGAGGCCATCGCCGGTGTCTGGGACCAGCCCGCCGGAGATGTGAACGGAAAGCGCCTGTGGCTGACACCCGCCCCGTGAGGACCGACGCCGTACGCCACCACGACCCGCAGGTCCGTGGCTTCGCCAGTGACAACTACGCGGGCGCGCACCCGGAGATCCTGGCCGCGCTCGCCGTGGCCAATGGCGGGCACCAGATCGCGTACGGCGAGGACGCGTACACCGACCACCTCCAGCGGCTGGTCCACAGCCACTTCGGCCAGAGCGCCGAGGTGTACCCGGTCTTCAACGGCACCGGGGCCAACGTCGTCGCGCTACAGGCGCTCACCGACCGGTGGGGCGCCGTCGTCGCGGCCGAGACGGCCCACATCAACGTGGACGAGGGCGGCGCCCCCGAGCGGGTCGCCGGGCTGAAGCTCCTCACCGTCCCCACGCCCGACGGCAAGCTCACACCCGAGCTGATCGACCGCCAGGCGTTCGGCTGGGACGACGAGCACCGGGCGATGCCGCAGACCGTCTCGATCACCCAGAACACCGAACTCGGCACGGTCTACACACCCGAAGAGATCCGGGCCATCTGCGAGCACGCCCACGGCTACGGGATGAAGGTGCATCTCGACGGGGCCCGGATAGCCAACGCCGCGGCATCGCTCGACGTGCCGATGCGCGCCTTCACCAACGCGGTGGGCGTGGACATCCTCTCCTTCGGCGGCACGAAGAACGGCGCGCTCTTCGGCGAGGCCGTCGTGGTGCTCAACCCGGACGCCGTCCGGCACATGAAGCACGTGCGGAAGATGTCGATGCAGCTGGCGTCCAAGATGCGCTTCGTGTCGGTGCAGCTGGAGGCGCTGCTCACCGGCGACCTGTGGCTGCGCAACGCCCGCCACGCCAACACGATGGCCCAGCGGCTCGCCGCGGGGGTGCGCGAGACGGACGGGGTCGAGATCCTGCACGCCGTCCAGGCCAACGCGGTGTTCGCACGGCTCCCGCACGACGTCAGCGAGCGGCTGCAGAAGCGCTACCGCTTCTACTTCTGGGACGAGCCGGCCGGAGATGTCCGCTGGATGTGCTCCTTCGACACCACCGAGGAAGACGTGGACGGCTTCCTGCTGGCGCTGAAGGAAGAACTGGCCCGCTGACCCGGAGGTCTGTGGGCACAGGCGAATACATGAAGGTGCGACCGACCGGAAAGTGATTGCTTCCGGCCGGTCGCACCCATGTGCTCACGGTCCACCGCACCGGCCCCGCCGGCCCGCGGGCCGGGCCGGGACCGGGACCCGGTGTCAGCCGGCGCCGGCTTCGCGTACCTGCGCGGGGGTCGGTGCCGTGCCGCCGAGGTGGGCCGGGATCCACCAGGTGTCCGCCGCGTTCTTCGGGCGTACCGGATAGGCGCGCTGCGCCGCTTCCAGCAGCTCCTGCATACGCTCGCGGACCCTGCGGGTGATCGCGCCCGCGTACTCGTCGGTGGGTGCCTCCATGGGCTCACCGACCCGGACCGTCACCGGGATGTGGCTGCGCTTGAGGTTGCGCGGCCTGCCCTTGGTCCACAACCGCTGGGTGCCCCACAGCGCCATCGGGATCAGCGGTACGCCCGCGTCCTGGGCCAGCCGTGCGGCGCCGGACTTGAAGCTCTTGAGGGTGAAGGACTCCGAGATGGTGGCCTCGGGGAAGACGCCGATGATCTCGCCGGAACGCAGGGCCGTGAGGGCGTGCCGGTAGGCGGCCTCGCCCTGTTTGCGGTCCACCGGGATGTGCTTCATGCCGCGCATCAGCGGCCCGGAGATCTTGTGGCGGAAGACCGACTCCTTGGCCATGAAGCGCACCAGGCGCTTCTGCGGGAGCGCGGCCAGACCGTTGAAGATGAAGTCCAGATAGCCGATGTGGTTGCTGACGATCACGGCCCCGCCCGTGCGCGGGATGTTCTCCGAACCCTGTGTATCGATCTTGAGGTCGAGCGCCTTGAAGAGCCCCCGAGCAGCGCCGATGACCGGTCGATAGACGAGTTCTGCCATCTGGAGAAGACCCTTCTGTGCCCGGGGACGTGCCCCCCGGCGGAAGTTACGCTGCCGTAGGTTTGCGGCATGGGGCAGATCGTGCCCCATGGCGACCAGAGTAGCCACCCCTGGTGACGTGGGGCCGCGAGATCCTCGTCACGTCGCGCGTAATCGGCTCGCACCGCCCCCGAGCAGCGCATACTCCGCTCGGCAGGGCGGTGCGGCCCCGCGCGCGGCCGGCGGGAATCATCCTGGCCGTGGGAGCGCTGCATCCGAACGGAGGCCGGAGCTGCGGCGGCCGGCGGTTTGCGCGGCCGCGCGGGCGGCTGTGGACCGTACGGCTTCCGGCCGGTACGGCGGCGGAGGAACGGAGAGCGACGTGCGCGGGCAGGACGGCGAAAGGCGGCTCGGGGCCGCGGAGTTGGGCGAGGAGCTGGGGGAGCGGGCGACGCTCGTCCAGTTCTCCACTGCCTTCTGCCGGCCCTGCCGGGCCACCTGGCGGACGCTGCGGGAGGTGGCCGACATGGTCGACGGTGTCACTCATGTCGAGCTCGACGCGGAGGCCCGGCTCGGACTCGTACGGGAGCTGGACATCCTCAGGACCCCCACGGTGCTGGTGCTCGACGCGCAGGGCCGGATCGTCCGCCGGGCGTCCGGCCAGCCGCGCAAGGCGGATGTCATCGCCGCCCTGGGACAGGCGGTCTGACTCACCGTGAGCGATCTCCCACATTCCGGAACACTCTTGACGGGGTGTCCCCTGAATCGTCAATCTGACGCTATGTCGCAGCTCTCTTCTCCTGACGGCCGGTGCCTCCCCAGTCAGGTCCCTGTGGACCTCGCACGGAACGCCGGCGCGGGCTGTCCGGGTGTCTGAACATCCCCGGCCCCGTTCGCTCACACCGGAGAAGGACACCCGCATGACGACGACGCCCACACCGACCCCCACGCCGACATCGATACCGGCATCGACGACGTCCGCGGCGCGGACCGCCCCGGCGGCTGCCACGGATTCCGCCGCCGACCCGCTCGCCGCCCCCGCACTGCTCCGCTCGGTCTTCCGCCGTCACGCGTCCGGTGTCGCGGTGGTCACCGCGGCCGGTGAGCGGCCGGTGGGTTTCACCGCCACCTCCCTGAACTCCGTCGCCGCCGAGCCGCCGCTCATCTCCTTCGGCGTCGGCACGGGCTCGTCGAGCTGGCCGGTGGTGGCCCGAGCCGAGCACATCGGGGTCCACATACTCGGCGAGCACCAGCAGGAACTGGCCGCCACCTTCGCGCGCAGCGGCGCCGACCGGTTCGCCGCGCCCACCGACTGGCGCAGTGGCCCCGAGGGTGTGCCGCTGCTGGACGGCGTACTGGCCTGGCTGGTCTGCCGGGTGGTGGCGCGGGTTCCCGCCGGGGACCACCGCATCGTGATCGCCGAGGTCGTCACCGGCGATCCGGCCGGGGCCGGGCGCCCGCTCCTCTACCACCAGGGCCGCTTCAACGCTCTGCGGGACTGAGACTCTCCCGGAATCCCCGGCTACGGAGCGTTGCTCACGTCACAGTTCAAAGCGCTTGCTCACTGGGTACATTCTGGATGTACTGGCGAGTAATATTTCGGTGGGGGCGTCGGAACCCCCAGGCGGAAATCGCCCCATCAGGCGCCTATGCTGCGAGCAACAAGGCAGCCCGGAAAAGACGATGCAGTAGGAGAGCCGGCGTGAGCTTGAGGATCGTTGTCTGTGTGAAGTACGTGCCCGATGCCACTGGTGACCGGCATTTCGCCGATGACCTGACGCTGGACCGTGAGGATGTCGACGGGCTGCTGTCGGAGCTCGACGAGTACGCGGTGGAGCAGGCGCTCCAGATCGCGGGCGAGGCCGACGACGCGGAGATCACTGTTCTGACGGTGGGTCCTGAGGATGCGAAGGACGCGTTGCGCAAGGCGTTGTCGATGGGTGCGGACAAGGCTGTTCATGTCGAGGACGACGATCTGCACGGTACGGATGTGATGGGTACGTCGCTGGTGCTGGCGAAGGCGATCGAGAAGACAGGGTATGACCTGGTGGTCTGTGGGATGGCGTCGACGGACGGCACGATGGGTGTGCTTCCGGCGCTGCTCGCTGAGCGGCTCGGGGTTCCGCAGGTGACGCTGCTGTCGGAGGTGTCGGTCGATGGCACCACGGTCAGGGGCCGCCGTGACGGTGACACGGCCAGTGAGCAGCTGGAGGCGTCGCTGCCGGCTGTGGTGTCGGTGACGGACCAGTCGGGTGAGGCCCGCTATCCGTCGTTCAAGGGGATCATGGCGGCGAAGAAGAAGCCGGTTCAGTCGCTGGATCTGGAGGATCTGGACCTGGAGGCCGGTGTGGTGGGTCTGGAGGGTGCGTGGACCCGGGTCGATTCGGCGGCGCAGCGTCCGGCGCGTACCGCGGGCACGATCGTCAAGGACGAGGGCGAGGGCGGCAAGCAGCTGGCTGAGTACCTCGCGGGCCAGAAGTTCATCTGAGGCCCTCCCGTCCCCCTCATCCGCCCTCTGACTCATCCGCCCCTGATTCTTCGTATGCGCAGGAGAGCAATTCCATGGCTGAAGTTCTCGTCTATGTCGATCACCTCGACGGTGTTGTCCGCAAGCCCACTCTGGAGCTTCTGACGCTGGCGCGCCGGATCGGTGATCCGGTCGCTGTCGCGCTGGGCGCCGGCGCCCCCGACACGGCTACCGTGCTTGCTGAGCACGGTGCGGTGAAGGTCCTGACCGCTGAGGCTCCCGAGTTCGCCGACTATCTGGTCGTGCCGAAGGTGGACGCCCTGCAGGCCGCGTGTGAGGCGGTGTCGCCGGTCGCGGTGCTGGTTCCGTCCTCGGCCGAGGGCAAGGAGATCGCTGCGCGTCTCGCGGTGCGTATCGGCTCCGGGATCATCACTGATGCCACTGACCTGGAGGCCGGTGACGGTGGCCCGGTCGCCACGCAGTCGGCGTTCGCCGCGTCGTTCACGACCAAGTCCCGTGTCTCCAAGGGCACTCCGGTGATCACGGTCAAGCCGAACTCGGCGCCGGTCGAGGCGGCCCCGGCCGCGGGCACCGTGGAGGCGCTGAGCGTGTCCTTCGGTCAGAGGGCCACCGGTACGAAGGTCGTCTCGCGTACTGCGCGGGAGTCGACCGGGCGTCCGGAGCTGACCGAGGCCGCGATCGTGGTCTCGGGCGGGCGTGGGGTCAACGGTGCGGAGAACTTCCACATCATCGAGGCGCTCGCCGACTCGCTCGGTGCGGCTGTCGGTGCTTCACGGGCGGCGGTGGACGCGGGCTGGTACCCGCACTCCAACCAGGTCGGCCAGACCGGTAAGTCGGTATCCCCGCAGCTCTACATCGCCAACGGGATCTCCGGCGCGATCCAGCACCGGGCCGGTATGCAGACCTCGAAGACCATCGTCGCCGTCAACAAGGACGCCGAAGCCCCGATCTTCGACCTCGTCGACTACGGCATCGTCGGCGACCTCTTCCAGGTCGTCCCGCAACTCACCGAAGAGATCACCACCCGCAAGGGCTGACCAGCCTCTTCTCGGCGGCCGGGGGCCGCGCGGCGACTTTCGCCGCGCGGCCCCCGGCTGTTTCGGCCAACCATTGACGCAGGTCATGACCGCCCGTTAACTTCGCTATGCGGATTGTTGATTCCGTGAAGCGGAAAATAGGAGGGTGCAGGATGGGTCAGCAGGAGAAGGTGGCAACGAGCCTCGCCGGTGCGGTCAGCGAGGACATCAGCGCTTCCCTGGTCGCGGTCGACGAGGAGCTGGCGAGCCGCTACCCGGGGGACCCGGGCACCCGCCAGCCCGTCCACACCGTGTACGTCCCCGGCGACGCATTCGACGCGGGCACCATCCGCTCCTGGGGCGACCAGGCGCTGGCCGCCCTCGACACACATGCTCCCGACGCCGCCTCCTTCGCCGGGGTTCTCGGCATCAACGAGGACCTCGCCACGGCCGTCCACGACAGGGTGCGGGCGAAGCTGGAGCGCGAGCCCGTCGAGGACCTGCGCATCGACTTCGAGGACGGCTACGGCCCCCGCCCCGACGCCGAGGAGGACGAGACCGCGGCCCGCGCCGCCCGGCTGGTCTCCGAGGCGTTCGCCAACGGCACGAACGCTCCGTACATGGGCATCCGGATGAAGTGCATGGAGGCGGCGGTCCGCGACCGCGGCATCCGCACCACCGACATCTTCCTCACCGGTCTGATGCAGGCGGGCGGGCTGCCCGACGGGCTCGTCCTCACCCTTCCCAAGGTGACCTACCCCGAGCAGGTCACCGCCTTCGTACGGCTCCTCGAAGCCTTCGAGAAGACGCACAGCCTGCCGGCCGGGCGGATCGGCTTCGAGATCCAGATCGAGACCAGCCAGTCCATCCTCGCCACGGACGGCACCGCGGCCGTCGCCAGGATGATCGGCGCCGCCGAGGGCCGGGCCACCGGACTGCACTACGGCACCTTCGACTACAGCGCGTGCCTCGGCGTCAGCGCCGCCCACCAGGCCAGCGACCACCCGGCGGCCGACCACGCCAAGGCCGTCATGCAGGTCGCGGCGGCGGGTACCGGCGTACGGGTGTCGGACGGCTCGACCAACGTCCTGCCGATCGGCACGACCGAGCACGTGCACGAGGCCTGGCGGCTCCACTACGGCCTGACGCGCCGCGCGCTGGCCCGCGCCTACTACCAGGGCTGGGACATGCACCCGGCGCATCTGCCGACCCGCTACGCCGCCGTCTTCGCCTTCTACCGGGAGGGCCTGGAACCGGCCGCAGCCCGCCTTGCCGCGTACGTGGCGAAGGCCGGCGGCGACGTCATGGACGAGCCGGCGACCGCCAAGGCCCTCAGCGGATATCTGCTGCGGGGCCTCGACTGCGGCGCACTCGACGACGCCGAGGTCACTCAGCTCACCGGCCTGACCCGCGCCGACATGGAGGGCTTCTCGGGACCGCGCCGTGCGGACCTGACCATCACCGCCCCCTGACCGCATCCCGGCCCGCACACCGGCCGGACACCGGTCCCGCCGCCGTGCCGCCCGGACAGCGCTGCCCCCGCCAGGACAACCGGCGGGGGCAGCGCTGTGTCATGCCGCTGTGTCACGTCACCGTGATCGCTGCGCCGGCGGGATCTCGCCCGAGCCGCGCGCGATGAGCCGGGTCGGCAGCACCTTCTGCGTGGGTGCGTCGTCCGCGCCGTCCAGCCTGCGGAAGAGGGTCTCCGCCGCCGTACGCCCCAGCGCCGCCGAATCCTGTGCGATCACCGTGATCCCCAGCAGGTCGGCCAGCTCGATGTCGTCGAACCCGACGAGAGCCACCTGCTGCTCCCGCTCGGCCAGGACGCGCACGGCGGTCACCGTCACCCGGTTGTTTCCCGCGAAGATCGCGGTGACCGGAGTGGGCCCGTCCAGCAGCGTCTCCACCGCGGCACGCACCCGTTCGGCCTCCGTGACGCCGAGCGAGACCCAGGCGTCGTCCACATCGAGACCGCCGTCCGCCATGGCCGCGTGGTAGCCGCGCAGGCGCTCGGTGGCCGTGTGGATGCGCGGCTGGTCACCGACGAAGCCGATCCTGCGGTGGCCCCCCGCGATCAGATGGGCGACGCCGTCGCGGGCGCCGCCGAAGTTGTCCGAGAACACCATGTCCGCGTCGATCTTCCCGGCGGGACGGTCCACGAAGACGGTGGCGACCCCGGCGGCGATCTCCGGCTCCAGATAGCGGTGGTCGTCCCCGGCCGGGATCACGATCAGCCCGTCCACCCGGCGGGCGCAGAGCGCGAGGACCAGCTCCTGCTCCCGCTCGGGATCCTCGGCGCTGGAACCGTTGATGAGCAGTGCGCCGTGGGCGCGGGCCACCTCCTCCACCGCACGGTTCAGCGGGCCGTAGAAGGGGTCGGCGAGGTCCTCAAGGACCAGCCCGATGCTCGCGGTGCGGCCCTTGCGCAGCACGCGCGCGCTGTCGTTGCGGCGGAAGCCGAGGGCCTCGATGGCCTCCTGCACCCGGCGCTCGGTGTCGGGCGTGACGCCCGCCTCGCCATTCACGACCCGCGACACTGTCTTGAGGCCGACTCCGGCGCGCGCGGCGACATCCTTCATCGTCGGCCGGTTGCCGTAGCGGGGCTCGGAGTGGCTGGCGGTCTGGGCCACGGTGCGCTGTCCTGTCGTCGGCTGGTGTGCTGTGGGAGATGCGTGTCGAGCATAGGGCCTGGACAACGTTGTCAGGTGAATGGAGACTGACCACTTACACTCCTCATCACCCCTTGTCACCTGGAGATCCGACAGCAATGCACAACCACCTCGTAGCCGCGCTGGACATCGGCGGCACAAAGATCGCCGGCGCGCTGGTGGACGGCGGGGGGCGGATTCTCGTACGCGCGCACGCACCGACGCCCGCCAAGGAGGACGGCGACACGGTGATGGGCGCCGTCGAGCAGGTGCTCGACGGGCTCGCGGCGGACCCCCGGTGGGAGCGCGTGACGGCTGTCGGGATCGGCAGTGCCGGGCCCGTCGACGCGTCGGCCGGCACCGTCAGCCCGGTCAACGTGCCTGGCTGGCGTGACTACCCGCTCGTGGACCGGGTGCGCGGCGCGGTGGGCGGTCTTCCCGTCACGCTCGTCGGGGACGGTGTCGCGATGACCGCGGCCGAACACTGGCAGGGCGCGGCCCGCGGGTACGACAACGCGCTGTGCATGGTCGTCTCCACGGGCGTGGGCGGCGGCCTGGTGCTGGGCGGCACGCTGCGCCCCGGCCCCAGCGGCAACGCCGGACACATCGGCCACATCAGTGTCGATCTGGACGGGGACGCCTGTCCGTGCGGTTCGCGCGGCTGCGTCGAGCGCATCGCCAGCGGCCCGAACATCGCCCGCCGGGCGCTGGCGGGCGGCTGGCGCCCCGGCCCGGACGGCGACGCCTCCGCCGCCGCGGTCGCCGCTTCGGCGCGGGCCGGCGACCGCACCGCAGTCGCGTCCTTCGAGCGCGCGGCGCAGGCGCTCGCCGCCGGGATCGCCGCCACCGCCACCCTGGTCGAGATCGACATCGCGGTGATCGGCGGGGGAGTGGCGGGCGCGGGCGATGTGCTCTTCGTGCCGCTGCGCCGCGCGCTGCGGGACTACGCCACGCTCTCCTTCGTACAGCAGCTGAAGGTGGCGCCCGCGCTCATGGGCAATGACGCGGGTCTGGTCGGGGCGGCGGCCGCCGCCTCGCTCGGCGAACCGGACGGGGCGGCAGCGGGCGTCAGCAGCTGAGCCGCACTCCGGCCCAGTCGGCGTGGTCCGAGTCGTTCCCGTCCCCGCCGTCGGTGACCACCAGACGTACCGTCCGCGCGCCGCTCACATCGGCCGAGAGCGGCTGCGCCGGCTTGTCGTTGGTGAGGACGCCGGTCGACGCGGCCTTTTTGCCGTCGGCCCAGATCTCGAAGGTGACCGTTCCCTTGCCGGCCGTCTCGTCGTCGACCCCCACCTGGGCGCTCACCGTGGAGCAGGCGCCGCCCGTGTAGTACTCGACGGCGCTCGGCGCGTGCACCCCGAGCCCCTTGGCGTACACGGTCCCGCCGATCGTCATCGGCTTTCCGTCGCCCGCCCGGTCCTCGCCGTTGCTGGTGTCCTTCTCCACCGGGCCCCAGCCGTTGGTGGACGATATCTCCGGCAGATCACTGAGATACGGGCTCCCCGCCGGCGGTGCCACGACGACGTGGACCGGGACGGGCTGCCCCGACGTGACGTGTTCGCCGGCCGGCGAGCGGTACGCCGAAGCCAGCTGGAGATCGTAGGCGCCCGCAGGCGTCCCCGGGGGAGCGGTGAGCTGCCAGGAGGTGCGCAGCGACTTCCCGCCCGGCACAGCGGGCGCTGAAGCCCCGGAGACGGCCTTCACGGTCCAGCCGGCCGGCCCGGTGAGCGAGGCGCTCACCCGGAGCGCCGGGAGCCGGCCCAGGTCGGTGACCGTGGTGGTCACCCCCATGGCCTTGCCCGCTTCGGCCAGCAGCGGGCCGCTGATGCCGGTGTCGACGGCCGGCGGGTACATGGCCCACTTGCGGTCGGCGGCGACGCGCAGCAGCACCGTGCCGTGCGCGGGCACGGTGGCCGAGAGGGTTCCGGCGGTGCTGTAGGTCCGGTGCTGCCACAGGTCCCGCTCGGTGTACGCGGCGGCCTTCGGCAGACCGGCCGCGGCCGCGGTGGTGGAGATGCGCTGCGGGCTGTCCGACTCGTTGAAGAGCGCCACGGCGCGGCTGCCGTCCTTCATCTCCTTGGCGACCACCCAGCGCCCGTCGTCGGACGAGAGGACGGTGCCCTGCTTGCCGAGCGGGTCCTGGTCGACGGCGATGACCTCCTTGTTGGTCACGATGTTGTAGGTCTCGTCCGACGCCTTGCGCAGGTCCGTGCCGATCAGCAGCGGCGCCGCCATGACCGACCACATCGAGAAGTGCGTGCGGTACTCGGTGTCGGTCATCCCGCCGTTGCCGACCTCCAGCATGTCCGGGTCGTTCCAGTGACCGGGACCCGCGGCCGCGGCGAGCGGCAGGTTCTGCTTGATGATCGACAGCATCGAGGCCCAGTTGTCGCTGATGTCACCGGTCGTACGCCAGAGGTTCCCGATGTCTCCGGCCCACTCCCAGGGCTTGTTGGAGCCCCATTCGCAGATGCTGTAGACGATCGGGCGGCCGGTGGCGGCGAGGGCGTCCCGCATGGCCGTGTAGCGCTTCACGGCGTCCACGCCCTGGTTGTTGCAGTTGTCGTACTTGAGGTAGTCGACGCCCCAGTCGGCGAACTGCTGGGCGTCGCTGACCTCGTGGCCCAGCGCTCCGGGCAGCCCGGTGCTGTCGCACGTCCTGGTGCCGGCGCTCGTGTAGATACCGAGCTTGAGCCCCTTGGAGTGGACGTAGTCGGCAACTGCCTTGATGCCGTGGGGGAAGCGCACCGGATCCGGCACCAGCTTCCCATCGGCGTTCCGCTGGGGGAGCGCCCAGCAGTCGTCGAGGTTCACATACTGGTATCCGGCGGCCTTGAGGCCCTTGGCCACGAAGATGTCGGCGATGCCCTCGACCATCGCCTCGTTGAAGTCCGCGCGGCAGTGCGTGGAGTTCCAGTTGTTGAAACCCATCGGAGGTGTGAGCGCCAGGCCGTTGTCGGCCTTCGGCATCACGGTGTCCGGCGCGCTGCCGGCTGCGGCGGGTGAGGCGAGTCCGCCGGCACAGAGCAGTGCGGTGACCAGTGTTCCGAGGATTCTTCGGCGTATGGGACGGGAGTGACTGGGGGGAAGGTGACGCATCGTTACGTTCCTCCGTACGTGGCCCATGATCGGATGTCTTCATGTACGCGTCATGACGAGCGTTTACGGTAGGGCTTGTTCGAGTCTGTTGGAAGAGGCGTGGTAACGGTTGTTCGATATCTCGCTTAAACCCTTGACTGGCACGTCACTTGGGAGTGAGATCCAATCCTCGCGTTCGGTTGTGTTGGGTTTCACCCTGGAGGAGGGGGACATGGCGCAGTCTTCGTACAACGGTTCAGTCGTGCCCGGAAGTGTGGCTGGACATCGGATGTCCCGCCGGAATCTTCTGCGTGGCGCGGCAGTCGGTGCCGGCGCTGTGGCGCTGCCTTCGCTCCTGACCGCATGCAGCAGCGGACCCGGAGGTGACTCCAAGATCATCAAACTGGGGTCGAACTCCTCGGACGCGGTACCGAAGAAAGCTTTCGCTGACGCGTTCGCCGCATATGAGAAGCAGTCCAAGGAAGGCCGGAAGATCAAGGTCAACACCGTTGACCACAACAGCTTCCAGGAGAACATCAACCGCTATCTGCAGAGCGACCCGGACGAGGTCTTCATGTGGTTCGCGGGGAACCGTATGCAGTACTTCGCCAAGAAGGGCCTGCTGTACGACATCAGCGACCTCTGGCAGGACTACAAGGGCTTCACGCCCGCGCTCAAGGCCCAGTCGACGGGGGCGGACGGAAAGCAGTACTTCACGCCGTACTACTACTACCCGTGGGCGGTCTTCCACCGGAAGAGCGTCTTCGCCAAGTACGGCTACCAGGCCCCGAAGACGCTCGACGAGTACATCGCGCTCGCCAAGCAGATGAAGAAGGACAAGCTCGTCCCCATCGGCTCCTGCGACAAGGACGGGTGGCCCGCGATGGGCACCTTCGACTACATCAACATGCGGTCCAACGGCTACGACTTCCACAAGTCCCTGATGGCGGGCGAGGAGTCGTGGACCGACAAGCGGGTCAAGGACGTCTTCGACACCTGGCGGCGCATCCTCCCGTACTGCCAGCCGGGCGCCAACGGCCGTACCTGGCAGGAGACCGGACAGAGCCTCCAGAAGCGCGAGATCGGCATGGTCGTCCTCGGAATGCCGCATCCGGGCCAGCAGTTCCCGGCCACCGAACGGTCCGACATCGACTTCTTCCCCTTCCCCGAGATCAACCCGGAGCACGGTCAGGACGCCGTCGAGGCGCCCATCGACGGGTTCCTGCTGGCGAAGAAGTCCAAGGAACTCAAGAACAAGAAGTCCATGGAGAGCGCCAAGGACCTGCTCAAGTGGCTGGCCACACCCAGGGCCGAGGACGTCTATCTGGCCGGCGACCCCAACAACATCGCGGTCAACAGCGGGGCCGATCTGTCGAAGTACACCGGACTGCAGAAGAAGTCCGCCCAGCTGATCGCCGGGGCGAAGCAGATCTCGCAGTTCATGGACCGTGACACCCGGCCGGACTTCGCGTCGACGGTGATGATCCCGGCCATCCAGAAGTTCCTCTCCACCCCGAACGATGTCGACGGACTGTGCAACGACATCGAGCGGCAGAAGAAGACCATCTTCGCTTCCGAGTGAACAGCCCCCTGGAGTTCAGACCGTGGCGCTCAACACCGCTCGGCGCTCCGCACGACGAGGCCGCAGCCGCTTCACGCGGCGCGACCTCGTCGTTCTCGGGCTGCTGCTGGGCATACCCGTCCTGCTCGACATCGCCATCGTGTGGGGACCGACCCTCGCTTCCGTCGTGCTCTCCTTCACCAGCTGGGACGGCGTCGGATCCATCAAGTGGGTGGGCACGCAGAACTACGCGAACCTCTTCACCAACTACCCGCCCTTCTGGCCCGCGGTCCGGCACAACCTGCTGTGGCTGGGCTTTCTCGGTCTCGTCTCGGTGCCGTTCGGGCTGCTGCTCGCCGTACTGATCGACCGGGGCGTGCGCTTCAGCCGCTTCTACCAGTCGACGCTCTACATGCCGGTGGTGCTCTCGCTCGCCGTCGTCGGCTTCATCGCACAGCTGGTCTTCTCCCGCGACCAGGGTGTGCTCAACGCCATCATCGGCAACACCAAGAACCCCACCGACTGGCTCGGTGACCCGAAGCTCAACATCTGGATGATCCTGCTGGCCGCCGCCTGGCGGCACACCGGATACGTGATGATCCTCTATCTGGCCGGACTGAAGGCCGTGGACCCCTCGCTCAAGGAGGCGGCGGCCATCGACGGGGCGAGCGAGGCGCAGACCTTCTTCCGGGTCGTCTTCCCGACTCTGCGGCCGGTCAACGTGATCGTCGGTGTCATCACCGTCATCGAGTCGCTGCGCGCCTTCGACATCGTCTACGCGGTCAACCACGGCCGCAACGGCCTGGAGGTGCTCTCGGTGCTCGTCACCGACAACATCATCGGCGAGGCGAGCCGAATCGGCTTCGGCTCGGCGATCGCCGTGGTGCTGCTGGTGGTCTCCATGGGCTTCGTCGTGACGTATCTGGTGCAGGAGATCCGAGGAGAGAAATCCCGATGACCGTCGACACCGCGCCGCCGCCCACCGCGGTCCCGGCGTCCGCGCCCGCCGTCCGCCGCAGGGGGCTGCGGCCCGGCCGGATCGGCGTGCACGTCTTCCTGATGGGCGTCTCGATCGCCTTCCTCGCGCCCCTGCTCCTCGCGGTCTACGCCTCGCTCAGGCCGTACGACGAGACCTCCAAATACGGCTACTTCTCACTGCCGAGGCATCTGTCCTTCCAGTACTACAAAGAGGCCTTCAGCGACTCGGGGATGACGAAGTACTTCGTCAACACCCTGATCATCGCCGTGCCCGGGGTCATCATCACGCTCTTCCTCGCGGCGTTCGTGGCCTTCGCCGTGTCCCGGCTGAAGATGCGCGGCGGCATCGTCCTGCTGATGCTCTTCACCGCGGGCAACCTGCTGCCGCAGCAGGTCATCGTCACCCCGCTGTACGTCGTGTTCAACCGCATCCCGCTGCCGTACTGGATGTCCGACTCGATGACCATGTTCGACTCGTACTGGGCGGTCATCCTGGTGCAGGTCGGGTTCCAGCTCGGCTTCTGCGTCTTCGTCCTCGCGAACTTCATGCGGACGCTGCCGCAGGAGATCCTGGAGGCGGCGATCGTCGACGGCGCGGGGGTGTGGACCCAGTTCTGGCGGATCACGCTGCCGCTCTGCCGCCCCGCCATCGCGGCGCTGTGCACCCTTGAGTTCACCTGGATGTACAACGACTTCCTGTGGGCGCTGGTCTTCATGTCCGACGGGGACAAACTGCCGATCACCTCGGCACTGAACAATCTGCGGGGGGAGTTCTTCACGGACTACAACCTGCTGGCCGCGGGTTCGGTGATCGTGGCACTGCCCACGCTTGTGGTGTTCCTGCTGCTGCAGCGGCACTTCATCGCCGGGCTGACACTCGGATCCAGCAAGTGAGCTGCTGGTAGCCGGAGTTACGGGGAGGGGCCGCCGCCGACTGTGGCGGCGGCCCCTCCCCGCCCCCGCATCCTCCCGGCTCCCCGCTTTCCCCTCACCCCCCGACCGACTCCACCGCCCTGAGCACCGCCCCGCCCCGTCCTCGGCGGCCATCAGCGCGGCCCCCCTCCCGGCCGCCCCACCGGCCCAGCGAGCGTGCTCCATCCACCACGGGGGCGAACTCGCCGGTGGGCTCGGCCGGCTGGAGGTACACACCGAGCGCCGGGATACCCAGGGTCTCCGACAGCTCACGTCCCAGCGGCGCCGTGGTGGCGGAGAGCAGCAGCAGTCCGGTGTCCGGCGACACCGGTCCGGCGAGCCCGGCGCCCAGCTCCCGTACGGAGCCCGCGGCCGTCCTGTCCCTGCCCCTGTCCCCGGTGCGAGTACGCCATGTGACGACCGCCTTCCGTACGGCGACCGGTCCCCGGTGTGGGAACGGCTCGGTGTCCAGCGTGGTCCCTGACGTCGGGTCAGGGTCAAAGCGGCCCCTGCGGACCGGAATGTTCCGGCAAAGTGTTGGCGGGTGCAACCATTGCGCGCTCTCGTGTGTCAGGGGAGAGGAAGCAGTTTTCAAGAGATCGGAGATCGTGTGCATTCCCGAGCCCTGGGTGCAGGTGTGGCCATCGCCGTAGCAGTGGTGTCCGCCGCTGTCGCCGCGCCCGCAGCCCAAGCCGCGCCCGCGTCGTCCATACGGTCGGCGCACTCCGCCGCACCGGCCGCCGGAGCCCCCGAGAAGGCCGACTTCAACGGCGACGGTTACGCCGACACCGCCTTCACCGCGCCGTCGGCCACCGTCGGCGGCAAGGCGGGCGCCGGATACGTCGGTGTGATGTACGGCTCCAAGTCCGGTGTGAACAAGGCCTCCAAGCAGGTCATCGACCAGAACACCGCGGGTGTCCCGGACTCGGCCGAGTCCGGCGACGCCTTCGGCAGCGCCATCGCCTCCGCCGACCTCGACGGCGACGGCTACACGGATCTCATCGTCGGCGCCGCGAACGAGGACGCGGGCGTCGGAAAGCTCGGCACCCTCACCGTGCTCTGGGGGAGCGCCACCGGCCTGTCCGGCGGTGCGGTGCTGGCCCAGGGCGACACCGACACCGGAGGCATCGGCGACAAGCTGGCCGTCGGCGACTTCAATGGTGACGGCGGCCAGGACGTGGTGACCGTCGCGGGCAACCAGCATCTGCGGGTGCTCTCCGGCCCGTTCAAGCGGGACGGATCGGCGAAGAGCACGTCGGTCATCCGCGACACCGAGGACACCCGGTACCTCGACATCGCGGCGGGCGACATCACGGGCGACGGCGTCACCGACCTGGTCGGCACCATCAACGACGGTGACGAGTACGACGCCCGCCGGGTGCGCTTCCTGCCCGGGACGGCGAACGGTCTCGGCGCACCCAAGATCGTCGAGGACGCGAAGGGCAACTGGGTCGAGGGCGGCGAGCACGTCACCACGGGCGATGTGAACCATGACGGCTATGCCGACATCGTTGTCGGCCGTCCGGTGGAGGGCTACGACAGTGATCTCAACCTGCCCCTCGCCAAGGGCGGCATGATCATGTACATCCCCGGTGGCGCGTCCGGCCCGCAGGGCACCAAGGCCAAGGCCTTCAGCCAGGACAGCGCGGGCGTCCCCGGGGCGTCCGAGGTGGGCGACAAGTTCGGCGAGGCGGTCTCCGTCGGTGACACCAACGGCGACGGCTACGGCGACATCGCCGTCGGTCTCCCCGGCGAGGCCCTCGGCACCAAGGCGAAGGCCGGACAGGTGATCGTCCTGCCCGGCAGCGCGACCGGACCCACCGGCACCGGCTCCAAGGCGTTCAACCAGGACACCCCGGGCGTCGAGGGTGCCGTCGAGCCCAATGACGCCTTCGGCGGGGCGACTTCGCTGATGGACGCCAACGGCGACGGCCGGGCCGAGCTCGTCGTCGGCTCGCCCGGTGAGAACGCCAACGCCGGATCCGTCTGGGTCCTGCCGGGCAGCACCGCCGGCACGACCGGCACCGGTTCGATGACCTTCGGATCCGGCACGCTCGGTACGGACCCGGCGAACGCCAAGCTGGGGTCGTCCTTCAACCGCTGACCCGCAGGCAGTACCAGTCGCTGACACAGGATGCCCAGGGCCCTGCCCTGGGCATCTCTGCTGTCCGGTGCACAGGGCGCCGCACCCGGGGCCCCCGTGCACGGCCCGTACGGCGAATCGCCCGTCCGATGCACCATGCCGCCCAACCGGGTTTCCGTGGCAAGGTGTTGCGGGCAAACCACTGGGGCCCAGGCAGCGAAGAGGGGGAACCGTGATCGTCTGGATCAACGGTGCGTTCAGTGCGGGCAAGACCAGCACCGCGCGGGAACTGATCGATCTGATCCCGAACAGCACCTTCTACGACCCCGAGGTGCTCGGCGGGGCGCTGCGTCTCCTGCTGCCGCAGAAGAGACTGGCCGAGGTGAACGACTTCCAGGACCTGCCGGTCTGGCGGCGCATGGTGGCCGATACCGCGGCAGCACTCCTCGCCGATGTCGGCGGGGTGCTGGTGGTGCCGATGACGCTGCTGAGACAGGAGTACCGCGACGAGATCTTCGGCGGGCTCGCCTCCCGCCGCATTCCGGTCTGTCATGTGCTGCTGACAACAGAGGAAACGATCCTGCGGGAACGGATCGCCGGGCGCGTCGAGCTGCCCGACGACCCGGAGGGCAGCGAACGCGTCCGGCAGTGGTCCTACGAGCACATCGAGCCGTACCGGACGGCGCTCGGCTGGCTCACCGCCGACGCCCACACCGTCGACAACACCACGCTGACCCCCGCCGGGACCGCGGAGCGGATCGCCGAGGCGCTGCGCTCCGGGGCCGCCGGGCCCTGCGAGATCGTCCAGACCCCGGAGCCCACCTCCGAGACGCTCGCCGCGGGCGTTCTCCTCTTCGACGAGCAGGACAGGGTGCTGCTCGTCGACCCGACGTACAAGCCGGGCTGGGAGTTCCCCGGCGGGGTGGTCGAGAACGGCGAGGCCCCGGCGCAGGCGGGGATCCGGGAGGTGGCGGAGGAGATAGGGATACACCTCGGGCAGGTGCCCAGACTCCTGGTGGTCGACTGGGAGCCGCCGAAGCCCCCCGGCTACGGCGGTCTGCGGCTCCTCTTCGACGGCGGCCGCCTCGACTCCGCCGCAGCCGGGCGGCTGCTGCTGCCCGGCTCCGAACTGCGCGGCTGGCGCTTCGTCAGCGAACAGCAGGCGGCGCACCTGCTGCCTCCCATCCGGTACCAGCGGCTGCGCTGGGCGCTGCGCGCCCGGGAACGCTCAGCCGTCCTCAACCTGGAGGCCGGGGTGCCGGTCGGCTGACGGGCGCCCCGGCCGCATCCGCAGTGCCTCTTGCGGCCCGGTACGGACGGGCTCCCGTATTCCTCTTCCTCGCTATTCCTGCCGTGTGACCGCACGCAGGTATGCCTCGGTGAAGAGTTCGCAGACTTCGTTCACGGGTGGGAGGTCAAGGCTCTCCATGGGTTCGAGGACCGGTCGTGTGAGGATGTGGGTGATCATCGGGCCCAGCAGGAGTTGGACCAGGACCGGGAGCGGCAGTGGTCGTATCCGGCCCGTCTCCACGTGCGGCAGCAGGAGCCGGGCGAGGCTGTCGAACAGGCGCGGGAGATACGCCCGCGTCGCTCGCGCGGCGGGCCCGTCGGGTCGGCTGAAGAGGTCCGCGAAGATCGCCGGGAGCACGCGCGGTTCACGGTCGAACGCCGTGATCACGGCCCGGTGGAGCGCCCGCACCGTGTCCTCCAGGCGCTCCGGCGGGTCGGCGGTCAGGGCTTCCAGGCCGGGTAGCGGGCCGTAGCGTTCGTAGACGGCTCCGAGCAGGCCGTCGCGGCCGTCGAAGACCGTGTGCAAGCTGGGAAGCGAGCACACGGCCCGCTCCGCGACGGCGTCCAGGGTCATCGCGCCGAGGCCCCGCTCGGCGACGAGCTGCGCCGCCGCCTCGATCGCGCGCTCGCGGACCGGCCGCCGGCCGCCGGGGTCGACGCCCGCCCGCCGGACCGCCTCGTCCAGCGCGGCCCGTGAGCCGCCCAGCCGGCGCAGCAGCGTGCTGCGGGAGACGCCGGCCGCCGCAGCGATCACTGTCAGCGGGACGTCCGCGACGTCCCGGCCGCGTGCCTCCGCCGCCGCCAGGGCGGCGGCCACCAGATCCCGCATCTGCTCATGGTCCTGCATGTGAAACATGGTACTGCTTGACATCTGACACCGTTCCAAAGACTCTCTCTATAGGAGTTCCACTCGGAATGTGGGGAGAGTGCCATGAGTGTCGTCATCTCCGGGGGCGGACCGGCAGGCATGATGCTGGGCCTGCTGCTGGCGCGGGGCGGAATCGAGGTGACCGTGCTGGAGAAGCACGGCGACTTCCTGCGCGACTTCCGCGGTGACACCGTCCACGCGTCCACCGTGCGACTGATGGACGAGCTGGGCCTGGGCCGGGAGTTCGCCTCGCTGCCGCAGAGCAAGCTCAGCAACATGGTGGTGCCCACGTCGGACGGCGGCCGTATGCGGCTGACCGCCTTCGAGGCCCTGCCGGCGCCGTACAACTACATCGCGATGGTCCCGCAGTGGGACCTGCTCGACCTGCTTGCCCAGGAGGCCCGGCGCGAGCCGTCGTTCACCCTGCGGATGAATACCGTGGCGACCGGGCTGATCCGGGAGGGCGGCAAGGTCGTCGGCGTCCGCTACCGCACTCAGGGCGGCGAAGAGGGCGAGATCCGCGCCGCCCTCACCGTCGCGGCCGACGGCCGCCACTCCGCACTGCGCCAGGACGCCGGTCTGGTGCCGCAGGAGTTCCCGGTCCCGTTCGACACCTGGTGGTTCCGGCTGCCCAGGCATGCCGCGGAGCAGGCCCAGGAGCCCCGGCAGGTCGCCGCGTTCCGCGCCGGCGAGTTCGCCCTGAGCCTCACCAGGAACGACTACTTCCAGATCGCGTACTTCACCACGAAGGGATCCGATGCCCGGCTGCGCACCGAAGGCGCCGAACGCTTCCGGGCGCGGATCGCCGACCTGATGCCGCAGTACGCGGACCGCGTCGACCAGCTGCCGGGCATGGACGACGTCCACCTGCTCGACGTCCGGCTCAACCGGCTTCCGCGCTGGTACGCCGACGGCCTTCTGCTGATCGGCGACGCCGCCCACGCGATGTCCCCGGCCGGCGGAATGGGGATCAACCTCGCCATCCAGGACGCGGTCGCGGCGGCCACGCTGCTCGCCGAACCACTGCGCCGGAACCGGCTGACCACCGCCGACCTGGCAAAGGTCCAGCGGCGGCGGTGGCGGCCCACGGTGATCATGCAACGCGTACAGCTGATGCTGCACGACGGGTTCTTCGCCCCGGTCCTCACCGGCCGCCGAGTCGGCCCGCCCACCTCGATTGTCCTGGCCACCCGGTACCTGCCCGGGTTCCGCCAATTCCCCACCCGCCTGGTCGCGTTCGGCCCGCGCCCGGAGCACGCCCCGGCCTTCGCCCGGCGCCCCGTGGCGGAGCCGGCCGGCTAGTGCTGTGACCGCATAGGTTCGCCGGGTTGGTCGTCGTGGCGGTTGGATGTGCGGTGACGTCCGATCCGACTGCTGGAGGCGCGGTGGCCGAGCCGGTCCGTGTGCGCAGACTGACCGACCAGGAGGGGCGGCGGGTGCAGCAGATCGTGCGCCGGGGCAGCACCAACTCGGTGCGCTATCGGCGCGCGATGATGCTGCTGGCCTCGGCCGGCGGGAATCGGGTGCCGGTGATCGCCCGGCTGGTGGCGGCCGACGAGGACACCGTGCGCGATTGATCCACCGGTTCAACGAGATCGGCCTGGCCTGCCTGGACCCTCGGTGGGCGGGAAGCCGTCCCCGCCTGCTCAGCGATGACGACGAGGACTTCGTCGTCCAGACGGCCACCACCCACCCCACCAAGCTCGGCCAGCCTTTCACTCGCTGGTCGCTACGTGCAGACACGAGCCCTGCACGCCTATCTACGCTGGCCCAACGCCAACGCCCGCCACCGCGACGTCCTGGCCGCCGAACGCAAGGAACGCGCCCGCATCCGAAGCGAGAAGGGCATCCGTTGGGGCGGACGCCCCCTCAACACCGCAGCCTGACCAACCGCGAACTTACACAGCCACAGCGCATCATCGGTCCGCTCGTGGCCAAGCGCGGACGACCGAAGCGTTGTGAAGATGATCTCGGCTGGGCAGACCCGGAGCCCCGAACGGGGCCGGTTCAGGAGAAGGGCGGCGCCAGAGGAGAATGGCTCAGGAGGCGGACGGCTCGATCTCCCCCGCGAAGACGATGACCTGGTCGATGAGGCTCCGCCGCAGATGGACGACGTCCGTTCCCGCCAGGCGGGGGCCTCCATCCGGCGTCGTGAAGACCCACTGGTACCGGGCCCACTCGTCCGGCATGTCCACCGCCGAACAGCGCACCATCGTGCCGGTCCCCGCGGGGTGGCGCCGGATGTCCAGCACGAACCGCTCGACCGCCTCGATCCCCTCACTGCGGCCCAACGGTCCCCAGAAGACCACGTCCGAGGTGAGGGCCTGGGAGAGCAGTGCAGTCACATAGCTGTCGTCCGAGGCGTTGAACGCGGAGATGAACGTGTCGATCGCGGACCGCGCGGTTTCTTCCTGCATGCACCAGTAATACCAGTCGCCTCGCGGACCGCGCTCGTCCCGTGAGCCGTCTCCCGACCACGGTGAACCATCCCGGTCACAGCACTAGTAGGGCTTGGTCATGTTGATGGTGGTGGAGCGTGTCCGTTGGGTGTGGTCCGGCGTTGAGAGGGTGTGACTCCGGACGAGATTGCCTGTGTGCGTGGTGAGTTGGAGACGTTTGCGGCGGAGGTGTTCGAGCCGTTCGCGAGAAAGGATCAACGTCGCTGGGGGCAGGTCTACCTGCGCGGGCTGTTGACCGACGGCAAGCGGAAGTCCGTCGAGCCGATGGCGGCCCGCCTCGGGGAGGAGGGGAACCGGCAGGCGCTGGCTCACTTCGTCACCACCAGTCCGTGGGACCCCTCACACATCAGGGCCCGGCTGGCGTGGAAAATGGAGGCGGCGATCCAGCCGAGCGCGCTGATCTTCGACGACACCGGCTTCCTCAAGGACGGAAATGCTTCGGCGTGTGTGTCGCGGCAGTACACCGGCACCGCCGGCAAGGTCACCAACTGCCAGGTGGGCGTTTCGCTGCACCTGGCCTCCGATCACGCCTCCTCGGCGGTGGACTGGCGGCTGTTCCTGCCCGAGACGTGGGATGCGGCCTCGCCGAAGGCGAACCCGGACAGGGTCGCCCGCCGCGCCTCCTGTGGCATTCCCGACGATGTCGGGCACGTGGAGAAGTGGCAGCTGGCCCTGGACATGCTGGACGAGACGCGCTCGTGGGGCATTGAGATCCCGTTGGCCATCGCGGACGCTGGATACGGCGACGCCACCGCTTTCCGGCTCGGTGTTCAGGCCCGCGGCCTGAATTACGTCGTCGGGATCTCCACGACGCTCACGGCCCACCCCGGCCAGGCCGTTCCCGTGGCCGTTCCGTACTCCGGAACCGGACGCCCACCGGTTGTGAAGTATCTGGACAAACCACAGTCGGTGAAACAACTGGCCATGGAAGCAGGCCGGAAGGCGGCCAAACCCGTGCAATGGCGGGAGGGCTCGCGGCCTGGCACCAGCCGCAGCGGCTTCAAGCGCATGTACTCGCGGTTTGTCGCCCTGCGGATTCGCCCCGCCGGACGCGAGATCCGTCAGGCGGTCCAGGGCCCGCAGTTGCCGGAGTGCTGGCTGCTGGCCGAGTGGCCGGCAAACGAACCCGAACCGGTCCAGTTCTGGCTCTCCGACCTGCCCACCGACACTCCACTGACCACGTTGGTCCGCCTCGCCAAGCTCCGTTGGCGCATCGAGCACGACTACCGGGAGATGAAACAGGCCCTGGGCCTGACCCATTTCGAGGGCCGCACCTTCAACGGCTGGCACCACCACGTCACACTCGTCTCCGTCGCCCACGCCTTCTGCACCCTGCAACGACTGGCCAGAGCCCCAAAAGACACGGCGCCGGTCTGAGCCTCTACCAAGTCGTCCGCGAGCTGCAGATACTCCTCGCGGTCTGGGCCGGCGCCTGCCCCACCTGCCACCGCGACATACCCACGCTCGTACTGACCTGACCAAGCCCTACTAGGGCCTGTCGTCAAAGTGCCGCCTGCCGCGCGGCGTCTGGCACGCACGCTCGCGGCGTTGCCGAAATGCCCTAGTAGCTCCGCTACGAGAACATTCCGGCGCCTTGCGATCGCACGCACCAGACGCCGCGCGGCCGCCCTTCGGGCAACGACGGCACTTTGACGACAGGCCCTAGCCACGTGCGAACGTGCTTACCGTGCCGTGCTTACTGCGCCGCCTTCGACTGCGCGTAGTTGAGGAGGAAGTGCGCCTCGGTGACGGAGAGCCGCTCCAGTTCCTCCGGTGAGACGCTCTCGTTGACGGCGTGGATCTGTGCCTCGGGCTCGCTCAGCCCGATCAGCAGGATCTCCGCCTCCGGGTAGAGCGTGGCCAGCGTGTTGCAGAGCGGGATCGAGCCGCCCATGCCCGACGACTGCATCTCCTCGCCCGGGTACCCGACGCGCATCGCCTCGGCCATCGAGGTGTACGCGGGGCTGCTGGTGTCGGCGCGGAACGGCTGGCCCTGGCCGACCTGTTCCACGGAGAGCCGTGCGCCCCAGGGGGTGTGCGCCTTCAGGTGCGCGGTCAGCAGCTCGGTGGCCTCGGCGGCGTCGGTGCCCGGCGGTACCCGCAGGCTGACCTGGGCCCGCGCGCTCGCCTGCACCGACGGTGTCGAGCCCACGACAGGCGGGCAGTCGATGCCGATGACGGTGACGGCGGGGCGCGCCCAGACACGGTCCGCCACCGTGCCGCTGCCGATCAGCTCCACACCGTCGAGGACCTTCGCGTCCTGGCGGAACTCGCCCTCCGGGTACTGGAGTCCGTCCCACGCGGCGTCCGCGGCCAGCCCGTCGACCGTCGTCGAACCGTCCTCGGCGCGCAGCGAGTCGAGCAGCCGGATCAGTGCGGCGAGCGCGTCGGGCGCCGCACCGCCGAACTGGCCGGAGTGCAGGTTGCCTTCGAGGGTGTCCAGCTGGACCCGGAGCATCGTCATCCCGCGCAGTGTGGCGGTGACGGTCGGCAGACCGACGCGGAAGTTCCCGGTGTCGCCGATGACGACCGCGTCGGCCGTGAGCAGCTCGGGGTGTGCCTCGGCGTAGCGCTCAAGCCCGCCGGTGCCCTGTTCCTCCGAGCCCTCCGCGATCACCTTCACGGAGACCGGGACGCCCCCGTTCGCCTTGAGGGCGCGCAGCGCGAGCAGGTGCATGATGAACCCGCCCTTGCAGTCGGCGGCCCCGCGCCCGTACCAGCGGCCGTTCCGCTCGGTCAGCTCGAACGGCGGGGACAGCCAGGCGTCCTCGTCGAGCGGCGGCTGGACGTCGTAGTGCGCATAGAGCAGCACGGTCGGCGCGCCCTCGGGGCCGGGGAGGACACCGTAGACGGACTGGGAGCCGTCGGGGGTATCGAGGAGTGCGACGTCCTGGAAGCCCTCGGCGCGCAGTGCCCCGGCGACCCAGTCCGCGGCGCCCTCGCACTCGCTCCTGGGGAAGACCGCCGGATCCGCGACCGACTGGAAGGCCACCAGCTCGGTCAGCTCCGCCCGTGCGCGGGGCATCAGCGAGGCGACGGTCTCGGCAATCGGATTCGCGGTCATGGGCACGCTCCTCGTGGGTGCGACGTTGAAGTACGTGTACGTGTGTGCACACATGCGTTCGTTTGCGGGCTGACCGATCCTCCCACAGCGGGGTCGGCCGGCAGCGCGCCGTAGTATGCCGTCGACAAGCACGGGCCACTGGTCGGATCAGGAGCAGCAGCACATCGTGAGCAGCGAGAACGCAGACGCGGGCACGGAACACGACCAGCCGGTATGGGATGTGGTGGTGGTCGGCGCAGGTCCGGCCGGGGCCTCGGCGGCGTACGCCGCGGCGGTGGCGGGACGGAGAGTTCTCCTCCTGGAGAAGGCCGAGTTGCCGCGTTACAAGACGTGCGGCGGCGGCATCATCGGCCCGTCGCGCGACTCCCTGCCGCCGGGATTCGAACTGCCGCTGCGGGACCGGGTGTACGCGGTGACGTTCTCGATGAACGGCAGGCTGACCCGGACCCGAAGGTCCAAGCAGATGCTCTTCGGGCTCATCAACCGCCCCGAGTTCGACCAGGGGCTGGTCGAGGAGGCGCAGAAGGCGGGTGCCGAGATTCGCACCGGCACCGCCGTCTCCCGCGTGGAGCAGCACGGATCCGCCGTGCCCGACCGGCGCACGGTCGCAGTCGTCCTCGCCGACGGCGAGACGGTGCTGGCGCGCGCGGTCGTCGGCGCCGACGGCAGCGCCAGCCGGATAGGGGCTCATGTCGGGGTGAAGATGGACCAGGTGGACCTCGGTCTTGAGGCCGAGATCCCGGTCCCGCCGACTGTCGCCGAGGACTGGGCCGGACGGGTGCTCATCGACTGGGGCCCCATCCCGGGCAGTTACGCCTGGGTGTTCCCCAAGGGCGACACGCTCACCGTCGGCGTGATCTCGGCGCGCGGCGAGGGCGCGGCCACCAAGCGGTATCTGGAGGACTTCATCGCCCGGCAGGGGCTGGCCGGTTTCGAGCCGACCGTCTCGTCCGGCCACCTCACCCGGTGCCGCAGCGACGACTCGCCGCTGTCCCGCGGGCGGGTGCTGGTGTGCGGGGACGCGGCCGGACTGCTGGAGCCGTGGACGCGTGAGGGGATCTCGTTCGCGCTGCGTTCGGGGCGGCTGGCCGGTGAGTGGGCGGTCCGGGTCGCCGAGGCGCACGACGCGGTGGACGCCCGCCGCCAGGCGCTGAACTACGCCTTCGCGATCAAGGCCGGTCTCGGCGTGGAGATGGCGGTCGGGCGCCGGATGCTCAAGGTGTTCGAGCGCCGTCCGGTGGTGCTGCACGCGGCGATCACCGGATTCCGGCCGGCCTGGAAGGCGTTCGCCGGGATCACCCGCGGCTCGACGTCACTGGGCGAGCTGGTCCGTACGCATCCGCTGGCGCAGCGCGCACTCGGAGTGCTGGACCGCAAGGAGGCGGCCAGGACGGCGGGGAAGGCACCCGTCCCGGACGCGGAGGACGAGACCGCCGAGGGCAGCGGCGAGGACGCGGGCAGGGAAGTCAGCCCGGTCGACTAGCCCTTCGTCCGGATCAGGCCCGGATCCGCGACAAGAGGTACGGGGCGACGGCGCGGGGAACGAAGCGGCAGGAGACAACGGGGCAAGGGGCCTGGCCTCGGGGCCGGTGCCCCGGGCCGGATCTCACTCCGACGCCGTGATGCGGAAGACGGGATGGTCGGGGGCGATCCGGCTGAGTTCCTCGGCGGTCGAGTCGGCATCCACTCCGTCGAAGAAGGCCCCGACCTCCATCTTCCAGCGCTTCAGGTAGGCGCGAAGGATCTCCGGCTTCTCCTCGTCGGGCACCTCGACCGAGCGGAAGGGCTCCGATCTGCGGCCGAGCAGCAACTCACCGCCGCCGGCCGCGCGCATGTTGTGGGTCCACTGGACGTGCCCGCGCGCGGCGACCAGATACTGCCCCCCCGCCATTGTCAGCGGGTTGACCGGGGTGCGGCGCCACTGGCCGCTCTTGCGTCCGCGCACCGCCAGGACCCGCGATCCCCAGACGCTGACACCGCGCCGGGTCAGCCAGGCGACCATCCGGTTGAGCACCTTGACCGTGAACCAGCCGGGCTGCCTGACATAGGTGGTCATGGGGATCTCCTTGATTGAGTGAAGTGTGAGCAGTGCTCTCGTTCAAGAGCAGTCTGCCTCTGATTGGTGATCCAAAGCAAGAGCACTGCTCTCTTTATGGGGCGGTGATCTGGAATCTGGCAGACTGGCCACCATGAGCGCTGTCCGAGGAGCCAGAGAACGAGCCCGCACCGAGATCACCGCAGCCATCAAGGACGAGGCGCGCAGACAGCTCGCCGACCAGGGAGCCGCGAAACTCTCCCTGCGCGCTGTCGCCCGTGAACTGGGCATGGTCTCCTCCGCGCTCTACCGCTATTTCCCGAGCCGTGACGACCTCCTCACCGCTCTCATCGTCGACGCCTACGACGCGATCGGCGACACAGCGGAGACAGCCCTCGCCGGAGCCGGCGCGGTCTCCGCCCGTACCCGCTGGGTCACCGTCTGCATGGCGGTACGCGGCTGGGCCCTCGCCCGCCCGCACGAGTACGCCCTGATCTACGGCTCCCCGGTCCCCGGCTACACCGCGCCCAGCGCGACCATCGGCCCCGCGTCCAGGGTCGCCCTGGCCCTGATCGCCATCGCCGGCGACGCGTACCGCAGCGACGGCCTGGCGCTCCCGCCGGTGGCCCCCGCGCTGCGGCCCGAGGCGGAGCGCCTCGCGGCGGACATCACCCCGGACCTCCCGCCCGCCGCGGCCGTCGCGCTCGCCGCCGCCTGGGCGCAGCTCTTCGGGCTCATCTCCTTCGAGGTCTTCGGCCAGTTCAACCGGGTGGTGACGGACCGCGATGCCTTCTTCGAGCGGGCCGTGGAGAACCTCGCCGAATCCGTCGGGCTACTCCGCCGGGAGTAGACGTGACCGCCACGCCGGGCTGACGTCCCGGGTGCCCCCGCCGGTCTAGCGTTGCCTCCATGGACGAGCCCGGCACGGATGAGCGACACGGACCCCTGAGAGGCGGGGCGCCGTGGGTGCACAGCCGGTCGTCCGGCCGGGGCCGTACGGCGCGAGGCCGCGACGGGCGCGGCGGACCCGACCGCGCCGATCGCGCCAGCCGCGCCGGACGTGGCGGCCGTGGCGGGCGTGCCCGGCGGCATCCGGCCCGGGAGCGCGGCGGCCCGGGCCGGTGGCAGCCGCCATGGGAAGGGGCGCCCGCACACCGGGTGCCGTGGCGCTCCACCCTGGTCCTCACCGTGATCGTCCTGGTGGGGACCACCATCGCCGCCCACGGGCAGGCCGGCTACCGCGCCCCGCTCGACGTCTGGGCCAGGCTGCTGCTGCTGGCCGGGCAGGCGTTCCTGCTGCTCCGCCTCAAGTACCCGGTCCTCACCGCCTTCGCCACCGCGGCCTGCGCGATGGTCTACCTGGGCGCCGGATATCCGTACGGACCGGTCTTCCTCACCGTTGCCGTCGGCTGCTTCGGCGCCATCGTCGCGGGCCACCGCTACGCCGCCTGGTCCGCCGTCGCGATGCTCTGGGCCGGGCACGTCCTGGCCGCCCACTGGCTCTACCGCTGGCTCCCGCCCGCCGGTGACCATGCCGCCCCCTGGGGGCAGGAACTGGCGGTCACCGCCTGGGTGGTGGCGATCCTCGCCGCCTCCGAGCTCGCCCGGGTGCGGCGCGAGCAGTGGGCCCGCGAACGGGCCGAACGCCGGGCCGCCGAGAAGCGCCGCGCCGACGAGGAACGGCTGCGTATCGCCCGTGAACTCCACGACGTACTGGCCCACAGCATCTCCGTCATCAATGTCCAGTCCGGCGTCGGCCTCGCGCTCCTGGACTCCGACCCCGAGCAGGCGCGTACCGCACTGACCACCATCAAGGCCGCGAGCAAGGAGGCGCTGGGCGAGGTGCGCCAGGTGCTGGACACCCTGCGGGCGCCCGGTGCGGCCCCGAGGGCGCCGGCCCCCGGACTCGGCCGGCTCGCCGAACTCGTGGAACAGGCATCCGCCACGGGCCTCACGGTGGACACCGTGACCGAAGGTGTACGCAGGGACCTCCCGCCCGGCGCCGACCTCGCCGCCTTCCGCATCGTCCAGGAGGCGTTGACCAATGTGGTGCGCCACTCCGGGTCCCGTACCGCCCGGGTCACTCTCGCCTACGCCCCGCGGCAGTTGGTCCTGCGGATCGAGGACGAAGGGCCGGCCACCGGGGACGACGCCGGAGGCAGCGGCAACGGCCTGGTGGGGATGCGGGAGCGGGCGGCCGCGCTGGGTGGCACGATCGGCGCGGGCCCGCGCCCCGGCGGCGGATTCCGGGTCGAGGCAGTCATCCCGTTCACCGGCGGGGGCTCCGAGCCCCGTTCCGCGCCCCCCGCCGGCCCGTCGGCAGGTCCACCTGCCGCACCGCCCGCCGCACCGAAGGAGTCACCGTGATCCGTGTCCTGCTCGCCGACGACCAGTCCCTGGTCAGAGCCGGATTCCGGGCGCTGCTCGGGGCCCAGCCGGACATCGAGGTGACCGGCGAGGCCGCCGACGGCACCGAGGCGCTGGCACTGGTACGGGAACTGCGGCCGGACGTCGTGCTGATGGACATCCGGATGCCGTTGCTCGACGGCCTGGCCGCCACCAGGAAGATCACCGCGGACCCGGAGCTGGACGGGATCAAGGTGGTCATGCTCACCACCTTCGAGCTCGACGAGTACGTCTTCGAGGCGATCCGCTCCGGAGCCTCCGGCTTCCTGGTCAAGGACACCGAACCGGAAGAACTGCTGCGTGCGGTACGGGCGGTGGTCGACGGCGACGCGCTGCTCTCGCCGGGCGTGACGCGCAGGCTCATCGCCGAGTTCGCCGCGCGCTCCAAGGAACCGGCCACAGCCGTCGGCCTCGGCGGACTCACCGAACGCGAGCGGGAGGTGATGGCCCTGGTCGGTATCGGCCTCTCCAACGATGAGATCGCCCGCAGGCTCGTGGTCAGCCCGCTCACCGCCAAGACCCACGTCAGCCGCGCCATGGTGAAGCTCGGTGCCCGCGACCGGGCCCAGCTCGTGGTCCTGGCGTACGAGTCGGGGCTGGTGCGCCCCGGCTGGCTGGGCTGAACGCACGGGCCGCCACCGGGCACCGGTCGCGTTCCACCGCGCGGACCACCCGGCGCCCGGATCAGATCGCTGAGGTCTCCTGCCACAGCCGGGCCAGGGACGCGTCGCCCGTGACGGACACGGCGGAGAGCGGCCGGCGGTTCCACAGCGTCGCGTAGAGCAGCGCGGCGTCCCCGCTCAGCTCGCAGTCGGCGGGAGCGCCGTCGCCGGTGCGCTCGGCCCGTGGTGGTCCCGCCGAAAGCCGGACGGTCCACACGTCCCCGGTATCTGTGGCCCGTACCCGGAGCACCTTCGGCACCTCCGTGCGCACCCGGCTCCTGGACCTCGCGTGGAACGCGCACAGCAGTTCATCGATGCCGTCCGCCGCGAACTCCGGTGCCGGAGCGCCCGGTTCGGCGCCGAGCGCAGTGTCGGCGTCCATCCGGTGCACGGTGGTCTCGTGCGCCTGCCGCCGTGCCCAGAACGCCAGCGGGGACGCCGAGGGAAGAAAGGTCCAGCAGTCCAGATCCTCGGGTGCGGCAGTCAGCGCGGCCACCAGCGAACGGTGCCCTTCCCTGAACCACTCGACGAGTTCGTCCCCGTCGAGAGCGGGTCCGGCGCCGGCCCGGCGGAAGCCGGTGTGTCCCTCGGCGACGAAGGCCGTGGCCCAGCGGTGCACCGCGCCCGTGTGCCGGAGCAGGTCCCGTACGTGCCAGCCGGGGCAGGTGGGCACCGTGGCCCCGGTGCCCACCCGCGCGGCCGCCGTGGCGAGCAGCCGGCCTTCGCGGTCGAGGGCCGGGACGAGTACGTCGGTCGGCAGGGGTTCCATGCGGGCGATTGTGCCAGTGCCTCCGGGGACCTCGGGAGACCTCAGACGGCCTCAGGGGCCGAGGCGTTGCGGGTGGCGTATCCGATCAGGGCGGCGACAGCGGCGAGCAGCGCCACCGTCGTGAGGGCGATCGGCAGCGACAGCCAGTCCGCGACGAAGCCGATCACGGGCGGGCCGATGAGCATGCCCCCGTAGCCCAGGGTGGACGCCGTGGCGACCCCGCCGGGACCGGCCAGGGCGCCGGCCCGCGCCACCGCCACGGGAAAGCTGTTGGCGAGCCCCAGCCCGGCCAGCGCGAAGCCCGCGAGTGCCAGCCAGACCGTGGGTGCGAGCGCCCCCAGCAGCAGTCCTGCGGCCGCGACGGTCGCACCTCCGACGAGGGCGCGGGTCAGGCCGAGACGTTCCAGGAGCGCGGTGCCGGAGAGCCGGCCGACCGTCATGGCCAGTGCGAAGAAGGAGTACGCGGCGGCCGCGACCCCCGGATGCGCGTGGAGATCCTGTTTCAGGTGCAGGGCGCTCCAGTCGGCCATGGCCCCCTCCCCGTACGAGGTGCACAGGGCGATCGTCCCGAAGACCAGCACCAGCCGCCCGGTGTGGCTGGTGAGGCGCCGGGGCGCCGCGTCCCGTACCGCGGTCCGCGCTGTCTCCGGGACCGGGTGCCGGAGCAGCCCGGGCCCGGCGGCGCAGGTCACCAGCAGTCCGACGACGGTCAGGCCGAGCAGATGGGACGCCGGTGACAGCCGGCCCGCGACGAGTCCCCCCACCCCTGCCCCGACCATGCCGCCGAGGCTGAACGCGGCGTGGAAGCTGGACATCACCGGGCGGCGCAGCGCGGCGACCAGATCGACGGCGGCGCTGTTCATCGCGACGTTGAGCCCGCCGTACGCGGCGCCGAAGAGCAGCAGGACCAGGCCGAGAGCGAGCGCCGAGTGCGTCTGCGGCGGCAGCGCGATGCTCAGCGAGAGGAGGGCCGCGGAGGCGACGGTGACCGGGTGGTTGCCGAAGCGCCGGCACAACCGCCCCGTCAGCATCATCGTGATCACGCCCCCCGCGGACACCCCCAGCAACGCCAGGCCGAGTGCGCTCGCCGAGGCGCCGGTCTGCTGCTTGATCGCGGGAATGCGGACCACCCAGCCGGCGAACACGAAGCCGTCCAGGGCGAAGAAGACAGTGAGGATGACCCGCAGACGGAGCAGGGAGGGTACGGCGCTGTTTTCGCCGGGGCCTCCCGAGAGCGCCGTCCCGACTTTGTTTAGATTCGGCACAAAAGAAGGATAGGGGGAGCGGTGGCCGGGAACAAGGGCGGTACCGGATCGTCTTCCACCGCCCGGGATCATGGGAGACTCGCCCCCATGAACGGCAAGGTGACGACCAACCGGACCAGACTGGAGCGTGGCCGCAGCGCGCTGGGACCGGCGCTGGAGCTGGTCCACACGGGCCGCGCGCCCACCCGGGCGGTGCTCACGGCGGAGCTGGGCGTCACCCGCGCCACCGCCGGCGCGGTCGCGGCCGAACTCGAATCGCTCGGGCTGATCCAGGTCGACTCGCGCCCCGGCGCCGCCGCCGGCTCCCAGGGCAGGCCCTCGCACCGGCTGTCGGTCAACAACGGCGGGCCCGTCGTGCTGGCCGCCCAGGTGCACGCGGACGGTTTCCGCGCCGCGCTCGTCGGGCTCGGCGGCCGGGCGGTCGCCACCTCGCCCGGCTGCGTCACGGTCTCCGCCGACCCCGCGCAGGTCCTCGGCGCGGTCGTCGACGAGGGGGCCGCGCTGCTGCGCGACAGCGGTCTGCGCTGCGTCGGAGCAGGACTCGCGGTGCCGTCGGCCGTCGCCGAACCGGAGGGCACCGCGCTCAACCCGCTGCACCTGGCGTGGCCCGCGGGGGCCCCGGTCCGCGACATCTTCGCCGACCGGGTCCGCGCGGCAGGCATCACCGGGCCCGCCTTCACCGGCAACGACGTCAACCTCGCGGCGCTCGCCGAACACCGGCACGGAGCGGGCCGCAGCGCGCAGCACCTGCTCTGCGTGGCCACCGGGCACCGCGGGGTCGGCGGCGCCCTGGTACTCGACGGCCGTCTGCACACCGGGAGTTCGGGGCTGGCCCTGGAGGTCGGGCACGTCACCGTCAACCCCGAGGGCCGCGCCTGCTACTGCGGAAGCCGGGGCTGTCTCGACGTCGAGACCGACCCGCTCGCCTTCCTGACAGCGGCCGGACGTACCCCCGGCCCCGAGGGTTCGCTGCTCCAGCAGTCCCGCGACATTCTCCGTACGGAGTTCGACGACCCGGGGGTACGGATCGCCGCACAGGAGATCGTCGACCGCCTCGGGCTCGGCCTGGCCGGACTGGTCAACATCCTCAACCCGGACCGCATCATCCTCGGCGGGCTCCACCGCGAACTGCTCGACGCGGACCCGGAGCGGCTGCGCGCGGTCGTCGCCGACCGGAGCCTGTGGGGGCGCAGCGGCGGGGTGCCGATCCTGCCGTGCACGCTGGAGCACAACAGCCTGGTGGGAGCCGCCGAGTTGGCCTGGCAGCCGGTCCTCGACGACCCGCTCTCGATCATCGGCTGAGGGCGGGGGAGTCCCGGCCCGGCCCGGCTCAGGTCCCACCGCGCCTCAGGCTCGCGTGGATCACTCCGGCTTACGTGGACCACTCGGGCTGTGGGTCCTGGCCTCCGGGGCGTTCGCTCCCCGTTCCGGCTGAGCGGCTCCGCGCAGGACGACGAGCCGCGCGGACGCCGCCTCCAGCAGCAGGTCGAGGCTCTGCGTGTAGGCGGTGCGCCGCATCTCCGCGAGCAGCAGCGTCGACGTCGCCGCGATATGGGGATGGCTGCCCGCCGGCAGCGCAGCGTAGGTGCGGTGCCAGACCTGCCGCTCCGCCTCCCGTGCCTGCGGTGGCAGGGCCATGGTGCTCGCGTCCAGTGCCGCGAAGGCGAGGCTGGTGTCGACGAAGCTGTGGTAGATCCGCACCGCCTCCGGGTCCGGGAAGCCGCCACCGCGCAGCGCCCCCAGGATCGACTCGACCGCGTACACCTCGTGCGGCCGCCCCGTGACCCGGTGCGCCGCCAGCATCGCGGCCTGCGGATGCTCCTGATAGGCGGCGTGCATCCGGAGCCCCAGCTCGCGCAGGTCCTTCCGCCAGTCCCCGGTCGGCGCCCACCCGGCGAAGGACTGGCCGATCAGCTCGTCGGCGACGGCCAGCAGCAGCCCGTCGGTGTTCGGGAAGTAGCGGTACAGCGCGCTGGGGTCCGCCCCCAGTGCCGCGCCCAGCCTCCGTACGGTCAGCGCCTCCCCGCCGTGCTGCCGGATCAGCCGCAGCGCGGTCTCCACAATCAGCTTCTCCGAGAGCACTGTGCCCTGCTTGGTGCGCCGCCTCCGCGCTCCGGTCGTGACCTGCCGTCCGCTTCCGTCCGTCATGGCCGAGACCTTATGACAACAGCGTTGACTTGGTAAGAGCCGGCGCGCTTCCATGTGGCTCCGGCAGGCGAAGGCAGTGCCTGCCGAGGCGCTAGCGAGAGCAGTGGTGGTCCGATGACAGCAGACCTGAGAAAGTCCCTCGGCGTGGTGGACGGCGTGGTGATCGCCGCGTCCAGCACCGCCGCCACATCGAGTATCGGCATCGGTATGGGCCTGATCGCCGGAGTGGTCGGGCTCCATCTGCCCATCATCATGCTGCTGGGCTTCCTGCCGGTCCTGGGCATCGCGGCGGCCTTCGCCCGTCTCAACAGGGTCGAGCCCAACTGCGGCAACAGCTATGTCTGGGTGGGGCGTTCACTCAGCCCGTGGCTGGGCTTCCTGTCCGGCTGGGTGAACATCGTCGGCACCGTGGTCTTCCTCGCGTACACCACCACCGTCACCGGCTCGGTGCTGCTGCAACTGGCGGGCGAGGCCGGACTGCACTCCGCTGCCGGACTCGTCCTGGACCCCGGGAACACCCTGCAGACCACCCTGATCGGGATGGTGGTCCTGGCCTGTGTCACCGCCGCCGCGGTCACCGGCATCGATGTCGCCGCCCGCATCCAGCGCTATCTGCTGGCGTTCGAGTACCTGGTACTGCTGGGCTTCTGCGGGTACGGGCTCTTCGCGGGCACCCATGCCTTCACCCTCGACTGGTTCAACCCCCTCACCATCCCCTCCCTCTCGGGGCTCGCCCAGGGGATGGTGCTGTCGGTCTTCTGCTACTGGGGATTCGACGCCGCGTTCAGCGTCTCGGAGGAGGTCCGCGACCCGCGCGACGCCTCCCGGGGCGGGATGATCGCACTGGTCACCATGCTGGTCCTGTTCCTGCTCGGCGGGACGGCCTTCCAACGGGTGCTCTCGCCCCGGCAGTTGGCCGACCACGGCGCCGAGGGGCTGACCTTCTTCGGCAACCAGCTGGCCCACCAGCCGCTGGCGGCGCTCCCTCTGGTCGCGCTGATGTTCTCCGCCGTGGCCTCACTGCAGTCCGGCGTCATCCCGACCGTGCGCGGGATGTTCGCCATGGGCCGCGACCGCACTCTGGGCCGGGTCTGGACCCGGATCGACCCGAAGTACGGCACTCCCGCCGCGGGTACCCTCCTGGTCGGTGCGATCGCCGCGCTGGTCGCCGTGCTGTCGCTGGTCATCCCCAGGGTCAGTGATCTGATCAGCGCGGCGGTCAACGCCATAGGCATCGTCGTCGCCCTGTACTACGGTCTCACCGCACTCGCGGCAGCCGTACGCTTCCGCGGTCTGCTGCGCAGCGCCCGCCGGGAGGCGCTGGGCTCCGTCGTCGTCCCCACGCTGAGCGCGACCGTGCTGTTCGCGCTGGGCGGCTATATGTGCTGGGGGTACGCCACATCCACCGACCACTTCGCGCTCCGCGCCGACAACGGCTGGTTCGCCCTGATGGTGCCGGTCCTGATGGTCGCGTCCGGTGTGCTGGCGGCCGCCTGGGCCAAGTGGGGCCGCAAGTCCGCGTACTTCAGCACCGGCCTGGCCACCGATGCCGACGCCCTCGACCTGCTCGGCCCCGGACCCACCACCGTCTGACCTCACCGCGTCCGGCCGCACGGCGTCCGGCCTCACCGTCCGCCCGCGCTTCAGCCGTATCAGTCGCATTACTGCACCTGGCGCACCAACTGCATCAGCCGTACCAGTCCAAGGAGTACCGCATGACCACCCACGCCGATCTCGTCTTCACCGGCGGCCCCGCCTTCACCACTGACCCGGCCCACCGTGGTGCCGACACGGTGGCTGTCCGCGGCGAACGGATCGTCGCCGTCGGAGGAAGCGAGGTGCGCGAGCTGGTCGGACCCCGTACGGAGGTGGTCGACCTGGCCGGGCGGCTGCTGGTCCCCGGCTTCACCGACGCCCATGTCCATGCCGTCTTCGCGGGCGTCGAGCTGGGCGAGTGCGACCTCACCGGCACCACCGATCTCAAGGAGTACCTGAGCCGGATCGCCGCCTATGCCGCGGCCCACCCCGAGCGGGAGTGGATCACGGGCAGCGGCTGGTCGATGGAGTCCTTCGCCGGCGGTGTGCCCACCCGGCAGCTCATCGACGCCGTCGTCGCCGACCGCCCGGTACTGCTGTTCAACCGGGACCACCACGGCGCCTGGGCCAACACCCGCGCCCTGGAACTCGCCGGCCTCACCGCAGGATCCGCCGACCCGGCCGACGGCCGGATCGAGCGCGAGCCCGACGGCACGCCCGGCGGAATGCTCCAGGAGGGCGCCACCGGCCTGGTCGCACGCCTCGTCCCGCAGACGACCACCGCCGATCGCGTCGCCGGGCTGCTGCGCGCCCAGGCCGTACTGCACTCGCTGGGGATCACCGGCTGGCAGGACGCCATCCTCGGCGTCTTCAACGGCGGCCCCGATGTCTCGGACGCCTACCTCACCGCCGCCCGCGACGGACGCCTCACCGCCCGCGTCAACGGGGCGCTGTGGTGGGACCGTTCGCGGGGCGCCGAGCAGATCCCCGAACTCGTGGAACGACGTACGAAGCTGCGCGCCGGGCGCTTCCGGGCCGACTCCGTCAAGATCATGCAGGACGGCATCACGGAGAACTTCACCGCCGCCATGACCACCCCCTACCTGGACTCCTGCGGCTGCGCCACCGCCAACAGCGGTCTGAGCTTCGTCGACCCGGCCGCGCTGCGGGACCATGTCACCGCACTGGACGCACTGGACTTCCAGGTCCATTTCCACGCGCTCGGCGACCGCGCCGTCCGCGAGGCGCTGGACGCCGTCGAAGCCGCTCTGACCGCCAACGGCCCCCGCGGCAACCGGCACCACCTCGCCCACCTCCAGGTCGTCCACCCGGACGACGTGCCGCGCTTCGCCCAACTGGACGCGATCGCCAACCTGCAGCCGCTGTGGGCGACCCACGAGCCGCAGATGGACGACCTCACCATCCCGTTCCTGGGCGGCGAACTCGCCTCCCGGCAGTACCCGTTCGCCGATCTGCTGCGTGCCGGGACCACGTTGGCGGCGGGCAGCGACTGGCCGGTGAGCAGTCCCGACCCGCTCCAGGGCATCCATGTCGCGGTCAACCGGACCGCTCACGGTGAGGACCGGCCGCCGTTCCTGCCCGAGCAGCGCCTCGACCTGGGCACCGCGCTGGCCGCCTACACGGCGGGCTCGGCGTATGTGAACGGCCTCGACGACGGCGGCACGATCCGCGTCGGAGCCCTCGCCGACCTGGCCGTGCTCGACCGCGACCCGTTCGCCGGACCGCCGGAGGAGATCGGCGGCACGGGCGTGGCGCTGACGTACGTCGGCGGCGAGCGCGTCCACGAGAGCTGAGCCCGGACAGGCTCACCGGCCGGTCGCGCGCAGCCACCTCGTAATCCCGCGGAGCCGTCCTGTACTCCCGCGGAGCCTTCTCGTACGCCCGTCGGGTCCCCTCGTACTCCCGTCGGCGCAGACGCACAGCCGCTGGCCGTACGACGCCGTGGGCCGCTCGTCGCGAGAGGCTCGAAGGCAGTAGGGAACCAGTAGGGAACCTTCCCACCGAGGAGCTGAACCGACATGAACACGCTGGCCTTCGCGGGACCCGGGCCGTGGATCCTGCTCTTCCCGTTCCTCTGGGCGGCGGTCATTTTCACGGTCGTCACCGTTCTGCGCCGTACCGTGTGGCGCGGCAGGCGGGGCCCGTGGCAGGGCCCCGGCCGGATGAGCTCCGCCCAGGGCGAGCACGCGCCGATCGCGATTCTCGGCCGCAGGTTCGCCTCCGGAGAGATCGACGAGGAGGAGTACTGGCGCCGGCTGTCCGTCCTGGACGAGCAGTTCGGTCCCCTGTCCAAGGGCGGGTCCCGCTGACCCGTCGCCTCGTCCCGCCGTGGGGCCCGCAGCGACGCTGCGGGCCCCACGGCCGTGCGGTCTCCGGTCAGCTCACCAGGGCCGGCCGGGTTGCCGGGCAGCCGTCGGCGAACGGCCCGGATGTCGTCGCTCCGTACACCGCAGTGCGGCGCGCGAGCGGTGTGGCGGGCGGCGCGGCCGGCAGCGTGAACCACACGACCTTCCCCGTCGCCCCGTGCGGCCGTACGCCCCAGCACTCGCTGACAGCGGCGATCATCGAAAGCCCGCGCCCGCAGGTCGCGAACTGCTCGGCGTCGCGCACCATGGGCATCCGGGGGTCGTGGTCGTGGACGGAGACCGTGAGCCGGTCGAGGAGCAGATCCATCTCGACGGTGCACAGCTTGTCCGGCTGGGCGTGCCGGTGGACGTTGGTCAGTAACTCGGTGACGCCCAGCGCTGCTTGGTCGATCAGAGGATCGAGATGCCAGTAGCGCAGCTGCGCCGATACGATTCTGCGGACTTGCCCGATGCGGGACGGCAGCGCTTGAAGTTCCACCGCGCAATGCCTGGTTGGCTGGGTGATCACGGCAGCGACTCCCCGAATGAGGTCCGGAAGAAGACGAAGTGGCCCGGCGGAGAGCTGCTCCCAGCGTGACTGCCGGTAAACCGTTAGTGATGTGACACCAGAGTCACCCAGGGGGTGCGGCTTCGCAACTCGCGCCGGGCTCAGCGCCTGCTGCCCCTGTGCACCGCGTCGAGGAACGTGGAGACCGACCTGGAGCTGTCGAGCGGCATGTTCCGCTGGCCCATGGTGAGCCGGTAGCGGGTGCCGTTGACGGTCGCCACCATCCGTCCGACCTTGGCGAACCACGGCTTTGCCGCGCTGACAGTGGTCAGCGGGGCGCTGTCGATCTCGCGTCCGCTGCTCGTGAGCAGAGCCAGCCTGCCGTCCTTGATCAGTACCTGCCCGGCCCGGGTGAGCGAACGGGTCCACCGCTCGATCCGTACACCCGTCGCAGTGAATTCGGCCTCCGACATCGCGCTCCCCGCCCTCTTCCGTTCGTCTCCCTCCGGGAAGTGTGCCGGGGCGCGGGCCCGCGCACCAGTGCACCGGGGGTAACCGGCCGGCTTTGGCATGTGCCGGTATGTCCCGCAGTTCCGCAAGTCAGCCCTATGGGTGGTCAAAGTGAACGTTTGTGCAGGTGGGGCGGGTATGGTCACGGATGGAGACCGGAGCGGACACCATGAGGGGCGGCACGCGTGACGACGAGCGCACAGGGACCGGAGGGCGGGGCTGCGGCGACCGCCGATGTGGACCGCAGCGACCCGGAGTACCGGGCCTGGCTCAAGGAGGCCGTCCGCAAGGTCCAGGCCGATGCCAACCGGTCGGCCGACACTCATCTGCTGCGGTTTCCGCTGCCGGAGGAGTGGGGCATCGACCTCTATCTCAAGGACGAGTCCACCCACCCCACGGGCAGCCTGAAGCACCGGCTCGCCCGTTCGCTCTTCCTGTACGGGCTCTGCAACGGGTGGATCCGTCCCGGGAAGCCGGTCATCGAGGCGTCCAGCGGTTCGACGGCGGTCTCCGAGGCGTATTTCGCCAAGCTCATCGGCGTCCCCTTCATCGCCGTCATGCCGCGCACGACCAGCCAGGAGAAGTGCCGGCTGATCGAATTCCACGGCGGGCAGTGCCACTTCGTGGACGACTCCCGGAAGATGTACGAGGAAGCCGCCTCGCTCGCCACGTCGACCGGCGGCCACTACATCGACCAGTTCACGTACGCGGAACGGGCCACCGACTGGCGCGGCAACAACAACATCGCCGAGTCCATCTACCAGCAGCTGAGGCTGGAGCGGTACCCCGAGCCCGCGTGGATCGTGGCGACCGCGGGGACGGGCGGCACATCCGCGACGATCGCCCGCTATGTGCACTACATGCAGCACGACACCCGGATCTGCGTCCCCGATCCGGAGAACTCCTGTTTCTTCGACGGCTGGACCCGGAACGACCCGACCGCGACCAGTGACTGCGGCTCACGCATCGAGGGCATCGGCAGGCCCCGGATGGAGCCGAGCTTCGTGCCCGGTGCCATCGACCGGATGATGAAGGTGCCGGACGCGGCCAGCGTCGCCGCGGTCCGCGCACTCGACCGGGTCATGGGACGCAAGGCGGGCGGATCGACCGGTACGGGGCTGTGGAGCGCGCTGAAGATCGTCGCCGAGATGGTGGCCGACGGGCGTAAGGGCAGCGTGGTCACCCTGCTCTGCGACCCGGGCGACCGCTACCTGGACAAGTACTACTCCGACAGCTGGCTCGAAGAGCAGGGCCTCGACATCACGCCGTACGCCACGGCCATCGAACGGCTGCTGGTCACCGGCGTCTGGGCGGGCTGAGGGCCAGGTCTACGGGGCGGCCGCGGCGATCCGGCCGTCCAGCTTGCGCGTCGCGTCGCGGAAGGCCCGCCCCAGGCCGGACCTGCCGAACCGGATCCCGGCGAGCAGCGGTGCGGGCCCGTCCACCGCGAACGTCCACTGGACGCGGGTCCCGGAGTCCGTCGGGGTGAGCCGCCACTCCTCCAGCAGGGCCCGCAGGCCCGGGGTGTTGGTCTCGTCGACGCGGTAGACGTACCGGCTGGAGGGGTCGGCGGCGAGCACCGACTCCCGGAGGCGGGCGCCGCCCTTGAGCCGCACCTCGCGGCCGCCCTGGGTGGCGCGGGCCATGGTGACCGCCGTGAACCAGCACGGCCAGTCCGCGACGTCCTCGGCCAGCGCCCGGTAGACGGCCCCGGGGGCGGCGGACACCCCTGCGGCGAAGACCAGGCGCAGCGGGGCGGTCTCGACGAAGTCGAGGCCGACGGGGTGGAGTCGGCGAGCCATCGGGCCGCACCTCCGGAGGTCGGTGGGGACAGGCCCGCACACCATAGCTGACGGCTTATCAGCTGTCTGTACCGGGGGAAGCGGTCGTCCGCGCGGACGAGGCGACGCCGGGCTTCCCAAGGAAGCTACCGGCAAGTAAGAATCACTCCGTACGCGTACCTGTGCGATGTGTACGCCGCAGCGCACCGAACTCTGGAGGCCCCATGCCGGCCGCTGACCGTCCGACGAAGTATCTGGTCGCCCTCCTGGCCGGTGCGGGAGCGGCCCACTTCCTGGCTCCGCGCCCGTTCGACACCACGGTGCCGCCCTGGCTGCCCGGCAGGGCCCGGACCTACACCCAGGTCAGCGGAGTGGTCGAGCTGCTGCTCGCGGCGGGTGTGGCGGTGCCCGCCACCCGGAGGGTCAGCGCTCGCGCCGCCGCCGGCTTCTTCGTGGCGGTCTTCCCCGCGAACGTGCAGATGGCGTACGACTGGCGGCACCGGCCCGCGCCGCTCAAAGCGGCGGCGCTCGCCCGGCTGCCGCTCCAACTGCCGCTGCTCGCCTGGGCGTCGAAGGTGAGCCGGACCGCGCGCCGCGACGGCGCCGCGCGCTGACACCGTCGCGGCGCGCGGTCCGGCGGCCGGTCTCACTCCGTCCGGGCCGCCCCGGATTCCAGCGCCCGGTCCACCATCCGGGGCAGCGGCGCCAGTTCCAGCAGGCCCGTGACCGTACCGGCCGTGAGGGCGTGCCAGAGCCCCGGCCTGCGGAGCATCGCGTGATCCCCGCCGGTGACCGTCAGCGCGCACGCCCGGGCACCGGATTCCCGGGCCCGGTGCACGAACGCGGCGCTTTCCCCGGGATCGGTCGTACGGTCCCGGTCCCCGTGCAGCAGCACGACCGTGCGGCCGCGCAGATGACCGGTCGCCTCGTCCGGCGGGCACCAGGGGGCCAGGCCGACCACCGCGCGTACCGACGGGTGCGCGGCGGCGCTCAGCGCCGCACGGCCGCCCATGGAGTGCCCGACGAGCACCACCGGGATGTCGCCTGCGGTTGCGGCGAGTTCACCGAGGGCGCGCCGCGCGTCCTGCGCGGCGTCCGCGCGGGTGCCGTTCCAGCCGCGGTACCGGTAGCGGACCCGCCCCAGCAGCACCGAGTGCCCCGCCGTGGCCCCGGCGATCCGCGAGGCGATGGGCCGCATCCGGACCTCCGGCAGATTCCACGGCGGCGGCGGACGCAGACCGTCGGCCCGGCCGCCGTGCAGCAGCAGCACCGCGGCCTTCGGGGCCGTGCAGGGCCTGGTGAGTATCAGGGCGGGCTGCTGCACGCCGTCATTGCGCCGTTCGGACACGCGCGGGACTTCCTTTCCTGGCCGGTGGGTTCGCGGGCCCGTACGGCTGCGCCGTCCGCCCCCCCCCCCCGCAGGGTTCTTCGTGGCCGCCGGGGGTTCGGATTGCCCCACCGCGGAGCGTGGAGCGCGTGGCCGGGTCCGGCTGTCAGCCGGTGTCCTCGCGGTCACCCGCCACGACAAGCCCCGGCAGATACTCGGTGATCTCCTCACGTGCCCCTTCGGACAGCCCGGAGTCGGTGACGAACGCGTCCACATCCTCCAGCGTCGCGAACGAACTCAGCCCGACGGTGCCCCACTTGGTGTGGTCGGCGACCACCACCACCCGCCGCGCGGACTGCACGAACCTGCGGTTCGTCTCCGCCTCCGCGAGATTGGGCGTGGAGAGCCCCGCCTCGGCCGATATGCCGTGCACACCGAGGAACAGCACATCGAAGTGGAGCGACCTGATCGCCTGGTCGGCCACCGGGCCCACCAGCGAGTCCGACGGCGTACGCACCCCGCCGGTCAGCACCACCGTCGCGGCGCCCGGCCGCTGCCCGCCCCCGCCCATGACCCGCTGGGCGGCGTGGAAGACATCGGCGACGCGCACCGAGTTCGTCACCACGGTCAGATCCGGCACGTCCAGCAGGTGCTGGGCGAGGGCGTAGGTCGTGGTCCCGCCGGACAGGGCGATGGCACTGCCCGGCGCGGCCATCGCCGCCGCGGCCCGCGCGATGTCCTCCTTGGCGCTCAGTTCGAGACCGGACTTGGCCTCGAACCCCGGCTCGTGCGTGGACGCCTCGACCACCGGCACCGCGCCGCCGTGCACCTTCTCGATCACACCCTGGCGCGCCAGCGCGTCCAGGTCCCGGCGGACCGTCATGTCCGAGACGTTGAGTTTGCGGGTGAGCTCGTTGACGCGGACACCGCCCCGTCGCCGTACCTCGTCGAGGATCAGGGCGCGACGCTGCTCCGCGAGCAGATTCTGATTGTCGCTCACCGCAGGGTCCGGTCCTTCCACGCGCCGATGCGGTGGCCGGAAGCCAGGGCCTCGTGTTCGGACCGTGCCGGGCTCGCGGGGGTACCGCACGGTCGAACGAAGACCCTCACCCCCTGGCCACCGGGGGATCCCTCATCCTCGCACGCAGAGTTCCCCGCCGCGCCACTGGTTGCCGGTCCTCTTCCGGGGGGAGATTCAGTGAGAGCCGTGCGGCGGGCCGCAGCCGTCCAGGATTCTGGACACACACCGCCGACCGTCCCCTCCACGAGAGCGAGCCACCGCAGTGTCCCCACCCCCGTCGCCCGCCGAGAGCGGTGCCCCCACGCTCGAACTCCTCGTTCACGGCGTCGGCGGAGCCACCCCGCAGGGGATGCTCGGTGACGCGCGCACCGTCCGGATCACCGGCGACGAGACCGCGGCCGTCTACCGCCGGGCCGCCGACCTCCACGCCGAGGCGCACCCGCAGGACGCCAGGGACCGGCCGGTCCCGGAGGCGTACGTCTGGTCCAACCTCACCTCCGGCAACAGCGCCCGCGCCCTGTGGCTGCTGTTGCTCCCCTTCATGGTCGTCAATCTCGCCCACTGGATGCTGCCGTCCGGCCGCGGCGGGGGCCGGGCAGTGCGGGTGTACGGCGTGCTGGTGCGGCTCGTCGCGCTCAGCCTCACCGTGCTGCTGGTCGCGGCGGCCTGCGAAGTGGCACTCGATCTGACGGCCTGGCAGTGCGCCGGATCGTCCGGCTGCTCCGACGGCAAGTCCTGGCTCGGATTCCTGGCCGCCGACCACGGCGGCTGGTGGGCGCAGCCCGGCCGGAGGCTGGCCGTGGCAGCGCTCGTCCCCTCGGCTCTGACGGCGCTGCTCTGGTACCTCTCCAACCGCACCTGGAGCGCGTACGAGTCCCAGCAGCCGCTGGGCGACGACGCGCGTGCGGCGGATGCCGGAGACCCCGCGGAAGGCGACGGAGAGGACGGCGCGGGGGCCGACCCCCGGCCGGCGCTCGGCAGGCCCGGGTTCTGGTACGGGCGCAGGCTCGTGGCCCGGCTCCGCGCGGCGCACACCGCCGCCGGATTCCTGACCGTCGCCGCCGCGCTCACCGTCGCGGCCGCCGCCTTCGACCGCCGCTCGTCGGGGACACTTCTGGAGGCCATCGGCTGGCTCCTGGAAGCAACAATCCTCGTGTCGGCCTCAGTTGTGGTCTGGGTGGTCTGCCGCAGAGGCCGTACCGAGACCCGGCTCGACGAGGAGCTCGACCGGGCCGTCGTCACCCTGCTGCCCGGCGGCGCGCTGACCCTGCTCGGACTCTCCGCCCTCTACGCCGCCTGGTCGCGGCCCGGCTGGCGGTCGAGCGGCACCCTTCCGGGCGACCGCAGCTTCGGCATCCTGACCCTCGCCCAACTCGCCCTCGTCGTCGTGCTGGCCGCTGTCGCCATGGCGATGTACCGCCGGGCTCCCCACATCCGTACCGCACTGCGCGGACTCGCCGGCCCCGCGGTCGCCCTGCTCGCCTGCGCGCTCGGCGGCGTGATGACCGGTGGCGTCGCCCAGCGCGTGGCCGACTGGCTCGACGGGCCGGGTACGCCCGGGATGGGCAGCAAGAGCTCCATCGCCGGACCACCGGTGCTGCTCAGCTGGCAGGCGTCCGTCATCCCGGTGCTGCTGCTCTTGCTGCTGCTCCCGGTCGCCTACTACGCCCTGCGCACCCTGCGCAGGGAACGCCGTATCGCAGCGACCCTCATGACGGACTACCCGCACGAGAGGCCGGACACCGTGCGTACCCGGCAGATCGCCGGGGTCCGCGCCCGCGCCCAGCTCACCGACGCCGCACCGCCGTTCGTCGGTATCGTCTCGGCGGCCACCCTGCTGCTCGGAGGGGGCGCGCTGATCGGCTCCTGGCTCAGCGACCAGGTGCCGGGCCGGGCGGCCGACGCGGCGCCCTCCGTCATCGCGTCCGCCACCGACGCCGCGCAGGCGGCAGGGTCCTGGCTGGTGGGCCTCGGCTTCATACTGTTCGTCACCCTGGGCAGGCGCGCGTACCGCGACGCGTCGGCCCGGCGCAGCATCGGCATCCTCTGGGACGTGGGCACCTTCTGGCCGCGCGCCGCGCACCCGTTCGCGCCGCCCTGTTACGCCGAGCGCGCGGTCCCCGACCTGACCTGGCGCATGTTCACCTGGACCGACCGCACCGGCGGCAGGCTGGTCATCTCGGGCCACTCACAGGGCAGCGTGCTGGCCGCGGCCGCCGTCTGGCAGCTGCCCGCCCGTACCCGCCGCAGGGTCGCGCTGCTCACCTACGGCTCACCGCTGGAGCGGCTGTACGGGCGGTGGTTCCCGGCGTACTTCGGGCCCGACTGCCTGGACGGGCTGCACCTGGAAGTGCCCTGCTGGCGCAATCTGTGGCGGGCCACGGACCCCATCGGGGGCTGGGTGCTGCGCGACGGGGACGTCGACCGGGGGCCGCTGCTCGATCCGGCCGCCTACGGCAGAACCCGCGAACACCCGCTGCCGGACCCGATCCTGGGCCACTCCGACTACCAGGCCGACCCGGCGTTCGCCGAGGAGCGCGCGGCACTGCTGGACCGGCTGGCGACGAAACTGCCACGCCAGGCCGGTCCGTCCGGAGAGGCCGATTCCGGTCAGGTCACGGCAGTTCCGGCAGATCCTCCGGGAACAGCAGACTGAGATCGTCGGTCGACATCTCGGAGAACTGGGCCACCCGGCCCGCGTGCCGCTCCACCATGGACTCGAACGTCTGCCGGGCGGTCCTGCCGTTGCCGAAGGCGGGGCCCTTGGGCAGCACCGTGAAGTACTTCAGCAGGGCTTCCGGCGCGCCGTCACCGAGCCGGTACTCGTGCTCGTCCGCCTGCTGCTCGACGATCCGCAGCAGCTCGTCGGGCGCGTAGTCGCCGAAGGTGATGGTCCGTGAGAAACGGGACGCGACACCGGGGTTGACGCCCAGGAAGCGCTCCATCTCCGCGGTGTAGCCGGCGACGATCACCACCACCGCGTCCCGGTGGTCCTCCATCAGCTTGACCAGCGTGTCGATGGCTTCCTTGCCGAAGTCCCGCCCCGAATCCTCGGGGGAGAGCGCATACGCCTCATCGATGAAGAGCACCCCGCCCCTGGCCCGGTCGAACGCCTCCTGGGTGCGGATGGCGGTCGAGCCGATGTGCTCGCCCACCAGGTCGACCCGGGAGACCTCGACGAGATGCCCGCGCTCCAGCACTCCGAGCGAGGCGAGGATCTCGCCGTACAGCCGGGCCACCGTGGTCTTGCCCGTGCCGGGGGAGCCGGTGAACACCAGATGGCGCCGGGCCGAGGCTGCCTTGAGGCCCGCGGCGGCGCGCCGCCTGCCGATCTCGATCATGTCGGTGAGGGCGCGCACCTCGCGCTTGACGCTCTCCAGGCCCACCAGGGTGTCGAGTTCACCCAGGACGTCCACCGAGGAGCGTATGGGCTCGTCCACGGGGGCGGGCGCGGCCGGCTGCGCGGGGGCCCCGGCCGGCCGCGGGCCGGGCAGTGCGCCGAGCAGACCCGCCGTCTGCGTCGCGGTCGCCACGGCGGGAGCGCCCACAGCAGGCGCCCCGTGCGGATCGGTCAGCAGGCCGCTCTCGTCGCTGGTGCAGTCCTCCACCACGGGGCCGCCTGCGCCGCCCTCACCCAGGGCGCCGTCGGCGAACTCGTAACCGCTGCGTGCGCACCGCTCGGTACGGCAGCGGGTCAAGGTGGTGCGGCAGCCGTCTATGACATGGAAGCCGTACCCGGCGCTGCCCGTCACCCGGCAGTTGTGGAACGTGCCGCGTCCCTCGGCCGAGACATAGAAGCCCGCCTCCGCGGGCGAGGTCACGGTGCACCGCTCGATCCTCGGGTCGGCGCCCTTGGTGACGATGACGCCGGTCTGCGCCGCGTCGATGGTGCAGCCGCTGAGCGTGCCGCCGCTGCCGTGGTCGCGGAACCAGGCGCCGGTGGACGCCTCCCGGATGCGGCAGTCGTCCAGCTGCGCGGTGGCGCCGTCGCTCACCGAGACCGCCGTGTTCCGCACCTGCGAGAGATCGCTGTCGACCACGTCGGCCCGTGAGCCTCGGTCCAGTACGAAGATCGCGTCCGGTACGTCGTGCACCCGGCAGGAGTCCAGCACCACCGTCGCCCCGTCGCTGACCCAGACGGCCGGGTAGTCGCCCGTACTGTCGTGGATCTCGCACTGGTTGGCATCCACCCGGGTGCCCGGATCCCAGACCGAAAGACCGTTGCGCCCGAAGCGCCGGACGGTCGAGCGCGTCAGCGTGAGCACCGAACGGGACCGGAGGTCGACCGCGTTCTCCGGGATGTCATGGATGTCGCAGTCCGACAGCGTCAGTACCGCGTCCGTGTCGAGCGTGACGCCGTCGGCCGATGTGCGGTGGACGGTGCAGTCGGTGAGATGGGCCGACGCGCGCGCGGCGACCTGCACACCGGTGCCCTTGACCTCGTAGATCTCGCAGCCGAAGGCCTCAAGGCCGCTGCCGTCGCCGGAGACGCTCAGTCCGGCGCCCGACGCGTGGTGGACCCGGCAGCCCTCGATCCTGGGGTGCGCACCGCCGTGCACCGAGATGCCCGACTGGCCGGCCGCGACCACCTCGCACTCCTCGAACACCCCGCCCGCGCCGTCCAGTACACCGATTCCGACGCCCGCCGGATTGTCGACCGTGCAGCGGCGCACGGTCGGCCGGGCCGCCCCGCGCACCTCGATGCCGACGGCCGAGCGGGTGACGATCCGCAGCCCCAGCAGCTCGGGGGTGCCCTCCTCGACGAGCAGCGCGGGCGCGGACGAGTCCTGCCCCTCGACCTGGAGGTCCTGGACGACCGCGGACGCCCGCACGGTGAGCGGGATGCCGTCGGCGGGCGCGATCCGCACCGAGCCGACCGCGCCGTCGGCGCCGCGCAGCGTGATCGCGTGCTGGACGACGAGATTCTCGCGGTACGTGCCGGGAGCGACCGTGAGGATGTCACCGTCGCCTGCGGCCTCCAGGGCTGCGGCGAGGGAGACGTACTCGCCTGTGCGGCGCCGCCACCTCGATGTTCCGGTGTACGTCACCTGGACCGTGCCCTGTGCCATGGCGCTGTTGTGCCCCCACCTCGTGTGCCCGACGGATGTGGCCCCACCGTAGCGCGCGCGGGAGGCGGGAGTTGACGCGAGAGCCGGTCTCAGCTGCCTGTGCCCGTGCGTCCCCAGTCAGGACCGGCTTTGCTCCAGGCGCGGTCGAGTCTCACATACCGCCGCTGCACCAGACGCCATACGACGAGACGCCGCCCGACCACGATGAGCCCCGCCATGCCGGCGGCCGCCCCGAACCCCGCGAGCACCGCGCGGGCCCGCACCGTGCGGGGCTTCATGGGGCTGTTGACGAAGTGTCCGCGGTCGTCGGTCCAGATGCGCAAGCGGACGCCTGGCCGGCTGTCGCTCTTGAATGTGGAGAGTGCCCCGCGGTGTCTGCTCCCGTCCACACCGGTCCAGACGACGGCGGCCCGGCCCCGCGGCACGGCGTCCGAGATCCCGTCGGGGTTGGCGGCCATCACCGACCGGTCGGGCAGCGCACGCACGACAGTGGCGGTCGTCGCGTGCCGGTGCCGGCGCTGGACCCGGGCGGTGTCCTGGAGGGCGCTGCCGGTGAGAGAGCCGCAGAGCCATCCCGCGAGCGGCGCCGCGACCGCGATGAGCAGCAGCGCGACGAGCGCCACCCATGCTTCGGCGAGATCCGTCCCACGGCGCAGGGGATTGTGACGCCAGCGCCACACACCGGCTGCTGCTCGCACCGTCCCGCACCCCCTTCCGCTTCCGTCCTGACCTCACTGGCACGGACTGCCCACGACGGGACGCAGCGAGATCAATCTCACTCCGTACAACGAGCGTGCCGTATCTGTGAGTTCCCTGGGAAACGGTCTCATCCGAGGATGTGCACAGGATCACCGACGTGCGGGACGCCGGTCGTCCCGGGGACGAGATTCTGGCCGAACAGCAGGTCATTGTCCACGCGGCGGTGCCGGGCGAGGGCACGCGGTGGCTGCCAACGCCGGCCGTGGATACCGACGTTGGGTGACGGTGTTGCGTGACGGTCTTCCCGTTCTCGTCCCCGGGTATCCACCGCCGGTCTCCGGCCGCCTCCCAGGGTTCGACCGCGGCCGAACCCGACGCACACCCCCGTGAAGGACGTGGCCGGATGGATGTGGAACCTGTGCAGAACTGCGGGAACCGGTTGCGACACGGCAGTCGACCTGCCACCGGTCCTGATGTGCCGGAAGGGCCGTCAGTATCCGCGGCCCTGGTAGGGGCGGTTGTACGGATCCTCGTACGGCGAGGGCGCGGGCCGCTGGGCCGCGGGACGCATCGCCTCGTAACCGGCGCCGCCGACGGGCCGCTGCGGCTGTTGCTGCGGTCCCGGGTACCCGCGCGGCGCCGTGGCCTGCTGCGGAATGTACGGCGCCGGCGCGTGCTGCATCGGCGCGGGCTGTCCCATGGGCTGCGGATAGCCGTAGGACGGCGCCTGCTGCGAAGGACCGGCCGGCAGCGCGGGAAGCGCCGACGGCAGTGCCGGCAGGTAGCTGTTGCCGGTGTCGTAAGCCGAAGGGACTCTGATCGGAGCGATCTGAGGGGTGCCCCGCTCTGCGACAAGAGAATCGTAGATAGGGGTGTCCGGGAAGGACGGCGCGGAGTAGTAACCGCCACCGTAGGTCGCACGGGGGGACGTCATGGCACATAAGTAAAGCCCACGATGTGCTGATTGGGGAGCCCGATAAGAGGGTTGTTTTGCGCGTTCCGGGTGACTGTGGATCCCCAATGCGAGCGAACTTGCCAAAAACGGTCGTCAGGCCCGACGCTGATCGGGTAGAGGCCTGCTCGCGGGCCGGTTACCGACGGGTTGCCGTCAGATGGCGCAACGATCTTCCCGTGCTCGTCGGGCGCGCTCACCGGTGGCTGGGATTAGGTTGGCCGTACGGAAATCTACGGCTTCACGACGCCAGTTGGGGGCGAGCATGTCAATGCTTAAGGGAACCAATGTTCCGGTGTCGGCTCAGGCCGTGCGGGTCGAATTGGGATGGCGGCCGGGTCCGGGGGTGCCGGATGTCGATGCCTCGGCGCTGTTGCTGGCATCGGGAAAGGTCCGTACGGACGCCGACTTCGTCTTTTACAACCAGCCGCAGCACGCGTCGGGCGCGGTCCGCCACGAGGGCAAGACGACCACACCGGGCACCGCGACCGACACGCTCTCGGTCGACCTCTCGCTGGTGGAGCCCGCCATCGAACGGGTGGTCCTCGCGGCCTCCGCCGACGGGGGCAGTTTCGGACGGGTGCCCGGACTGTACATCCGGGTGCTCGACGCGGCGGACGGTACGGAGATCGCCAGGTTCGACAGCCAGGACGCGACAGTGGAGACGGCCTTCCTCCTCGGCGAGCTCTACCGGCGGCAGGGCGCCTGGAAGTTCCGTGCGGTCGGGCAGGGGTACGGCAGCGGCCTCGAAGGGCTGGCCACGGACTTCGGGATCAGCGTGGACGACGGACGCAAGCCCGCCCCGCAGAGCCCGGCCGCCCCACCGGCACCGCCGGCCCCACCCGCGGCACCGCAGACCGCTCCCGCCGCGCCCGGCGCTCCCGTTCCCCCGCCGCCCGCCGCGCCGCCCGCCCCGGTACGGCTGAGCAAGGTCACCCTGACGAAGGAGGCGCCGGCCGTCTCCCTCACGAAGCAGGGCGGGACATCGGGGGCCATGCGGGTCAACCTCAACTGGGTGACCCGCCAGCAGCCCAAGGGCTGGGCGGCCAAGCTCGGCAAGGCCGTCGCCGGGAACTCCGGTGTCGACCTCGATCTCTGCGCGCTCTACGAGCTGACCGACGGCCGCAAGGGTGTCGTACAGGCCCTGGGCAACGCGTTCGGATCGCTGAGCCGGCCGCCGTACCTGCATCTCGACGGCGACGACCGCACCGGCTCGGTCTCGGCCGGGGAGAACCTCACCATCAACCTCGACCAGAAGAACAACATCAGACGGATCCTCATCTTCGTGACGATCTACGAAGGCGCGAAGAGCTTCGCCGATCTCCACGCGACGGTCACGCTCCAGCCGCAGAACGGCGCGGCCGTCGACTTCTCGCTCGACGAATGCACCGTGCCCTCCACGGTCTGCGCGCTGGCGCTCATCACCAACAACGCCGGGGACCTCGTCGTCCAGCGCGAGGCCCGCTACCTGGTGCCCGACCGCGGCGTCAGCCCGCAGCGCACCATCGACCAGGCGTACGGCTGGGGCATGAACTGGACGCCCGGCAGGAAGTGAGCACCCGGGCCCGCCCCGGAACGACCGTCGCGGAGCCCGGGAACGGCGCTCAGAGGTCCTGCGCCGCTCCGGGCGGGAGGCCGGGCCCGGTCCCGGCGTCCGCGGCGCCGGCTGCACCCGGTCCCTGCTCCGGTCCTGGCTCCGGTGCCGGCTTGGAATAGGTCCGCCCCTTCCAGGCGGCGCCGCGCCCGCGGTAGTGCTGCACCGCCGAGTCGACCGTCATCAGCAGATACAGCAGCGCCGTGAACGGCAGGGCCGGGGCGAGCAGGGGCGACTGGCGGTAGTAGCGCAGCATCGGCAGATAGCTGCCCGCCATCACCAGCCAGGCGAGCCCGCCCGCCCACGCGGCGGGGGCATCACGCCACAGCAGACCGGCAACCAGCGTGAGCGGCGGCGCGAGATAGATGAGCGCGAGGCCGAGCACCGTGCCGGTGAGCAGCAGGAGGCTGTGCCGGAGCTGGGCGTACGCGCTGCGCGAGACCATCCGCCACAGGTCACCGAGCCCCGGATAGGGGCGCACGCTGTCCACCCGCTCGGCGAGCCCCAGCCAGATGCGGCCGCCGCTGCGCTGCACCGCACGGGCCAGCGACACGTCGTCGATCACCGCCTGCCTGATGGAATCGGGGACACCGGCCCGCTCCGCCGCATCGGCCCGCAGCAGCACGCAGCCCCCGGCGGCGGCCGCTGTACGGGCCCCCGGCCGGTTGATCCAGCGGAACGGGTACAGCTGGGCGAAGAAGTACACGAACGCGGGCACGACCTGCCGCTCCCAGAAACTCGCGACGCGCAGCCGCGCCATCTGGGACACCAGATCGAGCCCGGCCGAACTCGCGGCGGCCACCAACTCGCGCAGGCTGTCCGGCTCATGGGCGATGTCGGCGTCCGTCAGCAGCAGATATTCGGGCTGCCGCGCACGCGCGATCCCGATCCCGTACCGCAGCGCCCACAGCTTCCCCGTCCAGCCGGGCTCCGGCTCACCGGGGGAGACGACGGTCAGCGGGAGGCCGCCGTGGCGTGCCGACAGCCGTGCGGCCAGCTCTCCGGTGCCGTCGGAGCTCCCGTCGTCGACCAGGAAGATCTCGGCTTCGCCGGGATAGTCCTGGGCCAGCAGCGAGGGAAGGCTCAGCGGCAGGACCCCGGCCTCGTCCCTGGCCGGCACGATCACCGCCACGGACGGCCAGACGGCAGGGGCGGCGCGCGGTGGCAGGCGCTGGTCCGTCCGCCAGAAGAACCCCTGGCCCAGCAGCAGCCACATCCACACGGCCAGCGAACACACGGCGATCCAGGCAATGGCGCTCATCCGCCGAAGTCTGCCCCACCGGGGCGGGCCAGGACGAGCCGTCGACTAGGGTGACCGGGTGAAGATCGCGCTCATGGACTCCGGAATCGGCCTGCTCGCGGCCGCCGCCGCGGTACGCCGTCAGCACCCCGACGCCGATCTGGTGCTGTCCAGCGACCCCGGCAGCATGCCGTGGGGCCCGCAGACGCCCGAGAACATCACCGCCCTCGCCATGGCGGTGGCGCGCGCGGCCGCCGCTCACCGGCCGGACGCACTGATCGTCGCCTGCAACACCGCGAGTGTGCACGCCCTGCAGGCCATCCGCGCCGCGCTCGAACCGGACATCCCGGTCATCGGTACGGTGCCCGCCATCAAGCCGGCCGCCGCCGACGGCGGATCCGTCGCGATCTGGGCGACCCCGGCGACCACCGGCAGCGACTACCAGCGCGCGCTGATCCGTGAGTTCGCCACCGGCGCCGACGTCACCGAGGTGCCCTGTCCCGGCCTCGCCGACGCCGTCGAGCACGCCGACGAGGCGGCGATCGACGCGGCCGTGGCCGCGGCAGCGGCGCTCACCCCGTCCGGCGTAAGGGCCGTCGTCCTTGGCTGCACCCATTACGAACTGGTCGGTGAGCGGATCGCCGACGCCGTCCGGCAGCACGGCAGCCCGGCCGCCGAGCTGTACGGCTCGGCCGGGGCCGTTGCCGCCCAGGCCCTGCGCCGCATCGGGGCCGGGTCCGCATCCGACAGCCCTCCCGGCTCCCGGCTGACGGTGCTCCTCAGCGGTCGCGAGGGACCGCTTCCCACCGCCGCACTGACCTACGCGGAAGGGCGTCTGCTCCAGGCCGTCAGCCCCGCTCACTGAGCGCCGCTCCCTCCGCCGGACCACCGCCGCCCTCGCGGAAGGTGAGTAGGCTGCTACGCATGAGGGACCACACCGAGCCCGGCTCCCGGGTCTGGACCGGCCATGCGACCAACCGTGTGCAGTGGCTGCTCTCGTTCGCCGGGGCCGCGTGCCTGGCGCTCGGGATCGAACTTGCTGTGGACTCCACCTGGACCGCGGACAGCGTGCCGCTGCTGATGGCCGTGATCGGCTGTGTGCTGGCCGGCCTGATGATGCTCTACGGCACGCTCGCCTTCGTGCATGTCTCGGTGAAGGTCGACGACCAGTCCTTCGAAGTCCGCTGCGGCTACATCGGTCTGCCGCGCCGCCGCATCCTGCTCGACCATGTGGTGGGCGCCGACTTCGATCCGGCCGTGACCCCGCGCCAGTGGGGCGGCTGGGGATACCGGTGGCGCCCCGAGAAGGGGACCGCCGTGGTGGTGCGCCGCGGGGAGGGCCTGGTCCTCACCCTGGGGGACGGCCGGAGTTTCACCGTCACGGTCGACGACGCGGAGGCGGCCGTCCGGGTCATCCGCGACCGGCTGCGGCTCTCGCCGGGCTGACCGGCCGCCGCCGGACGCCGGGCACCCGGCGCCGCTCCGGTCCGCCCGCGCCGTCCGCCGCCGCTGCCCGCGGGCCGCGCTTGCCCGACGCACAGCCCGCCACCGTAGACTCCGCCTGGTGAGCGCCCCCACCACACCCACGGCCGAGTCCGAGCGGCTCGCCCCGCAGCCCGCCGACGAGCCGCGCGGACGACGGCTGGCCCGCCGCCTCGTACGGCCCGCCGCCGCTGCCGCGTCCGGCCTGCTGCTGTACGCCAGCTTTCCGCCGCGGCCCTTGTGGTGGCTGGCCCCCGTCGCCTTCGCCGTACTGGGGCTCGCCCTGCACGGGCGCCGGGCCCGGACGGGACTCGGCCTCGGCTACCTCGCGGGCCTCGGGTACCTCCTGCCGCTCCTTGTCTGGACGGGCGTCGAGGTCGGACCAGGCCCCTGGCTGGGCCTGGCGGCGGTCGAAGCGCTCTTCATCGCTGTCGCGGGCGCGGGCATCGCGTACGTCTCCCGGCTGCCGCTCGGGCCGCTCTGGGCCGCCGCGGTGTGGATCGCCGTCGAGGCGGCCCGTGCCCGGGTGCCGTTCGGCGGGTTCCCCTGGGGGAAGGTGGCCTTCGGGCAGCCCGAGGGCGTCTTCCTGCCGCTGGCCGCCGTCGGAGGGACGCCGCTGCTCGGCTTCGCCGTCGTCCTCTGCGGCTTCGGCCTGGGTGAGCTGGTACGCCGCTGGGCCACTCTGCGGCACTTCGCGGACCGCCGGATCGTCACCGCCGCCGTCCTCGCCGTCGCGCCGGTCGCCGCCGGGTTCGCCGCGCTGCCGCTGGTCAGTACCAGCGCCCAGGACGGCACGGCCACGGTCGCCCTCATCCAGGGGGACGTGCCCCGGATGGGCCTCGACTTCGCCACCCAGCGCCGCGCGGTGCTCGACCACCATGTGAAGGAGACGCTGAAGCTGGCTGCCGAGGTGAAGGCGGGCCGGGCCAAGCAGCCGGATCTGGTGCTGTGGCCGGAGAACTCGTCGGACATCGACCCGTACCTCAACGCCGACGCGTACGACGAGATCGACGAGGCGGCCAAGGCGATCAAGGCGCCCATCTCGGTCGGTGCCGTCGTCACCCCGGACAACGGGGCGGGTTCGCCGCTCAACCAGCAGATCCTCTGGGACCCCAAGAAGGGCCCCGTCGACACGTACAACAAGCGCCAGCTCCAGCCGTTCGGCGAGTACATGCCTTACCGGTCGTTCTTCCGGCTGTTCAGCTCCGACGTGGATCTGGTCCGCAAGGACTTCGTGCCCGGGCACAAGGCGGCCGACTTCGACATGGCGGGCACCAGGGTGGGCCCTGTCACTTGTTACGAGGCCGCGTTCGACTGGGCCGTACGGGATCAGGTGAAGGCGGGGGCGCAGATCATCTCCGTACCGAGCAACAACGCCACCTTCGACCGCAGCGAGATGACCTACCAGCAGCTCGCGATGTCGCGGGTACGGGCCGTCGAGCACAGCAGGGCCGTGATGGTCCCCGTCACCACCGGGGTGAGCGCGGTCATCCGGCCGGACGGATCGGTCGCTCAGAAGACCAAGATGTTCACCGCCGACGCGCTGGTGGCCGATGTGCCGAAGCGCTCGTCGCAGACCCCGGCCACCCGGATGGGAACGCTTCCCGAGTGGCTGCTCGTCGCGCTCGGCGCGGGCGGCGTCGGCTGGGCGGCCGCCCGCTCGGTGCGGCGGCGCAAGGCGTGAGGGAGCCCGGCCGGGCGGCGGTTAGGGTCGGGGCATGGCTACTCCTGACTTCATCCGAGAGATCCGGGCCACCGCCGGCCACCAGCTGCTCCTGTTGCCCGGTGTGAGTGCCATCGTCTTCGACGACGAGGGGCGGGTGCTGCTCAACCGGCGCGCCGACACCGGCAAGTGGTCGATCATCGGCGGCATCCCGGAGCCGGGTGAGCAGCCCGCCGACACGGCCGTCCGGGAGGTCCACGAGGAGACGGCCGTACGGTGTGTGGTGGAGCGGGTGGTCCTCGTCCAGGCGCTCAAGAAGATCCAGTACCCGAACGGCGACCACTGCCAGTTCATGGACATCAGCCTGCTCTGCCGGGCGACCGGGGGAGTGCCCCGGGTCAATGACGACGAGTCCCTGGACGTCGGCTGGTTCGCCGTCGACGCTCTCCCGGAGCTGGCCGATTTCGCGCTGACACGGATCAAGCGGGCCCTCGCCGACGGCCCCACCTGGTTCGAACCGGCCACTTTCGCTCCCGGACCCGCTGTCTAGGCTGTGGCCCCATGACCATCCATACCGCTCCCGCGTCCGCGCCTGCCCCGCTCGGTCTCGATCTCGCGGGCCGTACCGCGCTCGTCACCGGGGCCGCGGGCGGCATCGGCGCCGCCTGTGCGCTCCGCCTCGCCGCCGCCGGTGCCTCGGTGCGGGCCGTCGACCGCGACGAGGCCGGGCTCGAAACGCTCGCCGGCCGGGCCACCGGGCTGCCCGGAGCCGTCGAGCCGTACGTGCTCGACCTGACCGATCTCGACGCCGCCGAGCGGGCCGCCGCCGGTACGGACGTCCTCGTCAACAACGCGGGCCTGCAACTGGTGCGGCCCATCGAGGACTTCCCGCCAGAGGTCTTCCACACCATCCTCACCGTGATGCTGGAAGCACCCTTCCGGCTGATCAGGGGCGCCCTCCCGCACATGTACGGACAGGGCTGGGGCCGGATCGTCAACCTCTCGTCCGTGCACGGGCTGCGGGCCTCCGCGTACAAGTCCGCGTACGTGTCGGCCAAGCACGGGCTCGAAGGGCTCTCCAAGACGGCAGCGCTCGAAGGCGCCCCGCACGGTGTGACGTCGAACTGCGTGAACCCCGGCTATGTGCGCACCCCGCTGGTCGAGCAGCAGATCGCCGACCAGGCCGCCACCCACGGGATCCCGCGTGAGCGGGTGGTCAGCGAGGTGATGCTGAAGGAATCAGCGCTCAAACGGCTTGTCGAGCCGGACGAGGTCGCCGAGGCCGTGGCTTATCTCTGCACACCTCAGGCCGCGTTCATCACCGGCACCTCACTCTCGCTCGACGGCGGATGGACCGCGCGTTAGCTGCCGGTTCCCGGAGCCGATGCTCAGGCGAGAGCCTGAAGGCCGACCGGCCACAGCAGAGTGGTGGCCGCCCAGGTGAAGCCTGCTCCGAAAGAGGTCACGAGGACTCGCTGCCCGGCTTTCAGCTGCCCGTCGAGCGCGGAGTGGCTCAGCAGCAGGGGGATGGAGGCCGCAGAGGTGTTGCCGACGTGGGTGATATTGGACGGAACGCGCTCCGGCGGGATTTCCAGCTTGCCGGCCACGGCTGCGCTGATGCGTGCGTTCGCCTGGTGGACGATCAGTCTGTCGATGTCCTGGACGGCCCATCCCGCTGCCGTGGCTGATTCTTGAGTCACCTGGGCGATACGGCGCACCGCGTGACGGAACACTTCGTTGCCTTTCATGTGTACGTACTGATTTTTCAGGTCGCCGGTGGTGTGTGAGGGGCGGCGGGAGCCCCTGTCGGGGATGTGGATGGCGTCCGCGTGTTCGCCGTCGCTGCCCCATGCGGCCGGCCCCAGGGCTCCTGGTTCGTCGGCGCGTCCGGTGGTGAGTACGACTGCGCCTGCCCCGTCCCCGAAGATCGGCGCGGTGGACCGGTCGGCGGGGTCGATGACGGCCGACATCTTCTCCGCTCCGATGACCAGAACGGTGCCGGCGGTTCCCGCGTGGATGAGGCCCGCTGCGACGGTTGTTGCGTAGACGAATCCCGAGCAGCCGGCGCCGATGTCGAAGGCGGGGACCTGACGCAGGCCGAGTCGATGGGCCACCAGAGGCGCGGTGCCGGGCACGTGATGGTCCGGAGTGGCGGTGGCCAGGACGACGGCGTCGACGTGTTCGGCCTTCGCCGATTTCATCGCCCGTAGCCCTGCCTCTACCGCCAGATCACTGGTGGCCGTCGCTGGACCGGCGATGCGTCGCTCGGCGATGCCGATACGGGTGCGGATCCATTCGTCCGTGGTGTCCAGGCGTGACATCAAGTCGGCGTTGCTCACCTTGCGCGGCGGCAGGTAGGACCCCAGGCCGATCAGCCGTGCAATACGTTCCGGCGACGGTGCCGTGGTTCTGCGTGCGAAGATCAACGGATTCGTCTCTTCTGTGCTTGCTGGTTGGCGTCGCCGGAGGCGGAGGTACTGCCTTCGGGCCCGGATGACACCGGTCGCTCCGGTGATCCCGCTCTCGCCGCTGTGCGGCCGCTGATGTCCGCGGGCCACTGGCCGGAGCTTCTGGCAGACGGCTGGGCGCGGCTACGCCTCAGGTACGGCGTGTGTGCGGTCCGATCGTGGGTGAGGGCCCTGTTCTCCCGGGCTCTCGTGGTCGGAGCGTGACGCTGCCTGTCGCGCCACCAGGCTGACCAGGTCGGCCACGGTGGGTGCCTGAGCCAGCTCGGTTTCGGTGATCACGACGCCCATCCGGTCCTCAAGTGTCATCGACAGCACGGCAATGGCCAGGGAGTCGATGCCGGCTTGTGCCTGCGTGGCCCGGAGAGCGATCGGTGCAGCCGGCAGACTTCCCTGTTGGACCAGAATGTCTTTGATGAGCCTGAAATCGATGACAGGTGCGGCATCACGGTCAGCGGCGGGTGCCGGGAACGTCACGCCGGTGCGGGGAGGTCGGCCCGGCTCCTTGTCCGCCTGCGGATCGTCCTGAGGCTGCGGAAGTTCGTCCACAGCGTCGTGGAAGAGACCGGGCAGCTCGTCCAGTCCGGGGAGAGCGGCGTCGGTGACAAAGCAGACGCTGGTGACGTCGTTGTAGCTGCAGGCCACGATCGAGGCCGGCTGGTGCCGTGGGAGCCAGTTGAAGGGCTGGATACGGGTGACGGGGTCCAGCCGGTAGCGAAGGGGCCGGGAGACGGCGAGGTAGGAAGTGGTGATGGCGGACCGGTCGGGTGTGGTCATCCGGGTCGCCAGAGCCTGGAAGGCGCGTACGGGGACGGCATCCATCAGGGAGCGCATGGCCCTGTGGCGGCCCGGGTCCTTCACGGTGCGGGTGGCGGCGATGACTTGGTCGAGTCGGCCGTCAGCTGTCGGCTCCTGGCAGGGGAGGAGCGCGGGGGCGAAGGCGATGTGGTTTCCGGGCCGGTCCTGTTCCCCGGCGCGGCGCGTATTGACCATCGTGATGGCGGGCAGCGGCCTGTCGGCTCCCCGGGGCCAGGATTGTGATGTCCATGTGCGCAGGGCTCCGCTGAGGGCTGCCAGGAATCCGTCGTTCGTGTCGCCGCCGCGGGCCGTGGCGGCGTTCCGCAACCGGTGGCTGGGTACATGCGCCCAGCTGATGTCACGGTTGCCGGTGAGGGGCAGTGCGGTGTCGTTCCAGACGTTGTGGGTGGCGCTTGCGGAGAGCATGTCGCGCACGGTGCCCAGGTAGGCTCTGGCGCCTGCCCGGGGCGCGCGCTGCTCGGTCGGCGCGGGCGCGGTGCCGAACAGAGTGGTCAGGGTACCGACCATGCCCATGCCGTCCTGGGTGCTGTGGTGCGCTCGCAGGCAGATGGAATACCGGCCGGGGGCGTATCCGGCGAGCAGCCAGATGTCCCACAGCGGGCCCGTGCCGGGCAAGGGGCGCGCGACGAGGTCGGTCAGGGCCGTTTCGAGGTGCTGCTCGCCCGATGGGCAGTGCTGTTCGCGGACGCGGTTGTTCAGGTCGGGGGAAGGGTCGTGGTGCCAGCGGGCTTTGAGTCCGGGGCCGCGGAGGTAGTGGGTCAGGCGTGGCACGTGCTCCAGATGGGAGGCGACATGCCGGCGGAGTTCGCCGAGGGGAGGAGCGTCTCCGTTCAGGTGGAGGATCACTCCGATCGTCTGGGAGATCGAGGGATGGGCCTGAGCCATGGTGTGCATGGTCAAGTCCATGGAGGTGGGACGAAGGGGCACGGTCACGGGGTTCTCCACTGTGGTGGGTTCGACGGGCAGACAGGGTCGGGCCGGTGAGCAGGAACATCCGCGAGCTGCGTCCTGGACGTGGAGCGGAGGAGACGCCGGCGGCCCGGCACGAGGACGCCTGACGGCCGGATGCGTCGGGTGAGGTGGCCCAGGGCGAGAAGGGCGAACGCGTCGGTCAGCAGAGGGACGTGGTACGGGAAGGGGCGCGGGCCGAGCATGTCGGGAACGGACACGATGCCGCCGTCGGAACGCTGGTGGGTGAGCAGGTGGCGGGCGGCGCGCGCAGCGGGAGCAGGGTCGGGCTGCCCGGCCAGGATGATCAGGGCGTAGGCGGTGCTGATGGCATCGCTCGGGGCGTCGTTCTGCTGTCCGAAGCCGCCGTCCGCGTTCTGCGTGGTCTGCACCAGGCCGGCGATCCGGCTGCTCATGCCATGGACGGCCGGCGGGGACTGCCGGTGATGGGAGCGAGTGGCGAGGTACGCCCTGAAGAGGGTGTGCAGGCGGCTGCCGCTCCAGCCCGGGGGAAAGGACCCGTCAGGCATCTGGCGGTCGGCGAGAAAGCGCAGAGCGGCCTGGATGACGTGATGGTGGCGGCCTTGAGCGCTGAGCGCGTTGATCGCGGCGGCGGTCATGCACGCCTCGGAGGGAGTGCCTGATCCGTAGGTGGGGAATCCGCCGTCGGCGCCGCGGACCGCGATCAGTGCGTCCACAGCGCGCCGAATCGGGTCGCGGTAGACGTCCGCATCCAGCTGGTGCAGGAATTCGACAGCGACGGTGGTGCAGTCCGTGTCGGAGAGCTGAGCGCGGTCGGTGTAGGACCAGCCGCCGTTCGCGTGCTGGACGCGCACGAGGTGCCCGGCGATACGGTGCAGTACCTCACGTGGCGCGCCGGCGCTGCACAGGGCAAGGCCCGCGATGACGGTGCACCATGTATCGGTGTCCGTGACGAAGGGCAGGCCGCCGTCCTCCCGCTGGTGCGTGAAAGCGGTACGCAGTCCGTCGTCGACGACGCTCTCCATGCCGGGCACGTCGACCAGAGCATGCAGCACCGACAGGTGGATGAAGAGGTTTCCCTCCCACACAGTTCCCGGGCACTGGGTGGACACCAGCAGGGTGACATCGTCCCGGTCGACGGGGGCTTCGCCTGTCGCCAGGATCGCTTTCACGGCAACGGCCTGCACAGCAGCCCACGGATGCAGCGCGCCCGTATCGACGGCACGTGAGTCACCGTCATCGCCGGCGTTGGCCACGCCGAGCATCGTGAAGATGGCGTGTACCAGGGCACGTTTGCGAGTTCGTGCGAAGTCCGGCACACGGCTGACGATGCCCTCAAGGGCCTGCTGAGGCGACGGATGCCCAGTGCCCCGGCCCAGAGCGGCAGCGGCCACGGCCGCGTCCATCAGACCTCCACTGCCCCGGTGGCGCTCCAGGTAGCGCACCATGCGGTCACGTGCGCCGACGTGGCCGGATCCGCGCCGATCCAGCAGCGCCAGGGCCAGTGCGGATTCAAGGACCCGGCTTCGACAGGTGTCACGCACGGCACCGTCCGCTCCCACCCGGTTCAGCACATACGCCAACAGACGACTACGTCCGGCAGGCAGCGCTGCCGGGAAATACGACGACGGCCAGGCCGGGGAAAGCTGCTCGGCGGCAGGGGGTCTCATCGGGAGCACAGTCCTTGAGGGCACGGCGAACACGGTGACGTGCGAACCGGAGGGGCGAGGGCGAACGAGAGCAATCACATGGACCGGCGGCCGAGCGACCAACGGGCGTCGAAGCGATCAGTGACACCAAGCCAATACAGCGTTGCGGCCACGAACGACCCGAGGGCTGCCACAAAGCTCCGTACCCTGTCCGACCGAGACCAGGTCACTGGTCCAGCCGGCCACATCAGCCGCAGCCAGCCGCAACGCACTCATGAGGTCCTCCCCGCCGGGAAGCCCGGGCATCACCCGGCAGGCCAGGACCGGCAACGCCGACGCCCGATTCCCCCAGCATCGAGACTCAGCCCAGCGCCGGGACCACATCGACACGGGCCGCGACCGTGGCCAGACTGCTCCCCGTGGGAACCGGCGACGCACCGTACGCCCGGGAGAACACCGCCGCACCGTCCTGCGTCAGCATCGTGTCGAACGGCTTGGCCACGACCGAGCCGGGCGAGCTCAAGGACGGCATGGTGACCGTCATCTTCGTCATGTCGAGTTCGTACGTGGAGAGATCAACGGGCTGCGGGGCTTCATCTCCGACAGCGGCATCTGCCGACAGGGTCCGCCGGGCCAAGTCACCGTGCGCCCCGGTGAAGCTCAGGCTGCGCCCGTCCGTGGCCCTGGTGAAGGTCATGCGACCGTCGGCAGCCCAGGACCCCTCTGCCAAGTCCAGACTGATCTTCCCCTTGATCGGCCACTGCACGCACGGGGCCGGCCCCGAAGAATCGAGCACAGCCGGAGCGGCGGCCGACACCACGACCTTGTCAGCCGCCAGGTGTTGAGCAGCCGCAGAGGACAAGCACCAGGTGACCGTCCCGGCAACAGGCATCACAGGCCCCGCAGCCACAGCGGCAGACACGGCAATGGTGGACAGGGAAACCAGAGCAGTGGCGATCACAGCACGACGCCGCATGGGCAAGCCTTCCGTTGCAGAGGCGCCAGAATCGCCCACAATCCTTCCAGGGCTGGACGAATAAAGGTTTTGGCTCTCGAAGTTCACCTGAAGGCGTGAAGCGGCGGATTCACCGCAGCGCGTACCTGCCCGGTTCTCGGAGGCCGGCCCGGAAGCACCCGGTGCGCAGGTCGTTGAGGTGGGGCTCAGGGCCTGCTTGCGACATAGGCGCGCGCGTCGTTCTCCAGCCGGGACTGGAGCGTGAAGAACAGCTCGGCGGCCCGGATCCCGACCCAGTCGTCCGGAAGCAGCTCCGCCGGGAGTCCCGGATCGAGGTACGGGAGCTGCCGCCAGTCGGTCAGCACGCGGACGTAGTCCACGAACGCGTCACGCTCGGCAGCTCCGGAGCCGGTTCCATCGTGGCCCTCGCCCCCGGCCGGCAGGCGGTCCGGCACCCCGGCGTGCTTACGGACGAACTCGCCGTACAGCAGCTCCAGTTGGTCGAGATCCCACCATTCCCGGACCTTCTCGTCCAGCGGGCCGAACGCCAGATGGTCGGCGCGGAAGAGGTCGGCGTAGCCGTCCAGTTCCAGGCGGCGCAGCATCTCGGCCGTGGCGTCGTACAGATGCGCCGGAGCGATGTAGACCCCGGCGGAGGCCGTGCCGAAACCGAGCCGGGTCAGCCGGGAGCGCATCAGATGCCGCTTGCTGCGCTCGGACTCCGGTACCGAGAAGACCGCGAGCAGCCACCCGTCGGCCGGTGTCGCGCGGTCCCGGCGGAAGATCCGGCGGTCGCCCTCCCGCAGGACCGAAAGGCCCTCGTCGGAGAGTGCGTACCCCGCCGAGCCGTTGCGCCGTTCGGCCCGAAGGAGGCCCCGGCGCTTCAGCCGGGAGATCGACGACCGTACGGCGGGAGCCTCGATGCCCAGTTCCGCGAGCAGCCCGATCAGGGTCGCCACCGAGAGCCAGCCGCCCTCGGTCCTGGAGTACAGGCCGTACACCGTCACGATGAACTGCCGTGGCTGCGCGGAACCGGCTGCTGGCTCCCCCTTCGCGGGTTCATCCGCTTCTGCTGCGATCGTCACCCGGGGAGGCTATCAACGGGGCCGGTCACGGGCCGCGCCGGCGAAGGGCCGGGAGGGGCAGTTCGTACGGCTACGATTGACAAATCCTCTTGCCGGGATGGCAAATAGGGAGAGCGGCGGACCGGGCGACAGTGAAGGGGCAGGGCATGGCCGGAGTGACGACAGGGGCGACGGGCGACGACTTCGCAGGCGTGCTGACCGCTGTGGGCCCCAGGCTGCGCGCGCTGCGCCGGGACCGCGACATCACCCTCGCCCAGCTGGCCGAGGAGACCGGGATCTCCGTCAGTACCCTGTCGCGGCTGGAGTCCGGGCGGCGCAAGCCCACGCTGGAGCTGTTGCTGCCGCTGGCCAAGGCGTACGGCGTGCAGCTGGACGAGCTGGTGGACGCCCCGCCGACCGGTGACCCGCGTATCCACCCCCGTCCGGTCAAGCGACACGGGATGACCTTCATCCCGCTGACCCGCCACCTCGGCGGGCTGCACGCCTACAAGCAGATCATCCCGGCCGGAGAGCGGCGGCCGGAGCAGCTGGAAACGCGGGTGCACGAAGGCTACGAGTGGCTCTACGTCCTGTCCGGGAGGCTGCGGCTCGTCCTGGGTGAGCACGAACTCGTCCTCGGCGCGGGTGAGGTGGCCGAGTTCGACACCCGTACCCCGCACGCGTGGACCGGCGCGGGCCCGGAAGCCGTGGAGTTCCTCAGCCTGTTCGGGAAACAGGGGGAGCGGATGCACGTACGCGCCCGTCCGGCCGGAGAGCGGCGGACGGCGGACGAGGAGACCGGCGACCGGTGAATCCCGCCTGCGCCCGGGGCCGTTGATCCACCACGGGTCTACGATGTCGTTCTTCCGCGTGCTGCTGCGTCAGGAGGCCGGTGTGCCGGACAGGAGGACCGCACGTCGTTCGCGCCGTGCGCTGATCGCGGGCGGTGCGGCGCTGGCCGCCGTACTGGCGCTCGCGGGAGCCGGGGCCGCCGGGCTGCTGAGCGGCCACGGCCACTCCACCGCCGGGCCGTCCGACGGTCTGCCGCACACCCGGGTCGACGCGTCGGCGGGCAGCTGCGGAACGGGCTGGCACGACCCGCGCCCCGGCACCCAGGTCTTCGATGTGCACAACACGTCGGCCACGCCGGTCGAGGTGTATCTGAAGGACACGTCGAGCGGCGCCGTGTACGGCGAGCTGGAAGGGCTCGGGCCCGGCACCACCCGGGCGCTCCGGGCGACCATCGCGGGCGGTTCCTACGCCTTCGCCTGCTTCCCCGACGACGCCGCTTCGGTCACGGGGCCCACCGTTCGGGTACCGGGCGGCAGTGGCGGTGGCGGCGGTCCGGCGGCGGTGCCCGTCAGCCAGCACGATCTGATCCCGCCGACGCTGAGCTATCAGAAGTGGGTCACCGGCCGGATGGGCTCACTCGTCGGCGCCGCGCGGAAGCTCGACGCCTCGGTCCGCGCGGGCGACCGGGCGCGGGCCCGGAATGCCTGGCTCACCGCGCACCTCGACTACGAACGGCTGGGTGCCGCCTACGGCACGTTCGGCGACGCCGACGCGGCGATCAACGGAACGACCGCGGGCCTGGCCGGCGGCGTCCACGACAAGGACTTCACCGGCTTCCACCGCATCGAGTACGGGCTGTGGCACGACGAGTCCGCCACCGCTCTGCGCCCGTTCGCGGACCGGCTGGTCAAGGACGTACTGGCCCTGCGTACGGACTGGCGGCAGGCCCGGATGGACCCCCTGGACCTCGGGCTGCGGGCGCACGAAATCCTGGAGAACACCGTGCAGTTCGAGCTGACGGGCCGCACCGACTACGGCAGCGGCAGCAATCTCGCGACGGCGCGCGCCAATCTCGACGGCACCCGGGTGGTCCTCTCGCGGCTGCGCCCGGTACTGACGGGCAGGTACCCGCGGCTGAAGCAGCTGGACGGTGAGCTCGACCGGACCGGGGCGGTGCTCGACCGTCAGGAGCACGGCGGGCACTGGACTCCGCCCGCCCGGCTCGGCCGCGCACAGCGCGAGCAGGTGAACGCGGCCGTGAGCGGGCTGGTGGAGCGGCTGGCGGACATCGCGGCCCTCTGCGACGTGCGCCGGTCATCCTGATCCGGCTTCCTGCCCCACCGTCCTGACGGGCCGTCCGACCGGTGTGGTCCAAGCGGTCGACTCAACAGTTTGTTTGCTCAATTTTGTTTTTCCACCGGATGCCAGATGTTCACTCCCGTGTCATGGTGATGCATCGTGTCAGCATATTGAGCAGTGCATGACAGGGTGCACGGCCGGAAGCGGAAGGCGGAAACGCATGGGCAGCAAGGGCAGAGGAGTGGGCGCGCGCCGCTGGGGAGCGCTGGCCGGTGCCGCCGCGCTGACCGTACTCGGCGGCGCCGCACCCGTCTGGGCCACGGCGCCCGCCGCAGTGCACCACGGGAATCACGGGAGTCCTACGGCGACGCCCGTCAAACACCTGGTCGTGCTCTTCGACGAGAACATCTCCTTCGACCACTACTTCGCGACCTATCCGCACGCCGCGAACACCGACGGTACGAAGTTCACCCCGTCCCCGCGAACGCCCCGCGACATCGACAATCTCCGTACGGCCGGTCTGCTCGACAAGAACCCCAACCAGTACCTGCCCAAGCGGCTCACCCCCGACCAGGCCATGACCTGCGACCAGAACCACTCGTACGGTCCCGAGCAGTACGCGTACAACGGCGGCAAGGCCGACAAGTTCGTGGAGAACACCGACTCGGGCAAGTGCTCGGGCAACCTCTTCGGCGAACCCGGCCTGGCGATGGACTACTTCGACGGCAACACCGTCACCGCGATGTGGAACTACGCCCAGCACTACGCCCTCAACGACAACTCCTTCGGCTCCGCGTACGGCCCTTCGACACCCGGCGCCATCGAACTGGTCTCGGGCCAGACGCACGGGGTGGTGTCCACCGACCCCACGTCATCCACCGAGAATCCGAAGCGGACCGACAAGCCCGATCCCGCAGCGGTCGCATCGCCGGACGCGCACGGCGTCGGCACCATGATCACCGACCCGGATCCGGCCTACGACGACTGCTCCGGCAACGACCACACCAGCAAGTCGTCCCTCGCCGAGTTGGGCGGCAAGAACATCGGCGACCGCCTCAACGAGAAGAACGTCAGCTGGGGCTGGTTCCAGGGCGGCTTCCGGCCGAGCACCCCGTGGGACGGCACAGAGGACCATCTCGCCAAGTGTGGCGGCACCACGCACGCCAACGTCGGCGGCGAGCAGGTCGTGGACTACAGCCCGCACCACGACCCCTTCCAGTACTACAGGTCGACCGCCAACCCGCACCACGTGGCCCCGAAGTCGGTCGCCGAGATCGGTCACGCCGGACAGGCCAACCACAACTACGACCTGACGGACTTCGACGCCGCCCTCAAGTCGGGCAACCTGCCGTCGGTGAGCTTCCTCAAGGCCCCCTCCTACCAGGACGGGCACGCCGGATACTCCGACCCCACCGACGAACAGGACTTCCTGATCGGCCAGATCAACAAGATCCAGCAGGCCCCGCAGTGGAAGGACACGGCGGTCGTCCTCGCCTACGACGACTCGGACGGCTGGTACGACCACGTGTACGCGAAGCCGGCCAACGGCTCGCAGGACACCAGCAAGCAGACGAACGGCAGGACGGTGGACTCACCGGCCTGCCAGAACGGGCCCAAGGCGGCCGGAGGTTACGCCGACCGGTGCGGTCCCGGCGCCCGGCAGCCGCTGATGGTCATCTCCCCGTACGGCAAGGTCAACAAGATCGACCACACCAGGACCGAGCAGACCTCCATCATCAAGTTCGTCGAGGAGAACTGGCACACCGGCGGCATCGGGGACCACTCCTTCGACACCCGGGCCGGATCGCTGGCCGGGATGCTCGACTTCCGCCACCCCAACGGCCGGCAGGTGCTGCTGAACAAGGACGGCTCCGTCAAGTCGGCCGGCCCGATCAGGCCCGTGGCACCGGTCGCCGCGCAGATCACCGACCCACAGCGGCAGCGGGTCGCCATGCAGGAACTCTCCGGGAGCGGAAGTTCCCAGCCGGGGCTGCTGACCGCCGGTGTACTGGGGGCCGTGGTGGTCGGTGGCGCCGGTATCGTCCTGGCGGTCCGCCGCCGACCCGGCCGGGGCGGCGCCTGAGCCGTACGGCATGACGTGGGGGACCGGGCCGCCGGCCCGGTCCCCCACGCGCTGCGCCGCCCTGCTCCGGCCGCTCTCAGGTCGAGTTGGCCGGGCCGACCGGGGTCCGCAGCTTCGAGATGTCCACCGACTGGTCGGGCGACGGAGTGCTCGAAGGCACGGGTTGGTCGAACGCGGAGAACCCCACGGTCGCCAGGGTGGTCTTGTCCATGGCCTTCACCGTGACCTGGACGGGGTAGGGCCTGCCGTGCGTCGCCACGTACAGGGTCTCCCGATGACCGCCGCGCACCCCGCTGACCGGGACGACGTCGATTCCGTGGAGCTTCGTCACCTTGCCCTTGGTGAGGTGACCGCCGCCCGAAGTGTCCGGTGTCGTACTCGTCTTGAGGAACGAGTCCAGATCACAGACCTGCGCGATGCCCTGCAGCGGCAAGTTGCTCGATGAACCCTGGAGGTAGCGCCCGTTGAGGGCCGCCTCGGCGGCGCTGCCTCCCGGCACCTGGTTCTTCCAGAACGCGGCGTCCGGCTTGATCCAGATCTTGCCGCCCCGCTTGACGATCTGGACGGAGCCCTGTCCGCCCAGGCTCACCGAGCCCCGGCAGTTGGCCTGCCGGTCGAGGGTGAGCTCCATGGAGGTGGGGGTGCCTCTCGAACCGAATCTCCCGTGGACGCTGATATGCAGCGACGAGGTCCCGAAGAGGGCGTCGTGTGCCTTGTTGGCGATCTCCTGGGCCGGCAGCGATGCTGTCCCGCCGTCCGCCACGGCTGAGCTGCCCGCGGCGATCGTCAGAACGACTGCTGCCGCACCCGCTGCCAGTGGCTTGGCCATGCGGTGTCCTGTCAACGTCGCCTCCTGAGATGTGCCTGGTCAAGGCCTGTGAGACGTACACGACGAGGCTACGCCCGCCATGCGTGTGCCGCACGGCGGGCGGTTCGCCGAGGCCCGGTGGCCCCCGGGCGCCTACCGGGCGAACACTCCGCGCAGTGCCGCGATCTTGCGCGGCACGTCGTACTCGGCGCCGCCCTCGTGCCCGTTGTACGGGAACACCTCGATCTCGGCGGGACCCGCATAGCGGTGATAGGCGGCGAAGACCGTGGACGACGGACAGATCCTGTCCATCAGCCCCACCGAGAACCACGCGGGCGCGGTGGCACGCGCGGCGAAGTTGACCCCGTCGAAGTAGGAGAGCGTCTCCATCGCCTCCTCGATCCGGAACCGGTGACCGGAGAGCCAGCGGGCTATCTCCGCGTACGGACCCGAGTCGGTGATCTGCGAGGCACGGCGGTAGTGGCAGAGGAACGGCACATCGGCCACCGCCGCCGCCACGTCGTCGCGCAGCCCCGCGACCGCGAGTGCCAGGCCGCCGCCCTGGCTCCCGCCGACGACGGCGACCCGGGCGGCGTCCACCGCCGGATGGGAGCGCACCGCGTCGACCGCCCGCACCGCGTCGGTGATCAGCCGCCGGTAGTAGTGAAGGTGCGGGTCCTCGATGCCGCGGGTGAGGAAGCCGGGCGACGACGAACCGTGCCCGCCGGGACCGATGTCCGGGGTGTCGGCCGTCTGCTTGCCGCCACCGCCCTGGCCGCGGTTGTCCATCACCAGATGGGCGTGGCCCAGCGCGCTCCAGGTCAGCCAGGAGTACGGGACGCCCCGGCCGCCGTTGTAGCCGATGTACTGCACCACGGCGGGCAGCGGCTCCGCCCGGTCGCGGGGCAGCAGCAGCCAGGCCTTCACCGGCTGCCCGCGCCAGCCGCTGAACGTCACGTCGAACACGTCGACCGTCGCGAACCCGGCGTCGTACGGGACGAATTCGGCGGCAATCTCATGCCGGGCGCTCTCGCCCAGCGTCTTCTCCCAGAACGCGTCGAAGTCCGCTGGTTCCTGCGGCTCCGGCCGGTACTCGCGCAGCCGATCGAGCTCCATGTCGAACAGCAAGGGGCTAGCTCCTCTTCAGGGTGAGGCCGAGGGTCGCGCCGTGGCGGCCCGAGGTGTCGGCGGTGATCCGGATGCCGTCCGGTACGGGGGCCGTGCTCACCCCGGGGTCGGCCGACGCGACGGTGAGGCCGCGCTGCGCCAGCGTGACGGTGACCGAGGCCCGCAGCTGGGTCGGGTCGGAGAGCGCCACGGCGACCGTCTTCCCGTCCGGCCGCACCAGCACCGACGCCGGCCCGTCCGACGCGAGCTCCTGCGCGGTGCCCGCGGTCCAGAAGTTCGCCGCGAGCAGACCGTCCGCGACGCGCCGCACCGCGTGGACCGCGGAGGTGGCCGCGGTCAGTTCGACGGGCGGGGCCTGCGACCAGAGCCGGGTGCGTTCGGCCGACGCGGCGGGGGCCTGGAGCCAGAAGTACCCGGCGCCGTCCGGCGCCTCGCCGTGGTCCTGCCACAGCGTCAGATAGGGGCGCGTCACCGGAGTGTCCGTGCCGTACTTGGTGTTGATCTCACGCCAGGTCGCCGTACGCTCCTCACGCAGGCCGCGCAGCGCGGCGGGCGCCGGGAAGACATAGCCGCCGGTGCCTTCCAGATGCAGCCAGCGGACCTCGTCGAGCCCGGCCGACCATCCGGTGTCCGTGGAAGCCGGAACCCCGTCGACCAGCAGCGCCGCCTTCGCGTCGCGCAGCTTGCGGTTCTCGACGACGGTCTCGGCCCGGCCCGCGGACGCGGTGATCCCGGAGCCGGTGCAGACGATCACGTCATCCAGGCAGAACCAGCTCTTGAGCCCGGTCAGGGTGGAACCGTACGCCCGCAGCTCCATGCCGTACGCCCCCAGCGTCGTCCCCGCCAGCGCGGTCCCGCCCGCCCAGTCCGCCGTACTGGTGGTGCGCTGCCCGGCGGCGTCCTCCGGACGGCCGGCCACGACGGTGGTCCCGGGCAGCCGTGCCGGGTCGACGGTCGGCCAGTAGTCCTCGCTGTAGTGCCCGAGATCATCGGTGTACAGCAGCACCATCCCGTCCGAGAGGTGCCAGCCGTGCAGGTTCTCGTTCTGGATCGACTCGTAGTTGTAGATCCGCGTCGAGTACGCGGAGACACCGAGCGCGAACGACGGCCGGTGGTGCGCCGCCTTGTCCATCCGCGGGTACTGCTGATGCGCGACCAGCCGGCCGCGAGCCGGGACGGCGGACGCGACGACCTGCTGCGCGGCGACCAGTGACGCCAGATCGGTCACGCCGAGGAAGTCCCGGTAGGTGTCCTCGGCGATCCACTGTTTGACCAGCGCGGTGAAACGCTCGGCGGTCTCGCCGGGGAAGCCGGGGATCAGCCGCACCACCGCCTCGATGACCGTCTGCGCCGACACATGGCCCTGCTTGCTGGGCCGGGCGATCTCGCGGCCGCATACCGAGGCCATCACGTCGCCGCGCGCGATCAGCGGGTCGAACCCCTCGTCGACCCAGCGGCGGACGTTGTCGAGGTCGGGATCGGTGACGGCCCAGCCGGTCCCGGCGAGCAGATGCAGGAGCCGGGAGAGATTGTTGAGCAGCTCCTTGCCGTACCCGCCGTTGTACGGGTGCTTGTAGTGCTGGAGGAACGACCCGTCGGAGTAGAAGCCCTCACCGGTGCTCTCCGCCGCCGCGCTCACGTCATTGAAGGCGAGCACGCTGTTGGCGCCCGAACCCTCGACGTCCGACAGGGCGTCGCGCACCCGCGCCAGGTCGTCGCCGTCGTCCCGCAGCACGGCGTTGACGGCGACCACGGTGGAGATCCAGACCCGGTTGGCGCCGGTCGCGATCTGCCGGTCGGCCCGCCAGAGGTTCGGATCCGGGGTGTAGTGCCGCACCGCTTCGGTGATCCGGGCCAGCCGGTCGGCGCCGAGCGCGTCGTGCAGGAGCACCGACGCGTCGTTGAGGGCGAGCGCCGAGCCGATCTCCCAGTCCCAGTCGTTGTCGTACCGGGGGTGGGCGGCTCCGTACCGGTTCGTCAGCATCCAGTCGACCCCGGCCAGCAGCAGATCGCGGAGCGCGGCGTCGCCGTACTGCGGGGTGCCGGGGACCGCCCAGGCGGTCGCGGCCGTGGCGAGCCGCTTGAACGCCGTCGTGACCTGGTTGGAGAGCGTCGTGCCGGTCAGATCGGGGAAGAGGCCGTCGGTCCGGGTGGGGTCGAGCCCCTTCGCCGCGGTGGCCCCCGCCTGCCCGGCCCGTTCGACGGCCGCCGCGATCCGCTGGTCACCCTGGTCCAGGCCGGGGCCGCCGGTGAGCAGGGTGTGCCAGCGCTCCCGCAGCGCGGCGGCGCCGTCCGTCGCGGCCCGCGCCGGGCCCGCGCCCAGGGCGACGGGCAGCACCGCGGCCGCGCCGACCGCCGCCGCTCCGGCCAGGACGGTACGACGGCTGGTCGCTCCGGGCGGAGCGTCGGCACGTCGCCCGGGATCTCTGTGGTCTGAGTGGTCTCTGCGGTTCAGCACGCTGGCCCCTTACTCCGGGTGAAGGCGGTGTGGATCGGGGACGGACTGTCGCCGAAGGAGAGGGCGAGCAGTACCGGAATGCTGGGACCGAGCAGCAGCGGTCCCAGCGGTACGACGAGAGAGAGGAGCGCCGCCGAGACCACCGCGCCGAGCAGCGCGGTGCCACGGCCCGCCGAGCCGAAGCCGAGCGCGAGCGCGTTCCGGGTCCAGGCGCCGGCCGAACCGTCCGGGTCCCGGCCCGCCTCGGCGGCGAGTGCCACATGGTGGATGACCGCGGCGGCCGCGATACCCACCTGCGCGGCCAGCACCACGAACGTCCAGGGCTCCGAACGGCCCACCAGATGAACGATGTTGGCGGCGAGCACACCGGCGGCAGCGGTGGACACCAGCCCGTGCCGCCACAGGGACCGCCAGTACCGGGGAAACGCGGTGAATGTGTGGACGAAGCACCGGCTGTCGCCGTCCACCCGCCACCGCTGGAGTGCGTGTGCCATCGCGGCCAGCGCGGGCAGCCAGGTCACCACACCGAGCGAGAGCACCGCGAACGCCGCCCCGGCCGCCGCCGGGTACGCGACGAACTCCAGCCGGCGCAGCAGCGTCGGCCAGCTGGGTGAGAGGGTCCGATCCATGGTCAGCCGACCTTCCCGGTGTACGGCTCGGCCGCGTCGAGCAGCACCCGGCCGTCCAGTTCGAGCCGCCGGGCCGCCACCACGTACGGCGCCGCACCGTCGGCGAGCAGCACGGCCGCCGCGTCGGCGGTGACCCCGGCCGTCCGGATCCGGTGAGCGGCAGGGGAGAGGAGCACCCGCTCACCGTCGAAGGCCATGCCCTCGCCTGCCGCGCACTCCAGGGCGCGGGCCGTGCCCACCGCACCGGGCTCGACCGCGGTGAGGAACAGTGCCGACGCGGTACGCGCGGTGGTGGAGCGCAGCGTGTGCAGGGTGCGGGTGAGTTTCAGGTCCGGGGTACTGGACGTCGGGTTCGCCTCGACCTCCGTCACCTCCGAGGCCCACGCGGCGCCCTCCGGCACGAACTGCCGTACGTGGGCAGTCGCTTCACCCGACCGGATCAGCCGGGTGCCGTCCGGCAGCTCCTCGGTGGGCGCATCGGTCTGGAGCAGGAACGACCACTCCCGGCCGGTGTCCGCCTCGGCCAGGTCGAGCAGCACCAGCCGGCCCGCCGGCGTGAACACCAGAGTGCGGTCGAGCCTGCGCACCCCGAGCGCCGGACCGTACATCGCGGCGATCTCCGCCGTGACGTGCGCCCAGCCCCCGGCCAGCAGCACATCGCGCTGCCTGGCCTGCCGTTCATGGGGGATGCCCGCGTAGACGTGGTAGCGGTCCTCGTCCGCGTACCCCTGGCCGTCGACCAGCAGCAGATTGTGGTGCGCGGCCCGCTTGCGGTTGCTGTAGCCCTCGTCGACCGCGAGGAAAGCGCCCTGCGAGACCAGCACGAAAGAGCCCGAATCGGGGTGGTGGTGACCCTGGTTCAGCGTCTCCCAGCCCTGTTCGGCCCGGTGCTTCTCCGAGGTCTCCCACGCCTTGTGGCCACCGCCGGGACTTGCCTTGAACGACACCAGGGTGTCGTTGGCGTCCCAGCCGGTACGGGCGGTGAGCAGCCCCAGATCCGGGAAGAACGCCCGCGTCCCGGTGGGCCTGCGGGCCGGGACCGACGGGTCGTACCAGAGGTACTCCAGATACGCCTCCGGGAGGATGCCGGGCCGGACTCCGCTCTCCGCGGCCTCCGCGCGCAGCAGCTCGCCCGAAGCCAGATTCCCCATCCACTGCGCCTCGGCGATGCCGTACTGCGCGGCGAGCCGGTAGTAGAGCCCGGCGCTGTGCCCGCTGCGCCGGTCGTGGCAGTCGCCGTGGTCCACGTTGAGTGCGAACCCCGGCGCGGTCTGGTGCAGCCGGTAGTGGAAGGTGCGGGGGAGGAATCCGCCGCGGTCCCACCAGTCGGTGCCTTCTGCCTCCTGGAGCAGGTCCAGATGCATGGCGAGCCAGGGCACCCCGTAGCGCCAGTAGACGACGCCCTCGGCGTGCGAACCGTCATCGGGCAGCAGGTCGAGAACCCGGCCGAGATTGTCCCTGGCCCGGTCGGTCCACTCCTGCTTGCCCAGCACATACCCCGCGGTGGCGAGCCCCGCGTAGCAGATCCAGTTGTGGTTCTGCCAGTACGACGACGACCACCAGCGGCCCTCGGACGCCACCGCGAACTCGTACAGCCGGCGCCCCTGGAGGAGCAGTTTGTACCGCAGCAGCGCGCTCGTGGCGCCGGGCAGCTCGTCCCCGATCCAGTGGTACGCCAGGGAGAGATGGTGCAGCAGCCAGCCCGCGTCCAGATCGTGGTCCGGCATATGGGCCCTGCCCCAGTGCGGCAGCCGTACCGCGGCCTCGATCCAGCGGCGGCTCTCCGCGAGGTGCGCGGAGTCACCGCCCGTCCGGTACGCCAGCGCCGGGTTGGAGGCGGCGGGACCGAGCCAGGTGATGCTGGCCGCCGGATGGCCGGCGGGCGGGGTCAGCCCACGGAGGCGGGCGGCCTCCTCGTACAGCCGGAGCTCCTGAGCGGGACGCGGGCCCGGAGGCGGGGTCGCGGAGAGCAGCACGGTCAGTCCTCCGTCCGGAACAGCGCGGTCGAGCCGTCGGCCAGCCCGACCGTCAGCACGTCACCGTCCAGCCGTACGACGGTGACGGCCGGGCCCGCGCCGGCCGCTTGATACACCGACGCGAAGGTGACGTGCGGCGCCGCGGCCGTGAAGTCGACCCGGGTGCGCACGCGCTGCGGATCGTCGGCAGGACCCGGTCCCGGCACGGTCAGCGGGCGTACCGGGACCCCCGCGGTGTGGGTGTGCAGGCCGTGCAGCGTCTCGTCGCCGTGCCAGGTGGTCCGCACCGGGCCGGTGGCCCGGACCAGGACGTCCAGTCCGGTCCCGGGACGCAGCTGCGCGGTGAACCGGTGGGCGCTGTCGGCGTCCACCGTCAGCAGGTCCACCAGATAGCAGCTGCCGAGGACGATCCGCCGGACCGCGCGCACTCCTTCGTACGCCCCGCTCACCCCGGCCGTGACCGATGAGCTGTCCGAGCCGAGCAGGAATCCCGCGCACTCGGCCTGTTCCGCGCCGTCCGCGCGGAACGCCGGGTGTGCGTCGGACGACGTGTACAGATCCCGGAACTCCGCGTGTGCGTAGGGGACTTGGCCGGGATCCGGCTGCCACGGCGTGGTGTCGCCGTACAGATAGAGCGACAGCTTGTCGCGGTGGCCGTGCGAGCCTCCGTGCGGGCCGAAGTCCAGTACGGCGTGGATCCCCGCCCCGCGCAGCACCGCGTACCCGGTCGTCGGGAACACGGTGACCGCGCCGGGTGCCGGGCGCCGTGGCAGTGCGGGTCCCGCGAACCAGCCGGCCAGCTCCCGGTCGAGCCCGTCGTCGCCGTCCTCCAGCTCCTGCCTGGCCCGGTCCGCGACCGCGTCGAGCCCGGTGGACGGCACCAACTGCTGTGCCAGCGCGACCAGTTCCAGCCACTCCAGGGCGAGCGGGCCGCGCAGATACGGACCGTCGTGCAGGGCGGGCAGGATCCCGCCCGGTGTCGCGACGGCCGCCAGCACATCCGCCATCCCGGCCAGTACGTCCAGGACATCGGCCGGGACCGCCGCAGGATCGGCCGAACGCAGGGCGAGCAGCGCGGCCCGCAGCACGAAGCCGTGGTAGTAGGTGCTGCCCTCCCACTCCCAGCCGTCGTCGGCGACCGCGGCCCGCAGATGCTCGTACAGGCCGTGCTCGCCCTCCAGCCACTGCTTCGCACCGTCCCACTCCTGGCCGCGCACCGCGGCCGACGCGCGGCCGGCCGCCGAGCCCGCCGCGTTCAGCCAGGCGGTGTAGTTGGACGCCAGGAGCCCCTGCCCGGTCAGCACCCCACGGGCGTCGAGAGCGGCCTGCTCCAGGGCGTCCAGCAGCGGCAGCAGCGGGGCCAGGTCACCGGTGCCGCGCTCGGCGAGCGTGCTCACCGCGTGGCCGATGTTCACCGCCCAGATGGCGTCGGTGAGCGCCTGGTGGAAGAGCCGGCCGCGCAGCATCCAGTCCTGCGCCTCCCCGTGCCGGCGGTCCGCGAGCTCCGCGTAGAGCTGCGCGTACTCGGTCAGCCGGGCGACGGCCTCGGCGCGCTCGCCCCGGTGCGCGAGCAGCCGCAGCCGCCTGGCCCATGACTGGTGCGAGAGCACCAGCCAGGCCCCGCGTACGTTCTCGTCGTCCACCCGGCAGCCGTGCGCGCAGCGCGCGCCCTGGTCGGGGAACACCCCGGTGAGCAGATCACCGTGGTCGAGCTCCACCCCGTGGGCCGGGCAGACGTACGCGTGCCACCAGCCGCCGCGCTCGCGGGGGATCCGCTTCAGCGGGGCCATACGCCACCGTCGATGTCCACCGTGGTGGCGGTGAGGAAGCCGGATGCGGGGGACGCCAGATGCACCACGGCCGCACCGACGTCCTCGGGGGTACCGGCCCGGCCGACCGGGATGCCCGCCTCCATGGCCTGCTGCGCGGCGGGTGCGGTGAACGTGCCGTGGAAGGCGGTGCCCTTGATGAAGCCGGGTGCGACGGCGTTCACCGTGATCCCGTCCGCCGCGACCTCCTTCGCCAGCCCCTTGGTGAAGCCGCGTACGCCCGCCTTCGCCGCCGCGTACGCCACCGAGCCGGGGCCGCCGCCGTTGTGCGCGGCGAGCGACGACATCGTGATGATGCGGCCGGCGGACGACCGCGCGAGGTACGGCAGCGCGGCGCGGCAGGTGCGGAACATCGACGTGAGATTGGCGGAGATGACCTGCTCGAAGTGGGCGTCGGTCATCTCGGAGATCTTCGCGCGGCCGATCAGATGGCCCGCGTTGCAGACCAGGATGTCGAGGCCGCCGAGGAACCCGGTGGCCTCCTCCACCAGCCGGTCAACGTCCCGGCTGACGGTCACGTCGGCGTGGAACGCCTTGGCCCGGCGGCCCAGCGCCTCGACCGCGGAGACGGTCTGCGCGGCCTCGTCGGCGGACGAGCGGTAGTGCACGGCGACATCGGCGCCCGCGTCGGCCAGGGCGACGGCGATGGCCCGGCCGATGCCGTGGCCGGCTCCCGTCACCAGTGCGCGGGAGCCGTTGAGATCAGCAGACATGGGTGAAGCCCTTTCTGGAGCCGGTCACTTGAGACCGGCGGTTGCGAAGCCCTGCACGAAATAGCGCTGGCCGATGAGGAAGAGGACGACCATGGGGAGAGTGGCCAGGGTGGTGCCGGCCATCAGGTACTGCCACTGGGTGCCGTTCTCGGTCTTGAAGACGGAGAGACCCACCTGGATCACCCGCAGGTTGTCGCTGCGGGTCACCAGCAGCGGCCAGAGGAAGTTGTTCCACGAAGCCTCGAAGGTGAGCAGCGCGACGGTGGTGAGCGCGGGCTTGACCTGCGGTGTCATGATGCGGGCGTAGATCCGGAACTCGCCCAGCCCGTCGAGTCTGGCCGCCTCCTCCAGCTCGACCGGCAGATCCAGATAGAACTGCCGGAAGAGGAAGACCGCGAACGGGGTGACGGCGCCGGGCACGATCAGCGCCCACCAGGTGTCCAGCCAGCCGCTGCCGCCCTGGCCGAAGAGGTTGTTCCCGCCGGCCAGCGGCATGAAGCGGACGATCAGGAACTCGGGCAGCACCTTGGTGTACGTCGGGATCATCAGCGCGGCGACGAAGAGGTAGAAGATGGCCTCGCTTCCGCGGAACCTGATGCGGGCCAGCGAGTACCCGGCCATCGAGGCCACCACCACGTTGATCAGCGTATGGCTGATGGCGATGACGAAGCTGTTCCGGGCGTACGTGGCGAACGGCGCGGCCTTCAGCGCCTCCGCGTAGTTGCTGAACCGCCAGTGCTGCGGCAGGAGTTCGGTGTGGGTCGAGGCGATTTCCACCGGGGTCTTCAGGGAGGTGAGCACCATCCAGACGAACGGCACCACCATCAGCAGGGAGACCACGGCCAGCGTCACATGGAGGGCCACCCGGCCGGGGGCCACCGGCGCGCGGTCGGGCCTCGACTTGCGGCCGGGCCCCTGCTTGCGGAGTTCAGCTGTGGCCACGGGTGCCTCCCATGATCCGCCGGTTGACCAGGGTGAAGCCCATCAGCAGGACGAAGAGCACCAGCGACTGCGCGCAGGCGTATCCGACGCGGAACTCCCGGAAGGCGGACTTGTAGATCTCGTACGTCATCATCGTGGTGCTGTTGGCGGGGCCGCCGTCGGTGAGGATGTAGATCTGGTCGAAGGACTGGAACGCGTTGATCATCGAGGTGATGAGGACGAAGAACGTCGCGGGTTTGAGCAGCGGCAGGGTGATCGAGAAGAACTGCCGCGTCCTGGAGGCGCCGTCCACCGAAGCCGCCTCGTACAGCTCCTTCGGCAGGGTCTGCAGCGCGGCCAGATAGATCAGCATCTTCATGCCGATGCCCTGCCAGATGCCGACGAGGATGACCGAGGGCATCGCCCAGGACGTCGACGACAGCCAGGCCGGGCCGCTGATCCCGGCGAACGAGAGCAGCGTGTTGAACAGGCCGTTTCCCGGGTTGTAGATCCACAGCCAGACCAGGGCGATGGCGACGGTCGCCGTCACCTGCGGCAGGAAGACCGCGGTGCGGAACAGACCGCGCGCCTTGAGCCCGGTGTGCAGGGCCAGGGCCAGCAGCAGCCCCAGCACCATGCCGAACGGCACGGTGAAGAAGGTGTAGACGACCGTGTTGGCAATGGACTTGCGGAAGACCTCGTCGCCCAGCATCTCCCGGAAGTTGTCCAGGCCCACGAAGCGCGGCGCGGTCAGCACGTCGTACTTGGTGAAGGCCAGCACCACCGAGGCGAGTACCGGCAGACCGATCCAGAGCGAGGCGTGCAGCAGCGCGGGCGCCACCATCAGCATTCCGGCGCGGCGGCGTCTGCGGCCGGGGCCCGCCGGGGTGCGACGGGTACGTACGGGGGTGGTGTTGCCGGGAGGGGAGGGCGGCCGGGCGGGCCGGGCCTTGAGTACGGATGGTGCTCCCACAGTGACGGGTCCTCACATCCGGCCGATGGCGGCTTCGGCGAGCCGGCCGAGTTCCGCGATGGCGTCCTTCGCGGACTGGCCGCCCACGATGGCGGGTTCCAGCGTCGGCTTGATCTTTTCGCGGATCTCCATCCAGGCCGCGGTGCCGCCCTCGGAGCAGGCGGCGCTCATGTTCCGGAGGGAGATGTCGACGAACTTGTTCTGCTTGACGTAGCCGGTGTTGTTGAGATCGCTGAGTCCGGGCACCGAGCCGCGCTGTTCGGCGGCGCCGAGGATGGACGCGGGCGTGGCGAGGTACTCGACCAGGGCACGGGCCGCGGCGGGCTGCTTGGAGCTCGCCGACTGGGTGACGAGGGTGCCACCCTGGAGCATCGCGGGTTTCCGGTTGGCGAGGACGAACGCGCCGACCTTGTCGTCCTTGATGAGCTCGGGGTTCTGCGTTTCGAGCTGCTTCCAGAGGGCGCTGCTCGTCATCATCATCGACGCCTTGCCGGTCTGGACGTTCGACGGGGAGCCCTCGGCGGTCTTCTTCGTGTAGTCCACCGAACCGTCGGCGATCAGGTCCTTGAAGAACTGGAGGGCCCCGACCCCGCGTGCGTCGGTGAACCGTGGCTCCTTGCCGTCGGCGCTGAACAGCGAGCCGCCGTTGGCGTAGAGGAAGGTCTCCCAGCACTGCCGCAGCTCGATGGAGAACGGGTCGAAGCCGATCCGGCCCTGCTTCGTCAACTGCTTGGCCACCGCCCGCAGTTCCGCCCAGTTCGCGGGTGTCTTCCTGATGCCTGCCGCGGCGAAGTGATCCTTGCGGTAGACGACGATCCGGGTGTCGAGGACGACCGGCAGCGCGTACAGCTTCCCGTCGTAGCGGGACGGCTCAAGCACCCGCTTCTCGTAGTCGTGTGCGGTGGCCAGCTTCTCGGGCAGCGGGGCGATCGCCTTCTTGGCGGCGAACGGCGGGATCCAGCCGACGCCCATCATCAGGACGTCCGCCAGCAGTCCGCCCGCGAGGCCGGTGGTGATCTTCTCGTTGAGCTGGGTGTACGTGGTGTAGTCCACGTTGACCTTGACGTGCGGGTACTTCTTGCGGAACCCGCCCAGGATCTTCTGCTCCAGCAGCTGTTTGCCGTCGGAGCCTTCGTAGATCGGGGTGAGGAGAGTGATCTCGCCCTCGGCGGGACCGTTGGCCGAGCCCGCCGCTGTGGTGCCGGCGCCGCAACCGGTGAGGGCGACGGCGGTCCCCGCGCCGATGGCTGTGAGCATCGACCGTCTGCTGAGTTCCATGGGGCACCCCTTTTGAGGTGAAGGTGGTGGATCGATCCAGTGCGTGGCACCAAGCGGATGTGCGTAGCACCCAAGCGGATGGCTGAGATGTGCTTGTAAATCGATGCACTGAGACTAGGAACGCCTCTGGAACGACGTCAACAGCTGGTACGCAAGAATTTTTCGGAGAAGTTAACGGATGTATCGGTGAAGAGAGTTCAGTAAATCGGTACACTAATCTCGCTAGTGCGGTCCGAACCGGAGGTGGCATGAGCCAGGTAACGATCCATCAGGTCGCGGAGGCCGCGGGGGTCTCCGCAAGTACGGTCTCCAACGTCCTCAATGGGCGTACGGACCGGATGCAGGCGGCCACGCTCGCCCGGGTCGAGCAGGCGATCGAGCAGCTCAGCTACCGGCCCAACAGGGCGGCCCGGATGCTGCGCACCGGCCGGATCAAGGTCATCGGCCTCATCGTGCCGTCCGTGGCCAACCCCTTCTGGGGGTCGCTCGCCCGGGAGTTGGAGGCCATCGCGCTCGCCGACGGCTACCACGTGCTGCTCTGCAACAGCGAGCGCGATCCGGCCCGCGAGCTGAAGTACGGCGAGGAACTGCTGGCCGACGGGGTGAGCGGGGTCGTCCTCTGCTCCTCGCTGCCCACGCTCGACCATGTCACCCCGCTGCTCAGCCGCGGGCTGAAGATGGTCGCCTTCGACCGTACCGCGCAGGCCGGCGACCCGCCGTCGCTGGCCAGCATCAGCGTGGACAACGCCATGGGTGCCGAGCTGGCCACCCGTCATCTGATCGAACTCGGCCACCGCAGGCTGGCGTTCGTCTCCGGTTCCGTGCACAGCGTCAACCGCCGGGAGCGGCTGCGCGGGTTCCACGCCGCGCTGGAGGCGGCAGGGCTCGACCCGCGGGACGCGGTGGTCTGGCCGGGCGCGGTCACCACGGAGTTCGGTGACAAGGACGCGGCCGAGCTGGGCCGGAACGCCGCGCGGGAGCTGCTGACCGGGGACCGGCCGCCCACCGCGTTCGTCGCCATCAACGACATGTGTGCGATCGGGATCTGCCGGGGCGCCAAGGACGCGGGGCACAGGGCGGGGCAGGACGTCTCGGTGGTCGGCTTCGACGACATTTTGCTCGCCGACCTCTTCGAACCGCCGCTGACCACCGTGCGCCAGCCGCTGCCGGAGATGGCGGCCGAGACCTTCCAGCAGTTGCGGGCCTGCATCGAATCCGCGCCCGCGGCCGGCCGGTCCCTGCTGATCCGGCCGCGCCTGGTGGTGCGGGAGTCCACCGCACCGGTCCGCAGCGGACGGTCCGGCCGGGTGGCGCGACGTGAGCCCGTTACCGGGATGTAATAGAAATTACAGTAGAGCGATAATTACATGAGTGTGTAACGTGCCAGATGCCATCCGGCGGTGAACCCACCGCACGGGACATCCGTGGGAGGCATCTGTGTTGCACACCCGCTCATTCCGTCGCGCAGCAGCGGCGACCGCACTGTCCATTTCGTCGGCCATCTCGCTGTCCGCGTGCGGAGAGCACACGGACAGCGGGGGAGCGGCCCAGCCGGCCACCGCGAACATCGCCGGTGTGCACGTGACGCGCGACGCGGCCCTGCACGCCGCTCTGCCCGAGCCGGTCAGGTCCTCCGGAACGGTCCGGGTCGCCACCGACGCGCCGTACGCGCCGTTCGTCATGTTCGTGACCGACGGCGAGCCCGCGCTCACCGGCATCGACTACGACCTCGGGCAGGCAATCGGCGCCAAACTCGGCGTGCGATTCGCCTTCACACCACAGAAGTTCGACGGCATCGTGCCCGCCATCCAGGCGGGCAAGTTCGATGTGGTGATGTCGGCGATGACCGACAGCAAGGCGCGCCGGCGGGTCCTCGACTTCGTGGACTACTCCGTTTCCGGCTCCGGGATTCTCGTCACCAGGGGAAACCCGCACAGGATCGCCCGCCTGGACGACCTCTGCGGCAGAAAGGTGGGTGTGGAGGCCGCGGCCCACCAACTGGACGTGCTCAAGGCGCATCAGTCCGCGTGTGCCCACATCGGCAGGGCCCCTATCGCGATCCAGAGCTTCCCCAAGGACTCCGACGCGCAACTCGCCCTGCGCTCCGGGAAGGTCGCCGCCGATCTGCTGACGGAACCCGCGGCCGGGTGGACGGCGCGGACCGCCGACGGGGGCCACACCTTCGCACTCGTCAAGGACCCGGCGCACGGCGCGGGTTACGACGCCACCCCCAACGGCATCGGCGTCACCCAACGGCTTCCCCGGCTGACCGGCGCGATCCGGAAGGCCCTGCGGGAACTGATCGGCGACGGCACACTCAGGAAGATCTGCGCGAAGTACGGTGCGGCCTCCATCGCCGTGAAGGACGCGACCAGCAACCCGGCGGTGTCCTGATATGCATGCCACCACACCGTCGGGAGCCACGCAGGGCAGCGCCACGACCGTGGCACCGCCCGTGCCGCAGAGCCTCACCGTCGTACCGGTCCGCCACTGGGGCCGCTGGATCGCCGCCGCGGTCGCGGCCGTCGCTCTCGCCGGACTGATCGGTTCGCTGGCCGGAAACAGCAACCTGCACTGGTCCGTCGTCGGGCGCTACGTCTTCAACGGCCTGGTCTTCCGCGGTCTGGCCACCACACTCTGGCTCACGGCTGCCGCCATGGCGCTCGGCCTCGGCCTCGGTGTCCTCGTGGCCGTGCTCCGCCTGTCGCACAACCCGGTCCTGAGCACCCTGTCGACCTCGTTCGTCTGGTTCTTCCGGAGTACCCCGCTCCTGGTCCAGATCATCTTCTGGGGATACGCGGGCGCGCTCTACCACCACGTACTGATCGGCGTCCCGTTCACCCACATCACCTTCCTCAGGGCGGACACCAACTCACTGCTCACCCCGGCGGTTGCGGCGCTGCTGGCCCTGGGGCTGAACGAGGCCGCGTACATCAGCGAGATCGTCCGGGCCGGCATCCAGTCCGTCGATCCGGGGCAGGCCGAGGCGGCCCACTCGCTGGGGATGGGGCCCGCCCTGACCACCCGGCGCATCGTGCTGCCCCAGGCCATGCGGGTGATCATTCCGCCACTGGGCAACGAGACGATCAACATGCTCAAGATGACCGCTCTGGTCTCCGTGATCTCGGCGCACGACCTGATGTCCAACATCCAGGACGTGTACGCCCAGAACTACCAGGTCATGCCGATGCTCGTGGTCGCAGCCATCTGGTACCTGATCCTGGTCACCGCGCTCAGCCTGCCGCAGGCCTGGCTGGAGCGACGGTACGGCCGCGGCGCGACCGTACCGGCCGCCGGTCCCGTGAAGCGCCTGGTGACGGGCGCCTTCCTGCGCATCGCCCGGCCCGGCCCCCGACCCGACGAACCGGACATGGAGCGATGACTGTGGGAACACCGATGGTGCACGCCGACGGCGTACGCAAGAGCTTCGGGAAGGCCGCCGTGCTGCGGGGCATCGACCTCACCGTGGAACGCGGCCAGGTCTGCTGTCTGCTGGGCCCCTCCGGTTCGGGGAAGTCGACCTTCCTGCGCTGCATCAACCACCTGGAGAAGCTCGACGCCGGCACACTGACCGTCGACGGAGCCCCGGTGGGCTACCGCCAACAGGGCGGCAGGCTGCACGAACTGAGGGAGCGTGAAGTCGCCCTCAGGCGGCGGCATATCGGGATGGTCTTCCAGAGGTTCAATCTCTTCCCGCACATGACGGCGGTGCAGAACGTGATGGAGGCCCCCGTGAGAGTGGCCGGCGTCCCGAGGGCCGCGGCGCACACCGATGCGCTGCGCCTCCTCGACCGGGTCGGCCTCGCCGACCGCGCCGACTGCTATCCCTCCCGGCTCTCGGGCGGCCAGCAGCAGCGTGTGGCGATCGCCAGGGCGCTGGCGATGCGGCCGGAACTGATGCTCTTCGACGAGCCGACGTCGGCACTGGACCCGGAACTGGTCGGCGATGTACTCGACGTCATGCGTCAACTCGCGGCGGACGGAATGACGATGATCGTCGTCACCCATGAGATCGGTTTCGCCCGGGAAGTCGCCGACACCGCCGTCTTCATGGACGGCGGGGTCGTGGTCGAGTCGGGAGATCCGCGGCAGGTACTCGGCGAGCCCCGGCACGAACGCACCCGCGCCTTCCTTTCGAAGGTCCTGTGATGGCCCGCGTACGGCAGCACGGCACGGCTGCCCACGCCGCTGCCCTGCTGCTGCCCGACGCCGTCGCCCGTCAGGACCGGTACCTGGCCGATCTGGCACACCTCGTGTCGATCGACTCCGGCTCCTACACCCCCGCGGGAGTCAACCGGGTCGCGACCTGGACCGTTCGCCGGCTGGCGGCCATGGGATTCGAGACGGACCGGATACCGGTCACCGTCGACCGCGCCCATGGCGCTGACCGCCCCGGTCCGGAGTGCGGTGATCTGGTTGTGGGACGACTGCACGGCCGCCTCCCGGTGGAAGAGGGCGGGCGGCGCATCCTGCTGGCCGGGCACATGGACACCGTCTTCGAGGAGGGAACCGCGGCGGAGCGGCCCTTCGCCGTGGACGACGGATTCGCCCGCGGCCCCGGATGCAGCGACGACAAGGGCGGCCTGCTGGCCGGTCTCGCCGCGGTCGAACTCCTGGTGCACCGGCGGATGCTGGATTTCGCGGAGGTCGTCCTCCTCGCCACCCCCGACGAGGAGATCGGTTCCCCGGCAAGCCGGCCCGTGACGGCCTCGCTCTGTGCGGGCATCGACTACGGTCTCGGCCTGGAGTGCGCGCGGGAGAACGGTGACCTGGTCATCGCCCGCAAGGGTGTGGTGGACCTCCTCGTCACCGTCACAGGGCGGGCGGCCCACGCCGGTATCGAACCGGAACGCGGCGCGAACGCCGCGCTGGCCGCCGCGCACCTTCTCATCGACTGCCAGCGGCTGAACGGACGCTGGAGCGACGTGACCGTCAATGTGGGGATGGTCAGGGCGGGCAGCCGTATCAACATCGTCTGTCCCGAAGCCGAGTTGCACGTGGAGATACGGTCGTCGACCGCCGAGGGCATCCGGTGCGCGAAGGAGGCGGTCACAGCCGCCGCTGCCCGGCTGTCCGTGCCGGGCACGACCGCGACCGTACGGCAGACCGACAGCTGTCCGCCGATGGAGGACACCGCGCGGGCCCGCGGCATGCTCGGACAGGCGCGGGAGGCGGCGGAGGCTCTGGGAATCGGTCTGGGAGCCGCTGCCACGGGCGGTGTCGGTGACGCCAACACCATCGCCGGAACCGGAGTACCCGTCCTCGACGGTCTCGGCCCGGTCGGCGGCGGCGATCACAGCCCGGACGAGTGGCTCGACGTCAGCACGGTGCCCGTCAGGACCGCCCTGCTGGGAGCCCTGATCGTGGCGCTCGGGGACGCGCGGAGCGGCTGACCGGCCTCGCGGAGCGGGCCGCCGGCGGGCGGCCCGCCCATGCGATGTCACGGGGAGCGGCCCGCCTGCGTAATCTGAAGCCTCTGAAAGGTGGCGTGGTCCATGTCCTCACTTGCCGAAGAGATCCGGCACAGACTCGGCGACCTGAGTCCCGCCGAGCGCAAGGTGGCCCGGGTACTCCTCGCGGGCTACCCGTCGGCGGGCTTCGAGACCGTGGCCACACTCGCCGAACGGGCCGGGGTGAGCGCCCCCACCGTGATCCGCTTCGTCAACAGGCTCGGATACAAGGGGTTCCCCGGCTTCCAGGCAGCGCTCCGCGACGAGCTGGAGGAACGCAGCGCCTCGCCGCTGGAGCTGTACAGCACGCGCGGATACGGCAGTGGTCCGCTCCTCCCGCAGCCGGACGACGCACCGGAGGAGGGAGCGCGGGAACAGGAGGAGGAGCAGGGAGAGGGCGACCGGGAACAGGACGTGTTCAGCGCGGCGGTGGCCCGTACGCTGCGCGAACTGCCGCCGCACGACCTGCGGGCCGCGGTCGGACTGCTCAGCCATCCCAAGCACCGTGTCGTCCTCGTCGGCGGCCGGTTCACGCATCTGCTGGCCCAGTACCTGGCTCTGCACCTGATGCAGCTGCGCGACGATGTGGTGCTCCTGCCCGACCGCGACGTGGAGCGGACCGCCGTGCTCGCCGGACTCGGCAAACAGGACGTCCTCGTCGTCTTCGACTACCGCCGCTACGAACCGGACAAGAGCGTCATCGGTGAGATGGCACGGCGGCGCGGCAGCAAGATCGTGCTCTTCACCGACACCTGGCTCTCCCCGGTGACCAACGTCGCCGATGTCGTCCTGCCGAGCCAGGTGGCCGCCCCCTCTCCGTACGACAGCCTGGTGCCGACGCTGGCCACGGTGGAGACGGTCCTCGCTGGGGTGCTCGGACAGCTGGGCGAGGCGGGACGCAGCCATCTCGCGCACAGCGAGGCGGTGGCCCGGCAGGCAGGGCTCCAGCCGGAAGGGGGCAGCTGATGGCTTCCCGGGTCAGGGCCGCGCTCTCGGGCCTGCGGCGGCCGTTCGCCCCGCAGGGTCCGACCCTCCGGGAGCTGACCGTGCAGGCGCTCTCCTCGATCGAGCGGGGATACGACCTGCTGGCACCGAAGTTCGACCAGACCCCGTTCCGTACGCCCGACCGCGTCCTGGACGCGGTCGGCGGCGCGCTGCGCCCGCTCGGCCCGTTCGGGGCGGGGCTCGATGTCTGCTGCGGGACGGGAGCGGGCACCCAGGTGCTGCGCTCGCTCTGCCCGGAGCGCGTCACCGGGGTGGACTTCAGCGCCGGGATGCTGGCCGCCGCCCGCCGGGCGGAGGCGGGTGCCGCCGTACCGGTGGCCGAGTGGGTACGCGCCGACGCCCGGGACCTGCCGTTCCGGAGCGCCTTCGACCTGGCCGTGAGTTTCGGCGCTTTCGGCCACTTCCTGCCCGCTGAACGCCCCGGCCTGTTCGCCGGGGTCCACCGGGCGCTGCGGCCCGGCGGAGTCTTCGCCTTCCCCATCGGGGCGCCGCAGTCCTTCCGTGACCCGCTGTACTGGACGCTGCTCGGCTTCGACTCGGTGATGCGGGTGCGGAATCTGGTGTGGCGGCCGCGGTTCGTCATGTACTACCGGACGTTCCCGCTGGGCGCGGTGCGGGACGATCTGACCCGGGCCGGATTCTCGGTGGAGCTGCTGCCGCTGGAAGAGTTCGGCCGGAGGCCGGACGGCAGCCCGCGCTGGCGCCTCGTGGTGGCCCGGCGGATGTGACCGGGGCGCCGTAATGATCTGACTCAACGTCAACTCTGTTCTCTGGCAGGGGAGTACAAGGCAAACACTCAGGCACGAACTGGTCTGGACCCTTGACGTCATGATGGTCCAGACCAATCATGGGGCCCGGTCCGCCTGTTGTCCCACCCCACTGGGAGCCCCCATGAGACTGATGAGATCCGTTCGCGCCCTGCTGACCACCCTGGCGACCGCCGCGGCCTCCGCTGGGATGGTCCTGACCGGAAGCGGCGCGGCGCACGCGGCCGCGACCCCCCTGCCCGCGCACGTCTTCGCCCCGTACTTCGAGGCGTACAACGGCGACAGCCTCGCGGACCTCTCGCAGCAGTCCGGCGCCAAGTACCTGACCATGGCCTTCCTCCAGTCCGACGCGCAGGGTTCCTGCACGCCCTACTGGAACGGCGACACGGGCCAGCCGGTGTCCTCGTCGGTGTACGGAGCGGACATCACGACGATGCGCTCGCGCGGCGGCGACGTGATCCCGTCCTTCGGCGGGTACGCGGCGGACGACGGCGGCACCGAGATCGCCGACAGCTGCACCAGTGTGGACTCCATCGCCGCGGCGTACGAGAAGGTCATCACGACCTATGACGTCTCGCGTCTCGACATGGACGTCGAGGACAACTCGCTGACCAACAAGGCGGGCATCGACCGCCGTAACCAGGCGATCAAGAAGGTGCAGGACTGGGCGGCGGCCAACGGCCGCCCGGTGCAGGTCTCCTACACGCTGCCCACCACCACGAGCGGCCTCGCGAGCAGCGGGCTCGCCGTGCTGAAGAGCGCGAACACCTACGGTGCCAAGGTCGACGTCGTCAACCTCATGACGTTCGACTACTACGACAACGCCACCCACAACATGGCGGACGACACCCGGACCGCGACGAGCGGTCTGGAGAAGCAGCTCGCCTCGCTGTACCCGTCGAAGACCGAGGCACAGCTCTGGGGGATGATCGGCGTCACCGAGATGCCGGGCATCGACGACTTCGGGGCCGCCGAGACGTTCACCACGGCCGACGCGGCCTCCGTCTACGACTGGGCCACCACCAAGGGGCTCAGCACCCTCTCGTTCTGGGCGTTGCAGCGCGACAACGGCGGCTGCCCCGGGACGGGTGGCTCCGACACCTGCTCCGGTATCGCACAGGACACGTGGTACTTCAGCCACACCTTCGCCCCCTTCTCCGGCGCTGGCAGCGCGCGGGGGAGCGACGGCGTTCCGCTGAGATGAGATGACCTGAGCCGAGCCGCCCCGGGCCCGGCCGGTGGCCGAGGCGGATACCGCGCCCGTCACCGGCCGGGCCCGCCGCCGTACGGCGGGGCATCCGCCGAACACGCCGCAGACCCGTGAGGATGAGCTGACAAACTGATTCCGACGACCGATGTGGAGGAGTGGGCAGATGGCGCACGAACGAGCGGGGCAGCCGGCGCGACCGGAGGACCTCACCGATGTCGCCCGGCTGGTGACCTCGTACTACGCGCTGCACCCGGACCCCGACGAGCCCGCCCAGCGCGTGGCGTTCGGCACCTCGGGACACCGTGGCTCGTCCTTCGCCACCGCGTTCAACGAGGACCACATCGCCGCCACCAGCCAGGCGATCTGCGAGTACCGCGCACAGCAGGGGACCGACGGTCCGCTCTTCCTCGGCGCCGACACCCATGCGCTGTCCGAGCCGGCCCGGGTCACCGCCGTCGAGGTGTTCGCGGCCAACGAGGTGACCCTGCTTGTCGACTCGGCCGACGGCTACACCCCGACCCCGGCCGTCTCGCACGCCATCCTCACGTACAACCGCGGCCGGACCTCGGGGCTCGCCGACGGTGTGGTGGTCACCCCCTCGCACAACCCGCCCGCCGACGGCGGGTTCAAGTACAACCCGCCGAGCGGCGGCCCGGCCGGATCCGACGCGACCGGCTGGATCCAGGACCGCGCCAACGAGATCATCGCCGCCGGTCTCAAGGACGTACGCCGGCTGCCGTACACCCGCGCGCTGACCGCCTCCACGACCGGGCGCTACGACTTCCTCGGTACGTATGTGAGCGACCTGCCCGCCGTGCTGGACCTGGACGCCGTACGCGCCGCCGGCCTGCGGATCGGCGCCGACCCGCTGGGCGGGGCATCCGTCGCGTACTGGGGCCGGATCGCCGAACAGCACCGCATCGACCTGACCGTGGTCAATCCGCTCGCCGACCCGACCTGGCGGTTCATGACCCTGGACTGGGACGGGAAGATCCGGATGGACTGCTCTTCGCCGTACGCGATGGCGTCGCTGATCGAGCGGTGTGACGAGTACCGGATCGCCACCGGCAACGATGCCGACGCCGACCGGCACGGCATCGTCACCCCGGACGCCGGGCTGATGAACCCCAACCACTATCTGGCCGCCGCGATCTCGTACCTGTTCACCCACCGGGAGCGGTGGCCCGCGGGCGCGGCCATCGGCAAGACGCTGGTCTCGTCGGGGATGATCGACCGGGTGGCGGCCGGCCTGGGCCGCGAACTGGTCGAAGTTCCGGTCGGGTTCAAGTGGTTCGTGGACGGCCTGGTGGGCGGCTCGCTGGGCTTCGGCGGCGAGGAGTCGGCGGGAGCGTCGTTCCTGCGCCGCGACGGGTCGGTGTGGACCACCGACAAGGACGGCATCATCCTGGCCCTGCTCGCTTCCGAGATCCTCGCGGTCACCGGGAAGACCCCGTCCGAGCACTACACGGCGCTCACCGAGCGCTTCGGCGCGCCCGCCTACGCCAGGATCGACGCCCCTGCCGACCGTACGGAGAAGGCGGTGCTCGCCAGGCTCTCACCGGGGCAGATCACCGCGGACACCCTGGCGGGGGAGCGGGTCACGGCGGTGCTCACCGAGGCACCCGGCAACGGCGCGGCCATCGGCGGCATCAAGGTGACCACGGAGAACGCCTGGTTCGCGGCCAGGCCGTCGGGTACCGAGGACGTCTACAAGATCTATGCCGAGTCCTTCCTGGGGGCCGGCCATCTCGGGCAGGTCCAGGAGGAGGCGAAGGCTGTCGTCTCGGCGGCCCTGGCCGGCTGAGGCTCCCCGGCGGGGGCCCCGTGCGCCGGGAGATCAGGCGCCGGGGACCGTGCGGTGGATCTGGCGCAGGAAAGCGGCGTTGTCCGGCGTGTGCCGGATCTTGTCGAGCAGCGCTTCCAGCGTCGTCTGCCCGTCCCTGGAGCGCAGCGCCCGGCGCAGCCCCCGTACGACAGCCAACTCGCCCTCGGCGAGGAGCAGTTCCTCGTGCCGGGTGCCCGAAGGTGTGATGTCGACGGCCGGGAAGACGCGCTTGTCGGCCAGTGCGCGGTCCAGCCGGAGCTCCATGTTGCCGGTGCTCTTCAGCTCTTCGAAGAAGTAGTCGTCGGCGCGGGAGCCGGTGTCGACCAGTGCAGTGGCGAGGATGGTCAGTGATCCGCCCTCCTCGGCGAGGCGCGCGGCGCCGAAGAGCCGCTTGGGGCCCTGCACCGCCGCGGCGTCGACACCGCCCGACAGGGTCCGGCCGCCCGATGCGGCCGTGTTGTTGTGCGCCCGGCAGAGCCGGGTCAGGGAGTCGAGCAGGATGACGACGTCCTCGCCCTGTTCGACCAGGCGCTTGGCACGCTCCACCGCGAGGTCGGCGAGTGCGATGTGCTCCTTCGCCGGCCTGTCGAAGGTCGACGCGAGGACGTCGCCCCGTACGGAGCGGCGCATGTCGGTGACCTCCTCGGGGCGTTCGTCGAGCAGCACCACCATCAGATGGCACTCCGGGTGATTGGCCGCGACGGCGGCCGCGAGCTGCTGGAGCAGCACGGTCTTACCGGTCCTGGGCGGCGCGACGATCAGGCCGCGCTGCCCCTTGCCGATCGGGGCGATCAGGTCGATGAGGCGGGTCGCCGCGGCGCCGCCCGGCGTTTCGAGGCGCAGCCGCTCACGCGGGTGCAGAGGTGTCAGGTCGCGGAAGTGCCGGCGGCCCCGAAGGGCCTCGGGCGGGCGGCCGTTGACCCGGTCGACCCGGGCCGGGGCGCCGGGCCGTGGACAGGTTCCTTCGACGAAGTCGCCTGTACGCAGGCCGAACTGGCGAATCTGAGCGGCCGTCACCTGGACATCGTCGGGCGACGGGCGGGAGCCCGGCCCGGCGTGGGTGCGCAGCAGGCCGTGCCCCCGGCCGGTGACATCGAGGACGCCGGAGGCGGCGACGGACAGATCCTGCTGGACAGGAGGGCGTTCGAGTGTGGTGGTCATGGCGAGTCCTTTCGCGGGCATGCCGTCTCGGGGCATGCGGAGGAGAGACCCGGCGGGGGCGGTGTCGGCACGCCCCGTGCGACGGGCGGAAGAGCCCGGGCCGGGAGAGGTGGTGCTTGTGAGCCGGATCGCCGATCATGAGAAGAAAGGCGCAGCAGCAAGAGAACGCGATACGCGGTAAATGCGATAACTGGCACCGGCGCCCATCGAGGGGCGTACACAAGTGCTGATCGCACCGTACCACATATCCCGCACCGCGCCGCCGGCCCGTATCGGCCGGTACGGCTGCGGCCCCCGCTGGGCCGTCCGGGACCTGCGGCGTTGTCGTGGCACGGATATGCGAGCACGCTGGAAGGAAGACAGGTCCTGCCGGGCGAGCGGCCCGGAGGCATGAACGGACGCACCGAGGGACGGACGGAGGAGCACACCGTGGCGATGGGAGCGGACGACGCCAGGGGTGACGACGTCTACCAGCCGGACGGCAGTGAAGTCACCGAGGACTCGGGCATTCTCGACCGCGAGGACACACTCAACGGCCGGGCCTCCGATCCGTACGACGAGGGCTGGTCCCCGCCGGAACGGCCGCTGGGCGTCTACCACGCGGGAACCACCCAGGGGGAGCAGGAGGAGGGCGAGACGCTGGACCAGCGCCTGGCCGAGGAAGTGCCCGACCCGGCGCTGCTCCGCGCATCGGGCGGCGACGGCATCGGCGACACGTCCGACAGCGACGGGGAGCCGCTGGACGACGAGGTGGGCGACGGCCGGTCGGGCCGACTGGTCGCCCCGGACGAAGGGGCGCACGAGGAGGCCGAGAAGGACATGCTCGCGGAGGACGTGGGCATCGACGGCGGCGCGTCATCCGCTGAGGAGGCCGCCGTGCACGTCGTCGGTGACCCGGCGGCGGCCGAAGGCGGCCGGCCGCCGGGCCAGTAGCGCGGACAGGGCCTGTAGCGCGGACCGCAGCCACGCGGTCAGTAGCGCCGCCACGCGGTCAGTAGCGCAGGTCGGCCGCGATGCGGTCGTGGTCGGCGAGCGTCCCGTCGGGGAGGAAGACGACTTCGGCCCCGGTGTCGAGGGCCAGCTCCACGAGCTCGTCGACGATGTCCTCACGGACGGCCTCGCCGTTGGAAGCGGGCGCCCCCGTTTCCTCCGGATCGACCGGGATCAGGTGGCCCTCCTTCACCCGTACGGTCCGCTGGAAGTTCTCCTCGACCGCCACCAGGGCGACGCGGCCCTCCCGTACCGACTCCCACACCTCGTCGAGGCCCGCGGCGAAGGTCCGCCTGCCGCGCGCGGCGTTCAGCCGGTCCGCCGTCCGCTCGGCCGTCTGCTCGCGGAATGCGCGCAGGCTCGGCTCCAGCTCCCTGTACAGCGCGGGTGCCGGGCCGTTCACCAGCCCGCCGGTGAGGACCTTGGCCACCGCGTGCCGGGTGGCGGTCCCCACGTCCTCCAGGAGACTCAGCGCGGGGGCCAGGCCCACCACGTAGAGCGGGCGGGGGGTCGCGGCGAGGACCGCGGCGAGCGCGCTGTCCACGTCACGGAGGAACCGCCGGGTCTCCTCGTCCTGGAACGTACTGGCCACGTCGCCGATGCGTTCCTCGCGCTGCACATCGGTCTGCAGCTCGTCGGGGGTGACCGGGAAGCTGTTGCCCGTGTGCTCGCGCACCGTCCCCTGCGATCCGTGCCAGAGCGTGGCACGGGTCGCGGCCACGACGAGCACCCAGTACGGGGTGGCCCGGGCCCGCGCGGCGACCAGGTTCCTGGTGAGGTAGCTGTCGCTGATCACCACGCGCTCCGGAACCGCTCGCGGCAGTACCCAGCTCTGGTACGCGTCGGCACTCGCGAAGATCACCAGCCCGTCCAGGGAGTACCGCAGGTCGACGTCCGCGTGCGCCCGGTCGAGCTGGGCCCTGAGCCCGGCCCGCACCTCCCTCGGCAGTGGTTCGCCGGAGTCGTCGGTCCAGGTGTCGATCCGGTGGCCCGCCTCGGTCACGAGATTGCGCAGCCGTACCCCGTCCTGGGCGTTGTCCGGCTCGCGCCGGTGCGTCGGCATACTCACGGACACCACCGGACGGGGCTGCTTCTTGCGCAGGCTCTGCAGGACCGCAGGCGTCAGAGCGTTGGTTTCCATGACTCCCTTTCTGGTGCTGGTGCCCCTTCACGATCCACCAGCCGCCGCACGGCTGCATCCGGACGCGGCCCGCCCATATCCGTGATTAGCATGACGAATGGCGAAGGACAGCCCCGTACTCGATGTGGTGACGGAATCCCTTGCGGAGCTCCACGACCGGCTCGGCGCACTGCGGGACGGCGCGGTCGCCACCTACATCCCGCAGCTGGCGCTCGCGGACCCGGACACCTTCGGGCTCTCGCTGGTGAGCATGTACGGACACCGGTACCGGGCGGGCGACGCGGAACTGCCGTTCACCATCCAGTCGGTGTCGAAGCCGTTCGTGTACGCGCTCGTCCTCTCGCTGCTCGGCCTCGACGAGGTGACCCGGTGGGTGGGTACCGAGCCGAGCGGCGAGGGTTTCAGCGCCATCAGCCTGGAGCCGGACACGGGTCGGCCGGACAACGCGATGATCAACGCGGGGGCCATCGCCACCACCGCCCTGGTGCCGGGGCCCACCGACGCGGAGCGCTTCGAGCGCATCCTGGACTGTCTGAGCCGCTTCGCCGGCCGCCGGCTGGACGTCGACGAGACCGTGCACGCCTCCGAGGCGGAAACCGGTGACCGCAACCGCGCGCTCGCGTATCTGATGAGCAGCCTCGGGGCACTGCCCGGTCCGCCCTCGGTCGTGGACACCTACTTCAGGCAGTGCGCGGTACGGGTCACCACCGGCGACCTCGCGGTGATGGCAGCGACCCTGGGCAACGGGGGCGTCAACCCGGTGACCGGCGAGACGGTGGTGTCCGAGACCGTCGCCTGCCAGGTCCTCGCAGTGATGGCGTCCTGCGGGATGTACGACGCGTCCGGTGCGTGGCTGCTGCGGGTGGGTCTGCCCGCGAAGAGCGGGGTGTCCGGCGGGCTCATCGCGGTGAGCCCGGCCCGGTTCGGGGTCGCCGTACACAGTCCGCCCCTCGACGCCACCGGCACTCCGGTGCGCGGTATCGAGGCGCTGCGGGAGCTGTCCGAGCGGTTCGGGCTGCATATGATGCGCCACCCCACGCTGTCCGCCCCCACGATCACCGAGGCGGACCACGGGACGCGGACGGGGCTGGTGGCCGCACAGGGCGCCCTTGACTTCACCGCGGCCGAACGGCTGCTGCACGGGCTGTCCGATGTGGTCCCGGAGTCCGGCGGCTGGGTGGTGCTCGACCTGCTCGACGTCACCAGCGTGGAACCCTCGGGCGCCTCGGTCGTGGCCTCCGCGCTGGCCCGGCTGGAGGGGGAGGGGCACCGGGTGGCCGTCGTGGTCGATCCGCGCGCGCCGGGCGGATCGAGACTGACGCCCTGGCGGCGGTTCCCGTCCCGTGAGGAGGCCGTCGCCTGGTGCGAGCGGGGGCGGTCCGCCGGGAGCGCGAACGACCCTCGTACCGGGGCGGGCTGAGGAACTCAGGGCCGCTGCCGGCGGCGGACGAGCCGATCGGGGGCGGACCCGCGCAGTCTCGCGGATCCGCCCCCCGGGTGTCTCAATGCGGGCAAGTCGCCGTGCTGTTGGTGTGCTGGTGCCGCCGTGTCCGAACGCAGCCGTGTCTCAGTGCTGCCGGGCTGTCCCGGCCGCTGGTGCGGTGTTGCTGGTGGTGACCTGTACGTCGTCGACGACCAGCTGCTGCGGGAAGGCGGTGCTGCCGTCCGGGTCGCCCGGCCAGTATCCGCCGACGGCCAGGTTGAGGATCAGGAAGAAGGGCTTGTTGAACACCCACTGGTTTCCGCCCACGTCGGCGGGCGTACGGGTCTGGTAGACGTTCCCGTCCACGGACCACTTGATGGAGTCGGGCGCCCAGTCGACGGCGAACGTGTGGAAGTCGTCGGAGAACGCCTGGCCGCCCGGGAGTGAATAGGGGGCGCCGATGCCGGCCGAGCCGGAGTAGCCCGGGCCGTGGATGGTGCCATGGACGGTCGACGGTTCGAAGCCGACGTTCTCCATCACGTCGATCTCACCGGAGTTGGGCCAGCCGACCTGTCCGATGTCGTCACCCAGCATCCAGAACGCGGGCCACATGCCCTGCCCCTTGGGGATCTTCATCCGGGCCTCGACATGGCCGTACGCGGCCGAGAACTTGCCCGAGGTGTTCAGCCGCGCCGATGTGTACTCGCACGAGCCGTACCAGCACTGGTAGTTGTTCGGATTCTCCTTGCGTGCCGTGATGACCAAATGGCCCTGGCCGTCGAGCGCGGCGTTGGCGTTGCCCGGGGTGTAGTACTCGCGTTCGTGGTTGTCGACGTTGTCGCCGGTCTCCGTCTGCCACTTGCTGCCGTCGACGGCGGAGCCCGCCGGACCGTCGAAGGTGTCGGAGAAGGCTCCGCCGGCCGCCTTCACTGCCGGACGGCCGGTGGATGAGGGGTTGTCGGCGCTCGCGGTGGACGCGACGACCGGGGCGAGGAGCAGGGCTGAAGCGGTGGCGACGAGGAGCCGCCGGGTCAGGCGTGTGGAGGCCATGGTTCTCCCTTCCGGTGCACGGATCAGGTGCGCTGAACGGGCATGTATGACATGGATATGACAGACATGCGCAACAAGGCCGCCCGGGGGAGCGCGGCGGCCGGGGTGGGGGGTGCGCGGTTCACTTCGAGATTTAAGAAGTGAACCAACCCGCTGTCAAGGCCTTGGTATGTACCACTCCGGGTAAAGGTGAATTCATGCCTGAACGCATGGAAGTGAAAAGGGATATGTGTCCGAGTTGTGTGTTCGAGAACTGAAAGGAGAGCGCGCCGGGAGGGCTTGACGATCCGTCCGGACCGGACCCCCGGAATTCACCAGGGCGACAGCGGCCGGGACCCCGTACGCCAACTGACCGGTGATCCACGGTGATTGGTTACGGGAGTGAAGCCCGGGGCGCCTGTGCGACCGGTGGCGCGGGGGCGGTACCCTGCGCGCGCACCGCCAAACGGGCGGCGCAGCATGTGTGGAGGATTCTGTGACCGTTTCCAATAGATCGTGGCGGCTCCGGGGGGCTTTCATAGCCGCAGCGGCGAGTGTGGTCGGCGTCGGTCTGTGTGCTGTCCCGGCTCAGGCGCACACTCCGACGTGGAGCGTTTCGTGCTCCGAGGTCACCCTTGACCTCACGGCGTACAACCCCGGCGTCACCAACACCGTGACCGTCAGCGTGGACGGGAAGGACATCCTCCCCACGGAGAAGTTCGGCTCGTCGGTCAACAAGACCCTGCCGCTGGGTGAGCACACCAAGCCGCTCACCGTGCACCTGGTCGTGAAGGCCGGCGACGGGGACCAGTTCTCGAAGGACGACACGAAGACGGCACCGGTCTGCGCCACGCCGCCCCCCACGGCGCCGCCCGTCACGCAGACCCCGACGGGGGCCCCGAGCTCCGCGGCCCCCGCCCCGAGCAAGTCCCCGAGCTCCGCGCCCAGCAGCCCGGCAGCGGCGGCCCCCGCGCCGTCGCCGAGCGCCAGTGCGCCGTCGGACCTGGCCGAGACCGGTTCCTCCAGCGCCACGCCGCTCATCGCGGGTGCGGCTGCCGTGGTCATCCTCGCCGGTGGCGGCATCATGTTCGCCGCACGCAAGCGCCGCAGCAGCGAGAACTGAACCACCACGACTGCCGGCGCCTCCGTGTGAGCGCCGGCAGTTCTGTGTGCGGGGGCTTCGGTGTCCCGTTCCGGAGGACATGCCCTACTGCCCTACCGGCTCAGCATGGCGCCGCCATTGACGTGCAGGATCTGTCGGGTCAGGAGAGCCGGATGCCCTCACACCTTGCGGTAGTCGTACGCCTCCACGGCCGCGGCCTCCACCGCGTCCAGGTCGCCCCCCGCTGAGGCGGTGACCATGGCCGCCACCGAACCCTCCAGGAACGGCGCGTCCACCAGCCTTGTGCCGTCCGGGAGTTCGTCGCCCTCGGCCAGTAGCGTCTTCACGGTCAGTACCGCGCTGCCGAGATCCACGAGGACCGCCACACCGGCACCCCGGTCCACCGCCGCGGCTGCCGCCGAGATCAGCTCCGAACTGGTACCGAGGCCGCCGTCCGGAGTTCCGCCCGCGGCAGCGACCGGGGCGGTCGTCGCTCCGCCGGCCAGACCGGTCGCCAGCTCGGCAACAGCCGCCGCGACCGGCGCGCTGTGGGACACCAGGACGATCCCGACCAGGGCGCTCATGCGGCGGCCTCCGCCAGGGCGCCGAACAGCAGCGCCGAAGACGTCGCCCCCGGATCCTGGTGGCCGATGCTGCGCTCGCCGAGATAGCTCGCCCGGCCCTTGCGCGCCAGCATCGGTACGGTCGCGAGAGCACCGTCACCCGCTGCCTTCGCCGCCGCGGCGAAGGACTCCCCGAGCGCGTCGGCAGCGGGCAGCAGCGCATCCAGCATCGTCTTGTCGCCCGCGGCCGCGCCACCGAGCCGGCCCACCGCCTCGGTCCCGGCCTTCAGCGCAGCGGACAACTGCTCCCGGTCGACGGAGGGGGAGTCGCCGAGCGTCTTGCCGGTACGGCGCAGCAGCGTCCCGTACAGCGGTCCGGACGCCCCGCCGACGGTGGAGATGAGCTGCCGGCCGGCCAGTGTGAGGATCGCGCCCGGAGTCTGCGGGGCCTCCTTCTCCAGCGCGTCCTGCACGGCGGCGAACCCGCGCCGCAGATTGCTGCCGTGGTCGGCGTCGCCGATGGCCGAGTCGAGTTCGGTCAGCCGGTCCGCCTCCCTGTCGACGGCCGCGGCCGTCCCGGCCATCCAGCGGCGGAAGAATTCGGCGTCGAGCACAGGTCCTCCTTGGTGAGTCGGTGCACGGGACGGTCAGCAGCCCCAGCGCAGCGCGGCGGTGCTCACCGGCGCGTCCCACAACCGCAGCAACTCCTCGTCCACCTGGCAGAGCGTCACCGAGCAGCCTGCCATGTCGAGTGAGGTCACATAGTTCCCCACGAGGGTACGGGCGACGGTCACGCCACGCTCGGCCAGTACCCGGTGCACCTCGGCGTTGAAGCCGTACAGCTCCAGCAGGGGAGTCGCCCCGGCGCCGTTCACCAGCGCGATGACCGGAAGTTCCGGCCGTAGATCCTCCAGGACGGCGTCCACCGCGTAGTCCGCGATCTCCCGCGAGGTCATCATCGCGCGCCGCTCACGCCCCGGCTCGCCGTGGATCCCGACGCCCAACTCCAGCTGCCCGGACGGAAGGTCGAAGGTGGGGCCGCCCTTGGCGGGCGTACTGCAGGCGCTCAGAGCCACCCCGAAGGACCGCGCACTGGCACATACCTTCCGGGCGACGGCCTCGACCCGCTCCAGCGACGCGCCCTCGTCGGCCGCGGCCCCCGCCAGTTTCTCCACGAAGAGAGTGGCCCCGGTGCCGCGCCGGCCGGCGGTGAAGGTGCTGTCGCTCACCGCCACGTCATCGTTGACCAGCACCTTGGCGACCCGTACGCCTTCGTCCTCCGCGAGCTCGGCCGCCATGTCGAAGTTGAGCACGTCGCCCGTGTAGTTCTTCACGATGAACAGCACGCCTTCACCGCTGTCGACGGCTGCCGCGGCCCGCACCATCTGATCGGGCACCGGAGAGGTGAACACCTCGCCGGGGCAGGCGGCGGAGAGCATCCCGCGCCCGACGAACCCGCCGTGCAGCGGCTCGTGCCCCGACCCGCCGCCCGAGACCAGCGCGACCTTCCCGGCCACGGGTGCGTCGCCCCGTACGATCACCCGGTTCTCGACATCGACGGACAGCTCAGGATGCGCGGCCGCCATGCCTCGCAGGGCGTCCGCGACCACCGTTTCCGGGACATTGATCAGCATGTTCATTGGTGTCCTCCAGTGACGCAGGCGGGTAGGCCGCTGAGCTGTCTTTTCCCTGGTCGGGCAAGGTGCCGCTAGTTGTTGGTCCTGGATTTTTATCAGCATAGTCGTCAGGCGGGGGAGTGTGGAGGACAACCAGCGGGTGTCGGGCGCGAGCGGGACACCGGAGCACAAGCCGATGTACGGCGCGGTGAACCGCGTGGTGCGGTGCCCGGAGGACCGGTCCGGTCGGGCCGGTCTGGCCCGCGTCTTCCTGAACGCAGTCTGAACACGTTCGTTCCCGGCGTGACCCGTGTGGGACGGGCGTTGTTGGGCAGCGCGGAACAGGGTGACCTCCGGTAAGGGAGATGGATTGATGCGTCACGGAAACGCGCTGCGCGATGCGATCGGTGCGGCGGGAACGACGCCCTTGATCGGCGTGTACGACATGTACTCGGCCTCGATCGCGGCCTCGCACTACGACGGGATGTTCGTGTCGGGCTTCGGCTTCGCGGCATCTCACTACGGGCTGCCGGACATCGGGTTCATCGCCTGGCCGGACATGCTGGCCTTCGTGGAGCGGCTCCGCGGAGCCTTCCCGGCCCATCATCTGCTGGTGGATGTCGATGACGGCTACGGCGATCCGGAAGTGGCCTGCCACGTCGTGCGACGTCTGGAGCGTGTCGGCGCATCGGGTGTGATCCTGGAGGACCAGAAGCGCCCCCGCCGGTGCGGACACGTGGCCGGGAAGCAGATCCTGCCGCTCGACGAGTACCTCGACAAGCTGGAGCGTGTGCTGGCCTGCCGGACCGATTTGCTGGTGGTGGCGCGGACGGATGCCACCGACGAGGACGAGATCCTGAGGCGGGCCAAGGCGCTGGCGGCCACCGACGCGGACGTGGTGCTGGTCGACGGGGTGCGCGATGTTGCGGCGATCCGGCGCATCCGGGAAAGCGTCGGTGACAAACCCCTGCTGTTCAACCAGATCGCGGGAGGCCGCTCCCCGCGGCTTTCCCTGCCCGAGCTGGGCGAAGTCGGTGTCGACGTGGCGATCTACAGCACGCCCTGCCTGTTCGCCGCGCACGAGGCGATGGACAGAGCGCTGGCCGGCCTCCGGGCCGCGGACGGGCGACTGCCTGCCGCCGAGGACGAACACGGCATCGGTGTCGTTCAGTCCATCGAGCTGTTGAACCGCAATCTTCGGAGAGCACGCACGGCTCCTGCGCTATGACGCCCGGCATATGAGGGCCAGGGCGCAGCGCTCAGGATGTGTTCAGGTTCCTGATGGCACGGTCTGGCGTCATGACATCCGATACGTACAGCAGGCCCGGCGCAGCTCGTGGTCACGGTCTGCGCTGGAACAAGGTTCCCGAGGTCACCGTCTACTTCTGGGTGATCAAAGTGCTCTGCACGACGGTCGGCGAGACCGGGGCCGACTATCTCAATTCCCAGCTGGGGCTGGGGCTGACCGGTACCTCGCTCGTGATGAGTGTGTTGCTGGTGGTGGCCCTGGTCGTGCAGTTTCGCTGCACCGCCTACCGGCCGGGGATCTACTGGCTGGCTGTGGTGCTGATCAGTGTGGTCGGAACCCTGATCAGCGACAATCTGACCGACAACGTGGGAGTGCCGCTGCAGGACACCACCGCTGTGTTCGCCGTGGTGCTCGCGGTGGTGTTCGTCGCCTGGTTCAGGGCCGAGCGGACGCTCTCCATCCACAACATCGACACGGTGAGCCGGGAGGTCTACTACTGGCTTGCTGTGCTGTTCACCTTCGCGCTGGGCACGGCCGCCGGTGACCTCGTCGCCGAGCAACTGGCCCTGGGCTACTGGGTGTCCGCGGTGCTGTTCGCGCTGGCCATCGCCGCGATCGGGGTGGCGCACTTCGCGATGGGCCTGAACGCCGTATGGAGTTTCTGGATCGCCTATGTGCTCACGCGCCCGCTGGGAGCATCCATGGGTGACTACCTCTCGCAGCCGACCGGCGACGGCGGGCTCGGCCTGGGAACCGTGGTGACCAGTGTGTTGTTCCTGGCGGTGATCCTGGGACTGGTCGTGTATCTGACCGTCGCGCGACGGGATGCGACGGAGCCCAGGGAGCTCATCCGGTCGGCAGACTGACCACGAACCGTGCACCGGTGGTGTGCAGTTCGTCGTAATACACATCACCACCCGCGGAGCGGGCCAGGCGTCGCGCGAGCGACAGGCCGAGGCCCGCTCCGGTGTGCTCGTCGTCGGGGGCCGCGCGCCGCCCGGGGTGGAACAGGTACGGCACGAACGGCTCCGGCACGCCGGGCCCGTCATCGGTGACCTCGATCCGTACGCCGTCCGGCAGGCGGGAAGCGTGCAGGCTGACGCCCGATTCGGCATGACGCAGACCGTTGTCGAGGAGCGGGCCGACGATCCGTTCGAGCAACGCGGGGGAGACCCCGGCAGATACTTCCGGGTCTCCGCCCACGACGGTGAGCCCCGGAGTGCGGGGGCCGTTCGGGCCCTCGGCCAGCCGGTTCAGCACCGGCAGGACGAGGGCGGTGCCGGGTGTGCTGCGAGCGCCCGCGCGCGCGTCGTCCAGCAGGGTCTCGCAGATCGCCTGCATGGACTGCGCGGCGTCGGCGACGGCCAGGTGACAGGTGCGGGTGTCCTGCGCCGAACGGGGACGGGCCTGCAACCAGTCGAGTTCGGCGACGATCCTGGCCAGTGGATTGCGCAGCTCGTGCGACAGCTCCTTGGTGAGCTGCTGCTCGTGTCGCAGCACCGCCCGTATGCGGTCCAGAAGCGCGTCCAACGAGCTGCCCAGTTGGGTGAGTTCGGTCGGCCCCGCCCTGCCGCGGAAGCGTTCGTCGGAGTCGGCGGCGCTCCATCGGGTGGCCTGGTCCGTCATGGTGTGCACCGGGCGCAGTGCCCGCCCCACTGCCAGTCGGGTGAGGGCGTAGGTGCAGGCCAGCATGGTGATGTCCAGTGCGATGGACGCGAAGAGCATGGTGCCGGCGGAGCTGAGGTAGGGCGCGAGGTCCAGTGCGGTGACCACGACTGCGCGAGGCGCGGCGCCGTCGGTCGTCGGGACGGCCACGGCGCACAGCCGGACCGTTCTGCCGGTGTGCAGGGTGGTGCAGCCCTGCCCGCCGTGTCCGGCGAGGGTGTCGGCGGCGCGGGTGAGGGGCTGCACATCGGAGCTGTTCGGCGGATGTTCGAGCAGGAGCCCGCCCGCGTAGATCCACACGTTGTCGTCCAGCAGTGTGTCGTTCGGCGATTCCAGCACTCTTACGGAGCCGCCAACCGTGTCGACCGTCGTGGCGACAGCGGTGGCCCGGGTGCGCAGATGGTCGTCGGCCTGGTGCTGGAGGCGCTGCTGGACGATCGTATTGAAGACGACAGTGAGGATCGCCATCAGCAACAGGGCGGTGGCCACCGCGACCAGGGAGAGCCGGCCGCGCAGGGTGCGTGGCCACCAGCAGGTCGGACGGGCTGTCATGAGAGGCGGTGACCGACACCGCGCGCGGTGCTGATCGTCAGCTCGCTGCCCGCGTCGCGGAGCTTGCGGCGCAGCCGGGTGAGGTACTGGTCCAGAGTGTTGTCACTGACCTGGGCGCCCTCCGGCCAGCCCGCCCTGATCAGCTCGCGCCTGCGGACGATCGCCCCCGCCGCTGCCATGAGTGCGGCCAGCAGTCGGAACTCCGTCGGGGTCAGCCCGGCTGAGGTGCCCCGGACCGTCATCGAGTGCCGGACGGCGTCCAGGACCAGGTCGCCCGTTGCGGTGGGGGAGGGTGGTCCGGTCCGCTTGAGTGCGGCCCGCAACCTGGCGGCGAGCTCGGCGAGATGGAACGGTTTCGGCAGGTAGTCGTCGCCGCCCGCCGAGAATCCGGTCAGCCGGTCGGTGAGCCGGTGATGGGCGGTCAGGAAGACGACGGGGGAGAGGAAACCGTTCGCCCGCAGTGCCTGGCACACATCCCGTCCGTCGGCATCGGGCAGTCCCACGTCCAGCACCACCCCGTCGATGTCGGCTGTCGCCAGCCGCAGGGCGCTCGCGCCGTCGGGTGCGGAGACCGTCTCGAAGCCCTCGTCGCGCAGGCCGCGCCGCAGGACGTCCCGCAAGGCGTGATCGTCCTCGACGACCAGGATCCTCTGCTGCTGCACGGCTCGGTCTCCTTTCTGCGGTTCTCGATGGAGCGGCTGGGCCGTCGGCCGGCGGATGAGGTGGGGACCGGTGCGGGGCGAGAGGCGTGTTCGGGCGCCGGATCGTGCGAGGGGGAGCAGACCGGACCGGAGTGACTCCACCTGACACCTGAACCCATTGTCTACATGACTGTAGACGATAGCTGGAGGTGGGGATTCCGAGGCGCCTGCCGCGAAATGCCCGGCGGGCCCCCTGGGGCGCCTCCTCCACCGCGCCTCTACATCGTGTAGTAGTTTCCTGCGTGCATGCCGCGTGTCGACGCCTGTGCCGACATGGGCACACGTGTGGTTGCGGCTGCCGCCGGGGGTTCGGGGCTCGTCGCGATGTACGTTCCCATAGTTCTACATCATGTAGTAGTTTCGGCGGCGGCCCCCGGCTCCGGCCCGAGCAAGCAGACCGTTCCGGGCGGCGCCGTCCTCGCACGCCTGAAACCGCGGCTCGCCGATGCGACCGAGGCAATTCCCTTTTGCGCCCTTTCCAGCATGGAGGCTGATCGGCTGTGCCCCACCGTGGCAATCCTGCGAAGGCGTGGGCTCTCCCGCCGTCGTCCGACGTCCGGCCGCAGAGGCCGTCCGCCCCTCGGGTCGTGATCATTTCGGCGAGTGTGGGCGCGGGGCATGACGGCGCCGCCGACGAACTGGCGCGAGGCCTCCAGGCCGGCGGGATTCTTGTGGATCGGCACGACTTCCTCGATCTGCTGCCCGCTCGGCTGGGGAGACTGCTGTCCGGCGGATACCACCGGCTGCTCACCTGGGCGCCCACGGGATATCAGCGGATCTACGCCGCCACCGAACGCACCGGGCGCCCGGGGCTCCTGGTCCGCTCCCTGTTCCGTAGCGCGGAGCGCCGTACCCTGCGGGCCATCACCCCCGATACTCGCGCGGTCGTCTCGACCTACCCCGGAGCCGGTCAAGTGCTCGGCGCGATGCGCTCGCGAGGGCTTCTCGGGGTGCCCGCCATCACCTACCTCACCGACTTCTCCGTCCACTCCCTGTGGGTCGCGTCCGGTGTCGACGTACACCTCGCCGTACACGCGATACCGGCCGGACAGGCTCACGCCCAGGGTGCCGCGGGGGTCACGGTGACCGGCCCGGTGGCTGCCGCCCGATTCACCCCCGCCACCGTCGAGGAACGGCAGGCGGCACGCGTCCGCTTCGCTCTCCCCGAACGGTCCCCACTCGCGCTGCTGGTCGCCGGTTCCTGGGGGGTGGGTCCTGTGGAGCAGGTGGCCGCCGAGATCCAGGAGAGCGGTTCCGCGGTGCCCGTCGTGGTGTGCGGCAGGAACGAGGCCCTGGCCGAACGCCTCCGCAAGGCCGGTGTCGAGCATGTGTACGGCTGGGTGGATGACATGCCGGACCTCATGTCCGCCGCTGACGTCCTGGTGCAGAACGCGGGCGGCCTCACCTCGCTGGAGGCATTCGCCAGCGGCCTGCCGGTCGCGAGCTACCGCTGCATACCCGGTCACGGACAGACCAACGCCGCCGCACTCCAGGAGGCCGGTCTCGCCACCTGGATCCAGGATCCAGTCTCCCTCAAACCGGTACTCGACGAACTGCTCAACGGCCCCCTCGGTCACCAACAGCGCGCCCGGGGACTGCAGTTGTTCCGCCCCGGCGACGGCCCGGTGCAAGCCGTGGCCGCCGTGGCGAACTGCGCAGTTCCCCTTCGGGACAGGGTGGCCGGCTCCATGGTCCGACGTCCCGGCCGACGCGTACGCCTCGGAGTCCCGGTCGCGACCGCTGCGGTCGCGGCCACCGTGCTGCTCGGCGTCGGCGCCCCGATGGCCGAGGCATACGGCGACTCCCCGGCGCACCTGGGCGCACTCACCCGATTCCTGGACGGACACGAACGATGACCACGGCCCGAACTCTCCTGCGCGCCGGAGCCGTGACGCTGCCCGCGCTCGCCGCCCTGCACGCCGCGCCGGTCATCTCCACCTTCGGGCCGCTGCGTAACCGGCTCATGCCCCGCCTCTCCGGCCGAGGGCGATCCGACCACGTCGCGCTCACCTTCGACGACGGCCCCGACCACCTCTCCACTCCGCATTTCCTGCGTCTGCTGGAAACCCGGGAGTTGCGCGCGACGTTCTTCCTGCTCGGCTCCATGGCGGTGCGCTCACCCCGGCTGGTGAAAGCCATGCACGGCGCCGGGCACGAGATCGCGGTCCACGGCTGGGCCCACCGCCCGCTGCTGTTGCGGGGCCCCCGGGCCACGTACGACGATCTGGCCCGTGCCCGCGACACGATCGGCGGCCTCACCGGCACCCCGCCCCGTCTGTTCCGGCCCCCCCTACGGCGTCATGACCACCGGCACATACCTGGCCTGCCGCCGTCTCGGCCTGACGCCGGTCCTGTGGAGCGCCTGGGGCGAGGACTGGCGTGCCCGGGCGACACCGGATTCCGTCTACGACAATGTCGCCCGCGATCTGCGCGGCGGAGCCACCGTCCTGCTGCATGACTCCGACTGCACCTCCGCCACCGGATCCTGGCGCAACACCCTCGGTGCGCTGCCCCGCATCCTCGACACCTGCCGAGAGGGCGGTCTGAGGGTCGGACCGCTTCGCGATCACACCGGTACGAGCCCGGAGGAGCAGGGAGCACCCGCACGGTCCTTTCTACAGGGTGTAGTACCTTGAGTCCTCCGTGCACTCCGTCATGTCAGTCAACGACCGAGGCCGACGACCAGGTCCGGTGGTGGGTCGCGGGGTGCCGACGACAAGGGGTGGTGAACAACGGTGGGAAGCGTGAGCGGGCAGGGCGCTGCGGGGGCAGGCCGACGGGCGCCCGGCGAACTGGAGAGCGAAGTCCTGGCGGCCCTGTGGGCAGCGGGAAGGCCGGTGGGTGCGAGCACGGTACGTGAACAGGTGGCCGGTGACCCCGCTTACACGACCGTCCTGACGATCCTGACCAGGCTGCACGACAAACGCCTGGTGACCCGTGAGCGCTCCGGCCGCAGCTACCTGTACTCACCGGTCCAGGACAAGGCCGGGCACACCGCGGCAGGAATGCGCGACCTGCTGGATCGTGGTGGAGACCGGGCTGCCGTCCTCGCCCGGTTCGTCTCCGAGCTTCCGGCCGAGGACGAGCAACTGCTGGAGCAACTGCTGCACGGACCAGCGGAGGACTAGACGGTGTGGATCAGTCTGTGTACACCGCTGCTGGTCAGCCTGATTCTCACGCTGACCGCACCGTGGGCCGCCCGGAGGCTGCCACCACGTACGGCAGCCTGGACGCTCGCCTCCGCCGCCGTGACAGCCGCCGGTGCGTGGGTGACAGTACTGGCGATGGCGGGTTTCACCCTGGTCGGCCAGGACCCGGAGGTGGCCGAGGAGGGGCGCTGGTCTCCCCGCCTGCTCGCCACCGACACCCCCATCAGCCGGCCCGTCGCCGCCGCTTGCACACTGGGTGTACTCATCTGTGCGGTCACCCTGACCGTGACGGCCTGGCGCCGGGTGAGGGTCCTTGTCGACACCCGGCGCGACTGCCGGGACCTTCCCGCCGCCGGAGACCTGGCCGTGCTCGACGACCCTGTGCCCACGGCCTTCGCCCTGCCCGGAACTCCGGGCCGGATCGTGGTCTCATCCGGCATGCTGCAAGCACTCACGCCCGATGAAAGGCGCGCCCTGCTGGCCCACGAACGCGCCCATCTCCACCGCCGCCACCACCTGTTCCTGTTCGTCCTCCAACTCGCGGCGGCTGTCAACCCACTCCTGCGCCCCCTCGCCCGAGCGGGTGCGTTCGCACTGGAACGCTGGGCCGACGAAGAAGCGGGCACCGTCGTAGCCGACCGCGGCCTCGTCGCCCGCGCTGTCGCGCGGGCAGCGCTCGCCACCAAGCGCACCCCGCAACCAGCACTCGCGGCCACCGGCGGACCGGTGCCCCAACGCGTACGAGCCCTGCTCGCCGCGCCCACACCCTTCCGCCGAGGTCTGGCCATGGTGTTCCCGGCCTTGATGATGGTGTGCTGCGCCAGCCTTGCCCTGGCCGCCCACGACATGGACCAACTGTTCGACAGTGCTACGTCCTCCCACACCACTACGCAGGCCCGCTGAACGGCCGCTTGCCCAACCCGGCCCGGCGCCGGACGCGTGGAGGGGAACGGCTCATTCCTGAGCGACCGTGAGTACGATCTTGCCCTGGATGTGTCCCCGGGCGGCGCGTTCGTGCGCTGCCCGGGCATCCGCGAGCGCGAACGTGCTGTCGATCGCGACGCGGACCGTGCCCGCGTCGAGCAGGCGTCCCAGGTCGGCGAGTTGCGCGCCGTTCGAGCGGACCTGGGTGCCCGAGACCGTGACGCCCAGCTTCGCGGTCTCTCCGTCGTCGTATTCGCCGAAGAACACCGGGTACAGAGCGCCACCGCGCCTGAGCGTGCGCAGGAAGCGGCTGCTCTCGCGACCACCGACGGTGTCGAGAACGAGATCGACGCCGTGCACGAGTTCCTCGGGCCGCCTCTTGGTGTAGTCGATGAACCGGTCGGCGCCCAGCTCGCGCAGGAACGATTCATGCGCGCCCGACGCCACCGCGATGACATGTGCACCCTTCCATTTCGCCAGCTGTACGGCGAAGTGCCCCACGCCGCCCGCGGCGCCGTTGATGAGCGCCGTCGTGCCGGCGTCGAGCGCCATCGGGCGATGCTGCGCCGCCTGGAAGGGCGAGGGGTGATCGTGTCCGAGCCCGATCAGGAACTGCCACGCCGTCAGCCCGGCCATGGGCACCCCGGCAGCATGCACATGATCGATGCCGGCCGGCTTGCGTGCGAGGTCCGACGCGGGCGCGGTCACGTACTCGGCGTATGTGTGGCCGTCGAAGCTGGGGAAGCGCAGAAGGCCGAAGACCTCGTCGCCGACGGAGAGGCCGTCCGCGTCCGCGCCGACAGCCTCGACGACGCCCGACAGGTCCGTTCCCGGGATCACCGGCAAGTCGAACTTCGGCCTCGTCTCGGGTGGCAGGTTGGTCAGCCCGTCGCGCAGGTACCAGTCCGGAGGATTGACGCCGACCGCGTGCACACGAACCAGCACCTCGCCCGGCCCCGGCTCAGGAATCGGCACCTCGTCGTAACGCAGCACCTCAGGGCCGCCGTGCTCATGGAGCCGGATCGCCCTCATCGTGCGTGTCGGCATCGTCTTCTCCTGTCTGTGCTGCGGGGTAGGCTTATTCGGATCAGCGGTCCATGTAAGTGAACCACTGATCCGAATATATGGACCACTGATCCGGATAGTCAAGAGGGACAGATGCGGGCCGATGCCAGGAAGAACCGCGACCACCTGCTCGAAGTAGCGGGCACCGCCATCACCGAGCAAGGCGTCGACGTATCACTGCGCGACATCGCGCGCAGGGCCGATGTCGGGCTCGCGACGCTGCTGCGGCACTTCCCGACGCGCGAGGCGCTGCTCGATGCCCTGCTCCGCACGAGCTTCGACGAACTGACAACAAGGGCAGGCGAGTTCGAGACGTCGAACTCGCCCGAGGACGCTCTCGTCTCGTGGCTGCGCGACTGCGTCGCCTGGACAACCGAGTACCGGGGCGTGACCGTGCTGATGGCAGCCGCCATCGAGGACGCCGAATCCGCACTCCACGCTTCGTGCGTCACCCTGCGCGCAGCCGGTGCGCGGCTCCTCACCCGCGCCCAGGCCGCGGGCATGGCGCGGAGCGATATCGATGGCGCCGATTTGTTCGCGCTGATCGCCATGCTCGCTTGGCTCGGCGACCAGCCCTCGCTCGCACCACGTGCCGACCGCCTCTTCGAGGTTGTCGCGAGCGCGATTCTGACGAGCGCAGGAAGCAGCCGTGCCCGGCACACTTCTTCGGGTGTCCGGGAGGTGTCAGTGCCGGATTGAGCCGCCGTCGATGACGAGGGTCTGGCCGGTGATGAAGGACGTGGCGGGCGACAGCAGGAAGCGGACCGGCTCGACGTAGTCCGCCCGCCACGGGCTCCGGTCAGGCATTCCGGCACCGATGGCGAGCCGTTGACGAACGGCGAACCAAGTGACAAGTGGGGTGCGGGACATCGGCAGCGTCCCGGAGGACAACGGAGCCGGCGCGGGTGTTCCGGGTACGTCGTGCCCGCAACACCCGCGCGCGTCTACCTGGTGAGGTCGGCCGGTTCATCGAGTCGCGTCAGCTTCTCCGGGTTGGACGTCGCGTAGATCCGGGTGATGCGCCCGTTCTCGACCACGAGACTGACCGCGGCCCGCCCGCTGTCGGATTCGATCCGGATCGCCGAGGCGCCGTTGAGCCACACCGCCGTGGTCTCGGAGGCGGTCCGGTCGGTGCCGGCGAGCATCGTCGCCACGAGGTCGGCCCCGTGGATGGGGGCCAGTGCGGCGCCGGACAGCCCGCCGCCGTCCGCGATGAGGACCACGTCCGGCGCCATGATCTCCATCAGGTCCTGGATGCGCCCGGTGTGCAGTGCGGCGACGAACCGGGCCACCACGGCCTTGTGCTCCGACCGGCTCACGCTGACGCGTGACTGCCGAGCGGCGATGTGGCTCCGGGCCCGCCGGGCGATCTGCCGAACCGCAGCGGGGGTCTTGCCCACGGCCCCGGCGACCTCCTCGTACGGGACGTCGAAGACTTCGCGGAGCACGAACACGGCCCGCTCGGTGGGGCCGAGCGTTTCCAGGACGGTCAGCATCGCGATGGAGACGCTTTCCGCGAGTTCGACGTCGTCGGCGACGTCGGGGTGGGTCAGCAGGGGCTCCGGCAGCCACTCGCCCACATAGTCCTCGCGGCGGCGGGAGAGTGTGCGTATGCGGTTGAGCGCCTGCCGGGTGACGGCCCGGACGAGGTACGCCCGCGGGTCCTGGACCTGTGACCGGTCGACTTCGGCCCACCTCAGCCAGGTCTCCTGCAGTACGTCCTCCGCGTCGGCCGCGGAGCCGAGCATCTCGTAGGCGACGGTGAACAGCAGGCTGCGGTGGGCGACGCACGGGTCCACGGTCATGCCGTGGACCCGACGCGGGACGTCGTCGGGCGATTGGCGAGCGGGATCGCGCAGGCGTCGGAGAAGCCCTGCGAGGTGACCCCGTTCGCCACGTTGGCCCTGGTCGCCAGGTTGACGTAGGCGATGAACGCGGTGAGCTCCACCATGGCCGGCAGCCCGAGCCGCTCAAGAAGGGCGGCGTACTGCTCGTCGGTGACCGTCGGCGGAGTGTTGGTCATCGCCTCGGCGTACCCCATGACGTCGCGCTCCAGCGCAGTGAACACGTCCGCCTCCCGCCACCGCGGCACCTGGCTCGCCCTGGCCAGGTCCAGCTTCTCGTTCTGTGCCTGGAAATAGCCGACGTCCAGGCACCAACTGCAGCCGACCTGCGAAGCGACGGCCATGTGCGCGAACGATTTCAGGCCCGGGTCGACCGCATCCCACACCCCCACCCTGGCTCCGAACTCCAGGTTGTCCTGGGCCACTCGGGGGCTGTGCCACAGCACCTCGACATTCTCGGGCACGACGCCCAACTGCTTGATCATGTTCTCCTTGAGGTCGGCGGGGAGCTCGGTCTTCGGCAGACGCAGCGTCATGCTGTTCTCTCCTCGATATGCGCCCCTGGTGGGGCTGTTAGGCATGAAGACACCGCCCGGCCCCCGCGTGTGACAACCACCGTCGCCCCCGCATGCCCCCTGGCCCGTCCACGTCCGCGCCTCCTTCTCCTTGGGCGCAGAGCCCCATGTCCATCGAGCACAGTGGTGATCATCGTCTCCGGCACATCAGTAGCCTCGGGCCATGTCTGAGATGCCTGTGGCGCACTTCTACGACGATCTCGCTGACGATTACCACCTGATCTACTCGGACTGGGACACAAGCATCCGCCGGCAGGGGGAGGCTCTGGATGTCCTGATCGGCCCGGATCGCGCTACGGTGCTCGACTGCTCCTGCGGCATCGGCACGCAGGCCATCGGTCTGGCGCTGCGCGGGCACCGTGTCACCGGGACCGACCTCAGCCCCCGCGCCGCCGCCCGCGCTACCCGTGAGGCCGGCCGGCGGAACCTGAGTCTGCGCACGGCCGCCGCCGACATGCGACGCCTCCCGTTCCCCGACGGCCGGTTCGACGCCGTCGTCTGCGCTGACAACTCACTGCCTCACCTGCTGACGGAGCAGGATGTGCACGCCGCTCTCGCCGAGATGCGCCGCGTACTGTGTCCCGCCGGCCGCCTGCTGGTGAGCACGCGCCCCTACGACGACCTGCTGCGCGACCGCCCTGCTTCCACGCCGCCACAGGTCCACCGGAACACCGGCGGCGGCGACGACGAGCGAACGGTCACCTTCCAGCTCTGGCACTGGCACGACGACGGCGAACACTACGACTTGGAACACTTCCAGCTCATCCCGGCAGGGGGAGAATGGCGAGTCCAGGTCCGCCGGACCACCTACTGGGCGCTTGGCCGGGACCGGCTGGCCGCCCTCGCAGCCGAGGCCGGGTTTGTCGACGTCGGGTGGCGACTGCCCCAGGAGACAGGCTTCTTCCAGCCGCTGCTCGTGGCCCGCGCCGGATGAGCGCCGACCGCGCTGCCCCGGCTCCGAGCATCACCTGATCGTCGACCGCCAAGGGACCCCGCTCGCCGTCACGCTCACCGGCGGGAACCGGCAGAGGGCTCAGCTGTACACGAGAAGGTGGTCACATGTATTCGTGCCGTCGTGGAGTGAAGAGTCGCTGTTGAGGACGTAGAAAGCCCCGGCGAATCCCGTAGCCGTCATCTTCGGCACCACGATCAGTGTCTGGTTCGCCATGCTCAGCCCGTTCGGCTTCACCACATACTGTTGCAACTGCGCGAAGAGATTCATCCCGAGACTGGGCAGCCTGAGGGCCCGGTACGTACGGTCCCCCGTCCCGTCCGAGCCCGTGACCGGTACCTGGTACTTCACGGCGGCCCATTGCGCGGGGTTGGTGGCCATGCGTCCCGTCATCTCCAGTTGCTGCAGCCGCCGTTGCGTGCTCGCCCGGACGCCGGCCATGTGAATGTGCAACTGGTCGAGGAACCGGGCGCTCTGCGAGTTGATCCCCAAGCCGATATTGGGATACTGCACGGGGACGCTCCCTCCGCTCCGGGCGTTCTCCCATGCGTCGTTCCAGTAATTCGGCGCGCCAGAGGTCTCGATGAACGGGCATTCGATACCGGTGATCCTGCAACTGGGGGTCAGGAGAAAGTTGTGCTGGCTCGACGGCCTGCCGTGCAGTACGACGTAGTCCGAGGTCACCTTCAGGCAGTCGGGAGGGAACTGCCCGGGGGGCAGGGGTTTGCCCTGCGTGCAGTACTGGACGTCCCGCCACAGCGGATCGTTGTCGGAAGGGCTTCCGCAGAGGGGCTGGAGCTGAGCAGGGGGGCAGGTCGGGGTGCCGCCGGGAGGTGGAGTGGGGCACGTGTCGGGGGCGGGGTCCGCGTGCATCGGGGAGGCTGCCGAAGCGGTGCGTCCGGCCGCCGCTTCCACGCCGGTCAGGAGCGTCGCCGCACCGATAAGGCCGGAGAACGCCACGAACCGACGCCGAGGCAGGTCGTTCGAAGTCTTGTCGTCATTCATGCGTGCTCTCCGATGGTGATGTCCACTGCATGGAATTCCCGGCGCGAGTCAGAAAAGGCGGCCTGCCCCATTCTGGCCTCGCCGATTCGCTCACAGGGTAGGGAGCGAGGTGCGGGTTGCCTATCGACCGGCCCGGTCAGAGTCAGGCGTTCCGCCATTCAGCGGCCATCCCGTTCAGCCTTCTCTTTCTCGGTGGATTGTCGCTGGAGACATTGCCAAACGGTCGATGCCGGTGGAATGCAAGAAGGCTGATCCGCCTATGAGAGGCCCTGGCAAAGGCGTTGGACGTGGTGGTGGGTGATGAGGCAGGTGGTACGGCCGAGGAGACTTCGCGGATGTCGTCGTGTCGCTCTCGGCGGATGCGGAGACGCGGAAGCCGTGGAACCTGGCGATCGAGCCCTCGACGACCATCGGTGAACTCCGGGGCCGGAGCCGTGCAGTACTCCGCGGCGGGCGATGGGGATGCCTGTGAGGGCGTTCTCGGTTTCATCCGTCGGACGCGACGCCGATGCGGGCCAGCACCGCGGCGGTGCCGTCCTCCGTGGCGATACGGCGCGCGAGTTCGACCGCTCGTTGCCGGTGGGCCGGATCGGCCATGCAGGCTGTGATCGCCCCGGCGAGGGCTTCGGCGGTGAGCTCGTGGAACGGCAGCGGTCGCGGGGCGACTCCGAGCCGGTGCAGCCGGGCTGCCCAGAACGGCTGGTCGGCCATGGCAGGTACCGGCACGGCGGGCACCCCGGCGCGCAGTCCGGCCGCTGTGGTGCCCGCCCCGGCGTGGTGGACGACGGCGGCCGTGCGAGGGAACAACCAGTCGTGCGGGAGGTCACCGATCGCCAGGACGTCATCGCCGACCGCGCTCAGGCCGGCCCACCCCGCCTGCACCACCGCGCGCACCCCCGCCCGAGCCACTGCCGCCGCCACCAGCTCGCCCAAGCGTTCCCCCTGGCCCGGTGCCATGCTGCCGAACCCGATGAACACCGGGGGCGGACCGGCTTGGAGGAAGTCGACCAGTTCGGCCGGCGGCCGCCAACCTCGCGGCCGGGCAGGCCACCAGTAACCCGTCACGTCGACCTCGGACGGCCAGTCCGCCGGGCGCGGTACCACCCGTGGGCTGAAGCCGTGGAGGACCTGCCGGATCTTTCCTGCCCCCGACGGCCCCTCGGCGACGGGCAGCCCGAGCCGGGTGCGCAGCCTCGTCAGGACCCCTTCCTGGAGCGTTCCGGCCTGCGCCAGCAACGCCCGGCCCGTGGCGAGGTTGACGTCCGGCCCCAAGTCGTCGGCGCCCGGCACGCCGGGCAGCGGGAATTCCCTCGTGGCAACGGCCGGCGCGAGATAGGTACCGACGACGGGGATGGCAAACGCCTCCCCGGCAGCCTGGCTGAGTGATGCGGGGCCGAACGCGGTGAGCACCAGGTCGGTGCCCTCCGCCACGGCCGCCACCACCCCATCTGCCAGCCGGTCCAAGAACGCCGAGGTCACCGCCCGCGCCTCCTCCGGTGACGTCGCCAGAGCGCGGGCGCGGATCAACTCCTGCGGATCCCCCGGCAGAAGTCGGTGGTCGAGGCCGCACTCGGCTACGAGTCCTGCGAAGGGCAGGTGCGCGGCTACGGCGGCTTGATGCCCGGCGTCCAGCAGACGCTGCCCCAGGCCCGTGAACGGTGCGACGTCCCCACGCGAACCGGCGGTGACGATCAGTATCCGCATGTGATGATCCTTCTCGGCAAGCGCTGCCCCGGGCGCCCGGACGGCGGCGGTCGCCGTGGACGCCAACGGCTCCTGCGTGGTGGAGGTTCAGCCAGCTGTGAGGCACGGCATACATGGAGAGAACACGGTGGGCATCGGCGAGCCGGCCGCGCGCACCGGGCTGCCGGTGAAGACCATCCGCTACTACTCCGACATCGGGCTGCTGCCCGAGAGCGGACGCAGCCGAGGCGGCCACCGCAGGTACACCGCGGACGCGCTGTCCCGGCTCCGGCTGATCCAGCGCCTCCGCGCGCTCCGCCCCCCGCTGCGTACCGTCAGAGGCCGGCGATGACTTCGGCCGACGTCATGGGCATGGAGAACATGGGGTAGTCGTAGGTGATCGCGTTCTCGTGCTCCTCCTGGGAAGTGGCGGCAACGCAGTCGGGCAGCGTGATGACCCGGAAGCCGTTCTCGTACCCGGTGCGCATCGTTGACTCGACGCAGCAGTTGGTGAGGAAGCCTCCGAGGACGATCGTGTCGATTCCCTTGTTCCGCAGGATGAAGTCGAGGTTCGTGCTCGCGAAGGTGTCGAGGCCGCGCTTGCCCTCGATCACGATGTCACCTTCGGCCGGGGCGAGGTCGTCCACGATTGCCGCGCCCCAGGTGCCCTTGACGAAGGCCGAGCCCTCCACGACCCCCTTGAGGATGCCGTACGGGTGCCGGGACAGTTCGCCGTAGCCGGGGGCGAAGGTGATGGGCGCGTGCATGATGGTGACGCCCGCGGCGCGCGCGGCTCCGGCCAGGGCCACGGTGTTCGCGAGCATTCCGGTCTTCTCCATCACTCCGGCCACGGCGCCGTTGAGTGCCCCGCCCTCGCTGGTGAAGTCGTTCTGGTACTCGATCAGGACAAGTGCGGTCTTCGCCGGATCAAGGTGGAAGGTCTCGGACATGACGGCTCCTTGGTGAGCTGGGACATATCAGCGGCATGGACAGCTTGCCTGACGAGGGGGCAACCGGACAGTGGGAAGCCGGATCAGCTGTCCGACACGGTGAGCCGGTCCCTTCGCGCCGGGCGCCGACGCTCCGGCCCCGGCCCCGGCCCCGGGAGATGCCGCCGTGCGGCCGGGGTTACCTGAAGGAGCGCAGCCGGAGGCTGTTGGTGACCACGAAGACGGAGGAGAAGGCCATCGCGGCCCCGGCGATCATCGGGTTCAGCAGCCCGGCGGCGGCCAGCGGCAGCGCCGCCACGTTGTAACCGAAGGCCCAGAACAGGTTTCCCCTGATGGTGCCGAGGGTCCTGCGGGAGAGCCGGATCGCGTCCGCCGCGACGCGCAGGTCGCCGCGTACCAGCGTCAGGTCCCCGGCCTCGATGGCTGCGTCCGTACCGGTGCCCATCGCCAGGCCCAGATCGGCCGTGGCCAGGGCGGCCGCGTCGTTCACACCGTCGCCGACCATCGCGACCGAACGGCCCTCGCCCTGCAGGCGCTTGATGACGTCCACCTTGTCCTGCGGCAGTACCTCGGCGATGATCTCGTCGATGCCCACGGCCCGGCCCACCGACTCGGCCACCGCCTTGTTGTCGCCGGTCAGCAGTACGGGGGTGAGGCCGAGCGCGCGCAGCAGGCCGACCGCTTCGGCGCTGGTCTCCTTGATGGCGTCGGCGACGGTGAGGACGCCCCGGGCCTCGCCGTTCCAGGCCACGACGACCGCTGTACGGCCCTCCGCCTCCGCCGCGGCCTTCGCGTGCCCCAGTTCGGGCGGCAGTTCGATGGCCCACTCGGCCAGCAGTTCCTCCCGGCCGACGAGCACCGCGTGCCCCTCGACGACGCCCTGTACGCCGAGACCGGCGACGTTCTCGAACGTCTCGGCTACGGGGAGAGGACCGGCCACTCCTTCGGCGCCCGCCGCGACGGCCTGGGCGATCGGGTGCTCGGACGCGTGCTCCAGGGCGCCGGCCAGCCGCAGCAGTTCCTTCTCCGCCACACCCGGCGCGGTGAAGACGTCCTGGAGGGCCATCCGGCCGGTCGTGACGGTGCCGGTCTTGTCGAGCACGACGGTGTCGACCCGGCGGGTGGACTCCAGTACCTCGGGGCCCTTGATCAGGATGCCCAGCTGTGCGCCGCGCCCCGTACCGACCATCAGCGCGGTCGGTGTGGCCAGGCCCAGGGCGCACGGGCAGGCGATGATCAGCACGGCGACGGCTGCGGTGAACGCGGCTGTCGCGTCCCCGGTCGCCAGCAGCCAGGTCAGCAGCGTGCCCAGTGCGATGACCAGGACGACGGGCACGAAGACGCCGGAGATCCGGTCGGCGAGGCGCTGCACCTCGGCCTTGCCGTTCTGTGCCTCCTCGACCAGCCGCGCCATCCGGGCCAGCTGGGTGTCCGCACCGACCCGGGTGGTCCGGACGACCAGCCGTCCCGAAACGTTCACGGTGGCCCCGGTGACGGCGTCGCCCGCCTTCACATCGACCGGTACCGACTCGCCGGTCAGTGTCGACGCGTCGACGGCGGACGCACCTTCGGTCACGGTGCCGTCGGCGGCGATCTTCTCCCCTGGGCGTACGAGGAAGCGGTCGCCGACCACGAGCCCGGAGACGGGGATACGGGACTCGCGGCCGTCCCGGAGCACGGTCACGTCCTTGGCGCCCAGTTCGAGCAGCGCGCGCAGCGCGGCGCCGGCCTTCCGCTTGGACCTCGCCTCCAGATAGCGGCCCGCGAGAATGAAGGTGGTCACCCCGGCAGCGGCCTCCAGATAGATGGAGGACGAGCCGTCCGCGCGCGACACGGTGAACTCGAACCCGTGCCGCATACCCGTCATCCCGGCTGTGCCGAAGAACAAGGCCCACAGCGACCAGCCGAGCGCGGCGAGAGTGCCGATGGACACGAGGGTGTCCATGGTGGCGGCGCCGTGCCGGGCGTTGGTCCAGGCGGCCCGGTGGAACGGCAGCGCGCCCCAGACCACGACGGGCGCGGCAAGGGTGAGGGAGAGCCACTGCCAGTTGTCGAACTGCAGGACCGGCACCATCGCCATCAGGACGACGGGTACGGAGAGAGTCAGGGAGACGAGCAGCCGCTGCCTGAGCGAGACCGGTTCACCGTCGGCGGCCGGGGGCCCGGATTCCGCGCGGTCCGCGGTGGCCGGCGGCGCGGGCCGCACGGCGGTGTAGCCGGTTCTCTCGACGGTGGCGATGAGGTCCGCGACGTCCGTTGCCCCGCCGTACGAGACCTTCGCCTTCTCCGTTGCGAAGTTGACCGTGGCGGTGACCCCGTCCAGCCGGTTGAGCTTCTTCTCGACGCGTGCCGCACACGACGCACAGGTCATTCCGCCGATGGAGAGCTCGACCTCGGTGGCCGGGGCCACCGCTTCCTCGTAAGCCGTACTGGTCATTGCGTGTCTCCTGGGGGAGGCCGGTACGTACGGCTTCCGTATGAGCGGGGCGGTGCGTACCGGCGTGGGATCCGCGGCCCGGGGCGGAGCGGCCCCGGGCGGGAGGGAACGTCAGAGACGGCCGGCGAGCTCGTAGCCCGCCTCGTCGACCGCTGCGCGGACGGCTCCGTCATCCAGTGCCGCGGAGGAGATGACCGTGACCTGGCCGGTGGAGGCGACCGCCTTGACCGAGGTGACACCGTCGATCGCCGAGATCTCCTCGGACACCGCTCCTTCGCAGTGGCCGCAGGTCATGCCCGACACCTGGTACGTGGTGGTGACGGGGCTGCCCATGACGTCGGTTGCGGCGCCGGAGCGGGAGTCTGCCTGGGAGGTCATCGCATCGTCCTTATGATCGCTGTGTGTGGAGCAGTCGGGCGGAACAGGGTTTTTCCTGTCTTCCCGACAGTGGGAACACCATACCCAAGGGGGGTATTCCCTCGCTTGTCGGCCCATCCTGCTGAGCGTTGCGCCCCCGGCGTTGCCTCCGGGGGATCAGTGGTCGTGCGGACCCGCGTGGTGTGTGGGGCCGTGAGCGTCCTCGCAGTGTGCGCCGGCGGGTGGAGGGGCGGAGCCGATGGTGAGGCCCTGCCCGGCTGCGGCCGTGTGGGCGTGGTCGACCTGGAGGGTGGTGTGGGTGATCGCCCACTGGTCCGCGAGGAGGCGTTCGAGGTCCCGGCGTACGGCGTGGCAGTCGCCGGCGGGGATGACCAGCACATGCGCGGACAGGGCGGTCTGCTCGGAGCTGATCTGCCAGACATGCAGATCGTGGACCTCCACGACGCCTTCCTGGGCCGCGAGTTGGTCGCCGAGCGCATCGGGGTCGGTGCCCGCGGGTGCGGCTTCGAGGAAGATACGGCCCGAGGCCCGGGCGAGGCCGATACCGGCGCGGAGCATGAGCACAACCACGACCAGGGTGGCGATCGCGTCGGCCCTGGCGAACCCGGTGGTCAGCACGACCGCACCGGCGACGGCGGTGGCGATGAAGCCGTACAGGTCGGTGAGGATGTGCTGGTAGGCGCCCTCGACATTGAGACTGGTGCGGTTGGCCCTGGAGATGCACCAGGCGGCCAGGAGGTTGATGGCGACCCCGACGAGCGCGGTGACCAGGACCGGTCCGCCGCTGACCGGGGGAGGGTCGATCAGGCGTCGCACGGCTTCGTAGGCCAGCCACGCGGCGAGTACGAGCAGGGTGATGCCGTTGGCCTGGGCGGAGAGGATCTCGGCGCGTTTGAGGCCGAAGGTGTAGCCGCCCCTGGCGGGACGCGCGGCCAGCCGCATCGCGACCAGCGCCAGGACGATGGATGCGGCGTCGGTGAGCATGTGGGCCGCGTCGGAGAGCAGGGCCAGTGAGTGCGATGCCAGCCCGACGACGACTTCCCCGGCCATGAAGGCGAGGATCAGGGTGAGGGCCGCGCCCAGCCAGCGGCGGTCCGCGTCCTGGGCCACGCCGTGGCTGTGCCCATGGTCACCCGAGCTCGGATGGTCGTGATCGTGGCTGCTCACGGTGCTGCCCCCTGTGCGGTCGGAGACGGGCAGTGAACCTCAGTACGGGCCATTGGTGCAAAGGCTGCATCGATGTCGGTTACCAGTGTCGTTACCGGCCGCGCCGGCACGCGGTCCGAGGGGCCCGGAAGGACGGCCGCCGCATCGCTCGCCGGGCACCCGGTGGCGGGACCCGGCCGGGTACGGGATACCAGGCCGGGGTATCGTCGGGCCGGGCGGCAGCCGGAATGCCGGAAGACGCACGGGCACAGAGCACAGGACGGGGACGCGGGTGAGCAGCGGAGCGGCACGCGGACGGGCCACGGCCCGACTGGCCGCGGTGTGCGCGGTGCTGTTCGGCCTGTTCCTCATGCATGGCGCTCCGGCCTCCGCGGTCGGCGGTTGTCACGGCTCCCTCCCCTCCCTCTCCATGAACGCTGCGATGTCCGGCGGTACGGACACCGCGATGCCCGGCGGGATGAACGCTTCGATGCCCCGCGGGGCGGACGCCGTGACGATGCCCCACGCCCACGGTGATTCCGTGCCGGCGTCCGCAGCCGGCCACCCGGTCACCGCTCATCCCGGGCCCGCGTTCCGGGCCGGGACCGTGCCGGGAGCGCACGGGGCGGTCTGTGTGTCGACCCCGGCACGTGATCGCACCCTGTTCGGGCCGGCCGGCCTCGGTGGTCTCGCCGTCCTCGCGCTCCTGGCCTTCCGGCCGTCGCGTGGCCGGCCGCTGCCCCCGGGCCGGACCGGGCGAAGAGGGTCGCCGAGAAGCGGGCGAAGTCTGCTGCTGCAGGTGTGTGTCGCGCGGGCGTGACAGGACCGCGCCGGACCCGGCCGAAACGGCCAGGACGTCCGGCCATGGTTCCCGCTCACCCGCGCGCCATGGGGCGCGCCCATCCGGAAAGACCTGACATGTCTGTTCTCCCGTACCCCTCCGTGCACCGTCGCGCCGTCGTGGCCACCGGTGTCGTCGCCGTTCTCGCTCTCGGGCTCGCGGCCTGCGGCTCCGGCGACAAGTACACGTCCGCGCCCGCAACGCACCACGGAAGCAGCCACTCCGCCTCCGCCTCCGCGTCGGGGGACTTCGACCAAGCGGACGTGACGTTCGCGCAGATGATGATCCCGCACCACCAGCAGGCCGTGTCCATGGCGAAACTGGCCGACGGCCGGGCCTCCGACCAGGAGATCAAGACCCTGGCCGCGGACATCGAGAAGGCTCAGGGCCCAGAGATCAGCACGATGCAGGGCTGGCTGGCGTCATGGGGCAAGCCCGCTTCCCCGTCCATGGACCACAGCATGCCGGGCATGAGCCACGGCAGCGGCGCGTCCATGCCCGGCATGATGTCCGGCAAGGACATGACCGGACTCAAGGCCGCTAAGGGCAAGGACTTCGACAAGAGGTTCACCGAGATGATGATCGGGCACCACAAGGGCGCGATCACCATGGCCGAGGACGAGCAGAAGAACGGCCGTGACCCCGCGGCCAAGAAGCTCGCCGTTGCCGTGGTGAAGAACCAGCAGGCTGAGGTCGACAAGATGCACAAGATCCTCGACCGGCTCTGAGCTGCGCCGCTGAGTGATCGGTACGCCGTAGTCAGTCCCTCGTAACCCTGTTCCGGGCTCTCCTTGAGGAGGGCCCGGAACAGCGCCGGCGGGCAGCTGTGCGCTCCCGTCAGGTACCGGCTGCCGCCCGGCCGGACAGGAGCCGTGTCTCCGCCCGGTGCGGGCGCAGGTCCCTGAGGACGGACTCGACTTCGACGAGGAGGGCTTCGTAGGAGACCAGGCGCTGCCACTCGGGGTCGGGCACACCCGGCACCGTGGCGCCGCGTGCCGTCCACTGGGCGGCCAGCTCGGAGTACAGCGGAGTCCGTGCCTCCAATCGCCCGAATGCGTGCGCCCTCGAATGCCTGCCCGGTGGCGGGGGAGGGACTTGGGGCGCCATCAGCTGCGGCGGGGGTACCCGCTGGGCCTGTGCGGGGGGCGGAATGAAGACCCCTGAGCCTCTGGCCGTGGTGGTAGCGGGCGCGCGTGCGTTCATGACGGGGGTAACGACCGCCGCCCGCCGGGGTAACTCCGAACGCGACAGAACGATAAACTGTGATTTCACCTTTTGCGGTGCAATTCATTGTGAAGTCGCTTCAAAACGGGCAATGCGGCGTTGGTGCGGGCATGGATCCCAGGGAGCTGTGGGAGCGTCATGCCGTCCTGGCACAGGCGTTCTGCGCGAATGACGAAGAGGTGCGCCGTGCGCAGGGCGCGCTGGACGAAGGGCACGCGGTGCGTACGCGGACGCTTGCCGCGTTCGCGGTGACGCTGGGGAGCGACGGGACCGTCGCGGGGCTGCTGGGGCTCCCCGAGCGTGAAGTGCGCCTCGCCCGGCGCACTGTGGGCAAGGACGACGCCCGGGCGGTGGCACAGGCGCTTCTGGCGGAGCACACGGCCGAGCAGCTCCCCGAGCCGTCTCCGATGGACTGCGCGGACAGCGTTCAGCTGCAGCCGGAACCGGACGTCGCTCAGCCATTCCACACGACCATCCCGGGGCCGCGCCCCGCGCAGGTCCCCGGAGCCGCTCCCGTTCCCGAGGAGCCGCTCCATGAGCCCGTCGCGTCGCCAGCCGTGGACGCCGTGCTGGTCGGTGCCTGGAGTACCGGGGTCGATCTCTCCGTACTGGCGAACGAGCTCGGTCTCGATCTGGCCCACCTGGTCGCCAGGGCGCGCTTTCTGGAGACCCAGGGCCGTCTCGCGTACGCCCCGCAGCCTCCCGCCGACCGCTCCGGGCGCCACCGCCGCTCCGGTGCCGAGGCGGCTGCCGCCGCACCGTCCCAGCAGTGGTACCACCCCGCCCAGCACCAGCCGGTCCACCAGCAGAACCCCTGGGACCCGCAGCCCCCGCTCGCCGATTTCACCACCGGTCAGATGCACGACTGGGACGGCATCCTCAACCAGTGGGACGCGAACTCCAACCCGACGATCAGCTGGTGACGGCGGGCGCCGGGGGGTGTCGGACGCCGTCCGCGTACCGCGGTGGGCGACCTGGTACGGGCAGCCGGAGGCGGTCCGGTGCCGTCCAGGTGGTGGTGCGGTGCGTCTCGTGCAGACTTGCGGTGTGGCCACAGACGACGCGGAGGACCGGCTCGCGGCGGTCAGACAGGATCTGGAGCGGGCGACCGCCCGCCTGCGGCTGCTCGCTGATGCCAGTACCGCCCTGTCGAGTGTTCTCGACGCGGACGAGGCGCTCAACCGGCTGGCACGGCTGATCGTCCCTCAGGTGGCCGACGCGTGTGTGGTGGATCTGGTCGAGGACGGCGGGGTGCGCCGGCTGGCCGCCGTGCACCGCGACCCGGCACGGGAGCTGCCACCGGCGCCGGAGAGCCTGCCCTGGTCCGACGAGTTCTCCGCACCGCTGGCCCGGGTGCTGCGCGGAGCCGGACCGGTGACGGTGACGGACTTCGGAGCGCACGCGGCGGCCGGCTCCCTCCAGTCCGCGCAGCTGGAGCTCTACCGTGCCCTCGAAGCCAGGACGGTGCTGATCATGCCGCTCCAGGTGCGCCGGGAGGTGTTCGGCGCCCTCAGCCTCGTCCGTACCGGCTCCGCCGAGCCGTTCGGGGAGGAGGAGATCTCCCTCGTGGCCGACCTGGGGCACCGGGCCGGGCTCGCCGTCGAGAACGCCCGGCTGTACGCGATCCAGCTGCGTACGGCTGAGCAGTTGCAGCTCTCGCTTCTGCCCGATCTGTCGGGAATCGAGCACCTGGAACTCGCGGCCCGGTATGTGCCGGCCCGGGAGGGGGCTGAGGTCGGTGGTGACTGGTTCGACGCCTTCAGGCTCTGCGACGGCTCGACCATGCTGGCCATCGGTGACGTCGTCGGACACGATCTCACCGCCGCCGTGGGAATGGGGCAGCTGCGCAACATGCTGCGGTCACTCGCGTACGACAGCGGAGACTCGCCCGCAGGGGTGATGCGCCGTCTGGACAATGTCATGCAGGGGCTGAGCAACACCGAACTGGTCACGGGCGCCATCGCACGCGTCTACACGCCCCCGACCGGGCCGTGGTTCGTGCACTGGACCAACGCCGGGCACCCGCCCCCCGTGCTGACCAGCCCCACGGGCAGCAGCAGACTGCTGGAGGAGGGGCTGGCCCCGGTCCTCGGAGTGGATCCCGCCATCGAGCGGGAGGACGCGCTGGCCGTACTGGAACCGGGCTCCACCCTGCTGCTGTACACGGACGGGCTCATCGAACGCCCCGGCGAGGACATCGACCGGGGATTCACCAGGCTGCGGCAGCACACGGCGAGCCTGGCCGGCGAGCCGCTCCAGACCTTCTGCGACGAACTGCTGGTACGGCTCACGGACGGCCACTTCGACGACATCGCGGTACTGGCGCTGCGCGTTCCCCCGGCGCCGTAGGACGCCGGCCCCGGGTGCTCAGTCGTCGTGGCGCGCGGTGCCGTCGCTGTCGGCGCCGCCGTCCTCCGGCTCCCCGGACGTGCCACCGCCGACGTGCTCGTCGCCGGCGGCGTCCTCGCCGTTCTCGCTGTCCCTGCGGCGCCGCCGGACGTGCCTGACCACCAGCACGACGACGACCAGCGCCACGAACACCAGGGCGGCGCCCCGGCCGACGAAGTGCTCGATGCTGCTGTACGCGTTGCCCGCGGCGTAACCGATCAGGGTGAAGCCGACACCCCAGACGAGGCCGCCCAGCGCGTTGAAGAGGAGGAAGGTGCGGTAGGGCATGCCCGATGCACCGGCGAGCGCCGGCATGACAGCCCGGAAGAACGCCACGAACCGGCCCAGGAAGACGGCCACCGGCCCCCTGCGGCGGATCAGGTCCCGGGCGGACTCGATGCTGTTCCGGTGGCGGCGCAGCGACCGCGCCGCCAGCAGCCGCGGCCCGAATCTGCGGCCGATCTCATATCCGACGGAGTCTCCGGCGACGGCCGCTGCCACCACGATGAGGGCGAGCCAGTAGATGGACACCTGGTGCCGTGCGGCGAGTACGCCTCCGATCACGGCAGCGCTCTCGCCGGGGATGACGAAGCCGAAGAACAGCGCGTCCTCGCAGAAAACCAGACCGGCGACGACGGCGTAGACAGCGGCGCCCGACAGCCCGGACAGCCAGTCGGTGATCGTGCCCACCGGGTCTCCTCCCTGCCGTCGCGCTCGTGGTGCGGTGCTCATGGTCCCGGATCCGACCCATGCTCACGGCCTCGGTCCGACGCGTGCTCACGGCCTTGGAACGATCGAGGGTCGTGGTGTCCGAGGCTTGCAGCCGACACGGTGTTCCGCACCACGGGGGCCGCCACCACGGGCCGCCGGCGCCTGGAGCGGGCCAGGGGCCGCACGGTATGATCCGGAGGAGCGAGGGGCCGGTGGCCTCACGCGCGGCGGTGGGGCCCGCCGTACCCGAACTGCGGCGATCGTGCCGCCAACGGTCCCTACTTGCGATGGTGCGCGCCCCGGTGCGCGCGGTGACCGCCGAGTAGGAGAACCACGTGGCAGAGGCCCCCGTCCCGATGACGGACGACCCCGTCAGTTCCGGCCCCGACGCGGGCCTCCCCGTCCCCGTGCAGCGTGGACCGGCCGCTGGGCAGCCGATCGCGCAGTGGCCTGTCGTGACGGCGGTGTCACTCGGCGGCATCGCCGGGGCGTCCGCACGGTACGGCGCCGGGCTCCTGTGGCCCACGGCCGGCGGGGCCTTTCCCTGGACGACGTTGGTGGTCAACACCGCGGGCTGCGCGGTCATCGGGGTGTTCATGGTGCTCATCGCCGAGGCCCGGTCGGTCCACCGGCTCGTACGCCCCTTCTTCGGCACCGGGGTCCTGGGCGGCTTCACCACCTTCTCCACGTACACCGTGGACATCCAGGGGCTCGTCAACGGCGGACATGCCCGCACCGCGCTCGCGTATCTGGCGCTGACGCTGCTCTCGGCGCTGGCGGCCGTCTGGGCCACGGCGTCCCTGACCCGCCGCTTCGTCGCAGGGAGGCGCTCATGACCGGGCCCGTGACCGCGGACATCCGTGCGGACGCCGGCACCCAGGGGAGCACGGGCGCCGGTGCGAGCGCCTGCCGAACCGGCTGCGAGGAGGAACGTTGAACTGGTTGCTCGTGATCGTGGGGGCGGCCGTCGGCGCCCCGCTGCGCTATCTCGCCGACCGCAGGGTCCAGGCGTCGCACGACACCGTCTTCCCCTGGGGGACCTTCGCCGTCAACGTCTCCGCCTGCCTGGTCCTGGGCCTTGTCACCGGCGCGGTTGCCGCCGGGGCCGCGTCGTCCCAGGTGCAGCTGCTGATCGGGACGGGGCTCTGCGGGGCGTTGTCGACGTACTCGACGTTCTCGTACGAGACGCTGCGCCTGGCGCAGGACGGGGCCCACTTCTTCGCCGCAGTGAACGTCACGGCGAGCGTGGTGGCGGGGCTGGGCGCGGCGTTCGTGGGCGCCTCACTGGCCCAGGCGTTCTGGGGCTGAGGGCGCCGCACGCGGACGGTCGCCGGGCGGTGTGCCAGTGGGCCGGTCGGCAGTGTGACCCAGTGGGCCGATGGGTCAGCCGGCCGCGTGGGCGCCGGCCGGTCCCGCCGTCAGGACGGGAGCCAGGACTCCGGTACGCAGCCGCTCGACCAGCGGGGTGGCCAGGCGGCGCAGGGCCAGGCTGGTCAGGAATGCGATGGGCAGGGCGAGGAGGGCCGAGCCGAGGACGTCGTGGGGGTAGTGCGCGCCGACGTAGACGCGGGTGAAGCCCTCGAAGAGCGCGAAAAGGGCGGCGATGGCGCACAGCTTCCGGTTCAGCAGGTAGAGGGCGGCGACGGTCGCCGCTGCCGTCGTGGTGTGACCGCTGGGGAAAGCGAAGTCGGACGGGGCCGGGCAGGTCTCGACGATGAACGCGTGCGGCATCGAGCGGCAGGGCCGCACCTCCGACACGAGCTTCTTGACCACCTCGGCCGCGGCGAAGGCGACCACGACGCTCACCGGCACGGCCAGGGCGAGAGCCATCGACGCGCTGTCGCGGCGCCGGGCCTGCCACCACCCGACGATCATGAGGATCGCGAACACGCCCAGACCGATGTTGGTCCACGATTCCAGCGGCGCGTTCAGCCACCGGGTGTCACGTGCGAAGTCCGTGACAGTGGTGAACAGCGAACCGTCGATGTGAGAGCCGTTGAAGGCCAGCGGCATCGGGGAGACAGCAGTCATCAGGCGGGAACTCTCAGCTCGGTCGGGGCTGCCCGCTCCGCGGGAGACGTGCGGCATCCACGGTCTGACATGTATCTACAGGACTGTAGACGGTGCCCTGGGGGGAGCCAAATCATGGGCAGCGGGTGACTTCCGGCTGAACGGCGGGTGGTGCCGGGGGCGGCGGGGCGCGGTCTGCGGCCGGGCGGCCGGTGCCGCGCCCCGCCGCCGCTTCAGCGTGTGGTGTCTCTCACGCCGCCGGTGAGTCGAACCGCGGCTCGGTGCCGAGCAGCCCGGAGACATCGCTGTCCACCGGCAGCTCCCGGGCGGGCGCACCCCGGGTGAACAGGACACCGGGGCGTTCCCCGGCGAGCGTGGCCACCGCTCCGTCCACCCGCAGCCAGCTGCCCTCGCGCAGCCCCAGCACGGGCACGTCGTTCTCCTCCAGGAACTCCGTCAGACGCTCGGCGCGCGTCTCGCCCTTGTGCGTGCTGCCCGGGTCCGGGTCGAGGTAGTGCGGGTTGATCTGGAAGGGCACAAGGCCGAGCGCGTCGAAGGACGGCGGCTGCACGATGGGCATGTCGTTGGAGGTACGGAGCGTGGGCGCGGCCATGTTGGTGCCCGCGCTGGCACCCATGTAGGGGAGCCCGCCGCGCACGGCGTCGCGTACCGCCTCGCGCAGACCCGTACGGTACAGGGCGCTCAGCAGGCGGAAGGAGTTCCCGCCGCCGATGAACACGGCGTCCGCTGCGGCCAGTTCGGCCAGCGGGTCGCTGTTCTCGTGGACACCGCGCACGGAGATCCCGGCCGGTTCCAGCGCGCCGCGCACCCGTGCCGTGTACGTGTCGTGGTCGGCCAGGGCATAGGGGACGAAGGCGAGCCTGGCGCCCTGCGGCAGGAAGCCGGTGACGGTGTCCAGGGCGTGTTCCAGGTAACCGCGTCCGTACTGGGTGGAGTTGGACAGCAGCAGGAGATTCACGGTGGCGCTCTTTCAGTGAAGGGGCAGTGTTCCGGGGGAGGTTCGGTTCTCTCCGGAGGGAGGGGAGAGGGCGTCAGGCGCGTGGGCGCCGGGTGCGCTGGGGCGGGTGGGTGAGCCGCTTCTCCAGGAGCTGGGCGGCCTTTCTGAGACTGTCGAGGCGGGGCTCGGGGCCGTCGGCGAAGCGCTGCTCGGCGCCGCCCAGGCTGAGACTGCCGTACGGCTCCCGGCCGAGGAACACCGGGACGGCGAGCGTGGCGATCCCGTTGTCGTACTCGCCGACCGTCCAGGCGTATCCCTGGGCACGGATGCGCCGGAACTCCTCCTCCAGGAGGTCGGCGTCGGTGACGGTGCGGTCGGTGAAGCGGGCCATCGGGCGGGCGCGGAAGAGCCGGTGGCGCTGGTCGTCCGGCAGGAACGCGTAGTACGACTTGCTGGTGGCGCCCGCGTGCGCCGGATACAGCTCGCCGACCAGCGGGTAGTACCGCAGCGGTCCCGCTTCGCCCTCCTCGGCCGCCACACAGCGCATATGGAAGCTGTCCGGCAGGCAGAAGAGCACGGTGTCACCGGTGGTGTGGCACAGCTCTTCCAGCACCGGCCCCGCCAGCAGTTCGAGGGAGCCCGAGCGCTCCCACTGCCGGCTCAGCCGCAGCACGGCGGGGCCGATGCGGTAGCGCCTGGTCGCCGGGTCGGAGACCAGGAAGCCGCGGCCGGCCAGCGTCGACAGCAGGCGCTGGGCGACGGAGGTGTCCCAGCCGAATTCGGCCGCCACCTCGGTCACCCCCCAGTCGGGCCGGGTCCGCTCGAAGGCCAGCAGGACGAGCAGCGCCCGGTCGACGGTCTGCAGCGCGCCCGCGGGCTTGCGACGGTCCAGGTCGATCTCGGCCATCGTCATCTCACCATCCAGACCCGAATTGCAAATAGAGGGAAACAGTTGCGCTCAACGCTATCGGATCCCGAATCTGCTGTCAGCACCCCCGGAACTCAGCGGGTGCGACGCAGCGAGAAAGGCCCCTCATGTTGAAGTACGTCCTGGACATCGTGGATCTGCTGGACGATCCCGCGGCCGACGGAAAGCGCGTCGTCGAGTACCTCGACGCGGTAGCGGGTCCCGAGGGGTCGGGCGCCGGGATCACCACGGTGGCCGGTGAGCGCGGCTCCACCGACTTCGTACAGATCCGCATCCCGGGCAGCCACGGCCGGTCCTCGGGCGGTACGGCCCGCACCCTCGGTGTGGTCGGCCGGCTCGGGGGAGTGGGCGCCCGGCCGGAGGTGACGGGACTCGTCTCGGACGCCGACGGAGCCGCCGCCGCGCTGGCCACGGCCGCCAAGCTGCTCGATATGCGCCGCCGCGGCGATGTCCTGCCCGGTGACGTGATCGTCGCCACCCACATCTGCCCGGACGCGCCCACCGAACCGCACGACCCGGTGCCGTTCATGGGCTCGCCGGTGGACATCGCCACCATGAACCGCCACGAGGTCACGGACGAGATGGAGGCGGTGCTCTCCATCGACACCACCAAGGGCAACCGCATCATCAACCACAAGGGCCTCGCCCTGTCGCCCACCGTCAAGGAGGGCTGGGTGCTGCGGGTGAGCGAGCAGCTCGGTGAGCTGCTCGCCGTCGTGACGGGTGAGCCGTTGGTCACATACCCCGTGACGACACAGGACATCACTCCGTACGGTAATGGGGCACACCACATCAATTCGATTCTGCAGCCCGCCACGGCGACCGCCGCTCCGGTCGTCGGCCTCGCCATCACGTCGGCTGCCGCGGTGCCCGGTTGCCAGACGGGCGCGAGCCACGAGACGGACATCGCTTCCGCCGCCCGCTTCGCCGTCGAGACCGCCAAGGTCTACGCCGCCGGGCAACTCGACTTCCACGACACGGTGGAGTTCGACAACCTCGTCAACCGCTATGGGTCGCTGTCGCACCTGCAGACCCTCGGCCGCCAGCCCAGGGAGTCATGAATGGCAACTTCACCACCCGCTGACGAAGCCACCACGGGCATCGGCAGCGACGACTACGCACTGTCCCGCGTCCCGCGCGACAAGCGCTTCGGCTTCGGCAGCATGCTGCTCCAGTGGCTGGCCCAGTCGGGGTCCATCTCCCAGTTCACGCTCGGCGCCACCATCGGTGTCGGCATGACGTTCGGCCAGGCGTTCCTCGCCTTCACGCTCGGCGCGGTGACCCTGGAGATCGTGATCTTCGCCATCGGCCTGGCCGGAATGCGCGAAGGTCTCGCGACCCCGCTGCTCACCCGCTGGGTCGGCTTCGGCCGCAACGGTTCGGCGCTGGTCAGCTTCGTCATCGCGGTCAGCCTGGTGGGCTGGTTCGGCGTACAGAACACGATCTTCGGGGACAGCGTCTCCTCGCTGGTCGGCGGCCCCTCCTGGATGTGGTGCGTGCTGGCCGGGCTGGCCGTCACGCTGCTGGTCATCTTCGGCTTCAAGTACATGGCCGTCTTCGCCAAGATCGTCACGCCGCTGTTCTTCGCGCTGGTCGCCTGGTCGGTCATCTCGACCCTGACCAAGCACTCCTTCATGGACCTGGTCCACTCGCCGGCGCCGGCCCAGCACATATCGCTGGCGGTGGCCGCCACCGCCATCGCGGGCGGCTTCATGACGGGTGCGATCGTCGCGCCGGAGATGACCCGCTTCAACAAGAAGGGCTCGCACGTCTTTCTGCAGAGCGCTTCGTCGATGATCCTCTCCGAGTACATCGTCGGGATGACGGGCGTACTGCTCGGCCACCTCGTCAAGAGCAACCAGGTCTCGCAGATCGTGCTGAGCACCTCGGGCGCGGTCGGCGTGGTCGTGGTGCTGATGTCCACCGCCAAGGTCAACGACTGGAACCTGTACGGCTCCTCGCTCGGCGTCGTCAACTTCTTCCAGGTCGTCTTCGGCAAGCGTCTGCACCGCGGCGCGGTCACCATCGTGCTGGGGCTCGCGGGCACCCTGCTGTCGGCGGTCGGCATCATGACCCACTTCACGGACTTCCTGTCCCTGCTGGGCGTCGCCATCCCGCCGATCGGCGGGATCATCGTGGCCGAGTACTGGATCGTCCGGAGGATGCGCAAGCCACTGGACGAGACCCGCGAGGCGCAGACCCTGCCGGCCACCTCGCCCACCTGGGTCCCGATGTCCCTGGTCATCTGGATCGCGGCGTTCTGCGTCGGCAAGTTCTACGACGGCGGCATCCCCGCGCTGAACTCCCTGATCACCGCATTCGTGCTGTACGCGGCGCTCGGCCTGCTGGGCTGGATCAAGCCGTACGGCACATCGGCGGTGGAGGCCTCCCCGGACCTCCCCGTCGCCGACAACAACACCCCCGTGGGAGCGGCATGAACACCCCTGACCCCGACACGAACACGTCCGGACTGGTCCCCGCCTCCGAAGAGGCACAGCGCGAAGTGGTCGACCTCTGTGCCGAACTGATCCGCTTCGACACCTCCAACCCCATCAGCAATGAACGCGCCTGCGCCGACTGGGTCGTGGCCAGGCTGGCCGAGGCCGGTATCGAGTCCGAGCTGATCGAGAGCGCGCCAGGACGGGCCAGCGTCATCGCCCGTATCGAGGGCGCGGACCGTGAGCGCGGTGCGCTGATGGTCCACGGCCACCTCGACGTCGTACCGGCGGACGCCTCCGAGTGGCAGGTGCCGCCGTTCTCCGGAGAGATCCGCGACGGCTACCTCTGGGGCCGCGGCGCCATCGACATGAAGGACACGGTGGCCGTCATGCTGGCCACCGCCCGCCACTTCGCCCGGACCGGCACCCGGCCCTCCAGGGACCTGGTCCTGGCCTTCCTCGCGGACGAGGAGGCGGGCGGCAGGTTCGGCGGCCACTGGCTCGTCGAGAACCGGCCCGAGCTGTTCGACGGGGTCACCGAGGCGATCGGCGAAGGCGGCGGATTCTCCTTCGCCATCGACGACACCCGCAGGCTCTACCCGATCGAGAACGCCCAGCGCGGGATGGCCTGGATGGAGCTGACCGCCACCGGCCGGGCCGGTCACGGCTCGTCGCCCAACGACGAGAACGCCGTCACCGATCTCGCCGAGTCGCTCACCCGCATCGGGCGCCAGACCTTCCCCATCCGCCTCATCGAGCCGGTGCGGGCCCTGCTCGCCGAGGCCGCCCGGCTGTACGGGGTCGAGTTCGACGAGGACGACATCGAGGGCAGTCTCGCCCGGCTCGGCCCGGTCTCGGACTTCATGCAGGTGGTGCTCCGCAACTCCGCGAACCCCACCATGTTCCAGGCCGGCTACCAGACGAACGTCATCCCCGGCCGGGCCACGGCCCGGGTCGACGGCCGCTTCCTGCCCGGCCACGAGCAGGAGCTGATCGACACCATCGACTCCCTGCTGCTGCCCTCGGTCAGCCGGGAGTGGGTCAACCACGACCTCGCGATGGAGACCACGTTCGACGGCCCGCTGGTGGACGCGATGTGCGACGCGGTGCGCGCCGAGGACCCGGACGGCCACCCGGTGCCGTACTGCAATCCGGGCGGTACGGACGCCAAGGCCTTCACCCACCTGGGCATCCGGTGCTTCGGCTTCAAGGGGCTCAAGCTCCCGCACGACCTGAATTACGGGCGGCTCTTCCACGGAGTGGACGAGCGGGTGCCGCTCGAAGGACTGCGGTTCGGTGTACGGGTGATGACCCGGCTCTGGCAGAGCGCCTGACCGCCCTGCCACGGGACCCCCACCGGTCCGTATACGCGTACGCCCTCGACGTCACGGACGCCGGGGGCGTACTGCGTGCACCCGGGGCGAGGGGGCGAGGGGGCGCGGTGCGGGGGGAGTGGGCGAGACCCCGTAATCGCGCCATTCGTCCGCGCCGCCCGGGGCCGCGCGGCTCCCGGCTGTGCTCAGGGATTCTGCGCAGGAGCCTCTGCTCCGGGGTTGCGGTACGCCTCGACGACACGGCTGATCACCGCGGCCGCCGTGATCAGCTCGTGCGGGGCGAAACCCTCCAGGGCGTCGTCGAGCCAGCGCCGGCCGGCCTCCTCGGCGCGTTCCACGACCTCACGGCCCTCCTCGGTGACGGCGATACGGCGGGCCCGGTGGTCGCCCGGTTCCCGGACCGTGCGCACCAGGCCGCGCTCCTCCAGGCTGCGGATCTCCCGGGTGACATGGGGCGCCTGCACCAGCAGGGCCTGCGCGATCTCGCCCATCCGCAGCGGGGACGGCGCCGCTGTGAGGGTACGCAGCAGGGCGAGGGAGGCGCGGTCGACCGCGACTTCCGCCTGGACGCGGAGCCGCATGTGCGCACGGTTCCCGGCCATGGTGTAGGCGAGGTCGGCGAGTGATCTGTAGAGGTCTTGGGCGGCGGAGCCGCCGGGTTCGGGATGGGCCACGCCACGATGATCCCGTACGCCGCATGCTGCGGCTCCCCACTCGCACGGACTGACCGGGACCGACGGCGCGACCGGGCCGTCCCGGTGGCCGGTTCGGGAAGTGGCCAGAAAGATGCCCCATGCATGGACCGGGGGTTCCCCGGGAGGTGAACGGAGTACTACCGTCCGCGATGGGAAGTTACTTTTGTTAAGTAACGCGCCCATCCCCTAGTGCTGGAGGAACGACGTGCAGATCACCGTGGACACCGACAAGTGCTGTGCTGCGGGCCAGTGCGTACTCGCCGCCCCCGACGTGTTCGACCAGCGGGACGAGGACGGGATCGTCGTCGTACTGAACAGCAGCCCGCCCGCCGAACAGCACGCCGCAGTGCGGGAGGCCGCGCAGATCTGCCCGGCCGCCGCCATCACCCTGTCCTGACCGGACGGCCCGGCTCCCGGAACACCTCACACCCCACTGTGGAAGGACGACGATGACCGAGGTCCCCACCGCATCACCCGCGTACACCACCCGCCGCGCCGCCGGATGCCCCTTCGACCCGCCGCCGGAGATGGCCGGGCTGCTCAGCTCGGAGCCGATCTCCAAGGTCACACTCTGGAACGGCGCCACGGCCTGGTACGTCACCCGGCACGCCGACCAGGTGGCGCTGCTGCGCGACGAGCGCATCAGCGCCGACAACAGGCGGCCCGCCTACCCGAGCTTCAGCGCGGGCAGCGAGGCGACCCGCGCCCACAACCGCACGTTCATCACGATGGACGAACCGGAACACAACGAGCAGCGCAAGCGGTTCACCGGTGACTTCACCATCAAACGGACCCAGGCGCTGCGGGAGCGCATAGAACGCATCATCGGCGAACTGCTGGACGACATGGAGAAGACCGGGCCGCCCGCCGACCTGGTCACGTCCTTCGCGCTGCCGCTGCCCTCACTGGTCATCTGCGAGCTGCTCGGCGTCCCGTACGAGGACCACGGGTTCTTCCAGCGGGCGAGCGCCGTCATCGTCGACACCCGCAGCAGCGCGCAGGATGCCCTGGACGCTTCGCAGGAACTGGTCGACTACCTGGGCGACCTGGTGCAGAAGAAGGCGGAGCACCCCGGCGACGACCTGCTCAGCCGGCTCGCCGCGGACTATCTGGTCACCGGGATCAGCACCCGTGACGAATGCGCCAAACAGGCGCGGCTGCTGCTGGTGGCCGGGCACGAGACCACGGCCAACATGATCGCCCTCGGTACCTGCGCGCTGCTCCAGAACCCCGAACAGCTGGCCGCCGTGCGCGACGGCAGCCCCCAGCGGGTCGCGGGCGCGGTCGAGGAACTGCTGCGGTATCTGTCCATCACCCACCTGGGGCGGCGCCGCGTCGCCACCGAGGACATCGAGGTCGGCGGGCAGCTCATCAGGGCCGGTGAAGCGGTCATCTGCGCCACCGATGTCGCCAACCGCGACCCGGAGGTCTTCGAGGAGCCCGGCCGGCTCGACATCGACCGGCAGGCCCGCAGGCACCTCGCGTTCGGCTCGGGCCCCCACCAGTGCCTCGGCCAGAACCTCGCCCGCGTCGAGCTCCAGCTCGCCTACCCCGCTCTGCTGCGCCGTCTGCCCGGTCTGCGGCTCGACCGCCCGCTCGACGAGATCAACTTCCGTACCGACATGGCCGTCTACGGCGTCCACGAACTGCCCGTCGCCTGGTGACACCGCCGGTGCCGCGGACCGTCCCGACACCTGGGGCGGTCCGCGGCACCGGCGTGCCCCGGCGTTCGTCCGGCGCCGCTGCCGGGGGCCGGGTATCCGGCAGAACGGAGAATTCCCAGAACCCGCCGCATACCCTGTCTTTACGCGGAAGGAGGACAATTGACGAAGGGGGAGAACCTCTACAGGAGACAAAGATGACCCGAAGCCGCTACACCCTCGACCGCGGTCTCACCACGCGCATGGTGACCACCATGTTCCTGATCGGACTGCTGTACGTCGTCCTGGTCGGCGTGCTGCTCGTCCTGCTGCACGGTGCCTGGGTGGTCATTGTGGCGGTCGCGGGTGCGCTCTTCATCGCTCAGTTCTGGTTCAGCGACAAGATCGCCGCTGTCACCATGGGGGCGCACGAGGTCACCCCCGAAGAGGCCCCCGAACTGCACGGCGCCATCGACCGGATCTGCGCGCTGGCCGACATGGACAAACCACGGGTGGCCATCGCCCGGAGCGATATCCCGAACGCCTTCGCCACCGGCCGCAGCGAGCGCACCGCACTGGTCTGTGCCACGACCGGTCTGCTGCGCCGGCTGGAGCCCGAGGAGCTTGAGGGCGTTCTCGCGCACGAGATGTCCCACGTCGCCCACCGCGACGCCGCGGTGATGACGATCGCCTCGTTCCTCGGCGTGCTGGCCGGACTGATCACCCGGGTCGCCCTGTGGAGCGGCCTGGCCCGCAGTGCCAGGAACGCGGGACCGCTCGGCCTCGCGATCGTGCTCGTCCCGCTGGTCAGCGCCGTGGTGTACGTGATCAGCTTCATGCTGACCCGGCTGCTCTCCCGCTACCGGGAGCTCTCCGCCGACCGGGCCGCCGCCCTGCTCACCGGCCGCCCGTCGGCCCTCGCATCGGCGCTCACCAAGGTGAACGGCCAGATGGCGCGGATCCCGACCGAGGACCTGCGGAAGGCGGAGCCGTACAACGCCTTCTACTTCATGCCCGCGTTCTCCTCGCAGGAGAGCCTGAGCCGGCTGTTCTCCTCCCACCCGACGCTCGAACAGCGGCTGGACCAGCTCGCCCGTATCTCCACCGAACTCGCCCGCCCGTGACACCGCGGCCCGCGGCTCGTCGTACGGGGCCCGGCGCATCCGTCCGTGACCGAAGAACGGCGGGCGTCCGGCGTCCGGCCGTGCTGACCCCGTAGGAGTACGTCTCGTGGGATTTCTCGACAGCATCCTCGGCCGGAGCAAACCGGTCCGCCCCGATCTGGACCAGCTGTTCGCCCTGCCGTCCGCCGCACTCACCCTTGAGGCGGGTGCCGGATTCACCCCCACCGGGATGGGGTCCGTCTGCTTCGCAGGTGTCGAGGGCGGCGGCTTCGCCCGCATCAAGCAGGACGTCGAGGAACTGCTCGACGCGGACACCGGGCGCGGCGGCTCCCCGGTCCGGTTCAGCCAGGACTCGTACGGCTACACCTGGCTACTGGCCCAGCAGCCGCCCGACGACATGGCAGGGCTCGTCAACGACCTGCACGCGGTCAACTCGCTGCTGGAGGACGGTGGTTTCGGCCAGCAGCTGCTCTGCTCGCTGCTCGCGTTCAAGGACGGCGAGCAGCGTCCGCTCGCGCTGGTCTACCTGTACAAGCGGGGCACGTTCTTTCCTTTCGCGCCGATGCCGGACGGTACGGAGAAGCGGAACAGTGCACTGGAGCTCCAGGTCAAGGCGGTCCTGGGGGACGACCTGCGCATCGAGCCCGACCTCGCCCGGTGGTTCCCGGTCTGGGGTGCGCCCGGAATGGCATGAGCCAGTTGTAGGACGACCGGCTGACTCCATTCCGGAGGTGAGCCGGTCGTCCTACAACTGGCTCACCCTGTCGGCTCATGGCTGGGGGAGACCGGAGACCCCGTAGTCCCAACCCAGGGGGCCTGGCGTGGCCTGATTCCTGCATCTGCCCTGAGCGGGGGACCGCAGGCCCGCCATAATCGACCCATGGGAAAGAGCTACGAGCGGATAGACGGCAGGCTGCGTGACTTCATCGAGGCGCAGCACATCTTCTTCACCGCGACGGCGCCGCTGGACGGCGATGGCACCGTCAATCTTTCACCCAAGGGCCTGACAGGATCGTTCGCGGTGCTCGACGAAGTCACCGTGGCCTATCTCGATTTCGCCGGCAGCAATGCCGAGACGATTGCCCATCTGCGCGAGAACGGCCGCATCACCTTGATGTGGTGCGCCTTCGATGGCCCGCCCAACATCGTGCGTGTGCACGGCCGCGGAGAGCCTGTCTTCCGCGACGATCCACGGTGGCGCGAGCTGCTGGGGTACTTCCCGGACATCGACCCGACCCGGCACGGCCTGCGCGCGATCATCGTCGTGACCGCGGAGAAGATCCGCGACACCTGCGGGTACGCCGTCCCGTTCCTGACCTATGACGAGGACCGGCCGCTGCACGCGTCGCGCTTCGCACGTGAAACCGATGAGTCGCTCGACGCGTACTTCCATAAGAAGGAGCACATCGCGACCAGTATCGACGGCCTGCCGGGGTTGCCGTTGCCGCTGCCGGCGCTGTCGCGTGCCGACTAACACGGCGCGTACCGAATAGCATCCAGCCGCTGGAGCGGATGCCGCCGGTCCGGACCGCGCCTGTCAGCGGCGCCACCAGTGGCCCTTCGGCCTGCGGTGGTCAGGCGGACCGGCCGGCCGGTCCGCCGCCGGGGGCGGGGGAGCGGGAGCACCCGGGATGTCCGACGGAAGATCCGGCTCGCCCACGCCGCCCGCGTCGGTGCCTGTGCCTGTGCCCGCGCCTGCACTCGCAGCCGTCCCGGTGCTCGTACCTCTGCCGGTCTCGGTCTCGGTCCTGGTCGGTGGGCGGAGGCCCTCCGTCGAGTAGCTCGTGGTCGCAATGGCCTCGACGAGCTGCTCCTCGGTGAAGTCCTCCGAGCCTCCGATGTGGGGGACGAACCCCACCAGCATCCCGTCGCTGAGCACCTGCGCGTCGAGCCCCGCCGCCCCGTCCGTGTCCCAGAGCGCCTCGATGTTCCAGTCGATGACGACGCGGACCCCGAACTGGTAGACACCCACCTCGGCGACATGCGCCATCACCCCGCGGGCGCGCAGCGCGGTCACCAGCCGTTCGGCGCGTTCGGAGTTCATTGGTGGCACGACCTCCCTGGGCTGTAGTCCCGGGAACCGGGAGCAGCCTCAACAGGCAGACAAATCGGATAAATCATTACCTCGATTCCACTGTATTCCCCGCACGACGGCAACGGCAGCGCCGCGGACCTGGGCCTGGACCTGGACACAGGCCCGGACACGGATGTGGACCCGGACTCGGACGGATACGGGCTGGGACACGGACTCAGATGTGGAAGGGCACCGTCGTCACCACGATCTTCGGCAGGGGCCGCAGCGCACGCCGCAGTCGCCCGCCGAGCGGGCTGTGGAGCAGGCGGTGCCGCCAGTGGCGTACGACGATCTCCGGCAGGATCACCGTGATGGTCAGGTCCGGGCGCTGATGGTGCAGCGACTCGATGTAGCCGATGAGCGGAGCGACGGTCGCGCGGTACGGCGAGATGACGATCCGCAGCGGAAGGTGGTCGCCCCACAGGAGCCAGGCCTCGCGGAACCGTTCGGCGTCCTCGTCACCGGCGCTGACGTGCAGCGCGAGAACCGGCTGCTGCAGGGAGGCGGCATAGGCGAGCGCGCGCATGCTCGCCTGGTGCAGGGAGTCGAGCAGGACGACGGAGAGATGGCTGATCGACTCCGGTGAGTCCTCGGACTCCCGGTCCTCCTGCGCGGCCCCGGACGCCGGCTCCGTCGCACCCGGTGGGCTGAGGGGCCGTACGGCGGGCAGCGAACTCCCGGAGCGCGGCGTGATCGTCCGGCTGGGGACCTCGATCGTCTGCGGGTGCAGCCGCAGCGCCTCGCCCACCCTGTCGTAGTGGCGGCGGATCCGCGTGGTCACCAGCAGGAACAGCGCCACGGTGACCAGCGCCAGCCAGGCGCCCTCGGTGAACTTGGTGATTCCGGCCGTGATGAAGACGACGGCGGACAGCAGCGCGCCGGTGGCGTTGAAGCACAGGCTCTTGCGCCAGTGCCGGCTGCGGGCGCGCCACCAGTGCACCACCATGCCGCTCTGGGAGAGCGTGAAGGCGAGGAAGACCCCGACGGCGTACAGCGGAATCAGCGAATCGGTCTTGCCGTCGAAGGCCACATAGACCACCGCGGCGGCCACGGAGAGCAGGATGACTCCGTTGCTGAAGGCCAGCCGGTCGCCGAGCCGCAGGAAGACCCGGGGCGCGTGATGGTCGCGCGCGAGGAGGAAAAGCACCCGGGGGAAGTCGTTGTACGCGGTGTTCGCGGCGAGAAGGAGCACCAGCGCGGTCGCCACCTGGGTGAAGACGTACATACCGCCGGACCCGAAACTGCGGTGGGCCAGCTGAGAGAGCACGGTCTCCCCGGACTCCGGAACGACGCCCTCCAGATGGACCATGGCGACCGTCCCCGCGAAGAGGGCGACCAGCAGGCCGATCATCCAGGAGAGCGTGGTGCGTGCGTTGCGCCAGGGGACCGGCTGGAAGGCCGGTACGGCGTTGGAGATCGCCTCGATACCGGTCATGGCCGTCGAACCCGATGCGAAGGCCCGCATCACGAGCAGCAGGCCGACCCCCTCGACCGCGTGCTGCGGGGGGGTCGGCACCGGGGCGAAACCCCGGCCTGCCGCGTGGTACAGACCGAATGCGACCAGCGCGGCGATGGCGATGATGAAGGCGTACGTCGGCGCGGCGAAGAGCGCACCCGCCTGCCGGACACCGCGCAGGTTCCCGGCGAGCAGCAGGGCGACCACCAGGACACCGATCGGTACGGCATCGCCCGCGAGCCCCGGCAGCGCCGAGGTCACAGCGGCCACACCGGACGAGATGGAGACGGCGACGGTCAGGATGTAGTCGGTCATCAGACCGGCCGCCGCCACCAGTCCGGGCAGCCGGCCGAGATTGTCCGTGGCGACGATGTACGAACCGCCGCCCTGCGGATACGCGCGGATCGTCTGGCGGTACGAGACCCCGACGGCCAGCATCAGGAAGACGATCGCCAGCGCCACCGGAACCGAGTACCGGAGCCCCGGCGCGCCGGCCAGCACCAGCACCGCCAGCATCGCCTCCGGGCCGTACGCCACCGATGACAGCGCGTCCGCCGACAGCACCGGCAGCGCCACCAGCTTGCGCATCCGCTCGCGCGCGACCGCCGAACTCCGCAGCGGCGCACCCAGCACCGCGCGCCGGATCCGGGCGCGTGTCCTGCCCGTATCGCCGGCCCCCTCCCAGCCGACCTCGACCTCGCGGGCGCCCGAACCGGCCGGTCGGCCGACAAGGGGAGCCACCGGCACGAAGCGGCCGAAGCGGGCCGGCACGATCTGCGCGGGCTCCGGGAAACTGCCCACATCGGGATCGACGGGCAGAGCATGGCGCCAGGCCGCGGGCTCCGCGGACACCCGCCCCCACTCGTGCCCGACCAGCCGCAGCAGGGTCGACTGTTCCTCGCTGAGCTCGGGGACGGACACCGGCGAACTCGACGGGCTGTCCTGCTCCTGGTGGTCCGGCCGGGGCTCCCGGCGCCGCGCTCCGCTCACAGTGGCCCGCCCCCACCGCCCGCCGGGCAGGAACGCATCCGCCCAGCCCGGTCCGTGCCGCACCCGCCGATGCGCCCGGGGGCGGCGTACGCGGGCGGCCCGGGGGAGCGGACCGGCTGCGGGGCTGCGGCGGAGGGGGCCGAGGGCAGCGCGGCGGTGGTGATGGTCATCGGTTTGTCGCTCACCGCGATCAGATAGAACCGGGCGCCGTTGCGGGGCAGCCTGCGGAAACCGCCCGGCGGGCTGACGACATACGAGGCGGAGGCGTGCGGGGCGATGGTGGCCGGGCCCGAGCGGATGGTCCACCAGCCGGACGCCCCCTGACCGGTACGGCTGGCGAAGTGCGGCGAGATCGCTCGCCCCGTCGTGTTCACCGCGTGCACGAGCACCGATGTGATGCCCCGGTGCGGCCGGTCGGTGAGCCGTGGTGTCACGCTCATACGCAGCGGCGGAGAGCTCGCCGCTGCCACCGTCAGGCAGAGCATGGACGGTACGACCAGCACGGTGACCACCACGGCCTTGGCCCGGAGCGAGCACACGCGTGGGATTCGCGGCTGCCAGGCGGTCGCGAGCGCGGAGGCCGGGACGGTGGCGGCGGCCGCCAGCCACAGCGGGGTCATCAGCAGGAAGTAGCCGTCCTGGGAACGCGTGGCGAGGTAGAAGGACAGCCAGGGCAGCACGGTGAGGGCGGGACCCAGCCGCCGTACGAAGAGCAGGGTGGCGCCGAGCAGCCCCAGGAGCAGCAGCAGACTCGCGTAGGAGTAGAAGTCCAGGCGGCTGCTGCCGTTGGTGAAGTAGTAGGAGATGCCCATGGCGCCCTGGCCGTGCAGGATCGCGCCCTGCGTGATGGGCAGCAGCGATCCCTCCAGCCAGCCGTGGAAGTTGTCAACGGCGAAGTAGGCGTTCAGCACGGCCCAGGTGAGGACGGCCGTACCGGCGTAACGGGCGACCACACGGAGTGCGGCCCGCCCGCCCAGTTCGCCGCGGCGCACGGCGTGGATGCCGATCAGCAGGAACGGCAGGATGAACCACGCCAGTTGCTGTCCGGCGCAGGCCGCACCGAGGCAGATCGCCCGGAACACTCCGTACCGTCCCAGGTGTCCGCCCGCGCCGGTGTCGGGCCAGCGGACGACGACCGGGACGAGGAAGGCCAGCGCCACGACGGCCGGATAGCCCGAGCTCGCATAGCCGGGCAGCAGGCCGAAGCCCAGGCAGACAGCGGTGACCGCCGGACGCCACGGCGCGGGGAGCAGGGCCCAGAGGGTGACTGTGCCGACGAGCAGCGCCGCCGTGGTCACCAGGGTCGCCGCGGCCGTGGAGTGCACCACGGAGTGGACGGGAGCGGCGATCAGCGCGGTCAGCGGCGGATAGGCGTAGGTGTAGTCGGCGCCGCCCGACATGGTTTTGGTGACCCCGACCTTCGGCGTGCCGAAGAGCCACGGCCATGGCTGGCCGTAGACCGGCCGGCCGTGCAGGATCGCGTTCGCGGCCTGAGCGGTCAGCACACCCTCGTCCGAACCGGCGTGATTCAGCCAGTAGTGGCAGAGCACCAGGGCGATCGCCAGACCCAGTACCGCCAGGTCCACCTTCGCCAGGGCACGGCGCCCGCGTACGGCGAGGGCGAGGACGCCGCACGTCAGGATCCCCGCGTAACAGACCGTCACGATCGCCGCGACGACGGGGTGTGAGGTGGTGGCCTGGGTCCAGAGGGTGCGGGTGCCGATGAACAGGCTGGTGATCGCGACGACGGTCAGCCCGCGGTGCCACTGCGGGGGCGCCGCGTCCGGCAGCCGTTGCGCCCGCGGCACCCGGACAGGACGGCCCACCGGCCGGCGCGTTCCGGTGGCCGGGCCGGGGGTGGGCAGGCCGTCGTCCATGGCAGTTTCCTTCATGGTGAACCCGGACCGGAAAGCAGCGGCAGTTGTCGCGCGGACGTGGGTACCTCGTCGGCGTCCGCCGTGTGGCCTTGTCGTTCGAAGGCTAGAACGGGAGCCGGCGCCACGAGCTGTGACGTCTGGTGGCCGGCACTGATTCCGGGGCGCAAAGTCCAGGTGGGAGGGGGGGAAAGCCGTCCAGCACCGCATTGCGCCGAACGGCTGTCCTCGGGTGCCAGGACCCGAACTGCCCAGTTGTTATGACTGCTTGATAAGCCTATTGTTATTACTTCGGCCGGCATGACGTGGGCCGGCATGACGTGGACCGGCAGGAGCCGGAACGACAACGGGGGTGATGGCGTGACCGGGACCATGGGTGACAGCGCGGAACCGGCGGACGCCGCCGCGGCGGCGGCGTCCATACGGCTGGCGGTGGCCCGGATCGCCCGCCGGCTCCGGCAGGCCCACCGGGTCGGCGACGTGACACTCTCCGAGGCGTCCGTGCTCTCCCGGCTGAGCCGGGACGGCGCGGATTCCCCCGGATCGCTCGCCGAGCTGGAGCGGGTGCGCCCACAGGCGATGGCATCGACGCTGGGGGCACTGGAGGAGCGCGGACTGGTGAGCCGCGAGCCGGACAGCCGTGACGGACGGCGCGCGGTGATAGCGGTGACCGACGCCGGCCGCAAGGTGCTGATCGATCGCAGGTCGGAGTCCGTCCAGCGGCTCACCGATGTCCTCGACGGGGAGTTCACGCCCGCCGAGCGGCAGCGGCTGCTCGCGGTCGTGCCGCTGCTCGACCGGCTCGCGGAGCGGCTGTAATGCCCGCGAGCCGGAGCGGCAGCCCGAGCCGCAGCCGGAGCGCCGAGGCGGCAGGGGAGCGCTACAAATGGATCGCGCTCTCCAACACCACGCTCGGCGTACTGATCGCGACCATGGACGCCTCGATCGTGATCATCTCGCTGCCCGCCATCTTCCGGGGTATCGGGCTCGACCCGCTCGCCCCGGGGAACATCGGCTATCTGCTCTGGATGATCCTCGGCTATCTGCTGGTCTCCGCGGTGCTGGTGGTCGCGCTCGGCAGGCTCGGCGACATGTTCGGCCGGGTCCGGATGTACAACATGGGCTTCGCGATCTTCGCGTGCGCCTCGCTCGCCCTCTCGCTCGATCCGCTGAAGGGCGGGCCGGGCGCCCTGTGGCTGATCGGATTCCGTGTCGTGCAGGCGGTCGGCGGCTCGATGCTGACCGCGAACTCGGCAGCCATCCTCACCGACGCGTTCCCCGCCCGGCAGCGCGGCATGGCCCTGGGTGTCAACCAGATCACCGCCCTGGCCGGGCAGTTCCTCGGCCTGCTGGCGGGCGGCCTGCTGGCCACCATCGACTGGCGCGCGGTGTTCTGGGTCAGTGTGCCCATCGGGGTGTTCGGCACGATCTGGTCGTACCGCAGCCTGCGTGAGACCGGGGCCCGCACGGCGGGCCGCATCGACTGGGCGGGCAACCTCACCTTCACGGGCGGCGCCGGCCTGCTGCTCGCCGCCATCACCTACGGAATCCAGCCCTACGGCGGCCATCCGACCGGCTGGACCAACCCCATGGTGCTGGGCGGGCTCGGCGCCGGAGTGCTGCTGCTCGTGGCCTTCTGCCTCATCGAGACCCGGGTCGCCGAACCGATGTTCCGGCTCGGCCTGTTCCGGGTGCGTGCCTTCGCCGCCGGGAACCTCGCCGCCCTGCTCACCGCCATCGCCCGTGGCGGGCTCCAGTTCATGCTGATCATCTGGCTGCAGGGCATCTGGCTTCCGCTGCACGGATACGAATTCGAAAGCACCCCGCTCTGGGCAGGCATCTTCATGCTGCCGCTGACCGTCGGATTCCTCATCGCGGGGCCGCTCTCCGGCTTCCTCTCCGACCGCTACGGCGCCCGGCTGTTCTCGACCACCGGACTCCTTCTCGTGGCCGGCGGATTCGTCGGCCTGCTGTTCCTGCCGGTGAACTTCTCGTACCCCGGATTCGCCGCTCTGCTGCTGCTCAGCGGCCTCGGCCAGGGGATGTTCTCCGCCCCGAACACCTCGGCGATCATGGGCAGTGTGCCGCCGGAGCAGCGCGGAGTCGCGTCGGGGATGCGCTCCACGTTCCAGAACTCGGGCACCGCCCTGTCGATCGGCCTCTCGTTCTCCCTGATGATCTCCGGCCTCGCGGGGACACTGCCGCACGCGCTGAGCAGCGGTCTGCAGGGGCAGGGCGTCCCCGCGGGGACGGCACAGCAGGTGGCCGGACTGCCACCGGTGAGCACGCTGTTCGCCACCTTCCTCGGCAAGAACCCGATCAGCCACCTCCTTGAACCCAGCGGGGTGCTGGACAAGCTGCCCACGCACAACGTCATGACGCTGACCGGCAAGGAGTTCTTCCCCGAACTCGTCTCCGGCCCGTTCCACCACGGGCTCGTCACCGTCTTCGGCGTCGCCACCGTGATGGCGCTGGTGGCCGCGCTCGCCTCGCTGCTGCGCGGCCGTCACTACAAGGCCGGACCGGGTGGCCGGCCCGCAGGCGCCGGGAGCCCGGCCGGCTCCGGCGCGGCCGACCACACCGTGCGCACCTCCGGCGGAGCCCCTGACGCCCCGAAGCATGAATCCCCCGGGTCCCCGGAACCCGGCAACACCGCGAAAGGTAAAGAGACATGACGAACAGCGCACTCCTGGTGATGGATGTCCAGCAGGGCATCGTCGAGCGGCTCGGCCAGGACCCCGGGTATCTGCCACGGCTGGGCCGGGCGATCGATGCCGCGCGTGCGGCAGACATGCCGGTGATCTACGTGGTCATCGGATTCCGTACCGGACATCCCGAAATCAGCCCGCGCAACAAGACGTTCAGCGCGCTCGCGGGCGCGGGCGGTCCCGCCTTCGCCGAGGGTGATCCCGCCGCCCGGATCCACCCCGGTGCGGCGCCCCGGGACGGCGACGTCGTGGTCACCAAGAAGCGGGTCAGCGCTTTCGCCGGGAGCGACCTCGACATGGTGCTCAGGGCCCGCGGGACGGACAACCTCGTCCTCACCGGGATCGCCACCAGCGGCGTCGTGCTCTCGACCCTGAGGCAGGCCGCGGACCTGGACTTCGGTCTGACCGTGCTGGAGGACTGCTGCCTCGACGGAGATCCGGAGGTGCACCGGGTACTGACCGAAAAGGTGTTCCCCCGTCAGGCGGACGTGGTCGGCACGGACAAGTGGGTCGCGGACCTCGGTCAGTGAGCCGCCCCCGGCGCGACAGCGGCTGAAGAGGTGGTTCGGCGGCCGGATCGCGCCTCCTCAGCCGCTGTCGCGCCGGGTGTCCGACGACGGCCATCCGCGCCGCTGCTCCGCGGGCGCGAGCTGGTCGACCACGTCGGCCAGTTCCTCGCAGGCCCGCTCGATCCGGCGGCGGACGTTGTTGTGCTCGGTGACGATCGCGGCGAGCAGCAGGCCGGTCAGCGCCACTGACCCGTTGAGCGCGGTGAGGTCGATCATCGCTTCGAACAGCGTGAGGCCGGTGAAGGACCCCGCGCGCCCGGTGGCCGCGACGACCGCCAGCACGGCCACCAGGAGCGCACAGGGCGCGCTGCCCGCCAGCTCGAAACGGAGTGCCGCCCAGATCAGCAGCGGGAAGACCAGGAAGAGCAGGGCGTAGTGGCTCCCGGTCGCCACCGGGACCACCACGGCGGCGGTCACCACCAGCGCACCGCCCTCCACCCATCGGTCCGTACGCCGGGGCATCCGGGCCCGCCGCAGGAGCAGCAGCATCGGGGTCACCATCAGCACACCCATCGCGTCCCCGGCCCACCACGCGAACCAGACCGGCCAGAAACCGCTCTTGGGGAGTTTGTCGTCAAGGAGCAGCATGGTGCTGCCCATGGTCGCGCTGATGAGCATGGAGCCGAGCGCCCCGAGGAAGATCAGGGCGATGCCGTCCCGCAGCCGGGACAGGTCCATCCGGAAGTCCGCCCGGCGGAGCATCAGCAGGGCGCACACGGGGGCGAGCGTGTTGCCCGCGATGATGCCGATGTCGGCGAGGTCGATCGAGGGGCCGGTGGACGCGACGGCGAGCAGGGCACCGACCGCGATGCCGGGCCAGACCCGCAGGCCCCAGTAGAGCAGGCAGCCCAGCGCGACGCCCGTCGGTGGCCACAGCGGTGTGACCACCGCGCCGTGGACGGTCACCTGCCGCAGCAGTCCGATCCGGCCGGACACGTAGTACGCGATGGCGACACCGAGAATCCGCAGGGCGGTTACCGTCGCGCCTCTGGCTGTCTCACTGCGGATCACGGCGCCTATCAGACACCGTGTCCCGAGCCCCGGCCGGGCAAGACACGCCTGGCCCGGCTGTCACGCGGTCCTGCCGGGTCCGCTGTCGTGGCACAGCACGAGCACGGCGGCGTCGTCCTGGTGTCCCGTGAGCGCGGCGGCCTTGATGATCTCGTCAGCCAGTACGTCGGCGTCGGCACCCGCATGGGCGCCCGCCCGGTGCATGACGGCCTCAAGGCCCTTCTCGATAGGGAAGGACGGTCCCTCGATCACCCCGTCGGTGATCAGTACGAACGCACCCACCTCGGTCAGCCGCCGCCGGGTGACCGGATAGTGCTCCTTCTCCTGGACGCCCAGCGGCAGGCCCCCTTCGTCATCGATGATGCCCGTGCGCCCGTCCGCCGAGGCCCAGACCGCCGGGACATGTCCGGCGCGGGCACTGTCGATCTCCCAGGTGACGGGGTCGAAGCGCAGGAAGGTGCAGGTCGCGAAGAGCGTGGAGTTCACCGAGAGCAGCAGGTCGTTGGTCCGGCCGATGATCTCGCCGGGGTCTGCCGCGGTCCTGGCGATGGCCCGCATTCCGATCCGGATCTGGCCCATGAAGGCGGCTGCCTCGACGTCGTGTCCCTGTACGTCGCCGATGGCGAACCCGAGCGAACCGTCCGGGAGCGGAAACCCGTCGTACCAGTCGCCCCCGATGTCCAGCCCGCTGCGGGCAGGGGTGTAGCGGGCCGTGGTACGGAGGCCGGGCAGGCCGGGGAGGCTGGCCGGGAGCATCTCGCGCTGCAGTGCCTCGGCCAGTTCGACGCGCGCCTGATGGAGCTCCACTTCCCGCCGGGCCCGGGCAGTGAGCTGGTGGAGCGTGGTGAGGAGCTCGTCGGCGCTTGCGGAACGAGGAGGACGACGCCGGTTCATGAGCGGCTCCGCGGTGCGTTTGTTCCCGGACCGCGACCGGGGCCCGTGGTCGCGGATCAGGCCGTGTACCGGCCCGTCGGGCCTCTCCTCTCCGACGGTCACGGTTCGTGGGTCCGGAGACCGTTATCTGCATTTTATTTCCGAAGCCGGGATCCCGCAGCCTCCGGCGGCGGAGCGTAGCTGCCGATCAGGTCCATGCCAATGATGAGGGCTTACCCGGGCACGTCGTGGAGCGCGACGCGACGGTGCGTGAATTTCTTCTGTACTGATCTTCATTCGCACTTTCGAGTGCCCGGAGGCGGGGGCGAGTGGGACATTGATCGTCATATCGAACGCAATGAAACGGCCGGATGTGTGCCAGGAGGGGCTCAACGGATGAGCCGACGGGGTCACCGCGCGTTCGGCCGTGTAGCGTCTCACCCAGCTGTCGTGGTTCCGAAGTACCTCTCGCCCGTGCGTACATGCACGGGCGGGTCTGCTGTTCGGCGTCTCCGAGGACCAGGGCGATCACCTCACGGCTCCCGCGAAGTGCGGGAGCCGACTTCGAGTCCCCTTGGAGGGCAATCATGGCCAGTGGCACCGTTAAGTGGTTCAACGCGGAAAAGGGTTTCGGCTTCATTGAGCAGGATGGTGGGGGCCCGGACGTCTTCGCCCACTACTCCAACATCAACGCTCAGGGCTTCCGCGAGCTGCAGGAGGGCCAGAAGGTGAACTTCGACATCACGCAGGGCCAGAAGGGCCCGCAGGCGGAGAACATCGTCCCCGCCTGATCCGGCGGTGTGCCCGCCTCCGGCCTGTGCCGGAGGCGGGCACTGTCGTTTCCGGATCTTCACGGTGTGTTCGCCCCTGACGGGGCCGTCACACCGGGGCGTGCGCCGGTGCGCACTGGGCCGTACGGGCGTGTTCCGAAGGCGTGCTCCCCTGTTTGTGTGGATGATCTCCTGGGCAGCGAATGAACCCCGGCTGTCCCGGAGCCGCCGCACGCAGGAGGAATCTGATGAGCAGCGCCGGAGGCCCCGCCATCGGCACCATCACCACCGAGGTGCCCGCGCGGCTCGACCGGCTGCCCTGGTCCCGCTGGCACTGGATGATCGTGATCGGGCTCGGAACGGTCTGGATCCTCGACGGTCTCGAAGTCACCGTCGTGGGCAACATCGCCAGCCGGCTCTCGGAGAGCGGCAGCGGACTGTCCATCAGCGACTCCCAGGTCACCGGGCTCGGAGCCGCACTCTATGTGGCGGGTGCCTGCTCGGGTGCGCTGGTCTTCGGCTGGCTCACCGACCGCTTCGGCCGCAAGAAGCTCTTCCTCATCACCCTCGCCGTCTATCTGGCGGCGACCGCGATGACCGCGCTCTCCTTCTCGGCCTGGTGGTTCTTCCTCTTCCGGTTCCTCACCGGCTTCGGCATCGGCGGCGAGTACGCCGCCATCAACTCGGCCATCGACGAACTGATTCCCAGCAAGTACCGCGGCCGGGTCGACCTGATCATCAACGGCAGCTACTGGCTCGGCGCGATGGCCGGCGCCCTGCTCTCGGTGCTGGCCCTCGACACCGGCATCTTCCCCGAGAACATCGGCTGGCGCCTCACGTTCGCGCTCGGCGTCGTACTCGGTCTGGTGATCCTCCTGGTGCGCAGGCACGTACCGGAGAGTCCGCGCTGGATGTTCATCCACGGACAGTCCGACGGCGCGAACGCGATCGTCGACGGCGTCGAGAAGGAGATCGAGAAGGAGACGGGCGCGCCACTGCCGGAAGCGGGCCGGGCCATCACCATCGAGCAGCGCAGAAGCATCAGTTTCGTCGAGATCGGCCGGACGCTCTTCCGCGCCTACCCCAAGCGCGCGACGCTCGGTTTCTCGCTCTTCATCGGCCAGGCGTTCCTGTACAACGCCATCACCTTCGGGTTCAGCTCCATCCTGGTGAAGTTCTTCGGCGTCTCCAGCGGTACGACGGGGTACTTCTTCGCGGTCATCGCGTTCGGGAACTTCCTCGGCCCGCTGCTGCTCGGCAGGCTCTTCGACACCGTCGGGCGCAAGAAGATGATCTCGGGTACGTACATCCTCTCGGGGCTGCTGCTGTTCGTGACCGCCTGGCTCTTCGACCAGGGGTGGCTCAACGCGGCGACGATGACGGTGTGCTGGTGCGTGGTGCTGTTCTTCGCGTCGGCCGGGGCCAGTTCGGCCTACCTGACAGTGAGCGAGATCTTCCCGATGGAGACCCGGGCTCTGGCGATCGCCCTGTTCTACGCGCTCGGCACGGCGGCAGGCGGTATTTCCGGGCCGCTCGTCTTCTCCGGTCTCACATCGAGCGGTGTGGTCTCGGACGCCGTCATCGCGTTCTGTATCGGTGCCGCGCTGATGGTCGCCGCCGGGGTGGTGGCCCTGTTCTTCGCGGTGGACGCGGAGGGCAGGTCACTGGAGGACATCGCGCGCCCGCTCTCCCAACGGGGCCCGGCCACAAGCGGACCGGCCGCGCCGTCGGGCACCCCCGCCGTATGAACGCGAGGAAGGCACCGGACATGAGCGGCGACGAACCTCTGGAAAGGTACCGCGGCAAGCGGGACTTCGGGACGACGTCGGAGCCTCGCGGCGGGACGCCGGGGCAGGGTGACGCACCCTGCTTCGTGGTGCAGATCCACGACGCGCGCCGGATGCACTTCGACTTCAGGCTCGAAGTGGACGGCGTACTCAAGTCCTGGGCCGTGCCGAAGGGGCCGTCCGCCGAGCCGAAGGACAAGCGGCTCGCCGTACCCACCGAGGACCACCCGCTGGAGTACCGGGAGTTCGAGGGGGTCATCCCGAAGGGCGAGTACGGCGGCGGCACCGTCATCGTCTGGGACGAGGGCACCTACCGGCCGCTCAGCCACGACCGCCGGGGCCACACCGTTCCGTTCGCGGAGTCCATCGAGCGCGGGCACGCGACCTTCTGGCTGGACGGGACCAAGCTGCACGGCGAGTACGCGCTGACGCGTTTCCACGGAGGCGGTGACAGCACCGACCCCGAGGCCTGGCTGCTCATCAAGGCGAGGGAGAAGACCGGCACGGCGCGGGACAGGACCGGCGGGCGGCCCCGGACGGCGGCCCCGGAGAGCCACGGCCCGACGGATCCCCGCCGGGCGCGCTCGGTCCGTACCGGAAGAACGCTCCAGCAGGTCGCCGAGAGCGCGGAGGACGACGACAGCGGGAAGTCCTGAGCGCAAGCCCCGTACGGGGTGCGCTGAAGGCCTTGGACCAGGCCGGGGCCACGGGCCCGCTGCCGTCGTCGGCGTACCGCGCGGTCAGTGCGGAAGGCTGCCGGGAGCAGTGGCCCAGGTGGTGTCGGGGCGGTCCGACAGCCGGTAGGCCAGGCTCCCGCCCGAGGTGACGAGATGCGCGTCCGTCCAGGAACGGTCACTGCCACGGCCGTTGACCGAGAGCCCGCTGACATACGGATGAGACGCGTCCGCCGCCGGCGCGTCGAGGGTGATGTCGCCCCGGCCCGCACGGCTGACGACCGCCTTCGGGAACAGCGGTGCGCCCACCAGCATCACGGCGCTGCCCGGCGTCTGCGGATACAGACCCAGCGCGGAGAACACGTACCAGGCGGACATGGTGCCCAGGTCGTCGTTGCCCGGAAGTCCGGCCGGACCCGTGCCGTACACGGTGTCGAGGATCTGCCGGACGGTGGCCTGCGTCTTCCAGGGCTGTCCGAGCGCGTTGTAGAGCCACGGGGCGTGGATGCCGGGCTCGTTGGTCGGGTCGTAGCGCAGCGCGTCGCCGCCCTTGACCGACCATGCGCCGTCCGCCGTGTGGAAGAAGCCGTCGAGCCGCTCGGCCGCGGCCGGCCGGCCGCCCATCGCGGCGGCCAGTCCCTGGACGTCCTGCGGCACCATCCAGCTGTAGGTCGCACTGGTGCCCTGGGCGAACCCGAGGTCGCTGCCCGCGCTGAACGGCGTCACCCATGAACCGTCCGCGTTGCGTGCCTGGATGTAGCCGGCGTCCGCGGTGGCCTGCGGGTTGAAGACGTTGCGCCACCACGCACCGCGTGCGGTGAACCGGGCGGCCTCGTCCGTCCGGCCGAGCAGCTTCGCCCACTTCGCCAGTGCCGAGTCCGCGACCGCGTCCTCCAGCGTCTCGGCGGCGCCGCCCCAGCAGTGGCAGACGTCCTGGGGCGCATAGTGCGAGACCAGATACTGGGCGAGGTTGGGGCGCTGGCCCGTGCACTGTCCGGGGCACCCGGCGTCCGACAGGTCGTCCGGCCGGGGAACGGTGGCCTGGCGCACCAGGGAGTCGAAGGCGCCCCGGTAGTCGAAGTTCCGTACGCCCATGGGGTAGAAGGTCGCCAGGGTCGCCGCGGTCGGGTCGCCGGTCATCACATGGGTGGCCCCGCTGATGTGCACCCAGCGGTCCCACACACCGTCGTTCTGCCGGGAGAAGTTGTACAGCGACTGCGCGAAGTCACCGGCCACCTCGGGTTTGAGGACGGCGAGCAACTGTATCTGCGCGCGGTACTGGTCCCAGCCGGAGAAGTTGCTGTACTGCGCCCGCTGGCCCCGTTCGATCCGGTGCGGGGCGCCGTCCATGCCGGGGTAGCGGCCGTCGGTGTCGCTGATCAGGTTCGGCTGCATCAGCGAGTGGTAGAGCGCCGTGTAGAACGTGGTGCGCTGCGCGGTGCTGCCGCCGCCGGTCCGTACCGCACGCAGCTCGCGGTCCCAGGCGCGGCTGGTGCTCCGCGCCACGTCCGCGACGCTCGCACGGGGCGCGATCTCCTCACGCAGGTTGGTCTCGGCGCCCCCGAGGCTGACGTACGAGATCCCGAGACGCATCCTGACATCGTTGTCGGACGAGGTGTCGAAGCCGACCCAGCCGCCCGAACCGCGGCCCGCGCGGTCCGCTCCCGTCGCGTAGCCCTCGCCGCCCGAACCGGAGACGGACCCCGGCGAGAGCGTCCCGTCCCGCCAGGTCCCGTGCGTGGAGAAGGCCCGGTCGAAGGAGGCGCTGAAGTACAGCTTGTAATAGCTCTTGCGGTTGTTGGTGCCGCCGTTGGCGCGGCGGCCGCAGAAGGCGCCGGTGAGCACCCAGCCGGTCACCTTGCGGTGGGCGGTGTCGATGTCGACGTGGGCGTCCTCGCTGCCGTTGAGCGAGTTGGAGACGCGGAAGAGCAGACTGGCGGGTTTCCCTGCCGGGAAGGCGAAGTCGGCCACGCCGGCCCGCGGGCTGACGGCGAGGTCCGCCGACGCGCCGGAGTCGAGCCCCACCCGGTAGCGGCCGGGAGTGGCGCTCTCGTTCTCGTGCTTGAAGCCGGAGGCGTAGACCGCGTCCTTCGTGTCGGCCGAGGGGGAGGACGTGACGTCACCGACGAACGGCATGATCGGTACGTCGCCCGCGGCGCCCGGAGCGCAGCCGGCGCCGTTGACATGGGTGAGGCTCAGCCCCCGCATCCGCGTCGTGTTGTAGTCGTAGCCGTTGGCGGCCGCGGTGTCGGTCTGGTCGCCCTTGGTGCTGGTCGGGGACCAGCCGATCATTCCGTACGGGGCGGTGGCTCCGGGATAGGTGTTGCCGCCGTTGGCCGAGCCGATCAGCGGGTCGACGTAGGCGGTCGGCCGCTGCACCATCGGCGCGGCCCCGGCCGGCGGCGCGAGCAGGGCCGCTGCCAGGGCGGTTGCGACTCCCACGGCTGCGGCCGACGCGCGGGTCCGGCGGGAGGGGGGCGGTCTGAAAAGCATCGAACGGGCCTTCCTTCGGCGGGTGGGTGGACGGTGCCCGTGCGCCGGCCGGTCCTCCTGCCGCCACGCGGGGGCGTCGCGATCATAAGTCGCCCGAGCGGTACGGGACATGACACGGACGGCCCGTTCGGTGAACGGCGGGTGAAGGGGCCCGGACGGGTTGTGCGCCGCGGTGCGTGTCGAACACTCTGCCGGGACCGGAGACCCGCGAAGGTGGAGGGCAGGCAGGCAGACAGGCAAGACCGTTCCGGCACGGCCGGCCGGCGCGGTCCCACTCGTACGGCCGAGGAGCAGCGGATGAAGACCGCAGAGGTGCTGGCAGACGCGTTCGACCGTATCCAGGAGTCCGTGCACGAGGCCGTCGACGGCCTCCCGGCCGAGGATCTCGGCGTGCAGCTGGACAGCGGGGCGAACTCGATCGCCTGGCTGGTCTGGCATCTGGCCCGGGTGCAGGACGACCATGTGGCCGACGCGGCCGGTCTTGAGCAGGTGTGGCTGGCGCAGGACTGGGCCGCCCGCTTCGGGCTGCCCTTCGCCGACACCGAGACCGGATACGGCCAGAGCGCCGGGCAGGTCGCCCAGGTGCGGGCTGACGCCGCCCTGCTGACCGGGTACTACGACGCGGTCCACGAGCAGACCGTGGGCTTCGTCAGGGGACTCGACGACGCCGCACTCGACCGGGTGGTGGACGAGGCGTGGTCGCCGCCGGTCACGCTCGGGGTCCGGCTCATCAGCGTCATCGGCGACGACCTGCAGCACGTGGGCCAGGCCGCCTTCGTCAGGGGAGTCCTGGAACGCCGGTAACGCGCCCCGGCAGCCCCGTGCGTCCGGGCCGTCCCGCTCCGGGAGCCCGGACGCACGGCCCGGACAGCAGCCCTGATGCGGGGCCCACCGCGAAAAGTTAAGCTTTGGGCACCTCAGCCCTCCTCCGGAGCGACCGTATGGCAGGACGAGATCTTCCCCTGATCGGGCCGGGCGAGCGGCTGGCCCTCAACCGCATGGGCAGTTTCGACTGGGACCTGCGCAGCGGGACGCTGGAGTTCGACGGGCCCGGTCTCGCGGTGTTCGATCTGCGCCCCGGCGAGTTCGACGGCCGCCCCGAGTCCCTGGGCATCCGCATCCCGCCCGAGGAGGGCAACAGGCTCGACGCGGCGCTGACGCAGGCCATCCGGACCGGCCGTTCCTCGTACGGGGTGTACTTCCAGCTGCGGCGCCGCAACGGGGTCCGGCAGTGGACCCACACCCGCGGCCGGATCCTGCGGGACGAACAGGAAACCCCGTACCGCGTCATCGGGATCGTGCGCAACGCGACGACCGAACTGACCGAATTCGTCACCGTCAGCCCCGTCGAAGCGGGCCGCCGACGGGTGACCGCCATGGTCCAGGGCACCACCGACGCGCTCTCCCGGGCGGTCACCGTCGACGATGTGACGGCAGTCCTGACCGGCGACAACGGGCTAGAACGCTTCGGAGCCGACGGGCTCGTCCTCGGCCTGGTCGCGGGCGGGGCACTGGAACTCGTCGCGATCTCCGGGGACACGATGCACGTCCTGGACGACCTGAGGCGCCACCGGCTCGACGACTCGCTGCCGCTGGCCGACGCGATCCTGTCCCAGCAGCCGCGGTTCGTCACCTCGCTGGCCGATCTTTCGGAGGAGTACCCCCGGCTGCGTCCGTACACCGAGGGGATGGGGCTCGACGCGGCGGCCTTCCTGCCGCTGATCGCGCAGGCACGCTCCATCGGCTGTCTGGCGCTCTTCTACCGGGGGCGCAGCCGCTTCTCGTCGGAGGACCGCAACCTCTGCCTGGGCCTTGCGGGCATCGTCGCCCAGTCCCTGCAGCGCGCCGTTCTCTTCGACCAGGAAAGGGAGTTCGCCACCGGGCTCCAGTCCGCCATGCTGCCCCGGCGCATCCCCGAGTTCCCGTCCGCCGAGATCGCCGTGCGCTACCACTCGGCGTGGAGCGGCCGGGAGGTCGGCGGCGACTGGTACGACGTCGTCGCCCTGCCGCGCGGCAGGGTGGGCATCGTGGTCGGTGACGTCCAGGGCCACGACACACACGCGTCGGCCATCATGGGCCAGCTCCGTATCGCACTGCGCGCGTACGCGGGGGAGGGGCACGCCCCGGGCACCGTGCTGGCGCGCGCCTCCCGCTTCCTCGCCGAGTTGGACACCGACCGCTTCGCCACCTGCACCTACGCCCAGGTCGATCTGGCGTCGGGTGCGATCAGGGCGGTCCGCGCGGGGCATCTCGGACCACTGATCCGCCACACCGACGGGCGGGTCGGCTGGCCGAACGTACGCGGCGGCCTCCCGCTCGGCCTGGGCACGGAGTTCGGGCAGGAGGAGTACCCCGAGACCCGGCTCGACCTGGTGCCCGGTGAGACCCTCCTGCTCTGCACCGACGGCCTGGTCGAGGAGCCGGGTACCGACATCGGTGTCGGGATGGACGCGCTCGCCGACGCGGTGCGTCAGGGTCCCGAGGGGGCGGAGGCGCTCGCCGACGACGTGGCCACCCGGCTCTGGGAGCGCTGGGGCACCAGTGACGACGTCGCCCTGCTGGTACTGCGCAGGGCGCCCGACCCGGGGACCCCGCAGGCACCCCGTATCCACCAGTACATCCACCAGGCCGACCCGGAAGGGCTCGCCGAGGCCCGCGCCGTCCTGCGCGGCGCGCTGGAGGCCTGGGGGCTCGAAGAGCTCGTCGACGACGTGGAGCTCGCCGCGGGGGAACTCCTGGTGAACGTGCTGCTGCACACGGAGGGCGGCGCCGTCCTGACCCTCGAAGTGCTGCCCGAGCCGGTGCGGCGGATCCGGCTCTGGGTCAAGGACCGGTCCAGCGCCTGGCCGCGCCGCCGCACCCCGGGGGAAGCGGCGACCTCGGGGCGCGGCCTGATGATGATCGACGCGGTGTCGGCCCGCTGGGGTGTCGAACCGCGCGGGGACGGCAAGGCCGTCTGGTGCGAGTTCGAGCCGTCCGGCAACGGCACCTGAGTAAGTAACTTCCGTACTCGTCGGGGGTGTTGAGGGCGCGGATTACCGGATGAGGCTTTCGACCTCATCGGAGAAGAGCTGGTCCACGTCGAAGTCCATGCCGTCGAAGTGGCCCGCGACCTCCAGGCCGACCAGCCCGTGCAGCCGGGTCCAGGCCCGCAGCGCCCGGTGCTCCGCCGTTTCCGCCGGGTCCAGACCCTCGCAGGCGGACACCGTGGTCCGCATCATTCCGGCCGCGATGGTCCTGGTCTCCTCGGGCGCGCTGTATCCGGGGACCGGGGTCCCGTAGATCAGCAGATAGCGCTCCGGATGCTCCTTCGCCCAGCCGCGCCAGGCATGTGCCAGCCCGCGCAGCCGCGCTCCCCGCACGCTCTGCGCGCCCTCTCCCGGAGTGGCCCCACCGCTAGCGCCCCCGGCGGCCCGGGTCAGTGCGGCGGCGAGGCCGGTGTACGCGTCGGCGATCAGCGCGGTCAGGAGTTCGTCGCGGCTGGCGAAGTAGCGGTAGAGCGCGGGGCCCGTCATGCCCATCGCCTTGGCGATCGCGTTCACCGAGATGCCGGCCGGCCCTGTCCTGGCCAGCTGCTCCAGGGCGATGTCCTTGGCCTCCCGCCTGGTCTGCTCCCGCAGACGTGCGCGCCGGTCGGGCGGCGTGGAGGGCGTGGTCTCTTCGCTCATACGGAGTCCTTTCGTGCCGCGCCTGTGGCAGTGAACCGCGCTTGACAATCAATCGTAACAGCTTCACTCTTCAGTTAGAGGTTATAACTAACAAGTGAAGTGATAACGAAAGGCAGTGGAGTGATGACGAACGCCGAGAACCCCAGCTTCCTCAGGAACGCCACGGTCACCGAGGTCGTCCTGCCGGGTGCCGTCGAGCCGGAGGGTCTGGAGGTGCGGACCCGGCCGGCGCCCGCCCCCGGGCCCGGTGAGGTGCTGCTGGAGATGGAGGCCACCGGCGTCTCGTTCGCCGAGCAGCAGATGCGCCGCGGCAAGTACTACGACCAGCCGGCGTACCCCTTCGTGCCGGGCTACGACGTGGTGGGCACCGTCGTGGAGGCGGGGCCGGGCGTGGACTCCGGTCTGGTGGGCAACCGGTTCGCCGCGCTGCTCAAGACCGGGGGCTGGGCGGACCGTCTGCTGGTCCGCGCCGCTGATCTGGTCCCGGTGCCCGCCGGTGTCGATCCGGCCGAGGCCGAGACCCTCGTCGTCAACGGGATCACCGCCTGGCAGATGCTGCACCGCGCCGCCCGGGTCCGCGCCGGGCAGACCGTCCTGGTGCACGGTGCGAACGGCGGGGTGGGCTCCACGCTCGTACAGCTGGCCCTGCTCGCCGGGGCGCAGGTCATCGGTACGGCTTCGCCCCGCCACCATGAGGCCCTGCGCGCCCGGGGTGTCGTCCCCGTCGACTACCGGGCGCCCGGTCTGGCGGACCGGCTGCGGGCCGCCGCCCCGCACGGCGTGGACGCCGTCTTCGACCATGTCGGCGGTGACGGCGTCGTCGACTCGTTCCGGCTGCTGGCGCCGGGCGGCACCCTCGTGTCGTACGGCACCGCGGCCACCCGGGACACGCCGGGATCCTCCAGGCTGCCGGTGCTCCAGCTGATCGGGCGGCTGGCCCTCTGGAATCTGCTGCCCAACCGCCGCCGTGCCACCTTCTACAACATCTGGGCGGGGAAGCGGCGCGCCGCGGAGTTCCGGGCGCGCACCCGGTCCGATCTGATCCAGGTACTGGATCTGCTCGCCGACGGCTCGCTCACCGCCCCGGTCGCAGCCCGCATCCCGCTGGACCGCGCGGCCGAAGCCCTGCGGCTGGCCGAGTCGGGAACGGTCACGGGAAAGGTCGTCCTGACCCCGGTTCCGTAGCCGATGGGCCCGGGGGCCGCGGGAGCGGTACGCCCGCGATGGTCCGGGGCCGCGGATATCCGGCGGCCCCCGAACCCTCGCGGCTCCACCGTGCTACGGGACGTAGTTGAAGGTGTCCGGGTCTGGGCCGGTGCGCTCACCGCGATCCAGGCCGGTGATGGCGGCCATGTCGGCCTCGGTGAGCTCGAAGTCGAAGAGTGCGAAGTTCTCCTCGACGCGCGAGCGCGTGACGGACTTCGGGAACACGATGTCGTTCCGCTGAATGTGCCAGCGCAGCGTGACCTGGGCCGGGGTGCGGCCGAGCCGGCGGGCGATCCCGGTGATCGTCGGGTCGTCCAGGACCTTGCCCTGGGCGATCGGCGACCACGCCTCGGTGGCGATCCGGTGCCCGGCGCCGAACGCGCGCACCTCGTCCTGCGCCAGATAGGGGTGGACCTCGATCTGGTTCACGGCCGGCACGATCTCGGTCTCCTGGAGGAGTCGCCGCAGATGGTGCGGCTGGAAGTTGGAGACCCCGATCGCCTTCGCGCGGCCCGAGCGGTAGATCTCCTCCATGGCCGTCCACGTCTCGACGAAATCGCCGACGCCGGGCAGCGGCCAGTGGATCAGGAACAGGTCCAGATAGTCGAAACGCAGCTCGCTGAGTGTCCGGTCGAAGGCCTTGAGCGCGTCGTCGTGGGCGTGGAAGCCGTTGTTCAGCTTGCTGGTGACGAAGACGTCCTCGCGGGCCAGACCGGAGTCGCGTACCGCCTGCCCGACCTCCTTCTCGTTGCCGTACATCTCGGCGGTGTCGATGTGCCGGTAACCGGTCTCCAGAGCGGCCAGCGTCGCCGCGACGGTGTCGGCCGGCTCGATCTGGAACACACCGAAGCCCAGCTGGGGGATCTGGACGCCGTTGTTCAGGCTGATGGTGGGAACCGCGTTCACAATCATTCCTTGCCTCGTCCGGATGATGCCTCGGTCAGGGGGCGGCCCGCGCCGCACCCTGGAACCAGGGTGCAACGGTGCGGGCCCCCTGTCGCATCGGCTGCCCGGCACAGCCGCCCCCATGCGGGGGCGGCGGCGAAGACAGGACGGTCATCGCCATTCCAAAAGAATGGAACACGTTCTACTGTGCCCCTCGATCCGACGCCGCACCGAGGAGGGGCCGTGCACCTCGAATACACCCCCGAACAACAGCAGTTGCGTACCGAGCTGCGCGCGTACTTCGCCGACCTGGTACCCGACAACGCCTACGCGCGGTACGCGGACCCGGCGGCGCAGAAGCGCTTCTACCGGGAGACCGTCCGCCGTCTGGGCGGTGACGGCTGGCTGGGTGTCGGCTGGCCGAAGGAGTACGGCGGACGCGGGCTCTCCCCGATGGAGCAGTTCATCTTCTTCGACGAGGCGGCGCAGGCCGGTGTGCCGCTGCCGCTGATGGCGCTCAACACGGTCGGCCCGACGATCATGCAGTTCGGCACCGATGAGCAGAAGTCGTACTTCCTGCCGAAGATCCTCAAGGGCGAGATCGACTTCGCGATCGGCTACAGCGAGCCCGACGCCGGCACCGACCTCGCCGCGCTGAAGACCCGCGCCGTGCGCGAGGGCGACGAGACCACCGGCCATTACACGGTGAACGGCCAGAAGATCTGGACGACCAACGGGGACACCGCCGACTGGGTGTGGCTCGCCGTCCGCACCGATCCGGCGGCCCCCGCGCACAAGGGCATCACCATGCTGCTGGTGCCGACGGACGACCCCGGCTACTCCTGCACCCTCATCAACACCCTGGCCTCCCACGACACCACCGCCAGCTACTACGAGAACGTCAGGGTCCCCGCCTCCCGCCGGGTCGGTGAGGAGAACAAGGGCTGGCGGCTGATCACCAACCAGCTCAACCACGAGCGGGTCACCCTCGCAGCCCACGGCACCATGGCCATCCGGGCCCTGCACAACGTCCAGCGGTGGGCCGCGGAGACGGAGATCGACGGCGGGCGCCGGGTCATCGACCTCGGCTGGGTGCGCGGCCGGCTGGCCCGCACCCACACCCGGCTCGACGCGATGAAGCTGCTGAACTGGCAGATGGTCAACGCCGTACAGAACGGCACGCTCACCCCGCAGGACGCGTCCGCGGTCAAGGTGTACGGGTCGGAGGCCCGCAGGGACGCCTACGCCTGGCTGATGGAGGTCATCGGCGCGGCGGGCCCCCTCAAGGAGGGCTCGGCCGGCGCGGTGCTCCACGGCGAACTGGAGCGCGGCTACCGCTCGGCCGTCATCTTCACCTTCGGCGGCGGCAACAACGAGATCCAGCGGGAGATCATCTCCTGGATCGGACTGGGGATGCCGCGGGTGCGGCGGTAGCCCCGCCGTTTCACCTGGGTACGGCGGCTGGTGGGGCGAAAGGGCGAAGGTGGCGGTGATGCTCGCCAATGGCGGCGAGGCCATCGCGGATCCGGCCGTACTGCGGGACCAGGCAGAGGCGTTCGCCCCCGTCGCTTCGACACCGACGGCCTGGCGGCTGCTCGCCGACGTTGACGAATTCACCGCGCTCGCAGCCTTCCTGCTCGCCCAGCCGTGATCAGTTTTGCTGTGAACGACCCAGTTCGGACAGATCGGTGTAGAGGCGGTTCAGCGCGTACGCGCCCAGGCCGAGGCCCTGGTCGATTCGGCGTCGTGCGGCTGGGTTCCGGTAGTGGGGTTCCAGCAGCAGGAAGAAGTCCTCTGCGTGTTGTTCGTCGATTTCGGAGTGGAGGCCGTAGTGCATCAGGTCGGCTTGAGCGACCCAACCCCGGTTCACAGCCGCGTTGCCCGTGATGGCCGATACCGAGGCGAATGCGTACTCGATCGCGCCCATGCAGCCAATTCCTACCTGCGGATCCTCCCACGTACACACCGCACTGAGAACGCTGTTGTACGCGTGGACGGCCGGCATCATCGTCAGGCCGTTCAGCCGTACGGTGTCGCTGCCGATGCTGGCCAGAAATCCGCGGAAGGTCTCGTGATGGAATTCCTGAGGGCGGAATCCGCCGTGTTCTTCCACGACATTGCCCAGGATGCCGACGCGATCCGCGGGGTGCTCGATCCGGGACACCAGCGCAGCCATCGGACGGGCGAAGTAGGTGACGGCGAAACCTAGTTGCTCCTGGCTTGCGCGGAAGTTCTCCAACGACATGCTTCCGTCTACCAGCGTTCGGAAGTACGCATTGTTCAGGACACCGGTCTCGGCCACGATGCGCTTGGCGTGCGCTGTCACCAGCGGGGCCTTGGTTGTCCGCGGATGGGTGGTCACGGTCGGTTCTCCTGGCGTGTTGTTCGTGAGCGCGGCTCGATGCGGGACCGGCGGAGCCCCTCTGATCGCCGGTGCCGAGAGGAATCAGCACCCGACGGCGAGGGGCTCTGGACGAGAGGACCCTGTCCAGTTCTGCCGGCTCAGGAACGCAGGGGCCCCAGGAGGCGGTGGCCTCGGTCGTTCGGATCAGTACTGCTGTGGAACACGCGAATGGCCGCTCTCAGCTCGTCAGTTGAGATGGAGCCGGAGCTGTCGGTGTCGATGTCGGCGAACGACACGTCGATGTCTTCGTCGCTCAGCGCGAAAGAGGACTGAAACAGGCGCTTGAACTCGGACTTGTCGAGTTCGCCGTCTCCGTCGACGTCGGCGGTGGCCACGAAGACCTTGGCGGACGGCGTGACAATCCGCGCGTAATCATCCGGCCTGTCCTCCAGGCTGACAAATCCGGCCAGGAATTCTTCGCGTGATACGACGCCGTCCCCGTCTGTGTCCATAGGGACAAACAGTCTCTTCCAGTACTCCAGCAGGGATTTCTGCAGCGCGCTGGCGGGGGCGGTTCCTGGCGTGAGTTTGAATTCCTGCGTCGTGCGGCCCACCCAGGCGTACACGTCGGATTCGCCGACCCACCCGTCGCGCTCGTGATGGAACACGTTGTAGTAGTGCTGGGCCTTGCTGTGGATAATGGATTCTTCCGCCATGCGAAGACCTCTAATTTCCTTGTGCGGTGGGCGAATCGAGTACCCACTGCGACCCGGTCCACGAGCAATGACTCGTGAACTCAGGGTGGCAGCGTTTCCCTTCCCGGGCGCCGGCACCAAAGCTTCACCACTCATTCGAGTGAGTAATTCGACCTGGCAGTTTCAGCCCGGTTCAAGGGCGTGGCGCCGGCGCGACCGCGATCCGGCGGTGGATGTCCTCAAGCAGATTCCGCATCGCTGTGCGGAAGGTTTCAGTCCGGTGGGCCCGCTGTCTCGTGGTTTCTGTGTCTTCTGCTGTGCGCGGAGGGGCGAGCCCTTCTCGGCCGGGTGGTGGCGTACGCCAGTGACGCGGACTGCCCCCATGCGGTGGGCAGTCGAGCAGCCGAGCAGCCGGTTCAGTCGGACGCCGGGCCGAACGGCGCTGCCGAGGCCGCGAGGGCCCGGCGCCCGGCTGAAGAGTTCAACCGACGGTGAGCGAGACCGGCAGTTCCTCAGGCCTGGGCAGCCGCAGCGGCGATAATCCAGTTCCTGAACTCGACGGCGTAGTGCCGGAGATGGTGGTCCAGGACCTCGTCCGGGCAGGTGACGGGGAAGTAGACCGTCAGGTTCGCCGTGAAGCCGTCGGGGGTGTCCCCGAACTGGATCAGCGCCCGGCCGACGACGGTGCCGTCCTCCAGGAAGAGGTTCGAGGACATCTTGCGCGGGAACTCGGACTCCGGGAGGAGCTCGGCGGCGTCCGCGGCCCAGGCCATCGCGTCCGTTCCCCAGCCGCCCATGTAGAAGGAGCAGACGTGGGGGCCGATGTTCTCCACCACGCGCGCCCCGATGGCATCGGTGCCCATCGCGTAGTGCTCGGGGTGCGCGGCGAGGAGTACGCGCTCGTCGTCGCCCGCGAAGGCCCCGTCCATCCAGGCCAGGAACTCGCCCGAGGTGAGGCCCTGCGCGGCGAGCACCGTCGTGCCTGCCTTGAAGTTGCCGTCCGATGCGCGGGCGCTCTCGCGCAGGAAGGCATTGCCTTCCTCGATGTCCGCCGCCAGGAGGTCGAGCAGGCCCTGGCGTCCCAGCCGCGTCCGGAAGCGGTCCAGGGCACGGCGGGCGTAGAACAGCTCGAAGTCGTCGATGCTCCCGGCTCCGGTGGGCCCCGACTTGAGCGTCACGGTCACAGGCGGGGACGTCTGGGTGTCAGTCATGTGCACCTCTCATAGAATGCGAATGTAAGTTCACGTTCGCATTTGAAGAGTACTCAGAGGGACGCCCCACTTGTCAAGGACACCTGTCGAGACTGCCGCCGATACCATGAGGGACGTGACTGATGAGCCGGGCCGCCCAGCGCCCTACAGGGAGCCCCGGCAGGCGCGCAGTGCCGCGACGCTGGCGCGCGTGCTGCGGGCGGCCGAGGAGATCGCCTCGTCGGCCGGCCTGGAAGAGATGACGATCACCGGCGTCGCGGAACGCGCCGGGGTCTCGGTGGGCACGATCTACCGCCGCTTCGAGGACAAGGAACAGCTGATCACCGCCCTGGCCGAGCGGATGCTGGAACGCCGTGAGCAGTACATGGCCGAGCGGCTGGACGCGGCCGAGCCTTCGCTCTCCGGCGTCATGGACGCCTACGCGCACGCACTGCTGGAGTCCTTCGCCGACAGCAACAGTCTCTTTCCCGAGCTGCTGCGGGTGCGGGGGGTCAAGTCCCTGGACCGTGGCGCCCGCACCATCACCGAAATCCACCGCCTCCTGCTCGAAGCCGCGGCCCCCTACGTAGGCCAGATCCGGCGCTCGCATCCGGAGGCGGCGCTGGACACCGCGGCCCGCGCCATCCTCGGCGCCTGCTTCCACAACTCCGTACGCCCCGACCCCGCCACCGGCGAGACGGCGCTACGCCGGTACGCGGACGAACTCAGCGACATGGCACTCGCGTACCTGCTGACCCCCGACCGCCGCCGCGCCGCCTCCGCCTGAGCAGCTCTCACCCGGGCGGGGCGAGCGGAGATTCCACGGGAGGGAGGTCTCGATCGTGTTCAGCCCATCGGGCGCGCCTTGCGAAGCCGGTCGGCTCCTGTTTCGGATGGATCCGGAACTCCTCGATGGCGGGGCTGAGGGAACTGAGGGAACTGATGCCGGTGGGTCAGCTCAGCGGACGGCAGAGCAGTACGTCGGGGACCCCGCCGTGGTTCCGCTGCCAGGTGAAGGCGACGCCTGCGATGTACTCCTTGTCGGTGCACTGGCCCTTGTAGTAGCCGGGAGCCCAGTCGCTCTCGACCGAGCCGCCCGTGGCCGGGCGGTTGTCGCCCTGGTCGAACCAGACATTGCGGCCGGTCAGTGGCAGTGGTGCGGCGGACGGCGCGCAGAGCAGGCCGGCCATGGAGTTGCCGTTGACGCTGTAGCCGACGGCGAAGGTGTTGTCGGGGCACTGGAGTTTGTTGTAGCCCGAGGCCCAGTCGCCGTGGGTGACGTAGCGGTCGTCATGGACGGCCACCCAGTCACCGGTGCCCTTGGCGGGCTGGTTCGCGTCGGTGCACAGGCCGCGCTTGTCGCTGCGGCCGAGGCCGGTCAGGCGCTGACTGTCGGGACAGTCGCCCTTGCGGTAGCCGGGGCTCCAGTCGCCCTGGGCGAGCATGTGGGACGAGACGTTATGGTCCCGGAAGTCGAGGTCGAGCATGTTCCAGTGGGCGACTTGTGCGACCGGACCTGAGACGCCGCGGGCATTGACCAGCTTGTTCCAGTCGGCGGACCGCCAGTCGCCGGGGTCGCTGAGGCTCTGCCGTTTGCCGGCGGCGTCGTAGGAGATCAGGGCCCAGTTGTCCTGCGGCGTGCCGTTGGCGTCGGTCCATCCGACCATCGGCCAGATCGCGAAGTCGGTGTCGTTCTGGACCAGGATGTCGGTGAAGTTGTCGAACCAGGTCTTCTCCTTGGCATCATCCGACCCTCGGCCGGCCGCACCGAACTCGCTGATCCATACGGGGGCAGTGAAGTGCTGGCCGGACTGGGTGACGAACAGTGCTTCGTCGTGCACCAGTTGCTTCAGCTGGTCGAGCGGGAAGTCCTCGTACGGCCAGTCGTTGGTATGCCCAGGTCCGCTGTCGGCACCCGTGTAGTTCGGCCCGGTGTAGCCGTAGAAGTGCGCGGCGTAGACCAGCTTCCCCGAGGAGATCAGGGTGTTGGAGAGGTTGCGGACCGGGGTCAGCATCGGCCTGCCGTAGTTCAGCCCGTTCAGCGGGATGCCCTGCCAGTTGATGCCCTCCATGATGATCAGCATGTCGGGGTCGGCTCCCAGGATGCGGGTGCCCGCCAGCTCGAAGGCCGCGTACGCGTCGTGATCGTCGCCCTGGCCCCAGTTGGGGTTGTCCCAGGTGTCGCGGCGGATCTCGTTGCGCAGGTCGGCGCCGACGACACGCTTGTTCGCCTTGTAGCGGTTCACCAGGAAGAGCCAGTCGTCCTGCCACTGCTGGGCGGTCTGGCCGCTGTTCCAGCGCTCGTTGCCGTCCAGGCCGCAGCAGAAACGGTAGGTGGTTGTGTGGTTGTTGAGGATGACAGCGAACCCCTCGGCGGTCAGCGCCGCCACCACCGCGTCGTACACCTCCAGCGGGGTCTTGCCCTTCAGTTGCGGGTTGGCCGCGACCGCGGAGTCCGGTACGACCGTGGAGTCGTGCATCATCGCGTTGGCGAACGGCAGCCGGATGCTGTTCAGGCCGAGCTCGTGGAAGTCGTCCGTGATCTGTTTCAGCGGCGCGCGGTCCAGGCCCAACGGGATGTTGTTCGACATCTGGTTCGCCTGGTGGTTCGCGGGGTCGTTGACGTCGCCGCTGCCCTCGTAGGTGCCCTGGGCACCGGACCAGTTGCCGGACTTCAGCTTGAAGCGGTTGCCGTTGGCATCGACGATGTACCGTCCGCGGGTACTCAGCGGCCCCGTCCAGGAGGCTGCCAACTGCGGTCCGGTCAGGGGAGTGGTGGTGGCGCTGGGGGGCGCCGCGACGGAACCGGAGGTTCCCGCGAGAACGAGGGTGACCGCGGCTGCAGTGGCAGGCAGGATTCGGGAGAAGAACTTCCTGACGGCGGGAGCCGGCCCAGTGGATCTCAAGATTGTCCCCTCCAGGGGCGAGGTGGGTGTGGGGGGTGGATCTCCAGGTGGTGCGGCCCGGACGGGTTCTCCACGGTGACGGCCGGGCTGGTTGTCCCAGCGAGGCTGCCGGTCAGCGGCAGGGCTACGACGGCGGCTTCGGCCGGTGCGGTGACCAGTGGTCGCGAGTGGTTTGGAAACACGGCGGCAACTTACCGGGAAGTAATAACTTCGTCCAGAGCTAATCTTCGTGTTCGGCCGGTCCTGCGTTCCGGCCCAACTTCCGTCAATTCAAACGTTGTTCGGCGTAACGGTTGCCCGTCGGCGCGGACGGCAGCCGCGGCATCTGCACTGCGCCGGGGACGACGCCGGCATCGACCACCTTCCGTCCGACGAAACCACCCGTCCGACTGATGTGGCCGCACCTTCATCGACCTTCGGGCTCCAGGGAGGACTGTCGCGGATTGCGCCATGGTCGATGCGCCACCTGGACGAGAAGCTGTCGACCGAGGACATCCCGGCCCACACCTTCGACCGGGGCGAGAAGCTCTCACCCGGCGAGATCGTCGACGTCGAGATCGACCTGCTCCCGGTCGGGCTCACCTTCCACCCCGGTGAACAGCTCCGCCTCGTCATCAGCGGCCGGTCGCTCCTGGGCACGATGATCCCAGGGCGTCGCCCTTCTACGGCCTGACAGTGGACCGGGCGGAGTTGGTCGCCCGGTGTGCCCGGCTCGGCGCGTCGGCGCTGACGCACATCGGCATGAGCGTGACCAGGCGACGCCGACGGCGTGGCGCATGTCGGCTCACCGACCTCACGGAGCGGTGCGGGTGTTGCCGGGACGCGTCGTCCGCCGGCTGTCCTCCTCAAGCCGGCGGGAGACCGCACGGGCCGTAGCCCGCACCGCCGGGCCGTAGCCCGCCTCCGCGAAGCCCGTACTGGGCGCCACGACCGACAACGCCGCCACCACCTCACCACCGTCCCGCACCGGCGCAGCCACGGTGTTCAAAGGCCAGGGATGGCTCTGTCGGCCGAAGACGTGGTCACCGCGCCGTACCTCCGCGAGCACACGGCGCAGGTCGGCCGGGGTGCAGATGTCGTCATGGCCCTGTCGGGGGCGGCCCTGTTCCGGCTCGTAGGTGGCGATGGCGTGGTCCTGGACGGTTGTCGGAGCGAAGGCGAGCAGCACCAGTCCGACGCCGGTGGTCGTGAGCGGAAGGCGTCCTCCCACCCGGTAGTGCACGGGACTGGCGTCGAGCGCCGAAAGCCGCTCGACGAGCAGGGCCTCGTGCTGCTCGCGCACAGCGAGCAGCACATGCTGTCGCGTGACGTGGAAGAGATCTTCCATGAACGGCATGGCCACGGACCGCAGCCCGTGACCACGCGGTGCCAGTGACGCGGTCTCCAGCAACCGCAGCCCCACGACGTAGCGGCCGTCGTCGAGTCGCTCCAGTGCACCGGCATGGACCAGCGACCGGGCGAGCCGCAGAGCGCTGCTACGGGGGATCCCGCTTCGCTGCGCGAGTTCGCCGAGGGTCTGCGCACGATGGTCACTGTCGAACGCGCCGAGCAGGGCGAACGCCCGATCGATGACCGGTTGCCCCTCAGCGGGCTTCCCACCGCGCCGTGGCCGGGCGCCGTCACCAGAACTCGGTGTTTCATTCATCGGCATCACCCATGCCATTTTACGGCGCCGTTCCTACGCTCGTTCAGGTCTCGACCCGCAAGCCAGGGAGCCCACATGACCCAGACCGGCCTCATCGACGTCCACGCCCACTTCGTCACCGACAGCTACGTAGCCGCGGCCCGGTCCGCCGGCATCGAGCACCCCGACGGGATGCCCGGCTGGCCCTCGTGGAGCGTCGAACAGCATCTCGGCCTGATGGATCGCTCGGGAATCGAGAAGTCCTACCTGTCGATCTCCTCTCCGGGGGTGCACTTCGGGGACGACGACGCGGCCCGCGCCCTCGCGCGCCAGGTCAACGAGTTCGGCGCAGGCGTCCGCAGCGAGTGTCCTCAGCGGTTCGGCCACTTCGCCTCCCTGCCCCTGCCCGACGTCGAGGGCTCGCTCGCCGAAGCGGCCCACGCCCTTGGCGTGCTCGGCGCGGACGGGGTGGCCGTGGAGACCAACCACCACGGGATCTACCTGGGCGACCCCCGGTTCGAACCGCTGTGGGAGGACCTCGATCGCCGAGGCGCCCTCGTCTTCGTCCACCCCACGTCACCGCCGCACGCCGAGGAGCTTTCCCTGGGCCGGCCGCGGCCGATGCTGGAGTTCCTCTTCGACACCGCCCGCACCGCGAGCGATCTGCTCCTGCGCGGCGTCCTCACTCGCTATCCGCGGATTCGCTGGGTGTTGACCCATGGCGGGGGAGCGCTGCCGCTGCTCGCCGACCGGATGGATATGTTCAGCGCGGTGGTGGGGGGCGGCCCCAAGGACGCGCCCAGTGCCCTGGAGCAGTTCGGCCGCCTCTGGTACGACATGGCCGGGACGCCCTTCCCACGCCAGATCCCGGCCCTGGAAGCCGCGTTCGGCACCGAGCAGCTCCTGTACGGCAGTGACTACTGCTGGACACCCGTGGGAGGGGCGCTCGCCCAAGTCGCGTCCGTCGACGCGGCGGCGCAGCCGTCCGACACCGACACCTGGCGGGACCTCACCACCCGCAACGCGCACCGGCTGTTCGACGCGTGACGGCCACCCGAAGGGCGAAGCCCGAAGGCCGAAGCCGGGATGACAACAAGGAGAGAAATGAGCAGGTATGTCGAGCCGTCGTCGATCAACGGGCGAGTGGTGGTACAGGACGTCACCGTGATCGACCCGCTGGACGGGCACCGCACCACCGGTCAGGACGTGATGGTCGAAGGAGGCCGGATCACGTCGGTGACGTCGACCGGCGCACCCACCTCGGGCGCGCACGTGGTGGAGGGGCGGGGCCGGTTCGTCGTCCCGGCGTTCATGGATATGCACATGCATGCCCTGAACACCCCCGAGGACGTCGACGGCACGTATGCGCTGATGCTGGCCAACGGCGTCGTCGGTTTCCGGCAGATGTCGGGAAACCGGGGGCTGCTGAAGTCCCGGAGTCAGGGCACGCTGCCGCAGCCGACCGGCGCCCCCGCGCTCAAGTCGACCGCCGGTGACCTGCTGACGCCGCTCAACGCGAGCACCGCCGATGGTGCGGTGCAGGCCGTGCGGGAACAGCACCGGGACGGTGCCGACTTCGTCAAGGCGGGCATGACGACCAGGGCGACCTTCCTGGCGGCTCTGGAGGAGGCGAACCGCCTGGGTATCCGCCTGGGCGGTCACCTGCCCGCCGACCTCGACCCCCGGGAGGCCGCACGCGGCGGGGTGTGGTCGATCGAGCACCTTGGCCCCGGTGTCACCGTGTTCGCCGCGGCCTCCTCCAAGGAGGGTGAGGTCCGCGCGAGCAACGCGACCCGTAAGCTCCCTCCGATCCCGAAGATCAAGATCCCCGGTGCCGACAAGCTGGCGATGAAGCTGATCAAGGGAATGGTGACGAACCCCGCGACCGGTACGTCCGAACTGGAAGCGCACGCCTACAACCTCGCCGACGGCTCCTACGACCAGCAGAAGGCGGAGGAACTGGCCGTCTTGTTCGTCGAACACACCACCTGGCAGTGCCCGACCCTGATCCGGGTCCACACCCAGCAGTTCGCCGACTCACCCGAACACAGCCAGGACCCGAGGCGCCGCTACATGGCCCCCGAGGAACTGCGTACCTGGGACAAGTCGGCGAAGAAGTTCGCCAAGCTCCCCGACCTCACCCGCAACGCCCTGCACAACCACTGGTCGGCGCAGCTGAGGATGACCAAGACCTTCGCCGACGCCGGAGTCCCGATGGTCGCGGGAACCGACGCGTGCGGGGCCGCGGGAGTCATCCCGGGCTTCGCTCTCCACGACGAGTTCGACTACCTCGCCGAGGCCGGACTCGACCCACTGACCATTCTTCGGACGACGACCACGGAGCCGGCCCGATTCCTGGGCGAGGAAGGCCGGTTCGGTCGTGTGGTGACCGGTATGCCTGCCGACTTGGTGCTGCTGGACGAGGACCCGCTGGAGGACCACACCGCTCTCCGTGAGATCGCGGGAGTGATGAGGGACGGGTCCTGGTGGTCCCGCGCCGAACTCGACGCCATTCTGGAACGCATCGCCGCCAGGCCAGGCGCCCACTGATCGCAGCAGGCCCCCTGCTCCCCACCACCGGGGCTTCGGCGATGACGACCCGGGGCACACCGGTTCTACGTACGCCGACAGCTCCCCGTACCGTCCACCGCGGACCTGGGTGAACACGGTCGCGGTACGGGTCGCGCCCGCCTGCCGCACGCAGCCGGATGGTCCTATTCGTCGTGCTGCGAAGGCCCGGCCGTGCCGGTCGCGTGGCGGCGGAAGGCCTCCGCGGCCTCGTCCTCCCGGCCGTTGACGAGGATGTCGAGCAGGCGGGCGTGTTCGTCGACGAGCTTGTCGCGGCTGCCGGTGTAGAACGGGTTGGACACCACGCGCAGGGTCCAGAGACTGGGCTCCATCACCTCCCACAACCGCGGCAGCAGGTGGTTTCCGCTGGCCTGGCAGACGAGGCGGTGGAAAGCCATGTCGCTGTCGCGGAAGCTGCTCGGGTCGTCGTGCAGGGCTGCCCGCCGCATGTCGTCGATCACCGAGTTCAGCTGGTCGACGTAGCCCTCGGCGCGGCGCTCGGCGGCGGCTCGGGCGGCGAACTCCTCCAGCAGACCGCGCAGTTCTCGTGCCTGCTCAGCCTGCTCGATCGAGATACTGGCGACCCGGCTGCCCAGCCGCGGCACATGAGTGACCAGGCTCTCGTGCACCAGCCGCTTGACGGCCTCGCGCACCGGAGCCTGGCTGATGCCCAGGCGTTTGGCGATGTCGGATTCGACGATCCGCTGATCCGGCGCCATCTCGCCGCTCAGGATGGCCGAGCGCAGCAGCCGGTACACGCGGTCGGACAGCAGCCCGCCGGACGTCATGCCCTTGTTCTGTTCGAGCAGATCGTTCAGACCAGTCATCAGTGCTCCCTCTGCCGGATCATTGTCATCCTGTCGCCGGCGGACGTGTCCGCCGGCTCAAGTCCGTAGGCCCTGACGGCCGTTCCGCCCAGGACCGCGGCGGCTTCGTCGGGTTTCAACCCGTCCAGCACCCGGGCCGTGGCCCCGGCCACGTCCTCGTACGGCGACCACTGGGTGCTGACCGGCCAGTCGGACCCGAACATCAGCCGGCGCGGCCCGAACACGTCGAGCAGTACCCGGGCCACGGCGTCCGGGCGCACTCCGCCCGGTTCGGCGGTGGCCCTGCCGAGTCCGGACAACTTGCACACCACGTTGGGCAGCCGGCCCAGTGGCGTCAGCTGCGCCGCCCATTCGCCGAGGCCCTCGCGCCGCACGTCGACGGCCGAGATGGCGGCGTGGTCGACGACGAACCGCACCTGCGGCAGGTCCCTGGCCGCTGCCTGTGCCTCGCGCAGGGTCCCGTGCCCCAGCAGCAGGTCCATCGTCAGGCCCCGCTCACCGAGGGCCGCGAGCGAGCGCCGCACCTGGGGCAGTCCGAGGCGGGCGCCCTCGCCCGCCCCGACCGGGTCGCGGACCCCGACCAGTGCCGAACTCCCGTCCTCCGCACGGAGTGCGTCGATCGTGTCCACAGCGGCCGGATCGGCGAGATCCGCGTGGACGACGACGCCCGCGAGCCGCGCGGACCGCGCCGCCAGGCCCAACAGCCAACGGGCCTCGTCCACCGTCCGCCCGGCCTGCACGACAACAGCCGTCACCGATCCGGCGGCCGCGGTGAGGTCGTCGAGAAGGAAGGGGCGATGCAGGTCGCCCGCGGACCGCAGCCACGCGTGGTCGTGCAGGCCGGGGTCCCACAGGTGGACGTGTGCGTCGATGACGGTCACGGCGTGGGCACCTCCTGCGGGAGCAGCCCCGCCGCGCGCAGCTCCGCCCACAGGCCGGCGGGAACGGTGGTCTGCGCCATGGCGAGGTTCTCCCGCACTTCATCGGCCGTCCTGGCTCCGACGACCAGAGCGGACACGGCAGGATGCCCCCACGCGAACCGCAGGGCCGCCGCCTTCATCGGCACCCCGTGACGGGCACAGATCTCCGCGATGGCCAGCGCGGCGGCAACCTGGTGCGGCTCGGCTGTCCGGTAGTCGTACCTCGCACCGGGCCGCGGATCGGCCAGCAGGCCGGAGTTGTACACCCCGCCCAGCACGACCCCGACACCGCGGGCCTCGCACGCAGGGAGCAGGCCCGTCAGAGCTTCTTGGTCGAGGAGAGTGTACCGACCGGCCAGCAGCACGCAGTCCACGTCGGCCCGCGCGACGATCCGTTCCAGCATGGCGCTCTGGTTCATGCCCGCGCCCACCGCCGACACCACGCCCTGCTCCCGCAGTTCGACCAGGGCGCGGAAGGCCCCCGCGAGGGCCTCCTGCTCATGGTGGTCGGGGTCGTGCACATGCGCGATGTCCACCCGGTCCAGGCCGAGCCGGGTCAGGCTCTCCTCCAGGCACCGCATGGTGCCGTCATAGGAGAAGTCCGGCTCGGCGCCGTCGTCGGTGAGCAGGTATCCGACTTTGGTCGCGACGACGACCTCGGACCTGGGCACCCCGGCCAGCGCCTGGCCGAGGCGCTGTTCGGACACGCCGTTGCCGTACCGCGGGGCGGTGTCGAACAGGCGCGTCCCGCCCGCCAGCGCGGCACGCACCGTGCCGGCGGCGTCCTGCTCCGGAACCGGTTCGTACAGGTTGCCCAGGGGTGCGCAGCCGAGGCCGAGCCTGCCGACCGTGAGTCCGGTGCGGCCCAGCACACCCGGGCCCGAGACATGGTTCATCGCTGGGACGACCGCTTCTGGTCGCGCCACTGCTCGTACTCCGCGCGCGACTCCGACGTCAGCGGGTAGTAGTGGCCGAGCCGGGCGCCCTGGTCCAGACGCATCCGGCTGAACACCTCCCACTCCTGGTGGTCCTGGGCGGTGGTGACCACCTCCGGCGCGGTCGCCTGCGGGACGACTACGGCGCCGTCGTCATCGGCGACCACGATGTCGCCGGGCAGGCACAGCACTCCGCCGGCGGCAACCGGCACGTCGTACGCCCAGGGGAACAGCTCCGACTGGGAGGCGTAGTGCGGGGTGGTGCCGGTGCACCAGATCGGCACGCCGAGCTCGCGTACCCGCGGCGCGTCCCGGATCCGGCCGTCGACGACGATCCCGGCGCCGCCCTTGCGCTTGAAGTAGCGGACGAGCATGTCGCCGACGCAGCCGCTGAACGCCGACCCGTACGCCTGGATGACGAGGACGTCGCCGGGCTGCACCGCCTCCAGCACCGCCCACAGGGCGGTCTGGCGTTCGACGGCCTCCTGGGCCAGGCCGCTCGCTATGTCCTCGCGCTGCGGCATGAACTGGAGCGTCAACGCCGACCCGGCGATCTTCTGCCCGGTCGCGAGGGGCTGCGGCCCCTCCATCCACGTGCGCCTGATGCCCAGGCCGTGGAGCTTCGCGCAGGCGGTGGCGCTGCTCACCTGGCCCATCTGGTCCACCAGCTCCGCATCGGCACGCCGGTATGTGTCGCCGCGCACCGGAAGGGAGAACACCGGCTGGGCCTGCTCATCGCTCATCATTCTACTTCTCCTGGTATCGGTCGAACGTCGGGTGGCTCGGGGTGAACTGACGGCGCCTCACCTGCATGGTCAGACCGAGCCGGGTCCCCGGCGGCAGGGTCACCAGCAGGTGGCTGTCGCGCACGTCCGTGCGCCGGGTACTGGTCGTGAACTCGTCGGCCCGGTAGGCGCGGTTCGGGCCGGGGTAGCCGCTGTCGAGCCGGTCCACCACGACATGGTCGATGCCGTCCTCGGCGAACGCGCCGGCCTGCACGACCACACGCCGCTCGCGCGTATGGCTCAGGTTGACCAACTGGACGCCGACCCGGGTCTCGTCGAGCTCCTCGACGAGGGCGGCGACGTCGGCCGGCAGGCCGGGACGGCCCCGGTCGGCGTCCCAGTAGCGCACCCGGGCCTGCTGGAGCCCCCCGTTGTAGGGGGTGGCGGGAGCGCCCGTGGTCAGCTGCACCAGAATCTCGGTCACCACGGGATTGAGCCGCTGCCACCAGTGGATGTCATCGGTGCGGGCGGTGGTCGCATCCTCGCGGACGAGTGCCATCCTGCGGGCGACCTGCCCCAGCGCCATGCCGAGGGCCCGGGCCGGGTAGTCGGGGTTGCGACCGTCGAGGTAGGCGAGCCACGGCGCCTCGTGTCCGGCCTCCTCCTTGTCGCGAAAGGCGTGCACGGTCGTCCAGTCGTAGCCGCAGTCCCGCTCCACGCGGTCCAGCCGCTGCCGGTCCTGCGGATCGCCGGAGCACCACCAGATCCAGGCCGGGAAGGCGATCTGCAGCGGCTGGTGGTCGAACCAGCCGTGCAGGCCGTACCGGTAGGGCACCAGTTGCAGGTCGCTGCCGGCATCGGGCCCGAGGCGCTGGAGCCAGGTCATGGCCATGCTGGAGTCACCGTCACGGACCGGCCCGCGCGTCGCCTCGTCCAGCACCCGGTCCAGCGGGGCGCGGGCCAGGTCGAACCACGCGTTGTCGCCGGTGACCAGAGCGGCGTTCATGGCAGCGACGACCGCGACCGCGCCGACGCTGTGCAGACCGTGCGGCCAGGTCCAGCCGTACGGGCCGCCGTACCAGCGGCCGTCGTGCAGCTCACCGACCTCGCCGGAGGGCCCCACGTTGTCGGGGATGACGCCGCCCGCGGCGGCGGCCCGGTCCCGCCAGGCCTGCACGTAGTCGACGAGCCAGTCGCGGTACCGGTCCTCGCCCGTGTACAGCCACGCGTTGGCGATCAGCGAGGTGGACGCGAGATTCACCGCGACATCGCCGTCGCCGAGCCGCCGGTTCATCGCCTCGCCCATACGCCGCGCGTTACCGGGGTCGGCCAGATCGTCCCAGGTGTCGATCCCGGGAAGGTCCTCCAGGGGCAGGCCGTACGGCTTCATGTTGGTCAGCTCCGCGCCGAACCCCTGCGCCCATGCGTCATCCACGCCACGGCGCGGCCCGCCGGCCCCGGTGTGCGGAGCCCGGATGATCCGCTGCGAGCCGTCGACGTTCCCGACGGGCGAGGTGGGCAGGTAGAGGTCGGCGAAGCGCAGCGCCCGCCGGCGGAACGCGTCGTCGGACGGGTCGGCCGCGCAGATCCCGTAGAACATCAGCAGCGACTCGCCCTGGTGGAACCAGTCGTACCCGCGCTCGTACTCGTCGACCAGGAACCCGGCTTCGGAAAGCTGCCGGGTGATGCCGTTCCAGTGTTTCTTGCTGGCGTCGAGCAGGTCGTCCGCCCCGCCGAGCTGGTACAGCATCGGCCAGTTGAAGAACGGTTCGTAGAAGTCGTCCGCTCCGTCACGGCCTTCCAGGACCCCGTCGAAGCGCAGCCCGCCGTCGGAGTGACAGTACCGGTCCTCGAAAACCCGCCATGCCTCGTCCAGTACCGAGAACAACTGCCTTTGCAGTACGGCCCAGGCGGGCGGTTCACCGGCCGGCACGGACGCCGTCACGCTCACCATGTGCTTGCCCACGGTCACCCCTTCGTCGCGCCGGCGGTGAGGCCACCGACGATCTTGCGCTGCATGATCACGAAGAAGACCAGTACCGGTGCGATCGCCAGCAGCAGCGTCGGATAGACCACGGACAGGTCGGTGGTGTGGAGGCCGATCGCGGAGTACACCCCGGTCATGACGGTATACAGGCCCGATGTCGGGCCCAGTACGATCTGCGGGTTCACGAAGTCCGTCCAGACCCCGATGGTGTGCAGGACGATCGCGGTGACCACGACCGGCCGCATCAGCGGGAAGATCACTTGCCAGAAGGTGCGCAGCCGGCCCGCGCCGTCGATCTGCGCCGCCTCGTCGAGCTCCCGGGGGATGGACTTGATGTAGCCCACGAACAGGAACATCGACAGCGGCAGGGTCAGCGTCGCCTCGTACAGGACGAATCCGGGGATCGTGCCCATCAGGCCCGTGAAGCGCAGTACGTAGATCACCGGGATGACCAGGACCTGCCCGGGGATGAACAGCCCGGCCAGGAACACCAGCAGCATCCCCTTGTGCCACCGGCGGGTACCCCGCGCGATGACGTAGGCGGCCGGACCGGCCAGTGCCAGGGACAGCACGTTGACCAGGACCACGAACATCACCGTCACACCGAACGACTTGACGATGTTGTAGTCCGGTGACGACAGTGCCGCTCGGAGATAGTCCGTGGACAGCAACCCCGGGGCGGCGGAGAACGGCCGTTGACGGATCGCCGACTCCGGTTTGAACGCGTTGACGATCACGAGGTACAGCGGCGCCAGCATGACCAGGGCGAAGAGGCCCAGCATGACCGAGCCGACGCGGCTGCCTGCAGTGCGGTTCACTGTTCCACCGCCTTCTCGCTGCGCTGGCGCAGCGCCACGATCACGACGGCGAGCACCGTGATGACGATCATGAGGACGATGCTCTGGGCCGAGGCGTAGCCGATCTTCCCGTTCAGGAACGACTCCGAAAGCACCAGGTACGCGTACGTCTGCGTGTGGCCGGCCGGACCCCCGTCGGTCATCGCCAGCACCAGGTCGTAGACCCGCAGCAGTTGGACGAGTACGAGGACCACGTTGATCGTCACGGTGGGTGCCAGCATCGGCAGCACGACCTGGCGGAACGTCTGCCAGCGTGAGGCGCCGTCGATCCGCGCCGCTTCCAGGAGCGACTCCGGGATCGTCTGCAGCCCGGCGAGGTAGAGAACCACGTTCACGCCGAACGTCGACCAGACCACCACGAAGACGACCGCTGCGAGCGCCCACTGCGGATCGGACAGGAACGGGATCTTCGAGCGGTGTGCCGCGGTGAGGAGGGTGTTGACCGCTCCTTCGCTGCTGAGTATGGCCGACCACAGGAAGCCGATGATGACCGCGCCGAGCACATGCGGGTAGAAGAACAGGCCCCGCAGTACCGCTTTGGCGCGCCCCTCGCCGTTGAGCATGACCGCGAGGCCCAGGCCGAGGACATTGCAGGCCAGGGTGCCGACCACCGCGATGACGAGCGTGACGTACGCCGCGTTCGCCACGCCCGGATCGTGGAACAGCTGAACGTAGTTGTCCAGGCCGAGGGACTTGTAACTGTCGGAGAAGCCGTCCCAGTCGGTGAGGCTGAGCCGTCCGGCGACCACGACGGGGATGAGGATGAAGGCCACGACCGCAGCCAGTGCGGGGCCGACCATGAAGATGCTGGGCAGGCTGCGGGCGGCGCGTACGCGCAGCGGGCGCGGGGGAGTGTGGTGAGTGCGACGGGGGCGCTCTTGGACCGGCGGGTTGTCCGGTGGTCCAGGAGCGGTGAGCGTCACGTTACTTGGGCGCATTCGCGGCCCACCACTTGTCCATGGCCCGCGCCACCTGATCGGCTGTGGTTCCCAGATACATGCTCTGGACCTGGGTGTTGAACTCATCGGGGAAGCCCGCAGGGGATGAGTTGTCGCCCAGTCCCGGGCCGATCGCGACGGTCTTGCCGCCGGCCTTGTCGAGGAGCTTCGCGATGTCGTTGGTCAGCGGGGTGGTCTTGTAGCTGTATCCGGTACGGAAGTTGCCCTCCGCGCTCAGCGCCTTCGTGATCGCCTTCTTGTCGCTGACCAGGTACTTCACCAGGTCTATTGCCGCGTCCGCATGCCTGGAGCTCTTGAGCACCGAGTACGGCATGGCCGGGTTGGCGGCCTGCGGCGGCGTGGAGCCGTCGAACGTGGGGACCGGGAACACGCCCGTGTCGAAGCCCGGCTTCGCTCCGGCGAGCGAGGCCGTCAGCCAGTTGCCCATCACCATCGTCGCCGACTTGCCGGCCGTGAAGTTGTTGATCATGTCCTGGTACTTGATGCCGTTGGCGTCCTTGGGAACCAGGCCGTCCTTGATCCAGGACTGGTAGACGTCCAGGTACTTGGCGTAGTTGCTGCCGGCGAAGGTCACGGAGCCCTTGTTCCGCTTCGCGTACCACTGCGGCTCGGTGTTCATCACGTTCGGGTTGGCCATCATCAGGGCCTGCGCGCCGGTGGTCCACTCACCGCCGGTCTGCATCGGCGTGTATCCGGCGCCCTTCAGCTTGCGCAGCGCGGCGGTGAACTCGTCGAAGGTCTTGGGCGTCCCGGTGACACCGGCCTTGGCGAAGGCGGCCTTGTTGTAGAAGACCAGCGACTGGAGCTGGACGCCGGTACCGGCCATCCACACCTTGCCGTCGAGCTTGGACGCCTCCGCGAACGGTGCGTCCTTCACCCACTGTGCGTCGGGCAGCGGCGCCATCTGCGCGGCGAGAGCCGTGTTCTGCCCGCCGGCGAGGACGTCGGGCGGGCTGCCCGCGGCCAGTTGCTGCTTCAGCGTGTCCTCGATGCCCCTGCCGGTGGGCGCCTCGATCGTGACCTTCACCCCGGGGTGGCCGGCGACGTACCCCGCCACCAGGTCCTTGTAGAACTGCTTGGTCAGCACCGGAGTGATGTTGACCAGCATGCGGATGTTCCTGTCGCCGCCTGCGGAGTCCGTGCCGGTCGAGCAGCCCGTGAGCAGTGCGGCGGATACGGCGATGGCACCCAGCTTGAACAGATGCCGGCGAGAACCCGAAACCATCGAACCCTCCATCGATCGCTAATCGCTTATCGCTTATCGATAGCGACCTCACCATCGGGGACCTGTCGGCCGGTGGTCAAGGGTCGGCAACGGCAGCGTTACCGGTTCGCAACCTGTGAGGCGCATGAACTCGGTTTCTTGCGGCGGGATTTGAAGGATCCCTTGACACTCGCCACTGCCGACCCACTACTTATCGCTCAGCGATTATCGATAGCCGGAGCATCCCGCAACGAAGGCTCGGCCGGAGGCGCTGTTCGCCCCGGACCGAGGGCCCGGTTCCAGTAGGTACCTACGAAAGGGCACTACATGTCCAGATTCTCGCGACGTGATCTCTTCAAGGCCGCCGGTGCCGTCGGGGCCGGTGCGTCGGCAGCCCTCATCGCCGGACCGGCCTACGCCGGTACCGGTGACCGGCGGGACCGGGCCGAGGAGCAGAAGACCTTCTTCGTGGCAACGGACGGGAAGGACTCGAACCGGGGCACGAAGGCCGCGCCGTTCGCGACGCTGGAGAAGGCGCGCGACGTGATCCGGACCTGGCGGCGGGCCGCGCCGGGCCGTGCCGCTCAACCGGTGACCGTCTTCCTCCGGGGCGGCACGTACCGGCGGACGCGGAGCTTCACCCTCGAAGCGCAGGACTCCGGTGCGCCGGGCCGCCCGGTCACCTACGCCGCCTACCACGGCGAACAGGTCCGGCTCGTGGGTGGCGTGGACCTGCCCGCTACCGGTTTCGGGCCGGTCGGCGACCAGGCGATACGGGACCGCCTCCCGGCCGGGTCGCGCGACACCGTCCGCGAGTTCGACCTGAAGGCGCTCGGGATCACCGACTACGGCCAGATCGTCCAGACCGGATACGGCCTGCCGCGCGCGGTCACCCCGCCCGAACTGTTCTTCAACAGCGAGGCGATGACCCTCGCCCGTTACCCGAACACCGAGTTCCTCGCCGTCGGTCAGGTCATCGACCCGGGCGGGAACCCCCGCAGTGTCCTCGGCGACCCCGACAAGATGGCCGCCGAATTCGCCAAGGGGGCCACGTTCACGTACACCGACCCCCGGCCGTCGACCTGGGCCGACACCAGCGACGTGTGGATGCAGGGCTACTGGTTCTACGAGTGGGCCGACGGCAACCTTCAGATCAAGGCGATCGACCCGGCGGCGCAGACCATCTCCACCAGGACCGCCAGCATGTACACCGTCGGGGCGGGCCGGCGTTACTACTACTACAACGTGCTGGAGGAGCTCGACTCGCCGGGCGAGTGGTACCTCGACCGGGCCACCGGGAAGCTGTATCTGTACCCGCCGGGCGACCTGTCCGGCGCGTCGGTGCAACTGTCGCTGCTCGCCGACCCGATGGCCGTCCTCAATGGCTGCTCGCACGTCACGTTCTCGGACCTTGTGTTCGAGGGGTCGCGAGGCGACGGCATCGTCATCACGGACGGCACGTCCAACACGGTCGCGGACTGCACCCTGCGGCTCCTGGGCGGTCGCGCGGTCACGATCGGCGACTCAAGCGTCTCGGCCGGCCCGCACGGCGGATCGGGGAACGAGGTCCGCGGCTGCCACATCCAGGCCACCGGCCAGGGTGGCATCGCCCTCGCCGGCGGCGACCGGGCCACCCTCACCCCGGCGCGCAACCGGGCGGTCGGCAACGAGATCCACGACTACAGCCGCCTCCAGCTGACGTACAGCCCCGCGGTCGAACTCGCCGGTGTCGGGAACCACGTCGCCAACAACCACATCTACGATGCGCCGCACGTCGCCATCGTCTTCCGGGGCAACGACCACGTGATCGAGTACAACGAGATCAACGATGTGGTGAAGGAGACCAACGACGCCGGCGCCATCTACGCGGGACGGGAGTGGACCGGACGCGGCACGGTCATCCGCTACAACTTCCTGCACGACATCGTGGGAAGCGGCGGATCCCTCTTCGCCTCGGGCATCTACCTCGACGACTGCTTCTGCGGAACGACGGCGTTCGGCAACATCTTCTACAAGGTCGACACCGCCTTCCAGATCGGCGGCGGCCGGGACAATGTCATCAGCAACAACATCATCCTGTCGTCCGTCCATTCGGTGACGCTCGACGAACGAGGGCTCAACTGGGCGGCGGGGGACGTGGCACCCGGCGGCGCGTGGGGGATGTACGACCTGCTGGCCGCCGTTCCCTACCAGAAGGAGCCGTGGCGCTCGCGCTATCCGCACCTCGTGAACATCGCCGACGACCAGCCGGCCTACCCGAAGTACGACGTCGTCGAGTACAACGCGCTCTGCGGTGTCGCCGCGCTGGACATCGCCCCGTCCGCGCGCACGTACGGAACGGTCGACCGCAATCTGTCGCTCACCGCCGACCCCGGCGTCGTGACGGTCGTGGACGGGAAGCCGACCCTGGGCAACGACGACCTGATCGCCGCTCAACTCCCGGGCTACCAGCCGATACCCATGAGCCGGATCGGTCTCTCGTGACCCGCCCGGCCGAGAGCTGCGGGGCAGGGGACCGGCCTGGTCAAGCCAGCATATAAATTAGTAATTAATCTTGACGGTGGCCCGCTCGCCCCGTCACTCTGTACCAGCCGAACGAGGGCCCGGCCGCCTGGGTCAGGAGGCCGGGCCCTCGTTCCGTGGGCGCGCGTGCGGAATCGCCGACAGCTTCACCACCCGAGGAGCCGACAGACCCATGAACGGAAACACCCGCTTCGCCGACAAGGTGGCAGTGGTCACCGGAGCCGCGTCGGGCATCGGCGCGGCCACCGCCGAACGGCTCGCCGCCGAAGGCGCCGCGGTGATCCTCGCCGACATCGCCGAGGACGCGGGCGAGCGTGTCGCCGGGGGCATCCGGGCGGCGGGCAGCCGGGCCCTCTTCGTCCGCACGGACGTCGCGGACGAGGGCGACTGGGGGCGGATTGTCTCCGCGGCGCACACGTTCGGCGCCGTCGACATCCTGGTGAGCAACGCCTTCACGGTCGACGTCACCCCCGCGCACGAGATGACCGTCACCTCGTGGGAGCGCCAGCTCGCGGTGAACCTCACCGGAGCGTTCCTCGGCTTCCGTGCGGTCCTTCCCGACCTGCGTGAACGCCGCGGCGCCGTGGTGCTCACCTCCTCGGTCCACGCCCACAAGGGCATCCCCGGGCATCCCGCGTACGCGGCGTCCAAGGGCGCCCTGCTCTCTCTGTGCGGACAACTGGCCGTGGAGTACGGACCCGAGGTGCGAGTCAACGCCGTCCTGCCCGGCCCCATCCTCACCGGGGCATGGGACCGGGTCCCGGAGGATGACCGGAGGCAGAGCGTCGCCGAGACTGCCGCCAAGCGTTTCGGTACCCCCGGGGAGGCCGCGGCGGCGATCGCGTTTCTCGCCGCCGACGAGGCGTCCTACATCACGGGATCGAGCCTGCTGGTGGACGGCGGCTGGTCCGTCGTCAAGGCCTCGGCCTGACCCTCTCCGTAGCCGTAGCGCAGGACCTGACCGTCTCTGTACTCATCGTCAATCGCACACCAGGAAGGCACACAGACATGACGCCATACGCGCGCCGCGGAGTGCACGGCCAGACCGTGGAGACTCTCGCGCGCCGGGTGCTGAGCGGCGAGATCCCCGAAGGAGCGACCCTCGATCTCGTGGCGCTGCAGGCCGAGTTGGACGTCAGCCTGACCGCCTTGCGGGAGTCCCTGAAGGTCCTCGCCGCGAAGGGGATGGTCGACGCGCGTCAGAAACGCGGCACCTTCGTCAGAGCCCGCGCCGACTGGAACCTCCTCGACGCGGACGTGCTGCGCTGGCAGTTCGCGGGTGGCAGCGGCTCCGGCACCGACCTGGCACTGCTGCACAACCTCGGCGAGGTGCGCGGCATCATCGAGCCGGCCGCTGTCCGGCTGGCCGCCGCCCGACGCACCGATGCCGACCTGGACGCACTCGAAGCGGCCCTCGCCGCGATGGGTGAGAAGGCGGGCGGCGCGGCCCACGCGGTCGAGGCGGACCTCGCCTTCCACCGCGCGCTCCTCGCGGCCACCCACAACGAGTTGCTCGAACGCATGGAGATGGTCATCGAGTCGGGCCTCGCGCACCGCGACGAGATCGTGCACAGCTCGCCGCACGGCGAGGACCCCGTACCCAGCCACCGGGCTGTGCTCGACGCCGTACGCCACCAGGACCCGGCTGCCGCCGAACGCGCCATGCGGGACCTGCTCGACCAGGCCGTACGGGACCTCGACCGGGCCCACGGCACCCGGCCGGCCACCGACGAGGGGACCGCGAACCGGTGAAGATCACTCGTATCGAGACCTTCCTCGTACCGCCACGCTGGCTGTTCTGCCGGATCGAGACCGACGAGGGCATCGTCGGCTGGGGGGAGCCCGTCGTCGAGGGCCGGGCCGAGGTCGTACGCGCCGCCGTCGATGTCCTCGCCGAATACCTGATCGGCAAGGACCCGCTGCGCATCCAGGACCACTGGCAGGTGCTCAGCAAGGGCGGCTTCTACCGGGGCGGCCCGATTCTCTCCAGCGCCGTCGCCGGTATCGACCAGGCCCTCTGGGACATTGCGGGCAAGGCCTACGGCGCGCCCGTGCACGCGTTGCTCGGCGGTCCGGTCCGCGACGAGGTGCGGGTCTACGCCTGGGTCGGCGGCGACGAACCCGCCCAGCTCACCGAGGAGATCACCGCCCAGGTCGAGGCCGGCTTCACCGCCGTCAAGATGAACGCGGCGGGCCGCACCACACCCCTCGCCACCCCCGCGGAGACCGCCGCCGTCGTCGATCGGGTGAGCGCCGCCCGTGCGGTCCTCGGCCCCGGCCGTGATGTGGCCATCGACATGCACGGCAGATTCGGACCGGCCGGCGCCCGCCGGGTCCTGCACGCCATCGAGCCGCTGCACCCGCTGTTCGTGGAGGAACCGCTCCTTCCCGAACAGGGGCACCTGCTGCCCGCCCTCGTCGGCGCCACCTCCGTACCCATCGCCACCGGCGAACGGCTGTACGGGCGGGCCGACTTCCTGCCCGCCCTCACGGCCGGCATCGCGGTCGCCCAGCCGGACCCCTCGCACGCCGGAGGCATCTCCGAGGTCCACCGCATCGCCTCGCTCGCCGAGACCTACGGCGCGCAACTCGCCCCGCACTGCCCCCTCGGCCCGATCGCACTCGCCGCCAGTCTCCAGATCGCCTTCGCCACCCCGAACTTCCTCATCCAGGAGCAGAGCCGGGGCATCCACTACAACAAGGACGCCGACCTGCTCTCGTACGTCGTGGACACCGAACCCTTCCGCTTCGTCGGCGGACGGGCGCGGCGCACGGCCCTGCCGGGGCTCGGTGTCACGGTGGAGGAGAGCGCCGTACGCGCGGCCGACCGGTCCGGGCACGCCTGGCGCAATCCGGTGTGGCGGTACGACGACGGCGCCTTCGCCGAGTGGTGAGCACGATGCCCACCATCAGAATCGAGACCGACCCGGCCTGCGGCGGGAGGTGGACGTCGCTGCGGGCGGCCGGCCGCGAATGGCTCTGGCACCGTGACGAGCCGCGCCGCCCGGGCGCCATCCCGGGCGACGCCTTCGCCGACGCCGGTGGCCTGGAGGAATGCGTACCGACCGTACGCGGCACACCCGACCACGGCGATGCCTGGACCCGGCCCTGGCAGCGGGCCGGTGGCACCGAGTCCGTCGACTGCCCGGACTTCCGGCTCAGCCGCCGGATTCGCGGCGACGGGGACCGCGCGGTGGCCGACTACCGGCTCACGGCAGAACCCGGCTACCGCTTCCTGTGGGCCGCGCACGCGCTGTTCGATCTCTCGGAGGAGGCGCACATCGGGATCAGGGGCGGCACGCCGACCCGCTTCTATCCCGACAGCGGCGCCCGGTGGACCCCTTGTTCCTGGCCGTCGCAGCCGGGGCGGACGGCAGGGCTCGACCGTCTCGGGCCGGATGACGGGACGGCGGTCGGCGCCGTCGTGGACACCCCACAGGTGTGCGTCCGCGACGGCGCGGCCACGTTGCGCATGGCCGTCGAGGCCGAAGGCCAGCCGGTGTCCGTGGCGGTGTGGCGCAACCTCGGCGGCTTCCCCGAGCGGGAGCCGTACCGGTCCGTGGGCGTCGAGCCCATGCTCGGTCGGGTGTTCGACCTGGCGGCCGCGCGGGACGGGGACGCCGCGTGCGTTCCGCGCAGCGGCGAGGTCCGCTGGCGTCTCACCCTGGCTGCGCAGGCACCGGAGCCGTGGACACAACCAGCGCCACAGACGGAGCCGGAATCCGAATCCGGCACGGCGCCGGAAGACACCGACAGGAGGGGAACTCACCCGTGGATCTGCTGACCGCGCTGCGCACCCACCGGATCGTCGCCATCGTGCGCGGCGCCGACGCGGACGCCGCGCTCAGAACCGTACTGACCCTGGCGGAGGAGCACCTCCCGCTCATCGAGGTCTCTCTCAGCGGCAAGGACGCACTCGACGTCATCCGCCGGGCCCGCGCCGCGCTGGGTCCAGGTGCGCCGCTCGGTGCGGGCACCGTGCTCACCGCCGAGGACGCACACGCGGTGCGGGACGCGGGAGCCGGCTTCGTCGTCACCCCTGCCGTCTGCGAGGCCGTCACCGAGGCCGGGCGCCTCGGGCTGCCCGTCCTGGCAGGGGTGATGACCCCCACCGACATCGTCGCCGCGCGGCGGCTCGGTGCGGACGCGTTCAAGATCTTTCCCGCTGCGCAGGCCGGTGGCCCCGGATATCTGAGGGCACTGCGGGGCCCGTTCCCGGACGCGCCGTTCGTGCCGGTCGGAGGGGTGGACGCCGGCGCGGCCGGGAGCTATCTCGCGCACGGGGCCACCGCCGTGGGTGTCGGCTCGCCGCTGATCGGCGACGCGGCCGACGGCGGCAGCACCGCAGCACTGCGCGAGCGGGCGCGCGCCTTCCGCGACGCCGTACGCGCCGCCGCCTCCGCGGACACCGTCCGATGACCGCCGGCACCCCGGCCGTCTGCTGGCAGGACCGGCTCGGGCTCGGTGAAGGAATACGCGCGGTCGACGGCGGCATCGTCCTCGTCGACATCCTCACCGGGCGGCTGCTGGCCGGACCAACGGACCGCTCAGCTCCGCTGACGCAACTCGCCCGGCTGCCCGTGCCCCTGGGCGCGGTCGCCCCCGTACACGCTCGCCCCGGAACCTGGATCGCGGCCGCCGGAACCGGCATCTGTCTGATCACCGCGCACGGGCGGACCGAGTGGCTCGCGCGCCCCGAGGACGGGGCCGCCACGGCCATGCGGATGAACGACGCGACCGCCGATCCGTACGGCAGGTTCTGGGCGGGCAGCATGGCCTGCGACGCCGAGGACGGCGCGGGCTCCCTCTACCGTGTCGATCACGACGGCACGGTGATCCGGGTGCTGGACGGCCTCACCGTGCCCAACGGCCCGGCATTCTCCGCGGACGGCACCGTGATGTACCTCGCCGACAGCGCCAAGGGCATCATCCGCCGGTACCCGGTCGATCCGGACACCGGACTGCCGGGTACGCCGGACACTTTCGCCGTCTTCGACCGCGGCAGCCCCGACGGTATGACGGTGGACGCCGAAGGCGCCCTGTGGACTGCGGTCTGGGGCACCGGCACCGTCCACCGCTACCGCGCCGACGGCACCTTGGACCGGCAGATCCGCATTCCGGCGACGCAGCCCGCCGGGCTGTGCCTCGACGGGGACAGTCTGTACGTCACCAGCGCGCGGCACGGTCTCGCCGCACCCGGACCGCTGGACGGCGCGGTCTTCGCCACCCGGGTCGGCGTCCGGGGCCTGCCCACGTGTGCCTACCACCCCGGGAGAACCGAGTGACGTCGATGCACAGCTCCCACGGAACCGGCCGGCGGCCGGTGACCGGGCCGGTGACCTGTATCGGTGAGACCATGGCCGCGCTGATCCCCGAACCCGCCGCCCCGCTGGACGGCGCCGGTCTGCTCGGGATCCGGATCGCGGGCGCCGAGTCCAACGTGGCGATGTACCTCGCCGACCACGGGGTGCCCAGCCGTTGGGTCTCCGCGCTCGGTGACGACCCGTTCGGACACCGGATCCGCGCAGAGGTGGCGGCGGCCGGTGTCGACATCAGCGGCGTACGCACCGACCCGCACCGCCCGACCGGACTCCTCGTCAAGGACCCCGGCACCGAGGGCACCCGCGTCCACTACTACCGCCGCGGCTCCGCCGCCTCGGCCCTGACCCCGGACCTCCTGGACGACGACGCCGTGCGCTCCGCAGGCCTCGTCCACCTCAGCGGCATCACCCCGGCGCTCTCGGCGGGCTGCCGGGACCTGGTCCTCGCGCTGCTCCGGCCCGACATCGCTGAACGCCCGTGCCCCGTGAGCTTCGACGTCAACCACCGGGCCGCTCTGTGGGCGGACGGTGCGGCGCCCGCCGTGCTGCTCGGGCTCGCCCGAAGGGCGGACATCACGTTCGTGGGCCTCGACGAGGCGCAGGCGCTGTGGGGAGACGAACTGGCCGACGCCTTCGCCGTACGGGAGTTGCTGCCACAGCCGCCCGTCCTCGTCGTCAAGGACGGTGCCCGGGCCGCCACCGCCTTCGACGGCCCCCGGGTTCACACGGTGCCCGCGCCCCCGGTCGAAGTCATCGAACCGGTGGGCGCCGGCGACGCGTTCGCTGCCGGGTTCCTCGCCGGGCTGCTGCGCGGCGAAGAACCCGTACGGGCGCTGCGGCTGGGGCATCTGACGGCGGGCGCCGCACTGCGGGTGACCGGCGACCACGGCCCCCTGCCGGACCGCGCCCGCCTCGCCGAGCTGCTCGACGCGGCGCCGGCGGAGTGGGCAGAAGGTGGGTGACCCGGCGATCCGGCCGCTGAGCTGGACGCACAGGCCACAAGTCGCGTGTGCGTGCCATGTTAATCTGACGGATCATCGCACAACCGACCGCCTGACCAGCGGAGAGTTGCCAACTGACGGATTCTGCCAGCTGGTTGAGGCGCTGAGGGGAACCTATGAACAACGGTAAGAAGAAACTGACCGCTGCTGCTCTTTCAGCAGTGCTTTCGTTGTCGGTGCTCGGCCTGGCCTGGCAGGCGGCGGCTGAGTCTCCTGGGAGCACCAGCAAGACCGTGGCAACCCAATGGCCCGGGGCGCAGGGCTCTTCGGTGTCTCATGGGGCCAACGGAATGACCCCGGCCACTCAGTGGCCCGGGGCGCAGGGCTCCTCCGTCGAGGCCTAGGCCATTTCTTCGGGATCGCTTTGCTGTTGACCCGACCCTCCCGGCCGGGCCGGGCAGCGAGGGGAGCGCATCGCTCTCCCGCGGCGTTCGTCCGGGAGGGAACCCGCACGCTCAGCACGGAGTGGCGCGCTGCGAACCGGGGCATCCCGTACGTGGGGGACATGTGACCCAGGAGGTCCGGCCCGGAACCGGTCCGGGAACGGAGACGGCCGGTCGGTAGCAACCAGCGAGCTGCCGGCAGGACAACGAGCGGCGGCGGAGCGGCATGAGCGACAGACCGCGTACGGCGGACCGACCGGACCCCGGCCTCTTCGGCCCCGGATCGGTGACCTGGCAGGCACACGCGGACCCGGTCATGTGGATCGCCGGTGTCCGCGCCCTCTACCTCCAGGCGCTGCACCCCCGCGCGGTCCGCGGTGTCATCCAGAATTCGGACTTCCGCCGGGACGCCTGGGGGCGGCTGCTGCGCACCGCGAGCTTCGTCGGCACCATCACCTACGGCACGACCGAGGCCGCCGAGCAGGCGGGCGCCCGGGTCCGCCGGATCCACAGCTTCCTCGGTGCCACCGATCCCGTGACCGCGGAGCGGTACGGCGTCGGTGAGCCGGCGCTCCTGCTCTGGGTGCACTGCGCCGAGATCGACTCGTACCTCGGCGTCCTGCGCCGCTCCGGCGTCCCCATCGGCGACGCGCAGGCCGACCGCTACATCGACGAGAACCGCGAGAGCGCCCGGCTGGTCGGGCTCGACCCGGCGGAGGTGCCCGCGGACCGGGCCGCACTCGCCGCGTACTTCGAGTCGGTACGCCCCGAACTCGCCGCCACCGCGGAGTCCCGCGAGGTCGACGCGTTCCTGCGCAGGCCCCCCGTTCCCGCCGTTCTCGCTCCGGCGCGCGCGGCGCTCTGGCGGCAGGTGGCCGCTCTCGCGTACGCCTCACTGCCTCCGTACGCCCATGAGCTCTACGGGAGACCGGCACCCGGCCCGGAGACCGTGAACCGTCGGCTCACCGCCACCGGCAACGCCCTGCGCTGCATCCCCGACCGGCTGCGCTGGCAGCTGCCACCTGGCCATATTCTGAAGGCAATGGCGCGCTTGGGCCCGGGCAGCCGTCCGGCACCGTACAAACTCCGGACACCGGACGCCATACTGGACGGGCCGGGGACGGTGCAGCGAGGCGACGGGGGCGACAGCACGAGATGGCGGACACCAGGCTGATCCACGGCCGGTACCGGCTGCTCGAAGCGATCGGGCGCGGGGGCATGGGCGAGGTGTGGCGGGCGCGTGACGAGTCCCTGGGCCGCCATGTCGCCGTCAAGTGCCTCAAGCCGCTGGGACCCCAGCACGACCAGTCCTTCACCCGGGTGCTGCGCGAGCGCTTCCGCCGCGAGGCGCGGGTCGCGGCCTCCCTCCAGCATCGCGGGGTCACCGTCGTCCACGACTTCGGTGAGTACGAGGGCGTCCTGTACCTCGTCATGGAGCTGCTCGACGGCCAGAACCTCAGCCAGCTCCTCGTCGCGAACGAGCAGCGGCCGCTGCCGGTGCCCGACGTCGTCGACATCGCCCGGCAGGTCGCCTCCGCCCTCGCGTACACCCATGAACAGGGCATCGTCCACCGGGACCTGAAGCCCGCCAACATCATGCGGCTCACCGACGGCACGGTGAAGATCTGCGACTTCGGCATCGCCCGCCTGGGCCACGACATCGGCTTCACCTCCCGGCTCACCGGTACCGGCATCGCCATGGGCACCCCGCACTACATGTCACCCGAGCAGATCGGCGGCGGTGAGATCGACCACCGCAGCGATCTCTACTCACTGGGGTGCGTGCTGTACGAAATCGCCACCGGGGCACCGCCGTTCGACCTCGACGACGCCTGGGCGGTGCTCGTCGGACACCGGGACACCGTGCCCGAACCACCGCGCAGCCACCGGTCCGAACTGCCGGAGTTCTTCGACCGGGCCGTCCTCGACCTGCTCGCCAAGACCCCGGACGAGCGCCCCGCGGACGCCAGGGAGTTCGGCCTGCTGCTCGGCCCGGAGACACCGGCGGCAGGGCTGGCCGCGACGGCCGTGCCGGGGCCTGCGGTCCAGCTGCCCCCGCGGCTGCCCCCGCTGCCGCCCTGGACCCGGTCCATGACCACCGGCCACAAGGCCACCGGGACCTGGACGGTCACCTCCACCCCCACCGACCGGGCGACGGCGCTCACCGGTGAGTGGACGACCGCCGGACCTCCGCGCGGAGCCGCCGCCGTCCCTGTGGCCTCCACCGGGCAGCGGCCCACCCCGCCGCCGGACCTGGTCGCCGCGCTCGCCGGCCGCCACAACGCCGGGCTGAGCCTGAGCCGGCTGGGCCGCTGGGCGGAGGCGGGGGAGGTGCACCGGGCCGTGGCGGCCGAGCGTGAGTACGTCCTCGGCCCCGGCCATCCGGACACCCTGGCCAGCCGTTACGAGGTGGGCTTCACACTGAGCCGTACCGGGCGGGCGGCCGACGCGCTGCGCGAGTTCACCCGGGTCGCCGACGGCCGGGAGCGGGCCCTGGGCGCCGACCATCCCGAGACCCTCGCCGCCCGGCAGGAGACCGCGTACGTACTGGGTCAGCTCGGCCGCCACTTCGAGGCGCACCAGGTGTACGCGTCGGTGCTCGCCGCCCGGGAGCGCACCGTCGGTCCTGACCACCCGGACACGCTGCGCTGCCGGCACAACCTCGCCTTCAACCTGAGCAGGCTGGGGCGGCTGGAGGACTCGCACCGGATGGCGTGCGAGGTCGCCGCTGCGCGTGCCGCCGTGCTCGGCGCCGCGCACCCGGACACCCTGGTGACCCGGTACGAAGTCGCCTACGCGCTGGGACAGCTGGGGCGCTGGCCGGAGGCGCTGGAGATCTACCGGGAGGTGGCCGCCGCCCGTGAACAGGCGCTGGGCGCCGATCACCCCGACACCCTCGCCACCCGTTACGAGGTGGCCATCAGCCTGGGCCGGCTGGGCCGCAGCGCGGAAGCCCTCGAACGGTTCGGCGCGCTGGTCGGCGACCGCACCCGGGTCCAGGGGCCTGCCGACCCGGAGACCCTGCGGGCCCGCCACGGCCTGGGGGTGAACCTCGGCCGGCTCGGCCGGTGGGACGAGGCGCTCGCCGAGGCGCGCGAGGTCTGCGCACTGCGCGAACAGGCGCTGGGCGGCGACCACCCGGACACCCTGGTCAGCCGCCGCGAAATCGCTGTCGGGCTGGGCTGGCTGGGCCGCTGGGCGGACGCGCTCACCGTCTACCGGGCGGTCGCCGCGGCCCGGGAGCGGGTGCTCGGCCTCGACCACCCGGACGCGCTGGCCAGCCGCAACGACGAGGCACACTGCCTGGAGCAGCTGGGCTGCGGGGACGAGGCCGCGGAGCTGTACCGCCAGGTCGCCGCGCGCCGGCAGCAGCGGAGCGCGCCGGGGCTGTGAGCCGCCGCTGTGCGGGGCAGCAGGTATCAGTCCGGGGGGTATCAAACGAACGGGGCCCTGTCCGGCCCGCGACGGTCTCACGGCCTTACGGTCCGCGAAGACCACGAAGAACCGCGAAGAACTTTCGACGATCGCGTGGACCGTGAAGAGCCGGACAGGACCCGGGTGTCAGGACCCGATCGGGTTGACGTACGTCGCCGGGTGGGTGGCGCCGTCCTGCTTGGTGACAGCGCCACCGAACGGCCACTTCAGCGCGAACTGGGTCTTCTCGTTGGGCGGGGTGATCCGCACCAGACCGGGCTGGAAGCTGCCCGAGCCCTTCTCCGTGGTCGCGCCGAGCGTGATGCTGAAGTCGGTGGTGTCCCCGGGCGACAGCGAGACGGTGGTGGTCGGCTTCGAGGAGCGCGCCAGCGACCAGGTGCCGTCGGACGCCTGGTCGCCGACCATGTCGACGCCGGCGAAGCCGGTCAGCGTGCAGGTGCTCTTGCCGATGTTGGTGAACGCCACCGAGGCCTGCGTCTGGTTGTCGGACTTCATGTCGGGCACGGCGTCGCCGCCCGTGGCGAAGGCCGCCTTCAGATCGGCGGTGTGGCAGCGCGATCCCGCTGAGCTGCCCGCCGCCGCTCCCTTGCCGCCACCGGTGGAGGAGCTCTCCGTCGCGTTCGTACCGCTGTTGGACGCAGTGCCGCTGGAGTCCTTGCCGGAGGCCGAGCTGCTGGAGCTGTCCGAACCGGCCGTCCCCTGGCCCGACGTGGCGCTCTCGGACGAGGTGGCCGATGAGGAATCCCCCGATGCCTTGTCGTCGGACGACGACGAACAGGCGGCGGCGCCGAGGCTGAGCGCGGTGACAGCGAGAAGGGCTGCCATCCGGCGGGGGAGTCGGTTCAGCTGTGTGGTCATGAGTGTGGGGCCCCTGGAATCGTGCGTACGTGATCTACGCGTGAGTAAGCGATCTGTAAGTGATCTCCGAACCGATATCACGTCGCGGGCATCAGATCGGTTGCAGAGGAGGCGGGAATCCCTGTATGTGACATGAATCTCTGTGTGATTTCTGTACGATCTCCGCGGGCCGGATGAACCGGTCGTGCGCCGAGACCTCCTGACCGGGTGTCACCGGCCGCGTCAGTCCGCGGAACGCACCCAGCCGGTCGCCTCGATCCGGGCCGCGTCCGACGCCCGGGTCTCGTCGAAGACCGTACGGCGGCCGTCCCCGACCATGATGCCGGTGACGTACGCCCCGCGGCCCACGTACAGCTGATCGGTCGTGTAACGCCAGCGCAGCCGCACCGCCTTGCCGCGCCACGCTGTCAGATCCGCCTCCAGCCGGTGCCAGACGCGGCCCGACCAGCCGTCCACCGAGCCCGCCGGACGGTTCTCGGGTCGCTGCCCCTCGGCGGTGGTGGAGAAGGGCACCGGCTGCCAGGCCGCACCGGTGTCCGCCGACGCCTCCAGGAACAGGAAGTCGGCGTGCGGTTCGCTGTCCCACCACACCGAGGCGCCGAGCCGTGCCCGCCCGGACGCCGGGACGACGGCGGGCAGGGTCAGGGTGGCCGTCGTCGCACTCGCCATGCCGGAGAACCAGGCCGTACGCCCGTGCGCGGGACGCACCGGCACCGCCCGCGCCAGGCTGTTGCCCGCCTGGACCCGGGGGGCGCTCCCCGTACGCCAGTTGCGCACCGGGTGGACCGAGTTGCCCAGCATGATCAGGAAGGAGTCGGTTGACGGGTCGAGCACCAGGCTGGTTCCGGTGAACCCGGTGTGGCCCGCGGTGCGTGGGGTGGCCATCGCGCCCATGTACCAGTGCTGGTAGAGCTCGAAGCCCAGACCGTGATTGTCGCCCGGGAACGCGGTGTTGAAGTCGGTGAACAGCAGACCGACGGAGTCGGGACGCAGGATGCGGGCGGGTCCGTACGCGCCGCCGTTCAGCAGGGTGCGGGCGAGCACCGCCAAGTCCCAGGCGCAGGAGAAGACTCCGGCGTGACCGGCGACCCCGCCGAAACTGTAGGCGTTCTCGTCGTGCACCTCTCCCCAGACCAGCCCGCGGTCGAGGCCCGACCAGGGCCGCCTGGCGTCCTCGGTGGCCGCGATCCGCGGCTTCCAGGCGGCGGGCGGGTTGTATCGCGTGCGGTGCATCCCGAGCGGTGCGGTGATCCCCTCACGGACCAGCACGTCGAGCGTGCGCCCGGTGATCCGCTCCAGGACCAGCTGCAACGAGATGAGGTTGAGGTCGGAGTAGAGATACGCGGTACCGGGGGTGTTGATCGGCGCCTCGTTCCACAGCATCCGCAGTCTCCCCTCCCGCGTCGGCTCCTTGTACAGCGCCAGCGTCGCGCGGAATCCGGAGGTGTGCGTGAGGAGCTGGCGTACCGTCATGTCCCCCTTGCCGGCCGCGCCGAACTCGGGGAGGTACGAGGCGACCTTCGCGGTCAGCTCCAGCGTGCCCCGTTCGATCTGCTGCACCGCCACGAGGGATGTGAAGAGCTTGGAGACGGAAGCCAGGTCGTAGAGGGTGTCCCGGTCCGCCGCGATCTGCTGGTCCGCGGGGAACTCGACGCCGGTGTCGGACTTCTCGTCGTACGCCGAGTAACGCACCGCGTGTCCGATGGGCTCGTGCAGCGCTACCGTGCCGCCGCGCCCGGCGAGCAGAACGGCGCCCGCGTACCACGGGTGGGTGGGGGAGGGGCCGAGGAACGCCCGGGCGTCGCTGACCAGTTGGCGCAGTGGGTCCGGCAGCAGACCGGCCTGCTCGGCGGTGCCGCGCCGGAGCGTCGTACGCCCGGAGCCGGAGCCGGAGCCGGAGCCGGAGTTCGAGTTCGGGCCCGAGTTCGGAGCGCCTGGGTCCGCGCCGTGCCCGGATCCGGGACCCGCGGCCGGTCCCGCGGCCGCGGCGGCCGGTCCCAGCGGGAGCGAGGCCAGGGCGAGTGCCCCTCCCAGGGCCAGCATTCCGCCGCCCAGCCCGCGCCTGCTGATGTCCCCGCCCGCCGCGTTGCCGCTCATCCCAGCACTCCTTGAAAGTATCTTTCGGGGCCTTGATCGACTGCGGAAACTTTCTGCCATCGGTGCGGGGGTGTCAACCCTCGTACCGCGTGTCCCCGGCGCTCCAAAGAATCTGACACAGCATCAGAAAATCTCTTCCCTCGGCTGCTCCGCTGGGGCATCCTGCGCCCCATGGAGACGGAGCTGAGCAAGAAACTGGGGATCGAGCACGCAATCTTCGGCTTCACGCCCTTTCCCGCCGTGGCCGCCGCCATCACCCGGGCCGGCGGATTCGGGGTACTCGGAGCGGTCCGGTACACCGCCCCCGACGAACTGGCGCGTGATCTCGACTGGATGCAGGAGCACACCGGCGGGCTGCCGTACGGCCTCGACGTCGTCATGCCCGCGAAAAAGGTGGAGGGGGTGACGGAGGCCGAGGTCGAGGCGATGATCCCGGAGGGGCACCGCCGGTTCGTGGAGGAGACCCTCGCCAAACACGGGGTTCCCGCGTGGCCCGAGGGGGAACCTTCCGGCTGGCGGATCACCGGGTGGATGGAACAGGTCGCCCGCAACCAGCTCGACGTCGCCTTCGACTATCCGATCAAACTGCTCGCCAACGCCCTCGGCTCGCCGCCCGCCGACGTCATCGAACGCGCCCACCGCCACGATGTCCTGGTTGCGGCACTGGCCGGCAGCGCCAAGCACGCCCGCCGCCATGCCGAGGCCGGCATCGACATCGTCGTGGCCCAGGGGTACGAGGCGGGCGGCCACACCGGGGACATCGCCTCCATGGTGCTGACACCCGACGTGGTCGACGCCGTGTCCCCGCTGCCGGTGCTGGCCGCCGGCGGGATCGGCAGCGGGGAGCAGATCGCCGCCGGTATCGCGCTCGGCGCCCAGGGCGTCTGGCTCGGCTCGCTCTGGCTCACCACGACCGAGGCCGAGATGCACTCCCGCGCCCTCACCCAAAAGCTCATCGAGGCGGGCTCCGGCGACACCGTGCGCTCCCGCGCGCTCACCGGAAAACCCGCCCGTCAGCTCCGTACCGAATGGACCGACGCCTGGGACGACCCCGCAGGGCCCGGCACTCTGCCCATGCCGCTCCAGGGTCTGCTCGTCGCCGACGCGGTCTCCCGGATCCAGAAGTACGAGGTCGCGCCACTGCTCGGCACCCCGGTGGGCCAGATCGTCGGCCGGATGAACTCCGAACGCGGTGTCCAGGAGGTCTTCGACGAGCTGACCCGCGGCTTCGAGCGGGCCGTCGACCGGATCAACCGCATCGCAGGACGGAGTCACTGATGGCAGCCAAGGACAGCGGAACCCCCAACGGCTTCTGGGCCCAGGCCACCGCCGACCCCGGCCGCACGGTCGTGATCGCACCCGACGGCGAGGAGTGGACCGCCGGACGGCTGCACACGGCCGTCAACCAGCTGGTGCACGGACTGCGCGCCGCCGGTCTGGAGCGCGGGGACGCCTTCGCGGTCGTCCTGCCGAACAGCGTCGAGTTGCTCACCGCGTATCTGGCCGCCTCGCAGGCCGGTCTCTATCTGGTCCCGGTCAACCACCACTTCGTGGGTCCTGAGATCGCCTGGATCGTCTCCGACTCGGGGGCCAAGGTCCTCATCGCCCACGAGCGGTTCGCCGAAGCGGCGACCACAGCGGCGGACGAAGCCGGGCTCCCCGCGACCCACCGGTACGCGGTCGGCGCCATACCGGGCTTCCGTCCCTACGGCGAACTCCCCGGCGGCCAGCCGGGATCCGTACCGGAGGACCGCACTCTCGGCTGGGTGATGAACTACACCTCGGGCACCACCGGACGGCCCCGCGGCATCCGCCGGCCGCTGTCCGGCAAGCTGCCCGAGGAGACCTACCTCGGCGGGTTCCTCGGGATCTTCGGGATCAAGCCCTTCGACGGCAACGTCCACCTCGTCTGCTCGCCGCTCTACCACACCGCCGTGCTCCAGTTCGCCGGCGCTGCCCTGCACATCGGCCACCCCCTGGTCCTGATGGACAAGTGGACGCCCGAGGAGATGCTGCGCGCCATCGACGCGCACGGATGCACGCACACGCACATGGTCCCGACCCAGTTCCACCGCCTCCTCGCCCTGCCGGACGAGGTCAAGGGGCGGTACGACGTGACGTCGATGCGCCATGCCATCCACGGCGCCGCGCCCTGCCCCGACCACGTCAAGCGGGCGATGATCGAGTGGTGGGGCCACTGCGTCGAGGAGTACTACGCGGCCAGCGAGGGCGGCGGCGCCTTCGCCACGGCCGAGGACTGGCTGAAGAAGCCGGGCACCGTCGGCAAGGCCTGGCCCATCAGCGAACTCGCCATCCACGACGACGACGGCAACCGGCTGCCGCCCGGCGAACTCGGCACCGTCTACATGAAGATGTCCACCGGCGGCTTCAGCTACCACAAGGACGAGGCCAAGACGGCGAAGAACCGCATCGGCGACTTCTTCACCGTCGGCGATCTGGGCCTGCTCGACGAGGACGGCTACCTCTTCCTCCGCGACCGCAAGATCGACATGATCATCTCCGGCGGGGTCAACATCTACCCGGCCGAGATCGAGTCCGCGCTGCTCACCCACCCCGCGGTCGCCGACGCCGCGGCCTTCGGCATCCCGCACACCGACTGGGGCGAGGAGGTCAAGGCCGTCATCGAACCGGCCGAGGGCGCCGAGCCAGGCGATGCGCTCGCCGCCGAGATCCTCGCCCACTGCGAGTCCCGGCTCGCCGGGTACAAACGCCCCAGGACCGTCGACTTCATCGAGACGATGCCGCGCGACCCCAACGGCAAGCTCTACAAGCGGCGGCTGCGCGAACCGTACTGGGAGGGCCACGAGCGCGCCGTCTGACCTCTCCGGGCGGAGCCCTGCCGTCCCGCCCGGCAGGGCGGGCTCGCCGGGCAGCCGCTGATCATCTCTGCCAGCGTGGCCCCATGAGAGCGCCGAACCGGGCCCTGGCGGCACAGTGGACCACCGCGGTCCCCGTGGTCGCTGTCGTGGCCCTGATCCTCAGCTGGGGCCGCGATCTGCCGGTCTTCGCCGTGGTCCTGGTGGCGCTCTGCCTGGCCGGAGCGGTGCTGGCCGCCGTGCACCACGCCGAGGTGATCGCCCACCGGGTGGGGGAACCCTTCGGGTCACTGGTGCTGGCGGTCGCCGTCACCGTCATCGAGGTGGCGCTCATCGTCACACTGATGGCCGACGGCGGCTCCAAGTACTCCTCACTCGCCCGGGACACCGTCTTCGCCGCGGTGATGATCACCTGCAACGGGATCGTGGGTCTCTCCCTGCTCGTCGGCGCGGTACGCCGCGGGGTCGCCGTCTTCAACGCCGAGGGATCGGGCACCGCGCTGTCCGCCGTGGCGGCGCTCGCGACCCTCACTCTGGTCCTGCCGACGTTCACCAGGACGCCGGGACCGGAGTTCAGCGGCCCGCAGCTGGCCTTCGCCGCCATCGCCTCACTCTGCCTGTACGGCCTCTTCGTCGCCGTCCAGACGGTGCGTCACCGGGACTACTTCCTGCCCGTCACCCAGGAGGGCGAGATCCAGGACGAGGACGGCCACGCGGCGCCGCCCGGCCGACGGGCCGCCCTGCTCAGCCTCGGGCTGCTGCTGGTCGCGCTGATCGCCGTGGTGGGCAACGCGAAAGCCATCTCGCCGACCCTGGAGTCGGGCGTCGCCGCGGCAGGGCTGCCCCACGCGGTCGTCGGCGTGGTGATCGCGCTGCTCGTGCTGCTGCCCGAGACGCTCGCCGCGGTACGGGCGGCGCGCCGCGACCGTGTCCAGACCAGCCTCAATCTGGGGCTCGGCTCGGCCATGGCGAGCATCGGACTGACGATCCCCGCCATCGCGCTGGCCTCGGTCTGGCTCACCGGCCCGCTGCTGCTCGGCCTCGGAGCCACCCATATGGTGCTGCTCGCGCTGACCGTCGTGGTCGGCGCGCTGACCATCGTCCCCGGCCGGGCGACCTTGATGCAGGGCGGCATCCACCTCGCGATCTTCGCCGCCTTCGTCTTCCTGGCCGTCAGCCCCTGAGCCGGGGCGCGCTGTCGCCGGGAGCCGACGGCCGGCCCCTGGTGGTCCCGCCGTTCACCCACCCGGGACGGCTCCCTTGACCGGGCCCCCGGTGAACCGCAGGATCACGCCATGACACAGGACCACGCCACGACACAGGCCACGACAGGTGTACGCGCCAGCACGGTCGACGGAATCCTGCGCCGCAGCGCGCGGCGGGTGCCCGGGCGTACCGCGGTCCGGTACGGGGACCGCTCCTGGACCTACGCGGCCCTCGACGAGGCCGTCAGCACGGCGGCCGCCGTCCTGACAGCACGCGGGCTGCGGACCGGCGACCGGGTCGCCTCCTACGGCAACAACTCGGACGTCTACCTCATCGGCTTCCTCGCCTGCGCCCGGGCCGGGCTGATCCATGTCCCGGTGAACCAGAACCTTTCGGGTGACGAACTGGCCTACATCCTGGGCCAGTCGGGCAGCGCGCTGGTACTCGCCGACCCCGGCCTCGCCGACGCCGTACCGGACGGGTTCCCGGTGCTCCTGCTGCGCGGGGGCGACGACTCGCTGCTGACCGCGCTCGGCGCTCCCCGGTCCTTCACCCCCGAGCGCCCGCCCGGCTCCGAGGACCTGGTGCAGCTGCTCTACACCTCGGGCACCACCGCACTCGCCAAGGGCGCGATGATGACGCACCGGGCGCTCGTCCACGAGTACGTCAGCGCCATCACCGCCCTCGGCCTTCAGGAGTCGGACCGGCCGCTGCACGCGCTGCCGCTGTACCACTCGGCCCAGCTGCACGTCTTTCTGCTGCCGTATCTGGCGGTGGGCGCCGAGAACACGATCCTGGACGCCCCGGACGCGGCCGAGGTGTTCCGGCTGGTCGAGGCCGGGCTCGCGGACACGCTCTTCGCGCCGCCCACCGTGTGGATCGGCTTCTCGCACCACCCCGGCTTCGCCACCCGCGATCTGAGCGGGCTGCGCAAGGCGTTCTACGGCGCGTCGATCATGCCGGTACCCGTCCTGGAACGCCTGCGGGAGCGGCTGCCCGGTCTGGCCTTCCACAACTGTTTCGGCCAGAGCGAGATCGGCCCGCTGGCCATGGTCCTGGGGCCGGACGAGCACGAGGGGCGGATGGACTCCTGCGGCCGGCCCGTTCTCTTCGTGGAGGCCATGGTGGTCGACGAGAACGGCGACGAGGTACCCGACGGCACGGCGGGCGAAGTCGTCTACCGCTCACCGCAGTTGTGCGAGGGCTACTGGGGCAAGCCCGAGGAGACCGCGGAAGCCTTCCGCGACGGGTGGTTCCACTCCGGCGATCTCGCGGTGCGCGACGCCCAGGGGTACTTCACCGTGGTCGACCGGCTGAAGGACGTCATCAACTCCGGAGGCGTACTGGTCGCCTCACGCCAGGTCGAGGACGCGCTCTACACCCACCCCGGGGTCACCGAGGCAGCGGTCGTCGGACTGCCCGACGACCGCTGGATCGAGGCGGTCACGGCCGTGGTCGTGGTGTGCGACGAGATCACCGAGGCCGAACTGCTCGCCCACGCCCGCGCATCCCTCCCGCACTTCAAGGCCCCGAAGCGGGTCCTGTTCGTGGACTCGCTGCCGCGGAACGCCAGCGGGAAGATCCTCAAGCGCGAGCTGCGGGACCGCTTCGCGGATCCACGATCCGTTTGAACGTGCCCGCCGGCCGTTCGAGCGTTTCGGGGTCAAGCCGGCAACTTTCCAGGGCGATGCCGGGTTCGAGCAGGGCGATGCCGGGTTCGAGCCGGCGACCTTCGAGAGCAGCGCCAGGTCATCTCACAGTCCAGGAGGGCGATGAGTCAGCTGCCGCATGCGCAACCAGCTGCTGCAGGGGAGGGATCCGTAGGAGCGGGCTCGCTGCTGCAGCACGCGTTGCCCTCCAAGACAGGACTCTTGCCCAGCTGGTCTGCGTCGGCCTTGACAACGTAGACCTCCCACGGCTCCTTGCCGGGGGCGTGCACCCACACCTTGTCCTGTAGGGCGTAGCAGCACGAGGTGTCGTTCTCCTCGAAGGTGGCCAGGCCGGCGTCCTTGAGACGAGTCGTTGCGGCGGTCACCTGCTCGGTGGCTTCCACCTCTACGCCGAGGTGGTCGAGGCGGGTCTCCTGTCCGGGCTCGCCCTCGATCAGGACGAGCTTGAGCGGCGGCTCCGTAATGGCGAAGTTGGCGTATCCCGCACGCCGCTTGGACGGTTCGGTGCCGAACAGCTTCGAGTAGAAGGTCACCGACGCTTCAAGGTCGCTGACGCGCAGGGCGAGCTGTGCACGGGACATGGCAGGGCTCCGATCGGCTGTATTGAGGTCTGTCGATTCAAGGTTGCATCTTGAATCGATGGACGTCAACATAGAAGCATGTCGAAACAAGAGCTTGCGGTGCTCGGCCAGACCGACGAGACCGGCGCCTGCTGCCCCGGGCTGCTGACCGCTCCCCTCGACGAGGGACAGGCCGTGGAACTGGCGAAGGTCTTCAAGGCGCTGGGCGACCCGGTGCGGTTGCGCCTGCTGTCGCTGATCGCCTCGCGCGCCGGCGGCGAGGTCTGCGTCTGCGACCTGACCCCCGCCTTTGAGCTGTCGCAGCCGACGATCTCGCATCACCTCAAGCTGCTTCGGCAGGCCGGCCTCATCGACTGCGAGCGCCGCGGTACGTGGGTCTACTACTGGCTGCTGCCCGAGATGACCGACCGCCTCGCAGGCGTCCTGACCCGCCCCGCCGGCGAACCCCTGCCCACGCCCGCCGAGGTGACCGCGTGAGCCCCGCGCCCGAGCGGGCGGTCGCCGGGCGCCTCTCCTTCCTCGACCGCTACCTCGCCGTGTGGATTCTCGCCGCGATGGCGCTCGGCCTCGGTCTCGGCCGCATCGTGCCCGGCCTCGGGGACGCGCTCGCCAAGGTCACCGTGACCGGCGTATCACTGCCGATCGCGCTCGGCCTGCTCGTGATGATGTACCCGGTCCTCGCCAAGGTGAGGTACGACCGGCTCGACACCGTCACCCGCGACCGCCGCCTGCTGCTGCCCTCACTGCTGCTGAACTGGATCGTCGGACCGGCGCTCATGTTCGCGTTGGCGTGGCTGTTCCTGCCCGACCTGCCCGAGTACCGCACGGGCCTGATCATCGTGGGGTTGGCACGCTGTATCGCCATGGTGATCATCTGGAACGACCTCGCCTGCGGTGACCGCGAGGCCGCCGCCGTCCTGGTGGCGCTGAATTCGGTGTTCCAGGTGATCGCGTTCTCTGCCCTCGGCTGGTTCTACCTGTCCGTGCTGCCCGGATGGCTCGGCCTCGAACAGGCCGGTCTCGACGTATCCGTGTGGGAGATCACCCGAAGCGTACTGATCTTCCTCGGAATCCCACTCGCCGCCGGCTACCTCACGCGCCGAATCGGCGAGAAGGCCAAGGGCCGTGCCTGGTACGAGGCGAAGCTGATCCCGCGCATCGGGCCGTTCGCCCTGTACGGGCTGCTGTTCACGATCATCGTCCTGTTCGCGCTGCAAGGCGACGCAATCACCTCGCAGCCGCTCGACGTCGTCCGCATCGCGTTGCCGCTCCTCGTGTACTTCGCGATCATGTGGGCCGGATCGATGGCGGTCGGCCGGGCCGTGGGACTCAACCACTCGCGTGCCACGACGCTCGCGTTCATCGCCGCCGGCAACAACTTCGAACTGGCCATCGCGGTAGCCATCGCCACGTTCGGCGCCACGTCCGGACAGGCACTTGCCGGTGTGGTCGGCCCGCTCATCGAAGTACCCGTACTGATCGGCCTCGTCTACGTCGCGCTGTACGCCCGCCGCTTCTTCACCGCCACCGCGCCCCTGGCCGAGGAAGACCGCGCCCCTGCCTGACTACGCATTCCCTCCGTGTTGTTCGTCTGCCTCCGCAACGCCGGCGGCGGGCACGTGGTGCGCCAACTCGGTGGCCAGGCGTCGCATGGCCACCGAGTTGGCGCGCCGCATCATGGTTCGAACGGCGGGGGCCAGCAGCCGGTCGGCGAGAGGGGCGTGCACCCACCTGTAGGTGAACGAGATGTGGGTCCCACCGGTTCGCAGCGGTTCCATGGCATAGGTGCCGTGGGCCACGCGTCGGCCGGCCGCGCTGACGTTGCGTTCGACGATGCGCCGCGGCACGTCGGCCTCCACGACCTCGATGGTGACGTCGGTCTTGGTCCCGCCCAGAGCGGCGGTCACCGTCACGCACGATCCGATGCCGCGGGCAGGGCCGCTGTAGCGCCAGTCGGTCAGGTAGTGGTTGGTGAACCGCTCGTGGTGAGCCATGACATCGAGGAAGCCGTAGACCTGCTCCGGCGTCTGAGGTACGTGGATCGACACGGTGACAGACTTCATGTACCACACGGTACATGCGGCATGTACCGATTGGTACACTCGCGTCCGTGGTGAATACGGACGACTCGCATACCGACGGCAAGGCCGGGCAACGCACCCATGGGGACCGGCGCGCCCAACTGGTGGACGCGGCCGTCGATCACGTCGCGGCACACGGCATCGGGGACCTGAGCCTGCGCCGCCTGGGCGCTGCGATCGGCGTCAGCCATCGCATGCTGATCCACTACTTCGGATCCAAGGAACAGCTGTTCGTCGAGATCGTCCGGACGTCGGAGCGACGTCAGCGCGATCTCCTGTCCCGGCTCCGCCTGGAGCCCGGGCTCTCGCCCGCCGGCATCGCGCGCCGGCTGTGGCAGCAGCTGACGGACCCTCGGCTGGCCGGTCAGGAGCGGCTCTTCTTCGAAATCTGCGGGCAGGCGCTGCGAGGCCGCCCCGAGGCGGCTCCGGTTCTCGAAGGGCTTGTGAAGGACTGGCTGGAGCCGCTCGTGGCCGCCGAGGTCAGCGCAGGAGCGGACCCTGCCGTGGCCCGGAGACGCGCCAGAATGGGACTCGCCACTGTCCGCGGTCTACTGCTCGACCTGCTCGCCACCGGTGACCGTGCCGGCGTCGACGCGGCGATGGAGGAGTTCCTCCGGCTGTACTACGGCTCGGAGTGACGGACAGCGACAAGGGCCGGCTCACGGGACACGGCTGGAAGCAGTCAACACCCTGATCTCGCGGGCTGAGTTTCCTCACGCGCGGCCAGGTCGAGCCGGTCGAGCCCGTCCCGGTCCAGATCGCCACGGTGCCGACCAAGCCCACCGACTGAGGAGCACCGTGTGCCTGACGAGCTGTCGAACGCCGAGCTGGGGCGTCGGTTCGGCTACCTCCAGAAGAGATCGACCGGCGGCCCGACGCGCTCGCCATCCAGCTCGCGTCCTTCACCCCGCAGCTGATCTTCGAGGCCGAGAAGCGGTACACCGGCCAGGAACTCCCTCGCATCCAGAACGAATTGCAGGTCGTCAAGTCCGAGCGGGACAAGCTCGAAGACGACTTCGAGCAGTACCAGCGTGACGAACGCGACCGCCGGGAGCGGGACCGGCAGACCCGCCTGTACTCCGCGATCGTCCCCGTACTCATCGCCGTCGTCTCCTCGGCGGTCGCGATTCGGGCGGTGGTCGCACAGTGAGCGAGCACAAGGCCCCGCCCCAGCCACGCGCCCAGGTCCGCCGGATGCGCCGTGTCGAGTTCGTGATCGCCGGGACTGGGCTGCTGATCCTCGCGGGCATCGTCCTGATGGCCATCCTGGTCATCGGCCTCTCCTCGGACCTCCGGGAAGCCAACCGGGCGCGTGACCAGCTCTCAGCACAGGTGGAATACCTCGGCGGCACACCCGTGGCCGGTCCGCCCGGCAGCCGCGGCGAACCAGAGAAGGGCGCAGCGGGTCCCTCCGGTCCCGGAGGGCAGACCTGCTCCGACCATCACTCCGAGCCGTGGACCCGCGGGCAAGCGGGGGCAGTCCGGCGCCGACTCAGTGGTTCCGGGTCCGACTGGCGCCGCCGGGCAGCCCGGCACCGACTCCACCGTCCCCGGGCCAGCTGGCCTTGCCGGCCCGGCAGGCACTGACGGAAAGGACGGTGCGGATGGCAAAGGCGGTGCGGACGGCAAGGACGGGAAAGATGGTCAGACCTGCCCGGACGGCTACACCCTCCAGGCGCCAGCCGACGACCCGGACGCACTCATCTGCCGGCGCACGCCCGCCGACGGGCCGACCTCTCCGGCGAGTCAGAGCGTGCTCGGGCTGGGCGCGCTTTCGCATGTCCGGCACCAGCCCGGTCAGCGCGGCTGCCATCCCTGGGCGGTGCGGGTGACGAGCCCCTGTGCCTGTAGGCGCCGCAGCTGGTAGTTCACGGACGACGTGCTGGACAGGCCGACGGCATTGCCGATCTCGCGCATGGTCGGGCAGTGCCCGTGCTCTGCCACCGAGTCGCGCAGCCCGCAGGATGCGGGCTTGCCGGTCGGTGATGTCCATTACGGCCGTGCTCCGGCCAGGCTCCGGGATACCTCGCGGAGCGCCATCCGCGCGGCCGGGGTGTTCCCGGGCGGCGTCCGCCAGTACGGGTGGGCGGCGATGCGGGCGGAGAGCTGCTGGAGTCGCCGCCGGTGCGCGGCTGTCCCTGTCTGCTTTTCGGCGGCGTCTGCGAGCTGCCGGTAGGTGGCGTACCACTCGGTCTGCGCCCGCAGCAGATCGTGGGGGAAGGTGTACCTCATGACACCGAGTAGAGCACATGTTCGAATTTGTTTGTGTCGTCATGGCCGCTCCGGAGTGTGGGCCGCTGCGACTGAGCGCGTCAGATGGCAGAGCAGCGGCTGGCTCGGCGGGGGCTGGCGGATGAGCGGCTGAGGCCGGGCCGTCAGCCCGTGCCGTGATGCGCGAGCACCGCGTGCTGGTTGCCGCTGTGGGTGTGGTCGGTGTGGACGGTCGCGGCGGTCAGGCGGGGTACCGCGTGGATCAGTGCGTGTTCGGCCGCGACGGCCAGTGCGTGGGCCTGCACCACCGTCAGGTCCGGGTCGACGACAATGTCGGTCTCCGCGCGCAGGGTGTGGCCGATCCACCGCATCCGCACCTGTCCCAGGCCGCGCACGCCCTCCACGCCGCGCAGGGCATCTTCCGCGCTGTCGACCAGTGCCGGGTCTACGGAGTCCATCAGCCGCCGGTAGACCTCCCGCGCGGCGTCCCGCAGCACCATCAGGATCGCGAGCGTGATGAGCAGACCCACGATGGGGTCGGCGTACCGCCAGCCGATCGCCACGCCGCCCGCACCGATCAGCACGGCGAGCGAGGTGAACCCGTCGGTGCGGGCGTGCAGTCCGTCTGTGACCAGGGCCGCCGAGCCGATCCTGCGGCCGGTGCGGATGCGGTAGCGGGCCACCCACTCGTTCCCGATGAACCCGGCCACTGCCGCGACGGCGACCGCCCACAGATGAGTGATCTCCCGCGGGTTGAGCAGCCGGTCCACGGCCGTGTACGCGGCCAGCGCGGAGGACGCGGCGATGGTGAGCACGATGGCGATGCCGGCCAGGTCCTCGGCGCGGCCGTACCCGTAGGTGTAGCGGCGGTTCGCCGCCCGCCGGCCCAGTACGAAGGCGATGCCCAGCGGGATGGCGGTCAGCGCGTCGGCGGCGTTGTGGATGGTGTCGCCCAGTAGTGCCACCGACCCCGAGAGGGCGACGACCGCCGCCTGGACCACGGTGGTCAGGCCCAGGATCCCCAGCGACAGCCACAGGGTGCGCATGCCCTCCCTGGAGGTCTCCATCGCCGAGTCGACCTTGTCCCTCGCCTCGTGACTGTGCGGGGTCACCAGGTGCGCGGCCTGGTGGCGCAGCCGCGACCAGCGCGAATCCGCACGGCTATGACCGTGGTCGTGGTCATGCGGGTGGCTCTCGCCGTGCCCGGCGGAGGGATCGTGATCGTGTTCGTGGTGGGTGCTCACGGCGAAGGCACCTTTCGGGGAGCAGGCGGGACAGCCCAGACACAGGCGGCCCTGTGCGGCAACACCACCATACAAGAACACCTGAACAGGTCTTCATGTTTCGCCGGTAGGATGGGCGGCATGGGCCACGAAACCGACGGCAGACACCACGCCACCACCCGCGAACGCCTGGACGCCGTGGGGACCGCCGACGTCGCCGCCACCCTCCAGGCCCTGGCCACCCCATCCCGGCTATGGATCCTCGCCCGCCTCCAAGAAGGTCCGTGTGCCGTCGCCGCACTCGCCGAAGCCGTCGAGATGGAACCGTCCGCCTGCTCCCACCAACTACGCCTGCTGCGCAACCTCGGCCTGGTCACCGGAGAACGCCAGGGACGCTCGATCATCTACGCCCTCCACGACCACCACGTCGCCCAGCTCCTCGACCAAGCCCTCTTCCACGTCGAACACCTGCGCCTGGGCCTGCGCGACACCCCGCCCGCCCAGGTGGCCGCCGACGCCGGATGATCCTGGCCGCCGCGAAACCCGCTGCCGGCCGGATCGGGTACGCCCGCACCCCGACTACCCGACAGGAACTGGCGAGCCAGCTCCCTCCGCCGGGTGCCACCCCGTTCATGACCATGCCCCGGCTGTGAATAACCCGGGCGGAGGCGCCCGAGGTTGCTGCACGTCAGGGCGCTGCGAAGTGAGTCGCGGCCGGCCGGGGCAAGTGGGAAGGTGGAAAGAGAGGAGAGGGAGCGCCGACGCCCTTCTCGGGACGAGCCGGACGGCAGAGCACGCCGCCGGTGGCGCCGTCGACTACCCGCCGCTACGCGCAAGCTGTGATGGCGCTCGCGCGTAGCGGCGAAAAGGGAATGATTGATCATGAAGGCAGCGGTGTACGAGGGACCCCGCACCATTGCGGTGAAGGACGTACCGGACGCGAAGATCGAGCACCCCAGCGACATCCTCGTGAAGATCACGAGCACCAACATCTGCGGCTCCGACCTGCACATGTACGAAGGCCGCACGTCGTTCGAGACTGGCCGCACGCTGGGCCACGAGAACCTGGGGCAGGTCGTTGACGTCGGCTCCGCGGTCACCAAAGTCAAGGTCGGCGAGTACGTGTGCCTGCCGTTCAACATCGCGTGTGGTTTCTGCAAGCAGTGCGAGCAGGGCTTGACGAACTACTGCCTGACCATGCAGCCCGAGCCTGCCCTCGCCGGCGCCGCCTACGGCTTTGCTGAGATGGGCACCTACCAGGGCGGGCAGGCCGAGCTGCTGCGCGTACCGTACGGCGACTTCAACGCCCTGCGGCTGGGCGAGGACGCCGCCGAGCGCCAGCTGGACTACGTGATGCTGTCCGACATCTTCCCCACCGGCTACCACGCCACCGAGATGGCAGGCGTCAAGCCCGGCGACCAGACCCTCGTCTTCGGCGCCGGTCCGGTAGGACTGATGGCGGCCTACTCCGCGATCCTCAAGGGAGCCGGCCGGGTGTGGGTGGCTGATCACCAACCGGACCGGCTCCGGCTCGCGGAGGAGATCGGCGCGATCCCGATCAACACCAACGACCAGGACCCGTCCGAGGTCGTCAAGGAAGCAACGCTGGGGCTGGGCGCCGACAACGGCTGTGAGTGCGTCGGCTACCAGGCGCACGATCCGCAGGGACACGAAAACGCCGCCCTGACGATGAACGGGCTGATCGACGCGGTCCGGTTCACCGGCGCCCTCGGTGTCGTGGGTATCTTCCTCCCCGAGGATCCAGGCGGAGCCGAAGCGCAGGGAGAACTCCAGGCGAAGGGCAAGACGCCGATCGATTTCGGCATGATGTGGTTCAAGGGCCAGAAGGTCGGCACGGGACAGGCTCCAGTGAAACGGTACAACCGGGCGCTGCGCGACCTCATCGCGGGCGGCAAGGCAGAGCCGAGCTTCCTGGTCTCGCACGAGCTGAACCTCGACGAGGCCGCAACGGCGTACGACCACTTCGACGCCCGCGACGACGGCTGGACGAAGGTCGTGCTGCACCCGAACGGTGCCAACTAACACTGCCGCGAGCTGCATTCCGGGTCAGCCACCGGACACCTCGGATTCCGTGCGGAGCCCGTTGTCAGTGGCCGGTGCTGCCGTGGTCAGCACAACCCCAACTAGCACAGTCGGGGATTGCTTGGCCGCCCCGCCCCCGTGACGCAGGAGCGGGGCGGAGCTGCCCGGACGGACGCGAGATCCGGCGGGTGCACACGTGGCACGCGGAGGCGCCTCAGCGTTCGTTATGTTCCAGCCGGTAGAAGACCTTCCCCGCTCGACGCTCAGCACCCTGAGCAGCGTAAAAGGCGAGTGCCGGGGGGTTCTCCGTGTCGGCCGTCCACTCGATCCGGGAGCACCCGGCCAGCCCCGCGGCCTCGGACAGCGCCATCATCAGTTCTGCGGCCACCCCCCGGCGCCGGGCATGTTCCCTGACGTACAGCTCCTTGAGGTACAGGCTGCTGTCTGCACCTGCCGCTGGCCACAGGAATGTGTAGCTGGCGAGTCCGACCACATCGTCATCATCGAGGGCCAGGAGCACGGAAGCGTGCGGGCGTTCACCGAACAGCGCGGTGCGGATCTGAGCGTGGTCACCGGGGGTGTTCTCGCCGCCGTAGTACTCCTCGATCTCCCCGAGCATTTCGGAGATCACATCGAGGTCTGCCACCGTCGCTGATCTGATCTTCAAGCTTGTTGTCCCTATTCTCCGGGGCGCAACGCCAGAACCTCACGCAGCACCCTCACCTCTGATACCTCTCGTGCCTCGGGAACCTTAACGGCCACGTCCTGAGCGCGATAGATGATCAACGGAGAGCGGTGACTCAACGGAAGGCCGACCACCGTGTTCGTCGCGTGCAGGGCGGCGCCAGCAACATCCCCATCGATCGCAAGGCACATCGCCTGATCCAGGTGGATCAGGGTGCGGTCCATGTGGTCGGAGGCCGGATACAGCTCCAGTGCGCGGTCCTGTTCCGTGCGGGCTCGGCTTGTGCTGCCCAGATGCGTCAGTGCGTTCCCGGAGTGAAATCTCAGCTGCGATTCCGAGTACCCGAAAGCACTGTCAATCTGGTCTGCGACCGGCAGCCGTTTCAGGGCCACTTCGGCGCGGGACAAAGCGTCCGCAGCAGCCTCCGGCTTCGAGAGCCTGGCCAGCGCACGGGCCTCCAGAGGTGCGGCAAGGGCGGGGCCGACACAGGGCAGACCGCCCGCCAGGTACTGGGCCCGACAGGCCAGTTCCACCGCCCCCTCTATGTCCCCGCAGTAATAGTGCTGGTACGCCTCCTGTGCATACATCCAGCTGAGGGTTGCTCGGTCGTCCGCTGCTGCTGCTGCGGCTCGACCGGTTCGCCACCAGGCTCTGGCCCGGTCGTCACCGAGCTTGAGCAGAGTGAGGGCCATCAGGCTCGACATCTGGGCCGCGACGATCGTCAACCGCTTTCGGACGGGCCCGCTCTGACGTCCAGCCAGGAGAAGACGCAGATCAGCGAAGTCCTCCAGCAGCTCCGTGAGAAGCTCCGTCTCTGAGCGGTGGCGGGTCGCCCGCCCGTACCAGGCCACCGTGTACTCGACCTCGTCCAAACTCGCGTCTGACATGGGGCCAGCGGCGAAGTCCTCTTTCAGGCCCCGCTGTAGTGCGTCAGCCTGCTCCAGAGGATCGCTGCCCGGCCGAACTTGCGCGAGCATCACCAGCCGCCCCTGCGCGCCCAAGGCGTGGTCCAGCGCGGTCGCTACCTCGATGGTCGGCGGACGCTTGTTGTTCTCCAGATCTGAGACATAGCTCTTCCCGCAGTTCGCAAGTTGAGCGACGTCACGCACAGAGCGCGTGCCGCGGAAGCGGCGCAGAGCCTGGCCGAAGGTCTCGTTCATGGTGCCCCCGCTGTCCGCGGTGTCCGCAACCTTGCGGACGGTTGCGGACAGGAAATGTCTGTCCGTGATGGTCCGTATCGGAAACGCTACTCCCATAAGCCGGGTCGCGAACACGAGTTGGCCGTTCGTGACCCAAAGGGGAGAAGACCCCTGCGACCGCGCGAACGGCCCAGGGGCGTGGCCAACGCACGCTGGAGCGTCGACATGTCTGAACTTACAGTCCTGCCCGCCGCTCCCGGGAGAGATCCCAGGCCCCTGGACTTCGAGACGATGCGGGCCGTGGCTGACCGGCTGCTCGCCCAAGGAGAGGTGCCCCAGGCGGATGGCCTCCTGACCGAGATCATGATGCTGCGCGGCTTCCTCGCGCTGCTCGTCCCCGCAGTCGGCGAACTGGCCGTCGCGCGGCCCGTGGACGACGTATGGCGCGGCGCCGCTCAGGCCGGTCTCGGGGAGGCGCGCCGCCGCCTGAGCCACACCACCGGGCACACCGTGCCCGTGCTGCTCGCCGAGGAGCAGCGCCTGTCCAGATCTGTTCTCGCGCTGTGTACGCACCTGGAGAACCTGGAGTCGTGCGATGCGTGAGGCCATCGCCCCCTGGTCGCCGCCGCAGGGGAACACTGTGGAGCTGGTTGCCATGGGCACGTCGTGGGACGCCGTACGCGTCTCGGCCCGGTTCGGTCGAGCCGTCATCGATCGTCTCGGTGATCAGTGCGGTGCGGTGATCGTGGACGGTTACGGATCGGTCCTGTACTGGTTGATCAAGCCCGGCTCTGCTGACGCCTGGACGCTGCCGTCCTACATCGTCGGCATCCTCGGGTCCAGCGCGTACGTAGCCGTGCCGCCGGTGAGGCGCACCAGCGGGCCCGGCCTGCACTGGGATGTGCCGCTGACGCCGCTGTGCTACCTCACGGACACCGTTCTGCTGCACGCCGCGCTCGCCGCGGAGATCGCCCTCGTCAACGGGCCGCGCCCGTGATCTGTGCGAGCTGTAACCGCGCGATCCGGCCCGGCGAGCCGTCGCAGGAGTACGAGATCAACAGTGGCACCGGGGCTGTCCCGACCGTGCGCTTCCACCTTGTGTGCCCGGTCAGCCGCCTGTACGTGCGCCGGTACCCGGTATGAACTCCCGCTCGTTGCCGAGCGCACCGCCCGGCCGCGAGCGGGGACCGACCCCGCCGGAAGGCGCCGCCCTCAGCAGGGGCACGGGGTGCTTGGAGACGCTGGCCACGCCGAGCTGCTTCGGGTTCCTCCTGTTCGTCAGCTTCTGGCTCCTGATCTGCGCCTGGCACGACCTCGCCATATGAGGCAGCTCGGCGCGCCCTGATTCACGGATCAACACCATCAGACAACGCAATCCCACGAGGAGGCGTCGGTGACCCTTACGACAGGTGAGAGCACAGCGGTGAGCGCAACAGCGCTGCACGCCGCGACCAGACAGGCCATATCCCACGCGGCCAAGGACCTGTGGCCGGACCAGCAGATCATGCTGGGGCAGGAGTGCCCCAGCGTCACGTCCTACGTCTGCCGACTCACGGTGGACGGCGAGGAGTTGATCGCCAAGTACAGCTGGCTGGGCATGTCCCTGGTGTCCATCCTCCGAGGCGCCGGGGGAACGTGGGCGCAGGTGCAGGAAGCCGAGAGCGCGTACGTTCACAGCGCCGATCTGCTGACCGCCCGTGAGGCTCGGAACCTGGCCCTCCTCCGTGAACTCGGGCGTCCTCGCGTATGCGAGACGGCCGGGTTCCACCGCGGGGTCCTGCTCACCCGGGCGGTGCCGGGGGAGACGCTGGCCGACGAGATGACGGCCCGCCCTGGAGAGACGAGCGCTCTCCTCGACTCGGCGCTCGCCGCCCTCGAAGAACTCCAAGGGCACCAAGGCGCAAAGCTCCTGCGCGATTCGGAGCCGATCGACGAGCGCTCCGTAGCCGGTGTCTTCCGCAGGAAGTTCAACGGCCTGAGCGCCGACACCTATCTGGGAACGCTCGGCCAGGGCCGCGGACTCCAGGAAGGCGAGCGGCTCGAAGTCGTGGAGCTGGTCCGGCACACGGTGTGGCGGCTGCTGCGGATGAGCAGCGGGCTCTCACCCCGTCGGGACACGGCGGTCTACGGAGACCTCAAGCCCGAGCACGTCTTCTTCGACGGCCCTCGGCTCCACTTCATCGACCCGGCCCTCCAGTGGGCTGCCGGACCGGAGCCCGACATCGCGAAGCTCGCCGGCAGGTCGCTACTCCTCGCTCTCGGGCACCCGGACCGGCGTGCCACACAGCAGATGGTGCAGGGCATCGCCTCGTTCCTTGCCCGCAACACGACGGCGTCCGCCGGGCGGCAGCGTGCGGAACGGCTGCGCGAAGTGCTGGTGCTGTGGCTCATGGACACCGTGAACATTCTGACCACCTGTCTCAGCGCACCCGCGGGGCTGCCGCTGGCTCCCCATCAGCAGACGCTCGTCAACCAGGCTTGGCCGGTGGCGGCCCTGGTGGACCGGGTGAGCGCCCTGCTCGTCGGTTCGATGGCCGGGCCCCGGCTCCTGGACGTCGTGCTCGGCGAGGTCGAGCACAGAGCGGGGAGCTACCGGTGAACGGGCCGCTGGTGGGGATCGTCGGCGCGGGGGCCGTCGGGCAGACGCTGGCCGCCGGTCTCGTTGCCGCCGCATTTCCCGAACGGCTGCTGGTCGTGTCCCGGCAGCCGGACCAGGCCCGCGCCCTGGCCGCCGACCTCCAGGACCTGGCGCTCACCTCCCGCTCGCGGACGCAGGCCGACGCCGGTGAGGTCGCTGATCTCCACGGCTGTGACGCCGTGGTCGTCGCTCTTCGCACCGACTTCAAGAACACCGCCGAGCACGACATCCGGCGCCAGGGGGCCACCGCGAACGCTCCCGCCCTCGGGGTCCTGGCGCGCGAGCTGCGCGGGTACGACGGCACCGTCATCGTCGTGACGAATCCGGTGGACTTGATGGCCCGCCGCTTCGGCTAGGTGTCCGGCTGCGCCCGGGTCTTCGGGATCGGATCGAATCTCGACTCCGCCCGGTACCGGCTGCTGTTGGCCAGGTACGCCCAGGTGTCCCCGGATCTCGTGCGCGGCCACGTGATCGGCGAGCACGGCGACCGCGCCGTCATCTGCGTGTCCACCACCACCGTCGACCGCCGCCCGGTCGCCGTCCCGGTACGTGCCGTCGTGGCCGACCTCCAGCGGCGGCCGGCCCTGATCCGGACCGCCATCGGCCGGACCCGCTGCGGGCCTGCCGGTGCCGTGCTGTCCACGCTCCGCATGGCCCTCGGTCTGGCCGACGGTATCGAGGAGCCGTCCGTGCCGTACGGAGACGTCTGGCTCGGAATCCCCATGCGCTTCACCGGCGGTAAGACCGTGCCGTGCCTGCCTCCGCTGACCCGTTCCGAACGCCTGCGTCTGGACTCTGCGGCCAGCAGCCTCCGCGACGCCTACACCCGGCTCCCTGCCCTTCCACCAACCGAGAGGACCGCCCCATGATCAGTGCCACCCGGCTCGGCGCCGCGACGGCCGTCGTCACCGTGCTGAGCAACCGTCCCGAAGTCACCGATTGGGCTCTGCGCTACTTCGGCCCCTGGTGGAACGCCACTTCCGTGGACGCCACCGGCGTGTGTGCCGACGCCGTCGTGACGGCGGACGTCAACCTGACCGCCTACGAGGAAATCACCCGTCTGGTTCACGACGGCCGGGCAACGGAGGCCGTGGAGTACGCGAAGCACCCCCTGTTCGTGGCCCGCGACGGTGAGGACATCCTCGCCACGTCGCTGGTTGAAGGGATCGCGTACCGCAGCACGCCGTCCTCCGGTCGTCTCCTCCTCGCCGGCACCCACGTACAGCCTCTCGCCCTGGCCGCCGCGCGCCTCGCACGGGAAGCGATTCGTGGCCAGCTCCTGCGGGACGGATGGGCGGTGCTCCACTCCTCCGCAGTCGTACGGCCGGACGACGGCGCGACACTCCTCACCTTCGGCGACAAGGGGGCCGGGAAGACGACCACGGCCCTACTGCTCGCCTCGCACGGCTGGCAACTCCTCGCCAACGACCGGGTACTCGTCCGGCCGACCGGCGAGGTGGACGTGGATGTGGTGCCCTGGCCGTCGGCCGCCGCTCTCGGCCTCGGCCTGCTCCACGCACTCGGCTGGGACGTCACCGCGCGCGAGCACCTGCAAGGCGGCGGCAGCTTCCACCCGACCCAGCACGAATCCGTGACCGAATCGCTGCTCGCCGGAGACAACACCCCGCTGTGGGACGCCAAGAAGCGGGAGCGCAAGGTCCAGGTGTTCCCCGACCAGTTCCCGGACCTGTTCAACGTCCCCCTGGCCACCCACGGACATGCCGCCGGCCTGCTCTTCCCCCAGGTCGACGCCGACGCAGCGCCCGACGTCATCGACGGCACCCGCACGCTGGGCGAGGCCGACTTCATGTCCGGGGCGACCGAGGACCGGTACCCGGACGTCTTCGGCCTGGCCCAGGGCGTCGACGGCGGCGGCCGGAAAAGCGCCCGCGCCGAGGTGGCGGCCCGTCTCGCCGAGCTGCCACACCGTGCGGTCCGGCTCAGCCACGACATCCCGGCCAGCGCAGCCCTGTTGAGCAAGGTCGCCGACACGATCTGACCCGGCGCCGGCCCGCGCGCCGGCAACCGCACACCACCCACGGCGACCGAATCGGGTCAAGGGCCGCACCCAAGAACGCCCGCTCCGGCCGGAGTCCGGAAGACCCGGCCGGGGCGGGTCTCCCACCGAGCGCACAGAGAGAACCCTCATGGCGAAGAGCGACGACGAGCTGTTCGAGTAGATCCGGAACACCGGGGCGGCGATCAATGCGTCGAAGGACCCGTCCCTGGACCCCGAGCTGCAAGCACTCGCCGCCCAGGCCGCCGAGAAATCAGCTGCCGAACTCGCCGATGGCGAGCGATGAACGGCTGACCGCAGCCAGCAGCACCGGTCTCGTACCCACCGAACTCATACGGAAAGGCACAGGCATGACCATCACCATCGAGAGCCCCGCACCGAACACCTCACCCGCGGACGGGATCCTCTCCGACGAATGTGAGCTGACGGGGAGCTGCCAACTGGAATGCTCGCACTGCTGCACCCTGTCCGGACCGAAGGTGAGCCACGGCAGGATGACGCGTGGGGACTGGCAGGGCGTGGTAGACGACATCGCCACTCTCGGAATCCCGGCCGTCCAGTTCATCGGAGGGGAGCCCACTCTATCCCCGGCCCTCATTCCCCTCATCGGCCACGCACTCGGACGCGGCCTGACCGTAGAGGTCTATTCGAATCTCACCCATATCCGGCCGGCCTTGTGGGCTGCGCTGGACCAGGGCGGGGTGCGCGTGGCGACCAGCTACTACAGCGACGACTCCGAACAGCACGACTCGATCACCGGGGGCCGGGGCAGCCACGCCCGCACTCTGGCCAACATCACCGAGGTGCTGCGCCGTCGCATCCCGCTGCGCGTCGGCCTGGTCGACCTCGGCAATGGGCAGCGCGTTGCCGAAGCCGAAGCCCAACTGCGTTCACTCGGAGTGCAGAACATCAGGGTGGACCAGGTACGTGCGGTTGGACGTGCGGCAGCGGACTCCGCCACCATCCCCGATGTGAGCGAGCTATGCGGGCGATGCTTCCACGAGCGCGTCGCTGTCTCCCCGGACGGTGACGTGTACGGCTGCATCCTGTCCCGGCACCTGCGAACGGGGAACGTGCGCACCACGCGCCTCCGGGACGTCCTGTCCGGATCCCGACGGGCTGACGCCCGATCCGGCGTGCCGAAGGTGCCGACGAACGCGTGCCCGCCCAACGACGGCGGGGATTGCAGCCCCGCCAGCACCCCCGCCTGCAACCCCAAGTTCTAGGAGACGCCGGTGAACTGGAAGCCCCACGCCGTGACACTGGCGCACAGCGTCACGCACGCTGGGTCGCGCTGGCACGCACCCGTTGCGGCGCTCCCACGTCACCTGTTCATCCCCCGCTGGTGGGCCGGCGGGGACGGTTGGTCCCTGCGGGCCGGGGCCGACGATGACCAGGCGTGGCTAGCCGCCGCGTATGCGGATGACTCGCTCGTCACCCGGGTCGGGAGCGCGCACGCGGACCAGGCGCAGCCCGGCGACCGCCCAGCAGGCCGGCCGACGTCGTCGGCCACGCTGCCGAGCCTGCTGGTGCGGATGTTCCAGCACGCCAGGCTCGGCGACGGACACACGCTGCTGGATGTCGGCACCGGGTCGGGATACGGCACCGGGCTGGCTTGCCTACGACTGGGCGAGCGCCAGGTATCCAGCGTCGACGTGGATCCCTACCTCACCGAAGCAGCTGGACAGCGACTCGATCAGGCCGGGCTGCGCCCCCAGCTCCACACCCTGGACGCGAGCGGTGAGCTGCCAGGGAACTACGACCGCATCGTGGCCACCGTCGGCGTCCGGCCCGTGCCCACCAGCTGGCTGACGGCGCTCAAGCCGGGCGGGCGGTTGGTGACGACCGTCGCAGGCACGACGCTCATCGTCACCGCAGACAAGCAGGACGACGGCACCGCCCGGGGACGAGTCGAATGGGACCGGGCCGGATTCATGCACGCCCGGCACAGCACCGACTACCACGCTCTGCCGGACGGGCTGATCGAAGCCGCCCGCACCGAAAAGGGGGAGTTCGTTACGGCCAGTCGGTATCCAGTGGTCGATGTAGAGCAAGCGTGGGACCTGTCGTCCATGCTCGGTATCGAGGTACCCGGCATCGTCTACGGCTACGAGGAGACCGGGCAGCAGCGCACAGCGTGGCTCGCCCACCCGGACGGCTCATGGGCCCGAGCCACCAGCAAGGAGGGGGGCGATCCTGTCGTACACCAGAGCGGTCCACGCCACCTGTGGGACGTTCTGGATGAGATCCGTTCGTACTGGCTTCAGCACGGCGAGCTGCCCGTACGCGGCGCCCATGTGCTGATCACTCCGGACGGCCGGACACGGCTTGCCCGAGGAGGCTGGCGCGCCACCCTCTGAACTTCGCACCCCGTGTGATGGCCCCACACTGGGGGCGGCCATGCACCCCTGCTGAACCGTCAGTTCCACCCGCAGAGTATGGAGGAGCCCCGGTACAGAAGGCCCGGAAGCCTTCTGTACCGGGGCTACGCCGTCGCCGTGAGATCAGCGGACACGGCTGCTGCGGAGGCCTGGCGTGCCACCAGTCTTCCGATCGACTTCACGCGCCGCGCGGTGACTCCACGGGACCGCTCCGCAGGTCCACGATCCGCTTGAACTTGCCCACCGACCTCTCCAGCGTCTCGGGGTCGACCACCTCGACCCCGACCGAGATCCCGATGGAGTCCTTGACGCCGGCCGCGACCGAACGGGCCGCGGCCTCCCGTGCCTCCGGCGTGGCGTCCGGCCTGGCTTCCGCCCGTACGGTCAGTGTGTCCATCCGGCCCTCGCGGGTGAGGCGCAGCTGGAAGTGCGGGGCGAGGCCGGGGGTGCGCAGCACGATCTCCTCGACCTGGGTGGGGAAGAGGTTCACCCCGCGCACGATGACCAGGTCGTCGCTGCGCCCGCTGATCCGCTCCATCCGCCGGAACACCCTGGCGGTGCCCGGCAGCAGCCGGGTCAGGTCCCTGCTCCGGTAACGGATCACCGGCATGGCCTCCTTGGTGAGCGAGGTGAAGACCAACTCCCCCTGCTCGCCGTCCGGCAGGACCTCACCCGTGACCGGGTCGACCACTTCCGGGTAAAAATGGTCCTCCCAGATATGGAGGCCGTCCTTGGTCTCCACGCATTCCTGGGCCACGCCGGGCCCCATGACCTCGGAGAGGCCGTAGATGTCGACGGCGTCGATCGCGAAGCGTTCCTCGATCTCGCGCCGCATCTCCTCGGTCCATGGTTCCGCGCCGAAGATACCGACCCGCAGTGAAGTGGACCTGGGGTCGATGCCCCGGCGCTCGAACTCGTCGAGCAGGGTGAGCATGTAGGTCGGTGTCACCATGATGATCTCGGGGCGGAAGTCCTGGATGAGCTGCACCTGGCGGGCCGTCATCCCGCCGGAGGCGGGGATCACCGTGCACCCGAGGCGTTCGGCGCCGTAGTGCGCGCCGAGGCCGCCGGTGAACAGCCCGTATCCGTACGCCACATGGACCTTGTCGCCGGGCCTGCCGCCCGCCGCGCGGATGGACCGGGCCACCACGTCCGCCCAGGTGGACAGGTCGCGCTCGGTGTAGCCGACGACCGTCGGGCGGCCCGTCGTGCCGCTGGAGGCATGGATGCGCCGTACGTCGGACTGCGGTACGGCGAACATCCCGAACGGGTACTGGTCGCGCAGGTCGGCCTTGACGGTGAACGGGAAGCGGGCCAGGTCGGCGAGTGTGCGGCAGTCCTCAGGACGCAGCCCTGCCCTGTCGAAGGACTCACGGTAGAAGGGCACGTTCTCGTAGGCGTGCCGGAGCGTCGCGCGCAGCCGCTCGGTCTGAAGCGCTTCGAGCTCGTCGCGGCTGAGCCGCTCACCCGCGTCCAGCAGGGCTGTCATGTGGTCACTCCCGTCCCGATGTCCCCGACCGGCCAGCCAGCCGACCGATCATTCGGTCGCTCTGCTGTGATCAGTAATTCAGGAGCGGGCCGGAGCGTCAAGAGGTGCGCGCGGGTGAATGCCCGGCCGGGCACGGGCTCCGGAGGCAGGCATTCGACGGCGCCCGGCCGCCGTCGCCCCAGGGGCGGCCGAGCCTGAAGCAGGGGCCGTCCGCGGTCCCCGGAGCGCCAACTCCCGGGCAGGGGTGCGGGGTGGCATTGGCGAGGTCGGGGCACGGGTGTAAATTTTCGGACGTTCACTCACCGTGGTGTACGGCGCGGCGCCGGGCACCGTGACGATCGGAGCGGCCATGCGCATCACCACCGAAGAGGACGGGCGCCGCGGCGCCGGACTGCCCGGGGCCCTCGCGTGAGCGGTCCGCGCCGGGTCGTGGTCGTCGGCGCGTCCGCCGCGGGCCTCGCCGCGGCGGAGGGGCTGCGCCGGTCCGGTTACGACGGCGGGCTCGTGCTCGTCGGCGAGGAGGCGCACCTTCCGTACGACCGCCCGCCGCTCTCCAAGCAACTTCTCGCCGGTGAGTGGGCGGCCGACCGGGTCCTGCTGCGGAGCGCCGATGCGCTGGCCGACCTGGACATCGAGCTGCGCTCCGGCACCAGGGCCCGGGCCCTCGACCCGGCCGCCCGGGAGATGGACACCGGCGAGGGCGGCACCATCGGCTATGACGCGCTCGTCATCGCCACCGGAGTCCGGCCCAGGGTGCTGCCGGGCACGGACGGTATCGCGGGGGTTCATGTCCTGCGCACGCTGGACGACGCGACAGCCCTGCGCGAGTCGCTCGCCGGCCGCCCGCATCTGGTGATCGTCGGCGGAGGCTTCATCGGCGCCGAGGCCGCCGCCGTCGCCCGGGAGGCCGGCTGCGAGGTCACGCTGGTGACCGACCGGGCGGTGCCGCTCGCCGACGCGGTCGGCCACGACATCGGGAGCATGCTGACGGAGGTGCACCACGAACACGGTGTACGGACCGTGACCGATGCCCTCGTCGAGAGCATCGTCACCGATGGCGGCCGTGCGACGGGCGTACGCCTCTCCGACGGCCGCACCCTCGCGGCTGACGCCGTGCTCGTCGGCATCGGGGCGCGGCCCAACACCGAATGGCTCGCGGGAAGCGGGCTCCGCCTCGGCGACGGCGTCGAGTGCGACGCCACCCTGCGCGCCGCCGAGCACATCTGGGCCGCCGGCGACGTGGCGTCCTGGCCCGACGCGGTGACCGGGGAGCGGCTGCGGATCGAGCACCGCACCAACGCATCCGAACAAGGCCGCGCGGTCGCCCGCAACATCCTCGCCGGAGAGGCGGCCACCGCCTTCACCACGGTGCCCTTCGTCTGGTCGGACCAGTACGACCTCAAGGTCCAGATCCACGGCAGGACCCGGGGCGCCGACCAGGTGCACATCGTCGAAGGGAGCCTCGCCGAGCGGAAGTTCACCGCACTGTTCGCCCGTGCGGGACAGGTCTGCGGCGCGGTCGGTGTGAACATGATCCGTCCGCTGCGCACCCTGCGCCCCCTGGTCGCGGCCCGCACACCGTGGGCGGAGGCGCTCGCACCGCAGGGAGCCGGGGCCGCCTGATCCCCGTCCGCCGGGGGCGTCGCGCCGCCCCCGGCGGACCTTCCGGGGACCGTGGCTCCGACCGCCACGGCGCCGTACCGGGCCACGGTCACCGGAACTCCGCCCCGCCACCGGGCCGTACCGGAGCCATGGTCACCCGAACTCCGGACCGGCCACGGTGCCGCACCGGCCGGCGGGCCGCGCGATCACCAGCGCGAGCAGCGCACCGGCGCCGCAGACCGCGCCGATCGCGACCCACAGCGGGTCGTACGAACCGAACGCGTCCCGTGCCACCCCGCCGAGGAACGCGGCAAGCCCGGCGCCCAGTTGGTGCGCGGCGGCCACCCAGCCGAAGACGATCGCACTGTCCGCCCCGTACAACTCCCGGCAGAGCGCGAGAGTCGGCGGCACGGTGGCCACGTCGAGCAGCCCGAAGAGCACCACGAAGGCGACCATCGGCGGCTGGACCGTTGCCGACATCAGCACCGGCAGGCAGAGCAGCGTCACCCCGCGCAGCGCGTAGTACACGGCGAGCAGCCTGCGCGGGTCGAGACGGTCCGTCAGCCAGCCGGAGAGGATCGTGCCCGCGACGTTGAAGACACCGATCAGCGCGAGCAGCGAGGACGCGGCGGTCGCGGGCATCCCGTGGTCATGGGCGGCGGGTGTGAAGTGCGTCCACATCACGCCGTTGGTCGAGGCGCCGCAGATCGCGAAGGTGGCCGCGAGCAGCCAGAACGGGGCACCCCGCGCCACCGTGCCCAGGACCCGCACCGTACGGGCGGCCGCACCCGGCAGGGCGGCCGGCTTCGGGGTGAACCGCTGGGCCCCGTAGGCCCGTACGCCCGCATCGGCGGGGTGGTCCCGCAGCAGCACCAGCGCCAGAGGCAGCGCCGCGCACGCGACCAGTGCCGGCAGCACCGCGGCCGTCCGCCACCCGTGGCCGTCGACCACCCACGAAAGCACGGGCAGGAAGACGAACTGGCCGAAGACCCCGGCGGCCGTGAGCACCCCGCTGACCAGCCCGCGCCGCCGGACGAACCAGCGCTGGGTGACGGTCGCCGCGAAGGTCAGCGCCATCGCACCGGAGGCGAGTCCGATCAGCAGGCCCCAGGTCAGTACGTACTGCCAGGGGGCGCTCATCGCGGTGCTGAGCAGGGCGCCGACGGCGACGGCGGCCAGCGCCGCGCCCACCACCCTCCGCATCCCGAACCGGTCCATCAGCGCGGCCGAGAACGGGGCGACGGCCCCGTACACCACCATGTTCACCGAGGCCGCCAGGCCGATCTCCCCGTGCGACCAGCCGAACTCCCGGTGCAGCGGCTCCGTGAACAGCCCCGCCATCGTGGTGAACGCCCCCGCCGCCACGATCGCCAGCGCCGCAACGGCCGCGACCGGCCAGGCGGGATGCAGCCGCCCGCGCTTCGTCGGGCCACCCGTGTACTTCGTCGCGATATCAGCCATGCACCGACCCTGCGCCCCGGCCGTGACCGGTACCAGTGGCGAGATGGACATGATGTGCAAGGATCTCGCCATGACTCTCTTCGGTGACGGAGCAGGCCCCGGCGGGCGCCACCGGGTGGCCGTCCTCGTGCGCCACGGGATGCTGCCCATGGAGCTCGGAATCGTCCACCGGCTGTTCAGAGGCGCGGTGTCGGCGGCGGGCGAGCCCCTGTACACCGTCCTGACCTGCACGGTCGAGCCGGGGGAGATCCGGACCGAGGCCGATGTGACCGTCAACGTCACCCTCGGGCCGGAACTGCTCACCGAGGCGGACACCGTGGTCGTCCCGGCATCGGACGAGGACTACTCCCCGCGCGAAGCCCCGTATCTGCCGCCCGCGCTCGCCGACGCCTTCGCGCGGATCCGCCCCGGGACCCGTCTCGCCTCCATCTGCACCGGCTCCTTCGTGCTGGCCGCGGCCGGGTTCCTGGACGGCAGGCGCGCCACCACCCACTGGCGCTCGGCCGCCGATCTGCGGCGGCTCCACCCGGCGGTGGACGTCGATCCCGATGTGCTCTACACCGACGACCGGGGTGTCCTCACCTCGGCCGGTGTGGCCTCGGGCATCGACCTCTGCCTGCACATGATCCGCAGCGACCACGGCGCCGCCGTCGCCAACGCGGTGGCCCGCGCCACGGTGGTTCCGCCCCACCGCGAGGGCGGCCAGGCGCAGTTCGTGCCCTGCCCGGTCCCGGCACCCGCACCGCTGCCGACCGGCGCGGCGCGCGCCTGGGCGCTGGAGCACCTGGGGGAGCGCATCACCCTGGACGCGCTGGCGGCCCGCGCCTCGATGAGCACCCGCACCTTCTCGCGCCGCTTCTGCGAGGAGGTCGGCCTCACGCCCGTCCAGTGGCTCACCCAGCGCCGTGTCGACCTGGCAAGACAGCTTCTGGAGGAGACCGATCTGCCGGTCGACCGGGTGGCGGCGGACGCCGGGTTCGGGACCGCTGCGTCCTTCCGCAACCATCTGCACGAGGCGCTCGGGGTGTCCCCGAGCGCCTACCGTGCCACCTTCCGCGGTTCCGGTTCTGTCCGGCCCGGTCGCCCGTACGCGGGTCAGCCGGCTCGCCCGGACACGGTTCAGTCGGCGGCGACCGCCACCCCGCGCGCCCAGCGGTAGTCGGCCTTGCCGCTCGGCGAGCGCTGGATCTCCGGGGCTATCACCAGCTGCCTGGGCACCTTGTACCCGGCGATCTTGCTGCGGCAGTGTGCCTGGATGTCGTCCAGGCTGGGTTCGTCCGCCCCCGGGCGTACCTGCACCACGGCCGCCACATGGTTGCCCCACCGGGCGTCCGGCACCCCGGCGACCAGGGCGTCGTACACATCGGGGTGGGACTTGAGCGCCTGCTCGACCTCTTCCGGATACACCTTCTCGCCACCGGTGTTGATGCACTGCGAGCCGCGCCCCAGGACGGTGACGATGCCCTCCTCGTCGACGGTCGCCATGTCGCCGAGCAGTACCCACCGCTCGCCGTCGCTCTGGAAGAAGGTCTCGGCCGTCTTCTGAGGGTCGTTGTAGTAGCCGAGCGGGACATGCCCGCGCTGCGCGATCCGGCCGACCTCGCCGACGGCCACCTGCCGGCAGGTGGCCGGATCGACCACCGCGGTACGGGAGTTCATCCGCAGCCTGAACCCCTTGTCGGGGCCGGAGTCGGGGGTCGCCGTTCCGTTGAACCCGGACTCCGACGAGCCGAAGTTGTTCAGCAGCATCGCCGTCGGCACCAGCTCCTGGAACTGCGCGCGCACCGTCTCCGACATGATGGCGCCCGAGCTGGAGACGCTGAACAGCGAGGAGCAGTCGGTGCCGCTGAGCGGGCCGCTGAGCGCGTCGATCAGCGGTCGCAGCATCGCGTCGCCGACCAGCGAGACACTGGTGACCTTCTCCTTCTCGATGGTGCGGAGCACCTCTTCCGGGGCGAACTTCCGGTGGATCACGATCCGCTGGCCGAAGTTGAAGGCGATGAAGGCGGTCAGGGTGGAGGTGCCGTGCATCAGCGGGGGAGTGGGGAAGAAGGTGATCCCGTCGCCGCCCGCGGCCACCCGCTCCGCCAGTTCCTCCGGCGCGCCGACCGGCTCGCCGGTGGGGGCGCCGCCGCCGAGGCCGGAGAAGAACAGGTCCTCCGCACGCCACATGACGCCCTTCGGCATCCCGGTGGTGCCCCCGGTGTAGATGATGAACTGGTCGTCGGCCGACCGGGGTCCGAAGCCGCGCTCCGGGGATCCGGCGGCCTCCGCATCGGCGTACGCCACCGGCCGGACGCCGGGCTCCGGCGCCCCCTCGGGGGGCTCGCCGACCCGTATCAGGTGGCGCAGCTTCTCGGTCTTCGGCAGCGCCGCCGCGACCCGCTCGGTGAACTCGCCGTCGAAGACCAGCGCCGCCAGATCCGCATCCCGGTAGAGGTAGACCAACTCCTCTTCCACATACCGGTAGTTGACATTGACCGGCACGACACGCGCCTTGAGACAGGCGAGCACGGTCTGCAGGTACTCCACCCCGTTGTACAGATGCAGCCCCAGGTGCTCGCCGGGGCGGATTCCGCTGTCGGCCAGATGGTGCGCGATCCGGTTGGCCGCCTCGTCCAGCGCGGCATACGTGAGCCTGCGCTCCGCGCCCGTACCGGGATGGTCGATGAACACGAGCGCCTCGCGGTCCGGAACCGCGTCGACGACGGACTCGAACAGGTCGGCAAGGTTGTACTCCACCACATCTCCTGACGCCGGCGTCCAATGACCCGGCGTCATTACAGCGCCGCGCGCGGAAAGTGGGAAGGCCCCCCGCGAAGAAATCTGACTGACTGTCAGAAAACTATTGAACTGCAACCCCGCCTCCTGCAACCTGTCTACGCGCCGCTCATCGATCCGGCTCACATCCTCTGAGGGCGCCCAGGTCTTGAAACGGGAGGACGGTCATGGGTGGTACGGAACACCTCACCGTGCGGCGCGAAGGCGCCACGCTGGTGCTCACTCTGAACAGGCCGGAGGCGAAGAACGCGCTCTCGCTGCCGATGCTGGTCGGGCTCTACGACGGTTGGCTGGCGGCCGACGAGGACGACGAGGTCCGCTCGGTGGTGCTCACCGGAGCGGGCGGCGCCTTCTGCGCCGGCATGGACCTCAAGGCCCTGGCCGGCGCGGGGATGGAGGGCGAGCAGTACCGCGACCGCCTCAAGGCCGACCCCGATCTGCACTGGAAGGCGATGCTGCGCCACCACCGGCCCCGCAAACCGGTGATCGCCGCGGTCGAGGGCCACTGCGTCGCCGGAGGCACCGAGATCCTCCAGGGCACCGACATCCGGGTCGGGGCCGAGAGCGCCACCTTCGGCCTCTTCGAGGTCAGGCGCGGACTCTTCCCGATCGGCGGCTCCACGGTGCGCCTTCAGCGCCAGATCCCCCGCACCCACGCGCTGGAGATGCTGCTCACCGGCCGCCCTTACACCGCGGCCGAAGCGGCGGCCGTCGGTCTCATCGGCCATGTGGTGCCCGACGGCACCGCACTGGAGAAGGCCCTGGAGATCGCCGCGCAGATCAACGCCTGCGGGCCGCTCGCCGTGGAAGCCGTCAAGGCCTCGGTCTACGAGACGGCCGAACTGACCGAGACCGAGGGGCTGAAGGCCGAACTGGACCGCGGCTGGCCCGTCTTCGACACCGCGGACGCGAAGGAGGGCTCACGCGCCTTCGCCGAGAAACGGCCGCCCGTCTATCGCAGGGCCTGACCGTGCGCCGCATTCCGCACCGGCCCCCGGCCCCCGGCCGGCACCGGTTCCCCTTCCGACGCTCCGGCACCCGCCGGACGAGCCCCCGCCCGCAGCGGAGAATTTGGAGCCCACCCATGACAGCCGCTCCCTCACCGGAGGTGCTCCGCGCCCCCCTCGTCGTCGAGTTCCCCTTCACCCGCTCCCTCGGACCCGTGCAGAGCGCCTTTCTCACCGGGCTGCGCGAGCGCACTGTCCTGGGGGTGCGGACCGGCGACGGCACGATCCTCGTCCCACCCGTCGAGTACGACCCCGTCACCGCCGACGAGATACGCGACCTGGTCGAGGTCGCCCCCACCGGCACCGTCACCACCTGGGCCTGGAACGCGTCCCCGCGCCGCGGCCAGCCACTCACGACCCCCTTCGCCTGGGTCCTGGTGAAACTCGACGGCGCCGACACCGCGCTGCTGCATGTCCTCGACGCCCCGGGACCCGACGCCGTGCACTCCGGGCAGCGCGTACGCATCCGCTGGGCCGCCGAGCGCACCGGAGCCATCACGGACATCGCCTGCTTCGAGCCGTACGAGAGCGAGAGCGAGGGCGCGGCCGGGACCGCCGCGCCCGCACACAGCGGACTGTTCGACGACCTCGTCACCGGCATCACCGCCCCCGCACGCCTCGACTACGTCTACAGCCCCGGCCGCGCGCAGACCGACTACATCAACGCGCTCGCCGACCGGAAGACCGTCGGCGAGCGCTGCCCCTCCTGCGCCAAGGTCTACGTACCCCCGCGCGGCGCCTGCCCCACCTGCGGAGTCGCGACGACCGACCGGGTCGAGGTCGGCCCCGCCGGCACCCTCACCACGTACTGCATCGTCAACATCAAGGCCCGCGGCCTCGACATCGAAGTGCCCTACGTCTACGGGCACATCGCCCTCGACGGCGCGGGTCTCGCGCTGCACGGCCGGATCGGCGGCATCCCGTACGACCAGGTGCGGATGGGGCTGCGCGTCGAACCGGTGTGGACCGAGGGCGCCCGCTTCCCCGACCACTACCGGCCCACCGGCGAGCCCGACGCCGACTACGACACGTACAAGGAGCTGATCTGATGCGGGACATCGCGATCGTCGCCTTCGCACAGAGCGACCACCTGCGGCGCACCGATGAGTGCTCCGAGGTTGAAATGGTGATGCCGGTCCTGCACAGCGTGCTCGCGCAGACCGGGCTGAAAACCAGCGACATCGGCTTCACCTGCTCCGGGTCGAGCGACTATCTGGCGGGCCGGGCCTTCTCGTTCACGATGACGCTCGACGGCGTCGGAGCCTGGCCCCCGATCTCCGAGTCCCATGTGGAGATGGACGGGGCCTGGGCGCTGTACGAGGCGTGGGTGAAACTGCTGACCGGCGAGGCCGACACCGCCCTCGTCTACTCCTACGGCAAGTCATCGCCCGGATCGGTCAGGGACGTACTGACCCGGCAGCTCGACCCCTACTACGTCGCCCCGCTCTGGCCCGACTCCGTCGCGCTCGCCGCGCTCCAGGCGCAGGCGCTGATCGACGCCGGCGAGACCGACGAGCCCGCGCTCGCCGGGGTCGCCGCCCGCAGCCGCGGCGACGCGGCCGACAACCCGCACGCCCAACTCCCGGGCGCCCGGCCGCAGGGCGACTACCTCGTGCGGCCGCTGCGCACCGGCGACTGCCCGCCCATCGGGGACGGCGCGGCGGCCGTCGTGCTGGCGGCGGGCGACCGGGCACGCGACCTGTGCGAGCGTCCCGCCTGGATCCGGGGGATGGACCACCGCATCGAGGCCCACAGCCTCGGCGTACGCGACCTCACGGACTCGCCGTCCGCCCGGCTGGCCGCCGAACGGGCCGGGGCCTTCGAGCGCCCCGTCGACACCGCCGAACTGCACGCGCCCTTCACCTCCCAGGAGGTCGTCCTGCGCAAGGCGCTCCGGCTCGGCGACGACGTACGCGTCAACCCGTCGGGCGGCGCCCTCGCCGCCAACCCCGTCATGGCGGCCGGGCTCATCAGGCTCGGCGAGGCCGCGGCCCGGATCCAGCGCGGTGAGTCCGACCGGGCCCTCGCGCACGCCACATCCGGCCCGTGCCTGCAACAGAATCTGGTCGCCGTCCTCGAAGGAGAGGCCCAGTGAGTAACCAGCCCGCGAACAACCGAGGCGCGACCGGCAAGGAGCCCGTGGCCGTCGTCGGTATCGGCCAGACCCACCACGTCGCCGCCCGGCACGACGTGTCCATCGCCGGCCTCGTCCGCGAGGCCGCCGCGCGTGCCCTGAGCGACGCCGAACTGACCTGGGCGGACATCGACGCCGTCGTCATCGGCAAGGCCCCGGACTTCTTCGAGGGCGTGATGATGCCGGAGCTCTATCTGGCGGACGCGCTGGGCGCCGTCGGCAAACCCATGATGCGCGTGCACACGGCCGGCTCGGTCGGCGGATCGACCACGCTCGTCGCCTCCAACCTGATCGCCTCCCGGGTGCACAGGACGGTGCTGACCCTCGCCTTCGAGAAGCAGTCCGAGTCCAACGCCATGTGGGGCCTCTCCCTCCCCGTACCGTTCCAGCAGCCCCTGCTCGCCGGAGCCGGCGGGTTCTTCGCCCCGCATGTGCGGGCCTATATGCGCAGGGCCGGGGCGCCCGACACGGTCGGCTCGCTCGTCGCGTACAAGGACCGCCGCAACGCGCTGAAGAACCCCTACGCGCATCTGCACGAGAAGGACATCACCCTGGAGAAGGTCCAGGCTTCCCCCATGCTGTGGGACCCGGTCCGCTACTCCGAGACCTGCCCGTCGTCGGACGGAGCGTGCGCGATGGTCCTCACCGACCGTACGGGGGCGGCCCGTTCGCCCCGGCCGCCCGCCTGGATGCACGGCGGCGCGATGCGCAGCGAGCCGACCCTCTTCGCGGGCAAGGACTTCGTCTCCCCGCAGGCGGGCAAGGACTGCGCCGCCGATGTCTACCGGCAGGCCGGGATCACCGACCCGCGCCGGGAGATCGACGCCGTCGAGATGTACGTCCCGTTCTCCTGGTACGAGCCGATGTGGCTGGAGAACCTGGGCTTCGCGGACGAGGGCGAGGGCTGGAAACTCACCGAGTCCGGCGCCACCGAACTGGACGGCGACCTTCCGGTGAACCCCTCGGGCGGAGTGCTCTCCACCAACCCCATCGGCGCCTCCGGCATGATCCGGTTCGCCGAGGCCGCCCTCCAGGTGCGCGGCGCGGCCGGGGAGCACCAGGTGGACGGCGCCCGCAAGGCGCTCGGGCACGCCTACGGCGGCGGCTCGCAGTTCTTCTCCATGTGGCTGGTCGGCTCCGAACCGCCCACCGGCTGACGGCTGGGGGCTGACGGCTGGGGGCTGACGGCTGGAGGCCGGGGGCTTTCGATCGGATCAGGCACCGAACAGCTGTGGCCTGTCCGTCGCCCGTACGGATCGCTAGGGTGGCCACGGACGACGAACCGGGAGGAGCACGGACGTGGGCGAGAGCACCACCCCTCAGCGGACCCTTGCGGGCTGGGACAAGCCGGACCTCGATCTCACCGACGCGGACTGGCAGTCGGGGAGCCAGGGGCGGGGCGACGTGCAGATCGCCTTCGTGGAGGGTTTCATCGCGATGCGCAACAGCGGCAAACCGGGGAGCCCGTCACTGATCTTCGATCCGGGCGAGTGGCGGGCCTTCGTCCTGGGTGCCCGGGAGGGCGACTTCGACCTGACCTGAGGGTCGGCCCGGCGCCCCGGTCCGCAGTGTGCCGGAGCGGGCCGCAGGCGCCCGTGGCACCCGGTGCACAGGGTGTGCCCACCGGCCTACGCTGGGCTTCGCCGCGGGAGGGTGCCAGGACGATCAGGGCCGGTCCGCACAGCCCCGGCCCCGGCTTCGCCGGGCCGGCGGGGCCACGTACCATGGCTGTATGTCCTTCCTCCGCCGCCGCAGCGCCGCCACTCCCGCGGGCCCGGACTTCGACGTCCTGGCCATGGACCCGGGTGACTGGCCCGGAAACCTCGGCGCCGGACTCCTTCCCGCACCCGACGGGACCTGCCAGGGCGTCTTCCTGCGGTACGACCTCTTCGGCGGCCGCGGCCCGGCGATGATCATCGGGAATCTGCCGGAGGGCTCGCCCGCCCGTGAGGTCGCCGATGGCCAGATCCCCTTCGAGGTGGCGCAGCTGCTCGTGGCCCTGGAGAACGACGAGCCCATCGAGGTGCTCGACACCGAGGACATGCCGGTGATGCAGGGCGACAACCTCCTCATCGTGCGGCGCCTGAAGCTCTCGGAGAGCCGGATCTCCTGCGTCCAGTTCGACCGCAGCGACAAGGTCCTGGTCACCATCGCCAGCTGGGACCGGCCGATCACCGACGACCTGTACGCCCTTCTGAAGCCGCTGCCCGCGGAGATGTTCCAGCAGGGCTGAGTCCCGCGCGCCAGGACCGGCAGGGACGAGCACTCCCGTACGTAAAGGTCCGGTAACACGGCTCCGTCAGAGCCTGGTTGCCGCGCCCTTCGCGCTGGTCATCGGCCATGCCAGTGGTCTGGACAACTGTTTCAACAGCCGCCCTGTGCGGCGCTCTTGACGTGCCATCACTCACGTCGGAGAGTGCGCCCATACCGTTCGAGAGATCACCACGGCGCAACTCCCGGCAAGAAGGGCCGTCATGACGTCCAAGCAGCGGATCAGACTCGCGCTCGCGCTGACCACCGCGAGCACCTTCGGCCTCGCCCTGATCGGCCCGGCGGCGCAGGCGAGCCCCCCGAGCACCCGGCCGGAGTGCCCCCGCACCCTCGACTGCGAGTGGGCCCCCGCCGCCTATCAGCAGACCGGGGATCCCGCCGACAAGGAGACGTACGGCAACTACGACACCGCGGACCGCCCGCACACCGGGAAGATCAAGTACATCGTCCTGCACGACACCGAGGAGACCTTCGACAAGACGCTGCAGATCTTCCAGGACCCGCACAGCCAGACGTCCGCGCACTACGTGGTCCGCTCCGGCGACGGTCATGTGGCGCAGATGGTCAAGGACAAGGACATCGCCTGGCAGGCGGGCAACTGGTACATCAACCAGCAGTCCATCGGGATCGAGCAGGAAGGCGTGGCGGCCGACGGCTCCACGTGGTTCACCCCGGCGATGTACCGCTCGACGGCCGCCCTCGTACGCTATCTCGCGGCCAAGTACGACATCCCGCTGGACCGCCAGCACATCATCGGCCATGACAACGTCCCGCCCACCAGCACCGCCGGGACGGCGGCCATGCACTGGGACCCCGGGACGTACTGGGACTGGGACTACTTCATGAAGCTGGTGGGCAGGCCCACCGTCCCGACCGCCTCGCCCCACAGCCAACTCGTCACCATCAGCCCGGTGTTCAAGGAGAACATCCAGGAGTTCCGCGACTGCGAGAAGAACGTGGACCTCCCGGCGCAGGCATCGAGCGCGGTGCCGCTCCACACCGGGCCCTCCACCGGATCACCGCTCTTCTCGGACCCGGCACTGCACACCGACGGCAAGCCCGGCACCAACTGCATCGCCGACTGGGGCAGCAAGATCAGCGCATCGCAGCAGGCAGTGGTCGCCGGCCACGCGCCCGGCTGGACCGCGATCTGGTGGTACGGCCAGAAGGCCTGGTTCCGGAGCCCGGCGCACACCAGGACCACCACACCGACCTCCGGATACGTGGTCAGGCCGAAGGCCGGCCGGACCGATGTGCCGGTGTACGGGGTGGCCTACCCCGAGAAGAGCGAGTACCCGGCGGACTTCACCGCCGCCCGCCTCGGCACGCCCCTCCCGTACACGATCAAGCAGGGCCAGGCCTACCCCGGCGGCGGCGAGGCGCCCACCGGCTACTACTACGCCCCGACGATCGACGCCTCCTACCCGTACGACCACACGTACTTCCCCGGCGCCACCAAGTACGTGACCGTGCAGATCGGACACCGGGTGGCCTTCGTCAAGGCGTCCGACGTCGACATCGTGCGCACCCACTGACGACCACTCAGCTCCGTGCGCACCCACTGACGGCCACTCGGTTCGGCGGCCGGCTCCGGCGGAGACCGCACACGAACAGCACGGTGCGCGCCTGGTGTGTCGGCACCGGGCGCGCACCGTGCTTCCCCCTCACCCCTCAGGAGCCTGGCGTCGGGCCCCGCGGTTCAGCGGGTCCCGACAGCCGCGCGGACGGCGCGGCGGGCCAGGGCGCAGTCGTCGTGCAGCCTCCTGAGCAGCAGCCGCTGCTCCTCGCCGTGCGAGAGCACACCGGGCTGCGGCTGATGGCCCGCGCCGGTGGGCGCGGCCTCGCGGATGGTGCGCTGGACGGCCGTCTCGTACGTACGGATCTCGCGGGTCAGCACCAGCATCAGGTTCACCAGGAAGGCGTCCCTGGCCGCGGGGCCCGCGGCCTGCGCCAGCTGGCTGATCTGACGCCGCGCCACCGGCGCCTCGCCCAGCACGGACCAGAGCGTCGCCAGGTCGTACCCGGGCAGATACCAGCCCGCGTGCTCCCAGTCGACCAGTACCGGGCCCGCCGGTGACAGCAGGATGTTGGAGAGCAGCGCGTCACCGTGGCAGAACTGGCCCATGCCCTGCCGGCCGCCGGAGTACGCGAGACCGTGCAGCAGTTTCTGGAGGTCGCCGAGGTCCCGGTCGGTGAAGAGACCGAGCTCGTGGTACCTGGCGATCCGGGAGGCGTAGTCGAGGGGCTGGCCGAACAGCCCGCCCGGCGGCCGCCAGGCGTTCACCCGGGTCACCGCGCCGAGCACGGCCCGCAGATCCGCACGCGGCGGGGTGTCCACGGGGTGGCGCTGAAGTGCCGCAGCCCGTCCGGCCATCCGCTCGATCACCAGGGTGCAGTTCTCGGGATCCGCGGCGATGAGCCGCGGAACCCGGACCGGTGGGCGGTGCCGGACGAACGTGCGGTATGTAGCTATTTCGTGGCGGAAGCTCTCCGCCCAGGCGGGGGACTGGTCGATCAGACACTTGGCAACTGCCGTCGCCCGCCCGGTCGTTCCGACGAGCAGAACCGAACGGCTGCTCCGGCGCAGTATCTGGACGGGGTTGAACTCCGGGCAGATGCGGTGCACCGAAGCGATCGCCATCCGCAGCTGCGCACCCTGGGGGCCGGACAAGTCGAGCCTCCCGCTGAGCGGTTGGGTGCCCGGTCCCGCCGCCCGCCGGATCCGCCCGGTGCCGAGCGCCGCAGCGGCGTGGGAGGGATCCAGGAACGGTCCGCCACCGGCAGGGAGGGAACGGTGCGGCCGGGATGGGGCGGACACGGAGGACGATGCTGTGTACATGGGGAAGACAGATCCCTTCGTGTGCCGACGGGTTACGTGCGCTGCCCGCCCCGGTGGCCGGTGCGTACCCTGGGGAGTACGGTCCGGCCACCGGGTCGGGGTGGCGCGTTCCTACCTCACAACGGCCTGCGGGTGGCACACCATCTGGCGGACCCTGGCGGACCCTGGCGAATAGTCGCGAGGCATCTGACACAGGGTTACTGTCGAACCAGCCGAGAACCTGGGGGCTTGACGTGACCGGAGAACCCAACACCCGCCTGGCAGACCTGTTCGGCCTGGCCGGCTGGTCCAAGGGCGAACTCGCGAGACTCGTGAACCGGCAGGCGGCCGTCATGGGCCACCAGCAGCTGGCGACCGACACCTCGCGGGTCAGGCGCTGGATCGACATGGGCGAGAGCCCGCGCGACCCGGTGCCGAAGGTGCTGGCAGCCCTGTTCACCGAGCGGCTCGGCCGTGTCGTGACCATCGAGGACCTCGGGTTCGTACGGCCTGGGCGCGCTGGGAAACGGCAGACCGCCGGGAACGCGGAAGAGACAGCGAACCCGGACGGCCTCCCGTGGGCGCCAGAACGGACGGCTGCGGTCCTCACCGAATTCACGGGAATGGACCTCATGCTCAACCGACGCGGCTTGGTGGGCGCGGGCGCTGCGCTTGCCGCAGGCTCCGCACTCAGCAGCGCCATGCACGACTGGCTCCACACCGATCCGGCCCTCGCTTCGGACGCCCCACGCATCGACCGCCCCCTGCACGCCGAGCCCGCCGCCTCCGACCGCTACGAGGCCGCGCCCATCGGGTCGCAGGAGATCGAGGCGCTGGAGCACTCCGTCGAGATCTTCCGCGCCTGGGACGCCTCACGCGGCGGCGGACTCCAGCGCAAGGCGGTCGTGGGCCAGTTGAACGAGGTGGGAGGCATGCTCTCCTACCACCACCCCGACTCCCTCCAGCGGCGCCTGTGGGGTGTCGCTGCCAACCTCGCCGTACTCGCGGGCTGGATGTCCCACGACGTCGGCCTCGAACCCACGGCCCAGAAGTACTTCGTCATCGCCGCCCACGCGGCGCGCGAGGGCGGCGACCGCCCACGTGCCGGTGAGGCGCTGTCCCGCGCCGCCCGTCAGATGGTCCACCTGGGCCGTCCCGACGAGGCGCTGGATCTGATGAAGCTCGCGCAGAGCGGCTCCGGCGAGCGCAACCTGCCGCGCACCCGCGCCATGCTGCACACCATCGAGGCCTGGGCGCAGGCTTCGCTGGGCCACGGCCAGGCCATGCGGCGCACGCTCGGTGAGGCCGAGGAGCTGTTCGTCTCGGACCGCGGCGACGAGCCCGCACCGAGCTGGATGCAGATGTTCGACGAGGCTGATCTCCACGGGATGCAGGCGCTGGCGTACCGCACACTGGCGGACCACGATCCGTCCGCTGCGGCCATCGCCCAGGGCCACGCCAAGCGGGCGCTCGAACTGCGGATCAACGGCCGTCAGCGCTCGAAGATCTTCGACTACATCTCGCTGGCCTCCGCCTGCTTCATCGCGGACGACCCCGAACAGGCCGACCGTTACGCCCGGCTGGCACTGGTGTCGATGGGGGAGACCTCGTCGCACCGCACCTGGGACCGGCTGCGTGAGATGTACCGGCTCACCGGGCAGTACGCGCGCCACGGGAGCATCCAGGAGCTGCGGGAGGAGATCCGGCTCGCCATGCCCCAGCAGGTGAAGCGTCCCCGGAACGCCCAGGCGTAACCGGGCGACGGGGAGACGGGCGGAAGGCGGCGGAGCGAGGAGGGGGTGTTCCCCTACGGGGTGCCGACGCGGGCGATCAGCACACAGGAGTCTTCCTGGCGTTCCGTGTGGCCGTACTGCTCGACGATCATGCGCATGCACTCCTGTGCGGTGCCGGCACCGGCGAACCGCGGTGCCAGTGCGAGCAGTCCGTCCTCGCCCGGTGCGTCCGCGCCGTGCGCGGTCAGTCCGCCGGTGTGCAGGACCAGCACGTCCCCGGTCCGCAGCTGCTCCTGCGCCTGTCCGTACGCCGTCCCGGGCATCGCTCCGAGCAGCACTCCGCTCGGCGGCGTGAGGGCGCACCCCGTTCCCCCGCGGAAGAGCAGGGGGGCGGGGTGCCCCGACTGGGCCCAGGCCAGGGTCTGTTCGACGGGGTCGTAACGGCAGCACACCGAGCTGCCCAGCGCGGGCTGCGCGGACGCTTCCAGAAGTTCGTTGAGATGACCCATGAGGGCGCCGGGGGCGATCCCGGCCACCGCCATTCCCCGCAGCGCGCCCAGCAGCATCGCCATCGCGGAGGTGGCACCCACGCCGTGGCCTGTCAGGTCCCCCACGGTGAGGAGCGACTGGCCGTCGGGGAGTGCCATCGCGTCGTACCAGTCGCCGCCGATACGGGAGGGCGCGGCGGACGGCAGATAGTGCGCCGCCAGGTCGAGTGCCGCCGGGCCGCCCTGCGGAAGCCGTACCGGGCCGCGCCAGGGCGGCAGTACGGCCTCCTGTAACTCGACGGCGACCTGGCGCTCGGTGCTGGCGATCCGCTCCCGGCGCTGGAGCGAGTCCTCCGTCTCGCGCACCGTGCGTTCACTGCGCCGCAGATCGCTGACATCGCGCAGTACGGCCCACATGGACGCCGTGCAGCCGTCGCTGTCGAGAACGGGCTCGCCCATCATGTGCAGGGTGCGGACGGTCGAGTCGGGGCGCCTGATCCGGAATTCGCCGTCGATCGGCTTCCCGTCGACCAGGCAGTCGGTGACCATCGCGGTGAGCCGCGTCTGGTCGTCGGGCAGTACCACGGAGGGGAGTTCGTCCAGGGAGAGCGGCCCGCTCTCCGGCGGGCGGCCGAAGATCTGGTACAGCTCGTCCGACCAGCTGACCTCGTCGGTGAGGAGATTCCAGTCCGCGCTGCCCACCCGGCTGAGCAGCGACGCCGGCCCGCCGCCGGACCCGGGGTGGGCATGGGCGCCGTGCCCGGAGGGTTCACCCGCGAACGGCTCCGCCCCGGCCGCCGGCAGCCCTTCCTTGAGCTGTCCCAGATGCGTGCCCAGATCGTCGAGGTGGTGGACGGCCAGGTCGCACAGCGCGCGCTGCCAGCGGCCCTGCACATCGTCGTCGTCCGCGCCGGCGTCACGCCGCACGGCGTCCATGTCCCCGCGCAGCAGGCGGGTCCGGGTGATGAGCGCGTCAACCGTGCCCCGCTCGGGTGGCTGGGGGGCGGGACGGTCCGCGAACACATGGGACGGCATGACGTACTCCGATACGGGCGCGGCGCGGCCAGGGCTGCGGGATGGACCGGTTACGACTGTTGCACAGGGAGCGAAGGCCCGTAAGGGAATTGGCAACACTCGATGCGGTGGTGCTTCTGGCATATGTCACCGGCTCGACGGGGGTGGGGCGGTGCCGGGGCGGGCCTCCGAGGCCCGGCGGCGCTGGGTGTCGCGTCTCACATACTCTGCCCGGTTGGGGATGGAACATCCAGGCTTGGTTCCCCGTTCCCCTTTATGTGGGAACGGAGCGGAGCGCCCAGGCGCCGACCCTCCGTCCCCGCGTACGGACCGCCCCGGCTGGCCTCCCCCGACCAGCCGGGGCTCTTCTGTATCCGGCGCGGTATCCCCTTGCGTGTCCGGTGCTGTATCCCGTTCCGCATGGCGTTCCGTATGGCGTGCGACCGGAATCATTTCGGCCATGGTCGACAGGGAATATGCCAGAGATATGGCCAGAACCCTATGGTGACAATGCGCCCGGAGTGACGATACTCGTTGACTGTGAAGGTTGAATTCCGCTCGATTCAACCGTGATCCACCAGCGAAAGGCCCGCACTTTCCGGCCGGGGATCGACCGGTCCTGGAGTGGGGCCCTGGCCGCGAACTGCCCTGGGGGAGTGGCTGTGCACGACGAATTCCTGTGCCATGTCACCGCGTACGGAGTCTGCGGTGGACGACGCGTCGGTGTGCCGCTCGGCACCTATCGCGCGCCCACTCTCCCGCTGGCCCTGTGGTGGCTGCGGGACCGGGCGACCTGGATCGCGGAACGGCTGGATCCCAGCCCCGGCCGTGACTGCTTCCCGGTCCGGGCGCTCTTCGAACTGCCCGCCGACGCCCCCGACGTACCAGGTGCTCTCCGCGCCTGGCGGGACGGCGGACCGCAACAGGACAAGGCCGCCGAAGTGCTGGCCGGCGGCGGTCTCATGCGATTCGCGATCAATGACGACACCACCGAGTACGAACTGCTCGCGGAATCGGTCGACGCACTGCGGATGCAGCGCGCAATTCCTTCGCTCGCCCCGGCGGGCGCCGAATCCGTACCGGAACACCGCAGCCCTCTGTCGGTGCATACGCAGGGCAGAGGGCGCGGTGACTTCGGTAATCCGCACCTGGCGGGTCTTCCCTCGGGGGCCGTTCTGCTGGCCACGCTGGACAGCTCCACCGTGGTCTTCAGCTCTGCGGCAGGATGACCGCGCGTCCCTTGATCTGTCCGGCGTGCAGCCTCTCGTAGGCGAGCGGGGCTTCGTCGATCGAGTACGTCTCCACATGGACGTCCACCGATCCGGCGCGCGCCAGATCGAGCACCTCGGTGAGTTCCGAGCGCGAGCCCCAGTAGGGCGCGGCCACCGACACCTCGAAGGCGAGTGTGCCGAAGCCGACCGGCAGCGTGCCGCCGCCGATCCCGACCAGCGCGACATCGGCCTCGATACCGGCCACCGCACCGGCCAGTGCCACCGTGGCGGGGACGCCCACGAAGTCGAAGACGGCCTGGGCGCCGAGCCCGCCGGTCAGCGCACGGACCTTGCCGGCCGCGTGCTCGTCGGAGAGCACCGCCTCGTGGGCGCCCACCGTCTTCGCCAGCGCGAGCTTGTCCTCCGTGACATCGAGCGCCACGACCCGCGCTGCGGACATCGCCCGCAGCAGCTGGATGGCCACGTGCCCGAGCCCGCCGGTACCGATGACCACAGCGGTGGAGCCGGGGGTGAGCTTCGCCAGCGAGCGCTTGATGGCGTGGTACGGAGTCAGACCGGCATCGGTGAGCGGCACGGCCCCGACCGGATCGAGGTCGCCGAGCGGCACCAGATGGCGCGGGCTGTCCACGATCATGTACTCGGCCATCGCGCCGGGGGAACCCAGGCCGGGCGGGCGGATGCCGAGTTCGGCGGCGCGCAGGCAGTAGTTCTCCTTGCCCTCGGCGCACTTGATACAGGTGCCGCAGCCCCACGGCCCGTAGACCGCGACGGACTCGCCCTCGGTGAGGCCGGTGACACCGGCGCCCAGCGCGGCGACCGTGCCGGCCCCCTCGTGCCCGAGAGTGAGCGGCAGGTCGTACGGCAGGCTCTCCGCGGGCCGGCTCATCACGGCGATGTCGGAGTGGCAGACGCCAGCGGCGGTGACCTTCAGGAGGACCTGTCCCGGTCCCGGCTCGGGGTCGGGGACGGTGACGACCTCGGGTGCGGCGCCGACGGTGCGGTACTGAACTGCTTTCATGGTGTGCTCCTCAGCTGAGCAGCGGGCCCGCCCCCGGTGTCGGCCCGCCGCGGTGATCGGTCAGCGCGCGGCGTAGCCGCCGTCGACGAGGTGGTAGCTGCCGTGGATGAACGAGGCGCGGTCCGAGAGCAGGAACGCCGTCAGCTCCGCCACTTCGTCGGCCGTCCCCAGACGGCCCGCCGGGTGCAGCGAGACGAGCTGCTCCCGCATCGGGTTTTCGGTGCCGTGCAGCAGCGGGGTGTCGATGAAGCCAGGACCGACGGCGTTGACGCGGATGTTCTGTGCGGCGTATTCGAGCGCCGCGGTCTTCGTCAGCCCGACGACGCCGTGCTTGGCGGCGACATAGGCGGGGGATCCCGCGAAACCGTTGGTGCCGAGGATGGAAGCCATGTTGACGATCGCGCCGCCGCCCGCCGCGAGCATCGCGGGCAGCTCGTACTTGAGCGAGTAGAAGACGCCGTTGAGGTTGGTGTCGATGACGCGCTGCCAGTCGGCCACCTCGTACTCACCGGTCGGCCGGCTATGGCCGCCGATCCCGGCGTTGTTCACGGCGAGGTGCAGTGCGCCGAAGGTGTCGGTGGAGTGCCGCACGGCACGCTCCACCGACGCGGGGTCGGTGACGTCCACGGTGACGGCGGTGGCGCGGGCCCCGGACGCCTCAAGACCGGCGGCGGCCTTGCGGGCGCCTTCCTCGTTGTAGTCGGCCACGACGACCGCGGCGCCGCCGCGGGCGAGCCGGCCGGCGATGGCCAGGCCGATGCCGGACGCGCCGCCGGTGACCAGCGCGGTCCGGCCGGCGAACTCATCTGTGGGGGTGGTGTTGCTCATGGTGCCTGTGTTCCTTTCGTGCTGTGCGCCGCGGTGGCGTCACGACAGAGGCAGTTCGCCGGTGAGTGCGGCGAACGCGGCATGAACGAGGCCGGGGAGAGCGTCCTGGCGGGAGCCCCGGACCCAGGCGGACTGGGCCGCCACGAGGGCCCCCGCACCCACGGCCACCAGAACGGCGGGGCGCAGGTCGTGCTCGTCGCGGATGCCCATCCGGGCGGCCAGGATCCGGATCGAGTCCGCCTGGGCCTCCACCCGGATGTGCTGGAAGGCCGCGTACAGCGTCGGCTCGCCGTCCGCGATCCGCATGAGTTCGAAGATCCTCGGGCGCCGGTGCCAGGCCGGGTGTGCGTCGTCCGTGAGCCAGTCGTCCACCGCGTTGCGGTAGGCCGCGAGCGGGGTCTCTTCGGCCGGCCGCCCGCTGAGGGCGGCGTTGATCCGGTCGCCGTCGGCCCGTACGGAGTCCAGCACCGCGTCCTCCTTGCTGGAGAAATACCGGCTGAACGTCCGGCGGGCGACGTCGGCGCGGTCGGCGATGTCCTCGACCGTGACGGCCTTGAGCCCACGGTCGCACACGAGGGTGCAGGCGGCTTCCGCAAGCGCTTCACGGGTGCGGCGGGCCTTGCGGCTCCGCCGGTCGTCGGTGGTTCCCGCATCGTTCATACATGCACCGTACACCTAAAAATGTCCCACTGGGACATGATGCCCAGTGGGACATTTCTGCGTGCACGGGTGCGCTCAAGTGCTCCGGTGCTGCTCGGGCGGGCCGGGGTTCCGGCGTTGCGGGCGGTGCCCGGTCAGCAGGCTCCCTTGTCCCGCCAGGCGCCCCAGTCGCCCGTGGTCCCCGGCTCCTCGTTCTGGGTCCACCACTGGGCCTGCCAGGTGTGTCCGCCGTGGGAGACCGTGTCGCCGCCCGTGTAGGTCGCGGTGCTGCTCCAGGCGGCCGCGGTGCAGGTGCCGCCGGGCGGTGTGGGGGAGGTGGAGACGGGTGGTGTCGTCGGAGGTGTGGTGGGTGGTGTTGCCCCGGCGAACGTCACCGCGTACTTGGCGAACTCCCAGTCCGTCTGCGGCACGCTGCTGCACGTTCCGGATGTGGTGCCGTTGTCCGGCGGGCTGCACTGGCGGTCGCGGTTGAGCGACCAGAAGGTGAAGCGGTCCATGTGGTGGCTGGTGGCGAAGTCCAGGACGGTCTGGAAGTCCGCCTGCTTGAAGTACTCGCCGGTGTCGCTGCGACCGTTCATGCCGGAGAAGCCCTCGTGGGCGTAGGCGGTCGCTTCGTCCCAGCCGAACGTGGACTGCAGGATGGTGTTGAAGTTGGTGAGCGCGCTCGTCTGCGAGGCGGCCCCGCTGAACCCCCCGTCGAAGGGCATGATCGAGAAGTTGTTGGGCGTGAACCCCTGCGACTTGGCCTCGTTCAGCATCTGCTTGCCGAACCAGCCGGTGCCGTCGGCCGTGCCCGCGGTGGTGACCGACACATACAGGCCGGGGTTGTTCTGCTGGAGGATCTTCGCCGCGCCGATCTCGTGCGCGACGGCCGCGGTGTTCTCGTACTCCGGCTCCTCCAGGTCGAAGTCGATCGCCTTCAGCTGGTACTTGGTGATGACCTGCTGGTACGCGGCGGCAGTCGATGCCGCGTCGGAGCATGCCTGGCCGAGCTTGGTGCCGCCGTACCCGCCGATGGAGACTGAGACGTCGCCGCCCTTGGCGCGGATCGAGCTGATGACGGAGCCCACCGCAGTGTCGGACGACACGGCAGATGTGCCACCCCAAGTCGGGCTGCAGCCCCCGCCGTTGGGGGCCAGGATGAACGCGAGCTGGAAGGCCTTGAGTCCGGTGGCGTCCATGATGGCACCGGCGTCGGGCGGGTTGTTGTCGGTGGGCATGAGGTAAGGGGCCGCCGCGTACCAGCGGTTGCTGAGCGCGGTGGCCCCGTTGGTGCCGGCGCCGGTGGTCGCTCCGGCCGCCTGGCCGGTGCTGAATGCGGCCAGCCCGGCGGCGGCCAGTGCGGCGGTCGCCACGCCGCAGAACAGGGCGCGGATGCGAATGCGTTTCATCTGACGGTCTCCTGAGTGGGGGAGTGGCCGCCAGAATCGGTGCCTGTCGGGTGCGCGTCAACGACTTGGACTAGACCATTGCCAATCCTTGGGGAACGCCGCTGCGGGGAAACGGCTTGAGCGGAGGGCCGGCGGGGCTTCAGTCCGCCGACAGCTCTTCACCGCACCGGGAGCAGAAACGCGCGCCGGACTCCTGCGCGAGGCGCCCGCAGCCGGGGCAGACCAGATGGAGCAGACATGCCGCTTCGCCGCCTCCGTACTCGACGGCGGAGGAGGCGGAGGCGGAGGCGGCAGTGGGAGCGGGGCCGACGGTGAGGCCGGGGCGGCGGCGGTGCACGGTGAGGTAGCAGAGCCCGTCCGGTCCGGCGGTGAGCGAGCGCCGGACGCCGTGCGGCAGCCAGACGACCGCGCCCGGCGCCAGCTCCTGGCGTCCCCCGGCCGTCTCCAGCAGCCCGCCGCCGCCGACCACGCACACGAGCACGTCGAGGTCCGGTTCCACATGTCCGGCGACCTCGGCGTCCGGCGCCAGCCGGATCACGTTCGAGTCCAGCTGCCGCCCCGGCTCGGCCAGCCGCCAGAGCGCACCCCGGTCCCCGTCGGAGGCGTCGCGGACGAGGCGGGCGGTGTCGGTGACGACACCGGGGGCGGGGGTGCTGGACAACGGATCCTCCTGCTGCGGACGTACGGCCGTCGCAGCGGAAATGCTACGCCCGCCCGGCGCAGTCAGGACCTGGTGAGCACCACCACGGGGATCTCACGCTCGGTCTTGGTCTGGTACTCGTCGTACGCGGGCCAGGCGGCAGCCATCTTCCGCCACATGTCCGGCTTCTCGCCGGGCTGCGCGGTCCGGGCGTGCGCAGTGAACCGGTCGCCCTTCACCTGCACCTGCACCTCGGGCTCCGCCTGGAGGTTCAGATACCAGGCCGGCGGCTGGTCGGAGCCGCCCTTGGAGGCGACGACCAGCACGTCGTCCCCGTACTCCTGGTAGATCAGCGGAGTGCTGCGCTGCTGGCCGCTCTTGCGGCCGGTGGTGGTCAGGATCAGGGTCGTCGTGCCCTGCCAGTCATGTCCCTCGGCGCCGTCGGTTGCGACGTAACGCTCGACATGCTCCTTGCCGAACAGCATCTCTGACCCCATTCGTTGTCGGAATCCTCAGGTACTCCGGTGCCCAACCTACGCCGCTGCGAGGCTGGTTCAGCCGCCGACGCCCAGGCGCTCGGGCACGCTGCCGGGTGTGTCCAGCTGCTGTGTCGTGTCCTGGTGGAGCAGCCCGATCAGCCGGTCCGCCTCGGCGCGCGTCAGATGGAGGAGCATGGCGTCCTCGGGATGCGCGGGACCGGGCGGGGCGATCACCAGCCGCGCGGTGCTCGCACCGGCCGAGTCGGTGGTGAAGGACGGCGGGAACGCCTGGCGCCAGTTGACGAGCGCGTCCCTGAGCCGGCCGTGCGGAGAGCTGAGATCGCGCGCGACCCAGCCTGTCGTCACCTGGGCGAGATGATCCAGTTTCTGAGAATTCGTCACCGTTCCATAGTGGCCGCACGGCCGTTGGCGCGCTCGCTGGAGGCACGCGGAGGGGTGACGCCACCTGGCAGAGCCCTGCCGGGCCCCTCGTCAGTACTCGGGCGGGCGCCCGGCCGACGGGACCTCCTCGGCCGGTGCGACCGGAGCCGGCGGTGTGCCGTCCCCGAACGGGCGGCCGCCGAGCTCCTCCCGGTAGTGCGGGGTGAACCAGCCGCTCAGGTCCGGGCCGAGCGGCACGATGCCGGTCGGGTTGATCCCCGTGTGCACCTGGTAGTAGTGCCGTTTGATGTGGTCGAAGTCGACCGTGTCACCGAAACCGGGTGTCTGGTACAAGTCCCTCGTGTACGCCCAGAGCACCGGGTCCTCGGTCAGCTTCGACCGGTTGCACTTGAAGTGGCCGTGGTACACGGCGTCGAACCGCACCAGTGTGGTGAAGAGCCGGATGTCCGCCTCGGTGATCGTGTCCCCCACCAGATAGCGCTGCCCGGTCAGCCGCTCGGACACCAGGTCGAGCCGCTGGAACACATCGCGGTAGGCGGCCTCGTACTCGCCCTGCTCCGACGCGAACCCGGCCCGGTACACCCCGTTGTTGACGTCGCGGTAGATCCCCTCCATGACCTCGTCGATCTCGCCGCGCAGCCGCTCCGGATACAGGTCGGGCGCACCGGTCCTGTGCAGCGCGGACCACTCGGTGGCGAGGTCCAGCGTGATCTGCTGGAAGTCGTTGGTCACCAGCTGCCCGCTGGGTACGTCGACGATCGCGGGGACGCTGACACCGCCGGGGTAGCCCGACTCCCGTGCGTCGTAGGCCTCGCTGAGGAAGCGGATGCCGAGGACCGGGTCCCGGCCGCCCGGGTCGAGGGTGAAGCGCCAGCTGCGGTCGTCCTGGATCGGGTCGGTGATGCCCAGCGACAGCGCGTTCTCCAGGCCGAGCAGCCGCCGTGACACGAGCGCGCGGCTCGCCCACGGGCAGGCCCTGCTGACCACCAGCCGGTACCGCCCGGCCTCGGCCGGCCAGCCGTCGCGGCCATCGGCGGTGATGCGGTCGGCGAAGTGGCTCCTCGACCGTTTGAACGGCTTCCTGCCGTATCCGGAGTTGCCGTCGTCGCCGCTGTTGCCGGTGTCGTCGCTGTCGGTGGGGTGGTTCATCACCGTGATCCTTCCCGTCGTCCGGTGCCCGGTGCCCGGTGTGCGGTCGCCCGGTCTCCTGCCCCCACACCCGTCGGCGGATACGCGGGAACCGTGCGACCCCCTCCAGGCTGACACCGTTCGCCCGCACCGCACAGCCGAAGGCGGTACGGGCCTCGGCAGGGCGGGGCGGCTGCCGCGCTCAGGAAGAAGCGCACTCAGAAAGAAGCGCGCTCAGGAAGAAGCGGGCACCGTGGCCCCCACCGGCTCCCTCCGGACCACGTCCACCAGCGACCGATCCGTGATCTTGAGGCTGGGCGACACCGCGAGGGTCAGGGTCGACACGCTCATGAACGGGTTGAGGTGGTCCCAGCCCCACTCCGTCAGCGCGGTCCGCACCGCACCCGACTGCGCGGCGATGTCCTCGGCCGGTGCCGGGGACATCACGCCCCCGACCGGCAGCGGCAGCCTGGCCGCCACCGTCTCGCCGTGTACGACGGCGACCCCGCCGCCGTCGGCGAGCACCGCGGCCGCGGCCTTCGCCATCGAGGTCCTGGACGTCCCCACGGTCACCAGGTTGTGACTGTCATGGGCGTACGTCGTCGCGACCGCGCCCGCACCCAGCTCCCGGCCGAGCAGCGGGGCGAAGACCGTACCGGAGCGGCCGTAGCGGTTCCGCACCCGGACCAGTGTCACCCGGCCCTCCCACTGCACCTCGCCGTCCTGGACCGGCAGTTCGGCCTCCGCGGCCTCGGTGTACGTGTCACGCGGGTTGACCCGCATCGCCCGGAAGCGGTGCATCCCGTCGGGGAGCTCCACCTGCCAGCGGAAGCCCTCCGGGGTCTGCGGCTCGACGTCGAACGTGCCGGACAGCGCACCGGCCACCGGCTCCGTCGCGTACACCGGTTTCCCGTCCCGTGCCACGGTCCGGCCGCCCGCGATCACCAGTGCCGGGTCGAACGCGGCCAGCTCGCCGCGGAGCAGGACCAGATCGGCCCGCTTGCCCGGAGCGACCACCCCGCGGTCGTACAGCCGCAGCCGCTGCGCCGGGTTCCAGGTCAGGGCGCGCAGGACGTCGACCGCGGGCAGCCCGGCCCGGACCGCGACGCGCGCGATGTGGTCGAGGTGGCCGGTGGAGAGGATGTGGTCGGCGGCCAGATCGTCGGTGACCAGGCACAGCGGCGGCAGCTGCGGCAGCGCAAGCAGCGCCTCGACGACCTCGGGGAGCAGGCACTTCTCCTGGAGCATCATCAGCATGCCCATCCTGGCCTTCTCCAGGACGACTTCGGTGCGGTTCTTGGTGTGGTCCGAGTCGACGCCGGTGGCCATGTACGCGCTGAGTTCGGCCCCGCTGAGGTTCGGGCAGTGGCCGTCGAGGATGACCCCGCGGTCGCGGGCCGCGCCCACGATGCCCCGCATCCGGGGTTCGTCGGCCACCACGGCCCGGTAGTCCATGACCTCGCCCAGCGCGATGACGCCCGGCCACTGGAGCATCGCGTCGATGTCGTCGGCGGAGAGACTGGCGCCCGCGTGCTCCAGGCCTTCGAGCGCGGGAACACAGGACGGCACACCCCAGAGCTGGGTCTGCGGAGTGCCCTGCCCGGCCTCGGTCATCCAGCGCATCGCCTCGGCGCCCGCGACATTGACGATCTCGTGCGGGTCGGCAAGGACCGTCGTCGTCCCGCGGGCCAGCGTCAGCCCGGCGAAGGTCTGCGGGGTGAGGAACGAGCTCTCGATGTGCATGTGCGCGTCGACGAAGCCGGGCACGACGAGCATCCCGGTGGCGTCCACCTGCTCCCGCGCGTCGCCGGGCGCGCCGGGCGGCAGCACACCGGTGATGCGGTCGCCGCGCAGCAGGACATCGGCTGCGAACTCCTCACCCGTGAAAGTGGACACCACCCGGCCGCCGCTGATGCGGACGTCGTGCGGTTCCGGCAGGTGCTGCTGGTCAGTGGTCATGCGGTAGGTGCTCCTCAGCGAGCCGTCGGAGTCCAGGACCTCTGCCCCGAACCCTCGGGGCGGCGGGGTCAGGGGACGAGTGTGTAGAAGTAGTAGCCGAGCGGGATCATCACGATCCACAGCCCGAGCGGGATCTCCCGGAACCGGCCCGCGGCGGCCTTGACCAGGACGTGGGCGGCGAGGCCGACGGCGATCCCGGTGCCGAAGTTGCCGAAGAAGATGGTCGTCGCGACGACCAGCGCGGCCGGGATCGCGTCCGTCGGGTCCCGGAAGTCGACGTTGCGCAGAGCGCCGAGCATGCTCAGACCGATGTACATCAGCACCGGAGCGGTCGCGGCCGACGGGATCAGGGTGGCGAACGGTGTGACGAGCAGCAGCGCCGCGAAGCCGAGCGCCGCGTACACCGAGGTGAGGCCCGTACGGCCGCCGCTGTCCGCGCCCGCCGACGACTCCAGATACGCGGTCATGCTGGGCGCGCCGAGTCCGGCGCCGCCGATCACCGCGCCCGAGTCGACGTAGAACGGGCGCCGGATGCCCGGGACGTTGCCGTCCTTGTCGGTCAGACCGGCCCGGCCGGCCACGGCGAGCAGCGTGCCCGTCATGGAGAAGAACTCCGAGACGAAGAAGGCGAAGATGTACGGGAAGTACGCGGGCTTCAGCGCGCCCAGGATGTCGACGTGGAACATGACGGGACCCGGGCCGGCCGGCGCCCCGAAGAAGTGACCGGGCAGCTCGGTCACCCCGCACGGGATGCCCGCCAGGGTCACCACGGCCATGGTGATGAGGAACGCGCCCGGCACCTTCCGGGTCACCAGGGCCGTCAGCAGCACCAGGCCGCCGAGCGCGAGCAGGGCCGCCGGCTGCGAGATGTCGCCGATGCTCAGCGAATTGCCCGCGGGCTTCGCGATCACCAGCCCGCTGTCGCGGAAGCCCAGCAGGGCGATGAAGAGCCCGAGGCCGCCGCTGATCGCGTACTTGAGGTTGAGCGGCATCAGCCGGGTGATCAGGTCGCGGATACCCAGGGCGGTGAGCACCAGGAACGCCACACCGGACCAGAACACCATGCCCAGTGCGGAGCTCCAGGGGACCCCGTCCTGGCCGACGATCGTGACGGCGAGCAGCGCCACCCCGCCGAGACCGGGGGCGAGGACGAACGGCAGGTTCGCGAACAGGCCCATCGCGAGCGTGGCCAGCACGATCGCGATGATCACGGCGGTGGTGACCGGGCCGAGCGGGAGGCCGGCCTTTGCCAGCTGGCCGGGCACGACCACCGCCGCGTAGGCGGCCGCGACGAACATGGAGAGGCCGGCGACGGCCTCGGTCCGTGGTGTGCTGCCGCGCTCGCGGATGTGGAACACCCGTTCCAGCAGCGAGGAGCGTGGCCCTGGGGCGTGCGCGTCCTGAACGTCGGGCGCGTCCTGTACGTCGGGCGCGTCGGGTCGGTGCATGAGTACCTCGGCAGGATGAGGGGGCGAGGCCGGTGTTCCGGGTCTTGTGCACATCTCCGGCGCGACTCCGCTGTGCCGCGCCGCCGGACTTTCTGCAACCGGTCTCTGTAACCGGTTGCAGAGACCGGTTGCGGATAGGATGGCACGACCAGGCCGCCACGTGAACCCCGTGATCGGTCACACTGCGGTCACACGGTCCGTACGGAGGCGCGTGCCGACGGCCGACCCGTACGGCGGACGGAGGGGGATCCGACGATGGCGACGCTGGCTGACGTGGCCCGTGCGGCAGGTGTGTCCAAGGCCACGGCCTCCCGTGCGCTGATGCGCCCGGAGATGGTCGCCGAAACCACGCTCCAGCGGGTGCGAGGCGCCGCGGAACGTCTCGGCTTCCACCCGAATCCGGCCGCCCGCGCTCTGACCACCGGGCGTACCGGCATGGTCGGACTGATCGTACCGACCCTCGCCAACCCGTTCTTCGCACCGCTGGTCCTGGGCGCTCAGCAGGCCGCCGAGGAGACCGACAGTCATCTGCTGCTCACCGTCTCCGAGTACAGCGCCGAACGTGAGGCGGCGCTCGCCGACCGGATCTCCGAGCAGGTCGACGGTCTGATCATGGTCGCGCCCGTCGGCTCGGACGCGGCGCTGCGCGAGCGGGCCCGCCGCCGCCCGCTGGTCCTGGTCGACCGCCGCTCCGGCCGGCTGCCCGCCGTCGTCCTCGACACGGCATCCGGCACGTCCGCCCTGGTCCGGCATCTGCTCGACCTGGGGCACCGCGACATCGCGTATGTGTCGGGTCCGTCCGGGTCCTGGGCCGACGCGCAGCGCCGCGCTGCCATGGCGGAGCAGGCTGAGGCCGCCGGAGCGCGGCTGCGGGTGCTCGGGCCGCTGCCGCCCACCTTCGACGCGGGGATCGGGGCCGCCGGGGCGCTGCCGTCCGGGGCGACCGCGGTGATCGCGTACAACAGTTATCTGGTGCTCGGCCTGCTGCACGGTCTGAAGGCGGCCGGTGTCCGCGTCCCCGAGGACATGAGCCTGGCCGCGGCCGACGACCTCACGGCGCTCGGGGCGACATCCCCGGCCGTCACCGCGCTGGGTGTCCCGGTCGGTGAGGCGGGCGCGCTCGCGGTGACCCGGCTGCTGGAGGTCTGCGCGGGCAGCCGAAGGACCGTCGTGACCGAGCTGCCGACCGTGCTCCACCGCCGGGAGTCGACGGCCGCACCGGAGCGCCTGGCGGACGGTTCCCGTTCGGGCTGACACGGTCCGGACTGATCACGGTCCGAGCTGGTCACGGTCCGGACTGATCACGGTCCTAACTGGTCACGGTTCGGGCTGATCAAGTTTCGGACCGGTCGGGGGTCCGGGCTGATCGCGGTTCGGCGGGAGTCGATCCGCCGGCAGAGGATCGGCCGGCAGTCGATCGGCCGGCAGTCGTTCCTCCGGTGGACGGTCTGATCGTCCGCATCCGTCCGAACGCGTAGACGCACCCGGCCAGCGACAGGTCGGAGAGCAGCATGAAGCCGATCGAGTAAGTGCCCTTGGCGCTGTAGATCGCCCCCATGACCAGGGGCGGAACGAAGCCGCCCAGTCCGCCCATCGCCCCGACGATCCCGGTCACGCTGCCCACCTGGGGCTGCGGGGTGACCTGGGAGACCAGGGCGAACACACTGCCGCTCGCTGTGCCGAGGCCCGCCGCCATGAGGAGCAAGCAGACGGTGCCGGTGGGGTTCAGCTGCGGATCGAAGGCCTGGACGATCGCCATCAGCGCGACCAGGGCGAGGGCGCCCGCGGTGACGACGGCGGGGTGGATCAGGTCGGCGAGGCGTCCGCCGACGGGCCGGAAGACGACGGTGACGAGCGCGAATCCGGCGGCCTTGGTACCCGCGTCGGTGGGGGAGAGGTTGTACCAGGTCTTCAGATACGTGGGCAGATAGACGCCGAACGCCACGATCCCGCCGAACCCGATCGCGTACAGCGCCGACAGCTCCCACGTCACCCGCAGCCGTCCGGCGCTGCCGAGCCGGGTCGCCAGCGTGGTGGTGGGCACCTGCCGGTCCGGATGGTCGGTGATCAGCAATGCGCCGAGCACGGCGAACGCGGCCAGGGCGATCGCCACCACGATGAACGGCAGGTTGACGCCGTGCTCGGCGATCCGCGTCGTGAAGTAACCGGAGAGGGCGACTCCGCCCATGCCCATACCGAACACACCGAGCGCCAGGCCCCGTTCGGCGGGCGGGAACCAGGAGTTGACCAGCGGGATGCCGATCGCGAAGGTCGTACCGCCGAGCCCCAGCAGAAAGCCGACGGCGAGCAGCGCGCCGTACGAGTTCTTCGCGGGGATCAGCAGCAGCACCGGCACGATGGTGAACGCCGTGACCAGCGGGAACATCACCTTCGCGCCGTACCGGTCGGTGAGTGCGCCGACCGGGATCCGGCCCAGTGAGCCGACGATCACGGGCGCGGCGACCAGCAGCGACTGTTGAAAGGAGCTGAGCCCGAGCCGGTCCTTGTAGTCGCTGCCCAGCGGTGCGATCAGGGACCACGCCCAGAAGGTCAGAGTGAAGCCGATTGTCGCGAGCACCAGGTTCCGGTACGCGGATGCGGTGGGTTTCGTGGGCGCCGTGGGTGCGGGCGGCGGGGTGGCGATGGGTGTTGCGGTGCCCATGTTCCTCCGGCTTCCTCTGCGCTGCCTATTTGCGAGGCTCGGGTTCTTTCCGAGGCTCGGGGCGGCCGTGGAGTACCGCCACTTGGCGCACCCGAATGGATCTGTACGGACAGGCGCGACCGGGCTGAGCGGCGAGCGGGCTGAGGTGCGAGCGGGCTGAGGCGGGCTGCGCGCCGCCGGATCGCCGTGCGGCGCGCGCCCTGTGCGTCAGCGGGCCGAGGGGGCCCGCCCGAAGCCTTCGATCACCGGGTGCCACGTCGGCCGGAGCTGCGGCAGCGTCGAACCGACCGCCCAGACGGTGGGGCCTCCCGGCCTCGGGTGCGGGACGGTGGCGACGCCGAAGAGCGAGGCGCCCTTGCCGCCGGGTCCACTGTCGGCGGGCACGGTGTGCCACGCCCTGCCGTCCCAGCGCAGGGTGAACGCCGGTGTGGCGACGCCCTGTTGCTCGCCGGCCGCCCAGAGCCCGCCGTGCGCGTCCGCGGAGACGGAGTGCAGGTCGGCGTCGGCCGGGGGCGTCGCGACCGAGGCCCAGATGTGGCCGTCCCAGTGCAGGGTCAGCGGGTGCGAGGCCCCGGTGGCGGGCCCGCCACCACCGACCGCCCAGACGTCATCGGGCGCGACAGCGGTGACCCCGTCGAGCGACTCGCCCTGGCCTGCCGTGTGCGACGCGTCGACGATCCGCCAGGACCTGCCGTCCCAGTGCTCGGTCAGCGGGCGGCCGGCGCCCTGCGCGTCGTACGCCACGCCGACGGCCCACACGCCTCCCGCGCCGTCGGAGGCCGCGCCCTGCAGCAGGGCGTCGCCGCCGGTGGAGGGGGTGGGGACGGACGACCAGCGGTGGCCGTCCCAGTGGTAGGCCAGCGGCCGGGGTGTGCCGACCCGGTCCTCGGCGGTGACTCCGACCGCCCAGATGTCGTCGGGGCCCATGGCGGCGAGCGCCGAGGGATAGGCCGACCGGTTCGCGGGCTCGGCGGGCAGCGGGACGGTGCGCCAGGTCCGGCCGTCGAAGTGCTCGGCGAGCGAGCGGTCCTGCGCGGCCGGGGCATCGTTCCAGGTCCCCACCGCCCATACGTCGTGAGCGGAGAGCGGAGCCACGGCGTCGAGCAGGCCCGACCCCGAGTGGCCGGGCACGGACGTCGCCCGCCAGGCCCGGCCGTCGAAACGCTCGGCGACGGGCACGTCGACACCCGCGCCGTTCTCGCGGTATCCGACCGCCCAGGCGTCGGCCGGGCCGCGGGCCGCGACTCCACGCAACTCCTCGTCGCGCTGGGGCCCGGCCGGACTCCAGGTGTGCCAGCCGTCGCCCGGCGCCCCGCCGGCCGCCAGGGCCGGGGCCGCCATCGCCAGCGAGGCGGCCAGCGTCACGAGAGCGAGCCTCCCGCTGTGCCGTACTGCTCTGCCGTGCATCCGCACTCCCTCTGTCGGTAACCGTGCGTAACTGTTCGTACGGTCGCCGTGCCAAACGCCGCCGGGCGGACCGAGGGTGCGGCGGCTCACCCGGCTGAATACGGCTGCGGACCTGCCGACAGCTGCGCGCTGCGCGCCGGACCGGAATACGGACGGAGGGTCGGCCGTTGTACGATTCAGTTCAACATTCAACTACTAATCGAGCAGTCAGAGCTTGAGCCAGAGCCAGAGCTTCGAGAGGTGAGCGCGATGCAGTTCGGAATCTTCACCGTCGGCGACGTCACGACCGACCCGACCACGGGGAAGGCGCCGTCCGAGCACGAGCGGATCAAGGCGATGGTCGCCATCGCGCTCAAGGCGGAGGAGGTGGGCCTGGACGTCTTCGCTACCGGCGAGCACCACAACCCGCCGTTCGTGCCGTCTTCCCCCACCACGCTGCTCGGCCATGTCGCGGCCCGCACCGAGAACATCATCCTCTCCACCTCCACCACCCTCATCACGACGAACGACCCGGTGAAGATCGCCGAGGACTACGCGATGCTCCAGCACCTGGCCGACGGCCGCGTCGACCTGATGATGGGCCGCGGGAACACCGGACCGGTCTACCCGTGGTTCGGCCAGGACATCCGGCAGGGGATCCCGCTCGCCGTGGAGAACTACGCACTGCTGCACGAGCTGTGGCGGAACGATGTCGTGGACTGGGAGGGCAAGTTCCGTACACCGCTGCAGAGTTTCACCGCCACGCCCCGCCCCCTCGACGGTGTGCCGCCGTTCGTCTGGCACGGCTCGATCCGCAGTCCGGAGATCGCCGAGCAGGCGGCGTACTACGGCGACGGCTTCTTCGCCAACAACATCTTCTGGCCGAAGGACCACTTCAAGCGGCTGATCACGTTCTACCGGGAGCGCTTCGCCTTCTACGGACACGGAACTCCCCGGCAGGCGACGGTGGGACTCGGCGGGCAGGTGTTCATGCGGAAGAACTCGCAGGACGCCGTACGTGAGTTCCGGCCCTACTTCGACAACGCGCCGGTGTACGGGCACGGGCCCTCGCTGGAGGAGTTCACCGAGCAGACACCGCTGACCGTGGGCAGTCCGCAGGAGGTCATCGAGAAGACCCTGACGTTCCGGGAGTCCTTCGGCGACTACCAGCGCCAGCTGTTCCTGATGGACCACGCGGGCCTGCCGCTGAAGACCGTCCTCGAACAGCTCGACATCCTCGGCGAGGAGGTGGTGCCGGTGCTGCGAAAGGAGTTCGCGAAGGACCGGCCGGCGGACGTGCCGGACGGTCCCACCCATGCGGCGCTCGTCGCCGAACGTGACCGCGGTCTGCGGGCCGGGACCGAGGAGGCAGTGGTATGACCGCGCTGAAACTGGTGGCGGTATCGGCCGGTCTCGGCCGGCCGTCGTCGACCAGGCTGCTGGCCGACCGGCTGACGGAGGCCACGTCCCGCGCGCTCGACGGCGGCGACGGCGGCGACGTCGAGGTACAGGTCATCGAGATCCGTGATCTGGCGACCGCCATCGCCAACCACCTGGTGACCGGCTTCCCGAACCCCGCCCTGCGCGAAGCCATCGACGCTGTGGCAGAGGCCGACGGCCTGATCGCGGTGACGCCGGTCTTCACCGCCTCGTACAGCGGGCTCTTCAAGTCGTTCTTCGACCTGATCGACAACACCGCGCTGGCCGGTACCCCGGTGCTCGTCGCCGCTACCGGCGGCACCGCACGCCACTCGCTCGTACTGGAACACGCGATGCGCCCGCTCTTCGCCTATCTGCGGGCGGTGGTCGTCCCCACCGCCGTCTACGCCGCATCCGAGGACTGGGGATCGGACGGCGACGGCGACGGCGGGAGCCTTCCGGGCCGCATCGAGCGGGCCGGCCGGGAACTGGCCGCACTGATGGCGGGCAGGTCCGCGACGGCCGGAGCGGAGGACATCTACGAGAACGTGGTGCCGTTCGCGCAGCAGTTGGCCGGACTCCGCGCCGACTGACCCTGCCAGGCAGGCACCGGGGGAGCCTGCCGTGCCGATGGGCCGCCCGGGGGAAGATGCCGGGCGGCGGAATAGGCGCCGGACCGAAAGCGGTTGGGGTTTCCATGACCTCTGAGAGCTCTGACGAAGTCGCGCGTTTCGGCACCATCGGCATCTGGAGTGCGGCTCTGCACCCCGCGGGTCCCGACCGCGGCGGTGAAGTGACCGAGGCCGTGGCCGAGCTGGACGAGCTCGGCTACGGCACCCTCTGGATCGGCGGCAGCCCGTCCATGGACGACGTGGTGCCCCTCGTCGACGCGACGCGGCGCATCACCGTAGCCACCGGCATCCTGAGCATCTGGCAGCACAGTGCCACCGATGTCGCGGAGCAGGTGGCGGGGATCGAGAAGCGCCACCCGGGCCGGTTCGTGCTCGGGATCGGGGTCAGCCATGACGCACTCGCCCCGAAGTACGCCCGCCCGTACTCGGAGATGGTCGCCTACCTCGACGCCCTGGACACCGCGTCCGTCCCGGTGCCTGCCTCGCGCCGGGTGCTGGCCGCGCTCGGCCCGAAGATGCTGAAGCTCTCGGCCGAACGGGCCGTGGGTGCCCATCCCTATCTGGTCACCGCCGAACACACGGCGCAGGCGCGCGAAGCCCTCGGCGCCGACGCCCTGCTCGCTCCCGAGCTGAAGGTCGTACTCGACACCGATCTCGACCGGGCGCGCACCGTCGCGCGCGGCACGCTCTCGATGTACCTGCAACTCTCCAACTACACCAGCAATCTGCTGCGGCTCGGTTTCGAGGACGCCGACTTCGCCGACGGCGGCAGCAACCGGCTCCTTGACGCACTGTTCGCGCTGGGCGACCTGGAGACGGTGCGGGCCCGGGTGGACGCGTACCGTGCGGCGGGCGCCGACCATGTGGCGCTCCAGGTGCTGACGGGGGACCGGCGCAGCGACCTGCCCCGCGCCGAGTGGCGCGAGCTGGCGTCGGCCTTCTCCCTCGGCTGACCCCGCCCGCCCCCGGACCGGCCCTGCGCCACTGACCGGTACCACTGGCCGGACGGATCAGTACCACTGTCCGGATGGATCATTCACCCATATTTCGACGGCCCCGCGGCCCGGTCCGCGGGGCCGTCGCCGTCGTTCGGGGGAACTCGCCGCCGGACCACGCCTATTGACGCCTCTGTCCACCGCTCCTAAGGTCTCGAACCACTCGACGCATGACGTCTGACGTCATGCGTCGATGTTCAGTGGTCCACGAGTTCCCCGCACCCTCCCCATCGCACCAAGGAGCGTTCGAGCAGATGGCATTGACGTGGAGAGCACCAACGTCCCTGCGGAGACTGGCTGTTGCCCTGTCGGCGGTGGTGGCGACACTCGCCGCCGTCGCCGTGGTGACAACGGGCCCGGCCGCCGCGGCCGACGGCAGCCAGTCGGCCGTGGTCAGCCAGGACTGCACCAGCAGCCGGATCCGGGTGGCGCTGCTCAACCCCACCGCGGCGGCCACCACCTTCACGGTCACCTGGCCGGGCAACGGCACCTGGACCCGGGCGGTGGCCGCCGGTGACCGTACCGATCTGTACTTCTCCAAGCCCAGCGGTACGGACTACTCCTTCCGCACCACCACACCCCAGGGGCTGGACAGGACCACGACGGGCACCCTGGACTGCGGCCGGTCGATGGCCGCGCAGGTCAGCGCGGAGTGCCCGCGCGCCGCTGACGGCTCGCCGGCCGCGACCCACCGGCTGAAGCTCACCCTGGTCAACCGCTCCGACACATCGAAGACCTTCACTGTGGGGTGGGAGGGCCGCTCCGGCTCCCCCTGGACCCGGACCGTGGCGGCGCGCAGTTCCGACGACACGCTGTCGTGGACGGTGGCCGACGGAACCCCGTACCGGATCAGGACGACGGCCACCGGCTTCGACCGCACCGAGAGCGGGACCGTGCGCTGCGGGCTGGCCGCGGGCACACCCGGAATGAACGCTCGGACGCTCTTCGCCGCGCACACCTCCACCAGCGCGGGAACCCCGATCGCCGGTCTGAACCGGGCCAAGGCGGACGGCAGCGGCTACGAGACCTACACCGGCACCGCCGCGTCGGTCCGTATCCCCGCGATGGCCGTCACCGACAACGGCACGGTCATCGCCATGGCCGACGCCCGCATCGACAGCTCCGGCGACCTGGGCGGCAGCAGCAACAACATTCAGGTGGCCATGCGCCGCAGCACCGACGGCGGCGCCACCTGGACGGGCGCCTCCACGGTCGCGCACGCGGCGACGACCAGCGAGGGGTACGGCGACAGCAGCCTCCTGGTGGACCGTTCGGCCGGTCCGGACGGCAAGGTCTACGCGTTCATCAACTACTCGCCCGCGCCCGGCATCGGCTACGCGGGCTCGTCGGCCGGCTCGAACTCGGCGACCGACACCACCGCCATGCACATCCGGGTGATCTCCTCCACGGACAACGGTGCCACCTGGAGCCGCCCGGTGGATCTGAACCCGCAGGTCAAAAGCGTCAAGTGGGCCGGGATGTTCGCCTCTTCCGGCCACGGCATCCAGCTCTCCGACGGCCGCCTCGTCCAGCCGATCGTCTACAAGCAGGACGGGGCCGACCACGCGGGCAACATCTACTCCGACGACCACGGCGCCACCTGGCACGCGGGCGCCGCGGCGGCGACCGGCGTCAACGAGAACAAGGCGGTCCAGCGCGACAGCGGCCAGGTGGTGCAGAACCTGAGGTCGGACAGCGGAGGCAACCGCTGGTACGCCACCGCCGCGGACACGGCCGCCGGCCGCAACGTCGCGGGCGCCTACGGTCCGGCCTGGAACTCCGGCCTGATCGACCCCGGTTGCAACGGCGACGAGATCTCGTACCTCAGGCCCACCGATGTGGGATCCGGCGGATACCCGGCCCTGACGCCCGTCACGGTGCAGAGCAACAACGCGTCCGCCGACCGCAGCGAGCTGACCGTGCGGACCAGCGAGGACGACGGTGTGACCTGGCCGCACCAGGTGCTGATCAAGTCGGGCGCGGCCGGCTATTCGACCACGGCGGTCCTCAACAACGGGGTGATCGGCGACCTCTACGAGATCGGCGACACCGGCGGCATCGTCTTCAGCAGCTTCACCCCCGACTGGGCACGGCAGTCCTGACCCGCACGTGATCCGGTGCTTGCGGTGCGGTCAGCCGATCAGTTCCCGGACCCGGGTCGGCCGGCGGGCCCGGTGCGAGCGTACGGGCCCGCCCCCTCGTCAAGGTGCGGGGGCGGGCCCGGAGTTCCGGAGGGGCGGGTCAACCGGCTGGAGCCGCCGCCCGTGCCTCCTGTACCCGTCGCCTGACCGGTGCGTAGTGCTCGGCGATGGCGCGGGTGAAGGCGTCGGCATCGCCGGCGCGGGCGGCGTCGACGATCCTGCGGTGGTTGGCCACGGTCTCGGCCTCGTCCTTGCTGGTGATCACGCCGAGATGCGGCACGACGATCGTGTAGACATCCCAGAACGCGAGCGACAACTGCCCTATCAGCTCGTTGCCGAGGGGTTCGACCAGCAGGGCGTGGAAGGCGCGGTCGGCCTCGACGAAGCCCGTACCGTCGCCGCTCCCCGAGCGCTCCATGTCGTCCACGATGCGGTAGAGGGTGCGGAGGTGGTCGCTGTCCAGGGAGGTGAGGATGCGCTCCGCCATCCCGCGCTCGAACAGTTCGCGTACGTCCACCAGGTCCGACATGACCTTGAAGTCGTCGTCGCGGCTGAGCAGTCCGCGGAAGGTGAGCCCCTCCACCAGGGCCGAGAGGGTGAGCCTGCCGACGTAAGTGCCGTGGCCGTGCCGCACCTCCACGATGTCCAGCGCGTCGAGGGTCTTGACCGCCTCGCGGACGCTCGACCGGCTGGCGCCGAGCGTGGCGCTCAGTTCGCTCTCGGTGGGCAGCGGATCTCCCGGGCGGAGTTTGTTCTCCAGGATGTACCGCTTGATGCCCTCGCTGACCTCCTGTCTCAGCAGGGAACGCCCCTGACGTCCTTCCAGGATGTGTCGGCTCTCCACCCCTTGACCCCTCTCCTCGTCCCAGCTACGTTCACACGTTACCAGCCATCAGACATCAGACATCAGACAAATTTCTGCACCTGGTGCCGTCGCTGTTCCGTTCCCCCGCATCAGGAGGACCCCCGTGTCTCAGAGCACGAGCACCGTCTCAGCGCACGAGTACCGCGGCCGGGACCAGGCAGCTCACGTCACGCGGAGGAACCAAGCCCCCGCCGAACTGCTCGAACTGGTCCGGCTCGCCCCGGAGCGCACCCTGCGGAGCTACCCGTACGAGCTCTCCGGCGGGCCGGCGCCGGCGCGCCGCCATCGCACGGGCGCTCGCCCTGGAGCCCGAGCTGATCGTCGTCGGCGAGCCGCGTGCCGGACACCGCGCTGACGTCTTACGGCGACCCGGACCTGGGCAGGATGATGGCCCCATGAGCGATCACGACGAGACCGCGGGCAGCCGGAGCGCTTTCGACGAGGAGGCACGACAGGTCCTCGCGACGGGCGCACGCGAGGAGAAGCTGCGCCGCCGCTACCCGATCGAATCGACGTCCTTCGAGCGGACCCGGATGGCGCCGTACACCGCGTACGCGGCGATGGTCCTCGAAGGCGCGGGCTGGCGGCAGATGTTCCCGGCCCAGCCGAGCGAGGACGAGGCGCGGCTCGATCTGGCAGCGGTCCTGCGCGGTACCACCGAGCACCCGCAGGTCACGGCGGTCCGCTACGCACAGGCGGCCGACGCCGTCGAGAACGGCGCGGACCAGGTGGTCCTCGGTGAGAGGGTCTACCGCATCGTGCGCGTCGAACAGACGGTCGTCATGACGGAGTACGGACCCGAGCCGCCCCAGGGCGCGGACTGTCCCTTCCCCGAGGAGTTCGACGACCGGGAGTCCGAACACTGAACCGGCATGTCCGTCAGGCCAGTTCGGCGAGGGTGTTCCAGAACATCAGCTCGTAGCTCTGCAACAGCCGCCCGTGCCGGAGGGCGGCTGCGGTGTCCAGGCCGCCGTCGAGCCCGGCCTGGACGGCGGCCGCTGCCTGCGCTTCGAGACCGGGCGCGGGCTCGCCGAAGAAGTCGAAGAACCCGCAGGCCTCGTCGTCGAAGCCGTAGTGGGTGCGCAGCCCCTCCGCGATCGCCGCGCAGTAGCCACCCCAGGCGGCGAAATTGGCGGTGAGTGCGAGGGCCGCCTCCGCCGGTGCGCCGGTCAGTGCCAGCCTGGCCACGTACGAGGGGTAGGCCTGGCAGCCGGCCGTCGGTTCGTACGCCGCCACGTCGGCGCTGTCGAGTCCGCACGCGGAGGTCAGCGCTTCGAGCCGCTCGGCCGCGGTGTTCTCGCCGCCCGCGAGGGAGGCCAAGAATACGGCACAGGCGTCCTCCCGGCGAGCGGCCGACCGCTCGGCCAGATACGCGAAGGCGCTCCGGTCGCTCGCGATGATGTACTGCTGTTCCAGCGCGAGCGCCGACAGTGCGCCGGGGTCCGCGGTACCCGCGGCGATGAGCGGCACGAGCCGGTTGTCCGCCGCGCCCGGTGCGAGCGCGGCCGTGGTGCTCCTGAGTACGTCCAGCGCTGTACGGTCCATTCCGGTCCCCTTCGTCATGGGTACGCGGTACCCGCCCAGAGTGTGTGCGGCACCTGTCGTGCGCACCCCGGGCGGCGGTGCCATACTCGGACATGTTCACTCGAACGGCTGTCCCTGTCCGAAAGGACGACGCCATGACCTGGGCTTCGTGGACCACCAGCGGAATCTTCGCGGGACCGGGCGGAGTCCGTACGGAAGAGGTCGGTGTGCTGACCGGCGACCTGACGGTGCACACCACGTGGTCGGAGGACCAGGCGTCCTTCGCCGTGCAGTACAGCGGGTCGTCGGACTGGTTCACCCTGGTCGGCAGCCCGGTGCCCTGCGGCTCGGAGCGAGCCAGCCGGGAACTCCACCAGATCGTCGTCGAGGCGGTCCGCACCGGCGGCGGAGCCACGGCCCAGACCGTCACGTACAACGCAGGGCCCTGGACGACTCAGCAGTAGGGCACGCTCAGCAGTAGGGCACGCCCACCGGCGCGGTGTGCGTAGCCGTACCCGGCCCGTCAGCTGCGGGAGCCGGCCGTGCCGGCCGCGTCCGCCGCATCCGCCGCTTCGGTGGCCCGCGGGGCCGCCGGCGGTGCGGCTGTCGTTCCGCGGCGGAGCCGGCGTGCCAGCGGCTCGGTCCAGCGGGCGGTCAGCGGGCCCACGATGACCAGGATCAGGACGTACGCCGTAGCCAGCGGGCCGATGCGCGGCTCGACGCCGACCGCCAGACCCGCGATCACGATGGAGAACTCACCGCGCGCCACCAGTGTGCCGCCGGCCCGCCAGCGTCCCGCCGGTCTGATCCCGGCCCGGCGGGCCGCGTACCAGCCCGTGGCGATCTTCGTCAGCACCGTCACGATCGCGAGCAGCAGCGCGGGGACGAGGACGGGCGGAATGTCGGCGGGGTTGGTGCTCAGCCCGAAGAAGACGAAGAAGACGGCGGCGAAGAGGTCACGCAGCGGAGTCAGCAGATTGTGCGCGCCTTCGGCGACCTCACCGGAGAGCGCGATACCGACCAGGAACGCACCGACCGCCGCGGAGACCTGGAGCTGCTGCGCGATCCCCGCGACGAACAGCGTCAGCCCGAGGACCACGAGGAGCAGCATCTCGGGGTTGTCGGACGAGACCGCCCGGCTGATGAACCGGCCGTGGCGCAGCGCCACATAGAGGACCGCGCCGACCGTGCCGAGAGAGATCAGCAGAGTGAGGCTGCCCCCGGCCAGGCTGAGCCCGGCGAGCAGCGCGGTGAGCAGCGGCAGGTAGACGGCCATCGCCAGGTCTTCGATGACCAGCACGCCGAGGACGACCGGTGTCTCCCGGTTGCCGAGGCGGCCGAGATCCCCGAGCACCTTGGCGATCACTCCCGATGAGGAGATCCAGGTGACACCGGCGAGCGCGACGGCGGCGACCGGGCCCCAGCCGAGGATGAGCGCGGCGGCAGCGCCCGGGGTCGCGTTCAGTACGAAGTCGACGATCCCGGAGGGGTACTGCGTCTTGAGGTTGGTGACGAGTTCGGACGCGCTGTACTCAAGTCCCAGCAGGAGGAGCAGCAGGATGACGCCGATCTCGGCGCCGGTGGCGGTGAACTCCTCGCTGGCGTCCAGCGGGATGAGGCCGCCGTGGCCGAAGGCGAGTCCGGCCAGCAGGTACAGCGGAATGGGGGAGAAGCCGATGCGGCCGGCGAAGCGGCCGAGGAGGCCCAGGGCAAGGATGACCGCCCCGAGTTCGATGAGCAGCGCGGACATGTCGTGCACAGGCGTCTATCCTCCGGTGATCAGTTCCGCGACGGCGTCCACGCCTTCGCGGGTGCCGACGACAACGAGGATGTCGCCACTGGCGAAGCGGAAGTCCGGGGTGGGAGAGGGGAATGCGGTGGTCCGCCGCAGCACGGCGACGATGGAGGCGCCGGTCCTGGTGCGCGCCTGAGTGGCGCCGAGGACGCGCCCCGCGTACGGGGACCTCTTGGTGATCGCGATGCGTTCGCTCACCAGGTCGATCTCCAGGTGCTCGTGCAACTGGGCCACCGGCGCCGGTGTGAGCAGCCGGGACAGCGCGGCCGCTTCGTGCGAGGCGAGCGGAGTCGAGCTGCGGCAGCTGTCGTCGTCCTCGGGGTCGTGGAAAGCGAGGATGCGCCGGCCGTCCTGATGTGCCACGACCGAAATGTGCTGTCCGGCATCGGTGTTGAGGTCGTACCTGGTTCCGACTCCGGGCAGGCCGGTTTTCCGGATGCGGGCGGCGGGTTCCATGGAAGGCTCCATCAAGGCATTGAGGGGCGGTGTACGGACACGGTTGCCGGAGGCGCGGCCCGACCGCGCTCGGTCTCGGTGGATCCGGTCCGGTGGGCAGCCGGTAGCTCTGCTCATACTCTAGCGCAGGTCAAGTAATGGTAAATAGTGCGGTCTTTATGGGGTGGTTGGTGGCTTTTGTGTCCGAATTGTCAAGGAAATGAGACCTGCGACGGTAGCGCTCTGTACCGAGGCCGCCCGGTAAGGGTGTGGTGCCGGGCCCGCCGCTGTTGCTGGCATGATCGGGGGCATGGCTGAACGCGTTATCGCCGCGTGTGACGGGGCGTCGAAAGGAAATCCGGGACCTGCCGCATGGGCCTGGGTCATTGCCGACGGTGCGGGGGCACCCGTCCGCTGGGAGGCGGGTCCGCTGGGCACGGCGACCAACAACGTCGCCGAACTGACGGCTCTGGAGAGCCTGCTGGCCGCCGTGGACCCGCGCGTAGCGATGGAGATCCGGATGGACTCCCAGTACGCGATGAAAGCGGTCACGACCTGGCTGCCCGGCTGGAAGCGCAAGGGCTGGAAGACGTCGGCCGGCAAGCCGGTCGCGAACCAGGAACTCGTGATGCGGATCGATGAACTGCTCACCGGCCGTACCGTCGAGTTCCGCTACGTCCCCGCGCACCAGGTCAACGGTGACCCGCTCAATGACTTCGCCGACCGGGCCGCCAGCCAGGCCGCGATCGTGCAGGAGGCCGCGGGCAGCCACCTCGGCTCCCCGCAGCCGCCCGCCGCGCCCGACGCCGTCCGTACCGGCGGGGCGTCCCGGCGTCCCTCCGGGGGCGCCACGAAGGCCGGGCCGTCGGCGAAGCGCACCTCGTCGCGGACACTGAACGCGAAGTTCCCCGGCCGGTGCCGCTGCGGCCGTTCCTACGCGACCGGTGAGCCCATCGCCAAGAACGCGGACGGCTGGGGCCACCCCGACTGCCGCACGGCGGACGCCTGAGCCGAGCGGCCGGCCGGATCAGCCGGCCGGGGAGTACGAGTAGACCGTCGTGGACACCATGCAGGCGCCCGGCTGGACCACCTCCGCGCGCAGGGTGGACGTCTTCGGGTCGTAGTCGACGCCCTCGGACTCGAAGGTGCCGGAGCAGATGCTGCGCCGGGGGAGCTGGAGCAGTGTCGTCACCCGGCCGGTGACGACACTGCCGTCCAGGGCGTGCGGGAGGTCGACCTGGAGCAGGTCCTTGGCCTCGTCGTCGGATACGCACACCAGCCGGGTGTCCGATACGAAGTCGCAGCCCTGGATGTCGCTCACCGCGCGGTCCAGTGAGATCTGGCCGGCCTGCGGGAGCGCCCCGCCCGTGGGTGGAGTGGCCGGATTCAGCAGCGGAGCCGGGAAGACCTGGAGGCGGTCCTGGTCGCCCCACTCCCCGGAGACCATCCACTGCGAGTCCGGAGAGACCGCGGTGAAGGAGTTGTTGAGCTTCTCGCCCGGGTCGAGTCGGTGGACGTACTCGTACCGCTTCCCGTCGGGGGTCGTCACCGCGTACATCTTCGATGTCGCGTCGTCCCCGCCCTGGTAGGCGTCGAAGACATCGCCGTCGGCGATGTCCGGATCGCCCACGTGGTTCCAGCCCTTGGCGCGGAGGTCCAGCGGCACCGACGCGAGCCCGCGGAAGAGCAGCGAGCCGTCCGCCCGGCTGGCTACGCCCTCGCCGCCGGTCAGGGAGCCGGTGTAGGAGGTGCCCGACTCGGTCCAGCCACCGGGGGAGGCAGCGGTCGCGCTGGGCAGGAACGCGACGGAGAGCGCTATGGCGCCCGTCAGAACGGCGGCAACGCGGAGCGTCTTGGGGGGCACTGATCCTCCGGCGGTTCGGCAGCGGGATGGCGAAGCGTAGACCGGACGCCCGTACGAACGCACCACCCCGGCGCGGCAGTTGCCTGCCGATGGCCGGAATGCGACGTAGCCGCGAGCCCGGCCGGATCCCAGCGAAAGGACCTAGTCGGCGGGCTCGGCGGTCCAGGTGATCAGCGGGGGCCGCACCGAACCGCAGAGCGGCTGCCCCTGGCCGTCCGTGAGGCGCAGCCGGGCGGTGAGGCGGCCGGACCGTACCGCCGCGTCGAGCACTTCGGGGCTGACGGCGTCCAGCATCAGTTTGGCGCGCCGGAACATGGTGGCGGTGCCGTCCTCGTCCGCGGTGGTCCAGGACAGATAGACGAAGCGTCCGCCGAAGCGGTTCTGGATGTACGGACCGGCGATGACGGTGCCGTCGGGCCCCGGCGCCGTCGTGCACTCCAGCGTCCACCGGGCCGACGGCAGGTCGCCGGCGTGCGGTGCGGCCACTTCCTGGGGGCGGTCCTTGGCCTGGACGCCGACGTGGATGTCGACGGCGTCGGCGAAAGCGGAACTGGTGCGGCCGGGGAGGCCGGAGGCTTCGATACGGAGCTGCATGCCGCCATTGTCCAGGGCCGGGGCGTTCGGCAGATCGGCACACGCTCGTTCCGTGTTCTTCACACGCCGGACCGGGGGCCGTGGCAGTGTCCTGTGAACCGTACATGACATCAACCACGTGCTACCGCGCGCCAGTTGGAGAGGACACCCCACATGTCCCGTCTTACAGCGACGAGATGGATGACCGCCGCGGCCCTGGCGGCGGTCGCCGCGCTGAGCGTGGCACCCCCCGCGCCCGCGGCGGCCCGCCCTGCTCCCCTCCCGGCGGCGACGGCCGCCGGGGTGCTGGACGATTCGTACTACGCGGACGCCGAGGGCAAGTCCGGCGCGGCGCTCAAGAGCGCGCTCCACACGATCATCAGCAAGCAGTCGACGGTCAGCTACGCCCAGGTCTGGGACGCACTGGAGGTCACCGACCAGGACCCGGCCAACTCCTCCGACGTGATCGAGCTGTACACCGGGAAGTCCGTGCCCAAGTCGAGCAGCGGCGGCAGCACGGGGGACTGGAACCGCGAGCACGTCTGGGCCAAGTCGCACGGGGACTTCGGTACCGCCACCGGACCGGGCACCGATCTCCACCATCTGCGGCCCGCGGACGTCTCGGTGAACGGTGTCCGGGGGAACAAGGACTTCGACAACGGCGGCACGGCCGTGGCCGGAGCCCCCGGCAACTTCACCGACTCGGACTCCTTCGAGCCGCGCGACGCGGTCAAGGGGGATGTCGCCCGCATGATCCTCTACATGGCCGTGCGGTACGACGGTGGTGACGGATTCCCGGACCTGGAGCCGAACGACAAGGTGGACAACGGATCGGCGCCGGCCATCGGCCGGATCAGCGTGCTCACGAAGTGGAGCGACGAGGACCCGCCCGACGCCTTCGAGGAACACCGCAACGACGTGATCTACAGCGACTACCAGCACAACCGCAACCCGTTCATCGACCACCCCGAGTGGGTCGACTCGATCTGGTAGACGCGGGCGGTACGACAAGGGGTGGGCCCGCGTCCGGGCCCACCCCTTACTGCTTCCGGGGCGTGCCGGGGCTCAGGGGCTCTCCATGTCTCCGCTCACGTCTCCGCTCCCCTTGGAGGTGTGGGCGATGCACTCGACGTCGATCTGGTCGGCGAGTTTCGCCAGTTCGATGGTGAGGGCGGCCACGGTGTCCTCGTCGGCGTTCGACGCGTCGTCGCGCACCGCCTGGAGCCAGCCGGCGCCGAGCGTCCGCAGCATGTGGCTCACGTCGGCGGCTGCCACATGCAGCACGCCCTGTTCGTCGGGGACCAGGGCCAGCATGACGTCACGGTTCAAGTCTCTCCGCCTCCAGTGTCTGCGGAATGCTCCGCGATGCGACTCTAATGACACCTTGCGCCCTCACGCGGGACATGAGGTCCATGCCCGCCGCGGGCGCAGCCGATGCGCGAGGCATCCGGGTGTGTGGTGTCAGGTGCCCGCTCACGCGCCTACCCACCCCGGACCATCGGAGCGGCACGCGGAGTCGTGGGCGGGGCCGGACCTCACCGGCGCTCGGCGCGGCGGCGCCGGATGACGGCGATGTCGATGGCCGACACGGCGGTGAAGAGAGCGCAGACGGCGGCGAGAGCCACCAGGACCGCCGTGCCCGGGGATCCCGCGGGGCGCGCCGAAGCCGCCCACAGGGCGAGGAGCGCCGCCCCCGCGGCGAACAGCGGCAGGGCGATGGCGGAGAGCACCAGACGGGCGCCCAGTGCGCTGTAGGCGGTCAGCGGTTCGGTCCCGGTCCTGACCCATCGGGGGCCGGAGAACACTGAGTGCGAGTGCGGGGCGCGTCCGCCGTGGCCTGTTCCCAGTGCGGCACGGTGGGACATGAGGAATCCCCTTCCCGGCTGCGGCCACCGGGAACGCGGGCGGCCGCGCACCTGATCACACGGATCCTGTACCACCCAGTGTGCTCCGCCCGCGCTGCTCCCGGCCGGATCCGGAGGAGACACCCCAGGGCCGGGGCTCCAGGCCCTGTCCGGCCCTAGCGGATGCGTCCCACCGCTGCGTAGATCCCGCTGCCTTCCGCTTCCGGGGAGGCGGTGTCCTTGAACCACTCGGTCGCGGTCACCAGGCCGGGCTCGACGAGATCGATTCCGTCGAAGAACCGGGCCACCTCGGTACGGGTGCGGAAGCCGAGCCGGATGCCGCCCTTCGCGTACTGCGCCGTGACCATGGCCGCCAGTTCCTCGTACCGGTCCGACGCGGCGTGGGACATCACCAGGCAGCTGCCCGGCGCCAACGTCTCCACCAGGGCGCCGACGATGCCGTACGGGTCCTGGTCGTCCGGCACGAAGTGCAACAGCGCGATCAGGGAGAGCGCGATCGGCCGGTCGAAGTCCAGGAACTTCCTGGCGTGCTCGATGATCGTGCGCGGCTCGCGCACATCCGCCTGGATGTAGTCGGTCGCGCCCTCCGGGCTGCTGACCAGCAGGGCTTCCGCGTGCCGCAGGACGATGGGGTCGTTGTCCGTGTAGACGATCCGCGCCGACGGCACGGTCTGCTGGACGATCTGGTGCAGGTTCGGCCGAGTGGGGATGCCGGTGCCTATGTCGAGGAACTGGTCGATGCCGCTGCCCGCCAGCCACGCGGCGGCGCGGTTCATGAACGCGCGGTTCTGCCGGGCGGCGTCCTTCGCCTCGGGCGGAAGGCTCTCGCCCACCTCCTGGTCGACGGGGTAGTTGTCCTTGCCGCCCAGCAGCCAGTCGTAGACCCGCGCGGGGTGCGGCTTGCTCGTGTCGATCCGGGGGGCGGGTGCGGCTGCCGTCATGGCGGGCTCCGTTGCGCGAGGAGTGGACGGGGCAGGCCCCTGGGTGAGGCCGGGGGAGAGGGTGACTGCCGCACTGCCGCAGTCCACCGCACCCCGGCCGACCAGCGCCTTGTCGGCGCAGTCTGTCACAGCAACTCGCCACCCAGCACATGGCATTGGCCCCGCGGAACTGAGGGGACGGGGGGAAATGAAGACGGACCGGGCCCGCCGGGCCCGGTCCGTCCTGTGCGTGGATCAGTGGTCGTGTCCGTCGTGGTCCGGCATGTCCGCACCGGACCCGGAGCCGTCGTGCGAGGCCGCCGCCTGCACGGTGAACTCGGCTGTGTGGACCTTCCCCTGGTGCTGGAAGTCCAGATACAGCCGGTACGCGGTGGCGCTGGGAAATTCTGCGTGGAAGGTGATCCCGGGCCCGGGGCGCGTGGTGCCGTCGCCGGGGGCTCCCTGCGGATGCACGTGGAGGTAGGCGAGGTCGCCCTGGCGCAGGGCGACGAGATGCCCGTACGCACCGAGGTAGGGCTGGAGATCGGTGACCGGCCGGCCGTTCTTCGCCACCGACAGGGTGAGCATGCTCGCCGCGCCGGCCGTCGCATCTCCGGACAGGGTGACGGTGTATCCGTCGACATGTGCCGTGCGGGAGGGGGCGGGCAGCGGAGTGGGCCGGTAGTCGCCCGCGACGGAGACGTCCGCGCCCAGCGTGAGCCCGCTGCCGCCCGCGGGCACGAAGTCGGTGAAGACGCGGTAGCTCCCGGCCGATCCGAAGGTGAGCGGTACCGACCAGGTGCCGTCGGCGCCCAGTTCGGGATGGACGTGCTGGAAGCCGGACAGGTCGCGGCGGGCCACGATGAAGTGCAGGTCCTTGCCGTGCGACTGCGTGTAGCGGGTGACCGGTCTGCCGTCGGGCCCCGTGATCCGGAAGCGGAAGTCGGTCTGCTTGCCGGCCGGCAGCGGATCCGACGGCGGTACGAGGGTGTACCCGTGCTCGGAGACCTGCAGGCCGCCGGGCACGGTGTCGCCCGACCCCATCGGGTCGGCGGAACCGGCCATGTCGTGGCCGGCGTGGGCCTCGGCGCTGTCACCCACCGGCCCCACCGCGTGGCCGATACCGAGGGAGGCCCCGAAGACCAGGGCGAGACCTACCGCGAACGTTGCTGTCTTGCCGATGGTGTTCATCGCTTGTCCTTCCGGGGAGCCGACGGCTCCGTGCCGATCGTGCGGGGGGCGGGATACGGCCGCCGGCCGCCGGCGGCCGGCGCCCGCTGTGCGCGGGCCGCCGGGCCGGGGCGGCGGGCTGGATCAGTGGCAGCTGCCGCAGCAGCTCCCCGACGCCTGCTCGGGTGCCGCGGTGACCTCGTAACCGGCCTCGTCGATGGCGGCGGCGAATGCCGCGTCGTCCACGGCGGCGGTGGACGTCACCGTCACCTTGCCGGTGGACAGGTCGACATCGACCTGGGTCACGCCGTCGATCTTGGAGACCTCTTCGGTGACGGACTTGACGCAGTGCGCACAGGTCATGCCGCTGACGGTGTAGACGGCCGGGGACGCGGACGCGGTGGTGGTCATGGCGAAGCCTCCTGCTTCTCGGTCGCGCCGGCGGTCTCTCCGCCGGTCACTCGTCCGACTACATACCCCTTGGGGGTATCTCGTCAAGTCGGATCGATGCGACATCGGGACTGGCGTTACGTACCCCCTGGGGGTATGTTGCAACTCCAAGGATACCCCCCTCCGGTATGGGAGCACAGTGATGTCAGACTCAGCCGCACCTCCGCATCCGCGGCGCTGGACCGCGCTCGCAGTGATCGCCCTGGCGCAGTTCATGGTGATCATGGACACGTCGATCATTGGCGTGGCCCTGCCCGATATGCAGCACGACCTGGGGTTCTCGCAGGAGAACCTGTCCTGGGTCTTCAACGCCTACGTCGTGGCGTTCGGCGGGCTCCTGCTCCTCGGCGGCCGGCTGTCGGACCTGTTCGGGGCCAAACGGCTCTTCGTCATCGGCTGGACGGTCCTCGCGGTCGGTTCCCTGACCGCGGGGCTGGCCGGCGAGGTCTGGATCGAGCTGACCGGCCGCGCGCTGCAGGGCATCGGCGCCGCACTGATCGCGCCGTCGGCGCTGACGCTGCTGATGATGCTCTTCGGATCCCGCCCGGCCGAGCTCCCCAAGGCCTTGTCGCTCTACGGTGCGGCAGCCCCGGCGGGCGGCACCGCGGGCGTCTTCCTCGGCGGCCTCATCACCCAGTACGCCAGCTGGCCCTGGGTCTTCTACATCAACATCCCCATCGCGATCGCCGTCCTGGCGATCACGCCGGGCGTCATGCCGTCGGTCCCGGCGCGCCGGGGTTCCATCGACCTCGCCGGAGCCGTCACGGTCACGGCGGGGCTGGCCATTGCCGTCTTCGCGGTGGTCCGTGCCCCCGGAACGGGCTGGGGCTCGCCCAGGACCTGGCTCGTCCTGCTGGCCGGGATCGCCCTGATCGCTGCGTTCGTCGTCATCCAGTCCCGGCGGCGTGAGCCGCTGATGCGGCTCGCCATCCTGCGTTCACCCAATCTGGCGGGTGCCAATATCGCCCAGCTGCTGATGGCCGCCGCCTGGATCCCGATGTGGTTCTTCCTCAACCTCTACCTGCAGCAGGTGCTGGGGCTCGGTGCGTTCGCCTCCGGGGCCGCGCTGCTGCCCATGACGGTCGCGATCATGGTCATGATGATCGTCCTCGCGCCCCGGCTGATGGCCCGGTTCGGCCCCAAGCCGATGATCGTCACAGGGCTGTTCGCGCTGGCCGCCGGCATGGTCTGGCTCTCCTTCGTCCGCGCCGACGGCACCTTCTGGGTCGATGTCCTGCCCGCCTCGCTGCTGGCCGCGGTCGGTATGTCGCTGGCCTTCATCCCCTCGCTCGGTACGGCCCTCTCCAGCGCGCGTCCCGAGGAGGGCGGGCTGGCTTCCGGCATCGTCAACACCAGCTACCAGGTCGGCTCGGCCCTGGGGCTCGCGGCCATGACGGCGGTCGCCGCCGCGCACGGCTCCAACGAACTGGGCCATCCCGAGGCCCTCGCCAACGGCTTCTCCGCCGCGTTCATCGGTGCGGCGGTCCTCGCCGCGGCCGGCGGGGCCGCCTCGCTCCTCACCCTGCGCGGCGCGCCGGCGACCTCCGGAACGGAGGGAGCTGTGCCGCAGGAGCAGCCCGAGGCCGTCTGACGGCCCTGTTCCACCACCCGGGCCGGGCGGCCCGCCGGACGGCATACGACTCCGTCCGGCGGGCCGCCGGACCTGTGGCCTGGGGCTCCGGGGCGGACGTGACAGGATGTCTCCATGTCTAACAACGTTTTCTTCGACATCACCATTAACGGCGAGGCCGCGGGAAGGATCGTCTTCGAGCTCTTCGACGGCGTCGTTCCCAAGACCGCGCAGAACTTCCGCGAGCTCGCCACCGGCCAGCACGGCTTCGGTTACGCGGGCTCGGGCTTCCACCGTGTCATCCCGGAGTTCATGCTCCAGGGCGGCGACTTCACCCGGGGCGACGGCACCGGCGGCAAGAGCATCTACGGCGAGAAGTTCGCCGACGAGAACTTCACGCTGAAGCACGAGCGTCCGTACCTGCTGTCGATGGCCAACGCCGGCCGGAACACCAACGGTTCGCAGTTCTTCATCACCACGGTGGTGACCCCGTGGCTGGACGGCAAGCACGTCGTCTTCGGCGAGGTCATCGAGGGTCAGGACCTCGTGAAGAAGATCGAGTCGCTGGGATCCCGCTCCGGCGGCACCAGCGCGAAGATCGAGATCGCGGCTTCCGGAGTCGTCGAGAAGTAACCCCCCCCTGGGGTTTCTGACGGGGCCCTTCGGGACCCTTCCCGGCACGGACCGGAGATGTCCGGGTGCCTCCGCGACCGCCGCCAGTGCGAGCGGTCGCGGAGCCCCGGACCCGGTCGTGCCTCCTGAGGCTTCACCCACCCGGCGCGGCCAGCACCCGGGCCCGGCAGGCGGACGGGGAGCCCCAGGCCGAGCGCAGGGCGCGGGCCTTGCGGATCCACAGCGACAGGTCGTACTCGGCGGTGTAGCCGATGGCGCCGTGCAGTTGCAGTGCGGTACGGGCCGCCGCGTAGGCCGCCTCGCCCGCCGCCACCTTCGCGGCCGCGACCTCGGCCCCCGCATCCGGCGACCTGCCCGCCAGGGCCACCGCCGCACCGTGCACCAGCGGGCGCGCGAACTCCAGCCCGGTCAGCGCGTCGGCCAGCCGGTGCTTCACGGCCTGGAAAGAGCCGATGGTGGTGGAGAACTGGGTGCGCTGCTTGGCGTAGGCGACTGTCCGCTCGACCAGCGCCAGACCGACCCCCAGCGACTGGGCCGCAGTCGCGAACGCCGCCCAGTCGGCGGCAGCACGGGCCGCCGCGCCGACATCCGCGCCCGACGCGAGCGGGACTCCGCCGGCGATGTGCGGGACCGCGAGCCGCCGGGCCGGATCGACCGAGGGCTGGACGGTGCCGTGCCCGGACGCCGCGTGCAGCTCCGTCTCTCCCTGTCCCACCACGAAGGTGACGTCGGCGGTGTCCACGTCCAGGGCGTACGGGCCGCCCGCCGGCATGGCCAGCGACGCCATCGCCTGACCCGATGCGAGCCGCGGCAGCCAGCGGTCCGCGGTCGCCGTGTCCGGGCACCCTGCGGGCCCGCCGAGAAGGACGCCCGCCGCTACGGTCTCCACCAGTGGTCCCGGTACGGCGTGCCGCCCCAACTCGATGAAGGAGACGGCGAGTTCGACGGGGAGCAGGCCCATGCCCTCGTACTTGTCCGGTACGGCTAGGGCGAAGGCCCCCGCGTCGGCGATCCGCTTCCACAGCGCGCGGCCGGGGCCGGTGTCGCCCGCGCCCCAGGCCCGTACGGCGGCCGGTACGTCGGCCGATGTGAGCATCCGGTCCAGCGTCCGGCCGAACTCGGTCTGTTCGTCGTCCAGCAGGAATTTCATGACCGGCGTCCCTTCGGCAGGCCCAGCAGCCGCTCGGCGATGATGTCGCGCTGGATCTCGTTGGTCCCCGCGTAGATGGGGCCCGCCAGCGAGAAGGTGTAGCCGTCGGCCCAGCTGCCGTCGGCGGGTGCGTCCGCTGCCTCGTCCGAGAGCTCGCCGCGCGGCCCGAGGAGGTCGAGTGCCGTCTCGTGCAGGCTGATGTCCAGCTCCGACCAGAAGACCTTGTTCAGGCTGGACTCGGCGCCGATGGAGCCGCCGGCCGCGATTCGCGAGGCGTTGGCGTAGGTGAACAGCTGGTAGGCGCGCGAGCGGATCACGGCGTCGGCGACCCGGTCGCGCAGCGCGGTGTCGTCCGGGTCGGCCTCGGCGCGCCACAACGCGGTGAGCCGTTCGGCCGCGGCGGTGAAGCGTCCCGGGCTGCGCAGCGTCAGGCCGCGTTCGTTGCCCGCTGTGCTCATCGCGACCTGCCAGCCGCGGTTCGGCTCGCCGATGACGTCGGCGTCGGGCACGAAGACGTCGTCGAGGAAGAGTTCGGCGAAGGCCGGCTTGCCGTCGAGGCGTCCGACGGGCCGTACGGTCACGCCGTCGGCGTCGAGCGGGAACATCAGATAGGTGAGGCCGCGGTGCGGCCGGTCCGCGTCCGGGTCGCTGCGGAAGAGCCCGAAGGCCCGGTCGGCGAAGGCGGCCCGCGACGACCATGCCTTCTGGCCGTTGAGCAGCCAGCCGCCGGCCGTCCGGGTCGCGGTGGAGCGCAGCGAGGCCAGATCCGAGCCGGACTCGGGCTCGGACCAGGCCTGCGCCCAGATCACCTCACCGCTCGCCATGGCGGGCAGGATCCGGGCGCACTGCTCGGGGCTGCCGTGCTCGAAGAGGGTGGGGGCGAGGAGGTTGATGCCGTTCTGGCTGACGCGGCCGGGTGCGCCCGCCGCGAAGTACTCCTCCTCGAAGATCAGCCACTGCAGGATCGAGGCGTCCCGGCCGCCGTGCCGGGCGGGCCAGGAGACCACCGACCAGCGGTCGGCCGAGAGGGTCCCTTCCCAGGAGCGGTGGGCCGCGAAGCCCTCGGCGGTCTCCAGGGAGGGCAGGGGCGAGGCGGGGACGTGTGCGGCGAGCCATTCGCGCGCCTCGGCGCGGAAGGAGTCCTCGGCGGCGGTGAAGTCGAGATCCATCAGCGTCCTGCCTTCTTCATCGCACCGATGTCCATACCGCCGAGCGAGTCGGCCGCCGTCTCGGCGTTGTGCGCGTGGGCGAGATGGTGCAGGCCGAACACCGAGTCGAGACCGGTGTGCAGGCCCTGCAGATCCTCGGCCTGGTTGACCGCGCGCTTGGTCAGGGCCAGCCCCATCCGGGGCATCTCGGCGATGCGCGCAGCGAGTTCACGGGTGCGGTCGGTGAGCTCGGCCGCGGGAACGACCCGGTTGACCATGCCGACCTCGTAGGCGCGCTGCGCGCTCATCCGGTCACCGGTGAAGAGGAACTCCTTGGCGATCCGCGGGGGCATCACCCAGGGGTGGGCGAAGTACTCGACGCCGGGGATCCCCATCCGTACGACCGGGTCCGCGAAGAAGGCGTCGTCGGAGGCGACGATGAGGTCGCAGACCCAGGCGAGCATCAGCCCGCCTGCCACACACGCGCCCTGCACGGAGGCGATCAGCGGCTTCGGCAGCTCGCGCCACCGCCGGCACATGCCCAGATAGACCTCGGACTCCCGGGCGAAACGGCTCTCCGCGCCCGTCTTGTCCGAGTGGTCCCACCAGAGTCCCGCCGTGCGGTCGAAGGGGAGGTGCGCGTCGCGCTCCGGGGTGCCGATGTCGTGCCCCGCGGAGAAGTGCCGGCCGGCGCCCGTCAGGACGACGGCCTTGACCTCGCTGTCGTCGGCGGCGCGGTAGAAGGCGCGGTCGAGTGCGTACGTCATCGCGGAGTTCTGGGCGTTGCGGTAGTCGGGGCGGTTCATGGTGACGAGGGCTATGGGGCCCTGCCGCTCGTAGCGCACCACGGGCTCTTCGTGGTCGGCGGTCATCGGCGGCTCCTTCTCTGGCAGGTATTCTTCCCTAACAAGTGTTTGGTAGGTTAACCTACGGCCATGAGCAGCGTCGAGGAATCCGGCACCGGGACCGCCCGGCAGCGGACCGCATCGCGAGGTGGACATCCGTGAACAAGCCCCCGCAGTACCTCCCCGGGCACCAGCTGCTCGCCGGCCGTACCGCAGTGATCACCGCGGCAGCCGGCGCGGGGATCGGCGGCGCCACCGCGCGCCGGTTCCTGGAGGAGGACGCCCGTGTCGTCCTCGGCGACAGCCACGCCCGCCGCCTCGACGAGACCGTCCGGGCCCTGGCCGATGAGTTCGGCGCCGACCGGGTCGCCGGCGCCGCCTGCGACGTCACCGACGAGGACCAGGTGGGCGCCCTCTTCGACCTGGCCGAGGAACGGCACGGCGGGCTCGACCTCGTCGTCAACAACGCGGGGCTCGGCGGAACCGCCGAGCTGACCGAGATGACCGACGCCCAGTGGGACAAGGTCATCGACGTCACCCTGAACGGGACCTTCCGGTGCACCCGCGCCGCGCTGCGCCGGATGAAGGCCTCCGGCGGCGGGGGAGTCGTCGTCAACAACGCCTCCGTCATCGGCTGGCGCGCCCAGCGCGGACAGGCCCACTACGCGGCCGCGAAGGCCGGCGTGATGGCACTCACCCGCTGCGCCGCCGTGGAGGCCGCCGAGTACGGCGTACGGGTCAACGCGGTCTCGCCCAGCCTGGCCATGCACCCGCACCTGGTGAAGGTCACCACGCCCGAGCTGCTCGAACAGCTCACCGAGGCCGAGGCCTTCGGCCGGTACGCCGAGCCGTGGGAGATCGCCAACGTCATCGTCTTCCTGGCCAGCGGCTACTCCTCGTACATGACGGGCGAGACGGTGTCGGTCAGCAGTCAGCACGCGTGAGCGGGGAACGACAATGGGTCTGTGCCTACAGCCAAGAACGCGCCGGCCGACAACGTGCCGGGCAAGAACGCGACCGCAGCCAAGAAAAAGACCGCGATGAGTCCCTCGCCCGCGCGGCGCAGGGAGCTGCTCGCCACCGCCGCCGAGGTGTTCGCAGCTCAGGGCTACAACGCCACCACGGTGCGGAAGATCGCGGACGAGGCCGGGATCCTGGCCGGCAGCCTCTACTACCACTTCGACTCCAAGGAGTCGATGCTCGATGAAATCCTGACCACCTTCCTGGACGAGCTGTGGGCCCGCTACGACGCCGTACTCGCCTCCGGTCTCGGCCCCAGGGAGACCATCGAAGCCCTTGTGACCGAGTCCTTCCGGGAGATCGACCGGCACCGCGCCGCAGTCGCCATCTACCAGAAGGAATCGAAGTACCTCTCCGTGCAGCCGCGCTTCGGCTATCTCGCCGACTCGCAGGAGAAGTACGAGAAGGCCTGGCTCGGAACGCTCGAACGCGGCGTCTCCGATGGGGCCTTCCGCGGCGATCTCGACGTCCGTCTCACCTACCGCTTCGTGCGCGACACCGTCTGGGTCGCCGCGAGCTGGTACCGGCCGGGCGGACAGCACAGCCCGGAGGAGATCGCCCGCCAGTACCTCGCGATGGTGCTGGAAGGCATCGCGTCCGGGCCGCACCAGGAAACGTAGACCGACCGCCGGTTGCCGGACGGTCGGAACCCCATCAGGTTCCCATGGAGGAGCAGTCATGGCCGAGGCCTACATCGTCGAAGCGGTACGCACCCCGGTCGGGCGGCGCAAGGGCGGGCTCAGCGCCGTCCACCCGGCCGACCTCGGCGCGCATGTGCTCCGGGCGCTCGTGGAGCGCTCCGGTATCGACCCGTCCGCCGTCGAGGACGTCGTGTTCGGCTGCCTGGACACGGTCGGCCCGCAGGCCGGGGACATCGCCCGGACGAGCTGGCTGGCCGCCGGGCTCCCCGAGGAGGTGCCGGGTGTGACCGTCGACCGGCAGTGCGGTTCCTCCCAGCAGGCCGTGCACTTCGCCGCGCAGGGGGTGCTGTCCGGCACCCAGGACCTCGTGGTCGCGGGCGGCACCCAGAACATGTCGATGATTCCCATCGCCTTCGCCAGCCGGCAGGCCGCCGAGCCGCTGGGGCTGACCGAAGGGCCGTACGCCGGGTCCGAGGGGTGGCGGGCGCGCTACGGCGACCAGCCCGTCAACCAGTTCCACGGCGCCGAACTGATCGCCGAGAAGTGGGGCATCTCCCGTACCGACATGGAGGAGTTCGCGCTCCGCTCGCACCAGCGCGCGCTCCGGGCGATCGACGAAGGGCGCTTCGCACGCGAGACGGTCGCCTACGGGGAGGTCACCACCGACGAGGGGCCGCGCCGGGACACCTCACTGGAGAAGATGGCCGGACTGAAGCCGGTTGTCGAAGGCGGCCGGCTCACCGCAGGCGTCTCGTCCCAGGTCTCCGACGGGGCGTCGGCCATGCTGCTCGCATCCGAACGGGCCGTACGCGAGCACGGGCTGACGCCCCGGGCCCGGATCCACCACCTCTCGGTACGCGGCGAGGACCCGATCCGGATGCTGTCCGCGCCCATACCGGCCACGGCGTACGCGCTGAAGAAGGCGGGCATGTCCATGGACGACATCGACCTGGTCGAGATCAACGAGGCGTTCGCGCCTGTGGTGCTGGCCTGGCTGAAGGAGACCGGCACCGATCCGGAGAAGGTCAATGTCAACGGTGGCGCCATCGCACTGGGCCACCCGCTCGGGGCGACCGGCACCAAGCTGATGACGACGCTCCTGCACGAACTGGAGCGCACCGGCGGGCGCTACGGCCTCCAGACCATGTGCGAGGGCGGCGGCCAGGCCAACGTCACCATCATCGAGCGCCTCTGACACGACGGCCCCGTCGGATGCCTCCTACCGGCATCCGACGGGGCTTCCGGCAGGCCTCTCACGCAATGCGGCCGTGCCGTTCCCAGCACCTCCAGGTGCCGGGAACGGCACGGCCGTTGCATGTCCCGGTGTTCTCAGCCGGTCCCGGTGGACGCACCAGGGACGGCGACTCCGGCCTCCAGCGCGGCCAGCGACCGCAGCGTCTCGTGGGCCTCGGACATGATCCGGCCGACGAGCTCGGCACAGGACGGCAGATCGTCGATCAATCCGGCGACCTGCCCCGACGCCATCACCCCCAGATCGGGGCGGCCGTCCACCATCGACGCCTTGAGCATCATCGGTGTGTTGGCGGCCAGCAGCACCTGACTCCAGGTCAGGTCCTTGCCGTGCTTCATGGCCAGGCCGTCGCGGACCATCTCCGCCCAGCCGAGACCGGAGTGCGCCTTGAAACCGGCGGCGTGCCGCAGCGCCCGCAGCAGCGCCGCGGGCCGCCCCGAGCGTTCCAGCGAGGCGACCAGCGGCGTACGGAGCATCCGGTGCGGCAGCCCGTCGACCTTGGTGGTGACGGTGATGTCCTTGACACCCGCCGCGAGATACTCCGCCTTCACCGCGTCCGGCACCGTGCTGTCCGAAGTCAGCAGGAACCGGGTGCCCATCGCCACGCCCGCCGCGCCCTGGGCGAGCGCGGCCACCAGACCGCGGCCGTCACGGAATCCGCCCGCCGCCACGACCGGGATGTCCACCGCGTCGACGACCTGCGGAAGCAGCACCGTGGTGGCGACCTCACCGGTGTGCCCGCCGCCCTCGCCGCCCTGCACGATGACCGCGTCGGCGCCCCACGCGGCCACCTTCTCGGCGTGCCGGCGCGCACCGATGGACGGGATCACCACGACGCCCGCGTCCTTCAGCCGGCCGATCAGGGCCTCGGAAGGGGCGAGCGCGAAGGACGCCACCCGCACGCCCTCCTCGATGATGAGGGCCACCCGGTCCGCGGCGTCGCCCGCGTCGGCCCGGAGGTTGACGCCGAAGGGCTGGTCCGTACGGGACCTGACCTCGCGCACCGCCGAGCGCAGCTGCTCCAGCGTCATGGTCGCGGAGGCCAGGATGCCCAGCGCCCCGGCGTTGGCCGACGCCGACACCAGACGGGGCCCCGCCACCCACCCCATGCCGGTCTGCACGACCGGATGGCGCACGCCGACCAGCTCGGTGAGCGGGGTGGAGAGCGTGGCGGCCGGGCCCGTACCGCCGCTGTCCCCGGTCACGTACGCACCTCACGGTTGCGCAGCCCCGCAGGGTCGATGACCGTACGGATCAGCCGGAGTTCCTCCGCGCTCGGCTCGCGGGTACGGGGTACGTCGTCGGCGATCGTGAGCGGGAAGCCGGTGGCCTCGCGCACCTGGTCCGCGCCCACCCCGGGGTGCAGCGAGCGTACGCGCAGTGTGCGGTCCGGTGTCTCGAAGTCCAGCACCGCCAGATCGGTGACGACCCGGCGCAGTTCGTGGAATCGGGTGGCCGAAGGGCCCGCGGCGGCGGCGCGGTCGTGGCCGACACCGCTGACCATGTCGACCTTGTCGACGAACACCCGGGTGGAGTGCCGCGGCACCCAGTAACTCGTCGGGTTGTTGATGGTGTTGACCGGGGCGCCGCGCACACCCAGCAGCTGCCTGGCGGGCTGCTTCCAGTCGCCGATGCAGCTGATGTTCTGGTTGCCGTGCCGGTCGAGCTGGCTGGCGCCCATCATCACGTGCCGCTTGCCGCCGGTCACCATGGAGAGGTGCCGCCGGTACGGCAGCCAGCCCTCGACGACCTCCGGCGTGGCGCCGATGGCGGGGACATCGCCGATCACCAGCGCCTCGCCGTCGGTGAGCAGCAGGTCGGGGGAGAAGGTCAGCCGGGCGAGCCGGGCACCGACAGCGGGCACGGTCCCCATCGGGCTGGCCAGGATCTCGCCGTCCCCCCGCCAGGCCTCGGCGCAGGCGATGACGCAGTACTCGGCGCGGGTGACATCGCTCCGCTCATCGGCGGTGGCGTCCTGTGTGCTCATGCGCCCTCCTCGGCGAACGCCGCGACCGCGGCCTGATAGGTGTCCTCGTCCCCGGACAGGAAGCGTGCGGTGAACTCCCGCCAGGCGTCCGGATCCGCGGCGGCCTTGGCGTACGCCGCCTGGAACGGCTCGTCGCGTCCGTAGTCCGGCATGCAGGAGGTGAAGTGCGCCCCGTTCGGGGTCTCGACGACCCCGGTCACCGACTGCCGCCCCACCAACAGGGTCTGCGGCGCGCCCGCATCGGCGAACTCCGTGCTCGGCACGATGCGTTCGCACGAGACGTACGCCTCGGTCGCCGCGTCGCAGAAGAGGTCGTCGAAGTACGGGTCGGGGCCCAGGTACTGGGCGTTGCCCCGTGCGTCGGCCCGGTTGAGGTGGACGAGCGCGGCGTCCATCCGCAGCGCGGGCACGGCCACCAGTTCCTCGCCGTCCGCGTACGGCGAAGTGACCGTACGCAGCTCGGGGTTGACCCGCATCACGTCCGAGCCGAGACCGGCCCGCACCGGCAGGAACGGCAGCCGGTGGGTGGCCGCGGTCAGCCCCCACATGAACATCGACTCGTCCAGCTCGGTCAGCTCGAAGTCACCGCGCTGGCGCGCCGCACGGAAGTGCGGCTCCAGCGGGATGGAGTCGAGCGTGGTGAAGGCGGCCACCAGCTTGCGGATCTTCCCGGCGGCGGCCAGCAGGCCCACATCGGGGCCGCCGTACGAGATGACGGTCAGATCGGTGACGTCCGACCGCAGCAGGGCCCGGACGAGCGCCATGGGCTTGCGCCGGGAGCCCCAGCCGCCGATCCCGATCGTCATGCCGCTGCGCAGCCGGCCGGCGACCTCGTCCGGCGACATGATCTTTCCGGTCTGCCCGGTCTCCCCGGGTGTGTCGCTGCTCACGACTTCTCCTTGCTTCCGAAGGTGTCACGGACCCGGTCGGCGACGCCGATCAGGTTGGCCTCGAAGGTGAAGCCCTGCTCGAAGCGGTAGCTGCGGCGGACGTCGACCGGGTCGATCCCGTTGATGGCCGCCTTCGCGAGGCGGATCAGAGTGCCGTCCTTGGCGGCGATCTCCGCCGCCAGCCGTACGGCCGCGTCCAGCACCTCCGCGCGCGGGACGATCTCCCACACCGAGCCGTGGTGGTGCAGTTCCTGCGCGGTGGCGGTGCGCGAGGTGTAGTAGAGGGTGCGCATCAGATGCTGCGGGACCAGGCGCGCGAGGTGGGTCGCGGCGCCGAGCGCGCCCCGGTCCAGCTCGGGGAGGCCGAAGGTCGCGTCGTCGCTCGCCACGATGGCGTCCGCGTTGCCCACCAGGCCGATACCGCCGCCCAGGCAGAAGCCCGCCACGGCCGCGACCACCGGGACCTCGCACTCGTACACCGCGGCGAACGCCTCGGCGCAGCCGCGGTTGGCGCCCACCAGTGCCTCATGGCCGTCGGTGCGCTGCATTTCCTTGATGTCGACTCCGGCGTTGAATCCGCGCCCGGCCGCGGCGAGCACCACGCAGCGCACGGACGGGTCGGCGCCCGCGGCGCGCACGGCCGCTGCCAGGTCGTACCAGCCCTGTACGGGCAGGGCGTTGACCGGAGGGAAGTCGACGGTGACCACGGTTACGCCGCTGAGCGGGCTTGAGGTGGAGACACCCATGAGCAGATCAGCTACCTTTCCACCAAACATTTGTTAGGTGAGAAGGTAGCAGTGGTTCGCGTACCGCGGGAGGGGGCGCCCGGCGTCCTTGCCCGTACGACTGCCGACGAAGCCGAAGAGACGAAGCCGAAGAAGCGAAGAGGAGAAGTGGGATGACGTCACAGAACGTGCAAGGCGCGACGGACGGCACGGCCGGGAACGGCGGAGGAATCTGCGCGGGGCGGGTCGCCGTCGTCACCGGGGCGGGCCGGGGCCTGGGCCGCGCCCACGCGCGCGCCCTGGCGGCCGAGGGCGCCCGGGTCGTCGTCAACGACCTGGGGGTCGGGCTCGACGGCGCGGGCGGCTCGGCGGGCCCCGCACAGGAGGTCGTGGACGAGATCGTCGCGGCGGGCGGCGAGGCCGTCGCGCACGGTGGGGACATCGCCACGACGGACGGTGCGGCCTCCCTGGTCACCGCCGCGCTCGACGCCTTCGGGCGGCTGGACATCCTGGTGAACAACGCCGGGTTCCTGCGGGACAAGATGCTCGTCAACCTGGACGAGGAGAGCTGGGACGCGGTCATGCGGGTCCACCTCAAGGGTCACTTCCTGGCGCTCAAGCACGCCGGGGCGCACTGGCGCGCGGAGGCCAAGGCGGGGCGGATGCCGCAGGCCCGGGTGATCAACACCAGTTCGGGTGCCGGGCTGCTCGGCAGTGTGGGGCAGGGCAACTACACGGCGGCCAAGGCCGGGATCCTGGGGCTGACCCTGGTCGCCGCTGCCGAACTGGGCCGCTACGGCGTCCAGGTCAACGCCATCGCCCCCGCCGCCCGCACCCGGATGACGGAGACGGTCTTCGCTGACGCCATGGCGGCGTCCGGCGACGGCGGCTTCGACGCGATGGCCCCCGAGAACGTCTCGCCGCTCGTGGTCTGGCTGGCCTCCGGAGCGTCCGGCGGAGTCTCCGGCCGGGTCTTCGAGGCGGAGGCCGGGCGGATCACCGTCATGGAGGGCTGGCGGCCGGGGCCCGGCGCCGACAAGGGGGCGCGCTGGACGCCGGCCGAGGCGGGCGAGGCGGCGCTGCGGCTGCTCGCCGCCGCCGAGCCGCCGCAGCCGGTGTACGGCGCGCAGTGAGCATCGCCGTGCGGGCGCCCGTTCGTGGCGCCCGCACGGCGGTCGGCCCGGCGCCGGGCCGGTCGCGGCCCGTCAGCCTGCGGCCGTGTCGGCGGAGCGCGCCGCGAGGTAGCGGCCCGGTACGTCGCCGCCCCCGTGGACGGCGAGATCGGCGCCGTTCACGTACGACGCCTGAGGGCCCGCCAGGAACAGGCAGGCGTCGGCCACGTCGGACGGCACGGCCATCCGCCCCATCGGGATGGTCCGCGCCACCGCCGCACCTCCGTCGCTGCCGTAGACGGCCGCCGCGTTCGAGGTGCGGATCAGCCCGGTGGTGATGTGGTTGACGCGGACCAGCGGCGCCCACTCCAGTGCCAGGGCGCGGGTCAGGCCGAGCAGTCCGGCCTTGGCGGCCGAGTAGGCGGCCGTGCCCGGCTGCGGATCGTGGCCCGAGACGCTGCCGATGTTCACGACCGAGCCGCCCTCGTCCTGCGTCCGCATGACGCGGTTGGCCGCCTGGGCCGTGTAGAAGGGCGCCAGCAGATTGAGTGCGACGATCCGCTCGACGAACCGCGGCGAGACGGTGGCGGCGTCCGAATCGGGCGAGCCCCCCGCGTTGTTGACGAGCGTGTCCAGCCGGCCGAACCGGGCCGCCGCGTGCTCGATGAGGCCGGCCGCCGCGTCGGGGTCGCGTACGTCCGCCGCGAGGAAGGCCGCGGTGCGTCCGCCGGCGGCGGGCAGGGAATCCGGTTCACCGCGGCCGCACACGAGGACCTCGGCCCCCGCGCCGAGGAACGCCTCGGCGATCGCGTGTCCGATTCCCTTGGTGCCGCCCGTGACGACGACTGCCCGTCCGGTGAAGTCCGCCGGGTTCCTGATGGTCATGAGCCGCCTCCGTGCCGTCCGGGCCCGGCTGTGCCTTGGACGGCCGGGAGCTGGTGCGACATCAACCTACCAAGCGTTAGGTAGGTGGACTAGAGTGCACTGGATTACGAGCTTTCATTCCGAGAATTCCTACGACGAGGGGTCTCCATGACGCAGGACGAGCCGGCCCGTACTGTTCCCGGCGTGCTGGCCACGACGGCCCGCAGCCACCCGGACACCGAGGCGCTCGTCGACGGCGCGACCCGGCTGACGTACGGCGAACTGGCCGCGCGGGTGCGGCGCGCCACCGCCGCCCTGATGGCGTCGGGCGTCGTCCCCGGCGACCGGGTGGCCGTCTGGGCCCCCAACGGGCACCGCTGGGTGGTGGCCGCACTCGGGGCGCTCGGTGCGGGGGCCGTGCTGGTGCCGGTCAACACCCGCTACAAGGGCGAGGAAGCGGGCTGGCTGCTCGCCAGGAGCGGGGCCAGGACCCTGTTCGTGGACAACGGCTTCCTGGGCCACGACTACCTCGGCTACCTCGGCGGGCTGCCGGGCGCCCCGGAGACCGGGCCCGGAGACGGCGGTCCGGCCGCTGCCGCTGCCGCTCCCGCTGCCTCCGAGGACGACGGTCCCGGCGCCGCTGTACGCGGCACGGGGCCGGTCCCCGCGCTGCCCGCACTGCTCGACGTGGTGCTCATCGGGGACGGCGCGGCCCCCGGGGCGCGCGGCTGGCAGGAGTTCCTGGCCGCGGGCGGGCCCGTGTCCGGCGCGGCTGCCGACGCACGGGCCGCCGCGGTCGGCGAAGAGGACGCCTGCGACATGTTCTTCACCTCGGGCACCACCGGCAGACCGAAGGGCGCACTGACGGCACACGGCCAGAACATCCGCGCCTTCGACGCCTGGAGCGAGCGGGCCGGGCTGCGCCACGGGGACCGGTATCTCATCGTCAACCCTCTCTTCCACACCTTCGGGTACAAGGCCGGAGTCCTCGCCTGTCTGGGCCGGGCGGCCACGATGGTGCTCCAGCCGGTCTTCGACGTACGGGAGACTCTGCGGCTGGTGAGCGAGGAGAAGGTGACCGTGCTGCCCGGTCCGCCCGCCATCTACACGTCGATCCTCGACCACCCGGACCGCCACGCCTACGACACCTCGTCGCTGCGCCTGGCCGTCACCGGCGCTTCCGTCGTACCCGTCGCACTGGTCGAGCGGATGCGGGAGGAACTGAAGCTGACCGTGCTCACCGCGTACGGCCTCACCGAGTCGTGCGGCATGGTCTCCATGTGCACCGCCGACGACGACGCGCGGACCGTCGCCCGGACCTCCGGCCGGGCTGTCGACGGCGTGGACCTCTGTGTGGTGGACGCGGCGGGCAACCCGCTCGGGGCCGGTGAGAACGGCGAGATCGTGGTGGGCGGATACAACGTGATGCGCGGGTACTTCGAGGATCCCGCCGCGACCGCCGAGGCGATCGACGCGCAGGGCCGCCTCCACACCGGCGACGTCGGGTGCCTCGACGCCGAAGGCAACCTCACCGTCACCGGACGGCTCAAGGACATGTTCCTGGTCGGCGGGTTCAACGTGTACCCCGCCGAGATCGAGCAACTGCTCGCGCGCCACGGGCAGATCTCCGAGGCCGCCGTCGTCGGGATACCGGATCCGAGGCTGGGCGAGGTGGGCCGGGCCTATGTCACGGCCCGGCCGGGCGAGCGGCCGGATCCCGCGGAGGTGATCGCCTTCTGCCGGGAGCGGCTGGCCAACTTCAAGGTGCCGCGCGAGGTCGTGGTCCTCGACCGGTTCCCGCGCAACGCCATGGGGAAAGTCCTCAAGACCGCCCTGGACAGGAGCTGACCGCGATGCACGCCGCCAAATACCGGATCCCGCCGGGTGAGTTCACCGCTGTACGGGGAGCCACGGCGTGAGCGCGCCGTCGCGCACCCCGGCGGGTGCCTGGCGCGGCCGTGAGCTGGGAGAGCGCACCGTCAGCTACGACGAGCGCGACGCGATCCTCTACGCCCTCGCGATCGGCGCCGAAGCCACCGACCTGGACCTGGTCTTCGAGGAACGGCTGCGGGTGCTGCCCACCTTCGCGCTCACCCTCGCCCAGTGGGCGCCCGACGCACTCGGCTCGCTGGGCGCGTTCGACATCCGTACCGCGGTCCACGGTGCCCAGCGGCTCCAGGTGAAGGCACCGCTGCCGCGCTCCGGCAAGCTGTCCATGCGCGCGTACGTGAGCGAGGTCTGGGACAAGGGATCGGCCGCGGTGTTCGAGGTCGTCGTGGTCAGCGACTGCTCCGTCGCCACCTGGTCGCTCTTCGCCCCGGGATGCGGCGGCTTCGGCGGCGAACGCGGCCCGGCCGCACCGTCCGCCCCGCCGGAACCGCCCGGCCACCGGGCCGAGGTGGCGACCGCCCCGAACCAGGCGGCGCTCTACCGGCTGCTCGGTGACCGCCACGCCATGCACATCGACCCGGACGCCGCACGGGCGGCCGGGCAGCCGAGGCCGTTCCTGCACGGGCTGTGCTCGATGGCGGCCGCGACGCTGCCGCTGGCCCGGGCGGTCGGCGCTCATCCGGCCGATCTGGTCCGCCTCGAAGGCCGCTTCGCGGCCCCGGTGTTCCCGGGGGACCGCCTCACGGCACACGCCTGGGAGCCCGCGGGTCCGGAGGCGCGCCCGCCTGCCGGCGCGCACCCGGCGCCGCCCGCCGAACTGCGCTTCGAACTCCTCGGCGGCGGCCGCTCAGTGGTGTCCGGCGGACGGGCCGGGTTCAGCGCCTGACCGCACCGGCCGGAGCGGTGTAAGTGCACGGTGAGTGAGCCGGGTCACTTTCTGTTGATGTTCAGGCATAGGTAAAGGCCAATCGGGGAGGTGACCGGACCACTGGTCGAACCAGTGGATTCAGTTGAGTGAGGAAAGGCAGAACACACGTGTCGGCAAGCGAGACCATTCATGTAGACGGGATGTGGCGGGGCGCCGCATCCGGCGCCACACGGGAGGTCATCGACCCCGCCGACGCGAAGACCCTGCAAGTCGTCGCCGAAGGCGGCGCGGAGGACGCGGACGCCGCCGTACTGGCCGCGCACACCGCCTTCGCCGGCGGCCGGGGCGACTGGCCCCTCACGCCGGTGTCCGAACGCGCCGCGCTGCTGCGCCGGGTCGCCGGGCTGCTCCAGCGCGACCGCGAGGAGATCGCGCTCATCGAGAGCCGCGACACCGGCAAGACCCTGGAGGAGGGCCGGGTCGACGTCGACGACGTCACCAACGCCTTCCGGTACTTCGCCGATCTGGTGCTGAACGAGAGCGGCGGCCGGGTCGTCGACGCCGGATCGCCCGACGTCCACAGCGTCGTCGTCCATGAGCCGGTCGGCGTCTGCGCCCTGATCACCCCCTGGAACTACCCGCTGCTGCAGGCCAGCTGGAAGATCGCACCGGCGCTCGCCGCGGGCAACACCTTCGTGATCAAGCCCAGCGAGGTCACCCCGCTCTCCACCGTCCACCTGGTGAAGCTCCTGGCGGAGGCCGGCCTGCCCGCCGGAGTGGCCAACATCGTCACCGGCCCCGGAGTACCCGTGGGGGCCAGGCTCGCCGAACACCCGCAGGTCGACCTGTTCTCCTTCACCGGGGGACTGGCCAGCGGTACCACGGCCGCGAGTTCGGCCGTCGCCGGAGCGAAGAAGATCGCCCTGGAGCTGGGCGGCAAGAACCCCAATGTCGTCTTCGCCGACGCCTGCTCCACCGAGGAAGGCTTCGACACCGCCGTGGACCAGGCGCTGAACGCCGCCTTCATCCACAGCGGCCAGGTCTGCTCGGCCGGTGCCAGGCTCATCATCGAGGAGTCCGTCCGGGACCGCTTCGTCGCCGAACTGGCCCGCCGCGCCGAGCGGATCAGACTCGGCCGCGGCACCGCCGAAGGCGTCGAGTGCGGGCCGCTGGTCTCCCAGCAGCAGCTGGACAAGGTCGAGGCGTACGTGGCGTCGGCCCTGGCCGAAGGAGCGCAGCTGCGCTGCGGCGGCAAGCGCCCCGAGCCGTCCGACGAGCGGCCCGCCACCGGTTACTTCTACGCGCCCACCGTCCTCGACGGCTGCCACCGCTCCATGAAGGTCGTACGTGAGGAGACCTTCGGCCCGATCCTGACCGTCGAGACCTTCCGTGACGAGGAGGAGGCGGTGACACTGGCCAACGACACCGAGTACGGACTGGCCGGCGCCGTCTGGTCGGCCGACACCGCCCGCGCCCGCCGCGTCGCAGCCCGGCTCCGGCACGGCACTGTCTGGATCAACGACTACCACCCCTACCTCCCGCAGGCGGAGTGGGGCGGTTTCGGCAAGTCCGGCATCGGCCGCGAGCTGGGCCCCACCGGCCTGGACGAGTACCGCGAGTCCAAGCACATCTACGAGAACCTCCGGCCCGCACCGGTCCGCTGGTTCACGGGCTGACTGCCCGTCTGTTCGCAGCGCCGCTTACCACCGTCAGCACTTTGCAGAAGGAGCAACGCCTCATGCCTCCGGAGATCTCCACGGTCGCCGCCGACTACGTCATAGTCGGCGGTGGCACCGCGGGTTCGGTGATCGCCTCCCGGCTCACCGAGGATCCCGCCGTCAGCGTCGTCGTCGTCGAGGGCGGCCCGACCGACATCGACCGCGACGACGTCCTCACCCTGCGCCGCTGGCTCGGTCTGCTCGGTGGCGACCTGGACTACGCGTACCCCACCACTGAGCAGCCGCGCGGCAATTCGCACATCCTGCACAGCCGCGCCAAGGTGCTCGGCGGCTGTTCCTCGCACAACACCCTGATCTCGTTCAAGCCGCTGCCCGGAGACTGGGACGAGTGGTCCGAGCACGGCGCGGCCGGCTGGGACGCGAAGTCCATGGACCCGTACTTCTCCAAGCTCCGCAACAACATCGTCGCGGTGGACGAGAAGGACCGGAACGCCATCGCCAGCGACTTCGTCGCCGCGGCCCAGCAGGCGGCCGGTGTCCCGCGCGTGGAGGGCTTCAACAAGAAGCCCTTCCACGAGGGCGTCGGCTTCTTCGACCTCGCCTACCACCCGGAGAGCAACAAGCGCTCCTCCGCCTCGGTCGCCTACCTCCACCCGCACATCGAGGCCGGCGACCGGCCCAACCTCACCATCATGCTGGAGACCTGGGCCCACCGGCTCGAACTGGACGGCAACCGTGCCACCGGTGTGCACGTGCGCACCAAGGACGGCGAAGAGGTCCTGCTGCGGGCCGGCCGCGAAGTGCTGGTCTGCGCGGGCGCCGTGGACACCCCGCGGCTGCTGATGCTGTCGGGCATCGGCCCGAAGCAGGACCTGGAAGCCCTCGGCATTCCCGTCGTGCACGACCTGCCGGGCGTCGGCGAGAACCTCCTCGACCACCCCGAGTCCGTCATCGTGTGGGAGACCGACGGGCCCATCCCGGAGAACTCGGCGATGGACTCCGACGCCGGACTCTTCGTCCGCCGCGACCCCGGATCGCGCGGCCCTGACCTGATGTTCCACTTCTACCAGATCCCCTTCACCGACAACCCGGAGCGGCTGGGCTACGAGAAGCCCGAGCACGGTGTGTCGATGACACCCAACATCCCCAAGCCGCGCAGCCGCGGCCGCCTCTACCTCACCAGCGCCGACCCCGAGGTCAAACCGGCCCTGGACTTCCGGTACTTCACCGACGAGGACGACTACGACGGCCGGACGCTGGTCGACGGCATCCGCCTCGCCCGCGAGATCGCGAAGACCGAACCGCTCGCCCACTGGCTCAAGCGCGAGGTCTGCCCGGGTCCCGATGTCACGTCCGACGAGGACATCAGCGAGTACGCCCGCAAGGTCGCGCACACCGTCTACCACCCGGCGGGCACCTGCCGGATGGGCGCCCCCGACGACGCCCTCGCCGTGGTCGACCCCGAGCTGCGGATCCGCGGACTGGCCGGTATCCGTATCGCCGACGCGTCCGTCTTCCCGACGATGCCGTCGGTCAACCCCATGATCGGAGTCCTCATGGTCGGCGAGAAGTGCGCCGAACTGCTGGCCGCCACCCCTGCCCAGGGAGGTACGGCATGACAGCGACCGGCACCCCGGCCGCCTCCGGCGACGCCGGACGGCACAGCGGCGAACCGACGACGCCCGCATCGGAGGCGAAGCCCGCATCGGACGCGAAGCCCGCATCGGACGCCGCGCCCGCATCGGACGTGACGCCTGTATCGGACGTGACGCCCGCATCGGACGCTGCCGCCGCACCGGCGGACGAGAAGCGCGGCACCGTCTTCTCCGTACGCAATCTGTGGAAGGTCTTCGGCCCCCGCGCCGACCGGATCCCCGGTGACAGCGCGCTGACCGGGCTGACCGGCGAGGAGCTGCGCCTGCGCACCGGCTGCACCGCCGCCGTGCGCGACGTCTCCTTCGACGTCCACGAGGGCGAGGTCTTCGTGGTCATGGGCCTGTCCGGCTCCGGCAAGTCGACGCTCGTGCGCTGTCTGACCCGGCTCATCGAGCCCACCAGCGGCGACCTCACCATGGACGGTGAGGACGTCCGCGCCATGGACAGGACCAAGCTGCGCGAACTGCGCCGCCACCGCGCCGCCATGGTCTTCCAGCACTTCGGCCTGCTCCCGCACCGCACGGTCCTGGACAACGTCGCCTACGGGCTGGAGATCCAGGGCGTCGGCCGGGCCGAACGCCGCACCAAGGCGGCCGAGTTCATCGAGAAGGTCGGCCTCACGGGCCTGGAGCACCGGCGGCCGAGCGAACTCTCCGGCGGCCAGCAGCAGCGGGTCGGCCTGGCCCGCGCGCTCGCCGTGGACCCCGAAGTCCTCCTCTTCGACGAGCCGTTCAGCGCGCTCGACCCGCTCATCCGGCGGGACATGCAGCAGGAGGTCGTCCGGCTGCACAAGGACGAGGGCCGCACCATGGTCTTCATCACCCACGACCTGTCCGAGGCGCTGACCCTGGGCGACCGCATCGCGCTGATGCGCGACGGCCGGATCGTGCAGCTCGGCACGCCGGAGGAGATCGTCGGCTCACCGGCCGACGACTACGTACGCGACTTCGTACGCGACGTGCCGCGCGAGCAGGTCCTCACCGTCCGCCGGGCCATGCGCCCCGCACAGGACGGCGAGGCCGGCGAGGGCGAGTCGGTGCCCGCCGGCACGCTCATATCCGACGCCATCGACACCGTCGTCCGCTCCGGAGGCGCCGTCCGCGTCGTCGAGGGGGACCGGTGCCTGGGCATCGTGGACCACGCCTGTCTGCTCGCCGTCGTGGCCCGTCTCGACGAGAGCCCGGCCGAGAGCGGAGTGGCCGCCTGATGCGTACGCTCCACGCGCCCGCGCGCCTGCTCCACCCGGCCACCCGGAGGCGCGCATGACGACCGCCACCACCGCCCCCCTCGGCGCCGAAAGCCCGGCCGCGCCCGGCAGAGCCGGCCGGATCCGTACCGCACTGCTCCACCGCGGTCCGGGCAAGCTCCTCGTGCTCGCCGTCGCCGCCGCCGTCCTGGTACCGATCGCGAACTCCGTCTGGTCCAGCGGACTGTGGCCCGGTGCGCTCACCGTGGACGTCTCGGCACCGCTGGGCCACGTCAGCGACTGGATCATCGACAACCGCGACACCCACCCGCTGTTCCTGTACTTCCTCGGCTATCTGAGCAACGCCGTGGTCATCGCCGTACGCGCCGTCTATCTGGTGCTGCTCGCCCTCGGCTGGACCGGGGTCACCGCCGCGGTCACCCTGGTGGCCTGGCGGGTGGCGGGATGGCGCATCGCCGCAACCGCCCTGGTCTCCCTCCTGATCAGCGGAGTGCTGGACATGTGGGTGCCGACCATGCAGACGCTCGCGCTGATGGTGGTGGCGGTCATCGTGTCCGCCGTCGTCGGAGCGGTGCTCGGCCTGGCGGGCGGTCTCTCCGACCGGCTGTTCCGCATCCTGCGCCCGGTGCTCGACACCATGCAGGTGCTGCCGGCCTTCGCCTATCTGCTGCCCGTGGTCCTGGTGTTCGGCATCGGTGTCCCGGCCGCCCTGCTCGCCACCGTGGTCTACGCGGCTCCGCCGATGGCCCGGCTCACGGCGCTCGGGCTGCGCGGCGCCGACGTAGGAGTCCTGGAGGCCGTCGCCTCGCTCGGCTCCACCGCACGCCAGCGGCTGATCACCGCCCGGCTGCCGCTGGCCCGCAAGGAACTGCTCCTCGGCCTCAACCAGACCATCATGATGGCGCTCTCGATGGTCGTCATCGCCTCACTCATCGGCGCCGCCGGTCTCGGCGACCGCGTCTACCAGGCGCTGGCCTCCGTCGACGTCGGCGGGGCGCTGGCCGCGGCCATCCCGATCGTGCTCCTCGCCATCGTCATGGACCGCACCACCGCCGCGGCCGGGACCCGCCTCGGCAGCGAGCCCTCCGGACCCGCCGCCCTGCGCGGCTGGCGCGGCTGGGCCCTCGCGGCCGTCGGTACCGCCGTCGTCGCGGTGGCCGGCCGGCTGGCCGGCTCCACGCTCTGGCCCGCCGGAACCACCGTGGCCATCGCGCGGCCCGTCAACGACTTCAAGGAGTGGATGGTCGACCACCTCTACTCCGGAGTCCCCGTCGTCGGCGGCACCGCCGACTGGGCCGCGCACTTCACCTCCTGGATCCTCGACCCTCTCAGGGACGGGCTGACCGGGCTGCCCTGGTGGGGCGCGCTGCTGATCGTCGCCGCCCTCGCCTGGCTGATCGGCACCTGGCAGACCGCCCTGACCGCGGTACTCGCGCTCTGCGCCATCGGCGTACTCGGCATGTGGAAGCCGTCCATGGACACGCTCTCCCAGGTCCTGGCCGCGCTGGTCGTCACGCTCGTCATCGGGTTCGCCGTGGGGATCCTCGCAGCGGGCAGCCGCCGTGCCGAGGCCGTACTGCGCCCGGTCCTGGACGTCATGCAGACCATGCCGCAGTTCGTGTACCTCATCCCGGTCGTCGCCCTCTTCGCCGTGGGCCGCGCCCCGGCCGCCGCCGCCGCGGTCGTCTACGCGCTCCCCGCCGTCATCCGCATCACCACCCAGGGCCTGCGCCAGGTCGATCCGGCAGCGGTGGAAGCCGCCCGGTCGCTCGGCGCAACCCGGCTGCAGACGCTGCGTCAGGTCCAGCTGCCGCTGGCCCGCCCGGCGCTGCTGCTGGCCGTCAACCAGGGCGTGGTCCTCGTACTCGCCGTGGTCATCATCGGCGGCCTGGTGGGCGGCGGCGCCCTCGGCTACGACGTCGTCACCGGACTGGCCACGGGCGACCTCGCCATCGGCCTCGTCGCGGGTGTGGCCATCGTCTGCCTCGGCCTGATGCTCGACCGGGTCACCCAGCCCACCGAACGCCGCACCCGGAAGGGGGCCTGAACCGTGACCCGTACCCGCACCCGTGGCGCACGCCGCGCCACGACCGTACTCGCCGCCCTGGCGTCGGGCGCCCTGCTCGTCTCGCTCAGCGGCTGCGGGGCCGCCGACATGACGAAGCAGGCCTCACCGTTCGCGGCGGCCAAGGGCGCCAAGTCCGTCACGCTGTCCGTGCAGAGCTGGGTCGGCGCACAGGCGAACGTGGCCGTCGCCAAGTATCTGCTCGAACACAAGCTCGGCTACCGCGTCGACACCGTCCAGGTGGACGAAATCCCTGCCTGGGACGCGCTCAGTCAGGGCCGGGTCGACGCGATCCTGGAGGACTGGGGCCACCCCGACCAGGAGAAGCGGTACGTCAAGGACAAGAAGACGATCACCGCGGGCGGCGACCTGGGGGTCACCGGCCACATCGGCTGGTTCGTCCCGAAGTACTGGGCGGACAAACACCCGGATGTCACCGACTGGAAGAACCTCAACAAGTACGCCGGTCAGCTGCGTACGGCGGAGAGCGGCAGCAAGGGCCAGCTGATGGACGGCTCGCCGTCCTATGTCACCAACGACAAGGCGCTGGTGAAGAACCTCAAGCTGAACTACGACGTGGTCTTCGCCGGGTCCGAGGCCGCGCAGATCACCCAGATCCAGCAGTTCGCCAAGGAGAAGAAGCCCTTCCTCAGCTACTGGTACGAGCCGCAGTGGCTCTTCAACCAGGTACCGATGAAGGAGGTCAAGCTCCCCCCGTACACGGCGAAGTGCGCGGACAAGGGGGTCAAGGACCCGAAGTCCATCGACTGCGCCTACCCGTCGACGCCCCTCCAGAAGTACTTCAACACCGAGTTCACCAGGACGGGCGGCGACGCCGCGACGTTCCTGAAGAACTTCAAGTGGACGAAGGACGACCAGAACAAGGTCTCCGAGATGATCGCCTCGCAGAGGCTGTCGGCCGACGAGGCGGCCAAGCGCTGGGTGGACCAGAACCCGGACATCTGGAAGAAGTGGCTCCCCGGCAAGAAATGACAGCGCGTCATGCCGTCGGTCCACGCGGACCGGCGGCATGCGGCGCTCCGCGTCCTTTCCCTGCGCATCCCTGCACAACCGCTTCCCAGGCGGGGCGACGGTCTTGTGTGTTGAGTTTTTCTGTCTGATGCTGGCGGTTCTTGTTCTCTTACGTTCGGAGCTGCCGTATGAGTGCACACCGAGTAAGCAGACGTTCCGTCCTCGTCACCGGGGCCGCCCTCGCGGGATGGGCCGCCTTCTCCGCGCAGAAACTCGCCTTCGCCGCGGATGCCGCGGATACCAAGGGCGGGACGGGCGCGGAGTGGGACGCGCAGCCGAAAGTCTTCCAGATCGGCAGAGAAGAAGCCCGCGCCAGGCTCGTCCCGTACGCGACCGAGTCCGACGCGCTGCACGGCGACTTCGCGAAGTCCCCCTACTTCCGCTCCCTGAACGGGACCTGGCGGTTCCACTGGTCCAAGAACCCCGACGCGCGGCCGACCGGTTTCCAGGCCCCCGGTTACGACGACCACGGCTGGGACCGCATCGCCGTCCCGTCGAACTGGGAGATCGAGGGCTACCAGGAGCCCATCTACCTCAACATCCCCTACCCGTGGACCGGTTACGAGAAGCCCGAACCGCCCGATGTCCCGCACGAGTTCAACCCGGTCGGCTCCTACCGGCGCACCTTCACCGTGCCCCGCGGCTGGTCCGGCCGCCGCACCCTGATCTCCTTCCAGGGCGTCAAGTCCGCGTTCTTCGTCTGGGTCAACGGCAAGCGCGTCGGCTACAGCGAGGACAGCTACACCCCGGCCGAGTTCGACATCACCGACCATGTGCACGCCGGTGACAACAGCCTCGCCGTAGAGGTCTACCGCTGGTCCGACGGCAGCTGGCTCGAGGACCAGGACATGATCGACCTCTCCGGAATCTTCCGGGACGTGTATGTCTACGCGATCCCGCCGGTCCATGTGCAGGACCTGTTCGTACGGACCGCGCTGGACGACGCCTGCCGCGACGCGACCCTGACCGTCACCGCGACCGTACGCAACCGGGGCAGCGCCACGGCAGGCGGGCACCGCGTCGAGGCCGTGCTGTACGACGCCGGGGGGCGGCGCGTGGGCAGCCCGATGCGCGGCGGGGTCACCCCCGGCAGGAAGGACGCCGACGTGCAGCTCACCGCCGGCGTCCGCGCCCCGGCGCTCTGGTCGGCGGAGCAGCCGAACCTGTACACCCTGGTCGTCACCCTCACCGACGGCCGGGGGAGAGCGGTCGACATCCAGCGCACCACGCTCGGATTCCGCGAAGTCGCTTACGGGCCCGGCAAGTTCACCGTCAACGGCAAGCCGGTCATGTTCCGCGGCACCAACCGCCACGAGACCGACCCCGACCACGGCCAGGCCATCCGGGAGGACCGGATGATCCAGGACATCCGGCTGATGAAGCAGTACAACATCAACGCCGTCCGCACCTCGCACTACCCGAACCACCCCCGCTGGCTCGAACTGTGCGACGAGTACGGCCTCTACGTCATCGGTGAGACGAACCTGGAGTCCCACGGGGTGCGCGACACCGTGCCCGCCTCGCTGCCCGAGTGGACCGGTGCCTGCGTGGACCGCCTGCGCTCCCTGGTCGAGCGCGACAAGAACCACCCCAGCGTCGTCGTCTGGTCGCTGGGCAACGAGGCAGGGCAGGGATCCAACTTCCGGGCCATGGCCGACTGGGTCCGCACCCGGGACAGCTCCCGTCCGGTCCACTACGAAGGCATGAATGCGGTCGCGGATCTGCACAGTCAGATGTACACCGTGCCCGCCGACGTGGAGGCGTACGGAAAGTCGGGCAGTGAAACGCCCTTCATCCTCTGCGAGTACGCCCACGCGATGGGCAACAGCAGCGGCAACCTCAAGGAGTACTGGGAGATCTTCGAGCGCTACCCCAATCTGCACGGCGCTTTCGTGTGGGACTGGGTCGACCAGGCGATCAGGCTGCCGGTCCCCGGCGACCCCCGGCACAACTACCTCTCGTACGGCGGGGACTGGCACCCCGGATACCCCACCGACTCCAACTTCTGCTGCAACGGCCTGATGGCGGCGGACCGCAGCCCCCACCCCGGGCTCCTGGAGCTCAAGAAGGTCTACCAACCGGTGGGGATCAGCGCCGCCGACCTCACCGCGGGCACGGTGACGGTTCGGAACAAGCACCTGTTCAGCGACCTGGGCGCGTACGAGCTGCGGTGGACGGTGACCTGTGACGGACGGACGGCGCAGCACGGCACGCTGCCCCCGCCGAAGGCGGCGCCAGGGGGCGAGGCGACCGTCCGTATCCCCTGGAGCAAGCCGCACACGCCGGAGCCCGGCGCCGAGTACTGGCTGAACCTCACCTTCGTGCTGGCTTCGGACACCAGCTGGGCGGATGCCGGACACACCGTGGCCGGTGAGCAGTTCGCGCTGGACTGGCACGCTCCGGCGCCGGCCGACCCCGATCCCGACGGGCTGCCCGCCCTCACCCTGGAGGAGAGCGACAGCAGTGTCAGGGTCACCGGGCGTCACGTGGACGTGGTGCTCGACAGGGCGACCGGGACGCTCAGCTCCTACCGCTGGAAGGGCCGGCTCCTGCTGTCCGGCGGCCCGGTGCCGAACTTCTGGCGCGGCCCGACCGACAACGACATCGGGCGCGGCGCCCAGGACACCCTGCGGACCTGGCGGGACGCGGGGACCAAGCGCACGGTGACGTCCGTCGAGGCCGCACAGCCGTCGCGGGGCGCGGTCACCATCACGGTGGAGTGCACCCTGCCCACGGCGCCGAAGGCATCCACCTGGTCCACCGAGTTCACCGTCAGGGGCGACGGGGAGGTGCGTATCAGGCACACCCTGACGGCTGCTGACGAGCTGCCCGATCTGCCCGTGGTCGGCGCCCTGCTGGCGGTGCCTCAGGGCTTCGAGCGCATCGACTGGTACGGCCGCGGCCCGCAGGAGAACTACTGGGACCGCAACTCCGGTGCCTTCGTGGGCCGTTACCGCTCCACCGTCGACGCGCAGGTGGCGCCCTACGTCCGGCCCGAGCAGACCGGGAACATGACCGACGTGCGCACACTGTCGCTCACGGAACGCTCCGGCGCGGGGCTGACCGTACGGGCCGACCCGGCCGAGGGAGAACCGATGCTGGAGACCAGCGCGCTGCACTATTCGCCGTTCGATCTGGAGGGGCCCAGGCATCCGTACGAGCTGAAGCGGCGCGACGAGACCCTGCTCGGGGTCAACCACCGGCAGATGGGCGTCGGCGGCAACGACTCGTGGGGTGCGCCGCCACTCGACGCGTATCTGCTGCACGCGGGCCGTACCTACACCTATGCGTACCGGCTGAGCCCGGCTCAGGAGACCGTCCAGTCCTGAGCTGTCCGGTCCGGTCACCGGGCGCGACCGGTCGCGGTCCGCCCGGGGCCGGCCGTGCTGGGCCGTACGGGTGGGGGCCGGGAGCCGTCCGTAGGGCGTGGCCCACGTTCCTGTTTCGGAGACCTGGCCGCGCCGGTACGGATGGGGGACAGTCAGCGGCTGCCGTGCCCATCGGGGGCAAGAGGGATTCCCGGGCCGTGGACGGCCGGCCCCACCACCACCCGTACACCGGAGGATCTCCCGTGCTGACGACCCACTTCGTCCCAGGCGCGCCGAACTGGCTCGACCTCGGCGCCCCCGACATCGACGCGGCTGTCGCCTTCTACACCGGCGTGTTCGACTGGACCTTCCAGTCGGCGGGCCCCGAAGCCGGCGGCTACGGCTTCCTTCAGAAGGACGGCAGAACGGTCGGAGCCGTCGGCCCGCTGACGGAGAAGGGCGCGACCGCCGCCTGGACGGTCTACTTCCACACCTCCGACGCCGACGCCACCGGCCGCGCGGTCGAGCAGGCCGGCGGAACGGTCCGCGTTCCGGCGACGGACGTCTTCACCGCCGGCCGCATGGCGGGCTTCACCGACCCGACCGGCGCCGAGTTCGGCGTCTGGCAGCCGGGCGACGTACAGGGCCTGGAAACCGTCATGGAGCCGGACGCGATGTGCTGGACGGAGCTGCACTCCACCGACGCGGCAGCGGCGAAGACCTTCTACCGTGCGGTCTTCTCCTGGGACTACCAGGACATGTCCATGGGGGACGGCATGGTCTACACCGTCGTGTCCGCGGCCGGCGGCGGCAAGGGCGACGACACCAGCCACGGCGGCATCATGCAGCTCCCGAAGGAGAACATCGAAGCCGGGGCGGGGTCGGAGTGGCACCCGTACTTCGGCGTCGAGGACTGCGATGCCACGTTCGCCGCGGCCACCGGGGGCGGCGCCACGGTCCTGATGCCGCCGAGCAACGTCGCGGGGGTCGGCCGGCTGGCCATGCTCAAGGACCCGGACGGCGCGGTGTTCGCGCTGATCAAGGGCGATCCTTCGATGACCTGAGCCGGACTGAGCCGGACTGAGCCGGACTGAGCCGGACTGAGCCTGCGGCGATCCGAGCGGGCGATGGCCTGAGCGCGTGCACGGGGATGGGGTTCCGCCCGTGCACGCGCACCGTGCGAGAAGGCCCGCCCTCACCCGGCGGGAGCCGCGTTGAGCAGGTCGAGCTGCTCTGCTGGCAGCCGTAGTCCGGCGTGCCGGCCCACGGGCCGTTCCAGTGCGGCCCGTACATGTCGAGCGCGTTGCGGTCCTTGCTGTGGGCGGCGTCCGCCCACCGGTTCAGCGGTGTGCTGTACGGGTGGTCCGACAGCTCTCCGTTGAGCTTGCCGAGCCCCCGGACGTAGGCCCCCTTGAAGGACGGACCGTCACCGGTGCAGCCGTCGGACTCACCGGGCTCACTCAGCACTCCGTCGGTCTCCAGCCGGGTGGTGGAGGCATCGGCCAGGGTCCGCGCGGTGTCCAGGAGCGCGCTGTCGCCGGTGGCCCGGTGCAGCTCGGTCAGTCCGCCGAGGATCACGCCCTGGTTGTATGTCCAGGTCTGCTGGCCGTTGTTGGAGCAGTCGTCGTTCAGACCGTCGTTGATCAGGTGGTCCGAGTTGATCATGCCGCTGGCGCTGAACCACGACCACTCGTTCTTCGCCCGGTCCAGATAGGCGGAGTCGCCCGCGATCCGGTTGTGCAGGGCGGCGTTGAGCTGGAGGAACAGCTCGTTGGTGATCGCGTTCTTGTAGGTCTTGTTCTCGTTCCACAGGACCCCGCCGCCACAGGTGTCCGTCCAGTTGGCGAACATGTGGTCGGCGTCGGCGCGTGCGGTGGTCAGGTAGCGGCTGTCGCCGGTCAGGTCGTACGCGGCGACCCAGGCCAGCCCCCACCAGCCGGTGTCGTCGAGATAGTCGTTGGTGAAGTTGCCGCCCTGCGCGCCGATGTTCTTGTCGTAGGTGCTGGAGACGGCGTACTTGTAGCTGGGCATCCCGCTGGTGCGGATGTTGTCGATGACGGCCGTCAGCGCGTTGGCGCTGGTCCACCAGCCGTTGCCGCCGAACAGGCCGGTGTTCCGGTCGAACGACATCATCAGCGCGGTCGCGGCGGCGGTGCTCCTGCTGCCCGCGTTCCAGTCCGTGCGCGCCCACCCGGTGCAGGCGATCTCGGCCCGGTCCCCGGCCTTTCCGCAGGCCCGGAGTGCGCCGACGCCGGCCGAGTTCCAGTCGTCGACGTTGTACATCTGGGTGCGCCAGCCGCCTGCTCCCGCAGGGGTCCTGGTGTCGCCCAGCTTGCTGCCCGACGACCAGGTCCTGCCCCCGTCGAAGGAGCGGTCCAGCCAGACCTCGTCACCCGCACTGCCGTTGTCGATGGAGGCCCAGCCCATGACATCGTTGTCATCGATATGCAGAGCGATGGTGCGCGAGTAGATCGAGGTGGTGACCGGCGTTCGGTCCTTCGTCGCCGCGGCGGGATCCCGGGCGTCGCAGTACTTGTTGCAGATCGCTCCCTGGGCGTCGGCGGAAGCGGTCCGCGGGCCGGCGGAGGCAGCCTGCGGCAAGAAGCCGAGAAGCAGGCACGACAGTGCGGCGAGCAGGGTCAGCCGTCTGGGTGTGGGGGACATGTGGGCCTTCCGGTGCGGGGTGGGGGACCGTCAGGGCGGCGCCCGGAGCGGGCGGGCGAACAAGGTATCAGGTTCATGCCAAGAGTGGACCCGCGCCGCGCGACGGCTCCGCGGACGGCTGCTGCGTTTGCGGGGGTGTGTCACTCGCGCCGAGAATCGGACGCAGTACGGACCGGCCCTGTCCGGGGCGCCGAGGCTGCGAACGCGGCCGGCCGTGTCCGCGCCCCGCCACGGCAGGGTGCGTGCACAACCGGCGGCGAGAACCGGCGCGATCCGCGCCGAGAACGGAGCACGGCCATGAAGCCGATCGTCACCGTGGGCCTGGACAGCAGGGCCGAGTCGCTCGCCACGGCCCGCTGGGCCGCGCGCGAGGCACAGTCGCGCGGCGCGGGGCTGCGCATCCTGCACGCACGGGCGGGGCGCCCCGACGGTCCTGACCGGCCGGCGAACGGGGGAGGTCAGGACGGCCTGCCCCGGTGGATCATGGAGCGGGCGCGGATCGTCGTGGACGAGCGCTGTCCGGGGCTGCCCGTCACCGAGGAGCTGACGGAAGGCGACCCGGTGGCGTCGCTGCTGGAGGCGGCGGGCGATTCGCAGGTCGTGGTGCTCGGCTCCCGGGACATGGCGCCACTGGCCAGTTACTACCTGGGCGACATCGGCCTGCAGGTGGTGGCACGCGCCGACGCGCCCGTCGTCCTCGTCCGGGCGCGGGAAGCCACCGGCCCGGTGGCGGAGGACGGCGCCGTGGTGCTGGGTCTTTCACTGCACGGGCCGTGCGAGGAGCTGTGCGAGTTCGCCTTCGCCACGGCGGCCAGGCGCGGCGTCATGCTGCGGGCCGTGCACGGCAGAAGCCTTCCGGAGCACGCGTACACCCGGAGCGGAGTCGATTCGCGGGTCTCCGGGCGAACGACCGAGCGCGCCCAGTCGGAGCTCGGCGAGGCGCTGCGGCCCTGGCGGGAGAAGTTCCCGCAGGTCCGCACGGCCGACCGGGTACGCACGGAGAGCCCGGCCCACGCCGTCGTACGGGGTGCGACAGGCGCGGGGCTGCTCGTCGTGGGGCGCCGCAGGAGGGGGCCCGCGCTGTCGCCGCCCGTCGGCCACGTCCTGTCCTCGGCCGTGCACCACGCGCCGTGCCCGGTGGCAGTCGTCCCGCACGGCTGAAGCGAACACGACCGGACAGGCACCACTGAACAGGCACCACCGAGCACCCGCGGTCCAGCAGGCACCGAGCAAAACTGAGCAGGCACCGAGCAGGAACTGAGCAGGAACCGAGCAGGCACAGCCCGGCAGTGATGACCCAGGAGGCAGCGAGCGCCATGCGCGAGACCAGTACGGAAGCACCGGCCGCGGTCACCGACGAGGAACTCGCGTCATTGGTCGCCCACTGGCGGGCCGCCAACTACCTGGCGGTCGGCCAGATCTACCTCCTGGACAATCCGCTGCTCGCCGAGCCGCTGCGGCCGGAACACATCAAACCCCGGCTGCTCGGCCACTGGGGCACCTCGCCCGGACTGAACCTGGTCCACACGCACCTGAACCGCGTCGCCAAGGCGCGCGGCCAGGACACGGTGTGCGTCTGGGGGCCCGGACACGGCGGCCCGGCCGTACTGGCCAACTCGTGGCTGGAGGGCAGTTACTCCGAGACGTACCCGGACATCGGCCGGGACGCCGCGGGGATGGCCCGGCTCTTCCGCCAGTTCTCCTTCCCCGGCGGCGTGCCCAGCCATGTCGCGCCCGAGACACCGGGCTCGATCCACGAGGGCGGGGAGCTGGGCTACTCGCTCTCCCACGCGTACGGCGCGGCTTTCGACAACCCGGACCTGCTGGTCGCCTGTGTCATCGGTGACGGCGAGGCGGAGACCGGCCCGCTCGCGGCGTCATGGCACTCCAACAAGTTCCTCGACCCGGTGTACGACGGCGCCGTCCTGCCGGTCCTGCACCTGAACGGATACAAGATCGCCAATCCGGCGGTGCTGGCGCGCATTCCCGAAGCGGAGCTGGACGAACTGCTCCGCGGGTACGGCCATGACGTCCTGCACGTCACCGGCGCCGATCCGGACAGCGTGCACCGGGCCATGGCCGAGGCGATGGACACCGCACTGGACCGCATCGGCCTCATCCAGCGAGCCGCCCGCGAGGAGGGCAGCACCGCGCGCCCGCGCTGGCCCATGATCGTGCTGCGTACGCCCAAGGGCTGGACCGGCCCCGTGAGCGTCGACGGCCTGCCGGTCGAGAGCACCTGGCGGGCCCACCAGGTCCCGCTGCCCGCTGTCCGCGAGAACCCGGAACATCTCAGGCAGCTGGAGATGTGGCTGCGCTCCTACCGGCCGGAGGACCTCTTCGACCCCGCGGGGCGGCCCCGCGCCGAGGTCCTGGCCTGTATCCCCGACGGGCCCCTGCGCCTCGGCGCCAACCCGCACACCAACGGCGGGCTGCACCTGCTCGACCTGCCCGTACCGCCCCTGGAGGAGTACGCCGTGGACGTCGCACGGCCCGGCGCGACCCTGCACGAACCGACCCGCGTACTCGGCGGTCTGCTGGAGGCGGTCATGGCGGCCACCGCGGAGCGCCGCGACTTCCGCGTGGTGGGACCGGACGAAACCGCCTCCAACCGGCTCCAGGCTCTGTACGGCGCCACCGGAAAGGCCTGGCAGGCGGAGACGCTCGGCGTCGACGAGCACCTGGACCGGCACGGCCGGGTGCTGGAGATCCTCTCCGAACACACCTGTCAGGGCTGGCTGGAGGGCTACCTCCTCACCGGGCGGCACGGGCTCTTCTCCTGCTACGAAGCCTTCGTCCACATCGTCGACTCGATGGTCAACCAGCACATCAAGTGGCTGAAGGTGTCCCGCACCCTGCCCTGGCGCCGCCCCATCGCCTCGCTCAACTACCTGCTGACCTCGCACGTCTGGCGCCAGGACCACAACGGCTTCTCCCACCAGGACCCCGGCTTCGTCGACCACGTACTCAACAAGTCCCCGGAAGTCGTACGTGTCTACCTCCCGCCGGATGCCAACACCCTGCTCTGCGTCGCCGAACACGTCCTGCACAGCCGCGACTACGTGAATGTCGTCGTGGCGGGCAAGCAGCCCTGCTTCGACTGGCTCACTCTCGACGAGGCGCGTGCTCACTGTGCGCGCGGAGCCGGGGTCTGGGAGTGGGCAGGTACTGAGCGGGAGGGCGAGGAGCCCGATGTCGTGCTGGCCTGCGCGGGCGACGTACCCACCCAGGAGGTGCTGGCCGCCGCCCTGTTGATCCGCCGTCACCTGCCGGGCCTCGCGGTGCGCGTGGTCAACGTGGTCGACCTGGCCCGGCTGCTCCCGGAATCGGATCACCCGCACGGGCTGTCCGGCAGGCAGTACGACGCGCTCTTCACCCGCGACAAGCCGGTGATCTTCGCGTACCACGGCTATCCGTGGCTGATCCACCGTCTCGCCTACCGCCAGGCCGGTCATGCGAACCTGCACGTACGCGGCTACAAGGAGTCCGGGACCACGACCACCCCCTTCGACATGGTGGTCCGCAACGACCTGGACCGATACCGGCTGGTCCTGGACGTCATCGACCGCGTCCCCGGGCTCGCGGTCCGCGCCACCCACGCCCGCCAGACCATGGAGGACGCCCGCCTCAGGCACCACGCGTGGATCCGCGAGCACGGCACCGACCTCCCCGAGGTGGCCGACTGGACCTGGCAGCCCCTGCCCCTGGGCACCTGAGCCACTGCCTCGGACCGGCACCTGGGACATTCCCGCGGATGACGCCGCGTCCGTGACCCCCGGGCGGCACAATCGGTGGTGCCGTACGAGACCCGCGGTGCCGCCGGGGCCCGTCCGTACAGCCGTTGCGGAAGGGGCCCTTCTGATGACAACTCCTCGCGTGCGCCGGGTGGAAGTGCCGCAAGTGGCCCGGACCGCCGGAGAGTTCGCCACGGCCGACTACGCCTCCGCCTTCGAACTGCCCTCCCGGCACGCGCGTTCCCGGACACCGGAGCAGTGGGCACGAGCCACCTTCGAGGACGCTCCGGCCGCTGTGCGGTGGATCCTGCTGCGGGGCTGGACTCTCGGCCTCGGGCTGCGGATGGGGCCGAGGCCGTCGCCGGACCACGTCCTCGGCTGGCTGGTCTCGGAATCCGGCCCCGGATCGGTGACCCTCGACGCGAGTTCGCCCCTGGTCGCCACCCGCAACGTCGTCGTGGTGAACGGCTCCGGCGTCGTGTGGGTCACCTTCGTGCGCTTCAACCGGCGGGTCTCCCGGCTGGTGTGGTCCGCGGCCGCGCCCGTCCACCACCTCGCGGTGCCCTATCTCCTCGGCCGGGCCGACCGCACCCGTACGGCTCCCCAGGGCCATTAGTCCGGGTCGGGCCGGGCTCCCGGGCTCAGACGTCGGCCCAGACCAGCCGGCCGCCGGCGTCCTGGCAGGTGCCCCAGGCGGCGGCGAGTGCGGTGACGATGAGCAGACCGCGGCCGCGTTCCGACAGACCGGTCCGGGCGGCGCCGTCCGGCTCGGTCCCGTACTCCGGTGGCCGGCGCTGGGCCGGAATGCCGTCGCCGCCCGCGTCCCACACCTGGATCCTTATCCCGGAGCAGGTGCGCCGCAGACAGCAGCGCACCGTCGCGGACCGGGCGCTGTAGCGCACGGAGTTGGTGACGAGTTCGGAGACCAGCAGGACGGCGGTCTCGGTCCGCTCCTCCGGCTCGCCCCAGGCCAGCATGGCGTCGCGTACGTGCTGCCGGGAGTCGATGACCCCCTCGGGTATGCGCGGCGTCGACCAGCGGTAGGCGGAGTCGTCCCTGTCGTCGGAGTACGCGGCAGAGGCATCACCATCAAATTCAGACATATATGCACTATCAACATATTCGGCATACTCTGCAACTGTCAGAGTGTGAATCACACAGAATGTGACACGACGGCTGCCCGGATTCACCGCGAAGGAGATGGACGCCGTGAGAGCCCGCTCAGGCCCGACCCTGGAGCACCGTGTCGTCGCGGAACAGCTCCGCCTGGCCCGTGAGCGGGCCGGTTGCGGCCTCGCGGCGGTCGCCGCCGCGCTGGACCTGTCCGAGGCCACCGTGCGGCGCATCGAGCGGGCGGAGACCGCTCTGGATGCCGGGCAGGTCCGGGATCTCCTGAAGTACTACAAGCACCCCGAGGCCGACGCCCGGCGGATCAGGGCCAGCCTGGCCAGGGCGAACGAGCCCGGATGGTGGCACCGCTGGCGTGACGTCCTGCCCGCCTGGCAGCGGGACGTCCTCGGTATCGAGTCGTCGGCCGGGGTGATCCGGATGTGGCACCCCGCGCTGGTCCCCGACCTGCTGCGGACCGCCGATTACGCCGCCGCCGTCGAGGCGGTCCGGCACCCACAGGCGCCGCCCGCCGTACGGGCCCGGCGCACGGAGTTCCTCCGGGCCCGGCAGGAGCGGTTGCGCGAACGGGGCGCGGTCCTGTGGGGGCTGATTCCGGAAGCCGCCCTCTGTACGTGTGTCGGCTCCCCGGATGTCATGCGGGAGCAGCTGGACGCCTTGCGGCTCGCGACCGCCCACCCGAACATCACCCTGCAGGTCATGCCTCTGACGGCCGGGCCGCACGCGCTGACCGGAGCCCCGCCGCTGGAGCTGCTGCGCCTCCCGGTGCCGGAGGTCCCGGACCACGCCGTCGTCGGAGGTCCGGGCGGCGAGGCCACCCTCACCCATGACCGCGACACTGTCTCCGCGTACCGGATGCTGATGGACTCCGCCTGCGGCGCGGCACCGGCAGCAGGCGCCGAGCTGCCCGCCCTGTACCGGTGGTGAGCTCAGCCCGGCGCCCGGATGTCGCCGGATGCAAGGATTTGATGACACCTGGTGTCCGGCGTGGCCGAGGTCGACCGAGGCAGGCGAAGGTCAGTCGAGGTGGCTGAAAACAGGCCTGAGGATACGCAGGGCGACCATACGATCTCGCTAAGTCGCCCGGTAGGCGGACGATGTACGTCCAGTTACATGTAGTGCGGGGTGAAAGCCTGTCAGAGTGGCTACGGGCGAAGCCGGTACGGGTCCTCAAGCCGTGGTCGCCGTATCGGCCTGTTGCACCGTGACACCAATCGTGAGGCCGCGGCTTTACCCCATTCGAGAAGCGGTTCCCAGCCAGTTCGAAGCCGTTGCAGAAGCTGATACAGAAGCCGATTCCAGAAGCCGATTCAAAGGTTCTTCATGGCCCGTTCCCCCGCGTCCGTCCCCCCGCCACGCCGGACGCAGTACCTCTGGCCGACGGTTCTGAGCCTCGCGCTCATCACGTTCGCCGCTCCCGTGGTGCCCCTGGCCGCCGGCAGCGCCGCAGGCCCCGTCGTTCTCGTGGTGTACCTCGCCGCGGCCCTGGCCGTGCTCACGCTCCTGGTGAGACTGCGCGGACAGCACAGAGACGCAGAGGCCGGGGCGGCCCGCTCGCTGCGTGAGGCCGGGGATCAGGCCGACCGTGCGGCCCTCCGCGACACCGAGTGGCGCCGCCGGGCGCAGCAGCAGAGCGATCTGGTCCAGGCGGAGGTCGAGCACGCCGTCAAGGAGCGGCTGCCCGCAGCACTGGCCGGCCGGGAGGACCCGGGCCCTTCGAACGGGACATGGCCGCTGGACGAGAACGTGACCGGCCTGCTCGACCGGCTGCTCGGCGAGGTGCGCGAAGCAGCCGAGTACCGCGAGGAGTCGCAGCGGCTGGCCCTCGTCGAGCTCGCCAGCCGGGTCCAGACCTCCGCACACCGGATCCAGGCCGCCGTGACGGGGATCGCCGACCGGTACCCCGGCGACGCCGAACTCCTCGAATCCACCATGCGGGTGGACCATGCGGCGACCCAGCAGGCCCGGCACGCCCAGAGCCTCAAGGTGCTGTGCGGCGAGTGGCCGGGGCAGCAGTGGCAGAAGCCGCTGGCCCTGGTCGATGTGGTGCGGGCCGCCTCGGGACGGATCGTCGCGTTCACCCGTGTCGAGGTGTCGGGCGACCCCGACGTGGGGATCGCGGCGCCCGTCGTCGAACCGCTGATCCATCTGCTGGCGGAGCTGCTGGCCAACGCGACCGAGTACTCGCCCCCGAGCACCGCGGTACCGGTGACCGTACGGACCGTGCAGCGCGGCGCAGTCATCGAAGTGGACGACGGCGGTCTGGGCCTGGACGAGTACCGGCTCGTTGAAGCGCGTGAAGTCGCCTCGGGCCGCAGGATCCTGGGCGTCGGCGACGTCGGCGAGATCCCGCAGACCGGCTTCGCAGTGGTGGGGCGCTTCGCCCAGCGCCACGGGTTCGGCGTCGACCTGGGGCCTTCCCCGTACGGCGGTGTCCGCGGCGTGGTGCTGATTCCCACCCACGTACTGGAAGCCATCGACCCGCCCGGTTCGCCCGCGGACGGCTCCGACGCTCAGCACCCGCCCGCCCCCGATTCCGGGGCAGGGCAGTCGCCCACCGTCCCCGGGCAGACCTCGCAGAGCCCCGAGATCCCCGCCGAACAGCCGGTGCAACAGGCCATTCCGCTGTACGAGCAGGGCGGCGAGCGGACCAGGCGCCTCCCGCGCCGGCGGTCGCGCCGCGACGAGTACCGCTTGTCCGACGGGCCGCCGGACGGGCCGCCCCCGGCCGGCTCCATGTCCTCGGCGACCCCGGACGAGGCGGGCGACTGGATGGAGCAGTTCTTCGAGGGCGGCCGGTCCGTGCCCGAACCCGGCTCCGGCCAGGACGGCCGGGACGGCCGGGACGATTCTTCCCCCCACACCCCCGATTCCGCAGAAGGACAGGCGTGAGCATGAGTTACGTGGACAACCCCGAGCAGCGTGGCTGGATGATCTCGGAGGTCGCGGCGGTGCCCGGGGTACGCCAGGCGATCGTCTTCAGCGCCGACGGACTCCTGCTGGTCAGCTCCGACGGCATGGACCGGGACGCCGCCGACCGCCTCTCGGCGAACTGCTCGGGGCTACAGTCCCTGGGCCGCAGCCTCGGACGAGAGTTCGGCGAGGACGGCGGCTCGGTCCACCAGCAGATGGTGGAGTTCAACGGCGGCTTCCTCTTCATGCGCAGCGCCGACAACGTCCATCTCGCCGTGGTGACAGGACCGGTGGTCGACCCGAAGCTGGTGGCCCGTCAGATGCAGGCACAGGTCATGAGAATCGGCGCGGCCAACCTCAGCAGCCCGCCGAGGCCGGGAGCCGCCCGGTGAGCGACCCGGAGGGGGAGTACACGGACCGGGCGTTGCGCCCCTATGTGATCAGCAAAGGGCGCTCACGCCCCACGCGTAACACCATCGGTATTGAGACACTGCTCATCGCCGTCGACCCTCCGCACGACCTGCCCGTTTCCGCCACCCGGGAAGAACGCGCCCTCCTGCGGATGTGCCGTCGGCTGCTCTCCCTGGTGGAGGCGGCCGCCCACCTCCAACTGCCGGTGAGCCTGGTCAAAGTACTGGTGTCCGACCTCGCCGACAGCGGTCATCTGTCGGCGCGCCCCGGCGTACCGCAGGCCGTTCCCCCCGATGGCCAACTGCTTCAGGAGGTACTCGATGGTCTCCGCCGTCTCCGCTGACCGCTATCTGGCCGGCACCGTCCAGCAGGCCGCCAAGATCCTCGTCGTCGGTGCTTTCGGCGTCGGCAAGACCACGCTGGTCGGGTCGGTCAGCGAGATCGAACCGCTGCGCACCGAGGAGGTGATGACCCGGGCGAGCATCGGGGTGGACGACCTCTCGGGTACGGGCACCAAGACCACCACAACCGTCGCGATGGACTTCGGCCGGATCACGGTCACTTCGCGGCTGGTGCTCTACCTCTTCGGCACTCCCGGCCAGCGCCGGTTCTGGGACCTGTGGGAAGGGCTGGCCGAGGGCTCCATCGGCGTGCTGGTCCTGGTCGACACCCGCAGGATCGAGGACAGTTTCGACGTACTGGAGCAACTGGAGATCCGCGGGCTGCCGTTCGCCGTCGCCGTGAACCAGTTCCCGGACAGCGAGTACTACTCCGCCGACGAACTCCGTGTCGCGCTCGACCTGCTGCCGGAGACCCCCGTCGTCATCTGTGACGCACGGGAGCGCACCTCGTCGCTCGACGCGCTGATCAGCCTTGTTCACTACGTGCTGAGCGCCGGAGCGGCGCGCGTACCGGAGAGCGCCTCATGAACCATCCCCTCCCGCCGCCGTCCTGCCCGGCCCGCGGTGGCCACACCACCGGGCTGCTCCCGCTGTCCGAGGCCGTCGGTTCCAGCGATCCGCAGGCGGCCTACCGCAGGCTGCGTGAGCAGTGGGGCAGCGTGGCCAAGGTGGAACTGGAGCCGGGGGTGCCCGCCTGGCTCGTCATGGGCTACCGCGAACTGCTGACCATCACCCGCCAGGAGCAGGTGTACTCGCGGGACGCGCGCAACTGGCGCGACCTCAACGACGGTGTCGTGTCACCGGATTCGGGCCTGCTCCCGATGATGGCCTGGCGGGCCAACGTCGTCGGCGCCGACGGCCCGGAGCACCGCAGGCTGCGGCAGCCGCTCGACGACGGCGTCGCCCGGATCGACCAGCGCCGCACCCGGCACCAGGTCGAGGCGGTCTGCGCGCAACTGATCGCCGGGTTCTCCGCACGCGGCAGCGCCGACCTGGTCAACGAGTACGCCACGATTGTCCCGATGCTCTCCACCGCCTCGCTGTTCGGCCTGGACAGCGCCGAAGGGCGTGAGCTGCTGAACGCGCTCATCGCACTGGTCGGCAGCGCGGACGACTCGCAGAGCGGAAACCGCCACTTCGAGGAGATCCTCGCCGACACGCTCAGAGCCCGCCGTGCCGAGCCCGCGGACGACCTGACAACCGCCCTGCTCGACCACCCCAACCTGCGGGACGAGGTGGAGCAGCTCCAGTCGATGGTCCTGATGGTCTCCGCGGGCAACGAGACCGTCACCGCCTGGATCTCACACACCCTGCGGCTGATGCTCACCGACCCGCGGTTCGCGGCCCGGATGCACGGCGGGCGGCTCGGCGTGGACGACGCACTCGACGAGGCGCTCTGGCGCGACCCGCCGATGAACAACGTGCCCGCCCGCTACGCACTGCGCGACACCGAACTGGGCGGACAGCAGATCAGGCGGGGCGACGTCCTCATCCTGGGGATCGGCGCCGCCAACGGCGACCCCGCGGTCCGCGCGCCCGACGGCGGGGTGGAGCCGGGCAACCGCGCGCACCTCGCCTTCTCGGCCGGCGCGCATGTGTGCCCCGCCCAGGTGCCGGCCCGGCTGATCACCCGTACCGCGGTCAACACCGTCCTGCATCTGCTGCCCGACATGAAGCTCAGCATCCCTGCCCGCGACGTGGCCTGGCGCCCCTCGCCCTGGACCCGCGTCCCCGTCTCGCTGCCCGTCGACTTCTCCGCGCGGTACGGAGCGGACACCGGCGACGGCACATCCCGGTGACCGGACACCCACCCCTCGCGTCGACTTGGCGAAGCACATGACCTCGCACCCGGTGCCCCCGTCCCCGTCCCGCTCGTCACCCTCGACCCGCACGGCGCCGACCACCACGCCGAAGCCGCCAGGCTTCCCCTTCCGCTACCCCCTGGAGGACGTGGAGATCGCCGGGGTACGGATCCCCAGGGGCGAGGCCATCATGGCCCCGTACAGCGCGGTCGGCCGTGACGAGGGGCAGCACGGTGCGGACGCCGGGACCTTCGACATCGCCCGTGAGCGGCGCAGGCATCTGGCCTTCGGCCACGGACCGCGCTTCTGCCTGGGCGCTCCGCTGGCCCGGCTGGAGGCGGCACTCGCCCTGCCGGCCGTCTTCGCCAGGTATCCCGGCCTGACCCTGGCCGCGGATCCGGACCGGCTGACCCCGGTGCCGTCCCTGTTCTCCAACAGCACCACCACCCTGCCGGTACGGCTGACCGCGGGGGACTGACCGGTGCACTCACCGGGGCCCGTCCCGCCCTCGCCGGACACCCGGCGGGCGGCGGGGGGTTGGGACGGGCCCGTCGTCACTCGTACCGGCATGATCGGGCGAATCTCACCGTAAAGTGGATCAAGATCCGGTATTCCTGTGCGCATGGATACAGATGGAACTTCCCGCTCCGATTCTTCCTCCTCCCGCACCTCCGGTTCCTCCCGCGTCTCCGGCCGCGCAGGCCGGACCCGTTCCCTCTCCGGCCTGCGCGCCGGTACCGCGCTGCTCGCCGCCGCCACGGCCGTACTGGCTGCCACGGTGCCCGGTGCATCGGCGGCCGCGCCCCGGGACAGACTCGCCGCGGAACGTCCCTGGCAGGACGGGGCTGCCGGGACTCAGCGGTACCTCGACAAGGTGAAGGACAACCCGGACCGGCTCAGGGCCTTTCTGCGCCCGATGCCGAAGGGCGGGGACCTGCACACCCACCTGTCGGGCGCAGTGCCGGTCGAGGCGCTGATCGGCTTCGCCGCCGACGACGGGCTGTGCATCGACGAGACCACGCTGTCGGCGTCCGCACCGCCTTGCGGGCCCGGGACCCGGCCCGCCCGGGACGCCGTGTCCGACCACGACTTCCGGCAGGACGTCATCCACGCCTGGTCCATGGAGGGGTTCAAGGAGACCCCCGCCGAGAGCGGACACGACCACTTCTTCGCCACCTTCGGAAAGTTCAAGGCCGTCACCGGAAGCCACCGCGGCAGGCTCGTCGCAGAGGTGACGAAGGTGGCCGCCGCCAACCACCAGGACTACGTGGAACCGCTCTTCACCCCGCAGGGCGACGCCCTGCGGAATCTGGGAACGAATCTCCGGTGGACCGGTGACTTCGACCGGATGCGGGACTCCCTGCGGGCCGACGGCAAGCTGAACCGCGTCCTGGACGACGCGAAGGCCGAGACCGCCCGGGAGATGGCGGAGCAGCGCGCCACCCTCGGCTGTGACGGCTCCGACCCGCAGCCCGCGTGCAAGGTGCAGGTGCGCTTCGACTTCCAGGTCGGCCGCGCGTCCGAGCCGCAGTACGTCTTCACCCAGCTCCTCGCCGGTTTCGAGATGGCCGACAAGGACCCCCGCTACGTGGGGGTCAACCTGGTGCAGGCCGAGGACGCCCCCATCGCGCTGCGCGACTACCACCTGCAGATGCGCATGATCAAGTACCTGCGGTCCGTCTACCGCACGGCGCATGTCACGCTGCACGCCGGTGAGCTGACCAGCAAGGTCGCCCCCCGCGAGGACCTCAGGTTCCACATCCGCGACGCCGTCGAGACCGCGGGCGCCGAGCGCATCGGCCACGGTGTGGACATCATGAGCGAGGACCGGCCGCAGCAGCTCCTGCGGACCATGGCCCGCCGGCACATCGCGGTGGAGGTACCGCTGACCAGTAACTGCCAGATCCTCGAAGTCTGCGGCGCCGACCACCCGGTCAACCGCTACCTGGCGGCCGGTGTCCCGGTGGCGCTGTCCACCGACGACCAGGGCGTGTCGGGCACCGACATCACCATCGAGTACGCACGCGCCGTCAGCGAGCACCACCTGTCGTACCGTCAGCTGCGCGACAGTGCCCGTACCTCGCTGGAGTACGCCTTCATCCAGGGCCGCAGCCTCTGGCGCGCCGTGGGCGACCACCGGCCCACCGCCGCCTGCGCCACCAGTGACCCCCGTACCGGCAGGATCACCCAGAGCTGCCGGGAGCTGCTGAACGCCAGCCCCAAGGCGACCCTCCAGTGGCGCTACGAGACCGAGCGCACAGCCTTCGAGGCCCGTCACCAGGCCTAAAGGTCCTGTCCGGCCGGTCCTCGTGGGCCCGCGACGCCTGGCACGGCACCTCACCGCGTTGTCGGAGTCACCCAGTACGTCCAGTACGGGGGCGATCCTCCGCCTTGCGAGGCACCGCACCGGACGCCGCGGCCTGATCCACGAAGGTCGGCCGGACAGGCCCTGGCTGATCCGTTCCACGGTGTCACCCGGCCCGTCGCGCCGGCTCAGCCCGTCGGGCGGTCGGCCAGCTGGGCCACGGCGCCCGCGACCGCACGGGTGACGTCGGCCGCGAACTCCAGGTCGAGCGTCCCGAGGGTGTCGGTCGCCTTGTGGTAGTGCGGATTACGCAGGTTGGCCGTATCGGTGACGAGCAGCCCGCGGCGACCACTGCGCCAGTACGGCAGGTGGTCGCTGCGTGCGGCGTCCCTGAGCAGACCCCCGAGTCGCTTGACCGGGTAGAGCCGCAGCCCCGGAACGTACTGCCGGGCGCTGCGCTGCACCGCGTTGGCGAACGGCAGTGAGCGCAGGTCGGCGATGATCGCGATGAAGTCGCCGGTCCTCGGCGGCGAGAACACCCCCGGAATGCGCAGCGGACTGCGCTGTGCGCCGGGGCGCGCGTCCCGGAAGCCGATCATCTCCAGCACGATCAGGCCCTCCACCACCTCGCCGCCGGCCTCGATGTCCGACACATGCTCGCGGCTCCCCAGCATCCACTCCTCCTCCTCGCCGAAGAGGCAGAACCGGACGCCGCGTTGACGCGGGCCGAGAGTGCGCAGGGCGCGGGCCGTTTCGAGCAGACCGGCGACCCCGCTCGCGTTGTCGTCGGCTCCGGGACTGCCCTGCTTGGAGTCCCAGTGGGCGCCGACCTCCACCAGCGGTGCGTCGATGTCGCGGCCCGGCAGCGTGGCGAACAGGTTGACCTGGTGCGGCGCTTCGCCGTACCGCGTCTCCACCACCGGGTAGCCGTACCCGGACAGTTCCTCACGGAGGTGGCGGAGGGTCTCCCGGACGTTCTCCTCGTCCTCACGCCAGCGCGGCCCGCCGGCCGTCAACGCGGTGATGTGCCGCTCCACTCCGGCCGCGGTGATGCCGGGGAGTGCCGCCGCCAGGTCCCGGTCGAACCCGGGCCGCGTCCTGAGTTCGCCGAGGGTGTCGACGATCTGACACCGGATCTCATCCCAACCAGGCAGATATTCGAGCCAGTTACGGTTCATGCGGCGCCGCCCGCGGAAGCAGTGAGGTCCTCGGCGTCTCCCGTCGCGCCGCCTGTGGCAGCCGCGGCCCGCTTCGCCTGCGCCCTGGCCACCAGCGGCACCACGGCGACCCCGGACAACAGGAACACCGCCGCGATGGCCAGCCAGCCGGGCGGGCCCTCGCGGACACCGAGGAATGCCGTCGCAGCCGGCCCGACCGTCTCGGAGAAGGCCGCGCCGAGTGCGTAGACGCCCAGGTACTCGCCGCGGGCGTGCTCCGGGGCCAGGCCGTACGAGATTCCCCAACTCCCGGCCATGGCAAGGAGTTCGCCTGCGGTCAGCACCAGGACCGCCAGAGTCAGGAAAGTGATCTTCAGAGCGGTACCGTGTGCCGCCACCGCGGCCGCGATCCCCACACAGGAGACCGCCAGCAGGAAGCCGGACCGGCGCTGGGCGCGGGCACCCCCCTCCAGCGTGTCGGCGCCACGGCTCAACCGCACCTGGAAGATCACGATGAGTACGGTGTTGACGGTGACGAAGAGACCGGCCAGGGCTTTCGGGATGCCTTGCCCGGAGACGATCAACAGCGGCAGCGCCAGCGTGAGGACGATCCCGTTCATGCCGAGCAGACCGTTCATCAGGGTGAGCAGGACGAAGGGGATGTCCTTGAGCGCAGGCGCCTTGCTCGCCCCCGCGGGCCGCTGCCGGGGCGGCATGGCGGGCAACGGGATGAGAGTGAGGGCCGCGAGCACGTAGGTGACCGCGTTCCCGAGGATCACCAGCTCGCAGGCGAGATGCGAACCGTCGGCCAGCGCCCAGGCGGCCAGCGCGGAACCACCGGCGAAGCCGCCGTTGAACACCGCGCGCAGATAGGCCCGTCCGGCCACCAGACGGTCGGGCTCCAGTACGGCGCCGATCAGTGCGGCCCGGACGGTACTGGTGGCCCGGATCGCCAGCGAGGTCGCGCAGGCCACCACGACGAAGCCGAGGAAGGAGTGCACCAGCGGATAGAGGCAGAAGAGCACGGCCTCCGCCACGTGCAGCACGATCAGCAGCCGGCGGGTGTCCATCCGGTCCGCGAGCCATCCGGTGGGCACCGAGGCCCCGAGCGTGATCAGCCCCGCCAGTGAGAACCCGGCGCCGACCTGTGCCGGCGTCAGCCCGACCACGTGCACGAAGAACGCCACACCGCCGGTGAGGAACAGTCCCGTCCCGAGCGAGTCGACCAGATAGTTGACCGACAGGGGCCGCGTCGCCCCGCGGGCAGGTAAAAGGGAGGCGAATGGCGGCATGCTGAGGGATTCCTTCCGGCAGAGAGCTGGGGCTTCGGGGGTTCTCCCGGTCCCGGCGACCGGCGGGCTGTCCGCGGTGCGGCCGGCGGCACTCTCGGAAGTGATATCGGCGATCGGCAGGCGGTATCACATCGCGAATCGCAAAGAAATATTCAATCGCACTCTCCCCCGATTCGTGGATCCTAGGTGCGTCGACTTCGCGGGTCAAGATCTGCCGGATTTCTGATCCCCGGAGAGCTGTCACAGGAATGCGACCCGGCCGGCCGATTTACGGCGATCAGTACGCAAGCTGTCCCGCCGGGCCTCCCTTGTCGTCGGAGAGGTGCCTGTTCGGGCAGTGATATTGGTACGCCTGGGCCGCGCTCGACGAGGGTGGAGCGTGCGCCGGCTGTCCGCCTCCGGCTGTCCCCGGGGTCTTACGTTGGACTCGTCGTCCGGACCGATAGTTACCTTTTTGGTGGGTTATGGTCACTGGGTAATGTCCAGTGATTCCTGATTTATCGAGCTGATGGCTTTTATCACGCTTGATATCCCATATCCGTAATGCGGTCCATGGTGTTGCTGCCCCCGGCGCGCCGCGTTGCTGCCCCTGGCGCACCGGATGATGCCCCGGCATGCCGCACAGATGCCCCCGATGCACCGCATTGCTGCCCTGGCGGTGAAATCGGGTCTTTCTTGCGATCGACACATCGTGTTAATGTTTGGATTCGGGAGCGGGCTATGACCGGTTCTCTCCCAGGGGGCGGCGGGAGATTCAAGACTCTCGTCAGTGTTTCGGGTTTTCCACTTTCTTTCTCGTGCGTCGAGTGCTGCCACAGGTGCGCTCGCGTCCCCTTTCCTGTGTATGAGCACTCCAAGGTTTGAGGCGATAGTGTTCCACCACGAATCATCGATTGATTTCCGCGTAGTCGTGAACGGCGAGGAGCAGTACTCCATCTGGCCGGCCGACATCGAACTCCCTGCGGGATGGCGGCCTGAGGGCGTCAGAGGCACGCGCGAAGAGTGCCTCGCGCACGTGGAACGGGTCTGGACCGACATGCGTCCACTCAGCCTGCGTGGCTGATCCGGCCACGCCCGTTCCTGGAAGGAGTGCCGCGGTGATCAGCACCACCCACTCCCGGTCCTCCCGGTGGTGGACCGGCCTGCCCGGTCCAGCCACCGGGCGGACACTCGTCTGCCTCCCGTACGCCGGTGGGGGACCTCAGACCTATGAGGGCTGGGAGGCATCGCTGCCGGCGGACACGTCCGTGCTCGCGGTGACGCCTCCGGGCCGTGGCCGCCGGTTCGGCGAGCCCCTCTGCCGCGACATCCCGTCACTGGTGCAGCCCCTGGCGCGGGAGTTGGCAGCTGCCGTGGACGGTCCGTACACACTGTTCGGGCACAGCCTGGGGGCCACGGTGGCCTTCGAGTTGTGCCGGGAGCTCCGCAGAGTCGGATTCCGCCCGCCCGCCGCCCTGGTGGTCTCCGGACGCCAGGCACCGGATCTGCCGTGGACCGAGCGGCCGATCAGCGGTCTGCCGGACGCCGAATTCACCGAGGCGCTGCGCGACCTCGGCGGTACCCCCGAAGCCGTCTTCCAGCAGCCGGAGTTGATGGGTCTTCTGATGCCGTTGCTCCGGGCCGACTTCACGATCGTCGAGTCCTACCGCTGCCGGGACGAGGCGCCCCTCGATGTGCCGATCCTGGCCCTGGCGGGCACCCGTGACCAGCGCGCGACGGCGGACCTGATGTCGGGCTGGGCCCGGCAGACCAGCGCGTCGTTCACCCTGCGCACGGTGCTCGGCGAGCACTTCTTCGTAGACACCGACCCCGAATACGTCACCGGCCTGCTGTCGGCCGTCCTCTGAGCAGCGGGTCCGCCCCCGCCACCTGATCCACCCGTCGGCATCCACCCGCCGGCCGGCCGCGCCCGCGTGCCGCGCGAGGCCGTGCCGCGCGCCGCTGTGCGCCCGCCGAACCGCAAGCCATTCCGTTCTGACGTCATTTCTGGGGGAAGCCCGTGAGCCACGCCATCGACATGTCACCGTCCACGGACATGAGCACGCTGGTCGACGTGCTCAGCCACCGTGCCGAAGCCCAACCGCACCGCCGCGCCTTCGGCTTCCTGCGGGCCACGGGGGGAATGGCCGAGGAGTTGAGCTACGCCGAACTGGACGGGCGGGTGCGCGCACTGGCGGCGCGCCTGGAGTCCGAACACCCTTCCGGCAGCCGGTTGTTGCTGCTCTACCCGCCCGGCCTCGACTTCGTGGTGGGATTCCTGGCCTGTCTGTATGCGGGCATGGTGGCGGTACCGATGCCTCTGCCGACCAGCCGCAAGCGCGCACAACGCCAGCTGGCCGCAGCCACCGACGCCCGGGTGGCCGCCTGGCTGACGGTCGCCGCCTCCCGCAGGATGCTCGACGAGCACGCGGCGGACGCCGGTGGCGGCCCGGTCACGGTCCACACCACCGACGGCGCGCCCACCCACCGGGCCGATGACTGGTCCGGACGCCGTCCGGCCCCTGCCGACCTCGCCTTCCTGCAGTACACCTCGGGCTCGACCGGCGCTCCTCGCGGTGTCATGGTCACCCACCACAACCTGATGGCCAACGCTGAGGCGATCCGGTCGAAGTTCGCTCTCACCGCGCAGGATTCTTCGGTGATCTGGCTCCCGCCGTTCCACGACATGGGCCTGATCGGCGGCATCCTCCAGCCCGTCCACACCGGTTTCCCCGCGCTGCTGATGTCGCCCCAGGCCCTGATGCGGGACCCCGGGAGCTGGCTGGAGGCGATCTCCGAGCACCGGGCGACCGTCAGCGGCGGTCCCAACTTCGGATACGCGCACTGCGTCCGGCACATCGACGCCGAACGTGCGGCCGGACTCGATCTCAGCAGCTGGCGGGTGGCGTTCAACGGCGCCGAGCCGATCCGCGCGGAGAGCCAGGACGGCTTCGCTGAGGCCTTCGCGGCGCAGGGGTTCGACCCCCGCGCCTTCTTCGCCTGCTACGGGATCGCCGAGGCCACCCTGCTGGTCTCCGGTGCCGACCGCGGCGAAGGCGCCCGGGTACTGGCCGTGGACGACGACCAACTCGCCCTGCACGGACGGGCAGTGCCCGCAGCGGAAGGCCGCGGCATTCGGCTCGTCAGCTGTGGTGCACCGGCGGCCGGCCACCAGGTCCTGATCGTCGATCCGGACCTCGGATGCCGGGTGGACGACGGAGCCGTCGGCGAGATATGGGTCAGCGGCCCGAGCGTGGCGGCCGGTTACCTCGATGCTCCGGAGGCCACCGTGGCCACCTTCGGCGCACAGGTGGCCGACGTGGCAGGCACCTTCCTCCGTACCGGCGACCTCGGGTTCCGCCACGACGGCGAGCTCTATGTCACCGGACGGATCAAGGACCTGATCGTGGTCCGCGGACGCAACGTCCATCCGCAGGACGCCGAGCGGATCGCCGCGGCAAGCCACCCCGGGCTCGACCCGGACGCGGCTGCCGCCTTCGGCTACGAGGAGGACGGCGCCGAGGCCCTGGGGATCGTCCTCGAAGTGGACCGGCACATCTCCGCCGACCGGCTCGCCTCCATGGCGGACAGCGTGCGGACGGCGGCCACCGCCGAACTCGGCGTCGCGGTCGGTGCCGTCTTCTTCACCCGGCGCGGCGGCGTCCCGCGGACTACCAGCGGCAAGATCCGCCGGCAGGCATGCCGGGAACAGTGGCTGGGCGGTGAACTGCCGCTGGTCGGTGGTGACACGCCGGGCACCTCGGCCCCGTCCGGCGAGGAGGGCGCCGGTGTCCGCGCCGTGCTGGCTGCCGTGGCGCGGCTCTCACCGGAGGCGCTGGACGACTCCACGGGCATCTTCGATCTGGGTCTTGACTCGCTGGGCGTGGTCGACCTGAGGTTACGCGTCCTCGCCGAGCTGGGGGTCGAGCTGTCCCTGTCCGACCTGCTCGCCGGGCCGACCGTCGCCGAACTGGCGGCCGCCGTCGCGGCGGCACCGCGGGTCTCGACCGGGCCTGAGGCGGCCGAGGCCGCCTACTCCGGGGCTTCGCCGGGCCAGGAGGCGCTGCTCCTCGCGGACGAACTCGCCGGTGATGACGCCCCCTACGTGGTCGGCCGCGCGGTCAAGGTGCTCGGCGCGTTCCGCGTGGACGACTTCCTGGCGGCGGTACGAGCGGTGGTGGCCCGCCATCCGGCCCTGCGGACCTCGTTCGTCCCGGGCGACGAGGTACTGGGACGGGTACTGCACCCCGAGCTCCCGCCCGAGCTGGCTGTGCTCGACGCCCGGGGCCAGGACGCGGCCGCGGTGACGGCGCTGCTGGAGGACGCGGCCTGCCGCCGTATGGACCCGGCCACCGGCCCACTCGTCAGGGTCACCGCCATCCGCACCGCCGAGACCGAGACGGTCGTGGTCTTCGCCGTCCACCACGCGGTCTGCGACCTGCGCTCGCTCGGACTGCTCCTGCTGGAGGTCGCCGACGCATACCGGCCGGCCGACACCACCACGTCCGACACCGCCGCCTCCGGCGCAGCGGTGTCCAGGACGAACCACGACGAGGCCCACGACGCGGCGTACGGTGCGTTCGCGGCCGGCCAGCGCCGCCTGGTCGAGACCGGCGACGAGGACCGGCTCCGGCGGCACTGGGAGACAGAACTCAGCGGTGTCCCGCTGGAGATCCGGTTGCCGATGGCCCGAGCCGCGACGGGATCCGCCCGTGGCGCGGTGGAGCGCTTCGTGGTCCCCGCCGAACTGTCCGCGCAGGTACACGACTTCGCGCGGACCCACCGGCTGACCGTCAACGCCGTGCTGCAGGCCGCCCTGCACGTCCTGCTGCACCGCCTCACCGGCGAGGAGCGGGTCGCCGTCGGCACCCCCTCCGCCAACCGCGGCCGCAGCGACCGGATGGACGTCGTCGGCTACTTCGTCAACGTACTGCCGCTGGCCAGCACCCACCGTCCGGAGACCGGCTTCGCGGAGGCGGCTGCGCAACTGCAGCACACCCTCGCCGTCGGCCTGGAGCACGGCGAGCTGCCGTACGCCGCGATCCTTCAGGCCGCCGACAGGTCCACCGACCGCTGCAACGTCCTGGTCGCCTACCAGAGCATCCAGTCCGAGCACACGGCGGACATCGCCCGGATCGCCCTTGAGGACCCACGGCTGCCGGTCCGGGTCGGCGGGCTCACCATGCTGCCGGTACCGCTGCCCCGCCGGGACAACGCCTTCGACCTCACCATGAATCTGGCGGACTCCGGAGCCGAACTGCTCGGCAACGTGGAGTACCGGGCTGACCTGTTCGCCGCCGGGGACGTGCGTCAGTTCGTCGACTGCTACCTGGGCCTGCTCCGCTCCGCGCTGGCCGACCCCGCGCAGCCGACCGCCGCTCTGAGCCTGTCCGGCACACCGCAGGGGGCGGCTCTCCCGGCACTCGCGACGCCCGCAGCCCCCGGGGCGTACGACGAGACCAGCCTGACCGGCCTGATCGACGAGTGGGTCCGGCGCACGCCGGAGGCCACGGCGCTGACCGACGGACGACGCACCCTCGACTACCGCGAACTCGACCGTGCCGCAGGCCGCCTGGCCGCCGAACTTGCCGCCCGCGGAGTCGGCGCGGAGTCCGTGGTCGGCGTGGTCACCGGCCGCGACGTCAGGACCGTGATCGCGCTGCTGGGCGTGCTCAAGGCCGGCGCCGCCTATCTGCCGCTCGACCCTTCGCTGCCCGACGACCGTCTCCAGTGGATACTCGGCCGGGCAGGGGTGCCGCTGGTGGTCGCCGCCGGCGATGCGCGTGACCTGCCCGGGGACCTGCCCGTGGTGCCGGCGGAGCCGACGTCCGAGCTGCCACCGCCGCCTGACGTTCCGGTGCGTCCCGGCAACCTCGCCTACGTCCTGTTCACCTCCGGCTCGACCGGTCGTCCGAAGGGCGTCGCGCTCACCCACCGCAACGCTGTCTCCTTCCTCGCCTGGGCGCGGGAACGGTTCGGTACCGACCTGAGCGCGGTGCTCGCCGCCACCTCCTTCTCCTTCGACCTGAGCGTCTTCGAGATCTTCGGCCCGCTCACCAGCGGCGGCACCGTCGTCGTGGCCCGGGACGTACTCGTGCTGGCCGAGGACGCCCTGCCGGCGCCCGTCGCCCTGGTCAACACCGTCCCCTCGCCCCTCGCCGAGCTACTGCGTTCGGGATGGCTCCCGCAGGGAGTACGCACCGTGAACCTGGCCGGTGAGCCGCTGCCCCGACAGCTCGCCGACGCCGTACTCGGCCATCCCTCGGTCGACCGGCTGATGAACCTCTACGGTCCGACCGAGGCGACGACGTACGCCTGCGAAGCGCTGATCCGGGCCGGCGACCCGGGCGAGCCGCCGATCGGCCGCCCCATCTCGGGCACCCACGCCTATGTGCTCGACGACCGGCTGCGGCCGGTGGCCCCGGGCGTCCCCGGTGAGCTGTACCTGGGCGGGCCCGGCCTGGCCCGTGGTTATCTCAACGACCCCGCGCTGACCGCCGACCGCTTCCTGCCCGACCTGACCCGGCCCGGAGAGCGGATGTACCGCACCGGCGACGTGGTCCGGGTGGACGCCGACGGGCAGTTGCGCTACCTGGGCCGCTCCGACGACCAGGTGAAGATCCGCGGCTTCCGGATCGAGCCGGGGGAGTGCGCGGCGGCGCTGCGCCGCCACCCGGCGGTCGCCGACGCCGCGGTGCTGCCGCGCGAAGTCCCGGGTGCGGGAACGGTGCTGTGCGCCTGGCTGGTCCCGGCCGCAGGCAGCACCCTGGAGCCCGGACAGGTGCAGGCGTTCGCCCGCACCCGGCTGCCGCACTACATGGTGCCTTCGGCGATCGCCGTGGTGGACCGGCTGCCGCAGACCCCGAACGGCAAGCTCGACAAGCGTGCCCTGACCACACCGGGACTCGCCGCCGCCGCGGGCACGGCTGCCCCCGACGGGCCGGTCGAGCAGCAACTGCTGGAGATCTTCACCGAGCTGCTGGCCCGGCAGGACTTCGGCGTCGAGGACAGCTTCTTCGACCTCGGCGGCCACTCGCTGCTGGTCGCACGCCTGATCACCCGGATCCGGCGGGCGTTCGGTGTCGCCCTGCCCATGCGGGCGGTCTTCGAGCACCCCCGCATCCGCGCTCTCGCGCCGCTGGTCGCGGCGGCAGCCGGTCAGGAAGCCGGCGCCACCGTCCGGCTCCTCCCGGTCTCCCGTGAGCCGGCTCCGGCGCCGTCGTCGGCGCAGGAGCGGATGTGGCTGATGCAGCAGATGATGCCCGGCAACACCGCCTACAGCGTCGCGGGTGCGGTCCGGGTGCGGGGTCCGCTCGACACCGGACTGCTGCGCCGTGCCCTGCGGGAGACCGTCCGCCGCCACGAGGTGCTGCGTACCCGGCTGGTGTCCGGCGACGGTGGCGTCCGCCAAGTGATCGCTGAGGAACCCGACTTCGGCTGGATCGAGGAGGATCTCACCGAGCTGCCGGAGCCGGAGCGGACGGCGGCCGCGGTGCAGCGGATGTCCGCGGAGGCCGCAGTCCCCGTCGACCTGGGCGGCGGCAGGCCGGTCCGGCTCGTCGTACTCCGACTGGCCGCCGACGAGCACCTGGTCGGGCTGGTCAGCCATCTCGCGGTGATGGACGGCTGGTCGTCCGGGGTGTTCTTCCGGGACCTCGCGCTCGCCTACCGTTCGCTCTCCGGCGATGAGGGGGCCGGCGTCATCGAACCGGCCGTGCAGTACGCCGACTTCGCGGCCTGGCAGCGGGCCTCGCTGGCGCCCGTCAAACAGGAACTGCTCTCCTGGTGGACCGAACGGCTCGACGGCCTCCCGGCGCTGGCCGTCCCCGCCGACCGGCCCCGGCCCTCGGTGATGGGCTTCCGCGGCGGCAGTGTCCCGGTCCGGTTCGGCCGCGGACTGCGCGACCGGCTTGCGGGTCTTGGCACCGGCCGGGACGCGACGCTGTTCATGGTGCTGCTCTCGGCCTTCGCCACCGTACTGATGCGCCACAGCGGGCAGCACGACTTCGCGGTGGGCACACCGATCGCCGAGCGGCCGCTTCCCGAACTCGACGACGTCATGGGCCCGTTCACCAACACGGTGCCGATCAGGCTGGACCTCTCCGGCGACCCGTCCTTCGCGGAGCTGCTGGACCGCACCAGGGAGCGGGCGCTGGAGGCCTACGCACACGGCACGTTGCCCTTCGAGACCCTGGTGGGCGAACTCGGTCTGGCCCGCGACCTCAGCCGCACCCCGGTGTTCCAGACCATGGTCTCGCTGCAGGACGACCCGCTGGGCGGGCTCGACCTGCCGGGGATGAGCAGCGAGCGTCTCGACGTGCCGCGTGACACCGCCAGGTTCGATCTGCTGCTCGCTCTCTCCGACGGTCCGGCCGGCCTGTCCGGAGCGATGGAGTTCAACCAGGAGATCTTCGACCGCGCCACGGTGGAGGAGCTGATCGCCCATCTGGAGGCGCTCCTGGAGCGGGTCGTGGGCGACGCCGGGGCGCCGGTCTCCCGGATCCCGCTGCTCGACGCCACGCAGACGAATCGCATCCTGCACGAGTGGAACGACACCGCGGCGCCGCAGCAGCCCGTCGCGATCCACACCCTCTTCGACGAGCAGGAGGCCGCGACCCCGGACGCGGTGGCGGTGTGCGACCTCAGCCGCAGCTGGACCTACCACGAACTGCGCGGCAGGGCCGAGCGGGTGGCGCGGGAACTGCTGCCCGTACCCGGCCGGGACGTGGCCGTACTGATGGGCCGGTCGGCGGCGGCGGTGGCCGCGGTGCTGGGGGTGCTGAAGGCGGGCAAGGCGTACGTGCCGATCGACCCGGCCTTCCCGAGCGGCCGGATCGCCGGGATCCTGGACATCTGCGGCGCCGTCTGCCTGCTCGCCGACCCGGAGCACCTGGCACAGGCCGAGGAACTGGCGGCCGGCCGGCCGGGGACGCGGGTGGTGCTGGTCGACGCCGACTCCGCGCCGACGGTCGTTCCCGATTCGGTCGAACTGCCGTCGGTGGCACCGGAGTCGGTCGCGTACACGATCTTCACCTCCGGGTCCACCGGCGTCCCGCAAGGAGTTGTGCTCCAGCATGCGGCGGTGGTCAACACGCTGCGCTGGGTCATCGACACCCTGGACTTCCGGCCGTCCGACCGACTGCTGTGGGTCACCTCGCTCTGCTTCGACCTCTCGGTCTTCGACATCTTCGGCACCCTCGCGTCGGGCGGCCGGATCAGGGTCGCCGAGGAGGAGGAACTCGCCGAGCCGTCGCGCCTGGCGGAGTTGCTGCTTGGCGGCGAGGTCACCGTCTGGGACTCGGCGCCTGCCGCACTGCAGCGACTGCTGCCGGCCCTGGAGCGGCGCGCGGCGCAGCCGAACAGTCCGGCGGTCCGCCTGGTCATGCTCAGCGGTGACTGGATCCCGGTGACCATGCCGGACCGGTTGCGTGAGCTGCTGCCCGGCTGCCACGTGCGGGCTCTCGGCGGGGCCACCGAGGCGGCCATCTGGTCCAACCACTTCCCCGTGGAACACGTCGACCCGTCCTGGACCAGCATCCCGTACGGCCGTCCGATCCAGAACGCCCGCTACCACGTGCTGGACCGCTGGATGCAGCCCTGCCCCGTCGGTGTGCCCGGCGACCTGTACATCGGCGGCGCCTGCCTGGCCCTCGGTTATGTCGACCCGAAGATGACCGCGCAGCGGTTCGTGCCGGACCCGCACAGCGGCCGGGCCGGTGAGCGCCTGTACCGCACCGGCGACCTGGCGCGCTACTGGCGCGACGGGACCCTGGAGTTCCTCGGCCGCTCGGACCAGCAAGTGAAGATCCGCGGCTTCCGGGTGGAGCCCGGGGAGGTGGAGGCCGCGCTGCGCCACTGCGCGGACGTCCGCGAGGCGACCGTGGCCGTGCGCGACGACCTGCCGGGCGGGCGCTGCCTGGTGGGCTACGCCGTCCCGGCCGAGGGACGCAGCCTCGACGAGGCGCAGTTGGGCAAGGAACTGCGTACCCGATTGCCCGCGTACATGGTGCCGGGCCACCTCGTCCAGTTGGAGCGGCTCCCGGTGACCCCCAACGGCAAGCTCGACCGGCGCGCGCTTCCGGCCCCGGTCCTGGGCTCAGGAGGAGCGGACTTCGCGAGCCCGCGCACCGGGACCGAACAGTTCATCGCCGGGGTGTGGAGCCAGGTGCTCGGGGTGGAGCGGCCGGGCAGCCGCGACAACATCTTCGACCTGGGCGGCAACTCGCTGCGGCTGGCCGAGATCCACGCCCTGCTCCAGCAGCGCTTCGACGGACAGCTCCAGCTGGTCCACCTGTTCGAGAACCCGACGATCGAGGGCCTGGCCCGGATGGTCGACGGCCTGGCGGACACCGGATCGGCGACCGACCGGACCCAGGACCGCGCCGAGCGTCAGAAGCAGGCCATGCAGCGACGGCGTGCACCGCGCCGCGCCGAGTGAGGAAAGGAACGAGGGCATGGACGAATCCAATGTCAACACCAACGCCATCGCCATCGTCGGAATGTCGGGACGGTTTCCCGGCGCCGCCGACGTCCAGGCTTTCTGGGCGAACCTGCTGGCCGGCCTCAGCGGCACCGTCGCCCCGACGGACCAGGATCTCGACGCGGCCGGAGTGCCGCCCCAGGTGCGCACCGACCCGGCCTATGTGCGGGCCACCGGCGCGCTCGAAGGGATCGAGGAGTTCGACGCGCAGTTCTTCGGCCTGACGCCCCGCGAGGCCCAGTTGATGGATCCGCAGCAACGGCTCTTCCTGGAGTGTGCCTGGCACGCCCTGGAGGACTCCGGGAACAGGGCCGGCGCCGGGCTCCCGGCCGCCGTATTCGGCGGCACCGGCGCCAACGGCTACCTGCTGTACAACCTGGCGCCGCAGGAGTGGCTCCGCGACCCGGCGCACGAGTACTCGGTGATCCTCGGCAACGACAAGGACTACCTGGCCTCCCGCACCTCCTACAAGCTCGGCCTCTCCGGTCCGAGCATCACGGTGCAGACGGCCTGCTCCACCTCGCTCGTCGCCACCGCCATGGCCTGCCAGAGCCTGCTGGACTACCAGTGCGACCTGGCCCTGGCGGGCGGCTCCGCGGTCGTCGTACCGCACCGCACCGGCTACCTCTACCAGGAGAGCGGCATCGCCTCACCGGACGGCGTCTGCCGGCCCTTCGACGCCGACGCCAACGGCACCGTGCGGGGGAGCGGAGCCGCGGTCGTGGTCCTCAAGCGGCTTGAGGACGCGCTCGCCGACGGGGACACCGTGCACGCCGTGATCCGCGGCTGGGCGGTCAACAACGACGGTTCGGCCAAGGCGGGCTTCACCGCGCCCTCAGTGGGCGCACAGGCCGAGGTGATCGCCCTGGCGCACCAACTCGCCGAGGTCGAGCCGGCCTCGATCGGATTCATCGAGGCCCACGGCACCGGAACCACCCTCGGAGACATGGTCGAGGCCGAGGCGCTCCGCCAGGCATTCGACGGCGTTCCCGGCCGCTGCGCGCTGGGCTCGGTCAAGGCCTCGATCGGGCACCTCGACGCGGCCTCCGGGGTGGCCGGTCTGATCAAGACGGCCCTCGCGGTCAAGCACGGCACGGTGCCGCCGACCCTGAACTTCCGGCGGCCGGGCCCCGCGCTGAGCTCGGACGGCAACCGGTTCTTCGTCAACTCCGAGGCGATCGACTGGCCGGTGGACACCGGGCCCCGGCGCGCGGGCGTCAGCTCCCTGGGGATCGGCGGCACCAATGCGCACCTCGTCCTGGAGCAGGCACCGGAGCAGCCGGACCGCCCGGGGGCCGGCACGGACGTACTGCCGCTGGTGCTGCCGTTGTCGGCGCGCACCGACGCCGCCGTCGCGCAGGCGGCTGAGCGGCTCGCCGGCCACCTGGAGCGGGCCGGCGCCGACCTGCCGGTGGCGGACGTCGCGCACACCCTGATCACCGGCCGTGCGGAGTTCGACTCACGGACCCACGTGGTCGCCGCCACCGCCGCGGAGGCCGCCGCGGCCCTGCGTACGCCGGCCGCACCACCGGCCGGGGGCACGGCAGCGCGACCGCTGGTGATGATGTTCCCCGGCCAGGGCGCCCAGCACCCCGGGATGGCCGAGTCGCTCTACCGCACCCAGCCCGTGGTGCGCGAGGCGGTCGACGAGTGCGCCGGACTGCTCAGGACCGAGCTCGGCCAGGACCTGCGCGAGCTGCTCTTCCCCGGAACCGACCCCGCCCGGGTGGCGGAGGCGGCGGCGCGGCTGGAGCGCACCGAGTACACCCAGCCGGCCCTGTTCACCGTGGAGTACGCACTGGCGCGGCTGTGGCAGAGCTGGGGCGTGCAGCCGGATCTGATGGTGGGTCACAGCATCGGCGAGTACGCCGCCGCCTGCATCGCCGGTGTGCTCAGCCTCCCGGACGCCGTCCACCTGGTCGCCCTGCGCGGCCGGCTGCTCGCGGACCAGCCGGCCGGCGGCATGCTGTCGGCCGCGCTGGCCGAGGACGAACTGCGCCGACGGCTGCCGCAGGGCTCCGTGATCGCGGCCGTCAACGCACCGAAGCAGTGCACGGTCGCCGGCCCGCACGCGGAGCTGGAAGCGCTCACGGCCGAACTCTCGGCCGACGGCGTGCGGGTCACCGCCCTGCACACCTCGCACGCATTTCACTCGCCGCTCGTCGCAGGCGCGGTGGAACCGTTCCGGCGGGCCGTCGCGCAGGTGCGGCTGAACCCTCCGCTCCTGCCGTACGTCTCCTCCGTCACCGGCGCCCTGATCACCGCGGAACAGGCGACCGACCCCGGCTACTGGGCCGGCCAGCTGGTGGCGCCGGTGCGCTGGCACCAGGCCCTGCTGACCGCCGCCGGGCCCCGGGCCGTCCTGCTGGAGGCCGGGCCTGGACAGTCGCTCGGAGCACTGGCCCGGCTCGGCCTGGACCTCAACGCCGGGCATGTCGTCGCCAGTACCCTCCCCAGGCCCGGCGGCGACGAGCGCCGCGCGGTCCTTGAGGCAGCAGGCCTGCTCCGGGACGCGGGTGTCCCGGTGGACCTCACCGCCGTGAACGGTGCGCCCGGCCGTCGGGTGCCACTGCCCGGATACCCGTTCCAGCGCCGCCGCCACTGGATCGACGCGCCGCAGCCCCGGGCCGGCGGCGCGGACGCGGCACCGCAGCCCGAGCCCGTCGCGGTGGCCGTGAACGACATGGACGATGCCGGCACCGTGAACACCGACGCCGTGCGGGCCGCGGTCGACCGGGCCTGGGCCGAGGTGCTGCTCGGCGCCGACCCGGGTCCGGAGGACAACTTCTTCGACCAGGGGGGCCAGTCCCTGGTCGCCGTCCAACTGCTGTCCCGGATATCCCAGTTGGTCAAGGTCAGGCTCCCGCTGCAGCTGATCTTCGACCATCCGACCCCGCGCGGGCTGGCGATCGCGGTCGCCGCCGAGGCTCTGCGTGGCGCGTCCCGGCCCGACCTGCCGGTCCGGCAGGCGGACCGCTCCGGCGCGCTGGCCCTCTCGCCCGCACAGGAACGGCTCTGGTTCATCGAGCAGCTGGAACCCGGAGGCAGCGCCTACAACGTGCCGCAGACCCTGATGCTGGAGGGCGTGCTCGACCAGGCGGCGCTGGAGCGGACCTTCACCGCGCTGGTCGCCCGCCACGAGGCCCTGCGCACCCGGATGGGGATGCACGACGACGCACCGGTGCAGATCGTCGACGAACCGTACGAGGTCACGGTGCCCCTGCTGCTGCCGAGCGGCGCCACCGGAGACGCCGGGGCCGAGGCGCGGGAGATGGCACTGACCGAACTCCGGCGCCCGTTCGACCTGCTGGCCGGTCCGCTGCTGCGAGCGGCGCTGATCCGGCTCGCACCCGAGCGGCACCTGCTGGTGGTGACCATGCACCACCTGGTCACCGACGGCTGGTCCTTCCTCGTGCTGACCCGCGAACTCGTGGAGCTGTACGACGCGTTCACCAGCGGACGGGCTCCGCAGCTGCCGCCCGCCCCCTTCCAGGCGGCCGACCACGCCGCGTGGCAGCGCGCACTGGTGACGGGCGACCACCTCGCCGAGCAGACCGCGTTCTGGACGGAGTACCTCACCGACGCCCCGGCCGCGCTGCCCCTGCCGCTCGACCGGCCGCGCCCGGCCGTCCAGCGCCGCCGCGGCCGCCGCCACCGGATCGAGGTGTCCGCGGACCTCACCCGGCGCCTGACCGCGCTGGGCGCTTCGCGGGGCACGACCCCGTTCACCACGCTGCTGGCCCTGTTCTCCGCCGTCCTGCACGCCCACACCGGCAGCCAGGACCTGCTGGTGGCGACCCCGGTGGCCGGCCGCGACCGGGCCGAACTCGAAGGCATCGTCGGCTATCTGGTGAACACCGTCGTGGTGCGTGCCCGGTTCGAGGGCGCCCGCACCGCTGTCGACCTGGTCGACCGGGTACGCGACAGCGCCCTCAAGGCCCTCAGCAACCCGGACGTTCCCTTCGACCAGGTCGTCCAACTGTCCGGAGCAGGACAGCAGTTGGACCGCAACCCGCTCGCCCAGGTGCTGTTCACCCTGGAGAACCGGATGAACGAGGACGTGCGGCTGGCCGGCCTGGAGCTTTCGCCGGTCGACCTCGACCCGGGGATCGCCCAGTTCGACCTCGCCCTGCACCTCCAGGAGCACGAGGACGGCCTGGCGGGCTGGTTCGAGTACGACAAGGAGCTGTTCCTGCCGGACACCGTGGCGCGGCTCGGGGACCACTTCCTGGAAGTGCTGCGCCGCGCCGTGGACGCACCGGACCAGCGGCTGTCCGAACTGGTGCGGGTGCCGGACGAGGTGCACCGGCTGCTGACCGAGGAATGGAACACCGGCACCGGACAGCTGCCGGCGGACGCGTCACTGGTCGACCTGTTCACCACAGCGGTGGCCGAAGGACCGGACCGTCCGGCGGTGATCGACGGCGGGACGACCTGGTCCTACCGGGAGCTCGACCGGGCATCGGACCGGATCGCGGCCGCCCTCGTCACGCAGGGGGCGGTGCCCGGCGACCGGATCGGCATCCTGCTCGAACGCGGTGCGGACCTGATCGCCGCGATCTTCGGCGTACTGAAAACGGGCGCCGCCTACGTCCCGCTCGACCCGACGCACCCGGCCGAACGGCTCGGCCTCGCCGTCGACGACAGCGGTGTCCGGCTGGTGCTGACCCAGCGGTCCCTGGCGGACCGGCAGCCTCCCGGCGACGCCCCGACGGTACTCGTCGACGGACCCGAAGTGCGGTCCGCGACCGTGGACTTCACCCCGCACCCGGTGGACCCGGAGAGTCCCGCGTACGTCATCTACACCTCCGGCTCGACCGGGCGCCCCAAGGGCGTCGAGGTGACGCACCACAACGTGGTACGTCTGCTGAGGGTCTCCGGCCGGTCGTTCGAGTTCGGCCCCGATGACGTGTTCGCGCAGTTCTTCTCGCACGCCTTCGACGTCTCGGTGTGGGAGATCTTCGGTGCTCTCAGCCACGGCGCAGCCCTGGTCACGGTGGACTACTGGACCAGCCGCGACCCCGATGCCCTGGTGCGGCTGCTGGCCGAACGCCGCGTCACGGTCCTCAACCAGACCCCGTCGTCCTTCCACTCGCTGATCGAGGCCGAAGCGCGGTCGGCAGCAGGCCCGCTCTCGCTGCGCTCGGTCGTGCTGGCCGGCGAGAACCTGGACGTCGGCACCCTCGTCCCGTGGTTCGACCGCCACGGTGACCAGCGGCCCTCGATCGTCAACATGTACGGGATCACCGAGACCACCGTGCATGTGACGTACCGCCGGATGACGGCCGCCGACGTCCGCCCCGCGGTCGGCACGCCCGTCGGGACGGCCCTGCCCGACCTGCGGATCCGGCTGCTGGACCCGGACGGTGCGCTGGTGCCGATCGGTGTGCCCGGGGAGATCTGCGTCGGCGGCCCGGGACTGGCCGTGCAGTACGTCAACCTGCCCGAGCGGACCGCTGAGCGTTTCGTCTCCGACCCGTTCGACCCGAGTCCCGATGCCCGGCTGTACCGCTCGGGCGACCTGGCCCGGTACGACGGCGACGGCGAGCTGTACTACCTCGGCCGCGCCGACCACCAGGTGCAGATCCGCGGCTTCCGGGTCGAGCCGGGCGAGGTGCAGACGGTGCTCGCCCGGCACCCGGCCCTGGCCGGTGCGGTGGTGGTCTCCGCCGCCGCGCCCGACGGCGGAACGGAGCTGATCGGCTATCCGGTGCCGCTGCCCGGCACCGAGGGGCCGAGCGACACCGAGCTGCGGGAGTTCCTGCGCACCCGGCTGCCGGAGTACATGGTTCCCGCGCACCTGGTGACGATCGCGGAGATCCCGCTCACGGCGAACGGCAAGACCGACCGGGCGGCGCTGCCCGGACCGAGCCGGCAGTCGCCCATCTCGCGGCTCGCCGAGACCTTGCTGGAGAAGGAGGTCTGCCAGGTCTGGTGCGAGGTGCTCGGGCTGCCATCGGCCGGCGTCGACGACGTCTTCTTCGAGATCGGCGGCAACTCGCTCTCGGCCGTGCGCGTCAACAACCGCCTGGCCCGGCGCTTCGGCGTCGAACTGCCGCTGCGGGCGCTGTTCGAGGAGCCGACTCCGGCCGCGGTGGCCCGGCGGATCGAGGCCGCCCTGTCCGCGGCCGACGGTCCGGAGGCACCGGCCGGCCGGCCGCTGACCGACCCGGCCACACCGTCCCCGCTCTCCACCGAGCAGGAAGGCATCTACCTGGCCGAGCAACTGACGCCCGGTACCGCCGCCTTCCACATCGGAGCCGTGCTGCGGCTGCGCGGCGCACTCGACCCGGACCGGCTGCGGCAGGCGTTCACCCGGGTCATCGCCCGGCAGGAGGCGCTGCGGGTCGGCTTCGCCGACACCACCGACGGCATCCGGATGCGGCCGGCCGACCCCGGACCGGCACCGCTGATCGTGCTGTACCCGCCGGCGGGCGCGGACCGCGAGGCGTTCGTCGCCGATCTGTACGAGCGGGAACTGGCCCGCCCCTTCGACCTGGAGCAGCCACCGCTGCTGCGCGCCGCTCTGGTGCCGGGAGAGCAGGAACACATCCTGGTGATGGTGGTCCACCACCTGATCTGCGACGGCTGGTCGCTGGGAGTGCTGCTGGACGAGCTCTCGGCGGCGTACGCATCCGACGACGCCCGTCCGCTCCCGGCCGTCGGCTACCGCGAGGCGGCCGCCCGCTCGCGGGCCCGGCTGGAGTCCGGGGAGGCGGCGGCCGATCTGGACTGGTGGCGGCAGCATCTGGACCGTTACCGGGCCACCGCGCCGCTGCCCGCCCTGCCCGGCGCTCCCGAGCGCGGCCCGTTCCGGGCGAGCCGGCGCACCATGACCCTGCCCACCGAGGTGCGCGCCGGGGTGCTGGCGTCCTGCCGCGAGCTCGGCGTGACGCCCTTCGCCCATCTGGCCACCGCCTTCCAGCTGGCCCTGTCCGCGGTCGGGGTCGACGCCCCGGTGCTCGGCTTCCCGACCGCCGGGCGCACCGAGGCCGACGAGGGTGTGGTCGGCTGCTTCATCCGCACCGCCGTGCTGCCCTCGGCCGACCGGGCGGTGACCTTCGCCGACGCGGTCAGGGAAGTCCGGGACCACCTGGTGGCCGCACTGGAGCACGGCTCGGTGTCGGCGGACGCCGCCGACCGCCGCCGGGACCCCTTCCACGCCTGGTTCGTGCTGCAGAACACCCCGATGGCAGGCTCGGGTCCCGGCGGCACGGCCGTGGAGCCGGTGCCCCAGCCCCCCGCGACCAGCAAGTTCCGGCTGGCGCTGGATGTGACCGACACCGGTGACGAGTTCGTCTGCTGGTGGGACTCCGCCCCGGATGTTCTGGGCGAGGAACTGCCGCAGCGGGTGGCCGACGGTTTCCTCGCGGTCCTGACTGCCGCGCCGGCCCCCGGGACCCCCCTGAGCGAACTGCTCGCCGCAGCTTCCACCCCCGTACCCCGGCGGCCCAGGCGCGGGCTCCGATCGGTCTCCCGTCGCGCCCCTTCCCGGCCGGCCACCCAGGCCGACGCCCCCGGCCAGCACGGCCACGTCAAGCAAGGAGATGAGTCATGAGCGCGCAGTTCTCACGCGTCGGGACGGTCCGCAGGGCATTGCGGTCCGCCGCCGGGCCCGACGCCGTCACGATCGAGCCGCTGACCGCCGACGGGAACCCGCCGATGGTGGTACGCCCGAAGGAGCCGGGCACCGACCTGGCGACCTGGGCCGCCGCGAGCAAGGAGTGGGTGGCCGACGCTCTGCTGGAACATCGCGCGCTGCTGTTCCGCGGCTGGCCGGTGGCGGACGCCCCGGGCTTCCAGCGGTTCGTGGCGGCGGTCTCCGACGGTGAGCCGCTGCAGTACCGGGACCGCTCGACGCCCCGGGACGAAGTGAGCCAGAACGTCTACCTGTCCACCACCTACCCCGCGGCCGAGCGGATCGAGCCGCACAACGAGGGCACCTACTGGTCGACCTGGCCGCAGAAGCTGTTCTTCGGCTGCCTGATCGCTCCGCCCGTCGGGGGCGAGACCCCGATCATCGACAACCGCAAGGTCATCGAGCGGATACCGGTCGCCGTCCGGGAGCGGCTGGAGCGGCTCGGCGTGCGTTATGTGCGCAACTACAACAGCGGTTTCGGCCTCACCTGGCAGGAGGGCTACCAGACCGACTCCCGTGCGGACGTCGACCGGTACGCCGCGGCCAACGGCACGGTCACCGAGTGGCTGGAGGGCGACCGCCTGCGCACCGTGCAGATCCGCCCGGCCGTACGCACCCACCCGGTGACCGGCGAGAAGCTCTGGTTCAACCACGCCGGGTTCTTCCACATATCGAGCCGCGACCCGCAGATGCGGGAGGCCCTCGTCGAAGCACTGGGCGAGGACGGACTGCCGACCACCACCACCCACGGCGACGGCTCGCCGATCGCCGACGAGGACGTCCGGGCCATCAACGAGGCGTACCGCGCCGGGGAGATCGCCTTCCGCTGGGAGGTGGGCGACGTGATGATGCTGGACAACATGTCGATGGCGCACGCCCGCCGGCCCTACGAGGGCGACCGCAAGATCGTGGTCGCGATGACCGATCCCGTCAGCGGCGAGGACGCCACCCAGTCCGGTCCTGCCGTCGCGGCCGACGGCGAGGAGGCGTGATGAGTGACGACATCGCGGGCTTCCGGGTCTCCCCGGCCCAGCACCACCTGCACCGGCTCAGGTCGGCGCTCACCGGCGCCGCCCCCTTCGTCGTGCGGCTCGAAGCGGAGCTTCCGGGCACCGCCGACCCGGAGCGGCTGCGTCAGGCCCTGCTCTCCGCGACGGCCCGGCACGAGGTCCTGCGCACCCAGGTGGCGGCGGCCTCAGGCGTCGGCGTCCCGGTGCAGGTCATCGCGGACGAGCCCGGGATCGGCGACGCCGACGACGCGGGCAGCGGTCTCCCGGTCCGGTTCGGCATCGGCGAATCCGCCGACGGGACCCGCCGGCTCACTCTTGCCGCCGATCCGGCGGCGGCCGACCTGGCCACCCTGGTGGGGCTGCTCTCCGCTGCTCTCGGCCGTGCGGCCGGGGACGACGAGGAGGAGCCCGTCCAGTACGCGGACGTCGCCGAGTGGTTCCACCAGTTGCTCGACGAACCGGAGACCACAGCCGCGCAGGACCGCTGGCGCCGGGTGCTGGCGGCCGAGGCGGCCGAGCCCGACCTGCCGCTCCGCCCGGCCGCCCCGACGGACTACCGTCCGGAGACCGCCGCCCTCGTCCTGGCCCCGGGCCTCTCCCGGCAGATCGCCGCACGGGCCGCCGAACTCGGTGTCACCGAAGGCGCGTTGACCACTGCTGCGTGGGGCGTGGCGCTCGGCGGCGGCGGGAACGGGGAGCCGCCGGCGCTCGGGGTGACCGTGAACGGCCGTGCCGCCCCCGAGCTCCAGGGCGCCCCCGGCCCGTACGACCGCACCGTGCCGATCGCGTTCCCGGACGGCGCGGACACCTCCTCGCTGGCCCGGGCGGTGGACGCCGCGATCCGGCAGGCCACCGAGGACGCCGACGTCTTCCGCTGGGACGCCGCCGCAACCGGCGACAACGAGCCGTACTGCCGCTTCTCGGCCGGTCATCTGGACATCTCCGCGCTGGTCGCGGACGGCACGGTCCGGGGTCTGGCCGTGACCGACCGGGCGGACCGCCACGATCTGCGGCTGCTGGTGGTCCGGCACTCGCCGGACCGGCTCGAACTGCGCCTCGACTACGACGCCGCCCGGTGCGAGCCGCAGTCCGCCGAACTGCTCGTGGCCCGGACGGCCGCCGCGCTGGCGCAGTTCTGCGCCGAACAGGCGATCCCGCTCGGCGACTTGGCACTGAGCACCGAGCGGGACGCCGAGCTGTGCCGGCGGCACGGCACCGGCGAGACACTGCCGGACTCCGACAGGACCGTGCTCCACCTGATCCGCGAACACGTCCTCGCCCGCCCCGAGGCCCCCGCGGTGGTGTCCCACGACGGCCGGCTCGACTACGCCGGACTCGACGCGGCGGCCGACTCGCTGGCCACCGCACTGCGCGCGGCCGGCTGCGCGCCGGGTGACCGGGTCGCGCTCTGCCTCGACCGCGGTGTGCTGACCCCCGTGGCCGTACTCGCGATCCTGCGCTGCGGCGCCGCCTATGTGCCGCTGGACAGCCGCAATCCGGCCGAACGCCTGGCCGGCATGGTCGCGGACGCCGGGGTCACCGTACTGCTGGCCGACGAGACCGGACAGAAGGCCCTGGCAGGCGCCGGCCCCGGAATTCCGGTGGTGGCCCCTGCCGCGGCGTGGACCACCCCCGCGGACGGGAACACGGTGCCGGTCACGCCGGACCGTCCCGCCTACGTGATCTTCACTTCGGGTTCCACCGGACGCCCCAAGGGCGTCGAGATCACCCACCGCAATCTGGCCCACTCGACCCGTGCGCGGCTCAGCGTCTACCGGCCCGAGCCGGAAAGCGCCGCACTGCTGATCCCCACGATCGCCTTCGACAGTTCCGTCGCCGTGCTGTTCGGCGCGCTGGCTGCGGGCGGCTGTCTCGTGGTGCCCGGCGACAAGGAGTCGGGCGACCCGGCCGCGCTGGCCGGGCTGGCCGTCGACCACGGGGTGACCGATCTGCTCTGTGTGCCCACGCTGTACCGCCCGCTGATCGAGGAGCTGTCCGGTCGCGAGGGGGTACGGCTGCGGCGTGCCCTGGTCGCGGGCGAGGAGTGCCCGGCGGCGCTGGCGGACCGTCACCACGAAGTGTTGCCCAGTGTGCTGCTGTTCAACGAGTACGGGCCGACCGAGGCCACCGTCTGGTGCACGGTCCAGCAGGTGACCCCGGAGCGCTCCGAGCGGGTGCCCATCGGCCGCCCCCGGCCCGGCGTCCGGCTCCATGTGGTCGGACCGGACGGCGCGCAGGTGCCCTACGGCGCCCGCGGTGAACTCTGGATCGGTGGCCCGAGCGTGGCGGCCGGCTATGTCGGCAGCCCCGAGCTCACCGCCGAGCGCTTCCTCGACGACCCGTTCACCGCCGAGCCGGGGTCCCGCGTCTACCGCTCGGGCGACCTGGTGCGCTACCGGTCCGACGGGGTGCTGGAGTTCCTCGGCCGTACCGACCGCCAGGTCAAGATCCGCGGCTTCCGGGTCGAACTGGAGGAGATCGAGAGCCGGTTGGCAGCCCAGCCCGGAGTCACAGCGGCGGCCGTGGTCGACCGTACCGACGAGGCGGGCTCGACCCGGCTCGCGGCCTATGTGGTGCTGCGCGCCCCGGCCACCGCCGACTCGGTGCGGGCGGCGGCCCAGTCCGCGCTCCCGGCCTACATGCTGCCCGCGATAGACGCACTGCCCGAGCTGCCGACCCTGCCCAACGGCAAGGTCGACCACGCCGCTCTCCGAAAGCTCGCGCCGATCCGCGCCGCGGCCGTGTACGTCGCGCCGCGCACGCCGGTCGAGCAGGTACTCGCCGAGGCCTGGCAGCAGGTGCTGGGGTGCGAACAGGTTGGTGTCGAGGACAACTTCTTCGACCTCGGCGGCGATTCCATCCGGGTGGTCCAGGTGCGCCTCCAGGCCCGCAGGCGCGGAGTGCTCATCCAGGTCACCGACCTGATGCGGCATCCCACCATCGCGGCGCTCGCCCCGCTGGCGACCGCAGTCGAGGACGGCGAGCCGACCCCGGCAGCGACGGAACCGCTGCTGCCCGATGGCGTGCGCGCCGGGCTGCCGGACGAGGTGGAGAACGCCTGGCCGCTGTCCAGCCTCCAGGCGGGCATGCTCTTCCACACCGCCTTCGAGCGCGGTGAACGGCTGCTCTACCACGACGTCACCACGCTGCGGCTGCGCTCGGCGCTCGATGTGCCGGCCTTCGAGTCGGCCGTCGCCGAACTCTGCCGCCGCCATGCCATGCTGCGGGTTTCCATCGACCTGGCGCACCCCGCGGGGCCGCTCCAGCTGGTGCACCGGAGCGTCCCGGCCCCGCTGCGCATGGTCGACCTGCGCGATGTCCCCGCCGGCCGGCAGCGTTCGCAGGTGGACGCCGACGTCGAGCACGAGCGGGCGACCCCGTTCGTCCTGGAGCAGGCCCCGTTGGTGCGCTTCGTCGTCCATCTGCTCGGCGAGGACGAGTTCCAGCTGACCCTCGCCGTGCACCACGCGGTGCTCGACGGCTGGAGCGTCACCGTCCTGCTGACCGAGCTGATGGACTGCTACCAGCACGCGGCGGATCCGGCCGCGCCCGCACCGCGGCCGGCCCCCGCAGCCACCTACGGCCGCTTCCTCGCCCTGGAACAGGCGGCACTCGAAGGACCGGACGGCGACTGGTGGGCTCGTCGGACGGAGGATCTGCCGACCGGCCGGCTCGGCGGCAGCGGCCTGGCCGACGGCGTCGGCGAGCAGCGGCTGGGCACCCAGCTCGCGCCGGAGACCTGCGAGGCAGTGCAGCGCGTCGCCGGGCAGGCAGGCGTGCCGGTCAAGAACGTACTGCTGGCCGTCCACCTCAAGGTGCTTGCGGTGATGACCGGACGCGACGACGTGGTCACCGGTCTCGTCACCAACGGCCGCCCCGAGGACGAGGAGGACTCCGATGCGATGCTCGGGCTCTTCCTCAACACCTTGCCGCTGCGGACCGCGCTGCCCGGGGGCAGCTGGCTCGATCTCATCGGGCACGTCTTCGCGGAGGAGCGGGCGATGCTCCCGCACAGGTGGTACCCGATGAGCCGGATCCGCCAGGCCCGGGCGGCGGACTCGCTGTTCGAGGCCGCCTTCAATTACGTGCACTTCCACCGCTACGGCGAACTGTCCACCCGCAGCGGGGTGGAGGTGCTGGACGCCGTGTTCCACGGGGACACCAACCTGCCGCTGATGACGGACTTCATCCAGGACCCGGTCGGCGGCGGGATCGAGCTGTCCATCGCCTTCGACCCGTCGCTCCACCGCCCGGAGTTCATCGAGGCGATGGTCGACAGGTACCGCTCGGCGCTCGACGCGCTCATCGCGGCGCCGGAGCTGCCGCACACGGCGGACCCGCTGCTGTCGTACGCCGAACGGCTCCGCCTCACCGCCACCGCGCACGGCGCGAAAACGGCGCCGGCCGCAGGCAGTCCGGTGGCCGGGCTGGCTGCCGCGCTCGCGGCGTCCGGCGACCGTACGGCAGTCGAGGTGTCCGACGGGTCCATCAGCCACCGGCAACTGCTCGATGCCGCACGGGCCTTCGGCGCCGCGGCCCGCCCGGAGCCGGCCGCCCCCGGGACCGGCGGGGAGCCGGCTGTCGCCCTGTTGCTGCCGCGCGGTGTCGCACTGGTCACCGCTGCCGTCGGCTGTCTGCTGGCCGGTGTGCCGTTCGTGGTCTGCGACCCGGACCAGCCGGCCGAGCGGCTGCGGGACATGCTGGTGGACGCCGGCGCCGGGCTGATCGTCGCCGCCGACCCCGGCCGGATCGCGGGAGCCGTGCCGGAGGGCGTGCCCTGCCGGACGCCGGACGAGCTGCGCGGTTCCGGCGCACCGGGCCCGGATGCCGATCCGCACCCCGAGCACCTGGCCTATCTGGTGTTCACCTCGGGCAGCACCGGCCGCCCGAAGCCGGTCGCGGTCTCGCACCGCGCACTGGCCAACCGTGTCGAGTGGGCGCAGCGGACCTACCCGCTGGGGCCCGATGACCGGCTTCTCGCCCTGGCCTCACCCGTGTTCGACTTCGCCGTCTGGGAAGTGTTCGGACCGCTGCTGGCCGGCGCCTGCCTGGTCGAGGCCCCCGACCTCACGGACACCGGCGTCAGCCTCGCCGAGCTCCTGCGCAGCACCCGGACGACGGTCGCACACCTCGTACCCTCTCTGCTGGGCGGGCTGCTGACCGACCCCGCGCTTGCCGACGGCAACGACCTGCGGCTGCTGCTCGTGGGCGGCGAGGCGTTCCCCGCACCGCTGCTGGCGGAGCTCCGCCAGCAGCTCCGGTGCGAGGTGATCAACCAGTACGGACCGGCGGAGGCGACGATCGACGCCACCTTCCACCGGGTCGGCCCGGAGGTATCCGGGCAGCCCGGCCGGCCGGCCACCGTGCCGATCGGACGGCCGATCAGCAACGTCTCGGTCCACCTGCTCGGTGAGAACCTCGCCCCCGTCCCGCCCGGCTGTGTCGGCGAGATGTTCATCGGCGGTGAGGCGCCCGCCCGCGGCTACCACGGCCGGCCGGCCCGCACCGCTGAAGCGTTCCTGCCCGACCCGTACTCCGGGGTCCCGGGCGCCCGGATGTACCGGACCGGGGACCTGGCCCGGCTGCTGCCCGACGGAGCGCTGGAATTCCTCGGCCGCACCGACGACCAGGTCCAGGTGAACGGCGTACGGGTGGAGCCCGGCGAGATCGAGGCCGCGCTGTACGCGGACGGGCGGCTGGTCGAGGCCGCGGTGGTCGCACACTCCACACACCGCGGCGGCGTGCAGCTGGTGGCCCATGTGACGCCCCGCGAGGGCGTCGGTCTGACGCCCGACGAGGTACTCGACGGCCTGACCGGGCTGCCCGACGCGCTGCGCCCGGGGCTCGCGGTGGTCCACGGCGCCCTGCCGCGCACTGCGGGCGGCAAGATCGACCGGGTGGCACTGAGGACGGCCGGGCTGCCCGGCCGTCCCGGGAGCGACCGGGTGGCGGCAGCCACGGAGCTCGAAGAACGGCTCGCGGTCCGGTGGTCGGAGGTCTTCGATACGACCGAGCTCGGGGTGACCGACGACTTCTTCGAGCTCGGCGGCGACTCCATCCTCGCCCTGCAACTGGTGGCCCGGGCCCGGCGCGACGGAATCGCGCTGACGCCCCGGTCGATCTACACCCACCGCACCATCCGGGCCCTGGCCCGGGAACTGGGCGGTGCGGAGCCCTCCGGGGCCACGGCGGTGCCGGGCCGAGGGGCCGCCGCGCTGGTGGCGCTGCGCGCGGACGGCGATCTGCCGCCCTTCTTCTGCGTACACGCCAGCAACGGTTCCGCCGCTCCCTACGCGGCCCTCGCCGCCACCCTCACCCGGCCCGGGCCGTTCTTCGCCCTGGACGCGGAAGGGCTGGCACCCGACGGTCCGGAGCTTGCCTCGGTACCCGCTCTTGCCGCGCACTATCTGGCGCAGATACGCGCCGAGCAGCCGAACGGCCCCTACCGGCTGGGTGGTTGGTCGACCGGCGCGGCGGTCGCCCACGAGATGGCCGCCCAGCTCAGGGCGGCGGGTGACGAGGTCGCCGCGCTGGTCCTGCTCGACCCGTCGACGCCACCGAGGCTTCCCTCTCCGCCGGACCAGGCCGACCTGCTGTGGCTGTTCCTGAGGGACCTGGCGGGCCTGACCGGTCGTGCGGCACCACCGCTCGATGCCGAGCAGGTGAGGAAGCTCGACCCGGCCGACCGGCGCCGGGCCGTGCTGTCCGCGATCCGCTCGGCCGGGCTGGTGGCGGAGGAGACGATGCCCGAGGTGGCCGCCCGGCTGGGAGTCTTCGGCGCGATGGTCTCGGCCGCCGCCGTATGGCAACCAGCCCGCTATGACGGCCCGTTGGCCCTCATGGTGGCCGGGGACGCCGGGGCGGCAGCGGAACGGCTCTCCGGCTGGCGTCGGTTCACCACCGGGGAGGCCACCGCCCGGGCGGTGGCGGGCAATCACCACACCATGCTGCGCCCGCCCGCGGTCGCCGGGCTGGCCGAGGTGCTGGACAGCCTGCTGAACGGGTAGCGACCACTCACAGGTGGCACAGTGCGATCGGACGGGGTCCCGGTGGTCCACCGGGGCTCCGTCCGGCTGTTCCACGGACCGACGGATACCGCGGCTCACGAGCCGTCGGGAGCCATTCCGGTGGTCACGTGAGCCGTGTTGGAGCGGGTGCCGTAGTAGAACGCCCTGACCCGGTACGAGGCGTGCTTCTCGTCCGGCAGGGTGCTCAGGCCGAAGGAGTTGATGTCCGGCGCCAGCACCGCGACCACCCGGTAGGCGCCGCTGCCGCGCGTCCTGAGCTCCAGCAGCCAGCCCTGTTCGTCGCTGGCGTGATCGGTCCAGGTGAACCTGATGCCGTTCGCCCGCACGGCCGTGGCGCGGAGGCCCGTCGGGGTCCCTGCGCCCGGCACCCGCAGCGAGCCGGTGGCGGGCGCGCGCCCGGATCGGACGGTCCGCGGTCTCGCCCAGACGTTGTCGTCCTGCTTGTCCTTCGCACTGAGGCCGCCCGGGGGCAGATCGACCTCGACAGCGGAGGAGGCCGGCCCGTAGTAGGGGCGGAGCCGGTAGTAGAACGGCGTCTGCGGCATCAACCTGGGGTGGTGGTACGAGTGCTGCGCGGCCGGTACGTACTGCAGCAGCGTGTACGGGCCGCCCGGCGAGGTGGCGAACTCGACGGCGTGACCGGCCGCGCCCCGGTCGCTTCCGTCCGCCCAGGTGAGTGTGGCGTCGACCGGCGAAGTGAGCGCGGCGTGCAGGGTCCCGCGGGTCGGCGGGGAAGGCGCGGCGGATGTCGCCGTACTCCGGGCAGGGGCCGAACACCCCACCGGGGCGGCGCAGATGACGAGCGCGGCCAGACAGCGGAGCAGGGGGCGGACGCGAAGATTCAAGGCGAGCCTCGTGGGGGTCGGCGGCCGGCGGGCACGGCCGCCGCGGGGTGCGGTCGGCCGGGGCGGGGCTGCCCCGGAACACAGGCACGAGCCGTCCGGGGCGGCCCGGCGCTCACTTGCTCCAGAACTTCACATTGCTCCAGGTGACGGTGATCGGGCCGTTCCCGCTGCTGGTGCGGTACGCGCCGAACTTGTCGTAGTAGCTGCCGGACGGGCTGTCCACCGTGTTGGCCAGCGAGCCGTTGATGTAGGTGCGATGTGTCTTGCCGACCTGGTTGACGGTGTTGACGCGGACCGTCGCGCCGACGGTGCCCGCGTCGGACACCGTCGTGCCTCCCGCCACGGTGTACAGCCGGCCGCCGTTCTCCACGGCGAGCATGTAGTACGGCCCCTGGGAACCGCTGGTGTCCCGGAAGGTCTGCTTGAGCGAGATGCGGCTGCCGCCCATGCTGGAGATACGGAAGTACCCCTCGAACTGGTGCGTCCCGCCGGTGTACGTGTCGTAGCGCCGCTCCGCACGCTGCTCACCGCTGGTGTCGGCGCAGGTGAGACTGAACGTCATTCCGTCGGCATGGCCGCACCCCTTCTCCTGGACCTTGTAGCCCGGTGACTGAGGGGTCCAGCCGCCTGGCTCGACCTCGGCGTTCGCTTGGGGGGCGGCCATGAGCAGTCCGCAGACGGCCGCGAGACCGGCGGCCCATCGGTACCTCTTCACCATCACTCACTCCCATTTCTCGCTGAATGGCAGATCGAGCAGACCTTGAGCCGGTCAAGGCTGCGCACAGCGTAGGAGTGGTGCCCCGGAGCGACAAGACTGAGGCTGCCGCCGTCCGAACCGACGGCGCCCGAAAGGGCCGTGTACATGTGGCGGGCCCCCGCCTTCCGGCAGGGGCCCGCCGTGCGTGAGGCTCAGTCCCCAAGCGAGTCCTTCATGCCCTGGGCGCGGTCCTTCGCGTCACCGAGAGCACCCTTGGCCTTGCCCTTCGTCTGGTCGGTCCTGCCCTCGGCCTCCTGGCGCTTGTTGCCGGTGGCCTTCCCGGCCGCCTCCTTGGCCTTGCCCTTGATCTTGTCCATGGCGCTGTCGTCGCCCATCGCTGCTCCTTGTGCGGTGCGGATAGCTGGCCCGCTCACGGTAGGACTGTTCCGCGCGTACCGCCCGATATCGCGCCCAATGGCGCAGTGGGGCCACCGGCGGCCGCTGTCCGGTGCCTCAGCGCGCCGCCGGGCAGTGCCGTGACCGTGCGGGCGACTCGCTCAGCAGGAAGTCCGCCACGGCATCGGCCGGGCACCCCTTTGCCATGGCCACACCGTGGCCGGTCGCCTCGACGGTGACCATGGCGGCCCGGCCGCCGAACGCGCGCAGTGTCCGGCGGGCCTCGCTCAGCGGAGTCGACGGGTCCTGGGTGTTCTGCGCCATGAGGATGTTGTGCGGACCGCGCGCGACCGGCTTCGGCGGGTGGTCGGAACCGGCCATGGGCCAGAAGGCGCAGGGCCAGATGTTCGCGGGTGACCCTGCCGTCAGGGGGAACTGCGCGTTGCTGTGGGTGACCGCCCGCCGGTAGCCCGCGACATCCTTCGGCCAGACGCTGTCGTTGCAGACGATGGCGTCCTGCGCGCTGAAGAAGTTGTCCGGGAACACGCTGTCGAACTGGAGCTTCGACATCAGACCGGCGGGGATCGAACCGGCGTGGGCCGCACCGAGCAGCTCGGCGAGCCCCGGAAAGTAGCCCTGCTGTTCGAGCAGCGACTCCTCGGCCTCCAGCAGCAGGTTCCCGGTGAGGCTCTTACCGGTCATCAGCGGGAGCGGTGTCCCGTTGAGCTGCCGCACCGTGGACAGGACCGTTCGCCGCACGTCCGGTGCCGAACCGCCCAGATGGTAGGCGCTGTCCCGGGCCGCCACCCACCGCGCGAAGCCGCCGAAGGCGTCCTCGACCCCACGTCCCTTGTTCTGGATGGTCGCCTTCACACCGCCCGGCGGGACGACGCTGTCCAGGAGCACCCGGCCCGAGGTCGCGGGGTACAGCGAGGCGTAGACCTGCCCGACGAACGTCCCGTACGAGGTGCCCGTGTAGGACAGCGTCCGCAGCCCCAGGGCGATCCGGATCCGGTTGATGTCACGGGCGATGTTCACCGTGTTGAAGAACGGCAGTGCGGAGCCCGCGTGCTGAGTGCAGGCTCTCGCGACGCGCCGGGCCCACGCGACATTGGCGTCGATGCTGCCGTCGGCCGCCGGATAGGAGATGCCGGTGGCCGTGGTGCGGTCGGAGCGTGCGATGCCGCAGTGCAGCGGGTCGCTGTGGCCGATACCCCGGTAGTCGAGCCCGTACAGGTCGGTGGTCCGGGTGACTCGTGCGGGCAGCGCCGACACATCCTGCGACGGCAGGTCGAGCCCGCTGCTGCCGGGGCCGCCCTGCCCTGTCATCAGGGAGTTCGGGCGGGGCGCCCCGGAGCGGATCCGGGACACCTCGATGGTGAGCCGGCGGCCGCCGGGGGCGCGGTAGTCGAGCGGTACGCGGACGGTCGTGCACTGCTGGCGCGGATCACGTCTCACCGGGGGGCCGCCGCCCGTACCGGCGTCCGCCGCGGGGCAGCCGCCCCACCTCTGCCCCGCCGTGCCGGACATGCCCGCGGTCGGCGAACCCGCCGTGCGTCGCTCGGCCCCGCCGCTGCACGCGACCGCCCCGGCCATGAGGGAGGCGACGACAGCCAGGGTGACCGGGGCGGGGTGCGGCCTCTCGCGCGGCGGTCGCGCGGCGGGCCGGCGGGTGAGCAGCCGGACCAGTACGACGACAGCGGCAGCGGCAGCGACGGTGTGGACACCGGGGCTATTCACGGAGACGGGGCCTTTCAGCACGACGGATGGAGCCGTTACCTGCTGAGTGTGTGGCCTGCGACCCGTGAGAACGGTCAACCGGCTGGGTGGAGTGTTGGGCGGAGCCCGGCCCCCCCCCCGGGGTATCCGGCTCGGACGCCGGACGTACGGGACGGCGTGGCCGACGGCAGCGCCCCGGCTGCGGGCGCAGTCGGGGCGGTGGGGCCGGGGCGGGGGCACGGAGGACGGCGGTGAGACCGTGCAACCGGGCCTGCCGGCCGGGGCCTGCCGTGGGCCGAGTGGCGGGGTCCCATCAGAGGGGGCGCGACTGCCCAATGAGGTGGGATGTCAAAGGGTGTTGGGGCCGATGTGATTCAACGGCCCGGTGATCCGGCCGATTTCGCTTCGGCCGGGGACGAACTGCGCGGGGGGTGAACTGGGCGGGGGACGAACGGCACGAGCCCGCCGGTGATCGCGGTCCGCTGGGGGATCCGCTGTCACCGGGGCTCGTGTCCGCCGTTCGTCCGGGGCTTTAGCTCACCCGCGTCAGACCGGTCCACGTCGTGGATCTGCGGCTCAGTACGCCGAGTTGACGTTGTCGATGGAGCCGTAGCGGTGGGCCGCGTAGTTGGCGGCGGCCGTCAGGTTCGCGACCGGGTCGGTCAGCTTGTCCGCGGTTCCGGGGACGTGGAACGTGTCGAAGGTGGGCTGGATCACCTGGAGCAGGCCCTTCGAGGGGACGCCGTTCTGGGCGTTGATGTCCCAGTTGTTCACGGCGTTCGGGTTGCCGCTGGACTCACGCATGATGTTGCGGTGCAGGCCCTCGTAGGTGCCGGGAATGTGGTGGGCCTTCATGATGGCCAGCGATTCCTTGATCCAGCCGTCGAGGTTGTTCTTGTAGATCGTGGGCGCCGCGGCCTTGTGCTTCGCGGCGCTTTTCTTGGCGGCGGCCTTGGCCTTCGCGGCCTTCGCAGCCTTCGCGGCCTTGGCCTTGGCCGCCTTCGCCGCCTTGTCGTCCTTCTCGCTCTTCTTGGCGGGCTTGGCAGCGGCCTTCTTCGGAGCGTCCTTCGCGGGAAGGCCGTTGGCGGAGACAGGCTTCACCGATGCGGTGGCCTGCGCGGGTATCTGGGCGCTGCTCGTCTCGGCGGTGGCGGCGAGGGCCGTGCTGGCTCCCACGGTCACGAGGACGGCGGCGGCGATCTTGTGCGTACGGGTGGTGCGGGGCAGAGAGATGCGGGGCATGCTGGCCTCTTCCAGATGGGGGACGTGACGTGCGGCCTTCGGCGGCGCAGTGGATGTGAACCGAGGGTCTTGGCCGCGTTCGCCGACTGGCGTTGGTCGCTGGCTCGTTCTCGGTGCTTGCCGGGATCCATGGTTAGCGCCCGTCTTCGGCGGTGGCAATGACCCTCTGTACTACCTCTCATCGTGAGATGGGGTGAAATGCCCGAAATCATGGCCGTTCTGCCGTGCGAGGCTGGGGGCGGGGGCCGACTATCGAGGGTCGTAAGTGACATAGGTCCTGTGGCTGGTGTCACCCCGCCAAACGCCCGGAAATGCCCTAAAAGTTGTGTGGGTCACAGGGGTTGGGGTGGTTTCCGGTGATTCAGTGCCGCTTCAGCGGGTAAATGTCCACGCCACTTCCGGTGGGCGCGGACTTCCGGGCCGTCGCCGGTGCGGACGCGGGATCACCGTGTGCGAGGGGGGAGGGGCACCACTGGAGGGGGCCTGGAGCGGCAGGGGGAGGGCACCAATACCCGGCAGGGAAGGCCACCAATAAGGGAGCCGGAGCCCGAGGCGGCGCAAGGGCCAATAAGGGGGGCCTGGGGCTGGAGGGGGAGCGGGCGCCAATAAGGGGGCCCGGAGCCGAAGGGGATCCGGCGCCGGCAGAAGGGCCGGAGCCGGAAGTGACGGCGGCAGCGGAGATACCCTCGAAGCAAGGGGATCCCCGCCCGTCATCCGGCGATACGGCGGCTGTGGCGCGCGGGGCACTCAGCGAGGAGGTTCCCCACGATGACTTCCACCACACGGCTGATGAACGTTCTTCCCGCATTCCACCGTGAACGCCTTATGGATCTGGCCCGCGACGTCTTCTTCCCCCAGGACGCGCGGATCTTCGAGGAGGAATCACCCGCGGACAAGTTCTGGATCATCCATACCGGCACCGTGTCACTCGACCTGCACGTACCGCAGCGGGGCAGGGTGATGGTCGACACCCTGGAGGTCGGGGACCTGCTCGGCTGGTCCTGGCTCTTCCCTCCGCACCGGTGGCACTTCGGCGCCGAGGCGTTCAGTCCGGTCCGGGCGCACGAGTTCGACGCGGTCACCGCCAGGAAAGTGTGCGAGACCGATCCCGAGCTGGGCCTGGCGCTGGCCCGGTCCGTCGCCGAGGTCCTCGCCACCCGCCTGGAGGTCGCCCGGACGAAGCTGCTCGACCAGTACATGCTCCACGGGGCCACCGGCGTATAAGGACCCGGCCGGGCCATACAAGGGGAGTAGCGCGGGGGAGCGGTCAGGGGCCGGTCAGGGCTGCGGCGGCGCAGGCGCCGCGCTGTCGGTCACCGGCTGTGCCGATGCCGTCACCGCCGAGCGGCGGAGCCGCCTGAGCCGGTGCATCACGTCGTTCGCGCCCCGGCCGAAATAGTCGTGCAGCAGGCAGTACTCGCTATAGAGACGGTCGTACGCCGCCGACCTGGCCGGATCCGGCTCGTACACGGTGGGCCGGATCCCGCCCATCGCCGAAGCGGCCGCATGAATGTCCCGGTACGCGCCCGCGGCGACCGCCGCGTGCATCGCCGAGCCGAGCGCCGGACCCCGGGACGAGCGGATCAGGCTCAGTGGCCGCCGGGTGACATCGGCGTACAGCTGGGTCAGGAAGGTGTTCTCCAGCAGACCGCCGGCGAGGGTGATGCCGGTGACCGGCACCCCGGCCTCCTCGAAGGCCTCGATGATCCTTCGGGTGCCGAAGGCCGTCGCCTCCAGCAGCGCGCGGTAGACGTCCTCCGGCCTGGTGGCCAGCGTCAGCCCCACGACGGTGCCGCTGAGCTCATGATCGACGAGCACCGACCGGTTGCCGCTGTGCCAGTCCAGGGCCACCAGACCGTGCTCCCCGACGGCCTGCGCGGCGCCCAGCAGGGTCAGATGTTCGTGGAGCGTGCGGCCCAGCCGCCGTGCCTCCTGCGCGCAGGACTCCGGGACCGCGGTCCGTACGAACCAGCCGAAGATGTCGCCGACGCCGCTCTGCCCGGCCTCGTAACCCCACAGACCGGGCACGATGCCGCCGTCGACCACCCCTGACATGCCCGGTACCGGGCTCGGGTCCGGCGAGCTCACCATGTGGCAGGCGGATGTCCCCATGATCAGGACCATCCGGCCGGCCCCGGCCGCTCCCGTCGCGGGCACGGTCGCATGCGCGTCGATGTTCCCGACACACACCGCGATGCCCTCGGGCAGCCCGGTCCAGCCGGCCGCCTGCGCGGTCAGACCGCCCGCCCTGGTCCCGAGCGCGCCGGTCGGGTGCTCGACCTTGCCGCTCACGAAGTCCCGGAATCCGGGGTCGAGCGCGGCGAGGAACTCGTCGGACGGGTGGGCGCCGTCCTGCAGCAGGCCCTTGTAACCGGCGGCGCAGGCGCTGCGGACATAGGAGCCGCACAGCTGCCAGACGATCCAGTCCGTCGCCTCGACCCAGTGGTCCGTCAGGGCGTACAGCTCCGGGTCCTCCTCCAGGAGCTGGAGCCCCTTGGCGAACTGCCCCTCCGACGAGACCCGGCCCCCGTAGCGGTTCAGCCACGGTTCGGCCCGCTCGGCCGCCAGGGCGTTGATCCGGTCGGCCTGGGGCTGCGCCGAGTGGTGCTTCCAGAGCTTGACGTACGCGTGCGGCCGCTCCCTGTACTGCGGCAGCTCGCAGAGCGGTGTGCCGTCGGCCGTCACCGGGATCATGGTGCACGACGTGAAGTCCGTCCCCACCCCGATCACCCGCTCCGCCGGGACTCCGCTCGCCTCCAGCGCCCGCGGTACGGCGTGGCGCAGTACCCCGAGGTAGTCGGAGGGAACCTGGAGCGCCCACTCGGGCGGCAGTCGAGGGCCGCCGTGCGGGAGTGTCTCGTCGAGCACACCGTGCGGGTAGAGGTGCTCGGCAGCGCCCAGCTCGGCGCCGTCCCGTACCCGGACGACCACCGCACGGCCGGACAGGGTGCCGAAGTCCACTCCGACGACATACGAATCCTGGTCCCGGCCGCTCCCCGGCGCTGCGCTCACGACTCACTTCTCCTGCCCGTAAGGAGGGGCCGGCCTGCGCTGCCGGTTCCGTCGGCGGCGACTGCGCGGGAGCGCCGCTCGCCGCCGGTCATCGTACGCGTCCGGGGTCCGGGCGAGGGTCTGCCGGGCCGGGACGTGGAACCGCAGCAGGGTGGTGCCGGAATTCAGCGCCCCTGGTCCGCACCGAGGTTGGGACGGGCGGGGATCCGGTGCCCGAAGTAGTCGAGGACCGTACCGTCGTCCACCGGGGTGCCCGCACCGCGCGCGGGGGAGCCGGGGCGCAGCCGGACATCGTCCGGCGCCGTGGGGTGTGCGGAGCGCAGCAGCGGGTCCGCCTCGACGGCGGCGGGGTCGCGGGGCTGCGCGGTGTTCCAGTACAGGTTGCCGGAGTACGTGCTGAGGGTGTCCGTGACCGGCGAGCCGCCCGCGGCGCCGACGAAGACATTGTCCGAGAACGTCACCCCGGTCTGGCCGTTGTCGGAGACCATCGCGGTGCCCGGCCGGTCGGTGACCACGGTGTTGCGGTAGACGCGGGTGTCCGTGGTGCTGCCGCAGACCACCGAGATCACCCCGTAGGGGGCCGAGGTGTTCCGGTCGTTGATGCTGATGTTGTCGTGCACCCGGTTGCCGTCCGTGGTCGTGGTGGCACCGTTGCAGACCAGCAGGAAGCCGCCCTCGTTGTCATGGCTGTAGTTGTAGCGGTAGACGTTGCGGGTGTTGGCGCCGTCGATGTCGTACGCCATGGAGTCCCGGGTCCCGTGGCCCCCGCTCACCTCGTTGTACTGGTAGAGCACGTCATCCGAATTCCAGGCCCACACACCGGCGTTGTAGGCGGCGGAGCGCATGTTGAAGCCGTCGACGCGGTTGTGCTCGACCAGGGCCCCGCGCGCGTTCTGCACGACGATCCCGTCGCCGCCCGCGTCCGATACCTTGTTCCGGTCGATCACCAGACCGGTGATGGCCTGCCAGCTGCTGCCGGTCCCGTCCGGGTTCTCGGCCCGGTGACTCCACGTCGACGACGTCCCGATGCCGGTGCGGTCCGTGTGCCGGACGGTCGAGTCCGTGATCCGTACGCCGTCGAAGCGGGTCGGCACATCGGAGCCCTGCACCACGAAGAGGATGCCGCCGCTGGGGTCCGGGTCCTTGCTGTCCGAGCCGTTGACGTCATGGACGTCCACACCGTCGACGACGTAGTGGTGGCCGACGCCGAAGTCCCGCAGCAGCACGAGCAGTCCGGCCCGGCGGTCCGTGGTCGTGGCCGGGCCCGTGTCGGAGAGGTCGAGATCGCGCACCTCCCAGCCCTCGGAGTCGCGCAGCAGGACCGCGGCGCGTGCGCCGGCGCCCTCGATGTGCGGTTTGGCGCCGGTGCCGTACGCGCCGATCCGGATGGGCTCGACGGCCGTGCCCGAGCCGGTGGGGGCGAGTGTCCCCGTGCAGCTGCGCCCGCGCCGCAGCAGCAGCCGGTCGCCGGGGGCGTAGGCCCGCGAGGCCTTGGCGAGGCTGTGCCAGGCGCGGGCCGCACTGGTGCCAGGGGCGCTGTCGCTGCCGTCGCGGCAGTCCACGTAATAGGTGGTGCCCGTGTGGTGCTGGGCGGCGGCAGCGGTGGGCGCCAGTCCGGCGACGGCGGCCGCCAGCGTGGTCAGTACGGCCTTCGTTCGCAGCAGTTCTCTGAGCATGGCCGGACGGTAGCCGGGGCCCCGCCACCCCGGCCATGGACATATGTGCAGGGCACTTGGATCCCTGTGTGCGCGGTGGCGGCCGCCGCGTGGCGCGTCAGCTCCGGCCGGTGCCGGCGACCCTGCGGGCGATGCTCACGATGTCGCCGGACGGCTCCGCGCGGTACGGGGGATGGTCGCGGATCCAGCCGTCCTCGATCGCGTACCAGTCGATGTCCCGGGGCGCGCGGTGCTCGGCCAGCGCCGACTCCAGCTCCTTGAAGTACGTCTTCCAGCGCAGTGTGTAGAGCCCGCCGACCAGCCCGGCCCACTCGCGGTTCGCGTAGTCGCGCAGCCCGCCGTCGTCCGCCGCGCTTCGGTTGCCCCAGACGGTCAGGAGCGACACCGCGTCGTGGGCGAGCCGGTCCTTCTCGGCGCTGTCCGCGCCCCAGGACCTGGCGTCGGAGATCCAGCGCCCCAGCAGGAACCGGCGGTCGGTGGCGACGGTCTCCTCCAGCAGTCCCATCCACGCGAACCACTCCGCGGTGAGCCGCCGGAACGCCGTCAGGTCGGCGCCGTCGTACGCCGCCTTGATCTGCGGGAGCAGGGCGCGGCTGTGGTGGGAGAGTGTCTGGCGGGTGACATCGAGCAGGTCGTACCGGTAGGCGCTGCTGCGCCGCAACGCGGCCGGTACCGCCAGGAGTTCGGGCAGGGCGCGGGCGAACTCGGCGGTGTCGTAGCGCAGTCCGTCGGGCGACCAGGCCGCGCCGCTCCGCGCGGTCAGCGAGGGGCGGGCGCCGAAGAGGCCGTCCGGCGCCTCGCTCCAGCTGTCCTGGCGGGTGGTCCCGTACGCGGTGCGGCGCAGGATGTCCCAGGCCGCGGCCGCGTGCCGGTCGGGCGCCCCGTACCGCTCGGCCGACCACTGGTCGAACCAGGCGGTGAGAGAGACGGGCCCCTCGCTCCAGGGCAGATCGCTGAAGAGCGCGAAGGCGGCGGGATTGTTGTCCGAGCCTTCGGGCATCAGCGCGATGCCGCTGAGGGCGCTGCCCTGCCGGGTGCGCCACTGCTCGTACAGGGCCGTCCAGTCGGGGGTGTTGGCCCCCATGGTGGTGTGTCCGCCGAAGTTCCAGATCGAACCGAAGGCATACGGGGTTCCGGCCCAGTCCTTCTCGCGGTCGGTGACGGTCGGGAAGCGGTCCGAGAGACCGTCCACGATGAACATCTTCGACCGGTCGACCGCGTCGATGATCTCGCGGCGGGGGTTGGTCTGCCAGCCGAGTACGTTCCAGACGGCCCCGGGATGCGCGGTGCGCAGGGCCTTCTCGACGGCCTTCGCGGCCTCGCCCACGGGTACGTCCCCGGGGTTCCCGCCCTCGTGCAGCAGGTCGACCTTGTACATGTCCGAGTCGCCGAGGAGCGCGCTCTGGATCCGGTAGAAGGTCTCGGCGACCTGCCCGAAGACAGCGGTGCGCGGGTCCAGCCAGTCGGGGCGGGAGAACCCTGACCAGTCGCCCTGCGGTACGACACGGGCGCCCGGACTGCGGTCGGCGAAGCCGGGCGGGACCGTACCGAAGTAGCCGGGGAACACCGGCGTCATGCCCAGCTCGCGCACCCGCCCGACGATGCGCTGCGCGAGGCGCAGCCGCCGGTCCAGGAGCTGCTGGGACACCGGTCCGCCGAAGCCCGACATGTTCTGCAGGAGCCACCACGGCTGGTGGGCCGGGCCCGGTATCCAGGCGCGCAGCTCGGCGTCGCCGTACCCGAACTCCTGGAAGGTGCGGTGGTAGACGGTGTCCGCGCCCGCGTAGACCAGCACCTCGTTGTAGCCGTGCAGGGCCAGCACATCGAGTTCGTGCTCCCAGTAGTCCCAGCCGCTGTACGGGCCCGTGTAGCCGTCGTTGGTGTCGTTGAAGACAAACCGGTGAGCGACGTTCGCGGACTTGACCAGCGGCTTCCGCAGGCCGGGCAGCCGGCGGGGGAGACCGGTCTGCTCACCGTTCCACGAGAAGTGGGCGTACGCCGTCGATCTCAGATAGTGGTGCACCCCGGTGAGCTGCACGGCGGGGGTGGTGCCCTCGACCACGATCCGCCCGGTGGTCCCGGACACCCGGAAGGCGTCCGCGCCGTCCCTGGCCGGCACGGTGCGGAAGGTGACCTGGTCGCAGTGGCGGGGGAGGAGCCGCGCCAGCGCCCGGGAGGCCGCGGGCCGCTGCGCCGCCGCCGGGCTGCCGGGCGCGGCGCCGAGTGCGGCGGTGGCGCCGAGAGCGGTGATGATCGTGCGTCGGCCGATGTCCATGGGGCGACTCCCTAGCGGCAGTGGGGCGGACCGGATCACTGGGCGGGGATCTTAGGCGCAGATGCTGACGGCCGGTCAAGGTGCGCGTACGGGGGGAGTTGAGCAGGTTGTGCGTGCGGACCCGCCGGAGTTGGGCATGTATACGTACGGACTTGCCCGGGACGGCGGCCGGCCGGGCCCCGGCGAGGGATGCCTCGGGCGCTCGCCCCCGGTCAGTCCGCGGTGGCCGCTCCGCCCGGTCCGTCCCACAGCCGCAGGCCCGCGGTCAGCCCGTGGACACAGCGTGCCGCGAGTTCGGCGGGGCCGCCGGGGCCGTGGTCCGCCGCGTCCGTCGTGGCCCAGACCTCGACGGCGACACGCATCGCGGTGTTGGCGGCGGCGGAGGCCAGCCTGATCTCCAGCGGGTCCGCTTCACCGCCCGCCAACGCGGCGAGTACCGGGGTGAGTTCCTCCTCGGCGTCGTGGGTCACCCGCAGCCAGACGGAGAGCAGGGCCGGATGGGAGTCCATCGCGCGGATCAGCCCCCGCGTCCAGTGCAGCGCCTGGGTCTCGGCCTCGTCGGTCGGGGTGAGCGACCGCAGTGCGGCCCGTTCGAGCGCCCGGGGTACGGGCAGATCGTCCGGGCTGTCGCGCAGATCGGCGATCCACTGCTTCACCCCGCTGGACAGCAGCGGAGCGACCGAGTCCTCCTTCGTCCGGAAGTACCGGTAGAAGGTGCGCAGCGCGATCCCCGACGCGTGGGCGATGTCCTCGGCCGTGGTGCTGTCGGCGCCCCGTTCGGCGAAGAGGGCGGCGGCGGTGCGGGCGATCTCCAGCTGAGTCGCCGCCTTGCGGCGCTCGGTCAGTGAAGGCCGGGTGGTGGCTGTCCGGGACGTGTCAGGCATGTCCAAAGGGTATGTCCCGATGCCCCCGGTCCGCCCCGTCTGCCTATGTGGCACATCGTGCCATTGAGGCGTACCGTGCAAGGGAAGGGCTCGAAGGCGAGTCCGGAACGGAGACAGGACAATGAACCGCTTTGACGGACGCCGCGTACTGATCACCGGTGGTGGCTCGGGCATCGGGCAGGCCACCGTGGCCCGCATCCTCGCCGAGGGCGGCACCGTCGTCGCCGCCGACATCGTCGAGGCGGGCCTCGACACCACCCGTGAGCAGGCGCGCGCGGCAGGAACCGAGAGCCGGCTCACCACGGTCGTGGCCGACATCTCGGACGAGTCGTCGGTGCACACCGCCATCGGGGGCGCCATCAGCGACCTGGGCGGCCTGGACGCGCTGGTCAACGCGGCGGGCATCCTGCGGTCCTCGCACACCGCCGACACGACCCTGGAATTCTGGAACAGGATGCTCGCGGTGAACCTCACCGGTACCTTCCTGGTCACTCGCGAGGCGCTGCCCGCGCTGCTGGAGAACGGCAAGGGCGTGGTGGTCAACTTCAGCTCGACCTCCGCGACCTTCGCGCACCCGTACATGGCGGCCTACGCGGCGACGAAGGGCGGCATCCAGTCGTTCACCCACGCCATCGCCATCGAGTACGCCAAGCAGGGGCTGCGCGCCGTGTGTGTCGCGCCGGGCTCGATCGCCTCGGGCATGACCAGTGACCCGGGCCTGCCGGCGGACGCCGACTTCAGCCTGCTCGCGAAGCTCTCCCCGGCCATAGGCCAGGGCTTCGCCGGGCCGGAGACGGTGGCGGGCGTGATCGCCATGCTCGCGTCCGACGACGGTGCGTTCGTCACCGGCACCGAGCTCCGTATCGACGGCGGTACGCACGCCTGACCCGCTCCTCCCCGCGACTGCGCCGGCCACCGCCCGCCGACCGCCCCTCCGGAACCTCTCCGCCGGGCGTTCGACGAGCGGTGGCTGCCCGGTGTGGGCAGACTGGAGTGACCGGACGGGGCGCCGTCGCGGCGCCCTGCCCTTCCGCGCCGCCGCCGCTACGACACGCGGCCCGCGTGGTGCGGTGGAAGCGGATGGTTCCCGGCGTACGAGGAGGAGATCCCGGTGGATGCCGCAGGCGTGGAATGGAGCGACGCGGTGTCCGGGGCCCCCTGTTGGGTCAACCTGACCGCACGGGATCTGGTGGCCTCCCAGGACTTCTACGGCTCCGTGATGTCCTGGGATTTCCGGCCCGCGAAACTCGGCGAGGAATTCAGCGTCGCCCTCCTGGACGGGTCGCCGGTCGCCGGGATCGGCGCGCTCGCACCCGCACTCCAGGTCGCCGTCGCCTGGACGCCGTTCTTCGCCGTGGCCGACGCGGATGTGGCCACCGCCCGGATCAGGGAGCGCAGCGGCACGGTGGCCATCGGGCCGGTGTCCCTGGTCTCGGGGCGCGGCGCACTGGCCGCGGACCGGGACGGGGCGGTGTTCGGGATCTGGGAGGGCCAGCTCCTGTCCGGCTGGGAGGCGTGGCGCGACAGCACGCCCGCCTGGCTCCGGCTGCGGACCCGCAACGCCTTCGACGCGGCGATCTTCTACGGGGGAGTGCTGGACTGGGCCAGCGGACTTCCGGGCAGCTGCGAGGTCGAGTACGAGCAGGACGAGGTCGTCCTGCGCAGTGACGGCCATGTGGTCGCCCGCCTCAGTTCCGGGGCGCTGGAGGCGGCGAGCGACCCGGCGATCCGGCCGCACTGGCAGGTGCACTTCCCGGTGCCCGATGTACCGGCCTGTGTGGAGGCGGCGCTCGCCGGGGGCGGGACTCTGGTCGCCCGCCAGGCGACACCGTCCGGCGCGGAGGCGACACTGCGTGACCCGGACGGCGGTCTGTTCACCGTGACCCCGCTGCATCCCGGGGACGTGGGCGCCCGGCTGTCACCGGGGCCGGCCGAGTAACCGGACAGGGGCCGGCGGGTACGCCCCCGGGCCGGTGCGCACTTCCCCCCTGGCGCCGGACCCGCCCTGATCGCTGGCTGCTCTGTGGCTGCCTGCTGCTCCGGCCGTCGGGTGCTGTGACCTCTGACCGCCGGCCGCCCCTGCCTCTGACTGTCAGCCGTCCTGCCTTCCGGCCGGGCGGCTGCTCCGTGCGCGGTCCCGTCGGTTGACGCAATGTCAGGCGAAACCGGCCGGTGCGGGTCCTTCCGGGGATATTCCGGGGTCCTTCCGGGGGCTTTCCCAACACCCCAGTGCTCAGGTGTTGTTGGGCGTCACCCCCACACCGGCTCTGCTCACTCCTCCCAGCAGGCAAGCCTTTGGCCATGGGATGCCCATCGGTAGCCCTCAAGAGTAAAACGCGGGTACAGACGCCCCTGCCCGTCTTGTTGACGTGTTCCTGGCGAACGTAGGTTGTGGCCGCCCTGCCGCGTAACCCGTCGGCCCGGGCTGCAAGCGCACTCACACAGCTCCTCGTTCCCCCACAAGACGGAGGCAGAACGTTGTTGCGCAGACCCTTCTCCATCACAGCTGTGGCCGGTATGGCCGCCGCCGCGCTCGCGCTGGCTGCACCCATCGGCCAGGCGGCGCCCGCCCATTCGGGCTCATCGGCCCAGGGCGTCAAGGTGGCCCGCTCGTGTGCGGAGCCGACGAAGAAGAACGAGATGGCGTGCAACGCACTCCATGTCACGTCGGGCACACCCGCGTCGGCCAACACCGAACGCAGCATCACGGCCGCCGCCGCGCCCTCCGGCCTCGGCCCGTCCTCGCTCCAGGCGGCGTACAAACTCCCTTCCGCGACCGCGGGTTCGGGTGCGACCGTGGCGATCGTCGACGCGTATGACGACCCGAAGGCCGAGGCCGACCTCGGGACGTACCGCGCGCAGTACGGGCTCCCGGCGTGCACCACGGCCAACGGCTGCTTCAAGAAGGTCGGCCAGGCCGGCACCTCCACCCTGCCGTCGGCGGACGGCGGCTGGGCCGAGGAGATATCCCTCGACCTCGACATGGTCAGCGCGGCCTGCCCCAACTGCCACATCCTCCTGGTGGAGGCCAAGACGCCGACCATGGCCAACCTGGGCACCGCGGTGAACTCGGCCGTCAAGCTCGGCGCCAAGTACGTCTCCAACAGCTACGGCGGCGGCGAGTCCTCCTCCGACAGCTCGTACGACACCTCTTACTTCAACCACCCCGGGGTGGCCATCACCGCCAGCTCGGGTGACGGCGGCTACGGCGCCGAGTACCCGGCCGCTTCCCGCTACGTCACCGCCGTCGGCGGTACGTCGCTCAAGACCGCCTCCACCAGCCGTGGCTGGGCGGAGTCCGTGTGGAGCGGAGCCGGTTCGGGCTGCTCCGGCTATGACGCCAAGCCGTCGTGGCAGAAGGACACCGGCTGCGCCAAGCGCACGGTCGCCGATGTGTCGGCGGTCGCCGACCCCAACACCGGCGTCGCCGTGTACGACTCGTACAGCCCGGGCACCGGCTGGATGGTCTTCGGTGGCACCAGCGCGTCGTCGCCGCTGATCGCAGCGGTCTACGCACTCGCGGGCACCCCGTCGTCCGGCTCCACGCCGGCGTCGTTCCCGTACGCGCACACCGGTTCGCTCAACGACGTCACCAGCGGCTCGAACGGCAGCTGCGGCTCGTCCTACCTGTGCACCGGCAAGGCGGGCTATGACGGCCCGAGCGGTCTGGGCACCCCCAACGGAACCGCGGCCTTCACCGGCTGACATCCGTTGCGTCCACTCCTCGCGGGGCGGTTCCCTCGGGACCGCCCCGCGAGGCTGTCCGCACGCGGCATCCGACCTGCGCCCCTCGTTCGCGTTGAAACGCCGGCGCCCCGGAATACGGATCGGCCGCGCCGGGAACAACAGGACCGGCCGGCACGGTTGCACCGACCGGGGGACCGGAGCCGCACGGGCGGGGAACACGGAGGCCGCAGGGCGTCCGCCCCACCAGGATCCGGTCCCCAGGATCGCGGTACGCCCGCCGCGCACTCGGACCAAGACGTATTTCTGCAGGAGACTGTTCTTCATGACTGACCGGCCCTTGACGCTCATGGCAGTACACGCCCACCCCGACGACGAGGCCACCGGAACCGGAGGGGTCCTCGCGCGGTACGCGGCGGAGGGCATCCGCACGGTTCTCGTGACATGTACCGACGGCGGTTGCGGTGACGGAGCGGGGGGTGTCAAGCCGGGCGAACCCGGGCACGACCCGGCGGCCGTCGCCTCGATGCGCCGTCGGGAACTTGAGGCGAGCTGTGACGTCCTGAAGGTCAGCGATCTGGAGATGCTGGACTATGCCGACTCCGGGATGACGGGCTGGCCGAGCAACGACGCCCCCGGATCCTTCTGGCAGACCCCCGTGGAGGAAGGCGCCGCCCGGCTTGCGGAACTCATGCGGCACTACCGGCCCGATGTGGTCGTCACCTACGACGAGAACGGCTTCTACGGCCACCCCGACCACATCCAGGCCCACCGCATCACGATGGCGGCGCTGGAGATGACCGAGCTGACGCCGAAGGTGTACTGGACGACGATGCCCCGCTCGATGATGCAGCGGTTCGGGGAGACCGTGCGCGAGTTCCAGGAGGACATGCCGGAGCCGGATCCTGCCGAGGCCGCCGCGATGGCCGAGATCGGCCTCCCCGACGACGAGATCACCACGTGGGTGGACACCACCGCGTTCAGCGGTCAGAAGTTCGATGCGCTGGCCGCGCACGCCAGTCAGGGCGAGAACATCTTCTTCCTCAAGATGGGCAAGGAGAGGTTCGGCGAGTTCATGGGCATGGAGACGTACCTACGTGTCAAGGACGCCACCGGTGCGGCCGTACCCGAGAACGATCTCTTCGCCGGACTGCGCTGACCCGGAAGGCGGCGGCCACCCAGGTCACCGGCCCGGCGGTCCGCAGTTCAACGGCCCGCCGGGGCCGGCGGCCCGGCCGAGGTCGTAGGAAATGTCACTGTTCGCGGGGCTGAGCGGCTGATTTCGCCGGCCGTCAGTCCTCGGCGGGTGCCAGGTCCTCCAGCAGGCTCTCCAGCGCGCCGAGCACCAGCCGGGAGATCTCTTCCGGGGCGGCGCCGGCCAGGGGTTCCTTGGCCACGACGACCCGCATCAGGCCGATCCCCAGCAGCCACGCCATGGCCAGATCCGCGCGCAGGAGGCTGTCCTCCGCGCCGGACAGGGTGGACAGCACTGCGGAGTACTCGTCCCCCAGCGCCTTGACCATGTCGCCGACTTCCCCGCCGGTCCCGATCGACCGCAGATAGACGGCCAGCGGCAGGTCCGCCGCCTCTTTCCCGCCACCGGTGAGCATTCCGCGCAGCGCTGTGGCGAACAGCCGCTCCGGCGCCGTCGTGCGCACCTGCTCCTGGCCCCCGGACGCCATCACCTCGGTGAGCAGCGCCTGCTTCGAGCCGAAGTACCTGAAAAGCAGGGCCTGGTTGACCCCCGCCAGCGCGGCGATGTCGCGCACCGTCGCGGCCTCGTACCCCCGCTCGGCGAACAGTTTCGCCGCCGCGTCGAGGAGCAGCCGCCGGGTCCCCTGGGCGTCACGGCGCCGCTCGCCGGACCCGCTGCTGGGGCGTTCCTCCATGATCCGGCTCCTCCTCGGTGAGGCGTCAGCATAACGGCCGTATACCGCCGTTGACGGTGCCCTGATGCAGACCTACCGTTTGTAAGCAAGTGCTTACAAGGAGGAGAGCAGTGTGACCACAGCCAGCACGGAACCTCTCGCCTATCCCTTCAACACGGCCGAGGGCCTCGCCCTGGCCGAGGAGTACGAACAGGTACGGAACCGGCCGGGACTGCTTCAGGTCCGGATGGCCTACGGCGAACCGGCCTGGCTCGTCACCCGCTACGAGGAGGCCCGCCTGGTCCTCGGCGACCTGCGCTTCAGCCGGGCCGAGGGGTACAAGCACGACGAACCCCGCCAGGGCGAGGGACGCAGGGACAGCGGCATCCTGGGCATGGACCCGCCCGACCACACCCGGCTGCGCTCGCTGGTGGCCAAGGCGTTCACCGTGCGCCAGGTCGAGAAGCTCCGCCCCCAGGTACGAGAGCTGACGGCAGGGCTGCTGGACAGGATGGAGGCCGCCGGACCGCCGGTCGACCTGGTGGAGGAGTACGCGCTGCCGATCCCGGTCGCCGTGATCTGCCGGATGCTGGGCGTACCGGAGGAGGACCGGCCGAAGTTCCGGATCTGGAGCGACGCCGCGCTCTCCACGAGTTCGCTCACGGCCGAGGAGTTCGATGCCAACCGGGAGGAACTCCGCGCCTATATGGCCGGGTTGATCGCCCAGCACCGCGCCGAGCCGTGTGACGACCTGATGACGGCCCTGATCGAGGCGAGGGACGGCGGCGACCGGCTGTCCGAGCTCGAACTGGTCGACCTCTGCGTCGGCATCCTGGTCGCCGGACACGAGACCACCGCCAGCCAGATTCCCAACTTCGTCCACACCCTGCTGGACCACCCCGGGGAGTGGCAGCGGCTCGGCTCCGACCCGGGCCTCATCGACAGCGCGGTCGAGGAACTGCTCCGCTTCGTACCGCTGGGCAGCGGCGCGGGCCAGCCCCGGTACGCGAAGGAGGACATCGAGGTGGGCGGCACGCTGGTCCGTGCCGGCTCTCCCGTCCTGGTCGCGGTGGGCGCGGCGAACCGGGACGCGCTGCGTTTCTCGGCGCCGGGCAAGCTGGACCTCTCCCGCGCCACCAACCAGCACCTCGGTTTCGGCCATGGAGTCCACCACTGCCTGGGCGCCCCGCTCGCCCGGCTCGAACTCCAGGAGGCGCTCGGCGCGCTCACCGCCCGCTTCCCGGATCTCCGGCTCGCGGGCGACATCGTCTGGAAGGGCGAGATGCTGGTCCGCGGCCCCCGTGTCATGCCGGTCGGGTGGTGAGCCGATGACCTGGCATGTGGAGGTGGACCGGAGCCAGTGCATGGCATCGGGGATGTGCGCGGGCGCCGCCCCCGACCTCTTCGCCCTCGACCACGACCGTGCCCGCGCGCTCAACAGCGACATCGCCGAGGACGAACGGGCCCTGGACGCGGCGGACATCTGTCCGGCGATGGCCATCACGGTCCACGACGGGGAGAAACCCATCGGCCCACGGCCGTAGGGCCGCTGAATGGTGCAGGGGCGGGCGGCGCAGTCCGTTCCTCCCGCGGCCCCGGCCGCACCTGGACGCCGCCGCGCGCCCTCCCTCCGTGCTCCGGAGGGAGGCCGCGCGGCGGTTCCGTCCCGTCAGACCTCCAGCAGCCACCGGGCCGCCGCGCCGAGCGCCGCGTCCGCCTCCGGCAGGACACCGGCCCCGCCGAGGAAGCCGTGGAACATCCCACGCTCCACCCGCACTTCGGCCGGGACACCCGCCTCACGCAGCCGCTCCGCGTAGACCCGGCCCTCGTCACGCAGCGGGTCGCACTCGGGCAGGATCAGCAGCGCGGGGGGCAGCCCGCCCAGGTCCGCGGCGCGCACCGGCGAGGCGTAGGGGTCGGCGCCGTCGCCTTCCGGCCCGAGGTACTGCTCCCAGTACCAGCGCATATGGGCAGTGGTGTGGAAGTACCCGGTGGCGTAATCGGCGGCGGAAGCGGTCTCCAGGCGGTCGTCGAGCACCGGGTAGACCAGGAGCTGGGCGGCGATGGCCGGCCCGTCCGCGTTCCGGGCCATCAGCGCGACGGCCGCTGCCAGATTGCCGCCGCTGGAGTCTCCGGCGACGACCACCCGGGACGGGGCGCAGCGGAGTTCACGGGCGCGCCCGGCTGCCCATTCCGTGACGGCGTACGCGTCGAGCAGCGCACAGGGGAACCGGTGCTCCGGTGCGCGCCGGTAGTCCACCGACACCACCAACGCGCCCGTGCGCGAGGCGAGTTCACGGCAGAGGCCGTCGTGCGTGTCCAGTCCGCACATCACCCAGCCGCCGCCGTGACAGAAGACGATGAGCGGCCGGTCGCCGTCCGCGCCGTCCGGGGCGGGTTCGTAGATCCGTACGGGCACCGGCGGGGCGCCCGGCGGTCCCGGTGCGGACGCGTCGCTCACCCGCGCGACCTCCGGGAGTCCGCGCGCCGGTCCTGCCGACGAGGCTCTGCGCAGGGCTGCGACGTCCAGCGGGCCGTCCGCCGGGTCGGGGAAACCGTGGGACAGCACGTCGGCGAAGCGGCGTGCGGCGGGGGTGAGGCTCATCCGGTGGTCAGCCCCCCGTCCACGGTGAACTCCGCGCCGGTGATGTAGGAGGCGGCGTCGGAGGCCAGGAAGCGGACGAGCTCGGCGACCTCGTCCGGCCGGCCCATGCGCCGCAGTGGCACCCGCGGGTGCTCCCGCTGCCCCGCGTCCTCGCCCAGCGCCCCCGCGACCATCGGGGTGTCGACCATCCCCGGGTGCACCGAGTTGACCCGGATGCCGTCGGCCGCGAGGTCGAGGGCGACGTGCTTGCTGAGTCCGCGCAGCCCGAACTTGCTCGATCCGTAGGCCGCGTGCTGGGCGATGCCGACCAGACCCGCGGTCGACGAGATGTTGACGATGGACCCGCCGCCCGCGTTCCGCAGGGCGGGGAGTACGGCCTTGATGCCCAGGAAGGGGCCCAGCAGATTGACGCGGAACAGCAGCTCGAAATTCTCCTGCGTCTCGGTGTCGACCGGCGCCGTCCGCCACAGGGCGGCGTTGTTGACGAGGATGTCCAGCCGCCCGAAGCTCCGTACGGCCGTCGCGACCGCCGTCTCCCAGCTCGCCGCTTCCGTCACGTCGTGCGGGACGAACACCGCTGCGTCGCCCAGCCCTGCGGCGACCTCGCGGCCCTCCTCCTCGCGGACGTCGGTGATCACGACCCGTGCGCCGGATTCCGCGAACAGCCGTGCCTCGACTGCTCCCTGGCCCCGGCCGGCTCCGGTGATCAGCGCCACCTTGCCGTCCAGCCGTACGCCGCCCGCTGCCGCGTCCGCGGCCGTGGGGGCGGTCACTTCTCGCCGTCCAGCGCCCGGAAGTGCGGGATGACCGTCTCGCCCCACTGGCGGATGGTCTCCATGCATGCCTCCTGCGGCACCGTGCCCATCTGGATGAGGCACATCACCTCGTCCACCCCGATCTGGCGGAGCTTCTCGACATAGGCGATGGCTGTGTCGGCGGTGCCGTAGGCGTGGTCCGCGTTGAAGGTGCCGGTGTCGACGGGGCGGGCCGGGATGTTGGCGTCGTGCAGCCTGGCGACCAGCTCGTCGCGGTCGCGCGCCATCAGGGCCACGTGGTCCTCGTCCTCGTCGTCGCCGGTGGGCGCGGGCGAGTTCCCGTACCAGTGCGCGATGGACTCGGCGAAGAAGCGCTGGCCCCGGGTGCCGATGCGCAGCGCGCGCTCCGCGTCGTCGAGGACGATCGTCGGGCAGAGCGCCGAGAAGTGGTCGTTGATCTCGGTCGACACACAGCGCTCGCCGCTCCTGGCGGCGATGGCCTCGTCGTACACGGCGCGCATCGCGCGGACGTCGTCGGCCCCGGCGAAGCCCATCACCAGGGCGCCGATGCCCAGTTCGGCCGCGAGCTTGAGGGTGTCGTGCTTGCTGCACGCCATGAAGAGGGGCGGATGCGGGTCCTGGACCGGGCGGGGCAGGATGGCGCCGGGGCCGATGTCGATCGACCCGTGCCACTCGAACTGCTCTTTGCGCCACGCGCTGGAGAAGATCCGCAGGGCCTCCTCCATCTGCGGATAGGTGTCCTCGGGGCGCACCCCGTACATGGACATCTCCTGCTTCGTCGCGCCGCGCCCGGAGCCGATGTCGACGCGCCCGCCGGAGAGCACGTCGAGCATGGCCGCGCGCTCGGCGACCCGGACCGGGTGCTGATAGCCGAAGGGCATCGTGACGACGCCGTGGCCGATACGGATGCGGGAGGTCCGCGCGGCGACCCAGGTCAGGAAGATCTCGGACGCGCTCATGTGCGCGTACTGCGAGAGCGAGTGGTGCTCGACGGCCCAGATCCGGTCGAAGCCCATCTCCTCCGCGTACACGGCCTGGTCGACGCAGTCGTTGATGACCTGGCGTTCGCGCTCTGGGGTCGGGTTCGAGAGCTGTGCCTCGAAGATCATGGAGAACTTCACGGGGTGCCTCCGGAGTATTTCGATTAGGAATACTTCTATCAGGCATAGATGTCTGACGGAAGGGGCGGGGGTGGGGTGGGGGTGCGACGGGTGCGGAGCGGGTCGCGGCGGTCCGGCCGGACGTGGCCGGACCGTAGACTGCCGGGCGTGACGGAGAAGCGGACGAGCAGTGAACAGGGCAGCGAACAGGGTGGTCAGCAGGGCACTGAGCCCGGCAGGCCGGCGCTCCCGGCGACCAGCTGGGCCGTGCTCGGGCTGCTCTCGTTCGGTGAGGAGCTGTCCGGGTACGACCTCAAGAAGTGGTCGGACTGGTCGCTGAGGTTCTTCTACTGGAGCCCGTCGTTCTCGCAGATCTACGGGGAGCTCAAGCGGCTGGAGAAGGTCGGTTATGTGACCTCCCGGATGGTCGCCCAGGAGACCGGCAGCCGGGACAAGCGCGTCTATGCGATCACCGGTGACGGGATGGACGCCGTGCGGACCTGGGCGCGCGAGGCGCCCGTCGAGCCGCCCGTGCTCAAGCACGGCGTCATGCTGCGGATCTGGCTCGGTCATCTGCTGGAGACCCAGCAGATGCGCGACGTCCTCGGCACCCACCGCGAGTACGCGGAGAAGATGCGGCAGCGCGCCGAGGTCGACATCGCCGGAGCGCGGTCGGAGGAGGCGTGGCTGTATCCCACGCTCACCCTCAAGTGGGCCGAGCGGTACTACGCCTCGGAGCGCGACCTGGCCGACTCGATGCTCGCCGACCTGGAGGAGCTGGAGCGCAGGCGCCCGTAGCCTCGCCTGAAGTACAGCAGCGGCTCGGCGTCACCGTGCCGCTCCAGTGCGGTGACCCGGCCGAGCGCGATCAGATGGTCGCCGCCGGGGAAGGTGCCCGCGAGATCGCACTCGACGGTGGCCAGTGCCCCGTCGAGCAGCGGTGCGCCGTTGGCGCCCGGACGCCAGTCGGCGTCCTGGAACTTCTCCTGGCCGGTCACCGCGAACTGCCTGCACAGCGACTGCTGTTCGGCGGCCAGGATGTTCACGGCGAACCGGCCCGCCTCGCGGATGTGCGGCCAGGTCGTCGAGGTGAGGGCCGGGCAGAAGCAGATCAGTGGCGGCTCCAGTGAGACCGACGAGAAGGACTGGACCGCCATACCGGTGGGGCGGCCGTCGGCCTGGATCGCGGTGATGACCGCTACGCCGGTGCAGAAACGGCTGAGAACCTCCCGCATGGAGTCGTCGAATCCCGGGGTGGGGTGAGGGGTGAGGGTCGGCATGTTGCCTCCAATGTTCCTACTAGGTATATGCCTAACCGAAACACTTGTGATTGGATACCGGCCACGCTCGCACGTCAAGTAGGGAGGGTCATCATCAGCGCACACCAGGTGCCACCACCCACCACCCTCGCGCAGCTGGCGGACTTCGCGGCCCGCGCGTACGGGAGTTCCGACGCCCTCGCTGACGGAGAGGTCCGCTGGAGTTTCGGACAGCTGGGCGATGCGGTCCACGCCGCGGCACGCGCCGTCATCGCCCACGGCCTGGAGCCGGGCGACCGGGTGGCGGTATGGGCCTCCAACAGCCGCGAATGGATCACGGCCGCCCTCGGCGCGCTCTCCGCCGGGGCCGTGCTCGTTCCCCTCAACACCCGCTACAAAGCAGCCGAGGCCGCCGACATCATCCGCCGCAGCGGCGCCCGCACCCTGCTCACCGAACGCGGGTTCCTCGGCATCGACTACGTGGCCATGCTGCGCGACTCCGGAGAGGACCTCGGCGCTCTCGAATCCGTCGTCGTACTCCGGGGCGGGGCGACCGGATCCGCGGTGAGCTGGGAGGACTGCCTCGCGCGCGGACAGGGCGTCTCCGAGGACCGGCGCGCGGCCCGCGCCGCGGCCGTCGGACCCGACGACCTCGCCGACATCCTCTACACCTCGGGCACCACCGGCAGCCCCAAGGGCGTCATGAGCACCCACCGGCAGGTACTCGCCGGAATCGAGGCCTGGTCCCGGGCCGTCACCCTGCGCCCCGGCGACCGCTATCTGCTGGTCAACCCCTTCTTCCACACCTTCGGCTACAAGGCCGGCTTCGTCGCCTGCCTGCTGCGCGGCGTCGCCATGGTCCCCGAGGCGGTCTATGACGTGGACCGGGTGCTGCGCCTGATCGCCGGCGAGCGGATCAGCGTGCTCCTCGCCCCGCCGACCGTCTTCCACGGGCTGGTCCGCCATCCGCACCTCGGCGATCACGACCTCGCCGCGCTGCGCCTGGCGGGCACCGGGGCCTCCGTCGTGCCGGTCGCCCTCGTCGACGAGATCCGCGAACGGCTGGGCGCGCCGGGCGTGTTCACGGCCTACGGGCTCACCGAGTGCATGGGCGTCGTCGCCGTCTGCCCGGTCGACGCCGACGCGTGGAGCGTCTCGCACTCCGTCGGCCTGCCGCTGCCGGGAACCGAGATCCGGATCGTCGGCCCCGGCGGCCCGGACGGCGGCGCGCTGCCCCCGGGCAGTGCGGGGGAGATCGCCGTACGCGGCCCCCAGGTCATGCTCGGATATCTCGACGACCCGGAGGCCACCGCCCAGATCCTGGACGGCGACGGCTGGCTGTACACCGGCGACATCGGTGTACTCGACGAACGCGGCTACCTCTCGATCACCGACCGGCTCAAGGACATGTACGTCGTAGGCGGCTTCAACGCCTACCCCGCCGAGGTCGAGAATGTCCTGCGTGGCCATGAACTCATCAGTGAGGCCGCGGTGGTCGGCGCCCCCGACGAACGGCTCGGCGAGGTCGGCGTCGCCTATCTCGTCACCGAGGGCGGACAGCGCCCCGACCCTGCCGAACTGACCGCATGGACACGGGAGCGGCTGGCCAACTTCAAGGTCCCGCGCCGCTTCCACGTCCTGCCGGAGCTGCCGCGGAACGCCAGCGGCAAGATCCTCAAGGCCGAACTGCGGCGCGCCGCCAAGGAGGCCGGGGCGAAGGACCGGCCGGAAGGAGAGAGCCGATGAGATTCGGCGAAGAGCACCACGAACTGCGCACGGCCGTACGGTCGTTGCTGGCCAAGTACGAGGGGGCCGCCGCCTGGGGGCCGCTGACCCGGCAGATCGGAGTGGCCGGGCTCGCGGTTCCGGAGGAGTACGGCGGAGCGGGGTGCGGTCCTGTCGAGGTCCATGTGGTCATGGAGGAGCTGGGCCGGACGCTCGCCCCGGTCCCGTACCTGGGCTCCGCGGTCCTCGCCACCCAGGCGCTGCTGGCCGCGGGCGACACCGGACTGCTGCCCCCGCTGGCGGAGGGCAGGACCACCGGGGCGCTCGCCTGGGCGGAGAACGGGTCATGGCGCCCGGAAGCGGTGCGGGCCCGTGCGGTGCGCGGTGCCGGCGGCTGGCGGATCACCGGGGTCAAGGACCACGTCCTGGACGGGTCCGGTCCGGACGGGGCCGGTGAGGGCGCCGATGTGCTGCTGGTCGCCGCCCGTACCGAAGCCGGGCTCGCGCTGTTCCACGTCCCGTCCGGGGCCGACGGCGTCAGCCGCGAGGCGCACACCACCATGGACCTCACCCGGCCGCAGGCGACACTGCGGTTCGACGGGGCCGAGGCCCGCGCCGTCGCCGTGGACGGCGACCGGGTCCTCGCACACGTACGGGACCTGGCCTGTACGGCTCTCGCCGCGGAACAGGTCGGCGCGGCGGAACGCTGCCTCGAACTCACCATCGCCCATGTGCAGGACCGTGTGCAGTTCGGCCGGCCGATCGGCTCGTTCCAGGCGGTGAAGCACCGGCTCGCCGACGCGTTCGTACGCGTCGAGTCCGCGCGTTCCGCCGCCCTCGGCGCCTCCTGGGCGGCGGCGAGCGGCTCACCCGACCTGTCCAGGTACGCGGCCGTCGCCAAGTCCGCCTGCTCCGAGGCGTTCTCGGCAGTGGCCGGGGACATGATCCAGCTCCACGGCGGGATCGGCATCACCTGGGAGCACGACGCCCACCGCTACTTCAAGCGGGCCCATGGCTCGTCCCAGCTCTTCGGCTCACCGGCCGGGCACCGCGACCGCATCGCCGAAGCGGTGGTCGGACCGCGCGCGCCCGGTGCGGCGCGCCTTGCCTGACACCGGCGCGGCGGCCGGCCCGCCCGCGAACGGGTCCGGCACCGGCCGGCGGCGGGCCCTCTTCTCCCCAGCGATCGTTTGGCAGGTGCAGGTTTCATGAGCAGTACCGAGAAGTTCCGCTCGGAGTTCCGTACGTGGCTGCGGTCCGGGCTCACCGGAGAGTTCGCCGCGCTCAAGGGCCGCGGCGGACCCGGCCGCGAGCACGAGGCCTTCGCCGAACGGCTCGTCTGGGAACGGCACATGGCCGCCGCGGGCTGGACCTGCGTCGGCTGGCCGCAGGAGTACGGCGGACGCGGCGCGACCCTGGAGGAACAGGTCGCCTTCCACGAGGAGTACGCACTCGCCGACGCCCCGGCCCGGGTGGGGCACATCGGCGAACAGCTCCTCGGCCCCACCCTCATCGCCTTCGGTACCGACGCCCAGCGGGCCCGCTTCCTCCCCGGGATCAGATCCGTCGACGAGCTGTGGTGCCAGGGCTACAGCGAACCCGACGCGGGTTCCGACCTGGCCAACGTACGTACCCGCGCCGAGCGGGACGCGGACGGCTGGTCGGTCACCGGGCAGAAGATCTGGACCTCGCTGGCCCATGAGTCCCAGTGGTGCTTCCTGGTCGCCCGCACCGGCCGGGGCACGCGCCGGCACGAGGGGCTCTCCTACCTGCTGGTGCCCATGGACCAGCCGGGGGTGGAGGTCCGGCCCATCGCCCAGCTGACGGGCACCAGCGAATTCAACGAGGTCTTCTTCGACGGGGCCCGCACCGGCGCGGAGAATGTCGTCGGCGTACCGGGCGACGGCTGGAAGGTGGCCATGGCCACCCTCGGCTTCGAGCGCGGCGTCTCCACCCTCGGCCAGCAGGTCGGATTCCGGCGTGAGCTGGAAGCGCTGATCGCTCTCGCGCGCCGCAACGGCGCCGCCGACGACCCTCTCGTCCGCGACCGGCTCGCCCGGGCCTGGACCGGTCTGGAGATCATCCGGTTCAACGCGCTGCGGATGCTCGACGGCGCGGCAGCCGGAGCTCCCGGGCCCGAGGCCTCCATCAGCAAGATCTACTGGGCGACCTGGCACCGGGAGCTCGGCGAACTGGCGATGGACGTCTGCGGCGCCGGCGGGATGCTGGCGGACGGGGCGCCGTACGACCTGGACGACTGGCAGCGGCTGTTCCTCTTCTCCCGCGCCGACACGATCTACGCCGGTTCGAACGAGATCCAGCGCAACATCATCGCGGAGCGGGTCCTCGGCCTGCCGAAGGAAGCGAGGGCCTGACGGCGGCGGGGTGCCGGGCGCCGGGACCCGGCGGGGCGGTCGCTACTTCAGCAGCCTCGTACGGAGCTTGTGCAGCGTCCCGGCATCCAGGCCCAGACCCTTCGAGAGATAGGCGTCGAAACTGCCGTACCGGTGGTCCGCCTCGGTGAGCGCTGCACCGAGATAGTCCTTGCGGACCTCCTGCAGCGGAACGATCAGCTGGGGGTCCTTCATGACCCCCGATTTCTTCAGACCTTCGCGGGTCTTCTCGTCGGCGGTTTTGCGGATGTCGTTGGAGAGCAGATAGTCCGCCTCGGCCGTGCGGGCCGGCACGCCCACCGCGCGCAGCAGGACGTAACTCATCCAGCCCGTACGGTCCTTGCCGGACGTGCAGTGGAAGAGCAGCGGCAGCCTCTTGCCGTCGGCGATGGTGTCCAGCACCTTGGCGAACTGGTGGCGCGCCCCCGCTTCGGTGACGAACGTGCGGTAGATCCGCTGCATCGTCTGCGCCCCCTTGCCGTCGCCCAGCGCCTTCTGCTGCTGGGCCGGGTCGCGGCTGCCGATGGCCGCCGTCGTCCGCTCGTAGAGTCCGGTGTCGTCGATCGGCAGCGGGATGGCGGACGCCCCTTTCGGGAGCCGGTCGGCGCCGTCGGTCCTGACTTCGACGGGAAGCCGGAAGTCGACGACCGACTTCAGCCCGAGCTTCGATGTCACGGCGAGGTCCGCCGGGGTGAGCTTGCCGAGTGCGTCACCGCGGAACACGACCCCGTAGCGCAGCTGTTTGCCGTCACTGGTCCGGTATCCGCCCAGGTCACGGACGTTGACCGCGCCCTTGAGAGCGATGTGCCTGGCGTCGGGTGGCACCGGCCGCGAGCCTTCGGCGGCTTTGCCGGTGTCCTGGTGCGCGGTGTGCGACGGGTGGGATGTGTGGGAACACCCGGTGAGCGCCAGCGCCGTGCTGAGCACGGCGGTGGCGACGCGGGCCACGGCCCGGCTTCGGGCCGGGTTTCGGGTACGGCGCATCGGAACAACTCCCAGAGGGTGTGGGCGGGGTGACGTGAGGAGTCCGGCCGGGGACCGGAGCGGTGCGGTGCGGCCGCGGAGGGCAGTGCGGCCGGGCGCCCCGCTGTGGGCAGCGGCCCCCGGACGGCGCGGGGCCGTCCATGGCTCCGCGGTCCGGGGGCCGCGCCCGGTGAGCGGTGAAGTCCCGCTCGGGCGGCGGTGGCCGGCGTCCGCCCGGAGGCGGTGAACAGGCCTCTCCGCTGATCCGTCCGGTGCGGTGGACGGATGCTGGACGGGAAGGTAGCAGCGGATCCGCTCCGCGGGGGAGGTGCTGCCGGTGGGGTTGTCGCGCGGCACGCCTCCCGCCCCGCCCCGGCCGGGACGGCCGAAGCTCCCGAAGAGCCGTCACATGTGCCCCGGCCTGCATGAACACCAGCGGCCCCGCTGACACCCGCCGCCCCGCGCCACCGACCGGATCGCATGGGTTTCCCACTCAGCGGGAGCCGCAGCTCGGCCGCGTCGGGGCCCGCGGCTTAGCCTCCGAGCAGTACCACCACTCGTGTGGCACTGCCCGTGGTGCACCACCTGTGCGGCACCACCCGTACCCGTGTGGGGCCGCTGTGTTGCACAACGTGTGCCGCATCACCTGTGGCACACCCGTGTGGCACCACCCGCGTGAGGGCCACGTGTTGCACCACTCTCCGAGTCGCACTACACCCCCCAGCCAGCCCCACCACCCTTCAGTCCCACCACTCTTGCGGAGGACCGCCCATGCTCACGGCCAGTGAACGGCAGACCGCCGCGGACGCGCTCGGCGCGGCCGAGCGCGACCGGCGGCCCATCGCCCCGCTGACCGAGCTGTTCCCGGGAATCGGCACCGAGGACGCCTACGAGATCCAGCTGCTCGGTATCGGCCGCAGGGTCGCCGGCGGGGCCGCCGTGCACGGTCACAAGGTCGGTCTCTCCTCGCCCGTCATGCAGCGCATGATGGGCGTCGACGAGCCCGACTACGGCCACCTCCTGGACGACATGAGGCTGTCCGAGGACCGGCCGGTCCCCGTCGGCCGCTACTGTGCGCCGCGTATCGAGGTCGAGGTCGGCTTCGTCCTGGGCGACGACCTGCCCGGCGAGGGCTGCACCACGGCGGACGTACTCGCCGCCACCGAACGCGTCGTCCCCGCGATCGAGCTGATCGACAGCCGGATCGCCGACTGGCGCATCTCCATCGCCGACACCGTCGCCGACAACGCCTCGTCCGCCGGATACGTCACCGGCGACGGCCGCGACCCGCGCGAACTGGACCTCAAGGCCATCGACGCCGTACTGCGCTGTGGCCCCGAGCAGATCGCCGCGGGCCGCAGCGACGCCGTACTCGGCGACCCCGCCGCCTCCGTCGCCTGGCTGGCCCGCACCGTGGCCCGCTTCGGCGTCCCGCTGAAGAAGGGCCATCTGGTGCTGCCGGGGTCCTGCACCAGGGCCGTCGACGTCGAGGCAGGCCAGACCTACACCGCCGATTTCACCGGGCTCGGCCCGGTCTCGCTCTCCTTCATCTGAGGTGATGATGACCAACAGGACCAAGGCGACCGCCGCCATCGTCGGCTCCGGCAACATCGGGACCGACCTGATGTACAAACTCCAGCGGTCCCCGTACATCGAGCCCCGCTGGATGATCGGTGTCGATCCGGCCAGCGAGGGGCTCGCCCGTGCCCGCGCCGCCGGGATCGAGGCCAGCCCCGACGGAGTCGGAGCGCTGCTCGACGGGGACGAGCGGCCCGACCTCGTCTTCGAGGCGACCTCCGCCGCCGTGCACCGGGCCAACGCCCCGCGCTATGCCGAACTCGGCATCCGCGCCATCGACCTCACCCCGGCCGCGGTCGGCCCGGCCGTCGTACCGCCCGCGAACCTGCGCGCCCATCTCGACCAGCCGAACGTCAACATGATCACGTGCGGCGGCCAGGCCACCATCCCCATGGTGTACGCCGTCTCGCGGATCGTCCCCGTCCGGTACGCCGAGATCGTGGCGTCCGTGTCCTCCGTATCGGCAGGACCGGGGACCCGCGCCAACATCGACGAGTTCACCCGGACCACCGCCCGTGGAATCGAGGACATCGGCGGCGCGGACCACGGCAAGGCCATCATCATCCTGAACCCGGCCGACCCGCCCGTGATGATGCGCGACACCGTCTTCTGCGCCATCCCCGAGGACGCCGACCGCGACGCCATCGCTCTCTCCATCAAGCAGGTCGCCGAGGACGTCGCCTCGTACGTGCCGGGCTACCGGCTGCGCTCCGAGCCGCAGTTCGACGACCCCACCCCGGAGAGCGGCGGCATGGCCCGCGTCGCGGTCTTCCTGGAGGTGGAGGGCGCGGGCGACTATCTCCCGCCGTACGCCGGAAACCTCGACATCATGACCGCCGCCGCCACCAAGGTCGGCGAGGAGTTCGCCAAGGCGCTCCTCGCCCCCGGCCTCTGAGGAGTACCAGATGCCCTACTCGGACACGCTCGACATCCGCGTCACCGACTCCTCCCTGCGTGACGGATCGCATGCCATGCGCCACCAGTTCACCGTGGAGCACGTACGGTCGATCGTCACCGCACTCGACGGCGCCGGGGTCCCGGTCATCGAGGTCACGCACGGCGACGGACTCGGCGGATCGTCCTTCAACTACGGCTTCTCCAACACCCCCGAACAGGACCTCATCAAGACCGCGGTGGAGACGGCGAAGCAGGCCCGCATCGCCTTCCTGATGCTTCCCGGGCTCGGCGTCAAGGACGACATCCGCGCCGCCCACGGCAACGGCGCCGCCATCTGCCGCATCGCCACGCACTGCACCGAGGCGGACATCTCCATCCAGCACTTCGGGCTGGCCCGCGAGATGGGCCTGGAGACCGTCGGGTTCCTGATGATGGCGCACTCCACCACCCCCGAGGCACTGGCCAGGCAGGGCCGCATCATGGCCGACGCGGGCTGCCAGTGCGTGTACGTGGTCGACTCGGCCGGCGCCATGGTCATGGACGACGTGACCGACCGGGTCGCCGCCCTCGTCGCCGAACTGGGCGACGACGCACAGGTCGGCTTCCACGGCCACGAGAACCTCGCACTCGGCACCGGCAACTCGATCGCCGCGATACAGGCCGGAGCGCTCCAGATCGACGGCTCGACACGGCGGCTCGGCGCCGGAGCGGGCAACACCGCCGTGGAGGCACTCGTCGCCGTCTGCGCCAAGATGGGCATCCGCACCGGCATCGACGTACTCAAGATCATCGACGCGGCCGAGGACGCCGTACGCCCCGTGATGGACGACGAGTGCCGGCTCGACCGCCTCGCCCTGCTGATGGGGCACGCGGGGGTCTACTCCAGCTTCCTCAAGCACGCCTACCGCCAGGCCGAACGGTACGGAGTGTCCGGCGCCGAGATCCTGCTGCGCGCGGGCGAGCGGAGGCTGGTCGGCGGCCAGGAGGACCAGCTCATCGACATCGCGCTCGAACTCTCGGCCGGCCGCTGACCGCAGCGCCCCGCGGAGCCCGCCCCGACGCGTCACCACCACCAAGGAGGCACAAGATGACCGCAGCAAGCGAAGAAGTCCGCGTGATCGAGGCGGCAGCGCCGCCCACCCGCTTCGCGCGGGGCTGGCACTGCCTCGGCCTCGCCGACTCCTTCAAGGACGGGGAGCCGCACGAGATCGAGGCGTTCGGCACCCGGCTCGTGGTCTTCCAGGGCCAGGACGACGGCGAGCTGCACGTCCTCAACGCGTACTGCCCGCACATGGGCGGCAACCTCGCCCAGGGCACGGTCAAGGGCGACGCCGTCGCCTGCCCCTTCCACGACTGGCGCTGGTCGGGCAACGGCCGCTGCGCGGGGATCCCCTACGCGCGCCGGGTGCCGCCGCGGGCCCGCACCCGGGCCTGGACCGCCGTCGAGGAGAACAAGCAGCTCTTCGTCTGGAACGACCCCGAGGGGAACCCGCCGCCGCCCGGCGTCACCGTCCCGCGCATCGAAGGGGCCTTCAGCGACGAGTGGAGCGACTGGAGCTGGAACGCCCTGCGGGTGGAGAACTCCAACTGCCGGGAGATCGTGGACAACGTCGTCGACATGGCGCACTTCTTCTACGTGCACTACTGCTTCCCGACGTACTTCAAGAACGTCTTCGAGGGCCACACCGCCACCCAGTACATGGAGAGTTCGCCCCGCGGCGACGTCGACCTCGGCACCCTCAGCACCGAGGGCGTGCTCCGCTCCGACGCCTCGTACCACGGCCCCTCCTACATGATCGACTACATGTGGAGCGACGTCGGCGCGGACGTGGACATGGAGAGCGTGCTGATCAACTGCCACTACCCGATCGACTCGGACAGCTTCATGCTGATGTACGGGGCGATCGTCAAGAAGATGCCCGGCATGACGGACGAGCAGGCGGCGGAGGCCGCGCGGCTCACGTCGGACGGGCTGGCCGTCGGCTTCGAGCAGGACGTCCACATCTGGAAGAACAAGACCCGCATCGACAACCCCCTCCTCTCGGAGGAGGACGGTCCGGTCTACCAACTGCGCCGCTGGTACGAGCAGTTCTATGTGAACGCCGGCGACGTCAAGGACGAGATGACACAGCGCTTCGAGTTCGAGATCGACACCGCCCGTGCCACCGAGGCATGGCAGCGCGAGGTCGACGAGAACGTGGCCCGACACCGGAGCGAGGGCTGACATGACACCGGTCGAGTGCGCGGCCTGCGGCAACCAGGTCCTGTGCGAGAAGTTCAGCATGGCCCACACCTCAGTGCAGTGGACGGCCGACGCGGCGGAGGTCTGCGACGAGTACCGGGACCCGATGCGCACCTGCGCCGCCCTGCGCGACAGCATCGACCGGGCCGTCGGCGACGGGCGGCTGGCGGTGGCCGATGCCTGAGCTGCCCCAGGTGCCGGTGGCCCGGACGCACCGGGTCCGGGTCACCGCCGTGGTGGCCGAGACGGCGGACGCGCGCTCCTTCGTACTGGACCCGGCCGACGGTGCACTCGCCTACCGGCCGGGCCAGTTCCTGACGCTGAGACTGCCGGGTCCTGACGGGGGAGTGGCCGCACGGTGCTACTCCCTCGCCAGCTCCCCGCACTCCGGCGAACCGATGAAGATCACGGTGAAGCGGGTGGCGGGCGGCCACGGCTCCAACTGGCTCTGCGACCACATCGGCGAGGGCGACGAACTGGAGGTGCTGGCACCGGCCGGCACCTTCGGCTCGGGCCCGCTGGACGGCGATCTGCTGCTGGCGGCCGCGGGCAGCGGCATCACCCCGGTGATCTCGCTCGCCAAGGCGGCCCTGGACAGGGGTCAGGGCCGCGTCGTGCTCCTGTACGCCAACCGCGACGCGACCTCGGTGATCTTCCGGGACGAACTCCGGGAACTCGCCGAAGACTATCCGCGGCGGCTCGTCGTCCTGCACTGGCTGGAGACGCTGGACGGCCTGCCTGCCGCGGAGCGGCTCACCGGACTCCTGGAGCCCTACGCCGGCCACCACGCGTACCTCTGCGGTCCCGCGCCCTTCATGGACGCGGTGGACGCAGCCCTGCGCGCGGCGGGGGCCGCCCCCGCCGCCATCCACCGGGAACGGTTCTTCTCCCTCAGCGGGGACGTCTTCGGCACGGCCCCGGCCGGGCCCGTGGAGCCCGCCGGGCCGGCGGGCGAAGGCTCCGAGGCGGTGGTCGAGCTGGACGGTGAGACCCACCGGGTGGCCTGGGGCGCCACCACCCCCCTGCTCGACGCCCTGCTCGCGGCGGGAATCGACGCCCCGTTCTCCTGCCGGGAGGGCGCCTGCGCCGCCTGCGCCTGCCGGGTCCTCGAAGGCGAGGTCTCGGTGGCCCACGACGACGTCCTGGACGACGAGGACCGCGCGGAGGGCTACATCCTGGCCTGCCAGGCGCTGCCGGTCAGCGAGCGGATCAGCATCAGCTACTCCTGACCCGCCCCCGCTGTCCCGCCACGCGGGACCGGCCGGTCCTCCGGCCCGCCCCGCGCCCCCGCCCCTGGGCCCCCGATCCGCCGGGGGCCACGCCTCACATCCAGTCGACGAACCGCATCCACGACATCATGTTGTCCATCTCCACCGGGTCGATGGGCGAGGTCACCGCCGGGGCGGGGGCGGGGTTCCCGGGCATCCGCGTCCGGGCCTCCGCGCGTCCCGGTCCGAAGAGCGAGCGCCACACCGCGCGGGACGTGGCCAGCACCACGGGGGCCAGCCGCTCCAGCTCGCGGTGCGTGCCATTGCCGCAGATCGACACCGAGGCGATCGCCCGTCCCGAGCCCCGCAGCGGCGCCGCCACACACGACACCCCCCGGAACGCCTCCTCGACGTCGAAGGCCACACCCCGCTCCCGGATCCGCCGCAGCTCCTCACGGAACGCCACCGGGCGGGTGATCGTGCGGGCCGTGCGCGGCCGCAGCCCCGCCCGTACCGTCTCGGCCACGAGCGCGTCCTCGCTGAACGCGAGGATCGCCTTGCCCGTCCCCGTGCAGTACGCCGGCTGCCGGCCGCCCACCCGAGAGGGCACGCTCCCGTCCTGAGCCCCGCCGATGCGCTCCAGATACACCACCTCGGGCCCGTCGAGCACCGCGAGGTGCGCCACATGCCCGGTGGACTCGTGCAGCGCGTGCAGATGCGGCAGGGCCGCTCTGCGCAGCCGGTTGTGGTGCGAGGCCAGAGCGCCGAGCTCCAGCATCCGCATCCCGAGCCGGTAGTCCCGGCCCTCCCGGTCCAGCCAGCGCAGACGTACGAGCTGATCGAGTATGCGGTGCACCGACGAGCGCGGAAGTCCCGAGCGGTGGATCACTTCGGTCAGCGTCAGCCGGGGCGCCGGGCCCTCGAAGGCACCCAGTACCAGCGCGGCTTTCTCCAACAGTGAGGGTGGCTGCTCTGCCATGTCGTGAGGCTTCCACGGTTCCCGCTCAGCGGGAAGAAGGTATTTCGTTTCGGAATAGTAAAAGCGTAGGTTCCTCGCACCCAACCAGGACGACCGAGAGGGGATGCGCATGAGTGCCGACGAGGTTCTCGCCGCCGTGCGGGCCCTTGCCCCGACCCTGCGCGAGCGCGCCGCCGAGACCGAGGCGCTGCGCCGCGTGCCGGACACTTCCATCAAGGAACTCGCCGATACCGGCTTCTTCCGGCTCCTCCAGCCCAAGGCGTACGGCGGTTACGCCGCACACCCCGCAGTCTTCTACAGCGCCGTCAGAGAGATCGCCAGGGCCTGCGGGTCCACCGGCTGGGTCGCCTCCGTCGTCGGCGTCCACCCCTGGCACGTCGGGCTGTACGACCAGCGCGCCCAGGAGGAGGTGTGGGGCCAGGACAACCGGGTCCGCATCTGCTCCTCGTACGCCCCGACCGGCAAGGTCACCCCCACCGCCGAGGGTGACGGCTTCCGGATCTCCGGGCGCTGGCGCTTCTCATCCGGCTGCGACCACGCCGACTGGGCGCTGCTCGGCGGCATCATCAACGACGCCGACGGCAAGCCCGTCGACATGCGCACCTTCCTGGTGCCGCGCACCGACTACCGCATCGACGACGTCTGGGACACCGTCGGACTCCGCGGCAGCGGCAGCAACGACATCATCATCGAGGACGCCTACGTCCCCGACCACCGCGCCCTCAGCTTCGGACCGGTCACCGCCCTGCAGTCCCCCGGGCAGGAGCACAACCCCGAACCGCTCTACCGCCTGCCGTACGCCTCGGTCTTCACCACCACCATCTCCACCCCGGTGATCGGCATCGCCGAAGGCGCGTACGACAGCTACGTCGCCGCCACCCGCGAGCGGATCCGCGTCTCGTACGGGCAGCAGGTCGCCGAGGACCCCTTCGCACAGGTGCGCATCGCCCGCGCCGCCAGCGACATCGACGCCTCCTGGCTACAGCTCGTCCGGAACATCTCGGACCTGTACGAGTGTGCCGAACGCGGTGAGGAGCTCCCGACCGCGCTGCGCACCCGCACCCGCCGTGACCAGGTGCTCGCCACCGAGCGCGCGGTCGCCGCCGTCGACCTGCTGATGGAGAACGCAGGCGGCAGCGCCATGCGCACCGGCGACAACGCGATCCAGCGCGCCTGGCGCGACGCCCACAACGCCCGCGGCCACGCCGCCAACGACCCCGAGCGCGCGCTCGTCCTCTTCGGCCGCGGAGCCCTCGGCCTCGAAACCCAGGACACGATGCTGTGATCGACCACGACTCCACCTCCCGCACCGTCAAGGCCGGCGGACTCACCCTGCACTACCACGAGGCGGGACCGGCCGACGCCGGCGCACCCGTCGTGATCATGCTGCACGGCGGCGGCCCCGGCGCCTCCGGCTGGTCCAACTTCGGCGGCAACCTGCCGGTCTTCGCCGAGCACTTCCGTACCCTCCTCGTCGACCAGCCCTGCTTCGGAGCCTCCGACAAGCCCGAACTCGACAAGGACTTCTTCAGCTTCAGCGCGGACGCCGTGGCCGCCCTGATGGACGAACTGGGCATATCCCGGGCCCACTTCATCGGCAACTCGCTCGGCGGCGGCACCTCCACACGGATGGCGCTCAACCACCCGGACAAGGTGGACAAGCTCCTTCTGATGGGGCCCGGCGGGATCTCCCTCAACCTCTTCGCCGCCGACCCCACCGAAGGCATCAAGCGGCTCTTCGAGTTCAGCGCGGCCGCCGAGCCGACCAAGGACCAGCTGCGCACCTTCCTCACCACACTCGCCTACGACCCGGCCATCGTCACCGACGAGCTGATCGAGGAGCGCTGGGCCCAGGCCATCGATCCCAGCACCAAGGTCGGCAGCGCACGGATGGCGGCCTCCTTCGCCAACCCGGCCTGGCAGCAGGACACCATGCTGTGGCGCGAGGCCCACCGCATCACCGCACCCGTGCTGCTCACCTGGGGCCGCGAGGACCGGGCCAACCCGCTCGACGGGGCACTGGTGGCGCTCAAGGCGATCCCCGACGCCCGGCTCCATGTGTTCCCGCACTGCGGCCACTGGGCGCAGACCGAACAGGCCGACGAGTTCAACCGGCTCGCCGTCGACTTCTTCACGCACTGAGAGGCACCAGGTTCATGGATATTCGCGCACTGGGCTATCTGCGTCTGGAAACCGCCAGGTTCGATGAGTGGCGTGCCTTCACGCTCGACGTCCTCGGCATGATCGAGGCGCCGGGATCGACCGAGGACACCCTGCGGCTGCGACTCGACGACCGCGCGCACCGCATCACCGTCGTGCGCGGCGCCACCGACCGGCTCCTCGCCGCCGGCTGGGAGGTACGTGACGCCGCGGCTCTCGCCGTCGCCCGCACGGAACTCACGGCGGCCGGGGTCGAGGTCGAGGACGCCAAGCCCGACGAGCTCGCCGACCGGCGGGTGCAGGGCATGTTCCACTGCCAGGACCCGGCCGGCAACCAGCTGGAGATCTTCTGGGGCCAGGCACAGGACCACAGCCCGGCCGTCACCCCGTACGGCAACCGCTTCGTCACCGGTGATCTGGGCCTGGGCCACGTCGTGCTGCCCGCCCCCGCCATGGAGGAGGCGTACGACTTCTACGAAGGGCTCCTCGGCTTCACACTGCGCGACTCGATGCGGCTGCCCGCCGCCATCGTGCCCGGCGCCGCCGCCGACCGCGACTTCCACTGGATGCACTTCATGGGGTGCAACCCCCGCCACCACAGCCTGGGCCTGTACCCGGGCCTGATGGAGCCCGGCATCGTGCACTTCATGGTCGAGGTGGCCACGCTCGACGACGTGGGCCGCGGGCTCGACCGCATCCACGAGGCCGGCATCCCCGTCGCGTCCACCCTCGGCCGGCACACCAACGACCTGATGGTGTCCTTCTACGCGCAGGCCCCCGGCGGCTTCCAGGTCGAGTACGGCACCGAGGGCCGCCTCGTCGACGACAGCACCTGGGTCGCCAAGGAGATGACCGCCGACAGCTTCTGGGGCCACAAGTGGAACGGCTGACGGAGGCACCGGTCGCCCCGGCCGCCTTCCGGGAGGTGCTCGGCCGGTTCGCGAGCGGCATCACGGTCGTCGCGTCCGCCGACAGCGACGGCAGGCCGGTGGGCCTCGCCTGCCAGTCCTTCGCCTCGCTCTCCCTCGACCCGCCGCTGGTCATGCTCTGCGTCGGCAAGTCGTCGACCAGCTGGCCGCATGTCGCGCGCACCGGACGATTCACCGTCAGCGTCCTCGCCGAGGAGCAACGCGAGGTCTGCGCAGCGCTCGGCGGACGCGGGGGCGACAAGTTCGACGGCGTCGGCTGGACGGTGTCGGAGCACGGCACCGTACGGATCGACGGCGCACTGGCCACCGTGGACTGCGCGCTGTACGACGTCCAGGAGGCGGGCGACCACCTCGTCGTCACCGGCCAGGTACTCGAACTCGCCGCCAGGCCGGACGGATCACCGCTGCTCTACTTCGGCAGCGCCTACGCGGCAGGCGACTTCCGATGAACCCCGGCGTGCGCTGCGGCGGCGCGGGGCGGCCCGGCAGCCGCCCCCGCCCGCCGCTGGCCACAGCCGTGAAACGTGACCGGGCGCCGGCGCCGAACGGCGCCCGGCCGGAGAGGACCGCCCCATGAACACCCGCTGGGACCACAGTTACGACGTGGTCGTCGTCGGATCCGGCGCCGCCGGATTCGCGGCGGCCATCACCGCGCGGCTGCGCGGCCTGACCGCCCTGGTGATCGAGAAGACGGAGCTGTACGGCGGCTCCACCGCCCTGTCGGGCGGCGCGATCTGGGTACCGGGCAACTTCCATCTGGACGCCGCGGGCCTCGGCGACACCCCTGCCAAGGCGCGCGCCTACCTCGACGCGACCGTCGGCGACCGGGTGCCCGCCGAACGCAAGGACGCCTACCTGGAGCACGGCCCGCGCATGGTCCGCGAGTTCCACGACCGCACCACGGTCAGATTCGCCTACACCCCCGGCTACTCCGACTACTTCCCGGAGGCGCTCGGCGGCTACCCGCAGGGCCGCTCCATCGAGCCGCTGGTCTTCGACTTCAAGAAGCTCCCGCCCGACCGCCGCGCCACCATGCGCCCGGCCGGTCTGCCCACCTACGGGCTCACCATCACCTCGTACGACTTCCGCTTCCTCAACATGGTCGCCCGCACCTGGGAGGGCCGGAAGACATCGGTGAAGGTCGGTCTGCAGGCGGTCGGGGCGCTGGCCAGGGGTGCGAAGCCGATCGCACTCGGCCAGGCGCTGATCGCCCGGATGCGCCAGTCGCTCGACGCACTCGGCGGCGTGCTGTGGCTGTCCACCCCGCTCACCGGCCTGGTGGAGGAGGACGGCCGGATCACCGGCGTACGCGCCGAGCGCAACGGCACGCCCGTCACGATCCGGGCGCACGGCGGCGTGGTCCTCGCCTCCGGCGGCTTCTCGCACGACCAGCAGCTGCGTGAGAAGTACCTGCCCGCGCCCACCTCGACGGCCTGGACCTCGGCATCGGACGGGCAGACCGGTGACGCGCTGCGGCTCGGCGTCGAGGCGGGCGCCGCGACGGACCTGCTCGACAAGGTGTGGGGCGCCCCGTCCGTCGTACCGCCGGGCCCGGACGAGAAGCCGTTCTTCCTGGTCGCCGACCGGGGCATCCCCGGCATGGTCATCGTCAACGGCGCGGGGGAGCGGTACGCCAACGAGGCTGCCCCGTACCACCAGTTCGTCGACGAGATGTACGCCAAGGACCGGCCGGACGCCTCCACCGTGCCGTCCTGGCTGATCATGGACGGCCGGGCCAAGGCGCGCTACATCTTCATGGGTCTCTTCCCGGGCCAGCCCTTCCCGAAGAAGTGGCTGGCGAGCGGCTTCGTCAAGAAGGCGCGGACCCTGCCCGAACTGGCCGCCCGGATCGGCGCGGCGCCGGAGCAACTCGGCGCCACCATCGACCGGTTCAACGGCTTCGCGCGGGCGGGCCGTGATGAGGACTTCCAGCGCGGCGAGAGCGTCTACGACCGGTACTACGGCGACCCGACGCTGCTCAATCCCAACCTGGCCCCGCTGGAGAAGGCGCCGTACTACGCCATCCCCGTCCACCCCGGGGACATCGGCACCAAGGGCGGCCTGGTGGCCGACGGGTCCGCGCGGGTGCTGCGCGAGGACGGCACCGCCATCAAGGGGCTGTACGCGTCGGGCAATGTGTCCGCCGCGGTGATGGGCGAGACCTATCCCGGGCCCGGGGCGACCATCGGCCCCGCCATGGCATTCAGCTGGGCGGCCGTGGGGGACATCGCGCGAGAGCTCAAGAGCGAACGCCAGTAGTGCCTCGCTGTACGGGAAGCCACCGGAGGGGGCGGTCGACATGACCGCCCCCTCCGGCGTTCGCCCCCGCCGCTGATACATCGGACAACTGGGTCGCCGTGCATGGCTGCTGACCCTGTGTCGGACCCCTTGACACCTGGCTGAGCCAGATAGCAGAGTTCCGCCCGTTCGTTGAATTCATCGATACATCCGATGAAAGCTCGTTGGTGGCAGACATATCTGCTGGGCAGCTCGCCCCTACCGTGTCAGGGAGTCAGACGTGCACCGCAGTTCGGACGACAGACCAGGAGGCAGAGCCGCCCCGAAACGGCGGCTCGCGACGGTGGCGGTCCTCGCCGCCGTGACCGTGGGCGCGGCGCCCGCGCTCACCGCAGGCACCGCGGCTGCGGCCCACGCCCCGGCGGGCCGGAACATCTACGTATCGGCGACCGGCAGTGACCGGAACTCCGGGGACTCCACCCGCAGGCCCCTGCTGACCCTGGCGGCCGCGCAGGTCTCCGCGAGGAAGGCGTCCAGGGCGGGGCACCCGGTCCATGTGTGGGTACGCGGCGGTACCTACCACCTCGCGGCCACCCTGAAGTTCGGCGCCGCAGACTCGGGCAGCGCGTCCGCCCCGGTGACCTACTCCTCGTACCCCGGCGAGCGGGCCGTGCTCAGCGGCGGCCGCCGGGTGACGGCCGCCTGGACCACCGACCGGGACAACAGCGCGATCCGGGTGGCGGACATCGGCGCGCACCGGAAGATCGACGGGCTGTTCGTGGGCGGCACCCGGCAAGTCCTGGCCCGCTACCCGAACTTCGACCCGGACACCGCCGTACTCAACGGCTCCACCACCATGGCCACCCTCAACGCCCGGTCGGCGCGGTGGAAGAACCCGTCCACCGGCGACATCCGCGGACTGCACTCATCCGACTGGGGCGGCAACGACTACACGATCACCGGGCGCGACGACTCCGGCCTGAAGCTCAAGTGGGTCGGCGACAACAACCGGGGCGGCGACGTGGACACCGCGCACGTCGTCGCGGAGGGTGTGTTCGAGGAACTCGACGCGCCCGGCGAGTGGTTCTACGACCAGAACACCGGCAAGCTCTACATGATCCCGCCGGCCGGCACCGATCTGTCGAAGACCACGGTGGACACCGCGGAGCTGGACGAACTCGTCCGGGTCGAGGGCACGTCGGCCTCCCGCCCCGTCCATGACCTCACGTTCGACGGGTTCACCTACACCGCCACGCACCGGACCCTCTTCGACACCCCGTACGAGCCGCTGCAGCTCGGCGACTGGGCGGTGGCGCGGGCCGGTGCCGTCCACATCAAGAACGCCAGGAACATCACCGTCTCCCGCTCCTCCTTCGCCCAGGTCGGCGGCAACGGGGTCTTCATCGACGGCTACAACAAGGACGACGCCGTCACCGGCAACACCTTCACCGGATCCGGCGCGAGCGACGTACAGGTGGTGGGCTCCACCAGGGCCGTCCGGAACCCGTCGACCTGGGCGCACATGGTCGATCCGCCCACGGACCTGACCCCCGGTCCGAGGACCGACGACTACCCGCGCGACATCGACGTCAGCGACAACAGCATGGCCGACATGGGCCGGTTCGAGAAACAGAGCGCCGGTGTAAACATCTCGATGAGCAGCCGCGTCACCGTCGCCCACAACACCATCCACGGCAGTCCACGGTCCTGTGTCAACGTCAACGACGGCACCTGGGGCGGGCACCGGATCCAGTACAACGACATCTTCGACTGCGTGAAGGAGACGTCGGACCACGGGCCGGTCAACGCCTGGGGCCGGGACCGTTACTGGCCCATCGCCGGGCCCAGCATCAACCCCAGCGCGGAGTCCGACGCCCTGCAGAAGAGCTACTCGCTGCTCGACGTCGTCCGGCCGATCACGATCAGCAACAACCGGATCTGGCACAACAGCGAATGGGCCATCGACCTGGACGACGGATCGAGCAACTACATCGTCAAGAACAACCTGCTGCTCGGCGCCGGAATCAAGCTGCGCGACGGATTCAAGCGGACGGTCACCAACAACATCGTCGTGGGCGGATCGGTCTACGAGCAGATCTCGCACCGCGACAACGGCGACGCCATCACGAAGAACATCATCCTTGCGGACTCGCCCTACTCACTCACCGGCAGCGACCCCGCCGCCGCCAAGTACGCCGCAGACAACAACCTGTTCTGGGACAACGGCCGGCCAGTCGCCCTGCCCGCCGTCTGGAGCACCAGTCATCTGGACACCCACTCGGTCACCGCGGATCCCCGCTTCGCCGGGGGCTCACCGTGGGACTCGCCCGGTATGACGGACTACACACCGGCCGCGGACTCACCCGCGAAGGCACTGGGATTCACCGACTTCCCGATGAACCGGTTCGGCACCGGAAGGCCGGGCGAAGCGACACCCCCGGCGGTCGGCTGGCCGGCCGCACCCGACCCGGACACGGTGATCGAGACCCAGCCCGAGCCGCTGATGGGCGCCACCGCCCGCCAGGTCTACGACAAGGCCACCCAGTCGGCCGTCGGACTGGGCGACTTCAACGGGCTCTACCTCCAGAGCGTTCCTGCCACCTCCTACGCCTACGGGCAGGGTCTGCGCCCCCTAGACGTGATCCGGTCCGTGAACGGGACCGGTGTGACGGACCGCGACAGCTTCTGGACCGTCTACAACAGGCTCGCCCCCGGGAGCACCGTCACCCTGAGCGTCTGGCGTGCGCAGGCCGCCACCACGGTCGGCCTCGTCAAGCCCACCGACCCACAGCAGTACAACAACACCGCGGGCGTGACCTACACCGGAAGCGGCTGGGGCTGGCGCGGCGCCAAGGCCGGCGGCCAGGGCTCGTACCAGAACGACATCGACGCCACCACCGCCACCGGCGACTCCTTCACCTTCACCTTCAACGGCACCGGAGCCGACTTCCTCACCGAGCTGAACGCGGACGAGGGAACGATCGACATCGCCGTCGACGGGGTCCACCGGGAGACCGTGGACGCCACCAGCGGCTCCCGCCAGTACCAGCAGAAGCTCTACTCGGTCAGCGGACTCCCGGCCGGGGTGCACACCCTCACCGGGACAATGAAGAGCGGGCAGTACATGATCGTGGACGGCTTCACCGTGCGGAGCTGACGTATCGGCCCGCTCAGCCCCGCACATCCCCGCGCCGCCGGCCGGACCGAACAGGTCCGGCCGGCGGCTCTGTGTTCCGGGTTTCCGGGTTCCGGCCACACAGGGGGAGTGGCGGGTACGACGGCCTTTCGGCAAGTACGGTGGGATACAGGGGGGTTGGGGCGGGGCGATCCGCGAGATCGAGGCGGGGTGATCCGCCTGCTCCTCTCCGAGCTGTCGTATTGCGGTCCGAGCTGTCGTATTCCGGATGTTCCGCCGTTCCGCGGACGGAGCCCGGTTCTTCTTCTGGGGGGTTCATGCAGAGATCGAGAACGCTGTCGGTCGCTCTCGCCATGTCGTTCGCCACGGCCGGTCTGGGGGTGATCGCGGCACCCGGGGCGTCCGCGATCACGCCACCGGTGGCGTTCACGGCGGACGCGCTGCCGACCTGGCAGACCAACGGGATCGTCTGGGCGCTCGCCCAGAGCAACGGCGTGGTGTTCGCGGGCGGTACGTTCTCCGCGCTGCGGCCACCGGCCGGTGCCTCCGGCAAGGCGCGGTCCGCGGTGAACTTCGCCGCGTTCAACGCCGCCACCGGCGCGCCCACCAGCTGCACACTCTCCTTCACGGTCGGCAGCGGTACCGCCACCGTGCGAGCCCTGGCGGTATCGCCCGACAAGAAGACGCTCTACGCGGGCGGATACTTCGGCGCGGTCAACGGCACCAAGGTGTCCTCGCTGGCGGCCATCGACATCGCCACCTGCAAGCCCAGGACCTCGTTCCGGCCCGCCTTCTCCGCCACCGTGCGGGCGCTGACGGTCACCAAGGACACGGTGTACGCGGGAGGCGACTTCGGCACCGTCAGCGGACAGAAGCGCCAGCGCTTCGCCGCGGTCAAGGCGTCCGACGGGGCCGTGCTGCCCTTCACCGCCAACGCCGACGAGCCGGGCCGCGCCCTCGCACTGACCCCGGACGGCAAGAACGCGGTGCTCGGCGGCGACTTCTTCAAGGTCAACGGAACGACATCGCACGCCCTGGCCGTGGTGGACGCCACATCGGGCAAGGTGACGAAGGCCTACCCGGGCTTCATCGAGACCAACTCGGTGGTCAAGACGCTCGACACGGACGCCACCGGGATCTACACCGGCAACGAGGGCACCGGCTTCGGTGTGTTCGACGGCCGGATCGCCCTCAACGCGAGCAGCCTGAACCAGCGCTGGCGTGACACCTGCCTGGGCGCCACCCAGTCCGTGAAGTCGTACAAGGGCGTGCTCTACAGCGCCTCGCACGCCCACGACTGCTCCAGCGTCGGCGAGTTCCCCAACGGTCCGCGCCACCACTTCCTGGCGGAACCCACCACGGGTACCGGCAAGCTCGGCTGGTTCCCGGACACCAACGACGGCAACGGTGAGGGGATCGGCCCCCGCGCACTGACCATCGCGGCCTCCGGCTCCACCCAGTACCTCTGGTCGGGCGGCGAGTTCACCACCGTCAACCGCGCCGCCGCACAGAGCCTCACCCGGTTCGCCTCCACCGGCGACAAGGGCGCTCCGACCGTTCCGGTGGGCGCCGCGGTCAGTGCGAAGCCGGGACAGGTGCAGGTCAGCTGGCGCGCCAGCTTCGACACGGACGACTCGAAGCTGACGTACAAGGTCTACCGCAACGGGTCCAGCACGCCCATGGCGACCGTGCAGGCCGACTCACTGATGTGGGCCCGGCCCCAGGTGTCCGTCAAGGACACCTCGGTCACCAAGGGCAAGAGCTACAGCTACCGGATCACCGCATCCGACGCCGCGGGCAACACCAGCGCCAAGTCGGCGGCCGTCACCGCCACCGCGACGGCCGCGGCGGAGCCCTACCCGACGGCGGTCATCGGCGACGGTGCCTCGCTGTACTGGCGCTACGACGACCACGCGCAGCCGTTCGTGGCGGACACGTCGAGCGGAAACCGCTCCGGCGTGGACGTCAACGCCCCCTCGCTGCGCCGGACCCCGGGAGCGGTCGGCGGCCCGTCCACCGCGATCGGGTTCAACGGCACCAACCAGTGGATATACAGCGACCGCCGGTACGCCGCACCCGCCAAGTACAGCCTGGAGACCTGGTTCAGGACCACCAGCACCGCGGGCGGCAAGCTGATCGGGTTCGGCGACAACACGACGGCCGCCAGCAAGAAGTACGACAAGCAGGTGTACATGACCAATGCGGGCAAGCTCGTGTTCGGCGTGAGCGGCAGCGGATTCAAGACGCTGGAGAGCCCCAAGGCGTACAACGACGGCACCTGGCACCAGGCCGTCGCGACACAGGGGCCGACCGGTATGCGCCTCTACGTCGACGGCCACCTCCTGAAGAGCAACACCGTGACGAAGAGCGAGAGTTCCAGCGGTTACTGGCGGGTGGGCGGCGACTCACTGGCCGGCTGGCCCTCGCGGCCCACGAGCGACTTCTTCAAGGGGGACCTGGACGAGACGGCCGTCTACCCCGGGGTGCTCAGCGCCGCGCGGGTCGCGAGCCACTACACGCTGGGAAAGAGTGCAGGCTGATGAGCGCGCCCGGAAGGAGCGCCGGCCGATGAGCGGGGGAAGCCAGGCCGACCGTGACGCCAGGACCGTCGAGATCGGCTACGCCCTGGTCAGCGCGGGCTTCCTCGGCGCGCTGGTGTTCGGCGTGATCGCCGGTCCGGCGGCCGTGTGGGATCTGCCGCACCGCGTCACGGCAGCCCTGGTGCTGACCGGGGCCGCGGCCGCCGGACTGCTCGCGGTGGTGCGTGTGGTCCATGTGCTGCGTACGTACGAACGCGGGCGCCGCTCGGGGGACGGCCCAGGAGGACGTACGGACGCGGCGCGACGGTGAAGCGGCGGCGGGGGCCGGCAGATCCGGCTCGCCGCCGGCCGCACGGTCGGGTGGCCCGTGGCGGCCCGCGCGGCCGGTGTTGCACCGGGTGCAGCAGCGCGCGGCGGCAGGCGCTGCCGCCGGGAATTTGTGCATGTCACAGACGTGCGACCAGAATGCGACTCCGTACCGATCTGATCTGATCTGATCCCCACCCGATCCGATCCTGATCCGATCCTGATCCGATCCCGACCCGTGAGGAACCCGGCTGTGGCCCCCGCACCGTCCCCGCGCCCCGACCCCGCCCCGGCGCCCGTCACCGTCGTCGGAATCGGCGCCGACGGCTGGGACGGCCTTCCCGCCGCATCGCAGCAGGCCCTGCTGAACGCCCAGGTCCTCGTCGGCGGCGCCCGCCAACTGGCCCTGCTCCCGCAGCGATGCCCGGGTGAGCGGGTCGAGTGGCCCTCACCGCTGCGCCCCGCGGTGCCCGGCATCCTCGCCGCACACTCCGGCCGCCGCATCGCCGTACTGGCCAGCGGCGACCCCATGTTCTACGGCATCGGGCGGGCGCTGACCGAGGTGCTCGGCGAGGATGGGGGGCGGCTCGTCGTACTGCCGTACCCCTCGTCCGTCTCGTACGCCTGCGCCCGGCTGGGCTGGCCGGTCGAGGACACGGAGGTCGTCACCCTCGTCGGCCGCCCCACCGCCCGGCTGACCGCCGCCCTGCACGACCGCCGCCGGCTCCTGGTGCTCAGCGCGGGCGCCGCGACACCCGCCGAGGTGGCGGCGCACCTGGACGGTCACGGCTTCGGAGCGAGCCGGATACGGGTGCTCGAACAGCTCGGCGGCGAGCGCGAGAACATCACCGATGGCACGGCCGCGACCTGGCCGCATCCGCCCGGCGACCCGCTGAACGTGATCGCGGTCGACTGCCGCCGCACCCCCGGAGCCCCGAGAACCGGCGCCGTCCCCGGGCTCCCCGACGAGGCGTACGAACACGACGGTCAGCTCACCAAGCGCCATGTGCGCGCCGCCACCCTGGGCGCTCTCGCCCCCGCCCCCGGCGAACTGCTCTGGGACATCGGGGGCGGCTCGGGGTCCATCGCCATCGAGTGGATGCGTACGCACCCGTCCTGCCGCGCCATCACCGTCGAGCGCGATCCGGCGCGGGCCGAGCGCATCGCCCGCAACGCCGCCCGGCTCGGTGTGCCCGCGCTGCGGGTCGTCACCGGCGCGGCCCCGGACGCACTGGCCGGACTGCCCGCGCCGGACGCGGTGTTCGTCGGGGGAGGGCTGACCGCCCCGGGCCTGCTGGACGCGTGCTGGGACGCCCTGCCCGACGGCGGGCGGCTCGTCGCCAACACCGTGACGCTGGAGTCCGAGGCGCTCCTCGCCGACCGCTACCGCAGACACGGCGGCGATCTGGTGCGCCTCGCTGTCGCACACGCCGTGCCCGTCGGGGGCTTCACCGGCTGGCGGCAGGCCATGCCGGTCACCCAGTGGGCCGTTGAGAAGAACCCGTATCCCCTCCCTGTTCCTGGAGAAGACAGATGACCGTGTACTTCATCGGCGCCGGGCCCGGCGCCGCGGACCTCATCACGGTGCGCGGCGCCCGTCTGCTCGCGTCCTGCGGTGTCTGCCTCTACGCGGGCAGCCTGGTACCGCGTGAGCTGCTGGCCGAATGCCCGCCGGACGCCAGGCTGACCGACACCGCGCAGCTCGACCTGGATGAGATCACCGCCGAGCTGGTACGCGCCGACCGGGAGGGCCAGGACGTGGCCCGGCTGCACTCCGGCGACCCCTCGGTCTTCAGCGCGGTGGCCGAGCAGATGCGCAGGCTCGACGCGGCAGGGGTGAACTACGAGGTGGTGCCCGGCGTTCCCGCCTTCGCCGCGGCGGCAGCGGCGCTGAAGCGCGAACTGACGGTCCCCACCGTCGGCCAGACCGTGATCCTCACCCGGGTCGCCCAGCGCGCCACCGCGATGCCGGAAGGCGAGGACCTCGCCACACTCGGCCGCAGCGGCGCGCTGATCGTGCTGCACCTGGCAGTGCAGCACGCCGAGCGGGTCGTGGCGGAGCTGCTGCCGCACTACGGAGCGGACTGCCCGGCCGCCGTGGTGGCACTGGCCAGCCGGCCCGGCGAAGTGGTCCTGCGGGGCACCCTCGACACCATCGCGGGCCAGGTCGCGGAGGCCGGCATCCTGCGCACGGCGGTCATCATGGTCGGCCGCACGCTCGGCGCCGAACAGTTCGGCGACAGCCACCTCTACTCGCCGGAGCGGGAGCGGCACTCCTGCCGGTGATCCGGCCCGGCAATCCCGTACGGATATCCGTGGCCGGGGCGCGCAGGGGTGTCGGCGCGGTGCCGGAGCGCGGGCCCGAGCGGTGCTATGCATGGGCGCGTGGAGTGGTTCTGGGCACCGGAGTACACACTGAGCCGGCTGGTCTTCCAGCGGGCGCTGGCAGTCGTCTACCTGATCGCGTTCGTGGCGGCGGCCCGGCAGTTCCGGGGCCTGATCGGGGAACGCGGCATGCTGCCGGCACCGCGGTTTCTGGAACGGGCGCCCTTCCGGCGCGCGCCGGGCGTCTTCCACCTCCACTATTCGGACCGCTTCTTCGCCGGGTGGGCGTGGCTGGGCGCGCTGCTGGCGGCGGCCGTGGCGGCGGGCGCCGCCGACGCCGTGCCGCTGTGGGCCGCCATGGTGTGGTGGGCGGCGCTGTGGGTCATGTACCTGTCGATCGTGAACGTGGGCCAGATCTGGTACGGCTTCGGCTGGGAATCGCTGCTGCTGGAGACCGGCTCCCTGGCGGTCTTCCTGGGCAATGCCCGGACGGCGCCGCCGGTGCTGGTGGTGTGGTTGTTGCGCTGGGTGCTCTTCCGGGTGGAATTCGGCGCGGGCCTGATCAAGATGCGCGGCGATCGCTGCTGGCGCGATCTGACCTGTCTCTGCTACCACCACGAGACGCAGCCGATGCCGGGGCCGCTCAGCTGGTTCTTCCACCGGCTGCCCCGGCCGCTCCACCGGGTCGAGACGGGCGCCAACCACGTGGCCCAACTGCTCGTGCCGGTACTGCTGTTCACCCCGCAGCCGGTGGCGACCTGGGCTGCGGCGGTGATCGTGGTCACTCAGCTGTGGCTGGTGCTCTCGGGCAATTTCGCCTGGCTGAACTGGCTGACGATCATCCTGGCGATTTCCGCCGTCGACGCATCCGTCCTGGGTGCCGGACACCTGGTCACACCGCGGGCCGAGGCGGGGCCGCTGTGGTTCGCGGTGCTGGTGTCGGCGATGACGGTGTTCGTTCTGCTGCGGAGCTACCGGCCGGCCCGCAACCTGGTCTCGCGGCGGCAGCTGATGAACACGTCCTTCGACCCGCTGCACCTGGTCAACGCGTACGGGGCGTTCGGCACCGTGACCCGCATCCGGTACGAAGTGGTGGTCGAGGGCACCGCGGAGGCCGCGCTCACCGACGCTGCCCGGTGGCAGGAGTACGGCTTCAAGGGCAAACCGGGCGAGGTGCGCCGGCTTTCCCGGCAGTTCGCGCCGTACCACCTGCGGCTGGACTGGCTGATGTGGTTCGCGGCCCTCTCCCCGGCCCACGCGGCCCCGTGGTTCGGACCGTTCATGGAGCGGCTGCTGGAGAACGACCGTGACACGCTGCGGCTGCTGCGGCACAACCCCTTCCCGGACGCACCACCGGCACATGTCCGGGCACGGCTGTTCCGCTACCGGTTCACCACCTGGCGGGAGCTGCGGGAGAGCGGGGCATGGTGGCACCGGGAGCCGGTGGGCCTCTTCTTCCCGCCCACACCGCCTGCACCACCAGCACCACCCGTATCGCGCACCTGAAGGAGCCCTGGCCACGCTCACAGGACGGGCGGTGGCCCCCACGGAGTCTCCAGGGCGGCGCGCAGGGCGTCGACGGCCCGGTGGCCGATCCGCGTCGCGAGCTCGTCCTCGACCTGCTGGAGGATGAGCCCGGCCCGCCGGTGGGCCCGCTCGCCCCGAGCGGTGCGCCGGATCAGCCGCTGCCGGCCGGAGGAGGGGTCGGGCACCTGCTCCAGCAGCCCGGCGGCCACCAGACCGTGGACGGCCTGGTGAGCGGTCTGCCGGGTGACCCCCATCCGCCGGGCGAGTCCGGACACCGTGGTGCCCTGCTCGCCGAGCACGGCGAAGAGATGGACCTGCGCCGGGGACACCGGCGCCTCACCGGCCTCTTCCATGGTCGCCAGCAGGGCCTCCTCGAACCAGCGCCGGGCTTCGGTCAGCAGTTGGGGGAGGGTGCGGCCGGCGGCGTGCATCTGTTCCTCACAGCGGATCGGGGTCGGGCCGGTCCGGAGTGGGACCGGCGGGTTGCCATGGGGCGAACGGTCATGTCAGGCTACCTGACATTCGCTGTTCCGAGTCCGGAAGGAACCCATGACGATCGAGTACGCCACCGCCTACCGGCGGGCGTCGCGCATCCCGCCCGAGCCCGGCAAGCCCTATTTCATAGAGAAGGGCGAAGGCGACCGCGCCCACCTCTTCGGGGACCTGATCACCATCTACGCGGGCGGCGAACAGAGCGAGAACTCCTTCAACTTCTTCACCGTCGAAGGACCCAAGGGCGACATCATCCCGGCCCATCTGCACCCCGACACCTACGAGGTCTTCTATGTGACAGCCGGAGCCGTCCGCCTGTTCGTCGAGGACACCGAGGGCATCCAGCAGGAGAAGCTCCTCACCCCCGGCGACTTCGGCTTCGTACCCAGGAACTGCCCGCACGCCTACCGCATCGAGCGCCACCACAGCCAGGTCGTCGGCGTCGCCGCAGGACCCGGGGGCACCTTCGAGCGGTTCTTCGAGAACTTCGGCGCCCCCACCGAGCAACTCGGCCTGCCGCACGAGCCCGTCGTCCCGGCGCCCGGGAAATTCGCCAGCATCCCCGAGGAGTACGACGTGCGGTTCCTCCCCGATCACCAGTGGAGCGCGCAGTGAACGCCGGGAAATCCCTGCCCGAACAGCTCGTCGCGCCGCACCCGGACGTCGCCCCGCTGCCGTATGCCGCGCCCTTCGAAACCGGCACGCGAGTGCTGCGCGGCATCCCGTACGCGCTGCGCGACGGCATGCGCCCGCTGGAGCTGGACCTGTGGCTGCCCGGCGGCGGCGGGCCGGCCCCGCTGGTGCTCTTCGCGCACGGCGGCGCCTGGCTGCGGGGCCGGCGTGACGACATGGGGTTCCGGCTGCGGGAGTGGTCCCCGGGACCGCTGGCCCGTATCGCGGCCGAGGGCTTCGCCGTGGCCTGCGTCGACTACCGGCTCAGCGGTGAGGCGGCCTTCCCCGCCCCGCTCGACGACCTGGGCTCCGCGCTGCGGTGGCTGACACTCCGCTCCGCCGAGCTCGGTATCGATACCGGCCGGACCGTGGTGTGGGGCGAGTCCGCCGGCGCGCACCTCGCCTCGCTCCTGGCCCTCACCCACACCGGCCCGCCCCTCGCCGGAGCGGTCGTCTGGTACGGACCCAGCGACCTCACCACCCCGCGCGGCGGCTTCAGCCCGGACAACCCGGCCACCCCGGAGGCGCTGCTGCTGGGCGGCGCCCCCGCGACGGTCCCCGAACGCGCCCGCGCGGCCAGCCCGCTCTCCCGCGTCCACTCCGGCGCACCACCGTTCCTCGTCGTGCACGGCGAGGACGACACCATGGTCAGCTGTTCGCACAGCAGAGATCTCGCAGCGGCGCTGGACAAGACCGGCGCGCACGTCGACCTGCGGCTGATACCGGGGGCCGACCACGGCTGGGCGGGGTTGACCGATGACCGGGTGGAGTCGATCTTCACCGGCTCACTGAGATTCGCCCACGGCCTGGTGTCATAGGTCCGGTCCGTAACCCCGCAGGCCCGACGGACCCGCCTGAGGCGAGCCGCATCTGCCGCTGCCGGGCATCGGGACGTCGGTGGTGCGACACCACCGGACGGTGATCAACGGGATCCTGTTCAGGGTCCGCAGAACCATCCTGTGGCGCGATCTGCCCGAACGCTACGGATCGTGGGGAACGGCCTATGAGCGACATCGACGCTGGTCGGCAGCCGGAACGCGGGACCGGATCCCAACGACGTCTTGGGTGGGATCCGGGTACCCCGACCGATGGGCGGAAGGCCCCGGACCCGCCCCGACCACGTCAGCGTGACAAGGCATACGGTTCCCGCAACCGCCGCTACCGGCGGCGACGCCAAACCAGGCACACCGTTTCCGGAGTCCGAAGACCAGCGCGCCTACCGCCGACGCCGGGGCAGTGCCCCTGAGGATCGCGCCGCAACCGTGGAGCGCAGGCGTCTGTCCCGTTGTCCAACAGATCGTTGCCGAACAGCAGACCCGGGCCAGTTCACCGACGATGAAGCACCTCCCCCCTTACCGTCCGCCACGCGACCCTTGAGGCCCTGACCCGCCACATGCAGGCCGCCGGACCGCACACATGGATCGCCGACCATCGACGTGATCTCGCGGCCATCGAGCAGCACCGGCAGGACGTGGCCGTCTTCCGAGTTCAGCCACCGGTCGGGCAGTTCCCCGTTCCACGCGCTGTCGGCGCGTAGCGGCTGTGGCAAATGGGCGCGCCGGCAAGCTCGTTCCTGTCACGGTCGTGGTCCCATCCCGGCGAACAGGGCGTCGAGAATTCGGTCGACGTATGCGTGGGTCAGTGGCTCCTGAGTGATCAGCAGGCGGAAGTACAGCGGGCCGGAGAGGATCGCCATTGCCAGGTCCAGGTCGAAGTCGGGCGCCAGTTGGCCCTGGTCTCGTGCCGACTTCAGGCGGGCGACGGTCTTGTTCGCCTGCGGGACGATGAAGCGCTCATTGAGCGCGGCGGCTACGCCGGGGTCGTGCTGGGCCTCGCCGACCAGGGCCCGAAAGAGGGGGCTGTGGGACGTCCCGGCCAGGACGTCAATGGCTTCATAGATCTGGTTGCGCAGGTCTGCGGCGACATCGCCCGTGTCGGGGTAGTCCAGTGCTGAATCACTGAGCGACAGCAGCGAATCGAGCAGCAGGGCGCCTTTGGAGCGCCAGCGGCGGTAGACGGTGTGTTTGCCGACACCGGCCCGGGCGGCGACCGCCTCGATGCTGAGCTTGGCGTAGCCGAGATCCTGCCCCAGGTCCAGCGTGGTTCGCATGATGGCTTTGGTCAGGTCGGGGCCGCTTCGACGGGCATTGGTCATGTTCCCACCCTAGCGGCACGGCACGTGCCGTGCTTGACAGGAATGCATGACCCCGGCACGCTTCTGCCCACGGAACGGCACGGCACGTGCCGTGCCTTTGTGAGGGGTGGATGTGTGGATGCTGACGTGATCATTGTGGGCGCGGGGCCGACGGGCCTGATGCTGGCCAACGAACTACGCACCGCGGGCGTGCGGCCTTTGGTCCTGGAGCGGCAGACGCGGCTGCGCGAGACACCGAGGGCGAACGGCCTGGGCGGGCAGATCCTGGAACTGCTGCACTATCGGGACATGCTGACCGACCTTCAGGCGGCCAGCACCGACCCTCACCCTGCTCCCAGGTTCCCGTTCGGGAACGTGCACCTGGACTTCAGTCACCTGACAGATCCGCCGATGAGCGCTGTCCAGATACCGCAGCCGCGTCTTGAGTGCCTGCTGGAAGAGCGCGCAGAACGACTCGGCAGCCGAGTCCGTCGCGGTCACGAGGTGCTCGGGGTCAGCCAGGACCAGGACGGTGTGTCCGTGGAAGTCCGTTGCGCGGAGGGGCCGTACCGGGCGCGCGCCAGGTATCTGGTCGGCTGCGACGGCTCGCGCAGCGGTGTGCGGGACATGGCGGGCATCCGGTTTCCGGGGACGACACATCGCGAGGTCAACCGGCTGAGCCAGGTCACGCTGGCCGAGGGAGCGGGGCGGTGTGACAACGGCGACCTCGACGTGCCCGGGCTGGGCACACTGCGTGCGGGGTTCACGCGGACCGACCGCGGCGTGCTCGGGTTCGGTTGGCTCACGTCCGAGGTGCTGATGATCTCCACCACCGAGAACGAGGACACCGCGTACGAAGACGACGTGCCGATGACCCTGGCCGAGCTTCAGGACAGCATTCGCCGCGTTATCGGTGTCGATCTGCCTCTGGGAGAACCGCTTCGCCTGTCGCGTTACCAGTTCCAGGACCGGCAGGCTGATCGATACCGCGAGGGCCGCGTCCTGCTGGCAGGCGACGCCGCCCACCAGTTTCCGGCCACCGGCGTAGCGCTCAGTGCCGGCATGCTCGACGCGGTCAACCTTGCGTGGAAGCTGGCGGCCGAGGTTCACGGCTGGGCGCCACCCGGCCTGTTGGACACCTATCAGTCCGAACGCCACGCCGCAGGGGCGCGGACGCTGCTCCACACCCGTGCCCAGATGGCATTGCGGCGCGGACACGACCCCGTCGCAGAAGCGCTCCGCGAGCTCTTCCAAGAACTGCTCGGCGACGAGGCGCCCCTGCGCCGCATCGGAGCCCTGGTTGCCGGAAGCGACTTTCGCTGCCCGCCGCCCGACGGCAACGGGCATGCTCTGACCGGTGCTTTCGTACCCGACCTCACCCTGGACATCGCCCAGGGGACGACCAGCATCGCGAAGCTCATGCACCCCGCGCGTCCCCTGTTCCTCGACCTCGCGGACCGTCCGGAACTCCGGGAGGTCGCCGATGGATGGGCACACCGCGTGGACATCCACAGGGCAGGCACCGACGACCGGCCGGCCGACGCCCTCCTGATCCGCCCGGACGCCCATATCGCCTGGGCCGCGCCCGTCGGTGAATCCTCCGACACCCTCCTACCCGCGCTGCGGCAGGCCCTGTCCACTTGGTTCGGAGACCCGCTGACCCACGAGGGACCGCACCACCAGCCGACCACCGACCGCGTATCAGCAACGCACACACGATGAGGACGCCGGGCATGCCCGTACCCGCCGACCCCACCACTCTCCACCCGATGCCGGGCCAGCCGCGGGGACACCGTCGTCGGCAACGACGTCTGGTTCGGGCACGGTGCCACCGTCATGCCCGGCGTACGTATCGGACACGGTGCGATCATCGCCGCCGGCTCCGTGATCACCAAGGACGTCCCCGACTACGGCATCGTCGGCGGCAACCCTGCCCGTCTCATCCGCACCCGCTACAGCGACACGGACATTGTCCGACTACTCGCGCTGGCCTGGTGGGACTGGCCCCGGAGTACATCAGCGAGCATGTGCGGACCCTCATGTCCGGCAGCGTCGACCAGTTGCAGGATGCGGCACCCTCCCTTCCACACCCGTGACCCACCGCCCACGCGCTCACCATCACCTCCCGGAAAGAACCGCCACCATGCCCTCCGCCACCGACCGAACCCCCTTCACCGACTGGCTCGAAGGTCATGCCACCCCGCTCAGCCACCTCGACCCGACAGCTCCCCTGGACGACCTGGAACCGCTGCGTGACATCCTCGACGGTGCCCGTGTGGTCGCCCTCGGCGAACACTCCCACTTCATCAACGAGTTCGCCGCAATGCGGCAGCGCATCCTGCGGTTCCTCGTCGAACGCTGCGGCTTCACCGTCCTGGCCTTCGAGTACGGCTTCTGCGAAGCCATACCCCTCGACGCCTGGACCCACGGCACGGGAGCGGACGACGACCTCTCCGCACTTCTGGCAACCGCGGTCCCCATCGGGCTCCAGGAGCCGGTGCGCTACCTCCGCCGGCACAACCACACCGCCCCGGAACCGGTCCACTTCGCAGGAATCGACATTCCGGCGGCCGGTGGGTCGCTGCTCCCCGCCCTGGCCCCGGTCGCCGACTACCTCCGCCACATCGACCCGGAGACCCTGCCGACGGTCCAGAGCGCGACCACGATCGCTGCGTCCTTCGCCGGTGACTCGGCAGCCGTGGCCGCACCCGCATGGGCACGCCTGACCGCCAACGAACAGGACACCCTCAGCGCGCTCCTGGCGCGGCTCCTCATCCGATTCCGTTCCCTGAAACCGCTGTACCTCTCCCGCGGAGACCGAGACAGCTACGACACCGCCCTGCGATGCCTGGAGGCCGCCTGCCACGGCGACTACACCTTCCGCGCCATGGCTGCCCTCTTCGCCGGAGACGGGCTCACAGCCGACACATCCGCCCGCGACCTCTACATGGCGGAGTCACTTCTCTGGCACCTCAACCGGCTTGAACCCACGGCCCGCGTCGTACTGATGGCGCACAACGCCCACATCCAGAGAACGCCGATCGCCTTCGACGGCCGCCTCACCGGGCTCCCCATGGGGCAGCACCTGCACCACGCCCTCGGTGACGCATACTTCGCCCTCGGCCTGACCAGCGTCACCGGTCACACCGCCGACATGCATCGTGACGAGGACGCCCCCTTCGGATTCACCGTCCACAACACCCCGCTGGAACCTCCCACGCCGGGAAGCATCGAAGCGGCCTTCGCCGAGACCGGCCTCGGACTCGCTGTAGCTGATCTCCGTCAGGTTCGGGCCGAGAACCTCAGCACCCCTGACCGGATCCGTTTGCAAGGGATCTACCAGCACACGCCAGTCGTCGACGCGTTCGACGGCATCCTCAGCACACCCGCCTCCACCACCACCGACCTGGAGAAGCCATGACCAGCAGGTTCACCGAATTGGTCGTCGATTGCCACGATCCGCAACGGCTCGCAGGCTTCTGGTGCGAAGTCCTGGACTTCACCGTGCTCGACCGGAGCGAGGGCAAAGTCGAGATCGGCTCCTGGGAGCCGACTGTCGAAGCCATCCGAGCCGGTCAGATGCCGCCAACACTGATGTTCATCCAGGTGCCCGAGGGAAAGACGGTGAAGAACCGGCTCCACCTCGACGTGAGCCCCATCGACGCCAGCACTGACGACGAAGTCGCCAGACTGCTCAGCCTCGGCGCCACCACAGTGGACGTGGGTCAAGGCGCCGCACGCAGCTGGACGGTCATGGCCGACCCCGAGGGCAACGAATTCGACGTCGTGCGCACCCTGGCACCCACAACCCGCGTCACCCCGACTGCACAGCCAGGATTCGGCGCAGGACCGGACCGCTCCAGGACCAGCCCCGCATAGCCTCGACGACGCGCGTCGGGCCAGGCCGGTCGTAGCGGGCCTGTCTCGAAATGGGCCTCGAACTTCGCCGCTCACACGGGTGTTCGCCGGATGTGAACACGGCCTTCGTCTGATCCTGTGCTCCGACCAAGGACACACCTGACCAGATCGCGGAGTTGCGGGCGACGTGCGTTGCCGTCACGAACGACGTCCCGGCCTCGCTCCGGGACTCGTGGTAGAGATCCGCCTCACCCTCGTCCTCCGCGCGGAACATGGGAGAAGACCTTCTTCAGGCTGCCCACCACCACGTACGGCTCCGTCACCTGTCGGAACCGTTCGGCGTCCAGAGCGACGACCTCGCCGTTCACGAACCGGAGCAGGAAAATGCTGTAACTGACGGGCACCCTCTGCCACCCCCATGATCCGCCGGACAGCCCCTAGCCAGGCCCCCCGACCGTGCTGCGGCCCACGACGTCGCCCGCGCGGTCGATGCAGATGACGTCGACCGCGACGGGCGCGCCCCGCAGCACGGCCAGCGCCTGGTCGCGGGCGGCCACAGCCACCAGGTCGCCCAGCGGGACCCCCGCCGCCCGGCACAACTGCAGGGCGGCCAGCCCCGTGTTGGCCCCGGCCACCTCAGCGGCCAGCGCTTCGCCGGCGCCGCCCTGCCGGGCCAGGCCGGCCAGGAAGCCCTTGTCCACCTGGGAGCGGCCCGAGTGCAGATCGAGGTGCCCGGCCGCCAGCTTCGACAGCTTGGCGAAACCGCCGCAGACGGTCAGCCGGTCCACCGGGTGGCGGCGCACGTACTTGAGCACGGCCCCAGCGAAGTCCCCCATGTCGAGCAGCGCGTCCTCGGGGAGCCCGTACTCGGCGACGACCGTCCGCTCCGATGTGGAGCCGGTGCACCCGGCCAGATGCGTACGTCCGGCCGCCCGCGCCACATCGACGCCCCGCCGGATCGAGTCGATCCACGCGGAGCACGAGTAGGGCACCACAATGCCCGTCGTTCCCAGGATGGAGAGGCCGCCCAGGATGCCCAGCCGGGGGTTCCAGGTGGAACGGGCGATCTCCTCACCGTGGTCGACGGAGACGGTGAGCTCGGCGTCCGCCCCCGCGCCGTGGCGCTCGGCGACGCGCGCCATGTGCTCGCGCATCATCCGGCGCGGCACCGGATTGACGGCGGGCTCGCCCACCTCCAGCGGCAGCCCGGGGCGCGTGACGGTGCCGACCCCCGGCCCCGCCCTGAACACCACCCCCGAACCCGGCGGCAGCCGCCGGACGGTGACCCGGACCAGCGCGCCATGGGTGACGTCCGGATCGTCGCCCGCGTCCTTGACCACACCCGCTGTCGCCCGCCCGTCGCCCAGCTCCTCGACGGCCAGCGCGAACGACGGTGTCTGACCCCTGGGCAGGGTGACCGTCACCGGGTCGGGGAACTCGCCGCTCAGCAGCGCGGTGTAGGCGGCCGTGGCGGCAGCCGTCGCGCAGGCGCCGGTCGTCCAGCCGGGCCGCAGCCCGGTGTGCTTGAGTTGGGCGCTGCGGCCACCATCCCCCTCAGCCACGGAAGGCTCCGATGCACGTACTGATACTCGGCGGCACCACCGAGGCCCGGCGGGTCGCCGCCGGCCTGCACCCCGGGGCCCGCGTCACCAGTTCGCTGGCCGGGCGGGTCGCACGGCCCGTGCTGCCGCCCGGAGAGATCCGTATCGGCGGATTCGGCGGAGCCGGGGGACTGGCGCAGTGGCTGCGCGAGCACGAGGTCGACGCGCTCATCGACGCGACCCATCCTTTCGCCGGAACCATCAGTTTCAACGCGGCTTCGGCCGCTGCCACCGCCCATGTTCCCCTGCTCGCTGTGCGCAGGCCCGGGTGGGTGGCGGGGGAGGGCGACGACTGGCACCCGGCGGACTCCCTGGAGCAGGCCGCCGGAATGCTCCCGGCGCTGGGGCGGCGGATCTTTCTCACCACCGGACGGATGGGCCTCGCCGCGTTCGCGGCCCTGGACGGACTCTGGTTCCTGGTGCGGTCGGTCGACGCCCCGCACCCCCCGTACCCGCTGCACATGGAGACCCTGCTCGACCGGGGACCCTTCGCCCTGGACGGCGAGAGGGCGCTGCTGCGCGAGCACCGGATCGACGTACTGGTCACCAAGGACAGCGGAGGACCGGCCACCGCGGCCAAGCTCACCGCGGCACGGGAGGCCGGGCTTCCGGTGGTCGTCGTCCGCCGCCCCGCCGTCCCCGGCGGCGTACAGGTCGTGGGGACCCCGGAGGAAGCGATCCTATGGATACAGGACCGGCAGGGCACGGCCTGAGCCCTGTCCGCCGCGGCCCACGACCGCTTACCCCTCGGGATAGGTCCGGGGAGTCCAGACGATCTCCTCCCCGTCGCCCCGCCGCACCGTCCGCGTCTGTGAAGAGCCCACCAGCAGGATCGTGCGCATGTCGACCTCGGCCGGATCGAGCGCCCCGAGCCGCACGATCCGGACACTCTCGCCGGGGCCGCCGACATCCCGGCCCAGCACCACGGGCGTGTCCGGTGAACGGTGCTCAAGAAGCAGGTCACGGGCCTTGCCGACCTGCCAGGTCCGGCTGCGGGAGCCCGGGTTGTACAGCGCCAGCACCAGGTCGGCCGCCGCGGCGGCGCGCAGCCGCTCCGCGATCACCTCCCACGGCTTGAGCCGGTCCGAGAGCGAGATCGTGGCGTAGTCGTGCCCGAGCGGCGCACCCGCACGGGCGGCAGCCGCGTTGGCGGCGGTCACCCCGGGCAGCACCCGCACCGGAACATCGCGGTACACGTCCTGGGCCGCGACCTCCAGTACGGCGGTGGCCATGGCGAACACACCGGGATCACCACCGGACACCACGGCGACCTTGTGCCCGCGCCTGGCCAGGTCGAGTGCGAACTCGGCGCGCTCCGACTCCACCTTGTTGTCGGAGCCGTGCCGCCGCTGCCCCGGCCGGACCGGGACCCGGTCCAGATACGTGGTGTAGCCCACCAGGTCGTCCGCGGCCGCCAGCGCGCCCCGGGTCTCCGGGGTGAGCCAGAGCGGGCCCGCGGGACCGGTGCCGACCACGACGACGTCACCGTGCTCCCGTACCGGCTCGGGCGCGCCGACGCGGCTCGGCAGCACCGCAACCGAGAAGTACGGCACCGATCCGGCCTCCACGTCGGCCAGTTCGCCGGTGCGCTCCCCCGGCATCGTGGCGCGCTCGACATAGCGGGCCTCGGCCATCCGGCCCGACCGCCCCACCGCACGGTGCACCGCGGGGAAGGTGCGGCCCAGCTTCATGACCACAGCGGAGTCCGTCGACGCCAGACGCGCCGTCAGCTCCTCCTCGGGCAGCGTGCCCGGCAGGATCGTCAGCACCTCCTCGCCCTCGACGAGTGGCACACCGAGCCGGGCGGCGGCCGCGCTCACCGAGGTCACCCCCGGGATCACCTCGGTCGGATAGCGGTCCGCCAGCCGCTTGTGCATGTGCATGTACGAGCCGTAGAAGAGCGGATCGCCCTCGGCGAGCACCGCCACCGTGCGGCCCGCGTCGAGATGTGCGGCAAGCCGGGCCGCCGCCTCGGCGTAGAACTCCTCCATCGCGCCCCGGTATCCGCCGGGGTGGTCGGTCGTCTCGGTGGTCACCGGGTAGACCAGCGCCTCCTCGATGTGGTCGGCGCGGATGTGCCCGGCCGCGATGGACCGGGCTATGGACCGGCCGTGCCGGGCGCTGTGGAACGCGATGACGTCCGCCTGCGCGATGACCTCCACCGCGCGTACGGTCATCAGCGACGGGTCACCGGGGCCGAGCCCGACTCCGTACAGCCGCCCGGTGCTCTGCTCGCTCATGCTGCTGTTCATTCCTCTTCGCTCGCAATGGCGTTGACCGCGGCCGCCGCGATGGCACTGCCCCCGCGCCGTCCGCGCACCACCAGGTGGTCAAGGCCCGAGACGTCGTCGGCCAGCGCGTCCTTGGACTCGGCCGCGCCGACGAAACCGACCGGAACCCCGATGACCGCCGCGGGGCGCGGCGCGCCCTCGCGGACCATTTCGAGCAGCCGGAACAGGGCGGTCGGCGCGTTGCCCACGGCCACCACTGCGCCCTCCATACGGTCGCGCCACAGCTCCAGCGCCGCCGCGGTGCGCGTCGTGCCGAGCTCCGCCGCGAGGCCGGGCACGGACGGGTCGGACAGCGTGCAGACCACCTCGTTGCCGGCGGGCAGCCGCTTGCGGGTCACTCCGCTGGCGACCATCGCCACGTCGCACAGCACGGGGGCCCCGGCGCGCAGCGCCTCGCGGGCGCGTGCCACCACCTGCGGTGTGTAGGCGAGATCGCGCACCAGGTCGACCATGCCGCAGGCGTGGATCATCCGGACGGCGACCTGGCTGACATCGGCGGGAAGTCCCGAGAGGTCCGCCTCTGCGCGGATGGTCGCAAACGACTGGCGGTAGATCGCCGGGCCGTCCTTCTCGTAGTCGAACACTGTCTTCTCGCTCATTTCGTCACTGCGTGAGGGGCGTGGTCCGGGCTTCCGCCACGGTGGCGGCGAACTCTGAGGGGTCGTTCATGGTGTCGTGCAGCCGTTCGCCGCGTACGGAGACCTCGTAACCGGCGGCCGTGGCGACCACGTCCACCCGGTCGCCGTGGGGGTGGCCGCAGCGCCGTGCGCACCCCGACCAGTACACGGGCAGGCCGCGGCCGGTGCCGGGAGCCAGTGCGGCGTCGGCGCGCACATCGGCCAGGGACTTCGCGCAGCCGGGGCGCCCGATGCACGCCCCCACCCCGTGCCAGGGGGAGCCAGGTCCGGTGATCAGTCCCGCGGTCGAGAGCCCGGCGAGCCGGGCATCGGCGGTGTCCGGGCCGAGACCGGGGAGCACCACGCCCCGCCAGGGGGTCAGCCGCAGCTCACCGCCGCCGTCGTGCAGCGCCGTGTCCGTCAGCAGGCGCCACTGGGCGGACGTGATGAGGCCGAGGGGCGCCTCGACGGAGAGCGCCGCCCGCCCGTCCGGGGCCGTTACGGTGCCGGGCGCGGGACCCGTCCCGGACGGCAGCGGTTCTGCCCGGTACCGGGCAGCGGCCGGAATGCCGGCGGCTGCCAGCCGCCCCGCCACCGCCCGGACGAACGCGGCTGCTCCGCCGGGCAGTTCCGCCACCCGCCAGGCCCCGGTACCCGCGTCACGGGCGGCGCTCAGAAAGGTCTCGGCCGCCAGCAGGGCGCTGCGGGCCGCGTGTTCGGCCGGAACGGCCAGCATCTCCGGCGCCCCGCCGGTGCACAGCAGCGCGCCATCGCCCGGAGAAGCGATCAACGTCACATCGGCGCCGAGGCCGGCCACATCGCAGCGGCCGTCGTCGAGCGCGAACAGAAACCGTCCGGACAGCCCGGCGGCCGCTTCGCAGGCACAGAGCAGCGCGTCCAACCCCCTTGCCCAGCCCTGCACATCGGCCGTTCCCCGACCGTCGAGCCCGCACAGCGGGGAGGCCACGACATTACGGGCCCGCTCATGGCGAACGGAGGGCAGCAGCCCGGCGTCCACGAGGACCACGGCGAGCTCCTGGCCGTGGTCCTGGGCCAGCCCGCGCAGTTGCACATTGCCGCGCGACGTCAGATGCAGCGCCCCGTCGCCCAGCCGCAGCGCGACGTCCAGCAGCGCCCTGGCCTGCGGAACCGTCAGTACGCCCGCCGGAATCCTGACCCGCGCCAGCGCGCCGTCGTCCGCCGTGTGCAGGCGCAGGCTGCCCGGACACGCGTCACCGCGGTCACGCCGGACGGCGGGCTCCGGCGGGGGCGGAGGTGCGGAGGAGTGAGGCATGGCGGCGAGCATACCGACCGGCCCACAGGGGCCATGTCCTGCACCGATGTGACTGCGCGTACAGAACGGGTGCGCCGATGGCAGCATCCCGAGGCCCACTGCCCGCCGCCCGTCAAGGTCGTTACTATGCTTGTCGGCGGGCCGTTCGGCCCGCCATCGCCTAAGACGGCGACAGGGGAGGAAGCCCGGTGAGATTCCGGCGCGGTCCCGCCACTGTGAGCCCGGCCCCTGGAGCCGGGTGAGCCAGGAACTCCCTTCCCCCAGCTCTCGGCTCCGCTTGAGCAGGGGGGACCCGATTCCTACACAGCCCGGGGCGCGGATACCCCGAGGAAGGCCCGACGCCGCATGCTCCTGCTCCTGTCGACGTCCGACACCGACCTGCTCAGCGCCCGTGCCGCGGACGGCCCGGTGGCCTACCGCTTCGCCAACCCCTCCCGGCTCCAGCTCACCGACCTGCCCGCGCTCCTCGAAGGCGCCGACCTGGTCGTCGTACGGCTCCTCGGCGGTATCCGCGCCTGGCAGGAGGGCCTCGATCTGCTCCTGGCGGACGGGCGCCCGGTCGTCGTCCTCACCGGCGAGCAGGCGCCCGACGCCCAGTTGATGGAGGCGTCGACCGTCCCGGTCGGCATCGCCGCCGAGGCCCACGCCTATCTGGCACACGGCGGGCCCGCCAACCTCGGCCAGCTCGCCCGCTTCCTCTCCGACACCGTGCTCCTCACCGGCCACGGCTTCGAGCCCCCGGCAGCCGCGCCCAGCTGGGGCCCGCTGGAACGCACCGCCCGCACCACGGACGGGCCGACCGTCGCGGTGCTCTACTACCGGGCCCACCACATGAGCGGTAACACCGCTTTCGTGGACGCCCTCTGCGAGGCCGTCGAGGACATCGGGGGCCGGGCCCTCCCGCTCTACGTCGCCTCGCTGCGCGCCCCCGAACCGGAGCTGATCGAAACGCTGCGCGCGGCGGACGCCATCGTCACCACCGTGCTGGCCGCCGGCGGGACGAAGCCCGCCCAGGCGTCCGCCGGGGGCGACGACGAGTCGTGGGACGCGGGCGCGCTCACCGCCCTGGACGTCCCCATCCTCCAGGCACTGTGCCTCACGGGTTCACGGGCCGTCTGGGAGGAGAACGACGAGGGTGTGTCGCCGCTGGACGCGGCCAGCCAGATCGCCGTGCCGGAGTTCGACGGCCGGCTCATCACGGTGCCCTTCTCGTTCAAGGAGATCGACCAGGACGGGCTCCCCGCCTACGTCGTCGACCCCGAACGGGCCGCCCGCGTCGCCGGGATCGCCGTGCGCCACGCACGGCTGCGGCACATAGCCCCCGCCGACAAGCGGCTGGCCCTGGTGCTCTCCGCGTACCCCACCAAACACTCCAGGATCGGCAACGCCGTCGGCCTCGACACCCCCGCGAGCGCCGTCGCCCTGCTGCGCCGGCTCCGCGACCAGGGCTACGACTTCGGCCCGCAGGACGTCCCCGGACTCGCGTCGGGCGACGGCGACGAACTGATCCGCGCGCTGATCGAGGCCGGCGGCCACGACCAGGAGTGGCTCACCGACGAGCAGCTCGCCCGCAACCCTGTCCGCATCCCCGCCGCCGACTACCGGCGCTGGTACGCCACGCTCCCCGCCGCGCTGCGCACCGACGTGGAGGAGCACTGGGGCCCGCCGCCCGGCGAGATGTTCCTCGACCGCAGCCGCAATCCCGAGGGCGACATCGTCCTCGCCGCCCTGCGCCACGGCAATCTGCTGGTCCTCATCCAGCCGCCGCGCGGATTCGGCGAGAACCCGATCGCGATCTACCACGACCCCGATCTGCCGCCCTCGCACCACTACTTGGCCGCGTACCGCTGGATCGCCGCCTCCGCCGACGACGGCGGCTTCGGCGCCGACGCCATGATCCACCTCGGCAAGCACGGCAACCTGGAGTGGCTGCCCGGCAAGAACGCAGGCCTGTCCGCCGCGTGCGGTCCCGACGCCGCCCTGGGTGATCTTCCCCTCATCTATCCGTTCCTGGTGAACGACCCGGGCGAGGGCACCCAGGCGAAGCGCCGGGTCCACGCCACGCTGGTCGACCACCTGGTCCCGCCGATGGCCCGCGCCGACTCGTACGGCGACATCGCACGCCTGGAACAACTCCTCGACGAGTACGCCCAGATCGCCTCCATGGACCCGGCGAAACTCCCCGCCATCCGGGCCCAGATCTGGACGCTCATCCAGGCCGCCAAGCTCGACCACGACCTGGGTCTGGAGAACCGGCCCGACGACGAGGGCTTCGACGACTTCATCTTCCACGTCGACGGCTGGCTGTGCGAGATCAAGGACGCGCAGATCCGCGACGGACTGCATGTCCTGGGCAACCCGCCCGCCGGGGCCGACCGGGTCAACCTGGTACTCGCCATCCTGCGCGCCCGCCAGATCTGGGGCGGCACCGCCTCACTGCCGGGCCTGCGCGAGGCACTCGGCCTGGACGAGGCCAACGCCACCCGCACCGCGGCCGACGCGGCCGAGGAACAGGCACGTGTCCTCGTCGAGGCGATGGAAGCGCTGGACTGGGACCCGGAGGCCGCTGTCAAGGTGGCCGACGGCCACCCGCAGGCGGTCGCCGACATCCTCGGCTTCGCGGCCCGCGAGGTCGTCCCGCGGCTGGCCTCCACCACGGACGAGATCGACCACGCCCTGCACGCGCTGAACGGCGGATTCGTCCCGGCCGGGCCCTCCGGCTCCCCGCTGCGCGGCCTGGTCAACGTCCTGCCGACCGGCCGCAACTTCTACTCCGTCGACCCCAAGGCCATTCCGTCCAGGCTCGCCTGGGAGACCGGCCAACTGCTCGCCGACTCGCTCCTGGAGCGCTACCGCACCGACAACGGCGAGTGGCCCACCTCGGTGGGGCTCTCCCTGTGGGGCACCAGCGCGATGCGCACGTCGGGCGACGACGTGGCCGAGGCCCTCGCACTGCTCGGGATCCGCCCGGTCTGGGACGACGCCTCACGCCGGGTCACCGGCCTTGAGCCGGTGCCGCTCGACGAGCTGGGCCGCCCCCGCATCGACGTCACCCTGCGCATCTCGGGCTTCTTCCGTGACGCCTTCCCGCACACCATCGGCCTGCTGGACGACGCGGTACGGCTGGCCGCGTCCCTGGAGGAGCCCGACGGGCAGAACTTCGTACGCGCCCACACCCGGGCCGATCTGGCCGAGCACGGCGACGAACGCCGGGCCACCACCCGGATCTTCGGCTCGCGCCCCGGCACCTACGGCGCGGGCATCCTCCAGCTCATCGACAGCCGCGACTGGCGCACCGACGCGGACCTCGCCGAGGTGTACACGGTGTGGGGCGGCTACGCCTACGGCCGGGAACTGGACGGCCGCCCGGCCCGCGCCGAGATGGAGACCGCGTACAAGCGGATCACGGTCGCCGCGAAGAACACGGACACCCGCGAGCACGACATCGCGGACTCCGACGACTACTTCCAGTACCACGGCGGCATGGTCGCCACCGTCCGGGCGCTGCGCGGGAGCGCCCCCGAGGCGTACATCGGCGACTCCACCCGCCCCGAGACCGTCCGCACCCGCACGCTCGTGGAGGAGACCTCACGGGTCTTCCGCGCACGGGTCGTCAACCCCCGCTGGATCGAGGCGATGCGGCGGCACGGCTACAAGGGAGCCTTCGAACTCGCCGCCACCGTCGACTACCTCTTCGGGTACGACGCCACCACTGGTGTCGTCGCCGACTGGATGTACGACAAGCTCACCGAGACGTACGTACTCGACCCGGTGAACCGCGACTTCCTCCAGCAGGCCAACCCCTGGGCCCTGCACGGGATCGCGGAACGGCTCCTGGAGGCGGAGTCCCGCGGCATGTGGGCCGAGCCGGACCCCGCGACGCTCGAAGCGCTGCGCCAGGTCTACCTGGAGACCGAGGGGAATCTGGAGGGCGAGGACTGACCCGAGCGGTCTCCTCGCGGTGGTCCGCTGCTGTCGGTGCGGCGGTGGGAGCCGGGGCTCTCACCGGCGTTATCGGTAGCTGACCACCCGGGACGGGCAGGTGTGAGATCCGATACCTGCCCCAGGTGGGCGCATTTGCTGCCACCGTCGAGCAGAACCTAGGGTGAGCGAGCCGTGGTGTTCGGGAAGACCGGTGAAAGCCCCCTCGGGGCCTCAGACCGGAGCGGCCCTCGCCACTGTGATCGGGGAGTCTCCGTCCCGTCGAAGCCACTGGCCGTATCGCGGCCGGGAAGGCAGGGCCGGAGGCGAGCGTCAAGCGGACCCGTCAGCCAGGAGACCGGCCACGGCATCTCACGAAGTGATCCACGAGGTGCTGGAGCGTGACCGCATGACCCTGCCCGAATCCGCCGTGTTCGCCTGGCGGCGCGAGGACACCGTACGTACCGCCGGGCTCCTGGGGGTGATAGCAGCCCTCCACGTCGTCGCGTTCGGCGTTCTGTTCCTGCTGGTGGAGCCGGGCCACTACGAGGTCGGGTCCAAGGCGTTCGGGGTCGGACTCGGCATCACCGCGTACACGCTGGGGATGCGGCACGCCTTCGACGCCGACCACATCGCTGCCATCGACAACACCACGCGCAAACTCATGGCGGACGGGAAGCGCCCGGTGTCGGTCGGCTTCTGGTTCGCGCTGGGGCACTCCAGCGTGGTGGTGGCCATGGCGGCGCTGGTCGCCGGGGGAGCCCGGCTCGCGGGAGTCCTCATGAACGAGGGCTCGGACGCCCACCAGGTGCTCGGCGTCGTCGGAACGAGCGTCTCGGGCTCGTTCCTGTACCTCATCGCGGCACTCAACCTGGTTGCTCTCGTGGGCATTCTGCGGGTGTTCAGGGAGATGCGCGCCGGACGTTACGACGAGGCCGAACTCGAAACACACCTGAACTCGCGCGGGTTCATGAACCGCATCCTCGGCCGGTTCACCAAGTCCGTCAGCAGGCCCGGCCAGATGTATCCGCTGGGCTTCCTCTTCGGCCTGGGCTTCGACACCGCGACCGAGGTCACCCTCATGGTGATGGCGGGCAGCGGCGCCGCAGCGGGTCTGCCCTGGTACGCCGTCCTCTGCCTGCCGCTGCTCTTCGCGGCCGGAATGAGTCTCTTCGACACACTCGACGGCACTTTCATGAACTTCGCGTACCAGTGGGCCTTCGCCAACCCGGTGCGCAAGGTGTTCTACAACCTCGCCATCACGGGCCTGTCCATCGCCGTCGCCTTCCTCATCGGCACGATCGAGCTGATCAGTGTGCTGCACGACAAGCTCGCCCTTCAGGACTCGGTGACCGGCTGGATAGCGGGCCTCGACCTCGGGAATGTCGGCTACCTCATCGTCGGACTCTTCGTCGTGGTGTGGGCCGCGGCGCTGGCGTACTGGCATATCGCCAGGGTGGAGGAGAAGTGGGCGGTGCGCGCCGCCGACAGCAGCTGAACGGGCGCCTCCCGCGCGCGGCGGACCGGGGCACTCGGACGCCCCGGTCCCGCCCGGACCGGGAAAACCACGGCGTGTCGCGGACGGGGCGGGCGACGGATTGGCCCGACGGAGTGGAATCGGACGCATGTCGGGCCGTGTCGGCCGGGTGATCGCCGCCGCGTATGGCAGTACGGTGCCATGCAGTCTGAAAATCACATTAATACGCAAGGGCGCCGCCGATTCGTGCGCGCCGCGGTCGGTCTGGGCGCTCTGGCTGTCGGGGGAGTGGTCTCCCGGGTGTACGGCCCCTCCGGTGGCAACGCCGGTTCAGCCGCTGCCGCGCATCCTTCACAGGCACCGGCCGCCGCCCCACCCCCACACCGCGTCCAGCCCCCACCGGCCGCCGGACCACCTGCAGCGGCGGCCGCCCGTCCCCCCACCTACCGGCTACGGCCCTTCGCGGGCGAGACATCCATGGGCGCCCCTTCCCACAACCCGGCGGTCCGCACCCATGCGGTGTACTCGCTGGAGGACAGTGGCCGAAGAATCGCGCTCACCTTCGACGACGGTCCCGACCCCCAGTACACGCCCCAGGTGCTGCGCATCCTGGCCCAGTACAACGTGCAGGCGACGTTCTGCGTCATCGGTGAGAACGCCGTCCAGTACCCGCAGTTGCTGCACGACATCGCGAACGGCGGACACGCCGTCGCCAACCACTCCTGGACCCACCCCCAGCTCACCAAGTTGAAGCCGGCCGCAGCCCGGTCCGAACTCGCCCGGACCAGCGATCTGATCGAGAAGGTGCTCGGCGCTCCGCCCGACTGGGCCCGCGCACCGTACGGCGACTGGAACCCGGTCACCCTCGGGATCTGCGCCGACCTGGGCATGGAACCGCTTGGCTGGTCGGTGGACACCAACGACTGGGCGCGGCCCGGGACGCGCAGCATCACCAACTCCGTGCTGCGCGACGTCAAGGACGGCTCGATCGTGCTCTGCCACGACGGCGGCGGCAACCGGTCCCAGACGGTCGCAGCGGTCAGGAACTACCTGCCCCGGCTGCTCGACAGCGGATTCGTCCCCGTGCGGCCGGAGCTCTGACGTGCACCAGCCGCCCCGGGCCGCCCGCCGGTTCCGGGCGGCGCGGAGCGGCTGGCCGACCCGGCGCAGGAGTTCCGGGTCAGACGATGCTGCAATGTACGTGTGTGCCGCTGTAGCACTTGGCTGTGTGCAGACCGTGGAACCGTGTGTACACCCCTGCACTGACCTTGTGGTAAGGCGCCCACCGCCCGTGCGGGAGCGCCCAGCGGATGTAGTAGTAACTGCTGCTGAAGACGGTGACGGCGTCCATGTCGTCCCAGGTGCCGGTGTTCGTGTGCGGTTGGACGGTCACCTTCTGGCACCGGTAGGAACCATAGTGCGAAGTGCTGTCGTCGTTCCCGTCGTAGTTCCACACTTTGCACTTTGAGCTGCCGTGAGAGAACCGGGCACCACCGAGGTGCCGCCCGGTGTGGTTGTCGATCCAGGCCGGGACGCTTCCGGCGGTCGCCGGAGCCGCGAACGTCAGGGCCGCCATGAGGGCGAGGCCCAGGCTCACTGCGGCAGTTGCGACGGCGCGCGCCGTGCGAACCGCCCTGGGCCGTCCCGTTAGCGTTTTACGGATCATGTGGTTGAACCCCCCGTATCCACGGGACGGATGACGCCGTCCCGCATCGCGTGTCTCAGCCGGTCGGCGCCTTCCGATCGGCACCAGAGAGCTGAGTCGTAAGGTCTGGAGCTGCCTCGGGCCCACGCCTGCCGACCGCTTCCAGAACCTCATCGTGGCCGGACCAGGTCGCCCGCCGCTATGGGTACAAGTACCCATAGACAGAGGAGGGCCCATGTCCCGAGTGTCCGAGCGGGCTTACGAGGAGATGCTGGAACTGGCGGTCGCAGCCCTGCACGAACGACATCACGACAGGTTGTTACCGCTTCTTACCGGCCATCTCCTCCGCTCTCTGGGAGCCGGCCATGCGATCCGCAAAGCCGAGGAATGGAACGATGGTTCCCCGGGCCTCGACGTGTGGACACCCGGCGGGATGAGCGACCGCACCGTCGATGAGGACGCGCAGGCCTGCATCCGGACGGGTTCTCCTTTCACGGACTTCTACCGGTCAACCGGGCAGCTGGTACCCGTCACGGCCCGCAGCATTACGGGCGGACGGGTCTGGCGGAACAGTGAAGCAGCCGCCGTCGCCAGGGAGACCTTCGGCGCGAGCAGCGTTCTGGCGCTCCCGCTGGCAGGCCGGTTCGAACCCATCCACGGGTACCTGGTGTACCGGCAGGAGTCCGAGTTCACTGCGGAGCACCTCGCTTACGCACGGCGGGTGCAACCGCTTCTCTCCGGTGTTGAAAAACAGTGCCGCTATCTCCGGAGGTGGGAAGAGGCGCTGCCCGTCGCTGATCGTGTCGGCGCCCATGAAACCGCCGGAAACGTGCGGCTGACGGCCAGGGAGACCACCGTTCTCCTTCTCCTGGGCGAATCGCTCACCGCTGCCTCCATCGGCAGGCGATTAGGGATGTCCGTCAGTACGGTCCACAAGCACATGGGAAGCATCTACCGGAAGCTGGGCGCCGGCGACCGGCTGTCGGCTGTCTTGCGGGCGCAGCGGTACGGACTTCTGCCGAGCAGCGCCGCGGCCGACAGCGGCCCCGGCGCTTCTTGCACCAACTGCCGCTGCGCACCGGCTGATCAGGACCTTCGGTGAGCGCCGGGTAGTGCCGGGAGCGAGGGTACGCGGAGGGGCGAACGGGCGTGCGCCCCGGGGGAGCGTGCCCCGGTTCAGGATGATTGTTACGCTCTCCTGATGAAATTCGGCGTCAACATACTCAATTTCGGTCCCGGTACCACCCCTGATTCCCTCGTCCAGCAGGCCCTGGACGCAAGGGAGTTGGGCTACTCCTTCGCGATGATCTCCGATCATGTCGCGGTGACCGCTGATGTGCACGAGGCGTATCCGGCCCCCTTCTACGACCAGTTCGTGCTCGCGGCACACCTCGCGGGGCGGGTGCCGGGGCTCACGCTCGGGACGACCGTCACGGTGATCCCCTACCGCCACCCGCTGCACACCGCACGGCTGGCGGCCAACATCGACTGCCTGAACCCCGGAGGCTTCATCCTCGGCGCCGGGACCGGCTGGTCGCGGGCCGAATACGCCGCGCTGGGCGTGCCGTTCACCGAGCGCGGCCGGATCGCGGACGAGTACCTGGCGGCGATCCGCGCCGCCTGGACCGAGGACCCCACCACCTTCCGGGGCGAGTACGTCTCGTACGAGGACGTGCACACCGCGCCGGCCCCGCAGAGCCGTCCCGGCCTCCCCGTCTGGGTGGGCGGCAATTCACCTGCCGCCCTCAGGCGTGCGGCCCGGCTCGGGGAGGGCTGGCACCCCTATCTGGCGACGCTGCCCGCCATGCGTGCGGCGCTGCCGGTGCTCTCCGAAGAGGCGGAGCGTGCGGGACGGGCGGCCCCCGCTCTCGTGCCCCGGCTCCAGATCCGGGTCACCGGGACGAGGATCGACGGCGAGCACCCGGTGGGCCACGGCACACTCGACCAGATCCGCGAGGACCTTGTGGCGCTGGCGGACCTGGGCGCCACTCATCTGCTCCTGGACACGGCGCCCGACTCGCCTGCGCGGCGGGGCACCGCCGAGGAGGACCGCAGGCTCCTTGAGCTCCTCACCGAGAAGGTCCTTGACCCGGTGTCGGGGACCATCCGCTGACGGACAGCGGCGGGTCGGGCGTCGCACGGACGGTGGGCAGTGGCCGCCGGGCGCCGGTCGGGGTCAATTACCCCCGGAAGGTGACCGGTTACTACTGCGCCCGTGGGCTCTGGCCATAGTAAAAGACAGAAACATGGCGAACCCCTTGCGGTGTGATAGCAATCGCTTACATGCTGACGCCCAACCCGCACACCGGCTGTCAGGAGATGACATGCGCACGCCATTCAGCATGGGTACGTCCAGCCCGAGTTCATCGAGTACGGGTCCATCCAGTACGGCTACATCCCGCAGAGGTTCGTCCACGGTTTCGGCCGGCAGAAAGCCGAGGCGCCGTCTCGTCAGGTCGGGCATCGTCCTCGGCGCCACCGCCCTCCTGGCCCTCGGCGCGGCGGGCCAGTCGTGGGCGTCCACCCCCACCTTGCGCTGGACCACGAACGCGCCGACCCCGGTGACCACGCTGACGCTGCCGATGTCCGTGGATTCCGCTCCGGACGCGTCCGGCATCTACTTCGCCTACTACACGACGCTGGAGAGCGGCACCCGGCCGTACGCCGGATTCCAGCCGAAGCCCGTGGACGCGAACGGGCACCACATGCTCCAGGCGGTCTTCAGCTCCTTCAACGCGGACGCCACCACGACGGACACCCACTGCAACTACGGTGCGGACGGCGGCGCCGGAGTGAGCTGCGCGGTCCAGTTCCCCTACACGCCGGGCACCATGTACTCGCTCGTCCTCAAGCGCGCCAGTGTCACCGGCGACACTCAGCTGATGTCGGGAGACGTCGTCCAGACCGCGACCGGCGCTTCCGTGGCGCACATCGGGAGCTTCGGCCTCCCGTCGTCCTCGGGCCGGTTCAAGAACGCCGACCAGGGCTTCATCGAGCCCTACCTCACGGCCGGTTGCAGCCAGCAGGTCACCGTGACCTACGGGAAGCCCGTCGGCACCGAGGCGGGTACTGACTACACGGGGAGCCTCCCCACCGTCAGCGACCCGGCGTCGGGCAGCTGCCTGAGCACCACGTCGAAGACCACCGGGCAAGGCCAGCAGGTCACGGTGGAGGGCAACGCCGCCGCGGCGGCCGGCCGGTAGCGGGAACTCCGGGGGCTGCCACCGCCGGTCGGGCGGTGAGCAGCCCCGGCTGTTCGATTGCCCGCTTCCTCGTCATGCAGCAGGATGCGGGAATGCGTTTCTCGGTCAACATTCCGAACTTCGGTGATTTCGCAGACCCCAGGACCGTGGCCGAAGTGGCCGCAGCCGCCGAACAGGCAGGCTGGGACGGGCTGTTCGTCTGGGACCACGTGGTGCACGACAAGCGCGAGCGGCAGGGCGTGCCCTTCGGGGACCCGTGGATGCTCCTGACCGCTGCGGCGCTGGCGACCACCACACTCAGGCTGGGCACCCTGGTCACCCCGGTCGCCCGGCGCCGCCCGGAGCAGCTTGCCCGCCAGGTGGCCACCCTCGATGCCCTCAGCGGCGGCAGGGTGATCTTCGGTGCGGGGCTCGGCGGTCCGATCGAGGACGAGTACGGAAGTTTCGGCGAGCCGACCGACCCGCGGGTGCTCGCCGGGCGCCTGGACGAAGGCCTGGAGCTGCTGCGGCGCTACTGGTCGGGTACGCCCGTCACGTGCGAAGGACAGCACTACACGGTCCGCGATGTGACCCTGCTGCCCGCCACGGTGCAGCGCCCCCGCCCGCCGGTGTGGATCGGCGGATTCTGGCCCAACCGCCCGCCGATGCGCCGCGCTGCCCGCTGGGACGGCGCGGTTCCCCTCTTCGCATCGGCCAAGCACGGACAGATTCCGCCCGTCGACGAGGTGCGCGAACTGGTCGCCTACCTTCACCGGCTGCGCGCCGACGCCCACGACGCTCCCTTCGAGATCGTCGTGGGCGGCGCGAGCCCCACTGCCGCCGCCAGGGCACATGACGTGATCGGACCGCTCATCGAGGCCGGCGCCACCTGGTGGGACGAACGCCGGCTGCAGACCGGCGAAGGGCTCGACCGGTTCGAGCCGGTCATGCGCCGTATCGAACAGGGGCCACCCGTCTTCTGAGAGCCCGGTCCGGATGACCTGACCGGGTCGCACGTGCCTACTTCACGACGACTGCCCAGCGTGTGTCGCTCAGCCCGGTCCGGATGTGGAGCAGCGCCGTGCTGGTGGACTGCGAGGACGCGACGGCCAGCGGCAGCGACGTACGGAACGACGCGCCCGGCGCGAGGGACGGCACGTTCCAGTACTGCCAGCTGCCGCTGAATCCTGATCCGCCCGTGAACGACTGCATCTGGGTCGCCGCCGTGGTGGAACCCGAGGTGTTGGTGACGGTGACGGGAACGGTGGTGGTACTCCCGCGCGGCACCGTGCAGTTGCCGCTCGGCGGGGTCGCGGTGGCGGTCAGTGGGCCGCTGCTCGGCGTACCGGTGAGGGCACCCATCTCGTACGCGTTCTGCGCCACCCAGTTGCAGGCCGAGGCGTCGTTGGCGGACGGCTCCCAGACGACCGCGCCGTCCGTTTTCGCCTTGAGCTGGTCGATGGTGTAGCCCCAGGTGGTGCCCGACATATAGGCGCCACCCGGGCTGCCGTCCCAACTCGGTGAAATATAAGGGTAGATGGGCTGGCCGGGTGCGAGTGAGTGGTCGTTGGCGACCGCCGCGTCGAGCGTGCTGGTCCACGCGGCATCCGTCTGGGAACTGCCGCGGTAGGCGCGGGGCGCGAAGAAGTCGAGCAGGTCGTTCTGGTGCAACTGCTGGGTGAGGCTGTTGTTGGTGGTCGACGAGTCGTACCCGTACATGCCGACCGGCGCGGACGGCGCGGCCCTGTGGGTCCAGGTGATGAGCTGCTTCCAGAGGTTGAGGGCGTTGGTCGCCGCCTGCCCGGACTCCGCCGTGAGCACGATGTTCTCGAAGTCGAGTACGACCGGGGCGGTGGCGCCGCCGCCGAACTGGCTCGCGCCCATGTACTCCTTGACCTTGCTCTCGTAGGCGGCTTCGGACGGGAGTGCTCCGCCGTTCGAGTAGCACCCGTCGGCGTCGCAGGTCAGCGCGTAATAGTCGTAGACGACCGTGGACTTGACGGCGCCGTACTGCTGGAGGCCGGGTGTGTCCGCGCCGCGCTCATTGGTGAAGACGGTGAAGCCGGAGCTTGCGGAAGCCGTGGGGGCGAGGGCCGTCAGCGCGGCGACGGCGACGGCGAGGGAGGCGGCCGCCCAGCCCCGCCCCCGATTCCGAGGGGCGTTCCTGACGGTAGGTGGGGCGGAGTTGTGCGTTCTTCCGAGGCGCATCCCAGGGGTCCTCTCGCTGCTGCGGGAATCCGGTGTGGATCACCGGAACGGCACTCCCCACCGCTGGAGAAAGCGCTTTCCCGAGGGGAAGGTAGGATCGGCCGGCTCCCGGGGTCAAGGGGTCCGGATGTGTGGGGAGTGTGCAGCACCGTGGCAGCCGCCGGTCAGTGACCGAGGAAGTCCCTTACCCCCTGGGATACTCCGGCGTCCCCCAGCAGGTCATTGTGTTTCAGGCAGCCCGCGTCCGTGTTGACCGCGCCGTCCAGGGCGACGCTGCTGTCCGGGTCGATGACCTCGTCGCACTCCGACCAGAAGGTCGCGTACTTCACCGCGCCCGGTGTCTCGTCACCTGCGGCCAGCTGGTCCTGTACGTACGAGCCCGGCGACATGTCCCGGCACGCCTGGTCCCAGATCACACATGCCCAGGTGAGGTACGTGCCATGGTTCGGCCCTCCCAGGGATACCCAGTGGTCCACCGTGCCGGTGCCGCCGAGGAACTTGACGTACCAGCGGGTGGTCAGGCTGCCGAAGGAGTGCGCGACCAGATCGACCTTCGACGCTCCGGTCGTGCGCAGCACGTTGTTGACGTAGTCGGAGAACTGCCCGGCGAGGACCTCGTTGACGGACTGGTGCGTGTCATAGCCCCAGCTGAACAACTCGTCGTCAGTGTAGCCGTCGGCCTTGAAGTCGCTGATCATGCTGCCCCACACGCCCGGGTCGGCGTTGTAGCCATGCACGAAGATCACAGGGTTGTGCGCCGCCCGTACGGTGGCTCGCTCGGTGGCTCGCTGTGCGGCCAGGGAGGCGGGAGCTGTGCCCCAGATCAGAGCCAGAGCGCCGAGCAGGGCGAGCAGCACGGAGGATCCGCGTCGCATGATGAGTCTCCTACGGGGTGGGGGAGTGCGCGGGAGCGGGCGGGCAGGTGCTGGTGCTGATGTCCCGTCAGGAACGTTTGGACGGAGGGGAATCCTAGACCGCATGGCTGCGTACCACTACCGGTCCGGGCGGTTCACCGTTCCCGGGCCCGTCAGCGGACGTGGGACCCGTCCCTGTTCCGGGACCCGTCCCCGGCGCGGAGTGTGGTGTTCAGCGGATCTTCACAGAGTGCTGGTGGCATGGGTCTAGCTGTGGACGCAGTGAATCCTGCACTCTTGTGCGCGATGCGACGCAATCGCGATCACGTGTGCGCAACTGATTCCTAGGGCGAGGGCAGGCGGATGACACCGATCAGTCGAAGAGGCTTCGTGGCGCTCGGTGCGGGGGCGGTTGCCGGTGCCGTCGTTCCGATGGGCGCGGGGTACCCCGCCGAGGCCGCGAGCCGGGCGGCCGGCGCGACCGGAACGGTCAAGGACGTCAAGCACGTGGTCGTGCTGATGCAGGAGAACCGCAGCTTCGACCACTACTTCGGGCGGCTCAAGGGAGTCCGGGGCTTCGACGACCGCAGCGGTATATCGCTGTCCGGCGGGCAGTCGGTGTTCAACCAGCCGAACGGCCTCGGGCGCCAGTACCCCTGGAAGCTCAGCTCCACCCCGGCGGCCGGCGGGGTCGACGGCGAGACCCTCGCCCAGTGCAACGGCGATCTGCCGCACAGCTGGTCCTCGCAGCACTCCGCCTGGAACAAGGGCCGTCTCGACAGCTGGGTTTCGGGGGTCGGCAATGTCCGTACGCTCGGCTACCTCGACCGCGACGACATGCCCTTCCACTACGCGCTGGCCGACAACTACACCGTGTGCGACGGGTACTTCTCGTCCACTCTCAGCGCGACCGGTCCCAACCGCACCTACCTCTGGAGCGGCAAGGTCGACTCCTCCAGCAGCGACGGTGGCGACGAGTCCGGGCTGACCTGGGAGACCTACGCCGAGGCGTTGCAGCGCGCCGGGGTGAGCTGGAAGCTCTACCAGAACGCCGATGACAACTTCGGTGACAACGGCCTCGCGTACTTCACCAAGTTCACCGGGGCCGCTCCGGGCGACCCGCTCCACGACCGGGGCATGGCCTCCGTACCGGCCACCACCGGCTCCACCCCCGACGACATCGCAGCGGCCATCAAGGCCGACGTCGTGGCGGGCACGCTCCCGCAGGTGTCGTGGGTGGTCCCCAATCAGGGGTTCTCCGAGCACCCGTACGCCCCGCCGGGCGACGGCGCACACTTCGTCAACCTGGTCTACCAGGCACTCGCAGCCGACCAGGATGTGTTCGACTCGACGGTCCTCTTCCTCAACTACGACGAGAACGACGGCTTCTTCGACCACGTACCCCCGCCGTCACCGCCGGCCGACGAGCCGGGCGAGTTCCTGAACGGGGTCCCGTACGGGCTCGGCTTCCGCGTGCCGATGGTCGTGATGTCGCCCTGGACCCGGGGCGGCTGGGTGTCGTCGGAGGTCTTCGACCACACCTCGGTGCTCCGCTTCCTGGAGACCTGGACCACGGCTCTCGGCACCCCGGCCACCTGCCCGAACATCAGCGCCTGGCGGCGCAGGGTCACCGGCGACCTCACGGGGGTCTTCGACTTCGGCGCACCGGTGTACGGAGTGCCTTCCGGTCTCCCGTCCACCGCGAAGGTGATCGGGATCGACAGCTGTACGTCGCTGCCGAACCCGGCTCCGCAGACCAACGCCCTTCCCGCGCAGGAGAGCGGCACCCGTCCGGCCCGTGCGATTCCGTACCAGCCGAACGCCAATCTGGACCGGCTGGAATTCGATGCGGCCGGAAAGATCCTCGCCTGGTTCGGCATGTCCAACGAGGGCGCCCCGGCGAAGAGCGCCGCGCACTTCTCCATCCACCCCAACGCCTACCGGTCGACGGAACCGTGGCAGTACACCGTCGACCCGGGGGGCACGGCGACCGACTACTTCAACATCGGCGCGGGGTACGGATCAGGCAAGTACGACTTCACACTGATGGGACCGAACCGCTTCCAGCGCCGGTTCGCCGGCGACGCGTCGAAGGCCGGGAAGGCCGTGGAGGTGGCCGCCAAGTACGCAGCGGCGCCGGACACCGGCAAGCAGGCCATCTGGTTCACCTTCACCAACACGTCATCGGCGGCAGTCAAGTTCACCGTCAAGGCGGCCAATTACCGCTCGGACGGGCCGTGGACCTACACGGTGGCAGCGGGCGGCACCGCCGAGGACTACTTCAACGCGGTGGCCCTGTCGAAGGGCTGGTACGACTTCACCGTCACGGCCGACTGCGACTCCACCTGGTCCCGCCGGTACACCGGCCACATCGAGACCGGGGCGCCGAGCGTCAGCGGCTGACCGCGATGCGGTGGCTCACGAACGGCTGCGCGGCACTGCGGTGCTGCGGCGCCGCAGTTTGCGGTGAAAGGGCGTTCGTGGGCTGCCGCCGGGCCGGTCCGGTACGGCCGGTCAGCCCGTGGGCCGGTTGCGCAGGGCGAAGTCGAGGCTGTCCAGCGCATAGGCCCAGGAGGCGTCGGCGTCACGCGGGGTGTGGCTGAAGCCGCCCACCCGCTCCAGGCTCACGTACCCGTGGAATGTGCTGTGCAGGAACCGCACCGCGTCGGTCTCGTCGGGCTCCGGCAGGTTGTAGGCGCGCAGGAGTGCCCGGGTCATCTGCGACTGCCGGGGAGCCGCGCTGTTGAGGGCGGCCTCCTTGTCGAGTTCGAACTGGGCCGCGGTGTAGCGGCCGGGATGCGCCTTCGCGTAATCCCGGTAGGCGTTGGCGAACGCCACCAGTGCGTCCTTGCCCGCGCGCCCGGCCAGCGCGGCGCCCGCCGCGTCGGCCAGTTCCTCCAGGGCCAGCAGCGCCACCCGCATCTTCAGCTCGCGGGCGTTGCGAATGTGCGCGTACAGGCTCGGGTCCTTGACGCCGAGCCTGCGCGCGATCGCCGAGAGGGTCAGATTGTCGAAGCCGATCTCGTCCGCGAGCTCCGCCGCCGTCCTGGTGAGGCGTTCCGGGGTGATGCCCAGTCGTGCCATGCGTCCTCCGTGAGCTTGCGGGCTAATGAAATAAAGAGTTTGCCTAAACATATTAGGCCAGCTAGCGTCGGCTGATGTGAGACACCTCAGTGAGACCGACATCCGTAACTCGTTCGTGAACTGTTCCAAAGGCGAGGCCACGCGTCTGAACATCCCCAGGGATCTGGAAGAGCTCCCGTGGGACGACCTCGACTTCCTCGGCTGGCGCGACCCCGGGGCCCCCGACCGCGCCTATCTCGTCGCCGAGGACGACGGCCGCCTGCTCGGCCTCGTGCTGCGCGCACCGACCGGGGCCAGCCGGGGCTTCACCTCCCGCAGCATGTGCTCGCTGTGTCTCACGACCCACACCAGCGGCCGTGTGGTGCTGATGACCGCACGCCGCCCCGGTGAGGCCGGCCGCCAGGGCAACACCGTAGGCCAGTACCTCTGCACCGATCTGGCCTGCTCGCTCTATGTCCGGGGCAAGAAGCCGGCCGGCGCCGGTTGGGCGTTCAAGGAGACCCTGTCCGTGGACGAGAAGGTCGCCCGGACCCGTAACAATGTGATGGCCTTCATCGAGAACGTGATCGCGTGAGCGCGGCAGCAACTCCCTGGCCCGGCAATGGACTTGCGATAGGCTCCGCCCGTGACTGACATCGGAGGACAGGACCGCCCGGAACCGCCGCTCGCCGGTGACGAGGCCGCTGCCCTCCTGGGTTCCCTGGAGCGCCAGCGCGCGACGCTGGCGTGGAAGTGCGGCGGGCTGGACGCGGCAGGCATGCGGGCCACGGTCGGTGTCTCGTCCGTGACGCTGGGCGGGCTCCTCAAGCACATGGCGAACGTCGAGGACACCCATGTCGTCCGGCTCCTGCTCGCGCAGCCGGCGGGGGCCCCGTGGTCCACGGTGGACTGGGACGCCGAGCCCGACTGGGAGTGGACGTCGGCCGCCCAGGACAGCCCCGAGGAGCTGATGGCTCTCTGGGAGAGCGCCGTAGCCCGCTCGCGCTCCCTCGTGGCCGATGCGCTCACCCGCGGCGGTCCGGAACAGCTCGGCCGCTTCACCACCTCCGCGGGCGAGTCGCCCAACCTGCGGCGGATCCTGCTGGACCTGATCGAGGAGTACGCCCGCCACATCGGCCACGCCGACCTCATCAGGGAGTCGGTGGACGGCCTCGTGGGGGAGTGACTCGCCGGGGGCCGTTGCTCCTACGACCGTTGCTCTGACGACCCGTTGCTCTGACGGCTATCTCCTTGACGACCGCCCCGGCGACTCCGGGTTTCCGCCTGCCGCCCTGCCCCGCGGGCAAGCCGGCCCCTTCTGACGCCGCGCCGCGGGGCCGCGCACCGCGCCCGTTCCAGGCCCCGGGCGGGCTGCCGTCCCGGCGGCTGCCTGGCCGCCGCGCGCCCCCGGGCCAGGCTCATGCCGTCCGGGTTCATGCCCGCGGTGTGCCGTGTGCGGTAGCCGGATTACCGGAGGTGTGAGGCGTGTGCTGCGGCTTCCGGGGTGCCGTGCGCCGGGGCCCGCTCATGTTTCCGTGAAGTTACGCCACCACCGGACCGTCCCGCGGCGCTCTGGCCAGGGGGTGGGCGCCGTGGCCGAGGTGTTCCGCCGCCCCCGCTCCGACCAGCCGAATCCCGTATGTCGGAAGGCTTGTTCCGCTTCTTGGCATGGTTCTAGGGTCGGGCCACCCGGCGCGGTCGACCTCGTACGCCGGTGATTTCCGGCTCCGTCACGTGCGCGGCACACCCGCTGCTGCCCGTGCGCGGATGCCTCTGGAGCAATGGGCAGTCGGATACGGACGGAAAGCAGGCGAGCGGGTTGGCGAACGACGAGCGGCGGGATCCCTCCAACGGGGACCAGCGGAATCCCTCCCATGGGGATCAGCGGAATGCCTCCGACGAGGGTGGGCGGAATCCAGTACGGGAACCGTCCGGCGGGCAGCAGCAGGGCCGGGGGCCGGTCACCGGGCGGGGCGGGGGCCAGGACGGTGTCGGGCGGCGCGGATTCCTCGCCGGGGTCGGACTGACCGGCGCGGGCGGGCTCCTCGGGGCGTCCATGGCCGCCGGTCCGAGCGCCTCCGCGGAACCTCGCGGGAACACCCCGGCCGGAGGCACGGCCCACGCGGCCCCCGCCGCGGCACACAGCACGGATTCCCGGGGCGGCGACACACGCACGTTCCGGCCCGACCAGCTCTCGGGCAAGCGCATGCTGCTCGTACCCGAACTGCTGCTCCTCGCGGACGGGCCGGTACGGGGACAGGCCGTCCTGGTGGAGTCCGGGAAATTCCGGGAGACAGGTCCGGCCGAGCGGCTCATCGCCGCCCACCACGACCTGCACCCCGTCCGTCTCGACGGGCACCTTCTGATGCCGGGCTTCATCGACGCCCACCACCATCTGACCCAGAGCTTCGGCAAGGCCAAGTCGTTCGGACAGCCTTCGGAGATCTTCAAGACGATCTGGGAACCGCTGGAGCACGCGCTGGACGAGGACACCGCCTACCTCTCGGCGAAACTGGCCGCGCTGGAAGCGCTGCGCGGCGGTTTCACCACCGTCGCCGACGCGGGGACCCGGGCCCCGGTCGATGTCGCGGCGCTGGCCAAGGGCACCGAGGAAGCCGGGATCCGCTGTGTGCTCTCCAAGATCGTCTCCGATGGGAAGGGTGGCCCCGCGCACCTCGGGCGGTGGGGCGGCCACCCGCTGATCCACCCCTCCCTGGCCATCGCAGTCCCCGAGGACGCGACGGCCGCGGTCATCAAGAAGACCGCGGACATGTGCGCGGAAGCCGGTGCGGTGTTCCAGATCCATGTCAACGAACATCTCGCCTCCGTGGAACGCTCGTTGAAGAGCGTGGGCCGCCGCCCCATCGACTATCTGCACCACATCGGCGCACTCGGCCCGCACCTCCTCGGTGCGCACGCCACACTGACCACCCCCACCGAGATGCGTCAGCTCGCGGACTCCGGATCGGCCGTCAGCTACAACCCGGTGGCCAGCGCCTGGAAGGGCAACGCCGTCGCACAGGCCACCATGATGGCCGCCATGGACGTGCGGTTCGGTACGGGAACCGACGGCACCCGTGGCGACGGGTTCCGGCTCGTCGACGCGGCGGAGTCCGCGCAGCGGCTGACGTCAGGACTGGCGACGGGAGACTCCTCGTGCGGCGCCGGACGGCTCTGGCTCGACCACGCCACCAGGCTGAGCGCCGACGCCGTCGGGCTGAGCAAGGTGACCGGTGAGATCGCCGTCGGCAAGGCAGCCGACTTCCTCGTCGTGGACGTGAACGTCCCCGAACTCACCCCGTCCTTCGACCTTCGCTGGGAGCTGGTCCGCCTCTCGAACCGGGACCAGATCACCGCGGTCGTCGTGGACGGCCGGCTGCGCCTGTGGGACGGCTGGCCGCAGGACTGGGACGGCCGCGCGCTGGTGGCCAGGGCCGCCGAGGTGGGCCCCCAGGTGGTACGCCGCGCCAAGCTGCAGCGGGTCAAACCGACATAGGGGGAGGGGGCCCGGGGCCGCGCGACGGTCTCCACCGGTCCCGGTCCCGGCCCCAGCGGTGCGTGCTGGTGGCGGGGCCGGGACCTGCCAGACCGGTCAGCCGGAGTGGCGCAGCGTGATGTGCGGTTCGAAGGCGTCCAGGAGCAGTTCCCGCATGCGCTCCACCGGCATCTCCGCACTGCCCGACAGCATCTGGATCGCCAGCCCGTCAACCAGGCTGGTGAAACGGCTGGTCAGAGCTTCGGGGTCGGCGTCGGGGGCCAGGCCCTCGCGCTGGCAGTGCCGGATGAGGCCGAGCACGGTCCCGCGCCAGCGCGAGTAGGCAGCCCGCTGTGCCTCGCGCAGCGAGGGCTCCAGCATGGCGGCCGTCCACGACTGGATCCACACCGACCACTCGTCGATGTCCTCCCTGCTGCTGGGCAGTTGGACCTCGACCAGCCTGCGCAGCATCTCCACCGGGTCGCCGACCTGCTCGAACTCGCTCTGCAACCGGGCGTGCAGCCGGTCGGCGCAGTAGCTCAGCGCGGCCCGCAGTGCGCCGTTCTTCGCCGGGAAGTGGTAGTGCACGGTGCCGGTACTGGTGCCGCACTCCCGGGCGATGTCGGCGACCCGTACGGCGTGGATGCCCCGGCGGGCGATCAGCCGCGCGGTGGCTTCGAGGATCTGGACACGGCGTACATCGGCGTCCAGCGACTCGGCCCGCCGCCGTGCGCCCCCCGCGGCGGCACGCGCCAGGGCCGCAGGCTCGCGGCCGCTGCCCGTCGCCAGATACCGCACCGGCACCTTGCCGACCCGGGCGATGGCGGCGAGCTCGTGGTCCTGGAGCCTGCGGGTGCCGCGCAGCGCCTTCGACAGCGCTGTGGGGTCCATCCCGATGAGACCGGCGAACTCGCGCTGGCTGACGTCGGCGGCGAGCACCACCCGGCGCGCCCGGTCGGCCGCCGTCTCCGGGGGCCGGTCAGGTTCCTGGGCCCGGGAGCCGGCCGGATTCGCGGTTGTCTGAGTCTCCTTCGCCATGGCGGGCCCCATTATGCTCGACCGGCCGCACCCGGCGGAATGCCGGGCCGGGACGTCAGCCGTGCTTCTCCGCGAGGACGGCGGTGGGAACGGCGATGGCCCCCGCGATCTCGTCGGCGGCGCGGTATCCGGACGCGATGGCCCCGTCGATGTAGCCGTTCCAGACCGTCGCGGTCTCGGTTCCGGCCCAGTGCACGGCGCCGGTCGGCTCCCGCCAGCCGTGCTCCCCGTAGCCGCTCCAGCCGCCGGGGGCCACGTACGCCGCGTAGCCGCCCCGGGCGAACTCGTCGTCCTCCCACAGGGTTTCGGTGTAGTCGACCGGCCGCTCCGCACGCTCGCCCACCACGGCGCGGAGGCTGCCGAGTACGGTCCTGCGGCGCTGCTCCTCGTCCATCCCGGCCCAGGAACCGGCCCGGTCCCCGTAGACGAAGGCCACGAGGACACCCGCCGACCCGTCCTCGGGGGAGTTGTCGAAGACGACGCCGACCGGCAGCGAACCGTAGAGCGTCGCGATGCCGGACAGACCGTCCGCCCGCCAGAACGGTTCGGAGTACACAGCATGGATCTTGGCCACCCGCCCCATGGGGCTGTGCGCGATCCAGCCCGAGCGGGGCTCCGGAAGCGCGGGGCTGAAAGTGATCGAGCGGGCCGCCGGCGGTGGCAGGGCCACGACCGCGCGGCGGGCCTCCACGACCGCACCGGCAGCGGTACGCACCCGGACTCCGGACCCGTGCTGCTCCACACCGCACACCCGCTCGCCCAGCCGGATCCGGTCGCCGAGCAGCTCCGCGACGGCGCGCGCCGGCCCGGCCGCGCCCGTGGCGAACCGCCGGTCCTGGGCGCAGCCCCCGGTCTCCATGAGCTGCTCGTAACTCCCCGCGGCCCGGATGTAGAACAGCACGTGGAACAGTGAGATCTCGCGCGGTTCGGCACACCACACGCCCTGTACGGCGAGGGCCAGGCGGACCAGGGCGTCCGGGTCCGCGGTCTGTTCGCGGAAGAACGACTCTGCGCTCAGACCGTCCCACTCCGTGAAGTGCGGTGTCAGCCAGGGCTGTTCGGGGTCGACGGTCAGTGCCAGCTCGTCCAGCAGTGCGGTGATCCGGAGGTACTCGGCGATTCCGGGGCCCGAGGCCGGTGCGGCGCCCGCATATCCGACGCGTGCCCCGTCGTGCCAGACCTCGATGTGCTGTCCGGTCTCCCAGGTGGGGAAGGTCCGGCAGCCGAAGCGTTCGGCCAGCGCCAGCAGGCGCTTCTGCGTCGGGCCCACCCACTGGCCACCGTGGTCCACCACGGGGCCCGATGGCCGCTCCTCGCTCAGCACCCGGCCGCCGACGCGGGAGGAGGCTTCGAGTACGACGACGCCGAGGCCCTGCTCGTGCAGTCGGAGCGCGGCGCTGAGCCCCGCGTAGCCGGCGCCGATGACGACGGCGTCCGTCATCACGGGCCGGGCCACGCCCGGGTCGTCCGGCGCGCGTTCGTCCGGGGCGCGGTGCGCCGGGGTGGGTGGGGCCGATGCAGGGGCCGGCATGGGTGCCGACGTGGGATCGGTCTGTGCGGGCTCGGACTGCGCGGGTTCGGTCTGTGACCTCATGGGGGAGAGCGTGGAGCAAGACTGAACTGTCAGTCAACCATTGCGATCAACTTTGTCCGCACCCCTTGACGGAGGTTCCGGCATCAGCAATGGTGACGCACCAATCAGTATTGCGACTCCGTACTCAGCGACCCTGCACCCCACGACCCCGCACTCCACGACTCCACCACTGCCGCGAAGGCCCGCCCCGGGTGCTCCTGCGCGCTGTACATCCCGGCCGGCCCTCCACTCCGTGAGCAAGAGGAGCATCCATGGCAACCACCGAGCAGACCGAGCCGACCGGCTCGGCCGAAGTCCAGTCCAAGGGGCTGCGGCCCGGGGCACTGGGCATGGTCACCAGCCTGATCCTGGCGACGGCATCGGCCGCCCCCGCCTACAGTCTTGCCGCGACGCTGGCCTTCGTCGTCGCGGCCGTCGGCTTCCAGGCGCCGGCGGTCGTGGTGCTGGCCTTCGTACCGATCCTGTTCGTGTCCTTCGGCTACGCGGCGCTCAACCGCTCCGACCCCGACTGCGGAACGATCTTCACCTGGGCCAGCCGCTCGCTGGGCCCGCGCACCGGTTTCATGGGCGGCTGGGCGATCATCGCCTCGTTCGTCCTGGTCATGGGAAGCCTCGCGCAGGTGGCCGGCCAGTACGTGTTCCTGCTGTTCGGTGCGCACGGCATCGGCGAGGACCCGTCGAACCCCTGGGTGCTGGCCGTCGGCCTGGGCTGGATCGCCCTGATGACCGCAGTCTGCTACCGGGGCATCGAGGTCGCGGCCGCCGTCCAGCGGGCGCTGCTCTTCCTGGAGTTCGCCATGCTGGTGGTGTTCTCCGTCGTCGCGCTCGTCCGTGTCTACACCGGCCACGCGGGCGCCGGCGCCCGGCATCCGCAGCTGTCGTGGCTCGACCCGTTCGCGATCTCCTCACCGAGCGCCTTCGCCAGTGGCCTGGTGCTGATGCTGTTCATCTACTGGGGCTGGGAGACCGCTCTCACGGTCAACGAGGAGACTGCCGACCGCCGTCGGACGCCGGGCCGGGCCGCCACCCTGTCGACCCTGCTGCTGCTGGCGCTCTACCTCGGGGCCACGTACGCGACCGTCTCGTTCGCCGGTATCGGCACGACCGGCAACGGCCTGGCCAATCCCGACCACTCGGGCGACGTCTTCTCCGCCCTCGGCGGAGCCGTGTTCGGCACCACCGGCTTCGGCTCGGTGATGTGGCACCTCATGGTCCTGATGGTGCTGTCCTCGGCTGCCGCGTCGACCGAGACGACCGTACTCACCCTCGGGCGCACCATGCTGGCCATGGCGAGGCACCGGGCGCTGCCCGGCTCACTCGGCACCGTGCACCCCCGCTTCTCCGTCCCGAAGGCCGGGACGATCGCCACCGGTGTGGCCGGCGGAGTGGTCTACCTGGCGATGAACTTCCTGGCCCACGGGCATGTGATCGGCGACGCCGTCTCCTCCTGCGGGCTGATGATCGCCCTCTACTACGGCCTCACCGGGATCACCTCCGCCTGGGCCCACCGGCGTGCGGTCCGCCGGAGCGCCGGCGAACTGTGGCTGCGGGTGGTCCTGCCGGCCATCGGCGGGCTGACCCTCGTGGCAGCCGGGGTCTGGAGCCTGCGCAATGACTGGGACCCGGACTCCGGCGGCACCTCCTGGACGCTTCCGTTCGCACCGCACTGGCATATCGGCGGTGTCTTCCTGATCGGTGTCGGCGCACTGGCGGTGGGCCTCGTGGTGATGCTCGTCCAGCAGCGCCGCGCGCCGTCCTTCTTCGCCGCCAAGCTGTCGGCTCCCACGCTGACGGAGGCCATGGACGAGCCCTCGCCGGCCGCCGCCGGACGCAACTGACCGCCCGTCCCTTCCGACCCACCGCCGACCGCTGCCCCGGCAGCGGCCTGCCGGCCCACCACGTACCCGTACCCGTACCGCAGGGAGCCTTCATGCCTTTCGAGATCCGCGACGTCCTGGAACTCAGCACCGAGCAGCGGCAGATCCTCCAGCTCAGCCGCGAATTCGCGGCGAAGGAGATCCGGCCCCGGGCCCGCGAGGTCGACGACGCCCAGACCGAGTCGCCGCTCGACCTGTGGGCCAAGGCGGCCGAGATCGGCCTCGCCTCCTTCATGATCCCCGCCCAGTACGGCGGTGGCGGCATCACCGACATGCTCACCCAGGTCCTGGTGCAGGAGGAGCTGTGCCACGGCGACATCGCCATCGGCAACCTGCTGACCTCCAGCGGGTTCTTCGCCGACCCGATCCTGGAACTGGGCACCGACGAGCAGAAGCAGCGCTGGCTGAGCCCGCTGTGCGGCGACACCCCGCCGTTGACGGCGCTGGCCGTCACCGAACCGGGCCACGGCTCCGACGCCGCCGGCATCCGTGCCCGTGCGGTGCGCACGGGCACCGGAGCGGACGAGCACTACGTGCTCAACGGGCAGAAGGCATGGATCTCCAACGCCCCCTACGCCCAGCGCTTCGTCGTCTTCGCCACCGTCGATCCCTCGCTGGGTGCCAAGGGCGTGACCGCGTTCGTGGTCGAACGGGACACCCCCGGCCTGACCGTCGGCAAGCCGATGCGCAAGATGGGCCAGCGGGCGATCGTCAACGCCGAGGTGTTCCTGGAGGACGTACGGGTCCCGGTCGCGGACCGGCTGGGTGACGAGGGCCAGGGCTTCTTCGGCCTGATGCGGACCTTCGACGCCTCCCGCATCCTCATCGCCGCCTCCTGCGCGGGACTGTGCCGGGCCGCCCTCGACTACGCCACCGACTACGCCCGCGACCGGGTGCAGTTCGGCGTACCGATCATCAAGCACCAGGCGGTGGCCTTCCGGCTCGCCGACATGGCCGTACGTACCGATGCGGCGCATCTCTTCGCGGTCAGGGCGGCCCGGCTGTTCGACCGGGGCGAGCGGGTCACGGCCGAGGCCGCCATGGCCAAACTGGTCGGTTCGGAGAACGCGATGGCCAACACCTGGTCCGCGGTGCAGACCCTCGGCGGCTGGGGCTACTCGCAGGAGTACCTCGTCGAGAAGTGGATGCGCGACGCCAAGCTCGAAGAGATCGAGGAAGGCACATCCGACATCCAGCGGCTGGTCGTCTCCCGCTCGCTGGCGAAGGCGGACGGACCGGGACAGCGGGCAGACCGATGACCGGTCTCGACGCCTTCCGCGACCCGGCGTCCATCGCCGTGGTCGGTGCCAGCGGTACGCCGACGAAGTGGGGCTACTGGCTCGCCAGGGGAGCCCTGACCGGAACCGCGCGGCGCACCGTGCACCTGGTGAACGCCCGGGGAGGCGCAGTCCTCGGACAGGAAACGGCGCGTTCGCTGCGAGAGCTGCCCGACGCTCCCGAACTCGTCGCCTTCGCCGTACCGGGCCCCGCACTCGGCGCCGCCGTGGACGAGGCACTGGCGCTGGGCGCACGCGGCCTGCTGGCCATCACCGCCGGAGTCGAGGACGAGCGCGGGCTCGCCGCCCGGGTCCGCGCGGCCGGTGCCCGGCTGATCGGCCCCAACTGCCTCGGCATCTACGACGCGTCCGCCGAACTCGACCTGGTCTGGGGACAGTTCAGGCCGGGTTCGCTGGCGATCGTCTCACAGAGCGGCCAGCTCGGACTGGAGCTCGCGGGCCTCGCCGACGACGCCGGACTGGGGATCTCCCGGTTCGTCTCCGTGGGCAGTCAGGCGGACGTCACGGCCCACGAAGTCCTCACCGACCTCGCAGGCCACGATGCGACCCGGGTCGTCGCCCTCTATCTGGAGAGCTTCGGCGACGGGCGCGCACTGATCGCCGCCCTCACCGCACTGCGCCGGGCCGGAAAAGCCGTACTGCTGCTGACCGTCGGCGCCAGCGACGCCGGCCGGCAGGCCGCCCGGTCGCACACCGGGGCGATGACCACCGCCACGGACATCGTGGACGCCGCCTGCGAGACAGCAGGCGCGGTGCGGGCCGAGACGCCCGCGCGTCTGATCGCCGCCGCGCAGCTCCTCGTCCGGGCACCGCGCCCCACCGGGCGGCGCGTCGTCGTCGTGACCGACAGCGGCGGACAGGGCGCACTCGCCGTCGACCTCGCCTCGCGCGCCGGATTGCTGGTGGAGCCACTGCCGCCCCCGACCCGGAACGCCATCGCGGCCGGCCTGCCACCGCAGGCCGCCACCGCCAACCCGGTCGACCTGGCCGGCGGCGGCGAACAGGACCTGCGTACGTACGGCCGGGTCGTGGACCTGGTGGCCGCGTCGGGCGGCGCCGACGCCGTCCTGATGAGCGGATACTTCGGCAGTTACGGCCGCGACATCCCGGCGCAGCAGGAACGGGAGACCGAAGTCGCCCTGGAGCTGGCCCGTTCGGCCGTCCGGCACGGACTGCCGGTGCTGGTGCACTCGATGGCCCGGTCCACCACGACCACCGAGGCCCTGCGTGCGGCGGGTGTGCCCACCTACGAGGACATCGAGACGGCCGTCGGCGCACTGGGCACGGCGGCCCGCCTCGCCGAACGGGGCCTGGCAGATGTACGTACGTCTTCCGGCGCGGAAGTACGTACCCCCCAGGCCGCGGGCGGGCGCCCGGGCGGTCCACCTGGCGGGCTCCCCACCGCTGCGCCGACCGCCTTCGGCTACCTCGCGGCCCGCGATCTGCTCGCCGGTGCCGGCATCGCGTTCCCACCCGCCCTCGCCGTCACCGACCTGGCCGAACTGCGGCATGCGGCAACCCGGTTGACTGCCCCGTACGTCCTCAAGGCGGACTGGCTTGAGCACAAGAGCGAGCACGGTGGTGTGGCGGTCGGTCTCGGTGACGCCATCGCGCTGGAATCCTCCTACATGGAGATGTCCCTGCGCCTGGGCCCCGGCCGGTACGTCGTCGAAGAGCTGGACCGCCGCCCGCACGTCGTCGAAATGGTGGTCGCCACCCGCCGCGATCCGTCGTTCGGGCCGGTGGTCGTCGTCGGCGCGGGCGGAACCGAGACGGAACTCTGGCGCGACAGCGTCCTGGCTCTCGCACCCTGCACCCACGAGGACGCGCTGAGTCTGATCGCGCGGCTGCGCTGCGCGCCGCTGCTGAACGGCTGGCGTGGCCGCCCCCCGGCCGACACCGGGGCGCTCGCCGACACGGTCGTCCGGCTCTCCCGGCTGGCCGCCACGCGGCCCGACCTGCTGGAGATCGAACTCAATCCCGTCCGCGTCGCCCCTGCCGGCCTGCTGGCCGTCGACGCACTGATCACCCTCACCGCTGCCACCCCTGCCGGCGAGATCGCCGCCGGCGGCAGCTCCACCGGTGAAACCCTCCGGTGAAACCCGTACCCAAGGAGCACTGCCCCGTGAGCCCTTCCCCCGTGAACACTCCCACCACGAAGAATTCCCCCGCTGAACTCGCGGGCCGGGTCGCCGTCGTCACCGGCGGCGGTTCCGGAATCGGCCGCGCCATCGCCCTGCGCTATGCCGCGGCGGGCGGAACCGTCGCGGTAATCGGCCGGCGCCCCGAGGCACTGGAGGAGACCGCGCGCCTCGCACGGGAGTCCGGCGGCACAGTGGAAACAGCCCCGGTCGACGTCCGCGACGCCGACGCGCTGACGTCCGCGATCGACGCGGTCGCCGCCCGGCACGGGCGCCTGGACGCGCTGGTCAACAACGCCGCAGGGAACTTCGTCGTACCCGCGGAGGACCTGTCCCCGAACGGCTGGCGCGCCGTGGTCGACATCGTCCTCAACGGCACCTTCTTCGCCACCCGGGCCGCCGCGCAGCACATGCTCGGTGCGGGGGACGGGGCGATCGTCAACGTGATCGCCAGCTACGCCTGGCACGGCCACCCCGGCACCGTCCACAGTGCGGCGGCCAAGGGCGGGGTGCTGGCGATGACCCGCACCCTCGCCGCCGAGTGGGGCGCGCGCGGTGTGCGGGTCAACTGCATCGCGCCCGGCCCGACGGAGACCGAGGGCGCGGGCGCCGCGCTGTGGCCCACGCCGGAGGCCCGTGCCCGGGTGCTCGACAGCGTTCCGGCCGGGCGCTTCACCACACCGGATGAGGTCGCCGAGGCCGCACTCTTCCTGCTGGAGGAACGCTCGCGCTACATCACCGGTACGACGATGGTGATCGACGGCGGCCAGTGGCTGGGCCGCCAGGTCTACGGCTGACGTGGGCTGCTCCACGGCTGACGTGGTCTGCGGCTGATGTCGTCCGAGGCGGCAGATCTCACACGCGGTCCGACGGCCGGTCGAGGGCGTTGTCCACGAGGATCCGTGCCCATGCGGCGTCCAGCGGGCCGGGGCGGAACAGGATCCGGTACATCATCGGGGCGACGACGCGGTCGACGACCTGCTCCGTGTCCGGTACGGCCTCGCCGCGTTCCGATGCCCGGCCGAGCATGATGTCGATCTGATCCGCCGCGTAGGCCGAGCACTGCCCCGCATTGCTGCCGTCCGGATCCCCCAGGAGCGCGTCACGGATGTACGCCCGCCCCGGCGGGGAAGCCATCTCCTCCAGGAACTGCTCGGCCCATGTGCCCAGGTCCGCGCGCAGGGTGCCGAGATCGGACGGGGGCGCCTCGGGGCGCAATCGCTCGACAGCGACGTCGGAGAGGAGTTCCTGCAGGTCGCCCCATCTGCGGTACACGGTCGACGGTGTCACGCCGGCACGGGCCGCCACGAGGGGGACGGTGAGTGCGTCCCGCCCCTGCTCGGCTTCCAGTTCACGGACGGCCGCGTGGACGGACTCCTGCACGCGGGCGCTGCGCCCTCCGGGGCGAACCATGGGCTTGGGGCTCATGGCATCCACCTTAATGCAAAATTATTGCTTCAAGGGCGGTCTCTCACGTCTCTCCACCGGGCCCGTCCGGCAGCCTGTGGACTCCGCAGAACAGGGCGCGCCCCATCGCCTACACGAGTGGGGCGTTCAGCCGGCGACCTGGGTGAGCGATCGCGTTCCGGTCTGCGCCCGTTCGTAGGCTCGTCCGGCGCGCAGCACGGTGGCCTCGCCCAGCGGACGTCCCATCAGCTGCATGCCGATCGGCAGGCCCGTGCGGTCGAGGCCGACGGGCAGGGTCAGCGCCGGGACCCCGGTGATGTTGGCCGGCGCGGAGAGGCGGACGTAACTGTCGGAGACGGCCTCGACCGTGCCGTCCGCCCACTCGACACTGTCCTGGCCCGCCCTGGCGGCCGTCATCGGCACGGCCGGAGCCGCTATCAGGTCGACCGTGCCAAGCATCCGCGCCCACGCGTCGCGCATCAGGGTCCGTGCACGCTGGGCGCGCAGATAGTCGCCGGCCGAGACGAACTCCCCGGCCTCCAGCAGAACGCGGACGTCCGGCCCGTACCGCTCGGGCATGGACCGCAGTGTGCGCTCGTGGTAGGCGGTTGCCTCGGGAACCATCAGGCCCCACTGGATCGCCTGGACGTATCGCGCCATCGGGATCTCGACCTCGACGAGTTCCGCGCCCAGTTCCTGAAGCTGCCCGATGGCGCGCTGTACCGCCACGTCGATCTCGGGGGAGACCCGGTCGAAGTAGTAGTTGCTCGGTACGCCCACCCGCAGCCCCGACAAGTCCCCTTCCTCTTCGGACAGTTCACCGATCGGAGCGGCGGTCAGGCTCGCCGGGTCACGCGGGTCGTGTCCCGCCAACGCGGACAGGACCAGCGCCGCGTCCCGCACCGTGCGGGTGATGGGGCCGACGTGGTCGAGGGACCAGGACAGCGAGGTCACGCCGTGCCGGGAGACCAGGCCGTACGTGGGCTTCAGTCCGACCACGCCGTTCAGTGCCGCGGGAACCCGGATCGAACCGCCGGTGTCGGTACCGAGGGCGAAGGTGGCCTCGCCGGCAGCGACGGCCACGGCCGAGCCGCCGCTCGACCCGCCGGCGACGCGGTCGTGGTCCCAGGCGTTCTTGGTCTGGGGTGTCGTCAGTCCGTAGGCGAATTCATGTGTGTGGGTCTTGCCCAGCAGGATCGCGCCCGCCGCGGCCAGACGCGATGCGACGGCGCTGTCTCCGTCCGCCACGTGGCCCGACCTGACCCGGGAGCTTGCTGTTGTCGCCATTCCCTTGGTGTCGATCATGTCCTTGAGCCCCATGGGGATGCCGTGCAGCGGGCCGAGCGGCTGCCCTGCCGTGATCTCCCGCTCCGCCCGGGCGGCCGCTCGGCGCGCGGCATCGGCGGTGACCGTGACGTAGGCCTGGAGCCGTTCCTCGACAGCGCCGATACGGCCGAGGACCGACTCGGTCAGCTCGACCGGGGACAGCTCGCGCGTGCGTACTGCGCGAGCCGCTTCAGTGAGTGACAGCTCAAAGGGCCGCATGGAGGTCCTCCTGAACAACGGCCTTGTAGGAAGTCGCGGGAGGCGTGTCCTCGAAGTCGAGCTCGCGCAGTGTGGCGACAACGGCCTGGATGTGGTGGGCGGTCGCGGCCACTTCCGCAGGACGTTCGCCCTCCAGGGCGAGCCCCGCGCGGCGCGCCCCACGGGCCGCCTCCCGCGGGTCGAGTTCGGTGTTCATGTGGGCTCTCCCAGGCGTTCGTGTCACGCATGCCGGACCTGCGGGCCGATACCGCGACCAATCAAAAAGCTAATGGTTTGCTTTAGGGGACGGTAGGGCCTACGGTGAGTTAACGCAAATCCGTTGCTTTTAGTGCAGAGGTAGCAACGGGCGCCGGCCGAGTGCCCTCTTCCCATGGCTGCCCGAGCACCACTCATGCCGTGACTCACCACAAGTAAAGGAACACCTCATGCCCACGCCCTCGCAGTCCGGCGCCACCGGTACCCCGTCATGGAGCGTGGGTGACCTCACCGTCCGGCGCATCGACGAAGTGCGCCTTCCCGCACCGACCGGCCCCTGGCTGCTCCCCGGGGCGACACCCGAAGTGGTGGCCCAAGCCCCCTGGTTGCAGCCGGACTTTGCCGACCACGACGGCATCCTGCGGCTGGCGAGCCACAGCTTCGCGTTCGAGGTGAACGGGATGCGGGTGCTCGTCGACACCGGCATCGGCAATGGCAAGCAGCGGGCCAATCCGGCCTGGGACCACCTGGACACCCGCTATCTGGAGCGTCTTACGGGCGCCGGATTCGCCCCGGAGACGGTGGACCTCGTCATCCTCACCCATCTCCACACCGACCACGTCGGCTGGAACACCCGGTCTGATGGGGCCAGTTGGGTTCCGACCTTCCCCCACGCCCGTTACGTCAGCGCTCGCGCGGAGTGGGACTACTGGGCAGGTGCCGACATGGAGGAGGCCCGGCGCCAGATGTTCCGGGACTCGGTGGATCCCGTCGAGGAGGCAGGGCTGCTGGATCTCGTACACGTCCCGTACGAGGGCGCGGTCATCGCGCCGGGCGTCCGGCTGCTGCCCACCCCCGGCCACACGCCGGGCCAGGTGGCGGTCGAGCTGCGCAGCCAGGGGGAGGTCGCGCTCATCACCGGAGACTGCATCCATCACCCCGTGCAGATGCTCGACCCCAACCTGGGCAGCTGTGTCGATATCGATCCCGAGCTCGCGGTCAGGACGCGTCAGCGGATCCTCGGCTCACTGGCCGGTACCCGGACCTTGCTCCTCGGCAGCCACTTCCCGCCGCCCACAGCCGGCCATGTGGTCGCCCAGGGCGACTCCTACCGGTTGGTCTGATCGCGGCCCCTGCGTCGGGCGGCGGCTGGGTGTTTGCCGTGAATTACCACGGCCTCGGCCGCGCCGGCCTTACCCCCGCCAACCTGCGTCAACGCTGTCTGCTTCCGGTGGGCTGTCCGTGGTGGGCAGGGCCATGGTGTGCTCCGGGGGTGTGTCCGAAGGTCCGGTGGAAGACATCGATGAACGCACTGGCGGATGACCAGCCGCACTGATGGGCCGTTGTGGTGACCGGGGTGTTGTCGGCGAGGAGGACCAGGGCGTGATGGAGGCGCAGTTGGGTGCGCCACTGGGGGAAGGTCATGTCGAGATCTGCCCGGAACAGCCGGGACAGCGTGCGGCTGCTGGCACCGATGTGCCGGCCGAGCTGGGTGAGCGTGCGGTTGTCGCCGGGATTGGCCTTCAACAGGCCGCACAAGTCCTGGAGTTGCGGGGCTGTGGGCGTCGGCAGATGAAGTGGCTGATGGGGTGAGACACACAGCTGATCCAGCAGTACGGCGCGCAGCCGGGCGCGCTGGGGACTGTCATCGAGGGGGGTTTCGGTGTAAGCGAGGATGAGTTCACGCAGGAGGGGCCCGACGGCGAGCACGGTCGGCTTCTCAAGCCCGATCGGATCGTCGCCCGTCTCCAGGCCGACGAGGTGCATCTCCAGATTCCCGTGGGCCTGGTGGGCGTGGACCGTCCCGGCGGGAATCCAGATGGCACGGGTGGCAGGCGCGACCCAGGTCCCCGTACTGGCCGTCACGCTCAGCACACCCCGGCTCGCGTACACGATCTGATGGTCGTCGTGCCGGTGCGCGTCGATCTCCGCCCCGGTCGCCAGTCTCTGGGTCCGGGTGGGTGCGATGGGCTCATGGCGGATTTCCAGCACAAGTCAGGACTCTATGGGAAGTGCGACAGGTGTGCGGTGGCCGGGCATCAGCGCGCAGTGCCGGTGGCCATGCCGTCCTAGGAGGCACGTACTCCCGGGGGAGGGCTACCGGGGACAATGGGCCAGTGACGATCCGAACTGCTCATGCCGCCGAACTGCCGGTCCTCCAGGACATCGAGAGGGCGGCGGGGCGATGCTTCCGCGACATCGGCATGCCGGAAATCGCCGATGACGAACCGCTGTCCCTGGACGAACTGGCGAGTTACCAGCGGGCCCAGCTGGCCTGGGTCGCGGTCGATGAGACCGACGCCCCGGTGGCGTATCTCATCGCCGACCGTGTCGACAGCAACTTTCACATCGAGCAGGTGTCGGTGCACCCGGACAGTGCACGCCGTGGCATCGGACGCTCGCTGCTGGACCATCTGGCGGACCGGGCGGCGCCGGACGGAATCCCCGCCCTGACGCTCACCACCTTCGCCGGGGTTCCGTGGAACGCGCCGTACTACGCACGCTGCGGCTTCCGGCCTCTTGACGAGAAGGAGCTCGGCCGTGGCCTACGGGAAATCCGAGCACGGGAGGCAGCTCACGGCCTCGACCGGTGGCCGCGGTTGTGCATGATCCGCGCCCTCTGACGCACGACGCGCCGGCACCGCGCCCCAGATGCGCGCGGTGCCGGCCGCTGTCACTGCCCGATGCGCGAACGGCGAGCCCTCCGCTGAGCGGTGCTGTGCGCCGGAGCGCCCGGCCGGACGCCCTCGGGTCACGACGGGCGCCCGCCGAACTGCCAGTTGTGCACCTCGACTTCGGCGTACCGGTCCGGGTTCAGGACGGCGCGTGCCGTGTCCGGGTCCGGTGCCCGGACCAACGCCGCCGTGCCCAGCCAGGTGGCGCCGTTGTCGGACAGCAGTGGCCCGTAGGCGATCAACTCGTCCCGGTCGGGCGGCAGCGCGAGGTCCGCGGCCTGCCGTGTGCCCAGGCCGAGCACCAGGTACCGGTTGCCGCCGGTCCGGCCGCCGGGAAAGTCCCACATGGTGCGCCCCAGTACGTTGCGCCACCGCCGCAGCAGCACGTCGCGGTACACGCCGGCCTGGTAGTTCGGCTCGTCGAAGGCGAACGCGCGGGCGGCGGCGGGATCGGGCAGGTCGACGATGTGCACGCTTCCGGTGGGTGTGTCGCCGTCGTCGGCGAGGGTCGGCCCCCGGGCGATCAGCTCTTTCGCGTACCGGTCCATGTAGGACCAGTGCTCTTCCGACAACTCGTCGCGCAGCGCTGCAGAGCCGAGCCGGTCGCGGTGATAACAGAGGAACTCCATACCCGAAGGATCTCTTCAAAGAGGTACCGCGTCGAGCGGATTCCCTTGCGACGGCTGCTTGGCAGCATCCTCCCTGAACTTCTCGGAGGCAAGGCGTTCTGCTGTCGGCCGAGGCTGCCGCGGCTCCGGTGGTACGGACGGCAGGATCGTCACATGAAACCGGTCTTCGTTCTCGTACACAGCCCGTCGGTAGGCCCCTCGACCTGGCACCCTGTGGCCGGACATCTCACATCCGCGGGATACCGGGTACGGGTGCCGTCCCTGCTGCGTATCGGCGTCGGCGCTCCGCCCTTCTGGCCCCGCATCGTCCATGCGGTCCAGGACGACCTCCGGCAGGTCTCGGTCGGCAGGCCCGTCGTCCTGGTGGCACACAGCAACGCGGGTTTGTTTCTCCCGGCGATTCGCGAGGGTCTCGGCCATCGGGTGGCCGGCTCGATCTTCGTCGATGCCGTGCTGCCGGCCCGGACCGGATCCACCCCTGTCGCCACACCCGAGTTGCTGGATTTCCTCAGGCCGATGGCTGTGAACGGCAGGCTGCCGCGCTGGACGGATTGGTGGGACGAGGCAGACGTCGCGCCCATGTTCTCCGACCCGACGGTGCGGCGGACAGTCACTGAGGAACAGCCCACGCTGCCGCTGTCCTATTACGAGCAGAGCATCCCGGTCACCGACGGATGGGACGACCACCCCTGCTCCTACGTACTGTTCGGCCCTGCGTATGACGATGCGGCCGCCGAGGCGCGCGAACGTGGCTGGCGGGTGGCACACCTGCCCGGCGCACACCTCCATCAGACCATCGATCCCGCCGGCACGGCCCGGCTCCTCGCCGAACTGGCCAATACGACGTGATCCGCCTCCAGTTACGTGCCGTGCGGCCTATCGGACGGTCCCGATACCGGCGAGGAAGAGGTCGATGCCGGCGAGGAACTGCTCGCGGTCGTCATGCTCGGACAGCTGCGCCGCCACCTGATGCACGAACGGGTACTCCGCGGGGTCGAGCTGCGTCCACTGTGCGGCGACCGACCCGAGGAATTCCGCCCGGTCAGTAACGTGCGCGTGCAGGCGGGCGTTCGCGGCATTCTGTCCTGCGACGCCGAGGACGTAGTTCAGGAGCGCGGACGCGGAGTCGAACTGCGCCTGTTCTGGGACGCCGAGGGCCTGGAGGCGGCCGCCGATACCTTCGAAGATCTGCGGCATCGCAGACTGCCACGGCTCGCGGGAGAGCTGGGTGCCCACCCAGGGGTGCGCGTCGATCGCGTCGAACACCCCGAGGGCAATGGCCCGGATCGACTCCCGGGGCTCCGCATCACTGACCACGTCGGACATCACCCGGGCGATGACGTCGTTGGTGGTCGCCGCCAGGAGCTCGTTCTTGTTGGCGATGTGCCAGTAGATGGCCCCGGCCCCGGTGGAAAGGCGCGCCGTGAGCGCGCGGAAGGTCAGTGCGCCTTCACCGTCGGCGTCGAGGATCTCGATCGCGGCCTCGATGATGCGCTCTTTCGAGAGCGCGTCCGTGCGCCGTTCGGTCCGCTGAGCCCTGGTCGCCATGGACGCTATTTTGACACATCTGGAATGCTGTTCCAAACGTCTCTATGGAATAGCGTTCCAGTCACGTTTCGGATGGAAGGGATCATGATGCCGACACCAGTCACGATCATCGGTGCGGGCTTGGGCGGCCTCGCCCTCGCGCGCGTTCTCCACGTACACGGCATTCCCGCGAGGATCTACGAGGCGGACCCCTCGGCAGAGGCCCGCACGCAGGGCGGCCAGCTCGACATCCACGAGCACGACGGGCAGCTCGCGCTCGAAGCGGCCGGCCTCACCGACGAGTTCCGGGCGATCATCCATGAAGGCGGCGAGGCTTCGCGCGCGCTCGACCAGCACGGAAAGGTGCTCCTCGACGAACCCGACGACGGCAACGGCGGACGGCCCGAAGTGCTCCGCGGAGACCTGCGTCGCATCCTTCTCGAATCCCTGCCCGCGGAGACGATCCAGTGGGGGAAGAAGCTCACCGGCGTCGCGGCACTGGGCGACGGCCGGCACAGGCTGACGTTCGCGGACGGATCCACCGTCAGCACCGAACTCCTCGTCGGCGCGGACGGCGCCTGGTCGAAGGTCCGGCCGCTGCTCTCCGACGCCGTGCCCGAGTACGTCGGCACGACGTTCATCGAGACCTACCTGTACGACGTCGACGAACGGCACTCCGCGACGGCCGAGGCAGTCGGCGGCGGCGCAATGTACGCGCTCACCCCCGGGAAGGGCATCACCGCACACCGCGAGGCGGGGAACATCCTTCACACGTACGTCCAGCTGAAGCGCCCCGCCGAGTGGATCGCCGGCATCGACTTCACCGACGCCGCCGCGACTGCGCGACTCGCGGCCGAGTTCGACGGGTGGGCGCCGGAACTCACCGCGCTGATCACCGACGGCGAAACCGCACCGGTCCCACGCATGATCTACGCACTCCCCGACGGGCACCGCTGGGGCCGTACGCCCGGGGTGACGCTCCTCGGGGATGCCGCACACCTGATGCCGCCGTCCGGGGACGGTGCGAACCTGGCGATGTTCGACGGGGCCGAGCTCGGCAAGGCGATCGCCGCGCACCCCGACCACATCGAGACGGCACTCACCGCATACGAAGAGGAACTGTTCTCGCGCAGCGAGTCGGCCGCCGCGCAGGCGCGCCTGGTCCTGGAGCTCTGCCTCGGTGACGGCGCACCTTTCGGACTCATCGACCTCATCACCGGCGCCCCCGAAGGAGCGCGTGAAGGGGCCGTGCAGCCCTGACCCGCACCGCCGACGGTCCTGGCGCGGTCGAGCTCGGCGAACACGAGATCCGTGAGCCCCGCATCGGTGAAGCGCTGAGAAAGGCAGCTGCAGTGTGATGTCGAGGGGCTGCCGGTGTTGCCGCAGGCGAACACGGTGAGTCACGGACTCTGCTCGTCTCCGGTCATCAGAGCGAGCAGGCTGAGGGGTGCGTCGTCATCGATCATGACCGTGTAGAAGCCGTCATCGTCTGCTTCCACGGCGGCAGCCCGCGTGAACATGCCCTGTTCGTGCTCGGCGAGCGCGGCCTCCACATCGCCAGGGTGCGCGGCGAGAGCCCGGCCGAGCTCGGCGCCGTCCTGCATGGCCAGATTGGCGCCCTCTCCGTTCGGCGCCCTGAGATGGGCCGCGTCGCCGAGCAGCGTCGCCCCCGTCACGCGGCCCCAGCGATGTCCGGCCGGCAGCATGAAGATGGGGCGCAGCACCGGCGGCGTGTCGCTGTCAGTGATCAGGGCGGTGAGTTCAGGGGCCCAGCCCTCGAACTCCTTTGCCACCCGCGTGGCCAGGGTGGCCGCATCGGCGCTGTCGAGGTCGGTGATCCATTCCCGGGGCTTCTTCAGTTGCGCGTAGACGTGAAGGGTTCCGCCGCCCTCCCGGTGGGCCAGCAGGCCCCTGCCCGGAGCAAGAGCGAACAGTGATCCGGCGCCGACCGCCGCCGCGGAGACGGGATGACGAGTGCTGCTGTCGAAGAGGAGCGTCTCCACGCTACAGACGCCGAAGTACTCGGGGGTGGCCTCGGAGAGCAGCGGCCGAACCCGCGACCACGCGCCGTCGGCGCCGACGAGCAGGCTCGAGAGGACGGTGGGGCCGTCGGCGAAGCTGACCTCGCGAAGGCTCTCGCCCAGGGTCTTCACGCCGGTGACCTTGTGGCCCCATCGGACAGTGTCGGCGGGCAGGGAGTCGAGCAGCATCTGTCGCAGCTCCCCGCGAGACACCTCGGGGTGCTCGCCGGTGCCGTTGTCGGGGAGGTCGAGCAGCATGTTGCCCGCCCGGTCCAGGACCCGGTACGCCTCGCGGCCGGGCAGGATGAGCCTGCGGAACTCCTCGGCCAGGCCGGCAGCTTCCAGCGCCGTCCGTCCGTTGTGGGGGTGGATGTCGAGCAGGCCGCCCTGGCGGCGCCCGTCCGGCGAGGGCTCCGCCTCGTAGACCGTGGCCGGGATGCCGTGCACATGCAGCACGCGGGCCAGCACGAGGCCACCCAGGCCTGCTCCGATGATCGTTACCGGTGTCGTCACGGTTCCCCCGAACTCAACTCACTGGACCGATCCCCATTGGATCGTCGCTCCAAACACGCTAGCACTTACTTTGGAGCGGCGATCCATCCGTGCAACACTGCGGACTATGGCGAAGAGAACTGCGAAGGGGGCCGCCCGGTCCCCGCGGCGTACGGACGGGCTGTCCAGGGAGCTGATCATCCAGACCGCGACCGAACTCCTGGACGGTGGCGGCGAGAGTGCGCTGACGCTGCGCGCGCTCACTGTGCGTCTTCACACGGGCTACGGAGCGATCTACCACCATGTAGCGGACAAGAGCGATCTGCTCGCGGCCGCCACCGACGCCATCATCGCCGGCGTGCTGTCCGGCTCGGTCGCCGACGCGGACCCGCGCGCAGCCCTGCGCCGCCTCGCCCTGGGCCTGTTCGACGCGATCGCCGCACACCCCTGGGTCGGGGCGGAATTCTCCCGGCAACCGTGGCGGCCCGCGCTGCTGGACTTCTACGAGAGCATCGGCAGGCTGTTGGACTCCCTGGCAGTCCCCGAACAAGCGCGATTCGATGCTGCCGGCACGCTCGTGAACTACGTCCTGGGCGTCGCCGTGCAGAACGCCGCGACCGCCCGGAGCCTCGCCGACGGCATGGACCGAGCAGCCTTCCTGGACACCGCGGCCGGGCAGTGGGCGCAGCTGAGCCCCGACCGGTACCCGTTCGTGCACGCGGCGGCGACGCGGCTGCGTGAGCACGACGACCGCGAGCAGTTCCTCGCCGGCGTCGACATCTTCCTGGCGGGTATCGCCACCCTGCGCTAGGAGCGTCGCCGGCGGTCGTGCGCTCCGGGGCGCGGGGGATCGCGGCGCTTCGATGCTTGTCGGTAGGGTTCACGATCATGAGCGTCGAGGTGGAGGTCGTCCGCGAGGCGACTGATGAGGTAGTCGAAGCAGTCACGCGCCTGCTACCCCAACTATCGAGTACTGCAAGGGCACTTGACCATGAGTCAGTGGTCCGGCTGCTGAGCAGTGATGCCAACACTCTGCTGCTGGCCCGGACCGAGGGCCGAGCGGTCGGCATGCTGACCCTGATCATGTTTCCGTTGCCGTCAGGGCTGCGGGGCCGCATCGAAGATGTCGTGGTCGACGATGCGGCCCGGGGAGGCGGTGTTGGAGCGGCATTGACCAGGGAGGCACTGCGCCTGGCCGAAGCAGCTGGGGCGCGGACCGTCGACCTCACCTCGCGGCCGTCTCGACCGGGAGCGAATCGGCTGTACGAACGTCTGGGCTTCCGGAGTCGCGATTCCCGGGTCTACCGGTTCGTTGTGCGGCCACAGGCGTAGTCGGTTCTCTCCCGGCGTCACGCGGCCGGGCGACCACCTGGGCCGGGTGGCGGCGGACATGGACTTTCATCAGATGGCCGCCGTGGCCAACCGCGACTCCTGCCGCCGGCAGAACGTCAGTCAGTGCTGTGCGACGTTCTCGGAGTGGAAGCGGGCGATGTTGTCGGCGATGTAGTCGACGTGGTCCTCCACAGCGAAGTGGCCCGATTCGAGGCGGTGCATCTCCGCGTTGGGCAGGTCGCGGAGGTAGGCGTCGCCGCCTTCGGGTGTGAAGAAGACATCGCCCTGCCCCCAGAAGATGATGGTCCTGGGCTGGTGTTCGCGCATGGACGCCTGCCAGGTCTCGTACAGCGGCGGATTGGTCCTGTAGTCCTCCAGAAGGTCGAGCTGGATGGCCCTGCGGCCGGGCCGGTCGAGGAAGGTGACGTCCACCGTCCAGTTGTCCGGAGAGATGAGCTCGGGATTCTTGTGCCCGCTGAGGTAGATCGACTTGACGCCGTCCGTGTGCAGGAACGGCAGCAGCGCGGCCTCGGTCTCCGGAGTGCGCTCCTGCCAGAGCTTGAACCGGATGTCGTCCCACACCTTGGTGAAGCCCTCTTCGTAGGCGTTGGAGTTCTGCACGACCTGCCACTGCAGCCAGTCGGGGTGGCGGCCGATGATCCGGTTGCCGATGGGGCCGCCGAAGTCCTGGTGGTAGAGGCCGAAGGACGTGAAGCCGATCCCGGTCAGCCACTGTTCGACTACCTCGGAGAGGTGGTCGAAGGTGTACGTGAAGTCGTCGGGGGCCTCGGTGTAGCCGGAACCGGGGTAGTCCGGCGCGACGACGTGGAAGCCGCGGTCCGCCAGCGCGGGCAGGAGGTTGCGCCACTGGTGCGAGGAGGACGGGAAGCCGCCCAGGAGGACCAACTTCGGTGCGCCTGGTTCACCGGCCTCGCGGTAGAACACCCGGCACCCGGCCACGTCGATGGTGCGGAAGCTGACGGTCATGGCACTTCACTCCTTGCGGTGTCGTACTCGGCGGGGCCACGTGGCCCGGGGCCGACAGGTGGTTTCAGGCGAGGGGGATGTCGTGTCCGGGGCCGCGCCCGCTTTCGGGGCGGGGGCCGAAGTAACGGCGGTCGGCCTCGTCGATGGGCAGGTCATTGATGCTGGCCTCACGGCGGCGCATCAGCCCGTTGTCGGCGAAATCCCACAGTTCGTTGCCGTAGGAACGGAACCACTGGCCTTCGGCGTCGTGCCACTCGTACTGGAAACGGACGGCCACGCGGTTCTCGTGGAAGCTCCACAGGCTCTTGCGCAGTACGTAGTCGAGTTCGCGGTCCCACTTGGCGGTGAGAAACTCGACGATCTCGTCCCGGCCGGTAAGGAACGTGTCCCGGTTACGCCAGGCGGAGTCCTCGGTGTAGGCGAGAGCGACCCGGTGCGGATCGCGGGTGTTCCAGGCGTCTTCGGCTGCCTGGACCTTGGCAAGGGCGCCGTCCATGTCGAAGGGCGGGAAGGGCGGGCGTGCGTCGGTCATGGCAGGGCTGTCCTTCACTGTGCGGTGGGTGGGTCGGTCAGCGGCGGGTTGTCGGGCGCGGCGGTGACGGAGTCGGCTTGCAGCGTCAGTAGCCGGCCGGCGATCAGGTGGTGAGGGGTGAAGTGGACGCGGCGGCCGGTGCGGTCGTCGTCGCCGGGGGTGCCCGGGTCGGTCCACTCCAGGGCGGCCCGGCCGGACAGATGGAGGGTACGGCCGGTGGTGAAGTCGCAGAAGAGCAGTGCGGCGCTGGGGTCGGCCTGGAGATTGCCGAGGGTGTTGAACATGTTGTTGCCCCAGTAGTCGGGCCACCACAGCCGCCCGTCCTCGACCCGGACGAATCCCGGCGGCCCGCCGCGGTGCGATGTGTCGTTGCCGCGAGCGGGGTGGGAGGTGCCGATCAGGAAGGTGTCGGACCTGCGGATCAGCTCGGCGTCCTCCCGGGTCAGCGCGCTTCCGTGCCGGACAGGTCCCGCGCTGGTGGCCGGGGCGGGTGCGGTGTGAAGGCGTCGGCTCTGGATGTACTGGGGGCAGTTGCCGTACGCCTGCTCCACAATGATGCGCAGCCCGTCGCTGTCAGTACGGGACAGGGTGCCGTTGACACGCAGGCGTCTGCGGGTGGCGAACTCGACGGTGATCAGCCCGACCGGCCGGCTGTTCAGCAGGTGTTGGAGTGGGTCGCCCTCGGCGGGCAGGGACCGCACGTCGAGCGCAGTCGGTGAGGCGACGTGGAGGAATCCGGGCGGGCCGGTGAGCGGGGAGGTCCACAGTGTGCCGTCAGCGTCGCGTGCGGTGATCGCCGCGAAGGTCTGCTCCGCCAGGAACCGGGTCACGCCGCTGCGCAGTCGGGCGGGGGCCAGCATGCCCGTGAGCCGGGCCGCGTCCCTGGTTACGCCTGCCTGGCGCTGCACCGCCAGCTCACCCTCATGGAAGCCCGAGGTGGTGTTGCCGGTCGCGGTGCCGGGCTCGACGGGGACGGAACCGTTCATGAGAGCAGGCCTCCTTCGACGACTCGGGTTCCAACGCTTGAGCGCGCTCGTAACCGTTAGGAAAACGATGACACCGGCAACCCCTCATGTCAAACGGATGGGGCGCGCTTCAACCGTTAGAAGTGCGGTAGCCTCGATGCCATGGATACGAAGGCACCGCTGCTGGGCGAGCCGCTTCCCGTGGAGTTGATGAACACGATCTGGGCGGACCGGGACGGCGTGCACGACGCGCTGCGGGATCCCGGCGGCACCAGGGCCTGGCTGCACGCTGTCGCTGCCCGGACGGATCTGATGACCCCGGGGGATCTCGACGCCCTCGCCACGTCGGACCTCGACCGCCTCGGCGACCGACTGATCAGCCTGCGCGGCGCGCTGCGCAGGCTGGCCGCTGAGGCCACCGGGGATCCACGCCCGACGGCCGTATCCGCCCCCCGCGAGTTGCAGGCGGCCGTCACCGTGCTCAACGGGGCCGCCGGCGATACACCTCACTGGTCCGCATTGTCCTGGACGCCTGGCCAGGAGCCCTCGCGCCATTCCCGCACCGGCGGGCAGACGCCCTCTGCCGCCGTCTCCGCCATCGCCGAGGAAGCCGTCGCGCTCTTCAGCCGGGATTCCCGCCATCAACTGCGCGCGTGCCTGGCGCCGGGGTGCGTCCTGTACTTCCTCAAGAACCACCCTCGCCGGGAGTGGTGCTCCGCAGGCTGCGGCAACCGCGCCCGCTCCGCCCGCCATTACCAGCGCCACCGCAAGACCACCGACTGAGAGTCGGGGCATTGCTTCACGGTCTCAACCAGAGTCGGCAACTCAGGGTCGTCGTGGCATGGGTATGGACGTTCCCCTTCCAAAACTGCGGCTGCGGGGGCTACTTGGTCGCGAGAGACCAGTCAGGTGTGCCCCGTGGATGGACTGAATTGCACGAGTCGAACGCCATGAACCGGGCGGTCATCGCGTGGACAACTGCGCGGTCGCGGGGCGTCGGGCGGTCGCGTGGTTCAGACGGCCCCCGCGCCTCCCCGAAGGCCAATCGCCCGGTCGGTAAGGCGGTTGCGTTTGAGGGCCCGGTACAGACCGGTCAGCTGTACCCAGTGGGACGTATGATCACGGATGTCATGTCGTAACTCGCGCCTGGAGGCTTCATGCCGCTTGTTCGTATCGATGCTATGGGCTGTGACGCCCAGCGATTGAGGGCATTGGGGCGGGCCGTCCAAGAAGCGCTGGGCGAGGCGATGGGCTTCCCGGACGACGACCGTTTCCAGATCCTGACCGGACACGACGGAGAGCGCAGCGTTCTGCGGCACGGCACCTATCTCGGCATACAGCGGGACGATGGCATCGTGTACGTGTCGATCACGTTGCGGGGTGGTCGGCCTGCCGAGCAGAAGCAGGCGCTGTACCGTCGTATCGCCGAACTCGCCCAGGAATACGCAGAGACGGAACCCCGCAACGTGTTCATCGTACTGACCGAGAACACCGATGCAGATTGGTCGCTCGGCAACGGGGAGGCCCAGTATCTCGACTGACTGATCGTTTCAAGACAAACTGCTGACGGGCTTGGCGTCGGAATCCGGCGTAGGTGAGGGCCACACTGGTCACCGGCCGGCGGATGACCGCCCCACCGTGTTCTGCGCGTTGGCTGCTGCGAGCACCGTGTCAGCCAGCTCTGCAATGGACCGTCCGCCACTCGCGTCGATGCGATCCAGGCCCAACCTGTCGATGGCATCGATCATGAGTGCCTGGTAGCGCTCCGTGCGGGACAGGAACTTGTCCGTCAGGTGCCGTTCCTCGTATGTAGCTGCTTCATAGCGGCCCGCTACGTGAACACGGGTGCGTAACACGGCGTCGTCCGCGGTGAGCCACACGGCGGCCGTGTACGGGACCTGGAGCCTCGCGACGCGGTCGGGCCAGAGTGCCGATCCCTCCAGGACAAGGCCCGTGTTGCTGCGACCTTCAGTCGTGTGGGCGGCGATCAGCTCTTCGATGCGGGGCCACAGCCGGTCGTAGTGGCTCAGAACGGACGTGATCAGTTGGTCGACTGTGAGTGATCCGTAGTGCTCGGCGACGTGTGCCGGCACCTCCCACTCCGGGGTCCTCCAGGGCCGCCCGGGGTGCCGGGCCAGCCCGTCAGTGGTCAGGCACTCGAACCCGAGCTTCCCCGCCACCGCTTCGGCAACGGTCGACTTCCCGACGTTCGACGTCCCGCCGATCAAGATCACTCGCACATCGTGCACACCGTCGACCCTACTGATCCTTTCGGGACGGTGCCTGCTCGGTGGAGACAGATGAGGCGGCACGCCAAGTGCAGGAACCCGTGGTGGAGGTCGGCGCGGCGTTCATAGCGGATGCGTAGCCTCTTGAACTGGTAAGTCCATCGGCGCGGCTGCCGGTATGGCGCGCGTCCCGTACCAGCTACGGCGCCTCGGACGGGGCCGTCCGACCCGACCCGCCGTGCGCAAGTGGCTAGCAAGCTGAGGTGAGTTCGGTGAGGACTTCGACGGCGCGGTCGATCTCGGCCTCGGTGTTGTAGTAGTGCGGCGAGAGGCGTACCAGCGGGTGGACGTCCCGGTCCTCGGCGTCGAACTGGGTCTGCACCGGGTCGGTGGTGCTGACGTTGATGCCGTGCCCGGCCAGGGCGGCCGCGACATCGGCCGTCGTCATGTTCTCGGCCTTGCAGGTCACGATCGCGCACCGCCGCCGGCCGAGGTCGTAGGTGGTGACGGCGGGCACGGCGTCCAACTTGTCGCGCAGGTAGGTGCCGAGGGCGAGAGTGCGCCGGCCGATCTCGTCCATGCCGATGTCCAGGCACTGCTGGACGGCGGCGCTCAGCCCCAGGACGCTGGCGTAGCTGACCTCCCAGGTCTCGAAACGCCGCGCGCCGTCGTTCCAGGTGAAGCTGCGCTTGCCGTCCCAGGTGGCAGCGGCGATCTCGATCACGCGCGGCTCCAGGTAGGCGAGTGCCTCGGGGCGCACCCACAGGAAGCCCGTGCCGCGCGGGCCGCGCAGGAACTTGCGGCCGGTGGCGGTGAGCATGTCGCAGCCGAGCTCGGCGACGTCCACGGGGAACTGGCCCACGGACTGGGTGGCGTCGAGGAGGAAGGGCACGCCGGCCGCGCGGGTGATGCGTCCGATCTCGGCAGCCGGGTTGACCAGGCCGCCGCTGGTGGGGACATGGGTGATGCCCACCAGCTTGGTGCGGTCGTCGATCAGGTCCGCCAGGGCGGTGGTGTCGAGCTGGCCGGACTCGTCGTTGGGGACGACGACGACCTCGGCTCCGGTGCGCCGGGCCGTCTGAAGATAGGCGAGGACATTGCTGCCGTACTCGGCCCGGCCCGTCAGGATGCGGTCGCCCGGCTTGAACGTCATGGAGTAGAACGCGGTGTTCCAGGCATGGGTGGAGTTGTCGGAGAGCGCGATCTCGTCCGCCCGGCCGCCCACCAGCCGGGCAATGTGCCCATAGGTGGAGTCGATGCGGTCCCGTTCCTGTCCCGCGGCCTCGTAGCCGCCGATCGCCGCTTCCAGCTCCAGGTGGGAGGTGACGGCCCTGAGCGTCTGCCGCGACATCAGACCCGCGCCCGCGTTGTTGAGGTGGATCCGGTTCGCGGTGCCCGGGGTGTCCTGGCGGAGCGTTTCGACGTCCATGCCCTTTGCTTCCCATCTCTGCGGTGCCGCTCTGGCCTTCACGGTCCCAAAGCGCCTCACTTCAGTAAAGGCAACGTTTCCGGTCAGGACAGGTCACAGAAATCGGCGGATGGAGCAAGGGGCGTGGGGTGCGCCGCACCTCGTACCCCGCCCGCAGGGCTCGGGCCCGGGCTTGATGGCGCCGGCGTCGCCGTCCGCCGGGGAGGAGATTCAGCTCTGCCGATCGGCTGGATGGCCGACGCCGAGCAGTGCCAGTGGGTGCTGGCCGGACGGGACGATCGCAGGGGTGAGGCCGAGGAGCCGGTCGTCGTCGAACCCGGCGACGAGCACAGCCCCCAGGCCGGCCTCGGCGGCCTGGAGGTAGATGCTCTGGCCGGCGTGCCCGGCCTCCAGCCATACGTACCGCGCGCCCCGCCGTCCCACCGGCGGCTGATCGGCGAAATGCTGCGCAGCCGCCTCCAGGTCACCGCTGAGCAGGAGCAGTGCCGCCGCCTGCCGTAGCCAGGCGTGGTCGGCGAGCGTGGTGCCGGCCACCCGGTCACGGTGGTCGCCGTCGGCGATCAGAGTCAGCACATCGCGCTCGGCGTCGTACCGGTAAGCCCCGGCGGCGAGACCGTCAATCGGAGGCGTAACCCGAACAGGCTTCAGAGGCACTTCCCGCTGTGTCATCAGCCCGGACAAGCACACGCCGGCCCGGACAAGCACACGCAGGCCCAGACAAGCACAGGCCGGAGAGGGCGGCGTTTGAGGGGCGTCCAGGGGTGTGTCCTCAACCTGACCGGAGGCACCGCTGCCTGCGAGCAGGTTGAGGACAGCGTTTGTCGACGAACCCGACCTCCGCCGGTCAGTCCTTGATTTCGCAGATCGTGGCGCCGGAGGAGACGGAGGCGCCGATTTCGGCGGTGAGGCTCTTGATGGTGCCGGAGCGGTGGGCGTTGAGGGGCTGTTCCATCTTCATCGCTTCGAGGACGACGACGAGGTCGCCTTCCTTGACTTCCTGGCCTTCTTCGACGGCGACCTTGACGATGGTGCCCTGCATGGGGGAGGCGAGGGAGTCGCCGGACGTGGCGGAGCCGGCTTTCTTCGCGGCCCGGCGCTTGGGCTTGGCGCCCGCGGCCAGACCGGTGCGGGCCAGGGCCATGCCCAGCGAGGAGGGCAGGGAGACTTCCAGGCGTTTGCCGCCGACCTCGACGACGATCGTCTCGCGTCCTGCTTCGTCCTCGTCGGTGTCGCCGCCGGCGGGGGCGAAGGGCGGGATCTCGTTGACGAACTCGGTCTCGATCCACCGGGTGTGGATGCGGAACGGGTCGGAGGTGAAGGCGGGGTCGGTGACGACCGCGCGGTGGAAGGGGATGGCGGTGGCCATGCCCTCGACGGTGAACTCCTCCAGGGCGCGGGCGGCGCGCTGGAGGGCCTGCTGGCGGGTGGCGCCGGTGACGATGAGCTTGGCGAGGAGGGAGTCCCAGGCGGGGCCGATCACCGAGCCGGACTCGACGCCCGCGTCGAGGCGGACACCGGGGCCGGTCGGCGGGGCGAAGGTGGTGACGGTGCCGGGGGCGGGCAGGAACCCGCGGCCGGGGTCTTCGCCGTTGATACGGAACTCGAAGGAGTGACCGCGCAGCTTCGGGTCGTCGTAGCCGAGTTCCTCGCCGTCGGCGATACGGAACATCTCACGGACCAGGTCGATACCGGAGACCTCTTCGGTGACGGGGTGCTCGACCTGGAGGCGGGTGTTGACCTCCAGGAAGGAGATCGTGCCGTCGACGCCGACCAGGAACTCCACGGTGCCCGCGCCGACGTAGCCGGCTTCCTTGAGGATCGCCTTGGACGCCGCGTACAGCTCGGCGTTCTGCGCCTGGCTCAGGAACGGGGCGGGGGCTTCCTCGACGAGTTTCTGGTGGCGGCGCTGGAGGGAGCAGTCACGGGTGGACACGACGACGACGTTGCCGTGCTGGTCGGCCAGGCACTGGGTCTCCACGTGCCGGGGCTTGTCGAGGTAGCGCTCGACGAAACACTCACCGCGCCCGAACGCGGCGACGGCCTCGCGTACGGCGGAGTCGTAGAGCTCGGGGATCTCTTCGAGGGTGCGGGCGACCTTCAGGCCGCGCCCGCCGCCGCCGAAGGCCGCCTTGATCGCGATCGGCAGCCCGTTCTCCTGGGCGAACGCCACGACTTCGGCGGAGCCTTCGACCGGGTCCGGGGTGCCGGCGACCAGCGGTGCGCCGGCGCGTTGTGCGATGTGGCGGGCGGCGACCTTGTCGCCGAGGTCGCGGATGGCCTGGGGCGGGGGGCCGATCCAGGTGAGGTCCGCGTCGAGGACGGCCTGGGCGAATTCGGCGTTCTCGGAGAGGAAGCCGTATCCGGGGTGGATGGCGTCGGCGCCCGAGTCCTTCGCTGCCTGCAGGACCTTGCCCATGTCCAGGTAGCTGGTGCCCGGGGTGTCACCGCCCAGGGCGAACGCCTCGTCGGCCGCGCGTACGTGCGGTGCGTCCCGGTCGGGCTCGGCGTAGACGGCTACGCTCGTGATCCCGGCGTCCCGGCAGGCCCGTGCGACACGGACAGCGATCTCGCCACGGTTGGCGATGAGTACTTTCTTCAACATGCCGGCTCCAGCGCAGGGTCCGTGGTGTGGGTGGTGCTGAGGAGGCGGTCGACGGTCTCGACGATTCCACCGATGCCCGCGCCGGGGGTGAAGACCGCATCGACTCCCAGCGCCTCCAGGGCGGCGATGTCGGCGGCGGGAATGATGCCGCCGACAAGGATGCGGACGTCGTCGGCATCCTCTTCGGCGAGAAGCCGGATCAGTTTCCGCATGATCGTCAGGTGGGCGCCCGAGAGCACGGAGAGCCCGAGTACGGGGGCGTCCTCGGCGATCACGGTCGCGGCGATCTGTTCCGGCGTCTGGTGCAGGCCGGTGTAGATCACCTCGTAGCCCGCGTCGCGCAGGGCCCTGGCGATGACCTTGGCGCCACGGTCGTGGCCGTCGAGGCCGGGCTTGGCGATCACCACGCGAGCGCGCGGGGGCGGCGCGTGGCCGGCACGGTGCGCCCCCTCTTGCACGGTGTTCATGACTTCTCCGATCGGGTGGTCAGTGGGGTGGGAGGAGGGGCGCCGGCCTGTGACGACACGGTGAGTTGTCCTGTCGACGAGCTGGTGGAGCTGTTCAGCGCGGCCAGTAGGTACGCGCCCAGGCCGAGGGCCCTTGCTGGGGCAGGGAGTTGATGCGCGAGGGATCGGCCCAGGCGTCGCGGGCGCCCGGCGGTGTGCCGGGTGCGGCGGCTGCCGCCGCGGCGCGGGCCCGGACCACCGCCAGTGCGGCGGCCAGTTCCTCCGGGGTCGGGTTTCCCCGTACGACCTTGATCATCATGGGTCGGTCCTTTCACCGGCTGAGTCCCGGGCTACAGCGGGATGTTGCCGTGCTTCTTGGGCGGCAGGGACTCGCGCTTGGTACGGAGCTGACGCAGGCCCCGCACGATGTGGGCGCGGGTGTCCGACGGCATGATCACCGCGTCGATGTAGCCGCGCTCGGCCGCCGTGTAGGGGTTGAGGAGGGTTTCCTCGTACTCCTGGATCAGGCGGCTGCGGGTGGCTTCCAGCTCTGCGTCGGGGGTGGCCGCGATGGTGCGCCGGTGCAGGATGTTCACCGCGCCCTGCGCGCCCATCACCGCGATCTGTGCGGTGGGCCAGGCCAGGTTCAGGTCGGCGCCCAGGTGCTTGGAGCCCATGACGTCGTACGCGCCGCCGAACGCCTTGCGGGTGATCACCGTGATGAGCGGGACCGTGGCCTCGGCGTACGCGTAGATCAGCTTGGCGCCGCGCCGGATGATGCCGCCGTACTCCTGGTCGACACCCGGCAGGAAGCCGGGCACGTCCACGAAGGTGATGACCGGGACGTTGAACGCGTCGCAGGTGCGCACGAAGCGTGCGGCTTTTTCGGAGGCGTCGATGTTCAGACAGCCCGCGAACTGCATCGGCTGGTTCCCCACGATGCCCACCGGGTGTCCCTCGACGCGGCCGAAACCGGTGAGGACGTTCGGCGCGAACAGCGGCTGCGTCTCGAAGAACTCCGCGTCGTCCAGGACGTGCTCGATCACCGTGTGCATGTTGTACGGCTGGTTCGCGCTGTCGGGGATCAGGCTGTCCAGCTCCTCGTCCTCCGGGGTGCGGGCCAGGTCCGCCTCCTCGGGGAACGCGGGGGGCTCGCTCAAGTTGTTGGAGGGGAGGTAGGAGAGCAGGGTCTTGACGTACTCGATGGCGTCCTTCTCGTCGCCCGCCATGTAGTGCGCCACACCGGAGTCCGTGTTGTGGGTGCGTGCTCCGCCCAGCTCCTCGAAGTCGACGTCCTCACCGGTGACGGTCTTGATGACGTCGGGCCCGGTGATGAACATGTGCGAGGTCCGGTCGACCATGACCGTGAAGTCGGTGATCGCGGGGGAGTACACCGCGCCTCCCGCGCAGGGTCCCACGACGAGGCTGATCTGCGGGATGACCCCGGAGGCATGCGTATTGCGGCGGAAGATCTCGCCGTACATACCGAGCGCGGCCACGCCCTCCTGGATGCGGGCGCCTCCGGAGTCGTTGATCCCGATGACCGGGCAGCCCGTCCTGAGGGCGAAGTCCATCACCTTGACGATCTTCTGGCCGTAGACCTCGCCGAGGGCTCCGCCGAAGACCGTGAAGTCCTGCGAGAACACCGCGACAGGGCGGCCCTCCACGGTGCCGTAACCGGTCACCACTCCGTCTCCGTACGGCCTGTTCTTCTCCAGGCCGAACGCGGTGGAGCGGTGCCGTGCGAACTCGTCCAGCTCCACGAAGGAGCCTTCGTCCAGGAGCAGTTCGATGCGCTCACGCGCCGTCAGTTTGCCCTTCGCGTGCTGCTTCTCCACCGCCCGCGAGGAGCCGGCGTGCGATGCCTCGTCGATCCGGCGTCGCAGGTCCGCGAGCTTTCCTGCCGTCGTGTGTGTGTTGATGTCGTTCACTGGTTGCTCCACCTGGGGCTCACTGGTCAGAAGGTGTCGTGGGGGACGTGGACGCCCCAGACGTCGCGCAGGGCGTGGGAGACCTCACCCACCGTGGCGCGCAGGCGCAGGGCCTCACGCATCGGGGGCAGGACGTTGTCGGTGCCGCGCGCAGCGGCGCGCAGCGCTTCCAGGGTCCGCTCGACGGCGTCGTTGTCGCGTTCCTTGCGCAGGGCCGCGAGGCGTTCGCACTGGTCGCTCTCGATCTGGGGGTCGACCCGTAGCGCCTCGTAGGGCTCCTCCTCGTCGAGGACGTACTTGTTGACCCCGACCACCGTGCGTTCCTGGTTGTCGATCTCCAGCGCGATCCGGTACGCGGACTTCTCGATCTCGGACTTCTGGAAGCCCTGCTCGATCGCCGCCACCGCGCCGCCGCGGTCCTCGACCGCTTGGATCAGTTCAAGGGCCGCCGCCTCGACGTCGTCCGTCATCGACTCCATGACGTAGGAACCGGCGAAGGGGTCGACGGTCTTGGTCACATCGGTCTCGTAGGCGATGACCTGCTGGGTGCGCAGGGCGAGCCGCGCCGCCTTCTGCGTGGGCAGGGCGATGGCCTCGTCGTAGGAGTTGGTGTGCAGGGACTGCGTGCCGCCGAGGACCGCGCCGAGGCCCTGAAGCGCGACCCGTACGAGGTTGGTCTCGGGTTGCTGCGCGGTCAGCTGCACCCCCGCGGTCTGCGTGTGGAAACGCAGCATCTGCGACTTGGGGTTCTTGGCCTTGAACTCCTCGCGCATGATGCGGGCCCAGATGCGGCGTGCGGCACGGAACTTCGCGATCTCCTCGAGCAGAGTGGTCCTGGCGACGAAGAAGAACGACAGACGTGGTGCGAAGTCGTCGACGTCCAGCCCCGCGGCGAGCGCGGCGCGCACGTACTCCTTCGCGTTGGCGAGCGTGAAGGCGATCTCCTGCGCGGGCGTGGCTCCGGCCTCGGCCATGTGGTAGCCCGAGATGGAGATCGTGTTCCAGCGGGGCAGCTCCTTGTGGCAGTAGGCGAAGATGTCGCTGATCAGACGCAGGGACTGCTGTGGCGGGAAGATGTACGTGCCGCGTGCGATGTACTCCTTGAGTACGTCGTTCTGGATGGTGCCGGTCAGCTGGTCACCAGTGATGCCCTGCTCGGCCGCCACCAGTTGGTAGAGCAGGAGCAGTGTCGAGGCGGGTGCGTTGATCGTCATCGATGTGGACACCTTGTCCAGCGGCAGCCCCTGGAACAGGGTGCGCATGTCCTCGATCGAATCGATGGCCACGCCGACCTTGCCCACCTCGCCACGGGCGATCGACTCGTCGGAGTCGTATCCCATCTGCGTCGGCAGGTCGAAGGCGACGCTCAGGCCGCCCGTTCCGGCGCCGACGAGTTCGTGGTAGCGCTCGTTGGACTCCTTCGCCGTGCCGAATCCGGCGTACTGCCGCATCGTCCACGGACGGCCGGTGTACATCGACGGGTACACACCACGTGTGTACGGGAACTTTCCCGGGGCGCCCAGCTTGGCGTCCGCGTCGAAACCCGTCAGCGCCCAACCGTCGTAGAGCGGCTGGATGGGCAGACCGGACTCGCTCTGTGCAACGGAACCCACGCCGGACCTCCTTCGGTACTCGATGTCTGATAGACGGTACTCAGTACCGTTCGCCGGGGCAAGTGGCTTCCGGGCACCGAGACAGGGAAGGATGGGCGGTCATGAGTGAGGATGGGTGGTCATGAGTAAGCCAGCCGCGCGGATCCGACTCGCGGATGCCGCCTTCGCGCTCTTCGACGAGCGCGGATACGAGCAGACCACCGTCGACGACATCGCCGAACGGGCCGGAGCAGGGCGCACGACGTTCTTCCGGCACTACAAGTCGAAGGAAGACGTGATCTTCCCCGACCATGACCGGCTGCTCGCACTGATCAAGGACCGGCTGGCCAGCTCCAGCCACAGCACCGCCCTGATCGCCGTGTCCGACGCGGTCCGCCTGGTTCTGCTGCACTACATCGACGAGGGCGACCTCGCGCACCGTCGGTACGCGCTGACCAGCAAGGTCCCCGTGCTGCGGGACCGGGAAATCGCCAGTGTGGCGCGGTACCAGCGACTGTTCCGTGAGTTCATCGCGGAGTGGATGGGGGACCCCACGGAGTCGGCGTCGCTGCGGGCCGAACTCATGGCGGCGTCCGTGGTCTCGGCCCACAACCATGTGCTGCGCCGCTGGCTCCGGGGCGAGTCCTCCGATCCCGTGGCCGAAATGGACGAGGCGATGCGCGAAGTACTCGCGCTCTTCCCCGCGCCCTCCGGCCCGGAGGACTCCGGCAACGGCGGCACAACGCTGGTGGCCTTCCGTACCGGCCAGGACCTGGACGCGCTGCTTCCCTCGCTGAGGCGTCTCGTCGAGGGCGGATCGGTGCGCTGAGGGCCCCGTCCGGAGCAGTCCTGCCCCGGATCGCCTCGCGGTGATCCCGACAGCGGTCACCTGGCTCCGTGGTGAACCGGACGACGACCGTGCCATCGGATGCTTCCGCGACGGGGTCACGACAAGATCCACCTCGCCGCTTACGACCACTGCCGGCACCTGGCGTTCCGTCTCACCGCAGGGCGGGGCCGGTGACGCACCCGCGCCGGCGGACGCCATGGCTCGCCTACGTGTTCCCCAGCTGCGAGGACGATCCCGGACCGGGCTGGAGTCCGGTGGCCGGCCGGTGTGTGCTGTTGAGCGGGGCGGTCGGGCCCGCCCTTGTTGCCGGGCGGGACGCGGACGAACACACGACGTTTCTCCTTACGGCCTTGCCTGCCCTGTCAGTTGGAGCGTGATCACGGCTTGTCAGTGGGTTCGAGGCGTTCGGTTGGGCCGGCGAAGGCCAGGAACAAGGAACGAGAGCTGAGAAGCCACTGGCCGTCGACCTTGAGGAATGTGTCTTCGTAGTGGCCCACTTGTGTGGGGGCCCGTGGGGGTGCGTAGCCGTCGGTATGTCCATCGACACGGTAGGTCGTGAAGTAGGTGGTTGCCGTGGCTGTTGCCTCGGATGTGACAGTGACCAGGATGTTCGTGCATATCCGGCGCGAGAGCCTGTCCGCGGGTCGGCCGGCGAAATAGGACCGGAGTGCGTCACGTCCCTGGACGCGGCGGTCTCCTTCCGTCCACTCCCAGACCCCGGTATCCGTGAACAGGCCGGCCACCTCGCCCGGGTTGCCGAGGTCGAGCTGGTGGACGAACTCGACGATGAGGCGCTCGCAAGCGCGCTCGGCAAACAGACGGTCCGTTGGATCAAGGACTTCAGTACTCATCCCCATGTCGTATCAGCGCGTCCAAGGGCGCCGCGACGGCTTTTTTGGCGCCGTCTGCATTCAGCTGCAGGACTATCCGGTCGACCTTGTCGAGCCCGTACAGGTATCAGGCGAACACCAATGAACGAGTTCACCGGCAAGGTCGCGCTCGTGACGGAAGCCTGGCGGGGTCCGTTCTCCGTGGCCACCAGGTCGGGGGTCGGCCGGCACACGGCATTCAGCCAGGCCCGATGGCTTTATGCCATTCGTTCGCAACTTGCCTCCAGCGCCGCCCGGCCCCGGATACACAGGAAGTCTGGGGTGGCGCGTTGCTGCCCGTACGGATGTGGTGGCGGGTCGTTTCGGGGGTCAGGGCGGTTGTTGACGATCAATGTGGGTGTGCTGCTCGTGGTGATCGTCTTGTTCCGGCTGCGCAGGCGTACGGAGTCCCGGAGCCGGTTGGACGAGAAGTGCACACCGTGACCATCGTTCTGGCGCTGGGCGTACTCATCGCCCCGACCCCGGTGGGGCAGGGAATCCTCAATTTCCTGGGTCAGCTCGCAAGTGGCGTCACGCAATCCGTGCACTGACGGCGACGCAGGTTCCGGCATGGTTCCCGGGCGGTAGGGCGAAGCCCATGAGCCGACCGAGTACGCCTCCGTATTGCGGTTCACGGTTTTGGAAAGCGGGGGAGTGATGGCGTCACGGCGACGGCGTTGGCGATTGAGGAAGCGGACGCGCCGACAGGTTCAAGGCTGGGGTGCGGTGGTGGCGGCGGCGGTCGTGGTGTGGGTAGCCGGGCACTGGACGATGGTGTGGCCCGTCTTCATGGCTGTGCTTGCCGCGGTCGTAGCGGCCGGGGCCGGCTGGATACTGCTGCGCTCGCACCGCCGGGCGGTAGACCAGGACCGGAGGTGGCGGGCGCAGGAGGAGGCCCGGGCACGGGAGCTGTCGATGGCCGATGTCGACGCCCTGTCGTGGCAGGACTTCGAGACGTACATCGCCGGTCTGTGCCGGCGGGACGGCTGCACGAAGGTCATCGTCAGCGGCAAGAGCGGCGATCTGGGCGCGGACGTCATCGGCTACCTCGCCGACGGCCGCAAACTGGTCATCCAGTGTAAAAAGTACGCCCCCGCCCGGGGGGTGGGTTCGCAGGACATGCAGAGGTTCGTCGGCACTGCCCGTCCTGAACACGGCGCAGACGTCGCACTGTTCGTCACCACCGGCCGCACGTTCACATCGGCCGCACTCGGCCTGGCCCTGCGTCAGGACGTGGTGGCCATGCACCGTGACCTGCTGGGCTCCTGGGTCAAAGGCGCGCACCTGGAATCCCTGATCCCGTTGAACGGAAGCGGCGGTGGCACTCGGCGGCGCCCACCTGCCTGACCGCATCGTCTCCCGTTAAGTCCCGTTGTGGTGGTCCTGTCGGCCAGCGCGCACGACAACGAGGCCGGCATCGCGTTGCTGGACCAGGCGGCCGAACGGTGCGGGATGCGCCTGGAGAAGGTCCTGGTCGACCAGGGCTTCGAGGACGCCGTGATCGTCCACGGCGCGGTAAACGACACCACCGTCGAGGTGGTCCGGCGCAGCCCCGCCGACGAGGGCAAATCAGCCCCAGGTACGACACGGCTTCGCGCGGTCCGACCGAAGTCGCCCCTCGGAACGGGAACTGCGGCTGACTCCACGGCCCGCTTGCCCCGGGACGATGGAACGGTCCCCGGAAAGCAGTACCCGTAGGGACAAGCGAGCGTCGTGAGCGTCGCCGGATCCAGCACGGCGGCGTGGCCGGCCTCGGTGCCGTGGGACTACCGATAGCGAGAGGAAGTACCGAAGATGGCCAAGCTGCAGAGCCTTGATCCGATTACGCCGATGTTCGCGCAGTTCAAGGAGAAGACCGGGCCCATCGTCCTGGCCAACACCTTCTTCGTTCCGAAGGAGAGGACTGAATCGTTCCTGGCCCTCTTTCGGAGGCAGGCGGAGTTCATGAAGGCTCAGCCGGGATTCGTCTCCTTGCAGATGCACAAGGGAACGGCGGACAGCCAGCTTCTGATGAACGTCGCGGTCTGGGAGTCGACCGAGGCGCTCGCCACGGCGTTCGGCAGCCCGGAGTTCCAGCGTATGGCGGCCGAGTTCCCCGACGACATCGTGTCGTACCCGCACATCTTCGAGCAGGTCGACGTATGACCCAGCAACGGTAGAGGCGTGACCGTGCTCGGCAGCGACTCCGCCCTGCACGGCACCGTCCCCTTCCATGGTCGACGGGTTCCTCGCCCCCGCTCTCGTGCACCGCGGCATTTCACGTCCGCCGACTTCGAGGTGGAGGGCAAGATCCTCGCCCACGACGGTGAAGTCCGCCCGCTACCGTGAGGGGCGAGCCGATGGCTGGTGCTCTGACCGTATGCGTTCGCCGGGGTGAAGTCCGTTGGCCCTTGGGGCGGTTGGATGTCGGCTTCTGCTGCGGGGCTCAGAAGGTAGTTGTGCGAGAACCGGTGCGAGTGCGCTGGTAGCGCGCGGGTGTGGTCCCGACGTGGCGTGTGAAGTGCCGGTTTAGATGGGCTTGGTCGTGCAGGCCAACGGTTGTGGCGACCTCGGCGGGTCGGCGGCCGTCGAGGAGAAGGCGACGTGCGTGTTCGATGCGCTTACCGGTGAGGTAGGCGTGTGGAGGCAGGCCGTATGTCTGCTTGAAGCAGCGGATCAGGTGTGTGGGGTGGGCATGCAGGATGGCTGCGGCCTCGTGCAGGGAGAGGCCGGTGTGGGTTCGTGAGTCCAGTAGTTCTCGCAGCTCGGCGGCGAGCCGGTTTGTCTCACGCCCCGGTGCGCGGGGCTGGAGCGCGGCGAGGTGGAAGTGGAGCCGTTCTCGGATGAACGAGAGTCGGGACTCGGCTTCGAACCCGTCTCCGGCATGGATCAGGGTTGTGTGCAGCTGGTCGATCCGCCGGCGTAACAGCCCATCTGTGAGGACCGGGGTGTCCGCTGCGCGGCCGGCCAAATCCTGCGGGAGAACGGAGTCGTCGAGGTAGAGGTTGCGCTTGCGGAACCCGGACTCGGTAACGGTCCGGCCGTCATGGGGGACGCCCGGAGGCAGCAGTAGGACGCTGGCGTTGCCCGTCGCCCCGTGGCGGCGACGGTCGAGGGCGAAGTCCACCGAGCCGTCATCGAGGATCATCAGGTCCCACGTGTCGTGGGTGTGGGCCGGATACGCGTGATCGGTGAAGTGAGCGTGGAAGACCTCAGCGATCCCGGGGACCGGTGGCTTCCAGGCGGTGATGGACGTGCCCGGGGCGGTCAGAGGCCATGCCAGGAACGTACAAGACTCACAGAGTCGGGGTGCGGCAGGCTCGTAACACCGGCTGGGGGGGGCGGAGAGGTCGCTCCCGGTGACCGGTCCCGAGGAAGGCTCGCCTATGTCCACATCGGCTGTTCCCGTCAAACTCGCAGAAAGGCTCGCGCAGTTCAGCGAGTTGTGGTCGCAGAAGAAAGTGGCGGTGCTCAACGACTACGAGGTCAAGCTGGCCAAACTGAAGGGGGAGTTCGTCTGGCACACCCACGAGGACACCGATGAGTTGATCCTGGTCATCAGCGGGCGGCTCACCATCCAGTTCAGAGATGGCGATGTGGTGTTGGAACCCGGCGAGCTGGTCGTAGTTCCCCGTGGTGTCGAGCACCGCACGGTGGCAGACGAGGAGACCGCGATTCTGCTGCTCGAACCGGCAGGCACGATCAACACCGGTGACGCAGGAGGGGCGATGACCAGGGCGGCCGAGACCCTCAACTGACGGTGCGGGCTCAGGCCGCGGCATTGAGGGGGCGTCCGCCCCAGCGGATGCCCCGTCCCCCAAGGGTGGGCCGGCCAGCTGCCGCATGATTTCGTCACGGAACCGGTCCGCCTGGTCACACGCCCTGGCGCCCTCGTACTTGGACAGTTCCAGCGCCCACGTCGTGTCCAGCTCGCCCGGCACTGCGCACAAGACCCACAGGTCGCAGGTGGCCGACTCTTTCCCGGTAGATGCCGGATAGGTCGGCGCCCCACCCCTCGCGACGCGTTGATCAGTCCTGCGCCACGTTCGCCGCGGTCACATTCTCGATCACGCGACCGAGCTTGGTCTTGGCCCGGATCAGGTCCTGGATGCGTGCGGCCATGCGGTCGCGTTCGATGATGAGCTGATCGAGCATGGCGGGGGTCGCGACGCCGGTGCTCACACATGGCAGGAGTTCGACGACGGTACGGCTGGAGAGGCCGGCCGCGAAGAGGTCCTGGATGAGCTGGACCCGCTCCAGGGCTTCGTCGGAATAGTCACGCTGCCCACCGGGCGTCCGCGCCGATTCCAGGAGCCGCTGTTCCTCGTAGTAGCGCAGGGCCCGCACGCTGACCCCTGACCGCCTGGCGAGCTGTCCGATGCGCATGACGCAGGTCACTCCCTTCCCGCCCGTACCTCACGTCGACGTCAGGTTGAGGCTAGCAATACCGGCTCCGGGGGCAGCCCTGCGGGCCGATCGAACCGTTGCCGGCGCCGAGATTGATCATGACCCGGTGGCGGAACCGAGCGCGTTCACCCGGTTCACGTACGCACGGCAGCCCTCGCGTCGTGCCGGGATCGCCGAGCCCGCCCGGGGCACATGGGTGTCGACCGTGACGGGCGGAGTGATCCCTCGTAGTGGCGCAGGCCCCCACGCTCGGCCCGGCCCGCTCGGCAACCTCACCCATCCGCGCCTGCCTCCTCCGGCCGGGGGGCAGTTGCGGCTTGCACCTCAACGGCCGGGCGGCAGTTGCGGCTTGCACCTCACGTCAACGTCAGGTTCTAGAGTGACGAGCGTCGGATGAACACGTCATTCCGGCCCGCCCGTCAAAGTAAGGCAGACCAATATGCGCGCAGCCCGGTTCCACGAATACGGCGGAGCGGAGAGCCTGGTGATCGAGCAGGCCCCCGACCCCCACCCCGGAGTTGGTGAGATCCGTGTCCGCGTCGCGGCGGCCGGCGTCAATCCCATCGACTGGAAGCTGCGCGCCGGCGCCCTGCACCAGCTGATTCCCCTGGAGCTGCCCGCCATTCCCGGGCGCGACGCCGCCGGTGTGGTCGACGAGATCGGCGACGGGGTACAGGGGGTGAGCATCGGCGACCGCGTCTTCGGACTGGGCGGTGTCACCGGGGCGACCGCAGAGCTGCTCATCCTCTCGGCCTGGGCGCACACCCCTGCCACGTGGAACGACGAGCAGGCCGCGGGCGCCGGTCTCGCGTCCGTGACCGCGATGCGTGGGCTCGACGCGCTCGGCTCCCTCGCGGGGCGCGCCCTTCTCGTCGAGGGTGCCGCCGGAGGCGTGGGCAGCGCGGCGGTCGAGTTCGCGGTAGCGCATGGTGCCACTGTGATCGGGACAGCCAGTGAACGCAACCACGAGTTCCTCACCGAACTCGGCGCCGTTCCCACCACCTACGGCCCCGGCCTCGCGCAGCGTCTGTCCGCTCTCGCCCCGCGCGGAGTCGACATCGTGCTCGACACCGCGGCCTCCGGATCGCTGGACGACCTCGTCGCGATCGCGGGCGACCCGAAGCGCGTCGCGACGGTCGCCGACCATGCGGGCGGGCAGCGCCTGGGCACCCATGTGGTCAACGCGGAGAACGACTCCACTCTCCTGTCCGCGGCGGCGGAACTGGGCGGGCAAGGCCGCTACACACCCCGTATCGAACAGGCCTACCCCCTGGAGCGGATCGCCGACGCCCACGCGCACGCCGAGCGCGGACGCACCCGAGGAAAGATCGTGATCTGCATCTGAACAGGCCGCTCTGTATCTGAACAGGCCCACGAGGTAGGTAACTCGCAACGTGCGGGCCTGCGTGGCGAGCGTGCCCTCGATCGGTACCGGTGAGCGGCGCTGACATCAGCAAAGGCGTGGACCCGTCAAGCAGGCTTCACCGAAGTGGCTGTTCAGCGGCCTGGTGCAGCGGCGCCTGTGCGGAGTCCGTGTAGCGCTTCGCGGCCTTCTCATCGAGCCCGCACACCTCGGCGAGGCGAGGCGAGGCGAGGCTAGGCAAGGCAAGGCAAGGCAAGGCAAGGCAAGGCAAGGCGAGGCGAAGCGGGTCGGGTCGGGCCCGTGCCTGAGTGCTTCACAGAGTTGCAGGTCGACGCGGAGCCGCTCCAGTGTTGGGGCGAGCAGCGGCCGACAGCGCGGCCTGCCGCTCGCCCCTCGGACGGACCCGAGTCAGTCGTCCAGGCGGCGCTCGGCGAGCCAGCCGACGATCTCGGGGTCGTGGTGGTCGAAGAACAGCGAGACACCGGTGTCGAGCGTACCGATCCGAGCCATCTGCTCGTCGGTGAGCTGGAAGTCGAAGACGTCGATGTTCTCCGCCATGCGCTCGGCACGCACGGACTTGGGGATGGCGATGACACCGCGCTGGTTCAGCCAGCGCAGTACGACCTGCGCGACCGACTTGCCGTACTCCTTGCCGATCCCGGCCAGCAGAGCGTTGCTGAACAGGTCGTTCTTGCCTTCGGCAAAGCCGCCCCACGACTGAATCTGCACGCCGTGCTCGCGCATCAGGTCCTGGTAGCCGGCGCGCTGGAAGAAGGGGTGGGTCTCGATCTGGTTCACCGCGGGAGTGATGTCGTTGTTGACGATCAGGTCGAGCAGCCGGTCGGGGTAGAAGTTGGCGACACCGATCGCCCTGGCCGTCCCCTCGCGGTTGAACGCCTCCATGGCGCGCCACTGGCCGTAGACGTCGCCGAAGGGCTGGTGCATCAGGTACAGGTCGAGGTAGTCCAGTCCCAGCTTGTCGAGGGACGTCTCGAAGGCACGCTTGGTGTTGTCCTCGGCGGGGGCGTCCTGGACCCACAGCTTGGTGGTGACGAACAGGTCGTTGCGGTCGATGTTGCTGGACCTGATGGCGCGGCCCACGGCTTCTTCGTTGCCGTAGGCGGCGGCGGTGTCCAGCAGGCGGTAGCCGGCGGCCAGCGCCTCGGAGACGGCGCGCTCGGTGTCCTCGGCGGGGATCTGGTAGACGCCGAAGCCGAGGATCGGCATCTCTACGCCGTTGTTGAGGGTTACGGATTGCATGGGTCGTCCTTGGCTGAGGGGGCGGGGGTCAGGGGGTGACGAGGGCCTTGAGGACCTGGCGGTCGGCCATGGCCCGGTAGGCGTCCGGTGTCCGGCCGAGGGCGAAGGTCTGGTCGAAGACGCGGCCGGGAGCGATGGTGCCGTCCAGGACGTCGGGCAGCAGCTGCTCGATGTAGGCGCGGGCCGGGCTGGCGCCACCGGTCAGCGTGATGTTGCGCATGAAGGCGGCCGGGCCGATGGGACCCTCCTCGTACTGCGGGACGCCCAGGCGGCTGATGGTGCCGCCGTCCAGGACCGCGCCGAGCGCGGTGTCGAGGGCCTGGCGGGTGCCGACGGCCTCGATCACCTTGTCCACGCCGCCGGTCAGCTCGCGGATGCGCGCGATGCCTTCCTCGCCGCGTTCGGCCACCACGTCGGTGGCACCGAATTCGCGGCCCAGGCCGGTGCGGGCTGCATGGCGGCCGGCGAGCACGATCCGCTCGGCACCGAGCCGCTTCGCGGCGATCACCGCGCACAGGCCGACCGCGCCGTCGCCGACGACCAGCACCGCGTCGCCGCGGCCGACGCCGGCGGTGACGGCGCCGTGGTGGCCGGTGGTCATCACGTCCGACAGGGCCAGCAGCGACGGCAGCAGCGCGGAGTCGGCGGCCACCGGCAGCTGCACCAGGGTGCCGTCCGCGTACGGGACGCGGACGGCTTCGCCCTGCCCGCCGTCGACGCCGTCGAAGCCGTAGCGGCCGCCGTTGCGGCACGAGATGTGCAGGCCCTTGGCGCAGTAGCCGCAGGTGTTGTCGCTGTACGTGAACGGGGCGACAACCAGAGCACCGGCCTTCAGGCCGGACACGTCCGCGCCGGTCTCCTCGATGACGCCGAGGAACTCGTGCCCCATGGGACGGCCCGTCTCGGTGGCAGGCATCGACCGGTAGGGCCACAGGTCGCTGCCGCACACGCAGGCGGCTACGACGCGGACGAGGGCGTCGGTCGGCTTCACGATCTTCGGGTCGGGCCGGTCCTCGACGCGGACGTCACCGGCCCCGTACATCAGGGCTGCACGCATAAGAGGTACTACTCCAAACGGGGGGTTCTGGGAGGTGCGGAAGGTCAGCGTTCGAGCATCTGCGCCTGGGCCTCGGTGTGGGTGTCGCCGGCGGCGGGCGGCAGGCTGCTGAGCTGTGCGAGCTGCTCGGCGGTCAGGGTGACGGTGTCGGCGGCGGTGTTCTCCTCGACCCGGCTGACGCGCTTGGTGCCGGGGATAGGGGCGATGTCGTCGCCCTGGGCGAGCAGCCAGGCCAGCGCGACCTGCGCGGGCGTGGCGCCGACCTCGTCGGCCAGCCCCTTGACCTCGTCGGCGAGGGCGAGGTTGTGCTGGAAGTTCTCACCGGTGAAGCGCGGGTTGTCGCGGCGGAAGTCACCCTCGTCGAACTGGTCGGTGGAGCGGACCGTGCCCGTCAAAACCCCGCGCCCGAGCGGGGAGAACGGCACCAGACCGATGTTCAGCTCCCGCAGCACCGGCAGGACGCGCTCCTCGATGCCGCGGGTGAACAGGGAGTACTCGGACTGCACCGCGGTGACCGGCTGCACGGCGTGCGCCCGCCGGATGGTGTCCGGGCCGGCCTCCGAGAGACCGAAGGCGCGTACCTTGCCCTCGGCGATCAGCTCACCGACGGCGCCGGCGGTCTCCTCGATCGGGGTGTTCGGGTCGACGCGGTGCTGGTAATACAGGTCGATGTGGTCGGTGCCCAGCCGCTTCAGTGAACCCTCCACGGCGGTACGGATGTTCGCCCGGCTGGAATCCAGGTTCCAGGCACCTTCTCCGCCGTGGGACACGAGACCGAACTTGGTGGCCAGTACGACCTGGTCCCGGCGCCCCTTGAGCGCCCTCCCGAGCAGCTCCTCGTTGGTGTACGGGCCGTAGATCTCGGCGGTGTCGATGAGTGTGACGCCGAGCTCCAGCGCCCGGTGCACGGTCCTGATCGACTCGGCGTCGTCCGTGCCGGAGCCGGTGTAGCCGTGGGACATCCCCATCGCGCCCAGACCGATCCGGGAAACCTCCAGGTCACGCAGCTTGTTGTAACGCATGTCGTCCTCTCCGCATCGTGGCGTCGCCCGGCGCACCTTCGCTCTCGCCCGGCCCGGCAGACCGTGCCTGCGAGGGCCACCGGTGGGATCCGGGGTTGGTTGCTCATTCAGCTTCGCCCGGATTGCGTCGATGTGGCAGGGCGGGCTCTTCGGGGGTAATGACAGGGCCCCCCTGGCACCTGCGGACCAGGTCGAGCGCGAGTGAGACTGGAGTCATGGCAACAGACAGTGCGCACAGTGAAGGCGCCGAGCTGGGCCGCTACCTGCGCGCCCGCCGCACCCAGACCAGCCCCGAACACGTCGGCCTCACCGTCGGCTCCGGTGTCCGCCGCACCCCGGGCCTGCGCCGCGAGGAGCTGGCCACGCTCTCCGGCATCAGCATCGACTATTACGTGCGCCTGGAACGCGGCAAGGAGACCCGCCCCAGCCCCGCCGTCCTCGACTCGCTCGCCCGCGCCCTGCACATGGACGACCAGGAGCACCAGCATCTGCGTGAGCTCGCCGCCCGTGCCGCCCGCTACGCCCCGGAACCGCCGCCCGCGCCCAGCCGAACCGTGCGCCCCCACCTCAAGCTGCTGCTTGAATCACTGCGCCCGAACCCGGCCTACGTCATCAGCCGCAGCATGGACATGCTCGCCTGGAACCCCGGCGGCCTCGCCCTGTACGCGGGCCTTGAGGATTGGCCGGCCAAGCACCGCAACCTCGCCCGCTACCTCTTCCTGCACCCCGCGGCGCGCGACCTGTTCCCCGACTGGGACCGGCAGATCACCGCGTGCGTGGCCCGTCTGCGCGCCGTCGCCGGCACCGCCCCGGACGCACCGGACCTCACCAACCTCGTCGGCGAACTCCTTCTGAAAAGTCCTGACTTCGCGGGCCTGTGGGAACGCTACGAAGTCACCGGACGCAAACCCGCCCACAAGACCTTCCAACACCCACAGGTCGGCACGGTGACCCTCACCTCGCAATCCCTCCAGGTGGAAGGCACTCCCGGCCAGCGCATCGGTGTCTACACCGCCGAACCCGGAACCCCCGACCATGACGCCCTGCTCCTGCTGGACATGAGCGCGCCGCAGCCGGCGGAACGCCCCGCGCCGGCCTCGGAATCCACTGGTCAGCAGACCCGCAGGGACTGACCGCACGGGAGGCTCATTCGGCGGGTTCTGCGGTGGTGCGGTGCTGGTCGGCCGCCCAGGAGGCAAGGATCCGCAGGCCGTCGTGGGCGGGAGAACCGGCCTCGGCGGTCCATACGACGAGCTGCTGGTCGGGGTCGGTGCTGGCCGTCAGAGTGTCCCAGTCCAGGGAGAGTTCACCGGCGATCGGGTGGTTGAGAACCTTCGTGCCCACGCTGAGCGTGGCGACATGGTGCGCTGCCCACCACTGACGGAAGTCCTCGTCCTGAACGCACAACTCGCCGACCAGAGCGGTCAGTCGGGGGTCGTCCGGATACTTCGCCGCTTCCATACGCAATTGCGCAACCGCAGTGCGGGCGACGCCTTTCCAGTCGGCGTACAGGGTGCGCATCGCCGGGTCGGTGAAAAGAATACGTACGTAATTACGGTGCTTTTCCGGGACCGCGCCGAAGTCGGTCACGAGCGCCGCTGCCAGGGGATTCCAGGCGATGACGTCCATCCGGCGGCCCATCACGACGGCGGGTGTGGCGGTGAGGTCGTCCAGGACCCTGCGCAGCTGCGGCTGCACCTTCTGCCGGGCCCTGCGGCGAGGGCGTGCGGTCTCTTTACCCGCCAGGCCGAACACGTAGCGCCGCTGGTCATCATCGAGATGCAGGGCCTGGGCCACCGCCTCCAGCACCGGTGCCGACGGGGGCAATCTGCCCTGCTCCAGGCGCGTGTAGTAGTCGGTGGAGATCGCCGCGAGCTGGGCGACCTCTTCCCTGCGCAGCCCGGCGACCCGGCGCTGCCCGCCGCTGTCGGGCAAGCCCACTCCTCGCGGGCTCAGCTCGGAGCGGCGGGCCTTGAGGAACTCGCCCAGCTCGTTCAGATGCGGTGTCGGACTCATACCCCCAGTGTGGCAGCGGAAGGGCTTGGTGTGAGGGGGAAGAATTCTTCCCAGGATGCTTCTTTCCCAGGAACAAACCCTCCTCTGCACGTGCGCCCGCAGAAGTGTCAGCCTGAATTGCACGAGACAGAGGACGAGGGAAGGAAAAGAGCGTCGTGCCGGAAAAGGAATCCGCAGCGCAGCAGGCCATCGGCGATATAACCCCCAAGCTCGCCGGCCTCACCGACCAGGTGCTGTTCGGCGACGTGTGGGAGCGAGAAGGGCTCTCCCCGCGGGATCGCAGCCTGGTCACCGTCACCGCGCTGATCGCCCTGTACCGCTCCGACCAGCTCGGCTTCCACCTCAAGCTCGCCCTGGAAAACGGACTGACCGAGGCGGAGCTGAGCGAAGCCATCACCCATCTGGCGTTCTACGCCGGCTGGCCCAACGCCATGGGCGCCGCCGGTCAGCTGAAGGCCGTCCTGGCGTCCGCCGACGCCGCCCACCACTGAACCCCGACGACGCAGGAGCGTTCCCGTTCTCATGAGCAAGGTCATCTTCGTTACCGGTGCGGGCCGCGGCCTGGGCACCGACATCGCCCGCCAGGCCCTGGCCGCCGGCCACCAGGTCGTCGCCACCGGCCGCCGCCCCGAAAACGTGCTCAATGCGCTCGGCGGCGAGCAGAACAACCTGCTGGTCACCGCGCTGGACATCACCAGCACCGCCGCGGCCCGGGCGGCCGTCGATGCTGCCGTGGCCCGCTTCGGCCGCATCGACGTGCTGATCAACAACGCCGCGACCTTCCAGGCCGGCTACTTCGAGGAGATCTCCGAGGCGCAGATGCGGGCGCAGATCGAGACGAACCTGTTCGGCCCGATGAACGTCACCCGCGCCGTACTGCCCGTCATGCGCAAACAGCGTGCCGGTCACGTCGTCACGATCTCCTCGCTGGCCGGTGTGATCGGCCAGGAGTTCTGCGTCGCCTACGCCGCATCCAAGTTCGGTGTCGAAGGCTGGATGGAATCCCTGCACTTCGACCTGGAGCCCTACGGCATCAGGACGACGATCGTCGAGCCCGGCTTCTTCCGCACCGAACTGCTCGTGGACGCCTCCACCAGCTGGGCGGAGGGCTCGATCGAGGACTACGCCGAGCGCACCGCGGAGACCAAGAAGATGTGGCAGTCGATGAACGGTCGGCAGGCCGGCGACCCTGCCAAGCTCGCCGACGCCTTGTTGAAGGTCGTCGGCCTGGAGGAGCCACCGCTGCGGTTCGTCGCCGGCGATGACGCCGTACCCGCCATCGAGGCCAAGGGCAAGGAGATCGCCGACCAGGCCGTCGCGTCGCGCGCCCTGGGCACCGGCCTCTCCCGCGACGACGCGGCCTGATGGCGTCGGCCCCGGTATCCCGGGGCTGGAGCAGACGCACCGTTCTTAACTCGCGGCGCCATCCCGGCCGCTGACACTTGCCCAAATCAAGGAGAGCCCCCCATGGAATTCGTCAAGACCCAGCCCACCGGCAAGGGGCCCGCGGAATGGTTCAACGGAGACGTCTGGTTCGACGTCATCCACGCCGGAAAGGAGCCGTCCCGTATTCGGGCCAACATGGTGCGCTTCGCTCCCGGCGCCCGCACCGCGTGGCACCACCACGCTGTCGGCCAGACGCTGCACATCGTCGCCGGTACCGCCCTGATCGGCACCCGTGACGGCACCGTCTACGAGGCCCGCCCAGGCGAGACGGTGACCTGCCCGCCCGGCGAGGAGCACTGGCACGGAGCGACCGAAGACCGCTTCATGGAGCACCTCGCCCTGTGGGATGCCGTCGCCCCCGGCGACGACCGGCCCGAGACCACCTGGCTGGAGCACATCACCGACGCGCAGTACAACGCCGGGCGCACCAGCAGCCACTGACCCCCGCGCTGCCCGTGAAAGGAGCCCCGCCCATGGCCGAGACGACGATGACCGCTCTGTTCGGCGGCACCGGACCTGACTGGACCGCCCGGCAGGTTCCCGTACCCGAACCCGGTCCCGGGCAGATCGTGGTGCGCGCCCGTGCGACGGCCCTGAACAACGCCGACGCCTCCATGCTCGCCGACGCCGACCCCACCTCCGGCGGCACCGGCAAGGAGTACCGGGCCGGCTACGAGTTCGCCGGCGAGGTCACCGCCATCGGTGAGGGCGTCGACACACCCGCCGTGGCGAGCGGGTGATGGGTACCACGCCGGGCAGCTTCGCCCAGTACGTCCTGGCCGACCACCGCCACGTCCTGCTGGTCCCCGAGCAACTCGGCTACGCGGAGGCGTGCGCGCTGCCCACCGGGCTGCTCACCGAGCACGGCGCCCTCATGGCCGCCGGGTTCCAGGCCGGGCAGTCGGTGCTGATCACCGGAGCCACCTCCAGCATCGGCCTGATCGGCGTACAGATCGCCAAGGCACTCGGCGCGGGACACGTCATCGCCACCACCCGCAGCGCAGCGAAGCGCTCCCTGCTCAGCAGGGCGGGGGCCGACACCGTCGTGGTCACCGGCGAACAGGACCTTGCCCAGGCGGTGCTGGACGTAACCGACGGCGAGGGTGCCGACGTTGCCCTCGATCACGTCGGCGGCCCCGCCTTCGCCGCCTGCCTGCGGGCCACCCGCACCGACGGCGTCGTGGTCAACATCGGCCGCCTCGACACGGCCGAGTCCACGATCGACCTCGATGCCCTCTCCTACCGCCACCTGCGCGTCGCGGGCGTCTCCTTCGGCTTCACCCGGCCCGCCGAACTGGGCCACGTCATCGCCGCTGCGGGAAAGCACCTGCTGGAGGCCGTGGCCGACGAACGAGTCCGGCCACTGATCGACACCACGCTGTCCTTCGCCACCGCCGCCAAGGCCGCAGAGCGCCTGCGCTCCCACGAGGCTCACGGAAAGATCATCCTCACTGTCCCCTGATGCCGGCCCATGCTGCGGGGAGTGCGACGCACCACCACGGAACCCGTACGGGACACCGCTATGGACCACGGTGTCCCGTACGGGTTCCGTGCCGTTCCGGGCTGGGTTCGCCGCCTCAGCCGCCCCCTCGGCCCCGACCGCATCGTCGACGGCGTTCTGCCACCGTGCGTACCGGCACCTGCCACGCCGTCAGCAGCAGACTTGCCTTCCCGATGCCCCTGGCCGACGTGCAGAGCGGCAGCGAGGACGAGTGTGTGGAACTGCCAAGCGGTAACGGGCTGGACGGGGATATAAGCGGAACATAAGCTTCGGGGCCGGTCGTCCTTCGACGGCCGGTTTTCGTACCCGTGGGGGGTTCTCTCAGTCATGTCGCATACGCCTGCCTTCACACCACCGCGCAATCTGTACGTCGGACCGCGGTTGAAGCCGACCAAAGGACTGTCCCTGGCCGTCACCATGTTGCTCGCGTTGTGCGCCGCGACGGACGTCTTCTCGGTCGTCGCCCACGTCAACATGTACCGCCTGCTGGGGGGCGTCTCGGACGGCGGGTTCGCCTCCTACGCAGTGGAGGACGGGGAGCGGGCCGACCGGCTGGTCGGCTTGGGCAGCAACGTTTACATGGTGGCGCTGGCCGCGACCGCGGTCGTGTTCATCGTCTGGTTCCACCGGTCCCGCAAGAACGCCGAGGTCTTTGCCCCGGACATCCAGGGCCGACGCGCGGGCTGGGCGATCGGAGGCTGGTTCATCCCCCTCGGAAGCCTCTGGATACCGCACGGCATCGCCTCCGCGTCCTGGGACGCCAGCTCCCCGGCCGCACCCGACGGCTCCCGGCGCGCAGCGCCGCGGACGCTGCTGACCGCGTGGTGGGCCGCATGGGTCATCTCGCTGGTCCTCGGCAAGCTCGGATCGGCACTGAGCAGGTCGGACGACCTCGACGCGTACCGGCAGTCGGTGGGCGTCATGCTCGCCGGTGACGCCGTTGACATCGTGGCCGCCGTCCTCGCGATCTTCTTCGTACGGAAGCTGACACACATGCAGCGCACCAAGGCAGCGGAGGGACCGTACGCGACCGTTTGATCCGGTGCCGTGTTCAGGGGTAGCGACGCGCACTCGCTACGACTGGGCACGGCGACAGCGGGCGGGCGAGCGGACGGCCAGGCAGGAACTCCCTCCCGCACCCGGCACGAGCACCGGCATTCCGCCCTGACCCGCCTCGGTGAACAGGGCGCCTCGCCATTGATGCTGACGGCGAAGTCCCGGCACAAGGGGCCGGATGGTGTACGCCTCTGCTTCGAACCGTCTCCCGCATCGATCGCCGGGCTCAGGCGCCGGCTCGCGCCGGAAGGCGGTAATCGCTGGGCCGCGTTCCTCGATCCTTCTCGGCGGCGACGGCGGAGGCGGAAAGGAGGGTCGCGGCGGCGAGGCTGCCCCAGAGGGCGGCCGAGCCGCGGGAGGCGAGAGCAGTGACGATCGCCGGGGAGACGGCGAGGCCGAAGCCCGTGGAGAGCTGGAAACGGGTGAGGGCGTGCCCCAGGACATGGGCCGGGGCGAGGGCAGTGACGAGCGCGGTGGCGCTGCCGGCGTAGATGATCTCGCCGATGGTGCAGACCACGGACACCACGGCGACGGCCGGGGCACCCCAGCCGTGTCCCAGTGAGGTGGCCGCGAAGAAGCCGAGGTAGGACGCGGCCAGCACCACGCCGGCGAGAGCCAGCACGGTCCGCCGGGCGAAGCGGGACATGAAGACGGTGACCGGAACCTGCAGCGTGACCACCAGCACCGTGTTCGCCACGAAAATGGCCCCCGACCACACCGGGGAAGCGTGTAACTGCGTCACCAGGACCAGGGGAAGCGCGATTTCGGGGATGTTGAGGCAGAAGACGTAGATCACGTTGGCAGCCAGCAGCACGCGCATCCGGGGTGCGGGTTCGTCGTCCCGGTCCTTGGCCGCGGCAGCGCCCGGATATGCACGCAGATGGACCGACCATGCCAAGGCCGCCGCGGCGAGGTAGGCGAGGCCGGTGACGGCCGCCAGAGCCTGCAACGCGGTGGTGCCACCCGCCAGGCACGCCGTGGCCAGGAGTCCACCGGCGCCCAGGCCGGCGTTGCGCAGCGCACGGCCCCCTGCGAGAGCGGCGTCGCGTTCGCGGCCGTGGGCGACCGTGGACACCAGGGCCGCATGGGCAGCCGGCCACGCCTGGTTGCCGATGCCGAGGAAGAGCGCCGCCGCCGTGAACAGCCACGGGTGCCCCGCCGGGGCGGCCAGCAGCAGCGCCACACCCAGCACCCGCACCAGCATCGACGCCGCCACGACCGTGCTGCGCGCGCCCCGGTCCAACCATCGCCCCACCGCGGGCATGCACACCAGAGCCACGACGCTGCCTGCCGTCATGGCGATGCCGGTGGCCGACACGGACAGCTTCAGCACCGCCACCCCGTAGAGCAGCAGAAAGGGACGCAGGAAGCCGGTGCCGAGCGCGTCCACGGCCAGGGCGACGGCATAGCGGGGGCCTCCGGAGGCACGGACGAGAGCGCGCGGCTGGATATACGTTTTCGTTGCCATGGCGTCAACGGTGCGTTCGGCAGCCCGGGCCGGGCGCGTCGGTTGACGGACACCGTCAACCGACGCGGTCGTCGGCCATGCGAGCGGCGATGATGAGGAGATGACGTTGAGAATCGACATCGGCGGTCCGCCGTCGGGGCAACTGCGGTTCACCGCCTCCCCGCTGGCCGAGCTGACCGCGATGCTTCACGTGCTGGCCGAACCCGCACATCACCCGCAACTCGCCGGCTGGGCTGGGGACGTCTGGGCCGGGCTGCGGCCGGAACTGGCCGAGCGGCTCAGGGAAGCGGAGTTCCTCTGGCGTTCCTCACGAGCCGACTTCCTGGTTCCCGCCCGTCCCCGGCCGACCCTCGCCGAGGAGCTGGACGACGTGGACCGGATCGACGACGAAACCTATGTGACCGCAGCGCTCATCACTACGTGCGGCAGCAACCGGGTCCACTTCGCCGGACCGTCGCCGCTCGCCGACGCGACGGCGCGCGAGCGCGCCCTGGACCTGGCCCAGGCCCGCGGCGCACTCCAAGAGGCCTTCGCGGAACGGCTGCTCGCGGACCCGGCCGCTGTGCGGGCACGGGTGCGTCACACCCTCGAACAGTGCGCCGACGCATTCTTCGACACCGCCTGGACGGGCGTCGCCGTGCAACTCGCCACCGATCTGCGCCTGAAGAACGACCTGTTGAAGCGCCAGGGCGTCGGGGCGGCGCTCGCATCGGTCTCCGGCGCCGTCACCCTGGCACCGGACGGCAACTGCATCATCGTGGACAAGCTCCAGGACAGAGCGACCACCGCCCACGGCACCGGGGTCACGTTCGTCCCCAGCGTCTTCGGCCGCCCGCACCTGGTAGCGGTCCACGCGCCCGGGTGGCACCCGGTGGTGCAGTACCCCGTGACCGAGCCGAGCCCCTCGGCGCCGGTGCCGCTGGAAACAGTCACGCTACGGCTGGAAGCACTCGCGCATCCGGTACGGCTGCGGCTGCTGCGCACCCTGGCCCGCGGCCCGCACACCACCGGTGAACTGGCGCACGCCTGGGAACTCTCGCCCCCGGAGGTCTCCCGCCACCTCGCTGTCCTGCGCCGCGCGGGCCTGCTCACGACCCGGCGACACGGGCGCTACGTCCAGTACACCCTCAACCTGCCCGAGATGACGACGCTGGGCACGGACCTGCTGGCGGCCGTCCTGCGCTGAGCAGTTTCGTTCTGCCGAAACGCGGCGACCGCCGCGTTCGCGACATCGTCCTACTCGGCAGGGCGCCGAGCCGCCCGTCGCGACCGCAGGCCGCCCTCGGGCAGTCGGGCAGCGCACCGGCTGCATCCGCCCCGGCCGTATCGCGCCGGGCCATGGCTCACGGCCCTGCCCGCCGCTGAACTTCACGGTCTTCTCGGTGCTCGGCTTCTTGGTGCCCGACACGGACACCTTGCGGCCGGCCCGATGTGCCGTGGGACGGTGGACCGCGCCTCGGTGCCGCCGATCCGCAGCGTGACGCCCTCGGCCCCGGTACAGCCGGACACGTCGGCCAGGGCGACCACGGGTCGGCCAAGTCAGCGATCAACCCGAGCTTCTCGTGCGGCTGTTCGTGTCCTGGCATCAGGGCGCCGGGTCGCGCGTGAACCATGACCGACGCGACCGGCTCAAGAGACGACTGGCTTCTCATGCCGCCCCGGCGGAATATGAAACCACTCGGCAAGGTTCCAGGGACAGTTCGCCGGGGCCTGCCCGGTCAGGACACCTTCAGAGAGAAGATGTGACGATGCGTGCTGTCATCCTGTCCGAATACGGTGGCTCCGACGTGCTCCGCATCAGCGAGGTCCCGACCCCTGAGCCGGGCGACGGTCAGATCCGTATCCGGGTCTCGGCGGCCGCGTTGAACCCCGCCGACGCTTTGATTCGTGCCGGCGCACTGGCCTCGCGTGTCCCCGTGCGGGACCACTACATTCCCGGTCTCGACGTCGCGGGAATCGTCGATGCCCTCGGCGGCGGCGTCCACAGCTTCGAGGTCGGCGACGCCGTGATCGGCATGTCCGACTGGCCGGACACCCAAGCCGGCACGCACGCCGAGTACGTCGTCCTGCCCGCCACGGCCGTCGCTGCCGCACCCCAGCACGCGAGCCCGGTGCAGGCAGCGACGCTTCCGCTGAACGGACTCACCGCCCGGCAGGCGCTGGACCTGCTCGCCGCGGCCGACGGCGCGACCGTGGCGATCACCGGTGCCGCAGGCGCCGTAGGCGGCTATCTCGTCGAGCTGGCGGCCGAGCGTGGCCTGCACGTCGTCGCCGTCGCCGGATCCCAGGACGAGGAACTGGTGCGCAAGTTGGGTGCCAGCCTCTTCGTACCGCGCTCTGACGACCCCGCCGCTGCGATCCGCGCGGCAGTTCCCGGCGGAGTCGCCGGGCTGATCGACGCCGCGGCCCTGGGCGAATCAGTGATCGGTGCGCTAGGAGACGGCGGCACGTTCGTCAGTGTTCTCGGCGCCGGCCCAGCAGCGGAACGCGGGATCCGTGTCTCCCAGGTCCAGGTACACAGCGACGCGGTGCAACTCGCCGAGCTGGCTACCCTCGCGGACGCCGGCCTCGTCACCCTACGGGTGGACCGGACGATGCCGTTCTCGGAAGCCGCTGCAGCCCACGACACGCTGGCCTCGCGCGGCCTGCGCGGGCGCATCGTGCTCGTGCCCTGATGAGCTGACCGCCGTCCACGCACCGGCCCGAACACAACTGACTGGCCGACCACTTGGCGTCGATCCGGTCACCGCCGACCCGCGGTGGGACCGGACGGCCCAGACCGGCGCCGCCTGGGCCGACGCCTGCCTTGCCCTCGTTCGGGACGAGGGATACGTCTACGCCCAGGCGGAGATCGACACAGGAGGGCGTCTGTCCGAGGAGACCCCCGCCACCTGGCCCTCGACTCGCGCATGCTGAGTCAGCAGACCTCCGGCACCTCTCTGTCAGCCTTGGGTGGGACGGCCCGCCCACCGGGACGGCGGACGGGCCGTGAAGCGGCTGAGCGGGAGGAATCAGGACTTCGGTCGTCCCCCGTACCGACTCCAGAACATGACAGACGCCGGTCGGTAAACCCGATCCAGGCCGCAGTTGAGCTCCCGCTCTTCCTGTTCCTCGCTGACGGCCCGCTGTCCGGCCGCCCGTTGAGGCCGGGGGCAAATCAACCCCGGCGGTCAACCGGATTGACGGAGCAGTACTTGAAGGGCAAAGATCTCAGGGAATTGACAACGTTGTCACAGGAAGGATCGCGATGAGAGCATGGAAACGCGTGTTCGCCGCCGTGTTGCTCGCCACCACTGTGGTCGCGGCATCCGCCACCCCAGGCGTCGCAGATGCCAAGGAGCGGGGACCGAAGTTCGCCGATGACCCCACCACACTGGTCGACACGTCGATCGGCAACAACGGCGACGGGACCACATTCCCGGGCGCCACCGTCCCGTTCGGCATGGTGCAGCTGAGCCCGGACACGCAGCTCAACCAGTACGCCTCCTATGACTACAAGCAGGACACGATCCTCGGCTTCAGCCACACCCACCTCTCGGGCGTCGGCTGCCAGACGATGGGCAACTTCCGTTTCATGCCGACCACCGGGGCGGTCACGTCGTCCGACCCGGCGCAGTACGGTGCGAAGTTCAGCCACGACAACGAGACCCGCGCGCCGGGTTACTACGGAGTGAAGTTCAACAACGGTATCCAGGCCGAGCTCTCCGCGACCCAGCGAACCGGGCAGCACCGCTACACGTACCCCGCCGGATCCGGCCCCGAGAACGTGCTGATCGAGACCGGCGAGAGCAATGGCAGCACCTATGCCGGTGACGTCCACGTCGTCGGCAATGACACCGTCGAGGGCTGGCTCCAGGGCGGCAACTTCTGCGGTGAGACCGGGAAGGAACGCTACCGGATCTATTTCAGCGCCAAGTTCGACCGGAAGTTCTCAAGCTTCGGCACCTGGACCGACGGCACCATCACCCCGAACCAGCGCGACGCATCGCGTGGCACCAAGCGCGCCGGCGCCTATGCGACCTTCGACCCGGCCAAGGGCAACCAGGTCGGCACTTCGGTGGGCCTGTCCTACACGTCGATCGACGGCGCACGCCTCAACCGCAAGGCCGAGCAGCCGAAGTCGTTCGACAAGGCCCGTGCCGCCGCGCACAACACCTGGCAGGAAGAGTTGAACCGGATGCGCGTGGCCGGTGGCAGCACCGCCGACCAGCGCACGTACTACAGCGCGCTCTACCACTCGCTGCTGCACCCGTCGATCGGGTCCGATGTGGACAACCGCTACCGCGGCTTCGACGACAAGGTGCACCGCGCGGATTCCACGTACTACCAGATGTTCTCGCTCTGGGACACCTACCGCTCGCAGAACCAACTGGTGGACCTGCTGAACCCGGACAAGGCCACTGATATGGCCAAGTCCGTGCTGCACATCTACCAGGACGGTGGCTGGCTGCCGCGCTGGGCGCTCGGCAACAGCGAGACCAACGTGATGAGCGGCGACCCCGTCACGCCGTGGATCGTCGACATCTACAACCGCGGCCTGCTCGACAAACGCACCGCCCGCCAGCTCTTCGGCGCGCTGTGGAAGAACGCCAACGAAGTCCCCGCGGACCAGTCGATCTTCCGTGGCCGTGACGGTAACCCTACATACGTCAAGAACGGCTGGGTCGGCTACCAGAACCTGCCCGGGTACAAGTACGGCGACAGCCGCCAGTCGGGCTCGGCCACACTTGAGTACTCGCTCGCCGACTGCGCGCTGTCCACGATGGCCAGGGGCCTCGGCTACCAGGGCAGGGCCACGACGCTCGCCTCTCGCTGCGACAACTTCACCAAGCTGTGGGACCCCACCGTCACCTCGCAGGGTTTCTCCGGGTTCCCGGTGGCCAAGAACGCGGACGGCACCATTGCCGGCGACCCCGATCCCGCCCAGGCCGGCGCGTTCCACGAGGGCACCGCGTGGCAGTACGAATGGCTCGCGCAGCAGGACCCGAAGACGCTCTTCGGGCTCATGGGCGGCCCTTCGCAGGCCGAGCAGCGGCTCGACAAGTTCTTCGACATGCCGACCGTGCTCACCGACCCGGCGAAGGCGGCTTCGGACTCGTGGGTGACCGGCGCGTACGACTACCACAACAACTTCGCGTTCAACCCCAACAACGAGCCCGACTTCCACGCGCCGTGGATGTACACGTGGACGGACGCGCCGTGGAAGACCTCCGCCGTGCTGCGTGCGATGCGGACGCTCTTCACCGACGACGTGTACGGAATGCCCGGCAATGACGACCTCGGCGCCACTTCCTCGTTGCTCGTCTTCGCCATGGCAGGAATCTTCGAGCCCCAGCCCGGCTCCGCCACCTACGTGATCACAGCGCCCATGTTCGAGAAGGTCGAGATCCGGCCCGAAGACGGACGCACGATCAGCATCGATGCCCCGGGCGCCAACGCGTCGAAGCTCCAGTACGTGTCCTCCGTGGACACCGGCAAGGGGAAGTTGCGCCAGAGCTGGCTGTCCCACAAGGACCTGCTCCGCTCCGGCACGATCAGGATCAACCTCTCGGACAGGCCGACGAGTTGGGGCGCCAACGCCGCCCCGCCCGCCATGGCCCGGCCCTGAGGCTCGGGGTGCGGTCCCTCCCATGAGGGTCCGCACCCCCGGGACTTCACCGGTTGGTGCGCACGTCGCGGCGGCCACACTCGGCGAAGCGGGCTCGCGGCCGGGCGCAGAACTCCGTCACCGCCGCGGAGCAGTCTCGTCCCGGTGCGCGCGGTGGCGCAGGTCCACGGCGGTGGCGGCGAACGCCGGCGGGCCGGGCAGCAGCGGGAGCAGGACGGGCATGGCCCACAGGAGCAGCGTGGCCAGCAACACGGCGCCGGCCGGCAGCGCGGTGCCACGCGGGTCGGCCAGCGAGCGCGCCGGCGCCTCCCGGCCGCAGAGCCGGTACGGTCCGTCCAGGGCGACCGCGCGCAGACCGACGGCGGCAGCGCCCAGGGCGAGCAGCGGCAGGACCGGCGCCATGACGGCCGCTCCCGGCAGCCCGGAGCGCAGCAACTCCTCGTCGAGCAGGAACAGTACGCCGAACGCCGGCGGCACCAGGCCCCTGACGAGCGCGGCCGCATGATCGCCCTTCACTGCGCGCTGCGAGCCAATCGCGCAGGAGGGTGATCGGCTGGACTCATGCCCCCGCGTGCAGCCTCGATCTCCTGGACTGGACGCCAGGTCGGCGCACCTGGCCGCGCCATGACGATGACCGCTCCGCTTCGCCTCAGTGGGCGGCGTGACGTTCACGGCGGAGTCGGTCCGGGCCTTGGCAGGGGACAAGAACGCAGGCGAATGTGGGTGGGCCCCGACGCGGTAGTCGCGTCGGGGCCCACCCACATCAGCCTCCTGAGCGCCGTCTACCAGCGGTACCAGCGGCCACGCTTCCCTCCGCTCGCTGCGGGGCGGACGAGGAACCCCAGCAGCCACACGACCAGCACGATGGCGGCGATCCACCACAGGGCCTTGAGTGCGAAACCCACACCGAAAAGGATCAGGGCGAGCAGAAGAACGAGAATGATAGGAACCATCGTTATCAACCTCCAAGCTGACGACTGCCCTGGTGTGAACCGTTCACTCCTGCCGCCCTCATATCACCTTCATGCCGCCCGGCGGGAGATGGTTTCCGTGCAGCAGCTGTCGGGGTTTGAGCGAAAGGCTTTCGGGCCAGATGTGGCATATCGCGTTCCTCTAGTAAGGCAGGGAGTGAGTGATTGTGGCTGCGGATGAGAAGGCTCAGGCCAAGGGCGAGCAGGTCAAGGGCAAAGTCAAAAAGGCCGCCGGAGGCGCTGTCGGTAACGAGTCCATGGAGGCCGAAGGGCGCGCCGAAGAAGCCAAGGGAGACCTGCGGCAGGCCAAGGAGAAGGCCAAGGACGCTTTTAAGAAGTAGAGCCGCTACACGCTGATCCCGGCAGCCGTGCCTTGGCTGCCGGGATCAGCGTTGCCCTGAGTCGTCGTCCCGGGGCTGATGCGCTGTGGCCGTGTTTCGCGGGGCTCCGTCAGGACCGTCGCGCCGTAGCCGATCGCCGCGACCTCGGGGCCTGGCTTCCCCATGTCCGGTGCTGCATGACGCACTCTTTTGAACAGGCTGAAGATGGTGATGAACGAAAGACGCATGGTGGGTGATGAGCCTCGCTTAGCCGCCCGCCAAACCGAACGATTCTGCCGGGTACGCTCGCCGGCGTAACCCCTCGGTCGGGGTGGACTCCAGCGGCCTCCTGGTCCGGAGTTGCTGTTCGCTGGTGCAGGGCGGGGGCTGCCGGGCCGGTTCACGGACCGTTGTGTCAGTGCGTTGCGGCGGTCAGTCCGGCGCGGTGGATGCGGGCGTGCCCGGCGACGCGTCGGCCGAGGTGGCGGGCGGTGTTCAGGTCTGCGTCGTGGACCGCGGGGGTGTCGTTGAAGCTTTGTGCGCCGGCGCCGAGGTAGAAGCCGAGGCGGTTGTCGTCCTGGGGGCTGGATGTGGTGGTGTTCCAGCCCGGCAGAAGGTTCAGGCTCACCCAGAGCATTCCGTGCTGGGCCGCAAGGAGCGAGAGGTACTGCAGGGTGTGCAGCTTGTCGCCGCTCATGGAGCCGGAGTTGGTGAACCCCGCCGCGAGCTTGTCGCTCCAGGCGCGGGTCATCCACCGCTTGCTGCTGGCCTCGGCGAAGGCGTGGAACGCCCCCGACGCAGTGCCCATGTAGGTGGGAGTGCCGAAGATGATGGCGTCCGCAGCGTCCATCAGCTCCCAGTCCGCGTCGCTGAGGGAGGCGACGTCCACGTCGTGGACCTGCGTCCCGGCGACGGAGCGTGCGCCGTCCGCGACGGCCGTAGCGATCTGCGCGGTGTGGCCGTAGCCGGAATGCGACGCGATCACGATCGAGATATCGGACATGGGTGTTCCTCTCCTGCCGCGATGGCGGCGTGTTCGGTGGTGGTGTCGGCGGACGGCGAGCTGCCCGCTGCGGCGGTCGGCCGCACTGCTCCACGAGTGGGGGGCCGACCGCCCCGGCGGGGGTGTGCGCATGCCCAGCTCTCGCGGGCCGGCGCCGACCGCATCAGCGCACGGATCGACGATCCGCTTTAAACCGTAGCACCGATAAGGCGGTGATACGCAAAATGCGATATCGTTGTTCCATGAATGAGGGACGACTCGCCGCGCGGCGCCAGGTACTGCAGGTGGCCGCCAAGCTTTTGGAGGAGGGCGGCAGCGAGGCGGTCTCCACGCGCGCTGTCGCCGCAGCCGCGGGCATCACAGCCCCCGCGCTCTACCGGATGTTCGACGACAAGGACGGACTCCTGTCGGAGCTGGCCGCCTACGGATTCGACATGTACCTGGCCGAGAAACGGGAGGCGCTGGCGCTGACCCCCGACGACCCGGTGGCCGACCTGTACCGCGGCTGGGACCTGCACGTCGACTTCGGAGTGCAGCACCCCGCGTTCTACATGCTCATGTATGGCACTGTGCAGCCCGGACGTCGGCCCCCGGCCGCGGACGAGGCGCACGCCCTGCTGGTGACACTGCTGGGCCGGGCGGCTGACGCCGGGCGCCTTCGGGTTCCGGTGGAGCAGGCGACCCGGGTCATCCACGCGGCGACGACGGGTGCCACGCTGGCGCAGATCGGCGAAGAGTCCTCGGAGCGGGACCTGACCACTTCGGCACGGCTGCGGGACACCATCATCGCCTCGATCACCACGGACCCGCCCGCCTCATCCGGGTCGGACCTGGCCTCGCGCGCACTCGCCCTCGATGCCGCACTTCAAACCGCGCTCACCACCGGGCCCCCGGCCGCTGGGGTACCTCTGCGAGACACGGAGACGGCTCTGCTGCGCGAATGGCTGCAGCAACTGGCAGGCTGAACCCGCCGTCTGATCTGCAGGCGTGGGCGCAGTCGGTTATGCCAGCCGCACGGAGGGCGTTCAGTCGCAGGGGCCGACTGCAAGGCCCTGACGGGGCGATGCGCTGGCTTGAACCAGGGCTCGTGCCAGGTCGGTGCTTTCCGGAAGGGTGTCGAGGGGGAGTGGCTGCGTGGCGAGAGCGCCTTCATGCAGTACGAGGAGTTGGGTGGCGAGGGTGGCGGGGTGTGAGCAGCCCGCTGCGGTGGCGAGTTCCTTGAAGAGGTTTCGGAGCCAGAGTTTCTGGTTCGCGGCGATGCGGTGTGCGGGGTGTGAGGGGTCCGGGAGTTCGGCGAGTGCGTTGATGAAGGCGCATCCGCGGGTGTTGGTTTCGCTCCAGGTCCGCAGTGCTTCGAAGGGTGCGGTGACGGCCTGGGTGGGAGTGTCGCTGGTGTCGACGGTGGTACGGACATGTGTCCGCCAGCGCTGGTCGCGGCCTGTGAGATAGGCCGCTACGAGGTGGTCTTTCGAGCCGAACTGGTTGTACAGGGTCCGCTTGGTCACCCCTGAGTGCTCGGCAATCAGATCCACGCCGACCGCTGTGATGCCGCGGTTGTAGAACAGTTCCTCTGCGGCTGCCACGACGCGGCGCCCGGCGGGTGTTATGGGCCGTGCTTCCTGCACTGTGGGACCTTTCACCGGTCGGTGTACGGTGGGGCATGTTCACAGATCAGTATACCTGAGGGAGGTTCAAGCGATGAGTGCATCCCCGTTCATGCGAGCGGTGCGGATCACCGGGCACGGAGGGCCGGAGGTTCTTGAGCCGGCGGAGGTCGCGGTCCCTGTTCCGGGGGCTGAGGAGGTGCTGGTCCAGGTCAGTGCGGTAGCCCTGAACAACACCGACTTGTGGACTCGGGAGGGCGCTTACGGGAGTCCGGGGGACCCGGACGCGAGGTCGGGCTGGCGCGGCCCGGTCGGCTTTCCGCGTATCCAGGGTGCAGATGTGTGCGGCCGCGTCGTGGCTGTCGGGACTGGAGCGGAGCGGAGCCTTGTCGGGCGCCGGGTGGTCGTCGATCCCGCGATCTACGAGACCGAAGGGCCGCACGCCAACCCGGTGGGCCTGATGGGGAGTGAACGCGACGGTGGATACGCGGAGTATGTGACAGCGGCGGTGGAGCGTGTGCATGACGTGACGGATTCCCCGCTCACGGATGACCAGTTGGCGGCGTTGCCGACCGCCTACGGTACGGCGCTGGGCATGATCGAGCGGGGCCGGCTGCAGCGAGGAGAGACCGTCCTGGTTTCGGGGGCGTCCGGCGGCGTTGGCCTGGCCCTGGTGCAGATCGCCCGTGCGCGCGGCGCGCGGGTGCTCGCCATCAGTAGTGGAACCAAGATCGGTGCGGTGCGTGAAGCGGGCGCGCACGAGGTCATCGACCGAGCGGGCGACGTCGCGGAGCAGATCCGTACCGCCGCTCCGGAGGGCATCGATGTCGCACTGGACGTCGTGGCCGGCGAACTGGTGAGTGAGGGGCTGCCGTTGCTGCGCGAAGGGGGCCGGTGGGTCATCGCGGGCGCGCTGGGGGGCTACGGCGTGGCTTTCGATGTGCGCCGTCTCTATCTGCACAACGCCCAGGTCATCGGGTCCGCAATGCATACGCCCGCACACTTCGATCTCCTTATGGGCCTGGCTCGTCGGGCCGAGGTCCAGCCCGTCATCGCCGCTACCTTCCCACTGGACCAGGCCGCTCAGGCGCAGGAGGAACTCTCCCGCAGAGGACACGTGGGAAAGATCGTCATGCACCCCTGAGTTCAATCCAGCGTGCGGTGGGGGAAATTCGGCTTCGGTGACGTACGCGGACAGGGCACTCACCATGTCCTCGGCCCTCCAACGCATCCGCCGGATCCAGTGGAACTCCCTGGGGTCGGCATGCCGCTCCCGAGCCGGAGAAGACCGGGCATCACTCGCTCGTAGACTTCGTCACCGGGAATTCGCAGAAGAGCGAATTCAGCAGCCCGCAGATGGCGCTTGGCTCGTTACTCCCACGACTGTTCCTGCGGCATGCCGGGCGAAGGCGTGGTCGTCTCAAGGAGGTCGTGGGGCTTGAGCGACTCCGACAGAGCCGTAGCCGAGCGGACCGTCCCAGCTCAAGCCGGCGGACCCTCGCCTCGGTTGACCTGCTGTGCTGTGTCGGTGGGTTCGGTGGGTTCGGTGGGTTCGGTGTGTGAGAGTGCGGCGAGGAGTTGCAGTTTCTCGTCGCTGTCGCTGTCCTTGTCGGGGTAGTAGACGACGAGGATGACGTCGTCGATGGGGAGTTTGTCGCGGTGGAGGCGTAGTTCACCGACGACGGGGTGGTGGACCGTGGTCGTGCCTCCGTCGAGACTGCGGACGTCATGGCGGGCCCACAGGGTGCGGAACCGCTGACTGGACAGTGCGAGTTCTCCGACGAGTTCGACGAACCGGGGGTTGTCGGTGTCGTCGCCGATGGTCGTGCGAAGGGCGGCGATGAAATCGGCGGTGGCTTTGGTCCAGTCCTGGTGGAAGGCTTGTTCCTCAGGGTCGAGGAGGAGGGAACGAAGCCGGTTCAGGCCGGGCCGCAGCCGGGGGGAGAGCGCGATGGCCATGGAGTTGGAGGCCAGGACATCGAACGCGCGCCCTTCGATGAACGCGGGGATCTGAAGGTGGGCGAGGAGTTCGTGCACCCGCGGCGGCACGTGTTCGGGCCGCTTGCGGCGCGGTGCCCTGGGGCGTGCTGCCGTCAGGCCGAGGAGATACGTCCGTTCGATGTCGTCGAGCTGCAGGACGCGCGCGAGTGATTCGAGGACCTGAGGTGAGGGGTTCTTGTCGCGGCCGCGTTCCAGGCGCAGGTAGTAGTCGGGGCTGATTCCGGCGAGCAGGGCGACTTCCTCACGGCGCAGGCCGGGCACGCGGCGGTTGCCGCCGCCGGGCGGGAGTCCTGCCTGCGCCGGGGAGACCAGCTCACGTCGGGCGCGAAGGTAGCTGCCGAGCCGGTTGCCGGATTCCTCATCCTTCATACCGACACCGTAACGCGGTGTGCGTGACTCAGAGGGGCCCTGGTGGGACCAGGGAAGACGGGGGCACTGTCACATCCAGCGGATGTCGCCAGACTGCGATTGCACTGTTCACGAAGGACAGAGCACACCACGGAATGCGCCGCGGGCCTGAACGCCGTCGGCACCTGGACTGAAGGGAAGATCTCATGGATCTCTCCAACCGCACCGTTCTCATCGTCGGCGGGACCTCGGGTATCGGGCGAGAGCTGGCCCGCCGGTTCGCCGCAGCGGGCAGCACCGTGGCCGTTGGCGGCCGCAGCGAGGAGGCGCTCTCAGAACTTGCCGGAGAGGGCTTCGGCACGATCAGCATCGATGTCACCGACGGCGCCTCCGTCACATCAGCTCGTGACACCGTGCTCGCCCGGTACCCCGAGCTGGACACCGTGGTGACGATGCCGGGCGTCATGCTCCTGGAGGACCTGCGCGACCCCGCGCACTTCGGGACGGCCGAGACGACGATCGACACCAACCTGACGGGCACCATCCGGGTCATCGACGCCTTCACCGCGCACATGGTCCGGCGGGGCGCCGGCACCTTCATCACCGTCACCTCCGGAATCGCCTTCCTGCCGTTCCCGCCCATGCCCACCTACGCCGCCTCGAAGGCGGCAGTGCACGCCTACACAGAGGCGCTGCGCGCGCAGCTCGACGGCACCGGCATCGGTGTCGTGGAGCTCGTCCCTCCGGCCGTCGCCACAGCGGGCCAGGAAAAGGTGAACCCGCACGCCCTGCCGCTCGACGACTTCGCCACCGAGGTCATGCAACTGCTCTCAGCGGACCCCACCCCCCGCGAAATCGTCGTGAAGGCGGCCCTCGTGCACCGCTGGGCCGAGCGCGACGGCACCTACGACGACCTCGTCGCACAGCGCTCGCAAGCTCTGACCATGCTCCCCAGCCGCGAAGGCTGACGCCCCATCTCCCCATCGGGTCGCATGGCTCATCGCCTCCGGGCGCCAGCGAGCAGAGCCACGCGTCCTGTCCACGGGGCCCCGCCACCCGCACGGCCCCGCCTCGCCGGGCGGCCACGGTTCAGCCGCGAGCGTCGCCGGGGCGGGCAGGCTGGTGAGTTCGGCGATCGCCTTTCCTCCTCGCCAGTCACCAAATCCCGGTTCGACTCGATCACGATGTCGACGCCCAGCTGTTGACGCCGGAGCCGGCCTGGATAGCGCGTTGACCGGGCGGAGCCCGCGTCGGTTCAGAAAGCTGGTGACCGTGCTGCGGCGCGAGGGTGTGGACGCGGTCCGCAATGGCCGTCCGTGGAGCCTTCCACTGGAGGGCCGGGCCCTGCGGGAGCCTTGATGACCCATACGCTCGTCGTCCGCCGACAGCGCGATCCCGGTGACGTACGAGGCGCTGAGGGTCCGACCGATGGGTGCTGGCCGGACCGTCACTCCCCGATCGGCGGCCCACTTCAGCCTGAGGGCGGCGGGTTCTGCGATTCGGCGGCGCGGTGGTGTTCGGCGTTGATGCGCTGGGCTTCTGCGAGTTGGGGTTCGAGGATGACGATGCGGCAGGCGGCCTCGATGGGGGTGCCCTGGTCGACGAGTTCCCGGGCGCGTGCGGCGATGCGCAGTTGGTAGCGGGAGTAGCGGCGATGTCCGCCCTCGGAGCGCAGCGGGGTGATGAGGCGAGCTTCGCCGATGGCGCGGAGGAAGCCCTGGGTGGTGCCGAGCATTTCGGCGGCCCGGCCCATGGTGTAGGCGGGGTAGTCGTCGTCGAGACGGCCGAACGAGTCGTCTGCTGTCATTGCACCTCTCTATGGAACATGTTGGAGGGCCCGGGTGCTGTGTGGCACCCGGGCCCCGAAGGAACTGCTACACCATCTGCCGGCCCTGGTACTGCGCCGGCCTTATGTTTCCGCATTCCCGCCCGGGAGAGGGCGTGGGATGCGGGGATCGCGGTTGCTTGACCGGAGACCACCTCACTATCGATGTCCTGCGGTACCCGGGCTCGAAGATTCCGCCCGGGCGATCCTGATGATGCTTGGCTCCTCCGTTCTTCCCTCTGGGATCACTCACTTACCTCTGCTGGTACTACTGTCCTGCGGCCTGTGACAGCGCCACTCTTCGACAGCCAGCCCCGTCGCCCGTCCTGCGTCTGCTCTGGCTTAGAACCCCGCTGCCGAACTTCCCGATGCGCGCGCCCGCAGCCGACGCCTTCACCAAGGTGCTGCTCACTTAACTCCACTGCTGGGTCATGCACTTGCGGGTCCTGCAGTACTGCTCTCGGTGGCCCCTGATCACTGCGGGCTACCCGGTCCGGTCGTCAGTCCCGTCGCCGTCCTGCGACAACCCTGGCTTCGAAACTCCACCACCGCACCGTCCTGCTATCTGTAACTGCGATTACTGCTGCCCGGCAGTTCGTCTCTGCCGGACCCTGCGGTCTCTCTGGCTACGAAAGAAACCATAACCACACCACCACCCAATGTCTACTCCGGCGAGAATAGATTTCCGTGTGCGTCATGGGTAGATAGTCGGCCTCGATGGACGAGGGCGTGCGAGGCGCATCGCCCCGGCAGGGCGTACCAGGTCCGGCGCGCTTCCTCGATCGGCTCGGCCGTGTACGGGCATGAGGAACTCTGCTGATTCAGCGTCCGCCCCTGCCGGCCTGGCGGAGCCGGTCGGCGTTGTGGGTGATGATGTCGATGCGGGCGGCGAGGTCGGGGTGGCCGGCTGCGAGGTACGTGTGGGTGTCGGCGAGCGGCTTGATGAGGTTGGCGGCGTCGTTGTCGGCGAGTGCCTCGGCAAGGTTCTCCCGGGGCGTGTGCGCCGGCGCGGGGAGGTCGGTGAGTGCGGTGATCTGTCCGGCGAGTTGTCGCAGATCGGCGGCATTGTCCCGGGCCCAGGCGGTGACGCTGCGGTCGGCGGCACGGTCGTCGCGGGTGGCCTGGACGCGTTGTTCGCCGGTGGTGCCGGGGGCTCCTGGACGTACGCGGAGATAGCGCCGCTCGGCGGCTTGCCGACTGGCGACGCCCAGGGGGTGGGCCAGGTCTGCCCAGCTGGTGCCCGCGTCGCGGGCCGCTTCGATGAGTCCCGGTTCCCATTCGGCGAGTTGCTCGCGCAGTTCGCGCAGCATGAGCAGAGCGGCCAGGGCCTCTTCCGAACTTGCCTGAGTGCCTTCTGGGTGGGTTGGCTGCTGGGCGTTTTGGGCGGTGCGGACGGCTTCGTCGATCGTGTCCAGCGCTTCTGCGGCGGCGAGGAAGGAAGCGGGGTTGCTGGAGGACTGGGATGCGTTCATGGGACCCTCTTCTCAGCCGTCACCCTCTGGGTGACACTGAACTTGTCATCGTCTGGATGACATGTTACAACGGTGGCACACGAAGCGCATTGGCAGTTTCTGCCAGACCTGTGGAGGTGTTTTCGCGATGTTGATGCGCACTGACCCGTTCCGCGAACTCGACCGGCTCGCCCAGCAGTTGACGGGCGTGACGGGTACCTGGTCCAGGCCCTCAGCGATGCCGATGGACGCCTACCGGGAGGGCGAGGAGTACGTGATCGCCCTGGACCTGCCCGGGGTCGCGCAGGACGCGATCGACATTGATGTCGAGCGCAACATGCTCACCGTCAAGGCCGAGCGCCGGCCGGCGGTGAAGGCGGACGATGTGCAGATGGAGCTCTCCGAGCGGCCACTGGGTGTCTTCTCCCGTCAGCTGGTGCTGGCCGACACCCTGGATACCGAGCGCATCACGGCCGACTACGACGCCGGGGTGCTGACCCTGCGTATCCCGATCGCCGAGCGCGCCAAGCCCCGCAGGATCTCGGTCGGCGGGCGACCCGCGCACACGGAGATCCGCAGCTGAGAAGCCGGCTGTCCGGCCACGCCGACGTCGGAGGACGGGCATCGATCCCTGTCCCCTTCTGATCCCGTCCTCCGCGTTCCGCTTTCGTGCGCACCATGTCGCGCACCATGTGCAGAACCCGCCCGCCGCATCCCGCTCAAGCCCCCGGGCCACGGCCTCCTCTGCGGCCGCCCGTCAGCACACCCGAGCCCAGACGCAACAGCCCAACCGGCACCAGCCGGGTCGGCTGACACTCATGCAAGTAGCCCTTCCTGCCAGCAAAAACGCCCTTGATTGAGAAAGGCGATCCCCGATGTTCCCGCTGAGTGAACCGGCCTCCGCCCGGACGGACATGACGTTTCACCAGATGCTGGAAAGAATCCGTTACGAAGGTGCGTACCCCACCCGAGAACATGCCGAGGACGTCACGCGCGCCGTGCTGGCCGCCCTGGGCCGCCAGCTGACCGGCGACGATCGCGTCGACCTCGCCGCCTGCCTCCCCATCGAGGCCGCCCTCGTCTTCACCGCCCAGATCCCCGACAGGCAGCCGCTCACGGGCTGGGGCTTCGTCAAGGACCTGGCCGCCCGCACAGGCGGCACGCCGGCAACCACCCGCTGGGACACCGGAGCCGTCCTCTCTGCCGTCGCTCACCTGGCCGGCCCCGGCCTCATGGACCGTATCCTCACCCAGCTCCCGTCCGGATGGGCTCTGCTCTTCGGCCGCGCAGAACTCATCCAGGCCGCATGACCGCTTCGGCCGGGAACCCGTAGCAGCAGCTGTTGGGGCGGATGTGAACGGTAGGGGGGCTCCGGCGGGACGCCGGAGCCCTGCCCGCGGGCGACCACCCTCGAACCCAGCTCAACCCGCACATTCGCAGGGTGCGTGCCAAGTTCGGGCAGCGGGGTCACTGGCCGAAAGGAGCACCGCCTTCTGGCGACTCTCACTGGATCACGGTCCTGTACATGGCGGGATCCGTGCAGCCGGCGAGCGCCAGCGTAGACGGAGCAGACCTTTGCCCTCGTAGCACCCGCTCCACCCACCGCACACACGCAAGGCGTCACTGTCGGGGCACTGTTTGAGGCGCCGGAACATCCCGCCGGTTGGTCGGGGGAGTCGGCGTCATAGTGCCGGAGCTTCTCGTGAACCTCCTTTTCGCCCACCCCTGGGTGCATCGCGCCCGACCAAGATCGGGAAGTCACTCGCGAACCGTACAACCGGGCAACGGTGTCGCGAGGATCATTGAAATCGGTAGGCATGCCTGCGTACGAGCTGGTCAAGTGCGCTCTACCTGGCATCGTTTAGGGAGTGATTGTCGTGACGTCCTCGCTGACCGCAGCGTCGTTGCCCGTACCGCCGGCCAAGGCCGCCGCCTCCATTGCCGAAAGCCCTACGATCGGCGAACTACCGCCAGTCGAGAACCCGTTGAAGGTTGCACCGAAGGATGCGCGGGCCCTGAGCAAGGCGTTCTTCGACCGGCTGCAGGTGCTGGAAGAAGGCACACACGAGTACCAGTACGCCCGGAACACACTCATCGAGATGAACCTTTCCCTGGTCCACTACGCGGCCTCCCGCTTCCGCAACCGGGGCAGCGGCACCATGGAGGACATCGTCCAGGTCGGCACCATCGGCCTGATCAAGGCCATCGACCGCTTCGACCTATCCCGAGAAGTCGAGTTCACCTCCTTCGCCATCCCCTACATCGTCGGCGAGATCAAGCGGTTCTTCCGCGACACCAGCTGGTCCGTCCACGTCCCACGCCGCCTGCAGGAGCTGCGCGTCGAACTGGCCAAAGCGCAGGACACCCTCTCGGTTGACCTGAACCGCCAGCCAACCGCGGCGGAACTCGCCACACACCTGAAGCTGAGCGAAGAAGAGGTCATCGAGGGACTGATCGCATCCAACGGCTATACCGCCGGGTCGCTGGACCTGCCCCAGGACAACAACGACCAGCACCAGGGGCCCTCGGGAGGTACACGGAGCCTGGCCGATGTCGTCGGCGCGTGCGACCCAGCGATGGAACTGATCGAGGACTTCCAGGCACTTGCCCCTCTCCTGACCACTCTCGACGAACGAGACCGGACCATCCTTACCCTGCGCTTCGGCCAGGAAATGACCCAAGCCGAGATCGCCGCGGAACTGGGACTTTCCCAGATGCACGTCTCCCGCCTGCTGACCCGAACGCTGACCAAACTCCGCAAGGGAATGCTCGCCTAGTCTTCCGAGTCGGGAATTCCGTTCAGATGTATAGGCTTGCTCCATCAACGACCTGCTGGCCGTCGGCGTGATCCGGGCCTTTCACGAAGCCGGTCTCACGGTGCCCGGGGACACCGCCGTCGCCAGCATCGACGGCAGCGAGGAGGGCCGGTACGCCACCCCCACGCTGACGACGGTGGTGCCCGACAAGGCCGCCATCGCCTCACTGGCCGTCACTTCGCTGGCCAACCGCATCGGTGCGCAGACCACGCCGCGGCCCACGGTGCACCTGGCCCCGCACCGGCTGGAGGTCGGCGAGTCCACGACCGGCGTGCGGCGGCCGGTGGCCGACTGAGCGACGGTACGTCCACGGGTGAGCCCCCGGCCGGCGCCGGCCGGGGGCTCCCGCGACCCGTCAGCGCACCGTGAGTGCCACCAGGTGGGCCGTCCCCGCACCGGACGTGTCGGTCGCCAGAGCGACGTAACGGGCGGTGGCCCTGGTGGTGAGCTGCCGCAGAGCGCCGGAGCCGGTTGTCGTGCCCGCGTTCCGGTAGGTCAGGCCGTCGTCGCTGACCTCCACCCGGCCGGTGGGCACGCGGCCCCCCGCCCACTCGGCGCGGACGGTGCTGAACGCCACCGAGGAGCCCAGGTCGACCACCATCCGCCCGTTCGGGCCGGGCGTCCACGCCGTGTGCGGGTCACCGTCGACGGCAGCCCGCGGGTCGGACATACCGGGCGGCAGTGGATTGGTCGGGAAGACGGTCCGGCCCAGCGCCAGATCGTCCACCGGGAACGCGGTCGCTCCGGACAGCCGGACGGTGACGGTGCCCCGGACGGTCGCGACCGAGCTGCGGCCCTGGCCGGTCACCAGCACCCGGCAGGACGGGCCGGACAGCCGTAGGGTGGCGCCGTCCAGCACCTCGGCGACCAGACCGGCAGGGAGCCGCCCACCGGTCAGCGGGCGCAGGGTGAAGCGCGGAGCGAGCAGCACCGCCGAGGCCGCATCGAGACCGGCCACCAGCGAAAGCCCGTCCGGTGTGACCGTCTGGCGGCCCTCGAACAGCGCGAGGCCGGTACCGGAGGCCGCCACCTCGACTGTGGTGGACACAGCGGAACCCGTCAGATTGAACAGGCTGAGGTGGCCCTCGGTCAGAGCCGCCCGCACTCCGTCCGTGTCCGGCTTCGGCACCGGCCGCCCGGCCAGCTCGCGCAAGGTGCTCGCCGAGGCGCCGGGTATGCCCTCCACCAGCAGTGGCCCTGACGGCCCGTCCGCCAGGACAACGGTGTCGCCGTAGACCGACAGAGGCAGCTTCGAGCCGCGTACGACCAGCCCGGCGCGGCCGTCGACGTCGAGCCAGCCGCCCTTGCTCGACGCGTCCGGAGCGGGCCAGGAGACAAGATCGGTCCAGGTCTGCCCGTCGGTGGAGCCCTGCAGGAGGTACTTCCGTCCGGCGGCAGCCTCCCAGCGGACGGTGACCCGGTCCACGGCCTCAGCGTGCCCGAGGTCCACCGCCAGCCAGCTGTCGGCCCGGGTCCTGTCCCCCTTGGAGACCGCCCACCGGGTGGTGGTGCTGCCGTCCACAGCGAGCGAGGGACCCATGCCGGTGTCGGAGGAGGACGCGGTGGCAGCCGCGCCCCGCGCGAGGTCGCCACCGTCGCCACCGTCCCGGACCTCGAACTCGTAGATCGAGTAGCCGTAGGTGGGGTCGCCCTGGATTCCCTGCATACGCAGATACCGGACCTGGGTACGGGTGAACGTCAACGAGTCCACCCGGCCGCCGCCGGTGGCCCCGCCGGAACTGTCGGCGGCGGCCACGGCGTGACTGCCCTCTGCGTACCGGTAGGTGCGCGACCCGGTGAGACCGGCCACGCCCGGCATGGTGAGGTTGTAGACCTCCAGGTGCCCTTCACCCTCTCCGGTGCCGGTGGTGGCGTACACGACCGCGCCCGAGGGCAGGGTGGTGAGGCCGGCATAGGCCGCGGAACCGAGGTCCAGGACGGTCGCGCTGCCGTCGAAGCCGTCACGCACCGCGTGGTAGGTGCGCACCTGGCGGCCTGCGACCTTGCCGGTGGTGGCCGGCAGGAACATCGGAGTGGCGGCGCTGAGCTTGAACAGCCAGTCGTCGTGGGCGGGTTGCCAGGTGAACTTCACGAACCCGGGCTTGCTGACCGCCGCCGACCAGGCGGCCGGCGACTGGTGCGACAACAGGCCCGGGACCTCGCCGAAGTCCATGACACCGGACGCCTGCTCGAAGAACCCCTTCTCCGACAGTGCTTGGACCTGCCGTCCCGACTTCGCCGCCCACAGATGGAGCAGGTAGCTGATGGCGACCTCGGCGCGGGCCTCAGGCTCGTACTTGGGCTCGCCGGAGAACTTCGCCAGCCGGTACTCCGGCGGATATACCTGATAGGCCTCCAGCCGTTCCGCCATGGCCTGTTCGGCCCACGCGGCGGCTCGGTCGCCGATCACCTGGGCCTGGAACGCCAGCGGGATGACGTCACGGCCGTACAGGTGCTCCCGGTCATTGATCATCGGCATGAACGGCTCACCCGCGTCACTCATCACGTTGAGGATGCTGCGCCAGAGCGGGCCGGTGTTGGGCTGGTCGGTGACCACCTGCGGCAGGGCGCGACCGGCGGTCAGGTAGTGGATCGCGGTGCGGGCGGAGGTGCGCCACACCTCCTCCTGGTAGTGCGGCTCGAAGGAGCCGTGGTTCTCGACGAGGAAGGTGTCCCACAGGTTGTGCCCGGTGTTGTCGCTGACCGCAGTCCCGTCCACGGTGACCGGGTTGGCCAGGTCCGCAGCCGGAAGACCCGTCTCATTCCGTGCCCAGGCGCGGTAGGCAGCCAGCCAGTCCTCATAACGCGGGTCGTCCTGCGACCAGACCAGCGCCGGCACCAGCGACTGGGCATAGACGCCCATTTCGTCGACCTTGGTGTCGCTCTGCCAGCCGCCCTTCAGCCCGTTGGGGGTCCACGGGGAGGACAGCGGGTCGTCGCCGGCGCCGAGCGAGGTGGTGTAGGCGGCCTGGTTACGGATCAGTGAGTCGACGCTCTTCTGCGTGGCGGCGTCGAGGTCGTCCCAGAGCAGCCGGGCGGCCAGTGCGAAGTACAGCTGGAAGGTGGTGTCGAAGAAGAGCGTCTTGCCCCACTCGGTGCCGCCGTTGTTCCGGTTGGACCCCGCGAAGTGACGGATCGAGGCGATCGTCCGGTCCTTCAGAGTGGCGGCGTCGACGCCGGCTTTGTCGGCGTCGTAAGTGCCGTGGGTGAGAAGGACCGCATTGCCGAGAACGACGGCGAAGCCGAAGTCGGTGGCCGTGTAGTGGCCCTTGTCGGAGTCCCACCGGGTCTCCGACCAGTTGGTGTGGGCGAGCAGGACCCGGTAGTAGGTCTCAGCCACCGGGTCCGGGGCGGGTGTGTGTCCCGTGCCGGCACCGGTGCCCGGGTGCCCGGCGGCGGACGCGGCGCCCTCGCTGAGGGCCGTGGGGAGCGCGGCCAGGGCGGCTGAGGCCCCCAGGAGCTGGACGAATCGACGCCGGTTGACAGGGAGAGGGGGGAGCTGGGGCACGTTCGATGCCTCTCGGAAGCGAATAGACAACGTTGTCGGGCAGGGTCAGTTTTCGGCCGCCGTGCGGCGACGTCAAGGGGCGCGTGCGAGGTGATGGCGGCCGGCATCGACCGGAGCTGTCCGGCATGTAACGGGACGCCGGGGGACAGGCCCGGCGTCTGACGCCAGGGCCTGTCGTTGGGGTTCTTGCTGGGTCAGGAAGTGGGGTCGAGGGGGCACATCCCGTATGCCCTTGTCACCTTCAACGCGCCCCATGGACTCGGAAGCGACCGTGGGTGGGCTGCCCGCGCCGTACCCGCGACAGGGCGCGGTCACGAGCCTGGGCCCCGTCGTGGGCGGGACTGCCTCCCGACCGGCGACATTCGACCCTATTGCGCTGGATCGGCCGTACTACCCCGGCGTGCAGGGCGCCGGGGGTAGTACGGCCCTTGACGTCGCTCCTGGTCTTTCCGAGTGGAGTCCCGACGGCCGAACCGCGAACTGCGCGCTGTCACCTGCGAATGCCTCGTCATGACAGAGCCCCGTCCACTCGGGCGGCCAACCGAGCGGGAAGCGCAGAGTGTTCGGTTGATGGAAGAAGTCAGTGACTTTGCCCGGCCTGTTGAGAGCGAACAGCGGCCCCGGGTGCTCCTGCCACGGGGCTTCGCTGGTCACGGACGGGGATATCAGACCTCTTCTCCGTCCTTTCTCCGTCCTCTTCGGCGGTGTCGGTTCGGCGTGTCGGGCACGGATTCGATGTCGTGGCCATCGGTGCGGAGCCGGGTTACGGCGTCGAGGACCAGGCGCGGCCCGACCGGCTGATCTTCTTGGCCCTCAGGGCTCACACGGTGAACACGGTGTCCAGCCAGTCGAATGTGCGCTGGTGCCACAGGGCGACCGCGCCTTCGTGGCAGTGCTCGCCGCCGCCCTCTTCCTCACGGAAAGAGATCAGTTCCTTCGGGCAGGTCAGCGCGTCGAGGACACGTTGCGGCTGGCCGGCGAAGAACTGGTCGTTCTCCGCTTCCAGAACGAGCGTCGGACAGGCGATTCGCTCTGCGACTCCCTCCAACGTGTAGGCGCGGAAAGCCTCGACCAGTTCGTCCATGTCGGAAACCCCGAGGGTCCACAGGCCGTTGCGGACCAGCCAGCGCGCCGAAACACTCTGCGCCATCACGGTGTCCAGGCCGCCGGGGACTTCCGCCGCGGCCCGGGCGACCGCCTCGAACGTGGCGTGGACGTCGTAGACCCCGTCGTGCAGGACGCAGGCAGCGATGCGACGCTCGAAAGCGACTGCCCGTGCAGCGAGATACCCGCCGAGGCTGGTGCCGATGAGCGCGATCCGGTCCGGGTCCACCTCCTGCAGGGCGAGCGCGAACTCGACGGCAGGGGTGACCACGGCCTCCCAGTCCGGCCGGAAGTGCAGGCCTTGCTCGCGCACGGTGCTTCCCTGGCCGGGCCCGTCGAAGACGAGGACGTGGTAGCCGCGCCGCAACGCCCCCGCGGCCAATGCGAGATAGCCCTCTTCGAGGGTGGAGTCGTAACCGCCGTGATAGAGCACGGTCGGGCGTTGCCCGCCCGACTCGTCGGCGAGGAACAGATAGCCCGGCAGGGTGGTCCCCTCGTACGGGATGCGCACGGCGCGAGCTGGGATGTCGAGCAGCGCGGCGGCGTCCGCGAAGGTCAGCTGGGACGCCTTCGCCAGCCGCGCGGACTCGATGTCGTTCGCCGGATCCGCCCGCCGGTAGAAGTCGGCGGTCCGGTAGTAGTTCGAGGCCCGCAGCAACGCCTCCCGCGCACTCACCCGGTGTCCGGCGGCCAGCGCGTCCCGGCCGATGCGCTCGACCCGCGCCGCCGTCGCGGCCCACTGGTCCGACCACGCCTCTTCGTCCCCCTCGGGAACCTGACGGCAGGTCACCAGGACCTCGCCGAGCTCGGCGCCACCGTAAGTGGCGTAACCGGCGGCCCGCAGCGCCTCGAAGGAGAAGGACTCGTCGTCGTAAAGAAATTTCACGCCAGCACCTCCACTTGGAACGGAACGGTTCCGTTCCGTCTGGTTGGGCCAACGCTAACCCATCACCGAACGGAACGCACCCGTTCCACTCCTTTATGCTTGCCGGATGGCGACAGAACGCAGGGCAACCGGCGGCGCGGCCTTGCGGCAGCAAGTGACCGAGGCCATCACCGAGGCGACCTTCGACGAGCTGGCCGAGACCGGCTACGAGCGCATGTCCATGGAGGCGGTCGCACGGCGGGCCGGTGTGGGCAAAGCCGCGCTCTACCGACGCTGGGCATCCAAAGAGGAAATGCTGACCGAACTCGTCCGAGAGGCAGTGGAGTACGCACTGCCGCCCACTCCGGCAACCGGGGCCCTGGGCACGGACCTGCGCGAGTTCCTCGACAGCCTCCGCAGTCAACTGGCCAACCCGGTGGTCAGCGGCATCGGCCCCGGACTGCTCGCCGAGAGCCGCCGCATGAGCGCGCTCGCGGACGTGGTGCACACCAGCGTGGCGGCACCGCGCCGCGCCGCGGTGCACGCCATGTTGCAGACGGCGATCGATCGGGGCGAGCTCCCGGCCTTGCTGGACTTGGAACTGGCCGCAGACCTGCTGATCGCGCCGCTGGGCTTCCGCATGCTGATCATGGACGGCGACAGCGGTGACGCGTACCTGGACACACTCACCCGTGTGATCGAAGCCGGGCTGAAGGCGGCCGTCCGCTAGGCAGGCGTTCGGGGGCTGGAAGAGCATGAACGGCGATCAGCGCGAGTGCGCACGCCATGGCGCGTGGTTCGCTGCCGGGGTCCGGTCCGGTCCGCTCCGGTCCGGTCCGGTCACACGGTGTTCAGCGCCCGCCGTCGGTTGCTGCGACCCGGTGAGGAGTATCGCGAGCCCACCGCGCAGGAGTGGCAGGACTTCCTGGCCCACTTCGAGCTGCGGTCGCCCTCGGCACCTGCGCACGCGACGTAGGCACCCCCTGCGTCCACGAGCACGCGTGCATTCGCTGCCCTGTCCTGCGGCCCGATCCCGAGCAGATGCCCCGTTTGAAGGAGATCCACGCGAACCTGCTCGACCGGCTCCAGGAGGCCAAGGAACAGGGCCGGCTCGGCGAGTTCGCCGCGATCGAAGCCAGCCTCGCCGCCGCCGAGCAGAAGCTCGCCGCCATGCGCGACCTCGCAGCCCGCCACACCACCGTCAACCTGGGCAAGCCCAATTCCGTGGCGTCGTCGCGCATAGCGACTCCGAGCAGCGAAACGAGGATGCGAAACACCAGTCCTGAGCACTACAACGAGGGGATGACTGTCTTCCTCTGTTCCAAGTGCGGCACCGCGATCACGCCGGAGCTGGCCGAGCTTGCCGCCATCCCTGACGTCTCCGACGACGAGCGCAACCGGGACAAGGAGACACGCCAGGCACCTTCCACCGTTCCGCGGGGCCACTACGCGATCGATGCAGAGCCCTGGGGACCCCCCTACGTCGTGCAGGACGATCAAGAGGACCCGAAGCCGACTCAGTCGCGCGGCCCTGCAGTCTGCCGCGAAGAGGGCTTCGTCATCTCGGCCGGCACGCGACACACAGCGCTGTTGCATCCCGACGACGCCGCCGGCCTCCAGCCCCTGCCCAACTGGGAGAACAGCACTGGGTGCTGCGGACCGATAGGCGACGAGGGACTCAACCGGGCCTGCCCCTGCGGCGCTCCGGTCGCGACCCTCGCGGCCGACTGCTTCGGGCCCAACGAACTGCACCTCGACCCCGACCGGACCTACGCGTTCTCACAGTAGGACCGCGAAGCGCACGGGGACGACGCGATCGACACGCCCGACGGAACGCGTCCCCCTCCAACTTCTTCACGACTACTCGCCGTCGTGAACTTCAGATCGCAGGCGGACCCGCCACCGAGCTGGGCCAGTTCGGATAAGACCAGTTCGGCGCGCTCGGACTCACCCTGAACGTGGTCGTCCTGTGGAACGGCCTCTACCTCGACCACGCGGCCAAGCAGCTCGCCGCCGACGGGTTCCCTGTCACCGACGACCTCCTCGCCCGCCTCTCACCCCTCCAGTTCGACCACATCAACTTCCTGGGCCGCTACGCCTTCTTCCGCCCGCAGATCCCCCGGCCGGCGCCCGCTGCGGGACCCGGACGGCGCCGAGCGCCCGCAGGAGTAGCCGGGATGGAGAGCACGGCGGCACCTGGCGGTCACGCATGAGGCTTTGGAGTTACCGATCCTCAACAACGGCGTCGGACTCCGTATTACCTGTTCGCCTGCCAAGAGCTACTTCGCTCCCGCCGGCAGAGACACCGGGCGAGGTTTCCACGGCTGTTGAGGCCAGGCCCTCGGTTGAGATGCCGGCTCGCTGGATCATGGCGTTCGCATCGATACGAAACCATTGCGCCTGACCTTGGAGTACTTTGACGGCCTTCCAGAAGCGTCTACGTCCTCCCTCGTCCGCCCCTCGGAAGAGGACCTGCAGACTGACCTCTCGCTCGTGCTGTGCACACCACCGCATGATCAGCATCAGGTCTTGGATAGACCTGTGACGTCCGGCAGCGGCAAAGACGTGGTCGGCGCTGACCCCTCGCCCTGTGCTTCTCAGCGCCTCAGTAAGCGTGAGCAGAGCGTTCACACTGGTGTGCCTTGCCACGATGTCCAGCACAGTGTGCACCTCTGCGTACCGGGTAGCCGGTCCAAGTTCATTCACGAACTGGGCGACTTGTTCAGACGTCCATTCCCGGGCGATGCGATCCAGGATCCATTGAATCTGAGGAGTTCGGTCTGCAATGTCGAGAAGGTCGATCAGCTCGCGTATTTCGGCGTGGGATCGTTCACTGACTGTGGCGTTGAGCGCCATTCGCGTCTCATCCCCATAGCCCCGGCCTTCGAGCATCGCGAGCAGCTCGTCGAGGAGCAGAACAGGACGCTGTGCGCCGGCGCCGGCCAGGACGGCGCGCACATCCTGTCGACGTCCCGAGGCGCGTAGGCGTTCCACAAGCGCCAAGGGCACCTCCGTGGGGCGCCGAATCCCGGCCGCCCTGAGCACAACGGTTGCGTCGTGTGATTGCCCACTTTCCGCGAGGCGCTCCGTGAGCATGGCGATTTCGGCGATCGGCCTCAACTGGCCTGCCGCCGTTAGTAGCTTGAGGGCATAGCTCTCGCACTGCATGGAACGCAGGTAGGTGACGGCCTCACCCACCTCTTCAAGATCCCACGCGGTTCCCGCCCTGCTGAGCTCCACGTGGATGTCACCGGCTCTGTCCTGGCCTTCCAATGTCATGACGTGCCGCAGGAGGCGTTCCGGCCTGGTGAGACTGGCGGGGGCATTTGGCGTGTGCCCAGAAGGGCCTGGTCCAGGCAGTCCGTCCGCGGAGAGTGCTATTGGTGTGAATTCGAAGGATTCCACTGCCGCATGGGGGATTCCTGGTTTCGGTTGTTCTGAAGTAACGGGTTTGGGGTGGCCGGCAGCGGAAAACCAAAGAGCCTGTAAACGCCCGGCCTCGATGTCGGGATCTCGACGGGGATGGCACCAACCTGCCAGGACTCGCACTGAGGGTTCTAGATTTATCCACCGCGGCAACCCTCCGCGACCTTGCAAGATGGCGCGCAGACGCTCATGGCTGAGCGTGCTTGCGAAGTCGCCGAGCTTGATCGTTTCACTTACCTTGCGGAGGCCTGGCCATCCCGCGGAACGGTGAAGCTCCTGAAGGGCCATTACGAGATCACGGTGGGCGCCTTCGGGTAGTTTGTCCACGCTGAGTATCGAGATCTCTGGCAACCCGTCCCCCGTAAAGTTCGTCAACCTCCGTCAAGTCTTGTGGAGTTGACCGATCACTGCAAGCGGAACTGCCGTCAACTTCAGGGGCCTAGCGCCATTCAATGTCTCCCACTGTTGGGCGTCCGGCAGTGTTCTCGGTAGGGCAGATCGCGAGGAGACGCCTGATGAGGCGCCACCAGCGGAAGCCCGCGCACGGTCACGTCCGGTTGCGGACAGAAGGCCGGCCCAACGGTGAGACGTTCGTGCCCGGCATACGGTCGGTCACAGGGACCTGGAGGCATCTTGAATCGGCAATACCATCGGGGTTCAGCAGTACCCCTTCAGGTCGAGTGTGCATCGCTGCGCGCTGCTGGTGGAGGCAATCCGTTCACCGGTAGCGCCCTGAAATTGGCCCTGTGCGGCGCGAGGAGGACACAGTGAACGGCCTCACCGTGCTGTCAGGGCTCCCTGACTCGGCAGGCGTCATCACGGTGGTCATCGCTGCCATCAGCGCCGTACGAGGTACTCTCCGCCCACTGGCGATGACCCTCTGCCTCTGTGTGCTGGCAGTGTCCCGCGACGCTTCCCGCCGCTCGGATGTGTTGGTCTATATGTCGCTGCTGAGGGAGGAATCAACCACCAAAGGCCGAAGGGTGCTTCGGAGGCGGCGCCGGCGAGAAGAGTAGAGACCGAGCGTCGTGAATCCACAGGGGATCACCGGTTCGCTCCTTGCCCGGACTCGACAGCCCGGAACTGACATGAAGTTGAACGCATCCTGAGAGCTCGTAACGCACCTCGGCGGGCGTCGCCCGGTCCCACTCGACCTGGACCACCCGGAGCCGGCGCCACCAACGCAGTAGGGCAAGGCTGTAGCTGCGGACACTGCCCGGCCGGTTGTCCCGAGCGACGAAGCCGACCAGGAACCTCCGGATCGGCTCCACTGCCTTCCCCGTGACGCTCCGCGACCGCTCCCCAAGATCTGTGCCAGAACCCCTTGGAGATGAACGAAGCCATGGAGTTCTCGCCTGGATCCTGGGACCTGGTCGTGCCCCTGGCTTTATCGAGCAGTAGTGGCTCTGGCACAGATTTCGTGATCGATTACGTTGCGTGCTGGCCGCTGGTATCTGGCAGTGGTGCGCTGATGGCCAGATCTTCGTCGAGTCTGGCTGCCAGGTCTTCGGCGAGAGTCGGAACGTGGCAAGTGGCCCACTGCTTGGTGAGATAGAGAAAGCCTTGCAGTCCCTCTTGCACGGTCTGCAGGATTCCCGGTAGGTCACCCACCACGATCTCGATGGGCAGCCCGGAAGGAGTTTCGTGAGCGTCTGCTCCGTCCGGCCACAGCTGCACGGCCTCGTCGGCGTGCTCAAGCCTTGGCGAAGGGTTATGGCCGAGCCACAGGGTCTCTCCGTTGGCGACGTCGAGCCACTCGCGCCAGTCCTCCAGGCCGCAACAACATCCGGGCAGGACGGTGACGTTGGTTCGTGTGTCGTGGATGCGCAAGCCTCCTGGTGCGATGACCTTGTCTGTCTCCAGCAGGTGGCGAATCGCCTCGCCGGCGTCCGTCAGGGGGCGATCGTCGCCATCTGCCAGCCAGTTGTAGCCAGCCAGCATGGCCAGCGCGGTGCCGACTTCGAGCGGGGACATACTGCCCGACAGAGCCATGAACTGGTACGGAGGCAGGTCAGCCACCGGCCAGAAAGAGAAGTCAACGGTGTCCGGGGTCTCCAGGACGGCATTCACGATCAGCACCGCGTCATTCTCACCTCGGGCGGTCCTGCCTGCCCAGCAATTTTTTTCCGGGGGTGCCTCTATGGGGTTCGTCAAGGAAATCGGTCTGCGGTCGGGTGGCCCCGGCAGGCAGCATGGCGGCATGCCGGATCTGCTGTGGGACAACGTCAAGGAGTTCTTCGACCCTGACCTGATGGGCGCTCTGCCGGACGTCTGCGTGGAGGGCGCCTCGGTCGAGGACTGGCAGTCGGTGTTTGACATGGTCCGGTTGTGCGGGTGGGTGTGGGAGTACTGGGAAGACGATGTCCTGGTGCCGTTGCCCTCGGCGGAGGCGGTGTTGTCGCGTCCTGCCGACGCGGACACAGCCATGGTGCGGGTGTGGCCTGTTGCGGGCGTGCTGGCGAACTTTTGGCCGATGTCGTCAGGTGAGATCGATTTCGATGTCGACCTTCGGGAACTGCAGGGCCAGGAGGGGGTGGACATCCTGTGCGGCTTCCTGGGATCGATCGGACGCCGGCTGGGCAAGCCCGTGCGGATGACTGCGGAGGGCGACTGGGGAAACCTGGTGCTCGGGTTCGATCCAGCGGCGGACCGTGTGGTGCTGCTGGCAGATTCCCGTGGAGTTCAACTGTCGGCCGCTGCGGGCCGGGACTCGTAGAAGGTGCCGTCGCGGAGCATGGTGAACAGGACGTCGACTCGGCGTCTGGCCAGGCAGAGGAGTGCTTGGGTGTGGCGCTTTCCCTGGTTGATCTTCTTGTCGTAGTAGGCCCGGGAGGCGGGGTCGTTGAGTGAGGCGAACGCGGCTAGGAAGAACGCCCGTTTCAGCTGCTTGTTGCCGCGGCGGGAGGGTTGCTCGCCGCGTATGGAGGAGCCGGAACTGCAAGTCGCGGGGGCGAGTCCGGCGTATGAGGCGAGGCGGGCGGCGGTCAGGAACGCGCTCGCGTCGCCGACGTCGATCAGGACCCGGGCCCCGGTCCTGGTCCCGATGCCTGGCATGGAGGTCAGGATCTTGGACAGCGGATGCTCGTCCAGCAGTTCCTCGATCCGTTTCTCCAGCAGCCCGCGCTGATCCAGGACGGCTCGCAGGGAGCCGGCCAGGCTCGGCACGATCAGCGCGGCCGCCTCGGTGCCCGGGACGATCACGGTCTGCTCGTCGAGCGTGGTGAGGATGTCCTCGACCAGGCGCTCGAACATGCGCGGGGCCAACGGCTGGGCGATGTTCAGCAGGCGACGGCGTCCGGTCTTGCGCAGGGCCGCCGGAGAACCGAACTGTTCCAGCAGGGCGAGGACCGCCGGGTGGTCGCGCCGCGGCCCCAGCACACGCTCCAGGTACGGGTGGATCTGGGTGAGCAGTCCGCGCAGCCGGTTGACGATGCGGGTCGCCTCGCCGGCCAGGTCGTCGTCGAAGCCGACGATCATCTCCAGCTCGGCGATGGTCTCGTCGGTGAGCTCGATGCCGCGCAGGGTGTGCGGCATGGTGCGGGCGGCGTCGGCGAACGGACGCGTCGCGGGCGTCGGTCTTGGCCTCGCCGGGGTAGAGGTCGGCGATCCGGCGCATCGTGAGGCCGGGCAGGTAGGCGACGCGGCATCAGGCGTCCCGGGCGACCGCGAGCGGTAGGGCGCCGATGGAGGCGGGCTGGTCGACCACGACCAGGACCGTGTCGTGCTTGGCGGTGAGCGTGTCCAGCACGGCCCGCATCTTGGGCTCGCTGTTCGGCAACCGCTTGTCGAAGACCCGCTTGCCGCCCCTCGTCAGAGCGGTTCCGTGGTGCTCGCCCTTGCCGACGTCCAGGCCGAGGAAGGCGTCCACATCTCCGGTGTCGATCACGCTGATCCCTTATGAGGTCGTGCTTTCCCGGCCTCGTTGGCGTGGCACCAGTCGCCGGCATCCACGTTACGAAGAGCCTCCCAGCGAGCTGGTGGTCCTGCCTCTATCAGCGGTCTACCGGTGCCTCCGGCCCGGTGACCCCCCCCGGATCATGCGAACTACAGGGGGAACAGTCATGCCGAGCCGGAGACCGGGAGCCCCGTTGTGGGGCCACCAAAAAGGTAACGGGGGGCGTCCGCACCCGCGTCGGCGCCCTCAGTGCTGCGGGTCGCCGGTGCTGCGGCCGTAGCGGGCGAGCATCGTCGTGACCGCCTCATCGACGGCGTGGCCGACGTCGGCAGGTGCGGGGCTCCAGTCGGCGAGCAGCATCTGCGGCCATAGGACGTAGTTGGCGATCATTCCGAGGAACTGGTTGGTGGCGCTCTCCGCGTCGGGCACCACCGCAGTGCCCGCGGCATGCTCGGCCTCCAGGTAGTGCTGGACGGAGATGAAGTAGGGCAGTTTTCCCAGCTCGAACTGAGCCCGTCCCAGTTCCGGGAAGCGCGGCAGTTCGGCGATGACGATGCGGAAGAGGGCCGCCATCGCGGGCTGGCCGATCAGGTCGGCGTACTGGCGGCCGATCGCGCTCAGGCCGGCGCGCAGGTCCCCGGGCTGCGTTGCGGGCGCCGCCTGGTCCGGCCCACCCTTCCAGTACTCGGTGACGATGGCTTCGAAGAGCGCTGCCTTGGTGGGGAACTGTTTGAACAGCGTGGACTTCGAGACGACCGCTTCCTGCGCGATCTTCGCCAGCGAGGTCCCGTCATATCCCCGGTCCAGGAACAGCTTCGTGGCCGCTGCGGTGATCGCCTCGCGCTTGCGCTGGGCGAGTCGTTGATGGTGCGCGGAGAGTCCTGCGGTCATGGGCCCAGTATGACCCATCACGAGGCGAGTCACTTGACTCGCCACTGTGCAGGTGTTTACGTGGACAGAGAGGCGAGTCGTCCGACTCGCCTTCGGTTGGCGGGAGCACTTCCCGCCGGCGTCGTTCCGTCACCGCATGGAGAAGCACTCATGGAGTCAGGCAAGATCGCATTGGTGACCGGCGGCAATCGCGGGCTGGGCAGGGCCACGGCCCAGTCGCTGGCCCGGCACGGGCTGCGCGTCATCGTCACCCACCGCGGCGACGCGCAGGCGGCCGAGGAGACGGTCAAGAGCATTCAGGACACCGGCGCCACGGCCGCCGCATTGCGGCTGGACATCAGCGACGTGGCCTCCTTCCCCGCCTTCGTCTCACACCTGGCCGCGCAGCTGGAGCGCTGGGAGGCGACCCGGCTGGACGTCCTGGTCAACAATGCCGGGATCGGGCTGTTCGGACCGCTGGAAGCGGTCACGGTCGACGACTACGACGCGGTGATGGACACCAACGTGCGCGGCACGTTCTTCCTCATCCAGGCGCTTGCGCCCGTGCTGGCCGACGGGGGGCGGATCATCAACGTCTCCTCCTCCCTGAGTCGCCACACCAGTGCCGGCACCTCGGTCTACTCGGCCTCCAAGGCGGCGGTCGAGGTCCTCAGCCGGACATTGGCCGTGGAGCTGGGGGCGCGCAAGATCCGCGTCAACACCATCGCACCGGGTCCGACCGCCACCGACTTCAACGGCGGCGCCATGCGGGACGACGCGCAGATGCGCGAGGGCTTGAGCGCGCAGACTGCGCTCGGCCGCGTCGGCGAACCGCAGGAGATCGGCGACGCCATCGCCGCGCTCGCCTCCGAGGACCTGCGATGGGTCACCGCCCAGCGCCTCGAAGTGTCCGGCGGCGCCCTGCTGTAGGCGCCCCCGGCCCACACCGTGTGCCCGCCCCTTACCTGGCAGAACCGGGAGATGTATCAGACGCGGTCCGCCCCGCGGGCCCGGTGGGCAACATGGCGGGCCTCGCCGCCGCCGCTCTCGGCCATCCAGTTCGCGGCGGTCTGCTCGCCGCCCAGCTCCCGGCCCACTACGCGGTGTGGGACCTCCTGGCCCACCCGGACCTCGGAGATATCCGGCTGAGCCGCCCGTACGCGGAGAGACGCCGGCTCCTTCTCACCGTGCTGGAGGGGATAGGGCCGCCGATCCAGCCGGTGCCGGCGACCGGAGACCGCACGATCGCGCTGCTCTGGTACGAGCAGCCTCACTTGCCAAGGCATTGAGGGCATCGTCGCGAAGAGAGGCAGCGGCGTGTACCGGCCGGGCCGAATCTGGTCGAAGGTGCGGCACACCGAGCCGGTCGATGCGACGGTGATCGGATACACCGGGCCACCATCGAGACCCAAGGCACTCGCCGTCCGGCCCCCGGACGGGCGACAGCGCTTAGGCCGATTCTTTCGAATCATCTGATCGTTGGCTGACGCCCAGTGGGCACGCATTGAGCCGATACTGCCGGATCGGACTCCGCAGCGGGGAGGGCGGTGGCGTGATCACCGGCAGGTGATCGACGCGATCGCGTCCAAGTACCGGACCGGGACGCCGTGGATGGACCTGCCCGAGCGCTTCGGGTCGTGGAAGGGCGCCCACAACCGTCTACGGAAGTGGGCCGCCGACGGCACCTGGGAGAAGGTCTTCACCGCTCTGCTCACCCAGGCCGACGCCGAAGGCGATCTCGGCTGGGTTGTCGCGGTCGACTCCACCGTCGTGCGTGCTCACCAGCACGCCGCCGGGGCCCGTCAAAACGGGCCCCGGCCGGCGAGCCCGCCGACCATGCCCTCGGACGCTCCCGCGGCGGGCTGACCACCAAGATCCACCTCGCCGCCGACGGCCTCTGCCGTCCGCTGGCCTTCGTCATCACGCCCGGGCAGGCAGGTGACGCGCCTGCGTTCCCCCAGGTGATGGCCCGCTTACGGGTGCCCCGGCAGACCGGCCGCCCCAGAATCACACCGGACATGGTCCTGGGCGACAAGGTCTACTCGTCCCGCGCGATTCGTTCTCACCTTCGCCGACGCGGGATCCGGGCAGTGATCCCGCAGCCCGCCGACCAGGCCGCCAACCGTAAACGTCTCGGCAGCCGCGGCGGCAGACCATCAGCCTTCGACCGCGACGCGTACAAGCAACGCAACACGGTCGAGCGCTGCATCAACAAGCTCAAGCAGTGGCGCGGCCTGGCCACCCGCTACGACAAGACCGCCACCGAGCCACACCCCCGCCCCCCGCTTTGCTGCGCCGGGCCGCCGGTCTTTTCGTCGGCTGCTGCACCGCACTGATCGGCTTCCTCTACTTCACGGTGGTCGGAACGGCCCTCGGCCCGCTGCTGCTGTGGCCCCGTACCCGCAGGAAGACCCTCGTCGTGCTGGCTGGCGGGCCCGACAGCTCACCGCGTGGGAACGGCGGCGTCGCTCGGTCTACTTCGGGGGCCGCTTCCCCGCCCGCAACGTGCCCGACCAGCGGATCCTGCGCTATCTCGCGACACGCATGTACGTCGGCATGCTCACCAGCATCGTGGTCGGACTGCTGGTCTTCGGCGCCGTCCTGGCGGGCCTTCTCCTCGGCGGAGTCGTACGCGGCACGCTTAGCTGGCAGGAACTGCTCACTCAGGTGTTGCTCGGCGGAGTGCTGCTGTTCCTCGATGTGCAGGGGTTGTTCTCGTTGGAGGCGTTCGACTCACGCCTCGCCCGGGAATGCTTTGGCCCCTCGGAGCGCGAGCTGCTCCAGCAGCGCATCAACGAACTGGCCACCAGCCGGGCCGCGGTGCTGCAGGCGGTCGACGCCGAGCGCCGCCGCATCGAGCGCGATCTCCACGACGGCGTCCAACAGCGCCTGGTGGCCCTGGCGATGCTGCTCGGCCGTGCCCGCAGGAACCGGACGCCCGAGCAGGCCGACGCACTGCTGCTGCAGACGCACAAGGAGTCGCAGGAAGTCCTGACCGAGCTGCGGGAAGTGGCGTGGCGGGTCTACCCGACCGCGCTGGACAACCTGGGCCTGCAGGAAGCCCTCGGCGGGGTCTCCGAGCGGTGCAGCATTCCCATCCGGATGGATCTCGACCTGACCAAGGCCCTGCCTCGCTCGGTCGAGACCGCCGCCTACTTCGTCGTCTCCGAGGCCGTGACGAACGCCGCCAAGCATTCGGCGGCGACGGCGATTTCGGTGAGCGTGCGCCACCACAGGGAAGTCCTCGTCGTCCGGGTCGAGGACAATGGCGTCGGTGGCGCGAACCCGGCGGGCAACGGTCTGACCGGGCTGGTCAGCCGGGTCGGCGCGCTCGACGGCCGACTGCATGTCCACAGCCCCACGGGGGGCCCAACCACGATCATCGCGGAGCTGCCGTGCGCGTAATGCTGGCCGAGGACTCGACTCTCCTGCGGGAGGGGCTCGTCCGCCTGCTCACCGAGGAGGGCCACGACGTGCTGGCTGCGGTGGGTGACGCGGACACCCTCCTGCGCGAGGTCGAGACCATGCCCCCGGACATCGTCGTCGTGGACATCCGGATGCCGCCGACCCACACGGACGAGGGACTGCGTGCCGCGGTCGAGATCCGCAAGCGCTGGCCCGACATCGGCGTCCTGGTGCTGTCCCAGCACATCGAGCGCAACTACGCCGCCCAGCTGCTGTCCGCGAACGCCGAACGGGTCGGCTACCTGCTCAAGGACCGGGTGGCGCAGGTCGATGAGTTCCTCGACGCGCTGGAGCGCATCCACGCGGGTGGGGTCGCCATCGACCCCGAAGTCGTACGGCAACTGGTGTTCCGCACCACGCACAGCGACCCGCTCACCCGACTGACCCCGCGCGAACGCAGCGTCCTTGAGGAACTGGTCCAGGGGCACACCAACGCGGCCATCTCGCAGAAGCTGCACATCTCCATGAGCACGGTCGAGAAGAACCTCAACGCGGTCTTCGACAAGCTCGAACTCGCCCACACCACCGGCTACAACCGCAGGATCCTGGCCGTGCTGCGCTACCTGGAGTCGTAATGGCCCAGGCACGGCGAAGCGCCTCGCCCGACGGACCCCGCAGGGGATCCGGCAGAGCAGAGGCGCTCAGCCGTTCGGTGTCAGTGCGCCAGGCGTCCTGTCACTGGAACGAATACGGGTTCAGCGCATCGTCGGGAAGGTGCTCCAGCTGCACCCGGTCGCCGATGCCGGCCTCCGTGGCGAGTTCGAGGAGCACATCGAGCGCGACGTGGTCCTCCAGCGCGAACCCGGTCGAGTCGAAGACGGTCATACGGTCCTGGTAGCGGGCCGCAACGTCCGGCTGTGCACACAGGGCCATCAGATCGGGTCCGAGGTCGCCCGGCTCCAGCTGCTGGGCACTCCCCCTCGCGGAGCGCCTGGGTGCTGGTCGGGCTGGCCCTGGGCGTCGTACGGGCTCTGCTGTTGGGGCGCCTGGTTCACCTGCCGCTGCTGCAGATAACCATCGGGGACCGGCGGCCCCTCCTCAAGCCGGGGCCCCGTGCCGCCTCCGCACCGCAGCCTCTTCTCGGACACCACGAATGGGCCGAGGCGCTCTGAGCCGCCACTCACCACTCACCGCACGCCGCCGCCCGCGCTTCCGCCGACCAGACGAAGGCCCACCTCCACAACGCTGATCGATATGTTCCCGTGGGTTCAGAGGGTGGGATCGTCGAATTGGTCAAGGAGGGCTTCCACGGATGTGTCGCTCGTCGCAGCAGGGGCGCCGTTGTGCAGCGGTTGTTCGGTCCAGATGACCTTGCCGCCCGGGGTGTACCGTGTGCCCCACCGTTGGGCGGACTGCGCCACCAGGAACAGTCCACGTCCGCCCTCGTCCGTGGTCGCTGCTCTGCGTACCCGTGGTGAGGTGCTGGAGCCGTCCGACACCTCGCAGATCAGGCTGCTGTCGTGCAGCAGCCGCACCCTGATCGGCGGCGAGCCATACCGGATGGCGTTGGTGATCAGCTCACTGAGGATGAGTTCCGTGGTGAACGCGATGTCCTCAAGTCCCCACGCCTGCAGTTGCACCCCGCACTCCGCACGGACCGGGGCCACCGCCGCCGGATCGGGCTGCACCTCCCACTGCGCCACCCTGGAGGGCTCGAGCAACCGGGTGCGTGCGACCAGCAGTGCGATGTCATCGGCCGGGTGCGCCGGCAGCATCGCGTCGATCGCCGCCTGACACGTCTCCTCCGGAGTACGCCCCGCCCCCTCCAGCGCCCGGTGCAGCAGGTTTAGCCCGGCGCCGATGTCCCGGTTGCGGTTCTCGATCAGCCCGTCGGTGAACAGCACAAACCGAGAGCCTTCGGGCAAGCGCAATTCAACGGTTTCGAAGGGGTGGCTGCTGCCCAGGCCGAGAGGCGGCGAAGCAGGCACTTCCGGAGAGGTGACGGTCCCGTCGGGATGCACCACCGCCGGTCCCGGGTGTCCTGCTCGCGCAGTCACGCATACTCCCGTGACCGGGTCGTAGATCGCGTAAAGGCAGGTCGCCCCCGTGACCGCTTCGCTTTCGTGGCCGTGCGGCCCGTCGTCAACGCTCTCGTCGCTGTCGATGCGGGTGACCAGGTCGTCCAGGCGTCCGAGCAACTCGTCCGGCGGCAGATCCAGGGCGGAGAAGTTCTGTACCGCGGTGCGCAGCCGCCCCATCGTCGCCGCCGCATGCAATCCGTGTCCCACGACGTCGCCGACCACCAGCGCCACCCGGGCACCCGACAGCGGGATGACGTCGAACCAGTCCCCGCCCACGCCGGCTTCCGCCGGCAGATACCGCCAGGCCACCTCCAGCCCGTCCTGTTTCGGTACCCCTCGCGGCAGCAGACTCCGCTGCAGGGTTACCGCCATCGCGTGCTCCCGGGTGAAGCGGCGGGCGTTGTCGATGGCCACCGCCGCCCTCGCCACCAGCTCCTCCGCGAAGGAGAGGTCCTCTTCCTTGAACGGGGGCGAATCCCCCGTGCGCCAGAAGTTCGTCGTCCCCAGCACCACACCACGCGCCTGGAGCGACACCGTCACCAGCGAATGCACTCCGCGCTCCAGGGCCATACCGGCCCCGTCAGGGTCCTCTTCCCACCACCCCCGGGCCTGCCGCAGGTCGTCCTCCAGCACTGCCCGCCCTGTCTCCAGGGCCCGAGCCTGCGGAGCCGCCGGCGAGTAGGTGATCAGCTCTCCGACCGGGTAGAGCCCCTGCCGCTCCTGATACCCCCCACTCACTACCGTTCGGCGCATATCCGCCGCCCTGGCCGGCTCCTCGCCGCGCTCCACCAACTCCAGCAGATCGACCGTGACGATGTCGGCGAACCGCGGGGTCGCCACATCCGCCAGCTCCTGTGCGGTGCGCACCACGTCCAGCGTTGTGCCGATCCGCTCGCCCGCGTCGTACAGGAGCTTCAGCCTCTCCCGCGCCACCTCCGCACGTCCGGTGACCGACGCCAGCTCTGTGGTGTCGCGCAACGTCACCACCCAGCCCGCCTGACCGCCGTGCGGGGCGGTAGGGCGCATGTTGACCGCCAGCAATCGGTCTCCTGCGAGATGCACCTCATCCGTGGCCGGCTCACCCGACGCCAGCAGCTGTGCTGTCTCCGTATCCAGCTGCAGCTCCCCCAGCTGTCGCTGCTCCGCGTCCACGGGTAGCTCGAGCAGCCGCCGCGCCTCGTCATTGGCCAGCATCAGCTGTCCGTCGGCACCGATGATCAGTACTCCCTCCCGGACTGCATGCAGCACCGCGTCATGGTGCTCGTACATGCGCGTCATCTCCGCCGGCCCCAGACCGTGCGTCTGCCGACGCAACCGCCTGGCCACCAGCGCCGCCCCGGAGGTGGACAGGGCCAGCGCGGCCGCCCCGGCGCCGAGGATGATCGGCAGTTCCCGTCCGGACAGGTTGCTCACATACCGGACCTTGATCCCGGCGGACACCAGGCCGACGACCGAGCCGCGGTCATCGGTCACCGGGACCACCGCCTGGATGACCGGCCCTCTGTCCGCCGGCAGAGGAAGCCCGCTGGCCCGCTCGATGGTGGTGTGGCCTTCCAGCGATGGTTTGATGGTGCCGACGAACTTCTTCCCGATTTGATTCGGGTCGGGGTGCGTATAGCGAATTCCCTTAGTGTTCATGACAACGATGTCGCTGACGCCTGCCCGCTTCCGGGCTGCTTCGGCACGCGGCTGAAGCACTGCCGTCGGATTCCCGCTGCGCAATGCCTGGACCGTGCCCGGGGCGTTCGCGAACGTCTCCGCCGCCGTCAGTGCCTGAACCTCGGCTTCCCGCGTGCTGTCACGCCTCGACTGGAGCACCAGGGCCGTCACCGCGGCCGCAACCAGCAGCGCCACGATCACGACCTGCAAAACGAACACCTGCCCGGCGGCGCTGCGCAGATTCAGCAGAGAGCGCAGCCCCGGGCCCGCGGACTCACCCCGATCAGACGCAGGGCCGGGGAAGAGACGGTGTCGGATATGCCTTTTTGGGCTAGAAAGTCCCTTCATGGCTACTTCCTAGCACTGTCTTCTGCCCCGCAGCGTGCACGGTACCGTCGCGACACATTTGCAGAGGAGCTGTCCTGTCCAACTGTCCCGAGCTCGACGCGCTCACCGGACACGTCCGGCCCTTTGCCCAGATGCTCACCGGGCGCCAGGGCGAACGGCTCCCGCAGTGGCTCGATGCCGTACGCAAGGACGACTTGCCCAGCCTGCACTCTGGCGCTGTCACGTTGGCTGACAGGGTGGGAGGATCCTCGGGCTGGTCACGGTGGAGGGGGTCGTCCGTGGAGGGCATGTCGCCGTCGTGCAAGGGGCACCGGTATCCGGTCGAGGTGATCTCGCACTGCGTGTGGCTGTACTTCCGGTTCCCGCTCAGTTTCCGCGAGGTCGAGGAGCTGATGCTGGAACGCGGCGTGATCGTCTCGTACGAGACGGTCCGCCGCTGGTGCCTGAAGTTCGGTCAGCAGTACGCCAACGGACTGCGCCGCCGGCGGCCCCAGCCCGGCGGCAAGTGGCATCTGGACGAGGTCTTCATCAAGATCATCGGTGAGCAGAAGTACCTGTGGCGGGCTGTCGACCAGGACGGCAACGTGCTGGACATCCTGGTGCAGAGCCGCCGGGACGCGGCTGCGGCCAGGCGCTTCTTCCGTACGCTGCTGACCAAGACGGGCGGGGTGCCGCGGGTGATCGTCACGGACAAGCTCCGCTCCTACGGCGCGGCCCACCGCGAGGTCATGCCCTCCGTCGAGCACCGTTCCCACAAGGGCCTGAACAACCGGGCCGAGAACAGTCATCAGCCCACCCGGCAACGCGAACGGGCGATGAAATGCTTCCGCAGCGTGGGCGCCGCGCAGCGTTTCCTGTCCGCGTTCAGCGGCATCTCACCCCACTTCCGGCCCCGCCGTCACCTGATGACCGGCACCCAACACCGCGCCGAAATGACCGTCCGCTTCACCATCTGGGAGCAGATCACCGGCGTCACCGGCCGGCCTGCCGCCGCCTGAGCCCAGGGCCGGCACCCGGCCCCACCACACCTCGACACACCGTCAGACACCCGCACACCCAACAACGTGACCACGCCGTCGCTGGCGAACCGGAAGAAGGCCCAGGGAAGTGGTGGGCTGGAGTGCGGGATCGCGATCCGCATGCCGAGTGGCAATGTCCGGGTGACCGGTCTGGAGGGCGTTCTCCAGGACGGTGTGGCGTCTGGGAAATGCGTGGTCAACCGGGCTCATGTCGGGCACCGGATCCCACTGTGCACGCCCACGGCGCACAACGGGGGGACCCCTCCGGCGGGGCCGGGGGCGAACGAAGGAGGTGGTCCGGCCCCGTCTTCAACGGGTCACGCGGCAACGGGCGATGCGACCGGGCTCAGAAACGGTCCGGTGCACGCTCCGGGAGCGGAGACCCGGGAAGCAGGTCCCGCTTCTGTTTCTTGCGCCCCTCCGGGACCGAGCCAGCCGTCGCCTCGCAGGTCACGTCCTTCGCCGGGAGCTTCCCCGTGCGCAGATAGTCGGCGACCGCGTCGTCCGTGCACGCGTTGCCGTTCGGGTAGACGCCGTGGCCCTCGCCGCCGAGGACGGTGACCATTTTCGAGCCCTTCAGGTCGGCGTGCATGGCCCGGCCACTGGGCAGCGGGGTCTGCGGGTCCCACTCGTTCTGGACGATCAGGGAACCGACGCTGTTGTTCACCTTGGTCGCCGGTTCCACGGACTCGCCCCAGAACGCACAGGGCTTGACGCTGGACGCGAAGTCCCCGAATAGCGGGTAACGGCCCTTGTCCTGCACGGCGTCGCGCCGGTAGCTGTCAGGGTCGCGGGACCAGGCGGCCGAGTTGTCGCCGCACACGATGGCCAGAAGGCTCGCCGTATCATTGTCGGACGGCGCCTCGGCGGCACCAGCGGCGGCGCCTCCCGTACCAGCGGCGTCGGCGGCGGCGCCTGCCGGACCTGCCCCTTCGGCTCCGGCGAACGCCGCGAGCTTCTTCGTGGAGGCGGACTTGCCTGCTGCTGCCTTCTTCAGCTCCACGACCCCCTCAGTGGCGTACTCCGGGGTGAAGACCGCCGAGCGGATACCGCTCCGGAGGTCATCACCGGTGTTCGGCTGCCCGTCCACCACGATGGGCTTCTCGTCGGCCTGCGCGACCAGGTCCCAGAAGGTCCGGTCGACCTTCTTCGGGGTGTCACCGAGGCCGTACTTCTCCGAACGGTCGGCGGCCCACTCGGTCCACCGGTCGAACGCCGGCTCGGCGCCCTTCGCCCACCACTGGATCATCCCCCGCCAGGCGCGCGCCGGATCGACCGCGCTGTCCAGCACGAAACGGTCGGCCCGGCCCGGGAAGAGCTGGGTGTAGACGGCGCCCAGGTAGGTGCCGTACGAAGTGCCCATATACGAGATCTTCTTCTCGCCGAGGACAGCCCGGAGCAGATCCATGTCGCGCGCGGTATTGCGCGTGGTGATGTACGGGAGCGTGCCGCCCGCCTTTTCCCCGCACTTGTTCGCGACGTCACGTGCCCAGGCGACGTCCTTGTCGAACTTCTCCTCCTTGTACGGTCGCAGCCAGTCCTCCTCCTCCGGCTTCAGGTCACAGGAGACCGGGCTGCTCTCTCCCACACCGCGCGGGTCGAAGCCGATGAGGTCGTACTTCTGCCGCACGGACTCGGGCAGCCTGTCCTGCAACCCCATCGGCATGTAGCGCCCCTGCATTCCCGGGCCGCCGGGGTTGGAGAACAGGACACCGTGCCGCTTGCCGGGCGCGGTGCTCTTGATCCGGGATATGGCCAAGTCGATCCGCTTGCCCCCGGGAGCCCGGTAGTCCAGCGGAACCTTGATCGTGGCGCACTCGAACTCCGCCGGAGAGTCGGCGTCGCACCGCTTCCACTGCGGCTTCTGCTTCGCATAGCGGCCCAGCGCGCCCCTGGCGGCGGACGGCTCGGAGGCCGGGGCAGCGGTCGACGAAGCGGCGGTGGCCGGAGCAGCGGTGGCCGTCGAGGTGGCGAACGCGGGGGCCAGCATCGCCGTGACACCGACAGCCAACAGGGGCACGAGACATCTTCTACGCATGTAATCGATCCTTCCGGTCGCATGTTCGGACAGGAATGATCATTCAGGTGGAGTACGCCGGAATCGTCAGCCGAGCGGCCCCAACTCCCCTCCGACCTGGGCGTGACGCACCGCGGCACCTGGTCCCTGGGTCGTAGTACCGGATATGGAGCACACCCGGCACGCGGCGGCCGACGGGAACCAGGCGGGGGTGAGGTACCACTGCCGTGCGTCGTTCATGTTGTCGCGCAGTGGCGGCCCTTGATCACGTCCTGGTTGTGCGTACAACGTTGCCCCACAGGACGCGCTGGTCGCCATTGGCCACCTTCAGCGGCGCTCGGCGAGCGGCTCTGCAACGTCCCGGCGTGACCCCGAGGTGGCTGCGGGCCCGCACCTGGAGCGGCAGGGAACTCGGCGTCACCGCCTGCCGGCTGTGCCCATGTCACGAACGCTCCTCCTAGAGGATCCGATTTCAGGTCGAGCCACTCGTAGGTCCTATAGGTGCGGAATCCCACGACTTCCCCCGCGCCTCACCTGTGCTCTACGGCACACGTGAAAAGGCGGGGGGTCCGGGGGACACCGGCACCTACACGGTGAGTAGTGGTCGACACCGGTCGGCCCCGTCACAAGCAGCAGCGCGTGCCCGACCCGTCTTCAACCCCGAGCCCCGTTGGCTCGCGCACTGCTCACCGCGCACGCGGCCATCGTCATGCTGACGGCCGCTCTCGTGGGGGCAGTCGCTGGAGTACTCACCGGCTACAGCACTGATAACACCGCCAGCGCTGTTCTTGCGGGGCTTGACGCCGCGGGATTGAGCGTGCCCATCCTGCACCACCTGATCGGAGGCTGAGCCCGGGCGGCACGGGCGGCACAGGGACCCGCCGCGCGCACGGCCCCAAGGGGCAGTGGGGTACTGGACTCTGGTCGTGCGCGACCGCAACAGTCAGGCCAGGGGGAGAGTGACTGAGTGATGATGCCGCCCAGTTCGCGGGGTGGATCCGTCTCACCTGGTTACCCTCGGCGAGAGAGGTAGCGTCACGAGTCCGAGGCCTTGTGCCCTTCCGTAAGGCCGCAAGAGCATCCCCAGAAATGGGCATGCGCTCACTCACCCGCCTCACCACATAGGACACGGTCTTCGACCAGCACCTGAACTGATCCTGTTCGAGCGAGACTTGAGCGAGGCCCGAGTCAGGAGGACTCCTGGCGGTACGCCCCCGGCCTGCGCTCCTGGTCTCCCACCCCTCTCTCCCGACGTGAAGAAACCCGACACCTGCTCCGCGCCGAAACGGCTCATCCAGCCGAAAAACTCATCTCAACGCCAGGTCTTGAGCCGGGATCAGGCAGAGGGCGCGGTGTTGATCATCCAGTGAGTGAAGGCGGCGTAGCGCTCGGCGGACTCGGCGGCTCCATCGGCGTGCTCGATCGCGGCGGAGTGCTGACGCACCTCTTCGAACCGGGACCGGCGTATGCTCTCGTAACGGCCGAGGGCGGTAGCCGTGGCGCATCCCTTCGCCAACTCGGCACGCAGCACTCCGGCGTCCTCCATGCCCAGGGTGCCGCCCGCCGCGATGTGCGGGGACAGGCCATGTGCGGCGTCCCCGATCAGGGCGACCCGGTCCGTGGTCCAGCGCCGCAGCTCGGGGACGAGCATGATCTGGTTCTCCAGGATGGATTGCTCCGGCGTCGCGGCGATCATTTCCAGGAGCTCGTCGTGCCAGCCGGACTCGGCCACGTTGCCGGCCCGAAGAAGTGCCCGGTCCCTCTTGCTACCGACCAGTTCACCAGCGTCGAACTGGCCCACCCACCACATGGTTTGGCCCGGCGCGACCCGGGTGTAGCCGCCTCGGGTCCGCGCGTGCCCGATGGTGACAAACGTGCCGTCCGGCCGCTCGTCCCCGGATGGCAGCACTGCCCGCCAGGCGAAGTTGCCGGGCTGTGCGACTGCCGCGCTGCCGGGCTCGAGAGCGGTGCGCACGTCGGAGTACACACCGTCCGCACCGATCAGCAGATCCGCCCGCAGCGGCGCACCGTCGGCGAGGTGCACTTCCACGTGTGTGTCGTGCTCGGTGAAGCCGGTGACGTGTGTTCCCAGTCGGATCCGGTCCCTTCCGACGGTGTCGGCGAGGAGGTTGTTCAGGTCCGGCCTCGGCACCATGAGGAACTGGTGGGCGGCCGGATCGTAGCCGGCCGCGCGCATCGGGTGTCCGGCGGCGTCAAGGAAACGGGCCTCAACGGTCTCACTTATGCTCCGGACGTCGTCGCCGACGCCCAGGGTGTCCAACTCCCGCAGCGCGTTGGGCCACAGGGCAATACCGGCCCCGGCGGCCCGTACCCGCGGCGCGTGCTCCAGCACGATGACCTCATGCCCGATCAGCCGCAGCGAAGCCGCGGTGGTGAGCCCGACCAGGCCCGCTCCCACGATCACAGTGCGCATCGTTCCTCCCCTTGCCATCCAGTACTGCCGTGGCGAGATCGGCCGACGACTGGGAGGACGGGCAACCAGGCACCCGCCGGCCGGAAGCGGCAAAGCTCATTCTCTTCACCCAGGGAACGTAACACTAACGGTTAGCTTTTCCTAACGATTACGCTTATGTGTGACGGACGCCGTTGATCGGCCGGGCCGAGCCCCCGTAGGGCTCTCGTTTGCTCGACGGTGGCCATGAGTTCCCAGACCAGCCGCTCATACAGAACTGCCGTGGCGGTGCCGGAGACCACGACGTCGAGCACCGGTTGCAGGCCACGCCCTTGAGCTACCGGCCCCGCAGGGTCCCGGTTCGGCCGGGAAACGGCCCTCGTGACTCAGCGGGCGAGGGAGCGGGCTACATGAACTCACCTGGCCTGCACACGCCCGCCCAGATCGCCGCCTGGCGCACCGTCGCCGACGCCGTCCACCAAAACGGCGGACGCATCGTCGCGCAGATCATGCACGCCGGACGCATCTCCCACCCCGACAACAAGCACCACGCCGAAACCGTCGCCCCCAGGGCCTGTCTTCAAAGGGTCATATCCACATCAGGATTGACGCGATGGTGAGTGCCGCTTCGTATGTGCGTTCTCTCGGTTTTGTGTCAGTGGAGTGGGAGACAGCGGGGCTTGAGGGTGTTGATGCTGGTCGTGGGTTGTTTCGGGGCTGAGGGGTCGCTGTCCTGGAGGTGAGAGATCCACGGGGCATCGTTGTCGTGGAGCGTTATCGTGTGAGGGTGACGCTGTGTCAGTTTCGTGAGTTCTGATCCGCTGGCCGGCGGGCGTTGGTGTGATCGTGGGGTGGATCAGGAAGGACGGCTCCAGCTGCCGAAGGGGTCGGGCGGCGGCGTGGGCGCTGCTTTGCCGACTGAATCGGTTCGGGCCTTGCGCGGGCCGGCGGTGCGCCGGCTGCTGGCTCTGCGCCAGAAGGGCAAGCTCACCACCGGGCATGTGAGGTCAGTGGCGGATGCGTTGGGAGTGCGGGAGCGGGCGGTTGGCGGTGGCTGGCCGCTGCTGAGAAGGACGAGACCGTGGCTGCGGCGCCGGGAGAGCGGGCCCGGTACTACGGGAGGTTCACTGTCACTGAGGAGGTCCGTGCCCTGCTCGGGCTGTGGAGGGGGAACGTTGCCGCCGTTCATCGCGAGATGACTGCTCGCGCGGCCAGGGGCGAGGGGGAGCCGCCTCCGTCGGTCCCGACCTTGCACCGGGCGATCCGTCGGGATCTGACGCCGGGGGGCGGGCCGGGCTCGCGGGCGGTGAACGCGAGGCACGTAAGCATGATGTGTTCCCGGCCCGACCGCGGGGCTGGCGCAACCACGTGTGGGAGACCGACCACATGCAGGCCCCCGTCCTGGTCGATGTCGAGGGCACCGCCCGCAGGCCGTGGATCACGTGGTTCACCGACTGCGCCACCAACGCGATCACGGGGGTGGCGGTCACCCCGGTACATCCCTCCCGGGAATCGGTCCTCGCGGCGCTGCGTTCCGCGGTGCTGCGCGAGGACCCCTACGGTCCGTTCGGCGGCGTGCCCGAGAAGGTACGGGTGGACCGCGGCAAGGACTTCCTGTCCCGGACGGTGACCGCCGCGTTCGATCTCCTGGACGTCACCGTGGAGGACCTGCCCGTCTACACCCCCCACCTCAAGGTCACCGTGGAGGGCCTGCCCGTCTACACCCCCCCACCTCAAGGTCACCGTGGAGGGCCTGAACCGTGCGGTGGAGAGCATGTTCCTGGCCGCGCTGCCCGGCTACGCCCGCCAGCCGCGCCCCGGTAAACGCCTCACCCGCCCGAAGGGCGAGGTGCTGCTCAGCTTCGAGGACTTCACCGCCCGGTTGCTGGACTGGACACGGTGGTGGAACACCGAACATCAGCCCGCACCTTTGCGGGGCAGGACCCCGCTTGAAGCGTGGCAGGACGATCCGACCCCGCTGCGGGACGTGCCGGCCGCGGATCTGTGGACGTTCACCCTGGAGGACGCCGGTACCCGCTCGCTGACCACCCGCGGCATCCGCTTCAGGAGACGCGACTATGTGGGGTCGTGGATGACTGGCCAGGCTGGCATCCAGGTCCGGGTCCGTTTCATGCCCCACCACGACCACCGCATCGAGGTCTACCACGCAGCCACCGGCCGCTACCTCGGCCCAGCGGACCTGGCCGACCAGGCCACCGAGGAGCAGATCAGCGCCGTACGAAGAACCCGGGCCGCTCGTGCCCGCCGCCTGAAGAACGACCTGGAAGCCTCCCAGCGCGAGTGCTACGCCGCCGCTACCCATGGCCGAGCCCCTTCGGCGGCTCGGCGCCCTGACCGGTGCACAGGCCGGGGCCGAACTCGCCCAGGCCACCGACACCGACCTGCCGGAGGCGCTGCCGGACCTCATCCCGCCGACCGCGCCTCCGGCCGGGTGGCGCACTCCTGCTTCCCTGACCGCGCTGACCACACCAGGCCAGCCCGTCCCGCTCCCGTCCGGCAGCGATGAAGAAGCCGCCCCGGACCGCCGCGACGGGCCGGCCGCACGTCCCACCACTGATGAAGACGGAGACGTCTGATGACCGCGGCCACCTACCAGTACGTCGACCTGCCCGATGCCTCCGTGGTTACCACCCGCGCCCTGCTCACCGCCCGGGAGAACATCGCCGACACCGTCGCTGCGCGGGCCATGATGTGTATCCATCCACGGCGGTGCCGGCTTCGGCAAGACTCTCGCGGTCAACACCTGCCTGCGCGCACTCGAGCCGGACGAGGATGTCCGCCGGGTCACCTTCCGCGCCCGCCCCACCGCCCGAGCGGTGCGCTACGAGCTGTTCACCGCCCTTGACTTGCCCGGCGAGCCGCCCCGCCACCCCAGCGAGTTTGACCGCCTGCTGAAGAACGCCTGGCCGAGCGCCCCCGTACCTTCCTCGTGGACGAGGCCCAGTGGCTCAACGGGGAGGCGTTCGAGTACTTCCGCTACCTGTGGGACGAGCCCGCCACCCGCTTCGCGGTCGTCTTCGTCGGCGGCGAGGGCTGCCACACCGTGCTGCGCCGCGAGCCGATGCTCTCCTCCCGGATCTTCATCTGGCAGCACTTCACCCGCCTCACTCCCAGCGAGGTCCTCGACGTCATCCCGCTGTTCCACCCGGTCTGGGCCGACGCCGATCCCGAGGACATCACCTTCGCCGACCAGCATGCCGCGCACGGCAACTTCCGCGCCTGGGCCCAGTTGACCGCCCACACCCGCACCGCCCTGGCACGCACCGGCCGCCCTCGCGTCGACCAGGAACTGCTGCGCTGGGCCTTCAGCCGCCTCGCCTGACCACCGCACCGCCATGCCGCTCGCCGCGCCACCGTCGCCTGTCACCGTGGTCATCGACCGCCATGACGACGTGCTCCACACGCACACTGCCCTGGCCGCCCACCATCCGCCGTCCGGCCGGGTCACCCTGCACCCCGGACCGGGCACCACCAGTGAAACCGGCCTTGCCCACGACCTTCTCGCCGCTCTGGGAAAGCCGCCACTGCTCCCGGGCCGCTTCCCTGCCGGCCGTCAGCCCGCGTGGGAAGCCGCCACGGCCTGGATGACCGCTCTGTCCGTGAGCCGGCTGACCGTCTTGCGCGCCCACCGCCTCACCAATCGCCGCACGATGCGCCTCCTCCAGCTACAGACCCTCACCGGTATCCACCTGACCCTGGTCTGCCACCGCCGTCCACACCTTCCCGCCGCTCTGCACCAGGCCCTGCGGACGGCCGACTACTCCGTCACCACCGACTTCGAGGCAGCCCGCCGCCACTACTACGGCACGCCTATCACCGAACCCCCGCCCGCAGACAAACCCGCCGGGCCGGCAGACCGCTGGCTCACCCTGCCCGCACTGGACCGCCTCGTCTCCTACGACAGCCCCCGCCCCTGCGCCGACCCGTGCACGCCGCCCCCGATCGCCTTCCGGCACCGCCCACCACCCGTGCCTCTCACCGCACACACCGCCCAGCAAGTCGCCCACCGGCTGCACGCGGCAACCGCGCACCCCCGCTTGGCCGCAGCTATCGCCTCCGCACTGTTCACCGGCGCCTCCCTCCAGCAACTCGCCACCGCCCGCCCCCGCGACTACGACGACGCCGCGGCCACGCTCGCCCTGCACGACCGCACCCGCTACACCGACGGCTGCGCCGCCTACCCCGTACCCGACTGGGCAGGCACTTTCCTACGGGCCACGGTCTGCTTCACGCGGCTCGCATCCGGCGAAGACCAAGAACTGCTCGCCGCGCCAGGCGACCGTACGCACCTGCTGCGCGTGGCGGAGACGGCCAGACTGCGCCCACCCCAGCCACCCGCGGTCCGCCGCAAAGGCCCGGTCAGCCGTGTGGAGTGGGACTGGCGCGAGCGGCAGGAAGCCGAGAGGTACGAAGCCATGCCGACAAGCCACGCCAGGTCCCCATGACGCTGAGCACCCTGACGCTGTTACGCGACGGGCCAGGCTCAGCCGATCGAGAAGTCGGCGAACTCGACGTCGCTGAAAGCGATGTGCAGCCCGTGGGCCCGGCGGCCCCACTCGCGAAAGTAGGAGTGCCCCAACGCGCGGGCGAGTATCACCGTCTGCTGCTGCTCGCCCGCGCCGGCATCCCGAGCGGCGAACAGTTCCCGGGCTACTTCTCCCGGCAGGTCCTGCGTGATCCATCGCACCCGCGGATCGTCCGAGGAGCCGGCGCGGCAAACCCGAATCGCGCCCGGGTATGGAAGACGAAGCCGTCCGCCTCTGCCTGGGCACGCCGGCGGGCCCGTACTCGGGGCTGCCACCGAGCCAGGACCGCTTCCTCGATCGCCCGGACCTGCAGCGGACCCGGCGGGCGGCGCGCTCCCGGCTTCTTCGCAGCCCACCGTTGCACGGTGCGCTGCGACACCCCCAGTACGGCGTCTACCCTCCGGGTGGAACCCTGGTGCATAAGCAGAAACCGCAGGCGGGCCCCGGTACTTGAGGGAACGGGACGGGTGCGCAACGCACGCCCCAGCCCCTGCTCGATCTGTCCCACGTCCACCTCTCCCACCGGCCAACCCGACAAGGCATGCTCCCCGCAGCGACAGTTCTCCCACACCGCTTGGCGCTGCCCGCCAGTTCCAACATCTTCGGGACAGGATTGGCGGACGTCGGCTACGAGAGAGCTGGAGCCGACGACTAGCAGCAGCCGCGTGTGTGCGTCGTTGCCGTGCCGGGCTCCCGCGCGGGTTCCGACCCGGCTTTCTTTTGGTGCCGCCGCGCCGCTGACGGCCCCGGCCCCGGTGCTGAGTCCGGGGTCGCCAGCGGCGGTGTACGACGGGATCAGTGGGTGCGCCGACTCAGCGCTGCTGGATCCACCAGATGATCCACCCGGTCCCGCTCGCGCCCACGGCGCCGGCGGAGCCGCGGAGGACGCCGTAGCCCGCCGTACGGGCGAGGGCGCGCAGGCAACGGTGGCGGCCGCCGTCCAGCAGTTGCCGCAGCCGGGTCCGGATCTCGGACCGGATGGGGCACAGCTTGCCGTTGCCCTGGTGATGCCGGGTCGACGTCGGCGGGTCGGTGCCTTTAGCCTCGTTGAGCATGCTGATGGTGCCTCCTTGGGGAGTGACTGTCGGTTTCTTCACTGGGCGGCTCCCTGCTGGAACAGGGGGCCGTCGCCCGTTTCGGGGCGGCGTCCTGCGCCGCGCCCGACCCAGGTGTGCCGGGCCGGGAGTCGTGGGGCCGAGGGCCGTAGCGCCCCGGCGGTGCTCACTGCGGAATCGTGGCCCCCGAGAGCGCGGGGATACGGGTGCCGATCCGCAGCGCGGTGCGGGCGACGCCCTCAGGAGTCCAGGCGGCCTCTGCCGCCTCGCGCTCCGTCTTGTTGACGTTCAGGTCGAACGGCGCGGCGAGAGCCCAGCGGACATGCGTGCTCTGCCCGAGGACGGAGAAGCCGTCCAACTGCTGCTCGGAGAGGAACTCGTACAGCAGGCGCTTTTTCTTCAGCTCCTCGATGCCGCGCCCGACCGTTGACGGGGAGACCCCGTACCAGAGCGCGTACTCCCTGGCCTTGTGCAGGGCGAAGGACGGGCTGCGCTGGCTCATGAGGATGAGCAGCATCGTCTTCGCCGGCATCGAGAGCGACCGGTAGTAGCGCTGCTCCCAGTACGCGAACGGCACCTTGAAGTAGGTGCTCTTGCGGGAGCCCTCCTTGTCGCCCGACGGCAGCGTGTACGGGTCGCCGGAGCCGTCCTCGAGCAACTTGGTGATCTTCGTCATCCGGCCGTAAGGCTCGGTGCTGATCAGCTTCAGTTCCTTGAGCTTGTGCAGGTGCCGGGAGACCGCGGCGCTTGCCGTTCCATTGGTGGCGAAGGAGATCCCCGCGGCGCGGCCCCAGGTCTCGGACCGGTGAGCGACACCCCAGTCGGCGCGCGCGGTGACGCAGTGGATCAGGAGGAAAAGGTCCAGCCGCTCGTTACTGCGCAGCATCTTGGAGAACGGGCCGGGCCGCGTGACCAGACGGAGGCCGGGATCGGCATCCTGGACGAAGGCACGCCGGATGAGGACGGCACGGCCGGTGCGCTTGGACTGCTCCAGCAGCATCCGTATCGTGTCGTCCTGGCTCACGGCCATGTCCCGCTTCAGCACGGTCAGTTCGGTGTTCACGGAGTCCATGTTCACCGATCGGTCATACGAAGCGGGTGCCGAATTCCGATGCGGCCGCTTGGCCGCCTCCCGTTCAGACCGGGCTATCGGAAAACATGGGATAACAGATGACCCCGATAGGAAACCATTGGTGCCCGAAGCCGCAGGCAGGCGCTTACTTTGCACCTGGAACCTTTAACGCTTCAGATGGTGATCTTTGATGTTCTGGAGCCGAACTCTTGGATAGTTCACGCCGTGACTGCGCACATGGCAGAACACGGCGGCGAGTCCCGTTCGATCCGGTCACCGGTGACGTCTCTTTCCGTGGCTGTATGTGGCCTACGCGATCCGAACGACTGCACCCGTCCCGAACCCGACGGCACGAGACCCCGGGCCTGAAAGATGGGCCCGGGGTCCAGCGTGGTGAGAAGGGCGCAGTCAAGAGAAAGGTTCAGTAGTCGTCCCGTTCGGAGGGCGGCCCGAAGGCTCGACGAGGTCGCAGGTGCAGGTGCCGCCCTCGTACAACTCCTTCTCGCAATCGTCATGGTGGCCCCGCTCCAGCAGCGGCTTCGCCGGAACGGGCCGCGAGCTGACTGCGGCGGGCGGGGTCGGGGCGGTCGGCAGTACGGAGTTCGATGTCCACGACAGCGGAGGCGATTTCGTCCGCTTGCCACTTTTCGCGGGAGTTGTGGTTCACCAGACCGCCTGCGTATGCCATGCGCATCAGTTCGTTCATCCGCCAGACCCCGCTGGAGCGCCTGCTCCGCTTTGCTCGGGCCCCCTTTCGCCGTACGCGTGGCCGCCGGGGGCGGGAGACGGCGCCTCAAGCGGCTTGACGCCCAGCTGCTCCCGCTGCTCGGGGAGGATCTGCGCCCGTGTGCCCGGCCTCTGCTGCCACCGCCACTTGCCCACGTCGTCGCCCTCGAAGACGACGCCCGGCGCGATGTAGGGCAGAACGCCGTCGGCATCGACCAGATCGGCGAGCACCCGGTAGTGGCGCTCCCTGCCTCGGGGGACAGCCCAGGGCCGTCAGGACAGCAACCCTTTTCTGGTCAGTATGTTGCTCAACTGCCTGTACAGGTCCAGGAACCTCTGCCTCGCCGTCGACAAGTCTTCAAGCGCCTTGTAGTAGCGAGCGGGGTCTGTGCCCTTCCATTCGGCTGGTACTTCCGTGTACTTGTAGCCGCTCACCCCGCCAGGCGGGAAGGTCCCGATGAACTCAGCGTGGAGATCACCCAGCGCTTCTACCAGGGCCTGGTGCTCTTCAGCCGCCTCCGCGTCGATGAAGTCCACGACGTCGACTGTGAGCGTGTCGTACGCGTCGTAGACGGCGCCCGCCAGCCAGGTGGGCACCCGATACAGCGGGGCTCCTTCGGCCAGTACCTTGATCCATCGGGCATCGGGAAGAAGCGCGTCGAAGACGCGGCCGCTCTTCGCACGGTCCGCAGTGCGCGAGGCTGCTGGTTCAGCAGGTGCACCGGTCACCGCCCACCCTGTGGCGAGCAGCGCCTGGATCTGTGCCCGGGGGAGCCATATGGTGCGGTCTCCTCGCCGCATCGGTACGGCGACCGAATCGGGTGGTGCGCCCTTGGTCGGACCCGGTACTACGAGAGGCTGGGAAGCGGGCGGCTGGGCTGGGATGTCGATGACCAGTACGCCCTTTTCTTCACCGCAGCCGATCCAGTTGACGCTCAGACCTCGCACCGTGGGTATCAGCTTTCCGTCGATCAGCTTGCGGTGCCGGTCGAGGTCGACGAGCTTCCGCGGCACGGGATTGAGCTCGGAAACGATCTCGACATCGTGGGGCTGCTCGGTCTTGAAGCCGACTACCAGCAGTCCACCGGTGGAAGTGTTGGCGAAGCCGGCCACGTCCTTGAGGAGTTCCTGTTCGTGCTCCGGATTGCCCAGGTGGTAGATCCCGCTCTTGACGTCCAGCCAGCTCGACTCCTCCAGCCCCAGCAGAACATCGAACCTGGACTCCTCCAGGGCCCGGCGTACCTCATCAATGTTTGTCACCGGCAAAGCATCCACCCGCGCCGGCGTCCCCAGGCCCTGTTCACGATCAAGGCCACTTGCTCAGATGTGGTCTTCAGGTAGGAAGCAGGGCGCGGTCTCCGCGGAGCACCCCTCGATCCACCTGGCGATCATGTTCAAGTTCACCAGGAACTCCGGTGCAGCCTGCTCGGCTGTGGTGGTGCCCTCACCTGGGAGATCGTTCCCCCAGTGCCGGCGCGCGCGAACCGTCGGCTCTCCGCGCTCAGAGCTCCGCTGGTCGCACTGGAGCGCGCACGGGCCGGAGTGTCAGAGGGCACTGAGACACTTCTGTGCATGGCGCTGCTATCACCGATCTACCTCGACACTGAGACCCTGCTGTCGCAGGCGGAGTACTACGAAATCGAGATTCCTCACCAAGCCGAGATCGTCGAGAAGTCCATTCGGAGGCAGACCGGCGGCGGCAAGGCTGGCGTGGGCGCGTTCGCGCTGGAAGGCTCTAGTAGGGCTTTGTTACGTCTCTAGGCAAGTGGGCGCGTTGGTGGTTTCCTGCTGGTATGAGGGCGAATGAACTCGCGGCGTGCCGGGGTCGGTTGGAGGAGTTCGCTGGGGAGGTGTTCGCGCCTTTGGCGCGTGCTGATCAGCGGGTGAAGGGCGGGCTGTATCTGCGGGGTCTGTTGCTGGACGGGCGTCGGAAGTCGATGCAGCCGATGGCCGGGCGACTCGGGGTGGACCATCAGCAGTTGCAGCAGTTCATGACGTCGTCGACCTGGCCGGTGGACACGGTTCGTGCCGGATTGGCCCGCCGGGCGGTGGCGGTGGTGCGTCCGCAGGTGTGGGTGGTGGACGACACCGGGTTCCCGAAGGACGGGACGTCCTCGCCCGGGGTGGCCAGGCAGTACTCCGGCACCCTGGGCAAGGTCGGGAACTGCCAGATCGGGGTCAGCGTCCACGCCGCGTCCGACACCGCGTCGTGCCCACTGTCCTGGCGTCTGTTCCTGCCCGGCAGCTGGGACGGGGCCGAAGCTGCCGGCCGTCGGGCCCGCTGCCGCATTCCTGATGAGCAACAGCACCGGCCGAAGTGGCGGCTCGCGCTGGACATGCTCGACGAACTGGCGGCCTTGGGGTTGCGGCCCGCGGTGCTGGTCGCGGACGCCGGCTACGGAGCGAACGCCGACTTCCGCCACGGCCTGGAGGACCGCGGCCTCGCCTACGCCCTGCGGGTCAAGGGCGAGATGACCGCCCATACCGAATCGGCCGTGCCACACCAGCCGCCCTACGGCGGGCTCGGACCGCGTCCGCTGGCCCGCTACCGGACCCGGCCCATCAGCCTGCGCGAACACGTCCTGGCCGCCGGACGTGCACGAGCGGTCACGGTCACCTGGCGCAAGGGCTCCAAAGCAGCCGTGTCCGCCCGCTTCGTGTTCCTGCGCGTCCGCCTCGCCGGCCGCCGCCCGAAACCCGCCCCGGACGGTGCCATCGCTCTTCGGTGGTTGATCGCGCAGTGGCCCGAAGGGGAGAACGAGCCGGTCAAGTACTGGATTTCCAACCTTCCGGCCGACATTCCGGCCCGGGATCTCGTCCGCCTCGCGAAACTACGGTGGCACATCGAACACGACTACCGCGAGCTGAAAACGACGCTCGGACTCGACCATTTCGAGGGCCGCTCGTTCACCGGCTGGCACCGCCACGTCACCCTCGTCACCGCCGCCCACCTCTTCCTGACCGAACAGCGGTCCTCCCCAAAAGCCCCTGCCAGGGCCTGACCCTCTACCAGGCCCTGGCACTCCTCCAACACCTGTTAGCCACCTGGACCGGAACCTGCCCCACCTGCCGACAACCCACCCCATGGCAGACCTACGACACCACCTAACAAAGCCCTACTAGGGGGGCCGACGTTGAGTTCCAATCCACCTACAGTCTTGCCCCCAAGCAGAAGGCCACCTTCAGCAAGTTGATCGATGCGCTGATCAACGACGCTGGCGCGGTCAAAGTCGACCCGGACGGCGAAACTCCCCTCGTCAGGGACGATCTGGTCCAGATCGAGGGAACGACGAGGATCACCGCGGCCAGCCTGGCAGGGAAGATGTTCTTCATCCTTCGTCGGCTGATGGACACCGTAGAGGCCGACCTGGACAGCCTCCGCAATCTCGAGATTGCAGATTTGCCGTTCGCCGAGCAGTTGCAGCAGGTGTACCTCCGGAACGAGCTCCTCCCCATTCCAACCCTCCTGGAACTGACCGGGTCGAACCTGCCGCAGAAGGTCTACATCAATGTGCCGCCGGACCACTTCCTGGGCGAGGCTTCAGCGAACCGTATCGAAGGAGAACTCCGCGTTCTGGGAAGCGTTAGCAGGTTGATTCCAGGGGGCAGCGATGGATACCTCAGCGCCGAACAGTGGCTCCTCCACGACTGGGAACACATGATGCGGCGCTTCATGATGCTCGACGTAGACGATCACGTGCGAGAGCTGGTCAGCCACTTCAACCTGGATCTCCCCACTGAGGACGTTCACTCCCATATCGCCGGTCCGGCCATCATCGTGGACGCGATCGGGCTTTACTGATCTGCAGCAGAGCCGGTCTTTGGGGCGAGCGCTGGCAGCCGCCCCAAAGACCGGCTCTACGCCCAGCCGACGCCCAGCTCTCGCAGCGCGTCCAGCTGCTCCTGGGCGAGCTTGTCCCGCCGGGTCTTGGTGTTGGAGAGCCATACGCCCAGCTTCACCGGCACCGGCTCCGCCTCACCGTCGACCGCGATCTGCTCGCCATGACCGCGCGGCACAGGCCGATCCGCGCCTTCCCGCTCGACCCACTGTGTGAGGGCCTGTACGCCGCGCTGGAACGCCTGCTGGGCCCTGGTCGGGCCCTTGGTCGTACGAGTGGCTGCCGGGGCGGGAGGCGACGCCTGGATGGGCTGTACGCCCAGCTTCGACAACCGTTCCTGCTGCTTGGTCGACAGCTGCGCCCAGGTGCCGGGGTTCTTCTGCCGCTCCAGCCACTTGCCCAGGTCGTCGCCTTCGAACAGCACCCCGGGTTCGATGGCAGGCAGAACGCCGTCGGCGTCGACGAGGTCGGCGAGTACCCGGTAGTGGCGTTGCCAGTCCAGCGGCCACGGGCAGTTCCAGTCCGGGTCGATCGCGGTCAGATGCTTCGCGCGCTCCGCCGCCCGCTCCGTGTCCTTCCCCAGGCCGCCCTTGCGCCGCAGGTTCGCCATGTGCTGCCCGACTGGCACCATCGCCTCGCCCTCGCCCCACACTGCGTCCTGACGCGGAGCAAGGTGCCCCATGGCCCGCCGGTAGGACCGCAGCGTGGCGAGCTTGTTCTCCCACGCTTCCTCGCCCGGCTCCCAGACCATCCCGGCTTCGGGTGCGTCCAGCAGGGTCTTGCGCCGCTCCTCCAGCTCCCCGGCCCGTAGCGCCTTCCGCTGCTGGTGGACCCATCGGCCAAGCGGGAAATCCTTCGTGACCCCCACCTCGACCTCGACGTCGTAGGGCACGGCGTGGACGCCGGTGATCTCGTTCTCTGCCCGCCACCGGATGAGGGCCTGGTATCCCTCCAGCCACACCAGCGACTCCGGCCGGTACACCCGCGTACGGAGGAACGCCACGATCGTCGCCGCGTCGCGCGGGCTGGAGAAGTGGAGCAGGGCGGCTTCGGCGGCGGCCTGCGTGTCGTCGTCCTGGTCCTCGCCGTCGCCCGCGCCGCCGGCCCCGACGATCCGGCCGTCCTCGTCACGCCGGACGTGGACCTTGCGCTTTCCGCTGGTGAGGGCGCGGGAGGCGAGCTGCTCGACCAGACGCTCATCATGACTGCGGAGTCCTTGGAGGACCGCTACAAGGGGGCGGAAACTGGCGCTGGCGACCATGTCGGTGGGGTCCTCGCCGGGCTCCAAGAACACCGGCACGATGATCCTGGCGACCTTGGTGGAGCCGTCCTTGTTGAGCCTCAGCGCCCGGCCGATGTTCTGCACGATCTCCACCTGCGATCCGCGGGTGTCCGCGAAGCACACGGCCTCCACGCCCCGCTCGCCGGTGATGTCCACGCCCTCACCGAGGACGCGAACGCTGGCGAGGAACGCCCGGTGCACCCGGCGCCCGGCCGCGTCGATGCCGTTGGCGAACTGCCGCAGAGCCTCGCGCCGCTCACTGACGAGGTGGTCGCCGCACAGCCACGCCGACCACACGCGGTCTGGGGGTACGTGGCGGCCGGCTTCCAGCTCGTAGAACTCCGCGTCGATCGACGACTTCGGCAGCTTGTCAGCGGCGGCCAGGTCGGCGTCGGACGCGTCGTTGACGTACAGCTCGGCAGCGGTCTCCGGCAGCTTTTCCGCGAACGCGGCGGCCTCCTCCACCTTCTGGTGGAACGTCATGACCGTACGGAGGTTGTACGCCGCCGCGTGCTCCAGCAGGGCGGTCTGCAGGAGCGCCAGGCGCCGGCCCCGCCGGGCCTCCTCGGACTCCCCGAGAACGGGGGAGGGGTCGCGGATCTCCAGCACGTCGATCTCGAACCCGGCGAGGATCTCCCGCTCGATCGCCTCGCTCAGACCCAGCTCCGCGAGCCACGCGCCGTACGTGCCCTCCGGGTCGTCGGCCATGGATGCGATCTCCGCCTTCTGGCCGTCCGCGCCCTTCTGCGGGCGGGCCGCGGCGAGGATGCGCGGGGTCGCGGTGAGGTAGAGCCGGAAGTCGGCGGGGATGCGGGCGTTGTCATGGATCGCCGCCCACGGACGACCAAGATCACCAGCGGTGCCGTGCGCCTCGTCCACGATCGCGAGGTCGAAGCCCGCCATGCGCTGGCCGTACAGTCGCTCTCCGCCCGCCAGAGCGGTCTCCAGTGGCCCGCGAATCTTCCGCTGGCCTTTCGGTGCGTCGATGTCCTCGCGGTCCACAAGAGAGGCGTACGTGGCGAGCACGATGACCGGTCCGTGCCCTGCCCACAGGGCGAGCTGGATCGGGTTGGTGGTGGTGCGCACGCCCAGCTCGTTCAGTACCGCGTCGTTCTCCAGCGAGCACACCGCGACCATCGGGGCCCGGTGGCCCACCAGGCGCCACGCCTGGGCGGTCTGCGCGAGCAGGTCCAGGGTCGGCACGGTCACGAGGATCCGGTCGTCTGCGAAGCTCTCCAGCGCGCACGCGGCGGCCGTGATCGTCTTGCCTGAACCGGTCGCTGACACGATCGTTCCCCGGGCACCCTGCGGGGGCACAGATGACCTTGCAGGGAATCCCACCCACCTGCGAAACACGGAGCGCTGATCTACCTGGTGTTCCTTGAGCTGAATCGCTGACATTTCCTTGCCTCCCCGAGCGCTGAATTCCGTGGTCTTTCAGAGGGCCTCGTTCCGCGATGTGTACGGCCAGTTCAACGGCGCCGGCCGACCGGCCACCACACCGCGACCAACCGTGGTCCACGATGCCCACCAAGGCCTCGCTCACGGCCGGTACCGCATCGTCGCAGCCGTCCTCGAACACCGAGCCACACGAGCGCGACGCCATGCCTTCCAGTTTCGCCACCTCGCGCTGCGCCCTCGCGACCGCTCTTCAGCCTCCAGCGCGGCCACCAGGTCATCCGCCTCGCTCGCGGGCACGCCGTGGGCGGCCAAGAGCGCGAACAGCCTCAACCGGGCTTTGGCGCCCGCCCTCTGATACCGACTCACCCGGCCCAAAGAATGGCTGCTCAGCGCGGAATCGGGTCCGGTAGGTTCGTGGCGCCAGGCCATCTGTGGTCGTTCCTCTCGGAATTTCAGGGAGGTTCCCCGACGAGGGGAGGTGTCCTGTATTTCTACCAACGTTACATGCTGAATCAGTTTGATGCAGCCACCACACGGGAACCTTCACGAACGAGCGACCCCTACTGGAAACCGGAGTGCATCGCAAGCCCCAACCTCCACAACTCGGATACAGAGGCTGCGTGTTGGCCTGTTGGCTGGGCACTGGAGAAGCATGACTCGACTCAGTGTGGCCGCCTCAGAGCTGACCCAGGGCGCCAGGCCGGACGGCCATCCATGGTTCAAACGGGCCTTCCTGGCCGTGTGGCTCATCTTGGCCCCAGTGATCATCTACAAGCTGCATCAGCACGGTTATTTCAAAAGACGACGCTGAAAGGTCCGCGCGATACCCCTCTTCCGTAGCCAGACTGGCCCGCGTTAGCGGGCCTCGGTTCTGGAGGTGCAGCCGGAAGGACCGTTCAGGCAGGGGAGCGCAGCGGACCTGCCTGCCAGGCTAGAGCGAAGCGAAAGCCTGCTACGGGACACAGTCCCGCTGCCCCGGGAGCGCAGCGGACGGGGCAGCAACTGGGCTGCGCAGCAGCCCAGTTGAGCGGGACGCGGAGCGTCCCGCTCGCGCTTCCGCGGAGCGGAAGCGCAACCACCGCGCGCAGCGCGGTGGTTCGCTTGCACAT
>NZ_JAPEPC010000004.1 GCF_026340465.1 Streptomyces sp. NBC_01306
GCGCGGCCGGGCCGATCGGGTCCGTGGGTGCGGCTTGTGGGGCCTCCAGTAAGGGAGTTGGGGAGCGCGGGGCGCTCCCGGCGGGTCCGCTGCGCTCCCCCGCCTGACGGTCCTTCCGGCTGCGCCTCCAGTCCCTTGGGGCCCGCTGGCGCGGGCCGGGCTGGCTACGAGATGGGGGGTCGCTCGTTCGTGTGGGTTCTAGTGTACCGCGTGCATCGGGTTGATGCAGCATGTACCGTTGGCGGAAAAACGGGACACCCCCCAACCACCCGGGAACCTCCCCGGAATTCCGAGAGGAACGACCGCAGATGACCGGTCACCACGAATCTACCGGACCCGATCCGGCGCTGAGCAGCGATTCTCTGCGCCGGGTGACGCAGTACCAGACTGCGGCCGTGAACGCCCGGCTGCGCGTGTTCGCGCTCCTGGAGGCGCAGGGCGTGCCCGCGAGCGAGGCTGACGACCTGGTGGCCGCGCTGGAGGCCGGGGCGGTCGCCGGGGCGCAGTGCCAGGTGGTGGAGCTGGACGGCATGGCGCCGCGCCCTCGTCGCCCTGAGTTCGAGGACGGCTGGGACAAGGGTGTGACGGCCGTGAGCGAGGCTCTGGTGGGCATCGCGGACCGGGAGTGGTTCCGGCGCGGCGGCCGGTCGGCCGGGGCCGCTGAACTGGCCGTACACATCGCGGACGTGAGGCAGCGTGAGCGCGCCGACCTGGTGCGGCTGGAGAGGTACGTCCGGGAAGCCGTACTGCCGGCCACGTACCCGCACACAACCAGGCACCGCCAGGTCCTGGAGGCGCTGGGCGAGGCCGGCGGTCTGTGCACGGCCCGGACGGTCAACAGCGATGGGGACTACGTCGTCTGCACGCTCGATGCCGGTCACTACGACCCGGACGATAAGCCGCCCTTCAAGGACGGAAAGCCCGGCGGCTGGCACAAGGCGGATGCGTCGATCTGGAACGACATGGGCGCGGCCTGCATTCCGCACGCGGCCCTCTGAAAGACCGCAGAAATTCAACTCCAGGGGAGGCACGGAATGTCAGCGATTCGGCTCAAGGAACACCAGGTAGATCAGCGGTCCGCGTTTAGGAAGTGGGTGGGATTCCCTGCAAGGTCATCTGTGCCCCCGCAGGGTGCCCGGGGAACGATCGTGTCAGCGACCGGTTCGGGTAAGACGATCACGGCCGCCGCGTGCGCGCTGGAGAGCTTCGCGGACGGCCGGATCCTCGTGACCGTGCCGACCCTGGACCTGCTCGCGCAGACCGCCCAGGCGTGGCGCCTGGTGGGCCACCGGGCCCCGATGGTCGCGGTGTGCTCGCTGGAGAACGACGCGGTGCTGAACGAGCTGGGTGTGCGCACCACCACGAACCCGATCCAGCTCGCTCTGTGGGCCGGGCACGGGCCCGTCATCGTGTTCGCCACGTACGCCTCTCTCGTGGACCGTGAGGACATCGACGCTCCCGTGGGCCAGCGGAGGGTTCGCGGGCCGCTGGAGGCCGCTCTGGCGGGCGGGGAGCGCCTCTACGGGCAGCGCATGGACGGCTTCGACCTCGCGATCGTGGATGAGGCCCATGGAACCGCTGGTGATCTTGGTCGTCCGTGGGCGGCGATTCACGACAACGCTCGTATCCCGTCGGACTTCCGGCTCTACCTCACCGCCACCCCGCGCATCCTCGCCGCGGCCCGCCCGCAGAAGGGCGCGGACGGCCAGGAGGCGGAGATCGCGACCATGTCGGACGACCCGGAGGGAACCTACGGCGCGTGGCTCGCAGAGCTCGGTCTGAGCGAGGCCATCGAGCGGGAAATCCTTGCCGGATTCGAGATCGACGTGCTGGAGATTCGCGATCCCTCGCCGGTTCTCGGGGAGTCGGAGGAGGCGCAGCGGGGCCGGCGCCTGGCCCTGTTGCAGACCGCGCTCCTGGAGCACGCGGCGGCGTACAACCTGCGTACGGTCATGACGTTCCACCAGAAGGTTGAAGAGGCCCGCGCGTTCGCTGACAAGCTGCCGGAGACGGCTGCCGCGCTGTACCTGAACGACGCCTCCGACGCCGATCTGGCCGCCGCCGACAAGCTCCCCGCGTCGTCCATCGACGCGGAGTTCTACGAGCTGGAGGCCGGCCGCCACGTACCTCCGGACCGGGTCTGGTCGGCGTGGCTGTGCGGCGACCACCTCGTAGCCGAACGCCGGGAAGCGCTGCGCCAGTTCGCCAACGGCATCGACGCGGCCGGGCGCCGGGTGCACCGGGCGTTCCTCGCCAGCGTTCGCGTTCTCGGGGAGGGCGTGGACATCACCGGCGAGCGGGGAGTCGACTCGATCTGCTTCGCGGACACCCGCGGCTCCCAGGTGGAGATCGTGCAGAACATCGGCCGCGCGCTCAGGTTGAACCGCGACGGCTCCACGAAGGTGGCGCGGATCATCGTTCCGGTGTTCCTGGAGCCCAACGAGGACCCCACCGACATGGTCGCCAGCGCCTCGTTTCGCCCCCTTGTTGCTGTCCTCCAGGGTCTGCGCTCGCATGATGACCGACTCGTTGAGCAGCTCGCTTCCCGTGCGCTCACGAGCGGCAAGCGCAAGGTGCACGTCCAGCGTGACGAAGACGGGCAGATCGTCGGGGCCGGCGGCGCGGGCGACGGCGAGGACCAGGAGGACGACGACACCCAGGCCGCCGCCGAAGCCGCCCTGCTCCACTTCTCCAGCCCGCGCGACGCGGCGACGATCGCGGCGTTCCTGCGGACCCGGGTCTACCGGCCGGAGTCCTTGGTGTGGCTGGAGGGCTACCAGGCCCTGATCCGTTGGCGGGCGGAGAACGAGATCACCGGCGTGCACGCCGTGCCCTACGACGTCGAGGTCGAAGTGGGGGTCACGAAGTCGTTTCCGCTTGGTCGATGGGTGCATCAGCAGCGGAAGGCTCTGCGGGCGGGTGAGCTGGAGGAGCGGCGCAAGACGCTGCTGGACGCCCCGGAGGCCGGGATGGTGTGGGAGCCGGGCGAGGAGGCGTGGGAGAGCAAGCTCGCCGCGCTCCGGTCCTACCGCCGGGCCACCGGGCACCTCGCGCCCCGTCAGGACGCGGTGTGGGGCGAGGGCGAGGCGATGGTGCCCGTCGGCCAGCACCTCGCCAACCTCCGCCGCAAGGGCGGCCTCGGGAAGGACCCGGACCGGGCGGCGAAGCGCGCGCAGCAGCTCACCGAGATCGACCCGGACTGGGACTGCCCGTGGCCGCTTAACTGGCAGCGGCACTACCGGGTGCTCGCCGATCTGGTCGACGCCGACGGCGTGCTGCCCTACATCGCGGGCGGCGTCATGCACGACGGCGATGACATCGGCACCTGGAGGTGGCGTCAGCAGGAGCCGGGTACCTGGGCGCAGCTCCTGCCCGAGCAGCGCGAGCGGCTGACCGCCCTGGGCATCCGCGGCGCCACCCTCCCCCTGACCGCCGCCGCCCCGGCGGAGCTCCCCGCAGCGCCGGCCGACGCGGCCAAGGGCCCGAGGAAGGCCGGGAGCAAGGCGGAGGCGGCCTTCCAGCGGGGCCTGGCGGCTCTGGCGCAGTGGGTGGAGCGGGAAGGCGCGGACCGGCCCGTGCCGCGCGGGCACAGCGAGACGATCGTGGTCGACGGCGAGGCGGAGCCGGTGACCGTGAAGCTGGGCGTGTGGAATTCGAACGTCAAATCGAGGCGGGACAAGCTCAGCGCCGACCAGCTCGCCGCCCTCGCCGCGCTGGGCGTCGACTGGGCAGGAGCGGTCCGGGTCGCCCAGGACGCTCCGGCGCAGCCCGCCGCCGTGCAGGCCGCACCGCCTCAGCGTGACCACCACGATGAGTGCGACAAGACGCTCTACGCGGGCGGTACATGTACCTGCGACCTCATCGAGCAGTACGGGCCGCCCTCCGAGCGCGACGACTACTGACCGCTCCCCCGCTCCGACCGGACCCCGGGCTCGCCAAGGCCCGGGGTCTCGTGCTGTCGGTGGGCCGGCTGTCCGGCGCCGGATGTCTGTGAGGACCTGCAACGCCGGGTGCAACACGCGGGCCGTCCCGGCTCATTTCGGGTGTTCCCGCAGGTCAGATGTGAAACGCAGGGCGTTGCGCGCGGTGGTGTTGCACCGGGTGTTGCAGCCAGAACGGGCGAAGTGACACCGGCTCAGCCCCCGCTCGGTGCGACGCTCTCCGGGGCGGGTGCGGCCTCCAGGCGGTCCAGCCGTTCGTAGAGGGCGCGCACGAGGCGGGCGCGGTTCTGGACGCAGTGCACGGTGCCCTCCAGCGGCGCGGACAGCCGACCTTCCGCCTCGCGCAGGACGACGTCGGCGAGCGCCCGGCGCCCGCTGCTCTTGGGCAGCTGGTCGGCGCGGCGGCGGACGTCGGAGGCGACGGCGCGGGCGTGGCCGGTCAGCTGGAGGCCGATCTGCTCGTAGTCGCGTTCGGCGAGCGTGTCCTCGCCGGTCCACGCGAGCACGGCCTTGACGAGGCTCTCGTACGGTTCGCGGTCGAGCGGGAGCTCCGCCTCGATCAGCCCGTCGGGGTCGTACAGGACCGTGTGGCTGCTGGTATGCATGGCGGGCCTCGCTGCTGGGGCGTCTTCGCGCGGGTGGCCGGCGGTCACCGCTGGGTGTCCTCGCCGCCGTCGGCCCCGTCGTCCTGGTCCTCGTTCTGCTGGGCGAGGAACCGGGCGAAGCCGCGGTCCGCGCGGGCCAGCAGGGCCGGGGAGGGAACGCCGTAGGCGGGCGGCTGAAGGCCGCGGCCCTCCGGGGCCGGGGCGGTGGAGTCGGTGTGTGCACGCATGGGGACCCGCCTCTCCGGCTGGTGGTCCGTCGGTGCCGTCGACGCTACGCAGCTACGGGCGGCGCCCTCAACGAAGTTGCGGAGAATTGCGGAGGTTCACTCCAGGGCGTCGATCGCGGCCCGGATGAGCGTGCGGGCCCCGTCTCCGTACACGGCCATCTCCGCGAGGCCGGTGAACGCCTTGGCGTAGTCGGCGAGCTCGCGCGGCTGCTTCACCTTGATCTCCGCCGTCAGGGTCTCCACCACGACCTGGGTGTCGTCGTGGAGGTAGAACGCCTCCAGCGGCCACACGGTGCGCTGCGCGGTGAACGGGATGATCCCGAGCGAGACCGAGGCGAGCGGCATCACGGCCAGGAGGTGGCGCAGCTGCCCGCGCATGGCGTCGGGGTCGGCGGTGCGGTAGCGCAGGACGGATTCCTCCATGAGGACGACGTAGCGGTGGCCGCCCTCGTAGAGGAACCGGGAGCGGGCGACCCGGGCGGCGACGGCTTCGGCGACGTCGTTCGGCGTGCCCTGGAAGGTCGTGATCTGCCCCATGAGGGCGGTGGCGAACGCCGGGGTCTGGAAGAAGCCCGGCGGGACGTTGGAGACGTAGACCCGGCAGACGCGGGTCTGCTCGTGCAGGGCGTACCAGCCCTCTTGGACGGTACGCATCCCGTTGCGGTGCAGGCGGCGCCACTCCAGGTACATGGAGTCGACGGCGCGGGCGGTGGCGATCAGGTCCTCGGTCTGGTCGTCGGCGCCGCACGCCGCACACCAGGTGCGGATGTCCGCGTCCGAGGGCGGGGCCTCGCCCTTCTGGATCCTGGTCGTCTTCGCCGGATGCCAGCCGCACCGGGCGGAGAGTTCCTTCCCGGTGAGGCCGGCGTCCCTGCGCAGGTGCTGCAGCCGCACGGCGAGCGCCTCGCGGGCTGCTTGTGCGCTGGAGGATGGAGAGGCGGTCATGTGGCTGCTCAGGGGCCTAGACGGTGTACTTCTCGTGCGGGATGCCGCGCTCCCAGACCGTCTCGAACGCCGACGCGCACAGGCTCACCGCGGCCGGGTCCTCGGTGAGTTCACAGCCGGGGTCGACCCAGTCGCCGTCGCCGCTGAAGAAGTGGAACATCACCAGGCGGTCGTCGATCAGCCAGAAGTCGTTGCCCGGCAGGGCGATGTCCGAGGCGTTGCGGCGGGGCAGCCAGCGGACCTGTTCGCCGGCGCCCACGTTCAGCACGGTGGCGGCGTGCTCCCACCGGATGTAGTCGGTGACCGGCTCGGAGACGATCCGGGCGCGCCGCATCACCACTCCCCTGGCCAGGGTCTCCCTGACCAGTCCGAGCCACTCGGGCCACCAGCGGGCCGTGGGGTCCAGGTCGATCTGACCGGTCCGGGCGAACAGCTCGATCTCTTCGGCCTCATCGCCGACGCCGTAGCGGTCGCGCATCTCCAGGTGCACCGCGCTGTGCTGAGCGCCCCTCAGCAGTTCAGCGAAGTCCGGCACGCTGCTCTGCGACATTGCACGCCTCCCTCAGAATCGACGCCATCCGGACGGGGATACGGATCACCGTCTCGTGCGGCGGAATGCCCGCCGCGTGGCCGGGCACCCACTCGGTCCCGCCGACCATCGCCTTCAACAACGCTTCGGCTTCCTCGCCTTGAAGGATCAGGTCGGCGCTCTCTTCTTCCACCCACACCGTCGGCGATCCACCGCCTCCGGTGTTCGGGTCGATCCCGACGAACCGTAACGTCATGGCGCTCTCCCGTGTCGAGTCGGTTGCGCTTAGTTGCGCCGACCGTCCCGCGCCCCGGCCCCCTCGGTCAAGACCAGGGCCGGATCTGTCCCCCGTACGGTCAGCAGCGCGCCGAAAGCGACAGCCGGGTGGGCCGGACGGGTGGCCGACGGGTCCACGGCGTGCCGGGGCCGGCGGGCTGCCGGTTGTGCCGTTCAGCGGACCGATCGGCCCGCGCACGGGGTCACGTCTGCGAGGCACAGCATGGGACGTCACAAGCAGCACAAGCCACGCCGCTCACGGGGCGAGAGCGACCGCCCGGCCACGGAGTGGTTCGGCACCGCGTTCCACTCCACCGAGGGGATGCAGCACCTGGACGTTCGCCAGTCCGGCAACGGCATCCTGATCACCTCCTCCCCTGCCGAGATCGACGGCGTTCCGGCAGCCTGGCCGCTGCGCCTGCGCAACGACGTCGACGGCGGGCTGAACGAGGTGGGCGCGGCCCTCGCGGCCGGGCGCGGCCACGTCTTCGGTGTGACCGAGAGCCCCGGCCACAAGACTGTCCTGGCGTTCATGCCCGACCACCCGGAGGAAGGCGTCGGCACGCTGGCCCGGGTCCGCACCCCTGAGGACCCGGACGGCGACGTCGTCTTCGAGCGGAGCGCGGAACGGCCGATGGGCCTGTGGGCGGAAGCAGGGGAGAGCCTCCTGCGGATCGTGCCGGTGCTCGGTCCGGACGCACCGCCGGCGGACGACCTCGAGGACTGCCGCCTGTGCCCCGGCTGCTACCGGCCCGTCTACGAGAGCTCTTCCTCGCACACCCTGATCGGCGCCGGTCCGATGCCGGTGATCGGGCTGTGCAGGCTGTGCGCCGAAGGCACCACGCTGCGCTCGCTGCGCCAGGCCGACGTGCCCGTCGACCCGCAGCAGCGCGTCGTCCTGGAGACCGTGGCCGCCGCCATGGCGTAGCCGGGCCGCCCCCGGGCAAGCCCTCCCGCACCGAAGGGCTTGCCCGGCTCGGACGTCAGCGGCCGGCGGGCTCGGGGTAGCGCTCGCGGCGAACGTACGGGTCGTCGACGCCGATCTCGTACCAGGGATCGCCCCGCTGGAGCCTGGGCAGGGTGTTCGCCCACACCGCCACGGCGATGCCCTCCACGTCGGCGGCGAGCGCCTGGAGGCGGTTGTCGAGGAGGTGCTCCGCCTTTCCTGCCAAGACGACATGCAGCCGCGGGAAGGTCTTCGAGCGGGTGTAGCGGTGGCGCTGCCAGAACGGGAACGTGCCGCCGATCGTGCCGCGGGCGCCTTCCCAGACGCGGTGCCCGGCGTAGCGCTCGTAGTCCCAAACCTCACGTGCGAGCCGGGCCTGGGGCATGGTGCCGTTGTCGAGTTCGAAGAGGCGCACCTCGCTGGTCTTGGTCGGCCACGCGAGGACGGCGTCGGTGTTGAAGCTGAGGCCGGTCTCCTTGATGGCGTGGTTGACCTCCACCTGCCAGCCGGTCAGATGGTCCCGGCCGCCGAAGGCGAGGATCGTGTCCGTCACCGCGACCCCGTGCGGACCGAACCCGGCCTTCACCGCCTTCGCTCCGGTGCCGGCCTTCGGTCGGAGAGGCAGCTCGTTGCCGTCAGCCAGAGCCTTCTGCCCCGCCACCGTCAGGTTCCAGATCGGATGCTTGCCCGCCTTGCCGTTCGTCTCCGCCAGGCCGAGCTCCGCCAGCTTCTTCATCGCCCTGCGCACGTACGACCGACCATCCGCATCCTCCGCCGTGATCACCGAAGCCATCTGCCGAACCGTCGCTATCCGCACACACCCCAGCATCCGCAGCGCATCGGCCCGTACCTTCCCGGCCGTGGGAGTGGACTTCTTCCCCTTCGCCGACGTCTCAGGGAAAGGGAGAGAGGTGTCGGCGTGCTGGAGGGCACCCTGACGGGCGGTGTGAGCTGCGGTGATGGGCACGACGTTGGAATCGTTCGCGGCACCGTTCACGGCACTGGATTCCGGGTCGCCCGGAAGGTGCTCAGCACCCCTTGTCCAGGTCGGAAGCGGCTCCGGGTCGGGCTGCCGGGCGCTGCTGTTGTACGTCATGACGTGGCTCCTCACGCAGGTGGCGCGGGGGGCCGAATGGAATCCCCCCTCACTTGCTAGAGGTGTCGAGAAAGCCAACGGTGTGACGAATCACTGATCACCGTTACCGAGCCGTGATCATCCGGCGGGCGCCGCGCAGAGCTCGGAGACGATCGCGAACGACGTCGTCACCATCGGCACCGACATGGCCGGCGGCATCACCGCGTGCGTGGTCTGGCCGTGCACCAGACGGTTGCGGATCTTACGGCCGTCATCAAGGTACTCCGCCTGCCGGGCGGTCAGGATGCCCGCGTCGGCACCCTGCTTGATGAGCTGGTGCAGCGGCTTCTTGCCCGCGTCCGGGATCCGGTCGCGCAGCACGATCTCCACCGCGATCAGGGAGTGCATGACCGCCACGGTGGAGAACTCGTAGCAGTAGTACGACTGGCGCAGCAGCTCGCGGGCCGTACGAAGGACCGTCGCCGCAGCCTCGGGCACACCGTCGGGCACGACCAGGTCCTCAACGAGGTCGTGCATGTCGGCGTAGCCGGTGACGAAGTAGTGGGCCCGGTCGTCCGGGACCGGGAACGGCAGCCGCTGCGTGGTCATCCCCGCAGTCTCCCAGTGGCATGTCCCAGGCGGCAGCGCCTTTTCCCAGGTCGTCGCGCAGCGTGCCGGGACGGAGATTTCTCCCCCATCGAAATGGGCGGTATGTCGCACGTAGCCAACGTGGTCAAGGGAAAACGCGGCGCGGTGGCTACGAGGCAGTGCTCACCGTCGGTGCCCGGACTCTGTCCACAGGGCCGCAATTAGAGGCTCCTCTTGAGGCCGCCGCGATCAGCGTGGCGGGCCATCGATGAGGAGTTGTCATGCAGCAGAGCCCCGCCGATGCATTGTTCGAGCCGCTGACCGAGGAAGCAGTGGCGAGTGCCTTCAGGTATCTCCGGGCGATCCAGGCCGGTGACGCCCGGATAGCCGGCGAGCTCATCTTCGCCGAACCGCACATGTCAGCCCTCCTCACCGGCATCGCCGAAGGGATCGTCGAGGCGGGCACCTCTCTGCCCGGCCCGGACGACGACGCACCGACATGGGACTCCTTCGCCCTGGAGGCTCTCGGCAAGGTCTTCCTGTACGGCCTGTGCAACTGGCAGCAGGCCGGACCGGACGCCGCCCCGGGCATCGCCCAGACGATCCTCGTCTTCATCGCGGAGGTCCTCGTCGAACGCGAAAGCCGCGACAACATCGCCCACGCCCTGAACACCTACGAGTCGTGCGCGAGGGGCCGCCTGCTCCTGGACGCGCGGGCCGGCATCGTCCGCGGCCTGCCCGGTGGACACCACCGCCCCGTGACGCGCGCCAGGTGAGCCCCGCGCTCACCGCCCCGCGCCTCCCCCGCCAGCAATCACATCCTGCGGCCCTCCGATCAGCGAGACGGCCCGTACATGAGGAGCCACCTATGCCCGACACCACCACCATGCCGCTCGCCCCGATGACCCCGCACGCGGCCATCAGCGCCTTCAACTACCTCCGGGCCGTCCAGGCCGACGACGTCGACGCGGCCCGCGAGTTCGCCGGCGCCGAACCGCGGATGCCCGAGCTGCTCGTCGACGTCGTCACCCGGATCGTCGTCCCGGTCACCGCGCTGCCCGGTCCGCAGGCGGGCGAGCCGTGCGCGGACACGTTCGCCCTGGAGGCCCTCGGGCGCGTCTTCGTGACCTCGCTGCGGGTCTGGGCGCAGGCCGGGCCGGACGCGGCGGAGGGCATCGCCCGCGCGGTCATCGACTTCGCCGCGCAGTTCCTCACCGAGGACCACGAGGACGTCGCCGATGTCCTGCGCCAGCTGGAGGCCGTCGGCGTGGGCCAGGCCCTCGATGCGCACCCCGCACCGGCCGGTGCGCACCCGGTGCGCCTCACCGCCGTGTAGTGCGCACCGGGCCCGCCGGTGGTGCGCATCCGGTGCGCGCGCCACCGGGGGGAGGCGCGCGCGATGCGCACCGTGGACCGCGCCGCGCGCATCCGGTGCGCGCACCTCCCCGGAGGTGCGGTGCTCCGTGCGCACCGTGCATCGCGCCGCGCGCATCCGGTGCACCGCACCTCCCGGACGGTGCGGTGCACCCCGCGCGCCGCGCGGATCGAGTGCGCGCATCCGTCACGGTTCACCGTCCGCAGGCGGGAGCGGGCTCCTATATCACACAGCCCCTTGACTTTTGTCTGATCGAAAGCCGAGACCGGCTCTGACAAGGGGAAACGCTCCGCTATCCAACGTGGTCAAGGGGAAACGTGCGCCCGCCCCGACCTGGACAAGGGGTCACCGACCTCCCGCCTGGAGGTGGACAAGGGGTCGGGCCCGCCGATGCGTACGACCCGGGCGGTGCGCACCGGGTGGAGTCCGGAGCATCGGGTGCCGGACATCGTGGTGCGCGCGAGAGTGCCGGGCATCGTCGCGAGGCGCACCGGGTGCGGTGGCGGACATCGTGGTGCGCACCAGAGTGGCGTCCATCGTCATCCGGTGCGCACCACGGTGGAGTCCACTGGGCGGGCTCCACTGAGTGGACGCCACTGAGTGGGCTCCACCCGGTGGCGTGCATCGCCACCGGGTGCAGGACATCGTGAGTTCCACTCGGTGGACGATGCCGGGCATCGTCACCGCAGCCAGGCGTTGGAGTGCCGTACCCGGGACAGGGCGCGGGCATCGCGGCGCGCGGCCGCGTTGCCGATCCGGCTCTGCCGGGAGCGGGGCCGGCGCGACTCCCCGGCGGCGAGGCGGCGCTTGGCGGCGTCCTGGAGCCGCTCCCGCTGATCTTCCAGCTGCTTCTTCTTGGCTGCCTTCGACTTCGGTGTCCGGGGCCGCTTCCAGATCGGTTGCCAGCCCGCGGGCTTCTCGGGCTCGGGCTCCTGGTCCTCATGGAGCGCGGCGGCTATCTCCTCACTGGCTGCGCGGGCTCGGGCGAGGACGTCCTTCGGCTCCGGGATCTCGGGGGTCTCCGGTGTGGTCATGCGAGTCCTCCTGTGGGTGTCCGGCCAGGCGTCGGCTGCACGCCGGGCGGCGGGGTGTGTGACGGTGCCGGCGGGGTGGGCCGCTGCCGGGCGGCGCGGGCGGCGGAGCGGGCGGCGGCGCGCTCCCGGACTGTGTCCTGGAGCTTGGCGGCCATCTGGGCGACGGCCTCGATCGTGGCGCGGGTCTGCTCCAGCGCGGCAGCCTCGGTTCCTTGCTGCTGCTCCTGGGCGCGGTTGGCCTCCCGGTCCGGGCGCAACGGAAGCAGGCCGGACCTCGAGGTGCCGGGCACGGCGACGGTGTGCGGGCGGGCTCGGGAGCCCAGGCGCTCCGCACGGCGCGCCGCGTGCATCCGGGCCTTCAACGCGTCGGCGGCGAGGCGGGCCCGCGCGTAGAGAGGAAGCGTCCGGTTGCGGGTCAGCGGGCGCAGCACGGCCTGGTCGCTGGTGTCGCGCGGGTACAGGGCGTGCAGGTCGGCGGTCATCATCAGGCCCCGGGCGACGGGGCGGGTGTAGTCGTCGACCACGGTCTGCACGATCGTCTCGTCCAGGCCCGGCTGGTGGGGTCGGCCGCGCAGGACGTAGGAGAGGTAGCGGCGCGCTTCGGCGAGCAGGTGGTGGCGTTTGAACGCCCCGCGCATCACGTACACCACGGCGACGACGTCGACGGCCGCCAGGGCGACGTCGATGACCGGCCGCACCCGCGCCCACACCGCGGCGGCCGCCGCTCGCGCCCGCTGCGCCAGCCGGTTGATGACGTCGGCGCCGAAGGCGTCGATGGCCGACTCCCGCCACCGCTGGCGCAGTTCGGACAGCGGCCGTGGCTCCTTGCGCTTGGGCGGGCGTGTCCGGTCGGCGGCCCGGCAGGCCAGCCCGTAGGCGGCTTTCTCCCCCGGCTCGTGCCCGTGCTCTTCCACGTACTCGGCTGTGAGGACGAACATCGCTTCCTCGATCTGCTGACGGCGCGTGGACTGCCAGCCGATGAGCCGCTGGTCGATGCCCGCGATCTCCATGACGGGACGGCGGCCGGGTGTCACCTCGCGCGGCTCCCAGGCCCACCCGAGCCGGGCGGACACCTCTTCCATGAAGAACAGGAGGTACAGGGTGTCGGCGGCGACGATATGCGACAGCAGCGTGTCCGCCGACAGGTTGCCCCACGTGCCCTTGGCGTCCGGCCGGCGGGCGCGGATCGACACCACCGCATGATCGTGCAGCAGCGGCTTCGATTCCTCAGCTCTGGACTCGTAGTGCCGGAACACTGCGACGATCAGCCCGTCGCGGACCGGTGTGCGGTGCTTGCCGCCGCTCCCCGACCGGATCTGCGCGACCGACTCCCCCAGCCACTCCAGCGTCTTGTCCACGGCGATGTCCTGGCACAGCTCCAGCACCCGCCGTTCTTCGTCACCCATCAGCGCCCACGCGATGTGCGCCGTCGGCGGCGGCCGGAACACCAGGTCCATGCCCAGCCAGGGGACGCGTTCCTTGGCCTTCTCCGTCTTCGGCGACCGGTTGTGCTCGATGGGCCTGCCCAGCACGCCCGCCCGCCGGGCCTTCGCCGGATCGTCGCCCGCCTCCAGGCGCTCGCGCTCGATCCGGTCGGCGTCCGGGTGCCGGCCTTCCCCCAGGAGCAGTTCGGCCTGCCGCTCGCTCACCACGTCCCCGGCCGTGAGGCCGACCGCCTCCAGGCCCCGGCCCCGCCAGATCCCGGGCGGGACGCCGGCCTCGTCCTGGGCGTCGCGCAGCGCCGTGCCTGCGGGGCGGTGGCCGTCACCGACCATCACGCCGCGGAAGAGGTAGCGCACTCCGTCACCCGGACGGAGCGCCGATTTGCTGATCACCGGGCCATGGAACACCGGTCATGACCTGCATAAAAGCGCGATCCGGGGTCCTTCCCGCCGGGCGGGAGGCCATCACCAAGTCTTTACCGGAGCGCCCGCCAGGCGGGCTGTCCCGGCAGCCCGAGACGGTAAGCCGCCGACGTGTGCACAGTGCGCCGCATGAAAACGAATCTTCTCCACGAAGACCTCTGCCCGCTGTGCCGTCGCCCGCTCACGCGTCGCCCAAGGGTCGTCGTCCGCTCGGCTGGCGTGCCGTACCCCACACGGACCGACTACCTGCCCCACTGCACCCGCTGCACCAACGACCCGGTCATCGAGCAGAAGTGGAACGACCTGATGAACGACCGCGACGGGAGCTGACGGCGGCCGTGCGAATGCTGCGCACCGACAGCACCCCCCACTACGACATCCGCCTCCAGCCGACTCTCACGCCATCCAACGCGCACCAGCGCACCACTCCCCGGACCGTCAACTGCCGCTGAGCACACCAAGTCACCGACGCCCTTCAACACGAACAGCCACCACCGCCCCCGGCCGACCGGCCGGGGGCTTCGTGCGTCCTGGAGGTTCACCGTGCCCACGTACGAGACCCTGCCGCGCTTCGCCGCCGACCTGGACCGCCTCACCCCGGAACAACGCCGCAAGTTCCGCCAGACCGTGGCGGCCTTCGTCGAGGACCTGCGCGCCGGAGGACGCTTCCGCGCCGGCCTCCGCATCAAGCGCGTTCAACGGGCGACCGGGATCTACGAACTCACCTGGTCCATGGGCACCGGCCCCGCAGGGCGCGCCACGTGGCAATACGGACCAGCACGCCGCCCCGACACCCCGCACGTGATCTGGCGTCGCATCGGCACCCACGACATCCTCACCGGGCCCTGACGGCTTCGGGAACGCGGAAGGCCGGCCCCGGTGGTCTGGGGCCGGCCTTCGTCATCGACCTCGGAGGTCACTCCGCCTTCGGGAGCCTGATCGCCACGGCCCTGTCGATCTGCTGGAGCAGCGAGCCGATCTCCTGGATGAGCGGGACGGCGATGTCCGGCTGTGCTTCGACGGCCCGGCGTGCTGCCGACTTGTTCACCTTCTTCGCCGCCTCCTGGAGGGAGACGAGGGTGTTCTGCAGTCGCTCGATGTCCTTCGTCGCAAGGGGGTCCGCCTTGCTATTGCTGGGCTTCTGGCTCGACTCCCCATTTGGGGAGTCGTCGCCGAGCGAGCTGATGTCGGGGACACCGTCGTTCTTCTCGTCGGCGTCGGGCTTCTTCTCCGGCGCCTCCAGGAGCTCGCGGACGCGACGGCCAACGTCGGCGGGCTTGGCGTCCTTCGGGAGGAAGCCGAGGTCGCCCACCACCTTCTCCACGAGCTCCCCTGTGACGCGGGGGCTGCATCGGGCGATGGTGTCGTAGACCGTGATCGCGACCTTGTCGTTCGTCTGGCGGCGCAGCTCGGTCATCGCGCGGACGTGGGACTCCGGCGGCTTGTGCCCGAGGTTGGCGAGAGCTTCGCCGACGCGCCATTCGTCGATGAGCCGGTAGAGCTGGGATTCGGAGACCTCCCAGGTGTCCCAGACCCATGCCGCGTAGTTGGGGTTCTCCTCGCGGTGCAGCTTGGCCACGCTCATGGTCTCGAACGACTTGCCCGCGATCCAGAAGGCGTTGCGGAGGTTGTCGACCCCGGCCTTGCAGGCTTCGAGGTCCGCGCGCTCCTGGTCGGACAGCTCGTCTTCGCTGTGAGGCTGGTACGGCGCGGGGATCAAGGCGAGGGATGTGCCGGGCAGTGGCTTGACCACCACGCTCGCCGCACCGGCCGCTGCCGCCAGACCTCCGCCGAAGAGGCCGCCTGCGCCCTGGCCTTGCTGGGCTTCTTCGTCGACGTCGAACAGGCCCATCAGGCCCTCCTCCTGGTGTGGTCGAAGATTTCCTGGTTCAGCTCCCGCATCTCCTTGGCCAGCGGGACGATCGTGTCCGGGACGACGTCGGCCGACGTCGCGCGGCCGGCCTTCACGTCGTAGGTGGTCGCGGTCGTCGGGAGCAGGTCGGCGTACTCGCCGAACAGCAGGCCCTTCTTGCGGGCGTTGCGGGCGGGCACCTCTCGGTAGCCCACGATCGTCTCCAGGATCGGCGTGCCCTCGCCCAGAGCCGTGCGGATGTCTTCGTAGACGGCCGCGTGCATCAGCGTCGCCGCGCGGTTCGAGCCGTAGAGGAAGGCGCCGGCCATCTGGAGGTGAGGGTTCACCTGGGTCTTCACAAGCTTGAAGTTCTTGCTGATGCGCTCCATGCCGCGGACCGAGGAATCGTCGGAGCGGGTGGGCACGATGAGGTACTTCGCGGCGGCGAGCACCAGCTGCTCCAGGGAGTCCTTCTCCGGGGCGCTGTCGAAGATGATGCGGTCGTAGAGAGCCGCGATCGGGGCCAGGGCCTGCGCGAGCGACATGACGACGCCTGCGCCTTCCTGGAGCGTGCGCAGCATCAGGAGTCCGTCGATCTCGCCGACCTTGGGCCCGCCAGGCATCACGTCCAGGTTCGGGCGTACTTCCCGGATCGGCCGGAGCGGGGTGCGATCGTGTATGGCGCTGTAGAGACCCTCACCGTCTATGACGGACGGGCCCTCCGGGTGGATTCCGCGGTTGAACCGCTTGATGCCGAGGTCGTCGTCATCCTGCCCGGTCACGCAGATGAGGAGGGTCCGCTCCCCGGCAGCCGCGGATTCGCCGGCGAGGTGCGCGGCCACCGTGCTCTTGCCGACGCCGCCCTTCCCTGTGCCGACGACGGTACTTCCCTCGGGGGGTTCGATCGGCTGCGCTGCGCTTGGGTTCAGCACGGGGGGTGCCCTTCCTTGTTACTCATGCGTGGGCCGCACCGTGCGCGGCAGGGGCATCTTGGCACACCCAGAACCCTTGCCAGGACTGGCTTGCGAGCATCGCTCCCCATTTGGGGAGTCCATTTCCGGGCTCATGATCCATCGAGTGCCGGACGGCGCGGAGTTGACGGCTCTGACTCCAGAAACGAAAAAAGCCCTGCCTCCGGCACGGGGCCGGAGGCAGGGCTTCGGGTGGAGCAGAGGTCAGGTCGCCCAGGTCGCGGGCGCACCGTCTTCGTCGGGGTTGGGGAGGCCGGCGGCGGTCGCCGGGGCGGCGGGGTGTCGCAGGGCGGTGATCGGGATGGCGCCGGGCTCGGTGCTGGGTGCCCAGACCATGCGCCAGGTGTCGTCCCACTCGCATCCGCAGCCGTGTTCGGGGTGCGGGTGCCGTAAGAAGGCGCCGTGGGTGTGGACGGCGCGCGGGATGCGGGGGATGAGGACCGCCGGGTCGTCGCCAGGGTAGAGGTGCAGGTTCCGCCAGCCGTGGGTCCGGGACATGTACGCGGCGGCGGCCTCGATGGCGTCGGCCCACCGCTGGTGCCCGAGGACCAGGAAGCCGACCGGGTAAAGGTCATCGTCGGCTCCGTCGATCCCGGCGACGAACAGGCCCTGGTGGGCGATGAACCCGTGGTCGGCCGCGCCGTCGGCGCAGGGCGTCCAGAGCTGTTCGGCGGGGTGCGTGGTGCCGTCGTCGCTCTCGCTGGTCTCGATCTCGTACAGGGCCGGGGTGGTCATGCGCTCACCCCCGCGACGGCGGCGTCCAGGAGCGCGACGGCGTCGGCCTCGTACGGGTCGACGAACAGCTGATGGTCGCTGACGTCGAACGGCGCGTACCGCGCGGAGACGCGGAAGCCGGGCACCGCGGTGGTCTCCCGGCCCTCCAGCGTGGCGGTGAGCCGGTCGTAGTCCTGCTGAGCGTGCCGGGTCTGGGTGTACGGCCCGAGGCGCAGCAGGGTGTAGCCGTCGAGGCTGTCGTCGCGCTTGCGGGCCTCGATGTAGAGGGCGTAGTGCGCGAGCTCCATCCCGACGTCATCGGGCAGGGCGAGGTTCGCGGCGGCGTGGGTGAGCATCGCGTAGCCGGGCTGCCAGACACCGAGGATCGCGCTGGTGTCGCAGCGGAGCCAGCCGCGTTCGGTGTAGCCGAGCCGGCGGCCGTGGAGGTAGCCCGCGGCGTGCGGGGTGTCGGGGTGGACCAGGGCCACGGCGATCATCTCGGGGCCGTGGTCGTCGCCGGGCCGGGTGTGCGCGCGCTCCACGAACGGGCCGACCCGCACGGCGATGTCCTGGGAGCCGCCGGGCGTCCAGGGCTGCGGGTTGCGTACGGCGGTGAGCATCGCGCGGAACTGGTCGACGACGGCCTGGTCCTCGGGGGAGAGGGCGCCGGGGGCGGTCCCGCAGCGGCGGAAGGTGGGGCGCTTCATCGGGTGGGCTCCTGTTCGGGGGTGCGGTTGGCCGTCGACGGGGCGGGGCTCAGGTAGCGGGCGGCGGTGTTCACGAACTGGTCGTGCGCGACCTTCGCGGCCTCGCGGGCGGCGGTGAGGTCTTCGGTGGTGGCGTACGCGTCCCGGATCGCGTAGGTGAGCGTGATCATGCGGTCGGCGGCGGCGCGCACGGCCTGGTCCTCGAAGAGGACGCGCAGGGCGACCAGCGGGCGGGTGACCGCGCTGCGGGTCATGTGGCTCTCGCCGCGCAGGGTCTCGATCCGCTCGGAGCTGGCGCCCGTGAGGACGGCGTCGCCGCGCCTCCACATCGCCGTGCGGTGGTCGCTGGCGGCGCAGGCCAGCGCGGTGACGGCTTCCAGCCGGTCGCGGCGGATCGCCTCGCCGTGGCTGACGCGCACCGACCGTTCGGCGGCGCGCTCCGCGAAGCGACCGCTGACGATCGCGCCCAGCAGGGTGGCGACGATGGTGAGTGCGGCGGTGATGAGGGTGGCTAACACGCGGGGCCTCTCGGTGTGCTGATGGGTGGTGAGAACGGGGAAGCGCCGCACCCCGGCCTTCCGGTCGGGGTGCGGCGCTTCGGGGCTCGCTGCGGTGTGGCTCAGGAGGTCGTGGCCGCGCGGAGGATGTCGGCGTGGTCGAACGCAAGTCGTTCCGGCAGGGCGTCCAGGGGCCACCAGCGGGCGGTGCGGGCGTCGTCCCCGGCGGCGATGGGAGTGCCGGCGGGGACGACGGCGAGGTAGGCGTCGGTGCTGTACCTGCCGCGCGGGTCGCGGCCCGGCTGGTCCCAGGTGCCGATCGTGCGCAGCTGGTCGGGGTCGACGCGGACTCCGGTCTCCTCCAGGAGTTCCCGGGCGGCCGCCATGCGGCTGGTCTCTCCTTCGTCCTGGTGGCCACCCGGCAAAGCCCAGGCGCCCTCGAACGGCGGCCAGTCGCGCTCGATCAGCAGGACGTTGCCGTCGGGAGTCAGGGCGACCACGTCGGCGGTGTAGCGGGTGGTCTCGGTCTCGGTCATGTGCACCTCTCGGTGAAGTGGATCAGTGGGTGGTGGTGTCGGTGACCACGAGGAACTGGTCGGTGCGGAGGTCCATCACGACCTCCGCCTGCGTGCCCTGAGCGCGCTGGGCAGCGGCGTACGCTTCGGCCGGCCAGGAGCCGCGGGGGCCTCCAGCGGGGAAGCGCTCCAGGACGGTGCGGGAGGGCGCGACGGTGGCCATCAGGCGTCACCGCCGTTCACGCGCTCGTCGATGTCGATGAGGGTGGCGATGGCGTCGGGGTTGTCGGCCAGGCCGACCCACCGGCCGCTCGCGGTGAAGACGGGGACCTGGTCGTGGTCTCCGTCGAAGATGACGACGTAGTCGGCGTACCTGTCGATGACCATGTCGCTCAGGACCGGGATGAGCGCGGTGTCCAGGACCTCCAGGCCGTCGACGGTGAGGTGGGCGTCCTCGCCGGGCACCTGCGGCTGGACCAGGGTGCCGGTGACGCGCAGCAGGTCGCCGGGCTGTATCCCGGTGAGCAGCGCGTGGGTGATCCGGGGGTCGCCGCTGGTGCAGGAGACGACCGTGTCGGGCGCGTCGTCGGCGAGGGTGTCGATGTCGGCGGGCCGGACGATCAGGTCGAAGGTGGCGGTGTCCGAGCGGCGGCCGGGGGTGGGGATGGCGTCGACCCAGCCGTCGACGGCGCAGTGCTTGGTGTCCATCAGTTGGCCTCCGCCAGGGTCTTGGTGGAGCGGGAGCGGGAGCGGGAGCGGGGGGTGCGCTGCGCGAGCACCAGGAGCTCGCAGTTGCGCTTCTGCTCAGCGGGCGTGAGCGGCCGGGCCTTCGCGGTGCCGTGGCGGTGCCAGAGCGGAGAGGCCGGCGGTTCGGGGTAGGCGAGCGTGTGGTCGACGTCGCGGTCGGTGCTGCTCATGGGGACCTCCGGGGGGAGGGGTCAGGCGTGGGTGGCGCGCTTGGTGCTCTTGGACTGGGTGTCGGAGGCGAACCTGCCGAGGCGGGCCTCAACGGGGTTCGCGGCGATCCAGTCCTCAGCGCACGCCTTGTGGACGGGCTCCCCGGCGTGGGAGCGCATCGGCGTGGGCTTGTCGCACAGCACGCAGGGGCGGTCCTGCCAGCGGTCGTAGTGCTGGCTGTCGCGCCATTCGAGGAGCGCGCCGGGAGCCGGGACCAGGCCCGGCTCGAACGGCTTCTTCTTGTCTCCGGTGCGGGTCACGGCCGGAAGTCGGGCAGCTGCTGGAACACGCGCTCCAGCAGGTCCGGGGTCGGCTTCCACGGCACGACCTGCCCGCGCGCGGGGACGGGCAGGGGCAATTCCTGGACGTCGGCGAGCACCAGGTGCCAGGAGTCCGGGTGCGCCCACTGCGAGCAGAGTGGCGCTCCCTCGAGGTCCTGGTGGCAGTCGGTGATCCGGGCGACGCCGACGACCGCTCCGGTGACCAGCTGGCGGTCGCGGATCGTGCGGCCGATCAGCGGGACGCGCAGGGCGGGCCGGTCGACGGTCTGGCTCGTGTGCAGCAGCACCCAGCCGGTCCGCCACCGGGCGGGCCGGTTCTCCACCGTCTTGGCTCCGGCGAGGATGCAGGCCGCGTACGGCTGCCGGATGCTGATGCCGCGGATCCAGTCGCCCTCGGGCAGGGTCGCGATGCTCATGCGGCCCGCCCCCACACGCTGGTGCCCGGACGCCCGGCCCGGCGGCCGTTGATGGACGGCACGGTGACGTGCTGCGCCGTTGCGAAGGCCGCGCGGCCGGAGTGCTTGCCGTCGTAGAGGGCGGCATCGGCGGCCCTCTGGAGCACGGTCAGGTCGCGGGAGCCGACCGAGGCCGGGGCCGCGGCGCCGACCGAGGCGGCGACGTCGACGGTGCGGCCGTCGTCCAGGGTGACCGGGGTGTGCAGCATCCGGACCAACTGTGCGAGGCGCTGTTCGCGGCGGTCGGAGGGCAGCTCCAGGACCACGGCGAACTCATCGCCCCCGAGCCTGCCGACGGACGCGTGCGGGCCCGCCCAGGCGGTGAGCCGGGCTCCGATCGCGGCGAGGACCGTGTCCCCGGCCGCGTGGCCCATGCCGTCATTGATCTGCTTGAAGTGGTCGGCGTCGACCATGACCACGGTCACCTTGTCGCCGTGGCGGGCCAGGAGCCGGCGGGCGCGGGCGGTGTAGGCGTCGCGGCGCAGCAGGCCGGTCAGCGGGTCCTTCCGAGTGGCCGCGAGTTTGCGGTGCAGCGCCAGGGCGTGCACGGTCCAGCCGGTGAGCGGCAGGGCGGCGGTGGTGATCAGGAGGGTGCGCGGGCCGATCCGGCCCTGTACGCGCAGAACGGAGTCCATACTGAGGATCTCCCTCTCGTCTCGTACGGGTTGGGTGGGCCCGGGGCAGCCGTCGAAGCCGCCAAGCAGAGCGGCTGTCCCGGGGCAGAGCTACATCTCGAAGGGCTTGGAGTTGAGCCAGCTGTACGGGCTCCTCCAGGGGCCGGCCGTCGCGGCGGGCCAGTCGAGCTCCCAGCCGGGCCGGTATCCGCAGGCGCACCAGCCGCCCGGACCTCCGTGGGGAATCTCGCGTCCGGCTTCGGCGGCGGCGCGCGCCGCGTCGTAGACCTCGTGCGCGGCCTTCACGGCGGCGCTGCGGCTGTCCGCCCAGCCAGTGAAGACGTGCACGCCTTCCAGGCCGGGTGTCTCGGTGCTCCGTATAGGGACGTCGACCTCGTAGTACGGGGGCTGGGTCATGACGTCCATCTCCTCTCGTGATCGCGGCGGTTGAGGGACCACTGCGACCGCCCCGGTCCCGGCGGTGAGCCGGGGCCGGGGCAGCACGGAGGTCCGTCAGCCTCGGATCGCTTCGAGGGCCTGCTCTTCGAGGTCGGCGCGCCCGTCGGGGTCGTCGTCCTGGTCGTCCTGGTCGTCGTCGTTGTTCGGGCCGTGGACGGTGCAGACGATGTCCTCGTCGTCGTCCAGGTCGCCGTTCAGCGCGCGAAACAGGCAGGTGACGCTGTAGGCGGGCACCCAGGCGTAGCCGGTGCATTCGTCGTCGTCCGGGCACGGCACCATCACGTCGAACCCGACGTCGCCCTCGCCGTCCACGTCGGTGCGCAGGGCGAGGGTGAGGTACATCTGACCGAGGCGGATTTCCGCGACGCGGTCGCCGCCGGCGACGTTCGAGCCGGGCTTCCACCGCCACAGCGGCAGGATCTCCTCGCCGAAGGTCCGGCGTACGAGGTTCAGTTCGCCCAGGCCGTCGCTGCCGTCCAGTCCGAGGTCGGCTTGCCGCGTCCCGCTCAGGCGCTCCAGGAACGGCAGCAGCCGGTAGAGGCTGTCGGAGAAGACGACCTCGGGGAAGCCCTCCGCCTTGAGGGTCCGATGGGAGTCGACCATGTCCTGGCGCTGCTTGACGACTACGTCCTCCGGCACCGTGCGGTTGGCCGGCCTCGGGCCCTGCCGCTCGATGCAGACGCTGCCGGGCGTGGTGACCATGACCGCGATGGGGAGCATGTCGTGCCGCTTGGCGGCGGCGACCAGCGGCTCCCTGGCTGCTGCCGTGACGTTGGTCGCGTCGACGACGGTGAACAGCCGGCGGCGCATCCTCGCCTCCAGGAACAGGTGCAGGGCGGCGACCGCGTCGCCGGTCGCGTCCTGGTCGCCCGCGTCGTCGCTGACGACCTCGCGCAGCTCGTCCAGGGACAGGACCTGAGAGGCGGGCCAGGTGCGCGCGATCGTGGACTTCCCAGCGCCGGACGGGCCGATGAGGACCACGAGGCTGTGCTCGGGCATCTCCGGGTAGATCAGCTCGGTCATGCGAGATCTCCTTGCGGGTGAGGGTGCCGGGCAGCCCGGATGAGGCGCTGCCCGGCGTGGGAGGTGAGCTGTACGGCGGCTTCGCGCAGCGCCGTCAGCGGACGATCATGTGGTTGGGGTGGCCGTTGTTCATGTGGTCCACGCACTGCGGGCAGTCCTGACGCGGGCCGAGCCCGGCGTGGGCCTCGCGGCTGGCGTACGCGTGGAACCAGCACTGCGTGCACTGCCCCCGGGGAGGATTCGTTGCCTTGGCGCTCGCCATCTCAGATGTCTCCCTGCGGGTGAAGGGAGCGGGCAGCCCAGATGAGGCGCTGGCCGGCGTTGTCGGTGATCAGGGCGGCGGCTTCGTGCAGTGGGCAGGAGGCGTCTCCGTCGCGGTCCGGCTCGATCTGCTCGGCACGGCGCGCGGCGGCGGTGAGCAGCTGCGCGACGGCCGCGATGAAGCCGCCGGGCGGGTCGGTGTCCTCGATGAGCTCGCGCAGGATCGCGGCGAGCTCCTCCTGGTCGACGTCGTCGGCGCTGAGGTCGTCCTCGATCTGCTGGAGGGCCAGCGAGGCGATCCCGACTGAGGCGCGAACGCGTTCCAGTCGCGTACGGGTCCGGCCGGTCACCGGGTGGTGGCCTTGGTCGTGGCGATGAGCGCGGCGACGGTCTCCCAGCCGTGGTGCCAGGAGTTGTCGAGGTGGAAGGCGCCGTTCATGCCGAAGTCGGCCAGCTTGTAGAAGTTGGTCTTGCCGGTCTTGTCGGCGAGCTTCTCCAGAACCCCGTGGCCGGGCACCCGGCGGTCCGCGATGTAGTGCGTGCCGAACGACAGGGCGAGCGCGGCCGCGGCTGCTCCGGGGTGGACCCGGATGCCCAGCGCGCGGGCTCCGAGTCCGGCGACGATCGCCTGCGTGGCCGTGTAGGTGAGGCAGTGGTGCAGGCACGCCTTGCGGCCGTCGGCGCTGCCGTGGGTGGTCTTCTCCTTGGTGGCCGGGTCCTCGTAGGTGACCGGGACGTCGTCGGAGGCGCCCTTTACGCGGGCGCAGAAGTCGTTCTGGACCCAGAAGTCGCCGATCGCGCTGGCGGCGCGGGTCAGTCCGAGCAGGGCGGCGAAGGCGGCGGGACGATGCATGCTGGAGTTCTCCTGATCTCGACATGGGTGAAGGGGAGCGGGGCGGCCGGCCTCTTGCCGATGCTGCGGTCGCCCCGCGGAGGTGCTGTCGCCCCGGCCGGTTCGGCCGGGGCGATGGTCTGTGCGGTGTGGCGGTTACTTCCGGGGCGGGTGCGGCTGGACCAGGAAGCGGGTGCCGGTGCCGCTGTACGCGGGCGCGGCCTGGAGGAAGTGGCCCTCGGTCCGTACGAGTTCGAACATCGTCTGCTTGATGAAGTCGTCGTCGCGCTGGAGGTCGACGCGGTCCTCGAGGAAGTCGGTCAGGTGCACGGGGTGCGGTGAGGTGCCGTGCGGGCGCTTGCTCTGCAGGCGGCTGCGCACGATCTGCGCGGCGGCGTCGTCGTCGGGGATCGCCGGGACGCCTCGGTTGATCGCGCGGCAGTGGGCGGCGTGCGCGTTGGCGAGGTCGGCGGCTTCCGGTTCCGTCAGCCGGACGCGGCGGTCGTTGCGGGCCGCGCGGTAGGTGCAGCCGAGGCACGCGGCGGCGTAGGAGGAGCTGCGGTCGCTAGCGGAGGTGTAGACGAGGACGATCGCGCCCTCCAGCGGTCCGAGGGTGTTGCGGTAGCGCTGGACGACGGTGGTTCCCGGCGGCGTCCACAGGGCCGGGTCCTGCACGTCGGAGCGGCGGGCGAAGAGGCTGCTGAGCATCGTGACTTCTCCTTCGGGAGGGTCGTTGATCAGGCGGCCAGCCGGTGGGTCACCGGGGCCGTGGAGGCGAAGTAGGTGTCGGGGCTGGGCTCGTAGCCCCTGGCGCAGGGGTCGCAGCAGCCCTGGGTGCGCAGCGGGAGGCAGAAGTAGTAGCGCCTCTTGCACGCCGGGCACGTGGACCTCGCGGCCATCGCCCGGTCCAGCGCCCATTCCTGCGCGAGCGTCGGCGTGCGCTTCGGCCGGGCGAGTTCCACGCTGTAGAGCCAGGCCCGGGTGGGGTGGTTGCACGACTGGTCCGGCCGGTATGAGCACCCCTTGCAGCGCAGGACCGCGACCGGGCCGTGCCCGCCGGGGCTCAGGCCGCGCTCGCGTAACTGCCGCCGGGTGACCAGGCCCTCGGGACAGGTGCGCCGGTCGAACTCTTCCAAGGTCGCGGTGCTGCGCGGCACCCGCTTGACCTCGCGGCGGCGCCTCTTCCGGGGGCGGGGCATCACCTGCTCCAGGTACCGGGGAGCCGGGCGGGACGCTGCGGGTAGCGGGGGCCGGGGCGCTGCGGGCGGGGCCGGCCGATCCGGCGGCGCGGGCGGGGAATGAGCACGAGCGGTTCCTCCTGATGTCGGTGGACAGCAAGCGCCGCGCCCCGCCGACGTCGTGCTGTGTCGGCGGGGCGCGAGGTGGCCGGTCGGCCTGTCCAGCCCTCGCCCACCCGGGAACGGGGTGGGCGAGGACCAGGCGGAGCGACCGGAAGTCAGTCCCGGAACGGGCAGCCGCTGTGCGGGTGCTGTTCGGCGGCCGGGGCCGGGGGCTGAACGGGGACGTGAATTTCGGGCTTGACGGTGACCTTCGCGGGGCGCCCGGCGACGACGCGGCGGCGCAGGGTCAGGCCGCGCATCGCGAACGCGGACAGGAACGTCCAGGCGAGGACGGCGAGCCCGGCCGCGATGGGGCGGCTGGCTGCCGGGGTGGTCGTCCAGACCATGAACACGGTGGCCGCGCCCCACGCGGTCCACATCGCGCGCACGCCGTTGTTCCGGGAGAGGTAGCCGAGGACCAGGCCGACGATGCCGGTGAGCAGCCACAGCGTGTAGACGGTGGATCCTTCGACGGCGAGGCCGGCGGAGTGCTGCGCGATGTACGTGCGCACCGGCTGGTCGACGACGGCGGCCACGCCGCTGGAGGTGTCGACGCCGACCTGCACCTTGGGCACGGCGGTGAGCAGCTGGTGCAGGGCCTGGAGGACGACCTCGCCGGCGGCCTTGGCCATCAGGACGACGAAGGACACTCCGGCCGCCATCAGGACGGCCCGGATCCAGGGGGCCATGTGCCGCGGGCCGTCCTCGGGGGCGCTGAGGACGTCCTCCCACATCTCGTAGAGAACGCCGTCGATGTCCCAGGCCCTGGTCCACCAGTCGCGCAGCCCGTCGCGCAGCGCGGCGAACCGCGGCGGCTTGGGCGGTGCCTTCGGGAAGGGCACGGGGAGGTAGGCGAGCTCCTGGCGGTTCTGGCCGGGGGTGTTGTCGTTGGACTGCACGGGGCAACTCCTTGTTGTCGATGCGGTGTTCACGGAGCGTGCGAGTGGGCCAAGCTGTGTGCGACAGGACCGGAGAGGGGAGGCGGCTGCGATGGGGTGGTTCACCCGCGATGAGCCGGAGGAAGTCGTCTTCGAAGAGGTCGTGGACACGGACGGGACGATCTGGCCCGCGTTCACCGACGACGACGGTGTGCTGTGGATCGACGTGGAAGAGGACGTCGAGGTGACGATCAACGGGGCGATCGTCGACGGGCAGATCCGGGGTGCCGAGGTCGACGGCGACGGCCGGATCTGGATCGACTACGACTGACCGCGAGGCCGGACGGCCTGTCCCGCACCCGAAGCCCGGCACGAGTGGCGGGGTGTCGGATACGAGGCAGGGCGCCCGGGTCAGCGAACGTCGTTGCGGGTGCGGGAGAACATCCCGCGCTGGTTGCTGGTGTTGTTGATCTGCGTGTTCTGCACGACGGGCGCCTCGTACACGTTGTTCGTGACGGCGCTGCGGGCCTTGTTGATCGCGCCGCCGATCGCCGTGGCGACCATGGCGACGCCCGCGAACGGCAGGGTGACCATGAGAACGCCGTAGAGCGTGACGGAGGCCAGGCCCTGGAGCACGAGCCAGGCCCCGCAGCCGATGCCGGTGATGCCGGCGCCGACGCCGATGGAGGCGACCGCGATCCCGGCCGCCCACGCGGGGACGATCCGCTTGTCGTCCTGATGGACGGGCGGGGTGTCGCCGTACGCGGGCAGCGGGGTGTCGTCGCGGAAGGACGTCGGCATGTGCCGCACCGGCGTCTCGGGCTGGAAAGACCGGGCGATGATCCGCTCGGCTTCGGCCTTGGCTTCGGCGTCGGTGAGCGGGCGGGTGATGTGGTCGAAGTCCACGGTGATCTCCGTTTCGGGGCAGACGCGGGGCGCCCTCCCCGCCGGGTGGGCAGGGAGGGCGCAGGGGCGGGGGAGCGGGCGGGACTACTGCTGCCGGTCGGCGGCGGCCTCGAGCGCGCCGGGCGTCAGGTACTGCCAGTGCGGCAGCGGCCGACGGCCCTCGGAGCGGACCACCAGGCCGTTGCGGCGGCCGGTGCGCAGCAGCTCGTTGACGAGCGCGCGGGCCTCGGGGCTGGCCGCCAGGACGTCGGCGGCGTCGTCGACCAGGAGCACCAGGGGGCGGTTCATCGTCGTGTTCTCCTTCTCGTTCGGCGGGGTCGGGCGGGGCTGGTCAGAAGCTGCTGATCCATCCGGTGACGGAGGAGACGGCGCTGGTGATCGTGGGGGCGATGCCGGTGCTGGCGAGGAAGAAGCCGAACAGGGCGACGGCGATGCCCGGCATGATCCGCTGGTAGCCGGTGCGCACGAGGATGAAGACGATGATGCCGAGGAGCAGGACCAGGGAGATCGACAGGGCCACGGGTATCGGTTTCCTTCGGTGAGTGGGTGGTGGGTGCGGGTCAGCTGTCGGCGAGCTGCCAGTGGCCGCGCTTGCGCGAGATGGCCAGGCCCTTCGCCTTGAGCTGGGTGCAGGCGTTGCTGACGCTGGAGGGCTGGAAGCCGGGCAGCGCGGCGCGCAGGTCCTTGAGCTGCTGGGGCCCGTCGGCGAGCAGTTCGAGGATCTGGTCCTGGAGGCCGGGCTCCTCACCGAGGTCGGGACCGCTGTCCCCGAACGGGATGCCGAACGGCGCGTCGAACGGAGCAGGTGCCTCATCGGCGTCGGCGTCGGCGTCGGCGGCCGGGGGGCCGGCCGTGGGCTTGCTGTCGGGTGCGTCGGAGAACGCCTGGGCGAGGGTCTCGCAGTCGGCGTACGGGTTGGTGTGCCGCACGCCGTAGATCGCGGCCCCGGCCTGCGCGGCCTTGGCCTCGCCCTCGGTCAGTCCGTTCGCCGGCTCGTCGCCGTACAGGGCGATCAGGTCGGGGTAGACGCCGTCGACCTTCTTCGCGAAGAACGTGCGCATGAACTTGGCGCGCCCGTCGAGGAACATGTACGCCATGCCCGCGGTGGACTCGCCGTCCTCGTCGTCCTTGCCGGAGAACAGGGCTTCGATCTGCCCGTCCTCGTAGATCCGGGCGGGGATGTTCTCCATCTGGAAGCCGGTCGGGGCGATGCCGTCCAGGCCCATCTCCTTGGTGGAGGAGGAGGCGGTGCGCATGAGGAACAGGGCACCGACCTTGCCCTGCTGGCGGATCGCGTCGTCGTCACCGAGGTCCTTGAGGTGCAGGGACTGCACGGCGAGCCGGATGCCGATGCCGACCTTGCGGCCGGTCTTCTGGATGTCGGCGATGAGGTAGGCGGTGGCCTTGCGCATCGCTTCGTCCGGGTGGGACAGCAGCCGGTTGATCTCGTCCAGCGTGATGTTGATGAGCGGCCACGGCCGCCCGAGGGCGAAGTCCCCGCGGCCCATCGCGTTGCTGACGTGCTCGCGGTACTTCATGACCGCGTGCGCGGCCGTGAGCATCAGCAGCGTTTCCACCGGGCCCTTGGCGAACCAGTCGACCCGGCCTTCCGCCTCGGGCAGCGACATGCCGCCCTGGACGTCGCCGACCCAGGAGACGACGCCGGAGCGCTTCTCCGAGGCGAGGATCAGGTTCTGCAGGACGGACTTGCCCGCGCCGGTGACGCCGGCGGTGATGCCGCGCAGTGCGCCCAGTTCGGGGTCCCACAGCCGCATCCGGGCGGGCTTGCCGTCGTGGCAGACGCCGATGGTGATACGGCCCTTGGAGTCCATCGTCAGGTCTTCGACGGTGGCCTTGCGGACCTTCATCAGCGGGTTCGTCTTGTAGATGGAGACGACGCCCTGTCGGATGCCGTCGGTCTCGATGACCAGCCGGGAGGGGTCGTCGATGCCGAACGCGGAGCAGATCGCCCGGTGCGGCAGGTGGATCTCCTTTCCCGGCGGGGCGGCGACATGCAGCACGATGCGGTGCGGTTCGGCCCGGTAGTTGACCAGGTCAACGCCGGGGGCGGCCTTGCCTGGGGCGGAGACCGCGCTATCCCACAGGCCCCGGATGCCTTCGGCTACAGCCTCAACGTCCTCGGAGGTGGGGCGGGCGACCAGCCGCATCCGGCCGGGCCCGGAGCCCTGCACCGGGCGGATCTTGACGGTGCCGACCGGGAAGTCGAACGCGGCGGCCAGCTGCACCTCGGTGAAGGTGGGCACCGCCTTCCCGGCCTGGGCGACGACGACGGCCTCGAAGTCGGGCCGGTCCGCGCGGAACGGCGCGATGGACACCAGGCGAGTGCCGTCGCCGGTGGCCTGCGCCCACTTCGCGGCGAGGAACTCGGTGTACGTCAGCTCCCGGGCGGGGCCGGCCTGCGCCTGGTGCTCGGTGAGCTCCAGGACCAGGCCGGCGCTGCGGGTGAGCGGCGCCATCCAGCCCATCAGGGACGCCCACGCGGCGGGGGCGACGACTTCCCACCAGTTGAAGCCGGGGGTGATCAGGTTCGCCACGTAGGTGCTGGCGGCCGTCAGGAACGGGATGGCCCGCTGCGCCCGGGTCAGCATGCCGAGGCCCTGGTCGGGGTCCTTGGTCTTCGCGTACAGCCAGGCGAGGGTGCCCAGTCCGATGCCGCCGGAGGCGAGGTAGGACCAGGCGCTGTCGTCCAGCTGGGGGCCGACGGCCATTCCGGCGGCGGCGAGGGCGTAGGAGGTGCGTTCGGCCAGGACGCGCCGGTAGATGACGTGGCTCGGGACGCTCTTGGTGGTGTCGGCGGTCGGCGCCGCCTGGTCGATGGTGCTCAACACAGCCTCCGTTCGAGGGCAGGGGCAGCAGGGGCCGCGCCCGGTGTGGGCGCGGTCCCTGCTGCGGTGGGGGTGGGGTGGGTCAGCTGCGGCGGCCGGAGCGCCGGTAGAAGCCGGGCTTGGCCTGCCGGACTCCGGAGCCGTTGGAGGCTTCGTAGCCGGGGCGGTACTCCCGCTCGTGCGCGCCGTTGAAGCCGCGGGCGTCGGTGTCGACGGCGTCGGCGGCGTTGACCATCTCGCCGGATGCCTCCGCGACGCCGGTGAGGGCGGTGGAGGTGTCCTCGATCATCGAGGTGAACTGGGGCTCGACTTCGGCCTGGCCGCACATCTCCGACAGGCGCATGGCCGCGTTGGCGTTGGCCTGCATGTGAGAGCGGAGCAGGTGCATGCCCTCCTTGAGGAAGAGGGCGGAGGCGGCGAGCTTGGCGGTCCGGCCCGCGAGGGCGAGGAAGCCGTTGCCGTTGCTGGCGCCGCCGCCGGTGCTGGCGACGCCGTTGTTCATGCCCGGAATGGCGGGGAGGTTGTCGCTCACGTGCTGATCTCCTCTCAGTTCTCGTTGTGGACGCGGGCGGCGGGCACGAGCAGGCCGGCGTCCTCGGTCGCCTGCACCAGGGGCCGGTAGGCGTCGAACATCGCGTTCTCCGCGCTCTCGGAGAGCTCCGCGGCCGTCAGGGACTTGATGGCCATCTCGTCGGCCTTGCGGGCCAGGAGCTCCATGGACTCCGCCAGCTTCGCCATCGCGGCGCCGGTCAGGCGCCCGATGACGTTGTGCGTGGAGCGCAGGTCGGCGGCGAGTTCGTCCAGCTCGTACCGGATCTGCCGCGCCTTCACGGAGAGCTTGTTGCAGGTCTCGTGCGCCTTGAACGACTGCACGGTGAGTTCCTCGAGGACGTCGAGCGTGTCGTCGAGGGTGACCTCGGTCTCGTGCTGCGCGTCCATGTCCGCGACGCTGCCGCTGCCCCACTTCGTCAGCCAGGCGTCACTCACGCTGTTCTCCTTCGTGCTCGGGGGACCGGCCGCGGGGGTGCCCGCGCCGGACGTGGACGGGCCGGACCCCGGGGAGTCGGCCCGCTCAACCGTGATCGGATCAGCCGGAGCGGACACCGCCGTCGCCATGCCCATCGCCTCGAACGGCGACAGGCGCGGTGTGCCGGTGCCCGGCACCGTGCCGCCGCCCGGCGGGGCCGGGGCGGTGACGGCCCCGGCGACCGCAGCGGCCGGGGCCGATGCAGCTGCCGGAGGACCGGTCGGTCCCGGAGTCGTGGGCGGTGTGGTCGTGCCGGTCGTCGGCGCCGGGCGGGGCGCGGGGACCGTGGTGGTCCGCATCCGGGCGCGCTTGCGGGCCCGTGCCTTGGCCGTGGACCAGGGCGTGCGGCGGGTCGGCGCCTTCGCGGCCGGGCCGGCCGGTGCCTTCGCGGCGGGCCCGGCGGGCGTGGTGCTGCCGGGCTTGGGGGTCTTGGTCTTCGGGCCGGTCTTCTTCTTCGGCTTCCTGACCTTGACCTTCGTGACGACCGGCGGGCCCATCTTCTTGCGGCGGCGCCTGAGCCGCTTCTCAGCGGTCTCGTGCACCGCCTCGCCGAAGGTGGTCCGGCCCCGGGCCGCGGACTTCATCGCCCCGAGGACCTTTCGGCTGTACTCCTTGCGGAAGCGCCGGCACTTGCGGCAGCGGCAGTCCTGCTTCACCGAGGACGCGAACGTGCCGTGCGCGATGCCCGGCGTGAGCGTGAGCTTCTTGCCCTTGCGGGACTTCCCGCCCGGCGTCTTGGGCACCGAGGCCGGGCCGGTCCCGCCCTTGCCGGAGCGGGTCTTGCCCTTCCCGCGCTTGCTGCCGGGTGCCGTGGTGCCCGCGCCGCTGCTGCCCTTCCCCTTCGGCTTCGTCTTGGGGCCGGTGCCGGAGGTGGTGGTGCCGGGCTTCTTGCGCAGGATCCCGGACGGGCCGGTCGTACCGCGCGGCGACTTCTTCGTCCCGCCCTTCGGGCCGGTCCCCGTGCCCTTGCCGGTGCCGGGGCCCTTCGAGCTGGTCGTGCCGGGCGTGGTCTTCCCGCCCGTGCCCTTGCCGGTGCCGGGGCTCTTGGTGCCGGGGCCCGTCGTCTTGCCGGTTCCCGTCCCGGAGCCCGGTCCGCGCTTCTTGGCCGGACCGCCGCCCGAACCGCCGGCCCCGGCCCCGGTGCTGCCGGGGCCGCGCTTGCGGTTCGTGGTGGAGCCGCCGCCGGAGGAGCCGGACCCGCCGCCGCTGCTGGGGCCGCGGTTCTTCCTGCCGCCTCCGCCGCCGCTGGAGCCTCCCGAACCGCCCGATCCACCGGACGATCCGGGGCCGCGGTTCTTCTTGAGGCTGTGGCCGCCACCCTGCGAGTTGCGCTTGAGCGGGGTGATCCCGGAGCCGTTCTTGGGCGAGGTGGTGCGGCCTCCGCCGCCCGAGCCGGAGCCCGGACCGCGTCCGCGCCCGCCGCCCGAGCCGCCGCCGGAACCGCTGGGCGACCGGGTCGTCGACCCGCCGCGCCCCCGGCCTCCCGAGCCGCCGAACGACCCGCTGCCGCCTCGCCCGGACCTGCCCGGACCAGCGCCGCCGGAGCGGCCTCCCGGGCCGCCAGGACCGCGCTGGAGGGACTTGCGGCCGTACTCGTGGCTGGGCTGCACCTGCTTCTTCGAACCGCCCCCGGAGGAGCCGTCCTTGGCGGTGCTCGCGGTCTTCGCGACCGCCTCACGCTGCTCCCGGTTGGCCCGGCCCGTCGCGACGGCGGAGTGGATGCCGCGCATGGCCGCCAGCGACACCGCGAGGATCGCCGCCAGGGACAGCGAGCCCAGGCGCGGCGCGGCGGCCGGCTGCCCGGCCTCGGACCGGAACGTCGCCGGGACCATCGCGCCCGCCGGAGCGGGGGCCGTGGCGGTCCCCGAGTCGGCGGTGAACGGGGCCCCGAGACCGGGTTCGGGCAGGGCCGCGATCGTGTCCAGAGGAGAGGTTCGCGTCGCGGGTGCAAACGCTTCGGGGGCGTCTGCGGGTGCCGGGGAGACGTCGGCGGGGGCCGCGAACGGCACGTCGGCCGGGGCCGGACCGGGCGTCTCCGCAGGGGGTTCAGCAGGGGCCGTGTAGCCCACGCGGGGGAAGTGGATCAAGTTGTTGGGGCCGTCGTCGTCGGCCATGACGTCTCCCTCTCGGAGTTGACAGACGGTCACCGCCTGGGGCACCCTCGCGCGCGCACGACACGCGCGCGCCTTGGGGTGCTCCAGGCGGTGGGGAGGAGGCGGTGAAGAAGAAGAACTTCGTCACCCTCCGTTGTTCTTGTAGAAGTCGTGCAGCGTGGCGGTGAGCTTGCGCCACACGTCCGGCTTGCCGTCGCGTTCGGCCTGGCGGGCCAGGGTCCGGCACGCGTCGTACCAGACCCCGGCCCGCTCCTTCTCGGTCTCCGCCTCCGCGATCCGCCCGTTCCAGTGCTTCGCCCGGTTTTGCGTCTGCCGAGGCGTCGTCACCCCTGCTCTCCCTTCGCGAAGTAGTCGTTGATCGAGCTGGTCGGCCGCTCACCACCGGCCGCCATCGGCCACTGGTTCCAGGGGTTGTCCGGGGTCACGAACTCCGCCGGCCTCGCCTGCGGGACCGCGCCCGGGGCCTGCTCCTGGGGGGTGTTGAGCGCGGTCACCGTCTTGTTCAGCGAGCTCGCGACGGCCGCGCCGACGGCGGCCTGGCGGCCGTTCTTGCGCTCCAGCTTCTTGGCCTCCGCGACCGCCCGGCGCTGCGGGAGCTCCAGGACCTCGTTGACGTAGGTCGCGTACAGGGCCTCCGCCTTGCTTGCGGCCTCGCCGGACGCCTTCTGCATGGCCCTGAGCTGCCGCGACACCTTCCAGGCGCGGAGCTTCTTGGCCATCCAGCGGTCGCCCTCGATCGGCGTCTGCTCCAGGCGCCGGCGCACGATGTCGGCGATCTGCCCGTACTGCTGGGCATCGCGAACGTGCTGGTCGCGGACGGTGGCGGTGAAGGCCCGGAGGCCCTCATCCGTGAACAGTGCGTTGATATCCATGAGGTGGGGATCTCCTTCTCGGGGCGGGGGTGATCTGGGAGGCTTTGTCGTGGCGTTTCGGCGCCTTCACCGCGCTCCCGAGGCGCTGACTTCGTCTCGGGGGCCGGTGGAACCGTCGAACTCGCGGTTCGTGCAGGTCACTGCTCCGGGCGGTATCCGCCGGCGAGCAGCTCGGCTGCCTCCTGGCGGTACTCGGAGGCGGTGCCGGGGGAGGTGACCGCCAGCTCGTGCTGGATGTCGGCCAGCGGCAGCCGGTCGGCGTCGCCGCCGACCGCGAGGATCATCCGGGCGACCCTGCGGACCGCCCGTTCGCGCGGCTTGAGCTTCGCGACGTCCTCGGCTTCGACCGCGCGCCGCTCGATTTCGGCGGCGACCCGGCGCGTTTCGGCAGCAGCCCGCTCGGCTTCGGCGGCCTCCTTCTGGGAGCGCGCGATGTCGGCGAGAGCGTCCGCCTGGCGGCGGTCCTCCTCAGCCTTCTTGCGGTTGGCTTCGGCAGTGGCGCGCCGCGTTTCGGCAGCAACCCGCTCCGTTTCGGCAGCGACCCGATCGGCTTCGGCAGCGGCCTTGCGGGCTTCGGCGATGGCCTGGGTCTCGACCGCCTGGGCCTCCGCCGCGGCGACCCGGTCGGCCTCCGCCGCGAGCTTCCGCTTCTCGGCTGCCTGGCGCTCCAGCTCGGCTGCGCGCAGGTCCGCTTCCGCCTCAGCCTCGCGCTCCTGGGCCTCCTTGCGCGCCGCCTCAGCCTCGCGGGTGCGGGCTTCGGCGATCACCGCGTTGTCGAGGGCCTGTTCCTCCAGCTCAGCGGCCCGCTCTGCGGCGCTGACCTGGGCACGAGCGTGAGCGCGGGCCTGGCCGGTCTGGCCGTCGATCTCCGCCCGGACCGTCTCCACCTCGCCCTTGGCGCGCAGGCGCTCGGACTCGGCCTTGGACTGGGCGACCTCGCTGCGGGTCTCCGCGTCCAGGCGCCGCCGCTCGGCTTCCTCCTCACGCTCCTGAGCTGCCCGTTCCTGCTCATCGGGCATGGCCAGGGCCTGGGCGACGGTGTAGCCGTACGGGGCCATCTTCATCGGCAGCAGCTCATCCTCGCTGGCCTTGGAGATGTCACCGCCCTCGTACTTGCGCTTGAGCCACTGCTCGTAGGCGATGAGCTCCTGGTCGCGGCGGATCATCTCCGGGTAGGAGGTGACGCCCCACAGCCGCATCCGGCGGAAGATCCGGGCCGTCGCGACGGGGGCGAGCACCCACCGCAGCCACGGGATCGAGTCGCGTTCGGCCTGGTCGGGCCGGACGATGCGGTCGATCGCGGTACGCCCGAGCTCCACCACCGTGATGAAGAGGATCGGGACGACGCCGTGGGCGCCGGCGGCGACGTAGTCCAGCAGCTTCCAGGCCCCTTCCGGGGCGCCGGAGGCGGCGTTGAGGACGACTGTCGCGCTGGTCAGCAGCCACACCGGGTAGCGAATCCAGCTGATGGGGCGCTTGAGCCAGGCCATCAGGAGGTCGACGGCGATCATGACCATGATGCCGACGTCGACGCCGACCGCGAACAGCTGGCCCTTGCCGAGCGACTCGAAGCGGAGCTGCTCGAACGCGAAGACCGCGACGTGCTCGAAGGAGAGGTACAGGCCGATGCCCGCGAGCACGAGCGCGGCGATCACGATCGCACCGGCCGCCCACTTCTGAGTTCCGGTCAGCGGGCCCGGGGAGTGCTTCGTTCCGGTTCCGCTTTCCGTCTCCGAAACGAACTCAGCCGCGTCCGAAACGGTGCTGGGTGTCTGCGAAACCGGCGTGGACGTTCCCGAAACGGCGGCCGGTGAAGCCGAGTCGGAGTCGGGTTCAGCCGCGGTGCGCGGCCAGTCGGTGATGGTCATGAGTGCCTCCGGAGGGGGTCGTTCAGGGCGTACGCGAAACGGCGGGGGCTGCTCCCGAAACGCGGTGAGGCGTTCCCGAAGCGGCTCTTGGTGCGGATGGTTGCTTGCGAACCGGACACCGGCTCTACCCGCTCCGGGCGCGCGAAAAGGCCGGCTGCCCGGGGGGTGGGCGGCCGTACTCGCGAAGTGCTGCGGGGCGGTCTCGAAACTGGGAACGGCTCCCGCCGGGCGGGCGCGAAGTCAGCTCGTGTGGAGCTGCGCGCCGTGGCGCCGGAGGTCGTCGGTGGTGATGCCGTAGATCCGGCACTTGTCGATCAACGGCTTGAGCGCGGTGCCGCCGGCGAGCGCCTCGGGCGATCCCACGCCGAACAGCTTCTCGGTGTTCAGCAGGTCGTTGATCGCGGTCGCGGTGCGGGCGGCGTGCCGCTCGACACGGCCCTCGCCCACCCACTCCTCCGCGATGACGTGGAGGGTGGTGCGCCAGCTGCCGTTGTAGTCGTCGGGGTCGATCGGCGGGATGTCGCTGCCGAAGATCGCGAACGCGGCGGCCTTGGCGGCGGCTTCCGTGCCGGGCTGGAGCGGGGTGATCGTCGTGGCCATGGGGGCTCCCTCGACTGTCGGTCCGGGCTGTCCGGCTCCCCGTCACCGCCCGTCCCGGCCGCCGTGGTGCAGCGGTCGGTGCGAGGCGGATCAGGCAACCGTCAGAACGGATCAGGCAGAACGACGGCGGGCGGCCCGGCGCTTCATGCGGCGGCGCTCGGGCTCGGACAGCCCGCCCCACACACCGGCGGTCTCGCCCCGCTCCAGCGCGCCCTGGAGGCAGCTCTCCATCAGCGGGCAGCGACGGCAGACAGCCTTGGCTTCCTCGACCTGGAGCAGGGCCGGGCCCGTGTCGCCGATCGGGAAGAACAGCTCGGGGTCTTCGTTCTCGCACGCCGGGCGGGGCCGGGCAGGTGCGACGGCGGTGGAAACGGCGCCGTAGTACGGGGTGCGTACGATGGAGCGGTTCATCAGGGCCTCCCAGAAGGTCCAGTGCAGGAGATAGCCCCGGGGCGGCCACCCCGGGGCTGTTCTGTGTCGGCGGCCGTACGGCCGGAGCGGGGGAGCTCCCGGCGCTCTCCGCCGGCCCCGGCCGGGAAGGCACGGGGACGACGGGCAGGGCCGGGGTCAGCGCTGCTGGTTGGACTGCCGGATGTTCATCGGCGGTTGGCTTCCGACCGCTGGTTCTGCTCTCGGTTCTTCTGCGAGAGCGCCTCGCGTTCGGCGTCGGTGAGGCTGGTGATCACGCCGCCACCTCCCAACCGGCCTGCGCCAGGGTCAGGTTGGGCAGGAGCGCCAGGGCGACGTCGACTCGGGCGGCGTCCTCGGGCTCGTAACCCTTGGAGTCGTCCTCGCGCTCGATGTCGTCGATGACTCCGGCCCGCGGCTGCGCCGTGGTGCGTGTCATGCTGTGCTGCATCAGGTCCTCCAGTCAGGTCCTGGACAGCTCCCGGGCCGCAATCCCAAGGGCTGTCGCGATCACTCCCCAATTGGGGAGCTGACTGCTTGTACGAGCAGCCAAGGCCCCGGCCACCCCTCTGCGGGGTGGCCGGGGCCTTGGTCGTTCGTCCAGAGCGGGTCAGCTCGCGCGGCGCCCGGGGGTCAGCTTCTTGAGAGGCACCGGCGGTGCGCCCAGCGGCACTTCACCGTCCGGCAGCTGCGCGCGCCGGGTGTCGGCGTCGCGAACCGCGGACTCGGTTGACGCCCACTTCATCTCGCGCAGCAGCCACATCGGTCGACCGTCACCGTGCTCGTCATCCGCCGGCGCCTGCTTCTGCGCGGCGATCTGGCTGACGGCCGGGGCCAGCGCGACCTTCGGCTTCCGCAGCACGGTGGTCTTGCGGCGGTGAACCGTCTCCGAGTTGCCGTCCTCCAGGCGCTCCTGCCACTTCTTGACCGTCACGTCGACGGTGACCAGGCGGTTGCTGCCCAGGCGGCAGCGGACGGACGCGTCCTTGTTTGCGAGGCCGGTGTCGTGCGGCACGACCTTGGGCTTGTGGGTCTGGAGGCCGGTGATCGGCACCCACGTCTTGCAGTCGGGGCAGATCAGCGACGCGCAGGCCGGGCGCAGGTCGTACTGGTGGGGCTTGAGGGTGGAGATGACGAGCGCCGGGCGGGCGTTGACGGTGCGGGAGCGGGTCCGGCTCCGGCGGGTCCGGGCGGTGCGCTCAATGGTCGAAGCAGACATCTGGACTCCTCATGGACGGAGTGGCAGGGAGCGCGTCGCGAATGTGCTCTCTGCCCTCCAGGCCGCACGGCAAGAGGCCGGCGTCCCGCAGGACAGACAGCGCACAGCGCTGCGACGTGCACGCAGATGTCGCGGCCGTCAGGCTCCGGAGGAGTTCGATGGTGCTCTCGCGCCCTCGGATTCCCAGCGAGCTGAGGAGGGCTACTCCGGCCGCCCCGAGGGGCGGACGACTACTGCGGTGGTGCGACTACTCGGTGTTCCGTGAGGCTCACCGTCTTACATACATCAGGTTGCCTCAGGTACCCTCAGGTGTCAAGCGGTATAGTGAGGCACCTAGACGGAAAAGAAGGAGGCGAGGCGACATGCCAGGGCAACCGAGGGCCGACAACCGGCCGCCGTACGCGCGCATCGCGGGTCACTACCGCGACCTCATTAGTTCCGGGGAGCTCGCGCCGGGCGACCTGCTGCCCAGCATCCGGGCCCTGGCAGATCAGTGGAACGTCAGCACTGCAACGGCCGACCGCGCCATGAAGCTGCTGCGCGACGAAAAGCTGGTCAACGGCATCCCTGGCGTCGGCACCGAAGTCATGGCACGGCCCGTGTCGCTCGCCTCGGGGTCCGAACGTCACGACCGCAGCAGCAAGACGAAATCGTCGTGGGGCGTGGGGGAGAAGTCCTCCGGCCACACCGCTGGCACGGTGCCGGCCCCCGAGGACGTCGCGCATGTGCTCGGCATCGACCCTGGTGACGACGTGATTCGCCGGAGCCGCGTCTACCGGGACGCTCACGGGATCGTCTCCCACTCAACGTCCTGGATCCCGGCGGAGTTCGCCCAGGTGCTGCCCGAGCTCGCACGCAGCGAGCGCCTCAAGGGCGGGCTGTCGCTGGACCTCATCGCCGAAGCCACCGGGCGCCAGGTCGAGCAGCGCATAGATGAGGAGACCGCTCGCATCGCCACGAAGGAGGACCTGGAGCTCCTGGAGCTGGACGCCGAAACCGTCGCAGCAATCCTGGTGCTGACCGCCAGGTTCCTGGACGTCGACGGCCAACTCCTCGAGTACGGCGTAGACCTGGGTGCTCCTGGCCGCACGCGGCGCACCACGTCCGAGGTGCTGCGATGAACGCCGGCGAGGCCGTCCTCCTGGACGACACCCTCGTCAACTGCCTCGAAGCGCGCCTCGGTGAACTCCTTCGAGCCGAGCGCGCCGACACCCTCACCCTGGAAGGACGATTCGAGATCAGCCGCATCTCCGCAGCCTTGTCCGGCCGGCCGGGACCTGCGCCCCGCGCAATCCTCATGACCGGCCTGCAGGGCGCTGGCAAAACGACCCTCGCCCGCGCCCTGGAGGAGGCCGGCTTCCGGCGTCTGTGCCCTGACGAGGAGATGTTCCGCCGCTACGGACACTACGGTCGCGACTTCCCCCGCGGCGAGTTCCGTGTCCGAGAGGCGCCCGTCCTCAAGGACATCGCCCTGGAGGTACAGCAGCTCCTGGCGGCCGGACACGAGGTCGTAGTCGACCACGGGTTCTGGACGCGGGAAGAGCGTGCCTTGTGGGCGGCGACCGTCATGGAAGCCGGCGGCGAGCCCGTGCTGATCTACCTGCCTGCACCGCACGAGGTGCGCTGGGACAGGATCCAGAAGCGCAACGCGAAGTCTCTGGTCGACCCGAACAGCATCGCGTTCAGCGAGGAAGACCTGCTTCGACACGCGAACCGCTTCGAGGCGCCCACCGATGACGAACCGCACATCGTCTACGCCGGAGACCCGAGCGCCACGTTGGCGGCAGTGGACCGTGCTCTGCCTCGTCCCGACGGCGGCCGCCATTGAGTACCTCCCAGTCACCTCACGGAGCGCTTCCGTTACATGACGGTGCTCAAAGGCAGGCGCTGCGCCTAGTGACGAGTGCTGGTGACATCTGGAATGTCACCGCCACTTGTCACCTCCGCGCGATCAAGGCGCCGTGCGATGCTCGGCCGCGGAAGGGCCGGCCTCCGCTCGGGCATCACCCTGTCGGGCAGGTTGCGCCGCTGGACCGTACGGGGAAGGGGAACGGCGATGGATGAGCGTCCCGACTGGGCACGCCGGATGGTTGAGGAGCGCGCGGCGCGCGACTGGTCGCAGGTCGACGCGGTCCGCGCACTGATGGCCCGCCTCCCTGACGACCAGGTCGTGAGCGAGCAGGACCTGCTCCGGCAGTGGAAGCGCTGGGAGGCAGGCGACGCCCAGCCCGTGAAGTACAGGTCCGTCATCGCTCAGACCTTCGGCACGACCACCGGCGCGTTCTTCCCCGAGAAGTCCCGCCGGGACGGACGCTCGGAAATCTTGCAGGTCAGCGGTATGGACACCGTCGACATCATCGCCCGGCTGCGCGCCTCGGATGTGGACGTCGCGACGCTGGACGCGCTGCGGATCACGGCGGACCGGCTGTGCTGCGAGTACGCGTACCTGCCCGCCGACCAACTGCTCCTGGAGGGCAAGGCGTGGCTCGCCCGCGTCGTCGGCCTCCAACACCAGCGGGTCAGCCTGGCGCAGCACCGCGAGATCATCGCGCTCGCCGGGAAGCTGTCGCTCCTGGTGGGCTGTGTCGAGTACGACTCCGGTCGGCCCCGCGACGCGGAGGCCACCCGGCAGGCCGCGCTGATGCTCGGTCAGGAGGCCGGGGAACTGAGCGTGCAGGGCTGGGCGCACGAGATGAGGGCCTGGTTCGCGCTGACCCGGGGCGACTACCGCGGCGTCATCGCGGCCGCGGAGGCCGGCATCGCCGTGGCGCCGACCGAGAGCGTCGCCGCGCAGCTGTACGCGCAGAAAGCCAAGGCGTGGGCGCGGCTGGGCGACCGGTCGCAGACCGAAGTCGCGCTGGACAAGGGACGCCAGATCCTCGAACTCCAGCCGTACCCCGAGAACATCGAGAACCATTTCGTGGTCGACCCCGCGAAATACGACTTCTACCGCATGGACGCGCTTAGGAAGTCGGGCGAGAACCGGCTCGCGGAGCAGCTGGCCAATGAGGTCATCCGGGCGGGTACGGATTTCGACGGGACGGAACGGTCACCCATGCGGATCGCGGAGGCCCGCGTCACGCTCGGCGTGGTCGCCGCGCGCGAGGGGGACCTGGACACCGCGCTCGCTTACGGGGAGCGGGCCCTGACCGGGGAGCGGAAGTCGTTGCCGTCGCTCGCGATGGTGGCCGCCGACCTCGGGCAGGCCCTCCAGACGCACTACGGACACGCCTCCGAGGCGCAGGAGTTCGTCACCCATCTTCGCGAACTGCGGGGTGGCCAATGAGCTTCCCGTTCGGCGGGCAACTTTCCGATTACGTACCGCGTCGCGGTCTCGGCATTCCGGGCCTCTCGGACTCTGCACGAATTCGCCCCGCAAATATGTCGGGTCGTGCAGTTAGGCTGTGCCCAGCAGTGATCCAAAACGACGAGCACCCCGCGACCGGGCCTGGTCTACGGGGTGGCTCGAACGGGGCAACGCTCCGTTGGCGACGCACCTGGAATGGAGGTGATCGCGGGATGAAGGCTACCCGCACGCGCGGAACTACACGCGCCGCTACGCCGTTGATCTTCTGCGATCACGCCATCCGGACCGTGTCCGCGCATGCTGACGCCAGCCACCGGATTCAGGGGGTTGGGATGACCTAGCCGGCCATCGGCCGCGCGCGCCAACAGAGGTGGACTCGCCATCCCCTTCGGCCCCGCGCGGCCCGTCTACCGCCTGGAACTCCAGAGCGGTCCGCTCAGATCTCGGTCCTACCCGACTCTGAGCCGCGGCTTATCAAGCCGCTGCATTCCCACCGGCCCCTCATCAGGGCCGCCATTGCAACACCCGCGGGCCCCGGCCAAGGGGCTTCGCGGTCGCAGTACCGAAGTACCGCTTCACCGTTCCGAGGCCCGGCCAAGGGCTTTCGGAACACCAGCACCAAGTCCGTCGACAGAACAGGAGATCCGCCTCTGGCCTTCGTACCGCCACCCACCACATGAGCCGTTGCGGTCGCGCCCCGATCAGGGGGCCCGTCTGCGTTGATCCATATGAAGGCTGGTATCGCCATAGTGCACGAGCACCGCAGGTCTTGTCAGGTCGACCACGACCAGGCCAGTACCCCCTCTGGGGTGATTGCCGCAGGTTGTGGTGTCCCCTCTGACGGGATTGTGACGTACATCACACCCCTCGACTGTCACACGGATGCCGCCGGGTCGGCGGTCCGCCCGGCCTCGGGAGTCCCGGAAACGAGGTCGGCCGCCGCGCTGATCCACCCCGCCCGGGACGTCATCCACAACTTCGTCGACGACGTCCTCGAGGGGGCCGTCCCGTGTGGCGGGACGGGTTCGAAGGTTGTTGCCCGCCGTGCGGGAGCGATGGGGGTGATCGGGGCTCACCGGACTCTGTCCACAGGGCTCCCGTTGCAGGCTCGGCGGGTGGATCACGAAACAGCAGTTCCGGCGGCTCCGGGCGGGGGTGTCCGCTTTGGCGCATACACCAGCCTGATGACGACACAGACGACCTCGGTCCTCGCGATGACCGCCGCTCCGGTCGTGGCGGTGGGCCGATGAGCGCCGTGGCGGCGTCGGCCGCCGTGCTCCCGCGTCCTCGTACGCACTTCGCCGGCGGGGCCTCGCGCCGTCGGCTGCGGTCGGTCCCGGCGCAGGCCGGTCCGGTCGCGCGGCTGGAGCTGGGCAACCCGCTCCAGCTGACGAAGACGATGCGGGCCCGGCTGCTCGCCGCGGTGCGCGCGCTGGTGACGTCCCCGGCGCTGGCCGGTACGTCCGACGGCACGCGGCTCGCGTCGGTCGTGCTGACCGCGAAGGCGGATGCGCGCAAGGACTTCGAGACGTCGATCTGGGCGGAGGAGCTCGGCCGGTGGCTGGGGGTCTCCCAGTCGACGGTCGCGCACACCGTGCTGCCCGAGCTGCGCGGCGCGGGGTTCCTCGGCTCGAACGTCGCGACGAACGCCATCGGGTGGGCGACGGGCCTGGAGTGCTGGGTGATCCCGATGTACCGGGCGCAGCAGGCCGGCGACCGGCGGCACGCCCTGGCGCTGTCCCGCTCGGAGCTGGCGGTGCTGCTGAGCCTGATCACCGTGCTGTTCGGTCCGGGGTGGGAGCCGAAGGACAAGCCGCCGATCCCGGCCGGGCTGCTCGCCGGTCGTACGGGCCGGGGTGCTGCGACGGACCGGCTCGGGCTGCTGCTGATGGTGCTGACGACGGGTTCGGCGGGCTGGCTGCAGCTGTGCCCGGGGTCGGTCGACACCGAGCGTGGGCGTCCGGCTGCGACGGTCGCGCGGCTGCTGGGCTGCACGGCGGCGGCCGGGGCGAAGGTGCTGGGGCGCCTCCAGGAGTACGGCGTCGCGGACGTGGTGCGCAAGGAGACCGGCTCGGGCCTGAACGCGCAGTCGCGGGTGCGTCTGGTGCCGGTCGCCAAGGCCCACGGTGTGGCCGTGCGGGAGGCCCGCCGGGGCGCGAAGTCCGTGTTTTCAGACCTCGCCGGTACTGCATCCGGAGATCTTGAGTCCGGCGAGACGGGCGGGACCCTTGTGGTTACTGGGATCGAGGGTGCCGGGCAGGACGGGATCGGCGGATCGGCAGACCTCGCCGCTACTGCACAGCACCACGCTCTCCACGCTTCTGGGGTTACTCCTGGTGGGTCTCTCGCGCTCTCTGGTGGCTTTTCCGGCGAAGGCCGTGGTGGGAACCACGGTCTGCCGGACCGCGCGTGCGTGCGCGAGGACGGCGGCCCGCTCCGCGGGGAACAGCAGGAGAAGTCCCCGGTCGTCGAAGGCGTGAAGGGCAGCGCCGGGCCGGTGGCCGGTGCTCCGGTGCGGGTCGTGGACGGTGCGGGCCAGGGCAGGCAGCAGCGGGGGAGGGTGCCTCTGCCGCCGGAGGATCTGCGGGCCGTCCTGGCTCCGGTCGACCTGGTGTGGGCGCGCCTGGAGCGTCCGGCCGCCCGGAAGCTGGTGGAGGCCGCGGCCCGTGGCGAGCTGGCCCGGGTGGTCGGGTTCGCCGGGCGTACGGACGCTCCGCAGGTCCTCGCCGACCGGGTCGCCCGGCGCCTGGAGGACCAGATGCGGCTGTACGGGCCGATCAAGGACCCGGTGGGCTGGCTGATCGGCCTGGCCCTGCCCCAGCGTCAGCGGTGCGGCGACGTCCGGTGCGACGACCGGGTGCTGCTCGACTCCGGGCAGGACTGCCCGCGCTGCGAGGAGAAGCAGGCCGACCGCCGCGACCAGCGCCGTGCGGTCGCGGCCGCCGTCGACGCGGCGATGCCGCACGCCTCCGAGACCGAGCGCCGTGCGGCGACCGAGCAGCAGCTGCACCAGGACGTCACCGCCCAGGCGTGGATCCGCGAGCACCGGTGGGCACAGGTCCGCGAGCAGCAGGCCGCCGCAGCTCAGGCCCGTGCCGAAGCCGCGGCCGCGCAGCCGGCCGTCGACGTCCCGGCCGCGCCGATGGCGCCGGTTGTGCTGCCCGCGCCGCGTCCGCTCGCCGCGCCCGACCCGGTCGACGGCGACGACCAGGAGCAGGAGCTCGTCCTCGAGGACCTGACCCGTGAGCAGGTCCGGGCCTGGCGGGTGCGGGGGTTGAAGGACCACAGCGTGGTCCTGGACCACATCGACCAGTACGGCGAACCGTCGGCCCGGCGTCTGTTCAGCAACCAGGTGGTCGACCAGGCGCAGCACCACTCCCGGCTCGGGCACCTGGACCTCGGCTACGCGACCTGGGGGCAGGCATGAGCGAGGGCGAGGTGTCCGGGGTCGACCTGGCCCGGGTCGCGCTGCGGGCCGCGATGGAGCAGGCCCGGAAGAACGGCGCCGGCCAGAAGGCGAAGAAGAAACCGCGGGCCGTTACGTCGGTGCGGCGCGACGGGCGTGAGCCGTTGGGCCTGGGCGCGGCGATCGGTGCGCTGGTCACCGAGCGGGCGTGGGAGCTCCCGGCCGCCGGCGCGACGCTGCGGGAGCGGTGGGCGGCCATCGCCCCCGAGCTCGCCGGGCACGTCGCCGCCGTGGCGTACGACCCGGACTCCGGACAGCTCACGGTGTGCCCGGAGTCGTCGGCGTGGGCGACGAAGGCCCGCCTGGAGCAGACCCGCGTCATCGCGGCCGCCAACAAGGCGGCGGGCCGCACCGTCGTACGTGCCCTGCGGGTCCTGGCGCCCGGTGCCGTCCCCGCGCCCGGTCCGGCCGACGTCGCTCCGGCAGATCCGGCCCCGGTCGCACCAGCCGGTCCGGCGAAGTCCAGGGAGACGGCGTGTGAGGGCTATCGCCGCGCGCTCGCCGCGCACCAGGAGGTCGCCGTGCCGTCCCGCGTGGACCCGGGGATCGCGGAGGCGGTGGAGCGGCAGAACCGGGCGATGCGCGAGCTGTCCCGCAGGGCGTTCCCTGAGACCGACGTCGTTCCGGACGATGCGCCGGCCCCGATCACGGCGGCTCGTGCCCAGCGACGTCACCAGGCCGACGTCTCCCACGCTGCGGCTCTGCGTCGGGCACGAGCGGAGCGCGCGGCGAGGGAGGCCGGGACCGCGGCCGTGCTGCCGCAGCCGGCTCGGCTCCAGGAGTCGGCGTGAACGGAATTGACTGGATCTCCTCCCTGCTCTGCTGGTCAAGGGTCACCATCGTCGAATGGACACTCAACCGGCCCGCTACTACGCCTACTTCACCGACGCCGACGCAGCTGAGGGCGAAGACGACGAACTGGAGGTGCTGGTCGAATCCTGGGACGCGGACGGCAGGGCCCTCATCCTGGACCAGGCGGAAGGCCGCCTCGTGGTCGCCAAGGACCGGCCGGGCTTCCTTCGGGTGGAGCGATACAACCAGCCACAGGTCCGCGGCGTACTGCCGGGCGGGAACTGGAGGCTACGGGCGAAGGAGGGGCCGTCGTCCCACAGCCGCGTCGGCTCCCCGGTCATCGCGTTCCTCGTCTACGACGGGTACGTCCGGCCCGTCACGAACCTTCCCTCCCCCAACGGGAGGTGGACGACCACGTCGGCGCGGTACGACCTCTTCCAGTCGGACTGACCAGCCTTCCAACCTGACCGCGGCGCCCTTGCTCAGCAGGGGCGCCGCGCGTCGTTTCCACCCTCCAAACGCACTCCGTACGGTATTCGTACGGTGAAAGTACGCGATCCTTACGGTTCATGGGGTAGAGTGTGGGTCAGGAGGTGTTCCATGTCCGAGATGTTCGATGCGGTCGACGCGCTGGTCGCGTCCCGCTCTGCTCTGCCGTCGGCGGAGGAGCGCAAGCGGCTGCGGGTCGCCCATGGCCTGACGCTGGACGATGTCGCCGGTGCTCTCCATGTGCGGCGGGCGACGGTGTCCGCCTGGGAGTCGACGAAGAAGCCGACCGAGCCGCGCGGCCCGGAGCGTGAGGCGTACGCGCGACTGCTCAAGCAGCTCGCGGAGCTCTACCCGGCCCCGGTGCCCGCCACATTCACCGGCGTGCCCGACCCGGCGGAAGCCCGTCCTCTGTCCACAGGTTCGGCGTCCGAGGCTGCGGTCATGACTGCAACCGAGAACACCCAGACCCCCGCCCCGGCACCCGTCGCCGCTGCTCCAGCCGCCGCGTCCCGCCCGGCGAGCACCACCAGGCCGTCGACGTCCCGCCGCCCCGGCGCGAAGAAGGCGGCCCCGGCCGGAACCCCGGCGGGCGACACCGACCCGCGGTTCGAGAACGGACCGTTGGCCGTCGTCGACGTCGAGGACGGGAAGGTGCTGGCGTACTGCACCGGCGGCCTGGTCCTGGACGTGCCCGCCAAGTCCCTGCCGTCCTTGGTGGACTGGACGCTCAAGGAGGCGAAGCTCGGTCAGCCGAAGCTGTCCGGCCCGGGACGGCCCGCCGATCCGCTGCTCGTGCTCACCGAGGCCGCCCTGGAGCGCTACGGCCTCCCGGTCTCGTTCACGGCGGAGGAGAAGGACGCCGGTCGGATCCCGGAGAGCCACAAGGTCATCAAGCAGCTGGTGCGCGCCGACTGGAAGCTCACCAAGAGGGGCTTCGGGCCGTGGGCGCGGATCTACCGTCCGGCCAAGGGCTCGGACCGCCAGTGCGTGCAGCTGTGCATCCCGTCGTGGAACGCGCTGGACGCCCGGTTCTGGGGTGACGCCGCGCAGCTTCCGCCGGCGGAGCTCGCCCGCGTCCTGGGCGTCTACGCGTCGCGGGTGATGACGCCGCGCGGCTCCACCGCCGTCACCGGCCTGGAGCTGATGACCGCGCTGCACCCGCCGACCCACGCCGTGCGGGATGAGGAGACCGGTGTCCTGCGGCAGGCGGAGACCAAGACGCCCGGGTCGCTGGGCAGCGACCCGGTGGACTGCGCGCCGTGCGAGGCCCCGGACGGGCACCCGGTGGTCACTGCGCTGGATCTGCCGCGCTTCCACGTGCGGGGACCGGCGGAGAAGCTGTTCGAGGAGGCGTACGACTGGGCGCGGCCGATGACCGATGCCGAGTGCACCCTGCGCTACCTGGTCGGCCTGGACGTGAACATGGCCTTCGCCGCCGGCGCGAACGGGCTGAACGTCGGCCTCGGCGAGCCGACGCACGTCAAGGGCCTCGCGTTCGACCCGAAGCTGCCCGGCTCATGGCTGGTCGACCTGTCCCACGTCGACCTGTCGAAGGTGAAGGTCGGCAAGGAGTGGGTGGAGCTGGACAGCTCGCTGCTGCCCTCCCCGTTCACGCCGAAGGGCGACCGCCCCACCGGCCCGGCCTGGTACGCGACGCCCACCGTCGCCTACGCCCAGGAGCTCGGCTACGACGTCGCGCCGATCGAGGCGTGGGTGCGGTACGACAACGGCCGCTACCTGGACGGCTGGTACGGGCGGCTGCGCGACGCCTACCTGGCGACGATGGCCGACCTCGGCGTCGACGCCGACCTGTCGCCGGAGGACTTCCTCGCGGCGATGGACGGCTACAAGGAGCGCGACCCGGAGCTGACGATCGTCGTCTCGGCGATCAAGGCGACGGTCAAGGGCGGCCTGGGCAAGCTGCGCGAGCGGCCCCGCGGCGAGGGCTGGCGGCCGGGCGAGCGGTGGCGTGCCCTGGAGCGCCCCACGTGGCGGCCGGACATCCGGGCGGCGGTCATCTCCCGCACCCGGATCAACCTGCACCGCAAGATCGTCAAGCACGCGGCGTTCACCGGGCAGTACCCGATCGCGATCCTGTCCGACTGCGTCGTCTACGCCGCCTCCGGACCGTCGCCGCTGGACTTCCTGCCCTACCGGGAGGGCAAGCCGCTGCCCGGCGGCTTCAAGCTCGGCATCAACCCCGGCCTGGTCAAGCACGAGGGCACCCAGTCGGTCCTGTGGGGCGAGGAGGTCCGGGACAAGTTCAACGCGCCGGAGCTCAACCTCGCCCGGTCCATCAAGGACGGCACCGTCACCGACGCCGACAACGGCGAGTAGGGGAGTAGGCAGGCGATGAGCATGTTCGGGGACGGCCTGGACAAGGCGGTGCAGAAGGCGTTCACCCGCCCGGCACCCAAGTCCGCGGGCCCGCAGATGCGGTACATGGTCAAGCAGCTCGGTGGCACGAAGGCGGTCGCCGAACTGCTCGGCATGTCCCAGCGGCAGGTGGAGCGGTACGTGGCGGGCAAGGCAAAGAAGCCGCGCGCCGACCTCGCCGCGCGCCTGGAGCGCGAGGTGACCAAGCGGTGGCAGCCGCAGATTCGGGCCAAGGCACGGCAGAAGGCGGCGACGACCGGAGGCATCGTCATCGACACCCGCGCACGCATGGGCTACACCGCGCCGATCGGCTCCACGGACCAGGACCGCATCCGGCACCTGACCGTCGCCCTGCCGCCCGTCTACGCCGCCCGCCTCTTCGACGCCCAGGCCGCCGGCGCCAGTGACGACCGCCTGCGGGAGATCGCGGCCGAAGCACTCAAGGAGGTGTACTTCCAGGACGGCGGCCGCCGCGCCGGAAGCCTGGACGAAGTCCGCATGCTCGATGTCGAACACCTGGAGTTCGACCTGTAGCAGCCGCGCCCCGAACAGGCTGCGAGCCCGGACCAACTGGTCCGGGCTCGCTCGCGTATCCGCCAGGGTCGACTCAGCGGGGCAGCGGCAGGACGTCCTGGATGACCAGCTGCCGCCCGTACGGCGTGGCCATGGGCTTCATCTGGACGCCGGTGCGCAGCGGCTTCACCGAAAAGCGGAAGCCCTTGGTCGGGCCGTGGCAGATGAACCCCGTGGGCGTGGGAATCCCGATGCCGTCCGGGGACACCGTGAAGCCCAGCCCGGCGTAGAAGTCCGTCAGCTCCGGCTCGTGCGTGACGAGCAGTACGGCACTGCCCAGCTTCCCGGCCGAATGTGAACTGACTGCACGTTCCGCGTCGGTGACCAGGGCACGCGCGATCCCCTTGCCGCGCCACTGGTCGACGACGGCGAGGGAGTCCAGGCAGCCGACCAGACCAGCGATGATGTGCGCGTTGGGCGAGCCGATGAGCATGGGATGGGTGAAGGCCCACGTGGCCGGCAGCGCGAGCATGCCGCCGACCAGCGCGCCGGACGACGTCTCCTCCACCACCCGCGCGTACGTCTGCAGCCCTGGGTCCAGGCTCTGATTGATCACCTCGGACAGCGCTCGCCAGGAGCCGTCGGGGTTGTCCGGATCAGCCAGCCGGATCACCGGCTCCAGCGCGGCGCGGTCGGCGCGGGCCGCGTCCCTGAGCACGACGCCGTCCGGCAGTTCCGGAGCCCTCACCGGAAGAATCTCTCCCGGCTGCGCCCCGGCTCGGTGGCCGGCCGCCCCGGAGTACATGCGCTCGCCCAGCACGACGCCCGAGATCTGATGCTCCGCCTCGCGGCGCGCCGGGTTCCCTGACCGCCGGGCACCCTTGCGTGCCCCGTTCCGTTTCCCCACGGTGTCCCTCCCCTTGTCACCGGCAACCTCCCCTGCTGGGCCCCCTGCATAACACCCGGCGCTGACAGCCGACTTGGCGACGGGAGCGCGGCCGTTGTCCACAGGCGGATCGTGGTCCCTGGAGGTATGAGCGATCACGAGCAGCAGCAGCCGGCCCCGCGCCGCGGCAAGGTCCTGGAGGCCCTCGCGCGGGCGGAACGGAAGGTCTTCACCCGGCCCGCGCCGAAGTCAGCAAATGCACAGGTGAAATTCCTTCTCACGCGGGCGAAGGGGTCGACCAAGGCCCTGGCGGAGCGTCTGGGCGTCTCGCGCCGGACGGTGGAGCGCTACCGGGCCGGGAAGCTGACGAACCCGCAGAAGCGGCTCCAGGCCGCCCTGGTGGAGGAGACGGAATCCGAGTGGCAACCGCAGGTCAGGGCGCAAGCGCGCGCGCAGGCGTCCACCTCCAGGGGGATGATGGTGGAGGTGACGGCGTACTTCGGATTCACCTGCACGGGCAGCTCGGACGATGGCCGCGAGCGGCAGATCACCACGGACATCTCGCCCACGTACGTGAAGCAGATCCTGGAGCTTCAGGAGGCCGGTGCGACGGAGGAGGATCTGCATCCGATCGTCGCGGAGGCCATCACGGAGTCGTATTTCACGGAATGGGGCACACGGGCCGATGGCCTCCGCGCGGACTTCACGTCAGTGTCGTCAATTTCTTTCCGGTTCTGACCCGCCGGAATTCTGAGCCTGCTATAAACCAAATCTGCGGGCCGCCGTACAGCACTCTGGCGGCGGCCCGCACCGAATCCGCACGATGAATGCGAGACCGAAGATGACCCGGTTCCGGCCGCCCGGCGAGAGCACCCGCCGACCGCTCGCCCCGCGCGTCGCCGCGCCCCGTGAGCCGGTCGACCCGGCCCGGATCGGCCGCCGTGTCGTACGGCGCCGGGCGAAGGGCATGGACGCCGACGCCATCGCGGCGGCCCTCGAGGACGCACGCTTCGACGCCCGGCAGGCGTCCCGGCACGAGGACCTGGCCGACGACCTTCGAGGCCCGGCGGAGCTCGCGGAGTGGGAGCGCCTGGACCAGCTACTCGCCGCGGCCGCGCCGGGCACGGTCTACGACCCGGATACCGACGACATCGTCCAGGCCGAGCTCGCCGCCGACGCCGCGGCCGCCGCCGCCCGGGAAGCCGACCTGCGTGAAGCGATGCGGATCGCGGCCCGCGCCGACGAGCTCCAGGCGCTGCGCGAGCTCGGCACCCTGGAGCAGACCGAGCCCCGCACCGGCGACGAAGCCGTACGCGAGGAACTGACCCGGCGAGCCGGCGGGTACGTTCAGGCCGACGTCGACGGCTGGCTCGCGCGCGCCCTGGCCGCGCACCGCGGGCACTACCGCGATCCGGCGGCCCGCGGGGAAGCCGCCGGCCTTCTCACCGCGCCGGTCCTCGCACACGCCGCGCTGCTCGCCGAACTCGCCCGCCTGGTCCCCGACGCCGACGGCGACCAGCTGGCGTTCGCGGCCCACCTCGCCACCAGCGAGCCGGAGGCCGCCGGGGCGCTCGCCGCGCTCCTCACCCGCGTCGAAGGAACGCCACCGGGCCGACCGCCTGCGGGCCCAGACTCGGTGTCACGCTGACGGACAGTGACTGTCACGCTCCCTCGCGATGTCAGATCTTACGTGTCACGCTGCCTCGAATCTGTGCCTGTTTGTCCGTTTCTCGGGGCCGCAGGGCTCTCCAGAGGACGTTTTCGGGGGTGGAGCGTGACACTCAAGATCGGACCTCACGCGCACTTGTGAGTAATACGGAGCGTAGTTACGGGCTGGGTTCCGGCGGAGTGCTCCCGGGCCCGCCTGCCCAGCGATACCTTGGTAAGACGAGCCAGTTCTGCCCTCTGGAGTCCTCGATGAGCGAACAGCCGGCCCCCGCCGACACCACTGTCCGGCAGCAGCTGGAGCCCGCCGCCGCCGACGGACTGCGCGCGTACGCGGCCCGGACCCGCGAGAGCGCCGACCAGCTCGCCGCCGTCCTGGAGGACATCGCCGCCAACGGCCTGCCCGCGGTGGAGGACTGCACGCCGTGGGAGGACCTGCGCGAGGCTCACCTCGCCCGGCTCGCCGCCCAGCGCCCGGCCGTCGCCTGATGCCCGCACCGCACGGCCCGCGCCGCGCCCGGATCGCGTTCTCCGACTCCGCCGCCAAGCAGCTGGACGCCATCACCAGCGAAGCCGAGCTGCACGCCCTGGACCGCGCCCTGGTCGTCATCTCCGTCGACCCCGACGCCGGCGAACTCCTCCCCGGCGACAGCACCGGCCCGCGGCTGCGCCAGTACGTCGACGACGTCGAACGCGTCCGGCTCGTGTACTGGGTGACCGCGTTGAAGACCGTCGTCGTGGTCGCCTTCATCGAGGTCTGACCCGCGGCGTCCGGGACCAGGCCGACCGGCTGCTGCTCGCCGGAGTCGACGAGGCCGGCGCCGACCACGAGGACGGTCCGCAGCGGATCGGCGTCTTCGTCGTTTGGTGAGGGATCGGGTTCGCCGGTTGGTGAGGGATCGCTCGCGTAAGAGGAATACCTAGGACTGACTGACCAGATGACGAGCGCGCTCTCCGCACCCGCCGTAGGCGAGATACCGGTGGTAGAGGCTGCGCAAGACCTCGCTGACGCGGATGTTCGGTTGGCGGTTCTGGTGGGTGCGCAGCATTCGCACGGTCGGGCGGAGCTCACCAGCGTGCCCGTAGCGCCACGGCTCACATGATCCTTCCCGGCGCTGTGCGGCCTCCTGCGCCGCTCTGAGCGGTTCCGGGCTCCCCGTACAACGATCACGGGCCTCTCGGGCTCTCACAGCGGCGTACAGCGCTTCGCGGCGTCGGGTGTCTCCGCGGTTCGGCTCCTGCGCCGGTGATCTCGTCTCCCGGCCGCGAGCTCTGCTCTCAGAGGGGGGAGAGTTCAACCCGCACGTAGGTACTACAACTACTTACCTACATTGGGGTGCAAGAGACGGCCCGGCCCGGCCCGCTTGGGCGGCCCCGCCGGCCTCCCGGTGCGGGGCCCCGATGTGGACCTCCGGCACCACCCAGACCCTTGCACCCTTCTGCTTGCTGCACGAGCTGCTGCTCCTGGTGGTGAAGGGTGCAAGGGCAGCACAGGGGTGCAAGACCGGGTGCTGCCCCGGCCGCCCGGCTCGCGGTGCAGCACTCGCCCGACCCAGACGGCACACGGGTGCTGCACGGGTAGCAAGGCCGGCCTCACCAGGTGCAGCAACAGCGCAGCAGTCCGGCCCGGCCGCCGGCGGTTGTTCTGCTGCTCCAGAACAAGCCGGTTCACCTGGTGCTACCGCCCACCTGCTGCGCGGGACGTGCGGCGCGGACCGCGCGGTGGCTCGCGTTTGTTCTGCTGCTCCAGAACAAGGCGGTTTAGCTAGTGCTACCGGACAGGGCATGTAGAAGGCGCCGCACTCCTGGTGCGGCGCCTGGGACCTTCGGTGGGACGGTTCAGCCGGTGGCGGCCAGGTTGGCCATCTGGGCGGCGAACCGGGCCCGTCGCTGCTCGGTGAAGCGGCCGGGTTCGGCGGCCTTGATCTCCGGGACCTTCATGACGGGGGAGGACACCTTGCCGCCGGTCAGCAGCGGGTGGAGCTGGTAGAGCCCGTCTTCCAGGCTCCAGGCGAGTCCGCACTCGCGGAGCTCCTTGAAGCCGCGGTTCACCGTCGGCTTGCTCGCGCCCAGCTCGCGCGCCATCTCGTTCTGGCTGATCGAGGCGGTGCCGTTCTCCGGGTCGCTGAGGTACAGCAGCTCGTCCAGGACGCGGCGGCCGGCGGTGGAGACGTCGACCAGGGCCAGGAGGCGCAGCACGGCACGGGGAATCGTGACGGGGGCCTCTGTGGGAGGGCTGGGGACGTAAGAGCTGCTCACGGAGCCTCACCACTTCCGATCAGGTCGACGTGTAACGAGGATATGCCGCGCGAGGTCATGCGCTGGCCTTGCGAACCGGCCGCCTCTGGCGCAGCGTCACGACCTTCTCCTTGCGGCGGGCGGACTCCGCGGCCTTCTTCTCCACCTCGCGCGCCTGACGCCACTCGGTGGGGTAGTCGGAGTGCGGGATGAGGCAGGACGGGCCCTCCGCGCTGTTCCAGAGCGCCTGCCACTTCTCCTGCTCGCCCGAGGTGCCGGCCACCGTCAGCCACGGGTTCAGCTGAAGCACGCCGCGCTTGGCGGTCCGCATCCAGCCGATGTGCGCGAAGAACTGGCTGGCCTCGTTCACCGAGGCCGCCGACAGGTTGCACCGGGCCTGGAGGTCGCGCTGGTTGGTCTTCACGAAGCCGCGGGCGGCAGCCCGGGTCTGGTCGTCGGCGCGGTTGGCGTTCTGCAGCGCCACGAGCTTGCACCAGACCTGGAACCAGGAGCCGGGCATCTTGAGACTGCCGAGCACGTCCATCAGCAGCCGGGCGTCCAGCACGTAGCCACTGCACTCCGCGCTCGCGGCGAACTCCCGGCCCTTGATCTTCTCCACGCCCAGGATCAAGCCGCCCTTGCCGTCCGACCGCGCAACCACGCGCTCGCCGGGGCGGACGATCGGCAGCTGTTCCATCAGCACAGTCCTCCAGAGATGATCAACGTTTCAGCCTGCACGGTAGCACTAGGTAAACCGGCTTGTTCTGGAGGGGCAGAACAAACCGTGGCTCACAGTTACCTGATGACCCGTCAGGTCCGGGGCCCGTTTGTTCTGGATCTCCAGAACACCCAGGACGCGTTTGTTCTGGAAACCTAGAACAAACGGTTTCGCATCACCGCAGGTCAGAGCCGGTTTCGGCGTGGAACGCTCTTATGTGTCACTAGAGCTCAACCACCACGCGAACCCCGGCCGACACGCCCCGGCGCGTACGGGGCAAGCAGCTGGCAGCGGCGGGCGTGTCGCCGTCGACAGCCACCGGATCGAGGGGGCCGGCCTCCGTGGCTGAGGCGGCTTCGCGTGCGGCACCGCGCCCCGTGCGGGCCGTGGACGGCAGCAGCGGCTCTGAGTCTCGGGTGGTGCCGACCGTGACGTTCAAAAGCGAGGAAGCGTGGCCGGTGCCGGTGGACGGTTCCGCCGCCCGGCCCGGGGGGCCGTTCGGCTCCGGTACCTCCGCACGCCGGAATTCGAGCTTTCCGATATCCGAGGTACCGTTCTGTGGCTCGGGTCCACGACTTCGCAATTCGTTATTCCTCGCGTGAGTGGTGGGAAACGAATTCCGGCGCTGACCTTGAATCAAAAGCCGCGCCCCGCCCGGGTGGTTGGGGGGTGTCCCGTGTTTCCGCCAACGGTACATGCTGCATCAACTCGATGCACGCGGTACACTGGAACCCACACGAACGAGCGACCCCCATCTCGTAGCCAGCCCGGCCCGCGCCAGCGGGCCCCAAGGGACTGGAGGCGCAGCCGGAAGGACCGTCAGGCGGGGGAGCGCAGCGGACCCGCCGGGAGCGCCCCGCGCTCCCCAACTCCCTTACTGGAGGCCCCACAAGCCGCACCCACGGACCCGATCGGCCCGGCCGCGCACCGCGCGGCCAGCCGGGCGCGCAGCGGCCGGCCCCACTGCCTCCAGGAGCGCAGCGGAGGGAGGCGCCCACGCTCCGCGTGGGCCAAGGGAGCGCAGCGACCGCGCCCCTTGCACATCGCGCAGCGATGGTGCCCGCCGCCGCATTGTACTTGGGTCAGTTGAACCTTGGGTGTTTAACCGTGGGATTCTATCGTGTTGGCCTAGTTTTCGCATTTATCGTGAAACGCTTTCGCGTTTTTCG
>NZ_JAPEPC010000002.1 GCF_026340465.1 Streptomyces sp. NBC_01306
GCTGTCGTCCGCCTCACTGTTCGCCCCTGGCTGCCCGGCCCTCGTTGACGTAGGAGGCTTCGGGGTGGTGGTGGACGACGACGACGGCCGGTGCCTGGCGCAGGGCGTCTGTCCGTCGGCGCCGGGCCACGCTCATGACACGCGCGCCAGCTGCGCCTCAAGGGCACGGGCGGCGTCGCTGCCGTACGTCTGGTCGATGCGGGTGATCAGATCCGACGGGGACAGCTTGTACTCCTGGGTGCCGACCGATTCCAGCACGGTGGTGGCCAGGGCGCAGCCGAGCCGGGCCGCCTGTTCCTGCGGCCAGTTCCATGCGGTGCCGGCGAGGAAGCCGGACCGGAAGGCGTCTCCCGCCCCTGTGGGGTCGGCGATCTCGTCGGTGAGTACGGCCGGTATCCGCAGAGTGGGCGTATCCGAGCCGGCCAGTGACACCCCGGCCTCGCCCCGTGTGGTGATCCAGGTACCGACCCGGCCCAGGAGGTGTTCCTCGGTCCATCCGGTGCGTTCGAGCAGCAGGGCGGCCTCGTACTCATTGGTGAACAGCCACCGCGCCCCGTCGACGAGTTGTCGGGCCTGATTACGGTCGAGACGGGCGAGCTGCTGGGAGGGGTCGGCGGCAACGGGGATGGTCAGACGGTGGGCGGTGGCGGTGTGGCGCAGCATGGCGGCGGGGTCGTCGGCGCCGACCAGGACGAGTGCGGGCGCCCCGGTGCGTTCCGCGATCGCGGCCAGATCGATCCGGGAGGCCTCGGCCATGGCACCGGCGTAGAAGGTGGCGATCTGGTTCTGGTCCTCATCAGTGGTGCACACGAAGCGGGCGGTGTGCAGGTGGTCGCTCACCTGGACTGCGGTGGTGTCGACGCCGTTCGCCCGTAGCCAGGCATCGTATTCAGCGAAGTCGATGCCCGCGGCGCCGACCAGGATGGGGTCGAGACCGAACAAGCCGAGACCGAAGGCGATATTGGCGGCGACGCCACCTCTGCGTACCTCCAGCCGATCGGCGAGGAACGACAGGGATACCCGCTCCAGTTGCTCTTTGATCAGCTGCTCGGCGAAGCGTCCGGGGAACACCATCAGATGGTCGGTAGCTATCGATCCGGTCACGGCGATACGCACGGAAAAGCACTCCTTGGACCTGATGAGGGCGGGGTTGGGCGGGCGGAACGGCTCGGGTGGCGGCGCCACGCAGGGAAGCGGTGCGCGGTGCGGTGCGCGGCCATGGGAAAGGCCGCGCCCCGGCGGCGGGAGTGCCCGGGCAAGCCCTGGCACTCCTGCCGCCGGGGCTCGCTCCGGGCGCTCTGCTGTCAGCCCGCTGCCGCTGCCTTGCGCAGAGCGTCGGCGCGGTCGGTGCGCTCCCAGGTGAAGTCCGCCAGTTCGCGTCCGAAATGGCCGTAGGCGGCGGTCTCGGCGTAGATCGGGCGCAGCAGGTCCAGGTCACGGATGATCGCGGCCGGACGCAGGTCGAAGACCTCACTGACGGCATTCTCGATCTTCCCGACAGCGACCGTGTGGGTGCCGAAGGTCTCGACGAACAGGCCGACCGGTTCGGCCTTGCCGATGGCGTACGCGACCTGCACCTCGCAGCGCTCCGCCAGACCGGCCGCGACGACGTTCTTGGCCACCCAGCGCATCGCGTACGCCGCCGAACGGTCCACCTTCGACGGGTCCTTGCCGGAGAACGCGCCACCGCCGTGCCGGGCCATCCCCCCGTACGTATCGATGATGATCTTGCGACCGGTCAGACCCGCGTCACCCATCGGGCCACCGATCTCGAAACGGCCGGTCGGGTTCACCAGCAGCCGGTAGTCCTCGGTGTCCAACTTGATTCCGTCGTCGGCGAGTTGTGCCAGGACGTGTTCGACGACGTGCACCCGGATGTCGGGGGTGAGCAGGCTGTCCAGGTCGATGTCACTCGCGTGCTGCGAGGAAACGACGACGGTGTCCAGGCGGACCGGCCGGCTGCCCAGGTACTCGATGGTGACCTGGGTCTTTCCGTCGGGGCGCAGGTAGGGGACGGTCCCGTCCTTCCGGACTTCGGTCAGACGGCGTGAGAGGCGGTGCGCCAGCTCGATCGGCAGCGGCATCAGGGTGGGGGTCTCGGTGGCCGCGTAGCCGAACATCAGGCCCTGGTCGCCTGCTCCCTGCTGGTTCAGCTCGTCGGTCTCCCCGCCGCCGGCGGCGCCCTTGAGCCTGGACTCGTACGCTGTGTCGACGCCCTGGGCGATGTCCGGGGACTGCGCGCCGATCGATACCGACACGCCGCAGGAGGCGCCGTCGAAGCCCTTGGCCGAGGAGTCGTAGCCGATGTCGAGGATCTTCTCCCTCACCAGAGTGGGGATGTCGACGTAGGCGGAGGTCGTCGCCTCGCCCGCGATGTGGACCTGACCGGTGGTGATCAGGGTTTCGATCGCGACGCGCGATGCGGGGTCGTGACGCAGGAGTGCGTCGAGGATGGTGTCACTGATCTGGTCGGCGATCTTGTCGGGATGTCCCTCGGTCACTGATTCCGAGGTGAACAGGCTGCGGGACATGACACTCCAGGACAGTGGTGGGCGGACACGGGCTGGTGGGTGCGGAGTTGGTACGGGGTTGCGCGGGTGCGGAGTTGCGGGGTGCGCCCTTCGTATATACGTCTCGTGGTGTTCTGGTCGCGGCGTCATCCGAGTACAGCGGCACGCGTGTCACCGGTCGGCGTGCGGGCCCCTGGTGGGCGGGGCTGGACTTTCGTTGTCCCGGTGCCACCAGGGGTTCGCGCGTTCCTGACGCCGGGCCGGTCCGGGGCGGCCGCGCGGGCGGTGTTATGTCGCGTACCGCATGCGTCGCGCGTTGCCGGAAGGGCCTCGGCAGCAGGCCGCCCCGAGCAGAATCAGCGGTTCGTGCCCTTTACTGCCACTGCACTACTACTGCGCTGTTACTGCATCGCTACTGCGCCGGTCCTGTCTTACGGAAGACCCAGTAGTCGGCTCCCTCTTCCGCGATGTAGTTGGCGTCCTTCAGCTTGAATTCCAGGGAAGCCTGCTCGGTGACCTCCTTCGAGCGGGAGAAGTCCTCAAAGCCTGTTTCAGTGGCATAGCTGCCGCGGGTGGACACCAGGATCAGCCCATGGGGCCGGGCGTATTCGATGAGCGTGAGCAACGCCGTCGGGCGCACATGGCCGAGGGTGAACACGCCGCTGCTGACGACGATGTCGTACTGGTCCAGACGCTCATCGCGTACCGGTGTCGAGAGGTCCACGCCGCCGTAGACCTTCCGGTAGGCGTTGGTCTTGATGGCCTCGGCAGCCATGTTCTCCGACAGGTCGACGCCGTCGATCACGTACTTTCCCAGAGTGCTCAGGACACTGCCGACGAGGCCGGTGCCACAGCCGGCATCGAGAATGGTTGTTCCCGGCCTCCCGTAGGCGGAGGCGAGCAGGTGAACGAAGTTGGCCGCGACCCGCGGCGCCACCCACTTCTGATCCGCCAGGTCCACGTCGTACCGCGTCGCCCAGTCCTCGTAGTAGCTCTTCAGGCCAGAGGAATTGTCGAAGAACACGTGAGACTGCTTGATGTTCGCGAAGGAATTACTCATGGAATTGACTCCCTGTCAGGATAAGCCAACGATCATGACCGTTCTTTTCTTGTCCCGCTAAGTCACTGCGGGCACATCTGATGCGTCCGATCTTTCGGTCCCGGTGCCCCCGCTGTCCCCACTGTCCCCTGTGCCGCTCGACCGTGAATTCTTCACGTCGAACACCATGTAGACGGCGATGCCGGTGAGGACGAAGAGGGCCCCGCCGACCTCCGTCCAGGTAGGCATCCGCTGTTCCATCGGCAGACTCAGGATCGCGCCGAAAATCGTCTCCGTGGCGAGCAGCGGTCCTACCAGTGGTACCGGGATGCCCTGTGCCGCCTTCACCCAGATGTATGTCCCCCACCAGGATCCGATGACGCCCAGGAACACGCACCACGCGATGATCTTGAAGAGCGGATACGGATCGAATGTCGCATCCGGTGTGGAGGCAATGGCGAAGGGCAGCAGCACCATGGAGGCACCGCCTGCTCCCATCGCCACCAGAGCGGCCCAGATCGTGGGGTCCGGCTTCGTCTCCCAGGTCCGCTGCGACTGGGCATTACGAACCACGAAGTAGGACCAGGTCAGCATGGCCATGATGGCCAGGCCTATCCCGAAGAGCGAGTCGCTCGCGCCACCTGAATGCTTCCCCTGAAGGAGATCCGAGACACTGAGGAGGGTGAGACCGACGAGAATCAGGATGACCGGTGCGACGAGCTCACGCCACGACATGCGCTTTTCTGCGAAGTTACCGGCCACCGCGATCGTGATCGGTGACGATCCCACGACGACTGCGGTGATGAATCCGCCGCTCGTTGTGGCGGAGTACGAGACACAGATGTAGAAGACGAAGTACCCCACGAAGCCGATGTAGAGGCCGAAGAGGGTCCGCCGGACGGGCATCTGCCTGAGCTGGCTCCAGTTTCTGCACAGGACGTAGAGGCCGCACAGGCCGAACAAGGAGTACCGGCCGGTGACCAGGAGCAGTTCACTCGCGGGCTTGACGGCGGCCGGAGCGACGAAGGCGAAGGCCCAGAGCAGGGCGGCCGTGAGCGCGGCGGCAACATTTTTTCGTGTACTTCCCATTACAGGGTCGGTTCTGGTGAGTGAATCCGACGGGTATCAAAGCCGTTCTGCATAAGCCAATCCGGGTTGTAGATCTTCGAGATGTACTTGTTTCCGCTGTCCGGCAGGACGGTGACGATCGTTGCCGGTTTCGTGAACGAACGGGCAACTTGCACCGCGCCCCACACATTCGCCCCCGAGGTGCCGCCGCAGATGAGACCCTCGCGCGTTGCCAGGTGCCGGCACGTGGCGAAGGCCTCGGCGTCGGTGAACTGAATCACGTCATCGACGACGGAAAAGTCCATGCATTTCGCCAGGTGGTCCTCGCCGGCGCCCTCGACGAAATACGGCGCGATCTGCGAAGGGTCAACAACGCCCTCATGGAAGTAGCGGTGATAGATGGAACCGGCCGGATCGAGGAGGACAGACCGCACGGACGGGTTCTTCTGCTTCAGGAACCGCGAAGTTCCGGAGATGGTGCCGCCTGTACTCCCTGATGCGACGAACGCCGTCACCGACCGTCCGAGTGCCTCCCAGATCTCGGGGCCCGTCGAACGGAAATGCGCCTCCGCGTTGAGCGGGTTGTCATACTGATTGAGCATGAACGAGCCCGGCGTCTCGGCGTGGATGCGCCTCGCGCACGTCACATAGTGCTTTGCCGAGTCCGGCGGGGCGGAGGTGGGGCAGACAATCACCTCGGCCCCCATTGCGCGCAGCGCGTCCTGCTTTTCCTGGCTGACCTTGTCCGGCATGGTCAGAATCGCACGGTATCCGCGTGTTGCCGCCAGCATCGCGATCGCTGCACCGGTATTCCCGGAGGTGTTCTCCACGATTGTTGCGCCCGGCCCGAGGAGACCGCGACGCTCGGCATCATCGATGATGTACCGGACGATTCGGTCTTTGATGCTGCCCCCCGGATTTACGAATTCGACTTTGGCGAATATCCGAACATCGGCCGGAACGTCAAAGGTGTTCAGTTCGACGAGGGGTGTCTTGCCAATGAACGACTGGATATTCATGCCGGCTCCTTAGTACTGCGGGAGGAATGTAGCCAGGCGTGCGGACGACACGAAAGGGTACGAACAGGAAAGCGCGCGGACGGCAAGGGGGTTCGGACACGGTGGGGAGAGGACAGCATGTGACCGGGAGCCGGCAGAGACCGGTGAGAATCCGGCAGTGCGGTGCATCGGGCCGTACACGGTCAGGACATGCAGTTGCTTCATCGATGACCGCGTGTCAGGACCACACCGGTGGTTGCCGAATTCCTGCTTCACCGTGTCTCCGCCAACAGGCCGCTCCGAAAAGGCGGTGAAACCGTGTCAGAGAGCAGAGTCAGGAATCTTGACAGAGTCAAGAATCGCGACCGTGTGACCGACCTTTTGGCCCTTCTCGACCAGTGCCAGGGCATCCACCGCCGATATCTCGTACGGCGACAACTCCTTCTCCATCTGGAGAGCCTGCGCACCGGCTGCCGCGGGGGACATTCCCGCGAAGGCATCGCGCAGAACGCTCACCGGGTAGAAGTGGAACGGCCCCATCCCCTCCTTCTCCCACTGGGCATAGCCGCCGACCACCTCGTGCGGCTCGGACTGGATCTTCCACGTATAGGTCAGGATGCTGCCGTTGTAACCGGCGGCCCCGGCCAGAGACAGGATCTCGGACAACGGAATCCGCGCACCGATCGACGACAGCACCCGGCCACCGACCCGAAGGACCGGATGTGCCTGCTGCAGGGCCAGATAGTGCAGCGTCACAAGGTTCTTCTCCGCGAAGCCGGCAATCTCCTCAACGCGCTCCGCGATGAACGTCGAACTGGTCTGGCCATCAGCCAGATCACCGCTCCCCGCCATCGGGATATTGGGGAGGTTCTCGTAGATCACATCGACCTGCGACACCTTGCCGGCCAGCGGGGAGAGAATGTCCCCGGCGCCCCCGATCAGTTCGACATCCTGATCCAGGAGGTTGCTCTGAATGTTTTCCCGGGCGTGAGCGAGAACATCTTCGTGAAGGTCGGTGAAGCCAACGCTACGCGCCTGCAAAATCTCCACGGCCGCCAGGGCATCCAGTCCCGCACCCGTCCCGATCGTGCAGAACCGCGGAGCCAGGACACCCATCCGTGCAAGCGTCTTGAACGCCGGCACAGCAACACTGGCGACCCAGTCGGCGCGTGGCTCATCCGCCTTCGGCAGGTATGAATGGTCCGACAGCCTGAGCCCGATGGATGACTTGATCCGCTCCGGCTCCCCGACCTGGAAAAACTCGCTCGGCGACACAACCAGTTCGGCATAGTCGATGTGTGTACCCATCTCGGCCTCCTTCGACGTGGCGACAGCGCTGCTTCTACGAGAACTTCCGGCCCGCCCGGGCCAGCGGACAGCCGAAGGGCACACGAGGCGTCCTGCAACCGAAGGAACCAGCAGCAACCGGATCGCGCCCTTCACGAGGAACGGCGCCCCTGCGGCGGAAGTGACTTCACTATCGTCAACTCCCGCAAAGCTGTACAGGGTTGCCCTGTTGCCTCTCCCGAGGCAACAGCAACAGGACCATCCAGGGCCTGAAACCCGGAGCTGCCGCACAAGTCCCTTGACCCGGATGTGTTCACCGGTGACAGACCACGCCGAACGGCCGGTGGGCGAAGGGCCGTCAGGACACCTCGCGCAGGGCTGCAATGGCGGTGCGGCGGGAAGGGCAGCGCAGCGAGGACAGCGGCGCGGCCGGCCCGGCTGTCTGCCGCCCCCGCATGCACTGCACTTCGGACACCCTGCGAGCCAACGTGTGCCAGGGCTCGGCCGCGTGCTCCTTCACCAGTCAGCGCCAGGCCCCGGCTGCAGGCTCCCTCGCCCCCTCGGAGGAAACCACCCCCGTCACTTACCAGGCACGTCGGAAGGCTGCAACTGGAAGGGCCTTTCCAGCCACCCGGGAAGTGGGCCGTTGACACCGGGAAAATCAACTCCGTAGCATGTAACTATACCGGTTGGTATAGCTCACCGTTCCGCTCACGCGAAGGAGATGCACGCGTGTCGCTCCATCAGTCCGGCCAGGCGACTCCGGGGGCCCTGAACCTCCCCGGACCGCGCGCTGTTGATCCACCGCAACGGCACCAGGAAGGCAGCCGGTGCACGAGAACAGACCCGTCGCCCCGCGCAGGAGGAGAGGGCCTGTGAAACCCGTATGCATCAGCGAGGATGCCGAGCTGCAGCGTGAACACCTCTCGGCTGCCTGCCAGTCCCTGTACCGGCGCGGCTGGATGCCCGGAACGTTCGGCAGCGTCTCGGTCAGGTCGGGTGAAGCGGTCATGATCACCGCAGGCGACCTGAGCAAGAGGGTGATGACCGATCAGGACACGGTGATGGTCGACCCGTTCAAAGGGCTGCCGCTGCTCGGAGAGAGCGAATGGCCGCCCGCCGAAACCCCGGTACACCTCGCGCTCTACCGGCGGCTGCCCGGCTGCGGAGCAGTGATCCACGCACACGCACCGTGGTCCACAGCACTTGCCACCCGGACCGCCGGCGCCGACCGCACCGGCCAAGTGGTCTTCGAGGAAATGGAAATGGCGAAGAGCCTCGACGTACCGGACCCCCGCCTGGTCGTACTGCCCATCGTCGCGAACCACCTGGACGCGTCCCTCATCGCCGACGACGTGACGGCCCTCCTCGATGATCCGGCCGCCGACACCCCGCCTGCTCTGCTCATCGACCGCGACGGCATGTTCTCCTTCGGCCGCGACATCGACGAAGCGCGCAACAGGCTGGAGTGCGTCGAGGAACTCAGCCACCTGCTCCTGCTGACGGGCGCCGACGAGCCCGGCACGGCCAAGGTGAGTGCCCGGTGACGCTGCTGCAGATCATGCCGGAGGACGCACCGCAGACGATCACCGTGCACAGCGACGACCTGGACGTCATCCGCAAAGAACTGCTCAGAATCGGTGTGCGCTTCGCGCGATGGCACGCCGCCCGCCGGCTCCCCGCCGACGCGGACGACTCCACCATCATGAATGCCTACCGGAGCCACATCGATCACGTCAGCGCCGAGAGCAACCACCGGGTCGTCGACATCGCACGCATGACCCCCACCTCGCCCGGTCCCGGCCAGCCCCGGCACAAGGAGCACTTCCACGACGAGGACCTCGTGCGCTTCGTCGTAGCTGGAGCCGGCTGCTTCTACCTCCACGTCGCCGGTCAGGTACACGCGATGCTCTGCACAGCAGGAGATCTGCTGTCCATACCCAGCCGGACGAAGCACTGGTTCGACGCAGGGACACGACCGAACTACACCGCGGTCCGCTTCTTCCAGGATGACAACGGCTGCGCCGCCCGGTTCCTGCCGGACAGCATCGCCGCCCGGTTCCCGGCCTTCGACGAACTGACAGTCGCACCATGAGCGACACAGCCGCCCTCCCAGCCGTCCGATGTCCCAGCCCCGAGCGGCACGAGCAACGTGACAGGCCCGCGCCGCCACATGGACGACGCAGAACCGCATAGCGGAACGCAGAGGACGCAGAGGAACGTGGGCACGATGTTCCGTCCCGGCATCTGCGCGCCACAGATGTTACCGGCGGACAACTCCCGGCCCCTGGGGCGGGGCCCGGGCTCTGACAACGTCGTCATCCGGATACCCACCAGCACATCCGACGCCGAGTGCGCCGGTGGACACCTGGATACACATAGGCAGCCCCGCCCGAGCCAGTTCGCAACCACGACCTGGACCACCGAGCCTGCAGCCCCCGCCGCCTGCACCGAGCGGGTCGGGAGCCCAATCAGCATCTGAAGTACGCACGGCATCCCACCAACTCCGCTCCGGAGCTGGCCGCTCTAGACGATCTGTACGATTCTGGGGGCTTGAAGTGGTACGGGAACCAGCGCAGGGATCAACAACAACCCGGCCTTCCCACACGGATGCCGGCTACCCGCCGCGTACCGGCGGTCCCGCAACATTCGGGCAACTGCTCCGGGCCCACCGCACACAGCGAGGACTCTCCCTCACACAACTCGCCGCCCTCGTACACTTCAACCGGGGCCACGTCAGCAAGATCGAAACCGACAAACGACCTCCCTCGGTCAGCTTCGCAGAGGCCTGCGACCGGGAACTCGACGTCGGAAACACCTTCACCACCATCGCCTCAGCCCTCGAAGCCGCCTCCCGCCATCAGCAAGGATGGATCCAGCCCGCCCAACTTCCCCCGGCCAAAAAGAACTTCGTGGGACGGCGTGACCACCTGACCCGCCTCGAAAGGTTACTCCCCGGCGACCAGCACTCCCTTGCCTTACCCGTCGCACTCATCAGCGGACCACCGGGCGTCGGCAAAACCGCACTCGCAGTACAAGCGGCACACCGGGCCGTCAACGACGGCCACTTCACCGACGGGCAACTCTTCGTCAACCTCCAGGGCCCCGAGCCAGGAACCGCAGCAGCCCCCCACGACGTCCTCGAAGACCTGCTCCGCGCCGTGGGCGTACCGACCGACCGCATCCCCACAGACCTGGACCAAAGGGCCGCCACCTTCCGGTCCTTCCTCCACGGCCGCGAAATACTGCTCGTCCTGGACAACGCCGCCAACGCCCAGCAGATCTATCCCCTGCTGCCCGGCTCACCAGGATGCGCCGTCATAGTCACCAGCCGCTCACGCCTGCCGGGACTCATGTCCCGCGTCGACGCCACCACCCTCCCACTGGCAGAACTGTGCCAGCCCGAAGCCGCCATGCTGATCCGCGCGATCATAGGCGACACACGCGCCGACGCCGGCCCCAGCGCCGTAACCGTCCTGGCAGAACGCTGCGGACACCTCCCCCTCGCACTGGTCCTCGCCGCCGAACACATCGTCAGCCACCAACACCACAGCGCCGACACGCTCGCCACCGAACTCAAACCCGAACACGCCCGCCTCAACCTCGCCGAAGGCGACATCGCACTCCGCAACGCCTTCGACACCAGCTACAGAGCGCTCGACGAACAGAGCGCCCGTATGTTCCGCCTCCTAGGCATACTCCCCGGCCACCTCATCGACGCCACCACCACCGCCACACCCGCAGGCATCACCCACAATGAAGCCGCACGACTCCTCCACAGCCTCGCCAGCGCACACCTCATCCGAAGCCAGGACGAACACCACTACCACATGCACATCCTCCTACGAGCCTACGCAGCCGACCTCGCACGGAAACTCGACACCCAACCCCAACCCACGAAGGCAATACACCCCACAGCCAAACCAGCAGCCACACCCACCCAACCCTCCCTCGTCGCCTAAGGGCTGTCCTGTAAATAAGCTTTGGCTCACCTCGGGCGTGCTTGGCCGCCGTGTGTCCCGCTCGTTGTCCGGCGAGAGCGAGGTTGTGCAGGCGGGCGATGCCGCGCATGGCGTGGTGGACTCCGTCGCCTTTGAGGCGGCAGTCGCGGAGGATCTTCCAGGTCTTCATGCGGGCGAAGGTGTGCTCGACGCGGGCCCGGCCCTGCTTGTGGGACCAGTAAGCCGCGACCAGCAGCGCCCGCTCCTCCAAGGAAAGGCCCCACGGCCGACCCTTGCGGACCGTGGTCGCACCCTCGCGCCGCAGCACGGTCACCAGCTTTACGAAGGCGCGCGGGCTCATCCCGGTGAACGGGGCTGTCCTGGACGGCTCCCACGCCGTGATCACACCAGCCACGCCGGGATCATCGCACCGTAGCGTGCCCCGCCAGCAAGCCTCCCCACCTCAGCGGAACTCGTGGACCAACTGGATCTCGCCGACGATGTGGGCGTTGAAGTCGTCCAGCTCCTCGGCTGGAACCCAGAGCTCAAGGATCGTCTGCCCGCCGGCCTGCTGGATGGGATACCGGCTCAAGAACTCCGACTCGACCTCGAAACGAGTGACGAAGCCTGCGCCGTCGTGCTTCACGTTCCAGTCCCGGGCGATCCTGATCGCGTAGTCCTCGTTCAGGACCGGGTAGAAGATCGGCTGCTCGGGCAGCCGGGGTGGCCAGGCACGCCAGTTCAGCTCCCGAACCAGATCCAGCTCCTTGGGGCCGGTGGGGCGCCACAGGGTCGTCGTTGCTTGCCGGCTGGTCATGTGCATCGCTCTCTGAACGTAGACCGCTGGTATGGCGGGTCGAGAGACCGGACGATACCGGCACCGCGAACTCAGTAGCTACACAGTTTCCGCAGCGTGGGCAGCTCCGTGACCAGCAGTTACGGGACAGTCCTCAGAGCCCACGACAGACAAACAAACGAGTCATCCAGCTCGGGACACGGACCACCGGTCCGACAGCACAACAGCCGCCCGACAGCCCCCATCGGACGGCAGAACCACGTCCGGGCAGCGGAGCGGCTTTCGGACGGCAACGGCAGGACGGACGCGCTGAGCTGAACCCGCCGTAGCCCAGAACAAACAACAAGAGCAAACTGAACACAAGATCATTTCAGTGAAGGGACTGAGCCCTCCCCCGCCAAGTGGCCGTGTCTCCGGTGACCGGATACCCCGGCACTGCTGAGCCGTCACGGGTCACTCGGCAAGTGCCCTCTCGATCAGAACAGCTGCCACCTGCTCAGCACGGTCAACAGCGTTATCCACCGACCGCATCGAATCAGCGATACAAGCCCCCTCATGAAGGATCAACACCTGCGCCGCCAGCGCAGCAGGATCCTGGGCACGGGCCTGCGTCGCGAGATCCTCCAAGTACGCAAAGAGCCAAGCCTTCTGATCACGGGCAACCTCTCGGCCCGGATGATCCTCAGGCAACTCCACAGAAGCATTGATAAAGGCACACCCCCGCGAGTTCCGCTCACGCATCCAGTCACGCAAAGCACTGAACGTCGCGAGGATCTTCTCACCGGGGGGAGCATCATCATCGTTCGCGTGCTTCACCAACGTAGAACGCCACAGACCATCGCGAGCACGCAGATACGCGACGATCAGATCTTCCTTCGAGCCGAAGCAGTCATACAGGGTCTTCTTGGTGACACCCGCCTCGTCCGCGATCGCCTCCACGCCCACAGCGCGGATCCCCTGCTCGTAGAACAGCCGCGACGCGGTCTCAAGGACCCTCACACCAGCCGGCGTCAGGTGCCTCATACCCCGCCGCTTACCTCTCCGGCCCACGGTCTCACTGTTAATAGTCACCACCGAACGGTACACCCAACGGTATACTTACGACAGTTGTCGCACCGCCCCGGAATCCCGGCACCAATAACCGGGGCGCCGGACGGAACCCGCCCTGCCCGGCGCCCCGAAGCGACGGAACCACACCACTCCCTCTGCACCCCGGCACCGGGACAGCTACCCCATGCGCCATCCATGCGCAAACCAATGGAAATTGGACACCCACCCGTCGGCGGCGGACTCATTCCCGCCGACTCCCAGGGTGGCGACACGCCGCCGACGGTGTAATGCCGTTCCCCGACCGCCGGACCCGACCAGGCTGTACACGGTCACCGCTCTACCGGAATATCGCCGGGCACGACCACCTGGGCACAACTCACCAACACCGTGCCGCAGTAAAACACTTCGGGCCACACCACACCCGATATCCACAATCCCGAACACCACAATGGGGAGGCCCCATGGACCGGGCGAACAACATCGAAGCCATCGTCTTCGACGTCCTCGGCACCATGGTCGACGAACCGGGCAGCCTGCGAACAGCCATCCGCAACGCACTGCCCGCAGCCGACGACACGACCATCGACCAACTCCTCACCGTATGGCAGAACCACGTCGCCAACGAACAGCAACGCATCCACGAAGGGACCCGCCCCTACGCCAACTCCGACATCATCGACCGCGAAGCAGCCCACCACGTAGCCGCCCGCTCCGGCCTCACCGACCCCGACACCATCGAACAACTCGCGACAGCAGGCCAGCGCATGAAACCCTGGAACGACTCCCCCACCGCGCTCGCCAGCCTCGCCGCGAACTTCCCGGTACTCGCCCTCACCCACGCCAGCCGTGCATGCCTGCTGCGCCTCAACGCGCACGCCGGTCTCCGCTGGCACCAAGCCCTCTCAGCCGAAGACGCCCAGGCCTACAAACCCGCGCCCCAGGTGTACCAACTCGCGCTCAACGCCGCGCAATGCCCACCCCAACACGTCCTCATGGTTGCCGCACACGCCTGGGACCTGCGCGGAGCCCAGAGCCACGGAATACTGACCGCCTACATCCACCGACCCACCGGAAACCCCCCGAGCAAGACCGACACCTTCAACTGGCACACGAACAACCTCACCGAACTCACCCACGCCCTGGCCACACCATAGAAGCACCAGCACTCACCAGTCGTGAACGGAACCGTCTCGCAAGCTGTTGACCGGCAGGTACTTGCGCTCGTACGGGAACCTCGCAGCTGCTGTCTCGTCGAACTCGACGCCGATGCCGGGCTCGTCGCCGGGGTGCATCAGGCCGTCCTCGAACGTCCAGGAGGTGTGGAACACCTCCTCGTAGCCCGGCAGATGGGCCATGTACTCCTGCATGCCGAAGTTCGGGACGGACAGGTCGACGTGGAGTGCTGCGGCGAGCGAGGCCGGGGAGAGGTCACCCGCGCCGTGTGAGCCGGAGCGCACCCCGTACAGCTCGGCCAGAGAGAAGATCTTACGGAGGTGGGTGATGCCGCCCGCGTGGGAGACGGAGGTGCGGACGTAGTCGATCAGCCGGTTGGTGATCAGGTGCTGGCAGTCCCAGATGGAGTTGAAGATCTCGCCGACCGCGAGCGGCGTCGTGGTGTGCTGGCGGATCAGGCGGAACGCCTCCTGGTCCTCGGCCGGAGTCGGGTCCTCGATCCAGAAAAGGCGGTACGGCTCCAGGGACTTGCCGAGCCGGCCCGCCTCGATCGGGGTGAGCCGGTGGTGCACGTCGTGCAGGAGCTGGAAGCCGTAGCCGAACTCCTCGCGGACAGCGGCCATGTACGTCGGCACGAAGTCCACGTAGGCGCCCGTGTCCCAGACTTCCTCGGTGGGAAGAGCGCCATCGGCAGGCTCGTACGTCGCACCGTCTCCCTTACGCATGCCGTAGACCCGCTCCAGCCCCGGCACCGCCGCCTGCGCGCGCACCGCGCGGAAGCCCTTGTCGAGGAAGCGTCCTACGTCGTCGAGGAGTTCGGGGATCGTGTTGCCGCTGGCGTGGCCGTAGACGGTGACGCCATCACGGGCCGCGCCGCCGAGCAGCTGGTACACCGGCAGGCCCGCGACCTTGCCCTTGATGTCCCACAGGGCGACGTCGACGGCGGCGATGGCGGTCATGGTGACCGGGCCGCGCCGCCAGTAGGCACCCTTGTACAGGTACTGCCACAGGTGCTCGATACGCGCCGGGTCCTTGCCGACGAGGGTCGGGCAGACGTGGTCGCGCAGGTAGGAGGCGACGGACAGCTCACGGCCGTTGAGGGTGGCGTCGCCGATGCCGGTGACGCCGTCGGAAGTGGTGATCTTCAGGGTGACGTAGTTGCGGCCGGGGCAGGTGACAAAGACCTCGGCTGAGGTGATCGTGGCCATGGGGTGCCGTTCTTCTCGTTGGACGGGAAGGTCGCTTCGTAGGGAGGGAAGGTCGCTTCGTGGGGCGGGGTGAAAGTGCGGGTGATGCCGGCCGCCGCACGGGGCGGCGGTCGGCACCGGCTTCAGGTGCGGGCCCAGCGCAGGGCGGCTTCGACTCCATGTGTGTGCAGTGTCCGCGCAGTCTCCGTCACGGCGCTCGCGAACGCACCGTCCCGAGCTGCCTGTTGGGGCAGCAGTCCGCCCTCGGCGAGGATCAGTCTCGCCGCCTCGCCGGGTTCAGGAGCGCGCCGGGTCAGTTCGGCCAGGCGCACCCGTGCTGCGTCGTGGACCGTGCCGAGCACCTGCTCGTCGTAGGCGTCGGCGCAGCCGGTGACGATGCGCACGTACGCGGCAACGCCGAGGGCGAGCACGCGCGGCACACGCCCGGCGGCCAGCGACTCCTCGATGACACCCGCCCAGCGCACCGGGATCTTCAGTGAGCCGTCGGAGGCGACCTGGGCGGTGCGGTGGCCGAGGGCCGGGTTGGCGAAGCGTTCGAGGAGTTCGGCGATATACGCCTTGCCCGGCATGCCCTGCGGTTCGGTGACGGTCGGCAGGATCTCGTCCCGCATGGCCGCCTCGACTGCGGTGCCGATCAGGTCGTCGGTGACGGCCTGATCGATGGAGCGATGGCCGCGCAACAGGCCCAGGTAGGCGAGGAGCGAGTGCGCGCCGTTGAGCAGGCGCAGCTTCATCAGTTCGTACGGGGCCACGTCATCGGTGAAGACGGCGCCCGTGGCCTCCCAGGCGGGCCGGCCCGCACGGAAGTCGTCCTGCATCACCCACAGTCTGTACGGCTCGGCCGGCACCGGCACGGTGTCACGGACGCCGAACGCGCGGGCGACCAGGGCGCGGTGCTCGTCGGTGGTGGCGGGCGCGATCCGGTCGACCATGGTGCTCGGTGTGGACACGGACGTGTCGACGTACGCCTGGAGGTCTTCGCGTTCGGCGGCGGGCAGTGCGGCGATGAACTCGCTGATCAGGCGGCGGAGTTGGCTACCGTTGTCCATGAGGTTGTCGCAGCACAGGACCGTGACGGGTGCGGCGCCCGTGCGTAGCCGCTGCTGCAACCCGCGCACGGTGAGGCCGAGCGCGGTCCGGGGGGTGGTGCCTGTCAGGTCGGCGCGGACCAGTGGGTCGTCGAGGTCGAGATGTCCGTCGGGGCCGAAGGTGTAGCCTTTCTCGGTCACCGTGAGGGAGACGATGCGGGTCCTGGTGCTGCCGATCGCGGCGACGACATCGGCGCCCTGCCCGTCGGCGGCGAGGCCGGGGTGGTGCACACCGGGGACTTCGGCCGCGACGCCGCCGTCGCGGCGCAACGTCAACACCGTGTACAGGCCGCTCTGTTCGGCCATGCCGGTGAGTACCGGGCGGGTCCCGCGGCCGGGGCTCGTGGATACTCCGGTGATACCCCAGGGCCCGTCGGCGTGGCGCAGCGCGTCGGCGGTGTAGACGGCCTGGTGGGCGCGGTGGAAGTTGCCGAGACCCAGGTGGACGATGCCGGGCTCGGGCAGGCTCGGCGGCAGTGTGAGACCGGGGACGGGCAGGCACGTTCGGGAGAGGCGGGGCAGGGTGCGGATGTCCATGGTCAGACCTCGCCGCCCGGCTCGATCAGGACTTTGAGCTGTGTGCGGTCGGTGAGTGCGGTATCGAGGGCCTCAGCGGCCCGCTCCAACGGGAAGACGGCGGTGACCAGTTCGGCCGGCTGGATCCGGCCGGACGCGGCGAGCCGGACAGCGGCCGGGAAGTCCCCGGCCGCGTACCGGAAGGAGGTGACCAAGGACAGCTCCTGGCGCTGCATCCAGGCCAGCGGGAGGTCGGTGAGTGGCCGGTTCGGGTTGCCGACGACGACCGCGGTGCCGCCCGGGCGCAGGGCACGGATCCCTGACACCAGGGCGGGTCCGACGCCGGAGCAGTCCAGGACGAGGTCGTAGCCGTCCGGGTCGGCGAGGGCGTGCGCCCGCTCCGGGTCGGGGGTGAGGTCGGCGGCGTCCACGGTCGCCATGCCGTGCCGGGCGGCGAACTCCCGCCGGGCAGCGGCCACATCGGACACCGTAACGGATCCGGCTCCCGACGCGGCGGCGACCTGCGCGACCAGCACGCCGATCGGCCCGGCTCCGGTGACCAGGACCCGTGCGCCCGGTTGGAGCCCACTGCGCCGGACGGCATGCACGGCCACGGCGAGTGGCTCGACGAGCGCACCGAGCCGTATGTCCATGGTTGCGGGCAGCGGGTGCACGAAGTCTCCCGGAACGCATACGTACTCGGCGAGCGCGCCGTCGGTGGGCGGGGAGCCGAAGCAGGTGCCCAGGGGGCAGAGGTTGTAGCGTCCTGCGCGGCACAGGGCGCAGCGTCCGCAGGGGTGCGCGGGCTCGACCGCGACGGCCGTGCCGTGCGGCAGATCGACCGCGCCCGCGCCGCGCCCGACGACGACACCGGCAGGTTCGTGACCGGGCACGGTGGGTTGCCGCAGCACGTTCGGACCGTTCTCGCCGTGAGCGTAGTAGTGCAGGTCCGAGCCGCGCAGCCCGACCGCGCGGACGGCGACGAGGACCTCACCCGCCGTGGGCTCGGGCAGCGGCCGGTCTTCGATGCGCAGGTCCTTGGGTCCGTGCAGCACGGCGGCGCGGTGCGTGGTCCTGTCCACGGGGCGAGCCTTTCTGTCGTACGGGGTGGGGGCGGGCCGGAACTCCGGAACTAACGGGCCTGCAGCGGTTCGACGCTCTTGATCACGAACGCGTAGGTGAGGGCGCCGACGATCGAGAGAGCACCGGAGACGAGCAGCGGCACGAGGTAGGAGCCGCCGGACGACGCCAGCAGGTAGCCGGTGACGATCGGGCCGAGAGCGCCCGCCACGTTCGAGGCGAAGTTCTGGATGCCGGCGAGGGAAGCGACGTGCCCGGCGGTGGGTGCGACGTCGGCGGGCAGCGAGGCGACGGACGCGGTGGCGAAGGTCAGCGACGCGTAGCTGAGCGAGAGCAGCGCGAGGGCGCCGGCCGCGGTCGGCACGACGACCGCGAGGGCGATCACGGATGAGCAGAGCGTGCCGGAGACCAGGCAGGTCTTGCGGACCTTGGTGGTGGACCAGCCCTTGCGCAGGAGCCGGTCGGCGGTGAAGCCGCCGAGCAGCGAGCCGGCGATGGCTACCAGCCCCGGGACCGTCCCGAAGAAGCCGAGCTTGAGGAGATCGAAACCGCGCTCGTCGACGAGGTAGCTGGGGAACCAGGTGATGAAGAAGTAGACGACGTAGTTGAGGCAGAAGAAGCCGAGCATCATGCCCCAGACCGTCCGGTACCGGAACAGGTCGCGCCAGCGCACCTGTGCGGCGGCCGCGCTCTCGGCGGGGGTCTCCTCGACGCGGGCGCCACCCGCCTCGATGTAGGCGCGCTCCTCACCGGTGAGCTTCGGGTGGTCGGCAGGCTCGTGGTACAGCCGCCACCAGCCGATGATCCACAGGAAGCCGAGCAGACCGCAGGAGATGAAGGCGACGCGCCAGTGGAAGGCGGAGACGAGCAGGGTGACGAGCGGCAGCGCGATGGCGGTGCCGACCCGGGCACCGTTGTCCCAGACACTGTTGGCAAGGGTCCGCTCGTGCCGCGGGAACCAGCGCGAGACCGCTTTGGCGGGGGCCGGGTAGCCGGCGGCCTCACCCGCGCCGAGCAACAGGCGCGCCCCGACCAGTGTGCCGACGCCACGCACCAGGCCCATACCGACGGTAGCGACCGACCACCAGATGGCGCCGATGGCAAAGACCCTCTTGACGCCGAACCTGTCGAGCAGCGCACCGGCGGGCAGTTGGCACAGCGCGTAGGTGAGGAAGAAGGCGCTGAGGATGAAGCCCTGGGTCTCTGGTCCTATGTGCAGGTCCTTCGACATGGTGGGCAGCGCGACGCTGAGCGTGGAGCGGTCGAGGTAGTTGACCGCGAGACCGCCGAAGCACAGCAGGGCGATGCTCCAACGGACGTTCTTGCCACGGCCTCGGGGCCGGGTGGGGTGGGCCGTGCCTGGGGAGGCCTGTGTGGCCTCGGATTCGGTGACGGGGTGCGTCGTCATCGGGGACCTCCGGTCGCCATTGGCCGGTCGGAGGCGTCGTGGACATCGGGCACGGCGGCTCCTTCGTGCGGGGACGGGGTGTACGGGTGGGGTGGGCTGCGGCTCGCGAGACCGAAGGGGGTACGGGGACTCCCGACGACATTTTCTACCCTCTCGATGGCTTACATACAAGCCTTGTATGTAAGAATCTCCGCAGTTGAAAGTGAGAAGGTGACGTCATGGCAGCCCCGCAGCGATCCACAAGATCCACCCCGCGCCGCACTCCCGCCGCACCGGCCGCGCCGGCGAAGGAGTCGGTCCGCGTCCGCGTGCACGCACTCCTGCGGTCCCGGATCACTTCCCTGGAGCTGCTGCCGGGCACCCCGCTCTCCGAGAACGAGCTCGCGGCCGAGCTCGACGTCAGCCGCACCCCGGTGCGCGAGGCCCTGATCCTGCTCGGCGAGGAATCGCTGGTCGACGTCTTCCCGAAACTCGGTACGTTCGTCTCCCGCATCAGCGTCGACGCCGTACTGGAGGCCCAGTTCATGCGCGAGGCGCTCGAACTGGCCGCGCTGCGCGAGGCGGTGGGGCGCGCCGACGCCGAGGACATCGCGGCGCTGCGCGCCATCCTCGACGCCCAGCGCGCAGCGCTCACGACCGCGGACCCGGACGCGTTCTTCGAACAGGACGAGGCGTTCCACCGCCGCCTGATGGAAGCCAGCGGATACCGCACGCTGTGGCGCACGGTCACCACCGCCAAGGCCCACCTCGACCGGGCCAGGCGCCTCAGCCTCCCCCTCCCCCACCGCATCGAGAACCTCATCGCCGAACACACAGCGGTGGTTGACGCACTGGAGCAGCGTGACGCCGGGAGCGCAGAGAAGGCGTTGCGCGGACATCTCCAGGGGGTCTTCGAGGACACCGGGACGATCCAGGCGAACCGCCCGGAACTCTTCGCCGAGCCGCACGGCGGGACGGCGCCCGCCCGCCCCCGTGTCCATCCCGGACTGCGGACCTGACGACAGCCCCCCCCGGCCGGGGGGGGACACAGCGGGACTGACGTCCGCCGGGCACCCAGACCCGTCGGTCCGCCGTCAGGTCGGGGGGGACCGCCCTCAAGGTGGCGTAGAGCTTCTCGCCAGGCCGGTGGGAGCGCAGGGTCCCGGTCCGGCGGCGGAACTCTCACCACCGGTTGCCCGACGTCGCCCCGTTGCGCGTGCTGATCGGCTCCCCAGGCCATCGCAGGCCGTCGGTCAACTGCCGCTGGGGTCCGCGTCAACGAGCAGGGCGACCAGCCGCTTTGCCTGGTCCTGGGGGTCCAGCGTGCCGGACCAGCTGGTCATCAGGAGGTGGTGGACGGTACCGACGAGGGCAAGCGCGACCGAGGTGGTGTCGGTGCTGTCCGCGATGCGGCCGAGCCGCTGTTCGGCCTCCAGGTAGGCGTTGATCGCATCCTGGATCGCCGTGAATCCCGGCGCGCCGCCCGCCAGCGCCTGGCGAACCCGGAGGAACGTGGCGGGACGGGTCATGGTGACCCCGATGACCGCGGGATCCAGGGAGGTCAGAAGTGCGAGCGCGGCCGCGGTGAGGTTGTCGGACACAGTGGCATGCCCTGCTCGCTCCGGGAGTTCCCCGGCTTCTTGTGCAGTGCGCGCGAACCGGCTCAGGCACAGTTCGGCGACGAACTCGTCGAGCCCGTCGAAGTGAGCGTGCAACAGCCCCTTGGCGCAGCCCGCCTCGCCAGTGATCGCCCGGCTGGTCAGGGCCGCCGGGCCCTCGCGGGCCAGGACCCGCTCCGCAGCGTCGAAGAGCCGCTCACGAAGGTCGGGGATCGCCACTCCACGCGGTGACATAGGGCCTCTCCTGGTACGGGATGACGTCATGCGGCGCACCCCGGCGCACAAGGGGATTGCCAGTATGGGCGCACGCCCATACTGTTTGGGCGCATGCCCATTCTAGTCTCTGCAAGCGCATCATCCAGCAGGAGGTCCCGAATGCAGAACATCGCCAACACCGGTCAGTCGAAGGCGTGGAACGGTTACGAGGGCACTCACTGGGCCCAGAACCAGGATCGCTGGGACGCCGTGAACGGAGGTTTCAACGACCCCCTGCTCACCGCCGCCGCGATCGAGGAGGGCGACCACGTCCTGGACATCGGCTGCGGAGCCGGAAGTACCACCAGACTGGCCGCACGCCGAGCTCGGAGCGGCCAGGCCCTGGGGCTGGACCTGTCGGCGCCGATGCTGGCGCGAGCACGCGAGGCCGCACAACACGAAGGCCTCGGCAATGTGACCTTCGAGGAAGGGGACGCCCAGGTCCACGCCCTCGCACCAGGCGCATTCGACGTCGCGATCAGCCGCTTCGGGGTGATGTTCTTCGCTGATCCCGTCGCCGCCTTCGCCAACATCGGACGCGCTCTGCGCCCCGGTGGCCGCTTGGCGTTCGTCTGCGCCACAGCGGCCGACGGCAATGAATGGCTCCAGGCCATCGCGGCACTGCGCCACCTGCTGCCCGTGGGGGAGTTCGGTGCGCAGGGAAGCCCGGGAATGTTCTCCCTGGCGGACCCGGACCGTACCTGCGAAGTGATGGCCGCCGCCGGTTTCGAGCACATCGGCGCAGCGCACACGGAGGCGTTCGGGACATGGGGGCAGAACGCCGACGACGCGGCCGCCTTCCTGCTCGGTTCCGGCCCCGGACATCATCTGATCAGCCAGGTCGCGCCAGAGGTCCAGGAGCGCGCCCGTCAGACGCTCACGGACACTCTGCGCCGCCACGAGGAGGCCGGTGCGCTGCGACTGCGCAGCACCGCCTGGCTGGTCACCGCCGACCGGCCGAAGTAACGAGTCACCCTGCGAACGCTGTTGGGCCGACGGGGCAGAACGCAGGATGCCACATGGCAGTACGGGACCTGCGCGGCCTTCAGGCCCACGTGTTGCCTCGCCCGGTCTTCGGCCACGCGGGGTGGCTTCCTCCGTGGGGCCCTGCTCCTGCCCCCTACCCCCTACCCCACGGTCCAGCTGATGCCGCCGATACCGGTGCTGTAGAAGGCGCAGTGCCCGGACGACTCGCCCACCTGACCCGGCTGCACGGTCACGGAGTTCCCCGTCACGTCGGGGGCCATGCCACAGATGATGTTGGCGTGGAAGGTGACGGGGCCGGGTGCCGGCGCGCGGACCACGTGGCGACCCGGCCTGTAGCGGTCCGGGGGCGGCACCTACGCTTCACGGGGAAAGGGCTGTCGTGAACAGTGGCAGGAACAGCGCTGCACCGCACCGGCCGCAGAAGAAGGACCCATGCCCACGCTTGCCGCACTCGTCCGCACGCTCGGAACGGATCTCGCCCCGGTCCGCCCGGCGGTCCCGCCGCCGCGCGAGGTCACCGCAGTGCATGTCAGCGAACTCGCCGACCCGACACCCTATCTCTCGGGGGGCGAACTCCTCCTGACAACCGGGATGTGCTTGTCCGGCCGCACCGCCCAGGCACGCGCCTACACAACCCGGCTCGCGAGCCGGGGCGTTGCCGCTCTCGCCATCGGCCTCGGGCCCTCCCACCAGCGCGTGCCCGAGGCGCTGACCGAGGCCTGCGAGGCAGTCGGCCTGCCTTTGCTGGTCGTGCCGGGACCCACCCCCTTCCTGGTCGTTGCCCGCACCTACTGGTCCCTGGTCGCGGCCGCCGGTCAGGAGCAGCTGGCCTCAGCGCTGGTCTCGCACCGTGAGCTCGTGCGGGCGGCGGCCGGGCCCAACCCGGTGCCGACCGTCGTCCGCACGCTGGCCGGCGCAGTAGCAGGATGGGCTGCCCAACTGAGCGCGCAGGGAGAGGTGGTGGAGGTCTGGCCACGGGGGCGCCGGGCCAGCGCCCGCAAGACCAGCGCAGAGGTGGCCCGGCTCCGTGTCGCCGGTCCGCACTCCTCGGCCACGTTTCCGCTCGGGACCGATGACGTACTGCTCCAGCCCCTGACGAGCCGGGGTCGGCTCACCGGCTTCGTCGCCGTCGGCTGTCCAAGGCCCATGAACGGCCCCGACAGGCAGCTGACGCTGACCGCCTGCGCCCTGCTCGCCCTGCAGAGCGAGCAGCACCGACGCCTCGTGGCGGGCACCCGGGCGACCCGCGCTTGCGTGGGCCGGCTCCTGATGGCGGGATTCGTCGACGCGGCCCGGGCCCTGGCAGCGGAACTGGCTCTGCCGGCGATCGTTCCACGTATGCGGCCTCTCGTGCTGGCCATCGACACCGGCCCGGGCGGCGAGGAGGTCCTCGACTCCCTGGAGATGTCTGTGGCCAGGGAGAGGCGGCACTTCCCGGCCGTTGTGGAAGCGGACCGCATCTTGATCCTTATCGAGCCGTGCGACGCCCCAGCCGTCGCGGCCGCCGCACGGCCACTGCTGGCCGGCCGCGTGCGAGCGGTGCTGGGCACCGAGACCGACGTGGCCGAGCTGCACCGGCAACTGCCGGCCCTCAACCGCACGCTGGCGGGCGTTCCCGCCGGAACGCTCCGCGACCTGGCCGGCCAAGGCGTCGCCGCCGCGCCCACCCTGGAGCCCCTGCTCGCTTACCGCCACGCCGACCTTGTGGGGACTGTGGCCGCCTATCTGCGCCACCGCGGACAGTGGGAACGCGCGGCAGCCGACCTCGGAGTGCACCGCAATACGCTGCGCCACCGCATCGGCAGGGCCGCCACGCTGCTGGACGCCGACCTGGACGATCCCGATGTCGCCAGCCGGCTCTGGCTCACCCTGCGAGAAGACGGACTGGCCTGACCCGGACCGGGTGTGTTCGCCGTGTGCCCCATGCCGGGGCCCGTGCTTTCCGAAGAGCGCGCGGCTTCGGAAGGGGCCGGCCAAGATCCCGGCCGGGAGTGTCGAGCGTGGGCGCGGGCTCTCGCTGATCGCCGCACGCGTCCCGCATGTGGGCGTTCTGACCGCAGTCCAGGAATTCTTGTGCGGATCGTCCCATGATTTGCCGGCCCACCGGTGCCTAGGTTGACAGCCACCACACGGCCTCTGGCTTTCGGAAGGACCTCCCGTGACGACCGATGTCACCTCCCGGCCGCACCCCGCGGCCGGACTGCCAAGCGTTCCAAGTGCTCCAAGTGCCCCGCCCGTGCAGGGATTCGAACCGCGGCGCGGTCCGCTCTCCCCGCGCTCCTCTACGGGCGCGGTACGGAGGGTGTCATGACCGGCCCCCTGGAAGGTGTCCTGGTGGCGGACTTCAGCCGCGTGCTGGCCGGACCGCTGTGCACGATGACCCTGGCCGATCTGGGCGCCACCGTGGTCAAGGTGGAACGGCCCGGTTCCGGCGACGACACCCGTTCCTGGGGCCCGCCGTGGTCGGCGACGTCCAGCACCTACTTCGAGAGCGTCAACCGCTCCAAGCTCAGTGCCGCGCTCGACCTCTCGGACCCCGGCGACCTTGCCCTGGCACAGGAGCTGGCCCGGCGCGCCGACGTGCTGGTGGAGAACTTCCGTCCGGGAGCACTCGACCGCCTCGGTCTGGGCTACGAGCACGTCGCCGCGGCCAACCCAGGCGTCGTGTACTGCTCGGTGACCGGGTTCGGCAGCGGAGAGGGCTCCGACCTCCTCGGCTACGACTTCGTCGTGCAGGCTGTGGGCGGGCTGATGAGCATCACCGGTGAGGCCGACGGAGAGCCCACCAAGGCGGGTGTCGCCCTGGTGGACGTGCTCACCGGCAAGGACGCCGCCGTCGGCGTACTCGCCGCGCTGACGGAGCGCACCCGGACGGGTCGCGGTTGCCGGGTGGAGGTCAATCTCCTCTCCAGCCTGCTGGGGTCACTGGTCAACCAGGCGCAGAGCTGTCTGGAGACCGGCCGCTCTCCGGAGCGGATGGGAAACCGCCACCCTTCGATCGCCCCGTACGAAACGCTGCGCTGCCGGGACGGGCTGCTCGCGGTGGCGTGCGGCAACGACGGGCAGTTCACCCGTCTCGCGGCGGCTCTGGGCCGGCCGGAGCTGGCGGACGACGCCCGTTTCGCCACCAACGCGGCCCGGGTCGGCCACCGGGCCGAGCTGGTCACGGCACTGGAGAAGCTGCTCGCTGCCGACGAATCCGCCGTCTGGCAGCAACGCCTCACCGAGGCGGGAGTCCCCGCGGGGAAGGTCGGCACCGTGGCCGACGGCTTCGCACTCGCCGAGCGCCTGGGCCTCTCCCCCACGGTCACCCCGGCCGGCGGCACACCCGTACCGCGGCACGCCGCCACCTACTCCACCGGCCTGGTCCGGCCGCCGACACCACCCCCGGCACTCGGCGCCGACGATTCCGTGGTCCGGGCCTGGCTGTCCGAACCCGGCAGCCCGCCCCTCCACCGTCCCACGAACGAAAACGAGGTGACCTCATGACTCGATCGAACTCCCCGCGCACCAAGGCCGACCCGCTCGACCTGGCCGATATCGACGACCTGCTCAGTCCGGACGAGAAGGCCGTGCGCGCCGCCGTCCGACAGGTATGTGAGTCGTCGATCGACCCGTATGTCGCGGGGTGGTTCGAGGCGGGCGAGCTGCCCGCGATACGCGAACTCGCCAAGGAACTGGGCACCCTCGGTCTGCTCGGCATGCACCTCGACGGCTACGGCTGCGCGGGCATGAGCGCGGTCGACTACGGTCTCGCCTGCCTGGAGCTGGAGGCGAGCGACTCCGGAATCCGCTCGCTGGTCAGCGTGCAGGGATCGCTGGCGATGTACGCGATCCGGCGGTTCGGCAGCGAGGAGCACAAACAGCGGTGGCTGCCGCAGATGGCCTCCGGTGAGGCGATCGGCTGCTTCGGCCTCACCGAACCCGACCACGGCTCCGACCCCGGCAACATGCGCACGCGTGCCCGCCGCGACGGCGCCGACTGGGTGCTGGACGGCAGCAAGATGTGGATCACCAACGGCTCGGTCGCGGATGTCGCCGTGGTGTGGGCGCAGACCGGGGAAGGCGTACGCGGGTTCGTCGTGCCGACCGGCACGCCCGGCTTCTCCGCCCACACCATCAAGCACAAGATGTCGCTCCGCGCCTCGGTGACCAGTGAGCTGTCGCTGGACGGGGTCCGGTTGCCGGCGGCTGCCGCCTTCCCGGAGGTACGTGGTCTGCGCGGACCGCTGTCCTGCCTCAACGAGGCCCGCTACGGCATCATCTGGGGTGCCATGGGGGCAGCCCGCAGCGCCTTCCGGACGGCGTTGACCTATGCCGGGGAGCGTTCACAGTTCGGACGGCCGATCGGCGGCTTCCAGCTGACCCAGGCCAAGTTGGCCGATATGGCCGTGGAGCTCACCAACGGCACCCTGCTGGCCCTGCACCTGGGCCGCCGCAAGGACGGGGTGGGGCTGCGCCCGGAGCAGGTGAGCCTGGGCAAGCTCAACAACGTGAACAAGGCCCTGGAGATCTGCCGTACGGCGCGGACCGTTCTCGGCGCCAACGGGATCTCCTTGGAGTTCCCGGTGATCCGGCACATGAACAACCTGGAGTCCGTGCTGACTTACGAAGGCACTCCGGAGATGCACACCCTGGTCATCGGTCAGGCCCTGACCGGTCAGGCCGCCTTCCGCTGACGGCGCCACGGGACGCGCTCGCGGCGTAGCAGCGGGGCGGCGAGGTCGTCGGGCGGAAGGCCGACCACCCCGTCGCCCGGCCGTGGGCGCGAGGCATTCAGCAGACGTCAGGCGGACCGGGACGGTTCGGAAGCCTCCTGCTTCCCCGTACGGGCATGCTCGGTTCCGCCGGAAGCCGGGGGCCGCCCGGGCACCGACGGCGTCTCGATGCGCCAGGCGATGCGCTCTCGGTCCTGGACCAGACAGCGGTAGACGAAGAGCACGACGGAGAGCAGCAGGATGCCGACGCCCACCAGGGTCTCCGTGGCGCCGCCGTAGCCGGCGAGGGACGGGTGGGTGACGCCGGTCGCGAGGATCAGCAGATTGAAGGCGAGCAGCAGCCAGGCGACCGGGACCCAGATCCGTCCACGGCGGATGGGGCGGGGCCAGTGGGGGCGGTCCCGGCGCAGCAGCAGGAAGGCCGCGACAGCCAGCGTGATCGCCACCAGGTAGCCGAAGTTGCTGGCCACCAGGATGGCCAGGGGCTCCCCGAGCAGCAGTACGACCAGGCTGTTGATGACCGCGTCCAGGGTGAGAGCCCTCCCGGGCACGCCCCAGCGGTTGAGGTGATCGAGTTGGCGGAGCGTCATTTTCTCGCGGGCCAGGCCGTACAGGGCGCGGCCGCCGTCCGCGGTGGTGGAGACCATCCCGAAGAACATCGAGACGATCAGTACCAGCACCCCGAGCGTGGAAAAGCCGCCGAGCGCCCGTTCCAGAGCGACCGCGAAGGAGCCGACCGGGTCGGCGCGGAAGGCGTCCTCGCCGATGGAGCCGATCATGGACAGTGGCACGACGAAGAAGATTCCCAGGGCGACCAGTGAGGTCCAGCGCAGCGCCTTCGCGGTGTCGCGGACGGTGTCCTGGTACTCCGGTGCGAACGAGGCGCAGATCTCGGTGCCGTAGGTGGACCACGCGGTGACGTAGAACCAGACCGCGAGCGTCATCCAGTTGCCGCCGTGGTACCAGGTCAGGCGCTGGACGTGCCAGGTGCCCGGGTGCAGCAGCGGCGCCGCGGCGACCACCACGAGCGCGGCGATGACGATCGCGGCAATGACCTTGCTCGTACCGGCGGCCAGTCTCGCGCCGAAGAAGTTGCACGCCCACCCGCTGGCGATGGCGGCCACGGCGACGAGTTCGGAAACTCCCAGGGGGTGGCCGAGTACATGGGTCGTGCCGGAGTGCGGGAACCACTGGGTCCGCACCAGGGCGCCGATCGCCGCCGCGTTCACCGCGATGCTGAACGACCAGCCGATCCAGTAGCCGAACGAGGCGACCGCTCCGAGCGGAGCGAAGTACCGTTTCCATCCCTCGATGGCGTAGCGGCTGACGCCACCCGACATTCCGGGGAACATCGCGGCGGTCTCCGCGAACAGCATGTTCTGCAGCAGGCCGACGACCGCGCCGCCGACCCAGAGCGCGATGGCGGTCCAGCCGCCGACCGCACCGATTCCGTAACCGACCGTCAGCAGCAGGCCGTTGGGGACGACCAGTGCGATGGCGAAGCCGTCGCGCCAGGTGAGCGTCTTGCGCAGCTCTGTGGCGTCGTTCTGATCCTGGTGCACGCCGATCACCCGTTCCTAGGGAGCACATCATTGTGTCGCCCGTCACAATAATGCTTTATTATTGGCTGGGAAGAGCCCGGAGGGACTTCCGATCAGCGGGGAGCGGCATGGACGCACAACGGGAACGCATTCTGCAGGCGGCGGCGGAGGTACTGGCCGAACGCGGCTTCGACGCGGGCCGGTTGCGGGACGTCGCCACCACGGCCGGACTGTCCATCGGCTCCCTTCAGCACTATTTCGAGACGCGCGACGCCCTGTTCCTCGAAGCCTTCGCCTGGTCCATCGACGATCTGATCGAGCGCTGGAGGAGGGTCGCCGTCGAGGCCGGCAGCGCGTGGCGCCGCTTCGAGCTGCTGGTCCAGGCGCTCACCTCGGACCCGGACCTCACCCGGCGCTGTGCGACCTGGACCGAGTTCTGCGCCAGCGCCTCCCGGCGGGAGGAACTCCGGGACGGGGTGCGCCGGGTGCACGCCGAGTGGCAGACGCTGATGTCCGAGATCGTCCACACGGGCCTGCGCAGCGAGGAGTTCACCCCGGTGCTGCCGGTGGACCTCGCGATCGGGTCACTGGTGGTGATGGTCGACGGCTGCGAATTGGCCGTCGCGTCCGGGGGCGGGCTCACCGCAGAACGCTACGCCGAGCTGCTGCTCGGTACCGCGCGCGCCGTACTCGGCGTACGCGCCTAGGTCTCAGGGAGGACGTCCATGGCAGTGCAGTTCCCCCATCTGTTCAGCCCGCTGCGCATCGGCCCGGTGACGGTGCGCAATCGAATCCTGTCCTCGGGGCACGACACCGTACTGGTCCGGGACGGCGCGGTCACCGAGGACCTGATCGCCTACCACGAGGCGCGCGCCGCAGGCGGAACGGGCCTGATCGTGCTCCAGGTCTCCGGGGTGCACGAGTCGGCCCGCTACACCACCCACGTACTGATGGCCACGGAGGACGACTGCGTCCCTGCCTATGCCCGTCTCGCCCGGGCGGTGCACCAGCACGGGGCGAAGGTCTTCGGGCAGCTGTTCCACCCCGGCCGGGAGATCCTGGAGTCCAAGGACGGCAGCGCACCGGTCGCCTGGGCACCGTCCGCCACCCCGAGCGAGCGCTTCCATGTCATGCCGCGTGCCATGACCGGGGCCGAGATCGAGGAGGTACTGGACGGGTACGGTCAGGCGGCCCGCCGGCTGCGCGAGGCCGGGCTGGACGGTGTCGAGGTCGTCGCCAGCCACGGGTACCTGCCGGCGCAGTTCCTCAACCCCGAGGTCAACGTACGCAGCGACGGCTGGGGTGGCGACGACCAGGGCCGGCTGCGGTTCCTGCGTGAGTCGCTGCGCAGGGTACGGAAACAGGCCGGGCCCGGTTTCGTGGTCGGTCTGCGCATCTCCGGCGACGAGTTGAGCCACGACGGCCTCGGCGCCGAACTGGTCCTCGCGGCCGTCGCCGAACTCGACGCCGAAGGTCTGCTCGACTACGTATCGGTCTGCGCAGGCAGCTCGGCCAGCCTGTCCGGTGCGCAGCACATCGCCCCGCCCATGTTCCACGAGGCCGGCTACACGGCGCCGCTCGCGGCCAGGGTACGTGCCGTGGTCGGAGTTCCCGTCATGGTGGCCGGGCGGATCAACCAGCCCCAGGAGGCCGAGCAGATCATCGCGGGCGGGCAGGCCGACGCCTGCGCGATGACCAGGGCGCTGATCTGCGACCCGGAGCTGCCGGTCAAGGCAGCCGAGGACCGCACCGAGGAGATCCGCGCCTGCATCGGTTGCAACCAGGCCTGTATCGGGCATTTCCAGCTCGGGTACCCGATCTCGTGCATCCAGCACCCGGAGACCGGGCGCGAACGCCGCTTCGGAGTGCTGCCGACCATCACCCGACGGAAGAAGGTGCTGGTCGTGGGCGGCGGACCGGCCGGTCTCAAAGCGGCGGCGGTGGCCGCGGCGCGCGGCCACGAGGTGGAGCTGCACGAAGCGGGCCGGCGCGTCGGTGGCCAGGTGCTGCTCGCCGAACAGCTGCCAGGGCGGGCCGAGTTCGGTGGGGCGATCACCAACCTGGAGGGCGAGGCACGGCGTTCGGGAGTCCGCATCCTGGTGGGGTCGCGGGTGGATGCCGGGACCGTGGCCTCCGTGGCTCCGGACGCGGTGGTACTCGCGACGGGCGCACGCCCGCGCACGGCGAAGCTGGAGCTGATCGACGACCCGGTGGTACTGGACGCGTGGGAGGTGATCCGGGGCGGTGAGGTGCCGCGCGGGCGGATCGTGGTCGCGGACTGGCGCGGCGACTGGATCGGCATCGGGGTCGCACTCCGGCTCGCCGGCCAGGGCCGGAAGGTGACGCTCTGCGTGACGGGCTTCGCGGCGGGCGAGCACCTGCAGCAGTACGTCCGCTCCGCCATGCTGGGGCAGGCGGCGCGGGCGCGCATCGACATCGTGCCCAACGTGCGGCTGTACGGCGCGGATTCCGACACCGTCTACCTCCAGCACACTCTGACGGAGGAGCCTGTGCTGCTCGATGGCGTCGCGGCCGTGGTGCTCGCCCAGGGCCATGTGCCGGTCAACGAGGTCGATCCCGTGGCCGTCGGGATCGCGCCCGGACAGGTCTTCACCATCGGCGACTGTGTCACTCCGCGCACCGTCGAGGAAGCGGTGCTGGAGGGCCTCACCGTGGCAGCCGAGTTGTGACCCGGACTGTCACAGGCGGCAAGTAACCTCAGGATCATTCGTGCCCGAGGGGCACAGCGTGCGCGGCGGTCCGGCGTCGAGCGGGGCGGCGTACGCCTCCGGTACACCGTCGCGGGACGAGGTCCAGGCGAGCAGGGCGGCGTCCGGCGAGATGCAGAGGTGGCCGACTCGGGCCCGGTCGTCGGTCGGGCGCCGGGCTCGGACACCGGCTGCCGGGATGCTCCATACCTCGCTGTCGGCGTGAAGACCAAAGGGTGAAGCCGATCCCGCCCGGCGTTGGGACAATCGGACGCACTGCGCGGGACGCCAAGGGAGCACTCACCGGCGATCGGGCTGAACGGGCGGAACAGGCGGAACGGGGTGAACCGGCGGGGCGGGCTCGGCAGGTTGGGCGGGCCTGCCGGGCAGAGGTTCGTCAACGTCGATCCCTCCCGAGTGTTGCGCCGTCATGGACAGTGCAGGCAGGGCCGGTTCGGGCAGGGTTCGCAGGAGCAGCCAACTCACCACCGGAAGCACCACCAGCGGAGCCAGCGCCGTACGAAGGGATGTCGCGTCGGCGACAGCACCGATGAGCGGACTGGCGAGACCACCGATGCTCACGGTCAGGCCAAGAGTGATCCCGCTGGCCGTGCCGACCCGGGAGGGCAAGTAGTCCTGACCGAGGGTTACCTGGAGCGAGAACGGTACGTAGAGGCCGGCGGAAGCCAGCGCCACGAACAGGTAGAGCACCGGACCCGGGACGGTCACGATCCCGGCCACGGCGACCGCCGTCGCGAGATACGACCAGCGCGCCACGGTCACCCGGTCCCACCGGGTGGCCAGCTTGCCGCCCAGCACGGAACCCACCGCACCGCCCAGGTAGAGCACGAACAGTGCGGCGGTGCCCGCCGGCGTACTGCCTCCCATGCGCTGCCTGGCATAGAGCGAGATGAAGGTGCTCAGTCCGATGAAGACGATGGAACGGCAGACCACCACGAGTGAGAGCTTGACGAACGAAGTACGGTCATCACGCCCCGCCTTCGCCGCCGCACCGGCACGCCCCGCCCCGTTCCTCTCCAGCGCCCGCAATGCCGGCAGACAGAGCACACTGCCGACCACGGCCGGAATCACGAGCAGCGGCGAGAGCCGCAGGCCACCGGTCACCACGACGGCCGACACCATGAGCGGCGCCGCCGCAAACCCGAGGTTGCCGCCGAGAGAGAACCACGCCATACCGCTGTGGCTGCCGCCGCCGGCCAGCCGCGCGACCCGAGCCGACTCGGGGTGATAGGCCGCCACTCCGAGCCCGGACAGCGCGACGAACACCAACGTCAGCTTGTACGAGCCACTCACACCGCTGAGTGCGATCCCCACGCCGCCGAGCAAGGTGCTCACCGGCAGCAGCCACGGCATCGCCCACTTGTCGGTCAGCAGACCGAACACGGGCTGGGCCACCGATGACAGCAGTGACGCGGCGAGGACAATCCCGGACACGGCGGCATAGCTGTAGGCACGTTCGGCAACGAAGAACGGCACAAGCGCGGCCACCGCACCCTGGTACACATCCACGCAGGCGTGACCGACAGACAGCAGAGGGATCAACTTATTCCTGGACACACATCCATGCTCGGCATCCCGGGGCTGTCGCACTTCCAATATTCTGCCAACCAGTGCCGGAAAACCGCCACGCATCGGAGACGGCGTTCTGGAGGCGGCCGGCACATCCCTCCTGACGCGAGGGGAGCTCGGGGTCGCGCGCTTACCCGGGAGGTAATTGCCGAGCGCTCACGACGCCGCCGAGAATGGCGTTGTCCGCACCACCGCGATGCGGACCCCGTAGATACAGCTACAGAAGCCCGAAAAGACCCGGCGGAACACCGTAGTTGAGCAGTGGAGAGGAAACGCACGTGCCCACAACAACCACGCCCATGACCACCCGCACCCTGGTGGAGGAGCTGCTGCGCCGGATCGGTGAGGGCGACCCCGAGCGGATCGCCGAGCTGTACGCCGAGAAGGGCGACTGGAAGCTGGACTGGCCGGAGGCCGAGCACGGGCGCTCGGCCACACCGTGGATCCGCCACCGGTCCACCCGGGCCGATGCCGCCGCGCACTACCGCGAGTTGGCGGAGCACCATGTTCCCGGGCTCGCGGCCACCGAGATCGAGCGCATCCTCATCGACGGCAGCGACGCGGTCGTGCTCGGCGAGATCCGCCAGACCGCCCTGCCCACCGGACGCGCCTACCGGGCCCGGTTCGCACTGCACCTCACGGTCGAGGGCGGCCTCGTCACCCGGCACCACGTCTACGAGGACAGTCTCGCCGTCACCCAGGCGTTCGAGACCTCGTGATGCGCGACCGCCGGAATCCCCTTGGTGACACGCCAGTCCCGTGCCAGGATCTGGCGTATGTCAGTTCGATACCCGCGCCCCCCGCCGAACCGTCACCGCACCACGGGATGAGACGACTTCCGGGCCGAGCCGAAGGCGTGTACGTACCTGCTCGACGCCCCCGGCAGGTGGACGGACCAGGCTGGACGGCCGGGGCGATGTGGATATCGACGCACTCGGACCGCTGAACGTGCCGATCATCGCCGATGTCGAATGCGGTCATGTCCCGCCGTATATGCCGATCGTCAATGGCGCACGCGGCAGGGTCGTGCACACGTCGGACCGCAGCGAACTCACTCAGACACTGGACTGATGTTCGCACGTCCACCACTACGTCATCGGCGGGCGCCCGCCCGGGGGTACGGCCTTCGGAACCGGCAGTGTCCGTCCCACCCGGGCGAGCGGTGACAGGACCATCAGCAGCGGCGACACCATCATGCCGGCGGCTGTCACCAGGAGACTCGTGCGCAGCCCCCACTGCTGGACGAGACAGCCACCGAGCAGAGAGCCCAGCGGGGTCAGGCCCATGCCGGCGAACGTGATCGTCGCTGTGACGCGACCCTGCATCCCCTCCGGAGTAACGGCCTGCCGGAGAGACATGGCCGTGACGTTCACCAGCTGGCCGAAGGTGCCGAACACGAAGTTGACCGACAGGAGCGCGGCCATCGTCCCCCCTGAGGGACCGTGCAGCAGGGGCACACACAGCGTCGCCCCGTCCCCGAGCACCGCAGCGCCCACAAGCACGGCGCCATGACCGAACCGGCCCGGCAGCCGGGCGGCGAGCAGCGACCCCAGGAGCGCGCCCGGACCCGTCGCAGCAAGCGCCAGGCCGACGGCGGCCCCCGAAAGGTGCAGTTCCCTCGGCAGGAAGAGCAGATAGGCGGTCATCATGGCGGCGAAGGAGAACTGGAAGGCGGCCGAGGCGAGGCCCACGATCCGCAGCCAGGTATCGCCGACGACGAAGCGCAGACCCTGATGGATCCGCAGCCATACCCGAGGGGGTTCCGGATTCTCCGCCTTCACCGGGGTCGATGCGACCGACGAGGCCGACGGGACCGCTTCGCGGCGCCGGATCCGCCCGATCGACAGGACCGACAGCACGAAGAACCCAGCGCTGCACGCGGCCCCGACGGGCGCCGACAGAAGCGACACCATCGCACCCCCGAGTGCGGGGCCGCCCAGCTGAGCCGCTGACCGGCAGCCCTCCAGCGCGCTGTTGCCCCGTACCAGTTGATCGCGTCGTACCAGCCGTACGAGAGACGCCTGGTACGCCACATCGAAGTACACGGACAGGGTTCCGGCAACGAAGGCGACCACGAGCAGTGCCGGCAGGCCGAGTCCGCCCAGGAGGCCGGCCAGCGCGGCGCCGCCCAGCGCCAGTGCCCGGCCCGCGTCCGTCAGCACCATCACCGTGCGGGCCTGCCGTCTGTCGACCCAAGCGCCGGCGAAGAGCGAGAACAGCAGGATCGGCGCCTGCCCCACCGCGCGGAGGACGCCCAGCCGGCCGGCGTCCGTGTCGAGCGTCAGTACGGCGATCAGCGGCAGGACCACCAGGCTTGTCTGCTCGCCGATTTGGGAGGATGCCTGGCCGAGCCAGAGCCTTCGGAAGTCCCGGTCCCTCCACAGGCGGGACGGAACCGGCCGGCCGGCATCGGATACAGCTGAGGAATCGGACGACACAGTGTGCCCCTTGGGGGTACCGAGAACGAGGCCCGCCACCCGGCGCACGGCAGGTGCACCGGCGGTTCAGGGAGGGGAAGGCTCGCTGTGCCGCGGATCTGAGGCAGCACGCGATGACAGGCCGCTCAACGGCCTACGGCGTCAACGCGCGCTCGGGCGACCGGGCATGGGCTGGCTCCTCGTCGGTCTCGGTACCCGCACATTAGCCCGCGGCGGCCCGGCACGAAAGGCAGTCACGAAAGGCAGTGGGGAGTTGGTCGTCGACGAACCGGCGAGCGGAACACCGCAGCCGGATACGCGCGCATCCGGCACGGGGATACGGATGTGACCTGTCCCGCGATCCACGCGGTTCGGGAACCCCGGCGCGCCCTCGGCCATCTCCCTCACCGGACCGGGGCCCGGGGCGGGCAGCAATGCCCCTGCGGCTCCTCGTTATCCGGAGACGAGAATCTGATGAGCCTTACGGGGACACCCTTCTTCCTGACGTCGATCGTGCTGGTGGCGGCGGCACTCGCGTTTCCGCTGCTGTTCTGGGGGCGGATCCGCGGTCCCGGCGCGGTGCGGCACACCGCGCGACTGGCCATGCTGGTCGTCGTCCAGGCCACCGGGGTGCTCCTGGTGTTCGTGATCGTCAACAACTCCAACGGCCTCTACGACAACTGGGCCGACCTCCTCGGCACCGGCAACCACGTGCATGCCGCCGCCGATCTCGGCCCGGACGGAACCGGCGGCAAGTCAGTCAGGAGCGAGCCACGGATCAAGCAGAAGTTCCACCCGGCCGGCGACCCCCGGATGGGCCCCGGAGTGCAGGTGACCCAGCTCAAGGGCCGGATCTCCGGTGTTGAGGGCGAGGTCTACGTCTGGCTGCCGCCGCAGTACGGTCAACCGGCCTACCGGCACCGGAACTTCCCGGTGGTCGAAGTGCTCCCCGGCTACCCCGGTTCCGCACGGGCCTGGTTCGGGAGCCTGCACGTCAACACGCAGCTCGCACCGATGATGCAGCGCGGTGACGTGGCCCCGTACATCATCGTCGCGCCCCGGACGACGCTGCTGGGCAACGTCGACACCGGCTGCGCCAACATCCCCGGCAAGGTCAACGCCGACACCTGGCTCAGTGTTGACGTACACAAGATGGTGACGGACAACTTCCGGGCCGAGCGCCGGCCGGCCGGCTGGGCCGTCGCGGGCTACTCGGCCGGCGCGCACTGCGCGGTCGAACTGGCTGTCCGGCACCCGGACCGCTACCGTGCCGCGATCGGTCTGTCCGGCTACAACGACCCGGTCGGCGAACCTGCCTCGCTCACCGCTCGGACACTTCAGCTGCGTAACCGGAACAACCCGTGGAAAATCCTCCGGCACGACCGGGTTCCGCCCAGGGTGGCGCTGTTCGTCTCCGGTGCGTCCGGTGACGGCTACCAGGGTGCGGTGGCCCTCAGGCAGGCGGCCAGACGCCCGACGACCGTCCAGGCCGTGAGACTGCCCGCCGATGCGGGCGGGCACGCCACCGTGGTCTGGAGGCAACAGGTTCCGGAGGTTTTCCGCTGGCTGACGCACCAGGTGCCGATGCGCTGACAGGAAGCACCGACGAGCGCCCAGGCCGGCCCAGGTCGGCCCCGGCCAGTCCAAGTCGGTCCAAGCCGGCCCAGTCTGCTCAGGTCAAACGCGGTCGGCCAGTCCGACCGCGCATTCCCGGAAGACGGGAGCGTCCCGCCCAGTGCGGCGGGACGCTCCCGGGACCCGAGCCGCGCGGCTACAGAGTGCGCTCCAGGCGGTCGGCCAGCAGCTTGACGAAGCGCGACGGATCGCTCAGCTCGCCGCCCTCGGCCAGCAGCGCCATGCCGTGCAGAAGCTCCGCGGCCTCTTCGAGGCTGCTGCGGGCACTGTCGTCCGTCCCTTCCGCGTACGCCTTGTTCAATCCGGTCACCAGCGGGTGCCCCGGGTTGAGTTCGAGGATGCGCTTGACGTGCGGAACCTCCTGGCCCATGGCGCGGTACATGTTCTCCAGAGCCGGCGTCACATCATGCGTGTCCGAGACGATGCAGGCCGGCGAGACGGTGAGTCGCGAGGAGAGGCGCACCTCCTTGACGTTCTCGCTCAGCCGGTCCGTCATCCAGGTCAGCAGGGCCTCGAACTCCTGCTGCTGCTTCTCGCGTTCGGTCCCGGCCTCCTTCTTCTCCTCCTCGGTGCCGAGGTCGACTTCGCCCTTGGCAACGGACCTCAGTTGCTTCCCGTCGAACTCGGGAACCGCCTCGACCCACACCTCGTCGACGGGGTCGGTGAGCAGGAGTACCTCGATGCCCTTGGCCCGGAACGCCTCCATGTGCGGGGAGCTCTCGATGGCCTGGCGGGACTCGCCCGTCAGGTAGAAGATGTGCTCCTGGCCGTCCTTCATGCGTTCCACGTACTGCCGCAGGGTGGTCGGCTCGTCCTCGCTGTGGGTGGTGGCGAAGGAGGAGACACCGAGGATGGCGTCGCGGTTCTCGAAGTCGCTCAGCAGTCCTTCCTTGAGGACGCGGCCGAACTCCCGCCAGAACGTGGCGTAGCGCTCCGGCTCGCCGGACATCATGTCCTTGACCGTCGACAGGACCTTCTTCGCCAGGCGGCGGTGCATCAGCTGGATCTGCCGGTCCTGCTGGAGGATCTCGCGCGACACGTTGAGCGACAGGTCCTGCGCGTCGACGACACCCTTGACGAAGCGCAGATACGGCGGCATCAGTGCTTCGCAGTCGTCCATGATGAAGACGCGCTTCACGTACAGCTGGATTCCGCGCTGGTAGCCCTGCGTGAACAGGTCCTGCGGTGCGTGGGCGGGGATGAACAGCAGCGCCTGGTACTCGAAAGTGCCCTCCGCCTGCAGCCTGATGGTTTCGAGGGGGCTGTTCCAGTCGTGGCTGATGTGCTTGTACAGCTCGTGGTACTCGTCGTCCGTGACCTCGTCGCGCGACCGCGCCCAGAGGGCCTTCATCGAGTTCAGGGTCTCGGGCTCGGCGGGGGTGGCCTCGCCATCGGCCCCCTCAGCCCCTGTCTCCGTCTCCCCTTCCGTGCCGCTCGCGTCGGCGGCCGCGGAATCGGAGACGAGCCTGACGGGCCAGGTGATGAAGTCCGAGTAGCGCTTGACGATCTCCCGGATCTTCCACGGGGAGGCGTAGTCGTACAGCCGGTCCTCGGAGTCCTCCGGCTTGAGTCGGAGTGTGACCGCGGTGCCCTGGGGAGCGCCTTCGACGGTTTCGATGGTGTACGTACCCGCGCCGGTCGACACCCAGCGGGTGCCGTGGCTCTCGCCCGCACGGCGGGTCAGCAGGGTGACCTCGTCGGCCACCATGAAACTGGAGTAGAACCCGACTCCGAACTGACCGATCAGTCCGTCGGCAGCGGCGGCGCCCTCCGCTTCCTTCTCCTTGAGCTCCTGCAAGAACTTGGCCGTGCCCGAGTTGGCGATCGTGCCGATGAGCTGGACCACTTCGTCGTGCGACATACCGATGCCGTTGTCGCGCACGGTGAGCGTACGGGCCTTCTCGTCCGGCTCTATGGCGATGTGGAGATCGGACACGTCCGCACCGAGAGAGTCGTCGCGGAGGGCTTCGATACGAAGTTTGTCGAGCGCGTCGGAGGCGTTGGAGACCAGTTCGCGCAGGAACACGTCTTTGTTCGAGTAGATCGAGTGGATCATCATCTGGAGAAGCTGACGCGCTTCCACCTGAAACTCGAACGTCTCAGTCGGCATAATCCATGCTTCCTTCTCAGGTCATCAAGTGACGGGGACTGACCTGGGAACTCTAGAACAGCCGACGGCGGTTCAGGTCCCGATCGCCGTCCGGGGCACAGCCGCTCGCAGTGCGGGCAAGGGCCTTCGAACGGCACCGACCTCACTCGGCACAGACCCGCAGGTACGCCTTGCGCCATACCTTGCGACGTGATTCACTCCATAGGTACGAAGACAGTCGTACCAATCCACTGCGCACGGTCAACTTCAGGAGCCGCGTCATGAATCCGGAACGCAAAGTCGCCCTGGTCGTCGGGGCGAACGGAGTTGTCGGCCGCGACACCATCCAGCACCTCCGCGATCTCAACGACTGGGAGATCATCGGGGTTTCCCGGCGCGGAGGCACGGACACGGGCCGAGTGCGCTACATCGCCGTGGATCTGCTGGACGCCGATGACGCCCGCCAGAAGCTCGGCGGGCTGACCGAAGTGACGCACATCTTCTACGCGGCGTTCCAGGACCGGCCGACCTGGGCGGAGCTCGTACCCCCGAACCTCGCCATGCTGGTGAATTCCGTTGACGCCATCGAGCCGGTGGCGTCCGGTCTGCGGCACATCAGCCTGATGCAGGGCTACAAGGTCTACGGCGCGCACCTCGGCCCGTTCAAGACCCCGGCACGGGAGAGCGACGCGGGACACATGCCGCCGGAGTTCAACGTGGACCAGCAGTCCTTCCTGGAACGCCGGAGCCAGGGCAAGCCGTGGACGTGGTCGGCGATCCGCCCTTCGATGGTGGGCGGCGCCGCTCTCGGCAACCCGATGAATCTGGCCCTGGTCATCGCCGTGTACGCGTCCATCTCGAAGGAGCTCGGCCTGCCCCTGCGCTTCCCGGGCAAGCCCGGCGCCTACACCAGCCTCTTCGAGATGACGGACGCCGGCCTGCTCGCGAAGGCGACAGTCTGGGCGGCGACCGACGCGAACGGAGAGGGACAGGCCTTCAACATCGCCAACGGCGATCTGTTCCGGTGGGAGGAGATGTGGCCCAGGATCGCCGCGTACTTCGAGATGGATGTCGCCCCGCCTCTGCAGATGTCTCTCACCACCGTCATGGCGGACAAAGAGGCCCTGTGGAACGAGATGTCGGCCCGGTACGGTCTCGCGCACTCATACGAGGAAGTCTCCTGCTGGAACTTCGGCGACTTCGTGTTCGGACTCGACTACGACATGTTCGCCGACACATCGAAGTCACGGCGGGCAGGCTTCCACGAGTACGTCGAGACCGAGCAGATGTTCATCAGCATCTTCGAGGAATTCCGCAAGCGGAAGATTGTCCCGTAACTCCCCGGGAATCACTCACCATCGACCGCCATCACCCAGTGTTGCGGGACCCTGGGCCGTCGACCAGAATGCGGGCATGACGGGTGAACAGAGGCCAGCTGACGACTCTTCCGGGAACGGCACGACGCCCGCACTGCGGGCGTCCGACCGCGAGCGGGACCAGGTCGTCGAAATTCTGCAGGTGGCCGCGGGCGACGGCCGGCTCACCGCGGCCGAGCTGGACGAGCGCCTGGACGCCGCACTCTCCGCCCGCACCCTGGACCAACTGGCCGAGCTGACCGCCGATCTGCCCTCGGAAGGAATGCCCCCACAAGCCAGGGAACTGGTCCGCATCGACCAGCGTTTCGGCGATGTCACCCGCACCGGCCGCTGGCTGGTTCCGCGCCGCATGGAGATCCGGCTGATGTTCGGCGATGCGAAGCTGGACTTCACCGACGCGGTGATCACCCACAGCACCCTGCACATCGATGTCGATCTGCGCATCGGGGGAAACCTGACCCTGGTGACCCGGCCGGGCATCGTGGTCGACATTGACGACCTGGAGCGCAGCAGCGGCGACGTGAAGATCCGGCCGGCATCAGGCCCGGACGCTCCCGTCACCCTTCGTGTGCAGCTGTCCGGGCGGTCCCGCGGTGGCGACATCACCGCCCGGCCCCCATACCGCAAGCCCTCGGAGTGGCTGCGCCGCCGCACGCCGAAGAGTATCGGCCGCTGAACTCGGGGGCTCGGACACGACCCGGGCGACGGGATGCGTTCCGGGTCGGGCAGGGCGCCGGGGTGTTACGCCTGCGGACGGGCGGTCCCGGTATTCTGGGCGAGCAACTCCAGCAGGCCGGGGAACCGCTGCTCGACCTCCAGCCGCCTGAGTCGCACCCCGCGGCGGTTGCCGTAGTCCATATCCGTGACCAGCCCAGACTCGCGCAGCACCCGGAAGTGATGGGTACAAGTCGACTTCGAGACCGGCAGGTTGAAGGATGCGCAGGTGCGCTCCGCATCCCCCGGCTCGACGATCAGCTCCGTCACGACGCGGCGGCGCAGCGGATCGGAAAGGGCCGTCAGGACCTTACCCAGGTCCATTTCCTCAAGGCTCGGATGCCCCAGCTCGTCCGCCATGATCCCTCACCCTCGGATACGGATTGCTTCGTACCGCGTAGCCCGACCTGCCGCTGCAGGTATCACCGCCACCATACCTAAGACGGCAGGGATTCCATCCCGGGCGTGGGAACGACCCCGGCCTCCGGCGCTCGGCTCCTCGGGCCCGAGGAGCCGAGCGCGCGGATCGGCGGCTCAGCAGCTCACCGAATCCAGCGGATCAGAGATCAGGCCAGGATCAGGGCCAGGGATCAGGAGAAGACAACTGAGCGCAGCTTCAGCCGCTCCGAGGCGTGCCCTCCGTGGGGCCGGAGGGAGAAGTGGTCGCCCCGGCAGTCGGCGCCGGTGAAGACGGTGGCCGTGGCATCGGTGAAGTTGCGCGGACTGTGGGCGGAGGGCGTGAGCCACTCGTCCGCCACCTGAGGGAGCGTGATGCACTCCCGGCTCGGCGGATCGGTCAGGTGCCCGAGGTGCGGGGCGCCGCTCGGGTCATGGAATACGTAGGTGAAGTCGCCCTCCGCAGCCTGGGCGGAGCCGGAGAAGGTGAGCGTGAGGGCCGCCGCGCCGAGTGCGGCGGTGAAGATGCGGCGGAAGGTGCGGCGCGGACGGGGCTGAGCGTTCATATGGACTTCGAGTTCCCTTCATGACGGTGTGTGCGTGCGATCCCGATCTGCCCAGACGCACACAGCGTGATGCATCCGTCACTCCAAGGAGTGATCATGGAAGGGAGTGATACGGGAGTGACCTGGGAGCGCGCGGCCCCCTGAACACATCGACAGGTGCGGACACTTGGGTATTGACGCGTCGCCGCCTGGGTAGGGCAAGCTCCAGCAGCCGCCGACCCCGCGCGTTTCCCCAGGGCGCCATCCGGCGGCTTCCGCACCGGAGACAACCGGAGACAGCGGCGACCGATCCGCTCCGCACAGGATCCTGCCCCTCCCCCAGCCCCATGGCCTTCGCTTCGCGGACCATGTCCGGATTCGAGATGGAGAACTCCACCGTGGTCAACCCCGAGCCCGCCGCCCCCGAGCCCATCACCTTCGGGCCCATCACCTCCGGGCCCATCGTGCTCGACCCCACCGGAGCCGCATCCCACGCCGAACACCGGGAGCTACGCGCGCAGGGCGCCGCCGCCCGCGTCGACATCCTCGGCGTCACGGCGTGGGCCGTTACCGACCCCGCACTGCTGAAGAGGTTACTGACCAGCCCTGACGTCTCCAAGGACGCGCGGCAGCACTGGCCCGCGTTCCCCGGAGTCGTACAGACATGGCCACTCGCCCTGTGGATCGCCGTCGAGAACATGTTCACCGCCTACGGCAGCGAGCACCGCAGACTGCGGCGGCTGGTCGCCCCCGCCTTCAGCGCCCGGCGGATCACCGCACTGAAGCACCGCATCGAGGCCCTCACATCCGAGCTGATCGACGCCTTGGAAGAACGGGAAGAAGCGGAGGCCGGGGAACCGGTCGACCTCCGCACGCGTCTCGCACACCCGCTGCCCATCCGTGTCATCAGCCATCTGATGGGGCTGCCCAGTGACCGGAGCGAAGAGTTCCGGGCAGTTGTCAACGGTGTCTTCGACACAACCCTCTCGGTGGAGCAGGCCACCGCCAACACAGGCCTGCTCTACGAGGTTCTGGACGACCTCGTCGCCGCGAAGCGGACCCGGCCGGCCGACGACATGACGTCTCTGCTCATTGCCGCACGGGACGACGAGGGCGACGGGTCGGCGCTCACCGAACGGGAACTCCGCGACACACTGCTGCTGATGATCAGCGCCGGCTACGAGACGACCGTCAACCTGATCGACCAGGCCATCACCGCCCTGCTGACCGATCCCGCCCAACTCGCCCACGTCCGCTGCGGGAAGGCCTCCTGGCCCGACGTCGTCGAAGAGACACTGCGCATGGAACCCGCGGTCAAGCATCTGCCGCTGCGTTACGCCGTACGCGACATCACCCTGCCCGACGGCCGGACGATCGGCCGGGGCGAAGCGATCCTCGCCTCGTACGCGGCAGCCAACCGCCATCCCGCATGGCACGGCGAGGACGCCGACACCTTCGATGTCACCCGCATCGCACCGGAGCATCTCGCCTTCGGCCACGGCGTCCACTTCTGCCTCGGCGCACCACTGGCCCGCCTTGAGGTCGCGACCGCGCTCCAGCAGTTGTTCGAGCGGTTCCCCGATGTCGAACTCGCCGTACCAGCAGGGGACTTGAAGCCAGTTGCCTCACTGATCAGCAACGGCCACCAGGCGCTCCCGGTACGCCTCCGCCCGGTCGCTTCTTCAAGCTGAGACGCGGTGATGGACGCGCACGGCCTTCGTTCGAGGTGGCGAGCGATTCGCTGCCGCGAGCCGGAGAACACCCGCCCGGAGAGGCGGCACCCTGTTCATTGAATTGTTAACGCAGCTGCGTTAGATTCCATCTTATGGATAGTCAGAGCGCGTCGACCCGGCTCCATCTGATTGCGACCGCCGAGCGCCTCTTCGCGGAGCACGGCATCAACGCGGTCTCGATGCGGAAGATCGCCGCGGATGCGGGCCAGCGCAACGACAACGCGGTCCAGTACCACTTCGGCTCCAAACAGGGCCTGGTCGACGCGGTCTTCGAGCACCGGCAGGTCCCGATCGATGTGCGCAGGACCGCGCTCATCGACGGCTTCGACCGGGAGGGGCGGGGCAGCGATCCGTACGCGATCGCTGAGGCGTTCGTCCTGCCGCTGGCCGAGTTGCTGGAGGCCGCGCCGGGCGGCAGCTGGTACCTGCGGTTCTGCGTGCAGGCCACCTACACCCTCCATCCCGATGTCGCCACCCTCACGCTGAGCGACCTGGAGGCGCGGCCGGGGACGAACGGTCTGATGCGGCTGCACGAGCGTGCCCGCAAGGTGCTGGCCGGCGAGGGCCTGCCCGCACCGCTCGACCTGCAGCGATGGTGGCACTTCACCGGCTTCCTCACTCACTCGCTCGCCGACCGCGAGGCCCGGCTGCATTCCGACGGGCTGCGCGAGCTCGGCCCCGCGAAGCTGTTCATCTCCGGTCTGATCGACACCGGAGCAGCCGTCCTCACCGCGCCGTGCCGGCCGTCGACCCTGGCGCTCGCCGAGGGCGGGGCCGGCACCGCGGTACGCGCCAGCTGAACCGGCGTTCCCGCACACATCCCGCCCCGACCCGGCCCTGAAGTCCCCAGGAGGCCCAGTCATGAGCACATCCCTCACCGATACCGCACGCCGTGGTGACCGCCCGGTATTCGACAACGGCGTATCCGCCGTGCCTGTACGCGAGTTGACCCCCACCGGGAAGTTCACCCCCGGTCTGCCCTACGAGTTGTTCGGCCTCGCTCCGTGCAGCCCGGCCATCGGCGCCGAGATCTCCGGCGTGGACCTGGCCCGGCCGCTCACCCATGAGCTGCACCAGGAGCTGCACCGCGCGCTGCTGGAGTGGAAGGTGCTGTTCTTCCGCGACCAGCGCCTGACGCCGATTCAGCACCGTGATCTGGCCCGCTGGTGGGGTACCCCGGAGGTCCATCCGTTCCTGCCCAAGGCCGATCTGCCCGAGGTGGTCCGGCTCTCCCGGGGCGCCGACTCTCCGGCCGTGGAGAACGTCTGGCATTCCGACGCCTCCTTCGAGACCACGCCGCCGATGGGCTCCATCCTGCGCGCCGTGCACGTGCCCGACGTGGGCGGCGACACACTGTGGGCCGACATGGCCGCCGCCTATGACGGGCTGCCCGAAGATGTGAGGACGAGGCTGGAAGGCCTGTGCGCAGTCCATGACTTCACCCGAAGTTTCGGCCGTCGGCTCGGCCCCGACGACCTCGCGCGCATGCAGCAGAAGTACCCGGCGGTGACGCACCCCGTGGTCCGCACGCTTCCGGAGAGCGGCCGCAAGCTCATCTACGTCAACCGGATCTTCACCCAGCACATCGAGGGACTGTCCGGGCAGGAGGGCCGCGAACTCCTGGAGTTCCTGTACGACCAGGCCCGCCACCCCGAGTACCAGTGCCGCCTGCGCTGGCGTGCCGACACCGTCGCCTTCTGGGACAACCGTGCCACCCAGCACTACGCCAGCGGCGACTACTACCCCCATACCCGCATCATGGAGCGCGTGACCATCCTCGGGGACCGCCCCCAGTGACCGTGCCGGAGGCAGACGTGTCGACGGAACGGAGCCCGGCCCCGCCCCGGCACCGCCTTGTCCACGCCGCCTTCTGGGGCGCCGGCCTGTACTTCGGCTGGCGCTGGGCCTCGGAGAGCGGTCCGGCATGGCAGCACGCCCTGCAGTTGCTGGCCATCATGCCGGCCGCCATGAGCGCCGTGCAGTTGGTGCGCCGGTGGCGCGTGCGGCACCGGCGAGGAGACAGCGTTCTGGGCAGGCTCCCGGTGCGCGATCTGTTCCTCGCCAGGCTGCTGCTGATCGCCTCGGCACTCGCCCTCGAATACCTGCTCCAGTGCTGGATCCCTCCCCAGAGCGCCCAGATCATCGCCGGAGCCGGGCTGTGCGTGGCCTTCGCCACCATCGGGCCCGCCCTGCACAGGCGCCACAGCGACTCTCGCGCGCCCTGAGCACACACGGGGCTCGGCAGCGAACACCGTAGCGGCGGCCGCTCGTTCCGCAGAAATTAACGCACGCTCGTTAACAATTCGGCCCTGAGGCCTTAGCCTCGCCTCTCACCATGACGCTCAGAGAGGATGACCGATGGCCTCGCCGGCTCTCCACAACATCCCGCAGGTGCTCGGACCGGCGCGGCTCGGTCCGCTGTCCCTGCGCAACCGGATCATCAAGGCGGCGACGTTCGAGGGCGCCACGCCCGACGCACTGGTCACGGACCGGCTCATCGAGTATCACCGCGCTCCCGCGGCCGGCGGTGTGGGCATGACCACCGTGGCGTACCTGGCGGTCGCTCCGGAGGGCCGCACCGAGCGCAGGCAGATCTGGCTGCGCCCCGAGGCGGTCCCGGGGCTGCGCCGCCTGACCGAGGCGGTGCACGCGGAGGGCGCCGCGGTCTCGGCCCAGATCGGCCATGCCGGGCCCGTCGCCGATGGATCCTCCAACCGGAGTCCCGCGCTCGCCCCCACCCGCCGGTTCAACCCGCTCAGCATGAGATGGACCCGGGCCGCGACCCCGGCGGACATCACCCGGATCATCCGGGCCCACGGAGAGGCGGCGAAGTTCGCCGCCGACTCGGGCTTCGACGCCGTGGAGATCCACCTCGGGCACAACTACTTCGCCAGTGCGTTCCTCAGTCCTCGGCTCAACCGGCGCACGGACCGGTACGGCGGCAGCCTCGCCAACCGCGCCGAGGTGGCGCGCGGCATCGCCGGCGCGGTGCGCGAGGCGGTCGGCGACCGTTTGGCGGTGACCGCCAAGCTCAACATGGACGACGGCGTACCCGGAGGCAGTTGGCTCGACGAAAGCCTCCAGGTCGCCAGGTGGCTGCAGGATGACGGCTCGGTGGACGCGCTGGAGCTGACCGCGGGCAGCTCGCTGCTCAACCCCATGTACCTCTTCCGCGGCGCGGCCCCGGTCCCGCAGTTCGCCGCCGCCTTTCCGCAGCCGCAGCGGCTCGGCGTCGGGCTGCTCGGCAAGCGGTTCCTCATCGACTACGCCTACCGGGAGGCCTATCTGCTGGATTCGGCGCGGCAGTTCCGCGCCGCCCTGGAGCTGCCGCTGATCCTGCTCGGCGGGATCGCCGACCTCGCGACCGCCGAGCAGGCCATGACCGAGGGCTTCGACTTCGTGGCGATGGGGCGGGCGCTGCTGCGGGAGCCGGACCTGGTCAACCGGTATGCCGCCGGGGCGAGCACCACGTCGCTGTGTGTGCACTGCAACCGCTGTATGCCGACCATCTACAGCGGCACGCGCTGCGTGCTCGTCGAGCCGGAGTCGCCCGACCGGGCCTGAGAGGGTGAACGCGGACTTGCCGGCCGAGGGGCGAGAAGACAGCGGCAGGGGTACTCAGTGGCTCGCTGCCGCCCGGACCTTGCTGTTCAGATCGCGGTGGATGACACGGGAAGCGCCCTCGATGGTGTCGATGCCGTAGTCCATCGTCCGGTTTCCACTGGTGAGAACGGTCATGCCGTAGTCGTGGCCGTGCCCGGTGAAGAAGCCGACGCTGTGCACCCGCCATCCGCCGGTCGCACGGGACAGCCAGCCGTTCTTGACGTGCGTCGTGGCGGTGGCCGGTGAGCCCGCGGGCACACCCCACTTCTGGTCGGCCTCGACCTTGGCCATCAGACCCAGAGCGTAGCCGCGTGAGGTCTGGTTCAGCACGGAGTTCTTGGTCGTGAGGAGCTTCATGAGCGTGAGCTCGTCGGATGCGGTGATCTGGGTGAGGCCCCACGTTCCATCGGCGCCCGGGACGGTGTGCCGCATCTTCGCGAGATCGAGGAAGTGCTTGACGCGGGTCACTCCGAGCTGATTCCAGAGAGCGGACGTGGCGTCGTTGTCGGACTTCGTGATCATGGCCGTGGTCAGTTTCACCTCGCGCGCGGTCAGCTTGCGGTGCGACTCCTCGGCCTCGCGCAGCAGCGTTCCCAGCACCGTGACCTTCACCACACTCGCCGAGTCAAAATGCGCAGTGGCCTTGAACTCGCAGCTGGTCTTGGTCGTGCGGTCATAGACGGCCAGCGCCGACGCGTCCTTGCGTCCCTTGAGCGCGCCGGCGATGTCGTGCGACAGCTCCGGTGCCAGGCCGGGCTTCTTCGAGGTGCAGACGACCTTCGAGCCACCCACGGTGGCGCTCGCCGAGTCGGTCGTTTCCGTCGGCGCGCCGTCGGTGGCCGCCGAGGCCGCGGTCGCCCCGGCGAGCGGGGTGAGCAGCGCTCCGGCTGCCACGGAAGCGGCGAGTCCGCGGCGCGCGCAGGCCGGTATGCGTGAGCGGTGCATGAAGGTACGTCCTGTTCCCGCGGTGGGTCGAAGTCCGTCTCGTCCGACCTCGCACGACCGGGCCGGAAGGCCGGTCTACCGCTGCTTCGGTGGAGTTCCGCCCGGCGGGCCGACCTGCGGCGGACAGCCCGGACCGGGGTGTGGCGTGCAGAGAAAGTCGCCGGACGGGGGCCGGCCCACCGTGCGGGCCGGCTCGGATTCCCGTTCCTGGAGTCAGAACCACCGTAGAGGCACCCTCGGCGCGCACCTCGGACACACTGGGCGAATTGTCCGAATTTGAGTAGCTATGTCGGCGTGTGACATTCGCCAACCCGCGGGCACGGAATAGCACCGCCCGCGACAAGTCGAGCCGGGCCGCCCGTCGAGCCTGTAGCGACCGCGATCGGCGGCCGGGGCCGACATCCGCCGACACCGGCCCCTACCTCCGAGGCTCCGCACCCGAGACCCCACCCCCGAGGCCTGCCCGGCAGATGTCGGCAGCTCCCCCGCACGGGCCCCAAGGCCCCGGTCGGCGCGTGCAGTTGAAGCACGGAACCCAGGCCCCACCCCCATCCACCCACGCCTGCCTGTGACTTCGGAGTACAGCCTTGACAGCCCTCTTGGTCTAGTCCAATCTCATGTCTGCACGCCGTCAAGTTGTCGCCCGGCCGACCCCTTGCATCTCCGGCCGACTGCACCTTGATGACGCCCCCCACTGTCATCGAAAGGACCGGCCATGCGTCGACGTCCCCCCACCTCGTCCCGTCGAACGACCTCCGCCTCCCGGACCGCGGCCGTTGTCGCGGCGGCCGGGCTGGCCGTAGCCGGAGCCGCCCTGACCGCCGGCCCCGCTTCGGCGACACCGGTGAGCCCCAGGGCAGCCGGCAGCTTCGCGCCGTACACCGACATGTCCAATTCCCAGGAAGGGCTGCTGGACACCGCGATCACCCAGCACGGGGTCAAGACGTTCACCGCCGGATTCGTCATCGGCTCAGGCTGCAACCAGATCTGGGGGGACACGCTGCCGGTCGGCAACGACTCGTACACCGACCCGCTGATCAGCAAGGCCAAGTCCGAAGGCGCATCGGTCATCGTGTCCTCGGGCGGCGCCGCGGGGCTGCCGCTCGCCTGGAGCTGTACGGACCAGAGCGCCATCAACGCCGGGTACCAGAAGATCATCGACTCGTACGGGCCCAGCTCGCTCGACTTCGACATCGAGGGCGGCGCCATCGCGGACACCGCCGCTGCGGCACGCAACATGAGCGCGATGAAGACGCTCAAGGCGGCGAACCCCGGACTGACGTTCTCGGTCACACTGCCCGTCCTGCCCAACGGCCTCACAGCCGACGGCGTCAACATCCTCAAGGCCGCCAAGGACGCGGGCGTCAAGATCGACGTCGTGAACATCATGACGATGGATTACTACCAGGGCTCGCAGGACATGGGACAGGCCGCGATCAGCGCGGGGAAGGCCACCCTCGCCCAGATGCAGTCGGTCGACTCCAGCTACACGTACGCCAATCTCGGGATCACGCCCATGATCGGCGTGAACGACGACGGCTCGGTCTTCTCGACGGCCGACGCCTCGACGGTGAAGAGCTGGGCAGCCGGCAACGGCGTGGGGCGGCTGTCGTACTGGTCGGTCAACCGGGACCAGTCCTGCGGTTCGGTCACCACGGCCGCGTCGCCCACCTGCAGCGGTGTGTCACAGGGGCAGCTGGCCTTCGCGGACATCCTGGGCGGCTGACCACTGCGGGCTGAACCGGCCTCTCCTGCACAACAGAGTTCGAGCAGCCGGGTCCCCCCGGACCGGTGGGACCCGGCTGCCGCACCGTCCACGGCGCTGCACCCCTGTTTGGTACTGACGGCCCGGCCTGGTGAGGATGGGGGCATGAACCAGATCCAGACGCTCTCTGCCGCCGATGTCGCCGCCGCCGCGGACCGAATCCGCCCCCATGTCCGCCGTACGCCGGTGCTGGACCTGGAGATCGACGGACGCCGCGTCATCCTGAAGCTGGAATACCTGCAGCACAGCGGTTCGTTCAAACTGCGCGGGGCCGTCAACGCCATGCTGGACTCGGCATCGGACGACCACGTCGTCGCCGCTTCCGGTGGCAATCACGGCCTCGCGGTCGCCACCGCAGCCGCACTCCTCGGCCTCCCGGCGACCGTGTATCTCCCCGAGACGGCCCCCGAGGCGAAGGCCCGGCGCATCGAGGAGGCCGACGCGCGGCTCGTACGGCACGGCGCCACCTTCGCCGAGGCCGCATCGGCAGCACAGAAAGTCGCCACACAGCCCGGCTACCGCTTCCTCCACCCGTACGACGATCCGGCGGTCGTCGCGGGGCAGGGAACGCTGGCGGCCGAAGTGGTGGCCGACATTCCCGGGACGGACGCTTTCGCCGTCGCGGCGGGCGGCGGTGGGCTCACCGCCGGTACGGCGCTCGCCGCGGGCGGCCGTCAGGTGGCGGCGGTCGAACCGGAGGGCTGCCGCTCCCTGCACGACGCGCTCGCGGCGGGGAAGCCGGTGAACTCCCCGGTGGACTCGGTCGCTTCGTCCGCGCTGGGTGCTTCGCAGATCGGTGCGGTGGCGTTCGGCATCGTGGCTCAGTACGGCGTGGAGTCGGTACTCGTCAGCGACGCGGAGATCCTGCGTGCCCGTGCCCGCCTGTGGGAGGAGTGCCGTATCGCCGTGGAGCCCGCGGCTGCGGCGCCCTTCGCCGCGTGGCTGGCGGGCCGAGTGCCCGGAGAGCTGCCGTGCGTGGTGCTGTGCGGCGCGAACGCCGACTGGACGGCCGGCTGAGCGCCGTCACGCGCCCGGTACCGGTACCCGTGCGAGTTCCCGTACCGCGTGGTCCTGGCGAAAAGGATCTCCCTAGGCTGACGCCATGCCCACCACACCCGCATTCGACATCGTCGCCACCGATCTGGACGGCACCCTGCTGCGCCGCGGTGACACCGTGAGCCCCCGTTCCCGTGCCGCCCTGGCCCTGGCCGCAGCCGCCGGGGCCAGACATCTGATCGTCACCGGGCGTTCCCTCCCCGGCGTACTGGAGCTGCTCGGGACTCTGGATTACCGCGGTCCTGTCGTCTGCGGGCAGGGGACGCAGCTGTACGACGCCGGGTCGGCCCGGATGCTGAGCTCCGTGACACTGGACCGCGAACTGGCCGAAACGGCGCTCGGCAAGATCGAGGCGGAGACAGGGCCGGTCTTCGCCGCAGTGGATCAGGACGGGCCCGACGGCCGGACGCTGGCCGAGCCGGGGTATCTGATGCCTCACCCAGCACTGCCCGTCCTGCGGGTCGGGCCGCGGCCGGAACTCTGGGCCAGGCCGGTCATCAAAGTCCTCATACGTCACCCGGAGCTCTCGGACGACACGCTGGCGGCCGTGGCCCGTTCCGTCGTGGGCGACCTGGCCACCGTCACGATGGCGGGGCCCGGAACAGTGGAACTCGCGCCGTACGGTGTGGACAAGGGCACCGGAATCGCCCTGGCCGCCGAGGTGTTGGGCCATGAACCGGCGCGGCTGGTCGCGTTCGGCGACATGCCCAATGACCTGCCGATGTTCCGTCGCGCCGGACACGGGGTGGCCATGGCCAACGCCCATCCGGAACTCATCGCCGCCGCGGACGAGGTGACCCTGTCGAACGAGGACGACGGCATAGCGGTCGTCCTGGAGCGCCTGTTCGCCTGAACCGGCGCTCCAGGACCGCAGCGGTGTCTCAGATCTTCGTCAGGAACGTGTCCGCGATGGCCTGGTACCCGGTGTCATTGGCATGGATGTCGCCGCGCGCCATATTGGTCCACTGCAGGATGCGCGCCACGTTCAGCGGGACCTGCTTTCCGTCCAGCGGCGCGAGCGGGAGGAAGGAGTTGGTGCGGAACGCCGATGCCACGTCGGCCGTCGGCACTCCGTGAGCGGCGTCGATGAGCCCGATCGTGGCGTTGAGTGTGTCGGCGAGGGGTACGGAGAGAGTGGCTGCGGTCTTTCCCTGAGTGCCCGTCAACCATGCGGCAAGAAAGGGATCGTAGAGGTTCATGCCGATGATCCGGGTCTGCGGGCCGGCCGCTGCCTTGAGCCGGTCCAGGATGGTGTTGAGCCCTGAACCCACTTTCCCGACACCCGACACGGCGCACTTGATGTCGACGTTTCCGTCGGTAAGGCAGCCGTCGACGTCGTTGGCACCGATGTCCAGCGTCACGACCACCCGGTCGTCGTGGTGGAGCCGGAGGAAGTGCTCGGCCTCCGCCAACTGGGAGCCGGTGTACGGGTGCGGGTACGGGCAGGGCCCGTCGATCATGGAACCGGTGGTCTCGCCAGGACACCCGAGCCCGACGAAGTCGAAGGGCCGCCCGGCGTCGGCCGCGCGCGCCGACAGCGTGCGGGCTATGTCCTGGGCGTAACCACGGCCGGTGACATGGCCGCCGCCGGGCAGCGTCTGGTATCCGGCGGCCAGCGAGTCACCGAGCGCCAGGTAGTAGCGCGGAGCCGAGGCTCCCGTGGCGGAGGCCGGAGCGGAGAAGCCGAGCAGTGCGACGGCGGCGAGCAGCCCCGCCGTCAGAGCGAGCCTGGCGGGTCTGAGCAGGGAAACACGCATGGAGCCTCCAACAGTGAGGGCGGAGAACTCCGTTGAGGCTACTGTCTGGTAGGGCGGCTGAGTAGGCCCGGAACAGGACTCGCGACAGCGGCCGCCCTATCCGACGCTCGCCCCGGTCGGCTCCCGTACGGCAGTCCCGCCCCACTCTCCGCGTGCCGAGGCCAGTGCGGTGCGGTAGGCGGCGTAGCCGTCCTCGTAGACCTCGCGGATTCCCTCCCTCGGCTCCACGGTGTGGAACAACTGCGCTTGCCTACCGGCCGGTTCGCCGAGGAAGCGACGTGCCACCCGTACCGCGCCGAGTGCCCCCACCTCGTTCTCCACCGGGACCCGGATCTCCCGTCCGAGGATGTCGGCGAAGAGCTGTGTCCACGGCCCGGACCGGGTGCCGCCTCCGCAGGCGGCGAGCGTGCCGGAGAGGCCGGCGGCCTCCAGGCAGTGGCGCGCGGCGTAACCGATGGCCTCACACATCGCGCGGACCACGTCGGCCCGGGTGTGCGCGAGAGTGAGTCCGTCCAGTCGGCCGCGGGCCTGCGGGTCGACGAAGGGTGCGCGCTCCCCCGCGTCGGAGAGGAAGGGCAGCGCCGTGACACCGCCGGCGCCCGGCCGGCTGTCGGCGAGCAGGGCCCCGAGGTCGGCGGTGGCTGTGCCGGTGAGGGTGAGGATCCATTCGAGGGCGGCGGTACCGACCATGGCGGGCATGGAGCGCAGCCAGCGGCCGGGGTCGGGGGTGCAGAGCGACATGCCGGCCGGTTCGGCGCAACTGTCCGTGCGGGCACGGTCGGTGAGGACCTGGCAGGCGAGAGTGGTGCCGACGATCAGCAGGCCGTCGCCCACCTCCCGTACGCCACTGCCGATGGCGCAGGCGGGCAGATCGTACGGCCCCGAGGTGAGCGGCAGCCCCTCGGGCAGGTCCAGGAGCGCGGCTCCCCGGGCGTCGAGGCTCAGGACGGTGCCGGGGGCCGCGGGGGCGGCCAGCAGATGGGCCTGGCTCTCGATTCCGCAGGCGGCGAGCGCCTCGTGTGCGTACGTGCGGTTGACCGGGTCGAGGAACGGCAGTGTCGCGTCGGACGCGTCCACGCTGATCCGGCCGGTGAGGCGCTGGGCGACGGCGTCCACGCAGTAGCCGGCGACGGCCGCGTCACGGAGGCTCCGCGGTTCGTGTTCCTGCAGGTGGGCGAGGAGCGGGGCATGGCAGCCGGGGAACATTCCGGAGCCGGTCCGCGCGTACACCTGCTGCACGGTGCCATCCGCCAGCCACTGCGCGACGCGGTCGGCGGCGCGCCCGTCCATCCAGGAGATGGCCGGGCGGACCGCACGGCCCTGGTCGTCGCGCAGCCACAGGCCGTCGCCCTGGCCGGTGAGGGCGACGGCGGTGGGTGGCGCGGGCAGTGCGGCGGCGGTCTCCCTGACGACCTCGGCGACCGTACGGACGACGTCGTCGAGATCCTGCTCGACGCGGCCGCCGGGCAGTCGTTCCAGATGGCTGCGGCGGGTCGCGGTGGCCAGTGGCTGTCCCTCGCTGTCGAAGGCGACGGCCTTGGTGACGGAGGTACCGATGTCCACGCCGATGATCGCGCTCATGGCCGCGCGGCCTCCTGGACCTCGGGGTTGGCGGGATGGGCGAGCTTCTCTCCGCGTACAAAGCGGCCCGCCTCGGCGGCTGTGATCGCGGCGGCACGGTGCGCGGTCTGCCGGGTCGCCCCGGCCAGGTGCGGGGCGGTGACGACGTTCGGCGCGCTGTGCAACTCCCAGTCGGCGGGCGGCGGTTCGATGTCGTAGACGTCGAGGCCGAGGGCTCCGATACGGCCGCTCCTCAGCAGTCCGGGCAGCGGGGCGTAATCGAGGAGTCCGCCGCGGGCGGAGTTGACGAGCACCGCGCCTTCGGGGAGCAGCTTGAGCTTCTCGGCGTCGATGAGGTGGCGGGTCTCGGGGGTGAGCCGGGCGTGCAGGCTCACCACACTGCTGCGCGTCAGGAGTTGGTCGAGGGAGACCGGCTCGACGCCGTCGGCGCGGGCCGCTACGGGGTCGGTGTACGGGTCGGCGACCAGGACATGGGCACCGAAGGCGCGCAGGACCCGGGCGACGATGCGGCCGATCGCCCCGTATCCGACGAGGCCGACGGTCGCGCCGTCGAGTTCGGTGCCCGCTTCGTCGTACGCGTAGAAGTCACCGCGCCACGTCCCGCGTTTCAGCTCGGCGTCGGCCGTGGTGATCCGGCGCATGGCGGTCAGCATCAGGCCGACGGCGAACTCCGCTGCCGCCGGGGCGTTGCGGCCCGGTGCGAAGGAGACGGCGACGCCGTGCCGGGTGGCGGCGGCGAGGTCGACGTTGACCGGGCCGCCCCGGGAGACGGCCACCATCCGGAGCTCCGGGCAGGCGGCGAAGACCCTCTCCGTGAACGGAGCCATCTGGGTGACGCAGAGGGCGGCGCCATCGAGCGCCGCGATCATCTGCTCCTCGGTGCCGCTGGCCTCGTGTACATCGCCGACCGGGCCGAAGGGCTCGTGCGGCCAGGGCAGGGTGAGTTCACCGATCTCCACCGCGCCACCGGGCTCCTCCGCGGTGCCGAGCTCTTCACGCAGGGCGGTACGGAGCAGACCGGGGAGGACGAAGTGGTCACCGGCGGCGAGGATGCGCATGGGCTGGGCCCTTCTTCGGGTCACGGGTGCACGGTGCGTCAGCGGTGCCGCACCTGCCCGGCCGCCGCATCACTATCATGGGCGTTGATAGATTTAACATCATCGTTTTGAAGAATCAATGGGCCGACACGGACCCGGGCGGCATCGTCACCCGGGCCGGTGGCGGCCCGCTGCGAAGGAGCGCGATCCGATGGAGGCCCGGCTGCTGCTCGTCCGGCACGGCGAGACGCAATGGCATACGGAGAACCGGTACGCGGGGGTCTCCGACGTACCGCTGACCGCGAAGGGCCTGGAGCAGGCACAGGAGCTCGCGGACTGGGCCCGGCTGCGCGGCGTCGACGCGGTGGCCAGCTCACCGGTCAGCCGGGCACTGCTCACCGCCGGCCCGGCCGCGCGGGCGCTCGGCGCCGAGCCCGAGGTCGTCGATGCGCTGCGTGAGGTGGACTTCGGCTGGGGCGAGGGCCGCACCATCGCGGAGATGACTGCCGAGGACCCCGAGGCGGTGCGGCGGTTCCACGAGGACGCGGAGTCCGGCGCCTTTCCCGGTTCCGAGGCGCCGTCGGCCGCGGCGGCCCGCGCATCGGATGCGCTGCGCGGCCTGGCCCGTCGCCATCGGGGAGCCACGGTCCTGGTGGTCGCGCACAACACGCTGCTCCGGATGGCGCTGTGCTCGATGCTGGGCATTGCGGTGGGCCGCTACCGGCTGGTGTTTCCCCGGCTGGACAACGCGGCGGTGACGGAGATCGAGGTGAGCGGTGACCGCACCGCCCTGCGCTCGCTGAACGTCCCCACCCGGCCGGCCCCTGCGGGCGGTGCGCGAAACTTGGCCGTATGACGACAACCGGCGCCCAGGCCCGCAGGCAGATCATCACGGAGCACGTCCTGGCGAACGGGACCGCGAGCGGCTCCGAGCTCGCGGAGCTCACCGGCGTGAGTCTGATGACCGTGCACCGGGACCTGGACGAACTGGCCAGGCGCGGGGTGCTGCGCCGTTTCAGGGGCGGGGTGTCCGCGCTGCCGTCGACCGTGTTCGAGTCCAATCTCGACTACCGGCTCGGGGTGAACACCGCCGAGAAGGACGCCATCGCGAAGACCGCGGCCGAGCTGGTCGAACCGGGGATGTCGGTGATGCTGGACGACTCCACCACCGCGCTCGCGCTGGCCGCGCTGCTGGTGGAGCTGGCTCCGCTGACGGTGGTGACCAACGCCCGGCGGGTCATCGACCTGTTCGCGGGCCGGGACGGGATACGCCTGATCTCACTGGGCGGGGAGTACTCACACCCGCATGATTCCTTCCTGGGCGTCGCCTGCCTGGAGGCCGTCGAAGCACTCTCGGTGGACATGGTGCTGGTCTCCACCTCGGCGATGGACGCCCGGATGACGTACCACCAGGAGCAGGACGTGGTGCTGGTCAAGCGGGCGATGCTGGCTTCGGGCACCCGGAAGGTCCTGCTGATGGACCGTACGAAGCTGGCCAGGACCGCGCTCCACCGGCTGGGCCCGGTGGAGGACTTCGACCACCTGGTGGTGGACGACCGGGTGGACGCCGCACTGTTGGCTGCGCTGCAGGAGCGGACGGATGTCAGAGTCGCGGCCACGGGCTGATAACACGGCTTCTTAAAGTATTGCGTGTTAATTTCACAGAGGTCATGATGCGTTCTCGTCGGGGCTGTACGCCCGTGGGCCGATGACACACTGTGGAGGCACGAGCTATGCGCAGCACCGCCGCGAGCACCGCCGCACCTGCGGGAACGGTCTGGGACCGCGCCGGTATCCCCCGGCCGCTCCTGTTCGGCTTCATCGGGGTGCTGATCTTCATGATCGGCGACGGGGTCGAGTCCGGGTTCATCGCTCCGTTCATCAAGGCCAACGGCGCCGGCAGCGAAGTCCGTGCGAGCTATGTGATCACGGCGTACGGCGTGACCGTCATGCTCGCCTCCTGGCTTTCGGGCGCGCTGTCCGAGCTGTGGGGGCCGCGGCGGGTGATGCAGATCGGGCTGACCGTCTGGATCGTCTTCGATGTGCTGTTCCTCTCGCTCGGCGCCGCGCAGGGCAACTACCCGCTGATGCTGGTCTTCTACGGGCTGCGTGGCTTCGGCTATCCGCTCTTCGCGTTCTCGTTCCTGGTGTGGGTGACAGCGACCGCGCCGGTGGCCAGGCTGGGTGCGGCCGTCGGCTGGTTCTACTTCGCCTTCACGGGCGGGCTGCCGACGCTCGGCTCGCTCACCGCGTCCGTCACCAACCCGCTGTTCGGGAAGTTCGGCACGCTGTGGATCGCACTCGGCGTGATCGCCGTGGGCGGGGCCTTCTGCCTCTTCGGGGTACGCGAACGCACCGGGTTCTCGCGGCTGGCGCCGCCCGGCGTCCGGCCGGTCCAGTCGCTGACGCGCAGCCTCTCCATCGCGTGGACCCATCCGAAGGTCACCGTCGGCTGCGTCGTCCGCATCATCAACACGGCGCCGCAGTTCGGTCTCTGGGTGATCCTGCCCGCGTTCTTCACCGACGAGATGGGCTTCACGGACGGCGACTGGCTGCGACTGCTGTCGATCATGTTCGCCACCAACATCTTCTTCAATCTGCTCTTCGGAGTGGTCAGTGACCGCATCGGCTGGCGCACCACCATCGGCTGGTTCGGTGCGGTGGGCTGTGCGCTGAGCGTCCTCGCGCTGTACTTCGTGCCGAAGCTGCTGACCGGGAACTACTGGGTCGCGGTCGGTGTCGGCATGGTCTACGGCGCCACGCTCGCCGGGTTCGTGCCCATCTCCGCGCTGATGCCGTCGCTGGCACCCGGGAACAAGGGCGGCGCGATGGCCCTGCTCAACCTGGGCGCGGGCGGCGCCGCCTTCGTGGGGCCCGCGATCGTATCGCTCTTCCTCGGTCCGCTGGGCCGCGACGGAGTGGTGCTGATCTTCGCCGGTCTGTATGTCGTCGCTGCTCTCCTGACGCTCTTCCTGAAGCTGCCGAAGGCGTCCGAGGAGGCCATCCAGCAGGGCAAGTCCCTGCACGATGCCGCCGGCGACGAACCGCTCACCGCCCCGGCCACCTGACCCGCGTAACCGCACACGCCTGCCTGCCTGCCTGCGTACGAAAGGACCCTTCCCGCAGATGAGTTCCGCCACCGGCGCCCGGCCCGCGCCCGTCCCGGTCGTCGTGGGCGTCGACGTGGCCACCGCCGCGGTCCGGGTGGTGTGCGCCGACGCCCACGGCCGGGTACTCGCCGAGGCCCGCGTCCCGATCGCCCCGCCGGAGCGCCACGAGGGCGGCCGCAGCGAACAGGACGCCCGGTCCTGGTGGCCCGCGACTTCGGCCGCTCTGCGGAAGGCGACCGCGGCGCTGCCCGGCGGCGGCCGTGAGGTGACCGCCGTCGCCGTGTCCGCCACCTCGGGGACCCTGGTGCCGGCCGGTCCTGACGGGGAGCCGGCCGGACCGGCCCTGATGTACGACGACCGGAGCGCCGCAGATGTCAACGCCCGCGCCCAGGAGCTGGGCGCACCACGCTGGCGGGCGCTGGGGCTGACGGTCGGGCCGACTGCCGCGCTGGGGAAGCTGGTGGGGTGCGCGGCCCGCGCCCTCCCCGGCCAGTTGGTGCTGCATACCCCGGACCTCATCGGCCTCAAGCTCACCGGGCATCCGGTGGCCACCGACTGGAGCCATGCGCTGAAGTCCGGCTACGACCCGCGCGCCGGCGAGTGGGCCACCGAGGTCTTCGACGCGTTCGATGTGCCCTCCCGGCTGCTGCCCGCCGTCCAGGCCCCCGGCACACGGAGCGGGACGGTTTCGGCGCGGGCCGCCGCCGATACCGGGCTGCCCGTCGGCTGCGAGGTCCGGCTCGGGATGACTGACGGCTGCGCGGGCCAGATCGCCACCGGCGCGGTGGACCCCGGCCGGTTCGTCGGCGTGCTGGGGACGACGTACGTACTCAAGGGCGTGACCCGCGAGCTGGTAACCGACCCGGCGGGCGCCCTGTACAGCCATCGCCACCCGGACGGCTGGTGGCTGCCGGGCGGCGCTTCGAACACGGGTGGCGAAGCCGTCGCCCGGGTGGAAGCGGCCCGGCTGCCGGGTCTGGACGCGGCGGCGCAGGCGCGCGGTCCGGCCGGCTGTCTCGCCTACCCGCTGCGCCGCGAGGGCGAGCGGTTCCCGTTCGTCTCCGGCGCGGCGCGCGGCTTTCTCGTCGGTACACCGCGGGACGAGGCGGATGAGCACCGGGCGGCGCTGGAGGGAGTGGCCTTCCTGGAGCGGCTGGCTGTGGAACGGGTGCAGGCACTGGGGATCGAGGTGCGGGGTCCGCTGTACGCGGCGGGCGGCGGCAGTCGCAGCGCCGTGTGGAACAGCATCCGGGCGACGGTGCTCAACAGGCCGCTGAGCGTGGCGGAACGGGCCGAGACAGCGTTCGGCGCAGCCCTGCTGGCCGCATCGGGCACGCTCCATCCGGACCTTTCCGCGGCTGTGACGGCGATGGCGGGCGCGGGTCGGACGGTCGATCCGGTGGAGCGGGAGCGGGCCGCGCTGGATGCTTCGTACGAACGGTTCGTCACCGAACTGCGGTCACGGGGGTGGCTGGGTACGGGATGAGTGCGGCTCCGGTGCCGGCACGCGGGCCGGGCCCGCTGCACTGCCCTGCCGGGCTGCCGACTTGCCCGGCGTCCCGGCACCGTACTACCGGAAGCGGCGGACGAAGCGGCGCTGCCAGATGGTTTCCACGGCGTGCGGGTTGTAGTGCTCACGGACGTAACCGACGGCATCGGCCGCCGGCACTCCGTCCAGTACGGCGAGACACGCGAGAGCCGTACCGGTGCGGCCGCGGCCGCCGTGGCAGGCGACCTCGACGCGCTCGTGCGCCGCTCGTTCCCATGCCTCGCGCAGGGCGCCCGCCGCGGCCGCGCGGTCAGCCGGCAGCCGGAAGTCGGGCCAGCGGATCCAGCGCGACTCCCAGTCGACGGCGGCAGGTTCACGGCCCAGCAGGTACAGCGCGAAGGTGGGTGTGAGGCCAGCGGGGAGCGGCCTGCTCAGCCCCCGCCCCCGGACCAGGCGGCCCGACGGCAGTCGCAGTACGCCCGCCGCTGACGGGTCCCAGGTCTCGACCGGTTCCGGCACCGCACCTCCATGGATCGGATCGGGCCGCCCCGCAGCGGCACCGCGTACGGTCCATCTTCCCACCGCCCGGCCTAGTCGCAGTCTTGATGCCCGTCTTGTTCCCAACCGCCGGTCGGGGTGAAGTGCTCCCCTGAGCGCCTGCTCGGTTCGGGTCCCTGGGTCGGGCTGAATATTTGACTGATGCGTCAGTCAGCTCTGCCGCGCCAGGCCTTGTCACGGAGGAGGACCGCAGGGAAGCGATCCTGGAGGCCACCTGGCAGTTGATCGCCGAGCGCGGGTTCCACGCCGTGCGGGTCTCGGACATCGCTCGCGTCTGCGGCACGAGTACCGGCACCGTGCACTACTACTTCCCGGGCAAGAGCGATGTGCTCACCGAGGCGCTCAAGTACTGCGTGGAGCAGGCGTTCAACCGGCAGAGCGTCGAGCTGCGCCGTATCACCGGCGCCCATGAGCGGCTGCTCAAACTGATCGACATGCAGCTCCCACGGGTGGGCTTCATCCTCGACGAGTGGTCGATCTGGCTCCAGTACTGGGCGGAATCAGTGGTCAGACCCGAATTCCGGGCCGCGCACAACGAGTTCTACGCCCGCTGGCAGGAGACCGTGATCCGGATCGTGCGGCGCGGGCAGTCACAGGGCGTGTTCCGGGCGGAGGTGGATCCGGAGAACGTCGCGCTGCGGCTCACCGCGCTGACCGACGGGGCGGCGATCCAGGTACTCACCGGGGCGCCCCGGATGACGACGACCGTGATGCGGGAGCTGCTGGTCGACTTCGTCCAGCGGGAACTGGGGGCGTAACGGAGCCGGGCAGTCCGGCGCCATCGAGGGCGTGCAGAACGGGCACCGGCGGTCGGTTCCGAGTCCTGTGCGGGTCAGATCTCGGCGCGGATCTTGCGGGCCACCGCGGTCCCGCGCAGCCGGCGCACGGCAGAGGCGAGCTGCGGATGGCGTTCGCCCACCTGCACGGTGCGGCGGTCCAGCTCCTCGGTGAGCCGCTCGGCACGCTTCTCCACGTCGAGTTCGTCCAGGATGCGGTCGACCTCGGCCAGCAGTGCTCCGTGCAGCTGCCACTGGCGCGGGTGCTGCTGCACGTTCTCCAGGAGGAGATGGGCGACCCGGTCGCGGGTGACCCCGGCGTCCTCAAGTGCGGCCGTCAGCCGGGCCTCGGCGTCCTGGGCGCTCTGCGCGACCGGCGTGGTGATCAGTACGGCGAAGCTCTCGACAGCGTCGGCGAGGTCCCTCATCAGCGCCTGCAGGGCCGAGGCCACGTCGTCCGGGAAGAGCGGCTCGTCGGTGCGCTCCTTCGCCAGGTCGGTCATCGTCCGGGTCAGCACCCGCAGCACGACGGCGCAGATCTCCAGGGTGTCCAGACCGGTGCGCAGCACGACGCGCGACAGCAGCCCCTGGCGTACCCGGGGGTTGAGCAGCAGGCTCTCCTCGGCCTGCCGGAGCGACGCGTCCACCTCGACGATGTCGTGGTCGAGCCTGCGCGCCTCGTGCAGTCGCGCGGCGGCCTGTTCGACCGGGGTGTGGCCCTCCGCCTCCGCGCCGATGGCGCGGAGCATCCTGCCCATCGACTCCGCCATCTCCTCGATGGAGCTGCCGGCGGACTGGACCCAGACCGGCGGTGCCAGCAGCAGGTTGAAGAGCAGTCCCACACCCGCACCGATCAGCGTCTCCAGAATCCGGTCCCAGGCGGTGGCGGCCACCTGGGAGACACCGAGCACCAGCATGGAGCTGATGGCGACCTCGGGTACGAACTCGTACACGCGCACCAACCGCCCCACGATCAGCCCGGTGAAGATCGTCACGCCGAGACTCCACCAGGTCAGTCCGACGAGCGTGCTGAAGCCGCTGGCGAGGAGCACTCCGACGACTACGGCGTTCACCCGCCTGACCCCCGTGGTGATGGTCGAGTAGAGCGTGACCTGGACCACGAGCAGGGCGGTCAGCGGTGCGGTGAGCGGTGCGTGCTGCGGCAGGGCCACCAGCGCGACCACGTACGCGATGACCGCGGCCGCCGTGGACCGGAGCGTCTGTGCCCCGATGGGCTCCACCGTCCGCTGGACGAGCTTGACCACGGGTGCGGACACATCAGGCATTCCATGTTCCTTCCTGCGCGGGTGGTGCCTCCGTGCACCCCGGCGGCGGCGCGCCCGTCCACACACGACAGCGGCCAGTGTGACGGCGCCCGGTACCGACGCGCCGACAGGCGCACCGGGGTGTCGCGGCGGCCGGGCGGGGAGGGAGCGGGAATCATCGGCGGGACGCCGCGCACGGAGCGCGGGCGGGCGGGTGACTCGCGGGGCGCCCCGGACGGAGGCGCCCGATGCCACGGGACTACCGTGGTACGGCCCCCACGGCGGTCTTCGCGGGCGGGTGCGAGAGGTAAGGATGTCTGGAATGAACCTGCCGGATCTGACCTTTTCCCGGTTCCCGGCCATGTGGCAGCTCGACGGTCCGGCTCTGCTGCTGGTCCTGGTTCTGGGCGGGCTCTACGGCTGGGGGGTGGTGCGGCTGCGGCGGCGCGGCGAGCAGTGGTCGACGGGCCGTACGGTCGTCTTCGCCCTGCTGGGTCTCGGCACGATCGTGGTGGCCACGATGTCGGCACTCGCCGTCTACGACGAGGTGCTGTTCTGGCCGGCCGCCGTGCAGAACATCCTGCTCGACCTGATCGCCCCGCTCGGCCTGGCGCTGGGCGACCCCCTGTCGCTGGCCTGCCGTGCTCTGCCGGAGCGCGCGTCGGCGCGGGTGCGCCGTGCGGTGACCGGCAAGTTCGCCCGGCTGCTGGCCTTCCCCCTGGTCAGTTCGCTGCTGGTCCTGGTGTCGGAGCTCTGTGTGTACTTCACGCCGTACTTCGAGACGGCGCTGCGCCATGGGGCGCTGCACCAGCTCATGTATCTGCAACTGCTGCTGGTCGGGTGTCTCTTCGTGCTGCCGGTCCTCACCGAGGAGGCGCTGCTGCCCAGCTGGTGCAGCCATCCGGTACGGGCCGCGATGGTCTTCTTCGACGGGCTCATCGACGCGGTCCCCGGCATCGTGGTGATGACCAGCGGCACCCTGATCGCGGGCACCTGGTACAGCCGACACTCCCCTTCCTGGGCCCCCGGCGTGCAGCGGGACCAGCAGATCGGCGGCGGTGCGATGGTCACGCTCGCCGAACTGGTCGGGGTGCCCTTCCTGCTGGTGATCTTTGCGCAGTGGGTCCGCTCCGAGCGGGCCAGGACGGTGGCACTCGACCGCCGTCTGGACGCCGAACTGATCCCCGCCGCACCTCGCGCCACACCGGTTCCGTCCGACACCTCGGCCGCGTCCCCCGTGGCGTCGGCGTCCGGGATCGCCGCGCAGGAGGACCCGGCCGAGCCGGAGCGGGTCCGTCCCTGGTGGGAGTCCGACGGCGGAATCGTCGGTGACCGGATGCGCCAGGGCCGCCCGTAGCCACCCCGGCCCGTAGCCACCCCGCCGGTGCCGGCCTCTCGGCGGCAGGCATGACCAGCGGTTTCCCGGACAGATATAACGCGGGCGACGGCCTTCAGCAGCACCACGTACCGGGGTGTGCCATGCGGCTGCGGACCACCGCGGCCGGATCACCAGGTCAAGAGGGGTATGGGGCAACGGGATGAGTTCTGATCAGGACCGCGGGACAGGGCGGGGCAGCGGTGACGCGCAGTCGCCCACCGACGAGCAGCGGGCGGGCTGGCATTCCGTACGGCAGCGTGCCGAGGGCCTCACCCATCACCAGGCGAAGGCGGCCCTCGAAGCGGCCCGGCAGACAGTTGAGGCGAACTCGCGGCGCGACGGCCCCCGGCGGGAGCACTCCCGTGCGGAGGCGGAGGTCGAGGAGTGGGAGCGGATCACGGAAGCGCTCGCCGATCACGCCGGGCGCTACGACCCCGATGCCGATCCCTTCGTCCAGGGGGAGCTGGCCGGCCAGGCCGACCGGGAGCCGGGCCTGCCGTCCGAAAACAACGCCGCCTGACGGCCAGGACGCGCCGGGGAACGCGGGACCGTGTCAGGCGACGGTCACGGGGACCCCGGCCTCGGAGATCCGTGCACACTCGCGTTCCGGTGCCTCCCGGTCGGTGACCAGATGGTCGACGGCGGACAGCGGGCAGATCTTCGCGAAGGTGGTCCGTCCGATCTTCGAGTGGTCCGCGACGACGACCGTCCGGCTGCTGTTCGCGGCGAACGCCCGGTCCGTCGCCGCTTCGAGCTGGTCGTACGTCGTGCAGCCCTGCGCCGCGCTGATGCCGTCCACGCCCAGGAACGTCATGTCCATGTGGTAGTCGGCGAGCGTCTTCTCGGCGATGGGACCCACGAGTTCATAGCTCTCGGTCCGCGCGTTGCCGCCGATGACGACCAGCGTGACGTGCTGGTGCAGGACGAGTTCGGCCGCGATGTTCACCGCGTTGGTGACGATGGTGACGGGGCCCCGCTCGGCGAGGAGGCGGGCGATCTCGGTGGCGGTGGTGCCCCCGGTCAGCCCGACGACGGCCCCTTGCGGCACCAGCGCGGCCGCCGCCGTGGCGATCGCCTGCTTCTCGGGCCTGCTGCGCTCCGCGCGGTACTGCACCGGCACTTCCAGGCCGATGCTGCCGACAGCGGCCCCGCCATGTGTGCGGCGCAGCAGATTCAGCGCGCTCAGGTGCTGGAGGTCGCGCCGGACCGTTGCCCCCGAGACACCGAGCAGGCCGGTCAACTCCCCGACATCGACGCTGCCCTTCACGGACACATGCTCAAGTATCCGCGCATGGCGCTCAGTTCTCAGCATGGAGTGAGCATATCCCTGCACAAGATGAGCACATCTCTGAGCGAATGACGCAACTCCGCCCCGCTCCGGACCGGTCGGCGCCCTCTAGGAGCCGGTCGGAGCACCCCCGACTGAGCGAATGTGCGCACCAACTGCTCAGGTTCGCGCTCTTGACATGGTGATTCCTGCTCGATTTACTGCGATCAACGCCGAGTTCGAGCATTCGGCGCCAGAGGTACGCCTAGCCGGTGGGCGGCTCACAAGCCGCAAGCCCGGACAAAGTCGCCAGGATCGCTGTCAGCGTCCGAGGCGGGGACGTACCCCCTCCATCATCTGGAGCTCGATGATGATCACCACTCCCGCAAGGCCGCGCCGGCTGTCCCTGTCATCGGCACGCCGGGCCGCCGCTGTCGCGGCGGTCACCGCTGCGGCTGCCGTCCCGCTGCTCGTGCCGGCCGGCGCCTCAGCGGCCTCCTCCCCCGCCCTGCCGCCGGTGCATGCAGGCTTCGACTACCAGATCGGCGGGGCGTACACCCCGCCGTCCAGGGTGAAGGTGGTCAGCCGTGACCATGAAGCCTCTCCGGCCGCCGGTCTGTACAACATCTGCTACGTCAACGCCTTTCAGGCCCAGCCGGGCGCCGAGAAGGACTGGGACTCCGATCTGCTGCTGCGGAAGGCCAACGGCGACGTCGTCTACGACAAGAACTGGGGTGAGGCGCTGCTCGACCTCCGTACCGCCGACAAGCGCCGGCGGGTGGCCGAGAAGGTCGACGGCTGGATCGACGGCTGCGCCGACAAGGGTTTCCAGGCCGTCGAGCCCGACAACTACGACAGCTACACCCGCTCGTCGAAACTGCTGAGCGCCGCCGACGCCGAGGCGTACATCACCCTGCTCTCCCAGCACGCGCACGACCGCGGCCTGGCCATCGCGCAGAAGAACACCTCGCAGCTGTCCGGCGACCGCGCGAAGACCGGCCTGGACTTCGCCATCGCCGAGGAGTGCGGCACCTGGGACGAATGCGGCGACTACACCGACGCGTTCGGCAGCAACGTGATCGTGATCGAGTACACGGACAAGGGCCTGTCGAAGGCCTGCACGGGCTGGGGTGACCGGCTGAGCGTCGTCGAACGCGACCTGGACGTCTCGCCCAGCGGCAGCAAGGGATACGTACGCAAGACCTGCTGACACCCCACTTCCCCGGTGCGCCCCCCTCGAACACGGCGCACCGGGGTCGCTCCCCCGCCTTCCTGCCTTTCCGTGCTGCGTCTGTCGTCCGTCCTCTCCCGGTCCTGCCGTCGCGCGCACATACCCGGCACGTCCGTCCCCGCAGCCCCGATGCGGTGCCCCGGCGTGCCCTGATTCCCCCTGGAGGTCCCGATGGCTGTCGGCCATCACCGCCACATCGGTCCCTCACGCCGTACGGTGCTGCGGCGTGGCACCGGCCTGGCGTGTGCCGCTTCGGCCGCGCTGACGCTGCCCGGTTGTGGCGCGAGCACCGATGACGGCGTCGGAGCGGACGGACGGGTCACGGTCGAGCTGTGGCACGGCCAGACCGACACCGGCCGTATCGCGATCGAATCGCTGATAGCCGATTTCCAGCGGACCCACCCGCACATCCGGGTCGACTCCGGCGGAGGCGTCCTGGCCGACTCGATGCTGCAGAAGGTGACAGCTGCGCTGGCCTCCGGCTCGTACCCGGATGTCGCCTACGTCTTCGGATCGGACCTTGCAGGAGTCGCACGCAGCCCGCAGGTCGTCGACCTGACCGGCGCCGTGCACTCCGGACCGGTCCCCTGGAGCCAGTTCTGGGCCCCCGCGCGCGAGGCCGTCACGGTGAACGACCGGGTACGGGCCGCGCCGGCACTGCTCGACTCGCTCGCCGTGGTGTGCAACAAGAAGCTCTTCCGCGACGCCGGTATCCCGCTGCCCGAACCCGGCTGGACCTGGCGGGAGTTCCAGGAGACCGCCAAGCGCCTCACCGACCACCGGCGGGGTGTCTTCGGCACCGGATGGCCGGGGGTGGGCGACGAGGACACCGTGTGGCGGCTCTGGCCACTGGTGTGGGACCTGGGCGGAGAGGTGATCGCGCCGAACGGGCACAGCATCGGATTCGCCGATGCCGGTGTGCGGGCGCTGGAGACAGTGGCGGGGCTCGCCCGCGACCGTAGCGTCTACATCGACCCCAAACCGGGCACCGAGCAGATGTACCAGGTCTTCCAGTCGGGCCGGATGGGCATGGTCGTCACCGGACCGTGGCAGCTGCCCGACATCATCCAGGCAGGCGTCGAGTATCAGGTGGTGCCGCTGCCGAGCTACAGCGGCAGACCGGTCACCATCTCGGGACCCGACACCTGGACGGTCTTCGACAACGGCTCCGCCCGCGTCCAGGCGGCACGCACCCTGGTGAGCTGGCTGATGGAGCCGGACCAGGACGTGCGCTGGGACGTCCGGGCCGGGAGCCTGCCGCTGAGCCGGCGTACCCAGAGCCTGCCGCTCTGGAAGGCCAAGGCCGCGAAGACCGAGGGGCTCGCGGTGTTCACCAAGGCGCTGGAGTCCGCCCGGGTGCGGCCCGCGCACCCCGCGTACCCGCAGATCTCCCAGGCGCTGGGAGAGGCGATCGTCGCCGTGCTGCTCGGCCGCAGTACACCCGCGAAGGCTCTGCGCCGCTGCGCGGACGATGCCAACGCCGCCCTGCTCATTCCGCGTTGAGGAGGCTCACGCCATGCCCGGTCTGCCCGCCCCGCTCACTCTCTCCGATCCCGGCCACGAACGGCAGCTGCGCGCCCGGCGCCGCCGGCGCCGCAGCGAATCGGCCACCGCCTGGGCCTTCATCTCCCCCGCGGTCCTCGTCATCCTGGGACTGAGCGTCGTCCCGGTCATCTGGTCCGTGCTGCTGTCCTTCCAGGCCGACGACCTGGTGACACCGAGCCGCTGGGTCGGCCTGGACAACTACCGTGCGCTCACCAAGGATCCGCACTTCAGCCAGGCCGTGTGGAACACCCTGGAGTACACGGGGCTCTACGTGCCCCTGTCCATGGTCCTCGGGCTCGCCCTGGCCCTCGTGCTCAACCGGCGCATCAGACTGGTCGGCCTCTACCGGACGCTGATCTTCGTACCGTTCGTCATCTCGGCGACGGCGCAGGGAGTGCTGTTCTCGTTCATCCTCGACCCGCAGTTCGGCGCCGCCAACTCGGTCCTGCACGCCCTCGGGGTCTCCCCGCAGGGGTTCCTCACCGACCCGGGACAGGCGCTGCTGGTCCTGGTGGCGATCTCGCTGTGGAGCGGCACCGGGTTCTGCGTCGTGGTCCATCTCGCCGCCCTCCAGGACGTACCGCAGTCCCTGATCGAGGCCGCGCGTCTGGACGGCGCCGGCCGGCTGCAACTGCTGCGACATGTCGTCCTGCCGGCTCTGACTCCGGTCAATGTGTTCCTGCTGCTGTGGCAGACCATCAACGCCCTGCAGGTCTTCGACCTGGTGTACGTGACGACGAAGGGCGGGCCGCTCGGCTCCACCACGGTGATCGTCTACTTCATCTGGGAGCAGGCCTTCAAGAACTTCACCGCCGGCTACGGAGCGGCGGCCGCGTACGTCCTCGCGCTGGCCCTGCTCGTGATCGCCGGAGGGACGCGCGTGGTCCGGCGGCGCCGACCCGCCATCGAAGGAGCCGTCCGATGACCGTCACCTCTCCGCTGCCCCCGCGCACCGCCCGTCCTGCCACGGTGGCGGCACCGCCCCCGCAGCGGAAGCCGGGCCTGCGGCTGCCGTTCAGCGCCTGGCATCTGCTGCTCGCCCCGCTCGCCCTGCTCTTCGCGGTGCCGATGATCTGGCTGCTGCTCAGCTCCGTGATGAGCAACGCGGAGATCAACAAGTTCCCGCCCGCCCTCTGGCCCTCGGGAATCCATCTCGGCGGCTACCGCTATGTGCTGGGCAACGCCATGTTCCCGCGCTGGTTCGCCAATTCACTGATCGTGTCCGCGGTGGCGGTGGCGTCCAATCTGCTGTTCGGCTCGCTCGGCGGGTACGCGTTCGCCCGGATGCGGTTCGGGGGTTCCCGCCTGCTGCTGGGGCTGATGCTGGCCACGATGGCGATCCCGTTCCAGCTGACGATGATCCCCACGTTCCTGGTGATGAAGCGCCTCGGCCTGATCGACACCCTCGGCGCCCTGATCGTCCCGTCACTGGTCACGCCGTTCGCGGTGTTCCTGCTGCGGCAGTTCTTCCTGTCGCTGCCCAGGGAGTTGGAGGAAGCCGCGTGGATCGACGGCTGTTCACGGCTGCGGGTCCTCTTCCTCATCGTGCTGCCGCTGTCACGGCCGGCGCTGAGCACCGTGGCCGTCCTGACGTTCCTGTCCACCTGGAACGATCTGACCTGGCCGCTGATCGCCATCAACCACGACACCCAGTACACCTTGCAACTCGGCCTGACGACCTTCCAGGGCCAGCACCACACCCAGTGGGCCGCCGTGATGGCCGGAAACGTGATCACGGTGCTGCCGGTACTGCTGGCGTTCCTGGCGGCGCAGAAGACCTTCATCCAGTCCATCACGTCGAGCGGTCTCAAGGGCTGAAGCCCATCTGAACTCCGCTGCCCCGCAGCCGGGTTCGTCGCGGGCCCCGCAGCCGCGTCCGGACACCCGGCCCCGCTGACCGCTCACGCCTCCCGACCGCTCCTTACCTTCTCACCGCGACTCCAGGAAGCCGTATGCCGCACTCTTTCGACCTTCTCGTCATCGGGGACGCCAACCCCGACGTCATCCTCGGCCCCCTCCGTGCGCCTCTCGCCTTCGGGCAGCGCGAGCAGCTCGTCGACACGGGCGTCCTCACGCTCGGCGGCTCCGGCGCCATCATGGCGTGCGGGGCCGCCAGGCTCGGCCTCAGCGTCGCCTTCGCCGGACGCGTCGGGGACGACGACGCCGGGCGCTTCGTCCGGGGCGCCCTGGCCGCCCGGGGCGTCAACACGGACGCCCTGGTCAGCGACCCGGAACTGGCCACCCCGCTCACCGCGGTGCTGACCGAAGGCGACGACCGGGCCATCCTCACGGCGCCCGGCACCCTGGGCGCGACCTGCGGTGACGACATCCCCGACGCGCTCCTCGCCAACTGCCGCCATGTGCACGCTGCCTCGTACTTCCTGATGCCGGAGCTGGCCCATGCGCTGCCCGGTCTGCTGCGCACCGCACGTGGCCATGGCGCGACCACCTCGCTGGACACCAATGACGACCCGTCCGGGGAGTGGCGGCCGGCCGGTCTGAGCGAGGTCCTGGCGGTCACCGGCATCCTGCTGCCGAACGCCCGGGAAGCGCGTGCACTGGCCGGTCCCCCGGCCGGTTCGCTGGACGAGGCAGCCGCCCGGCTGGCCGCTCAAGGGCCACTGGTCGTGGTGAAGGACGGGGCCGAAGGGGCTCTCGCCCACGACGGCAGCGTCCTGTCGCGCACCCGCGCGATACCGGTCAGGCCGAAGGACACGGTCGGCGCGGGCGACAGTTTCGACGCCGGGTTCGTCGCCGCCTTCCTGGCAGGTCTGCCGACCGCCCGGGCCCTCGAACTCGCCGCGGCCTGCGGCGCTCTGTCCACCCGCGCCCATGGCGGCACCGCCGCGCAGCCCACCTGGGACGAAGCCGTCGCAGCCGTCACCGACAACGGAGAGAACCACTCATGACCACCACGAAGATCGCGTTCATCGGCGCCGGAAGCGTCGTCTTCACCCAGGGGCTGCTGGCGGACCTCTTCGCCTTCCCCGAGCTGACGGACGTCCACATCGCCCTGCACGACATCGATGCGGAGCGGCTGGCCACCGCCGACGGCGCCGCCCGCCACATCGCTGCCGAGCGGGGCGCGGCACCGCGGATCACCTCCCACGCGGAGCGGCGTGCGGCCCTGGACGGCGCCGACTTCGTCATCAACATCGTCCAGGTCGGCATGGGCGAGGCCACCCGTACCGACTTCGAAGTGCCCGCACGCTACGGCCTGCGGCAGACCATCGGCGACACACTGGGCATCGGCGGCATCTTCCGCGCGCTGCGCACCTTCCCCCTCCTCAAGTCCCTCGGCGAGGACATCTCCGAACTCTGCCCCGACGCCTGGCTGCTCAACTACACCAACCCCATGGCGATGAACATCCAGTACCTCACCCAGGCCACCGGACTGACCCGCGTCGTGGGGCTGTGCCACTCGGTGTACTGGACCATGCGGGACCTCTCCGACCTGGTGGGCGTCGCGTACGAGGATGTCAGCTACCTCGCCGCGGGCGTCAACCACCAGGCGTGGGTGCTCCGTTTCGAGCAGGGCGGTACGGACCTCTACCCCCGGCTGGACGCCCTGGTGGCGGACGACCCGCAGCTGCGCCGCCGGGTCCGGGTCGACATGTACCGGCGCCTGGGCCACTATCCGACGGAGACCAGCGAGCACTCCGCCGAGTACGTGCCCTGGTATCTGCACCACGCCGACGAGATCGAGCGGCTGCGGCTGCCGGTCGGCGCCTATCTGGGCATCGTCGACGAGAATGTCGCGGAGTACGAGAAGACGCGGGCCGCCCTCGCGTCCGGGGCGCCGCTCCCCGTCGAGGGAACCATGGAGTACGCCCCGCAGGTCATCCACAGCATCGTCACGGGCACCCCCCGCACCGTCTACGGCAATGTGCCCAACCGCGGGCTCATCGACAATCTCCCCGCTTCGGGGACCGTCGAAGTCCCGTGCCTGGTCGATTCACTGGGCGTGCAGCCCACCCGTATCGGTGCGCTGCCCGCGCAGTGTGCCGCACTCAACCGCACGTATCTGAGCGCGAACGACCTCGTCGTCCGCGCCGCTCTGTACGACGAGCCGCGCCATGTCCGGCAGGCCGCGATGACCGACCCGGCGACCGCCGCGGCCCTGCCGGTCGAACGGATCTGGGATCTGTGCGACGACATGGTGCGGGCCCACGGCGATGCGCTTCAGCCGTCGCTGCGCGCCGTTCTGGGCCACTGAACCCGGGGCCCTTTCCGTTCGGATCAGGCCGCCGGCAGGGCACGGAGCCCCTGCCGGCGGCCGGACCGGGCGGTACGGGACCGGGTGCGGCGAGGCCGGGTTCTGCGGGTCTCAGCGCAGCGCAGTCGTCCGCGCGTCCGGGGCCTCGGTCCCGGACGCGGCCGCTGCCTCGGCGAGGTGCTTCGGCACGAGCGCCGAGAGGAACTCGGGCCGCCGGCGGAGCCGGAACCCCAGGGACTCGTACAGCCGGACGGCGTTCGTGTTGGACGCCGCTGCGTGCAGGAACGGTGTGTCGCCGCGCTCCCTGATCTCGTGCGAGAGGGCGTGTATCAGCCGGGTGCCGAGGCCCTGTCCGCGGGCGGACTCATCGGTGCAGACCGCGCTGATCTCGCTCCAGCCGGGCGGCCGCATCCGCTCACCGGCCATGGCGACGAGTCTGCCCCCGTGCCGGATCCCGAGGTAGGTGCCGAGTTCGACCGTGCGCGGCAGGAAAGGGCCGGGGCGGGTGCGTTCGACCAGGTCGAGCATCTCGGGCACGTCGGCGGGTCCGAGGCGTACGGCCTCCGGGTCGGGCGCCGCGGCCACCCCGTCGTCGACGAGCTGAACGCCCGGCGCGTGGAAGACGACCTCCCAGTCGTCCGGCGGCGGCTCGTGGAACGCGGTGAGGGTCACCACCCCGCCGGGTCCCGCGAGTGCGGCGACGTCGGCCCAGTCCGCGGCGTCGGGGGCCTCGGGCGTGGAGAACCAGGTCGCCACGCCGGCCGGATAGCACAGGACGCGGCCGCGGGAGCGCGCGAAGCCTGCGTGCGGGCCGGTCAGCGCGTTGCGTACCGGATTGTCCAGGGGGTGCGCCGCGGCTGCCGGGTGCGGGACGCTCATCCGGCCACCTCGATCACGATCTTGCCCCGGGTGTGCCCGCCCTCGACGGCGCGCAGGGCTTCGCCGGCCCGTTCCAGCGGGAAGGTCCGGGTGACGCAGGCCCGCAGGGCGCCGTCGACGGCGAGGCGTGCCACGGCGTCGAGGACGGCCGCGTTGCGGGCGCGGACGACCGCCGCGCCGCCCAGCTTCACCACCAGTTCCTTCCCGCCCGCGCTGATGACCCTCGTCCGGTCGGCGACCAGCCCGGCCACCTCCTCCAGCGCCTCGCCGCCGACGAGGTCGAAGACGGCGTCGACACCGTCCGGGGCGGCTGCCCGCACCCGGTCCGCCACGCCGGGGCCCGAGGGGACATGCACAGCGCCGAGCGCCTCCACGAACTCCTTCTTCTCCGCGCTCGCGGTGCCGATGACCCGCACGCCGAGGTGACGTGCGATCTGCACGGCGGCCACGCCCACCCCTCCGCCGGCTCCGTTGACCAGCAGCGTCGAGCCGGGCGCCGGCTTGAGCTGCTCCACTCCGTCGTACGCGGTGGCCGCCGCGACCGGGAGGGCCGCCGCTTCGGTGAACGGCAGCGCGTCGGGCTTGTGCGCGGTGACGGCGACGGGCATCAGCGTGTACTCGGCGTACCCGCCGGTCACCGGGTTGCCGAAGACGGCCTGCCCCGGCTCGAATCCCTCGACGCCCGGTCCTGTCGCCACCACGGTCCCGGCGGCCTCGCTGCCGAATACCTCGGGGAACGACGGCTCCTCGCTGCCGGGCCTGCGGAATCCCGTACGGAGTTTCCAGTCCACCGGGTTCACTCCGGCCGCCCGGACGGCGACGAGCACTTCCCCGGGGCCCGGGACCGGCATCTCCAGCTCGGCCTGAGCCTCGGCCTCGGGGCCGCCGTTACGGGTGAATACGTACGCCTTGGGCATGAACTCCCTCACTCCGGATCAGGGCACCGGCACTGCGCGCTGCCGGTGGCTTCTCCTGCGAAAAGCCCATTCTGCCTGCACGTATTCCCGGGGCTCCAGGGTGTTCACGAGGCCGCAATACAAGGGGCCCCGCAACGCGAGAAGGCCTTCGGCGGGCAGCGCCGCCCCTGCGGGCCGGCGGCGGTGCACCGGCCTCAGACCTTGCGCCACCGTGCGTTCGCCATGGAGAACGCGCCGAAGGCGGCCAGGCCGATCGCCACCAGCACCAGCAGCCACGGCCCCGCCGGGGTGTCCGCGAACGAGCGCAGGGTGTCGTCCATGCCCTTGGCCCTGCCGGGCTGGTGGCTGACGGCCGCGGCGACGGCGAACCCGCCCGCGGCAGCGAAGATGATGCCCCGGGACGACCCGCCGAACACGCCGGTGACGTCGACGACGCGGCGGGTGTTCCTCGACATCCCGGACATCTTGAGATGCTTGCGGTACTTGCGCATGACGGCCCGGGCGGCGATCCACAGCCCGGCACCGGCCACGACGACCCCCGCGATGCCGACGATCCACTGACCGCCCGGCCAGCCGAGTGCCGTCGCGGTGACGTCCTCGGACTTCTTGTCCGTCGATCCGCTGCCGCTCCCGCGGTCCCCGGCCGCGTAGGAGAGCACGGAGTACGAGACGAAACCGTAGAAGACGCAGCGGCCCGCCGCCATGGCCCGTTTGCCGGGCTTGCCGCCGTCCGGTCCTGCCTGGCCGAACAGCGCCTCGGACAGCCGCCAGACAGCCATGCCGAGCAGCGCGATGCCCAGGACCCAGAGGAGGATGTGTCCGAACGGCCGGTGCGCGATCTCGGCGATGGCGCCACCGCGGTCCGCCTGCGCTCCGCCGCCGTCGGAGAACGCGATCCGTGCGGCCAGCACACCGACCAGGACGTAGATCACTCCCCGCGCGGCGAATCCCGCTCGCGCCCCTGCCGCGACCGCGGTGCTGTCCGCCGCTCGCTTCGCCTGTCTGCGACCACGTGCTGATGCCGTACCGGTATTCATGCTCTACCGGTTGCCCCGTGACCGGCCGCCGAAGCCTGGGCTGCGGACTTGCTGCAAGCCATGTGCTGCGGGCTGCGGGCTGCGGGCTGCGGGCTGCGGGCTGCGGCGGAGCACGGCAGACTTCATCGTGTCCGGCCGATGGCTTTCGGACCGATCGCTTTCCGACCGATGACTTTCCGCCGCGCACCGGGTCTCCCATAGGACCGCACGCTCACGAAGGTGGCCCGATGACCAACTTGCCGGCACTTCTCACGACGTACGTCGACGCGGGGACCGTCCCCGGCGCGGTGGCCCTGGTGGCCCGCGGCGACGGGGTCGAGGTCGGAACGGCCGGCTTCTCGGACACCGGGGGCACGTCCCCGATGGCCAGGGATTCCATCTTCCGCATCGCCTCGATCACCAAGCCGGTCACCGCGGCAGCGGTGATGATGCTGGTGGACGAGGGCCGTATCTCCCTCGACGAGCCGGTCGGGCACCGGTTGCCGGAGCTGGCTTCGCTCTCCGTCGTGCGCACACCGGACAGCCCGGTCGACGATGTGGTCCCCGCGGCACGGGCGATCACCGTGCGGGATCTGCTCACCTTCCGCGCGGGATACGGGTTTCCGTCCGACTTCTCGCTGCCTGCGGTCGGGCTGCTGTTCAGCGAGCTGCGGCAGGGGCCACCGCAGTCGGAGGCGGTCCCGGCGCCGGACGATTGGGTGGCCACGCTGTCCCGCATTCCCCTGCTGCACCAGCCCGGTGACGCCTGGCTGTACAACACCTGTTCCGACATTCTGGGGGTGCTGATCGCCAGGGTCTCCGGTCGCTCGCTCCCCGAGTTCCTGGCCGAGCGGCTCTTCGAACCCCTCGGGATGACCGACACGGGATTCGAGGTCCCGCCGGCCGAACGCCACCGGCTCGCCGACTTCTACCAGCCCACCCCGGACGGCCTCGAACCGGTCGCCTCGGCCGACGGTGAGTGGAGCAGTCTTCCCGCGTTCCCGTCCGGCGCCGGCGGACTGGTCTCGACCGCCGACGACTGGTACGCCTTCGCCCGGATGCTGCTCGCCGACGGCGCCGCGGGCGGACGGCAGCTGCTGTCGCCCGATTCCGTGCGGCTGATGACCACCGATCACCTGACGGCCGAACAGCGAGCCGCCTCCACGCTCTTCCTGGAGGGCCAGGGGTGGGGCTTCGGCGGGTCGGTCGATGTCACGGACGCCGATCCGTGGAACGTGCCGGGCCGCTACGGCTGGGTCGGCGGCTTCGGCACCGCGGCGCACATCATCCCCTCCACCGGTACGGTCACGATCCTGCTCAGCCAGGTGGCGATGACGGCGCCGACCCCGCCCCCGCTGATGCGCGACTTCTGGCGGTACGCGGCGGCCGGTGCCTGAGGCAACACGCCGCAGCGCTCAGAGCCCACGGCCGGGACGCCTGACACGTACACACCTGGCACGTACACACCTGCCGCACATACGGATGGGGCCTGTGCGCGACCGCGTGGCCACGCACAGACCCCATCTGCGTTACCTGCGAAGGGCTACTTCTTGAAGGCGTAGTCCATCAGCTTCTTCGCGTCCGCGGTGCGGTTCGCCTCCGAGGAGGACGCGAGGACCGTACCGATGACGGTCTTGCTGCCGCGGGTGGCGGCGAAGACCAGGCAGTACTTGGCCTCCGGGCCCGACCCGGTCTTGAGGCCGATGGTGCCCGAGTAACTGCCGAGCAGTTTGTTGGTGTTGGTCCACGACATGTAGCGGTAGCCACCGCTCTTCGTCGTGACCTTCTGCTTGGTCGACTTCGTCTTCACGACCGTGCGGAAGGTGGAGTACTTCATCGCGTTGCTGGCGAGCTTCGTCAGGTCACGCGGGGTCGAGTAGTTGGCACCACTCCCTATGCCGTCGAACGAGTCGAAGTGCGTGTTCTTCAGGCCGAGCGTCTTCGCGGTGGAGTTCATCTTCCCGATGAACGACTTCACTCGCGCCGCCCGGGTGGAACCGCTGCCGAACTTGTCGGCCAGCGCGTACGCCGCGTCACAGCCGGACGGCAGCATCAGGCCGTACAGCAGTTGCCGGACCGTGACCTTGTCGCCGACGATCAGCCGGGCCGACGACGCGTTCTTGGAGACGATGTAGTCGCTGTACGCCTTCTGGACCGTGACCTTGGAATCCAGGTTGAGGTTCTTCTGTCCGAGCACCACCCGGATCGTCATGATCTTGGTGGTGGAACCGGTGGAACGGCGGGTGTCCGCAGCTTTGGTGAAGAGGGTCTTCGCCGTGCTGTTGTTCATCACGAAGCCGCCCTTGGCGACGATCGTGGGCGCTTTCGGTGTGGCGGCCTGGGCCGAGGCGCCGAACGCCCCAGCGGTCGACACAGCGCCTGCGGTCACGACGACCACAGACATGCGTCTCATGCCCTTGATGCCAATGTTCAAGATGAAATCTCCAAATGCCGCTTCAGCGCGGCCTCATGCGAGTGCCGCTCGCACGTGAGACGAATGAAGGACCCCAAAGGATGCGGGGGCGCGCGAGAAATTTTCCGGGCGCCGCGCTGCCGCGATTCTGCCATGCTGACGGCGTGCCGTACGGACCAAGCACACCCGAACCCATCACGGCCGACCCGCCCCGCGCGGAGCCCAGGCCGCTCCTCACCCAGGCCTGGCTGGATCTGGCCTTTCTGCACTGGGCGGCCGACCCTGCGGATGTGGCCCCGCTGCTGCCGCCGGGCACGTTCCCGGACGTCCTGGACGGGGTGACCTACGTGGGGCTCGTCGCCTTCCATATGCACCGGACGGGATTGTTCCGGCTGCCGGGGGTGCCGTATCTGGGATCCTTCCCCGAGACCAATGTGCGCCTGTACTCCGTGGACGGCCGGGGGCGGCGCGGCGTGGTGTTCCGCTCGCTCGACGCAGCACGCCTCATTCCGGCGGCTGTCGGGCGAACGGCCTTCCGGCTGCCCTATATGTGGTCCCGGATGACCGTCGACCGCGAAGGGGAGACCCTCACGTACACCAGTCGCCGGCGCCTGCCCGGCCCGCGCGACGCACACAGCCGGATCCGGATCCGGATCGGGGAACGCGTCCGGGAGCCCAGCGGTCTTGAGCACTTCGTCACCGCGCGGTGGGGGCTGCACACGAGCCTTCTCGGCCACCCGCTGTACCTGCCGAACACCCACCCCCGCTGGACGCTGTACCGGGCGGAGCTGACCGGCTGCACCGAGAACCTCGTCGCGCCGGCGGGGCTTCGCACGCCGGCGGGCGAACCCGTCAGCGTGCTCTACTCACCCGGCGTCCAGGTGCGTTTCGGACGCCCCGAACGCGCCGGCTGAAGCGCCCGGCCGCCCCGCCGGACCCTCCAAAACATCCGTGGCATATGCACTGACCTGGTCGTTCGCCATTTAATAATGGTCAGCATTAGAATAGCCGCATGGCGAGGACATCAGGGCCCGAGACCCGGGAGAAACTGATCCGCGCGGCCGAGGAGATCTTCGCCGCGCAGGGCGTCGACGGCGCACAGCTGCGCGACATCATCCGGCTGGCCGGACAGAGCAACCCATCAGCCGTGCAGTACCACTTCGGTTCACGCGCCGGTCTGCTCGACACCGTGATGGCCGGGCGCCAGCGGCGTACCGAAGCCGTCCTGGCAGAGCTGATCGGCGACGGCGGGCAGGATCTGCGCGGGCTGCTCGCCGCCCTGGTCGCCGCCGAGGCCACCGAGCTGCGCACCGAGCGCGGGCAGCGCTGCTTGCAGGTCTCCGCGCAGCTCAGCCACCAGAGCGGCGTACGCACCGGCATCCCGCACCCGACGCTCGAAGGCACCGTCTACTGGCAGCTCATCGGCCGGCTGGCCCAGTGTCTGGAAGCGCTGCCCGAGCCGGTCCGGCTGGAGCGCGTGGATCTGGCACTGACGCTGGTCGGCGCCGCGATGGCGGACCGCGCCCGCCAGTGTCTCGCCGGCGCCGAACCCCTCACCGGCGAGCCGCTGTTCCTCGCCGACCTCGTCTCGATGACGGCCGCCCTGCTGACGGCCCCCGTACCGCATGAAGCTCCGGACGGAGCCGATGCCCGAGCAGAACGAAGGAATGAGTCATGAACGAACTCACCGGAAAGACCGTCATCATCACCGGCGGCGCCCGTGGACTGGGCGCCGAGGCCGCCCGCCAGGCGGTCGACGCCGGAGCACAGGTGGTCATCACCGACGTCCTGGACGAGGAGGGCGCGGCCACCGCTGCCGAACTCGGCTCGCAGGCCCGCTTCCTGCACCACGACGTGACGTCCGAGGAGGACTGGGCGCGGGTCGTCGCGTTCGCGACCGCCGAGTTCGGCGGGGTCGACGGGCTGGTCAACAACGCCGGCATATCGACCGGTGCGTATCTGGAGACCGAGTCGGTGGAGAACTTCCGCCGGGTACTCGACATCAACCTCACCGGTGTCTTCATCGGGATCAAGTCCGTCATCCCCGCGATGAAGGCCAGCGGCAGCGGCTCGATCGTCAACATCTCGTCGGCCGCGGGCCTGATGGGCCTGGCGCTGACCGCGGGCTACGGCGCGTCCAAGTGGGGCGTACGCGGTCTGACGAAGATCGGCGCCGTGGAGCTGGGCACCGAGCGGATCCGGGTCAACTCCGTGCACCCCGGGATGACCTACACCCCGATGACCGCTTCGGTCGGCATCCAGCAGGGTGAGGGGAACTACCCGAACACCCCGATGGGCCGGGTCGGCGAGCCGCCGGAGATCGCGGGCGCCGTGGTGTTCCTGCTCTCCGACGCCGCGTCGTACGTCACCGGGGCCGAGCTCGCCGTGGACGGCGGCTGGACCACAGGACCGACCGTCAAGTACGTCATGGGCCAGTGAGCCGGTGACGGCATGAGCCGCTGTCCCGCCGGCGGAGAACCCTGATGCCCGCCGGCGGGACAGCTCAGGGCGCGGCACCTGCGCCACCCTGCGCGGAAGGCATGTTCCACTCTGCCGGGTACCTGGGCAAACCGCGGGCCGATGCCGACAGATCAGGCCAACTCCGGTTCATGATCTGATTGTTCACGATTCACAATCGGCCAATTCTGGCCGTTCCTCGTCGGGCGTATCGGCCAGGGATCGCCCCGGGTCCAAGATGTACCCGTGGTGGGATACCTTCCCGTCGTCGCGACCAGTTTCGTCGGCAGGACCGGCGAACTCCGCGGTGCGGCACGGGCACTGGAGAAGCACCGGCTGGTCACGCTCACGGGCGGCGGCGGGGTCGGCAAGAGCCGGCTGGCGCTCCGCGCTGCCGAACGGGCCGACGGGCGGTACGCCGACGGGGTGTGGTGGGCCGACCTGTCGCACCTCTACGACGACCGGCTGCTGATCGGCACGGTCTCCGACGCCGTCGGCCTCCTCGACCACGACCTGGCCCGCCCGGTCGAAGCGCTGTGCGAACGGCTGGCCGACCGCAATCTGCTGCTGGTCCTCGACTGCTGCGAGCGGGTCCTGGCAGCGTGCAGCCACCTCGTGGGCGCACTGCTCGACACCGCACCGGGACTGGCCGTGCTCGCCACCAGCCGGGAGCCGCTCGGCATTCCCGGCGAGTACGTCCTGGACGTGCCGCCGCTCGCCGCCGGCGGCGAGGGCGAGGAGGCCATGCGGCTCTTCCGCGACCGCGCCGCCGCGGCCGCGCCCCGCCTGTCGCTCGACTCACCGGACACCGCGGCGGCTGCCGCGGCCATCTGCCACCGGCTGGAGGGCATCCCGCTCGCCGTCGAGCTGGCCTGCGCCCGGCTCGCGGAGAACAGCGTCGAGCGGATCGCCGAACGGCTCACCTCCCGGCTCGACTTCCTCAGCGAGCCCGAAGGCCGCGTATGGCCCCAGCGGCACCGGGCGCTGCGTACCGCCATCGGCTGGAGCCACGAGCTGTGCGCCCCGGCCGAACGGCTGCTGTGGGCGCGGCTCTCCGTGTTTCCGGGAACCGTCGACGAGGCCGACGTACAGGCCGTCTGCTCGGGCGGACCGCTCGACGCCGCGGACATTCCCGCGCTGCTGGAGCGGCTGGCCGCCCAGTCCGTGCTGCAGCGCGACGGCACGCGGTACCGGATGCTCGACACCCTGCGTGAGTACGGCGCGATGTGGCTCGGGGAGCTGGGCGAGCAGCGGACGCTGGCCCGCCGGCACGCGGTGCACTTCGCCGGTCTCGCGCGCCGGGCCCACAGCGGATGGCTCGGCCCCCGGCAGGTCGACTGGTACCGCAGGATCGCCGAAGCCGACGCCGATCTCTGTGCCGCGCTCGACCACCTCATCACCGATGACCCGGAGCGTGCGGTGGAGATGGCGGGGTGCACCGGTCTGTTCTGGAGCTGCTGCGGTCATCTGCAGCGGGCCCGCGACTTCCTGGAACGGGCCCTCGGCCTGGAGACCAGCAGGGGCACTCACCGTACCCGCGCCCTGTGGGCCCTCGGGATCACGCTCACGCTGCAGGGCGACCACGAGAGCGCCCGCGGGCTCGGCGAGCGGTGCAGCGTCGCCGCCTGGCACGACCGCGACACGGAGTCGATGCTCTCCGCGGCCCATGCCGTCAGCTTCAACTACCTGATGATGGGCCGCCCGCAGACCGCGCACGACGTCAGCGACCACGCGCTGCGCAGTCTCCCGGGCGACCCGCTGGACGCGCCCTCGCAGATGCGGTGCCGGGTGATAAGAGTCTTCGCGCTCTCCGCCCTGGGCCGCCTCGACGAGGCGTACGAGGACGCCACGGAGCTGCAGCAGCTCAGCCTGCGTTACGGCGAGTACTGGGCCCGCGCCTACGCCGACCACCAACTCGCCCTGATACACCTGCTGCAGGGCAGACCGCAGGAGGCGGAGAGCCACGCGCGCTCGATGCTGTCGGGCAAACACCAGCTCCACGACAGTCTCGGCATCGCCCTCGGGCTCGACCTGCTCGCCGGGGCGATCGCCGCGCGGGGCGACGGCGTGGAGGCCGCGCGCACGTCGGGTACGGGGCATGTCTACTGGCTCATGATCGGCCACCCGCGCCGCGGCACCCCGGAGTTGGGGGTGATCCGTGAGGTCTGGGAACGCCAGGCCCGCGAGGCGGCCGGGGCCCCGGCCTATGAGCAGGCCTACCGCCGCAGTCTGACGGGGGACGCCGAGACCGGCCTCGTCCGCGCGCTCCAGGGGGAGCTGCCCGGGTGACCCGCCCGGGGCGGCCGGTTCCCGTCCGGCCGCCCCATTGCCGTGCCCCTGCTGGGCCGCGCTCGGGCCGGCGGCCGTCAGGCGCGGTGCGGGCCCGGGTCGCTGCTGCTCGGGCGGCCGTTCTCCAGATGGGCGGACCAGCGGCGGCGGAATCCGTGGTCGCCACGTCCTGTTCCGGTGACCGAGCCTGTTCCGGTGACCGAGCCCGCCTCGGTGACCGAGCCCGCCTCGGTGACCGAGATGTCGTACCAGCCGGAGTGCTCACGGACCGGCAGGGTGACCTCGGTGGAGGCACCGGCACGCAGCCGGTGCGATGTGCCGTTCCCGCGGCCGTAGGCATCGGCCACCCGGACCGTACGCGCGGTCCGGCCGCGGTTGGAGACCCTGATCCGTACGCTCTCGCCGCCGCGGTGCGTGAAGGTGGCACGCAGCGCGTCGTCCGATGAACCCGCGAACTCGCAGAGCGTGCCGTTGGGGCCGTAGGCGGAGAGCTGGTACGCACCGCCGGTGGGACCGGTCCGCCAGTAGTCGCTCAGGGTGTCCCCGGCGGAGACGGTGTACCGGCGCGGTGCCGCCTGCGGCTGCTCACGGTCGTAGACGTAGAACGCCGCACCGGCCCGCCCGCGGTTGGCGAACTCCAGCTGGAACCGCCCCTTGTGCGCCTCGCCCTCATTGACCTGTACGTCGTACGGCAGCGCGCGGGCGCGGCGGACTCCGGGTTCCTGTTCGGGCAGGTGCTGGACCGGTGGCACCTGGTACGGCTTGCCCGACGAGACGATCGGAGCGGGGACCTGGAGGGAGACGGGCGCGGGGTCGGCGCCGGAGAAGTCGAGCGCCGAGGTGAGGTCGCCGCAGACGGAGCGGCGCCAGGCGCTGATGTTCGGCTCGTGGATCCCGAACCTGGCCTCCAGGAACCGCAGCACCGATGTGTGGTCGAAGGTCTCCGAACACACCCAGCCGCCGCGCGACCAGGGTGAGATGACCAGCAGCGGCACCCTCGGACCCAGACCGATCGGCTGGAGGCCCCCCGGGTCGGCGCCGGGGACCAGCGGGCTCATCTCGCCCGGGTACTTGCCGAGGTCGAGGATCTCGTCACCGAGGCTGCGGACCAGGTCGCGGGAGACCATGCCCTGTGCACCGGGGGCGCTGCCGACAGGCGGCATGGGCGGTACCACGTGGTCGAAGAGGCCGTCGTTCTCGTCGTAGTTGACGATGAAGACCGTGCGGCCCCACACCTCGGGGTTGGAGGTGAGTGCTTCGAGGACGAGGTTGATGTAGGTGGCGCCGTCGGTAGGTGACGCGGACGGGTGCTCGGAGTACTTGTAGGGCGGGACGATCCAGGACACCTGGGGCAGCGTCCCGTGCTCCACGTCGGCGCGCAGCTCCTTCAGCGTGTGGTCCGACGCCCCCTTCTCCACCAGCGGTCCGGTGGCGCCCTCCGCGACCTGGTACTGCTCGAAGAACATCAGCGAGTTGTCGGTGTAGTTGTCCGTGGGACTGCCCGGCTCGCCCGTGCCGCCCTGGTACAGCTTCCAGCTGACCTTCGCGGCCTCCAGCCGTTCCGGGTACGTGGTCCAGGTGTAGCCGTTGGTGTTGTTGCGCTCGCCGAGCCCGGGGCCATTGGCGCTGCGCCCGTACACATTGCGCGGGTCGCAGGTGCCGCTCCACAGGTAGATCCGGTTCGGCGCGGTGTCTGCGTGCACCGAGCAGAAGTACGAGTCGCAGATGGTGAACGCCTCGGCCAGGGCGTAGTGGTAGAGCAGATCCTGCCGCTTGAGGTGGCCCATGGTGAGGGCGTCCTGCTTCTGGTTCACCCACTGGTCGTGGCGGCCCTCGTTCCAGGCGAGGTGTCCGCTGCTCCAGCCGTGGTCGGTGCCCGCCTGGTACTCGGTGGTGTTCCTGGGGTCGATGTACCAGGGCAGTACCTCGGTCGCGGAGTCCGGCAGCCCGCGCGCGTTGTAGCGCGCGGTGTGCGTGCCCGCGGCCGGCTGGTTCCATACGGGTCTGCCGTTGGGCAGCAGCGCGGGGCGCGGATCGCCGAAGCCGCGTACACCTCGGAGGCCGCCGAAGTAGTGGTCGAACGAACGGTTCTCCTGCATCAGGATCACCACATGGTCGACGTCCTTGATGGACCGGGTGCGGGAAAGGGCGGGCATGGCCATGGCCTTGCCTATCGCCCCCGGGAAGACCGAGAGTGCGGCGGCCGATACGGCGGTCGCGCCGCCTGCCTGGAGGAAACGCCGACGATCAAACGTGGCCATGTGGCTGCAACCTTCTGTTGGCAACAAGGGGATTTCGAACACGTCCGATCATTCAGTGCCGCATCCCCTGCTGGGTATCCCTCCGGAGACCACCGGGTGATCGACCGGCCAACTCTGTGTTCACCCGAGCCCGGACGGGCAGGCCCCTGTTCTGCGGGAATGCCGCCGGGCCGTGAGCAATCAGGCATCGCGGCCCTCGCGGGAAGCCGCTGCGAAATCCGTCGTGGACGGTGGCGGCCGGCCCCGATCCAGGGCAATCCATGATGAATTTCCGCGCAGAAAAGGCTGATTCCGCCGGGACTTATTCGATATCGGCTGGTGCGCGGCGAGACGCCCGATCCACACCATCGATTTTTGCCCAAGCTGTGTCCGAAACTATTCGTTCACCCTGCTCAGCGCCTCTGAGATCTCGACAACGGCACATCCACGCCCATAGCGTCTCGCCCATGACAACCCCCCCGGATGACCGGAGGTTCCGGCGTGAGATGGCCGTGGCCCACAGGTCTGGATGGCATCTCATCGACTTGCTCAGCGCACTCCCTGAGCCAGGCGATTCACTGATGGTGACTGTCCTGGGCGAGCCCGTCGTCGTCTGCCGCAACGCCGCCGACGGAGAGCTTGAGGCATTCCGGTGCCTGCGACGACCACGTGGCGCGCCGCAGCCCGTCCGGTGCGTCATACGATACGGAATGATCTTCGTGAATCTCCAGCAGAACGATCACGAAGACATATCGACCGAGACCCTTCGAACGGTTACCCCCCAGAGCGCCTGAGGCGAATCCCCCGTCACAGCAGATCGCCCGGGCGCTCTCCCCGGACAGCGGCGCCACCGTGACCTGAACACGGTGGCGCCGCTGCGGTTTTCCGGCTCACCGGCAGAGCGCCGGGCCGGAATGCCGGTGCCGTTCCCAGAGACGGCACCGGCTGGGCAGAAAGTCAGGAAACCATGAGCAGACGGCTTTCCACTCCGATGTACTCGCCATTGACCCCGTCGGCGTCGGGCGACGCGAGCAGCTTGACGTTCTTGGCTGCCGCGGCCACCAGCGACGCGTCGACCCGCGTCTGCCAGGCGGATGCCGGGTGCGTGGTGCCGCGTACCGAAACACGCTGACCCAGAGGTGAGTTGAGAGTGACGACGTTGCAGGTGATGCCGTGAAATGCCTCGTCGCGGGCCATCCGGCTGACGAAGCCGCGGAGCGCCGCCTCGGACGTACTGCCGAACTGCCTGGCGGAGAGGCCGTCCTGGGCGGACGTGCAGAGGAAGATGATGCGCCCCTGCCCGCTCGCCCTGAGGGCTGGCACGGCCCTGCGGATCAGCCGGAAGGTGCCGATCATCCGGTTGTCGGCGACGGAGACGAACCGGTCGTCCCTCAGCATCAGATCGCACGACAGATCGATGGAGGCGATGACGATGCCGACGGGCCCGTGCCGCTCCTCGACGAGAGCGAGCGCCCCGTCGATCTGCGACTCGTCCGTCACGTCACACGCCACAGTCAGGTCCGGCCCCGCGGGTGCGTGCGGGCCGGAGTACATCGCGGCGACACGGTCACCGCACTCTTGCAGCGCCTTCGTGATCCCCTGGCTTACCTCACTGTGTCCATCGACGATGAGCACGGACCGCTGGGATGGCATTGCAAGTCCCCTACCTTTCGCGAATGCAGCAGACACTCTGCATTGTTCACCTGCGACAGATCAGAGTCTCGCGGCCATCGACCGCTCTTTCCACGCAAAAGACTTGCAGATAATTGTGGACCCGCCGCCCGGCGGGCAGTTACGGGGGAAATGTGACACTCTCTACCCAAGATGCGGCAGCCCTGCGCACGTTGCTGGAGAGCCGCCGGGCCGCCATCGCGCCCGAGACCGTGGGCTATACCGAGCGGAGCGGAGCCGGCCGTCCGGTCAACGGACTGAGCCAGGAGCAGATCGACACACTGACACACCGGGCCCGTGGCACCTACGGACGGCTCATCAACGGACCGGAGCACCGGCCCAATCCGACGTACCTCGGCGATCTGGCACGGCTACTGAGAATGACGGAGCAGGAGTGGACAACGCTCTACTGGCTGACCCGCCGCGAAGTGCCCGCTCCGCTCCACAACACCTCAGGCATGGAAGTCCCCGGGGCCTGGAAGGCCGTGGAGCTGATCCACGGCGTCATGGCCTATGTGGTCGACTCCGCCTGGAATCTGATCACCTGCAACAGGGAATACCACGAGCTCTTTCCCGGCGGAGAGGCTCCACAGAACGCCCTGATGTTCATGGCGGTCCATCCCGAACGGCACGCCTTACTGCTGGACTGGGAGCGAAGCTGGGCGCCCTTCGTGCTCGGCCAGTTGCGGCGGGCGACCCAGGAACGCCCGGACAACAAGGATCTGGCTCGGATCGAGGAGTACGTACTGCACGATCCGGTGGCAGGTCCGCTGTACGAAGCAACCCCCTTCCTGGCACTGCCATTTCCGGATGGTGCACAACGCCCGGTTTGTCACCCCCAGTTGGGCGAAGGGATGGTGAGCATCTCCGCGGCGGAGCCGGTCACATCACCGGGCTCCCGGCTGATGCTGCTCGCCTTCCGGCCCGGACCGCCCAGCGAGCACCGCAGGAACCCAGACTTGCGTGCAGCGCACAACCTCATTGATTTATTGGACACTTGATGGACGATCACACGACCCCTATCCGGGGTTAACGGGTGATCAGACTGCGGGACTTTCGTGAAAGATGGATCGCACTGGCGTACGTTGTTCGTACATGTAATCGAGCATTAATGGGAGCTGCCCATGCCCGCCTACGTCAGCCGCCCCGCGATCGTTCTGCCGGAGTTCGAGGTGAGCACCCGGGACATCATCGACGACATCGCGCGGAACCACCCGGACGACCCGCGACTGAAGGTGTACGAGCGGGTGATCGACAACCTCCAGGTGGACAACAGGTACTTCGTGGCCCCGCTGGACTCGCCGATCATCTCGGGGAACGCGGAGGTCACGGAGCGGGTGGGCACCGGCTTCGGCCACGCGGCACGAATGGGCGAGCAGGCCGCGCGGAAGGCCATGGCGCAGGCGGGTGTCGAGCCGTCGGAGATCGGCGCCATCGTCACCTCGCACGCCACCACCTGGGGCATTCCGGGGCACGATGTGGTGCTCAGCAACGCCCTCGGGCTACCTCTGCAGGCCCGGCGCATCGCGCTGACCACGGTGGCCTGCGCCGGCGGAATCCAGGCGCTGATCCGTGCCTTACAACTGGCCGCCGCCGAGCCGGGTACGAAGGTCCTCGTGGTCGTCTCCGAGGTGCTCAGCTCCATCTACAACCACCGGGACACGACGATCCAGAGCATGATCTACAAAGCACTGTTCGGGGATTCCGCGGGCGCCTGCGTCGTCTCGACGACGCCTCCCGACGGGCCGGGAATCCGTATCGAGGATCCGGTGAGCGCGAACGCCTTCGAAATGCGGCTGCCCGACACCGAGGATCTGTACAGCGGGAAACTCGACACCAGTGGGATCCACTTCGACAGCACGAAGGCCGGCCAGAAGGGCGCGGCGGATTCGATGCCCTCCGTCATCGACTGGCTGGACCACAAGGTGCCCGACTGGGCCATCATCCATCCCGGGAGCCCCGGCATCATCACTGATGTCGCCAAGAGCCTCGGGCTCGCCGAGGAACACACCCGGCACTCGCGCGCCGTTCTGGCCGAGATGGGGAATCTGGGCGGGGTCAGTGTCCTGGCCGTCCTGGACAAGCTGCATTCCGCGCCGCCCGCGGCAGGCGAGTCGGGCGTCGCGGTGGCCTTCGGTCCGGGATTCGTCACCGCGGCCCTGCGCTGTTCATGGTCGGTGCCCGCCGGTGACTGACGGAGCTCACAGCGGCTTGCGTGCCCTGACGCCCAAAACGACAGGGGTGGGCGCCCCGTGCTCGGTGAACCCTTCCAGCACGAGTCCCGCGTTCAGAAAGGCCTGGAACAGGCGGGGCAGCGGCAGATGCCCCGCCCCCACCTTGTCCCGCAGGCCCTGACCGGTCCAGGACTCGGTGGTCCAGCGGCTGTCGAGGTAGCCCGGCCGGAGCAGCACCGCGTCCGGGTCGCTCCGGTCGGCGAACCCGCCGCAGAAGCAGGGGTGGACGCCGATGTGTACGAACACCCCGCCGGGCCGCAGCACCCTGGCGACCTCACCGAGCACCGCCGCGTAGTCGGGCATGTCGGTATGGACCATCACCGCGACGGCCGCCGGAACCGCGCCGTCCAGGACGGGCAGCCGCGCGGCGTCGGCCTGCGCGACGGGCAGCCGGCCGCGGGCATGTGCCAGCATCCCGGCCGAGAGATCCACCCCGACCGGCGTCCAGCCGAGACCGCGCACCCGGTCGGCATGGATGCCGGTGCCACAGCCGACTTCGAGGCAGACACCGCTTCCCCCGCCGAGGAGCCCTGCCAGCTGACCGCCCAGGGCGCGGGGATTGCCGTCGGAGGTCCCGGCGTCCCGGGCGCCGAGGAAATCCCGCTCGTACCAGTCGGCTATCCGGTCGTATGCCGCTTCCGGCGCCATGTGCGTACCTCCTTCGGCCGTTCCCGCTCCGGCTGTCGCCCGGTGCGGCCGCCGACTCGTTCCCTGCCCTCGGGCACGGCCCCTGCCCCCGATTCCGCCCCGGGCGCAATCACCCTGCCGCCCCTCCCCCACAGCCAACTCACAGCCTGGAACGGCGACTGACGGGACGTCGCCACTGTGGCGGGCGCGGCCGGAAGCGGCCTTGCCGATCCTTCCGCCCTCTTGACCGGGCACGGTCAGCTACCTGAGTGTGTGGTGGGCCCGGCCCGCACCCCATTCGCAGGAGGTACACGTGAGACGTTGGAAGACTCGCGGCGCGGTCGCCGCAGTCGCGGCGCTGCTGTTCGCCGGAACAACAGCTCCGGCATCAGCCGCCTCGACAACGTTGTCCAACGCCGCCGCCCCACCGGGCGCACAGCTCGTCGACGACCCCGCCGACTACGTGGACCCGCTGATCGGTACCGGAAGCGGCGGCTCCACCGTGGGAGAGATCAACAACTTCCCCGGTCCCGCCACCCCGTTCGGCATGATGCAGTTCTCGCCCGACACGGTCGGTTCGTACGCCGGTTACCAGTACCACAGCGACACCCTGCGCGGGTTCAGCGTCGATCACGCGTCGGTCGGGTGCACCGCCTTCGGCGATGTGCCGATCCTGCCGGTGACGGGCGACGTCGGCTCGGCGCCGTGGGACAGGACCGAGCACTTCTCGCACACCGACGAGAAGGCGGAGCCGGGGTACTACGCGGTCACCCTCACCGACTCGAAGGTACGCGCCGAGCTGACCGCCTCGACCCGCACCGGGCTCGCGGCGTTCACCTTCCCCAAGGGCGCGGACACGGCGCAGGTCCTGGTCAAGGGCGGCGCGAGTCTCGCGGGCGACAAGCGGGCCGATATGCACGTCGTCGGCGACCGGCAGGTCACCGGCTCCGCCACCACCGGGAATTTCTGCGGCAAGGGGAACGAGTACACCGTTCACTACGCCATCACCTTCGACCGCCCCTTCACCGCCCACGGCACCTGGGACGGCAAGACGGTGTCGAAGGGCAGCGACACGGTGAACGCGCCGAAGGCCGGCGCCTATCTCACCTTCGGCACGGCCGGGACCAGCACCGTGCGCGCCAAGATCTCCATGTCGTACGTCTCGGTGGACGGCGCCAAGACCAACATGGCGTCCGAGGTGCCCGGCTGGAGTCTCGACAAGCTCCGCGAGCAGACCCGCGACCGGTGGTCGTCGGCGCTGCGCAAGGTCCGCGTCGCGGGCCGGGACACCGGTCAGCTGAAGACGTTCTACACCTCGCTCTACCACTCGCTGATGCACCCGAACACGTTCAATGACGTGGACGGGCGCTACATCGGCTTCGACAACAAGGTCCGCGAACTCCCCGATGGCCGTACGCAGTACGCGAACTTCTCGGACTGGGACACCTACCGCTCCCTCGCTCCGCTCCAGGCCATGCTCTGGCCCAAGGAAGCGAGCGACATGGCGCAGTCCCTGGTCAACGACGCCGAGCAGGGCGGCTGGTGGCCTCGCTGGCCGTTCGCGAACGGCTACACGGGACAGATGACGGGCGACAACTCCGTGGCGCTCATCGCCAATCTGTATGCGTACGGCGCCCGGGACTTCGATCTCAAGACGGCGCTCAAGTACCTGGTCAAGGGCGCGACGACGGTGGACAGCACGCCCGGCGCCTACCATGAGCGCCCCGACATCGCCAACTACGTCGAGCGGGGCTACGCGCCGAACAACGACGCCTCGCGCGGCGACCACCAGCGCGTCGGCGGCTCGGTGACGCTGGAGTGGGCGATCGACGACTTCTCCATCGCACAGCTCGCGACTGCGGCCGGGGACAGCAGGACGGCCCGGCAGTTCACGCTCCGCAGCCAGAACTGGCAGAACATCCTCAATCCCGCGACCGACTACCTCCAGCCGCGCGGTGAGGACGGCCGCTTCCCCGACGGTCCTGGCTTCCAGCCGCCGCCGGAGGGCAAGTTCGGCCAGGACGGCTTCGACGAGGGCAACGCCGCCCAGTACAACTGGCTCGTCCCGCAGAACACCGCGGGCCTGATCACCGCCATGGGCGGCCGTGACGCGGCGTCCCAGCGCCTGGACACGTTCTTCACCAAGCTCAACGCGGGCCCCAACGAGCCGTACATGTGGGCGGGGAACGAGATCGACTTCGGGGTGCCGTGGGTCTACGACTATCTCGGGCAGCCGTGGAAGACGCAGAAGGCCGTCCGGGATGTGGCCACCACGCTGTTCACCCCCACGCCGGACGGCGAGCCGGGCAATGACGACCTGGGCGCCCAGTCGTCCTGGTACGTCTGGGCCGCGCTCGGTGTGTACCCCTCGACGCCGGGCACATCCGATCTGGCCGTGCACAGCCCGCTGTTCGAGCGGGCCGTGCTCGATCTGCCCGGCAAGGGCAGCGATCTGGACATCCGCGCCCCGAAGGCGTCGGCGAGCACTCCGTACGTCCACGATCTGAAGCTCGACGGCCGCGACTGGGAGCGCACCTATCTGCCCAGGTCGGCGGTGTCCCGGGGCGGTCGGCTGGACTTCACCCTGTCCGGGACGCCCGACACCCACTGGGCGACATCGGCGGCGGCAGCGCCTCCGTCGTACCGCACGGGCGAACGGTCCTTCCTGGCGAACGCGACCCCCAACCAGGTCACCGCGGCGCCGGGCGGTGAAGGCGCCGACGTCACGGTCGACGCGCAGCGCCTCGCCGGACGGGAGCACAGCCTGACCGTGACCGCTTCCCCGCCGAAGGGTCTGACGGTGTCCGCGGCCACGAAGCAGCTCAAGCTGGACAAGGGCACCGGTTCGGGGAGTGTCGCCCTGACCGTCGAGGCGGGAGCGAAGACGCCCGATGGCTATTACGAGGTTCCGCTGACCGTACGGGGTGCCGGGAAGGGCGACACCGTACGGCTCTCCGCGATCGTGCTGGTGGCGGCGGACGGCAGCCCGGCTGCCGCGTACGACAACACCGGGCTCTCCGACGACGCGGACCATGGGCAGGCCGATTTCGACGGCGCGGGCAACAGCTACTCGCGGCAGGCGCTCGCCGCAGCGGGTCTGAAGGGCGGAGCGCGGATCGAGGCGTCGGGTACGTCGTTCGTGTGGCCGGCGGCTCCGCAGGGGCGCCCGGACAATGTGGTCGCGGACGGCCAGACCCTCGATCTGTCCCGGAGCGCCGTGGACGCGAAGCGGCTGCTGTTCGTGGGCTCGGCCACCAACGGGGATCATCAGGACAGCGCCGAGGTGACCTTCACCGACGGCAGCACCGGCACGGCTGATCTCTCGTTCGGTGACTGGACGCTGCCGGGCGGCGGTTCGGATCCGGTCTTCGGCAACACGCTCGTGGCACGGGCCGCGCACCGGAACCAGTCGGGCGGCACCGGCGGCGCGGCGGACGTCTTCGCCACCGCGCCCTTCAAGGTCCCGGACGGGAAGCAGATCAAGAGCGTGACGCTGCCGAAGAACGCACAGCTGCACGTGTTCGCCGTCGGTCTCGGCTGACGGGCCCTGCGGAGCGGAGGAGCGCCTACCGGCCTCGCCGGTAGGCGCTGCCGTCCCTGGACCGGGTCAGCAGGCCCGCCACCACGAGGTAGCGGCGGAGCGCCGCGCAGTCGTCGTGCACAGTGCGCAGTGCGTCGTTGACCTCGGGCTCGGTGTACTCGCGGTCCCGCTCGAACAGGGTCTCCGCCAGGTGGCCGAGCAGCTGCTCGCGGCGCGCGGCCTTGCGGGGGATCGCGGTGAGGCGGCCACGGGAGAACAGCGACATGACCCCGTGCGAACTGCTGGATACGTTGTCGGGCATGGCCGGAAGCCTCCCGCGCCGGACGGGCCCGGGCAACGCCTTTTCCGGCGTTACCGCTGTGCGCGGGCCCGAGAGCCGGGGCTCCCGCCATCTGCGGTTCCGCCGACGGTGGTTCGGGGAGTCGTGGTTCCGCTGTCCGTGGTTCAGCCGGCTGTGATTCCTTCGGCTGTACGGGCGAGCAGTGCCTCTTCCTCCTGGACCGGGTAGCCGCGGTGGATGGGAGGTTCGCCGCGTTCGCGGTCCCAGGCCAGGACATCCGCCGCGGTGACCTCCAGCGGTGTCGCGGGCAGGCCTGCCGCGCGGGCCCTGGCAGAACTGCGCTGCTGCGTGGGCCAGTTGGGGCGAACCAGGGGGAACATCCGGGCCCCCGCCTCCGGGGGCACCTGCACGATCTCCACCTCGGTACCGGCGACCCGCGCGCAGGTCTCGATCAGCCCGCCGAGCGTGGTCGGCTCGGCGGGGCCGACCGCGTGGAACACACCGGGCCGGTCGTCCGTGAGCAGGCGCACCACGAGACCGGCCAGGTCTCGGGAGTCGATGATCTGCACGGGCTGCGCCGGGTCGGCGGGCAGAGCGATCCGCCCGCCGCGTGCGGCCCGGCGCACCCAGTACGTGAAGGTGTCCGAGGGGTCGTGCGGTCCTGCGACCTTTCCGGGGCGCACGACCGTCGCGCGGGTGCCGTACCGGGCCAGGACGTCGTCCTCGCAGGCCACCTTGGCGGGTCCGTAGGTGTCCTTGTCCAGCAACTCGGTGCTGTGCACGTCGCGCACCGGTGTGCGGCGCGGTGTGTCCTCGTCCGAGCCGGGCTCCACCCCCGAGCGCCGGTACACCGCGTGGCTGGAGATGAACAGGTACCGTCCGCACCGGTCCCCGATCGCGTCCATGGCCTGGCCGACGTGGCGCGGGACGTATCCGCTGACGTCCACGACTGCGTCCCAGTGGCCGTCGCGCAGCGCCGCGTAGTCGCCCGTGTCGCGGTCGCCGATGAGCCGGGTCACCCCGGTCGCCCCGGTCCCCTCGCGGAAGAGATCCGCCCCGGTTCTTCCCCGTCCGAACAGGGTCACTTCGGCCCCGGTGCGGAGGGCCTCCTCCACGATGGCGCGGCCCACGAACGACGTACCGCCGAGTACAAGAAGGTGCATAACTGCCCAGTCTATCGGCGGCACCCAACGAGGGTGGCACCGTTTCCGGTTGCCGCCTCATGGGGTGTCGCCCTGCCAGTCCCACAGCAGCGCTCCGGCCACGCGGGGGCCGTACCGCGCGTGGCCGCCGGGGCCGTGGGAGCCGATCTCGGTCGCGAGGGCCGCTCCGTCCGCGAGGCTCGGGGCCGGCCGGCCGGTGACGTCGAGCAGCAGGCCGTCGAGCGGTCCGCCCACCAGTTCCCGGTAGTCGCGCCCCGGCCGCGGGCCCGGGTCGGGGTCGTCGTGGTCCGCGCCGTACACCCGGCGCCAGGTCTGTCCGTTCATGCGGTTCAGCATCTCAGCCACCACTGACAGCCGGCCCGGTGCGACGCTGAACCGCGAGCGGGCTTCCCTCTCACTCCACGGTGAGATCGACGTGGGCCGGTGTCAGCCGGGTGCCGTCCGCCAGCCGGAACTCCAGAGTGATCCGCTGTCTCCCCGTGGCAGCGTCCGCAGTGGCGCGGACGGCCACCCGCTCCGATGCGCTCCTGGTCCCGTCGGCCCGCAGGCTGCCGCTCGCCGGGACCGGCCGGACGCCGTCGGGGCCCGACGCGGTCCACCGCACCGTGTGGCCGGTGAAGTCGACGTCCTGGGCCACCACCGTCAGTGTGACGACCGCTCCCCCGCGCTCCAGGGGCAGCAGCCCGGGAACACCGAACCCGGCTGCCGGGGAGGCGTAGTTGTCCACGACCTCCTGGCGGACTTCCGCGTCGTCGTAGGGGATGTCCGTACCGTACCGGCGCAGCCAGGTCTGGACGTTCGGCAGCACCACCCCGTTGAACCGGTTCCGCAGCAGCAGGGTCCGGTAGGCCTCCCGGGCCGCGTCCAGTTCGGCGGAGCCGTCCGGGACGAGTCCGATCCGCAGGTCGGCGCGGGCGACGTCGATGCCCAGGCCCAGCCGGGAGATCACGGTGCGCGCCGCGGCGCTCCCGGCCTCGCCGGCGGCTCTTCGCAACACGGCCCCCGCGCGGTCGTAACGGTCGAGCAGAGCGGCCGCGCCCACGGTGTCGGGGTCGGTGCGGGTGAGGTCGTAGTACTCGCGCATGGTGCCTTCCGCCCGGGGGCCGAAGCGCGCCCGGAGGTAGCCGTCCGTGTAACCGGCGGCGTCCAGGCCGTTGTCCCAGGCGAGCGCCGCGAACAGGCTCTGGACATGTTCGTAGGTGATCCAGTCGGCGGGCTCGCTGTACATTCCGATGCCGTTCACACCGAGGTGCGACTCGAAGCGGACGTCGCCCGCGATGGTGGCGAGGGGGTGCACGGGCTGGCTCCGCCAGCGGTAGCGCCGGTAGTACTCGTACATGGCAAGCGAGCCGCGGAACCCGGTCCGCCAAGCGGTCAGGGCTTTGGCGAAGCCCGCGTTGGCGGGCACGGCCGGGTCGTCGAGCGGTCCGTCGTAAGTGCGGCTGTACGGGGCGAAGTCGACGATGACCGCGGGGTCGGACGCGTAGTCCGGATCCGGCGGCTCGATGGTGGAGTTGTAGGCGATGCGCTCGACGCGTACGCCCGGCAGCTCCGCACGGAGGGTCCGGGCCAGCTTGTTGACGACCACCGACTCGGCGTTCGCCGGATTGCCGTACCGGTCGAGGATCTCCTGCTGGAACCGGCCGACGTCCGGCGGCCAGCAGTCGAAGACGGTGATCTCCGGACGGTCCCGCAGGAAGGCGACCACCTGGGCGATGTACGCGTCGAGGGCCTCGGGGTTGTAGATGTCGAAGAGGGGGCCGCCGGATGTGTAGTACTGGGGGTACTTCTCCGGGGGCAGGAAGCTGTCGTAGCCGTGCCCGCCGGTCTCGATCCGGATGCCGCGCCTGGTGGCCTCGCGGCGCAGCACGGTCCGTACGCTGTCGTACGTGGTGACGCCGAGGCCCAGGTAATTCGCCGGGTGGACATAGGTGTTGAGCCGGTTCTTGGCCATCCAGTCGAGCAGCGGGGGCAGGCTCTCGGCGGTGTGGCTGTAGCCCTCCTCCGCGTACTGCCGCCGCAGCTCCCGGCCGGGCCGGTCGGTGAGGCGGACGGCGGGCAGCGCCAGGGTGCCCGCGGTCGGGATGTGCTCGCTGTGGCCTTCGTACGCGGGGAAGGCGGGGGCGAAGAACCGTACGCCGAGCCGTTCGAGCAGCGCGTACACGGCGTAGAGCGCGGCGCGGTCCCCGGCCCCGGTGAGCAGGGCGTCCCGGTGGTCGCCGAGGAGGGTGAAGGAGTCCTCGGGCGCGCCGGCCAGTTCCCGGCCCGCTTCGGTGAGCCGGGCCGCGGGGATCGCGGTCGAGGGGCCGGTGCCCGCGCGCAGGGCCACCAGTCCGGTGACCGCGTCGGGCAGGGAGCCCGCGGCGGGGGGCGTCGCGGCGCGCACCGGCAGCCGGACGCCGGTGATCCGCCGTATGTAGTCGCGGAGTTCGGTGGCGGCGAACCGCGCGCTGCCCTCTCCCCACCACAGCACGGTGGCTCGCGCACGGCCGCCGGAGACGACGGGCAGGGAGGCCGCGGTGTCGGGTGCGGTGGCTTCTCCGGGAGCGGCCGCGGCCGCGGGAGGGACCGCGGCCGGTGCCAGGACGGTCGCTCCCGCGAGCCCGGCCGCCCCGGCCAGGAATCCGCGCCGCCGGACCCCGCCCGCTGCCCTGTCTTCGGCCATGTCGCGTCCTGAGCTCATCTGTGGTCCGCCTTTCCGGCCGATGCGTACAGGTCACCGAGGTAGTAGTCCTTGGCCTTCTCCGGCTTGGGCAGCTTCTTCATCTGTACGAAGAGATCCGAGAGCTGGTCGAGCCAGCCGTCGACCGTGCCGTTCCGGCTGAGCTTCGTCAGCTCGGCGGAGGAGAGGATCTTCACGTGGTCCGTCGACCCCTTGAGCTGCGCAGCGGGGAGTCCGAGGAATCCGGCCGCGACCGACTCCGACTGGGCGGGATGCCCGGCGATCCAGTCGTCGGCCTGCTTGAGGACCCCGGTCACCTTCCTGACGAGCGCCGGGTTGCCCGACGCCAGCCGGGGCTGGGCGACGAAGACGTTGGGGAAGGTCAGCCCGGGGTAGTAGTCCTGCGTTCCGCTGATCTCCCGGAGGCCGGGCACCTTCTTCTTGATCGTGTCGATGAGCGGGTACCAGGTGGCGGCGGCGTCGACCTGGCCGGACGAGAAGGCGGTGACGACGGTGGAGGCGTCCATCGCGACCTTCTTGACGTCGGTGGGCTTCAACCCCGCCTTGCGGAGCGCCAGATCGAGGATCATGTCGCCCGATGTGCCTTCGGCGACGGCCACCTTCTTGCCCTTGAGGTCGGCCGGTTTCGTGATGCCGGAGCCGGGCCGGGCGATGACCCGGTCGGCGAGGCCCAGCATGTTGACGGAGACGATGGGGGCGCGGCCCGATGCCGGCAGCCAGAGGGCGCCCGGGCCGAGGTACCCGAAGTCCAGATCGCCCGAGCCGAGGGCCTGTACCTGGAGCGGGCCGTTGGTGAACACCTTCAGTTCGGGCTTGAGGCCCGCCTTCTTCCAGAGGCCCTGCTTCTGCGCGACGGCGAGCGCGGCGGATCCGCTGTAGTCGGCGATATAGCCGAAGGTGACCTTGTTGCCGTGGCCCGACGCCGCCGATGAGTCATTGCCGCAGCCGGACGCGGCGGCGACGAGCAGCAGAGCGGTGAGCAGGCCCGCGGCGCGGCGGCCGACGGCGCGGTTCCTCTTCGTGGTGCTCTTCGTGGTTCTGTTCGTGCTTCTCTTCACGAGGCGAGTCCTTCGAGTGGGGCCGGTGGCGCCGGCTGGTGGTGCACGGCGTGCCACACCTGGGCGCGGAGTTCGGCGAATCCGGGCGACAGGCGCTGTTCCTCGGTGCGCGGGTAGGGCAGCGTGACGGGGATGACGGTGTGGATCCGCCCGGGGCGCGCGGCCATGACGACGACGCGGCTGCCCAGGTAGACGGCCTCGTCGACGTCGTGCGTGATGAACATGACGGTGCGCCGGTCGCGGCTCCAGGTGTCGAGGAGCGAATCCTGCATCCGGACACGGGTCAGCGAGTCCAGGGCGCCGAAGGGCTCGTCCATGAGGAGGACCTTCGGGTCGACCGCATAGGCGCGGGCGATGGCACAGCGCTGCTTCATACCGCCGGAGAGAGTCTTGGGGAGCGCGCCGGCGAAGTCGGTGAGACCGACGAGCTCGATGACCTCCCGTGCTCTCCGGCTGCGTTCGGCCTTTCCGACACCGGCGACCTTGAGGCCGTACTCGACGTTGGCCGTGACGGTCATCCAGGGGAAGAGCGCGTACTGCTGGAAGATGACGCCGCGTTCGGGGGCAGGTCCACGGACGGGTACGCCGTCGACGGTGACTTCGCCGCCGGTCGCTTCGAGGAGCCCTGCTGCGATGTTCATCAGGGTGGACTTGCCGCACCCGGACGGTCCGACGACGGTGACGAACTCACCGTCCTCGATGTCCAGGCTGATCCGGTCCAGAGCCAGGAAGTCGCTGTCCTGCACCGTGAAGTGCCGGGTGACACCGGAGAAGTTGATGGTGGGCATGGTTACCTCCGTTCCTGCCAGTGGGTGAGCCGTCGCTCGGCGAGGAGCAGCAGCCGGTCCATGACCAGGCCGATCGCTCCGATGGCGATGAGCTGGACGAAGATGGTGGGCAGGTCGTAGTAGAGCTGCGCCTGCTGCATACGGAAGCCGAGTCCGCCCTGCGCGGCGATGAGTTCGGCGGCCACCACGGTCGCCCAGGAGGCGCCGAGCCCGATCCGCATGCCGACCAGGATGAACGGGGCCGATGCGGGGACCACGATGCCGGCGAAGACCTGGTGGTCGCGGGCACCGAGTACCCGTGCCGCGTTGACGAGGGTGACATCGACGGCGACGACGCCCTGGAAGGTGGAGACGACGCAGGAGAGGAAGGACGCCAGGAAGATCACGAAGATCTTCGGGGTCTCGCCGATGCCCATCAGGACGATGGCCAGCGGGATGATCGCGAGCGGCGGCACCATCCGGAAGAACTGCAGCCATGGCTCGATCAGCCTGCGGACGAGCGGGTACCAGCCCATCAGGAAGCCGACGGGTACGGCGAGGACGACGCCGATGACGTAGCCGATGAGGACGCGTTCCAGGCTGGCGCCCGCGTCGGAGAACAGGGTTCCGTCCGCGATGAGCTGTCCCGCGCGCCGTGCGACGGAGACCGGTCCGGGGAAACCGTCGATGCCGCTGTTGGCGAGGACAGTCCAGGCGAGGAGCCCCAGTGCGGCGGAGGCGACCCCGAGCAGTACGGAGGTGAGCCGGCCCGCACCGCGCGCCCGGCGCCCGCGCTCCACCCGCGCGGCGCTCCTCGCGTCATGCGCGCCGGACGCATCGGGAGCACCGGATGATCCTGGTGAGCCGGGAGCGCTGCGAACTCCGGGTGCGCCGGATCCGGGCAGCAGTTTCTCCTTCACGCCACTTCCTCCGCGACCCCGTCGACATCCGGCGCGCGGTCGCCGCCGATGTCGGCCATATAGCTCATCCAGCTGTAGGCGGGATCGCCGCGGCGCAGCAGTTCGCGGTAGAGGCGGACGGTGAGGTCGCGCCGGATGCCCGCGTACGCCGGTGCCTCGTACACGTTGTGCAGTTCGTGCGGATCGGTCTCCAGGTCGTACAGCTCGTGGACGCTCTCCGGGTTGTGGACGAGCTTGTACCGCCGGTCGCGGAGCATCCGCTGCGCGTACGGGAAGTGGTGGCCGTGGAATTCGGCGACGATCTCGTCGCGGGTGTCCCCGGATGGTCCGCCGTGCAGCAGTGGCAGCAGGCTCTGCCCGTCGCACCGGTCGGGCAGCGGCGCTCCGGCCAGTTCGAGGATGGTCGGGTTGAGGTCGATGAGGTTGGCGAAGGCGTCGCAGACCTGGGCGGGAGCGCCGGGCACCCGGGCGATGGCGGGGATGCGGTAGATGTCCTCGTACATCGCGGGGCCCTTGTCGTTCAGCCGGTGGGCGCCGGTGAACTCGCCGTGGTCGGCGGTGAAGAAGACCGCTGTCCCGTCGCGCAGACCGTGGTCGTCCAGCGCCGCCAGGATCCTGCCGACCTGGTGGTCGATCATGGTGACGTAGCCCCAGTAGACGGCGATGAGCTTGCGCCAGGCGGCGGCGTCGAACCCGTCGGACGACCAGTACGCGCTGTACTGGCGCTGCACTGCGGGCTTCCCGGCGAAGGTCTCCGCCATCGAAGCGGGCAGTGGCACGTCGTCGGGGTCGTACATGTCGTAGTAGTGGTCGGGGATCAGATACGGCAGGTGCGGGCCGTACCAGTGGCAGGACAGCATGAACGGTCTGCCGGTCGCCTTCCAGTCGGCCGCGTACCGGTCGAGCAGGCCGAGGGTCCGGTCGGTGAGGAACGCCTCGATGGTGGCCTCGGGGGGCTGCTGGAGGCGGCCGGCGATCAGGTGTCCGCGGCCGGTGCCGTTGGCAGCCGCGCCGAAGACGGGCTCGGTGACGGCGAAGGGCGGAAAGCCGTTGTCCTCCAGCCACTTCTCGTACGAGGGGTGGTGTACGGGGTTGAGCGCACCGGGCAGGTGCTCGCCGTCCATCCCGTAGAACTCGGGCCCGCGCTCCCGGCCGATGTGCCACTTGCCCGCGTGGCCGACCTGGTAGCCGTGGTCCATCAACTGGCGCCAGAGCATCGGGCTCTCGTCGTCCAGCTCGTCCTTGCTGCCCCCGTTGCGCTCGGGGTTGTTCAGCATTCCGTGGCGGAACGGGTGGAGGCCGGTGGCGAGGGAGGCACGCGCCGGTGTGCAGATCGCGGTGGGTGTGTAGAAGCGGTCGAAGCGGGTGCCCTCCGCCGCCAGGGCGTCCAGGGCCGGGGTCTTCACCAGGGGGTTGCCGTAGCAGCCCAGGGTGTCGACCCGGTGTTGATCGGTCATCAGGAACAGGACGTTGCGCGGAGCCATGGGCTGGCCGCCCTTCCGGTGGAGTCGTTCATGACGCGGTGTGCGGGGTGCCGGTGTGCCGTGTTGCGGTGTGCGGTGGGCCGGCATGTGTCGTGCCGGTGGGTTCCGTGGTGGGCAACGGATGTCGTACGGCAGGCAATTGCCGGGAACTGTAGGGACGCCGGGTTTTTTACGTCAACCCTCGGGAATAAATTGCGTGTGAATTCTTCCGCCGCGTTGACAGAATCCGGTTGACCGGCAGACCATGCGTCCATGACGGAACCGACCGATGCCTTGCAGCGCCTCCGCAGGGCCAATGAAGCCGCCGTCCTCGGCGAGCTGCGCCGCTCCGGCGCTCTCAGCCGTGGCGAGCTGAAGGCGAGGACCGGTCTCTCCCGTACCACCCTGTTCGCGATCGTCTCCGACCTGCTGGAGCGCAAAGCGGTCGTGGAGCAGCCCGCGGCGGACTCCGCGCTGCCCCGCGGACGTGGCAGGCCCGCCCTGGAGATCTCGCTCAACGCGCGCGGCGCCGAGCTGATCGGTATCGACCTCCAGCGCAACCGGATCCATGTGGTCATCGCCAACTGCGCCCATGAGGTGGTCGGCCGGTTCAGCGCCCCGCTGCCCGTGGGCAGCGGTCCCGCCGAGCGGGCCGAGCAGGCGATCGCGGCGGTCGCGGAGCTCGTACGCCGGGAGGGGATCAGCCTGGCGCCCGTCGAGGGAATCGGCCTCGGCCTGCCCGGTTTCGTCCAGAACCCGGCGTCCGGGGACCCGGACCGGAAGACGCCGTTCGCCCAGCACGTCGCCGCGGCGCTCGGCAGCCACTTCGGTGTGCCCGTCGCCACCGAGAACAACTCACGTCTCGCCGCACTGGCCGAAGTCACCTGGGGTGCGGCCCGGGGCCACGACAACACCGTCTTCCTCGCCTGGTCGCACGGGGTCGGCGGCGGGCTCGTCGTGAACGGTGTGCTGGTGCACGGCGCCCACGGCGCGGCCGGCGAGATCGGCCACACCAGCTGCGATCCCGAAGGACCGGTCTGCCACTGCGGCGGCCGGGGGTGCCTGGAGGGGGTCATCCGGATTCCGGCGCTGCTGGCCGCCTGCGCGGAGCGCGGTGTGGCGGTCGGCGACGCGGCCGGGCTCATCGCGCTCGCCGCCGGGGGCCAGCCGGACGTGGCCGCCGTGCTGCGCGGCGCGGCCACCACCGCGGGCCGGGTCCTCGCCGCCCTGGCCGCCCATGTCGACCCCGAATGCATCGTGGTCTACGGCGAACCGGCCGTACTCGACGCACTCGTACTGGCCCCGATCCGCGAGCAGCTCGCGACCCTGTCCCTGCCGTCCGCTCCCCGTACCATCACCGTGTGCGGTTCGGCCCTCGGCGCCGACGCGGCCGCACTCGGCGGTGTGGCGCTGCTGCTCCGCACCACCGGCCAGAACGTGGACGAACTGCTCGACCGGCCGGTCCCCGGCACGGCCGGGCAGGATGAGTACGGGCCAGGCCGGGCCGGCCGGGCCGGAGCAGAGACCGCGGTGAGCGGTGCAGACAGCAAGGAGAGCGTCCGATGAGTGCGTGCTGCGGACCCGCGCGGGAATCGGCCCCGGCCCCCGGCGCCATCATGTCCCCGTCCGCTCCCCCGGCGGACTTCGCCATACCCGAGCGCCGCCCCGCCGATGTGCTGCGCGGCATGGTGCCCGTCCCGGGCGGGCCGTTCCTGATGGGCGGCGACGACGCCGACGCGTTTCCGGCCGATGGTGAGGGGCCGGTCAGGGAGGTGGCCGTCGGCGCGTTCCACATCGACGCGGCGTGTGTCACCAACGGCAGCTTCGCCGCCTTCGTGAAGGCGACCGGATACCGCACCGAGGCCGAACTCATCGGCTGGTCCTATGTCTTCGGCTCCTTCGTACCCCCGCAGGCGCGCCACGCGGTGCTGCCGGGCACCGTCCCCGGAGCGCCCTGGTGGCGAGCGGTGACCGGTGCGTACTGGCGCGCCCCCGAGGGTCCGGGCTCATCGGTCGGGGACCGCCGGGGCCACCCGGTGGTCCATATGTCCTGGAACGACGCGAACGCCTACGCCCGCTGGGCGGGCAAGCGGCTGCCCACCGAGGCCGAGTGGGAGAAGGCTGCCCGCGGCGGGCCGGCCGGGCTCCGCTTCCCGTGGGGCGACGAGCTGACGCCGCGCGGCAGGGACCGCTGCAACATCTGGCAGGGCGACTTCCCCGTACGGGACCCCCGTGCGGGCGGCCGCGCGGGCACCGTCCCGGCCACCGCGTACGCCCCCAACGGCTACGGGCTGCACAACACTTCGGGCAATGTCTGGGAGTGGTGCGCCGACCGTTTCAGCCCCGACTGGCACAGCGCCGACCGCCCGGAGACGCGTACCGACCCCACCGGGCCGCCCACCGGTGAGAACCGGGTGCTGCGCGGCGGTTCGTACCTCTGCCACCGTTCGTACTGCAATCGCTACCGGGTGGCCGCCCGTACCTCGAACACACCCGACAGCACGACGGGCCACGGCGGGTTCCGCTGCGCACTCTGAGGGGTGGCACCGCGGCGGCCCCGGTACGGGCCCGCCCGGTCAGGCCGCCTTGCGCTCCTTGCGCTCCTCGCGGGCCGCGACCGGCACGTCGAGGGTGCGGGCGAGGCCGACCACTCCCTCGTCGAGGCGCTGCAGATGCCGCAGGACGCGGTAGGTGACCGTGCCCGACCGGAGCACTTCGGACGAGCTGCTCTCCAGCATGGCGGCGATGCTGGCGCCGGACTCGACCTCGCCCGCGGCGTTCTCGTCCGCCACCCGGGCCACGATCACGTCGATGTTGTGCGCGATTCGCACGCCGGACCGCTCCAGCCGGGGATCGGCCGCGATGGTCTTGCTGTACGGCACCAGCTCGGCCGTCGCGGCGAGCGAACGCGCGTGGTACGCACAGGTCTCCAGCACCGCCACCAGATAGCGGGCGGTCTGCCGCCGCACCCGCAGCGGCGTGATGGGGTGCGTCAGCGGCTGGGTCGAGCGGCGCAGATCGTCCAGGGCGGTGTCGAGATCGCGCGCCATGTCCAGGAGGTCGACCGGGGGGCCGCCGCTGAGCTGGGACACGGCGGCCGACGCGACGTCCCGCAGCCTGGCCAGCACCGTGGCGAGCTCCTCGTCGGTACGGCGGTCGGTGTGCACCGGGAGCACCAGCACGGCCGCGATGATCCCGCAGGCGGCGCCCAGCGCCGTCTCCTCGATCCGCAGCACCAGCACGGAGAAGCTGTAGGTGTTGAGGAGTGTGTAGAGCAGGCCCAGCATCGCCGTGACGAAGAAGGACATCAGCGCGTACGAGAGGGGCGCGGTGAAGAACATCCCGAAGATGAAGAGCAGGACCAGGGCGAACGCGGTCCAGGTGTGGTTGCCGACCAGCCCCGCGAGAGCGACACCGGCGACGACACCGAGGACCGTGCCGAGCAGCCTCCGGTAGCCCTTGACGAGGATCTCGCCGGTGGACGCGGTGTTGAGGAAGACCACCCAGCAGGTCAGGACTGCCCAGTACCAGCGCTGGCTGGACAGGAACTCGCCGCCGATGATGGCCAGCGTCGAGCCGACCGAGACCTGGAACGCCGTCCTCGTGGTGCGCCGCTGCAGTCCGGTGCGGTCCTCCTCGGTCTCCTCGGCGCGGACGATGGCCACGTCCTCGGCCTCGAACTCCTCGCGGGAGCGGGTCGTTTCAGGAGTGTCGTCCGATTCGTCCTGCGGCCCGTCCAGCGCGAGCCGCAGCCCGAGCACGGAGCGCGCTGCCTCACCGAGTCCACGGAACACGTCCTGCACGGCGAGCGAGGCGCGCGGCAGATTCTCCTCGTCCCGGTAGCCGAGCAGCCTGTTGCGGAGATGGGCCAGGGCCGTGCCGCGCTCGTCGGGGGCCAGCCGGGTCACCACCAGATGCAGCGCGTTCAGATCCCGGCGCAGCAGGGCTGTGATCTCGTCCGTCCCGCCGATGCCTCCGGCGTCGCCGTCGGCCTGTGCGGTGGTCGCGGAAGCCGGGACCGGTGCGTTCGGCAGATGCAGGGTGAGGGTGTCCGCGCGTTCCGCGCTGCGGGCGTTGAGCAGCAGCATCCCGAGACGCTCGGCGGCGATCTCCGCGTCCGCGATCCTGCGCTGCACCAGCGCCGCCGCTGCCGGGTCACTGGTGCCGGTCTCCAGCTGGCCCTGGATCATCAGCGCCGTCTGGTGCAGCCGTGCGGTGCGTCCGCGCAGATCGTCGAGGATCTTGTCGAGCTGCGCGGGGGTGGCGTCCAGCAGCTCTATGTGGGTGGCCACCAGTTGCGCGAGCCGAGCTCTGAAGGCCTCGCGCAGCCGGCCGAGGGTGCGCTCGGGTGTCTCGGGCACGACGGCGAACCGTACGACCGCGCTGCTCGCGAAGGCGATGGCCAGCGTCAGATACAGCGAGGGCAGAGTGGCGACCGTGGCGTGCACGAACAGCGAGATGAAGTAGACCTGGAACCCGATCAGCCCGAGCGCAGTGCCGCGGTCACCGAAGCGCCGGGAGTAGACAGCCCCGAAGATCAGCAGGACGAAGAAGATGTCGCCTGCGATGACACGGCTGTTGAGCAGCGCCCCCAGAGACATCGACGTGAGGGCGACGGGGAGGGCGAAGCCGAGCGTGATGGCCTGGCCGCGTACGTCCTTCTCCCTGATCGCGAAGGTGGAGACCATGGCCGCCATCGCCCCGGCGACGAGGAGGGGGACGGCTGTGTGGAACAGCGCGAGCACGATGAGCGCGAGCCCGATCGCCGCGACGGTCCGCAGCCCCGCCATCAGTCGCAGGAATCCCGGGTCGGATGCCGCGTAGCGGTCCCAGGTTCCGGTCCGTGTCCGCCGTGTTGCTGCCATCGCGCTGCCGTACTCCCCTGTTCTCCGGCCCTGGTCCGGTTACGCCCCCCAGCATCGCATGGCCGGGTTCTCCGGGATCCGAGCAGGTCAGGGGCGGATCGGATCGGGCAGTCCGGGAGCACTCCCGGGATCGGCGTCGGGGTGCGCCCTGAGGTGGCCGGCGCCCGAGCGGACCGCCCACCCGAAGACCGCCAGTGAGACCACGGCCACCACCGCCGAGTCGTACGGGGCCGGCAGCCGTCCCGATCCGCCGAAGCTCCCGAGCCAGGACAGCAGGGTCAGCGCGGCCAGATAGAAGACCAGCCAGGCTCCGCTGCGCAGTTCGTCGCGCGGGGACGGGCCTTCGGTGCCGCGCCGCAGCATCAGGAACAGCGGAACACCCGCGAGCACCAGCGGCAGCGCGAGCCGCAGGTCGTGCCAGCCCGACCAGAAGACGAACTCGCCCGACACCATAAAACTGACCGGCGCGATCCAGCGCACTCCGGGCACCCGGCCGTCCGCCCGCGGCACTCCCCGCTCCCGGTCGTGCGCCCGGAACACCGCGGCGGCGACCGCGGATGCCGCGTAGATGAGCAGATACATGTCGCCCATGACGCTGACGATGTCCTGCCAGCCGCCGAACGGCAGCATGAAGACGACGATGACGGCGAGATTGAGCAGCAGCGCCCGGTGCGCCGTTCCGGAGCGGGGATCGATCCGCATGAAGAAGCGGGGCAGCAGGCCGTTCTTGGCCAGCGCGTAGGTGTGCCGGGCGTCGATGGCCACTCCGACGTACGCCGAACCGCCCGGGGAGAGCACCGCGTCCGCGTAGAGCAGGGTCGCGAGCCAGTGCAGGTTGAGTACGAGGGCGAGCTGGCCGAAGGGCGAGTCGAAGTTGACGCCGTGCCAGCCGTGGCCCAGCAGGGAGTCGGGGACGGTGAAGAGGAACGCCAGCTGGAGCGCGAGGTAGACCAGGACGGCCAGCGCGATCCCGGTGAGTACAGCGGCGGGTACGGTCCTGCGCGGATTGCGGGCCTCGCCGGAGAAGTCGAGGGGCGCCTGGAATCCGTTCACGGAGTACACGATGCCGCCGCCGGCGAGGGCGGTGAGGCAGGCCGCGTAGCCGTACGGTGCGAAGCCGCCGTGGTCGGTGAGGCGGCCGGAGTGGGTGCCCGAGAGGAAGAGGGCGATCACGGTGACGACGGGGATGACGACCTTGAGGACTGACACCAGGTTGTTCAGCCGTGCGAACACGCGCACCGCGAACCAGTTGAGCACCGTCAGCAGCGCGCTCAGCGCGGCGGCCACGCCGAGGCCGGTCGCGGTGAGTCGGCCTCCGTGGTAGAGGCCGGGCAGGTAGTGCGCCGCGTACTGCATGATGGCGCTGATCTCCGCGGCCGTGCCGCCGACCGACAGCAGGACGGACCAGCCGATCACGGTGCCGACCAGCCGCCCACTGGCGTACAGCGGCCAGCGCACGGTGCCTCCGCCCTCCGGACGGGTCGCCCCGAGCTCCACCATCACCAGCGCGACCAGGGCGCACAGCGCACCGGCGGCGATCCAGGACAGCAGGGCGGCGGGCCCCGCGGTCTGGGCGGCGTACAGGGCGGCGAACAGCCAGCCCGAGCCGAGGATGTTGGAGAACCCGATCGCTGTCAGGCCCCAGAACCCGAGGTCCATGCGGAGCCGGTACTCCTGGGAGAGTGCGGCCGGGACGGCACGTGCTTCCGGTGGCTGGTTCTGCGGCACGTGACACGTCTCCTCGCCTGCTGCGTGACCTTCGGGTGCCCAGCGTGCCACGCGTTACTGCGGACGTAGCCGTAGTCGGGAGATTGCCGCGCTGCGTGATCAGCGGGTGCCCGTACCGAATTCACCTCGGCGGAGCGTCGGGAGGGAATCACAGGACGGGATTCAAGGGGCGGGGAGAACCGGAGAGTGCGCGAAGCGGGCGGTATTTCCGGTTTCCAACCCGGAAGCACCATGAGGGAATTCCTGAACACACCGAGCGCGGTGCGGAATGGCAGGCTGTTCGCGGAATCCGTAGTGCCTCCCGCATGGGCCTGCTCATACGCTCAGGCGCTGATCACCTGTCTCTGGATACCTGTCTCAGAAAACGAACGGACCGGGAGACTGCGCCGTCGTGGCGTTGCAGTCGATACTCACGCCGAAGATGGTCATGGACAGCGCGGTACCGCCGGTGTACGAGTCGAGGCTGTCGCCGGCGGCGACCGTTCCGGTGAGCGGGCCGATGGTGACGGCGGAGCCGGCCGGGAGGTCCGGGTTCTTCGTCCCGGAGAACACGGTGGTGCCGCTGCCGTTCTTCGCGAGGGTGAGGGTCGCGGCCATGGAGTCCGCGCCGACATGGACGGGGGTGGTCACTGCGGAGGTCAGGGTGATCGTCGCCGCCGTGCCGCTCTGGGTGGCGGTCAGCGTGGCCGAACCGCCGCCCCAGGTACCGCAGTCGTACGTGGCTGTCGCCGTCTGCGGCGTCACGGCTGACGCCGATGAGGTGAAGCCGAGGCCCACCACCGCCGCCGCTCCCACAGCGACTGCCGCACGCAGGACGGCTCTGCTGCTTCTGCTTCCGTGCCTCATAAGTCTTCCTTCCTTCAGTTGAGTTGACCTTTCGGGCGTACCGATACCCGTCGCATTTCCCTCCCGGGCGCTCGCCGATTTCCCGGCAGCTTTCCCGGTCGGTTGCCGGAGAGAATTACTGACTGCGTTCTCGGACACAGTCCGGCCGGGGGCCGGATCCGGTCCGGTACCAAAGTCATCTGACGAGCCGTCGGATGCCGTTGTTCATTGATGCGCGGGTGGCAAGTGATTACAAGAGACACGGCCTTGATTCTTAACAGCACCTCACCCCTCAATGGCACCAGAACAAGCCAACCCGGACCGCCGAGAAGGCCGGGAACGATCCGGGGCGGTCCGGGAGCGGTCCGGGAGCGCCGGCCCCCAGGATCACCGGCCGGTGGCGGATCCCGGTGGCGGATCCCGGACCCGGCAGCGCATTACCCCAGGTCCAGGCATCATCGCAGGTCAAAGGTGGTGGCGTAACAAGGGCGAAATATTCTGGACGTAGCTTGGGCGACCGGTGGTGAACGGCACTGCCGGGCCACGCCGCCAGGTGTGGGTCGTGCGAGGAGAACGGGAGCGGCGCCATGGAACACACCTCGTCGGCCTCTTCCGAACCTTCCCCCGCACGGCGGGCCGACCGGGCCCGCAACGTCGCCGAGGTGCTGCGGCAGCAGGCCGCCGCGGGCCTGTACCCCACCGGTTTCCTGCCGGACGAACGCCTGCTGTCGAAGGACTTCGGCGTCTCCCGCAACACGGTCCGCCAGGCCCTGCTCATCCTGCGGGACGAGGGCCTTGTCGAGCGCCGGCGGGGTGTGGGGACGGTGCTGCTCAACCGCAAGCACTCCCATCCGCTGGAACGGCTGGCCGGACTGGCCGAAACACTGAAGTCGCACGGCACGGTCGACAACGAGGTCAGGGCCGGCGGCACGGTCGTCCCACCCGCGCAGGTCGCCCGCCGCCTCTTGGTACCGGACGGTGAACCGGTGGTCCGCCTGGAGCGCCTGCGGCGCCTGGACGGTATGCCGCTGTCCCTGGACCTCACCTATCTGCCGGTCGACATCGGGCTGCCGCTCCTTGACCTCGACCTGCGGAACCAGGACGTGTTCGCGCTCATCGAGCAGTCCTGTGGCCAGCGGCTGGGCGCCGCTGAGGTGACGGTCCAGGCCGTGAACGCCGACCCCCACACCGCACAGATCCTGGCGGCGCCCGTGGGGACCGCCCTGTTCGCGGTGGAGCGCCTCAGCAGGCTCGCGGACGGGCGGCCGGTGGACCTGGAGTTCCTCTCCGTACGCGGCGACCGGCTCACGCTCCAGGCCGATCTGCACCGCACCGGCCCAGCCGCCGGCTGACGCCCACGCTTCTCCCTCCCCTCGACTCCCCTCCCCTACCGCCTAAGCCCTCCCCCCCCCTCCTTGCCAAGACCGTTCGGACGCTGCTCCGGTCTGCTCTTCCCACCTGTCCGTTCCGCCCCGCGGGTGCTTGACGCGCCCGCCGACCAGGAGGGTCCCGTGCCCCGTTGCCCGGCCGTCCCCGAGCCTGTCCGGCCTCAGTCCCGGCCTCCGAGCAGCCGTACGACCGGCCGCAGGACGGCCGGATCACGCGCGACCGTCGTCGTCATGTGTCTGTGCGTCACCCTGGTGGTGGGCATGGTCTCGGCCGTCAATCTGGCGATCCCCTCGCTGTCGGCCGGCTCGCTGCACCCCTCCGCTGCGTCCGTGCTCTGGGTCGTCGACGGTTACGTGGCCGTCTTCGCGTGTCTGGTCGTTCCAGCGGGTGCGGTGGCCGACCGCATGGGCCGCAAGGGCGTCCTCCTCACCGGCCTCGGTGTGTTCACTCTGGGCTGTGTACTGGCCGCCGCGGCACCCGATGTGGGGGTGCTGATCGCCGGACGGATGCTCAGCGGTGTGGGGGCCGCCGCAGTCCTGCCCACCACCCTGGCGCTCATGGTCACCGGCGCTCCCGATCACCGGCGGTCGCGTCTCATCGCGCTGTGGGCCTCCATGACGGGACTGGCCGCCGTGCTCGGAAACGTCGGCGGCGGCGCGGCGATCCAGAGCGGATCCTGGCGCTCCCTGTTCCTGTACGCGGCCCCCCTTGCCCTTGTAGCCCTGCTGCTGGCGGCCTGTGTCGCCCCCACGTCGCCCCGTCTCGCCCGGCCGGTCGGCCCGGTCAGCGCTCTGCTGCTGACCCTTGGCTTTCTGGCCCTGCTCTTCGCCATCGTCTCCGGACCCGAACAGGGCTGGGGCAGCGGACAGGTCCTGGGCGCCTTCGCCGCCGCAGTCGTCCTGCTGGCTCTCTGGACCGTCCACGAACTGCGGGAGGAGCACCCGATCCTCGATCCCCGGCTGCTGGCCGGCCCGGCCGTGCGGGCGGGCGCCGTGGGCATGGTGTCCGTCTTCCTCGGCATGTTCGGCCTGTTCTATCTGAACGGCCAGTACCTCCAGTACGTCAAGGGCTACTCCGCCCTCGGGGCCGGTGTCCGCCTGCTGCCCATGGCCGCCGCCCTGCTACTGGCCCCGCGCTGCGCGACGGCGCTCAGCCACCGTCTGGACCGGCGGACCGTCATCAGCCTCGGACTGCTCGTCCTGGCGGGCGGACTGTGCACCGTCTCGCGGGTCGGCCCGGACACCCCTTATCCGGTGTACGCGCTCGGGGCGGGGCTGACAGCGGCCGGGTGCGGGCTGGCCACCCCGCTGCTCTCCGAGACCCTGATGTCGGCCCTGCCGGCTGACCGGGCAGGGCTCGGCTCCGGGCTGCAGAGCCTGACCCGCGAACTGGGCAGCGCGCTCGGTGTGGCCCTCACCGGCACCCTGATCACCGCGGGCTTCACGGCCAGGCTGCCCGCTGCCCTGCGGGGCCCGGACGCGCCCACCACAGTGGCCGGCGCCGAGGGCATGAGCGCCGGTCCGGAGCTGCACCGGGCCGTGATCACCGCCTTCACCGACTCGCTCAGCACCAGCATGCTGGTGCTGGCCGGTCTGGTCCTCGCCGCGGGCGCTCTCGTCCTCACCTGGCTGCCTGCGGAATCCCCCGTACGGACCTGAGGCCCGGCGATGAATTCCGGTCCGGGCGACAGTCAGTACAGACGCAGAAGCGGATACGACGACGACCGCAGGAGAGTCCCATGCCCAGGATCACCCCCAACCTCTGGTTCGACACCGAGGGCGAGGAGGCCGCCGCGTTCTACGTGTCGGTGTTCCCCCGCTCGGAGATCAAGCACGTCACGCACTACACCGCGGCCGGGCCCCGGCCCGCGGGCACCGTACTGACCGTCGACTTCGTCCTGGACGGCCAGGAGTACACCGCGATCAACGGCGGTCCCCAGTTCACCTTCGACGAGGCCATCTCGCTCATGGTCAAGTGCGCCGACCAGGAGGAGATCGACTACTACTGGGCCAAGCTGAGCGAGGGCGGCCAGGAAGGACCGTGCGGCTGGCTCAAGGACAAGTACGGGGTGTCCTGGCAGGTCGCGCCCACCGGGTTGCACGAAATCCTCACCGACCCCGACCCCACGCGCGGCGAGCGGGCGATGAAGGCCGTGTTCGGCATGAAGAAACTGGATCTGGCCGCGATCCGCGCCGCCGCCGACCGGGCGTAGTTCCGAACGGGACGCCTACGGTTCGGAACGGTGCACGGAAGCCGGGCCGTCCGGCGCACACCCCGGATCAGCCGGCGGCACCGCATCGCGCCGCTGCGCCGACCGGAAGCGCTGCTGGTAGGTCCGCGGAGACACCCCGAGGCGCGATACGAACGCTCTCCGCAGGGTCTCCGCACTGCGGTACCCGGCCCGTCCGGCGGCCTCGCCGACCGTGTGGCCCGCGTCCAGCGCGCGTTTGGCGGTGTCGAAGCGCACCGACTCGACGTAGCGCGCGGGTGTGGTGCCGAGTTCCTCGCGGAAGAGCCGGGTCAGATGGCGTGGGCTCAGGGCCGCCCGCGCCGCGAGTTGCGCGATGGAGTGTCCGGCGGCCGGATCGGCGAGCACCGAGTCGAAGACCGTACGCAGCGCCGACGTCTGCGGCCGGGGCCCCTGGAGCGCCGGTGAGAACTGCGACTGGTCGCCGGGCCGCTGGAGGAACACGACCAGCGACCTGGCGACCTGGCGTGCCATGTCCTCCCCGTGATCGTCCTCCAGCAGCGCCAGAGCCAGATCGATACCGGCCGTGACACCGGCCGAGCTGAATGTCGTGCCGTCCCGGACGAAGATGGCATCGGGCTCGACATCGATCGCGGGATACGCGCTGCGGAGCAGCTCGGTATGGCGCCAGTGCGTCGTGGCACGGTGTCCGTCCAGGAGGCCGGCCTCGGCCAGGATGAAGGCACCCGTACAGATCGAGCAGACCCGGCCGGAACGGGCGGCCAGTGCGGCGACGGCATCGCGCAGCGCGTGGCTGATCGGGTACGTCGGGAGCGCGTCCCCGCCCATGACCAGCAGGGTGTCGTAACCCAGGCCGGTCCGCGCGGCGTCGGCGTCGACGGGGATCCGCATCCCGGTCGACGCGAGCACTTCTGCGCCGCCGACGGCGCACAGTTCGAGCGCGTAATCGGCTCCCATCCGGTTCGCTTCGCTGAAGACCTCGCTGGGGCCGGCGACATCGAGAAGTTTCACCCCGTCGAAGACGACGACCCCGACCCGGTGCGGGCCGGGGCTCCCGGCGATGGTCATAGAGGCTCCTCGGGAGGGTTCTGCGTCCGGATTCGTGCGGAGTGTGGCCGACCACGGGGAGCGCGGCACCCCTGGCCGGCCCCACGCTATAGGTACCGAAGCAGGCGGCCGAGACCAACGGAGACCACGATGACCGAGACGATCGCGGGGATCGCCATTCCCGACACCGCACTGGCCCGCGAGGCCACGGAACTGGTCCGTGAGGCCGCCGGACCGCTGCTCTTCGACCACTCGCGCCGGGTGTTCCTCTTCGGCTCCCTGAAAGGGAGGCGGCGGGGGCTCACCCCGGACCCGGAGCTGCTCTACGTGGGGGCGATGTTCCACGACCTGGGGCTGACCGAGCGCCACCGGCGCACCGACCAGCGGTTCGAGGTCGACGGCGCTGATCTCGCCCGGGACTTCCTCCTGGAGCACGGCCGCAGCGAGGCGGAGGCCCGCGCGGTCTGGCTTGCCATCGCGCTGCACACCACCCCCGGCATCCCCGGGCACCTCGATCCGGAGATCGCTCTGGTCACCGCGGGCGTGGAGACGGACGTCCTCGGGCTGGACCTCGACGAGATCACCGCCGAGCAGATCGCGGCGGTCACCGGCGCCCACCACCGGCCCGACTTCAAGCAGCGCATCCTGCGGGCCTTCACCGACGGGATGAAGGACCGGCCCGACACCACCTTCGGCACCATGAACGACGATGTGCTCGCCCACTTCGTACCGGGCTTCACCCGGCAGGACTTCGTGGACATCATCCTCGACTCCGCCTGGCCCGAATAGCGCCGCGCGCCGCCGGGTCCCCGTCCGGCGCAGACCGCGCCGGACGGGGACCACTGCCTCAGGCCCTTGTCTCAGGCGATCGGCGGGCGCCGGTAGGACGACCTGCCGGGGCCGCGTGCCATCGAGTATCCGGCGACACCGGCGAGCGCGCCCAGCACTCCGCCGCCCACGGTCCAGATCCAGCGGTCGGACCACCAGCCGGACGACCAGCCGTCCTCCGGTTCGGCGGCAGTACCCGCGGGCGTCGCCGTGTCCGACGCGTCCGCCGAGTCCGAGGTGCCGGAAGTGTCCGACGGGGACGATGAGGCGTCCGGAGCGGTGACCGCTGTCAGCGGGGAAGAGAGCGAACCATCCACGGCATGTGCTCCGCCGCTGCCGGACGACGTGGCCACGACATCGGCCTGCACCGGCAGCCCGAGGTCCTCCTGCGGAAGGTCGAGGACCGTCAGCCGGATGTAATAGCTGCCCGGCAGCGGGTCGTTGGCCCAGGGCTCCGCCCAGGACCGGACCGTACGCAGATGGCAGGTCATGGTGACGGACGCGGCATCCGCTGCCGCCACCCGGGTCTGGCTGCCGTACTGGCACGACTGCCGCCTGCGCAGCCCGTCATAGACATCGAGCTGCCAGGTCGAGGCACCGTGGCGGGCCGAGGCTTGCGGCAGCTTCACGGTGGCGTCGACCGTGGCCGACTGGCCCGCGTCGGCGGGGAAGACCCAGTACAGGTAGTCGCCCGTCGAAGCGCTCGCGGTGGCGTGCTGCCCCTGCCGGACGGCGGTCGCCGTACGGAATGCCGTGCCCGCCTGGGTCGGCGCGCCGCTGCTGTCCGCAGAGGACGACGGGGCCGGAGACGGCGTCTCCGTGTCAGCCGCTGCTGTCCCGGCCCCGCCGAAGAGAGCCAGACCGGCCAGGACGGTGAGCGGGAGTATCCGGTTGATCCGCATCAGTTGGTCCTCCCGGCGAAACGCAGGCGCGAAATCCAGCCCCACAGCACACCTGCGACCAGGCCGGTGAGTGCCAGGACGCCGAGCAGCCACCAGCCGCGGCCGAGCCCGAAGGCGGCCACGTCGGATGCCTCGTGGGGTGCGTCCACGACGGCGATGTTCAGTTCGACGGGCAGGCCGGGCGTGGTCTTGACCGAGGGAGGCGCCGAGAAGGAGTTGCTGACCTGGAGGCAGACGGTCTCCGCCGCGGTCTGTGCGTCGTCCGAGTCGACGGACGGCTTCGGATAGCGCAGGCCCGTGGAGATGGCGTCGGTGCGCCCGGTGCCCGATTCCTGCCCTCGTACGATCTCCCGCCCCTGGACGGTCAACGCCCGGAGCAGTACGCCGTAGTCGTTGTTGACGGCCCGGTCGGCGGCGACGCTGACGGAGGCACGCAGTTCCTGACCGGGGCGGACGTCCACCCGGTACCAGCGGTGCTCGGCGAACCTCTCCCGGTCGCTGTAGAGCCCGGCCTTGAGCTGCGGGGCGTTCGTGCAGGTGTCCGTACCCTCGGTGGCCACCGGTGTGGCGACCGGGTCGGCCGCGCGGTCCACCAACTGCGTGACGCGCCCGGAGAGTTCATTGGTGTGGCGCACCGCGGTGTAGGTACCGCCGGTGGCGTCCGCGATGCAGGTCAGCTGCTTGCGGGTCTTGGCATCGGGCACCAGGCCCAGTGTGTCGATGACGAGGTGGATGCCCTGGGCGGCGATGTCGCGTGCCACCACGCACGGGTCGAGCGGCGCGCAGGTGTCCTCGCCGTCGCTGATGAGGACGATACGGCGGGTGGTGTCACCGCCCTTGAGGTCCCGGGCCGCCGCCTGGAGGGCGGGTCCGATCGGCGTCCAGCCGGTGGGCGCGAGCGTGGCGACCGCCGTCTTGGCCTCGGTCCGGTCGAGTTGTCCCACCGGGTAGAGCTGCCGGGTGTCCTTGCACCCGGTCCTGCGGTCGTTGCCGGGGTAGTTCGCACCCAGCGTGCGTATGCCCAGCTGCACCTCTTCGGGCACCCCGTCGAGCACTTCGTTGAACGCCTGCTTCGCCGCCGTCATCCGCGAGCCGCCGTCGATGTCGCGCGTCCGCATCGAACCACTCACGTCGAGCACCAACTCGACCTTGGGCGATGGCTTGTCGGACGGTTCATCGGCAGCGGCGGCGCCGGTGGGGAAGGTTCCGACGACCAGGGCAGCCAGGAGCGTGCACACCCCGGCCGCCAGCCGTTTTCTCATGATCATCACCGGATCGTACGGAGCCTTCCCCCATATCTCCAAAACGGTTCCCGGCAAGGGGAGTTCGGACCGAGCAGGCCGGTCGGCCGAATCCGTACGAGACCTGGAACCCGGTGCGAACCGGTTGGGCCAGGACCCGGTTACGCCAGGACCAGAACGGCAGCCGTGGCCGCGCCGAGCGAGGCGCCCGCGACCGTCTGCGCGACGGAGTGGTACGCGAGCGCGACACGGGACCAGCAGACCGCGGCCACCATGACGTAACCGGCGGTCCACCACGGCGCGTGGACGGCGGCCAGCATCGCGACGACCGCCGATGCCACCGCCGCGTCCACACTGATCTTCCATACGGTGTTGACCGCCAGCAGGACCACGGTCATCGCCCAGAGGGCGAGCATGGCCAGCAGAATCCCCCGGGGCGCGCCGCCGGCGATCATCAGGGCGGCGCCGGTACCGACCGAGCCGAGGATGACGAGGAAGATCGGGGCGCGCTGCCTGCGGTCGACCACATGCCGGTCGCCCCAGGTGCCGCGCCGGCGCTCCCACTCGATGAACGCGGCGGGGACCAGCCCCGCGCACAGGGCGCCGAGCAGCCCCCAGGGGATGCCGGTCCAGTCCCCCGCAGCCGCGATGCCGATACCGGGCATTCCGGCCAACAGGACGTTACGCGGCTGGAGTACGTCGGTGACGGTACGGGCCACGGCGGTGCTCGTCATACGGTGATTCGCCCCCGGCACAGCGACGTGGCGGTCCCTCACGGCAGCGGCGTCGGTGTCGGTGTTCATGGATCCGCACGATACCGGCGGGCGCGCCGGGGTGGCGTCGCGGCGTCGGCGGCGGGCTCAGGCGGGCCGGTGCGCGACGACGCCGAACATGGTGACGGACATATGCAGCGCGCTGTGCTCCGCGGCCGCCGTGAGGTCCGCGTACAGCTGGTCCCGCTGCTGCTCCGTGATCAGTTCGCGCTTTACGGCTGTCTCGCCGAGCATCCGGATGATGGGCCAGTTGACCTTCCGGTGGTCCTGGATGAGCGCCTGCGAGCCGAGGTCGTCGATCTCCAGCCCCACAGCGGCCAGTTGGCCTGTCAGTCTGCGCCCGGCCTTCGGGTTGGCCGCCACCGTGAGGGCGCCACCGGTGAGGACCGCCACCACCTCCGGGTCTCCGGGGTGCAGGATCGTGGTGGCCCAGTCGGTGTCGAGCAGGGCGACCCGCCCACCGGGCCGCAGCACGCGCGCGATCTCCGCGGCCGCCCTGTCGGGTTCCGCGAGGTGCTGGAACACCCGCTCGCACCAGACGACATCAAGGCCGGCGTCCTCCACCGGGAGCGCGTAGGCATCGCCGGGCACGAAGCGGGCACTGCTCCGTGCTTCGGCCGCACGGCGCTCGGCGACCTCCCGCAGTCCCGGGTTCGGCTCCACCCCGGTCGCCGCGCCGCTGTCGGTCACCGCCGCCGCGAGCACCTGGGTCTCCGAACCGGTCCCGGCCCCGATGTCGAGCGCGCGCTCGCCCGGGCGGGCGGCCAGCGCGTGGTGCGCCCACTCCCGCAGGCGGCGCACGCCCGCGCTCGCCGCCTGCGCATCCAGCGCTCCGACCAGCCGGTCGGTGGCCGAAGGTGTGATGTTCTCCGAGTAGAACGCCGATGTCGGCCGCGAATCCCCCATGCCCGCCACTCTAGGACCTCTGCCGGCGGACCGGCGCAGCCTCAGCCGGGCCCACCCGCTCAGCCGAAACTCACGCGCTTCTGCCAGGGCGTCATGAGATCCACGGTAGACAGCGCCGCCGAAAGCGGGCCCCGACGACACAGCGCCTTCGGCCGGACGCGCTCCGTGCCCGGCGGAGCCCTTCTGCGGGGTTCAGCAGGCGGACTCTCCTCCGGCCCGCGAAGATGGGCTGTGCCGGGCAGCGGTCAGGGCGCGATTCACACGTGCCGTCACCCGCCCCACGGGGCAGGCGGGAGGGGACGGATGACCGGGCAGACCTGAGAAGGGACGAACACCGTGGGACGACCCAGGATTCTCGTAGTGGGCGCCGGCTTCGCCGGAGTGGAGTGCGTACGCCGCCTTGAGCGGCGACTCATCCCCGGCGAGGCCGAGATCGCGCTTGTCGCGCCCTTCTCCTACCAGCTCTATCTGCCGTTGCTGCCCCAGGTCGCCTCCGGCGTTCTCACCCCGCAGTCGGTCGCCGTGTCGCTGCGCCGAAGCCAGAAACACCGCACGCGGATCATTCCCGGCGGGGCCATCGGGGTCGACACCAAGGCGAAGGTCTGTGTCATCCGCGACATCACCGGTGAGATCGTCAACGAGCGCTACGACCAGATCGTGCTGTCCCCGGGCAGCATCACCCGTACGTTCGACATCCCCGGCCTCGTCGACAATGCGCGCGGGATGAAGACGCTGGCCGAGGCCGCGTACATCCGCGACCATGTGATCGCCCAGCTGGACCTGGCGGATGCCAGCCACGACGAGGCGGAGCGGGCGTCCCGGCTCCAGTTCGTGGTGGTCGGCGGCGGCTACGCGGGCACCGAGACGGCCGCCTGTCTGCAGCGCCTCACCAAGAACGCCGTGAAGCACTATCCGCGCATCGATCCGAAGCTGGTCAAATGGCATCTGATCGACATCGCTCCGAAGCTGATGCCGGAGCTCGGCGACAAGCTCGGGCGCAGTGCGCTGGAGATCCTGCGCGGACGCGGCATCGAGGTCTCGCTCGGGGTGTCGATCGCCGAGGCCGGTCCGGACAAGGTGACGTTCACCGACGGCCGGGTCCTCCCGTGCCGCACTCTGATCTGGACAGCGGGTGTCGCGGCGAGTCCGCTGATCGCCACTCTGGGCGCCGAGACGGTACGCGGACGCCTCGCGGTGACACCTGAGATGACGGTGCCGGGGCTCGACGGGGTCTACGCCCTCGGCGACGCCGCCGCCGTACCGGACCTCGCCAAGGGGGACGGCGCGATCTGCCCGCCCACCGCACAGCACTCGATGCGCCAGGGCCGGAAGCTCGCGGAGAACATCGTGGCGTCGCTGCGTCATCAGCCGCTCCAGCCCTATGTCCACAAGGATCTGGGTCTTGTGGTCGACCTGGGTGGCAGGGACGCCGTTTCGAAGCCGCTCGGAATCGAGCTGCGCGGCCTGTCGGCGCAGGCGGTGGCCCGCGGCTACCACTGGTCGGCGCTGCGCACCAATGTCGCCAAGACCCGGGTGATGACCAACTGGATGATCAACGCCATCGCCGGGGACGACTTCGTACGGACCGGTTTCCAGTCGCAGAAGCCCGCGACGCTGCGGGACTTCGAGTACACGGACTCCTATCTCACCCCGGAGCAGGTGCGTGAGCACACGGCGTCCATGACCGCCCGCGGCTGACGCGTACCGTCCCGGGGGCGTCCCCGGCTATGCGTCGTGCTCCGAGTCGTGCCTGGCACGGCTCGGCTGTACGCGTTTGGGCTCACCCGGCATCTTCGGGTACTCGGGCGGATACGGAAGGTCGCCCAGGCCGCGGTCCCGTTCGTCCCGGTCGGCCAGTTCCAGCAGGGCGTCGAGGCGGAAGCGGTGGTCGTCCATGTCCGCGTGCACGTCACCGAGGTCGGCGTAGCGGTCCCGCATGGAGGCGATGTCGAAGTCGGCGGGGTGCACGCTGCCGACCTCGTCCCAGCGCAGTGGCGCCGACACCTGGGCGCGCGGATGGGGGCGGACCGAGTATGCGGAGGCGATCGTGCGGTCGCGGGCCGTCTGGTTGAAGTCGACGAAGATGCGCTCGCCCCGCTCCTCCTTCCACCAGGCCGTGGTCACCCGTTCCGGCATCCGCCGCTCCAGTTCGCGCCCGCAGGCGATGACGGCCCGCCGCACTTCCGTGAAGGTCCACCGGGGCTCGATGGGCACGAAGAGATGGAGTCCACGGCCGCCGGACGTTTTGGGCCAGCCGCGCAGCCCGCCGAAATCGTCGAGTACGGCGCGCAGTTCATGGGCCGCGCGCACCGCGTCGTCGAAGTCGGTGCCCGGCTGCGGGTCGAGATCGATCCGCAGTTCGTCCGGGTGGTCCGGATCCTGACGGCGCACCGGCCAGGGGTGGAAGGTGAAGGTGGCGAACTGCGCGGCCCAGAGCACCGCGGCCGGCTCGGTCGGGCACATCTCGTCCGCGGTACGGCCGCTGGGAAAGGTGACGGTGCCGGTGGGGATCCAGTCCGGGAGGTTCTTCGGCGCGCGCTTCTGGTAGAAGGACTCGCCGGCCAGCCCGTCCGGGTAGCGCTGGAGAGTGGTGGGGCGGTCCCGCAGAGCGCGGGTGATGCCCGCGCCGACCGCGATGTAGTACTGGGCGAGATCGAGCTTGGTGAAGCCCCGTTCCGGAAAGTAGATCTTGTCGGGACTGGAGAGCCGTACCGTCCGCTCCCCCGCTTCGAGCTCCACTGCTGCACCCATGCGCGTCACGCTAAGCGCCGGGTGCCTACTTCGCATATCGGGCGGTATGTGGCGTCCGGCGGCAGAATCCGAGTATGGATCTGCCTGTTCTGCCGCCCGTCAGGCCCATGCTCGCCAAGTCCGTGAAGAAGATCCCGCCCGGTATGCAGTACGAGGGCAAGTGGGACGGTTTCCGGGCGATCGTCTTCCGGGACGGCCCGGAGGTCGAACTGACCAGCCGTACGGGCAAGACGCTCACCCGGTACTTCCCCGAGCTGGCGGAAGCGCTGCTGCGCAACCTGCCCCAGCGGTGCGTCCTGGACGGCGAGATCGTCATCACCCGGGACGGCCGGCTGGACTTCGACGCGCTCACCGAGCGGATCCATCCCGCGGCGTCCCGGGTGAAACTCCTCGCCGAACAGACCCCCGCGTCGTTCATCGCGTTCGACCTGCTGGCCCTGGGCGACGAGTCGCTGATGGCGACGGGCCAGGCGGCCAGGCGGGAACAGCTGACCTCGTCGCTGGCCTCAGCCGGGCCGCCCGTGCATGTCGCGCCCGCCACGACCGACGCGGATGTGGCCGAGGACTGGTTCCGCACCTTCGAGGGCGCCGGCCTCGACGGCGTGGTCGCCAAGCCGCTCGACCTGCCGTATCTGCCCAACGAGCGCGCGATGTACAAGATCAAGCACGAAAGGACGGCAGACGTCGTCGTGGCGGGCTACCGCCTCCACCGGTCCGGCCCGGTCGTCGGGTCACTGCTGCTGGGCCTGTACGACGGCGAGGGCGCACTCCAGCACGTCGGCGTCTGCGCGGCCTTCTCCATGAAGCGCCGCGCGGAACTCGTCACCGAGCTGGAGCCCCTGCGCATGGAGTCGGCCGCCGGACACCCCTGGGCGGCGTGGGCGGAGGAGGCGGCGCACGAGACGGCGCGGCTGCCGGGAGCGCCCAGCCGCTGGAGCGGCAAGAAAGATCTGTCGTGGATTCCACTGCGCCCCGAGCGGGTGCTCGAAGTGGCCTACGACCACATGGAGAACGGCGCACGATTCCGGCACACCACCCAGTGGCGCCGGTGGCGCCCGGACCGGGAACCGCGGAGCTGCACGTACGCACAGCTGGAGGAACCGTCCGGTCCGGGGCTGGCCGACATCCTCAACGCCTGACCGGTCCCGGCTCCAGCGGGACTGTTACTTGCGGACGCCGCTTAATTGCAGGCGCGCTATAGTTGTCGGCGCGGAGGCACCGGCACGCCGGGTCGACAACGGCCCGGGTGGCTCCCGCCGAAGGAGGCACCGATGACAGCGAAGGACCCGGGGATGACCGCCCTGAGCCAGAGCTGGTGCGCCCTCTCCCTGCTGCACGGAAGGATCGAGGCGCACATCGAGCGCGCGCTCCAGGCGGGCCACGGGCTGAGCGTGCGCGAATACTCGCTGCTCGACGTCCTGAGCCGCCAGCACGACGGGGAGGGCGGCCATCTGCAGATGAAACAGGTCGCCGACGCGGTGGTCCTCAGCCACTCCGCCACCACCCGGCTCGTCACGCGGCTGGAGGACCGGGGACTGCTCTCCCGATACCTCTGCCCCACCGACCGGCGCGGCATCTACACCGACGTCACCCCGGCGGGGGCCCTGCTCCTGGAACAGGCCCGCCCCACCAATGACGCGGCCCTGCGCGCCGCCCTCGACCGGGCGGCGGCCGATCCGGAGCTGGCACCGCTCGTCAGGGCGGTCGAAGCGCTGAAGACCGTCCAGGCTGCCGAAGCAGCGGAGGCCACTGTCATTTAATTTCCGCCCTGCGGGAATAACGGCGCGATGTGTTGATTTTCAGCGATCCGAGCACCCACCAAGAAAATCTGCCCCACATCGCGGTGCTCAGCGTGCTACTGTCGTTACCAGTTGCAGTTGTGGTTCCCAAAGACTTCAAGTGCTCTCACTGGCTTTCTGTGCCGGTGGGCGCACTTTTGTATTTCCGGTGTATTCCGGACGTGGTAATCATCGCGGCGACGTGGGGTTCGCACAGTGCGGGCCTCCGGGCATTTTGCCCCGAAGGAGAGTTTCACATGGCATCTGGCACCGTTAAGTGGTTCAACGCGGAAAAGGGTTTCGGCTTCATCGAGCAGGAGGGTGGCGGCGCTGACGTCTTCGCCCACTACTCGAACATCGCCGCCCAGGGCTTCCGCGAGCTCCAGGAAGGCCAGAAGGTGACCTTCGACGTCACGCAGGGCCAGAAGGGCCCGCAGGCCGAGAACATCGTTCCCGCCTGACGCATGACACGCAGCTGGGGCCCGCACCTTGGGGTGCGGGCCCCAGCTCGTTGCTTTGTTCGGGCTTCGACCGGTTCCCTGTTACGGTTCCGGAGAGGGCCCGTTCCCAGGTGCGCACCGCGGCCCCGCTGGGGCAGGGTGCGCCGCCCGTCGCCTCCACAGGACGGACGAGGGCCCGCCTGACCCCCTATGCGCCGGTACACCAGCCGCCTCTGTTCGGCAGTTTCCGGCCGTTTCGAACTCACCGCCCCGGCTTTTCTCCGATCTGCCCGGCCTTGATTTCGCTCTTTACTTCGGCTCGTTCTTGCGATTCTTCGGCCTCTTGTCCGCTGCCGAGAATTCCTCGATACGTGCCACATCGAGGAAGGATCCGCATGGACCGCACAGCACGCACGAACGACCGTTACGCACGTACCCGCAGCGGTGGTGGCGCAGGTTCCGGCAGGGGCGGCTTCCGCTCCCAGGCGCAGAGCCGCTCGGGCGGCTCCGGCCGCTCCGGCGCGCCCAGCCGCTCCGGTGGCCGCGGCCGCAGGCCCGCACCGCAGGGCGAGTTCGCACTGCCTGTCACGATCACACCGGCGCTGCCCCCGGCCGCCTCGTTCGCCGACATGGAGCTGCCGCCCGAGCTGCTGAAGATGCTCACCAGCCTGGGGATGAACGAGCCCTTCCCGATCCAGTCCGCCACGCTGCCGAACTCGCTGGCAGGCCGGGACGTCCTGGGACGCGGGCGCACCGGATCGGGCAAGACCCTCGCCTTCGGCCTCGGCATGCTCGTCCGTACCGCCGGACAGCGCGCCCAGCCGCGCCAGCCGCTGGCCCTGGTCCTCGTGCCCACCCGCGAGCTGGCCCAGCAGGTCACCGACGCGCTCACCCCGTACGCCAGGTCGCTGAGGCTGCGGCTGGCCACCGTGGTGGGCGGTATGTCGATCGGCAGGCAGGCAAGCGCGCTGCGGGGCGGCGCAGAGATCGTCGTCGCGACCCCCGGCCGGCTCAAGGACCTCATCGAGCGGGGCGACTGCCGCCTCGACCAGGTCACCATCACGGTGCTGGACGAGGCCGACCAGATGGCCGACATGGGCTTCATGCCGCAGGTCACCGAACTGCTCGACCAGGTGCGCCCCGACGGACAGCGCATGCTGTTCTCGGCCACCCTGGACCGCAATGTCGACCTGCTGGTCCGCCGCTATCTGCACGACCCGGTGGTCCACTCCGTCGACCCCTCGGCGGGTGCCGTGACCACGATGGAGCACCACGTGCTGCACATCCACGGGTCCGACAAGTACGCGACGACCACCGAGATCGCCGCCCGTGACGGCCGGGTGCTGATGTTCCTCGACACCAAGCACGCCGTGGACCAGCTGACCAAGCACCTGCTGAACAGCGGCGTACGGGCCGCCGCGCTGCACGGCGGGAAGTCCCAGCCGCAGCGCACCCGGACCCTCGCGCAGTTCAAGACGGGCCATGTCACCGTGCTGGTCGCCACCAACGTCGCGGCCCGCGGCATCCATGTCGACAACCTCGACCTGGTCGTCAACGTCGACCCGCCCAGCGACCACAAGGACTATCTGCACCGGGGCGGCCGTACGGCGCGCGCGGGAGAGTCCGGCAGCGTCGTCACCCTCGTACTGCCCAACCAGCGCCGTGAGATGAGCCGGCTGATGGCCGACGCCGGAATCACGCCGCACATCGCCCAGGTGCGGTCCGGGGAGGCCGAGCTGAGCCGTATCACCGGCGCCCAGGCGCCCTCCGGTGTCCCGGTCACCGTCTCCTCACCGGTCGCCGAGCGCACCAAGGGCAGCCCCTCGTCGGCCCGCGGCCGACGCAGCCGCCCCGCCCAGGCACGCCGCACGGCGGGTGCGCCCCGCGGCCGCTCCGGCAATCCGCCGCAGCAGTCGTCCTCGTACAAGAACGTCGCCTGACCGAAGCCCCGTACCGGGTGACCTGCTGATCGCCGCTCCGCACTGCGCGGGGCGGCGATCGGGCTTTCCGGGGTGTCCCGTCCGGGCCTCCGCGGCGGAGCGCCGGCGTTCCGGAACCCACCGGGCAGCGCCGGACGATTCTTGACTTACCGTTGTCCGCCTCTCTACGGTCGGCGCCTGGAACCGGTCCGTACCGACGAGCAGGAATCCCATGGCCCCGCACCCCCCTCCGCCCGCCGACGGCGCTTCCGCGGCAGGACACGACGCGTTCCACCCCGACTTCACCCCCGGGGACGCCGACCGGAATCCAGGACCGCTGCGTGCCAGGCTGCACCACGTACGCGCCGGGTCGCTCGACGGCGGGACCGCGCAGAGCGGTGGTATGCAGCGGTTCGCCGCGATCAGTGGGAAGACCGTCGGTTCGGAACGCATCTGGATGGGCGAGACGCATGTCGCGCCGGACACGGCGTCCTCCGACCACCATCACGGGGCGTCGGAGACAGCGATCCATGTCGTCGCGGGACACCCGGAGTTCGTCTTCCTCGACGACGCCGGCGGTGCGCCCGAGGAGGTGCGGATCCGGACCGGACCGGGCGACTACGTCTTCGTCCCGCCCTATGTGCCGCACCGCGAGGAGAACCCGAGCCCCGACGAGACCGCTGTCGTCGTCATCGCCCGGAGCACTCAGGAGGCCGTGGTGGTGAACCTCCCCGGGCTGTACGTGCTGGGTGAGCCGCCTGCCTGATCACAGACCTGCGGGCCGGCGGGGCGGGGCGCTCACCGCGCGCCACGCCCCACCGGCGCGTTCCTTGGGTCTCCGCGGGTCAGCAGCTGAGGTTGGACCCCGGGGTGGTGCCCAGGATCTGGACGAAGCTCTGGTAGCTGTCGATCCGGCTCTGCACCTGCGCGGGGTTGCCGCCGTCGCATTCGATGCTGCCGTTGATACTGCGGATGGTCTGGCCGAAGCCGGCGCCGTTGACCATGGCGTTGTGCGGGGTCATCGTGCCGGGGCCGGTCTGGGTGTTCCAGTACCAGAGGCCGGTCTTCCAGGCCACGGCCGGGTCGGTCTCCACCAGGCTCGGATTGTTGAGCAGGTCGATGCCCAGCGCGTCGCCCGCCGCCTTGTAGTTGAAGTTCCAGCTGAGCTGGATCGGTCCCCTGCCGTAGTAGGAAGCCTGGCCCGCCGGGCACCCGTAGGGCTGTGACGTGTCGCAGTAATGGGGGTAGTTGGAGGTGTCCTGCTCGACGACGTAGACGAGACCGCCGGTTTCGTGGCTGACGTTCGCGAGGAACGCGGCGGCCTCCTGGCGCTTGACCGTGTCGCTGCCGGTGTTCGCGAAGGCGGGGTAGGAACTCAGCGCCGCGGTCAGCCCGCTGTAGGTGTAGAAGGAATTGCGGTTCGGGAACATCTGGTTGAACTGCGCCTCGCTGACGACGAAGTCCGAGCCGGCGGGCGGCACGCTGCCGCCGTCACCGCAGGCACCCTGGTCCGACCAGACATCGGCGGAGCCGGGGGTCTCGTTCTGGGTCCACCATTTCGCCGACCAGTTGTGCCCGTTGTACGAGACGGCCAGTCCGCCCGTGTAGACGGAGGAGGAATTCCAGGCCGAGGCACAGGTCGCGGCCGAGGCCGGTGTCATCGGCAGGAAGACAGCGAATCCGATGGCCGCCAACAGGGCGGTGAGCAGAGCCATGAGGCGTCGTGACACGTGATCACTCCTTCGCGCGGCCATCGGGACAACGATGTCCGCTTGTGGGGGTGAAGGCACTCAAGCCCGATTGGTCTGGACCTGTCAAGAGGGCGTTCGGATACTGGTGCACGGTGCGGTGAGCCGTGGCGGCCACAGGCCCCAGCAGGTGAGGCCGTAGGGTCGGAGATGTTGTTCCAGCACGGTATGGAGGGTCTGTTGCACGCTGTAGCCACGCCCCTGTTCGACCCCGGCGCGGGCCAGGGAGCACGTCAGTTCGCCGAACTGGGCCTGGCCCTGCTCCTGTCGACCCTCATCGGCGCCGAACGGGCCACCCGGCAGAAGAGCGCGGGACTGCGCACCCACACCCTGGTCGGCGTGGGCAGTGCCCTGTTCATGGAGGTGTCGCAGCACGGGTTCAACGCGGTCCTCGCGCTGCACAACGTCTCCTTCGACCCGTCACGGGTCGCCGCCCAGGTCGTCTCCGGCATCGGCTTCATCGGCGGCGGGCTCATCTTCGTACGCCGGGATGCCGTACGCGGGCTGACCACCGCGGCCACGGTCTGGCTCACCTGCGCCATCGGTATGGCGTGCGGCGGCGGGCTGCCACTCCTGGCCATCGGCGCGACCGCGGTCCATTTCCTGGTCGTCCACGGATACTCCTGGGTGACGCGGCGCATCCCCTCGATCGCGACCATGGAGCAGACCCGCCTCCATCTCGCGTACACGATCGGCACCAGTGTGCTGACGAGGATCCTGGAGCGGGCAACCACCGAGGGGTTCCAGGTCGTTCAGGTGCGGGTGGACCGTGCGGACGACAAGGCGCCCGAGGACACCGAACTCAGACATGACGAGGCGGGGACGGCCTTCGTCCACATCGACATCGAGGGGACGGGCAGCGTCCATCAGCTGGTGGCGGAACTCTCCGAGTTCGAGGGCGTGCTGAGCGTCTCGTCCATCAAGGGCGAACTCGCCGAGTGATCCAGAGCCGGGCGTACGGCGCCCGGTCTGCTTCTCACTTGCGCGCGGCGGTTCCGGCCGGTTCTGGCCGGTTCTGTGGCGGGAACGCAGCGGCCCCGGGCGGTGAGGCCCGGACTTGCCGGGCCTCACCGCCCGGGGCCGGAGCCGCCATGAGCAGCGAGCGAGATGTGTGGGGCGTGGTCAGGACTGGGGCGGGTCGTTCTGGTCGCCGCCGAGCCGGTGCTTGAGCTGGTCCTGGCCGGTGTCGACCTGGCTCTTGTACTTGTCGCCGGTCTTCTTGTCGACGGCGTCTCCCGCCTTGTCGACCCCCTTCCCGACCTGGCTTTCGTGGCCCTTCATCATCTGCTTCAGCTTGTCCATCATGGACATGAGTCGTCCTCCTCGCAGCGGTTCCCCCTCCACTCCAGGGTGTGCGCACTCGGCCGGGTCCGCATCCCGGCCGGGGTGAACAGCGCCGGATCCGCCGTCGGGCGCCGCTTCAGGGGGTACGGATTCCGGCGGCACGCGCGGTTCTTCCGGGGCCCCGGCGGACCCAGCCGACCATGAGGACCGCGCTGACGGCGGCGAATGCGCACCAGGTGGAGACGTATTCGAGCTTCCAGAGCAGGAAGCAGATCAGCGCTCCCGCGCCGACGACCGCACCGAGGAGCCTCAGCAGCGGATCCGCGGTGAGCAGCAGGGATCCGACAGTTGCCAGCAGATATCCGGCGACGACGAGTGCGGGAAGCGGCAGGTCGACCACGTATCCGACGGTGTGACCACGGACTTCGGCGGAGACCGGACGGTCGGCGATGCAGAGCGCGAGGACGGCAGCGGTGACGAACCCGGCCGCAACGGGCAGCAGCAGGCGGCGGCGTACCGGGCGCGGCGCGGCGAGCAGTACGCCGCAGGGCACCCAGAGGGCCAGCAGGGGCAGCGCGATGACGGCCCATGCCGTGGTGGCAGGCCCGGTGCCACCGCCGGAGTGCCAGACCTCCGCCTCGATGACCTGATGGATTCCGAGGAGCAGGGGCAGCGCGGCCAGCGGAAGATCCCGCGCCCGGCGCACCTGTGCCAGACAGGCCACGCCGACCACCGCGATACCGGAGCCGACCGCCAGGTCGGCCGTCGCGCTCCAGCACATGGCGCCTCCTGGGCCTGGGCCTTCGGAATCGGTTACGGGAACGAGGGCCGGAGCCCGGTTGTCCGAGGGTGTCGGTCAATTCCGGTTGGTCAATTCCGGTTGATTGGTTCCGCTTGGTTGGTTCCGGATTGGTTGATTCGGGGCGGCCCTCTCAGGGGTCCGGTCCGCGCGGTCCGGCCGACAGGGCGAGCGCCAGGGCTCCGGCGGCGCACAGAGGTGGCGGCAGAGCCGCCCAGGCCGGTGCCCAGGTCCGGAGCGCGGCGGCGCCCACCGCGCCGGCGAGCAGTGCGGCGAGCCTGCTCCCTGCCGGGCGTCCGCCCGACGGATCGGTCAGCAGGGAGCTGAGGGTCCCGGTGAAGTACGTCGTCGGGGCGCCGGTGGGGCCCGCGGCGAACATGGCGGCTGTCTGCAGGCCCATCGCCACCGACAGGACGGCGATCAGCGCCGCACGCCCGTCGCCGTCCGGGTGCCCCCCGACGGCCGCCCAGGCCACGCCCACGGCGGCGAGGAACGCGACCTCGACGGTGAGACAGACGAACACCCCTCGGCTCCAGTCGGCGCCCGATTCGTCACCGGCGGGGCCCACATCCGTACGGGCACCGCCGCGGGTACGGCAGAAGCGGCCCGCGATGACTACGGCGAGCCCGAATCCGGCGAGCGCGACCAGCGGATACACCGCGTCGCCCGGCGATCCGCTGCCCAGACCGATGGCCATGAGGATCAGGTTGCCGGTCATCACACCGGCGAATACATGGCCGAGCGCGATGAAGGCGAGCGCGTCCACGGCACCGGCCGCGGCGGCCAGCAGGGGCAGCACCGCGACATCGGACAACCTGGCGGCGCGTGTCTTCAGCAAGATCGACCTCCGGATCCATGCTCGCCGCATTCACCGGCCCGCACAACGGCACCGGGGGCGATCGCCGGGGGACGGAGCGGGCCGTACCCCGGAGTCCACCACGGCCCATTCACTCGAATGGCGTAACGGGTCGCCATCTTCGCGAGGAGGGCGTCAGGGCGCGCCGACCGCCCTCCCCGGGCTTTCCGACAGTCGGCCAGGTCCATTCGTGTTGCCGGGAGGCGGGAATGAGCACCCGATGGAAGAACGCGTGCAATCCGCGGGCGGGGCCGTCCGAGCCTCTGCCGGACCACGTACAAGGGAGTGATCACAGATGGCAGCCGACTTCCGCAGCCCCGATGAGCTGACCGGCCTGATGGTCTACGACATCACCGGGGACAAGATCGGCGGCGTCGAGCAGGTCTACCTCGACGACCAGAGTGGCCGCCCCGAGTGGGCGACCGTGAAGACCGGCCTGTTCGGCACCAAGGAAACCTTCATCCCGCTCGAAGGTGCCCGGCGTGAGGAGAACGCCCTGCACATCCCCCACGCCAAGGAACTCGTCAAGGACGCCCCGCGGCTCGACGCCGAACAGCACCTCGATCTCGCCCAGGAGCAGGAGCTGTACCAGCACTACGGGCTCACCCACCCGGGTCAGTCCGCCGGTGCCCCGGAAGCCGCCGGAGCGGCCGGTGCGGCCGGTGCCGCGGGGGCTGCCGGAGCCGCGAACCGGAAGGCAGCAGGTCCGCTGCACGGTGAAGCGGCGGACACCGCGGGCACCCGGGGCACGGCGAAGGCAACCGGCCGGACGACCGACATGAGCAGCCGTGAGACACGGGGCGGCATGGGCAGCATGTCCAGCGGTTCCGAGACGACCGCCGGTGCGCGGGGTGTCCCCGCTGGAGTGGGCTCCCGTGCGGCCATGAACGAGAACGAGGAACTCATACGCTCCGAGGAGCAGCTGCGGGTCGGGACCGAGGAGCATGTCTCGGGCCGTGCGCGGCTGCGCAAGGTGGTGGTCACCGAGAACGTGACGACCACCGTCCCGGTCAGCCACGAAGAGGTCCACGTCGTACGGGAGCCGATCAAGGACGGCGACCGCTCGACCGCGGGCCGTGCCCGGATCGGCGAGGCGGAGTCCGAAGTGATCCTGCACGCCGAGCAGCCCGTGGTCAGCAAGGAGGCCGTGGCGGTCGAGCGGGTGCGGATGGAGACCGAGAAGGTCACCGAGCAGAAGGAAGTCTCCGCCGAGGTCCGCAAGGAGGAGATCCAGTACGACGACGGTCACACCGCGAAGGAGCGTGGTGACATGGAGGGAACCGGCAACTGAAACCGCGGCCCTGCGCGTTCCGGACGCGGCCGGGGCGCGGTCGGCCCAGGCCGGCAGAGGGTGGTGTGTCTCCACGGGGGAGACACACCACCCTCTGCCGTGTCCGGGAGCGGAGCCGGGTGGCCGCCTACGCTGAGGCGGGTTCTGCCGCAGCGACGGCGGTCCGCCGCGCTGTGACCGACAACCAGGGAGCCCCGCCGCACATGGTCAGCCATCCGGATGTCCGCCCCCATGGGTGAGTTCCGCATCGAACGTTGCAGCGCGCTGCCCCCGGAGGAAGCCTGGCGGCGCCTCACCCGGTGGGAGCTGCACGCCGCCCATGTGCCGCTGACCCGGATCACCGTGGTGACCCCGGGCCCGAACAGGGTGGGGACCAGGTTCGTGGCACGCACGGGGGCCGGCCCCGCGGGGTTCGACGACCCGATGGAGGTCGTCCGCTGGGAGCCGCCGCGCCCCGGGCAGCCAGGCTTCTGCGATCTGGAGAAGCAGGGCAGGGTGGTGCTGGGCCGGGCCTCGATCGAAGTGCGCCCCGAGGGGTGCGGCTGTCGTGTCGTGTGGCGCGAGGAGTTGCGGATCGCGAGGCTGCCGGGGGTGTTCGACGAACTCACCGCACGGTCGGGACAGCTGCTCTTCGGCCGTGCGGTGGCCGGGCTGCTCCGGGACTGACCGCTCGCAGTGCGGCCCCTTCGGGCACCACGCGTGCCCTGCGCGGCCGAACTGCCGGCGCAGGGCACGGTGGAACCGGTGCCGTCCTGCGGCGCCGGGCGCCGCAGGACCGTGGTGGCGTCAGGAGCCGGCGTCCACGAGTTCCGCGAACCGGACATCCTCGGTACGCCCCTGCGGCAGCCCGGACGGCTCCGCGACGACGAGGCTGCGGGCCGCCGTCGAGACGGCGGGAAGGGGATTGCGGGGCTCAAGCGGGCTGCCGGTGGCGGCCTGGGCACGGATCGTGAACCAGACCACCTTGCCGTCCTCGGTGGCATGTGTACCCCAGCTGTCGCTGAGGGTGGACACCATCGGCAGGCCACGGCCGTGGGTGACCAGCGGGCTGGCACAGCGCAGCTGCGGCAGTCTCGGGCTGGTGTCCAGCACGGCCGCGGTCAGACTGCGGCCGGTCCAGCGCAGTTCCAGGGTGCAGCGTTTGTCGTCGCCCGCGTGCAGATGGACGTTGGTGAGCAGTTCACACACGCCCAGACTGACCGGCTGGATCAGCGCATCGAGCTGCCAGTGGCGAAGATGCGCTGCGACGATACGCCGGACCTGCGGCACCCTGTCGGGTGTTGCTTCCAGGTCCAGTACGTACTCGCGGGATGCTTCAGTGATCACGACTGCGTCTCCTCATCAGGGTGGGCGGCGGTGTGCCGGCCTCACCTCGTCTGACATGACAGCCCCGAGGACACCGAAAGTAATCGGATGGACACACTATGACTTCCACCAGGGTCACCCCATCCGGGTGAATTCGCAACGCGCAGCGGTGGCACCGGCCTGACCTGGCGCTTTACCACCCCACCCGGAGGCCCTCGCGCGAAGGGGGCCGGCAGTGGCGGTCGTGGCACACGAACGGGCGGGTGGCCGCACAGCTTGCGCAGCTGCGGCCACCCGCCCGGAACGGCTCAGGAACGAACGTCTCCGGAGCACGTCGGGAACGGCTCAGGAACGGCTCAGGAGAGCGTCAGCTCCGGCTTGTAGAGGTCCAGCCAGAGTGCCAGGTCGAGCGTGCGCTCCAGGCCGCGCCGGGAGGCCTGGGTGATCTGCGGAACGTCCCGGTGGGCCGCCCGGCGCACCCGGTCCGCGTCGACCAGGTCGAAGATCGGGTGGGAGGGCTTGGCCAGCAGGTCCTTGGCGTGCCCCTGGAGGGCGATGGCGTACTTGGGGTCCTGGGTGGAGGGGTACGGGCTCTTCACCCGGTCATAGACGGACTTCGGCAGCACGTCCGCCGTCGCCTCCCGCAGCAGGCTCTTCTCCCTGCCGTCGAAGGACTTCAGGGACCAGGGCGTGTTGTACACGTACTCGACCAGCCGGTGGTCGCAGAACGGCACCCGGACCTCCAGGCCGACCGCCATGCTCGCCCGGTCCTTCCGGTCGAGCAGCACCCGCACGAACCGGGTGAGGTGCAGGTAACAGATCTTGCGCATCCGGAACTCGAAGTCGCTCTCGCCGGCGAGCCGTTCGATGCCGGCGACGGCCCCGGCGTAGCTGTCCCGGATGTAACCGGGCAGGTCCAGCTTGGCGGTCAGGTCCGATCGCATGACGTCGGAGTCGTCCCCGAAGTGTTCCGAGAAGCGCACCAGCCAGGGGAACATCTCGGCGTTCCTGGCCTCCTCGTCGAAGAACTGGAGGTATCCGCCGAAGACTTCGTCGGCCGACTCCCCCGAGAGCGCGACCGTTGACTGCTCCCGGATGGCCTTGAAGAGCAGGTACAGCGATGCGTCCATGTCCCCGAAGCCCATGGGCATGTCGCGTGCGGTGATCATCCGGGCGCGTACGTCGGGGTCGGCCAGCGCGTTCGAGTCGAGCACGATGTCACGGTGGTCCGTGCCGGAGGCCTGGGCGACATCGTGGACGAACGGGGTGTCCGGCGTGCCGCGCAGTTCGTCGGCGACGAAGTTCTCGGCCTGCCCGACGAAGTCGACGGCGAAGCTGCGGACCGTCTCGCCGGTCTCGGCGAGCTGGCGGGCGGCTATCGCAGTCATCGCGGAGGAGTCGAGGCCTCCGGAGAGAAGCGTGCAGCGGGGCACGTCGGAGACGAGCTGCCTGCGGACGATGTCGTCGAGGAGCGTACGCACATGGGCGATCGAGGTCTCCTGGTCGTCGGTGTGCGGCCGGGTCTCCAGGGACCAGTAGACGTGCCGGCGCAGTCCGCCGTGGTCGACAGTGACGACCGTGCCGGGCTCGACCTCGTGCATACCCTCCCAGAACCCGTGACCGGGAGTCTTGACCATGGCGAAGAGCTCGCGCATGCCGCTGAGGCCGACTTTGGCGCGGGCCAGCGGGTTCGCGAGTATCGCCTTGGGCTCGGAGCCGAAGAGCACGCCGTCCGGCGTCGGGTAGTAGTAGAAGGGCTTGATGCCCATCCGGTCACGGATCATCACAAGCTTCTGGTGACGGCTGTCCCAGACGGCAAAGGCGTACATGCCGTTGAGCCGCTCGGCCACCCCTTCGCCCCACTCCAGATAGCCGTGCAGCACGACCTCCGTGTCGGAATCGGTGACGAATCGGTGCCCGCGGCCGGTCAGTTCACGGCGGAGCTCGGTGAAGTTGTACGCCTCGCCCGAGTAGACGATGCCCACCTCGCCCCGGTCCGTCTCGACGGTCATCGGCTGACGCCCGCCGGGCAGGTCGATGATGGCCAGCCGGCGGTGCCCGAGACCCGCGGGACCGCTGATCCAGGTGCCACGGTCGTCCGGGCCACGGCAGGCCATCGTCTCGGTCATTGCATCCAACGTCTCGGACTCGGACCGCAGATCACGGTCGAAAGAGACCCAGCCGGTGATCCCACACATGTGATTCCTCCTGCTTCCGACCACGGCCGGAGCCTCGAACCCCCGCGTTGATCAGCGGAAATACGGGCGAACTGGGCTGCCGGACCGGATCAGTTGTAATCAGCACCTATATGACGAGCGTGAGTCACACGACTGCATGCAGTCAACGCATGGTTAACGCAAGCGCCGCCCCCTACCCAGGCATTTCGGCCGTTCGGGGTTCGCGGTGGCTGTGTGCCCGGCGGGCAGAATCCCTGCCATGCCCGCCTCGCGGCTCTGGTTCCGACCAGCGGAACGACAAGATCAAGCCACAGGCAAAGACTTCATCAATCCCGGGCGCCGGCTCGTTTCAGCACTGATCCGGGCGCCGACCGTCCGGTCGACGCCCTTCGGAGGAAGTCCGTACTGCCCGTTGCGCCGGGCTTGTTCGCGGGAGAGGTGCAGCGCCCGCCACGGCGGAGCGGGACGCCCTCACCCGGCCCCCTCACCCGGCCCCCTCGCCCAGCCTTGGCCCAGCCCCGCAGGCCCCGGTCAGCAGGACGGGGCTGCGTGCCTACGGGGCCTGGAGGCGTACGGGGGTGTGGGGCCCGCCGAGCGCCTATGGAGCCGACGCGCCTGTGGGGCCGGCGGAGTTGTGAGGTCAGCGGGTAAGTCGGCGCTCCCGGGGCTTGGTGGTTTCCGCCGTTCTATGCCTGATGCGCTGCGCCAGGGGTGCGGATCTGCAGCTGCTCCAGGCGCTGTTGCAACAACTGGAGCGCCCCACGCTGGCGTCCGGGGACCCGGCGGCGAAGCTCGACCAGATCCGGGGCGAGAGTACGGACGCGTGCGGAGTCCGGTATCTGCTCCCACTCGTGGTGCGCCCGGTCCACCGCGGCCTCGACCTCGGCGTCGTCGACGGCCTGGCCGCTCTGCAGACGGGCGCCCGCGGCCATCAGCCACAACTCGCAGCTGCGCCCCGCGTCCCCGGCGAGATGGGCGAGGTCGGCCCGCACTTCGAGCCAGTGCAGGGCCTGCGCCGAACCCGGCCCGTGGGCGCGCATCGCCTCGCTCTCCCAGGCAGCGGCCGCGGCGGCGGCTTCGGTGTGCCGTCCGGCGCGCGCCGCCGAGAGGATCGCGGGGTGCGGATCGGAGGCGGGGTCCGGCCCGGCGGCCCGGACCACAGCTGCGGACACTGCGGGGGCCGGTGCCGGTGCCGCCGCACCGCCGGGGGCGGCGGTGCGGCTGGACCGGTCCGGGGCCGGGGCGGTGTCCCGGCCCGCCTGCTGCGGGACGTGGGCCCGTTCGTGCTCCGTTACGAGGCCGGGCACCGCGGCCGTCGGAACGCCCGGTCCCGCGCCGAACAACAGGGCTCCATCGGATCCACCCTGGGCCGCGGCCAGTTCGTGGAGCTGGTCCAGCGGCGGCCTCGCTCCGGTGCGCCAGATCTCGGCCATGGCTTTCAGATAGCTGGGCCCGAGCGTGGTGCGGCGCCCGGGAGGCGGTGCGACCCGCCCGTACAGCCGTACGCCGGGACCGAGGCCGAAGCCTCCGTGCGCCAGTTGCTCCCAGGTTTCGGAGTCGGCCACCAGGTCGACGACCACGGTCGTCGTGCCGGGCGGCCGCACGGCGAGTTCGGTCGCGAGCCAGTGCCACGGCAGGCCGCTGTAGCGCACGGTGGCAGCCGTGGTGCGGGCGAGGGCGAGGTGCACCAGCCGCTGCTTGCGGTCGAGTTGCAACTGGCCCGCGATATACAGATGGAGCGGCCCGGGAGCAGCCGCGACGGCACGCAGTCGTGTCAGGACCGTCTGCGGATCCATGGGGTCCGCGAGTTCGACAACGGTCGCGAGCGCGGTGCCGGTGAGTGCGCTCGGGGGCACCGCCGCGAGCGTCGCCAGCACGGAGGTCGCGTCGGTCAGACGGCCCTTGCCCTCCGGTGCGGCCGCGAGCAGCAGCGCGGTCCCCGGTGTCATATCGTCCCCATTGATCACACCAGAACCGTATCCGGTAGGAGGTGTGATCAGTACCGCAGCCGATTGCTTCGTTGGCGGCCAAGGCTACGGCCCCCTCGGAGAGCCGGACTTCACCATGCCCGCCCCGCGCAGCGGAGTACGCCCGGTGGCGAACGCACGGCGGGCGCCTCCTCCCATACCGCCCGGTGGCGCCCGCCGCGCGCCGCTGCTTCAGCCGGTCAGGGTGGACAGCAGCCGCCGGGGTCCGACCCCGGTCCGGATCACTTCCCTTCCCGGCCGGCCGTGTTGTCCGCCAGCACCTGCGCGACACCGGCCGTGTTGGCCGCCAGCACCTGCGCGACATAGGACTCGGTGGCCGCCTTGCTGATGCCGAGGCCGGACAGTGCTCCCGCGCCGTCCTCGAACTCCAGCAGTGCGAGCAGGATGTGCTCCGTTCCGATGTAGTTGTGGCCGATCCGCAAAGCCTCCCGGAAGGTCAGTTCCAGCACCTTGCGCGCTGCGGCGTCGTACGGGATCAGCTCGGGCACCGTCTCCGCCTCGGGCGGCAGTGTGGCGGTGACCGCCTCGCGTACGGCGTCCAGCTGGGCACCCTGCGAGATGAGCGACTGCGCGGCGAGCGCGTCGGGCTCGGCCAGGAGCCCGAGGGTCAGATGCCCGACACCGATCTCGGCGTTGCCCGCGGCGCGGGCCTCGTCCTGCGACGCTGTCACGACGCTCTTCGCGCGCGGCGTGAAGCGGTCGAATCCCTGACTGGGGTCGAGGGTCAGGGCTTCGCCGGCCCCCTTGGGCACGAAGCGCTTCTGTGCGGCCTGCCGGGTCACCCCCATGCTCTTGCCGATGTCGGTCCAGGACGCGCCCGATCGCCGCGCCTGGTCCACGAAGTGGCCGATCAGATGGTCGGCCACTTCGCCCAGGTGGTCGGCGGCGATGACCGCGTCGGTCAGTTGTTCCAAGGTGTCGGAGTGGACTTTTTTGATGGCTTCGATCAGGTCGTCGAGCCGGACCGGATGAGCCGCAGGGACTGGATTCACCATGTGACAACCTTAGGTTGACAGTAGAGCGACCGTCAACCATGGGTTGTCACTTCATGGCGCCGGTGCGTGACGTCGGTGCACGGGCCTCAGTGCACAGGTGTCAGCGCACCGTGCGGCCGCCGCTCCCCCCAGAGGCCCCACCCGGCTCCCGGCGACGCCACTTCGCCATCAACACCCTTGCCCGGACGCCGACTTGCGGTCGGGACGCCGGAGGGGCCGGGCAGACACCCTCACCCGGTCGCGGGGCGTCCAGGCTCGCGCGCGCCTCCTCAAGAGCCAGAATCAGACTCGTCCTGCACCAGAGGATCTCGTCGGGATCGTCCGGCGACAGCAGACGGTCCACCACCTCCCGTGCTGCCGGGGAGTCCGGGCGCACAGCCACCGGTTCCGGCCGGAGCCTGTTCAAGTACGCGCGCTCGTACGGATCATCGACCACTTCCGCCAGCTGGGCCGGATCGAGCGCACCGGCCAGCACGGCCGCCCGGGCCCAGGCGCCTTCCGCCCGCCGCAGCAACAGCGACTGCCGGCGGCCTCGCCAGTTCCGCGCGCGCCAGTCCTCCCCCGCCTCCAGCCTGCCGCGCAGTTCTTCCGGGGTCCGGCCCGTGAGCAGCGCGGGCTGGTTCACCGCGAACTCCTCGACCTCCACGGCGAGATACATCCAGACGACGGCCCGGTAGCGGTTCAGACGGAACGAGACGGGCGTGAAGCAGCCGGCGCGCGCCAGCCTGGTGAACCGGGCCGGGCTGACACCGATGAGCTCGGCCGCCGCGGCCGTCCCGACCGTCCTCACCCGCTCCCGCAGAGTGTCCGGAAACCCTTCTGTCGCCCTCAGCCGGTCAGCCTCCTCCGGGATGACCCGGCGCCGCGCACCACCCGCGTCCGCCGTGACCCTGATGTGGCCGAGCTGGACAGCCAGCTCGAACTCAGCCCGCCTCAGGCCCAGTTCCCTGGCGGCCCGACCGAGAGTCAGCGCCTTCCCGGCACTCCCGGTCGTGACGGTCGTGACGGCCCTGCTGTCGTGGTCAGCTTCGGTTACAGCCATGATGCCCTCCCCCGTGAGGAACGAATACTCTCTGTAATCAGAGTAGCCGGGAGGGGCCCACCGCCCGACCGGCCTGTGGATAACTCCGCAAGCCGGCCGGACTGCGCAGGTCAGCGCGGCGTCACCAGGTCGCGGACGACGTGTCGTCGGGCTGCCTGGCGGCGACCGCAAGGTGCTCCCCGACCCGGTTGACGAGCAGGGTCATCTCGTACGCGATCTGCCCGATATCGGCCTCGGCCGTACTCAGGACGGCGAGACAACTGCCGTCGCCCGCCGCTGTGACGAAGAGGATCCCCTCGTCGAACTCGACCATCGTCTGGCGGACGCCGCCCGCGTGGAAGTGCCGTCCCGACCCTTTGGCGAGGCTGTGCAGGCCGGAGGCCACCGCGGCCAGATGCTCCGCGTCCTCCCGCGCCAGTTCCTTGCTCACCCCGGTGACCAGTCCGTCGTTGGACAGCACCAGCGCATACCGGACGTGCTCGACCCGGTTCGTCAGGTCGTCCAGCAGCCAGTCGAGTCCCTTGCTCAGCGCCATGTCCCGGCCCTCCCCCTTGATTCAGTTCCCCTGATCCTGTTCCCCGGCCCCGCGAACTCCGGCCAGCCTTCACCACAGCCGCGCTCCGGGCAAGGAGACGCGTTCCGGGTGGGTTCGGTTCGCGACGCGGCCGTCCACGGCCGATGATGCTGTCATGGCACAGCAGATGACCGAGGAACAGTGGCGGGCATTCGTCTCGCACTCCACGCGCACCGGCAAACTCTCGACCGTACGCGCCGACGGGAGCCCGCACATCGCACCGATCTGGTTCGTCCTGGACGGGCAGGACCTGGTGTTCAACACGGGCAAGGGCACCGTCAAGGGCCGCAATCTGGCCCGCGACGGACGCGTGGCCCTGTGCGTGGACGACGATCGCCCGCCGTTCTCCTTCGTCGTGCTGCAGGGGCACGCGACGCTGAGTGAGGATCTGGCCGAAGTAGGGCACTGGGCCGGCCGGATCGGCGCCAGGTACATGGGCGAGGAGCGCGCGGCGGAATTCGCCGAGCGCAATGGCGTACCGGGCGAACTCCTCGTCCGGGTGCGCATCGAGAAGGTACTCGCACAGGCCGCCGTGGCGGACTAGGCCACGTCAGGCCGATCTTCGTGGATCAGGCCGCGGCGTCCGGTACGGTGCCTCGCACGGCGGAGGATCGCCCCCGTACTGGACGTACCGGGGTGACTCCGACAACGCGTCGAGGTGCCGTGCCAGGCGTCGCGGGCCCGCGAAGACCGGCCGGACAGGGCCTAGCGCAACCCGGCGCCCGCGTCAGTGCTGCGCGGCAGCCTGGCGTGCGCGCCGCTCACGCTTCTCGTGCCGGGCGCGCCAGTACGGGTTGTCGTGCGGAAGGCTCCCGGACACCCGGCCGTACATCCCGAACGTCATCAGCAGAATCCCGACCACAAAGCTGAACAGGACGTTCTGAAGGTGGAAGGCCAGGAAGTTGGCGCTCGTACCGATCAGGGCGAGGTTGACGAACCCGCTGAGGATGAAGGCCACGCCGATGACCATGTTGAGCATCGATGAGATGTTCCCGCCGATCACGGCGCCCGCCATCAGGATCAGGCCGATCACGATCGACAGAACGCTCAGTGCACCGTTGGTGTTCAGGCCGGCGACCATGTCTCCGCCGGTGCTGAAGAACCCGATCTTGTCGATCACGCCGAGTATCCCGAAAGCCAGCAGGACAAGGCCCATGAGACCGGCCCCGAAGCGGTAGACCCGGCTCAGTCTGTGGTCGACCGGCAGATGTTCGTCCAGGACGAAGCGGCTCCGGGGGGCGTGCACGGTATGGCTCGTAGCCATCTCTGATCCTCCTCCGTTCCGGAGGCATCCCACCCCGGTCGGTCGCACAGGATCCATACGATGGGTCGAAATGCCCCATTTGCTGCTCTTTATGATATTCGATGCCGCGCTATATGGGGATGGGAGCCGCCGCAGAGCCGGCGCTCGGCCGCACTGAGCCCCGGCCCGCAGCCGGACCCCGTACGGGTATCCGAGGTGGAGGCATCCGGGAGACGCGGCCGGGGGATCATCTCCTCATGACCGATGACCACACACATGTGCAGGAGTTCTTCGGGGCCCGGGCCGCCGGCTGGGACACCCGCTTCCCGGACGACGGACCCGCCTACGCCGCCGCCGTCGCGGAAATGGGGCTGCGGCCAGGTGACGCCGTTCTGGACGCCGGCTGCGGTACGGGGCGGGCGCTGCCCGCGCTGCGTGGGGCGGTCGGGACAGCGGGTTACGTCATCGGGGCCGACCTGACGCCCGAGATGCTGGCGGCGGCCGTGCGTGCGGGGCGGCACCGCGAAGCCCAGCTGCTGCTCGCGGATGTCGCACGGCTGCCGGTGCTCACGGGGTCGCTGGACGCCGTGTTCGCCGCGGGGCTGATCGCGCATCTGCCCCAGCCCGAGGACGGGGCACGGGAGTTGGCCCGCGCCGTCAAGCCCGGTGGCCTGCTGGCGTTGTTCCATCCGATCGGCCGGGCGGCGCTGGCGGCCCGGCAGGGGCGTCGGCTCACCGATGACGACCTGCGCGGCGAGGGGCCGCTGCGGACACTGCTCGCCGCCTCGGGGTGGCGGATGACCTCGTACACCGATGAGCCCGACCGGTTTCTCGCGCTGGCCGTGCGCGACGACCAGGGAAGCTAGGTCCTGTCGGGCCGGTGTCGCGGCAGCCAACGTCTGCCCCTCACCGCACCCGGGCCGTGTTCCAGCGCGACGACGGGCGCCCCCTCCACCGGTGCAGCACCGAGCCTCCACAAGCGGAGCCAATTCATCCGATCTACCACTCGACGCTGGCGTTACTGACTGGTTAGGGTGCGCCGACGACTGATCAACAGGAGGCTCCAGTGACGGGGACGGACGATGCCGGCGACGACTCGCTGTATGTCCTGACTGCGGTATTGCTGACCCCAGCACAATTCCCGAGTGTGCTCGGCGACGACTTCCCTTCGGCGTGCCACTCGCTCGGGATCACTCCGCGTCCCGACGGATACGGCATGGTCCTGGGCCAGGACGGCGCGGGTGCGCGGTGGACCGTGGTGATCGACGATGTGTCGCTGGTCGCCGTGGCCATCGCATCCTGGGACTGCGGTATGGAGTACGACCTGTCGCCGGACGACCGGTCGATCGTCGCCTCGCTCCCGGGATGGCCGCTCGACGTTGCGGTCGCCGCGCCGGGGATACCCGCGCCGCACGACCCCGAGGGGCTGCCCGACGGCGGTCCCGTACCGCTCGCTCCCCCTCCCGCGGACATCTGGGGGCCGGCGCAGCGGCGGCTGGGTGCCGACGAGATCGCGCTGCAGTGGGCGCAGTGGCGTGAGCAGATCGGCGACGACGAGGCCTTCGTACCCGTCGACTCAGGAGAGTCCGGAGAACCCCGAGAAGCAGGAGCCCCCGGAGAAGCCACAGGGGCCACAGAAGCTGGAACGTCGTCGGAGCCCGGGGAGAAGCAGCCGAGCCCGGCCCGTCGTGTGATCGACGAACTGCATGCCTATCTGAACACACCGCCACCGCTCGGGCGCATTAGGTCGGCCTTCGCGCCGGAGGGCGCCCGCACGCTGCGCGCGGACGGGCCCGGCTGGTCGCTGGTGGCCAGGACCGACGACATGGCCTTCGTACTCCTCGACGACCAGCCCGGCGACGTGGTGCCGATCGGCCGGGGCCCCGCCCTGCCGGAGCTGCTGAAGAGCCTGGAGAAGCTGGCGGTACGCCCGGCCTGACCGGCCCGGCGGCTCGCCCGGCCCGACAACCGGGACCGCCCGCAGCCGATCCGCGCATGCCGCGCGCAGCGCCGCATACGGGCCCCGGTGAAGATGCGGTGCGCATCCCCACCGGGGCCCGGCAATCAGCGGCCTATCTCCTTACGAGTGATCCTCCGCAGCCTCCTGCGCTGGCTGGGGTCGAGCAGCAGATACGCCACGACGGGCACTCCGACCAGCACCAGCAGCCCCGGTAGGAATCCGATCAGCATCATCAGGATGATGCCGGCGACCACGCCGCCGACGGCGATCATTGCGGGCTTGGACATCAACGCCTCCTCAGCGGCTGATGCCGCTCTCTGCCTGTGAAACGCGCGGGGAAGCCCCACTGTTCCGCTCCGTACCGCTACGCCGCGCGCAGCGGCGCTCCGACCTCGTGCATGTGGGTCAGCGCCTGCCGGTAGGAATCGATCAGGGATGTCTGGGCGTACGGCATTCCCAGCGACCGGCAGTGCTCGCTCACCAGGGACTGGGCAAGCCGCAGATGGGGCCTGGGCATGCTCGGGAAGAGATGGTGCTCGATCTGGTAGTTCAGTCCGCCGAGGAACCAGTCGGTGAGCAAGCCGCCGCGTACGTTGCGCGAGGTCAGCACCTGCCGCTGCAGATGCCTCCAGCGCTCGCCGTCGGAGTCGGGCATCTCCATGCCCTTGTGGTTCGGGGCGAACGTCATCCCGAGGTGCAGCCCGAACAGTGCGTGGTGCACCAGGGCGAAGACGACCGCCTTCCCCGGGGACATGACCGTGAGCAGGAGCGCGGCGTACCCGGCGAGGTGCACCAGAAGCAGCAGGGCCTCGACAGCCCGCTCGCGGCCCGGCTGACGGCAGCCGTCCTCCTTCTCCCGGGACAGCACCGTCTGGAAGCCGTAGACCTTCAGGGCGATGCCTTCGAGCAGCAGCAGAGGGAAGAAGAGCCGTGCCTGGTTGCGGGTGAGCCAGCGGGACAGGCCCTCGCGCTCGGCCGCCTGCTTCTGCGTCCAGACCATGACCCCGACGCCCACGTCGGGGTCCTTGTCTACGTGGTTGGGGTTGGCGTGGTGACGGTTGTGCTTGTCGTTCCACCAGCCGTAGCTCATACCGAGCAGCAGATTGCTGTGGAAGAAGCCGACAGCCCGGCTCACCCTGCGGTCACCGGACATCTGCGCGTGTCCGGCGTCGTGCCCGAAGAAGGCGGTGCGCGACCAGAGGACGGCCAGCGGAAGGGCCAGCACGAGGGTCCACCAGGAGTCACCCACGAGGAACATGCCGGCGATCGTCGCAGCGAGGGCCAGCAGGTTGGCGCTCATGCTGAGGATGTACCAGCCGGTGCGCCGCTGCAGGAGCCCGTGAGCCTTCACCGCCCTCAGGAGGGGGGCGAAGTCGCTGCCCGTCTTCTGCTCGGATTCCACGAGCAGCGAGGCGGTCTGTGGCATGTCGGTCTCCGGTCTGTTGGCCCATGCGCTGACCTCATGAAACGTATGGTTTCGGGACTGCGGGGACCATGGCACCACCACCCGGCCGAGGCAGGGGGACAGCCCCCGGCCAGGACAGGGGGGTCACCCCCTGGCGAGGGGGTGGTGCTACCACCACCGTGCGCCGGAGCAGGCCGCGCCGCACAGTGACGGCGTCACCGGCGGCCCCTCGGCATGAGGTACCCTCGGCGATCCCGGCCCACAGTAGTCAAATTTGAGGAATGCGCTATCGCTGTGCAAGGACTCCCCACGGCAACGCTCTCCGAGATCGCCCAACTCTCCCGCTGCTCCGCGGTCTTCCTGCCTGCGGACCCGGCACGTACCGGAAGGGTCGCCTTCTGGCACCCCGATGGCAACGAGCCGCCCACGAGCCCCGGCTCCATGGAGGAGCTGCTCGTCGTCGGCGGCGACACACGCCCGTACCCCGTACGGGCGACTGTCCTGACGGTACAGGAAGCCCTGCCCGTTCTCACCCGTGGCCGTGGCGGTGCACACGCGTCAGCAGCTGTCACCTTCTGGGGATCGGCCGCGTTGCTCGCTCTCCAACTCGCCGCCCGTGGGCGGCTGCTGCCGGGTCTCAGCGCCGACGGCTACGAGGCGTGGCGGGCCGGCCCCCTGGACGCCGCCGATCTGGTACGCGTACGGGAACTCGCCGCGGCCATGCCGCCCACCGCGCACGCGGTGCCGCTGGACCCGGCGGCGGACCCCGTACGGCTGCCCGCACCCGAGGAGTTGGTGCGCGCCTTCCTGGACGCCGTGGCGGACGGGCTGCCGCGGACGCCCGCCGCGTCCTTCGCGGCGGGGAGCCCCGAGTTCGCCGCCGCCGAACCGCGGAAGCTGCCCGGGCAGCAGGCCTGGGCCGCCGATGTCGCGGCCGGTCAGGACGCGGGTGTCCGCATCTCCTTGCGGGTGGAGGTGACAGGGCTCTCCGGCGCGGATACGGAGATGGGCGACGGGCCGGCTTTCCGGGCCGTTCTGCAGATGCACGGTGTCAGCGACCCCTCCCTGACGGCCGACGCCTCGGACGTCTGGTCGGGCTCGGCACCCGGCTTCGGGCCGCGTGCCCGGATGGACGCTCTGCTCGCCCTGCGCCGGGCCGCCCGCGCCTGGGCGCCGCTCGCACCGCTCCTTTCGGCCGCTGTTCCCGACGCGGTCGAACTCGCCGACGAGGAGGTCGCCGAACTGCTCGGCGAAGCGGCGCGGGCGCTCGCCGCCGGAGGAGTACGGGTGCACTGGCCCCAGGAGTTCGCCCGCACGCTGACCGCTCGGGCCGTCATCGGCGCGGACGACGACGCCCCCGATGCCGCAACCGATCCCGCTGCCTGCGCTGCGACTGATGCCGATGCCGGCTTCGTACGCACCGCGGACAGGCCCGCGACGGACCTGCCGTCCATGCTGTCGGCCGACACCCTGCTCGCCTTCAACTGGCGCTTCACGCTGGGCGATCAGACGCTGAGCCGTGCCGAACTCGACCAGCTCGCCGAGGCCGCCAGGCCCGCCGTGCGGCTGCGCGACCGCTGGGTGCTGGTCGACCCGGAGGAGATACGGCGCGCCCGCGACACCCGGGGCCGCACCATCGCTCCGATCGAGGCGCTGGGGGCGGCGCTCACCGGCACGACGGAAGTGGACGGGCGGCAGGTGGAGGTCACCGCGACGGGCCCGCTGGCCCGGTTGCGCGACCATCTCGGCGACCCGGAGGGCACCGGGCAGCAGACGATCGGGCAGCCCGCCACTCTCGAAGCGGCCCTGCGCGACTACCAGTTGCGCGGACTGAACTGGCTGCACCGGATGACCTCGCTCGGTCTCGGCGGCTGCCTCGCCGACGACATGGGGCTCGGCAAGACCATCACCCTGATCGCCCTGCATCTGCACCGGCAGAGCGACAAGGACTCGGCGGGCCCCACCCTGGTGGTCTGCCCGGCCTCCCTGATGGGCAACTGGCAGCGGGAGATCGAGAAGTTCGCGCCCGGCACTCCCGTACGCCGCTTCCACGGTGCGGCACGGAGCCTGGAGGGCCTGACCGACGGCGAGTTCGTCCTCACCACCTACGGCACCATGCGGCTGGACGCCGAGCGGCTGGCCGGGGCCATGTGGGGGCTGGTCGTCGCCGACGAGGCGCAGCACGTGAAGAATCCGTACTCCGCGACGGCCCGCCAGCTGCGGACCATCGGCACCCGCGCCCGCGTGGCGCTCACCGGCACCCCGGTGGAGAACAACCTCTCCGAGCTGTGGGCGATCCTCGACTGGACCACGCCCGGTCTGCTGGGCAGGCTGGGCGGATTCCGTACGCGCTACGCCCGGGCCGTCGAGGGCGGGAAGGATCCGGCCGCGGCGGAACGGCTCTCCCGGCTGGTCGCGCCGTTCCTGCTGCGCAGGCGCAAGGCCGATCCGGGCATCGCGCCCGAGCTGCCGCCGAAGACGGAGACCGACCGGGCGGTGGCGCTCACCAGGGAACAGACCGGTCTGTACGAGGCCGTGGTGCGGGAGACGCTCGCGGAGATCTCCACCGTGGACGGCTTCGCCCGCCGTGGTCTCGTGGTGAAGCTGCTGACCGCGCTGAAGCAGATCTGCAACCACCCCGCGCAGTACCTCAAGGAGGAGGAGCCCCTCATCGAGGGGCGCTCGGGCAAGGTGGAGCTGCTGGACGAACTACTCGACACGATCCTCGCCGAGGGCGCGGGTGTGCTCGTCTTCACCCAGTACGTGCGGATGGCGCGGCTCATCGAACAGCATCTGACAGCCCGTGGGGTGCCTACCCTGCTGTTGCACGGCGGGACGCCGGTTTCCCGCCGCCAGGACATGGTGGACCGCTTCCAGGCCGGCGAAGTGCCGGTGTTCCTGCTGTCGTTGAAGGCCGCGGGCACCGGCCTCAACCTCACCCGGGCCGGCCATGTGGTGCACTTCGACCGCTGGTGGAACCCGGCCGTCGAGGCCCAGGCCACCGACCGCGCGTACCGCATCGGGCAGACACAGCCGGTCCAGGTACACCGGCTGATCGCCGAGGGGACCATCGAGGACCGGATCGCCGACATGCTCGACCGTAAACGCGAACTGGCCGACGCGGTGCTCGGGGCGGGCGAGGCCGCACTGACCGGGCTGACCGACGCCGAACTGGCGGATCTGGTGGAACTGCGAGGGAGTGCACGATGAGCGGTACGGACGCACCGGAGCGCACCTTCGCCGCGCTCGCACCGGCCCAGGGCCGCGCTTTCGCCAGGACCTGGTGGGGCCTGGCCTGGCTGAAAGCCCTGGAGGACACCGCTCTTGACGGGCAGCAGCTGAAGAAGGGCCGCAGATACGCCCGCGCGGGCGCCGTCGGCGCGGTGTCCGTACGGCCGGGGCGGATCACCGCCGTCGTGCAGGACCCGGACTCCACGCGGTACCGCAGCGATGTGCTGCTGCAACAGCTGAGCGACCAGGAGTGGGACCGGTTCCTCGACATGGCGGTCGAGAGCGCGGGGCACATCGCGGCGCTGCTGGACCGTGAGATGCCGCCGCACCTGGTCGAGGACGCCGCCGCTGCCGGGGTGGATCTGCTGCCGGGGCTCGGGGATCTGGAACCGGAGTGCTCCTGCGACGCGTGGGACCACTGCCCGCACACGGCCGCGCTCTGCTATCAGGTGGCACGCCTCCTCGACGAGGATCCGTTCGTGCTGCTGCTGATGCGCGGGCGAGGTGAACGGGAGCTGCTGGACGAGCTGCAGCGACGCAGCGCGGGGAGGGCGGCCGGCCCGGAGAGTGCCGGGGCAGGCGAGGAGGATCGCGAGCCGGGGGGCGTACGGGCCGACGAGGCGTTCGCCGCTGCGGACACGCTGCCGCCGCTGCCCGAGCCGCCGTCGGTCCCGGACGCGCCGGGCCGGCCGCCGTCCCTGGACACGGAGACGGGTCCGGCGCCGGGCCTGGACCCCGGTGCGCTGGAGTTCCTTGCGGAGGACGCGGCCCGCAGAGCGTCGCTCCTGCTGGCCGAAGCGCTCGCTCCGGACCATGAACACCAGCCGCCGGCCGAGGAGTTGACGCCGGAGCAGGACGCCGTACGGCTGGCCGCGGCGACCACGGACGCGCGGATATCGGCCCGCCTCGCCGCGGGTTCGGGCCGCGAGCGCGCCGAGCTGGCCCTCGCCGTCCGGGCCTGGCACTGCGGCGGCGCGGCGGCGCTGTCCGTACTGGAGGAGCGGTGGACGCCCGGCGCAGAGGGACTGTCGCGGGCACGCGCACAGCTCGACCAGGCGTGGGATCAGGGGGACAGTCCGCGGTTCGACCCGACCGGGAACCGCTGGACGGTGGTGGGGGCCGGCGCCCAGCTGCGCTACGGGCAGGACGGCCGCTGGTGGCCCTACCGCAAGGAGCGGGGCCGCTGGACTCCTGCCGGACCCGCCGATCCCGACCCGGCGGCCGCGCTGGCCACGGTGACCGACGACGAGTGACAGAGCAGCAGTTGACCGGGCGGGCAGCGGGAGCGCGGGCTGCTCGGGAGATCGGAGGGGGCGGCCTTGAGGGGAAGTCCGGAGGGGGCAGTCCTGAGGGGAGCGGGGCGTCGGACACCGGCGCACGCGACCATGATCCTTGCGCGCCGGGAACACGGGTCCGCGCACCCGCCCGCCCGGGCGATTGAACGAACAGCCTGACCTGCGGCAACGTAGTCCGGGCCGGTTCAGGGGGGCGGATTGCGGCTGCGCTCCCCCGTCCCGGGTGCACCGATCCGCGGTTCGAGCCGCGGATCGGTCCGCAGTCCGAAAGGTCAACACCGCTCGGCCGACGACCTATTTCGTCATGAGGCCTAACAAATTAGTATCCAGGGCGCCGCCGGAACGCCGGCCGGCGCCCGGCCCCTCAGAGCGGAGCAGATCGATGACAGCACCCGAAGGCCCCCTGGTCATCGGCGTGGACTCCTCCACCCAGTCGACCAAGGCGCTGGTCGTCGACTCCGCGACCGGCGAGGTCGTCGCGCACGGCCAGGCCCCGCACACCGTCACCGGCAACGACGGCGCGCGCGAGAGCGACCCCGAGCAGTGGTGGCGGGCGCTCACCGACGCGCTCCAGCAGTGCGGACCCGCAGCGGTCCGGGCCGCCGCCATCTCGGTCGGCGGACAGCAGCACGGGCTGGTGACCCTGGACGCGGCCGGCCGGCCCGTGCGCCCGGCGATGCTGTGGAACGACGTCCGCTCCGCACCGCAGAGCGAGCGCCTCATCGGGCAGTTGGGAGCCAACACCTGGGCCGGGCGCACCGGGAGCCTGCCGGGGCCTGCGATGACCGTCACCAAGTGGGCCTGGCTGCTGGAGAACGAACCGGACGCGGCCCGCGCCACGGCGGCGGTCCGGCTGCCGCACGACTACCTCACGGAGCGACTCACCGGCCGGGGTACGACCGACCGGGGCGACGCCTCGGGCACCGGCTGGTGGGCCACCGGGACCGAGGCGTACGACGAGGAGATCCTCCAGCTCGCGGGCCTCTCCCCCGACTTGCTGCCCGAGGTCGCGGGTCCGTCGGATGCGGCGGGCACCGTGCGCGCACTGCCCGGTCTGCCGCTCACCCCGGGCACCGTGGTGGCGCCGGGCACCGGTGACAACGCCGCGGCGGCGCTGGGCCTCGGGCTGCGCCCCGGCCGGCCCGTGCTCAGCCTCGGCACCTCGGGCACGGTGTACGCGGTGTCGCGGCAGCGGCCCGTCGACCCCTCGGGCACGGTCTCCGGTTTCGCCGACGCGCGGAGCGACTGGCTGCCGCTGGCCTGCACCCTCAACTGCACCCTGGCGGTCGACCGGATCGCCACGCTGCTCCAGCTCGACCGGGAGGCCGTCGAGGCGGGCGGCGGCTCCGTGGTGCTGCCCTTCCTCGGTGGCGAACGCACCCCTCATCTCCCGCACGCCGCAGGCCTGATGTACGGGCTGCGCCACGACACGACAGGCGGCCAGCTGCTCCAGGCCGCCTACGACGGCGCGGTCTACGCGCTGCTCGCCGCCCTGGACCGGGTCCTGGACCAGGACGCGGACCCCGGAGCGCCGCTGCTGCTGATCGGCGGCGGTGCCCAGGGCGCCGCCTGGCGGGAGACCGTACGGCGGTTGTCGGGGCGGCCCGTCCAGGTGCCCGTGGCGAAGGAGCTGGTGGCGCTGGGCGCGGCGGCCCAGGCGGCGGGGCTGCTGCTCGGCGAGGACGCCACCGAGGTCGCACGCCGGTGGGACACCGCGCGGGGCCCCCGGTACGCGCCGCTCGCCGTGGACGAACCGGCTCTGCACCGGATCGGGGCCACGCTCTCGGACGCGGACGCACTGCTGCGCGGGAAGGAGCACCGCGAGTGACGGTCCCGTGCGCCGGCCGTACGGAACAACTCCCTTACGGTGCGGGCGCATCGGCCCCTTCCTCCCCTCCCGCGTCTGCCCGTACGGTATGGCGCGCGGGGCTCGTGCCGGTCGACAGACACCAGGAGTCGGAGAATGCCGAGAGAACCGGGAGAGCCGGGAGGACCAGGAGAACCAGCTCCAGGGCTGCGACGCGACGCCATCGGGCTGCGCGAGGTCCTCTTCCAGAGCATCACCGCCATGGCTCCCGCGGCGGCCGTCGCGGCGTCGATCCCGTCGGGCGCCGCGTTCGCGGGCGGCAGCCTGCCGCTGTCGGTGCTGGTGGCGCTGGTCGCCTGTCTGTTCACCGCTTCGTGCGTCGCAGAGCTGGCACGGCAACTGCCCGCCGCTGGCTCGGTCGCGACGTACTCCGCGCAGGGCCTGCACCCGGCGGTCGGCTTCCTGGTCGGCTGGGGTTATGTCTTCGTCGAGGCGCTGGTGCCCGCCCTGCTGCTGCTCCAGCTCGGCTTCACCACGGCGGGCACCCTGCACCAGGAGTGGCCCTCGTACCCGACGGCCCTGTGGTGGCCGTGGTCCCTGGCCGGAGCGGTGATCATCGCCCTGGCCGGGTTCTACGGTGTCCGGGCATCGGCCCGCTTCGGCACGGTGCTCGGCGTCTTCGAGGTGCTTGTCCTGCTGGTCTTCGCCGTACTGCTGATCGTGAAGGCCGGGGACGCCAACACCCTTTCGGTGTTCGGCACTTCCCACACCGCTCATGGCTACACCGGGGTCGGCGGTGTCTTCGCCGGGTCCGTCTACACGGTGCTGGCCTTCTCCGGGTTCGAGGCGGCCGCGCCGCTCGCCGAGGAGGCACGCGATCCGCGGCGCACCATGCGGCGGGCGGTCCTCGGTGCGGCGCTCGCGATCGGTCTGTTCTACGTCCTGACCACCTATGCGATGTCCGTGTACTTCGGCCCCGACCGGTTCGCCGGGTTCGGCGTTTCGGGTGCCGCGTCCTGGGAGGGCGTGGCGCGCGCCTCGTTCGGGCTCTTCTGGGTGCTGCTCTTCCTCGCGATCGTCAACTCGACCGTCGCCAACGCCAACGCGTGCGCGAACGTGTCGACGCGGACCGCCTTCGCGCTGGGGCGGATCGGCGTGTTCCCGCGCCGGTTCGCCCGTGTCCATCCGCGCCACCGCTCCCCGGTCACCGGGGTCGCCGTGCAGTTCGCCGTCGCGGTGGCCGCGGTGCTCGGACTCGGTCTCGCGTACGGCCCGGAGACCGCTTTCGCGCTGCTCGCCACGGTCATCGTCACGGTGGTCATCGGCGTGTACATCGTCGTCAATCTGGCTTGCGCGGGATACTTCCTGCGGCGCAGGCGCGACCTGTTCCGCCCGGTGCCGCATCTGCTCTTCCCGGTGCTGGGCATCGCCGCCTTCGTCCCCGCGCTCCTGACGGCGGCCGGGATCCCGGCCTTCGACTTCGTCTCCACGCTGAAGCCGCCCGTCTCGTACGCGGGGCCGGTCGTCGGCGGCTGGATGCTGGCCGGCGTGGTGGTGCTGGCCGTGCTGGTGCGCAGGCATCCCGGGCGGCTCGCGGAGACGGGCCGGGTGCATCTGGACGGGCCGCCGGACCCCGCCGGAGTCCACAGTCCGCAGGAGAGCGGCGCCCCGACCGGGAAGGGCGCCGCCATGACCGGCAACACAACCGATGAGACAGGAGAGTTACCCGCATGACTGATCCGCGCATCCTGACGGTGCGGCCCGGCGAGGGAGAGTACGCCTGGACGTTCGGCGGGGCGGCCCCGGTGGCACGCATCGCGCCCGGCACCGTCCTTGATCTGTTCACCGAGGACTGCTTCGCCGGCCGGGTGCGGTCGGAGAAGGACCTGGTGTCCGAGGTTTGCGAGTTCCCCTTCCTCAACCCGCAGACGGGCCCCTTCCACATCGAGGGCGCCGAGCCCGGCGACACGGTGGCCGTGCACTTCGTATCGGTCGAACCGGCCCGCGACTGGGCCGCGTCGACGACCGTCCCGCTCTTCGGCGCGCTGACCTCCACCCACACGACGGCCACCCTGCAGCCACCGCTGCCCGAGGTCGTCTGGATGTGGGAGCTGGACCGGGAGCGGCGCACCTGCCTCTTCCGGGCGCGCGACAGCGACTTCGAGATCGCCCTGCCGATGGACCCGATGCACGGCACGGTCGGGGTGGCCCCGGCCAATCTGGAGGTGCGCTCCGCGCTGGTGCCCGACGCGCACGGCGGGAACATGGACACCCCGGAGATGCGCGCGGGCGTCACCTGCTACCTCGGGGTGAACGTCGAGGGCGCGCTGCTCAGCCTCGGTGACGGGCACGCCAGGCAGGGTGAGGGCGAGACCTGCGGGGTGGCCGTGGAGTGCGCCATGAATACCGTCGTCGTGGTCGAACTCCTGAAGGGCGTGGCGACGCCGTGGCCCCGGCTGGAGTCGGACACCCATCTGATGTCGACCGGCTCGGCCCGCCCGCTGGAGGACGCCTTCCGGATATCGCAACTGGACCTGGTGCAGTGGCTGTCACGCGACTACGGGCTGTCCGAACTGGACGCGTACCAGCTCCTCTCCCAGGCGGGCGAGGCCCCGCTCGCCAACGTCTGCGACGCCAACTACACCTGTGTCGCGAAGATCCGCAAGGAATGGCTGCCGTCCGGAGAACCGCACCGCGGTCTGCACCGTCATCTCAGGGAGACGGCTGCGGTACTCCCCCGGCCCTGACCTCAGCCTGACCGCACCGCCACAGACGTACCCGTTCCCCCCACCCCAGGAGAGCCAGATGGCACGCAACGGATCAGGTCCCAGCCGCAGACGGCTGCTGCAGAGCGCGGCGCTCGTGGCCACCGCGAGCATCCTGCTGCCCGCGACCGACGCAGAGGCCGAGAGCGCGTCGGACACCGACTACCCGACCGCCCACTGGATGCCCGCATCCACCGCCAACTACACGGCGTCCACCCGTCCGTCGGCGTACAAGATCGACCGGGTGGTCATCCACGTCACCCAGGAGACCTTCACCAACACCCTGGCCATCTTCCGGGATCCGGCGAAGGCGGTCACCGCCCACTATGTGGTCCGCTCGTCCGACGGATACATCGCCCAGTGCGTCCGGGAGCACGACATCGCCTGGCACGCCGGGAACTGGGACTACAACACCCGCAGTATCGGCATCGAGCACGAGGGCTGGGTCGACAAGCCCGAGTACTTCACCGACGCCCTGTACGAGAAGTCGGCGGCGCTCACCGCGTCCGTCTGCGACCGGTACTCGATCCCCAAGGACCGCACCCACATCATCGGGCATGTCGAGGTCCCGGGCACCGACCACACGGACCCCGGTCCGCACTGGGACTGGGTCCGCTACCTGCGGCTGGTCAACCTCGCCTGACAGGACGCTTGCCCGGTCCCGCCGCCGGGGCGACGATGGCCGTGTCCGGTGCACCGCAGGGCCGGGGAGGCCGAGTTGACCGACACATGGGTGGCTCTGGAGGCAGGGGCCGATCCCGCGCGGCGCCGCAGGGCGCTGCGCGGAGCGTACGAGTCGTTCGCGGCCGCGGGGCGGGTCGAGCGCCCCGTGCGGGCCGTGGTCGCGGAGTCCTGGCGGCGCTCGGCCCGCGCACGGGTCAGCCGCGAGGGGACGGCGCACGTCGAGCTGTCCGACGACGGGCTCGCCGCGTACCGGGACAGCCATCCGCTGGCCCGGGTGATGCCGCTGTTCCGCGAGCTGATGGGTGCCTACGCGATGGACGGCGAGCATCTGCTTGCGGTGTGCGACGCACATGGGCGGCTGCTCTGGGTGGAGGGGCACGCGACACCCCGCAGACAGGCGGGGCTGATGAACTTCGTACCGGGGGCGCGCTGGGCGGAGGCGGCGACCGGGACCAACGCGCCCGGCACCGCCATCGCCGTGGACCGTCCCGTGCAGGTCTTCGCGGCCGAGCACTTCCAGCGGCCCGTCCACCCGTGGACCTGTGCCGCGGCGCCGGTCCACGATCCGGGCACCGGGCGGCTGCTGGGCGCCGTGGACATCACCGGCGGCGACCGGCTCGCCCATCCGCACAGCCTGGCCTTCGTCAGCGCGGTCGCACGGGCCGCCGAATCGCAGCTCGCACTGCTCGCGCCACCGCCCTCAGCCGGATCCGTCCAGCTGTCGGTGCTCGGGCGGGACGCGGCACTGCTCGTGGTGGGCGGCCTCAAGTACGGGCTCAGCCGACGGCACAGTGAGATCCTCACGGTGCTCGCCCAGCACCCGGAAGGCGTCACCGGGGACGAACTGCTCGTCGAGCTGTACGAGGACGAGACGGTCACCCCGGTCACTCTGCGCGCGGAGCTGTTCCGGCTGCGCGGGCTGCTCGGCCCTGAGCTGCTGCGGTCGCGTCCCTACCGGCTGGCCGATCCCGTCGACACGGACTTCGCGGGGGTGGCACGGCTGCTGGCGTCCGGGGCAGTGACCTCGGCGATGAACGCGTACGCCGGTCCGCTGCTGCCCGCGTCGCGGGCGCCCGCGGTGGTCCGGCTGCGCCGGCGGCTCGCCGACCAGCTGCGGGAGGCACTGATCGCACGCGGGGATCCGGGGCTGCTCGCTGACTGGGCGTACAGCCCGTGGGGCGAGGACGACCTCCCCGTCTGGCGGGCGCTCGCCACCGCGCTGCCCGCCCGGCAGCGGTCGTCCGCCGTGTCGCGGGTGCGCGAACTGGACTCCTGGCAGGGTTCCTGACCACTGCTCGCTTCCCCCGGCTGCCTCGCCCGTACTGCGCGGAGGCCCGGTGCTCCCTACTGTCGGTTGGTAAAGCACTGTCGGTCGGTAAAGAACCGCCGACGGAGTGTCCACGCGCAAGCCGGACGCCCAAAACCGGAGGAGTCCACATGCCTGAGCTTTTCATCGGCGGGACCTGGACGGCCGCCGCTGACGGGGGGCTCCGCGAGATCCACTGCCCCGCCGACGGCACGCTGGTGGCGACGGTCGACGAGGCGGGTCCGAGTGACGCGTCGGCGGCGATCGCCGCGGCGCGTGAGGCGTTCGACAACGGTCCGTGGCCCGCCACCCCGGCCGCCGAGCGGGGTGCCCTGCTGCTGCGGGTCGCCGCCCTGATCGAACGCGACCAGGACACGCTCGCCCGCGCCGAGTCCCTGGACACCGGGAAGCGGCTCGTGGAGAGCGAGTACGACATGGCGGACATCGCCAACTGCTTCCGCTACTTCGGCAATCTCGTGGCGGCCGGCGGCACCGACCGGGTGGTCGACACCGGGGACCCCGGTGTCGACAGCCGGATCGTGCACGAACCTGTCGGTGTGTGCGCGCTGATCACCCCCTGGAACTATCCGCTGCTGCAGACCGCGTGGAAGGTCGCGCCGGCGCTCGGCGCCGGCAACACCTTCGTACTGAAGCCGAGCGAACTGACCCCGCACACCGCCATCTTCCTGATGCGGCTGCTGACCGAGGCCGGGCTGCCGGACGGGGCGGCGAATCTCGTCCTGGGCACCGGACCGGCCGTGGGCGCACCCCTCACCGAGGACCCGCGGGTCGACATGGTGTCCTTCACCGGCGGGCTGGTCACCGGACGCCGCATCATGGCCGCCGCGGCCCCCACCGTGAAGAAGATCGCCCTGGAACTCGGCGGCAAGAACCCCAACATCGTCTTCGCTGACGCGGAGTACGAGAGCGCCGTGGACTATGCCCTGACCGCCGTGTTCCTCCACTCGGGCCAGGTCTGCTCGGCCGGCGCACGGCTGCTCGTCCAGGACGAGCTGCACGACCGGTTCATCGAGGACGTGGTGGCCGGGGCGCGGGCCATCCCACTGGGCGGCCCCTTCGACGAGAGCGCGCGGACCGGTCCGCTGATCTCGGCGGCCCACCGCGAGAAGGTGGAGGCCTATGTGGCGGCCGGCATCGCCGAGGGCGCGGTGCTCCGGTGCGGGGGCGCACGGCCGGAGGACCGGGCGCTGGACTCCGGTTTCTACTACCTGCCGACGGTGCTGGACGAGTGCACCCCGGGGATGTCCGTGGTGCGTGACGAGTCGTTCGGCCCGGTCCTGACCGTCGAGCGGTTCCGCGACGAGGACGAAGCCGTCGCTCTCGCCAATGACACGGTCTACGGGCTGTCCGGCGGGGTCTGGTCCCAGGACGTCGGCCGGGCCCACCGGGTGGCGTCCCGGCTGCGGGCGGGCACCGTGTGGATCAACGACTTCCAGCCGTACGTACCGCAGGCCGAGTGGGGCGGAATGAAGCAGTCCGGTTTCGGGCGCGAGCTGGGCCCCGCAGGGCTCGCCGAGTATCAGGAGGCCAAGCACGTGTGGCGCAATCTGTCACCGCGTCCGCTGAGGTGGTTCGAGTGAACCGGAAGGGCGCCGGCGGATCCGGCGGGGACGGCACCGCGCCGGATCCCGGGAGCGAGGCCCGCACGCAGAGCCAGGACGACGACGACTCGCTCTCGGCGTTCGGCTACAAACCCGAACTCAAGCGCACCCTCGGCAACTTCCACACCTTCGCCGCCGGGATCAGCTACATCTCGATCCTCACCGGTACCTTCCAGCTGTTCTACTTCGGTGTCAGCTTCGGCGGGCCCGCCTACTGGTGGTCGTGGCCGATGGTCTTCATCGGCCAGCTGATGGTGGCCCTCTGTTTCTGCGAGCTGGCCGCCCGGTACCCGGTGGCGGGCTCGGTCTACAACTGGGCGAAGAAGCTCGGCGGCCCGCACATCGGTTGGCTCGGCGGCTGGATGATGCTGACCGCGACGATGGTGTCGCTGGCTGCCGTGGCACTCGCGTACCAGATCACGCTGCCGCAGATCTCGTCGACCTTCCAGTTCGTCGGGAACGGCAGCGGCAAGACCGACGCGGCGGAGAACGCCGTCCTGCTGGGCAGCGTCCTGATCCTCTTCACCACCCTGGTGAACGCCTTCGGGGTCAAGCTGATGGCCAGGATCAACTCCGCCGGTGTCATGGTCGAGCTGATCGCGGCCGTCGTCCTGATCATCCTGCTGGCCGCGCACATCACCCGGGGGCCCTCCGCCATCACCCAGACGTACGGCATCGGTTCGGGGCAGACCCTGGGCTACCTCCGGGCGTTCCTGACCGCTTCACTCGCCTCCGCGTATGTGATGTACGGCTTCGACACGGCGTCCTCGCTCGGCGAGGAGAGCGTGGATCCCAGCCGGAACGCCCCGCGGGCGATTCTGCGGGCCCTGTTCTTCTCCTTCCTGCTCGGCGGGCTCATCCTGCTGTTCGCGCTGCTGGCCGTGCCCAGCCTGACCTCGAAGAAGCTGGCCACGGACGGTCTGCAGTACGTGGTGCTCTCCACGCTCGGCTCGACGATCGGCCAGATCGTGCTGTGGTGCGTGGTCATCGCCATCACCGTCTGCGAGCTCGCGGTGCACGCGGCGGGCATCCGGCTGGCGTTCGCGATGGCCCGCGACAACTGTCTGCCGGCTTCGTCACTGCTCGCCCGGGTCAGCCCGCGCTTCAAGACCCCGGTCCTTCCGGCGATCATCATCGGCATCGTCGGTGTCGTGATCCTGGTGATCAACATCAACCAGCCGCAGATCTTCTCGGTGATCACGAGTATCGCGATCATCATGATCTACGTGGCGTATCTGCTGGTCACCACCCCGATGCTGATCCGGCGTCTGCGCGGTACCTGGGAGCCCGCCGAAGGGCGCTTCACGCTCGGCCGGTTCGGACTCCCCGTCAACATCTTCGCCGTGCTGTGGGGCTTCGGTATGTCGCTCAACCTCGCCTGGCCGCGCAGCGCCGTCTACAACGCGACGGGCCCGCACCACTGGTATCTCCAGTGGGGTGCGTTCGTCTTCATCGGGATCGTCGGCGGCGGCGGGTTCGCGTACTACTGGTTCATCCAGCGCAAGAAGACCGGCGTACTGGACGCGCACCGCGCCGTCCTGGAGACCCCGGAGCCGCCCGGCGTCTGAACCAGCCGCCCCCCCTGCACCACTGCCCCCTTGCACCACTGCCCCCACCAGTCCTTTCTCTCCTCCTCCCCCCGCCGGAACCCCTGATCTGGAGCAGCCATGTCCGAGGAAACGCCCGAGCGCCCCGACGCCAGCCGGGCATACGACTACGTGGTGGTGGGCGGCGGTACCGCGGGCGCGGTCGTCGCCGCCCGGCTGAGTGAGGACCCCGCGGTCACCGTGTGCGTACTGGAGGCCGGTCCGTCGGACGCGGGCGACGACAACGTGCTGCGGCTCGACCGCTGGATGGCCCTGCTGGAGTCCGGGTACGACTGGGACTACCCGGTGGAGCCGCAGGAGAACGGCAACAGCTTCATGCGGCACGCCCGGGCCAAGGTGCTGGGCGGCTGCTCGTCGCACAACTCCTGCATCGCCTTCTGGGCACCGGCCGAGGACCTCGACGAGTGGGGCGCGCTCGGCTGTACGGGATGGAGCGCGGCGGACTGCTTCCCGCTCTACCGGCGGCTGGAGAGCAATGACGCGCCGGGTGACCACCACGGCCGCTCGGGTCCTGTGACCATCCGTACCGTTCCGCCGGCCGACCCCTGCGGTGCGGCGCTGCTGGACGCGTGCGAGGAGGCCGGGATTCCCCGTACGCCCTTCAACACGGGGACGACCGTGGTGCGCGGGGCGCACTGGTTCCAGATCAACGCCCGTGCGGACGGCACCCGTTCGTCGGCTTCGGTGTCCTATCTGCACCCGGTGCTCGCCGACCGGCCGAATCTGGAGATCCGGACCGGCCTCCAGGCCAAGCGGCTGCTCTTCGACGCGGACCAGCGGTGCACCGGGGTGGAGTACCTGGAGCCCGACACGATCCACAGCGGCTCGGTGACCGCGCGCCGCGAGGTGATCGTCAGCTGCGGGGCCATCGACTCGCCGAAGCTGCTGATGCTGTCGGGCATCGGACCGGCCGGGCATCTGCGCGAGAGCGGGGTCGGCGTACGGGTGGACTCCCCCGGTGTCGGCTCCCATCTCCAGGACCACCCGGAGGGCGTGATCATGTGGGAGGCGAAGCAGCCCATGGTCACCTCCTCCACCCAGTGGTGGGAGATCGGCATCTTCTCCGACACCGAACCGGATCTGGACCGGCCCGACCTGATGTTCCACTACGGCTCGGTGCCCTTCGACATGAACACCTACCGGCGCGGCTATCCGACGACGGACAACGCGTTCTGCCTCACACCGAACGTCACCCGGGCCCGCTCGATGGGCACGGTCCGTCTGCGTACCCGTGACTTCCGCGACAAGCCCCGCGTCGATCCGCGCTACTTCACCGACGAGCACGACATCCGGGTGATGACCTACGGGCTGCGGCTGGCACGGAAGATCGTCTCCCAGCCCGCGATGGCCGAATGGGCCGGTACGGAACTGGCGCCGGGGGCCGCCGCACGCTCCGACGACGAGCTGTTCGCGTACATCCGCGAGACCCACAACACCGTCTACCACCCGGCGGGCACCGTCCGGATGGGTGCGGCCGACGACCCGGACTCCCCCCTCGACCCGCAGCTGCGGGTGAAGGGTGTCACCGGGCTGCGGGTGGCCGACGCGTCGGTCATGCCGTTCCTGCCGACGGTGAATCCCTGCATCACCACCATGATGATCGGCGAGAAGTGCGCCGACATGATCAAGGGCGGCTGATCGGAGGGCGGTTGATCAGGGGGCGGTCGATCAGGGTCCGGCCCGCCGCGACGCAGGCCCGCGCGGTCGCGCACACTCCCCCGCCGTCGCAACGTGGTTGCAACGTCGTGGTCCCTACCCTCGGCTCCGAGCGCCGTCCAACGGCGGGCGGCGCGGATTCCGGGAGGCCACTGACATGACCCGTTACGCAGCACCGGGCACCGAGGGCGCGATCGTCTCGTACGAGTCGCGCTACGACCACTGGATCGGCGGGGAGTTCGTCCCGCCCGCCCGCGGGCAGTACTTCGAGAATCCGAGCCCGGTCAACGGCAGGCCGTTCACCGAGATCGCCCGCGGCACCGCCGAGGATGTCGAGCGCGCCCTGGACGCGGCACACGCCGCGGCCCCCGGCTGGGGCCGGACCGCGGCAGGTGACCGGGCCACGGTCCTCAACCGGATCGCCGACCGGATGGAAGCGCACCTGGAGGAGCTGGCGGTCGCCGAGAGCTGGGAGAACGGCAAGCCGGTCCGCGAGACGCTGGCCGCCGACATCCCGCTGGCCATCGACCACTTCCGCTATTTCGCCGGCGCGCTGCGCGCCCAGGAGGGCACGCTCAGCGAGCTCGACGACGACACCGTCGCGTACCACTTCCATGAGCCGCTCGGCGTGGTCGGCCAGATCATCCCGTGGAACTTCCCCATCCTGATGGCGACGTGGAAACTCGCACCGGCTCTGGCCGCGGGGAACGCGGTGGTCCTCAAGCCCGCCGAACAGACCCCGGCCTCCATCCACTTCTGGATGAGTCTGATCTCCGATCTGCTGCCGGCCGGTGTGGTCAACATCGTCAACGGCTTCGGTTCGGAGGCGGGCAGGCCGCTGGCGTCGAGTCCGCGGGTCGCGAAGATCGCGTTCACCGGCGAGACCACGACCGGGCGGCTGATCATGCAGTACGCCTCCGAGAACATCAAGCCGGTCACGCTCGAACTCGGTGGCAAGTCACCGAACATCTTCTTCGACGACGTGTGGTCGGCGGACGACGACTTCCGCGACAAGGCACTCGAAGGCTTCACGATGTTCGCGCTCAACCAGGGCGAGGTGTGCACCTGTCCTTCGCGTGCGCTGATCCAGCGCGGTCACTACAGCGAGTTCCTGGAGGCGGGCATCGCCCGCACCCAGCAGATCCTGCCGGGGCACCCGCTGGACACGGACACGATGATCGGCGCCCAGGCGTCCAACGACCAGCTGCAGAAGATCCTTTCGTATCTGGACATCGGCCAGCAGGAAGGCGCGAAGATCCTCACGGGCGGACAGCGGATCGAGTACGACGGTGAACTGGCCGGCGGATACTACGTACAGCCGACGATCTTCGAGGGCGACAACAGGATGCGGGTCTTCCAGGAGGAGATCTTCGGCCCGGTCGTCGCCGTCACATCCTTCTCCGACTTCGACGACGCGATCAGCACGGCGAACGACACGCTGTACGGACTCGGCGCGGGCGTATGGACCCGGGACATGAACACCGCGTACCGCGCGGGCCGCGCCATCCAGGCGGGCCGTGTCTGGACGAACTGCTACCACGCCTACCCCGCGCACGCGGCCTTCGGCGGGTACAAGCAGTCCGGTATCGGGCGGGAGAACCACCGGATGATGCTTGACCACTACCAGCAGACGAAGAACCTGCTGGTGAGCTACTCCCCGAAGAAGCTGGGCTTCTTCTAGAGCCTCAAGCTGCCCCCTTGCGTCGCGGTCGCCGCGGTCGCCATCGAGTGAATGCGTGTCGAGGTGACCGCTCTCGCCGCCTCGTCGTAGCCGCCCGCCCTCTGATGTTCACCGGGCCCTCAGGAACACTGTGCGGGCGTACGCGTCGAAGGCGCCTGACCTGGCCCTTTGCCCGTCAGGCGCCTTTCGCGCACAGGAGCCTCGTTGGCTCCGGTCCAACGCTGGAAGAGCTCGCTGCTCGGTTCCTGGAATGAGGCCTGCCGACGGGGATGGAGACGGCCCATGAACGCGTTACGCTGATGCGATTGCCGCGTCCTACGCGGCGGGTTGTCTCAGGCTTCGCGTACGTACACGGTCGGTTTGTGGCCGTTCTGCGCCTGCTGCGCTCGTTCGGCCATCATTCCCGCGAACGTTTCGAGCCGGGAGGTGGCGAACGCCTGGTCGTCGGTGTCAGTGCCGGTGATTGTCATGATGACCGTGCCGACACGCAGCACCGTGTAGACGCCACCTGGACCATTGGTGCCGGCGGGAGAGGACCAGGCCGACCTCTCGTCACCGATCGCGACTCCGGTTCCGCCGAGACGACACACCCACCATCCAAGATCAGGGCGGCACTTCGGGAGATCGCCCGCCCGGCCGGACGTACACTCCCTACATGGGTCGCACATGTGCAGTGAGGGAGTGCCGGTTTCAGGCCGCTCATGCCCTGTGTCCGGCCGCCGCACATGCGACAGCCGTCAATCCGGTGAACATGCCGGCGGCCTGCTGCCGCGCGCTGCACGGCCACGGCTAGCGATTCCGGGCAGTTCTCAGCGCTGATCTCGGCTTGATCGTTCCGCCTTGCTGTCTGCGGAACCCGTTCCCCGCCTCTCCCCCCTCCTTCTCCTCTGCCACCGCACTGTGGCTGTCCTCGCCCCAATCTCCTGCTCCGTCACTCCTTGGCGCCCTGTGCGCCACCTGCGCGCCGACTGCCGGACGACCGGCAGCCGGTGCATTTCCGAGAGGACCCCTGTGAAGTTGAGCGAGCTGCTCGCCGGGCACGACCATGAAGTCCTTGCGGGCGATCCGGAGACGAGGATCACCGCGGGCGCGTGCTTCGACGCTCACCGCGCCGCTCCGGGATCCCTCTTCATCGCGGTACCCGGTCACCGCGAGGGTGGCCCGGAGTCGGTCGGACCGGCTGTCGCACGCGGCGCGGTGGCGGTACTCGTCGACTCCGCGGCACCACCACTTCCGGCCCCGACCTGGGCGTCGGACGCGGGCGTGTGCGTCGTGGCGGTGCCGGACACGCGCAAGGCGGCTGCGGCCGTCGCCTCCCGGTACCACGGCGAGCCCGGACGGCAGATGGACATGGTGGCCGTCACCGGCACCAACGGGAAGACGTCGGTCTCGTACATGGTCGAGTCGGTGCTGAGGATCGCCGAGCGCGCCAGGGTGGGGGTCATCGGGACGGCGGGCAGCCGGATCGGCGACGAGCTGATTCCGATGCCCAGGTCGGTACTGACGACCCCGGAGTCGCCGGACTTCCAGTATCTGCTCGGGTGCATGCGCGACCGCGGTGTCGCCACCGTCGTGCTGGAGGCCACGTCGATGGGTCTGCTGACGCACCGTCTGGACCACTCATTCATCGACGTAGGGGTGTTCACCAACCTGACGCAGGATCACCTGGACGACCACGGCACCATGGAGAACTACCGGGACGCCAAACTCCGTCTGTTCCAGGGACTGTGCCGGCGTGCGGTGGTCAACGCCGACGATCCGCTCGGAGCGGCCATCGGGGCGATGATGCCCGGCGCGGCCGTCACGTACGGCATCGACGCAGAGGCGGACTACCGGGCGACCGACCTCACCATGGACGCGGTCGGCACCCGCTTCACCCTGCACCACGCCGGCCACAAGTATCCGGCCGCGATCCCCCATCCCGGACGGTTCTCCGTCTCCAACGCACTGGCCACTGTCGCCGCCTGCCACCTCATCGGGCACGATCTGGCCGGACTGGTCGACGCACTTGAGCTGATGCCCCCGATCCCGGGAAGGTTCGAACGCTACGAGACCCCGGACGGCACATCCGTCATCGTGGACTACGCACACTCACCGGACTCGCTGGAGAAGGTGCTGACCACCATCCGCGGCTACGTTTCGGGCCGGGTCATCACCGTCTTCGGCTGTGGCGGGGACCGGGACGTCACCAAACGCGCCCCGATGGGGAAGATCGCCGGCACCTACTCCGATCTGTGCGTCCTGACCTCGGACAACCCCAGGAACGAAGACCCCCGGGCGATCATGGACCAGATCGTCCCGGGTTTGATGGCGAGCGGCACCACCTTCGAGCGGTTCGCCGACCGCCGCCGGGCGATCTCCTTCGCCCTGTCCGCCGCCGGGGACGGCGACATCGTCCTGATCGCGGGCAAGGGCAGCGAGCCCTACCAGATCGTCAACGAAGAGCTGCTCCCGTTCAGCGACATGGCGACGGTACGGGAACTCGCCACGCGGTAGGGGCCCGGCCCGGCTCGACGCCCGGCCGGCTGCGGCGCGCTGTGACGGGCGTCGGCAAGGGGCCGTCTGCCGCGCAAGCGGAGCAGGCCCGAGCACGGCCGGGGTGCGGCCGCCCAGGTCCCGTGCACGGCTCACCGTCCGCGTGCTCCGGGGCGACGATGGCGGGGAGACCGGTCCTGGGCACAGGCTGGAGCGCCGTTCCGCTGCGCGGCCAGCTGATCTGGACTGGGATCTGCCGTACGGGTACGGCGTACGGTCCAGCCATCTGGCCGACGACGGCTCGATGACCTGCTGGTCCGTATCCCGCTGCCCGCAACGGGCCGCTACCGGATGTCGGCGCTGGACCCGCCCGACTCTCCACCCGAACGGCCGGCACCGCGCCCTGCCCGCCTCTCCCGGATGCGCTGATCCTCCGTCTTCCGTATCAGCCACCGCATCGTCGACCGCCTCCCGGTACCTCATGGCGGTCTCCGTACCGGGGTGGACACTGCGGGAGGTACGGACGCGGCTCCTGCGCCTGAGCGGCAACGAAGCTGCCGCGTGGACCGGCCCCTCCTGACCTGCGGGCTCCGGCCCGACGAGCGTATTGGTCCGTTCGGCTGCACACTGAGGAACAGTGCAGAGCAGATGGTCCCTACTACCTCCGTGAGGGTTCCATGGTGTTCATAGCCCTATGCCTCCCCGTCCTCATGATGCTGCTGATGCTCGGGATGGACGCTTTCGAGAACTTCATCTCCCGGCCGTCCCCTGCGTCGCTGGAAGCCGCCAAAGATCTCCCGGCCCAGCAACCGGCTCGGCAGGAGCTGGACTGACGGGGAACCGCAGTACGCGCGCGGTGTCCCCAGGACGGCGCCCGGAAGGGCCTGTCCGGAGTCGTGATCAAGGTATGTGGCTCCGTTCGGGCGTCGGGAGCCCTTCAGGACGGTAGAAAAGTCCTGTGACACGAGATGAGCAGCCTCCAGGGGCAGCGGAAGCCGAACGGCTCCAGCGGCTGTTCCGGTTCTTCGGCGCGACACAGGGTGCCGGCCGCTCCCCCGTGTACGAGACCCTCAGCGAAGGCGTCGCGGGTGACCCCAGCCTTCTCGCTCTTCTTCTCGATACGCCGGAAGAGCAGCGCCGCCCCAGTCTCCTGTTCGCTGCGGTGAACCTGCTTCTCGCATCACGCCGAGGCTCGGAGCTGGCTGCCTACTACCCCATTCATGGTGGGCGCCGGGCGGTCGACGACCAGCTGGTGTCGACGTTCGCTGCTTTCTGCGGCCGGCATCGCGACGAGCTGGCCTGCCTTCTGTCGCAGCGGTCCACCCAGACCAACGAGATCCGCCGATGTGTCGCCCTGCGCCTCGGTGTCGATCACGTACACCGCCACTGGCCGGGTCCCGTCGCCCTTGTCGAAGTCGGCGCCAGTGCCGGGCTCAACCTGCTGTTCGACCACTACGACTACCGCCTCAACGGCGAAGCGACAGCCACGCCCCCTGCGTCCTCGGTTGTCGTGTCCTGCGAAGTCCGTGGCTCATCCGGCGCCGACATCCTCCGGACGGCACCGGAGATCACCCGGCGCATCGGCATCGACCAACGTCCGGTCGACCTGTCCGACCCCGATGCCCGAGCCTGGCTGGAAGCGTTCATCTGGCCCGAGCAGATCGAAGAACTCGCCACCCTGCGGGGCGCCATCGACCTCGCGGCGTCCACCGCGGCTACGAAGGTGGTGACGGGCGAAGCAACCATGGACACCGCTCGGATACTCGCCGAGCTGCCGGGCCGTGAGCCGGTGGTCGTGTTCACCGCGTCGCTGCTCAGCTACCTCACCACCCGGGCCCGATCCCTCTTCGTCGCCCAGCTCCAGGAAGCCTCCCGCCTACGCCCGGTGGCATGGGTCTTCACGGAGGCACCCGGTTTGCTGGCGACCACCACACTCGACCTCCCTGCTCTGCGTGGCCCCCTCGCTCGGCGCAACTCCCTGTACGTGGTCGGAGCCAGCCTCTGCGGTGACGGTCAACGTCATGATCAGTTGCTCGGCCTGGCCGACCCCTACCTACGCTGGTTCTCCCCGGCCCGGGACCCCTTGGACGACTTCCCATGGATGCCGCCGGACTGAGCAGGGGCGGCCGGTCCCGTGCGATACGGGTGCGCCGGGCGCGGGGCCCCGGGCTCACTGGCCGGTGAACACCGGAGCACGTTTCTCCAAGAAGGCGGCGCGGGCCTCCTTCGCGTCCTCGGAGTACGCCGCGTGAGCGATCCTCCGTGCCTCGCGGGGCAGGTAGCCGTCCAACGGGAGCCTCACCGCGTCGTCCAGGTTCCGCCGGACACCGGCGACCGCGAGTGGGGCCGCCGCAGCCAGCCGCTCCGCCACGGAGCCCGCTGCGCCGGCCAGCTCATCGGCTGCGACGGCCGCGGTCACCAGACCCACGGACAGCGCTTGTGAGCACGTGAGTTTTTCCGGGAGCAGCATCAGTTCACGGGCCCTGGCCGGGCCGACGGCCTGGGTGAGCAGCCAGCCGATGCCCAGGTCACCGGTGAGCCCGACCGTGAGGAAGGCGGTGTTGAACACCGCGTCGTCGGCCGCGTACCGCAGATCGCAGGCCAGGGCGAGCGACATCCCGGCACCGGCGCAGCCGCCGCGGATCAGGGCGACGGACGGCTTGTCCCACTCCCGCAGCAGGCGCACCGCGCCCGCCACCTGTACGAGTCGCCGCTCGTCCGCCTCCCGGCCCTCACCCGTCAGCACCCGGCTCTCCGGAGCTCCGGTCAGGTCGGCGCCGACACAGAAGTCGTCGCCGGCACCGGTGAGTACCAGTGCCCGCACGGCCGCATCGCCCGCCGCACGCTCCAGCGCGGCGCGCAGCTCCTCGAAGACCCGCATGCTGACCGCGTTGCGGCGCTGCGGCCGGTTGATCGTGACGGTGGCGACAGCGCCCTCGACTTCGTAAAGCACGGTTGGACCCATGGCGTACTTCCCTTCCCGGGAGAGGTGGTCGGTCAGCTCCGGATTCCGTCGAGGATGTCGAGCGCCAGTGCCGGGTCGGATTGGGCAGCGAGCGATACCGACACCCGGTGGTACACACCGGTGTAGCGCTCACGGACGAGCCGGCCCGCCTCGGCCGGGGTCTCGGCGACCACGGCGAAGGCGTTCAGGACGTCGGCGTCGATGAGCTGCCCCATCTCCTTCCAGCGGCCCTGCAACGACAGGGTGTGCAGTTCTTCCTGGAGTGCGCCCCAGCCGTGGTGCTCCAGCACGGGCCGGTACGCCGGCGTGGAGCCGTAGAAGGCGATGCGCTCGCGAATGCCCGCGAGGGAGTGCCCGTACTCCTCCTCGGTGCGGCCGGTCACGGTGAGGACGCTGCCGGTGATCTCGAAGGGCCGCGTGGTCCAGGGTGCTCCATCGGCCGTGGCCTCGGCACGGGCCTCCAGCACGCCGGGAGCGAGCTGCTCGGTGATGTACGGCACTGTGCTGAAGGGGTGGCAGATCACACCGTCGCCGACCGCACCCGCCGTGGCGGCCATCCGTGGACCGACGGCCGCGATGAGTACGAGCGGCTCGCCCTGTTCCAGCGGGCCCGGGTCGAACAGCGGATTCATCAGTGTGTGCGTGTAGAACTCGCCGCGGAACTGCAGCTTTTCGCCGGTCTGCCAGCTGTTCCAGATCGTGCGGGTCGCGCTGACGAACTCCTTCATGCGGGCCGCCGGGCTGGACCACGGCATCGCGAAGCGGCGCGTGATGTGCGCCTTGATCTGCGAGCCCAGGCCGATCACGGCGCGGCCGCGGGAGAGCTGCTGCAGCGTCCATGCGCTGGAGGCCAGAGTCATCGGGGTGCGGGCGAAGGCGATGGCCACGCCGGTGCCGACCTCGATGGCCGAGGTGCGGGAGGCGGCGACGGCGAGGGGCTGGAACGGCTCGTGGGCGGTCTCCGACATGAGGATCCGGTCGACCCCACGCCGCTCGGCGGCCACCGCTGCCTCGATCACCTCTGACGGAGCGCCGATCGCGGTGGTGTCCAGCTTCAGCGGTCCCGGGGTGTGCGGAGTGACGGTCATCGTGCGGGTTCTCCTTGTGGGTGAGCCGCGGACGCGGCGTCGAGTCCGGCGAGCCGCGCGACGCGGGCCCGATGTGCGGACAGTGGACCCAGCAGGGTCTGCGCGGCGCGAGCCCGCCGGAAGTAGAGGTGCGCGGAGTGCTCCCAGGTGAACCCGATGCCACCGTGCACCCGAATCGTGCCTTCGGCGCACCCGTCGAGGGCGTCGACGCAGGCGATGAAGGCGTGTGCGCTGTCCAGGGGTTCGGGACGACCGGCAGTGTCGAGCGCTGCGACCGCGGAGCGGAGCACCACGCCCGCTGCCTCCGTCCGGGCCCACAGGGAGGCGAGCCGGTGCTTGACCGCCTGAAATCCGCCGATCGGCCGGCTGAACTGGTGCCGGGTCAGGGCGTAGGCCACCGCATCCTCCAGACAACGACGGGCAGCGCCCAGGCACTCGGCGGCCACTGCGAGGGCCGCGTGGTCGAGGGCCGCACGCAATGCGGCCTCCGCGGCGGGGCCGGCTGCGACCTGCTCGGCGGAGGTGCCCGAGAGCATCACCACGGCCTGACGTCGAGTCATGTCCAGGCCTTGCAGCGGAGTACGCGCCAAGCCGTCGGTGGCGACGGCGAACAGCCCGACCTCGTCCCCCGTACGGGCCGGGACCAGCAGCAGGTCCGCGTCGGCTCCGTCCAGCACCGGCTCCACGGCGCCCGTCAGCGTCCAGGAGCCGGCAGCGTCGCGGGCCGCGGCTATCGGGGAGGGAGCTCCGTCCATCCCCGCGAGGGTCGCCACCGTGCGGCCCGCTGCTATGTCCGGCAGGAGCCGGGCGCAGACCTGTGGGTCCCCGATGGCCGTCAGGGCCGCGGCGGCGGTCGTGCTGGACAGCAGAGGGCCGCCGTACAGCGCTCGCCCGGCCTCCTCGAAGACCGGCAGCAGATCACCGGGCCCGAAGCCCGCTCCGCCGTACTCCTCGGGCACCTGAAGCGCGAACACCCCGATCGTCTCCGCGAGTTCGCGGTGCGTTGCCGGGTCGAAGCCCTCACGCCGCTCCATCCGGGCGCGCACCTGCCGCTCGTCGCAGTGACGCTCGAAAAGCTTACGGACAGTTGTGGCCAACTCGGCGCGCTCGTCTGTCAGTTCACTCAGCGGATACGGAATCACTGCTGCCCCTCCCGGGTACGGACGAGGTCGCGGAACGGGACGCCCCGCTCGACCGAATGCTCACGCGGCAGACCGAGCACCCGCTCGCCGATGGTGTTGCGCTGGATCTCGTCGGTACCGCCGCCCATCGCCATCCCGGGCGCGTCCAGCACCCAGAAGGCGGCGTCCGCGGCCAGGGTGTCGTCGCCCGCCCAGGTCGCGCCCGCGCCGAGGGCGACGTCGGAGGCGAGACGGGCAGCGTGCAGGCCGTTGGCGGTGCGCAGCAGCTTGCCTACCGATGTCTCGGGTCCTGGCTCGGCCCCTGCCAGGGTACGTGCGGCGATCCGGCGACTGACCAGGGCTGCGGTCCGCTGGCCGAGGAAGGCGTCGAGCAGCCGTTCGCGGACCACGGGATCGCTGTCGCGCCCGCCGTGCCGGGCGAGTTCGAGCAGCCTTTCGTACGGGATGGGGCGGCGTGGCGAGCTGTCGTCTCCGCGCGAGACTCCCACGCGCTCGTGGCCGAGCACCGCGACGGCGGCCGGCCAGCCTTCCCCGGGACGCCCGACGAGCCGGTCGGCGGGCACCCGCACCTCGTCGAAGAAGACCTCGTTGAACTCGCAGTCACCGGACATCTGCCGGAGCGGCCGCACCTCCACGCCAGGGGCGTCCATGTCGACGAGGAACATCGACAGGCCATGGTGTTTCGGCGCTTCGGCGTCGGTACGCGCCAGGAGCAGGCCGAGTCCCGCGTACTGGGCATAGGAGGTCCACACCTTCTGTCCGGTGACCAGCCAGTCGCCGTCCTTCGTGCGCGCCGCGCGGGTACGTACTCCGGCAAGGTCCGAGCCCGCCTCGGGCTCGGAGAACAACTGGCAGCAGATCATCTCGCCGGACAGCAGTCCCGGTCCGAACTCCCGGGCCAGGTCGTGGGCGCCTCGGCCGATGAGGCTGGGCACCACCAGGCGGGCGCCCACCTGGAATACCCGGTCCTCGCCGGGGACGCTCCCTGCCGACTCCTCAGCGAAGATGCGCTCCTCGGCCTCGCCGAGTCCCTGGCCGCCGAATTCGGCGGGGATGCCCAGGCCCGCCAGACCCGCACGGTGCAGGGCTGCGCGGTAGGCGCGAGCGCGCTCGGCGAAGCCGGTCACCCCGGCCAGGGCCGGGGGCAGCGCGGTGTGGATGAATTCCCTGACATGGCTGCGGAATTCCGCGGGCCAGGCTCTCTCGGTCACGTCACGCGACTCCTGATTCGTGGCGGGGTACCGGCTCATCGTAGGGACCTCACGGCCAAAAGTTAATCATTGATAACTCGGCCAACCAGGCTTACCACCTCAGGGGCTCCCGGGCCGCCGATCACTCGCGGGCACAAGCCCGGGCACACGTGGCACGGCTCACTTGACCGTAGAGTCGGCGCTTGCCATGCCCGTCCGACCCACGCTTGACAGTAGACCCCCTGAACGCAAAAGTGAATACTTGATAACTCGCATCAGGAGATTGTCGGCGGAAGCGGAGATTCGCACTCCGCACCCCCGGAGGCCCTCCACCACTGGTCCACAGTCAGTGCCGAGCCCAGAGAGCTCGGAACGGCCTGCCACACATGCGAGAGGGGGGCCGCCCCCACCCCGTCCGCCTTCCTTCCCTCAGTACACCCTCACCCTCACCCTCACCCTCACCCTCAGCAAGGAGATTCCCCATGCGACGAGACGCAGTGATCGTCGATGCCGTACGCACCGCCGTAGGCAAGCGCAACGGCTCGCTGTCGACGATGCACTCGGCCTCACTCTCCGCCCACGTGCTCAACGCCCTGGTCGAACGCACCGGTCTCGAACCGGAGTTGGTCGACGACGTCGTCTGGGGCTGCGCCGGAGCCGTCGGCATGCAGTCCGGCTGCGTAGGCCGCGCCGCGGTGCTGGCCGCCGGCTGGCCCGAGTCCGTACCCGGGCTGACCGTCGACCGGCAGTGCGGCTCCTCGCAGCAGGCCGTGCACCAGGCGGCGGCCGGCGTCATATCAGGCCAGTACGACGTGGCCGTGGCCGGCGGAGTCGAGATCATGAGCGCGGTTCCGCTGGGAACCGCCCGTATGGAGGGCCGCTTCGGCGAGCCCTTCGGGCCTGATGTGTGGGAGCGCTACAACGGCGTCCGCTTCAACCAGGGTACGGGTGCCCAGTTGATCGCTGACGAGTACGGCATCTCCCGTACCGAGATGGACCAGCACGGCGTGGACTCGCACGCCCGCGCACTCCGAGCGATCGGCGAGGGCCGCTTCACGCATCAGATCGCCCCCATCCGCGTCACCAACGCCGAGGGCACCACCAGCGTCTTCGATACGGACGAGGGCGTGCGCCGAGGCTCCACACTGGAGACGCTGGGCGGCCTCAACCCCGCCTTCCGTGAGGGCGGGAGCATCACCGCAGGCAACGCTTCCCAGATCTCCGACGGCACCGGCGCCCTGCTCATCACCACCAGCGAAGTCGCCGAGCAGCAGGGCTGGACGCCGATGGCCCGTATCCACACCGCTGTGATCGCCGGCACCGACCCCGTCACCATGCTCAAGGGCCCCATCCCGGCCACCGCGAAAGCCCTGAAGAAGTCCGGCCTGGTCCTCGACGACATCGGCGTCTTCGAGATCAACGAAGCCTTCGCCTCGGTCACCCTCGCCTGGCTGCGTGAGACCGGGGCCGACTACGCGCGCATGAACCCCAACGGAGGTGCCATGGCGATCGGCCACCCCATCGGCGGCTCCGGCGCCCGCATCATGACCACCCTGGTCCACCACATGCGCGACAACGGCATCCGCTACGGCCTGCAGTCCATGTGTGAAGGCGGCGGTATGGCCAACGCCACCATTCTTGAGCTGTTGTGACGTCCCCTCACGATGCAGGAAGCCCCCCGGCCCAGTGCGGGCAGGGGGGCTTCGCCCGCGGATCAGGCGTTCGGCAGGACCTGGCCCGGTCCCGGCTCGGGGTCGGGCACGGTGACCACCTCGGGAGCACTCCCGAACGCGTGAAACCTGACAGCTTTCATCTGCAGGGGCCTCCGTGTCTGGATCGTCCTCCGCTCCGGCAACCGGTCAACGCGCGGAGTACGCCCCGTCGACCAGGTGGTAGCTGCCGTTGATGAAGGACGCGCGGTCGGAGAGCAGGAAGACGATGAGCTCCGCCACCTCATCGGCGGTGCCCACCCGCTGGACCGGCGCCAGACCGGCCGCATGGTCGCGGGCCGCCTCGCCCGCGCGGGTCATCATCGGGGTCTCGATGAAGCCGGGGCCCACGGCGTTGAAGCGCACACCCTGTGTCGCGTATTCCAGGGCTGCGGTCTTGGTCAGACCGATCACGCCGTGCTTGGCGGCGGTGTACGCGCTCGACGCGATACGGCCGTTGATGCCCAGAATGGAGGACACATTGACGACGGCGCCGCCGCCGGAGTCCAGGATGACGGGCAGCGTGTAGCGCATCGAGTGGAAGACGCCGTCCAGGTTGGTGGCGATCACACTGTGCCATGTGTCCAGCGCGTACTCGCCGAGAAGTTCCCTGCGCCCGGTAATGCCCGCGCTGTTGACGACCAGGTGCAGTCCGCCGAGGCAGTCCGCGGCTTCCTCGACTCCGACGCGTACCGACTCGGGGTCACCGACGTCCATCGGAATCGCCAGGGAGCGCGCTCCCCTTGCCGTCAGCTCGGCAGCGGCTTTGCGGCCGCCTTCCTCGTCGAAGTCGGCGAGGGCGACGGCCGCGCCACCGGCGACCAGACGCCGGGCAGTCGCCAGGCCGATACCTGAGGCTCCGCCGGTGATCAGGGCGGCCTTGCCCTGGAACTCGTGCGCGTAGTCGACCGGACTGGCCATCAATCGTTCACCCACCCCGTGTACTTCGGCTCGCGACGCTCGAAGAAGGCAGTAACGGCTTCCTTGGCGTCGGGGTAGGCCGACAGCTCGCCGGAGAGTCCCTGCTCGAACTCGTAACCCGACTTGAGGTCCATGTACTCGATCGTGTTCAGACTGCGCTTGGCGAAGCCCAACGCGACCGGACTGTGGCGCGCCATCCGCGCAGCCAGCGCCGTGGCCTCGTCCAGCAACCGCTCGCGCGGGACGACCTTGAGGACGCCTCCGTGAGCGACGAAGTCCTCGGCAGGCAGCGGATCAGCGGTGTAGTGGAGCAGCCGGGCCAGGGCAGGCGGCACCAGACGGGACGCGTGCTTGGCGCCCCCCATCATGCCGACTGCGACCTCGGGCAGTCCGATCTTCGCTCCTTCGGCAGCGATCACCATGTCGCAGGAGGCGGCGATGGCCAGACCGGTGCCGAGCGCCGCGCCGTGCACGGCGGCGATCACCGGCAGGGGGCAGTCGTAGATCGCCCAGAACGCCTCGCGGACGGTCCGCATCCGCTCGGGCGCGTTCTCCGGGGTGAGTTCGGCGAATCCGTTGAGGTCGCTGCCACCGCAGAAGTGCTTGCTCTCACCGCCGGTGAGCACGATGGCGCGGGCGTCGGGAAGGTACTCGGCTGTGTTGCCGAAGAGATGCCGGATCTCCTGGTACATCGTTTCCGTCACCGCGTTGACCGGCGGATGGGCGAGGTTCACGACCGCGACGTGGCCGTCGGTGTTGTACGTGAGGAACTTCAAGCGCTGCATGGAGCTCTCCTTGAATCAACCGTCGTGACAGTCCGGGACGCCATCTGCCGTCGGCTGCGGCTGCCCGGCTCCAGGTGCTCATCGCACCGTCCGGTGAACGGCGGCCGTGCCCGGTCATGGCGTTTTCGATCCGGCCAGGGCGCGGTCGCGCGGCGTGAACGTCCGGGGGCGGCCCGCAGAGCGGCGCGTCTGTGGGTGTGTGTGAGGACACCTGCTCTTCACACGTGGCGGATCGAGTGGTCCGCGGGTCCTGATGACCGTCCGATCACCATCGCTCGCAGAGAACCACAGCCCCTCAGCGGGTGTCAACGTCGAGACGTTGCTCGACTGCGGGCACTAAGTGAAACATTGATAACCCAAGATCGTCGGCCATGAGATGCCGTCAGGACTGTCCAAACCCTTGCCACGCCATGTTAGCGATGGTTCACTTCCGGCCAATCAGGCGTTGAATCCGGGAGAATCCATGACGATTGATCAGCACGCTGCTGCCGGGGCCGCCCCACGCCGTGGGACCCCTGCGGTCGGGCCCGCAGTCAGCCGCAGGGCATGGGCCGTCCTGACGGTGCTCCTCCTCTTGATGCTCGCCAACTTCGCCGACAAGGTCGTCGTGGGGGTCGCCGGCGTGGACATCATGCGGGAGGTGAGACTGAGCCCCGACCGGTTCGGGGTCATCCAGAGCAGCTTCTTCTGTCTCTTCGCGGTCGGCAGCATCACCGGCGGATGGCTGGGCGGCAAGGTGAAGGCCCGCTGGCTGCTCGGCGGCATCGCCCTGTTGTGGGCGGTCAGCCTCGCCCCCATGGCGGGACAGGTCGGCTTCACCGCCATCGTCGCCTGCCGTGTCCTGCTCGGCTTCGCCGAGGGACCCACCACCGCCCTGGCCATGCAGGCGACGCACTCCTGGTTCCCCGCACACAAACGGACGGTGCCCAGCTCACTGGTCGTGGCCGGCGCGGGGATCGGGCCGGTGGTCGCCGCCCCGCTGGCCACCTGGATGATCACCAGCTACTCCTGGCACGCGGCGTTCGGCGCGCTGGCCGTGGTCGGCGTCGTGGCGGCGGCACTGTGGCTGGCGGTCGGCCGCGACGGCCCCCTCGCCCACGACGACGGCGGCGAGGTCATGGCGACCGACACGCTGCCCGAACACGTCCCGCTGAGGCGGCTGTTCGGCACCGGCACACTCGTCGGCCTGATGCTCCTGCTGCTCGTCACGTACGCCGGCACCGCGGTGATGATCAGCTGGCTGCCGCTCTACCTGCGCGACGGTTTGGGCTACGGAGCCAACGCGACCGGCCGGCTGACCGCTCTGCCGTTCCTGGGCACGGTGGTGTCCGTCATCCTCGTGGGCTTCGCCTCCCGCGCGATGAGCAAGCGCGGCGCCTCCAACCGGGCGGCCCGGGGCATACTGCCCGGTTGCCTCGTACTGGCCGGCGGGCTGGCGACGATCGCCTTCCCCCTGGTGGGGCCTCGGGGCATGGAGATGGCCCTGATCATTCTCAGCACCTCCCTGAGCGCGTCCAGCTATGGTGTCGCGTTCGCCGGCCTGGCCGACGTCGTACCGGCCAAACAGCGCAGCACCGTTTTCGGCATCGTCACGGCCTTCTACAGCCTGGGCGCGATCGTCGCCCCGATCGTCATCGGCAAACTGGTCGGCGCCAGCGAGAAGGCGGCCGACGGTTACGGGCACGGGTTCATGATGCTGGGCGCCGCCATGGTGCTCGGAGGGCTGGCAGTCGTCCTGCTGACCAATCCCGACCGGGACGCGGCGAAACTGGCAGGTCATGCCCAGATCGGTTAACACGCACCTCGGCCGGGCTCGATGGCGGCGAACAGACTCCCGCAAGAAGTGAAGGTTAGATAACCAGGCCCCTTACGGGCCGTGCACCGGGGTGCCCAAACGGCCCGACACGCGGCACACCCCGCGATCCGGGCGGACCCCATCATGCGGAATGAACAGCGAAGAGAAGGCTTGAACACCTGACTCCAGCCCACAACACCCCTTGACAGCAGCCGTTTCAATGTTAAAAGTGAAAACACGCTAACCAGTGATGCAGGAGGATGCATGAGTCGCAGAGTACTGGTGGCCGGTGTCGGCATGGTCCCCTTCGCCAAGCCCAGCGCCGCCAAGACGTACGACGAGATGGGTGCGGGGGCCGTCCGTGCCGTTCTGGACGACGCCGGTCTCCCCTACGAAAAGATCCAGCAGGTCTACGCCGGGTATGTCTACGGCGCCTCGACCTGTGGCCAGCGCGTCGTCTACCAGGTCGGGATGACCGGCATCCCGGTCCTCAACGTCAACAACAACTGCGCGTCCGGCTCCTCGGCTCTGTGGCTTGCGCGGCAGGCCGTCGAGAGCGGCGCCGTGGAGTGCGCGCTGGCTGTCGGCTTCGAGCAGATGCCGCCGGGAGCCCTGGGCGGGGGCTGGCAGGACAGGCCCTCCCCGCTGACCGACTTCAGCAAGACCCTGGAAAAGGTCTTCGCGGTCGATCCCAAGGCCCCGATGACCCCTCAGTACTTCGGCGCCGCCGGTGTCGAGTACATGGAGAAGTACGGGATGAAGCCGGAGACCTTCGCCAAGGTCTCCGTCAAGGCCCGCCGGCACGCGGCCGGAAACCCCTACGCGGTGTTCCGTTCGCCCATCACCGAGCAGGAGGTGCTGGACTCCCCCCAGATGTCCGGCCCACTGACCCGGCTCCAGTGCTGCCCGCCCACCTGCGGTGCGGCAGCGGCGGTCGTGTGCAGCGAGGACTTCGCCCGCAGGCACGGGCTGCGCACCGACGTCGCCATCAAGGCCCAGACCCTCGTCTCGGACGACGCCGGCCTGTTCGCGAAGGAGAGCGCCATCTCGCTGGTCGGCAGCGATGTCACACGAGCCGCCGCCACCGAGATCTACGAGCAGGCCGGCGTCGACCCGCGCGACATCAAGGTCGTCGAACTGCACGACTGCTTCACCGTCAACGAGGTCCTCTGCTACGAGGGCCTGGGCCTGTGCGACGAGGGCGGCGCGGAGGAGTTCATCCTCAGCGGCGACAACACCTACGGCGGACGCGTCGTCACGAACCCGTCCGGCGGACTGCTGTCCAAGGGCCACCCGCTGGGCGCCACCGGCCTGGCCCAGGCCGCGGAGATCACCTGGCAGATTCGTGGCCAGGCCGGCGCCCGCCAGGTCGACGACGTGACCCTGGGGCTGCAGCACAACCTCGGGCTCGGCACCGCCGGCGTCATCACCCTCTTCGAGAGGGTCTCCTGAGATGCCCGTCGACCCCAGCATCATCGGCAGCCGGTCCCCCGAACACTCGGTGGAGGTGGAGCGCGGAAGGCTGCGCTTCTTCGCCAAGGCGACCGGCCAGAACGGCCGCGTGTACACCGACCCGGAGGCAGCCGAGCAGGCCGGACACCGTGACCTTCCCGTGCCGCCCACCTTCCTCGTCTGTCTGGACGCGGAGAAGCCCGACAGTTCCTCCTTCCTCCGGGAGCTCGGCATCGACATCCGCACGATCCTGCACGGGGAGCAGTCCTTCGAGTACCACGCCCTGGCCTATGCGGGTGACCGGCTGACCTTCGCCACCGAGGTGTCGGACGTCTACGAGAAGAAGGGTGGCGCCCTCCAGTTCATCGTTCGCACCACCGAGGTGACCCGCGACCGGGGGCACCGTCCAGGCTCCGGAGGCCCCGAAGGGGAACTCGTCGCCCGGATACGCAACACCGTCGTGGTGCGCGAACTGCCGGCCAAGGAGGCGACCGCATGAAGACCGGCGACAGCCTCACCCTTGAACTCCCGAAGATCACCCGCACCACGCTGGCGCTGTATGCCGGCGCGTCGGGCGATCACAACCCGGTCCACATCGACATCGACGCCTGCAAAGCGGTCGGCATCCCGGACGTCTTCGCGCACGGCATGCTCTCCATGGCCTTTCTCGGCAGGCTGCTCACCAACTGGGTGCCGCAGGAGCGCATCCGTTCGTACGAGGTGCGGTTCTCCGCGATCACGCCGGTGAACTCGTCGCCGACCTGCCACGGCACCGTCTCCGAGGTGAAGGACGGCCTCGCCCACCTCGACCTGACCGTCTCCCTCCCCGACGGGACCGTGACCCTCCGGGGTTCCGCCATCGTCACCGCTGACTGACAAAGGACGTACACATCATGGGAACCCTGGACGGCAAGACCGCCATTGTCACCGGCTCCGGCCGTGGCATCGGCCGTGAGATCGCGCTGAAGTTCGCCGCCGAGGGCGCGAACGTCGTGGTCAACGACCTCGACAAGGAGCCCGCGGACGAGACCGTCACGGCCATCCGGGCCGCAGGCGGGAACGCCGTCGCCTGCGCCGGCTCGGTCGTCGAGGAAGGCTTCGCGGACCGTTTCGTGAATGCCGCGATCGAGCACTTCGGCGGGCTCGACATCATCGTCAACAACGCCGGCTACACCTGGGACACCGTCATCCAGAAGATGACCGACGAGCAGTGGGACGCCATCCTCGACGTCCATCTCAAGGCGCCCTTCCGGATCCTGCGCGCCGCCCAGCCGTTCATCAAGGCCAACCCGACCGACTACCACCGCAAGGTCGTCAACATCTCTTCTGTTTCCGGTCAGTTCGGCAATCCGGGCCAGGTCAACTACTCCTCCGCCAAGGCCGGAGTCGTCGGCCTGACCAAGACCATGGCCAAGGAGTGGGGCCGCTACAAGGTCAACGTCAACGCCGTCGCCTACGGCTTCATCCTCACCCGTATGACGGAGGCCACCGCCGCCGACGACGCCTTCATCGAGATCGAGGGCCGGAGGATCAAGGTCGGCATCAACGCCCAGCACGCCGCCAACGCCGCCAGGATGATTCCGCTCGGCCGCCCCGGCACCCCGGCCGAGGCAGCCGGCGCCGTGTACCTGCTGTGCACACAGGAAGCCAACTACGTCAGCGGGCAGTGCCTGACCGTCGACGCAGCCCGGCACTGACCACTTCGGAACCAGGGGACAAGGGCATGAAACGCACCATCTACAACAAAGAACACGATGCCTTCCGGACGATGATCCGGAGCTTCATCGCCAAGGAGGTGAGCCCGCACTTCGAGGAGTGGGAGGCGGACCGCCGCACCCCGCGGGAACTGTTCCGCAAGCTCGGCGCCCTGGGCGTGATGGGCTTCGGGATTCCCGAGGAGCACGGCGGCCCGGGCGAAACCAGCTACAAGTACCAGGCGATCATCTCCGAGGAGACCGCACGCGCGAGTGTCCACCTCGGGCACTACTCGGTATCCACCAGCATCGTCCTGCCGTACCTGCTGCGCATATCGAGCGACGAGCAGAAGAAGCGCTGGCTGCCCGGCGTCGCCGCTGGCGACATCACCCTGTCCATCGCCATGACCGAGCCGGGTACCGGCTCCGATCTCGCAGGCATCCGCACCACCGCCAGGCTCTCCGATGACGGCAGCCACTACGTCCTCAACGGCGCCAAGACCTTCATCTCCGGCGCGCTCAACTCCGAACTGTGCGTCGTCGTCGCCCGTACCTCGGCCCCGGATCCATCGGACCGCCGCACCGGGCTGAGTCTGCTGGTCGTCCCCACCGACAGCGAGGGTTTCGCATACGGGCGCCGGCTGGAGAAGATCGGCCAGCACTCGGCAGACGTCTCCGAGCTGTCCTTCACCGATGTGAGGGTTCCCGTGGAGAACCTGCTCGGCGAACAGGACAAGGGCTTCTCCTACCTCGGCCAGAACCTGCCGCGTGAGCGGCTCTCCATCGGGGTCGGCGGCGTCGCCTCCGCAACGGCCGCGGTCGACTACGCCAGGGAATACGTCCAGCAGCGACAGGTGTTCGGCAAGCCCGTGGCCTCCTTCCAGAACACCAAATTCGTGCTCGCCGAGTGCTCCACCGAGGTGGAGGCCGCCCAGGCCATGGCCGACAAGGGCATCGAGCTCGACGACACCGGTGAGCTGACCGCGGCCGACGCCGCCCGTATCAAGCTGTTCTGCACCGAGGTCGCGGGCCGTGTGATCGACAAGTGCCTCCAGCTGCACGGCGGTTACGGCTACATGGTGGAGTACCCGATCGCCCGCCTGTACGCGGACACCCGGGTCTCGCGGATCTACGGCGGCACCAACGAGGTCATGAAGACCATCATCGCCAAGGACCTCGGCCTGTAAGCGGCCCGACGTCGCCCGACGAAGCCGCTCCTCCGGTCGCCCCTCCCCCGGCCACTCAGCGGAGGGGCGGCTTCCGGGCATTCCTCACCCCCGAAGGACGTACGTTCATGAGCACTGACCTTGCCGCCGTCCCACCCGCCGTCCCGGCCGGACCACTCGCCGGGATCCGCGTCATCGAGCTGGGCGGCATCGGACCGGGCCCGTTCTGCGGCATGATCCTCGCGGACCTCGGCGCCGAGGTGATCCGCGTCGACCGGCCGGGAGCACAGCGATCAGCCTCGGACAGAGTGCTCCACCGGGGCCGTGTCTCGGTCGCCGTCGACCTCAAGGCCCCGGACGGAGCGGATGTCGCGCTGCGTCTGGCCGACACCGCCGACGCTCTCATCGAGGGCTTCCGGCCCGGCGTCGCCGAACGCCTGGGCCTGGGCCCCGAGACCTGCCTGGCGCGCAACCCCGGACTTGTCTACGGAAGGATGACCGGATGGGGCCAGGACGGACCGCTCGCGCAGGCCCCGGGCCATGACATCAACTACATCGCTGTCGCCGGCGCCCTCGGCGCGATCGGTCCCGCTGACGGCGACCCCGTCGTCCCGCTCAACCTCGTGGGTGACATGGGTGGCGGCGGCATGCTGCTCGCCCTGGGCATCACCACCGCGCTGCTCAGCGCCAGGACCACCGGCAAGGGACAGGTGGTGGACGCGGCCATGACCGACGGAACCGCGCTCCAACTCGCCCTGGTCCACGGGCTGATGGCCGCGGGCCGCTGGACCGACCACCGCGAGTCCAACCTCTTCGACGGCGGCGCGCCCTTCTACCGCGCCTACCGCACATCGGACGGAGGGCACATGGCGGTCGGCTGCGTGGAACCGCGGTTCTACGCGACGACCCTGCGCGTGCTCGGCCTGGCGGAAGATCCCCTCTTCGCCGGGCAGCTGGACAGAGCAGCCTGGCCACGCATGGCCGAACGGATGGCGGAGGTCTTCGCGACCCGCAGCCGGGACGAGTGGACGGCCGCCTTCACCGGACAGGACGCGTGCGTCACCCCGGTCCTCAGCCTCGCCGAAGCCGCCACCCACCCGCACAACGCCGGGCGCGGTACCTACACGACCAGCGCCGACGGCGCCGTCCAGCCGGGCACCGCACCCCGCTTCCTGGGCACCCCGGCCGCCGCCCCCCGGCCCGCACCGCCAATCGGCAGCGGTACCCGTGAGGTGCTGGGAGCTGCGGGCCTGGACGAGCAGGTGATGGACGCGCTGGCCGAACGCGGGGTCATCGCCTGAGCCCCGGGGCGACCTGCCCCGAACGACGCATTGAACTGAATCATCGACAGCACGCTCCGGATTGGTGGTCCACGTGTTTCTCACGCAGTCGCTGCACCGTGCGCTCCAACAGACCCCCGACCTGCCCATGACGATCTGCGGAGGTCGTGTCCGTACCGTCCGCGAGGTCGCCGACCGCGTGGCCAGGCTCGCAGGCGGGCTGCGGAGCCTCGGCGTGGCCAAGGGCGACCGGGTCGCGATCCTCGCTCTGAACTCCGACCGCCACCACGAGACGTTTCTCGCCACATGGTGGGCGGGAGCCGTGGTCAATCCGGTCAACATCCGCTGGAGCCCGCAGGAGATCGCGTACTCGCTGCGCGACTCCGGTTCGGAGGTCCTTCTCGTCGACGCCGCCTTCACCCGGCTCGTCCCCCAGCTGCGCGAGCTGTGCCCGCGACTGCGCACCGTGGTGCACTGCGGCGACGGACCCGCTCCGGACACGACGCACTGTTACGAGGACCTGATCGCCTCATCGGCCCCCGCAGCGGATCTGCGCGCCGACGGCGACAGCCTGGCCGCACTGCTGTACACCGGCGGCACCACAGGGTTCCCCAAAGGCGTCATGATCGGTGCGCGGGGGCTGCTGACGTCCGCCTACGGTGCCCAGATGGTCAACCGCGTCGCGCAAGCCGGCGGCGTCACCCTCGTCTCGGCGCCGATGTTCCATATCGCCGCCGTCGCCGGCTGGCTCGCGCAGAACCTCCTGGGCGGCACCCTCGTGTTCCTGCCCGCCTTCGAACCGGCCGCGGTGCTGGAGGCCGTGCAGCGGCACCGGGTGACCACCATGGGCCTGGTGCCCACCATGCTCCAGCAGGTGGTCGAGCACCCCGACGTCGGCCGGTACGACCTGGACAGCGTCCGGTCCGTCGGCTACGGAGCTTCACCCATCTCCACGGCCGTACTGGAGCAGGCGATGAAGGCCTTCCCGCACAGCGGTTTCGTGCAGGGCTACGGGATGACCGAGAGCGCCATGATCACGGTGCTGGGCAGGGAAGAACATGCCGCCGGCGGCCCCCGGCTTCGCTCGGCGGGCCGCGCGACACCGCACTGCGAGGTCCGGATCGCCGGCCCCGACGGCGAGGAACTGCCCCGGGGCGAGACCGGCGAGGTCCTGATGCGCGGTGACAGCGTGATGCTCGGGTACTGGAACAAGCCCGAAGAAACGGCGGAAGCGCTGCGCGGCGGTTGGCTGCACACCGGCGATGCCGCCCGCATGGACGAGGACGGTTACGTCTACGTCGTCGACCGGCTCAAGGACGTGATCGTGACGGGTGGAGAGAACGTCTACTCCGGCGAGGTGGAGAAGGCACTCGCCACTCACCCCGCCGTCGCCTCCTGCGCCGTCATAGGCGTCCCGGACCCTCGGTGGGGCGAGCGGGTGCACGCCGTGATCGTCCTCAAGCCCGGCGCGAGCGCGACGGCCGGGGAGATCCGCACGCACGCCAAGACGCTGATCGCCGGCTACAAAGCCCCCGGAACCGTCGAGTTCACGGACGCCCTGCCCCTGTCGGCCGCCGGTAAGGTCCTCAAGCGCCGGCTGCGCGACACGTCGTCAGAATCCGCCGAATCCGCCGACCGGAGCTGAGGCCTTTCCGCGCGCTCCCGCGTCCGACACACATGCGGTCAGCCCCGCCGCCCGGCGGGGCTGACCGCATTCTTCAATTTCTGTGAACTCGCCTTCGGAGACGCTCAGTCGTCGGCGTTCCCGCGCTCGCGCAGTTCGGTCTTGAGGATTTTACCGGTGGGGCTGAGGGGAAGGGCGCCGACGATGTGGAGGGCGCGGACCTTCTGGTACGGCGCGACGCGCTCGGCGACGTAGGCCATCACCTCTTCGGCGAACTCGTCGCCACGGCCGGCCTCTTCCGCCACGTCCGGACGCAGCACCACGAAACCGACGGGCACCTCGCCGGCGGATTCGCTGGGTGTGCCGACGACCGCCGCCTGGGCGATGGCCGGATGGGAGCACAGGATCTCCTCCAGCGGCTGCGGATACACGTTGTAGCCCTTGTAGATGATCAGGTCCTTGGAGCGGCCGACGAGGAAGAGGTGGCCGTGTTCGTCGAGGCGTCCCATGTCGCCGGTGACCAGCCATCCGTCGCGGAACTGGAGTGCGGTCAGCTCGGGGTGGCCGTGGTAGCCATCGGCAACCGCCGGGCCGCGGACCCACACTTCACCGGTCTCGCCCACCGGCAGGACTGCGGTGCCGTCAGCACCGCGGATCTGGATCTCGGTGTCGAACACCGGAACGCCCACACTGTCCGGCGGGGTCTCGACGTCACATGCCAGCGGGGCACCGGTGACGCCCATGGTGGCCTCGCTCAGCCCGTAGCCCTGTGCGACGAAGGCGCGGGGGAAGTGTTCGCTCAGCGTGTGCAGGGCGGTGGTGTCGATGGGAGCCGCACCGGAGTTGACCAGGCGGACCGAGGACAGATCGTGCTTGGTGAGGGCGGGGCTGCGCAGCATCGCGTAGTACATCGCCGGGGAGCCGCCCATATGGGTCACTCCGTACCTCTCGATGTCGGCGAAGAGGGCATCGGGGTCGAAGCGGCCCGCAATCACCACCGTGGCGCCGGCTGCGACGTTGAGGCTCTGACTGACCAGACCGAGCCCGTGGAAGAGCGGTGCCACCGCGACGCAGACACAGTCACCGGGTGTCAGCGAGTGCGCGGTGACGGCCTCGGGGATCCGGGTGAAGCGCAGGCCGCCCTCGTCGTCCAGGTGCGGCAGGCACGCGGAGCGCCAGCCGTGCATCTGCACCACGTTGGCGACGATGTTGCGGTGCAGCACCCGCACCGCCTTGGCGCGGCCGGTGGTGCCCCCCGTCAGCTGCAGGTGGGCGACCATCTCGGCGTCCACCCGGTAATCCCGCAGCGGCTCCGCGGACAGCAGCTCGGCCAGTTCGACCAGCCCCTGCCGCGGCTCCGACCGGGCGGGAGCTGCCGCGGTGGGCGGCACGCACACGACGAGCTCAACCGAGCTCGCCGCCCCGGCGGTGGCCTCCACGGCCGTGCCCGCACCCGTCGGGCTGGTGATCACGGCCTTCGCCGTGACCTCCGCGAGCTGTTCGCCCAGTACGAGAGCCGGCTGGGCCGGGTTGATCGGGGCGACCGCCGCACCGGCACACAGCGCTCCGTAGTAGGCGACCGTGAACCACATGGAGTTGGGCATGTGCAGCGCCACGACATCACCGGGCCGGATACCGCGCCCGCGCAGACCACCCGCCACCCGCAGGGCCTGCTCGTACAGCTCGGGATAGGTGAGCGTCTCATCGCCGTCACGCACGGCGACCCGCTCGGGGTAGGCGCGGGCGGCACCTGCGAGGACCGCGTCCACACCCACGGGTGGATAGTCGAGACCACGGGGCATGTTCATCGGCCAGGCACCGGACATGGAGAACTCCCTTGATGAGTGGTGAATGCGATTACGAGCGGTGGGGGCGGAGCACCGCTTCCTGGACGACGGAGGCCACGAGGGTTCCTTCACGTGTCCAGAACTCCCCCAGTGACAGGCCTCGCCCGTCACCGGCCGAGGGGCTGCGCTGGGCGAACAGCATCCACTCGTCGGCCCGGAAGGGGCGGTGGAACCACATGGCGTGGTCGAGCGAGGTGATGAAGAACCGCGGTGGCCCGTCCCGAAGCGGCCGGGGCCTCTCGCTGTCGAGGGCCGCGGTGGGGGCGAGGGTGAGATCGGAGCAGTAGGCGAGGGCGCAGACGTGCAGCAGCGGGTCGTCCGGCAGCTTCTCGGTGGACTTCAGCCACACAAGTTGCTGGTTGAGTCCCGGTGGCGGCTGCCGCTCGTCCGGTACGAACCGCATGGCCATCACCCGGCGCCACTGGGACATCTCGAAGCCTTCCGGGTCGCCCGCGGCCCACGGCTCGTACGGATCGGGCAGCTCCTCGGGCAACGGTGCGTCGGGAATGCGCGGGTGGCGGTCCCCGTACCGCTCGGGGAGCTTGAAGGACGCGGAGAGCGTGAAGATGGCCACGCCTCCCTGGACGGCGGTGACCCGCCGGGAGAGATAGCTGCGCCCGTCCCGCAGCTGGTCGACGTGGTAGAGGATGGGCTGCCGGGTGTCCCCCGCACGCAGGAAGTAGCCGTGCAGGGAGTGCACATGGTGGCCGTCCGCCGTGGTGCGGCCGGCCGCGGTGAGTGCCTGCGCGGCGACCTGTCCGCCGAACGCGCGCAGCGGCAGGCCCGCGTGGCACCATCCGCGGAACAGGTCGCGGTCCAGCTGATCGAGGCTCAGGAAACCGACGAGGTCGCTGCCGAGGCCGGCGGCCGGTCCGGAGCCACCCTGCTGGGGGATCGGTCCATCGGTGTCGAGGGCCGGCCGGGTACTGGTACCCGGCGTGACGGGAAGGGGATGCTGTGGCACGGCGTGCTCCGGAGGATGGGGGGTGCGGGCGCCCGGTGGCCCATCACGTCAGGGCGCCGGGGTGTCAGAGGCCGAGGTCCTTGGCGATGATGGTCTTCATGACCTCGCTGGAACCGGCGTAGATCCGTGAGACCCGGGTGTCGGCGTACAGGCGGGCGATCGGGTACTCCAGCATGTAGCCGTAACCGCCGTGCAGCTGGAGGCACTTGTCGATCACGCGGCCGGCGACCTCGGTGCTGAACAGTTTCAGCCTGGCCGCGTCGGCCACCGACAGCTCGTCCGTCTCGAACAGTTCAAGACCCCGGTCGACCATCGCCTGGAGGGCCTCGACCTCCGTGGCGCACTCAGCGAGTACGAACTTGGTGTTCTGGAACGACGCCACGGGCTTGCCGAAGACCTGGCGCTCCCGCACGTAGTCGCGGGCGAACCCAAGCGCGGCGGAGGCCTGCGCGTAACCTGCGGTCGCACAGCCCAGCCGCTCCGGCACCAGGTTGCGGGTGAGGTAGGAGAATGCCTCGCCCTCCGTGCCGAGACGGTTCTCGACGGGCACCACGACATCACTGAAGGAGAGTTCGGCGGTGTCGCTGGTGCGCAGCCCGATCTTCTCCAGCTTGCGACCGACGGTGTAGCCCTCGCTCGTGGTGTCCACACACAGGATCGTCAGGCCCGCCCTGCGGTCGTCCTCACGGGCCGGTGAGGTACGGCAGACGACCAGGACCAGGTCGGCCAGGACGCCGCCGCTGATGAAGGTCTTGGCGCCGTTCAGCGTGTAGTGGGTGCCGTCATCGGAGAGCTTGGCGCTGGTGCGGATGCCTGCGAGGTCGGAGCCCGCGCCGGGCTCGGTCATGGCGATGGCCGTCATGATCCGGCCGGAGACGAAGCCCGGGAGCCACCGCTGTTTCTGCTCCTGCGTTCCGTAGGCGAGGAGATACGGCAGGCACAGTCCGGAGTGCACGGACGAACCTCCGAAGCTGACCGCCTGCCGGGCGAGCTCCTCCTGGATCACGGCCTGGTATTTGAGTCCCCGCTGGCCGGCGCCCCCGTACTCCTCGGGGACTCCGATGCCGAAGACGCCGAGCTCGCCCAGCTTGAAGTAGAGGTCCCGTGGGACCAGGCCGGCGCGCTCCCACTCCTGGTAGCCGGGTGCCACCTCCTTGTCGATGAAAGTGCGAATGGTCTGGCGGAAGGCTTCGTGATCTTCGGTGAACACGGTTCGGCGCACGTCTGGCGCTCCCCTCGGTCTGCCTGGAGGAATCTCACAGGGGCGAGCACTAAGTTAATTCGCGCTAACCATCGTGTCTAGACGTCGCACGCAATCCATCGCCGCTGATCCCGCATCTTCAGTGGGGCCGGTTAGTCTTCGCTTCTTCAATCGCCGCGTTCGGGATAACCTCGTTCCGGCCGTGCCGACCGGGCGGGACCACGGTGCCCGCGGGTGGCGCGAACGCCCGCCCGCCCAGCGTCCCGGCCCGCAGTGCATGTACTAGCCTGACTTGCGGCCCGGTCATCCGGGCCGCCGACAAAAAGGGGGCCGACCGGTGCGGACAGGGGAGATCAAGCGGGTGGTGGCACGGAGGCCCCCGGACCGCAGGGAGCTCATCCTCGCCGCGGCCGGAGACCTGTTCCGCGAGCGCGGCTTCCACAACGTCTCCGTCGCCGACGTGGCGGCGGCCGTGGACATCACCGCCCCCGCGCTGTACCGCCACTTCCGCAACAAGCGGGAACTGCTCTCCGAGGTCGTGGGCAAGGGCCTCGGCCTCCTGGAAGCCACGGTGCGTGAGGCAGTGGACCCGGACGAGCTGCTGGCGACGCTCGCGACCGTGGGTGCGGAACGACGCGGCCTGGCCACGCTCTGGCAGCGCGAGGCCCGTCACCTCACGGACGCGCGACGCGAGGAACTGCGCCAGCAGCTCAACGGGATCGCCGCCCAGCTGGCCTCTCTGGTCCGGGAGGCGCGTACGGACCTCTCCCCGGAGGACGGCGAGTTGCTCGCCTGGGCCCTTCTCGCCATCACGTCGAGTGCCTCCCGGCAGCGGATCACCCTTTCCCGGCGCAGGCTTGAGGAGCTCATGCACGAGATCACCCGGAGTGTGGCGTACTGCCGTCTGGGCTCGCCCACCGACACCACTCGGCCGGCCCGGCGGGCGCAGGCACCGGCCGGCTCCGCGACGCAGGTCGCCTCCCGTCGCGAACAGCTGCTGACGGAAGCGATCAGGCTCTTCGACGAACGCGGCTTCCAGTCCGTCAGCACCGACGACATCGGCGAGGCGGTCGGCAGCACCGGCCCCAGCATCTACAAGCACTTCCCCAGCAAGACCGACCTGCTCGTGGCAGCCGTGGTCCGGGGCGGCGAACGGCGACAGGTCGGCACGGACCAGGCCCTGGACGGCGCCTCCAGTCCCATGGAAGCGCTGGAGTCCCTGCTCCGCTCGTACATCGACTTCGCCCTGGAGAACAGTCGCCTCATCGGCCTGCTGCTCACTGAACTCGACCAGCTGCCCGAGAAGTACCGCCGGAGCAGCCGTCAGGTCCAGCGTGACTACCTCGCGCTGTGGGGCCGGCTCCTCGGGGACGCCAGGCCCGGGCTCGACACCGCCGAGGGGAAGCTCCTCGTCGGCGCGGTGCTCACGGTGATCGACGACGCGGTGAGGACCGCACGGCTCACGCTCCGCCCCGACCTGGCCGACCGGCTCGCGGAAATCGGGACGACTGTCCTCCTGCTGGGCAGCGAAGAAGGGTAGGACCCGGGGCTCGGGGCCCGCTTCGGACGAGGCCACCTCGTCGAACGTCCCGGGCCCAGAGCCCCGAGTGGCATGAACTCCACCCTTCACCGGCCTGCTGCGAATATCCGGTGGCGGGCCCTGCTGCCGGTCGTGAAGATCGCGGCATGAACATCTTCCTGGAGACCGATCGGCTGGTGCTGCGCGCGTTCACCGAGGCCGACGTCGACCACCTGCTCGCTCTGGACATCCAGGCGTGTGATGGAGAAAGCGGGACTGTCCTTCCTCCGTAACTTCGCAGGGGACTGGCCCGACGCGATCGAAGGCTCCGAGCACGGCGAAGTCGAGTACGAACTCACCCGGACCAAGTGGGAACAACTCACGTAGGCATCACGGTGGTGCTGTGCACCGACGTGCTGCCCGGGGCTACCGGGACTGCGGCCGCGGTGGCCGGTCACATGGACGGCCCGCGCAGCGGTGCCCCCGTGGGCCGCCGTGGCCCCCGTCCCGACCGGTCCTCGGGATTCGACCGTACGCGGGGTCCATGCTCGGCACCCCGGTCACCGTGTCACTCACCGTCCCGGTTCGTCGTCTCTCCGTCCGGCCGGGGTTCCCCGTCGGCCCGGCCGGCCGTCACGGCCTCGGCGACGGCCGCGAGTTCGCCGAGTCGCACCGGGGCCGCGGGGGTGCGGCCGGAGAGCGGGCGCAGGTCGTCCGCGGTGACCGTGCGGCCGCCGAGGCAGGCCGCGATGCCCGCGGTCGCGTATCCGCAGATCCTGCCCTGGCACCAGCCCATGCCGGGCCGTGCCAGCATCTTCAGGGTGCGCGCGTCGGTCGCACCGAGGTCGTCGTGGGCGTGGCGCAGATCCCCGTAGGTGACCTCCTCGCAGCGGCACACCACGGTCGAGTCCGACAGCCACCCCGGCCAGGCGGCCGGCACGGGGTAGGTGCGGTGCATGGCGGCGGCGAACCGCCGCGCCCGCCGGATGCGGCCCTGGACGCGGCGGATCCCGGCCGCGGGAGATGCTGCGTTGCCGGAGCCCGGGGTCGTAACCGAACCTGCCGTCGTACCGGACCGCCCGCGGCCGAGCGAGGCGGCCAGGGCGAGGGCGCTCAGCCGGCCCTCACTGACGGACAGGGCCGAGCCGCCCACGCCGGTGGCCTCGCCGGCCACGTACACGCCGTCGACGCTGCTGCGCTGCAGTGCGTCGACCGCCACGACGAGCGCGCCGTCGCGATCCTGCCGGGTCGCGGCACCGAGCATGAGCGGGAGTTCCAGCGAGGGGGTGAACCCCCAGCCGAGGGCCACCAGGTCGGCGGCGAGCTCCCGTTCGGGTCCGGCCGGCCGGCCCTGGCGGTCCACCTTCGCGATCCGCACGGCCTCGACCTTGCCGTCGCCGAGGATCGCGCGGACGACGGTCCTGGTCCGGTACGGGATGCGGTGCCGGGCGAGCACCGCGGCATACTGCGCGGCCTCGGCCCCCTTGCCGGGCGCGGAGACCGTGCCGACCGGGTCGCGCAGCCAGCCGAGCGTGGCGTTGGCCTCGACGACCGCGGCGACCTGCGCGCCGGCGCGCGCGAGCCCGGCGGCCACCGGCAGCAGGAAGGGTCCGGTGCCGCCGACGACGGTGCGCCGGCCGGCGAGCGTGCGGTGGCCCTTGAGCAGCGCCTGGACGCCGCCGGCGGTCATGACGCCGGGCAACTCCCAACCGGGCACGGGCAGTTGGCGGTCGTAGCCACCGGGGCACAGGATCAGCGCACGGGCCTCGACGGGATCGGCGATGGGCCCGTCGGGGCCCGCGTCCGGGTCCGGCACGGTGGGCGTGACGCGCAGGCTGAACGTCCCGTCTCCGTCCCGGGTGGCGAGCCACACCTGGTGGCCGGGCAGGTAGCGGACGCGTCCGGCGGCGCTCAAGGCGTACAGCCGGTCGCGCAGACCGGTGAAAGTGGGCCAGCCGTGGTGGCCGCGGCGGTCCTCCGGGCGGGCATGGTCCTCGTCGAAGTGCCGCCAGAACTGGCCGCCGGGCTGCCCGGCAGCATCCACCAGGACCGCGTCGAGCCCGGCCTCCGCCGCCCCGACGGCGGCCGCGAGTCCGGCCGGCCCGGCCCCGACCACGGTCACGTCATGAATGTGCGCCATCGCCGTCCTCCTCTGCGTGCTGCGCGGCACGGCTGTCGTCGCAGGTGTCCTGCGCGTCGCCGGACTCCGGATCGCCTTCACCATCCAGCGCGTCGCCGGATTCCGCATCGCCGGCGCCCGCCAACACGCCCCCGGACTCCGCCACGTCGCCGCTCTCCAACGCGTCCCCCAGCCGCATGCCGTCGGCCGCGGGGACCAGGCAGGCGCGCTCGGCCCGTGCGCCGTCGACGGTGATCAGGCAGTCGAAGCAGACGCCGATGCCGCAGAACAGGCCGCGCGGCCGGCCCTCCTTGCGGGTGGTGCGCCAGTCGGTGATCCCGGCGGCGACCAGGGCCGCGGCGACGCTCTGGCCGGGCTCGGCGGGGATTCCGGTGCCGCGGAAGGTCATCCGGTAGGTCATGCGGAATCTCCCTCGGCAACGTCCTCGGGCCGGTCGGGAAAGCGGTCGGAGAAGCGGTCGGGGGCGAACGGCGCCAGGTCCAGGCCCGGCTGCTCGCCGGTCATGGCCTGGGCGATCAACTTGCCCGTGCCGGCGGCCAGTCCGATGCCGGCGCCCTCGTGGCCGCAGGCGTGCCACAGGCCGGGGGCACGCGGGTCGGCGCCGATGACGGGCAGATGGTCGGGGCAGTACGGGCGGAAGCCGTGGTAGGTGCGCATCAGCCGCACCTGCCGCAGCATCGGGAACAAGGCGACGGCCTTGGCCGCGAGCATGCTGATCGCCGGCACGGACACCGTACGGTCGAAGCCGACCCGCTCGCGGGAGGCGCCGATGAGGATGGTTCCGCTGTCGGTGCCCTCCACCACCGGCGAGGTCTGCAGAGCCGCGTCGGAACTGGCTACGTCGCCGACGTACTCGGCGGCGTACACCTTGTGCCGGATGGTGCGCGGCGGCATGGGTTCGGTGACGAGCACGAAGCCGCGCCGGGGGCGGACCGGGACGGCGACCCGGGCCAGGGCCGCGACCTCGCCGGCCCAGGTGCCCGCCGCGTTGAGCACGGCGGCCGCGGGGATGTCGCCCGCGCTGGTACGGACCCCGGTGACCCGGTCCCCGCTGCGCAGGAAGCCGGTCACCTCGGTGCCGGTGTGCACGTGCGCGCCCCTGTCCCGGGCGAGACGCAGCAGGTGGGCGACCACCAGCATCGGCTGCACCTGCGCGTCCTGCGGATAGAACGCCGCCCCGGCCAGGTCCTTCGCCAGGTGCGGCTCGTAGTCGTGCAGCCGGTCCTGCCCGACGTCCTGGACCTCGACGCCGCTCGCGCGCTGCTGGACGCTCAACTCCCGCAGGGTGCAAAGACTTTGCATGGTCGCGGCGACGACGAGGCCGCCCTTGGACTCGAACTCCCAGCGGTCGGCGTGCTCGGCGAGGTCCTCCCGCCAGACGGCCTGCGAGTACAGCGCGAGGTCGAGCTCGGGGCCGGCCTCCTTGTCGGAGACCAGCAGGTTGCCCTCCCCCGCGCTGGACGTGCCGCCGGCGATGGCGCCGCGCTCGACGACGACCACCCGCAGGCCGGCGAGCGCCGCGAAATACGCGGCGGCCGCACCGACGACGCCCGCGCCGACGATCACCAGGTCCGCGCTCCCGCCGCCGGAAGTCCCCGGGCCGGCACCGCGCCGTGCCGCGCTCACGACTCCCCCGGGCCGCTCGCCCACAGGCCGCGCACATGGCCGATATGACGACGCATCAGTTCTTCGGCGGCCTGCGCGTCACGGCGCTCGATGAGGTCCATCAGCTCGTGGTGCTCGACTGCCGAGTGGCCCAGCCGGCCGCTGTGCAGCAGCGGGGCCAGACCCAGCAGCCGGGTCTGGGTGCGCAGGTCGGACACGACGTCCACCAGCTGCCGGTTGCCGCTGTAGCCGAGCAGCGTCAGGTGGAAGACGTGGTCCGCCCTTACGTAGCCGACCAGGTCGCCGCGTTCGACCGCGTCCACGATGGCCTGCGCCAGTTCCCGCAGGGTCGGGAAGTCCTCCTCGGGGATGACGGGCACACAGGCACGCACCGTCGGCGGCTCGATGAGCAGGCGCACCGCGGCGAGGTTGTCCAGGTCCTGCTCCGAGACCTCGGTGATCCGGAAGCCCTTGTTGGGCTGGGCGACGACCAGGCCCTCCTTGGCCAGGTCGAGCATGGCCTCCCTGACGGGCGTGGGCGAGACGCCGAACCTCGCGCCGAGGGTGGGCGCGGAGTAGACCATGCCCGGTTCCAGCTCGCCGGAGATGACCGCTGCGCGCAGCGCGTCCCGGACGCGCTCGCGCAGCGTCTCCCGCTGGCCCAGGCTCTGTACGTGGGAGGTGGAGTGCACGTTCACAGCAGGAACCCCGCGGGGAAGGGGTCGCTCGGGTCGAGTTGGAACTGCGAAGTCCCGGTGACCCAGGCGCGGCCGGTGATGGAGGGCAGCACCGCGGCGTGCGGCCCCATGGTGGTCTCGCCGAGAAGGCGTCCGGTGAAGCGGGTGCCGATGAAGGACTCGTTCACGAACTCCTGCCCGACGGCGAGTTCACCGCGGGCGTGGAGCTGCGCCATCCTCGCGCTGGTGCCGGTGCCGCACGGCGAGCGGTCGAACCACCCCGGGTGGATGGCCATGGCGTGCCGCGACAACCGGGCGGTCGACCCGGGGGCCTTGAGGTAGACGTGGTGGCAGCCGGCGATGTCGTCGCGCTCGGGGTGGACGGGCGGATCCGCGGCGTTCACCGCGTCCATCACCGCCAGTCCAGCGGACAGCAGGTCGCCGGACCTGGACCGGTCGAACGGCAGCCCGAGATCGGCGAGTTCGACGATCGCGTAGAAGTTGCCGCCGAAGGCGAGGTCGTAGCGCACCTCGCCGTACCCGGGCACCTCGACGGTGGCGTCCAGCGCGTGGGCGTAGGACGGCACATTGGCGAGGGTGACGGAGGTGGCCGCGCCGTCCTCGACCGCCACCGAGGCGACGACGAGTCCGGCGGGGGTGTCCAGCCGGATGGTGGTGACCGGCTCGGTGACCGGCACCATCCCGGTCTCGACCAGGACGGTGGCCACGCCGATCGTGCCGTGGCCGCACATCGGCAGCAGTCCGGACACCTCGATGAACAGCACGCCGAAGTCCGCGTCGGGGCGGGTGGGCGGCTGCAGGATCGCGCCGCTCATCGCACCGTGTCCGCGCGGCTCGTACATCAGCAGCGTGCGTACGTCGTCGCTGTTCTCCATGAACCAGCGCCTGCGCTCGGCCATCGTGGCGCCGGGGATGGTGCCCACGCCGCCGACGACGACCCGGGTCGGCATGCCCTCGGTGTGCGAGTCGACGGCGTGGAAAGTGCGGCGGGACCTCACTTGTACCCCTTGGCGATGACCGCCTCGGTGTCGGCGGTGATCCGGGCGGTCTGCTCGGGCGACAGCGGCAGCCGCGGCGGCCGACAGGCGCCGCCCCTGCGCCCGGCGATGTCCATCGACAGCTTGATGGACTGCACGAACTCGGTCTTGGAGTCCCAGCGCAGCAGCGGGTGCAGGTCGCGGTAGACCGGCAGCGCGCGGGCCAGGTCGGCCGGGTCGCCGGAGGTGGCCAGCCGGTACAGCTCGACGGTGCTGCGCGGGATCATGTTCGGGTAGCCGGCGATCCAGCCGACGGCACCCGCCATGCCCAGTTCGAGCAGCACGTCGTCGGCGCCGACGAGGAGGTCCAGGCCCGGCGCCAGTTCGCTGATCTGGTAGGCCCGGCGGACGTCGCCGGTGAACTCCTTGACGCCCACGATCGTGCCCTCCTGGAAGAGCTCGGCGAGCAGGTCGGGGGTGAGGTCGACCTTGGTGTCGATCGGGTTGTTGTAGGCCACGACCGGCAGCCCGACCTTGGCGACCTCGCGGTAGTGCTCCACCACCGCCGCCCGCTCCGCCCGGTAGGCGTTGGGCGGCAGCAGCAGCAGCGAGGTGGCGCCGGCCTCGGCGGCCTGCTCGGCCCAGCGGCGGGCCTCGAAGGCACCGTACGCGGCCACGCCCGGCATCACGCCGAAGCCGTCGGGGGCGGCCTGCACAGCGGTCTCGACGACGCGGGCGCGCTCCTCGGCGGTCAGCGTCTGGTACTCGCCCAGCGAGCCGTTGGGCGTCACGCCGTCACAACCGCCGGCGGCCAGGAAGCGGACATGCTCGGCGAAGGCGTCGTAGTCGACCGACAGATCTCCGTGGAACGGCAGGGCCGTGGCGACGTGGACTCCGTGCCAGGGCCTCGCTGAGTTGGTCATGCAACAGCTCCTTGACTGGTGGTGGGAAGAAGGTACCAGTGCAATGTCACACGTCATAGACCTGGAACCAAGGTGATGGCCGATGCCGAGGATCGGGTAACGGCCTTGCTGCCGACCGGAGTCGGGCCCGAAGGCCGCGGGTCGCCGGGGCAGTCGGGCGGCGGCGACCGGGACTTCGTTGCGGCGGGCCGGACCAGGTCGTACAGCGGCGGCCGTCCCGTTCGGCCGGCGGCTCCACCACCCCGCGAAACAAAGGCAGTTCGGCGAACCCGAAAAAGTCTCCAGACTGCTCCGGCCCGTACCAGAACCCCAAAAAGCCAAGATCGGACGTAAAGTTGGCCCACTCCTGAGAGACCTGGGGCGGGTACTGATGGAACTCGAACTCCGACACCTGCGGATTCTGTGCACGATCGCCGACACGCAGAGCCTTGGCCGGACGGCCACCGTCCTGGGGTGCTCGCAGCCCGCGGTCAGCAGTCAGCTGAAGCGCATCGAGCGGCTCATGGGCGAGGACCTCTTCGTCCGGGGCAGTGCGGGGGTGACACCGACGCGCTTCGGGGTCGAGGTGGTGGTGCAGGCCCGGGAGGTGGTGGCGCTGGCGAGCACGATCGGGCGCCGGTCCACCGCGGGCCGCCGTGGGACCGATCGGGTACTGCGGGTAGCCGCGACCAACACGCCCATCCTGCCGGGGCTCCTACAGCGGGCGCGCACCGTCCTGCCGTCCCTGACCACGCAGGTGAGCAGCGTGTACTCCTCAGCCGAGATCATCGGGCTGCTGGAGGACGACAAGCTGGACATCGCCGTCGCGGTCGACTATCCCGGGCGGGAGCTACGGCATTCGGAAGCCGTGGTGCGCCGCGGCATCGTCACCGAGCCCAGCTTCGTGGCGCTGCCCGCCGCCCACCCGGCGAGCGGGCAACTGGACGTGCCGCTGCTCGATCTGGCCGGGGACGCGTGGTTCCTGACACCCGACGACGGTGCGGGCTGGCCCGGTGTCTGCTACGACGCCTTCCAGGCGGCCGGCTTCAGACCCGCCACCGTGCACGAGTACCTCGGTGACCGGGACCAGTTGCAACGGATGATCGCCGACGGGGTGGGGATCTCCGTCGTCCAGGCGACGTGCAAGCCGAACCCGGGTGTGGTCGTCAAGCCGCTGGCCGGCACACCGCTGTGGTGCCGCTATGTGCTGGTGTGGCACCGAGAGCGGGTGTCCGACGAGGTCACGGAGACGCTCTTCGGCGCGGCCCTGGCCGCCTACGAGGAACTCATCGCCCGGGCACCGCACTTCCGGGCGTGGGCCGCCCGCCATTACCGGCCCACGCGGAGGTAGGCGTACGGGGCCGTACGCCATCGGCACATGCCGAGGCCGTGGCCCGGTCGACCGGAGTCGACCGGGCCACGGCCCGGAGTCAGTCAGCCGGTGGCGTTCAGGAGGGGCTCAGAACGACGTCGTGACGGTGACCCCGCTGAAGTCGGTCACCGCGTACAGGCTGATGTACCGGTAGCCCGCCTCGGTGTTGTTGACGGTGATGCTCTCGGCATTGTCGGAGTTGGTGGACTTCTCGGTGAAGGTGGACGGGCCGGCCCATGTCGTCGGGTCGTAGTAGAGGTCGGCATTGCCGCTGCCGCCGCTGGTGGTGACCTTCAGAGTGGTGGTGCCGGCCGGCAGCCACACCCACAGGTAGTCGGTGTCGCCGGCGACCCGGGACTGGTCCGACCGGAAGCAGTTCTGGCCCATCACCTGCGTGTTGGTGTCGGTGCAGGCCGTGGGCGATGGGTTGCCGCTGCCACCGCCCAGAGTGTCGAGCCAGGCGTCGAAGTCGGCGTCGTAGCCGGTGCCGATGTTGTTGTAGACGGCGTAGGCACCCTGGTAGTCACCGGTCCGCATCTTGGCCAGCATGGCCTGGATCTGGTCCGGGTGCTTCTCGGTCATGTACCGGACGGCCAGGTAACCCCATGGGTAGGTGCGGGTCTCGTCGTCGATGGCGTAGGTGTTCTGGAAGAGCTGGCTGAGCTTGTAGGTGTGCTTGGCAGCCTCGGTCAGCGCGCCGTCGTCGGTGAGGTTGCGGTAGGAGTAGGAGACGTACTCCGCCTGTCCCTCGATCCACCAGACGTCCGGGACGGTGATCTGGGTGCCGAAGTCGCCCTTCATGTCGTAGATGGACTGCTGGACGTGCGCGAACTCATGGTTGAGGTTCCACGCATTGGCCGGGAAGCCGTTGTCGGTCGGCCACTGGTAGAGGATGGAGTACGCGATGTTGTTGGGGTCGGTCGGCGTTCCGGTCAGCGTCTCGCCGCCGTTGTCGGTGTCGTTGCCGAAGATCGCCCACGAGTAGGTCATGTAGTCGGCCCTGCTGCCGAAGATGACCATCTTCAGGTTGAAGTACTCACCGGGGATCGGTGTGGTGGTCTTGACTTGCTTCTGGTAGAAAGCGACCTCGTTCGACAGGCTCGTGCAGACGTCGGACTGCTCCTTCGCTGTCAGCGCCTGCGCCATGATGGTGAAGTTGCTGCAGGCGTTGTTGATCGGCAGCGCGGCCGCGGTGAGCTGCTTGGTCAGGTCGCAGACGCCGTAGTAGGAGCACTGGTCCGGGTCCCCGACGGTGGCCCGGTAGGCGACGTGCACCCACAGGTTGTCCGTGGCACCGGTGATGGACGAGCCGTCCAGCAGACCCTTGATGAGCGGGCGGATCTTGCTCTGCAGGGCCGGTATCTGGATCAAGTTGGCCAGGTCGTTGCCTGCGTTCGAGTCGAGGACGTCGTTGTCCCCGCCGAGCAGGTCGCGGTGGTTGAGGGTGAAGGTGGAGAGGGTGTCGGCGATACCGGGTTTCGCGGTGATCGCGGTGACGAAGTCCGGCATCGACGGGCCGCGCCACAGCGGGGTGTAGATCGCGTTCAGCGCCCGGTCCATCTCCGGGACGGCGTCCCACGAACTGCTGGTGTAGGCGTTGAGGTAACGGCCGTAGACGTCCAGGTAGTCGGCCTGCACCTGCGCGCTGTCGGTGAGGACGAACGCCTGCTCCAGCACAGCCCCGTTGCCCGCGCTGACGTCGTTCGCGTGACTGCCGGCGAACAGCGTGTTGAACCCCTTCTCGATGGCGCTGCGGAGCGAGGAGTCGTACGTGCCGACGTCCTGGGGGTCGCCGTACTGGACGTAGTAGCCGGCGCGCATGAAGTACATCAGCTCGTACAGGCCGCCGGAGTCGTCACCGGTGTAGGAGCCTGCCGCGTCGGCGATGCCGTTCGCCACCGCGACCATCTGGGACTGGTTGAACACGGCGTGCGCGTCCGAACCCGTCAGGCTGAACAGCGGGTTGATGCAGGAGCTCCAGTCCACCGTCTTGATGTACGACACCAGGTCGCTGCCGGACCGGCCCGAGAAGTCCGACGTGGTGCACGACGTGACGGCGGCAGGCCGGGCGGCACCGGCCGCGTTGCGTGCCGTGTGTGCTGACAGGTGCGGCTTGGACGGCTTGGCCGAACCCAGGGCGGTCGGCGCCCCACGCAGTTTCGCGGGTAACGGCTTGGCGCTGGTGGCGGCGGCTTGGGACTGACCGGTCTCGGCTCCGGTCGGCGTGAATTTCCCGTGCTGTTGGGCAGCCCGCACGGCCTTGGAGGGTACGGATACGGCCGGTGGTGAGGCATGCCTCGTGTGGGTGGTTGCCGCGGCCGCCTGAGTACTCATCAGGCCGGCGACGAGCCCTCCGGCCGCCAGACCGGCGGCCAGAACTCTGGGCAGGATTGATCGACAGTGCATCGCGTCTCCAGTGGGGGGAGCGAAGGGGAAGCCGCCCGAGGAGGCGGGCGGCGCTATGTAACATTGCACTGGGTGAAGTCGTGGGCAATACTCCGGGACCCAGCACTGTTTCCAGTTGCCCCATAACACCGGCGCATGGGTGTCGGCTCCTACCTGGAAGTGAGATGCGGATGACGAGGACTCAGCCCATCGAGACGATCGACTGGCACACCGGCGGCGAACCGTTCCGGATCGTGGTGGACGGCCCGGCCGAGGTGACGGGTGAGGGACTGACCGTTGCCGAGCGCAGGGTCGTCGCGACGCGAAGTGCGGACGTGCAGTGGGTGCGGGCGCTGCTGTGCGGCGAGCCGCGCGGCCACGCGGGCATGTACGGCGGGTTCCTGGTTCCGCCCGACGACACCGGCGCCCACCTCGGTGTCCTCTTCTGGCACAACGACGGTTTCTCCACGGCGTGCGGGCACGGAACGATCGCCCTGGGCGCCTGGGCCGTCGCCTCGGGCCGGGTCCCGGCACCTGCCGACGGCCTGACCCACGTCGTGATCGACGTCCCCTCCGGACGCGTCACGGCGAGCGTGCGGACCAGAAAAGGACAGGTCCAGGACGCCACGTTCACCAACGTGCCCGCCTACGTCCAGGCGCACGGTGTCGGCGTGCAGACCTCCCGAGGGAAGGTCACCGTCGACATCGCGTTCGGCGGCGCGATGTACGCGGTGGTGCCGGCCGCGTCCGTCGGGCTGCGCGTCCGGCCGCAGGACGTCACCGAACTCACCGCCGTCGGGCGGGAGATCCGCGACACACTGAACGCCGCCCACGCCGCCGAGCACCCTCTCGACCCGCGGCTGTCCGGGATCTACGGGACGATCCTCACCGAAGAGACCGGGCCCACCGAGCTGCGGGCAGACGGCAGCCGGCTGTTGCAGCAGCGCAACATCACGGTGTTCGCGGACGGCCAGGTCGACCGGTCCCCGTGCGGTTCCGGCACGTCGGCCAGGATCGCGGCCCTGTCCGGCGCCGGACAGATGTGCCCCGGCGACGAGTTGCGGCACGAATCCGTGGTGGGCTCGGTGTTCCAGGCCCGGATCACCGAGCAGACCACGGTCCACGGGATCCCAGCGGTCGTCACGGCGGTGACGGGCACCGCGCACGAGGTCGGCACCTGCCGGTTCACCATCGATCCGCGCGACGCGCTCCTGCCCGGGTTCGTGCTGCGCTGACCGAACTCCTCGCCGCGGAGCGGGACTTCGCCCCGGGGCCGGTCGCCGCCGCCCGGGCCGTCCACGGCACAGCGGTGACGAGCACGGGTGCGGAGCGACATCCCCCTGTTTCCGTGCCATGTGAAATAGTACTGTCGCCGCAAGGGTTCCCGACGGACGGAGCATACGGTGGCGCGAGACGACATCCAGCCGCGCGAGGGCGCGAGCCACGACCGCGCGGTGCCGCCCACTCTGGCGGAGTGCTTCACGCAAGGGTGGGCCGAGACGGCTCCGGCGGTACCGGTACTGCCCGGAGCTGCGTACGCGGCCACACGTCGCGCACTGCTGTCCGCGCGCTTCCCGGGGGAGCGAATCGTGGTCCCGGCCGGTGGCCTGAAAGTCCGGAGCAACGACTTCGACTACGTCTTCCGGCCGCACTCCGCGTTTCTCCACCTCACCGCGGACGGGGGCGCCGGCGCCGCCCCGGACAGCGTCCTCGTCCTGGAGCCGACGGGCACCGGCCACGACGCCACGGTGTTCGCCCGGCCTCGCTCCCCGCGCGACGGCGGGCCGAACGGCACCGAGTTCTACCGCGACCGCCGCTACGGCGAGTTCTGGACCGGCCGTCGCCGCACCCTGGCGGAGACCTCCGACGCCCTGGGCCTTACGGCTCTCCCCCGCGACGACCTCGCACGCGCCCTCGCCTCGAACGTCCCGACCCGGGTGGTGCGCGGCCAGGACCCGGTGGTCGACGCGGCGGCGCCGCCGGCCGCCGGGGCCGAGTCCGAACTCCTCGCGTATCTCTCGGAGTTGCGGCTGGTCAAGGACGAGTGGGAGGTCGAGCAGATGCGCGCGGCCGTGGGGCACACCGTGGCCGCCTTCCACGACGTGGCGGGTGAACTGCCCACCGCGATGCGGCTCCCACGCGGCGAGCGCTGGATCGAGGGCACGTTCAACCGGCGGGCCCGGCTGGAGGGTTACGGCCTCGGCTTCGAGACGATCGTGGCGGCCGGCGCGCACGCGTGCGTCCTGCACTGGATGCGCAACGACGGCCCTGTCCGCGACGGCGAACTTCTCCTGCTGGATGCCGGCGTGGAGACCGACACCTGCTACACCGGTGACGTGACCCGTACCCTGCCGGTCGGCGGGCGCTTCACCGACGCGCAACGGCAGGTGTACGACCTGGTGTACGCGGCCCAGTCGGCGGGCATCGCCGCGCTGCGCCCCGGCGCGCGGTTCGGCGACTTCCACGACGCCGCGACGCGCGTCATCGCCGATGGTCTGGACGCCTGGGGTCTGCGCCCGGGCGGCGCCGGCCCCCACGACCGGTCCCTGTACGGCCGTTACACCGTCTGCGGCACCGGGCACATGCTGGGCCTGGACTGCCACGACTGCGCCGACGCCCGGAGCAGCGCCTACCTGGACGGTGTACTGGAGCCGGGCCACGTCCTGACCGTCGAGCCCGGCCTGTACTTCCAGCCCGACGACCTGACGATCCCCGCACACCTGCGCGGCATCGGCGTGCGGATCGAGGACGACTTCCTCATCACCGCAGACGGCGCCGTCTGCCTGTCGTCGGACCTTCCGCGTGCCGCCGACGACGTCGAGGCGTGGGTGACCGCCACCCGCTGATGCCGCACGGTGAAGCTTCCCCCCTCGCGGCTGGACGCCTGGAGACCGGGACGCAAGCCCTCCCCGCCGGAGCGCACCGGCCGGAACCAGGAACTCTCCACGGTACGGGCCCATCGGCTCACCCCCGGCCGGCCGGGCATCGCGGGCGGCTTCTTCGTGGTCTTCGCGCCCGGGCTGATCCCGATCCTGTCCTGAGGGTCCTTCCTCGTGCGACTGACGCCTTCCTCCGGCGTCGCAAGCGTCCGAGGGAGTGAATCCATGCCCCGTTCCAGCGCCGTCATCGGGCAGGAGGCATCAGCGCCGTGAATCTGGGTGGGTGAAGGCCGTGCTGTACCCGTAAGCGGGCCGTTCGACCAGCAGCAGCACACCTCCCGGTCGCGACCGGGGGTATCGACGCCCAGGGGAGCATGTCCATGAACAGATCCGAAGCCCCCGCCCAGCGGCCGGCCGCGCGGCGAGCCATGATCGCTGCCTGCCTGCTGCTGCCCGTCGCCGTCGCGCTCGCGATCTACCTGACGGGTCGCACGCTCACGCCCGATCCCGAGAGCGGACTGTTCGGCGCCCACGACACGGAGGCCGTCGACCTCAAGGCCCGCCTCGGCAGCGCCCTGCTGTGCCTGGCCCTCATCCAGGTGCTCCTGGCCCTGTGGATGTACCGCCGCCTGCCCCTGGCCGGGGCCGCACCCCGCCCCGTGCGCACCGTCCACCGGATCATCGGCCTGCTCGCGTTCCTGCTCTCGGCCCCTATCGCCTACCACTGCCTTGTCACGTACGGCGTGGAGACCACAGACGCGCGCGTGACGACGCACTCCATCACCGGCTGTGTGCTCTACGGCGCGTTCGTCGCAAAGGTCCTCGTGATCCGGGGCCGGCGGCTGCCCGGCTGGACACTTCCCCTCGTCGGCGGCGTGCTGGCGTGCGCCATCGCCCTGCTCTGGTACACGGCGGCCTTGTGGGCTCTCAACGGCGACAGCAGCCCCGGCTTCTGATCGCGTCCAGCTGAGCCGACAAGATCGGCTGGTTCGGCTGGTTCGGCTGGTTCGGCTGGTTCGGCTGCATCGGTGAGCATCGCGCACCCCGGGATCGTCGACACAACCGCAGGGTTTTGCTGTGTACGGGCCGTCACGCGGAGTAGGAACCAGGGGTGCCGGGACCGGTGATGTGTGAGCCCGGGCATAGGGCCCGCGTCACACAGGACGACACCTAGTAGACGCACGGCGGACCTTTCCCGCTCATTGCGGGCCTCACCCCACCCCTGTCCGGTTTGTCGCTATCTGGGGTAGTAGGTCACACAATTGCCAACGCCCAAGGCGGTCTCGCAAGGTGTTGGACGTACCGGGGAGCCGAGCGCCGGACCGGGCGAACACACCGCCCGCCATCCAGACACCGGCCCCACGACACGCACCACGGCCCCCACCGGCCCACCCGTGTCGCCGACCCCCCAGTCGGCCTCCCCAAACGACGTCCCCGAATGGAGAGGTACACCCATGACTGCCACCACCCGCCACACCCTGAACCTCCGCAAGACCACCATCACCACCATCGCCACCGCAGCAGCAGCCGCCTGCGCCCTGACCCTGGCCCCGCACGCCCACGCCGCCGAGCACACCCCCACCACACCCGCCACGGCCACCGCCGTCACCGCCGCCCAGATCACCAAGCAGGCCGACCACGCAGCCAAGGCCGCCCACGCCAAGCAGGCCGCCCACCACGCCGCGGCGAAGAAGGCCCCCAGCACCAAGCACACCGACGCCGTCACCGCGATCGTCCACAGCACCAAGTACAGCAACAACCTCGACGGCTGGATCAAGGAATCACTGGCCATCATGAAGGCCAAGCACATACCCGGCAGCTACGAAGGCCTGCACCGCAACATCATGCGCGAGTCCAGCGGCAACCCCCACGCCCAGAACAACTGGGACGTCAACGCCCAGAACGGCATCCCCTCCAAGGGACTACTCCAGGTCATCCAGCCCACCTTCGACACCTACCACGTCAAGGGCACCAAGAACAGCCTCACCGACCCCGTCGCCAACATCGTCGCCGCAGCCAACTACGCCGCCGACAAATACGGCTCGATGGACAACGTCAACTCCGCCTACTGACCAAGCGGAACCCCCACACCCCACGACCACCTGAGTCCGTGGGACGGCCAACCCCCAAAAGGGGACGGCAGGACTCAGGTCCAGGCGAGGGCTGGAACAGGTTCATGAGTGAACCCGTCCCAGCCCTCGTCCTCATTCCCCGCCACACACACCAGATGACCACAGGTGGGAAAAGCAGATGGCCGGGCGGCCCCCCGTCGTGGGAGACCGCCCGGCCGGGTTGTGTGGTTACCGGACGTCGTACGCGCGGGTGATGGTCTGAGTGACCGCGTTGCCGTTGGCGTCGGTGAAGTCGGCCTTCGTCGTCACCTGCTTGCCGGAGGCGCCGGTGAGGTCGAGGACGGCTGTCCACTTGCCGTTCCGCAGCTGGGTCGGCGCCTTGGTCCAGGTGGTGCCGCCGTCGTAGGAGTAGGACAGTGCGGCCGCCGTGACCGCGCCCGGGGTGTACCCGGCGTGGCCCTCGACCGACAGGCCGACCTTGGTGCCGCTCTGCGCGGGCAGGGTGTTCAGGTTGTCCACCGGTGCGTTGTACACGGGGAACAGGAGCGGCAGGCCGCGCGAGAAGACATCCGGCTCCCGGTGGGAGCGGAAGCTCCAGGTGGTGGTGACTGCGGTGGAGCGCAGCCAGTTCCGGTCCGCGGTAGGAATCTTGTCCAGGTTCTGGGTCAGTTCGTACGCGGAGTCCTCGTCCGGCACGGTGAACACGTCGGCCGGATAGGCGCTGGTGGCGATCTCCTCACCGTTGCGCTTCAGTACCAGATTGCCGAGGTCTCCGAAGGACCCGCCGTAGGACCAGTGATCGCCGGATCCGTCGATCCAGAGCGCCGTCTGGATGCCGATCTGGCTGCCCTGCCGCTCGGCGGCCAGCATCAGCTTGCCGTCGGCGTCGCGCGGCGCAGCCGGCCTCACTGGACCGCCGTACCACTTCTCCGCGCGCCGCTGTCCGGCCCGGTAGGTGCGCTCCTGGTCGCCCATGAACGCGCCGAACGGGAGACTGGTGATCGCGCCGTGGTACCAGGCGTCGTCGCCGGTCGTGTAGTACGCGGTGCGGGTGCCGGGCACATGGACCGGATTGGCGGGGCTCACGGGGAGGTAGTCGCCGGTGGTCCCGGAGGGGCGGATGAACATCGCGTCGTAGTAGTCGCCTTCCTTGCCCATGGCGTTCCACGTTTCGGCGACCTGGGCCAGCTTGGAGTCCCTGGGCTTGTAGACCTGGTCGGAATGGAGCGGGCCCCGGGTCGGGAACGACAGGTTGTAGACGTACGGCGAGCCGCCTTCGGAGCCGGTCGCGCGCCAGGTGGGCCGGAACTCGAAGGTGCCGTCCGTGGCACGTCCTTCCACGTCCGCGTAGAACTTCTGGACGGTGGCGCCGGCCACGAGCGATCCGGATATCTGCCAGGTGTTGTCCCATGTGCGGGCGTAGCTGAACGACGTGTTGACCACCGTCGAGGGGCGGTCGGTGCGCAGGCTCAGCTGGTGGGCCTTGCGGGCGTCGAGGACGACGGTGGTGTCACGGGTGATCCGCAGCTGCGGATTCGCGAGGTAGCTGACCGACTCGGGCGCGTTTGCCGCGTCGTAGCTCCCCACGAAGCTGCTGAGGGAATAGTCGCCCGGGCGCACGCTGTACGTCTGGTCGGTCGCGCCGTCGTTGGTGCGGCGTTCGCCCTTGTTGGTGTCGAGGCTGACCAGGTCCAGGGAAGAACTGCCGTCGGCGGGCTTGCCGTTGCGGTCGATGACCTTGACCCGGAGGGTGACCGTCTCCGGCTGGACGTAGAGCGTGACGGGCACGGAGACGTGCACACCACCGCCGGTGGCCAGGATCCGGCCGGTGACCGCACCGTACTGGCCGTCCTTCAGCTGGGCGGTGGGGTCGATCCCCAGGGGCACCTGGGCGGTGGCTCCCGCGGGGACCTTCACCTTGCCCTCGGCCAGCTTGACGATGCCGGAGTGGACATCGCTGCCGTCGTTGCCGTGCACACCGCTGACCTTCAGGCTCAGGGTGAGGTCGCTGCCACTGGTGTTGGTGAAGGGCACCTTCACGGTGGTGCGATCCGAGGCGTCCTGCGGCCAGTTGTAGCTGCCGGCCTGGACGGCGGGTGCGGAGAGCACCTTCTCGTTCACCGCGCCGAGCACGTCGAGCACCCCACCGCCGGTCTGGTCGGCGCCGCCGACCTTGCCACCGGTACGGGCGGACGACACCAGGGCAGCCTTGATCTGCTGGGCGGTCCAGTCCGGGTGGGCCTGGCGGACGATGGCCGCGGCGCCCGCGACATGCGGGGTGGCCATGGAAGTGCCGGACATCGTCTGGTAGGCGTAGATGCCGCGGCCGCCGGCCTTGGCCGCCAGGATGTCGACGCCGGGGGCGGCGATCTCGGGCTTGAGGGTGTGGGTGACGGCCACGGGGCCGCGGCTGGAGAAGTCCGCGGTGGTGTCGTCGTGGTCGACGGCACCGACGGTCAGCACGCTGGGCACACAGCCGGGCGAGGAGACCGTCTCGGTGTTCGAGCCGGCGTTGCCGGCGGCAACGACGAACAGGGTGTGGGCGTTCTGCGAGAGCTGCTCCGTGGCCTGGGCCACCGGGTCGGTGCAGTCTCCGATCGTCGGGTTGCCCAGGCTCATGGACACGACGTCAGCCTGCTGGTCGACCGCCCACTGCATACCCGCGATGATCCAGGAGTCCTGGCCACTGCCCTGGTCGTCGAGCACCTTGCCGATGAGCAGGGAGGTACCGGGGGCGACGCCCTTCTCCCGGCCGTCGCTGGCCGCTCCGGACCCGCCGACCGTGGAGGCGGTGTGGGTGCCGTGGCCCACCCGGTCGTCGGTGGTCTCCGAGTCCGTGAAGTTCTTGGCGGCGGCGACCTTGCCCACCAGGTCGGGGTGCTCAGCGTCCACGCCCGTGTCCAGCACGGCGACCTTGGTGCCCTTGCCGTCGTAGCCGGCCGCCCAGGCCTCCGGCGCGTGCACCTGAGCGGTGGACTGGGCCAGCGTGGCCTTGGCCTTGCCGTCCAGCCACAGCTTCTTCAGCGTGGAGGCAGAACGTGAGCGGGTGTCGGTGATGTCCTGCCAGAAGGTGGCGGCGGTCTTCTTGCCTGCCTTGAGCGCGACGCCGTCCACAGCCGGGAGGCTCAGGCCCCGCTCGGAACCGCGAGGGGCCGCCGGTGCGCTCTTGGCGACGTTCACACTGTTCCGGTAGGTGGCGATGAGCGGCAGGGTGTCGGTGTGTGCGTCGTCGTATCCCTGGCGGATGAGCCCGGTGACGTTGAACAGCTGCTCGTCGACCTTGCCCTCGGCGATCGCCCGGGAGGCGTCATCGGGGTAGACGTAGAGGTCCTTGCCCATCTGATACGTCTGGACCATCGGCTGCGTGCCGTTTTCGCGGGGTAGCACAGTCGCAGAGCTGTGCCCCGACTTGTCCGTGGTCACCAGTACCTTGTCGCCGGTGACGAGCGTGACCGTCGCCTGCTTGCCGCCCGCTGCTGCCGTCCCGCTGCCGACGATGGGTCTCTTCCCCGAGGCGCCGTCAGGCGGCGTACTCGCCACCCCGGAAGGCGCGAAGGCGGTGACTGCCAGGGCGGCGGCGGTCACCGAGCCCAAGGCTGTACGCATGATGGAGCGCATGAATCTCCCCACTAGATACCGTGAACATGCCGTGCTGCCGCAGCAGCCTGGCAGACATGCGGATTTCATAGGGATGCCGCGTGTGACGGGTTTCCCGCATGTCGGTTTTCCGTCACGCGGGCAGCGGGGGTCCGGCAGAGACCGAGGAGATCAGAGCCAGCCCGCCCTTGCGGCGTACCAGCCGAGTTGCAGGCGCGAGTCTGCTCCGGCGAGGTCCATCAGACGGCGCATCCGGCGCTCCACGGTGCGTATGGAGAGGCCGAGTTGGGAGGCCGCCCGCCGGTCGGAGATCCCTGCCAGCAACAGGGCCAGGACCTCCAGTTCCCCCTGGGTCGGGTGCGGTTCGGCTGTCGGCTCCGCGCGTACGCCTGTGGCGGTGGAGTACAGGGGCCGGGCGTGGCTCCACTCCCTCTCGAATAGATGGACCAGGGCCGTCAGCAGGCCGCTGCGGTGCACCACGATGGCGCTCGGCTCGCCGCCGGAGTCCGCCTTGTCCAGCGGCACCATGGCACGTTCCCGGTCCGACACGATCATCTTCAGCGGCAGTGAGTCGGCCACGCGAAGCTCAAGACCCGCCGCGATACTCGCCCTCACGTCACTCGCCACGTCGGGACCGTCGAGATAGTTCTTGGCGGCCACGACCCGGAAGTCAACCCCGCGGTCCAGCGCGGAACTCTCCGACATGTCGGCCTCCTCGCGGGGCACCGCGATGGGCTCGCCGACGAGAAAGACAAGCAACTCCCGCTGAGCGCCGCGCTGCAACTGGTGGAACCGGTGTGCGACCTGCTCCACACCGACGACCACCTCCACGACACTGCCCGCAGGATGTGCGGCAGTACTGCGGTACTGCTCGGTCAGTATCGAGAACGCGGTTTCGGCCCGCTGCAGCGCGTTGCGCTGCTCGACGAGGAGCGGGGCCAGGGCCACTGAGGGTGGTGTGAGCCGGTAGCGGCCGGCCGGGTCGGGTGCCTCGCTCCCGGTCTCGGTGGCGACCGCCACCAGGCCACGTGTCACCAGATCGAGCAGGATACGGGTGGTCTCGGCCTCCTCAAGTCCGGTCTGCCGGGCGAGGCCCTGCGCAGAGGCTGTCGGGCGGGCCAGCAGCGCGGTGTAGATGGCCTCTTCGGCCGGGCCCAGTCCCAATGCCTGCAACATCCAGCTCCCCCCTCGGGCGGCCGCCGTGTCTGGCCTCGGCGCGGCTCGGGTGGACCGAGCAGATTCTTCTCGGCCGGACACTATCCCAACTGCCGGAAGGTCATCCCACTGCCAGGACCTCGCCATCGGCTGCTGCCTGCGAACCGGGGAGTGAGGAGGGGCACGGACCGCGCACCCCGCACGCAGCACTGGTCACCGCGCGGGGGACGTCGACCGGCGGGGCGCAACTCACCCACGGCCGGGCCTGCCTAACGTACGGGGCGTACACCACCTGTCCAGGAGGTCCCGTGCCCCATCAGCTCCCGAAGAGATTCGCGCGTCCTTTCGAGGCCATCGAACCACCCCGCAACGCCGAAGTAGTGATCGGCGCGGTGTCGGTGACCTTCCTGGTGGTGCTCCTCGGTGCCCTGTCCGAGTCCCCGGTGTGGCTTCTCGGGCTCCTCGTGTTCCTGCCGGGTACGGCGTCCGCGCTGTGCACCGTGCGCCAGACGACATTCGTGGCCGCATGGACCACGCTCGTGGTCATCGTCACCGTGCTGGTCCGGCACGGTGACGGGCGGTCGTGGCTCGACCAGATCTTCATGATGCTGCTCACCCTCGCCCTGGGCGCGGCCTCCGTGTACGCCTGCCACCGCCGTACCCTCCGCGAGCACGAGATGCTGCGGCTGCGCTCCACCGCTGCGGCAATGCAGCGCCACATCCTGCGCCCGCTGCCTCAGCTCACCGACGACGTGCTGGTCGACGGCGTGTACGAGCCCGTCCAGGAGGACCGGCTCGTTGGCGGCGACATCTATGACGTCGCCGTCTCCCCGTGGGGAACCCGGGTTCTGATCGGCGATGTCCAGGGCAAGGGCCTGCCCGCGGTCGGCGCCGCGTTCGCCGTCATCGGTACCTTCCGTGAGGCGGCACACCGGGAGCCCACGCTGACCGCGCTCGTCGATGCCCTCGACGCCTCTGTCGTACGGCACAACTCCTACGCCGCGCAGACCGGCGACGACGAGCGGTTCGTCACAGCGCTCATCGTGAACGTCGACGCACACGAGGAGGTGCAAGCCATCAACTGCGGGCACATTCCACCGCAGTTGCTGGACAACGCCACCGTCATCACACCGGCCCTCGGCTCCGGCGTCCCCCTCGGTCTCGCCGAACTCGCCGCCGAACCCGCGACCGTCGACTGGTTCGCCTTCCCACCCGGCGCCACGCTGCTGCTGACCACCGACGGGCTCACCGAGGCCCGCGCCGCCGACGGCACGTTCTACCCCGTCACCGAACGCCTCACCGAGCGCGTGTCCCTCTCCCCCACCGAGCTGCCGCAAGCCCTCTACGACGACGCGCGCGCCTTCGCCGGCGAGGGCAGCCAGCACGACGACGTCGCCATCCTGTCCGTCCGACGGTCACCGTTCCGCTGAGCTCACCTCGGCGCCTGTCAGGCAGGGGCGACCGCCGTGTTGTTCCGGCCGTTCGCCCACGTCGACACGGTGCGTACGCGAACGGCCGGCCCCTTGCGGCCGAGTGCCCCTCAGCCCTGAAGCAGGCGGCGCCTCATGTGCCGCCCCGCGGACTCAGCGCCAGGTCACTAGGGGTGGTAGATCTCCTGCATGGCGGTGACCTGGCTGTGGCCGTTCACGCGGTAGTAGAAGTACGGGCTGTTGGCGAGCTTGTGGTTCACCAGCCACTCCGGGGTGACCTTCACGGTTGTGGTGTCTTTGAGGACCTTGACGGAGGCGCCCGAGGCGAAGACGAGCGACCGGGCCGCTCCCTTCGGGGTGTAGACGACGTCCTCGTCGTTGTTCGCGTTCACCTTGCACGTCTCGGGGGTGACGCGTACGACGGTCTTGCCGTGGAGGTTCTTGGCGGAGTCCAGCTTGAAGAGGGTTTTGTATCCCGCGGGCAGGTGGCACGGCTGCCAGTGAGTGCCCGCACTTCCGGAGGCGGCAGTCGGCTGTCCGGCCGCGGTGGACACGGCCGGTGTGCTCGCCGCTGCCCTCGGGCTGGCGCTTGAGGACCCGCACGTGGTGGCGAGGAGCGCGGCGGCGGAGGCGAGAACGACGGCGGCGGAGACGTAACGGTGGTTCATGAACATCCTCTGCGACGAAGATCGGCTGACGCTCAGGGAGATACCGGTCCGAAGTGAAGGGTTTCAACCGGCTGCCGGCTGTGACCGGACGGTGACAACCGTCACGCCGCGGAGATGATCGGCCGGCCTGTCCGACCCGTCGGCGCAGCCCCTTGGACAGGGAACGGCACGGACCTCGGTCACGCTCATTCGCCGGCTCGGGACCAGTTGCGGCGCCCCCTCGCGGGACCGGAAGGCTGCCTGCTGCCTTCCGGCCGTGCGGCGGGGCGTGTCACAGGGTCGTGTCGCGGTGGGTGGGGCGGCCGTCGAGGACCGTCAGCAGGACGGGCAGGTCCGGCAGTTCGGTGGCGGCGGTGGTGAGAGGGTTGTCGGCGAGGACCGTGAGGTCGGCGCGGTAGCCGACGGCGATGCGCCCGGCCTCGTGCTCCTCGCCCGCCGCGTGCGCGGCATTGACAGTCATGGCCTGGAGGCACTCCAGCGCCTTGAGCGCCTGGTCGGGGCCGTGCGGGGGCTGGGTGAGATCACGGCTGGGGCGGCGGTGGCGGGCGCCCGCCATGGTGCCCAGCGGCGGGTAGGGAGCGATGGGCCAGTCGGAGCCGAGGACGACGGTGGCACGGGAGTCCCACAGGTCGCGGCAGCGCCAGGCGCGCAGGGCGCGCTCCTCGCCGAGACGGCGCGACCAGTTGTCGGTGTGGTCGGCCCGGGTGAAGTCGCAGCAGTGGGTGGGCTGCATCGACGCGATCACGTCGAGTTCGGCGAAGCGGCGCAGGGTGTCGTCGGGCACGGTCTCGATGTGCTCGACCCGGTGCCGCACCCCGCGGTCCAGACCGGCCTGGGCCTTCTCGACAGCGTCGAGGACATGCCGTACCGCCGCGTCACCGATGGCGTGGGTGGCGGTGGGCACGCCGGCCCGGTGGAGTTCACCGACGATGTGGGTGTACGCGTCCGGGTCGGGCCAGAAGGCATGCGTGGACTCGCCGTGGCAGTCGGGGCGCTCCAGCCAGGCGGTGCCGTTGTCGATGGTGCCGTCCATGAACAGTTTGACGCCCGCGGTCTGCCAGAGCCGGCCGCCGGTGCACTGCTGCTCGATGAGTCCGCGCAGCGCGTCCGCGTCGGTGCCGGGCTGGCACCAGGGGGCGACCCGCAGCCGCAACGGCAGCTCGCCGGCCGCGTCGAGCTCGGCGTACAGCGCGAGGCTATCGCCGTTGGCGTCCATGGCGTGGCCGCCGGTGAGCCCGGCAGCGGCCATGCCGCGCAGGGTGGCGGCGAGGCGGTCGCGGCGCTCGGCGTGAGTGGGCTGTGGTGCGGCGCGCTCGACGAGTTCACAGGCGGCGTCCTCCAGGAGCAGCCCGGTGGGCCGGCCGGCGTCGTCGCAGACGACCTCGGCGGCCTGGGCGAAGGTGCGCGGACCGTCGACGCCGGCGAGTTCTAGCGCGCGCGGGCTGGCCAGCATGGAGTGCGCGTCGAAGAGCTGCAGGAGGGCCGGTACGCCGTCGAGGACGGGAGCGAGAGCGGCGGTCTCGACGGGCCGGTCCCCGAAGACGTTCGGGTCCAGGCCCCAGCCGTGCAGATACGCGCCGGGCGCGAGGTTACGGACCTCGCGGGCCAGCGCCTCGCGCACCGCGTCCAGGTCTGCGCAGTGCGACAGGTCGAGCCCGTGGGTCACCTCGGCGCCCGAGACGGGGTGGAGGTGTCCGTCGACCAGGCCGGGCGTCACCACGGCCCCCTTGAGGTCGATCACCGTGGTGGCGGAGTCGGCGAGCGCGCGCATCTCGCGGTCGTCGCCCAGGGCGCAGATCCGCCCTGCGGACACGGCCAGGGCGGTTTCCGGCAGGAACCCGCCGGTGACCGGGTCGAGCAGACGGGCGGAGAGCAGGACGAGAGGGATGCGCACAGCGGCTCCTCAAAGGGTGATGGGAATGGGTCGGTCGGGGATGGCGGGCAGTGCCTGGGGCGGTCGCGCGACCGGACACGGCCCGGCGCCGTGGCACTGGTCGGTGGCGTGGCACTGGTCGGTGGCGCCGGCCGGCGGTACTAGTCGGCGGCCGGCTCCGTGCCGGGATCAGCGGCCGAACCGGCGGGTGAACCGGTGGACGTTCCGGTGGATGTTCCGGTGGATGCGTCGGCGGGTGCGTCGGCGGATGTGTCGACCGGCCGGCCGAGCGCGCCGCAGGCCAGCCCGAGTTCGCGCTCCGCCGTGATGACGGCCATGTACCTCACGGCCTCCGGGTGGCTGCTGATGTCCGTGTTGGCGTGGACGCCGAGGCCGTCGAGTACCACCAGGATCTGAATGGCACTCACATACGGGTCAGCAGTACGGAATTCAGCCTTGTCGACGCCCTGCCGCACAAGGTCCCCCAGCCGTCCGCGCCACAAGGCCTCCTGCTCCGCGACCCGGTCGCGCAGCACGGGCCGGTAGCGGCTGAGGTGCCGCGCGTTGATCCAGAGCCGGCTGAGGTCGTCGTACGCCTCACCTGTCGTGTCGGCGAAGAACCGCGCCAGGTGCTGCGTGGGGCTCCCGTCGGGCCGCTCGGCCGGCAGGAGGGTGTCGAGTTCGCCGCTCGCGGCGCTGCCGAACGCCTCAGCCACGAGGTCCTCCGCCGAGGGGAAGTAGTGGCTGATCAGTCCGGGCCGGACGTCGAGCTCTTCACCGATCCGCCGGAGCGTGACGCACTCCAGGCCCTCGGTCAGGGCGACGGCGGCGGCCGCGGCAACGATTTCCGCACGTCGGGCGGCTGGTGGCTTCCGAACTCGCTTGCGCTGAACGCTTGACGACATACCCCGGATGCTATTGAGTGTGCGACCAATAAGCAAACAGTGAGTGACGACCACCCTCGGAGGACCTCATGGCGTCCACGATTCCCGACCCGCGCCCCGGCACGTCCGACGCAGTCCCATCGGAGCGTGCGGTCCGTATTGAGGCCCACGGCATCGACCACATCCCGGAGGCGGACCGGCATGGCAGGGCGCGGGAGCTGTTCTCCGTCTGGGCGGCGGCCAACGTCAACTACCTCAACCTGGTGGTCGGCGGCGCGTTGATCCTCATGGGCCTGAGCCTGTGGCAGGCCCTGTCCGTGCTCGTCGTGGGCAACCTCTTCTGGGTGCTCACCGGGTTTCTCGCCGTCTCCGGACCGGCTGCCGGCGCCCCGAGCGAGGTGATCACGCGGACCATGTACGGCATCCTCGGCAACCGGGTCAACAACGCGGTCGTCGGCTGGATGATCTCCGTCTGTTACTTCGCCCTCAACCTGTCCGCCGCCGCGGTCGCCGCCTTCTCCCTCGTCGAGAAGTGCGGCATCCCGGCGACCACCGGCGTCAAGTGCGTTGTCGTGGTGGTTATCGCCGCCCTCACCCTGACCATCAGCGTCTATGGGCACGCCACGATCGTGAAGCTCTACCTTCCGATCACGGTGGTCCTCACCGTCGCCTTCGCCGTCGTGGCCGTCAGCGTGATCGGGCACACCGACTTCTCGTACGTACCCACGAAACCGCTGACCGGTGTGGACCTGTGGGCCACCCTTATCGCCGGGGTCACGCTCACCGCATCGGGCCCGCTCTCCTACACCACCAGCGCCGACTTCTCCCGCTACCTGCCCAGCACGACGCCCCGGAGGGCGATCGTGGGCTGGACCGCGCTCGGCAGCTTCCTGCCGAGTGTGGTCGTCTGTTCCCTCGGCGCGTTCGCCGCAACCACGGTCGACATGACCGACCCGCAGGCCGCGCTGGCGAAGATCCTGCCGGTCTGGTTCACCCCCGTCTTCCTGCTCGCCCTGGTGCTCGGCACGATCTCCATCAACGCTCTGACCGCCTACAGCGCCGGGCTGGCCCTCCAGGCCGTCGGCATCCGTATCCGCCGCTCCGTCAGCGTGCTCTTCGACGGGACCGCCGCCGTCGCCCTGACCCTGTACGCGCTGCTCGTGTCCAACTTCCTGGACACCGTCAGTAATGTCCTCCAGCTGACCGTCGTACTGCTCGGCCCCAGCATGGCCATCTACGCCACCGACATCCTGCTGCGCCGCAACCGCTACGACGGCCTCGCGCTCACGGACGAGGCCCCCGGCAGCACCTTCTGGTACACCGGGGGCGTCAACTGGGCCGGCGCCGGCGCGCTCGTGGCGGGCGTCGTCGCGTCCGCGCTCTGTGTGAACACGCTGTACACCGGCCCGATAGCCGCCGCCCTGGGCGGAGTTGACCTGGCGCTGCCCGTCGGCATGGTCGTCGCGTCGGCCGCCTATGTGATCCTCATGCGTTCACTCGGCGGCCTCGGCACGGCCGTGCGCGCATAGCCTCCGTACGGCCCTGCGGGCACTGTCCCGGCCTGTGTCGACGACAGTCACGCGGCGGTCCCGGCCATTCAGCTCAGGCTGATGACCGGCTTGTGGAGGTCGAACCAGGTGGCCAGGTCGAGCGCCCGTTCCAGGTGGGAGCGCTGGCGAGTGGTGATCGTCGCACCGTCGGCCCGGGCGGCCTCCTGGAGCCGGGTGCGCTGGCACAGGTCCAGGGCGGGGTGGCCCGATGCGAGCAGGTCGGAGGTCTGCGCCTGGATGGCCGCCACGTAGTTGGGGTCGAAGCTGCCGGGGTAGCCGCTCTTCTTGCGCTGCACCACCGAGTCCGGCAGCAGGTCGCGTGTGGCCTCGCGCAGGATGCTCTTCTCCCGCCCGTCGAACGTCTTCATCGACCACGGGGTGTTGAAGACGTACTGCACCAGCCTGTGGTCGCAGAACGGCACCCGGACCTCCAGCCCCACCGCCATGCTCATCCTGTCCTTCCGGTCCAGGAGGGACTGCACCATGCGGCTCAAGTGCAGGTAGCAGACCTGCCGCATCCGCTTCTCCAGCCCGCTTTCCCCTTCTTTGAGAGGGGCCTCCGCCAGGGCGGTGGAGTAGCTGTCGTGCAGATAGGAGTCGAGTTCCAGAGTGTGCGCGAGGTCGTCCGACAGAGCGCCCGTCAGGTCGATCGGGGAGTCTCCGGCCAGCCAGGGGAAGGTCTGCGCCTCACGCCGCTCGTCATGGAACCACGGATAGCCGCCGAATACCTCGTCGGCGGACTCTCCCGACAGGGCGACCGTGGAGTGTTCGCGGACCGCCGCGAACAGCAGGTAGAGGGAGTTGTCGCGGTCGCCGAGTCCCACCGGCAGGTCACGTGCGCCGACGGCAGCCCGCCGTACCGCCGGGTCGGACAGAGCGGCACCGTCCAGCATGATGTCGCTGTGGTCGCAGTTGATGTGTTCCCTGACCGCGTGCACGAAGGGGGTGTCCTGTGTCGGACTGATGTCCATGGCACGGAAGTTCTTCGCCTGGTCCGGGAAGTCGACGGCGAAACTGCGTACGGTCTCGCCGTGTTCGCCGAGCTGCTCGGCGGCCAGGGCGGTCATCGCGGAGGAGTCGAGCCCGCCGGAGAGCAGGGAGCAGCGGGGCACGTCCGCCACGAGCTGACGGGCGATGATGTCCTCCAGCAGTTCACGCACATGCGTGACGGTGGTCTGCCGGCTGTCGGTGTGCTCGGTGGCTTCCAGCTGCCAGTAGGCGTGCTCGCGCAGGCCGTTGCGGTCCAGAATCGCCACATGACCGGGCTTCAGTTCCCGCATTCCCTCCCACACCGCGAACCCGGGGGTCTTGGCGAACGAGAAGATCTCCCGCAGCCCGTCCCTGCCGACGACGGCCGGGGCCAGCGGGTTGGCCAGAATGGCCTTGGGTTCCGAGCCGAACAGCACGCCGTCGTCGGTCTCGTAGAAGTAGAAAGGCTTGATGCCCATCCGGTCCCGGATCATGACCAGCTTCTCCGTACGCGGGTCCCAGATCGCGAACGCGTACATACCGTTGAGCTTGCCGGCCACTTCCTCGCCCCACTGGAGGTAGCCCCGCAGCACGACTTCGGTGTCGGAATCGGTCTCGAAGCGGTGTCCGTGGCGGCGCAGTTCCTCGCGCAGCTCGACGTAGTTGTATGCCTCGCCGGAGTACACCATCGCGACGGTGCCGTTCTCGGTCCGCGCCTCCATCGGCTGAGCTCCGCCGGGGAGGTCGATGACGGCGAGCCGGCGATGCCCGAGCGCGGCCCTCGGCGTCAGCCAGGCCCCCTGAGCGTCAGGGCCACGGCAGGACATCGTTTCGGTCATGGCATCGACGGTCTCCCGATGGGCCGTCAAGTCGCGTCGATAGGACACCCATCCAGTTATGCCGCACACAGGGGACAACCTCTCCGTGGGGGGGATTAGTTGTATCCACCATCTCTCTTGTTGTGCCGGCTTCACCACCCGGAGCAACGACCGCCTGAGTGTCGTTTCTCACCGGTAAACTCTTGTTAAGTTTGTGTTTCGGACGCGGCGTCATTGCCTCACAGGGCACTTCTCAGCGGCTCGGGGCTGCCGTGGAAGCCGGCGGTACAGGCGGTGCCGGCCGGGTCACTCCGTCGGGTGAACCGGTGAGAGCACCGGCCAGGGCGGCCGCCATCGCCTCGCTCATCGCGGCGGTGGCGACAGAGAGAGTCGCCGGGTGGGGCAGGTACGTATCGGTGTGACACGCGGGGCGCACCGCGCCCAGGCCGCCGCCGGGCTCGCCGGAACCGCCGAACTTCGGCGGATTTTGACCGGGCAGACAGGAAGCCCGCCAGATCGGTCCGACGGGTCCGACTGACGGGCAGTGCCGCTGCCAGGTCCGGTCGGCGCCCAGCGCGGGCGCCGACCGGGACGGCGCTGGCGTTCTCGGTGTTGGTGTTCTCGGTGTTGGTTACTTCACGAGGACAACGGAGTTGATCGGCGTCATGTCGTACGGCGAGAAGGTGCCCTTGGCGCGGTCCACGGCGGAGCAGCGGGTGCCGTTGTACCCGAAGCAGAGCTTGAATCCCGCGCCGCCGGTCTGGTTGTTGATCAGGACACGTTTGCCGGTGACGTTCGACAGGTTGTGGTTGCCGTAGCTGTAGAAGATGTTCTTGCTCAGGATGGTGCCGTTCGTCTCACGAATACAGAACGCTCCGGACGGACAGGCCGTCGCCGCATCGGCGCTGGGCGCTACGGCGAGTCCAGCGCCGAGCACTCCGGCGGCCAGGGACAGCCCTGCGGCGGTCATCGCGATCTTGCGCATACTTTCTTCCCCCTGCTTCTTGATGCTCCGGCATGGAGCACCTCGCATCCGAAAGTAGCCCAACTGACGTGCGGTGTCGGGAAATTGGTGTAAATCACAGAGCCTGTCCCAGTTCTTCGGTGAGTCGTTCGAAATGCCCCAGGGAGCAGTGCTACACGGCGGTGAAGTCCAGCACGAGACGGCCCCGCAGCCCGCCTTCGGCCAGCCGCCGGTGCGCCTGGGCCGCGTGGGCGGCGGGCAGTACGTCGGCCACCCGCAGAGTCAGCTCGCCCGTATCGGCCTGGTCCCGGAGCCGGAGCAGGCGGGCGTGGTCGGTGGCCGCCTCGTTCACCCAGACCGGGTGCACCCTGACACCGCGGTCGACCGGACCGTCCCAGCCGCGGATGACGGCGATCCCACCACCGTCCCGGACGGCCGGGACGACCAGCTCGTGCAGCATCGCCCCGTCGAGTACGCCGTCCACCCCGTCGGGCGCGAGCGCGCGGAACCGGTCGGCGACGTCGTCACCGCGCGTCACCACCTCGTCGGCGCCCAGGCCGGCCACCAGTTTCATGTCGGCCGGTGAGGCGTCCGCCAGCACACGCAGTCCATCGCTCTTGGCCAGCTGCACCGCGTATCCACCGAAGGCCCCGGCCGCTCCGGTCACCGCGACGGTGCCACCAGCCGGCACGGCGAGCAGGTCCAGCCCGACTCGGGCGGTGAGGGCGTTCATCAGCAGCGTCGAGGCGGCCGGGAAGTCCACACCGGACGGAATCGGCACCACCGACTCGGCGGGCACCACGACCAACTCGGCGTAGGCACCGCCGCGCGGCTCATAAGGGCGGACGATCGCGATCACCGCATCCCCCTCCCGGAGTGGGGTATCGGTGTCCGGCCCGATCGCGTCCACCACGCCCGCCGCGTCCATACCCGGGACGTACGGCCCGGAACGACCGTTCAACCGCACGCTCAGGGCACCGGAACGCAACAGCGTGTCGGTGGGGTTGACCGAGGCGGCGCGCACCCGGATGCGCACCTCACCACTGCCGGGCACCGGATCGGGCAGCTCGATCACCCGCAGTACCTCGGGTCCGCCGAACTCGGTCAGGCCGATCACGCGCACGGCCCTCACCTCCTTGTACGATAGACATCAAACTAATCACCACGGTAACTCAACTCCTTGCGCGAGAGAGGAACTGGACCGGGGTGACCTTGTGAACGTGGAGGATGGTGTCGAACCAGCCTGCGAGCGATCCGCCGGAAAGGTGGTAATCGGCGTTGTGCTCGGGGTCGTAGTGAGGACCGATCAGACGCGTCCTGGTCGGCGTTTCGAGCCAGGTGCGGACAGCCGCAGGACCATCGGCGTGCAGGTTCAGAAGGTAGGCGTCCAGACCGGTTCCTCCCAGGACCGCGTCAGCGAACTCCGCCGGCGGGGCCGGGACGGGGCAGGGAGCCATGCCGTGATGGAAGGTCAGGCCGACGGATACATAGCCGGCGCCGAAATGCTCTCGGAGGTAACTGCCCGCGTTACGGTGCGTCAGCGGCGGTGAGGAGGGCGAGACGGTCCGCGGATCGCCATTGGCGGTGTGCGCGATGCCACCCCAGTGGACAATCCTGTCCCCGGTGTGTTCGTGCCATCGGATCGTGTCGTCGGCCAGACTCCGCTCGATACCCGCCAGGCCGTCGAGCCGGGCGGGCGGTACCCGGGGAGAGCGGACGTCCCCCGCGAACCGAACCGGGTCATCGGGGTGGTGATGGTTGTAGGAGCGCATCCAGCGGATGACGTCGAGGATTTCCTCGGTCTGCCAGAAGGACCGCGCCTCGGCCAGCAGCGCCCGCGGGTCACCCGTTCCGGTTCTGATGTACTCGTCGAGTCCTAGCCGTGACGCATCGTCCCCCTCCAGTGCGAGTGAACGGAATCCCAGTTCCTCGACCAGCAGCCGGAGGAGCCTGTGCGAGAGGGTGGACAGTTCATGGGCCTGACGGGTTGAGGCACCGATGGCTACGACCTTGGCATCGCGCACGATGTCGGCCATCGGCCGGAGATCGGTCCACGGGGCTTCGGGGTCGAGGGTGGTGAGGCGATGGGCATGTTGCCTGATCCACTGGGTCACCGTCTCGGTCATTGCCGGACCTCCTTGTTCGGAACGATCGGTCCCGGGGGCACATCCCTGGTCGCGGCCGATGCCGCATGAGCAGCCTCGGACATGAACCACGGTTGAGGTCAATTCGGCACAGACAACGGCGTCGGTCAGGCAGCCCGCCCCGGACCGAGCGGGGCCCGGCCGTGGCGGATGTCCGACTGCCCCCCGCTGCCGGGCTCAGCCGCACGAAAGTCGACAGATTCTGACCGTTTCCACGTACGGAAGGAAAACCGAAGCAAACAAATATTGACGCGGACACCCCGTGCGCGTACCTTCCCGGCGAAGGCGCCGAGCGGTGTGAACTCCGGTACCGCAACGGCAGGTTGAGCTCCGTTCCCCCCACCACATCACCGGGAGCACACCATGCGCGACGACAGAGACGACAGATCCGTAGCCGCACGAGCCGTTGCGCGTCTCCCCGCGGGGCCGCCGGCTCACCGTCTCCGGAGACAGCTGCTGACAGCCGTGGCCGCCCTCGGGCTCGTTCTCGGTGCCCTGATCGGCCTTCCCTCCCTGTCGCAGGCGGCCGGCTCGCTGCCCTGCGACATCTACAGCGCCGCCGGCACCCCGTGCGTCGCGGCGCACAGCACGACACGCGCCCTGCTGTCCTCCTACAACGGCCCCCTGTACCAGGTCACCCGCGCCTCGGACGGCGCCCGGTCCGACATCGGTCTGCTGGCTCAGGGCGGGTACGCCAACGCCGCCCAGCAGGACACCTTCTGCCAGGACACCACCTGCCGCGTCACCAAGGTCTACGACCAGACCTCGCGCCACAACGACCTCACCCCGGGACCGGCCGGCACCTCCGGCATGGGCGCTGACCGCGGGGCCGACGCCGGTGAGATCGCCGTCACGGCCGGTGGCCACAAGGTGTACGGCATCTGGATCTCACCCGGGGTCGGTTACCGCTCCACCGGCGCGGCCTCGGGTGTCGCCGTGAACGGTCAGGCCGAGGGCGCCTACATGGTGGCCAGCGGCACCCATGTCGGTTCTGCCTGCTGCTTCGACTACGGCAACGCCGAGAGCACACCGGCCGACACCGGAAACGGCCACATGGACGCGGTGTCCATCGCGACCACCTGCTACTTCGCGCCGTGCACCGGCTCGGGCCCCTGGGTCGAGGCGGACATGGAGAACGGCATGTTCCAGGGGGACAACGGCTCCAACACCGCGAACGCCGGCAACAAGAGTCCGTTCGTGACGGCCATGCTGAAGAACAACGGGCAGACGACATACGCACTCAAGGGCGCCAACGCGCAGTCGGGCTCCCTGTCGACCTGGTGGAACGGCTCACTGCCGACCCGTGGCGGCTATATGCCGATGCACCAGGAGGGCGGGATCATCCTCGGCACGGGCGGGGACAACAGCAACTGGAACATGGGCACCTTCTTCGAAGGCGTGATGGTCGCCGGCTACCCGACCGACGCCGCCGAGAACGCCGTACAGGGAAACGTCGCCTCCGTCGGCTACTCGGGTGAGACGGACGTACCCAACGGCCCGCAGGGCACCATCACGGGTCCGGGCGGTCAGTGCGTCGACGTCGCGGCTGACGACACCGGCACCAACGGCACGGCCGTCCAGCTGTGGAACTGCCAGTCCTACGCCGAGGACCAGTACTGGCAGCACCACACCAACGGCTCCCTGAGCACGATCGGCAGATGCCTGGACATCGACGGCAACGGCACGGCCAATGGCACCCAGGTCGAACTGTGGGACTGCAACGGTGTCGGCGGTCAGGTCTGGCAGCAGCGCTCCGACGGTTCGCTGTTCAACCCCCAGTCGGGCCGCTGCCTCGACTCCCCCGACGGCGCGACCGCCAACGGCACCCACCTGCGGATCTGGGACTGCAACGGAGCGGCGGCACAGAAATTCACCCTGCACTGAGCACCGCGGAGGCGGCGAGGCACTGATCCGCTCGCACAGAAACACACAGGAGGGGTACGGGAACGAGTTGTTCCCGTACCCCTCCTCCAGTTCGGCAGCGAAGACCGGTTCGGACGGCGTCAGTTCACATAGACCTCCGCCCGGTCCACACTCACGTAGGACGCCTGGGACTGCCCGTCGTGATCGCCCGTCACCCGTACCCGCAGCGTGTGCTTTCCGTAGGGAAGGCGCGGGCTGACGAACTGGAGCGTCTCCCCGGTGCGGATCGCGCCGTAGTAGTCCAACCGCTGTTCGGGGCCACCGTCGATGCTGAGGCCCGCATATCCGTTGCCGGTGTCACGGACGGACAGCAGAGCGATCCGGGTGCCGGTGAAGGTGAACGTGGCGGTGTTTCCGGCGCCGTCGCTCCAGTGGTCGTCGCCCCAGAAGCACTGGGTGGCGCAGCCGGTGCCCGAGTTCCAGTCACCGGTGTAGGCGACGGTCCCGTCGCCGCTGGAACGGCCGTCGTCATTGATCCAGTACGCGCCCGGCCCCGGGTCCCCGGACGGGAGATCCTGGGTGGCGCCCATCGCGAGCGGGCGGCCGAGGTCGGGGCTTCCGTCGGCGTTCCAGCCGATGCGCTGAGCGCGTGTGGTGCGGTTGCTGTAGGTGACGGCCGAGGTGCTCTTGGCGTGGTAGACCATCCAGTCCTCGGTACCGTCGGGGGAACGGAAGAAGGCGTGGTGGCCGGGGCCGAAGACCCCGTGGTCGTCGGCGCGGGAGAAGACCGGGCCCTGGTGCTGCGTCCAGTTGCCGGGTACCAGCGGGTCGGCGTCGGACGGGAGCGACATCATCCAGATCTGGTAGTCCGGTTTCCCGGTGTCGCAGGTGGAGTAGGTCATCCATGTGCGTCCGTTGCGGTACAGGAACTCAGGGCCCTCACGGACCTCGGGGCAGCCGCCGGCCGCGTCGATGGCGACCGCGTCGCCCGAGACGGTGTACGGATTCGACAGGGGAGCGATGTTCAGGCCGTTGTGCTGGTACTGGTTGATGCCGCTGTAGGCCAGGTAGAGACGGCCGTTGTGCTGGAGGATGCCGGGGTCGATGGCGAAGTCGGCGGCGTGGTTGGGCGGCGCCAGCTCCGCCTTGAAGTGGTAGGAGCCCGCCGGGTCGTCGCCGTCGGACTCCGCGACGTAGATCCGGTGGTGGTCGTCGACGCCGTCGTCGGCAGTGTAGTAGAGGTACCAGCGGTCGCCGAAGCGGTAGAACTCGGGGGCGAAGATGTCCCGGTTCCGGGAGCTGTCGCTGTCGGTCCAGACGGTGATGGGATCGGCGGTGAGCAGGGTACTCAGGGACGGCGAGCGCCACATTCGGATGCTGTTGCCCTGAGTGGTGGTCAGGTAGTAGTTCCCGTTCCAGTACGTCATGAACGGGTCGGGGCCGGTGTTGAGGGGGTTGCGGAACGTGCCAGCGGCGGTGGCCTGCTGGGCCGCCGAAGTGGTGACTGGCGTCGCTGCGGCGGTGGCGGGCCGCACGGTGCTCGTTCCGGTGAGGATCAGCCCGAGCGCGGTCAGCACGCCCAGCAGACGCAGGAGGCGTAGGAGGCGCAGTGGATTTACGGTTCTGTGGAGTTGCGTACCCATGGGGGGCTCCTTCTTCGCGTGCCTGTTCCGATGAGCCGTGGCACCTCTTTGCATCGATGTAAATGTTGATGGTGCGTCACCGTAGAACGGAGCTGATACAGCGTCAAGGTGGCATGTCAGCCGAATGCGTACTGCGGGGACCGATGACTCCGGGACGGCCGAGCACGCCGAGTGCGCCGAGGACGACTCGGCGCCACGCGGCGTGGGGCGACCAGGGCGTGCCGACTGCGGCCACTCCGGAGAGTGAGCAGCGGCGGGCCGGGCCTACGCGGGCAGGTCGAGCTGCCAGGAGACGCCGAAGCGGTCCTCCACCCAGCCGAACTTGGTGCTGAACCCGTAGTCCCCCAATGGCATCAGCACCGTGCCCCGCCCGGAGAGGGCCGTGAACAGGCGGTCGAGTTCGGCCTCGTCCTGGCACCGCACGTACAGCGAGATCGCCGGGGTGAACCCGAAGTTGTGCTCCACATTGCTGTCGATGCACATGAACTGCTGCCCGGCGAGTGAGAACGTGGCGCGATGAACGGTGCCCTCATCCCCCGATTCACCGGCGCCGTAACGGGTGATGTCGATGACCTCGGCATCATCGAACAGCGAGGTGTAGAACGTCATCGCTTCCTCTGCGTAGCCTTCGAACATCAGGAACGTGGTGATCTTCTGCGGTTCCGCGGCGGCCATCCTGTTTCACTCTCCTGGGAGTCGTAGCGTGAGCCGTTGTCCGTTGCGTCCGGCCCGGTGGACGGGGTCCTGAGACCGCCTGTCGCAACGGTGGTGCCGAGGTTAGACCGTGCCCCGGCCTGGGCGCGGTCCGGCTCACCGCCACCCTCCTGGTTCACGAACATGCTCCCGGCTCGGTGCTCACACGACCTCCTCGACGTCACGGCCAAGCGTCCCCTGACACCTGCACGGGCCGCCGAAGAACCCGCGGCACGGCACGCACCGACGGGGAATCGCACCTGTTTCCCGCCGAAAGCCCGCACTTGAAAAAGAAACCAGAATCCCATCAATGCAGGTCAGGAGGCAGTTTACGATGAGACCAATTCATTTTGTCCACATGTTGGACACACCCACACCACCCCTCCCGTCCCCCATGAGCTGCCCGTATCCCTCCTTCCGTCACCGTGAGCGGACATCTGCGTCCGAAAACCGATCAGCAAGGTGCGGCAACTCTCCGCACCGGCCAGACTCCTGTCCGCAATCAACCACCCCCTTCGACAGGAGATTCGAAATGCGGCACAGCCTCAAGACTCTCGGCGCGGCGGCACTCGCGGCGGCGGCCTGCGTGACGGGCATCGCCGGAACGGCACACGCCCAGCCGACGAGCGTCTACGCCCCCTCCGCGCTGGTGCTCACCATCGGCCACGGAGACGAGGTGGCATCGACGGTCCTGCGTGCCGTCACCCTGAGCTGTGCGCCCCAGCCGCAGGGAACGCACCCCGCGAGCAAGGCCGCGTGCGCCGAACTGAAGGCTGTGGACGGTGACTTGGGCCTCCTCGGCGCCACCCCGTCGGACCGGGAGTGTTCGTTCCTGTGGGCTCCCGTGACGGTGACCGCCGACGGCGTCTGGCAGGGCCGACGGGTTGCCTGGCGGGCCACCTACGGCAACGCCTGCCAGATGGACGCGGCTCTCTCCGGGAGCTCGGTCTTCAACTTCTGACCGGCCGCGCACCTGTGCAACCCCGCGACCGGGGTTGCACAGCCCCGGCCGCACAGCGCACGGCCGCTCTGCACTGAAGGCCCGGCGCCGCCCCGGGGGCGCAAGAAGCGGGAAGGACCGGCAACGCACCGCCCCCTGCGAGCTGTTGATCACAGTCGAAAGCGATCTTTAGCATGGAGCCATGCACGACGACACTCCTGACGCAACGCGCCGTGCCCGCCTGAGCCGGACCTTCGACGAGGACGCGGAACTCTACGACCGGGCCAGGCCCGGGTATCCGCCACAGCTGTTCGACGACCTCGGCACACTCGCCGGCGCTGGTCCCGGCTGTCGTGTTCTGGAGGTGGGGGCAGGCACAGGCAAGGCGACCGTGCCGCTCGCCGGGCGGGGTTGCCGGATCACCGCAGTGGAGTTGGGCACCCACATGGCAGCCGTCGCGCGGCGCAACCTGGCCGGGTTCGAGGCGGTGGAAGTCGTGACGGCGGACTTCGAGACCTGGCCCCTGCCGAAGGAACCGTTCGACGCGGTTGTCTCGGCCACGGCGTACCACTGGATCGACCCTGCGGTGCGGATGGTCAAGGCGGCCGACGCGCTGCGCCCCGGTGGCGCCCTCGCCGTGGTCGGCACGCAGCATGTGGCGGGCGGTAGCGAGGAGTTCTTCGCCGAGGTCCAGGACTGCTACGAGCGTTTCGATCCGGCCACGCCTCCAGGGCTGCGCCCTCCCGCCGCGGAGGACGTCGACACCTCGGGCCACGTCGACGAGGTGGCTCGCAGCGGCCGGTTCGGCCCTGTCGTCCGTCGGCGCTATCAGTGGGACCTGGGGTACACCACGGCGGAGTATCTGGAGGTGCTGCGGACCTACTCCGGCCACCGGGCGCTGCCACCGGAGGCCCGCGAGGGGTTGCTGAGGTGCATCGAAGGACTGATCGACGGACGGCACGGAGGCCGGGTCACCAAGCGGTATCTCACTGAGTTGCGGGTGGCACGGACGGTGTGACGACTGCCGCGATGTCCGTGGTTCAAACCCGGTGCTCAGAAGGCCAGTTCCGTCCGGCCGCCCCCGCTGAGCGGGGATCGTGACGGATGTACCACTCGGTCACCAACAGCCCCGCGCCCGGCCGGTGGGCGGAAGCGCTGCCGTCCGGCCGGCAAGGCTCCGGCGCGCGAGATGACCCGGCCACCGGCATCGAAAACGTGACTGCATGGGAACCGGCGAATCCCCCACTCCGAGCCTCAGGCTCTCCACGGCGCTTCACCCGTCTCCGGCACCCAACACGCCCAGACACCCCCGGGTCGGAATTCTTTCCGAGTCATCCGAACGGCTCTCATGTCGAAACGATTCTGCCCAGATACGCAAAGGGAAGCCCATACCTCTTTCCACCCGAGGAGAGCATCCTGAGACCTACCAGCAGAACTTCAAATGTCTGTAAATTCCGAGTCAAGCGAAGGGCGAACTCGCCCTTCCGACATCGGAACCTTGGAGGTTCGATGCGTTATGGACCAGCGCTGCGCGAGGAGATCTCCGCGCCCGGCACCACACCACTCATCGGTATCTACGACATGTATTCGGCATCTGTCGCCGCCGAACACTACGACGGGTTCTTCGTCTCGGGATTCGGTTTTGCGGCTTCGCACTACGGTCTTCCCGACATCGGATACATCGCCTGGCCGGACATGGTCGCGTTCGTGGAGCGGCTGCGGCTGGCCTTCCCGGGCCGGCACCTCCTCGTCGACATCGACGACGGGTATGTGGACCCGGAAGTCGCCTGCCACGTCGTGCAGCGCCTGCACCGGGCCGGCGCGTCCGGCGTGATCCTGGAGGATCAGAAGCGCCCCCGCCGCTGCGGGCACGCCGACGGCAAGCAGGTCCTGCCGTTCGAGGAGTACCTGGACAAGCTCAACATGGTGCTGGAATGCCGCGGTGACATGGTCGTGGTGGCCCGTACCGACGCGGTCGAGGAGGACGACATCCTCTACCGCGCCGCCGCGCTGGCCAAGACCGACGCCGACGTGGTGCTCGTCGACGGTGTACGCAGTGTGGAGTGGATCCGCCGCATCCGAGACGTCATCGGGGACAAGCCGCTGCTCTTCAATCAGATCGCCGGCGGCAAGTCACCGCGCCTGTCGCTCCCGGAGTTGGACGCGCTGGACGTCGACGTGGCGATCTACTCCACCCCGTGCCTCTTCGCTGCTCACGAGGCCATCGATGCCTCCATGCGAGGCCTCAAGGCGGCGCAAGGACGGCTCCCCGAGATGAGCGGCCCACGAAGCGTCGGCGTCCCGGAGTCGACACAACTGCTGGAGCGCAACATCAGCCGCCACCACGACTCGGCGTCACGCGTGGGTGTCTGATCGGGTACCCGCGGCCGTCGGCCGCGGGTACACATCCGACAACTCCGCCCGGCCGCCCGCCGGCCAGCCATGACTGCCGACGGCCACCGCGTCGTCGCGGTGGCCGAGAGGAGCGCCACACCATGAACCCCCGTCGCGACCCACGCGCCGTTCCCACCCGTACGAGGGCACCACGCCATGCGTATCGCCCGGACACGTCACATGTGTACCAGGCACCCCTGACGACGCGATTCCGGAGCGTCCTCACGGTGGCCGCCGGCCTGGCCATCAGCGCCGCGTGGGGCCAGGGGGTCTCCACTGCCGCAACAGAGCGCCCGTTGCTCGTGTCCTCCCTGATCCTGCCCACCCACATCGCCGCGGTCGAAGTGGACAACTCGCACGCGGACTCATGGCTGGAGGTCGACCGTACGGCCAACACCCAGACCGGCGCAGGCGATGCGGGCAGCGATCACGAAGGTGGGGACGACTAGGGGCTTGCGTGCGCCAGCTCTCCCAGGAGCGTCCAGGTGCGGCGCCTGGCGGCGTCTCCTGCGATCTCCGTTCCCGAGAACACCACCTCCGTCGCCCCGGCGTCCCGGTAGCGCCGTACCTCGTCGGCGACCGTCTTTTCGTTGCCGATCACGGCCACATCCACGGCCCGTTTGCCTCCGGAGAGCTCGATGGCGCGGGCGTACGACGGAATCTGTTCGTAGAACGCGAGTTGTCCGCCCGCCTTCTGTCGTACGGTTTCGACGTCGTCGGTCACCACACCCGGCACGAGCGCCACGATCCGTGGCGCCGGGCGGCCCGCGGCCTCCGCCGCGGCTGTGACGGCCGGGACGATGTGTTCGGCCAGGGCCCGGGGCCCGGCGAGATAGGGCAGGATCCCGTCCGCCAGCTCCCCGCTGGCACGCAGCGCCTGCGGTCCCATGGCGGCCACGAGCAGGGGGACGCCGCCCTCGGCTCCGGGCACGCGGGCGGAGACCGGGGTGGTCGCCGTGAACAGCTCACCGTGAAAGTCCGCGGAGCCGGTCTCGGTCAACTGGCGCAGGGCTACGAGGAATTCACGCAGCCGGGCGACGGGCCGGGTGAACGGAATACCGAAGCCGCCCTCGGTGAGGAGCTTGGTGCCCAGTGCGAGTCCGAGGTGGTAGCGGCCGTGCGTGGCCGCCTGCGCCGTCTGGGCCTGGCTGGAGACAACAAGCGGGTGGCGTCCGAAGACGGGGATGGCGGACGTGCCCACGTGCAGGCCCGGTACTTCACGCCCGACGATCGCTGCGAGCTGAGGTGAGTCCGCGCCAAAGGTCTGCCCCAACCAGGCGGACCTCAGCCCGGCGGCCGCGGCTTCCCCGCCGAGCTGCACGGTGGCATCGACCTGGTTGGCGGCGTCCGGTGCGTTGAGTACTACTCCCACAGTCATGTCGCTGCAAACGACCGGTGGACAGCTGTGGATTCCGGTTCTTGTGTCACAGCTTCTTGTCGGTTGTGTGTACTGGTTGCCGCCAAGCGCGTCGACGGCTCCCGGGACCGGCGCGCCGTATGCCTGCCGTCCTTCACCGGCCCGGAGAATGGACAGCCGGCCGGGCCCACCAGCAGTGCCCGACTGCGCCCGACCGGGCCGATGAGCCGGAGCCCGGCGGGAAACCAGCGACGAAGGAGCCGTATGAAGTTCGGGATCTCCACCTTTATCACCGACCTGAGCATCCGGCCGGCTCCCCTCGGGCGGGCCATTGAGGAGCGTGGTTTCGACTCGCTGTTCATCGCCGAGCACAGCCACATCCCCGTCGACCGCCGCTCGCCGTACCCCGGCGGCGGCGACCTCCCCGACATTTACTACCGCACGCTCGACCCGTTCGTGGCACTCACCGCGGCCGCCACCGTCACCGAGCGTCTGCTGCTGGGGACCGGCATCGCCCTGGTCTCGCAGCGCGACCCGATCCACACCGCCAAGGGCATCGCCTCGCTCGACCTGATCTCCGGGGGCCGGGCCGTCTTCGGTGTCGGCGTCGGCTGGAACCGTGAGGAGATGGCCAACCACGGCACCGACGCCGCCACCCGGGGCCGGCTCGTCGACGAGCGGCTGCGCGCGATCGTCGAGCTGTGGACGAAGGAGAAAGCCGAGTTCCACGGCACGTTCGTCGATTTCGATCCCGTCTACTCGTGGCCCAAGCCCGTGCAGCGACCGCACCCGCCCATCTACGTCGGCGGGGGAAAGGGCGCCTTCCCCCGGGTCGCCGAACTCGGCGACGCCTGGCTCGCCAACAGTGTCCCGCCCGAGACACTGCGGTCGCAGATCGAGGAGGTACGGGCCGCGGCGGGCCGTGCGGTCCCGGTGACGGTCTACGCGGTGCCCGACACCCCCGAAGCGATCGAGAAGTACGCGGAACTCGATGTGGAGCGGGTGCTGTTCTACCTGCCGTCCGAGCCGGAGCCCGCCGCCCTGGCACAGCTCGACCGGCTGGCCGAAGTCGCGGCGCGCTTCCGCTGATGCCACGCCTGAGCCGGTCCCAGGCGCGTGAGCGGTTCGCGGCGTGCCGGGTCGCCCGCCTGGCGACCGCTGACGCGGCCGGGCGCCCGCACCTGGTGCCGGTGGTCTTCGCGGTGACCGGCGAGACCCTGGTCATGGCCGTCGACCACAAGCCCAAACGGTCGCCCCGTCTCAAACGGCTGGCCAACATCCGTGCCAATCCGGACGTCTGCCTGCTCACCGACGAGTACCGGGAGGACTGGGACCAGCTGTGGTGGGCCCGCGCGGACGGGCAGGCCCGAGTCCTTCCGCCGGCCGAGCGGTCCGCCGAAGCGGCGCGCTACGCGGCGCTGCTCTCCGAGAAATACCCGCAGCAGTACGCGGGACGACCGCCGGCCGGTGAGGTGGTGGAGGTTCTCGTCACCGGCTGGACCGGGTGGCGGGCTACGTGACCGGGACACGGGAGTCCTCCGGATTCGGCCGACCAGGGGCCGGGCCGCTCCGGAACCGCCACCGCCTGCGCTACCCGGGCCTGGCCCACCGGGAGACGGCTGCGGCGGCCGTGCACGGACCGTACGAGCGGTCCGTGCACCGCCGCCGGGAGGGCGCCCGTCCGGTCCCTGGTTCGTCCGGCAGGACATGGCTCTCACCAGGGCCGTGTCCCCATGATTCCTCTGTACGTCAGCACGGACGAGCGGCGGACTGTACGGGTCCGTCCGCGACGAGGCGGACGAGGCAGGGGACGGGCAGTTGAGCAAGGTGATCGCGGTGGTGTCCGGCGGGATCGACTCCGTCACGATGGCGCACCACTTGAGTGCCGAGGGCCATCAGCCACATGTGCTGGCCGTGGACTACGGCCAACGCCACCGGAAAGAGCTGGAGTTCGCCCGGCTGGCAGCCGAGCGGCTCGGCGCGCCCTACGAGGAGGCGGACCTGAGCGGTGTCCGTGGGGTGTTCCGCGGCTCATCGCTGACCGACCCCGCGGTGGCCGTGCCCCCGGACACCGGACCGCACCGGAGCAATCCCAACATCGTGCCGAACCGCAACGCGGTACTGCTGTCGGTGGCGTTCGCACTGGCGGTCGTCGAGAACGCCCCGGTGGTCGCGTTCGGTGTGATGGCGGACGACATCGGTCCCTCCGACACGTCACTGGAGTTCCTTCGCGCCTTCGTCGCGATGGAGCGGATCGCGACCCGTGGGCACGGCCACCCCGACCTCGATCTGATCGCCCCTCTCGCCGAGTTGCACAAGAGCGAGGTGATCACGCTGGGCGCCGGGCTGAAGGTGCCGTGGGACGAAACCTGGACGTGCTTCCGTGGCGAGGAGGTGCACTGCGGCCGGTGCGCGGCCTGCGCCGAGCGGCGCGAGGCGTTCATCACCGCCGGCGTCGAGGACCCCACTCGGTACGCCCGATAGAACTCGTTGGTTCGTAGAACGGATCGTGAAGTGACCATTTTCGACGCTCTGGAATCCGGTGTACGCAGCTACAGCAGGTCCTGGCCCGTGGTGTTCGACCGGGCGGCCGGAAGCCGTCTGTACTCCGAGGGCGGACGTGGCTATCTCGACTTCTTCGCAGGCGCCGGGGCTCTCAACTACGGCCACAACAACCCGGTCCTCAAGGAAGCCCTGCTCGCCTACATCGCCGCCGACGGCGTCACGCACGCCCTCGACATGTTCACCGTCGCCCGGCGCGGCTTCCTGGAGGCGCTGCGGGAGACCGTCCTCGATCCGCGCGGACTGGACTACCGGGTGGTGTTCCCGGGGCCCGGCGGCGCCAATGCCGTGGAGGCGGCGCTGAAGCTGGCCCGCAAGGTCACCGGTCGGCCCACGGTCGTGAGTTTCACGAACTCCTTCCACGGCATGACGCTGGGCGCGCTCGCGGTGAGCGGCAACGCGGCCAAGCGGGCGGCCGCCGGAGTGCCGCTGACCCACACGGTGCCCCACCCGTACGACGGATATCTGGCGGAACCCGGAGGCGGGCTCGGGCAGTTGGAGAAGCTGATCGCAGACCCGGGGAGCGGGCTCGACAAGCCGGGTGCGGTGATCGTCGAGACCGTACAGGGGGAAGGCGGGCTCGCGGTGGCCGGATTGCCGTGGCTGCGCGAACTCGCCGCGGTCTGCGGGCGGCAGGGTGTCCTGCTGATCGTGGACGACGTCCAGATGGGCTGCGGGCGTACGGGCCCGTTCTTCAGCTTCGAGGACGCGGGCATCGTGCCGGACATGGTCTGCCTGTCGAAGTCGATCGGGGGGTACGGCCTCCCGCTGGCGCTCACCCTGGTCAGACCGGAGCTGGACGTGTGGCAGCCGGGCGACCACAACGGCACCTTCCGCGGTGTCAGCCCGGCGTTCGTGACCGGGGCCGCGGCGCTGCGGACCTACTGGAGCGGACGGGGCGCCCTGGGGAATCTGGAGAAGTCGGTGCGCGCCGCGGGGGAACGTGTGTCGACCGCGCTGGCGGAGATCGCCGGCGCACATCCTCGTGCCGGTCTCCGGGTGAAGGGCCGCGGGCTCGCGGCGGGCCTCGCCTTCCCCGTCACGGGCGGGGCCGATGACCGCACCGCGGCCAAGGTGTGCGCGGCGGCCTTCGACAGGGGGCTGCTGGTGGAGACATCCGGGGCGGCCGGGCAGGTCGTCAAGCTGCTTCCGCCGCTGACCGTGAGCGACGAGGAGCTGGACGAGGGGCTCCACATCCTCGGCGCGTCCGTCGCCGCGGTCCTCCCCCGCACACCACGGTCGGCCGTCCTGAGCCGTCCCACCGCACCGGCACTCCCCCCGAAGGAGCAGATCCTGTGAGTACGAGCATTCCGACCGTGGACATCACACAGTGGCGGCACGCCGGAGTGGCGGGGAAGGCGGAGATCACCTCCGTCCTGGATGCGGCCCTGCGGAGCACGGGTGCGTTCCTCATGAGGGGGCACGGTGTCCCCCGGCGCCTGATGACGGAACTGCGCGCCCAGGCAAGGGCGTTCTTCGACCTGCCGCGTTCGGTCAAGTCTCAGTACGGCATCCGGGCGGCCTATGACAGCGGCTGGCTCGAAATGCATCCCGCGGGCGGCGTCGGCGTCGAGCACTCCCCCGGCGATGGGCCGGACGTGGACGCTCCCGATCTGCACGAGTCGTTCTATCTGGGGCCGGGGCCGGGGCAGGGGCAGGGCGCCAGCGCGCTGGACCGGCTGTACTACCCGGCCAACCGCTGGCCCGGGGAACTGCCGTCGCTGAAGGCCGCGGCGGATGCCTACACCGCGCACATGGTCCGGCTCGCCGAGGAGATCAACGCGCTGCTGGCCGCCGTTCTCGGCCTGCCCGGGGACTTCTTCACATCGCGGGCCCGGCACTCGACGTGGACGCAGAACCTCAGCTGGTATCCCTCGCTGAACGCCGTCGGCGGGGTGGCCGACGGCCAGCTCCGCAACGGCCCCCACACCGACCTGGGCACGTTCACCCTGCTCAGCCGTCAGCAGGGCGTGGGCGGTCTGCAGGCGTGGAACGAGGCCGAGGGCTGGTTCGCGCCTCCTTACGACCCGGACGCCTTCCTCGTCAACCTCGGTGACCTGATGGAGCTGTGGACGGACGGGCGGTGGCGGGCGCTGCGTCACCGGGTGCTCGGGCCGAGCGCGCAGGCCCCGGACGAGGAGCTGACGTCGCTGGTCTTCTTCTACGAGTCGGACCCCGAGACGCTCGTGGAGCCGCTGGCGCCGCCGGCCGGTGGTGGGGCGGGGCGCGGCTCCGTGGTGTCCCGGCACGCGATTCTGGAGAAGCTGGGTGCGCGGGCCGACCTGCTCTCCGCGGCCGGCTGAGACCGCCCGTGGACGTACCGCTGCCGCCCGTGTGCTGCGTGCCGGGCGGCAGCGGTATCACGTCAGTTCGCCCCGGAGGCGCGGTCGATCTCCAGGGTGACCAGCGACCTGATGGTGGCCAGCGTGCCCAGGACCGTGGCCGGGTCCGGTCCGACGACGTAGGCACTGAGCGGGATGGCCGTGCTGTCCCTGGTGGTGGGGATCAGGTCACCGGGGGCGCAGTCGACCATGAGCTTGTCGATGCCCGGCACGTCCGCGAGCTTGTCCAGACCGTGCACCGCGACGAGCCGGCCCGGCGCGTCGTCATTGCGGAGGATGAGTGAGCCCAGGGCCGCCGAGAAGCGGGGCCGTGCGTCCATCAGGGAGGGACGCCGGCCGAGATAGCACTCCACGGAGTCCCGGAAGGGGCGGATGTCCTCGCTGTAGCGCGACCACAACTCCATGGCGGGGCCGCCGGGTTGGCGGGCGCCGATCTCCATGAGGTAGACGCCTTCGTGGTTGAACTTGACCTCGGTGTGGCTGGGCCCGATCGCCACACCGTAGGCGTCGAGCACCTGGTGGACGTAGCTCTGGAGCCGTTCCCACTGGGGGTGGCTCTCGTCGAGCTGCAAGGTCTCCCAGACGGGGAAGTCGTAGTCGCGGCCGTCCGGTTGGCGGTACTCCCACATGTCCACCACACGGTGCCCGCCGTCCGCGCTGTAGCAGTTGACGGCCACCTCGCGGCCGCGTACGTACTCCTCCACCAGCCACTCGGTGATCGGCTGCCCGAAGAAGTCGTGGGTGTCGAGCGCGGCGAGCCTGCTCAGGGACGGCTCGTCCGAGACGACGGTGGTGCCCTGCGAGCACGAACCCATGGTGGGTTTGACGATGGCGGGGAAACCGATGGCGCGGACCGCTTCGGGGAGCTCGGCGACGCTCCGTACGAGCTGGAAGCGGGGCACCGTCACACCGGCCTCGACGGCGCGGGCCCTCATCGCCGCCTTGTTCCTGCGTGCCCAGGCGAGGCCGTGGTCGTTGCCGGGCACCCCCAGGTCCTGGGAGAGCAGGTCGGCCACGTAGACGGACCCCTCGACGGCCGGGACGACCGCCACGACGGAGAGCCCCGTGGCCTCGACCTTGCTGACGATGCCGGCACGTTCGGAGGCGTAGAGGGTCACGTCGTCGCCCGCGTCATGGTCCGGTGTTCCGGTGCTGTAGTCGAGCGTGTAGACCGACAGCACGGTGAAGCCCAGTTCGCGGACGGCGTCCTTGTAGCCCGCTCCGTAGCGGACCGGGTCGACGAGCAGTACTGCCGGGGCTGCCTCATGCGTCATGCGGGATCTCCTCCGTGGGTCGCCGTCCCCCGAGCGGGGGCCACACCGGATGGTGCCGTCCGCACGAGCCCCTGGTGGAGGTGCTGGTGGGCCGACCTGCGGCCGGGCGCCCGCCCGGCCGCGCAGGCAGGCTGCGGTCCGCCCGTACGGAACACCGTGTCCGTACGGGCAAGGGGGCGTTCTCCCGGCTCAGCGGCCGGGGAGGGAGGAACGGCCCGTCGACCGTCGCCAGGGGCCGGGCCGGTCGCCAGGATGGATTCCTGCCCGCCCCCTGGGCACTTGAGGGAAGGAACCTGAACGATGGATCCTGAGTTCTACGCGAAGGTGGCCACCAAGTTCGGCGGCTACTCCAGCGGTGCCAGGCGGACGACTGTGTTCCCCGACGGTGACCCGGAGGAGTGGTTCGACAGGGCCGCCGTGGGCGCCGGCGGACCCGGCGCACGGCTGCTGGACGTCGGGTGCGCGGACGGCCGCAACCTCCTGTCGATCGCCCCCCGGTTCGGGGAGGTGACGGCGATCGACCTCTCGGCGGACATGCTGGAGGCGGCGGCCGGGCACCTGGAGGCGAGTGGCGCCGGGCAGGTCGCCCTCGCCCTGCGGGACGCGAGCCGCACGGGTTTCGCCGACGGCTCGTTCGACGTCGTCACCTCGCGGCGTGGCCCGCTGTTCCCCGAGGAGTTCGCGCGCGTCCTGACGAGCGGGGGCACCCTGGTCCATCTCGGCATCGGCGAGCAGGACGTGCGGCCGCTCAAGACGGTCTTCGGGCGCGGCCAGTTGTACGGGCGCTGGGAGGGCCGGCCCGTCGTGCAGGAGGAACGGGAACGCCTGGAACAGGCGGGGTTCACGGTCGTCCGGGAGCGGACGTTCTTCTACGACGAGTACTTCCACTCCCCCGGCGAGCTGAGCAGGTTCCTGGAGTCGGTGCCGATCTTCGAGGACTACGACCGGGACAGCGACAGGAAGCTGTTCGACGCCTACGTATCCGGCGCGTCGGAGAGCAGGGGCGTGCATCTGGCCCGTCACTGGTTCCTGCTGCACGCCCGCAGGGACTGACCCGGGTCCGACCGCCGTCCAGGTCAGGGGTCGTCCTTCACGCAGTCAGTTCGCACAGGGTCAGCAGCGGATGCCCGGCCAGCCGCTCGCGCCCGCCGAGGCCTCGCAACTCGACGAGCGCGACGCACTGCTGGACCCGTGCACCGCTCATGGCGACGAGCCGCGCGGCGGCCAGGAGGGTGCCTCCGGTGGCGAGCACGTCGTCGACGCAGAGCACCCGTTCGCCGGGGATCAGGGCTCCCTTCTGCACCTGGAGCCGACTCGTGCCGTACGTCAGCGCGTTCGGGGTCTCGTGGACGGGGCCGGGGAGTCTGCCCGCTCTGCGTGCCAGGGTGAGGGGGCTGCCGGTGCGGGCGGCGAGCGCGGCCCCGAGGAGGAACCCCCGGGCTTCGACGGCGAGGATGCGGTCGATGGGTCCGTGGCATTCGCGGGCTACGCGTGCGGCCAGTCGCCCCAGCATGCCGGGTTCCGCGTAGAGCCGGACCATGTCGCGCACCGCGAGGCCCGGCAGGGGGTGGTCCGGCACGATGGTCAGAAGTGCCTCGATGTCCCGCGCTGCCGCTCCCTTCCCCCGGGCGGTGTGGCGTGCCGGGGGTTTGTCGCGCCGTGGCCAGTGGGTGGCGCTCTCCGAGACCAACGCGGTGATCAGCGGGGCGGGCGTCACGTCGAACGCCGGATTGTGCACGGCGGCGCCGGGCGGTGCGACCAGGGTCCCTTCGAAGTGGGTGACCTCCTGGGCGTCGCGTTCCTCCACGACGATTCCCGCGCCGTCGGGCAGGCCGGGGTCCCAGGTGCACTCCAGCGCGACCACCAGGAACGGGATGTCGTGGTGGGCGGCGGCGACGGCGAGCCCGTAGGTGCCGGTCCTGTTGGCTGTGTCGCCGTTCACGGCGATACGGTCCGCGCCCACCAGGACGCAGTCCACCATCGCGCGGCTCATCAGGGCGGGCACGGCGGCGTCGACGACGACGCGGTACGGCACCCCGGCCTCGCCCAGTTCCCAGGCCGTCAGCCGGGACCCCTGCAGCAGAGGGCGGGTCTCGCCGACCAGGACCTCCTCCACCCTTCTGCGGGCGGCCAGTTCGAGGACGGTGCCCAGCGCGGTGCCGACGGCGCCGGTGGCGAACCGGCCCGTGTCGCTGTGCGTCAGGATCCTCAACGGCCTCTCGGGCAGCAGCGACTCGACGAGGTCCGCCGCGCGGCGGGTCAACATGCGGTTGGTGGCGGCGTACTCGTCCAGCATGGACTGCGCCTCGGCCAGGACGGCACCGGGCCCTTCGCCGAGCCGGCCGAGAGCCCGCCGCACGCCCCGCGCGAGGTGGACAGCGGTGGGTCCGGTGCTCACGAGGCGTTCGGCGTCCGCACGGACCCGCTCACCACCTGCCCATGCCTCCCCGGCCGGGGAGGCATGGGCAGCCGCGGACAGCGCGACGCCGAAGGCACCGGCGAGCGCGATCGCCGGAGCACCGCGGATCGCCAGAGTCCGGACGGCGTCCACCACCTGGTCGACCGTGGTCAGCCGGAGCGTCCGGCATACGTGGGGCAGTGTGCGCTGGTCGACAGCGATCAGGGCGCCGTCCTCCCAGCCGAGCGAGGCGGCGGTCGGCGGTGCGGTCATGTGCGGTCCTCCTTCGGTTCACGGTGCCTGAGTGCTCGGCCCGTCAGCCCGCTCCGGTCTCCGGTGGCCGGGGTGCAGGGTGGCGGCCCTGAAGACCGTGTCGGCGGAGCGGCACCCGGGCGGTGCCGGTGTGCGATACCGGCACCGCTGTGGGCCAAGGAGACGGTCAGAGCCGCACGAGGGACATGAGTTCGGCCCGCAGCGTCGTGTCGGTGCCGAAGACACCGAGGAACGCCGTGGAGGTCATCAGGGCGCTGGCCTTGATGCCCCGCATCGTCATGCACAGATGCTCGCCCTTGCCGAGCACGGCGACGTCCGGTGTGCCGGTGAGGTCGGCCACCTCCTCGGCGATGTCCGTCACGAGCCGCTCCTGCACCTGGAGCCGGTGTGCGTGCCGATGGGCGACGCGGGCGAACTTCGACAGGCCGAGCAGCCGGCCCGTCGGCCGGTAGGCGATGGTCACGGAGCAGTTGAAGGGAAGCAGGTGGTGTTCGCACAGCGACCACACCTGGATGTCGGAGACCACGACCAGCTGGCTCGCCGTCACTGCCTCGAACACGGTGCCGGTCGAGCCCGGTTCGTAGTCGACGAACTCGCGCCACCAGCGGGCGAAGCGCTGGGGGGTGTCCCGCAGTCCGTCCCGGTCGGGGTCCTCCCCGATCTCCTTCAACAGCTGTCTGCCCAGAGCGATCAGCGGGTCTTCTTCCGTCACGGTGTCGAGGCCGGTGAGTTCGCCAGAGGTCCGCATATGCACAGGCACGGTCAAACGCCTCTTTTCTGACCCCACAACAGGGTGTGTAGCCGCGTAGTGATGTTCCAGCCGCGCTCGATCACCGAAGCGGCCAGATCCTGCATGTGCCGGCTGACGTGCTGGGGGTCCTGGCCTTCCGGCATGATCCACACCGAGGTGATCCCCATGGCCGAGACCAGCTCCGCGACCTCGTCGAGGTCCGCCTCGGTGCGGCAGACGAACTTGAACGTCGCCTCCGGAAGCGTCGCGAACCGCCGCAGGGCCGTCGGGACGATCCGGGCCCGCTCCGGGTCACCGGAGTGGGACAGCTTCGGCGAGACGTTGAAGCGCACGCCGGCCCTGATGAGCCGCGGATCCGGCACCCGGGTCCCGTTCGTCTCGAATTCGATCTCGATGCCGTGCCCGGTCAGGATGTCGATCAGCGGCACCAGCCGGGCCTGCTGGCTGAGTGGTTCACCGCCCGAGACGACGATGAGGCCGACCCCGAAGGCCAGCAATGTCTCCGCGACGTCGGGAACGGCCGATCTGTGCAGTTCCTTCTTGGGGTCGTAGGCGATTCCCGTATCGCTCTTCCCCTGCCAGTCCCAGGTGTACGGGGTGTCGCACCACCGGCACGACAGATTGCAGCCACCGAGCCGCAGGAACGCACACCTCCGTCCGAGCGAACGCCCTTCGCCCTGGACAGTCTCAAGTGGGGCCGAACATCTCGTTCACCACGAGTCCGGATTCCACAGGGCACCACCTCCTTCACCGTCGGTCTCCGGCAGTTGCCCGCACGAGGCCCGTCAGGAGGCCGGAGCGGGGCGGTACTCGGCCCAGGTCTTGGGGGTCTCCGAGACGCTCACCGCGGTCAGCTCCGGAAGATCACCCGACCACTGGTCGTAGAGCCACATGGCGAGCTGCTCGGCCGTCGGGTTCCCCTTGACGATGTCGTTCAGGTGACGGTGGTCGACGGTCTTGTCGATCCACTGCTTGAACGCCGCGAGGTCGCCGTAGTCGCGCACGAAACCCGTCGGCGTCAGATCCGCTTTCTTCGCCGAGAGTTCCAGCTCGACCACGTAGTTGTGACCGTGCAGCCGGGAACACTGGTGTCCCTCCGCGAGGCCGGAGAGCTGATGGCTCGCGGAGAACTCGAACCTCTTGGTGATACGGAGCGTCATGGGCGCCACCTCTCGTTCGTACCGGGGGAACAAGTAACCCGCCACCATGAGTCTCGTGCGGTGGACGGCCCGGGCGGCATGTCCCACTGGTCGGTCTTTCGGGCAGCGCCCGGTACGTGTTGCCGGACGCCCTTGCCCGCAGGGCCGGGCACCCCGCACCTCGCCCCACACGGAGCACGCTTGGCCGGCCCGCACAGGCGATGCGCTATCGCAAACAGCTGTCGCAAACATCTTGGGGAGCTTCCGGATTCACGTCTCCGGGCGTGTCGCGCGTCGGCTCGAAAGCATTACCCAACGAGGACCATATCCGGCCGCCCCCACGGCCAATTCGGCTTCAAACAGCCGGATTCACGGCGTGAGCAAGTGGGCAGGGCGCCTGCCGGGGAGGTGGAATCGGCTTCCCGGACGGCGAGTTGAGTGTTCGCGGAACAGCCATCACCAACGATCACCGACCGGCTCGCGAGAGTGTATGCGTAGAATCACAGACTGTGAGATTCGAACTGTTAGGGCCGCTCAGGGCATGGCGCGACAGCAACGAGCTGGAGCTGGGTCCACCCAAACAGCGCGCGCTCCTCGCCCTGTTGCTGGTACGGGCGGGCCGCCCGGTCGACATGCCGGAGATCGTGGACGCCCTCTGGGGCGAGCAGCCGCCGAAGAGCGCGACCAATGTGGTGCACCGGCATGTGGGCGGGCTCAGAAAGACATTGGCAGGGGACCCCCCGAACGGGGGGACGGGGAGTGAGATCCTGCGCAGCTCCACCACCTACCGGCTGCCGGTCGATGCCTCATCACTCGACCTGCTGCGCTTTCGCGAACTCACTGCAAACGCCCGCCAGGCGTACGCCGGGGGCGCGCCGGAGGCAGCGGTGGAGTTGCTGGTCCAGGCGCTCGCGCTGCGAAGCGGCCAGGTGGCGACCGGAATCCCGGCCGGGGTACAGGCTCTGCCCGCGTTCGCCGCGGTCGACCGCGAGTATCTCGACGCCGTCACGACCGCCGCGGACATCGCGCTGGAGGCGGACGCCGCGGGGCGCCTGCGCATCCCCCTCCAGCAGGCGGCCGAACAGAACCCACTGGAGGAGGAGCTCCAGGCGAGGCTGATCTCCGTACTGGCCCGCACCGGCAGACAGGCCGAGGCCCTGGAGCTCTACCGCCAGGTCCGGAGGCGGCTCGCCGACCAGTTGGGCATCGACCCGGGGCCCGCGCTCCGCCAGGCCCACGCGCAGGTGCTCCGCGGCCGGACGAGCCCGGGTGCCCGCACGAGTGCTCGCGTGCCGGGTGCCCGCACGGGTCCCCTCGTGGACAGCGCGCGACGTGACCGGCTCCGGGTGAGCATGAGCGCACCGGCGGCGCGGCCGACGCCGGTACCGGTGGTCCGGCCCCATCAACTCCCCGCGCTGACCGGAGGGTTCACCGGCCGGCAGCCGGAGATCGACAGCGTCCTCGCGCTGGTGCCCGACGTCCCCGGGGCGGGCCGCCCCGCATCGGTGGTGATCAGCGCGATCAGCGGGATGGCAGGCGTCGGCAAGACCAGCCTTGCCCTGCATGTGGCCCACCGGATCGCCCACCGCTACCCGGACGGTCAGCTGTACGTCGATCTGCGGGGTTTCGCCCCGGCCGATCTCGTGAGCACGGCGGGTGAGGCCCTGCGGTCCTTCCTGCACGCACTCGGCGTCCCGGCGTGGCGCGTGCCGGTCGGCGTGGACGAGCAGACCGCCCTCTACCGCAGTCTGCTGGCCGAGCGGCGCATACTGATCGTCCTGGACAACGCCCGTTCCCCGCAGCATGTGCGCCCTCTGCTGCCGGGCGGGTCCGACAGCCTGGTCATCGTGACGAGCCGGAGCTTCCTCCAGAGTCTCGTCGCCACCGAGGGCGCCCATCCCCTCGTCCTCGGCCCGCTCTCCGCGGACGAGGCCAGGGAGGCGCTGGTACGGCGGCTCGGCGGGCGCCGCGTCATGGACGAGCCGCAGGCCACGGACACGATCATCCGGCTGTGCGGCAGTCTCCCCCTGGCCCTGGCCGTGGTGGCCGCACGCGCCGCCACCCGCCCCGGTCTCCCCCTGGCGTCCGTGGCTGCCGAGCTGGGCGGCCGCCGCATCAACCTCGACGCCCTCACCGACGCCGACCCCAGAACCGACATCCGCTCGGTCTTCTCCTGGTCCTGCGACAACCTCAGCGCCGAGGCGGCACAGCTCTTCCGGCTGCTCCCGGTCCACCCCGGTCCCTCGTTCTCCGTGCTGGCGGCGGCGAATCTGGCCGGTCTGCCGGTCGGGAAGACCGGGGAGCTGCTCGCTGAGCTGGTCCGGGCGCACCTGCTGAACGGGTCAGCAACGCACCGCTACGGATTCCATGACCTGGTCCACGCCTACGCCGACGAGCTCTCCCGCGGCGACGACGCGACGGCCCGGCACGCCGCACGCCGCCGGATGGCCGACTTCTACCTGCACTCCGCCCGCTCCACCGCGACGACCCTCGACCCGCACCGGATCGAACACATCGACCTGGCTCCGCCGCAGCCCGGCACCACGCTGGAACCGATCGGACAGCGGGAGCGGGCCGCCGCCTGGCTCGACACCGAGCTGCCCGTGCTGCTGCTCCTGGTGGAGCAGACGGCCTGCGGTGACCTGCCGCTCCACACCTGGCAGCTGGCCCAGACCCTCGACCTCTACCTCGACCGGCGGGGGCGCCGGCAGGACCAGCTCGGCATCCAGCGGATCGCGCTGGACGTGGCCGAACGGACCGGCGACCGGCTCGGTCAGGCCCACGCCCACTGCGCGCTCGGTCTCGGCCACGCACGACTCGCCGGTGAGGAGGAGGCACAACTCCATCTGAGACGGGCGCTCGCCCTCTTCACGGAGCTGGGCGAGGACGACGGACGGGCCCGCACGCACCGTCTTCTCGCCCTCCGCGCCAACGCCGGCGACGACCACGACCTCGCCCTGCACCACTATCAGCAGGCGCTCGCCCTCTACCGCTCGACCCGCCATCTCAGCGGCCAGGCCAGCGTCTTCAACGAGACCGGACGGACGTACAGCCTCCTTGGCCGGCACGACCTCTCCCTCCTGCTGTGCAGGCGGGCGATCACCATGCACCACCGCATCGGCGACATGAACGGGGAAGCCGCGGCCTGGGACAGCCTGGGGTTCGCCCAGCACGGTCTGGGCCGGTTCTCCGACGCCCTCGACAGCTTCCGGCGCGCCCTGCACACGTACGAGAGCGTCAACGACCTCTCGTTGCAGGCCGGCACACTGATCCACATCGGCGACGCCCTCGACGCCCAGGGCAACGGGTCCGGCGCGGCCGAGGCGTGGGAGAGGGCGCTGACGATCCTGACCCGGCTCGGCCACCCCGACGCGGAGCAGCTCCGCGACAAGCTGTGCGGGCGGCCGGGCTGACGCGTCCGTCCCCCGGGCCCCGCAGGCCGCCGCTGTCACCGCTGTCACCGCTGTCACCGCTCTAGAGATACCCCTCGCGCATGGCGAAGGCGACAGCGTGCGCCCGGTTCTTCAGGTGAAGTCGGACCATGACGTCGTGCAGGACGCCTTTGACGGTGCGCTCGGAGTAGCAGAGGTGCGCCGCGATCTCCCTGGTCTCCATCCCCTTCGCCACGAGCTTCAGGACGGCGATCTCCCGGGCGGTCGGGCTGACGGTGGGACCGGGTCCCGAACCCGAACCGCGGCGCGTGCGCCCCAGTTGGACGAGAAGCCTGCGCAGCAGGTCGCCGGGTACCTCGCCCTCGCCCCTGCCCACCGCCCGGATGGCCTTGACCAGCCGCTCGGCAGTCGCCTGGTGGCGCCACACGATGGCGGGCACCCCGGCTTCCAGCACCATCTCCAGCTGGGCCTCGTCCAGTTCGTCCACCACGAGGACGACCCGCTGCTTGCGGTCCACGACCAGCTTGCGCAGCTGTTTGGAGGCCGTCGCGTCCATCTGGTTCAGGAGGGCCACGGCTACGTCCTCGGGGCGCTGCTCCGGGGTGGAGCCGGTCTGCACGAGCACCGTTACACCGTCCTGGTGTGCCAAGTGGCTGATGAGGCCGGCCCGGGACAAGGGGTCGCCGCCGTGTACCGCCACCGTGATCTCGGTTGATGACATGCACTGGTCCTGACTTGAGGGCCCGCCTGCCACGGATCGACGCGTCAGACGCTGCTTCGCCGGTTCGGGTGTGTACGAGCGTGGCGCTGCTGCCGAAGCCGTACGTCCCGACGCTAGACGGCGGCTGTGCCGAAGCAGTGCCGAAAGAGTGCCGACTGCATCTATTCACGGGGCATGCTGGTCCGCTGAGCCCGCTGGGGCACCCCGGCTTCACCGTCGGCTCCGGCCGCCGTAGCAGCCGTGGGGACATGCGGGCCCGTTCCGCCCGATCGGTCACTCCATCAGGTGGTCGGGGAGCGGTGTGCCCCCCCGTGGCTCGGCCGGACCGGGAACCTGGAGGTCCACATGGTGTGGGCCGTCGGCCGGGTCCCGGGCCGGTGCTGGGGTGGGGAAGAGGACGCGTTGGTGTCTGGTGACGACAGTGCTTCGAAAGGTACCGACCGTGGGGCGGAGGCGGCGTATCTGGTCGCCGGAGCCGTCGATCTGGCAGTGAGTGGTGCGGCGTCGGCCCTGCGCGGTGTACGGGCAATCCTGGGGCGGTCCGACCTTGTCGAAATAGCGCAGGACGGCGAGGAGGACCTGAAGGTACGCGGCCGGCTGGCGGTCCAGCGGTACACCTCCGTGCCGGAACCCCATCTTGAGCTGCTGGCCCGCCGTGCCGCCCTCCGTCTCGATGCGAGCGATGACTGACGACGGGCGCGAACGCGATGCGTTCAAGGCCCGGGTCGACAGGGAACTCACGTCGTTCGTGGACCAGGAGATCCTGGAGCTGATCGCTGTCGACGAGCAACTGACCCCTGTCGCAGACCAGTTGCGTGCGGTCACGTCGGACGGAAAGCGGCTGCGGGCCGCCTTCTGCTACTGGGGCTGGCGGGCGGCGGGGCAGCCGGACTGCGACGAGATGGTCAGGGCCGCGGCCGCCATGGAGCTGGTCCATGCGGCCGCCGTCGTCCACGACGACATCATCGACAACAGTCCTGTCCGGCGGGGAGTCCCCGCCGCCCACATCGCGCTGCAGGGGGCGCTCACCGGCCGTGCGGGGCGTCAGGCCGGTGGCCGGGCGCTGGCCATGCTGACCGGGGATCTGCTGATGTCGTGGGCCGGGCAGCTGTTCACGTCGTGCGGCCTGCCCGCCGCGTATCTGGCCCGTGCGCGCCCGATGTGGGCGGCCCTGGCCCGTGAGCTCGTGGCGGGCGAGGTGCTGGAGATCCTGCGCACCGGATCCCGTCCGCACGCCCAGAGTTCGCTTCAGGTCATCCGGTACAAGACGGCCAAGTACACCGTGGAGCACCCGTTGCACATCGGGGGGCGTCTGGGCGGCGGCCGCGCGGCTCTGATCGAGGTGTTCAGCGCCTACGGGCTTCCGCTGGGGGAAGCGTTCCAGCTGCGCGACGACCTGCTCGGGATCTTCGGCGATCCCGGCGCGACGGGCAAGTCGAACGCCGACGACCTCGTGGGCCACAAACCCACCACTCTGCTGGCGGTGACCTGGACCTCCGCCACCGCCGCCGAGCGCAAGGTGCTGCGCGGGCTGCTCGGCCGCCGCACTCTCGGTCAGGAGGGCCTCGACCAGGTACGGGAGATCATGCGGCGCACCGGAGCTGTCGGGCGGATCGAGGAACTGATCGCCGACCGTGTGCGGGCCGCCACCACGGCGGTCGACCGTGCGGACCTGTCGGCCCCCGCCGCCGCGGCGCTCACCGGTCTGGTGGGTTCAGCCGTCACTCGTCAGTCATGACCACGCGAGGAGAGAAGCCCGTGCCATACACGAGCCAGTCCATGGACGCTCTGCGGGAGGTGGGTGACGAGCTCGCGGACGCAACGGTGGCCACCCTCTTCGAACGGGGTGAGGTCGGTCAGTTCAACACCCTCATGCGCTGGTTCTCCGAGGCGGGCCAGGACCTGCCCGACGGACTACCGGAGGTGGCCCGCGAGTATCTGCGGGCCACCAGCGCACCCCCGTCATGGGTGGACTGGGGCGAGATGGAGAAGGCCCGGCTGTTCTTCATCGACAACAACGTGCACATCTCCACCGCGCTGTCCTTCGCGGCGATGCCCGCCTGCTATGTCGTCCCGCACATCGCCGAACTCCTCAGTGCCACCCACGCCCTGGCGTATCCCTCCCGGCGGATGGCCGAGACCGGCCAGTTCACCGTCTACCTGATGCGCCCCGACGCCTTCGAAGCCGGCAGCCGCTTCATCCCGGCCGCGCAGAAGGTCCGCCTGCTCCATGCCTCCATCCGCCACCATCTGCGCCGCGAGAACCGCTGGGACGTGGCGAAGCGGGGTGTGCCGATCTGTCTTGAGGACATGATCGGCGGCCAGATGATGTTCTCCATCCAGGTCCTGGACGCCCTGCACCGGCTCGGCATCCATATGTCGGCCGACGGCGCACAGTCGTACTACTACGCCTGGCGCGTGGTCGGATCGATGCTCGGCATCGGCCTCGAACACATGCCGGCCGACCTGGAGAGCGCGCGGCAGTTCTCCGATCTGTACATGACCCGGCACATGGGCCCCTCCGAGGACGGTGCCCGGCTGACCCGCCAGTTGATCGACCTCTACGAAGAGGTCGTCCCGGGCACCGTGTTCGACCCCGTGGTCTCCGCGCTGATCCGGTACCTCATCGGTGACACGGCCGCCGACTGGCTCGACGTACCCCGCTCGCCGGCCTGGGACTCCGCCATCCAGACCGCCCCGGTCCTGCTGGGCGTCCTCGAACGCCTTGAGGACAACTCACCGCTGGCCGCTTGGGCACTGGACCGCCTCGGCGGTCTGACCACCAACCTGGAACTCAGCTCCCTGACCCGCGGCCGCGTCATGCAGTACGCCATCCCGGAGCAGCTCAAGGCCGAGTACGGCGTCACCTCGACTGCGTCCCGCACCAACCGCTGGACCCCTCCCCCGCTCTCCGATCCCCCGCGTTCCGGTCCTCCGGGTTCGGGGAAAGCATCCGCCAAGTAGCCTCACCGAGGGGCCGGTTGCGTCACGTCAGGGCAGACGTCACGTGCAGGTCCTTGTTCTTGGTCTCCGGCGCCATGAAGAAGCTGACGAGAGCGCCGACGAGCGCGATGCCCGCCGCGATGTACATCGTGGCGCTCAGTCCGAGCGAGGCCAGGGACCACGGAGTGGCGAAGGTGCCGATGGCCGAGCCGATCCGGCTGATCCCCGTACACAGACCGACCGCGGTGGCGCGGACCTCGGTGGGGAACAGTTCGTTGGGATAGATCCATTCGAGGATCGACGGCCCGCCGTTGAAAACCGCGTACACCGCGAACGCGAACGCGACCATCCACAGACCGGAGTCCGGTGCGACCGCCAGGTAGAGCAGGCCGAGCGCGGAGACCGCGAACCCTCCGATGAGGACGGGGCGGCGGCCCAGCCTGTCGACGAGCAGAAGGGCCACGACATTGCCGATCAGGAAGAACAGGTTGATCAGGCCGTAGCCGAGATTCGCCTCGTCGCCGCCGTTCAGGTTGAACAGCGCGAGTACCTGTGGCCCGAAGGCGTAGATGGCGAAGAGGGTGACGATGGTGCAGGTCCAGAAGACCGAGATGAAGACGACGCGTTTCAGATAGCCGCCGGTCAGCAGAGCGCGCATCGGGACGGCGCCCTCCTCCTCGGGGAGGTCTGCGAGCGTGGCGTGTTCGGCCACGGTCTGCCGGAGTACGTCGACGGCCTCCTGCGTACGGCCCTTGCTGTGCAGCCAGCGGGGGGACTCCGGGATGCGGGCCCGTGCGCAGACGATGACGGCCGCGGGAATCGCCGACGACGCCAGCATCCACTTCCAGCCGTCGGGCGAGCTCAGCAGGAGGTACCCGACGAACGCGGCGACTGTCGCGCCCACGAACCACATGGCGTTCAGCCCGCCGAGGAGTTTCGCGCGCCATGCCTTGGGGGCGAACTCGGTCACCAGGGAGGTGGCGATCGGGTAGTCCGCGCCGACGGCGATCCCGATGAGCAGCCGCAGCACGAAGAGTTCGATCTCGTTGGTGACGAAGAACTGCAGTACGGAGCAGACGATGATGGCGATCAGGTCGATCATGAACATCAACTTGCGCCCGATGCGGTCGGTGACCGCTCCGAACACCGCTCCGCCGACGAAGACCCCGATCAGTGCGGATGCTCCGATCAGTCCGGACCAGAGGATGCTCATTCTCCACTGGGTCTGTATCTGCACCATGGCGATGCCGATGATGCCGAGGATGTAGCCGTCGAGGAACGGCCCTCCGGAGGAGACCAGCGCGAGTTTGACGTGGAATGTGTTGAGCTGCGCGGTGTCGAGCGACGAGCCGGCCCGCCGGCCGGCTGAGGCGGGTGTATCGACGTCCATCGGATCCGTCCCATCGAGGGTTCGGGAGCACGGGAAGCGTCTCCGCACGAGGCGAGCGCTGGGGGTTGCCGTGGCGGCAGGGACCGCGTGGCACGGGGGGGGTGACCGGATGCGCCCCGGTCCGCCGGGGGGCCCGGCAGGGTGTACGTACGCCGGAGCCGCTACGGGCCGGGGACGAGGGCCGCCACCGCGTCGATCTCGACCCGTTTGGCGCCGCGGAAGGCCGCGACCTGCACCGTCGTACGGGGCGGCAGCTCGACGTCCGCCAGGCGGTCGAGGTAGGCGGAGTTGTAGTGGTCGAACTCGGCGAGGTCGGCCAGGTACACGGTGACTTTGAGCAGGGTGTCCAGGCCACCGCCGGCTGCGGTCAGCACGGTCTCCAGGTTGTCCAGGGCCAGCCGGACCTGGTCGCCGATGTCGTGCGGCGTGTCGCCTTCGGGGGTGACGGGGACCTGGCCGCAGGCCCAGAGGGTGCCGTTGTGGAGGGCTGCGGCGGAGTAGGGCCGGGGCCTGCCGTCGGGGTGGGGGAAGAGAGTCGGCATCGGTGGACTTCCTCTGCGGTGCGGGGTTCAGGGTTGCGGGGATTCAGGGCGTTCGGGAACCAGGTAGCGCCGTGCGGCGCCGTGGACCGTCGCCCACGGTCCGGGGTCGACCCGCAGACCGTGCGTCATGGCTGTGGCGAAGCGCTCGTGGTGGTGCGCCGGGGTGCGGGCCGGTGGCAGATCCGGCGTCCCGGTGTCCCCGTTCCAGCGGCTCAGCAGGATGCCATCGGCGGGCCGGATCGGGGCGTCAGCAGTGTGCCGGGTGCCGAAGGCGCCGGGGCTGGGAGCCCGGTACACCGTGCTGTCGGCGGTGGCCAGTACGCAGCTTCCGGGTGAGCCGTCCGCGCGTATCCGGGTGGCCAGGAGCGGGGTTCCGGTCCGGGCCGCGGCGCTGACGAGGATCCACTCCACCGACGGGGTCCACACTCCGGGCAGCAGGACCGGGCGCGGGCCCGCCGCTGCGAGGTCCGCCGCCGAAGGCCCCAGCAACAGGGGCCCGCGGCGCGCCGGATCGTGGAGTACGACCGGATCGTGGCGTACCAGGTGGCTGCCGCCGGAGCATGAGACCGGTTGCCGGCCTCGCGGGACGCGGTCGAGCTCACCGGCCAGCGCGAGGACGCCCGCTCCGTCCAGGACCTCGCCGAGTACGACGAGGTCCGCGGTCGTCGCGGCTTCTCCGCTGGAGGCTCCGGCGGCGACGACCGCGCGGAAGGCCGCCTCGCGGATCTCCCGTACCGCCACCCGGAAGCCGCTGCCGGTCCGGCCGGTGTCCGTGCCGGCACCGGTGCGTCCGCCTGCAATCGTGGGTCCGCCGCTCATGGTCCGTCCGCCGGTCATCGTGGGTCCGTGGTGTCGAAGACTTCTGTGAAGAGCCGGAGCCAGTTCTCGCCCATCACCTTCGTGACGGTGGCGTCGTCGAGGCCCGCCGAGAGCAGACCCTCGGTGACGGCGGGAAAGTCCTCGGGGCCGCCGAACCACTGCGGCCACACGGGCCATTCGGGTTCGACCGGGTTGGCCGCAGCGGGCCTCCAGCGTCCGTTGCGCAGCCAGGCCACGAAGTCCTGCGACCAGTTCCGCGTGCAGTCGCTGCCGATGGCCACATGATCCGGACCGATCTCGTCGACCAGCCGCGCCACCATCGAGCAGAACTGGTCACGGGTGGTCAGCTCACCGCCCAGCACATTGGGGTAGAGGCAGCATCCGATGACCCCGCCACGGTCGGCCAGGGCCCCGATGACTTCGGCCGGCTTGTTCCTGGGGTGGTCGAAGAACCACGTCGGGTTGGAGTGCGTGATGGCCACCGGCCCCGCGGATGCCTCAATGGCGTCCCGCGAGGTCCGGTTGCCCACATGCGAGAGGTCGATGAGCATCCCGACCCGGTTCATCTCGTCCACGATGTGGCGGCCGAAGGCGGTCAGCCCGGAGTCGTGGGCGTCGTAGCAGGCACCGCCGACCAGGTTCTGGATGTTGTAGGTGAGCTGTCCGACGCGTACCCCGAGCCGGTGGAACACCTCCACAAGACGGTAGTCGTCGCCGAAGGGCGAAGTGTTCTGGAAACCCAGCAGCACCGCCACCTTGCCTTCGGCCTTCGCGGCACGTATCTCTGCGGCTGTCCCGGCGAGCACGACCACGTCGTCGTTGTCCCTGGCCAGCTGGTACCAGTCGCCGATCGCACGGATGGTCTCGCCCGGCCCCTCCCATACGGCGCAGGTGGCGTTCACACCGCTGACGCCGCCGGTACGGAGCTCTTCGAGCACCTTCCGGTCCCAGTTGTTGATCTCCAGGCCGTCCACGACGACCAGGTCCTCATGAGCGAGCGAACTCACCGTGCGTCCTTTCGGGGTTTGCGAACGAAGAACCAGTCATGGTCGGTTCCGGCCGCGATGTCGGCCACCCGCGGGGCGCCGGAGAACAGCGTGACCCGGAGCCAGTCGGTGGACTGGGGGCTGTAGTTGTCCATGCCGTACAGGGCGAGCTGGAAGCGTTGCAGGTGCAGGGGCAGAAAGTTCGCGGCGAGCAGATTGGCCCGGACTTCGGCGTAGGGAAGCCCCGCCAGCGACTGAACACGGGCGGCCGCTCCGCGGTGCCATGGGTGCGAAAGCAGGAATTCGCCGACGAGTTGACCGTCGTCCGCGCTCTCCAGGTCGCCGAGCAGCGCGGTCACCGCGCGGGCGATGTCGACCGGGTGCTCCACCTCCTCGCCCGGATCGACGCCGCGCCGGCCGCGCCGGGGTTCTTCGTTGTCCTGGGACGAGAACCAGAAGTGCGCCTGCTGGGCGGGATCACCGAAGTCGAACCGGCGCACCCAGCCGTAGCGTTCGAGCACCTCGGTCCTGAGCTCCCCGCAGGTCTGGGCGGGCGCCACCTGGAGGGTCTGGTCGCAGCGGAGCAGTGCGTCGATGTCCGTGTCGAGGTCGTCGTAGACCTCGACGAGCACCGAGTCGACCACACCGCGCGCTTCGAGGCCGATCTCCCCGGCCGCCGTGTGCAGGGCGTGCCAGGCCCGGTCGGTCCGCTCGCCCAGGACCAGCCCGGTGGCGAGGTATCCGTCGAGCAGCTCCATCACCTTGTCGAGCCGGCCGGCCAGTTGTGGGCCGGGGAGATAGGGCGCGGTGGCCAGGGTGTCGCGTTCGCGGTAGTACTCCCGCGCCCGGTCGAGCAGCAGGCGTACCCGCTCCGTCCGCGCGTCCTGCGGTGATGTGGTCTGCTGGAGGGCGTACGCGAGCGGGAGTTCGCGCACCGCGCACCACGCGTCCAGCACCTGCGGGTGGTTGATCACGTAGGGGACCATGCCGAGCCCGGTGGCGTTGCCGAGCCCCAGGAAGCGCCGCCAGTCCCCGTCCAGTGCCACGGCGTGCGGGCTCTTCGCCGCCGCGCAGTGCTCGACCAGGTCGTAGCTGAGCTCGCGCAGCAGCCATGCGGTCAGCATCTGCGACCGGTACGGCAGCCGCAGCGGGTGGCCGGGGCGCAGCCGGCCGAAGTCGGCGAGTCCGAACTTGCCGTTGCTGTAGAAGGCCGTGCTCCGCAGCACATACGCGGCGTCGCCCAGTTCGGCCGGATCGGGCTGCCGCCCCTCGGCGAGCCGGTCCACCACGTAGTCGAAGAACCGTCTGCTGCGGTTGGCCCGCGTCCACACCAGAGTCGCGGCGTCGGCGCGGCCCGTCTCCTGCCCCGGCACCTGCGCGCGCAGTTCCGACCGCCGGGCCTCGTTCCAGGGGCCTTCGACCAGGGCCGCGGTGACGTCCCACGCCTCGGCGACGACCCTGTCCGTACGCTGCCCGTCGGGCAGCACCGTGGAGAAGGCGGCGAACCTCAGCTCATGGCCGTCGGCGTCGATCCGGTAGACGGCTTCGCCCCTGCCCTGCGCGTCGATGTCCCAGGTCTCGCGGGTCACGGTCCAGCGCTGCGCGGCGGCGGTGCGGAGGAAGGACCGCGCGAAGCTGTGCCGGGTGTGGCGGGAGGACCCCAGCTCCTCCGGATCGAGGACCTGGTCGGCCGGGCGCGCGAACTGCTGGGCCCGGCGGAGCCGTTCGGTGGGCCGCAGCCCCGGCCCGGCTGTCACGACCGGCTCCGGGCCGGGGTGCCGGTACGCAGGTACGCCGTCTTGGACCAGGTGAAGAACTCCGCGCCGCTGTCACCGTTCTGCTCGCGGGGCGCCGGGAAGGAGGAGTCCTTGAGTCCGCCGAACGGCGCGTGCAGCTCCGATCCGGTGGTGGGCGCGTTCGCCTTCACCAGCCCGGCGTCGAGCTCTTCGACGCAGCGCCGTACGGCCCGCTCGTCGCAGGTGAACACGGCTGCCGTGAGGCCGAACCGGGTCCCGTTCGCGATCCGGATCGCCTCGTCCAGATCAGCTGCGCGCACCAGGGTGGTGACCGGGCCGAATACCTCCTCGTGGCAGATCGTCAGGCCGGGGTGTCCGGCGAGCAGGGTGGGAGCGTAGAAGCAGTCTGCGTCGGTGCCGGGACCGGCACCGGCGCGCGCCAGCACCTGGGCGCCTTCGGACAGGGCCTGCTCGACCGCCGCTTCGACCTCCTGCCGTGCCCGGACGGAGACCAGCGGGCCGATGCCCACACCGTCGTCCAGGCCGTCGCCGACGACCAGGGCCTCGATCCGGTGCTTCAGTTCGGGCAGCAGGGCGTCGTACGCCTCTCCGACGGCGATGATCCGGCGGGTGCCGGTGCACTTCTGGCCGGTGGATCCCATCGCGCCCGCCACCAGGTCCGCGGCGGCCACGGCCGGGTCGGCGTCGGGCAGCACGATGGCCGCGTTGTGCCCGCCCAGTTCCATCTGGACCTTGGCCCCGCGTGGGACCGCTGCCGCCTGGATGGACCGGCCGACCGCCACCGAACCGGTGAAGGTCACCCCCGCGACCTCTTCGCGGGCCACCAGCGCCGCGCCGACGCTGCCGGGCGCGAGGAGGAGGCCGAGCACGCCCGCGGGCACTCCCGCGTCCGCCAGCACCTGGGCGAAGGCGGCTGCCACGGCGACGGTGTCGCTGGCCGGCTTCCAGATGACCGCGTTGCCCCACAGCAGGGCGGGAGCGATCTTCCACGCCGGGATCTGCAGAGGGAAGTTCCACGGCGTGATCGCCGCGACGGTGCCGAGGGGGCGCCTGAGGGTGCGGATGACCTCGTCGGGATGGCCCGACGGGTAGGTGGCGCCGTCCGCCGCGCGGGCCCGGGAGGCGTGGTAGTGGAGGGTCTCGACCGAGGCGCCGACCTCGGCGCGCGACTCCGGGAGCGTCTTGCCCTCCTCCCGCGTCATCAGCAGCGCGATCTCCTCGGCCCGGTCCGCGAGCAGCCCGGCCGCCCGGCGCAGGACCAGGCCGCGCTGGATCAGCCCCTGCGCCGACCAGTCCGGCTGGGCCTCCTGGGCGGCGGTGACCGCCCGGTCCAGGAGCTTCTCACCGGCTGTCCGGTAGACGGCGACGGCACGGTCCGGGTGGGCGGGGTCGAGGCTGCGGGCCTCGGCCCCCTCACCGTCCACCCACTCCCCCGCGATGAGGTGCCGCAGCTCCGTCGGTCGGTCAGGGGTGTTCGCAATGTCCGGCACAGCGGCGCTCCTCGGTGTTCGACTGCGGCTTCGCGTTAAACGTTAAGCAGTCGCCGGACACGAGAGAAGTATCTATTGTCATTGAATTAATAAGCTGCAAGTATCAATCGCATGGAGCTCCGCCAACTCCGGTACTTCATTGCCGTCGCCACGGAAATGAACTTCCGCCGTGCTGCCGAGCGGCTGCATCTAGCGCAGCCCGCTCTGAGCCAGCAGATCAGCAAGTTCGAGAAGGAACTGCGGACGCCGCTGTTCCGCCGGACGACCCGCAGTGTGGAGCTGACCGAGGCCGGCCGCGTACTGCTGGCCCAGGGGCGCCGGGTGCTGGCCGAGGCCGACCACGCGCTGTCCGCCGTCGGACACGCCGCGCACGGCGACATCGGCCTGCTGCGGATCGGCTTCGTCAGCTCGGCCGCGCTGAGCATCGTTCCGCGCAGCGTGCTGGCCATGCAGCAGTCCTGGCCGGGTCTCCACCTCGAACTGGCCGAAGCCACCACCGACGCGCAGCTGGAGTCGATCAGCGAGGGGCGCCTCGACGTCGGGATCGCCCGCGAGGTGGATACGGCGGCCGGGCTGGTCGTCCGGCGCATCCACCGCGAACGGCTGATCGTCGCCGTCCACGAGTCCCACCGGCTCGCCGGCCGGAGCGCCGTCGAGCTGGCCGACCTGGCGGGAGAGCGCTTCCTCACCTTTCCCCGGCACCAGGTGTCACGGCTGTACGACCACATCGCGGCGCTGTGCCACCACGCCGGGCTGCGGCTCGAGGCCGCGCAGGAAGCAGTGCAGTTCCCCACCCTGCTCGGTCTCGTCGCCGCCAACACGGGGGTGACGATCGTTCCGGACTGTCTGCGCGTGCTCCGGCTCCCGGCCCTGCGGTACGTGCCGTTGACGGACCCGCCCGCGTACTCCACGGTCTCCGCGGTCTGCCGCGCGGACCGACAGGACGCCCCGTCGGTGCGCAACTTCCTTGCCACGGTGGCGAGTCTGCCGTTCGGCGACACCTGACCTGTTTCGGCGACACCTGACCTGTGGTGACGTTCCACTCGACCGTACGGTCCTGACGACGCCGAGCGGCGCACGTCCTCCGGGCCGTGGAGTCCGTCAGGCGTCCGCCACCCAGCTGCCGTGGAAGCCGAGCGGCACCCGGCCCGGCAGATGGATACGGGCCAGCGGGTGACCTGTGAAGTCCTGCGCCGAGAGGATCACCAGGTCGGTGGCCCCGCGCTCCGGGTCGTTCACATAGGCCACGACGTACCCGTCGTCCTCGTCCCGTGCGCCCCGGCGCGGCACGAACACCGGTTCGCCGGCAGCCGCGCCCTTCGGGAAGCGGTGCACCTGCGTGCTGCCGCGCAGCATGTCGTGCTTCAGGACGCAGTTGGTGAACGTGTCATCCGGCGCGGCCCCGTCGACCGTCTCGTACGCGACCCACATCTCGGCGGCGCTGGCCGTGTAGGCGAAGCGGTGCCGTCGGGACACCAGCGATTCGTTGATCCGGGGGAACTCCTGCGGCCGGTCGTCCAGCCTGGTTGAGGCGGCGCGGCCGGTGCTGAGGTCGATCGTCCACCGGTCGAGCGTCGGCGTTCCGTTCGTGGAGGGTCCGCCGTTGCCCCGGCCGGCCGCGTAGAACGGGGCGGGCATGGAGGTGAACTCCACCACCACGCTGTCGCCCTGGTCGTAGGCGTTCAGCGTGTGCGCGTAGTAGAACGGGTCGACCTCGAACCACCGGGTGGCACCGCCCGTCCGCGGCATCACCCCGACCCGCATCGGGTGCTTGTCGTTCCAGATGTAGGGCACAGCCGCGCCCGCCTGGGCGGCCGCCATGTCGAACGTGACCGGTACGTCCACGATCACCACGTACTTCTGAGTGAGCGCGAAGTCGTGCATCATCGGCGCGCCGGCGACCGGGATCCTGGTGGACCGCGCCACCCGGCCGGTCCGGTCGATCATGATGTGCCGTACGTGGTCCCACGTCGGGTAGTACGCCACGGCGTGCAGCTCGTCGGCCGCCGGATCGTACTTCGTGTGCGCGGTGAACGCGCCCTCCAGCGTGGAGCGGAAGTCGTACGGGCGCACCGTGTTCAGCTCGCCGTCCATCTCGTACGGCAGCGGTCCGCTCTCCTGGAGCGCCAGGATGCGTCCCTTGTACGGGATGACGTGCGTGTTGGCGGCGAAGTCGTCGGGCGGGACCTCACCCGGGTACTTCTCCCCCAGCTTCTTCGCCACCTGCGAGGAGCGCACCCACCGGTTGCGGTACCACTCGGCCCGCCCGTCGCGCAGCCGCACTCCGTGGATCATGCCGTCGCCCAGCATCCAGTGGTGTGCCCGCGGGTCCTCGATGCCGAGCGCGTTCGGCCCGGTGCGCAGGAAGCGGCCGTCGAGGTCGCGCGGCACCCGGCCGGTCACCTTCAGGTCGAACTCGGTCAGTTCCTCGGTGACCGGCGCGAACGCCCCCTCCAGGAAGGGGAACGACGTCGCGCCCTCTCCGGGGCCCGTCCCCGCGGCCGCCGCCGACGAGACGCAGGGGCCGAGCCCCAGGCCCCCGACCACGCTCCCCGCCGCCGTGAGCGCCGCACCCTGCAGAATCCTCCGCCGCGTATGACTGGCCATCCGGCTCTCCCCCTTCATCGTCGCCGTCCGGCAGTGGTCTGCCGGACCGGTCGTCGGTCACAAGGGAGATCCTGCTCCGGAAGACGCCGCGGGACAGGAGCCCTGGACCCCGGATCGGGGGTGGTGCCGGCACCACCCCCGATCCGGGCGCCGCCCCACCCGGTTCGCCGGTGCCCCGCCGAACGCGACGATCTGCTCGTCCATGTGGTGGCCTCAGCAAGCTGTGTTGGACATGCCGATGGATCAAGTTCACTATCGTTCCTGAAGCGTTGAGAGCCGAGGGAGAGATTCCGTTGTCGTCACCGGATGAGTGGATGAGCAGTACGGGCGCGCGTGGGCCGATCGACTTGCGTACCGACAGGGCCCATCCAGCCCGTATCTACGATGTCTTCCTGGGCGGCAAGACGAACTACCCCGCCGACCGGGCCATGGCCGCGACGGTGGTGGAGAAGATGCCGTCGGCGCAGCTGGCAGCGCGGACCAACAGGGAGTTCGTCCTGCGTGCCGTGCGATACCTCGCCGGCGAGGCGGGCATCCGGCAGTTCCTCGACATCGGCACCGGCATACCGACGTCGCCCAACCTGCACGAGGTCGCGCAGGAGACAGCACCGGAATCCCGGGTCGTGTACACCGACAACGATCCGATCGTCCTCGCCCACTCGCGGGCGCTGCACGTCAGCAGCTCGGCAGGCCGCACCGCTTACATCCAGGCCGACTTCACCGACCCGGACAGCATTCTCACGTCCGCGCGCAGCACGCTCGACCTCGGGCAGCCGGTCGCCCTGACGATGGGTCTGCTGCTGCACTGGATAGACCGGAAGAAGCAGCCGCATGCTGTCGTCAGGCGCCTGATGGACGCGCTGCCCGTCGGTAGTTGTCTGCTGATATCGGTGTTCGCACGGGAGCTCGCGGGGGGTTCCGCCACTCTGGAGGATGATTTCGCGGCTGAGGGCACGTCCCTCCGGCCCTTCACCCGGGACGAGACGCTGCGGTTCTTCGACGGCACCGACCTGCTCGATCCAGGTCTGGTCGCGCCCTACCAGTGGCGGCCCGACACGGGCGCCCAGGAGATCGGCAGCCCGGACGCCGGGCCCGACGCCTCAGCGACCCCGATCTGGGCGGGGCTCGGAGTGAAGCGGTAGGTGCCGGCGACGCACCGAAGTACCGCAGGGTGCCGCGGTTCATCCCCGCCCAGGACCTCGACCGGCTGATGCCCGCCATCGACGCGATCGCCTGCCCGTTCCAGCGGGCCGCCCTGCTGGTGGCCCGCTGGTCCGGAGCCCGCACACCGAGATCCAGCGCCTGCCGCTGGACTGCCTGGGCCGCTATTGCGACGGCACCGCGCGGCGGTCGGTGATCTCGGGCAGGCCCTGCGGTTGCTGCGCGCCGTGCGCCGCGGCCCGCACACCACCGGTGGGCCGGCGCACGCCTGGGAAGTGTCCCCCGTTATCTTTCGCGGTCCTGCACTGGGGCCGCCGGCCTCCGGGCCCGGTATGGCTGTGTCCCCTCTGTCGAACGGATGCCCTGGGGGTGCCGTGTCCCCGAATTCGGGGGATGCACTCCGGACGGGACCTCGCCGACCATGGGCGTGAGTACGTGTCCAGACAAGCCCTCTACCTCGCCAACCAGGCAGGGATCGGACGGTCGACCGGTGCGAAGGTTCACGGTGCTCTGCGGGGGCTACATCGCCAGCATGACGGGCACGGCGCTGACCGCGTTCGCGCTCACCGTCTGGATCTATCTGAAGACCGGATCGACGATCCAGTTCGCCATCGGATTCATCCTGTCGCTGCTGCCCGCGATCGCGCTCTCTCCTTTTGCCGGAGCGCTGGTCGACCGCTGGAACCGGCGCACGGTGATGCTCGCGAGCGACATGGTGGGGGTGTGCACGAGTCTGTCCCTGGCCGTGCTGTCCGGCCTGCATGTTCTTCAGCCGTGGCACATCTTCATCACCATCACCGTTCGCTCGGCGCTGGGGGCGTTCCTGGTGCCCGCGCTGAATGCGAGCGTGACGCAGCTCGCGCCGCGCAATCAACTGGGGCGCGCCAACGGGATGGTGATGACGGCGACTGCCGTGAGCCAGACGGTGGCTCCGGCGATCGGCGGGCTGCTGATCGTCGCAATCGGTCTGCCAGGAATCCTCACCATCGACTGTCTGACGTTCTTGCTGAACATCGCCATTCTTCTGCGGATCCGCATCCCCCGGCCCGCCGCGCCGGAGCAGAGGCAAGCTGGGATCTTCGGAGAGATCCGTGAGGGCTGGCGGCATCTGACGACCCGACGGGGTCTGGTTCCGCTGCTCTGCTTCTATGCGGCCCTGAATCTGGCGGTCGGCTTCGTGGACGTTCTTTTCACGCCGCTGGTGATCGGGATGGCTTCGGTGACGGCGCTGGGTGTGGTGCTGTCGGCGGGTGGGGTCGGCATGTTTCTCGGCGGTGCCACCATGGCCGCGTGGGGTGGGCCGCCGAAGCGGATCCATGGCATCGCGGGGCTGGCGGTGCCGCTCGGTTTCTTCCTCTGTCTGGGGGCTCTGCGTCCCAACATCGTCCTGGTCGCCATCGCGGCCTTCGGGTTCCAGTTCTCCACGATGATCATCGAGGGCACCAGCCGGAGTGTTCTGCAGACCGAGGTGGAGCCCGGAATGCAGGGCCGCGCCTTCGCCACCTTCAACATGGTCACCAACACGGTGCTGTTCGCGGGCTACATGCTCGCCGGTCCGGTTTCCGAGCGGATCTTCGAACCGTTGCTGCGTCCGGGCGGCGCCCTGGCCGACACGGTCGGCGAGGTGATCGGTGTCGGTACCGGTCGTGGCTCCGCTTTCCTCATCCTGCTGCTCGGGGTGGCCGTTCTCGTCGTCGCGCGGCTCGGCTACCTCTCACGCGATCTGTGCGCGCTGCGCGACGACGTTCCGCTGACCGCGCCGGCAGCCGGGGACGCGGTGCCGAAGCCGCGCGCGGACGCCGCGGGCTCCTCCCCGGACCGTGCGCCGGTCGTCCGCTCTTGAGGTAGCCCGTCCTTGACCACCATCGACCAGGAGGAACCCAGCATGGACCACGCCCCGGTCGCCGCAGGCGCATCGGACGCCCCCGCCTCTGCGTTCCCGAACGGCTACGACCCCTTCGATTTCCGGATCCATGAGGACCCGTATCCGCTCTACGCCTGGATGCGGGAGCACGCTCCGGTGTACCGCAACGAGGAACGGGACTTCTGGGCCCTGTCCCGCCACGCCGATGTCGTGGACGCGCTGCGCAGGCCGCAGCGGTTCTCGAACCGGTTCGGCATCTCGCTGGAGCCGGAACTGTGGGGTCCGCACGCCCCGAAGACCAGCTTCTTCCTCGCCATGGACCCACCCGACCACGGCGTCTACCGCACGCTGGTCTCCAGTGCGTTCACCCCGTCTCACGTGGCTGCGATGGAGGACCGGATCCGCGCGATCACCCGCGAGCGGCTGGAGGCCCTGCGCGGTCAGCGGCGTTTCGACTTCGCCACCGACTACGCCGCGGCCCTGCCCAACGACGTCCTGTGCGAGATGCTCGGTATTCCCGAATGGGACTGGGACCTGATCCGCGCGGACACGGACGCGCTGAACGTGCGTGAGGACATGTCGGACCAGCGCGGGCCGACGGCGACTGCGGCGGCGCTGCGCATGGCCCAGTACTTCGTCGGACTCGTCACCGACCTGCGGAAGAGCCCCGGCCAGGATCTGACATCGACTCTGACAGCGGCGGAGGTCGACGGACGGCGTCTGACCGATTCGGAGATCGTCGGCTTCCTGTTCGTCATGGTCGGCGCGGGGAACGAGTCGACCGGAAAGACCATCGGCAACGCCTGGTACCACGGGCATCTCGCGCGTGAGGTTCAGCAGGCCGGGCTGAATGGACGGGCCGACAAGTGGGCGAACGAGACGCTGCGTTACGACTCGGCGAGCCAGATGGTCGCCCGTCGCCTCACCGACGACACGGTTCTCCACGGTGTGCAACTGCGTGCGGGTGCCCGTATCGCGGTCCTGCCCGCGTGCGCCAACCGGGACCCCCGGATCTTCCCCGACCCAGAGCGCTTCGATCTGGATCGCGACACCAGCAAGATGATCAGCTTCGGGCACGGGCCGCATCACTGCCTGGGTTCGGTGCTCGCCAAGCTTGAGATGCGTATCGCGCTGGAGGAGATCGGCGCTGTCGTGTCCTCGTACGAGATCGATGTCGACCGCGCTCGCCGTGTCCACACCCCTCATCAGCGTGGCTTCGCCACTCTGCCCTGCGAGGTCACCTGGCGCACGGCTCGGGCGCACTGACCTCGGCCGCTGCGGGCGGGCGGCCGGTTCAGCCGGCTTTCGCCTCCGCCCCGCAGCGGCCGCAGTGCGCGTCCAGCGATTTCTCGATGACGCCGGCCAGCGCCTCGGCCTGGTCCTGGAGGAAGTAGTGGCTTCCCTCGGGGATCACGGCGAGGTCGACGCTGCTGCTGAACCGGTCCCACAGCCGGACTCCGCGACCGTATCCGGCGGTCATCGGGTCGGCGGTGCCCGCGATGAACGTGATCGGTGCGGAGAGCGGTGTGGGTGGTTCTGCGGGTTCGCTCAGCCAGGGCTCGGTCCCGCGGGTCCACACGTCGGCGAAGTAGCGGCCGCCCTCGGTCACGTCGTGGCGGAAGGCACGCATCACGAACGCGATGGTCTCGTCGTCGACCTCTGTGCCGAACCCGCCGATGGATCGCAGGTAGCGCACTTCCGCCTCGTCGGCCTCGGACACGCTCCCCCTGGTCGTCCCCACCGTCCGCGCACCGACCCGCAGCCACCCACGCTGCACCAGAGCCGCCATCACCCGCTGCAGTGCACCTCCGATGCGGCGTGGCTCGTAGAACGGGTACGAGGCTCCCAGGAACAGCCGTTCGACCGGCCGTCCCGCGGCTTCGACCCGGCGGACGACCTCGACGGCCATCGCCACGCCCACGCAGTGGCCGTAGACGGCGACGGGGCCGGGTGGCAGCGCCAGCACGGCCGCGGCGCACTCGCCGGCGATGGCGTCCACCGAGCGCAGTTGAGGGTCGCTTCCCGGTTCGTGTCCCGGCAGTGTCACCGCCTGGAGCGAGACATCGGAGGACAGTTGGCCGGCGAGGGCACGGTAGGCGATGGCGCTGCCGCCGCCGAACGGGACGCACACCAGGTTCGTTCCGGGCCGCGTCTGCGGCGGCGCCAGGTTCAGGAGCATGCCCGAGGCGGAGGCCGGTGACTCCAGTGCGGCGGCGAGGCCTCGCACGGTCGGGTGTGTGGTGATGAGGGGGATCGTCGCCCCGTCGATCTGCCGGATCGCGCGGACCGCGTCGAAGGAGGTACCGCCGAGCTCGAAGAAGTCGCTGTCGCGCTCGATCGACTGCACCCCGAGCACGGCCTCGAAGGCGGCGGCGACCGCCTTCTCACCCGCGGTCTCAGGTCCGCTCCACGGGCGGTTGGCCGGCCGTTGCACCTCTCGGCGCGGATCGGGCAGCTTTGAGCGGTCGAGCTTTCCGTTGCGGTTCAACGGCATCGTGTCGAGGACCGTCACCGTCGCGGGCACCATGTAGCGCGGCAGCCGGTCGGCGAGGTGTTCCTTCAGCCGCGCGGGCAGCTCCGTCCGGTCGGCCTCGGTGTCGGCTGCGGTCACGTACGCCGCGAGTTCGCGGTGCTCACCGCGCGCATGGACCGTGACCGCGCTCTCGCGCACGGCACGGTGCCCGGCCAGGGTGTGCTCCACTTCGCCGAGTTCGATCCGATACCCGTTGATCTTCACTTGGTGGTCGATGCGGCCGAGGAACTCCAGGGAGCCGTCGGCCAGCCTCCGTACCTTGTCGCCGGTGCGGTACAGCCGTGCGCCGGGGCCCGCCAGCGGGTGCGCGACAAACGTGGCCGCGGTGAGTCCGGGCCGTCCCACGTAACCGGTCGCGAGCTGGACTCCCCCCAGATACAGCTCTCCCGGCACCGAGCGCGGCGCCTCCGCGAGCCGTTCGTCCAGGACGTGGGCCCGTACGTTCGCCAGCGGCCGGCCGATGGGGACCACGCCCGGAGGGGCTGTGCCGGCGCAGTCCCACCACGTCACGTCCACCGCGGCCTCGGTCGGCCCGTACAGGTTGTGCAGTTCCACCTGCGGGAGTGTCTGTGCGAACCGGCGGGTGAGGCCGTGAGGCAGGGCCTCACCGCTACAGAGCACTCGGCGCAGGTCCGGCAGGTCGGTGGCGGCGGGGTCGTCGACGAACAGTTCCAGCATCGACGGCACGAAGTGGGCTGTCGTGACCCGTTGGTCGGCCAGGATCCCGGCCAGGTAGGCGGCGTCCTGGTGCCCTCCGGGGCGGGCCAGCACCATGACCGCGCCGGTGATCAACGGCCAGAACAGTTCCCACACCGAGACGTCGAAGCCGAAGGGAGTCTTCTGCAGCACGCGGTCGTCCGGTGTCAGACCGAAGGTGTCCTGCGCCCACAGGAGGCGGTTGAGAATCGCTTCATGGGTGACCGCGACGCCCTTCGGGCTGCCGGTGGATCCGGAGGTGTAGATGACGTACGCGAGGTCGGAGCCCTGCATCGGGACCGGTGTCCGGCTCGTGCCGGGCTCCTTCGGCGGCAGGGGGCTGACGACCCGCGTCGCGCCGATGCGGTGTGCGAGCGTCATCAGGCCGGGCTGTGCGATCACCACCTCAGCCCCGGCGTCGGCGACGATGAACGACAGGCGTGCCTCGGGAAGCGTCGGCTCCAGCGGCAGGTACGCCGCGCCCGCCAACTGTGCGCCGAGGACGGCGACTACGAGGTCATGAGAGCGTTCGAGACAGACCCCGACCGTCGAACCGTGCCGCACCCCCGCGTCGGCCAGCGCCGCGGCCACGGCGCACGACCGGTCCCACAGCTCGCCGAAGCTGAGCCCTCCGTCCTCCGCCACCACAGCGGGCGCGTCAGGCGTCCGCTCCACCCACCGCTGCACCAGTGCGGGCAGGCACGTCCCGCCGTCGCCGTAGCGGGCGAAGCTCCCGGACGCCGCTGGGTCCGCCTGGCCGAGGCGCGCGAGGCCGGAGGCGACGGGGCCGGTCCTCGCCTCTCGCGTCAGCCCCGTCAGGGCCGTCCGGAAGGCACCGAGGATCTCCTCAACGTCCCGGGAGCCGATGCGGTCGCGGTGGTAGAGCGCACGCAAGGTGGACGCCGCGGTGACGAAGACGGTCAGGGGTTCGCTGGTCTTCTCGAAATCCGTCAGCCCGCGCAGCGACAGTTGCTGTGCGTCGGTGCTGTCACCGAAGTCCACGGGGTAGTTCTCCAGGACCAGCAGGCTGTCGAACAGCGGCTCGGTCGCCGTCACCTTCGCCCAGGACTTGATCTGGGCGAGCGGACTGAACTCGAAGCGGCGGGCCGCCGCGTTCAGCGCCTGGACCTCACGCAGCCACTCCCCCACTTCGCGGTCCATGGGGACCGTCAGCTGCAGCGGGAGGCTGTTGACGAAGCTGCCGACCATCCGCTCCACCTGCGGCAGCAGCGCGGGCCGGCCGGAGCAGGCCACGCCGAACCGTACGTCGGAACCTCCGCTGAAGCACTCCACCACGAGGGCCCAGGCCGCGAGCATCAGGGTGCCCGGTGTGACCCCGTGTCGAGCGGCGGTCCGGCGCAGCGCGGCGCTCAGTTCCTCGCCCAGGACGAGGTTGTGCTCGTCGATGACCGAGGGCGGACCGTCCGGCGGACTCGGCCGCAGAGGACCCAGTCGGTTGAATCCACCGGCGTCGCCGAGGGTCTCGGTCCAGAACTCCCGTGCGGCGTCCAGGTCCTGCTGCTGGAGCCATGCGATGTAGTCGCGGTAGGGCGGGGCGGGGGCCGGCGGCGGTGCCCCTGTGGTGAGGCTGAGGTAGCGGTGGACGACCTCCCCGATGACCAGCGGCACGGACCAGCCGTCGATGGGCAGCATGTGGTGGGTCCACACCACGAGGTGCCGGTCGGCGCCCAGGCACACCAGGTCGAGGCGGAGCAGGGGTGCTTGCGCGAGGTCGAACCCTGCCGCCCGCTCGGCCGCGAGCAGCTGTTCCGCCTTCTCGTCCTGCAGGGGCGTGTCGAGTTCGGACCAGTCGTGGCGGCGCAGTTCAACGGGCGCGTGGCGGTGCACGACCTGCAGGGGCGTGTCCATGCCCTCCCAGTGGAAGGACGTGCGCAGGGCCGGGTGTGCGCGCACGGTCTGCTGCCAGGCGGTCTCCAACGCCGGTGCGTCGAGCGTTCCGTCGACGGCGAAACTGTGCTGCGCCAGGTAGGTGTCGGAGTCCCCGCCGTAGAGGCAGTGCAGCAGCATGCCTTGCTGCAGTGGTGACAGCTCGTAGACGTCCTCCACGTCCTCCGCGCTCACTCGGCCTGCCTCTCGGCGAGCCTGCCCAGCAGGCCGTCGAGCTGGGCCCGGTCGACGCGCGCGAGCGGGAAGTCCTCCGTCGCGCCCTCCGGGTTCGCCGCGCCGATCAGTGAGCGAAGGTGAGCGGTGTGGCGCAGGCAGAGACGTTCCACGGTCGTGGCGTCGTGCCGCAGTTCGCTGTATTCCCAGGAGACGGCGAGTTCGCCGTTGCGTACGCCGGCGCGCACATCGAGCGGATGGGGCCGCAGCTCGGAGGGGCTGCGATCGCCGCCGATGGTCTCCGCGGCGACGGCGAAGGTACCGGACGCAGGCTCCACGGCCTTGCCCGTGTAGGCGAACGAGAGATCGACCGGCGCCGCCCGCAGCGGCTCGCGCCCCTGGCTGAGCAGCTGCCAGCCGGTTCCGCCCGCGGGCACGGCGCGCAGCGTCTCCTTGACGGTGCGGAGTGTTTCCTCTCCGGCGGCGTGCAGGAGCAGCGGGTGGGCGGGGCTGAACCAGCCGATGGTGCGCGTGACGTCGACGTCGTCGAACAGCTGCGCCCGGTCGTGGCGGACGACGTCGACGAGGTGGTGCTCGTGGCCGGTCCACTCCTCAAGGGTGCGGGCCAGCGCCGCGAGCAGCAGTTCCTCGACGGTGCAGGCCAGCCGGTCGGGGGCCGCGAGCAGGGTCGCGGTCGAGGCCGGGTCGAGGCGCGCGGTGGCGGTCCGGGAGCCGGCCTCGGTGTCGGGTCCGCGCTGATCCGGATGGTCCCCGGGCAGTCGTCCGCGCTGTTCCTCCCCGGGATCTGCGGTCACCACCTCGGACCAGTACGGGCGTTGGCCCTGTACGGACTCCGATGCGGCATGGGAGGCGAGCCTGCGTGCCCAGGACTGCCATGACGTGGTCTTCGGCAGGAACCGCAGCGGCTCACCGGCCGACAGCTGCACCACCGCGGTCTCCAGGTCCTCAAGGAGGATCCGCATGGACGCTGTGTCGGCCACCAGCCTGTGGACCACGACGGCCAGCTGGTCCGCACGCCCCCGACCCGTTCGCAGCAGCGCGACCCTGATCATCGGCCCGACCGCGGGTTCGAGGCTGCGCTGCAGCTCCGCACAGACCGCAGCGGTCCGCAGGTCCGGGTCCGGGCCGTCGGAGAGGTCGTGGTACGCGAACGGGGTCTCGTCACCGCGCGGGGCGATGCGCGACCGGGTGCGGGCCCCCGCGAGCAGCAGCCGCTGTCGCAGCCCGTCATGGTGTCCGAGCACCGCTTCGACTGCTGCGCGCAGCACCTCGGGGTCGACCTCGACCGCCAGGTCGAGCAGCACCGAGAGGTTCCACTGCGCGGGCTGCGTCAACTCGGCCGTGCAGAAGGCGTGCTGGGTCGGTGCAAGGGGTGCGGGACCCGTGACGTCCGCCTGCTCGGCGTCGACGGTGCGGCCGGCCTCGACGACCACGGCGAGCCGGGCGACGGACGGGTTCGCGAAGAGGTCGTACGGGGTCAGCCGCAGCCCCGCCTGCTGTGCCTGGGCAACCACCTGGATGGCGAGGATCGAGTCGCCGCCGACCTCGAAGAAGTTGTCGTCGACACCGATCTCTGCGATGCCCACGACACCGGCGACGATCCCGGCCAGCGCCTGTTCCGTCGCCGACTCCGGTGCGCGGAAGCCTGCCGCGCTCACCGCGTCCTCGCGGCTGGGGGCGGGCAAGCGCGCACGGTCGATCTTGCCGTTCGCGTTGAGCGGCAGCTCCTCCATCTCGACGAACGCCGAGGGGACGAGGTAGGAGGGAAGCCGTTCGAGGAGGAAGTCGCGCAGCCCGGCGGCGACACCGGCCATTCCGGCCGACGGCACCACATGGGCCAGCAGCCGGCGGTCTCCCGGGGCCGGCTCATGGGCCGTCACCACGGCCTCCGCGACCCCGGGATGGTCTGTGAGGGCCGATTCGACCTCGGTGGGCTCGACGCGGAAGCCACGGATCTTGACCTGCGTGTCCACCCGGGAGTGGAACTCAAGGTTGCCGTCCGTGCGGCGCCGCACCAGGTCGCCCGTGCGGTAGACCCGCTCGCCCGGCGACGCCGGGTCGGCGACGAAGCGCTGTGCGGTGAGGCCCGGACGGCCCAGGTAGCCGCGGGCGAGGCTGACCCCTGCGATGTAGAGTTCGCCCACTCCGCCGTCCGGGACCGGCCGCATCCGCCGGTCGAGGATGCGCAGGTCGGCCGACGGAAGCGGGGTGCCGATCGGCAGGTTAGGCCACTCCGCCTCCGGGTCGTCCGGGTCCAGCCGGAAGAAGGTGGAGCTGACCGTCGTCTCGGTGAGGCCGTACACGTGGGCGAGGGGCACGCCGGTGCGCCGCCACATGGTGAGGCGCTCGGGCAGGACCCGCTCACCCCCGATGATCACCAGGCGCAGATGCCTCGGGAGCTGAAGGCCGAGCCGGTCGATCTCGCGCGTCCACTCGTGCCAGTAGGCCGTGGGCAGCTCCATGACCGTCAGGTGCTCCCGCTCGACCAGCGCGACGAGGTCGTCCTCCCCGCTGATCAGGTGTTTCGTCGGCATCACGACGGCGCCCCCGGCGAGCCAGGTCGGGAACAGCTCTTCGACGAGGACATCGAAGCCCGGGGAGGCGAACTGCAGGAACCGGTCGCCGGTGCCCAGGCCGAGCCGATCCACCACGTCGCGGGCGAACACCGCGAGCGACCGGTGCTCGATCACGGCGCCCTTGGGCCGGCCGGTCGATCCCGAGGTGTAGACGACGTACGCCGCCGATGCCGGATCCGGCAGGTCGAGGTCGGCCTCGTCGCCGTCCTGTACGTCGTCACCGTCCATGAGGACGGTGGTCCATGCGCCCGTCCCTGGCCTGTCCGCCAGCGGCTCCTCTGTCACCAGCACCCGAACGTCCGCGTCGGCGAGCTGGAACGCCATGCGTTCCGGCGGGTACGTCGGGTCGATGGGCACATACGCCCCGTGCGCCTTGAGCACGGCCAGGATCGCCACGGCCAGGGCCGGTGAGCGGTCGACCAGGACGCCGACGCGCGCGTCCCGCCGGACTCCTGCGGCCCGCAGCCGGTGGGCGAGCCGGTTCGCACGGCGGTTGAGCTCGGTGTAACTGGTCGCGACTCCGTCCCAGACGACCGCCGGAGCGTAGGGGGCGAGCCGCACCCTGCGCTGGAACTGCTCGATGAATCCGCTCACGTCGTAGGAGAACGTGGGCTCGCTCCCTGCGGCGCCGGCCCTGAGCTCGACAGCCCAGACGGGGGTGTCGGGTGCGGTGACGAGCTGGTGGAGCACCCGCTGGAACTGCTCGGCGAGCAGTGCGACCGTGGCGGAGTCGAAGAGTTCGGACATGTAGTGCCACTGGATCTGCAGCGTCCCCGCGTTGGGCGTGACGTTGAGGGTGAGGTCGACCGAGGTCTTGGCCGGGGCGATCGACACGGGTGTGATGCGCAGTCCCGGCAGGTCCAGGGTCATGTCGGGCACGGTGAGTACGTTGATCCAGACCCGGCTGAACGAGGTGCGGGTCGACTCACGACCGAGACCGAGGCCCTCGGCGACCCGCTCGAAAGGGAGGTCCTGGTGGTCGAGCGCGCTCGCCAGCGTCGCGTGCGCCTCCCGTACGGCTTGACGGAGCGTCAGTCCGTCGTGCATCCGCACCCGCAGCGGCAGCGGATTGGCGAAGCTGCCGATGAGCCGCTGGCTCTCCCCGCGGGTACGTCCCGACACGAGCGAGCCGACGACGACGTCGTCCTCGCCCGAGTACCGGTTGAGCAGCACCGAGCACGCGGCGAGCAGCACGCCGAACAGCGAGGCGCCCTCCTGTTCGCCGAACCGCTGCACTCCGGCCGCCAGCTCCTGCGGGAGGTGCGTGTCGTACACCCCGCCCGCATACGTCGGGCGCGCCGGAACGGGACGGTCGGCCGGCAGCGCGGACTCGGCTGGCATGCCCTCCAACTGCTTGTGCCAGTGCTGGACTTCGAGCTCCTCCCGCTCCTCGTCACGCTCCTCGCGCTGCCACGCCGCGAAGTCCCCGAACTGGATATCGAGCGAAGGCAGATCCGCCGGGCCGTCGCCGAGACGGCTGCGGAACATCGCAGCCAGCTCCTCGACGATGATCGCCAGCGACCAGGCGTCCGAGGCCGCGTGGTCGGCCGCGAACAGCGCGACATGGACCTCCGTCTCCAGCCTGAGCAGCGTCACCCGCAGGCGCTGCGGATCGGCAGGGTCGAAGGGACGGGTCATGTCACGTCGGGCGAGCCGCGTGACCTCGTCGTTGTGCCGGGCCGGCGCCAGATGGGTCAGGTCCACCACGGGCGTCGGCACCGGCGTCACCGCCTGGACGACCTGGACCGGTGTCCCGTTCCCGGCCAGGTCGATCGTCGTCCGCAGCACCTCGTGGCGCTCGACGATGTCGGTGAGAACACTGCTCAGCAGGCTCAGGTCGAGGCTGCCTTCCAGCCTCAGGGCGCCGGTGATGTTGTTGACCGACCGGATCTGTCCGACCGCCCACTCCCGGTGCTGGGAGACACCCAGCGGGGTGGGGGCGGAGCGGTCGCGGGGCAGGATCCGGCCCCCCGCGCTGTCCCCGCGAGCGGCCGCGCGGTCTGCCAGCCGCGCCTCAAGCACGGCCCGCTGCTCCGGCGGCAGTGCGGCGATCCGCGATGCCAAGTCGCTCATATCGCCACTCCTTCGTCGATCGGCCGTGGCCCCGTTCCTTCCGAGGGAGCCGAGGGCCGGGTGCGGGCCGGGGGTCCGTCGAGCGTTCTGCCGATGGAGTCGATCACCTTGGCCTCGGATGCGGAGTCGAAGAAGTGTCCGCACGGCAGGACCTCCATGGAGAAGGCCGCCGTCGTCTCGTCCCGCCACGCCTGCATGTGCTCCGGCCCCGCCTCAGGGTCGTGCTCCCCGGCGAAGGCGTGGATCGGCAGGTCGAGCGGCACGTCCGGGTGGAAGTCATGCGTACTCAGCACCGACAGGTCCGCCTCCAGGACGGGCAGCAGAGCGGCCAGCAGGCTCGCTTCCGCCAGCACGGACGGTGGGGTTCCGCCCATCTCCCGCACATAGCCCTCCAACCCGTCGTCGCGGTCCTCCCAGAGCCAGTTCCCGTCGTCGAGGGCCGGCCCGCCGCTCGCGGACACGAACAGGGCGCGGGGCAACGGCAGTTCACGATCGCGCAGGGCGTGCGCGAGCGCCCACGCCACGCGAGCGCCCATGCTGGATCCGTAGCAGGCGAACGGCTGGTCCAAAGACGGCCCCAGCACGTCGATCAGCTCCTCCACCAGCGGATCCATCCGGGCATGGCGTTCTTCGAGGAACCGGTCCGCGCGCCCGGGAAGCTGTACGCCGATGACCTCCACCGACGGAAGCCGCGCGGCCCAATGGCGGAAGACCCCCGCGCTCCCGCCGGCGTAGTGGAAGCAGAGGAGCTTGGTCGCCCCGGCGGGCAGGGGCGCGGCGAACCGCTTCAGCCAGAGCCGTTCCCGCGCCGTCGCCGTCCGCGCGGCGCCGCTCATGACGCGACCCCGAGTGCCGCGCCCATCAGGTCGAGCAGCTCGGACGGCGCCTCGATGAACCGATGGTGACTGCCCTCCAGCAGTTCCGACTTCGTCTCCCCGCATGTCGGCCAGCCGCCCATGGTGGCGTACGGGATCTCCTCGTCCCCGGTCCAGCCGATGGCCACGATCGGGCACGGCAGCCGGAAGGGGTCGGGCACGACGTAGCGCTTGTTGGTCTCCACATCCGCGCGCAGGACCTCTAGGTACAACTCGATCAGCTCGGCGGACGGTGTGCCGCCCAGTTCGCGGATCAGCTTCTCCAGCTCGGCGCCCAGCTCGTGGTCGTCCATCTGCAGGAACCTGCCGGCGGGTCCGTCCTGCGGGGCGACTTCGGACGAGACGAACAGCGCCGACGGGGTCGCCACGTCCCTCGTCACCAGCTGCACCGAGGTCTCGTACGCCGCCAGCGCCGAACCGCAGTGGCCGAAGAAGCCGAACGGCACGTCGAGGTGGGGCGCCAGCCCCTCGATCATCTGCTCGGCGAGTTCCGCGTAGGAGGTGAAGTTGGGCTCGGCGAACCGCGACTCGTGCCCGGGGAGCTCGACCGGCAGGTACTCCACACCGTCCCGCTCCACGGGCCACTGCCGGTACATGCTCGCTCCGCACCCCGAATAGGGAATGAGAAAGACCCGGGCGCGCGCGGACCGCGACGGTTCACGGGTCAGCCAGCGCTTGCGGAGGGGAGGTCGGGACAAGGACATGGGGAACCCTTCCGACGTTCGGACTCAGCCTGCGTGGGCAGGCGACGCGGTGATCGGCAGCTTCCGGTAGCCGGAGACGAAGTTGGAGCGCAGCCGCTCGGGCTCCCCGGCAGGCTCGAACGCCGTGAACCGCGTCAGCAGCTCGTTGAACAGGGTGCGCAGCGTGACCCGCGCGACGGTGTGCCCAACGCAGTAGTGGGGGCCGATTCCGAAGGCCAGATGCTTGTTCGGGCGCCGGCGGATGTCGAAGTGCTCCGGATCCGGGAACACCGCACTGTCCCTGTTCGCCGCGCCGAGCCAGCTGACCACGGCTTCGCCCGCCCGTATGCGCGTCCCGCGAATCACCACGTCGTCGACGGCGTAGCGCATGAAGTGGCTGACGGGTGAGCCCAGGCGCAGCGCCTCCTCAACGGCCGTCGGGGTGGCGGTGATGTCCTCGGCCCACCGGCTGAGGGTTCCGTCGGCGATGCGCTCGGTCATCATGTAGTTGGGGGCGTGCGGCGTCGTGACGACCGCTCCGAGCAGCACGCTGTAGCAGTTGGACATGACCTCACCGGGGGTCATGGTGCGTCCGTCCACCTCGGTGGTGATCAGCACGCTGATGAGGTCGTCTCCGAGGTTGCGGCGCCGCTCGCGGTAGATGTCCTGGAAGTACGCGAACAGTTCACGATGGGCGGCGTCCAGTGTCGCCTGAGTGCCCGCCTCGCTCTGGTACGCGGGATCGTCGGCGGCGACCGAGGCGACCAGGAGCTCGCCCAGCCGCGGCCAGTCCGCACGCGGCAGCCCCATGGACTGGCCGCCGATGGCCACCGGGAGGGCCAGCATCGCCTCCGCGAAGTCGAAGCCGCCGTCGGCGGCCAGCGGTGCCAGCGCCTCGTCGACCAGGCTGCTGATCATGCTCTGCTGCTTCTCGATGGACTTGATGGCGAGCGCCTTCTGCAGGCGCGCCCGCATGACGGTGTGCCGCGGCGGATCGGTGGCGGCGATCTGCCGCCCGCCCGCCGGGTCCTCGACCCCGAGGATATTGATCATCGTGCCGCGCTCGGAGGTGAAGGCGGCGGCGTCCCGCAGCACCCGCTCCACATCGGCGTACGTCACCACCGACCAGAATCCGTTGTGGTCGTCCACCTGGGTCCACTCCAGGTGGTCCTCCTCGCGCATCCGCGCCCAGACTCCACGGAATCCCATCTCGGTGAAGGCCGCTGAGTGCGCCAGACCGGCGGCGGCCGCACCGACGGGACAGCCCGCGGCCGGTTCTGCGGACGAGTCGACCTCGTTCTTACTGAGCCGATGCATCCGTGGTCCTCTCTGGATTCGACTCCTCCGCGCTGCCGCGGAGCTCTTTCGCAAGTTCGGCGATCGTCGGTCGCAGGTACAGCGTGCGTGCGGGCAGCGTCGAGTCGAACTCCTCCGGCAGCGCGGCCAGCAACTCGGCGGCCAGCAGGGAGTGCCCGCCCAGGTCGAAGAAGTTGTCCTCGACCCCGACATCCTCGATGTCCAGCGCCTCGCTCCAGATCTCGGCCAGTCGCGCCTCGACGGAGTCCCTGGGCGCCACGTACTCGTTCCACACGTTCCGCGGGATCTTCGCCGACGGCAGCGCCGAACGGTCCACCTTCCCGTTCGGGTTGAGCGCCAGCTCGGGGTGCACGACGATCGCCCACGGGACCAGATGTGCCGGCAGTCCCGCCTGCAGCTGCTCCCGCAGCGAGGCGCTGAACGCGGGCCAGGTCGACGGGTCGCCCCCGGCGCCCACGTACGCGATCAGACGCGTATCGCTCGCCCCGTAGGTGCGGGGCACCACGGCTGCCTGCGCGACGCCGGGGAGGCGCAGGATCTCCGACTCCACCATGCTCGGCTCGACGCGGTAGCCGCGTATCTTCAGCTGCCGGTCCACCCGGCCGAGGAACTCAAGGGTGCCGTCGGCCCGCCATCGCGCCAGGTCGCCGGTGCGGTACATCCGGCTGCCCGGTGCCGCATCCGGGTCGAGGTCGGCGACGAAGCGCATCGCGGTCTCCGCCCCGCGGTGCAGGTACCCGTTCGCCACCCCGCTTCCGCCTACCCACAGTTCGCCGGTCTCCCCGTCGGCCACGGGCCGCAGGTCGTCGCCGCGGACCACTGCGGAACTGCCGTCGATCGGGACGCCGATCGGGACTGTGGGCGCCGAACCCGGATCGCGTGTGGTCCAGCAGGTGCTGAAGGTGGTGTTCTCGGTCGGCCCGTAGCCGTTGGTGAAGATCAGGTCGGGGTAGGCGGTCATCACCCGCCTGACGTGGGCCGGGGACAGCACGTCCCCGCCGGCGAGCAGATGCCGGATCCCGGCCAGACCCTCCAGGTGGTGCATCACCATCTGGTGGAACAGCCCCGCCGTCAGCCACAGCACGGTGACGCCCTCGGCGCGCATGGTCCCGGCCAGATCGGCGAGATCCAGGTTGGCGCGCAGCGGCGGCCCCAGGGCCAGCCTCAGCCCTCGTACGAGGGGCATCCAGATCTCGAAGGTGGACACGTCGAAACCGACGCGGGTGAGCTGGAAGAACACGTCGTCGTCGCGGACATCGATCCACGACGGGTCGTCCACAAGGCGGAAGACCGCCCGATGCGAGACCACCACGCCCTTGGGGTCGCCGGTGGAGCCCGACGTGTAGCAGACGTACGCCGGGCTGTCCACGGGAGTTCGGTCGTCCTCGTCGGCCGGGACGGACGGAGATGCCCCGGGCTCGTCGTCGTCGATGTTCAGCACGACCGGCAGGTCGATCCGGTGGGCGGAATCGCTGTGGGCGACGGCGTATCGGGCGCGGGTGTCGGCCAGGATCCGCTCCCGCTGGCCGATGGGCTCGGCCGGGTCCAGATAGAGATAGGCCGCGCCGGCCCGCAGCACGGCCGTCAGTGCCACGATCAGGTCGATCGACCGGTCGAGCAGCACCACGACGGTGTCGCCGCGCACCACCCCGGCGCTCCCCAGGCGCCGTGCCAGTGCCGCCGAGCGCAGGTCGAGTTCGCGGTACGTGAGGCGCAGATCCCCGTGGCTGACGGCGATCGCGCCGGGTGTGCGGCGGGCCTGCTCGCCGACCATCTCGTGGATGCAGCGCGGCTCGTGCGCACGGGCCCTGAGTTCAGCGGACATGATGGACCCAGCCCTCCGGGTCGGGCGCCGAACCGTGCTGGATCCCCAGCAGCTCCCGGCGCAGCCGGAGGGTGACCGGACCCGGTGCGCCGTCGGCGACCTTCCATTGCCCGCTCTCCGACTTCACGGTGCCGACCGGGGCGATCACGGCGGCCGTTCCGCAGGCGAACACCTCAGTGAGCTCACCGGACGCGCACTCCTCGCGCCACTGATCGATGGAGATCGGGCTCTCGGCCGCGTCATAGCCCAGTTTCGGCCCCAGGGTGAGGAGCGAGTCCCGTGTGATGCCCGGCAGCAACGTGCCCGTCAGAGGCGGGGTCGTCAACCGCGGTCGTCCGTCGCGAGGTGTGTGGACGAAGAACAGGTTCATTCCCCCCATCTCCTCGGCCCAGCGGTGTTCCATGGCGTCCAGCCAGACCACCTGGTCACACCCGTGGGCCGTCGCCTCCAGCCCGGCGGCGAAGGCGCCCGCGTAGTTGCCGCCCGTCTTGGCACAGCCCGTTCCGCCGCGGACCGCGCGCGTGAAGTTCGTCGACAGCCAGACCGCCAGCGGCTTGGGCGGTCCTCCGCCGAAGTACGCGGTGGCGGGCGAGGCGACCACACAGAACAGGAAGGTGCGCGACGGGTGGGTGAAACCCAGCGAGGGATCTGTCGCGATCATGAAAGGGCGCAGATAGAGGCTTCTGCCGGCCCCTTCAGGCACCCAGTCGCGATCGTGGGACACCAGCAGTTCGACGGCCCTGACGAAGATCTCCGGTGGCAGTTCGGGCATCGCCATGCGCCGCGCCGACGCGTTGAACCGTGCCGCGTTCGCCTCCGGACGGAACAGCGTGACCGCCCCGCCGGGTTGCCGGTATGCCTTCATCCCCTCGAACAGCGCCTGCCCATAGTGGAAGACCGAGGTCGCGGGCTCCAGCGTGAACGACCCGTAGGGTTCCAGGCGTCCGTCGTGCCAACCGCGCTCGGCGGACCAGCGCAACGTCACCATATGATCGGTGAACGTCTGCCCGAACCCCGGCTCCTCCAACACCGCGTCCCGTTCAGCGGCGGGCCGGGGCCGGCGCGTAGGACAGATCTCGAAGTCCATCGTCGCGGCGGTCACCGCTCACCTCCGGGACGAGTAGGCGTCGGCCAGAGCCGCCGCTGCGGTGTGGACGACCTCGTACGGCCGCGCGAGCGACATACGTATGCTGCGCAGGCCGCTCGCGGGATCGGCCCAGTAGAAGGGGGCACAGGGCAACACGTGTGCCCCGCGCGCCCTCAGGTCCTGGTAGAGCTGCGATGAGTCGGGGCCGCCCTCCGGCAGCGCGACCCGCGCCACACTGATCTGGGAGTGGGGATCGGCGAGTTCGGTGCCGGCGGCCTCGATCGCCTCGCGCACCGCGCTGCGGTTGCGCTCGACGAGAGCGCGGGCGCGCTCGTAGCCGCCGTCGGCCCAGTCTCCTGCCAGCGCCTCGACCAGCTGCAGCACCACCGGTGACGCGGCCAGCATCGACTCGGAGAAGGCGCGCCTGATCGGGAGCGTGGTGCGTTCGCTGTAGGCGAGCATCCCGATCTTCAACTCGTGCATCGGCCACAACTTGCCGGTGTCCTCGATGATGATCCAGTCCGCGCCCGCTGCATCGAGCACGGCGTAGGTGTCGTACTGCGCGTCGCGCACCTGGCCGCGGAAGCTGGCGTCGACGATCACCGTCTGGCCGTGCCGTGCGGCGTGCTCGGCCAGCGAGCGCAGATGGCCCTCCGGGGTGACCAGACCCGTCGGATTGTTCGGCATGGTGATGACGACGGCGCTCACGGGCGACCCCGGCCAGTCCTGGTTGAGCAGCGCCTCTTCGTGCAGCGGGACCAGTTTCAGACCCCGGGTCTGGAAGAGGTCGGCGATGTTGTCGAACGTCGGATGCAGGACGGCGACCGTCGCTCCCGCCGGCAGCGCCCGCGCCACGATGTCCGTGGCGAGGGTCGAGGAGTAGCAGCTCAGGATGCGGCCGGTCCCGATCGGTGCCGTGCGCTGTCCGATCGCACCGAGGAAGGCGGTGTGCGCCGCTTCCTCGATGGACGGAAAAGCGCGACGGGTGGTGATCGCGAACATCTCCGGGATGCGGGCGACGATGGCTGCCTGCTCCGGCGACAACGCCAGACGCGCATGCCCGTCCGTCAGATTCAGGCGACCATCGGGGTCGGTCAGAGCGTCGACTTCCATCAAGGTCAAGTTCGCGGTCACGGATTCCCTCGTCTGCCGATATCACGGATTCCGAATCGGTATCAACGCTGGAGACCCTATTTTGGGAGGGCGCGGATTACTTGTCCCTTGTATTGGGCACGTCCGCCGTCGTCGTGTGTGCTCATACGCTTTTTCCTGTTCTACGCGTTCATGAACTCGCCGCGAACGGCCGCGGAAGAAGGAAGGGCAATGAACAAGCTCACGCTGACGGCGCACGACCGTACAGCAGTTGCCCCGCTGCTCAGCGACATCACTGCCCGGTGGACCACCATCGAGGACCCGGTTCTGCTGCGCCAGGCTCCGCTGCTCGCCCGGAGGTTGCCCGCGCGTCTTCTGGAGTTCCTTGAGGACCACCGGCTGCGGGAGCCGGCGGCCCTCTGTCTGGTCTCCGGTTTCGAGGTGGACGAGGAGGAGATCGGGCCGACACCGGGGCACTGGCGCGGCAGCCACGTCGGCTCGCCCACGCTGCGCTACGAGGTCTTCTTCCTGCTGTGCGCCTCGGTGCTGGGCGACGTGTTCGGCTGGGCGACCCAGCAGGACGGCCGGATCATGCACGATGTCCTGCCCATCAAGGGCCACGAACACTACGAGCTCGGCTCGAACAGCCTTCAGCACCTGTCCTGGCACACCGAGGACGCGTTCCACCCCTGCCGCGGCGACTACGTCGCCCTGATGTGCCTGAAGAACCCCGATGCCGTCGAGACGACGGTCTGCGACGCGGGCGATCTCGACTGGTCCGGCCTGGATGTCGACGCGCTCTTCGAGCCCGCCTTCACCCAGATGCCCGACAACTCCCACCTGCCCGTGAATTCGACATCAACGGGCGATCCCACCATCCAGCGGCTGCGCGAGGGCAGCTTCAAGACCATCGAGTCGTGGAACGCGAACCCCGTCAAGCGGCCCGTCCTTTTCGGTGACCGGGCCAATCCCTATATGGTTCTCGACCCCTACCACATGAAAACCGAGGGCTGGACCGAACGCTCGCTGACGGCTTATACCGGGCTGTGCGACGAGATCGAATCCAAGATGAAGGGCATCGCCCTCGAACGGGGCGACTGCGCTTTCATCGACAATTTTCGGGCAGTGCACGGCCGTAACTCCTTCCGGGCCCGCTACGACGGCAGTGATCGCTGGCTCAAGCGCCTGAACATCACGCGCAACCTCCGCGGTTCGCGGGCCTGGCGCCCTGCCGCGGACCACCGGGTCATCTACTAGCGCTCCCGGTCGTAGGTCCGGCAGGGAGCCCCCGCCGGACCTACGACTTCAGCAGTACATCCAGGTTGGCCAGTCCCGCCGTGAGTTCGGCACGGGTGCCTCCGAAGCCCAGCCGGACGTGGTTGCGGTACGCGTCCCCGAAACACTCCCCGGGAATCAGCAACGTGCGGTACTCCTCGGCGAGCCGGCGGCACACCTCGGTGACGTCCTGAACGCCGCGCAGTTCGACGAGCGCGCTGACGCCGCCGGCGGGAGGTGTCAGCCGCACGCGGTCGGGGTGCTCGCCCGCCCATGCGAGCAGGAGTTCCCGGTTCTGACCGGCATGTGCGCGCTGCATGGCGACAATGCGGTCCGCGTTGCGGACGGCCCGTTCCGCGAAGAACTCCAGCACCGGTGAGACGTAGAGCGCCACATAGTCGCGCAGGTACGCCATCTCTGTGAGCATCTCGGGGGGCGCCAGACACCATCCGGTGCGGATGCCGGCCAGGCCGTAGCTCTTCGAGAACGTACCGAAGGACAGGCTGCGTGCGTACCGGTCGTGCGGCAGGGGCAATGTGTCGCCTTCGTAGGTGAGTTCGCCGAAGGCGTTGTCCCACACGAGCCATGCGCCGGCGGCGGCCGCGATCTCGATCAGCTCGTCCTGCTGCTCGCGGGTGATGGTTATGCCCGTCGGGTTGTGCGGGAAGTTGACCACGATCATGCGTGGCCGCTCCGCTGCCACCAGCTTCCGGAGCCGGTCCGTGTCGGCGGCGAAGCCGTCGCCGCTGGAGAGGTCCCACCTGCGCAGGCGGCAGCCGCGGGCCACCGCGATGTCGTGCAGCTGCTGGTAGGCCGGATCCACCACGATGACATCGTCACCGGGGCGCACCAGGGTCTGCATGACGAGCCAGATCGCCTCGCTGGACCCGTGGGTGACCATCACGCGCTCGCTGTCGCCGCCGGTCCAGCGGTCGGCCAGCGCGGCGCGCAGATTCCGCCCTCCCAGGGGCTCACTGTCGTGGAAGGGAAGGTCCGCCAGTTCGGCCAGGTCGAAGTCGGCTATGTGACACAGCTCGCCGACGGTCAGGTCCCGGACTCCGCTGCTGCCGATGTCGTGGTCGACCGCGTGGTAGTAGCGCCGCATCCATTCTTCGAGCTTCGCGAGTGGCAGTTCCACTGCTCCCCCAATCACTGGACTGACGACGCGACATCGTCAAGATTGTCAAGGCTCTCCAGCACCAGCTCCGGGTCGATGCCGAAGTCGACCAGGCAGGCGATCTCGGTGACGCCGATGTCACCGAAGCGGCGGATGCGCTCCGCGCAGGCGGCCTTGTCGCCGACGAGACCACCGCCGCCCCGCAGCCGGCCCTTGGCCGTGGCCACCATGTCGTCCAGATCGGCTGCCGAGATGTCGGCGGCCTCGTTCTGCAGCTGCAGGTCGAGGTGGCGGCGGATATAGGCCTCGTAGGACGAGTCAAGTGCGTCCGCGACGGCACGCGGATCGTCATGGATGTACGTGTGCAGCATCAGACCGACCCGCGGGCTCGGTGTGTGACGGGACGGCACGAACGCGGAACGGTAGAGGGCGATTCTCCGTTCGAGATCGTCGAAGCGTCTGCCGGTGAAGTTCGTGACGATCCCCGTGCCGCGCCGCGCCGCGTGCAGGAACGTCGTCTCGGACTGGCCCGACATCCACAAGGGAATGTCGGCTCGGTGCGGGCGCGGATACGTCGTGACCGATATCTGGTCGCCGTTGCCGTCGCTGCGCTTCTCGGCGTCCCCGTGCCACAGTCGCGTGAACCGGTCCATGGCGTCGTCCAGGGATTCGACTCGCCCGGAGTAGGCCTGCGGCGCCAGCACGAAGTCGTTGGCGTGCCATCCACTGGAGAAGGCGATCTCCGCACGTCCCGCCGACAGGTTGTCGACCACCGACCACTCCTCGGCGACCCGCACGGGATCGTGCAGGGGCAGCACCACGCTGCCGGCCCTGATCGCCACCCTGCTCGTCGACACGGCGAGGGCCGCACCCAGCACCGAGGGGTTGGGGTACAGACCGCCGAAGACGTTGAAGTGCCGTTCGGGCGTCCACAGCCCGCACATCGCGCTGTCGTCGATGCGGGCGGCGACCGCCTTCACCAACGCGTACGGATCCGCGCCCCCTCCCGCTTCCGCCTCCGCGGAGAAGAAGAAGATGCTGGTGTCCACTAAGCGCCTCCGCCGCGCCGCGCCGGTTCCCTGCCGGCTCCGGCGTCGTCACGGCGGGCGCTGCGCGGCCGAAGATCCGTCCAGGTCACCTCGATGTAGTCGAGACACCCCTGGCGTGTGTCCGCCTCGTGGCTGATGCTCCACCCGGGCGGAACCTCAAGCGCCGTCGGCCACAGGGAGTACTGCTCCTCGTCGTTCACGAGCACATGGAAGGTGCCGTCGGGATCGTCGAACGGATTCATGGTGCCTCACCAGTCGGATTCGACAGCTTCGGACAAGAGGCAAGCTACCGGCGCGCCCCCTCGTTGCACTGTCACGTGAAGCCAGGACACCGGCTCCTGGATCTACGCCGGCCGGGGCCCTGCGGCCCCCATGTCCCGCAGACGGACCACGAGTTCGGAGATGGCCGCAGGATCGGCATTGCTGACGCTCACGCGCAGGGTCCGGCGGTCCTCCGGCAGGAAGGCGGTTCCCGGGACCACCAGCACGCCGTGGTCGCGCACGAGACTACCCACGACGTCCTCCGTCGAACGATCCGCGAAGGGGTGCCTGAGCCAGCCGAAGAACCCACCGCACGACAGCAGTTCGAACCCACCCGGGCGCTCGGCCATCGCCTCGGTCAGCCACGCCCTCTGGCGTGCGAGTTCCCGCGCACGCTCGGTCCGCCACCGGCCGGCCTTCGTCAGCCCCGCCCACGCCGCCTCCTGACCGATCCGCGGGGCGCAGACCGCCACACAGTCGAGGAGTTTGCACACCTCACGATTGAGCTCGGCCGACGCCACGACGGCCCCGACCCGATAGCCGGGCAGAGCAAGGTCCTTCGAGAACGAGTGAAGGCTCACCACGGTCCGTGTCCAGGCCGGGTCGGCGAAGAGGTCGTGCGCCGGCCGGTCGGTGCTCCGGAACGAGCGGTACGTCTCGTCCACCACCAGGGCGATGTCGTGCCGTGCCGCCAACGTCGCGAACGCGGCGATCTCCTCGGGCGGCATCGTCACCCCCGTCGGGTTCCCCGGGGTGATCAGCACAATCGCGCGCGTCCGCCCGGTGATCAGCGGCTCGGCCCGTACCGCGCGGGGCACCAGGTCCTCGTCGGGCTCCAGGTACACCGGCGTGATGCCGTTCATGCGGAGCCACATGTCGTGGTTGAAGTAATACGGCAGCGCCAGCACGACTTCGTCGCCCGGGCCGGCCAGCGCCGAGGCGACCAGCGAGAACGCCTGGTTGCACCCCGCGGTGACGACGACGTTCTCCGGGGCCACTCGCCCTGCGTACGCTTCGCTCAGGTCCTCGGCCGTCGCGGCCCGCAGCTGCGGGAGTCCGGGCACCTCCGTGTACTCACTGCCGCCTCCCCGACGGACGAGGTCGGCCACGTACTCGCTGACGACCGGAGCCGGCGGATACTGCGGTGCCGCCTGCGCGAGATCGAGCAGCTTTCCCTCCCCCAGGTGCCCGTCGATCAGGTCGTAGGCAGCGCTGATGGGCGAGTCGCCCTGCTCGACCGTCTGACTCCGCAGCCGCATGGGCCCCTCTCCCTCGTGGTCGCCCGCCGTTGTCGGCCGGCGGCCGCGCGTCGGCGAGGAACGTGATCTCACCGTAGCGGTGTCCGTGCGGCCCGGGCTGTCCCCCTTTCACAGCACAGTCGCCCTTTCACAGCTCAGTCGCCGGCCGGGCCGGGCATGGGCGTTCTGCCCCAGGAGTCCCTGAAACCGGGGAGTGCTCGCGCCCGCGACGGCTGCCAGATCATTGGCCCAGGACAGGACCGTGCTCTCTGACGACAGGTCAGCAACGCTTATGACGACCCAGCAGCAGACACCGCCGCCCCCGGCCACGCAGGACAGCCCCTCGCCCACCACGTGGCACCGGCGCGCGGTGTCCCTCACGGTCGTGCTCGTGCTGCTGCTTCTGGGCGCGGCGAGCGTCTGGTCCCTGCGGACTCCTCAGCCGAAGCCGGCCTCCGCATCCCGGACGGAGTTCTCCGCGGAGCGTGCTCTCGCGCGGATCCATGGCATCGCCGCGGTGCCGCACCCCGCCGGCTCCGCGGCCGAGGCCGACGTACGCGCCTACCTCGTCCGTGAGCTGCGCAGCCTCGGCGTCCGGCCCACCGTGCAGACGCGGGTCGGATCCCGCACACCGTCGGGCGGCTACCCGACACTCGCCCGGGTGCACAACATCTACGCCCGCATACCGGGTTCGAAGCCGACCGGCCGGGTCCTTCTGGTCGCCCACTACGACTCGGTGCCCAACGGCCCCGGAGCCAGTGACGACAGCTCCAATGTCGCCGCCGTCCTGGAGATCGTCCGTGCGCTCGGCTCCATGCCGCAGCCGCGCAACGACATCGACGTGCTGTTCACCGACGCCGAGGAGCCCGGTCTGCTCGGCGCCCGGGCGTTCGTCCAGTCGAAAGTCGCCGGCGACCCCCACCGCGTCGCCGTCGTGAACCTGGAAGCCCGCGGGGTGTCCGGCCCTGCCCTGATGTTCCAGATGAAGGGCGGTCTGACCTCTGCGGTCGCCGACTCCCACGCGGTGACCACGTCGTTCGCGAGCGCCTTGTACAGCCTGCTCCCCAACGACACCGACCTCACCGTCCTGGCGGGCGACGGCATGCGCGGCATCAACCTCGCCTTCATGGGCGGTGTCGCCCGCTACCACACCGCCCACGACGACATCGCCCACGTCAACGCCGGAAGCGTGCAGGACATGGGCGACACGGCCCTCGCCGCCGTGCGCTCGCTGGGTGCCGCCGACCTCGCCGAGGACGAACCCGACGGCACCTTTTTCTCCCTGTTCGGCACCGTCATCTCCTACCCGGGCTGGCTCACCCTGCCCCTGGCCCTCGTCTCACTCGGGGCCCTCGTCCTGGTCCTGATCCGCGGCCGGCGTCACGGACTGCGTCCCTCCCGCGCCGGGCTCGCCGCGGGCTCGCTCACCGCTGTGCTCCTCGCGGCCGTGGGGGTCGGCTTCGGCGGATGGTGGATGCTGAGCACGCTCCAGCCCGCGTTCACCTTCGGCGTCGGGGCCGTCTATCACCCGGGGCCCTATCTTCTGGCGGCGTCGTTCCTGATGGTGGCGGTCCTCCTCCTCTGGTACCGGTGGGCGCGACGCCGTATGTCGTCCGTGGAGGCGAGCACCGGCGTACTCGGCTGGTTCGTGGCGCTCGCCCTGATCAGCGCCGTGCTCCTCCCCGGGGGCGCCTATCTGTTCACCTGGCCGGCCCTGATCGGTCTGGGTGCGGTGGCCGCGACGCTGCATGCCGGCCGGCACTCCCCGCTGCATCCGCTGGCGACCGCCGCTTCGGCCCTGCCCGCCACCGTGCTCCTGACCCCGGTCTCGGTGCTGGTGACGACCGCGGTCGGGCTCGGGCTGGGCGCTGCTCCCCTGCTGATGGTGACGCTGCTCGCCGCCACGGCACTCCCCCTCGTCGAGCCTTCGCCGAGCCGCCGCGTCCGCGCGGCGCTCGGGGCGGGCCTGCTCGTCAGCGCGACGGCAGCGGCGGCCGTCGCCGCTTCCATGAACGGGTACACCGACAGCAACCCGCGCCCGGTCAGCCTCGCGTATGCCTGGGAGTCCGACACCGGAACGGCCAGCTGGCTCAGCCGCGGCGGGCGGGAGCAGCCAGTTGTGGGGCGGCTGCTGGACGACGGACCCGAGCAGCTGAACGACCGGATACCGTCCCTCGCGGGGGTGCCGCTCCACCACGGCCGAGCGCTCAAAGCCCCCGATGTTCCCGAACCCCGCATCAGGCGTACCGCCCCCGACGACATCGACCGCGTCACCGGCCGGCGCACCGTACACCTTCGCCTGACCGTTCCCGACGACACCTATCTGGTGGACGTGTTCGCGAACACCGCCACACACATGGTGCGGGGCGCCACGGTCGACGGCGTGGACATCGATGCGGGCAGGACCTCGCTCACCAAACCCTGGGGCTGGGGATTCCGCTACGCGGCCCCTTCCGACAAGGGCATGGACCTCACGATCCGGTCCGAGGGCAGCGGCCCCCTGCGCATCCGCGCCGTGTCACTCACCTCCGGCCTCCCGGCCGGTGTCCACGCCCCTCGGCTCCCGTCGAACGCCAGTTGGACCGGCTGGCCGGTGCTGTCGGGGCAGACCATCGCCGTACGGACCTTCACGTTCTGACCTTCCCGCGTGACCGGGGTCCGGAGGGAGCCGCCCCGGTCACACGTCCGAGCCCAGCGCACGGGTCCTGCCTCAGCCCTCAGGCCCGGCGGGACGCCTCCGACTCCAGGTCGCTCAGCAGGGCCTCGACATCCTCCGCCGGCTCCTGTTCTGCCTGCCGGAACGCGATGCGCTGCGCCAGCATCTCGACCGTCGACGAGGCGAAGATGTCGCGCAGGGTGAGGTCCACTCGGACGGTGTCCCTGATCTGGATGTTCAGCTGAGTCGCGAGCAGGGAGAATCCGCCCAGTTCGAAGAAGCTGTCATGGATACCGACGCGGTCGACCTCCAGGAGCGCCGCCAGGATGTCGACAAGCTGCCGCTCCAGGGGGGTACGCGGGGCGACATACCCGTCGGCTGTCTCGCTCGACTCCGGTCGCGGCAGGGCAGCGAGGTCGTACTCGCCGTCAGCAGTCAACGGCAGCCCCTCCACCACCACGAGATGCCGCGGGAGCAGGGTGTCGGGCAGCCGTGCCGCAAGTCGCGGTTGCGCCGCGGCCAGATCGAACTCTCCGTCATCGGTGACGACATAGGCGACGAAGCCGGTGCCTGCTCCGGCTGCCGCCGCGTCCACGACGAGGGCGTCGACGACGCCCGGGAGTTCCCGCAGCGCACACGTGACCTGGAGGGGATCGGTCGACGGATCGTTGCCGGCCATGGCGACGAATTCGAGCGTCCCGTCGGCCCAGCGTCGCCCGAACTCCCCGTTCCAGCTGTCCCCGACGCGAAGTTCGGCGACCTCGCCGACCGCGGCTTCCTGCCCGCCTCGTCGCACGAGCCGAACGGTGCCGTGAACGGGATGGCCGAGAGGAACGCGCAGGGGCGCCGTGTCCACAGCCCACTCATCCGGTATGTCGTACAGCGCCGCCGGACGACCGTCGGGCCCGACGCCGTAGAGACCTGTGCACCGCGCCTCCGGGGCCGTCCGGCGTACTGCGACGACATCCTGGGGCACGAACGATCCCGCGTTCTCGACCAGGACGTGGCGCAGGGCCGGCAGGGAGAAGCCCGCCAGGGTCCGCAACACCGCGGGCGCCGCATAGAGCACGCTGACGCCGGCTTCGGCCAACTCGGCGGCCAGCGCTCTCGCTCCGACGGCAGGCGAGTGGTCGACCAGCACCACGGTCCCTCCCGCGGCGAAGGCGGTAAGGAGCGCCGAGATCACATGGTGGGTGGAGCCGGAGAGTACGGCGAACCGATCGTGAGCGCCGAACCCGTACCGTGCCACCGCCCAGTCGGGGCGAGAACCGGGCACCACGGTGTCGGTGCCCGGCTCCGTCCCGGCACTCGGCGGCTTTCCGGGGTCGATGACGCAGGTCTCGTCCGCCCCGCGCCGCAGCGTGATGCCGGAGCCGTCGGCTCGTACGGTCAGGCCGTCGGAGACACCTCGGGCATCGCCCGAGCGATCCAGTGTCACCTGGACTCCGGCCCGGAGACTCCCCAGGAGTGCGGCCGCGCAGAGAGCCGTGGGCCGCCATTCGAGGACGACGTGGCGGTCGGCGTCATCGGGCCGGCGTTCCGGGGCGTGGACGGGGAGGTGGCGGGTCAGCGCCTGTGCGACGTCGTCCGCCGCCGCGTCGATGCGGCGGTAGGTCCACTCGCCGTCGCGGTCGACGACCGCCACCGCGTCCGGCTCGGCGGCCGACAGCAGCCCACGGGGCGGTGCGGAGTCCGTGGTGGTCGTGTCCTCCGTCGGTCCGGGCACCAGCGTGACGGACGGCTCACCGGGCACGGCCGGCCGGTACTCCCCCAACGGGCGGTCAGGAGCGCGCGTCGCGGTGCGAAGGACCACCATCAGCTGGTCCAGAAGCTGCTCGATCATGTCCCGCTCGTAGCGGTTCGCATCGAATTCCAGATCGAAGCGGAGGACGCCGTCCCATTCGCGCGCGCTCAGGGTGAGCTCGAACTTGCTGGGCCGGGTCGGCGTGTCCAGCACCTCCCCCGTAGTGCCTGCGAGCGGATGGACCTCAGGCGTGTCGACCCCGTTCAGGATGACCTGGAACAGCGGTGTCCGGGACGGGACACGAGTGGCGGGGAGCTCACCGACCAGCAGGTCCAGTGGTGCTTCCGCATGGGCGTAGCCGCCGAGCGCTGCCTTGCGGGCCCGGGCGAGAACCTCGGCGAACGTCGGGTCGCCGCTGAGGTCCAGGCGGAACGGAAGCGTGTTGACGAAGAAGCCGATGAGGTTCTGCAACCGGGCGTCGGACCGCCCCGTGATCGGCACCCCGATCACCACGTCCTCCTGGCCCGAACAGCGGCTGAGAACCGTCCCGAACCCGGCGAGGAGCGCCATGAACGCGGTCGCGTCCGCCTTCCGGCACAGCTCGCCGAGCGCACGCGTGTCGGCTGCCGAGAGCGCGGCGGACACCCGTCCGCCGGTCGGCACATCGTCCGGTGTGCCGCGCCGCCTGCTGGGGAGCGCCAGCGCGGCCGGGGCGCCGGCGAGATGTTCGCGCCAGTAGTCGACCTGCCGCCGCAGGTACTCGCCGGTCAGCCACCGCCGCTGCCACACGGCGAAGTCCCGGTACTGGACCTCCAGCCGGGGCAGATCCGCCCGCTCCGGATCGCCGCCTGCCGCGTACAGGTCGGACAGTTCCTTCACGAAGACACCGACCGACCAGTCGTCGCACACGATGTGGTGTGCGGTGATGCTCAGCGCATGTTCGGCCTCGCCCACCCGGATCACCAGACAGCGCACCAGGGGACCGGTTTCGAGGCTGAAGGGCGCGGCGGCATCGGCGTCCATCAGCTCGCGCGCCCTGGCCTCACCGTCGGGTTCGGCACGCACGTCCTCGAACCGGAGATGCCAGTCGTCCGCGAGTGCGTCGACGATCTGTATCGTCCGGCCGTCCTGTACGGGAAACCGGGAGCGCAGCGCCTCGTGCCGGTCCATGATGGCGCGCAGCGAGGCGTCCAGGGCTGCCAGGTCCAGGGCGCCGCTGAGCCGCTGCCTGCCGTGCACATGGTAAGCAGCGCTCGGCAGGAGTTGGTCCTCAAGCCAGAGCCGCTGCTGGTCGTAGGACAGCACGGGATCGGCTCCCGCGGGCCGCCGGCTCACCTGGGGCCACTGGGCGGGCGCTGCGTCCATCACGTGCTGCGCGAGGGTGGCCACCGCGGGGGACTCGAAGAAGTCCATGGCCCGGACGCGCACGCCGTAGCGCTCGTGGATCTGCCCGAGTGCCCGCACCGCCATGAGCGAGCTTCCCCCGAGATCGAAGAAGTCGTCGAGCACGCCTACGTCGTCGCGCCGGAGGATGTCGCGGAAGATCCCGCCGATGCCCTCCTCGACGGCGGACCGGGAAGGCGCCGGACCGTCCCCGGCGACGTGCGCGCCGTCCGCGGGGGTCACGTCTGTCCGGTCGGATGCATGGGGCGAAGGATGAGAGGCCACGGCGTTCACGGTAAGGGCGGCCCCGGCCCTCGGTGACGTCGCAGAAAACGGGTACCGGCTCGCGTACGTCGCAGGTGTGTCACTCGAACACCCGACAGGAGTCCTGTGCACAGGCCGGGTTGACTGGGCGTACCCGGATGCCGCCAGCAGAGGGAGCACTGATGTCGCCCATCGGTAAGCTGTTTCCCTATCGGAGGGAAACCGACGGATTCGAGCTGTTCGCCTTTCCGCACATCGCGGCGGGACCCACGCTGTTCCACTCGCTCCGCGAAGCGGCTGGGGCGGAGGGCATCGCCGTGACCGGGGCGCTGCTGCCTGGGCGTGGACGCAGGGTCCGCGAGGCGCCGCACCACACGATGGATGCGCTGTTGGCCGAGATCGAAGAGGCGGCGACGCGTGATGACTTCGCCGCCTTCTCCGGTGACTACGGTCTGCTGGGGCACTGCTCCGGATCTCTTGTCGCCTTCGAGATCGCGCGTCTGCTCGTGCGTCTGCCGTGTGCGAATCCGCGGCTGCTCGTGATCTGCAGTTGCCGACCGCCGGAACTCATTCCGGACACCGGCACCAGCAGGCTCTCCCGCGAGGACATGTTCGCGCGTACCGCCGCGCTGGGCGGGATGCCGGACGCGCTCCTGGCCGACGACGACCTCCTCGACCTATTGGAACGGCCCATGCGTGCGGACTGGGACATCTTCGACCGCTACGTGCACACCGCCTCTGCGGCGCTCCCCGTCCCGATTCTGACGGCGCGCGGAGCGGACGACCCGACGGTGCCCGCGGCGGAGCAGCCCCGCTGGGCGGCGCAGACTCAGCGGCTCTTCCGCAGTGTCGAGCTGAAGACCGACCACTGGATGCTCTCCGAGACGGGATCCCGCGCCCTCACCCGCGAGATCTCGGCCACGCTCTCGGCGATCCGCAGCTGACTACGCCTCCGTCTCGCCGAGGCCGGCCAGCGTCACGTCCGGGTCGGCGGCGACCCGGTCCAGAACCGCCAGGTAGTCCTGCACCATGCGGCCGGCCGCGGCCGCGTCGACCGAGCCCGCGCGGAATCGCAGCAGACCGTGCGCGGTGCCGGACACCTCGGCGATCACGATCTCGACGGGGACCGCACCACCGCCGACGGGCAGCCGGAACCTCTCGACCGGCAGGGATCCCAACCGGCCCTGGACCGCCGCGGGGCCGACCTGGGCCAGCGCGGCGAGCTCGTCGGTGTGGTGTGCGGTGCCCGGCGGCCGCGGTGTCTCCTGTCCTTGGTCCCCAGGGGTGCCGGCCGGGCGCGGGGGCGCCTGGTTGACGGTGAACAGCACATCCACGAGATGACCGCGCCCGCCGACGCCGTGGCGTTCGCGGAGCAGGGACATCGGATAGTCCTGGTGCTCCAGCGCACCGATGACCTGCTGTCGGACCCGGGTGAGCAGTACGGTGAACGGCATGGCGTCGGTCACCCGGCAGCGGATCAGCGAGGTGCCCGCGCAGCATCCGACCACGTCGGCGAACTCGGGACGGGTGCGGCCCGCCATGGGCGTTCCTACCACCAGGTCGTGCTGCCCTGTGATCCGGTGCAGCACCGCCATGAACGAAGCCAACAGCAGTACATACACCGTCACGTGCTCGGCAGCCGCACGGGTGCGCAGCGCGTCCGTCAGCTCTGCCGAGAGCGCGAACTCGATCGCACCGCCGTCGGCCCCCGGCCCGTCGGCCCCCGGCCCGTCGGCCCCCGGCCCGTCGGCCCTGGGCCCGTCACCCGCCGGAAAGGTGAGCCGCGGCCATGCGGCGCCCGCTCCGACCGACAGCTGGTCGAGCCAGTGGCGCTCCATGCGGCTCACGCGTGCGTGGTCGGACAGGACTGCGTTGCGCCAGGCGGACACGTCGAGAGAGGTCGCTCGTGGCGGCGCCAGGAACAGCTCCCGGCCGGCGGCGTAGGAGCTGTAGAAGGCGCCCATCTCACGGGCGAGGAGCGCGCTCGACCAGAAGTCCGTGATGATGTGGTGCATCCGCACCAGCAGCACCTCGTCGCCGGAGGAGCGGTAGAGGCCGACGTGCACGAGCGGTCCGGTGACCAGGTCCATCGGAGTGCTCGCCACGGTGGTCAGGTGTGCCGTGAGGGCCCGTTCGTCCAGCTCCGGCATGTCGTGCACCTCGACGGTGACCGGGCGCTCCGGATGAACGACCTGGACCAGGTCCTCGTCCCGTACCTCGAACGTCGTGCGCAGCGCCGGGTGCCGGGCGACGACAGCGCTCAGGGCCCTCCGGAGCGCGTGGAGATCGACCGACTCCGGCAGACGCAGGGCGGTGGCGACGGTGAACTCGGGGTTTTCCGGCTCAAGTTGCTGCATCAGCCAGATCTCCCGCACGCCGTGCGACAGCGGTGCCTCTGTCCTGCCGACCGCGTCCACGGCCCGCGCCGGGGCTCCACCCCCGTGCTCCCCCGTGCCGACCGCCCCGACCGCCCCGGGACCATGCGGTGAGCCGCCGTCGGCGATCTGGTCGAGAATCCCCTCCATGGCCCCGCCGGCGAGCACCTGGCCGAGCGGCACCGTGACCCCGAACTCGGCCTCCAGCCGGTGCTGCAGCGTGACAAGGGCGAGCGAGTCCAGGCCGATCGCCAGGAGCGGGGTTCGCACGTCGAGGGTGTCCGGCGCGACGCCGACGAGCTGTGCGACGAGGACACGCAGCCGGTACTCCACATCATCGCCGGAGCCCGGCAGTACATCGGCCGCGTGCCTGCGGGCCGCAGGCACGTGCGGCGCGATCTCCGTCAGCTCGCCTGCCAGGTAGCGCGCGCGGCACAGGCTGCGCTGGACCTTGCCGCTGGAGGTCTTCGGCACCGTGCCCCGGCCCACCAACATGATCGTGTGGGCTCGCAGACCGTGGACGAGGGCCACCGCCTCACGGACCCGGGCGGTGATCTCGGCGCCGTCGACGGCCTCGGACGCCCCCCGCACCTCCATGACCAGGACCAGCCGCTCTTCGGCGGAGTCATCGGGCACTTGGAACGCCGCGGAACAGCCGACCCGCAACGTCGGGTGCGCGTGCTCCGCCGTGAACTCGATGTCGTGCGGATAGTGGTTCCGGCCGCGGACAATGAGCAGGTCCTTGCGCCGCCCGGTCACCACCAGCCGCCCCTCCAGCTGGAACCCCAGATCACCGGTCCGCAGATAGCCGGCGTCCTCACCCGCGATGCGTGCGCCGAACACGCGCCGGGTCTCCTCAGGGCGACGCCAGTACCCGGGGGCGACGCTCGGCCCCGTCACCCAGATCTCTCCCACCACGCCATCGGGGCACCGCTGCCCGGTCCCGGCCTCGACGATCGCGATCTCCTGGTCCGCGGGGCCGGAGCCACAGGAGACGAGCGCTACGTCCGGCCCCGCACCGGAGGAGGCTGTGTTTCCGGCCAGTGCGTCGCGGTCGACGTGGACGCGAGGCACCGGCTTGCCCCGTTCCGTGCCGCTGACGATCAGTGTGGCTTCGGCGAGGCCGTAACACGCCAGGAAGGCGTCCGCCCGGAATCCCGCCGGCCCGAAGACAGCGGCGAACCGGTCCAGTGTCTCCGGGCGGGTCGGTTCGGCCCCGTTGAACGCCACCTTCCATGAGCTCAGATCGAGCTGGGCCACATCCTGCGGAGTGGCACGGCGGGCACACAGCTCGTAGGCGAAGTTGGGGCCCCCGCTGACGCTGACGCCGAGGCTCGAAATCTTCCGCAGCCAACGCATCGGCTGCTCAAGGAAGTGCAGCGGCGACAGCAGCGTCACGGGACAGCCCGAGTACAACGGCTGCAGCAGCCCGCCGATCAGCCCCATGTCGTGGTAGGGCGGCAGCCAGATCAGCGCCTGGCTGTCGGAGTCGGTGCCGAAGTACCTCTGGATCATGCCGAGGTTGTGCAGCAGATTCGCATGCGAGACCATCACGCCGCGCGGTGCGGCCGTGGAGCCGGAGGTGTACTGGAGGAAGGCCGTCGACCCCGGGTCGACCACGACGGGAACGGATGTCTCCGCGGGCACGGCATCGACCGCGATCCAGCGCAGCTTCCGCAGGAGCGGCGCATGCTCACCGAGATCGTCGATGAACATGAGGAGATCCGACGTCGTCAGGGCGATGACCGGATCGGCGTCGCCCACCACACCGATGAGCCGGGGCAGGGTGCGTTCGCGCCGGAACGGGTCGGGCGGATACGACGGCACCGCCACCACTCCTGCGTAGAGGCAGCCGAAGAACGCGGACACGTAATCGAGTCCGGGCGCCAGCAACAGCAGTGCCCGTTCCCCGGGTTCGACCCCCGCGGCGTGAAGCGAGGCGGCAATCGCGGATGCCCGTAGGTCGAGGTCGGCGTAACTCAGCGTCTCCCGCTCGGTCTCGCCGTCGCTCAGATAGGTGTAGCCGATCGAGTCGGGCCGCTCGCGCGTACGCTCCCGCAACAGCTCGGAGACGGTGTGCGCATCCACGAGCTGTTCCTTCGGCGCCACGGTGAACCTCCAGCACGAGGGGCGACACACGCGCGTACGCGACAGCACCGCTGACGGTATCCGGGTGTCGGGTCGACTGAAACAAGGCAACGCCAGGCAGGGCGTCCCGTCCTGTCACAGGAACCTGGGGCGACGGCGATCCTGCGCCGACACCTACCGTGGGTTTCATGAAGGGCCGTGAGATCCACCTGACTTCAAGGCCTCTCGGCTGGCCGTCGACGGACGACTTCTGCATGGCTGAAGTCGCGGTGGCCGATCCGCGGGCCGGTGAACTGCTCGTCCGCAACCAGGTGATGTCCGTGGACCCCTACATGCGCGGGCGGATGAACGAAATCCCGTCGTATGTGGCGCCGTTCGGCATCGGACGTCCGCTGGAAGGCGGCGCCGTCGGCACGGTGATCGAGTCCGGGTCCGCGCTCTTCGCACCGGGCGATGTCGTCCTGCACAACGCCGGCTGGCGGGAGTACGCGACGGTGGCGGAGGACGCCGCGACGAAGGTGGACGTCGATCTGGCCCCGCCCTCGGCCTACCTCGGGGTGCTCGGGATGCCCGGCCTCACCGCCTACGCCGGCATTCTGGAGGTCGCTGCCCTGTGCCCCGGCGAGACCGTGTTCGTGTCGGCGGCCGCCGGAGCCGTCGGCAGCGCGGCAGGACAGATCGCACGGCTGAAAGGAGCCGCGCGTGTGGTCGGGTCCGCCGGCTCCCCCGACAAGGTCGCGTATCTCCGCGACATCGGGTTCGATGCCTCCTTCGACTACCACGACGGCGCTCTGCGCCGTTCGCTGCGCACCGCCGCGCCGGACGGTGTCGACATCTACTTCGACAACGTCGGCGGGCGGCACCTGGAGGTCGCCATCGGAGCCATGCGCCCGCACGGGCGGGTCGCCATGTGCGGTGCGATCTCGATGTACAACGCCGATGAACCTCCGGCAGCGCCCCGGAACCTGGCGCTCGCCATGGGCAAGCGGCTCACCCTCCGGGGCTTTCTCGCCGGCGACTTCGCGCACCTGCGGGAGCGGTTCGTCGCCGAGGCCGCCGGGTGGCTGCACTGCGGCGAGCTGCAGTACCGGGAGACCTTCGCCGAGGGTCTGCCCGCCGCACCTCGCGCCTTTTTGGACATGATGCGCGGGCGCAACCTGGGCAAGATGCTCGTACGCCTCTGACGAGGCCCGGTCCGCCCCTGCCCAGGATGCGGTGCGCTTCCGCCCCTGCCGCACAGCGTTCAGCGCGCGGCCGGACGCCGGTCCGCAGCGGGGCTCAGATCGCCGCGAGGAACGTCCGCACCCGCTCCATCAGCAGCTTGGAGGCGTCCGCGTCGAAGGCGTCGAGCGAGGCGTCGGTGAACAGGTGCTGATCGCCCGGATAGGTGAACAGCTCCGCCGCCGAAGCGGACTTGGCCAGCTCGCGTGCCGCCGGCAGGTCCTCCTCGAAGAACTCGTCGCCTTCCTTGCCGTGCAGCTGCACCGGTACGCCGTCGGGCCAGGACGTCCCGAACTCCGTGACAGGGATGCAGGAGTGCATCAGCAGTGCTCCCCGTGCACCGGGTCGCGTCTGAGCAAGCTTCTGGGCGATGGTCACGCCGAAGGAGAAGCCGCCGTAGACCAGCTCCGGGCTCAGGCCATCGGCCGCCGCCACACCACGCGCCCTGAGGGTGTCGAACCCGGTCTCGCGCGCGAAGCTCATCCCCTCCTCAAGGCTGCCGAACGTGCGGCCCTCGAACAGGTCGGGCGTGTGCACGGTGTGGCCGGCCTGCCGCAGTTCACCGGCGAACGCCTGAACTCCGTCGGTCAAGCCCTGGATGTGGTGGAAAAGCAGAACCTCGGCCATCTCCGCAGTCTCCTACTGTTATTGATCGACTGTTCCGAAAACGCACCACGACGCTAGCCCCTCGCCCCGGCAAGTGACAACCTCTCACCTCATGGGTGCGCGACAAACTATTTGCCCACTTCTGGCGGCGTCGCCGAGCATAGAATTCGGCACGGCCGGTCACTGAGAGACATGCCCGCAGATAGGACGCGGATATGCCCGGACGCACCGTCACCGCAGACACGCCACGCCCAACTCGCATACGGACAAGGGCGTTCGGCCGCGTAACGTGAGGCACGCTCCGCGGGTCACATCTCCGAAGACCCGAAGGTTGACATGTCCGCACAGGGGTACCCATGCTCCCCAATAGACCTCCCGGTTCGCGGATGAACCTCACGCCGCGACAAGCGCACCGAGCATCACCCGGCACACCTGACGTCCATCGATCGCGCGCTACCGCCAGTGGCAGCCTTCCTCCTTGGGATTCGTATGATTCGTACAGACCTGCTCGTGACCTCTCCGTGCTTCCTCCTGGGCCTGAGCCAGATCCTCACAGCGGCTGGGGTCAGAATCGTCGCCACCCGAACCACGGCCGAAGAGGAGCCTTGCTGGCTCGCCGACGTGGCGGTCATCGACGCCGACGCAGCCGCTGGTGGGGACCTCGACATCGTCACGGACGCCGCCCGGTCGATGGCCGTGCTCGTCCTCACCAACGGCCTCACCGCAAACAGCGAAGAATTCTTCGACGCCGGCGCGGCGGGGGTCATCAGCAAAGGCGAGCCGGGGTTCGGAATCGTGCGCGCCGTCCAGCTCGCCGCCGCCGGATCAGCCGGTCGCGCAGAGTCACCGCGCACCACCCCCCAACTCACCGGCAGCAAAGTCCATGCGGGCCAACCCACGCTCTCCGAACGCGAGCAGCAGGTTCTCAGCCAGATCGCCCAGGGCAGGACGCACGGCCAGATCGCGACCCGTCTGGGGATAAGCCAGCACACCGTCGACACCTACGTGAAACGCATACGCGTCAAACTCGACGTGGGAAACAAGGCCGAGCTCACCCGCGCCGCGCTTCTCGGCAAATTCGTCACCTCGGTGGAGGACGGGAAAGCCGGCGGCACCGCGAACATTCCCTCGTCCCGTGTCCCTTCTCCGGTCGAGTCGCACCTGGGACGGGACGGAGCGCCTGTGTCTTAGTACTCCAGCAGCGCTTCGCTGTTCCTGCTGGAGTACTAAGATCCAAACGCACCGACTCCGCAGGCAATCGACCGTGGTGCGAACGTTGTCGCCCTGTTCCCCCACTCGCGTGGATAGCCGAGGGAAACTTCCTCGACGGCGACACCGTCATGGACCGACGACCGCGGCATATGCAGATGACCGTGCACGACAGCACGGATCGGGAAGCGCTTGTGCCACTCGGAAGTGAGCCGCGTGCCGCACCACATGGCCAGATGCGGGGAGAACATGCGCCTTACCGGCTCTTCGATCAGGGGGTAGTGGTTAACCACGATGATCGGGTTGTCCCTTCCGAGCCCGGCCAACCGCTTCTCGGTCGACGCGACGCGGGCGTGGCACCATTCCTGCCGTGTCGGGTACGGATCCGGGTGCAACAGCAATTCGTCGCTGAACACATGCCCCGCCTTCCATGCCGCCTCCAGCGCGGAGTCGAGATCCGTGCCGGGGTCGCGGAACGAATAGTCGTAGAGCAGATGGACCGGGGCGATAACGAATTCCTGCTCCGGGGCGCGCCACATCACGTACTCGTCCTCGGGCGTCAGCACTTCGATCTTGCGGCACTTCTCCACCAGGTCCGCGTACCGCTCCGCTCCCCTGCTCTGGTCCTCGTCACGCGGATGCGTCCACAGTTCGTGGTTGCCCGGCGTCCAGATGACCCGCCGGAAGCGACTGCGCAGGCCCTTCAGCACCTCCTGTGTCCGCGATGACGACTCCGCCACGTCTCCCGCGACGAGGAGCCAGTCGTCGGGGTGCTGCGCGGCCAGTCCGTCGACGATGCCGCGGTTCACCGGGTGCCCGACGTGGAGGTCGCTCACCGCCCACAGATGCGAATGAGACCGGTCCACGCATTTCCGGCGTGGATCATCCATGTCGCCTCTCCCTTCCATCGGCCCCATGCGTCGTTCAGGGACGTTCCGCCTCCAGATCGAGCCATTCGGCGAGTGCGTCCACCTCCGCGTCGACGGCTGCTGTCATCCTCTTCGTGAAGGCCTCGTCCTCATGGACGGCGTTGACCCTGAGGACGCCCCTCTTACGGTCCGCCGACGCATCGAGCTTGCCCACCAGTCGATCGTGGAAAAGAATCGGGAGCGCGAAATAGCCCCAGCGGCGTTTCGCCGCGGGCTTGTACATCTCGATTCCGAATTCGAAATCAAAGAGCTCCATCGCGCGCTTGCGGTCGTGGATCAGACGGTCGAAGGGGGACAACAGCGCGGTCCGCCCCTCGAACGGCTGCCCCAGATACAGGGGGTCGACACGCCATTGCCCTTGGACTCCCTCCACGACGGCCGCCTCGCCTGCGCCGCCGACGTCGTAGGGCTCGATGGGCACCTTGGTCGACTTGGCGCGCGCGATCCCCAACGCCCGCAGCCTCCGCTCGTTCCGTTCCCGCAACGCCTCCTGCGGGTCAGGCACCGGCGCGTCCGGGTACACCCGGTCGGCCAGGTCCCACAGCCGGTTGCGGCCCTGGCGCCCCGCTACCGCCACCTCTCCCAGATCTGCCATGATCCCGAGCAGCCGGATCACGTTCTGGTCGTTCGTCCATCCGGTCGACTTCCACGGCAACGCACACGTGTCCGGGATGTCGCGAGAGAGCAGCGGACCGCCCGCCTCCAGGCGGGAGAGGATGTCCCGGCGGCATGCGTCATTGGCCTTGAGCCAGCCGTGCAGCCGCTTCTCCCAGTCGGCCGTCGGCGGCCGGTCCCGCATCTCCGCCATTTCGGCCCGGAACAGCGTCGCGTCCTCGACCGGCCGGACGGTCGCCCCGATCTCGACGAGCTGTCGCCCCTTGAGCACCTGGACCAGGTGGTCCGGCGCATAGGCCGCACCGAGTCTGCTCCACGACACCAGGTCGGCGGCCGGCGCGATGGCCGCGGTCGGGTCCAGCTGCAGGAGCGTCAGATGCCGGACCATGGAGGTCAGCTCCGTCGGCCGCTCACCATGCAGGAGCTGCGCGCGAATCGCGATGCGCCGTGCGTCCGCACGACTGAGTGTGTGAACCTTCATCAGTCTTCCTCCACATTCCGCCTCACCACTCTGTGCCGTGTTCACGGCGCATTCGTCGGTTTCCAGAATGAGTGGGCATTACGTAACCTACGAAAAATCCCTCCGCCGGAGCGCACAGTTCATCCAAGCCGTCCCCGGACAAACCTGTGAGGCGAGTCTCTGATCCGCCCGCACACAGCGTCATGCCGCCCGTTCGGGTGACTGGTCTCCTGCCTGCCCTGCGTTGTCCCCTACACAGGGGGCCTCTCCAAAGGCCCGCAGGCGACGGGGTGAGGCAATGCGTACCGAGGAAGTCGGCAAGGTATCGATCGACCTCCTGGACGAACTCGGCATCACGGCATCCGACCAGGTCCTCGGAGAACTGGAACGCCACCACATCATGGCGCGCCGACGCGGCGCCCGGGTCACCTACTTGGTGGCGCGCCGCACCTCCGGTGCCGCTCTCGGCCTGCTCCCCCTCTATCAGTTCTCGCGCCCCTACGAGTCGTCCCTCGCCCCGGAGAACATCTTCGAAGGCGAGGTGCCTTCGACCGGCGCCCGACTGTGTTCGGCCGGTGGTGCCGGCGGCTACCGGAATCATCTGTTCCTGAGGTCTCCGCTCACGCCCGCGTGCGGCGCCGACGCCGCACGCGCGTTGATGTCGGCTGCCCGGGAGGTCGCCTCGACGGCCGGCTGTCCGCAGGTCCTGATCCCGGACCTCGACCCGGCACAGGCACGCTGGCTGGCGGAACTTGAGACGGACGCCATCGCGGTCGCCACGCGCGACAAGGCCGTGATGCCGATCGGATGGGGCCACTTCTCCGAGTATCTGGCCGCTCTGCCGCGCAAGCGCAGATGGCAGGTCCGCCAGGAGCGCCGCGCCTTCGCGGACAGCGGGATCGTCGTACGCGACGAACCACTGTCGGCGGTCGCCGCCGAGGTCGCCCCGCTGCTCGCGCAGACCCAGCAGCGCCACGGTGACACCGCCGGCCCTCACGAGGCGGAGTTCTACCTGGCCATGCTCGCGATGACGTCCGGTTCCGAGGTACGCGCGCTGGTAGGACACCTGTCCGGGAGACCGGTGGCGTTCTCGGTGGTCCATCGCCTCGGCGGTACGTGGACGATTCGTGCGGTGGGCCGCGACTACGCAGCACCGGACCACGGTCAGTACTTCAACTTGACCTATTACGAACCCATTGCCCGCGCCATCGCCGACGGCGCCACACTGATCGACTTCGGTGCCGGATCCCTCCGCGCCAAACGCTTCCGCGGCTGCCTGCTCCAGCCCCTTCGATCCCTGCTCATCGCCACCGCACCGTCCCGAGGACGGTGATCGGTCGCCTGTTTCGGCGACAGGACCGATCCCCACCCGGGCCGTAGCTTCCAATCCATCGCACGTCGTTGATCGAGGAGGCCTCTGTGGACGATGACGACAAGATCGCGGTGGTCGGGGTCGCAGCGAAGGTCCCCGGCGCGTCTTGCGTCGACGCCTACTGGCTGAACCTCATCCGGGGCAAGGAGTCCGTGGCAGCGCTGAGCGACGAGCACCTGCGCGACCACGGTGTCTCCGAGGAGCTGTTGACGAACGCCGCGTACGTCAAGGCGGCCGCCCTGGCGCCGGACGCCCAGTACTTCGACGCCGGCCTGTTCTCCATGACCCCTCGGGAAGCGCGGACCTGCGACCCGCAGATCCGCCTGTTCCTCGAAACGGCCCACGCCGCCATCGAGAACGCCGGCTACGACCCGACCACCATCAGCGCGGGAACCGGAGTCTTCGCCTCAGCCGGCGCGCCGCTCTACCACGAACACCACCTGCGCCCTCAGAAGGACGCCCTGGGTTTTCCGCTCGCCGATGTATCGACCCTCAACCTCGGCGGCTACATCGCCACCATGGCTTCGTACAAGCTCAACCTGCACGGACCCAGCATGACTGTGCAGACCGCCTGCTCCAGCACCTTGGTCGCCTTGCACCTGGCATGCCAGTCGCTGCGCACCGGGGACTGCGACACCGCGCTCGTCGGAGGGGCCAGCATCGACTTCCCGTACGGGCACGGCTACCTCTGGTCGGAAGGCGGAGTCCAGTCCCGCAGCGGCCACTGCCGGCCCTTCGACGCGGCGGCCGACGGCACCGTGTTCGGCGGGGGCGCCTGTGCCGTCCTGCTGAAGAGGCTTCCCGACGCGCTCGCCGACCACGATCACATCCGCGCCGTGATCCGCGGGAGCGCGATCAACAACGACGGGTCAGACAAGGTCAGTTTCGGCGCGCCCAGCGCGGCCGCGCAGCGGGCGGTCGTGAGCGAAGCGCTGGCCGTGGCCGACGTACGGCCGCGCGACATCTCGTACGTCGAGGCGCACGGGACCGGCACCGTCGTGGGAGATCCGATCGAGATCAGCGCGCTGACCGACGCCTTCACCTCCCTCGCCGAGGAACCGCTCCCGGTCGGCAGCTGCTCCCTCGGGTCGGTGAAGGGCAACATCGGGCATCTGGGGCCAGTGGCCGGCCTGGCGGGATTCATCAAGGCGGTACTCGCGCTGGAACACGAGCAGCTGCCGCCCAGCATCAACTACCGGTCGCCCAACCCCCGGCTCGGCCTCGGATCCTCGCTGTTCCGCGTACAGGACCGGCTCACCGCCTGGCCGCGGGACCCCCGGCAGCCACGCCGTGCGGGCGTCAGTTCCATGGGCATCGGCGGCTCCAACGCCCACGTCGTACTGGAGGAGCCCCCCGCCGTCCCCGCCGCCCTGCATCAAGGGGAACCGCGTCTGGTGGTCTGGTCGAGCCCCACCGCGGAAGCCGAGCCGGCCGTCCGCGCCGGCCTCGCCGATGCCTTCCTGCAACTGGGCGAAGAGGTGTTCGCGGATGCGGTCGCGACTCTGCAGCACGGCCGCCGGACCCACCCGGTCCGAGCGGCGGCCGTATGCGTCGGCGCGCACGACGCGGCCACCACCATGACGGCGGCCGAGACCGGCCGGATCCTGGTCTCGCGTCGGCCGCGGACGAGCCCGCCCTCTATCTGCCTGCTGTTCCCCGGCCAGGGTTCCCAGCATGTGGAGATGGCGCACGGCCTCTACCGGAGCGTGCCGGGTTTCGCGCGGGCATTCGACGAGTGGCTCGACCGACTGGACGCCCCTGACCTGCCGCTGCGCGACTGCTGGCGCGGTGCCGCCGGGCTCGACATCACCGAGACTTCCCTCGCCCAGCCTCTGCTGTTCGCCGCCGAACTCGCCCTGGCGCAGATGTGGCAGCAGGCGGGCGTTCGCCCCGCCGCCCTCCTCGGCCACAGTCTGGGCGAACTGGCGGCCGCCACTGTCGCCGGGATCCTCGAACCGGACGCGGCCGCCGCACTCGTCCTGGCCCGCGCCAGGGCGATGCGCGATCACCCGGCCGGTGGCGGCATGCTCGCTGCCGCGACCGGTGCGGACGCGCTCCGCGACGTTCTCACCGGGACGGTCACCGTGGCCGTGATCAACCGGGCGGATCAGGTGGTGCTGGCCGGGTCCGACGACGACCTCGCCGACGTGGCCGAGGAGCTGACCGACCGCGGTGTCGCACACACCCGGCTGCCGACGTCGAGTGCCTTTCACACGCCGCTGCTCCGGGACGCCGCCCGGGCGTTCGAGAAGGCCTTCACCGGCGTGACCCTGTCGCCGCCGGCCCTGCCCGTCTACTCGGCCGCCACCGGACGCCTCATCTCCGCGGACGAGGCCGTCGACCCGGCCTTCTGGGTGCGTCAGCTCGTGGAACCCGTACAGTTCGCCACCGCCCTCGACGCGCTGGTGGAGACCGGGCCCGGCGTGCTTCTAGAGGTCGGTCCAGGGCAGGTACTCACCGAGCTGGCCCGCCGCCACGAGCGGGCCCGGGACGCCTCCGTCGCCGTGGTGCCGACGCTGCCGAGGCGTGGCGGGACGGCTGCGGCCGACGATGCCGATCCGGACATGACCGCCCTGCTGACCGCCGCGGCCCACCTGTGGGTGGCGGGTGCCGATGTCTCCTGGGAGGCTGTCGGGCAGGCTCCGCTGCGCCACCGGATCCCGCTGCCCGGCTACCCCTACCAGCGGAAGCAGCACTGGGTCGAGGCGCCGCAGGCAGCTGACCTCGTGACCGGGCCGGATCCGACCGCCGAAGCCCACGCCGCGCCACCGCCGACTGCCACGGGAACCGGCACCGACACGGGTCGGTCCAGCCCGTTCTCGACCCTGCGCTGGACCTCCTCCGCTCTGACACCACCCCCTCTCATCCGCGCGGGGGCAACAGCCGTCGTCCTGCTCCCTGCCGCCGCAGACCGCGCGGACGACGTGGTGGCCGCGCTCGAACACGCCGGGACGCACACGATCCGGGTCCGTCCGGCCGACGCCTACCGCCACGACGGTGACGAGTTCGGCATCCGCCCCGGTGCCACCGCCGACATCGAGCGGGTCTTCGCCGCGCTGGCCCGCCACGGGACCGAGGCCGACCTCCTGGTACATGCCATCACGGCTGCTCCATGGCCGCCGGCGTCGACGGCCACCGTCCGACAGCAGCTGGACGACAGCTTCTTCAGCGCCCTCGCGCTCGCCCAGCACGGTCTGCGGACCGGCACCACGGGCCGCGTCCCCGAGCTCATCACGCTCACCTCGGGCGCGGTCGACGTCTCAGGAGCCGACCCGGTCGACCCGGTGAAGGCGAGCGTCCACGGGGTCATCCGCACCCTGGCCGCCGAACTGCCGCGGCAACGCTGCAAGGTCATCGACTTCTCCGCCAACACTCCCGTCGACGCACTGAGCGATGAACTCTGCCGTGCCGGTGAGGACCTCGTCGTCGCGCTGCGCGGGCGTCACCGCTGGGTGCCCCGGGAGACACCGCTGCTCCTGCCCCCGAACCAGGCACCGGCTCTTCGTTCCGGAGGTGTGTACGTCATCACCGGAGGGATGGGCGCACTCGGCCTGGCGACTATGCGCAGCATCGCCGCGACCGGCATCCGGCCGCGTATCGCGCTGCTGGGTCGCACCCTTCCCGCCACCGAAGAGCCCGTGGACACCTGGTCGGCCGACGTCACGACCGCCGTACGGGACGCCACCGCGCTCGGGGCCGAGGTGCGCCTGCTCGCGTGCGACGTCGGTGACCCGCGGCAGGTCCGGCGCACGCTCGACATCGTCGCGGCCGCCTTCGGGCCGGTCCAGGGGCTGCTGCATCTCGCGGGGGTCGCGGGCAACGGGATTCTGCAGGTCCGCGATCCTGAGCGGGCCGCCGATGTGCTCCGCCCCAAGGTGCACGGGACGCTCGCCCTCGCGGAGGCGCTCGCCGGCCGGCCGGCACTCGACTGGATCGTGTTCTTCTCAAGTCGTGCCGCCGTCGACGGCCTCGTAGGCGGCGGCGACTACGCCGCGGCGAACGCGGTCATGGACCTGTGCACGCGCCTCGACCTGTTCCCCGCGGACCGGGTGCTGAGCATCAACTACCCGAGCTGGACCACCGTCGGCATGGCCAGCCGACCCGACGGCGCGCCCGCGGCCGGCACACTGCACTGGACCACCACGCTCGACGCCGAGAACACCTGGGCGCTCGACGAGCACCGGCTCGACGGCACTCCCATCCTCCCCGGAACCGCCCATATCGACCTGGTCATCTGCGCGTTCGGCCGGACCGTGCCGGAGGGCACCGACCGTGCGCTGGTGCTCTCCGATGTGGCTTTCGTCGCGCCCTTGACCGCGCGGCGGCCGAGGCGCGTGACGGTCGTGTTCGCCGCCGACGGTGCGCGCCACCGCTTCGAGGTCCGCTCCCAGCCCGCGGACGACACGACCGCGCGGTGGGTCACGCACGCCACCGGACGGATCGAACGCCGGAGTGTCGAGGCGCCCGCCTGCGATCTCACGGCACTGCGCAAGGCCACCCGTCCGACGGGAGGATCCGCTGCCGGGGCCTTCGCACTCGGAGCACGCTGGGACTCCGTCGTGGAGGTCCGCGACAGTGCGCACGAGAGGCTTGTCGAGCTGCGGCTCCCCGCGCAGTTCACCGACGATCTCCGCACGCATCCGCTGCATCCGGCACTGCTGGATCTGGCGACCTCCGCGCTGCGGGGGTGCCCGGGTCCCGGCCCCGAGGACCGGGCCGACGAGGCGTATCTGCCCTTCCTCTACCGTGCGCTCACGGTCTTCGCCCCGCTTCAGCAAGAGGTCTCGGCCCGCGTCCGGCGGAAGGAGAGCCACCACGGACAGCTCGTGGCGGACATCGACGTCATCGGCGCCGACGGCATCCTCCTCGTCTCCGTGGAAGGCTTCACGATGCGGAGGATCGACCGGACCGCGTTCGACGCCGACCACGGTGGCCACGAGGCCGACACCCAGGACCACGCCGGCATCGACCCGTCCGTCGGAACCGACATCCTGATGCGTCTGCTCTCCGCGAGGACCCCCGAGCAGATACTTGTCCGCCCGCACCGGAACGGCCGACCGGTGCCCGTACCGTCCACCGCAGACCCCACGTCCGGACTGCCGACTTCCGAATCCATGCGCGCGGAGTCTTCCCGGCCACGACCGCAAGCAGAGCCCGTAAGCGCGCCAACGAGGCCCACGGCACCGGCCGTTGAGTCCCCCACCGATACGCCGGACTCGACCTCGGACCGACTTCGCGGCCTGTGGGCGCGCACCCTGGGGCACGACCAGTTCGCACCCGACGACGACTTCTTCGACCTTGGGGGCAACTCGCTGACCGCGATTGAACTGATGGCCCAGATCCGGGAGGCGTTCGACATCGAGTTGACCGTCGGGTTCCTCTTCGAAGCCCCCACCTTGGCCGAGCTCGCCGAGGTCATCGACCAGCGGGTGCGGTCATGACAGCCGCGCCGCACACCTCCACCGCCCCCGGGGCGCCTTCGGCGCATCCCGCACACCGCCTCACACTGCATGGCGACTGGTCGCTGTGGCGGCTGGCCGCCCTGCGCAGCGCCGGCATGCCGATCTCATGGCTCGACGGTTTCGCGGTGCCCGACTGCGCGGACGACGACTCCGACACCCGCAGCCGCGAGACCTCCGCAGCGGCCGTACGCTCGGTCGTCGCGCAACCCGCCTTCCTCGAAGCTGTCACCTGGCAGAACCCGGCACTCATCCGGAACTGGATGGGCCGCTTCGCCGCCGATCTCGCCGCGGACGGAGACGGACGTCTCTCCCGCAGAGACCAGCGCGAAGCCCTCGTCGCCTTCCTCGCACAGCGCTACTGCGCGAAGAACGAGACCATCGGCTTCTTCGGCCCCGTCGCCTGGGCCCGGTTCACCGACGACCAGGCCGGGGTCACGACACGCGGCACGGCCGGGCTGCGCAGCCGCACCCTCTTCCGCGAGCACTGGGCCGTCGACGCGATCGCCCGTGCCTTCGCGGAGCGGCCGGCCCTCCACACCCACCTGATCGCCCGGCGGCACCCGGCGTGCTCCTTCGACGGCGGAGTGCTGCGCCGGCCGCGACGCCGACCGCAGCCCCTGGACCCCGACGAAGCCGCCCTGGCCGCCGCCCTCGACCGTCCGCGCCGGGTGGGTGAACTGCTCAGCGCCTACGGACCTCCCGAATCGGCTCCGGCCACCGCGCGGGCACTGGAGCGGCTCACGGCGACCGGAGCGGTCCTCGTCGGATTCCCGGTGCCGGTCACCGATCAGCCGGAAGACGCACTGCGCGCACACCTCTCACAGATCCCGGACGAGAAGCTGCGCGACAGCCTGCTGGCCGAACTCGCCCCCCTCGACGAAGCCGTCGACGCCGTCGCGGCCACGGCCGGCGACCCGGTGGCGCTGCGCGGCGCACTGGACCGGCTCGGGGCAGAGTTCCGGTCCCTGACCGGAGTCGGCGCTCAACGCGCCAAGCCCGATCGTGACCTCGGGCGGTGCATCGTGTACGAGGACTGCCGACGGGACCTCGACGTCGACATCGGCACGGACCTGATCAAGGATCTCCGTGCCCCGCTCGGACTCCTCCTGGACACCGCCCGCTGGCTCGTGTGCGAGAACGGAGCGGAGCTGGAGCGAGACCTCGCGGCCCGGGCGGAATCCCTGCATGCCGCCTCCGGACGGCCGGTAGGACTGTGCGACCTGGTGATGGCCTCCGGAGACATCCTCAGCGGACTGCCCGGCAGCGCGGTCTCGCGGGTCGCCGCGGACTTCCGGGCCCGCTGGGCGGAACTGCTCGCCACCGCCACCGAATCCTCGGCGTCCTCGGTCCGGCTCAGCACCGCGGTGACGGCCCCGCTGGTGCGCCTGCTGTTCCCTGCCGGCCCGGTCCGGTGGCGCGCCGCCCGGCAGCACAGTCCTGACCTGATGCTCCGCGCTCGCCCCGGCCGCCGTCCGCAATGGGTGCTCGGCGAACTGCACCTCGCCGTCAACACGCTGGAGAACCGCGCCTTCGCCACCCAGGCCGACGATCGTGCGGAGCTGCTCACGGCCACCGCGGCCGACTTCCCCGACGGCCGCTTCGTGCCCGTGTACCCGGCCGCTTCACCAGCGGTCACCTCACGCACCTACCCTCCGCCTGCTCTCGACCTTCCCGAGCTCTACCAGTACTGGTCCTGGACCGCGGACGAGGGGCATCCCTCGGGCAGCACCGTTCTGCCCGGCGCCGGTCTGCTCGTCGAACAGGACGACAGCAGCCGACTCGTCGTCCGCCCGGCCGACGGCAACTGGCGGGCGCCGCTCACCGAAGTGCTCGGCGAATTCCTCACCGCAGTCGTCGCGAACCAGTTCAGCATCCGGCCCCTGGCCGCCCATCAGCCCCGTCTGCTGCTCGACGACGTGGTCATCGCACGGGAGACCTGGCATCTGCCGGTGTCCGAGCTCCCGTATACCGTCGACAACGACTACCGTCACCGCGCGCTGCGCCGGCGGTTGCAGGAGCTGGGCATGCCGCGCTGGGTGTTCGCCCGGACCCCGGACCAGCCGAAGCCCTACCTCGTCGACCAGGACGCGCCGCTGTCCCTGCGCAACCTCGCACGTGGCCTGCGCCGGAGCGCCGCCTCCGAGGCCTCCACCGCCGTCACCTTCACCGAGATGCTCCCCGCCCCCGACGAACTGTGGCTCGCCGGACCCGGCGGCCGGCCGCACACCAGCGAACTGCGCATCGTCGTCCACGACGACGCCCAGGTCACGTCCCCGCTGACCACGCCAGATCGGACGGCCTCCGCATGACCGCATTCTCGTCAGCCTGGTTCAGCGACGTGGTCAATCCGGACGGGGACGGACCTCTCGTGATCGCGCTGCCCTACGCCGGTGGCTCGGGGCGCGCGTTCCGTCAACTGCACCCGTACCTGCCCGGCGACAGCGTTCTGGTGATCGTCGACCTGCCGGGACACGGCCCCCGGCTGTCCGAACCCTGCCTGCGCGACGCGGACGACATCGTCACCGGGCTGCTCGGGGCGCTGGAAGAACTCCCGGCGGAACGGTTCGTCCTCCTGGGGTACAGCATGGGCGGGTGGCTCGCCTACGAGGCGGCCGCACGACTCACCGACGCGGGAACTCCCGCCATGGGCCTCGTCGTGTGCGGCACTCGCGCTCCCCAGACCGGGATCGGGCACCCTTCGGTCACGACGCACCCCCCTGGCCGGGACTTCCTCCGGGCCGCCGTCGAGATGGGGCTCGCCGCCCCGGAAATGCTCAAGGTCCCGGGCATGGCCGAACTCTTCGCCGAGCCTCTGCACGCGGACTTCGCGGTCGTGCAGAGCTACCGCCACCGGCCGCGCCCCGCGCTCCCCGTGCCGAGCTGCGTCGTCGGCTTCGACTCCGACTGGCTGGTGCCCGAGCCGTCACTCCGGGCCTGGGACGACGTGTGCGCGCATCCGCTGCACCGCCGCGTCGAGGGCACCCATCTCGCCCTGCACGAGGACGAAGTGGCGTTCGGCGCAGCGGTGGCGGCAGGAGTGGCGCACATCATTGCCTCCTGTCCGCCGCGGCCGGTCGCCTCGGGCAGGCCGGCCCCGGCTCGGCGGCCCGGCGAGGGGGACCCCGCGGAGCGGGCCGTCCCCGACGGCGTCACCGCGGTGGGCCTCGTGGCGCAGACTGCGCGGCGGGCACCGGACGCACCGGCCATCGTGGACAAGGGCCGCGTCGTCTACACGTATCAGGAGCTCCTGAAGCTCTCGGCGCAGGTCGCCCGGCTTCTCCACGAGCAGCGCATCGAAGCGGGCCACCATGTGGCGTTCATCGGACGGCGCGATCCGGGATCCGTCGTCGCGATCCTCGGCATCGCCCTGGCGGGTGCCGCGTTCGTGCCCATCAGCGACAAGTGGCCGCTCGAACGGACGGCGTACGTCCTGCGCTCGACCGGGGTGCGCTGCCTGCTCGGTTTCGCCGACGACCTGGCCCTGTTCGAGCAACTCGGTGCCGCATGTCCCGATCTCACCGATGTCGTACTCCTCGATGTCGCCACGGAAGACCCGCCACGGCCACGCCCCACGCGACCGCCCACCGAACAGGCCGCAACCGAAGCGGACTTCACGGAGGTCGCCGACCGCGTCATCGCCGAAGAGCCGCGCACCGTCCTGCAGATCGGTCTGGGGCAGGGCGAACTGCTGAAGCGTGTCGCACCTCATGTGGACCTGTTCACCGCCGTCGACGCGGACCACGACGCGATCCGCACGGCGACCGCATGGGCCCAGGACCACGGCGTGTTCGCCGATCTCCAGGTGGGCCACCCGGACCACCTCGGTGAACTGGTGTCGACCACCGTCGACGTGGCCGTCCTGCCCGCGGGTCCCTCCCCAGCACTGCTGAGCGCCGTCGCCGCCGTCGTGCGGCCCGGCGGTGCCGTACTCCTGCCGGGTCCCGCACCGCACGAACCCAGCTCCGCCTGGGCGGTACAGCCCCCGGCGCAGGACTGTCACACGACTGTGCTGCGCCGGACAGACCTGCCACCGGATACGGCGGGAGGACCCACCCAGCGCGTGCACACCAGGTGGCACCTCGCCCGGCAGCCCGATTCCCCGCCACCCGTCTCGGCGGGTCCGGGCGATGTCGCCTATGTGATCTACACTTCCGGCTCCACCGGCCATCCCAAGGGCGTCGCGGTCAGCAACAGCGCACTGCTCACCACACTCTCGGGCTCCGCCGAACAGTTCGCCGTCCAAGCCGACGACACACTCCTGCAAGTGACGTCGTTCTGTTTCGACCTCTCCGTCTTCGACGTCTTCGGGGTGCTGTCCGCAGGGGGCGCCCTGCGCATCGCCGACGACACCGAGATCGACGAACCTCGCCTGCTGGCAAGGGTGTTGCTCGGCGAAAAGATCACCGTGTGGAACTCGGCCCCCTCGATGTTCTCCTGGCTCCTCCTGTTCCTCACCGGAAGCGAGGCGCCGCCCGAGCAGCGAACGTCGCTGCGCCTGATGCTGCTCGCCGGCGACTGGATCCCGGTGTCCATGCCCGACGAGACGCGTGAAGTGTTTCCCAAGGTGCGGATCGTCAATCTGGGCGGCGCCACCGAGACCGCCGTCTGGTCGTGCTTCTACGAGATCGACTCCGTGGACCCGGAGTGGGCGAGCATTCCCTACGGGCGCCCGCTGAAGGGCTCGCACTACTACATCCTCGACGAGCAGCGACAACCCGTCGTGCTCGACGAAGTCGGCCAGATCTACGCGGCCGGGGACTCGCTCGCGCTCGGCTACCACGGCGACCCCGCGCAGACCGCGCGGAGCTTCGTCCCCGACCCGTTCCGGCCCGGACAGCGTATGTACGCCACCGGTGACCGCGGCCGCTGGCGGGCGGACGGGCAGATGCAGTTGCTGGGCCGGATCGACCACCAGGTGAAGATCCGCGGATACCGCGTCGAACTCGGGGAGATCGAGGCCGTGATGGCCAGTGCGCGGAATGTTCGCTCGGCCGTCGTCGTCACCTGCTGCCGCGGCGGCAACCGGACGCTCGCCGGCTTCTACACCTGCCGCGGATCCGGGACATCCACCGCCGAGATGCGCGAGCTGCTGGCCTCCCGTCTCCCGCCGTACATGATCCCGGGCCATCTCGACCGCCTGGACGCACTCCCCCTCACCACCAACGGCAAAGTCGACCGGGACGCGCTGGCGCGGCGCGTGCTCCAGGTCGGTTCTGCCATCTCCACCGAAGAGCAGCAGTGACCGGCCCCGACAGCGGTCTCGCCCGCCGGCTGCACGCCATCTGGACCGACCTGCTCGGCGGCTCCGACCCGGATGCCGGATTCCTCGAAGCGGGCGGACACTCGGTGCTGGCGGCCCGGCTCATCGCCCGTATCGGCACCGAGCTCGACGCCACACTCAGCCTCGCCACTCTCATCAGGGACAACCCTTCGTTCCATGACCTCGTCGCTCTTGTCGAACGGACCAGGCGCGATCCCTCTCCTGCCGGACCACGTCCCGCCGCCCCGGAGCCGACCGCCGACAACCACCAGGGACCGGCGCCCATCTCTCCCGCCATGCGCAGAATCTGGACGTGGCACCAACTCCACCCGGACTCCCCCGCCTACAACGTGGTCCGGGTCCTCACGCTCGACGCCCAGCTGCAGCCGGCGACACTCCGCGCCGCCCTGGCGGACCTCGCAGAGCGTCATGACGCCTTGCGTTGCCGCGTCGTCGAACCCGCGCCCGCCCGCGCCGAGATCGTCATCGACGAGGCAGTCCCGGTACCACTCAAGATCGACGTCGTGCACGGCACATCACACGACGACGTCGCCGACCAGGTCGACGCCGCACTGCGCCGGACCGCCGACCGGCCGATCCCCCTCGACACCGCACCCCTGTGGCGGTGCGGCCTCGTCTGGTCGCCCGGCACCGGGCGCACCTGGATCGCCCTGGTGATGCATCACCTCATCAGCGACCTGCGCTCCTCGGACATCGTGCTCAACGACCTTGCGACCGCCTACGCCGCACGCCAGGACGGAACCGCACCGCAGTGGCCGCGCCCGGCCCCCGGTCTCCTGCCCCACCTGCGCCGCCAGGCCGGCCACGCCGACTCCGCGCGGTGGCAGGCCGACCTCGACTGGTGGGGTGAGCGGCTGGCGGCCCGCGCCCGCATCCCGCTGGCCGGGCCCGCGCCATACGCAGCCGGGCCTGACGAGCACCGGGCCACCACCCACACCTTCGACCTGCCGGCCCGGGCCGCCCGCGCGGTGGACTCGATGGTGCGCGGCGCCGGAATCACACCGGCGGTCTTCTTCCTGACCATCGCCACCACGATCCTCGCCGCACGCTCCGGAGGCGACTCGGGTGTGGTCGGAGTGCCGAGCCTGCGGATGGCGGAGCCCTCCGACGAACGGACCGTGTCCTTCCTCCTCGACACCTTGCTGCTGGACCCCGGCGATCCCGCCGCGGACCAGCGCACCGTCGTCGAGGCATGTGCGGCGACACGCCTCACGCTCCTCGACGCCGTGGACCACGCGACGCCCACCTACGACGAGATCCTCGACCGCCTGCATCTCCCCCGCACGTCCCGCAGTCCACTCATCCGGCTCTGGTTCAACGACCTCACCGGGGCAGCTCCACCGGCGCGGTTCGCCGACCACGCGAGCGCGGAATACGACCTCCCGCCCGGATGGGCACTGTTCGACCTCAGCCTGTACGTCAAACGCACGGCCGACGGCTACCGCCTGCACCTCGCCGCCCCGCAGCGATCGGCGCACCACGACGTCGTCGATCTCACCGATCTCGCCGAGCAGGTGGCACGGGTCTGCTCAGCTGCCGCAGCCGACCCGCAGGGCCGGCTCGCCGACCTCTTGCCGCCGGCGCGGAACGACGCACACCGCACCGAACCACCCGCCCCCGGCCACGTACCGTCAACGGTCGAGCTCCTCACCCGTGCGGCGGCCGAACAGCCCACCGCCCCGGCTCTCGACACCGGCGGCGGAGTCGTCGACCGGCGCACATTCGATGACGCCGTCACCGCCCGCGCCGCCCAGGTGCGGGCAACGGCCGATGCCGGAGACCTCGTCGTCCTGCCCGCCCGCCGGGACCGTCTCTTCGTCGAGCGGCTCCTCGCCTGTCTGCGTGCCGAGGTCACCCCCGTACTGATCGATGCCGCGTGGCCGAAGGCACGCCGTGACGCAGCGGCTCTGGGCAGCCGCGCCTCCCATGGGTTCCCCGACGACGACGGCCCCCTGCAAGCTCTTCCCGCCCCGGCCCCGCCCCCGCAGGCGCACGGCCTTCCCGCGCCGGCCCATGTGCTCTTCACCTCCGGCACGACCGCCGACCCGCTCCCGGTACTCGTACCGACACCGGTCACCGACGCCGCGATCGCCGACCTCGCGGACCGGCTCGGAGTAGGCGGCGAAGACCGCATCGCCCTGCTCAGCGGACCGGCCCACGACCCTGCCCTGCGCGACATCGGCCTCGCGGTCCGGACGGGAGCGTGCCTCTGCCTGCCCACGCCCAGTGAGCAGGCCGACCTCACCACGCTGGCCCCGTGGCTGCACACCCGGAGGATCAGCGTCCTCAGCGCGACCCCGAATCTGCTGGCCCTGGCCCTCGGTGCGGCTCGCAGCCCCCAACTCCTCCCCCATCTGCGCCTCGTCATCTGCGGGGGCGCCCCGCTCACCACCGCAACGGCGGCACTGATCAGGTCGCGGGCGCCGAAAGCCGTCATCGTCAACGGCTACGGATGCGTCGAGACCCCGCAACTGGTGGTCGCTCACCGCCTCGATCCCGACGACCCGCTCCCCGACACCTCACACGTACCCATCGGTCGTCCGCTGCCCGGCAGAAGGGTCGAGCTCCGGACCGCGGACGGGCGCCGGTGCGCCGACGGAGAGCGCGGTGAACTCTGGGTCGGCGAACCGTGGATCGCGTCCGGCTACCTCACCGACGCACCCGAGCGGTTCGTCACCGGCTCCCGCCGCCTGGTGCGCACCGGCGACCTCGCGCAGCGGGACTCGACCGGGCTGCTCCACCTGGTCGGCCGCCTCGACCGGCAGGTTCTGGTCAATTCCCACCGTGTCCTGCTGGACGAGGTGGAAGCCGCGGCACGCGGCTGCCCCGAGGTCGCGGACGCGGTGGCCGAACTCGTCGGCGACGAGGGCCACCAGGCGCTGCGGCTGTGGGTGCAGCCCATGGCTGCTGGGTCGCGTCCGCAGGAGGCGGCCGTGCGCACGCATCTCACCGAAGTGCTCGCCGCGCCGGCCCTTCCCGCCACGATCACCTTCGTCGACCGGCTTGACCTGTCCGCGAACCTCAAGCCCGCCGCCCCAGGCGCGGGAGCACTCACCGCGTCTTCCCCCATCTCGCTCGACGCCCGGCTCCACGACACCGCGGCCGCGGTGCTCGGCCACCCCGTCCCCGCCACGGCCAACTTCTTCGACGCCGGCTTCACCTCGATCACACTCCTGCAATTCGGGGCAGAACTGAGCACCGTCCTCGGTCGGCGGGTGGAACCTCTCTGGCTGTTCCAGCACCCGAACCTGCGGGCGCTCACGGTCGCTCTCGACCTCACCGCCCACCCTCCTGCCGGGGCTGACGGCTCCCGTCACGGCACTCCGCCGCCTCACCACCCCAGAAGGCCCGGAGGGCAGGAGAGCCGCGAGCGACTGCGTGACGCCCGGCGCCGGGCCAGGCAGCAGCCCCCCACATCCACGGACCAGTGATCGGAGGCCGGTTGGTGATGGTGGATCAGGTGACGCTCGGACTCGGCAGTCTGACGGAGGTCGCCGTATCCGGGCGGCCGGCACCGGGGCCGCTGCCCCGACCGGTGCGGCGCGATTGACTTCGCAGCATCAGGCACGCCTCCCGGACAGGAAGGCAGGCCGCACCTACTGGTTGCGGGTGCGGGCGCCCGTGTCACAGAGTTCGAGGACGACCTCGCCGGCCTTCGGACCCCCGCCGCCATCGGCACCGGCGACGGGACGCACGTGGGCACCCACCCACACGAGGTGCGGTGCGGCGCCCACGACGCGGCACCGGAACACGAAGCCCTCCGGGAACCGGACGACGGACTCGTTGCGCGCCACCTCGGTGTACCGGTGCACGACGGTGGACCGCACCACTACCCCGTGGCCGTCACTGCGCTCCGCATCCATATCGCTGGATGCGCACACCGGACACAGAAGCCTCCGGAACGAAGCGGTGCCGCACCAGCGGCAGCGCTGATACGACAACCCGGCTTCCTGTTGCGCCCCCGACGGGGCACTCATCTCTGACTGGGACACAGCTCGGCCCTCCGCACTCGACGGATGCGCCCGCATCGCGCGCCGGCGCATCCGCACCATATGGCACTGAGTGCCGAGCAGTAAAGGTACTGAGTGCCAAATATGGTCAGTCCTCGCCGAGAGCCGACTCGATCCTCTGCACCACACGCCACATGGGCGCGTCCTTCGAGGCGACCACGACGACGATGTCCTCGCCCGCGGACCGGTCGCCGGCCTCCTCTCCCACCTCGGCCCAGGCCCGGCGTACGAGCCCGAGCGCATGGTCCACCGCCGCCTCGGGGTCTCCCTCTCCGCCCGAACGCAGCCATGAACGCAGGCCGTTGTTGTGCGCGGCGACCACCGCGGCGGCAATCACCTCGGCCCGCAGCGCACTGTCCGGGGCACCCTCGTAACGGGCCCGGAGGTATCCCGCCATCGTCCGCTCGTAGCGGCGTACCACTGACAGCTCATAGGTGCGCAGGCCTGGGACCTCACGGGTCAGGCGGTAGCGCTGGAGGGAGAATTCCGGGTTCTTCGCATACAGCCGCAGCACGAGCTTGGCCCCGTCGCACACCACCTGCACCGGGTCGCCGTCGGCCGCCTCCAGAAGTGCGGTCATGTCGGCGAGACAGCGCTCGTGATCGGGAAAGACCGCGTCCTCCTTGGAGGGGAAGTACCGGAAGAACGAGCGCCGTCCGACTCCCGCCCGAGCCACGATGTCGTCCACGGTCGTCTCTTCGAAACCCCGCTCCAGAAAGAGCTGGAACGCCGCCTCGGCCAGCACCTCCCGCATGGATGCCTTCTTGGCTGATCTGCGCACCTCGGTCATGCCGGGAACCTAACACCAGGCGGCCCGGAGAGCACTGCGTACCTTTACAGAGGGTACTGAGTGCCATATGTTCTCTTCAGATGGTGCCCCCAGCTAGGAGAGCCGGCGTGAGCTTGAGGATCGTTGTCTGTGTGAAGTACGTGCCCGATGCCACTGGTGACCGGCATTTCGCCGATGACCTGACGCTGGACCGTGAGGATGTCGACGGGCTGCTGTCGGAGCTCGACGAGTACGCGGTGGAGCAGGCGCTCCAGATCGCGGGCGAGGCCGACGACGCGGAGATCACTGTTCTGACGGTGGGTCCTGAGGATGCGAAGGACGCGTTGCGCAAGGCGTTGTCGATGGGTGCGGACAAGGCTGTTCATGTCGAGGACGACGATCTGCATGGCACGGATGTGATGGGTACGTCGCTGGTGCTCGCGAAGGCGATCGAGAAGACCGGGTATGACCTGGTGGTCTGTGGGATGGCGTCGACGGACGGCACGATGGGTGTGCTTCCGGCGCTGCTCGCCGAGCGGCTCGGGGTCCCGCAGGTGACGCTGCTGTCGGAGGTGTCGGTCGATGGCACCACGGTCAGGGGCCGCCGTGACGGTGACACGGCCAGTGAGCAGCTGGAGGCGTCGCTGCCGGCTGTGGTGTCGGTGACGGACCAGTCGGGTGAGGCCCGCTATCCGTCGTTCAAGGGGATCATGGCGGCGAAGAAGAAGCCGGTTCAGTCGCTGGATCTGGAGGATCTGGACCTGGAGGCCGGTGTGGTCGGTCTGGAGGGTGCGTGGACCCGGGTCGATTCGGCGGCGCAGCGTCCGGCGCGTACCGCGGGCACGATCGTCAAGGACGAGGGCGAGGGCGGCAAGCAGCTGGCTGAGTACCTCGCGGGCCAGAAGTTCATCTGAGGCCCTCCCGTCCCCCTCATCCGCCCTCTGACTCATCCGCCCCTGATTCTTCGTATGCGCAGGAGAGCAATTCCATGGCTGAAGTTCTCGTCTATGTCGATCACCTCGACGGTGTTGTCCGCAAGCCCACTCTGGAGCTTCTGACGCTGGCCCGCCGGATCGGTGATCCGGTCGCTGTCGCGCTGGGCGCCGGCGCCCCCGACACGGCTACCGTGCTTGCTGAGCACGGTGCGGTGAAGGTCCTGACCGCTGAGGCTCCCGAGTTCGCCGACTATCTGGTCGTGCCGAAGGTGGACGCCCTGCAGGCCGCGTGTGAGGCGGTGTCGCCGGTCGCGGTGCTGGTTCCGTCCTCGGCCGAGGGCAAGGAGATCGCTGCGCGTCTCGCGGTGCGTATCGGCTCCGGGATCATCACTGATGCCACTGATCTGGAGGCCGGTGACGGTGGCCCGGTCGCCACGCAGTCGGCGTTCGCCGCGTCGTTCACGACCAAGTCCCGTGTCTCCAAGGGCACTCCGGTGATCACGGTCAAGCCGAACTCGGCGCCGGTCGAGGCGGCCCCGGCCGCGGGCACCGTGGAGGCGCTGAGCGTGTCCTTCGGTGAGAAGGCCACCGGTACGAAGGTCGTCTCGCGTACTGCGCGGGAGTCGACCGGGCGTCCGGAGCTGACCGAGGCCGCGATCGTGGTCTCGGGCGGGCGTGGGGTCAACGGTGCGGAGAACTTCCACATCATCGAGGCGCTCGCCGACTCGCTCGGTGCCGCTGTCGGTGCTTCGCGCGCGGCGGTGGACGCGGGCTGGTACCCGCACTCCAACCAGGTCGGCCAGACCGGCAAGTCGGTATCCCCGCAGCTCTACATCGCCAACGGGATCTCCGGCGCGATCCAGCACCGGGCCGGTATGCAGACCTCGAAGACCATCGTCGCCGTCAACAAGGACGCCGAAGCCCCGATCTTCGACCTCGTCGACTACGGCATCGTCGGCGACCTCTTCCAGGTCGTCCCGCAACTCACCGAAGAGATCACCACCCGCAAGGGCTGAATCCTCACCGACACGGGCCGCCGCGGTCCGTGTCGGTGAAGTCCTGCCGGACGTCCATGTCGTACCGGGCGCCCGGCATCACGGCGGCCCGTCAACTGTCGCAGGTGCCCCGGTCCGTGGCCTCCAGGGCGAAGTCGGCCACCAGGTTCTGCTCGTCCACGGCGAAGCGGTAGCGCTCACCGGGTGTGCCGCCGGGGACGGGAGTCTCGAAGATGAAGTCGCCGACCTTCGTCAGCCGCGGATAGGCGGCCTTGACCCGGGCCAGGCCGGTGCCCATGGTGATCCCTTCGGGCGTACGGATCAGGTTCGTCCCGGTGATCACCACCACCCCCTTGCGGGGCTCGATGAAGACGCCGCCGCCCAGGTTCGGCTTCCCCTCACTGGCGGCGAGGCGGTAGAAGTCGCAGCCGGGAGTGGTCTGCTTGTTGACCAGCAGGCCGGTCTTCTCCGCATCGCGTTCGGACTGTCCGAGCTGGATGCCCTTGTAACCGTCCGGGCCCAGGACGCCGCCGGGCGCCGTGGCCGTCCCGGACGTCCCCGTCGCGGCCGTGGCCGTCGCGGCCGTGGCCGTCGCGGCCGTGGCCGTCGCGGTGCCGAGTGTTCCGAGCAGCAGCAGACCGGCTGCCACCGCGGTCGCGGTCCTGGTGAGACGCTTCATCGTGAGAGCTCCGTCCATCTCGGGGCGCGGGCCGTGCGGCGGTGCACGACCGTGTCGCCGGTGACCTGTGCCGGAAGGAGTCCGGGGGCCCGGCGCGCAGCGGACACCATCTGCTCAGTATGGGCACGACTGATCACGTGATAGTGGCATTTAGGCCATCCGGAAGCCGGGGCCGATGAGGGGTCGTGGACCGAGCGGCCGGTGGAAACCGGCGATCCGGCCCGATCGGAACAAGAGGCTCTAGACTGTCTGGTGCAACTGGTTCGCCCCGTCCGCCAGGCGGGATGCGTCGTAAGAGGGAACCCGGTGGAATTCCGGGACTGCCCCGCAGCGGTGAGTGGGAACGACCGCCGTCATACGCACTGGGCCCGGCCGGGTCTGGGAAGCGACGGCCAGTAGGTGGATGCCCTTCCGAGGGTGACCGTGCCCGCAAGTCCGAAGACCTGCCTGTTGCCCGTGCGCGACCGATCGCGTGCGGATATCCCGGTGACCTCGTGGGCGGGTCGGCGTACATACCGGCGGACGGCCGTGCCTCGTGGCGCGCGCGGACCGCCCGGTTCGTCACCCCTTCGCGCTCGCGTCCCGTCTCCGGGATCTCAAGGAGTCATCTCGCGAAGGAGATTTCCGTGACATCGAAGCCCGCAGCCGCGGCAGCACGGGCCACCGTGTACGGCTACCCCCGACAGGGCCCGAACCGGGAACTGAAGAAGGCCATCGAGGGCTACTGGCAGGGCCGCACCAGCGCCGACGACCTCCGCGAGACCGCCGCAGGTCTGCGCCGGTCGAACTGGCAGCGTCTGGCGGAATCCGGCATCCATGAGGTCCCCACCGGTGACTTCTCGTACTACGACCATGTCCTGGACACCAGCGTGATGGTCGGCGCGGTCCCGGAGCGGCACCGAAAGGCCGTCGAAACCGACCCGCTCGACGGTTACTTCGCGATGGCACGCGGGACCCAGGAGCTGGCGCCGCTGGAGATGACCAAGTGGTTCGACACCAACTACCACTACCTGGTACCCGAACTGGGCCCTGACACGGAGTTCGCCGCGGACTCCACCCAGCAGACCGGGCAGCTCAGGGAGGCGATCGCCCTCGGGCTCGCCGCCCGTCCCGTACTCGTCGGCCCGGTCACCTATCTGCTGCTGGCCAAGCCGGCCCCGGGCGTCGCAGCGGACTTCGAACCGCTGACCCTGCTGGACCGGCTGCTGCCCGTCTACGCCGAGGTACTCGCCGATCTGCGGTCGGCGGGCGCGGAGTGGGTCCAGCTGGACGAGCCGGCTCTTGTCCAGGACCGCACCCCCGCAGACCTGAACGCCGCCGCACGCGCCTACCGTGAACTCGGCTCGCTCACCGACCGTCCCAAGCTGCTGGTCGCGTCCTACTTCGACCGCCTCGGCGATGCACTGCCCGTCCTGGCCAAGGCCCCGGTGGAGGGCCTCGCGCTGGACTTCACCGGCGCAGCCGCGGCCAACATCGGCGCACTCGCCGCCGTCGGCGGACTGCCCGGCAAGCGCCTGGTCGCCGGCGTGGTCGACGGGCGCAACATCTGGGTCAACGACCTGGAGAAGTCGCTCACCACGCTGGGAACCCTGCTGGGGCTGGCCGACCGGGTGGACGTCTCCGCCTCCTGCTCGCTCCTGCATGTGCCGCTCGACGCGTCCGCCGAACGGGACATCGACCCGCAGATCCTGCGCTGGCTCGCCTTCGCCCGGCAGAAGACCGCGGAGATCGCGACCCTCGCCAGGGGAATCAGTCAGGGAACCGGCGCGATCACCGCCGAACTGGCCGTCAACCGGGCCGCCCTGGCCTCCCGGGCCGACTCGGCGATCACCCGCGATCCTGCCGTACGGGCCAGGGCCGCCGCGGTCACGGAGGCCGACGCGCACCGCCCCCAGCCGTACTCCGAGCGGGCCGTCGCCCAGCGCGCCGCTCTCGGGCTGCCGCTCCTGCCGACCACCACCATCGGCTCCTTCCCGCAGACCACGGAACTGCGCACGGCCCGCGCGGACCTGCGGAACCGGCGCATCGATGCCGCCGGCTACGAGGAACGCGTCAAAGCCGAGATCCAGCACGTGATCGCCTTCCAGGAGAAGACGGGCCTTGACGTCCTGGTGCACGGCGAGCCGGAGCGCAACGACATGGTCCAGTACTTCGCCGAACGGCTGACCGGCTATCTGGCCACGCAGCAGGGCTGGGTGCAGTCGTACGGGACCCGCTATGTCCGTCCGCCGATCCTCGCCGGCGACATCTCCCGCCCCGAACCGATGACGGTCCGCTGGACGACGTACGCCCAGTCCCTGACCGGCCGCCCCGTCAAGGGCATGCTCACCGGTCCGGTCACCATGCTCGCCTGGTCCTTCGTCCGGGACGACCAGCCGCTCGGCGACACCGCACGCCAGGTCGCCCTGGCCCTCCGCGACGAGGTCAACGACCTCGAAACCGCAGGGACTTCGGTCATCCAGGTCGACGAGCCCGCACTGCGCGAGACACTGCCGCTGCGGGCCGCCGACCGGCCCGCGTACCTGGACTGGGCCACCGAGTCCTTCCGGCTCACCACCAGCGGCGTCCGCCCGGACACCCAGATCCACACCCATATGTGCTACGCGGAGTTCGGCGACATCGTCCAGGCCATCGACGACCTCGACGCCGACGTCATCAGCCTGGAGGCCGCCCGCTCCCACATGCAGGTCGCCCGCGAACTCGCCGAACACGGCTACCCGCGCGAGGCGGGACCCGGCGTGTACGACATCCACTCCCCGCGCGTGCCGAGCGTCGAGGAAGCAGCAGCCCTCCTCCGCAAGGGCCTTGAGGCCATCCCGGCCGAGCGGCTATGGGTGAACCCGGACTGCGGGCTCAAGACCCGCGGCTGGCCCGAGACCCGGACGTCGCTGGAGAACCTCGTCACCGCCGCCCGCGCGGTCCGTTCCGAACTGGCCACCGGGGGCGCCTGACCGGTCACGGGGCCGGGCCGGACACCCTGCTGTCCGGTCCGGCCCCGGCGTACGGGCGCGCGGCTTCTCCCGGGACCCCCACAGGTCAGACGGCGGAGCGCTCGCCGGCCGGGCGGCGGCGCAGGACGGGCCGCTCGATGGCGGGAGGGTTGTAGATCGCGTCCAGCGTCCCGATGTCCGTGCCCGGCGGCACGATGGCGTCGATCCGGTCGAGGATGTCGTCGGTCAGGGTGGTCCCGGCGCCGGCGAGCAGGTCGTCCAGGTGGTTCATAGTGCGCGGGCCGATGATCGCGGAGGTGACGCCGGGGTGGGAGATCGCAAACGCCGTCGCCAGATGGGTCAGCGGCATTCCGGCCTCCTCCGCGAGCGGGATGAGCTGCTCGACCACATCGAGCCGCCGCTCGTCGACCAGGTGCTTGAAACCGAAGCCGGCCCGATGGGTGTCGGCCCGGTGGCCCTTGCGGTAGCGGCCGGTGAGCATGCCGCCCGCGAGCGGGCTCCAGACCAGGGCGCCCATCCCGTACCGCTCGCAGACCGGCAGCACCTCGCGCTCGATGCCCCGGTTGAGGATCGAGTACGGCGGCTGTTCGGTGCGGAACCGCTCCAGGCCGCGCCGCTCGGCGACCCACTGCGCCTCGACGATGTCCGAAGCGGGGAAGGAGGAGGCTCCGATGGCGCGGACCTTCCCCGCGCGTACCAGGTCGGTGAGGGCCGAGAGGGTCTCCTCCACGTCGGTGTCCGGCGCGGGCCGGTGGATCTGGAACAGGTCGACGTGATCGGTCTGCAGCCGGCGCAGCGAGTCATCGAGTGCGCGCACCAGCCAGCGCCGTGAGTTGCCCCGCTGGTTGGGGTCGTCCCCCATCGGCAGGTGAGCCTTGGTGGCCAGTACGACGTCGTCACGGCGCCCCTTGAGGGCCTTGCCGACGATCTCCTCGGACTCGCCTCGTGCGTAGGCATCGGCGGTGTCGACGAAGTTGATGCCCGCGTCCAGCGCCTTGTGGATGATGCGGACGGAGTCGTCGTGGTCGGGGTTGCCCAGGGCTCCGAACATCATCGCGCCCAGGCAGTAAGGGCTGACCTTGATTCCGGTCCGTCCCAGTGTGCGGTACTTCATGGTTCTCCTCCGGGGTTGGGACGTCCGCCGCAGCGCGATACGCTGGCATAAGCGGAACAGCGTTCCGCCGAAAACAATACGGAACATCGTTCCGGTTGGCAATCCGGCTGGCAGAAGGAGCACTCATGAATGACGGCCCGACGACGGGAGAGGCAGCGGAAGAGGCGACGGAAGAGCGGCCCCGCCAGCCGGTGCGCGCCGACGCACAGCGCAGCATCGACGCCCTGCTCGCCGCGGCCGCGGAGGTGTTCTCCGCCTCCGGCGTGGACGCCCCCGTCCGGCAGATCACCGCCAGGGCGGGAGTCGGCGCAGGCACCCTCTACCGGCACTTCCCGCAGCGGTCGGACCTCATCGCCGCCGTCTTCCGCAAGGAGGTCGACGCCTGCGCGGCCGCCGCCCCCGCCCTTGCCGCCGAGCATGAACCGGTCGAGGCCCTGACCAGGTGGCTGCAGCGCTTCGCGGGCTTCATCGCCACCAAGCGCGGACTGAGCGCCGCCCTGCACTCGGGAGACCCGGCGTACGACAGCCTGCCGTCCTACTTCCAGCGACGCTTCGAGCCCGCGCTCGGAGAGCTCCTGGACAGCGCGGCGAAAGCCGGCGAAGTCCGCTCCGACGCCAACCCCTGGGACCTGCTGCGCGCCATCGGCAACCTGACGGTGCCCGTCGGGGACGACAACGACGGCCATACGCAGCGCATGATCGCCCTGCTGGTCGACGGGCTCCGCTACGGCACGTCGAACAGCTGACGACCCACAGCCGCGGGGCTGCGGCCGCGTCAACCACCTTCCCGCTGTTGGAGGTTCGACCAAGGTCTACGGGAACGGGGCGGGGCCCCTTTGGGCGGTCGGCCAGAATCCGGGGCCGGGCATTTACATGCTCGCAGCGCTTCCGCCACCGTGTGACGCACCGTCAGTCAGTGGAGAAATCCGCTGTCCCCCCACCCGCACGGACGGAGGCGCCGCGATGGCCGAAGGCCCCGCGCCCCATGACGACTTCGACGTTCCCGCCATCGATGTCTCGCGCTGGGCCGAAGGTGGCGCGACGGAGCGCGCCGCACTCGCCTCGGCCGTCGACGCGGCAGCCCGAACGGTCGGCTTCATGCAGATCACCGGCCACGGCATTCCGACCGCGGCCGGGCGGGGTCTGGCCGACGCCATGGATGCCTTTTTCGCCCTCTCCCAGGAGGAGAAGCGCACGCTGGTGGCACCGCCCGAGATCAACCGGGGCTACACGCCGCCCAGAGCGGAGAAGCTCAGCCTCAGTCTGGGAGTGACCTCGCCGGAGGACCTCTTCGAGGCCTTCAACGTCGGCGTGGACGGCGCCGGGCACACCGGCGGAGCCCTGCCGGCCACGCATTTCGCCGCGAACCGCTGGCCCGATCCGCATCGTGTCCCCGGCTTCCGGGCGGCCGTGGACACCTGGTTCCGGCACGCGGGAGATCTGGCGCGGCTGCTGACCGGGGTATTCGCTCATGCGCTGGGGCTCGACGAGAACTTCTTCCGCCCGTACACCGACCACTCCGTCGACGTGCTGCGTATGAACAACTACGCGCTGCCCGCCGGGGAGACGCGTGTCGACCGGGGCCGGATGGGCATGGGCGCGCACACCGACTACGGCATCGTCACCGTGCTCTGGGCCGACCAGGTGCCCGGGCTCCAGATCCTCGGCGACGCCGGGCAGTGGCACGACGTACTGCCCGCCGAAGGGGCGCTGCTGGTCAACCTCGGTGACGCACTGGCCCGTTGGACCAATGACCAGTGGCGCTCCACGCTGCACCGGGTGCTGCCGCCGACCGATGCCGAGGGGCGGCTGGTGCGCCGCAGGTCCGCCGCCTACTTCCACGACGGCAACCACGACGCCGTGATCAGCCCGCTGCCCGGCTGTGTTCCCGCGGGCGCCGAACCGCTCTATCCTCCGGTCACCATCGGCGACCACATCACGGCCAAACTGGCGGGCTCACGGGCACTGCGCCCGCACGACGACGCCGGGCGGGAGAGCGCACGGCTGCTCGCCGCCACCGAATCCGCCACCGGATCCGCTACCGCGTCCACCGCCGATTCCGCCTCCGGACCCGGCGGCCTCGCCGGCGATCGCTGACCCACCCGCGGACGGGCGCCCGGCGAAGGCCGCCCGCCGGGCTGCGCATGGAGAGGTCCCGTCCCGTGGAAGAGCCCTGCCCGCCACAGCCCCACCCCGTCGACCAACGCCCGGCGTGGGGTGCACTCCTGTTGCTGGGTGCCCAGCATGTGCTGGTGATGTACACGGGGTCCATCGCCGTACCACTGCTGTTCGGCGCGGCGACCCATCTGTCGCACGCCACGGTGACCCTCCTCATCGACGCCGATCTGCTGGTGGCCGGGGTCGTGACGCTGCTGCAAAGCGTGGGGGTGGGCCGGGTCCTCGGCGTGCGGCTGCCGATCGTGGCCGGTGCGGGCTTCAGCGCCGTATCTCCGATGATCCTCATCGCGCAGCAGTACGGCATGGCAGCGGTCTACGGCGCGATGCTGGCCGGAGGTGTGTTCGGCGTGCTCGTCGCGGCACCCTTCGCCCGTCTCGTGCGCTACTTCCCACCGCTGGTCGGCGGCACCGTGATCACCGTCATCGGGCTTTCGCTGCTGGGCGTGGGCACCCAGATGGTGGCCGGCGACGACCCGTCGGCCCCCGGCTACGCGGCGCCCGTACGGCTGCTGCTGGCCGGCGGGGTGCTCGCCCTGATCGTCGTGGTGATGCGGCTCTCCCGTGGCTTTCTCGGCCAAGTCGCCGTACTGGTGGGCTTGGTGGCGGGCACCGTCGCCGCCGTCCTGCTCGGGCAGGCCCACTTCTCGGAAGCTGCCGGAGCCTCCTGGGCCGGGCTGCCGGAGCCGTTCCACTTCGGCGCTCCGCACTTCCCGGTGGCCGCGGTGGTCTCGATGTGTGTGGTCATGCTGGTGATCTTCACCGAGTCGACGGCGAGCATGCTCGCGGTGGCGGAGATGACCGACCGCTCCCTGACCACCGGTGACCTCGCCCGCGGGCTGGCCGCCGACGGGCTCTCCGGGGTGCTCGGCGCCGTCATGAACTCCTTTCCGGACACTGTCTTCGGGGAGAACCTGGGGCTGGTCGAGGTGACCCGGGTCCGCAGCCGCTGGGTCACCGCCGTCGCCGGAGCCCTGCTGATCGTGCTGGGCTGTGTCCCGCGACTGGGCTCCCTCGTGGCCATGCTGCCCGATCCGGTGGTGGGCGCTGCGGCGCTGGTGATGTTCGCCATGGTGGCCGGCGTCGGGATCCGCATCCTGCGCCACGTCGACTTCGAGGGCACATCGAACCTGCTGATCGTCGCCGTCTCCCTGGTCGCCGGGATGGTGCCGGTGACCGCACCGCACATCTACGACCGGCTGCCCGCCGGTGCGCGCATCGTCTTCGGCAGCGCCATCACCTGCACTGCGGTCTGCGCTTTCGGCCTGAATCTGCTGTTCAACCACGTACCGCGCCGCCGTACCGCCCCCTGATGCCCACCCAAGAACACCGGAGCACCGAAGCACCGAAGCACCGAAGCACCGAAGAGAGGAACGACCGTGCCGGCCAACCGACTTGTCATCGAGAACTGCGCCCTCACCACCATGGACGCGAGCGACACCGAGTACGCCTCCGGCCACATCGTGGTCGCCGGTCACCGTATCGAGTCGGTGGGCCCGGGACCCGCGCCCGCGGACCTGACGGACGTCGTCCGGCGCATCGACGGCGACGGGCATCTGGTGACCCCCGGGCTGGTCAACACACACCACCACTTCTACCAGTGGATAACCCGCGGTCTCGCCCAGGACTGCAACCTCTTCGACTGGCTGGTCAGCCTCTATCCCGTCTGGTCCCGGATCGACGAGCCGATGGTGCACGCCGCGGCGCAGGGCTCACTGGCGGCCCTGGCGCTGTCCGGGGTCACCACCGCCGCGGACCACCACTACGTCTTCCCTCGCGGCGCCGGTGATCTGCTCGGTGCCGAGATCCGCGCCGCAGCGGACATGGGCGTACGTTTCTCGCCCACCCGCGGCTCCATGGACCGGGGCGCGTCGGACGGCGGGCTGCCGCCGGACTTCGCGGTGGAGAGTACGGAGGAGGCGCTGCTCGCCACCGAGGCGGCGATCGACCGCTGGCACGACCCGTCCCCCGCTTCGATGCTCCGCGTCGGTGTCGCGCCCTGCTCGCCCTTCTCGGTCTCGTCCGAGCTGCTGCGTTCAGCTGCAACGCTGGCCCGTTCCAAGGGTGTTCGGCTGCACACCCACGGCAGCGAGACCCGCGAGGAGGAGGAGTACTGCATGTTGCGGTACGGCATGACGCCGACCGAGCTGCTGGCGTCCACCGGGTGGCTCGGCCCGGACGTGTGGATGGCCCACTGCATCCATATGTCCGACTCCGACATCGCCCGCTTCGCCGACACCGGTACCGGCGTCGCGCACTGCCCGTCGTCCAACGCGCGGGTCGCCGCCGGCCTCGCCCGCGTCCCCGACATGCTCACGGCCGGAGTCCCGGTGGGGCTGGGCGTGGACGGCTCCGCGTCCAACGAATGCGGCCAGCTCGGCTCCGAGCTGCGCAACACCCTGCTGATCAACCGTCTGGGCGACCACCGGGAGAAGGCGCTCACCACCCGCCAGGCACTCCGGATGGGCACCATGGGAGGTGCGCGGGTACTGGGCCGGGAGGACGAGATCGGCTCGCTCGAAACCGGCAAGCTGGCGGACCTCGCGCCGTGGAAACTCGACGGTCTGCTGCACTCCTCCATCGCCGACCCGGTCGCCGCCCTCGTGCTCGGCGCCCCGGCCCCGCTGACTCTGCTGCTGGTCAACGGCGAGCCGGTCGTGGAGGACGGCCATCTCGTCACCGTCGACGAGGACGCCGTCGCCCGCGGCACCCGCACACAGGCGCGGCGTCTGGCCGGGCTCGCCGGACTCGGTACACCGGCACGGAGCACCTAGCGTCAGCCGGTGCCGGTGCCGGTGCCGGTGCCGGTGAGATGGGCGTAGACGACGACGTTGCCGAGGTAGTGCTGGTGCTTCTTGTCGAATCCGCCGCCGCACGTGATGAGGCGCAGTTCCGGCCGCGAAGCCGCGCCGTAGACCTGCTTGTTGGGGAAGGCCTTCGCCGGGTAGGCCTCGATCGCGTCGATGGTGAATACGGCGGTCACCCCGTCGGTCCGTACGACGTGAACGGTGTTTCCTTTCTTGAGCGATCCCAGACCGTAGAAGACAGCCGGGCCATGCCGGTTGTCGACGTGGCCGGCGATGACGGCTGTGCCCGTGGCTCCGGGGCTGGTCCCGCCCTTGTACCAGCCGGCGAGATTGCGGGCGTTGTCCGACGGGGCCGCGAGGCTGCCGTTCGCCTCCAGGCCCAGCGGCATCAGCGGTGCGTCCACCCGCAGCGCGGGAATGCGCACGCGCTCGGGTACGGAGGGCGGCAGCGGCGCGACCGCCGGCGAAACGGAACCGTCCCCGCCGGGTGGGCGGCCTGCGGCGGCGAACCCCTGGGCGGCCCCGGGCTGGGGCGGTGGTCCCGGTGTCCGCAGGCCGTTGCTGATCAGCGCGACCGCCAGACAGACGGCCAGGGTGACCAGCATCGCTACGCCGCCGCGGCGCACCGTGCCGGTGGTCTCCGTGGGTGGGGGGCGGACGCCGGCCGGGACGTATCGGTCCACGTTTTACCTGCCTGATGACGTACGGGCCGGAGCGCGCGGCGCCTCCTGTGCCCCAGGAGTGTGGCCCAAGGCTGTGCCCCAGGCTGCGCCGGGGCACAGGAGGCGGTGTAGCTGTGTCCGGCGGACGGACCCTGGTCAGCGGTGGCTGTCGCCGCGGCGGCGCAGGAGCAGCGAGCCTGCCGCGACGGCGGCGAGCAGGCCGGCGCCCAGCACGATGTCCGTGCTGTTGACGCCCTGGCTGGTGCTGCCGCTGCCGGTGCGCATGGTGCCCGACGGCATCTTGGCGTCGGGGCAGACACGGGCGGCCTCCGAGGCCAGCGCGTTCGCGTTCGACTGGAGCTTGTCGACGTTGTCCTGCTCGGCCTTGCCCGGGTGGCCGCCGTCGGCGAGCTGGTCCTTGTAGTCCTTGAGCGCGGCCTGGTACTCCGCCTCGGCCTTCTGGGCGTCCGATGTGGCCTTCGAACAGGCTGCGCCGGTCTGCGGAGCGTGCACCACCGCGGCGTGGGCCGAGGGCGCGGTCAGTGCGACGGCCGCGGCGAGAGCGGCCGTACCCAGAAGCGCGTGTATACGACGCATGATCCAACCTTCCACGAGTACGGATGCGGCACCGGTGCGCCACAGACGATCGGGTCCGTACCCACAGAACCGATCACAGCGCAGCCACCGCCGCGAATCTCGCTGACCACCCATCAGGCGCAACGGCCTCCCGTGGGGACCACATCAGCACCAGGTCGATCGTCGCAGTTCAGAGGGGTGCGCAGAGCCCGGTGAGGACACCGGCAGCAGCCCGGCCGAACGGGTGACCACACGGCCGGCGGGGCATGGACGACGCGCGACGGGTGCGGGGCCGTCGGCGGTACGCGGTTGGCGACGGCAGCGCCGTGACATACGGGGGTGGGTCTCACACCTCACCGGTGCGGGGCTCCCACCGGGGTGGCGGGAAACGTGAGGGGCGGTGCCCCCGCCCGGCGGACTCCGCCGCCTGCCGTTGGGGTGCATTGCGGATGGCCGGTGGCGTGGCGCACGAGGGAGCGGAGCGCAGGTTCCTAGGGTCGCCGCCTACGGACCGCGGCCGGCACACGGACTGGCCCGACCACCCCCCGGCCGCTGTCAATTGACGAAACGTCACACAGGTGATGCGTCCTCGCCCTTCCGTGTCTGCGGCGCGAGCGGGGTCGCAGTCCCTGCCGACCGGTACGGCACCGAGCCGACCGTCCAGAACGGATGGGTGTGTCATGAACCGCTCTTCGCTGCCTTCTTCCCCCGACCCCTCATCTGCCCCGCACGACCCCTTCACCGCGCGCAGGCACTCCGCCCGGAGCGTGCCCGGTGACCCGCACGCAGGAGAACACTCCACCCGCAACAGACATCGGCCGCGGTGGCGGCCGATGACCGCGACGGCCGGAATCCTGCTGCTGTGCACGGCCGGACTCGGCTCAGCGCATTCGGCGGAGGCTGCCGTGACCGCGGCCCCCGCGCCCGGGAGTGCGCCGCTGTACGTCTCCGACTACACCGCCGGCAAGGTGCTGCGGCTCGCCGCGGACGGCGGTTCGCAGACGGAGGTCCCGGCCACCGGGCTGACCCGCCCGACCGGGATGACTCTCGACGCCGCGGGCAATCTCTACATCGCCGACACGGGCGACAACAGGGTGGTGCGGGTGCCCGCGGGCGGCGGACCGCAGACCGATGTCCCGACCACCGACCTGAACCGTCCGATCGGGCTGGCACTCGACCGGGCGGGCGACCTCTTCATCGCCGACAGCTTCAACGACCGGGTGGTCGAGGTACCGGCGGACGGCGGACCCCAGCGGACCGTTCCCACCACCGGGCTGCTCCACCCGAGCGGGCTGGCCCTCGACGCCGCCGACAACCTCTACGTAGCCGACTTCAGCAACGACCGGGTGGTCGAGGTGCCGGCCGACGGGAGCGGGCAGACCACCGTCCCCGCTGTCGGACTCTCCCAGCCGACCGGCCTGGCCTTCGACACCCGCGGGGCTCTCTACATCGCCGACTCGGGCAACGACCGGGTGGTGAAACTGCCGGCCCGGGGCCGCCGGCAGGTGACCGTCCCCACCACCGGTCTGCGCGGCCCGCAGGGGCTGGCGCTCGACGGTGCCAGGAATCTGTTCGTAGCCGATTTCGGCAACGACCGTGTGATCGAGGTGCCCGCCGACGGCCGGCGGCAGACCACCGTCCCCTTCACCGGCCTGAGCACCCCGGCCGGCGTAGCGGTACCGCCGTCCCCGGCGCCGCCCACCAACGTCAGGGCTGTCCCCGGCTTCGGGCGGGCCACGGTGTCGTTCGCCGGGAGCGTCTCGCCCTCGGTGAGCCGCTACACCGTGACGGCCATCGACCTCACCCGTTCCTCCCACGGCGTGCGTACCGCGCCGGGCCGGGACACTCGCATCACGGTCACCGGCCTCACCCCTGGTGACACCTACCGGTTCACGGTCACCGCGACCAACGCGGCCGGGGCCACCAGCCGCGCGTCCGCCCGGTCCGAAGCCGTCACCATCCTCCCGGCTGCCCGGCGCATCGCCACCCGGCTCAGGGCCGAGCCCGCCACCGCAGTCCAGCACCCGCGACCGCCGGTCCTCCGGGTCAAGGGGCTCTCGGCCACTCTGACCAGGGCGGACGGCGTACCGGTGACCGGCCGGACCGTCGCGTTCACCAACACCGCCAGGACCCGGAAGCTCTGCTCGGCGGTCACCGACCGCAAGGGCGTGGCGCGATGTGACGCCACGGTCCGGGACCGGACTCGTGGGGCCGGCGGTCTCGCCGCCGACCTGCGCTGCCACGGGTACCTGGCGACGTTCGCCGGAACGGCCGCGTACCGCCCCAGCAAGGACACCGCACCGGTGCGCTTCGAGCACCGTCGCTGACGCCTCTCCCTCCCCTCCCCCGGCACCGCGCCGGGGGAGGAACCGCTCGTCGTCGACGAGCCGACCGCCGGGCGCGGGGACACACTGGCCGGGCCGGATCGAGCAGAACGGTCAACACCGTACGGAGACAGGAGCCAGAGATGCCCCGGACCCCCGACACCGCACACGGTCCGGCGGACGCCGGTCGCCGCTCGGTCCTGCTGAGCGCGGCGGCGCTCGCACTCACCGCCTCCGGATGCTCGGGCCCGGCCAGCCGCAGCCCGCAGCTCTCGGCCCCGACCGCCTCGGGATCCGCCCCGGGAAGCGCCACACCGTCGGCTGCCGCACTGCCGCACACGACGCCCTGGCGGCCGAACGCGGCGGACGTGGACCCCCAGGTGAAGCTGCGCGCCGTGCAGCTCATCGAGGCACTGGGCAACTGGCGGCCGGGGGGCGGTGGCGTGGCGAAGGCCCGGGCCAAGGTGACCGCGCTCGGGCTGCACGGCGCGCTCGCGGATCAGGCCGGGCCGTTGCTGTCCGGTGCGGACGAAGCCGTCCTGCAGGTCATCGACGCGCAGTACGGCGGCATCCTGACCAACTCCGCCAGCGTCCTGGTCGTGTGCAGGCAGTGGACCCGCTCAGGCGGCGGGCCGGTGACCGCCGGCGGTACGACGGTGGACGTACGGCTCAGCCGGGCGCAACCGCGCTGGTCGGTCACGGCACTCCACCCGGCCGCCCCGGGACCGGCCTCGTCCGCACTGTCCGACACGGCCCGCAAGATCCTCGCCGACCACCGCATCAGCCTGCCGCCGGCCTCCGCGGCCGACATCCGCAGCGGCGCCGTCCACCCCACCGCGCTCACAGCACTGCTCCGGCTGGCGGGCAGTTACCGCATCGATGTGAGCGTCGTACGCTCCGGGCATCCGCTGGATGTCTTCGGCACCAACCGGCCCAGCGACCACCCGCTCGGCCGTGCCTTCGACGTATGGCGGATCAACGGCCGGCCCGTGGTCGCCGCGTCGACCCCGCGCTCGCTGATCGAGTCCTTCATGCGCGACGCCGCGGCGGCCGGTTCGTACAACGTCGGCGGCCCCGTCCAGCTCGGGGGCGGCGCCACGGCGAACCAGTTCTTCTCGGACGCCACGCACCACGACCACGTCCACGCCGGCTTCAACAGCTGAGCCGAGCCGACGGATAGTCACCGTGCCCCGTTTCGGGACCACTTGGACAGGAATCCCGCGCGGCCCGTGTGTGCGTGTCAGTCCAGGGAGTCCGCGAGGCGATCGAGGGCGACGACCGTTTCGGACGGCAGACGCACGCTTCCGGCCGCGATGTTGTCGTCCAGGTGGGCCGGATCGGAGGTCCCCGGGATGAGGAGGGTCTGCGCGTAGTGGGCCAACTGCCAGGCCAGGCCGACCTGGGCGGGCGTCGCCCCGAGAGAAGCCGCCGCCTGCACCACGGCGGGGTGCTCGGTCACCTTGGGGACACCGGGAAAGGCGGAGCCGAGCGGGAAGAACGGCACCCACGCGATCCCGTGCTCCCGGCACAGGTCCAGCAGCGGTTCGCTCGACCGGTCGAGGACGCTGTACGCGTTCTGTACGCAGGCGATACCGGCGGGCAACGCCTGGCGCAGTTGCCCGGGGCCGACGCTGCTCAGCCCGATCGCGCCGATCTTGCCCTCGTCCCGCAGGGCGGTGAGCTCCGCGAGCTGGCTGTCCAGATCGACAATCTGGTCACCCTCGGCACTCAGCCCGGGAGGCACGTCGAGGCGGCGCAGGTTGACCACGGCCAGCTGTTCGACATCCAGGCCGGTGAGGTTGGCCTCCACCTCGGCGCGCAGTTCCTCGGGCCGCTGGGCAGCAACCAGTCCCGTCCCGTCGTCCCGGGCACCGACTTTGCTCACGATCACCAGGTCGTCGGGAAAGGGATGCAGCGCATCGCGGATCAGAGCGTTGCAGGCTCCGGCGCCGTAGAACTGCGCCGTGTCGAGGTGGTTGACGCCCTTCGTCACGGCGTCGCGCAGCACCGTCATCGCCTTGTCCCGTCCGGCGGCCGACTGGTCGCCGGGCCGCAGGGCGAGTTGCATGGCGCCGAACCCGATCCGGGCGACGCGCCGCCCGCCCAGCATTGCGGTGCCACCGGGTGCCTGCTGGGATCCGTCTGCTGTCGTCACGTGCGCACTCCTGGCTGTGATGGCCTATTCTCGACCGAGACCAACCGGAGGACCCTCCGGCTCAGGAGCAGACTAACAGGAATACGGAGGATCCTCCGGTTAGCCATGACTGAATCCGACTCGAAGCCTCTGCGCGCGGACGCACACCGCAATCGGCAACATCTGCTGGAGGTCGCGCGCCGCTCGTTCTCGTCCGCCGGGGGCAAGGTGTCACTGGAGGCGATCGCCCGGGAGGCCGGAGTCGGCATCGGCACGCTCTACCGGCACTTCCCCACCCGTGAGGCGCTGGTCGAGGCGGTCTACCGCGCCGAGTTGAGCGGGCTGTGCGGCAGTACTGGTGAGCTGCTGGCCTCCCGGAGTTCAGACCGGGCACTGCGCGACTGGATGGACCGGTTCGCCGACTACGTGGCGACCAAGCGGGAGATGGCCGACGCCCTGCGCGCGGTGATCGCCTCGGGGGCCGTCACCAGCTCGCAGGCGCGCCACGACCTGTCGGCTGCCGTACGCATACTGCTCGACGCCGGGGCCGCCGACGGCACACTCCGGGAAGACGTACGCGCCGAGGACGTGGTCGCCGGCCTGGTCGGCATCTTCCTCGCCTGCGGGCGACCCGAAGAGCGCGACCAGGCCGGGCGGATGCTGGACCTGCTGCTGGACGGTCTGCGCTACGGCCGGTGAGCATCGGCGGGCCTGCGGCCGCGCCAGATGTCGGTGAGCCGGGCGACCACGACCAGAGCGGCGAAGAGGACACCCACCCAGGAGATCCAGCTGCCATGCGTGGTGAACTCCCCGTTGGTACCGGGGAGTTCGTGGTTCAGCACCCGCGCCTGCCAGAACAGCCAGGCGAGCGGTACGGCTCCGGCGAGCGTGAGCGCCGTGCCGATGACAGCGGTCACCGGGCTCCAGCGGCGCAGCCGTACCTCGACCGCCCGCAGTACGACGGCGAGCACGACGAGGGTCATGAACCAGGGGATCCAACCGCCCCACAGCGCCGGGTTGATGACAGGCACGGCCTTACCCGCACCGTCACTCACCGGGGAGACCCATCTCTGCACCAGAAGCAGCCCGATGACGAGCGCGGCCTTGCCCACGAGCCCGATCAGGTCCCGTCGGACGGTCTCCCGGCGCACCTGGACCGGCGCCAGCCGGTCGGGCGTCCACCCGGTGTCCGCCGCAGTCCCGGACTTGGCTCCCACGGCCCGGTCGACGGCCGCGAACAGGACGGTCACACAGACAAAGAGATAGACCGCCACGTTGACCGTGTCCCCGAGCGGCCGGAACAGCGTCACCCAGACGTTCTCCCCGCGGGCGCGGAAAACGATCGCGAGCACCACGTACACCGCGGGCAGCACCGCCAGAGCCACCCCGCGCAACGCCTGCCGGTACTCCGGGTACAGGTCGGGGCCGATGAGTGCGACGGGCCGGTGGACGTAACGCGCGGCGAGTCTCGCCGGGTTGCCCAGGTCGCTCAGTGCCGCGAACTCGGCCTCGTCCGGGGCCTGCCCGCGATCGACGCGGGCGTCGATGTCGTCGCCGATCGCGGCGCGCAGCTCCCGCTCGATGTCGCTCCGCTCCTTGTCCGGCACGCGTCGCGCGACACTGATGACATAGCGGTCGGTCAAGGTGGCGGTCACGGCTTTTCTCCTTTCGTGGTTTCCGGGTCGAGATGTGCCAGGGCCGTGCCGATCGCCTGCCACTCGTGCTGGAGGGCCTTCGCCAGGAGGACGCCGTCGCCGGTGGTCCGATAGATCTTCCGGGGCCGGGCCTGACTCGTGTCCCACTCGCTCAGCAGCAGTCCCTGACCCTCCAGTCGACGCAGTAGCGGATACAGCGTGTTGGCCGCCACCGGCACTCCCGCGCGTTCCAGCACATCCAGCAGCCGGTAGCCGTACTCGGGTTCTCGTAGTGCGAGCAGGCTCGCCAGCACCACGGAGCCGCGACGCAACTCCTGCCGGTGCGAGTCGAGCAACTCAGATTCAGTCACGACTGACACGGTACTGTGTGACACACACTATTGTCCATCGACGATGATGGATGACAGACAGCCCAACCATCACAACGAGTGACCCACCAGGGATGGGAAGCCTGCCGGACTGCCGACCGCGTAGGCTCGACGGATGGCGAAGTATTTTGACGTGCACCCGGACAATCCGCAGCGGCGCACCATCAGCACGGTGGCCGAAAGTCTCCGCTCCGGTGCGCTCGTCGCGTACCCGACGGACTCCTGTTACGCGCTGGGCTGCCAGCTGGGCAACCGTGACGGCATCAGCCGGATCCGTTCGATCCGGAACCTCGACGATCGCCACCACTTCACCCTCGTGTGCCAGGACTTCGCCCAGCTGGGGCAGTTCGTACACGTCGACAACGACGTGTTCCGCGCGATCAAGGCAGCGACCCCCGGCAGCTACACGTTCATCCTCCCGGCGACGAAGGAGGTACCGCGTCAGCTGCTGCATCCGAAGAAGAAGACGGTCGGTGTCCGGATTCCCGATCATGTCGTCGCTCAGGCGCTGGTCGCCGAGCTGGGTGAGCCGCTGCTCTCCAGCACCCTGCTGCTGCCCGACGAGGACGAGCCGATGACGCAGGGCTGGGAGATCAAGGAACGGCTCGACCATGTGCTGGACGCCGTGGTCGACTCGGGCGACTGCGGTACCGCGCCGACCACGGTCATCGACTTCTCCGGCGGTGAGCCCGAGATCGTACGCCGCGGGGCGGGCGACACCGCGCGGTTCGAGTAGCCACGGCGTTCAGGCGGTCACCAGGACCGCCAACACCGCTCCCCTGTCACGCAGTTGGCGTCAGCACCCCCGCCACCAGCGCGGCGGCCCTGGCCACCAGCGCGTCGTCCGCCGGCGCCTTCGGGTCGTGCTTGGTGGAGAGCACCGACAGCACCAGCGGCGGCCGCTTCGGCGGCCATACGACCCCCACGTCGTTGGTGACGCCGTAGTCCCCGGTCCCCGTCTTGTCCGCCAGGATCCAGTCGGCGGGCAGTCCGGCCCTGAAGCGTTCGCCGTCCGTGGTGTTCGCCGTCATCCAGCCGGTCAGCTTCTCGCGGTGACCGGGCGTCAGCACACAGCCGACGACGAGGCGGCCGATGGTGGACCCGATGGCGCCGGGGCTCGTGGTGTCCGTGACCCGCCACGGCTCCGCCGAGTTCAGCTCGGGCTCCCACCGGTCGAGCCGGGTCGTGGTGTCCCCGATGGAACGGCAGAAGCGGGTGACCGCCGTCGGGCCGCCGAGTTCGGCGAGCAGGAGGTTCACCGCGGTGTTGTCGCTCTGACCGAGAGCGGCGGCGCACAGCTCGGCGACGGTCATGCCGTTGGCGATGTTCTCCGGCTTTCCGGTGACCGGGGCGTTCCCCGACTTCTTGACGAGTGCCTCGGTGTACCGGATGCGCTTGGCCAGGAACTCGCCGTCGTGGTCGAGGTCGCGCAGGACGGCCCCGACGGCCGGGGCCTTGGACACCGAGCACACTGGGAAGCGTTCGCGGGCGCGGTACAGCACTGTCGCACCCGTGGCCATGTCACGGGCGAACACACCCAGCCGGGCCGAGTGCTCCCTTTCGAGCGCCTTCAGCCGACCGGAGATGTCGTCACCCGGCGATACGGCGTAGGCCCGGCCTGCGGGCGCCAGGGCGGCCAGGGCCGTACCGGCGCCGAGTGCCAGTACGGTCCGGCGGGACGGAGCGGATTCGGTGATGTGCACGGTGGCCTCGTTCCTTGTCGCGTCGTCAGGGAGATACGGGCCGCCGCACAGGGGGTACGCGGCGGCCCGGCTCCACACGGCACACAGTCAAGTCGGCCGCCCGGATCCATGTCGAATACACTCTCGACCTCAGGGTGATTCGAGATGGATATCTGCGCACGTCGGAGGGCACGTTGCTGACCGAACGGCATCTGGAGATCTTTGTCGCGCTCGCGGAGGAGGAGCACTTCGGCTCGGCCGCGCTGCGCGTGGGAATCACCCAGCCGCCACTGTCCCAGGGGCTGCGCCGGCTGGAGGCCCTGCTGGGCGTCCGGCTGTTCGACCGCGACCGGGGCGTCACGCTCACCGATGAGGGATCACTGCTGCTGCCGCACGCCCGCCGGGCGCTGATGGCGCTCACGGAACTCCGGGAGGCGGGAGCCCGCGAGCAGGCGGACGGCCGCCGGCTCAGGCTGGGTCTGACGCCCGAGGTACCGGCGAGAGTCGCGGCCGCGGTGGCGGCCGCGCCCGTCCGTGCCGGGGAGCGGAGCCGGATCGCCGTGACGACAGCGCCGACCGTCACGCTGCTGTCCGAGACCGCAGCGGGGCGGCTCGACCTCGCGGTGATCCGGCACCCGGCCGTACTCCACGGTCTGGCGGCGGACCGGGTGGTGCTCTTCCCCAGCTGGATCCTCTCGCCTGCGGACCAGCACGCCGGGACCAGGGGAACGGCCGGACGCCTGCCCGTCGCCGTGCGCCCGCGGGACGAAGCCCCCGCGGCGCACGACCTGTTCGTCGACACCCTGGCCAGCCGAGGGCGCCGGGTGGAGACCCTGGTGGTGTCCGACGAGCGCGCCGGGCTGGCGCTCGTCGCGGCGGGGCAGGCGGTGCTGGTCACGGCCGACGAGACACTGGCCGCCGACGGCGTCGAGCGCGTCAGGGCCACCGATCCGCCCCTGCCCCTGCGCCTGCGGGTCGTGTGGGACGCGCGGCGCCCGGACCGCGAATGGGCGGCGCACACAGCGCAGTTGGTGGTCGAGGCCTTGTCTTTGCAGGCGGCGAAATGAGCGCGTCCCGGCGCGAGAGCGGTGTACAGCGAACGATCCGCGGCCTGTTCGCCGACGCGGGGGTCCGCGGCTGGCTGCACGTGGCGGAGCTGCGGCGTCCGGCTGCGTACGTCGCGGTCGATCCCGACGAGGCGGTCCCCGTCGGCTCCGTCTACAAGATGCCGCTGATGGCCGCGTTCTGCCGGCTGGTGGACGCGGGGGCGGTCGACCCCTGCCTGCGGGTGACACTCGAACCGTCGGACCGGATGCCCGGCCCGACCGGCATCTCCGTCCTGCGGGACACGGTGTCCATGTCACTGCGGGACCTGGTCGCCCTGATGATGACCATCTCCGACAACACCGCAGCCGACGCGGTGCTGCACCGGGTCGGGACCGCGGCGGTCGACGAGCTGTGCCGGGACCTCGGCATGGAGGACACCACCGTGCACGGCGGGGTGGCCACCACGTTCGCGCAGCTGGTGACGGAGACCGGGGCCGGTTCGCTGCGCGACGCGATGGAGCGGATCTCGGACAACGACACAACGGTGCCGCCGGTCGTCTACGACCCCCTGTCCAAGGCATCCGCCACACCTGCGGACATGGCCCTGCTGCTGCGGGCCATCTGGACCGGCCGGGCGGCCTCCGCCGAGAGCTGTGCGTTCATGCGCGACGTCATGGGAAAGCAGCCGTGGACGCACCGGCTCGCTTCCGGATTCCCCTACGACGACGTGACCGTGTCGGGCAAGACCGGGACGTTCGGGTCGATGCGCCACGAAGCCGGAGTGGTCGAACTCGCCGACGGCAGCGCGTACACCGCCGTGGTGTTCACCCAGGCGGCCCGCGCCGACAGCACACTGCCGCGTGCCGACGCGGTCATCGGCGCGGCCGCCCGTACCGCGGTGGAGGAGCTGCGCGGTAACGAGGGCCTGTGACGGCCGCGGTACGACACTGATCTCCCGGCCCGATGTATCCGCCCCACGAAGGGCGAGAAGCGCAACTTTGGGCGTCGCAAGGCGTGTTGACATCCGATGTTTTTCCGCGCAGGGGGTTCCGCTCCCGCGAATGCACCTGCACTATGCCGGAAGCGGTTCAGAGACAGGAACGCCTGTCACACACATGACCGCACAGCCTTCTGACGCCTGCCCGGGGATCAGCCCCGAAGTGAGGATGACGGATGAGCAACAGGCAGTCATTACCCCGCAGAACGCTCCTCGCCGGCGCTGTCGGCGCCGGGGCGGCGGCCGCGCTGGGCGGCCGGGCAACCGCCGCCGCGCCCCGGATGTCCGGTGCGGCGGAGAACCGCTGCCCGGGCCCCTACGAACCCACGCCCGGGTCGCTCTCCCAGCACCCCACCGCACGCTGGTTCTCGGACGGCAAGTTCGGCATCTTCATCCACTGGGGTGTGTACGCGGTGCCCCACTGGGGCGACGACGCGTGGAGCAGCGAGTGGTACCTGTACGGCTTCAACGCCTTCGAGAAGGGCACGCTCCACGACCACCACCGCGCCACCTACGGGGCGGACTTCCCGTACGACGCGTTCATCCCGCGCTTCCGTGCCGAACGGTTCGACCCGCACGACTGGGTACGGCTCTTCGAGCGGGCCGGCGCACGCTACTTCGTGCTGACCTCCAAGCACCACGACGGCTTCCAGCTCTTCCCCAACAGGGCGTCGAACCGCAACTCGGTCGCCATGGGACCCAAGCGCGACCTGGTGGGCGAACTCTTCGGGGCCGCCCGGCACACACAGCTCAAACGCGGTCTCTACTACTCGCTCGGCGAGTTCTACAACCCGGCGCTCGGCACGCCGCCGCTCAATCCGTACACCCGCGAGCCCGTGCCGTACACCGGGTACAAGCCGGTCCGTGACTACGTCGCGGAGTACGAGCACGTCCATCTGCGCACCCTCATCGACCGCTACGACCCGGACGTCCTGTGGGGCGACGGCCAGGGCACGCACAACTTCGACGGCGGCGCGGGACATATCTTCCGGCCCCCGGAGTGGGACTGGCGCAGCGACGAGATCATGGCCGACTTCTACAACCACGCGGTGAACCGGGCGCGTCCCAAGGACGTCATCATGAACGACCGCTTCATCGCCTCGCACGCCGACTACCTGACGGTCGAGGGCGACAAGTCGTACACGCTGCAGACCGCCCCCTGGGAAGCCTGCGTGACGATGAGCAGGTCCTGGGGGTACATGGACCCCACTTCGAAGATCAAGACCAAGGAGAAGCTGGTCCAGCTTCTCGTGGACATCGTCGCCAAGAACGGCACTCTGCTGCTCAACATCGGTCCACGGGCCGACGGCACCATCGCCGACTGGCAGCGCGAACGCCTGCTGGCGATCGGTGCCTGGCTGGACGTCAACGGTGAGGCCGTCTACGGATCCACACCGTGGTCCCGCGCGGACGACGGCGAGCTGCGCTACACGGTCGGCTCCGACGGCGCGTTCCACATCGTGCCGCTGAGCTGGCCGGGCACCCGGCTCACGGTGCCGGCCGACCTTCCGGTGGCCGATGGCTCGGTGATCCGGCTGCTCGGTCACCGCGGCGGCCCCCTCGCCTGGCGGCGTACGGCCGACGCCGTCGAGATCGACCTGCCCGCGTCCGGACCGCCGGGAGCCGGGCCGGGCTATCCGGTCGTACTCAAGGTGCAGCGGGAGGGGACCCGATGACGAGGACGGCTCTGATACGGCGGTTGGGGAGGCTCCGCCTCAGGCGCTCCGCGGCTGCTGTCGCCGCGTTGCTGCTGATGGGGGTGGCGGTGGACGCGCGGGCAGCGGACGTGAGTTCACCCGGCCGCCCCGTACGGTCGGCGGCCGATGCGACGACCGTGCCGGCGCGGTCCGTACCCCCCGACACGCACCCGGCGCCGTGGGTGGGGGCCTGGACGACGGCCCTGACACCGCCCGGCAGCAGCGGGCAGTCGGCGGAGGGATTCACCGACCGGACCCTGCGGATGATCGTCCATCTGTCCGCAGGCGGCGATCAGTTCCGGCTGCGGTTCTCCAACGCGTACGGTGAACGCCCTCTGGACGTCGGTCCGGTGACGGTCGCGCGGCGCGCGAAGGACGCGGCGGTCGTGCCCGGAACCCTGCGCCGTGCCACCTTCCTCCATGAGCCGTCCACCACGGTGCCCGTGGGGGCGGAAGCGGTCACGGATCCGGTCCGGCTGTCCGTAAGGGCGGATACGGACCTGGTGGTCAGCTTCCGGCTGCCGACCACCACGGGTCCCACGACATGGCATCCGTGGGCGAGTCAGACCAGCTACATCTCGACCTCCGGCGACCACACGGCGGACGCGAGCGGGGCGGCCTTCCCGGAACGGACCACGTCGTGGTTCTTCCTGCGGGCGGTGGATGTCGCGGGAGCCCGGGCGGCAGGGACGGTCGTCGCCTTCGGGGACTCGATCACCGAGGGCGGGGCGACGACCACCGACGCGAACCAGCGCTGGCCTGACGTACTCGCCCGGCGGCTGGCCCAACTGCCGCCGTCCCGGCGCCTTTCGGTGGTCAATGCCGGGATCGGCGGCAACCGGCTGCTGACCGACGCGGGACCGACCGGCGCGGGCGCCAACAACCTGGGGCGCAGCGCCGAGTCCCGCTTCGACCGGGACGCCCTCACCCTCCCGGCGGTGCGCGATGTGATCGTCTCGCTGGGCAATAACGACCTCGGCAGCAACGCCGGTGTGCACCCCGGCGAGCCGCTGACCGCATCGCAGCTCATCGCGGGGTTCGGCCGGCTGGCCGCTCGGGCCCGGGCCGCGGGCGCGCGGGTGCATCTGGCCACGATCACGCCCAACGGCAAGCTCGACGCGCGTGCGGAGAGGATCCGCACCGAGGTCAACCAGTGGATCCGGAGCGGCGACGCCGACGGGTCCGTCATCGACTTCGACGCCGCCGTACGCGATCCGGCCGACCCGCACCGCCTGCTGCCGGCCTACAACAGCGGCGACACGGTGCACCCCAACGATGCCGGGCTCCGCGCGATGGCGGAGTGCGTGCGGCTGTCCACGCTGTGAGAGCAGCCCACTGACCCGAACTCACCTGATCCCGCTCTGACAGGTATCGGCGCCCGGCTGCCGGCCGGGCGCCGATATCGCAGTGCCGGACAGCCCCTAGGCCGACGGTGCCCGCGCGGCCGGCGGGCGCTGGTACGTCTCGCCGGTCATCGACTCCAGTTCCCGCTGCTTCGTCTCCGGGACCTTGCCGCGTACGAAGAAGAACGAGGCCAGGGCGAAGAAGGCGAACGTGCCGTACAGCCAGGAGAGGCCGACCTGGCGGGTCATCGGCTCGAAAGCGAAGGTGACGATGAAGTTGAAGACCCAGTTCGACGCCGTGCCGATGGCCAGTGCCATCGCGCGCATCCGGTTCGGGAACATCTCGGCCAGCATGATCCACAGGATCGGGCCCCACGAGAGCGCGAAGAAGACGACAAAGGCGTTCGCACCCACCAGCGCCAGCGGCCCGTAGGGGCTGGGCAGCGACACATGGGCTCCGCTGCCGTGCTGCTGGGAGAAGGCCACCGCGGTGAGCAGCAGCGACAGGAACATGCCGAGCGAGCCGATGGTGAGCAGCCGGCGGCGGCCGACCCGGTCCACGAAGAGCATGGCGACCACGGTCATCACCACATTGATCCCCGCGGTGATCACCGAGGTGGTGAACGAGCTGGACTCGCTGAATCCGACCGACTTCCAGAGAGTGGTCGAGTAGTAGAAGATCGCGTTGATCCCGACCAGTTGCTGGAACGCGGCCATGATGATGCCGACCCAGACCAGCGGGTGCAGGCCGAACCGCTTGCCGCGGATGTCGGCGAACGTACTGCGGTGCTCCTTGTCCAGGGTCTCCCGGATCTCCTCGACCTTGCCCTCGGGGTCGCTCTCACCGGTCACCCGCTGGAGCACTCCGGCCGCCTTGCCGTACTCGCCCTTCAGTACCAGGTAGCGGGGCGATTCCGGGATCAGCATGGCCAGCAGGCCGTACACCAGTGCCGGGATGACACCGACCAGGAACATCCAGCGCCAGGCCGCCATGCCGAACCACAGGTTCTGCGAGGCGCCGCCCGCGGCGCCGGCCAGGCCCTTGTTGGAGCTGAGCACCACCAGCTGGCCGACGGTGATCGCCAGCTGCTGCAGGGACCCCAGAGCGCCGCGCCCCTTCGCGGGCGCCACCTCGGAGATGTACGCCGGTGCGATCACGGAGGCGACGCCGATGGCCAGCCCGCCGACCACCCGCCACACCATGAGGTCGGCCACGGAGAAGGCGGTGGCCGACCCCACGGAGCTGATGATGAACATCACCGCGCCCAGCACCATCACACGCCGGCGTCCCCAGCTGTCCGCCAGCCGCCCCGCGTACCAGGCACCTACCGCGCAGCCCAGCAGAGCGATGGAGACGACAAAGCCGGAGAGGAACGTGCCGAGATGGAAATGTGAACCCAGTGCGTCGACCGCGCCGTTGATGACGGACGAGTCGAAGCCGAAAAGAAAACCGCCGACCGCGGCGGCAATGGAGATGCCTACAGCTTTACCGCCACGTTGGGGTGCGTCTGTGAGGGGAGCCGTCTCCGCCATGAACACAATCACCTGACTGACATCGTTGTCTACTGCCGCTTCACTGTGCGTGAATGCGCCCTTTACTTCGGTGTACGCGACACCGTGCGACACCTTTACGGCGACGCGACACCTTTACGGCGCTCGCGTACCCACGCAGAAACGCGGCAGTCCCCCGGAAACCTGTGAGGTCGGTCAAGCCCTGGAGGTGAGCGGAGAAGCGGACCGCGCATGAGACGGCGAGCCGTGGCGTACGGTCGCCGGACCCGCGGTCAGCGTCGGCGGTGCGTGATCTTCAGCCGGCCGTACCCCATGGCACCGGAGATCCGGATGTGCGGACCGCCCGTGGCGGCACGCCGCGGGGCCCGGTGGACGGGCTGTTTCCAGTCGGCGCGGAGTCCCTCGTAGTCGACCGTGGCGTCGTGCGGCAGCACGATACGGGCCCGGCCGCTGCCGAGCCGCAACTCGATGTCGACCACCGGGTACTCGATCACTGCCCGCGACAGGTCGAGCTCGACCTTGCCGAAGGCCGACTCGACCCTGAGAGTACGGGGCACCCGCCAGCCACGACCGCGCTCGATCCGCCCGCCGACGGCCTCGATCTCGACGGTGCTGTCCGCGGCTCCGGAGGGCAGAGCGGCCAGGGCGGGCACCAAGTCGCCCTGTGTTCTGGCGGTCAGCGCCGTCTGGAGGCGTTCATCCATCTCCTCCGACGAGAGGTGCCCCTCGGAGAAAGCCTCCTGGAGGCGCTCGACGGCTGCGTCACGGTCGCCGTCCGAAATCAGTGACGTCAGGTCTTCCGGCAGTAGGGCCACGCGGTCACTTTAACGCTGACCGCCCTGTCGCCCCAGGCCCGGGGCGGTCAGTTCCCGCAGAGTTCGGCGAACCGGCCGGCGCCGATGTTGCCGCCCGAAATGATCACCCCGACGCGCTGCGGGAGCCGGTCGACGCGGCCCGCCAGCAGAGCGGCAAGCCCGGTGGCGCCACTGGGCTCGATGACGATCTTCAGGCGTTCGAACGCGAACCGCATGGCGTCACGGATCTGGTCGTCGGTCACCAGGTCGATGCCGTCGACCAGCCGCTGATTGACGGAGAAGGTCAACTCGCCGGGGATGTCTGCCGCCTGGCCGTCGGCGATGGTGCGCGGAACGGGGATGGACACCCGCCTGCCGGCCTCCAGGGACCTCTTCGTGTCGTCCCCGGCCTCCGGTTCCACTCCGATCACCCGGATACGGTCCCGCAGGCCCTTGGCGACGGTCGCACTGCCCGCCATCAGCCCACCGCCGCCGACCGGCACCACCAGGGCGTCGAGATCGCCCGCTTCCTCAATCAGTTCGAGTGCGGCGGTGCCCTGTCCCGCGATGACGTGCGGGTGCTCGTACGGAGGGATGAGCGCGAGGCCGCGGTCGGCGGCCAGTGCCTCACCGATGGCGACGCGGTCGCCGGTGTAACGGTCGTAGGTGACGACCTCGGCGCCGTAGCCGGCGGTGGCGTCCAGCTTCGACTGCGGGGTGTCCTCCGGCATCAGGATCACCGCGGTGGTGCCCAACTCCTTCGCGGCGAGGGCGACGGCCTGCGCGTGGTTGCCCGAGGAGTACGCGGCGATGCCCTTGGCCACCTGCTCCGGCGACAGCCGGGAGGCCGCGTTGTAGGCGCCACGGAACTTGAAGGCGCCGATCCGCTGGAAGTTCTCGCACTTGAGGTGCACCTCCGCGCCGACGAGCCGGTCCAGGGTGCGTGAGCGCAGCACGGGGGTGCGGTGGGCCACGCCCTTGATCTGCGCGGCGGCGTCGCGGACGTCGTCGAGGGTGACCGGCAGTGCGTTCGTCATGCGGGGGCTCCATCGGGGCTCGCGGGGATCAGGTGGCCCGTCAGGTATGGCCGGCGCCCCGCCGGGAATCCGGACGAACGGTCTGGACGATCAGTCTAAGAGGCGGACGGAACGTCCGGACGCCGGGTCCGGGGTCAGGGCTTACGGGCCACTCCCGCGTACATGTTCGTCCCGTTCTCCGGCGGGACCACACCGTCGGCCGGCCGCCAGGACGTCATCGGCACCACGCCCGGCTCGGCCAGGTCGAGCCCGGTGAACAGGGCCTCCACCTCGGCCCGGGTGCGCAGATACATGGGGATGCCCCGCTCGGTGTATTCGCGCGCCAGTGCCGCGGATTCGGGTGCGAGGTCCCCGGTGGCGAGGGTGAGCGCCAGGTAACTGCCCGGCGCCAGCGATTCCATCAGCGTCTCGATGAGACCCTGTGCGTCCTTCACGAACTGCAGCATGGCGATCACCGTGAGGCCGACCGGCTGGTCCAGATCGAGCGTCTCACGCAGGGCGGGGTCGGCGAGGAGCGTGTCCGGGACGGTCATGTCCGCCTGGATATAGGCGGTCCGGCCCTCCGGGGTGCTGCGCATCAGCGCGTCGGCGTGCGCGAGGACGATCGGGTCGTTGTCCACGTAGACGATCCGCGCCTCCGGGGTCTGCCGCTGGACGACCTGGTGCAGATTGGGTTCCGTCGGGATGCCCGTACCGATGTCCAGGAACTGGCGTATCCCGGCCTCCGCGGCCAGCCAGTGGGCCATCCGCCGCATGGTCGCCCGGTTCGCCAGCATGCTCGTCCGCAGCCCTGGCCAGGCACGGAGCGACGCTTCGGCAGCCACCCGGTCCACTTCGTAGTGGTCCTTGCCGCCCAGGATGTAGTCGTACACCCGCGCAGAGTTCGCCCGGTTGCCCCGCATGTCCGCCCGGCCGTTCCGCTCGCCCATCCTCTACCGCCCTTTTCGCTTGTCGGTGCTGCGCCCGGTGTCCGGAGAGCATAGACGCCGCAATCTCCGAATGATCTCGCCTCGTCGGACCCATCGCCCTTGGGGCCGAACGGAGTTGGGCCCTCCCCCGGCGTACGAGCGCCACGGTCCGGACGGGTACAGGTCGGCTCGGCCCGCTGGCGGCCCCAGGCACGCGACCGTACGGATTCCCCTGGATCCGAACCGCAGTTGGTTGCCCGACCGAGGGGAGAATCGGTACATTTTGCGCATTCAGGGTGGGGCGAACCTATAATTGCTGCAAAGGTCACTACGGAAGGACTTCCGATGACTGAGTTGCAGGACAAGGCTGAGTTGCAGGACAAGGAGTTCTACGCCAGTGACAGGCCCGCGCATCCGGTGCTCCCGGAGGACCGGCCGCGCGGCGGCGGTCCGAGGGCGCCGATGAAGCACCGGGGACCCTGGGTCGGCGCGGCCATCGTCGTCGGCATCATTGTCTTGATCATGGTGGGAGTGGCGCTCTTCCCGTGAGGCCTGCCGCACGACGATGAGCACAGTACGGCCCACCCTGGCGGGCCGTACTGTGCTCATGCGCAATCGCAACCGCCTCCCCTCCCGGACTCGCGTCCAGCAGGCCATCGCGCACCTCACCCCGCCTCGCCGGGCGCGAGCCGCTCCCTGATGCCGTCGAAGTGGGTACGCATCGCGGTGCGGGCCCGCGTGCCGTCGCCCGCCGCGACCGCGTCGACGATCTCCCGGTGCTGGGCGACCGTGGCGGCCGGGTCCTGGTGGCCGTCACCCGTGTCGCCCCGCACCTGGTCGAGGGCGGCCCAGAACGCGTCGAGCACTTCGCTGAGCAGGTGGTTGCCGAGGGACCGGTACAGCACCAGATGGAAGGCGCGGTCCGTACTGCGGGCGATACGCCCCCGCGCGGCCTCCCCCTCCATCTCCGCCACGATCCCCCGCAGCACCGCGAGGTCCTCGCCGGGCACCGACGCCGCGACGCTGTCGATCAGTCCGGCCTCCAACGCCTCGCGCACCCGCATGAGTTCGTAGAGGCTCGCCTCGCCGTTGCGGTGGCGTACCGCCGCACGGAACGCGAGGCCCTCCACCAGCGGGGCCAGGGAGAGCGAGCCCACGAAGGTGCCGGAACCGCGGCGGATCTCCACGACCTGCAGGGCCTGCAGCGCCTTGAGCGCCTCCCGGACCGTGACCCGGCCGACCCCGAAGAGTCCGGTCAGTTCGGTCTCCGTGGGCAGCGGGCCGCCGGGCGAAAGGCCGCGGTCCAGGATCAGCCGGCGGATACGGGCCTGGACGTCGTCGGACGCCGTACTGCGGACCACTGAGGCTCCTTCCGGGGCCCGCTCCCGGGCCTGAAGTGTGACCGGGGTCACTTTGACGATTCGCACCCCGTGGGGACTATTCTAACCGCAAGACATAGGACATCTGATGTCTCATGTCGTGGAGAGAATCTCCAGCCCTCACTTGCACCAGGAGTAACCCCATGGCCCTGACCGCCCCCCTTCGCGGGGTCGTACCGCCCGTCTGCACCCCGCTCGACGCCACCGGGGAGATCGACACCGATTCGCTCTCCCGCCTGGTCGAGCACCTCATCGGCGGAGGTGTGCACGGTCTGTTCGCGCTGGGGTCGACCAGCGAGGTCGCCTATCTCACCGACGCTCAGCGCGCGACGGTCCTGGAGACCGTGGTCCGCACGACCGCCGGCCGGGTCCCGGTGCTCGCCGGTGTCATCGACACCACCACCGCCCGGGTGATCGACCACGCACGGGTCGCGGCCCGGCTGGGCGCGGACGCGCTGGTCGCCACGGCGCCCTTCTACACCCGCACCCACCCCAAGGAGATCGCCGGCCACTTCCGGCGCATCCGGGCGAGCGTCGACCTGCCGCTGTTCGCGTACGACCTTCCGGTCTCGGTGCACAGCAAGCTCTCCGCGCCCCTCGTGCGCGAACTCGCCGAGGACGGCACGCTGGCCGGGCTCAAGGACAGCAGCGGCGACGAGGGCGGGCTGCGCCGTCTGCTCGTCGAACTCGGCGGCCGGGACGGCCGGAGCCAGGGCCCCGTCCCCCGCTTCAGCATCCTCACGGGCTCCGAACTCACCGTCGACGCAGCGCTGCTGGCCGGCGCCGACGGTGTCGTACCCGGCATCGGCAATGTCGACCCCGCGGCCTATGTGCGGCTGTACGAGGCCGCACGCGCCGGCGACTGGACGCTGGCCGCCAAGGAACAGGAGCGGCTCGTCTCGCTCTTCGACATCGTGGACGTGGGCCCCGATGCCGACATGGGGCGCAGCTCCTCGGCGCTCGGCTCCTTCAAGGGCGCACTGCGGCTCCTCGGTGTCATCGCGTGCGGCGACACCGCGTTCCCGCAGATCCAGCTCGACGCCGAATCCGTCGCGCTCATCGCCGCGCGGCTGCGCGCGGCCGGACTGACCCCTCCCCGATGACGACACGGACGACCCACCGCGGTCCACGTCCGGCGGCGGGTCCCGTCATCGGGCTCGACCTGGGCGGCACGAAGATCGCTGCCGCCCTGGTCGGGCCGGACGGGGCGGTGCTCGCCCGGCACACCCTGGCGACTCCGTCGACCGCCGGCGCCGACGCCGTGCTCGACGCGCTGCGCGACGCCGCCCGCGCCGTCGACCGCGGTGCGGTGGCGGTCGGTGTCGCCGCGGCCGGTGTGGTGGACCCGCGTTCGGGCACCATCACCAGCGCGACGGACTCGATCCGCGGATGGGCGGGCACCGCGCTGGGCTCCGGCCTCGCGGACCGCACCGCCCTTCCGGTCGCCTGTGACAACGACGTACGCGCCGCCGCGGGACCCGAACTCACCGCGATCGGCGGCGAGTCCGCCTCCCTGCTGTTCGCGGCCGTCGGGACCGGGGTCGGCGGCGCGCTCGCCTGCGACGGGCGGATGCTGCACGGTTCCGCGGGCATCGCGGGCCATCTCGGGCATCTGCCGAGTCCCGAAGCGGCCGGGCTCGACTGCACCTGCGGTGGCGCCGGGCACCTTGAGGCGGTCGCATCCGGGCCCGGCATCACCGCCCTGTACGAGCGGCTCACCGGACGGACCGCCGACCGGCTCCAGTCCGTGGCCGAGCGGGCCGCGGCGGGTGACAGCGGCGCCGTACGGGCCATCACCACCGGCGCGCGGGCCATGGGCCGTGCGCTCGGCGGCCTCGCCAACACGCTGGGCCCCGACCGGGTCGTCGTCGGCGGCGGCGTACCGGGAATCGGCCCGCTGTACTGGGACGCCCTCACGGCCTCCTTCGCGGGCGAGCTGATGCCGCCGCTGCGCCGGCTGCGCCCCGAGGCGCCGCTGTACGGCGCCGACGCCGCCGTACTGGGCGCCGCCGCTCTGACCAACACCGTCCCCCTGCACAGACCGGGAGCCCTCCTGTGACCACACCGTCCCGTACGCAGCCCCGTACGCCGTCCTCAGCGCTGGCCGGCGCGCTGCGGGGCCGGCTCATCGTGTCCTGCCAGGCACCTCCCGGCGACCCGATGAGGGAGACCGGCACCCTGGTCCGGCTGGCCAGGTCCGCGGCGGCGGGCGGCGCGGCAGCCGTACGTGCCAACGAGCCCGAAGTGGTGGCGGCGATCCGGGAATCCGTGGACCTCCCGCTGATCGGCCTGTGGAAGGACGGCGACACCGGTGTGTACATCACGCCGACCGTCCGGCACGCTCTGGCGCTCGTGGCGGCCGGGGCCGATGTGGTCGCCGCCGACGCCACCGCCCGGCCCCGCCCCGACGGCGGCACCTTCGCCGCTCTCGCCGAGGCGGTCCACGCGGCGGGCGCCCTGGTGATGGCCGACGTCTCCACCCTTGAGGAGGGCATCACCGCCGCCGCCGACGGCGCGGACCTGGTGTCGACCACCCTCTCCGGATATGTTCCCGGCTCACCGCAGCAGGACGGCCCCGACCTCGAACTGGTCGCCGCCCTCGCCGGTGCGGTGGACGTCCCCGTCGTGGCCGAGGGCCGTATCCGTAATCCGCACGAGGCCGCCGCAGCACTCGCGCACGGCGCCCACAGCGTCGTCGTCGGTACCGCCATCACCGCTCCCACCGCGCTGACCGCCGCGTTCGTCTCGGAACTCGCCCAGCGATAGCGCATCACCGCCTGCCGGCCGGCCTCAGCGCCGAGTCCGTCCGGCATTCTGGAGGCATCGTGCACAACAAGACCCAAGCCCCGCTCCCCTGGTACCGCGAGGTATCCCGCACCCAGTGGAAGTCGTTCTTCGCCGCCTGGATCGGCTATGTCCTGGACGGCTTCGACTTCGTGGTGATCACCCTGGTCCTCACCGAGATCAGCGCCGACTTCCATCTGAGCACGGTGCAGGCCGCCAGCCTGGTGTCCGCCGCGTTCATCACCCGCTGGCTCGGCGGGGCCGTACTCGGCGCCCTGGGCGACCGCTACGGGCGCAAGCTGTCGATGATCGTGAGCATCCTGCTCTACTCGCTGGGCACCTTCGCCTGCGGTCTGTCGTGGGACTACACCAGCCTGTTCGTCGCGCGCCTGGCGATCGGCATGGGCATGGCCGGTGAGTACAGCGCGAGCGCCACGTATGCCATGGAGAGCTGGCCCGCGCGGCTGCGCAACCGGGCGAGCGGCTTCCTGATCTCCGGCTTCTCCGTGGGTTCGGTGCTGGCCGCCCAGGCGTACAAGTGGATCGTCCCGGCGCTGGGCTGGCGCTGGATGTTCTACATCGGCCTGGTGCCGATCGTGGTCGCCCTGTGGCTGCGACGCGCCCTGCCCGAGGCCCCCGAGTGGAGCGAGTCGGTCAAGGAGCGGACCGCCAGGCCCAATCCCTTCCGCCCGCTCTTCGCCACGCCGGTCCTGGCCACGGTCAACATGGTGCTGGTGGCCGTCGCGACCGTAGCCCTGTTCGCTGTCTTCACCCCGGCCGGTGCGGGGATGGTGCCCGTCCTCTCGGTCCTGGCGGGGATCAGCCTGCTCGTTCTCGCGGTGCAGCTGGGCGGCCGGCGCAGCTGGCTGCTGTACGTGTCCATGATCGTGACCGTCTTCTTCGCCTTCCTGTACACCTGGCCCATCCAGGCGCTGCTGCCGACGTATCTCAAGACCGACCTGGGTTACTCGCCGAGCCAGGTGAGCGACGCCCTGTTCTTCGCCGGGTTCGGCACGATGGCGGGCTGCTGGCTGGCCGGCTTCGTCGGCGACTGGATCGGTACGAAGAAGGCGTACGCGTTCACGCTGCTGGCCTCGATGGTCTTCGTGTTCCCGGTGTTCGCCGTGCACGACAACCTGCTGCTGCTCGGCGTCCTGCTGTTCGTGCTGCAAGCCCTGAGTTTCGGTATCTCCGGGCTGCTGCCGCGCTACATCGGCGGCCACTTCCCGACCGAGGGCCGCGCCGCCGCGCTCGGTTTCACCTACAACGTCGGCGCGCTCGGCGGTGCGGTGGCTCCGGTCCTGGGCGCGCACCTGGCTTCGGGCATGCCGCTGGGCCGGGCCCTCGCCGTGCTGACCTTCGCGGGCACGGTCCTGGTCGTCCTGCTGGTCGGCTTCGATGTGCCGGCGCGGCTCAACCGGCTGACGGACCCGGACGGCATCCATGACCATCTGGCCGCCGATCTGCCCGCTGTGCCGTCCTCCGCGCTGCCGGTGCAGGAGCAGACCCGGGCCTGACACCCCCCGTACGCGGAACACCCCGGCGGGGCAGTCGTCGTCGACTGCCCCGCCGGGGTGCCGGCGGTCACCGGGACTGCGGCCCCGGTGTGCACGCTCAGGTGGTGAGCAGGACACCCGCGTAGCTCACCCCCGCGACAACCACCCAGGAGGCAAGCCCGAGGGCGGCCGTCTTGGCTCCGGAGCGGGCGAGCGACGGCAGATGGACGGCGCTGCCGAGGCCGAAGAGCGCCATGGCCAGCAGCAGCTGCTGCGCGGTGTCGGCGGCGTCGAGCACCCCGGCGGGCAGCACGCCGGTGCTGCGCAGGGCGGTCATCGCCAGGAAGCCGATCACGAACAGCGGCACGATGGCCGGGCGGCGGGTGCCCAGCGCCTCCTTGCCGCCGGCCTCCTCGTGGGCGCGGCGCCGCCGGTGGGCCATCGCGACCCCGGCGACCAGCGGTGCGAGCATCGCCACCCGGATCAGCTTGACCATCACGGCCTCGCCGAGCGCGGTCGGGCCGGCGGTCTGCGCGGTGGCCACGACCTGGCCGACGTCATGGACACCGGCGCCGACCCAGCGGCCGAACTGCAGATCGTTCAGGCCGAGGGGGTGGTGCAGCAGCGGAAGGACCGCGATGGCGAGGGTCCCGCACAGGGTGACCAGGGCGACCGAGGTCGCCACGTCGGCCGCCAGCTGCTCGTCGTCCTCGTCCTTGCCGAGCGCACCGCTGACGGCGCTGATGGCGGAGGCGCCACAGATCGAGTAGCCGGTGGCGATCAACAGCGGCTGGTCGCCGGGCAGTCCCATCTTCCGGCCGAGCCACCAGGTCCCGAAGAAGGTCGCGAGGACCACGCAGAGCACCATGGTCACCGTCGCCCAGCCGAGGCCCAGGACATCGCCGATGCTGAGCTTGAGTCCGAGCAGCACGATGCCGCCGCGCATCAGCCGCTTGCCGGCCGTCGTGAGCCCCGCCCTGCCCCGGCCCCGTACGAAGGAATGCACCCCGGGGACGTGCGCCGCCACGACGCCGAGCACGACGGACGCCGTCAGCATCGGCACGGCGGGCACCAGCGCGTGCACGCCCTCGGCGAGGCCGAGTCCGACGACGGCGAGCGCGAGGCCGGGTGCGTTGCGGCGCACCGGCCCCGGTGCGGACGCGCCGCCCGGGGACGGCTTCGACGGCTGTCCGCCCGGTCCGCCGGGGGACGACGAGTGGGTGCTTTCCGTACTCAGTGTCATGATCACCAGCCTGTGGGCGATCGGCACAGCCCGGTAGACGCGAATCCGGGACCAGGTCATAGGGTTCCCCTATGAAGGTTTTCCTATGAGGCCATGCCGTACGAGGAGGCACCGGTGAGCGAGCGCGGGGAGACCCAGGACAGCGGGCAGCGGCCGCTGCCCGATCTGCAGTCGCTGCAGCTGCTGGTCACCGTGGCGGAGACCGGCAGCCTGGGCAGGGCCGCGGCCCGGATGCTCATCAGCCAGCCGTCGGCCAGTGCGCGGATGCGCACGCTGGAACGCCACCTCGGGCTCCAGCTCCTGGACCGCTCCACCGCGGGGTCCCGGCTCACCCCGGCCGGGGCGGTGGTGACCGACTGGGCGCGTGCGGTGCTCGAACAGGCCGCGGCGCTGGTCGAGGGGGCCGCGGCACTGCGGTCCCGGCAGGACAGCCGGCTGCATGTCGCCGCCAGCCTGACCATCGCGGAGGAGCTGATGCCGGGCTGGCTCGTCACCCTGCGGGACAGTGCGCCGGACGCCCATGTCGGGCTGACGGTGACCAACAGCTGGGGTGTGGTCGAGGCACTGCGCCGCGGGGGCTGCGACCTGGGATTCGTCGAGGGCCCCCGGATCCCCGACGATCTGCACCGCTCAGCGGTGGGACGCGACCGGCTGGCCGTCGTGGTGGCGCCCGGCCATCCCTGGACACACCGGCGCAGCGCCCTGAGCGGGCGCGAGCTGGCCGACACCCCGCTGCTGCTGCGGGAGGCGGGCTCCGGCACCCGGGAGACCCTGGAGCGGGCGCTGCGCCCGTACGACGGAATCGCCGTCCCGGTCCTGGAGCTCGGTTCCACCGCCCCGCTGCGCAGCGCGGCAGCCCGCGGTCTGGCACCCGCGGTGCTCTCCGCTCTGGCCGTACGCGAGGACGTGGCGTCGGGCCGTCTGGTCGAGGTCGAGGTCGACCCCTCCGTACGGCTGCACCGTGTCCTGCACGCGGTCTGGCCCAAGGGCCGCGAACTGCCGGAGCCGGCGCTCCACCTGCTCCGGGTGGCCAAGCACCGGTAGGGCGTGTCCGCCGGGTCGCGCCGTCCGCCCGGACATCGAAAGCCGGGCGGACGGCGCGGCCTCGGGTCCGGCGAGGGCTTTGCGGGTGGCGGCCGTCAGCGCTCCTGGCGGAGATCCAGCATGCAGAGCACCTTGTCGTAGCGGCGCTGCCCGAAGGCGACGAAGTCGGGCAGACGGCCGTACTCGGCGAAGCCCAGCGAGCGGTAGAGCCGCAGGGCATTGGCGTTGTCACCGCGGGCGTCCAAGGTGAGCACTTCGATGCCGGCCGCCCGGGCGTCCTCGACCAGCGCGGCAGTCAGCGCCCGGCCGACGCCACGTCCATGGACACCGCGGTCCACCGCGAGCTTCTCCAGGTCGGCGTGCGGCCTGTGGGTCGGTCTGGCGTACCGCAGCCAGTACCCCAGTCCGACGAGGCGGCGGTCCAGATAGGCGACGCGCAGGGCCCCGTCCCCCTCCCGGACCGCGTGCAGCACGTGGTCGAGCAGCTCCGCGACCTCGTCGGGCGAGGGCGGTTCGACCCATCCCAGCGCGGCGCCCCGGCCGACCAGGTCCGCCAGAACCCGGTGGGCCGATGCCGCGAGCCCGGCGCCCAGCTCCGGATCGCGAGTCAGCTCCGAAGCGTCGAGTACGGCGAGCTCGCCGGCGGTCTCACCGTTGATCGGTTGCGCATTCATGGCGGGCAGCCCAGGTCCTGTCCGGTCCCCGGCCCTGGGCCGGTCCCGCCCCGGATACGCGCGGTGGCGCGCGGTTCAGCAGCCACGCAGGACGTCCGGGAGACGGCGGACGGAGTCGATGACGTAGTGCGCTCCGGCGGCGCGCAGCTGGGGTTCCGTGTGGGCGCCGGTCAGCACGGCGACCACGAGACCCGCACCGGCGCGCAGGCCCGCCTCGATGTCGTACGGGGTGTCGCCGACGACCACGGTGTGGTGGACGGAGGGCGTCTCGGTGCGCAGGAGCGCGGTGAGCACCATGTCGGGGTAGGGGCGGCCGCGGCCCGCGTCGGCGGGTGAGAGCACCGCGTCGGCGAGGTCCAGCCAGCCGAGGGAAGCCAGCAGGCTGTCCCGGGTCCGGGGCGAGAAGCCGGTGTTGAGGACGACGGCGACGCCGGATGCGCGGAGCGCCTCGATCGTCTCGCGTGCACCCGGGATCGGCTTGCAGCGGCCGGCGGCGACGAGTTCGGCGTAGGCGCGCTCGAAGACGTCGTTGGCCCGCTCCGCCGCGTCCCGGTCACCGAAGAGATGGCGGAACACGGAGATCTTGGACTCGCCCATGGTGGCGCGGACGTGCTCCATCATGCGGGTGTGGGCCGGGCCGCCCTCCGGTACGTCCAGGTGGCACAGGGCCTGCACGAAGGCATCCTCCACGGCGCCCGCGTCGGTGACCGTGGTACCGGCCATGTCGAGTACGGCGAGGCAGATTCCGTCGCGCGAGCCGTCGCCGGCCCCGGCGCGGTGATCAGCCGGGGCGGCGTGGCGGGGCGCGGCGGTCGGGGGTGTCAGGGGCACGGTGCTTCCTCCGGTGCTTGAGGGCGGCGGGCGCTGTCCGTCTGCACGGCGGCTGCCAGCGCGAGGGCCGCGATGTCCGATCCGGTGCAGCCGCGCGAGAGGTCGTGCAGGGGTGCGGCAAGACCCTGGAGCAGGGGGCCGACCGCCGCGGCGTCACCGGCCCACTGGGCGATCTTGTAGCCGATGTTGCCGGCGGCGAGGCCGGGGAAGACAAACGTGTTCGCCCGGCCCGCGATGTCCGACTCGGGCGCCTTGGACCGGCCGATCGCCGGGACGGCCGCCGCGTCGTACTGCAGCTCGCCGTCGACGGCGAGACCGGGCTCGGTGGCACGGACCAGGCTCAGCGCCTCGCGCACCCGGTCCACCTGCGGGTGGGACGCACTGCCCTTGGTACTGAAGGACAGCAGCGCCACCCGGGACGGCTCGCCGGTGAGGGCCCGGTAGGTGGCAGCGGTGGCGAGGGCGATGTCGGCGAGTTCTCTGCTGGTCGGGTCGACCACCACGGCGCAGTCGCCGTAGCCGAGGAGGCGGCCGTCGGGCATCACCATGAGGAAGCTGCTGGAGAGGGTACGGATGCCGGGGGCGAGGCCGACGACGTACAGCCCCGCCCGCAGGACGTCGGCGGTGGGGCGGTTGCTGCCGGCCACACAGGCATCGATCTCGCCCAGACGCAGCGCCGTCGCGGTGAGGTAGAGAGGGTCCGCGGCCAGGGCGCGCCGCCCGTCGGGGGCCAGGCCGCGCCGGGCGGCCAGCGCGTCCGCGAGGGTTCCGGCGCAGCGGTCGTCGGCGGCGAGCGCCGCCGGGTCGAGTATGCCGAGCCGGTCGGGGTCGTCGGGCAGTTTCAGACCGAGCTCGGCCGCGCCCGCGTGGATACGCGCCGGATCGCCGACCAGGACCGGGGTGACGGCGTGCTGTTCGGCGAGGTGGACCGCGGCCCAGAGCGCCCGTGGGTCGGTCCCCTCGGCCAGGGCGACGCGGGGCCGCCGGGCGGCGGGACGCAGTCGCTGGGCCCAGGTGTCGAGCAGATGCTGGACGGCGGCTCCGGCCGGTCCTGCGGGAGGCCGCGCCGGGGCGAGCGGGTCGATGAGCATGGGGCTGTTCCCTTGGCGTGGGCGGTGCGGGAGGAGTGGGGAGAGCGACGTGGAAGAGGGGGCCGGGGATGAGGAATCGGGCGGGTGAAGCGGGAGGTGCACCGGACATGCGGTCCAGGGCGCCGGGGCCCGGAGGGCCCAGGGCGCGCCGGGGTCCGGAGGCGCCGTGCGCACGAGGGGCGTGCACGGCGCCTCAGGACCCGTCGGGTGCGGAGGCCCCGGGACCGGGCAGGGCAGCCGGGACCGGGACCCCCGCGGTCATGGAGCCGGGAGGCGCGAGTGCCTCCCGGCTCGGGTCGCTCAGACGTAGTCCTGGTACTTCTCCAGGTAGCGCACCGGCTTGGAGAGCGCGTCGCGGCGGAACGGGTCGCCCAGCTCACGGGTGCACATGATCTCGATGACCGTGGTCCGGCCCTCGTTCATCTGGGCGTCGACGGCCTTCTGCAGGGCCGGGCCGACGTCGGAGAGCTTCTCCACGACGATGCCGTCGGCGCCCATGGCCTCGGCGATGGCGGCGAAGCTCTCGTTCTCCAGCTCCCCCGCGACGAAGCGCCGGTTGTAGAAGTCGACCTGGTTCTTCTTCTCCGCGCCCCACTGACGGTTGTGGAAGACGACGGCGGTGACGGGGATGTCGTGCCGTACCGCGGTCATGATCTCGCCCATGCTCATGCCCCAGGCGCCGTCTCCCGCGTAGGAGATGGCCGGGCGGTCCATGGCGGCGGCCTTGGCCCCGATGATGGTCGGCAGGGCGTAGCCGCAGTTGCCGAAGCTCATCGGCGCGAAGAAGGAGCGGGGCTCCTCGAAGCGCAGATAGCTGTTGGCCACGGAGTTGATGTTGCCGATGTCGGTGGAGACCATGACGCGCGGCGGCATGGCGCGCTCCAGCTCCCGCAGCACCTCGCGCGGGTGCAGCCAGTCGCCCTCCTCTTCCTCCTGCTCGGCGATCATGTCGAGGCTGAACGGGTCCTTCTCGTGGGTCCAGGCGCTGAGCTCTTCCTCCCACGCGTCCTGCTCGGCCTTCATGACGGCGGCGCGCCGCTCGCGGGTGGCGTCGCAGTCCAGGGTCCGTCCGGTGAGCCGTTCGGTGAGGGCGGCCGCCGCGTCCTTGGCGTCGCCGCAGATGCCGACGGTGATCTTCTTGACCAGGCCGAGCATCTTGTGGTCGGCGTCGATCTGGATGATCTTCGCGTTCTTCGGCCAGTAGTCCATGCCGTGCTGCGGCAGGGTGCCGAACGGGCCGAGGCGGGACCCCAGCGCGACCACGACGTCGGCCTGGGCGATCAGCTTCATCGCGGCCTTGGAGCCCTGGTAGCCCAGCGGTCCGCACCACTGCGGGTGGCTCGCCGGGAACGAGTCGTTGTGCAGGTAGCTGTTGACGACCGGGGCGCCGAGCCGTTCGGCGAGCGCCTTGCACTGGTCGACCCCGTCGGCCATGACGACACCGCCGCCGGAGATGATGACCGGGAACTCGGCGGTGGCCAGCAGTTCGGCCGCCTCGTCCAGGCTCTTCTCGCCGCCCGCGCCGCGGTCGAGCCGGTTCGGCCGCGGGATCTCGGTGTTGATGTCACCGTAGAAGTAGTCGCGCGGGATGTTCAGCTGCGTCGGGCCGATCTCCGACATGGCCCGGTCGAAGGCGCGGCCGGTGAACTCGGCCATCCGGTTCGGGTTGTTCACATGGGCCTGGTACTTGGTGAACTCCTGGAACATCGGCAGCTGGTTGGCCTCCTGGAAGCCGCCCAGGCCCATGCCCATGGTGCCGGTCTCCGGGGTCACGATGACGACGGGGCTGTGGGCCCAGTACGCGGCCGCGATGGCGGTGACGCAGTTGCTGATGCCGGGGCCGTTCTGGCCGATGACGACCCCGTGCCGGCCGCTGACCCGGGCGTATCCGTCGGCCATGTGGCCGGCGCCCTGCTCGTGGACGACCGGCACCAGGCGGATACCGGCCGGCGCGAAGATGTCCATGGCGTCCATGAACGCCGAGCCCATGATGCCGAAGATATCGGTGACGTCATTGGCCACCAGCGTCTCGACGAACGCCTCCGACGGGGTCATCCGCTGCGGGCCTGCCGCGACAGTACGGCTGGTGTCCGCGGGGTTCTCGCTCATGGTTCCACTCCTTCAGCACACCGGATCATAAAGAATCGGTACGTGGCGTTCCTGAAATCAGGATCTGAGTGGACCATAGGAGCCCTTCCTCGCTCCGTCAACGGTGAGTTCCGAAATTCGATACCTGATACGCTACTTTCCGGAATCTGGACCGACCTGGAGCTACCGTGGACCTGTCACGCGCATCCGACCCCGCCGCACTCAACGGCGACACGCCGACCATGCGGCTCTTCGCGCTGCTCGAACTGATCGCGTCCAAGGACCAGTTGGTCTCGCTCCAGGGCCTGGTCGAGGAGACCGGCATGCCCAAACCGACGCTGCACCGGATGCTGCAGCAACTGGAGAGTGCGGGACTACTCATCCGCCAGAGCGACGGCAGGCACTACGGCACCGGATCGAGGCTGCGGCGGCTCGCCGAGAACCTGCTGCTCAACGCCACCCACCACGGCGCACGCCACGCGGTGCTGCGCAGTCTGGTGGACGAGCTGGGCGAGAGCTGCAACATCACCACGCTCTCGGGCAACGAGGTCGTCTATCTCGACCGGGTCGAGACCCCCGAGCCGCTGCGCTTCTATCTGACCGCCGGTTCCCGGGTGCCCGCACACTGCTCGGCCAGCGGCAAGATGATCCTCTCCCAGATGCTCCCGGCGCAGCGGCGCAAGCTGCTCGCCCACGCACCGCTCAAGCGGTGCACCCCCAACACCGTGACCGATCTCGACACTCTGGAGGAGGAGTTCCGGCGCGTGCGCCGCGACGGATTCTCGCTGGACGACGAGGAGTTCCTGCCCGGCCTGGTGTGCGTGGCCGTCCTCGTGCCGGCCGCGGGCGGCGCCCGTTCCAACATGTGCGTCGCCGTGCAGGCACCCGCCGTACGGCTCACCGCGGACAAGGCCCTGCAGGTCCTGCCCGCGCTCCAGCGCGCCGCCGCGGCGATCAGCCGTATCGAGGCGGAGGGAACGCCGGAGGACCCCACCGACTCCCCCTGACGAAGGGAATTCCCCATGACGACCTGTACCGCGACCGCGGGCCGCACCGACGGCGCGGCGGAGGCCGGGCCCGCCACCCCGACGCGAGGACCGGACGTCCGGCTGGCCGTGAAGGACGTGTTCGGTATCGAATCGTCCCTCACGGTCCCCGCGTTCGCCGAACCGTCCGAACACGTCCCCGAGACCGACCCCGCCTACCGGTTCAACCCCGATGTGACCCTGGCGCTGCTGGCCGGCTTCACACACAACCGCCGGGTGCTGGTCCAGGGGCTGCACGGCACCGGCAAGTCCACCCATGTCGAGCAGGTGGCGGCCCGGCTCAACTGGCCCTGCGTACGCGTCAATCTGGACGGCCACCTCAGCCGTCTCGACCTCGTCGGCAAGGACACGGTGGTGCTGCGCGAAGGCCGCCAGGTGACCGCCTTCCAGGAAGGGATCATCCCGTGGGCGCTGCGCCGGCCGGTCGCCCTGATCCTCGACGAGTACGACGCGGGGCGCCCGGACGTCATGTTCATCATCCAGCGCCTGCTGGAACGCGAGGGCAGGTTCACCCTGCTGGACCAGAACGAAGTGCTGCGCCCGCACCCGCAGTTCCGGCTGTTCGCCACGGCGAACACGGTGGGTCTGGGCAACCTCAACGGGCTCTACCACGGGGCGCAGCGCCTCAACCACGCCCAGATCGACCGCTGGAACATCGTGGCGGCCCTCAACTACCTGCCCGCCGACGAGGAAGCGGCCATCGTACGGGCCAGGGTCCCGGCCTTCGCCGACGAGGCGGGACGTGAACTGGTGACCGCGATGGTGGCGGTCGCCGCACTGACGCGTGCGGGGTTCCGCGCGGGCGATCTGTCGACGCTGATGTCTCCCCGTACGGTCATCACCTGGGCGGAGAACACCGAGATATTCGGCGACTGCGCCGCCGCCTTCCGGCTGTCCTTCCTCAACCGCTGCGACGAGGACGAACGCCATGTGGTGGCCGAGTACTTCCAGCGCTGTTTCGGCCGGGAGCCGGAGGAGCCGGGACGGGTCTCCGGTCACGGCCCGCTCGCCGGCGATCCGGTCCGGGGCGCCTGACATGGGCGGTACCCAGGCAGCGGTCCGCCACCGGCAGCAGGTCCAGGAGCTGTGCGGGGCGGCGGTCCGCGCCCTGTGCGGTGTCCCGGATCTGCACTTCCGCGGCGGGCAGCCGCACCGCGGGCGGCAGGCACTCCCGGTGTTCGCACCGCATCTGTATCCCTCCGCGCAGGACGACTTCGGCTCCTTCCGGGGTGCGGCGGACGGCCTGGCGCTGCGGCTGGCCCACTCCGACCAGGAGCTGCACCGGCGGCTGTGCCCGGACGACCGGACGGCGCGGCTGGTCTTCGAGATGCTGGAGCAGTTCCGGGCCGAGTCGCTGGCGCCGGCGCACCTGCCCGGCATGGAGCACAACCTCCAGCACCGCCACGAGCAGTGGTCGCTCGCCTTCCACCAGTCGGGGCTGACCGAGACGGCGACCGGTCTTCTCCTCCACACGGTCGCGCAGGTGTGCCGGGCCAGGATCACCGGGCGCCCGGTGGTCGAGGAGACCGAGGGGATCATCGAGGCCACCCGCGGCGCCCTGGCCCCGGTGATCGGCCACGAGCTGGCGGGGCTGCGCCAGGACCGCTTCGACCAGGCCCGGTTCGCCGTGCACGCGCTGGCGATCGCCCGTGCCGTGGCGGGGATGACCGCTTCCGCCGGGGCGGCCGCCCACCGGGGCCGCGCGGAGCGCGCCGACGACGTACGGCCCGCTCCCCCGCGCAACGGATTCACCCTGCTGACGGATTTCGACGACGGCCCGGCGGGCAGCGCCGCCGCGCTCCACGGCACGGACACCGGCGAGGGCGACGGCTACCGCGTCTTCACCATCACCTACGACCGGCAGCGGCGTGCGGGCACTCTGGTGCGCCCCGCTGCGCTGACCGGCTACCGAGAGCAGCTCGACCGGCGGATCGCCTCGCAGGGCATCAACCTGTCAGGTATCACACGGGAGTTGACGGCGCGGCTCGCAACGCCCGTGACCCGGGGCTGGGACGGCGCGCAGGAGGAGGGGTACATCGACGGCCGGATGCTGGCCCGGCTGATCGGATCCCCCACCGAGCGGCGGGTGTTCAGGTCCGAGCGGACCGAACCGGCGACCGACGCGAGGGTGACGTTCCTGATCGACTGCTCCGGCTCCATGAAGGAGTACGGCGAATCGCTCGCCCTGCTGGTCGATGTGTTCGCCAGGGCACTGGACCGGGCCGGGGCCGAGTGCGAGATCCTGGGCTTCACCACCGGAGCCTGGAACGGCGGCCGGGCCAGGCGTGACTGGCTGCGCGCCGGACGGCCTCCGCGCCCCGGCCGGCTCAACGAGCAGTGCCACCTGGTGTTCAAGGACGCCGCAACCCCGTGGCGCACCGCTCGCCGGGATATCGCCGCCCTGCTGAAACCGGATCTCTTCCGCGAGGGAGTGGACGGCGAAGCAGTGGCCTGGGCGGCCCGCCGCACCGAGGGCACGGTGGCGGAGCGCGGGCCGGGCAGCCGGCGGCTGCTGTTCGTACTGTCGGACGGCGGCCCCATGGACACCGCGACCCAGCTCGCCAACGACGACCACTTCCTCGACCGCCACCTCAAGGACGTGGTGGCGCGGTACGAACAGTCCGGGGCGGTCGAGGTCCACGGAGTGGGGCTGGGCCTCGACCTGAGCCCGTACTACCGGAGTTCACGTGTCCTGGACCTCTCGCGGGGCCCGGACAACGGGGTGTTCCGGGAGATCCTCGGCCTCATCGGCTGAGCGGCGCGCAGCGGGGACGCGGCTGCCCGGGTCGATCATGATGTGCAGGCGCACTACCAAAGATCCCCGAGTCCGCGCAGGGGCGCACCGCCACCGAGCGGACTGCGACGTCAGTGAGTGTTGCGATGTCAGCTGGCGTCCCCGGTCGCCAGCAGGCTGCCGACGGCGTGTTCGAGGTCGGCGATACGGTCGGCGAGTCGGCCCGGTTCGGGACTTTCCGCGTCGCGCAGCAGCAGTTCGATCTGGGTGAGTTGTTCGGCGATTTCAGCCAGCTCCTCCCCCCGCGCGAGGGCCGGGCCTGCACCTGTGGTCCGTCGCTGTTGTTTGTCCTGCATCCTGTCCGCTGGCTCCACAGATCCCCCGGGTTGGGCGTGTGCCGTGGAATGGCTCTCGGTAACCAGGAGCCGCCTCAACTGCTCGGCCTGTGCGGAGATCTGACGCTTCTGGCGGTGCAGGTCCAGGAAGACGCTGACCTTGGTGCGGAGCAGCCATGGGTCGAAGGGCTTGATCAGGAAATCGGCGATGCCGACGGAGTATCCCCGGTACGCGTAGTCCGAGTCGGCTTCGGCCCCGGTCAGCAGGATGATGGGCACATCCTTGGTCTGGTCCAGCCGCTTGATGTTGGCGGCGGTCTCGAAGCCGTCCATACCCGGCATCAGGACATCGAGCAGCACGACGGCGAACTCCTGGCGGAGCATCGCCTTCAAGGCCTCCTCCCCCGAGCGTGCGAGGACCAGGGGCTGGCCGAGCGGGCCGAGCACGGCCTGCAGCGCGACCAGGTTTTCCTCCATGTCGTCGACGATCAGGATGCAGCTGTCATCTGCGGTAGCGCTCATGTGTCCTCCCTCGGAGGAGAGGTCTCATTGTCTTCCTCGGCGATATCCGGGCCTTCTGCGGAATCCGGCTGCTTTTCGGAGTCGTCCCGCGGGTCCAGCAGGTCACAGATCACCGACAGCAGCCGGTCGACGTCCACGGGTTTGGGAACGTAGTCGTTGGCGCCGCTGTCGATCGCCTTCTCGCGGTCGCCCGGCATGGCCTTGGCGGTGAGTGCGATGATCGGCAGGTGGGCGAGGCGGTCTGTGCTCCGGATGGCCCGGACCGTCTCATAGCCGTCCATCTCGGGCATCATGATGTCCATCAGGACCAGCGACACGTCCGGGTACCGGTCGAGGACATCGAGGCCCTCGCGGCCGTTCTCGGCGTATTTGACGGTGATGCCCACGCGTCCGAGCACGTGCGTAAGGGCGAAAACGTTCCGGATGTCGTCGTCGACGATGAGGATGCAGCGCCCTGCCAGTACGCGACCGGAGCGTCCGCTCAGCCACCCTTTGAGCCGTGTCGTCTCCGGCCATGTCTCGTCGCGGCCGTCGGCTGTCTGATCCTCCGTGATGGTCAGGCTGCCCGGTGTGTCCAATGGTGCGCCCGGGGGGCGATCAGCGGCGGCGCTGAACGGTCCGGCACGTCCGGACAGCGCGGCCGGGGCTTCGGGTGTGGCAGCCACAGCCGGGAGCCCCGCTCGGCCGGGTGCGGGCGAGACGCCGGGGAAGCGCGAGGGAATGTACAAGGTGAACCGGGAGCCGACGCCGTGCTCGCTCTCGGCGACGATCCGGCCCCCGAGCAGCCCGGCCATCTCCCGGCTGATGGAGAGACCGAGCCCGGTGCCGCCGTACTTGCGGTTGGTGGTGCCGTCGGACTGCTGGAACGCCTCGAAGATCCCCGCGAGCTCCTCGGGCGGGATACCGATGCCGGTGTCCTTGACACAGAACGCGACGACCGCCTCGGCACTCCGTAGTGTTTCTTCCTCGAACTCCGTTCCCGGCACCCGCTCGACACGTAGCTCCACACCACCCGACGGGGTGAACTTCACCGCGTTGGACAGCAGGTTGCGGAGGATCTGCTGGAGCCGCTGTTCGTCCGAGAAGAGTTCCGACGGCACGTCGGGGCCGACCGTGACATCGAAGGTGAGGTCGCGGTCGACGGCGAGGGGACGGAATGTCGCACGCACGTAGTCGAGCAGTGTGATCAGTGGCAGCTTCTTCGGATGCACATCCATCCGCCCCGCCTCGATCTTCGACAGGTCCAGAATGTCGTTGATCAGCTGGAGCAGGTCGGAGCCCGAGCGCTGAATGGTGGCCGCGTACTCCACTTCCTGCTCCGAGAGCCGGTTCTCGGGGTTGTCGGCGAGGAGCCGGGCCATGATGAGGAGGGAATTGAGCGGAGTGCGCAGCTCGTGCGACATGTTCGCCAGGAACTCCGACTTGTACTGCGACGACGTGGCCAGCAGCGCGGCCTTCTCCTCCAGCGCGGCATTGGTGCTCTGCAGCTCGTTCGAGCGCTGGCGCAGCTCGGAGGTGAGTCGCTGGGACTCCGAGAGCAGGGATTCCGTCCGGGAGTTGGCAATGATGGTGTTGATCGATACGCCGATGGTGTTCACGAACTGGTCGATGAAGGCGAGGTGAACCTCGCTGAATCTGCTGAACGAGGCCAGTTCGATCACGCCGAGGACCTGGTCCTCGAAGAGAATCGGCAAGATGACGACGCTGGCCGGCAGCGCCTCGCCGAGACCGGAGCTGATGGTGATGTAGTCCGGGGGCACGCTCTCGACAAGGATGCGCTTCTTCTCCAGAGCGGCTTGGGTGATCAGGCCACGGCTGGGGGTGCCGGACCGAGGGAGCAGGCCGCTTTCATCGGCCTGGCCGCTGCCGTATCCAGCGATGAACTCCAGCCCCTCGCCCGGATTGGCGCCGGCCTCGGCCAGGAAGAACGCCCCGAACTGCGCGTTCACCAGCGGGGTCAGTTCGCGCAGGATCAGGTCGGCGACTTCGACCAGGTCGCCGCGGCCCTGCATGAGGCCGGCGAGCCGGGTGAGGTTGGATTCCAGCCAGTCCTTGGCACGGGTGGTTTCGCGAAGGTTGGTCACCATGAGGTTGACGTTGTTCTTCAGCGCTGCGACCTCGCCCTCGGCCTCGACCGAGATGGAGCGCGACATGTCACCCTGGGTGACGGCGTTGGCCACCTCGGCGATCGCGCGGACCTGCGTGGTCAGGTTCAGAGCGAGCACGTTGACGCTGGTGGTCAGCTGCTTCCAGGTTCCGTACACGCCCTCGACGCGGGCCTGGCCGCCCAGTCTTCCCTCGCTGCCGACCTCACGGGCGACACGCGTCACCTCGGAGGAGAAGGAGGACAGCGTGTCGACCATGGTGTTGACGGTCGTCTTCAACTCCAGGATCTCGCCTCGCGCGTCCACGTCGATCTTCTTCGACAGGTCACCGTTGGCGACGGCGGTGGCGACCTGGGCGATGTTGCGAACCTGGGAGGTCAGGTTGGCGCCCATGAAGTTGACGTTGTCGGTGAGGTCCTTCCAGACACCGGAAACACCCCTGACCTGCGCGCGTCCACCCAGCTGCCCCTCGGTGCCGACCTCACGGGCCACCCGTGTCACCTCGTCCGCGAACGCCGAGAGCTGACCGACCATGGTGTTGACGGTGTCTTTCAGTTCCAGGATCTCGCCTCGCGCGTCCACGTCGATCTTCTTCGACAGGTCGCCGTTGGCGACGGCGGTGGTGACCTGGGCGATGTTACGAACCTGGGCGGTCAGGTTCGATGCCATGAAATTGACACTCTCGGTGAGGTCCTTCCAGACACCGGAAACGCCCCTGACCTGCGCCTGTCCGCCCAGCTGCCCTTCACTGCCGACCTCACGGGCCACCCGTGTCACCTCGTCCGCGAACGCCGAGAGCTGGTCCACCATCGTGTTGATCGTCGTCTTCAGCTCCAGGATCTCGCCCCTTGCCTCCACCGTGATCGTCTTGCCGAGGTCCCCCTCGGCGACGGCGGTGGCGACCTGGGCGATGTTACGAACCTGGGAGGTCAGATTCGATGCCATCAAGTTGACACTCTCGGTGAGGTCCTTCCAGACACCGGAAACACCCCTGACCTGCGCCTGTCCGCCCAGCTGCCCTTCACTGCCGACCTCACGGGCCACCCGTGTCACCTCGTCCGCGAACGCCCGCAACTGGTCCACCATCGTGTTCACCGTGAGCTTCAGCTGCAGGATCTCGCCCCTCACGTCCACCGTGATCTTCTGGCTGAGGTCGCCATTGGCGACGGCGGTGGTGACCTGGGCGATGTTACGAACCTGGGCGGTCAGATTCGATGCCATGAAATTGACACTCTCGGTGAGGTCCTTCCAGACACCGGAGACACCCCTGACCTGCGCGCGTCCGCCCAGCTGCCCTTCACTGCCGACCTCACGGGCCACCCGTGTCACCTCGTCCGCGAACGCCCGCAACTGGTCCACCATCGTGTTCACCGTGAGCTTCAGCTCCAACAGCTCGCCGGTGGCCTCGACTGTCACCTGCTGGGTGAGGTCGCCCTTCGCCACAGCCGTCGTCACGACTGCGATATCACGCACCTGCGCTGTCAGCCGCGACGCCATCGTGTCGACGGCCTCCGTCACGAGCCGCCAGTCACCGGACAGCCCTCGGGCCTTGGCCCGCCCGCCCAGCCGCCCCTCGGTGCCAACCTCCCGGGCGACGCGTGTCACCTCGCCGGTGAACAGGGAGAGCTGGTCCACCATGCGGTTCACGCCGCGCCCCAGGCGCCGCAGATCGCCGCGGAGCTGGCGGCTTCCGTCGTACAGGTCGACGTGCTGCGTCAGGTCCCCGTCGGCAACGGCGTTCAGCACTCGCGTCGCCTTCGTGACCGGTACCACCAGTGCGTCGAGCAGTGTGTTCGCTGCGTCGACGCTCGATGCCCATTCCCCCTGGCCGGGGCTCACCGCGATCCGTTCGTCCAGTCGGCCCTGCTGCACCAGCGCGTGCCGCACCCGCTGCAGCTCTTCGGCCAGATGATCGTTGCGCGCGACGATCCGATTGAACACCCCCGCCATCTCGGCCAGGATGCCCTCGCCCGCGCTCCCTACCCGCACGCTGAAATCCCCGTCACACAAGGTATTCATCGCTGTCAGCAGCGGCCGCAGGTCACCCTCAGGTACCCACTGTCGGTCACTGGCGCCCCCTGGGCGGCCAGCGTACTCGTCGGATTCGGGATTTTCGGGTGATTCCGGGGCGGGCGAAGCGGAATCAGGCCGGACCGGATCGAGTGCCATGGCAGCCCATTTCCAGTGGTCTATTTATGCCGGTATGTCACAGTGTAAACGTCAGCAGATCTTCGTGTCCGGGCATGCCCAGGGGGCGCAGATGGGCCCAGTTCCTTCGCGCACAGATGAGTCCGTGTCGCGGACGAGCCTGCCCTCGAACGCGCTCGCGGCCGGTGGGGCCCGTAGGTTCGTTCGCTCCGTACTCGCCGGACGAACCGCCGCCGCTGCGGTTCCCGAACGGATCGTCGACGACGCCCTGCTGCTCGTCAGCGAGCTGGTCACCAACGCAGTCATGCACGCGGGTACCGATATCGAGATCGTCTGCCGCCTGGAGACCGGGCCGGTCCCTCCTGCTCCGGCAGCTCCCGAGCGTGCGGGGACGGGAGCCGGCTCCCCAGCACCGGGCGAGCGGATGGGCGTGGTGGTCGAGGTGGCTGACCGGCACCCCTCCAGCGTGGTGCGCGCCCCGATGGATGCACAGCGCCAGGGGCGTGGCGTCGGACTTCAGCTGGTGAGTGCACTGGCCGAGTCGTGGGGTGTGACCTACCGGCACACCGAGAAAGCGGTCTGGTTCCGCCTTGAGAACACGAATGAGGAGCCAGAGTTCGCCGGCCTTCTCACGAGTGCCACGCCCGCCGAACCGCGTGTCGTCGAGCCACCCGCACCGCTGGGTGACCGCCGCGGAAGCACTGCCGAGTGGAGCGACCGCGGGGGGCCGTCGTTCCTCGACGAGACCAGCGAACTCCTCGCGGGACAGCTCGACGAGGACCTGGTCGCCGCGCTGGCAGGGCAACTGCTGGTGCCCCGGCTCGCCGACTGGTGCGGCGTGTGGCTGAGCACCGACGCGGGGGGCATGCGGCTCTCTCGCGTCTGGCACGCGGACGAGCGGCGCATCAGAGCGCTGCGGCACGATCTGGAAAAGGACCAGCCACCCGACAGAGTCCGTACGACGGCCGTTCCATGGCCCTGGCCGGAGAGCGCGGACACCAGCGGGTCGGGTGGTGTAGCACTCGCCTTCCCTCTCCTCGCGGGCGGTGCCAGCCTGGGCGTGTTGCTGCTCGGCCGGGAGGGACATCTGCAGATGACCGACGCAGTGGCGCAGATGGTGGAGCACCTGGCACGGCGGGTGGCCCAGGCGGTTGTCACGGCCCGCCGGTATACGCAACAGGCCACCATCAGCCAGGCGCTCCAGCGCGGCCAGCTGCCCCTTTCCCTCGCCAGCATCCCCGGCGTCGAAACGGCGATCGTCTACGAGCCGCACGGCGAGGGCCAGACTGTCGGCGGCGACTTCTACGACCTGTTCCCGATGGGAGACCGCCGCTGGTGCTTCCTCCTGGGGGACGTGCAGGGCAAGGATCCGGAGGCGATGTCCGTCACCGGCCTGGCTCGGCATCTGGTGAGGCTGCTCGCCCGGGAGGGCCACGGCGTCGCGTCGGTGCTCAGCCGGCTGAACACGGCCTTGGCAGAGGAGAGCGAGGAGGCGGTGGCACTCGGCGGCGAGCAGGCGAGGCCGCGCTTTCTGAGCCTGCTGTACGGGGAGCTTGAGATCCGCCCCGATATGGGTGGCGCCAACTGCACGGTAGCCAGTGCCGGACATCCATTGCCGCTGCACTTGTCCGTCGCCGGTTCGGTCGAGCCGGCGACGGACCCCCAGATGCTCCTCGGGATTGTCGAAGGCACCGAGTTCAACGCTACCGACTTCATCCTGGCACCCGGCGAGACGCTGCTGTGCGTGACCGACGGCGTCACCGAACGCCGTAGCGGAAACTGGCAGTTCGACGATGACGACGGTCTGGCCGAGGTACTGCGAGAGTGTGCCGGGCTGGGCGCCGAGGCCGTAGCGGAACGGGTGCGGCAGGCGGCGCACGACTTCGGCAACACGCCGGTCGAGGACGATCTCTCGGTGCTGGTGTTCCATGCGCTTCGGGTGCCGAGCGCAGGCAGGTCACATCAAGATCAATAGGACAGGTTGAAGGTCTGGACAGCCCCTAAGCCCCCGCCAGCATCCGCTCCACCAGGCCGCCCAGAATGCTGATGCCCGGGTCGATCGCGCGTACCTGCGGGGCCGCGAAGCCGATCCGGAAGTGGTTCAGCGGCGGCTGCCCCGAGAGGAAGTAGATGTCGCCGCGCTCGATGAGCACACCGCGCCGCTGAGCCAGCTCCACCAGCCTGCGGCAGTCCAGTTCGCGGGGCCCGGTCATCCACAGGCTCACCCCGCCCGGCGACGGCGTGGTGTGCCAGGGCAGATGGGTGTTGACGGCGGCGGTGACGGCCTCCCACTTGCGCATCAGCTGGCCCCGGTAGCGGCGTACGGCGCGGTGGTACTCACCGGACTGGATGAGCAGCGCGAGGGCGCGCTGGATGTGCCCGGACGGATGCCGTACGGAGTAGCGCCGCAAGTCCCGCAGTTCCCTGATGAGTTCACGGGAAGCCACCACGTACCCCATGCGCAGTCCGGGTGCCAGGAACTTCGAGAACGTGCCCAGATAGACGACCTGGCCGGTGCTGTCCAGACCCTTCAGCGCGGGCGTCGGGCTGCCCTGGTAGCGGAACTCGCTGTCGTAGTCGTCCTCGACGATGACCGTGCCGCTCTCCCGTGCCAGCGAGAGGAGTTCCCTGCGCCGTCCGATGCTCAGTGTGACGTTGGTCGGATGGTGGTGGGACGGCGTCACATGCAGCAGGTCCACCCCGGCCAGACCGGCCGGCGGGACGACCCCGGCGGAGGTGACCGGCAGGGGGAGCAGCCGGGCCCCGGCCCGTACGAAGATGTGCCGGGCGTCCAGATAGCCGGGGTCCTCCACGGCCACGGTCGAGCCGGTGCCCAGCAGGGCCCGGCTCAGCAGGTCGAGCCCCTGCTGGGAACCCACGGTCACCAGGACCTCGTCCGGTGCGGCCTCCACCCCGCGCGCGGGCAGCAGTTGGCGGCAGAGCATCTCGACCAGCAGCGGGTCGTCGGCGGCGATGCTGTCCTGGAGGCTGTACTGGGCGTGCGGCTGGTAGAGGGCCTCGTTGAGCGCTCTGGACCAGTCACGGGCGGGAAAGGCCCGCAGGTCCACCTGCCCGGCGAGGAAGGGATACGGGTAGTCGGCCCAGTCGGTCAGCTTCTCGATGTGCGGCAGCCGGTCCTCGGGGTGGCCGCGCAGTCGCGCCCCCCAGTCGAAGCGTTCGGCCGGCGGGCGCTCCTCCACCGCGCAGTAGGGGCGCATCTCTCGGTTGACGAAGATCCCCTGCCGTTCGCGGCTCTCCACGAACCCCTCGGCGACCAGCTCCTGGTAGGCCGCGTTGACGGTGTTGCGGGACAGGCTCAGTTCCCGGGCCAGCTCCCGCGACGAGGGCAGCCTCCGCTCGGCGTCGATGGTGCCGACGGCGATGCCGTGTTCGAGCGCTTTGCGGATCTGCCGGTAGAGCGGCTCCCCCGACGTCCGGTCGATCTCGATCAATGTACGTGGCATACGCGCCTCCTGCGGATCACGTGGGCCGCGCGCGGCCCACCGGGCCGGGCCCCGGGCGCGGTACTCCGCTGTCCCCATCCGGCAGGCCGCTTCCGGGCCACTCGGGGGTACCAGCTGACCGGGAGCGTAGCCGTACAACGGCCTTTACTCCAGAGGTCGGACCGGGTGAGATGCCGGCATTCCGTTTCCGTGCTGGACCTGTCGGACGGGGCAGAACTGGCGCTTTCCCCCGGACCAGCCGGTCGGCACTCTGGTGGTGCACTCAGCACGGTGTGCCCGGTCGGGGCACCCGTCCGTACTGCGAGTTCAGCCGTTCTCCGGGTCTGTCCGGCACGGCTCAGGCGCTCCGGCACGAGCCGCAGGCGCCCCGCATCACCGAGGGGAGATCATCGTGAAGATCGGGATTCCGCGCGAGGTCAAGAACCACGAGTACCGGGTGGCCATCACTCCCCCCGGCGTCCATGAGCTGGTCCGGGCCGGCCACTCCGTCCAGGTCGAGAAGGACGCCGGCACCGGCTCGTCGATCGCGGATGCCGACTACGTCAGGGCGGGCGCCACGATCGTGCCGACCGCCGACGAGGTCTGGGCGGACTCGGCGCTGGTGCTGAAGGTCAAGGAGCCCGTCGCGGAGGAGTACCACCGCATGCGTGCCGACCAGACCCTGTTCACCTACCTGCATCTGGCGGCCTCCAAGGAGTGCACCGACGCGATGCTGGAATCCGGGATCACCGGGGTGGCGTACGAGACGGTGCAGGCCGTCGACGGCTCGCTGCCGCTGCTCTTCCCGATGTCCGAGGTGGCCGGCCGGCTGGCGCCGCAGGCCGGCGCCCACCACCTGACCCGGGCGGCCGGCGGACGCGGTGTGCTCATGGGAGGCGTATCGGGGACCCGCCCCGCCAAGGTCGTCGTGATCGGCGCCGGAGTGTCGGGGATGAACGCGGTGGCGGTGGCCACCGGTATGTGGGCCGATGTGGTGCTGCTCGACAAGAACATCGACAAGCTCCGGGCCGCCGACCGGATGTACGGGGGCCGGATCACCACCGTCGCCTCCAACGCGTACGAGGTCGAGGCGGCGGTTCTGGACGCCGATCTGGTCATCGGCGCGGTGCTGGTCCCGGGCGCCAGGGCGCCGAGGCTGATCTCCAACGAACTGGTCTCGCGCATGAAGCCGGGGTCGGTCCTCGTCGACATCGCCATCGACCAGGGCGGCTGCTTCGAGGACTCCCGGGCGACCACCCACGCCGACCCGGTCTACCGCGTGCACAACTCGGTCTTCTACTGCGTCGCGAACATGCCGGGCGCGGTGCCGAACACCTCCACCTACGCGCTGACCAACGTCACGCTTCCGTACGTTCTGAACATCGCGAACAACGGGATCGCCGCCGCCGCGCAGTCGGACGCCGCCATCGAGCGCGGCATCAACATCGTGGGCGGCCAGGTCACTTACCGCCCGGTGGCCGAGGCGCACGGGCTCAAGTACGTCGACGCCGCCCAGGCGCTCGTCTGATCCGACCGCCACGGCGCTCGTCCTGGCGGCACCGCGGGCCAGGCTCAACTGCCCCCGTGGCCAAGCACATCCGCAGTCCACCGCACACCACCCGCCCGGCGGCCGCCGGGCCAGGAGGGGAGATCCATCGTGACCACCGAGTCCGCGTTCCGTGCCAGGGCGCAGCGCCATCTGGGCCAGCACTTCACCCGCCAGGACGTCTGGCAGAGCGATGAACTGCCGGTCTTCGTCCGCGGCGAGGGATGCTATCTGTACGACGAACAGGGCCGGCGCTTCCTCGACGGTCTGGCGGGCCTGTTCTGCGTGAACATGGGGCACAGCCGCGGGGACATCGTCACGGCAGCCACCCGGCAGATGGAGACACTGGCCTACTCGACCAACTGGGGCGCCGCGCACCCGCCCGCCGTGGAAGCGGCGAGCCTGATCGCCGAACTGGCCCCGGGCGACCTGGACGTCACGTGGTTCGTGAACTCCGGCTCCGAGGCCGTCGAAACGGCGATCAAGTTCGCCCGGCAGTACCACCGCAGCCAGGGCCACTCCGAGCGTACGAAGATCATCAGCCGTGACATGTCGTACCACGGTGTCACCCTGGGGGCCCTGTCCGTCACGGGCCTTCCGAAGATCCGCGATCCGTTCCTGCCGCTGCTGCCCGGTATCCGGCATGTGCCCAACACGCTTGGCCACACCGGCGACTGCGGGCCCGCCGACGAGCTGGAGTGTGTGCGGGCGATCGAGGCCGCCATTCTGGAGGAGGGCCCCGAGACCGTCGCGGCCGTCTTCGCCGAGCCGGTGCAGAACGGGCGCGGCGCGCTGGTCCCGCCGGACGGGTACTGGCGCGAACTGCGCAGGATCTGCGACCGGTACGGGGTCCTGCTCGTCGCCGACGAGGTCATCTGCTCCTTCGGACGGCTGGGCCACTGGTTCGGCAGCGGTTACTTCGGCGTGGTGCCGGACATGATCACCTTCGCCAAGGGCTCCACTTCCGGCTATGCCCCGCTCGGCGGCATGATCGCCCGTGAGCCGCTGGTCCGCGGGCTCTACGAGGCTCCCGGCGGCGGCACGTTCACGCACGGCGCCACCTGGGGCGGCCACCCGGTGTCCACCGCCGTCGCGGTCGCCAACATCACCGCGATGCGGGACGAGAAGGTCCTGGAGAACGTCGGCAGCCTCGGCCCCGAACTCCGCGCCGGACTGGACGAGATCAAGCGGCGCCACCGCGTCGTCAAGGACGTCCGGGGCATGGGCTACTTCTACGCGGTCGAGTTCACCGCCGACCGTGACTCCGGGCGCGAACTCAGCCCGGAGCAGTCGCAGAAGGTGCTGCGCGAGGTGCTCCCGCAGGCGTTCAGGAAGACCGGGGTCATCCTGCGCCCGGACGACCGCGGCGCGACGATGCTGATGATCTCGCCGCCGCTGGTGGCCGACCGTGAGGTGCTCGACGAACTGCTCGCAGCGGTCGACGTGATGGTCGGCGATGTCGAGAAGAGCGTCACCGGCTGACGACAGGCAGCCGTACGCCGGTGCGGGGAGGGGACTCGCCCCTCCCCGCACCGGCTGCCGCGCTGTGCACACTCCGTGCACCCTCGGTGAGAACTCCGTGCGCCTTGTGAACACCCGCATACGTTTTCACCGTCCCATGGCTGGAATTCCCACCCTCATGCCCCGCGTGGCTACGCTGGGGCACTTCCCGTGGAACAGGCGCGGGACCGGAACCCAGGGCCTGGTACCCGGTAGGCGGCCCGTTCTGGATCTTCCTCACACATCCACTTTTCGGCCAGCATTCCGGGCACTGCTGAATTCCCGACGGCAGCTCCACGCACTTTCCGAAGTAAGGGGTCCCCGTGGCAGAGAACAACGGGTCCGGCGAGATCGGACGCGAAGAGACCGGAGGGGCCGGACTCCGGAGCGAACTCAAACAGCGGCACATGACCCTGATCGCCCTGGGCGGGGTGATCGGAGCAGGGCTCTTCGTCGGCAGCGGAGTGGTGATCGACGAGACCGGGCCGGCCGCGATCATCTCGTTCCTGCTGGCCGGCGGACTCGTCATCCTGGTCATGCGGATGCTGGGCGAAATGGCGGTGGCGCGCCCGGCGGTCGGCTCCTTCTACGCGTACGCCCGGCTCGCCCTGGGCAACTGGGGCGGCTTCACCATCGGCTGGCTCTACTGGTACTTCTGGGTCAACGTGGTCGCTCTGGAAGCGGTGGCGGGCGCCAGCCAGATCCATGCCTGGCTGCCCGGGGTCCCGCTCTGGGTGGTCAGCCTCTGCCTGATGGTGCTGCTCACCGGGGTCAACATGTTCTCGGTGCGGTCGTTCGGGGAGTTCGAGTACTGGTTCTCCTCGATCAAGGTCGCCGCCATCACCGTCTTCCTCGTCGTCGGCCTGGTCTTCGTCCTCGGTCTGTGGCCCGGGGCCCATGCCGACGTCAGCAATCTGACCCAGCACCACGGGTTCGCTCCGCACGGCGTCGGCGCGGTGCTCACCGCCGTCATTCCGGCGGTCGGGTTCTTCACCGGCGCCGAGATCGCCGCGCTGGCCGCAGCCGAGTCCAAGAACCCGCAGCAGAGTGTGGCCAGGGCGACCCGCTCGGTCGTACTGCGTGTCCTGCTGTTCTACGTGGGCTCGATCTTCCTCGTCATCGCCATCGTGCCGTGGAACGATCCGTCGGTGGCGCAGGGCCCGTACGTGGCGACGCTCCAGCACATCGGGATCTCCGGCGCCGGCAACCTCATGCGTGTGCTGATCCTGGTCGCGGTGCTCTCCTCACTCAACGCCGGCCTCTACAGCGCCTCCCGGATCGTGTTCGCCCTGACCAGGAACAACGACGCCCCGAAGAGCCTGACCAAGCTCAGCAAGCGGGGCGTGCCCCGGCGCGCGATCCTGCTCGCGACGGTGCTCGGCTATGTGTCGGTGGTCATCGCGTATGTCTCGCCGGACGCCGTGTTCTCCTTCATCGTCCACTCCTACGGCGCGGTCGCGCTCTTCGTCTATCTCCTGGTCGCCCTCTCCCAAGTGCGGTTGCGGCGGCGGCTGGAGCGCGAGGACCCGGGGTCGCTCACCCTGAAGATGTGGTGCTTCCCGTATCTGAGCTGGTTCGCCATCGCCGCCATGGGCGCAGTGATCTTCACGATGGCGGTCCTGCCGTCCACCCGCTCCGACTTCGCCGCCAGTGTGCTGACTCTCGCCGTGGTCCTGGGCGCGTACGGAATCCGCGCGTACCGGGGCCGCCGTCAGGCGCGTACGGACGGCGGTCCTGCCGGGGCCGGCCCGGAGGAACCCCTGTCCCAGCCCGTTCTGGACTCCCAGAAGTGACCGCGAACTGGTCCTGCCGCGATCTCCGCCGAACGGGGAGCATGGCGAGAATTCAGCGTCGTCGCATCTCGGCGCCGCTGACCTTCTCAGCCCGCTCCGCGCAGCCGGGTCCGGCCCTCGACCGGCTGCCGCTACGCAGGTGTTGACCTGCTTCAGGTGGTGATCGTTCGATGTCCGACGTCCCCCGTACCGCCGATCCCCTCGCAGCCGCCGATCTCGTACTGCTCAACGGAACGGTGCGCACCATGGACCGGGGCGGTACGACCCGGACCGCCCTGGCCGCCCGGGACGGGCGGGTGCTGGCGGTGGACTCCGACGCCGCGGTGCTCGGCCTGGTCGGCCCGCAGACCCGCGTGCTCGACCTGCGGGGCCGCTGCGCGGTGCCGGGGTTCATCGAGACGCACAACCACCCGACGTTCTTCGGGCTCACCCTGGCAGCCGATGTGGACGCGGGCAGCCCGCCGAACGCCACCGTCCGCGACATCGTGGACCGGGTGGAACAGGCGGTGGCCGGTGCGGAGCGCGGCAGCTGGATCCGCGGCTACCGGTACGACGACACGCTGCTCGCGGACGACCGGCACCCCACCCGCGGCGATCTGGACCCGGTGTCCCCGGACCATCCGGTCTGCCTCCAGCACATTTCCGGCCACTTCTGCGTACTGAACTCCGCTGCGCTGCGGCTGCTGGGGATCCACCGCGGCTCCCCCGACCCGGTCGGCGGGGCGATCGGCCGTGACGAGGACGGCGAACCGACCGGGGTGCTCGCCGAGACCGCCGCGTTCGCCGCGTACGCGGCCATGCCCAAGCCGGGCTCCGCGGATCTCGCGGGGGCGCTCGGGCTGGCGGGGGACGCCTATCTGGCCGCCGGGGTCACCACCGTCCACGACACCGGGCTCGGACTGGTGGGCGGGGCCGGTGAACTGGACGCCTACCGGCTGGCGCGCGCCTCCGGGCGGCTGCGCAACCGGATCCGGGCCTATCTCGTACAGGATCTGTTCCCCGGCCTCGGCGACGGATCGCTCAGCCCCGTGGAATCGGGCATCTCGGGCCTCGGCGACGACCTGTTCCGGGTGGCCGGGGTCAAGCTGTTCGCCGACGGGTCGCTCCAGGGGCTGACCGGATGCGTCTCCGAGGGGTATGCCTGCGCACCGGACACCAACGGACTCCTGATCCATCCCCAGGAGGATCTGAGCCGGCGGGTCGCGACGCTGCACGAGGCCGGCTGGCAGGTCGCCGTGCACGGCAACGGGGACGCCGCGATCCAGGCGATTCTGGACGCCTACGCGACACTCGGCCTCGACCCCGGCGAGGCCGACAGGCGGCACCGGATCGAGCACTGCCAGATGGTCAGTGAGAAGCAGCTGGACACGATGGCCGGGGCCGGTGTGCTCGCCTCGTTCTTCATCAAGCACGTGTACTACTGGGGCGACCGGCACCGCGACCGGTTCCTCGGTCCGGAACGGGCCCGGCGCATCAGCCCGCTGGCCTCCGCACGGGCGCACGGCGTCCTGTTCGGCCTGCACTCCGACACCCCGGTGGTGCCGGTGCCGCCGCTGGAGGGCATCTGGTGCGCGGTGCGCCGGATGACCCGCGACGGCGAGGAACTGGGCCCGGAGCAGCGGGTGGACGTGGACACCGCGCTGCGCGGCTACACCAGCCAGGCCGCCCATCTCGGCTTCGAGGAACAAACCAAGGGCAGCCTCGAACCGGGCAAGCTGGCCGACATCGCGGTGCTGTCGGCGGACCCCGCAGCGGTCGACCCGGCCGCCCTCGACACGCTCCGGGTGGACGCCACCGTCATCGGCGGTGAGGTGGTCTGGCGAGGCGCCACCGATCTGGAAGCGGGGCGGCCGCCGTCCGACGGGGGTCCGCGATGACGGCGAACCACCGGAGTCTGGCCATCGGTCTCGGGCTGCCGTCCGTCGCCGTCCTGGTGGTGATGCCGCTGCTCGCCGACACGTCCGTGTACGTACTCGGCATCCCGCTGCTGTTCTTCTGGATGTTCCTCTGCTTCCCGCTCACCAGCCTCTGTCTCTGGGTGGCCTGGCGGATCGACCGGCCGCGCTACCCGGAGGATCCGCCGCCCGCGCGCCGGGAGGAGGTGAGCGGGGCATGATCGCCGCGATCTTCTTCGGTGTGCTGGCGCTGTCCGTCCTGGTCGCCTTCAGCGCCCGGCGCGGGATGCGGAAGATGTCCATCGGCGAGTACCTGGTCGGCGGCCGCTCCTTCGCCCCCTGGCTGCTGTACTTCCTGGCCGTCGGCGAGGTCTACAGCATCGGCACCATGATCGGTTTCCCGGCCGGTATCTACGCGGGCGGAGCGAGCTACGGGGTCTGGTTCCTCGGCTACATCCTGCTCGCCTATCCCCTGGGCTACTTCGTCGCACCACTGATCTGGCGGGCGGGCGTGCGGTACGACGCGATGACCGTCCCGGACGTGTTCGGACGGCACTTCCGCAGCCGGTCCCTCGAACTGGTCACGGCGGGCGCCGTGCTCGTCGCGCTCGTGCCGTGGGGGCAGTACCAGTTCATCGGGATGCAGGTGGTGCTCGGCGCGCTCGGGCTGCCCATCAGCCCGGTCCAGGCCGTCGTGCTGGCGGGTGTCATCTCCTTCCTGTACCTCGCGGTGTCGGGCGTGCGGTCGCCCGCCTTCGTCGCGATCCTCAAGGACGTCCTGATGATCGTCGGCATCGTGGTCGCCGGGGTGGTCGTGGTCGTGGCCGCCGGGGGCACCTCGCAGATCTTCGGATCGGGCTCCGTGCCGCACGCGCAGGTCACCATGGGCGGCTCACCGATGGTGTTCGCACTCACCACCATCGTGTTCCAGGGCGTCACCTTCTATCTGGGCTTCTCCGCGACCTATATCTTCACGGCCCGGTCGGAGCGCGCCATCAAGTCGTCGACCGTGTGGATGCCGGTGTACATGCTCGTGTACCCGTTCCTGGTCGCCACCGCGTACTTCGCCTTCGCCGACGGCACCAGGGTCAAGGACCCCAACACGGTCTTCATGGCCATCGTCCAGGACCGGCTGCCCGACTGGCTGGTGGGTGTGGTCGCGGCGGGCGCCGGTCTCTCGGGCATCCTGGTGCTGGCCGTCACCGCGCTCTCCATCGGGGGCATCGTCTCCCGGAACCTGGCGCCGAACGTCCGGCCCGAGGCCCAGCGCCGGTGGACGACGGCCGCGGTCGCGGTCTTCCTGGTCGCCGCTGCGGTCCTCACCCTGACCGCGTCGACGCTGATGCTGACCGTGCTGAATCTGACGTACTACCTGCTCGGCCAACTCATCCCCGGCTGGATCGCGTTGATGTTCTTCCGCCGGGTGCGGGGCTGGGCGGTGTCGACGGGGATCCTGGGCGGGGTCGCGGTCTCCATCGTCCTGTACGCGACCGACCCGGACCTCGCCGGCATCAACGCGGGCCTGATCGCTGTCCTGTTCAACTTCGCGCTCACCTTCGGTCTGAGCCGGCTGCGTCCGGGGCCGTCCCTCACCCCCATCGCCGCCGTGGACGCCGGACCTGGTCCCGAAGCCGGACCTGGTCCCGAAGCCGGACCCGCTCCCGGATCCGGACCTGGTTCCGACGCCGGATCCGCGCCCGTGCGACCGGTCGTCGCCGGCCGCGAGGAGGACGGATCGACGGCGTCGGTCGGCTGATCCGGCTCACCGGATGTGCCGGGCCAGGAGCTGGGCGAGGTGGTCACCCGAGCGGTCGGTGAGGCTGTCGAGCTGGGTGCGGCAGCTGAAACCGTCGGCGAGGATCGTGTCGTCGGAGGCGGCCCGGCCGACCGCGGGCAGCAGCTGCTGTCCGGCCACCGCGACGGAGACGTCGTGGTGGCCCTCTTCGACACCGAAGTTGCCCGCGAGCCCGCAGCACCCACCGAGCCGCTCGACCGTGGCGCCGGCCGTGCGCAGCAGTTCGGCGTCCGTCTCCCAGCCCATCACGGCGTGGTGGTGGCAGTGTGGCTGGGCGACGACGGTGGCGCCGGTCAGGTCGGGCGGGGTCCAGTCCGGGGTCCCGCCCAGCAGTTCGGCCAGCGTACGGGTGGCCGCGGCGACCTCCGCCACTGCTTTCCCGTCCGCGTCGCCGTCGCCCTTCCCCTCCGCGTCTCCGAGGAGTTCGGCGGCGTCGGCGCGGAGCACAGCGGTACAGGAGGGCTCAAGGCCGACCACCAGCGCGCCGGCCCGGACGTACGGCGCCAGCGCTCGCACCGTGGCGCGTATCTGCCGCCGGGCGCCGTCCAGTTGGCCGGTGGAGATCCAGGTGAGACCGCAGCAGACGGGCCGTTCGGTGACGGTGACCCGGTACCCGGCGTCTTCCAGGACGGCGACGGCCGCGATCCCGGTACCGGGAGAGAAGGCGTCCGTGAAGGTGTCGACGAAGAGGACCACATCACCGTGGCGCGGGGTACGGGACTCCGCGGGTCGCCGGGCGAACCAGCTGCGGAACGTCTCGGGGGCGAACACGGGCAGTTGGCGGCGCGGGTCGACTCCGGCGGCGCGGACGAGGAGCGGGTGCAGAGCCCGCGAGCGCATCACCAGGTTCGCCAGCCGGGTGAGACCGGGCAGACTCCGCACCAGGCGCGCCCAGCGGGGCAGCCAGCCGAGGGCGTAGTGGCTGCGCGGGCGCGGCCGGTGGCGGTATTTCTGGTGCAGCGCCTCCGCCTTGTACGCGGCCATGTCGACCCCGGTCGGGCAGTCGGACGTGCAGCCCTTGCAGGACAGACAGAGGTCGAGGGCGTCGTGCAGGGCCGGGGAACGCCAGCCGTCCGGCCCGAGCCGGCCGGAGACGACGTCCTGGAGGACCCTGGCCCGGCCGCGGGTGGAGTCCTTCTCCTCGCGCGTGGCGAGGTAGCTGGGGCACATCACCCCGCCGGTCGCGGTGGTGTCGGCGCGGCATTTGCCGACCCCGGTACAGCGGTGGACGGCCATGGACAGATCGCCCCGGTCGTGCCGGTGGGCCAGCCCGAGGGTGGGCAGTTCCTTCCGGCGCAGCGGCCGTGCGCCGGCGGCGCGGACGGCGTGGTCCACCGGGTCCGGCCGCACGATGACGCCGGGGTTGAGCAGGTCATCGGGGTCGAAGACGCTCTTGACCCGTTCGAACAGGCCGATGGCCTTCGGGGAGTACATCAGCGGCAGCAGCTCGCCGCGGGCCCGTCCGTCACCGTGTTCGCCGGACATGGACCCGCCGTGCCGGGCGACCAGTTCACCGGCCTGGAAGAGGAACTCCCGCAGGGCGCGCGTCCCGTCGGCGGAGCCGAGAGGGAAGTCGATGCGGATGTGGACGCAGCCGTCGCCGAAGTGCCCGTAAGGCAGCCCGGTCAGCCGGTGCTCGGCCAGGAGGCCTTCGAACTCCCGCAGATAGCCGCCCAGTTGCTCCGGCGGGACCGCCGCGTCCTCCCATCCGGAGTGGGCGGGGTCGCCCGCGGGGGTACGGGAGGCGAGCCCGGCGCCGTCCTCGCGGATGCGCCACAGCGCGGCGGCGTGCGCGGCGTCGACGACGATACGGGAGTCCAGGGCGCCGGCGTCCGCGATCAGCCGGCCCGCGTCGGCGACCAGGGCCGCGGAGCTCTCACCGGCCAGCTCGACGAGCAGCCAGCCTTCGCCCCTGGGGAGTTCCGGGACCGAGGCGGCTCCCTTCCGGTCGACGACCACGCGGACGATCCGCGCGTCGAGCCCCTCGCAGGCCACCGGGGCGTACGGCAGGATCGCCGGGACGGCGTCCGCCGCGTCCGCCATGGTCGGGTAGCCGAGAGCGATCAGGATGCGCTGCGGTTCGTCGCGTACGAGCCGGACCCTGGCCGCGAGGGTCAGCGCCAGGGTGCCTTCGCTGCCGACCAGGGCACGGGGCACGTCGAAGCCGCGCTCCGGCAGCAGGTGTTCCAGGCTGTAGCCGGACACCTGCCGGGGGAAGCGCCCCAACTCGGTCCGGATGACTTCGAGTTCGCTCGTGGTCGCTGCCCGGAGGCTGTCGAGCAGGGGGGAGGCGCCCGTGGTCTGCGGTACCGCGCCGAGACGCAACCGCTCCCCCGTACCCGCGAGGACGTCGAGGCCCAGGACGTTGTCACTGGTGCGGCCGTACCCGAGGGCGCGCGAGCCGCAGGCGTTGTTGCCGATCATGCCGCCGAGGGTCGCGCGGTTGTGGGTGGAGGGGTCGGGGCCGAAGCGCAGGCCGTGCGGTGCCGCGGCCCGCTGGAGGCCCGCCTGGATCACGCCTGGTTCGACCAGGGCGGTCCTGGCCTCCGGGTCGATCTCCAGCACCCGGTTCAGATGGCGGGAGGTGTCGATGACGACGCCGGGGCCCACGGCGTTTCCCGCGATGGAGGTGCCCGCGCCCCGCATGGTGAGCGGGATCCGCTGTTCCCGGCACACCGCCAGCACCGCGGCGATCTCCGCGGCGTCGTGGGGGAAGACGACCGCCCGGGGCTCCACCCGGTACAGGGAGGCGTCCGAGGCGTAGAGCGAGCGGGCCAGCGGGGAGTCGTCGACCTCCGCCACTGAGGCGCGGCGGAGCGCGTCGGTGATCTCCGCCGTGTTTCGGGTCTGGGGCGTGTGCACAGCGCTACCTCACGGTGGGTCAGGGGCGCCCCGTGCGAGGGGGCGCGGCGGGCAGATGTACGGGGTGCCGGAGGGGCGGGACGGGACACGGCGGTCCGACGGAACCCGGCGTCCGGCGGGACACGGCGGTCCGGCGGGACAGAGCGGGGCCGCGGGTCCGGCCCGCCCCTCCCCCGTACCTTGCGGTTCAGCTCTGCAGCACCGGTACCGGCTGCGGTGTCTGCGCGCCGATTCTGCGGCGCAGTACGGCGATGAGGACCACGGACACCAGGCTGAGCGCGGACATGGCCACGATGTAGACGGACATGAGCCACGGCCTGCCGCCGCCGGACGCGAGCAGGCTGGTGAGGATCATCGGGGTGAGCCCGCTCGCGAAGACGCCGGAGACCTGGTAGACGCAGGAGACGCCGCTGTAGCGCACGTTCGCGGGGAACAGTTCGGCGTACAGCGCCGCCTGCGGGCCGTACATCGCCCCGTAGAACAGGCCGAGTGTCACGACGAGCACGCCTCCGATGACCAGCGCGGAGCCGGTATCGAAGAGCGCGAACGCCGGGAAGGCGGACAGGCCGAAGAGGACCGTTCCCAGCCCGAAGATCCGCAGCCTCCCGTACCGGTCGGAGATCGCGCCCCACACCGGGATCATGGGGATGCAGACGCCGGCGCCGACCATCACGCCGATCAGCGCGTGGGTCCGCGACACGTTCAGTTCGCCGGTGGTGTACGCGATGGCGAAGACGCCCCAGGTGTTGAAGGCGATCCCTTCCGCCATCCGCGTGCCCATGCCGAGCAGCAGATTGAGCTTCGAGGTGCGCACCAGCTCGACGATCGGGATCCGGGCCTGGTCCTGCTTCTCCTGTACGGCCTGGAAGGCGGGGGTCTCGTAGACCTGGAGGCGGATGTAGAGCCCGATGACGACGAGCGCGCCGCTGAGCAGGAAGGCGATGCGCCAGCCCCAGTCGAGGAACTGGGCCGTGGACAGGGAGCTGGACAGCAGCGCGTACACACCGGTGCCGAGCATGAGGCCCGCGGGTACGCCGATCTGCGGCCAGCTCCCGTAGTAGCCCTTGCGGCCCTCGGGGGCGTGTTCGACGGACATCAGGACCGCGCCGCCCCACTCACCTCCGACCCCGATGCCCTGGACGATGCGGAGCACGATCAGCAGGACAGGGGCCCAGATACCGATGCTGTTGAAGGTGGGCAGCAGGCCGATGAGGAACGTACCGGCCCCCATGATGAACATGGTGACGATGAGGGCCGTCTTGCGGCCCACCCGGTCGCCGAAGTGGCCGAAGACCACCCCGCCGAGCGGGCGTGCGACGAAGCCGATGGCGAAGGTCGCGAAGGCCAGGAGCGTGCCGGTGAGGCTGTCGAACCTGGGGAAGAAGAGTTTGTCGAAGACGATTCCGGCGGCCGTCCCGTAGAGGAAGAAGTCGTACCACTCGATCGTCGTGCCGATGGCGCCGGCCAGGGCGACCTTGCTGATCGGCGTCTGCGCTGGTGCGGGCATGGGGATGCCTCCGGGTCGAGGGCGCAGGGGGTGGTGTGCCAGAGGCACCGGGGGACGCGGTACGGGGCCGCCGCCCCGCCTGCCGCCCGGCGTGCGGGCGGCAGGCGGACGCGGCGCCGGCCGCGCGCCGTTACCAGTTGCGGAGGGACTCGCGGAAGATCTGTTCCGCCGCTTCGGTGGTCAACGGGCGCGGGACCACGCTCAGTTGACGGGACTGCTTCATGGTGCCCGAGACGAGTTCGCCGAGCTGGGCCTCGGAGTAGCCGAAGGCGGAGATGCCGTTGGGCATCCCGATGTCGCGGAGCAGTTCACGCAGCACGCGGGGCAGGGCTTCGGCGCCCTCGTCCGGGTCCACGGGCCGTCCGCCGATCAGCTCGGCGGCCCGCAGATGGCGCTGCGGGTTCGACGGGTAGGTGAAGCGGAAGGCGGCCATGGCGGTGGAGGCGACGGCCTGGCCGTGCGGCACCATCGGCATCTCCGGATAGCCCTGGGCGCGGTAGTTCTCGACGGCGCCGGCGATGGGGTAGGCGTTGGCGTGCGGGATGTGGGTGCCCGCATTGCCGAAGCCCATGCCGGTGACGGCGGATGCGTACGCCATGCCGTAGCGGGCGGAGAGGTCGTTGCCGTTCATCACGGCCCGGCGCAGATGGACGCCCACCAGTTCCATGGCCTTCTCGCACCACACGTCGCTGATCGGGTTGGCGCCGCAGAACGCAGCGCGGGCCTTGGCGCTGGGGAAGGCGGGCCGCGCGTCGAAGGAGAGCGCGGTGTAGCTCTCGGCGGCGTGGGTGAGGACGTCCATGCCGCTGGCCGCCGTGACAGCGGCGGGGACGGTCATGCTGGTCAGCGGGTCGACGACGGCGAGCGACGGGCGCAGCCGCGGGTGGCTGATGCCTGCCTTGAGGCGCAGGTCCAGGAGGTCGACGACGCAGATGGTGGTGGCTTCCGAGCCGGTGCCGGCGGTGGTCGGCACCGCGATCAGGGGTTTGACCGGCAGGGTGGGGACCTTGCCGCCGCCGATCGGTGCGGCGATGTAGTCCATGAGCGTGCCGGGCTGGGTGGTGAGCAGGTTGACCGCCTTGGCGGTGTCCATCGAGGAGCCGCCACCGACCGCGATGTAGCCGTCCCAGGGCCCCGACCTGGCGAATTCGACGGCTTCCCCGATGCTCACGTCCGTCGGCTCGACGGCGACTCCGTCGAAGATCCGGGCGTCGAGTCCGGCGGCCTTCACCGCGTGGGCGACCCGGTCCGGTACGCCGGTCGCGGCGACGCCGGGGTCGGTGATGATCAGGGCGTTGGTGACGCCGAGTGCCTGTAGGTCCTCGCCGATCTCGGCGATGGCGCCGAGCCCGAACTTGAGCGGGGGCGCGGCCCAGGTGAAGACGGACTCGGTGGGGTTGTCGAAGCTGGGCATGAAATCTCCTGGCGTGTGGGGCGTTGCGGCGGGGTGCGGCGGGCCGCTTTCCGCCGGTGGATCCGGGGCCTGAGAAGAATTTTGGAAGGACATCCACATTGTGGAGTGCCGTCACGCTAGGACGTCCCCGTGCGGCCGGTCAATGCCCATGACAGGAAATCCTCTTCCGCACGGCGCCCAGTCCGCTCCCCGCACACCGCCCTGACCTGCACCGGCGAAACTCCCGCGGCGTGCCCGTCGACGGCACCGGTAGGCTGCACGAAAATTGTGGCCAGAGCCGAAAGGACCAACACCAGGTGACTGCCGGCACTCCTCCCGGACGACAGGACCCGGCCGAACGGTCGGCCAAGACCCCTGACGCGCGTGCGGGCACCCAGGCCATCGACCGGGCGATGGCTGTCCTGCGGCTGCTCATCGAGGCGGACGGGGACGTCCAGGTCACCGAGATCATCCAGCGCCTCGGACTGACCCCCGGCACCGCCCACCGGGTCGTGGGAGCCCTGGCGGCCGAGGGGTTCCTCAGCCGTAATCCCGTGACGGACGGTTACTACCTGGGCAGCACGGCCATACTGCTGGGGCAGGCGGCCCAGCGCGCCCTGGGCACCGACCGGGCCCTCCCACTGCTCCAGCAACTCAACGCAGAGACCGACGAGTCGGTGAATCTCGCGGTGCGGGACGGCGAGGAGTCCGTCGTGGTCATGCGCGTCCCCTCACCGCTGCCGCTCCGTTTCGAGCAGCACCCCGGCGCCCATTTCCCCCTGTACTCCACGGCGTCGGGCAAGGCGCTGATGAGCTTCGCGGAGCACCCCGGGGACTATCTCAGCTCGCTGCCGGCCGAACTGCGCGCCGTCACGGCGCACACCATCGGGAGCCGGGAGCGGTTCGCCGAGGAGTTGGAGCTGACCCGCGAGCGGGGGTACAGCATCGACAACGAGGAGAACGTCGAGGGCGTGCGCTGCATCGGCGCCCCGGTGCTGGACGCCCGGGGCTACGCGCACGCGGCCGTGGTGGTCCAGGTCCCGTCCGTCCGGCTGCCGGACACCCGGATCCGTGAACTGGCCCCGCGCGTGGTGGAGATCGCCACGGAGGTGGCCCGTGTCGTCCCGTCCGACCGCACCATGCGGCCGAGCCGGGGTACGTACTGAGGCAGCCGGGGCGTTCCGTGCAACCTCCTCGCAACGTTGCGGGGAGTTGACTGGGCGGAGCCCGGCCGCCCGATGAGCCGGCCGAGCGACAACCGGGAGAGTGCGATGTCCGACGCCCCGCGGGTGGAGTTCACCCCCGCCGCCGCCGATCTGATCCGCCGGCTGCGCGGGATCCACGGCCCGCTGATGTTCCATCAGTCGGGCGGCTGCTGCGACGGCAGCGCGCCCATGTGCTACCAGGCCGGGGAGTTCCGTACCGGAGGCTCGGACATCCTCCTGGAGTCGCTCGCCGTGGAGGGCGTGGCCGAGCCCGTCCCGTTCTGGATCTCGGCGAGTCAGCAGGAGGTGTGGGCGCACACCCGGCTGATCCTCGACGTCGTGGCGGGACGGGGCGGCGGCTTCTCGCTGGAGGCCCCGGAGGGCGTCAGGTTCCTCATCCGGTCCCGGCTGATCGGGCGGGCGGACCCGATTCTCGGTTGCGACGACCTCCGCCCCCAGTCGTAAGCTGCCGGGCATGATGACGTTGGAGCGGCTGCGAGCCGGTCATGCGGATGCCCTGCTGGCCTTCGAACGGGAGAACCGTACGTACTTCACACGGTTCATATCGGACCGCGGGGACGCGTACTTCGCCGGGTTCGCCGACGAGCTCCGCGCCCGGCTCGCCGAACAGGACGCCGGCGTGTGCCACTTCCATGTCATCGTGGACGACCACGGCGAGTTGGCCGGCCGCGTCAATCTCGTGGACGTCGAGGAGGGGGCCGCCGTACTCGGCTACCGGATCGGCGAGCGCGCCGCGGGCCGGGGCATGGCAACGGCCGCGGTCGACGAGGTGTGCCGCCTCGCTGCCGATGTGTACGGGCTGTCCGCACTCAGCGCGGTCGTCACCCTCGACAACCCGGCGTCCACGGCCGTGCTCCGGCACAACGGATTCACCGCGGTGGCAGACGCCAGAATCGGTGAACGCCCCGCCACCCGTTACCGGCGCCGCCTCACACCGGGCGAGGGTCACCCGCCGTCGGCCTGATCACCCGGCCGAGGCCCCGGAGGCGGTCAGGGCTTGATGTTGGCGACCATGTCCGCGGTGCCCGTGACCCCTTGCTGGATGGTCGGGGCGAGGCTGGTGCTGGCCAGCATGAAGCCGAGAAGAGCACAGACGATCGCATGGGAGAGCTTGAGTCCGCCGCCGCGGAGGAAGATCCCCGCGAGGACAACAAGCAGCAGCACAAGTGAGATCGAGATGGCCATGGTCGTCCTCCTCCGCCACACCGGGTATGCGGCATTCGGCCGTAAGTGTGGCGGAGGAGACACCCGTTTCCGGCATAAGACCTGTAAGCCGTACGGGTGTTGACTCGCTGTAACGGTCGGGCTCCGGCTACCGCGGCCCCGCCAGGTCGGCCAGCTCCGCCAGCGCCTCCCGGTGCATCCCCGCCGAACCGAGCGCCACCGCATCGGACTTGGCGCGCTTGAGGTAGAGATGCGCGGGGTGCTCCCACGTCATGCCGATACCGCCGTGCAGCTGGATGCACTCCTCGGCGGCGTGCACCGCGACGCGGCTGCAGTACGCCTGAGCGACCGAGACAGCGAGCGCCTTCTCGGGGCTGTCGGTGGCGAGCGCGTCGGCCGCGTTGCGAGCGGCGGCGCGGGCCGAGACGATCTCCAGCCAGAGCTGCGCCATCCGGTGCTTGAGCGCCTGGAACCCGCCGACGGGCCGGTTGAACTGGTGTCGTTCGCGCGTGTACCGGACGGTCTCCTCCAGACACCACTCGGCGAGCCCCAGCTGCTCCGACGCGAGCAGCCCGGCCCCGGCGAGCAGCCCCCGGTGCAGGGCCGCCCGTGAATCCTCGGGCCCGGCAAGGAGGTTGCCCTGCGCACCGTCCAAAGTGACGGTGGCCGGCGGGCGGGTGAGGTCGAGCGGGACCAGCGGCTCGACGGTGACGCCGGGGTCGCGCGCCCCTACCGCGTACAGCCCGTCGGCCGTGGGGACGAGCAGCACCTGCGCCGCCGCCGCGTCGGCGACCGCGCTCACCGTGCCGGTCAGGCCGGGGAGCACGGGCACGGAGCCGGGCGCCGTGGTCAGCGGCACCGCGAGCACCGCGACGCACTCTCCGGAGGCGAGGGTCGCGAGCAGTTCGGTGGCCGCCGTGTTTCCGGCACCGAGGCCGGTGAGCACCTCCGTGGCCACGACCGAACTGGTCAGATACGGCACTGGGGCGACGCTGCGCCCCAGCTCCTCCAGCACCACGGCGGCCTCGCGGTGCGTGGCGCCCTGGCCGCCGGACTTCTCGGGTACGAGCAGCCCCGCCAGCCCCATCTCCGCGGCCAGGGCGGGCCACAGCTGGAGGTCGCCCGGCGTGCCGGACTCCACAGCTGCCAGCAGCTCCGGTGCGCCGCAGCGGTCCGTGAGCAGGGAGCGGACGGCGGAGCGCAGGTCGTCCTCGGTCTCGGAGTACAGGAGGTCGGTCATCGGGCCAGGTCCTTCCAGGCGGCGTCCTTGTCGTTGCGTGGCTCCGAAGGCAGCCCGAGCACCCGCTCGGCGACGATGTTGAGCAGCACCTCGCTGGTACCGCCCTCGATGGAGTTCCCCTTGGAGCGCAGATAGCGGTAGCCGGCGTCGCGCCCGGTGAAGTCGACCAGTTCGGGGCGGCTCATCGTCCAGTCGCTGTACAGCAGCCCTTCCTCGCCGAGGAGTTCGACTTCGAGGCCGCTGATCTCCTGGTTGAGGCGGGCGAAGGTGAGCTTCATCCCGGAGCCCTCGGGTCCTGGCTGGCCCGCGACGAGCTGCTGGCGCAGCCTCTCGCCGGTGAGACGGGCGACCTCGGCCTCCACCCAGAGGGCGAGAAGGCGCTGGTGGAGATCGTGCGTGCGCAGTTCGGGCCGCTCGCGCCAGGTCTTCACGACCGGGCCGATCATGCCGCCCTCGCGCGGGATCCGGGAGCCGCCGATGGAGACCCGCTCGTTCATCAGGGTGGTCTGGGCGACCTTCCAGCCGTCGCCCACCGGGCCGAGCCGGTGGGTGTCGGGGATCCGTACCCCGGTGAGGAACACCTCGTTGAACTCGGCCTCGCCGGTGATCTGGCGCAGCGGCCGTACCTCGACGCCCGGGTCGGTCATGTCGCAGATGAAGTAGGTGATCCCCCGGTGTTTGGGTACGTCGGGGTCGGTGCGGGCGATGAGGATGGCCCAGCGGGCGAGATGGGCGCTGGACGTCCAGACCTTCTGCCCGGTGACGGTCCAGTGGTCGCCGTCGCGCACGGCCCGGGTCGCCAGCGCCGCGAGGTCGGAACCGGCGCCCGGCTCGCTGAAGAGCTGGCACCACACCTCGTCGCCGACCCAGAGGGGGCGCAGGAAGCGGCGCTTCTGCTCGTCCGTGCCGTAGCGCAGGATCGTCGGCGCGGCCATGCCGAGGCCGATGCCGATCCGGCGCGGGTCGTTGTCGGGCGCCCCGGCGGCCTCCAGCTCGGCGTCCACGACGGACTGGAGCGAGCGAGGTGTGCCGAGACCGCCGAGCCCGGCCGGGTAGTGCACCCAGGCGAGCCCGGCGTCGAACCGGGCGCGCAGGAAGTCGGTACGGCCGGTGGACGCCGGAGGGTGGGCTGCGAGCAGTTCGCGGGTACGCAGCCGCAGCGCTTCGGCGTCCGGCTGCGCGGTGTTGTCGGGCTGCGGGCTGTTCTCCGTCATCGGGCCGCCCCTTCCGGGACGATCACGACGCGGCCGGTGGTGACGCCGTCGGCGACCCGCTGGACCGCGGCAGCCGCGTCCTTGAGCGCGACCCGCTCGGAGACCAGCGGTTTGACGGTTCCCTCGGCGGCGAGCGCGGTCAGCTCGGCATGGCAGCGCCCGATCGACGCGGGCTCCTTCTGCGCGTACAGGCCCCAGTGCAGGCCCATGATCGTGTAGTTCTTCACCAGGGCGTGGTTGAGCGCAGGGGTCGGGATGGTGCCGCCGGCGAATCCGACGACCACGATCCGGCCCTCGAAGGCCACGCACTTCGCGGACTTGGTGTACGCGTCGCCGCCGACCGGGTCGTAGACGACGTCCGCGCCCCTGCCCGCGGTGAACTCCTTGACCTTGGCGACGATGTCGTCGGCGCGCCGGTCGATGACCAGGTCGCACCCCAGCTCCGCGGCGATGCGGGCCTTCTCCGGGCCGCCGGCCACGCCGATGACCGTGGCCCCGGCTGCTTTGCCCAGCTGTACGGCGGCGCTGCCGACGCCGCCCGCCGCCGCGTGCACGAGCAGCGTCTCGCCGCTCTGGAGACGCGCGCGGCGGTGCAGGCCGAACCAGCCCGTCTGGTAGCCGATGTGCATCGCGGCGGCCTCGGCGTCGTCCAGGGCGGGGGGCGCCGGGAGAACGGCGGCCTCGTCGACGACGACGTACTCGGCGAAACCGCCGTGCGGGAGCGCCGGGTTGGCGATCACCCTGCGTCCGTCGGCGGTCTCGCCGCAGACCTCCACGCCAGGGGTGAAGGGCAGCGGCGGGCGTACCTGGTACTCGCCCCGGCAGAGCAGCGCATCGGGGAAGTTGATGTTGGCCGCCAGGACTTTCAGCTTGAGCTGACCCGGGCCTGCCTGCGGTTCCGCGACCTCGTCGAGGCGCATGACCTCTCCGGGCTCGCCGTTCTCGTGCACTCGCCATGCCTGCATCAGGGGCCTCCATACACCATAGGCTGTACTGCGCTCAGCGCATACTAAGCGGTCGCTTGCCTCGCTGTGAACCGTCCCCGCCGACCGGTTCCGCGCCGCCGCCCCTCTGGAGGTTTCAGGGCGTACGGGGTATCGATGCCCCATGACGGACGACAGGTACCCGGGACTGCCCGCTCCTCCCCCGCCCGGCGTGAGCGCACTGCCGCCGGGCACCTATGCGGAGAGCACGGTGATGGTGACGGGTGGTGGTTCGGGGCTCGGGAAGGCGATGGCCGCGGAGTTCGCGCGGCTCGGCGCCTCGCTGGTCATCGTCGGACGCGACGCGGGACGGCTGGAGAGGGCGCGGGACGAGCTGGCAGCGCTGGGCGGGCGCGTGGTGAGCGCCGTGTGCGACATCAGAGAGCCGGAACAGGTGGCCGGGGCGTTCGACGCGGCCGAGTCGGCTGCCGGACTGCCCGGTGTGCTGGTGAACAGCGCGGCGGCCAACTTCCCCGTCCCGGCCGAGGACATGTCGCCGAACGCCTGGCGCGCCGTGCTCGACACCACCCTCACCGGCACCTGGTTCATGACACGTGAGTTCGGCCGCAGGCACCTGGCGGCCCGGACCGGCGGATCGGTGATCAATGTGGGCGCTTCCTACGCCTGGACCGGTGGCCCGGGATTCGCGCACTCCGCCGCCGCCAAGGCCGGAGTGAAGAACCTGGTCGAGACCCTGGCGGTCGAGTGGGGACCGTACGGCATCCAGGTGAACGGCCTGGTGCCCGGACTCTTCCCGCACGCGGACCTGCCCGGGGCAATCCGCGGCCACCTCGACAGCGCCGACGACAAGGCCGTACGCCAGCCGGCCCTGCGGGTCGGGCAGCCCCACGAGCTAGGGTGGGCCGCGACCTTCCTGGCCTCGCCGTACGCACGCTTCATCTCCGGGCACACCCTGGTCGTGGACGGCGCGAACTGGCAGCGGCGGGGGCTGGTCGGCGCCCCGGTGGTGCCGGTGCGCGAACAGCTCGGACGGGACCCGTTCACCCCGTGAAGCACCGGCGGGCCTCCCCCTGACCGACACTGATGCGGACGAGCGCCTAACGGCCCTCGAATCCGGGCCGGCGGCGGGCCGCTCCGGCCGCGTACCCCTCCCGGACGTCCTCGGAGGTCAGCGTGAGGGCGGCGGACATGGCCGTACGGTCCAGGGCGGATGCGAGGCCCGCGTCCGCGAACGCGTCGATGTCGCGTTTCACGGCGCGGACCGCGAGCGGTGCGTTGGCCGCGATCTCGGCCGCGACCTCCCGTGCCGCGGTGTCCAGTTGCGCCCGCTCCACGACCAGTTGGACGAGTCCGAGGCGTTCGGCGGTGCCGACGTCGATACGACGCCCGGTCAGCGCCAGGAACTTGGCCCAGCCCGCCCCGGCCTCCCGGGCGATCCGTAGATCCCCGCCCGCGTCGACGGCCACCCCCAGCTGCGCCTCCGGGAGCGCGAACACCGCGTCGTCGGCCGCGACCCTGATGTCCGCCAGCAGGGCCAGCTCGAATCCGAAGCCGAGGCAGTACCCCTGCACGGCCGCGACCACCGGCTGCGGGAGCCCCGCGAACACCGCGAACCGCTCGTGCACCCAGCGGATCCCCTCGTAGTACCGCTGGGTCCGCTCGGCCGGGGAGCGTCCGGTGATCGCGCCACCGGGGGCCGTCACGTCGATGCCCGCGCAGAAGGCCCGCCCGTCCGCGCGCAGCAGCACGGCCCGGACCGCCGGGTCGAAACGGATCCGGTCGGCCAGCAGCCCCAGCTGGCGGCTCGACTCCCAGCTCCAGCCGTTGAGCCGCTCGGGGCAGCAGAGCGTGAGGACCGCCACCCCGTCATCGACCCGCAGCGTGATGCGCTCCTCGCCGTCCGGGATGTCCGTGCTCAGTGTGTCGATCATCCGCACCCCCTGGGCCTTGCCCCGCCCCACCCGGCCCGGGACGCCATAACTGACGGCCCATCAGACTAGGGGGTGCGGTTCACCGGGGGAAGAGCTCGAAGGTGACCGCGGGCCTGCCGCCGAACCGTGCGGCCGCCGCCGTCGCGTTCCCGGTCAGGAAGGTACGGCAGTACGTCTCGGGGTCCTCGTCGGTCAGCGCCTCGATATAGGTGCGGTGTTCGAGCAGGGAACGCACCGAACGCTCAAGACCACCGGTCACGTCCACCGCGTGCGTCGGTGAGGACGATCCGGCGACCGCCACCCAGCGCACACCGTTCCACGGCTGGAGCCCCCGCGCGGCAAGCTCGGGGAAGATCCAGCGGTTCCCCGCGTCGCCGGCCGCGTCCAGCACCGCCCGGCCGACCGCCACATGGTCCGGCGTGTTCCAGGCGACACCGCCCCAGGTGTCCCGGTGGTTGAGCGTGATGACCAGCTCGGGACGGTGTCCGCGGATGGCGGCCGCGATGTCCCGGCGCAGCCCCGGGCCGTACTCGATCACTCCGTCGTGGTGGTCCAGGAACTCGACCGACCGCACGCCGACGACCGCGGCGCTCGCCCGCTGCTCCCGCTCGCGCAGCGGGCCGCACCGGGCGGGCTCGACGCCGTCGATGCCCGCCTCGCCGCGCGTGGCGAGGAGATACGAGATCTCACGCCCCTCGTCCGTCCACCCCGCGACGGCGGCGGCGCAGCCGTACTCCAGGTCGTCGGGGTGGGCGACGACGGCGAGTGCGCGCTCCCACTGGTCGGGCATGGGCTCCAGCTGCTCGGTCATGACCGCATGATCACCCACCCGGCCGTCGGCGGCAACGCCTCAGACCTCACCCCGGACCAGCGCGAGCAGCCGGTCGAGCACCCGCGGCCCGCCGGCCCTGACCCCGTCGTGCTCGAACTCGTCGGTGACCCAGGTGCGCAGCCCGCGGATGGCCCGCGCGGTGCGCAGCGCCTGTTCCGTGTCGACGTACATGTCGTCGTGGTAGACGGCGGCGGCGACCGGCACCTCGTTCGCCGCGAGCCGGTCCCTGTCGTACAGCCGGGGCCAGTCCGTACGGGCGGCGAGCAGCTCGGCGGTCTCGCGCAGCGGGCGAAGGGCCGGGTCGACCTCGAAGTGCCAGGGGTGCACGGACTCGCCGGTGAAGGGCAGCGGAGCGTCACCGGCGAGGGCCCGCTCGGCGTCGAAGGCGGGGAATTCGGCGCGCACCCGCTCGGCCGACCAGTTGGTGGGGCGGCTGTCCTGGCCGTAGATCGCCTCGTGGACGAGCGCGTACAGCGGGTGCGCGGCGAAGGAGAGCGCAGCGTGCACCCGCTCCTGGAAGGAGTCCGAGAGCTGCGGGCCCTGCGGGGTCTCGACGAAGGCGTCCTCCAGGAGGTAGTGCAGGGCGTGGCTGCCGTCGCCGCCGCCCAGCGCGATGCCCAGGGACTGGAAGGCCTCGACGGTGAGGGTGTAGCCGCTGTTCAGCACCGGGCGGTTGGCGCGCAGGAAGGCGGCGATGCGGCGGGCGTTGGCGACGTCCTGCGGGTAGCGGGCGTAGTGGGCGGCCGTCTTGCGGGCGATCCGCGGGTAGGCGGCCCGGTAGACGTCGTCGGCGTGCCCGTCGAATGTGGGGAGCCCGCCGGTGATCAGCGCAGCGGCGAGACCCTCGGGTGCCGCGGAGAGGTAGCGGACGGCGCAGAACCCGCCGAAGCTCTGGCCGAGTACGGTCCACGGCGCACCGCCGGTGAGCCGCGGGCGGACGATCTCGCAGTCCCGGACGATGGAGTCGGAGCGGAAGTGCGTCAGATAGCCGGCCTGCTCGGCGGGGCCGCCGCGCAGCGGAAGCGTCTGGCGGTTGACGGGTGTGGAGGATCCGGTGCCGCGCTGGTCGAGCAGCAGTACCCGGAACTCCCGCACGGCGCGCCCCAGCCAGGCCTGCTTCCCGTGGAACCGGTTCGCGCCGAATCCGGGCCCGCCCTGGAGGTAGACCAGCCACGGGAGTCCGGCGTCCTCCTTGCCGGATGCGACGACCTCGCGGGCGTACAGCTCGATCTGCTCCCCGTCCGGCCGCTCGTGGTCCAGGGGGACCTGGAACCGGTGATCGGTGAGGACGAGGCCGGGCTGGTGGTAACGGGTCATCGGTGCTCCTGATCGGACGTGCGGCACCCTTCGGACGTGCGGCACCCTCATGATCCACCATGTCCGGCGGGCGGTGTCGGGCGGTCGGCCGGCTGCGCCGGGCGGGCTGTCAGGCGGGCTGTCGGACGGGCTGTCAGGCGGTGACCTCCACCAGTTCCGGGCCGCCGAGACCGGCCAGCGCCCGCAGGTCGGGCAGCAGCCGCCCGGTGGCGAGCGCCCAGTGGTGCCCGACACCGCTCGCGCTCCAGAGGTCGGTCCACTCCCCCGGGTCCACCCCGAAGTCGACCCGGGACGTGGTGTTCCCGATCTTCAGCCGTGGACCGCCGACGACCTCGCCCTCGGCGGCGACGATCCGGTAGCGGCCGTCCCGGGTCTGCCCGAGTCCGACCAGGGTGACCGGGCCGTGCCGGACGTCGAACTCGACGGAGACACCCCAGCCGCGCTTCCCGTGGAACACCCCGAGACCGCGCAGCAGCGGGCGTCCTTCACTGAGGGCTGGATGGCCGGGGCCGTCGTGGCCCATCTCGACCACACCGGCCCGGAAGTCCAGCGCCTGGAGTTCGGTGAAGGAGCCTCCGGCGCCGAGCCGGTCGGCGATCAGCATGGCCAGCGATGTGCGCAGTTCGTACTCGCCGCAGGCCGGTATCCCGCGCGCGGTCAGCAGCGAGGCGCCCAGGATGAGCCCGGCGCCCAGCCGTTCGTGGATGTCGCCGTCGAGGCCCCGGTGGTAGTACGCGAGCGAGTCGAGGTCGAAGTCGGCGACAAGCCGGTCGAGCCCCGCGGAGACCCTGGCCGCCCAGAGCAGGTCGTCGGTTGCGACGGATGGGTCGATGTCGAAGAGCCGCCGGGTCTCGGCGAGTCTCGCCTCGGTCTCGTCGTCACCGGCCTGCGCGACCCGTACCCGCAGGTCGTCGATCTCCAGCACCTCGACATGTCCGCCGAGGCTGCCCGGGACCATGGTGAGGTCGGTGGACACGTCGTACATCCCCGGATAGAGGTGTCCCAGCAGTCCGTGCCGGCCGTGGCGCAGCACGGCCCGCACACCGGCCGCGCGGACCCAGCGGCCGATCCGCTCCCAGGCCCGCTCGTCCTCCAGGTGACCGGAGACCGAGCGGAACTCCACCCCCACCCGCTCGAAGGTGTTGGCCATCTCGGGGAGCGGACAGGCGCCGCAGTACGCGAGCCAGTCACCGGTACCGAAGGAGTCGTGGTCCATCGACTCGGTGGGCTGGAGGTTGACGAGCAGGACGGGAGCACCGCTGCGCCGGGCCACCGGGACCAGCATGGTGGCGGTCAGATACGTCGCGAGGAAACAGACGATGAGGTCGCAGCCCGCGGCACGCAGCCGCTCGGCCGCTTCCGCGCCCTCCTGGGCGTCGGAGACGAACCCGGCGTCCACCACCTCCGCGTCGAGCCCGCGCAGCCGCTCCGCCACCCTGGCCGCGGAGCGGCGCAACTGCGGGAGCAGTTCAGGGAACTGCGGCCAGTACGCGCCGAGCCCGCCCGATACGAGTCCGACCTTGGGCCTGCGGGCGACGGCGGGTGTCCGTGCGGTCCTGGCGGTCCTGGCGGTCATGGTGTCCAGTGCTCCCGTCCTGTCCGTGCTGCGTGCGCTGTGTGCGCGGGTTGCGGGGCTCAGAAGTTGAACCGGTCGATGTTCGCCCTGTCGAAGACGGTGGGCGGGCCGAGGATGACCTCGCCGTCCTTCCCGACGGTGTAGTCACCCAGGTCACCGGCCTTGAACTTCTCGCCCTCCGCCCCGGTGATCTGCCCGGAGGCGAGCGCCGCCGCCGCGTACGACGCGAGCTTGCCGAGCTTCTTGGGGTCCCAGAGCGCGAACTGCGCGACGGTGCCGTCCTTGACGTACTTGCGCATCTGATTGGGCGTACCCAGACCGTTCACAACGACCTTCCCCTTGTAGGAGGAGGCACTGATGTACCGGGCGGCCGCGGCGATACCGACGGTCGTGGGCGAGATGATGCCCTTCAGCTTCGGGTACGCCTTGAGCAGCCCCTGCGTCTCCTGGAAGGACTTCTGGTCGTCGTCGTCCCCGTAGGCGACCTTCACGAGCTTCATGTTCTTGTACGCCGGTTTCTTCAGCTCGTCCTTCATGTACGAGATCCAGGTGTTCTGGTTCGTCGCGTTCTGGGTGGCCGAGAGGATCGCGATCTGGCCCTTGTAGTGCAGCTGTTCGGCGATGTGCTGGATCTGGGTGCGGCCGATCTGTTCGGAACTGGCCTGGTTGATGAAGATCTGCCGGCAGTCCTTGGCGGTGTCCGAGTCGTACGCGACGACCTTGATGTTCTGCTTCATGGCCTGTTTGAGCGGGCCGCACACCGCGTTGGGGTCGTTGGCCGCGATGAGGATGGCGTTCTGCCGCTGCTGGGTCAGGGTGTTGATGTACGAGACCTGGGAGGACGCCTTGGCGTCGGACGGGCCGACCTCCTTGCCGCTGGAGCCGAACCCCTTGGCGGCGGCGATCCCCGCGTTGTCGACGATCTGCTCGTACGGGTTGTTGATCTGCTTCGGCAGGAAGGCCAGTTTGAGCCCCTTCTTCAGCGGGGCGTCCGGGTTGGCCTTCTGACCGCTCTCGGCCGGCTTGTCGTCGTTCTTCACCGAGTTCTTGGTGGTTCCCGAGCAGCCCGCGAGAGCGAGGGAACAGACCACGGCGGTGACCGCGAGCGCACGGATGCGTGGCCTCGTGCTGCGGGCTTCCGGGGCAAGAGCTTTCCGGGCAAGGGGGTTCGCGACAAGGGACTTCATGATGTGGAGGGCCTCTCAAGTCGTGTCTGGTCGGGGAGTTGGCCGGGGGTGAGTTGGTCGGGGGTGCTGCGCCGTTCCGATACCGCGCTGATGACGCGCGGAGTGAGGACGGACGCGATGAGCAGCAGGCCGGTGACGATCACCTGGACCTCGTTGGACACATCGTTGAGGGTGAGCAGATTGCCGAGCAGTCCGATCAGCAGGACCCCGGCGACCGCGCCGCCGAGCGTTCCCTTTCCGCCGTCGAAGTCGACTCCGCCGAGCAGGACCGAGGCGATGACGGTGAGTTCGAGGCCGATGCCGTTGTCGGCGCGTGCGCTTCCGTAGCGCAGCGTGTAGACGATCCCGGCGAACGAGGCGACGAGTCCGGACACTGCGAACAGGGCGATCTTGATGCGCTTGACGCGGATGCCCGCGAAGTACGCCGCGTCCTCCTGGGCGCCGATGGCGAAGAGCGAGCGGCCGAACCCCGTGCAGTGCAGCACCACGGCCGTGATCACGGCGAGCACGATGAACAGGGCGACCGGGTACGGCACGAACGTGCCGGGCACCGTCCTGGTGTAGGCCGCCCACTTCGCGTACGCGTCGGGGAAGTCGGCGACGGCCTTGTCCCCCAGGACCACGGACGCCAGTCCCCGGTAGAGGGTGAGCGTCCCGATGGTCACGGCCAGCGAGGGCAGTCCGATCCGGGTGACCAGCCAGCCGTTCAGCACACCGCCCGCCGCACCCACCAACAGGCAGACGGGCACGATCAGTTCGAAGGTCCAGCCCGCGTCCCACAGGGCCCCGGCAAGTGCGCTGGAGAGCCCGAGCATCGACGCCACCGAGAGGTCCACCTGCCCGGCGACGACCAGCAGTGTCATCGGCAGGGCGATCAGGGCGATCTCCGCGGTGTCGTCCAGCGCGGCGGAGAGGTTGGAGGTGTCGGCGAAGCCGTCGGTGGTGCCCGCCCCCGCCAGGAAGACGGCGACCAGGAGCACGGTGACGACGGTGTCCCAGCGCACGTACTTGGTGAGAGTGGTCATCGCCTGCTCCTCTTCCGCAGGGCACTGGTGGTGCGCACCTGCACGATGCGGTCGGTGGTGATGGCCGCCAGCAGCAGCACGCCGGTGATGGCCTGCTGCCAGAAGGAGTCGACCTTCAGCACGACCAGGGCGCTGCCGATGGTGGTGAGCAGCAGCGCGCCGAGCGCCGCTCCCCAGACCGCGCCGGTGCCACCGGTGATGGCGACACCGCCGACGACGACGGCGCTGACCACGGTGAGCTCCCAGCCGTTGGCCGCGTCCGCGACGACGGTGCCGAAGCGGGCGAGCCAGAGCGCCCCGGCGAATCCGGCGACCGCACCCGAGAAGGCGTACGCGCCCAGGATCCTGCGGCGGACCGGAATGCCCGCGAGCCGGGCGGCCTCGGGGCTGGAGCCGATGGCGTACAGCTCGCGTCCGCTGCGGTAGCTCCGCAGGTAGTACGCGGTCCCGGCGAGGACGGCCGCGGAGATCAGCGGCAGATAGGGAATGCCGAGGACGCTGCCGGTGCCGAGCGACAGCACGCCGTCGGGGACGTTGACGGCGTTGATCTGCTCGCCGTGCGCCCAGGCCTGGTCGACGCCCTGGACGACGTACAGCATGCCGAGCGTGACGACCAGCGCGGGCACCCGTCCGAAGCTGACGAGCGCTCCGCTGACGAGGCCGCAGACCACACCGAGCCCGAGCCCCAGCAGGACGACGGTGACGGCGCTGTGGTCGGTGCCGGACACGAAGTGGCCGCAGGCGAAGGCCGTGAGGCCGGTGACCGAGCCGACCGAGAGGTCGATGTTGCGGGTGATGACGACGACGGACTGGCCGACGGCGAGCAGGACCAGGATCGAGGAGTTGAGCAGCAGGTCCTTGATGCCCTGGTCGTCGAGGAAGCCGTGGTTGGTGAGCCAGGTGCAGAGGATGAGCAGCACCAGCGCGCCGCCGATGCTCAGTTCGCGGGCGCGGAAGACGGTGTCGAGCAGGGAGCGCGCGGAGTCCGGTGCGGGCAGGGGCTTGTCGAGCGTGGTGGTCATGCCGCCGCGTCCTCCTCGGTACCGCTGCGTCCCGCCGCCGCGGCCATCACTGACTCCTCGGTGGCGCCGGAGCGGGGAATTTCGGCCACCAGCCGCCCTTCGCGCATGACCAGCACCCGGTCCGCCATGCCCAGGACCTCCGGCAGATCGGACGAGACCATCAGGACGGCGAGCCCTTCGGCGGCGAGCCCGGAGAGCAGCCGGTGGACCTCGGCCTTGGTGCCCACGTCGATACCGCGGGTGGGTTCGTCGATGATGAGCACATCGGGTTCGGTGGCCAGCCACTTGGCGAGGACGACCTTCTGCTGGTTGCCGCCGGAGAGCACTCCGACGCCTGCGCCGAGCCTGCTGTACTTGAGCTGGAGCCGTACCGCCCAGTCCGCGGCCCGCGCGGTCTCCAGTCTCCGGCGCACCAGGCCCGCGCGGCCGAGGCTGCCGAGTCCGGTGAGGCCGATGTTGCGCTCGATCGACATCTCCATGACGAGACCGCGCTGGCGCCGGTCCTCCGGGACGAGGGCGATCCCGGCGTCCATCGCCGCTGTGGGTGAACCGGGGGGCAGCCGCCGCCCGTTCACCGTCACCTCGCCCGCGTCCGCCCGGTCGACACCGAAGACCGCTTGGACGACCTCGCTGCGCCCGGCGCCGACGAGCCCGGCGAGCGCGACGATCTCGCCGCGGCGCACGTCGAAGCTGATGTCCCGGAAGACGCCTTCGCGGGTCAGCCTGCTGACGGACAGGGCGGTCTCACCGAGCGCGGCCGGCTGCTTGGGGTAGAGCTCGCCGAGGTCACGTCCCACCATCCGGCGTACGAGGTCGTCCTCGGTCAGTCCGTCGAGGAGCTCGGTGGCGACCAGCCGCCCGTCGCGCAGGGTGGTGACGCGCCGGCAGAGCCGGAACATCTCCTCAAGACGGTGCGAGATGAAGAGCACCGCTGCTCCCTCGCCGCGCAGCGTCTCGACCACCGCGAAGAGCCGGGCCGCCTCGCTCCCGGTGAGGGCGGCGGTCGGCTCGTCCATGATCAGGACCCGGGCGTCGAAGGAGAGCGCCTTGGCGATCTCGACGATCTGCTGGTCCGCGATGGACAGTCCGCGTGCGGGCCGTGCGGGGTCGAGTGCCACGCCGAGCCTGCGCATCAGCGCGGCGGTCGCCTCGTGCACGGCCCTGCGGTCGATACGGCGCAGCGCCCGGCGCGGCTGACGGCCCATGAAGATGTTCTCGGCGATGGACAGATCGGGGAAGAGCGTCGGCTCCTGGTAGATGACGGCGACACCCGCGTCGCGGGCGTCGGCCGGTCCATGGAACTCGACGGGTTCGCCGTCCAGCAGAATCCGGCCTGCGTCGGCTCTGTGCACGCCGGCGAGGATCTTGATGAGGGTGGACTTGCCCGCCCCGTTCTCCCCCGCGAGGGCGTGAGCCTCACCGGCGAACAGGTGCAGGGAGACGTCCTGGAGGGCCCGAACCGCGCCGAAGGACTTGGAGACGTCCTCCAGCGCGAGCACGGGAGCAGGGCCCGCGCCCGGGTCGGACTGGGTCATGGAAGCTCCTCGGTGGCTGAGGGTACGCGCCTCGAACACATGAAAGGTTTCAACTCGATTGCACGGAAGCTAGGGGCGCCGTTCGCCCCACGTCAATGGGCGTGCAGCAGAAAATTTCGCTGCGCCTGACAGCTTGGGCCACCCATGGAATCCGCCCTGGACAAACAACCGTCCCCTCGGGATACTGAAACGATTCATCGCTTGTTTCAGTATCCTGACCCAGCCTCCCGTTTCACCGGACCGGTTCACCGGATGGTTCACCGGATGTGGCCCCGCCCGGTGGCCATCACGCGCCCAGGGGCGCCCGTTCTCCGCAGGTGCCGCTGGTGAGCGCGGTGCGGCCCCGGCGGTTAGCGTTGATCCATGATCGAGTTCGAGCAGGTCGGCAAGGTCTACCCGGACGGCACGGCGGCTGTGGACGATCTGTCGTTCGAGGTCGCGGAGGGCGAACTGGTGACCCTCGTCGGCCCGTCGGGCTGCGGCAAGACGACCACGATGATGATGGTGAACCGGCTCATCGAACCGACCTCCGGCCGGATCCTGGTGGACGGCAAGGACATCTCCGGCATCGACCCGGTCCGGCTGCGGCGCGGAATCGGCTACGTCATCCAACAGGTGGGCCTCTTCCCGCACCGCACGGTCCTCGACAACACGGCCACCGTGCCGGCCCTGGTCGGCTGGAAGAAGGCCAGGGCCAGGGAGCGCGCCGCCGAACTCCTCGATCTGGTCGGACTCGACCCCGGTACCTACGGGTCGCGGTACCCGTCGCAGCTGTCCGGGGGCCAGCGGCAGCGGGTCGGGGTTGCCAGGGCGCTCGCCGCCGATCCGCCCGTCCTGCTGATGGACGAACCGTTCGGCGCGGTCGACCCCGTGGTGCGCGAGCGGCTGCAGAACGAGTTCCTCAAGCTCCAGGCGACGGTGCACAAGACGGTGCTGATGGTGACCCATGACATCGAGGAAGCCGTGCGGATGGGTGACCGGATCGCGGTGTACGGGGAGGGGCGCATCGAGCAGTTCGACACCCCGGGAGCAGTGCTCGGTACGCCGGCGACTCCCTACGTGGCCGAGTTCGTGGGCGCCGACCGCGGGCTGAAACGGCTCTCCGTCACCCGGATCGAGACGGACGACCTGGAACAGCCGCCCGTGGCCCGTCTCGACGAGACGGCCGGGACGGTTGCCGGACGCCTGCGCGCCGATGGGGCGCGGTGGGCCGTGGTCCTGAGGCAGGACGGCGGGCTGCACGGCTGGGTGGCCACCGACTCGCTCCTGGGGGCGAGCGGCGCGGTGGGACCGCTGGCCCGCCGGATGGAGGCCTGGGTTCCGGTGGGGGCGCCGCTGAAGCAGGCGTTCAGCGAGATGCTGCAGCACGACGCCGGGTGGGTGGCGGTGCTGGACGGGGACCGGTTCCTCGGTGTGCTGACTCCGGCCAAACTGCACGAGGCGCTGCGGCGCTCGGTGGACGCGGACGCGCACGGGCTCACGCGGGACGAGGTGGAATTCACCTCCATCGCGGACGTGTGAGCGCGCTGACGGTTACGCGGCTGTGAGGCGGTGCGGCTGACTGTGCGGCTAACCGTGCGGCGGTGCGGCGGTGCGGCGGTGCGGCGGCGGGCCGTTCAGAGCAGGTGCTTCGAGCGCAGGTAGTTCCTGGCGACGTCCTCGGGCAGCCGCCGCCAGCTGTCCACCTGCTCATTGAGCGACGCCAGGTCCTTGGTGGTCAGTACGGCGTTGAGCCGGTCGAGCGCGCCGGTGACACCGCGGCTCCCTGCGCGGGACCGGTTGACGACGGGCACGATGCAGTCGGCGTTCTGCAGGTGCTTGTCGTCCCGGAGGATGACGAGGCCGAAGGCGCCGAGGGTGGCGTCCGTGGTCGTCGTCAGCACCATCTGGTCCTGCCCGTTCTGCACCGCCTGTTTGGCCGGGGTGGTGCCGACGCCCTTGGGGTCGATCCCGGTGATGCGGATGCCGTACGTCTTCTTCAGCCCGGGCTCGCAGTAGGGACGCTGGACGCATTCGTCACCGGCGGCGAGCCTCACCGGGAGTCCGGACTTCCCCAGATCGCTGAGGGTCTTCAGATGGTGCCGTGCGGCATAGGCCGCGGTGACCGCGTAGGCGTTCTGGTCGACGGCCCGTCCCGGATTCAGGACCGTGAGACCGCGCGGTGTCGCCAGGCCGCGCAGAGCCTTCATGGTGGCCTTGCGGTCGGGCGATCCGGCGGGCGGCGCCCCTGAGCCCTTCACCTTGGTGTTCAGCCAGTCGGCGAAGGTGGCGGCGTACTCCGGCACGACGTCGATCTGTCCGCTCTCCAGGGCCGGTTCGTAGAGTTCCCTGTTGGTCACGGACAGGATGCCGGTGCGGTATCCGGCCCGGTGCAGCAGCAGCGCGTACATCTGGGCGAGCAGATCGCTCTCGGTGAAGCCCGCGGTGCCGATGGTCAGCTGCTTGCTGTCGCCGGGCGGCGCCGTGACCGTTCCGCGGTTCTCCAGTGCGGGGCCGGTGGTGCAGGCCGTGACTGTGAACAGGAGCGATCCCAGCAGCAGCCGGGTTCCGGCCCGGCGCGCCCTCACTCCGTACTGCCTCTCGCCCACGCGGGCGCCAGCCGCTGGCCGACCACGAACACCGCCTCCACCAGCAACGCGAAAACGGCTACCAGCAGCGCGCCCGCCACCACCTGCGGCGTGGAGGCGAGATTGAAACCGGCGGTGATGATGCGTCCGAGACCGCCACCGCCGGCGAGCGCCGCGAGGGTGGCCGTGGCGACCAGCTGTACGGCGGCGATCCGCATCCCGGTGAGGATCAAAGGCGACGCAAGCGGCAGTTCCACGTGAAACAGCAATTGTCGCCCTGTCATGCCCATCCCCCGGGCCGCACTGACCACGTCCTGGTCGACCTCGCGCATCCCGACATAGGCGTTGGTGAGCAGCGGCGGTACGGCGAAGAGCACCAGCGCGATGATGGTCGGCCATTCACCGTGCTTACCGAGCGGCGTGAGCAGCAGCAGGACGAGCACGGCGAAGGTGGGGACGGCACGTCCGACGTTGGAGATGTTGACGGCGAGCGCACCTCCTTTGCCGATGTGACCGAGCACCACGGCGACCGGCAGCGCGATCAGGCAGCTCAGCGCGAGGCAGACGACGGTGAGGTAGATGTGCTGGGTGATCCGGTGGGTGATTCCGTCGCTGCCGGACCAGTTGGCCGGGCTGGTGAGCCAGGACCAGGCGGAGGAGAGCGTGCTCATACGCGGGTCCATGGTGTGAGCAGCCGTTGCACACCGAGGAGTACGAGGTCGGCGGCGACGGCGATGAGCACGCAGAGCACGGAGGCTGTCAGCACCTGGGCCCTGAAGTAGCTGTTCATCCCGCTGTAGATGAGGTTGCCGAGACCGCCGTATCCGACGATGGCGCCCACGGTGACGAGTGAGACGGCCGAGACGGTCGCGATACGCAGTCCCGCCATCGCGGCGGGGAGCGACAGCGGCAGCTCGACGGCGAGCAGCAGCCGGATCGGCCCGTATCCCATGCCCCGGGCGGCCTGCCGGGTCTCCTCTGGCACGGCGCGCAGCCCGGCGAGGATGTTCCGCACCAGCAGAGTGAGCGAGTAGAGGACGAGCCCGGCGATCACCAGCGAGGCGGAGAGCCCGTACACCGGGAGGAGCAGCGAGAACATCGCAAGGGACGGGATCGTGTAGAGCACGGTGGTGATCCCGAGCGCCGGACCTGCGGCCCACCGCCAGCGACGCGCCGCTACGGCGAGGGGGACGGCGAGCAGCAGCCCGACCAGCACGGAGACGGCCGTCAGCTGGACGTGCTGGAGGGCTGCGTCCCAGAGGATGGACTTGCGGGTCGACAGATACGCACCACAGATCCACTCATTGCGCGCGAGGCAGTCGTGCGGAGGCGCGGTCATCCGTCCATTGGAGTCCGACGCCGGGGGCGGTGCCCGCCCTGATGGCCCGTTCGGGTGTGCGGAGCGGGACGGTCAGGAGCCCGGGACACCCGGGGCCGTAATCCGTCCGGGGCGTCCGGGGCCAGGATGAACGCGGTTCTCAGCGACCTGTCAGGGCCACAGCAGGCACTTGTCCCATCCCTCCCCGTTCCGGTGGTAGTTGAGCCGGGTGTGCCGGCGGTCGCCGTCCCCCTGCCAGAACTCGACGCTCTCGGGGCGCAGTGCGCAAAGCGTCCACTCCGGCGGGACGAGCCCCGGTTCGCGGCCGACCCGTTCCAGCGACTTACGGGTCGCCTCGTCCCGCTCCACCAGGTCCTGGAGCGGCCTGCTCTGGAGACCGAGCAGCGCCCCGGCACGGGCCGCCGGGGAGCGCGCGAGGAAGTCCGCCGCGCTCCGCTCGGCGGACTCGCCGGCCACCGGGCCCCGTACCCGTACCTGTCGCGCCTGGAGGGGCCAGTAGAAGGTGAGCGCGGCGCGCCCGCGTCCGGCCAGCTCCCGGCCCTTCGGACTCTCGCCGTGCACGGCGAACTTCCAGCCGTTCGCGTCCAGGCCCTTGAGGATCAGCACACGCGCGGCGGGATCCCCCTGGGCGTCCACGGTGGAGAGGGTCATCGCGTGCGGTTCGGGAACGCCTGCTGCCACTGCCCCCAGAAGCCATTCGGTGAAGAGCGCAGTGGGATCCGCCGGGGCGGCGCCCGGGTCGAACTCGGGCAGTTCCCCCGACAGGACGTCCAGGCCCCGGAGCAGCTCACGCAGCCCGTTCGCAGGCAGACTGCCCGCTCCCGATACGTCCGTGCCGCCGGCCTCCGCCGCTGTATCCGCGAGGTGCTGACCCACTGTCTCTCCATCCGTCCGCGTAGCCGTGCATTTAGTTCCGTAATGGAACATAACGCTGCCGGCGGTGGTTTCGCACGCCCTTGGCCACGAAGCCACAACTCTCGTGCCGAGCAGATCACTTGCGGTCGCGCCGGAGCGTACTTGCGGCCGCCTTCGCGTCCAGAGGTGTCATCGGATGTGCGGCGCCCCACCCCGGGTCTAGGTTGGGCAGCATGAGCAATCTCGATCGCCAGGCGACCCTCTCCGTCTGCGGCGGCCGCGGCTTCGTCCCGGGCGAGCCGGTCCGCGAACTTCTCAGCCCACGCAAGGTGAAACTCGGCGAATCGACCGAGGTACGCCGACTGCTGCCCAATCTCGGCCGCCGCATGATCGGCGCCTGGGCCTTCGTGGACCACTACGGACCCGACGACATCGCCGGCGAACCCGGAATGCAGATCCCGCCGCACCCCCACATGGGCCTCCAGACGGTGAGCTGGCTGCACGAGGGGGAAGTGCTGCACCGGGACAGCACGGGCAGCCTGCAGACCGTGCGCCCGGGCGAGCTGGGACTCATGACGTCGGGCCGGGCGATCAGCCACTCGGAGGAGAGCCCCGCCAAGCACGCCCGCTATCTGCACGGCGCGCAGCTCTGGGTCGCACTGCCCGGAGCCCACCGCACGGTCGAGCCGCACTTCCAGCACCACGCGAACCTGCCGACCGTGCAGGCCCCGGGTCTCACGGCAACGGTCATTCTGGGCGAACTCGACGGCACCCTCTCCCCCGGCACGACGTACAGCCCGCTGGTCGGCGCCGACCTGGCCCTCGCCGCGGGAACGGAGGCGGCCCTGCCACTGGATCCGGACTTCGAGTACGCGGTCCTGGCGATGTCGGGCGAGGCCTCCGTGGACGGCGTACCGGTCCAGCCCGGCTCGATGCTCTACCTCGGCTGCGGACGCACGGAACTGCCGCTGCGCGCGGTCTCCGACGCGGGCCTGATGCTGCTGGGCGGCGAGCCGTTCGCGGAGGAGATCGTCATGTGGTGGAACTTCATCGGCCGCTCCAACGACGAGATCACGCAGGCCCGTTCGGACTGGGAGGAGGGCACCCGCTTCGGTGAGGTCAAGGGCTACGACGGCGATCGGCTCACCGCCCCCGAACTGCCCCCCGTGGCCCTGAAGCCGCGAGGTCGGGTGCGTTGACCTGCACACATTCCGAACCTCGGACCGAAAAAGAGCGCCGAACACCGACTCCGGCGACAGACGCCCACGTGAAGTCCGGGCACGTCGCGGGGCGCACACGTCGTCGAGCGGAGTGAATCCCGCGCGATCGGCCTCCGTGCTCCAGGCTGTCACTTCGAGACGCTGCCCAACGAGCGGTCAGATGCGGCCGACCGGGACGTGGGGCCGCTGGATGTCCTCCGGACAGGCCGTGTACGACACGGCGTCCTCGTAGGCGATGGTGCCTGCCGCGACGAGGGCGTTGATGCTGGTCTCAAGAGTCTGCATGCCTTCACGGTGGCCGGTCGAGATCATGTTGCGGATCTGGCGAGTCTTGCCCTCGCGGATCAGGTTGCGGATCGCCGACGTGCCTACCAGCACCTCGAAGGCGGCCACCCGGCCCCCGCCGACCCGGGGGATGAGCGTCTGATTGAGGATGCCGACCAGGGTGTGCGCCAATTGCAGCCGGATCTGCGGCTGTTGCTCGGCCGGGAACACGTCGACGATGCGGTCCAGCGTCTGCGACGTGTCGTTGGTGTGCAGGGTGGCGAACACCAGGTGCCCGGTCTCGGCGATGGTCAGGGCCGCGGAGATGCTCTCCGGGTCGCGCATCTCGCCGAGGAGCAGGACGTCGGGATCCTCGCGCAGGGCCGAGCGCAGCGCGGCGGGGAACGAGTCGGTGTCGGTACCGACCTCACGCTGGTTGACCGCCGAGCGCTTGTGCCGGTGCAGGTACTCGATCGGGTCCTCAATGGTGAGGATGTGCACCGACCGGTGCGTGTTGACGTAGTCGAGGAGCGCCGCCAGGCTTGTCGACTTCCCAGAACCGGTCGGCCCGGTGACCAGCACGAACCCGCGCGGCATGCCCGCCCATCCGATGACGACCGGGGGGAGCCCGAGCTGCTCGGACGACGGCACGTCGAACGGGATGATCCGCAGCGCCAGCGCCGACGCGCCGCGCTGCACGAAAGCGTTCCCGCGCAGCCTGGCCTTCTCCCCCCAGCTGAACGCGAAATCGACCTGCTTCTCCTGGCGGAACCGTTCCGTGAGTTCCTCGCCCAGCACCCCGGTCACCAGGCGATCGACCTCCGGCTCGGTCAGCGCGGCCCCCTCGACCGGTCGCAGGGCGCCGTCGACGCGGAGGAACGGCGCCGATCCGGCGGTGAGCAGCAGGTCGCTGCCGCCCCGCTCCCACAGCTCACCGAGCAGGTGGTCAATGTTCGCGGAACTCGGCCCGGGCATGGTGGCCTCCAAGGTGGCGTGTTTGCTCATGGCAGGACCGTCCACTGCTTGACGGTGCCGGCGTGGCCGTCGAAGGACACGGCGGCCTGGACGAGCGGGCCGGACAGCAGGTCGATCCGGGTGCCGCCGAGGTGCTCGGTCGCGCCGCCGCTCCCGGCGGTGACGGTATAGGTCACGGTCAGCCCGGCCAGCTGGGAGGCTTTGGTCAGGCCACACGGTGCCAGGTCGACCTGGTCGGTCACCGGGCCGCTCGAACCGAGATGGACCGGCACGTCCAGTGAATTGTTGACGCCGGAGCAGGTGCTGCCGGTGAAGTCCACCGACATCTTCACCGACTCCACATCGCCGTCGTCGTGGTGCGCCATCCGCAGGACGACGTGGTCGAGCGGTCCGGTCGTGGCCGGTGCCGGCTGGGCGTAGCCGCCCAACGTGAGGGACGCCTGGCCACCGCCGGGGATGGTGGCGTCCGTTACGTCGACGGGCGCGCCGGGATCCGGGGGTGTGAACCTGGTGATCGCGGTGACCGACGCCGGTTTCGCGGTCACGGCCGGATAGGTCGTGAACAGCACCGGCTCCGGTGGGATTCCGATCACCGGACGGAGGTATCCGGTGGTCGGGCTGATACCGAGATCGATGGTCCGGGCGATGATGCCGCGGGTGACGACCTGCGAGCTGACCTGGCTCATCGACAGGTCGACGGCGGCGGTCGGCGCGTAGACGGTGCCGTTGATCACCAGGCGGCTGTGATCGGTCGTCGTGTCGGCGTCGTCGGCCGACTTCAGCACCGCGCAGCCGCTGCTCGCGGTGACGCAGCCGGACAGGGCCCTGATGGACGGGGCCCGGAACACGATGTCGAGCTCGACGCCGTCGAGCTGGTCGGTGGCGTCGGTACTGCCCTTGCCCAACGTCGCCGCATAGTCGACAGCGAGCTTCGACAACTGGTCGTCCTTCGTGACCCCGCAGGCTCCGAGGTCGACCACGTCGACACCGAGTGCCCCTTCATGGGCGGTCAGGGCATGGTCCGCGTCGCAGGCGGAACCGGTGCCGGAGACGGTCAGCGCGGCTGTGGGTGGCTCCGTCGGCGAGTGCGGTGCCGGGGTGGTGTCGTCGTCCTGGTGGGATACGCGCAGCTCGACCCTGTCGATCACCGCCCCCGCCGGCAGGGGCAGCGTCGCGAACGCGTCGAGCCGGATCGACGCCGACGGGGTGGCCGTGGCAAGCGTCGAGGTCGAGGTGGTGGTGTCGATCGCTTGCGCGTTCTTGGGGTTGAGGAACGCGGCGGCGGTGGGCGTCGCGGTGCTGGTCGCCCTGGTGGGCCGTACCGGGGTCGGGGGGCGGTAGGACAGTTCCAGGCTGACGCCGTCGAGCTGGTCGGTGGCGGTGGTGCTGCCGGCGCCGAGAGCGGCGGTGTAGGTCACGACCAGGCCGCTCAGTTGGGCGGGGTCGGTCAGTCCGCAGGTGGCGACCAGGTCCAGGGTGTCGGTGGTCAGGGCGTCCTGGTGCGCTGCGAGCTTCTGCGAGGTGGTACAGGAGTGGGGTAGGCCGGGCCCGGTCAGGGTGACCGCGACCTTCGGCGGCGGTCCTCCGGCCGCCCCGGGATCGTCGCGATGCGCGACGTGCAGCAGGGCCCCGTCCAGGACCGAGCCTGGCGTCACCCCAGGGGTGTCGTAACCGCCGAGGTCGATGGTGGCGGTCGGCCTGGTGACCGAGTCGAGTGTGGCGTGGGCCGTGTTGGCGCCGTCGATCGCCTTGGCGCTGCTCGCGGAGGTGAACGTCGTCGACTCCGCGCTCGTCGCCGGCCGGGGCGGCGGCGGGTCGTAGACGACTTCGAGCCATATGCCGTCCAGGGAATCGGCGCCCGCTGCGCCGCCCGCCTTCAGTCCGGCGGCGTAGGTCGCGGTCAGGCCGGTCAGCTGTGCGGGGTCGGTGATACCGCATGTCTTCAGGTCGACACGGTCGTCGCCCAGGCCGGCCCGCGCGGTGAGCGGCAGGTTGGTGCAACCGCCACCGCCGTCCCCGGGGGTGACGGTGATTCTGGGCGCCGCCGCGTCGCCGGTCTCCCGATGGGCCACCCGTAGCACGGCGGAGTCGATCGTCGACCCCGGCGGCAGGGGCGGCCGGCCGAACCCTCCCAGGGTGATCGAGGCGGACGGGACCGCCGTGGTCAGATCGGCGCCGGCCACCGATGGTGTCGGCTGCTCGCCGATCTCCAGGGCGTCGTTGGGATGGGTGCCGGTAGCGGTGAACCCGGTCGATGCGGTCACGGCGGTCGGCTTGAACGTGGTCGGTGTGCGGTAGGCGATCTCCAGCCAGATGCCGTCCAGGCGTTCCTTGGCGGAGGTGCCGTCGGTGTCCAGGGTGGCGGCGTAGGTCACTGCCAGGTCGGTGAGCCGAGTCGGGTCGGTGAGCCCGCACGCACCCAGCAGGTCGATCGGGGGATCCGTGGCGAGCGCCGTGTGCCGGGGCAGGTTGTCGGTGCGGCAGGTGTCTCCGCCGACGGCGGTGGTGACCTTCACCGCGCCGGGGGCGGTCAGGTCACCGTCGTCCTCGTGCCTGACACGCAGCTTCGCGCTGGTGATGACCGAGCCGGGCGGCACCTGCGGGGTGAAGCCGGCGAGCTGCATCGAGGCCGACTGACGTTTCGCCGGGTCGAGGACAGCGTCGGCCGTGCAGCTCGCGGTGCCCGTTGGCTGCGAACACCCGGGCAGGGTCGGCTGTTCGCCACTGGTCAGAGCGTGGCCCGGGTTGGCGAAGCCGGTGTTCGTGACCACCGCTGTCGGCTTCAGCGTGTGTGACGGCTTCGGCGGCTGGACCCCGTACACCGCCACCTGCTGCGCGTCCGGCGTCACCGGGGCGCACAGTTCGGCGTGTCCACGGTCGACCTGGAATCGGCTGCCGCCGCCCATCATGACCTCGACGCCTTCGGGCCGCGTTCTGTCGCAACCGCCCGGGCCGGGGATGGCCGGGCGGGCGGGGGCCCCGGGATCCCAGCCTGCCTGCGTGCCGCCGACCACGCTGACCGTGGGGTCGTCGACCGTCCAGACCGCGGTGCCGCCGGTGAAGGTGAAGTCGAAGTAGTAGATGCCCGGTTGCAGCCACACGACGACGTTGTGGCAATCGCCACCGGTGAGGCGGGTGAGAGCGCGGGCGTCGTCGTAGTAGCCGGGTTGCAACCGCACCAGCCAGGAACCGGCGTCGGGGCACGCGGGCACCGTCTGCCGGACCGGGACGGCCGTGGCGGGCGGGGTGTAGTCCGGGTCGGCGCCCACGACTTCGTCTGCGGGAGCCGATGGGGTGTCGTTGGCGCAGTCGTGCACGTACGGCGCCTGGGCCGGGGGCAGCTGGGTCTGTGACACGGCACTGGAGCAGTCGCCGACGGCGGACACGTCGCCGGACACCTTCATCGAGGCACCGGCGCCGGTGGTGATGTCCGAGTGGGAGAACACGCTGCCCTGCACGCGCAGACCGTGCGTGGTCACGTTGATGCCGTCCTTCGCCGTCCGGCCCATGCTGCGCAGCGCGTCCTGCGGTTGGGTCGCGCGCGCGGTTGCGGGAGACGCGTTGAGGGGGTCGCAGTGGACGATCATCTGCCGGCCGTTGATCGGCGGGCCGGTGTAGTCGGCGCACGGGTTGCCCTGCGAGAAGTTCTTGATCGCGAGCTGCGTGGCACCGTCCGCGCTGTAGCTCCGCTTGCCCTGGTCGACGTACACGCTCGCGGCTTTCAGTCCCGTACCGGCGAAGGACAGGACCGACACGGTGACCAGGCTGAAGACGACGACGAAGGCCAGCGCGAGGATCAGTGTCGCGCCCTGTTCGTCGCCGCGCAGGCGGCGCGGATTCAGGCGGCCGGTCATGACGAGCTCGATCGTCGGACGGCGGTGAGGGCCGTCGCGGGCGCGGCGGGGTCGCTCTGCACGGTCAGCGTTACCTCCATGGGCGGGGTGCACGAGGTCTCGGCACCGCAGCTCAGAATCACCGGATGGGTCGATGCGGGGTTGTCGATCCGGCCCAGCAACGTGGTGACGACACCTCCGTCGGTGCACTTCACCCGGTTGAGGGCGCCGGTCGGCCGGTCGTAGGTGTAGACGACGTCGGTGCCGGGCCGGCTCAGGTGGACGATCACGTCGGTGACGCCGCACGCCGGGTCGGTCGTGACGGTGTCCGCGCTCTGCACGTCGCCGTAGAAGTAGCGGTTGAGGGTGCCCAGCGCGCTGGTGGCGGCCACCCGCTTCTCGGTGCCCGCGGTGAACCGCAGTCCGAGGATGATCGCCTTGGGCAGCAGTGTCCCGATGATGCCCAGGATGACGATCGTGACCAGCAATTCGGTCAGGGTGAACCCCGACTCCGAGCGCACAGTCGGCTGTTGTGTCGTCATGACAGCATCGACTCCCGCTTGACCACTTCGAGCGTCGCGTCCCTGACGGGGTGTGGGCCGGTCTGGTGCACGGTGAGCGTTACCTTCTGCACTCCGGTGTCGGCCGTAGGGCAGGGCCGGCTGAACGCCCCCACCCCGTCCCAGTACTCGATCGTGACGGTCACGGTGTAACCGGTCGGCGGCGCCGGAGTCTCGTAACTACGGGCGCAGGACACGTACGGGTCGCTGACGACCTTCTCTGCGGCGCTGCGGATGACGGAATCGGCACTGGTCACCTTGTGCTGCGTCACCGAGCTGATGATCGCGGTGCCCATGCCCCCGAGGATCGCCACGAAGGCAACACCCATCAGCACCACGGCGACGAGAACCTCGACCAGAGTCTCGCCCTCTTCGCCGCGGTGACGTGAGTGGTGTGGGCGGCGTGCCAGGCCGGTCACTGGACGTTCACCTGGTTGTAGACGCCGTAGATCGCCGAGATGAGGGCGACGGCCACGAACCCCACGACGACCCCGATCATGATCACGACGGTCGGTTCGAACAGGCTGGTCAGCCGCTTGAGTTTGTGCTGGAGTTCCTTCTCGTAGAATTCCGACACGTTCTCAAGCTGGTCGTCGAGGGTCCCGGTCTCTTCCCCCACGCGCATCATCTGGGTGACCGCTCCGGGGAACAGCTTGGTGCGGGCGATCGGCCGGGAGATGCCGCCGCCTTCGAGCATCTCCACCTGGGCCGTCCCGATGGACCGTTCGTACACCCGGTTGTTGGCGCCCGAGCCGGCCAGGCTGAGCGCCTCCGTGATGGGCACGCCCGCCTTGATCATCGAGGTCAGGATGCGGCAGAACCGTTCGATGACCATGAAGCGGACCACGTCGCCGACCACCGGCGTCGCCAGCAGGAAACGGTCACGCAGTACTCGCCCCCGCTCGGTCCGCAGACCGGCGAGCACTGCCGCGACGAGAGCGACGAGCACGCCGATGATGACCGGATACCAGGCCGTGACGAAGTCGGTGAAGCCCAGCAGGATCCGCGTCGGCAGCGGCAGTTCCGCGTGGAAGGACGCGAAGAACACCTTGAAACGGGGCAGGACGAAGATGACGAGGATGAGGACGACCACGACGGCCAGACCCATGACCAGGATCGGATAGGTCAGGGCGGAGCGGATACTGCGCCGGCCCTCGACGTCGCGCTCGATGTAGCGGGCCAACTGGGCCATCACCACGTCGAGTTCACCGGTCGCCTCTGCCGAGCGGAGGACGGAGATGTAGAACGGGGGGAGCGCCGCGGTGTGGGCGGCCATCGCGGCGGCGAAGCTTTCGCCGAATCGCAGCGAGTCCATGACATCGATGAGCACCTTGCCCAGCTTCTTGTCCTTGGTCTCGGCGCGGATGATCTCCAGGGCGTCCAGGATGGGCACTCCGGCCTTGATGAAGGCGCCCATCTGGCGGGAGAAGTTGCTCAGCTCGACCAGGTTGATCTTCGCCGCGGTGAGTTCGAGCTGGAGCAGGTTGCGGCTCGCGGCGGTGACCGACTGCACGTCGTAGCCCTGCCGGGTCAGGCTGTCGGTCACGCCGTCGACACTGGAGCCCGTGAGCACGCCGGTGGCCCGCTTCCCGTCCGGGCCGACCGCGACATACTTGAAGGTGGCCATGCCGGTGCCTCCTGGTTTCCAGTGTCAGAGCTTCGCGTCGTCAGTGTTGGGGTGCGGCATCCAGCCGGCCGGACAGGACCTAGACCACGTACACGCTGGACATGATCTCGGCGATGGTCGTGACGCCCTCCTCCACCAGACGGACGCCTCCGTCCAGGAGACTGTCCATGTGCTGCTCGCGGGCGGCCCTGCGCAAGCTGTCGACCGGCGCTTGCTCGACGAGCATCCGCTTGACCGCGTCGCTCATCACGAGCAGTTCGAAGACGCCGATCCGCTCCTGGTAGCCGGTCCGGGAGCAGAAGTTGCAGCCCCGGCCCTGCCAGAACCCGGCGTCGGTCGACCCGCCGGCCTTTGCGAAGAAGGCCAGTTCGTCCACGCCCGGCTGGTAGGGCTCGCGGCACTGATCGCAGATCCGCCGCACCAGTCGCTGGCTGACCACGCCGGCCACCGTGGAGGTGATCAGGAACGGTTCGATACCCATGTCGGCGAACCGGTGCAGCGCGGAGCAGGCGTCGGCGGCGTGGATGGACGACAGTACGAAGTGGCCGGTGAGAGCGGACTCGACGGCGATCCGCGCCGTCTCGGCGTCCCGGATCTCGCCGACCAGGATCACGTCGGGGTCCTGCCGGAGTATCGAGCGCAGCCCGGTCGCGAACGAGACGCCCGCCTGGTCGTTGATCTGGATCTGGTTGACCGAGGGGACCACGTACTCCACCGGGTCCTCGATGGTGGTGATGTTGCGCTCGCTCTGGTTCAGCTCACCGAGCGTGGCGTACAGGGTGGTCGTCTTGCCGCTGCCGGTCGGTCCGCCGCAGGCGACCATGCCGTAGGGGGAGCGCAGCAGGGACGAGAACCGTGCGTAGGTCGCGGCCGGCATCCCGAGCTCTGCCAGCCGCAGCAGTGTGCGGTTGCTGTCGAGCAGCCGCAGTACCGCCTTCTCGCCCCAGATGGTGGGGGTGGTCGCGACCCGGATGTCGACCGACCTGCCGTCGATCTCGGTGGCGATCTGCCCGTCCTGCGGGCGCCGCCGGTCGACGATGTTCATGTTGGCCATGATCTTGATCCGGCTGACCAGGGACGGGCCCATGTTCTCCGGCAGGCTCAGCACGTCATGCAGCGCGCCGTCGATGCGGTACCGGACCCGGACCCGGTCGGCGTGCGGTTCGACGTGGATGTCCGAGGCCCGGTCGCGCAGGCCCTGGGTCAGCATGAGGTTGACCAGGTGCACGACCGGCGCGTCCTCGCTCACCACCCTGGCCCCGGAGTTGGCGTTGCGGCCGGTCTCGGTCGCCTCGAAGGCCTCGACCAGGCTGCTGACACCGGTCAGCGCCCGGTAGGTGCTGTCGATCGAGCGCCGGATGTCCGAGGGAGCCGCGATCGCCAACTGCACCCGATCCGGCGCGACGGCCCGGCCGACCTCGTCGAGCACGCGCGGGTCACCCGGGTCGCCCGCCGCGATCAGCAGCGTGCCATCGGCCCGCCGCACCGCGACGACGCCCAGCGAGCGTGCCAGCGCCTCCGGCACCCGGGCGGCCGCCTCGGGATCAGGTTCGCTCTGGTGCAAGTCGGCTACGGGTATGTCGAGTTGCACCGACAGCGCCTCGATCAGTGACCGCTCGTCGACCATGCCGAGTTCGACCAGGAGCGCGCCGAGTCGCTTGCCCGACGTCGACTGCTGCAGGAGCGCCTCGTCCACCTGCGCCGGGGTGAGCAGCCCGCGCTGCACCAGCAGTTCCCCAATACGCGGCCGCTTCTGCCCTGCGGGCGACGACTGCGCCGCGCCGGACGCCGCGTCCTCGACCGGTTCACCCGCCGGGACCGGAGACGGCGCCGAGCCGCGCGCCCCATCGGGCAGGGTGCCGTCCTCGCCCGCAGGGCTTGTCGTCTCCGCGCGGCGCCGGAGAAGCCGACGATTCGCCAAGGCACCCACCCCTTTCGTGCATCCGGAACAACGGCCGTGTATGCGCCGCGAGTGCACCCCGCAGTACTGTCAGCCGCTGATTAGTCAGCCGGATGCTACAGCACACCACTGCACTGCCATCCGCGTCGCCTCTGCGGCGACCGCCGGATTCGCCCCTTGTAAGTCCACTGTCCGGTAAGTAGTCTGCCGCTGATTAATCAGGCTGTTACTATCGCCCGGTTTTGCTTGCACCGGGTCGCCGTAGAGGGAGAAAGATGTACACATACCTGCAAGGCAGGTTGCGCCAGCGAATGCGTGCACTGAACGAGACCGCGGAAGCCGGCTTCACACTGATCGAGCTTCTCGTGGTTATCGTGATCCTCGGCATCCTGGCCGCCGTCGTCGTCTTCTCCGTCCGTGGCATCAACGACAAGGGGCAGGGCGCGGCGTGCAAGACCGACCAGTCCACGGTCCAGACTGCTGAAGAGGCGTACTTCGCCAACAACAGTAAGTACGGCAGCATGGACGATCTGGTGAGCGGTGGGTTCCTGTCCACGGCTTCCCAGTGGTACGAAGTCACGCTGAAAAGCAATGAAACCGATCTTGCCGTCACGGCGATACCCGGCAAGCCCTGCGCCTCCTGATCAGGGGAGTCCTCGCCGACGCCGCCGACCGGAGGTCCTCAGCCGGCCGTGCTTCGCCGGGTGGCAGCGCAAGCGCCACTTGGTGAACCGCGGCCGGTGGCCGGCGGCTTCGCCGGAACTGCCCTATGCCTGAACCACCTTGCGGATGCAGGGGCCGGTCGCGGGGCGGGTCGCAGAGACCTGGAATTCCGGTCCGGTCCACCCGCTGGGTGCCGGTAGCGACCAGCACGCACGGTACGGAACCATTGCGCCCATGCCATACACATTTGTCATGATTATTGGCCTGCTGGGGCTCGCGGTGGGGTCGTTCCTCAACGTCGCCGTCTCCCGGGTGCCGGCCGGCCGCTCGGTCGTACGGCCCCGCTCCGCCTGTCCGCGATGCGCCACGCCGATCGCGGCCCGGGACAACATCCCCGTCCTCTCCTGGCTCCTGCTGGGCCGGCGCTGCCGCGCCTGCCGGGTTCCGATCCCCGCGCGCTATCCGCTCATCGAAGCGCTTACCGCGATCCTGTTCATCGCCGAGGCGCTGCGCTTCGGCCGGTCGGAAGTCCTACCGGCCCAACTGGTCTTCACCGCAGGGCTGTTGGCCCTGGCCGCCTGTGACGCCGAACAGTTCCTGCTCCCTCGGCGGCTGATATACCCGACTCTCGGGCTCACCGCCGCCTGCCTGCTCGCGGCAGCGGCGGTCACCGGCCAGTGGCATCGGCTCGGCGTGACAGCGGCATGCGGAGTGGGCGCATTCGCTGTCTTCTTCGCCCTGCACTGGCTGCGGCCGGCCTGGCTCGGATTCGGTGACGTGCGCCTGGCCGGCTTGCTCGGCACGGGGCTGGGCTGGCTCGGTCCGTGGTATCTCGTCTTCGCGCTGCTGGCCGGCAGCGTCGTCGGGTTGCTGGTGGGTATCGCGCTCATGGCGGCGGGCCGAGCGACCCGCCATACCCGCCTCCCCTTCGGTGTGTTCCTCACCGCCGGCGCCATCGCCGCGATTCTCGTCGGCGCCCCTGTCATCCACTGGTACGAGAGCGTGAGTGACCCGTACGCGATGGGTGCGCCGCACACAACGGTCCGCCACCGGCCATAACCACCCGGGCCGGACGTCAGCCGCGGGCCGGTTTGCCGGTTGCCGCTACCGGCGGACCCGCACGCCGCTCAGGGTGACTACAGCGCCGCGAGCTGCCTGGGTACCGCAGCGAACACCGTCGGCGACCGCATACCCTGGTGACCATGGGACAACCTGATCTGCCACTCGCCGAGTGGATCGTGCTCGCACTCATGGCTGAACGGCCCAGCCACGGCTTCGCCATCGCAGCCCTCACCGCGGAGGGCGCGGAAATCGGTGAGTTCTGGTACATCTCAAGACCCATGGTCTACCGGTCGATCACGCGACTGGTCGAGCGCGGACTGATCACGCCGGTCGGCACCGAGGAAAGCGATCGCGGACCGCAGCGCATGATCTACGCCACCACCCGCTCGGCGAAGATGACGGTCAGCCGGTGGCTCAGCGAACCCGTGGTCAAACTGTTCGACATCCGCGCCGAGCTCACGAGCAAGCTTCTGCTGCTCCAGCGTCGCGCCAGCAGCCCGGCTCGCCTGGTCGAGCGCCAACGGGACGTCATCGACGAGATCGAGGAGTCGCTGCGCGCCAAGGAGCACGCCGGCGACTACCTCGTCCGTGCGATCTATGCCTGGCGGCTGGAACACGTCCGCGCCGCGCGCCGGTTTCTCGACGCCGTCGACGTCGACTCGGCGCAGCCGACGGTCAAGACCGGCTGACGTCACGCTCGTGGCATCCTCGCCCAGGCGTCCACGTCACCGCTGCGCGTGGACGGACCGGCGAGACGGCTCGGCGATCACCATCGCAATCGCCGACCCCGCGACGTTCGAGCCGGCGTGCGCAAGGCCTGAGCAAGTGGGTCTTCTGGACAGGGGATGAACCGGGGGTCGGCGTCGCCGCGGGATGCGCACGTCGGCGGTCCTGCCGCCGATCGGCAGGGGGACCGCCCCGACGGGGATCAGCGAGCCGGGACCGTCGGCGGGCGATGTTCGCGCCTGGCCGACGGTCCGTTGCCCAGTGCTCCGGACTGCCTAGTAGCCGTAGGCGGCGAGGGTCGTCTGGATGTTGGTGTTGCTGTCCCACGTGGCGTTGAACAGGTCGTCCCAAGCGGCCGCTGCGCCCGCGTTGCCGCCGTTCAGGGCGACGCCGTACTGCTCGATGTTTCCGTAGACGGAGTACGCGCTCGGATCGACATCGGTCCACGTGTTGGGGTCATTGCCCGTGGTGCCGTTCAGTGAACTCGACGTCCAGCTCACGTGCATGACGTTCGACTTCGCGACAAGACCCAGCTGGGTGTTTCCCCCGGCGTTGGCCGTCACCGCGCCACGTACCTGGCTGATCCCTGATTCCAGGCGCACCTTGCACGCGGTACCCGCGCTGTCGCACGCGCTTCCGGTGAACACGTTCTGGCCGGCCCCGCTGGTGACCCACGAGAACCCGTTCTGGATCAACGCCTGCTTGGACGCCGCACCGAACGGTGCGGAAGCCGGGTCGGCGACCGCGATCCGGTGTCCACTCGTCGCGAGCCAGCTCACCACCCCCGGTATCGTCGTGGGCGCGCCGCCGGAGACCGGCGATGCGTCACACCGGGGCGACTGGGCCTTGCCGTTACCGCTGCCATTGGCGTCCGCGCCGGACGCCAGCGGCGGAGTCCCGGCGTTGGACGGGTCATCACCGTGAGTTGAGCCCGCCCAGCTGCCGCTGCAGCTGTAGATCGCCAGGTGCCCGATGGCCACAGCATGCTTGCTTGAGATCGTGCCGTTGCACTCGACGCTCCCGCTCGCCGTGCACGTCCCACCATCCGCGGTCGGGATCACCGCGTCCGCGTTGGTTTCGTCCGCCGACAGGAACGCGTCAATGTGCAAAGGCCCATTGACGCAGTTGTTCGACGACGACGGATCGCACGTGGTGTAGGGGCCGGCGCTCTTCAGCTGCTGACGCAGGCTGCCCGACGTGATCCCCCGCATCGTCGACGTATCGATTGTCGGCTTGTTCCAGAACCCGCCGACCTGCGATGCACCATTCGCCGTGAACGCCGTGAACGACCCACCCGACTCGATCGCACCCTTCATGTCCGTCACCGCGGGGTACATGTTGTTCGCGATACCGACTTGCGAATCCGTCGAGGCGAACACGGTTGGTGCCGTGGCGCCGATGAGCGCTGTCGCGAGGGCACCCACAGCGAAAGCGTTCCGTACCCGGCGCATCGCGGTGAAGCCGGAGTTCGGGCCACTCCGAGTGTGTCTGGGTCTTAGTTGCATCTGCTACTCCTCGTTGATCCGGTCGGCGGCGACTGCCGCACGGGCACCCTCCTGGCAGGAGTGGGCAGATGTCCGAGAACTCCTGAGCATCTGCGTGGTTCCCCGACATGACGGTGCCTCACACGCCTAGATGGTGCTCACCTGACGACCCAGTAGTCAATGATTGACAACCAGGTCCGCTGTGTATGTAATGCACCTATCCAGCCTGCGGCGGGCCGGCGGCCGTGTGCCGTCGGCCCGCCGCAGGACGCGTGGGAGGGGCTGGCGGCACGATGGGCAGAGGCGTCTAATGGCACTGTTGAGCAGACTTTCGCGCTCGCGCACGATCAGGTGGGGCGGGCTGGGTCTCGCGGTGGTTGCGGTAGCGCTCGTCGTTGTGGCGTTTGTGCGCGGTGGGTCGGACGGGGCCGCCTCAGCCCAGAAACCCGACCCCGAGTGGTGCACGCCGGGCACCCAGCGCAGCGCGCTCTGCCCGCACAGCAAGGTGTTCGCCCCCAAGGAATACGCCATCCACGGCAACGCCTTCGCGTGCATCAGTTTCGCCAGTCAGGCGGATGCCCAGGCGGTGCTGCGGGCCAACCCGAGCGATCCGAATCACCTTGATGACGGAGGCGGCGTCGCGTGCCGTGGACTGCCCGAACCGCGCGACACCAAACCGGTTCCTCGCATCGCACAGCACTTCGCGTGCCGTCCTGGCGACACTCGCAGCGCGCTCTGCCCGCAGCGGAAGCGGCCCTTCGACGCCCGTTACTTCCTGCGCTACGGCGATGACGCCTACGACTGCTCGGACTTCGCCAGCCAAGCGGACGCGCAGGCCGTCCTGCGTTTCGCACCGGCCGACCCGAATCACCTTGACGGCGACGGCAAGGGCATCGCCTGCCGGGACCTGCCGGGACCCAAGGACGTCAAGCCCGTGCGACGGGGAACACCGTGACGCGGCGAGGGCTCGCGCGTGTGCTCGGGCTGGACGTGACCCATCGATTGAAGGAAGCCCCGACTGCCATGACATCGGACCATCGCCGGTTCTCATCGCGCGCCAGAAGCCAGGACGGCTTCACACTCATCGAGTTGCTCGTGGTCATCGTGATCCTCGGCGTTCTCGCCGCCATCGTGGTGTTCTCCGTCAGGGGCATCGGCGACAAGGGCCACAAGAGCGCGGTCTCCGCGGAGGCGACTACGCTGCGCACAGCGGAAGAGTCCTACTGCGCGAAGTACGGACACTACGGGACAGCCGATGATCTGAAAGATGACGGGCTGCTCTCCGGTGTCCCGGGCTACAACATGGTGGTGGTCGGTGAGGAAAACAAGTGCGGTCGAGGCGAAAAGTCGTCGTTCGCGCTGAATGACATCTCCGCACCGACGGAGGGCGGAGCGGACGCCATCAAGGCGGGCACGAATCCGACCGACCTCACGGTCGACGAGAAGGCCAATCGCGTGTACGTCGTGGCTCAAGGAAGCAACGACGTGACCGTGATCGACGGCAAGACCGACGCCGCGATCGGTGAACCGATTGATGTTTCCAGCGCTGTGTCGAGCCCAACCCGCATCGCGGTCGACTCCGGCACGGGGCGGGTCTACGTCGGGGGTACGGGCGGCGTCGCGATCATCGACACGAAGAACGCCGATCAAGTGACCCACGTCAGCGGCTTTGCTACGACCGTCGCTGGTCTGGCCGTCTCCCCTGAGAACGGCGAGGTCTATGTCGGCGGCGGTAGCGCAAGCACCTCGGCGGTCGCCTATATCTCGGCCGGAAGCTCGTCGGCGAAGGCGATCACACTGCCCGCTCTCGGACTTGCGAGCATTGTCTCCTTTTCCTTTGACTCCGTGCACCACGCGGTGTATCTCGCCAAGCAGGGTTTTGGCAGCGGCGCGAATGCGACCATCGGCCTCTTCGCCATCTCGTCGCAGACCCACGAAGCCAGGATCGCGGCGCAGTTCGAGACGACGACGCAATACTGCGGCACCAACGCCGGGAACGTCCTTGTTACAAACTCCCTTCGTGGCATCACCGCTGTCGATCCCGTCCGCAACCGGGTCTACCTCCCTGCCAGGAGATGCGTTCCGAACCCCTCGGGCGGGTTGAGTATCGTCGCAACAACGATCGCCATCAACCCCAGCAACGGCAGTTCGACAGCGATCAACGACCCGGTGGGAACGCCCTACATTGCCCAATCCGTGGTGTACAACCCCGTGGCAGGGTCGGTCTACGTCTACTTGGCCGGTGGGTCTGGAGGGAATTGCGGCGGTGGTGGTGGCCGCATCGACCGAATCGTCGGGACGAAGGTCACGGGGGTGGCACCAGCCTGCTCACAGTCAACTGCCACCGGGAACAATGATCACAAGCTCACCGTGCTGAGAGACTTGAACAGGATCTTCTTCGCACAACAAAATTACGACGGAGCGCCGGGCGGCCTCGGGGTGGCCGACGGCAGCACGCTGCTGGGTAGTGCTTCCCTCGACGCGGGGTCCCAGTTCGGCGCGGTGGCCACGAACAACACTACGGGGAAGGTGTATGCGGTCGATCCGGCGAACGGAACTGTCGCGGTGTTTCGGACAGGATCGGCCTAGAACCATGGCAGACCAGCCACGCACCATCCACAAGGGCCCGGACCGCCGGCTACGACCGGGGCGTCGTACCTCCATCGTGGCGGTCAGCGTGATCGCGGCGATCACGCTGACCGCGTGCGGTGACAACGGACCCCCGAAGCATGCGTTCGACGTCGCTCCGTATGTGCACAAGGGGCACGTGGTCGACTGCGACGCGTTCAAGACCCAGGCCGACGCGCAAGCGGTGCTGCGAGCGGACGCACTCGACCCGAACGCGCTCGACCGGGACGGCGACGGCATCGCGTGCCCGAACCTGCCCGAGCCGACGGACAAGAAGCCGGTCCACCGCGACTTCATGACCGACAAGGACGGTGCGCCGATCATCGAGCCGCTCAAGCCGCGGCCGACGTAGCAACAGGGGATGCTCACCGAACCGGAGCGGAGACCACAAGTGCGAACGAGTGCCCGGCGGGATCGGAGTACATGCGGACGTCGTGTCGGCCGCCGTTGTTCTTGGTGTCGAGGGGCCGCGCACCGAGGCCGATCGCCTCACGTTCGGCCTCGTCCATATCGTCCTGGGACACCAGGATGCGAAGGTGCGCCTGGGAGGCGTCATCGGGCCGCGGCCAGCTCGGCGGAGCGTAACCGTGGTCCTTGCGGACCGCCAGATGGACGCCGTCGTTCCCGATGACCTCCATGACGTCGGGGTCGGCCCCCATACGTGCTTCGGCTCCGAGCAACTGGGCGTAGAAGTCGGCCAGTTCTGCCTGCTCCGAACAGTCGAGTACAAGCACAGTCGTTTTCGGAACTCCCATGGTCCTCCTGCTTTCGGTCTGTGGCGCATCCCTGTTCGCTGGAGAGCCGCCTACCCCGTCCGGCCGCGCACACGCCGGGTCCCGCCCGCTCCACCCCTTCGCCGGGCGCTACGGCGCGGCAACCTACGGGGAGCCGGGCGTCCCAGCCACGACGAAGCCGTACCGAGGCGAGGGACGGGCCGCCCGCAGGCCAGAAACAGGATAAGAACATCCGTTCCTTACGTAGTGTACTTTTGTTCTTATGCCGGAGAAGGAAGTACCCGCAGAGCAACCACCAGCGGGCGGCGCGGGGCGACGCACACGCCGACACGATCCGCGACGCAGGGAGCGCGTACTCGATGCCGCGTTGTCGGTGCTCGTCGAGGACGGGGTCGCCGGGATCACCCACCGCAAGGTCGCCGCCGGTGCGGACGTGCCGCTGGGCTCCGTCACCTACCACTTCGCGAGCCTGACCGAACTGTGCACGCAGGCGTTCGGCAGGTACGTCGAGCAACAGACCGCCGAGTACGAGGCACTCTTCGCCGAGGTGACCTCGCGCGAGGACCTGATCGATGTCCTGGTGGAGCTGGTCCGGGGAGGGCCGTCCCGGCACCGCAGCGCGGTCCTCGGCTTCGAACTGCACCTGGCCGCGTTGCGCGATCCCGCGCTGCGCGCGCTGACCCAGCAGTGGACCAGATCCAGCCGGGCGGTGCTGGCCCGCTTCACCGGGCCGGAGGGCGCCGCCCGTCTCGACGCCCTGCTGGAAGGAATGATCATGCACACCCTGCTCTCCACGGACCGGGAACCGCGCGAGGAGACCCGGGCAGCCATCGTGCAGGTGCTCGGCCCGGCCGCCGGATCGGATACGTGCCTCGCCCACACCGTACGTACCACTCCACAGGCCACGCGCGGAGAGGCGGCCGACGCCGCCCCTGCCACGCCCGCACCCTGAGCACAGAAACCAAGGAGAACGCCGTGCCGATTGCCGCCCCGGTCATCGAGGTCAGTGACGCCGACCTGGAGGACCTCCGCGCCCGGCTGCGCGCCACCCGGTGGCCCGAGCCCTGGCCGGTCGACAGCTGGGAGGCGGGTACCGACGCCGCCGAACTCCGCCGCCTCGTCACGCTCTGGGCCACCGACTACACCTGGCGAACCCACGAAGCCGCCGTCAACGCCCTGCCCTCCCACTTCGCCGACATCGACGGCACACCGGTGCACTACCTCCGTTACGACGCCGAGCACCCGGACGCCCTGCCGATCGTGCTCACCCACGGCTGGCCGAGCACCGTCCTGGAACTCACGGCCCTCGCCGAACGGCTGGCCGCCCCCTCCCGCCACGGCGGCGACGCCCGGGACACCTTCACCGTCATCGTCCCCTCACTGCCCGGCTTCGCCTTCTCCCCCCAGCGGCCCGCCCTCACCGGTGCCGAGCAGACCCACGAGCTCTGGCACCGGCTCATGCGTGGCCACCTCGGCTTCCACCGCTACGCGGCCCACGGCGGAGATCTCGGCGCAGGCATCACCTCACGGCTCGCCGAAGCGCACCCCGAGTCCGTCGTGGGCATCCACCTGCTCGCCGCCGCGGCCCCGGCCGACCACGACCCGGCCTCGTTGACACCCGAGGAGGAGAAGCACCTCGACTCCGCCGCGGCTTGGCAGGCGGAGGAGGGCGGCTACATGCACCAGCAGAACACCCGCCCCCTCACCCTCGCCCCGGCCCTGAGCGACTCCCCCGCCGGACTGCTCTCCTGGATCCTGGAGAAGTACCGGGCGTGGAGCGACTGCGGAGGCGACCTGTCCACACGATTCAGCGACGACTTCCTCCTCACCCAGGCGTCTCTCTACTGGTTCACCGGCACGATCTCCACATCCTTCCGGCCGTACTACGAATACGCGCACCACCTGACCCGACGGGTTCGGCGGGTGGAGGTCCCGACCGCCCTCGCGCTGTTCCCCGCGGACCTCGCTCAACCGCCACGAAGCTGGGCCGAGCGCACCTACCACCTCACGCGTTACACGCACATGCCCCGCGGCGGACACTTCGCAGCCCACGAGGAACCCGCCCTGCTCGCCGACGACATCACCGCGTTCTTCCGCGAACTCCGCCCCCACCACCCGCAAGCCTCACGGCCGGGCTTGTGAGCCGGCGGAACGGCCGTGAGGAAACGGACCGTTGAGGAACGCGCCGCCATCGCCGGCGGAGCCGGCCTGCCTCACCCAAGCCGGACGCTCGCGCCCGGGACCAATCGGCGGTAGCGGGCCGGGACTCCGGGGCCCCGCTCGCCGAGGAAGCCCTCGACCATCGCGGTGCCGACGTCGTTGAGGGCGCCGTCATGCACGGCGTAAGCATCGCGGGGAGCGACCTCGCGCAGATAGTCGATCAGATCGCCGACAGTGGACCAGGGAGCGTGCACCGGCAGTAGTAGCGTGCCGACCGGAGTACCGGGGACGGTCAGGGCGTCGCCGGGGTGGAACAGGGCCTCGTCCACCAGGAATCCGATGTTGGGAATGCGCGGGACATCCGGGTGGATGACCGCGTGCCAGGCGCCGTGAACCCGGATGTCGAAGCCCGCGACGCTGAAGGCGTCCCCGTCCCCGGTGGCGGTGACCTGCGTGCCGATGCCGTCCAGCCGCTTCGCGACGGAGGAGTTGGTCCAGATACGCAGATCCGGACGGGCAGCGGCCGCCCGGCGCAGCACCTCCTCCGAGAAGTGGTCGAAGTGCTCGTGCGTCACGAGCACGGCGTCGGCGCCTTCCAGCGCCCCGGGGTCGGTCAGACCGCCCGGGTCGATGACCAGGCGGCGCCCGTCCTTCTCCAGCCGCACACACGCATGACCGAACTTGGTGAGTTCCATGATCGCTATGTCCTTCCACCTTCGCCGCAACCAATTTACACAACCAAACTGTACAACTGAACTGTACAACTGAGTTCCGAAGCTTCGGCTAAGATGACCCCATGGACGAAGACGCGCTGGCCGAGGAGCTGCGGCGGTCACTCGGTGAGCTGGTCCGGGCGGTACGAGCCGTGGACACCATGCCTCCCGGCGAGGCCGCCATTCTCGGATTCCTCGACCGCGGCGGCCCCCTGACCACGGCCGACCTGGCCCGCCTGCGCGGCGTCACACACCAGTCGGCCGCCAAGTCGGTCAAAGAACTCTCCGCCGGCGGCTTGGTCCACGTCGAGCAGCACCCCGACGACGGCCGGAAGCTCCTGCTGCACCTCACCGACGCCGGCCGCTCCCGACTCCAGCGGGAACGCACTCTCCGCGCGGGTGCCCTGGGCGCCGCCATCCGCGAGACCTTCGACCCCGACGAAAAGCTGCGGCTCAGCGAGTCCGTCGCCCTGCTGTCCCGCCTGACGGCTCGCCTTGCCGGACAACACTGAGGTGCACCGACGAAAGTCGGTGATCAGCGACTATGCCGACGGGACAGTGCTGCGCGAGGAGCTCCAAGGGGAACCTCAGTCCGTTGGCCGGTAGTGACATGATCTCGCCGTGACATTGACAGAGGAGTTGGCACAACTGGCGGCGGTTGGGGCGCTGGGAGTGCTACGGCCCGAGGCGCGACTGGCCGACATCGCCGCTGAATACGGGGAGCCGGAGGATCTCGGGCCGGTCAGCCAGAGGCGCCGGTGGCCACGCCGCTTTGGGGTGGGATCGGTTGAGTTGCTCGTCTGTGAGTGCCGCACGCTTCGATCGTTGACTCTGTCGCTGGCGTCGGACGAGGTGACGTTGCCCGGCCCCGGGCACGGACAGTTGCGCCGATTCGGCTCGCACGTCACCGAGTCAGCACTGGTCTCCGCCATGCACAGCATGTGCTGCCACGGGAAGAGCAGGGAGTACGACTTCGGCCAGCGCGACCTCGAAACAGCCCCTGCCGAGCACGTTCGGGTGTGTTTCGCTTTCGTGGACCGGGAAACCTACGACGGTCCGCCGTTGGAGGAGTGGATCCTGGCGAAGGCCGGCTTTTGGACCTTGGGTCATGGAGAGTGTTCCGGACCGGGTGCGGGCGACGGCGCCGGCCGGGGGTAGTTGAGCGTTCCGCCCTCGTGTCAGCGTTTCTCTCTGGATGCACTGCCGGTAGGTGCTGACACTCGGCAGGCCCATCATTTACGTCGAGCAGGAGACCGACTGCCCATTCGACAGCTTCGACAGCGGGCGTGCCGACGGACCGGAATGTGCCCGGGCCCCCGCTGATAAACTGGGGGCACGCTTCACAACCGTTGGGGCCCGTACCGAGGGGTGCGGGCCCCGGCGCGTTCCGGGCGCCAGACCGAGGAAGGTTCCCCCATGAACGCGAAGCCGCCGTCCCCGAAGGGCGACCTCACAACGCCGCAGACGGCTGCCCGTGGCCTACCGCCGGTCGAGTCCTTCGACGCACTCGGGCTGCCGCCGGAGCTGACGGCGACGATGACCGGCCTCGGCGTGACAGAGCCCTTCCCGATCCAGGCGGCGACCCTGCCCAACGCGCTGGCCGGCCGTGATGTCCTCGGCCGCGCCCGGACCGGCTCCGGCAAGACGCTTGCCTTCGGGCTTGCGCTGCTGGCGCGGACGGCAGGTATGCGAGCGGAGCCGAAGCAACCGCTCGCACTGGTCCTGGTGCCGACCCGGGAACTCGCGCAGCAGGTGAGCGACGCGCTGAAGCCATATGCGCAGGCGCTGAACGTACGGCTGGCGACGGTGGTGGGCGGGCTGGCGATCAACCGGCAGGCGGCGCTGCTGCGGACCGGCGCCGAAGTGGTCGTCGCGACGCCGGGGCGGCTCGCCGACCTCGTATCGCGCCGGTCCTGTGATCTGCAGCAGGTGCGGATCACGGTGCTGGACGAGGCGGACCAGATGTGCGACCTGGGGTTCCTGCCGCAGGTCTCGGAAATCCTCGACCAGGTCCGCCCCGACGGACAGCGGCTGCTGTTCTCGGCCACGCTCGACCGCAATGTCGACCGGCTGGTGCAGGACTATCTGCACGAGCCGGTAGTAGCCTCGCTCGACCGTGTGGCAGGCTCGGTCACCACGATGGAACACCATGTGCTGAACGTCCATCCCGCCGACAAGTACGCGACCGCGACCGAAATCGCCGCGCGGGACGGCCAGGTCCTGATGTTCCTGGACACCAAGGCCGGCGTGGACCAGTTCACCCGTCACCTGCGGACCAGCGGCGTACGGGCTGCCGCCCTGCACAGCGGGAAGTCGCAGCCCCAGCGCACACACACGCTCGCGCAGTTCAAGGACGGCGAGATCACCGTGCTGGTGGCCACCAATGTCGCGGCGCGAGGCATTCACATCGAGGCGCTCGACCTCGTCGTCAACGTCGACCCGCCCGCCGACGCGAAGGACTACCTGCACCGTGGTGGGCGTACGGCTCGCGCCGGGGAATCCGGGATCGTGGTCACGCTGGTCACCCCGAACCAACGGCGAGACGTGAACCAGATCATGACCGACGCCCGGGTCCGGCCGACTGTCACCCAGGTGCGCTCCGGCGAGGAGAGGCTGACCGCCATCACCGGGGCGAAGCGCCCGCCGATCGAAGAGAAGAGCAGCGGCAACGCCCCCTTCCGCGGCATGGGCACTCGTCCGGGCCGCCCCAAGGAGTCCCGCAGAACGGCCGACGCCCGCAAGACGGCGGAAGCACGAGCGGCGGCCCGGGTACGCAAGAGCCGCTGACCCGGACGGACTTACCGGCCGCCGACCGAACACAGAAGGCCCGACGACCGCACGCCGGCCAGCTGGTTCCGCGACGGGGCTCGGTCGCGGACGGGCCCTCCGCTGCAACTTCTACGCCGGCGTTGCTGCCACCTGCTCGCGCAGCGCCAGCCATTCCTGAAGCTCGATCAGATTCCCTTCCGGATCCTCCAGGTACGCGACCCGCATCCGGTCCCCCATCGGTCCCGGGTCCCTGGTGAACTCCGCTCCCCGCGAGGTGAGTTCGGCGTGGGCGGCGTCCAAGTCCTCCACCCGGAGCACCACCAGCGCACGATATCCCTCCGGCTCCGCCCCCAATCGCCCCAGCACGTCGGCCATCTGCGCCCGGTCCTGGAGCGCAATCGCGGCGTGTCCGGTGTCGGGACTGAGCTTCGCGTACGGGCCGCTCTCCGCCTCGAACTGCGGCTTGAGCCCGAGCACGTCCCGGTAGAAGCGGTAGACGGCGGGGAAGTCGGATACCAACAGGCGTATCTGGGTGAGTTCCATACCGTCCTTTCTAGCCCAGTTCCGACTCCGGCTCGATCGCGATCTCTGAGCGCCCCCTAAGCCCTTGAGCAGAAGGCCCTCGTGTCTCGCCGTGAGGCACTATTCCCGCTTCCCCTACAGGTCCAGAACCAGGCGTGGCGAGAGTGCGCGGGACACGCACGGGTACATCCGGCCCTCGGGTGCCCCGATGTCGTCGCGGTGTTCGGGCTCCCCTTCCAGGACCGTGAGTTCGCAGCTGCCGCACACACCTTCGCGGCAGCCGGACGGGACCGGCTGCCCGGCGTGGCTCAGGGCGTCCAGCAACGACTTCCCGGCATCGACCTGGATCGTCCGTCCACTTCGGGCGCACACCACATCGAACCCTGTGTCCGGTGCGAACTTCCGCGCGGTGGGCCGGAACCTCTCGGCACGCAGCCGTCCGACGGGAAACGCCGCCTCGACCGCGGCGAGCATCGGCGCGGGCCCACAGCAGTAGACCAGTGCACGGGAGCCCGAACCGGCTGCCATTGCTGCGAAGTCAGGCCTGCCGTGTTCTTCAGTCGCGACGATGGCCACCCTGTCTCCGTATGCGGTGCGCAGTTCCTCGGCGAAAGGCATGGAGGCGCGCGATCGGCCCACGTACACCAGTTTCGCCTGAGCGCCCCCTTCGATCGCCGAACGCAGCATCGGCCGGATGGGCGTGATGCCGATCCCGCCGGCCACGAAGAGATACTCCGGCGCGGGTTCCAGCGGGAAGTGGTTGCGTGGCAAGGAAATTTCGAGTGTCCGACCAGGCTTCAGGAAGCGGTGCACATACTCCGAACCGCCCCGGCTGAACCGATCGAAACGGACCGCGATGCGATACCACCCGCGCTCCGCGGGGTCACCGCACAACGAGTACTGCCGCGTCAGCCAGTTCGGCAGGGTGAGGTCGATATGCGCTCCCGGCCGCCACGGCGCCAGCGGCCCCCCGGCACCGCGCAGGGCCACCGAGACCACGTCTTCGGCGATCTCTTCGATCCGGTCGATAACCGTCTGCTGCATGGAAATCCCCTCGTCAGTACAGCTCGCGGTAGCCGGCTTCGAGCCCCGCTTCGAGCATCGCAGGATCGATGTCAACGCCGAACTGGGCAGCCGCGACCTCACCCACCGACGGAAGCTCGTCGGCCAGCGCCTGGCTTGAGGGATCCCACAGACGGGACCGGATCAGCGCGCGACCACAGTGGAAGTACGCCTCCGCCACCTCGACAACGATGGCCAGGACAGGTTCGCGCGCCTCGGTCTGCATCCGGGCGAGCACATCGGGCTCGTCGGTGGGATAGCCGCGCCCGTTGACCCGCAACGTTTCCCGGGCGCCGGGGATCAGGAAGAGCAGCCCGACCCCGTCGTGTTCGGCGAGGTTGGTGAAGGAATCGGCGATCTTGTTGCCGGGGCGGTCGGGAATCGCGAGCGTGTGCTCGTCGAGCACCTTCACGAAGCCCGGGTAGTCGCCCCGGGGTGAGCAGTCCAGGTGTCCGTCCGCGCTGGAGGTGGCCAGCGCCAGGAAGGGGGAATGCGCGATGAAGCGGCGGGAGAACTCGTCGATGTGGTTCTGCTTCTTCTCCTTCAGCATCGCCTCGGGCTCGCCCAGCCGGGCACGGACCTCGGCGGGTGCCACCCGGCGCGGCCGGACGCGGGTATGCGTCATAACAGACTCCTTTCGGTTTCGTCTTCCGGTTCCGTCTGGGTGAGATGCGCGGGGACGCACAGTCAGCACGGTGGGGAAACTCTGCTCAACAGCAGGTCATGGCACAATTATGAGCAATTATTCAGTTCATGCGCTACTCGCTTTGGCGGCGCTTCGAAGGGGGTTCCATGACGTCGGAGAAACGGCGGCTTCAGCCACGTAAGGAGCCACGCCAGGCCCGCGCGGAGCTCACCCGGCAGCGCATCCTCACTGCGGCTGCTCACGTTTTCGCCGAGCAGGGCTACACCGCAGGCACCACCAACCGGATCGCTGAACGGGCCCGGGTCTCGATCGGTTCGCTGTACCAGTACTACCCGAACAAGGACGCGATCCTGGCCGAACTGGTGACCCGGCACCTCGACGCCGGAGCCGCGGCCATGAGCCGCCGCCGCAGCGGCGCGCTGCCGGAGTCGTTGGAAGAGATCATCCGCTTGTTCGTGCGGACGTCGATCGAGAACCACCTCGGGGATCCGCACCTGCTGCGCGTCATGATGGAACAACCACCGCTGTCTGCCGGCCTGCTGGAGAAGGTCGCCCGGCACCATGAGGCGGACGTCGAGTACGTCCGGGAACTCTTCGAGCGCCATCCGGAAGTCAGGGTGGCCGACACGGCGGCGGCGGCACGGCTCGCCGTCGCGGCGATCGAATTCATCGTGCACCCGCTCGTCGCGGAGCCCGACCCGTTCGACACCACCAGGCTGGAGAACGAACTCGTGGCCATGGTGACCCGCTATTTGCGCGGCTGAAGGCCATCGCCTCCTCTCCCCGTACCCACCAGTCCACTGGGTTCAGTCCATCCGGTTCGGCTGCGTCCCCTTCGCCGTCCGCTGTATCTGCGGAGGCGCACCGGCGGTGGTGGGGTGACCGGTGCCGGTACGCCATGCGGTGTCGTGGACGTACGTCGCGGCGAATTCGGCGAGGCGGTCCACGACGGCGGTGAGTGCCTCCACCCCGTAGTGCTGCGGACTCCAGCAGACGTGCAGTTGAAGGCTCAGGGTGGTCCGGTCGACGGTGTCGATCAGCAGGGGACAGCCGCCGAACCGGGGCAGGTCGGTGGTGACGCCGACGCCGAAATCGCTTGCCGCGAGCGCCTCGCACATCAGGGCGTTGCTGCTTTCCGTCACCTGGGCGTAGGTCAGGCCGGCCTTGGACACCGCCTGGTCGAGGACGGCTCGCGCCGGGTGCTCCCGGGTCAGCAGCAGCAGGTGTTCGGTGACCAGCTCGGCGATCGTGATGCTGCGCCGCCCCCGGGTGGCCCACCGGTGGGTGGGGGCGACGTAGGCGCGCAGGGGTACGTCCGTCAGTGGACGCCATGCCAGCGTCGGGTCGTCGGCCGGCCCCGCGGCGAGACCGAGGTCGGCGTCTTTGCTCACCGTGGTGCAGATCCGGTCCGCGGACACCTCGCGCACCGAGACGAAGGGATCGTCGGGACCCAGCGTCGCGACGAACGGCGCGACCACCTCGTTGATCGTGGTCTGGGCCGCGGCCACCACCACACGGGACAGCCCACCGCCTGCCATGTACCGTGCCGCGGCTTCGATCCGGTCGGCTCGGGAGACCAGATCCTCGGCGGCCGTGACGAACTGCCGGCCGGCGCTGGTCAGCCGGAACCGCGGACCGGTTCGGTCGAACAGGACCAGTCCCAACTCGTTCTCCAGGTAGCGCAGTTGCCGGGAGAGCGCCGGCTGTGCGACGTGGAGCTGTTTCGCCGCCCCGGTGACGGTGCCGTCCTGGACGACCGCGAGGAAGTAGCGACAACGCTTGATCTCCATCCCCGCAGTATGCCGGTTCGGCATGGGAACCTCGCAACAATTGGTATTGGACAGCATGGTCCGGGTTCGCGACTCTGGGTCCCACCCCCGCCCGCCTTGAACCAGGAGCCGCACCATGACCGCATCCCAGGAAGTCCCGGCCACGCTCGCGAACTGGCTTGAACCGCCGTCCAATCGCTGGGCGTTCAACCATGTCGAGCGCCTGCTGGACACCGCGGTGATCCCACGCGGCCGAACCCGGCCCCGCCGACTCGCCGCGGCCGGCACGAGGCTGGACGAGACGGTGATCGCCACCACCGGCGGCTCCTCGACGGTGGCCGAGTTCCTTGCGCGCACGGCGACCGACGCGATCGTCGTGCTGCGCGGCGACCAGGTGCTGTTCGAGCGCTACTACGGCGAGGCGGCGCCGGACCGCCGGCACGTGCTGATGTCGGTCTCCAAGTCGATCGCCGGCATGGCCGCGGGGTGCCTGGTGGACGACGGGATACTCGACGTGTCGGCCACGGTGGCGACCTACGTTCCGGAACTGGCGTCGTCGGCCTACGGGACGGCGACGGTGCGCGACGTGTTGGATATGACCGCGGCGCTGCGTTACAACCAGGACTACGACGATCCGCGGTCCGAGGTGCGGGTCGGGGACCGAGCGGTGGGCTGGCGGCCCCGGCACAGCGGGGATCCGGACGGCGTGCATGCCTTTCTGACCGGCCTTGAGCCCGACGGCCCGCACGGGCGCCGGTTCCAGTACTGCTCGGCGACCACCGACGTGCTCGCCTGGGTACTGGAGCGCGCCGCGGGGCTCCCCTATCCCAGGTTGCTCGGCGAACGTATCTGGTCACGGATCGGAGCCGAGCACGATGCCGTGGTCTCCACGGATCCGGTGGGCACCCCCTACGCCTGTGCAGGAATCAGTGCCACCGCCCGCGATCTCGCCCGCTTCGGTCGATGTGTGCTCGACGGCGGCGTGGTCGACGGGGTTCAGGTCATTCCCGAGGAGTGGATCCACGCCACGCGCCGGGGTGGCCTCGCAGCGGTACTGCCCGACCGCGACCTCGGGTCGATCCACCCGAACGGGACCTACCGCAACCAGTGGTGGATCCCCGGCGACTCGGCAGGCACCTTGTTCGGGATCGGCATCTTCGGCCAGTACCTGTGGCTCGACCCGGAGCGAGACGTCGTCATCGTGAAGTTCTCCAGCCTCCCGCACCCCCGGGACGGCCGTACCGAGCACGCCGTGGCGCTCGCGGCGATCGCCGAGGCCGTCGGGTCCGAACGCGGCACCTGGGAGGCATGATGAAGGGGCACCCGTCGTTCGCGCTGGAGCGGCGCACGATCGAACACATTCCAGCCACGGAACGCCACGGTCGGCCATGGCACCAGCTCGCCCTGTGGTTCTCCACCAATGTGCAGATCAACACTCTGATCACCGGCGCGGTGACCATCGGGATGGGACTCGACCTGACCTGGGCGGTCATCAGCATCGTGGTGGGGAATCTGGTCGGCGGGCTGTTCATGGCCTACCACTCCGCACAGGGGCCCCAGCTCGGTCTTCCACAAATGGTGCAGAGCCGCGCCCAGTTCGGTCTCTACGGCGCGGTGCTGCCCTCCGCCATGGTCGTGTTGATGTACCTCGGCTTCGCCGTCGAGGGCAGCCTGGTCGCCGGGCAGGCGATCGCGGCATGGGCCCATGTGCCGAAGACCGTGGGCATCGTGGTGTTCAACCTGGTGCTGCTCATGATTCCCCTGGTGGGATACCGGCTGATCCATGCCGCAGGCCGGGTCGTCGCGGTGATCTCGGGTGTGGCGTTCCTCGCGTTGTTCGTACGGCTTCTCCCGCAGCTGTCCAGCCACCCGTCCGGCGCGACCACGCACTCCGTCGGCGCCGTCGTGTCGGCGATCTCGGTCTGCGTCGCCTGGCAGGTCACCTGGGCTCCCTATGTGTCCGACTACTCCCGCTACCTGCCCGCGGACACACCGACCAGGGTGACGTTCGCCTACACATATCTCGGTTCGGCCGTGGGCGGTGCGGGCACGATGATCGTCGGAGCGATGGCCGCGACCGTCAACAGTGCCGCGGTGAACTCCGACGCGATCGGGTTCCTGGCCGGCCGCTTTCCGTCGGTCAGTGGTCTGCTGGTCGTGGCGCTGCTCATCGGCTTGGTCCCGGCCGGCGCGGAGGGCCCGTACGGTGCCTTCCTCACCGCGGTCAGCGCGCTGTCGGCGGAGGGCCGGGTGCGTTCGACCGCGGCAGCACGGGCGTTCTTCGTGATCTGCTTCGCGGTCGTCGCGAGCGCGCTCGCCATCGTGTCCAGCGGCAGTCTGCTGACGACCTTCCAGAACATCACGCTGTTCGTGCTGTACCTGCTGGTGCCGTGGACCGCGATCAACCTCACCGACTACTACGTCGTTCGCCGCGGTCACTACGACATTCCCGCGCTGCTGACGAAGAACGGCCGCTACGGGACTTTCACCTGGTGGGCGGTGCTCATCTACTTCGTGTCGATCGCCGTTGAACTGCCGTTCATCAACAGCAGTGTTTACGTGGGGCCGTTGGTGGCTTCCCTGGGCGGCGCCGACGTGTCCTGGCTCGTCGGGCTCGTGGTGGGCGGAGGGGGATACTACGCCTGCGCCAAGCTGATCCGGGATCGTCGGATCGAGCCGGTTGTGCAACCGTCGTAGCCGTTCGTTCCCTCCGGCGCGGCTGACCCGGTTCCCGGCGACCAGTGTTGACCGTGCCCGTGTACGGGGGCGCCGGCTTGTCCGGACCGGCGGGGAAGTCGTTTACGGAAGGCAGTGTTCTATGGAAGCCGACGACCTCGTATGGCAGGACGCGATCGGTCTCGCCCGTCTGATTTCCGAGGGCACGGTGAGCGCCGTCGAGGTGGTGGCCGCCACCTCGACCGGATCGAGGCGGTCGGTGACCGGGTGAACGCCTTCGTGACCGTGCTCGGTGAGCAGGCTCTGCACGCCGCAGCGCGACCGGCAAGCGGCCCGCTCGGCGGGGTGCCCTTCACGGTCAAGGACTCCTTCGACACGGCGGGGGTCCGTACCACCCGCGGATCGAGGCTCTTCGCCGACCGGGTGCCCGAAAGCGACGCCACTCCGGTGGCCCGTCTCCGGCAAGCCGGCGGCATCCTGCTGGCCAAGACGAACCTGCCGGAGATGTCCTACTGGACCGAGACGGACAACCACGTCGCAGGCAGGTCCCTGAACCCCTACGACCCGCAACGCACCCCCGGAGGCTCCAGCGGCGGTGAATCAGCGGCCATCGCAAGCGGACTCTCGCCTCTCGGTATCGGGAGCGATGTCGCCATCTCCGTGCGCGGGCCCGCCGCCGACACCGGGATCGCCTCGATCAAGCCCACCCACGGCAGGGTGCCGATGACCGGCCACTTCCCCGCCGTACCGCGCCGTTGGTGGCACGCGGGCCCCATGGCCCCCAGCGTGCGCGACCTGCGCCTGGCCCTGTCCCTCATGGAAGGACCCGACGGCGCCGACCCCTACACCGTCGTACCGGCCGCCGAAGCGAGCGCGGAATCGGAGACCTCGGCACAGGGGTAGTCGCGGTCCGCGGTGCATCGACTCTGGTCACGTGCACGCTAGTTGTGCCCACATCGCCCGACCGCAGCCGTGCGCGGTGTGCGCGCAGGGCCGCGGGCACTTCGTGAACATCGCTTCTGTCGGCGCATCCGGCGGTGTACCGGGTCTGATCCCGGCAGGAGGGTTGCCTTCACATGCACTCCAACTCCTAGCCTTCACAGGCATGGAGACGATTGACGGGACGCCGGCCGCCGGTACACACCTGCCTCGCGCAAGGGCCCTCGGACGGAGCGGAATCGAGGTGAGCGCCCTCGGTTTTGGCTGCTGGGCCATCGGCGGGGAATGGCAAGGCCCGGACGGGAGCCCGCTCGGCTGGGGCAAGGTCGATGACGAGGAGTCCGTTCGTGCCGTGCGCCGTGCGCTGGACCTCGGCGTGACCTTCTTCGACACCGCAGACGTCTACGGAACCGGGCACAGCGAGCGCGTACTCGGACGGGCCCTCGGCAGGCGCCGGGCGGACGTCGTCGTGGCCACCACGTGGGGCAACCTCTTCGACGAGGAGAGCAAGGTCCTGACGGGCGGCGACGACTCACCGGTGTACGTACGGCGTGCGCTGACGGCGTCGCTCGCCAGGCTGGGCACCGACTACGTGGACCTCTACCAGCTCCACCTGTCGGACGTGGATCCTGAACGGGCCGCTCTCCTGCGGGACGCCTGTGAAGATCTCGTACGAGAAGGGCTCATCCGCGCGTACGCATGGAGCACCGACGACCCGGCGCGCGCGTCGGTCTTCGCCGCGGGCCCGCACTGCGCGGCCGTGCAGCACCGCTGCAACGTCCTCCAGGACGCGCCCGAAATGCTCGCCTTGTGCGAGGAGACCGCTCTTGCGAGCATCAACCGCAGCCCGCTCGCGATGGGGCTGCTGACCGGGAAGTACATGCCGGGAAGCACACTCGCCGCCGGTGACATCCGCCATGCGCCGCCTGCCTGGCTGCCGGGTTTCGCGGCGGGTGGCGGCGCCGATCCGCGATGGCTCGCGCGCGTCGAGGCTGTACGGTCCATCCTCACGAGCCGCGGGCGCACTCTCGCCCAGGGCTCGCTGGCCTGGCTGTGGGCGCGCAGCCCGCGGACGGTGCCCATCCCCGGCTTTCGGACCGTGGCGCAGGCAGAGGAAAACGCCCGGACGCTGGAGTTCGGGCCGCTGGCAGAGGAGGAGGTCGCAGAGATCGGGCGTGTGCTGGGACCTTGACGCTCGGGGGCAATGCTGGTGGGGCAGGCCAACCGACAGCCGGCGCCGGGCGCAAGCAGACTGGGCCTGTCGAGGCCTTGTGACCCTGAGTCTTGAATCGACGCGCACATTCCGTGGAGCGGCTTCACCGGGCCCGTTCCAGCCTCCGATCGGTGCTGGTCACACACTCCGCTCCTCCGGCAGACGTCGTTCCGACGCGACCGTTCACGGAATGTGTGCCAGAACCGCAGGGGCCCGTGACGGCTTCGCGTACCCCGCAAGGCCGCACCCCCCACCGTTTGTCCGCAGGCTCAGCTCACGAACTCTCTGTCGCCGTAGCGCACCTCGACCCTGTTCCAGTCGACGCCGAGGTTCTTCGTGAACTTCTCAGCCAGGGACAGGTCCGCGAGCGGGACGACGAGGATGAGCCGCCCGTCAAGGGTGACTGACCCGCCTCCGAGCTCGTCGCGGGCCTCGGGGTTCGCGAGCAACTCGTGGTGCAGACGAGGGGCACTGACGCCGGGAGCCTGGATTTCGACTGCGTCGGTTTCCGGCGAGGAACGCGGCAGGCAGCGGAAGGTCAGCACCGACTCCTGGTGGTACCGCTTGGCGATGACACTGGCGACGTGGTGCAGCCCGTCCTGGCCGACCTTGTTGACGTCGAACTCGCGGGAGCGCTCGTAGGTGGCCTGTTTGAGGGCGCCGGACCAGAAGATGCCGTCCAGCAGCTTCGAGGCGCCGGGCCGCGCGCCGTTGGTACGAATGATCCCGCGCACCTCGTGATCGAAACGCGTCAGGCTGGTCTTGAGCCGGGGGTCGGCCGGATCCGTGACGATCGCGGTGTTGTTCGTAGCGAAGATCTCCCCCGCTGGACACCCATGGCCTGCCGCGCTCGCCTGTGTGCTGCCCGCGCCGACGACCCCAAGTGTCAGGGTGGAGACCGAGACCAGAACGCGCAACTGCCGCCATGCAATGGATTTCCTCATACGGTCATCAACGATCTTCGGCAGGGTTTGTTGCGCCTGCCGCCCCACCCACTCGGCGACTTCAATAATGAGCTGCGGCCCCACAGACCTGCCGCCGCGGTGTCGGTGGGATCAGCCCGCTCGGAGCGGAAGCTTCGCACGTCGAGCACCGTCAGAATCGCGCGAGCGTCGCCCGCCGGCCTGGACATCGAAGACCGGCGACCACACGGACCCCGCGTGAACCCACACCGCACGGCGGGACATCATCCCCCTCTCCTACGACGGATCCCCTTGACCGACACCCGCCTGGCCGTGCGCAGGGCGTGCAGGCGATCGCGCCCGGTCAGGCCGGACAGCGCTCCGTGAGTCCGGGATCACCCGGAAGAGCGCGGGGACTGCCGCAAGACATGCCGCAGCGGCGACGGCCACCCACAGCGCGGGGGCGTAGACGGTCAGCGAGCCGACGGCCCAGGCCATCAGGGCGGGCGTGAAGCCCGCGAAGACCATCGCTGCGATGTTGTAGCTCAGGGCCACGCCCGTGGAGCGCACTTCGACGGGGAAGAGCCGGGTCAGCGTGGAGGGTGCGACGCCGGCGAACGCGGCGACACCTGCGCACATCAGGCTGTGGACGAGCAGCAGGACGGGGAACGCCGGTTGTGCGTGCAGCCATGCCAGCAAGGGCAGCGGCAGCACGAGCAAGCCCAGCGCGCCGGCCACGAGCACTCTCCGCGCACCCGCCGTGTCGGCGGCGCGCCCCGCGACCAGGCACCCGGCTACGAGGACTGCGTTGCCCACCAGAGAGGCGAGGAACGACTGCTGTGCGGTGAAGCCGAGACCTGCCGCGTCGCTCTCGTAGTACGTAGGTGCGTAGATGACCAAGGTGTAGACGCACACGGTCCACAGAACGGAGAAGAGAAATCCGGTGATGACCCGTCCCCGGTACTCGGTCAGCAACTGGACGAGAGGGCCGCGCCCCGGGGTCGTCTCCTGCTCATTCCGTTCCGGTTTGCTCTTCTCGAATTCCTCGGTCTCCGGCAGATGCCGGCGGATGTAGACGCCGACCGGAATGATGAGCAGGCCGAGCGCAAAGGGAATGCGCCAGGCCCAGGCGTTCATCGCTGATTCGGAGGCGAAGGTCGTGAGGGCGACGCCCACGGCGGCGGCCGCGAGATTGCAGATCCCCATGGATGCCTGGAGCCAGGCGGCGTACCGGGCCTTTCGGCCGGGTGGCGCGTGTTCCACCAGGAAGGCCGTGGCGCCGCCGATCTCGCCGCCTGCCGAGAATCCCTGCAGCAGCCTGCCGACGAGGAGCAGGGCCGGTGCACCGAGCCCGATGACTGCCACCGGTGGCGCCACGACCAGCAGGAGTGTCCCGGCGCCCATGGTGCTGAGGGAGAGCATCATCGCGGCCTTGCGGCCCTTGCGGTCGCCGTACAGCCCGATGACGACGGCCCCGAGCGGGCGGGCCACGAACCCCGTACCGAAGATGACGAACGTGCTGATGAGAGCCGTACCCGGGTCGTCGTCCCGGAAGAAGTTGTGGGAGATGTAGCCGGCGAAGAAGGCGTAGACCGTGAAGTCGTACCACTCCATCCCGTTGCCGAAGGATGCCGCGACGACCGCGCGCCGGGAGACACGTGTCGTGGTCGCTGTCGTTGCATCTCTATTCACTGCGCACGACCGGACGTTGGTCCAGGGTGGCCAGCGTGCCGGCGAGCACGTGTGCGCCCTGCTCGATGTCGGCGGGCGCGGTGAACTCCTCGGGGCAGTGGCTGAGCCCGCCCTGCGAGGGAACGAAGATCATGCCCATGGGCCCGAGCCGGGCCAGGTGTGCGGCGTCGTGGCCCGCCCCGGACGGGACGGCCTGCCACGGCAGGCCGAGCCTGTCGGCCGACTGACCAATGACGTCCTGCAGCAACTCGTCCGTGGGCACGGGGTCCTGATCGGTGAGGTACTCGACGTCGAACTGGACACCTCGCCTCGCCGCTTCCTCGGCAACCTCGTCGACGATCTGCCGGCGCGCCCCCTGGAGCCAGGTGCCGTCCACGCTGCGGATCTCCGCCCAGAGCCGGGCCCGGTCCGTGATGACGCCCATCGACTCGGGACTCGACTCGATGCAGCCGGGAGTGGCCACGCCGTGCACGGGCGCTCCGCATCCGGCACGTTCCACGGCGAGAACTGCCGCTGCGGCGGAGACCAGCGCGTCGTGGCGGTCGGCCATGTGTGTCGTCCCCGCGTGGCCCGCCCGGCCCGCGAAGCGCATCAGGATTCGGTCGATTCCGGCGATCGCGGTGACCACGCCGATGCTGGTGCCGGACGTTTCCAGGAGTGGGCCCTGCTCGACGTGCAGTTCCACGTAGGCGTGCACGTCACCGGGGTTCCAGGCCTGCCTCAGCGCGGCGTGCGGGTCGAGCCCGAACCTCTCGATCGCGTCGCCGAGCCTGGTTCCCGTGCTGTCCACCCGGTCCAGGTGCTCCGGCCGCAGCACGCCGGCCACCGCGCGGGAACCCAGGCACGATATGCCGAAATCGTTGGCCTCCTCGCCGAGGAAGTCCACGACCACCAGGTCGTGTTCAAGCGTCGTGCCCGTCTCACGGAATCGCTGGGCCACCTCGATACCGGTCAGGACGCCGACGATGCCGTCGAATCTGCCGCCCTGGGCGACCGTGTCGGTGTGGGATCCGGTGACCAGCGCCGGGCCGCTCCCCCGGCGGCCGGGCAGCCGCCCGACGATGTTGCCCGCCGGGTCCACAACGGGGTCGAGTCCCGCGTCGGCCATCTGCCGGCGTACCCACTCGCGAGAGGCCCGGTAGGACTCCGAGAACACCTCTCGGCTCCAGCCGGGGCGCGTGGAGTCGTGGAATTCGGCGAGCGAGGCGAGGCGCTCGGCGAGTCGTTCGGGATGGGGGGTCAGGGCGTCCAGGTCGATGCTCATTACCTATCCTTCCGGTGAATACCGGACAGTTCTGGCCTGAATTCGGCCAGGTTGGACTGTGATCTCGTACGTACGTGCTGCCTCCGTCGGCGATGGCACGGCCCGCGGAACCGGCGCCGCGTCCGTCACCGTGCTCAGAGGTCCTCGCGGGTGCTCTCCTCGTCGGGCGACAGCCACACCTGGGTCGCCGCCCGGGGCATGCTGGCCGTGATGTCCGCGACCGCTTCCCGCAGCAGGGCCAGCGGCCGGGTGACATCGGTGAGTTCCGCGTGCCGCCCCACCAGGGACACCGCGCACAAGCACGAGCCGGCGACAAGAACGGGCATTCCGACGGCGCTGACGCCGGGGGTGAGCCAGCCGTGCGTCACGTGGTAGCCGTCCTTGCGGGCTTCGGCGAGTTCGAGGCGCAGGGACGCGGCGTCCGGGGTCGCCGCCGTGAACCGTTGCAGCCGTCCTTGCAGGACCTGGCGGCGAACCGTCTCGGGCGCCGTTGCCAGCAGCGGCGTGGCGCTGGCCCCCGAGTACAGGGCCAGGACCTGACCGGGCCGCAGCGCCACCGTGCCTGATCCGCTGCCCCGGGTGTCCAGGCAGAGCGCGGCGGTGTGCGCCCGTACCGTGAGTGCCACGTCCAGACCGCTGCGACGCATCAGCCGGGTGAGCACGGGGCGCGCCAGGTCCACCAGGTGCCCGGTCCGGTCGATGGAACGGTCGGCGAGGCGGTCGGTGGGCAGCAGGGCGCCGTCGACCTCGGCGAGGAACCCTGCCTCCTTGAGCAGCCGGACGTAGCGGTAGGCCGACGACGACGGGATGCCCATGGCCGCGACGACTTCCGACACCTCGGCCTGGCCCCGGTCCTGGATGAACTCCAGGATCCGCAGGCCCCGCGTCAGGGAGGACAGTTCACCTGCGGACGGCCGTCCGATGGTCATGCTCATCTCCGATGCACCTGCTCGCCGCGGCCGGGCTTGCCCGTCAGTCCCTTGCCCGCGTCCCAGACGACGGTGCCACGGCTCAGCGTGAGAGTGACACGGGCACCGGGCGCGTACGCATCGTAGGGGGTCCAGCCGGCGCGGGAGTGCAGGGCCGAGCCGTCGATCCGCCAGGTGTCGTCCGGGGTGAGCACCATGATGTCCGCGTCGTGGCCCGGGGCCAGCCTGCCCTTGCGGTGCCCGATGCCGTACCGGTCGGCAGGGTTGCTGGTCAGCGCGGCCACCGCTCGCGCGAACTGCGGCCCGGCGCCGAAGCGCCGCAGGCAGGCGCCCAGGGTGGTCGCCACGAGGGTCTCGGTGCCCGGCACCCCCGAGTGGTTGTCCAGGATCCGTTCGTGGTCCTTGAACTCGGCGGGCCAAGGGGCGTGGTCGGAGGTGACTGCCGTGGCGAGGCCCGTGGTGACGGCCTGCCACATGGCGTCGCGGTTCGCCCCGTCGCGCAGCGGGGGGTTGATCTTCAGCCGGCCGCGGGAGCCGCACATGTCGTCCTCGGTGAAGGTCAGGTAGTGCGGGCATGTCTCGAAGGTGATGTCCACGCCCTGGCCCCGGTACCAGCGCACGAGCTCGGCCGACCGCCCCAGGGACAGATGGCACAGGTGCAGCGCGTTGCCCTGATGGGCGGCGATCTCCATCGCGGTGAGCACGCCGAGCGTCTCCGAGACGGGTGGCCGGGTCGCGGCGTGCACGGCCGGATCGGTCGAGGAACGGTGCCGCTCGTCGGCGAGGAGCGCCTTGATGATCTCGTTGTTCTCCGCGTGTACGCACAGCGTCGACTCCACGGCGCCGACAGCCTTCATCACATCCAGCAACTCGGCATCGTCGATACGCGGGAACCGGAACGGGTCGGTGTCGAAGAGCGACACCTTGAACCCCACCACTCCCCCGGCGGCCAGGGCTTCGGCCTCTCGCCAGCCACCGCCGGGCGCGAGGGTGCCGAGCAGGGCGACATCGACGACGGCCTCCTCGGCCACCTTCTCCCGCTTCGCCCTGAGCCGCTCCACGTGGTTCACGGGGCCCTCCGCGTCGAAGGGCATCTCCACGATCGTGGTCACACCTCCGGCGGCCGCGGCGGAGGTCGCGGCCCGCAGCCCCTCACCCGCGTGCGAGTACGAGTGCACGTGGGCGTCGACCGCACCCGGCAGGACGAAAGCGTCCCTGACGTCGATTCGCCGCGCCGCGGGGGCTTTCGGCGCCGCCCCGGTTCCGACTCCGGTGATGACACCGCCCGCGACAGCGACCCACCCACGCTCGAATTTCCCGTCCGCGACCGGCACGACCCCGGTGAGGACGATGTCGGCGCGCTCGTGACCCTGTGCCTTTTCCATGGCGTGAAAGGTAGACACGGTGCGGGCCCGGACAGAATACGATTCCCGCGGATCGGGAATCACGCTCGCGGCACCCCTTTCCGCTGCTCTGCACGGCTCCCCGGACCTGCCTTGCGTGGCCTCGGTGACTCATGCACTATTGCGTGCCACCGGCGAGGAGACATCACTCCCGTGTGCCTGCCGAATTACCATTTCCCGAGAATGCGAGCGCGGATGAACATGGGCGACCAATCAATGCGAGGATTCCTCGACGAGTTGGAACGTCGTGGTGAACTCGTCGATATCGACCGGCCGGTCGACCCACGCTTCGAACTCGCCAGTGTGCTCGCGCTGTTCGACCGTGGCCCCGCCGTGCGGCTGAACCGCGTCACGGGTTCGGAACTGCCCCTGGTCGGAAACGTCCTGTCGAGCCGCGCCCGCATCGCCGCCGCACTGCGCGTGCCGGTCACGGACGTCCTCGACACGCTGTCGGCCGCGGTCGCCTCCCGGTGCAAGCCCGAGGTGGTGGATACCGCCCACTGCCAGGAACGGCGGTTCGCCGCCGACGAGGTCTGGAAGCGCGTCCTCGCGCCGACCTACTTCACCGATGACTCCGGCGGCTATCTGACGGCGGGAATGATCGTCGCCCACGACCCGGTCACCGGTCACCGCAACGCCTCCTACGCCCGGATCAAGCCGCTGGGCCCGACGACCGGGTTCGTCGGGATCGCCCCGAACCACCATCTGACCGCGCTCGCCCGCTCCGCCGGGGCTGACGGCCTTCCCGTCGCCGTCACGCTGGGCACCCATCCCGCGATCCAGATGGCCGCCTGCTTCTATCTCGGCCTCGGGGACGACGAGTTGGAGCACGCAGCCCACCTGCTGGGAGCACCGGTCAAGGTGGTGCGGGCCACGACGAGCGACGTTCTTGTGCCCGCCGACGCCGAAGTCGTCATCGAGGGCCTGCTGCACGCCGACCGCCCCGTGCACGAGGGGCTGGTCAGCGAGTACCACGGAATGTACGAGGACTACGGCGACGGGGTCACCCTGGAGGTCACGGCGCTGACCACGCGCGCCGACCCCTCGGTCCAGGTCATCCTGCCGGGGCTGGCCGCCGAGCACGCCTACCTCGCCGCGCTGCCGATCGCCGCCGGGCTGCGGCACGCGCTGCGCCTGGCCGGCTGCGGGGACACAGATGTCGCGGTGACGCTCTCCGGAGGCGGCCGCGTCGACGTGGTCGTCGCGCTCCCCGCGCACCAGGGCCGCCAGGCCAAGCGTGCGATCTTCGCTTGTTTCGCCTCCGTCAGCATGGTGAAACAAGTCACCGTCGTGGACTGCGACATCGACATCTGGGACGCCGAACACGTCCACTGGGCACGGACGAGCCGGATGCGCTGGGAGCGCGACCTCATCCTTGCACCCGACGTCCCGGCCGACCGGAACGTGCCGATGCAGCAGGGCGGCACCGTGACGAAGGTCGGCATGGACGCCACAGCCAAACCCGGCGACCGTACGCCGGGACACGCCCTCGCCGTGCCTCCGCGGGAGACCGTGGACCGAGTGCGCCGCCGGCTCGAAACCGACGGTCTGGGGACACGCTTCGCCCCGACTCCGGTGCTGTGGAGTCTGCTCGACACCGGGGATCGCCGCCCCGCGGGCGACCAGCACTGACCGCGCTTCGGCTCTCCGGCACCACCAGGCAGAGGACGGTTTCCTCGCCCGGTCCCGGTCAGCGTTTGATGCCTACACCCGCCAACAGACCAATCTGGGCGTCCGTGGGCTCCGTACCATCGGTGGGTCCGTCGGGCCGCCAGCGGTGGCAGCAGCAGATGCCGGGGTCGATGAGGTCGAGCCCGTCGAAGAAATGTCGGACGTCGCTGTGTGAACGGAACTGCACCGGGGTTCCGGAGCTGGTGTAGATCTCCGCGACCTTGTTCCAGGTGACCGGGTCGAAGTCGGGCGTGCAGTGGTTCATGGCGAGGGCGCTGCCGACCGGGAGGGAGTCGAGCAGTCGGCGGACGATGGCGTACGGGTCGTGCGGGTCGGTGATGAAGTGCATGAGGGCGTTGAGGTTGAGGGCGATGGGCTGGTCGAAGTCCAGAACCTCCGACTCGGCAACGGCGCTCATGAGTGCGTCGGGGTCGGTGACGTCGGCCTCGATGTAGGCCGTGCGTCCCTGCGTCGTGCTGCGCATCAGGCGTTCGGCGTACTTGAGTACGAGGGGGTCGTTGTCGGCGTACACGACGCGGGCATCGAGCGCGACGGACTGGGCGACCTGGTGCAGGTTGGGCTCGGTCGGTATGCCGGTGCCGACGTCGAGCCACTGGCGGATGCCGTACTCCTGCGCCAGGACACGGGTGGCCCGGTGCATGAACGCCCGGTTCTCGCGGGCAGTTACGAAGATGCCGGGGTGAGCGTCGGCGGCGACCAGAGCCGCCTCCTTGTCGATCTCGAAGTGATCCTTGCCACCGAGGAAGTAGTCGTACATCCGGGCCGAGTGCGGCCTGCTCGTGTCGAGATCCCGGCCGGCCTGCCTGGTGGTCATGTTCTCCCCTTCATCTTCATGCGTGTGTCTGTCGGCCCGCAGGCCAGGAACGGGACCGGTGTCGTCGTCCCTTCCGTCCGCCGCCGGTTCACCCGGCGGCCAAGTGGTCGGCCAGGCCCTCTTTGACCCCGCGGAGGAACGCGGCGATCTCCTCCGGCGCGTAGATCAGCGCAGGCCCGGCCGGGTCGGTCGACTGCCTTACGGCCACGCGGCCGTCGGCGAGCTTCTTCGTCTCGACGCACTGACCGCCGTTCGGCCCGCTCCAGGGACGCTCCCAGCCCTGTTCACCGAGATCGCGGGCCGACATCCCGTTGTAGACACCCTCGTCGGTGATCGTCACGAGTACTCCTTGCGCATGCGGTTCAAGAGCGCCCTGCTGTCCTCGGACGACGTCAGCAGCGCCATACGGGAATGCGCCTCAAGATGGGCGACGACGTCCGCGCGCTGATCCAGGTAGACGGAGGCAGACAGGAGCTCGCTGTAGACGATGTCGGGCAACTCGGGTTCCTCGAAGCGGAAATACGTGAACGGGGCACACGCCCCGACATGCGCACCCGCGGCGAAGGGCACGATGTCGAGACTGACATGGGCGAGCTCGGACACGTCCAGCAGCCGCTCGATCTGTTCCCGCATCACGTCGGCGCTGCTCACCGCCCGGTGCAGGACGGCTTCCTCCATCACCACCCACAACGTAGGGGCGTCCTCCCGCTCCAGCAGGCTCTGGCGGTGCAGCCGTAGCTCCACGCGGCGCGCGAGTTCCTCCTCGCTGCCGTTCGGCAGCCCGCCGAGCAGCACGGCGCGGGCGTAGTCGGGGGTCTGCAGAAGACCGGTGACGTACTGGGGTTCGTACGTACGCAGGGTCTTGGCGCCGGTCTCCAGGCTGACGTAGGCGGTGAACCAGCTGGGGACGGCGTCGCGGTAGGAGTGCCACCAGCCGGGCTCGTTGGCTCGCTCGGCCAGGTCGACGAACTCGTCGATCTCCTGACGGTCCGCGCCGAAGGTCTCCAGGAGCTTCTCCACGTAGAGAGGCTTCAGCGCGACCTCGGCCTTTTCCAGCCGACGGATCGTCAAGGTCTTCACGCGCAGTGCTTTTGCCGCGTCCTCCAGCGAGGCACCGGCGCCGAGTCGCATGTCCTGCAGCCGGCGGCCGAGGATCATGCGCAGGACTGTCGGTGCGCTGGTACTGGAACGGGCTTCACTCACGCCCAACCTCCTGAGGGTTCATCAACAACGCCATTCTTACAGTGTCTTGCTGACGACGCCAGGGTGATACCCGCGCTGCTGAAATTATCAGGGAGTCGGTTGCAGCGTGGGTCGATCACGCGCATAGTTGACGTGTGAGCGGTCAAGTCGCAGCTCTGACGCAGCATCCGGCCCGGGCGGGACACGTGATGCTGATGCCGTCGTCGGCACCCCACCGCAGGGCGCCTGCCTCGGCACACGCCTCTCACACCGCGGGCTGCGGCCCGCATCCCCACACCGCGCCTGCCCCCCGGAAGGCACTGGAAGGCGACATCCTTGACTCTGCCCACGACCTCAGCCCCGGCCTCGTCCCCCGCCTCAGCCGCGGCCGTGCCTCGTCGGGAGTACTGGCTCGGCCTGCCGGCCCTGCACACCAGCGCGAGATCCGCCCGCGACAACGTGCGCGACCGGCTCCGTGCCTGGAAGGTGCCGGGCGACACATGCAGCGACGCGGTGTTGCTGGTCTCCGAGCTGACCACGAACGCTGTACTCCACACCGACAGCGCTCATGTCCTGTGCGGCCTCACGCTGACCGGCGACGAGCGGCGCCTGCGCATCGAACTCCACGACGACGGCCGTACCCCGGTCCGCCCGCCCGAGCATCTGGCGGGCCCCCGCGAGGAGGGCGGGCGAGGTCTGTTCCTCGTCCAGCAACTCGCGGACCGCTGGGGCTCCGCCCGCTCGACGCGGGCCGAAGGCAACGTCGTCTGGGCGGAGTTGACGGCCCACCCCTGACGCCATCGGTACGGGCGGGCGCCGAATCCGGCGCCCGCCCCGGCAGCGACAGCCCGGTTGCAGCCTGGAAGGGCCCGGCCCGCTGCGCACCGGACCAGGTCCCCCGTCCGTCGGCAGAGAACGCAGCCGGCACCGCACGGCCCCGCTGCGTCCCCTTCACGCGGCGAGGAACCCCTTCTCCTCGATCCACCTACAGAAGGCGCCCATGACCCCCTACGGTGAACCCGCTTCCCCCGTCGTGCTGTACGTATGCGCCGACCGAGCCCCGGGCGCGCCGGGGGCAGCCACACAGCGCGCACAGACGGAAGGCCGCGCCTTCGCCCAGGAGCGCGGACTGACGATCGCCGAGGTCATCACCGACACATACGGTGAGCCCGACCCGGCCCAGCGCAGAGGGTGGCGGCGGGTGAGACAGCTGGTACAGACAGGTCACGTCACGGATGTACTCGTCCGCTGGCCCAACGCCATCGCCCCGGAGTCCGCGCATGAACTCCGGCACCGCGAGACCGCCTGGCTCCACGACCGCGGCGTGCGCGTCCGCTACACATGGGCGCCCTTGTCGTCGAAGAGCGACGAGACCCGGCATCCCGCTGGGCGATGACCAGGTCTCTGATTCGCCCGGCCGGTGACGGCAGCACCTTCCGGGCCCGTCAGGTGTCCGCGTAGCCCGGTGGGGCGCGGAACTCCCCCTCGGCGGCGGCCCGGCGAATCGTGATCCGGAGAGCGGGGCACCCGGTGAAGACAGCACCTGTCCCGGCCGTGCGACGTTCGGAGCAGGCCGCCAGCGCTTCGGCGTTCCACTGCACGCTGGTCTGCTCCCAGCTGCTCTTGCGCGCCTCCACCCGCGCACCGCAGGTGCCACACGCGACGGGCACCATGGGGGCGTCCAGGAGCCTGTTGTCGGGCCGGACCGCCATCAGGCGGACCCCTCCTGTGCTGCGGCGTCCTGCCGGGCGATGTTCTGCTCGATCTCGGCCCGCCAGGCGGCGTTGGGCTTGGTGGTGTCGATCTCGAATTCGAACCGGTCGGTCATCTCCGGGCGCACCTCGGCAGCGTCGACGTAGAACTGCTCGTACCAACGGCGCAGTTGGTAGACCGGGCCGTCCTCCTCACAGAGCAGCGGGTTGTCGATACGGGCCTTGTGCTTCCAGATCTCGACGTCCTGTTCGAAGCCGATTTTGATGAACTCGCCCATTTTCTCGGCTACTTCTTCAGCTGCGCCGCCCAGGTGCGGGGCCTTCTCCATCAGGATGCCGTACTGGAGCACGAACGAGTCCTCGGACACCGGGTAGTGACAGTTGATCAGTACCGACCTCACGTCACCGTCGTCGTAGTGGTAGGTCAGTTCGTCGATCATGAACGAGGGGCCGTGGTAGGAAGCGACGGAGGTCTGGCCCAGCACCTTGGGGGCTCCGCTCCCCTCGGCCTGCGGGCGACGCACGTCCTCGCGGGCGACGCCCTTCATGATCTGAGTCGCGGTGTGGCCCTCGAAGATGTTCTCGAAGTAGGTGGGGAACGAGTAGTGCACATAGAAGAAGTGCGCCATGTCCACGACGTTGTCGACGATCTCACGGCAGTTCGCGCCATCGATACGGATCGAGTACCAGGACCAGTCCGTCCAGCGGTCGCTCGTCGCGCCCTCGATACGGGGGATCGTCACGGACTCGGGAGGCGGGTTCGCCTCCGGGTCGTTCCAGACGAACAGCAGGCCGTCCTGCTGCAGCGTCGGGTAGGCCGCGGTCCGGGCTCGCAACGGGACCCGGCGGGCGTAGGGGATGCCTCGGCAGCGTCCGTCACCGCCCCAGCGCCAGTTGTGGAACGGGCAGGCGACGTCATCGCCCTCCACCGTGCCCCTGGACAGGTCTCCGCCCATGTGACGGCAGTACGCGTCGAGCACGTTGAGCGTGCCGTCGGCCGAGGCCCAGACGACCAGCTTCTGCCCGAAGGCGTGCACCGTGTGCGGCTTGCCGTCCGTGAACTCCCGGGCGAGGCCCAGACAGTGCCAGCCACGGGCGAAACGGCCCGGGAGGGAGTCCGCCTCGATCGTGCGGACGTCGTGGGGCGCGGTGGCCATCTGTGCCTTCCTTTCCGCCGAGACTGTGCTCGGCGCGGTGTGGGGCGTGCGGGCCGGCCCGCCGGGGGACGGTGGCGCGGGCCCTGTGCACGGCCGGCCCGACGCGGTCACCTCGGCGGGCGGACGAGGCGGTGGCGTCCCGGTGAACGTAGGGTCGGGGGCGGACGGGCCGGTGCCGCGGTCCCACTGAGCGGTACGGCCGGAGTTCAGCCGGTCATGTCCTTGGCGGCCAGGGACCCGAACACCATCGCGGTGCCGATCGGGATTCCCGGGCCCGGGTAGAACGCCCCGGTGAACGATGCGCTCGTGTTGCCGGCCGCGTACAGCCCGGCGATCGGTGTGCGGTCCGCTCGCAGCACCCTCGCCGAGGTGTCGGTGACCAGGCCGCCCTTGGTTCCCAGGTCCGCGAGTACGAGCCTCGCCGCGTAGAAGGGCGCCTTGCGGACGGGCCGCAGCACGGGCTCGCCGAACCAGTGCCCGTACTCGTCCGACTCACGGCCGAACTCCTCGTCCTGCCCCTTGTCGGCGAAGCCGTTGAAGCGCTCGACGGCAGCGGCCAGCCTGTCGGCCGGGACTCCGATGAGCCGGGCCAGTTGCTCCGGGGAGTCGGCCTTGGTGAGGGTTCCGGAGGCGAGGTGGGCGGCCGGGTCGCCCCACGGCGGCAGCATGACCGCGGGGATCGCGCCCGCGGTGCGGTCGTCGAAGATGACATAGGAGGGCGTCCGGGACGGTTCCTGGGCCATCTCGCGCCCGAACCTGTCGTAGGGCAGGGATTCGTTGGCGTACCGGGAGCCGTGTGCGTCGACGACCAGGCCGCCGAAGAACCCGCAGACGAAAGCCGGTTGACCGTCGGGCATCATGAGGCCGGGGCACCACCAGCCCTCGTGCATCAGGTCGGTGTCCGCGCCGATCGCCGTCGCGGCCAGGACGGGTTCACCGGTGTTCGTGACGGTCGGTGCCATGGAGCAGCCGGCGCTGCCCGGTACTCCGTGGATGCTTCGCAGGCGTTCGTTGTGCTCGAATCCGCCGCCGGCCAGGAGCACGCCCCGGCGGGCCCCGATCCGTACACGGCGGCCGTGCCGGGTGGCGACGATGCCGGTCACCCGCTCGTGGGTGGTGACGAGCTGGTCCATCCGGGTCCGGGTGCGGACCGTGCCATGGCCGGTGCGGTCGTACGCCAGCAGCAGGCGGCCGATGAGCGCGCGTCCTGCCGTCAGCGGGGCCGACTCGTCGTGCTCCTGGCCCGTCCGGTCGCTGTCCACCGGGGGGCGGACCAGGGAGAGCAGTTCGCCCAGGTCACCCGGGTCGAGGTCGGCGGGGACGAACGAGCGCCCGCCCGGCACCCGGCCGGGCCGCTCGTAGTAGTCGGGGAACTCCCTGAACCGGAACGCGATGGCCGGGTCGTTCTCCAGCCGGGCCACCAGGCGGGGTGCCTCCGCGAGGAAGGCGTCCTGTTTCCCGGCGGTGCCGTCGCCCAGCAGGGCGCGCAGATAGGTACGGGCCGATTCGGTCGAATCGGGGACTCCATCGCGCTTCTGCACCGGTGAGCCGGGGAGCCACAGGGCCGCGCCGGAGTACGCGCTCATCCCGCCCAGCCGGGGTGTCTTCTCCACCACGACGGTTTCGAGGCCCGCGACGGCGGTCAGGTACGCGCCGGTCAGTGCTCCGCCGCCGGACCCCACGACGACGACGTCGTACTCCTCGTCCCACTTCTCTGCCATGCTTCGACCTCCCGCGGTTGCCGGTGTTCGCCGTCAGGAAATCCCAGTCACCGCGCGGTGCGTCCGCGGCAGTCCCACTCAGCAGTACACGGGCACCCGCGAACGCGTCGTCGGCGCTCTCATGGGCCTGCGGCACCGGACGTGTTCCGGAGCCTCGGCTGCTTCCCGGTCTGCCGGGGCGGCCCCACCGTTAGCATGGTGCGCTGAAGGCGCCATCACGAGCCGGAAGAGGAAACCGTGCCCAGAGTCGCCGAGAACCGGCCAGCGGCGGAGCCGCAGTCACCCGGGCAGAAGGCACGGTACGCGCGCATCCTGAGTGTCACCGCCCGGCTGGGCGCTGAACGGGGTCTTGAGCATGTGCAGATGCACGACGTGGCCAAGGAGGCCGGCGTCGCCATTGCCACGCTCTACCGCTACTTCCCGTCCAAGACGCATTTGTTCACCGCGATCATGTCCGCCCAGGTCGACCACATGGGCGACGATTCACCGGAGATCCGTGCGGCAGCCGGCCCCGTCGACGCTGTCGCCGAGACGCTCCTCCGGTCCACGCGCCACATGCTGCGGACCCCGCTCCTGGCGAGCGCCATGATGCAGAGCAACTACGCCGCGCACGCCGCCACCGTCAGCGAGGCCGCCGGTATCGAGGCCAAGGTGCATCGCACGGTGCTGGGGCTGCTCGGGCTCGATCACCCCACCGACCGGGACAACCGTCTGATCCGGCTGCTGATGAAGAGCTGGCACGGCGTGCTGATCTCCGCGCTGTACGGTCACACGACGCACTCCGACGCGGAGACCGAGATCCGGCTCGCGTGCGAGGTGCTGCTCGGGGACCGCTCCAACGCCCCCGTCGACTGACGACTTCGACGGCGGGACCGATCCCGGACCGCAGATCGCAGATATCGGGTTGCAGACATCGGGTTGGAGATTTCAGACGAGGTTGTCCTCGACGGTCAGTCCGAGCGCACCGCGGCCGTACATGGCCAGTGTCCGTTCGACGTCGTTGGCCACATGCACACTGCCGGCGTGTGCGTCGCGCCACGCTCGTTCGATCGGACTGCCGCGCCGCAGCGAGTGGCCGCCCGCCGTCTTGAACAGCAGGTCGATCGCGGTGACGGCACGTTCGGTGCCCCGCACCTGGTCGCGGCGGGTCCTGAGCCGCAGCTCCATCGGAATGTCGCGGCCCTGCGCCGCGTGGGCCGTCAGTTCCCTGATGTTGCGGTCCATCTGCAGAACGGTCGCGTCGATCTCGGAGGCTGCCCGCGCGATGGCCACCTGCGCGTAGGGGTCCTCGGCGAACCGGCCACCGCCGAGGCTCAGCGAGCCACGCTCCTTCGTCGCGGCGACGTAGGAGTCGTAGCCGCCGGCGACCGCGCCGACGACCGGGGCGGTGACCGCGCTGGTGAAGACAGCGCCGAAGGGCAGCCGGTAGAGCGGTCCACGGTTGATCTTCTGGCCCGGGCCCTTCAGCTGCGCCTGCTCGTAGTTCCGGATCACATGGTGGCGGGGTACGAAGGCCTGCTCGACGAGGATGTCGTTGCTGGCCGTGCCCCGCAGCCCGACGACGTCCCACACGTCCTCGATGCGGTAGTCGGAACGGGGCACGAGCACGGACAGGAAGTCGACGGGCCTGCCCTGATCGCCGATGACCAGGGCACCGAGCAGCGCCCATCGGGCGTAGTGGCAGCCGGAGGAGAAGCTCCAGCGGCCGGTGAGGCGGTACCCGTCGTCGACGGGGGTGAGCCGTCCCACCGGCGCGTAGGCGGACGACACGAGGGTGTCGGGGTCCGTGCCCCATACTTCCCGCTGCGCCTGTTCGGGGAAGAGTCCCAACTGCCAGGGATGCACGCCCAGTACGGAGGCGACCCAGCCGGTCGAGCAGCAGACGGCCGAGATGGCACGGATGACCTCGTAGAACTCCACCAGGTCTGCTTCCTGACCGCCGAACGGGCGGGGCTGGAGCATCCGGAAGACACCGGCTCCGGTCAGTTCGCGCACCGTCCGGTCCGGGATCCGTCCCTTCTCGTCGGTGGCCCGGGCCCGCTCCGCTATGGCCGGGAGCAGGGTGCGCACCGTCTCAAGAACCGTATTCCCCATGGGGCTGTCCTTCACGTCCGTTCCTGACTGGTCTCGTTGCCCGGCACCGCCGGCCGGTCCTCGGGGTCAATCCTCGGGCAGGAGCCGCCGGGAGGCTTCGCCGGCGTCGAGGATCCGCTCTGCGCGGTGGCGGACGGCGCTGCGCTGCTCCGCCGTGCTCAGGTTTCCGCCTGCCACCCACACGGGTCCGTCCGCGAGATGCTCCAGACCTTCACGTGCCACGTCGTCGGACTCCGCGACGTTCAGCCCCGGCAGATCCATTCGCAGGCCGGCCCGTTCCATCGCCGGGGTGCGGGTCACCCCCAGGACGAGTTCGGTCACGTGGACTCCGTACGGCCTCAGTTCCAGCCAGAGGCCCTCGGTGAAGACCCTGCTGAACGCCTTCACCGCGGAGTAGACACTCAGCCGCGCCTGGCCCATATAGCCCGCGAGCGAGCCGACCAGCATGATGCCGCCCCGGCGGCGCTCCTTCATCAGCGCGCCGAAGTGGTGGGTGAGGGCGAGCTGGGAAGTGACGTTGAGGTCGATCACACCTTGCGCACGGCCGAGGTCGCCGCCGACGAATTCATGACCGTAGGTGTTGGCTCCCGCGTTGAAGATCAGGAGTCCTACGTCGAGGCCGTCCGTCACGGCCCGGATCGAATTCAGTGCTCCGCTGTCGAGCAGGTCGAGGGCGAGGGTGCGCACCTCGACGCCCTTGGCGCGGGCCTCGTCCGCCGTCTGCTCAAGGGGGCCCGGTTTGCGGGCGATGAGGACCAGGTTGATGCCGGCTTCGGCGAGGCGGTGGGCGAAACATGCCCCTACCCCCTCCGACCCGCCGGCGACGACCGCCCACGGGCCGTACATGTCTTTGTCGATCATCGGCTTCCTTCCTGGGGAGAGCGCGGGTGGTGGTCAGCGGGCTGCGGTCGCGTCCTGCGTCCCTGTGGTGTCGAGTGCGGCGACGCTGTAGGCCGCGAACGTGCGGTGCGGGTCCCGGCCCGAGAAGTACGGCGTCAGGCGGGAGTCCAGCTCATCCGCGGTGAAGACGCCGGTCGCCGCGGTGAACTTCTTCTCCACCGTGGGCGGCGCGAGCAGGGCGATCATGTCGCCGTAGACGACGAAGACCTGGCCGTTGATCTCGTCCGCGGCCGCGGAGGCGAGGTGGCCGACGAACGTCGCGACCCGTTCGGGGGCCATGATGTCCAGGCCGCCTTCGGGCGAGCTGCCCGCTCCGAACGCCTCGGCCGTCATGGCGGTGCGGGCGCGCGGGCAGATGGCGTTGGCGCGTACGCCGTAGCGGGCCAGGCCCTGTGCCGTGGCGAGAGTGAGCGCGGTGATGCCGGCCTTGGCCGCCGAGTAGTTCGGCTGGCCCGGGGCGCCGAAGAGGAAGGCCTCGGACGACGTGTTGACGACTCGTCCGTAGACCGGGCCGCCCGCGGCTTTGCTCGCCGCCCGCCAGTGCACCGCCGCGGCACGCGTGAGGGCGGCGTGTCCTTTGAGGTGGATACGGATGACGTCGTCCCAGTCGGACTCGCTGAGGTTGAAGACCATCTTGTCGCGCAGGACCCCGGCATTGTTGACGACGATGTCCAGGCTGCCGAAGGTCTCCAGCGCGGCGCCTACCAGCTGGTCGCCCATGGACCAGTCGCCGATGTCCCCGGTCACGGCAACGGCTTCCCGCCCCAGGGTCTTGATCTCCGCGACGACGTCATCGGCGGCCGGTCCCACGTCGTTGATGACGACATTGGCGCCGCGGGCCGCCAGCTCAAGCGCCTCGCTTCGGCCCAGGCCGGCGCCGGCCCCGGTGACGACGGCGGTCCGCCCGTGGAGGCTGGTCCTCGTGCTCATCTGCCCTCTTCCGCTCGTGTCCTGTGTGGCGGTCTTGTCCTGCATCGCTGTCTGTTCTGCGTGGCCGTTTCGGCACCGGAAAAACTAGTATGAATTCTGTTTTAGCTTCCCTGTCCGTCCCGCTGAGTGGTCGGGGCCCGCAGGCCCGCCGCGCTCACGCGAAGCGGACCGACACCGGGCCGAGCCCGGCGAACTCCGCGCGGAAGTCGTCCCCCGGCCGCACGTCGACGGCCGCCGTGCATGAGCCGGGCAGCACCACGTGCCCGGCCTCAAGACGGACCCCGAAGGCCGCCACCTTCCGGGCCAGCCACGCGACGGCGACGGTCGGATCGCCCAGCACCGCGCTGGTGTTGCCGCGCGCGATCTCCGTACCTCCCCGGTACAGCACAGCGCCGATACCCGCCGTATCCAGATCGCGGGGGCTGACCCGGGCCGCGCCCAGGACCAGGCCGGCCGAGGAGGCGTTGTCGGCGATGGTGTCCTCCAGCGCGATCCGCCAGTCGGTGATCCGGCTGTCGATGAGCTCGATGGAGGGGACGATGTACTCCGTCGCGGCGATGACATCCTTCTCCGTACAGTTCTCGCCGCTCAGGGCCTCGCCGAGCACGTACCCGATCTCGACCTCGATGCGTGGGCAGCAGTAGCGGGCGGTGTCCACCGGGGTCTGCTCGGACAGGACCATGTCCGAGAGCAGATGGCCGTAGTCGGGCTCGTCCACGCCCATCATCCGCTGCATGACCTCGGAGGACAGCCCGACCTTGTGGCCGCGGACCGAGGCGCCACCCGCAACTCGTCTGCGGATGTTGCGCAGTTGGATCTCGTAGGCGTCCACCACGTCCATCCCCGGGAACGTCTCGGTCAGCGGGGCCACGGGGGTGCGGTCGTGCTCCGCGTTCCACAGCAGGTCTGCGGCGGCACGCCGTGACGCGTCAATCATCGGGGATCTCCTTGTGCGGTCGGGCCCCGTCGGTCGTCAGGACCGGGCCGGCGGGGGGACGTGGTCATCGGCCGGTTCCCAGGATCAGACCGCTGGTCGGCACGCCGGTGCCGGCGGTGACCAGCACCTGGCCGACGCCGTCGGGCTGGTTCACCGAGGTGCCGCGGACCAGCCGGACGCCCTCGGCGATGCCGTTCATGCCGTGCAGATAGGCCTCGCCGAGCTGCCCGCCGTGGGTGTTCAGTGGCAGCCGGCCACCGAGATCGAGGTGCCCGTCCGCGATGAAGTCCTTCGCCTCGCCCGTACCGCAGAACCCCAGCTCCTCCAGCTGCGGCAGAACCAGCGGGGTGAAGTGGTCGTACAGGACCGCGGCGTCGATGTCGCCGGGACCCAAGCCGCTCTGCCCGTACAGTTGCCGCCCGACCAGGCCCATCTCCGGAATGCCACTGATGCTCGGGCGGTAGTAGCTGGTCATCATGTGCTGGTCGTCCCCCAGCCCCTGCGCCGCCCCGCGGATCACGGCGGGGGGATGCGGCAGGTCACGGGCCCGTTCGGCGGACACGACCACCAGGGCCTGGCCGCCGTCGGTCTCCTGGCAGCAGTCCAGCAGGCGCAGCGGTTCGGCTATCCAGGGCGAACTCTGGTGGTCGGCCAGGGTGATGGGGCGGCCGTGGAACCAGGCGGCGGGGTTGTTCGCGGCGTGCCTGCGGTCCACCACCGCGACTCTGCCGAAGTCCTCGCTGCCCGCGCCGTACTCGTGCATGTAGCGGCGGGCGAACATGGCCACCCACTGGGCGGGCGTGTTCAGCCCGAACGGGGTCATCCAGGCGTACGCGGCACGGTCGGCGCTGGTGTCCATCGGCCGGTCGGCCTGCCCCAGGCCGTACCGTTCGCCGGAGCGTTCGTTGAAGGCCCGGTAGCAGACGACGACTTCGGCGGCGCCGGTGGCGACAGCCATCGCCGCCTGCTGCACGGTGCCGCAGCCGGCCCCTCCGCCGTAGCCGATGCGCGAGAAGAACGTCACCTCGCCCATCCCCGTGTTGCGGGCCACGTGGATCTCGGAGTTGGTCTCCGCGGTGAAGGTGACCAGACCGTCGACGTCGGCGGGGACCAGGCCCGCGTCGGCGACGGCGGCGAGGACGGCCTCGCAGGCCAGCTGGAGTTCACTGCGGCCGGAGTTCTTGGAGAACTCGGTGGCGCCGATACCGACGACGGCGGCGCTGCCCGGCAGCACGCTCGCGGCCCTCACGAAGCCGCCCCCTTCGGCAGGGACACCACGACGGTGCCGGTCACGTGCGCGCCCAGACTGTTGGTGCCGCGCACCGCGACCTCGACGCGCCGGTCCTCGTCGGCCTTGGCGACCACGGTGCCGGTGAGCACCATGGTGTCGCCCGGGTGGTTGGGGGCGCCGAGGCGGATCCTGATCGCCCTGACGACCGCGGCCGGACCGGCCCAGCCGGTGAGGTACCGGTCGACCAGGCCGTTGCTGGTGAGGATGTTCATGAAGATGTCCTTCGAACCGCGCGCCCTGGCCAGTTCGGGGTCGTGGTGCACGTCCTGGTAGTCGCGGCTCGCGAGGGCCGTGGCGACGACAAGCGTCCGGGTCACGGGGATTTCGAGCCGCGGGAGTACGGAGCCGACCGTCACCTCGTCGTACGTCCGGGTCTTCGGCACCGTCATGAGGCCACCGTCCCGCGCGCCAGGACCTCGCCGAGGCTGGACAGGTCGGCGCTCGCCCCGCCCAGGGTGGTGGCGATCTGCCTGCCCCACAGGAAGTGGCGGTGCACCGGGTAGTCGGTGTCGACGCCGATGCCGCCGTGCACGTGCTGCACACGGTGGACGATGTCCAGTCCGCCCTCGTCGGCCCACCACTTGGCGACCAGCGCCGCCCGCTCGGTGTCCTCCCCGTCCTCCAGCGCGGTCACGGCCTGCCACAGCGTCACCCGCATCGCTTCGATGTCGATGAGGCAGTCGGCGAGCTGATGCCGTACGGCCTGGAAGGTGGCCAGGGGCCGGCCGAACTGTTCGCGCGCGCCGAGGTGTTCGGCCGCGAGGCGCAGCGCACCCTGCGCCACGCCGAGTTGCAGGGAGGCCAGCGCCACGCCCGCCCGCTCGGTGATCCACTCCACCGCGCCGGAGCCGGGTGCGCCGACCGCTTCCGCCGGAGCGCCGTCCAGAGTGAGGTGGGCGCTGAGGTCATGGCTGGTGGTCTCGGCGGACGTCCAGCTCACCCCGGGGGCGTCGGAGCGTACGAGGAAGAGGCCCGTGCCCGTGCCGGTGGCCGCGGTGACCAGCACCCGGCCGGCGCCGGCGGGGGCGGGTACGACGGCCTTGGTGCCGCTGATCCGCCATGCGGGTCCGTCGGGCGTGGCCCCGGTCCGCGGCTCGCGAGGGCCGGCGGGGCCGAACTCCTCCAGCGCCAGGGTGAACCGGGCCGTGCCGTCGGCCGCGGACGGCAGCAGCGCCGCACGCTGCGGCGCCGAGCCGTGCGCGGCGAGAGCCAGCGCGGCCAGGACGGCGGGCCAGACCGGGACGGGGGCCACGCTCCGGCCCTGCTGCTCAAGGATCACGCACAGCGCGGCCAGGCCGAGTCCGGCGCCGCCGGTCTCCTCCGGGAGCGGTGCGGCGAGCAGTCCCGTCCCGGCCAGGTCGTTCCAGAGCTTGTCGTCGACGCGCGTCGCGGATGTCTCGACCTCCCGGAGCCGCTCCGGCGTGGCGTGGTCGGTGAAGATCTCATGGGCCAGATCCCGTAGCGCTTCGAGCTCTTCTCCCAGCGAGAAGTCCATCAGGAGGCCTCCGTTGCGGCGGGCCGGAACACCGGCAGGGACAGATCGGGGTCGGCGTCGAGCCAGTCGAGAACGACCGGCATGTCGATGAAGACGTCCTCGGGCGCGACGCCGGTCAGATTGGTGACGAGCCGGGTGCCTTCGGCGAGTTCGACGACGGCGACAACGAGCGGGTACGAGAACGCCGGGTGCCTCGGACGGTGGTTGACCGTGAAGGTGTACACCCGTCCCCGGCCCGACGCCGCAACGGTGTCCCATGCGAACGAGCCGCACCGCGGGCAGCACGGGCCCGGCGGGTGACGCAGCGTCCCGCAGGAGGCGCAGCGCTGGATCACCAGCCGGTGGCCCTTCGCCGCCTCGAACCAGAAGGCGTTGTCCCGGTTGACGGCGGGCCGGGGGCGCAGTGCCGGGGGACGGCCGGCTGCCTCCGGTGCGGCTGGCCGGAACCGCAGGGTGCGCCAGCGCTGAACGGCGACGACCCGGCCGTCCTGGTCACGGTAGGTCTTCAGCGTGGTGACGAAGCGCCCGGCGCCCAGACCGGTCCGCTTCTCCGCGGAGACCGACTCCACGGCCTCCTGTACGGCGATGTGGTCACCGGGCACCAGTTCGCGCGTGAACTCCAGCTCCGAGTCGGTCGCCACCACGGAGGTGTAGCCGCCCTCGTCGAGCAGGTCGACCAGCTCGTCGAACCCGGAGCGGGCGGAGGGCGGGGCGACCGATGCGGCGTAGCCCCGCATCGTCCACGCCTGCACCATCGAGGCCGGGGCGACGACGCCTGCCCGCCCGGTGGCTCGGGCCGCCGACTCGTCGGTGTACACCGGGCTGGTGTCGCCCATCGCCTCGGTCCAGTGCCGGATCATCGGCTGGTTCACCGGGTCCTGACCGGGCGTGAGGGCGTGCAGGTCGCGTCCGGTGAAGGACTGCAGCCGCCTCTCGTACTCCTCACTCGCCGTATTCACCGGCCACGTCCCTTGCGGGGAAGGCCAAGGCCCTGGGTGGCCACCATGTCGCGCAGCACTTCGTTGACGCCGCCGCCGAAGGTGTTCACGATGCCCTGGCGTGACAACTGCTCGACCTGCCCGGCCAGCGCCGCTCCTGGCGACTCGGGACGGATCCGTCCGGCCGCGCCCAGGATCTGGGTCAGCGAGCGCTGGACGTCGATGTGGGTCTCGGTGCCGTACACCTTGGCGGCGCCGGCGTCCGCTCCGGTCAGCCTGGAGTGTGCGACGGCGTCGGTCATCTTCCAGTTCATCAGGCGCATGGCTTCGATACGGGCGTAGGTGCGGGCGAACTCATGGCGTACCCAGGGCAGTTCGACGGCGCCGTTGTCCTTGGCCCATTCCAGGACCCGCTCCCAGAGCTGGACGGTGCGGCCGCCGAGGGCCGCCAGGCCGATCCGCTCGTGGTTGAGCTGTGCTGTCATCAGCCGCCAGCCGCCGTTCACCTCACCCACCACAGCACTGCCAGGCACCCGGATCCCGCTGTAGTAGGTGGCGGTGACGACCATGCCCCCCACGGTCCGGATCGGGCTCCAGGAGAACCCGTCGGCGTCGGTCGGCACGGTGAGGATGGAGATTCCGCGGTGTTTGGGGGCGTCGGGATCGGTGCGGGCGGCGAGCCAGATGTAGTCGGCGGTGTTCGCTCCGCTGGTGAAGATCTTGCTGCCGTCCACGACGAAGTGGCCGCCGTCCCGTACCGCCCGGGTGGTGAGCGATGCCAGGTCGGTGCCGGCGCCCGGTTCGGTGTAGCCGATGGCGAAGACCGTGTCGCCGGTGAGGATGCCCGGCAGGAACCGCTTCTTCTGGTCCTCGGTCCCGTACTCCATGAGCGTGGGTCCGACCGTGTTCACGGTGACGAACGGGAAGGGCAGTCCGGCCCGTTGGACCTCGTCGAAGAACACGTACTGCTCCTCGGCCGTCCGGCCCTGGCCGCCGTACTCCTCGGGCCAGCCGATGCCGAGCCACCCGTCGGCGCCGAGCCGTCCCACGATCTCCCGGAAGCGCGGTCCGCCCACTCCTTCCTCGCCGGCCCGGCGCCGTTCGTCCTCGGGCAGCAGGCCCGCGAAGTACGCTCTCAGTTCCTTGCGCAGTTCACGCTGCGCGGCGCTCTCGCGCAGTTGCATGTGGTTCTCCAGTCTCCTTGCGGCCTCACCGGCGGCGCGGTCAGGGCAGGAAGCGTCCGCGTCCGTTGGTGAGGAACTCGTCGCGCAGTACCGCCTTGTCCTCGTCGGTCATGAGGACGTAGTCGGGCCGTCCGCGTCCCGTCCAGCGGTAGACCGGGTCGTCGGAGCGCCATCCGTCGGCCTGCATCTCCTTCTTGCGCAGCTTGTTGGAGCCGGTGGCCGGCAGGGCGTGCGAGACCCGGATGTAGCGGGGTGTGCTCTTGGTGCCCAGGTCTTCCTGGCCGGCGAGGAACTCCGGCAGGCTCAGCTTCTCGAAGCGCGTGCCTTCGGGGATCTCGATGGCGGCCATGACCTGGTCGCCGCTGCGGGGGTCGGGGACGCCGAAGACTCCGGCGGCCACGACACCGGGGTGTCGGCGCAGGATGCGTTCGGTCAGCAGCGCGGAGGTGTTCTCGCCGTCGACCCGGATCCAGTCGCCGGAGCGGCCCGCGAAGTAGAAGTACCCGGCCGTGTCGACGTAGCCGAGGTCGCCGGTCCAGTACCAGCCGTGATGGACACGTTCGGCGTTCGCCGCGTCGTTGTTGTAGTAGCCCTCGAACCGGGCGGCGCCCTCGGTGTCGACGATCTCACCGATGGCTGCTTCGGGGTTCTGTACTCTGCCGTGTCCGTCGAGGACGGCGGGCGGACAGGGCAGGCGGGTTTCCGGGTCGACGATCCGCACACTGTCGCGGGCGGGCACGCCGAGTGCGCCCACCGGCCCGTCCGGTGCCTGCCGGAGCATCCCGGCGCCCTCGCTTGAGCCGTAGCCCTCGACGAGCCGGCACCCGAAGCGGCGCAGGAAGGCGGCCCTGTCCTCGGGCGAGGCCTCGGTGCCGAAGGCATGGGTCAGCGGGTTGTCGGTGTCGGTGCTGTTCTCCGGCTGTGCCAGGACATAGGCGACTGCCTTGCCCACGTAGGTGAAGAACGTGGCGCCGAAGAACCGTACGTCGGGCAGGAAGCCGGAGGCCGAGAACTTCGGGGTCAGCGCGACGGTGGCGCCGACCGCCAGGGCCGGTGCCCACAGGGCCATCAGCGCATTGCCGTGGAACAGCGGCATCGGGCAGTAGCACACGTCGTCACGGCCCACTTCGTACTTGGCCGCGTTGGCCCGGCCGAGTGCGGCGAGGCGGCCCTGCGAACAGATCGCCGCCTTGGACGCGCCCGTCGTGCCGGAGGTGAACAGCAGCAGGATCCGGGTGTCCGGGGCGACGGCCGGGTCGCGGGCGGGTTCGGCCGCGTGCGCGGCCAGTCGTCGGGTGTAGGCCGGCTCGTCCACGAGCAGATACCGCTCGGGCGGCACACCGGTGTCCAGCCCGTCGAGCAGCTCACCGCCTGCCCGGTCGGTGACGATCAGTTGGCAGTCGGCATGGCGGACTTCCTGCTCCAAGTAGGTGCCGCGCCGGGTGGAGTTGATGCCGACGACGGTCGCCCCGCTCAGGGCTGCGCCGCCCAGCCAGAAGACGTACTCCGGCACGTTGTCGAGAAGCACCCCGATGTGGAACGGGCCGTCGGTCCGCAGGGAACGGGCCAGCGCCGCGCGTGCGGCGCTCTCCCTGACGACCTCGTCCCAGGTCCATTCCCGCTCCCGGGTGAGGAGGCCCGGGCGGTTGTCGCCCGCCCGGGCGAGGAGGAGGTCGGCGATGGTGTCGTGTGGCAATGTCGTCCCTTTCACCCGGTGATCGGGGTATCCCCGCCGGCGCTCCGGCCGCCGGGTACTTCGACGAGTACGCAGCGGACACCGCCGTGGAAGGTGACCATGCACTTGTTGCAGTGGATGCAGAGGGAGGGGGTGTCGGCCTCCGTCCGGATCCGGTTGATCAGATCGGGTTCGCGCAGCAGGGCGCGCCCCATGGCGACGAACTGGAATCCCTCACGCATCGCGAGGTCCATGGTCGGCCTGCTGGTGATCCCGCCCAGCAGGATGAGCGGCAGGTCTACGGCGGCGCGGACCTGCCGGGCCTGGTCGAGGAGATAGGCGTCCTCGTACGGGTAGCTGTGCAGCACCCGGCTGCCGACGAGTTTGATGCCGGTCCTGACCGGTTGGGGCATGATCTGGGCGAACTCCCGCAGCGGGGCATCGCCCCGGAACAGGTACATCGGGTTGAGCAGGGAGCTTCCGACCGTCAGTTCCAGGGCGTTGAGCGAGCCGTCGCTCTCCAGTTGGCGGGCGACGGGGATGGCCTCGTCGAGCCAGAAGCCTCCCGGGACGCCGTCGTCCATGTTCAGTTTGGCGATGACCGCGATCCGCTTGCCGACCGCGGCGCGTACGGCGCGGGCTATCTCGCGGGGGAAGCGGGCGCGGTTGTCCAGGCTGCCGCCGTAGGCGTCCTTGCGGTGGTTGATGCGCGGGCTGAGGAAGGAGCTGGCGAGGTAGTTGTGGCCGAGGTGGATCTCGACCGCGTCGAAGCCGGCCTCGACGGCCATGGTGGCGGCGTCGGCGTGGTTGCGGACGATGCGCCGCAGGTCGGCGTGGGTCGCCTCGCGCGCGAAGCTGAGGGTGGTGCGGTGGAAGTGGCGGCTGGGCGAGAGCGCGGGCAGGCCGTTGGCCTTCGGGCTGGCCACCGGTCCGCCGTGACCGATCTGGGCGGAGACGGCCGCTCCTTCGGCGTGGACGGCGTCGGTCAGCTTGCGCAGTCCTGGCAGGGCCTCGGGCCGCCAGAGGATCTGGTGCGCACCGGTCCTGCCCTCCGGGGCCACCGCGCAGTAGGCGACGGTGGTCATACCGACCCCGCCTGCCGCGTGCCGTACGTGAAAGTCGATCAGGTCCTGGGTGACCAGGCCGTGCCGGCTCAGGCCCTCGTATGTCGCCGCTTTGACCGTGCGGTTGCGCAACGAGATGGGTCCGAGTGTCGCGGGGGCCAGTACGTCCGGTGTTCCGGGCGGCTGGTGCTGTATCTGGGTCAAGGGGGAACCTCCATCCGCACACCCGTCGTGGTGGCGGTCGCGACGTTATTCAGCGCAGGGCCGTCGGGCGGGCGCGGTCCCGCTGACCGGGAGAGCCGCCGGCGCCCGGTGCCCCGGTCAGTCGAAGTTGGCCTGGCCGCCGTCCAGGGGCACTGTCGCTCCGGTGAGGTAGCGGGCGTCCGGCCCGCACAGCATGACCACGGCACGGCCGATGTCCGCCTCGCAGTCGCCGACGCGGCCCAGCGGTATGGAGGCGCAGAAGTCCGCTGCCTCCTGGGGGTTGGTGTCCGCCCAGCGCACATAGCCGGGCGAGGCAGCGTGGGGCGCGACCGCGTTGACCCGGATACCGTCCGGCCCCCACTCGTTGGCGGCGGTGCGGGTCAGGGAGCGGACGGCCGTCTTGGCCGCCGCGTAGGCGCCGTAGGTGCGCAGGTCCCAGCGGACCATGGCCCCGGTGACCAGGTTGATGACGACGCCGTCGCCATGGCGCTTCAGATGAGGGTGGCAGGCCTTCATGAACGCGAACGCCGCGAAGGGGCCGCTGCGGAATCCCTGCTGAAAGTCGGCGTCGGTCATCGACAGCAGCGGGCCGTAGGCGCCGTCGTAGGCGTTGTTGACGAGGATGTCGATGCGTCCGAAGCTCCCGGCGATCCGCTCCACGAGCTCCGGGACCAGTTCGGTGGCCGACACGTCGCAGCTGAACGGTTCGGCCCGCGCTCCGCGGGCTCGCAGCAGTTCGCAGGTCGCCTCCAGTTTCGCCGGGGTCCGGCCGATGACGGCGATCGCCGCTCCCTCGGCGGCCAGGGCGAGGGCGATGCCCTGGCCCACCCCCTGGCCCCCGCCGGTGACGATCGCGGTCTTCCCCTCCAGATGTCCCACCGGTCTCCCTCTCTCGTGGACGGTTCTCATGGACTGTTCTCGTGGACGATCCAGGGCCTTGGTCAGGCCGCCGGCCCCGGCTATGTTCGAGGCAGTACGGACGTGAGGGGGAGCCGTGTCCCACTGAGTGGCAGGGCGCCGGCGGGGCGCGTCCACACGGGTCCCGGTGACCGGGAAAAGCCCAACGCGGCCGCGGTCCGGCGGAGAACGATGAACGCGCACATCATCCACTCCGGTGAGAGGAAGGCGCATGAGCGCGACGGCGGCGGACCAGGGCCAGGACCACAAGGAATCGGTACCGGAGGTCATGCGGCGGCTGACCGGCCCCGGCGGTGCCTTCGAGCTGGTCCACGAGGACGTGCTGGGCTCGCGCATGCAGGTGTTCGCGCACCGCGGCACGTCACTCGCCGACATCGTGGCCGCCTCGGTGCGGCACGGTGACCGCGACTACCTGGTGACCGAGCACGAGCGGATCTCGTTCGCCTGCCACGCGCGGAGGGTCGCTTCGCTGGCCCGGGTGCTGCGGGACGACTACGGGGTCGGCAAGGGCGACCGGGTGGCGATACTGGGGGCGAACACCCCGGGGTGGGTGGTGGCGTTCTGGGCGACGGTGTCGCTCGGCGCCGTCGCCGTCGGCTACAACGCGTGGTGGTCGGCGCCCGAGATCACGTACGCGATCGGCCACACCCGCCCCAGGGTTGTGCTGGCCGACGCCAAGCGGGCCGCCCTGGCCGCCGGTTCACCCGTACCCCTGCTGACGTTCGAGGAGGACGTCGAGGAGTTCGTGCGGCGGTATCCCGATGCGCCCCTGCCTGCGCCGGAGATCGACGAGGACGATCCCGCCGTCATCGTCTACACCAGTGGCACGTCGGGCCGGCCCAAAGGCGCGGTGCACTCGCACCGGAACCTGCTGGCCGTGATCGACTATCACCGGCTCAACAACGCCCTGGCCACGGAGTTCGGCAGTCCGGACGGCCCGGAGGACCGCCGGCACCTGCTCGCGCTGCCCCTCTTCCACATCGCGGCGCTGCACAATCTCGCGGTCCCCCGGCTCGTGGACGGGGGCGCCGTGGTGATGCACCAGGGCCGGTTCGACGTGGACCGTGTACTGCGCCTCATCGAACGCGAGCGGGTCACCAACTGGGGCGCCGTACCGACCATGGCGCACCGGCTGGTCGAGCACGGCGGACTGGACCGCTACGACCTGTCGTCCCTCACGGCCTTCTCCCTCGCGTCGGCGCCGTCCACCCCGGCCTTCCACGCACGGCTGCGTGAGGTCCTGCCGGCGGCCGGCCGTGCGCTGGCCAACAGTTACGGACTGACGGAGTCCTGCACCGGCGCGGCCGTGGCCACCGCGGCCGACCTCGCTCAGTCTCCGGAGAGTCTGGGCCGTCCGGTCGTGACCGTGGAACTTGAGGTACGTGATGCCGAGGGCCGGCCGCTCCCCGGGGGTCAGGAGGGCGAGATCTGTCTGCGCAGCCCGTTCGTGATGCTCGGCTACTGGGAGGATCCGGAGGCGACCGCCCAGGCCGTCCGGGACGGCCGCTGGCTGCACACCGGTGACATCGGAGTGCTGGAGGACGGCCTCCTGCGGCTCACCAGCCGGCGCTCCGATCTGATCCTGCGCGGCGGCGAGAACGTCTATCCGGCGGAGATCGAGAACGTGCTCGCCGAGTGCCCGGGAGTACGGGAGTGCCTGGTGCTCGGGGTGCCGCACCCCGATCTGGGGCAGGAAGTGGCGGCGGTGGTCGTCGCCGGCGAGGAGGCGTCGCTCACCGATGCCGCCCTGGCGGAGTTCGTGCGGCAGCGGCTTGCGTACTACAAGGTGCCGTCACGGTGGCGGATCACCACGCAGGCCCTGCCGCGGAACGCCACGGGGAAGGTCGTACGGCGCGAGGTGCGGGTCTGACACGGCGCGGCGGACACGGCGCGGCCCCGGCAGGAGAGAACCTCCGGCCGGGGCCGCGCTGTGTCCGCCTGGTGCAGTGTGCGTGTCGCCCGGTTCGTGCGTCGGCCCCGGCGGGGTGTCGGTTCGGGCGGCCGGGGGCGTCAGCTCGGCCGGGGCAGGTGTTTGGCGATGAACAGTCCCTGCGCCGTCACGCAGTCCCGGCCGCCGGCCGAGATGGTCCCGGTGGTGCGGATCTTCATCCCGTCCACGGAGAGCTGACGGCCGGTGACGGTGAGCGGCTCGAACAACGGGGTGGGGCGGTGGTAGCGCAGGGTGAGTTCGGCGGTCATACCCGACAGTCCCGCCCAGTGGTTGGCGACGCCGAGTGTGTGGTCCAGCAGCAGCGCCGCCACTCCCCCGTGTGCGCATCGGGGCGGTCCCTGGTAGGCGAGCCCGAGGGTGACCACGCCGTGGACCGAGCCGTCGTCCCGGCCGGTCAGGGTGAGCGGCGGCGCCAGGGCGTTCTCGGGTCCGGTCACCGGGTCGTGCCGGGTGATGCCGGTGCCGCGCCACATGGTGACCATGCGTTCCTCGCGGGCGGGGGCCCGCTCCTGGAGGTGGTCCGCGAGGGCGTGGAGCTGCTTGGCCACACCGGTCAGGTCGGCGTCCGTATGGTCACCGGCCAGGAGCAGGGCGTCGATCACCCTGCGTGCGGCGGCCGCGGCCGCGTCGACTCCGTCCTCGTGGGCCGCCGCGACCAGTTCGTCCGGCCGGACGGCCGCCTCAGGGGACACGGGCGGTGCGTCGTGGTCGTCGGTCATGGAGTGATCCTCGCCGTTGCGTGGGTGAGCACCGGTGCACCGTCGCGTTCCGGGCAGGTGGCGTGCAGCCGGAGGCGGTCTCCGTCCCGCCAGACGGCGGTGCGGACGGTCTCCCCGGGGAAGAGCGGGCCCGCGAACCGTACGGACAGTGCCTTCAGCCGGGTCGCGTCGCCGTCGAGCAGTTCGCCGACGAGTGCCTTGCAGACCAGGCCGTACGAAGCAAGGCCGTGCAGGACCGGCCGGTGGAACCCGGCGGCCCGCGCGAACTCGGGGTCGGCGTGCAGGGGGTTGAGGTCTCCGTTGAGCCGGTAGAGCAGCGCCTGCTGGGGACCGGTGGGGGTGTCGCAGACGGTGTCGGGGCGGCGGTCGGGGGTGCTCTCGTGGGTCTGCGGCCCCGGGTCTCCGCCGAAGCCTCCCGCTCCGCGCGCCCATATCTGCATCCTGCTGGTCCACAGCGGCTCGCCGTCCGGCCCGGAAGCGGTGGACTCCCGGACGATCACCGCCGCTTTCCCTTTGTCCCACACCTCGGCCACACGGGAGGCGAGGGTGGCCGTGCCCGCCGCCGGCAGGGGGCGGTGGATCTCCAGTTCCTGTCCGGCGTGCAGGATTTGGCGCAGGTCGATGTCGATTCCCGGCAGGTCCAGGGACGGCTCGGGCGGAGTGCCGGAGGAGATCCCGCCGCCGGCGACCATGGCGAAGGTGGGCAGTACCGTCAGCCGGCGTTCGAAGGTGAGATGGAGTTCCGGGTCGTGGTGCGCGTCGGAGCCTGCTCCGAGGCTGAGGTGGTAGAGGAGTACGTCCCGTGCCGTCCAGCCGATCTGCTGCACGGACGGGGCTGCGCTCAGCGCCTTGTCACGGTCGACCGTCATGATCGGGCCTTCTGTTCCGGTTTCTTCGGGGCGGGCTCGGGGTCGCGCGGCAGGCCGAGCAGACGTTCTCCGATGATGTTGAGCTGGACCTCTGTCGTACCGCCCGCGATCGACATACAGCGGGAGTTGAGGAACCACCAGGTGGGGTCCTGGCGGGGTCCCTCACCGGTGAGGGCGGCGCTGCCCAGCCAGTCCATGGCGGTCTCCCAGACCTGTTGCAGGTGTTCGACGCCGATCAGCTTGGCGATGCTGGCTTCCGCGCCCGGCTGCTGTCCGGTCACCGAACGCAGGGTGGTGCGCAGGCCCAGCAGCCCGCCGGACTGCGCGTCGCAGAGGATGCCGCCGAGGGTGGTGAGGCGTTCGTCGTCCATGTCCTGTGGCCCGCTCGCCGTGATGTCGAGCAGGGCTTCGCCGCCCGAGCCGAGCGAGGAGTCGTGGGAGAGGGCGACCCGTTCGCTGGCCAGGGTGGTGCGGGTCAGCCGCCATCCGTCGCCGGGTGCGCCGACGAGCATGGCGTCGGGGACGAACACGTCGTCGAGGAACACCTCGTTGAACTCCGCTTCGCCGGTGATCTGGCGCAGCGGGCGGATGTCGATGCCGGGGGCTGTCATGTCGAGCAGGAAGTACGACAGTCCCTTGTGCTTGGGTGCGTCGGGTTCGGTGCGGGCCAGCAGGATGCCCCAGTGGGCGTCGTGGGCCATGGAGGTCCACACTTTCTGCCCGGTGATCCGCCAGCCGCCGTCGGTCCTTTCGGCGCGGGTGCTCAGTGCGGCCAGGTCGGACCCGGCGCCGGGCTCGCTGAACAGCTGGCACCAGGTGATCTCGCCGCGCAGGCTCGGCCCGAGGAACCTCTCCTGCTGTGCGGCGCTGCCGTGTGCCACGAGGGTCGGTACCACCCAGGCCCCGATGACCATGTCGACGGGCTTCAGGTCCGCGGCGCGCAGCTCCTCGGCGATGACGAGCTGGGTGACCGCGTCGGCGCCCCTGCCCCAGGGGGCGGGCAGGTGCGGCGCCGTGTAGCCGCGGTCCGCGAGATAGGTGAGCCGTTCTGACTCCTCCAGGGCGGTGGCGCCGCGGAGTTCGGTGCGGATCTCCTCGCGTACGGCCGTGGCGCCGGGCGGCAACTGGACGGCGAGCCGGCGGCGTGCGCCGTCCAGGGTGAGCCGGGAGACCCGGCGGCGCCACCGCGCGGTCGGTCCGAGCGCGATGCGCAGAGTCTGGGCCCGGCGCAGATACAGGTGGGCTTCGTGCTCCCAGGTGAATCCGATGCCGCCGAGTACCTGGATGCAGTCCTTGGCGGTGGCGAAGCCCGCCTCCACCGCGGTGGCCCCGGCGACGGCGGCGGCCAGCGATGCCTCCCGGGGGTCGTCGACGGCCCCGGGTTCGTTCGCGCGGGCGGCGTCCCAGGCGCAGGCGCGGGCCTGTTCGGCCTGGGCGAGCATCCGTGCGCAGCGGTGCTTGACGCCCTGGAACTGGCCGATGGGGCGGCCGAACTGCTCGCGGACGCGGGCATGTTCGGCGGCTGTGGCGACAGCGCGGTCCGCCATGCCCGAGGCCTCGGCGGCGAAGAGGACCGCGGCCAGGTCGACCGGCAGCTGCGCGTCGATGCGCAGTACGTCCGCCGCGGGGATCGCCGTACCGCGGGCGCGCACCCGGGAGGAACGGCGCGTCAGGTCGTGGCTGCGGTGGTCAGTGGTCTCCACCGCGGCGCGGGGCACGACGGCCCAGGCGGTGTCCGCACCGTCCCGGGCCGGGAGGACGAAGACATCGGCGAGGTGTCCGCCGATGACGAGACCGGACTCGCCGGAGAGCGTGCGGCCACCGTCGCCGGAAGGGGTCAGGGTGAGGGTGCCCGGGTCCAGTCCCACCGCGCCGACGGTGGTCCCGTCGGCGAGTCCCGGCAGATGCGCCTCGTGCGCCGCCCGGTCCAGGACCGTCGCCGCGAGGGTGGTCGGCAGGAAGGGGCCGGGAGCTGCGGCGCGTCCGAACTCCTCGGTGGCTACGGCGAGTTCGAGGAGCCCGTAGCCTGCGCCGCCGGATTTCTCGGGCAGGTTCAGGCCCAGCAGGCCCTGGCCGGCGAGCGCCTGCCAGTAGGGCGGAAGTGTCTCGTCCGCGGCGTCCACGGCCTTCCGGACCGCTTCCTGGGTGATGTGCCGGCCGGTGAAGGCGCGTACGGAGTCCCGCAGGTCGCGGTGCTCCTCGGTCAGCCCGATGGTCATGGTGGGTCAGATCCGTTCGATGATCGTCGCTGTCGCGTGCGCGCCGCCGGCGCACATGGTGATCAGCGCGGTGGATTTGCCGTCGCGTTCCAGCTCGTACAGCGCCTGGGTGATCAGGCGGGCGCCCGTGGAGCCCACGGCGTGGCCGAGGGCGATCGCGCCGCCGTTGACGTTCACCTTGTCCATGTCGGCGTTGTGGACCTGGGCCCAGGACAGTACGACCGAGGCGAACGCCTCGTTGATCTCGACGAGGTCGATGTCGTCGAGCGTCATTCCGGCCTTGCGCAGCACACGGGCGGTCGCTTCCACGGGGCCGTCCAGGTGGTAGTAGGGATCGGCGCCGACCATGGCGGATGCGACGATCCGGGCCCGCGGGCGGGCGCCCAGGCGGGTGGCGCTCTCCTGGTTCATCAGCAGGACGGCGGCGGCGCCGTCGCTGATCTGCGAGGAGTTCCCGGCGGTGTGGATGCCGTCGGCGAGCACCGGCTTGAGTGCGGCGAGCGCTTCAGCAGTGGTCTCCCGCAGCCCCTGGTCGCGGGAGACGGTGGTCCGTTCGACGACCGTGCCGTCCGGTCCGGTCACCGGTGCCTCGATGTCGATGAGTTGACGGCCGAATCGGCCGTCGGCCCAGGCGCGGGCCGCCTTGCGCTGGGATGCGAGCCCGAGCGCGTCGGCGTCGGCGCGGGTGATCCCGCGCTTGCGCGCGATCCGCTCGGCGGCCGTGAACTGGTCCGGCATGTCCAGTGACCAGCTGTCAGGTACGGGCGAGCCGGTCCCCGGTGTCTGTGCCTGCCCGAGGAACACCCGGCTCATCGACTCCACACCGCAGCCGATGCCCACGTCGATCGCGCCCGATGCGATCAGTCCGTGGATCAGGTGTACGGCCTGCTGCGACGAGCCGCACGCGCAGTCGATCGAGGTGCACGCGGTGGAGTGCGGCAGACCGCTGTGCAGCCAGGCGGTGCGGGTGATGTTGTTGGACTGTTCGCCGGCCTGGGTGACGCAGCCCCCGACGACCTGGTCGACGGCGTCCGGGGCGACCTCCGCACGTTCCAGCAGGCCCTTCTGCGTCCGGCCGAGCAACTCGGCCGGGTGCAGCCCTGACAGGACGCCGCGGCGACGGCCGACCGGCGTGCGGACGGCTTCGACTATGACGGTCTCGGCCATGGTTCTCCATTGGTGTGAGGCGGCCTTGAGGGCCGGGGTGGTTGCTGTGCCATCAGAAATAGAATTCATTCTGGCAATTGGCAACGGCAGTCTCACTGAGTGGGGCCGCCGGCCGGGCCCGCGCCACGGCTCCCGCCGCCCCGGCCGGAGCCGCTCGCGTCTCGTCGGCCGCTCGGGTCTGTCGGCCGCTCGGGTCTGTCCGCCGCTCAGATCTTGTCCGGGCCGCGGAGCACCGCCTCGGCACCCCCGTCGACGTACAGCACCTGGCCGGTCACATGGGTGTTCTCCACGCTGGTCAGCCACCGCAGCGCCCGCGCGATCACCTCGGGTCCCGCGTGGCCGCCCAGCGGCATCGGCACCGCCCGGTCGACGATCCTGCGCTGCTCCTCCGTCACCGCGTGGGCGGCATGCATGGGGGTCAGCACCACACCGGGGCCGACGGCGTTCAGTGGGATCCCGGCGGCGGCCCACTCGTCGGTGACGCTGGTACGGCGCAGCCAGCGGGCGAGGGCTGCCTTCGACGCGGGGTACAGCGTGCCGCCCTCGCCCGCGGCCGCGACGGCTGCGGCCGCCCTGAGCGCCGCCGTCTCGTCCCCGGCGAGGCAGGCATCGACGACATCGGGCGCCCCGGATCTGGTCCCGACGATGGAACCGACGAACGCCGCACGGGGCGCATCGGCCCGTGCCAGTGCGGGCCTGAGCCCCTGGAGCAGTTCGGTGACACCGAAGAAGTTGACCGCGACCGCGGCCGGGACCCGGGCCGAGATGCCGGCACAGGCGATCACAGCGTCCAGGGTCCCTCCAGTACGTTCGAGAACGGCGCGCACGGCGTCCTGCCGCCCCTGACGAGTACCGAGGTCCGCGCAGACCTCCGCGTCCTTCAGGTCGATTCCGACGACGTCGTCCCCCTGCGCCCGCAGCAGTCGGACCAGGGCCTTGCCGATGCCCGATGCGGCACCGCTGACGGCTGTACGGCGTGTCATGGACGGGCTTCCCCCCTGTTGCCGGCCGGCGTCGAGAACGCCGCGAGCGGTTCCGAGCCCGACCAGTCGTGGCCCCAGTAGCTGTCGGCTGTGATCTCCTCGGCGGTGTAGTCACGCTCGTCGACGAGCATCCCGTCGGTGCCGTACTCGACGTCCCAGCCGCCGGGAGCGCGGACGTAGAAGGAGATCATCTTGTCGTTGGTGTGGCGGCCCAGGGTGGAGGAGAGCGGGAAGCCGAGCCGTCCGACGTTGTCGAGGGCGCGTCCCACCGAGTCCAGGGTGTCCACCTCGACCATGAGGTGGACCAGACCGGGTGCCTCGCCGTGCGGCGCCGGGCAGAGGGCCAGGCTGTGGTGGCGCTCGTTGACTCCCAGAAAACGCACGCGCCGCGGCGGAGCCTCCGGGGCCTGGCTGCTCATCCGCACCGCACCACGCGGCAGGAAGCCGAGCACCTCGGTGTAGAAGGACACGCTCTCGTCCATGCGCGTGGTGGGCAGAACGACGTGTCCCATGCCCTGGCCGCCGGTGACGAAGCGCTGCCCGAGTCCGGTGAGTACGGGGCTGTGGTCCAGGACGGGACCGAAGAAGACCTCTACGGGGACTCCGGCGGGGTCGTCGAAGGCGATGGCCTGTTCCACTCCGCGTTCGTCCGCCTCCTCCTGAGTCAGCGTCCTGACCGCCGTGCCGGAGGCCTCGACGGTGCGGGCGACGTCGGCCAGCGCGAACTGGTCGCGCACCTCCCAGCCGACGGCCTCGGCCCGGTCGCTCTCACCGGGCAGGACGGCCAGCCGCGCACGGCGCTCGTCCATCCGGAGATAGAGGCCCTTGGGGTCGGGGCCCGATCCCTCGGCGAAACCGAGGGCGTCCACGGTGAGTTCGCGCCAGCGGGTGACGTCCCGGCTCCGTACCCGGAGATAGCCCAGCCCTCGAATCTGCGTCATCTTCTCCCTCTCGTCCGTCACGTCCATCACGTCCGTCACGTTTCAGATCATCGAGCGCATCGGCCCCTGCGGGGGCTCGACGCCGATCTGCGTCAGCGCCGCGACATGGAATACCGCCCCGGTCACATGGATGGCATGGGCGAGCCCGGTGTGGGCGTCGCGCCAGAACCGCTGGATCGGGTTGTCCATCCGCATGGCGTTGCCGCCGGAGCGCGCCACGATCTCGTCGACCGCGCGCACGGCCCGCCAGGCGGCGCGGGTCTGTGTGCGCCGGCCCACGGCCCGCCGGTCGAAGGTGATGCGCTCGCCCGCCTCGACCATGTCGTGGAGCCGGCTGATGTTGTCCAGCAGTGCCGCGCGCGAGGCGGCGATCTCCGCGGCGGCCTCGCTCACGGCATACAGCACATACGGGTCGTCCCTGACGGCGGTGCCGGTGATCTGGACGCGGTCGCGCTGGTAGGCCAGGTGGTGGGCGAGCGCGCCCTCGCAGATACCGATGACGGAGGCGGTGATGCCGAGCGGGAAGGCGGCTGAGAACGGCAGGTGGTACATCGGATTGGTCAGCCCGGTCTCCTTGGCGAGACTGCCGTCGACGACCTTCGCGTAGTCGACGACCCGGTGGGCGGGGACGAAGGCGTCCCGTACGACGATGTCCTTGCTGCCCGTCCCGCGCAGGCCGACCACGTCCCAGGAGTCGTCGACGATCTCGTAGTCCGCGCGCGGCAGGATCACATGCATCGACTGCGGCGGGGTCAGCCGCTCGCCACTGTGGTCGGCGAGGAAGGCACCGAGGAAGATCCAGTCGCAGTGGTCGGTGCCGGAGGAGAACTGCCAGCGGCCGTTGAAGACATAGCCGCCGTCGACGGGCCGCAGCAGCCCCATCGGTGCGTACGGGGAAGCGATCCATGTGTCGGGGTCCTCGCCCCAGATCTCGTCCTGGACCCGCGGGTCGGCCATGGCCATCTCCCAGGGGTGGACCCCGACGACGCCGGCGACCCAGCCGGTCGACCCGTCGCACGCGGCGATCTTCATGACCGTTTCGGCGAACTCCCTTGGGTGCAGCTCCAGTCCGCCGTGTGTCTTCGGCTGGAGCATCCGGATGGCACCGGTGTCCCGCAGCACCTTGGCCGCCTGGTCGTCCAGCCGGCCGAGCGACTCGTTCACAGGGCCCAGCGTGCGGATCTCCTCCGCGCGTTCGACGATGGCGTCGAGTACCGGGTTGGGCATGGCGGTTCTCACTTCCCTGCGGGTGTGGGCGTGGTCGGTTCCTTCAGTGCGCCGGCCCGCCCGGCGAGGCCGACAGCGATCTCGATGAGCTGGTCCTCCTGCCCGCCGACGAGCTTGCGGCGCCCGGCCTCCAGGAGGATGTCGGTGCCGGATACGCCGTACTTGGCGGCCTGCCGGCCGGCATGACTGAGGAAACTGGAGTAGACACCGGCGTAGCCCATGGTCAGCGACATCCGGTCGAGCGGGCGGTCGCCGCCCATGACGGGCAGGACCACGTCCTGCGCCGCGTCGATGATCTTCGGGGTGTCGATACCGGTGCGGATGCCGAGCTTGTCGGTGACGGCGACGAACGCCTCGACCGGGGTGTTGCCGGCGCCGGCTCCGAAGCGCCGTGTGGAGCCGTCGATCTGCGTGGCCCCGGCGCGCACGGCGCAGAGGGAGTTGGCGACGCCGAGTCCCAGGTTCTCGTGGCCGTGGAAACCGACTTGGGCATCGGCGCCGAGTTCCCCGGCGAGCGCGGCGACCCGGTCGCCGACCTGTTCCAGCACCAGGGCTCCGGCGGAGTCCACGACATAGACGCACTGGCAGCCGGCGTCGGCCATGATCCGCGCCTGCCGTGCCAGGGCCTCCGGCGGCCTGCTGTGCGCCATCATCAGGAAGCCGACGGTCTCCAGGCCCAGCCCCCTGGCCAGACCGAAGTGCTGGACGGCGATGTCGGCCTCGGTGCAGTGGGTGGCGATGCGGCAGATGGCGGCGCCGTTGTCGGCGGCCTCCCGGATGTCGTCCTGCACGCCGAGCCCCGGAAGCATCAGGAAGGCGATCTTCGCCTGTCGGGCGGTCTTCACCGCTTCCTTGATGAGTTCCTGCTCCGGGGTGCGGCTGAAGCCGTAGTTGAACGAGGATCCGCCGAGGCCGTCGCCGTGCGCCACTTCGATGACCGGGACGCCGGCGCCGTCGAGAGCGGCGACGACGGACCGTACCTCCTCGGTGGTGAACTGGTGCTGCTTGGCGTGCGAACCGTCCCTCAGGGAGGAGTCGGTGACACGGATGTCGAGATCGGCACTGAAAGGCATGGCTGGTGGGCTCCTTGAGGGTCAGGACGCGGTGCGCCGGGCGATGATCCGCTGGGCGAAGCCCTCACCGACCTTGGTGGCGGCGGCGGTCATGATGTCGAGGTTCCCGGAGTACGGCGGCAGGAAGTCGCCCGCGCCCTCCACTTCGAGGAAGACCGCGACACGGGCGAGGCCGCCGCTGACGGGGTCCGGGTCGTCGAACTGCGGTTCGGCGCGCAGGCGGTAGCCGGGTACGTACGACGCGACCTGCCGGACCGTCTCGTGGACGGACGCGGTGATCGCCGCGCGGTCGGCCGTTGCGGGGATGGCGCAGAAGACCGTGTCCCGCATCAGCATGGGCGGCTCGGCGGGGTTGAGGATGATGATGGCCTTGCCCCGGGCCGCGCCGCCGATGGTCTCGATGCCCCGGCTCGTGGTGAGGGTGAACTCGTCGATGTTGGCGCGGGTTCCCGGGCCTGCGGACGGCGAGGCGACACTGGCCACGATCTCCGCGTAGGCCACATCGGTGACCCTGGAGACGGCGTGCACCATGGGGATGGTGGCCTGACCCCCGCAGGTGATCAGGCTGACGTTGGGGGCGTCCAGATGCTCCCCCAGGTTGACGGCGGGCACGACGGCGGGGCCGAGCGCGGCCGGTGTCAGATCGATGGCCTGGATGCCGAGTTCGGCGTAGGCCGGGGCGTTCGCCTTGTGCACGGAGGCCGAGGTCGCCTCGAAGACGAGGTCGGGCCGGGCACCATCGGCCAGCAGCCGGGCCACTCCCCCGGCGCTCACCGCCAGACCTTCCTCAGCCGCCCGCTTGAGGCCCGTGCTCTCCGGATCGATCCCGATCATCCATCCCGGCTCGATCGCCTCGGACCGGAGCAGCTTGTACATCAGATCGGTTCCGATGTTTCCGGAGCCGACGATCGCGGCGGTCGCCTTGGTCACAGTTCGAACCTCATCCGAATCGAGGGGACAACTCCCCCAACGTGTCAACGTGTTGGCCGGCCCGCCGATGGGCTCCCGCTGAGCGGGAGGAGCGGCGACGGCCGGTCGTGTCATCCGTCGTAGGTGATCTTGAGCCGTTCGCTGAGCGGGAGCGCCTGGCAGGCCAGGACGTAGCCGTCGGCGAGGTCGCACTCGCCGAGCACCTGGTTGTTCTCCATCGCCGCCTCGCCCTCGACGAGCAGGCAGGTGCACGCGCTGCAGTTGCCCTCGCGGCAGGAGTACGGAGCATCTACGCCCGCGTCGAGGAGCGCGTCGAGCAGTCTGGTGTTCCGGGGCCAGGCGACGGTCCTGGTGGTTCCGTCGAGTTCCACCTCGACCTGGCTCACCGGGCCGGCCGGGCCGGCGTGGGCGGCCGGGTCCGGGCTCGCGAACGGGTCGGCCGCCAGGGAGGCGAACCGTTCCATGTGCACCTGCCCGGAGGGCACACCGAGTTCGCCGAGAGTGAGGGCCGCGAGGTCCATGAAGGGGCCGGGGCCGCAGACGAACACCTCGCGGCCGGTGCACATCCGGGTGAGCGCGCGCAGCCCGGGCTCGGTGGGCAGCCCCTGCACCGACTCCAGCCAGTGGACGACCGTCAACCGGTCTCCGAACTCCGCTGCGAGCGACGCGAGTTCGTCCCGGAAGATCACGGAGCGCTCGTCACGGTTGGCGTAGACCAGGGTGAGGGAGCCGGTCCCCGCGTACAGACAGGACTTGAGGATGGACATCACCGGTGTGATGCCGCTGCCCGCTGCGAGCAGGAGGAAGTCGTGCTCCAGCGAGTCGGGGGTGAACGTGCCGGCCGGCCGCAGGACTTCGAGGGTGTCCCCCGCCACGACGTTGTCGCAGATCCAGTTCGAACCGTATCCGTCCACGGTGCGTTTGACCGTGATCCTCAGCTTCTCGTCGTGGTGCGGGGAACTGCACAGCGAGTAGCAGCGGGCCGCTCCCCGGACACGTTCGGACGGCACCCGGACCGTCAGGAACTGGCCCGGCCGGTAGGTGAACCTCTCCGTCGGTACGCCGGCCGGTTCGAGCACCAGCGAGTGCGCGTCGGGAGTCTCACGGACGACCTCGACGACACGCACGGTGAGAGGTGTGGGTCGCCCCATGGTTCCTCAGCCTTTCCTTCCGGGGGTGGTCAGGTGCGGCCGGCGGCGTGCCGGGCGGCGACGTAGCCGAAGACGATCGACGGGCCGATGGTGGCCCCGGGGCCCGCGTACTCGTTGGCCATGACGGACGCGGAGGTGTTGCCGGTCGCGTAGAGCCCTCTGACGCAGGTCCCGTCCTCCCGCAGGACCCGGCTGTGCTCGTCGCAGACCAGCCCGCCCTTGGTGCCGAGGTCGCCCGCCTCGATACGCACGGCGTAGAAGGGCGGTTCGCGGATCTCGTCGAGGTTGGGGTTGGGCAGTGTCGGGTCGCCGTAGTAGCGGTCGTAGGCGCTGTCGCCGCGCCCGAAGTCGGTGTCCTTTCCGGTGCGGGCGAAGCCGTTGAACCGTTCGACGGTCGCGGTCAGTTCCTCCGGGGGGACACCGATGTCCCGGGCGAGACCGTCGAGGGTGCGGGAGCGGTGTGCGAGACCGCTCGCGTAGAACTCCTCGGGGAACGGCATTCCGGGCAGCACCTGAGCGAACGGGTAGCGGGAGCGGGCCTTGGCGTCCATGACGAACCAGGCCGGGACGTGCCCGCCGTCGAGCTGGTCGTGGACGAAGTTCGTGTACGGCGACGACTCGTTGGTGAAGCGCCTGCCGTTCGAGGCGACGATCAGGGACGGGGGGATGCACCGCTCGGAGACGAGGGGGATCGTGGCGCCCGACGGGTGGCGCACCGAGGGCATCCACCACGCGTCGTCCATGAAGTCCACCGCGGCGCCGAGTTCAAGTCCGGCGAGGATCCCGTCGCCGGCGTTCTCCTGTGCTCCGGCGCTGAAGTCGGCCTGGCCGCCGTCCGGCAGGTACTTCTCACGCATCTGCTGGTTGTGGTCGAAGCCTCCGGTGGCGAGCAGCACTCCGCGGCGGGCGCCGATGCGCACGGCTGTGCCTTCGCGTTCGACGACGATGCCGGTGACCCGGCCGTCATCGGCGGTGACGAGCGACGTCATCGGGGTGCGCAGCCACAGGGGGATGCCCGCGTCCTTCAGGACCATGCGCATCCGGGCCACGAGGGCGCGTCCACCGGTCGACATGTGCCGTCGGCGTATCAGATTGGAGGAGACCCGCCAGGCCGCGACGAGGGATGCCCGGCGTCCGCGCCAGGTGCGCTTGACCATGGCCAGGTCGTGGTAGTCCTTGCCGGTGACCCAGAGGCCCAGCGGGCCTTTGAGGCTGTTGGGCCGCTGGTACTTCTCGTCCTCGCCGAGCTTGCGGGTGTCGAACGGGAGCGCCTCGACCGACCGGCCGAGCGGGCGCCCGCCCTCGTACTCCGGGTGGTAGTCGGCGTAGCCCTTGGTCCAGGAGAGGCGCATCCACTTGCTCCCGCAGAGCAGTTCCATGGCGGCCGGGCCGTGGTCGACGTACGCGTCGAGCCGGGCGGCCGGGACGCGGCCCTCGGTCAGCAGGTCGAGGTAGCGGCGGACCGAGGCCCGGCTGTCGTCGTGCCCTTCGGCCCGCAGGGTTGGGTTGTTGGGGATCCAGATACCGCCGCCGGAGATGCCGGTGGTGCCGCCGTACATGGCCGCCTTCTCCACCACGACGGTGGACAGTCCGCTGTCCGCGGCGGTCAGCGCGGCGGTCATGCCGCCACCGCCGCTGCCGACGACGACGAAGTCGAACTCGTGGTCCCAGGCCGCGCCGCTGCCGCTCACACCGACTCCTCACGGGTCAGGAAGGCCAGCACGGCGCTCTCCCAGGCTGCCTTCTGCTCGATCATCACCCAGTGGCCGCAGTCGGGGAACACATGCAGCTCGGCGCCGGGAATGGTGCGCATCGGCACGATGGACATGTCGACCGGGCTCACCCGGTCGTCGCGGCCCCAGGTGATCAGGGTCTTCGGTTTCAGCCGGTGCAGCATCGCCCAGTACGGCGGTTCGCCGGAGGCGGCAGCGGCGGCCGCACTGGCGGCGAAGGCGGCGCTGCCGTACATGTGCCGTGCGTTGGCCAGCGCCTGTGGGTCGGTGCCCAGTTGCCAGCGTTCCTCGATGAGTTGCTCCGTGACCAGGCTCTGGTCGTACACCATGGAGCGCAGCCAGCGGACCAGGCCCTCGCGGGTGGGGTTGTCGGTGAACTCCGTGAGGAGCCGGATGCCCTCACCCGGGCCGGGGCTGTAGAGGTTGCGGCCGATGCCGCCGATCGTCACGAGCCGGCGTACGCGGTCGGGGTGGCGCAGGGCGTACTGGGTGCCGACGATGCCGCCCATGGAGTTGCCGATCAGGTCGACCTGCTGGAGGCCGAGGGCGTCGAGGAAGCGTCCGAGGGCGTCCGGGGCGGTGGCCATGGGGTGCCCCTCGACGGGGTCGCTGACGCCGAACCCCGGTAGTTCCAGGACCAGGCAGCGGAATCGTTCGGCGAACGTGGCGAGGTTGCCGCGGTAGTTGCGCCAGCCGGTGACGCCGGGGCCGGAACCGTGCAGCATCACCAGCGGCGGACCGTCACCGGCTTCGTGATAGCGCAGCACGCCCTGGTCGGTGGTGAGTTCGCGCGCGGTGGACTCGTGGTTCAGCTCCGTCATCGTCCCTGCCTTCGCCGTGCCTGTGGTCAACATCCGGAACGTAGCCAGCGGTGAGGGAGCGGTGCCGCGGTCGTCCCGATCAGCGGGACACACCGGCCCCGGGGGCCCGGTCGCGGCGGGGCCGGACACTGCCTCCGGCCCGGTTCCACTCATCGGGAGCGCCGTCCGCCGGCGCCGAACGGGTCCCTACCGTCGGTGTCCGCTCGCTCCCGCAGCACGACACCGCGTCGTCCCTTGAGGTGAACCTGATGACAGCAGAGCCACTGACCGCCGCGTCCGAGACACCCGGCGGCACGGTCCCGGCGCCGGCCGACATGCGCCGTGCCATGGGAGCGTTCGCGACCGGGGTGACCGTCGTCACCGGGCTGGGCGCCGGAGGCGAACCGGTCGGCTTCGTCTGCCAGTCCTTCGCGTCCGTGTCGCTCGAACCGCCCCTCGTCCTCTTCTGTGCCGACCACCGGGGGCGTGCCTGGCCGCACATCAGGGATTCGGGGCGGTTCTGCGTCAACGTCCTGGCCGAGGACCAGAGGGGCCTGTGTGACCGTTTCGGCTCCAGCAGGGGCACGAAGTACGAGGGGCTCGGCTGGGACCTCTCCCGCCGGGGGACTCCCTCGCTGCGTGGCGTGCTGATGCGTGTCCATGCGGAGGTGCACGCCGTACACGCCACCGGCGATCACGACGTGGTCATCGGCCGGGTGCTCGAACTGGAGGCGGGGAGCGACGAGCGGCCGATGCTCTTCTTCCGCGGGCGCTTCGGTGTCGAGGGACGGCCGGACTCCCCTTCCGGCACTCCGGCCGGCCCGTTCACCTGGGGCTGGGGCGATCACTGGGGCTGACGGGAAGCGGCCCGGGCCCGCCGGGGGCTACAGCCAGTCGCCGTTCCGCCCGGTCGCGAGCAGCCGGTCCATGGTCCGCGCCGACCAGTTCCGCTCGGGGGCCGCGGCGGCGGGGTGGGCCCTGCCGGACTTCTCCGGGCAGGGGAACAGTTCCTGCGAGACCTGGCGGGCCCCGTCGATCACCAGCGGGGCGACCCGCTCCAGTGGGGTGTGCGCCTCGCCCGCGAGCGAGATCGCGGCCACCGGTCCCTCGGGACCGCGGACGGCCGCCGCGACGCAGGCGATGCCCGGGAAGTACTCACCGTTCTCGAAGGCCAGGCCGCCGCGTTGCCTGATCCGGTGGAGTTCTTGATGCAGCGTCGGCAGATCAGCGATGGTGCGGTGGGTCACCCGGCCCATGGTGGCGCCGAGTCTGGCCTCGGTCTCCTCCGGTTCGAGCCAGGCCAGCATCGCCTTGCCCAGCGCCGTCGCGTGGGCCGGGACCCTGCCCCCCACCCAGGACGGTACGGACGCGGCGAACCGGCCGCCCGCCTTGTCGAGGTAGTGGACCTGCCCTTCGTCGAGCACGGCCAGATGGACGACCAGGCCGGTGCGTATCTGCAGGTTGTGGATCCGCCCCGCGGCGACCGCGCGGATGTCGGCATGGGCTCCGTCACCGCCGCCGAGCCCGAGGGCCCGGCGTCCGAGGCCGTAGCCGAACTGGGTGTGTTCGAGCCAGCGGAGCCGTACCAGCTGTTCGAGGATCCGATGGGCCGTGGAACGCGGCAGCTGGGTGCGGCGCGCCACGTCCTCCAGCGAGAGCCTGGTGGTACGGCCGGTGAACGCGTCCATGATCAGCGTCATCCGCTCGACCATCGACGGCGGCAGCTCCTTGCGAGCGGGCGGCTCCAGAACAGGCTCGGCATCGACAACCGTCATGGGGCCCTCCAGTCAGAACTGAAATGAATTCTACTTTTGAAAAGTAGCAGTACCCCGGAAGAGGAGGAAGAGGTGTGCACCGGATTCCTGCGCGAGAGCACTCCGGTACGGCACCGCGGCCTGCCGATCGCCCGGTGCCGCGCGCGGCTTCCCGATCAGCGGGACAACGACAGGGGGCGACGGCCGGAGATGCGCTACGAATCGCCTGGACAGCACGGCTCGTCCGACGGCACAAGGAGAGACTCCATTGCGAATCGGGATCACATCACCTGTAGTGGTGCAACTGCCGGGCCTGGCCTCCCCCTGGGAGGCGGACGCCGGCATCGACGAACTGGGCCTGGTGGCGGAGACCGCGGACCGACTGGGCTTCCACCACCTCACATGCAGCGAGCATGTGGCGGTCCCGGTGGACGTGGCCCGTGAACGCGGCGGCACCTACTGGGATCCGCTGGCCACCCTCGGCCATCTGGCCGCACGGACGCGGAACATTCGACTGGTCACCCAGGTACTCGTCCTCGGCTACCACCATCCGCTGGAGATCGCGAAGCGCTACGGCACCCTCGACCGGATCAGCAAGGGCCGCCTCACTCTCGGGCTCGGCGTCGGCAGCCTCGGTGCCGAATTCGATCTGCTCGGCGCCGACTTCGAGAATCGTGGAGCGCGCGCCGACGACGCCCTGCGGGCCCTGCGAGCCGCCCTGTCATGTCAAGTGCCGGAATACAGGGGTGAGTTCTACTCGTTCCAGGACCTCGTCGTCGAACCGCACGCCGTACAGAAGCACGTCCCGCTGTGGGTGGGCGGCCGGACGCAGCGGTCGCTGCGCAGGGCCCTCACGTATGCCGACGGGTGGGTACCGTTCGGCCTGGCACCGGACCGGCTGCGCGAGATGACCGAACGGGCCGACCTGCCGGACGGCTTCGAGATCACCCTCGGTGTGGACCGTCCCGTCGATCCGACCGGCGACGCGGAGGCCACGGTGCGCGCACTGACCCGGCTGCGTGACGCCGGGGCCACCGTGCTGTCCGCCTCCGTCAGCGCCCGGTCCGCCGAGCACTACTGCGAGCAGCTGGAAGCCCTGAAGGACCTGGCCTCGGCCCTCTGACAGAAACATCTGACAGAAACAGGAGCGAAGATGACCGACACCGATCCGGCTCCGGAGGTCTCCGCCCGGGCCCTGGCCGACACCCAGCAGGCCCTCGCCGACGCCCGGCAGCACCTGACCCGTCTCGAACAGCGCCTGTCCCGGCTGGAGGACGAGGCGGCCATCACCTCTTTGATCCTCTCCTACGGCCCGCTGGTCGACAGCGGGCGGGCCGAGGCCGTGGCGGAACTGTGGGAGGAGGACGGCGTCTACGACGTCGACGAACTGCTGATGACCGGGCGCGCGGAGATCGCGGCCATGGTCCGTTCCGCCAACCACCGACGGTGGATCGATCTCGGCTGCGCCCACGTCGTGGGTCCGCCACGCGTCCGGGTGCGGGGCGACGAGGCGGTGGCCGTCTGCTACACCACCATGATCGTCCGCGATCCCGGAACCGGGACGTTCACCGTACGCCGGGCCACCGCGAACCACTGGCGGCTGCGCCGCTGCGCCACGGGCTGGCGCGTGACCGTCCGTACGAGCCGTGTGCTGGACGGTCGGACCGAATCCCCCGGGCTGCTGGCCGCCGGCGCCGAGGAATCGTCGCCGCCGCCGGACGCCGCGCCCCCTCTTGGCGGTCCGGAGCGATGACTCCGGCGTACGGCTGAGCCGGAGCCGACACCCCTGACGTGAACGGCGCAGGCGCCCACGGATGCGGGCGCCTGCGCCGTTCACGCTGCCCGGCCAGGGGCGTGGCAGCGCGTGATGCCGCCGTACTCAGCCGACGGCTTCGGTCGGGGACAATGGCGCGTCCCCGGTGAGCCGGACGGCGTCCTCCGGCTCGACCAGACCGCCCTGCGCGGGGGCGCGGCCGTGCCTCATGACCAGGACGACGACTGCCCCGACCGCGCCCACCAGCGCCGCGTACCCGTAGCTGTGGGTGAGGGCGCTGTCCGCGTACAGCACGGCATGGGTCTTCGGATCGACCGCCAGCACATGCCCGGACATGACCACCCCGGTGAGAGCCGTGGCGATGCCGGCGGACAGCAGGGTGACCATGCCGCCGATCGAGTTGCCCACAGCGCTCTGCGAGGCGGGCAACGCGTCCTGCACCAGATTGGCGTTCGAGGAGTGCAGGAAGCCGATCGCGCAACCGGCGGTGAGGCTCAGCAGAGCCACCTGCCAGCGCACGGTCAACAACTGGGAGCCCAGATACATGACCAGGAGGAACAGCGCCGCTGATACGAGGAGGACGTTGCGTGCTCCGATCCTGGTGGACAGAAAGCCGCCGAGAGGCCCCATGAACATGCCCACGATGCCCAACGGGAAGGTCCAGAGGGCCAGTTGTGTCGCCGACAGGCCTGCTCCGTAGCTGATCCCGGGAGTACCTCCCGGCGCCATCAGCATGGTGGGGCTGATGAGAGCGTGCGCGTTCATCATGTAGGCCACGCACGCGACGGCCAGGACGGTCGGGCCGAACCGTCGGCCCAGCAGTACGTCGAGTGAGATCAGCGGGTTGCTGCAGACGCGCTCCCAGGCCGTGAACCCGGCCAGCATGGCCGTTCCGAGGATCAGGCACGTCAGTGTGGAACCGGCTGTCCAGCCCCAGGTGCCGCCCTGGGTGATCCCGAGCAGCAGTACGCCGATGCCCGGTCCGAGAAGGACGGTTCCGACGACGTCGACCGGGCGGTCGACCCGCACCGGGCTCTCCGGGACCACCGCCGCGTAGACCGGCAGCAGGACGGCCGCGTAGAGAGCCAGGAACCAGAACACGCCCTCGTGCCCGAAGCTGTCGATGAGCCAGCCGGACAGGAAGGGTCCGGCGACCGCTGCCATACCGACCCCGGTCACCACGGTGCCCAGCGCCACCGGCACCAGGTCACGCGGCATGATGTCGCGCACGAGGCTGTAGGAGAGCGTGACGATACCGACGAGACAGCCCTGGAGGGCCCGGCCCACCAGCAGAACGGCGAACGAGGTCGCGATCGCACAGATCACGCTGCCGAGGACGAAGACGACACCGAGGCCGAGGATGACCCGCTTCTTGCCCCACTTGTCCGCGGCCTTGCCCACCAGCGGCATGACGGTGGCGCCGGCGAGCGTGACGATGGAGGCGGCCCAGGCGATGTGCAGCGTCTGGAAGGCCCGGGTCATGTCCGGCAGAGCCGGGTAGACCATGGTGATCTCGAACGTCCCGGCTTCCGAGAAGAGAATGATCAGCACCAGGACGGCGAGCAGCTTGCCTTTGGAGGGCGCGTTGTCCAGGGAGGGTGCGTTGCCTTGGGAGGGCGCGACGGGCGCCGGATTCGGATTGTCTGCCATCGTATCCCTTACTGAGGAGTGCCGACGGGGTCACTGGGCGGTGCCCAGGCCGGGGCGCGGGCCCGGCAGCCACGGCCGGAGAACGCGTCCCCGGGGTGCGCCGCTGCGGGACAGGGGTGGGTGGGCGCTCAGCCGTGCGCGGTGACCCGCCACGGTGCGGCGCGTTCCAACTGCGCCGCCAGACCGAGCAGCAGCCCCTCACCGCCGAGATCGGCGGCGAACTGGGCGCCCAGCGGGAGTCCTTCGCCGTCGTACCCGGAGGGGACGGACATCGCCGGCATACCGGTGACGTTGTAGACGCTGGTGAACGCGGAGTGGACGGCGGCGTGTTCGTAGATCGTCTCCGGGCGGCGCGTGTCGAGGACTCCCAGCCGGGGCGTCGGCTGCGCGAGTGTGGGGCCGAGCAGTACGTCGTACGTCGTGAAGGCCGCGCCGACCTCCCAGCCGATCTCCTGCGCGCGCCGCAGAGCGCGGCTGACGTCGGCGCCGGTGAGGGCCCGGTAATGCTCGTAGAGCACCCGGGTGAAGGGTTCGATGTCGTCGTCGGCCAGCGGCCGGCCGAGCCGGTCGAGACGGGCGTCCACCTGTACGACCAGATCGGCACCCATCAGCACCGCGGAGGCAGCGCCCACCTCGTCCGGCCGGTACGGAGCCGTCGCCTCGGTGACCTCGTGGCCGAGTTCCTCGCACACCCGGGCGGCGTCGAGCACGGCCCGCAGCGGCTCCGGATGCACGGCGACGCCGCCCGGCAGCGAGGTGATCAGCCCGATCCGCAGCCGTCCCGGGTCACGCCGTGCGCAGGCGGTGAACGAGTCGGCCGGGACCGGCGCCGCATAGGCGTCGCCCGGGAGCCGGCCTGCGGCGATGTCGAGGAGCAGCGCGCTGTCGCGCACCGTCGTGGTGACGGCGTGGTGGACCGAGACCAGACCGGACAGGGTGGTGGGCCGCGGCGCGGGGGACACCCGGCCGCGACTGGGCTTGAGGCCGAACAGTCCGCAGGCGGCCGAGGGGATGCGGATGGAGCCGCCGCCGTCGCTGGCGTGGGCGACGGGAACCATCCCGGCGCTCACCGCGGCCGCCGATCCCCCGCTCGACCCGCCGGGCGAGTGCGCAGGGCTCCACGGGTTGTGGGTGGGGCCGTACAGCGCCGGTTCGGTGCTGGCGTTGAGGCCGAGTTCGGGAGTGTTGGTGGTTCCGAGGACGACCATGCCGGCTCGCCGGTAGCGCTGGACGAGTTCGCTGTCGCGCGTGGCGATGTCCTCGGCGAAGAGCCGGCTGCCGCCGCTGGCCGGCAGCCCGGCGACCTCGGTACCGAGGTCCTTGACCAGGACCGGCACCCCGCGCAGCGGCCCGTCGGGCAGCCCGGCGTCCACTTCGGCAAGGGCCTCGTCGAAGCGTGTGTGGATGACGGCGTTGAGTTCGCCGTTGCTGTTCTCGATCCGGGCGATGGCGGCCTCGATCACGGCGCGATCGCTCGTCTCGCCGTCTGCGATCGCGGCCGCCGTCGCGACGGCGTCCCATCTGTCGGCCACTGACTCCTCCTCACACTCGGACACCTGCCCGCCAGGAAGGAGGTCCTGGTGGGCGAACGCGGCTCGCCGCGCGGCACTGTTCAACTGCGGCCGTGTTCCCCCGGTCGTCGTGACGCGGCTCGCAGCACGAACCGGAGGAGCGGGGGTGAGGGGAAGTTACGGTCCAGGACAACCGACGAAGTGGCGCGTCCCACTCACCGGGAGGGGCCGTCGTGCCGGTGCGGGCGGGCTTACTCGCCGGTCCGGCTCGCGAGGCGGCGCACCGAAGGGCACAAACAGAATTCATTCTGTTTAGAGTGGAGCGGTCCGCACCGCACCAACAGCGACCACGTCAGGAAGCCCCCCATGAGCTCTCCCGGTTCTCAAAGTTCTCCCGGTTCTCAAGGTCCTCTCAGCCTCCAGGGCAGGACGGCTGTCGTCACCGGCGGCGCCTCCGGCATCGGCGGCGCCATCACGAAGCTGTTCGTCGCGCGCGGCGCCCGGGTCGTTGTTGTCGACCTGCAGCAGGAGGCCGGGGAAGCACTCGGCCGCGAACTGGGCGACGCCGTGGTCTTCCTCCGTGGTGATGTCTCCGACCGGGCCGTCGCCGATCTCGCCGTAGCGACAGTTGTCGAGCACTTCGGGAAACTTGACATCCTGGTGAACAACGCGAGCGTGTCCCGGCAGAAGCCGTTCGAGGAACAGACCGACGACGACTGGAACCTCGCCATGGACACCAGCCTGTATGCCACCCGCAACTTCATGCTCGCCGCCCTTCCCGAACTGAAGAGGGCCGGCAGCGCATCGGTCATCAATTTCGGTTCCGGGGCCGGACTCGAAGGCCAGCCGAACCAGGTCTCCTACGCGGCGGCGAAGGAGGCCATCCGCGGCCTGAGCCGCGTCGTGGCGAACGAGTGGGCTCCGCTCAACATCCGTGTCAACGTGGTCTGTCCGATGGCCATGACGGCCGGCGTGGCCACATGGGCCGAGGCACGACCCGAGCAGTACGCGCAGTCCGCGGCCAAGGTGCCACTGGGCAGGTTCGGCGACCCCGACCGGGATGTGGCGCCGATTGTCGCGTTCCTGGCGAGTGACGACGCCCAGTACATGACGGGTCAGACGGTGATGGCCGACGGAGGCGCGATCAAACTCCGCTGACTCCGGACAGCCCTGCACCCCCTCGTTCAGAGGGAGTTGTACCGCCTCTGATGCACTCGCCATTAGGGTGGACCGATGTCATCGATCAAGCAGTTCCAAGTCACCTTCGACTGCGCGGAACCTGAGCGCGTCGCTCGTTTCTGGTGCGAGGTGCTGGGGTATGTCGTACCGCCGCCCCCGGAGGGATTCGCCACTTGGGACGATTACGACCGCTCGCTGCCGCCCGAGCATCAGGGTGCGGCGTTCGCCTGCACCGATCCCTCAGGTGTGGGCCCGCGACTGTTCTTCCAGCGCGTTCCCGAAGGCAAGGCCGTCAAGAACCGGGTGCATCTCGACGTGCGGGTCGGCACCGGGCTCGTGGGGGAAGAGCGCCTCGCCACGCTCAAGGCCGAGTGCGCACGGCTGGTCGCGCTCGGGGCGGTAGTCGTGCAGGTACTGGTTGCCGATGAATTCAACGAGTCCTGCATCCCGATGCAGGACATCGAGGGCAATGAGTTCTGTCTGGACTGAGGGACAGCCAACGGTCCGAGACCGCCGAACTGACCTCGTCGGGCGCGGAGATCACCGCTCGGACCGTCAAGCGCAAGCGGCAGCGTAAGGGGCCGGCGGGCCTCACCGCAGCAGTGGGCCGCCGTCCCGCCCCGTGAGGCCCCTCACTGCCGTCCCGGTCGGCTCGTCGTCGGGCAGGTAGGCCAGGAAGTGATGGCCCGGCTCGTCCACCGCGGCGAGTTTGACGTACCGCAACCGCAGGTCCCCCGCCGAGGGGTGTCTGAAGTGCCGTACAGCGGGATGGAAGGCGGCGGTCTCCCGGGCCCCGAACCAGCGGGCCGCGTCCGGGTCGTTCAGCAGTTCGCCGGTGATCTCCGCGTACCGGACGTCGTCGGGGTGACGGGCCGCCTTCGCCCGGAACTGGCCGAGCAGGCTCCTGGCCTCCGGCTCCCACTCCGCGAGCAGGCTCCGGGCGGGCGGCCAGCGGAACACCAGCCACAGCAGGTTGCGCTGCTTGGGCGCGAGCCGCGCCGGATCGGTCAGCAGCGCCGCGTATCCGGTGTTCCAGGCCAGCATGTCCCAGTGCGGGTCCAGGACCACGGCCGGGTTCGGTGCCATCGCCTGCACCAGGGACAGCAGGTTCCGCGACACCCAGCCCGGCGACTGTCCGTGCGGTGCACCGCGCTCCACGAACGACAGCACATGGGCGGTCTCGTCCACGTCCAGCGACAGCGCACGCGCCACGGCGCGCAGCACCTGCTCGGTCGTACGGACCCGGCCCTGCTCCAGCCACGCGTACCAGGAGCTGCTGATCCCGGCGAGCTCGGCCACCTCACCGCGGCGCAGGCCGGGAGTGCGGCGTCCCGGCGAACCGGGCAGTCCCGCATCGGCCGGCGTAAGGCGCTCCCGCCGCGAGCGCAGGAAGGCTCCCAACTCCCGGCGCGCACCGTCGGCCATGGCACGCGTCGGAGAGCCGCCGGGCCGCCGCACGTGCTCGGCCGGTTCCCCGCCGTGCATCCCCGTGGATCCCCCCTCAAGCCGGCCCCATAGCCCCGCCCCGGGCGCTGCGGAGCGCCCGGCAGGGTGTGAGAAAGGGTAACCGGCTGACGGCCGGCCGACCCTGCCGGTGGTGATGGGCTGGGAAGTGCCGGTCGGGGAAGGCCGGCCCACCAGCGTAAGGACTCCTACCGTGGAAACCCCCACCAGCGACCCCGCCTCACCTGGCCCCGCCCTTCCGGCCACCGCCCTTCCGGTCACCGCGCGGGGCGACGCTGTTCCGCAGATCGCCGGGCTGCCCGCCGCCTCTCTGCGGCTGCTGCGCGCCGCCGGGTTCGTCAGCAACTTCGACCGCTTCTGCATCACGCCGATGCTGTTGCTGATAGGCAACCGTCTGGGCGCCTCGCTCCCGACCGTGATGCTCGCGGCCAGCGGGTACTTCCTGTGCTACGGGCTGATGCAGCCGGTCTGGGGTCTCGCGAGTGACCGCATCGGGCGGGTGCGGGTGATGCGTGTCTCGCTCGGCGGGGCGGCGCTCGCCTCACTGTGTTCCGTGCTCGCGCCCGACGCCCCGGCGCTGATCGTCGCGCGTGCAGCGGCCGGCGCCTTCTTCGCCGCGTCCATCGCGGCGTCCATCACGTACGTCGGCGACACCGTCCCGGCTGCGGTCCGGCAACGTCCGCTGAGCGAGCTGATGACCGCGTTCGCCCTGGGCACCGCGGTGGCCACGGTGGTCGCCGGGGCCCTGGCCCACTACGTGAGCTGGCGGCTGGTGTTCGCCCTCCCCGGACTGTCGGCCGTCTACCTGGTCGTCGCTCTGCGCAGGCTGCCGGAGCCCCCGCGCCGGGCGCCGGGCGGGCTGCTCACCCCGATCCGCGTGGTGCTGCGTTCGCGGTGGCAGTGGTACGTGATGGCCGTCGCGATGCTGGAGGGCGCCGTCCTGCTCGGCTTCTTGACGTACGTGGCGCCGGCCGTCGAGGCCCAGGGCGCGTCGGACACGCTGGCGGGTGCGGTCTCCGCGCTGTACGGCGTCGGTTCGATGGGAGCTGCCCGGCTGGTCAAGCGGCTGGTCGGCCGGTGGACACCGGTACGGCTCATCGTGGCCGGCGGAATCCAGCTGGCCACGGCCTTCGGCCTCGCGGCCGCGAACAGGTCCATTCCGGCGCTGGTGGTGACCGCGCTGCTGCTGGGCGGCGGCTGGTCGTTCATGCACTCGACGGTCCAGTCCTGGGCGACCGCCCTCTCCCCCACCGCCCGCGCCACCGGCATCGCGCTGTTCGGCCTGGCTCTGTACGTGGGCAGCGCGCTTGCGAGCGCCCTCGCCGCTGTGCCCGCCGAACACCACGCCTACCAACGCCTCTTCCTGACGGCCGCGGTCCTGACAGTCCCGCTGACGCTCGCCGCCGCGGTGGGCCGTTCCCGCTACCGCGACTGAGCGGATCAAACGTCAACAACCTTCCTCGCAGCCGAAATTCTCCGTCCCTCCCTCTTGACGCCGGCAGGAGCGCACCTGAATATCTAAAACATCTTAAGTAAAGCCTCTTTAGGAAGCGTTCTCCCTCCATGGCCGAATCCGCCGTTCCCCCTGCCGGGCCCCGCCGTCCGCAGCGCAGTCTTCTCCAGGTGCCTGCGCTGGAGCGGCGGCCTCCGGAGCGGACCAAGGCCAGCACGCTGGACAGCCGGGTGCACAACAGGTCGCTCGTGCTGGCGACGCTCTACCACGAGGGCCCCAGGAGCCGTTCGGAGATCGCGCGGGCGACCGGGCTGACCGCGCCGACCGTCTCCGCGCTCGTCGCGGACCTGGAGGAGGACGGGCTCGTCGCCCACATCGGCCCCCGGCAGGACGGCGCCCGGATCGGCAAGCCCGCGAGCCTCGTCCGCATCGAGGACGACGCGGTGAGCCTCGTGGTCCTCGACCTGTCGCACAACGACCGGTTCAGCGGCGCGGTGCTCAACCTGCGGGGCGAGGCCGTCGAGCGCCTGGACATGCCGCTCGGCGACGCCCTCGGACCGGCCGCCCACGAGCTGGTACTCACGCTCGCTGCCGAGCTGGTCGAGGCGGCGCCGCGCCGGATCCTCGGGATCGGCGTCGGCTCACCGGGCATCATCGACGACACCGGGACCATCCGCCTCGCCGCCCATCTCGGCTGGACCGACCTGCCGTTGGCGGCCGAACTGACGGCGCGCTTCGGCATCCCGGCGTACGTCGGCAACGACGTGAACCTCGCGGCCCTGGGGGTACTGCACTTCCGGGGCGCGCGGACGCAGAACCTCATGGTGATCTCGATCGAGCACGGCGTCGGCGCCGGGCTGATCGTCGGCGGCGAACGAGTCGAGGGGGAGCAGTTCGCGGCGGGCGAGCTCGGGCACGTCACCGTCGACGAGGACGGCGAACTGTGCATGTGCGGGCGGCGCGGCTGCCTCGATCTGGCCATCTCCGCAGGCCCCTTGGGCAGGCGGCTGGAGCTCGCAGCCGAGGAGCGGTGGCCCGCCCTGCGGTCGGAGGCCGGCCGGGCGCTCGGGACCGTACTCGCCCCGATCATCAGCGTCCTGAACCTGAACGAGATCGTGCTGACCGGCCCTCCCGAGCTGGTCGACGGCGAATTCCTGGACGCCGCGAGGGAGATCGTGCGGGCCCGCACGCTGGGCCCGGTCAACACCTCCCTCGACATCCGTTCCCTCGCCGGGGACACCGATCTGACCCTGCTCGGCGGGGCGTGCCTGGTGCTCGCCGCGGAGCTCGGAGTGTTCTGACCCGCGCCATTCGTCCACACCCGCGTGCCCCTCCCCCGCTTGATCCTCCCTCATCACTCACAGGAGTTGCGATGAAACATTCACGGTTCGCCGCGGCCGGCGCCCTCGGCCTGGCCTCGGTTCTCACCCTGACTGCCTGCCACGGCTCCGGAGCGGGCGGCTCCGGTGGCGCGGAGCAGAAGGTCTCCGGCGCGAAGGGTCAGGGCAAGACCCTGACCGTCTGGGTCATGCAGGACGACTACTCCCCCGAGTCGCTCAAGGCGATGAAGCAGGAGTTCACCGAGAAGACCGGCGCCAAGGTCACGTTCGAGACCCAGGCCTGGGACGGCATCGCCACCAAGCTCACGACGGCGCTGGCCACCGACTCCCCGCCGGACGTCCTGGACCTCGGCAACACCCAGGTCGCGAGCTACGCCTCCAGTGGTGGCCTGATGGATCTGACCTCGTACGCCAAGGACCTCAAGCAGGGACAGGACTGGCTGCCCGGTCTGGAGGACCCCTCGACGGTCGACGGCAGGCTGTACGCCGTGCCGGGCTTCGCCGCCGCTCGTTCGGTGATCTACAACAAGACGATGTGGGCGAAGGCCGGTGTCAAGAAGGCTCCGAAGACCTACGCCGAGCTGACAGCGGCCCTGGACAAGGTCAAGGCCGCCAACAAGGCCTCCGACTTCTCGCCGTTCTATCTGCCCGGCCAGCACTGGGCCACCGGCCTGCAGTTCATCTGGGACGCGGGTGGCGAGATAGCCACCCGGAAGAACGACAAGTGGACGGGTGGCTTCGGTTCCGCCGGGGCGCAGGCCGGTCTCGCCGCGTTCAAGAAGTTCCAGAACGCGTACTCGGCGCCCGCTTCCCGCACGGTCGACACGATGAACCCGGACCAGCTCCAGGTCTTCGCCGACGGCAAAGCAGGCGCCATCACCGCGACCAGCGGGCAGATACCCCAGATCGAGAAGGCCAACCCCAAGCTCACGGACGCCGACCTGGGATCCTTCCCGCTGCCGGGCACCTCGGGCAAGGCGCAGCCGGTGATGCTGGGCGGCGCCGTGTGGGGTGTGGCGGCCAAGAGCAAGCAGCAGGATCTGGCGCTCCAGTGGATGAAGATCGCAGCGAGCCCGGCCGTCCAGGACAAGTGGATCGTCGGACACGACGGCTGGAATCCGAACAGCTCCGAGGCGAACAAGAAGGCCATGGCCAAGGCCGCCCCGCTCAAGAAGGGCTTCTTCGAGGCCGCGTTGAACTCCCGGGCCACCCCGGCGAGCCCGAAGTGGGCGTCGCTGGAGGCCGACAAGTCCGTCAACCAGTTGTTCTCAGCGGTCGCTTCCGGCAAGAAGTCCCCGGCGGACGCGGCCCGGATCTTCGACGCGGCAGTGGACAAGGCCCTCAATGCGTCAGGCTGACGAAGCGGGCCGGCCCCAGGTGTCCGGCGCCCGTGACCTGCTCACCGAGGAACGGGAATCCGCGGGCCGGGCGCCGGCAGCGGGGCCACCCGATACGGCTCGTACGGGAGAGTCCGGGCGGCCGGTGAAACGCCGGCGGCAGTGGGCGGTGGTGTGGCTGCTCTCGCCGGCCGGTCTTGTGATGGCCGCCTTCAGCGTGGCCCCCATCCTGTTCCTGGTCTTCACCTCCTTCACGGACTACAACCAACGCACCCTGTTCACCGGCGAGTTCAATATGGTCGGCACTCAGCAGTACGCCGACATGTTCTCCGACCCGGAGTTCTGGAAGTCGCTGCTGCGCAGTGTGCTGTTCACCGTGGCGATGGTCGCGGGCAGTGTCGCGATCGGCGTGGGCATGGCCCAGTTGCTCACCCGGCTGCGCACCGCGATGCGTATGACGGTGACGGTCGTTCTGATCTTCGCCTGGGCCATGCCCAACGTCGCCTCCTCGCTGGTGTGGAAGTGGCTGTTCCAGCCCGGCTACGGGGTCGTCAACTGGCTGCTCACCCAGGTGCACGTCTTCGGCGACATGACCAACACCGACTGGGGGCAGAACGCCTCTCTCGCGTACGTCTCGATCTGGCTCCTCGTGGTGTGGCAGGCCGTGCCGTTCATCGCGCTCACCCTGTACGCGTCGCTCACGCAGCTGCCCGTGGAGCTGCCGGAGGCCGCGCGACTGGATGGAGCGGGCGAGTGGCGGGTGTGGTGGTCGGTGACGTTGCCGTTCCTGCGGCCGACCCTGCTGCTCGTCACGATCATGTCGGTGATCTGGGACTTCAACGTCTTCAACCAGATCTGGCTGGTCTCGGCCGGCGGTCCCGACTCGGCGACGAGCACGCTGGGGATCTTCGCGTACAAGACAGCGTTCGTGTCCTTCCGGATCGGCCAGGGCGCGGCCCTGTCCGTCATCACCACCGCAATCCTGCTGGGGATCACCGCTGTGTACATCCGTAACCTGCTGCGCTCGGGGGAGGACCTGTGAGGAACCGCCGATACCGAGCGGGAAGCCCGCGGGGCGGATGGCTCAACAACACTCTCGCCGTACTCTTCTGCCTCGTCTGGATCTTCCCCGTCTACTGGATGGTCAACACGGCGTTCAAGCCTCGCTCCGAGGTGATGACACCGACCCCGCACTTCTGGCCGTCCTCCCCCACTCTGCGCAACTTCGACGCGGCGATCAACCAGACCAGCTTCCTGACCAACCTGCGCAACAGCCTGATCGTGGTGGGTGGCGCGGTGCTGCTCGCCGTGGTCCTGGGAACGTTCGCCGCGGCGGCACTGTCCCGGTTCCGCTTCCGGGGCAGGCGCACCATCATGGTGTCGATCCTGATCGTGCAGATGCTGCCGATCACGGCACTGCTCATCCCGACCTTCCTGATCTTCAACGAGATCGGGTTGCTGGGCACCTACATCGGGCTGATCTTCGCGTACGTGGCCACCGTGCTGCCGTTCTCGATCTGGGTGATGCGCGGGTTCTTCATCGCGATCCCGGCCGAGATCGAGGAGGCCGCACGGCTCGACGGCGCATCCACCTGGCAGACCCTGACCCGGGTGCTCTTCCCACTGGTCGCGCCGGGTGTGATCGCGTCCAGCGTCTTCGCGTTCATCACCGCGTGGAACGACTACCTGGTCGCCTACACCTTCATGAAGAGCCAGGACCACTACACGCTGCCCGTCTGGCTGGCTTCCTTCAGCACCCCGGCCACCGGCACCGACTTCGGCGGCCAGATGGCCGGTTCGGTGATCTTCTCACTGCCGGTGGTCGTCTTCTTCCTGATCATCCAACGCAAGCTGGTGTCCGGCATGTCCGCCGGCGCCGTGAAGGGATGACCCCCGTCATGCTCCTCCCCCGCCCCATATCGGCTGTGCCCGGCGACGGCGCGTTCGTCCTGGACGCGTTTACCCGGATCACCGCCCCCGGCGAACTGGCGCCGACGGCTCACTGGCTCCAGTCGGTGCTGCGTCCGGCGACCGGCCTGCCGCTGCCGGTGACCGACGCAGCCGGCCCCGCCCTGGCACTGACCCTGGATCCGCGCCTCCCCGCCGAGGGGTTCCATCTGACCTGCGGTCCGGACGGTGTCGCCCTCGCGGGCGGCGACACCGCGGGCGTCTTCTACGGATGCCAGGCGCTGCGCCAGCTCCTGCCACCACAGATCTACCGCACGGCCCCGGTGGCCGGGGTGCGGTGGGCGATTCCGTACGGGTCCGTCGAGGACGCCCCGCGATTCCGCTGGCGCGGCGCGATGCTGGACGTGGCCCGGCACTTCATGCCGAAGCACGACGTGCTGCGCTTCCTCGACCTGCTGGCCGTGCACCGCATGAACACGCTCCATCTGCACCTGACCGACGACCAGGGCTGGCGGGTGGAGATCCTGCGCCACCCCCGGCTGACCGAGGTGGGCTCGTGGCGCCGCGAGTCCCAGCTCGGCGCGGCGGCGGACGCCCCCAACAACGGGCGCCCGCACGGCGGTTACTACACCCAGGACGACATCCGCGAGATCGTCGCGTACGCCGCCCAGCGGCACATCACCGTGATGCCGGAGATCGACGTACCGGGCCACTCCCAGGCCGCTATCGCCGCCTACCCCGAACTGGGTGTGTGCGAAGCACAGTTGGAGACTAGCCCGCGATGGGGCATCAACACGAACATCCTCAACGCGGAGGAGTCGACGCTCGACTTCTTCCTCGGGGTGTTCGACGAGGTGATGGATCTCTTCCCCGGCACCTTCATCGGCATCGGCGGCGACGAGTGCCCCAAGGACCAGTGGGACGCCGATCCGCGCACCCGGGAACTGATCCGCGAGCGCGGGCTCGGCGGCTCGAAGGAGCTTCAGGCCTGGTTCCTCGGCCGGATCGGCGCTCATGTCGCCGCGCGCGGACGCCGGGTGTTCGGCTGGGACGAGATCCTGGAGGGTGAGGTCCCCGAGGGCGTGGCGGTCGCCTCCTGGCGCGGCATGACCGGTGCTCTCACTGCGGCGCGCCGGGGGTACGACGTGATCTCCTGCCCCGACGACCAGGTGTATCTGGACTACCGGCAGTCGGAGCTGCCGGGCGAGCCCATTCCGTTCGCGGTGCCGCTGACGCTCGCGGACGCGTACGGCTTCGATCCGGTCCCCGAAGGGCTCACCGAACAGGAGTCGGCCCGGATCCTGGGCGGGCAGGCCAACATCTGGACCGAGCACATGGATTCGCCCCGGACCGTCGACTACTACGTCTTCCCGCGCCTGTGCGCGATCTCCGAGGCGCTGTGGAGCCGGGGCGAGCGCGACTTCGACGAGTTCCGCATAAGGCTGCGCACCCATCTGGCCCGGCTTGACGCGCTCGGTGTCGAGTACCGGCGGGAGAGCGGCCCGCTGCCCTGGCAGAGCCGCCCCGGCGTACCCGGCAAGCCGGCGACGCGCGACGACTGGGCGGAGTTCATCGACGGACTCGTGGCCCACATCAAGACCTGAGCGCTCCGCATCCCCTCAGCGAACGCTCCGGACAGTTCCCCGCAGTACTTGCGATTCCGCGTGTTGACAAGGAGGAACAGTGAAGCCAAGAACAGGACGACGGGCCGCCCTGGCGGCCACGTCGGCGCTCGCCGTGGTGCTGGCGGCAGGAGTGGTGGGCCCTCCCACCGCGAACGCCGCCACAGCCGCCGAGGCCGCCGGAACGGTGACCCTCGGCGGCAAGTGCCTCGACGTCGCCGACGGCGGCACGGCCAACGGCACCGCCATCCAGCTGTTCGACTGCAACGGAGGTACCGCCCAGCAGTTCGGCTGGGCGGACGACGGGAACGTCAAGGTGCTCGGCAAGTGCCTTGACGTGACCGGCGGTTCCGATGCCAACGGCGCACTCGTCCAGCTCCACGACTGCGCTCAGGTGAACGAGCAGAAGTACAAGTACCTGCCCGACGGCACGATCTACAGTGCCAAGTCCGGCAAGTGTCTGGCCGTACAGGGGCAGGTCGCGAACAACTCGCGGATCGGGCTCGCCCCGTGCGACCCGAAGCAGGCGGTGCAGAAGTGGGCCGCCGAGTCGGCACCCGGCCCGAAATACAGTCTGTCGGCCGGTGCCCCCGTCGAGTACGGCAACCCCGACGACACCCCGGCCTCGGTGTTCACCGCGAAGGACGGCCGGTTCTTCTACCAGCAGTCGGACGCGGAGTACGGCGCGAAAGACCCGCGTGCGTGGAGCTTCTACAGCGGCTCCGACTTCGACTCCGCGAAGCCCGACCCGATATCCGGCGCGGTGAACCCCGCCAACCCGCAGGACCGCAACGACGACACGACGTGGCGCTGCGACAACAGCCCGACCGGCAAGGAGGCCACCCCGACTCCGGTCACCTCCGGCTACGCCCAGCCCAACTACTGCGACCTGGCGGGTGTGTGGGTGGACCCGGCCAGCGGTGACTGGTACGGCCTGGTGCACAACGAGTTCACACCGAGCCCCTTCGGCGACGGTATGCACTACGACGGCATCGACTACGCGGTGTCCAGGAACCAGGGCAAGACCTGGTCGATCGAGGACCACGTCATCACCTCGCCGTACAGCACGAAGCGCGGTGACACCGCCCAGTTCCCGAAGGACACCTACAACTACGGCGACGGCGACCCCCGCCTGTACGTGGACAACGCCTCGGGATACTTCTACGTCTTCTACGCCTCCCGGGTGCTGAACAAGTCCGGCGGCGGTGCCATCTGGCAACAGCATGTGGCGCGCGCCCCCATCTCCCGGAAGATGGCGCCGTCGTCATGGAAGAAGTGGCACGACGGGGCCTGGCAGTCGCCGGGCACCGGCGGAGCGGAGTCCAACATCATCCCTTCGGACGGCAACGGCAGCGGCTACACCGCGCCCGCCGACGAGTACAAGCCGTCCACCGGCGGCAAGGCCGCGGACCAGGTCGCGCAGGGCACCATGCCGGACAACTCACAGCTGACCGTCATGAACATCACCTGGAACGCCTACCTGGGCAAGTACATCGGCACCCCGCAGAACAACATCGCCCAGGCCACCAACACCAAGTCCCCGCTGCACTTCTACGCCACGGACGACCTGGCCACCCAGAAGTGGCAGGACATCGGCAGCGTCGCGGAGAACCAGAACGCATCGTGGTACCGGTGGTTCCTCGACTCGGAGACGAAGACCACCTCCAGCGTGGTGGGCAGGACGTTCCGCTCGTACTGTTCGTTCGAATGCGACACCTACACAGGTGAGTACGCGGACATCACCATCGACCCCAAGTCGAAGACCGACCTGCCCGCCTCCCCGGCCGGCAGCAAAGCCCAGCAGATCAAGGCCGCGAACGGCGAAGCGCTCTCGCTGCCCGGCGACAGGACCCAGAAGTGGAAGGTCACCAGCACCGGTGACGGCTTCTGCACGGTCACCGGAAGCGACGGCCGACCGCTGCGCGTCGCGGACGGCACAGGAGGCCGCGCCTGGGGCGCCGCTGTCTCGCTCGGCAAGGCGGGCGCCAAGGCATCGGCCACGTCCGAGTGGTACTTCCAGCAGATCGTGAAGTCCCCGGCCAAGGGCGGCGCTTCGAAGGCCACAGGTACGTACCGCCTGGTCAACCGCTACAGCGGGCTCGCCCTGAGCCTCGACAGGCACGGTCGGGCCGTGACCGCCCCACAGGACATGGATGCGGCCCAGGTACTGTCGCTCCGTTCCTGACATCTGTTGCCGGCAGCTGTTCCTGGGCCCCTGTTACGGGGGCCCAGGCAGCCGAACGGCATCGCAAACCGGCCTGGAAGCCGGCCCGGACGAGGAGCGCCACCCATGACCAGTGACAACCGCACGGGGCCACCCACCGTTGGCAGCGAACGCGACATGCTGCGGGCTTTCCTCGACTACCACCGTGCGACCCTCGCCATGAAGTGCGAAGGTCTGACCGACGAGGAGCTGCGGCAGCAGTCGATGCCGCCGTCGACGCTGTCGCTGCTCGGCCTGGTGCGGCACATGGCGGAGGTGGAGCGTGCTTGGTTCCGCCGGGTGTTCGATGACAACGACGCGCCCATGGTCTGGTCCGACACGACCGACTTCCAGGCGGCGTACGACGCAAGCCGGTCGACCAGGGACGAGGCCTTCGCGGCCTGGGAGGCGGAGGCCGGGAACTCGCGGCGCGTCGAGCGTGAGGCCGAGTCCCTGGACATGACCGGGTACCAGCCGCGATGGGGCGAGGAGGTATCGCTGCGGATGGTCATGGTGCACGTGCTTCTGGAGTACGGCCGCCACAACGGGCACGCGGACTTCCTCCGTGAGGGTGTCGACGGGAGCGTGGGCGCCTGAGCCCGCGGGAGCCACGGATCCGCACACGCTGATCCGAACCAGCGGGCCACCACCGCCCAGCAGGCGCTGGGGTCGCCATGGTCACCCGGCGGTGCAGACCCGCCGGGTGCCCGGCCGACTGGAACACCAAGGAGGGCGACGCCGCCCGGCATCGCCCTCACAGCCTCCCGATCAGTGGAAGCAGCAGTGCGGAGTGCTCATGAATGCCACACCACGATCCTACGAGGCTCGACCGGAGCCCCGTACGCGACGTGTGACCGGTCGGCCCGGCACTGCGCCGGGTCGCCGCGTGCTGCGGATCGGATTCCCGCGCCACATCGTCGTAACAGGGCACACCGGGCGCACCGGGCCCGAAGAGGGGCGAGAATCGACCGGGGACGCCCGGCCTGCCGTGAGCGGCCCCGGCAACTCTCGCCCCGCACCCAGTCGACTCACGTGGAGCCGCTCATGACCACCGCACGGGACCTCGCGATCATCGCCCTGGACGTGAAACCCGGCCTCCCCGTGGAACAGGGCGACCTGTCGCTCGCGCTGGCGGGAGCCGAGGTGCTGGACCTCATCGAGGCCAGGGCCCTGGTCGTGGACGGCGACCGGATCCTACCGAACGCCCAAGCGCCCACCGCGGAAAGGCTGTTGGACGAGGCCTCTGCGGCGCTCAGGCGGCAGGAGCCGTACGAATCGGTCGAGGACTGGCTGTGGCGCCGGGGCCGCGGGCTATCCTCGGCGTACGTCGACGACCTGGAGCGGGTGGGGCTGACGGCCCGGGCGCGGGGCCGTCACATTCCGCTGCGGACCGGACGGACGGAGCTGGTGGACTCGGCGGCCCGGAGCCGGGCCGAGGACCGCTGGGCGACGGGCGAACCCGTCCTCGCCGCTTTGGCGTCCGCTGCCGGAATCCGCGACGAGCCGGCCGAGGACGCGCCGGAGCTTGCCGGTGACGCGGTCGCGGCAGTGCTGGCCGCCGTCGGAGGCGCTGTGCAGGAGCTGCGGGCCGTACGACAGCGCAGAGCGATCGAGGACGCGGCGTTCGACAACGTCTGGCGCGGCCTCTGACGGCCTGGCCCGCCATCCGGGGCTATCCGTTCGGACGGCCCGTCAGGCCGTCGTGGGACCACCCGGGGGGAAGCCGTATGCGGCCCAGTTCTCCACGACCCGTTCCTGCAGGTCGTCGGGGTACGAGTGCCGGAAGGACGCGGTGATGCCCCGGGTGGTGCCTTGGAACTGCTCCGGCAGCAGACAGCTCATGACGGACTTGCCGCCCCGGCCGGTGCGCACCTCGTCCGGAGTCAGGTAGGGAACCATGGGGATACCCGGAGCATCGGGGTAGACGTACTCACCGGTCCCCGGGTGGTACCGGGTGGCCAGGGCCCACACCACCTGGTTGATGTCGGTGATGTCGATGTCGTTCGCCACCAGAAGGACCTTGGGCACCAGCCATCCGGTGTGTGAGCCGAACAGGACGTCAGCCACCGCGTCGGCCAGCTCCCGTTCGCCCATCCGCATCCGCGCCAGCCGCTGGATGTCGATGGACACGGCGATCCAGCACGTCGCGGCCTCGTAGGAGCACCAGGCCATGTCCACGGGCAGGCCGCTGGAGCGCAGCAGGTCCATGCTGGCAGCGGAGATCATGGTGCCCCAGATGGTGTGGTTCTCCTCCGGGGGAAGGCCCGCCACACAGACCGGGAGGATGGGGTCATCGCGGTGGGTCACGGCCTCGACGTGGAAGACCGGCTGCTGCTTGCTCCCGGCGAACGAGTACCCGTGATACTCACCCATTAGCCCCTCGGCGGCACTCTCGTCGGGGCTGATGTACCCCTCCAGCACGATCTCCGCGTTGGCCGGGACATACAGGTCGTGCAGCTCGGTCCGGACCACCTCGACCGGGCTGCCGGTGAGGGCCCCGACGTAGCCGTCCTCGTTCACCTTGGCCGGCAGCGGCATGCCCGCCGCGGCCAGCGCTGCCGGCGGGGCCCCGAGCACCATGGCCCAGGGTGTCGGCAGCCCCTGCTCGCGCCACATGGCGTGGATCATGCCGAGGTGCTGCTGCGGCATGGCCGGGCCGACGAGTGTGTTCCGCCCGTTGAGCATGGTGCGGCTGACCGACCAGCTGGTCCACCGCCCGTCGGGGGAACGCACCACATGGAAGCCGTAGGTCCCGAAGTACCGGCCGCCGTCCTCCTGGTGCAGCAACGGCACCGGGAACCGCTCCAGGTCGACGTCGTCGCCGGTCAGCACGTTCTCCTTGCAGGGTCCGGTCTCCACCGTCCTCGGGGGGACGGGGTCCGCGTGCATCGCCGAGATGAGCCGTTCCAGCAGCTGGCCCGGCACGGTCTCACGATCCAGCCCGAAGTGCGCGGCGAGCCGGCCGTACTGACCCCCACCGGTGGCGCTCAGGCCGGCGGGGGCGCCGAGAATCCGGCATCCCGCCCGGCCTTCGGTCAGATTACTGAACAGCGGGGCGGGGCCCCTCGTTTCGTAGACCCGCCGGGTGATGGCTCCGACCTCAAGCGTGGGGCTGACCGGCTCGCGGATGTCGACCGCGTCACCGGTGGCGAGTGAATTCTCAACGAAGTCACGGAAGTTGAGCGCGCTGCCGCGTTGTGTCATGACAGAACCTTTCTTTCTCGGGCAGTCGTCTTCATGCCCTCCCACCGCCGGGCGGTGGGCATGTCCAGGTCGAACTGGTCGAGTACGCGCGCGACGATGTGTTCGACGACATCGGCGATCGTCGAGGGGTGGTTGTAGAACGCGGGGACCGGCGGCATCACGACGGCGCCCATCCGCGTCAGCTCCAGCATGTTCTCCAGATGCACGGCCGACAGCGGCGTCTCCCGGGCCACCAGGACCAGTTTGCGCCGCTCCTTGAGCATCACATCTGCGGCCCGGCCGATCAGGCCCTCTCCGTAGCCGGTACGGATCGAGGCCAGCGTCTTCATGCTGCACGGCACGACAACCATGCCGTCCACCCGGAACGAGCCGCTGGAGATCGACGCACCCTGGTCGTCCGGGCTGTGACACACCGAGGCGAGCGCCTGTACATCACGCAGCGTGTACTCGGTCTCCTGCGCGAGCGTGGCCCGCGCCCACCGGCTGACGATCAGGTGTGTTTCGACGTCCAGCGCTCCGAGGGCCTCCAGCAGGCGTATCCCCAGCGGAGCTCCGGTCGCCCCGGTCATCGCGACGATGAGCTTCACCGCGCCACCTCCGTTCCGTCGACGCACATCGATTACGCATACAGCTTTGTCGCACACAGTTATGACGTGTGCGTCCTAATTCCTTCCGAGCGTATAGTACGTGTACGTCCTAATCAATTCGACGGAACGGCGGCGGATATGTCATCGCAGGACCAGGACCAGGGTCAGGATCCCGGCGACCTGCCCAGTGGGAACGCGCCCAGCGGGGGCGTACTCAGTGCGATCAGCGGTCTCGGCCCCTTGGCCCGCCAGCTGAACCAGGTGCACACCCGCCTCTGGTACGAGCAGGTCCACCAGGACCTGACCGGGCCGCAGTTCACTGTCCTGAGCCTGCTGCACACCCGCGGTTCAATGGATCAGGGGATGCTCGGGGCGCTGGCGAAGCTCGACAAGTCGACCGTGGCGCCGCTTCTGGACCGCCTGCTGCGGCGGGGTCTGGTGGACATCGCCAAGGACGCAGTCGACAGACGGAGGAAGCTGGTGAGCATCACGGAAAGCGGCCGGGAACTGGCCACCTCCCTCGCCCCCGCCGTGGTCGCCGTGAGCGACCAGATGCTGGCGCATTTCTCCCCGCAGGAGCGAGACCAGTTCCTCGCCCTGCTGCGCCGTGCGGTCCAGGGGCCGCAACGGTAGACACCGGGCAGAACGCCTCCCCTCGCCCCTCCCCAGGTCCGATGCGCGCAGCCCCGACCGGGCGGCGCGCATCGGGCTGTTGGCCCCGCCCGACCACTCCGGCCGGGTCAGAGGATCTCCAGCGGCTCCTTCCGCGCAGGGGGCGGAAACGCGGCGTCCAGAGTCCGGAGGTCGTCGTCGGTGAGGCGCAGATCGAGGGCAGCCCGGTTCTCCTCCACGTGGGCGACGGAGGACGCCTTGGGGATGGCGATGACGTCCTCGTGCCGCAGCACCCAGGAGAGCGCCACCTGAGCCGGGGTGCTGCCATGGGCCGAAGCCACCGCACGCAGCGCTTCATGCCCCAGCAACCGGCCCTGCTCGACCGGTGAATACGCCATGACCGGGACCGACAGATCCCTGCACCGGGGGAAGAGAGCGTGCTCGGGGCCCCGCCGGGTGAGGTTGTAGAGCACCTGGTCCGTCTGGGGACGCGCCTTTTCGGGAAGGTCGTCCAGATCGTCGACGTCGAGGTTGCTGACCCCCCAGGAGCCGATGCTGCCGTCCGCCACCAGCGCCTCGAAGGCCTCGACCGTCTCGGCGAGCGGTACGCCGCCGCGCCAGTGCAACAGATAGAGGTCGATCCGGTCGGTGCCCAGGCGGCGCAGGCTCGCACGGCAGGCGTCGACCGTGCCGCGGGCGTCGGCGTTCGACGGCAGCACCTTGCTCACGAGGAAAACCTCGTCCCGGCGGCCGCGGATCGCCTCACCGACGAGCTCTTCGGCGGCGCCGCTTCCGTACATCTCCGCCGTGTCGATCAGCGTCATCCCCAGATCGATGCCCCGCCGCAGCGCGGCGAGTTCCCCGGGGCGCCGTGCGCGGTCGTCCCCCATGTACCAGGTGCCCTGTCCCAGAGCGGGCACCGCGGCCCCGGAGGGAAGTGTCACTGTCCGCATCGCTGTCATCGCGTGTCTCTCCCTTGGTGCGCGCCTCACGGCCTGGCCCCGTACCAGGACGTACGAAAATGCCGAGGAGGCTTGATCCAGGATCGCAGGCCGCCGGACGACAGGCCCGTCGGCCCCGATCCGTAGCGCGAACCCAGGAGCCGGCCCGGGAGCGCAGGCCGGGACCCCGCCCAGGCATCACGCAGAAGGCAGGACGCTCACCACCCCGCGTGCGATGCCCAGCTCCACCAGATCGTGGGGGCGCAGGCGCAGCTGGTCCGCGGTCTCCCCGTTCCGGTCCGGTGCGCGCTTGAGGATGGCGGCGGCGGCCTCCGGTGCGATGACCGAGAAGTAACTGTCCGGTGTGGCCCAGAGGTTGCCCGGCGCGGCCGCCGCGAGCGCACCCCCGGAACCGCCTTCGCCGATGAGGAGCGTGGTGAGCGGTACGCGGGCGGTGGCCATGGCCAGGAAGAGACCGGCGATGGCCGGGCCCGCGCCGGAGCGCTCCGCTTCGGCGTCGTTGGCGGCCCCTGGCGTGTCGATGAAGGTGATCACCGGGATGCCCAGGGCATCGGCGAGAGAGACCAGCCGGGTGGCGGTGCGGTAGCCGGCCGGGCGGGTCGCCGTGCCGCACTGCGCGACGTAAGCGACGGTCAACCCCTGGTGGATGCCGAAGCCGCACCGTACGCCCGGGTCGGTGCCACCGCAGCGGTCCCCGCTGATCTCCCGGATACGGCCGCCGAAGAAGGCGGCGAGGTATGCGGCGGCGCGTGGACGCTCCGGGGAACGGGCCAGCGCGACCGCCTCCTGGCCGGAGATGGCGCGGGCCGGTCCCCCGACGATGGTGCCGGGGGGTTCGGGCGCTCCGGCGCCCCGTGGTCCGGACAGCAGCAACAGCCAGTCGGCCAGGGCCGTCCGCAGTTCCCCGGGGCGCACCAGCGCGTCGATCTGCCCGGCGGCGAACTGGCCATCGGCGGTGTACGCGGCCGGGTCGGCGCCCGGTGGCCGCACCCGTGATCCCGCGAAGCCCACCTGTGCGCCGGGCAGCGCGAGGACGACGTCCGCCGCCGCGCCGAGGGTGGCCCAGCCGCCGCCCGTCGTAGGGTCGCGCACCACCGCGATCTGCGGGGTGCCGGTGGCTCGCAGCAGAGCGGACTGACGTGTCACACGCTGCAGTTGGGTCAGTGCGCGCATACCCTCCTGCATCCTGCTGCCGCCCGTGGCGATCAGCGAGACGAGCGGGGCGCGCCGTTCCCTGGCCAGGGTGAAGGCGGCTTCCAGGAGGTCACCCGTGGGCTCCCCGAGCGAGCCGCCGAGGAAGCCGAACTCGAAGGAGATGAGAACGGCCTCCCGGCCGCCGATCGAAGCGGTGCCGCAGACGACGGACTCGCGTTCACCGGTCCGCGCCGCCGCCCGCGCGGTCGACTCGTCGTACCCCGGCCAGCCGAGCGGGCCGTCGGGCTCCGTGGCACGGGGCGGTGGGACCAGCTCGGTGAAGGAACCCGGGTCCGCTACGGCGTCGATCGCCTCGCGGGCCGTCCACGGGTCAGCCATGCAGCGCACGCTTCATGATCTTGCCCATGTCGTTGCGGGGCAGCTCGTCGAGCAGCCGCACCTCGCGGGGCCGCTTGTGCGGGGCCAGCTGCTGTGCCACATGCCGGGCCAACTCCTCGACCGAAGGCGGGCTTTGCATGTTGGACGGAACGATCCAGGCGACGATGCGCTCGCCCAGGTCCGGGTCCGGCTCGCCGGTGACCGCCGCCTCGCGTACCGCGGGATGGTCCAGGAGGGCGTTCTCGATCTCGCCCGCGCCGATCTTGTAGCCGCCGCTCTTGATGAGGTCGGTGGCCTTCCGGCCGACGATACGGACGGCCCCGTCCGGGTCGCGGGTCGCCATGTCGCCGGTACGGAACCACGGCCCGTCGAATGCCGCGGCGGTGGCATCCGGACGGTTCAGATACTCGGTGAACAGATTGGGCCCGCACACCTGGATCTCGCCGACGCTCTCACCGTCGTACGCCGTGATCTCCTCCCCCGTCTCCTCGACCAGCCGCACCTTCACCCCGGCCAGCGGCACGCCGACCGTGCCGGGCCGGGGCTCACCGTCGGCGCGGACGCTCGTGTTCATCAGGGTCTCGGTCATGCCGTACCGCTCGATGACCCGTCGCCCCGTCGCGGCGGCGATGCGCTCGTGGTCGTACACGGGGAGCGCGGCCGACCCCGACACCAGCAGCCGGGCGCCTGACAGGGCTTCGGCCAGCGCCGGCTCGTCGGAGAGGGCCTCGGCGATGCGGTGGTACATGGTGGGAACACCGAAGAACATCGTGCCGTGAGCGGCCAGTTCGCGGGCGACGGCGGCTGTCTCGAAGCGGCCGAGATGGTGCACGGCGCCGCCCCGGCGCAGCGGGCCGAGGATGCCCAGGATCAGCCCGTGGACATGGAAGAGAGGAAGGGAGTGGACCAGTACGTCGTCGTCCGTCCACTCCCAGGCGTCGGCCAGCGCGTCCAGCGTGGAGGTGATCGCCCGGCGCGGCAGGACGACGCCCTTGGGCGGGCCGGTGGTGCCGGAGGTGTAGACGATCAGTGCGGGAGCCTCGGCCGGCGGCTCTTCGGGCAGCGGCAGGGGCCCGGACGTCGCCCGGACGTCGATGTTCGCCCGGTCCAGCTTGTCGAGTACCGGCGGCAGTTCGTCGCCGGGTGCCGCGAGGACCAGTGACGGTGTGCTGTCGGACAGGATGTGCGCCAGCTCGCGCTCGCCGGTTCGCGGATTGAGCGGTACGGCGGGCACCCCGGCGAGCAGCGCGGCGACCACGCCGACGGCGGTCTCCAGGGTGGGCGTCGCCCAGACCGCGACCCGGCCGGCCCTGCCGAGCAGGGCCGCCGACGCTCCCGCCGCGGCGGCCAGTTCGGCATGGCTGAGCGAGCGGTCGCCGAAGGTCAGCGCAGGGCGGGCCGAGCCCGCGGTCAGGGCCGGGAAGAGAGGGGGCATACGTCTAACTCCTTGGACAAGGCGAGGGCGGAACGGAGGCCGGCGGGACACGGGACCGGAACATGGGATGCGATACCGGACGGAACACGGGACGGAATTCGGGGCCGGATGTTTTCTGGGCCGGGCCGGGGCCGGGCTGTTGACGGTTCTCCTCCTCTCAGGCCACCCCGACTCTCTTACCCCGTACGCCACCGGGTTCCTCCCGGGAGGTACGCGAGCGCACCACCAGTTGTGCCACACCGGTGACGGCGAGGTTGGGCAGCAGCGCCACGAGTCCCGGGTCCATTGTCCCGAGATCCACGTCGCCGAAGGTCAGCCAGGTGAGGACCGCCACCCCGGTGAGGATGCCGAGCAGTACGGGGATCGCGTCCAGGCGCACCTTCCTGGCCAGGCCCATGACGATGGCAGGGGCCAGCTGGCTGAGTCCGCCGAAGGTGAGCAGCAGGAGGTTGGCGAGGAGGTCGGGACGGGACAGCCCGAGACAGAGCGCCAGGGCTGCGGCGACGACCGCGCACACATGGTTCGTGCGCAGCTGGGTGCGCTCGCTGCGGGCGCTGAGGACATTGCGCGACAGCAGGCTGGAGATGCCCACGATGATGGCGGCGGACGGCACCATGGCCGCCGATGCCGCGGCCACCGCGACCACACCGACCAGCCAGCCGGGCAGGGTCTGGCCGGCGAGGGTCAGTGCCACCGCGTTTCCTGGCGAGTCGGGCGACACCATGAGGATGCCGGCGAAGCCGACGATGACCGGGATGCCGAGGGCTATCTGGTAGAGGGGCAGCCAGATGGCGTTGGAGCGCAGCGCCCGGCCGCTTCGGGCCGCGAGGACCGGAGGCCACAGATGGGCCATGGTTCCCAGGCCGCCGCCGATGCCGGAGATGATGACGGCGCTGACGAAGAATGTTGCGTCATAGCCCTTCTGGTGGAGCGTCAGGAGGTCCGGGTGAGTGTCCCGTACGGTCTCGAAGAGGCCTCCGATGCCGCCCTTCGCCGAGATCGCGACCCCGATGAACAGGACGAGGAGCCCGACGACCATCAGAGCGTCCTTGAGGTAGGCGACGCGGGCGACACCGCGGATTCCGGACCACAGGACGAAGCCGACGGTGAGGACGGTCGCCAGGATCATGCTGAGGTTGCCGCCCGTGCGGCTGCCCGTCGCCAGTTGGACGATCAGGCCGAGGCCGGTGATCTGCAACTGGAGGTAGGGCAGCAGGAACACGGCCCCGACGATGGCGACGACCCGGCCCAGGAGCGGGCTGCGGTAGCGCTCGGCGAAGAAGTCCGCCTGCGTCAGATAGCCGTGCTCTGCTCCGAGTTGGCGCATGCGCGGAGCGGTGAAGTACTGCAGGACGAAGTTGATGGCGAGATAGCACAAGGCGTACGAGGCCGCGACCCCGCCGCCGAAGGCCAGGCCGGCCAGACCAAGGAAGCTGAAGGTGGTGAAGGACTCGCCCGCCTGCAGGAACCACGTGGTGAAGGTGGAGAACTTCCGTTCGCCGACGGTCCATTCACCGAGCGGACCATTGGCCGGGCGGTGTCTGCCGATCCCGACCACGGCGATGGCCAGCATGCCGATCGTGGCGATGACACTGGTGCTGTTCATGCCGTGGTCTCCGTCTCGGGGGTGTCCTCGCGTGCCTCGGCCGGCAGGGCGAAGCGGTCGGTGAGCGCGAGCCCGGCCGTCGTCCCGGCCGTCCACAACAGGCACCAGGCCAGTACGGAGGGGACGCCGAGCCACAGATGGGGGCCGTTCACGAAGGGCAGGAACGGGGTGCTGAGGAACGCCATTACGGGCACGACGGCCCAGATCACATGCAGTTTTCTCATCGGGGCTCCCGGGGGGCGACAGCTTCAGGCAGGGGGAAGTACCGGTCGCCGGCGCCCGTGCCGGGTCGCGGCCTCGAACGCGGCACCGACTTCGAGCACGGCAGCTTCGGCGCGCGGCGGGCCCACGATCTGCAGGCCGACGGGGAGTCCGGCGTCGGTGAAGCCGGCGGGCACCGAAAGGGCGGGTGCGCCCAGAACGGAGAGGAAGTACGCGGAGCGCATCCAGTCGAGATAGCTGTGCTGCGGCTGCCCGTCGATCCCGGTGGGGTACTCGTCATCGACGGGGAACGGCGAGACCTGGCTGACGGGCGCGAGCAGCACGTCGTACCGCTCGAAGAAGCCGGTCGCGGCGAGATGGATACGGGTGCGCTCGGCGGTGGCACGTTCGAGATCCGCGACGGTGAGGCGCCGTCCCTCCTCGATGTTCCGGATGAGGCTGGGCTTGAGCGCGTCGCGCCGTTCGTCGAGGAACGTTCCGAACCCGAGGCTGAACGCCTGGGCACGTAGGGTCCGGAAGACGTGTTCGGCGCCATCGAGGTCCGGGCAGTCCTCTTCGACGCGGCACCCCAGCTCCTCGAAGATCGCCGCCTGCCGGGCCAGTACGTCGGACACGTCCCGGTCGACGGGTACCCGCCCGCCGAGGTCGGGCGCCCAGGCGACTCGCAGTCCCTTCAGGTCCCCGCGTGTCAGAGGGGCGCGGAAGGTGTGGCCGGGCGAGTCCAGCGAGAGGGGGCAGCGGGGGTCGGGGCCCGCCATCACGGACAGGAGCAGGGCGGTGTCCGCGACCGTGCGGCCCATGGGGCCCGCGACCGCGAGGGTGTCCCACACGTCGCCGGACGGATGGGACGGCACCCGGCCCGGGGTGGGCCGCAGTCCGACGACGTTGCAGAAGGAAGCGGGGTTGCGCAGCGAGCCGCCCATGTCGCTGCCGTCGGCCAGCGGATGCAGCCCGGCGGCGAGCGCGGCCGCGGCGCCGCCGCTGCTGCCACCGGCCGAACGCCCGGTGTCGTACGGATTGCGGGTCGCGCCGAAGACGGGGTTGAACGTGTGCGAACCCGCCGCGAACTCCGGCACATTGGTCTTGCCGATACGGATGGCGCCCGCTGCCTCGATCCGCTGGACCAGGAGCTCGTCCTCGTCCGGCACATGGTCGGCGAAGAGCGGCGAACCGTGGGTGGTGCGCATTCCGCGTGTCAGGTGGGTGTCCTTGAACGCGATCGGCAGCCCGTGCAAGGGGCCGGTGGCCTCGCCCCGCGCCATCCGTTCGTCGGCCGCGGCTGCCGCGCGGAGTGCGCCTTCCTCGTCCAGGGTGACGATGGCGTTGACAGCGGGGTTGATCCGCGCGATCCGGTCGAGGTGGGCCCGGACGACCTCACGGGCGGAGAGGTCGCGGCTGCGCAGACGCTCTGCGAGTTCCGTGGCGTCGAGCATGCAGAGGCCATCGGCCGTGTCTTCGATCATGCGGCACACACTGAGGGCCGCTGACCAGATACGTCAACACCCATGCGTGAGTGAATTTTTCAGACGCGAATATTCTGCGCCTGGAGATTATGGTCAGAACTTGGGAGCTGCGAGTCGGGCGAGGCCTCAGACGCGGTGACGCAGGAGCGGTGTGGTCGTCCCGCTCCGCTTGAGGGCCTCCACCACCAGATGGGACTGGACTGCCTGCACCCTCCGCACCCATGGCTCCGCGGTCAGGAATTCGTGCAGCGCGGCCTTCGAAGGCTGCGTGACATCGACGAGCAGCTGGTACTCGCCCATGACCACGGCCGCGTACCGCACGAGCGGCGATGCGACGAGCAACTGCCCGACGGCCTCCACCTCATCGGGGCGCGTCTTGATCCACAGCAGTGCCTCGACCGGAAGTCCGAGCAGTGCGGGCTCCACACAGGCCCTGATGCTGACGAGCCCGTCGCGGGTCAGCGACTCAACGCGCCGCCGGGCCGTTGCCAGCGAGACTCCCGCGACCGCGGCCAGTTCCTCGTGCGTACACCGCCCGTCCTCGGCCAGCGCCCGCAGGATCGCCCGCTCCTCCGGGCCCACATCGGAGTCCGGCAGACCGACACCGTCCGCGACCGGAGACCGGCCGCCGAGCGCCGCGATCTCGTCCTCGTCCAGGATGTCCGGCTGCCACTCGTGCACCGTGCGGAAGTACCGCAGGACCGGCGAGACGTTCTGGGAGAGGAGTCCGGGCAGTGCGGGCACCTCGTCGAGCATCAGATGCGCCAACTGGCCCGGCGAACACTGCAGTTCGGCCACACAGTCGACCGCCCCCGCCAGCACATAGCTGAAGATCGCGTCGTCACGCCCGGCCGCCGCCGCTGCCGCGTCCCGTACCGCCCCAGGCCGGCAGTTCATCCGCAGGATCACGGTCTCCCCCCGCACCACAAGACCCGTGACGGCCACCCGCCCGCTCTCCAGGAGCCGCAGGCCGCGCCGCGCCACCTTCCGCTCCGGCTCCCCGAGCGCGGAGGCGATCCGCCGCCAGGACGCCCGCCCGTCGATCTGGAGCGCGGCGGCGATACGGCGGTCGAGGGCGTCGAGTTGCTCCACGGGCGAGGTCACATCTGTCGGAGGCTTCACCACTCGACCCTATGCGGTCCGTCTGCGGGGCTCAGCCGGCGTGGCTCGCACGGGCGAGGGACGACACGGACCGGGACGCGTCCACCGTGCCGACTCCTGTGGCCGTGCCGACTCCGGTGGCCGTGTCCTGGCCGTCGGCGTCGGTGCAGCCGGGAATCCGAGCAGGCCAGACCCCTCAACGGGCTGTCAACAAACTGTTAGCGTGGCCGGATTCCGATACCCCTCATGTTCCGAGGCTCTCGATGATTCATCTCTCGCGGAGGCAGTTCGCCGCTTCGTCACTCGTACCACTGGGGGCCGCCCTGCTGCCGGCGGCGCCCGCACATGCCCAGGAGACAGCGCCCCAGGAGACAGCGCCGGAGGCGTCACACCACGGTTCAGGAGACTCGTTCCGGGACGGGCTCTCCGACGTACTCGATCTGCACGGCCTTCCCGAGGCGGCCGAGCCGCCGGGCGACAATCCACTCAACGTCTTCGCCGACCTCGGGGCCTGGCACGCCTACGGACTGCCCTCCGCCGCGGACCACGCGTACTTCGGAGGCTTCAGCGGGCCCCTGTACGTGGCGGAGGAGTACCCCTGGTACCTGAGCCGCGCCTTCAGCCGGTTCGGACTCGTCGACGAGCGGTCGGCCCGTGCCGTCGACCTGTCGGGCGACCGGGCGCCCCGCCTGGAGGCCCGGCCGGGCGTCCTGACGCAGGCGTACGTCACGGACGGTCTGTGCGTGACCGTGGAGCTGCGGTACGCCACCAACCGGAGCGCCCTGGTCCGGGCGACGGTCCAGAACCGGGGAAACAGCGTCCGCGAGCTGCGCGCCCACTGGACGGGCTCGCTGCTGCGCCACACCAGCGAGCCGGTTCGCAGCGCGCCGCGACTGCAGGCGACCGATGACGGCGTCGCGGTCCGGTTCGCCGAGGTCCGCTCGTTCAAGGACTTCCTGACCACCGCGCAGACCCGGTTCGAAGTGGCGCACGCCGGGTCCGTACGCACGACCGTCCACGGCGACGAGTACCGCACCACCGCGCACCGGCCGACGAGGCTGGCCCCGGGTGCGACGGCCACGTTCACCTGGACCGAGTCGTACACGTTCACCGACGCCGAGCGCCGCACAAACCACCCGGCCGTCCGAGAGGCCCTGGCGCACCCGGACCGGGTCGCGGACCGTGCGGACCGCCGTTGGCAGCGCTACCTGACCCGCTCGTTCGACGGAGTGGCCCCCGACCGCTGCCGTACCGCGGCAAAGGCCGTACAGACACTGGTGACCAACTGGCGCAGCCCGGCCGGTGCACTGCGCAAGGACGGAATCACTCCCTCCCTCACCAACACGTCGTTCGCCGGGGGCTTCTGGGCCTGGGACTCGTGGAAGGAAGCCGCCGCGACGGCCATCTTCGATCCTCAACTGGCCGTCTCCACCATTGAGTCGATGTTCGACCACCAGATCCAGGCGGACTCCCCGGACCGTCCGCAGGACGCCGGGATGGTGCCGGACGCGCTGTTCTACAACGACATTCGCCAGGGCGGCCTGAACTGGAACGAACGCAACTCCAAGCCGCCGCTGGCCGCCTGGGCGGTGTGGCAGGTGTACGAGCGGGGCGGCGGCCGGGCGTTCCTGCACCGGATGTACCCGAAGCTCAGGTCGTACCACGCGTGGTGGTACCGCGACCGGGACCACGATCACAACGGCCTGGCCGAGTACGGCGCCACGGTGGATCCGGCCAACGACAGCACCGCGCAGCGGAGGCTGGCGGCCGCCTGGGAGAGCGGGATGGACAACGCTCCGAGGTTCGACGACACACAGGTACGCACCAACACCGACCGGGCGGGCCGCACCGTCGGCTACTCGCTGGCCCAGCAGTCGGTCGATCTCAACTGTTTCCTGTACGCGGAGAAACGCTTCCTCGCACGGATGGCCACCGAGCTCGGCTGGCCGGACGAGGCGAAGGACCTGAACCATGAGGCGGACGCCCTGCGGGACCGGATCAGGGCCCACACCTACGACCCGGCCACCGGATACTTCTACGACTGCGGACCGGACAGCAGCGGACCGCTCACGGCAGCCGGCAAGGGCATCGAAGGCGCTGTACCGCTGTGGACCGGCGTCGCGTCCGCGCGCGAGGCCGCCGGTGCCCGTGCCGCACTCACCGACCCCGCGCAGTTCGGCACCTTCATGCCGCTGCCGACGGTCGCGCGCAACAACCCGAAGTTCGACCCGACCGGATACTGGCGCGGTCTCGTCTGGCTTGACCAGGCGTATTTCGCCATCCGCGGCCTGTCCGACTACGGCTACGACCGGGACGCCCGGGCCATCGGCGAACAGCTCCTCCAGCACGCGGACGGCCTGCTCGGCGACGGGCCCATCCACGAGAACTACCATCCGCTGACCGGCGCGGGAAAGAACTCCGCGAACTTCTCCTGGTCGGCTGCGGTCGTTCTGGAAATGCTGCGCAAGCACCCCTCCGCCGCACCTCTCCCCCGCTTGCGGGACGGCGGGCAGAGGGCTTGAGTGGAAGGTGGTTCCCCATCATCCGGAGCTGAGATGTCGATGCCGATGTGAAGGACGACTCGCTCCACTGCACCACCCGCAGCAGGACCGGCGGGGACGATGCCACGACCACCGGCCGCACCCTGTCGGGCGGGCGCTGGAGCGTACGAGCAGTCCGCACCTCCATCGCGAGGAGAGAGTGATGGCACACCACAAGTCGAACCGCGAAGTCGAAGGCGACCCGGAGACCGGGCACGGACGCGGTATGCCCCGCCGCCCGGACGACAAGGAACTCGAACAGCGCGTGGAGGAGGACCGCGGCGACGTGGGGCTGCCGCCGGAACCGGACGCCGGAGCCGAGTAGGGAACGACGGAGGACGGGAACGCGCCGCGTACGGGCATGAGTACGCGGCGCGTTCCGATGTGCCGTTCCGACGTGCCGTTCCGACGTCCCGTTCCGACGCGCTGGTGTACGGATCAGGATATGCGGATCAGGATGTGAGTGCCACGACGGCTTCGTCGGTGTAGACGAGGAAGGTCAGCGTCTGCCGGAAGTACAGCTCGATCTCGTTCGTGTCATGCGCGGTGTAGCCGATCGAGAGGTCCTCGCTGAGACGCAGCTCGAAGTCACCGCCGCGGGTGGAGACAAGGAAGGCACCGTCGAGCGCGGGCGCCCAGATGGGCGGCGCGTCCAGGAGCCGGCCCAGATGTGCCGCGATGGGGTACCCGTGGTCGGACGTCTCGCTCACCTCGGTGTACGCGTCGGCGCCCAGCAGCAGTGAGTACGGGCCGGCGACTCCGGCGAGGCGCAGCGTCGTCAGAGCCCGGCTGACGGTGTCCGGGTACTCACGTACCTCTGCCGGCAGGCTCAGCACCGGATTGGAGGTCCGCTCACGGAGCCCGCTGATACCCGCTGCCGCGTACCCCTCGAAGACGGCCCTGTCCTCAGCGAACGCCATGGAACGCGCCGCGTCCTTGACGGGCTGCCAGTCGGAGTCCTGCGCGCCGCGCTCGACGTCGTCCACCGCTTCGCGGGTGACCTTGAAGGGGACGTGGAGTTCGACCAGGGGCTGCACCTGGCGCAGCCGTGCGGTGACGCCGGCCGCCGGGGCTTCGATCGCGGTGAGATGGCCGGTGCCGACGGCGGCGAGCGCGGGATCGTCGGGTCCGGTCACGTCCACGACGCGGCGGCCACCGACGTTGCGCTGAAATGTGCGGCGGGCCTCGTCCTCGATCTGCGCCCAGGCCTGGGCGGTGATCGGGGCGAGTTCACGGTGCAGGTTGTTCATACCGGTGGACACGGGCATAACGATCAGACTCCTTTGAGGCTGCCGATACCGAGAGAACCTTCGGTCATCGTGGCGCCCGCGGGTGGGTCCGGCGGATTGTCGAGGAAGTCGGCGTTCGGGACGTGGAAGAGGCAGCCGGTGACTGCGGTGGAGAAGTCGAGGATCCGGTCATGGATGCCCGGCCGGTCTCCGAGGAACATATTGCGCAGCATCTGCTCGGTAACCTCGGGAGTGCGCGCATAGCCGATGAAGTAGGTGCCGAATTCGCTCTGTCCGATGCGGCCGAACGGCATGTTGTCCCGCACGATCTTCCGCTCGTTGCCGTCCTCGTCCGTGACGGTGTTGAGGGCGACATGGGAGTCCGCGGGCTTGACCTCGTCGGACAACTCCACGTTGTTCAGCTTTGTGCGGCCGATGATCATTTCCTGCTCGTTCGTGGGCAGCGCATTCCAGGCCGCGAGATCGTGCACGTATTTCTGCACGACGACGTAACTCCCGCCCGCGAAATCACGGTCCTCCTCGCCGATGAACACGGAGTCGGCCGCGAGCGCGCCCTCCGGGTTCTCGCTGCCGTCGACGAAGCCGAGGAGGTCACGCTCGTCGAAGGACTTGAACCCATGCACCTCGTCCACCACGGTGACCGCTCCTCGGAGGCGTTCGCCGATCAGCCGGGCCAGCTCAAAACAGAGGTCCATACGGCGGGCCCGCAGATGGAAGATGAGATCGCCGGGCGTGGACGGAGCACAGTGGCGGGCGCCCGCCAACGGCACGAAGGGATGCAGTTCGCGCGGTCGCGGCCCGTCGAAGAGCCGGTCCCACGCGGCGGAACCGATGCCGACGACGCAGGTGAGCCTGGCGTCCGGAGCGCGGAAACCCACCGATCGCTTCAACCCGGCCACATCGGGGAGCAGGTCTCGGACAACGGACTCTCCGCCGGGCACGATGGTGCAGACGAGGAACAAGGCAGATTCGGCCGGCGGGGCGATCACGGACTGCGACTCGGCCACGGAGCCTGCCTCCTAGCTGTTGTGCTACGGCAAATACACCCCGCAAGCGATATCAGGGGGCACTGGGGATACTAGCTTCCAGCCGAAATCCGCGCCGTGGATCCCCGTTCATCACCGCTTGTGCAACGTGTTGCGCCGGAAGCACGGGCGGGCCACCGCTCCTATGCGGCCACCCGCCCGCTTTCGGTACGGAGCTGCCGTGGCCCTCAGGACTGCGGCCGCCGTCCGTGGTTAGCGGCGTGCTTGCGGCGAGCCTTCTTCTTCCGTCGTCGCTTCGATGACATGGGCCACCTCCCGCGTTTGGCTGACCATTCCACGTTTCCACACGCCGGAGAGCGGCGCGATTCGACGTGCTGTCGCGCAGCGGAGCACCTCGCATTGATGACACGACTCCGAATAACTGGCAAACAAGTCAATGAAGCTGACCACATCAAGACAGAGTCGAAGCCTGTCGGCGACCCTGGCGGCTCGGGGTGAACGGGAATCGGGGCGGGACGGCTCGGCGTGGCCGGGTCTACCGCGCGTAGGGGTCGGTGATCTCGCGGAGTTGATCCAGGATCTGGTGCAGCAACGTGAAGTTGCGCGTGCCCAGGTAGGTCTTCCACTCCGAGAGGATCTCGTCGAGTGTCGCTGAGGCCACCTCGACCGCCCGCCGGCCGCGTTCCTCGATCACGATCAACCGGGCGCGGCCGTCCCTTGGGTCGGGGACCCGGCGGACATAGCCCAGGCGTTCCAGTTGATCGACCAGCACACCGGCGCTCTGCTTGCTCATTTGCGCCTGGTCAGCGAGGTCCGTGAGGCGCGAACCGTCCGGGGCGATGCGTTGGAACACCCGGCACTGGGCGAGGGTCCAGTCGTCGAACCCGGCATCCTGCAGGGCCCGGAACATCCGGTCCTCGGTGTACCGGTACGGGATGAACAATGACGTCCCTAGATCAACCCGCTGCTCGTCGTCCATACCGCTCTCGGCTCCGTCGCCCACCTGATCCCGCGAGGTTCACACCCTACGTCAATGCCGCCGGGCCGGATCGCCGTCGGCCCCGGCCGTGATGGCGCGCGTGCGGCTCCGATCGCGCCGGGTTCCGCACAGCGCCGTCCGCCCCTCGGCGACCTCATGCCGGCCGCTGTTGCCGTCGGCGCTGCCGTATGAGTACAACCGAGCCCCCGCACTGACCGTGGTGCCGATCGCCCGCAACAAAACGGATGAACAGGGTTCTCCCCGAGGCCCTGCGGCTCTCCCAGCTCCTCACACGCCCGTTCACCGGTGCAGCGGGTGGACCTCCGTCGCCGCGACGCGACCGCCGATCTCGATCCAGCCTCCATCGGAGAGACGGGCCAGGATCTCGGAGCCCCGGCCCTGGCTGATCCGCAGATCCCGGCCCAACTCGCCTGCCAGCACCATCGCCGCAGCGCCGGTCGCCTCGTCCTCGGCTATGGCGTCACCCCGCCGGGGAAAACCACGCGCACGGATCGTGCCCGCGGCTTCGTCCACCCATGCCCACGCGTACAACCAGCCGTCGCCCGCGGGCGGCGTCGGCAGGGCATCGACAGCCTCGGCCGACGGGTACCTCCGTGTGCGCTTGCCCGACACCCACTCCGCCCGGCCACGGATCCAGGTGAACTCGCCCTCGGTCCAGGTGGCAACGTCACCTGCCACCGTCCGCAGCACATCGGCCGACAGGCCGTGTTGCCGCAGCAGCCACGCCGTTCCGATCAGCGGATAGCCGGCGAAGGGCAGCCGCACGCTGGGTGTGTAGATGTCGACCTCCCCCCGAGCGGTGTCGTCCACGAAAACGGTCTCGGAGAATCCGAGCCGCCGAGCGGTCTCCTGACGTTCTGCCGTACCGGGCACGGCAGTTCCGTCACACACCACGCCCAGCGGGTTGCCCCCGGTCCCGTCCGGACGTACGAACACGTTCACCATCTCAAGATCGGTCATGCAGGAACTAAAGCACGTGTCCAACTGCCCCTCATTGACCAGCCGCTGTCGTCACCAGGTCCAGAGGTGGCGCCTGCGGTCACGGTCGCCGAGCCCGAACCCTCCTGGCGACGACTGCTTGTAAAGACTTCTTTCTAAAGATATCTTTACATCATGCCTGACCAAGATCCGCTCAGCTCCGTCCGACTGACAGATCCACGCGCGCTGCGTGCGTATGCGCACCCGACGCGCATGGCGCTCGTGGGGCTGCTGCGCAGGGACGGTCCGCAGACCGCCACGCAGGCCGCCGGTGCCATCGGCGAGAGCGTCGCCAGCTGCTCGTTCCACCTGCGCCAGCTCGCCAAGTACGGGCTGGTGGAAGAGGCAGGTGGAGGTCGCGGCCGGGAGAAGCCGTGGCGGGCAACCGCAATGTTCACCAGCTGGGACACGGCCCCCGCGGATCCCGCGGCCGCCTCTGCCGCAGAGGGGCTTCAGCTGGCCATGGCCGAGCGGTACTTCGAGCTCTCGGCGCGCTGGGTCCAGGCCAGAGCGCAGGAGCGGGCCGAGTGGCAGGAGGCTGCCCGGTTCGGCGACTACCAGCTGCGTCTGACGGCGGCAGAACTGGCCGAGCTGAACGACAAGATCCAGGATCTGGTGCAGCCCTACCTGGAGGACCCCGGCGGCGCCCGCCGGCACGCACCGGACGTACGGCCGGTCGCACTGTTGCACCTGGCCTTCCCGACTGACACCGCGGACCAGGACCCTGCGACGGAAGCCGGTTCGTGAGCGCCCCCGGCGCCCACGAACCGATCGAGCGCGCGACCGCTCCGCCGACCCGGGCGGGACTCGGGCGATGGGTCCCCGACCTGCTGCGGGAGAAGGCTTTCCGCGGCTACTGGACCGGGCAGGCCATATCCCTGTTCGGGGACCAGCTTTCCTCGATCGCGATCCCGCTGGTCGGCGTCATCGCGGTGCACGCCGACGCCGCACAGATGGGCTGCCTGGCGGCGGCATCGTGGCTGCCCCACCTGTTCTTCGCCCTGCACGCCGGCGTGTGGGCGGACCGTCGGGCCCATCGGCGCCGGGTCATGATCGCTGCGGACCTCGGACGCGCCGCGCTGATGGCCACCATCCCGCTCGCCTACGTCCTGCACTCACTGACGCTCGTCCACCTCTACGTCGTGGCGTTCGCCGCCGGCACCCTCGCGGTCCTCTTCGACGTCTGCGACTCCCCGCTGTTCAACGCCCTTGTCCCCGCGCGCCGGTATGTCGAAGGCAACGCCCTGACCCATGGCAACCGAGCGATGTCCCAGGTGGCCGGGCCGAGTATCGGGGGCATCCTGGTGCAGGTGCTCTCCGCGCCGCTGGCCCTCCTGGGCGACGCGCTGTCCTTCGTCGGCTCGGCCCTGTTCCTCTCCCGTATCGACCCGGTTGAGCCGCCCGCGGAGCACAAGGCCCACGGACAGCTCGCGGAAGGAGGACGCTTCATCGCCCGCTCGCCCGTCATACGGGCAGCGCTGGGAGCCACGGCCACGGTCAACCTGTTCACCTTCATGGTCTCCGCCCTGTTCGTGCTGTACGCCACCACCACCCTGCGGCTGAGTCCTGGCCTGCTCGGCGGGGTACTGGGGGCCGGAGCCGTCGGCGGACTTCTGGGCGCCGGGTGCGCCGGAGGCATCGTCAAGCGGATCGGCCTGGGCCGCACCTTCCTCCTGGGGTGCATCGCCTTCCCCGCCCCGATGCTGCTGATTCCTGCGGCGCACGGCCCGACCCCTCTGGTCATCGGGTTCCTTCTCGCAGCCGAATTCGGCTCCGGAGTCGGCGTCATGTGGCTCGACGTCGCCATCGGCTCGATCCTCGCGGCCTGCGTGCCCGACACACTGCGCTCGCGCGTCTTCGGGGCCTACCGGACCGTCAACTATGGTGCTCGCCCGCTGGGTTCGCTCGCCGGGGGAGCACTCGCCGGCGCCATCGGCCTGCGCCCCACCCTGTGGATCGCCGTCGGCGGCGCCCTGACCTCGTTCCTGTGGCTGCTGCCCTCACCCGTACCCGGCCTGCGCGACCTGCCGGCCTCCGAGCAGAGCACCCCCGAGGCCCTGCCGATCCCATCCAAATGATCAGCTACTGGCCGGCCTTCCCGGGACGCAGCGTCCACGGCACCGGTTCCGTGTTGGTCAGCCACTCGTCGGCGATCAGGCGGCCGACAATGAGGGCACGGAGGGCGCGTGGCTGTTTCTTCCAGCCCAGCCCCTTGCACAGTTGCTTGAACGACGGGCCATGGCCGTGGTCCTCGCGGAACGCCGCAGCGAACGCAGCGGCACGCGGACCACGGCCCTGCTGCGTCTTCTCCCACTCGGCGTAGGCGGTGCGCACGTCCTCTGCGCACTGGACGGGAACGGCCTTCCGCATGAACGCCTCCGCCACCCGCGCCGTGGAGAACTTGCAGAGAGGGCAGTGCTCGACGTTCTCGACGTGTCGACGCAGCGCCGCACTCGCCTTGGCCTTCCATTCCTCCCAACTCAGCTGCTCAACAGGTGACTTGTCGACAGGCCGGGAAGGCAGCTGATCGTCGCGTTCCCGATACCGCCCCGACAAGTGCCGTACGGCCTCGGACAGCCGGTACCGGTCGCCCTCCACCTCGGAGAGGAAGTTCTTGGCCAGCAGCTCCGGCAGGGCCGCGTGGCACTGCCCGGGGAGGCCGGCGGGAAGAGTGCCGGTGCGGTCGGACCTGCTGTGCGCGGCCAGGAACAGTGCCGCCAGCCGGGCCGGGGAGGAAGCCTTCTTGACCGGCTTGGCGGCCAGGGTGCGGGTGGTCCAGCCCGAAACCCGGGAACGCTGCAACTTGCCGAAGAGCAGGCTGCGGTCGGGCCTGGGTTCTCCTGAGAGTTCGGGCACGGTGACGGAGACGGGTGTGGAGGGATCCCCTGCCAGCAGGTCGCCCTGCGGCTGCCACCCGAGGCCGGACAGCGCAAGGAGAGCGCCCTCGGCGTCGCCCAGGCGCAGCGAACGCAGGTCGACTCCCGTCAGGTTGCCGGAGCCGTCCCGGGCGGCGCGGATGGCGATCACCGCGGCGAGCAGCTGCGCGTCCGAGGATCCGTCCAGCGGAAGTGATCCCACAAAGGTCAGCAGGGCGCGGGCCGCTTCCCCCTGACCAGGTGTCAGCAGGTAGGGCTGTGGGGCGCTCTTCACTGTCGGCGTGGCCACGGCAGGGGAAGGGGCGGGCAGAGTGTTCGGCACACCACTTACAACGTACGAGGACCACAGAAGTCACCGCCGACGCAGCTGCCCGCGTCGGGGAGTTCACCGCCTGTCGTTCACGTCGGCCCGGCGCCCTGCGGCCCTGCCCGCCACACAGGACAGGGCAGGGCCGCAGGCACCGGCCCACACACGGTCGGGCCGTGTTACGCGTAGAGCTTCGCCCAGGTGTGGGCTCCCACCTCGCCGTCCACGGTGAGGCCGTGCGCGCCCTGGAACTTCTTGACGGCGGCGAGTGTCTGCGTTCCGAAATCGCCGTCCACGCCGCTCCACGGCAGATAGCGCCAGTTGGCGAGCAGACACTGGGCCTGGGAGACGTGCGATCCGTGGTTGCCGTACACGGTCAGTGCCCTGCCGCTGTAGTACGCACACGCCGCATGCGGTGACATACCACCCGATGGTGCGGCCGTGGCGCTGTGCGCGGTGGCCGCACCGGTGAACGTGAGCAGCGCCGCGGCCGCGACAGCGACCGCCGTGCGCCTGATTCGAGTCATGGTCCGTACTCCTGTCTGCGGCCGGGGGGCGCCCCCCGGCGCCCCCCGGCGCTGGGAACCCTCAGCAGTCGGGAACGCCTGCGATCTTGCGTCCGCCCTGCAGGAAGACGTTGCTGACCCAGGCGTCGTCACTGCCTGTCGTCAGCGTGACCTTGCTCCACCATGTGTTGGTCCCGCCGCTGGGGTCGGCAACCGGCGTCGTGTTCTTGTTGGTCTGGCACCAGTCGGTGAGGTGGATGTGCGAGACGGTGGCGAGAACGGTCGCGCTGGTACGCGGTGCCTCGCGCAGGTGGACGCTGGTGGCGTAGACGTAGACCGTCTTCGACGCCAGCTGCGCGTCGGCCGCCTGGGCGCTGGGCGCCACGAACAGCGCTCCCGCTGTGAGTGTGACGGCTCCCGCCGCTATCAGTGCACGTCGGTACAGCATGGTGTGAACCCCCGTAGAACTGAGTGGAACTGAGTGTGGAACTGAGTGGGCTCAAGTCGGCGTGAGCCGACCTGGGTCGAATTGACGGGCCTGCCGGATCGCGGACCCGTACGTGCCCTCCACGGTGCCGCCGGTCCGGCCGCGCGTATTGGAGAAAATCGCACCCAGCAGGCGAACGGCGGAAAACCAGCGTCTTATCCGGCCAGGACGAGGCTGGTGCTCTCCCCCGGCAGCCGGTCCACCGGAGGCCCGCCGCGCCGGAGGGGGACGCGGCCTTCGATGAACTCCGTCGAGGTCAGCCCCGTCATGGCCTTGAACTCACGGCAGAGGTGCGCCTGGTCGTAGAAGCCGCAGGCGGCCGCGACCACTCCCGGCGGCTGCCCCCGGGAGAGCTGCCGACGGGCGCGCTGCATACGCAGCACCCGCGCCGCCGCCTTGGGACGCTGTCCGATCTGCTGCTGGAAGCGGTGTTCCAACTGCCGTACGCCCCAGCCCACTTCGTCCGCCAGACGAGGGATGGGCAGCGTTCCACCGGACCGGCTGAGCAGGGTCCAGGCCCGTACGATCTGCGGGGCGGGTCGCGGTCCGGTGGCGGCCCAGTCCGCCAGCGCCGCGTCCAGCATCCTGAACCGCCGCCGCCAGCAGGGTGCTTCGGCCAGTGCATCCGTGAGGGCAGCGATCCGGCCACCCGGCAGCAGGAGCGGATCGACGGATTCGACGGCCAGGTCGTGCTGGTCCGCGTCGAAGAGGGCGAACGCCATCCACGGGGCCAGGCTCACCTCCATCCCGTACAGCCGTCCGCCGTGCTCGGCCAGGGTGGCGCAGGTCCGCAACCCCGAGAGGACGGACATCCGGCGGAGCGGGCGCTCCGGACGGTCGGAGCGCGTGAGCGTGATCGGGTGTTCCTCGAAGGCCAGGACCAGGGTCGCGGCGCTGATCGGCGCCTCCAGGCGTATGCGCGGGTGGTCCAGTGCCAGCCGGAAACCCCGGTAGGCGAGCACCCCGGGCCGTAATCGGGGATGCGGTAACGCGTCGGCGGCCTCCCAGGTGCCCATCGGACAGGCCCGGAGGTCCATGTCTCTGCTTGTCATGCCAAAGGCGACGTGAGGGTTCGACGGAGCGGTTCCCTCCTGTTCCCGTCCGGAACGTGACCGCACAGGAGCCCCACCGTCCCCACGGTGAGCCCGCTGTGAGCCCGCTTCCTGGCCGCATTCGACGGTCCCGTACCCGTGCTGTACGCCTTGCTGTACGGTCAGGTTATGTCGAAGCCAGTGACGATCCGGGTCGATGACGAGTTGCACGCGTTGCTCAAGGAACGGGCCGAAGCCGAGGGAACAACGGTGACCGCGCTCATCACCCGCGCCGCGCACGACGCCGTCCGCGACCCCCGCCTCGAAGGCGCCGCCGAAGTCTTCCGCGCGTTCGTCACCGACAACGCCGACGCGTTCGACAGCGCCTTCCCCGAGGACGCGCCGGCCTTGCTCGACGCACCGGGGCGGGCCGCCTGAGGTGGAGCTCCATGTCGACATCCGCTGGCTGCTGGAGCGCCAGGCGGAGGCCCTGCCCAAGCATCCGCACATCCACGACTTCTCCAGCCTGGTGGCCGCCGTCGGCCGGCACCGCGTCAACACCCCGAGAGTCGGCGCCACGGTCGACAACTCCTGGCGCGCCGCCGCCCTGATGCACGCCGTCATCCGGCTGCGTCCGCTGCCCGCCCGCAACGCGTTGTTCGGCGTGGGCCTGGTCGTCGCGTACATGGACGCCGCCGGTGAAGGCATCGACGCACCCTACGGCGCACTGATCGACCTCGCCCGGGACATCGACACCGGCCGCTGCGACGCCTACGACGCGGCCGACCGCATCAGGTCGTGGCGGATCTGACCAGAGCCTGGCCGGCACGGCCCCGGGCGAGCCGGAACCCGAGGTCGTCGACGCGGAAGGTCGGGTGGCTCTTGCGGCGGCACGACGCCCTGCACCCTCGCGGATGGTCGTACGCCCCACCGCCCCGGAACACCCGGTACGGGCCGTAGACCTCGGGATCGAAGAGATCCCAGCACCACTCCCACACGTTGCCGAGCATGTCGTGGAAGCCCCACGCATTCGGCGCCCTGGTCGCGACAGGGTGCACCTGCTCCCCGGAGTTCCCGCGGTACCAGGCGATGTCGTCCAGCTCTCCGTAGCGGACACCGGAAATCCCGGCCCGGCACGCGTACTCCCACTCCGCCTCGGACGGGAGGCGATAGCCATCGGCCTCCCAGTCGCAGTGCACGTCCCGCGAGTCCGGGTCGCGGCCCAGTACGTAACAGGGTGCGAGCCCCGTCGCTCGCGAGAGCAAGTTGCAGAAGCGGACGGCTTCTTGCCAGGACACCTCGGTCACCGGGGTACGCGGCCCTGCCTGATGCGCAGGCGCCTCCGCCCCCGAAGGCCGCTCCGCCCCTGAAGGCGCCTCACCCACGACGGCGCGGTACAGCTCCTGGGTCACGGGGTACGACGCCAGGCTGAAGGCATCGAGGGTGACTCTCCAGTCCGTCCTGGTGCCTTCGTCACGGAGGACGATCTCCCCGGCCGGTATGCCGATCATGCGCTCGGCCACGACCTCATGCAGAGCCGGTTCGGACATCATCGCAGCGCCTGCCCGCAATCGACCGGGCCGCCGACCGGGCCGACAGCACCGACTGGGCCGACAAGGTCTTCAGGTTTCATGTCCTGATCATATGGGTCAACGTCCCTGCCCCACCCGCCCGTTCGCCGCGGGTGGCCCCGGCTTCAGGCGGAGGCGCCCGACCTGCCGTCCCCGGTCACGTACGACGTCAAGTCGCTGCCCAGGATCTCGGAGACGAGCCGGTGACCTGCCTCGTTCGCCGGGCCGGACGGCTTGTGCTGTCCTGACGCCGGGCCCGAGTCGGCGGCCGCTGCGGCGGCGCTTCCCAGAACGGCCTGAGCGATCAGTGCACTTGCGGCCAGAAACTTGGGGAACGTTCGCATGTGACGCGCCTTTCTCGGCAGAGGTCCGGACGACGGAGCACGGCCCGTGGCCCGCCGCTGTCCGCGGGACGACGTCCAACGGCGGCCCAGGGGCGCCCGTTGGCGTCCTTTCGCCCGCGGTCTCCCTCCCAGTGTGTGCGCGTATGTCGCCGGGAGCCGTCGCTGGGATTGGTCCCGGTACGTCGTTCACTCGAACGGGGCCGCGTAGCCGGCGCACGGCCACCCCCCACCACCCCGTCAGGACCGGCACCCAAGCGACGGGGATACCCCCTCGCCTCCGGTACGTCGGGAGACATCTGGCACCCTTCGTCGTCCGGGCCCGGGCCCGGGCGGACGTACAACGGACGTACACATGGGGGCGTACACGCGGCGACGTACACGTGAGAATGAAGCAGGCGGGCGGGAAAGAAGACCGACGATCATGGTGATGGCTGTGGACAGAGCAGATAGCAGGGGCGCCCTGCCGACGCTGGGCGAGTTCCTGCGGCGCATCGGACCGCGCCTGGTCGCCGGCCAGGACCATGCTGACCCGGCTGCCCTGGCTGACCCGGCTGCCCTGGCCGGCCTTGCGGACGTCGCCGGTCACAGAAGCCGGCCGGTGGCAGGGGCGGTACCCGCGAGCGAGCCGTACACCGGCGATGACATCAAGGATCTGCTGGTGGTCGCGGAAGCCGACGAGCCGTGGCTGCGGGACCCGTGCGCCGCCGGCCTCCGGCTGAGTGCGCTCGCCGGCGCGGGTGCCGCCGGACTCCTGGTGAACGGGCCGGCCGAGGCCACCGCTCACGCGCCGGTGGTGTCCGCCGCCCGGCGCGGCGCCGTACCAGTGGTCTTCGCGTCCGGTATGCCCTGGCTCCGTGCCGCCCGGGTCATCGGCGATCTCCGCCACGACGCGGCCGGGGTCCGGGCGGCTTCGCTGAGTGACCTGCTGGAGGCCGCCCGTCCGGACCGGGGCGGCGATGCCAAGCCGCTGCTGGACTGGTTGTCCGCCGCCGTGGAGGGCACCGCCGAGATCCTCCCGCCCCACGAGGACGCCTCCCGGGTGCCCGCGCCCGACGCCGTCGACGCGCTGCGTGAGGGACGGGTCGCGGCCTCCGGGGCGAGCAGCGGCTCCACCGAGATCCGGATGTACGCGATCGGATCCTCGAAGCCGCATCCGGTGCTCGTCGTGAGCCGGCCCGTGGACTTCCCGCCCGGGGCGGTGGACGAGGTGCGCCGGGTGCTCCCTTTCCTGGAGAGTGCCGTACGGCATCCGCTCACCGGACCCGAAGGCCTGGAGAGCGCTCAAGTCGCCGTTCTTCAGCTCCTGATGGGCGGGCTGGTCACCTGGGCCAGGAGGACGGCCCACGCGTTGCGGCTGAGCCGGACGGCCATGGCGGCGTCCGCGGTCCGCGTCCACATCCTCCAGTGCCCGCCGGGGCTGCGCGACACCGCCGCGGGCCAGTGCAGGCAGCGGCTGCGCGAGACGGGACTGGTGGTGCGGTGCCCGGTCGACGACGGTCAGGTGATCATCATCACCGCCGCGCCGGACAGGGACCGGGACGACGACCCGGCCCGGGACGCCCTGACCTCCCTCGTGGCCGAAGCTCCGGACTACCGTCTGGGGACCAGCCGCCAAGCCCCGCTGGCGGCGACGGCGGGCGCGTACGAAGAGGCGACCCAGGCGCTCGCCGTGGCACGGAACCGGGCGGGCCGGGTCGCCGAGTACGAGGAGGAGGCGGGTCTGACGCGGCTGCTTCCGGCGGCCGCGCACTCCTGGGCGGAGCGAGTCCTCCAGCCACTCGCCCGGCTTCCGGCAGGCAGAAGGCCGGAGATCACACACTCCGTACGTCTGGGCCTCGCCTTCGGTGTCAGTGGCGCGGCGAAGCTGAGCGGACAGCACCGCAATACGGTCCGGGCGCATCTCGCACGCACCGCTCTGCTGCTCGGACTCGATCTGCAACGCCTGGGCGACCGGGCGGTACTGAGTCTGGCGCTGCGCATCCAGGACGACCTGGCGGCGGACAGCACAGCCTCCGTGCCGGACGCCGGTCTGCGCGAACTGCTGCGGCACCCGCTCTGCCGGGAGTGGGCCACCCGTTTCCTGGCCCCGCTCGATACGGCCCGGCGCCTGAGTCTCCGGCGCACGGTGACGACGTGGGTCCTCCATGGCGCCCGGACGGAGGAGACCGCAGGCCAACTCCACCTGCACTACAAAACAGTGCTGGCCCATCTGGCCACGGCGGAGCAGGTGTTGCAGCGTCCCCTCATCGAAACGCACCGGCGGATCACGGAGGGTGACGACAGCGCGAACGGATTCGACGGGCCGCACGACGTCGTACTCGCGCTGCACATCGCCTCACCCGAGCTGGGCATCATCGACAGCAGGCTGCTCGACGGCTGACCTTCCGGCTGCTCGCGTACCGGCTTGTGCAGCGGTGACAGGCGGCGGGGGAAACTTGTGCACCGGCGCCGTTCCAGGAGCCCGGAGTGAAGGCTAGCGTCCTCCGGGAGATCGCTCCCGCCTGCGGTTCTGACGTCGTCGTCGCGCCGGGCGGACCAGCGCATCGCACTTGGGCCACCGGCCCGGCCCTGACCGGTACAGGGGTTCGGTCAGGGCCTGCCGGTGGGCCGCCCCGCATCACCCGGCGGCCGCGTCTTCCCGCCCGTCCCCCGGCCCCGCCCGCGCCGAGCAGCTCCGAGGGGCACGGAACGCCGTGTCCACGGACAATGGGGTACTCGGGCCCGGAGAGGGCAGCCGGGCACGTGGCACACGCGCGGAGGTGCGGCATGGAGGCGGGCGGACAGCAGGAGCGAGCCACCGGCGACACAACGCAGACCGGGCGCACCGCGCAGACGGCGCAGTCCCGGCGGAACGGAGCCGCGCACGGCACCGTGACCCATCAGCTCATCGCGGACCACCTGGTGGAAGGGCGGATGGAACCCGGCACCGAGATCGGACTGCGGGTGGACCAGACGCTCACCCAGGACGCCACCGGCACGCTGGTCATGCAGGAGCTGGAGGCGCTCGGCCTCGACCGGGTGCGCACCGAGGCGAGTGTCCAGTACGTGGACCACAACATCATCCAGACCGACGAGCGGAACGCCGAGGACCACGCGTTCCTCCGCTCGGCGGCCCGGCGCCTCGGTGTCTGGTACTCGAAGCCGGGCAACGGTGTCTCGCACCCCGTCCACATGCAGCATTTCGGTATTCCGGGCCGGACGCTCGCCGGTTCCGACTCGCACACCTGCGCCGCCGGGGCCATGGGCATGTTCGCGGTCGGCACCGGGGGCCTGGAGGTCGCGCTGGCGATGGCGGGCCGTCCGTTGCGCATCACGATGCCGCACATCTGGGGCGTCCGGCTGACCGGATCGCTCCCCGAGTGGGTCAGCGCCAAGGACGTCGTACTGGAGATGCTGCGCCGGCACGGTGTGAAGGGCGCGGTGAACCGGGTCCTGGAGTACCACGGTCCGGGGCTGGCGTCGCTGTCGGCGATGGACCGGCATGTGATCGCCAACATGGGGGCCGAACTGGGCGCCACCACCACGGTGTTCCCCTCCGACGACGCCGTACGTGACTTCCTGCGCAGCGAGGGCCGTGAAGACGTCTGGACGCCTCTGCGGGCGGCGGACGACGCGGTCTACGACCTGGACGAGGAGATCGATCTCGCAGCGCTGGAGCCGCTCATCGCCCGGCCCACTTCGCCGGGCAACGTCATGCGGGTGCGTGACGTCGCGGGTGAGCCGGTGGGGCAGGCGGTGATCGGTTCCTCCGCCAATCCCGGTCTGCGCGACTTCGCCATGGCGGCGGAGATGGTCCGCGGGCGGCAGACCCCGCCCGGGGTGAGTTTCGACGTCAATCCGACCTCCCGGGAGATCCTCCAGGACCTCAGCCACTCCGGCGCGGTCTTCGACCTGATCGCGGCGGGGGCCAGGATCCACCAGGCGGGCTGCCTGGGGTGTATCGGCATGGGCCAGGCACCGGCTGTGGGCCGCAATTCGCTGCGTACGTTCCCGCGCAACTTCCCCGGTCGTTCGGGTACCGCGGACGACGCGGTGTGGCTCTGTTCACCGGAGACGGCGACCGCCTCCGCGCTGAACGGTGTCATCACCGATCCGCGGGACTGGGCGGCGGAGACCGGACTCTCGTATCCGGTTGTCGGGACGCTGCGGGCGGAGCCGGTCAACACCGCGATGCTCGAACCTCCGCTGCCACCCGAAGAGGCTTCCCGCGTGGAGCTGGAACGCGGTCCGGGCGTCTCCGCCCTGCCCGACCTGGATCCGCTTCCGGACACCGTGTCGCTGCCGGTGCTGCTGAAGATGGGCGACAACGTGTCGACCGACGAGATCTCACCGGCCGGCGCCAAGGCGCTGCCGTACCGCTCCAACATCCCGCGCCTCGCGGAGTTCACCTTCACCCGGATCGACCCCGACTACCCGTCCCGCGCGGCGGATTGCCGGGACGCGGGCGGACACCTCGTCGTCGCCGGGGACAACTACGGGCAGGGGTCCTCCCGCGAGCACGCGGCGCTCACACCCCGGTATCTGGGACTGCGGCTGGTGATCGCCAAGTCGTACGCGCGGATCCACTGGCAGAACCTCGCCAACTTCGGTGTCCTCGCTCTCGAATTCGACGATCCCGCCGACTACGACCGCATCGAGCAGGGCGACGAGATCCGGCTGGAGGGTCTGCACGCGGCCCTCGCGCCGGACGCCGATCCGTCGCTGGTCGCCGTCAACACCACGCGGGACGAGAGCTATCGGGTGCACCACCGGCTGCCGGACCACCGGCGCCGGACGGTGCTGCTCGGCGGCATCATCCCGGCGGTGGCGGCGGAGGAGGCCGGACGCTGACCCGGACGGCCCCATCGCGTACCGTCCCGGAGCCCTCACCACAGGGATGAATCACCCGCTCAGGCCGACGTGGTCAGTACGTCACGCGTCACAGCATGAGCGAACTCCTTTCCGGCGCAGTAGCGTTCGACCTCGTCCACGGCGCTGCGGGTGATGCGCTGGAGCTCGCCGCCCAGCGATCCCGCGATGTGCGGTGTCAGGAGAACGTTGGGCAGCGAGTACAGCGGTGACGCCGCCGGCAGCACCTCGGGATCGGTGACGTCGAGGACCGCGTGGATACGTCCTGCCGAAGCCTCAGCGGTGAGGGCCTGGGTGTCGACGAGCGAACCCCGTGCCGTGTTGATCAGTGTGGCGCCGTCCCGCAGCAGCGACAGTCTCCGGGCATCCATCAGATGGTGGGTCTCGGGCAGCGCGGGGGCGTGCAGGGAAACGACATCGCAGACCGTCATCATCTCGTCCAGTCCGGCGAGCCGGGCTCCCAGCGACCGGGCCCGCACCGGGTCGAGGTGGGGATCTGCCACCAGGAGGTCGAAGTCGTAGGGACCCAGCAGCTCCAGCACCCTGCGCCCTACCAGGGACGCGCCCACCACGCCGACCGTCCGGCGGTAGTTGCCGAAGCCCGGATAGCGCGCTGCCCAGTCCAGAGCGGCCCGGTGTTCCCGGTAGAGCCCACCGATCTCCCGTACGCGTTTGTTGGCGAAGAGGACAGCGGCAACCGTGTACTCGGCAACGGGCAGGGCATTGGCGGCGGCTGCCGTGGAGACGAGAAGCCCGCGGTCCCAACAGGCGTCCGTCACATGGTGTTTGACACTTCCCGCGGCGTGTACGACCGCTTTGAGCGCCGGCATACGCTCCAGCGCGGCGTGGTCGAGCACGGGGCACCCCCAGGACGTGATCAGGAGTTCCACGGCTGCCAGGTCCGGGGCTGTCAGATCCGGTACCCGGTCGAAGCCGTCGGTGACCAGCCGGGGAGCGATGTCGACGTGCCGGGTCAGCTCTTCCAGCACGGCCGGCGGGAAAAGTGCGTCGCGGTGCGGGCGGCCCATGGCGAACAGGGCGCGCGGGCGGGACGGAGCGGAGGGCAGCGAGGTGGAGGGCAGCGGAGCGTGTGGCATGGGAATCCTCATGACGATGGCCTACTTGACGGCGCCGGCTGTCATGCCGGACTTCCAGTACCGCTGGAGCATCAGGAAGAGGACCAGCAGGGGAGCCACCGACACCAGCGATCCGACGACGGCCAGGAGATAGTCCTGCGGGTGCCCCTGGGAGAGCGCGGACGAGTACCAGACGTAGAGCCCGAGGTTGACCGGATAGAGCTTCTGGTTGGACAGCATCACCAAGGGCAGAAAGAAGCTGTTCCAGATCTGGGTGAACTGGAAGAGGAAGATGGTCACGAAGGCGGGCGCGAGCATGGGGAAGGCAATGCGGCGGAAGGCTTTGAACTCCCCGGCCCCGTCGATCCGGGCCGCCTCCAGGACCTCGTCGGGGACATAGGACGCGCTGAAGACCCGGGCCAGGTACACCCCGAACGGGAACACCAGGCCGGGGACGAACACTCCCCAGAAGGTGTTCACCAGACCGACCTTGGCAGCGATCAGGTACAGCGGAATCGCCATCGCCGTGCCGGGCACCATCACGCCCAGCAGGACGAGGGCGAAGAGCTTCTCCTTGGCGGGAAAGGCCAGTTTGTCGAAGGCGTACCCGGCGGCCACGCTGAACACCGTGGCCAGCAGCGCACCCACCCCGGCGTAGAGGAAGGTGTTGGCCATCCAGCGCAGGTAGATGCGGTGGTCGACGTCGAAGAGGTGGTGGAGGTTGCCGATGAGAGCGAAGCCGTGTCCCGGTGCGAAGCCGTTCGTGGCGAAGAGGTCCTGGCGGCTCTTGGTGGATGACAGCACCAGCCAGAGCAACGGCAGGAGTGTGTAGAGGGTCGCAAGAGCCAGCATGGCGGTCACACCGGTCCTGGACAGCAGAGCGGAGGGCCGCCGGCGGGGGCGGCGTGGGCCGTCCTGGGACGGCCCGGCTCCGCTCCTGTGGCCCGGGGCCGGGGTGAGGACCGGGGGACTGAGTGTCGTGGACTTGGTCACGACTGCCTCCTGCTGCGCGAAAGACGGGTCACGAGGAACGACAGCACTGCGGCGAACAGCGCGATGAGCACTGAGGCGGCTGCGGCCAGGCCGAAGTCGTTATGGGTGAAGGCGGCGGTCTGGACGTACATGTTGGGCGTCCAGCTGCTGCCGATCGCGCTGGAGGCGCTGTAGATGACCTTTGGCTCCGTGAAGAGCTGGACCGAGCCGATCACGGTGAACAGTACGGCCAGCGAGATGGCCGGGCGGATCATCGGCACCTTGATCGACAGGGCGGTACGGATACCGCCCGCGCCGTCGATCTTCGCCGCGTCGAGGGTCTCGCGCGGCACGGCCTGAAGCGCGGCGTAGAAGATGACCATGTTGTATCCGACCCACTCCCAGACGGCGATGTTCGCCGCGGAGAACACGGCGTTGTCCGCCGACAGGAAGCTGATGTCGAGGCCGCCGGAGTTGAGGAGATCGATCACCGGGCTCAGCCCGGGTGTGTACAGGTAGACCCAGATGAGTGCCGCGATCAGACCGGGCACCGCATGCGGCAGGAACAGGGCCAGCTGGAAGAAGACCCGCGCCCTGACCAGTGCCGAGTCCAGGAGCAGCGCGAGGACGAGTGCGCCGCCGATCATCAGCGGGATGTAGACCGCGACGTAGACGGCGATGGTGAGGAATCCGTCACGGAACGCCGGGTCCGACAGTGCGTTGGCGTAGTTGTCCAGGCCTGCGAAGACCTCTTCGGTGCCACCGAATCCGAGGCCGGAGGTATGGGTGGTGAACAGGCTCATCCGGCCCGCGTAGACCAGCGGGGCGAGGGTGACGGCGGCGAAGAGGACGAAAAACGGTGCCAGGAGCAGCGCGGCAGTACGGCGCTGTGCACGGGCTGACGGGCTTGCCATACCGGCCTTCCTCAGTGAGGGCGGGAAAGTGCGGGGTCGGGGTGCGGGGGTGTCCCTCTCCGGCGGGGCGGGGTCCGCGCCGCCGGGGGCCGGCCTGCTACGGGGCAAGCTTCATACCGCGATGCCTGATGTCCTTGACGGTGGCCTGTTGCGCGCTGTTGAGGACGTCGAGAAGCTTCACGCTGCCCTCGGCGACCTTCGGGAGCCCGTCGATGAGGGACGTGTTGGTGGTTCCCATGACGGGGCCCCAGGTCCAGCCGGGCACCACCGCCTTGTAGGACTTGCTCCCCACCGCGTAGATGTCCTGGCCGCCGAAGTAGTCCGTGGCGAAAGCCGTTCTGGCGACCGGCACGAGCCGGGGGTCGGCGGGGAACATGCTGCTGGTGCCGTCGGAGACCCACGCCTTCATGCCCGCGGGGTCAGTGGTGATCCACTTGATGAACTCCGCGGCGGCTCCGCTGTTCTTGGCGCCCTTGGGGATGACGAAGGACGAGCCGCCGTACATGGCGGAGGCCGGCTTGCCGTCCCAGGTCGGGACCGGGGCCACCGACCACTTGCCCGCCTGGTCGGGGACGGTCGCCTGCTGGGATCCGGCGCACCAGCTCGCGCAGACATAGGCGACGGTGTGGTTCTGCTGGACGCTGGTCCAGAACGGGTCGAGCGTGCTCAGCGACCGGACGAGACCCTGCCGGGCGAGACCGCCCCAGTAGTCGGCCACCTTGCGGGAGGGGGCGTCGTCGAGCGATACCTTCCAGGCGTCCTGCTGCGTGCCGAACCATCGCGATCCGGCCTGCCAGGAGAGTGCGCTCAGCAGTCCGGGGTTGTCGGTGAACATGACACCGCCGCGGGCCTTCGGATCGGCCTTCTTGACTCGTACGGTCATGTCCCGGTACTCGTTCCACGTCTTGGGAACGCCGATCTTGTGCGCCTTGAAGAAGTCCTTGCGGTAGTACAGCATCAGCGGGGCGGCGTCCCGGGGAACGCCCCACGTCCGGCCCCCCAGCTCGACCAACCGGCTTACCGACGCCGGGAAATGGGCTTTGACCAGGGAGCCGAGGGGCTTGTCCAGGCTCTCCAACTCGCCCTGGGTGGCGAACTCCGGCAGCTGCGGGTACTCGACCACCGCGACGTCGGGGACCGTGCCGGCCTTCACGGCGTTCGTGAGCTTCGAGTAGTACTCCTGGCCCGAAGGCACCGACTCGAAGTTCACTTTGATACCGGGGTGGGTCCGGTTGAATGCATCGGCCACCTTGTCGGAGCCCTTGACGAAGGACCAGAAGGTGACCTCTCCGGTCTTCTTCTCCGCCGCGGACCCCCCGTTGTCCGCGCCTCCGCATCCCGTACTGAGCAGGCCGAGTGCCATGACGGAACAGACCAGAGCTGTCAGACGTCTACGAAACATGCTGTGTCACCGATCGTTCGCTGGGGTGTCACCGCAATCATTCGATACAGACGACAGACAGTCAATACATATGCTTTCGCTTGCTTGAAACGAAAGCGATACGGCATCACATGCCGGTCACTCTCCTGTGGTGCCCGCCCGGCTACCGGCGCCACAGGACGCCCGCACCCGCAGTTCCGGACGGAGCAGAATCTCCGCCAGCGGCGTGGCAGGGTCGGACAGCCGGCGCACCGCCAGGTCGAGGGCCCAGGAACCCACCGCCTGCTTGGGGGGCGCCACCGCGGTCAGGGGCACCTCGCTCAGCTCGGCGACCTCGTCGTCGTAGGTGACCAGGGCCAGGTCCTCCGGCACCCGCACGCCCCGAGCGCGCAGGATGCCGACGAGGGCAATCGCGTCGATGTCGTTGTGCACCAGCGCCGCCCGCACCTCACCGGCTTCCACGGCCCGGACCACCTCCTCGAAGCGCCCGTCGACCGGAGCCGCATCGCCGCTGGTGGTGATGCGGTACTCGGGCCCCGGCGTGAGTCCCATGGTTTTCACGGCGTCGGCGTATCCGGCGCTGAGGAGAGCCGTGTTGGGACTCTCTGCCCTGGCGACCAGCGCCACCCTGTCGTGTCCGAGCCCGGCCAGGTGCCGTACCGCCAGCGCCGCCCCGTAGGCATGGTCCGAGGCCACCTGCTCCAGCCGGCCGGCCATCAGCCCGGCCCGGCGCTCCACCAGCACGACCGGCACCTCCAGGCCGCTCAGCCACCGTTCGGCTTCGTCCAGAGGGCTCAGGCCCGGGTGTGGCATCAGCAGCAGGCTGTCGATGCCACCGGCCATGAGCTGGCGTACCTGCTCCTGGTGCTCCGACAGCGACTGCCCCGAAACGGCCAGCACGACACGCACACCGCGCGCCCGCGCCGCGTTCTGGACACCGCGGATCACCTCGGCGTAGTAGTAGCCGCCCGGAGGCACCACCAGGCCGACGCTGTGCCGCTCCCCCGCGTCCGGCGGGGCGGGAACAGCAGCCTCGGTCGCTGCCGGCGCCCCGGCCGTGGCCAGGGCCTTCGCTCCGCCGTGCACACGGGCCAGCAGTCCTCGGTCGGCCAGCTCCCGCACGTCCTGGCGCAAGGTGACGGCGGAGACGCCCATCTCCGCCGCCAGTTCCTTGACTGTGATCGAACCCTGGCGCTCCACAGCGCTCAGGATCGCTTTCCGCCGCTCGTCGGCCAACACCTTGGGTCCCCTCTCGGTAACGAGTGAGTCATCCTCTTTCACTCGACTACCGAAAGATATCAATCAAAGGCAGAGACCGGCTTGGATCGGCGGATGTGCTGGACAGCGGCTGTTCGGTACGACAGCGGCCCGTTGTCTCAGTACGCCGGCCGGTCGTCGACCTCGACAAGGTTGTGGCCGCGAAGCGTATAGAGCATGCCCCTGTATACGTTGACGTGCGGGCCGCTGTACCAGACGCCGTTGATGCCGGCGACGACGGTACTGACGGCAAACGTCCTCGGGTGGAAGCGGAAGAGCGTGGTGTCCGAGACGCCGTAGACCACGCCACGGTTGGTGACCATCGCGGCGAACCCCTTGCTGACACCTCCCACATCAGCGGTGTGCACCACCGCGCGGGTCCGCACATCGATGACGAACAGTCCGCCCCCGGTGGTGAGTCCGTAGAGGTGGCGGCCCTGCACCGCCAGGGCCGCCACGCCCGCCTCCTGCTGCGGATCGACCCGCCACCTCTCCTTCCCTGTGACCGGATCGACGGCTACGACAGTGGCGCGCGGTCCCTGCTTGGAGGCGTTGTCGCCGCCCAGATAGGCGACGCCGTTCCGGTTGGCCACCGCCCGCACGAGCTGGACGTCATCGATCGGATTGACGTAGGAAGCCGATTTACCGCTCCTCGGGGAGTACGTCCACAGGGCGCCGCCTCCCTCGGTGTCGGACTGCACGCCGACCAGGAGCAGTTCGTTGTCCGGGTCCCACGATGTGTCCAACGGCCGGTTCTGCTCGCTGGGGAAGTGCGCGGCCTGTTGTGGTTGCCGTCGCCGGGCAGGGTCGTAGCGCCAGATGCCCTGCGCGTCGTACTGGCCGGTGTACAGACGGCCTTCGATCACCTCGGCGTCCTTGGCCTCACCGGGTGCCCGCAGGTTGACGACCTCGCCGGTCTTCAGACTGCGCCGGGAGATGGCGCCATTGCCTCCGAGGTAGACGTAACCGCGTCCGGCGGCAACCCCCATACCGGCTTGCGGGCTGGTGGGCGCGCCTGCTGTGTCCAGTTCGGTGACCACCGACGTACCGGCCGACAGATCGATCTCGGCGACGAAGCCGTAGCCGGAGACGACCTCAAGCTTTCCGTCGAGTTGGTCCAGGCCCCAGATCTCGCCGAGGTCCGTCCCGTCGAACTTCAGAGGGGAGACCTTCTTGTCCGTCTTCGAGTAGGCCTGCACGCCCGACTCGGACGCGAAGTAGATCCGGTCATCGTCGGCGGTGAACGACTTGATGGTGGTGCCCGCGGTGGACACCACGGTGTACGAGGAGAGGTCGTCCAGGTCCATCACGGCGAGCTTCGCGGGGTCGACGCCGCCCGACGTTCCGACGATCAAGTGCCCGTCCAGTACGGCCAGTTCGCGCAGACTGGGGTCCTTTTCCATCTCCTTGGGCACGACCGAAGTGAATGTGTGCTTCTTCCGGTCGAACGCGAACAGCGATGCCTTGCTCGCACCGCCCCCGCCGGAGAGGATGCTGCCCGCCCCGAAGAAGACGGTGGTCTCCGTGGCCGCGACCGCCCTGGCCAGGGTCGCCTTCGGGTCGGGGACGCCACGGTCGGTGACGGCGCCGGTGGCCGGGTCGTACTCCCACAGAACGGGCGCCTTGTCCGGGAGTCCGCCCACGGCGTACACCGTCCCGTCGGGTGCGACCGCCAGATCACGGATGTCACGGTCTCCGGTTCTGCCGATGGCCACGGCAGGCTTGTCCGGCGTCTTCAAGTCCCAGCGGTAGAGGTTCGGTTTGCCCTCATCGGCCTTGACCAGCACGCCGATATAGAGGTACTGGCCCGTGGGGTCCGCCGCGAGTGCCTGGATGGACGGCTCGGGCCCCGCGCCGAGGGCGGTGTGCGACACCACCTTCCGGCTCGGCACATGGAAGCCGCTCACGCCTGCGGGGCTCACATTGCGCGAGCCTATGTAGACGGTGTCACCGACCAGCAGCCCGCTCATCACCGAAATCTGGGAAAGGCCCGGCCCCAGATCGGTCACCGTCGTCCGGGGAGGCCGGCCGGTTGCCGCAAGTGCCGGTGCGGCGACGAGGGATTCAGCGGCCGTCGCCAGCCCGAGCGCACCACCGGCCTGGAGCAGGCGGCGCCTGCTGAGGAACGGATAGTCCGTCATGTGTACTCCTGGAGGTATGGGTTCTGCGGGTCGGCGTCAGGACAGGTTGAAGATGCGGATGTTGTCGTGCTGGACGATCCGGGTGGGTACGTCCCCCTTGTCGATCGACTCCGAGGGGCGGTAGAGCCCCCACTTGATGTAGCCGTGGTCGGCCGGGTTCCCCGGCTGATAGGTCCGCACGTTCTCGTACGAAGCCGCCTGCTTGTAGTCGGACTGCCCGGGGAGCTGCACGGAGACCCGGAAGTAACCGGTGTCGTCGGTGGTCCAGCGCGCGTCGATGCGGAAGTTCATCCACTTGTTGATGCAGGGACGGAGGTCCGCCACCACCGTCGTCTGACGGTTCAGGTGCGGCGACCGGAACGCCACCTCGTTGCGCTTCGTCATCAGGTAGAAGGCCGGGACATTGCCCCCCGCATACTTGCCCTGGAAGACGATGTCACCCGACTCGCTGTCTCCCGGCTTGTACGGCTGCCAGTCCTTCAGCAGCACGCTGAACTCGTAGCGCTGGGTGTCGCCCACGTTGAACTGCCCGTTCTTGAGCAGGTCCGTCGCGGTCTCGCTGCGCGGTGCGCCGTTGGACTCGTAACCCGGATCGCCGAGCGTCACCTTGTGCTGGACCGCGTACGAACTCGCTTGTCCTGGCCGCACGACACCGGACGCGTCCGGCGCCGTCGCGTGCGTGGTGGTCAGGCCCTTCACTCCCGAGTCCAGGGTTCCGCTCTCGTAATCCACCCCCAGAACCTCGTTGGCGGTCTGTGCGGTCACCGGGCTGAGGTGCGAGGCCCGTTGCTGGTCTGCCGCCTGGGCTTGGGACAGCAGGCAGGGAACTGCCAGCGCTGCCGCACAGAGTGAGGTCGATACCTTGCGAAGCTTGGTCATTCTGCTCCTCGCCATCGTGATGGTGCGAGTGAAGTGGGAGGTGAAACGAAAGCACTTGAACGTCGAATGGGCGGCGTTCGCGTTCGTGCATGCTGGCACGATTCCGAACGATACCGAAAGACAGGCGACATCAATCCGTCAAATCCATGGAGCACGGCCCCCGTTGACCATGTGATTGATGGCCTCATGCACCCTGTTGCCAACGAAGCGGATCCCACCTTCGCGCACAGCGAGCTTCGTTCGAAAGTTTACGATGCCGAATGATGCGACCACGCAGCGCGCGGCGCGATCCATCCAATGCGCCCGCGAAGGCTCGGGCCTGCCGATAATGGCGCCGTGGCTCCGAAGGACAGGAAAATCCTGGCGCCCCTGACGTTCGCCGTCGTCGGGGCGCTCGCGCTGCTCGGTTACGCCTCTCAGGCCGAGACCAGCAGTGCACAACGGCACGCCGACAGCAGGCCCGGGATGCCGGGTGCCCAAGTGCGGGAGCAGGACCAGCCGCAGACGGCACAGGCCGCCGACGGCACCGCGTACACCCCTCTCAGAACGCAGCAGAACGCCCGCGTGGGCGCGTTGTTCGAGAAGGACGACAGCGGTGATCACTTCTGCACCGCGAGCGTCGTGACGAGTCCGGGCCGGAACATGCTGGTCACCGCTGCCCACTGCGCCTTCGACAGTGACGGGACACCCAGGGGCGACCTCGTCTTCGCGCCCGCCTACCGGGCCGGCGCGAAGCCCGCCGGGCTGTGGAAGGTCCGGAAGGTCGTCGCGGACGACCGCTGGACCAAGAACGGGAACCCGGACGTCGACGTCGCCTTCCTGATCCTCGACAACAACGACGGCAAGCGGATCCAGGACATCCTCGGCGGCAACACACTCGGCATCAGACGGGGCTTCCACAACAAGGTGAAGGTCACCGGCTACCCCAACAACAGGGATACGCCGATCTCCTGCCGTAACCGGACCACCCGGTTCAGCAACACGCAGATGCGTATCCACTGCACGAACTTCGCCGGTGGTACGAGTGGCAGCCCCTGGGTCGTCGACGGCACAGCGAACGCCCCCGCCGACACGGTGGTCGGTGTCCTCGGCGGTTACGAACGCGGCGGTGACGAGGTCGACGTGTCCTACGCCTCGTACTTCGACAAGGACATCGCTGACCTCTACCAGCAGGCCAAGACCCAGGACTGAGTCCGCCCCGGCCGGATCCACCGGAGCATCGCATACCCCCCTTGGGTATAATTCCAGCAAGGAGGAGCCGATGAACCAGGAGATGGACGAGATAACGGGCCACGAACTCACCTGGCGTGAGGGGAAATGAGACCCGGAGCCCGGGACGCCCTGCGCAAGGCAGCAGCGCATCCACTGGTCAGGGTCGTCGCGGTGGCGCTTCTACAGCATCTCGCCACACGGCTGGCGGAGCCGGGCCCGCGCCCGGCGCGGCCCGACCGCGCGTGCGGAGGCTCCGCACCGCCACCGCGCAAGGCCGTCGAGAGCGGACAGTGAGAAGCACCGAAGGGGCGGACCGAGCCGGTCCGCCCCTTCGGTGTCGAAGTCACCGCCCTGCCCGGCCCGCCTGCCCGGCGCTGCGGCTACCGGCTGCCGCACGTCGCCATCGGGTGCGACACCCCTGGGAGAACCCATACCTCCCAAGGGTGTCGCACCCCACAGGACCACCCCTTGCGCTACATACACCCGGGGGGTATATATGGAGGCGACTTACTGATACCCCCCAGGGGTATGAATCGCCGCCAAGCCCGAGGAGCAAGCCATGGGTACCCCAACGACGACAGCGGGCACCGCCGCGGTCGAGCTCGCGATCGGCGGGATGACCTGCGCCTCGTGCGCGGCCCGGATCGAGAAGAAGCTCAACCGCATGGACGGCGTCGAGGCCACCGTCAACTACGCGACCGAGAAGGCGAAAGTCACCTTCGCCGAGCACGTCGAGGTCACGGACCTCATCGCCACCGTCGAGGCGACCGGCTACACCGCACAGGAACCGGCTCCGCCTTCGGCCGCCGGTGCGTCCGCTGCCGCAGCGGAGCAGGAGAGCGACACGCTCGCCCCGCTGCGGCAGCGCCTCATCACCGCGGCGGTCCTCGCCGTCCCCGTGATCGCCATGGCGATGGTCCCCGCGCTGCAGTTCGACTACTGGCAGTGGCTGAGTCTCACCCTGGCCGCGCCGGTGGTCACCTATGCGGCCTGGCCCTTCCACCGCGCCGCGTTCACCAACGCACGGCACGGCGCCGCGACGATGGACACGCTGATCTCGGTCGGCACGTCGGCCGCGTTCCTGTGGTCGCTGTGGGCGCTGTTCTTCGGCACCGCCGGCACCCCCGGAATGACGCACCCCTTTGAATTCACCATCGCCCGCAGCGACGGCGCCGGGAACATCTATCTGGAGGCCGCCGCCGGTGTCACCGCGTTCATCCTCGCCGGGCGCTACTTCGAGGCCCGCTCAAAGCGCAGGGCCGGTGCCGCGCTCAAGGCCCTTCTCGAACTCGGTGCCAAGGAGGTCACGGTCCTGCGCAACGGCCGACAGGAGACCATCCCGACCGCCGAACTGCAGGTAGGGGACCGGTTCCTGGTCCGTCCCGGGGAGAAGATCGCCACGGACGGCACGGTCGTCGAAGGCGCATCCGCCGTTGACGCGTCGATGCTCACCGGCGAGTCCGTCCCGGTCGAGGTCGCCGTCGGCGACGCCGTCACCGGCGCGACCCTGAACGCCGGCGGCCGTCTCGTCATCGAAGCCACCCGGGTCGGCGCCGACACCCAGCTCGCCAGGATGGCGAAGCTGGTCGAGGACGCGCAGAACGGCAAGGCCGCCGCCCAGCGCCTCGCCGACAAGATCTCCGCCGTCTTCGTCCCGGTCGTCATCGCGCTCGCGCTCGGCACCCTCGGCTTCTGGCTGGGCACGGGCTCCGGTCTGGCAGCCGCGTTCACCGCCGCGGTCGCCGTACTGATCATCGCCTGCCCGTGCGCCCTGGGCCTCGCCACACCGACCGCCCTCATGGTGGGTACGGGACGCGGCGCCCAGCTCGGCATTCTGATCAAGGGGCCCGAAGTCCTGGAGACCACCCGCAAGGTCGACACGATCGTCCTGGACAAGACCGGCACCGTCACCACCGGCCGGATGACCCTGCTCGCCGTGCACACCACCGACAGCACCACCGAGTCCGAAGTACTGCGGCTGGCGGGCGCGCTGGAGAACGCGTCCGAGCACCCCATCGCCCAGGCCGTCGCCACCGGAGCCACCGAGAAGACCGGCCCACTGGCCACCCCCGAGGACTTCGCGAACGTCCCCGGCCTCGGTGTCCAGGGCGTCGTGGACGGCCATGCCGTCCTCGTCGGCCGGGAGCAGCTGCTCAAGGACTGGGCCATGGAGCTGCCCACCGGACTGGCCCGCGCCAAGCACGCGGCTGAGGCCGCCGGCCGTACGGCGATCGCCGTCGCCTGGGACGGTGAGGCCCGGGGCGTCCTCGAAGTGGCCGACGCCGTCAAGGAGACCAGCGCCGAGGCCATCCGCCGGCTGCGCGCGCTCGGCCTCACCCCGATCCTGCTCACCGGGGACAACAAGGCCGTCGCACAGTCCGTGGCCGCCGAGGTCGGGATCGACGAGATCATCGCTGAGGTGATGCCCGAGGACAAGGTCGCCGTCGTCAAGAGGCTGCAGGCGGAGGGCCGCAGCGTCGCCATGGTGGGTGACGGGGTGAACGACGCCGCCGCCCTCGCCCAGGCCGATCTGGGCCTCGCCATGGGCACCGGCACGGACGCCGCGATCGAGGCCGGCGACCTCACTCTGGTACGGGGCGATCTCAACGCCGCAGCCGACGCCATCCGCCTCTCCCGCCGCACCCTGGGGACCATCAGGTCCAACCTGTTCTGGGCGTTCGCCTACAACGTGGCCGCCCTCCCCCTCGCGGCCACCGGTCTCCTCAACCCGATGATCGCCGGAGCGGCCATGGCCTTCTCCTCCGTCTTCGTCGTCGGTAACTCCCTGCGGCTGCGCCGCTTCCAGGCCGCGTGAACGGGGCGTGACGGAAGATGGCCGGATACCAGCACCAGAAGGAAGACGTCCTCAGACGCCTCAAGCGCATCGAGGGCCAGGTACGCGGACTGCACCGCATGGTCGAGGACGACACCTACTGCATCGATGTGCTGACCCAGATCTCCGCGACGGCCGCCGCGCTGCGGGCCTGTGCGCTGACGCTCCTCGACGAGCACCTCAACTGCTGCGTCGCGGAGGCCGTCTCCGCGGGCGGTGACCAGGCGACGGCGAAGGTGAGTGAGGCGTCGCAGGCCATCGCACGGCTCGTGAAGGCCTGAACTCCGGAAAGGGCAGCCGGACGGCAGTGGGACACGGCAGGCCCTGCCCCAGCGGGTATTGAGGCAGGGCACCGTGGAAACCAACGTCTACGATGTGACGCATCGTGAACGGTTCAGTGCGGCAACTGAGGCGACCAAGGCGACTAAGGGGACAGAGTGCGACGGCTGGGGGATCTGGAAGCCGAGATCATGGACCGTCTCTGGCGGTGGCAGACACCGTCGACCGTTCGCCGGATCGTCGATGACCTCAACCTGACCCGGCCGGTCGCGTACACCACGGTCATGACGGTCGCCGACATACTGCACACCAAGGGCTGGCTGAGCCGGGAGAAGATCAGCCGCGCCTGGGTCTACGAGGCGAAGCAGAGCCGTGAGGAGTACACGGCCGGGCTGATGCAGGACGCCCTCGGAGCCACCGAGAACAGACAGGGAGCCCTGCTGCGCTTCGTGGAGCACATGTCCGTGGAGGACGTCTCGGCACTGGACGCCGCTCTCCGCGCGGTCCAGCGGCCCGGCGCCGACGGCGGCTCCAGATGAACCACCACGTGGTGCCGCCGCTGGTGCTGGCACTCGCCGCGGGCGCGGTACTCCCGGTGGGGATGTCCCGAAGCCACTGGCCCCATCAGGCACCCAGACTGGCGCTCGCCACGTGGAGCGCGCTCGCGGCTGTCTTCATCGCGGCCTCGTCCTGCGCCGCACTGCTGCTTCTGCTGCCGTACCGGAGCAGCGTCCATCTCTCCGACCTCGCCGAAGCCTGCCTGCCCTGGGCTGCGCAGGCCTGCGTCGCACCGCACCTCGCGGGGGTGCGCCCCACGGACTTACCGGCAATTGCCGTCGCACTGGCATTGCTTCTTCTTCCGGCGGCGCTCTTTCTGCGTGAGGCAATCCGTACGCGACGTCTGCGGGTCCGGCACACCGAATTGCTGAACCTCGTCGGCCGATGGGAACCCGCCCTGGATGCCACACTGTTCGAGCACAAAACACCGGCGATCTATTGCGTTCCCGGGCGGCCGTCTCAAGTGGTCGTGAGCACCGGTGCACTCCGCGCGCTCACCGTCGTCCAGCTGGACGCCGCGCTCCGGCACGAGCGGGCCCACATTGCCGGCCGTCACCATCTGCTGACCGTCGCGGCGCAGTCGCTCAGCCACTCCTTTCCCCCGATACCGCTGATTCGCCGGATAACGTCAGAAGTGCCGCTTCTGGTCGAGATGGCCGCCGACGACCGGGCTCTGCGCGCATGTTCCAGGGAAGCACTCGCGACCGCCCTGTACTCGGTGGCGACCGGGCGCGCCCCGCAGTGGACGATGTCGGCCGGCGGGCCTTCCGCCGTTCTGCGGGTACGTCGCATACTGACGCCGGAGTCCGGACGTCCGGTACTGCTCGGCCTGCTGACGTCCGCGGCGGTCATCTGCGCGGTCACACCGATCGCCCTCGCCTGCTGTTTAATCCAAGGCTGAATCATTTACTGAATTACTTAGTACGTTCGTAAATACTCGGAGCGTGACTGCGCGGGTCAATTGGCGGCTATTCTTGGGGCGTTGGAGAAAGCGACCCACCCCTGGAGGCCCGGAGCTCATGCACCACACAGAGGTGCGGTCCGCAACCCCTGCCGAAGCAACCGCCATTTCACACCTTCTGGCAGAGGCAATACGCGACACCTATACCGGCACCCTGCGCGATCCGGCCATTCAGCAGCTGATAAGTACCAATTGCTCACTGACCCGGATCAGAGCGGAGATCGGCATCCCTGGCGGCGCTCCGGGCTGGCTCGGATGGCTGGTCGCCGTCGAGGGCGACGCGGTGGTCGGCGCCGCGGCGGGTGGCGTTCCGGCTGCGGGCGAGGGCGAGTTGTACTCCCTGTGTACGGCGCTGAGCGGGCGCGGCCGGGGCCTCGGCACCGCACTGCTCGCCGCCGTGACGCAACGCATGCTCGACCATGACGCCCGGCAGCAGGCCGTGACCCTGCACTGCGAACAGGACCCGACCGAAGGCTTCTTCCGCCGCCACGGGTTCGACGGGCCGGGCAGCCGGCTGACGCGCCCCGTGTAACCGCACCCGCACGGTTTCGGCCGCTCGGCGTAACCGCCCCCGCTCTGTCGACCGCTCGGCACGGCGCGCCCGAGGGCCGGACGTGTGGCGCATCCACGCTATGGCATGGACGCGCAACCGCTGGCGCTGGCCCCGCCCGAAGGGTTCCGGACACCATGGTCCTCGCGGGGTTCCAGTGGGGGCCCGCGTGAAGGGCAGGATCAGGCCGAGCGCCCGCGGAGGAGCCATGCAGACACAGACCGAGCCCTTGCGTGCCGTACTCGACACCCTTCCGGCCCGCGCTCCGGCCACCCGTGCCGCACCGCCCCGGCTGCCGGGTTTCGAGTCGGTCTCCCCCGTCGGCCCGCAGGACATCTGGCTGCACGAAGCGCTGCTCGGGCCGTACAGCGAGGACATCCTGGCGTATCTGAACCTGGTCCGGCGCAGAGGCGGCACCGTGCTCGATCTGGGTTCCGGTGCCGGGCGGCTGGCGGTCCCCTTCGCCCGGCACGGCTTCCGCGTCGACGCCGTGGACCGGGACGCCGCGAGCCTCGACCGCCTCCACGCGTGGGCGGCCCGCATCGGGCCCCGCACCCGGCAGTCCGTCACCACGGTCCAGGCCGATCTCAACCTCCTGAAACTGCGGCGGAGTTACGATCTGGTCCTGCTCGCCGGGACGATGGTGTCGGCCGTCTCCCCCGCCGCCCGCCCGGGCCTGCTGCACGAGGTCGCCTCCCATCTGGAGGAGGGCGGCACACTGGCGCTCGACTACACCTCGCACGAGACCGGCGAACTCGCCCGGTGCCCCCGCCGCACCCACCGCTTCCAGGTGCCGCGCTGCGACGGCGTGGTCGAATGGGCCGTCGTCCAGCAGGTGTTCGACGCCGGGGCCATGACCGAGCGGATCACGTACCGCACCGAACGCCCCGCTGACGCACGGGCCCGCAGCTCAGCCACCTCGACTCTCAAGTGGGTGGTGGACCAGGACGCCCTGCGCGACGAACTCCGCGCGGCGGGCCTCCACATCACCGAACGTCGGCAACAGCGCCTGGATCGGCGCACGTTGAGCGTCTTCCTGGCCTGTCGCACGTGACGTGACACGCGTCACATCATCGATCAAGGGTGCGAAATCCGTACCACCTCTGTGTCTAAGGTGTGACGGGGTGCGATGTATCCAGTTGGGCCAGGGGGCGCTGCGCATGGGCAAGACCGACAAGGCACGTACGCAGTCGGCCGATCCGACACTTTCGCTGTACCAGGAGCTGCGTGCCCGGGGGGCGGGCAGTTACGAGAAGGTGGTCACCGATCTTGAACTGGAGACCGAGGAGCGGGAGCGATGTCGGTCCGAACTGCTCGACCTGGGCTTGATCATTCCCACCGGATCGAAGCACGCCAGCCGTCTGGACGTCGAGAACGGCACACCGGCGGAGGCCGAGACCGACGGCGTCGCGGTCATCGATCCGGAGATCGCGTTACTCCGGCTGCTCCAGCGCGAGCAGCAGCGCCTCCGGACCCACCTCGCCGAGGCCGACGCCTCGTACAGCGCTCTTGAGTCGCTGGTCGGCCGTTTTCTGCGGCCGGGGGCGGTGACCAAGGGAACCGACGTCGAGGTGGAGGTCCTCACCGACTACCGGCGCATTCAGCAGGTGCTGGAGGACATGAGCCATGTCGTCCAGCACGAGGAAGCACTGATGCATCCCGGCACCCTGCAGCGGGAGTTCCCGGAGCGTGTACTGGAGCGGGACCGGCGCCAGCTCGACAAGGGCGTACGGATCCGGGCGATCTTCAACCAGCGGTTCGTCTCCGTACCCGAGCAGGCCGAGTACTTCCGGCGCAAGGCCGAACAGGGCGCCGAGATCCGCATGTCCCCGGTGGTCCCCATGAACATGGTCATCGCGGACCACCACTTCGCCCTGATCCCGCTGGACCCTTCCAATCCGACGCTGGGCGCGATCCTCGCCCGCGGCGCCGCGCTCGTCCGCTCGTACCTGGCGCTGTACGAGTACTGCTGGCACACCGCGGCCCCCTACGGTGAAGTGCTCAACTCCGAGCAGGGCGGCGACGGGCTCACGGAACAGCAGCGTGCGGCACTGCAGATGCTCGCGTCCGGGATGAAGGACGAGAAGATCGCTCGCAGCATGGGCGTGTCCCTGCGGACCGTCAGCCGGATGCTCTCCGAGGTGATGGCCGAGCTCGGCGCGTCCAGCCGCTTCGAGGCCGGCGTACGGGCCGCCCGGCTCGGCTGGCTCGACTGAGCAGCCCCGGCCGGGCCGCTCCCGAGCGGCTCCCGACGGCCATCTCGCTTCTTACCGCCCAAGAGGTAAGATATCTCCAAAGTTTTGGTCGAACCAGGTGGCGGAGACATGACTCGCGAGGTAGTGACGACCGAGCGCGACGCGGCGATCCAGCAACTCCGTGACGTGGGGCTGCGCGTGACGGCTCCACGTCTGGAGATCCTGCACATCCTCACGGGCGGCGGCCACATGGACGTGGAGACCCTGGCGGTCGCGGCGCGTGAGAAATTGGGCGCGCTCACCAGTCAGGCCGTTTATGAAATGCTCCGGCATTTCCTTGAAACGGGACTGGTGACGAAGTTCGACCGACCGGGCCTTCCCGCCGTCTTCGAAATCGCGGGTACACCTCACCACCATGCGCTCTGCTCTCTGTGCGGGCGCGTCGACAATGTGACCAGCGCTCCCCTGAAAAAGCCGGGGAATGACTTGTCCGGGTGGGATGTCCATGGCTCGGAGATCGTCTTCAAGGGAATCTGCCCCGACTGCAGCGCCACAGCTCGGAACTGAGCACTTCCGAATAGACGAATCGGGCGGACGAAGGGCCCGGCGAGAGCTGCCGCCAGCCTCTCCGGGCCCTTCCGTTCGTCGGTCAGGCCTGCACCGGCGCCGGCCACTCACCGTTCGACGGCGGGACCGCTGCCGACGTGGGCGCAGGCCACTCACCATCGCCGGCAGGCGTCACAGCAGCACCAGCGGGTGCAGGCCACTCACCGTCGCCGGCAGGCGTCACAGCAGCACCGGTGGGCGCAGGCCACTCACCATCAGCAGGCCGCACAGCAGCGGGGGGAGGCGTCGGCCACTCGCCGTCGGCCGACACCGTGGCAGGGCCCGGGGCGGGCCACTCGCCGCCCCCGGCGGGCGTCTCCACGGCAACCGCCTGGGTGGCCGCCAGCACAGGCGGAATGGCTATTCCGCAACAGAGAATGGTGGCTACGGCGAACTGCCTGGCGACCTTGCGAATTCCGGAATTGCGAACGTGAGCAGACATGATTCCTCCAGGATGTGATTTCGATAGTCACCTCAGGGGGTCCGTGCCGCCGGGCCCCTCGAAGACATCTAAATAATCGCTCACCGGAAGCCACACAGCCAGAGTTTTCAACGTCGTGGACCTGCCATGGCGTTGATGCGTCACCTGCGGAATCCTCATTTCCGCGGGAGGGATCTTCTCCGGATATCCGCGATCTTGCACACCACTTCAGTGGTTCAGGCTCACCGATGAGCGCATTGCCCTTTCCGGCGCCTGATTTTCCCCGGGCCCACGACAAGAGGCGGGACCCCAACGGGCCCCGCCTCTTGAATACGCCGGTCTTTTGGTCAGACCAAAACAGATGGTAGCATCGGGCTACGGCTCCCCTGTTCCTCCAGGAGGGGGTTGCCGACGGGGCAGGGGCATGCCGCTGCCCCTGCCCCACCCAACGGCCCGGTGCGCAGGGCCCGTTCGTACACGGCGAGGGTCCTGTCCGCAGCGGACTGCCAGTTCATGCCCTGCGCACGACGGACCGCCGCCCGTCCCATCGACCGCGAAGTGCCACGGTTCCGCGCGAACCACAGCAGCCGCTCGGCATAGTCGGCGGGGTTGTGTCCGCGTACGAGGAGTCCTGTTACGCCGTCCTGGACGGCGGTCGGCAGGCCGCCGGCCGCCGATGCCAGCACCGGAGTGCCGCAGGCCTGGGCCTCAAGGGCCACCAGGCCGAAGGACTCGCTGCGCGAGGGAACGACGAGAACGTCCGCCGCCCGGTACCAGTCGGCCAACTCCCCCTGCGATGTGGCGGGGACGAAGCGCATCACATCGAGTACCCCCTGATCCCGGCAGAGGTTGTGCAGCGCATCAGGGGCGGCTGCACCGGCGCCGCTCAGGCCGCCGACGACCGGGACCACCATGCGGCCTCGCAGTCCTGGAGCGGAACGGAGCGCTTCGCCGACCGCCCGCACCAGGACGTCCGGAGCCTTGAGTGGCTGGAGGCGGCCGGCGAAGAGCGGCACGAACGCGCCGTGCGGCAGCCCGAGACGGGACCGGGCCGGCTGCTGCCCCCCTCCGGGGCGGAAGAGCCGGGTGTTCACTCCCGGGCTCACCACATCGGTGCGCAGCTGATCGGCGCCGTACATGCCGACCAGGGCCGCCGCCTCGTCAGCGGTGTTCGCGATGAGGCGGTCGGCGATGCGCACCACACCCGCCTCGCCGCTGATACGCCACTCCGGTTCGGGTGTGTCGGCCGGCGCGAGGCAGGAGTTCTTGACCTTCGCGAGCGTGTGCATGGTGTGCACGAGAGGGACCCGCCAGTGCCCGGCCGCCGGCCCTCCCACCTGCCCGGAGAGCCAGTAGTGGGAGTGGACGAGGTCGTAGGGGCGCTCGGCCCCGGCTCTGATCAGGGCCAGCGAGAACTCCAGCAGCAGGTCCCGCATGGACTCCTTGGGGAGCGGCTCGCAGGGGCCCGCGTGCAGATACCGGACCCGGACCCCCTCGTCCAGCCGGACGTCGTCGGGGTGCCCCTCTCCGCGGCACCGGGTGAAGAGGTCGACGGAGACGTCCCGCCGGGCGAGCGCCCGGGCCAGTTCGACCATGTAGACGTTCATGCCACCGGCGTCACCGGTGCCGGGCCGGTGCAGTGGCGAGGTGTGGACACTGAGCATGGCGACGCGAAGGGACACGGCAGCTCCTCGGTTGGGAACGCGTGCCCCGTCGCCGCCTCGGATCGCCGGCGCCCGGCCACGCGGCGGATCGCTGGAAGGGACAAGCCGGTCAGAACCCGAAGACGGGTCCTGAGGGCCGTAAGAGCCGGGTGCCCGGCGAGGGCACAGCCAGCGCGTCGGCGGTGACCGGCCGCCCCGGCTCGATGTGGAGAGCCGACGCCAGCCGCCCGGAACCCTCCGGCATCACGGGTGCGGCCCAGGCGCAGAGCGCCGACGCGATGCTCAACTGCGCCGTCAGGGAGGGCAGATGACGTCCGCCGGCACTCGGGCGCCGCCGCTGGTGGGCGTTGGCGTACCCGAAGTCGGCGGCCGAGAGCACGACTTCGTCGAGGAGGAGTACCACGCGGCGCGGGTCGAACGAATCCGGCGAGTACGCGTCCCGCAGGTCGTCGGCCGCCCGGTGGAGGCGCCGCAGCTGGGTGCCCCATCCGGCGCCTCCCGGGGCCGCGTCGGGGATGACGCCGCCGTTCTCCTCGTACACCGCGTCGAACAGGCGATTCAGCCACCCGTTCCACGTGCCGGTGAGGATCCGCAGCGTCGCGGCCGGCTCGTCCAGCCGGAAGTCGGGCCGCCGCGCCGCGGTGCGCCCTTCGAGTACGTGCCGGCGCAGCGTGTCGGAGCCGTACTCGATCAGCAGGTCGAGCGCCCACGCCCCCTCGTGCCCTTCCGCGCCCGTACGGGTCTCGTTGACGTAGAAGTCCTGCGGGAGTTTGACGCCCTTCGCGAGCAGGATCGCCGGCAGGAGGACGGCATGGCAGAAGGTGTGGCCGAAGCCGCCGAAGTGCGCGGTGCGTTCCGGCAGCGGCTGCTTGTCGAAGCCCTGGCCGAACAGGTGCATGGCCGCCGCCTCGAAGCATCCGTCGATGCGGTGCCCGTCGAGTCCGTCGACGGGCACCGGGATTCCCCAGTCGCCGGGATAGCCCACGGCCACGTCGGGCAGCCCGTCCTCGACGAGGGTTTCGCACAGGACCGCCAGCGAGGGCGGGAGCTCCGACGCGGCCCAGTAGTCGGCGAGAGGGCCGCGGAACTGCTCCAGGGCGAAGTAGGGCCGCCGGGAGCGGCGAAGCTGCGCAGGTGTGCCGCACAGCGTGCAGGAGGGGTCGGTCAGTGTGCCACCGTCGTTCGGCAGGGCGCAGACACGGCAGACGCCGCCTTCGCTCGCCGCGGCGCAGTGCGGGCAGCCGCCGGTCACCAGCGCTCCGTGCAGCCGGCGTTCGCAGGGTACGCAGTAGGGCATCGGCCGGGAGCGCACCACGATGGCTCCGTCCGCGTGGAGGCTGCGGAAGAGTGCCCTGGTCCAGCGGGCGTATCCGCGGTCGCGTCGTGGGTGGACGATGTGGTCGAACTCGATCCCGGCGTGCTGCCAGTCGGCTCTGATCGTGGTGCGGTAGCCGTCGGCGACGTCCTCCGGCGTCCGCTGCGCGCGGAGCGCTCTGGCTGCCACGGATGCGGTGTGGTCGGCGGTTCCGGTGGTGAACAGCACGCGTTCGCCGTCCGCCCGCAGAAAGCGGGCCAGGACGTCGGCGGCTACGTAGGGGCCGGCCAGATGTCCGATGTCGAGTTCGGCGCAGGGGGCGGGCGGGGTCGCGGTGATCCAGAGCGGCGTACTCATGGGTGGACCTCCTTGACGCTGGAGTGACGCGGGTGCGGTGCTCAGCGCGGTTCGAAGTGGAAGGAGCGGATGAAGCAGTCGCGCGGTTGCTCGACCGCGTAGACGACGCATTCGAAGAGTGCCTGGGTGGTGAGCTTCTCCTCGACGCCCCGGTTCCCGGCCCCCATTCCCTCCCATTCGGCGGAGCGCGGGTCGGAGGTGGAGAAGTCCGGTGGATAGAGCGAGAAGACACGGACGCCGGAAGGGCCGAGCCGTCGGGAGAGAATGTCGGCGAATCCGGCCTGGGCGCCTTTTGCCGCGTAGAAGGCCTCGTGCGCGTGGGAATCAGCTGTCGACCGGCCGGCGCACACGGCCACCATGTTGATGATGTCCGGGCGGTTCGACGCACGGAGCAACGGCAGGAAGTGTTTGACCATCAGCACGGTGCCGCCGGCCGTCGATTCGATCGTCTCCACGATCTCTTCGTCCGACGCGTCGTCGAGTTCCAGGCCGTCCAGCCACCGGGCCCCGTTGTTGACCAGGAGGTCCACCCGGTCCGTCCGCTCGCCGACACGGCGTGCGAATTCCCGGATGTCGGCCGGCTTGCTCAGGTCGCATCCGAAGGCGTGAATGCGGTCCCGGGCGGAGCCCATGACTTCGGTCCGGGTGCGTTCGGCGGCCTCGACCGTGCGCGCGGATACGTAGACCTCGGCGCCCAGGTGGGCGAATCCGATGGCAAGCGCACGGCCGAAGTGCCGGGACGCACCGGTCACCACGACGTTCAGGTTCTGGAATGTCATCCTCTGCTGCGCTCCTCACACAGGACGGAAAAGGGCAGAACTCCCCCACGTCGAAAGGGCGGTGGGAAGTTCTTCGGAATCCAGCCTGACAGAGCGGAGGGGCCCGAAGGCGGTCAGAAGGGCTGCGTATTCACGCCGTGACGCGGATACGCCAGGGCATCGGCACCGCGCGTTCCAGGACGTACGCGCGCTTGCCGTGCACCGCCACGCTGCCGAGGCACGGCCCGTCCACCGCGGCCGACACATGTGCCGTCCCGCCCGGGGTGGCGATGCTGAGGGCCGGGCCCTGCGCGAGGCGGTGCGGGACCGTACCGGGGATGGCAGCGGCCGCCGCGACGCACGCGGCTCCGGTGAGAGCGAGACTGGGATGCCAGCCGTTGACGGTGATACCGCGGGCGAACAGCAGGCCGCTGGGGTCGGCGCCGATCACGGCGATCCTGGGCAGCCCCGACCGGGGTGCGCAGCCGAGCAGCCGAGCAGCGGCCGCTCTGATCCTCAGCAGGGGAAGCAGCAACTCGATTCCGGCGGCGAACAGTTCGGCCGCCGAGTGCACTCCGAGCGCTGCGGCGTCGACGAACACACAGGGATTGCCGAAACGTACGAGCGACACATCCAGGCCGCCCAGCCGCTGCAGGGGCAGACCCGTGGGGAGCAGTCCCGCGGCGGGCCAGGGGCCGGTGAACCTGACGATGTGGCCGCCGTGCGGGTCGGGCTCGCAGACGACGGTGTCGCCGGTCGTCAGGGCCCGTACCCGGACCGGCCCCGGCAGCCGCGCGGCGACGACGCAGGCGAGCAGCGAATGACCGCAGCCGCTGCGGAAGTTGAAACCGTCCGGCAATCTCTGCACGAAGCGGTACTCCAGGTCGAAGCCGGGATGGGGCGACGGCTGGTGGAGCGCGATCTTCTGGATCTGTGCACGCCCTGTCGAGTCGAGCCACCGGCGGACGCCCAGGAGTTCCTTCCCCAGTGCGAGTGCGCCCCGGGGAAGCCCGTCGCCCGGCAGCACGAGCGTCGGACTCGGCGCTCCCTCCACCCGGACGATGTCCGCCCTCATGCCGCGCAGTCGACAGGCCGCCGCAGCCCCTGCACGACTTCCGTCCACAGCTCATGGACGGCGATGGCCCAGAGGGCCAGTGCGTCCGATGCGGAGGGGTGATCGGTGTGCCGGGCGAGCAGCGCCTGCACCCGGTCGGGGCGCAGACGTCCGTCCCGCGCCAGCTTCGCGGGTGACAGCAGTTCCCGTACGGATTCCAGGAGGGGGCTGCCCGGGGCCAGCATGGCTGCCAGCGGCAGCGTGAACGGCTGTTTGGGCCGCCGCAGAACCGTGGCCGGCAGCAGCCCACGGCCCGCTTCGTACAGCGCGTGCTTCCCCGTCCGCTCCCCGGCGCTCCGGGACCTGGCCATGGCCACGGTGGCCGGCTGGCAGAACGGCATACGGGCCTCCACCGCGCAGGCCATGCTCAGATGGTCGACGCGCCGCAGGTGGTAGGCGGGAAGCCGGCAACCGGTCTCGAACTCGCTGAGCGTGGAGAGCCGGTCCCCTGTGGAGCGGCGCAGCCGGGCCGCGATGCGGTCGCTGTCGGAGCCCAGGTCGTTGATGAAGGCGCGGTAGGCCGGTGTGTACAGGTGGTGCCGGAGCAGCCGGGGCGCGGCCGCGAGCGCGTCGACGTAGGCAGCGGTCCAGTCCTGGCCGTCCGGTACCTCCATCGCGCGGCGGACCCGGTCGTAACCGCCGAAGAGTTCGTCGGCCCCGTCCCCGGTGAGCGCCACCGTGAATCCGGCCTCCCGCACGGCCCGGAACAGGGCGTAGGTGCTCAGCGCGATCGGATCGGCGTTGGGCTGGCCGAGGTGGCGGACCGTACGGGTGAGGAGCGAGGCGAGCTCTGCCGGGTCGATGTCGACGCGGTGGTGCACCGTGCCCGCCCGGTTGGCGACGGCGCGCGCGTACGTGTGCTCGGCGTCCGGCCAGCGGCCCTGGTAGCCGAGGTGGAAGGTGTGCAACTGCCGGTCCTCACCGTGCAGTTCCTCGGCCGCGAGCGCCGTGACCAGTCCGGAGTCGAGCCCACCGCTGGTGACGGCGCACACCGGGACATCGGCGGCGGTCAGGCGGGCGGTCTCGTGTCGCAGGGTTTCCAGTACCCCCGTACCGGCGTGCGGTGAACGGTCGTCCGCCGTACGGTGGCTTATCCGCAGGACGGAGCCGGGGGACGCGACCGCCGTGGCACCCGGCGGCAGGACGTGCACGCCGCGCAGCGCCGTCTCGGTGCCCAGGGGCGTCTTGGTGGCCAGGACCGAGTCGAGCGACTCCTCCCTGATGTCGGCCGGTACGGCGTCGAAGGCGAGGAGCGCGGGGATCTCCGACGCGAAGCGCACGGATCCGTCCCCGGAGACGTGGTAGTGGATGGGTTTCATCCCCATGTCGTCCACTGCCAGCACGAGTCGGGGCCGCGGCCGTCCGAGGTCGAGTACCGCGACCGCGAACATCCCGTCGAGATGCGCGGCGAACTCGGGGCCGTACTCCATGTAGAGGGCCGGCAGGAGGCTGCCGTCGCAGAGATCGTCGAAGCGGTGCCCACGGGCGGACAGCCGTCGCCGCAGCTCGCGGTGGTTGTAGATCTCCCCGTTCAGCACGGCGAGCACACCGGGGGCGGTACGCAGCCGGTACGGCTGGCTGCCGTGCCCGGGATCCGTGACGGCGAGCCGGTCGCACCCCAGCGACCAGCCGCGGCCGCTGAGCACTCCACGCTCGTCGGGTCCGCCGTGACGCTGCCGACCCGACACAGCGTCCAGCTCGGGGGCGGTCACCCCAGCGGCGAATGAACCGAGAATCCTGCACATGCCAGCGCCTCCGGCTGTCAAATTCCCTGACGGCTTCTCTTAACTGCACCAATGTTTTGAAGCTACCAAATTTTGGAGTGGCGCGTAAGTGCCATGTCTCGGACGCGCCACCCGGTGCGCCTTGTCCCCGGCCTGAGCAGGCAACAGGCTGAACACATGGACGAGTTGAGGACCGACTGCCCCGACCGCAGCACGCCGGAGAGCCTGCTGGTCGTCGCCGCACACCCGGACGACATCGAGTTCTGTGTCAGCGGAACCGTGATGCAGTGGATCGCCCGGGGCACCCGCGCGACGTACTGCATCGTCACGGACGGAGACGCCGGCGGTTACGACGACCGGCTCCCCCGGCAGGCGATGGCGGACCTGCGCCGTGCCGAACAGGTCCATTCGGCGAAGCTCAGCGGCATCCAGGACGTCCGGTTCCTCGGATACCCGGACAGCCTTGTCGAGCCGAGTGTGGCTCTGAGGCGTGATCTGTGCCGTGTCATCCGCGAGGTCAGGCCCCAGCGCGCCATCATCCCCAGCCCCGAGATCAACTGGAAGAGACTCGCCGATCTGCACCCCGACCACCGGGCCGTCGGCGAGGCGGCACTGCGCGCCGTCTATCCCGAAGCGCGTAATCCGTTCGCCTACCCCGAACTCCTCGGCGGGGAAGGGCTCGAACCGTGGATCGTGCCGGAACTCTGGCTGATGACCGGCCCCACGCCCAACCAGTACGTCGATGTCACCAGCGTCTTCAGCCGCAAGGTCGACGCCTTGCGCATTCACACGTCGCAGACCGCGCACTTCGACGATCTGGCGGGCCTGCTGCACGACTGGCTGTCGGAGCACGCGCAGGCAGCCGGTCTGCCCCCGGGGCGCCTGGCCGAAGCGTTCCAGATCGTGGCCACCGGCTAGGAGTTGTCTGGGCGCCGTTCCGTTTCACACCCCCAGGATGCGGGAGAGCCCGTAGTCGAAGCGCTCGTCGAAGGAGGTGTCCTCGAAGTACGCGGCGGCTCGGGACAGTGAGGGGTATGCGCCCGTGTCCAGCTGTCGTGCGAACGCGGGACCCATCGCGTCAGGAAGCGCCTGTTCCTCCTGAGCCAGCCCCAAGGCGAAGTAGACAAGGCTCCAGCCGGTCCAGACCGCCTCGCGTTCCGCCAGCCCGCCGGCCAGCAGCGCCTCGGTCATCAGGTCGGCGAAGCGGAGTGTGGCGGGTTCGGCGGCGTACGTACCGGCCACGATCCTGGCCCCGTCCCGGTGGGCCAGCAGGGCGCGGCGGTAGCGGTGGAGCAGTTCGCGGACCCGTGGCTCCCAGGGCTCGGGCAGTCCGTCCACCGACGCCCCGGCCACGATCGCGTCCGCCATCAACTCCGACAGCCGCGCCTTGGTCTTCGCATGCCAGAGCACTGTGTTCATCCGGACGCCGAGCCGGTCCGCGATGCCGCGGATCGAGAGCCCGTCCGCACCTTTCTCCTCCAGCAACTCCAGGGCCGTTCGCACCACCGTTGCGGGGTCGAGCCGTGTCCGGGCGAGATCATCCGCTTGCTTCTTGGTCACCGACCTAGTCTACTGGGCGCATCCACCTTGGTCACTGACCAAGGGATTCCTGAGGAGCTGCCATGGAGCACGAGCACGTAGTCATCGCAGGAGGCGGCCCCACCGGGCTGTGGCTGGCCGCCGAACTGCGGCTGGGCGGGACACCCGTCACCGTCCTGGAAACTCGCCGCGAGCGGGATCCCCACTCCAAGGCCCTCACTATCCATCCGCGCACACTGGAGGCCCTGGCCACCCGGGGCGTGCTGGAGCCCTTCCTCGCGGAGGGGCGGCGCATCCCCAGTGGCCACTTCGGCGGGCTCGACGACCGGATGGACTTCGGGGTCCTCGACACCCCCTACCCCTTCACACTCGCCCTGCCGCAGGCCCGCACCGAGGAGCTGCTGGAGGAACACGGGACTGCGGCCGGAGCCAAAATCCGGCGCGGGCACCACGTGACCGGACTTACCCAGGACGAAGACGGGGTGAGCGTCGAGGCAACCGGCCCCGACGGCCCGTACACACTGCGCGCCGACTACGTCGTCGGTTGCGACGGCACCCGAAGCACCGTGCGCGAAGCGGCGGGCATCGACTTCCCCGGCAACGACGCCACCACCTGGGGCTTCCTGGGCGACGTCGTCCTGGACAACCCGCCACGGGAAGCGGTGGCGGCCGTGTCGGGCCCGACCGGCGGCGTCATGATTGTCCCGTTGCCGGGCGGCATCCACCGGATCGTCGGCGGTGACCCGGACAGTGCCGGTACCGGCTACCCCGGCGAACTCACCCTCGACGTGCTGCGCGCCAAGGTGACCCGGATCGCCGGCACCGACTTCGGCATGCGCGACCCGAGCTGGCTCTCCCGGTTCGGCAACGCCACCCGGCAGGCCGCCGAGTACCGCAGGGGCCGCGTCCTCCTCGCGGGCGACGCGGCGCACATGCACTACCCGGCCGGAGGTGTGGGCCTCAACGTCGGCATCCAGGACGCCACGAACCTCGGCTGGAAACTGGCCGCCACAGTGGCGGGCACCGCCCCCGCCGGGCTCCTGGACAGCTACCACACCGAACGCCACCCGGTCGGCGCCGACCTACTGCTCAGCACCCGCGCCCAGACGGCACTGATGAACGCCTACTCGGCGGAGGGCCAGGATCTGCGTGCACTCCTGAGCCAACTCATCGCCACCGTACCCGAGTTCTCCCGAAGCCTGGCCGAAAGACTCTCGGCACTGGCCGTCACCTACCCGGGCCCCGCACACCAGCACCCCCTGACCGGTCACCGCGCACCCAACCTCGAACTCTCCAACAGCACCGACCTCTTCACACTGCTCCGGACCGGCCGCCACGTCCTGCTGCACTTCACCGGCACCCCAGCACCGCCCTCCACCTCCCACATCATCACGCACACAGCACACCGGCCCGACCCACGCCCCGCCTGGTCCACCGTGCGTGCCGCGCTCATCCGCCCCGACGGCCATGTCGCCTGGGCGAGCGAACAGCCCGACACCGACGTTCTGCGGGCCGAGGCGCACGCGGCGGTATCCGCGACTCACCGCTGACCAGGACGCCGTCGATGCCCACGGCCCCCCGGCCGTCGGCAGCCGGACTGTTCGTACCGGCCGCCTCCCGGACCCGCTTCGGCACTTCGGCCCCTACTGTGCGACTCGCGGTGAGGAGCTTCGGCCCGGAGGCGGCAGGGGCATCAATGAGCAGCGACGAGGGGTCACCACCCGCTACGGCAAGACCGCCGAGTCAGGTCTGAGACTGAGGTCGCGGTCAGCGGTATATGACCAACTCGCGCTCGTCCGCGCCTTCCAGTTCGTACTGTGTGCCGACCAGGGGCCGGCCGGAGTAGAGCCGGATCAGCGTCGGCACATCGGCGACCAGCCGAGCGGGCGGCCGTCCGTCGATCTTGTTCCCGAGCGCCATGGTGTGGTTGCCGTCGTCGAGTACCGCATGGACGAGTGGGGTGCCCCGTTTCCGGCTGGCGACCGACAGCAGCACCAGCTCCGACGCCTCGCCCGCTACGGCGTAGGCACCTGCCGCGCCCCATGCGTCGCGTACATCGCCTGCGTGGACCCACTCTCCGAAGGCCACGGTGTCGAGCAGGCCGTCCTCGTGCAGGGCGATCACCGGGCCGGCCTCGCTGAGGCCGCGCTCCAACTCGTCCAGCACGCGCCGGAGTGGCCAGCAGGCCCGCTCAGCCACATCGGCGGCGTTGGATCCGGGTGAGAAGACGCCTTCTTCGAGCCGCCCTTCCACGATCCGGACCAGCGCCGCCGCACAGTGGGCGACCACCTCTCGAACCGTCCAGCCCGGACAGGCCGTACGGAACGCGAACAACTCCTCGGGTGCCGACCGGAGCAGCGGCATGAGCGCGTCCCGCTCCGTCAACAGGAGACGGCCCGGCAACGCGGGATCACGACGCTCCTCGGACATTCTGGTTTCCCCCTTGGACGGGA